>NZ_WWIN01000001.1:4800000-9025608 GCF_009862865.1 Streptomyces sp. SID5469 | reverse complement strand
CCCGCGGAGCGGGTACCACATCGCTGCGCGATGTGCAAGCGAACACCCGTGCTGCGCACGGGTGTTGCGTTCCCGCTCCGCGGGAACGCTGGCGGGGATGCTGCGCATCCCCGCTCACCACCATTGCTGCGCAATGGTGGTGACGCTCCGTCCGCTGCGCTCCCGGAGCTGCGGTGGACTATGTCCACCGCAGGAGGTCTTCCGCTTCGCTTCAGACTCCGGGTGAGTCCGCTGCGCTCCCCACCCTGACGGCCCTTCGGCTGCGCCTCCAGGCCGTTAAGGCCCGCTGGCGCGGGCCAGGCTGGCTACAGGGGCGGCTCTCGGCTGGCCTCCTTGCGCCGTGCAGCCCGGTTGGCAGCTATGAGGCAGATCCATATGAGGACCAGGCCGGCCGCCACAACGATGCGCACAGCACTGTCACCGTCGATCACCCGCCACACCAGCTGGCCGATGCTCAGACAGAGCATCGGCCAGTAAACCCGCGGCCCCCACCGGTTACCTGGTCTCGTCCATGACGGCGGAACACGAGAATCCGGGCGTTGCTCCATGCGCACCTCCCTTCCTCAGTCGCCTTGCCCTCAACTGCCGCCAGAGCGTCCACTCCCCCGGGTTGCAGCCTGCGGCTCGTCTGGCTTCCAGTCAGATCTGCTGCACCAGCATCCATGTGGCGACCGCCAGGAAGAGCAGCCCCGTCACTCGCTGCATGGCATATCCCTTGCTGGTGGGCTCGGTCGCGTCCGGGTTCTTCACCCATCCCCGCTGCAGGTTCCTATTCATCTTCCAGAGCAGTTGCGGACGTACGACTTGAACCAGCCCCATGATCAGCAAGGCGCACAAGATCGGGATGAAAACTGGACTGCCGCCGTCGGAGGCGGCCTGCATTACCGCATCTCGATTCATGTATCTCCGAATGCCCTGACACCGCCTCAGGTAACGGGCGACGCCCCCTCGGCGGCCCCGCTGCACTTCTCTGGTGCCCCGCGGTCCTTCCGGCTGCGCCTCCAGGAGCATGGGCCCGCTTGAGGCGGGCAGGGCCTGGTTTCGAAGGGGGCTACGCGACTGTCGGGCTCAGGCGTTCGCGCGGCGTCGGGCGACCACCTGTCGCGGTGCAGCGTGATGCGCCGGCCTGCCTGCTGTGCCGGCTTGGAGGCGCCACAGCCACAGGGAAGTCGTGAACAGCAGGCTTGTGAAGACCGCCAGGAGAAGTACGGAGACCCACATCTGCCGGCTTGCGGGATGGGTCCATCCCGTCCAGATTGCTGCGGCGGCCCACAACAGGACTCCTGCCGCATAGAAGGCGCGGACATGGCGCAGTTGCCGCACGGCGCGCAGGGACATGATGCGATCGGTCTTGGTTGCCATGCTGGCCCGTGTACCCCCGTGCATGCTGTTCAGTGGGTTGGGTTTGTCCCTGCCGTTTCGCTCACTTTTGCTTTTGCTGCTCGGTGCGTCCTTCGAAGTTGCGTCGTACTGCTGCACCTTGGTCTTCGGTCAGCCCTGCATCGTCGGGGAGGTCCAGGACGGTGCTGCAGTGGTTGCACAGCTTTCCGTCTTCGGCGGGCGTGCCGCACGCCTTGCAGAACCGGTTGCCCTTCTCGTTTTCAGTCTTGTGTGTCATGACTCTCCGGGACTGGGTGGACAGTGATGGATGTGGAGTACCCGTGGTTTGCGTGTTGATTCCCTAGAACGCCTGCTTCTTTTTTAAGGTGCGATAGACTCTGGATTTAGATGACTCCAGTGCTGTGGGGTCTGTGATCCGCTGCAAGGTGGTCATCTGGGTCCCGGATGAGGGCGTGAACCCGGTGGCTTCGGTGGGGGTGTCGTGGCCCATCGCACGTCGTTGCTTGCTGGTTTCCCGCGTTTGGCGTGTGGGGCCTTTCGTCCGGCTCGTAGAAGAGGGTAGATCCAGATGGCTGTGAAGGAACTCCGTCCTCATCAGCGAGAAGCCGTGGACGCGGTACTCCGGGCGCTCGAATTGCCTGCAAGATCCACTGTGCCGGAGCGGGGTCTGCGGACTCAGGTGGTCATGGCGACCGGGGCCGGGAAGACCCTCGTGGCCACCCGGAGTGCAGAGGAGCTCCGTGCGGGCCGTGTGCTCGTCCTCGTCCCTTCGCTGGATCTGCTCGCCCAGACCGAGACCGCCTGGCGCGAGGGAGGCCGTAGGGGCCCGATGATCGGAGTCTCGTCCCTGCGCGGGGAGGAAGCGGGCTTCCCCAACACCACGGACGTGCAGGAGCTGGTCGACTGGGTGCGGCCGTTCGACAAGGTCACGGTGTTCGCCACGTACGCCTCGCTCGGGCTGGGCACGCTGGAACGCGCGCACGCCGCCGGCCTTCCGGGCTGGGACCTGATCGTCGTGGACGAGGCGCACAGGGTTTCGGGCCGGATCGGCAAGCCATGGGCGGTCGTCCACGACAACACTCGCATCCCCGCCCTGCGTCGCCTCTACATGACCGCCACGCCCCGGCTGTGGCAGCTGGACGAGGACTTCGAGCCGGGCGCGCCGGGCGAGCTGGTCGCGAGCATGGAGGACGATCCGGACGGGCCGTTCGGCAGCAGGTGCTTCACCCTGACGCTGTCGGAGGCCATCGACCGGCGGATCTGTGCCCCCTACCAGGTGGTGTGCGTGGACATCACCGACACCCAGCTCCAGGCCGCGCAGCTCCTGGGCGCCGAAGCGCGGTCCGAGCAGGTACGTGGTGCGCGGCTCGCCGCGCTGCAGACGGCGCTGGTCAAGGCGTCGGCCGAGGAAGGCTTCAGGCGTACGCTCGTCTTCCACCACGTCGTGAAGGAGGCCGAGGCGTTCGCGGCCGGTCTCCCGGACATCGCCGCGCAGTTGCACGCCGCCGATCCCGAGCTGTACCCGCGTGCCGTCTGGGTCAACTGGCTGTGCGGCGAGCACAAGCCACTCCACCGCCGGCGCGTCCTCACGGAATTCGCCGACGGCATCGCCACCGACGGCACAGTCGTGGAGAAGAGCTACCTGGGGTCCGTGAAGGTCCTGGGCGAAGGCGTCGACACCAAGAACTGCGACTCCGTCTACTTCGCCGACGTACGCGGCTCCATGCCCGACCTCGTCCAGGCCGTCGGCCGGGCACTGCGGATGCAGCCGGGCGAGGGGAAGACGGCCTCCCTCGTGGTGCCGGTACTGCTCGGGCCTGGGGAGACAGCGGACAACATGCTCACTTCCCGGGCGTTCGGCGGACTGGCGAAACTGCTTGAGGCCCTCAGGGCACACGACGCCCGCGTCGTGGAGCAGCTGGCCGAACAGCAGGCCCCCAGCCGCTCCAAAGGCGTGCAGACGCGGGAAATCAGCAAGGAGCAGGGAGGCAGCGGGGACGGCTCCAGCGTCTCGGTCTCCGCGAAGGCGCTGCTGAAGTTCTCCACGCCGCGCGACCCGGCCGCCCTCGCGGCGTTCATCAACCTGCGCGTCCTCAACCCCGAACACCAACACTGGCGCCGCGGCATCGAAGCCGCCGTCATCTACGCCCGCGAACACGGCGACCTGAAGGTCCCGTTCACGTTCCACGTGCCCGGCCACACCGGCCAGGAGACGCAGGCCAAGGGCTGGCCGGCCTCGCTCGCCGCGTTTCCACTGGGGCAGTGGATCGCCGACGCCAGAAGGTTCTACGCCCGCGGGGACATGGACGCCGACCGCGTCGAGCAGCTGGAAAAACTCGGCATGGTGTGGTCGCACTTCGACGTCGCGTGGGAGGAGGGACTGGCCGCCGCGCGCGGGTGGGCCGCCGAACACGGGCACCTTCTAGCCCCGCTGGACGCCACCTACCAGGGCGCGAAGGTGGGCATCTGGTTGAAGAACGCGCGGACCGCCGCCCGGAAGGCTGCCGAGATCGAACGGCGGCGTGCCGAGGGCCTGCCGGTGGAGTCGTCGGCCGGGGCACTGTCGGACGAGCGGCGCGAGCAGCTGGAGGAGATCGACGCGTCGTGGTGCCCGAGCTGGCCGGTGACGTGGCAGAGGTGCTTCCACCTGGTCCGGATGCACCTGGACGCGGGCGAGGCGCTGCCCACCACGGCGGGCGAGGTCCTGGGCCAGGGCGAGGATCTGGGGCGGTGGGTGCGGTCGGTGCGGCTCGGCTGGGACAAGCTCACGACCGTGCAGCAGTGGATGTGCGAGCACGTCCTCGGCATCACACCCGCCACCGAGGACGAAAAGCCGAAACCGCGCCGCACACAGGCCGACAAGTGGGCGATGAACTACGAGGCCGCCAAACAGTTCTACGAACGCGAAGGCCACCTTCAGGTCCCGAGGAAGCACATAGAGCGGACCGTCGGCGAAGACCAGGAGGAGCGAGAGCACAAGCTGGGGGCCTGGATCGGGAATCAGCGCAGCAGGGCCGCGACGCTGACGCCCGAGCGGATGGAGAAGCTGTCCGCCATCGGAATGCGCTGGACGTAGGCCTCTACTGATGGCCTGCCATACCGGCCAGGTACTGCTTTGCGCGGTGGCGGGCCGTCTTTAGCGCGTTGCTGCCTTGAAAGATCAGGGTGCGGGAGACGAAGTAGTCAGACTGGCGGTAGGTGGTGAGCAGTCTGCCGTCCGGCTGGAGGCGGTGCTCGGTGAAACCGTCCAGGTCACTACTGACCTTTTCGGGTTGCCTTCGGGTGGTGACGTTGGGTGATCCCTGCGGTATGCCGGTGCTATGCGGTACGCGGATGGTGGGGGCCTGACCGCTGAGCGGCGGGCTGCGCGTGAAGGGATCCGGCTGGAGGCCGGGGTGAGGTTCGCACGAGGTGACAGGACTTCGGACATCGCCAAAGACCTGCGGGTGAGCGAGCGTTCGGTGGAGCAATGGCGCCGCAACTGGCGTGAAGGCGGTATCGAGGGTCTGAAGTCGAAGGGACCTGCGAAACTGCCGAAGCTGTCGGACGAACGGTTCGCCCTGCTGGAAAAGGAGCTGGCCAAAGGGCCGGCCGCGCATGGCTGGGAAGACCAGCGGTGGACATTGGAACGCGTCAGAACGCTGATCGGCCGCCAGTTCCAGGTCAGTTGCTCGATCGCGGGAGTGTGGCGGCTGCTGCACCGCCACGGCTGGTCCTGGCAGAGCCCGGCCCGTCGCGCGCTGGAACGCGACGAGCATGCGGTCGAGCTCTGGAAGAAGGACGTGTGGCCGCAGGTGGAAGTGCCGCGGCGGCGCTCGGGGCCTACATCGTCTTCGAGGACGAGGCCGGGTTCGCGATGACGCCGCCACACGCCCGCACCTGGGGCCGGCGCGGACAGACTCCCGTAGTCAGAGTGCGCGGACGGTCCCGGCGACGCATCTCGGTCGCCGCACTGTGCTGCTACCGGCCCGGCGAAAGGTCCCGGCTGATCTACCGGCCCCGCTTCCACCTGCTCCTCAAAGGAGCACGCAAGAGCTTCGCCTGGCAGGACTACCGCGACCTCCTGGTCCGCGCGCACCTGCAGCTCGGCGCCCCGATCATTGTCGTCTGGGACAATTTGAACACCCACCGTGCTGCCGGATTGCGGGAGTACGCAGGCAGCCACGAATGGCTCACCATCATCCAGCTGCCCTCCTACAGCCCGGACTTGAATCCCGTGGAAGGCATCTGGTCGTGGTTACGGCACGGGCCGATGGCCAACACCGCATTCACCGACCCCGACCACCTCACCCGCACCCTCCGCCGAGGGCTCGCCCACATCCAGCGTCACCCCGAGCTCATTGACGGCTACCTCACCGAAACCGGACTGACCCTCACCCCAGATCCCCCGAAGCCAATCCGAAAAGGTCAGTAACTGCGACGGGTGTGTGGGCCCACGGTGGGCGCCTGCACGACGGGGGTGCTGCGCCCATCGGTGCAACGGTGGGGTCGACCCTCCAGCCCTCTGTGGGCCCCACCATGGAAGCTGTCGACGACGGCCGCCCGCGGACGCGCCCTAGCTGTATTGCCTCGTGAGGTTGGGCAAGCCCGGCCGGAGGCTTGCCCAAGCCCTGTGCCGAGGCTTGCCCAGCCCGCGCGGGCCCCCGACCACGGGCACCAGGGCGCCGGCCACAGGCCCGACCATGAGCCCGACCCCGGCAGGTCAGCGCGGGCGGCACTGCGGGTCGGGGTGTCGAGTGCGGAGGCGGAGGATACGGGGCCATGAGCACCAGTCGCCCCTCGCTGACCCAGCGCGAGGCCGCGTCCGTGGGCCCCGCCCGACGGCTGGCACGAGGCGGTGAGGAAGAACTTCCTGCCCCCTGTGGGCGCTTCTGCCCGCACCCCGCACACCGGACGCTGAGCCTCGCGTTCGGCTGCTTCCTGCGCGGCGCCGCGCATCTTCGGCATCGGTTTTACCGCAGCCAGTATCAACCTCGCGCGGATCGGCGCTTGGCTCGCCACTTCAGCCGTCTGAGACTGTTGGCGCATCTTGAAAACGCCGAGCGGTTATCTTCTAGTGCGGGGTCGGCGGAGTACGCAGCACAGCCCTCACCAGGGCAAGAAACTCCCGGCGATGCCTTAGTGCCACCTGCTGAGCCGCATAGAACGCTGTCGACGTCGGTTCGGCCGCACCTAGGATTCGGTTCAAGGCTGCGGTTTGCATTCCATCGAGGTGATCTACCATGCGGCCTGCGGCGTCAGCAACGTCGTCTGGGCCGAGCAGCAGCACTTGCTCCGCTGGTCCCCGGACTGGTGCAGGTGCATACAGAACACGTTCTCCAGCAGCCTCCATAAAGCGTTCACGTTCGGTGGGCGGCGTCGCCTGCTGGCTCTCCCCAATGGTCTTCATCTCGTCTTTGAGCGACTTCACGACTCGATCCCACGCGGTCAGGAACGTCACGTACGCCTCCTGGCGTTGACCGCGCAGCCACTGACCGTGCTCAACTCGTGCTTGATCACTCACTTGGGCACGACCAGCTCGGTACGCGAGGATGCCCACCACAATCGTTCCAATGATGGTCACCACGGCTGCAGTGACCGCCCCCCATCCATCTGTCATCGAGTCATCGTGCCGCAGACTTACAGACAAGGTGGTGGATTCAGAGGCACTCCCTAATGCGCCGCATCCCGCACTCGAGGCTCCGGTCGTGTACGGCCCCGGAGCGCAGCCCGGGGCCCGCAGCGTGTTTGGGGCGCGCTTACAGGTCGAACTCGAGGTGCTCGATGTCCGTGAACCGGACCTCTTCCAGGCTTCCAGCGCGGCGGCCGCCGTCCTGGAAGTACACCTCCTTGAGCGCTTCGGCGGCGATCTCCTGGAGCTGCTGGTCGCTGGCACCCTGTTCCTGGGCTTCGAAGAGTTGGGCGGCGTAGCGGGGCGGCAGGGCGATGGTCAGGTGCCGGATGCGGTCCTGGTCCGTGGAGCCGATGGGGGCGGTGTAGCCAAGGCGGGCGCGGGTGTCGATGACGATGCCGCCGGTGGTCGCCGCCTGCTGCCGTGCCTTGGCGCGGATCTGTGGCTGCCACCGCTTCTTCACCTCGCGCTCCAGGCGGGCGGCGAGGTCCGGGCGGGGCTTTTTGATCTGGTCCTTCACGTACCGCTCTACGGTGCGCTGGGAGATCCGCAGCAGCTGGGCGACCGCCTTGGTGCCCTTGTACTGCTTGACCAGGTACCGCATCTGCGTGCCCGCGCTCTTGGGCGCCGGCCGGGTGAACGCCTTGTGCACTGCGGCTTCCAGGCCGTCCCCGAACATGCTCATCGTCGCCTTCTCCTATTCGCCGTTGTCGGCGTCGGTGACGGTGCCGTCCTTGATGTACCGGGCGAGGTTGAGCTCCGGCGCGTCGAACCGCTCGCGGACCTCTTCACCCCATAGGACGGACTGGGTGCCCTCGTGCTTGACCAGGCCGGGGTTGATGCCGAGCTTAAAACCGCCGGGCAGCGGCTTGCCGTCCCGGTAGGGCAGGAAGTCCAACGGGCCCTCACCGCCAGCCGCGTAGACGACGCAGTCGGACAGGATCGCGACCGGGTACTGGCCGGTGAACGCCGCGTGCTTGACGATCTTGCGGTGCAGGTTGATCCGGGTGCGGGAGATGACCGCCGCGCGGATGTCCGGCCGCCACGTCGGACGCGACAGTGCCCGCCACGGCTCGCCCGGCCGCCAGCCCTCACCCCGGGGCCGCTCGCGCAGCTTGCCCAGCCCGCCCTTCACCGTCGCCTTGATGGCCGAGACGACGATCGCCAGCTCCGGATCACGCTCCTTGTAGCCGTCCATCGCCGCGAGGAAGTCGGCCGGGGAGAGGTCGGCGTGGACGCCGAGGTCGGCCATCGTGGCGAGGTAGGCGTCACGCAGCCGGTTGTACCAGCCGTCCAGGTAGCGGCCGTTCTCGTACCGCACATAGGCCTCGACCGGCGTGACGTCGTAGCCGAGTTCCGCCGCGTAGGCGACGGTGGGCGTCGCGTACCAGGCCGGGCCCTCGGGCCGGTCGCCCTTCGGCGTGAACGGGCTGGGCAGCAGACTCGCGTCCAGGTCTACCCACTTGTCCTTGCCGACCTTCACCCTCGACAGGTCGACGTGCGAGAGGTCCACCAGCCACGATCCGGGCAGCTTCGCGTCGAACACCGGCGCCGTGACGTGCGTGGGCGCGCCGAGGCCGACGGCCAGGCCGTTGGCGCCGGCGGCGAAGGCCATGTTCACGTCGATGCCGACCAGGTGCCGCAGGGTGCACTCGGCATCCGTCATCGGCCGCGCCCAGTCGTACGCCTCCTCGAACAGCTTCTCCGCCGGGCCGCGCACGTGGAACCGCGGCAGGTCCTTGAGCAGCGGGTGCCCGTCGGGGGCCTCGCACGGGGCGCAGTCCACCGGGTCCTTCCCCAGCGAGCCGGGGTTGTGCTCGGAGTGCCGCTTCCCGCTCTCATCGGGCTCGGAGGCGCGGGTCGGCGGGTGCAGCGCGGTCATCAGCTCCAGGCCGGTCACCGCCGTCGATCCGCGCGGCGTCATCACCCGGGACGCGTACACGCCCAGCACACGGGCGAGTTCCGCCGGCGGGAGCTGCCCGGCCTCGCCCCAGTGCCGGGTGTCCAGCGCGTTCCAGGACGGAATGCACAGCTGCACGCAGGCCCGCTCCGAACCCTGTGCGGGACGGTAGATCCGCGCCCACGGCCCAAACCCGCGCTTCGTCAGCTTCCACTCCGCGCGGACCAGCTGCTTGATGACCTTGTGGCCCTCCGGAATCCGCCCAGCGAGCCGCTCCTCATCCGTGAGGGCGACCGGCAGGCCGTAGCGCTCCAGCGCGGCCTCGGTGAGGACGATCAGCGGGTCGGCGTCCTTGCCCGGCCCGGACAGCTTCGGCTGGCCGAGCTTCGCCTCGCGCAGCGTCCAGTCCACCAGGGCCGGGATCGACTTGGCGGGCACGTCCAGGACCAGACCGCCAGTGCAGTACGCGAGGACCTGCCCATCCTCGACGTCGATGACCGCCAACGGACCGTTCTCGAACCGCGGGTCGGTGCCGCCAGCCGGGGTGCCTGCCGGGGCAGCCTTCCGCACGGCCGGGCGGCGCGACGTCGACGTGCTCCTGCTGGTGCCCGCCGGACGCGGCGCGGCCTCCAGAGCAGCGGCGACGGGGGCGGGGCTGGTCTGAGTGTTCTCGGTTGCAGTCATGTCCGCAGCCTCGGGCGCCGGGCCTGTAGACAGAGTCCGGGCCTCAGCCGGGGCGGGCGCGGCGGTGAAGGTGGTCGGCACCGCCGGGGCGTCCGGCTCCTCCAGTGCTGAGGGCGCCGGGTAGAGCTCCGCGAGCTGGTCCAGCAGCCGAGCGTAGGCGTCGCGCTCCGGCGGGCGAGGCTCGGTCTTGCCCGACTCCCAGCCGGACACCGTGGCCCGCCGCACCTTCAGCGCGCCTGCCACCTCGTCAATCGTCAGACCGTGCGCGGCACGCAGCCGCTTGCGCTCCGCCGGTGGCGGCAGCGTGGCGCGGGACGCGACCAGCGCGTCGACCGCGTCAAACAACTCGGACATGGAACACCTCCTGACCAACACCCTACCCCACGGAGCGTACGAAGTGCGTACGTTTGCCGTACACATCGCGTACTAATCGAAAAAGCGACCTCAGCATTTTTTTCTCCTGGATCACTGGTGACAGAAGTTAGAAAAAGTCTCCTGGATGCCATACGATCAGAGGTATACGAGTGGTCCGGGTCGGCCGGACTGCTACAAGGGAGGCCGCATGCCTACGCTCAGCATCAATTTCGACCCGGCCGTCATCGCGCACTTGATGAAAGCGAGCGGCGACGACACCGTGCAGGTGACTCTCACCCTCGGCACCGGGGGCAAGCCGTCATCGCCGAGGCAGGTGGTCCCCCACGGTCCGCTGGCCGATCTCATGCAAGCGGACCTGCTGAAGGCGGGCACGGTCCTGACCTTTCACCAGCGCCGAGCCAACCGGTCTGGGCGCGCGGTGGTGACGCCTGACGGCCAGTTGGTTGTCGATGGCCATGCCACTCCGTACCCCTCGCCGTCCAAGGCGGCAGAAGCTGTGACCGGCAACGTGATCAACGGATGGACGCTGTGGCACGTGGAGGACGGACGCACGCTCGATGTCCTGCGCCGTGAACTCGAGTCACGCAACCCGCAGTAGTCCCACTTCCTGAGCTGTAGACCCAATGCGAGGCGGGGGCACCACGGGTGCCCCCGCTGGATCGTGAGCTGCCTCCTGGGATGCAGCCCTCAAGCCGACCGTCTGCTGGAGAGCATGTCCGCCCACGCGGCCGAACGGTGGCAGAAAGGAACACCGGCTTCATCATGCTGTCTGAACAAGAGAGCTCCGACGTGCTGCACCGGGTGATCCTCCCGACCGCGACACAGAGCGCCGTCGCCCAGTGCCGGAAAGACGCAGGTCGCCGACCTCGTGCAGGCCGTCCTGGACCGCCGCGGCGGCTGCGTGCGGGTCGGCCGCGACCTGTACAAGCCCGCGCACCGGCACTACCCGAGCCTCCTGGCCGCCAACGTCCGTACGGCCGGAACCCTGGTCCGCCCCGACACCGCGCGTTGAAGGCCGCCGTCGAAGCCCACGTCCGCGACCGGCGCTTCGACGCCGTGGTGGAGTCCGCGCTCGCCGACCCCGACGACTTCCGCGCCTCCTCCCACGCCTACCGCGCGGCCGGCCACCGGATCGAGGTAGTCGGCTGGTCACCGCGGAAGCCCTGAGACAGCTCGGCATCGCGGACCGCTTCCTCACCCAAGCCGCCGGCGGCGGGGGGCCGGTACGTGTCGTGGGAGAGAACCACGGCACCTGCGCGCAGGGCCTGGTGTCCACGCTGCCCGTGATCGAGTCCGAGCAGCTCCGACCGGGTCACCGTCGTACGGCGCGACGGCACCGTGCTGTACGCCAACGAGTGCACCTCCGAGGGCAGCTGGCGGCGCCGCCCCGCTGCGGACCGAGTTGTGGGGGTGGAGCGGGCGCGGCCGTTGACCGCGCCCGAGACCGCCGCCTTCCGATCTCGGAAGCGTCGGCTAAGTGATCAATGACGATGCCTGCGGCGGCGTTCACGGGCAGGCGAATCCCTGGGGCTCGCATCGTGGATGCCGCGTGCAACGGCGGCGCGCCAGACCTCGCCGGGTGTGATGACCTTCGCTGCGAGTTCCTGGTATTCGGCGAGGGCGGCGGCGTCGCATCCGGGTCGCGTGGGGCAGCGGGGCCTGGCGTCGGGGTGCCGTTCGCGCCATCCGTACAGCAGGCCGATCTCCTTCCTGCAAGTGTGCCAGCATGCGGCGCGGACTGCCTGCACGAGGTCGGCGGGCAGGTCGACCGTCAGCGCCTCGGGCCATGCTCCCTCCGGGGAACCGGGCCACCGCCCGTATGCCTGGTGCGGGATGTCGGGCCAGGTGCGCTTCCACCCACGCTTGATGACCTCCTGGGTGACAGCTCCGGTGACGAGGGCTTGGATGCTGTCCGTCAGCCGGCCTGCACGGCGCAGTTGTTGTTTTTCCCGGTGCCACAAGGATCGGCGGGCGGCGGCCTCCCTTTGGTTCAATCCTGCGGTTGAGGCCATGGAAAGCGTCTTGGCCCGCGCCCGCTCGGACGCGAAGAACGGCGTGAGGTCCTGCAGTTGCTTGCGGGTTCCAAAGGGGAGACGCGCAGTGATGGTGATGGTGCCGATGGCCTCTGCGGTGGGGGGCGCTATGTACGCGCAGGGGCGTGCGGGCGGTGCCCGTGCAACCGGCGGCTCCCCCGGGGACACTTCGGCGGGCAGGGACACGGGGAGGACGCTGGGGAAAGGGCCGCCGTCTCGACGTTGGCCTACCTGCCACACCCCTGGAGGAAGTGCTCCATGTTCCGCTCCGTCACCCGCGGCGCCCGGCTCCTCGTGGCGGCGGCCGCAGCCGCCGCCACGCTCGGCATCGCGGCAAGCCCGGCAACAGCGACCGACGACTGGCTGTCGCCGGGCGATCTGCAGAACGAGGCGACGCTCAAGTGTCTGGATGGCAGCTCGCGGGGCATCCGCCTGCTGAAGTGCAACGACAGCAAGTACCAGAGGTGGCAGGCCTCGCCCGAGGACTACTCCTTCCGGAACGTGGCCACCCTCACGTGCCTGGACGGCAGCTCCCGGGGGCTGCGCCTGGTGAAGTGCAACGGCAGCCGGTACCAGGCGTGGGTGTGGCGCGGAGATGAGCTGCACAACGCGGTGCTGGGTACCTGCCTGGATGGCAGCTCCCGGGGGGTTCGGCTGGTGAAGTGCAACGACAGCAAGTACCAGCACTGGTACTGACGGTCGGCGGCGCTGTCCGCTCGTGTGGGAGGGGCCCCGGCCGTGTCGGGGCCCCTCCCACACGAGCGGACAGCGACTTGCGGGTCTGGCAACGGGGCGGATTGAGGGCCACTCGAACGGAGTAGGGCCGGAACCAGGATCACTCTCCCTTGTCTCTCCTGCCGCACGGCCGGAAGCCGTGTGACGCGTGGGTCAGCCGTGCCTGATGAAGATGGCCGAGTTGGTGTTATAGACAACGAGTCCCACAGCGGTGACGCTGGGTGCCCGATCGTTGTGGTGTCAGGGGGAGGGAGAGCGATCCGCACACGCAGGTCAAGCACCTCGTGTACCGGCACTACCTGCAGTGCTGGATGGGCAAGATCCTCCAGAAGTTCCCCGAGGCCACCATCGTGGACGCCTTCGCCGGCCCGGGCATCTACACCGACGGCCCGCCCGGCTCCCCCATCGTGGTCGCCAAGACCTTCCTCGAGCACACCGCATACCGGAACTTCGGCCGGCTCAACCTGGTCTGTCTCGAAGAGCGCCCCGACCGGGTGGAGGAGCTCCAGCGGCAATTCGCCAAACTGCCCCGCTCGCCGCAGCTGAACATCAGCGTCCCACCGGGCCGACGTGCCAAAGTGTGTTGAAAGACCATCGCAACCGACGCGCGGACCATGGGGGCGTGGTGGGGGCACGTAGGCTGCTGTCGTTTTCGGACGCGTTGGCGCTGCTGGGTAGCGACCCGCCCGCCGTTGCCGCGCTGGACCGGGCGCTCGGTGGAGTGCTAAACATCGCGACGGGCGGAGTCGCTGACGGGCTCGTGCGGATCGCCGACGCCCGGGGCAGCGTGCTGACGCTCGGCCGTGGCGCCGTGCGGGGTATCGGGCGGCGCCTGGGCCTGGCGGACGGCCGTGCCGAGCGCACCGAGCTGCTGCACGCCGCCCACACCGTGATCGTCGTCCTCGCCTGGTTCCAGGCCCTGGAGGCACAGCATCTGCCCGTTCACCTCGAGGACTTGGAGCTGACCCGCCACGAACAGCTCGCCCTCGCGGGCGCGCCGCACGTGGCGGAGCGCGGCGCCGCGTTCGCCCGCTCGCTCGCCGCCTCCGACGCGCCGAGCCCCGCGCCCCACCGGCCCTTCGAGGTGGTCACGGACGAGCTGCAGCGCTGGTACGAGGGCCTGTCGACGAGGTTTCTAGACTTCGTCGAGGGACTCCGCGTCTGGAACACGCAGACGGAGACATCCCGGGGCGAGGCCCGGCGGATTATCCGTACCGAGCTGCCCCGCGAGGCAGTCCGGCAGTACGAGTCCCTGTATGCCCAGCTGGCCCAAGAGGCACCGGAGTTCGGGTTCTGGACGACCCAGATCGAGCACCGGGCGACCCGGGCCGAGGTGCGCCGCTCCCTCGGGGGGATCAGCGAGCTGCTTGCCGGCCTGGCCCGCACAGTCCGTCCCCCCGTGGACGTCGCGGCGGCTCTGGCCCGCTCGTCCGAGGCCATGCTGACCCGCACCGTCCTGGACGCCTCGTCCGGCCCGGAAGGCATCCGTGTACCGACGCTGCGGGAGATGTACCTCGACCCGGACTTCCGGGTCCGTGAGGTGTCCGGATCGAACGGGCCGGCTACCGAGTCCTGGTGGGAGGAGGCCCAAGTCCGCCGGGACCTCACTGGCTACCTCGCCGGAACGCTGACGTTCGCTGGGCCGGCCGATGCGCCCCTCCTCGTGCTCGGGCAGCCAGGCGCGGGAAAGTCTGTCCTGACGCGAGTCCTTGCCGCCCGACTGCCCTCTGCCGGCTTCCTGCCCGTGCGCGTGCCGCTGCGGGACGTACATGCCGAGGACGACCTCCAGACCCAAATCGAGCAGGCGGTGCGCACTGCGACCGGAGAGCGGGCGTCGTGGCCGGAGCTGGTCCGCTCGGCCGGCACTGCCGTTCCCGTCCTGCTCCTCGACGGGTTCGACGAATTGCTGCAGACCACCGGGGTCCACCACAGTGACTTCCTTACCCGCGTCGCCCGCTTCCAGCAACGCGAGGCGGAACAGGGCCGGCCCATCCGTGCCCTCGTCACCAGCCGCATCGCCGTCGCCGACCGGGCCCGCTACCCAGAGGGCCTCGTCGCCCTGCGCCTGGAGCCGTTCCGACCCGAGCAGATCCGCAGCTGGCTCGCAGTGTGGAACGAGGCCAATGCCGACAGCTTCGCAGCCCGCGGGCTGCGCCCGCTGAGCTGGGAGGCCGTCGAGCGACACTTAGCGCTCGCTGAGCAACCACTGCTGCTGACGATGCTGGCACTATACGACGCCGCCGACAACGCTCTGCGCCGCGACAGCGACGGCCCTTTTGACCAGGCCGAGCTGTACGAGGAACTGCTCACCGCCTTCGCCCGCCGCGAAATCGACAAGGACGGCCCCGCCCCTGCCGCACCGGACGACGAGACGCGGGCCCGCGGCGAACGAGAACTGCAACGGCTGTCCCTGGTCGCCTTCGCTCTGCACAACCGCCGCCGCCAGTGGGTGTCGGCCGCCGAACTCGACGAGGACCTGACGGCGCTCCTGGGCAGGGCATCCGCGGAGGCCTCCGGGTTTCGAACGCCGCTCGGTGCCGCCGAAGTGGCTCTCGGCCGCTTCTTCTTCGTGCAGCGTGCCCAGTCTGTGCGCGACGGGCGCGCACTGGCCACGTACGAGTTTCTGCACGCCACTTTCGGTGAGTACTTGGTCGTACGGCTCGCCCTGCACGTGCTCACCAGCCTTCTGACGCACCGCCCTTCCCTGTCCGCAGCTAAGAGCAGCGTCGACGACGACCTCGCCTACACCCTGCTCTCGTACGCGCCACTGTCCTCCCGCCAGATGCTGCGATTCGCCGGATCGATGGTGCGCCGGATCCCCGCTGCCGAGCGCGACCAGCTAGCACGTCTCCTCATCGGCGTACTCGAGCAGCACGGCCAACGCACGCACGAGCCCCATCCTGCCTACCGGCCCACCCGCTTTCCCGCTTCCCCGGGACTGCGGACTTCGGCCCGTCACGGCATCTACGGCGCCAACCTGGTCCTGGTGATCCTGCTCTTGAAGGGCCGTGTCAGCGCGGGCGAGCTGTTCCCGTCCTGGAACGACCATGCCAGTGCCTGGCACCGCCATGTTCTGCTGTGGCGGGCCTCGTTCGACGAGGAGCAGTGGACCGACTTCGCCGTGTCCCTCTCGGCCCGCCGCACCTGGTCCGATCAGGGCAGGGAACTGGAAATCATCCTGCAGTCCGGCGCAGTGGAATCGCCGGACCCGCTGGACATGAACTGGCTGTACCGCTACCCCCGGGGCAACGACGGCCCGGGCTGGTCGCGTACGTATTGGGAGGAAGTGCAGCACAAGTTGGACGTGTCCGGCGGCACGAACGACGGTGTCGTACGGCATGTCATGGACCCGGTCTTCACATGGCTCGGACCGTCCGTCACCACGTTCCTCACATCAGCAGGAGGTCCGGCCACTTCTCTGGCTCACGATGTGCTGAAGCTGTTGCTCGGCGGAGCAGACCTGCCGCCCGGCGAAGAGGACACCGTGCGCGCCCGGGTGCTGCGCGGCCTCGACAACGTTCCGCGCGAGGTGCGGGAGCGGATACGACGACTGGTCGCTGAGCACCCGGCGCCGTCCTCAGGGACCGGCTCGACCAGCGGCTTCTGAGGGGATTTAGAGCGGTTGTTTGTTGTGGCTTCGGTCGCGGCCGCCCGGCGCAGCCAATCGCTTCCAGCCGCGGGAGGGTGTCTTCGTGATCTTCAGTGCCTGACAGTTCTGCGCTCAGAAGGGAGAGGCCAAGCAGAAGGTCCCGCACGGGGTGGATCCATGGTGACCGCTGGCCAACACCCTCGAGTGGCCAAATCCTGCCATCAGGAATGAACCATCGCTCCGAATGGGACGGAACCTCGTTGGGATACTCAGCCGAGACGATGTCCAGGACGGACATGTGCCCGAGTGCGTGGTTCGCGAAGAAGATGACGGACAGCTGGCCGACGGACGCGATGCGCACGTCCTCGCCCTCGGGGTCGCCGGGGTCCCACTGCGGGAAGCCCCACGGGTTCCCGGCCGCGGCGTCCAGGACGTCCCAGACCATCTGCTCCGCGTGCTCGGGCAGTGCGGCGAGTACCTTCGCGGCGGGCGGCGACAGCCGGACCGCGTACGGCCGACCTCTCACCGGCGCCTGCTCCGGATCTCCTCCAGGTCCACGACCCCGGTCTCGTCACGGCCGGAGGCGAGGAACTCGTCGACCGCTGGGGCGGAGACGACGCGGGCCTGCCAGACCTGGACGACCTCGTACAGCCCGGCGAGGGAGAACGTCCGGCGGGACTCTTCCAGCGCCGCCGCCCACTCCCGCTCGAAGACCGGCACCCACTGTGCGGCGCGCCGGTCGGCGCGCAGCTGGGCGAGGAGTTCGGCCGGAGCCCCGGGGGGGGCGTAGGGCGTGACGGGTGCGTGGTCGGGCTGCGCGCTCATCAGCTGAGTCCTCCCGGCGGCAGGTCGTACCGCCACGGTACGTGCGCCGAGTGGCCGTGGAGACGGACATGTGGTGATCTCCTTCCGGTGGGAGTGTCAGTCAGTGAGCTTCTTCCAACCTGTTCGCCGCGAGCGTGGTGCTCGGCTGGTCATGCACCTTCGGTGTCAAGTCGCTCCGCGGACTGGAGCAGGTACTCGGGCAGTTTCGAACTAGCCGCCAATACCTCGATGCCGATGAGGCGGCCCTGCTCGTCGAAGTCGAGGTTGATCATGCCGTCGACGTCCACTGGATCGCAGGGATACATGCGCGCGGACTTCACGCGAGCCTGCGGTTCGGTGAGGTATACGTACGCTGCGTTGACGGTCTTGTCGTAGGTGACTCTGACGTCTGTCATGGTGAGCGGTCTCCCTTGCTGTCGTTGATGGTGGCGCTGTCCTTGTCCACGCCTCCGGCCGCAGCGATCTCAGGCTGCCGTGGCGAGGTGCAAGGCCAGGACGGCCTTGACGATGTCGGTGATGCGGGTGGTGCTGCAACGGAGTTTGCGCAGGAGCCGCCAGCTCTTCAGGGTGGCGTTGGCCTGCTCTCCGACGGCTCGGATCTTGGCGTGGGAGGAGTTCACCGCCCGCTTCCCGGCTGGGAGCGTGCTCCAGCGGCCCCGGTAAGGCACCCGGATCGTCCCCTGAGCTCCCTGATATCCCTTGTCGGCCCACGTCCGGATGCCAGCTTGGGTGAGCGCTTCGATGATGCCGTGGATGCGTGCGGCCTTGATGTCGTGGACGGCACCTGGCAGGGCAGGTGAGGCCCAGAGCAGGCGTCCGAACGCGTCGGCGATGACCTGGACGTTCATACCGTGGCGCTTGTGCTTGCCAGAGTAGTAGGGGCGGTCGGCGGCAATGCGGTCGATGTGCAGCAGGGTGCCGTCCAGGATCACGAATGCCTTGTTGGCGGCGAAAGTCATGGCCTGCTGGAGGGTGGGGGCAAGGGCGGCCAGGACCTCAACCGCCTCGACGATGTACCGGTAGACGGTGGCCAGCCCGATCCCGAAGCCGGCCGCGAGCTGGGCGTACGTGTGCCCGCAGCGCAGATGGGCCAGCGCGAGCAGAGCCTGTCGGTCCGTGGTCAGGCGGCGCCAGCGCGTGCCGCGCTCACGCCGCCGGGCTCTCAGCAGGTCGGACAGGTAGCGCAGGGTCGAGGTGGACAGATCGATCCCCGATGGGTAGACAAGCATGTGAAGCTCCGGGCGGGCAGGTTGATCTTGGTCGACAACCCATCTACCAGGAGCTTCACCTTTTCCTCAACGCCGCCCTCAGCCAACCGACGTGCCACGCAACCAGGTTGGAAAAGCCTCATTGCCGTCACACGATCAGTGGCCCCGCTGAAAACGCTCACTGATAGCCACTGGTTTTGGGCCGGGCTCGCATCGTCCTGATGGGGTGAGCCCTTTGGCGCGCGCTTGTGTGTGCGACACGTATTTCAGTGTCGACGAGGCCACCGGCGAGCTGTGCTTGAAGCCGGGCACGATGTGCACAGCCCCCGCGGGCGGTGACAACATCCCGCCTATGTGACAACTATCGCGCTTCGGCTCATCACAGTAACTGATGCTCGCCATAAAGGGCTCCGGAATTAGTAGTCGAGATCCAGGTAATCAATGTCGTTGATTGCCACGTCCGACAGTCCCATAGAGCTCGTAACAGGATCTTGGTGAGATGTCCTGGTCGGGCGTGACCGGTGTGACGATTCGGCCGTTCGTGATGCTGTGAGTACTCGGCCGTGGATCGTGGACGACGACTTGTGGGCACTGATCGAGCCGCTGCTGCCACCCTGGCCCGAGAAGTCACCAGGGCCACGGCCGGTGGCTGACCGACACTGCTTGCAGGGCATCCTGTACGTCCTCTACAACGACATAGCCTGGCAACTCCTGCCGCTGGAGCTGGGGTTCGGTTCCGGGCAGACCTGCTGGCGACGCCTGGAACGTTGGCAGCAGGCAGGGGTCTTCGACCAGCTACACCGGATCCTGCTGGCCGAACTGAACGCGGCCGGCCGCCTCGACTGGTCGAGGGCCTGCGTGGACGGCTCTCACATCCGCGCGAAAAAGGGGGCTCCGAGACTGGTCCGTCGCCGGTCGACCGGCGGAAGACGGGCAGCAAACACCACTTGATCTGCGACGGACGCGGCACTCCGCTCAAGGTCATCACGACCGCGGCAAACGTCAACGACGTCACCCAGACCCTCGCCCTGGTCGACGGCATCCCGCCCGTCGCGGGCCGCCCCGGCCGTCCCCGCAAACGACCCGAGGCCCTGCTCGGCGACAAGGGCTAAGACTCCAATTGCCAACCGCGACGAGCTGCGCAAACGCCGGATCCTGCCGGTCATCTCCCGCAAGGGGGCCCCGAACATCCAGGGCCTGGGCAAGCTCCGCTACGTCGTCGAGCAGACCTTCGCCCTGCTCCACCACTTCAAAAGACTCGCCGTCCGCTGGGAACGACGCACCGAACTCCACGACGCCTTCGTATCCCTGGCCTGCAGCCTCATCTGCTGGCGACGTCTCAACAGGCCCGAATCATGACGGTTCAGAAGGGCAGCGGCTCGGCGTCCAGTGACTCGGTGTATCCCAGGGCCCACCGTCCGGGAACGGTCTCGCAGATCGCCTCCAGGTCGGCCCGGGTCCGGCCCCGAACGTGCAGCCAGCTGTGGGCGCCCAAGCCGTCCTGGCGTAGCAACTGTCCCGGGGCGGAGAACCAACGCACTGGAAAGTCCTCCGGACCCGTCCACATCGGATAGTCGGGCAGCGCGACCCGCTGGAAGCGTGCGGGCACCGCCCCAAGCAGGTCCGCCGGCAGCTCGCACGCGTTGTACAGCTGACCGCCACCGCCGAACAGTGCCTCGCTCAGTACAAGCTCGACGCAGGCCAGAGACACCCGGTCCAAGAACGGCACCCAGCCGTGCCGCGCCTGGACGAGCACCGGCGGATCGTCCTGATCAAGGTCGCGCAGGCGCACGCCCCAGAAGGCGCAGCCCTGGTTTTCGCTGCGGAAGACAAGGACACCGCCGCACTCGTCATGCACGAACATCTCGGCGGGCGGCAGCAGCGGATCCTGGTTGGCGAGCAGGCCGGACCGCGTACCCAGGAGCGTGTAGAACTCGCGCAGCACGGCCGGCAGGGAGCAGCCGAGCGTCGCCTCGGCCCGCGCCAGTTCCGATGCAGGCGTGCCGTCGTCCTCGGTCAACGGCTCGTCCCAAGCAGCGGCGAAGCCGCGGACGAATGCCCACGCCCGCTCCATGTCGGTGATTCCGCCGTCTAGAGCCTGGGCCACGTCGAACACGCCAGTCATGCCGCGACCGTACCGGAAGCACACGCCGCATCACCCAGAGACGATCAGGCCGCCAGTGAGAGCAGACATACCGAGCCAGTCCGAAGCTCCTCGCCAAGATCGTGTTACGAGCTCTTAGACGGTGTCCTATGTGGTGAGGCGGACCAGTCGCTTGTAGCAGCACAGTGCAGCGGCGAGGCCGAGAAAGGCCAGGTAGTTCCGGGGATTGCGTTCGTAGCGGGGGCTGATTCGGCGGTAGCCGGACAGCCAGGAGATGGTCCGCTCGATGACCCAACGGCGGCGGCCCAACCGTTCGCTGGACTCGATGCCTTTGCGGGCGATGCGCACGCCGATGCGCTTGCCGCGTAACCATTTCCGCAGGTGAGGAATGTCGTACGCCTTGTCCGCATGGAGGCGCTGGGGCTTGAAGCAGCGGCCGCGGTGGGGGTCGTGTCTCGTTTGGTGACCGGCCACCATCGGCTTCAGGCCCTCGCTGTCGTGGACGTTGGCGGCGGAGACGCCGACGACCAGGGGCAGTCCGTTCGCGTCCGACAGGACGTGCATCTTGGAACCCGGCTTACCTCGGTCCACGGGGCTCGGACCTGTGTGTTCGCCCCCTTTTTAGCCCTCACGTGCGCGGAGTCGAGGACGACGCGGGAGACATCGATGAGACCGGCGTCGTCGAGTCGGTGCAGGACCGCTTCGTGCAGCCGGCCCCAGACCCCGGCCCTGGACCAGATCAGGAACCGGCGGTGGGCCGTCGACTTCGATATGCCGAAGCACGGTGGCAGAGCCCGCCAGGCGCACCCACTCACCAGCACGTAGATGATCGCCGCAAACAGCGTCTCATCAGGCGTGTCCTGCGTGCCGCCGCCCTGCGGCCGCACCTTCGACGGTGGGATCAACGGCTTGGCGATCTCCCACAGCCCGTCCGGAACAATCCAACTCCACGTACCCCGCCCCATGAACAGACCAACGAGCGATCACCACATAGGACACCGTCTTAGGGCGCCGGGAGCCGGTGGGTCATCCCTCGTCGGCGCCGCGGACCAGGCGCCGGTGCAGCAGCACCGTACGTCCGTACAGCAGGCCGCCCAGGATGAAGTAGGCGTCGATGCAGATGCCCGACACCTTCGTGTTCAGCGAGGGATGCGCGTCCCCGGTGATCTGCTGGTACGTCAGGCCCGTCAGTCCCCGATCCGCCAGACCCGTCTCACGCAGCGCGGTGTCGAGCAGTCCCGCGCCTCCCCGCACCACGAGCAACGCCGAACCGATCCACAGACAGCAAACGGTGATCCAGCGCGGAATCCGGCGCCCCCACGGACGCGTCAGAGCCACCGGAAGGAAAATTCCGACCACGAACATCGAGGTGATCACGAAAGCCCAGATGAGATCCTTAGTGGTTCCCGTCTCCGGAATCATTTTCGGGCCGTCGCCGAGACCGAAGCGACCTCCCGCGAACCAGTAGAAATGAAAAGCCGTGAACACGAGGGCCCATAAGAAAGCGGCCGTGGCAGCCCGCCGGAAAAGACTTTCGGTGCCGCCCCTGACGGCGTCTGTCAGGGCTGCCCGTTGCTTCGGTGTAATCGTCATGCCGAATACTCTCCCCGTACGGTGGATCACCCGGCGTCAGGCCGTGGGAGGATCCTGGACTCCGCCCAGCGGCTGAGCCTCCCCGGCCTGCCGGCGCGTCAGCAGACGCTCCACCGCGTCGGCCGCCGCACGCGCCCCGCCCGCCCGGCGCACGTCCTCGCGCAGTTCCCGCAGGTGCCGTCCGACCTCAGGGCGTCGAGATGGAGATGCCGGACCCAACCCTGCTCTACAGCTCCGGCCTCACCGGCCTGCCCCTGGCCGACCTGTTCCTGACCACCGTCAACCCAGGCCGGCTCTCGCGTCCGTCCCGGGTGTACTCCGTGGACTACCAGCGCCCACGAAAGACGACTTGGCCATGAGCGGATCAGTCCACGTGCTTCCAGTTCTCGCGCCGGATCGCGCGGCCCATGGTCGTCTTCGAGACGCCCTACGCCTGGGCCAAGGCGGCGTGGCTCGTTGTGCTGGTCGCGTACAGGTTCGGTGCGGCGGCCACCGCGAGCACGGCCATGGTGGCGAGGACCGAACCGAATGTCATCACCCTCTGCTTCCTGGCCGGTCGGTTCATCTCCGCTCGCGCGGAGAGCACGACCGGATCCCGTCCCGCACCTCGTTGTCCGCCGGTTCACCTCCGCTCGCGCGGAGAGCACTGGTCCAGCATCACGCGAAGCGTGTCCCCGTCCGGTTCACCTCCGCTCGCGCGGAGAGCACGACGGTGAGCGCACGGCCATCGGCTGGCGCCACGGTTCACCTCCGCTCGCGCGGAGAGCACTTCCGCTCGGCCAGCTTGATATCCACGGTGGCCGGTTCACCTCCGCTCGCGCGGAGAGCACTCCACGGTCAGCATGACGGTTCGGTCGGCGTCCGGTTCACCTCCGCTCGCGCGGAGAGCACCCCGTCTCAGTCCCGAGTGCCAGCGTCTGTCGGCGACGGCTGAAAAGTGGCTCAGTCAAGATTTCCGTGAAGCCGATCGTGCGCCTGTGCGCCGGTGACGCTCCGTCACAGGCCGCGTGATACTCGCCGAGTGTGGGGAGCTGCTGAAGACCATGTTTCCGCACCTCGAAGGGGTGCTGGTGGAAGAAGTGAGCCCCGAGGGTGGGGTGTTGCACATTGTGGCAAGAACCGTGGAGTCGGTTCCGGTGCCGTGCCCGGACTGCGCAACGCCCTCGGTGCGACGGCACAGCGGATACCAGCGCCGTCTCGCCGACGGTGCGGTCGGCGGCCGTCAGGTGTCCATCGAGCTGACCGTCCGCCGCCTGTTCTGCGACGACCAGAGATGTGCACGGGTGACCTTTGCCGAGCAGGTCGACGGGCTGACCGTGCGGTATGGGCGTCGGACGCCGCAGCTGCGGTGCTTGTTGAGCGCGATCGCGGTGGCCCTGGCCGGCCGGGCCGGAGAGCGCCTCGCGGCCCGGCTGCCGGTGCCTGTCAGCCGCACTACCCTGCTGGCCCTGGTCATGGCCCTGCCCGATCCGTACGCCGAGACGCCCCGGGTGCTAGGGGTCGATGAGTTCGCCACCCGCAAAGGCCACAAGTACGGCACCGTGCTGGTCGACTGCGAGACCCATGCTCCCATCGACCTGCTGCCCGACCGGGAGTCGGCGACGTTCGCAGCGTGGCTGACCGACCACCCCGGAGTGGAGATCATCTGCCGTGACCGGGGCGGCGCCTTCGCAGACGGTGCCCGCACCGGGGCCCCAGATGCCGTCCAGGTCGCAGATCTCTGGCACCTCTGGCACAACCTCGCCGAGACCGTGAAGTCCCTGGTCAGCAAGCACAGTTCCTGCCTTCGTGAACCCGCCCTCGCCTCGGAGTCACCCCCTGAAGTCCTGCACCCGCCGCTCTCCCACGCAGGCCGGCTGGCCGAGCGGGCCCGGCGGCACCACGCCGCCGTGCACGATCTCCTCGGCCAGGGCCTCACCATCCGGGCCGTCGCCCGCCGCCTGGAGCTGTCCCGCAACACCGTCCGCCGCTATGCCCGCGCCGTCACCTGGGAGGAACTGGCCACCGGCCGCTGGCAGAACCTCCCCAGCACTCTGGACCCCTACAAGTCCTATCTGCACCAGCGGTGGCACGAGGGCCACACCAGCGGTGCCAAGCTCCACGCCGAACTCCGTGAGCGCGGCTTCACGGGGTCCTACTCCGTCGTCCGCGACTACCTCCGGCGCTTCCGCCGAACGTCGGGCGACCGTCCGCCCCCAGCGCGGCCGCCCGGGGTCCGCAAGGTGACCGGCTGGATCACCCGGAACCCCGACCGCATGAACGACGACGACCAGCAGAAACTCAAGGCCATCCTGGCCCGCTGCCCCGAACTCGAAGCGGCCACCGGACATGTCCGGTCCTTCGCCGCGATGATGGCCATCCGCAGCGCGAGCCGACTGCCCGAATGGATCGCCACCGCCCGCGCCGACGAGCACCACGGCCTGCGCGGCTTCGCCGATGGCCTGCTGGCCGACCTCGACGCCGTCATCCTCGGACTGAGCACGGAATGGAGCTCGGGCTGCGTCGAGGGCAGAGTCACGGACATCAAGCTGCTCAAGCGGCAGATGGCAGGCCGAGCCGGACTCCCCCTGCTCCGCAAGCGCGTCCTTCTCGTCGCCGCCGACCGCCGACAACACAGAGTTACGAACCAGACGGCTCACTGATCGGCTTCACGGAAATCTTGACTGAGCCTGAAAAGTGGACCAGGGGCGGCGCTTGAAAGTTGACCCCCTCCAAGGGTCTGGCTCGTTGAGTCAGGCCGGGAGGAGTGGTGATCAGCGTGGAGGACTGGGCGGAGATCCGTCGGCTTCACCGGGCCGAGCAGATGCCGGTTCGGGCGATCGCGAGGAAGCTGGGGATCGCGAGGAACACTGTCCGCAGGGCGATCGCGGACGACGCGCCGCCGAAGTATCAGCGGGCGCCGAAAGGCTCGATCGTGGACGCGGTCGAGCCGCAGATTCGTGAACTGCTCGAGCAATGGCCTGAGATGCCGGCGACGGTGATCGCGGAACGGATCGGCTGGGACCGGGGTCTGACGGTGCTCAAGGACCGGGTCAGGGACCTGCGGCCGGCCTATCGGCCTGCGGATCCGGCCTCGCGGACGGTCTATGAGCCGGGCGAGATCGGCCAGTGCGACCTGTGGTTCCCGCCGGCAGACATCCCGCTCGGCTTCGGTCAGGTCGGGCGGCCGCCGGTGCTGGTCATGGTCGCGGGCTACTCGCGGTGGATCACCGCCCGAATGCTGCCTTCCAGGTCTGCGGCCGACCTGATCGCCGGGCACTGGCGGCTGCTGACAGAGCTGGGCGCCGTCCCCCGGGTGCTGGTCTGGGACAACGAGGGAGCCGTCGGCTCCTGGCGGTCCGGCGGACCCCAACTCACAGACGAATTTGCTGCGTTCGCCGGACTGCTCGGCATCAAGTTCCTGCTCTGCAAGCCACGGGATCCTGAGTCCAAGGGCCTGGTCGAGCGGGCCAACGGCTATCTCGAGACGTCGTTCCTTCCCGGCCGGGTGTTCACCTCGCCGGCCGACTTCAACATCCAGCTCGCAGACTGGCTGACCAGGGCGAACCGGCGCATCCACCGCACCTTGCAGGCCCGCCCGGCGGACCGGCTGGAAGCGGACCGGTCCCGGATGCTGGCCCTGCCGCCGATCGCCCCGCCGGGCTGGTGGAAGGCATCTCTGCGACTGCCCCGGGACCACTACGTCCGCCTGGACACCTGCGACTACTCAGTTCACCCGCTGGCCGTCGGCCGCCGCATCGAGGTCGCCGCCGGCCTGGACCAGGTCCTGGTGACCTGCGACGGCGTCGAGGTCGCCCGCCATGCCCGCAGCTGGGCCCGCCACCAGACCATCACCGACCCGGACCACGCGGCCGCTGCCGCGGTCGCCCGCAAGGCGGCCGCCGGCACGAAACCGGCGCCAGTGGACGTGACAGAGGTCGAGGAACGGTCGCTGGACACCTACGACCGGATCTTCGGCGTCATCGACGGCGGGCTGAGCACGGGTGAAGGGGCAGCGTGATGAGCACGAAGAACGGCACGAACCAGGCCAGGACCAGCCGCGACGTCGGCTCCGAACTGATCTATCTGACCAAGGCGTTGAAGGCCCCGGCCCTGCGGGACGCTGCTGCCAGGCTCGCCGAGCGGGCTCGCGACGAGGGCTGGAGCCACGAGGAGTATCTGGCCGCATGCCTGCAGAGGGAGGTCGCCGCCCGCGACTCCCACGGCGCCGAGGGACGCATCCGGGCGGCCCGTTTTCCCTCTCGCAAGTCGCTGGAGGACTTCGACTTCGACCACCAGCGGTCCGTGAAACGCGAGGTCATTGCCCATCTTGGGACGCTGGACTTCGTCGCCGGAAAGGAGAATGTGATCTTCCTGGGGCCACCCGGCACCGGCAAGACCCACCTCGCCACTGGCCTGGGCATCCGGGCCTGCCAGGCCGGCCACCGGGTCGCCTTCGGCACCGCCGCCCAGTGGGTCGCCCGTCTCGCCGAGGCCCATCAAGCAGGGCGTCTGAGCGACGAGTTGACCCGGCTGGGACGGATTCCGCTGATCGTGGTCGACGAAGTGGGTTACATCCCTTTCGAGCCCGAGGCCGCGAACCTGTTCTTCCAGTTCATCTCGGGCCGCTACGAACGTGCCTCGGTGATCGTGACCAGCAACAAGCCCTTCGGGCGCTGGGGCGAGGTCTTCGGCGACGACACCGTCGCCGCCGCGATGATCGACCGACTCGTCCATCATGCCGAGGTCATCTCGCTGAAGGGCGACAGCTATCGCATGCGCGGCCGCGACCTCGGACGGGTTCCCGCCGCCAACACCGGGGAATGACCAACATCAACTGACGCAGCGGGGGGTCATTTTTCACCCGCCGGAATCGGCTCACATTTCAGGCTCAGTCAAGATTTCCGTGAAGCCGATCAGTGAGCCGTCTGGTTCGTAACTCTGTGTTGTCGGCGGTCGGCGGCGACGAGAAGGACGCGCTTGCGGAGCAGGGGGAGTCCGGCTCGGCCTGCCATCTGCCGCTTGAGCAGCTTGATGTCCGTGACTCTGCCCTCGACGCAGCCCGAGCTCCATTCCGTGCTCAGTCCGAGGATGACGGCGTCGAGGTCGGCCAGCAGGCCATCGGCGAAGCCGCGCAGGCCGTGGTGCTCGTCGGCGCGGGCGGTGGCGATCCATTCGGGCAGTCGGCTCGCGCTGCGGATGGCCATCATCGCGGCGAAGGACCGGACATGTCCGGTGGCCGCTTCGAGTTCGGGGCAGCGGGCCAGGATGGCCTTGAGTTTCTGCTGGTCGTCGTCGTTCATGCGGTCGGGGTTCCGGGTGATCCAGCCGGTCACCTTGCGGACCCCGGGCGGCCGCGCTGGGGGCGGACGGTCGCCCGACGTTCGGCGGAAGCGCCGGAGGTAGTCGCGGACGACGGAGTAGGACCCCGTGAAGCCGCGCTCACGGAGTTCGGCGTGGAGCTTGGCACCGCTGGTGTGGCCCTCGTGCCACCGCTGGTGCAGATAGGACTTGTAGGGGTCCAGAGTGCTGGGGAGGTTCTGCCAGCGGCCGGTGGCCAGTTCCTCCCAGGTGACGGCGCGGGCATAGCGGCGGACGGTGTTGCGGGACAGCTCCAGGCGGCGGGCGACGGCCCGGATGGTGAGGCCCTGGCCGAGGAGATCGTGCACGGCGGCGTGGTGCCGCCGGGCCCGCTCGGCCAGCCGGCCTGCGTGGGAGAGCGGCGGGTGCAGGACTTCAGGGGGTGACTCCGAGGCGAGGGCGGGTTCACGAAGGCAGGAACTGTGCTTGCTGACCAGGGACTTCACGGTCTCGGCGAGGTTGTGCCAGAGGTGCCAGAGATCTGCGACCTGGACGGCATCTGGGGCCCCGGTGCGGGCACCGTCTGCGAAGGCGCCGCCCCGGTCACGGCAGATGATCTCCACTCCGGGGTGGTCGGTCAGCCACGCTGCGAACGTCGCCGACTCCCGGTCGGGCAGCAGGTCGATGGGAGCATGGGTCTCGCAGTCGACCAGCACGGTGCCGTACTTGTGGCCTTTGCGGGTGGCGAACTCATCGACCCCTAGCACCCGGGGCGTCTCGGCGTACGGATCGGGCAGGGCCATGACCAGGGCCAGCAGGGTAGTGCGGCTGACAGGCACCGGCAGCCGGGCCGCGAGGCGCTCTCCGGCCCGGCCGGCCAGGGCCACCGCGATCGCGCTCAACAAGCACCGCAGCTGCGGCGTCCGACGCCCATACCGCACGGTCAGCCCGTCGACCTGCTCGGCAAAGGTCACCCGTGCACATCTCTGGTCGTCGCAGAACAGGCGGCGGACGGTCAGCTCGATGGACACCTGACGGCCGCCGACCGCACCGTCGGCGAGACGGCGCTGGTATCCGCTGTGCCGTCGCACCGAGGGCGTTGCGCAGTCCGGGCACGGCACCGGAACCGACTCCACGGTTCTTGCCACAATGTGCAACACCCCACCCTCGGGGCTCACTTCTTCCACCAGCACCCCTTCGAGGTGCGGAAACATGGTCTTCAGCAGCTCCCCACACTCGGCGAGTATCACGCGGCCTGTGACGGAGCGTCACCGGCGCACAGGCGCACGATCGGCTTCACGGAAATCTTGACTGAGCCACATTTCAAGCGTCGCCGACAAGCGTCTTCGTCGGTTCGCCTCCGCTCGCGCGGAGAGCACACGGCCCCAGCTGACCTTCACTGAACCGGGTACGGTTCACCTCCGCTCGCGCGGAGAACACATCTTCGCCCGGTGCAGACCGTCGAGGCGGACCGGTTCACCTCCGCTCGCGCGGAGAGCACGCCCGCAAGTTCGCTGTGGTAGATCACCATGGCGGTTCACCTCCGCTCGCGCGGGGAGCACCCCGTGCTCGTCACGGACGGGGAAGATCCAGTACGGTTCACCTCCGCTGGCGCGGAGAGCACTGAGGCTGGTCCTGCTGCTCGGTCTCCGGCTTCGGTTCACCACCGCTCGTGCGGAGAGCACTCAGCCTTGGCCAGTTCCCGCTGACCTGGAAGCGGTTCACCTCCGCTCGCACGGAGAGCACACCCGGGTGGTCAGCTCCCTGGCCAGCTCCGACGGTTCACCTCCGCTCACGCGGAGAGCACGGGGCGGCGGACGTCGGCTACGTCCCCGGTGGCGGTTCACCTCCGCTCGCGCGGAGAGCACGACAGCAGCCACGCGCTGACCTCGGTGTCCGACGGTTCACCTCCGCTCGCGCGGAGAGCACTACGACGCCTTCAAGCAGGGCTACTCCATGGCCGGTTCACCTCCGCTCGCGCGGAGAGCACGGCTTCGCCGCCTTCAGCCGCTCGTTCTCGGCCGGTTCACCTCCGCTCGCGCGGAGAGCACGCCTGCATGCCCTTCGCGATGTCGAGCATCAGCGGTTCACCTCCGCTCACGCGGAGAGCACGGCGCCCGACCGTCGCTGTGGCGGCACCGCGACGGTTCACCTCCGCTCGCGCGGAGAGCACGCACTGGCACGCCTGGTCTTCGCAAGGGTCTCCGGTTCACCTCCGCTCGCGCGGAGAGCACGAGGTGAAAAGGACGGTGATGCCCTTGTCCGTCGGTTCACCTCCGCTCGCGCGGAGAGCACTTGGCGTGCTCGGTTGACGGCCTGTTGAGGGCCGGTTCACCTCCGCTCGCGCGGAGAGCACTACGGGGCGGTACTGCGGTCCTTCTTCGGGCGGACGGTTCACCTCCGCTCGCGCGGAGAGCACTCGGCGACGGCGGTCTGCCGGGCCTCCGGCTCCGGTTCACCTCCGCTCGCGCGGAGAGCACCCCGCCACGATGGCCTTGGCGATGCTGCTGATCGGTTCACCTCCGCTCGCGCGGAGAGCACGGGCCGTCAGGTTGCACGGCGCGCCCGGTTTTCGGTTCACCTCCGCTCGCGCGGAGAGCACCGGGTCAGCTTCAGCGGGTTGCCGTGGATGTCCGGTTCACCTCCGTTCACGCGGAGAGCACTACAACCCGACCCGCGTGTCGAACGTGACGGTCGGTTCACCTCCGCTCGCGCGGAGAGCACGTGAGGAGCGCGTTACGCCAGGCGATGGCGTACGGTTCACCTCCGCTCGCGCGGAGAGCACGTCGACGTCGCCTGGAACGCCAGCCGGTCAGGCGGTTCACCTCCGCTCGCGCGGAGAGCACACCAGCCGGCTGCGGCCGAACGCGCGGTTGACCGGTTCACCTCCGCTCGCGCGGAGAGCACGTTCATGCCGGGGATCAGTTGCCGTCCGTGGACGGTTCACCTCCGCTCGCGCGGAGAGCACTCCTGCCGCAGGAATCGGGCTGCGATCATGTCCGGTTCACCTCCGCTCGCGCGGAGAGCACACCATCATCGGCCCGGCCCTCGGGTACGAAACCGGTTCACCTCCGCTCGCGCGGAGAGAACCCCGGGGTCGCAGGGGATGACTCGATGGCAGCCGGTTCACCTCCGCTCGCGCGGAGAGCACGAGGTGCGCACCAGGATGCCGCCCCACGCGTACGGTTCACCTCCGCTCGCGCGGAGAGCACAACGTGGTCTGCGCCTCCGCAGCCTCCCCCACCGGTTCACCTCCGCTCGCGCGGAGAGCACCAGACGTTCGGGACCTTGAGGGCGTCCCAGGACGGTTCACCTCCGCTCGCGCGGAGAGCACGTTGGACTGGACGTACGTCTGCAGGTGCGGGCCGGTTCACCTCCGCTCGCGCGGAGAGCACGAAGGCGGCGGCGGGGACGGCCGGGGCGAAGAAGGTTCACCTCCGCTCGCGCGGAGAGCACGGCGTCGCGTTGGCGATGGGGCAGGCGTCACACGGTTCACCTCCGCTCGCGCGGAGAGCACCCGAAGATGTCGCCGAGGAGGCTGCCGAACTGCGGTTCACCTCCGCTCGCGCGGAGAGCACGCGTCGACACCGACGCCCGGGTCCGCGCGGACCGGTTCACCTCCGCTCGCGCGGAGAGCACGATCCACCCCCACATCGTGTACACCGCGCTTGCGGTTCACCTCCGCTCGCGCGGAGAGCACGTCCTGATGAAGCGGCAGCACCCGACGCTGCGCGGTTCACCTCCGCTCGCGCGGAGAGCACTCGTAGAGGGCGTCGGCGCCGGACTTGCCGAGCGGTTCACCTCCGCTCGCGCGGAGAGCACGACGACGAGCACCGGGATGCCGACGAACACCCAGGTTCACCTCCGCTCGCGCGGAGAGCACGAGGGGACCAGCTTCCTGGAGCGCGTGGTGGACGGTTCACCTCCGCTCGCGCGGAGAGCACGTGAGGACGACCTGGACGTTGGACCCGCGCGCCGGTTCACCTCCGCTCGCGCGGAGAGCACCCGCACTCGTCGCACGTCAGTGGTGCGGGCGGCGGTTCACCTCCGCTCGCGCGGAGAGCACGTCTGGGGCGGGCTGAAGGCGGCCGTGTCGTTCGGTTCACCTCCGCTCGCGCGGAGAGCACACGGTCTTCTTGGCCATCTCGTCGTAGTTCTCCGGTTCACCTCCGCTCGCGCGGAGAGCACGGCTCGGCATCCTCGCTGACCTACTGCCCCAACGGTTCACCTCCGCTCGCGCGGAGAGCACGGGGGGTGGCGGTCGCCGCGGTGCTGCATGGACGGTTCACCTCCGCTCGCGCGGAGAGCACTCGTTCCAGCAAGGCTAGGCGCTCATCGACGGCGGTTCACCTCCGCTCGCGCGGAGAGCACCCCCCGGTCACCGAACGTCGGCTGCTCACGGGCGGTTCACCTCCGCTCGCGCGGAGAGCACCGCCTGGTCGGGGATGAGTGCGGCGCGGGCGGCGGTTCACCTCCGCTCGCGCGGAGAGCACCTGGAGAAGCGCACCGGCATGAGCTTCAACGACGGTTCACCTCCGCTCGCGCGGAGAGCACTTCCCCATCGCCGTCGACGCCGGCATCATCGCCGGTTCACCTCCGCTCGCGCGGAGAGCACTCCGATTGTGATCATTGCGTCTTGAGTTAGTGGGGTTCACCTCCGCTCGCGCGGAGAGCACTGGTTCGGGTGCCTGGCCAAATCATCATGGGGCGGTTCACCTCCGCTCGCGCGGAGAGCACGACTGCGACACCGGGCAGCGGCTGGCGACCTGCGGTTCACCTCCGCTCGCGCGGAGAGCACTTCAACGCGGCGGCCAACCAGTCCCACGACGTCGGTTCACCTCCGCTCGCGCGGAGAGCACGATACTCATGCTCACACCGCCCTCGATCGGGCCGGTTCACCTCCGCTCGCGCGGAGAGCACGGTCTCGGCGCCGTCCGGCTCAACAGCCGTGTCGGTTCACCTCCGCTCGCGCGGAGAGCACCCTTCCTGACCTGGCCTCCTTCAGGTGCTTTGCGAGTTCTTTACGGTATCCGAATGGACTCGCCTTGAATTGGTCTGCCCGCGCGTCGGCTGAGGTTCCACGGCTTGGATTCTACGGCCCTGCTTGGGATCTGTTCTGGTATCCGTGCAGGTGAGGATGCGTTGTCAGTGGGGGCTGTTATGCATGGCTGTCATGATGAAGCGTGAGTCCGTCTCGCCGGGACATGTCCCGGTCGACACCCGGTTTTGGGGCAAGGAGCATGGTCTTCCGCGCCCGTACCCAGTGCTCTGCCATCTGCTGGACACCGCGGGAGTGTTCGGTGCCCTGTGGGATGTGCTGCTGAGTGATCAAATGCGTGAGAAGGTCGCACGGGCGCTGGGGCTGACGGTGGCCGAGGCTCGGCGGGTGCTGGCGTTCTGGGCGGGGTTGCACGATCTGGGGAAGATCACTCCTCCGTTTCAGGCCCAGGTTCCGGAGGCGTTCGCGGCCGTACGGAACGATCCGGCCTATGTGTTCGCTCCGGGGGCGGAACGGGAGCGTGCGTTTCGTCATGAGATGGCCACCCACTGGGCGCTGGTGCAGTTGCTCGGCGAAGCGGGGTATCCCGGTGGCGGCCGGGTGATGCGGTCTGCGGTGAGTCATCAGGTGGCGCAATTGCTCGGTGGCCATCACGGATGTTTCGGCGTGGTCCTCAAAGCCAAAGAAGTGGCGCACGCCAGTGCCTATCAGCCCGGGCTGGGCGGGGACGGCTGGGCGGTGCAACGCCGGGCGCATTTCGGGGAGTTGCGGCGCGTCACCGGGGGGTGGGCGGTGCCGGAGCGGGGGCTACCGGCCGAGCTGGCGGTGATCGTCGCCGGGCTGGTGGTCGTCGCGGACTGGCTGGCCAGCCAGGAGGAGGCGATCATCCCGCTGCTGCCGCCGAAGGGGTGGCGTGCGACGCCGGAAGAGGTCGATATGCACTGGGAGCGTACGCAGAAGGCGGCTCCGGGGCTGGTGGCGGGAGCCCAGCTGGGGCGGGCGCGGTTCGACGCTGAAGGGTTCGAGGAGATGTTCTCGTTCGCACCCAACGCTCTCCAGGCCGACCTTGTCGCCCGTCTGCCGCGGATGGTCGAGGAGAAGGGGCCGGGACTGCTGCTGGTCACGGCGCCGACGGGTGACGGAAAGACCGAGGCGGCCCTGTACGCGGCGTCGGTGTTGGGTCATGCGGCTGGGGCTCGGGGGCTGTTTTTTGCGCTTCCGACCATGGCCACCGCCGACGCCATGTATCCGCGGGTGAGCGCCTTCACGGAGCGTGCCCTGAGCGGTGAGCGGGCCTTGACGTTGCTGCATTCCATGGCCTGGCTCAGCCCCGCTTACGCAGGGGCCGGGCAGTCCGCCGGCCCGCCGCCGGCAGCGGGCGACGTGAGCGCGGACCCGGCCACCGTGACCGAGGCCGGGGTGTGGCTGCGCGGACATCGGCGTGGGCTGCTGGCCCCGTTGGGGGCGGGGACCATTGATCAGGCGCTGAGCGCCGTGCTGCCGCTCACGCACAACGCGCTGCGGCTGTTCGGGCTGTCCGACAAGGTGCTCGTGGTCGACGAGGCGCATGCCTACGGGCCGTGGATGCATCAGCTGCTGTCCCGGCTCCTGGAGTGGCTCGGCGCGTTCGGTGCCCCGGTGGTCCTGCTGTCCGCAACCCTGTCCGGCCGCACAGCCTCGTCTTTGGTGGATGCCTACCGCCGCGGGGCCGGATTCCTCGAACCGTCCGCCGTCGAACCGTGCTACCCGGGCTGGATGTTCACCGGCGCCGCGACCGGCGAAGTCTGCGTGCCACGGGAGACGGACAGTGAGCGCCGTCGCACCCTGGACGTGCGGATGCTGCCTGTCGTCTGGGACACGGCGCCCGCTGCCGGCAGTCCCGTATGCGCCGGAGGTCGCCGCCAGGCCCTGCGCGAGGCACTTGAGCCCGTCGTCGCGCAGAGCGGGACCGCGCTGGTTTGCTGCACCACGGTGGCCGAAGCCCAGCAGACCTTCCGTGACCTGCGCGCCGCGTTCCCGGAACTCAGCACCGGTGAAGGCGGGTTGCGGCTGCTGCACTCGCGCTACCCGGCCAACACCCGGCAGCACATCACGTCCGCGTGCGAAAGGGCCTACGGCAAACCCCGCTCGCCGCAGGATGTCGCTCTGCCCCGGCCGGCATCCGTCCTGGTCGCTACCCAGGTCGTGGAGCAGTCGCTCGACCTCGACTTCGACCTGATTGTCACGGATCTTGCGCCGCTGGCCCAGCTGCTGCAGCGGGCCGGCCGGGGACGCCGCCACGCGCGCGGCGCTTCTGGGCGCCCGCCCTGGGCGCTGCCGGAGGACGCGCCGCGCCTGGTCGTCCTGGAACCGGTCGGCGAGAGCGGGGCCACCCAGGTGCCGCGCACCTGGGGAAGCGTGTACGACGCCGGGCTGCTGCAGCGCACAGCGCACCTGCTGCGCGAGCGGGCCGCGTCCGGGATCGCGGTCCCGGGGGACGTGCAGGAGCTTATCGATGCCGTGTACGCGGAGGACTTCGTGGACCGACTCGAGGGGGCCGTACAGCGGGAACTGGCGCGGATGGACTCCGCGCGGCAGGCGGACGAGGCGGCCGAGGCGCACCTGGCCGACATGGTTGCCATCTGCGCGCCCGCCGACGTGGCCGGTGACCTGCAGCGGCTCAGCCGCCGGGAGGCAGGGGTCACCGAGGAACTGCTGACCACTCGGCTGGGGGCTGACAGCGGGCGCGTTCTGTGCCTGTACGAGCAGCAGGACAACACCCTCACCCTTGATGAGGGCGGCACCCTCCCCTTGCCCACAGGAAACCAAAACGGTCTGCTTCATGCCGAGTTGCGGCAGGTGATGGCACACATGGCGCCGGTGCCGGGCGCCTGGCTGCGCGGCGCCGAGGGACACCCGGCGCCGCCGGGCTGGGGCAAGCATCCGGTGCTGCGTGATCTGGTCCTGCTGCGGATGCAGCCCGCGGGCCAGGATGGCGCAGCAGCGGTCTGGAGCTGCCGCCACGGCACCCGGACGATCCGGATCTCCGGTGTCGGACTCGAAACCAGCTGATCATTACCAGTCACTTCACGAAGAACCGCTTCTACGGGCAACACACTTGGCTAGCGTCCTCAATCAGCCGTCTTCCAGGGGAAGTTGTTCGGCCTTGGTGCTGGTGGGGGCCAGCTCAGCCTGCTTGCGCAGGCACGGGGAGAGGCTCGCGTCGCTCTGCGGGCAACACACGGCTCACCTCCGCGCCTGCGGAGACCCCACCTCATTGTGACCGGCGACCCGGCGATAGGAGTCCGATGCCCGCCAGTACGTACAACTTGTTCGACGAACCGTGGATCCCCGTCCGCTGGACCCATGCCGCGCCCCTCCCCCATCCCGAACGGGTGGGGCTACGGGACCTGCTGCTGCGCAGCGGCGACATCGCCACCCTCACGATTGCCGATCCCCCCGCGCACTCCGCACTGCTGCGCATCCTGTACGCGCTCACCGCCCGGGTGACGGGTCTGGACGAGTCGGGGCCCGGCGACTGGGGGGAGCGGCGCCTGAACATCCTGGATGCCGGACAGCTCCCCCCAGAGGGGATCACCGCCTACGCCGGCCGCTACCGGCAGCGGTTCTTCCTCTACGACCGTGACGGGGGCCGCCCGTGGATGCAGGACGCCCGGCTGACCGGCCAGTGCGACGGCGGCAACACCGCCGGGGTGAACAAACTGATCGTGACGCGCCCGGCAGGCAACGCCCACGCGTGGTTTCGGCACGGCAGCGACGCCCGCCCCGACCTGCCGAGCGCCGCGGAGGCGGTGCTGAGCCTGCTGGTGTGGCACTACTACGGGCCGTCGGGCCGCTGCTCGGCCCGCGAGGTCAACGGGGTCAAGACCGCCAGCGCCACCGCCGGCCCCCTGCGCACCGCGCTGTCCTACCACCCCGAGGGTGACACCCTCTTCGAGACGCTCCTGGCAGGCCTGGTCCCGCCGGAAGTGACGGTACGACGCTCCTTCGATCTGTGCCCCTGGGAGCGGGAGGAACTGCCCGACCCGGAGGCCGCCCCGCCCCTGCCCTGCGGCCCCTGCTCACGGCTGACCGCTTGCTCCCAGCACGCCCTGCTCCTCGTCCCCGACGAAAACAGTCCGGGCCTGGTGCGGGATGCCTACATCACCTGGGCGTACCGCACCGGACGCATCCCCCGCGACGACAACTATCTGATCTGGCAGATCAGCCAGCAGGGCAACCGCTACCCGCGCCCGGCCGACTCCCGGCGCGCGCTGTGGCGCGACCTGGACGCTCTGCTCCTGCACGAACCGCCCGGCACCGCACAGCCCCAGCGCCCGAAGGTGTTCGACTACGCGAGCGAGGTCTCCGAGGACCTGCGCGTGCGGGCACTCGGTTTCGAGCAGGAAGGCCAGGCCAAGGACACCCAGTTCGTCGACGCCGACACACCCCCGGTCATGGGTTTCACAGAGCAGAAGGCCCCCGCGACCGCGCCCGCGGTGGGGCGAATGCGGCAGCTCGGCGAGATGTACGGGCGCCGCCTGGAACGCGCGGTCAAGCGGGCCTGGGCCGAGTACATGAACGACCCGAAGGCGAACGGCGACACCTGGGCGGCCGAGGCCGCCGCCCGCTACTGGCCTGGCGCCGAGGCCGAGTTCTGGGACCGCTTCCGCCACCTGGACAACACCGGCCACACCCTCGGCGCCGGATTCGACCCGGCCGCCGCCCGCACCGCATTCCTGCGTCTGGCCACCGACGCATACGACACCGTCACCGCCTCCGTCACCCGCACCCAGCGCGGCGCAAAGGCGGTGGCCCACGCACGGATCGACCTGTACGGCGGCGTACGCAAAAAGGCCACGAGCACACCGGCCGCATGACCCGTCCCGACCCGCCCACCACCTGTCCGAGGAAGGTTATGAATGACCACCCAGAGCGTCACCGAGAATCCAACTACCGCCCGGCGCCAGCGCCTCGTCGCCTACACCTGCTGGATCGAGCAGATCTGCCGGGACGATCCCGGCGCCCGCACCGCACTGCGCAGCGGACTGCGCCGCACCCTCGACGACGTGCCCCGCATGCACCGCTTCGTCGCCCCCTGGCTCCCCCATGACAGGCAGGCACCTGAGTCCGAGCAGCGGGCCTACTACGCCGTCGCGGCGATGATCGCCGCGCAGCCCCGCACCACCCACACCAGCCCCGAGGCCGCACTGGAAGCGGACGGGGCCTCGCAGAGTCCGCAGCCGGCACCCGCTCCCCCCTACGGCACCAGCCTCGGCCTGGCCTTCGCACTCGCCGTGACCGCAAGCCCCGGCCGGGAGCGGGAGATGCGGGAGTCCACCGCCGAGTCCCGGCTGAATCTGCTGACCCGGCAGAGCGCCAACGGCCTGCACCGCCACCTGCCCGCCGCCGTCGGCTACCTGCGCGAGCTGGGCGTTCCCATCGACTGGGCCCAGCTGCTGGCCGACCTGATCGCCTGGCCCCTCCACTCCGGGCGGATCTCCCGGCGCTGGCTGCAGGACTACTACCGCCAGCGCAGCCAGACCCTCCACGAGCAGGCCGACCGCGCCGACCAGGACGAGACCGAACACCCCAGCACCAGCGCCTGACGGCACCCGGCGATCACGTCAGCCCGCATCCGTACATCCACCCACCAAAGGAAAGAGGCACCCCTGTGCTCACTCCGGCCCGCTTCATCGACATCCACGTCCTGCAGTCCGTCCCCTTCGCCAACCTCAACCGGGACGACACCAACTCCGTGAAGACCGTCCAGTACGGCAACACCCTGCGCACCCGTGTCAGCAGCCAGTCCTGGAAACGTGCCATCCGATCCGTCTTCGAAGACCGCATCGGACAGGCCGCGCTGCGAACCCGCCGCATCGGCGAACGCGTCACCCGCGAACTGGAACAGCGCGGCTGGCCCGCCGAGCTAGCCCAGCGCGCCGGCGGCCACACCGCGGCGGCCAGCGGCATCAAGTTCGAACTCGCCAAATCCTCCGGCGACGCCAAGCAGACCGTCCCCAACAAGGTGCTCACCAACGCCATGGTGTACGTGCCGGAGGCCGCAGTCGCCGAGCTGGCCGACCTCGCCGAACAGCACCGTGAAGAACTTCAGCAGGCCAAGGACATCAAGAAGCCCGCGGACAAGAGCATCCTCCCTGTCAGCACGGTGGAGGCCGTGCTGCGCTCCCGCAACGGCGTCATCAACCTCTTCGGGCGGATGCTCGCCGAAATCAACGACGCGGGCGTGGACGGCGCCGTCCAGGTCGCACACGCCCTGACCACTCACGAGACCGACGTCGAACTCGACTACTTCTCCGCCGTGGACGACGTCACCGCCGTCTGGAACGACGCCACCGGCAGCGGCCACATGGGCCACGCCGAGTTCAGCGCCGGCACCTTCTACCGCTACGCCACCCTCGACCTGCGCAACCTGGTCGCCAACATCGGCGACGACCCGCAGGCCGCACGGGAGCTGACCACCGTATTCCTGGCCTCCTTCATCACCTCGCTCCCCCAGGCCAAGAAGAACTCCACCGCCCCGCACACCATCCCCGACCTGGTCCACCTTTCCGTCCGCACCGACCGGCCCCTCTCCTACGCAGCCGCCTTCGAAAAGCCCGTCCAGGCCAGCCCCCAGGGCGGCTTCGCCGACGTCTCCCGCACCCAGCTCGCCGCCTACGCCCAGGCCGCCAACACGCTCCTGGGCACAACCGGCATCCTCACCTCCGGCTGGGCCAGCCTGGAGACCAAGGACCTCACCGGACTCGGCGAGCGCCGCGACTCCTTCGACGACCTGATCACCACCGCCCTGGACACCGCCCTCACCCACACCGCCGAGGCGAACGCGTGAGCGACACCACCAAGGCCGGACTGCTGCTGCGGCTGAGCGGGCCACTGCAGTCCTGGGGCGAGCGCAGCCACTTCAACGAACGCGACACCGCCCGCTTCCCCACCCGTTCCGGCGTCATCGGCCTGCTCGCCGCCGCGCTCGGGCGCCGCCGCGGGGAGAACATCGACGACCTGGCCCGGCTGTCACTCACCGTCCGCGCCGACCGTCCCGGCGTGCTCCTGCGCGACCTGCACACCGTCGGCGGCGGCCTGCCCCCAAAAGCCACCGTCACCACCGCCGAGGGCAAGAAACGCAGCGGCGACACCACCACCCTCCTCACCCACCGCACCTACCTCGCCGACGCCGTCTTCACCATCGCCCTCACCGCCATCCCCGACAACACCGGCCTGCTCACCCGCACCGCCACAGCCCTCAGCTCTCCGCAGTGGCCGCCCTACCTGGGCCGACGCTCCTGCCCACCCGAAGGCCCCCTCCTGCTCGGCCGCTTCGACGACGCCCTCCACCACCTCGTCCACCTGCCGATCGCCGCACCACCGCCCCAACACGGCCCACACGGCATCGAGTTCCTCTCCGACCACCCCCTGGACCACCTGCCCACGCCAGAGGACACCTGCCCACCGGACGCGGAGACCGGCAGCCACCCCTCCGGCGAGGTCAACGACCAGCCCCTGAACTTCCACCCACGCCAGCGCGCCTACCGAGCCCGCCCGCTGTACCGACGCACCCTCCACCTGCCCGCCGACCAGTTCACCGGGCTGGGCACAGACCACCTCACCAGCCTCGCCACCTACCTGCACGAGCATCTCAACCACCCAGAAGGGAGCCACCGTTGAGCGTCTGGCTGACCCGCATCGTCCCCGACCCGCGCTCCCGAGACGCCCGACGTGACCTCGGCGGCAACGACTCAGCCATGGGACTGCACCGCCGCCTCATGTCGCTCTACCCCTGCGACGCCGGACCCGACCCGCGCGCCCGCTTCGGCGTGCTCTTCCGCATCGAGGACACCCCAGCCGGGGCGCACATCCTGCTGCAGAGCGCCCACGAACCCGACCTCACCCGCCTCCCCGACGGCTACGGCCAAGCCATCACCCGCCCCCTGGACCCCCTCCTGGACGCCCTCAAACCCGGCCTGACCATCCGCTACCGCTGCACCGCAAGCCCCGTCCGCAAACCCGGCGCCAACACCCGCGCCCTCTACAACCTCCCCGCCGTCGTCCCCCTCAACGGCGCCGCCGCCGACGAATGGTGGACCCGCCAAGCCGACGCCGCCGGACTCAAACCCCTCGCCCTCCACCCCCACCCCCTCGACGCCGCCCAAGGCGTACGAGCCGGCAACGGCGACAAACAGCGCATCCGCCACAACCGCATCCGCTTCGACGGCTCCGCCACCATCACCGACCCCGACCTGCTCCGCCAGAAGATCACCGAAGGCATCGGCCGCGGAAAGGCCTACGGCTGCGGTCTCCTCAGCATCGCCCCCACACGCGAGGCCCAGTGAACACTGCAGCCACACCAGGAGCACAGCCCAACCCCACCCGCGCCCGGCGCAAACTCGCCTCCCCTACCGTCGCCATGCTGCCGCGCATCGCCGATTCGCTGTCCTTCCTCTACCTGGACATCGTCCGTATCCACCAGGACGACACCGGAGTCTGCGCGGAAGTAACCAGCGAGCGCCGGGGCACTGAGAAGGTCTATGTGCCCACCGCCGCGCTCGGCTGCGTCCTGCTCGGCCCGGGTACATCCATCACCGCCCGCGCCCTGGCCACCTTCGCCCGCCACGGCACGACCGTCCTGATCACCGGTGCCGGCGGAGTCCGCTGCTACGCAGCCGCCCTTCCCGACTCCCTCACCACGACGTGGCTCGAACGCCAAACCCGTGCCTGGGCAGACGACACCCGACGACTCGCCGTCGCCACCGCCATGTACGAGAAACGCTTCGGCGAGGCCACCGTCCCGCCCGGCACTACACTCGCCCAACTGCGCGGGTTCGAAGGCCAACACGTCAAAGCGCATTACCGCGTGCTCGCGCAGCAGTACAAGATCGGCCGCTTCCGTCGCGCCTACGACCCGGCCTCCTGGGACACCCAAGACCCAGTCAATCTCGCCCTCTCCGCCGCCAACACATGCCTCTACGGCATCGTGCACGCCGCCATCCTTGCCCTCGGCTGCTCCGCCGCCCTTGGCTTCGTCCACAACGGCAACCAACAGGCTTTTGTCTACGACATCGCCGACCTGTACAAGGCCGACCTGACAATCCCCCTCGCGTTTTCCCTCCACGCCTCCACGAACCCCGAAGCCGAAGCCCGGCGCTCCTTTCGCGACGGACTACGTCTGTTCAAACTCCTCCCGCGCATCGTCGGCGACATCCAGGAGCTCCTCGGCCTCGGCTCCGCCTACGACATCCCCGATCCGGAAGAACAGCTCGTCGATCTATGGGACCCCATTTCCGGACCAGTCCCCGGTGGCATGAACCACGGGACGGATACATGACCACACAGAAGAGGGAACACACTCAGTGGCCTCAATGATCGTGCTCTCCGCCACCGCCGTCCCCGACCACCTCCGCGGAGCACTCACACGCTGGTTGTTGGAAGCCACCCCAGAGCTGTACATCGGAACCGTGTCCGCCCGTGTCCGCGACGAATTATGGACTGCGGTCGCCGCATGCACTGGTGACGGCATGTCGGTCCTTGCCTACCCCAGCGACAACGAGCAAGGCTTCGAGCTCCGCACTGCAGGATCCCGCCGCCGCCACCCCGTCGAATTCGACGGCCTCACCCTGATCGCCTTCAATCGAGAAGATAAAGAAAAGGCAAACCCCCTGTAGAAACGCAGGTCAGGAAGGGTTCTCTCCGCGCGAGCGGAGGTGGGTCGCGGCGGCAGCAGCAGCCGAGCGGGCCGTGAGCGTTCTCTCCGCGCGAGCGGAGGTGGGTCGCGGTCCGTAACTGGCAGAAGCGTTGCTCGGTGGTTCTCTCCGCGCGAGCGGAGGTGGGTCGCCTGTACTACGCAGGCTGGAATGCGGGCATCGGTTCTCTCCGCGCGAGCGGAGGTGGGTCGGAGCTCCCGTGAATGCTACCGCTTTAGCACCTGTTCTCTCCGCGCGAGCGGAGGTGGGTCGCGGACACCACCAACGTCCACGGCATCGCGAACGTTCTCTCCGCGCGAGCGGAGGTGGGTCGACGGCCATCACCCTGATCTGGGTCACCGTCTCGTTCTCTCCGCGCGAGCGGAGGTGGGTCGCTGAACATCTCCAACTGGCAGTCGCAGATCGAGTTCTCTCCGCGCGAGCGGAGGTGGGTCGCTGGGCGATCTGCTGCTCTAGGTCCGGTACAGGTTCTCTCCGCGCGAGCGGAGGTGGGTCGGTCCACCGGCAGGACCGTGCACGGGATGGATGGTTCTCTCCGCGCGAGCGGAGGTGGGTCGTCGCTGCCCGCGTTGAGCTCGGCCGTCGTCGGGTTCTCTCCGCGCGAGCGGAGGTGGGTCGCCACCGAAGCCCTTGGCGCTGGCCAGCTTGGCGTTCTCTCCGCGCGAGCGGAGGTGGGTCGGCTTCGGCGTCGACACCTACCGCCTGTCGACCGTTCTCTCCGCGCGAGCGGAGGTGGGTCGGCTTCAGGTCTCGGCCAGACCACACTGTCGGTGTTCTCTCCGCGCGAGCGGAGGTGGGTCGCACTGTCCGAGCCCCTCGCGAGCTGAAGCGGGGTTCTCTCCGCGCGAGCGGAGGTGGGTCGTCGTCACGGACCTTCTTTGCGTGGCGGCTGGCGTTCTCTCCGCGCGAGCGGAGGTGGGTCGTCGATGAAATTGGTTCCGCCCGTTACCGAGACGTTCTCTCCGCGCGAGCGGAGGTGGGTCGGTCGACCCGCGAGGCTTCGGCATGGACTGGCTGTTCTCTCCGCGCGAGCGGAGGTGGGTCGTCCCCGTTCTTGTCTAGCCAGCCCTCACTGTCGTTCTCTCCGCGCGAGCGGAGGTGGGTCGATCTGCGAGCCCTCGACGGAGCAGCGGCCCATGTTCTCTCCGCGCGAGCGGAGGTGGGTCGGTCGACCCGCGAGGCTTCGGCATGGACTGGCTGTTCTCTCCGCGCGAGCGGAGGTGGGTCGTTGGCGGGCGGCTTCGGTGCGGAGGTCTTCGTGTTCTCTCCGCGCGAGCGGAGGTGGGTCGCTCGCAGCTACACGGCGGGGCCCGAAACGGGAGTTCTCTCCGCGCGAGCGGAGGTGGGTCGTCGAGGGCGGCCATGCGCTGGAGGTGCCAGGGGTTCTCTCCGCGCGAGCGGAGGTGGGTCGTTCGGGTTCCGGCCGAGGCTCTGGTGCCAGTAGTTCTCTCCGCGCGAGCGGAGGTGGGTCGACGCACCAGCTTCTCGTGCGGCCGGACACCCCGTTCTCTCCGCGCGAGCGGAGGTGGGTCGTGCAGGACGGCTTGCTCGACGAGGAAGCGGTCGTTCTCTCCGCGCGAGCGGAGGTGGGTCGTGGGGCTCCGTCTCCAGGGACGACAACGGCCAGTTCTCTCCGCGCGAGCGGAGGTGGGTCGCTCGCCGACGGCTTCGAGGTCTCGGTGCCGCAGTTCTCTCCGCGCGAGCGGAGGTGGGTCGCCGGCGCGCTGGCGTTCCTGCAAGACGAGAAGGTTCTCTCCGCGCGAGCGGAGGTGGGTCGACGGAGCTGCGGGCAGAGCTGACAGCGACGAAGTTCTCTCCGCGCGAGCGGAGGTGGGTCGTGGGTGATGCTCTCGTCGATGCCGAGGATGAGGTTCTCTCCGCGCGAGCGGAGGTGGGTCGCCGTTCCCCTGGATCCAGCGCGGTGAGGTCCAGTTCTCTCCGCGCGAGCGGAGGTGGGTCGACGGTCGGCCAGCAGTTGCGGCGCGACCCGTTGTTCTCTCCGCGCGAGCGGAGGTGGGTCGCCGAGGAAGCCGAAGGCGCCGACTTCGCCATGGTGCTCTCCGCGCGAGCGGAGGTGGGTCGGCCGTCACCACCACGAACCGGAAGCTCACTTCGTGCTCTCCGCGCGAGCGGAGGTGGGTCGTAGTCCCGCCTCCAGGCCCCGCCCTGAGCCGCGTGCTCTCCGCGCGAGCAGAGGTGGGTCGTAGTGCGTGCCAGTCGACACCGAACTCAGGGTGTGCTCTCCGCGCGAGCGGAGGTGGATCGCGCCGCGCCGTGGCTTCTTCGTTCGGCCGGCCGTGCTCTCCGCGCAAGCGGAAGTTGGTCGTGCTTCCCGATCAGCGAGGGCGGGAAGCGGGCGTGCTCTCCGCGCGAGCGGGGGTAGTTCGATGGCCAAGGGCGCCGAAGAGATCCGCGGCAAGTCGTCCCCGCGCCCACAGGGGCAGCTCCGCCAGGGACGCCATCGGCCGGGCTGGCAGTCCTCATGCCGCTGCCTGGCGGTGTCCTCCACTCGAAGGTCATGCGCTCATCTGCCCAAGTTGCAAGGCAGTTGATGCCTCTAGTGGCGTCGGACATCGACGTAGCGACCTCGCTTACGCCGCGTCAACCGACACCCCGCCTGCGGCCGGCCGCAGGCGGACAGCGTGCAGTTCGCCCAAGCGCCAGCGAAGGAGGAACTCGACGGTACGGCGGCCCGCCGCGTCTGCAGCCTCTTCCGCACCGCGGCCGCGGTGCCGCAGGCACGCCTCATACGCGGCGTCGGCCTCGACCACCACATCCTCCGCCCCCAGCAGCCGGCGCAGCGCCGCCGCGCGCCGTTCGTCCCGGATCTGTTGCGCCACCTGCGGCGCGTAGAACGCGACCAGAGCCGGATCGGCGTCCGGACCGCAGGCCCGCTCGCACGCCGACGCCAACAGGGCGCGGGTGTCCGTTTCGCACCGCTGGGTGAGCTCGGCGACCGCGGCCGCGTCCGACAGATCGGCCCGCACGGCGACGGCCAGGTCGACGGCCTCCCGCACCAGTTCCTCGGTACGCCGCCGGTAGGAGCACGCCGGGCACAGGCCTGCGCACTCGGGCAGACCGCAGTCCGCGCACGAGGCCTGCCTGCGAGCCAGATCCGCCTCCTCCTCGAGAGCGCGGCGCCGCTCGATCGCCTGCTGACGCTGCTCGGCCTCACGCGAGGCCCGGGCCCGACGGATCTGCGCCCGCTGCTCCTCTATGGCGGTCTCCTCGCGCAGGCGGCGCTCAAGCTCGGCCCGGCGCGTGGCGGAGTCGCTGTGCGGCATCTCGGCCTCCACCCGGGCCGAGACTCGGGTCCGCAGCGTGCGCCGGATATGGACGATATTCTCGCAGGTCGGGCAGTCAGCGCCGGTGTCCAGGCGGATGCCGTCGTCGCACCTCAGGTCCGGGCAGGCAGGGCGCTGGACCAGGCCCCGGCCGAGCAGCCAGCCCATGGGCTCGCGCACCAGGGCCTCGCCGCCGACTTCCGCCAGCCGGTCGGCGAGACGGCCGGCCAGCAGCTGCGGCGCTACCTGTTCGTCGACGATCCCGGACAACGCCTCCAGCGACTGCAGGGCAGCCCGGCGGGTGACGGCCTGCTGCCCGCGGCTAAGCCGGGCCCACAGATCCGCGATCGGGGCCAGCCCGGCCCGCAGACCAAGATCCGGGAGGTCAGCTACCCCCCGCCCCTGCTGCAGCCCGCGGCCATCGTCCACAACCGTCAGCCGAGAAGGGCCAGCAGTGCGAGCCGCCGACCACCCTGCACCATCCGGGGACTTGGACTGCTTTTCCCCGTGCAGCGGGCCGCCTTTGCCGTCGATCAGCTGCAGCTGATCAGCGACGACAGCTTCCGGGGCCCGGTCCTCGTGCGCGCAGACGTGATCCGGCCGACCAGGGTCCTCACCACGGCCTTCGCCGGAAAACCCACCAGAGAGCTCAGCAGAACCACCGGGAGTAAACACAGAAGAGTGATCAGTGTGAAGGGATGCCGTAGGCGCGAGGTCTCCCCCATCGGCGCCGCAGCACTCGAGTGAGCCCTTGACTTGCTGCTTTTCCGGCAGCAGGGAGTCCTTACCACGCCATGCCGTACCTGCGGGGTCTGCAACATCGGCACTAGTAGCATCAGTGCTTCCCTGGCGGCCGCCGCTCCCGGATGCAGCGCGTCCTTCAGCGTGCGCGGCCGCCACGGCAGGCACTACCAGCCGCGACACCTGCCGCAACCCGGACACGGTCTGCCGCCGCGGGCGCTCCACCAGCCCAAAACCCTCCAGTCGCGCCAGCACCCGCTCCGACCGCGACAGCGAGCACCGCAGCAACCGTGCCAGAGTCGCCACCGGCCGCCCATAGCGCTTCTCGACCCGGCCACCGCACAGCCGCACCCGACCGGTCTCCGCCGCCTCCAGCACTAGCAGTAGCAGAGCCAACCGGTCCGTCGCCGCACCATGCCTCGCACGTGCACCCAGCAGTCCGGCCGGGGTCACCCGTCCATCCCTGTGCACCCAGCCCGGCGCCATCAGGGCCTCCATCAGCCGCAGCAAGGTGGCAAGCTCCGGCTTCTTCAATGACAGCGGGTGCCCAACCTTGTTCTGGGCATCCCACATCGGCAGCACACGGCAGGTCAGCCCGTCGTCCTGACCGTACTCGCCCTCCGCCGTGTCGATGGAGACCACGCCGGACTGGCGCAGCGCCGGGAGCACCTCGGAGGCGACGTGGGAAGTTGACAGCCCGAGCCACCGGCCCAGCTCACCCGTACGGATCTCCACCACGCCCGTCGCCGACGGCGTCCGCGCCGCCAGCACGATCACCGCTAGCCGTACCGGGTCCTTCGCACCCTCCAGCCCCGGCGCCTCCAGCAGCGCGCGCACCGCACCACCCAGCCGGCCCCGGGCATCACGGCCAAGAGCCAGCGGACGACCCGGACCACGCACCGGCACCAAACCCGGTTGCTCCGGCACCGACCGCAGCACACGATGCCGCGGCCCCGGCACCCGAGGCATCACCACGGCGGCCGCCGCCACCCCGCTCACCGGATCACCCGGCACGGAACCCGAGGCAGCATGCTGCCGTCGCGGACCACTCCAGGATCCAGTGGCCACAACATGACACGGAGTGCCTGGAGAGCGCCCCGAACAGTGGGGCATACCGAATGAATCGGGCTGTGAGATTGCGTGAGACGGGACATCACAGGTCCGCAAATGTGCATGAAACAGGCATAAGTGGGCTGGCGAAAGCCCAAGACGTCGTGCAGAATAGCGACGACCTCCTTCTCTGAAGGTGGGCACAACGAAGTCCCCTTGGGGTGCTTCGGGTTCTGGGAGAACCAAGTTCGAACCGCTCGCAGCCGGCTGGAACCGGGGCGGGCAGCTCCTCCGGCAAGCCCTGGCAGGCCAACGGAGAGCAGGTGGGGCGCTGATCGAGGCGACTGGCATCACCTCGGAGTCAGGCGCCCAGGGCGGCTAGAAGTCCTGCATTGGCAGGCGCCGCCCCTGACGGCCTACGTCATCGCGGCCCCCTCAACATCAGAGGTGCGGGCCGCGGCAGAGAGCACGAACACCCCGCCGAAGGGCCAGCGGGCGCTCACGCGCTGCTGGCACCACGGCGGGGTGCTGTGTGTCTGCGTGCGGGTACGGGTACCCTGCATAACGCGTCCGCCTTTCTTGCTCAAAGGTGGTTCGCCGGACCGGAGTTTCTCCGGTCGAGAGCCCCTATGGACTTGCCTAAGGTCCTGGGGGCTTTTTTCTGTATAGATCGAGTCGGACGACACCCTACTCCGCCGACGCGCTGTGCAGTGCCGAGCGCTGATGACGTGTCGGACATAAGTCTGACGCCCGATCACAGCGCAGATTCCACGCCGCTTGGAGCCGTCCACGCAGGAGATGCCATCCCGACCAGGAGAGATAGGGTCACCGGCATGCGCCTGGCTCTCTTCGACCTCGACGGCACCTTGGTCGACCGCCACTCCGCGTTCGGCGATGCCGTAGCCGCCCTGAGCCGAAGCCACGGCCTCGGACCCGATGTTGAGCACTGGCTGCTCACTGAACTCGCCGACCGCGCGAGTGCCGAGGACTTCGCCCGTGTGCGCGAGATCTTCAACATCGATGAATCCGCCGGAGAGCTCTGGCGCGCCTACGTCGACCGGATGGCCGCTGCGGTCACGTGCCGGCCCGCCGTCCTCGGTAGCCTGGCCCGACTCAAAGCGGCGTCCTGGAGCATCGGCGTCGCCACGAACGGCGCATCCGACATCCAGCGCGCAAAGATCCGCGCGACGGGTCTTGCTGACCTGATCGACGGGATCGCAGCCTCGGGCGACATCGACGTCCGCAAGCCCGATCCGCGGCTTTTCGAGCTCGCGGCCGCCCGCTGCGGGACTCAGATATCGCGGGGCGACTGGATGATTGGAGACAACCCGGAGAACGACATCGTCGGCGGACACAAGGCCGGACTGATGACCGTCTGGGTACGAGGCCGCCCCTGGCCCGAGAGTCTCTCCGTACCTCACCACAGCGTGGACGACGTCACCGACGCAATCGACTACCTGCTCACCCACCCACCGGAGTAGCTCTGTGGACCAGCCCACCGTCGGCATCCTCCACCCCGGCAGCATGGGCGCAGCCGTCGCCGCGTGCGCCGCGACCAACGCGGCGACGGTGCTGTGGTGCCCAGCAGGCCGGAGCCCGGCGAGCATCGTCCGCGCAGAGCGGCACGGGCTGCAGCCGGTCGCCACACTGCCGGAGCTCCTGGACCAGGCCGACACCGTGATCAGCCTCTGCCCGCCCGCGGCCGCCGAAGACCTCGCCGCGGAAGTCGCCTCGCACGGCTTCGGCGGCTGGTACGTCGACGCCAACGCCATCAACCCCGAACGCATGCTGCGCATTAAGGCCCTGCTCACCCCATCCGCCAAAGCCGTCATCGACGGCGGCGTGGTCGGCTCACCGCCGGTCGGCGGCAAGTCGCCCACGCTGTACCTGTCGGGGCCGGCCGCCGCGATTGAGCGCGTCGAAGCACTCTTCACCGGCACGGCCGTACGTACGAAGACGCTGGGCAGCGAGATCGGGCAGGCATCCGCGCTAAAACTCGCGTACGCGTCGTTCCAGAAGACGTCGAGGGTGCTCGTGGCCCTCGCGACCGGGTTGGCCCGCCAGCACGGAGTCGACCAGGAACTCATCACCATCGCCTCGCAGCGCAGCGACTCATACCTCGCTGAGACTGAGTACATCGCCAAGACGGCGGCACGCGCCTGGCGGTGGGGGCCAGAGCTGGAAGAAGCGGCCGACATGCTCGAGGCCGCGGGCCTCCCTCCGGAGATGCTGCGCGCGGCCGCGGCCACGCTGGCCCGGTGGGACGACGCAAAGGACGACGGCGAGCTCACGCTCACGGACGCCCTCAACCGCCTCGCCCAGCCGTAGGTCATGCCGTCGTCACTCCCGCCCGCGCGTGCAGCAGCTGGTCGATGAGCCGTGCCGACTCCTCCGCTGCCGTGGCCTCGGTGTCCACTGTGAGGTCCCATCGCATGTCCGGGTGCGCGTCAAGGTCTTCGCGGGTCGCCTGCCACGCTGCGAGCCGGGCCGTGGTGTCACTGTCGCCGCGACCAGCGGACCGCTGCGCGGTCACCTCCTGCGAGCACCACAGCAGCACCACCGCCCAGTCGGCCGTGTAGCCGTCGACCAGGGCGCGGATGCCGTCGATCTGGCCCAGGTGCACCACTGGCACCCCGGCCTCGAACGCGGAGTCCATCCCCGGTCGGTCGATGACGTACGTGTTGCCGTACCGGCTGTTCGTGTAGATGGCGGCGCCTGCGGCCTCTAGGTCGTGCAGCTGCTCCGCCGTGCCCATTCGGTACCTGGTGGTCCGGCCCGAGCCGACCTTGAGACGCGCGAACTGGCCGTACCTTGCATCGAGTTCGCTTAGGGCCTGCGCGACGGTGTCCTTACCTGAGGCCGGCGGCCCGTACAGGATGACGCCCAGCTTCTTACTGCTCATCCGTGCACCGCCCTGAGGGCGTGCCGAGCCTGGTCGGCCAGCGAAATCGCTGTGCCCAGCCTGTTGTCGACGACCAGGTGTGGCACGACCGGGCGCAGCTCCAGGTTGACGGTCGCCATGTACTCATCCCAGCGCTGGAGCTTCCACGCATCGCGCGCGGCCGATCGGAAGCCGATGTACTCCCGCATGGACTCCGCGTCGCACTGCACCCAGACCGGCGACACGTCCACGCCCAGGGCGTTGCACTTGTTGATCAGCCGGTTCATCCACGCCTCGGAAGTCATCTCCCCTATGAACGGCGCAGTCAGCACCGTGCTGATCCCGCAGTTGATGTTGGCGTAGGCGGCCTGCATCAGGCAGTCGTACTCCACCGGCCGCACGCGCTCGCGGTACAGATCGGTATGCCGGTCGTTCGCATCGCCTCCGAGCGCGACCAGCAGCTGCTCCACGAGAGGCCGGGTCAGCGGATCCTTGTCCAGCAGTGGCCACCCGGTGAGCTGGGTAAGGAACCTCGCGAACTCGGTTTTCCCACTGCCGGCGAACCCGCCGACCAGCACCACCGAGGGGCGGTGCGGGTCACCGCCGGTGTGGCGACGCTTCCAGGCATCCAGGATCCGCTGCTGCAGCCTCAGAGGATCCGCCTCAGCGGTGCCCCCTATCTGCAACAGCGCGCGCTCCACGGCCAAGACGTGCGAGCCGTTGCGCTGGTCGTCCATCGGCGTCAGCTTGAACTGGGTGTCCTCGCCCGGCAGGGCGTTGCGGAATCCCAGCTCGGGGTCGGTCGCCCGGTACAGCAGGCAGTACGCCCGGCGGTAGTGCGGTCCCGGGTAGACCTCACCCTGCTCGTGCTGCCACAGCGTCTGTGGATTCGCCGCCGGGATGCCCTTGAGCTTGGCCTGCTCCGCGAGAGCTCGTAGCTGCTCGCCGGCCTGCTCAAGCGTCAGCCCGTGAGCCTCCCGCTGCTCCCGCAGCCGCTCGGGCCTCCACCCCAGGTGCTTCCCCACGCCGCTTGCCTCCGTAGTCGCCATGATCCCGGACCCTATGGCCGAAGCCCGAAATCCCATGTGTACGCGGATGTTGAAAACGTGTGAACGAGCCCGTGTACAGGCTTCGACAAGCCGCTGTGATTCTGTGCCGCTGTTACGGCCGGTGTGATGGCCCCCACACGAGGAAACGGGTGGGAGGCAGATCAGTGGATATCGATCGTCAGGGCGCAGGTCGGTGCAGCGTCGGGTTAGTCAAGTGCATCAGCCCGTTCGGCGAGCTCCAGCAGATCACGCGATGCGTTCGCGCCGGCGACCAGCACCAGCTCGCGGATGGCTGCCCGAGCAGCCTGGTGCGTCTGGATAGTTTCCGGCGCGACGGCCTCAGCGCGCAGCAGGCAGTCGAGGGCTTCGCCTCCGTGCCGCCTCTGCGCGTGAGCTCGCCCCAGGTCCATCAGCAACCGTCCCTGCCGTTCGGGCGACAGACCCTCAGCGTCGATGGCGAGGCCGATATCGAGGGCCTCACCTGCGTCGCCGAGGTCAACAGCAGTGCTGACGGCCTGGATCTCTACGTTGACCGGCCCGAACTCCAGGTTGAAGTCGTTCCGGTTCTCGCCAAGCTGCGCCGCGATAGCGCGGGCCTTGGCGATCTCCTCCTTGGCTTCGGCCCGAGCGCTGGCTCGCGCGTGAACGAGCGCGAGGGCCAGATGGAGCGAACCGAGGACGGACAGAGCCTGCGGCGACCTGCCCCCCTGCTCTTCCAAGGCGTCGATAGCGGTCCGAGCCGCGTGTTCGGCCTGGCCGAGGCTGCGCAACCGTACAAACGCCTGCGTCATCCGGAAAACGCCAGCGCAGACGTGCAGCGGGTCGCCGGACCGTTCGGCGGCGAAGATCGCACGATCGGCGGCAACCCATGCAGCGTCTGCTTCATCCTGCCGAACGAACGCCGCCGAAAGGGCCTGGTACGTCCGGGAGAGCAGCAGGAACAGCTCCGATCGAGTCTCGTCCGGCGCCATGCGGGCGGTCCGTTCAAGCTCAGGGAGCAGCTCTACAGCCAGGACGCTGACCTGCGCCATTCGTGCCGCGTGTGTCAGCTCCCAGAGGTCGTCAACGTCTTTGCGCAGCGCCTCGACGGATCTTGCGCCCTCGGTGCCGGGGCTGGCCAGCAAGGCGCGAAGTGCCGGGTGACCGGAGATCAGTCTCCGCGTCTCGTCCAAGTCGTTGGACAGCGACAGCGGGGCGGGGTGCTGTGATGGTCCGCTTCCGTCGGCGACGCTCGGGCGCAACTGCTGTACAGACACACCCAGTTCATCGGCGATCTGTTGCAGCAGGTCCATGCGCTGGACGGGCTGGATACCCCGCTCGACTTGAGACATCCAGCTGCTCGTCTTTCCGAGAGCAGCCGCGAACTCGGCCTGGGTGCGCCGTTGTTCCTTGCGGAGCTTCTGGACGCGCTGGCCAAAGACTCGATCTTGTGGATCGACGTCCTTGCCCGTTGGCTTCATGGCCCCTCCGTTCCAGGGCGCTTGCTGAGCTCCTCCAGCTCGTTCAGGAACACCACGTCGGTGCTGGTCAGGAACTGCTCGCGCGTCTCAAGGAAGTGTCGCGTGTGGGCCTGCTCCTCATGGGCCTGGAAGGCATCACGATCGGCGTAGAGCTCGTAGAAGACGCGCACGAGTGGCTCGTCTACGGGCGTGTGCGCCACGTAGACGAGGGTGCCGGGTTCCGTACGGATCCCTTCCGCGGTCCTGGCCACCAGGGCGTCGAACTGCTGGGCAGCCTCGGTGTCTCGCAAGGAGAACCGCACTGTCAGTGCAAATCCGGTGGACACAGGGCCCCTCCATCTTCATGTCGCGTAGTCATGGACACATTCTCACATCCAAAGCCCTAGTGCTAGGTAGCACTTAGACTGTTGACTCGCACTTGTAGTGCTACTACCGTTCAGTGTGTTGGCCCCGCACCTCAAGGTTTTGGGCGACCAACAAATGCACCAGCACCACCGCAAGACCGCAGGAAGTCGTCCGCCTCGCAAGAGGGGGCCGGGGTTGATGGCTCCACCAAATCCCCCGGGTGTCTCGACTGATCTGCGTGCACGTCGCAGCGCTGATGCGCTGTCCGTCCTCCAGGCCGCCGGGCTTCCCGTGCGCCTGGCGGGCGGAGAGAGCACCGCGACGCAGCCCAAACCCCTCCGCACGCAAGGAGATCCCGCATGACCATCACGTCCGCGATGCCCACCGCCAAGGAACGACCCCGCCGGACCCGTACGAAGCGGGCCAGTAGCCGCCCTGCCCTCAAGCTCTCCCAGCTCCTGCCCTCGCACATCGACCTGCGCGAGCCGCTGAAGGCGGTTCTCGTCTGCGAGGACTGCAAGACCTGGGTGCCCGTCACCGGCATGCAGAGCAAGGTTCAGAAGCTGGTCCCGCACCACATCGGTAAGGCGGAGGAAGCCGATGCGATCCGCTGCCGCAGCAGCAACCGCCGCATCGAGTGGGACATGACGATCCCTGAATGGCGCCAGGCCTTGGCCGACGCCGTTACGGAAGCCTCCAGCCGCCAGAGCACTACGGTGCTGCCCAAAGCATTCAGTCCGCAGACCGATCGGACCCTGCGGGCTCGTGCGGAGCGCACACTGGCCGGGCGCGTGGCCGACTGGGACGCGGTGTTGCCCCGCGTGGCAGCCACCGATAAGAACCGCTGGGCGACGCCCGCCGGCGACGCCCCTACGGAGTGCCCCGCGGTCCCGCTGACCACGCTCCACCCCAAGCGCTGAACCGCCCCGGACGAACGACCACGGCCCCGGCCATCTCACAGAGGGGAGGCCGGGGCCGTGGCTACTCGTACGACAACCCTCACCGACCAGAGCAGCTGAGATACAGCCTGCGCTGCGCGTCGCACACCGCTCCGCCCTCGCGGCAGGAGCGGCGTACGGCGGAGTGCGCAGGACGCACTCCCCGCCCTACCGGCGGGGCCAAAATGCGACGAACCCCCAGGGAGGCACCCCTGGGGGTTCTTTGTCGCAGGTCCCTCGCGAAAGGACTGACCTGCATGCCCAGCATGACAGCTCTGATCACTCCTGCCGAGAGCACCTCCCGGCCCCCGTTGCCGCGGCGGCCGATCCCGCACGAGCGGACACCGGACCGGCCCACCCCGTCCGGTGGCCGGCCGCACCCGCGGACCGCACAGACCACCGGCGACCCGGTGATCGTCGAAGCACTGCGGCGCGTGGTCGACGACCAGATCGGCCCTCGCCGCGCGGGAGCGATCTACCAGAACACGGACGGGGCGTTCGAGGTTCTCGCCGTCATCCGTGACCCCGAGCGGGCCCGCGGTCTCCTCCACCGCCGCTGCGCGCAGTGGGCGCTGATCGTCCGTGACGTGCTGCGGCCGGACGGCGAGCCGTTCGCGATCGGCAGTGTGTGGACTGCCTCGGACCACCTGGTCCGTGAGGCGGTCACCCGGTGAGGCGCCAGCTCGCCCGGTTACGCCGGTGCCTGCACGTGTGCCGCAACGCGGGACAGTGCGATCAGTGCAGTGGCTGGTTCGACAACTGGCCCGGTGGTACGTGCGCCGCCTGCGCCGCCAAGCGCTAGGTGCCGCGCATGCCTGACGACCTCTACCGGCGCTACCAGGACGCGCACACCACGCACCGGCAGCACGCCCGTACCTGCACCGCCTGTACGGACACGAGCCGCTGCCCCACGGGACAGCGCCTGTACGAGTCGTTCACCCGGCTCCAGGACGCCTACCTCAACGGTCAGCGCCAGCAACGGCGCTGACCCTGCCTCAACTGACACCGCCACCTCTGTCGGTTGCCTGACCCGCACAGGCCGGCCCTCCGCTTCATGCGAGGGCCGGCCTGTGCGCGGTCCAGGGGAGCCGGACAGCCCGGACCACACTCCAACAAGGAGAGCAGCACATGGTGCACACGATCCCGCTCGCCCACGCGCTCGATGACTCGCACCTCTCCCCCGCCGCCCCGGCCCCGGTCGCCCCGGCCCCCGTTGACGCGGCGGCTCTCCTGGCGGCCGGCACCGCTCGTTACCACCACCCGCACTACCTGCGTGTGGAGCAGAACGGCCCCGACCAGGTGCGTTTTCTCTTCCGGGAGTTCACCGGCCGGGAGAGCGAACCGTCCTCGCCGCTGGAGATGTACCGCGATCCTGCGCTCACCTCCGAGCAGCGCACGATGATCGGCCACCAGTACACCGCGGCCCGCGTCCTGTGGTCCAAGCGCCGGATGCGCGAGCAGGCCGCCCCGCTGCTGGAGACCGCAGCCTTACGGTGGTCGGCCTGGACGATCGCCCACGACACGATGATGTCCCGGTTCGCGGAGTTCGCGACGCTCCCCGACGACCGGTGGCGCTCGCAGGTGCTGCGGCTGCTGGACGCGCACCGCGTCGCCCGGCAGATGGCTGCGGACTGGGACGACATCGCGGAGCAACTCTCGGTCGTCGTCGACGACCAGCACAGCGCCGTCGACGACTGGTCCGACGAGGTGGACCTGGCGGTCGTCGCCGCTGAACTCGGGGTCGACATCCAGGGCTGGCTGGTCGACCACGTCAGCGCCTACCGGGCCACCCCGTACTACCAGCACGACACCCCGCTCGTGGCCCGGCTCGTCAAGACGATCGACGAGCAGCGGGCCCGGCTCGCGGCCGTCGCGCACCTGACCGCTGACCACGACACCGGCCGCCAGCTCGCCCCCAACCGCTTCTGAACCGGGCCCTCGCGCCGGCGCCTCAGCCGACGGCCCGCACCGCGGGCCGTCGGCTGTTTCGGCTCCAGCCACCCCGGTTTCGGGAGCAGCCGCCCGCGTTTCGCGGGCAGCCCTCGCCGTTTCGCGCACACCCCTGACCCCCTCTCCCGGAGGCCCCCGTGACGATCACTGAAGTGCCGCAGCGCGCGGCACCCGACACCCCCGTTTCGCGCCCGCCGACCGCCGTTTCGGACGCGCCGCCGACCGTTTCGGGAGCGGCGTCCAACGTTTCGCGGACACAGAAGCGGAACGCGATCAAGCCCGCGCATGACCGGCTGATGACCGTCCTGTCGGTCGCCGCTGCGATCGGGGGGCCGCTGATCGGCGCCATCGGCTTCGCGATGTCGTACAGCACCCTGGCGAAGAAGGCATTGACCTGGGGATTCAGTGCGGATTTGGCGCCCTGGTTCCCGGTCGGCGTGGACGCGTCGATCATCGTGTTCCTCGCGCTGGACCTGTACCTCATTCGCAAGGACACCCCGTGGCCGCTGCTGCGGATGGCCGCCCACGGCATGACGTTCGCGACGATCTGGTTCAACGCCAGTTCGCAGGGCCACATTGCAGGCGACCCGGTCAGGGCCGCCTCGCACGGCGTCATGCCGCTGCTCTTCGTGATCGGCGTGGAAGCCGCGCGCAGGCTGTTCATCAAGAAAACGCAGCTCGAAGCGGGTACGGCGGCTGACCGGATCCCGCTGCACCGCTGGATCCTTGCCCCGGTCGCCACCCCGCGCTTCTACCGCCGGATGAGGCTGCACGGGATCCGGTCGTACCCGGAGATGATCCGCCGTCAGCAGGACCTCACCGCCTACGAGCAGTGGCTCAAGCGGAAGCATGGCGACTTGAGCAAGGCGAGTGAGGATGAGCTGCTGCCGATGACGATGGCCGCTCACGGCTACACCGTCGCTCAGGCGCTCGCGCTGCCTGAGCAGCAGGAACGCGAGGCGGAGGCTCGGGCGGAGGAGGCGGAGCGCCGGCGCCTGGACGCGCAGACGCGCCGGGAGCTCGCGCAGAAGCAGGCCGAAGCCAGGCGGCTGGAGGCCGACGGCGAGCTGGAGACCGTCCGCGCCCGCGTAGAGGGCACCACAGCCCAGGCCCGCGCCCACGCCCGAGCCCAGGCCAGTGCCGCGGAGCGCGCCGCAGAGCTGGAAGAGCAGGCACTGGAGACGGCCGTCATCGCCGAAGCCCGCGCCCGCGAGGCAGCCGCAGAGCGCCAGGCATCCCAGGAGCGCGAGGCGAAGGCCGCTGCGGACGCCCGAGCGGCCGAACTGGAGCGCCAGGCAGCCGAGAAGCGGAAGCTCGCGGCGGAGGCCGACCGGGTCGCCGTGGCGGAGGCTCAGGCAGTCGAGACGGTGGAGATCGCAGAAGCCCGCCAGCGTGCTGCCGAAGCTGACCGGGCTGCTGCCGAAACAGAGCGGGCTGCTGCCGAAACGCGCCGCCGCGCCACCGAAGCCGAGCGACTCGCGGCGCAGGAAACAGAGCGGCGCGCGGTCGCCGACGCCAACACCCAGGCGGCCCGGCGACGGGAAGCCGAAACCGAACTGGCCGCCGCCGAAACGCGACTGGCTGCCGCCGAAATCGAGCGGCGCGCGGTCGAAATCGAGGACGCCGCGAAGCTCACGCCCCGCCAGCGCGCGGTCCGCAAGGTCGCCCGGATGATCCTCGCCGTCGACGGCATGGCCGACCGGCTGCCGCTCGCCGAGATCCAGCGCGAACTCGTGGTCACCTCGCCCGGCACCGCCTCCGAGTACCGCCAGGAGGCCGCCGAGCTTGTGGCAGGCGGCTACCGGCCCTGACCTGGCACAACGACCGTCCGACGGTTCCACCGGCCCCCCGAGCTGCTGATGACAACTCGGGGACGCGGTGAAGGCGCCGTGACGCCACCCCCACTTTCACCCGGATCCGGATCCCTGCACCACCCCACCTGAGGAGAAAACCCCTGATGAGTAAGGACATTGCATCCCGCGTGACGACGGGCGTGCAGGCGCTGGCGGTGCCCGGGCAGCGGGAGGGCTGGCAGGCCCAGCACCGCGGCAGCCTGCTCTCCGACGCGCAGGCCTACGACGCTCTCGCCGACGCCGTCCAGGCCGACCTGAAGGGCCGCCGCCTGGACGGTGACCTGCCCTGGGGCCTGTCGGCAGCGTCCCGTGCCCGTAAGCGGGTCAAGCCGCTGCGGGACACCGCGCGCGCCATGCGCAGGGCCGCGAAGGCCATCAACAGCGTGGTCGCCGCGTACGAGGAGACCCAGCCCGACGTGGTGCTGCGCCGGCGCGAGGACAAGGCGCTGAAGAAGGCGCAGCGTAAGCAGAACGTGCAGGTCACCGCCTACAACAGCGCCAACCAGACCCTGCAGCGTCTCGCCCCCGGCACGGAGGAGGGCGAACCGGCGGGCCAGGCCCGGCTGCTGGGTGACTTCTTCGGCCCGGGCCAGCAGCGGCGGGGCGCCTGATGGCAGGGCCGCCGCTGTCCCCGAGGAAGGCGGCCCACTGGAACAGCCGATTCGAACAGGCCCGCGCTCAAGGCGAGCGCGGGCCTGAGGAGTTCTTCCGCGTCTGGCTCGATCTGGTGAAGGTCTCCGCCATCCAGAAGGCCCGCCGCACCGGCGACCACGGCGTGTTCAACGCGCTGTCGGCGGAGCTGGAACGGATCTACCGGGATCACTGCCAGTAATCGTCATCGTCATCATCATCACCGCCGAAATGAGGGTTGACGGGGCTCCCAACCACGCGTACGTGTACACGTGCGAGGCGCCCCTTCCCCCTCACCGGCAGTCACCGTGAGAGGAGGGCCTGTGTCCGACGACGAGCCCCCGGACAACCTGCGTCATCTGCCCCGGATCGGCTCCCCGCCGCCCCCGCCCGTGCCGCCCGCACCCACCCTGGGCGGCACCGACGAGGACAGCGTCACCGACCCCGGGCCTGTTCGAATTTCCGCGTTCGACGCCCCCGAAGTACCCCACGCGCCGCCCCCGACGGCGGGGGCGGCGCTGCGCAGTGAGGGCCTGAACGAGGGCGAGCAGCCCCCCGATGCGGGGGCGCCGCGCGCCGGCGCGCTGTCGCTGGCCGCGATCCTCGCGATCGCCCTGGCCGCGTTCGAGGGGCTGCAGACCTGGATCCAGGAATCCGGGCCCCGCCGCGCGGAAGCCGCCGCGCACCAGCGGGAGATGGAGCTGCTGGCCGCGAAGGCCGGCGCCGATGCCACCCGGCACGGCGCGGAAGCCGACGCGGCACGCGCCAAGGCCCATCGTGGCGGGGGCGTGCAGTCCAGCCGTGACTACGGCCGCAGCGCGCTCGGACGGGGCTCCGGCGGCCCCGCACGGGGCGGCGGCGTCGGTCCGGGCGGCTCCCGGGGTGGCGGCAGAGGGCTGTTCAACGGCTCTCCGCAGGGTTCCTCCGGCCGGTTTGGCCAAGGCCGTTCCGGAGCGGGCTTGTTCGGCGTCGGCTCCCGAAACGGTGCTCACCGTGGCCGTTCGGACGGCACGGCGGGACGCGGCAGCGGGGGCGGCCGGGCAGGTGCCGGGCTGTTCGGCGGCGGGGGTCGCGGCCCGGGGGCCGGCGGCGGCCGCGGCAATGCCAACGGCAAGGGCAGCGGCAAGGGTCAGGGAAGCCCTGGCCCGGGCGGCACGAGCGGCGGCACCGGGGGCAGCAAGGGTGGTGGCGGGGCGGGGCGCCGCTCGCCGCGGCAGGCCGTCGCCGACTGGTGGGGCAAGGGCAAACACCCTCGCCCAGCAGGCGCCGGCGGCGGGTCGCAGCAGAAGGGAGCTGCCCACGACCGGGCGGCTGCCATCCAGAATGCGCTGAAGAAGACCCGGTCTGGCAAAGGCGGCGGCGCTACGGCGCCGACGTTCTGGGAGGCGGCCGGTGACCGGCTGCAGGACCGGTGGAAGAACCGCCAGGCCCGCAACCCCGCATCCACGGACGCGGCGGGAAAGACCGGGAACGGCGGGGCGGCCGGTACCAAGGGCGGTAACGACGGCTGGTCGCCGAACGGGCGGGTCACCTTCCGCTCGGCTGTGTTCGAGGCGGTCAATGAGCGGTGGGCCAAACGCCGCGACCGGTGGAAGGCCCAGGCAGGCCCCCGCACCGGCCGACGCCGCTCCCCCAACGCCAACGGCCCGACCAGCCCGCCCAGCCCGCCCGGTTCAGGCAACGGCGGCGGCCCCTCGGGTACCTCCGGTCCCGGTGCAGGAAAGGGACCGGGCCCCCGCTACGCCGGTCCCCGTAGCTCGCCGTTCGACACGAGCTCCGGGCCGGAAATCACGATCACGGTGGAGCAGGTCGACCCGCCCGGAACGCACGCCCGCCGCTGGGAGCCGGACGCCATCGCCCCACCTCGCCGACAACTGCCCGCGCAGGGCCCGCCCGCCCTTTCGCGTGCTCCGCAACGTCCGGCCGGCACCCGGCCGGGAACCACCCGCAGAAAGGACCCCATCCCTATGCCCCCATCCGCATCCAGCTCGGCGCCCGTCATCCAGGTGACGCCCCCGCCCGCGAACGCCATGGTCGGCCGGCACGCCACGGAGATCAGCCTGGACGGTGCTGTGAAAGCGCTGACCCTGCTGACCACCGCCGGGATGGAGACCTACGACGACTGCCAGAACCTGGCCAGGCAGGCCCGGCGCCTGTTCGCCGAGCTGGAGGTGATGGCCAACGACCTGGCCAACAACCACAACATCACGGGAGCACGCACCGTGCGCGCCATGGGCGTGCTGATGGAGAGCGTCGGGATGCTCGCCGTCAACGCCAACCGCATGGCCAAGGCCGCGTTGAACGCCGCGGAACTCGCCGAAGCGGAAGAGACCGCGATGGAGCGGGACTACCGGCCCACCCAGACCGCGGCCCTCGACGCAGGCCTGGCCGCGCCCAGCGCCCGCATCCACAACGAGAACTGACCGGGGAGACATCGCATGGGAGAGATTGCCCCTGCCGTCGCAGCGGACGGCGCCGCCAACGGCTACCTGTCCATCGTCACCAAGTTCACGGCGCTGCAGAAGGCGGCAGCCGGCCTGTTCGAGCACGCCGAGCAGCTCGCGCAGCGGATGCGCGTCAACGCCGATTCGGCGGTGGTCGTCGCGGAGTTGTGCGCGTCCGCGGAGGCCGATGCCCGGCACGTCGCGGCCGTCGCCGAGGTCGGCGAAGCGTTCGGGCAGGTCGTCGGCGGCTGCAAGCGGCTGCTGAGCTCGGCCGAGCAGACTCACCAGGCCGCAATCGAGGTCAAGGCCGCCCACCAGGCGGAGTACGGGCCCATCCACGCCGCCGCCACCGCATCGAGGGCCCGACAGGCCAAGCCCGGCTTCTACCGGCCCATCTGACCAGCACCCGACCGAACGACTCGCACGACCTCGTGGGGGCTGCACCCGATCCGGGTGCAGCCCCCACGTGGTTGCCCTCAATGCGGAAAGGACTGATCTGCCGTGATGCGCAGGATGCCCACACGGGCGAAAACAGAACTCGCCGCCTACGGGGCATCCACCGCCGCCCTCGCGGTGCTGCCCAGCATGGAGCTGCTGCCCGCCCACGCGTCCGTCGCCGCGATCAGCGGTGTCAGCACCTGGTGGCTGTACCAGCGCGTCAAGGCCGGCGACTTCCGCAAGGCGATCCGCTCGGGGCAGCGGCTCCTTGGACCGCTCACCGGCAGCGCGGTCTACACCGCGGCCGCCGTCGCCCCTGGCAACAGCTGGTGGGAGATCCCCCTCGCCCTCGGATGGGGTGCCCTGATGTCCGCCTGGCTGCCCGCCAGCCGCTCCACCTGGACTCCGCCCGGCGACCTGACCACCGTCTACCCGTCCGGGTTCGCCGGGCTGGTGATGCGGCTGTGGGACCAGCACGAAGTGGCGCCCCAGACGCGGCTGGAGAATGTGCAGCAGATCGTGTCGGCCAGCCACCCGGACTTCAGCTGCGACATCGTCGCTCCGCAGGGCAAGCCCGTCGGCCGGATTGAGGCCGACGCCATCGCCGCCTGCTTCGGTGTGCCGACGCTGGCCGTGTCGCTGCGCGAGACGGAGCACGGGCCCGGCCGCATCCGGCTCACCGTCGCCCCCACCCAGGAAGGCGGCCGCAGCATCGACGACCTCTGGTCGGCGCTCATCTCCCGGCCCGGCGGCGCTATCCCCGGCAGCACCATCGTCCGTGTGGAACGCCAGCCCGCCCGCGGCCAGCTCCCCGCCCGCGGCATGATCCTCGCCCAGGTCGAGCCCGGCGAGGTCGCCCGCGTCAACTACGACCAGCTGTGCTCCGCGTTCGGCGTCAAAGCCGAAGAGATGCGGCTGGTCACCGAAAGCCGCGGCAACGAAGTCCTCGTCACCCTCTACGAGGCCGCGCCGCTGCGGGTGGCCCGCCGTGCCACCCGCGCACTGCTCACCCTGGACGCCTACGGCCGCTACACCATCGGCACCGCCCACGACGGCACCGACGCCAAAGTCCACATGCGCTCCGCGTCCGGCACCTTCCACGGCTTCCTGGTCGGTGTCACCGGCTCCGGCAAGACCGTCTCGCTGGCGCTGATGTGCGCGGCGTGGGCGCTGGCCGGGATGGCGAGCTGGGTGACCTCCGCCCGGCCCGACGCGCAGATGTCCGCGGTCGGCCGGCACGTCGACCGGCAGGGCTCCGGCGCGATCTTCACCTGGTGGCTGCTGAAGGCCGCGGTCGCCCTGATGGACATCCGCGGCCAGATGAACGAGGAAGCCGGCCACGACTACTCCCCGCACTCCCCCTACCCGGCCCTGACGCTGGTCCTGGATGAGTTCAACAGCCTCGTCGGGGACGACCTGTTCGGCGACGACATCGCGCAGATGACGGACGTCCTCGCCCGCGAGGGACGCAAGTTCGGCATCGGCGTGATCTTCGCCGGGCAGTCCCTCAACCTCGACAAACTCGGCGGCAGCAGCTCGCTGCGCGACCAGGTCCAGGGCGGCATCGGTGTCGTCCTGCGCATCACCGGCGGGATCGCCGCCCGGCAGGCCACCGGCGGCCTCGCCGCAGACACAGACCTCCCGCCGATTCCCGACCGGCTCGGCGCGCACATGTCGCTGATGGACCGCATGCTCGGCACCGCCACCGATGTCCCAGGGGAGACCACGCAGGGCATGGGGCACACCGTCACCGGCTCCGACGCGACCATGATGCGCACCCTGTACGTGCACCTGCCCGACGACGGCTCCCCCGACGGACTCGACGAGATCTTCCCGGAGAGCGGCGCCATCAACACGCTCACTGACCGCGAGATCGAGGCCCTCAGCGCGCTCGGTCTGTGGCACGAGTGGACGATGCCCCCGCCCACCGGCAAGGAAGACGACGACGCTGACGGCGGGGGCGCGGCGTTCATCGGCTCGTTCACCCCGCCCCCGCCGGCGGCCCGCAAGCCGAAGAAGACCACCGTCAAAGACAAGATCCTCGCGGTCGTCGACCGGGAGATGACGGCCAAGGAGGTCCGCGACCAGGTCGACGCGGCCGCCGGCACCATCCGCAACGTCCTGTCCGACCTGGTCGCCGACGGCCGCCTCAAGCAGGTTGACCACGGCCTGTACGCCCCGGCCGCAACCGACGTCACCGCCGCCCCCGACCGGGACAGCCCGGACAGCGAGCAGCTGCCCGAAGGAGTCGACGGTGAGCTGCTGATGTTGGCCGCCGATCTGGTGGTCACCACCCGGTTCGGATCGCAGTCGATGCTGCAGCGCAAGCTGCGCGTCGGGTTCGCTCTCGCCGGCGTCCTGCTGGACGCGCTGGAAGAGCGCGGACTGGTCGGCCCGGCCGACGGCAGCAAGGCCCGCGAGGTCCTGGTGCCGGTCGGAGCCGACGAGGACGTGCTCCGCGAACTGCGCGCCGACCTCGGACCGGTCCTCCAGGACTGACGCACGTAGAGCGGCCCGCGCCCCTGGCCCGGGCCCCGTTCGCACAGCTGACGGCTGGACGCCCCGGCCGGACCAACCCACCAAGGAGACCGATCGTGGCCTTTTCCGTGTCCGCCGCCGTGCTGCTGGCCGTCATCGTGGCCGTCCTGATGAAGGGCGGCTACGTGAGGTTCGGATCCATGCTCGCCTGCACCCTGCTCGGCTTCACCCTCGCCGCGACCGGCCTGGCGCCCCTCATCAACAGCGCGCTCACCTCACTCGCCGGACTCATCTCCAGCCTGTAGACCAGGACCCCCGGCGAAGAAAAGACGCGGCACCAGCTGCTGTCGGTGACCTCAATCAGCCGGAGTCCAGGGGCTGTACGGCGTCGTGCTCGTCCCCCCGCAGGACCAGCAGTCGAACTCTTCAGGATCTTCGAACTGGTTCCCCCAAAATCCAGCCCGCCGACAGAACACCACGCATTCCTCGCTGCACCAGCCGCACACGAACACGAATTTCACGCCGCGCCTCCCCTTGGCCGCCCTGCCTACAGGCTGCCCGCCCTCGCTACAGGCGGGCAACAGCCCCGCGCGCCAACCACGTTGACGCCCACGGCCCGCCCATCCCCACCACCACACCCCGCAGGCGCTGCCCGAATGACGGCAGCGCCTGCGAGCGTACGGAGCGCCGATGTCCACCCGCCTGCCTTCCCTCGGCCGCCCTGATCCGACCACCGCGGCGCCTTCAGCCGCCCCACCGCTGTCCCTCGAGGAACGCCTCACTCTCGTCAACGCAGCGATGACGGCACGCCTCGACGAAGCGGCCATCGCGTATGAGGTCAACACCGCCCACATCGAGACCAAGCCCATCGACCTGACCGACGTTGTCACCGGCCCCCTCAACACAGGACCCGCCCCGCTGCCCGACCTGTACCCGACACCGGTCGCGGCCCTCCTGCAGCGCGCCCACCAGCGACTCGTCAGCGGCGGTTGGTGCAAGGACGCCCTGGTCGACGCCGACGGCGCCCGCTGCATGCTCGGAGCCATCCGCATCGAAGCCGGCGGCGACCGCCACCTGGAAGCCGACGCCGCCACCGTGCTCTTGGACGCGATCCGCCGCCAGTTCGGCGACGACGTCGACTCGGTGCCCGGCTTCAACGACGCCTGGGGCACCGGCCGTGTCCCGATGCGCATGCTCGAACAGGCCGCGAGCCTCGCCGACGCCCGCGGACTGTAGCCCGCCCTCGACTTTGCATGCGCAGCAAGCCGCCGCCGAGCTTTAGATAACGCCGCTCGGGCGTGACATAGCGGCGAACCAGGGCCAGCAACTCGGCATCGTCACGAGGATCGCGTATCACACGACCGATCTTGCCTTGCAAGGAACGCAGCCAGCCCGTTCCTTGCCCTGCTTGTCCGAGGACAGGCGATGGCCCACGCGGCTTCCGCGGTGTCGGCGTGCACGTGAACGTACCCAGTCCGGTACAGACGAACGTGCTCGGCGCCGGACCCTCAGGGGACCCACCGGGGAGGCAATCCCGCTTTGGCACGCCAGTGGTCGGCGTCGTGAGGATCGGCCAGCCAGCCGGTCAGACGTTCAGCGCCGGCACGGAATGCTTCGGGCAACGAGGTCTCCTCGCCAACCACGAGCCTCAGGGCGTCGATGTCATGGGTGGCGTGATCGGTCTCGCACCAGCAGGCCACGTTCACCGCCGTGTCGACCGCGAGCCGACCTAGGTCGGTCCACACCACCTGGAGCAAAAATTCCAGCTGGTCGCCTCCCTCGGCGTGCTCGATGACATCCAGCCCAAGGACGACCGGAGTCCCCAGCTGTGTGCCTGGGAAGCCTGCGTGTTCCAGGGCCCACTCCCAATCCGCCGTGTCTCTACCTGCACGAGCCGTATCGACCGTGCCAGCCGCCTGATTCAAGGAGTCCACATCCGCAGCCTCCAGGAGAGGGAAGAGTGCGGTCACGGGGACGTCGTCGAAGGCACCTCGCATCATGAGGTGATCATCCCTGTCTCGGGATCGCACCACGAGCCCTTCCGAGACCTCCCGCACAGAATGCCCACGGCTTGGCGCCTGAGCACGTTCATCCGTACCCGGTTGGGCACTTCGACGAGGACGCCGACACGCGGCGACTTGGCACTGGAATACCGCGGCTACGGAACAAGTGCACTCCGCCAACACCTTTGCGCAGCCTAGGAAGCTGCCTTGAGTGCCACGACGGCACCCCCGCCGACCCGCTCAGCTACATCCCCGCACCCGCCCGCCAACCCGCCGCATAAAGGAGAACGACCGCCCATGACCACCGTGGTCCCGGCTTCGCTCACCGACAAGAATCTGGACGCCGCCTGCGCCGCAGTCGCAGGCGAGATCGGACGCACCGACAGCAAGGCCTCCTTACTCCTCGCCTTCAACGGCGCCGTGCTCGCCGGACTCGCGTCCGTCGCCGACAAGGACCTGCCGCAGCCGACCAAGACGTTCGGCGCACTCGCAGTCCTCACCCTCGGCATCGCAGCCGCACTCCTGCTCCTGGTCGTCCGTCCCCGCCTCCGCGGCGACGACCGCGCTTCCTTCCCCTACTGGGCGCGACTCGACGAAGACGAGATCCGCGCCTGCATGGAAGGAGACCGGCGCGCCTCCAGCGTCCGCGTGCTGTCTAGCCTCGCGGTCCGCAAGTACCGCCACCTCCGCCGCGCGGTCGACCTCAGCCTCACCGCCATGGCATTGCTCGCCGTGGCCGCCGCTGGCGCCGCGCTGTGACGCGTGGCTGTGTCATTTCTGCGGGAGCCGTTTCAAGCTGACTCGGGGAGCCGCTTCGGAGGGTTCCGCATGATCGATGCCCGTGACTTTGGTGTCGCTCATGCGGACGAAGGAGCAGGGGTGGCTGTTTCGGGGCCGCCCGCCTCTCCGATGCCCGCCACGTGCAGGAGCGCCACGACCTGGCGGCGTGATCCCCTCCGCGCCGGGTGGGTCCCAGGACGGCCGCAGCATCGGCTAGGGCGCAGTCGGCCGACCCGGGTACTTCCTATCCCCGTCACGAGACGGAAGCACCACCCAGCATGCCCGACCACAAGGCCCGACCGGACACGAATGATCACAGCAAGAGGCGCACCCCACGGCCTGCACAGCTCGGGGTGCGCCTCTCTCGATTCCGCCCCGAGGGGCGAGAACAGGAGAACCATGATGCCTGCCACCACCGCATTACGTCAGCGGTCCCGCACATTGATCGTCGCAGCCACCGTGCCGCTCGCGCTGGCCGCGCTGCTCGCCGACGACGTGCGCGTGCGCCGCCAACTGGACGCTGCCCGAAAGGACCCGCTGACGGGACTGCCCGGCCGCGACGTCCTCATGGACCGCACCGCACGCCTCGCCCGCACCCACCGCGAGCACTTGCACGTCCTGGTCGCCGACGCCGACGGCCTGAAGTCCATCAACGACACCCTCGGGCACGCCGCCGGCGACACCCTCATCGCGGCCATCGGACACCGCATCGGGGCATGGGCAGCCGTCCGCGGCGGACTCGCCGCACGGCTCGGAGGCGACGAATTCGCAGCGGCCCTGTTCCTGCCACCCGCTGCGACAGTCCGGGAAATCGCGGTGCTGCGCGAGCTGCTGGCTCAGCCCGTCGACCATGACGGGCAGACCCTGCGCCCGGCCGTGTCCATCGGCGCCGCCCGCGCCGTCGACCTGCCCGACACGGCCAGTGCCTCCCGCCTCCTGCGCGGCGCGGATATGGCCATGTACCGCGTCAAGACCCGTGAGAAGCCGTCCGGCTACGTGGCGACCCGCCAGGACGCCTACACACCCACGGTCCACGGACGCCGCCCGGGCCGCCCCGGCACCCACCTGACCGTCGGATGAGCGCGCCCGCCCGGCGCCGCAACAGGGCGCCGCTATGGGAGCCGGGCCTCATCCCGGCCCCGGGCGGCCTCCTGGACTGGCGGGACGCCCGGCATTTCGACCGCTGGCAAGATCTGCCGTGCGCGCTGTGCGAACAGCCCACCCCGATGCGCTCCCACCACGGCGAGCCCGTCCATCCTGCGCCGAGGGCTGGATCACCGCGAACCCCACCCAGGCGCGCCTCGGCAGGTTCGCCTCCGACGCGCAGCCCAAGCACGGCAAGGACTACGACGACCACGCCTGCCAGCGCCCTGATCACCCCACCCACACCCTTCGGGAGAGCCCTGCCATGAGGCGATCCACCGAGACCGACTCCCGCATCCCCTTCCCCTGCTCCCCCACCCCCACAGCCTGCCGCGCCACCCCACAGCTCTTCGCCCACGACATCGGCGACTCCGACACAGCACGCGCCGAACAGGCAAAGGCCGCCTGCCAGGCCTGCCCCATCGCGACCGCATGCCTCAAGTGGGCCCTCGCGAACCCCCAGCTGACGACCGAGGGGATCTGGGCTGCCACCCCCCCTCGGCAGCGCACCGCGCTACGCCACCAGCTGGCCGACCGCCTCGGCAGCGACTGGGCCGCCGTGGTCGCCGACCACGACCGGCGCCTGCGCGAGCGACGCGAAGCCGCCCGACATACCCCGCTCACCGTGCGTCAGGACCGCATCGTCCGCATGGACCGCGACCTTAACGGCCCCATGCCACGCCCCCGCAGGTCACTCACCCCCATCCAGCAGCACCGCGACGTCGCCCCGCCTCCTGGCCGGCGTCGCCTAGTGAGCTGGTTTTGAGTTCTGCCGTCGCCACTTGAGTCGTGTTCCGTTTCGGATCGGGGCTTGGGCGGTGACGGGGCTGGTGGTTTGCGGTCTGCTGTGGGGATGGGCGACAGCAGGCTTGCGCCGCTGGTGTTATCCGATGCCGAGCGGCGGATGTTGCAGGGATGGGCCCGGCGCCGGACGACTGCTCAGGGCCTGGCGTTACGGGCACGGATTGTGCTGGCCTGCGCGGACGGCGGCAGTAACACCGCGGTGGCCGCGCGGATGGGCGTCAACCGGGGCACGGTGACCAAGTGGCGGGCGAGATTCCTGCGCGACCGGTTGGACGGGCTGGCCGACGAGCCGCGCCCGGGGGTGCCGCGCACCATCACCGATGCCCAGGTGGAGGAGGTGGTGGTGCGCACGCTGGAGGAGACCCCCGAGGGCGCGACGCACTGGTCGAAGCGGGAGCTGGCCAGGGCCGTGGGGATCTCCCCGGCGAGCGTGCTGCGGATCTGGCACGCCTTCGGCTTGCAGCCATGGCGGACCGAGACCTTCAAGATCTCTCCGGACCCGCTTCTGACCGACAAGATCCGTGATGTCGTCGGCCTCTACCTCGCCCCGCCGGCCAACGCTGCGGTGTTCGCGGTGGACGAGAAGCCGCAGATCCAGGCTCTGGAACGGACGGCACCGGTGCTGCCGATGCTGCCCGGAGTGCCCGAGCGGCGCAGCTTCGACTACGTCCGGCATGGCACGGTCGATCTGTTCGCCGCCCTGAACACCGCGACGGGCAGGGTGATCACGAAGCTGTCCGCGCAGCACCGGGCCGTGGACTTCCGGGACTTCCTCGACGAGATCGACCGCCAGACCGAGCCCGGCCTGGGGGTCCACGTGATCTGCGACAACTGTGAGGATCATGGTGTGCCGCAGGGGGGGCCGGAGCCTGACCCGTGCGACAACTGGCCACAGCTGCCTTGGAGTGGAACTGTCGGCCCCGGCCTCCTGCGGTGCGTACTGCCGCCGGCCCGGTGAACGTGTCCCGATAGGGGCTTTGCTGCACAAAGCACCGTCACAGTTCTGACCGCCCACCGGACCGGTGTCAGCCACCAGACCCAGTCCAAGGAGCCTCGTGACCGTCACCAGCATGCCCCAGCCGACGCTGCCCGCGCAGCGGGTCCCCGCCCCGGCCAAGGAGGCCGAGGACGTGATCCTGGGGGTGGACACCCACAAGGATGTCCATGTTGCTGCGGTCATCACGACCCTGGGTGCCTCGCTCGCTCAGCAGGAGTTCCCGGCAACCGCCATCGGCTATCGCCAACTGCTCACCTGGGCAAGGTCGTTCGGTGTCCTGCGCCGGGCCGGTGTCGAATGCACCGGCTCCTTCGGAGCCGCACTGACCAAGATGCTGCGTGGGCAAAGCATCGACGTCATCGAGGTCAACCAGCCCGACCGTGCCACCCGGCGCAAGCGCGGCAAGACCGATGCCATCGACGCGGACGCGGCCGCTCGTGCGGTGCTGTCCGGACGGGCCACCACCGTGCCGAAGAGCGCGGACGGGCCCGTAGAGGACATGCGGGTCCTGCGGCTGGCCAAGGAATCGGCGGTCAAGGCCCGCACCCAGGCGCTGAACCAGCTCAAGGCTGTCCTCATGTCCATCGACCCGGATCTGCGCGAACTCCTCACCCGCCTGAGCAACCCTGCGCTGGTCGCCACCTGCGCGGCCCTCGACGCGGATTACCGGGGCGAGGCCGTCTTCACGATGCGCCTGCTCGCCCGCCGTGTCCAGCACCTGTCCGACGAGGTCAAAGAGCTCACCCGCCGCACCACCAGGGCCGTTCGTGCCTGCCGGCCCCAGATGCTGGACCTCGTCGGCGTTGGACCCGACAGCGCCGCGGTCCTCCTCATTGCCGCAGGTGACAACCCCGACAGGCTCGTCGATGAAGCCTCCTTCGCCGCGTTGTGCGGTGTCAGCCCGGTCGAGCAGTCCTCCGGCAAGACACAACGGCGGCGCCTGAACCGCGGTGGCCACCGCCAGGCCAACGCCGCCCTCTACCGCATCGTGCAGACCCGCATACGCTGGGACGAACGCACCCAGGCCTACCTGCGGCGACGCACCGCCGAGGGCATGTCCAAGCGCGAGATCATCCGATGCCTCAAGCGGTACGTCGCCCGCGAGCTCTACCGACACATCCAGCCCCGAGCCACCAACCAGGTCCCCTCTGCGGCTTGACGAAACATAGGGGCTTCCTCTCCGCCCACAAGGCACCGGTGGTGCACAAGTGGCTGCTCGCGCATCCCCGGTTCCGCCTGCATTTCACCCCCACGTACTCGTCGTGGATCAGTCAGGTCGAGCGGTGGTTCGCCGAATTAGAGCGGCGCTGCCTGGAGCGCGGAGTGTTCTGCTCGCTGGACAGCCTCAAGGCCGCGCTTGAGGAATGGATCAAGGTCTGGAACGAGGAGGCCCGGCCGTTCAAGTGGACCAAGACCGCCGACCAGATCCTCGACCGGATCTGCCGTTACTGCTCACGCATCTCCGAACCAGCTCACTAGGACATGTCCGTCCGGCGGATCGTGCCGGAGAGCCGGAAAGACGGGTCAGGCGTCCGGCTGCCACCCGGCCGGGCGCAGGATCCCCAGCAGCTGGCGGACGAGTTCGTCGACGACCTCGTCGAGGGTCGCGTCCACCCAGCCGGCGCGCCAGTCGTGCAGGAGGCCGTTGACGCTGCCGATGAAGGCGGCGGCCGCCAGCCGGTAGTCGCGGGGTGCCGCCTCACCGCACGCGGCCGCGGCGGCGGCCTCGGCACAGATGAGGTCCACCCAGCGGGACCGGCGTTGCAGCCGCTGCTCCTCCAGCCGCGGGCTGACGCCGATGATTTCGACGAAGGTGATGCGGATCCGGCGCGGGTCCGCGGTGACGTTCGCCGCGTACGCGCGGAAGATCGCGTCGGCACGCTCGGCGAGCGGCAGGTGCCGGGCGTCGGCGAGAGCGGCGAGGGCGGCGGTCTCGGCCCAGTCGTTGACCTGGAGGTGCAGGGCGGCCAGCACGTCCTCGAGGGTGCGGAACTCCTCGTAGAACTGGCGGGTGGACAGGCCCGCCGCCTCGCTGAGCGCGGCGACCGTGGTGGCGCGGAAGCCCGGCGTGTCGCCGAAGAGCTGGAGGGCCGCGTCCAGGAACCGCCCACGCCGTTCGGCCTGCCGCTCCTCCGCGGACTTGCCCCCGTAGCGGCCGGTCGGCTGCCTGAGCCTGCCCGTCACACGTCCTCCCACACCCGTTCGGCCATTCGTTCGCTCGCCGATGTGTTCGCCTGTCGCTCGATTTTGTCGTGCCCGGAGTCTTGTGGAGAGAGCCACCCCCTCCTTACTTTCCAGTAAGTCCACTCTGAACGCAGGCGTATTCAGATTCTCCGAGCCGCGGGCACGTCAACACTCTGTTGTCATGCCCCCACCAAAGACAGGGACCCGCCATGTCTGTCCTCAGATCCAGGCACCTCCTGGCGATCGCCGCCGCCCTCGCGCTGACCGTCGGCGCCGGCGCGACCACCGCCTCCGCACAGGACTCCGCCGCCGCGCTGCGCGAGGTGATGTTCGTGGGCAACAACTGGGACGGCACCGCCGACGTCATCAAGTCCACCGGGGACCTCGCGAAGATCGGCCGGATCAACGTCGTCCCCGACAAGGAGCAGCGGCTGGCGCAGATCAACGCCGATCCGATCAAATGGATCTACTTCATGGCGATTCGCAACGGCGTAGGGGAAGGCCACGACCAGCTCGTGGACGACATGTACTCCACGCCGGACGGCAGGTCGATGGTCGTCTCCCGGCCGAGCTTCGCCGATGTCGTCTCCATCGACCTCGCCACCGGGAAGGTCAACTGGCGTTTCCCCGTCTCGGGTTACCGCTCCGACCACATGGCGGTGTCACCCGACGGCACGCGGGTCGCGGTGTCGGCCTCGACGGCCAACACCGTGCATGTGCTGGACATCGACACCGGCAAGCAGCTGGGCTCGTTCGCCACGGGCGACAAGCCGCACGAGAACATCTTCACCAAGGACGGCAAGTACATCTGGAACATGGCCATCGGCGATGTCAACACCTCGCTCGACGCCCCGTGGCAGGACTGGACGAAGGGCGACCGGCGCATCACCGTCGTCGACGCGACCACCTTCCAGCAGGTGAAGGTGGTCGACATGCGGCAGCGGCTGGACGCGATCGGCCTCACGGACTACTCGGACGCGGTCCGTCCGGCCGTCTTCAGCCCCGACGAGTCCAAGCTCTACTTCCAGGTGTCGTTCTTCAACGGGTTCCTGGAGTACGACGTGGCCTCCGACCGGATCACCCGGGTGAAGACCCTGCCGAAGAATCCGGCGACCAGCGAGGACCGCACGACCTGGGTCAACGACTCGCGCCACCACGGCATTTCGATGAACCCGTCCGGTACCAAGCTGTGCGTCGCCGGCACGATGGACGACTACACGAGTGTCGTCGACCGCTCCACCCTCCAGGAGGGCCCGCTCGTCCCCGCCTCCAAGCCGTACTGGGCGACGGTGAGCGGCGACGGAAAGGACTGCGTCGTCTCGGAGAGCGGCGCCGACCAAGTCACGGCGATCGATTTCGCGACGGGACAGAAGACGGTGTCGGTGCCGGTGGGCGACCATCCGCAGCGGGTCCGGCTGGCCCATGTCCCGGCGGACTGGACGGGCCCGTCGGCGAGTTGACCTCCCCCAACGGGCCCGTCGGCTCATTCGCGTCCCGCTAGCCGACCTTCGTCGCAGCCCAGGACGACAGCTCCGCCCGTGCCGCGCTCAGCAGGCCCGCGGACGGGGCTGTCGCTCCGTTCGTGACCAGCGCGTAGTGCACCGTGCCCGAGTCCGCCGCCGTCAGGAGCAGGCGGTGACTGCCGGTGCCGCCCGGCTCGGCCGCGTGTCCGACCGGGGTCGTCCTCGTGTACGCGGGCAGCCCGGACGTCGTACCGAGGTCGGAGACCACCGTCGTGGAAGCGGCCGGGAAGGACGCCGGGAGGTGGAGCTCCGTGGGGGCCGTGGAGCCGTTCGAACGCCACACGAGCAGGCCGTACTGGCCCGAGCCCACCAGTCGGGAGACGTTCGGGAGCGAACTGGGGACCGGGTTCCAGGTCAGGGTCGTCGAGCCGTCCCGGGAACGGTCCTCGTACGTGAACGCCACCGTCGCGCCGGCGGTGGCGCTCGGGTAGAGGCGGTCCAGCAGGCGGGCGTCCTGCCTGAGGACCGCGGTGCCCGAGTCGTTCAGACTCACCGCGGAGAGGTCCTCGTCGTTCCAGGCGTCGCCGCTCGTGAGGACCTTGTCGGGGTTGCCGTTCTCCAGCTCGTGGTGGCGGCCGTTGTAGATGTCCCACTGCCACTGCGCGCCGGACAGGACGGGCCCGGACCCCGTCGGGTCGGACCACCAGGTGGAGCCGGGGAGGCGGGAGTCGAGTGCCTGGTACATCGCCTTGACCACCGTCGGCGCCTTGTCCGAGACCGACCCCGACAGCGGGTGGCCGAACTCGCTGACCACCGCCGCGGTGCCGGCCCCGGCGGCCCGGTCGCGGACCTTCCCGAAGTCCGTCGCGTACTGCCCGTCCGCCGCCTTGCCCCACATGAGGACGCCGGAGATCGCCTTCTGGTCGTAGAAGTGGGTGTTGAGGACATAGCGCGGTCCGAGCGTGCCCGCGTCCAGCAGGCCGCCCTCCTGCTTCTGGAAGTCGATGTTGGCGTTCCAGAACAGGTTCGGCTCGATGAAGGCCGGCTTGGTCTGCCAGCCCGCCGCGTCCATCCGGGCCCGGAACTTCTTGTAGAAGGGCCACAGGACGTTCTGCTCCCAGGTGCGGCTCGTCTCACCCGAGTCGTACGTGCCCGCGTGCGGCTCGTTGTACGGATCGAAGCCGACCACGCCGTTGAATTCGTCGGCGCTCAGGTTCTGCTGGATGTACGCCATCGTCGCCTGGGCGGTGGCGAGGAAGGCGTCCTGCACCCCGTACGCGTTGTGCCAGAAGTCGTGCGACGCCTGCGTCACCGCCCCGTTCTGCGTGATGTTCTGCCCCCAGAAGAGGCAGATGCCGCACGATTCGGCCGGGTAGTCGCCCGCGTCCACCGCCCACTCGGGGGCGCCGTCGCCGGTGTACCAGCTGCCCGAGTTGAAGAGGTACCGGGAGTAGAGGTCCTGGTGGAAGTCCGGGAAGACGCGGATGCCGGCGTCCAGGAAGGCGCGCATCTGGGCGGTCGCCGCGGCGAGATACGCCGTGTCGACCTGGCCGCGCACCGGCTCCGCGTGGGCCCAGGAGAGCAGGAAGCGGACCGAGTTGCCACCGCCGAGGGTGCGCAGGGCGGTCGCCGACTTCCTGGCGTCGGCGACCGAGGCGAACGGCAGTCCGCTGTTCTCCTCCAGCTTCGTCTCGCCGGAGACGTTGTAGCCGCGCAGGACGACCTCGCGGCCGAGGCCGTCGCTGAAGCGCCCGTTCTGGACGGTGAAGGCGGCCGACGCCGAGGCGTCGAACCAGAGGGAGTCGGGAAGGGAGTCGGCGGCCGCGGGCTGGGCGCCCGTTGCCCCGAGGAGGCCGGTGAGCGACACGAGAACGCCGAGCAGACGCGCGCGTAACTTCGACATGTCCACTACAGTCCGGGCACTTCGGTGGAACGTCAACACCTCTGACTCATGAGTAAGTTTCGCGTTTTTGCGCACCGCTCTCCCCTCGACCTGACCTGTGTCACTCCCTCACGTGCCCACCCTCCGCGTGACGTTCAGCAGGTACTCCTTGCGGTCCAGCGGGTTGTGGTCGGTACGCGGGCGGTTCGGGACCGTTCCTCCCGCCACCGGCGCGTAGTGGTCGAACGCGGTCTCCAGCTCACCCTCGCCCCGCGTCAGCCCCGGCAGCACCTGCCCGAGTTCATGCACGTGCGCCGCCGGAACCAGACCCTCCAGCACACAGACGGCCTCCCGCATCCGCGTCGTACGCACCACGGCGCGCAGCCCGGCCAGGACGGGCAGCACCGCTCCCAGCGTGTCCGCGGGGGCCTCCAGGCCGAAGCGGTGCAGGGGCTCGTGCACCCTGGTGCCCGCCTGCCTCAGGGCGTCCATCAGGACCAGTGGGGTCAGCCCGCGGAAGTCGGCGCCCGTACTGGACATGCTCTTGTCGAATCCCTGGTGGGCATGGCTCTGGCGCGGCGAGTATCCCGAGTGCGTCATCGTGACCGTGCAGTCGGTGACCCGCCAGCCGTGGATTCCCTGACCGAGGGTTTCCCGCACGGTGTCCTCGACGGCTTTGAAGAACGCGTACGGCATCGCCCCGAGTTCGACCTCGAGCCGGAATTCCACCCCCGAGCCGACCGGTGCCGCCTCGACGCGCAGCCCCACGGTGGCGAGAAACGGATGGGGGCCCTTTCCGTTGAACTCGACCGCCGCACCGGTGCCGACCGGCCGTTCGACGCAGATCGGGGTCGTCTCGCGGAAGGTGACGTCGAGTCCGAACGCGTCGGCGAGGGTCGCCTGGATGACTTCCTTCTGCACTTCTCCGTACAGGGAGAGGGAGATCTCCCGGCGGATTTCGTCCTGCCGCATATTGATCAGCGGGTCCTGTTCGGCGAGTTGGGTGAGCGCGAGGTGCAGGGCTCCTCCGTCGCTCCGTCCGCCGGGGACGACGACCGTCTCCAGGGTGGGCGGTGAGAAATGGCGGGACGGTTCCGCCGCTTTCGGCACCTCTCCGAAGGTGTCGCCGATGCGGATCTCCGCGAGCCCCCAGAGCTTGCCGATCCGCCCGGCGGCCACGGACGCCTCCCGGACGGCCGAACCCTGGTCGAAGACGCTGATGGCCGTGACCTTGCCCTCCTCGCCGTCGCGGAACAGCAGCCGGTCGCGGGTGCGTACGGTCCCGGAGAAGAGCCGCGCGTACGCGATCTTCTCCCCTGCCGGTCCCCGCTCGACCTTGAAGACCGTGCCCGAGACCGGCCCGTCGGGATCTCCCTCGGCGGCGGGCAGCAACTCCTTGATCCCGGCGATCAGTTCGGGCACGCCCGCACCCGTCGTCGCCGACCCGAAGAACACCGGGTGCACCAGGGCCTGCCGGGTCTGCTCGACGAGGGCGGTGCGCAGCCGGCCGTACGACACCGTGTCCTTCACGTACGCGGCCAGCAGTTCCTCGTCGTGCTCGGTGAGGACGTCGAGCAGCCGCGCGCCGAAGCCCGGGTCATGGGCCTCGTACGGGATGAAGCGGGCGTCGCGCGAGCCCGGTCCGGCCGCCCGGCCCATGGGGACGATCGCCGGGGTCAGGCGTGCCGCGATGGCGCGCAGGACGCGCTCCTCCCCCGCCCCGCCACGGTCGATCTTGTTCACGAAGAGCAGGGTGGGGATCCGCAGCCGTTGCAGCGTCCTCAGCAGCACGCGGGTCTGGGCCTGCACGCCCTCCACGGCCGATACGACGAGCACCGCTCCGTCGAGCACGCTCAGTACCCGCTCCACCTCGGCGATGAAGTCGGGGTGGCCCGGGGTGTCGATCAGATTGACCGTGGTGTCGTTGATCGCGAAGGAGACGACGGCCGATTTGATGGTGATTCCGCGCTGACGCTCCAGCGCGAGGGAATCGGTCTGGGTGTTTCCCTCGTCGACGCTGCCGATCTCGTCGATCACCCCGACCGTGTGCAGCAGCCGCTCGGTCAGGCTGGTCTTACCGGCGTCTACGTGCGCGAGAATTCCGAGGTTCAGCGTGTGCACCGCGTGTCATGTCCTTTGAAGAGGGGGTCATTCCTTCCTGGGTGGACACGAACGGTGCGCGCATGTGCTGCTCCTCGATCTGCGACGGCTTGTCTTGCGTAGTGCAGCAGGCGCCCGACGCACACGGCAAAGGATTAACGCTCAACAAGTCCCTGTGCACGGCACGCGCGGCTGGGAGCGTGGCGATCCGGCGCCGCTCGCGGCCGGATGCGACGCTGGTGACAGGAGCAGGGCCTTGAGTGCTGGAGCACGTATGCGGGACATCCTCCCGGCGCTGAGCCGGTGGTACGCGGCGAAATCCCCCTTCGGTCTCGCCACGGTGGTGGCGGTCGGCCGCAGCGCGCCGCGCGATCCCGGAGCGGCGATGGCCGTGGGGCCGGACGACGAGGTGGTGGGCAGCGTGTCCGGCGGCTGCGTCGAGGGCGCGGTCTTCGAGCTCGCCCAGGAGGTCGTGGACTCGGGTGCGGCGCGGCTCGAGACGTTCGGGTACAGCGACGAGGACGCGTTCGCCGTGGGACTCACCTGCGGAGGCGAGATCACCCTGCTGGTGCGCCGGGTGACGCCGGACGAGGACCCGTCGTTCGGTGCGCTGGCCGAGTCCGTGGCCGCCGGCCGGCCGGCGACGGTGGCCACGGTGACCGACGGACCCGCACCGCGCGGGGCCTCGCTCACCGTGTGGCCGGAGGGGGTGGCGGGGTCACTGGGGTCGACGGGGCTGGATGTGGCGGTCACCGCGGACGCGCGCGGCGAACTCGCGCTGGGTGCCACGGGGCTGCGGCACTACGGGCCGAACGGCGAGCGGCGCGAGGACTCCGTCACCGTCTTTCTGCACTCCTTCGCGCCGCCCCCGCGGATGCTGGTCTTCGGTGCCATCGACTACGCGGCGGCGGTGGCCCGCATCGGCGACTTCCTCGGCTACCGGGTCACGGTGTGCGACGCCCGCCCGGTCTTCGCCACGCCGAAGCGCTTTCCGGCGGGCGTGGAGGTCGTCGTCGACTGGCCGCAGCGCTTTCTGCGGGGGACGACCACCGACGCGCGCACGGTGATCTGCGTCCTGACGCACGATCTCAAGTTCGACGTGCCGCTGCTGGAGGAAGCGCTGCGCAGGCCCGCCGCGTACATCGGGGCGATGGGCAGCCGTCGTACCCACGACGACCGGATGAAGCGGCTGACCGACGCGGGGCTCTCGCGGCACGAACTGTCCCGGTTGCGCTCACCGGTCGGGCTGGACCTCGGGGCGCGTACGCCCGAGGAGGTGGCCGTGTCCGTCGCCGCCGAGATCGTCGCGCTGCGGTGGGGCGGCAGCGGGACGCCGCTGACCGCGACCGGCGGGGCGATCCATCCGCCCAAGCCGCGGTGAGGAGACGGAGAGCCCGCCTTCCAGGTGCCGGAGCGTCGCGGCGCGTCAACTCCGTGGCGGCAACCGGTGCAGCTGTACGTCCGTCAGTCTGCCGCCCGTCACGGCCGCCGTCATGTACGTGCAGTACGGCTGCCGACGCCGATCCGTCGGCGACCCCGGGTTCAGCAGGCGCAGGCCCGTGTCCGTCGTCGTGTCCCAGGGGATGTGGCTGTGGCCGAAGACCAGGACGTCGAGGTCCGGGAAGCGGTCGGCGCAGCGGCGTTCGCGGCCCTGGGCGGCGCCGGTCTCGTGGACCACGCCGAGGCGTAGACCGTCGAGTTCGGCGCGGGCCACTTCCGGGAGGCGAGCGCGCAGGTCGGGGCCGTCGTTGTTGCCGTACACGCCGATCAGCCGGGTGGAGCGGCTCTCCAGCAGGTCGAGCGTGGCGGCGTCCACCCAGTCGCCGGCGTGGATCACCGCGTCGGCGCGGGGGAGTTCGGCGAGGAGACGCGCGGGGAGTTCCTTGGCGCGCCGTGGGAGGTGGGTGTCGGACATCAGCAGGAGGCGCACGCCCTCAGGGTGTCATGGGCGGTTCCGGGACGCCCCCGCGTCCGTGTCCCGCCCCGCAGGGTCAGGGTGCCGCGCCGCAGGGTCAGGGTGCCGCGCCGCAGGGTCAGGGTGCCGCGCCGGTCGCGTCGCGCACGCGGGGAGCGGACTCCAGGACGATCTCCGCCCACACCTGTTTGCCGCCGCTGACCGGGACGCTCCCCCAGGCCGCCGACATGGCCTCGACGAGGAGGATGCCGCGGCCGCCGGTGGCCTCCCAGCCGATGCTGGTGGGCTTGATCGGCGTACGGGGTGAGGAGTCGGCGACGGCGATGCGCAGCCGGTGGTTGATGAGGGTGAGGTCGAGACGTACCCGGCCGTCGGTGTGCACGAGGGCGTTGGTGACGAGTTCGGAGACGGCCAGGAGCGCGGCGTCCGCTTCCTCCGCCACACCCCAGGAACGCAGGGTGCGCCGGGTGAAGCGGCGGGCGTGCCGCACCGCCTCCGGGACGCGCCACACCGTCCAGCTCTCGCGCAGCGGGCGCAGCGCCATGCCCTCGTAGCGCATGAGGAGCAGTGCCACGTCGTCGCTGCGGTTGGCGCCCGCGAGCAGGGCGTCGGCGACGAGGCCGAGGTGGGCGGGGTCGGAGGCGGCGAGTTCGGCGGCCATCCGGGCGAGGCCGACCTCGATGTCGAGCTCGGCGGACTCGACCAGGCCGTCGGTGGTCAGGGCGAGCAGTGTGCCGGGCTGGAGCCGCAGCGGACTCATCGGGAAGTCGGCCTGGGCGACGACGCCGAGGGGCGGCCCGCCCTCGGACTCGACGACCTCGGTACTGCCGTCCGGGTGCCGCAGCACGGGCGGCAGGTGGCCGGCGCGTACGCACCAGGCGGAGCCCTCCTCCATGTCGACGTCGACGTAGCAGCAGGTGGCGAAGAGGTCGGTCTCCAGGTCCATGAGGAGCCGGTTGGCGCGCGAGACGACGACGTCCGGGGGGTGCCCTTCGACGGCGTACGCGCGCAGGGCCGTACGCATCTGGCCCATGAGGGTGGCGGCCTGGGCGTTGTGACCCTGGACGTCGCCGATGACGAGGGCGACGTGGTTGTCGGGCAGCGGGATGACGTCGTACCAGTCGCCGCCGAGCTCCAGGCCCGCCGTGGTGGGCAGATAGCGGGCCACGGCGACCGCGCCGGGCAGGCGGGGCAGCCGGCGCGGGAGGAGACTGCGCTGGAGCATGCCGACCAGCTCGTGTTCGGCGTCGAAGGCGTGGGCGCGCATCAGGGCCTGGCCCGCGAGATTCGCGGCGGCGGTGAGCAGGGCACGTTCGTCGGGGCCGAAGTCGTGCGGGGCGTCCCAGCCGATCAGACAGATGCCGGCCATCCGGCCGCCCGCGGCCAGGGGCAGCACGGCGAGACCGCCGGGGCCGACGTCCGCGACCGCCGGCTCCAACGGGGTCCCGGCGGGCCAGATCGCGGCGCGCCCCTCGCTGAGGGCGGACGCCAGGGTCGGCATGGCGCGTACGGGCGCGTCGGGCCACTCCGAGCGCCACTCGCTGCGCCACAGTTCGGGCCAGGAATCCGGTTCGGGCGGGTCGAGGACGGTGACGACGAGCCGGTCGCCCTCCAGTTCGGCGAGCGCGATCCGGTCGGCCTGGAGCGGCTTGCGCAGGGCGGTCACCACGGCCCGGCCGACCTCGCGGACGGTGCCCGCGGTGGCGAGGGCCGCGGCGAGCCGCTGGACGCGGGTCACGTCGCTGACACCCGCCCGCATCCGGGAGGCGTCCGCGACCGACCCCACGAGCAGCGCCGGACGGCCCTGCTCGGCGGGCAGCAGGCGGCCACGCAGCCGCAGCCACCTCGGCCCGCCTGAGGGCTGGAGGATCCGGAACTCCAGCTCGCGGTCGCCGATGGACATGTGGCCGGGTTCCACGACCGACATCAGGGACGGCAGGTCCTCGGGCACGGTCAGCGCGAGCAGGGTCTCGACCTTGCCGTCGAACTCGTCCGGGCCGATCCCGAACAGCTCCAGCACCTCGTCGTCGACCGTGATCCGCCCGGAGTCCATGGCCAGGCTGAAGGAGCTGTCGGCCGGCTCGCCGGAGTCGGTGGACCCGGTCAGGGCCGGGGCCGCCGGGGCCGGGCAGGCGACGGACCCGGCCAGCAACCGGAGGCACTCGCGGTCGTCGGCGTCGAAGCCTCCGGCGCGCTCGCTGACGGCGGCCAGGCAACCGCCGTCGCCCAGGGGCAGCACGGCCAGGGAGAAGTCCCCGTTCGGCAGCCGGCGGGCATCGGCGCAGCGGCCGAGGTCCTCGGGGGTGAGCCAGAGCGGCTGCCCGGAGCGGTGGACGTCCGCCGCGGGGGTGCCGCCGGTCAGCGGGTAGGAGTCGCGCAGCCCGTACAGGCTCCTCGGCACCCCGGCCGACTCGGCGAGGCACAGCTGGTCCCCGTCCTCGCTGTGCGTGTAGGCCGCGGCAACCATCGCTCCCGCAAAAACGAGTACCTGTTCGAGGATGCGGTGCAGTCGTTCTCGGGGTTCCAGGTCCGGGCCGAGCGATTTGAGGGCAAGTTCGGCACGCGACGTTCTCGCTCCGCGTCCCGCAACGCGCTCACTGGCCACGTCCGCAATTACAGCGCTTCCGGGACGTGGGCGCAGCCCCTGTGACCATTCCGGCATCCCCGGGGCCTGCGACGGAGCCCGTCCGCTCGGTCCGGAAGACCCCTGGCGGAGCGCCTCCGGCCGGTCCGCCGGTCCCGCGGTGGAACCCCTCCGCCCGGCCTGCCGGGCCCGTGGTGGAGCCTCTCCGCTCGAAACGTGCCGAACATGACTTTACGCATGCGTTCCTCACGGAGTTCTCGTGACAGGCGTGACTGTCCGGCCCCCGCACGGGCTGGAAGGCTCGGTGACACGAGACCGAGGGGGATGGGATGGACAAGCGGTACGAGGTGTACGCGCTGGCGGACAGACACTTCTACGAGACGCCCGACCGGCTGTCCGTGGGAGCGTCCGGTGCCGCTCCGCTGTACGGGCCGGCGTGCCGCGAGGTGCCCGACGGGTGGCGGAGCGCGCGGATCGGCGACTGGCTGACGTTCACGCCGGTCGACGACGCCGGGACCGCGCTGCCGGGGCCGGCCCAGGGATGGAAGATCCACGCCTCGGCCACCCGGGCGAACGCGGAGCGGATCGCCACGGACGTGTGGGAGTACTGCGTCCCGCGCCGGATCCCCTTCAAGTTCGTACCGGGGCCCCATCTGCTGCACTTACGCAACGCCAAGTACGCGGGCCGCGACACCAGCGGCAAGTTCGTCACCATCTATCCCGCCGACGAGGAGCAGCTGCACCTCGTGCTGCGCGAGCTGGGCGAGCGGCTCGACGGGTGCGAGGGGCCGTACATCCTCACGGACCTGCGCTGGAACGACGGTCCCCTGTACGTGCGGTACGGCGCCTTCGCCCGCTCCTTCGTGGTGGACGAGCGCGGCTCACTCGTCCCGGCGGTCCGCGACGGCGAGGGGACGCTGGTGCCGGACCGGCGGCAGCCCTCCTTCCAGGTTCCGGAGTGGGTCACGCTGCCCGCGTTCCTCGAACCGCAGCTCGCGGCGCGCAACACCACGACGGTCGGCGACCTGCCGTACCGCATCGAGAAGGCCCTGCACTTCTCCAACGGCGGCGGGGTGTACGCGGGCACCGACACCCGGGACGGCCGCAAGGTGGTCCTCAAGGAGGGCCGGCCGCACGCGGGGCTCGCCTCGGACGGGGCCGACGCGATCGCCCGCCTGGAGCGCGAGAAGTACGCGCTGGAGCAGGTGTCGGGGCTCGGTGTGGTGCCCGAGGTGCGGGACTGGTTCACACTCGGCGACCACCGCTTCCTCGTCATGGACTTTCTGGAGGGGCGGCCCCTCAACTCCTTCTTCGCCGAGCGGCACCCGCTGCTCACGCCGGATCCCGAGCCGGACGCCGTCGCCGCCTACACGGCCTGGGCGCTGCGCATCCACCGGGCGGTCGAGCAGGCCGTGCACGCGGTGCACGCGCGCGGCATCGTCTTCAACGACCTGCACGTGTTCAACATCATGGTCGCGCCGGACGAGGAGTCGGTGTCCCTGCTCGACTTCGAGGCGGCGGCCCCGATCGAGGAGAACGGCCGCCAGGTCGTCGCCCATCCGGGCTTCTTCGCGCCGCCGGACCGCACGGGCCCGGACGTCGACCGGTACGCGCTCGCGTGTCTGCGCCTCGCCCTGTTCCTGCCGGTCACCACGCTCTTCGTGGTCGACCGCGCCAAGGCCGCGCATCTGGCGGAGGTCGTCGCCGGACAGTTCCCCGATGTTCCGCGGGAGTTCCTGGACGAGGCGGTGGCGGAGATCACCGGGCGCAGGCAGGCACCGGACCCCGAGGGGGACAAGGTCTCCCCTTCGGCCACCTCGCGCCCGTCTCCGGTCAGGCCGACCACCTCGTACACCGCACCGGTCGACCCCGGTGACTGGCCCTACAGCCGGGACTCGATGGTCAAGGCCATCCTCGCCTCGGCCACCCCGGAGCGCGACGACCGGCTCTTCCCCGGCGACGTCGCCCAGTTCTCCGACGGCGGCGGGCTCGGGCTCGCACACGGAGCCGCGGGCGTGCTGTACGTCCTCGAACAGACCGGAGCCGACCGGTACGAGGAGGGCGAGCGCTGGCTGCTCGACCACACGGACCCGGCGCCGGTCGGGACGCCCCTCGGCCTGTACGACGGGCTCGCGGGCGTCGCCTACGTCCTCGACCTGCTCGGGCACCGGCAGCGCGCCCTGGACCTGGTCGACGGGATCCTCCGGGAGCGCTGGCAGAACCTCTCCTCCGACCTGCACGGAGGCCTCGCCGGACTCGGCCTGGTCCTCGGCCGGCTCGCGCACACCACCGGCGAGACACAACTGCGCGAGCGGGCCGCCGAGGCCGCGCGCCTGCTCGTCCGACGACTCGCCGAGCCGCGGCCCGCCCCTCCCCGACGGCGCGCCGGGCTGCTGCGGGGCGCGAGCGGGATCGCCCTCTTCCTGCTCAGGGAGTACGAGGAGACCGGCGCCCCCGAGCTGCGCGACGCGGCCGCCGAGGCACTGCGGCAGGACCTGGAGTGCTGCGTCGTCCAGAAAGGCGGCGGCCTGGAGGTCGACGAGGGCTGGCGCACGCTGCCGTACCTCGGGGACGGGAGCGTGGGCCTCGGGATGGTCGTCGACGACTTTCTCGCGCTGGGCGGGGACGACGGCCATGGCACGTTCGAGGGGGCGCGTTCGGGCATCCTCACCGCCGCCACCTCCCGCTTCTACGCGCAGCCCGGGCTCTTCCAGGGCCGCGCGGGCATGATCCTCCACCTCAGCCGCACGAGCGCGCCCGGCGCCACCCCCGAGCGGCTCGCCGAACAGGTCGCCGGGCTCGGCTGGTTCGCGATGTCCTACCAGGGCCAACTGGCCTTCCCCGGACACCAGATGATGCGTCTGTCCATGGACCTGGGCACCGGAACGGCAGGGTGCCTGCTCGCGCTCGGCGCGGCCCTCGACGGACAGACGCGGGCCCGGCTGCCGTTCCTCCCGCCGCTTCGCGGCGCCCACTAGACGCGGCTCCACTACCGGAGTCGTGATTCAACACCCCGTCCCCACCTAGGAAAGGACACCGAGATGGCACTTCTCGACCTGCAGACGATGGAGTCCGACGAGCACACCGGCGGCGGCGGCGCGAGCACCGTGAGCCTGCTCTCCTGCGTCTCCGCGGCGAGCGTTCTGCTCTGTCTCTGACAACACGGTGCACGCACGGCCCTGGGCGGTCCGCTCCCCTCTTCGGGGAGGGGCCGCCCGCGGTCCTGAACGCGCGGGCCACGGCTCGGGATGCGAGGCCACAGCCGTATGAAGACTCCCTCCGGTCACGGAGCGGCACCGGACGGCACCGGTGCCGCGGACGAGGCGGCCGCCCGCACGCTGCTGCGCTCGGCCGCCCGGCACAGCCGTTCCCGCTGCGTGGCCCTGTGTCTGACGACCGCGGCCGCTTCGGGCGCGAGCCTGCTGCTGCCGGCCGCCCTGGGCCGGGCCCTGGACCTGCTGCTGACCCGCCCCGGTGACGCGGCGGGAACGCACTGGGTGCTGTGGTGCACCGGCCTGGTCCTCCTGATCGCCCTGCTCGACGCCTGCCACACCGTGCTCGCGGGCACGACCGACGCCCGGGCGACCGCCTGGCTGAGGCAGCGACTGGTCGGGCATGTGCTCGCCGTGGGTCCCCGGGCCGGTGAGCGCTTCGGCCCCGGTGAGCTGGTGGCGCGGCTCGTCGGCAACGCGGCACAGGCCGGAACCGCTCCCGCCACCGCCGCGACGCTGCTGGCCGCCCTCGCCGGGCCGGTGGGCGCGGTGGTGGCCCTCGGCCTGATCGATCCCCTGCTGGCAGCCGTGTTCCTCGGCGGAGCACCGGTCCTGACCCTGCTGCTGCGTGCCTTCGCGCGCGACTCGTCCCAGTGCGTGGCGCGTTACCAGGATGTCCAGGGGCGGATCGCCGGCGCGCTCGCGGAGGCGATCGGCGGCGCGCGCACCATCGCGGCCGGCGGGACGGCGGACAAGGAGGTGGCCCGCATCCTGCGGCCGCTGCCGGAACTCTCCCGCGAGGGGCGGCGGATGTGGCGGGTGCAAGGGCGCGCCGCGGCACAGGCGGTCGCCGTGGCACCGCTGCTCCAGCTGGGTGTGGTGGCCGTGGGGGGCGTGCTCCTCGTCCATCACCGGCTGTCCGTCGGCGAGTTGCTCGCCGCCTCGCGGTACGCCGTGCTCGCGACCGGCGTCGGTGTGCTGGTCGGGCAGCTCTCGGGGCTCATCCGGGCGCGGGCCGCGGCCCGGCGCCTCGGCGAGGTGCTGACCGAGCCCGCACCGGTGTACGGCACGCGTCAACTCCCGCCCGGCGAGGGAAGGTTGGAGCTACGCTCGGTCACCGTCCGGCGAGGCGGGCGTACCGTGCTCGACGGCGTCGACCTGGTCGTGCCCGCCGGCCGCACGGTCGCCGTGGTGGGCCGCTCCGGCTCGGGCAAGTCCCTGCTCGCGGCCCTCGCGGGACGGCTCGCCGACCCCGACGACGGGCACGTACTGCTGGACGGCGTGCCCCTGCGCGACCTGGACAGGACCGCACTGCGCCGAGCCGTCGGCCACGCCTTCGAGCGCCCCGCCCTGCTGGGCGACACCATCGAGGACACCATCGCCTTCGGCATCCCCTCTCCCCCGCCCGACCGGGTCCGGCAGGCCGCCGCCACGGCGCGCGCCGACAGCTTCGTACGCCGGCTGCCCGACGGCTACGCCACCCCCTGTGCCGAGGCCCCGCTGTCGGGCGGCGAATGCCAACGCCTCGGCCTCGCCCGGGCGTTCGCCCACGACAGCCGCCTGCTCGTCCTGGACGACGCCCTGTCCAGCCTCGACACGGTCACCGAGCGCCACATCACCGAGGCACTCCTGCGCCACACCCCGGGAAGCAGCCGGCTGATCATCGCCCACCGGGTGTCCACGGCCGCACGCGCGGATGCGGTGGTCTGGCTGGCGGCGGGGCGAGTGCGCGCGGTGGGCACGCATGCGGAGCTGTGGCGGTCGGCGGCGTACCGGGAGGTGTTCGGGTCGAGCGGCACCGAGCGGAACGGCGGCGCGGGGTGAAGGAACTGACGCTCCTGTTGCGCGAACGGTGGCGAGTGGTCGTCCGGCTGGCCGCGTGGTCGGTGCTGGAGACGGGACAGACGTTTCTGCTGGGGTACGCCCTGGCGCGGGCCCTCGACGAGGGTTTCCTGTCCGGGCGGGCGGGGGTGGGGCTGGGCTGGCTGGGCATCGCGGGGGCGGCGGTTCTCGTCGGGGCCTTCGGGACCGGGCGGGTGTACGGGGGTGTCGCCGCGCTCGTCGAGCCGTTGCGCGACCGACTGGTGCGACGTGTGGTCGACCGAGGGGTGCGGGAGGCCGACGGCGGGGCGCTCTCCGGGCTGACACAGCAAGTGGAGATCGCCCGCGACACGTTCGCCGGTCTGGTGATGGTGTCGCGCTCGTTCGTGTTCACCACGGTCGGCGCCCTCGTCGGGCTGTTCTCGCTCGCGCCGCTGCTCCTGCTCGTGGTCGCTCCCCCGCTCGCCGCGGGGGTGGCCCTCTTTGTGGCGACCCTGCGGCCACTGGCCCGCCGGCAGGAGGAGTTCCTCGTCGCCGACGAACGCCTCGCCGCCCACCTGGGGGCCGTCTGCCCCGGCCTCAGGGACATCACGGCCGGCGGCGCGGAGGAGCACGTAGCCGCCGACGCCGGACAGCGCATCGACGCCGAGGTGCGCGCCGCCCGCTCACTGGCCCACCGGGGCGTGCTGCGCGTGGCGGCCCTCGCCGTCGGCGGACAGCTCCCGATCGTGCTGCTGCTCGCCACCGCCCCCTGGCTCCTCGCGCGCGGCGTCAGCGCGGGCGCGCTCGTCGGCGCTCTCGCCTACGTCACCCAGTCCCTGCTCCCCGCCCTGCAGAACCTGGTGCACGGCCTGGGCACGAGCGGCTCCCGGCTGGCGGTGGTGCTGCGCCGCCTGGGCCCGGGCATCGCGGCACCACCGCCGGCCACCGGTGGAATCCGCGTGCCGCCGGCCGCCGTGCCCTCCGACACACCCGCACTCGTTCTCTCCTCCCTCACCTTCGCCTACGGCCCCGCCAGTGACCCCGTCATCAAGGACCTCGACCTCACCGTTCCGCGCGGCACCCGGCTCGCCGTCGTCGGCCCCAGCGGCATCGGCAAGTCCACCCTCACGGGACTGATCGCCGGACTCCTCGAACCGCGGCGCGGCACGGTCCGTTTGTGCGGGCATCCGGTGCCCGGACACACAGCGAGCGCACTTCGGGTCCTCATCCCGCAGGAGGCGTACGTCTTCGGGGGGACGTTCGAGGAAAACCTCACCCAACTGCGGCCTGATCCCGTACCCGGGGCGGAGCTGCTGGCCGCCGCCGAGGCGGTCGGCCTGGCCCCGCTGCTGGAGCGGCTGGGCGGGCCCTTTGCCCGGCTCGACCCGGCGGCGCTGTCCGCGGGCGAACGACAGCTGATCGCGCTGACCCGGGCGTATCTCTCGTACGCCTCGGTCGTGCTGCTCGACGAGGCGACCTGTCACCTGGACCCCGCGGCGGAGGAGCGCGCGGAGCGCGCGTTCGCCGAGCGTGCCGGCACCACGCTCGTGGTGGTCGCCCACCGCATCAGCTCCGCCCTGCGCGCGGACCGCGTGCTCGTCATGGACGGCCGGCGCACCGAGTACGGCGACCACGACGAGTTGCTGCGGCGCTCAGCCCTGTACCGCGACCTGGTGGGCACATGGTCGCCCACCGTCCCCGCCTCCTCCGGCGCCGCCTCGGTGCCGGTCCCGGCCCCCGCCCGGCGGCCCGCCTCAGACCCAGCCCTCCCCCTGCGAGATCCGGATGGCGTCGATCCGGTTGCGTGCCCCGGTCTTGCGCGTGATGGCGGACATGTAGTTGCGCACGGTGCCGTGGGACAGATGGAGACTTCCGGCGATCTCCGCGACGGAGGCGCCCCCGGCGGCGAGTGACAGGACGCTCAGCTCGCGTCTGGTCAGCGGCATCTCCGCGGCCTTGAGGAAGCCGAAGCCCAGCGAGTCGTCGACGAAACGTTCCCCCTCGGCGACCCTGCGGATCCCGGACACCAGCCGCTCAGGCGAGCCCTCCTTGTCCACGTACCCGAGCGCCCCCGCCTCCGCCGCCCGCTTCAGCAGGCCCGGTCTGTTCGCATGGGCGAGCACCAGAAGCCGGGGGGCCGTCAGGCTGCCCGCGCCCCGGCCGCACACGTCGGCCAGCGGCGGCACGCCGTGGGAGTCCGCGCAGTCCAGGTCCACCGCGCAGACGTCCGGCCGCACCGAGCGCACCCGCCCGGGTGCGCCGCGCCACGTCGTGTCGTACACCCCGAGATCCGGTTCCCGGCGGAGCCACTCCGCCAGTACCGATCGCACCAGACACGCGTCGTGCACCAGAAGTACCCGGATCACGTCCGCCCTCAACTCCCCGTCAGCCGTCAGCCGCTCCACCCGTCCTGAGCGCGTGCCCATTGTTGGCGGATGCGACCAGGTGTGGGCGCGGATAACCAGCCATCAGGGTGCGCGGGGGCGCACTCGGAGCGCTCGCGCGCCGCGCCACGCTTCCACTGCGGGGGCATGAGTACGTGCTCCCGGGGTAAAGGGGGTCTCCTCCGTGCCGGGTTCTCGGTGCCGATTCCCGGTGCCGATTCCCTGGGCCGGTGCCGATTCCCGGTGCCGATTCCCTGGGCCGGTGCCGATTCCCGCGGCCGATTCCCTGGGCCGGTGCCGATTCCCGGTGCCGATTCCCTGGGCCGGTGCCGATTCCCGGTGCCGATTCCCTGGGCCGGTGCCGATTCCCGGTGCCGTTTCCCTGCGCGATGCCCGGGCCACCCCGGCGCCGGGCTCCGGCGCCGTGCCGCCCGCCGTGCGCGAAGGGCCGCCAGGAGGGAGCCTTGACCCTGGGATCCGTCGCGCGGCCGTGCGAGGAGGTGGTCGGCGTGTCCGACGGGCAGGCGTCCCGGCGGGAGCCGTCCGCCCTGGCGCCGGTCGGCGGTCCACTGCTGTCGCTGGCGCTGGCCGCGCTGATGGAAGACGTGCACGCCCACTCCGGGGCGGTGTATCTGCTGGCCCCCGACGAGCCGGTCCTGGAGATGGCGGTCATGGCGGGGCTGCCCCGGGCCTTCGCCGCACCCTGGGAGCGGGTGGGCCTGAGCGCGCCGCTCCCGGTCGCCGAGGCGGTGCGGGAGCGGCGGCTGGTCTGGGTGAACGGCGAGGAGCAGATGGCGGGCCGCTATCCGCGCGTCGCGGTGGTCCTCCCCTACTCGTTCGCGCTGGCGGCGCTGCCCTTGGCGTGCGCCGACACCGTGTACGGCGCGCTCTTCGTGACCTGGCCGGACTCGCACCCGCCCGAGCTGTCGAGCCGCGAGCGCGACCAGCTAGGCGTGGCCTGCGACCGGCTCGCGACCCGGCTGGCACACGCCGTCGAGAAGGGCCACCCGGTGGGTCCCGAACCTGATCTGCCGACCCCGGGCGCCACGGCGGCGATGGCGGGCACGCTGGGCGCCGGGGAGGCGGTCCGGATGGCGGCCCGGCTGCCGTACGGGCTGTGTGCGCTCGATCTGCACGGGCGGGTCGGCTACGCCAACGCGGCGGCCTGCGAGCTGCTCGGCATGCCGGTCGGCGACCTGCTCGGCGCCCAGCTGTGGGCTTCGCTGCCCTGGCTCAACGACCCCGCGTACGAGGACTGCTACCGCGCGGCGCTGATCAGCCAGCATGTGACGTCGTTCGTGGCGCTGCGCCCGCCGGGCGACTGGCTCTCCTTCCGCCTCTACCCGAGCACCAACGGGCTGAGCGTGCGCATCTCCCGCGCCCGGGCGGTCTCCGCGATGGCCCGGGCGGAGCCGCGGCACGGCGAGGCCACGACGCGGCTGGTGACGATCTCCCATGTGCTGAGCCTGGCCGGCGCCCTCACCGAGGCGGTGGGGGTGCAGGACGTGGTGCAGCTGATCGCGTCGGAGTTCGCACCCACCGTGGGCAGCCAGGCCCTGATCCTGCTCGGATCGCGGGGCGGGCGGCTGCGTGTGCTCGGGCACCGCGGCTATCCGGACGCCGCGATCGCGGAGCGCTTCGACGGCGAACCGCTCACCGCGCAGATCCCCGGCGCCCACGTCCTGACCAGCGGAGTGCCCGCCTTCTTCGAGTCCCGCAGGCAGTTGGAGCACCTGTATCCGGCACGGCGCACGACGCCTGACGGGATGGCCGCGTGGGCCTTTCTGCCGCTCATCGCCTCGGGACGTCCGGTCGGCACCTGCGTTCTCGCGTACGCCGAGCCGCATGCGTTCCCGGCGGACGAACGGGCGATCCTGACCAGCCTCAGCGGGCTCATCGCGCTCGCGCTGGAACGGGCGCTGCTGTACGACGCCAAGCACCAGCTCGCCCACGGACTGCAAGCGGCGCTGCTGCCGCACTCCCTGCCGTCGCTGCCCGGCATCGAAGCGGCGGCCCGCTATCTTCCCGCCACCCAGGGCATGGAGATCGGCGGCGACTTCTACGACCTGGTGGCGACCGTCGGCCGGGCCGCCGCGGTGATCGGGGACGTGCAGGGGCACAACGTCACGGCCGCGGGGCTGATGGGCCAGATCCGTACGGCGGTCCGCGCGTACACGACGGTCGGGCAGGCGCCGGGGCAGGTCATGCGCAGCACCAACCGGCTGATGATCGACCTGGGCACCGACCTCTTCGCGAGCTGTGTCTATCTGCGTCTCGACCCCGCGCGGCAGCGGGTGGTCATGGCCCGGGCGGGGCATCCGCCGCCGCTGCTCAGGAAGCCCGACGGACAGGTGCGGGTGCTGGACCTGGCCGGTGGCCCGCTGCTCGGGATCGACGCGGACGCCACCTATACGACGACCGAGTTCGCGCTCGCGCCGGGTTCCGTGCTCGCGCTCTACACGGACGGGCTGATCGAGTCCCCGGGAATCGACATCGAGGACGCCCTGGCCGAACTCGGCGAGCGGCTCGCCGAGAGCGGCGACGAGCCGCTGGACGAGCTGGCCGACCGGCTCGTGCGGCACACCGCGACGGCCGAGGAACGGCTCGACGACATCGCGTTGCTGTTGCTGAGGGCGCGGGCTTCCTGACCGGACGGGAACGCGGAGCGGTCCGGCCCTCCCGCCGGAGGGCCGGACCGTTCCACAGTCCGGACAGAACCGCTTTTACGTCCGGGTCAGTTGCTCGACACCAGGCCGGAGCCGTCGTCGGCGCCGTCGTTGCCCGACTGGTCGGCGCCGTCGTTGCCCGACTGCTCGGCGCCGTCGTTGCCCGACTGGTCGGCCGGATCGGTCGCCTCACCGGCCGGGTCGGTGGCCTCGCCTGCCGGGTCGGTCGCCTCGCCTGCCGGGTCGGTCGCCTCGCCCGCGGGGTCGGTCGCCTCATCGCCGGGCGCGGCGGACTCGTCGCCGGCGCCCGCGGCGCCACCCGCACCGAGCGTCGCGCCGACCGCCTCCAGCGCCGTGGTGACCGGCTGGAAGAAGGTCTCGCCGCCGACGGTGCAGTCCCCGCTGCCGCCGGAGGTCAGGCCGATCGCGCTGCCGTCCTGCGTGAACAGGGAGCCGCCGCTGTCGCCCGGCTCGGCGCAGACATCGGTCTGGATGAGACCGGTGACCGTGCCCTCGGGGTAGTTGACCGTGGCGTCGAGGCCGGTGACGTTGCCGTCGTTGAGGCCCGTGGTGCTGCCCATCCGCAAGACCTGCTGGCCCACCGTGGCTTCCGCGGCCTGGGAGATCTGGACGGTCTGCCCGTTGCCGACGTTGACCTCGCTCGGCGCCTGCGTGTTCGGGTCGTCGTACTTGACGAGCGAGAAGTCACCCTCGCCGGGGAAGGTGGCCTGGTCGACGGTGGCGATCGGCTGGCCGTTCTGCGAGTCCGACCATGCGGCGGCCGCGACACCGCAGTGCCCCGCGGTCAGGAACGCCGGGCTGCCGTCGCCCGCGGTGACGTTGAAGCCCAGCGAACAGCGCGCACCGCCGCCGAAGATGGCGTCGCCGCCCGATACGAACGTCTTGAACGTGCCCGCGGACTTCTTCACGGTCGCCACGCCCGAGCCGAGGCTCTTGACCGTCGCCGTCAGCGTGTCCCACTTGGCGCCCTTGACGGTGGAGTCGGCGGTGACCCGGATCTCGTTCGTCTTCGGGTCGACCGCCCAGGCCGTGCCGGGGATGGTGGCATCGGTCTTGAGCGTCTTGGCCGCGGCCTGGAGCGTGGAGGTGCTGTTCTGCACCTGGTTGGGGACCGCGCCGGCCTTTCTGATCTGGTTGATCACGTTGCTGTCGTCGCCGACGACATTGATGACGAGCTGCTGCTTGTCGGCGTTGTAGTACGAACCGGCGAAGGCGTCACCAAGCTGCGAGGCGAGCTGTGAGGCGAGGTCCGAGACATCGGCCGACTTGAACGTCCTCGGGGTGGAGTCCCCCGAGTCCGTCTGGGAAGCGTTGGCATTGGGGAGTAGAAGTGCCGCCGCTCCGAGCGCCGCCACGCTTCCCGCTGCGATCGCGGCCTTGCGCTTGGGTATGCGTTTGTGACTCAACTCTTGACCTCCTGGGGACGGGGTCCGTTGCCGCCGTCCGGCAGCTGAACTGGGGGGCGCCTGGATGCCTGTTGATACGCACGTGCCACGCGAGGTGTTCAACTGCCTTTGCGATTCACGAGATTGGCTCGTGCGAAAGGGTGGAATACGCGGCATACACGTCTGCCCGTGTGGGCCGGCGGGCACCATCACGCCATGACGGTGACCCCTGCCCAAGCCGGAAAGATCCTCGCCGACAACTTCGCGCCCTGGGTGCTCGATCTCGGCCTGTCGGTCGAGGAGGTGGACGACCGCCGGGTGGTGCTCCGGCTGCCGTGGTCCGCGCGACTCGCCCGGGAGGGCGGCGCGTTGTCGGGCCAGGCGTTGCTGGCCGCCGCCGACACGGCGACGGTGATCGCGGTGTCGGCGGCGCGCGGCGGCTTCGTCCCCATGACGACGGTTCAGCAGTCCACCAGCTTCCAGCGCGCGGTCACGGAGGCCGATGTGCTGGTCGAGGCGGTACTCACGCGCCTGGGCCGCCGGATGGCCTTCGCCGACATCACGATGACCGCCGAGGGCCGCGACGAGATCGCGGCCCGGGCGAGCACGGTGTACGCGCTTCTGGACTGAGAAGTACGCAGCGCCATCGGGCGATGACGGTCAGTTGCCGACGCCGAGCGGAATCCCGGCTTCAGCGAATCTGCACATCGAATGCGCAAGCGGGTCACGGCAGGCGGCGCATTTGCACAGCCCTGCGCACGACGTCCAACCGATTGCGACCGGAGTGTCCCATTCGGGGTCGGGGCGGCAAGGGGAGGCACGAGCCGATGTCGCGCAGCATGTGAAGAAGTCGCCGCCGAGACGTGCGCACGCCTGCACGGATCACCGCTCCCGGAGTGCAAGTGCGCAGGTGAGAGGCCCGGTTGATTGGATGCGCGCCACGCCACCGTGCTTTGATCCATTGCACCGCGGGGGCCGCCCCAGGGTTCCCGGCAACGGGTGCCCGGCGCCCGCGGTCGCGGCCGACCGTCTGTCCCCAGAGGGGGGCCGCTCTCCCCCTTACGAATACCCATACGAAGGGAAGTTCCATCATGAACTCCACCCCCCAGGTTGTGACCGCCGAGATCTCCGACGCCGACCTCGACGCCGTCTCGGGCGGTCTGTCCCTGAACGCCGTTGGCACCGTCACCGGCCTGGTCGACGGCGTTGCCCCGGTCTCCGCCGTCGTCGGCACGGCCGTCGGCACGGTCGAGGGTGTGACCGGCCTGAACACCGCCCCGGTCACCAACCTGGTCGCCGGTCTCTGATCTTGATCGCATCCAGCGATTTCTGATCCACCGTATGCTCTGTATTTCCTTGGGAACCGCCTTGGCGGTTCCGGGACTCACGGATGCCGTAAATCTCTCCGACAGGTGAGGGAAGTTCCGTGCAGTTCCGCCAACAGGCCCTCGCCAAGCTGCAGTCGCCCGAAGAGCTCGACCTCCCGGTGCGCTTCGCACGCCCCCAGGGCTGGCTCGTCCTGTCCGTGACGGTCGTCGTCATGGCGGCCGCCTCCGTGTGGGCCGTGACGGGCTCCGTCGCCTCCACGGTCGGCGCACCCGCCGTCCTCACGCACGGCGAGGGCAGTTACGTCCTGCAAAGCCCCGTCGCGGGGCAGGTGACCGCGGTCCTCGCCAAGGAGGGCGAGCGGCTGCCGGCGAACTCGCCCGTCCTCAAGGTCCGTACGGACGACGGCGACACTCTGGTGCGCACCGTCGCCGCGGGCCGGATCACCGCGCTCGCCGCCACGATCGGCGCGATCATCCAGACCGGCGCGAACGTCGCCGCCGTGGAGAAGGTCGCCCACGCCTCGGACCCGCTGTACGCGACGGTGTACGTCCCGGCCGAGAACGCCTCCTCGATTCCGGCGAACGCGGCGGTGGACCTGACCGTCCAGTCGGTGCCGACCCAGCAGTACGGGGTGCTGCACGGCCATGTGAAGTCCGTCGACCGGACCGTCCAGACCCGGCAGCAGATCGCCGCGTTCCTCGGCGACAGCCAGCTGGGCGAGCAGTTCACCAAGAAGGGCCGGCCGGTGGCCGTCCTGGTCCGGCTCGACCGGTCGTCCGGCACGAAGAGCGGCTACCAGTGGTCCTCAGCGGACGGGCCGCCGTACACCCTCGCTTCCATGACCCTGGCCACGGGTTCGATCCGGCTGGCCGATCAGCGTCCCGTCGATTGGCTGCTCCCGTGACCGCTCCCCAGGACACCCTGCCGCCGTCGGCGCGCGGCAGACGGCGGGCCGCCCCGCCGAAGCGCACGGTCCCCAAGAGCCGGCAGAAGACCGTACGCACCCCCACCGTCCTCCAGATGGAGGCCGTCGAGTGCGGCGCCGCCTCCCTCGCCATGGTGCTCGGCCACTACGGCCGGCACATCCCCCTCGAGGAACTGCGCATCGCCTGCGGTGTCTCCCGGGACGGCTCGCGGGCCAGCAACCTCCTCAAGGCGGCCCGTAGTTACGGCCTGACGGCCAAGGGCATGCAGATGGACACGGCCGCGCTCGCCGAGGTGAAGGCGCCCGCGATCCTGTTCTGGGAGTTCAACCACTACGTCGTGTACGACGGCATGGGGCGCCGCTTCGGCCGGCGGGGCGTGCACATCAACGACCCCGGCAAGGGCCGCCGGTTCGTGCCCATGGAGGACTTCGACACCAGCTTCACCGGCGTCGTCCTGGTCATGGAGCCGGGCCCCGACTTCGAGAAGGGCGGCCGCAGGCCGGGTGTCCTGGGCGCCATGCCGGCCCGGCTGCGCGGCACCTCGGGCACCATGCCCGCCGCCGTCCTCGCGAGCCTGCTGCTGGTGGCGGTGGGCGCGGCGATGCCCGCGCTGAGCCGTACCTACATCGACATGTTCCTGATCGGCGGCCAGACCTCGCTGCTCGGCGTGCTGTTCGCGTCGATGGGCACCTGTGTGGCGCTGACGATCGCGCTGACCTGGCTGCAACAGGCGAACCTGCTGCACGGCCGCGTCATCTCCTCCACGCTCTCCAGTGCCCGCTTCCTGCGGCACCTGCTGCGGCTTCCGGTCACCTTCTTCTCCCAGCGCAGCCCGGCCGACCTGGTCCAGCGGCTCCAGTCGAACGACGCGGTCGCCGAGACCCTGGCCCGTGACCTCGCGGCGGCCGGCGTCGACGCGATCGTCGTCGTGCTCTACGCGGTCCTCCTCTACACCTACGACCCGCAGCTGACGGCCGTCGGCATCGGCGTCGCACTGCTCAACGTCGTGGCCATGCGGGTCGTCATACGGCTGCGGGCGACGCGTACCGCGAAGCTGCGCGCCGACAGCGCCCGGCTGACCAACACGGCCTACACCGGTCTCCAGCTGATCGAGACGATGAAGGCGACCGGCGGCGAGGACGGCTACTTCCGCAAGTGGGCCGGGCAGCACGCCACCACGCTGGAGGAGCAGCAGCGCCTCGGGGTGCCGAGCGCCTGGCTGGGCGTGGTCGCGCCGACGCTCGCGACGCTCAACAGCGCGCTGATTCTCTGGATCGGCGGCCTGCGCGCGGTGGAGGGCGGCATCTCGGTCGGTCTCCTTGTCGCGTTCCAGGCCCTCGTCACCCGCTTCACCGCGCCGATCACCCGCCTCAACGGTGTCGCGGGCCGCATCCAGGACTTCGCGGCCGACGTGGCACGTCTCAAGGACGTCGAGAACTTCCAGGCCGACCCGCTCTACGCCCGCCCCGGCGGTGGCGAGTCGACCCGGCGGCTGCAGGGCCATGTCGAACTGGAGAACATCACGTTCGGCTACAGCCCGCTCGACCAGCCGCTGCTGAGCGGGTTCAGCCTGACGGTCGGCCCCGGACAGCAGGTGGCGCTGGTGGGCGGTTCCGGAAGCGGCAAGTCCACGGTCTCCCGGCTGATATCGGGTCTCTACGCCCCCTGGGAGGGCGTGATCCGCATCGACGGGCAGCGGCTGGCGGACATCCCGCGCGGGGCGCTCGCGGCTTCGGTCTCCTTCGTGGACCAGGACGTGTTCCTCTTCGAGGGGACGGTCCGCGACAACGTGGCGCTGTGGGACCCGTCGATCCCGGACGACGCGGTGGTCGCGGCGCTTCAGGACGCGGACCTGTACGACGTCGTCACGCGCCGCCCGGGCGGCATCCACAGCCGGGTCGAGCAGGACGGGCGCAACTTCTCCGGCGGTCAGCGCCAGCGCCTGGAGATCGCGCGGGCGCTGGTGCGCAACCCCAGCATCCTGGTCCTCGACGAGGTGACGAGCGCGCTGGACGCGGAGACCGAGCAGACGGTCATCGACAATCTGCGCAAGCGCGGCTGTGCCTGTGTGGTGATCGCGCACCGGCTCAGCACCGTGCGCGACAGCGACGAGATCGTGGTGCTCCAGCACGGCACGATCGTGGAACGGGGGCGGCACGACGCCCTGGTGACGGCCGGCGGCGCGTATGCCCAGCTGGTCAGGGAGCGGTGAGATGACGGCGGTTCACGAGGGCGACCTCGTCCTCGGTGCCCTGGGTTCGATGGGCACCCCGTACGACTGCTCGGGGCTCGGCCGCCTCGATCTGGAAGGGCCGCAGGTGCTGTGGCTGGTGGCGGCCGGCGCCATGGACCTGTTCGCGGTGGACGCCGTCCAGCAGGGCCAGTGGCACCACCTCGGCCGTCTCGAAGCGGGCTCGCTGCTGCTCGGCCCGGTCGCGGGACCGCAGCACACCCTGGTCGCCAGGCCGCTGCGGGAGTGCGTGATGCGCCGGATCTCGCTGCGCGAGCTGTACGAGTCCGGGGGCACCCAGACCTGGTCGTACGACGAGTACGGCAACGCCCAGTACGTTCCGCCGACCACGAGTCCGCTGGAGTACGCCCTCGCCCTGGGCGTCGGCCGCGGCCTCTCCATCCTCTTCCAGGCGCCGATGGCCACCGAGCGGGCCGCCGCGCCGACCGACGACGACGTCTTCTGGATGCAGGTCCCGCCGGGTAGCGTGCAGTACGGCTCGCTGTACGGCGAGGAGGCGGCGGCCGACCTGCTGATGGATCCCGGCGTCTGGCAGGGCATGGTCGACCAGCAGTACCGGCTGCTCGCCACCCTCGACCGGTGGATCGAGCAGTTGGAGCGCAGCCACGAGCACCGTACGGCGGCGGGTATCAAGGCGGGCGAGGCCGTGCGCGTCCAGGCCGACCGCACGCTGCTGGCGTCCATCGGGAAGTCGTCGGCGAAGCGCACCACCGCGGCCGACGCCGATGCCACGTACGCGGCCTGCAAGCTGGTCGCCGGCGCGGCCGGGATCGCGCTCGCCGAGCCCGCGCAGAGCGGCACCGAGAGCGACCGGCTCGACCCGGTGGAGCGCGTCGCGATCGCCTCGCGTGTCCGCACCCGGGCCGTACGGCTCGACGGCCGCTGGTGGCGCGACAACACGGGCCCGCTGGTGGGCCACCGGGCCCTGTCCGGCGCGCCGGTCGCGCTGCTGTGGCGGCGCGGCGGATACGTCGCCGTGCAGCCCTCGTCCGGCCGCGAGACGCCGATCGAGAAGGCCAACGCGGAGGAGTTCGAGCCGCGTGCCGTCATGTTCTACCGCCCGCTGCCCGAGCGGGGTCTGGGTCCGCTGCGGCTGATGCGGTTCAGCATGCGGGGCACCGGCGGCGATCTGCGCAATCTCCTGGCCAGTGGTCTGGTGACGGTGGCGGTCGGCGCCCTCGTGCCGATCGCCACCGGCAAGGTGCTCGGCGAGTACGTGCCGAAGGCCCAGCACGGTCTGATCGTCCAGGTCTGTCTGGCCATCATGATCACGAGCGTCGTGTCGGCGGCGTTCATGCTGCTCCAGAACCTCACCCTCCTGCGGATGGAGGGGCGGATCGAGGCGACGCTCCAGCCGGCCGTCTGGGACCGGCTGCTCAGGCTCCCGACGAAGTTCTTCACCTCCCGCTCCACCGGCGAGCTGGCCAGCGCGGCGATGGGTATCAGCTCGATACGCCGGCTGCTGGCGGGCGTCGGCCCCACGGTCGCCCAGTCGGTCACCGTCGGCGCGATGAACCTGGGACTGTTGTTCTGGTACAGCGCGCCGATGGCGCTGGCGGCGATCGGGATGCTGGTCGTCATCGCCGGTGTGTTCCTGGGGCTCGGCCTGTGGCAGGTGCGCTGGCAGCGCCGTCTCGTCGTGCTCAGCAACAAGCTGAACAACCAGGCGTTCCAGACTCTGCGCGGTCTGCCCAAGCTGCGGGTCGCGGCGGCCGAGAACTACGCGTACGCCGCCTGGGCGGGCGAGTTCGCGCGCAGCCGTGAGCTCCAGCAGAAGGTCGGCCGCATCAAGAACCTCACCACGGTGCTGGGCGCGGTGTATCTGCCGCTCTGCTCGCTGCTGATGTTCATGCTGCTCGCGGGCCCGGCGCGGGGGGCGATGTCGGCGGCCGCGTTCCTCACCTTCAACACCTCGGTGACCATGCTGCTGACGTCGGTCACCCAGCTGACCGGCGCCTTCGTCTCGGCGGTGGCCGCGCTGCCGATGTTCGAGGAGATCAAGCCGGTGCTCGACGCGACTCCGGAGGTGCGCACGGCGAGCACCCGCCCCGGCGTCCTGTCCGGCGGCATCGAGGCGCGGCGCCTCTCCTTCCGGTACGCGGACGACGGTCCGCTCGTCCTCGACGACGTGTCCTTCGAGATCAAGCCGGGCGAGTTCGTGGCGATCGTCGGCCCGAGCGGCTGCGGCAAGTCCACGCTGCTGCGGCTGCTGATCGGCTTCGACAAGCCGGTCTCGGGAAGTGTCCTGTACGACGGCCAGGACCTGGGCGCCCTCGACCAGTCGGCCGTACGCCGGCAGTGCGGTGTCGTACTGCAGCACGCCCAGCCCTTCACCGGGTCGATCCTGGACTGCATCTGCGGCACCGAGCCGTACACGCCCGAGGAGGCGATGGCGGCGGCCGAGATGGCGGGGCTCGCCGAGGACATCAAGCGGATGCCGATGGGGCTGCACACCATCGTCCAGGGCAGCGGGGCGATCTCCGGCGGCCAGCGGCAGCGGCTGATGATCGCCCAGGCGCTGATCCGCCGACCGCGCATCCTCTTCTTCGACGAGGCCACCAGCGCCCTCGACAACGAGACGCAGCGCACGGTCATCGAGAGCACGAAGGCCCTCAACGCCACCCGTGTCGTGATCGCCCACCGGCTGTCCACGGTGATGGACGCGGACCGCGTGATCGTGATGGAGGACGGCCGGGTCGCCCAGCAGGGGCCGCCCGCGCAGCTGCTCGCGGACACGGGCGGGCGGCTGCACGAGCTGGTGCGGCGGCAGCTGGCGTGACCGGTCAGTCCAGGCCCGGGACCGGAGCACCGGAGGGGAACCCCGCCTCGACGTAGCCGCGGTAGATCTCCTTCCAGGGCGCCGTGGCACCCGCGTGCGGGCCTTCGAGCCGCTCGCCCCGCGCCCTCGCGTCCAGGGCGGCGAGGCAGACCTCCCATCCGGCGGCGTTGCGGGCGGCGGCCTTCGCGTCCGCCAGGACGTTGGTGAGCGTGCAGCGGGTGCGCTTGCCGTCCAGGGGTTCGAGGTCGAAGTGGAGTTCGTCGCCGCCCCACTCGAAGGACAGGTGCCCGGGCACGTCGACGGCGATGACCCGGCCCGTGGAGTTCTCCATGTTCGGGTCGCCGCTGAACGTGATCGTGCCGCCGGGGCGCAGCTCGATCTCGGCGCGGGAGGGGAACCACCGGGCCAGCTCGTCGGGGTCGGTCACGAACTGCCAGACGCGGTCGGCGGGATGGTCGTAGACACGGCTGAAACGGACGGCGGGGCGGCCGTCGGGGAGGGTGAGGTGGGTACCGGTGAGTTCGGTTGACATGGTGCCTCGGTCCTTGGGCGGGGGGGCGTCGCGGCTCACTCCCAGCGAAACGTTGCCGTTTCGCTGGGAGTGGTCTAGCCTCGATGTGTACGAAACGGTTTCGTTTACGTTTCTCTTCGAACGGCTTCCCTGGAGTGGTTCCCCCATGTCCCAGAAGACTCTGACCGAAAGCACCCGGACGGGTGCCGCGCAGGCGCCGCCCGCGGCCTCGTCCCGGCGGTGGTGGATCCTCGCGGTCGTCGCCATAGCCCAGTTGATGGTCGTCCTCGACGCCACCATCGTGAACATCGCTCTGCCGTCGGCGCAGGCGGACCTCGGGTTCTCCGACGGCAACCGGCAGTGGGTCGTCACCGCGTACGCGCTGGCGTTCGCCTCGCTGCTCCTGCTCGGCGGCCGCATCGCCGACCTCTTCGGCCGCAAGCCCGCCTTCCTGGCCGGCGTCACCGGATTCGCGCTGGCCTCCGCGCTCGGCGGCGCCGCGACGAGCTTCGAGATGCTGGTCACCGCACGTGCCCTGCAAGGGGTCTTCGGCGCGCTCCTCGCGCCCGCCGCGCTCTCGCTCCTGAACACGACGTTCACCGACGCGCGGGAGCGGGCCAAGGCGTTCAGCGTGTACGGCGCCATCGCCGGCGCCGGTGGCGCGGTGGGCCTGTTGCTCGGCGGCATCCTGACCGACGCGTTCGACTGGCGCTGGACGCTGTACGTCAACGTGGCCATCGCCGTGGTCGCCTTCGCCGGCGGCTGGTTGTCGCTGAGCAACCACCGCGACGCCACGAACTCCAAGCTGGACGTGCCGGGTACGGTGCTGGTCGCCGGAGGTCTCTTCGCCCTGGTCTACGGCTTCTCCAACGCCGAGACGCACGACTGGGGTTCGCCGCGGACCTGGGGCTTCCTGATCGCCGGCGGTGTGCTGCTGACGGCCTTCGCCTGGTGGCAGACGCGTGCCGCACACCCGCTGCTGCCGCTGCGCATCCTGCTCGACCGCAGCCGCGGTGCCTCGTACCTCGCCGTGCTCATCACCGGCGCGGGCATGTTCGGTGTATTCCTCTTCCTCACCTACTACCTTCAGCTGAACCTGGGCTTCAGCCCCACCAGGACCGGTGTGGCGTTCCTGCCGATGGTCGGGGCGCTGATGGTGACGGCGCAGCTCGGCACCACGGTGCTGCTGCCGCGGATCGGGCCGAAGGCCGTCATCCCGCTGGGCTTCGCGATCGCCACGGTCGGCATGGCCTGGCTGACCGGCATCGGAACCGGTTCGCACTACGCGACCGCGGTGCTGCCGCAGCTGATCGTGATCGGCGTGGGCCTCGGCATGGTGATGCCGCCGGCCATGCAGCTCGCCACCGGCGGGGTGGGGCCCGAGGACGCGGGTGTCGCCTCCGCGACGGTCAACGCCATGCAGCAGGTGGGCGGTTCGATCGGTACGGCGCTGCTGAACACGCTGGCCGCGAGCGCCGCGACCGGCTATCTGTCCGGCAAGGACGCGACCAGCAAGCTGGTCCGGGCACAGGCGACGATCGAGAGCTACACCACCGCGTTCTGGTGGTCGGCGGTCTTCTTCGTCGCGGGCGCGGTGATCGCGTTCCTGCTCTATCGCCCCGGGAAGCCTGAGCAGGCCGCGGACGCCGCACCGGTCGTCCACATGTGAGCGCCGACTAGACCGAGGGGCCGCCGTCCGCAGGGAGACGGCGGCCCCTCTTCCGCTTTCGGTGGTGGGCCATCGCGGTGGCGAGGCGGGCCCGCCGGGCCGGTTCGGCGCACGGCACGGCCGGCCGGTACACGGCGAGTCCGCGACCACGCTTCTCCAGCGTCAACTGATCCGGCGCGCAGGTGACTTCACCGTCGTAGGCGAGGTTCCGCGTGCCGCCGAGGCCCTCCAGCCGGACCCGGGACACAGGGGCGGCGCTGTAGACCCGGGAACGGCCGAGCGTGCCGGCGAGCGCGGCGGCGATCACGCGCGTACGGGCGTAGCGGCGGTCGCCGTCGATCAGGCGCAGGTCGAGCAGTCCGTCGTCCAGGCGCGGCCGGAAGGCGGGGGCGAAGCCGTCGGGGACGTGGTGGCCGTTGCCGGCGAAGAGCAGCCACAGGCGTCGGGGGCGGCCGTCGATACGCAGTTCCACGGGGGTCGCGGTGCGCAGGACCCGGGCGAGGGCGACGGCCTCGGCGGACCACTTGCCCCATCGCCCCTCCAGTCGCTCGCGGAGCCGGAGGAGTTCGGGATACGGCCCGATGCTGAAGGCGTTGAGGAAGAGCACGTCGTGCCCCTCCTTCGGTGCCGCCACTCCCAAGTCCACCGCGACGGCCTCGCCCCGGGCGACCGCGACGGCGGTGTCGTCGAAGTCCGGGACGCCCACGTCCAGGGCGAAGTGGTTGAGGGTGCCGCCGGGGAACACGGCGAGCGCGAGCCCGTGGCGGGCCGCGGCGCGCGCCGCCGCGTCGACGCTGCCGTCGCCCCCGCACACGCCCAGCGCGCCGCCGCGCCGCGCGGCCCGGCCGGCCGCCCCGGCGAGCAGCGCGGCGAAGTCGTCGTCCGGGCCGAACTCGACGAGTTCGGCCCGGGGCAGCAGGACGCGCAGGCGCTCGACGGCCGGCAGGACCGCGCCGGGCAGTCCGGTTCCGGCCCGCCCGTCGACGAGGACGACCAGGTCCTCGCCGCCCGGCAGCGCGGGTGCGTGGGTGGTGGGACGCACCCGTTCCGGGACCCCTTGGCGCGGCGGCCACCAGCGGCAGGTGAGCGCGGCGGCGCCGGCGCCGATCGCCATACCGGCCAGGACGTCCCCGGGGTAGTGCACGCCGACATAGACCCGAGAGAAGGCGACCGCCGCGGCCAGCGGCGCGACCAGTGCGCCGTAGCCGGTGGACTCGAGGGCGACGCCGGTCGCGAACGCCGCCGCCGAGGCGGAGTGTCCCGACGGGAAGGAGGTGGTGTGCGGCTGCCGGGTGAGGTGGCGGATCTGCGGTACGAGGTCGAGCAGCGGCCGGGGGCGCCTGGTGGCCCACTTGGCGACGGTGTTGACGGTGAGCGAGGCCAGCGCGAGGGAGCCGACACCGCGCACGGCGGCGCGTCTGGCGGTGCGCCCGTCGGCCGTCGCGAGCACGGCGGCCGCGGCGAACCACAGCCGCCCGTGGTCGGCGGCGCGGCTGAGCCGGATGAGCGCCGGATCGGCGCCGGAAAGCCGCGCGGCGGCCACCCGGGTGAACAGCCGCTGGTCCAGCTCGCCGAGAAAGCGCATGCTCCACGGCTACCGGAGCGGACCCGCACCGGCATTCCGGACGACTCCAACCGGTGACGCGACTGCTCCGGGCGGCGCAGTGCGACCACCGGGGGCAGGGCGCGCCTCAGGCGAAGGGGACTTCGAAGTGGACGACACCGGAACCGCCTGGCTCCTCGCGCTCGTCCCACACGGCCTTTCCGAGCGAGCGCCAGAAGGCCTCGGCGCCCGGGATCCCCGGATCCGTGTGCAGATAGACGGAGCGGTAGCCGCCGTCCGCGGCCGCGAAGGCGAGGAGCTCGCCGACCAGGCGGCGGGCCAGGCCGCGTCTGCGGTGCCCCGGGCGGACGTACACGCGCCGCAGCTGCGCTGTCTCCCCCGACGGGTAACGCCGGGCCAGCGGGCGGGGGTTGGGCGGATGGGCCGGGCCGCGGGAGTCGAGGGCGGCCGTAGCGGCGACCTCGCCGTCGGAGCCATCGAGCGCGACCAGCAGAGTGTGGCGGGGCGAGGCCAGGTAGGCGCCCGCGAGATCGATGATGTCGCCGTGCCAGCGCGGAACGTAGCCGGTGCCGAAGTCGCGGTAGACGGTGTCGAGCATCACGGCTCGCGCACCGTCGAGGTCGCCGGGGGTCGCCGCCCTGATGCTGCATTCATGCACCTGCACATCATATGCATTAAGTGCGGGGGCTTCGGCTCCCGCAACTGCCATCACCTGTCAATACCTCAGCCGAGACAGGGCCGGTACCAGCCGAGGCCCAACAGGCCGCGCTCGTCGGACACCCCGGGCTCGGCGAAGTACTTCAGCGCACCGGAGGCGAACGTTTTCAGAAACCGGGCCAACACTTCTGACCGGACCGGGAGTTGAGGTGATGGCACGATGGCGGTCGGCACCCGACGATCCGGAAGCGGAGGCACGTACGTGAAGTTCGTTCTCGAAGTCGACCTGGAGAACGCGGCCTGGGGCGAGGAGACCGCCACGGAGCTGGGGCGGATCCTGCGCTACTGGGGCGGCAATCTCCACCACTACGAGATGAAGCCCGGCGACGGCTCCGCCGTATACGACTCCGGCTATCGCGAAGTGGGGCGCTGGTCCCTCACGTCCGACTGACGCAGGAGGCCGGCCGGACGGCCCCACTCCGTCCGGCCGGCCCCTATGCGAGATCACGTGGCGCACCGCGACGAGGCTCGCACTCCCCAGCTACGGGCCTCGGTCCACGTTCACGGGTCCGCGCGATCCCGGTCCTCAGAACGTGAAGACGGTCGTCCCGTAGGAGTTCTTCACGCACTCGTTGGCGAAGGTGCGCTCGTACGCGACGCGCTTGCCCTGCCACACGCCCTCGACCGTGACGACCACAGGGTCGTACTGCCGGGTACACATGGCATCGCTTCTGGCACTCAAGGCATCGAAGTCGCCGCCCGTCGCCCGCAGTTCGGCACAGGCGGAGACGGCGGCCGGATGGGTGCCCGAGGCGGTCGGGGCGCAGTTCAGCGTGACGGCGCGCTCAGGGGTGGCGGTGGCCGCGCTCTGGCCGTGGCCCGTGGTGAGCACCAGGGCCGAGGGGGCGTAGAGCCCGGAGGCGGCGGCGTTCGGGGTGGCGAGGGAAGCCCCGGCGAGGGGGCCGCAGACGGCGGTGGCGGTCAGGGTCAGGGTCACTGCCCAGCGTGCGGTGTTCGGCATTGTGTGCATCCTTCCGCTTGATTGGTGAACCGTTTCTGCTCCGCTCGCACATGAGGCGAAGTCAGGCCGGTCCGGTGCCGGTTCGGCGAGCGCGAGTCTGCCGAGTCCGGGCGGGAAACACACATCGACCCCACAGCTTTCGGTAACTTTGAGTATTGAATCAGTGGCGTGAAGTGACAGAGTTCGAACGCCCGATCCCCAGAACTGAGCGGTTGCCGCTCACCCGGGGTGACCCGCTGGCCGGATCTCCACGGTTCGGCAATAGGCCTGAAACATTCCGGTTCAGCTCATGGCAGACCCCGACCGGACCCCTTGCGTTTGCCTCACGATGGAGTAATGGTCATTACATGATTACTTCGGAGCAACGCGAGAAGCTGCGCGGCTGGTTCGCCGGCCGCCTGCCCGACGATCTGTTCGAGAGCCTGGTGGAGGTGGCGGTCGACCGGGAGGAGATCACCGTTGTCGGCCGCATTCCCGAGCCCCGGCTCACCGACGGCGCCTCGGCCGCCGAGAAGGAGGCCGCGGTCCAGTCCCGGGTCCAGGAGTTCCGCGAGCGCACCCGTGACGAGCGGGTCGCGGTGGCACGTGAGGCGGAGCACCGGTTCCGCAGGAAGGTCTCCTGGGGGGTGGAGTGCGGGGGCGAGCGCGCCCTGTTCACGCAGGTCGCCGCCCCCGTCATGACCCGGCTGCGGCAGCCCGAGCGCCAGGTCCTCGACACCCTCATCGCCGCGGGAGTCGCCCGCAGCCGCAGCGACGCCCTCGCCTGGTGCGTACGACTGGTCCAGCGCCACACGGACGACTGGCTCGCGGAGCTGCGCGACTCGCTGGAACATGTGCAGCGGGTACGGGCGCAGGGCCCGGACGCCGACCCCCAGGACAGCGCCGACAGCCCCGCCGCCGAGGAGTGATCCACGCGACGCCGGACGTCGCACCGACGCAGCGACGCACCCGGGGCACGGGTGAGGCCCACGTCCGTCCGGCGTACGTATGACTGCGCCCCTCGGGGGTACCGCACCACACTGTCAACAGGGGGCGAATTCGAGACGAGGTGGTCGCGGATGAAGTTCGGAGTGTCGACGTTCCTCACCGACGAGGGCATCGGTCCGGCGGCGCTGGGGCCGGCCCTGGAGGAGCGCGGGTTCGACGCGCTGCTCCTGGCCGAGCACTCGCACATCCCGGTGAAGCGGGAGACGCCGTACCCGGGCGGCGGCGAGCTGCCGCGCGTGTACTACCGCACGCTCGATCCGTTCGTGGCGCTCGGCGCGGTCGCCTCGGTGACCAGCGAGCTGCTTCTGGGCACGGGGATCGCGCTGGTGGTCCAGCGCGATCCGATCCACACGGCGAAGGAAGTGGCCAGCCTCGATCTGGTCTCCGGCGGCCGTGCCGTGTTCGGTGTCGGCGCCGGCTGGAACCGGGAGGAGATGCGCAACCACCGGACGGATCCGACCGAACGTGGCCGGCTGATGGACGAACGGATCCGCGCGATCATCGAACTGTGGACCAAGGACGAGGCCGAGTTCCACGGCGACTTCGTCGACTTCGCCCCCGTCTACTCCTGGCCCAAGCCCGTCCAGCGGCCGCACCCGCCGATCTGGGTCGGCGGCGGCAGCGAGCGCACCTTCGCCCGTGTCGCCGAGTACGGGGCGGCGTGGATGCCCAGCGGAGTACCGCCCAAGGAGCTGGGCGCGCAGATCGAGCGCATGCGCAAGACGGCCGGAGACCGGCCGGCCGTGGTGGTGTACGCGGCCCAGCACGACCGGGAGTCGCTCGACACCTACGCGGAACTCGGCGTCGAGCGCGTCCTGCTCTATCTGCCGACCCAGCCGGAGGACGAGACGCTGCGCACGCTGGACGAGCTGGCCGAGGCCGTGTCCGCCTACCGGTGACAGCGTCCGGCGGCCTGCGCCGGCTTCCGGCTGCCTGTACCGACTTCCGGCGGCCTACGCATCCGGCTGCCTGTACCGGCTTCCGGCGGCCGGAGATTCGGAGCGCACCGTGCCGGACATGGACGAGGACGAGGCGCGCCGCCGGTTCATGGCGGCGCGGGTGGCACGCCTGGCGACGGTGGACACCGAGGGACGCCCCCACCTGGTGCCGGTCGTGTTCGCTCGGCACGGCGCCGAGGTCGTCACCGCCGTCGACTGGAAGCCCAAGAGGTCGCCGCGCCTCAAGCGGCTGCGCAACATCGCCGCCCACCCGGCCGTCTGCCTGCTCGTGGACGCGTACGACGAGGACTGGGACCGGCTGTGGTGGGTGCGGGCGGACGGCCGCGCCCGCATCCTGCCGCCCGACGCGCCGGAGCCCCGCGTCCGGGAGGAGTACGCCGCGGTGCTCGCCGTGCTGCGGGAGAAGTACGCGCCGTACCGGCAGCGGCCGCCGGGCGGTCCGGTGATCGCGATCACCGTGCACCGGTGGCACGGCTGGCGCGCCGCGCCGGGGGCCGACCCGACCGGCTGAACGGTGCGCGAGACGCCCCGGCGACGGACGGATTTCGGCAGACCCCGTAAGGACGGCATTCGCCCACGCCGCACACCCCGGCGGCGACACCGGCCATCCTTCTCTCCGCGCCACATCGCTCAGAGGCGGAGCAGCCGCGGCTCGGCGACCGTCCGCTGCCGGCTGCGTTCTCCGAGGTCTGCGGACTCGCCTGTCACCGGGTGAGGGTTCCCACCGGGCGATGTGCGCACCACAGTGGACGGATCTTGTCGCAGTCGCCAGGATCGACGGCGTACAGCGCGGTCTCACGGACGAGAGGCGGGACGTACGGATGGCCAAGCACTGGGCCGACTTCCAGTACGAGATCTATCTGAACGGAATGACGGGTGCCGTACCGCGGCTGCCCACCGATCTGACTCGGCTGGAGGAACTCACCGAGCAGCGGCTCGGCCCCGGTCCGGTCGGCTATGTGGCGGGCGGCGCGGGCAATGGCAGCACCGCCCGCGCCAACCGGTCCGCGCTCGACCGGCGCCGGATCGTGCCCCGGATGCTGCGTGATGTGCACGAACGCGACCTGTCCGTCGAGGTGTTGGGGCGGACGCTGCCCGCGCCGCTGGCGCTCGCCCCGGTCGGCGTGCTGTCGATCATGCACCCGGACGCGGAGTCCGCCGCCGCGCGGGCCGCCGCCGCGCAGGGTGTCCCGTACATCCTGTCCTCGGCCTCCAGCACCCCCATGGAGCGGGTCGCGGAGGCGATGGGCGACGCGGAGCGCTGGTTCCAGCTGTACTGGGCGAAGGACCGCGAGGTCACCCGGAGCTTCCTGAACCGGGCGAAGGCGGCCGGGTACACCGCGCTGTTCGTCACCCTCGACACGCCGCTGCTGGCCTGGCGGCCGCGGGATCTCGACCAGGCGTATCTGCCGTTCCTGCACGGCGTGGGCACCGCCAACTACTTCACCGACCCGGCGTTCCGGGCGGGCCTGGCCAAGCCGGTGCACGAGGATCCGAACGCTGCCGTGATGCACTTCGTGAGCATGTTCGCGGACCCCGGCAAGACCTGGCCCGACCTCGAGTTCCTGCGGGAGAACTGGGACGGCCCGATCGTCCTCAAGGGCATCCTGCACCCGGACGACGCCCGGCGGGCCGCGAGCGCCGGGATGGACGGTGTGGTCGTCTCCAACCACGGCGGCCGCCAGGTCGCCGGTTCCGTGGCGGCGGCCGACGCGCTGCCGCGTGTGGTGGAGGCGGCGGGCGACCGGCTGACCGTCCTCTTCGACAGTGGGATCCGCACGGGCGACGACATCTTCAAGGCGCTCGCGCTCGGCGCGCGGGCGGTGCTCGTCGGACGACCGTACGCGTACGGGCTCGGACTCGACGGGCAGGCGGGCGTCGAGCACGTCGTGCGCTGTCTGCTCGCCGAGTTCGACCTCACCCTGGCGCTGTCCGGGCACGCCGGGCCGGGGACGCTCAGCCCCGACGACCTGATCGAGGAAACCGTATGACCGTCACCAAGAACGTCCTCGCCGTCGTCCCGCCCCATGTCGGCGGCCGCGGCGCGGGGGCCGCGCTCGCCTCGGTCTTCCCCGGCCAGGCCCGCGTCACCGTCGTCGAGGCGACCGACGAGGACCCCGCCGCACTGCGCGAGGCCCACGTCATCATCACGGGCCTCGGCCCGGTGACCGCCGAACACATCGCCGCGGCACCGGAGTTGCAGCTCATCCAGTGCGCGAGCCACGGCTTCGACTACGTCGATCTGGACGCCGCGCGCGCCAGGGGCCTGCCCGTGTGCAACATCGGCTCCAGCGGCGCGGAGCAGCAGAACGTGGCCGAGCAGACGTTCGCGCTGATGCTGGCCCTGGCCAAGCAGCTGGTCCCGGCGCACACCGCGCTCGTCGACGCCGACTGGGCGCTGCCGAGGCTCCAGCGGTCCATCACGGAGCTGTCCGGCAAGACCCTCGGCATCGTCGGGCTCGGGCACATCGGGGAGGAAGTCGCCCGGCGTGCCGTCGCGTTCGACATGCGCATCGTGTACGCGGGCCGGGAGCGCGTCGGCGCGGAGAGGGAGGCCCGGCTCGGCGGGGCGCGTCACGTCGGGCTCGACGAGCTGCTGCGCACCGCCGACTACGTCACCCTGCACGCGCCGCTCACCGAGGCGACCCGCCATCTCCTCGACGCCGACCGGCTCGCGCTGCTCAAGCCCACCGCGTTCGTGATCAACACCGCCCGGGGCGCCCTGATCGACCAGGACGCCCTCGCGGACGCACTGGAGAAGGGCGCGCTCGCCGGAGCGGGCATCGACGTCTTCGACCCCGAACCGCCCACGTCCGCCCTGCGGTTGCTCAGGGCGCCGAACGTGGTCCTGTCGCCGCATGTCGCCGGCGTCACCCGCGAGACGCTCGTCCGGATCGCACTGGCCGCCGTCCAGAACGCCGCCGACTTCGTGGCCGGCGAGACGCCGCGCGACCTCGTGTCCTAGGTCCTGTTGCCGCGCGGCAACGTCGCCTCGCCGTTGTGGGCCGGCGGCGCGTGGCTGTCGCCGTGGGGCGGCAGCCACGCGTTCGGCCGCTACAGGCCGACGCCGATCTCGCCCAGCAGGTCGGGCAGGTGAACGGTCAGCGGCAGCACCGGCTCGGGGGTGGAGGTGTCCGTGACCGTCAGGGACCGGCGTTCCCCGTAGTTCTCCGACGGGGGCGCGGACGAGGCGACCGGGGCGTCCGTGAGCCGGGTGCCCGGTGACGCGGGCACGGGCGTGGGCGCGGGGGTGGCGGCAGGCGCATCGGTGGCGGGCGTGGCCGACGGGGGTGTCGTACCGGCGATCGACAGCGACTCGGGCTGGTCCGACGGGGAGTCGGTCAGCCACCGCTGCTTGTCGGAACCGTCCCGTACCTTGACGACGATGTCGGCGTCCGGATCGGTGTTGCCGGGTGTGACGGCGAGGCTGCCCTTGCGGCGGGACAGCACCTCGCCCTGCACGGTCAGGTCGTAACGCACGTCGCCGCCGTGGGCGGAGCTCTCGGCGACGCAGCGGCCGAGCTCCGCGACCCCGTCGACCGCACCGGAGTCCAGGCACAGTTCGGGGTCGGCCACGCTGCGCAGCAGTCCGTCCTTCTCGTACGTCCACTGCTGGGTCCATGCGGAGGAGCACACCGCGAGCTTGGTTCCCGCGCCGGCCTTCGCCTCGCCCCGGACGTCGAGGCACAGGTCGGCGGCGAGGTTGCGCAGCCGGGTCTGCCGGGGCGTGGTGGGCAGGCCGGCCGAGTCGGGGGGCGACGACACCGTGGGCGGGATCTGCGAGCCGGGGGTGGGCAAGACGGTCGTACGGCCGCCGCTCGCGCTCGTGGAGGCGGTCGGGTCGACGTTCCCGTCGTCGTTCGACCACAGGCCCGTGACGAGGAAGGTGGCAAGGACGGCGGCGGAGGCGATACCGACGCCGGTGAGCACTGCCCGCGCGCCGCGCTCCCCCACCGGGGTGCGGCGGCCCGGGGCGGGGATCTGGGCCAGCAGCCGGTGGCGCCCGCCGCTGCCCGGGCGCCCGCCCGAGCCGGACACGCCCCGAGCGCGCCCTCCGTACGGGGTGCGTCCCGGTCTGGACTCGAGATAGCGCCGGGCACCCCAGCCGAGTACCGCTTCGGCGAGCAGACCGCCGAGCGCGCCCTCGAAATGGCTGAGCTGCTCGGCGGCGTTACGGCAGAAGCGGCACCCCAGAAGATGCCGCTGGACATCGGGAAGCAAGGCGCCACCACGGCGAATCGGCACATCGAGGAGCCGGTTGTAGAGGCGGCATTCCTTGGTCGGCGCCAGCTCCCGGTGGGCGCGCACACAGCCTTCACGGAATTGTTCGCGGGCCTGTTCCAGAGCGGCCGTCGCGGTGTCGGTGCCGATGCCCGACAAACCGGCCGGTACGGATATGCTCTCGGCTTCGACCTCGGTGTGCCACAACAGGCATCGGGAGAGGCCCGGGAGCGTCAGGAAAGAGCGCTCGGCGAGAACCCGATTCTCGGGTGTCAGGGACTTCGCGGCCCGCATACCACGCCCCCCGGCGGGTTTCCTCAGCTCCGGCAGAACGCCGGATATCCGCTCTTCGGCGGACCACTCCCGGACCGTGTCCCGCACCGCCACGAGCAGCGCGGGCCGCACGGCGGCGGCGGAGCCGGACCGCATCAGGCGCCCGACGACCTGCTGAAAGGCGCCGGCGGTGACGATGGACGCGACGTTCGCCGAAGACGCGAGGCAGATGACGGCGTAGTCGTACGTCGACTCCCAGTGCCGCGCCATCAGCAGCGCGACGGGATGGGGGGCCGCGCCCTCCGGCCGGCCTCTCAGCTGGCCGCCGAGACTCTCGTCCGATTCTCCGGGAGGCATGGCCGGGCGCGGGGGATAAAGCGGGCGAGGAGGGTGGGGGGTGTGCACGGAGGGGTTTCCTTCCACGGCGCAAGATGGCACACAAAGTTCTGTTCGTCGAAAAGAGTCCGGTTGATGCGGCCCTTCTTGACGGAAGCGTCAGGAAAACGTCCGAGGGCGGAGGCCACGCGGCGGGCCGTCGGCCGATGAGCCTTTTGAGCTCGTCGACAGCCCGGAATAGCGAACAGAGATGCGGACCCGACCGTTTCCCATGCGCAGGAAGGTAACCCTTGCACACGTGACTGACGCCCAACAAGGCACTTGAACAACATCCACACCATTTGAAAAATGGTCAGGTCCACGGAGCAACTCGCGCTGCTCGCACCGGCTTTCGATATTCCATGCGCCCCGTGTGAACCGGGCGCACGCGCCGACGCCCCGCGCACGCTCCCGGCGCGCGGAACTCCGTAGTCCACTGAAAGCGGCCCTTCTCGGAGGCCCCGCGCAGGACGGCGGCTCTCCCGCGCGAAACGGGCCGCCGACCCCGATCCTTCCGCCCTCGGTCGGCGGCCCCGAGGAGGCCGCATCCGCTCGGATCTGCCAGGAACGCAGCCGGTCCGCCGCGCCATAGACGTCCGCCTCGCCGGACATCGGATCGCGGACGAGGTCGACGAGCGCGCCGTACGGCGGGTCGAACCCCACCCCGCTGACGAACATGTGGGTGACCGCCGTGGCGCGGGCGAAGCGGGCGTTGGCGCTCGGCAGGGGCTTGAGCAGGGCCAGGCCCCCGGTGCGGCCCAGGCCGCGAGGTCCGCCTCTCCGAGGTGGGCCCGCAGAACGCGGGCGGCCCGGGCGAGCTGGTGGACGGGGCCGAAGGGGCGAGGCCGGCCGCCCGGCGGCGGTGCCTTCAGAGCGGCTGCCGCACACCGCGTACGTCACCGTGCGGCAGCCGCTCGCGCGGGCGGTACACGCCGACCGCGCGCGAGCGGGGGCTGCCGTCAGCTGGGCGGGACCTCCAGCCGGCTGATCCGTACCGCTCCGTCGGCGGCGCCGGGGTGTGCGCTGGTCAGGACGAGACGCAGCCGTGCGCCGCGTGCCGCGTCGAAGGTGACCACGGTCGGCGCGTCGGACCCGGTGGCCCAGTCCACGGTGGCGCCTGACACGGGCGTGTAGCGGTCACCGTCCCCGACCTGGACCTCGACGGAGGCGGGCCGGGTGTGCGTCGCGTCGACGGTGAAGGACACCTCGACGCGGTCGAAGGCGCGGGCGCGGGCCCAGGTGACCGACACCCAGTCCTCGGGCCGGGCGCCACTGAAGGCGGGCAGCAGAGCCGTGGCCGACTTGGCGAAGGCGTTGGACCAGCCGGTGGTCGGGTCGCCGTCGAGCATGGCCGCGGGGAGGGTGTCGGGGCGGCCGGAGTAACTCGCGTCGGCCGAGGGCGAGTCGGGGGCCGCCGGGTGGTCGGGCCGGAACTCGGCGGCGGGGGTGGTCGCCGTGGAGCGCGCGGGGGTGGTGCGCACGGTCGCGGTGGCCGTACGCAGGCCTTCCGAGCGTGCGGTCACCTTCAGGGTCCCCGCCTTCGTACCGGAGCGCACGATGGCAAGTGCCTTGCCGTGGAAGGCGGTTCGCGTGCTTGCCTGGTAGCGCTCGGCGCTCTCCTCCCGGCCGTTGTCGACGCCGGCGAGGGAGCCGCCGCTCACGGCGAAGGAGAGCAGGTGCTCGGCGTCGGGCACCACCACACCGCGGGCGTCGACGATCTCCGCGGTCACGAAGCACAGCGCCCGGCCGTCGGCGGCCAGTGCCGAGCGGTCGGGGGTGAGGCGAACGGCGTGGGGCGCACCGGCGGTCCGCAGGACGTCGGTGGCGACCGCCCTGCCGTTGCGGCGGGCCACCGCCTTCAGCTCCCCGGGTTCGTAGGGCACTTTCCAGACGAGGTGGAGCTTGCCCGCGCTGCCGTTCGGGCTGGTGTAACTCCCGGGGTGGGGGCCGTCGGTGACCGTCTTGTCGTCGCCGGTGGCCTCCGTCGTCTCCAAGTACGTACGGCCGTCGGTGGTCTTCTTGGTGTCGAACGTCCTGGTGCCCAGGGACTTTCCGTTGAGGAACAGTTCGACGGTGTCGACGTTGGCGTACGCCCAGACCTCGACCGTGTCGCCCGCCTGGTGGTTCCAGCTCATGGGCAGCAGATGGACCATCGGCTCGCTCGTCCACTGGCTCCTGAACAGGTGGTACATGTCCTTGGGGAAGCCGGCCGTGTCGACCGCGCCGAAGAAGGACGCCTTCACCGGGAAGACGTCGTACGGCGTGGGCTCCCCGATGTAGTCGATGCCCGACCACAGGAACTGCCCGGCGAACCACTTCCGGTCCCGGTCCTTCTTGTGCCCGTACTCGCCGCTCATCGTCCAGGAGGCGAGGTTGTTGTCGTACGAGGAGGTCGCGCGCTTGCCGGGCGTGTGGTTCTCGCCCGTGTTGAGGTGCTCGGGCTCCTGGTACGTGCCACGGGTCGAGGTCTCCGACGACGACTCCGACTCGAAGAGGAAGAGGTGGGGGTAGGCGGCGTGCAGGGCGTCCACGGACTTGGCGGTGTTGTAGTTGAGGCCGAGTCCGTCGAGCTTGGCGAGCATGAGGTCGGCCGCCGAGCCCTTGGCCGGGACGTTGCGGTACTTGTCCGAGCCGATGACGAGCGGGCGGGTGTCGTCGGCCGCCTTGATCGCACCGATGATGCGGTCGGCCATGGCGAGCCCGGCGGTGGACGTCGAGTCGGGGATCTCGTTGCCGATGGACCACAGGACCACGGCGGGCGAGTTACGGGCCGCGAGCACCATCTCGGTGGCGTCCTTCTCGCACCACTCGTCGAAGAACCGGCCGTAGTCGTACCTCGTCTTGCCGGTCCGCCAGCAGTCGAAGGCCTCCACCACCATCACGATGCCCAGTTCCTCGCAGACCTCGATCATCTGGGGCGAGGGCGGGTTGTGGGAGGTGCGGAAGGCGTTGACGCCCATGGACTTCATGATGGTCATCTGGCGGCGTACGGCGTCGATGCTGATCGCGGCCCCGAGCGCGCCCTGGTCGTGGTGCAGATCGACGCCCCTGATCTTGGCGTGGGTGCCGTTGAGATGGAAGCCCTCGTCCGGGTCGACGGTGACACGGCGGATGCCGAAGGTGGTGCGGTGGGTGTCGGTCCGCTTGCCGCCGACCCGGAGTTCGGTCTCCAGGGTGTAGCGGTGCGGGTGCGCGAAGTCCCACAACTGGGGCTTCTTCACGGTGAGTTCATGGGTCTGGGTGCCCTGGTCAGCGACGGTCACCGTGGACGTCGTACGGGCGGCGGTACGGCCGTCGGGGCCGACGATCCGGGAGACGACCTGGACCTCGCTCCCGGCACCCGACGCGTCGACGACGGTCGTCCGCACCCGTACGACCGCCCGCTCCTCGGTGATGTCCGGCGTCGTGACGTACGTTCCCCAGCGCCGCACATGCACCGGCTCGGTGACCACGAGCCGGGCCTCCCGGTAGATGCCGCTGCCCGAGTACCAGCGGCTGCTGGGGAGTCGGTTCTGCACCTTGACGGCGATGACGTTCTCGGTGGTGCCGTCGGTGTGCAGCAGGTCGGTGAGGTCGAACGCGAACCCGGTGTATCCGTAGGGGTGGCGGCCGACCTCCGTGCCGTTGCAGTAGACGTACGAGTCCATGTAGACGCCGTCGAACTCGACGGAGATCCGCTTGCCGGCGAGGGCGGACGGCAGGGTGAAGGCGGTGCGGTACCAGCCGAGGCCGCCCGGCAGGAAGCCGGTGCCGCTCGTGGTGCCGTACTGCGTGGTGGGCGTCTGCTCGATGCTCCAGTCGTGCGGGACGGCGACCTCGCGCCAACCCGAGTCGTCGTGGCCGGGGTCGGCGGCGTCGGCGTACGCGCCGGTCGGGTCGGTGATCCCGCCGGGGTTGACCAGCGCGAAGCGCCAGCCGTCGCGGAGGGCGACGGTGTGGCGGCCCGGGGCGCCGGCCGAGGCCACGGCCGGCGCGCCCCCGATGCCCGTGAGTGCGCCGGCCGCCGGAGCGGCCGTACCGGCGATCAAAACCGATCTGCGAGTGACCGTCATGGCGACTCTCCCTCGTTAACGGCTCAAAAGTACTCACAACTGATCGTGAACAAACAGATTCTGACGGAGGAACACTTATGCGCGTCAAGGGTCCGTCCACTCACTTCTGTCTCTCGCGTCGCATCGGCCGGATCGCCACCGCGGCAGGACGGGACGGACGGGCGCCGGCCCGCGGCGCCCGGATGCGGGCCGTGAAGTCATGTTCCGGGTGCGGAATCGGGGCACGCACTAGGCTGGAACCCGTGTGACGCGCCTGTTCACTGAGAGTGTGCGCAAGGGAGTGGCGACGATGAGCCCGGACCTGCCTTCCGGCGGCGAGGCCGCCACGGCTCGGGCTGTCATCGACGAGAGCGGCGTCCTGGTCGACTGGAACGAGGGCGCCCGCCGGCTCCTCGGCTACACGCCGGAGGAGGTCGAGGGCCGTCCGGTCGCGGACCTGTTGGTCCTCGGCGGTGCCGGACATCCGCCGCGGCCGTCCGGCGACCGCTGGAGCGGCACCCTCGAGCTGCGCCACCGCGACGGCCGCACCCTGTCCGTGTGGCTGCTCGCCCACCACAGACAGCGGGCCCCCGCCAACGGCGCCGGGGACTGGCTGCTGGTCACCCCGCTGGGCGGCCTCGGCCCGCGCCCGCAGGACGACCCGTTGATGAGGAGCGCGCTGACCATGTCGCCGTGCGCGACCGCGGTCTACGACACCGACCTGCGGCTGCACGGCATCAACGACGCGATGGCCGACATGATCGGACTTCCGGAGGACCGCATCCGCGGTCTGCGGCTCTCGGAGATCGGCGGCAAGCCCGAGAACGAGGAGATGGAGCGGCACCTGCGCGAGGTGCTCGCCAGCGGGGAGAGACGCGATGTGCAGACGTACATGCGCTCCGGCGGGGAGGAGCGCGCACACGCCTGGCTCGCCCGGCTCGCCCCGCTGACCGACGACGCCGGCCGGGTGCACGGCGCCTGTGTGACCGCCCACGACTTCTCCGACCAGTACCTGGCCCGGGAGCGGCTGCAGCTGGTGAACGAGGCGAGCGTCCGTATCGGCAGCACCCTCGACGTCACCCGCACCGCCCAGGAGCTGGCGGACGTCTGCGTACCGGCGCTCGCCGACTTCGTCAGCGTCGATCTGCTGGACCCGTCGCAGGACGGGGCCGAGCCCTACCCCAGGTCGCTCACCGCACCGGTCTCGCTGCGCCGCGCCGCCCACCAGTCGGTGAATCCCGGCTCCCCCGAGGCGGTGGTCAGGCCCGGACAGGTGGACGTCTACCCCGCCTCCTCGCCGCAGGCGGACTCACTGGTGGCCGGCCGGACGATCGTCGCCCCGGACGACCGGGCCACGCTCGCCGAGTGGCTCGGCTGGGACCGGCGGCGTGAACAGCGCATCCACGAGTACGGCATCCACTCCTCGATGTCGGTACCGATCCAGGCCCGCGGGGCGACCCTCGGGGTGGCCGTCCTGACCCGGTTCCGGCGGCCCGATCCGTTCACGGCGGACGACGTCCTGCTGGCCGAGGAGGTGACGGCCCGGGCCGCCGTCTGTATCGACAACGCGCGCCGGTTCTCCCGCGAGCGCGAGACCGCGCTGGCGCTGCAGCGCAGTCTGCTGCCGCGGACCCTGCCGCTGACAGCCGCGCTGGAGGCGGCGTCCCGCTACCTGCCGGCCGCCCGCGCCGGGGTGGGCGGCGACTGGTTCGACGTGATCCCGCTGTCGGGGATGCGGGTCGCCATGGTCGTCGGCGACGTCGTCGGCCACGGCATCCAGGCGTCCGCGACGATGGGGCGGCTGCGCACCGCCGTGCGGACGCTCGCCGACATCGATCTGGCTCCCGACGAGCTCCTCACCCACCTGGACGACCTCGTCGTACGGCTGTCCGCGGAGGCCGGGCAGGACGGGACCACCGGCGAGGTGGGCGCCACCTGTCTGTACGCGGTGTACGACCCGATCTCCCGCCGGTGCACGATCGCCCGGGCCGGGCATCCGCCGCCGGTGATGATGACGCCGGGAGCGCGGCCGCGGCAGATCAAGCTGCCGGCCGGCCCGCCGCTGGGCCTGGGCGGGCTGCCCTTCGAGTCCGCCGTGGTCGACCTTCCCGAGGGCACCGTGCTCGGCCTGTACACCGACGGTCTGATCGAGAGCCGGGAGCGGGACGTCGGCGCGAGCCACCAGCTGCTGTGCGACGCCCTGTCCGGCTCCCGCGGCTCCTCCCTGAACGAGGCCTGCGACCGGATCCTGCACGCCCTGCTCCCGGCCTGCGGAGTGGCCGACGACGTGGCGCTGTTGCTCGCCCGCACCTACGGGCTGCCCGCGTCCCAGGTCACGACGTGGGACATCCCCGCGGACCCGGCGCTGGTCGCGGCGATCCGCAAGCAGGTGGTGGGGCAGCTGGACACGTGGCACCTGAGCGAGGCCGCGTTCACCGTGGAGCTCGTGGTCAGCGAGCTCGTCACCAACGCGATCCGGTACGGCGACCACCCCATCCGGCTCCGCCTCATCCACGACGCCACCACGCTCATCTGCGAGGTGTCCGACGCCAGCCACACCGCCCCCCATCTGCGCCGCGCCAGGACCTTCGACGAGGGCGGCCGCGGACTGCTCCTGGTCGCCCAGCTGACCCAGCGCTGGGGCAGCCGGCACACGCCCGACGGCAAGACGATCTGGGCGGAGCTCCCGCTGACGTACGAGTGAGGGGCCGGGGCCGGTCGGCCGATGGGACGACCCCGTCGGTGGTGGTTCGTGGCGTACCTGGTTCGATGGGGTGGGAAAGCCGACTGTGTCCGGGAGGACCGAGACCTGAACACCCCGTTCGCCGAGACCCTGTCCATCGGCCTGCTCGTCGCCGTGCTCGTCTGTGCCGTCGTGCGTCCCTTCAACTGGCCGGAGGCGGTCGTCGCGGTGCCCGCCGCCGGGATCGCGATGGCCACCGGAGCGATCTCCTGGGACCACGTGCGCGAGGAGGCCGAGCACCTGGGGCCGGTGATCGGGTTCCTCGCCGCGGTCCTCGTGCTCGCCCGCTGCTGCGACGACGAAGGTCTCTTCCGGGCCTGCGGAGCCTGGATGGCGCGGTGGGCGGCGGGCCGCCCCGGGCGACTGCTCACCGCCGTCTTCGCGCTCGCCTCGGCGATCACGGCCGTACTCAGCCTGGACGCCACCATCGTCCTGCTCACACCCGTGGTGTTCGCCACGGCAGCCCGCATGGGCGCCCGGCCGAAGCCGCACGTGTACGCCTGCACCCACCTGTCGAACACGGCCTCGCTGCTGCTGCCGGTCTCCAATCTCACCAACCTGCTGGCGTTCAGCGCCGCGGGCCTGAGCTTCACCCACTTCGGGGCACTGATGGCACTGCCGTGGCTGGTGGCCATCGGCGCCGAGTACGTGGTCTTCCGGCGTTTCTTCCGCCGCGACCTCGGCACGGCCGCCTCGTCGGCGGCCGTCGACGAGGCACCGCCCGCGATGCCACTGTTCGCGCTGGTCACCGTGGTCTGCACCCTGGCGGGCTTCGTCGTGGCCTCCGCGCTCGGCATCGACCCGGCCTGGTCCGCCCTGGCCGGTGCGCTCGTGCTCGCCGGCCGGGCGCTGGTCCGGCGGCGCGCCACCCCGCTCACCGTGGTGCGGGCCGCGGCACCCGGCTTCCTCGCCTTCGTCCTCGCGCTGGGCATCGTCGTACGGGCGGTCGTGGACAACGGGCTCTCCGACGCCCTCGGCCGCCTGCTGCCCGACGGGACCGGGCTGCCCGCCCTGCTGGCCATCGCCGCGCTCGCCGCCGTGCTGGCGAACCTGATCAACAACCTGCCGGCCGTGCTCGTGCTGCTGCCGCTGACCGCCCCCGCGGGGTCCGGGCCGGTGCTCGCCATGCTGCTCGGCGTCAACATCGGCCCCAACCTCACGTACGCGGGATCCCTGGCCACCCTGCTGTGGCGGCGGATCCTGCACCAGCACGATCACGGCGTCGACCTGAGGGAATTCACCCGGCTCGGCCTGATCGCCGTACCGGCGGCACTCGTCCCGGCCGTGACGGCACTGTGGCTGTCACTCCAGCTCTTCGGCGCCTGACACCAGGGTCATCCCCGGCCACCGCCGCCTCCGCCGTTCCCCGTGCCGGAACCGCCGGAATCGCCGTAGCCTCCGCCGCCGCCGTAACCTCCGCCGGAGTCGCCGGAGCCTCCGGAGGTCGGCCAGCCACCCTGTCCGTTCGACGAGCAGTACGGGTAATAGCACCAGCCTCCGGAGGCGCCCCCGGAGGTGACGGAACCGGTCGACGGCGTACGGGACGACTTCGGCGTGCCGGTCGTGGGCGTGCCGGCCGGGGTGGGCGTCGCTGACGACTTCGCGGACCTGGTCGTCGGAGCGGTGGACTCACTGCCGATGCCCCAGTTGACCGACTGCATCTCCAGATCGTTGGAGGTGTCGGCCAGCCAGCGCTGGGACTCGCTGTCCGTGCGCGGCTTCAGCACGAGCGCGGCCCCGCGGCCGCCGGAGGCGGAGGTCAGGGCCAGGTCCTGGTTCCAGCGCGGCACGAGCGAGCCCTGGAGAGTGAAGTCGTACCGCACGTTCTTCGTCCCTGGCTGGGACTCCCCCGCGCACGCCGCGAGTTGGACCGAGTAGCCGAGGTGGGAGTCCAGACACAGTTCGGGCGCGGCCAGGCTGCGCAGCAGGCCGTCCGTCTCGTACTCCCAGCGCTGGGTCGCGGACGACGTGCAGTCGACGAGCACGGCCTCCGCCCCGGCGACGGCCTTGTTCTTGCCGATGCCGATGCACAGCCCGCTGTCCGCGTTGCGGATCCGTCCCTGGACGGTGCCGCTCGGCGCGGCGGCGGCGGCGCCGACCCAGGGCAGCGAGCCGGAGCTGCCCGACTCCGTGCCGGTGCCGGGTTCGCCGGACGAGCGGCCGGCGGCCGTGCCGCCCCCGCCCGACCAGGAACCGGACCACAGGGCCAGCGGAACGAATACACACGCGCTCACCGTCAGCACGGCGAGGGCGACGTGCCGACGGCGGCGCAGGGCGCGCCGACGTGCCTTGTGCGCCGAACGGGGACCCGCGGGCGGCACGGCGCGCGCCGAACGGGAGCCGTCACCCGGCCCCGCCGCGTGACGCGCACTCCCACCGGTGTCGGTCGACGGGCGCGCGCCCGCGCCCGCGTCGGACGCGTGACGCGCGCTGCCGGTATCGGTCGCCGGGCCCGCACCTGCGTTCGCGTCGGCCGGGTACCGCGCGGTGCCGCCGTGGCCGGGTGCGTGCGGGTCCGCCGAGCGGTGCGGGCTCCTGTTCTCCCGGGGCGCGTGCGGGAGCCCCTCGTCGGGACCGGCGGCGAAGTCCAGCCGCGCGTCGGCCGCGACCGCGAAGTCCTGCGCCGCGTCGGCCACGACGTCCGGCGGTACGTCCGTCCCGAAGCCCGGCGACGTGCCGGCCGCCGGGAACTCGCGTGTTGCGTGGGCCGCGAAGTCCTCCGGCATGCCGGCCGTGAAGTCCTGTGCCGTGTCGGCTGTCTCGGCCGTGCCCTCCGTGCCGTCCGGACCCGTGGCGGCTGCGAAATCCGGCCTGTCGGACTCGAAGTCCGGTGTGTCGGCCGTGAGACCCGGTCTCGCGCCGGCCTGGATGCCCGGTCCCGCGCCAGCCTGGATGCCCGGTCCCGTGCCGACCGTGGGACCCGGTCCCGTGCCGACGGTGGGGCTCTGTCCCGTGCCGGCCGTGGGGCCCTGTCCCGTGCCGGCCTGGAAGTCCCGCGGTGCGTCCGGTCCGAATCCCGCCGATGTGCGGCCCGCCGGAAAACGCGGTGCCGCGTGGGCCGCGAAGTCCTTGGGCATGCCGGCCGTGGGATCCGGTCCCGTGTCGGCCGTGAAGTCCATGCGGGCGTCGGCCACGACGGCCGGCGGCGCCGCGGCGGTCGGGCGGCCCGCCGCCTTCTCCACGGTCCCGGGCGCGCGTTCGCCCCGTGAGTCGAGGTATTCCCGCGCACCCCAGCCGAGCACTCCTTCGGCCAGCAGTACCGGGAGCCGGTCGTAGAAGCGGTTGAGCTGTTCCGCGGCGCACCGGCAGTGCGCGCAACCGGCCATGTGGTCGCTCAGATCGGGGTCGAGGGCATCGTCGCCGCGCCGCAGCGAGACGTCGAGTAGACGCGCGTAGCGTCGGCACTCGTCCCCGGCGGCGAATTCCCGGTGGACGTCGAGGCAGCCCTCACGGAGTTGTTCGCGGGCCCGTTCCAGTCTCACGGCCGCGCCGTCGGCGTCGAGGCCCAGCAGGGCGGCCGGTATGTCGATGGCCTCGCCCTCCACCTGGGTGTGCCACAGCAGGCAGCGGGCGGGTTCGGCGAGTCGCTGGAACGCGCGGGACACGAGCCGTCGGTTCTCCGGCGGCAGGAGCCGGGCCGCGGCCCGGCCCGTCGCCCCGGGGTCGGAGCGCAGTTCGGGATGGAGCAGTGGCCGGCGGTGGTCGGAGTCCCATTCCGCCGCGATCCGGCGGATCGCGACGAGCAGTTGGGGACGCCAGGCGGCCGTCGGGCCGCCCTGGCGTGCGGCTTCCTCGAACAGCCTGGTGAACGCGGCCGTGGTGAGCATTCCGGCGGGGTGCGCCCCGTCCGTGCACAGTCGCGCGTAGGAGAAGGCCTCCTCCCAGTGCCGGGCGAGGAGTTCGCTCACCGGATAGTGCACGGTCCGCTTCCCGGCGAACTTCTTCAGCTCGGCCGCGAGTTGCTCGTCCGTCACCTCGTGCGACGCGGCGGGGTCGGGGGAATTCGACCGGACCCCATCATTCACGTCCACTTTCCTCCAAAGTTCCGCAGGAAATAGTCCAGACCATTGGACGCACTGCCCGACCGGCAACACGGAGGCAGCATCCTTGTGGGGGTCCGACATCCCGAACACCCGTCCCGGACGGCTCTTTCGAAGCGGGCGGCGAACAGGAACGCCGTAGACGCGCAGCGGAAAAATCAATTGACCGCGCGCTGACGATCACACTTTTGCACAGGTCACCGAGAGTCAACAAGCGCCCTCCTCACTTTCCACAATTCATGCGGGGGCCATGAAGTTGACGAAAGGTCAGCCGGTTCGCCCTACGGCGGGAATTCGGGTAACGTCCCGTCCCCCTTCTGCCCGGAATTCAGGGACCGTTGCGTTCGAGGCCGGTCCGGTAGACGGCCGAGCGGGCTTCCGTAGCGTTGCCGGAATGCCCGGCCGAAGGGGAACGGGTCGGCGAATCCGGAGGCGGCGGCCACGCGCTCGACGGACAGCTCGGTGGCTTCCAGGAGCCGTGCGGCGTGCGGCAGCCCGGCGTCGCGCAGCGCCCGCATCGGGGACCGGCCGAGCGGCTCGGCGACGAGGTGCGCGAGACGGGACGGCGAGAGCGACACGCCGCCGCCAGCCGGCTCGGCAGGTTCGGGCGGCGCCCCCGTCCAGCGGGCTTCGGTACGGCCGGCGTCAGGAGGCGAAGTCGAGGATGGCGTCGGCGACCGCCCTCGGGTTCTCCAGCAGCATGTCATGTGTGCTGTCGATCTGAGCGAGCGTCACATCTGGTCGCTGGGCGGCCAGTTCGGCGAGGTCGCGGGCGAGCCCTCGGGCGTAGGCGGCCATCAGGTCGTCGAACCACTTCAGTCCCGGGACGGACGCCGCGGGCCGCAGAGCGCAGCCGAGCAGCAGGGGGCGGGTCATCCGCCGGAACAGGGCGAAGAGGTCCAACGACTCGATGAAGTCCAGCATTTCCAGCGCGTGCCTGCGCTCGGGGCGCACCTCGAGGCCGCCTCCGGGCCGTTCGCGGACGGAGCGCAGTACGCCCGCCTCCAGCAGCTCGTACGGGATGCCCAGCCGGTCCGACGTCGCCCGCTCCCGGGCGAGCAGGTCCTTGAGTCCGCCGGCGAGCAGGGGCTGTCCCCAGGTCGCGGCGGCCAGTTTCGGCAGCCGCCGGCGGTGTTCCGCCACAAACTCCGCGTCGAGCCCGACGTACTGGTCCGGTCGCCCCCACCCGTATCCGTCGAGGTTCACCGCGCCGGGTGTCACCTCCGGGTGCTCCAGGGCGTACAGCACCGCGATCATGCCGCCGAGGGAGTGGCCGACCGGCAGCGCGCCGGGGATCCCGTACTCCTCCATGACCGCTTCGATGTCGCCCAGCACCTCGGGGAGGCTCCACGGCCCGGACGGGGACAGACCGTGGCCGCGCAGATCGACGGACAGCACCCGGTGCCGCGGTACGAGGAGCGGGGCGACGGCGGCCCAGTCGGCGAGGGTGCGCCGGGCGCCGTGCAGAAGGAGCAGGGGTGAGCCGTCGCCCCCGTGGTCGTGGACGGCCAGCGCGATGCGGTCTCCTGTCATGTCCTGACAATAGACCGCGGGTCAGGGTTCCACGGGAAGGTTCACCCGGCCGGGGCGCGGGGCTCCATGAGCGGACCGAGCGCCGGCGGGGCGTCGCCGTGTCGCGCCCCCGTCGGGCGACCGGCCGCCCGCGCGGTGGCGTGATCGTGACCACGACGGCGGCACGGCCTTGACGCGGGCCGTCGCGAACGGCTTTGATCTTGGCGTGCCGGGCCGCGCGCTCCGGCACACAGAGGTGCGCCCAGCCGGTAGCGGAGTCACGTCCAAGCCCGGCCAGAGTCGCCAGGAACGCCGAAGCGTCCGAGGCGGGGTCGTACTCGCGATTGATGGAGCGGACATGCCCGTCAAGCGTGTTGCCCGTGCCGCAGGAGCCGGCACGGCCGCCGCGCTGATGGCCCTCACGGCGCTCGTGGGCTGCGGTGCCGACGGAGGCCCCACCGACGCCTCCCCGAAACCGAAGCCGGACGCCACGGCCACCGCGCCCACCTCCGTCCGGCTCCCCCCGCTCCACGCCGGTTTCGACTACCAGATCGGCGGCGCCTACCGCCCGCCGTCCGGCGTCCGCGTCGTCAGCCGCGACCGTGCGGCCTCGCCCGCGCCCGGCCTCTACAACGTCTGCTACGTCAACGCCTTCCAGGCCCAGCCGAGCGAGCGGGGGAAGTGGCCCGCCGATCTCCTGCTGCGGGACGCGCGGGGCAAGGTGGTCATCGACCGCGACTGGGACGAGCCGCTGCTCGACATCGGCACGGCGGCCAAGCGCGAGCGGGTGGCGGCGCGCGTCAACCGCTGGATCGACGGCTGCGCCGCCAAGGGCTTCGACGCGGTCGAACCGGACAACTACGACAGCTACACCCGCTCCCGGCACCTGCTCACCGCCCAGGACGCCACCGCTTTCGTCCGCCTGCTCTCGGCCCACGCGCACGCCCGGCACCTGGCCATCGCGCAGAAGAACACGGTGGAGCTGGCCGGGGTGAGAAAGAAGGCGGGGCTCGACTTCGCGGTGGCGGAGGAGTGCGGCGCGTACGACGAGTGCGGGGCGTACGCGAAGGCGTTCGACGACCGGGTGCTCGTCATCGAGTACACCGACAGCGGTCTGCGCAAGGCCCGTTCGGGCTACGGCGGCCGGTTGAGCATCGTGCGCCGGGACGTGCTGGTGTCGACGCCCGGCAGCACGGACTACATCCGCCGGACCCGCTGACGTCAGGCCGCGACGACGCGGGCGACCGTACGCCGTCGGCTGCTGCTCGGGGCGGCCTCGCCGGCCGCCGTCCCTGGCTGCGCGGCGGCGCCGGTGTGGACGGCCGGGTCACCGTGGAGCCGCGACCGGGCCGGAGCGAGGCGGGCAGGAAGACCGTGGAGGTCGTACGCGCCCACGGTGACCACCTCCGGCCGGAGCAGCGCGCGATGCTCCGGCCACTGACGGCAACCGGCCGTCCTCGCCGCGGCGTCGGGGGCCGCGGGCACCGTCATCGGCCGTCGAGCAGATCCAGGGCCCGCTCCCACCGGAACTCCGGGCGCCGGCCGTCCTCCCCCACGTCCCCGGAGTACGGGTCGCCGAACCGCACCCCCATGCCCCGCAGCCGCTCCAGGCTCGCCCGGTATGCGGGGTGGGCCGTCAGCGCCGCACTCACGCAGGGCAGGACGGCGATCGGGACACCGAGTCCGTACGCCTCGCACAGGGTGCCCAGCGCGAGGGTGTCGGATATGCCCGCCGCCCACTTGTTGACCGTGTTGAAGGTGGCGGGCGCGACGACCACGGCGTCGGGTGCCGGGAAGGGGCGCGGGTCACCCGGGGAGCGCCAGGCCGAGCGAAGCGGGCGGCCGGTCCGCGCTTCGACCGCGGCGGTGTCGAAGAAGCCCGTGGCGAGCGGCGTCGCGATGACGCCGACCTGCCAGTGGCGCTCCTGTGCCGCGGTGATCAACTCACCGACGTCCGCGGCGATTCCGGCGGCGCAGACAACGAGGTAGAGGAAGGGCTTCTCGGCCTGTTCAGTCACGCGGGAACCCTACTGAACGGGGAAGGACCGCCCTCGCTCCGCTTCCGGCCGGGGCCCGAGGATCCGCCGCTCCCGCTCCTCGATCCGCACGTCGTGGATGCCGGCCTCCCGGCGCGTCATCAGTCCGTGCTCGTCGAACTCCCACAGCTCGTTGCCGTACGAGCGCCACCACTGGCCGTCGGCGTCCTGGCACTCGTACTGGAAGCGGACGGCGATGCGATTGCCGTCGAAGGCCCAGAGGTCCTTGCGCAGGGCGTACTCCCGCTCGCGCGCCCACTTGGCCGTCAGCAGTTCCACGATGGCGGCGCGGCCGGTGACGAAGGTGTCGCGATTGCGCCAGACCGAGTCCGGCGAGTAGGCGAGCGAGACCTTGTGCGGGTCTCGGGTGTTCCAGGCGTCCTCCGCGGCCTGGACCTTCTGGGCCGCGGTCGCACGGGTGAAGGGCGGCAGGGGCGGGCGGTCGTCGGTCATGGGATGCCTCTCCGTCTGACGGGCCGAACATGGAGAACGTACGTTCTCAGGACCCTGGCTGCTAACGTAGAGAACGATGGTTCTCTACGTCAAGAGCACCTGGGAACGCCAAGGAGTGGCCCGTTCATGGAGATCGCAGTCGCCCGCGAGCAGGCGCTGGACGCCGCCGAGAAGCTGTTCTACGGCCGGGGCATCCAGTCCGTCGGCATGGATGACATCCGCGGCGCGTCCGGCGTCTCGCTCAAGCGGCTCTACCAGCTTTTCCCCGCCAAGGAACAGCTGGTCGAGGCGTATCTGGAGCGACGCGACATCCACTGGCGGGAGCGGCTCGCGGCGCACGTCGACCACCACCGGGACGCCGGGGAGCGGATCCTCGCGGTGTTCGACTGGCTGCGACAGTGGTTCGCCGAGAGCGACTTCCGCGGGTGCGCCTGGATCAACTCGTACGGCGAACTGGGCGCCGTCTCACCCCGCGTGGCCGCCCAGGTCCGCGCCCACAAGCAGGCCTTCCGGGGCTATCTGGCCGGCCTGGTCTCCGACGCCGGCCTGCCCGCGTCCCTGGCCGACCAGCTGTACCTGCTGGCCGAGGGCGCCATGGTCACCGCCGGCATCAACGGCACGACGGACCCCGCCGATCAGGCGAAGCAGGCCGCGCGGGTCCTCCTGGAGGCCTGCCGCTAACCGGCCCTTCCGAGCCGTCGGCAGCGGGGCCGCCGCAGCGTCGGCCCCCGACACCGCGGCCCTGCCGCCGGGCGCGGCGACGGAGCTGAAGGGTGCGCGGGCCGTGGCGGAGCAGACCGTACCGCTGCTCCGCCGACGGTCGCGCGTCGCGGGGACGGCGCTCGTGAACGGGCCGTGGGAGTCCTCATGGCGCCGGGCGGACGACCGCGCGTCGCGCTCACCCCGCCGGTCGAGGAGGACCCGATCACGTCGTACGAGGTGATCGTCGCCGGCCCCGTACACCCGCGCCGGCTCCACCTGGCCGTCCAGGGCGGGCGAGCGGCCCGGGCCCGCGGCCCCCTCAGGCGTCAGCTTGCCGACCGCGGGACCGTGATGGCCCCCACCGGGCAGGACCGTGCGGCCTCGCGCACCATCGGGTCGCCTGCCCCGTCCTCCCGGCCGGGCAGCAGTTCGCTGAATCCGTCGTCGTCCTGGGTGAAGACACCGGGCGCGGTCAGGGCGCACTGCCCGGCACCGATGCAGAGGTCCCGGTCGATCACGATCACGTTGTCGTCGCTGTTGCTGCCGTTGCTGTTGACGTTGCCGTTGCTGTGGGAGTTGTTGCCGTTGCTGTTGTTGCTGTCGTTGTGCATGGACCGCAGCCTCTTACCAGGTCACGGGGAGTTCCAGCATCCCCTGGATCGTGTCGCCCGGTTTGAAGGGGATCTCGTCGGCCGGCGCCGCCAGCCGCAGGCCGGGCAGCCGCTCGAAGAGCGTGCCCAGGGCGATCTCCATCTCGGCCCTGGCCAGGTTCTGCCCGAGGCACTGGTGGATGCCGAAACCGAAGGCGACATGGTGGCGGGCCGAGCGATGCCAGTCCAGGGCGTCGGGCTCGGCGAAGCCGGCCGCGTCGCGGTTGATGACGGAGGTCGCGAAGACGACGCCCTCATCGGCCCTGATGGTCGTACCGGCCACTTCGATGTCCTCGGTGGCCACCCGCAGCAGCCCGTCGGCGATGGACAGGAAACGCAGCAGCTCCTCCACGGCGGCGGGCATGAGGCCCGGCTCGGCCCGCAGCTCGGCCAGCTGTTCGGGATGCCGGAGCAGGGTGAACGTACCGAGCGAGATCATGTTCGCCGTCGTCTCGTGTCCGGCGATCAGCAGGAGCGTCGCCAGGGAGACCAGCTCGGCGCGATCCACCGTGCCCCGGTTCAGCTGCTCCTGGATGAGATCGTCCAGGAGCCCGTCCCCGGGTTCCTTCCGCTTCCGGTCGATCAACGCGTACAGGTAGTCGTCCAGTTGGGCACGGGCGTCCTGGACCTCGGCGATCCCGGGGCCCCGCAGCAGCCTGCGGGACTGGGACTCGAAGAAGTCGTGGTCGGCGTACGGGACGCCGAGCAGGGCGCAGATCACCATCGAGGGCAGCGGCAGCGCGAACGCGCTCACCAGCTCGGCCGGCGGGCCCTGTGCCTCCATGGCGTCGAGCAGCCCGTCGACGGTCTCCTGGATGCGCGGGCGCAGGGCGGCGGCCCGCTTGAGGGTAAAGCTCGGGACCAGCATGCGGCGCTGGGTGCGGTGCTCGGGGTCGTCCACACCGAGCAGCGCCACCCGGCGGGTGCGTACGGCCTCGAACCGCTCGGTGGTCGCGGGGAACCTGGGCAGCGTGCGGTCGGAGGAAAGCCGCTGGTCGGAGAGGAGTGCACGGGCGGCGGCGTGCCCGGTGACCACCCACACGCTGCGTCCGTCGTAGAGGGAGACCCGCGACAGCGGACGCCCCTCGCGCAGCGGGTCGTAGGCTGTGGGCGGGTCGTAGGGACACGTGCGGTCCTGGGGGAAGGCGACGGGCGCTGACACGGACGTACCGGGCTCTGTCATGAAAGACCTCGCAGGCGAAGACTTGCTCTTGCCGATCTCCATTAGATGCCCAAGGCACCTTTAGTGCCACTCGAACTTCGGCCAGGTCCACGGGATGCCGGAACTGGCCGAACCCCGTCGCACCGATGCGGGCAGGCACCCGTCGTCCACCGCCGTGAAGCCTGAAGCCCCCGCGGTACGAACGCGACGGCCGGGAAGAAGGGTGACCATGACCGGCATACAACAGACCGTCGCCGTATGGGCTCCGAGCATGGTGCCCTTCGGCCGGTCCTTCCGCGACCAGACCGTGCGTATGGTGGTTCGTCCGAGCGCCGGGGGAACCCGTGCGCGCCTGCGGCTGTCGAACCTCCACGGCCCGGCCGAGCTGACCGTGGGCGCCGTCAGTGTGGCCCCCGAGGGTCGGCCGCCGCGGCCGGTCTCCTTCGACGGTGCCACGAAGGCGGTGATCGGCCGCGGCCGGGAACTGCTCACGGACGTGCTGCCGGTCGATGTCGAGCGCGGGCAAAATCTGCTGGTCAGCGTGTATCTGCCGGGCTCGACCGGGCCCTCGACCCACCACCGGGACGCCTTCGAGACGACATACGTCTCCGCGCCGCGCTCCGGCGATCTCACCGCCGAGGACGGCCTCGACGGGTTCACCGCCACGGAGACCTCCTGGTACTTCCTGGCCGGGCTGACCGTCACCACGGACGAGGTGGACGGCACCCTGGTCGCCTTCGGGGACTCGATCACGGACGGCGCGAACACGACCACCGGCGCCAACCGCCGCTGGCCGGATCTTGTGGACGCGCCCCGGCTGGCCGTCGTCAACGCCGGCACCGGCGGCAACCGGGCTGCTGTCGGACTGGACCGACTCCGCGGGCGTGCGCCGCTTCGCACACGACGCGCTCGGCCATCCCGGGATCCGCGCGGTGATCGTGCTGACGGGCATCAACGACATCCTCGGCGGCGAGAACGACGCCGGACGCCCGCTCACCGCACGCGACCTCGTCGACGGCTACCGTTCCCTGATCCGCGAGGCGCACGAGTCGGGCGTACGCGTCATCGGCGGGACCCTGCTGCCCTCCCGCACGCTCACGGACGCCCAGAACGCCCTCCGCGAGGAGGCCAACGAGTGGATCCGCACCGGCCGGCACTTCGACGGTGTGGCCGACTTCGAGCGGGTGATGGCGGACCCGGACGATCCCCGCGCCCTCGCCCCCGGCTACGACAGCGGCGACGGACTGCACCCCAATGACGCGGGCATGGCGGCCCTGGCCGGCGCCGTCGATCCGACGACGCTGACCTGACACGTCCGCGCCCACCCGACAGGACGACGGCGGCCCACCCGACGGGACACCGAAGATCCCCGTAATTCGCTTGCGCGGACAGCCCCGCGGCCCCAGCATCTGCGCATGTCCACCATCGAAGCCTTGCTGCCGCCGACCCCCACCGCCGCTCGTCCGGTGCGGGTCCAGCAGCAGCCCGGCCGACCGCGGAGGCCTACGCTTCCGCGGTCGTGACCGCCGCGCTCGTCGCGGGGCTTCTCGCGGGCTACGGCATCGCCGTGCCCGTCGGAGCGGTCGCGACCTATCTCGTCTCCCTCACCGCCCGTACGTCCCTGCGGACCGGGGTGTGCGCCGCGCTCGGCGTCGCCACCGCGGACGGGCTCTACGCCCTGGTGGCCGCGCTCGGCGGCTCGGCGCTCGCCGCCGCGCTCCAGCCGGTGCTGGTACCACTGCGCTGGGCGTCGGGGCTGGTGCTGATCGCGCTGGCGGTCCGCGGCGCGACGGCCGCGGTTCGCCACTACCGCTCGCCGCGGCACGCCGCCGCGGCCCGGCGGACCCCGCCGAGCCCGGCCCGGGCGTACCTCGGGCTGCTGGGGATCACGCTGCTGAACCCCACCACCGTGATCTACTTCGCCGCACTCGTGCTCGGCAGCCGGGCCGCTCAGGCGGTACTGCCGCTGGAGCAGGGCGTCTTCGTCCTCGCCGCCTTCGTCGCCTCGGCCAGCTGGCAGGTGTTGCTGGCCGGGGGTGGTGCGCTGCTCGGGCGGGCACTGACCGGGCGGCGCGGTCGGCTGGTGACGGCGCTCCTGTCCAGCGCGGTGATCCTGGGGCTGGCGGTGCGCATGCTGATGTCGCCGGCGTGACCGGAAAACCAGTGACCGTCCGCGCCGGGCAGGTGCGCCGCGACTCGCCGTTGCGGATGAATCCGCTGCCCGCTGGTGTTGAATCCTGGGTGCGCGGTCTTGGGAGTTGGCTCGTGAGGCCGCGCGACGAGACAGCAGTCGTACGCGACGATGGGACGGAAGTCATGCCTCTTGAGGGCGAGTACGAACCCAGCCCGACGCAGTGGGTACGTGACCAGGTGGAGTTGTACGAGAGCTCCGGCGGCACCAAGGGAACGACGCTCATGGACACGGGGCTGCCCGTGATCATCCTCACGACCCTGGGTGCCAAGAGCGGCAAGATCCGCAAGACGCCGTTGATGCGCGTCGAGCACGACGGGAAGTACGCGGCGGTGGCCTCGCTGGGTGGCGCGCCCAAGCACCCGGTCTGGTACTACAACGTCTTGGGGACTCCCGCGGTGGAACTCCAGGACGGGGCCGTGCGCAAGGAGTTCACGGCCCGTGAGGTCACCGGCGAGGAGAAGGCGCAGTGGTGGGAGCGGGCGGTCGCCGCCTATCCCCCGTATGCCGAGTACCAGGAGAAGACCGACCGCGAGATCCCCGTCTTCGTGCTGGAGCCGGCCGGCTGACACCGGGCACGGCGGCGGCCCGTACCGCACTCCCCCGTTCCGGTATGGGCCGCCTCTCCTCGCCGTACCGACGGGAGGACGACCTCACATCTTCCGGCTTCCAGCTGTTCGCGACCGCCTCCGAATCCGCGGGCATGAACCCCTGGCCGCCGGGCACCCGTCCTTCAGGCCCCGCCGCGCTCCCCCGTCGCGGCGGGGCTTTCTGTTTCCCCCGCCCGGTCCGCCGCCAGCGCTCGCGCGTCCGTCACGTCAAGGAAGATCTGGTCGGCCTCCGGGATCAGATGGGCGACCGAGCGTTTGATGCGCACCGCGACGTCCTCGACCTCCTCGCTGTCCAGGCCCGGGACCAGGTCGACGCGGGCGGCGACCAGGGTGGAGTGGAGGCCCAGTTGCATGGTGAGGAGCGACTCCACGCTGTCGATCTCGGGCTGTGCCTCCAGCAGGGCCCGGATCCGCCCGCTCAGCTCGGGGTCGGCGGCCTGCCCGATGAGCTGGTCACGGGCGTCGCGGCCGAGCCGGTAGGCGACGTAGACGAGCAGCGCGCCGATCCCCATCGAGGCCGCCGCCTCCCAGACCACCTGCCCGGTGACCATGTGCAGCGCCATGCCGATCATCGCCAGCGTGACGCCGAGGACCGCGGTGCCGTCCTCGGCGACGACCGTCCGCAGCGCGGGGTCCCGCAGCCCTTCCGCCGCGGAACCCCGCTGCCCGCGCACCTGATGCAGCGCCCGCAGCAGGGACGCGCCCTCCGCGAGGAGCGCCACACCGAGCACGATGAGGCCCGCCACATAACCGCTGTGCGATTCCTCGGCTCCGCTCCGCAGCGCCTCGATGCCCTGGAAGAAGGAGAAGCAGCCGCCCATCACGAAGATGCCGACGGCCGCGAGCAACGACCAGAAGAACCGTTCCTTGCCGTAGCCGAACGGGTGCCGCTGGTCGGCCGGCCGGCGGCTGCGGCGCAGGGCGGCCAGCAGAAAGACCTCGTTCAGGCTGTCCGCCACGGAGTGCGCCGCCTCCGAGAGCAGCGCCGGCGAGCCCGCGAGGAGGCCGCCGACGGCCTTGGCCACGGCGATCACCAGGTTGGCGCCCAGCGCCACCAGCACGGTGATCCGGGTCTTGCGGTCCGAGGCGTCCGCGGACGAGTCCGCAGAAGGGTCCTCGGAGGAATCCGCGGAAGAGTCCGCGGGGGTCGAAGAAGCGTGGTTCGAAGAGTCCGAAGAGGATGTCCTGCTCACTTTCGCCGCCTTCCCCCGTCGGCTCGTCTCACACGGTGACCGGCTCGGCGAATCGGGGGGCGCTCAGCGGGGCACTCGTATCCGGGCACAGCGGGAAGGTGAGACGCCATGAGCGAGGGCAACGGCAACAGCGCGTACGGACGGAAGGCGTTCAAGCGGTCCAGGAGCCACTTCACGGACCGGATCACGGCCGACGGCCGGGACGGCCGGCCGGTGGAGGCCGGCCGCTACCGGCTCATCGCCAGCCGCGCCTGCCCCTGGGCGAGCCGGGCACTGGTGTCGCGGCGGCTGCTCGGTCTGGAGGACGCGCTGTCGTTGGGTGTCGTCGATCCGGTCCAGGACGACCGCAGTTGGCGGTTCACCCTCGACCCGGACGGCCGCGACCCCGTGCTCGGCATCCGGTACCTCAGTGAGGCGTACGACGCACGGCAGCCGGAGTATCCGGGCGGCGTCAGTGTGCCGGCGATTGTGGACGTGCCGAGCGGGAAGCTGGTCACGAACGACTACCAGCAGCTCACCCTGGATCTGGCCACCGAGTGGAAGGCCCTGCACCGGCAGGGGGCACCGGACCTGTATCCGGCCGGGCTGCGCGACGAGATCGACGAGGTGATGGCGGACATCTACGAGGACGTCAACAACGGCGTCTACCGGGCCGGCTTCGCCACCGGCCAGAAGGAGTACGAGGCGGCGTGCGCCGGAGTCTTCCACCGCCTGGAGCTGCTCGGACAGCGGCTGGCGGACCGGCGCCATCTCGTCGGGGACTCGATCACCGAGGCGGACATCCGGCTGTTCACCACGCTCGTCCGCTTCGACGCCGTGTATCACGGCCACTTCAAGTGCAACCGCTGGAAGCTCACCGAGCACCCGGTGCTGTGGGCGTACGCACGCGACCTCTACCAGACGCCCGGCTTCGGCGACACCGTCGACTTCGACCACATCAAACGGCACTACTACCAGGTCCACACCGGCATCAATCCGACCGGCATCGTGCCGCTCGGGCCGGACCTCGCGGGCTGGCTCACGCCCCATCACCGGGAGCGGCTGGGCGGCCGGCCGTTCGGCGACGGGACACCGCCCGGGCCGGTGCGCGAGGACGAGGAGATCCCGGCTCAGGGACGACCCTGACGGGCTACGACGGAAGACAGGACACAGGAGACAGGGATGGCCAGGAACAAGCAGAAGAAGATGAAGCTCCCGCTCGTATACAAGCCTCTGGGGTTCGCACTCAGCTGGGCGAGCGGAGCGCTGGCCGGGCTCGCCTTCCAGCAGGCGTGGAAGGCGATTCGCCACGAGGACAACGCCCCCGACGCGCTGGACCAGGACCGCGGCTGGGGCGAGATCCTGTTCGCCGCGGCCGTCCAGGGCGCCATCTTCGCGGTAGTCCGCAGCGCGGTGGACCGCACGGGCGCGAAGGCCGTCGAACGGTCCACGGGGGTGTGGCCGGACGGGAACAAGGGCGGCCGGGACTGACCCGGCCGCAGCCGCCCGGCCCGCCGCTCACCCCTGCTTCGGCGCTGTCGGCCGTGCGCAGCGCAGGGTGAAGGAGTGGCCGGCCGGGTCGGCGTAACCGCGTTCCTCGAACGGGCCCTGCGCGTCCTTCGTGTCCAGCGGGCGGCCGCCGAGGCCGACGACCTTGCGTTCCGCCGCGTCGAGGTCCTCGACGTGGAAGTCCAGATGGGCCTGGAGGGAGTTCTCGGGGCGCGGCCAGCTCGGCGGCGTCGCCATCACATCGCGGCGGAATGCCATCCGCATCCCGTCGGCTCCCCGGATCTCCACCCGGTTCGCGGTCGCGTCCGTCTCCTCGGCGTCGAGCAGTTCCCTGTAGAACGCGGCGAGCTTCTCGGGCTCGGCGCAGTCCAGGACCACGACGCCTGCCACTACGAGTGCCATGCTTCCTCCGTCACGGGTTCCGGGGCGCGGACGGCGGCACCAGCCGCCGTCTCTACGCTCCCGGATACCCCGTCCCACGGATTCAGTCGGTCACGAGCCACTCCCCGTCCCGCATCAGTTCGCGCCCGGACAGCTCGTTGGCCTCGCGCCAGGCCTGCACACGCCGCGGGCTGATCCGGAAGTAGAGGTAGGAGGTGGTGAGCCGGCGCGGATCGAAGCCGGTCTTCTCGGCGAAGGTGTCGCCCACGCCGTCCGGGAGGCCGGCGGGCTCCAGCGGCAGCGCGGTGCCTTCGACGAGCACCAGGTCGCGGGTGGGTCCGATACCCAGGCGCACCCGGCCGGTCTCGCTGAGGTTGCGTCCGGTGGGGCTCGCCGCCGGGGTGGCGACCAGGAATGTCTCACCGTCCCAGAGGTAGGACAGGGGAACCAGATACGGCGCTCCTCCGTCGGCTCCGGCCGTGGACACCCAGGCGTCGACGTCCAGTTCGAGCCGGTTCAGGGTGTCCTGTATGCGCTGCTTCGCGGTGCGGGCGGGTGGGGTCGTCATCCTGGTACAGCCTCCTTGTGAGTGAGCGTCGTTCGGACCGGACCGCCCCGCTGCACGAAGACCGTCCCGCGTCCTACGGAGATGACACGCCCGAGCCTGCAAAGGTGACCGGTTACGATCCCCCGGCCGGCTCACGCCCGGCGCAGCATCCGGTTGGCGCCCGTCGCCGCCGTGGTCGCGAGCAGCCAGCCCAGGCAGATGAGGAGTACCGCCGCCCACTGGAGGCCGCCGCGCGGGCTGAACGCCTGTTCCTGTCCGAAGTCGACGAGCGGCAGCAGCAGGTCGAACGTGTAGATGGCGGCCTGGAAGTGGGGCGGCTTGCCCGGTTCGACGGCCTGTGGCGGCCAGGCCGTGAACAGCAGGGTGCCGCTGAGCATGATCGCGAACAGCCACCACACGGCGCGCATCGGCCGGTAGCCGTATCCGACGGTGAGGTCCTGCAGCCCTCCCCATACGCGCCCCGGCCAGGGCAGGGTGGTCCGCAGCCGCCGTTGCTTGGCGAGCAGTACGGTGCGCGCTTCGGCGTCCCGGCCGTGCAGCCGGTACACGGCCGCCAGTTGCTCGTAGGGCTGCGGGGTGAAGCCCTCGGGGTCACGGGCGAGCAGCGGAAGCCGTTCCGCGGCCGGGAGTTGGGGCAGGAGACTGTCGTAGACGACGCCTTCCATGCGCAGCGCCAGGGGCCACTCGCCCGGCGCGCCGGTCAGGAGGGTCAACCGGGTGTGGCTGAGGTCCACGGTGCCGTGCACGGGGCCGCTGAAGCTCAGGTCGAGGTCGGATGCGGTGGAGCGGCGGCTGACCAGCGCCGGCTGTCCGGCCGGTACGTCGATGGAACCGTTCTTGAAGCAGAGCTGGCTGCGTACGGTGATGCTGCTCATCGACAGTCTGCCGTGCGCGACGAAGCCCTCGCAGCACTTGAACTCGGCCCCCACGTCGATGCCGTGGGCGCGCAGGGCGGGCCCGTGCTCGGCGGTGAGCGAGGCCCCTTCGAAGCGGACGCCGCCGCCCACCCGGGCGTCGCACACGTCGACGGTGCCCTCCGCGACGAGTCCGCCGCGGCAGTCCAGGTCGCCGCCTATGTGCAGCCGGTTGGCGTGCAGCGCCGTGCCCCGTGGGTTGAGGAGTGCGGCGCGCCGGAGGATGACGCTGCCGCCCACCGAGCTGTCCCGCAGGTCGGCACCGCCGGTCAGCCGGCTGTCCTCCAGATGCAGGGTGCCGCCGATCGAGGCCCCGTGCATGTCCAGGGCGCCCTGCACCCGGCAGCCTCTGATCTCGCACTTCCAGCCGATGGTCACGCCCACCGCCGACAGGCCCGGCAGAGTGCAGTCGCGCAGCTCCAGGGCGCCCAGGGACGCGCCGTCCAGACGGGGCGCGTGCTCGAAGCGGCAGTTCCGCAGTCGCAGCGCTGCCGCGACGACGGCCTCCTCCAGGTCGAGGCGTCCGGTGACGAGCACGTCCCGCAGTCGCAGGCGGGCCGGATGGCCGGGCTCGGCCTGGGGCGGGGCGAGCAGCAGCCTGCGCACGGCCGAGGCCCGGACCTCGCCCCCGTCCGCGTACCACTCGCCACGGCGGAAGGCGGCCCACATCCCCCGTTCACTCTCGCTCCAGCCGACCGGCGCGATGCTGCCCGACACGTCAACTCCCCCTTCACCAAGGCAGAACACGGCCACGTGACCAACGGCACGCAGGGGCGCGGGACGACATGGGAAGTCGCACGAGCGCCAAGATCACCGTAAAGGGAGTCACCGCACCGCCGTGACCGTCACCGGGCTTCCGCCACGGCCGTCACCCGCCGCACCCCGGGATTTTCATGGACACCCGTCCAGCTATAGTGGACACCTGTCCATGAAGTGGCCGAACGAACAACGGAGCCTGTCGACGATGGAGATCCTCGCGAACGTGCTGGTCGGGCTGGTCGCCGCCCTGCACGCGTACATCCTGGTCATGGAGATGTTCCTGTGGGAGAAGAAGCCCGGGCGGGGGCTGCACGGATTCGACCCGGAGATGGCGCGGGCCACGGCGCCGCTGGCCGCGAACCAGGGGCTCTACAACGGCTTCCTCGCGGCGGGCCTGGTGTGGGGTCTGATCGCCGGCGACCCGACCGGATTCCGTGTGCAGGTCTTCTTCCTGGTGTGCGTCGTGATCGCCGGCGTGTACGGCGGGCTCACCGCGAACCGCCGCATCCTGTTCGCCCAGGCCCTGCCAGGAGCTCTCGCCCTGGCCGCCGTACTCATCGCGCACTGAGCCCGGTGAGCCCCGTGCCATGGGAGGACCCGCGGGCCGCCCGCACCCGCGCGAAGCTGAGGGAGGCCCTCCTCCACGAGTGCGCCGCGCACCCGCTGGAGGAGGTCAGCGTGGCCGCGCTGGTACGCCGGGCCGGGGTCGGCCGCGCCACGTTCTACGTGCACTACGCCGACCTGGAGGCGCTGGCGGTCGACGCCTGTGCCGATGTCGTACGCGACGCGGTGGACGCGCTGCACGCCTGGCGCGGCCGCCCCGACCCGGTCCGCGCACCCGAGGCACTGCGCGCGTTCCTCGCCGGCCTCGCCCCGCACACCGCCCTGTACCGCGCCCTGCTCAGCCCGGGCGGTGGCGGCCCGCTCGGCCGCGTACTGCACCGTGATCTGCGCGCCCGCAGCCTCAGCGAACGCACCCTCGCGGGCGCGGCCGACGCCCCGCTCGTGGCCTCCGCCGTGGCGGCGACCTTCGCGGGGGTGCTGGCCGACTGGCTGCACGGCCTCCTCGACGCGACGGCGGACGACATCGCCGATCAGGCCTGGCAGTTGCTGGTCGCGTTGCACCGCAGCCGCTGACCTGGGCGTCGTCAATCACTTGCAGCCCACACTCTCCTTCGTGGCCGGCCAGAGCTCCACCCCGTCGGACGTGCGTACGTAGGCCTTCGACCTGTCGCCGGTGAACCACAGTTCCCGGTCGTTCAGGCGGTATCCCGTGTCGTGGGCGTCGGCGGGCATACGGACATGACCGTCGTACGCGGAGGTGAGCAGCTGACGGCCCAGCACCCCGTGCGGATCACGCACGTAGTGCCTCACGCCCTCACCCCGGCCGGTGTACAGGAAGACGGCGGACTGCCAGCCGCAGTGCTCCGGGCCGTCATTGCTGCTCACCACCGTCGTTGCCACGCGACGGCCGTCCCGGTCGGTCCAGATCTCGTAGGGCTTGGAGTCCGTGAAGCTCGCCGGAAGTTCGGCCGGGTCGCAGGACGCGCTCGACTCCGGACCCCAACCGGGCCGCCCCTTCTGGTCCTTGGCGACGACGACGGCGACCTTGGTACGGCCGTGGACGTCGAAGGAGTACAGGACCCGGTCCCGTTCCTCGCGCTCGACGCGATAGCCGTAGTGCGGATCCTCGGCCTGCTCCAGGTCGAAGTACGCCTGGAGCCCCTCCTCGGGCGTCGCCCCGCCGTCGTCCCGGCTCCACGAGCCGTCCGACGCCCCCGTGTAGATCTCGCCGTCGCACTCCAGGGCTCGCCCGGCCGCCCCCGCCACGAGCCGCACCGCCCGGGCGCTGTCCTCGTCGAGGTTCTTGGACGGGACCTTCAGCGGCCCGCTGTACGGCGTCGCCGGCGGCGTTCCGGTGACCACGAGATCGGCCCCGCTCCCGTCGTCGCACCCTGCCGACGCCGTCATGGCGACCAGCACCGCCACCGCCGCGATCCCCTTGCGCATTCCCGCTCCTGTCCGCCGAACGCCGTACCCGTCCCTCCTCCGACGCACTTGGGGCGGGGAACGTTCGGGCGGCCCGGCGGCCAAGGGGGCGCACCCGCCGAGGTGTTGGGGCGGCGATGTCAGACCCCCGCGTTACGTTGCCGCCATGACTCAATTCGTTTTGGTGGCAGGCGCGTGGCTCGGATCGTGGGCGTGGGACGAGGTGGTGCCTCACCTGCGTGCGGCCGGGCACGGCGCCCATCCGCTGACGCTGTCCGGCCTCGCCGACAAGCAGGGTGTGCCGGCCGGGCAGCAGACGCATGTGCGGGACATCGTCGACGAGGTCGAGCGCCTCGATCTGCGTGAGGTGGTGCTCGTCGGACACAGCTATGCGGGCATCCCGGTGGGGCAGGCCGCCGAGCGGATCGGCGACCGGCTGACGCGCGTCGTGTTCGTCGACTCGAACGTGCCGGCCGTCGACGAGTCGTTCGTCTCCACCTGGTGGGAGGGGCCGGCGAAGTTCGAGGCCGTACTCGCCGCGAACGGCGACGTCTGGCCGCCCCTGACTGCGCCCGACTTCGAAGGCCAGGGCCTCACCGAGGAGCAGATCGCACGGTTCGTCGGCCGCGCCACCCCGCACCCGGGCGCCACCCTGTCCGAGCCGGCGGTGCTGACACGTCCGCTCGGCGAACTTCCGGCGACGTACATCAAGTGCCTGCTCGACGGTCCCGAGCCGACCGACGACGTGGCCGAGCTGCTCAAGAGCGAGCACTGGCGGCTGGTCGAGCTGGACACCGGCCACTGGCCGATGCTCTCCCGGCCGACGGAGCTGGCCCGGATCCTGCTCGACGCGGACGGCTCCGCCGGCTGAGCCCTGCCCTGCCATGGACGGGCCCGGCGACCGAGCTGGACCGCCGCCTCCCGGCGCGCTCTAGTGCCGCGGCAGGCAACGTTTGCCCGTCAAGCTTGGGGGCGCGTGCCGGGCGTCGCGACGGGGCGAACGTTGCCTGTTGCGGCACTAGCGGGCCGTCTGGAACGTACGGCGGTACGCCTGTGGTGAGACTCCGATCGCCGCGTGCAGGTGCTGCCGCAGTGAGGCCCCGGTCGCGAAGCCGACCTCGCCGGCGATCTGGTCCACCGGCAGGTCACTGGACTCCAGCAGCTGGCGGGCGCGGGCGACGCGCTGCTGGATGAGCCAGCGGCCGGGGCTCATGCCCACCTCGTCGCCGAAGCGCCGGGCGAAGGTGCGCAGGCTCATCCGGGCGTGCCCGGCGAGATCGGCCAGCGCGAGCGGCTCGCCCAGCCGTTCGAGCGCCCACTGGCGGGTGGCGGCCGTGCCGGTGGTGGTGGGCCCGGGAACCGGGTGCTCGATGTACTGCGCCTGACCTCCGTCCCGCCACGGCGGCACCACGCAGCGCCGCGCGACCGAGTTGGCCAGCGCGCTGCCGTGGTCCTTGCGCACGATGTGCAGACAGGCGTCGACCCCGGAGGCGGCGCCTGCCGAGGTGAGGATCGGGTCGTCGTCGACGAACAGTACGTCCGGGTCCAGTGCCACGTGCGGGAACATGCGCCGGAAGTGGTCCGCCAACTGCCAGTGGGTCGTGGCCCGCCGCCCTTCGAGAAGACCGGCCGCCGCCAGCACGAACGCCCCCGTGCAGATGGAGACGATGCGGGTTCCGGGCCGGATCTGCGCGAGCGCGGCGGTGACCTCGGCCGGGAGTTCCGCGGTGACCGAGGCCGGTGTGACGGGCGGGATCACCACGGTGTCCGCCGTACGCAGCACCTCGGGGCCGCGCTCGACCATGACCGAGAAGTCCGCGTTGCTGCGCACCGGCTTCCCGTCGACCGTGCAGGTCACCACCTCGTACCGGCCGTCGGCCGCGCCGAAGATCCGGCTGGGGATGCCCAGCTCGAAGGGGTAGACGCCGTCGAGCGCCAGGACGACCACGCGTTCCACATGCCGCATGGCACGATCCTATCGAATATTGGCAATCATGCCATTCTCCTGACGGGCGAACCCCGGCAGGCTGGACCACCATGAGCACTGTGAACACCATGCGAGCCATCAGTCAGGACGTCCTCGGCGGTCCCGAGGTCCTCAAGGAAGTAGAGACGGAACGCCCCGCGCCGCGGCCCAACGAGGTGCTGGTCCGGGTGCGTGCCGCCGGGGTCAACCCGACCGACTGGAAGCACCGCGCCACCGGCGGCTTCCTCGGCGAGCCGCCCTTCGTCCTCGGCTGGGACGTCTCCGGCGTCGTCGAGGCGACCGGGATCGGCGTCGCCCGCTTCAAGCCGGGTGACGAGGTCTTCGGCATGCTGTCCTACCCGTTCGGCCACGGCTCGCACGCCGAGTACGTCACCGCCCCGGCCCGCGCCTTCGCGCACAAGCCGTCCGGGGTCGACCACATCCAGGCGGGCGCGCTGCCGCTGGTTTCCCTGACCGCGTGGCAGGCCCTGGTCGAGACGGCGGACGTGCGGCCGGGCCAGCGGGTGCTGATCCACGCGGCGGCCGGCGGGGTCGGCCACGTGGCCGTGCAGATCGCCAAGGCCCGCGGCGCGTATGTGATCGGTACGGCGAGCGCCGGTAAGCACGACTTCCTGCGCGGGCTCGGCGTGGACGAGACGATCGACTACCGGGAGACCGACTTCGCCGAGGCCGTGCGGGACGTCGACATCGTCCTGGACACGATCGGCGGCGACCACTCCCTGCGCTCACTGCGCGTACTGCGCCCGGGCGGGATCGTGGTGTCGATCCTGCCGGTCGGGTCGGACGACTTCTACGAGGAGGCCGAGCGGCTCGGCGTACGGGCGCTCAGGATGCTCGTGGACGCCTCGCACACCGGCATGAAGGCGATCGCGGAGCTCGTCGAGGCGGGCAAGCTACGCGCGACCATCGCCGAGACCTTCCCCCTGGCCGACGCCGCCAAGGCGCACGCGCTCGGCGACACCGGCCGCACCACGGGGAAGCTCGTGCTGACCATGTGAACGTCAGCACCGGCTTGATCGCCCCGCCCTTCGGTACCGAAGGGCGGGGCGCCGACGACGACCGGGGTGCCGCGCGCGGCGAGCGCGTCGGGCACCCTTGCGCGGCACGGCGACGCCGCCGGTGGTCTCCACGACCCCGCGGGCGCCCGTGCCGTCGGTCGTCTCCACGACCCGCCGGCGCCCTTGCCGTCGGTGAGGGCGAGCACCGCCTCGGCGGCGTCGGCGTCGCCCGCGTTCACGGTGTGCGTGGCGCCCAGTCCTCGTGCCGAGGGGAGCCGTTCGGCGACCTCGTCGACGACGATGACAGTCGTCGCGGGTGTCAGGACGGCGGCCGGCAGGAGTTGGAGGAGCGGATGATCCGGGACTTCAGCGCACACCAGGCCGATCAGTTCCGCCGGGCGTTGACCCGGGCCTGGCACGCACTGTCGTAGGCGCCCGGCACGCGTTGCCATGGACGCCCGGCGCGCACGGTCGTAGTCTCAATTCGAAGACATATGTCAATCGAACATGCTCAAATTCACTCCATCGAGGGTAACTTGCAGTGCGGGGAGCGGTGTTGAGCATCCCCGGGCCCCGGTGTCGCGTCCTAGCACTCAAGGACGTCGTCACCCCGGACCGGTGACCTGAAGCCCCGCCATGTGGAGCCGGTTGGAGGCGATGCCGTCATGCCGCAGGACCCCGCACCGCGCACCCGGCATCTGCACGTCCACCGGGTACGCGGCCATACGGTCCTCGAGTTCCGCGGCGAGATCGACATCGCCGCGGCCCTGGAGATCATCCCCGTGCTCGACTCCGTGACGGGACGCCCGGCAGCGCGCGTGGTGATCGACCTCGGCCCCGTCGAGTTCTTCGACTGCTCGGGGCTGCGCCTGCTGTACCGGGCCAGGAGCCGGGTCCTCGGACGGGGCGGACAGCTGCGGCTCGTCTGCACGCACGCGCTGACGCTGCGCATCCTGCGCCTGACCGGCCTGCGGACGCTGCTACCCCCCGCCGCGTCGCTGGACGAGGCCCTGCGGCAGGCCGAGGCCACGTCCGGATCCTGGTGACCTGCCGGGCGCCCAGCGCCCGCCGTCCCGCCGCCCCACAGCCCTGCCACCCTGCCGCCCTGCCCCCCCCTGCCGCCCTCACGGAGGGCGAGCCCAAGCCCTCGAACTCAGCTCCGCACGCGCCGAGTTCGAGGACCGCACGCCACCTATTCGCCCTGGGGCGCGTCGAACAGGGCGCTCACCGACTCGCCGTTGTGAATGCGCCGCACGGCCTCGGCCAGGGCGGGCGCGATGGAGAGGACCCGCAGCTTCCCGGTGCGCTCCAAGGCGGCGACCGGCACGGTGTTCGTGCACACGATCTCCAGCACGTCGGGCTGCTCGCTGAGCCGCTTGAGCGCGCCGGCCGCGAACAGGCCGTGCGTACAGGCCACTCGGATCGACCTCGGCCCCAACTCCCGCAACCGGTCAAGGAGTTCGAGCACCGTACTGCCCTTGGCGATCTCGTCGTCCAGCACGATGACATCCCGGTCCACGACGTCGCCGATGACGGCGCTGATACTGACCCGGTCGTCCGCGAACCGCTGTTTCGCCCCCGCGGCCACCTGCGCCCCGATCATCCGCGCGAAGGCGGCCGCCTCCTTGGCGTTGCCGAGGTCGGGCGAGACGACCGTCGTCCGGGAGAGGTCGTGGCCGCGGAAGTGGGCGGCCAGTTCCCGCAGGGCGTGAAGGTGGTCGACGGGCACCGAGAAGAAGCCGTGGACCTGCGGGGAGTGCAGCGTCATCGCCAGGACACGGCTCGCCCCGGCGGCCACCAGCAGATCGGCGACCAGCCGTCCGCCGATCGAGATGCGCGGCGCGTCCTTCTTGTCCGAACGGGCGTACGAGTAGTGCGGCATGACGACGGTGATCCGCCCCGCTGAGGCCCCGCGCGCCGCGTCGCACATCAGCAGCAGCTCGACGAGATGCTCCTGCACGGGGGCGACCAGCGGCTGCACCAGGAACACGTCCCGCTCGCGGCAGTTGGCCTGAAGCTGCACCTCGAGACAGTCGTTGGCGAACCGGCTCACCCGGGACGGACTGAGGGGCACACCGAGATGCGCACAGACCTCCGCCACCAGCTCGGGATGGGCACTACCGCTGAACACGGCGATGTCACGCACGGTCCGCTCCTCGCATGATCGAATCCGGGCTGCGCGCCACATGCTACTGACCGGACCCCCGGGAAATTCATTTGCGGTCGGCCGTGGCGGGTGCCGCGTCACGACCTCGCCACACGCCCGACCTCAGGGGACCGGAATGCGCCGATTCCTCGGAACCCCGGCGCGATCGACCGCCTCGGCAGCATCGACGCCGGCGACACCCGTACGGACGACGGGGAGATCGAGCGGCGGCGCGGCATCACCATCCGTTCGGCCGTCGCCGCCTTCACCGCCGGAGCCGTACAGATCAACCCCATCGACACCCCGAAGCACCCCGACTTCATCGCCGAGGCCGAGCGCGCCCTGGAGGTGCTGGACGGGGCGGTACTGCCGCTCTCCGCCGTGGAGGGCTTCCCTCGACGCGCCGGCCCCGGTGACAGCGCAACTGGCCGCGTACGACGCGGAGTTCCGGGAGACGACGGGCGGGCGCACGGCCTGGCTGATCACCGGTGAACTCCCGGCCCGGCGCGTGCGCGACGTCGAGCTGCGGCTGCCGGGGCTGACGCACGGGGAGGGGGTGTGGTGGTCCAGGCCTTCGGGCGACCGCGCACTGCGCTGATCGAGTAGCCCGCGTCATCAATTGGCCAACCGTGCGTTCTGTCGGGGGATGTGGCGGGCACTCGGGTAGAGAAGGGAGGACTGTCGACATGACGACGTCCATCAAGCAGACGCCCGGCTCGACGTCCAGTGAGCGCAAACGGATGCCCGGCTGGTTGAAGGCGGTCACCGCCCTCGTCCTGGTACTCGTGGTGCTGTTCGCCGGGCTGCGGCTCAGCGTGCTTCCGGGGCTGCGCGACCTGTTCGGGGAAGACACCCACGACCGGTCCGGGCCCACACTCCTCAAGTCCATCCAGGACATGAGCCGTTACGACGCGGCCTCGGGCAACTTCCAGGTGGTCGTGGACCTGGAGAAGGACGCCAAGCTCCTGCCGGACGCGATCCGCGGCACCCGCACGCTGTATGTGGGCGCGGGCACCGTGGACGCGTATGTGAACCTCGGCGGGCTCGGCAAGGACGACGTGAAGGTCAACGGCGACCGCACGTCCGCGACGATCAGGCTGCCGCACGCGGTGCTGGGCAAGCCCGCGCTCGACGCCGACCGCTCCTATGCCGTCTCCAAGCAGCGCGGTCTGCTGGACCGGCTCGGCGACCTCTTCTCCGACAACCCCAACAGCGAACGCGCCGTGCAGAAGCTCGCGGTCAAGCACATCGGGGAGGCCGCCAAGGACAGCGAACTCGCCGAACGCGCCGAGGAGAACACCACCAGCATGCTGGACGGGCTGCTGCGTTCGCTCGGCTTCAAGGAGGTGCACGTGACCTACGGTGCCTGAGCGGCCGCGTCAGCCGGCTCAGCCGCCGAGCACGCCGGGCAGGGCCAGCGCACCCAGCAGCGTCGCCCCCGCCAGCAGCCACGCCACGTAGTCCCCGATGTACCCGGACTGAAGGTGCCGCAGCGGTTCGGTCCAGCGCTGCTCACCGAGCAGCTTCGGGCGGGTCACGGCGAGGGCGGCCAGGCCGACTGCCACGGCCGTCGAGGTCAGTCCCAGGACGACGCCGGCCAGGGTCCAGTGGGGTGAGGTGACCGCCCCACCGGATCCGGCCTCGTTCACGGCGCGTGCCACCACACCGGCGAAGCCGGGCACCGCGCCCACGGCGAGCGCCGCGGCCAGCAGCACCGCGGGGACGGTGGTCATGGTGTCCGGGATCCGGCGCAGCCGGTGCCGGGTCTCGGGTTCCTCGCCGGTGCCGGTGGTCTCGTACGAGGACTCCTTCCGCGGCTTCGGCCCGAGCCCGTAGAACACGCGCGCCACGACCCGCAGCACCGCGCCCGCGGTGACCGCCGAGACGGCGACGAACAGGACGGTGAGCGGTCCGCCCACCGCCTCCTCCGTGATCGCCTTGCCCAGTGCGGTGCCGAAGGGCGGCAGTCCGGCGAGGCCCAGGGCGCCGATCAGGAACAGCACGGCCACCCCGCGCAGCTCCCGGGCACGCCCGTGCAGGGCGTGTTCGTCGACGCTGCCGTACCGGTCGAGCAGGATTCCGGTGCAGGCGAACAGGGCCGCCTTCACCCCGGCGTGTCCGAGGACGTACAGCGCGACGCCGTCGTCCGCCTCCGGCGTCAGCGTGCCGATGCCGATCAGGAACAGCCCCATGTGGGCGACCGTCGAGTACGCGAGCAGCCGTTTCACATGCCGCTGGTACCAGCACAGGACCGCGCCGACCACGCTGGTCAGTACGCCGAGCACCAGCAGGGCGCGTTCCAGGTCGGCCGCGGGGATGCCGCCGGGGCCGGCGAAGACGGTCCCGTAGACGCGCCAGACTCCGTACGCGCCGAGTTCGACCATCACGCCGGACAGCAGCATGCACACCGGTGTCGGCGCGACCGCGTGCGCGTCGGGCAGCCAGAAGTGGAAGGGCACGGCGGCCGCCTTGACCAGCAGCGCGGTGAGGACGAGAACGAAGGCGGCGAGGGTGAGGGCGTCGGGCCCGCCGTGCGCGTCGAGCTTGCGGCCGATCTGTGTCAGTCCGAGTTCGCCGGTGCGCGCGTACAGCAACGCGATGCCCATCAGCATGGCGTACGCGCCCAGCGAGTTGACGACGCCGAAGGTCAGCGCGCCCTGCACCGCCTTCGCCTCCTCGACCCGGTGCCCGGTCAGCGCGTAGGCGACGACGCTCATCAGCTCGAAGAACACGAACGCGTCGAACAGGTCCCCCGCGATCGCGAAGCCGCACATGCCGCCCTGGAAGAGCAGCATCAGCGCCGGGAAGGAACCCGCGTGGTGGGGCGGTTCCTCGAAGTAGCGCCAGGAATACGCGAGTGCCGACACGGTCAGCAGGGAGGCGAGCGCCGCCATGCCGAGGCCCGCGCCGTTGCCCACCAGGACGATCCCGACGCTCTCGCCGTCCCTGGGCAGCCATCCCCCGACCCATTCCACCAGCGGCGGCGAGGAGTTCAGCAGCAGGACGACGGCCAGGGCCGCCGTACCGGCCGAGACCGCGCAGCCGACCGACTCGGCGGCCACGCGCGGCAGCCGGCGGCCGGCCATGACGAGGAGGGCGGCCCCGAGCAGCGGCAGGGCGACGAGCAGCGGCAGCAGGTGGTTCATCAGCCGCGCAGCTCCCGCAGTTCGTCCGGGTCGACCGTGCCGTGGCGTTTGGAGACCTGGAGGACGAGGGCGAGCAGCAGGGCGGTGACGGTGGCGCCGACGACAACGTCGGTGAGGGCGAGGGCCTGCACGACGGGGTCCACGACGGGCCGCGAGCCGGGCTTGATGTCGGAGTAGACGGGGGCGGTGGCGCCGTCGCGGTAGCCGACGGTCAGCAGCAGGACGTAGGTGGCGGACTGGCAGACGGCGAGGCAGCCCACGGCGTGGATCAGATTGCGGCTGGTCGCGAGCCCGTAGCAGCCGGTCAGGAAGATCCACACGGCGACGAGATACGGCAGTACGGACATCACGTGCCGCTCCCCTTCCTCTCCTGTCTGCCCTGTCTGTCCTGTCGGTCCCGCCTGCCCTGCCTTTCCTGCCTTTCCCGCGTGCCCCGTCTGCCCTTTCTCTCCTGACTCTCCTTCTTCACTTCCCGCTTCCCTCCTCGATCTCGACGGCCTGGTCGAGGAAGCGGGCGAGCAGGACGACGACCGCGCAGGCGACCTCCACGCCGATGGCCGCGTTCAGCAGGGGGACGGTGCCGCCGGACGACAGGGTGTTGAAGGTGCCGTACGGGAGCAGTGTGTTGGCGAGGAAGGACGTGCCCGCGACGACTCCCGTGAGGCCGAGGACGAGGTAGGCGCAGGCGCCGAGCGCGTCGCCGATCTCGTACAGGCCGACGGGCCGGATGCGCTCCAGGGCGCGGTAGTCGGCGCCGAGGTAGAGCAGGTGCAGGGCGGTGGCCGCGATGACGCCGCCTTGGAAGCCGCCGCCGGGACTGAGCTGGCCGTGGGCGATGACGTAGAGGCCGGTGAGCAGGGCGACGGGCAGGACGACGAGGGCGTACCGGCGTACGGGGAGTGCGACGTCCTCGGGTTCCGGTCGCGCGCTTCGCTCGTCGCGGGTCTGGCGCAGCAGGACGACGGTGCCGAGGACGGAGGCGAAGAGGATGCCCATCTCGCCGAGGGTGTCGAAGGCACGCTGGTCGAAGTTGACGGACGCGATGGTGTTGGCGGTGTGCCGGGCCAGGGAGGCGCGGACGACCCGGTCTCCGTAGGGGTGCCGTGTCCCGCCGAAGCCGGGCAGCCGCAGACAGGCGGCGACGAGCAGGGCCGCGAGGCCCGCCCCGCCGACGGCCAGGACGATCAGCCGTACGCGCCGCGTCACCGTGCCTTCCCCTTCCCCTTCCGGTTCCCCTGCCGGGCCCGGCGTCCGACCTTGCGCACGGACAGGAGCAACAGGAGCGGGGTGAGCGCGGCGCCCACGGCGAGCTGGGAGAGCGCCACGTCGGGCGCCTGCATCACGGTGAACAGGACGGCGAGGGTGATACCGAGGACGGACAGGACGAGGGCCTGGCGCACGGGGTCGCGGACGGCGACGGCCGCGGTCGCGGAGGCGGCGACCAGCAGCAGGGCGACGAAGATCAGGGGGTCATCCACGGCGGCCCCCGGAGAATCCTCCGGACAGGGCGCGGGAGGCGAGGAGGTTTCCGCCGATCAGCAGCGCCCCGGTCACCAGGAGTTTCATCATGGCCCGGCCGGGTCCGGCGGCCGCGCACAGGACCAGTACGACCACGCCGCCGAAGCACGCGACGGCGACCGTGACGGCCCGGGCACGCGGCGGGTCCTGCGCGAGGTCGTCGGCGAGCAGCCGGGCGAAGACGAGGGTGCCGACCGGGCCGAGGAGGGCGAGGACCAGGGCGAGATCGACGTACGCGGGCCTCTCGTATCCCTGGGCGAGCAGCAGCAGTCCGGGGCAGGCGAGTGCGCAGGACAGGTTCTGGGCGACGACCCGGCGGCTCAACGGCCCGGTGGCGACGCCCCACACGGTGGCCCCGACTCCGCCGGCGATCGTGACCGTGGCCGCGACGGTCCAGCCGTTCACCGCGCGCTCATCGCCCGCCGCGCTCCGCGCGCCGCGACCGCTCCGGCGCACGAGGCCGAGGCCCCCACGATCAGCTCCAGTGTGTCGACCGCGCTGATGAACACCAGCCAGAGGAGGGCGAGGACGGCCCACCAGGCGAGTACTTCAAGCCAGGCCCACAGCGCCGTACGCGGGTTCATCTGCCGTCCCCTTTCTCCGCTTTGCATGGAATTGCCGGTTCCGCCATCCAAGCATCGCCCCGGCTCCGCGCGACGGCGGCGCGCGACGGGCTGGTGCCCCAAGTGCCCCACCGGTGGTAGCGGAAACCGAAGAGGGGACGGGGACCGGCACCGACAACGGCTCGTCCCGGCCGTCGGGCACCGGGCACCGGACATCAGCGGCCGGACAGCGGGTAGCCGCCATGCGACAGAGGGAAGTTGAACCTGGAGGGTTGGATGGCCCGTACCGAGCTACGCACCGGCACCTCGAAATTCGGCCTCGGCCGCCGTCGCACCTCGACGGCACCACCGCCGGAGCACCGGCCACTGCCGCTTCCCGTGCGACTGCTGGCGATGGTGCTCGCCTTCGCGACCATGGTGGCGTTCGCCGCGGTGCTGGCCCGGCTGACCCTGGAGCCGTCGCCCGCTTCGGAGGCGCTGACCCACAACAACCTGCATCCGGGCCGCTCCCTGCACGCCTATCTGAGCCGGCCCGAGTTGCGCGACGCCGTCAAGCAGATCGGCGGCAATCTGCTGCTCGGGGTGCCGTTCGGGGTACTGCTGCCGATGGTGGCTCCGCGCACCCGGGGCCTGGTGCGGGTCGGGGTACTGACCGCGCTGGTCATGCTGCTGGTCGAGCTGGTCCAGGGGGCGCTCATCACCGGGCGCGCCTTCGACATCGACGACGTCATCCTCAACACGACGGGCGCGCTGCTGGGTTATCTGCTGCTGGGGCGGCGACTCGGGCGGGCCGTGCATCCGCGCCGGAGGCGGCGGCAGGACACGAGCGGCGGCAAGGGCAAGAGCTGAGCAACTACTGGTCCGGACCACCGACTTGACAACCCCTTACCTCATTCCTTAAATCAAGAGGCGAAGCATGCACCCCCCACCCCAGTCGGCACACCCGTCCCCCGGGCAGCCGTACAGAAGGGAGAGTCGTGGACTCCCCACGCCTGCTCCGCCGATGTCTGTTCGCCGCACTCTCCGCGGCGCTCATCGCCTCCGCCGCGATCGGTCCCGCCGATGCAGCCGACGCCGCCCCCAAGGCGGCCTCGTCCGAGAAGGTGGCCGCTGCCGCGGCCACCTTCTCGGACACGTTCGACGGGGCCGCCGGTTCGGCCGTCGACTCCTCGAAATGGCAGGTCGAGACCGGCGACAACGTCAACAATCACGAAAGGCAGTACTACACCTCCGGCAACAACAACGCGGCCCTGGACGGCCAGGGCCATCTGGTCATCACGGCCCGCAAGGACAATCCCGGCAACTACCAGTGCTGGTACGGCCGTTGTGAGTACACCTCGGCCCGCCTGAACACCTCGGGGAAGTTCTCGGCCGCGTACGGTCGGGTCGAGGCGCGGATGAAGATACCGCGCGGGCAGGGCATGTGGCCCGCGTTCTGGATGCTCGGCACTGACATCGGACAGGTCGGCTGGCCGAACTCGGGCGAGATCGATGTCATGGAGAACGTCGGCTTCGAGCCCTCCACCATCCACGGCACCATCCACGGTCCCGGTTACTCCGGCACGGGCGGCATCGGTGCCGCGTACTCGCTGCCCGGGGGCCAGGCCTTCGCGGACGCCTTCCACACATTCGCCGTGGACTGGGCGCCCGACTCCATCACCTGGTCGGTGGACGGCACCGTCTACCAGCGGCGCACGCCCGCCGACCTGGGCGGCAAGACCTGGGCGTTCAACAAGCCGTTCTTCCTGATCCTCAACCTCGCGGTCGGCGGCTACTGGCCCGGCGATCCGAACAGCTCCACGGCCTTCCCGCAGCAGCTCGTGGTGGACGACGTGAAGGTGACGACCGGCGACAGCTCAAGCGGCGCGCCCATCACCGGACTGGCCGGCAAGTGCGTGGACGTGGCCGGTTCGAGCTCGGCCAACGGCGCCCCCGTCCAGCTCTACGACTGCAACGGCACCACCGCCCAGAAGTGGACGGTGGCCTCCGACGGCACGCTCCGCGCGCTGGGCAAGTGCCTCGACGTCACGGAGAACGGCACGGCGGACGGCTCCACCGTCCAGCTGTGGGACTGCGGTGGCAGCGCCAACCAGAAATGGGTGGTCACCGCGGCCGGCGACATCGTCAACCCGCAGGCCAACAAGTGCCTCGACGTGACCGGCAACAACTCGGCCAACGGCACCCGGCTGCAGATCTGGTCCTGCTCGGGCGCGGCGAACCAGAAGTGGAAGGTCGGCTGAACAAGCCTCGCCCCGGCCACAGCGAGCCATAGAGAGCAGACCGCCGGGCAGGCGAGCGGTGAGCCCGGCCGGCGTCGGTGCCGGCCGGGCTCACCGCGTGTTCCACCACCACGAGGGCGACGCGACGACGCGCGGGAGCCGGCCGGAGCCGACAGGCCCTAGCGCAGCGTCCAGTGGTGTTTGTCGCCGCCGACCCAGCGGACCACGTCCGGGTCGTCGAGGTCGTGGACCGTGATGCCGGCCTCCGCCGCGACCGTCAGGACGTCGGTGATCGCTCTCGCCTCGGCGACCACTTCACCGTCGATCTCCACGATCCGGAACGGCGGCTTGCCCGGCTGTACCCCGAGCACCATGATCCGCGGGTGGGTGACGTAGGGGCATGCGATTTCGGTCATGTCTCGAGCGTAGAGCGGTTCGCGTGGGTGAGCCGCCGAAGCGGTTCGAGGACCGCCGCCGCCCCGGCCCGGCGTGCGGGCGGGCGACCGCCGTCGCCGGGTTCGTCCAGCCGGGTGAGCAGGGTGCGGCGGTCGGCGTCGGCGTTCCGCGATCGTACGGACGGGCCCGCCGCTCCCGTTGTGCGGACATGCCGCGTCTGGGCAAGTCTGGAAGGCCGGAGGAGGTGGTCATGGACCCCCTGGAGGCCTTGGACCGGATCGCGTTCCTGCTGGAGCGGGGTCAGGCTCCCACCTACCGTGTCCGCGCGTTCCGCACCGCCGCCGCCGTACTGGCCGCACGGCCCGCGGACGAGGTGGCCGAGCTGGTCCGCACCGGGTCGCTGGAGTCCTTGAAGGGCATCGGCCCGAAGACGGCGCAGGTGGTGCGGGAGGCGCTGGCCGGGCAGGTGCCCGGCTATCTGGAGAAGCTGGAGCGGGAGGCCGGTGCGCCGCTCGCGCAGGGCGGCGAGGAGCTGCGGGCGCTGCTGCGCGGCGACTGCCATCTGCACTCCGACTGGTCGGACGGCGGAAGCCCGATCGAGGACATGGGGCGGACCGCGGCGCGGCTCGGGCACGAGTGGGCGGTGCTCACCGACCACTCGCCGCGGCTGACGGTGGCCCGGGGCCTGTCTCCGGAGCGACTGCGCGAGCAGCTGGCGGTGGTCGCCACGCTCAACGAACGCTGGGCTCCGTTCCGGCTGCTCACCGGCATCGAGTGCGACATCCTCGACGACGGGTCGCTCGACCAGGAGCCCGAGCTGCTGGCCCGGCTCGACGTGGTCGTGGTGTCCGTGCACTCCAAGCTGCGCATGGACGCACGGTCGATGACCCGCCGTATGGTCGCCGCCGTACGCGACCCGCTGTCGGACGTCCTCGGGCACTGCACGGGACGGCTGCTGACCGGGCGCGGACGGCCCGAGTCGGAGTTCGACGCGGACGAGGTGTTCGCCGCCTGTGCGGAGTCCGGCACCGCTGTGGAGATCAACAGCCGGCCCGAGCGGCTCGACCCGCCGCGGCGCCTGCTGCGCCGTGCGGTCGCGGCGGGTGTCCTGTTCTCCGTGGACACCGACGCACACGCGCCCGGCCAGCTCGACTGGCAGATCCACGGCTGCGCCCGGGCCGAGGAGTGCGGGGTGCCCGCCGAGCGGGTGATCACCACCTGGACCATGGAGGAACTGCTCGCCTGGGCCCGCGACCGGGAGACACCGGCGGGCGTGGACCCCGTCTGACGTGGTACTCGTACGGCGTAGGAGGAGGAGAGGACAGCTCATGGAACGCGCCGCCGTGTTCGACGTCGACGGCACTCTCGTCGACACGAACCATCTGCATGTCACGACGTGGTGGGAGGCCTTCCGGCAGGCGGGTCACCAGGTGCCGATGCACGACATCCACCGGTCGGTGGGCCTGGGCTCCCAGGACCTCATCGCCCATCTCCTGGGGGAGGACCGGGACCAGGACGAGGTCGACGCGCTGAGCGCCGCCCACAAGACCCTGTACGGAACGTACTTCGACCGGCTGCACCCGCTGAAGGACGCCGGGCGGCTGCTGAAGCGGCTGGACGACGACGGCTGGACGGTCGTGCTCGCCACCTCGGCGGGCGGCTCCGAACTGTCCGCGCTGCGCCGGGCGATCGACGCGGACGACGCCATCAAGGCCACGGCGAGCGCCGACGACGTGTCCGCCGGCAAGCCCGCGCCCGAGCCCGTCGAGCACGCGCTGGGCCTGGTCGGCATCCCGCCCGAGCACGCGGTGTTCGTCGGCGACACGGTCTGGGACATGCGCGCGGGCAGCCGGGCCGGGGTGACCTGCGTGGGCGTCCTGTGCGGGGGCATCCCGCGGGCGGATCTGGTGGAGGCGGGGGCGGACGCGATCTACCGGGATCCGGAGCATCTGCTCGCGCTACTGCCGGACAGCGCGCTGGCGCCGAAGGCGTGAGGCGCCGTGGCATGGACCGTCCCGAGCGGCGTGACGCACGTCACCCCACCTGCGTCGACGTGGGGGAACACCCTCCGGTAGTTTTTCTTTGAACAAACTGTGGGTGTGGAGGGGACAGTGTCCCCGGGCCTCACCTAGTGCTCACAGGGACGATCGTTCGGCTGAAGCCCTGTGGAGCCGTCCACCGAGAGGCGACCGCCCCGCGCACCCACCACAGACCGCCCCGACCGTGATTCCCCCATCCGGTCGGGGCTCTTCTTTGCCCGGCGAGGTCCACTTGACTTCGAGTGCTCTCCAATTCGTAGCGTGCGTCCCATGAACACTGCACAGCACAAGATCGGCTCGGGTTTCGGTGCCACGAGCACCGCGGTCGACGTACTTCACGGCATCGACCTCTCCGGACAGCTCGCGATCGTGACGGGCGGGTACTCCGGGCTCGGCCTGGAAACCACACGCGCGCTCACCGGGGCGGGCGCCCGGGTCGTCGTCCCCGCACGACGCCCCGACGTCGCCCGGGAGGCGGTGGCGGGCATCGACGGGGTGGAGGTGGACGAGCTCGATCTCGGGGACCTCGAGAGTGTGCGGGGCTTCGCCGAACGGTTCCTCGCCTCGGGCCGCACGATCGACATCGTGATCAACAACGCCGGGATCATGGCCTGCCCGGAGACCCGGGTCGGGCCCGGCTGGGAGGCCCAGTTCGCCACCAATCACCTGGGCCATTTCGCGCTCGTCAACCGTCTGTGGCCGGCTGTCGAGCCGGGCGGGGCGCGTGTCGTCTCCGTGTCGTCCGGGGGCCACCACCTCTCGGGGATCCGCTGGGACGACGTGCACTGGACGCACGACTACGACAAGTGGGAGGCGTACGGGCAGGCCAAGACCGCGAACGTGCTGTTCGCCGTGCACCTCGACAGGCTCGGCCGGGAGTCCGGCGTACGGGCCTTCTCCCTGCACCCCGGTGGCATCCTCACCCCGTTGCAGCGTCATCTCGCGAAGGAGGAGATGGTCGAGCGGGGGTGGATCGACGAGAACGGCGACCTCGTGCACCCCGACGCCTTCAAGACGCCCGAGCAAGGCGCGGCCACCCAGGTGTGGGCGGCGACCTCTCCGCAGCTGGCGGGCATGGGCGGGGTGTACTGCGAGGACTGCGACATCGCCGAGCCGGCGTCCGCGGACGGCGAGCGGGGCGGCGTGAAGGACTGGGCGACCGACCCGGAGCAGGCGGCCCGCCTGTGGGACCTCTCGGCGGAACTCACCGGAGTGAACGCGTTCGCGTCCCGCGCCTGAGGCGGGCCGGGGCGGCCGGGACGACGCCGCGAAGCCGGGCCGGCCAACGGCCACGCCGTTCTCACCGGCGTCACGACTCCCCCGGCAAGGGCGCCCCACTGCCCGGCCACCCCCGACCGCACCCGTTCTCCCAGCGCCCGTCTCTCGCCTCGCGGCCGACGACGGGTGCCCGCATCGCGACCGACGGCGGGTGCCCGGCCGGCTCCGCCCAACGCCCTCTCGTCCACTCGCTCCCGCTGCGGACGGGCCAGTCACGTAACCGGTCGGTCAGGCCCATGAGATCTCCCTGTTCGGGTCAGTCGGCGGGCTCGTCCGGCACGGGGTGCTCCGGGTTCACGGCGGCCGCGTGCGGAGCGCCCTGCCGGCCCGTGCCCGCCTCGTCCGTGTCGGGGACGTCGAGGTCGGGCTCGTCGTCGAGGTCGTCCTTGCCGCTTCCTGCGGGGGCGGCGTCCCACGGATCCTCGCTCTCGCGGGCCTGCTGGTCCGGCAGGTCCCGCGGGATCGGGTCACCGTTCTCGCCGGGAGCCTCTTGGCGGTGCTCGGTCACGGCATGCTCCATTCTGCGGGAGGGCGGCGGACCCCGCGCAGAGCTCGCGGGGCCCCCTGGGCGCCGCGCGAGTACCTCGGGCACGGCAGCCGAAACACCCGTCGTCCCGGAAACCGCAGGCCAACCGCGTGATCCCGGCGCAGCGAGGCACAGAGCGACACAGCGAGGTGAACGGTCCGCCGAGCCCCGCCGGTCTCAGCGCGGCGGCCGCTCCTCCAGCGCCGTACGCCACGCGGGCGACGGCCCCTCGCTCGCCGGCTCCGCGCGCCGCCCGCCCCGGGCGAAGAAGTCGGCGAGCGGCAGGATGGCCGCGCCGGCCGTGACCGCGTCGGGGCCGAGCCTGCCGAGGTCGATGGAGACGCGCTCGGCCGGGTGACGCAGTGCGTACGACGTCGCGTGCCGGCGCACCGCGGGCAGGAACCGGGAGCCGAGCTGGAGACCCGCCCAGCCGCCGATGAGAATGCGCTCGGGCTGGAAGAGGTTGATCAGGTCGGACAGACCCGCGCCCAGGTATTCCGCGGTCTCCTCCAGGACGGCGAGGGCGGCCGGGTCGGGGTCGGCGCCCCCGGGCGGGTAGGCCGCGGCCAGCATCGCGGTCAGCGCGGTCTCCTCGTCGGTGTGCTCCGGCGGGCGTCCGCCCTCCTCCCGCCAGCGGTCGAGCAGCGCTTCCGCACCCGCGTACGCCTCCAGGCAGCCCAGGGCGCCGCACCGGCAGCGGCGGCCCCTGACCCGTACGGTCAGGTGGCCCCACTCCAGCGCCCGGCCGCTGTCCACCTCCTCCGTGACGAGACAGGCGCCGACACCGGAGCCGAAGAGCACCACGACGGCGCTGCGGGCACCGCGTCCGGCGCCGAACCACATCTCGGCCTGGCCGAGGGTCTTGGCCCCGTTGTCCGTGAAGTACGGGACGGTGTCCGGCAGGCGGCCGGTGGAGCGGAGCAGGGATTCGAGGGGGACGGCGTTCCAGCCGATCGTCTGGCCGTGGACGACCGCGCCCTGCCCCGGCGTGCGTTCCACGATGCCGGGGACGCCGACACCGACCCCGAGGAGCCGTTCGGGCGCGATGTCCGCGGCCGTCAGCACCTCGTCGACGCCGTCGCGGATGTGCCCGACGACGACCTCGACGTCGTAGCACCCACGCTCCAACGGCCTTTCGGTGCGGGCGAGTTCGGTGAGAGTGAGGTCGAACAGCTCGACACGTACCCGGGTCTCGCCGACATCGACGCCGATCATGTGGCCGCTGCCGGGCGCGACGCGCAGCAGGATGCGCGGGCGGCCACCGTCGGAGTCGACGCTGCCGGCCTCCTCGACCAGTCCGTCGGCGACCAGCTCGGCGACCACGTTACTGATGGAACCGGAACTCAGCCCGGTGGCCGGCCCCAGTTCGAAGCGGCTCATCGGGCCCTCGAAATACAACCGTTGCAGCACGGCGGTGCGATTGCCCCGCCGCAGATCACGCACCGTCCGCCCGTTCCGCGCCGCCATATGGCCCCCTTCCGGCCTGTCACGTCCTAAATTAAGCCATAAGAGGCGTTCGCCAAGTGCACCCGCCCCCGACCGGGGCGCCGGTGGGGGGGGCGACGGGGCGGCAGGCCCGGCAGACCGGCGGACGCCAGGCGGCCGGCTCGTTCAGGGCGGCCCGAGCCGCCCGGGAGACGGGACTGACGACGGACGGCGTCACCTGTCACCTGCGGCGGCTGTCCGAGCGGTGGAGCGCGGCGAACCGTACGGAACTGGTCGCCCGCGCCTACGCGCTGGGCGTGCTCAGCTCCGGGGTGTGGCCACCGGAGGCGGTCACGGACTGAGGCGCGCCCCGGCACTCAAAACCATTGGATCTCCATCCTTCGACTGGGTAACTTCGGCAAAACCTAGAACCCCTAGGTTTTGCCGAAGCCCGCACCCCCAGGAGAACCTCCCCATGAGAGCACTCACCGAGCAGGACATCCGCGACTCCTTCGTCAACTGCTCGAAGGGCGAGGCCAAGCGCCTGGCGATACCCCGCGATCTGGACGAACGCCCCTGGGACGACCTGGACTTCCTCGGCTGGCGGGATCCGGGGGCGCCCGATCGCAGCTATCTGGTCACCGAGCGCGCGGACGGCCTGGTCGGCGTGACACTGCGTTTCCCGTCCTCGCGACGCGGCTTCCTGCACCGCAGCATGTGCTCGCTGTGTGTGACGACCCACCCGGGCAACGGGGTGTCCCTGATGACGGCTCGCAAGACGGGCGCGGCCGGGCGCGAGGGAAACTCGGTCGGCGTCTACATGTGCGCCGACCTCGCCTGTTCCCTGTACGTGCGCGGCAGGAAGGTCCCGGAGTCCGGGACGCGCTTCGAGGAGAGCCTCACCGTGGAGGAGCAGATCGCCCGGATGGTGGGCAATCTGTCCGCCTTCCTGGACAAGCTGTAGAGCCGACGCGCGGGCGGCTTGTCGGTCCCTATTGGTCCCGCAGCCGCGCCGCCTCCACCCGGTGCAGGTGGATGAGTATGTCGTGGGTGGACGCGAGCGCGATGTCGTGCGGGCCGTCCGGGTAGTCGGTGCCGATGCTGCGGGTGGGCCGGGCCCTGTCCAGCCACTCCCGCGCCGGTGCGGCGACCCGGCGCAGATCGAGTACGTAGTCGCGGTACCGGACCCGGTCGAGGGTCCGCTCATTGGTGCCGGGGCCGGCCGGTCCCAGCGTCCAGCGGTGGATGGCGCCGTCCTGTCCGGTGGCGTTGAACGAGCCCCGGTCGAAGGTGAGGCCCACGCTCACGTACCCGGAGCCGAGGCGGTCGTGCAGAAAGGCGCCCTGCATCTTCGGGTAGTTGGCCGGATCGTACGTCCGGTACCCGACATGGGCGTCGTGCGCCGCCAGCAGCACCTTGGTGCCGGTGTGCCGCTGCCACCAGAGCACGTTGGCCGCCATCGCGGAGTCGCGGTAGCGCATGCTCGCGGCGATCTGCCGCGGGTCCGTGAAGTCGAAGGCGTACTGCCGGGCGACCTGGTCGAGTGCCGTCGCGTTCTGCACGGCCCGTTCGTACGCCGCCCGGTCCGCGCCCGGTGACTGCCGTTTCAGCAGCTCCAGGGCCTGGCCGGTGCGGTCCGCCATCTCCCTGCGCTCGGCGTACGGCTTGTTCAGGTACTGCTCCATGTACGTGCCCGTCGCCACCGTGGGCCGCAGTCCGCGGTAGAGCTCGTCGAAGCGGGCGGTCAGCTCCGGCCGGGTGCGGGCCACATAGTCCGTGACGGCGTCGTACAGCTCGGGTCCGACCCAGCCGATGTCGTCGCCCATGAAGCGGACCGGGTCGTGCGGATGCCGCAGGTTGTACGCGCGCATCCACTCGACGAGCGCCAGATAGTCGGTGTTGTTCCACCACAGGTAGTCGCGTTGGAACTCCTCGCGCATGATGCGCCGCGGGTCGCCCTTGCCGTGCAGCACGTAGTCGTCGAGCCGCTGTCCGGTGCTCCAGCTGCCCTCCAGGGCGAAGGTGCGGAACCCCTTCTCCTCGACCAGATGGCGGAAGACGCGGTGCTTCAGGGCGAAGAAGTCGTGGGAGCTGTGAGTGGCCTCGCCGAGGCCGACGACCCGGGCGCCGCCGATCATGCCGTCGAGAGGCCGTAGATCGCTCGTGTCGCCCTGCGGTTCGACGGTCCGCAGGGGGTGGGCGCCGCTTTCGAGGGCGTGGACGACCGGTCCGCTCGTCGTCGCGGAGGCGGCCGGCGCCACGCCGGCCGCCACGGTCCCCAGAGTGAGGAGCAGGGCCAGGGCCAATCCAGTCCGATGCCGTTTCATGATCCAAGGCTCTCGTCCCGGCCCGGGCCCGGACCATCCGGCAGGCCTGCCGCCGGGGGTGGGGAAAACCCGGCGGCAAAGACTGAGGCCTGCCTCAGCGACCGCGAGCATGCACGACGGCGACCATGCGGCCACGCGGCCGTACGGCCATGCCCACCACGTGGCACCGTGCCCCGGTGAGCCGCGCTGACCGGCCGACGCGGCTCACCCGGAAGCGCCGGGTCAGGACGCGGGAGCCGCCCAGTGCGGATCCCGGCCCAAAAAGGCGAGCAACGCCTCGGCCCGGCTGGGACCTTCGGGCACCTCGCGCACGGGAGCGAACACCCCGTACGCGTCGCGAAGATGATCCGCGAGACGCTCCGCGGCGGCCCAGATGCCGTCGGCCATCTCCTCGTCCAACGGCATGTCCAGGCCCGTCGCCACGGCGATGTCCCAGGCGTGCACGCCGGCGTCCATGGCGGCTGGAGCAGCGGGCCCAGCGGGGTCGGCACCTGCTCGGCGTCGGCGGGCAGTGCGGTGTACACGTCCGCCACCCGGCGCAGCACCGCGTCCAGCTCGGCCCGCGCGTCGCCGGACAGCGCGTCCGCGGGCGCGAAGGAGTCCGACTCCGGCCGCCCGTCCCCCGTGACGGCGGCGCCGTACGCCTGCTGATCGAGTCGCGCGTGGCTGAGTACCTGGCGTACGGTCCACTCTCCGCACGGCGTCGGCGCTCCCCAGGCCTGCTCCGGCCCGGCCGCGACCGTCCCGCGCAGGTACGCGTGTGCCTGTACGAGCAGTTCGATGCCCCTTGACGTTGCCCAGGGGCGATCCCCTCCCTGATTTCCGGCAGGCGGGAACAACCTAGGCTCACTTACGGACAGTTTCGGTCCTCAATAGATACGTTCGGTGCAGCTGTGAAACGGGAAAAGGCCAAGGATGCGAGATGTACGTGATGCGTGGGCGGCGGCCACCGCGCAGGTCGGGAAGTGGCGCCAGCCCGTGGTCGTCCAGTCGGTGCGTTCGACGGCGGCCGCGACTGTCGCGTACGTCATCGCCCTTCACCTGAGCCCGGAACCCGCACCGCTCACCGCGCCGCTGACGGCCCTCCTCGTCGTTCAGGTCACGCTCTACGCCACCCTCACCACCAGTTGGCGCAGGGTGAACTCCGTGGTGACGGGTGTCGTCATCGCCATCGGCTTCAGCGTGCTGGTGGGACTGACCTGGTGGAGTCTGGGCCTGATCATCCTCGCCTCGCTGGCCGTCGGACATCTCGTCCGGGTGAGCGAGTTCGTGCCCGAGGTGGCGATCAGCGCGATGCTCGTCCTGGGCGTGACCCGGGTCGGGGACACCGCCTGGGCGCGGGTGGTGGAGACGCTGATCGGCGCGGTCGTGGGGCTCGGCACGAATGTGCTCTTCGCTCCCCCGGTCTGGGTGAGCGAAGCCGCGGAGTCCATCGAGGACCTGGCGCGCCGGATCCGTCAGTTGATGCTGCGCATCGGGGAGGAGGCGGCGGGCCGCGCGCCCATCGAGGAGGCGACGGCCCGGCTGTACGAGGCGCGCCGCCTCGACCACGACATCGTGCAGGTCGACGCGGCGCTGCGACAGGCCGAGGACAGCCTGAAGCTCAATCCGCGGGTCCGCGAAGGGCTGCTGTACCGGATCGTGCTGCGCACCGGCCTGGACACGCTGGAGATCTGCACGGTCGTGCTGCGGGTCCTCGCCCGCACCCTCGCCGATTTCGCCAAGGCGCGCGATCTGCAGCGTTGGCTGGAGCCGGAGACCGGCGCGGTGCTGGAACAGCTCCTCTCCGAGATCGGGAACGCCATCGTCAGCTTCGCGGTGCTGGTCACCACCGATGTCAGTCGCAGCGCCGAGAACGCGGAGTCCCGGCTCGCCGCGGAGCTGACGACCGCGGCGGCGACCCGGGACAAGCTGGCCCAGCTGCTGCTCGAGGAGATCCAACGGGATGCGAGCCAGTGGCAGTTGCGCGGCGCCATTCTCACGGAGGTCAACCGCATCCTGGACGAGCTCGACATCGAACACCGCTCCCGGCGGCTGTTCGAGGAACTGGACCGCAGCACCCGCGAGCAGCGCGAGCGCAGATCACGCCTCACCCGCCTGCGGCAGCGTATGGGGGTCGTGCGCCTGCCGCGCCGGAACCACCGGGCCTCTTCGGGTCGTTCTACCTGAGGAATCACCGAGCGAGCACGACGGCGACGACGAGGGGAGCGGGCGTTCATGACCGAGGGCACCGTGCGGATCGACGGAAACACACTGCGACTGCCGGGCGGAGTACAGGTCCGGTTCATCCGGACCCTGCGGCTGCCCGAGACGGGCACGCACGAGCTGCCTCCGGGGCTCGGCGAGTTTCCGGTGCGCCGCGTCGAGGACTACCCCGACACGGTGCCCGCCGCATGGCGGTCGCGCGGCGGTGTGATGCTGCCGGTGTATCTGCGGGAAGCCATGTGGCTGAGTTTCGCGGGCACCTCGGAGCCGGCCGCGCTCCAGGTCGGCGTGGGCAAGGTGTGTGCCGTGTCGGGCAAGCCGTGGAGTTCCCGGCTGACCCGCGACCCGCAGAACTACGTGGTGCTGCCGCGCCAGCCGTGGCTGGACGGCATCAACTCCGGGAAGGGCACGGTCCGTCAGTTCGTGGCGGTGCCCCTCGGCCTCGGCGCCACCGTCGAGGGCCAGGTCACCGGCGAGGAGGTGTGGGGCGGCGTACAGCTCCAGTCCTTCCCGCTGAACGACGGGGAACTGGCCGCGTGGCGCGACGCGGAGCGCCGAAAGGCTCAGGCACGCCGGGAGATGCCCCCGGCGCCCGGGGGGTACGGCACCGCGATGCCCATGGCGGCACCCGCCGCACCGGGCGCCGCGCCCGCACCGGCCGGTGCGCCCTCGCGCCGGTCGCGCGGCGCCGCGGCGATGGGTCTCGGTGTCGGCGGCTCGATGCGCCAGGAGGTCTACCGGGACGACCGGCCGCTCGGGGCCTGGGCCGAGAAGCCGGCCGGTCGGGTGTTCGTGCATCTCGTGACGCCTCCCGAGTGGCGCCGCATCACCGGCGAGGCGCCCCCGCCCTCCCCCGTGGACCGCGCGGCCTACACCCGCGCGGGACTCCCCTGGTTCGACTACTACGACCAGGACGCCGCGGACCTCGCCCCCACGGACACGCTCGGCAAGGTGCGGCCGGTGGGCGACTGGCTCGGCGACGACCACGAGCCCTGGCAGGAGCCCTCACCGCACCAGGTGAAGCCGCTGGGCGACGCACCGGGCAAGCCGGTCGGGGACGGCGACTGGTAGCCGCCGCACACCACCCGGATGGGCGTTGCACCCTGCGCAACTCCCGTTGCCCTTCTTGCACTCGGTGGTCGCTTCACGTCAAGGTGGCTGTCGCAGCCGAGACGATCGACACCCGAGGTGCAGGCATGAGCAGTGGTGCGGAACCGACGCGGGGCCCGCGGAGCGGCGGCTGGAGCAGGCGCCGCTTCCTCGGAGCCGTCACGGCCGCCACCGCGGTGACGACGATCCCGGCGCCGGTCGCCCCCGGTGACAGCCCCAGGACGACCCCACCCGGAAGCCCCGCCCCGGCGCCCACGCCCGAGACCACTGAGTCACAGCCTTCCGGTCCCCGCCCGCTGTACCTCGGCACCTACACCTCCGTCGACGGCGGCGGCGCGGGCATCGGTCTGGCGACCTACGACCCGAAGACGGGCAAGATCACCGGAACCGGCACCGTCACCCAGGTCGGCGACCCGTCGTATCTGGCGGTCCACCCCGACGGCCGTACGCTCTACGCCGTCAACGAGCGGCAGGACGGCGGCGTGAGTGCCGTACGACTGGCGGACAAGAAGGTTCTCGGCGCGCGCGGCACCGGCGGAGCGGCCCCCTGCCATCTGTCCGTGCACCCGGGCGGACGCTGGCTGCTGAGCGCCAACTACTCCTCCGGCAGCGTGGCCGTGCACCCCATCGGCTCCTCGGGAGCGCTCGGCGAGCGCATGGACCTGGTCACGCACTCCGGTCCGCCGCCAGGGCCGGGCCAAGAGGGGCCGCACGCCCACCAGTTCCTCACCAGCCCCGACGGCGGCCACGTGCTCGCCGTCGACCTGGGCACCGACACCGTCTACAGCTACCGCCTCGACCTGTCGAAGGGCACGCTCACCGAGGCCTCCCAGGCGCACACCCGGCCGGGGGCGGGCCCGCGCCACCTCACCTTCCACCCCCGGGGCCGCTTCGCCTACCTGGCCAACGAGGTCGACAACACGGTCGCCGTCTGCGCCTACGACCCGGCCACCGGCCGTCTGACCCCGGGCGACCCGCAGTCCACCGGCACGGGCGCAGGCACCAGCTACCCGGCGCAGATCCTGGTGACCTCGGACGGGTCGTACGCGTATCTCGCCAACCGGGGCCACAACAGCCTGACGCGGTACGCGGTCGAGGCGGACGGCGCGCGACTGAGGCTGCTGGACACCGTTCCGGTGGGCGGCGACTTCCCGCGTCACATCGCGTTCTCGCCGGACGGCGGGCTGCTGTTCGCGGCGAACCAGCGGTCGAGCACGGTCAGCGTCTTCCACGTCGACCGCGAGAGCGGCGAACTCCGCCTCGCGGGCGAGCCGTTCGCGTCACCCGTCGCCGTCTGCGCGCTGCCGCTGTAGCGCACGGGGGCGCGCGGCCTGGGCGGCCTGGGCGAGCAGGACGTGCATACGTTCGGTGAGCTGTCCCACGTCGTCGGCAGGCCGGTGGAACGGCAGTCGTACGTCGACGTCGCCACGCGCCCGCTCGACGCGCAGGGTGAGCCCGTGCCGGTCGACGGCGAGCGGCTGTACGCGTACGGCGCCGTGCAGGCTGTCGTGTTCGACGAGGCGGGTGAGCCGTTCGACGGCGTCCGGGTGGGCGTCGGCGAGGTGGGTCAGCAGCCCGGCCTCGGCCGCGGCCAGCGGGTCGGGCTCGGCCGCGGCGAACTCGTCGAGGTCGACGACGACCGCCCCGGCGGGCCGGCCGCGCAGGACCACGCGCGTCGGCCGGAACGCCAAGTGCCCCTCCTCCAGGGCGAACCAGCCGGCCATCCAGAGCCGGGCACGGATCCGGTTCCGTACGGGGACGGGGGCCACATCGGCGAACTCCAGCACGGCGGACGGCTCTCCGCGTGGCGCGCAGATCGCGGCGACCCGCAGCGCACTGTCCTCGGGCACGGGCAGCAGCACCACGCCGTCCGCGGCCACGGTGTGCGTGCCGACGAACTCTTCCCGGCCGCCCTCCGCGGTCACCGCGCAGGACCATGCGGCAGCGAGCACGGAGCGGGCGCGTTCCGCCGCGGCAGGCGCGGCCGTCCACGTGTGACGGTCACCCATTCCAACCTCCTTAGGTAAGGCTTGCCTAACCTATCGAAGATCGGGGCGTACGCCAACCAGGCTTCACCACCGCAGCCGCTTCCGGTCAGAGCGCGATGACACCGAGCAGCGCCCGTGCACACAGATCGCGCACCTGCTCCCGGGTCAGCTCGGCCCCGCGGAGCCACTCCAGACAGACGGCCGTGGTGAAGGCCAGCCACCCGCGTACGGCGATCCGCAGCTCGGGCTCCTCCTCGGGCGACCGGCCGATCTCCGGATCCGCGGCGAGCGCCGCCAGGATCTGCCGCTCCTGCGCGGCCAGCGCCTGCCGATAGACCGTCCGTACGGCCTGGTCCCCGGCGGCGTCGGCACGGTGGAACGCGCGAAAGCCGTGGGCGTGCGCCTCGACGTACTCCAGGAACACGTCCAGGCCCGCACCCAGCTGTTCGCGCACGGGGATCCCGGGGACGGCCGCGGTCATCCGCAGCATCCGCCCGCTCTCACGCTCGACGACCGCCGCGAAGAAGTCCCGTTTGGTCGGGAAGTAGTGATAGAGCAGTCCGCGCGAGACACCGGCGATCTCGGCGACCTGTTCGATCCACACCTCGTCGTACGGACTCTCCGAGAAGAGCCGCGCCCCGACGGACAGCAGCTGTTCCCTGCGCTCCTCGGTGCTGAGCCTGCGACGGGTGCGCTCGCCCTGGTTAGCGGCCATGCCCGCACCTTACTTGACGTCGGTTCAACAGCGGGACGACACTGAACCCCGCTATTGAACCCACGTACAACAGTCTCGATTCACCGTGGACACAAGGGAGATGGCGTCATGGCGCAGTCGACGCGGACCGTGATTCCCAAGGGGTTCCGCAGCGCGGAGCTGGGCTGGCCGGAGCTGCACCGCATCCCGCATCCGCCCCACCGGCTTCCAGTCGTCGGCGATGTGCTGGGCGTCAACGTCCGTACTCCCGTGCAGGATTCGCTGCGCATCGGCCGCCGGCTCGGCCCGGTCTTCCGGCGCAAGGCCTTCGGCAAGGAGATCGTCTTCGTGGGGGGTGCGGACCTCGCGGCCGAACTGGCGGACGAGTCGCGGTTCGCCAAGCACGTGGGCCTGGGCGTCGCCAATCTGCGGCCGGTCGCCGGCGACGGCCTGTTCACGGCGTACAACCACGAGCCGAACTGGCAGCTCGGCCACGACGTCCTGGCGCCGGGCTTCAGCCGTGAGGCCATGGCGGGGTACCACCCGATGATGCTGGCCGTGACCGAGCGGCTGATCGACCACTGGGACCGGGAGCAGACGGCAGGCCGTGCCGTGGACGTGCCGGGCGACATGACCAAGCTGACGCTGGAGACGATCGCGCGCACCGGGTTCGGGCACGACTTCGGCTCGTTCGAACGCGCCCGGCCGCATCCCTTCGTCACCGCGATGGTGGGCACCCTGACGTACGCCCAGCGGCGGAACGTCGTTCCGGAGCCGCTGGCTCCGCTGCTGCTGCGCACCGCCACCCGCCGCAACGCCGCCGATCTGGCGTACCTCAACCGCACGGTCGACGCCCTGGTGCGCGCCCGCCGGACCACGAGCGGCGAAGGCGACCTGCTCGACCGGATGCTGGACACCGCGCGTCCCGGGACCGGGGAGCGGCTCGCCCCGGAGAACATACGGCGGCAGGTCATCACGTTCCTGGTCGCCGGCCACGAGACCACCTCGGGCGCGCTCTCCTTCGCCCTGCACTACCTCTCCCGGCACCCGGACGTCGCCGCGCGCGCCCGCGCCGAGGTGGACCGCGTGTGGGGCGGCACGGCCCGGCCCGGCTACGACCAAGTCGCCAAGCTGCGCTACGTGCGGCGGGTTCTGGACGAGTCGCTGCGCCTGTGGCCGACCGCGCCCGCCTTCGCCCGGGAGGCCCGCCGGGACACGGTCCTCGGCGGCGTCCATCCGATGCGGGAAGGCGCGTGGGCGCTGGTCCTGACGGCGATGCTGCACCGGGATCCGGGGGTGTGGGGCGCGGACGCGGAGCGGTTCGACCCCGACCGGTTCGACGCGCAGGCGGTGCGTTCCCGGGCCGCGCACACCTTCAAACCGTTCGGGACGGGGGCACGGGCCTGCATCGGGCGCCAGTTCGCGCTGCACGAGGCGACGCTGGTGCTGGGACTGCTGCTGCGCCGGTACGAGCTGCGGGCCGAGCCCGGGTACCGGCTGCGGGTGGCGGAGCGGCTGACGCTGATGCCCGAGGGGCTGCGGCTGCGGCTGGACCGGCGGGTGCCCGCCGTCGAGGACGTCCCGGTCGCGAACCCGGAGGTGTCCTCAGGTCCCCGCTGTCCAGTGACCGGGGCGGGTGAGTGACGCCGGGATCTTGGTGCCGGCACTGCCCTTGGCCGCGTTGAGCTGCGGCTGGGTCAGGAAGAACGCGCCGGTGAGGTCGGCGTCCGTGAGATCGGTGTCGCGCAGGTCGGCACCGATCAGATCCGCGCCGCGCAGGTCCGCGCCGGTGAGGTCGGCGGCGATGAGGCAGGCGCCGCGCAGACTGGCCGCCCGGAGATCGGCTCCCTTGAGACGGGCGCCGACGAGGTCGGCGCCTCGACGGTCCTTCTTGCGGCGGCCACCGCCCGCCCGGACCAGTTCACTGGTGCGCAGGAGCAGCACATTGACCTCCTGCCGATGCGCGCCGACGTCCAACTGCTCCAGTTCTTCCGGGGTCTGGCGGGTGAGCCGCTCGGTCGCCTCCAGCGCGCGGCGAACGTCGGCGTGGACGGGGCGGGCCGCGGGCAGGGTCAGCGCCTCGGCCAGGTACCAGAGCAGTTCCTGGAGCTGCCGTACGACGGGGAACACGTCGACCATCTGCCGGGCGTGCTCCCGGGTGCCCGACCGCCAGTCCTGGCCGCCGAAGGTGATCTGCGAGACCTTCTGCCCGGCGCCGAAGCAGTCGTAGACCGTGCAGCCCGAGAAGCCCCGGGGCCGCAGTTCCAGGTGGATGCCGCAGCGGAAGTCGCCCTGGAGGTTGCGGCAGGGCTTCCCGGCGTCCTTGTCGATCGCGAAGTCCGCCGAGGCGGCGAAGGGCAGCGCGACGCAGCACAGGCCGAAGCACTGCGCACAGTCGGCTCGCAGTTCGGAGAGGTCAACCGGGGTGTCTCGCATACCGGCCACCCTACGACGGACTCCGCCCCACCCACGCCGCCCGTCGGGAAGCCCGATCCCGACCCAACCGACCGCCCGACCACCCGACCGCCCGGCGCGAAAGCCGATCCCGCCGATCCGGCCGACTACGGCGGAGACCCCCCGGGGGGCCACGCACTCCCCCAAGCTCTCGGCTTCACTCAAGCAGGGAGACCCCCCATGGCCCCGCCCACCGGTACCGGCACCCGCACCGCCCAGGGGCGCCGCTGCTTCCCTCCCCCGTGATCGGCCGGCCAGGCCCTAGCCGGCCGGGAGGTCGAGGCGGGCCAGTCGGTCGGGGTCGGACAGGATGCAGATGTCGACGATCCTGCCGTCCGCGACGGTGACGCCCATGACGCCCATCGGCTGCCCGTCGAGCACGGTGACGACGCCCACCGCGCCGTTGACCAGCACCAGCCGCGAGAACTGCGCCAGCTGCCGGAACATGAGCGCCTGCTCGGCCACCGCCGCCGCGCCCCGGACGAGCTTGGACACCGCGACACCCCCGGCGAGGGCCCCCGCGTCGGCGCGCAGGACCACGTCCGGGTCGAGGACGGACAGCAACGCCTCGAAGTCACCGCCGCGCGAGGCCGCGAGGAAGGCGTCGAGCACCTGCTTCTGCCGGCCGAGGTCGGGATCGGGCGCCGGGGCGGAGCCCTGGACCCGGCGGCGGGCGCGGCTGGCGAGCTGACGGGTCGCGGCCGAACTGCGGTCCACGATCGGCGCGATGTCGTCGAAGGGCACCGCGAACATGTCGTGCAGCACGAACGCGAGCCGCTCGGCGGGCTCCAGCGTCTCCAGGACCACGAGCAGGGCCAGCCCGACGGAGTCCGCGAGGAGCACCTCCTGTTCGGGATCGATGCGCTCCAGGGAGCTGACCACGGGGTCGGGCACGAAGGTGTCCATGGGCTCCTCGCGGCGCGAGGCACGCGAGCGCAGCATGTTGAGACAGACCCGGCTGACGACGGTGGTGAGCCAGCCGGCGAGGTTCCTGACCTCGCTCACATCGGCGTGGCTGAGCTTGAGCCAGGTCTCCTGCACCGCGTCGTCGGCCTCGCTGAGCGAGCCCAGCATCCGGTAGGCCACGGCCCTCAAGTGCCTGCGGTGTTCCTCGAACCGGCCCGCCAGCAGATCGCTCTCGCTCATCGTTCCCCCGTCGCCCATCGCTCCCCCACTCGTCCGCGGAGCCCTGCCGCGTTCCGGTCGGCGGTTCAGGGCCGTGATGATCAAATCACGATCCGCTCCCCGCGCTGAAGAGTCCGGAGGTCGCGGCCGGTCTGCCGCGACCGCACCGGCCCCGGGCCTCAGACCTCGTCGCGCGTCAGGGCGAGCAGCCGGTCCAGGACGCGCGGACCGCCCGCGCGCACCCCGTCGTGCTCGAACTCGTCGGTCACCCAGGTGCGCAGGCCCCGGATCGCGCGGGCCGTGCGCAGGGAGTGCTCGGTGTCGACGTACATGTCGTCGTGGTAGACGGCCGCGGCGACCGGCACCTCGTTGGCCGCGAGGCGGGCGGGGTCGTACAGCGGCTGCCAGTCCGTGCGGGAGGCCAGTTCCTCGGCGGTCTCGCGCAGCGGACGCAGGGCGGGGTCGGCGTCGAACATCCAGGGGTGCACGGACTCACCGGTGAACAGCAGCGGCCCGTCCTCGGTGAGCGTCTTGCCGGCGTCGAACCGGGGGAACTCGGCGCGCACGCGCTCGGCGGACCAGGCGGTGGGGCGGTCGTCCTGGGCGTAGCACGCCTCGTGGACGAGTGCGTACAGCGGGTGGCCCGCGTAGGAGAGGAGGCTCTGGACGTCCTCCTGGAAGGCATCGGAGAGGGCCGGACCCTGCGGGGTGCGGACGAAGGCGTTCTCCAGGAGGTAGTGCAGGCGGTGGCTGCCCTCGCCGCCGCCGAGGAGGATGCCGAGCGACTGGAAGGCCTCGACGGTGAGCCGGTAGCCGCCGTTCAGGACCGGCTCGTGCCGGAGCACGTACTCGGCGATCTGCCGGGCCCGCTCGACGTCCTGCGGGTAGCGGGCGTAGTGCGCGGCGACCTTGCGTTCGATGCGCGGGTACGCGGCCCGGTAGACGTCGTCCGCGTGGGCGTCGAGGGAGGGGAGTCCGCCGGTGATGAGGGCGGCGCGCAGTCCTTCGGGCGCCGTCGACAGGTAGTGCACCGTGCAGAAGCCGCCGAAGCTCTGGCCGAGTACGGTCCAGGGGGCGCCGCCGGTGAGCCGGGGGCGGATGGCCTCGCAGTCGCGGACGATGGAGTCGGCGCGGAAGTGCGTGAGGTAGTCGGCCTGTTCCCGGGGGCCGCCGCGCAGGGGGAGCGTCTGACGGTTCGCCGGTGTGGAGTGCCCCGTGCCGCGCTGGTCGAGGAGCAGGACCCGGAACTCCTTGACGGCGCGCCCGAGCCAGGCCTGCGTGCCGACGAAGCGGTTGGCGCCGAAGCCGGGGCCGCCCTGGAGGTAGACCAGCCAGGGCAGTCCGTCCTGGTGCGCCTTGTCGCTCGCGACGACCTCGCGGGCGAACAGCTCGATGGACTCCCCCGCCGGGTCGTCGTGGTCGAGGGGCACGGTGAAGTGGTGGTCGGTGAGGACGACACCGGGCTGGCGATAGGTGACGGTCAACAGGGCTCCCGAGACGTACGGATTCCAGGCTGCGTCCCAGTTGAACACAGGTTCCGCAGGCGGCCGAGCCCGGGGATCAAGAAATCCGTACTGACCGGGCGCTCAGTACGGCAACTGAACGGCCGCTCAGCGCGCCGACAGGCTGGAGCGCCGCACCACCAGCTCCGGCTGGAGGACGACCCGCCTGTGCTCGTGCGGGGTCGGCGCCGTCTCGGCTTCCGTCTCCTCCAGGAGGAGTTCCGCCGCGAGCGCGCCCATGGTCACGGCGGGCTGGCGCACGGAGGTGAGCGGGACGGCCGCGGCGGCCGCGAACTCGATGTCGTCGTAGCCGACGATCGCGAGGTCGTCGGGGACGCCGACCCCGGCCGCGTACATGGCCTGGAGCACGCCGAGCGCGAGCAGGTCGTTGGCGCAGAACACGGCGGTCGGGCGGTCGGCGAGGCCGAGGATGCGGGCGCCGGCGTCGCGGCCGGCTGCCACGTCCAGGCGTTCGGTGGGCAGCTCGCGCAGACAGTCCGGCCCCAGCCCGGCCTCGGCCAGCGCGTTGAGCGCGCCCGTCCGGCGGTCGCTGACCTGGTTCAGGCCCGGCGGCCCGCTCACATACGCGATGGAGCGGTGCCCGGCGTCGACGAGGTGCCGTACGGCGAGCGCTCCGCCCGCCACGTCGTCCACGGAGACCGAACACTCGGTGGTGCCCTCGGCGACCCGGTCGACCAGGACGAACGGGATGCCGTGGCGCCGGAACGCCTGGATGTTGCGGCCCGTCGCGTCGGCGGGCGTCAGCAGCACCCCGCGCACCCGCTGCTCGGCGAAGAGCGACAGGTAGTCGGACTCCTCGCCGGCGCTCTGCGCGCTGTTGCAGACCATCACGCCGAGCCCGGCCTTGCGCGCGGCCCGCTCGGCGCCGCGCGCGACGTCCACGAAGAAGGGGTTGCCCATGTCGAGGACGAGCAGGCCCATGATCCGGCTGCGCCCGGCGCGCAGCTGGCGCGCGGACTCGCTGCGGACGTAGCCGAGCCGGTCGATCGCGGACAGCACCCGGGCCCGGGTCTCGGAGGCGACCGAATCCGGGCGGTTGATGACGTTCGAGACCGTCCCCACGGAAACCCCCGCGGCGCGGGCCACGTCCTTGATACCCACCGACTGGGCCATCAGGCGGAGACCTCCACGAAAACGGGAAACGGCAGGCAAGCCCTCACATTACATGCGCGCCCGGCCGCGCCGGCCCCCCTCACGCGGGCAGCCCGAAGTCGAGGACATGGAGCGCCGAGGGCGTCGTACCGCTGGACTTCTCCTGGTACATGACCGACAGCACGCCGTCCTGGCCGGCCCGCGTCTCGTCGATCACCACCTCGCCGAAGGCGTTCAGGCCGCCGCCGTCGTACAGGAGCTTCCAGTCCGTGTACCCGGAGGACTTGGAGGCGGCGGCGATCCGGCCGAACGGCATGATCGCGTAGGCGTTGTCGTACCGGTCGAGGGCCAGCTTGGTGCGCTGGCTGGAGTTGAGGGCGATCGGGATCTCGGTCTTGGTCCAGCCGCCGGAGGCGTTCTTGCGGAGGTGGAAGGCACGGCCGTTCGCGGTCCGGTCGGTGACGTAGTTCGTCGTGCACTGGCCGAAGCGCCCGGGGACGTAGCTGATGATCGCGTGCGGCAGGCCGGTGGAGTCGGTGGCCTGGCTCTCCTGGTTCATGAGGGAGTGGTCGGGGTTGAGCGGGTCGATCACGAGTCCGGTGTCGGTGACGGCGACCCGGTCGGAGCCGCCGGTGGTGCCGACGAGCGTCCCCGCGTCGTTGCGCCAGGTCCGGCCGCGGTCGGTCGAGTACACATAGCCCGTGTCGTGGTTGGTGATGCCACCGCTGTCGCACATCACGGAGGCGGACTGCTCGCGCCAGGTGAAGAAGGAGTGCAGCCTGCCGTTCGTGTCGTAGTCGATGCCGTGCAGATACATGTTCCGGGCCGTGCTGGAGCCGTGCTCGCTGGTGTACGTGCCGGTCGAGCCGGACCACTCGCCGAGCGCGGTCCAGGACGAACCGTCGTACTCGGCCAGCGCGTTGCGGCCGTTCCCGGAGATCCCCGCGCGGTAGCTGAGCTGGAGCCTGCCCTCGGGCGTGGCGATGAACTGTGGGTAGGTGAACTGCGAGGTGAGGGCGAGTCCGTCGAGTGTGGTCCCTACGGAGCCGAAGGCGGCGGACGTCCACGCGGGGGCATTGTCGAGCAGTCCGGCCGCCGACTTCACGTAGAAGAAGCCGTCGCTGTGCGAGTCCATGTTCAGGTGCAGACGCCCGTCCGTCTTCGACACGCCCATGGAGATGACGTTGTGGGAGTCGTCGCTCTTGAGCCGGTGCGCGAGGGTGAGCGTCGACCAGTTCGACGCGCCGAGCGTCCGGCGGGCGACGACCGCGCTGCGGTCGGCGGTGTACCAGGCCGCGTACTGGTGGCCCTTGTACGTCAGCAGGCCGTTCTTCTGGAACGCGTTGTTGTTGACCAGCCCGTCGTACGACACGAAGTACACGGCCCGGGCGTCGAGCAGGGTGCTGCCGGTCAGGGTGACCGAGGGGCCGGGATCGGCCGCCCGGGCGGTGCCCGGGGCGGCCACGGCACCCAGCAGCGCCGTTGCCAACAGGGTGCGTCGTCTCATGTCCATGGCTCCAGGGTCAGGCGAGGTGGAAGACTTCGGTCAGGGGTTTCATCGCTTCGTCGGGCCCGGCGCCGTCCAGCGACTCGAAGAACGGCGCCATCTCCGCCTGCCAGCGCGCATTGACACCGGTGGCTTCCATACCGGCCCGGGCGGCCGCGAAGTCCTCGGTCTCCACGTAGCCGACCAGCAGGCCGTCTTCGCGCAGGAAGAGCGAGTAGTTGCGCCAGCCGGTGGCCGAGAGCGCGTCCAGCATCTCGGGCCACACGGCGGCGTGCCGCTCGCGGTACTCGTCGAGGCGGTCCGCCCGGACCTTCAGCAGAAAGCACACGCGCTGCATCAAAAGCCCTTCCGCGGCTAGAAGTTGAACTGGTCGACGTTCTTCGCGTCGAACACGGTAGGCTTGCCCAGGCTGATCACGCCGTCCTTGCCGATGGTGTACGAGCCCATGTCCCCGGCCTTGAAGGTCTCGCCCTCCTTGCCGCTGATCTGGCCCGACGACAGCGCGACGGCCGTGCGCGCGGCGAGCTCGCCGAGCTTGGCCGGGTCCCACAGCTCGAAGCCCTCGACGGTGCCGTTCTTGACGTACTTGCGCATGTCGTTCGGGGTGCCGAGACCGGTCAGCTTGACCTTGCCCTTGTACTTGGAGCCGGACAGGTACTGGGCGGCGGCCTTGATGCCGACGGTGGTCGGGGAGATGATCCCGGCCAGCTTGGGGTGCTCCTGGAGCAGGCCCTGGGTCTGCTGGAAGGACTGCTGGGCGTCGTCGTTGCCGTACGCGACCTTCACCAGCTTCACGTTCTTGTACTTGGGGTCCTTCAGCTCGTCCTTCATGAAGCCGATCCAGGTGTTCTGGTTCGTCGCGGTCTGCGCGGCGGACAGGATCGCGATCTCGCCCTTGTAGCCGATCTGCTCGGCGAGCAGCTGCACCTCGGTGCGGCCCAGGTCCTCGGCGCTCGCCTGGGAGACGAAGGCGTTGCGGCAGCCGGTCTTGGTGTCGGAGTCGTAGGTGACGACCTCGATGCCGTTCTTCATGGCCTGCTTGAGCGCGGTGCACAGGGCGCCCGGGTCCTGCGCGGAGACGGCCATCGCGTCCACCTGCTGCTGGGTGAGCGTGTTGACGTAACTGACCTGCCCGGAGGTGTCCGTGGCGCTGCTCGGGCCGACCTCCTTGTAGCTGGAGCCCAGCTCCTCGAGGGCCTTCTCGCCGCCCTTGTCGGCGGAGGTGAAGTAGGGGTTGTTGACCGCCTTGGGCAGGAAGCCGACCGTCAGGCCCTTCTTGGTGGCGGCGTTCGGGTCGGCCTTGCCGGCCGTGGCGGCGGAGCCGCTGTCGTCCTTCACGTCGTCCTTGGTGGTGCCGCCGCAGGCGGTGGCGGCGAGGGCGAGGGAGGTGACGGCGGCGAGGGCCGCACAGGTGCGGCGGAGGGATGACTTGCGCATGGCGGGGGTCCTTTACGAGGGTGCCTGGTTACGGAGTCGGGGTCGGAGTTGAGGGGGCTCTGCGCCCCGCCCTCGCGACGGAGATCTGCCGTGCGACCCGCGGGCCGAGCACGGAGACGACGAGCAGGACGCCGGTGACGACGATCTGCGACTGCGCGGAGACATTGACGAGGCTCATCACGTTCTGGAGCGCGCCGAGCAGGAAGACTCCCGCGATCGCGCCGCCGAGCGTGCCCTTGCCGCCGTCGAAGTCGATGCCGCCGAGCAACACGGCCGCCACGACGGAGAGTTCGAGCCCGGTGGCGTTGTCGTAGCGGGCGCTGGCGTAGTGCAGGGCCCAGAGGACGCCGGTGAGCGAGGCCATCAGGCCGGTCAGGGTGAACAGGATCAGCTTCTGGCGCTTGACCCGCAGGCCCGCGAACCGGGCGGCCTCCTCGCTCGCGCCGATCGCGAACAGCGACCGCCCGAACGGGGTGGCGTGCAGTGCGACCACCGCGATGGCCAGCAGCACGAGGAAGGGCAGGAAGGCGTACGGGAGGAAGGTGTCGCCGATGCGTCCGGCCGCGAAGTCCAGGTACTGGGTGGGGAAGTCGGTCACCGCGTCCGAGCCGAGCACGATCTGCGCGATGCCCCGGTAGGCGGCGAGCGTGCCGATGGTGACGGCGAGGGAGGGCAGCCCGAGCCGGGTCACCAGCAGGCCGTTGACCAGCCCGCAGACGACTCCGAGGAGGAGGCAGAGCGGGATGATCGTCTCGATCGCCATGCCCTGGTTCCACAGCGCGCCCAGCACGGAACCGGAGAGCCCGGCCGTCGACGCGACCGACAGGTCGATCTCACCCGCCACGACGAGCAGGGTCATCGGCAGGGCGATCAGCGCGATCGGCAGGGTGTTGCCGATGAGGAACGACAGGTTGAGGCCGTTGCCGAAGCCGTCGACGAAGCCGAAGGACAGCAGCAGTACGACCACGAGGAGCGCGCCGACGACCGTGTCCCAGCGGATGGCCCGCGTCCAGTTGGAGTCAGCCATGACGGGCGTTCCTCTTCTTCAGGGCGGCCGCCACGCGCAGGGCGACGATCCGGTCGACCGCGATGGCGAGGATGAGCAGGATGCCGTTGATGGCGAGCACCCACACGGAGCTGACGCCGAGGGCCGGCAGCACGCTGTTGACGGAGGTGAGCAGCAGCGCGCCGAGAGCGGCCCCGTAGACGCTGCCGGACCCGCCGGTGAAGACGATGCCGCCGACGACGACCGCGCTGACGACGGTGAGTTCGTAGCCGTTGCCCGTACCGGAGTCGACGTTCCCGAACCGGGCCAGGTACAGCGCGCCCGCGAGCCCGGCGAGGCCTCCGCAGAAGGTGTACGCGGCCAGGATCCGCTTGCGGACGGGCATGCCGGCGAGGCGGGCGGCCTCGGGGTTGGAGCCGAGCGCGTACAGCTCGCGTCCGCTGCCGAAGTGCTTGAGGTAGTAGGCGGTCGCGATCAGCACGGCCAGGGCGATGAGCGCGAGCCAGGGCACGGCCGAGATGCCGCCGGAGCCGAAGTCCACGAAGCCGCCGGGGAGGTCGGCCGCCGTGATCTGGCGTGAGCCGACCCAGATGGAGTCGATGCCCCGGATGATGTAGAGGGTGCCGAGGGTGACGACGAGTGCGGGCACCTGGCCGAGGCTGACGAGGAGTCCGTTGAGCAGGCCGAAGCCGACGCCGAGCAGGACGGCCAGCACGATGGCGACGACGGGGTTTCCGCCGCCCTGGAGATACGTACCGGCCGCGAAGGCGCTGATGCCGAGCGTGGAGCCGACCGACAGGTCGACGTTCCGGGTGATCACGACCAGCGACTGGCCGGTGGCGACCAGCACCAGGATGGTCGCGTTCAGCAACAGGTCCTTGATGCCCTGTTCGGACAGGAACTCGCTGTTGCCCGCCTGAGTGAGGGCGATCATCACCAGGAAGACGGCCAGGATGGCGAGTTCGCGCATCTTGAAGACACGGTCGACCAGCCGCGTGCCACTGGACTCGGGCACCTCGGCGGCGGGGGCGGGATTGGGCGCGGTCACCGTCATGCGGCGGCCCTCCAGGCGGCTGTCGGCGTCGTAGGGGCAGCCCGCTCGATGGCGGTCATGCGGCGGCCCTCCCGGTGGCCGCGGCCATCACGGATTCCTCGGTGGCTTCGGAGCGCGGGATCTCGGCGGTGACGCGGCCCTCGTGCATCACGAGCACGCGATCGGCCATGCCGAGGATCTCGGGCAGATCGGAGGAGATCATCAGGACGGCCACTCCGTCCGCGGCCAGTGCGGAGAGCAGCCGGTGCACCTCGGCCTTCGTACCGACGTCGATACCGCGGGTCGGCTCGTCGACGATCAGCACCCTGGGACCGGTGGCGAGCCACTTGGCGAGGACCACCTTCTGCTGGTTGCCGCCGGACAGCGTGGAGACGGCGTCGGCGATGCGCGCGTACTTGACCTGGAGCTTGGCGGCCCAGTCGAGGGAGCGGCTGCGCTCGGCGCCCCGGTCCACGAGCCCGGCCCGGACGGTAGTCCGCAGTCCGGTGAGCCCGATGTTCCGCTCGATGGACATGTTCATCACCAGCCCCTGGGCGCGCCGGTCCTCGGGGACGAGGGCGAGCCCGGCGGCCATGGCCGTGGACGGGGCTCCGTTCGTCAGCCTGCGTCCCTCGACCTCGACCTCGCCCGCGTCCCAGCGGTCGATGCCGAAGACGGCCCGTGCCACCTCCGTGCGTCCCGCGCCGACGAGCCCGGCCAGGCCGACGATCTCGCCGCGCCGGACGTCGAAGGAGACGTCGGTGAAGACGCCCTCCCTGGTGAGGCGGCGCACGCTCATCGCCACCTCGCCCGCCCGCACCTCCTGCTTGGGGTACAGCTCGTCGAGGTCGCGGCCGACCATCCGCCGTACGAGGTCGTCCTCCGTCATGCCGTCCAGCGGTTCGCTGGAGATCAGGGCACCGTCGCGCAGGGTGGTGACCCGTTGGCAGATCTGGAAGATCTCCTCCAGGCGGTGCGAGATGAACAGCACCGCCGCGCCCTGCTCGCGCAGCGTGCGGACGACACCGAACAGACGCGCCACCTCGCTGCCGGTCAGGGCCGCGGTCGGCTCGTCCATGATCAGGACCCGGGCGTCGAAGGAGAGCGCCTTGGCGATCTCGACGATCTGCTGATCGGCGATGGACAGTCCGCGCGCGGGGCGTTCGGGGTCGAGTTCGACGCCGAGGCGCCGCATCAGCGCGGCGGTCGCGGCCCGGGTGGCCTTGTGATCGATACGGCCGAAGGAGCGGCGGGGCCGGCGGCCCATGTAGATGTTCTCGGCGATCGACAGGTCGGGGAAGAGCGTCGGTTCCTGGTAGATCACGGCGATGCCCGCGTCCCGGGCGTCGGCGGGACCGTGGAAGACGGTCGGCCGGCCGTCGAGCAGCACCTGGCCGGCGTCCGGTCGGTGCACCCCGGCGAGCGTCTTGATGAGGGTCGACTTCCCCGCGCCGTTCTCACCGGCGAGCGCGTGCACCTCGCCGGGGAACAGCTCGAGGGAGACGTCCCGCAGGGCGCGCACGGCGCCGAAGGACTTGGAGATGTCCTCGAGCGCCAGCACGGGGGCCGGACCCGTGTCGGACGGGTGGGTCATGGGGGCTCCTCGACGACGCCGGCGGGACTGCCCTCACCGCGTCGTGAAAGGTTTCAACTGGATTGCCGGGACGTTAGACAAGCCATCCAGGTCGCGTCAATGGGTACGGGTCGAAATTTTTCGATACTCGGAGGTCACCAAAGAGTCACGGGAAATGACTCATTCCCGAGGGCTTGACAGCCCCTCGGGCGACTCATAACTTCGCCTCCTGAATCGTTTCATACGTAAGTCTTCCACCCCCGAAGTCACAGGAGCCTTGACGTGACCGAGCTCGCCGCGGTGAAGGCCGCCCTCAAGACCCAGGCCGTAGAGACGCCGTCATGGGCGTACGGGAACTCGGGGACCCGCTTCAAGGTGTTCGCGCAGCCGGGAGTCCCCCGCACGCCCCAGGAGAAGCTCGACGACGCCGCGCAGGTGCACGCGTACACGGGTGCCGCGCCGACCGTGGCACTGCACATCCCCTGGGACCGGGTCGAGGACTACGCGAAGCTCGCCGAGTACGCCGAGGAGCGCGGGCTGAAGCTGGGGACGATCAACTCCAACACCTTCCAGGACGACGCGTACAAGCTCGGCAGCATCTGCCACCCCGAGGCGGCCGTGCGCCGCAAAGCCCTTGATCACTTGCTCGAGTGCGTCGACATCATGGACGCGACCGGTTCGAAGGACCTGAAGCTGTGGTTCGCGGACGGCACCAACTATCCCGGCCAGGACGATGTCCGTGAGCGCCAGGACCGCCTCACCGAAGGGCTGGCCACGGTGTACGAGCGGCTCGGTGACGACCAGCGGATGCTGCTCGAGTACAAGTTCTTCGAGCCCGCCTTCTACACGACGGACGTGCCGGACTGGGGCACGGCGTACGCGCACTGCCTCAAGCTCGGTGACAGGGCGCAGGTCGTGGTCGACACCGGGCATCACGCACCCGGCACCAACATCGAGTTCATCGTGGCCACACTGCTGCGCGAGGGGAAGCTCGGCGGCTTCGACTTCAACTCCCGCTTCTACGCCGACGACGACCTGATGGTGGGCGCCGCCGACCCCTTCCAGCTGTTCCGGATCATGTACGAGGTGATCCGCGGCGGCGGCCTCACGTCCGACGTGGCCTTCATGCTCGACCAGTGCCACAACATCGAGGCGAAGATCCCGGCGATCATCCGCTCGGTGATGAACGTCCAGGAGGCGACGGCGAAGGCGCTGCTCGTGGATCGTGAGGCGCTGCGGTCGGCGCAGCGGTCCGGGGACGTGCTGGAGGCGAACGCGGTCCTCATGGACGCGTACAACACCGATGTACGGCCGCTGCTCGCCGAGCTGCGCGAGGAGACGGGGCTCGACCCGGACCCGGTCGCCGCGTACCGGCGGTCCGGGTGGGCGTCGAAGATCGCCGAGGAGCGGGTGGGTGGTCAGCAGGCGGGCTGGGGAGCGTGATCGCAGCGCCGCGTCCACCGGGTGAGGCCGGTGGCGGGCCGCGGGCCACTGCGGCCGGCCGCGCCCACGCGGCAAAGCCGCGCTTCGGACACCGCCCCGGGCCCCCTCAGGGCGCCTCAGTACATGTACATCTCTTCCCGAAGGACTGATCACACCATGGCACCCCACCCCGAAGCCGCCGCTCTCCTCGCCCGGTCCCACCGGCTCGGCGCCGATCCTCGCAACACCAACTACGCCGGCGGCAACGCCTCCGCGAAGGGCACCGCCACCGACCCCGTGACCGGTGGCGACGTCGAGTTGATGTGGGTCAAGGGGTCGGGTGGCGACCTCGGCACGCTGACCGAGGCCGGTCTCGCGGTGCTGCGGCTCGACCGGCTGCACGCGCTGAAGGGCGTCTACCCGGGTGTCGAGCGCGAGGACGAGATGGTGGCCGCGTTCGACTACTGCCTGCACGGCAAGGGCGGTGCGGCGCCGTCCATCGACACGGCGATGCACGGACTGGTGGACGCGGCCCACGTCGATCATCTGCACCCCGACTCCGGTATCGCGCTGGCCTGCGCCGCCGACGGCGAGAAGCTGACCGCCGAGTGCTTCGGCGACAGCGTGGCGTGGGTGCCCTGGCGCCGGCCCGGTTTCCAGCTCGGCCTGGACATCGCGGCCGTCAAGGAGGCCAACCCGCAGACGATCGGGTGCGTCCTGGGCGGCCACGGCATCACGGCGTGGGGCGCCACGGCCGAGGAGTGCGAGCGCAACTCGCTGCACATCATCCGCACCGCCGAGGCCTTCCTGGCCGAGCGGGGGAAGGCCGAGCCCTTCGGGCCGGTGATCGAGGGGTACGCGGCGCTCGGCGCCCCCGAGCGCCGGGAGCGGGCGGCGGCGCTGGCGCCGTACGTCCGTGCCGTCGCCGCCCAGGACCGGCCCCAGGTCGGTCACTTCACCGACTCCGAGGTCGTCCTGGACTTCCTCGCGAGCGCCGGACACCCGCGCCTGGCGGCCCTCGGCACGTCCTGCCCGGACCACTTCCTCCGTACGAAGGTCAGGCCGCTGGTCCTCGATCTGCCGCCCACCGCCGACCTGGACACCGCGGTCGCGCGCCTGACGGAACTGCACGCCGAGTACCGGGCGGAGTACGCCGCCTACTACCAGCGGCACGCCCTGCCCGACTCCCCCGCGATGCGCGGCGCCGACCCGGCGATCGTGCTCGTCCCCGGCGTCGGCATGTTCAGCTTCGGCAAGGACAAGCAGACCGCGCGCGTGGCCGGCGAGTTCTACGTCAACGCGATCAACGTGATGCGCGGCGCCGAGGCCGTCTCGACGTACGCGCCGATCGAGGAGTCGGAGAAGTTCCGCATCGAGTACTGGGCCCTCGAGGAGGCCAAGCTCCAGCGGCTGCCGAAGCCCAAGCCGCTGGCGACCCGGGTGGCGCTGGTGACGGGGGCGGGGAGCGGGATCGGCAAGGCGATCGCCGAGCGGCTGGTGGCCGAGGGCGCGTGCGTGGTGGTCGCGGACCTCAACGCGGAGAACGCGGCCGACGTCGCCTCCGCGCTGGGCGGTCCCGACAAGGCCGTGGCCGTCACCGTCGACGTGACCTCCGAGGAGCAGATCGCCGAGGCGTTCAAGGCGGCGGTGCTGGCCTTCGGCGGAGTCGATCTCGTCGTCAACAACGCGGGCATCTCCATCTCCAAGCCCCTCCTGGAGACCACCGCGAAGGACTGGGACCTCCAGCACGACATCATGGCCCGCGGCTCCTTCCTCGTCTCGCGCGAGGCGGCCCGGGTGATGACACAGCAGAAGCTGGGCGGCGACATCGTCTACATCGCCTCCAAGAACGCCGTCTTCGCCGGCCCCGACAACATCGCCTACTCCGCGACCAAGGCCGACCAGGCCCACCAAGTACGGCTGCTGGCCGCCGAGTTGGGCGAGCACGGAATCCGCGTCAACGGCGTCAACCCGGACGGGGTCGTCCGCGGCTCCGGCATCTTCGCGGGCGGCTGGGGTGCCCAGCGGGCGGCGACCTACGGGATCGAGGAGGAGAAGCTCGGCGAGTTCTACGCCCAGCGGACCATCCTCAAGCGGGAGGTACTGCCGGAGCACGTGGCGAACGCCGTCTTCGCCCTGACCGGCGGGGACCTCACCCACACCACCGGCCTGCACGTCCCGGTCGACGCCGGCGTCGCCGCCGCGTTCCTGCGGTGACCGCTGTGCACACGTACGCCGCGGTCGACCTCGGCGCGTCCAGCGGACGCGTCATGGTCGGCCGCGTGGGCCCCGGCTCACTGGATCTCACCGAGGCGCACCGCTTCCCGAACCGGCCCGTCCGCGTGCCCGAAGGGCTGCGCTGGGACATCCTCGCGCTGTACGCGGGCGTCCTCGACGGGCTGCGGGCCGCGGGCCGGGTCGACTCGGTCGGCATCGACAGCTGGGCCGTCGACCACGGCCTGCTGGACGCCGACGGCGCGCTGCTCGGCAACCCGGTGCACTACCGGGACGCGCGCACCGAGGGGATCGCGGAGCAGGTGTGGGCCAATGTGCCCGCCGCCGAGCTGTATGCGGCGACCGGACTCCAGTACGCGCCCTTCAACACGCTCTACCAGCTGACGGCAGCCCGCTCCTCGGCCCAACTGGCGCACGCCGAGCGTCTGTTGCTCGTCCCGGATCTCCTGACGTACTGGCTGACGGGCGAGGCGGGCACGGAGCTCACCAATGCCTCGACGACCCAGTTGATCGACCCGCGGACGCGCGACTGGTCGTACGACATCGCCCGGCGGCTCGGCATCGACCTCGGGCTGTTCGCGCCGCTGCGCCGGCCCGGTGACCCGGCGGGCGTGCTGCGGCCCGAGGTGCTGGCGGAGACCGGGCTGACCGGGCCGGTCCCGGTGACGACGGTCGGTTCGCACGACACGGCGTCGGCGGTGGCGGCGGTGCCCGCCGTGCGCGAACGCTTCGCGTACATCTGCACCGGCACCTGGTCCCTGGCGGGCCTGGAGCTGGACGCACCCGTCCTCACCGAGGCGAGCCGGCTGGCCAACTTCACCAACGAGCTGGGCCTCGACGACACGGTCCGGTATCTGCGGAACATCATGGGGCTGTGGCTGCTCCAGGAGTGCGTACGGGAGTGGGGGGACCCGGACCTGCCGCAGTTGTTGTCCGCCGCTGCCGAGCAGCCGCCCCTGCGGTCGGTCGTGGACGCGGGGGACGCCGCCTTCCTGGCCCCCGGCCGGATGCCGCAGCGCATCGCCGACGCCTGCCGCGCCTCGGACCAGCCCGTGCCCGACTCCCCCGCGGGCATCACCCGCTGCATCCTCGACTCGCTCGCGCTCGCCCACCGCAGGGCCGTCGCCGAGGCGCAGTCCCTGGCCGACCACCCGGTCGACGTCGTCCACATCGTCGGCGGCGGCACCCGCAACGCACTGCTGTGCCAGCTCACCGCCGACGCCTGCGGGCTCCCGGTCGTGGCCGGTCCGGCGGAGGCGGCCGCGCTGGGCAACGTCCTCGTCCAGGCCCGGGCGGGCGGCCTGGTCGGCGACCGTGCGGCCATGCGCGAACTCGTCGCCCGCACCCAGCCCCTGGCGCGGTACGAGCCGCGCGGCGACCCCGCGCGGTGGCAGGCGGCCGAGGCGCGGCTCACCGGCAGGTGAACGGGTCTCCCCTCCGGCTTTCGCGCCGCGTACGCTGCACTCATCCGATGACCGAGCACAAGGAGCCGCGATGCGTGTCGCCCTGTTCCTGACCTGTGTCAACGACACGCTGTATCCGGACACGGGCCGCGCCGTGCTGAAGTTGCTGACCAGGCTGGGTGTCGACGTCGACTTCCCGATGGACCAGACCTGCTGCGGACAGGCCCACTACAACACCGGCTACCGGCATCAGGCGGAGCCGCTGGCACGGCATTTCTCCGATGTATTCGGGGAGTACGAGGCAATCGTCACGCCGTCCGGGTCCTGCGGCGCGATGGTGCGGGAGCTGTATCCGCGGATGGGTGAGCGGGCACGCGCCGAGGGCCGCGGGGACACACTGGCGAAGACCTTGGCGCCGGTCGTGCCGAAGACGTACGAGCTGACCGAGTTCCTGGTGGACGTGCTGGGTGTCACGGACGTCGGCGCGTACTACCCGCACACGGTGACGTACCACCCGACCTGCCACGGTCTGCGCAGCCTGGGGCTTGGCGACCGGCCGCGCCGACTGCTCCAGGCGGTCAAGGGGCTGGAGCTGCGGGAGCTGCCCGGCGCCGACGAGTGCTGCGGCTTCGGCGGCACCTTCGCCGTCAAGAACCCCGACGTGTCCGCGGCGATGGGCACCGACAAGGTACGCAGCGCCGAGTCGACGGGCGCCGAGGTGCTGTGCGCCGCCGACAACTCGTGTCTGATGCACATCGGCGGCACGATGGCCCGGCTGAGCACCGCAATGCGGCCGGTGCACATCGCGGAGATCCTGGCGAGCACGGAAGAGGAGCCGAGCGCATGAGCGGGACGTTCGTCGGGATGCCGGCCTTCCCTGAGGCGGCCCATGACGCGGTGAACAACCGGACCCTGCGCGGCAATCTGCGCCACGCGACCCATACGATCCGCGCCAAGCGTGCCAAAGCGGTCGCGGAAGTCTCGGACTGGGCCGCGCTGCGCGAGGCCGGCAAGCAGATCAAGGATCACACGCTCCGTCATCTCGACCGGTATCTGGTGCAGTTGGAGGAGTCGGTCACGGCGGCCGGGGGCACGGTGCACTGGGCGGCCGACGCCGACGAGGCCAACCGGATCGTCACCCGGCTGGTCAAGGAAACCGGCGAGACCGAGGTCGTCAAGGTCAAGTCCATGGCCACCCAGGAGATCGCCCTCAACGAAGCGCTCGAAGCCGAGGGGATCCGCGCCTACGAGACCGACCTCGCCGAACTCATCGTGCAGTTGGGCAAGGACCGCCCCTCGCACATCCTCGTCCCCGCCATCCACCGCAACCGCGGCGAGATCCGCGACATCTTCCGCTCCGAGATGGGCGCGTGGGGACGTCCGGCGCCCGAAGGCCTCACCGACACGCCCGCCGAGCTCGCCGACGCCGCCCGCCTCCACCTGCGCGAGAAGTTCCTGCGCGCCAAGGTCGGCGTCTCCGGTGCCAACTTCATGGTCGCCGAGACCGGCACACTGGTGGTCGTGGAGTCGGAGGGCAACGGCCGGATGTGCCTCACCCTCCCCGAGACGCTGATCTCGGTCGTCGGCATCGAGAAGATCGTGCCGACCTGGCAGGACCTGGAGGTGTTCCTCCAGACGCTCCCCCGCTCCTCGACGGCCGAGCGCATGAACCCGTACACCTCGACCTGGACGGGCACCACGGACGGGGACGGCCCGCGAACCTTCCACCTGGTCCTCCTCGACAACGGCCGCACCGACACGCTCGCCGACGAGGTCGGCCGCCAGGCGCTGCGCTGCATCCGCTGCTCGGCATGTCTCAACGTCTGCCCGGTGTACGAGCGGGCGGGCGGCCATGCCTACGGATCGGTCTACCCGGGTCCGATCGGCGCCATCCTCAGCCCTCAGCTCCGGGGCACCGCGAGCGAGATCGACGCGTCACTGCCGTACGCGTCCTCGCTGTGCGGCGCCTGCTACGAGGTGTGCCCGGTCGCCATCGACATCCCCGAGGTGCTGGTGCATCTGCGCGAGCGGATCGTGGAGGGCGGCCCCGTGACGCGGGAGGGCGCCAAGGTCGTACTGAAGCCGGCGAAGGGGCACGCCGCCGAGCGGGCCGCGATGCGCGGGGCGCGCTGGGCCTTCAGCCACCCGGGCGCCCTGCGCGCCGGGCAACGGCTCGCGTCCCGGACGCGCCGCTTCCATCCCCGTACCTTGCCCGGCCCGGGCAAGGCGTGGAGCGCGAGCCGGGACCTGCCGGAGGTGCCCGCGGAGCCGTTCCGCGACTGGTGGCAGCGTACGCACGGTGGAAAGGACGCGAAGTGAGCAGCAGGGACGTGATCCTCGGCCGGGTGCGGCGCGCGCTCGCCGACGTATCGGACGACACGCCGTACGAGCAGGCGGTCGACCGGAGCTATCTGCGCGAGCACGGTGCCCGGAGCGTCGCGGAGACGGTCGACCTGCTGGCCGAGAACCTGGCGGACTACCGGGCGATCGTGCACCGCTGCACGGCCGACGGACTGCCGGCGGTGATCGCCGGGCTGCTCGCGGACCGCGGCTCGACGTCGGTGCTCGTGCCGCCCGGTCTGGACGGGGAATGGCTGGCGGCGACCGGGGTCCCGCGCGTCCCCGACCGGGCCGACAGCACCGCGCACGAGCTGGACCGGGTCGACAGCGTGGTCACGGCGTGCACGGTGGCGATCGCCGAGACGGGCACCCTCGTGCTGGACGGCGGCCCGGAGCAGGGCCGCCGCCGCGTCACTCTGGTGCCGGACCACCACATCTGTGTCGTACGCGTGCCGGACCAGGTGGTCTCCTCGGTGCCCCAGGCCCTTTTGCGCCTCGACCCGACGCGCCCGCTGACCTGGATCTCCGGTCCGTCGGCGACCAGTGACATCGAGCTCGACCGGGTCGAGGGAGTGCACGGTCCGCGCATCCTGGAGGTGGTGCTGGTGAGCGGCCGGCCCGGGGCGGTCACGGCGTAGCGGCGTGCGACCGGCGCGGTTAGCGTGAGGTCATGATCCGGTTCGAACAGGTCACCAAGCGCTATCCGGACGGCACCACAGCCGTGGACGGCCTGTCCTTCGAGGTCGCCGAGGGTGAACTCGTCACGCTCGTGGGTCCGTCGGGCTGCGGCAAGACGACCACCATGATGATGGTGAACCGGCTGATCGAACCGACCTCGGGGCGGATCTTCGTGAACGGCGAGGACATCGCGGCGGTCGACCCCGTGCGGCTGAGGCGGCGGATCGGCTACGTGATCCAGCAGGTGGGTCTGTTCCCGCACCGGACGATCCTCGACAACACGGCGACCGTGCCCTCGCTGATCGGCTGGAAGAAGCCGAAGGCGCGGGCGCGCGCGGCCGAGCTGCTCGGCCTGGTGGGCCTCGACCCGAAGACGTACGGCGCCCGCTATCCGGACCAGTTGTCGGGCGGTCAGCGTCAGCGTGTCGGGGTGGCGCGGGCGCTGGCCGCCGACCCGCCGGTGCTGCTGATGGACGAGCCGTTCGGCGCGGTCGATCCGGTGGTGCGGGAGCAGTTGCAGGACGAGTTCCTGCGAATGCAGGAGGCGGTGCGCAAGACGGTGCTGCTGGTGACGCACGACATCGAGGAGGCGGTGCGGCTCGGCGACCGGATCGCGGTGTACGGGCAGGGGCGCATCGAGCAGTTCGACACGCCGGGGGCGGTCCTCGGAACGCCCGCCACGCCGTACGTCGCCGAGTTCGTGGGCGCCGACCGCGGGTTGAAGCGGCTGTCGGTGACCGAGATCGAGGCGGACGATCTCGAACAGCCGCCGATCGCCCGCCTCGACGAGGCCGCCGAGCGGACGGCTGCCCGGCTGAACGCGGAGGGCGCCCGCTGGGCGGTCGTCCTGGACGCCGGGGGCGACCTGCACGGCTGGGTCGGCGTCGACGAGCTCGGCGCCGGCGGCGCCGTGCGCGATCTCGCCCACCGGATGAACTCCTGGGTGCCGGTGGGCGCCCCCCTGAAGGAGGCCTTCGGTGTGATGCTCCAGCACGACGCGGGCTGGGTCGCCGTCCTGGACGGGGCACGTTTCCTGGGCGTGCTGACCCCGGCCAAGCTCCATGAGGCGCTGCGCCGTTCGGTGGACGCGGACGCGCTGGGTGTGCCGCGCGGGCAGGTGTCGTTCGACTCGGTCGCGGATGCCTAGGGCCTGTCGCCAAACTCCCGTCTGCCCCGCAGCACCGGCCCGTCACTTCAGCAGGCCCTTCTCCGTCAGGTAGGACCGGGCCACGTCCTTCGGCAGCCGCCGCCAGCTGTCCACCTGCTGGTTCATGGCGGCCAGGTCACCGGTCGTGAGCACGTCGTTGAGCCGGTCGAGCGCCCCGGTGACCCGCTCGCTGCCTGCCTGCGCACGGTTGACCACGGGCACGATGCTGTCGGCGTTCTGGAGATGCCGGTCGTCGGCGAGCAGGACGAGCCCGAACTCGTCCAGGGTCGCGTCCGTCGTGGTGGTCAGCACCATCTGGTCCTGCCCGCTCTGGACCGCCCGCTTCGCCTGCGTGGTGCCGACGCCCTTCGGGTCGACGGCGGTGATGTCGATGCCGTACGTCTTCTTCAACCCCGGTTCGCAGTACGGGCGTTGCACACACTCGTCGCCCGCCGCGAGCCGCACCTTCAGCCCGGACCCGCCGAGGTCGCTCAGTGTCTTGAGGTGATGCTGCCGGGCGTACGCCTTCGTCACCGCGAAGGCGTTCTGGTCGACCGCCCTGCCCGCGTCGAGAACGGTCAGCCCGCGGGGCGCGGCGAGCTTGCGCAGGGCGCTCATCGTGGCGTTCTGATCGGGTGAGCCCACGGCCGGGGCGTCGGTACCGTGGGTCTTGGCGTTGAGCCAGTCCGCGAAGGTGGCCGCGTACTCCGGGACGACATCGATCTGCCCCGATTCCAGTGCGGGTTCGTAGAGTTCACGGTTGGCGACGGTCAGCATCGAGGTCTTGTATCCGGCCCGCTCCAGCAGCAGCGCGTACATCTGGGCCAGCAGGTCGCTCTCGGTGAATCCGGCCGAGCCGATGGTGAGGTGTCTGCTGTCGCCGGGCGGCGCGGTGACCTCGTCGCGGTTCTCCAGGGACGGGCCGGTGGTGCACCCCGTGAGCAGGAGCAGGCCCGCCAGCGCCGGGCGCCACGTCACCGCGGGCCTCGCGCCCAGTACGGTGCCAGCCGCTCGGCGGCCTCGAAGACGCCCTCGACGATCAGCGCGAACACGGCGACGAGTACGGCTCCGGCCACCACCTGCGGCGTGCTCGCCAGATTGAATCCCGCGGTGATGATCCGGCCGAGCCCGCCGCCGCCCGCCAGCGCGGCGATGGTGGCGGTCGCGACGAGCTGTACGGCGGCGATCCGCACCCCGTTCATGACAAGGGGCAGGGAAAGGGGGAGTTCCACGCGGAACAGCATCTGTCGCCCGGTCATGCCCATGCCGCGGGCGGCCCGCACCACACTGCGGTCGACCTCCCGCATCCCGACGTACGCGTTGGTGAGCAGCGGCGGCACGGCGAACAGGACCAGGGCGACCACCGTCGGCCCCTCCCCCCACTTGCCGAGCGGTGTGAGGAGCAGCAGCACCAGCACGGCGAAGGTGGGCACCGCACGGCCGACGTTGGAGATGTTGACGGCGAGCGCACCGCCCTTGCCGAGGTGGCCGAGGACGAGGGCGACCGGCAGGGCGATCAGACAGCTGATGACCAGGCAGACGACGGTCAGGACGAGGTGCTGGACGAGCCGGTGCCAGATGCCGTCGGCGCCCGCCCAGTTCGCCGGGTCGGTGAGCCAGTCCCACGCGCCGGTCAGGGTGTTCATCCGCGCTGCGCTCTCGTCCAGGGCGTGATCAGCCACTGCACACCGAGCAGCAGCAGATCGGCCGCCACGGCGATGACCACGCACAGCACGGACGCGGTCAGCACCTGGGCCTTGAAGTACGTGTTCATGCCCGCGTAGATGAGGTTGCCGAGCCCGCCGAAGCCGACGATCGCGCCGACGGTCACCAGGGAGACGGCCGAGACCGTCGCGATCCGGAGCCCGGCCATGGCGGCGGGCAGGGCGAGGGGCAGCTCTACGGTCAGAAGGAGCCGGACGGGCCCGTACCCCATGCCGCGCGCGGCCTGCCGGGTCTCCTCGGGAACGGCGCGCAGACCGGCGAGGATGTTCCGTACGAGCAGGGTGAGCGAGTAGAGGACGAGCCCCGCGACGACCAGGGCGGCCGAGAGCCCGTACACGGGCAGGAGCAGCGAGAACATCGCGAGGGACGGGATCGTGTAGAGGATCGTGGTCACGGCGAGGACCGGCCCGGCGGCCCAGCCCCAGCGGCGCGCCAGCACGGCCAGCGGCAGGGCGATGACGAGGCCGACGAGCACCGAGACCGCGGTCAGCTGGAGGTGCTGCACCACCGCGTCGAGGAGGATCTGGCGGCGGCTGCTCAGGTACTCCCCGCAGATCCACTCGTTGCGCGCGAGGCAGTCGTCCGGGGGCGCGGTCACCCGTCCATTGCACCGGGCGGGCGCGGGGGTCGGCTCGTTCTGGTGACCCGTACGGGGTGTCGCTGGGTACACCCGGCAATACGGGTTCTGCGCCCCATGTGGCGGGGCCGCGCTCTCCGTAGCGTCTTGGGCAGGGCACAGGGCGTGCCGGACGGAGAGTGATGACGATGTTTCGCCGCAAGGACACGGGGTCCGCCCCGAGCGCGGAGGCGCTGCGCCTGGTCAAGGTCACCAGGACCTACGGCAGTGACGACAGTGCCGTGACCGCCCTCGACGGGGTGTCCCTCAGCCTGGCCCGCGGCACGTTCACCGCGGTGATGGGGCCGTCGGGTTCCGGGAAGTCGACGCTGTTGCAGTGCGCGGCCGGACTCGACCGTCCCGACAGCGGCATCGTGAGGGTGGACGGCACGGAGCTGACGGGCGGCAGCGAGGCCGCGCTGACGAGGTTCCGGCGCGGCCGGGTCGGCTTCGTCTTCCAGCAGTACAACCTGCTGCCGACGCTGACCGTGGCGCAGAACACGATCCTGCCGCTGAAGCTCGCCGGCCGGCGCGTCGACCGGCAGCGGGCGCGGGAGACGCTGACGGCCGTGGGGCTCGGCGACCGCCTCGGCCACCGGCCCGACCAGCTCTCCGGTGGCCAGCGTCAGCGGGTCGCGATCGCCCGTGCGCTCGTCACCGAACCCCGCGTGATCTTCGCGGACGAGCCGACGGGCGCGCTGGACACCCGCAGCGCGCGCGAGGTGCTGCGGCTGCTCCAGCAGGCGGTGCGGGTGCACGGCCGGACGGTCGTGATGGTGACGCACGACCCGGTGGCGGCCTCGTACGCCGACTCGGTCGTCTTCCTCGCGGACGGGCGCCTCGCGGGCGAACTGCACGGCCCGACGGTCGACGCGGTCGCCGAGCGTCTGGCGCACCTGGGCGACGACGTGACGGCGGGGGTGTGAGCCGTGTTCGCTCTGGCCGTGCGCTCCGTCCGGCAGCGCCCCGGGCGCTTCCTCGCCACGCTGCTGTCCGCGTTCCTCGGGGCGGCGATCATCATGACGTTCAACTCGATGTACGACACCGCCGGGCAGCGGGGCGTCGACCCGGTGAGCGCGGAGTCGCTGACCACCTCGGCGAGCGTCGTCGGCGGCTACGGCACCCTGCTGGTGTTCTTCGCCGTGGCCTCGACGCTGACGGTCAACGTCCGCCAACGCGGCGCCGAGATCGACCTGTTGCGCTGCTCGAGGGCGACTCCGGCGCAGATCAAACGGATGGTGGTGGGTGAGTCGGTGGTCGTGGCCCTGGTGGGTGCGGTGCTGGCGATCGGTCCGGCGATGCTCGGCGGGCGGGCGCTGCTGAGCGTCTTCCAGGACAGCGGACAGGTCGCCGGCTCCGTCGACCACTCCTTCGGCCCCGTCGCCCTGATGTCCGGTATCGACATCACGGTCCTCGCGGCCGCGGGCGCCGCGTTCCTGGCGGTGCGGCGGGCGACACGGCGGCGCGAACCCCGGGCCGGGGCACGGAAGTTCTTCGCCTACGCGGCCCTGGCGGCCGGCGGGGCGGCGGTCTGCTCCACCTTCGCCTTCTCGGCGAAGGACGCCGCCCTGATGGCGCCGCCCGCTTACGGGGCGATCCTGATCTCGGTGGGGCTCGCGCTGTTCTCGCCCCGGCTGCTGAAGGGCTTGCTCGACCGGCTTTCGCCGGCCGGCGCGAGCGGCTGGCTCGCCGTACGCACCCTGCGGGAGCGCACCGCCGAGGCGTCCGCCGTGCTGATGCCGCTGGTCCTCTTCACCGCCGTGGCGACGGCGACGCTCTGCATGCAGGCGGCCGAGAACGACGCGATCAAGGCCTCGGGCGTCCCGAAGTCGATCGACGCGAAGAACCTGGAGACCCTGAACCTCGTGGTCGTCGGCATCATCGTGGTCTTCGCCTGCGTCATGCTGATCAACTCCCTGTACGCGGCGACGACCTACCGCGGCCGGGAGTTCGGGCAGCAGCGGCTGGCGGGGGCGACCCCGGGACAGGTGCTGGGGACGGTCGGAGTCGAGAGCGTCATCCTGACGGTCACCGGCGTCCTCCTCGGATCCGTCGCCGGGCTGGCCGGGATCGTTCCCTTCACCGTCGTGCGCACGGATTCGCCGTGGCCGCACCAAGGCCTGGGGATCTGGCTCACGATCGCCTCGGTGGCCGCGGCGGTGACGCTGGGCACGAGCCTGGCCACCGCCCGGCGAACGCTGCGGACACCGGCGGTGGAGTCGGTGACGCTGGCCGCGTAGGAGCGCCACCGGACCGAGGGGCGGCCGCGTCGGCGGCTGCCCCTCGGTCCCTCACGCGTACGCCGCTCCCCGACCCCGCACCCGTACGCCGCTCCTCAGTCCGTCGCTCGTACGAGGTCCAGGGCGCGCCCGAGTGTGGTGAGCCGCGCGTCGAGGGTGTCGCCCGCCGGGTAGAGGCGAACGGTGTCGACGCCGGCGTTCCGCCAGACGCGCAGCCGCTCGCGCACCATGTCCTCGGTGCCGATCAGGGTGGTGGCGAGGACCATCTCGTCGGTGATCAGGGCGGCCGCCGCGGCACGGTCGCCGGCCTGCCAGCGCTCGCCGACCTCGGCCGCGATGGCGGCCCAGCCCTGGCGGCTGTAGGCCTGGTTGTAGAAGTTCGTGCCGGCCGAGCCCATGCCGCCCAGGCTGAAGGCGAGTTCCTTCTTCCGGCCCGCGATCATCACCCGCAGTGCTTCCTCGTCCGCGGCGAACGCGACTTCCGCGCCCTGGCAGATGTCGAGGTCCGCACGCGTGCGCCCCGCTGCCGCGAGCCCCTTGTCCAGATGGTCGAAGTACGCCTCCTTGGCACCCTCGGGCACGAAGCTGGTGCCCAGCCAGCCGTCCGCGATCCGGCCGGTCAGCTCCAGCATCTTCGGCGAGAGCGTGGCGAGGTACACGGGAATGTCGTGCTCGGCGCGCATGGACAGCCGCATGGGCCGGGCCTCCCCGCCCGGCAGCGGAAGGGTGAACTCCCGTCCGGCGTACGAGACCTTCTCCCCGGTCGCCGCGCACCGCAGGATCTCGACGGTCTCCCGCATCCGGGCGAGCGGACGCGCGAACGGCACGCCGTGCAGCCCCTCGATCACCTGCGGGCCGGACGGGCCGAGCCCGAGGAGGAAACGTCCCTCGGAGATGTTGGACAGCGTGATCGCCGCCCGGGCGATGGCCATGGGGGTGCGCGTGCCGAGCTGGATGATGCCGGAGCCGAGCAGCATGCGTTGGGTGCGTGCGGCGAGGTATCCCAGGGGCGAGGGCGCCTCGGAGCCCCATGCCTCGGCCACCCAGCAGATGTCGAGACCCAGCTTCTCCGCCTCGGTGACGTAGTCCACCGTCTCCCGCCAGGTGCCGCCGGACGCCTCGATCGTGGTCGACGTACGCATCACGCCTCCACCTCGTCCCGGCCGCCCTCGGCGAGCTTCTTGATCACATCGAGGGTGGCACCCATGTTGGTCTCGAACTCCCGCATCCGTACGAAGACGATCTTCTGCTCCTTGTCCGGCATCCGGTCGATGGCGTACGAGAGCCCGGAGCGGCCGGGGCCGAGTTGCATCCACTCCCGCAGCAGCGTGCCGCCGTCCCGCTCCTCCAGCTCGAACCGCCAGACCGAGGAGGGGAGTTCGGGGTCCTCCACCGCCCAGGCGAACACCCGTGGCGGCTCGTACCGTACGACGTGGGAGGTGGTCGCCCACTCCCCCAGTGCCTCGTGGCTGCTGCGGCCCACGAAGCGGGCGCCCAGGGCGGGCCCGCGGCGGCCGTCGAGCCATTCCACCGACTGAAGCTCGGGGCTGGTCCGCGGCATCAGCGCGATGTCCGAGACCAGTTCCCACACCCGCTGCGGCGGAGCATCGATCCAGACCGGCACTTCGACCGTCGGCCCGTCCGCATACCTCGCACCCGTCCACTCCACGACCAAGGACCTCCCCGCCATCGCATCACCCACGCCCATGTGGGCTTCGACCTCCAAAGTTGTGTAGATAGACTCACTTGTCAAGACCCACTCACAACCCAGTCAAGGCCACTCACGACTCGCTCAAGGCCCGTTCGAGGTCCGCTCAGGGCCCGGTTCGCCCACACCGGCCCCAACGGTGAGGATGGAAGGGACGCCAGACATCGCCGAACGGCGTGACGCCCGCGGAGGGGACGATGATTTCGAAGCCCCGTTCAGGTCCTGACGAGCCGCATGCCACCGCTGCCGAACCGGATCGCATCGTCGAGCTGGAGGAGGAGATCGGCCAGCTCAAGGAGGCCGTCACCTCCCATGCGGTGGTGGACCAGGCCATCGGTGTGCTGGTCGCCCTGGGCCGGGTGACACCCGACCAGGGCTGGGCCGTGCTCCGGGAGGTCTCGCAGCACACGAACATCAAGCTGCGGTGCGTCGCGGAGATGATCCTCATCTGGGGACACAGCGGGGACGACCTGCCGCCCGATGTCCGCGCCACCCTGGAGGACACCCTCGACCGCTGCGGGCCCACACAGTTGCCGGGGGCACCGCCGGTTCCGCCGGCTGATTGACGCCGTCGCCCCGCGCCGTTCGCGTCTCGCCGGGAAAGCGGAGTTTCGAATGGCCCACCGGGGCTACTCCGGGAACTGACGGCACGCTGGCAAACCGCCCCCGGGAGGGTTCGGCAGTGAGCTCGCCGCATACGGCCGCCCGGATCGACGGACTCGTCCGGGCGGCCGCATGCGTTCCGGCTCCTTCGCTAGGCGACATCGGCCAGCGTCTCCTCGCGCATCCTGGCGCAGCAGCCGCTGATCAGGCGCGAGACGTGCATCTGCGAGATGCCGAGCTGCTCCGCGATGCTGCTCTGGGTCATGCCGCGGAAGTAGCGCAGGTAGAGGATGGTGCGTTCGCGTTCGGGCAGCGCTCGCAGGGAAGGCTTGACGGCCTCACGGTCGACGACGAGGTCGTAGCCGGAGTCGGGGCCGCCCAAGGCGTCCGACAGCGCGTAGCCGTCGTCGCTTCCGGGCAGCTCAGCGTCCAGCGACAGGGCGGTGAAGGTGTCCATGGCCTCCAGGCCGATCTGTACGTCGTCCTCGCTCAGCTGTGCGTGCTCGGCGATCTCCGTGACGGTGGGCTCGTGCCCCGGCACGGTCTGGGACAGCTCCTTCGCCGCCACCCGCACCCGGTTGCGCAGGTCCTGGACACGCCGCGGTACATGCAGGACCCACATGTGGTCCCGGAAGTGCCGCTTGATCTCGCCCGTGATGGTGGGGACGGCATAGCTCTCGAACGCGTTCCCCCGTGCCGGGTCGTAGCGGTCGACTGCCTTGACCAGACCGACTGCCGCGACCTGGCAGAGGTCCTCGGTGGACTCGCCCCGCCCCCGGTAGCGCCACGCGATGCGCTCCGCCATGGGAAGCCAGGCGCGGACGATCTCGTCGCGCAGCGCCTGCCGCTCGCGCCCGTCCGGCAATCCGAACAGCCGCTCGAAGTCCGCGGCCGTGTCGGGGGCGTCGTCATGCGGGTGCTGCTTCGTTCCAGTCGTGGTGCGCATGGGTGCTTGCAACTCCCTCAAGCGGTGCTGAGTGGACAGTCGCCATGGGAGGGCGCGCACGCAACTCTCGGGACACACCCGGGGGCCTGACGGGCAGCTCCCATCGGACGTGCCTCCTGTCCGAAGCACTAGGGAGGAAATTCCCCCCTGGTTCGCCGTCAAAACAATTGCTTTGGTGATGTGACACCGCGCATTCGGCCGAATCGGAATCGTAACGGCGACGGCGGCCCTGGGAAATTCCCGCAGTTTCCCAGGGACCGAATTTCCCGCGGGCCCATTTTCTCCGAAGGGGAACTGGGAACGGCTCAGGCCGGCCGGAGCCAGACGGTGGCGAGCGGCGGCAGGGTCAGCCGGATCTCGCCGGACTCGGGCTTGACGGGGTCGGGACAGATGAGGTCGCTGCCGCCGTAGCGGGCGGCGTCGGTGTTGAGGGCTTCCTGCCAGGCGGGGATGTCGTCGGGGACGCCGAGACGGTAGTCGTGGCGGACGACCGGGGAGAAGTTGCTGACGGCGAGGAGCGGGGTGCCGTCGGCGGCGTGGCGCAGGAAGGCGAAGACGTTGTCCTCGGCTGCGTCACCGACGACCCAGGCGAAGCCGGAGGGGTCGGTGTCGCGCTCCCACAGGGCCGGCTCGGCGCGGTAGAGCGTGTTCAGATCGCGTACGAGGTCCCGCATGCCCCGGTGGTCGCCCGCCGAGTGGTACTCGTCGTCCAGCAGCCACCACTCCGGCCCGTGCTCCGGCGACCACTCCGCGCCCTGGGCGAACTCCTGCCCCATGAAGAGGAGTTGCTTGCCCGGATGGGCCCACATGAAGCCCAGGTAGGCACGGTGGTTGGCACGCCTCTGCCACCAGTCGCCCGGCATCTTCGACACCAGCGCCTGCTTGCCGTGCACGACTTCGTCGTGGGAGATGGGCAGGACGTAGTTCTCGCTGTAGGCGTACACCATGGAGAAGGTCATCTCGTGGTGGTGGTACTTGCGGTGCACGGGCTCGTGCTGCACATAGCCGAGGGAGTCGTGCATCCAGCCCATGTTCCACTTCAGGCCGAAGCCGAGGCCGTTGTCATGTGTGGCGCGGGTGACGCCGTCCCAGGCGGTGGACTCCTCGGCGATCGTGATCACCCCGGGCACCCGCCGGTAGAGGGTGGCGTTCATCTCCTGGAGGAAGGCGACCGCGTCCGGGTTGTCCCGGCCGCCGAACTCGTTCGGGCTCCACTGCCCTTCCTCGCGGGAGTAGTCCAGGTAGAGCATCGAGGCGACGGCGTCCACGCGCAGCCCGTCGATATGGAATTCCTCGCACCAGTACACGGCGTTGGCGACGAGGAAATTGCGTACCTCTTTGCGCCCGTAGTCGAATTCGAGGGTTCCCCAGTCGGGATGCGCGGCGCGCTGCGGGTCTTCGGGTTCGTAGAGGGGGCGTCCGTCGAATTCGGCCAGGGCCCAGTCGTCGCGGGGGAAATGGGCGGGCACCCAGTCCATCAGGACGCCGACGCCGGCCCGGTGCAGGGCGTCGACGAGGTATTTGAAGTCGTCGGGGGTGCCCAGGCGGGCGGTGGGGGCGTAGAAGCCGGTGACCTGGTAACCCCAGGAGCCGCCGAAGGGGTGCTCCGCGACGGGCAGCAGCTCGACATGGGTGAAGCCCAGGTCGGCGACGTAGGCGGGGAGCTGTTCGGCGAGCTGGCGGTACGTCAGTCCGGGTCGCCAGGACGGCAGGTGGACCTCGTACACGGAGAACGGCGACTCGTGCACGGGACGCTCGCCGCGCGCGGCCATCCACGCCCCGTCCGCCCACGCGTACGACGACTCCGTCACGATCGAGGCGGTCGCCGGGGGCACTTCGGCACGGCGGGCCATCGGGTCCGCGCGCACGGTGTGTGTGCCGTCGGGGCGGGTGATCTCGAATTTGTACAGTTCGCCTTCGCCGATGCCGGGCACGAACAGCTCCCACACACCGGAGGAGCCGAGCGAGCGCATGGGAAACGCGGCCCCGTCCCAGCGGCAGAAGTTCCCGCAGACCCTGACGCCGCGCGCGTTCGGCGCCCAGACGGTGAAGCGGGTACCCAGGACCCCCGCGTGGGTCATCACCCGGGCGCCGAGCGCCGTCCACAGCTCCTCGTGCCGGCCCTCGTTGATGAGGTGCAGGTCCAGCTCGCCGAGCGCGGGCAGGAAGCGGTAGGCGTCTCGGTCTCGTGGACCGTGCCCTCGTAGGCCACGTGCAGCCGGTAGTCCGGTACGGCGCGCAGCGGCAGCAGGCCGGTGAAGAAGCCGGCGCCGTCGTCGTGCAGCTCGGTGCGCAGGTCGTCGGTGACGACGGTGACGGACAGCGCGTACGGGCGCAGCACCCGGAAGGCGACCCCGCCGGGCACGGGATGCGCGCCGAGCACGGAGTGCGGGTCGTGATGCGTCCCGGACAGGAGCCGGTCGCGGTCACCCGGTGCCACCGGGGCCGGCCGAGCGCCGGACGGCGGGGCCGGGGTGGAGATGGGGGGAACAGCATGTGCGTTCACTGCGGCCTCCTTGCGCCCAGCGGCTGCCGGTCGGCAAGCCGTGCGATCGCCGCCATGGGTACCGGCAGCCACTCGGGTCGGTGCCGGGCCTCGTACAGGACCTCGTACACCGCCCGGTCCGTCTCGTATGCGCGGAGCAGTTCGGGCTCCTCGCGCGGATCCCAGCCCGCCTCGTCCGCATAGCCCCCGCAGTAGGCGTCCCGGCAACGCCGGGCCCAGTCCGGCCGCCACGGGTGACGCGCGTGCGCGGCGTAGTCGAAGGACCGCAGCATGCCCGCGACGTCACGCACGGGCGACTGGGCACGACGGCGTTCGGGGAGCGGGCGGGCCGGCTCGCCCTCGAAGTCGATGAGGTGCCAGCGTCGGCCGGTGCGCAGCACCTGGCCGAGATGCAGGTCGCCGTGGATCCGCTGGGCGGGACGGGGTGTGTCGACGGCGGCGAGCGCGTCGAAGGCCGAGCGCAGGGCGGGGGCGTGCGGCAGGAGTTCCGGTACGGACCGGGCCACGGCCTCCAGGCGCCGTGTCATCCCGGCCGCGAGCCGTCCGTTGTGGTGCCGCTGCTGGAACTCGAGCGGGAAGGCCGCGGCCAGCGCCAGATGCACCTCGGCGGTGGCCCGCCCCAGCTCGTGCGCCTCGTCGATGAAGTCCCGGCCCGAGTCCAGAGCCTGGAGCGCCCGTGTCCAGCCGTCGGCGGCATCGGGCAGGAACGGCTGGAGCACGCCGAGGGTCGCCCCCCATGGAAGGGAGGTACGGATCCACGCCACCGGCGCGGGTACGCGGTCACAGCCCTGTCGGGCCAGGGCCCAGGGCACCTCGAGGTCGGGGTTGATGCCGGGCTGGACGCGGCGGAACACCTTCAGGATGTACCGGTCCCCGTACACCAGCGAGGAGTTGGACTGCTCGGCGTCGAGAAGGCGCGGCTCGAGACCGGCGGGCAGCGTCACCCCGAGGTCCCGCTCGAAACGCAGGGGTCCTACGACGCCCGGGGTGCGCAGCCGCTCCAGGAGCAGCGCCGTCGACCTCCGGTCCTGAAGGGCGTCGTAGACCATCAGGCCGGCCAGCGGGCCCTCGTCGGCCCGGCCGATGACGGCACGGGCCGGCTGGGCCGGGACCGTCTCCCCCACACCTAGGAAGAGTTGGTAGCAGTCGTGGACGGAATGCTCGTCGGAACCGCTGCCGGCGGCCTGCTCGGCGTGTCCGGCCTGGAGCAGGAGGTGCAGACAGCCCGGGTGCAGTTCGGTCACCGACAGCAGGGCGAGATCCATGACCGGCCGGCCCTTGCCCGCGAACCAGCGTTGCGTCGGCAGCCACTCCCGCAGCAGACCGGCCAGCGAGGTCAGCAGCGGCCCGGGGCTGAGGCGGCTCGGGCGGAGCGGTGCGGTCTTCGGCATGGCGTCGCGTTCCTTTCCGGGCCATGGATCAAGAGCTCACGAACAAGCTCACCTTGGTGACCTGGGTGACGTCCTTGCGGAGCCGGAACCAGTAGAAGCCGTGGCCTGCCAGGGTCAGCAGATACGGGAGTTCCCCGATGGCCGGGAAGCGGACACCGCCGATCAGCTCGACCGGATGACGGCCGCTGAACGCCCGCAGATCCAGCTCCGTGGGCTGCGCGAACCGGGAGAAGTTGTGCACGCACAGCACCAGGTCGTCCCCGTTCCCCCCGGTCGAGGGGGCCTCCCGCAGGAACGCGAGGACGGCCGGGTTCGAGGACTGGAGTTCGGTGTACGAGCCGAGGCCGAACGCCGGGTTCTGCTTACGGATCTCGATCATCCGCCGGGTCCAGTGCAGCAGCGAGGACGGCGACGACATCGACGCCTCCACGTTCGTGACCTGGTACCCGTAGACCGGATCCATGATCGTGGGCAGATACAGACGCCCCGGGTCGCAGGACGAGAAACCCGCGTTGCGGTCCGGCGTCCACTGCATCGGCGTGCGCACCGCGTCCCGGTCACCGAGCCAGATGTTGTCCCCCATCCCGATCTCGTCGCCGTAGTAGAGGATCGGCGAGCCGGGCAGCGACAGCAGCAGCGCGGTGAACAGCTCGATCTGGTTGCGGTCGTTGTCCAGCAGCGGCGCCAGACGCCGGCGGATGCCGATGTTGGCCCGCATCCGCGGATCCTTGGCGTACTCCGCCCACATGTAGTCGCGTTCCTCGTCGGTGACCATCTCCAGGGTCAGCTCGTCGTGGTTGCGCAGGAAGATGCCCCACTGGCAGCTCGACGGGATCGCCGGCGTCTTCGCCAGGATCTCCGACACCGGATACCGCGACTCACGCCGCACCGCCATGAAGATCCGCGGCATGACCGGGAAATGGAACGCCATGTGGCACTCGTCGCCGCCCGAGGGGAAGTCGCCGAAGTAGTCGACCACGTCCTCCGGCCACTGGTTCGCCTCCGCGAGCAGCACCGTGTCCGGATAGTGCGTGTCGATCTCCTTGCGCACCCGCTTCAGGAACTCGTGCGTCGCCGGCAGGTTCTCGCAGTTCGTCCCCTCTTCGTTGTACAGGTAGGGGACGGCGTCCAGCCTGAAGCCGTCGATGCCCAGATCGAGCCAGAACCGCAGCGCCGCCAGGATCTCCTCCTGGACGGCGGCACTCTCGTAGTTGAGGTCGGGCTGGTGGGAGAAGAAGCGGTGCCAGTAGTACTGCTTGCGGACCGGGTCGTACGTCCAGTTGGAGGCCTCGGTGTCGACGAAGATGATCCGGGCGTCCTGGTACTGCTTGTCGTCGTCGGCCCACACGTAGTAGTCGCCGTAGGGGCCGTCGGGGTTGCTGCGGGACTCCTGGAACCACGGATGCAGGTCACTGGTGTGGTTCATCACGAAGTCGATGATCACGCGCATGCCGCGCTGGTGGGCCGCGTCCACGAACTCGACGAAGTCGGCCAGGTCACCGAACTCGGGCAGCACCGCGGTGTAGTCGGAGACGTCGTAGCCGCCGTCGCGCAGGGGGGACTTGAAGAACGGCGGCAGCCACAGGCAGTCCACGCCCAGCCACTGCAGATAGTCCAGCTTGGCGGTCAGGCCCTTCAGGTCGCCGACACCGTCGCCGTTGCTGTCCTGGAAGGAGCGGACCAGGACCTCGTAGAAGACGGCGCGTTTGAACCACTCCGGATCGCGGTCCTTGGCGGGCGTGTCCTCGAAGGTGTCCGGGACGGGCTCGTTGACGATCATCGTGTGGGTGACCCTCCGATCTGCGGTGAGGACGGTCGCAGGACGGTGAGAACGTGCGCGGGCCGGTGCCCCGGCTCCAGACGCACATAGTTGGCCCTGCCCCAGTGGTAGCTCTCCCCGGTGAGCTCGTCGCGCACCGGCACGAACGCGGCCCAGTCCAGACCGAGTTGCGGCATGTCCAACGAGACCGTCGCCTCCTGGGTGTGGTGCGGATCCAGGTTCGCCACCACCACGACCGTGTCCCGGCCCGAGCGCTTGCTGTACGCGATCACAGCGTCGTTGTCGGCATGGTGGAAGTGGACATTCCTGAGCCGGCGCAGGGCACTGTGCTCCCGCCTGATCCGGTTGAGCGAGGTGATCAGGGGTGCGATGCTGCGTCCCTCGCGCTCGGCCGCCGCCCAGTCCCGCGGGCGGAGCTGGTACTTCTCCGAGTCGAGGTACTCCTCGCTCCCGGCGCGCACCGGGGTGTTCTCGCACAGCTCGTAGCCGGAGTACACCCCCCACGACGGCGACAGCGTCGCCGCCAGCACCGCCCGCACCTCGAAGGCCGGCCGCCCGCCACGCTGGAGGAACTCATGCAGGATGTCCGGGGTGTTGACGAAGAAGTTCGGCCGCATAACGGCCGCCGCCTCCCCCGACAGCTCGGTCAGGTACTCCGTCAGCTCCCGCTTGCTGTTGCGCCAGGTGAAGTACGTGTACGACTGCTGGAAACCGACCGCCGCCAGCGCCCGCATCATCGCCGGCCGCGTGAACGCCTCCGCCAGGAAGATCACATCCGGATCCGTCCGGCCGACCTCCCCGATCACCCGCTCCCAGAACACCACCGGCTTCGTATGCGGATTGTCCACCCGGAAGATCCGCACCCCATGACCCATCCAGAACCGCAGAACCCGCACCGTCTCCGCGATCAGCCCCGGCATGTCCCGGTCGAACGCGATCGGATAGATGTCCTGGTACTTCTTCGGCGGGTTCTCCGCGTACGCGATCGTCCCGTCCGGACGGTGATGGAACCACTCCGGATGCTTCTCCACCCACGGATGGTCGGGAGAGCACTGAAGCGCGAAGTCGAGGGCGATCTCCAGGCCCAGGGCCGCCGCACGACGTACGAAGGCGTCGAAGTCCTCGATCGTGCCCAGCTCTGGGTGCACGGCGTCGTGACCGCCCTCCGGTGAGCCGATCGCCCATGGCGACCCGACATCCCGGCGGCTCGCCGACAGGGTGTTGTTGGGGCCCTTGCGGAACGCCGTTCCGATGGGGTGGATCGGCGGGAGGTAGACGACGTCGAAGCCCATCCCGGCGATCGCGGGCAGCCGCTCCGCCGCCGTGGCGAAGGTGCCGTGCACCGGGTCCACGCGGCCGCTCTCCGAACGCGGGAAGAACTCGTACCAGGAACCGAACAGCGCCCGCTCCCGCTCCACCAGCAGCGGCAACGGCTCCGACGACGTGAGCAGTTCACGCAGCGGATGCCGCGCGAGGACCGTGTCCGCCTCGACAGTGAGCGCCGCGGCGAGCCGGGACGTGGCGGGGCGCTCGGTGTCGCGCAGGGCGTCGGCGGCGGCCAGCAGGATCTTCCGCCCCTTCCCCTCCGGCACGCCGTACGCCGCGCGCTCGAACAGGTCGGCGCCCTCCGCGAGGACGAGTTCGGTGTCGATCCCGGCCGGGATCTTGATCCCGGCGTGATGGCGCCAGGTGGTGACCGGATCGCTCCAGGCCTCGACCAGGTACGTCCAGTTGCCGACCGTCCATGGCGTGACGTCGGCGCCCCAGCGGTCGGCCCCGGGGTCCAGTTCACGCATGGGCGTCCAGGGGCCGCTGCGGCCCTGCGGATCCGTGAGGACGACATTGGCGGCGACCGCGTCATGACCTTCGCGGAAGACCGTGGCGGTGACCTGGAACGTCTCCCCTTCCACGGCCTTCGCGGGACGTCTGCCGCCCTCGACGAGGGGGTGGACGTCCAGGATCGGTATGCGGCCGATGACGGGATTCCGGTTCATGGGTTTCGCCTCCTCCGGCCGTGGTCGATCCGGTCTGCGATGGGGTGGTGTGCGGTCGGTCGGGCCGGTCCGCACCGGGCCGACGCGACCGACGGACCTCAGGCGTTGCTTGCCGTACGCGCGGGAGAACCGGTTGCCGTACGCGCGGGAGAACCGCTTGCCGTGCGCGCGGGAGAGCCGGTGCGTGTCCTCCGCTCGTGCGGTGCCGCCGCCGAGCCGGTGCGCAGAAAGTGTTCGGCGGCGTCCGCGGCCTCGCGGGCGCACCGTTCCCCCATCAACACGCAGAGGGTGTAACCCGTGTTCTCGAAATTTCCCCGTACCACGAGGTTGTCGGGAGCAGCGAGCATCAGGCGCTCCCACGCCCGGTACCGCTGGAGATATCTGGCGACCTCGGTTCTGGCAGGCAGCAGCATCGCTCCAGTCACCTCCTACTTTCTCGTGCAAGCACAGGGGGACCGTGGTGCAGGTGATGGCCGTAACGGATCGGCGTCGACCCGTTACGGATTCAAAAACTTTTACCCATGGTGCACGGAAGACCACCGAGCGTCCTGTTCGGATTTCAACCAGCTGTTCACCGGTCCGCTCGGGTTGCGCGAATGGAGTACCCCGCTCACCCTGAGACTGACTCAGAAGCGATGACTGCTCACGCTTCGTGTTCGGGGCTCGGCCTGCAAGGGCGAGGAGAAGCTGGAGCTTCGCCGGTGAGGAGCCAACGACAATGAAGACCGCAGCGCCCTGTTACTACCACCTCGACGTGGAGGTCAGTCCGGAACGGATCGGACACGTCCGCCGGATTCTGGCCGCCCATCTCCGGTACTGGAATCTGGAGACACTCGTCGAGCCGGTCTGCCACTGTGCCGAAGTGCTACTGCACACGATCGACGAGCACGCGGCGGACAAGAACACCACCCTCGAGATGTGGTGGAACGGTCAGCACCTCATCACCGCGGTGCAGGACAGCGACCAGGACGTCCGCCCGCACTACGCGCCGCGCGGCTGCCTGACGCAGATCGCCGCGATGAGCGACGGCTGGGGCTGTTGTGCCACGAATACCGGCGGCAAGATCATTTGGTTCTCGCGCCGGGCTCTGGCCGCCGACCATGCCCCACTGGTTCCGACGGCTCCGTGGCCCACGCTGCGCGAGGCACGCCCGGTTCCCCGCGCACTGCCCGAACCCCTCCCGCGGGTGCCCGAGCCGGCTGTCTCCTAGCCGGAGGTTCCCGGTGGCCCTGTCACCGGACGGTTCTCCCGTGGCCCCGTCGCGGCCGACACCCGACGGGGCCGAACCTTGCGCGGCCAGGCCGCACCGAGGCGCGGCGGACGGCTCGACGAGCGCCGGTCGGCGAGTTTCGAAGAGCGGCCGGTCGGCGAGTGCGCCGGCGCGAAGCCGGGCGGCGAGGCACCGAAGTCGGCGCTGATCGCCGTCAGGGCGCCGTGCCCTGCCGACCGCCGGTCCCGCGCGGCCGTGCCGTCCTCCTACCCGGCCGCAGTCTTCCTGCGACGGGTCGGGGCGGGCGCGCAGCGCGTGCGTGCGGCACCGCGTCGCGACGGGTCACGGTTCGACGAGGCCGGCCCGGATCGCGTACCGGGTGAGTTCCAGGCGGTCACGCAAGCCCAGCTTCTGGAGCAGGTTCGCGCGGTGGCGTTCGACGGTCTTCGCGCTGATGAAGAGGAGTTCGCCGATCTCCTTCGACGTGTGTCCCTCGGCCACCAGCTTGAGGATCTCCTCCTCGCGCTCGGTGATGGTCCGCTCGGGCAGTCCTTCGCCCCGGTGGACGCGGTCGAGGTAGGTGCGTACGAGCGCGGTCTCCGCCCCTGGGTAGAGGAACGGCTCGTCGCGCATCGCCGCCCGGCACGCCTCGACCAGGTCGCGGTCGGCCACGGACTTCAGGACGTAGCCGCAGGCACCGGCTTTGAGCGCCTCGAAGAAGTACTGCTCGTTGTCGTACATCGTCAGGATGAGGATGCGCAGCTCGGGCAGGCGGCGGGAGAGTTCGCGGGCCGCCTGGAGTCCGGTCATGCGGGGCATGGCGACGTCCAGGACGGCGAGGTCCACGTCCGTCGTCCGGGCCAGGGCGACCGCCTCCGCGCCGTCGCCGGCCTCGGCCACCACGCTCAGGCCGGGTTCGCCGTCCAGGATGAGCCGTACGCCCCGCCGTACGAGCGCGTGGTCGTCGGCGAGCAGGACGCGGGTCGGGCGCTGGGCGGGCGGGGGAAGAGACATCAGCGCGCTCCGTGGGGAGGGGTTCCGGTGCGGGGCCCGGACCGGTCGCCGGTGCTCGTCGCGTTCATCACGCTCGTCGTGCTCGTCGTGCTCGTGGTGCTCGTGATGCGCAGCCTGATGTCGGTGCCCCGGTCGGGCCCGGGCTCCACCGCGAGGCCGGCGCCGATCAGCAGGGCCCGCTCGCGCATACCGCGGATCCCGGCGCCCTCCGGCGCCCGGCCGGCTCCTGTGCCGTTGTCGCGTACGAGTAGTTCGACTCCGTCGGCGACCCGGTGGAGCCGGAGTTCGGCGCGATCGGCACCGGCGTGCCGTGCGGTGTTGGTGAGCCCTTCCTGCGCCACCCGGTAGACCACGAGTTCCGTCTCCTCGCTCAGCTGTGGCAGTTCGCCGTCGAAGTGGTGGCGCACGCTCAGTCCGTGGGCGGTGAACTCGGTCGTGAGGGCGCGGAGGGCGCTGAGCAGGCCCAGTTCCTCCAGGACACCGGGGCGTAGCCGGCGGGCGATGCGGCGGATCTCGTCCAGGCTGCCGCGGGTGGCCTCCTGTGCCTGCCTCACCTCCGCGCGCAGCCCCTCGGGCGCCCGGTCGGCGACGCGCCTGAGCTGAAGGAGGACGGCGGTGAGGGTCTGGCCGACCTCGTCGTGGAGTTCCTGGGAGACGCGGTGGCGTTCGCGCTCCTGGGCGGAGAGGGCCCGGGCCGCGCTGGTGGCGCGCTCGGTCTCCAGCCGGTCGAGCATGGTGTTGTACGTGGAGATCAGATCGGCCATCTCCGCCGGACCGGTGACGACCGCACGGGCCCCCGGGTGCAGCAGATCGGCGGTGGCCATGGCCCGCCCCAGCCGTTGCAGCGGGGCGAGCCCGATCCACAGCACGACGGCGTTGACGACGAGCATCACGGCAAGGCCCGCGAGGACGACCAGCGCCTCGCCGGGCAGCACGGGGGTCGACACGGTGACCGGACCCAGCAGCAACGCGGTGGCCACGGTCAGGCCGACGGCGTTGAGCAGGAAGATCCGCCGGAACAGCGACACGCTCCTCTTTCCGTCCCCTCCGGTCGGCGTCCCCCGGTGCTCCCGGGGCGTTCCCTCTTTCCCGGACCGCGGCCATGCCGCCGCCCCGACCAGCCTCTCCGCTCGCCGCCGCCCGCGTCCATCCGTCATGACACCCATGTCGCCACCGTACGGAGTGATGGCAGCATGACGGTTTTGGGCAGGGTTCAGAACGTCCATCACCAAGACGTCAGCAAGGCGATCAGCAAGACCATCAGCAAGGGGAAGAAACGTGTCTGCACCACGTCTCAGGGCGACACCGCTGCCGGGCATCGGGGTCCAGTACGACCTCATGACGCGAGAACACCGCCATCTGTCGGTGGTGGCGCACCGCGACGGCGCCCGCACGGTGAGCGTGTACCGGGCCGACGACCCCGACTCCTGTGCGCAGTCGCTGCGGCTGACGAGTTCCGAGGCGGGCTCGCTGATCGATGCGCTCAAGCCCTCCCACCACAGTGCGAGCCTGCTGTACACCACGGACCTCGGGCTGGTCGCCGAGCGCGTCGAGGTCGCCGCGGCCTCCCGTTGGAACGGACGGGTACTGGGCGAGACCCGGATGCGGACCGAGACCGGCGCGTCCGTGGTGGCCGTACTGCGCCGAGCGGAGGCGATCCCGTCTCCGGCCCCGGACTTCCGGCTCACGGGCGGTGACACCCTCATCGTCATCGGCACCCGCGAGGGCGTCGACGCCGCCGCGGCGATACTCGGACGGGAGTGAACCTGTGCACTCCGCGGTCCTGCTGATCGAGTTCGGCGCCATCATCCTCTCTCTCGGGCTGCTCGGCCGGGCGGCCGCCCGGCTGCGGTTCTCCCCCATCCCCCTGTATCTGCTGGCCGGACTGGCCTTCGGCGAGGGCGGGCTGCTGCCCCTCGGCGCGAGCGAGGAGTTCGTCGCCACCGGCGCCGAGATCGGCGTCATCCTGCTGCTGTTGATGCTCGGCCTGGAGTACACGGCCGGCGATCTGGTCTCCAACCTCAAGGCCCACTACCCGGCCGGCCTGGTCGACTTCACCTGCAACGCCCTGCCGGGCGCGGCCGCCGCGCTGCTGCTCGGCTGGGGCCCGGTGGCCGCCGTGGTGCTCGCGGGCGTCACCTGGATCTCGTCGTCCGGTGTCATCGCCAAGGTGCTGGGCGATCTGGGCCGGGTCGGCAACCGGGAGACCCCGGTCATCCTCAGCATTCTCGTCCTGGAAGACCTGGCGATGGCGGTGTACCTGCCCATCGTCACCGCACTGGTGGCCGGGGCCGGGCTGGCGGCCGGCAGCGTGACCCTGGCCGTCGCGCTGGCCGCCGCGGGCCTCGTCCTGTTCGTGGCCCTCCGCTTCGGGCGGCTCATCTCCCGCTTCGTCTCCAGCGACGACCCGGAGAAGCTGCTCCTGGTCGTCCTGGGGCTGACGATTCTGGTCGCCGGGATCGCCCAGCAGCTCCAGGTGTCCGCCGCGGTAGGGGCGTTCCTGGTCGGCATCGCCCTGTCCGGCGAGGTCGCGGAGGGCGCGCACACGCTGCTCAGCCCGCTGCGGGACCTGTTCGCCGCCGTGTTCTTCGTCTTCTTCGGACTGCACACCGACCCGGCCAGCATCCCGCCTGTCCTGCTGCCGGCCCTCGCGCTGGCCGCCGTCACCGCCGTGACGAAGATCGCGACCGGGTACTGGGCCGCGCGGCGGGCCGGGATCTCCGTGAAGGGCCGCTGGCGGGCGGGCGGCGCGCTGGTGGCGCGCGGGGAGTTCTCGATCGTCATCGCGGGACTCGCCGTCACCGCCGGGATCGAGCCCTCGCTCGGCCCGCTGGCCACCGCTTACGTGCTGCTCCTGGTCGTACTCGGCCCGCTCACCGCCCGCTACACCGAGCCCCTGATCGCCCGGCTGAACGCCCGCTCCGGCCGTGTCCGCCCGGAACACCGGGACGCTCCGGTGCCGACGGAACCGGAGGGCGACACGCGAGCACAGACGACGGTCGGCGACTGAAGGCGGCGGGGGCGTCGCCCAACCGAGCAGGACGCGGTCGGCGCCCGTGGCGGTCAGTCGTCGATCGTGCGCAGGAAGTGGTCCGCGTCCTCGGGCTCGCCCAGCCTGCCGACCTCGAGCCAGGAGCCGTCGCTGAAGCACAGCCGGAAAGTGGCGAAACCGCGCGGCTGTCCGGCCTCACCCTCGACGCTCACCTCGCGCGCCGGGAACTCGGCGACGATCCGGAAGTCGCCGGCCCTGGTGGGCGACAGCCGACGGCGCGGGGACGCGGCCAGGCAGACTCGGTCGCGGGTCAGCAGGACGAGCCGCTTGGGGTTGGGCGAGCGTCCGTACCAGCGCAGCAGCAACTGGCCCGCGGTCAGGCTCCAGTCGCCGTCGAAGACACCGTTCGCGGCCTCCCGGCCGGGGTCGCGGTCACGGCCCCCGCCGGGCGTCGGCCCCTGCCTCCGGGGAGGCGCCTGCGCCCGGTCGAGCCTCCCGCCCAGCCTGTCGATCAGCATCATCGGGACGACGACGAAGAAGAACAGTACGGCTCCGACGTACAGCAGCCAGTGGTGTCCGGGCTTGAGCCGCCCCTTCCCCGCCGCCCGGTGGACCTCCTCCGGCGGCCGGGGGATGCGGCGGTGAACCTCGCACCAGACGAGAGCCACCGGGTCCTCGCCCAGGAGGCGGCGGGCTTGTCGCCGTACCTTTCGCTTCGCCATGCGCAACACCCCGGGAAAGCCGGACACCGCCCCCGCACTCCGCCGGGGCGTTCGGCCCTCCTCCCCCTTCCGCTCTCCCTTGTCTCCCTCGTCTCCCCGTCAGACGTTCACGCCGTAGTCGGACGCGATGCCCGCGAGGCCCGATGCGTATCCCTGGCCGACCGCGCGGAACTTCCACTCGCCGCCGTGCCGGTAGAGCTCGCCGAAGACCATCGCCGTCTCGGTCGAGGCGTCCTCGGACAGGTCGTAGCGGGCGAGTTCGACATTGTTGGCGCGGTTCACCACGCGGATGAAGGCGTTGCTGACCTGGCCGAAGCTCTGGCCGCGCGACTGCGCCTCGTGGATGGAGACCGGGAAGACGATCTTGGTGACCTCGGCCGGCACCTGGGCCAGTTCGACGTTGATGGACTCGTCGTCGCCCTCGCCCTCACCGGTCAGGTTGTCGCCGGTGTGCTGGACCGAACCGTCCGGGCTCGTCAGGTTGTTGTAGAAGACGAAGTGCAGGTCGGAGACGACCCGGCCCGAGCCGGAACACAGCAGCGCACTCGCGTCCAGGTCGTATGCGGCACCGGTGGTCGTCCGCACGTCCCACCCGAGGCCCACCGTCACCGCGGTCAGGCCCGGAGCCTCTTTGCTCAGCGAAACGTTGCCGCCCTTGGCCAGAGTTACGCCCACGGTGTTCCTCCACTGCTCCGATGATCGGCCGTCCCCCCGTGGGAACGCCGGAACACCTCATCCGGTTCCATCGGGGCGCGCAACTCGTGAAGCTTGGGAGTGACAGAGCTCACACAACTTCACAGATTGCGCAACATCTAAAGTGCGGGCATGGATCTTCGCATCTCGACGAAATCGCAGACGGCGGTACTCGCCGGCGGACCGGCGGACGGCCTGCGCATGCGGGTCGCCGACCGGCCCTCGGTGCTCCAAGTGACCTACCCCTGCCCGCTCGACGCCCCCGCGGAGGGCGTACGCGTGGAGGCGCTGTACATCTACCGGCGTGCACTCGGCAGCCAGGACGAGCCGCTCACCTACGGCTACGACCCGGCCAGCCCCTGATACGGCCGTCCCCTCATCCCCGCACCTGTCGCTCCTGTCCGGGGCCGCGGCCGGGCTCACCGGCGTCAGGGCCACGGGTCCGCTCAGTCCTCGCCCCTGACGATGTTCTCCTCGGCCCCCTGCTCCGGGGAGCAGGAGCGTTCGCCGTCATCGCGGGCCGAGACACAGGTACGTACGCCGTCTCCCCGCAGGTGGCGGGCCTTCGCCCACCCCGTCCTGGGGCGAGAGACGACGGACTTCCGGTTGGTCTGCGCGGTCACAACGCTTCATCTTCTTTCTGGAGCTTCTGGCACTGTCGGCACGTCCTGCACCTCTGGCACTTCGGGCACTTCCAGCACTTCGGGCACTTGCGTTCCCGTTGTCTGCCGTTCGAGTCCCCGCCGACGTTTCGGGCAAACCTCTCCTCCCCTCCATAGGGGATCCTGAGCAGTGGGCCCTAACCTCCACTCACCGAGCCCGGCGTCGCCAGGCCGCCGAGCACCCGGTCAGGCGTCAGGGGCAGTTCGCGGAACCGGACGCCCGTGGCGTGGTGCACGGCGTTGCCGATGGCGGCCGCCGTGCCCACGATGCCGATCTCCCCGATGCCCTTGCTGCCCATGGGGTTGAGATGGGGGTCGTCCTCGTCGACCCAGTACGCCTCGATGTCGCGGACGTCGGCGTGCGCGGGCACGTGATAGGCCGCGAGGTCGGACTCCGTGAAGTCGCCGAACGCGGGGTCCATCGTGCTGCCCTCGGTCAACGCCATGCCCAGTCCCATGGTCATGCCGCCGATGAACTGGGAGCGGGCGGTACGGGCGTTGAGGATGCGGCCCGCCGCGTACACGCCGAGCAGTCGGCTCACGCGGACCTCCCCCGTGACCGTGTCGACGGCGACCTCGGCGAAGTGGGCACCGAACGCGTGGCGGGCGTAGGCGCTTTCGGCGTCGGCGTGGCCCGCGGTGTCGGCGTTCGTGACGATTCCCTGGTCCGGCACGGGACCCGTGCCCTCCGCCAGTCGTGCGCGCAGTCGTGTGCACGCCTCGTGCACGGCCCAGCCCCAGGACGCCGTCCCCGAGGAGCCGCCGGCCAGCGGCGCCGACGGCAGGTCGCTGCTTCCCACCTCGGAGCGGACCCGATCCACCGGGACACCGAGGGCATGGGCGGCGATCTGCGCCATGACGGTGCGGGCTCCCGTGCCGATGTCCGTGGCGTTGATCCGTACCACGAAGTCCCCGCCGGGCAGGGCCTGCGCCGTGGCGGTGGCCGGCGAGACCAGGACGGGATAGGTGGCGGCCGCCACTCCGGTGCCCATCAGCAGCGGGCCCGCCGTTCTGGCGCGCGGGGCCGCGGGGCGTGCGGCCCAGTCGAAGCGGCGGGCGCCCTCCCGCAGGCACTCGACGAGATGGCGGCTGCTGAAGGGCCGGCCGCTGTCGGGCTCCGCGTCCGGCTCGTTGGCGATGCGCAGTTCCACGGGGTCCATGCCGAGTTCGACGGCGAGTTCGTCCATCGCCGACTCCAGCGCGAACATGCCCGGCGCCTCGCCGGGGGCCCGCATCCATGACGGGCTGGGCACGTCGAGCGGCACCACGCGATGGCTGGTGAGGATGTTCGCCGCCGCGTACATCACGCGCGCGGGTGTCGCGGCCTGTTCGACGAACTCCTTGATCCGGGACGTGTGGGTGGTGACCTCGTGCAGGACGGCGGCCAGGGTCCCGTCGGCCGCGGCGCCCAGGCGGACGCGGTGCAGTGTGGGGGCGCGGTGCCCGACCACGGCGGGCAGAAATCGCCGGGGCAGGGCGACCGTGACGGGCCGGCCGGTCTCGCGCGCGGCCATCGCGGCCAGCACGACATGCGGGCGGGGCGTCCCCTTGCAGCCGAAGCCGCCGCCGACGTGCTCGGCGACGACGGTGACACGGTCCTCGGGCAGCTCGAACAGGCCCGCGAGGACGGTACGTACCGTGGTGGCGCCCTGACTGGAGTCGTGCACGACGAGTCTGCCGCCCTGCCAGGAGGCGGTGGCCGCGTGCGGCTCCATGGGGTGGTTGTGCAGCGGCGGCAGCCGGTAGCCGACGTCGACGCGGACCGGCGCCGAGGTGAACGCCCACTCGGGGTCGCCGTGTTCGCGGTGTGCCGGATACCCTCCGTTCGCCGTGTCCGGCGTGTAGGCCTCGGGGTGGGTCTCGGTCAGCGTCACGTCGTGGTCCTCGGCCGCGTAGTCGACCCGGACGGCGGCGGCGCCCGCCCGGGCCTCCTCCAGGGTCTCGGCGACGACCAGGGCGACGAACCAACCGCGGTGCGGTACGCGCGGGTTCTGGAGCACGGCGAGCGTGGGGTCCTCCGGTTCGGCGAGCCGAGGCGCGTTCTCGTGCGTGAGCACCGCGAGCACCCCGGGCAGGTCCAGCGCGGCTCGGGCGTCGATCGCGCGGACCGCACCGCGCCCGATCGCCGCGGGCACCGGCCATCCGTGCGCCCGGCCCGGCAGCGGATACTCGGCGGCGTAGCGGGCGGTGCCGGTGACCTTGTCCCGGCCCTCCCGGCGCTCGACGGGTGCGCCCAGGGCGGTGGGTGCGTCGGCCATGGGGTCCTCCTGACGGGTTGCCTGAGGGGTGTCTGAGGTGTGCCGGACGGTTGCCTGTGGGGCGCCGGTTCAGGCCCCGCCGGGCGGTGTGAGCCGGGCCAGGACGTCGACGGCGAGATTGCGGGCCAGGTCCACCTTGTAGGCGTTGTCGCGCAGCGGCCGGGCGGCGTCGAGTTCGAGATCCACAGCGTGCTCGAACGCGGCCCGGGTCGGGGCGGCACCCAGCAGCGCCTCCTCGGCGCGCCGGGCCCGCCAGGGCCGGTGGGCCAGCCCGCCGAAGGTGATCCCCACGTGCTCGACCACGCCGTCCCGCACCTGCAGCACCGCCGCCACCGAGGCGAGAGCGAAGGCGTACGAGGCGCGGTCGCGGGCCTTGCGGTAGAGCGAGGGAAGTCCGGCCGACGCGGCGGGGAGGACGACACCGGTGATGAGTTCGCCGGGGCGCAACTCCGTGTCCCGCTCGGGGCGGTCGCCGGGCAGCCGGTGGAACTCGGCTGCCGGGACGGAGCGTTCGCCGTCGGCGCCGTACAGCTCCACGCGCGCGTCGAGGGCGGCGAGCGCGACCGCCATGTCGGAGGGGTTCGTGGCGATGCAGTGCTCCGAGTGGCCGAGCACCGCGTGATCGCGGTGGACCCCGTCGCGGGCGCCGCAACCGGTGCCCGGCGCCCGCTTGTTGCACGGCTTGGTCACGTCCTGGAAGTAAGGACAACGGGTGCGCTGGAGCAGGTTGCCGCCGGTGGTGGCCACGTTGCGCAACTGCCCGGAGGCCCCGGCGAGGAGGGCCTGCGAGAGCACCGGATGGCGGTCACGGACCAAGGGGTGGGCGGCGAGGTCGCTGTTGCGGACGGTGGCGCCGATCCGCAGCGACCCGTCGGCCAGTTCCTCCACGGTGTCGAGCGGCAGCCGGCTGACGTCGATGAGAGCGGCCGGCTGCTCCACGCCGAGCTTCATCAGGTCGACGAGATTGGTACCGCCGGCGAGATAGCGCGCGCCGGGCCGGGAGGCATGGGCGTCGGCCGCCTCCTGGACGCTGCCGGCACGTACGTAGGCGAAGGGCTTCATCGGATCACGTCCTCGACGGCCTCGACGATGTGCGTATACGCGCCGCAGCGGCAGAGGTTGCCGCTGAGCCGCTCGCGGATCTCGTCCCTGCCGAGCGGTACGGGCTGCCCGGAGGGCCTGGCGGGGTCGGTGACGCGGGAGGGGTGGCCCGCCTCCGCCTCCGCCAGGGCGCCCAGGGCGCTGCAGATCTGTCCGGGCGTGCAGTATCCGCACTGGAAGGCGTCCCGCTCCAGAAAGGCCCGCTGGAGCGGATGGAGTCCGGCGCCGCCGCCCTCGACGAGACCGTCGCCGCCGGCGAGTCCCTCCTCGCCGACGACCTCACCAGTGCCGGCGAGCCCCTCGATGGTGGTGATGTCGCGGCCGTCCTGGGCGACCGCCGGCAGCAGACAGCTGTTGACCCGGCGGCCGTCCACGAGGACCGTGCAGGCACCGCACTGGCCGTGGTCGCAGCCCTTCTTCGCGCCGGTGAGGTCGAGGTCTTCCCGCAGGACGTCCAGGAGGACGGAACGGTGGTCCACGGTGAGCGTGTACAGCTTGCCGTTGACCCGCAGAGTGACCTCGGAGCGGTGAGGGTCGGGCGCCGCGACGCCGGGCTCGGTGTGGGAATCCATGGAACACCTCCGGACAGGGGCCACCGGCCCTACAGCGGATAGTCGTCCTCGTCGGGGACGCGGTGGACGGCCGCCTCCTCCGCGGAAGCCGCGCCGCCGTCGATGCCGACGTCCTCGGCGAGCAGATCCTTCTCCGCGTCGTCCTCGGCGAGCAGGTCCTTCTCCGCCTCCTCGCGTACACCCTCGTCGAGGGCGACGAGACGGCCCGCCGGCTCGTCGCCGACCTCGTCGTCGAGGGGCTCTCCCTCGCCGTCGCGCAGGTCACCCGGATCGTCGGCGTCCGCGGGATCCCCGAACTCCTCCAGCGCAGGATCGGGCCGCTCCTCGGCCAGCCTGTGGTCCAGGCTCTCGCCCTCCCGCTGCTCGCGCGCGGTCGTGCCCTCGTGCTCGACGCCGAGCGGACGCTCGGGCGGCGACCATCCCTCGTCGTACGGGTCCGATCCGCGGTCGCCGAGGGTGTCCTCCGGGTCGAGGATGCCCTCGTCCTCCCGGTCCTCGGGGCCCTCGGGCTGGTACACCTCGTCGCCCATGAGGTCGTCGCCGTTCTGGCTGCCCATCTGTTCGCTGCCTTTCGGGATGACTGGATGCCGTGCGGCCCGCCTGTCCAGGCTGAGCCCGTCCACACGTTCGCGCACTTCAGGGACATCGTGAAAAAACCCGGCGCCGACGAGGACGCGCGCTGTGCGAACCCGCACGATCACCGTCCGTGCCGGAGCCGCCGTCCCGGAGCCCGCGCACCGGACCGCTCGCGTGCGCCTGTCCACCATCGGAGGGCTGTGGGGTATCGCCGCCGAGGTCCGGGGTACTCGACAGAAATGAACACGACCCACTATGAGGCAATTGCTTCGAATGCCGCTTTCGGAATGTTCGCCGCCTTCGTCGGCGGTCTGGTCATCGTCGGCGCGTTGGTGTGGGCGGTGCGCTTCGGCACCAAGGTGCGCCGCCGCGAGCCGGGACCGCCCCGACGCGAGGAGCAGCCCACGCTGCCGGAGTCCGGGCCGGTTCACGAGACGCGACAGAGGCGGGAGCCCGACGAGGTCCCCAGGGCGGCGAACGAGAGCGAACGGCTCACCCCGCACGACCTCCACGCGTCCGGAAGCAAACCGAGCGAGAACCAGCAGCGGCCACGCTGGGACGAGGGCGCCGGCGGTTCGTTCGGCAGCGGCGGCCCCGGGAGGTCGTGAACCCCGTAGCGACGCCGGGGCTGAGGCCCTGGCATCCGGCGCGGCGGTGGACACCGTACACCGGTGTCCACCGCCGCGCCGCAGGCTGGTGCCCCCGCCCCGGGAGAGCACGGGGGTACCAAGCTTTCCTGCGCCGTCGGGGTACCGGCCTACCGGTCATCCCTGTCTTCCGCCGGCGCCGCGAGTACCCCAGGGCCGGCCGGCGACACATGCCCGCGCGCGGGTGACCGCGCCGCCCGCGCCGGACGAGGCACCGTCGAACCCGAAACGGAACCGGAATCCGGAACCGATCCCGGCCTGTCCGGAACCCGTCCGCACCGGACAACAATGTGACCAATGCATCACATAGTGGGAGAATTTCCCCATCGCGGAGACGCGCAGCCGGCGCTCCCACACTGAACAGGCAGGTCGGCCCATGCCGAAGAAATCACATTCGTCCGAGCCGTCGCACGGGGAGGGCCCGAGTCGTCACCGGGGTACCGGGCAGCACGGCTGGTCACCTGATGTGGATGAGACCCGTCAGCAGGACAACCCGAGCGCTCACCGCTCCTTCCACCCAGCCGAACACGCCGGCGACAGGGGCCGGGGCCGGACGAAGTCCGCGGAGGAGACGAAGTCCGTTCCCGGTGAGACCGCGAAGAGCGGCAGCGCGCGCGGCGAGGAGTACGCCGAGGAGTCCGAAGAGGGCAGGCAGGACACCGGCCGCAGGGGTCGCTCCCAGCGGCCCAGCGGCAGCAAGGACGCTTCCTCCTACACCGGTGTGGACCCCAAGGACCCGCCGTCCAGGCATCGGCCGGGTTAGCGCCGCCCGCTCGGCGCCACCCCGGCCGTCCCGGTCCTCTCCTCGCCGGGCGGAGCCGCGTCTCAGCAGATCCGCGGCAACTGCTCGCCGATCGGCAGGTCGACGACCCTGGTGCCGCCCAGTCCCGTCCGGGCCACCACCATCCCTGGGTGGGCCTCCACCGCCTCGCCGATGATCCTGGCGTCGGCACCCAGCGGGTGGGCCCGCATCGCGCCCAGGACCGCGTCGGCGTGCTCGCGCGGCACGAAGGCCACCAGCTTGCCCTCATTGGCGACGTACAGGGGGTCCAGGCCCAGAATGGCGCAGGCGTTGGCCACGGCCGGCGGAACCGGGACGTCGCGCTCCCGGACGACCACCCCCGCGCCGGAGGCCGCCGCGATCTCGTTCAGCGCGGCCGCCAGCCCCCCTCGCGTGGGATCGCGCAGCACATGCAGATCCGGGGTGACGGCGAGCATGGCGTCGACCAGGCCGCCGAGCGCCGCGCAGTCGCTTTCGATCTCCACACCGAATTCCAGGCCTTCGCGGACGCTCATGATCGCCACACCGTGTACGCCGATGGCACCGCTGACGATGACGACGTCGCCGGGGACGACCCGCTGCGGACGCAGATCGACGCCCGCCGGGATGAGGCCGATGCCCGCCGTGTTGATGAAGATCCCGTCGCCGTGTCCTGCCTCCACCACCTTGGTGTCGCCGGTCGCCACCTCGACGCCGGCGGTGCGCGCCGCCGCCCCCAGCGCCTCGGCCACCCGGGCGACCACCTCCACTTCGACGCCCTCCTCCAGGATGAATCCGCAGGAGAGGTAGGCGGCGCGGGCGCCGCTCATGGCGAGGTCGTTGACGGTGCCGTTGACGGCGAGATCGCCGATGCTGCCGCCGGGGAAGAACAGCGGCCGCACCACGAAGGAGTCGGTGGAGAACGCCAGCCGGACACCGCCCAGCGAGAGAGCGGCGGCGTCACCCATCTGGGCGAGCACCTCTCCCCCGAAGGCGGGGGCGAAGACGTGCTGGACCAGCTCGGCGGAGAGTGCCCCGCCTCCGCCGTGGCCCATGACGACGCGCGGCCGGTCACGCAGCGGGGCGGGACAGGTCCAGGCCTCGAGGGTCGCCGGCCCGCGGAGATCGGTGGTCTCAGACAACGGGGCTCGCCTCCCGGGCGGCGGTGGTGATGTCCAGTCGCCGGTAGAGGTAGTACGCGGCGCAGGCGCCCTCGCTGGAGACCATGGTGGCTCCCAGGGGGGTACGGGGTGTGCAGACGGTGCCGAAGGCCTCGCACTCGTGCGGCTTCAGCATTCCCTGCAGAACCTCGCCGCTGCGGCATTCGGCCGGTTCGCGCGTCTGGATCCCGTCGACCGAGAAGCGGTACTCGGCGTCGTGGTCGCGGTACTTGGGTGACAGCCGCCAGCCGCTGTCGGGGATCACACCGATGCCTCGCCAGGCCCGGTCGGTGACCTCGAAGACATCCTCGAGCATGGCCTGCGCGGCCGGGTTGCCCTCCGGGCGGACGGCACGGGCGTACGCGTTGTCGACGGTGTGCTCACCCCGTTCCAGCTGGAGAACGGTGCGGCGTACGCCTTCGAGGATGTCCAGTGGCTCGAACCCGGTCACGACGATCGGGACGCGGAAGCGTTCGGCCAGTTCCGGGTACTCCCCCACGCCCATCACGCTGCACACGTGCCCGGCCGCGAGGAAGGCCTGGACGCGGCAGTTCGGCGCCGACATGATCGCCTCGATGGCGGGCGGCACCCGGACGTGGGACACCAGCAGGCTGAAGTTCGGGATGCCGAGCCGACGGGCCTGATGGACCGTCATGGCGTTGGGGGGTGCCGTCGTCTCGAAGCCGATGCCGAAGAACACCACCTCGCGGTCCGGGTTCTGCCGCGCGATCCGCAGGGCGTCGAGCGGCGAGTAGACGACGCGTACATCGCCGCCTTCGCTGCGTACCTGGAACAGGTCGCGACCGGTGCCGGGCACACGGAGCATGTCACCGAAGGAGCAGAAGATCACCTCCGGCCGGGAGGCGATCTCCAGAGCCTTGTCGATGACCTCCAGCGGGGTCACGCACACGGGACAGCCCGGGCCGTGGATCAACTCGACCTGTTCCGGGAGGAGTTGGTCGATGCCGTGCCGGATGATGGTGTGCGTCTGACCTCCGCAGACCTCCATCAGGGCCCACGGCCTGGTCACCGTGGAGTGGATGTCGTCGAGGAGCCGGCGCGCCAGTTCCGGGTCCTGGAATTCGTCGATGTACTTCACTTCCGCACCTCCTCGATGACGGCGTCGCCCACGGGCGGGGTGGCCCCGCCCGCTTCCGCCGCCTGTTCCCAGGGGTCGCCGAACTCCTCCTGCAACATGCCGAGCTGGGCGAAGAGTTCGAGCGTCTGCTTCGCCGATTCCTCGTCCAGGCGTTGCAGTGCGAACCCGACGTGGACGATGGCGTACTCGCCGACCTGGAGGTCGGGCAGGTACTCCAGGCACACCTCCTTGACCACACCGCCGAAGTCGACGGTGGCCATTCGGGTGCCGTCACGTTCCTCGATGTCCAGCACTCTGCCGGGTACCGCCAGGCACATGGGCCTCTCCTTGCTGTCTTGCTGTGGGTCGCGCGTCGCCCGGTGCTGCCGGGACAGTCCTCAGCCGGTGGTCGCGGTCCGGGCCGTGTCACGGGCGGCCACCATGAGCTGGCCGAGCGCCAGACCGCCGTCGCCCGGCGGGACCAGGTGGTGCCGCAGCACCGTGAAGCCGTCCTCGCGCAGGGCCGTGGCGCAGGCCGAGGAGAGCAGGGTGTTGGCGAACACGCCTCCGGTCAGGGCCACCGTGTCCAGCCCGTGACGCTCGCGGGCCCGCACACAGATCCGGTGCACGAGACCGGTGACGGCCCGGTGGAAGCGGGCCGCGACCAGAGCCGGTTCGGTGCCCGCTCGCAGGTCACCGACGATCGCCGCGAGGACGGGTGCCGGGTCGGCCCGTACCGCGCCGCCCCCGTCCGGCTCCGACGCCCGGAGGGCGAACGCGTAGGCGGTGACGTCCTCGACGGGCGCGTTCAGCGCGGCGGCCTCCAGCTCGACGGCGGCCTGGGCCTCGTACCCGGCCCGGTGACACACGCCCGCGAGCGAGGACACGGCGTCGAAGAGCCGGCCCATGCTGGAGGTGGGGACACAGTTCAGGTCTCGCTCCAGTTGGCGTTCCAGCACGCGGCGTTCGTCGGGCGGGCAGGCGGCCACACAGGCGAGGTCGTCCGACCAGCCGATCCCGGCGGCGCGCAGATGGGCCAGCGCCATGCGGTACGGCCGGCGCACGGCGGCGTCACCACCGGGCAGCGGGACGTACCTGAGGTGCCCGAACCGGGTGAAACCGTCGTAGTCCGCGAGCAGGATCTCCCCGCCCCACACGGCGCCGTCGTCGCCGTGGCCCGTGCCGTCGAAGGCCACTCCGATCACCGGCCGGGTGCCCTCCAGCCCGTGTTCGGCCATCGCGGCGGCCACGTGGGCGTGATGGTGCTGGACGCGTACGACGGGCCGCCCGGCCGCGTTCCGGTCGGCCCATCGGGCGGAGCGGTAGCCGGGGTGCCGGTCGGCCACCAGCATGCTGGGCCGCACGCCGGTGACGGACTCCAGTTGCGCCGTGGCGCGCCCGAAGGCTCGCTGGGTGCCGAGGTCGTCCATGTCGCCGATGTGCGCGGACAGCCAGGCCCGCCGGTCCTCCCCGAGACAAAACGCGTTCTTGAGGTCCCCGCCGACGGCGAGGGCCGGCCGGACGGACAGCGGGAGGGGCACCGGCAGCGGGGCGTAGCCGCGGGCTCGGCGGATCATCAGCGGCTTTCCGTCACTGACGCGGACCACGGAGTCGTCGCACGGCACCTGGATCGGCCGGTCGTGGGTGAGCCAGGCATCGGCCAGCGGCGCCAGCCGCTCCAGTGCCTCCGCGTCGTCGGTGACGATCGGCTCACCGGCCACATTGCCGCTGGTCATGACGAGCAGCCGGGGCCCTTCGGCGTCGCCGGGCAGACCGAGCAGCAGATGGTGCAGGGGCGTGTACGGGAGCATCACGCCGAGGTCGGGGCTGCCGGGCGCGACGGCCTCGGCCGGCCGCGGTGCTCCTGCCGGGTACGAGGGGTCCGTACGCCGACGCAGCAGCACGACGGGCCTGGTGCCGCCCTCCAGCAGGCTTCGCTCCTCGGGACCGAGCCGGACGAGGTGCTCGATGTCGTCCGCGCTCCTGGCCATGACGGCGAACGGTTTGTCCCCGCGGGCCTTACGGCGGCGCAGCAGGGCGACGGCTGCGGGGTCCGAGGCGTCGCAGGCCAGGTGGTAGCCGCCCAGTCCCTTCACCGCGAGGATCGCGCCGCGCGCCAGAAGCGTGCGGGCCTCGGTGACCGGGTCCGCCCCGGCGACGCTCTGCGGCCGTCCGTCGAGCGGCTGCCGGCCAACGAGCAGACGCAGGCTCGGACCGCAGGCGGGGCAGGCGACCGGCTGGGCGTGGAAGCGGCGGTCGGCCGGATCGGCGTACTCCCGGGCGCAGTCGGGGCACATCGCGAAGCCGGCCATGGTGGTGTGGGCGCGGTCGTAGGGAACACCGGTGACGATCGTGAAGCGCGGGCCGCAGTGGGTGCAGTTGACGAAGGGATGGCGGTAGCGCCGGTCGGCGGAGTCGGCCAGTTCGTCGAGGCAGTCGGCGCAGGTGGCCATGTCCGGGGAGACCAGGGTGCGTACCGGCCCGTCGGCACGGGAGGCGAGGATGGTGAACGCGCCGCCGCCCGTGGCGGGCAGGTCCTGGTGGTGGACGGACTCCACGCGGGCCAGCGGGGGCGCCTGTGCGGCGATCCGGTCGCAGAACCGGTCGACGGCCGAGGGTGTTCCCTCGACTTCGACGACGACGCCCTCCGGCGTGTTGGTCACATGTCCGGCCAGGGCGAGCTCGGTGGCGAGGCCGTACAGGTACGGCCGGAAGCCCACACCCTGCACCACGCCCCGAACGGTGACCCGACGGCGCCGCGGCATGTCACCGGGGACGACGGCCGAGGGCCGCGGACCACTCACGAGCGGGTCTGGGCCATGGCGCCGGTACCGTCCGGGTGGGCATGGCCGTGATCGTGCGCGGGGCCGGTGTGGGCATGCTCATGGCCGTCGCCGTGGCCGTGGTCGTGCGCGGGGCCGGCGGGTCCGAGGACATCCGTCCGTCGGGCCATGACAGGCCTGTGGAGCGGCGCGCCGTCCGCGGCCGCCAGCGCCCTGTCGAGCAGCGCGCCGATCGCCCGGCCCCGGCGTGCCGAGGTCAGGAGCACCTCGACTCCTGGGTTGACCTGCTCGACGTGCGCGCGGAACGCGGCCTCGTCGAAGTCGACGGCCTCGGCGATGTCGGTCTTGGTGACGACGACCAGGTGGGCGAGACCGAACGCGGTGGGGTACTTCAGCGGCTTGTCCTCGCCCTCGGTGACGGAGGCGAGGACGACTCTCAGAGTCTCGCCCAGGTCGTAGGAGGCCGGGCAGACCAGGTTGCCGACGTTCTCCACGAACAGCAGCCGGGTGTTGTCGGGCAGCCATCCGTCGAGGTGCCGGCTGAGCATCCCGGCCTCCAGATGGCACAGCCCGTCGGTGAGCACCTGCTTGACCGGTACGCCCGAACGCGCCAGCCGTCTCGCGTCGTTCTCGGTGGCGAGGTCGGCGGTCAGCGCGGCGACGGGCACCGACCGCTCCCGTGCCAGCAGCAGTTCGCGTTCCAGCAGCGCGGTCTTTCCGCTGCCGGGGCTGGACAACAGGTTGACCACCGCGGTGCCGCGAGCCGCCAGTTCGGCGCGCAGAGTGTGCGCGCTCGCGTCGTTCTTGGCGAGCACGGCCTGGTGCAGGTCGACCACACGGCACATGGTTCAGCGCTCCTCGGAGATCGGTTCGCGGGTTTGCGCGTGCGTCCGGCCGTCCTCCCAGTGCACGCTGACGATCTGTAGTTCACGGCCGGAGAGCAGGTCGACTCTCGCCCCGCCGCACTCGGGGCAGCTCAGCCGGGGCGGCATGCCGACGGACCATTCGCGCGCGCAGGGTGCGCAGCGGGCCCGCCCCGGCACCTCTTCGGTGACCAGGTCGGCGCCCTCCAGCACGGTTCCGGCGCAGGCCAGTTCGAAGCAGAAGGAGAGGGAATCGGGTACGACACCGGCCAGTTCACCCACCTGGAGTCGTACCGAGCGCACCGCCGTGACATCGCCGGCCTGCTGCGCGGCCTGCTCGACCTGGTCGATCACGGCCAGCGCGACGGACATCTCGTGCATCGGTCTCTGTCCTCCCAGGGGCCGGCTTCCACCACCGCTGTCGCGGGCGGCACCGGGCCGCCCGGTCCGCGCGGGAAGGTGTGCCGTGCTCGGCCCGCCGGCCTCCATTAGAGGCGGGCTGTCGGGGCTCGACAGCCCGGCACGCCGTCGTCGGCCGCCGGGGTACGCCGTTCGCCGCAACGGCGCGGCGCGCTCGAACGGGCGGCGTGTCACATCCTGCGGATCCGCCAGTAGCGTCTGACGTCGGGAAGTGCCAGCCTGACGAGCGCGGCCAGGACGGCGCCGGCCACGCCGCAGATGATGGTCTTCTTCATCGCGTCTCTCCTCACTTCGCGGCTCCGTCGGCCGTGGCCCGCGGCGCGGACTCTCCCGGCTCGTCGGCCCGTAGCAACTCGTCGATCAGCCGGACGGCCTCCGGTACGGCGTCGGACACCGGCGGGCTGAGACCGATGCCCTCCTCCACCGAGGCCGGTTCGCAGCCGACGATCAGGGTGCGCCGCGGCGGCTGTCCGCCGGTACCGGCACAGAGCGTGTCCAGCAGTGCCAGGACGGTGTCGGGGGTCATCCGGTGGCCGTCGAGCACGGGGGCTCCCTCGGGCTCGCCTCCACCGGGGCTGTCGTGCTCGATCAGGTACAGCGTGCCGGGGGCTTCGCCGCGTGCCGTGGCGTCCACGAGGATGAGGGTGTCGTAGCCGTCCAGGAGCTGATAGGCGAGGTGCACCCCGCGCACACCGATGTCCACGACCTCGATGTGTGCGGGCAGTTGCCGCTCGGCGAGCCTGCGCGCGGTCTCCACACCGAAGCCGTCGTCCCCGAGGAAGATGTTCCCGATGCCGGCGACGAGGGTCCTTGGGGGCACCTCCCGGGGACCGCTCATGCGTCGTCCTCCAGCGGTGTGACCTCGTCGGGCTGGAAGTACAGGAACCGCCCCTGCTCACGGCGGATGTCGGCGCCCGGATCGCCCTCGACCGTCACCGCCAGGTGCACCCCGCCGTCGACGTCGTGCAGAACCGCCTCGACCTGCGCGCTGCGGCCCTGGAGGAACAGGTCCTGTGCGTCGGTGCGGCGCAGGCCCGGTCGCAGCAGTACGCGGCTTCCGGCGCCCAACGAGCGGCCGTCCACGACGACCCGGTCGTGCTGAGGGTCGAAGCCGGCCTCGCTCGCCGGGTCCCACCACGGGGTGTCCGGGCGCCGCACCCCGTACTCGTCCGGGAACCCTCCGGCGGCCGGCCCGGCGGCGCTCGGCGGGGCGGTCACCTCACGCAGGCTCCGCACCGCCCCGTGCAGGCGTTCGAGAACCTCGGCCGGCATCGAGTCCGCGAGGTCGATCACGGCGGCCGCCCGCTCGTCGGTGCCCCGGGCCTCGCGCTTCTCCTCGTCGGTGAGGGCGGCGGTCCGCAGCGCGAGGATCTCGTCGATCTCGGTGGCGTCGTAGAGCGCTCCCGGGCTTTCCGGAGCGATCGCCGGGTGGTCCTCCAGGATGATCGGCGAGGACAGCACCAGGTCCGCGCGGCCGGGTTCGCCGGCGAGTACGGGCCAGGTGTGCAGGTTGCGGCAGGTGGCGATCGCGCCCTTCGCCCACTCGGGCGGATCGGTCATCGACAGGAACGATCCGGCGCTGAGGGCCATGAGGAGGTGCGTGGCCACCAGGGAGTGCGGCAGCGCCGCGTCCCGGTCGGCGCTGCGGCCCTGTGGAGGTGTCCAGGTGGAGGTGTTCTCGACCACGGCGGTCAGCCGCAGCGTCCGGTAGGGCCCGTCGAGTTCGCGGGCGGACAGCCGCACGGCGCCGCTGATCTCCTCGCAGCGCCGGACCAGGCGGCCGACGGGCCGGCCCGTCGCGTCGAGAACCGGCTCGTCCTCCTCCAGGGCGGGGCGGGTGAAGGGAACCGTGACACCGTCGCCCAGGAGCTCGTCCACCGCCGCGACCACTTCGACGCGCTCCTCGGCTCCCTCGTCCCAGGGAACCAGGACCCGGTCGTCGAGCCGGAGTTCGGGAACCGTGTCGAAGCCGCCGTCCGGGCGGATCCGCTGCACGGTCCGCCGCCGGGCGCGCAGGAAGCGCAGCTCGACCGACAGCGTCGCGCCCGCCTTCGGTTCCATCAGGCATTCGGTGTGCTGGAAGTCGTGCTCTTCGCAGTCGGCACCCCACTCGGGCGGTACCAGCACCCCGAACTGCCAGCGCAGCCGGTTCTTGGCCGCCGAGGCCCGGTACGGGTAGAGCACATAGCCCTCGAAGAGAACGGCGTCGGCCACCTGCCGGGCGAGGGCGAACCGCGCCTCGGTCTGCGCGGCGAACGCGGTCACGGTCACAGATCCGTCCCTCCGGTCGTTCGGGTGAGCGCGAGGTAGGGGTCCTTCCGGGGCGGGTCCGTGGTGCCCTTCTCCTCGAGAAGAGCCCGCACGGTCGCCTCCCAGGAGGGCAGCGCCCGCTGTGAGCGGTAGGCGAGCAGGGCGTCCATGGTGTCGCGGGGCAGCCGGATCCAGCCGCAGCCGGGGAAGTGCTGCTCGACCATCTCCCGCCAGGCCGAGACCGGCATCCGGAAGGCCGCCTCCCGGTCCCACGGAACCGGCTCGACCCGGAACCCGGCGGCTCCGGTGAACGCCGTGCCGGAGAAGAGCATCAGCAGCGGAACCTCGCCGCCCTTGAGCGCGGCCAGATAGCGCGTCGCGGCGATGTCCATGTCGTAGGTGCAGGGCACGACGAGGTCGACTTCGGTCTCTCCGGTGAAGCCGGGGACCATCAGGGAGACCTGCGCGAACTGCACCGGCTGGAGGGTGTTGCCCCAGCGTGAGCGCTCGCCGAAGAGGTCGGCGAGACCGTCGGCCTCGGCGGACTCATAGCCGCGCCGGGCGGGTTCGATACGGATCTGGCAGCGCAGCGCGAGTGCGTGCACGCGGGCGTTGTCGGCCGCGGTGACGCGCAGCCGGAACAGGAGGGTCGGTCCGGCGGCGTACCGGTCGGCGCGTACGCCGGTGCACTCGAAGGAGAACTCCGTCACGGCCTGCCCACCTCGCGTACGGGCTTGGCGCGTCGCACGACGTGCTCGAAGAACGTCTCCAGGGCGGCCCGGGCCTCGGCGCCGCCGTCGAAGCCCTGCCACAGCAGGCGCATACGGCCGACCAGTTCGTAGCAGATGTCGATCGGTACGAGGTAGCACTCGCACCGGCCGTCGGTGCGGCGCAGCAGCAGTGCCTCCACATCGGGTTCGAGCAGCACGGCGAGGCGGCTGTCACCGAGCACCGTCGTCCAGGCGGACGGTTCGAGTTCGCTCTCGGTGGCTCCGGCCGGGCTCGGGTAGAGGGCGACCAGCCGGTCCAGCGCCGCGTTGCGGAAGAAGAAGGCGACACCGACCGGGATCTGGAGCGCCTCCCACGCACCGTCGTCGAGGCGGTGGTCCGGGTCGGTGAGGTACCGGTTCGGGACGGCACGGAAGCGGCCCGCGGCGGCTCCCGGCTGTTCCATCAGCAGTGCGCAGGAGACGCAGGCGCAGACGAGGGCCCGTTTCTCGATGTCGACCAGGTGGCGGTGGTCGGCCTCGGCCACCGCCACCGCGCACAGCTCGCACCGCTCCTGGCGGGGTGGACGCTCCGTCAGGAACCTGCGCAGGCCGGGGGCGCGCGGGCCCGGGCCGGGGGCCCGGGCGGGTGTCCGGGTCCCGCTCATGCGGTCTTCGCCGCTGCCGGACGGGCCACGGCGCCGGAATTCGGGCCGGTGCCGATCTGGAGCAGGGCGGGCTCCCCGGGGGCGGCGGCGGGCTGCATCTCGACGGCCGTGACCTCCGGTGCGAAGCAGGCGAGCGCGTCCTCGGCGGCCTGGACGGCGGCCGTGCCGGTGCCGGCGCAGCCGCAGCCCGCGCCCGCCCGGGTCCGCAGCCGCAGGGTCCCGCTCGTCTCGTCGAAGGCCACCACTTCCAGAGCCTGGTCGCGGACGCTGTCGAGGGCCCTGGCGATCCGGACGTCCCGGTCCTCGGGGTGGAGGTCGTGCAGGACGAGCAGGCTCGCGACCAGTTCGTCGCCGAGCAGGGCCGCCAGGGGGTCGCCCGGGGGCCGTGGACCGCCGGGGGCGGAGGACAGCAGGTGGAGGATGCGGGCCAGGCCTGAGCCGTAGAACTCCATGAGGGTCCGGACGAGTTCTTCGGCCGCCGCGCCGGCCGCCGGGTCGCCGGTGGCGGCCAGCCGGTCCAGTACGTCCTCGATACGGCGCCCGGTCTGCTCGGCGGTCACGCGGTTCGTCGCCGATACCGCGCTCATCCGCCCAGTCCGCTCAGCCCGGTGGGCACATGCATCTTCTGCACCGTCTTTCCTCCGCCGACGTACATGTGGACACCGCAGGGCAGACAGGGGTCGAAGCTGCGCACGGCGCGCATGATGTCGATGCCCTTGAAGTTCTCCGGCGTGTTCTCCTCGAAGATCGGCGTGTTCTGCACGGCGTCCTCGTACGGGCCGGGCGTGCCGAAGGAGTCCCTGGTGCTGGCGTTCCAGGGGGTGGGCGGGTACGGGTGGTAGTTGGCGATCTTGCCGTCGCGGATCACCATGTGGTGGGAGAGGACGCCGCGTACCGCCTCGGTGAATCCGACGCCGATGCTCTCGTCCGGCACCTCGAACTTCTCCCAGGTCTGGGTGCGTCCGGCCCGGACCTCCTCCAGTCCCTTCTCCGCGAAGTGGAGTGCGACGGCGGCGGTGTAGGCCTGGAAGTAGGTGCGCGCGCGATTGCGTTCCAGCGCGTTGCTCCAGCGCGGAATCTTCCATTCGAAGGTGGTCTCGGGCTTGGTCATGGTGCGCGGCAGGTTGATGACCACGCTGTGGCCGGTGGCCTTCACGTAGCCGGTGTCGACGAGGCCGGACAGGGCGGTGGACCACAGGCGGGCGATGGGGCCGCCACCGGTGTCCAGGGCCAGGTGGTCCTTGCCGTCGAACCACCGGGGCGACATGACCCAGCTGTACTTGTCGTCGAAGTTCCGCTTCTGCGGGGCCGGGATGGTGTGCTGGTTCCACGGGTGCCGCGGGTCCACCGGGTTCCCGAGGGGGTCATGGGTGACGAACTGTTCCTGCCCCTGCCAGTCCTCGTAGTAGGAACTGCCCAGCAGGATGCGGATGCCGAGGTTGATCTCGGTGAGGTCGTTGGTGACGAGTTTGCCGTCGACGATGATCCCGGGGGTGACGAACATGCGTCGGCCCCAGTCCGTCATGTTGGCGTAGGTGAAGTCGCAGTACTCGGGGTCGTTGAGCGCTCCCCAGCAGCCGAGCAGAACGCGCCGGCGCCCCACTTCCTCGTACCCGGGCAGTGCCTCGTAGAAGAAGTCGAACAGGTCGTCGTGCAGGGGCACGACGCGCTTCATGAACTCCACGTAGCGCATCAGGCGGCTGAGGTAGTCCGTGAAGAGCTGCACGGAGGCGATCGTGCCGACGCCGCCCGGGTAGAGCGTGGAGGGATGCACGTGGCGTCCCTCCATGAGGCAGAACATCTCCCGGGTGTAGCGGCTCACCTGTAGGGCTTCGCGGTAGAAGTCGCCCTCGATGGGGTTCAGCGACCGCATGATGTCGGCGATCGTGCGGTAGCCGTGGTCCCCGGCGTGCGGCGCTTCGGTGCGCTCGGCGAGTTCGAGGACACCGGGGTTGGTCTCCTTGACCATCTTTTCGCAGTAGTCGACCCCCACCAGGTTCTCCTGGAAGATGTTGTGGTCGAACATGTACTCCGCGGACTCGCCGAGGTTGATGATCCATTCACCGAGGTGCGGGGGCTTCACGCCGTAGGCCATGTTCTGCGCGTACACCGAGCAGGTGGCGTGGTTGTCCCCGCAGATCCCGCAGATACGGCTGGTGATGAAGTGCGCGTCGCGGGGGTCCTTGCCGCGCATGAAGACGCTGTAGCCGCGGAAGACCGACGAGGTGCTGTAGCACTCCGCGACCCGCTTCTGCTTGAAGTCGATCTTGGTGTGGATGCCCAGGCTGCCCACGATCCGTGTGATCGGGTCCCAGGCCATCTCCACCAGGCCACTGCCGTCGCCGGCCGCCTTCGTCGTCGATGCCATCGTTTGTGCCGTGCCCTTCGTTGCGCGGGAAGTGTGGGGAGTTGCACGAATCTCGGGGGCGGGTCAGGTGCGGCGGGGCTTCACCACGGTGGCCGGTACCCGGTGGTGATCCGGTCTCCGGTGTGGCGCCACTTGGGCTCCTTGTCCACGGTCCGGGCCGTGAGGGTCCTCAGCTTGCGGACCACCGCGCCATAGGCGCCGCTGGCGCTGCTCGACACCTTCGCGCCGGGGGGTTCGTCCATGAAGGGCATGAACTTGTCGGGGAAGCCGGGCATGGTGCAGGCGATGCAGATACCGCCGACGTTCGGGCAGCCGCCGATTCCGTTCATCCAGCCGCGCTTGGGCACGTTGCACTTGACGACGGGGCCCCAGCAGCCGAGCTTGACCAGGCACTTCGGAGAGTCGTACGTCAGGGCGAACTGGCCCTGTTCGTAATAGCCCGCACGGTCACAGCCCTCGTGCACGGTGGCCCCGAAGAGCCAGGTCGGACGCAGCTTGTCGTCCAGCGGAATCATCGGGGCGGCGCCGGCCGCCTGATAGAGCAGATAGGTGAGCGTCTCGGAGAAGTTGTCGGGCTGGATCGGACAGCCGGGGACGCACACGATGGGGATGCCGGCCTGCGACTTCCAGTCCCAGCCGAGGTAGTCGGGCACGCCCATCGCCCCGGTCGGGTTGCCGGCCATGGCGTGGATGCCACCGTAGGTGGCGCAGGTGCCGATGGCGACGACGGCGAGCGCCTTGGGCGCGAGCCGGTCGATCCACTCGCTGGTGGTGATCGGCTGGCCGGTCTCCGGGTTGTCCCCGAAACCGCACCAGTAGCCCTCCGGCTTGATCGACTCATTGGGGATGGACCCCTCGACCACCAGCACGAACGGGTCGATCTCGCCCCGCTCCCCCTTGAAGAACCACTCGATGAACGTGTCCGAGCCACCGACCGGACCACACTCGAAGTCGATGAGCGGCCAATGGACGGCGATCTTCGGCAGACCTGGCAGAACGCCGAGCACGATTTCCTCGATGCTCGGCTGCATGGCCGCCGTCAGCGCGACCGAGTCGCCGTCACAGCTCAGCCCTGCGTTGATCCAGAGAATGTGGATCGTGGGTGTCTCGTCGGCGGGCGCACCTCCGGCGTCCGCAGCGCCGACCGTGTCCGGCGTTGCCGCAGTCATGGGACCGCCTCCTAGGGAGGTATGGGGTGAAAGTCCGTATTTCGACCGTCAGCTTTCTTCGTACCAGCCATCCGGTCGCGGTGAGACGCCGTGGGGGGCCGTTCCAGTGACGTGAGCCTCGGAGGGGATCTGGCCCGATGGCGCAACCGCGGCGGGGCTGAGATGCGGCGGGGTGCGCCGAGGCCGCTCCTTGCGGACGAACGCGCGACGCAGCGCGTGATACGGGGCGTCCGGGTCCAGGAAGGTCCGGCGCATCCGGGCCAGCTCCTGCTCGCGGAAAGCGGCCGGCGGGATGACGCTCTCCTGCCGGTCCAGCTCCCTCTTCTTCGCGGTGATCCGTGACGCGGTTCCCGGCAGCGCCGCCAGGCGAGCCGCCAGGCGGCCGACCTCCGCGGCGAACTCCTGCGGGCCGCACTCCATCACCCGGTCGACGAGTCCCGTACGCCGGGCGCTTGCCGCGCTCACCGGCAGCGCCTCGCGCATGAGTCGTTCGGCCGCCGCGGGCCCCACCCTGCGCGGCAGGGTGTACGTCCAGTACTCCGAGCCGTACAGGCCCATCAGACGGTAGTGCGGGTTCAGCACGGCTCCCGCGCGGCACCACACCTCGTCGGCCGCCAGGGCGAGCATCACCCCGCCGGCCGCGGCGTTGCCCGCGACGGCCGAGACCACCAGCCGGTCCGTCGTCGTCAGGACCGCCTCGACGAGGTCGTCGATGGCGTTGATGTTCGCCCAGGACTCGGCACCGGGGTCGTCCGCGGCCTCGATGACATTGAGGTGGATCCCGTTGGAGAAGAAGTCCCGTTCGCCGCCCAGCACCAGCACCGATGTGGGTCGCGTGCACGCGTCCCGGTAGGCGTCCAGCAGGCGTCGGCACTGCGCGGTGCTCATCGCGCCGCCGGGGAAGGAGAACGAGAGGAAACCCGCGTTCCCCTCCTCCCGGTAGCGGATGTCCGTCCACGTAGGGTGCCGCGCGTCCGGGAACAGGGGCACGGTGTGCTCTCGCAGTGGAGGAAGCCGGTCGCCGAGGGCCTGTACGGCGGGCAGTTTGAACGTCGGCGGCTGCCCGGGCGCACGCCGGGGCCTCAGCTCGGGGATCCATACGGCGCCGTCCTTCGTCGCCCGGCAGATCGCCCCGGCCCTGGTGGCCAGCAGCTCGCCGGGGTGGCCACGCAACACGCTCTCCGGGTGGCCGCCGTGGAGATACCACGCGTCGCCGAGCAGCACGTCCAGCACACCGGGCTGGGAGTCCGCGGCCCGCAGCTTGCGTACGACGGTCCGTGTGGAGTCCTCGGCCCAGTCGATCCGTCGGACGCTCTGGTCGAGGTACGGACGGGTGCGCGGGTGGGCGCCTTCCGGGCGTGCCACGCTTTGGCCGACTTGGTCGGCTTCGCCACCACCTTGGCCGCCGCCTTGGCCGGCTTGGTCGGCTTGTTTGCGCGGAACGAAGGTTCCGGTGGCAAAGCGTTCCACGGCGAGCAGGACGGCCGCGAGCGCGGCGTCGGCGACCTCGCCCCGGTACAGGTCGCTCTTGGACACCGGAGGAAGCAGGCACGGAACGGACGCCCACACGTCACCGGCGTCCATTTCCTCGTCGGCCTGAAGGACCGTCACACCCCACTGGTCGGCGCCCTCGTGGATCGCCCAGTCGAGAGAGGACGGTCCGCGGTCACCCACGGGCCCCGGATGGACGACGAGGCACGTGTGCGCCGACCACACCTCCCTGGGGATCGCGGTCTTCAGCATCGGCGCCAGGATGAGCTGCGGGGCGTGCCGCCGCACGGCCTCCGGCAACGAGCCGCCGGGCAGGGCGAGTTCCACCGCCACGGTGTGGCCACGGTCCCGCAGTTCGGCATGGGCGCGCTGGGTGAGGCTGTTGAACGCGCTGGCCACGAGCAGGATGTGCACAGCTGCCTCCGGGCGGACGAGGGGCGGGCAGGGATGACCGGCCGACTGCGATCGTCAGGCATGCCGGCCGGTCCGCCCCGGCGACAGGCTGTGACGTCATCCGAAAGCGGGCGCCGATCCACCGTCCGGCCTCGACGCGGCCGCGTCATGAACTCCTTGGCCCCGGCTTCCGCGCCGGCGAGGACGGCGTGGGCGGCCAGGGCGCGCGAGAACCCGGTCGCGGGCGGCGTCGCGAACCTGCGAGGGTGTCCGTCATGGATTCCGAGCCGGGTACCGGTCCTGCCCGCCACTACGACCCCGGCCGCCAGTTGGCCCAGTTCACCGGCCGCATGCTGGTGGTCTGTCCACGATGCGGCGGCCGTGCGCTCGTGGTTCCCCGGCCTGGTCTTCCCGCGCCCAGGTACTTCAGCGAGCTGTTGTTCCAGCCACGCCGTCTGGCTTGCGGTGGGTGCGGAACCGTCGCCGACCGGGAACCCGAGATGCGTGGTGCGGGGCTGGTCGGCGCGGTGCCGGGCGGGAGTGAGGATCCGTTTTTCCGGCGGCCGCTGTGGCTGCAGACCCGTTGCGTCGGCCGGATCCTGTGGGCCTACAACGAGGAGCATGTCGACGAGTTGTCGGCCTACGTGGGCGCCCGGGTGCGCGAGCGTGGCGGGGTGCGGCCGACGCGGGCCATGTTCGCGCGGCTGCCGGCGTGGATGAAGAGGGCGGACCAGCGCTCTGAGGTCCTGGCCGGTCTGGAGACGCTGCGCGCTCTGGCCGAGCGGTCGGCACCTGCCGACCGCTCCGACGCCGCGCATGAGCGCGGTGACCGTCCCCGACCGTACGGAAGCCTGTACTTCCGGGGCGGCCCGTATGAGGCGAGGTCCTGAGAGGGCCCCGTCGGCATGCCGGACCTCAGCGGCGCCGCGCGGTACCCGGCAGGGGTCTGTCGACAGCACACGCTCCGCGTTGGCCGGTAGACGGCCCAGGAGCCAGTACTCGGCGGGGGTGAGGTCGAGCGGTCCGGGCCCGCGGGTGCACCATGTCGTTCCACCAGCAGCCACTGACAGGTCGCTCCACCAGCAGCCACTGACAGGTCGCTCCACCAGCAGCCACTGACAGGTCGCTCCACCGGCAACCACTGAGGAGTCAACGATGACGACAGCCGATTCCCGCGCGTCGGCGCCGGGGTCCGCCGAGCCCGTGGTCCCCACCGCCGCCGGTACGGTGCGCGGCCGCCTGGAGGGCGGCCTGGCGGTCTTCCGCGGTGTCCCGTTCGCCGAACCGCCCGTGGGGGACGCGCGGTTCGCCGCGCCGCGCCCGGTACGCGCCTGGGACGGGACACGGGACGCGTTCGCCTTCGGTCCGCCGCCGCCCCAGGAGACGGGGATCCAGGGCCGCGCCGCCCTGCTGGACGCGCCCACGGGCGACGACTGGCTGACGGTCAACGTCTGGACACCCGACCCGGACCCTGGTGCCCGCCGCCCGGTGATGGTGTGGATCTACGGCGGTGCCTACAAGCTCGGCCACTCCGGCAGCCCCGGCTACGACGCTCGCCGCATCGCCCGCGACGGCGACGTCGTCGTGGTCACCCTCAACTACCGTGTCGGCATCGAGGGCTTCGCCCGGGTCGACGGCGCTCCCGCCAACCGCGGTCTGCTCGACCAGGTCGCGGCCCTGGAATGGGTACGGGAGAACATCACGGCGTTCGGCGGCGACCCCGGCCGGGTCACCGTCTTCGGGGAGTCGGCCGGCGCCGGATCAATCGCCTCGCTGCTGGCCATGCCGAGCGCGTCCGGCCTCTTCCGGCGGGCCATCGCCCAGAGCGTGCCGGGCACGTACTTCTCCGACGAACTGGCCAAGGACATCGCGGCCGCGATCGCCGCCGAAGCGGGCCTGCGCCCCACGGCCGCCGATCTGTCCACCGTCGACCCACGTCAACTACCCGCCGCAGGCGAGGCGTTGGCGGCCACGATGCGCCAGTACGAGGACCGGTGGGGGCCGGTCGTCCACACCCTGACCCCCTTCTCCCCCGTCGTCGACGGCGAGGTCCTGCCCACCACCCCCTGGCAGGCGCTGGCGGCCGGCACCGCCCGGGACGTCGAACTGATCGTCGGTCACAACAGCGAGGAATTCCGGCTGTTCGTCCTCCTCTCCGGACAGCTCGGAAAGATCACCGACGGGGAGGCGCGGGCAGCACTGCGCAGGTTCGGACCCGGACCGGACGCCGAACAGGCCTACCGCACCGGCTTCCCCGACGCCTCGCCGGGCGAGCTGTACGAACGCGTCATGTCCGACTGGCTGTTCCACATGCCCTCACTGCACCTGGCCGAGGCGCAGCTCACCGGCGGCGGACGCGCCCACGTCTACGAGCTGACCTGGCCGGCCCCGGGCAACGGCGGCGTACTGGGCGCCTGCCACGGCCTGGACATCCCGCTGCTGTTCGGCACGTTCGACGCCGACCTCGGCAGCCTGCTGTTCGCCGGTACGGAACCCTCACCGGAGGCCGAGGCGCTGTCATCCCGTTTCCGGGCGTCCTGGACGGCGTTCGCACGGACGGGCGACCCCGGCTGGCCCACGTACGACACCGAGCGGCGGCTGGTCCAAGTCCTCGACGCGGCCCCAGAGGTCATCCCCTACCCCGAGGAAACCTCCCGGCGCCTCTGGGAGCGCCACACCTTCCCCGCGCTGCCGCTGATCCAGTGAAGTCCGCCGGTTCCTGGCCGGAATTCGGCGAACACCCGGTGCTGATGCCTCGGGCACGCAGCCGACGCGGGACGACCAGGGCGACCAGGACAGCGACGAACGCCTGTTGATCTGATCGGCCCGCCTCGCGATGCCGAAGACATCCTGCGGCCCCTTCCCCTGCCGCAAAGCCCCGTACGCCTCCTGCGCCACCGCCCCGAGACCTTTTGGATTCGGCCACGGCCCGACCGCCCCACGCGGCCGGAAGGCGCTACCGAGCGGGCTTGATCCCATGGAACGTGCGTCCTAAACGAGCCATCTACCGGCGAGTACGAATCGTGGCTATTCACACTCAAGTGCCGAATCCAACCCTTTTGCCCAGCGTGAATTTTGATTATATGAAAGGGAACTGTTTAAGGATTCAATTTACACCTGGGGAAACAATGCGTTTCCGCTTGATCCAATCGGGACACCATCCTGACGCGCCGTCAGGACACGTACGCGCAGGATGAGTTGGGGCGGAGGACGCGCGCGGCCTGCGGTCGGCGCCCCCTCAACCGCCCTCGGGTCAGGCCGCTGTCGCCCGTTCACACAGGAATCCGATGCAGCCGTGTCGGCAGTGTTACATCCGGCAAGGACCGTCTCATTGAGAGTTTGACTTTCGCGAGGATGCGCAATAACCATGAGCGTGCTTCGCAGTGCCTTGTGAAGCACAAGCGCTCTCCCCCACCATTCCTCACTCTCGTGTGATTTGGAGCGTTCGCGTGCCTGTGTCGAATTTCGATACTTCCGGGCTGTTTGCTGTCGAGGACATCGTCATCGCCGTGAGCCCGCTCGCCGTCCCCTCGGCACGGGTCACCGCGGCCGCCGTACGGGCCGGCGGTCTCGGCGTGCTCGACCTCACCTCGGGTGGGCGCCGGGCGGCGGCGGAACTCGCGCTCGCCGAGGAATGGTCGGCCGCCGGCTTCGGCGTACGGCTCTCCGACAACGATGCCTTTCCCGCGCGGGACCTCCCCGCCCGCGTGCACACCGTCCTGCTGACCAGCGACGCCTCGTGCACCCCGGGCGACTTCCCCGGCCACCGCGTGCTCGTCGAGGTGACCGGCCATGAGCAGGCCTTACGGGCCCTATCGGCCGGGGCGCACGGACTGATCGCCCGGGGCCACGAGGCAGGCGGCCCCGTGGGCGAACTGGGCACGTTCGTGCTGGTGCAACAGCTGCTCGCCGACCGGGAGTTGGACCTGCCGGTCTGGGCCTGCGGCGGCGCGGGCCCGCACACCGCGGCGGCCGTCGTCGCGGGCGGCGGTGCCGGTGTCGTCCTGGACACCCAGCTCGCCCTGCTCACCGAGGCCGAGGCCGGACTGCCCGCCGGCACCTCCGTACTCCTCACCGGGCTCGACGGCTCCGAGACCACCGTGGAGAACGGCCGCCGTGTCGTACGGCGCCGGGGTGCCCCGGACGGTGCCCCGGCGCCCGAGATCGGTCAGGACGGTTTCCTCGCGGCACGCTTCCATGAGCGCTGGGGCACCGTCCACGCGGCGGTCCGGGGCGTACGTGACGCCGTCCTCGACGCCCTCAAGAGCGCGGGTCCCGCCCTCGGCCCCGACAGCGCGGGCAGCCGTGCGCTCGGGACCGAACTGCCGGTCGTCCAGGGGCCGATGACCCGGGTGAGCGACCAGGCCGCGTTCGCCGCCGAGGTGAGCGGCCACGGAGCGCTGCCCTTCATCGCGCTCGCGCTCTCCGGCGCCGAGCAGACCCGCACCGTCCTGGAGCGGACCAGGGACGCCCTCGGGCACGCGCCCTGGGGAGTCGGGGTCCTCGGATTCGCCGACGAGGAGATCAAGGCCGCCCAGCTGGAGGTCGTACGGGAGATCCGCCCCTCCCACGCGATCATCGCGGGCGGCCGTCCCGCGCAGGCGGCCGCACTGGAGGCGGTGGGCATCTCCACCTTCCTGCACGTGCCGTCGCCGGGGCTCCTGAAGCAGTTCCTGGAGGCGGGCGCGCGCAAGTTCGTCTTCGAGGGCGCCGAGTGCGGTGGCCATGTCGGCCCGCGGGGCAGCTTCCCGCTGTGGGAGGCGCAGCTCTGCGTGCTCGACGACTTCCTGGCGGGCGCCAAGAACGGTACGGCCGCGGAGTTGCAGCTGCTGTTCGCGGGCGGGGTGCACGACGAGCGGTCCGCCGCCATGGTGACCGCCCTCGCCGCGCCGCTGAGCGCCCGGGGTGCCGCCGTGGGCGTACTGATGGGCACGGCGTATCTGTTCACCGAGGAGGCCGTGAGCGCGGGCGCGGTACTGCCCCTGTTCCAGCGGCAGGTGATCGCAGCCGAGCGCACCGATCTCCTGGAGACCGCTCCCGGGCACGCCACCCGCTGTGTCCGCAGCCCGTTCACCGACGAGTTCGCCGCCGTCAAGGAGGAGCTGGCCGCCCGCGACGTACCCGGCCGGGAGGCCTGGGAGCGGCTGGAGCAGCTCAACGTCGGCCGGTTGCGGCTGGCCAGCAAGGGCCTGGAGCGGGCCGGGGGCGAACTTCACGAGGTCGGTGAGGAGAGACAGCTCGCCGAGGGCATGTTCATGGCCGGAGAGGTCGCCGTCCTGCGCTCGGCCATCACCACCGTCGCCGACCTGCACGCCTCGGTGACCACCGGGGCGGCCGGCTTCCTGGCGGCCCGGCTGGACGCCCTCGGCATCGAGGAACCGGCCATCGCCGCCTCCCCCGAGCCGCTGGACATCGCCGTCGTCGGCATGGCCTGCATGTTCCCCGGTGCCCCCGACCTCGCCGCCTTCTGGGCGAACGTGCTCGCCGGTGCGGACGCCGTCACGGAGGTGCCCGCGACCCGCTGGGACGCCGACCTCTACCACGACCTGAACGGCGCCGGGGAGAAGACCCCGTCCCGCTGGGGCGGCTTCCTCCCCGAGATCCCGTTCGAGCCGCTGCGGTACGGGATTCCACCCGCCTCACTGCCCGCCATCGAGCCGGTGCAGCTGCTGGCCCTGGAGGCCGCGCGCCGGGCCCTGGAGGACTCCGGTTACGGGAGCCGGTCCTTCGACCGGGCCCGCGCGTCGGTGGTGTTCGGCGCGGAGGCGGGCAGTGACCTGTCGAACGCCATGACGCTGCGGTCCGTACTGCCCGCCTATCTCGGCACTCTGCCGCCCGCGCTGGCGGAGCAGCTGCCGCGGCTCACCGAGGACTCCTTCCCCGGCATCCTCGCCAACGTCATCGCGGGCCGGATCGCCAACCGCCTCGACCTCGGCGGCGCCAACTACACCGTCGACGCCGCCTGCGCCTCCTCCCTCACCGCCGTCGACGTGGCGTGCAAGGAACTGAGCGGCGGTACCAGCGACTTGGTGCTGTGCGGCGGCGCCGATCTGCACAACGGCATCAACGACTACCTGCTCTTCGCCTCCGCCCACGCCCTCTCGCCCTCCGGCCGCTCCGCGCCCTTCGACAGCGCCGCCGACGGCATCGCGCTCGGCGAGGGCGTCGGCTGCGTCGTCCTCAAGCGGCTCGCCGACGCCGAGCGCGACGGCGACCGGATCTACGCGGTCATCAAGGGCGTCGGCAGCGCCAGTGACGGCCGGGCGCTGGGCCTGACCGCGCCCCGGCCCGAGGGGCAGTACAACGCGCTGACCCGGGCCTACCGCAACGCGGGCGTCTCGCCCGCCGAGGTCGGGCTCGTGGAGGCGCACGGCACCGGCACCGTCGTCGGCGACCGCACCGAACTCGGCTCGCTCACCCGGGTGTTCGAGGAGGCCGGCGCCGAGCCCGGCAGGTGTGCGCTCGGCTCGGTCAAGTCGCAGATCGGGCACACCAAGTGCGCGGCCGGGCTGGCCGGACTGATCAAGGCCTCGCTCGCCCTCCACACCGGAGTGAAGCCGCCGACCCTGCACCTCGCCGAACCGAACCCGGCCTGGGACGCGCAGAGCAGCCCGTTCGCCTTCCACACCGAGGCCCGCCCCTGGCCCGCCGCGCCGGCCGAACGGGTCGCCGGAGTCAGCGCCTTCGGCTTCGGCGGCACCAACTTCCATGTCGTGCTGCGGGCCTACGAGGACGGTCCACCGCCGGTCACCGCCGCCCAGCAGTGGCCCGCCGAGCTGTTCACCTTCCGGGGCGCGGACCGGGCGGCGGCCGTGCGCGCCGCCACCGAGCTGCTCGCCCTCGTCGAGGCGGACCCCGGACCCCACGAGCCGTGGCGGCTGCGGGACTTCGCGCTCGGCGCGTCCCGCCGCGCGGAGTCCGCCGGCACGCGTGGCGCCCGGACCTGGATCGCCCTCGTGGCCGAGTCGGCCGAGGAGCTGGCGGCGCTGCTGCGCCGGGCCGTCGCGGGTGAACACGCCCCGAAGGAGGGCCTGTTCACCGCCGACGACACGGAGACGGGCGAGGTGGCGCTGCTCTTCCCGGGCCAGGGCAGCCAGCGGCCGGGGATGTTCGCGGAGCTGTTCGTGGCCTTCCCCGAACTCCAGCGCCATCTGCGGCTCGACGAGACGACGGCCCGCGTCCTCTTCCCGCCGACGGCTTTCGACGAGGCGAGCCGCAAGGAGCAGCAGGAGCGGATCACCGACACCACCGTCGCACAGCCCGCGCTCGGGCTCACCGGACTCGCCGCGTTCCAGCTCCTCACCAGGGCCGGGATACGCCCGGCGATGGCCGCGGGGCACAGCTACGGAGAGCTGGCCGCACTGGCCGCGGCGGGCGCCCTCACCCCCGACGCGCTGGTGCGGACCAGCCGCGGCCGGGCCGCCGCCGTCCTGGGCGCCGCCGGCGACGGTGATCCCGGCACCATGGCAGCCGTCGCCGCGGGCGAACCGGAGGTCGCGGCGGCCCTGGCGGCGGCGGGACTCGACGGCTCAGTGGTGACGGCGAACCGTAACTCGCCCCGTCAGACGGTGATTTCGGGCCCCACGGACGACGTGCTCACCGCCGTCGAGCGGCTGCGCGCCCAGGGCCTGGGCGCCAAGCGCATCCCGGTCGCCTGCGCGTTCCACAGCCCGCTGGTCGCGGCGGCGGGCGAGGCCTTCGCGAAGGTGCTCGCCGACGTCCCGGTCGGCGCGACCGACTTCCCGGTCTGGTCGAACCGTACGGCCGCCCGCTACCCGGAGAGCCCCGAGGCGATCCGGGCCGAACTCGCCGCCCAGATCGGCGCACCGGTCCGGTTCGCCGACCAGATCGAGGCGATGTACGAGGCCGGGGCCCGGGTCTTCGTCGAGGCCGGCCCCGGCTCGGTGCTGACCCGGCTGGTGGGCACGGTCCTCGGCGACCGGCCGCACCGCACGGTCGCCCTGGAGAAGGGCCGGCACACCGGTCTCGTCGGATTCCTCGCCGCGCTCGCCCAACTGGCCGTCGCCGGTGTGGACGTCAGGACCTCGTGGCTCTTCCAGGGCCGGGGCGCGGTCGACGCCGCCCGGGCACCTCGCCGGGTGCGCGCCGCGTGGACCGTCGACGGCCATCTGATCCGCACGGCGGACGGCGCGATCCCCGCCGCCGCACTCCATCCCGCCGAGCGCGTCCCGGAGGCCCTCGTGACCCACAGCACCTCGGCCGGACCGGTGGCAGCCACCGGCTCCGAGGCCCTGATCAGTGAGTTCCTGCGGACGAGCCGGGAGATGATCGCGGCTCAGCGGGATGTGATGCTGGGGTATCTCGGTGCGGATCCGGCGGTACGGCCCCCGGCCCCGGCCGCCGCCCCGGCCACGTACGCCGACGCCCCGGTCACGTACGCCGACGCCCCCGTCACCGTGACCGCGCCGCCCGCCGCACCGGCTGCCGTGGCTGCCGTGGCCGAGCCCGCCGGGGGCTCGGTGCTCTCGGTCGTACTCGACGTGATCGGCGAACGCACCGGCTACCCCGTCGACATGATCGAACCCGACCTCGACCTCGAAGCCGACCTCAGCGTCGACTCCATCAAACGAGCCGAAATCGCCGGCGAACTCGCCGCCCGACTCGGCCTCACCACCACCGCCGACACCGACGTGGAAGAACTCGCCAAGGCACGCACCGCCGCCGCCATCACCGCGCTGGTCGAGCGGGTCACCGGACCGGGCGCCGTTCCCACCCCGGCCCCGGCTGCCCAGGCCCCCGCTCCCGCCGCGGGCCCCGCACCGACCGCCGAGTCCGTCCTCGCACTCGTGCTCGACGTGATCGGCGAACGCACCGGCTACCCCGTCGACATGATCGAACCCGACCTCGACCTCGAAGCCGACCTCAGCGTCGACTCCATCAAACGAGCCGAAATCGCCGGCGAACTCGCCGCCCGACTCGGCCTCACCACCACCGCCGACACCGACGTGGAAGAACTGGCGAAGGCACGCACCGCCGCGAGCATCGCCGAGCTGGTGGCGGGTGCCCGAGGGGAGGCAGCCGAGGCCAGGGCCCCGGAAGTCACCCCGGCAGCCACCCCGCAGTCCGCCCCGGCCGGCGCAGAGCCCTTGGTCGTGGCGCCCAAGCGCCTGGTGATGCGGGAGTTCGACCTCGCCCCCGCCGAGCCCGCGCCCACCGGCGACCGGCTGACGGGCCGGAACTTCCTGCTCCTCGGCACCGGACCCGTCGCCGACGCGCTGACCGCCCGCCTCACCGCGCACGGCGCCCACGCGCTCACCGCCGACGAGCCCCCGGCCGACGAGAAGTTCGACGGCCTCATCCACCTCGTCGCGCCGGACGCCCCACCCGTCCTGCCGGACACCTTCCCCGTCTACCGACAGGTGCTGGCGGGCAACCCACGCTGGGTGCTGGCCTCAGGCACCTCCGCCGGACTGCGCGGCTTCTTCCGCTCCGTGGCGCGCGAGTACCCCGACACGGTGGCCCGGGTCGTCGAGCACGCCCCCGGCACCGCGCCCGAGGACATCGCCGCCGGTCTCGTCGCCGAACTCACCGCCGACGACCGGGAGCCGGTGGTGCTACGTTCCCCGGGCACCCGTCGCGGACTGCGCATGGCCGAGGAGGGCCTGGGCCTGCTCGGCGGAACGGGCGCGGGCCCGGCCGGTGACGGCGCGGCCGAGGCCGCCGCGCTCGGCCTCGACACCGACTCGGTCGTGCTGCTGGTGGGCGGCGCCCGCGGGATCACCGCCCGGTTCGCCGCGACCCTGGCCGCCGCCTGCCGCTGCCGGATCGAACTGTTCGGCCGCACCGCCCTGCCCGAGGGCGCCGAGGACCCCGCCCTCGCCCCCGCGGTCACCACGGGCGAACTGCGCGCCGCGCTCATCGCGGGCGGCCTGCGGGTGCCCGCCGAGATCGAACGGGCGATCGGCCGGATCCAGGCCGAGCGCGAGGTGCGTGGCACGCTGCGCCGGCTCGCCGCACTCGGCTCCGAGGTCCGCTACCGCACCGTGGACGCGCTGGACGGCGACGCCGTGCGCCGGGCGGTGAAGGAGATCCACGCCGAGCACGGCAGACTCGACGCCGTCGTCTACGCGGCGGGCGTGATCGAGGACAAGCTGATCGCGGAGAAAAGCCCGCGGTCGTACGACCGGGTGTTCCGTACGAAGGCCGACGGCGCCCGTGAACTGCTGGACGCGATCAGCGAGTTGCCGGACGGGCCGCGGTTCGCCGTGCTGTTCGGCAGCATCGCCGCGACCCTCGGCAACCGCGGCCAGTCCGACTACGCCGCCGCCAACGACGCCCTGGAGACCCTCGGCACCCGCTGGGCGGACGCCGGGGCGGGCCGCCGCGGGCTGACCGTCCACTGGGGCCCGTGGGCACCGACCGGCGACGGCAACCACGGCATGGTCACCCCCGAGCTGATGCGGCACTACGCCGCCCGCGGCATCCGGCTCATCGACCCCGACGAGGGCACCATGAGCCTGCTGCGCGAGCTGGCCTGGGGCCCCGAGGGCGACACCGCCGTCGTGTACACCGCCTCGGGCTGGTGACCATGACCACCCCCGGACGCGCCGAACCCATCGCCATCGTCGGCATGTCGGTGCTCTTCCCCGGCGCCCCCGACCTCGCCACGTACTGGCACAACCTGGTCTCCGGCGTCGACGCCATCACCGACGTCCCGCCCGGCCGCTGGGACGCCGACGAGCACTACGCGCCCGGCGCCGAGCCCCGCGCCGACCGGGTCTACTGCCGGCGCGGCGGCTTCGTGGACGAGCTGGCCGAGGTGGACGTCACCGAGTTCGGGATCATGCCGGCCGCGGTGCCGGCCACCGAGCCCGACCAGCTCATCGCGCTGCGGGTGGCCGCGCAGGCCCTCGCCGACGCGGGCGGCGCGGACCGGCTGCCCGCCGACCGGCACCGGGTCGGTGTGGTGCTCGGCCGCGGCGGCTACCTCACCCCCGGCCTGGTCAGGCTCGACCAGCGAGTGCGGACCGCGAGCCAGCTCGTACGCACCCTGGGCGAGCTGCTGCCCGACCTCGGCGCGGACCGACTGGAGGCCGTACGGCAGGCGTTCACCGACCGCCTCGGCCCCGAGGCGCCGGAGTCGTCGATCGGGCTCGTACCCAACCTCGCCGCCTCCCGGCTGGCCGGCCGCCTCGACCTGCGCGGCCCCGCGTACACCGTGGACGCCGCCTGCGCCTCCTCGCTCATCGCCGTCGACCACGCCGTGCGCGAACTCGCGGACGGACGGTGTGACGTGATGCTGGCGGGCGGTGTGCACCACTGTCACGACATCACCTTCTGGAGCGTGTTCAGCCAACTCGGCGCGCTCTCGCCGAGCGAGCGCATCCGGCCGTTCCACAAAGGCGCGGACGGGGTGCTGATCGGCGAGGGGACCGGCGTCGTCGTCCTCAAGCGGCTCGCCGACGCCGAGCGCGCCGGCGACCGGATCTACGCCGCGATCACCGGCACCGGCGTCGCCTCCGACGGACGTACGACCAGTCTCATGGCGCCGGACTCCGGCGGCCAGGTCCGCGCGGTCCGTCAAGCCTGGCAGGCCGCCGGGCTCGACCCGGCGGCACCCGGCTCGATCGGGCTCCTGGAGGCGCACGGCACCGCCACCCCGGCCGGCGACGGCGCCGAACTCGCCACGCTCGCCGAGGTGTTCGGGCCGCCACCGAAGGACGCGACCGCCGACGAACCGGGCGCCGTCATCGGCTCGGTGAAGTCGATGATCGGCCACACCATGCCCGCCGCGGGCATCGCCGGGCTGATCAAGGCCGCCCTCGCCGTCCACCACGGGGTGCTGCCGCCGACCCTGCACTGCGACGAGCCGCATCCGGCGCTGGCCCGCACCCGGTTCGCCCCCATCAGCGCCGCCCGGCCCTGGCCCGCCGACGACCGGCAGCCCGTGCGCCGGGCCGCCGTCAACGCCTTCGGTTTCGGCGGCATCAACGCGCATGTGGTGCTGGAACAGGTGGCGGTCACGAGGGCGGCCCAGGTCTACGAGCCGGAGCGGGTGCTGCGACTGACCGCGCCGACACCCGAGGCGATGGCCGCGCTGCTGGACCGCGACGACTCCGCGATCCTCGCCGCCGGTCTCGACGAACGCGCGCCGGCGCCCGCCGCCGATCCGGTGCGGCTCGCCGTCGTCGGGCCCACCGCGAAACGGCTGGCGCTGGCCCGCAAGGCGGTCGCGAAGGGCGACGGGTGGCGGGGCCGGGGCGACGTGTGGTTCGTGCCGAGCCCGCTGCTGGGGCCCGGCGGCGGCAAGCTCGCCTTCGTCTTCCCCGGCCTGGAGGCCGAGTTCGTGCCCAACTCCGAGGACGTCGCCCGGCACTTCGGGCTGCCCTGGTCGCGGGCCGTCGCCGACGCCACCGTGGGCGACGTGGGCCGGCAGGGCACCGGCGTCTTCGAACTCGGCCGGCTCCTCGACGCGGCGCTGCGCCGGCTCGGCGTCGCACCCGACGCGCTGGCCGGACACAGCCTGGGCGAGTGGACCGCGATGGCCGCCGCCGAAATCCACGCACCGGACGAGGTCGACGCCTTCCTCGCCGGCTTCGACCCCGACGCGCTGAGCGTTCCCGGGCTCGCCTTCGCCGCGATCGGCGCCCCCGCCGAGCAGGTGCTGACGGAGCTGGCCGGGCGCACGGACGTGGTCCTCTCCCACGACAACGCGCCCAACCAGTCGATGATCTGCGGCCCGGAGCCCGCCGTCGCCGCACTCGTCGACGTGTTCCGGTCCCGGGCACTGATCTCGCAGATCCTGCCGTTCCGCTCCGGCTTCCACACCCCGATGCTGGAGCCCTACCTCGGCCCGATCAGAAAGGCGGCCGAGACCTACACCCTCCACCCGGCCGCGCTGCCACTGTGGTCCGCGACGACCGTAGCCCCGTACCCGGAGGAACCGGCGGCGATCCGCGACCTGTTCGTCCGCCATCTGCTGGAGCCGGTCCGCTTCCGGCCGCTGGTGGACACGATGTACGCGGCGGGCTTCCGCGCCTTCGTCCAGCTCGGCGCCGGACACCTCGGCTCGCTCATCGGCGACACCCTGCACGGCCGTGCGCACCTCGTGGTCGCCGCGCACTCCCCGAACCGCTCGGGCCTGCCCCAACTCCACCGTGTCGCGAGCGCGTTGTGGGCGGACGGGGCGGCTTCGGACCTCTCCCCGCTGCTGGGCAGGGCGGCCGCCGCACCCGCGCGCACCGGCCGCCGGCCGGTCCGGCTGGACCTCGGCGGAGCGAACGTCTCCCTGGACGCGGAGACCCGCCACCGGGTGAGCGCCGCGCTGGCCCCGCGCCGCGCCCCGGCCACCCCACCACCCCGGGACGTCGGCGACCACGGCGACCACGGCACCCTCGGCGAACAGGGCCTGCTGGGAGCTGAGTTGTCCGCGCTGCTGCGGGACGCGACGGCGCTCGCCTCGGACGTGGTGTCGGCGGGCCGCCGCAGGCCCGGGGCCGCGGCGGCGACCCACCACACCCGGGCCACGCCCGGCTCACGTACGACCGCGGTGCCCGGCCCTCGTACGACGGAGCCCCCCGCGCCCCGCCCCCTCGACACCACCCTTCACGTGTCCGTCGACACCATGCCGTACCTCCTCGACCACTGCTTCTTCAAGCAGCCCGACCGGGCCGACCCCGCCGACAGCTGGCCCGTGGTCCCCGGCACCACCGTGATCGCCCATCTGATGGACTTCGCGGAACGGGCCGCCCCCGGCCGCCGGGCGGTGGCCGTCCACGACGTACGGCTGCACCAGTGGGTGACGGCCACTCCGGCGGTCGACATCCCGGTACGGATCGTCCCCGAGAGCCCGGACCGGGTCACCGCGTCGCTCGGCTCGTACGCGCAGGCCGTGGTCGAACTCGCCGCCGACCAGGGGCGGTCAGCGCCTGCCACGCCCTGGGCCTTCCCGGCCCCGGCGGAGCCCTGGACCTTCCCGGCCGCGGCGGAGGAGAAGCCCGAGCTGACGGCCGCGGAGCTGTACTCGCGCCGCTGGATGTTCCACGGACCGCGCTTCCAGGGCGTGCGCGAACTGACGGCGGTCGGCGAACGGCATGTGCGCGGGGTGCTCGTCTGCCCGCCCGCGCCGGGCGCCCTGCTGGACAACGTGGGACAGCTCCTCGGCTACTGGATCATGTCCAGGCTGCCGGTGCGCACCACGGTGTTCCCGGTCGGCATGAAGGAGATCCGCTTCCACGGCCCGCACCCCGCCCCCGGGGAGCGGTTGGAGTGCCTGATCCGGATCACCTCGGTCACCGACGCCACGCTCGAAGCCGATATGCAGCTGGTGTACCGGGGCCGGGTGTGGGCGGAGTTCACCGGCTGGCAGGACCGCCGCTTCGACAGCAACCCGCGGATCCGCGCGGTGGACCGGGAGCCCGAGCGGCACACCCTGTCCCGGATGCAGCCGGGCGGCTGGGCGCTGGTCCACGAGGAGTGGCCCGATCTGGCCACCCGCGAGCTGATCATGCGGAACATCCTGGCGGGCGAGGAGCGCGAGCGGTACGCGGCGCACGCACCGCGCGGCCGACGGCAGTGGCTGCTCGGCAGGATCGCCGTCAAGGACGCCGTACGGCATCTGATGTGGGACGGCGGCGCGGGCCCCGTCTTCCCCGCCGAAGTGCGGGTCGGCAACGACCCGACGGGCCGCCCCTTCGTGACCGGCGGCTACGGCCGGACCCTGCCCGCCCTGCATGTCTCGATCGCCCACCGCGGCGAGAGCGCCGTGGCGATGGCCAGGACCGAGGGGCCCTGCGGCATCGACATCGAGGAAGTGACCGACCGTCCCGAGGGCACCCTCGCCGTCGCCCTCGCCCCGCCGGAACGCGAGCTGCTCCGAGCCCTCGCCCAGGCTCCGCGAGGAGCCCCCGAACGACTCTGGTTCACCCGCTTCTGGGCCGCCAAGGAGGCCGTCGCGAAGGCGCGCGGCACCGGACTGGGCGGCGCGCCCAAGCAGTTCGAGATCACGGCGGCGGACGGCGCCGTGGTGAGCGTCCGTGTCGCGGGCGAGGAGTACCGCGTGCGGCACTCCTCGCTGACCATCCCCCGGCCGTCCGGACAGCCCGGCAAGGAGTACGTCGTGGCCTGGACGGCCGTCAACGATTCAGGAGAGCGAAGATGACCACTGAACTCGAAGGCCCCGCACCGCGGTCGGCCCCGGACGAGGCGACCGTGCTCGCGGACCTCTCGGCCATCCTGCGCACCGTGCTGGAGGAGTACGGGCTCGACGACTCCGAGATCACCCTGGACACGTCCTTCCACGACGACCTGGAGCTGGAGAGCATCGACCTCGTCACTCTCTCCGCCCAGCTGCGCGAGTTCTACGGCGAGCGCGTCAACTTCGCCGCGTTCATGGCCGACCGCGGTCTCGAGGAGATCATCGCGCTGACCGTCGGTGACCTCGTCGGCTATGTGGTGGGGTCGCTCGCCGTCGCGGAGGTGGGCTGACGGTGGCGACCCTGCGGGTGAACGGCATCGACGTACACGTCCAGCGCATGGGTGGGCCGGGTGACGTCCCGCGCCCCGTCGTGGTGCTCATCCACGGCATGCTCATCGACAGCCTCGCCAGCTACTACTTCAGCCTCGCGCCGCAGCTCGCCGAGGACGGCATGGACGTCGTCATGTACGACCTGCGCGGGCACGGCAAGACCTCCCGGCCGCCGACCGGCTACCGCATGGAGGACTTCGTCCGCGACCTCGACGCACTGCTCGACGCACTGGCGGTGAACCGCCCGGTGCACCTCGTCGGCAACTCCTTCGGCGGGGCGATCGCGTACGCCATGGCCGCCGCCCACCCCGAGCGGGTCGCCAGCGTCATCGCCATCGAGGCCGAGCCGCCGGGCCGGGCCTGGGCGCAGAGCATGTACGAGGGCCTGGTCGGCGAGGAGGGCGGCCTGGTGGTCCGAGAGGTCAAGGAGTGGCTGCGGGAGAACCCGGGCGAGCGCAACGCCCGGCCGTTCCGGGCGGCCGGCCGGGTGCTGGACGAGACCGCCCTCGCCCAGGAGATCCCGCTCAGCTCTCTCCTCGACGACGACCTGTCCGCGATCCGCTGCCCGGTGTTCGCCGTGTTCGGCGGCGCGTCCAAGCTCGCCGCGCAGACCGGGATGCTGGAAGCGTCCCTGGCGCGCTGCCGTACGGTCGTGCTGCCCGGTCTCGGCCACTCGGTGCTGGTGGAGGCCACCAAGGAGACGTACGCCCTCGTACGCGACTGGCTGCTCGGCCAGGAGGCGCTCGCGCTGCGGGAGGCCCGCTAGATGGGCCGATTCCTGTTCGTGGTGCCCCCGCTGGTCGGGCACGTCAACCCGGCCGTGGGCACCGCGGCGGCCCTCGCGGCCCGCGGGCACGACATCGCCTGGGCGGGCCATCCGGAACTGGTCCGCGGTCTCGCGGGGGCGGACGCCGTCGTCTTCCCCTGCGCGCTGCCCGAGGACGGTCTTTCCCGGCCCGCCGGCCTGAAGGGACCGGCCGCCTTCCAGTTCCTCTGGGAGAGCTTCCTCGTCCCGTTGGCGGACGCCATGGCGCCCGGGGTGCGGGCGGCGATCGAGGCGTACGATCCCGATGTCGTCGTCTGCGACCAGCAGGCGGTGGCGGGCGCGCTGGTCGCCGAGTCGCTCGGGCGGCCCTGGGTGACCTCGGCCACCACGTCCGCCGAACTGGTCGACCCGCTGGCCGGGATGCCCAAAGTCGCGGCCTGGCTCGACGGTCTGCTCGGGGAGCTGCGCCGCCGGATCACGGGCGGCGCCGGCGCCGCGGATCCGCGGTTCTCTCCGCACGGGGTGCTCGCGTACACCACGCGCGCGCTGCTCGGCCCGGTGGAACTGCCGGACCGGGTCTGGCTGGTGGGGCCGTCCGTCGCCGCCCGCCCGGCGGGCCCCGACGACTTCCCCTGGGAGTGGCTGGAGGCCTCCGCGCTGCCCACCGTCCTCGTCAGCCTCGGCACGGCCAACAACGACGCCGGCGCCCGTTTCCTGAACGCGGCCGCCGAGGCGCTGGGCGGGATCGCGGACCGGGTGCGGGCCGTGCTCGTCGATCCCGGCGGGGTGGTCGAGCACCCGGTGCCCGACACCGTCCTCGTACGCCGGTACGTTCCTCAACTCGCCCTGCTGGAACGGCTCGACGCGGTGGTCTGTCACGCCGGGCACAACACCGTCTGCGAGGCCCTGTGGCACGGGGTCCCGCTCGTCGTCGCGCCGATCCGTGACGACCAGCCGATCGTGGCCGCCCAGGTCGTGGACGCGGGCGCCGGGGTACGGCTGCGGTTCGGCCGCGCCGACGCGGCGAGGATCGGCGCGGCCGTCGAGGCCGTCCTCGATCCGGCTCAGGGCCACCGGAAGGCGGCCGAGGCCGTCGGGGAGTCCTTCCGGGCCGCGGGGGGCAGCGAGTCCGCCGCCGACCGCCTCGAAACACTGACGGCCGAGTCGGCCGTGCCCGGAGTACGAGGCTCATGACCGACGATCCCACGCCCACTACTCCCCCCGGCTCCTTGTCCGCCCTCATCGGCTACGCGCGGCCTCACTGGCGGGTGCTGCTGCTCTCCCTCGTCCTCACTCTGCTGGCCAGCGTGTCGGGGCTGGTGCAGCCGAAGTTCGCGCAGGCGATCCTGGACCGCCTCGACGACGGCGCCGGCGTGGTCGCCCCGGTGGCGCTGCTCGCCGTGTTCCTGGTCGCGGGCGCCCTGCTGACCGGCCTCAACGCCTGGCTCCAGCAACGCACTTCGGAGCGGGTGGTCCGGCAGGTACGGCGCGGTCTTGTGCACCGTCTGATCCGGCTGCGGGTCGCCGAACTGGACCGGCGCGCCCCCGGCGACCTCATCGCCCGCGTCACCTCCGACAGCACCCTGCTCAAGAGCGCGGCCACCGAGGGCCTGATCATGACGGTCAACGGCGTACTGACCTTCGCCGGGGCGCTGTTCATGATGGCGGCGCTCGACGCCCGGCTGCTCGGGGTCACCCTGCTGGTGCTCACCCTGGTCGGCGTCGTGATCACCGTGATCCTGCCCCGGATCAAGGCCGCAGTGGCCCGTTCCCAGAGCTCCGTCGGCGCGGTCGGCGCCGTGCTCGACCGCACCCTCGGCGCGGCCCGTACGGTCAAGGCCAACGGCGCCGAGGGCCGTGAGACGCTGGCCGCCGAGGACGCGGTCGACGAGGCGTACGCGGCCGGCCTGGTCGGCGCCCGATACAGCGCGCTGGTCACCATGGTCGGCGGCGCCGCCATCCAGACCGCGTTCCTGGTGGTGCTCGGCGTGGGCGGCACCTTCGTGGCGAACCGCACGATGTCGGTCTCCGAGCTGATCGCCTTCCTCCTGTACGTGTTCTTCCTGGCGAGTCCGGTCTCCCAGCTGGTCGGCGGGGCCGCCCAACTCCAGCAGGGGCTGGGCGCGGTGGGCAGGATCCAGGAGGCCGCCGGGCTGCCGGTCGAGGACGACATCGACGCACCGCCCGCCGCCGCCCCCGCCCACGCCGCGCCGCCCGCCGTCGAGCTGACCGGGGTCGAGTTCGCCTACCCGGGCCGCGCCCCCGCCCTGCGAGGTGTCGGCTTCACGGTCCCCGGCGGTACGCAGACGGCGCTCGTCGGCCTTTCGGGCGCCGGGAAGACCACCCTCTTCTCCCTCCTCCAGCGCTTCTACGAGCCGACCGCGGGCACGATCAGGATCGGCGGCCAGGACATCTCCGCACTGCCGCGTGCCGAGGTCCGGCGGCGGATCGCGTACGTCGAGCAGGACTCCCCGGTGATGGCCGGCTCCCTCCGCGAGAACCTGCTGTACGCGGCACCCTCGGCCACCCCTGAGGAGTTGGCCGAGGCCCTGGCCGTCACGCGCCTCGACGCGCTCGTCGCCCGCCTGCCCCAGGGCCTGGACACTCCCGTCGGCCCGCGCGGCGTGACCCTGTCCGGCGGCGAACGACAGCGCCTCGCCATCGCCCGCGCCCTGCTCCGCCGCCCTCAGGTGCTCCTCCTCGACGAGGCGACGGCCCAGCTCGACGCCCGCAACGAACAGGCCCTGAGCGAACTCGTCGCCCGTGCCGCGGGCCGGTGCACGGTCCTCTTGATCGCCCACCGCCTGTCCACGGTCACCGACGCGGACCAGATCGTGGTCCTGGAGCACGGCGGCGTCCGCGCCGTCGGTACCCACCACTCGTTGGTCGACGACGACGACCTCTACCGCGAACTGGCCGCGACCCAGCTCCTGGCGGCCGAGCCCCCGGCGTGACGGCTCGACCTGGCGCGGTGTCAACCGGCAGGCCGACGTCGAACGCCCCGCCCACCGCGCCGAGGGCCGCAAGCACCGACAGCGGGAATCCCAGGGCCGCTCGGGGGTGGGCGACCAACGGCGTGCCGTCGTCGCCGGTGTTCAAGTGCACCGCACGGCAAGGCTCGTTGCGCGCCCCAAGGCCTCGGCACCGACATGTCGTCCGTCCCCCGGCGTCGGCGCCGTCCGTAGCCTTTTCAACTTCTCCGTCCATATGTTGCCGGATGCCTGATCCGGTCAGACGCTGAAAGGTAGGGGGCGAACACCTGACCCTTGAAGCAATGATGGCTCTCGTCCGCAGAGACCAGGCAATGATGAACACAGCCGAGCTATCGGCATTCGTCGACGCCCTGCTGGAACTCAAGCGCCGCGGCATTTACGACGGTTACATCAGTTTTGCCTTCGATGCCGGCAAATGGGTCTGCCTAAAGATCGACATCGGCGCGAACTATTTGACCAGGGAACTGGGGGTGCACATCGGCTCGCTGCCCACCGCTCAGGACGTGGCCGACTGCCTTCAGATCACGCCCTATGACAGCGCGCCCTGGGACACGACGAGCAACCCGAGCTTCCGGAACCAGCTCGAAGGCTGGATCGGGCCGAACATCCACAACCGGGTGCACGAGTGGGTCGGTGGCCACATGAGGCCGCTGAGCTCCCCGAACGACCCGGTGTTCTGGCTGCACCACGCCAACATCGACCGCCTGTGGGCCCAATGGCAGTACGAGCACTCCGACCTGACATACATGCCGCAGCACGGGGCGCGCCACAGGGGCAGAACGAGCCCGACGCCATGGATCCCTGGTTCGGGAACACCACCATCGCCAGCACACTCAACCACCAGGCCCTCGGCTACATATACGACACGGAACGGCCCGCGGCCCAAGGCGACCGCATGCTGCCCGGTGACATGCTCGTGGCCGACCAGTACCTGGTCTCCCAGAACGGCTCCTACACGTTCACGTACCAGAAGGACGGGAATCTGGTGCTGTATCGGAACGACGGTTCTACGTCCAGTACGACGGCCACGCGAGCATCTGCCGTCCGGACAGCACACTCGTAGACCGCGATCCGCTGCGCGAACTCCGCTCGCCAGCTTCTGGAAACCGCCGCCGAACAGAACACCCATGAGGGCCGACAGTGACCTTCTGCCATTCTGCTTGCCATGTCCGCACGAAATCGAAGACTGCCCCGGCACCGTGCCTGGCCACTGACCACCACCGACATCAACGAGCGTCTTGGCCCTTACATGACCCGTGTCACGGACCTGCAGTTCCTCACTGGGCATGACAGCGGGACCATCGTCCTGGGAGCCGAATGGGTCGCTCCGAACCCCCGCAACTACGGCCGCGGCATCCACCCGGACATGGTTGGCTTCCGCATAGACGTCCACCCAGTCGATGCCACTGAACGTGCTGCAACCCGCGCTGTTCTACGAGCGCATGCCCTCCCGCAACTCCACGAGTGGATCACGCAGGTGATCGCTGCCGACGAGACCTGGCAACTAACTCCTCACCAGCACTACTGGCGGCTCACCGACGGCCACCTCACCCACCACGACGAAGCGTGAACCGAGTCCGGACGACACGCACACCCCCACACCAGCGAGGTCACATGCGCGTGGATCGATCCTACTGGACGGTCACGGTGTGTAACCAATGTGTGGGTGGCGTGGGCTGAGGAGCGGCACGTCGCGCCCTTCAAGGCGCGGGCGGGGCCGGACAGTGGCGCCCGCCGGAGCAGGCCACTGTGGCGCAGCGCGGCTACGGCGGCTGAGTGAGAGCTGTACTCGGTGACGGTGGGTCGGCGAGAACCTGCTGACTGCCGTTCCCCGTTCTGAAGCAGAGCCCGGCTTGCCGACAAGCCGCTTCCGAGGGCCGTCACTGTAGCCACACTCTCCCCATGGCGGTCCGCCCAAGGGGTGAGTACGGCAGCAGCGGCACGCCGGGGCATTGGGGGATTCTCACAAAAGCCCCCTCGTCACGGACTTCTTCTCCCCTTCGTCGCCCACGCACTTGGGGCACCTTGCCCCAGCACAAGTCACCGAAGTCAGCATGGGCCTGGCCCTACACGCGAGCGGCAGCCCAGCATTGGGCTGACCAAACCCGCCTACAGATGTCCAGACACGAGAACGCAGCACTGTCCGTCGATGGACTTCGCAGGAGCGGTCGGCCCCTCGGGAAAACGGGGTGTCGAGCGGGAACAGCCACGTCCCGCGAGGGGCCTGCGCTTGAGCTGGAGCCCCAGGTCAGCGCACCCTTCCGCGCGGTTTCAGCGGCACCGGCGGGAGTTCAGGAGCGCGCAGTGGAGCGCCGTCGTACCCCACCACCTCACCGAATCGGGAGCCTGCCATCCAGTCCGAACGGGCCTGTGCGATGTCCTCGTTGGACCGCCCGATGAAGTTCCACCACATCACCAGCTCCTCCTCGAACGGCTCGCCGCCCAGGAGCATCAGGCCCGCGTCCGACTCCGCGCGCAGCGGCAGTTCGCTGCGGCCGCAGCCGAGGTAGAGCATCGAGCCCGGCAGGACCGGTACGCCGTCGACGTGGGCCTCGCCCGACATGGACAGGACGGCGTACTCGAAGTCCGGCTCCAGTGGCAGTCGTACGTCGGCGCCGCTCGCGAGGGACAGGTCGGCGCCCACGATCGGGGTGAACGTCGTGCCGGGCGAGGTCGCGCCGTCGACCTCGCCCAGGATCAGCGTGGCCTGGAGCCCCGGCGCCGTGACGACCGGCAGTTCCGCGTGGTGCTCGAAGCGCGGATCGGTGTGCCGGTGACTGTCCGGCAGGGCCACCCACAACTGTGCTCCGTGCAGGAACCGCGCGTGCGACTTGGGGCTTTCCTCGGAGTGACTGATCGCGCGGCCGGACGTCATCAGGCCCAGCTCGCGCGGGCGGATCGTCTGGAGGCTGCCCGTCGAGTCGCGGTGGAGGACCTCGCCCTCGTGCAGCCAGCTGACCGTCTGGAGCCCCATGTGCGGGTGCGGCGGGACCTGCATGCCTGGCTCGTCGGCGATGTCATCGGGACCGTAGTGATCGACGAAGCACCAGGCGCCGACCATACGGCGGCCTAGGTTGGGCAGCAGACGGCGGACTTCGGTGGACTCACCGAGCTTGACCTTGCGGGGGCTGAGGAGTTCGCGCACCGGCTCGGCCACCACGAACCCACGGCCGCCGCACAGCGTGGGCACTGCCTCGCGATCAAGATTGCTCATGTGGCAAACCTAGCCCCGGCCGGGACGGTCCGTCAGTCCATCCCCCCTCCCCTGGCCGGATCGGCCCCGTCCCTTCGGGATGCGGTGCGTCGCACCACGAGAAAATAGTAGCTATGGCTATAGTATCTATGTACAGTATCCGTCATGAGCAACACGGTGAGCGACACGGCCCCCGAGGGCGCGACCCCCGGTTTCCTGGTCTGGCGACTGTCGATGAAATGGCGCGTCGCGGTCGACCGGGCGGTCGCGCCGCTGGGGCTGACGCACGCGCAGTATTCGCTGGTCGCCACGCTGGTCGGCATGCACCGCACCGGGCTCAGGCCCAACCAGCGGCAGCTCGCCGACCACACCGGACTCGAAGCGCTCTACGTCTCGAAGCTGGCCCGCGCGCTGGAGTCCGGCGGCCTCGTCGACCGGACCCGCGACCCGGCGGACCCGCGCGCGATCCAGCTGTCGCTCACCCCGCGGGGACACGAGGTCGCCCAGCAGGCGATCAAGGTGGTCCACCGGCTGCTGGAGCAGCTCCTCCAGCCCTTGGGCGGCCTCGACAGCCCGCGCACGACGCGATTCACGCACGAACTGAGAACTCTGCTCGACGCACCACTCGACGCATCGATCGAACCCGGCACATCCACCGAACTCGGCACACCTGCCGCAGAGGAGCAGTCGTGACCACCACCAACCCCACCACCAACCTCACCACCAACCCCACCGTCAACGGTCAGGTCATAGGCCTTGCCCACTACGCCGGTCGCGGCCTGCTGGAGACCGTACTGGCCCGCACCGGCACCACGTTCGAGGAGTCGGTGGCCCTGCACGCGGCCGCGGCCGCCGGCGGAACTGTCGCGCGCGACCGGCTCGTCGACCGCCTGACCGGTGCGCTGAAGACCGGGGAAACACCCGCCCGGCAGGCCGTCGACGAGCTGATCGCCGCGAAGCTGCTGGACGAACCGGCACCCGGTCAGGTGTCGCTCACGGACAGCGGCCGGGAGCTGTTCGAAAGCATCCAGGCCGGCGGCAAGGAGATCGCGACCCGGCTGTACGCGGGCATCCCGGCCCAGGATCTGGAGACGGCCGGGCGTGTGCTGACGCTGGTGACGGAGCGGGCGAACGCGGAGCTTGCGGCCCTGTAAGGGCGGCACCGCCCCCCGACCCAGTCGTGGAATATTCAACCAAACCGGGCCGTTGTGAGCGTCGAAGGAGGTCAGCAGTGGAAACGACGTACTACGACCAGGGGACGGCCGCGGAGCGCTGGGAGCGCGCGCAGATGTTCTTCGACGCCAAGGACTACGCCGTCGCCGCGCGGATTCTGGACGGGCTGGTCGACGAGGTGCCGGAGCAGACCGGGCCGCGGCTGCTGCTGGCGCGTTCCTACTACCACTCGGCCCAGTTGGGCCGTGCGGAGGCCGAGCTGCGCATCCTCGTCGAGCGCGACCCCGTGGAGCACTACGCCCGGTTGATGCTGGGCCGCACGCTCCAGCGCCAGGGGCGGGACGACGAGGCGGACTCGCAGCTGCGGATCGCCTCGGCGCTCGCGGGCGACTTCGAGGCACGGTGATCCGTCCGCACGAGAAGCGTTCACTCGTTCCGTAGCGCCGTACGCATCCGCAGCGCAACGACGTACCCGTCGCGCTACGACGTATCCGTAGCGCTACGACGTATCCGTAGCGCAATGACGCAGAGGCTGAGCCCCGGTGGCAACGGGGCTCAGCCTCTTTCCGTGTACGGGCCTCAGAGGGGTGCGGCCGCGTGCAACTCGGCCAGGCGCGCCACCGGCCAGGCGCTCAGCGGCAGGACCAGCGGCGAGACCAGCGGCAGGAAGACAAAACCTCCACGAGGCGTCAGCCTTCCGTACCGCCGTCCGCCGTGTCCGCCGCGTCCAGGAGTGTGCGCAGGACCTGTTCGTCGTCCGGCGGCAGCGCGGTGACAAAGCTGGCCAGGACGGCTTCGCGGTCGCGTTCACCGTCGAGGAGGCGGCGCATCTTGAGCGCGGCGAGGCGCGCGACGTCGGCGGTCGGCGTCCAGGCGAAGGAACGCCCCTGCCGCTCGCGGGAGACGACGTCCTTGGCCAGCAGCCGGGTCAGGATGGTCACCACGGTGGTGTACGCGAGGTCGCCGCCGAGGTGCTCCTGCACCCAGGACGCGGTCACCGGGCCGTCCGCCTCGCGCAGCGCGCCGAGCACCTGGACCTCCAGCTCGCCCTGCCCGCGGCGCCGGGAACCGCGGTGCGGGCTGTTGGCCTCGCGCTGTGCCATGTCCGACTCCCTCCGGCATCCGCGTGTCCGGCTACGCTACCTGCCTTCCGTAAGTGCGCTGCCCACGCCGGTGGGCGATCTCGCCGAGGACGACGTCCACGGCGATGAACACCGCCAGCGGGATGCCGAGCAGCGGCACGAAGTAGCCGAGGACGGCTATCACCGCCATGCACGGTACGAGGATCTGCGGAGGGACCTGCTGCCAGGCGCCGCGCGGGATCGGCCGGCCGAAGGCGGAGGCCCGGCCGCGCTGCCACCACATGCGGTAGCCCCAGACGATCAGCAGGACCAGGGACAGGGCGAGGGCCATCAACGCGATCTGGTTGACGAGCCCGAACAGGACGCCGGTGTGGGCGTCGATGCCCCAGCGGGTCAGCTTGGCGAGCAGCGGATAGTCGGCGAACCGGAGCGTGTCGGTGACCTCGCCGGTCGCCGGGTCCACGGCCACCGAGTCCTGCTTCTCGGGCCAGCTGCGCTGGACCTGCTTCACCACGTACGTGGACGACGCGTCGGCGGGCGGGACGATCTCGACGGGATCGCCGAGCCCCTTGGCACGGGCGGCGGCGAGGATCTTGTCGAGGCCCACGCCGTGCTCGGTACCGCCGGTTCCCGCCGCGGCGTCGTGGCCCGCGTGCTCGCCGGCCGCCGCCGCCGACACCGACGGGGTGGCCTGGCCGAGCGAGGTGCGCAGTTCGTCGATGTTGGCGCCGGCGTAGGTGGACCAGGTCAGGCCGGTGGCCGAGAGGAAGAAGAAGCCGGCCGCGGCCCAGACGCCGACCGTGCCGTGCAGGCCCAGGGTGCGGCGGCGCCCGCTCGTCCCGCGCACCTTGCGCTGCGCGCGCCGACGCCCGAACCACAGCACGAGGCCGCCGCCCGCGATCACCCACAGCCAGCTCGCGGCGAGTTCGCTGTACAGGCGCCCGTTCTCACCCAGCTGGAGATCGCGGTGGAACTCGTCGATCCAGGTGCGCAGGGGCAGCGCGCCGGTCGATCCGTACTGTTCCAGCGAGCCCCGCACCTTGCCGGTGTACGGGTCGACGAAGACGGCGAGGGTGTGGCCCTCGTCGACGCCCTTGACGCCGGACAGCAGCACCCTGGTCGTCGCGTCCGCCTCCGGGGAGGGGCGCACGGCCGTGAGTGTGCCCTCGGGGTGGGCCTTGCGGGCGGCGGCGACCTGCTGGGAGATCGGCAGCTCGGTGTCGCCGACGGGGACGGTCAGCTCATGCGCGTACACGATCTTCTCGGCCTGGTAGGAAGCCGCGTAGAGGAATCCGGTCAGCGCGGCGACCAGCAGGAACGGGGCCACGAGCAGGCCGGCGTAGAAGTGCAGGCGCAGGACCAGGGGGCGCAGCGGGGCCCATCTGGCGGGCCCGGGCGTACCGGACTGCGGGGGCTCGTCCGTCGTGGTCGAGGGAGCGTCTGGGGCGGAGGGAGCGGTGGTCATCGGCGGGCTTCTCCGGGGGACGGGGAATGGGGAATGGGGACGTGGGACAACCTCGGGGCACGGGACCCGGGAGGGCCGTGGCGCTTCAGTAGTCGGGGCGGAGTGCGGGTGAGTTCCCGCGGATGTACGTGACCTGGGCCACATGGCCGCGGGGACGGGCCTCGTGCCGCTCGATCTGCCTGGCATGCTGACGCGATGGCATCCGAAAGTGACCGCACGGTCCCCGACACCCGCTCCGCCTCCCGCCCGCTCGCCGACCGTGTCGAGGAACTCCTCGCCACCGGCGGCCCGTTGCCGATCGTCGCGGCCGGCGACCCGGTGCTGCGCCGCGGCGCCGAGCCCTACGACGGGCAGCTCGGACCCGGGCTCCTCGCCCGCTTCGTCGAGGCCCTGCGCCTGACCATGCACGCGGCGCCGGGCGTCGGCCTCGCGGCGCCCCAGGTGGGGGTGGGGCTGCGGATCGCGGTCATCGAGGACCCGGCGCCGGTGCCGGAGGAGGTGGGGGCGGTGCGGGGGCGGGTGCCGCAGCCCTTCCGGGTGCTGGTCAACCCGTCGTACGAGGCCGTCGGCAGCGACCGGGCCGCGTTCTTCGAGGGCTGCCTCAGCGTGCCGGGCTGGCAGGCTGTGGTGGCCCGGCCCGCCCGGGTGCGGCTGACCGCGCTGGACGAGCACGGTCGCGCCGTGGACGAGGAGTTCACCGGCTGGCCCGCCCGCATCGTCCAGCACGAGACGGACCACCTCGACGGCATGCTCTATCTCGACCGGGCGGAGCTGCGGTCGCTGTCGTCGAACGAGGCGATGGCACTGCGGTGGAGCCAGCCGACGCCGGAACGGGCGGCGGCGGCACTGGGGTTCGCGCTGCCCGACTGAGTGCGCGCCGCCCGACCGAGAACGCCGGTCGGCTCAGAATCGCGGGCGCCCGACGCGGTGCCCGCGCTGCCGTGTCCAAAGGGCCTGCCCCATGGTGAGTTCCGGCTCGGGCAGGGTCAGGCCGCGGTCTCCGGGGCGGTGCGTCGCGAGCCGGAGTACGACCCGCGTACCGGGCCGTACTCCGGTCGTGCGCCAACGCGGCGAGGGGCCGCCCCGGACGCCGCGGCTGATGTCGCCGCGACGTCGCGGACCGGGCCGGCCCAACAGACCGACGCGTCCTGCCGGTCCAAGACACCGACGCGTCCGACGACAGGCCCTAGGCGTCCCGGTAGGCCTCCAGGAGCCGCAGCCATACCTCGCTGATCGTCGGATACGAGGGCACCGCATGCCACAGCCGGCCGATCGGCACCTCGCCGGCGACGGCGATCGTCGCCGAGTGGATCAGTTCGCCCACGCCAGGGCCGACGAAGGTCACGCCGAGGAGGGTCTCGCGGTTGACGTCGACGACCATGCGGGCCCGGCCGCGGTAGCCGTCGGCGTACAGACCGGCGCCCGCGACCGAGGAGAACTCGACGTCGACGGCGCGGACGTGGTGCCCGGCCCGCTCCGCCTCGGCGAGGGAGAGACCCACGGCCGCCGCCTCCGGGTCGGTGAAGACGACCTGGGGGACGGCCGCGTGGTCGGCGGTGGCGGCGTGGGCGCCCCAGGGATCCGATTCCAGCAGGGGCACGCCCGAGGCCCGGGCGGCGATGGCCGCGCCCGCGATCCGGGCCTGGTACTTGCCCTGGTGGGTGAGGAGCGCCCGGTGGTTCACATCGCCGACCGCGTACAGCCAGTCGCTGCCCGTCACCCGGAGGCTGTCGTCGACGGACAGCCACGAGCCGGGCTCCAGACCCACCGTGTCGAGGCCCAGATCGTCGGTGCGCGGGGCGCGGCCCGTGGCGAAGAGGATCTCGTCCGCCTCGATGCGGTCGCCCGTGTCCGTCAGCACCACCACGGTCGGGCCCTCGCGGGTCACCGCCGACACCGATGTGCCGGTGCGGACGTCGGCGCCCGCCTCCTTGAGCGCCTCCGCCACCAGTTCCCCGGCGAACGGCTCCATACGGGGCAACAGACCCTTCCCGCGGACGAGGACCGTGACCTCGGAGCCGAGTGCCCGCCAGGCGGTGGCCATCTCGACGGCGACCACACCGCCGCCGACCACGATCAGCCGGCCGGGGGCGGCCTGAGCGCTGGTGGCCTCGCGGCTCGTCCACGGTTCGACCTGGTCGAGGCCCGGCAGGTCGGGCAGCAGGGCGCGGCTGCCGGTGCACACCGCGACCGCGTGCCGGGCGGTCAGTACCCGGCGATCACCGTCGGGGCCCGTCACCGTCACCTCGCGGGGTCCGGACAGGCGCCCGTGCCCCCGGTACAGGTCGGCCCCGATGCCGTCGAGCCAGCCGACCTGGCCGTCGTCCTTCCAGTGCGAGACCTCGTAGTCCCGGTGGGCGAGGACCGCTGCCGTGTCGAGGTGGCCCTGCGCGAGGTGGCTCACGCCGGGCACGCGGCGGGCGTCGGCGCGGGCGATGACCGGGCGCAGCAGGGCCTTGCTGGGCATGCAGGCCCAGTAGGAGCACTCGCCGCCGACCAGCTCGCTCTCGACGACCGCGGTGGACAGGCCGGCCGCGCGGGTGCGGTCGGCGACGTTCTCCCCCACCGGACCGGCCCCGAGCACCACGACGTCGTACGCGATGGATTCCGTTTCCGTCATGGGGTCAGTCTGGTAGCTGGTGTGCGTGCTGGCCACACGGGTACGCGCGCGGAATACGGCGCCGGAGGGTGGCGTTGTGGACAGCGGCTTGCCCCGAGCCCCCGACACCAGGAAGAGGGAAACACGCCATGAGCAGCACCGTGGAGCTCACCAAGGAGAACTTCGACCAGACGGTCACGGACAACGAGTTCGTCCTGATCGACTTCTGGGCGTCCTGGTGCGGGCCGTGCCGTCAGTTCGCCCCGGTCTACGAGAAGGCGGCGGAGGCCAATCCGGACCTGGTGTTCGCCAAGGTCGACACCGAGGCTCAGCCCGAGCTGGCCGCGGCCTTCGACATCCAGTCGATCCCGACGCTGATGATCGTCCGCGACCAGGTCGCCGTGTTCGCCCAGCCGGGCGCCCTGCCCGAGGCAGCCCTGGAGGACGTGATCGGACAGGCCCGGAAGCTGGACATGGACGAGGTCCGCAAGGCGGTCGCGGCACAGCAGGCGCAGGCTCAGGCACAGCAGGGCGAGTAGCACCCGCTCAGGATCAGGCATCGCCCCGGTCGAGCGTGCGGCGTTCGCGGCATGCCGTGATGAGGAACGGGCCGCCTGCCCCGGGCCCGGGGCAGGCGCAACTCCGGGGAGCGGTCGGGGAGTCGGGTCCGAATCGCCCGAGGGCGTTCCCCGGGACCCGTGACCCGTGAGCCGGGCCCGGACGTTCAGCTGGATTCCCGCTGTACGACCCTCGTGCCGAGCACCTCGTGCACCTCGGGTGCGACGCCCGGATCGCGTACCGCGCGATCGACCAGCTCCGCGAGGTCGCGCCCCGACGGCAGCTCGATGTGGACCGTGCTCAGGCGTGGCCGCAGCAGCCGGCCGAGCATCAGGTCGTCGGCGCCGATCACGGCCGTCTCCCGCGGAATGGCGATGCCCTCGTCCTGGAGGGCGCGCATGAGCAGCATCGCGTACTCGTCGTTGTACGCGAAGACGGCGTCCAGGCCCAGCGGGCGCCAGCGCGCGGCGAGGCGGGCCGCGGCCTCCTCCTCGTAGGCGAGCGGCAGTTCGGTGACGGTGGCCCCGGTGCCCTGGAGGGCCCGCCGGACGCCTTCGAGCCGGGGCTTGGAGAACATCTCCAAGCCGGGCTCCTCGGGTACCACGACCCCTACCGCGCGGCGGCCGCGGGCGAGCAGGTGCCGGCCGGCGCTGTGGCCGACCCCCTCGTGGTCCAGCAGCACCGCGTGGGCGCCCTCGACGCGTTCGGCGCCGAGGGTGACGACGGCGCGGGCGCCGGAGCGCTTGAGCACGGCCAGGCCCTGGGGCCCGAGCCCGCCGCCGGGCACGAGGACGGCGACCGGCCGCAGCTCGGCCCAGGCGCGGGCCGCCTCGTCGCCGTGCGGCGACAGGTCGCCGTACTGCACCACGGTGTACTCAAGTCGGCTGAGCGCCCACTGCAGTTCGTTGAAGAACTGGTTGTAGAGCGGTCCGACCGGCACGTTCGGCGTCGGGATCAGGACCATACGGCTGTGCCCGGCGCGCAGGCTGCGGGCCGCGGCGTGCGGGACGTACCCGAGTTCCTTGGCGGCCTCGTGGACGCGGCGGCGCGTGGGCTCGCTGATCCGGACGGCGCTGGTGTTGTTGAGCACGTACGAGACGGTCGCGCGCGAGACTCCCGCCAGGCGTGCCACATCGGCGCTCGTCGGCACGGAGCGTGGTGCGGACGGCGAAGGGACGGGCTCGTTCGGTATGTGCACCATGACGTACGGCATCTTTGCAGAAGACGGCGGCGGCGCTCCGTACCGGGGCAACTTCCGCTCGGAACAAGCGCTTTCCCGACATTCATCGGCCAGATGCACCCCTGAACACCCGTTTCCGGGGCGGAAGTTCGAGATCCCGTACCGCGTCGGGCGCCGGGCGGTTACCGTTCGGTAGACGTCGTCCACCCGGAGGTGTCCCGCATGGCTGCCGAACGCGCCGACACCCCTCCCGAGCGTGCCGAGGGCCTCGCCCGGTGCGCCCGGGCCCTGGCCGACGGCGAGGTGACCTCGCGCGAGCTCGTCGAGCGGACGCTGGCCCGGATCGAGGCGACGCAGCCCTCGCTGAACGCGTTCCGGCTGGTGCGCGCCGAGGCCTCGCTCGCCGAGGCACAGGCGGCGGACCGGGAGCTGGCGGCGGGGGCGCGGCGGCCGCTGCTCGGGGTGCCGGTGGCGGTGAAGGACGACATGGACGTGGCGGGCGAACCGACCGCGTTCGGCTGTCGGGGCGAGTTCCCGCCGCGGGCCGAGGACAGTGAGGCGGTACGGCGGCTGCGGGCGGCCGGGGCGGTGATCGTCGGCAAGACCAACACCTGCGAGCTGGGCCAGTGGCCGTTCACCGAGGGGCCCGCTTTCGGCGCCACCCGCAATCCCTGGCATCCGGACCACACGCCGGGCGGTTCCTCGGGCGGCTCGGCGGCCGCGGTCGCCGCGGGCCTGGTCCCGGCCGCCCTGGGCTCGGACGGTGCGGGTTCCGTCCGCATCCCGGCCTCCTGGACGCATCTGGTCGGCATCAAACCGCAGCGCGGCCGGATCTCCACCTGGCCGCGCCCCGAGTCCTTCCAGGGCATCACGGTCAACGGAACGCTCGCCCGTACGGTCGCCGACGCGGCGCTGCTCCTGGACGCGGCGAGCGGCAACCACGCGGGCGACCTGCACCGCCCGCCCGCCACCGGCGTCCTGGAGGCCGTCGGGCGCGAGCCGGGCCGGCTGCGGATCGCCCTCTCGCTCAAGCCCCCGTTCACGGCGCTGCCCGCCCGGCTCGATCCCCGGGTACGGGCGCGGGTCCTCGAGCTGGCGGAGCGGCTGGCGGCGCTCGGGCACGTGGTCGAGGAGGCGGAGCCGCGCTACGGCCGGATCGGACTGACGTTCGTCCCGCGGGCCACGGCCGGCCTGGCGGAGTGGGTGCGCGACGCGCCGTTTCCGGACCTCCTCGACCGGCGCACCCGCGACGCCGCCCGCCTCGGCCGACTGCTCGGCGGAGCACCCCTGCGCCTGGCACGGGCGGCGGAGGCCAGGCTGCACCGGCGGGTCGGGGCGCTCTTCGACGTGTACGACGTACTCCTCGCGCCGACGACCGCCGCTCCCCCGCCGCACATCGGCTCGATGGTGAACCTGAACGGTTTCGGGACCGACCGCGCCATGATCGCCGCCTGCCCCTACGCCTGGCCGTGGAACGTGCTGGGCTGGCCGGGCGTCAACGTCCCCGCCGGTTTCGTGGACGGCGGCCCCTCCCCGGCCGAGGGCGGCCGAGACGGCGGACTCCTGCCCGTGGGCGCCCAGTTGCTGGGCCCGGCGCACAGCGAACCCCTGCTCGTCTCGCTCGCCGCCCAGCTGGAGGCGGACCGGCGATGGCACGAACAGTGGCCTCCGGCCTCGACGGACGCCGACTCGGCGGCGACCCGGAGGAGTTCGGGCCGTACGCTGTGACCATGGACGATGCGTCGATGGTCGGGTTGATGGGGCGGGTCACCGGCACGATCGGCCCCGGGCTCGTCGGCGAGGTGATCGTCCGGGTGCGCGGCGGCGCGGAACACTTCCTGGCGTATCCGGCGTCCGCGCAGGACCGGATCGAGCCGGGCACGGTGGTGATGGTGATCGAGTACCTGCCGCCGCGGACCGTCTACGTGGCTGCGGCGTACGACAGTTGAGCCGCCCGTCCCCCAGGTGAGAGCCGTACGCGTCAAGATTGCGACAAGGACGCGTCAGCGTCTGTATTTCGGCCTTGCACAGGAGCACACTCCCGTTCGTTCGGTGCCGTCAGGGCACCATCCAAAGGGGGCGTATGCCGATGATTGTCGGCGTCGTGGCGGGGGCAGCAGTCCTCGCACTGATCTTCATCGTTGTGGTCTTCAAGCTCATGTGGCGCGTCGCGGAGCCCAACGAAGCACTGATCATCTCCGGTTCGAAGCATCGGACCGAAGGCCTTGAAGAAGGCATGGGTTTCCGCATCGTGACGGGGCGCGGCACGCTGGTGCTGCCGGGCGTGCAAGCGGTCCGCAAGATGTCGCTCGATCTCAACGAGACCGAGCTGTCCGTGGACTGCGTCACCACGCAGGGCATTCCGCTGAAGGTGCGGGGCGTGGTCATCTTCAAGGTGGGCGACGACTTCGTGTCGATCGCCAACGCGGGCCGCCGCTTCCTCGACCAGCAGAAGCTGATGGCGGAGCGGGTGCACAACGTGTTCGCCGGTCATCTGCGGTCCATCGTGGGCGGGTTGACGGTCGAGGACATGATCCGCGACCGCGAGAAGCTCACCGGGCAGACGCGTGCCGCGTGCGGTACGGAGATGGAGAAGCTGGGTCTGATCGTCGACTCGCTCCAGATCCACGAGATCGAGGACCCGACCGGGTACATCAAGAACCTGGCCATGCCGCACGCGGCCGCCGTGCAGCGGGACGCGCGGATCGCGCAGGCGGAGGCGAACCGTCTCGCCACCGAGGCCGAGCAGTTGGCCGCGTCCCGGATGTCGGAGGCGACCCGGGACAGCGAGATCCTGCAAGCCGGGTACCAGGCCGAGCGTGACAAGGCGGCCGCCAAGGCCAAGCAGGCCGGTCCGCTCGCCGACGCCGCCGCGCGCCAGGACGTCGTCGTCCAGGAGACGCGGGTCGCCGAACTCGAGGCGCACCGCCGTGAGCAACAGCTCCAGGCGGACGTCCGCAAGCCGGCCGACGCGAAGGCGTACGAGACCCGGGCCCGCGCCGAGGCCGACCGCGACGCGCGCATCTCCGCGGCGCAGGCCAAGGCCAAGGAGACGGAGCTGGCGGCCGCGGCCGAGGCGACCCGGGTGAAGACGGCGGCGAGCGCCGAGGCCGAGGCGACGAAGGCGCGCGGTGCCGCCTCCGCGACGGCGACCCGGGCCACCGGTGAGGCCGAGGCGGCCGCGGCGCAGGCGAAGGGGCTCGCGGTGGCCGAGGCGACCCGGGCGAAGGGTCTCGCGGAGGCGGAGGCCATCAAGGCGCGGGCGGCCGCACTCGCCGAGAACCAGGAGGCGGTGGTCGCGCAGCAACTCGCCGAGAACTGGCCGGAGATAGTCCAGGCGGGCGCGAGCGCCTTCAACAACGTCGAGCACATGGTGCTGCTCAACGGCGCCGACGGCATGGGCGACATGTTCGCCAAGGCGCTCACCATGGGCGGCACGGGGCTGGGTCTGGCCCGCCAGCTGCTGGCGTCGATGAACCAGAACGGGACGGCGGGCGGCGGCGCCGCCGGGCTCAACGGGTTCGTGCCCGCGCGTACGGAGAAGGTGCCGGTGGAGAAGGACGAGGGGTGAAACGGTAAGGCTTCGGGCGTACGGGAGTTGTCCCCCGTACGCCCGAAGTGCCGTACCCGTTCGGCGAGCCGTGCCGAGCAGGCTCTACCGTGACCCGCGTGACTGCCTTTACCGATGAAGACATTCCCGGCCGCCACGGCCCTTCCGCGACCACCGAGGCCGAACCCCGCACGGTGGGCCGGGTGCGGACCGAGTACTCCCCCGCGCACGACGGTGACCCCGACCCCGGCGAGATCGTCTGGACCTGGGTGCCCTTCGAGGAGAACGACGGGCGCGGCAAGGACCGCCCGGTGCTCGTCGTCGCCCGGGAGGCGGCCGGCACGCTGCTGGCGGTGCAGCTCTCCAGCAAGCGGCACGACGGCGACCGGGAGTGGGTGCCGATCGGCAGCGGGCCCTGGGACAGGTCGGGACGCGACTCCTGGGTGGCCGTGGACCGCGTGCTGCGGCTGCACGAGAGCGGCATGCGGCGGGAGGCCTGCGCCCTGGACCGGATGCGGTTCAACCTGGTGGTGCACCGGCTGCGGGAGCGCTACGGCTGGCGCTGAGCGCCCCGCACCTCGCCATCGAACGCACGCTCGAAGGCGCCTCTGGTCGCCGTCCCCGGCGTCCGGTCGAGGACGCCGAACACGACGTGCTCGAAGTGCCCGGCGAACCGGCCCCCGGGACCCAGCAGCCCGTGGAACGCCCCCGCCACCTGCGCGGGGTCGTTCCGGAACACTCCGCAGCCCCAGGCGCCCAGCACCAGCCGCCGGTAGCCGTGCGTCACCGCCGTCTCCAGCACCCGCTCGGCGCGTGCCGCGAGGGCCCGCGGCAGCTCGGGGGCCCGCTCCGGCGCGCTGCGCAGCACGACCCCGGCATTCGGCGCCGCGGCGGTGAGGAAGCCGACCGGATACGGCTTGTCGAGCAGGCGCCCGCGGTCGTCTCGGAAGACCGGCACGGCGGGCGAATGGATGACCCGGTCCGTGTAGAACGGATCCCGGTGCGCCCGGTGGTGCTCGTAGAACGCGCGGGCCCCCAGCACGCACGTGTACAGCGCGGAGGCCCGGCACAGGGCCTCCTCCTGGGCCTGTGCGCCGTTCAGATAGCCGCCGCCCGGATTGCGGGCCGAGGCGAAGTTCAGTACGGCGACCGGATCGCCCGCCCGCTCCGTCAGTCGCCGGGCCGCCTCCAGGCTGCTCTCACCGGTCACCTCGAAGAGCGTGGCGACCGGGCCGACCTGCGATATCTCCACAGGGTCCGGCCCATACACCCGGGTCGCGGCCCGTGCGGCCTCGACCGCCGCGGCGATCGACACCGCACGCCCGTCGGACGCGTGGTACCGGCCCGCCGCGACGATCTCCTCCGTCTCCCGCGCGATCGCGCGCAGGCGCGCGCTCACAGCACCACCCCCGTGGACGCTGTGAGGCCCCCGCCTGCGATTTCCCCTGCCGCGATCTCCCCCGTCGTGCTCATGAACGAATGGTGAGCGATGCTGGACATACGCCGCAACAGAGTTTCCCTGTCCCCGACACAACGGTTCTCGGTTTATGAAACGGTCCGAAAAACAACGATGTGCACCCTTGTGCGAAGCGGCGCGAGGGTTTTGGGTGGGACGAGTCATTGCCGGTCCGGCTCAACCGAAGCCGGGTCCGGCGACATGGTGGAATCTCAGGAGGATCCCGACATGTCCGATTCGGTGAGTGACTGTACGGAGCCCCGCTCCGCCGTCACCGAGGCCGATGTGGAGGCTCTGGTCCGCGGTATCTGCTTCAAGACCGGACCGCCCCGCACGCTCGGTGTCGAACTGGAATGGATAGTCCACGAGCTGCGGCGGCCGCAGCTCCCGGTAGCACCCGAACGACTCGATGCGGCCTACGCCGCATTGCGGACCGTGCCCCTGCGTTCGGCGCTCACCGTCGAACCCGGCGGCCAGCTGGAGCTCAGCTCCGCTCCCGCCGCCTCGCTGATGGAGTGCATCGGATCCGTCTCCGCCGACCTCGACGCGGTACGCGCGCTGCTGCGCGAGGCGGGTCTCGGCCTCCGTGGATACGGCCACGACCCCTGGAGCCCCCCGACCCGCTATCTCCATGAGCCGCGCTACGACGCCATGGAGTCCTACCTGGACCGCGCCGGACCCGAGGGCCGCGCCATGATGTGCTCCTCCGCGTCCGTCCAGGTGTGCCTGGACGCCGGGCACGAGGAGCCGGGGCCGCTCGGGCACGGGCGGCGCTGGTGGCTGGCGCACCAGCTGGGCGCGGTCCTCGTGGCCGCGTTCGCGCACTCCCCCATGGCCCATGGGCGGGCCACGGGCTGGCGCTCGACCCGGCAGTACCTGTGGGCCGCCATGGACCCGGGGCGTTCGAGTGCCCCGCCCCTCGACGGCGACCCACGAAGGACCTGGGCCCGGCACGTGCTGGACGCGCCGGTGATGTGCATACGGGCCGACAGCGGCCCCTGGCAGGTACCGGAGGCAATGAGTTTCCGGGAGTGGACCCGGTCCGGCACCCCGCCGGACCGCGGCGACCTCGACTATCACGTCTCGACCCTGTTCCCGCCGGTGCGCCCGCGCGGCCATCTCGAACTGCGCATGATCGACGCCCAGCCGGGTGACGACGGCTGGATCGTGCCGCTGGCGGTGACGGCGGCCCTCTTCGACGACCCCGAGGCCGCCGAGATCGCCTACCGGACGGTCAAACCCCTCGCGGAGCACGGCCGTTCACTGCCCGCTCCGTGCAATCCGCTGTGGATCGAGGCCGCACGCCAGGGTCTGGCCGACCCCGAGTTGCACGAGGCCGCCGTCATCTGCTTCGCGGCCGCGGCCGAGGCGCTGCCCCGGCTCGGCGCCACCGCCGAGGTGCAGAACGCCGTGGCGGAGTTCACCGACCGCTATGTGGCCCGGGGTCGCTGCCCCGCCGACGATCTGCTGCTCCAGCTCCACGGGAAGGACCTCCGCACATGACCGACCCCGGGTCCCCGACCGACCCCGACACGCTCCGGGCCCGCGCGCTCGACGCGCTCACCACCGCCCGCGAGCGCACCGCGCTCCTCACCACGTGCGTGGACGAGCCCGACCTCACCGCGCAGCACTCGCCGCTGATGTCCCCGCTGGTGTGGGACCTGGCGCACATCGGCAACCAGGAGGAGCTGTGGCTGCTGCGCGCGGTCGCCGGGCGTGACGCGATGCGGCCCGAGATCGACGGGCTGTACGACGCGTTCGAGCACCCGCGCGCCGAACGGCCCTCGCTGCCGCTGCTGCCGCCCGACGAGGCCCGGCGCTATGCGTCGGAGGTGCGCGGCCGGGCGCTCGACGTCCTGGAGAGCACGGCGTTCCGTGGCACCCCGCTGACGGAGGCGGGCTTCGCCTTCGGCATGATCGCGCAGCACGAACAGCAGCACGACGAGACGATGCTGATCACCCATCAGCTGCGCAAGGGCCCCGCGGCACTGACGGCACCGGACCCCGCGCCCGCGCCGCCGTTCACCGGTCCGGCCGAAGTCCTCGTTCCCGGCGGCCCGTTCACGATGGGCACCTCGGCCGAACCATGGGCGCTGGACAACGAACGGCCCGCACACGAGCGCCTGGTGCCGTCCTTCTACCTGGACACCACACCGGTGACGAACGCCGCGTACCAGGCGTTCATCGAGGACGGCGGCTACGGTGACGAGCGCTGGTGGACCGCCGAAGGCTGGGACCACATCCGCTCCCACTCCATCGAGGCGCCGCTGTACTGGCGCCGCGAGCAGGGGCAGTGGCTGCGGCGGCGTTTCGGCGTCACCGAGCCCGTGCCGCCGAACGAGCCGGTGCTGCACGTGTGCTGGTACGAGGCGGACGCGTACGCGCGCTGGGCGGGGCGCCGGCTGCCCACCGAGGCCGAGTGGGAAAAGGCGGCCCGTCACGACCCGGTCACCGGCCGCTCCACCCGCTACCCGTGGGGCGACGCCGACCCGACGCCCGAGCACGCCAACCTCGGGCAGCGGCATCTGCGTCCGGCTCCGGCGGGAAGCTATCCGGCGGGCGCCTCTCCGCTCGGCGTACGGCAGTTGATCGGCGACGTGTGGGAGTGGACGTCGAGCGACCTGGAGCCGTATCCGGGGTTCACGGCGTTCCCGTACAAGGAGTACTCGGAGGTGTTCTTCGGGCCTGAGCACAAGGTGCTGCGCGGCGGTTCGTTCGCCGTGGACCCGGTGGCCTGCCGGGGTACGTTCCGCAACTGGGACTATCCGATCCGGCGGCAGATATTCTCCGGGTTCCGCACCGCTCGCTCGGGAGCTTCCTGATGTGCCGTCACCTGGCCTACCTGGGGCCGGCGGAGCCGCTCGGCAGGCTGCTCGTGGAACCCGCGCACAGCCTCTTCCGGCAGTCGTGGGCGCCCCGGCGGCAGCGGTACGGGACCGTCAACGCCGATGGTTTCGGGGTGGGCTGGTACGCCGAGGAGGACCCGGTGCCGGCGCGGTACCGCCGGGCCGTGCCCATCTGGGGCGACCAGTCCTTCGCCGACCTGGCCCGTGTCGTACGGACCACCGCGCTGCTCGCCGCCGTACGGGACGCGACCGTGGCGGGGGCGGACGGGGAGGCCGCGGCGGCGCCGTTCGCCGCCGGCCCCTGGCTGTTCAGCCACAACGGGGCCGTCGCCGGCTGGCCCGACTCGCTGGCCCCCCTGGCCTGCTCGCTCCCGCCCACCGAGCTGCTGTCGCTGGAGGCGCGCTGCGACTCGGCGCTCGTCTGGGCCCTGGTCCTGAACCGGCTGCGCGGCGGCGACGAGGAGGGGCAGGCGCTGGCCGACACCGTGCTGGAGGTCGCCGCGGCGGCCCCCGGCTCCCGGCTCAACCTGCTGCTCACGAGCGGCGAGACGATCGCGGCGACCGCCTGGGGCGACACGCTCTGGTACCTCGCCGAGCCCGGCCGCCGCACCGTTGTGGCCTCCGAACCGTACGACGACGATCCGCACTGGCAGGAGGTGCCGGACCGCACGCTGCTCGCCGCGAGCCGCACCGACGTCCTGCTCACCCCGCTCAAGGACCCGCGGGAACAGGGGGGCCCGCCGGAACACGGTGAACCGCACACCCACATGGCATCCGCACCACCGAAGGAGCCCCGTACGTGAGCCCGTTCCTTCTCACCCGCACCCTGCCCGAGGACACCACGGACGCGGCCCTGCGCGCCGACGTCCTGCACGGCCTCGCCGTCCCCCGGGGCGCCGGCCCCGCTCGACCTGGGGAGACCGCCAAGCCCAAGACGCTTCCGCCGAAGTGGTTCTACGACGCGCACGGCAGTGAGCTCTTCGAGAAGATCACCGAACTGCCGGAGTACTACCCGACGCGCGCGGAGCGGGAGATCCTGATCGCCCGGGCCGCGGAGATCGCGGCCGCGACCGGCGCGCGCACCCTGGTCGAGCTGGGTTCCGGCTCCTCCGAGAAGACCCGGCACCTGCTGGACGAGCTGACCGGGCTGCACACCTACGTCCCGGTCGACGTCAGCGAGAGCGCGCTGACCCAGGCGGGACAGGCGCTGATCGCCGAGCGCCCGAATCTGAACGTGCACGCGCTGATCGCGGACTTCACCGGCGGTCTCGCGCTGCCCGGCACGCCGGGTCCGCGGCTCGTCGCGTTCCTCGGCGGCACGATCGGCAATCTGCTGCCCGCCGAACGGACGGCGTTCCTCGCCTCCGTACGGACCCTGCTGTCGCCCGGGGACGCGTTCCTGCTCGGCACCGACCTGGTGAAGGACGAGTCGGTCCTGGTCGCCGCGTACGACGACGCGGCGGGGGTGACGGCGGAGTTCAACAAGAACGTGCTGACGGTCGTCAACCGTGAGCTGGGCGCCGACTTCGACCCCGACGCCTTCGACCACGTGGCCGTCTGGGACGCCGAGAAGGAGTGGATCGAGATGCGGCTGCGGTCGCGGACGGCGCAGACCGTGAAGATTCCGGCGCTGGATCTGGCGGTGGACTTCGCGGACGGCGAGGAGCTGCGGACGGAGGTCTCCGCGAAGTTCCGCAAGGACGGCGTACGGGCCGAACTGGCGGCGGCCGGCCTGGACCTGACGCACTGGTGGACGGACGAGGAGGGGCGTTTCGCACTGTCGCTGAGCGTGGTGCGGTGAGGATCGTTCCCCTGTCACCCTGACCGGCGTCATCCTGACCGGCGTCACCCTGACCAGCGTCATCATGACCGGCTTGCGGCCGACGGCGAAGCGTACGGCGGCCGCAAGCCGGTCAGGGCTCGGCCAGGTCTCGTTCACATGCCGTGCGGCGGGCTCGCGAACGGGTCGGCGGACTCGTCCTGCCGGACCACGCACAGGGCCCAGATGATGAACGCCGAGAAAGCGATCATCACGACCGACCAGACCGGGTAGTACGGCAGGGAGAGGAAGTTGGCGATGATGATCAGTGCGGCGATGGCCACCCCGGCGACGCGCGCCCACAGCGCCATCTGGAAGAGTCCGAAACTGACGATCACGGCGACGACGCCCAGAATGAGATGGATCCAGCCCCAACCAGTGAGGTTGAACGCGAACACGTAGTTCCGTGTCCTGAAGAAGACGTCGTCCTCGGCGAGCGCCATGATGCCCCGGCACACATCGAGTATGCCGGCGATCATGAGCATGACTGCCGCGAAAATCGTCAGGCCTTCGGCCCAGGGCCGGTCGACCGTCTGCCCGTGCGCTGTGTGTGTCGCGGTCATCCTGCTGCCTCGTTTCCGTCTCGTGCGGTGCGCTCAGCGACCGGAAGTGGAGGGGCCGGCGTTGGCGCCGGTGCCAGTACCCGCGCCTGCGCCTGCGCCTGCCGACGGGCCGTAGTCGCTCAGGACCAGTTCCTTCGCCTTGCGGAACTCCTCGTCCGTGATGTCACCGCGGGCGCGGATCTCGGACAGCTTGGCGAGTTCATCGACGCTGCTGGACCGGCCGCCGCCCTTGGCGGTCTCCCGGACGTAGCTTTCGAAGGACTCCTGCTGCGCGCGCGCCTGCGCCACCTCACGGCGGCCCATGCCCTTGCCGCGGGCGATCACGTAGATGAAGACGCCGAGGAAGGGCAGGACGATGACCAGCACCAGCCAGCCGGCCTTGGCCCAGCCGCCCATGTCGTCGTCACGGAAGATGTCGACGATGATCCGGAAGAGCAGGATGAACCACATGATCCACAGGAAGAACACCAGCATGGACCAGAAGACGCTCAGCAGCGGATAGTCGTACGCGAGATACATCTGCCCACTCATTTCTTCTCCTCCGTCCCGGGCGCTCGCCCGGCAGCCGTTCTCTGCCGCCTTCAGCGTGCCCACGGCAAGGTCCGTGCGGATCACCCGAGACGGGTGAACGGACGGTCCCCGCGGCTCCCGGTCGCCGGGGTCTCAGACCGTCCCGCCGGGTCCGTGCGGCCCCGCGCCTCGGGACCTGCGGAGTGCCGCTCGCCAGGCCAGGGCGAGGGCCACCTCGGCCAGGCCGAGCAGGACCATCCACAGACCCAGCAGCCGGGTCAGCGCCCGGGCCGACTCGGTCGGCAGGGCCAGCACCACGATCCCCGCGACGATGGCGATCACCGCGACGCCGAGGACGAAACCGCGGTGGGGCAGGTCCTTGGCGGCGATGGCCGTGTAGAGGGTCAGGATGCCGGACACCAGCCAGACGATCCCGACGATCAGCGAGAGCCCGGCAATGGTCTGCAACGGGTTCCTCAGACACAGCACCCCGGCCAGCACGAACGCCACCGCGAGGAGCACCCCGGGCAGCCGGTCGCCGTGCTCGTCCCGGGAGAAGGCCGCAACGAACCGGAACCCCCCGATCACGAGCAGGTACAGGCCGATGAGGACCGCCAGGATGTGCAGGGTCTCGTCCGGCCAGACCAGGACCAGGACGCCCGGCACGAGCGTGGCGACCGCGGAACCCAGGATCCACGTCCATGAGCGCCCGAGTGCCGCCAGCACTTCCGCGGGATCGCCGTCCGACGGCCCGGGGGCCGCCCGGTCGGACATCTGTTCCGGTCCGGTATGCGGTGTCGGACCACGCGGCACGGTCATGGCTCCTCCTCGCGCGCTCGAGCGGATCGTCCCGGACCGCCGACGGGGCGGTGTGCGGGGATCTCACCGGGCCAGCGTCCCGCCCGAGTCCGGCCACCGGGTCACCCCCGGCGGGTGATCCGTGCGCACCGCCGGGGCGATGGGGCGGGCACCGCAGGACACCCGGTCACCGCGGTCGTCCTGTGTCTTCCTGGGGCACGTCACGCGGTCGTCCTGTGTCTTCCTGGGGCACGTCACTCCGGCAGCTGGCGCATCTCCAGAACCCGTAGTCCCAGCGACTGACAGCGGGCCAGCAGCCCGTACAGGTGCGCCTCGTCGACGACGGAGCCGAACAGGACTGTCTGACCGGACATCACCACGTGGTCCAGCTCCGGGAAGGCTCTGGTCAGCGTCTCCGACATGTGTCCTTCGACGCGGATCTCGTAGCGCATTGGCTGCTCTCTCCCGGGTGGCCGGGGACAGGCGGGCTGCGCCCTTCCCTGCGATCGTCCGCCTCGGCGAACCGTCCCTGCCTCACCCCGTGGAGGTGATACGTCGCCGGTGACGCGTCGCCCGGCTCGGGCGCCATCGGTGTCAATGCGTCAGGGAGATCTTCAACGCGATGATCAGCAGACCGAGCACCAGATTCACCGAGGCACTGACAGCCACCAGGCCCCACGAGGCGCCGGCCCGTCGAGCCGCGGCCGCCGACCAGCCGACCTGGCCCGCCACGGCGACCGAGAGCGCCAGCCAGAGAGCACCCTGTACGCCGAGGCCCAGCAGGGGGCTGACGGCCACGGCGGCGGCCGGCGGGACAGCGGCCTTGACGATCGGCCACTCGTCGCGGCACACATGCAGCACGATCCGGCGGTCCAGGCCCTGCTGTGCCATCCGCGCCCCGAACAACTGGGCGTGCACATGCGCGATCCAGAACGCCACACCCGTGAGCAACAGCAGCAGCACCAGCTCCACGTACGGGAACGAGCCCAGGGTCCCGGCGCCGACGACCACCGAGGCGGCGAGCATGGATCCGTAGACGCCACCGGTGTAGTCGGCATGGGCCCGACGCTCGGCGCGCGCTCGGTCCGTGACGTGCCCGGTCTCGGCCATCGCGGCCTCCCTCGAAGTCAGCGGGTCCGGTCGATCGCGTCGGCCGGAGCGCCCGAGTCGGGTCGCTTCGGACGGCCGGCCGGACGACTCGGCAGATGCGGTGTGACCAGGAAGCCGGCGAGGGTGATTCCCCCGGTGGCGAGAATCGCCGCCCTCAGACCGCCGAGCTGCGCCGAGGCGTACGACTCCGCGAGGGCGTCGGCCTCGGAGGGCGGCAGCCCGGCACGCTCGGCCGCCGAGCGCACCTGCTCGGTGGGCACGAAGCTGATCCCCGCTTCGAGGGCGACACCGGTCTGCTGCCGGGCTTCCCGCGACAGGCTCGGGTTGTCCTCCACCTGCGTGGTGAAGGCGTTGGCCAGGGCGCCGATGAGCAGCGATCCGATGAGCGCGGTGCCCAGCGCGGAGCCCAGGTTCTGGGCCGTGAACTGCAGCCCGCCGACCTCGCTGCGTTCCTCCTCGCCGACGCTGGACTGCACGACGTTGCCCAGCTGCGAGGCGAGCAGGCCCATGCCCACGCCGAGCAGGGCCATGGCCCCGGCGAACTGCGCGTCGTCGATGACCGGGTCGATGGTGGCCAGCAGCCACATGATGGAGGCGGCCAGGGTCACCAGGGCCAGTCGGACCACCCGGCGCGGCCCGGCCACCCGCCCCAGGCGGGCGGCGCACATGGAGGTCACGAGCATGGTGACGGACACCGGAAGCAGCCGCAGTCCGGTCTGGAAGGCGTCGAACCCCTGAACCACCTGCAAGTACAGCGGGATGGTGAAGAACAGTCCCAGCAGGATGAGGTTCTGGCACAGCAGGGACAGCAGGCCGGAGCGCAGTGCGGGCTTGCCCAGCAGGGGCAGGTGTACGAGGGGCTCGGCACCGAGGGCGTCCCGGCGCCTCTCCCAGCGCAGGAAGCCGGCCAGCACGGCCACTCCGGCGCCGATCACGAACAGCGTCGGCGCGAAGCCCAGGACGGTGAAGGGCGGGTTGCGGGGCTCCACCCATCCCCAGGTGCCGCTCTGGAGCACACCGAGCACGCCCAGCGCGAGGCCGGCCGCCGAGAGTGCGGCGCCGACCCCGTCCAGCCGGGGGCGCGGACCGGTCCGGGGGGATTCCGTGATCACCCGGTGGAAGCACAGCACGGCCAGGACGACCACGACCTCACCGGCGAACACCAGCCGCCAGGTGAGGTACGTCGTCACCCAGCCGCCCAGCAGCGGGCCGACCGCGATCCCGGCGCCGGCGAGTCCGCCGATGACGCCGAAGGCGACGGCCCGGTCCCGCCCGCGGTAGGACTCGGCCACGAGGGCCGCCATGGCCGGCAGCACCATCGCGGCACCGAGTCCTTCGATGACCGACCAGCCCAGCACGAGGACCCACAGGGTGGGGGCCGCGGCGGTCAGGGCCGACCCCGCGCCGTAGACGACGAGACCCAGGAGGAAGAGGCGGCGGCGCCCGAAGATGTCTCCGAGCCTGCCTCCGATGATCATGAACGCCGCCATGACCAGCGCGTACAGCGTGATGACGGCCTGGATGGCGGTGACCTCGGTGTCGAAGTCCTCGACCAGTTGACTGATGGACACGTTCATGACCGAGGTGTCGAGGACCATCAGGAACTGGGCCGTGCCCAGGACGATCAGCGCCCGCCAGTGCGTCACGATGTCCACCTCGCCGAGTCGGCCCGGCGCGCCGGCGCGGCCGGCCGGGCAGCGGCCGGCGCGTGCCCTGCCGCCACCCCCATCGCATCCGCAGAACTCCCCCTGCGCCTCACCCGCCACGGGCGAGCCGGACGAGCCGCGAAGGCGCCTGCCCAGCCGCGGGGGCCTCGGCGGTCCGTCATGCGGCCCGGCCCCCACAGGGCCGTGGTCACAGCAGCCGCAGCTCGCGCGCCCGGCGCACCGCGTCGTGGCGCCGGTTCACCGCCAACTTCCGGTAGACGCTTTTGAGGTGGGTCTTGACCGTGTTCACCGACACATACAGATCGGCGGCGATCTCTTCCGTCGACATCATCTCGGCCAGCCGTTGCAGCACCTCGCGCTCGCGGCCACTCAGCTCCTCCACGACCGGCGCCGGCGGTTGGTCCACGGGCCGGGGCCCGCCGTGTGGCGGCGGGCCGGGGGCGAGCCAGCCCGCGGCCAGCCCGCGCAGTGGCGCCGTGCCCAGCAACGGACGGATCCACGGTCCGGCTTCGAGGAAGGGGCGCCGCAGCCGCTCACGCCGTGCCTCCTGGAGGGCCTGGGCAACCAGCCTGCGCGAGGTGGCGGAGTCCCCCGCCGCGTCCGCGGCCTGCGCCCGCACCAGCGAGGCCCGGACGGTCACCCCCGGGCCGATACGGCCCTTGGGGTGCAACCGGTCGAGCAGGTCGATCGCCGCGCCGGGATTGCCCGCGGCGAGCTGGGCCCGCGCGGCCCCCACCGCACACGCCGGCTGGTCGTCGGGCACCGCTTGCAGCAACTCCGCGGCCGCCTCCGGCCGGCCTTCGGCCAGGTGTGCGGCGGAGGCCACCAGCGCCGTGTGCCCCTCCGCCCAGGGGGAGACCACGTCCGCGGCGACGGCCGGTCCGGCCGCCTCGATCGCGGCGTGCGGGTTGCCGCGGGCCAGCAGCAGACGTGCGGTGGCGATGGCCCGCCCCGCTTCCCTCACCGGGTCCCGCATCGCGCGGTGCGTGTCGGCCGCCGCGTCGAGGAGGGCCTGGGCCTCACCCAGTTCGTTGCGGTCGACGGCCACGGCGGCCAGGACCAGCAGTCCGATGCCGGAGCCGGACGCCTGCGGCAGGCTGAATCGCTCCGTCTCGCCCAGCGCCGCCAGGGCCTTGCGCTCCGCCCTGCCGAGCCAGCCGTTCAGGTAGTCGATCAGGGCCAGGTGGCCCAGGGACTCCTCGCGCGGGAGCGCCGTCGAAGCTCCCCCGGAGCAGGCTGCCACCGTGGTCAGGGCGGCACGCGCGTCCTTGAAGCACCCGGCCCACAGCCGCGCCGAACCAAGGTGCGTCAGCAGGAGGGCGGTGAGTTCGGGATGCTCGTCCAGGAGATGCGAGGACACCTCCTCCTGGAGTTTCCCGGCCGCCTCCGCGGCCGCCTCCGCCCTGCCCGGCGAACCGGTCAGGCGGGCCGCCAGGGCTTCCAGCAGAGCACAGCTCAGCCGGGCCGCCGCCAGGCCGGCCGAGTCATCCCCCGTCGGCATCCGTTCCCCGGCCAGGCTCTGCTCGGCGTGCCGCAGATGGGTCAGGCCGCGGTCGAGGTCACCCCGGGACAGGTCACGGGCCGCGCGTACGAGCTCCGTCGCGGGGCTCGTGGCTTCGGGCCCCATCCGGGAGAACAGCTCGGCCAGGTCGTCGGAGCGAAGGCCGGTGAAGAGCTGACCGATGGCGAGGTCGTCGACGAGGGCACCGGCAGTGAACTCCCAGTCACCGGCGGCGGCACCGTGGCCGAGCGTCTCCGCGAGGGATCCGGAGCGCCGCAGCCACTGCGCGGCCCGCCGGTGGAGTTCGGGCTCCAGGCCGGGAAGGCGCACCCGCAGATGGGCGCGGAGAATCTCCCCGAACAGCGGGTGGAGGCGGTACCACGCGTGCCCGAGGTGCTCGACGAACGCGTTCTCGCGGTGCAGCCCGGCCAGAATGGCCTCCGCGTCGCTGCGGTCCGTCAGCGCGTTCGCCAGCTCGGGACAGAAGCGCTCGAGGACGCTGACGCGCAGCAGGAGGTCCTGCGTCTGGGGGGGCTGCCGTTTGAGCACCTCCGCCAGCAGGAAGTCGGCGACGGTGCTGCGGTCGGCCTCGAACTCCTTCAGATACGTCTCCGGATCCGGGCGCTCCTGCGCGGCCAGGGCGCACAGCCGTAGTCCGGCGGCCCACCCTCGGGTGCGTTCGACGAGGCCGCGCGCCGCGTGCACCGAAAGGCGCAGACCGTGCAGTTCGAGCAGCGCGGCCGCTTCCTCGGGGGTGAAGGCCAGCTCCGCGTCCCTGATCTCCGTCATGTCGCCGGCCGCCCGGTAACGGTGCAGCGGCAGCAACGGCTCGGTGCGGGTGACGAAGATCAGGCGCATGCCCCGACCCGCGTGGTGCAGGACGAACTCCAGCTGGTCCGCGATCTCCGGGTCGGTCACCCGGTCGTATTCGTCGAGCACCACCACCACGGGCCGGTCCCGGACACTCAGGTCGGCGGCGAGTCGCGCCAGCAGCGTGTGGTCCACGCGGTTCGCGTCCGCGGGGAAGCCGACCTCGGCGGGCAGCGGCACATCACAGGCGCGCAGGGCCTGGAGCAGGTACGCCCAGAACGTTCCGCACCCCTGGTCCGCCGCGTCGGTGGTGAGCCAGGCGACGGACCGGTCCTGCCCCGCGGCCCAGTCGGCGACCAGCAGGGTCTTGCCGGCACCCGCGGCTCCGTTGACCATGGTCAGCGGTGTCCGGAGGGCGTGGTCGAGGTGCCTGACCAACCGCTCCCGCCGCAGGAACGTCCCGGGGCGCGTCGGCAGGGCGAACCGGGTGCGCAGAAACGGGTCTCCCTGGGGATCGGCGCGTGGCGCGGTCGGTTCCGAGCCGTTCTCTTCCAGCCCTGCCATGGCGCTCACCACCACTGTTCGTCAGGACATGGGCAGCGCTCCCCCTTCAGCATCCCAGTGTTCCTGCTCGTGCGCGCCATATGGCGTCCAGCCCTCCCACGGGGGCCGTGATCAGTGGGCCGGGCGTTCTTCGGGTGCGGTCGCGCCGACGGCGGAGCACGCTGGAAACACGCCGGGATACGGGGTAGCCGTGCGCCGGAGCAAGCACAGGACGGAGTTCGGAGGTGGTCCCTGTGCCGCACAGCGATCCCGGCCGGCGAGTGGACGAGACAACCGCCTCGATGCTGGAGGCGCTGTTCACGCAGTCACCGATCGGGCTCCACCTGCTGGACACCGACCTGCGGGTGGTGCGCATCAACACCGCCACCCCCGGCATGCGTGGCGTGCCCCTGGACGACCTGAAAGGGCGCCCGGTCCGCGACGTCTACAACCTCGTCCAAGGCGTCGACCTGGAGGCGCTCCTGCGCGAGGTGCTGGACACCGGGGTCCCTGTGGTGCAGCGCATCGTCCGGGCGCGAAGCAACGGGGACCCGCCGCCGGAGCGGCACTTCGAGATCACCGCGCTGCGCCTGGAGAATCCGCGCCGGTCCGTGCTCGGGGTGGCGGTCACCGCGATCGACGTCACCGAGCGGGAGCGGGCCCGCACCCGCACCGAGGTGCTCGACGCCGTGCGCCGGCACGTGGGACGCACCCTGGATCCGGTCGTGACCGGCGCGGAACTCGTCCCGACCGTGGTCCCCGCGTTCGCCGATATCGCGATCGTGGAGGTGGTGGAGGCCGTGATCCGCGGCGACGACCCGCCGCAGGCCCCGCCGCCCGCGAGCACGCCCCTGATGCGCACCGCGTTCCGCAGCACCCGTACGCGGCCGCCGCAGGCCCATCCGGTGGGCGATGTCCGCCGCCTGCCGGCTCCGACCCCGTTCACCCAGGCCCTGGCCGACTTGAGCCCGCGCGTGGTCGCGCTCCATCCGACCGCCCCGTGGCTGTCCGTCGATCCCCCGCGCGCCGAGGCGATCCACTCATCGGGAGCCCATTCGCTCCTCGTGGTTCCCCTGGCGCTGCGCGACGCGGCCCTCGGCGTCGTCAGCCTGTACCGCACCGGACAGTCGCCCCCCTTCGACGAAGGTGACCGGGACCTCGCGGTCGAGCTGGCCACCCACACGGCGCTGTGCATCGACAACGCGCGGCGCTACACACGGGAGCACACGGTCGCCGCCACGGTCCAGCGTCAACTGCTGCCCCGCAGCCCGGAGACCCACGCGTCACTGGACACCGCCTACCTCTCCGTCACCGGCGCCGATCCCGGGGTCTGGTACGACACCATCGCCCTGTCCAGCGCCCGCACCGCCCTCGTCGTCGGCAAGGTGTCGGGGCATGGTCTGAACGCGGCCGCGACCATGGGGCAACTGCGCACCGCCGTACGCTCCCTGTCGGCGTTCGACCTCTCCCCCGACGAGCTGCTCGCCCGCCTGCACTACACGGCGGGCCAGCTCGCCGCCGAACGCGCCCGGCTCCCGCTCGGCGATCCGCTGCGCCGCGAATCCCTCACCGCCGACTGCGTGTACGCGGTACACGACCCTCTGACCGGCACGTGCGCGATGGCGGCAGCCGGCCCCCTGGTCCCCCTCGTCGTGTGCCCCGACCGCACGGTCACCGTCCCCGGCATACCGGCCGGGCCGCGGCTGGGCGCGACGGAGGGCGCGCCCTTCGCGACCGTCGGCGTCGAGGTTCCGCACGGAAGCGTCCTGGTGTTCGCCAGTGATCCGCTCCTCACCTCGTATCTCGCCGAATCCTCAGAACCGTTGTCCACGGCGCCGGACTACCACGACCGTCCGCTCCAGGACCTCTGCGACGCCCTCGTCTACGCACGCCCGGCAGGTCTGGGCGCCGGCGATGCCGCGGTGATCGTCGCGCGCACCCGGGCCTTTCCCCCCGACCGGTTCGCCGCGTGGCCGCTCGACGCCGACCCGGCGTCCGTGGCCGTCGCCCGCCGCCGTACCCGCGGGCAGCTCGCCGCGTGGGACGTGGACGACGAGACCGCCTTCAACACCCAGCTCATCGTCAGCGAACTCGTCACCAACGCGGTCAGATACGGAAGCGCGCCGTTCGAGCTCCGCCTGATCCATGACCGCACCCTGACCTGCGAGGTACGGGACGCAGGCTCGGCCGCACCGCATCTGCGCCACGCCGGTACGGCCGACGAGGGCGGTCGTGGTCTGTTCATCACCGCGCAGCTGGCACAGGCGTGGGGCACCCGTTACACGCCGCCGGGCAAGACGATCTGGACCGAGCAGGCGCTGTCCCCCGGCACCGGCCCGGCCGAATCGCTCTGACCTTCCGAGCAGGGTGGCCGCCGGAGTCACGACAGTGTCCGGGTGATCCGGCGTGAGGCGCGGCGGGCCTCCGTCGCGGGATCGGCGCCGGTCAGCACTTTCGTCATGTAGTCCTTGACCGGGTTGTCGGCCTCGACGGCGGCCCAGTCCGGGGACGAGGGGGTCGCCCGGCCCTGCGCGGCGCCCGCCGCCATGGCCGCGACGCCCTCCTCGCCCTCGACCGCGTCGGCGAGGGTCGTCTTGTTGGGCACGTAGTTCATCGTCCGGGCGAGATCCGTCTGCCACTTGCCGCCGGCGAGCGCCGCGACGACCGCCGTGGCGCCACGGCGGTCGTCGGTGTTCTTGGGGACCACGAGGTCGGAGCCGCCGGTGAAGACGGCACCGGGCCGTGCCGCGGTTCGGCCGGGGACGGGGAAGTAGCCGAGTTTGTCCCTGAGGTCGGGATTCTTGCGCACGACGGCCTGGGCGAGCCCGGGTACGGCGACGATCTGCGCCACCCGCCCCCGCGCGAACACCCCGGCCTGCGGCGGGTGTTCCTCGTCGGCGTCCGCGGGCCCCGTACCGAGGGCCTGGAGCCTGCGGTAGAAGTCCATGCCGCGCAGGGCGGCGGACGTGTCCAGGCTGCCCTCCCAGGTGCCGGAGGAGGGCTGCTCGGCGAGGTCGCCGCCCTCGTCCCAGATGAATCCGGCGAGGGTGTACCAGTCCTGTCCGGCCAGGTAAATACCCTGGACATCGTGGGAGTTGAGCTTCTGGGTGTCGGCGAGCCACTGGTCGCGCGTCTTCGGGGGACCGGCCAGGCCGGCCGCGGCGAACAGGTCCTTGCGGTAGATGACGACGCGGTTGGCCGCGTACCACGGGATGCCGTACTGGCGGGAGCCGAACCTGCCGGGTTCGGCGAGACCGGGCAGCCAGTCGTTCATGCCCCAGTCGCGTAACGACTCGAGGGTGAGGTCGAGCAGCCCGCCGCCGTCGACGTACTGGGCGACCTGGGTGTTGCCGACCTCGATGACGTCGGGCCCGTCGCCGCCCTGCCGTCGGAGCGCCGTCTGCACCTTTTCGCCGATCCCGGTCCACTGCTGGATGCGGATGTCGAGCCGCAGATCGCCGTGGGCCCGTTCGAACTCCTTGGTGAACCGGGCCAGGAACTCCTTGGACGCGCTGTCCTTCATCAGCCATACGGTGACGGTCCGCCGCCCGGTCCCCTCTCCGGGCAGGGCGCCGCAGGCGGTGAGCAACGAGGCAAAAACGCAGAGGAGAGCGAGGAGTCGACGTCTCACGAGGGGTCCAGTTCTGTCTTGCGGACAGGGTCAGGGGGCCCGGCGTGGGGGACGAGCGTGGCGCTCGTGCGGGTGTGCTGGATTTTGGTATGGACCAATGCGGAGGTCAAGGGGGAGCGGGGTGACGGGCCGACGTCTCGCGCTCCGCCGCACCTTGCGGCACCGTTGAGTGACGCGTGACACACCTGTCACGGCCGAGAGGAGCACCCGCATGTCCGACCACACCTACCGGGTCACCGAGATCGTCGGCACCTCGACCGAGGGCATCGACCAGGCGATCCGCAACGGCATCGCCCGCGCCGCCCAGACCTTGCGCAACCTGGACTGGTTCGAGGTCACCCAGACCAGGGGCCAGATAGTGAACGGGCAGATCGAGTACTACCAGGTCGGCCTGAAGGTGGGCTTCCGCCTGGACGACGGCGACTGACCCCTTCGCCCCCAGGGCCCGACGGCGCCCGTCAGGTCCGCCCCTCACCCTCCTGCGCCTCCTTGAGCGCCTCGGACGAGGATGCCCAGCGGGCCCGTACGACGGTGAAGCCCGCGCGCTCGGCGTCGACGCACACCAATTCGTCGTCGTCCACGAGCACGCGGACCTCACGGTCCCGGGCGAGTCTGCGCAGGATCTCCAGCTTGGTGACGCGGGCGGGCCGGCGGTCGCCGTTGCCGCGCATGAACACACGCCCCTCGGGCAGCCCCTGGGCCGCGAGCCAGTCGAGGGTGTCGCGGCGGCATCGTTCGGGACGCCCGGTCAGATAGATGACCTCGCACTCCTCGGCGCTCTCCCGCGCCAGCGCCACGCCCGCCGCCAGCGGCGGATCCTTCGGGGCGGCGGCGAAGAACGCCTCCCAGTCCCGCGGCTTCCGCTCCAGGAACCGTTGCCGGTGCGCGGTGTCGGCGAGGGTGTTGTCCAGGTCGAATACGGCCAGTGGCCTGCTCTTCTGCGTCACACCGACCACCCTAGGCGGGCCCCGACTCGCCCGAACGGGCGACTCGGGCGGTACGAATCGGTAGACCGGTTGCCGGTTGCCGGTTGCCGGTTGCCGGTTGCCGGCCGCCGGTCAACGGTCAGCAGCCAGCAGCCAGCAGCCAGCAGCCAGCGGAACGGTATTCCGGCTGCCGTTCGGGGGACAGCCCGTCGCAGGCCTCCCCTGTACGAACCCGCCCGCGCCTCAGCTCTCGGCGTGCCGCTGCGCCGACTCGTTCTCCTGGGCCAGGCGCCGTAGCGCCAGCAGCGCGGGTTCCAGCAGGACCGTGAGGAGCAGCGCGCGTTCGGCCACCTCCAACGGGTCCTCGATGCCGTCCAGTTGGTCGAGGTCCAGGACCGCGGTCCGTTCCGCGAGATGCGCGTACGACAGCAGAGCGCGCCGGTCCAGCGGGGCGCCGAGCGTGCGCAGCGAGGTCAGGGTCTCTGCCAGCGCGGACCTGGCCGGCGCCGACTTGTGGACGTCCCAGCCCAACTCCTGGATCAGCGAGTCGACTTCGGCCGGCTCCGGGGAGTCGTCGGCGGACTCCTCGGCCAGCCGGATCGAGCCGAGGGTGAGACCCAGCAGGGAATGGGTGTCGCCCGCATGCTCGGCCAGGGCGCCGAGAACGTCCCGGGCGGCACTCACGGGCAGCCCCCGTACGCCGGTCAGCGCGCGGATCAGACGCAGTCTGCGCAGATGGTCCTCGTCGTACCCGGCCTGGGTGGCCGACAGCCGGCGGCCGGCCGGAAGCAGACCTTCGCGAAGGTAGTACTTGATCGTCGTGACGGAGACGCCACTGCGGCGGCTCAGCTCGGACATGCGCATCGGGACGGCTCCGCTCTGGTCATTGGATACCTTCACTGTCTAACATGGATAGTGAAGGTATCCAATATGCCCTCCACGCCGTCCCGCGCCGCTTCCGGAAGAAGGCCGTCGCCATGCCCACGCTCCCCTGGACCACCGTCGAAGAACCCGCACCGGGCGCCGAGGCGTTCGTCATGGCGTCCCGCCTGGAGGTCCGCAGGTTCGCCGACGTGCCGCGCTTCTTCCTGCGCTCGCTCGCCACGTGGAAGCAGGTGAAGAGCGCGCCCGGCGCGTTCGGCGCCTCGCTCGTCGCCGAACCGCTCAAACGCACCTTCTGGACCCTGTCCGCCTGGGAGGACAAGGAGGCGCTGTACACCTACGTGAAGACCGAACCACACCGGACGATCATGAACGGTCTGCGGTCCACGATGAGCGGCTCGGTCTTCACGTTCTGGCGGACACCGGCCGGCGAGCTGCCCGTCGACTGGGCGGACGCCCGACGCCGGCTGGCCGAACAGGAACGCGCCGACCTCTCGAACTCCGGTGGCCCGAAGGCCACTTGACCGCATCCGCCCCCATCGCTCCGCACCCCGGTTCACTCCGGTTCACCCCGGTTCACCCCGGCGGCAACGGCTGCTCGGCCCAGATCGTCTTGCCCGGAGGGTTCTGCCGACTGCCCCAGCGCCGGGTGAGCTGGGCCACGAGCAGCAGGCCGCGGCCACCCTCGTCGTAGGCGTGCGCCCGACGCAGGTGCGGTGACGTGGCACTCCCGTCGGAGACCTCGCAGATGAGCGAACGGTCGCGGATCAGCCGCAGCTGGACGGGCGGTTCGCCGTAGCGGATCGCGTTGGTCACCAGCTCACTGACGACCAGTTCGGTGACGAACGCCATCTCGTCGAGCCCCCACGTGGTCAGCTGCTCGAGGACGGACTGCCGGGCCGCGGACACGCAGGCGGCCTCCGGCGAAATGTCCCAGGTGGCCACCTGGTCCGCGCCGAGCGCGCGGGTGCGGGCCAGCAGCAGGGCCACGTCGTCACTGGGACTGTCCGGCAGCACCGACTTCAGCACGGAGTCGCAGAGGGCCTCCAGAGAGGCGCCGGGAAGGACCAGCGCGCGGCACAGCTCGGCGGTGCCGCGGTCGAGATCGCGGCCGCGGCCCTCGATCAGCCCGTCCGTGTACAGGGCGATCAGCGAGCCCTCGGGCAGTTCCCGTGCCGTCGCCTCGAACGGCAGACCCCCGACCCCGAGCGGCGGTCCGGCGGACACCCTGACGACCTGCGCGGTGCCGTCGGGCAGCAGGACGGCCGGCGGCGGATGGCCGGCGGACGCCAGGACCAGCCGGCGGGAGACGGGGTCGTAGACCGCGTACAGGCAGGTCGCGCCGAGCTCCGCCACCTCCTCGCCGCTCCCCTCCGTCGCCAGGTGGATCACCAGGTCGTCGAGGTGGGTCAGGAGTTCGTCCGGCGGCAGGTCCACGTCGGCGAGGGTCCTTACCGCCGTGCGCAGGCGTCCCATGGTCGCCGAGGAGTGAATGCCGTGTCCCACCACGTCGCCGACGACCAGGGCGACCCGGCTGCCGGACAGCGGGATCACGTCGAACCAGTCGCCGCCGACGCCCGCCGCCGAATCCGTCGGGAGATAGCGGTAGGCCACCTCCGTGGCCGCGTGTGCGGCCAGGCCCCGGGGCAGCAGGCTGTGCTGGAGGGCCAGCGCCATCGACTGCTCGCGGGCGAAGCGGCGGGCGTTGTCCATGCAGACGGCGGCGCGGCTGGCCAGTTCCTCGGCGAGCGACGCGTCGTCGACGGCGTAGGCGTCCTGGTTCTTGACGCGGATGAACACCGCGGCGCCCAGTGTGGTGCCGCGGGCCAGCAGGGGCACCGTCACCAGCGAGTGCGCGCCTTCGCGGGAGGCACGGGTTCCGACGTTCCGCGCGTTGCGCTCGCCGACCCACCGGTCGAAATCCGGGTCGCCCGCACGGCTGCGCACCGCCCGCCCCGACGTCAGCGCCCGGGCGGGCGGGGAGAACGGGGGGTAGGTGTCCGTCTGGCCCAGCCTGACGGCCGCCTCCGGGGTGCCCTCCGTGACGGATCCGTGCGCGACCCGGCGCAGTACGACGCCGGGTCCGTGGTCGCCGGCCGGTTCCTCCGCGCCCAGCACCCAGTCGAGCAGATCCACGCTGACGAAGTCGGCGAAGCGCGGTACGGCGATGTTCACCAGCTCCTCGGCGGTGCGCACCACGTCCAGAGTGGTCCCGATGGCGGCCGCGGCCTCGTTGAGCAGGGCGAGCCGCTGCCGGGCCTCGTGCTGCTCGCTGCTGTCGAACGCCGCCATGGCGACCTCGTCCACGGCGCCGGTGTCGCCGCGTACCGGCCACATCTCGATGCTCCAGGCGCGTGCCGGTCCCCCTGCGGGGGCACTGGTGTACGTCTCGTAGCGCAGGGGTGTCCCGGTCTCGACCACCTTGCGCAGGTTCAGCAGGAAGCCGCGGCTGGTCTTGTCCGCCGGGACGGTGTCCCCGTAGAACCGGCCCACCAGGGACTCCTCGGCGCCCCCCATCCCCCGGCAGGCGCTGTCGTTGAGCCGCAGGAAGCGGAGGTCCGTGCCGAAGGCGCACATGGGGACGGAAGCCTGCTGGAACGCCCGGCCCTCCGGGGTCGGCTCCGGCCCGCCGGGCCGCTCCGCGGTGATGACGTATCCGTGCGGTCCGCCGTCCGGGCCGAGGACGGGGCACGCAGTCAGGGCGATCTCCACGGGGTGACCGTCGCGGTGTCGCAGCACGGCGACACCGGTCAGCACGGTCACACCGGTCAGCGCGGCGGCCGTCTCCCGCAGCGCCGCTTCGACGAGCAGGTCGGCCGCCGCCCGGCCCACGACGTCCTCGGAGCCGTATCCCGTCAGCTGCCGGGCACCTTCGCTCCACGCCGTCACGACGCCGTGGTCGTCGACGATCGCCGCAGCAGCGACACGCTCCATGTGCCCCAGAATGATCCCATACCGGAGCCGTAACAACTCGGCGGCCGTACGGACGCCACCGTTCCGGTCGACCCGGGGTGAGTCCCGGCGCATGCGTGATCACGCGAGGGACGTCGAGCGCGGACCGAGGACCGTCAGGGCTCGCCGTCACCCCTGTCCGGGAGCAGGAAGTGGAACCCGGGCCGGGGGTGCATGAGGAAGTCGTGGTGGGAGATGTTCCACGCGTAGGCGCCCGCGAGTGCGAACGCCACGCGGTCACCGGCCCGCAGTCCGCCTGCCGGTACCTGCCGGGCCAGGACGTCCTTCGGGGTGCACAACTGGCCGGTGAGCGTGACCCGTTCGGCCTCGGCCGCCGGCCGGGGCCACGGATGGGGCCAGCCGTCCACCGGCAGCACGGAACAGGGCTGGTCGTGGCCCTTGGTCGCCGGTGTCCGCAGGTGGTGGGTGCCGCCGCGCACCACGGCGAACTCCTCGCCGTGGCTGCGCTTCACGTCCAGCACCTCGGTGGCGTACCAGCCGCAGTACGCGGTCAGCGCCCGGCCCGGTTCGATGCGCAACGTCAGTTCCGGATGCGCGTGTGCGAGCCGGGCCAGACCCTTCCCGTACGTGACCCAGTCGAAGCGGCGCTCGGGGGCCGCGTAGTCCACCGTCATGCCGCCGCCGACGTTGACCTCGCCGAGCCCGACGCCGTGCTCCCCCGCCATGTCCGTCGCCCAGCCGACGACCGTCTCCGCCACCGCCAGCTGTTCGGGCGCCTCGAGTCCGCTGGCCAGGTGGGCGTGGACGCCGCGCAGCTCGAGGTGCGGGTAGGTGCCGTCGGTGAGCAGCCGGAGCACCGTACCGGCCTGCGCGGGGTCGAGGCCGAAGGGGGTGGGCCGGCCGCCCATCGCCAGGGCGCTGCCGGCCAGCGAACCGTCCCGCACGGGGAGGTTGAAACGCGGCAGGACCGCCACCCGCGTGCCCGGGGTGACGCGGCGGGCCTGCTCGGCGAGCATGTGCAGTTCGTACTCGCTCTCCACGTGGAAGCGCTGCACGCCCCCAGCCAGCGCGGCCGCCACCTCGTCCGGAGTCTTGCCGGGGCCGCCGAAGGCCAGCGGGCGGCCCGGCACCGCCTGGGCGACATGGGCGAGTTCGCCGCCCGAGGCCACCTCGTAGCCGTCGACGTACGGGGCGAGCGCGGCCAGGATCTCCGGCTCCGGGTTGGCCTTGGCCGCGTAGTACAGCTCGACGCGCTCGGGAAGCGCCGCCCGCACACCTGCGGCATGTGCCCGTAGCTCCGCCAAGTCGTAGACGTACGCGGGCAGTTCGCCGGGGGCGAGGGTCCGGATGCGGTCGCGCACCGCGGGCGTGGGTACGGTCATCGGGCGCTCCGGGCCGTGTGGCGCAGGATGTCCTCGGCGAGCGGTGAGGCGAGCCGGACGTATCCGGCGTCGCGGTCGGCCTTGCGCTGCCAGCGGGTGAGCAGATTGGCCTTGGCCGGGAGCGGGACTCCGGCGAGCAGAGCGGCCAGTTCCGGTGGGCAGCCGTACCGGTCGGCGTAGGCCTGGAGGGTGGCGCGGACCTGCGCCCACAGCGCGGCCTCCGTCTGCGGACGCAGGTCGGCGAGGGCGGCGAGCAGTTCGGCGACGTGGTTGACCAGCAGGCAGTAGACGACGCGGTCCCAGCCGCGCTGGGCGTCGTACGTCATCGCTCCGGCCACGTCGGGCGGCAGCGCGGCGAGTGTGCCGGCGTGGCGTTCGGGGACGAGCTTGGTGCCCTCCAGATCGCGGAAGAGGACCTGGGTGGGCATGCCGTCGCCGTCGACGCAGATCAGCACGTTCTGCAGATGCGGTTCGAGGACCAGCCCGTGGTCGAAGTAGGCGGCCAGTACGGGCGGTACTAGGAGGTCGAGGTAGGCCGCCCACCAGTCGAGGACGGTCCCCGGGCCCGCGGCGGCGAGGAGGCGGGAGATGTGCGCGGGCCCGGTCGGGTACTCGTCGGCGACGGCGGCGGCGAGCAGCGGGGTGATGCGGGGCAGGAGCCGTCCGGGCAGGCCTTCGCGGACGATGACGCCGAAGCCTTCGAGCAGCTCGCGGTCCGGCGTGCCGTCGGGCCCGGGGAGGGCGAGGCTGCGGTAGGCGGGCTCGCGCAGTACGGCGCTGCCGGGGAAGCGGTCGGCCAGGTCGGCCAGGACCGGGCTCAGGGCGCGGGTGAGGGCGACCGCTCCGGCCAGCTCGTAACTGGCGTTCTTACGAAGGCAGTTGGTGATGCGGACGTTCAGGCTGAACTTGAGGAACGTCTCGCCGTCGTAGAGCGTGCGGACGGACGCCGTGGCGGCGAAGGGCCTTCCGCCCTCGCCGAGGTCGACGATGTCACCCCGGTCGAGGGCCGCGCGCAGCGTGGGGTGTTCACGCAGCATCTCGTACTGCCAGGGGTGGACGGGGAGCAGCCGGTGGCCGTGCGGCACGTCCGCGCGCTGCCGGTCCAGCGACGCGGCGGCCGCGGGTTCGGCCATCTCCTCGGCGATCAGGTGCGCCCGGACCGCGAGGTGCCGCAGCGGGAACGAGGCGCCGGCCTCCGGCGCGTACGAGGACCAGGAGCCGGCGCTGCCGGTGCGCGCCTTCGGGGTGGGGTGGAAGCGGTGTCCGAACACCAGCGACTGTTCCGAGGCCACGTAGGCGGAGAGAGCGTCCGTGGCGAGCATGGCGGCCGGGGTGTCGTCCGCCGGCCGTGCGGCGAGCCCGGCCGCGACGGCCCGATGGCTGGAGTCGACCTGCTCCAGGAACTCCTCGTTGCGTACCCCCGTGCGAAGGGACAGCTCGTCGTGCACGTAGGTGGCCAGCCGCTGCCAGTCGACCTCCGGCCAGCCGCCGTGGTCGTCGTCCTCGCACACCGGCCCGCTGAACCGGTGCGCGCCCACAAGGGACGTACGGCGCAGGGCGATGCGCAGCAGCACACCGCGGCGGGGCAGGCGCAGCAGCAGGTGGCCGTCGGCGACGGCGGTCTGCCGCTCGGGTCCGGAGACCTCGCGCAGCAGGCAGTTGAGCAGGGTGTGGGTCACTGCCTGTTCGGCGGTGGGCGGTCGGACCGGGGCGGTGCGGCGGGGAGCGGCATCGAGCGAGTCGGTCAGTGCGGGCATCAGCGGCTCCAGCGGGGGCGGAGAGAGGGCAGGGTGGGGACGCATACGGTGATCAGGACGATGGCTCCGGCGGTCGCGGCCGTACCGGCCTCGCGCGCACCTGCCGGGGGCCGAAGGACATGGACGGGCGTCCAAGGACGTCCGGCGCTCATGCCGGATCACCGGCTCGTAGCAGGTAGTTGGGGCCGCTGGTGTAGTGCTTGTTGATGTCGGCCGCACCCGAACGTTCCTTGCTGAGCAGCGTTCCGGCGGTGACCATCGCCTTGACCGGCAGCCGCGGCGCGTCCAGCACCCGGGCGCGCAGAACCGCACCGGGCTCGCCCACGCCGGTCCCGAGCCGCTCGACGGCCTCGGCGAGGCGGTCGCGTACGAGCCCGAGGACTGCCGGAAGCCGGGCGCGACCGTGCCGGGCGAGGCCGAACGCGTAGGCGCCCGCGCACAGATGGAGCGTGATGGTGGTGAAGAGGTCGGCGACCGGTCCGTCACCGTCGCCGAAGACGCGCGCGTCGTCGAAGTCCGCGGGCCCGGGCGCCGCGTCCCCCAGCCGCTCGCGCAGCCGTACGGCGTTGATGCGTGGTCCGTCGTTGTCCTTGAGGAGCAGCCGCGGCCGGGTCCGGCCGTCCGCCTGCCGGTCCAGCACCAGGGAGATGTTCTGCTGGTGCGACTCCAGCGCGATCCCGTAGCCGAACAGCGTGGTCTGCCAGTCGAACAGCAGGGTCAGCAAGGCGTCCAGCAGAGCGAGCGGGTCACCGCCGTAGAAGCGGTCGGCGAGGTGGTCGACGACCAGCCGGCCGCCCGGCGCCTCGGCGAGCAGGGCGGCCATGGGTACGACGACCGAGCCGTCGAGTCCGGCCGGCTGGCGGCGGCACAGTACGGCGAGCAGCTCGTGCCCGGCGTGCGCGTAGCCGGTCTCGTCGGCGTGCAGGACGGTGTCCCGAAAGCGCGGCTCGCGGGCGGTCACCGCCTCCAGCAGGCGTTGGCCGGCGGCTCCGTCGACGAGGGTGCCGGGCTTGATGGTGCGCCGGTTGCGCAGCCCCAGTGTCGCGGTGGGCAGGGGCAGTTTGAGGTGCAGGGACGGATCGGCGGTCACCGCGACGGTACGCATGGACAGGGTCGGTACGACGTCGAGGTGGCCGCGGCTCGCGAGGATCGCGGAGTCGGCCAGATCCGTGGCCCGCAGGGCGGCGTCCAGCGGGGCGCCGACGGTCAGCGGGTGTACGGGCAGGGCGACATGCGTGTGCTCGGCCTCGGGCAGGCCGAGCGCGGCCGGCGTGGGCCAGCGGTCCGGGAGCACGCCCGTCGAGAGGGTGAGCGCCCGGCGGGGTACGGCGAGCCAGCGCAGGGCGAAGCGTGGGTGGAACTCGGGTGCGTAGGCGCGTAGTTGCCGCGCGTCCAGCCCTGAGCGGCCGCGCGCGGTCGGGTAGACGGGGTGGTCGAGGCGGGCGGCGAGCGTGTCGTGGGCCAGGCCGCCGGCGAGGCCGGTCCAGTCGGCGGGGTCGGCGCCGTGGCGTGCGGTGAGCAGCTGGGCGATCTCCTGCCGGGTTCCGGAGTGCAGCCGCAGGGTGGCCAGCGTCTGGCGGCATTCCTCGGCGAAGGCGTCGAAGCCGTCGCGGTCGGGGGGCTCGGCCCGGGTGCGCAGCGCCCCGAGGACGGTCGAGACGGTCCTCAGCTCGCCGTCCGTCTCGCTGACGAGCAACGGCAGCCGGGCGGCATGGCGGCTCTGGAACCCGTCCTCGGTCACGGGCAGCAGCAGGGCGTCGCCGGGGTGGGCCAGCCGCAGCCAGGGGCCGTCGGCCCGGTGCACGAGCGTGCTGCGGGTGCGCAGGCCGACGACGTCCTCGCGCAGCAGGGCGCTGAGGACCCGGGTCAGCAGCTCGGCCTCGGCCGGGTCGGTGGCCGTCGGGGCGGTCACGGCCCGATCTCCCAGCGCTGGGCGGCCAGGAAGCCGGCCGTCGCCTTGTCGACGGCCTGCTGGTCGGTGCCGGTGGCGCGCAGGACGCCGAGGTAGTCGCGGTTGGTGCCGTACAGCTCGTGGCGTTCGCCGATGCTCCGTAGCGGACGGTAGGTCAACCGGACGTCGTCGACGGCGAGTTCTGTGGCGGCGGGGGCCGCGGTCAGGGTGCCGGCGCGGTCGGCGCAGGGGTACTCGAGGCGGGCTGCGCCGTCGCGGCGGGCGCCCAGTTCGGCGGGGAGGGGTTCGCCCAGGTGGGTGCGGAGGATGTGCTCGAAGAGCGGGATCTCCAGGAGCTGGGCGAGCAGCAGGTCGCACTGGTCGCCGATGGCACGGTAGTTGACCTCGATGATCCGCGCCCGGCCGCCGTGCACCACGAACTCGGTGTGACAGGCGCCGAACCCGACCTCGAGCGCGTCCAGTTGGGCGAGGACCTGCGCGCGCACCGCTTCCGGGTGGGCGGGCACGAAGGCCATCCGCTCCTCGATGAAGTACGGCAGCGGCGACAGTTCGGTGTGGAAGCCGCCCAGGACGTGCCGGACGCGGCCGTCGCCGAGGGTCTCCAGGGTGTACAGCTCGCCGGGCAGGTACTCCTCGACGACCAGAGCGGCGCCCGGACGGCGCGTCAGGATGTCCGCGCAGCGTGCGACGAGTTCCTCGGGCCCGTCGACCAGCACCACGTCCTCGCTGGCGACGCCTTCCCGGGGTTTGACCACGCAGGGGTACGGCGCGTCGAGGGCGACCGGTTCGGTGAGTTCGGCCGACCAGACGGTGTCCACGCCGGTGGCGGCGAGGTGGCGCCGCATCTCGGCCTTGTCCTTGGTCCGCAGCGCGGCCCGCCAGTTCTTCGCCGGGAGCCCGAAGTAGTCGGCGGCCAGGGCGGCCTGGGTCTGGAGGTGGTCGCTGTTGGTGAAGATCGCGTCGGGCGGGTGGTGGGCGGAGATCCGGGTGATGACGGCGCGGTAGTCACGCACGTCGCACTCCCGGACCTCGACCTCCGGATACGCGCGCCGGTGCGGGTCCGGCTGGTCGGTGAGGACCGTGACGTCGAGGCCGAGGCGGGCCGCGGCGGGCAGGAAGCCTTCGGTGACGGAGTCGGTGGGGTTCAGGGCCAGCAGGTAGAGCCGCATGGTGGGGGGATGACTTCCGCTCTGGGGTGAGGAGTTGAGGCGCGGACGCGCGGATCAGATGCGGCCCCGCCCAGGGCGACGGGAGTTACGTCTCCGGAAGGTCCGCGCCGGTGGCCTCGGCCAGGTCGGCGGGCATCCGCTCGACGCGGCGTCGGCGGGTGACAGGGGAACGTGCCGGAGGGCACGGAAGGGCACACCCGTGGGTGCGACCCGTTCGGTCGTGGTCGCGGTCACGAAACGTGAGCTTAGGGTAGCCTTGGTTTAGTTTCCAAACCGCCGTCACACGCGGGCGACATGGACACCCCTTGATCGACGACGCGGCGGCTCGCGCGGATCGCGACTACGATCCGTCCACTAAGGTAAGGCTTACCTACTTTTTTTGGGCCGAAGCCTCATGCGCCGAAGCCTCATGCGTCGAAGCCTCATGCTCAGGAGTGATCCCATGACCGTGGCCGTGGAGTTCCCGCCGACCGCCGCCACGACCGGCGTGCCCGGCCTGCTCACCGCCGGCTACCGACGCCTGGGCGATCTCTGCGAGGCACTGACCGTGCGCGTCCAGGACGACCCCCGCGCGGCGCCTGCCCAAACGGGTTGTTCCGGAGCCGAATTGACGGACAGTCAAGCGTCCCTCGAAGCGTTCATCGAGGCCGAGGCGGCCCGGATCCACGACCGCCACGGGCACACCCCGCGCCGGGACGTCGCCGCGTCCCGCGCCCTCCACGACTACGCGTGGTCGGTCGGTCTGCTGATGAGCGGGGTCTGGTACCTGGAACAGCGGGTGCCGCGCATACGCCCCGAGGACGTACGCCTGGACCTGGCGTCCGGGACGTACACGATCACCGCGGGCTCGGACCTGGCCTGCCTGCCCGACGACCCGGCGGCCGCCCTCCCCGGCGCCCTCCCCCTGGCCGACGAAGAGGCCCTGCGCGCCGCGCTGCGGTCCGCGGTCGCCGACCACATGCGTCCGCTGCTGACCGCGCTCGCCCCGTACGTCCGGCGCGGACCGCGCACCCTGTGGGGCATGGTCGGCGACGACCTGGTCTCCGGGATCTGGTACCTCGGCCGCACACTCGGCCGGGAGGCCGCCGCGATCCGGGCCGCCACCGCGCTCCTGCCCTCCCCCAAGGCCCCCTTCCCCGGCGGCGCCGACTTCCGTCACCTCACCGGCGGCGACGGCCGCCACCACCCGACCCGCACCCGCATCGGCTGCTGCCTCTACTACACGATCCGCCCGGCCGAGGCCTGCGCCACCTGCCCCCGCACCTGCGACGCGGAACGGCTGCGCAGGCTGGAGGCCTGAGGCGCCCCGGCCCCGGCCCCCGCGGCGGAGTGAGGCCCGGGAATCCTGGCGCCCGGTACGCGTTGAACACCGTGTGAGCTCAGTGATCGCGGCAACCCGCTTCTCCGTACTCGACCGCTCCCGTACCCGCGAAGGGCACGACGGTGCGGCGGCGCTGCGTGACACGGTGGGGCTCGCGCGGGACCTGGAGCGCCTCGGTTACCACCGGATCTGGGTCTCGGAGCACCATGGCGTGCCCGGAGTCGCCGGTTCCGCGCCGACCGTGCTGGCCGCGGCCGTCGCCGCGGCCACCCGTTCCATCCGGGTGGGCACCGGCGGGGTGATGCTGCCGAACCACCAACCGCTGGTCGTGGCCGAGCAGTTCGGCGTACTCGATGCCCTCTTCCCGGGCCGCGTCGACATGGGGCTCGGCCGGTCCGTCGGCTTCACCGACGGGGTGCGCAGGGCGCTGGGCCGGGACAAGGACGATGCCGACGACTTCGCGGCGCAGCTCGACGAGCTCCTCGGCTGGTTCCTCGGCACGTCCCCGACCGGCGTGCACGCGCGGCCCGCCGAGGGCCGGACCGTGCCGCCCTTCGTGCTGGCCATGGGCGAGGGCGCCACGATCGCGGCCCGCGCCGGGCTGCCGATGGTGATCGGCGACCTCAGGAACCGCGAGAAGATGCGGCGCGGCATCGACCACTACCGCGAGACGTTCCGCCCCTCCCCCTGGGCGCGGGAGCCGTACGTCGTGATCTCCGGCACGATCGCGGTGGCCGACACCCCGCAGAACGCCCGCCGCCTCCTCGTCCCCGAAGCCTGGTCGATGGCGTACTCACGCACGCACGGCACCTTCCCGCCCCTGCCGCCCGCCGAGCGCGTCGAGTCCCTGCGGATGACCGCCAGGGAGCGCGGCTTCTACGAGTCGGGCCTCACCGGTCACATCGCCGGGACCGAGGACCAGGTCGCCCACGAACTGGAGACGGTGATCAAGGAGACCGGCGCGCAGGAGGTGCTGGTCACCACCAGCACGTACGACCGGGACGCGCTGCTGGACTCCTACCGGGGGCTGGCCCGGCTCGCGGGACTGACCGCCCTCTAGAGTCGGCGGTGTCGTGTCGGGTCATGAGTCCCACTGGTCGCAGTACTCGATGTGGATCTCGCGGGCGTCGCCGAGAATGCCGTCGTTGGAGTGGAGTTCTGTGCAGAAGTACGGGTAGCTCGGATGGACGGGGACGTAGCCAGGACCGTTGCGGGCGACATCGAGGAAGTGCCGGGCGGTCTCCCTGAACACCTTCGCGCTGCCCGTCATGAACAGAGTCTCCGCGTGGAGATGCTGATGGAACAGGTCCCGGTTCTCCCGGTGGTGCCGTGCCCCGGGGTCGACCACGGCTCCGTCACCGCGGCCCGCCCCGGGCAGCGTCACGGTCTGCGGGCGCCCTCGGCCCAGTCGCCCGCGTACTTCCTTCCAGCGCGAAGGCGCGAATTGCCGCGAGTGATGCAGCAGCACGAGGTCAAGCTGGCGTGTGCCGGCTGCGGGGAGGTCGCGGGAAGGGGCCGGGTTGCCTCGTATCGGCAGGTGGATCAGCGCGTGCGGTGAGGAGGCGGCAAGCTCCCACAGCCCGCCGATTCGCCGCGCCGCGTCCTGATCGAGGTAGGCGTCCAGGTGCCGGTCGTGATCGATGAGCACGGCGCGGTCCAGTGGGCGGGCCGGCCGGATCACTTTGAACTCCGCGGATCCGAGGCGTGCTTGATGGATGGTGACGGGTAGTTTCATCGGTTCTCCGGGATACGCCGACTGACGTCTGCAAGAGCTCCTCAGCCCTGGAGGGACAGCACGATCCACCGAACTCGCGGCCGAGGCCGGGGGATGAGGAAGAACTGACGTGCATTTTTTGATCATCCGATTGATCGAGCAGTTGATCAACTACCGTGTTGGGGCATGAACGCGGACGGATGGTTGGCGGACACCCGGAGCTCCTACGACACGGTCGCGGTCAGCTATGCCGACCAACTGCGCGGGGCCCTGGCAGGGACGCCGTACCTTCGGGCGGCGCTGGAGTTGTTCGCCGGCATGATTCACACAGCCGGCGGCGGGCCAGTGGCGGATGTGGGCTGCGGACCGGGGCACGTCACCGCCCACCTGCATGGGTTGGGCGTCGACGCATTCGGTATCGACCTTTCACCCGCGATGATCGACGTGGCTCGGCGTGACCATCCTGACCTGCGGTTCGAGGTGGGCTCGATGACGGATCTCAACCTGGCCGACGCGTCGGTCACCGCCCTGCTCGCCTTCTGGTCGTTGATTCACGTCCCTGACGATGCGATCCCTGCGGTCTTCGGCCATTTCCGGCGGGTGGTGCGTCCTGGCGGACCGCTGCTGCTCGGCTTTCACATCGGCGACGAGTCGCGACTGAAGACGGAGGGCTACGGCGGTCACCCGATGAAGGTCCATGTCCACCACCGCCAGCCTGTCCAAGTGACAGCCTGGCTGCGCGATGCCGGGTTCACTGTCGAGGCTCAATGGCTGCTCGGCCTCGACGGGCACATTCCAGGAGCAGTCCTTTTCGCGCACCGCCAGTCCTAGGCCCCTGTCGTCGCATTCCCGTCCGCCGGGCGACGCCTGGCGCCTTGGCCGGCTGCCGGCCCGGCGGGCAGACTGCGCACATGCAGCTCCCCGCCGAAGCCGTTGCCGCCACCGCGCTGATCGAGGTCGTGAGGATCTCCGCCCTCCCGGCCAAGCGGGGCGCCCCGTACCCCGGCAGGACGGTCGCCCAATGCCACGAGGTCCTTATGCACGGAACGGCCGTGCCACCTGCGCTGGGCACGCAGTTCTTCGACGCGGACACCCCGCCGGCTCAGGCCCTCCTGGCCCTCTTCCGCGCGGCGGCCCCGTAACCGGCCGACGTCATGGTGCTGCGGTCCGGTGGGAGTTTCAGAGGGCGTTCAGGTCCACGGCGGAGGCGATGGCGTGGGACCCGGCCTCGTTGGGGTGCAGGCCGTCCTCGACAACGTAGCCGGGGCGCGGCAGGGCCGGATCGGCCGGGCTCGCGAGGGCACGGTCGACGTCGAGGACGGAGTCGTACGCGCCGCTGGTGCGGATCCAGTGGTTGACGGCGGCCCGGACCTTCTCGCCCCGTTCGCTGTAGACGGGGAAGAGGGCGCCCTTCATGGGCAGGATGGTCGCGCCGACGGCCTTGACGCCGCGGGCGTGGGCGGCGCGGATCAGCTTCTTGTGACCCTCGATGAGCTGACGTGCGGTCACACGGGGCGCGGAGCCCATGCAGGGGTCCCCCATCTCGGGCGCACCGATGTCGTTGGCGCCCAGGTGGATGATCACCGTGCGCAGGCCGGGGCGGTCGAGTACGTCGCGCCGGAATCGGTCTTCGGCCTTGTCCCCGTAGCAGGGCGAGTCGTTGAGGATCCGGTTTCCGCCGATGCCGGCGTTGACGACGTCCAGCGGGCGACGGTCGGCGACCAGGCGTTCGGCGAGCTTGTCCGTGAAGCGGTTGTCGGCGCCGGGCGTGGCCCCTGTCCCGTCCACGAGCGAGTCACCGAAGACGACCACGGTGCCGCGCCGCGGGGTGGCGGGGCCGGACACCTCCACCCCGCTCAGGAAGTACCAGGCGTTCGTGGCGTCCTGGAAGGCGTCGCCGCCGGAGTCGGACAGGTGGCGTCCGGCGGCACGGTACGACGTGGCGGTGGTGAACCGGTGGAAGGTGGCCGGGCCGGTGCGGCCGGCGAAGTACAGGGTGACTGTCAGCTTCTCCAGCGGAGAGGTGCTCAGGGCCTCGGCGTCGCTCACGGCGTCCCGCCCGGGGGCGATGGTGGTGCCCTGACTCCCGCCGAACCTCAGCTCGCGTGCCGTGCCCGGCCAGACCTGGGCGTCTCCGGCGGACCGGCCGACGGTCGCGGCGGTGATCCGCAGGGGCGTGGTGCCGTACGTGTGGGACAGCCGGATCCGCACCGTGGATCCGCCCGTGGCGACGCGGACCACTTGGCGTACGGACTGGTCGGCGAATCCCTGCCGCGACCAGTTGGGCCCCTTGTCCTCGCTCCCCTCGACGGGCCGCTGCACGGCGGTGCCCCACGCCCCCGTCCACACCGGCCCCCCGGTGGCGCGCGGTTGCTGCCGCGCGTCCTCCCGCGCCACGGCGGCCGCCGAGACGACGAGCGCGGTGAGCAGCGCCGTGACGGCGGCGAGCATGCCTCGTCGTCCCGTCGTCCTGGGCGGACGCGGCTTTGCTGAATGCATCAGAGATCTCCTCGGGAAAGAGTGATGAGGAGATCTCACCGTCCTTCGGGTCGGAGATCACCGGGGCTGTCCCCCGAATCGGCCTTCGGGTTGGCCCCACCCTGCGTCGGGCCCGCGCGCGTTCCGCCAGGTCAAGCCGGCGCGCTCCCGCCGACGGCAGCGGCCGGCACCCCGTGGTCGTCCGGTGCCGGTCGCGCTGATTCCGAGAGACCGCTCGAGCCTCACCCCACGAGCTGGTAGATGCTCTTGGCCATCAGCCACAGGCCGAGTGCCAGGGAGATGGACACGATCGCCTGGTCCTGGTGGCCGTCGATCCATGCGCGCAGCTTCCTCAGTCTGACCTGGGCGGTGAGCGGCCGGAACGTGGCGTGCAGCTCCATCGCCAGCAGGCTCGAAGTGGCGAGCAGGCAGTACCCCGTCAACGCGAAGTACGTGGCGGCGGACGACATGTTCGCCTCCACCACCGTCGCCGCGCCTGCGGCGACCGCGCCCCAGGGCTGGAGAAGGACGCCGAACCCGGCGGCCGCCCACACGGAGACGTGGTCCAGTCGCGCCATCCACTTGGGGGACTGGCGGGGCCGGCTCCCCCGGCGCCGCTTGCGTTCCCCGTAGAACACCATCCCCAGGCCCAGGATCAGCTTGAGGACCAGAACGGCGGTGGAAGGCGCGCTTTTGTGGGGCGGCGGTCTGCCGCCTGTGAGCAGGACGACGACGGCGATCAGCAGGACCAGACAGGCCAGCCACGCCAGAATGAACGCGAGCCCCTTGCGGACTCCCTTGGGCGCGGACAAAAGCAGGATGAAGGCGGTGTTGTGCAGCGGCCCCAACGTGATGGCCACGCCAATGACGACGAGGTCGAGAACCACGCGTGCCCTCCGATCGAGGAGCCCGCTCGATGGGCGTGCCTGGCCGAAGACCGCCGGTGTGACCAGGTCCTCGCTCGGGCCTCAGGGGCTCAGGAGGCCCATGGCTTCGGCCCTCGCGAACTCGGCGTCGCCGAGGACACCCTGGTCCCGCGGCGGGCCTGACTCCTTGAGCGGGGCGATCCAGTTGTCCATGCCCGCAGCCGGCGCTGCGGGCGGCTGATCGGGCTGCACCGGGGCCTGTTGCTCATCCTGTGCCGCCCACCGGCCGGCTTGCCACCGGGACACCACGGTTCGACACGGCAGTTGCTGTTCCGGCGACGACGGCTGCCCGAGCGATACCGCGAAGAAATCCAGGTAGGCGCTTTTCTCCTTGGATCCGTCGACTGCGAGGCAAGCGGCTTTCCGCGGACCGGGGTCTCCGCAGGCCAGCGGTTTCCAGTGGAACCGGCGGTTTCCAGTGGAACACGGCTGGGATCTACCCGCACGCCCACCGGTCAGGACCCGACCGGGCGTGCATCGACGTGCGCACACCTGCGCATCGTCGCGGAACGCACACATCCGGTGACTCTTCGCTGCTATACAGGCACAAGGGGAAGAAGGCACACCGTACGTTTCGGGGGAACATCCGTTGGTGAACGAGCACGACCCGGTGCGGGCGGACGACAACGGCCTGCTGAACGCGCCGCCAGGAACGACCGAGTTCCTGCATCTCGTGCGGGCACTGGTGCCCAGGCCGCGGCGTGGCGAGCGGTGGCTGCCCGCGTTGGAGATCGACGGCCCGCACGCGCGAGCCGTGTACGACGTGCTCAACAGCCGTCTGGTCACCGCCGCTCGGCCGACCCCGTACTGCGCGGTGCCGTCGCCCGAGACGGAAACCCGGGTCGGTCACGGTCCGGAGCCCACGAACGGCACGGCCAGGACGGGCGGGACGGACGGGACGGGCGGGACGGACGGGACGGACGGGACGGACGACCCAGCCTCCGACACGGAAGTGTCCGGCCGACGGGCGGACCGCGGGGGAACCGCGCTGGCCGAGGAGGCCGATCCCGCCGGTCACGCCCTCGATCACCAGGACGTCGAGGCGCTGCGGGTCCTGCTGGACGAGGTCTGCCACGGCCTCGCACGGCAGCGAAGCGGCCAACCGCGGCTGCGTTTCCGGCACTTCTCCCTGGTGCAGTGGGCCATGAACACCCGGCTGCCCGCGGGTGCCCGGACGGACGAGTATCCCGCCGTGCTCGCCGCCGACCTGCGCGCGACCCGACGCGGAGCGGACCGCCCCGCGGCCGACCTCACGGGCCTCGGCGGCGCGCTCGATCCCGTCCTTCAATTCCTGTGGAACGTACTGACGGTGGCCGTGCCCCCGGCCTTCTTCCGGGTGGTGGCCGGAGGCCGTGTTCCCGGACTGGGGCGCACCTACCGGTGGTTCATGCGGCAGCCCTACCTGAGACCTCAACTGTCCGGGAACTTCCTCGGCCTCGCCGAACGGCTGACCGCCGGTTACCGGGCCGACGAGCCCTCCGAACAGGTGGCGAAGCTGCTGGTGCACGCCTTTCTGGAGGACCTGCGTCGCTCGTTGCGGCGCCGTCCCTGGCGGCCCGGCGGCTGGCGGCACACGGCGTACCCCGTGGTGCAGATCCGCAGCGGGGAATCACCCACCACGAGCCGGACACTGCTCCGGCTCGTGGAACAGGTGCGGGACGAGACCGGGCGGCTCGTGCCCGTCCTCCTGGTACACGTCGCAGGCCGGCAGGACGGCGGCCCGGTACCGTCCGCTCCCGCCCACGCGCTGCGCATGACGGATCTGCACGCGATCGACCGGAACCAGTGGGCTCCCGTCTCGTACCGAAGCCGTCTGGCGCGCCGGACCTCCGCGCCGACGGCCCGGGTCCGCGGGCGGCGCCGGCTGTGGGCCGATGGCGAGGTGGACGCGGAGCGGGTGCCCGCCTCCGCCGTGGTGGCGGCCCCGGCTCCGCCGTGGTTCAGCCGCCCCGTCGTGATCGTCGCCGCCTGCCTGTTGCTCTTCGTGCCCGCCGCGGTCTGGTCCGGGCGGTATCTGGGGATTCCCGGCTGCCTGCACCGGCCGTTCGCCGCCGACGTCGTCGTGCGCGACGTCGGCGGAGAGTGCATCGGCTTCAGCGACGGCGCCGCCCTCACCTTCAACAACCAGCCCGGCCAGGAGAATCTGCACTACATCCAGGAGCGCATCTTCGCCCAGAACCGGGATGCCAGGAGAGCCTGGGAAGAGAGCGGCCGGCGCCGCCCGTACGTCACCGTCGTGTACCTGGGCACGCTGACCGGTCGTGCCACCCAGGCCGGTGAGGAGGCGTACGCCGCTGAACGCGAAGGCCTGGAAGGCATGGCCGCCGCCCAGTACATCGGGGTGCGGGCCACGGTGAACACCTCCTCCGTCCCGTTGCTGCGCATCGTCATCGCCAACGCCGGCTTCCAGATGAAACACGCCGACCTCGCCGTCGACATGATCGCCCGGCTGGCACGCCAACCGTCCGACGCCCCGGTGATCGGTGTCGTCGGACCCGTCGAGAGCCGGACCGCCAGCGCCGTCGCCCTGCGCCACCTCAATCGGGTGGGTCTCCCCGCGATCGCACCGGCGCTCTCCGCCGACCACATCGACAGCAACTCGAACCTGTACTTCCAGATCTCCCCGCCCAACCGGGACCAGGTCCATCTGCTCTCCGCCTACGCACGCCGAAAGGGCTGGAAGGGCCTGCACATTTACGTCACCTTCGGCGAGAAGTCCAGCCGCAAGGACGACCTCTACGTCGCCACGCTTCTGGACGACTTGAAGAAGGAGTTCAAGGGCACCAGCGATCTCACTTCCACCAAGTGGCATCCCGGACGGTCGATGCAACGCGAGTGCGATTACCGCGGCATGCTCTTCTTCGCCGGCCGGTGGTCGGAATACGGCGACTTCCTGGCGGGTCTGCGGCAAGCCTGCCAGAACAACGACTGGCCCCGGCACCTCGTGGCCGACGACTCCGTCAACCGCTACATGGCCAACAAGACGCTCCGCAAGACGGCGCCGGACAACCTGACCATGCTGTACGTGTCCAAGTCGGGCCTGGCGACGTGCTCCTCGCTGCGCCGCCCCGACCCGGACGTCGGTCAGTTCCTGGCCGCGGTGCAGTCACCGGACCTGCTCAGCCCGCCCAGGTGTGTCGGTGGGCCCGGCCCTCAGCAGTGGATCGGCGAACAGGTCGGTCTCGCGTACGACGCCACCATGCTCTTCAGCCAGGCCGTCGAGCAGCTGGCCGGACGCATCCGTGTGTGGCCCCAGCCATGGGACGGGCGGATGATCGACCCGGCGGCCGTCCACACCGAGATCCTCCGGGGGAACGCGAAGGGTGGCTGGCCTGGCGTCACCGGCCACCTCTCCTACGACATGGGCTCGGGCGAGCCGAAGAACAAGCCGCTTTCGCTCCTGCGCGTCGACGACATCACCGATATGGACAAGCTGCCCACCGAGGTCTTCGTGTGCAACCCGCGGGGAGCCCAGGGCGCGGCCGTGTGCAACAGCAGCACAGCGGACCGGCCGTGATGACGGCAGTGGCTTCCATCCCGTGCACTGGTCCATGGACCTGTTGATGATTTCCTTCATGATCTCCGAGGTGCCGCCGTAGATCCGCTGGATGCGCACGTCCGCGTACCGTCGGCGGGCGGCGAAGGAGGGGCCTCAGGGATGCGACGTCGACTGCGGCCCTGTGCTCGCCCTGCGCAGGGCTTCCTGCGCCGCGTCGGCAAGGGCCCGGCGGTCGGCGCGGTCACCGGCCGCCGGCATCGGCAGCACCTCGACCTCGGCCACCAGCCCTCGCGCCGACGCCACCCGCCACAGTGACGCGAGCAGCGGGTCGTCGCCCACGAACGCGGGCGTGGTGCTCGCCGCTCCCCCGGCGGACCGGTAGTGGATACGCACGGGCTGGACGGGCACGCCGGCGTCGAGTGCGGCCTGGAAGACGGCCCGCCGGAACCGGCCCTGGGCCCGGCCGCACCAGGTACTGCCCTCCGGGAAGGCGACGACGGCCGCCCCGCCGCGCAGGGCGGCGGCGATCCGCCCCACCGTGTCGGGCAGGGCCCGCAACCGGTCGCGCTCGATGAAGAGGGTGCCCCCTCGTGCCGCCACCGCGCCCGCCACCGGCCACGCGCGGACCTCGGCCTTGGCGAGCATCCGTGCCGGACGGACGGCGGCGAGCAGCGGGATGTCCAGCCACGAGATGTGGTTGGCCACGACCAGCAGGCCGCCGGTGGGGGCGGCGGCCCCGGTGATGCGCACCCGCACACCGGCGGCACGCGCCACGGCCCGGCACCATCGTCGGATCAGCGGGTCGCGCTCCGCCGCGCGCATCCGCCCGACGGCCGGGGTCAGCAGGACACCGGCCAGGACCAGGAGCAGGAGCGCGGTGAGCCGCAGTACCGCGCGCGGCACGGCGGTCCAGGCCGCCGTGCTCTCCACGCATCCACGCGCAGTGCACGGCGCGGTGGGCAGCCATGCGCTGACCCGCGCGGCGGAACGCCCCCCGGCGGACCCCGCGGGAAGGGGCCGCCGAGCGGCAGACGCGGACGCGGGGACGGGCACGGCCCCGGAGACCGACACGGGACCAGGAACCGGCACGACCCCCGACACCGGCGCAACCCCCGGCGCAGCCGCGGCCGTCGGCACGGACCCGGGTGCCGGCACAGCCGCGGTCGTCGGTCGGACCGGCGCGCTCGGGCCGGGCGGCGTCGCCCCGGCAGGGCGCGGGCACGGTCGGACCGTGGGACGGGGACGAGGGAGCGGCACGCCGGGGAGCGGGGGTCGCGGCGCTCCGATGCGGGGCGCGCTCATCACGCCGGTACGAGCGAGAGGAAGTGCCGCAGATAGCGCGGGTCGACTCGGCGCATCGGCAGCAGGACGTAGAGGTCCGCGACGCCGAAGTCCGGGTCGTGCGCGGGGCGGCCGCACACCCAGGCGCCCAGGCGGAGATAGCCGCGCAGCAGGGGCGGCAGTTCGGTGCGCGCCGGCCGGGCCACGCCCTCCGGGTTCCAGGGCAGCCGCGGCCGTACCCGGTACTCCTCGGGCGCCAGGTGCTTGGCCTCGACCCGGTCCCAGGTGGCCGCGGCGAGCGCACCGCCGTCGGCGAGCGGAACGGAGCAGCAGCCGGCGAGCCACTCGTGGCCGCCGTCGACCATGTAGCGGGCTATGCCGGCCCAGATGAGCCCGATCACCGCGCCGTCCCGGTGGTCGGGGTGGACGCAGGAGCGGCCCACCTCGACGAGTCCGGAGCGGACTACGGCGAGCGGGCCGAGGTCGAACTCGCTCTCGGAGTAGAGCCGGCCGGCGACCGCCGCCCGCTCGGGCGGCAGCAGCCGGTAGGTGCCGACGACCTGACCGGTCGCCGTGTCGCGGACGAGCAGGTGGTCGCAGTACGCGTCGAAGGCGTCGATGTCGAGCCCCGGCTGCGGGGTGGACAGCAGGGCGCCCATCTCCGTGGCGAAGACGTCGTGGCGCAGCCGCTGCGCGGCCCGGACGTCGGCTTCGTCGCGGGCGAGGGTGACGGTGTAGCGGGCGGGGGCCGTCGGCTGCGGCGGGCTGTCGAGGGTGGAAACGCCGGTCATGGCTCACTCCTGGTCACGGGCCGGTTCGGCGAGAACGGGGGCGCCCCCTGCTCGAACGCAGGTGAGAGCCCGGGGCAAGCAGACCGGTGGGGTACGGCCTGCCCGCTCCTGTTCTTCCGATGCCGGCTGACCGGCGCGTGACCCGCGAAGAGAGGCGGGGTGTGAGGTTGTTGAATGCCAGGGGTGCCTGGCGGGACCGGGGATGAGCACCACTCCCGGCCCCGCCCGTCCGCACTTTCCGGCGAACGTTCGGTGAACGAGCGCCCCGACCAGGGGCGCGGGGAACCGCGCGGCCGGCCACAGCGGGCCCGCGGCCGACGACCGCCGTACCACCGGCGGCCGACAACCATCCGGGCACCCGCGGCCGACACCGCCCTACCAGCAAAGTGCTACCGCTTGGCCGCCTTACGAGTCGCCCGCAGCCACTCCTTGTTCATGCCGGTGATGGAGACCAGCGGGATGCCCTTCGGGCAGGCGGTGGCGCACTCTCCGGCGAGGGTGCAGCCACCGAAGCCCTCCTCGTCCATCTGGGTCACCATGTCGAGGACGCGGGTCTCGCGCTCGGGCGCGCCCTGCGGCAGCACGTTGAGGTGGTTGATCTTGGCCGAGGTGAACAGCATCGCCGCGCCGTTCGGGCAGGCGGCCACACAGGCGCCGCAGCCGATGCACTCGGCGTGCTCGAAGGCGAAGTCGGCGTCCGGCTTGGGCACGGCCGTGGCGTGGGCCTCGGGCGCGGCGCCGGTCGGGGCGGTGATGTAGCCGCCGGCCTGGATGATCCGGTCGAAGGCCGACCGGTCGACGACGAGGTCCTTGACGACCGGGAAGGCCGAGGCGCGCCACGGTTCGATGTCGATGGTGTCGCCGTCCTCGAAGGACCGCATGTGGAGCTGGCAGGTGGTGGTGCGCTCGGGTCCGTGGGCGTCGCCGTTGATGACGAGCGAGCACGCGCCGCAGATGCCCTCGCGGCAGTCGTGGTCGAAGGCGACGGGGTCCTCGCCCTTGAGGATGAGCTCCTCGTTGAGGGTGTCGAGCATCTCCAGGAAGGACATGTCGGCCGAGATGTCGTCCACCTCGTAGGTGGACATCGCTCCGTCGGCGTCGGCGTTCTGCTGGCGCCAGACGCGCAGGGTGAGCTTCATGCGTAGCTCCGCTGAGTGGGGTGGACGTACTCGAAGACGAGGTCTTCCTTGTGCAGGACGGGCGCGTCGCCGGTGTCGGTGAACTCCCAGGCGGCCGCGTACGAGAACGCCTCGTCCCTGCGGGCCGCCTCGCCGTCCGGGGTCTGGGACTCCTCGCGGAAGTGACCACCGCAGGACTCGGACCGGTGCAGTGCGTCGAGGCACATCAGCTCGGCGAGTTCGAGGTAGTCGACGATGCGGTTGGCCTTCTCCAGGGACTGGTTGAACTCCTCGCCGACGCCGGGGACCTTGATGCGCCGCCAGAACTCCTCGCGGATCTGCGGGATGCGTTCGAGCGCCTTGCGCAGTCCGCTCTCGGTGCGGGCCATGCCGCAGAACTCCCACATGAGTTCGCCGAGTTCGCGGTGGAAGGAGTCGGGGGTGCGGTCGCCGTCGACGGCGAGCAGCAACCGCAGCCGGTCCTCGGTGTCGGCCAGCATCTCCTGGACGACGGGGTGTTCGGCCGTCACCTCCTCGGGGTGCGGGTTGCGCGCGAGGTAGTCGTTGATCGTGGAGGGGAGCACGAAGTAGCCGTCGGCGAGGCCCTGCATCAGGGCCGAGGCACCCAGCCGGTTCGCCCCGTGGTCCGAGAAGTTGGCCTCGCCGATCGCGAACAGGCCCGGGATCGTGGTCTGCAGGTCGTAGTCGACCCAGAGGCCGCCCATCGTGTAGTGCACGGCGGGGTAGATCCGCATGGGGACCGTGTACGGGTCCTCGGCGGTGATCCGCGCGTACATGTCGAAGAGGTTGCCGTACTTCTCCTCGACCTTCGCCCGGCCCATGCGCCTGATGGCGTCGGCGAAGTCCAGGTAGACGCCCTGCCCGCCGGGGCCCACTCCCCTGCCCTCGTCGCAGACGTTCTTCGCGGCGCGGGAGGCGATGTCGCGCGGTACGAGGTTGCCGAAGGAGGGGTAGATGCGCTCCAGGTAGTAGTCGCGCTCGTCCTCGGGGATCTCGTTCGCGGGCCGCTGGTCGCCCTTCGCCTTCGGCACCCAGATGCGGCCGTCGTTGCGCAGCGACTCGCTCATCAGCGTGAGCTTGGACTGGTGGTCGCCGGTGCGCGGGATACAGGTGGGGTGGATCTGGGTGAAGCAGGGGTTGGCGAAGTAGGCGCCGCGCCGGTGCGCCCGCCAGACGGCGGTGGCGTTGGAGTTCATGGCGTTCGTCGAGAGGTAGAAGACATTGCCGTAGCCACCGCTGGCCAGCACCACCGCGTCCGCGAAGTACGTGTCGATGCGGCCGGTGATGAGATCCCTGGCCACGATCCCGCGCGCCCGTCCGTCGACGACGATCAGGTCGAGCATCTCGGTGCGCGGATGCATCTCGATGTTGCCCGCGGCGATCTGCCGCGACAGCGCCTGGTACGCGCCGAGCAGCAGTTGCTGACCCGTCTGACCACGGGCGTAGAAGGTGCGCGAGACCTGTACGCCGCCGAAGGAGCGGGTGTCGAGCAGACCGCCGTACTCCCGGGCGAACGGCACGCCCTGCGCCACGCACTGGTCGATGATCTCGACCGAGATCTGCGCGAGCCGGTGGACGTTCGACTCCCGCGCCCTGAAGTCGCCGCCCTTGACGGTGTCGTAGAACAGCCGGTGGACGGAGTCGCCGTCGTTGCGGTAGTTCTTCGCCGCGTTGATGCCGCCCTGCGCGGCGATCGAGTGGGCGCGGCGCGGGGAGTCCTGGTAGCAGAACTGGACGACGTGGTAGCCCTGTTCGGCGAGCGTGGCGCCGGCGGAGCCGCCCGCGAGGCCGGTGCCGACGACGATCACCGTGTGCTTGCGGCGGTTGGCGGGGTTGACCAGTTTGGCCTCGAAACGGCGGGTGTCCCACCGCTCGTTGATCGGGCCCTGCGGGGCCTTGCTGTCGACGACCGGCTCACCGGTCGCGTAGTCCGCGTAGGAATGCATGGGTCAGCTCACCACTCCGGTCATGACGCCCACGGGTACGGCGACGAAGCCCGCCGTGAGCAGCAGCGCGAGAACATTGGCGACGGTCTTGAGGGCGCGGTCGCGGGTGCGGCTGCCGGCGCCGAGCGTCTGGGCGGCGCTCCAGAAGCCGTGCCGGATGTGCAGGCCGAGCGCGAGCATCGCGACGATGTAGATGATGTTGCCGTACCAGGTGGAGAAGGTGTCGACCACGTTCTGGTACGGGTGGCCGGACTGGAATCCGCCCGGGTGCACGGAGCCCGTCGTCAGGTCGAGGATGTGCCAGACGATGAAGAGGCCGAGGATGACGCCGCCCCAGCGCATGGTGCGCGTGGCGTAGCTGGCCCGCGCCTTCCGGTGCACGTACTTGCTGGGGCGCGCCCTGATGTCGCGCCGGCTCAGCTGGTAGGCGGCGGTGGCGTGGGCGACGACGGCGGCGACGAGGGCCACGCGGATGATCCACAGCGCCCACTCGTAGTGGAGGAAAGGCTCGCCGAGGGTGCGCAGCCAGTGGGCGTAGTGGTTGAACTCACCGGATCCGAAGAAGATCTTCAGATTGCCGATCATGTGGACGACCAGGTAGAGCAGCATGACGAGCCCGCTCACCGCCATGACCGTTTTCTTGCCGACGGAGCTGTCCCAGACGGTGCGTGCCATGGACGACCGTCGGTCCGTCCGTGTTGCCAGAGCCATGTCTCAGAACGCTAGGGCCGGGATGCCGATCAGTCCAAGACATGGTCCGGCTGGATTCCATAGGAATGCCCTATCGTGGGGTGGGTGCAGTTCCAACAGCTCCAGTACTTCGTGGCGGTGGCCGAGACCCGGCACTTCACCCGGGCCGCCGACCTCGTGCATGTCGCACAGCCCTCGCTCTCCCAGCAGATCAAGGCCCTCGAGAAGGAGCTGGGGGCGGATCTGTTCCTGCGGGCGCGCGGGAACATCACGCTCACCGACGCGGGCGAGGCGCTGCTGCCGCTGGCCCGCCGCATCCTGGCCGACGCGGACACCGCCCGGCACGAGGTGCAGGAACTGGCCCAGCTGCGCAGCGGGCGCGTCCGCCTCGGCGCGACCCCGAGCCTGTGCACGGGCCTGCTCCCGGACGTGCTGCGCGCCTTCCACGACCGCTATCCCGGCATCCGGCTGCTGATCGAGGAGGGCGGCTCGCACGATCTCGTACGGGAACTCGCCCGCGGCGCGCTCGATCTCGCGCTGGTCGTGCTTCCCCTGCCTACGCCGTCGCCCGCGCTGACGACGGTGGAGCTGCTGCGCGAGGATCTGGTGGTGGTGTCGTCACCGGACGCCCCGGCACCGGGCCGGGGCCGGCGTACGGTGCGGATCCCCGATCTGGAGGGCGAGCGCCTGGTGATGTTCCGCCACGGCTACGACCTGCGCGAACTGACCGTCGCCGCGTGCCGTGCCGAGGGCTTCGAGCCGGACTTCGCGGTGGAGGGCGGCGAGATGGACGCCGTTCTGGGCTTCGTACGGGCGGGGCTGGGGGTGGCGGTCGTGCCGCGCATGGTGGCGACGCGGTCGGGTCGGGGTTTGCGGGTGACCCCGCTGGCCCGCCCCGGTCTGCACCGTACGATCGCCCTGGCCCACCGCAGCGACGTGGCCCCGCCGCGGGCGGCCCGCGAGCTCCAGCGGATGCTGCTGGAACGGTGAGCGCCGGACTGCCGCGACTGGTCGGCCTCAGTCAGTCCCGGTCCACGGCGGGGCGCGGTGGGCACGTGGGGCACATAGGACGCGCAGGGCAGCCGTCGGTCACCACGTCGGGATGTAGCCGCCGTCGATGACCAGGTCGCTGCCGGTGATGTTCCGGGCGCGGTCCCCGGCGAGGAACAGGACCAGGTCGGCGACCTCGGCCGACTGCGAGAAGCGGCCGGTGACCGTCGCGCCCGCCGCCCGTGCCACCACGTCGTCGGGGGTGATCCCGGCGGCGGCCGACACCGTGGCGGCCACCCCGTCGCCGCCGAGCCACAGTTCCGTCTCCACCGGACCGGGGCTCACCGTGTTGACCCGGATGCCCTTCGGGCCGACCTCCTTCGACAGCGCCTTGGAGAAGGCCACCAGGGCGGCCTTGCTCGCGCTGTAGTCGATCACCAGCGGGTCGGGCAGGGTGGCGTTGACCGAGCTGATCGTCACCACGGAGCCCTGGCCGGCCTCCAGCATCAGGGGCAGGGCGGCCCGGGTGACCCGTACGGCGGTGAGCAGGTTCAGGTCGACCGTGCGGTGCCAGTCCTCGTCGGTCACCGACAGGAACCCGCCGGTGCGGGCCGGTGCCGAGCCGACGTTGTTGACCAGGATGTCGATGCGCCCGCCCGCCGCCCCGACCAGTCGTCCGGCCCCCTCGGGCTCGGCGAGGTCGACGGGCACCCAGGTGACGGAGCCCTCCTCGACCAGCCCGTCCAGGCCCTCGGACGTGGTACGGGACCCGGCGACGACCTGCGCCCCCGCCCCGGCCAGCGCCTGCACGACGGCCAGTCCGATGCCCTTGCTGGCGCCGGTCACCACGGCGGTCCGGCCCTCGAGTTCCTTGCTCATGGTTCTCGACTCCTTCGCACGGCGGATTCGTTGGCGGCGGCACGCTTCGGGCGTCGGGGACGGGTCCGCGGCGCGGGAAGTGTTTGAGCTCGGTGCCCGCCGGCGAGTCTGCGTAGAGCTTGTACACCGAGCGTGTCACGACGTCCGGGACGGTGTGGCCGGCCCGGCCCGCGATCCCGGCGAGGGAACGGTGAGGTGCTCGTGCGGGGCGTCGGCCTCGGCCGGCTCCCGCACGTCGACGAGGCCGTACCGGTACCGGGTCCGCCGTCCGGTAGACCGGACGGCGCCGCTTCGCGGGGCACCCGGCAGTTTCCGGGCGATCAGTCCGCCAAAGGAGTGGCCGACGGCGACAGCCACATGTACGGCACGGTCGAACGCGGGTCCGGCCGCCGCGGGCCTCGTCGGTCGTGGCGAGGGCCGCGGCGGCCGGGAGGTCCGGCCTCGGCTACGGTCACGGTGCCGGAGCCCGGCCCCCGGGGAAAGCACATCAGAGGGTCATGCCCCGGCCCGTCCGCAGGTCAGCCGGTGGCGTCCACCAGGGCCAGCTCGTGCAACCGCTCCGGCGGTCCCGGCCGGGCGTAGTACCAGCCCTGGGCCGTGTCGCAGCCCAGTATCCGCAGCTGCTCGGCCTGCGCGCCGGTTTCGACGCCCTCGACCGTGACCGCGAGGTCGAGACTGTGCGCGAGGGTGACGATGCCCTCCACGATCTTGAGGTCGACGGGGTCCGCCGGGTACTGCTGCATGCCCTGGGTGAAGGAACGGTCCAGCTTCAGAATGCTCACCGGCAGCCGGCGCAGGTTGGCGAGGTTCGAGTAGCCCGTGCCGAAGTCGTCCAGGGCGATGTCCACGCCCATCTCGGCCAGTCGGCGCAGGGGTTTGAGCAGATCGTCGTCGGCCCCGATGAGCGCCGACTCCGTGACCTCCAGGCACAGCGCGCCAGGTTCCAGACCCGACCGCTCCAGGATGTCGACCGTGTCGGACACCAGCCCGGGGTGGGTGAGCTGGCACGGTGACAGATTGACGTTGATGCGCAGCGGGGCCGCCGCCTCTGCGCAGTGCCGCTCCTGCCACTCCCGGGCCTGCCGCACCGACTGCTCCAGGACCCAGCGGCCCAGCGGCACGATCAGCCCGGTGTGCTCGGCGAGCGGGATGAAGCGGTCGGGGCCGAGCACACCGTGCTGCGGATGCAGCCAGCGCACCAGCGCCTCGGCACCGCGGACGCTGCCGTCGCCGAGGTGCACCAGCGGCTGGTACTCGATGAAGAACTCGTTCCGGTCCAGGGCCGCGGGCAGTGCCGTGGTGAGACCGTGCCGGGTGATGGCGCGGGCGTCGGCCTCGGGGTCGGCCAGCTCGAAGCGGTTGCCACCCGCCGACTTGGCCCGGTACATGGTGATGTCGGCGCTGCGCAGCACCTCCGCCGGACCGCGTTCCCCGGCCGGGCCCTCGACGATGCCGATGCTGCCCCGCACGGCCAGCTCCCGGCCGTCGATGCTGATGGGGGTGACGAGCGCGTTCATGATGCGCCCGGCGAGTTCGTCGACCTCGCGCTCGGTGTCGGGTCCGGTGGTCAGCGCGACGAACTCGTCGCCGCCGAGCCGGGCGACCATCTCGCCGGGCGCGGTCGCGCACGACTGCAACCGGTCGGCGACCTCGACGAGCAGCCGGTCCCCGGCCGCGTGCCCGAGGCTGTCGTTGATGGTCTTGAAGCCGTCGAGGTCGAGGTAGCACAGCCCGAACCGCTGCCCCCCGCCCGCCGACAGCGCCTTCTCCAGCCGCTCGAAGAAGAGGGTGCGGTTGGGCAGTCCGGTGAGCGCGTCGTGGGTGGCCTCGTAGCGCAGCCGGAGGTTCAGCAGCCGGCGCTCGGTGGTGTCCTCCATCAGCGCGAGCTGGTACTCGGGCCGGCCGTCCGCGTCACGCAGCAGGGACACCGTCAGGTTGGTCCACAGGACGGTGCCGTCGGGCCGGTAGAAGGCCTTTTCGACGTGGTAGTGCTCGCGCTCGCCGCGGACCAGCTCCTCGTACAGCCGCCAGACCTGTGGAGCGTCGTCGGGGTGCGTCCAGTCGGTGACGTTGCGGCCGCGCACCGCCTGCTCGGAACCGCCGAACATACGCAGCAGCGCGCCGTTGATCTGGAGGATGTTCCCTTCGAGGTCGGCGATGCCAATGCCTATGGCCGCGCCCTCGAAGACCGCGCGGAAGCGGGCCTCGCTCGCGTGGAGCGCCTGCCCCACCACCCCTTGGGCCTGCAACGCGGCGACGGAGATGGCCTCCTGCTCGGCCAGCGTCCGCTCCCGCAGCGCCTGCGCGAAGCCGGCCGCCATGGCGTGCTGCAACCGCGAGGCACGGGTGCGCAGGGCCTCCTGGTCCCCGGGGGACGCGTCCGGGGTGCCGCAGTAGAGCACCAGGTAGGCGTCGACGCAGTCGAGCGTGGCGCTGAGCGCGTCGGGGTCGGTGCAGTGCGCGTCGATCAGCGCGGCGCCGACCGCCTTGGCCTCGGCCGCGTCGAACGCCCTGGCCCGCAGCGCCTCGCTCAACCGCCGGGCGAGCGGCAGGAGTCGGTTCTCCAGCTCCGGACGGGTCAGCGGCGTCGAGGTCACCGGGAAGACCGCCCGGCTCCAGATCGTCGCGAACCTGCGCAGTCTGTCCTCCGGTCCGTCCGGCTCCGGGGTCACGCCGCGTGCCCCACGCCGGCGAATCCGGAGAAGGCATACGGATCCTCGTCCTCGGGTGCCGTGTCGGGCCGCCAGTTCGGCATCGGCACCAGTCCGGGTTCCACCATGTCGTACCCCTCGAAGAACCGCGCGACCTGTTCGCGCGAGCGCATGATCAGTGGGTTGCGGATGTTCCTGTACACGTCGACCGCGCCTTCGGCCCGCTCCTGAGGGAGCGGAACTCCCTCGTACGAGGCATGCGTGACGACGAGCAGGCTGCCCGGCGCGAGTGCGTCGCGCAGCTCGGCCACTGCCCGGTACGGGTCGTCCGCGTCCTCCACGAAGTGCAGTATGGCAACGAGGAGGAGCGCGACCGGACGGTTCAGGTCGATCAGCCCCTCCACCTCGGGGCTCGCGAGGATCTCCCGGGGCTTGAGGAGATCGCCCGCGACGACGTCCGCGCCCTCGGTGCCCGCGAGTACGGCCTGGCTGTGCGCCACGGCCACCGGGTCGTGGTCGACGTACACGACCCGGGCGCCGGGGTCGGCCGCCTGCGCCACCTCGTGCACGTTTCCGAAGGTGGGGATGCCGGAGCCGATGTCGAGGAACTGGGTGATGCCCTCGTCGACCGCGTAGCGCACGGCGCGGCGCATGAACGCCCGGTTGGCCTGCATGATCTTCGGGAGTCCCGGCATGAACTCCATCGCCTTGCGGGCCGCCTCCCGGTCGACCTCGAAGTTGTGCGAACCGCCCAGGTAGTAGTCGTAGATGCGGGACACGCTCGGCACCGAGATGTCGATGCTCCGTGGGGCCCAGGCGGGACGCTGCATCTAGCTCTCCAAGGCGTAGGCGACGGCTGAGACGATCCAGTGTTCGAGCTGAGGCTACTGATCGCCCGCCAAAGGAGCGAGCAAAAACGGAAATTGACCGTCCGCTCAGGCTCATTGCCGCCGTCACGTGCCGAGTTGACGTTCCGCCGACGCCTCTCGAACACGTCCCGTGCGTCCCCGCGAAACGCGGGAACGCCGAAGTGGCCCGCCCCCTCCGTTGCGGTGCGGAGGGGGCGGGCCGGGTCGTACGCGCTGTACCGTTCGTCCGGCACTCTTGCTTCGGTGTCCCCCTCCCTTCCGCGACTGTTGCCGTTCGGGTGAGGCGATCAACCCTGGGGAGATGATCTCTACTTCGGCGCGCCGACCGGCTTTCCGTCGGGCGCGACGGCGTACCAAGTGCCGCCCACGCCCTGTCCGTTGGTGTCCCCGGCGGCCTTGTCACCGGAGAAGGTGTAGATGGGCCAGCAGTTGATGGTCTGCTGCTTGGCGCCGTCCGGACGGGCGAAGTTCATCAGGCCCTTCTTCTGGACGCCCTTGGTGTCGTCCGCCGCGACCGGCGCGACGACGGGCCACTTCTCCAGGCAGGCGCCGACGCAGGCCGACTTGGGGGTGGGCCAGGCCTGGTCCTTCAGGAAGCGGTAGACCGTCTTGCCGTTCTTGTCGACGACGATGTCGCCGAGCTTGGGATCGTTGCGGACGGAGAGTCCGGGCAGATCGGTGGCCGAGGCCTTCTTGCCGTCGGGCGCCGCGGCGTACCACGTGCCGCCCACGCCCTGGCCCTTGGTGTCACCGGCCTTGGTGTCCTTCGCGAACCGGTACATCGGCCAGCCGGCCACCGTCAGCTGCTTGGTGCCGTCGGACCGGGTGACCTCGCCGAGCAGAGCCTTGTCGATGCCGGTGGCGGCCGAGGCGCCCTCGGCGGGAACCGGCGGCCAGGCCTTGGCGCAGTCGCCGTCACAGGAGGACTTCGGCGGTTCCGCCGTGTCCTTGTCGAAACGGTAGAGAGTGAAACCGGCGGCGTCGGTGATCACCTTGCCGATCTTCACGTTCTCGGCAACCGTCAACTGACCTGCGGATTCCGTGGAAGACGAGTTCTGCTCCTCCTTGGAATCCGCGCCGTAACCATTTCCGGATCCAGCAGCGGCACCGGGGCTGGAGGTGTAACCGGCGGCAGGCGCGGCTGCGCCCACGTTCTGACTGCCTGTCGACTGGGTGCCAGATTCCTGACCGCACGCCGTCGTGAGCGCCAGCACGGCCGCAGCTGCCGCTACGAGTGAGGCGCTCCGCCAGGAGGTCTTCATGTCAACTCCCGTTAATTAGCCTGGGTGTTGCAGCGTCCTAGTGCGCCGCTTATGGCCATAGGTACGTGCGGAGGCGGCCAAAGTGTTCAAGCGCATCGCAACTTTCTTTCCGGACCCTGTGACGCCCGTCCGGATCGATCGCGCAGATGTACCCATGCCATGACGTCTCACTCCCGGTCGGTCAAACCACGCATAGGGGTATGTCCTTCGTTCGGAGCAATTCACCGAGGCTCGGGCCTGTACGGGCGCGCCGTGGCTCATGATCTCCGTCGTGTATGGACCCGAACGGACTCGATCCGCCGTCGCCATAAGGGTGTTGGCCCTGGTGGCGTTGGTCTGGATCCTCATGGGCGTGCCGCCCGAGACGGCGGTCGCCGACGCCTGCGCGTACGTCTCGACCGGCCCGGACGGCATCGAGGTGGTGGCGGCCGCCGGCGACGGTCTCCGCTGCCCCGTCCCGTCGACTCCCCCGCCCTGCCCGACACCGACCCCCACCCTCACACCGCCACCACCGCCACCTCCACCGCCACCTCCACCGGCTCCCACCCCGACGCCCACTCCCAGCCCGACGCCCACCGAGCGGCCGAGACCGACGCCGAGACCCGACCCGCCGCCACCCCGGCCGGCGCCGCCACCGCCCGTCGCCGTGGCGCCGCGGCCGACTCCCACTCCGACGCCCACCCCCACCCCCACGCCGACACCCACGCGGACTCGCGCTCCGAGGCCGAGCCCGCCGCCCGAGGCGTCCCCGGTGAGCTATCCGCGGTACCACGCCTCGGCGCACCAGCGGCCACCGCGCGGCGGCCCGCCGCTGGTCACCCTCGCCCTGCTCATCACCGCGCCCGCGGTGCTCGCCGTCGCCGCGCTGCGTCCGCGCTGATCCCTGGAGGCACTCCTTGTCGGAATGGCTTGTTCTCGCCCTCGCGATGGCGGCCGCCTGTGTCGTGGTGGTCATCGTGACCCTCGTACGGCATCGCACGGCCGCCGAGGACGACGATCCGTCCGAGACCCCGGACGTGATCGAGTACATGACGATGATGATCGGCGTGGTGTACGCCATCGTCCTGGGCCTGGCCATCGCGGGTGTCTGGGAGGCGCGCAGCGTCGCCCAGGACCACGTGCAGACGGAGGCCCAGGCGCTGCACGAGATCTCCGAACGGGTGCGGGTCTACCCGCCCGACGTCCGCGACCGCATCCGCGACGACGTCAACGCGTATGTCGGCCAGGTCGTCACCACCGAGTGGAAGACCATGGCGGACAAGGGCCGGGTGACCGCCCGGGGCGCGGAGCTCTTCCAGCGCATCCGCCAGGACGTGACCGACTACCAACCGAAGACGGACTTCGAGGCTCAGGCCTATCAGCCGCTCGTCGACCAGGTGTCCGCGGCCGACACCGCCCGGGCCTCACGCGCCGACTCGACGGGCGCGACCATGCCGGGCGTGGTGTGGTTCGGGCTGATCACGGGTGCGGTGGTCACCATCGGGATGGTGTTCGCCCTGCAGATCCGGCGTACGAAACGGGAGCTGGTCCTTGCCGGGCTGTTCTCCGCCCTGATCGCCTTCCTGCTCTTCCTGATCTGGGACTTCGACGCGCCCTACAGCCGGGGCGTCGCGGCCTCCGCGGAGCCCTTCCTGGCGCTCTTCCCGCACCTTCACGGGTGACGGATCCTCACCATCGGGCGCCTTGCGCGCCGCCGCAATGCCGACGGCGAGGCCTGACGCACCCCGCACAGCCTTCCGCCCGGATCCGGTCAGGGTCCAGGGCGGAGGGCTGTCGCGTGCGGTCTCCGAAGAAGGCCGGCGGTCGGGCCGGCGGCCACCGGTCAGCTCTTGTTCTCGGTCCGGCGGCGCATCCAGAAGAACCCGCCGGCGATCACGGCCGCCGCGACGAGTCCGCCGCCGATCGCCATGTCGGTGGGCGTGGCGCCGATGGAGCTGCTACCGCCGAGACCGCCGCGGACGCCGCCGATGACGGTGAACGCGTTGGGCCGGGTCAGGGACTGGGCGTTGTTGCCGTTGCCGTTGCCGTTCCCAAGTCCGGTGCCGTGACCGTTCCCGAGACCGTTGCCGTTCCCAAGACCGTTGCCGTTCCCGAGACCGTTGCCGTGACCGTTGCCGTTGCCGTTGCCGAGCCCGTTCCCGTTCCCTAGGCCGTTGCCATTACCGAGCCCGTTGCCATTACCGAATCCGTTACCAAGTCCATTGCCGTTGCCGAATCCGTTGCCGTTACCGTTCCCGAGCCCGTTGCCGTTCCCGAATCCGTTACCGAGTCCGTTGCCGTTGCCGTTGCCGAATCCGTTCCCGTTCCCGAGGCCGTTGCCGTGACCGTTGCCGTTCCCGAGGCCGTTACCGTTCCCGAAGCCGTTCCCGTTCCCGATTCCGTTCCCGTTCCCGTTCCCGAAGCCGTTGCCGTTCCCGAAGCCGTTGCCGTGACCGTTGCCGTTCCCGAGCCCATTGCCGTTCGCGTTACCGAAGCCGTTGCCGTTCCCGACTCCGTTGCAGTTCCCGAAGCCGTTGCAGTTCCCGACTCCGTTACCGTTGCCGAACCCGTTGCCGAATCCGTTCCCGAACCCGTTGCCGAATCCGTTCCCGAACCCGTTGCCGAGCCCGTTCCCAAATCCGTTGCCGAACCCGTTGCCGAACCCGTTGCCGAATCCGTTGCCGAGCCCGTTCCCGTTCCCGTTCCCGACCCCGTTACCGGGCCCGCCGTTAGCGCCGTTCACGACTCCGGTGCCATTGCCGCAGCGGGCCGTAATCCCGTACGAGCCCGGGCGCGCGTTGCGGTCGATGGTGACGCGGGCGCTCGCCGAGTTGTGCCCCGCGGGGCTCAGCCGGGTCGTCGGGAAGACCGGCGAGGAGACCGTGCTGCCGTTGACCTGGCACCTGGACCCTTCCACGGTGATCGTCAGCTGCCCGCCCCGCGCGATGACTCTGGACAGGGCGACGATATTGCTCGGGTCGCTCAAGGCCGCGGCCGTGGGGGCGGCGAGCCCGACGGCCAGGGCCACGGCGGCACCGGCCGCCAGGGCACGAGAAGTACGCATGTGATCCTCCGCGAAAGACGCCCCCGGGACCCGTCCCCGGTCGATCGGCGAGAAAGCGCCTCCAGATAGACCCTCAGACGCCGGGGACAGGGCCGCATTTCGAGAATGGTCCGTCCTGGTGAGAGGACACGCCGGGCGGATTCCGCGCAATCGGTTATTGCCGCAGGTCACGGACTGTCAGAAGTTTTCCGCCCCGCGGCAACTCGGATGGCTCACCACAGAGGTTCCGCGCCCCCCGTTCGCCCGTGCCTCGTCGCTCTCGGGGCTCGCTGCGATTAGTGTGCTCATATGCGCGACGGACATGGCGACGGCCACGTCGAGAGGGGATTGCGAATGTCCGTGTCCGAGCTGGCCGAAGAGGAGGAGCGGCGGAGGAAGCGGGCCCCGTGGGGCGTGATAGCGCTTGTTCTGCTGACCGGCCTCGCTCTCATTCGGAATGGTTCGGGGGAGTTCGACGTGGGCCCCCCGCAGCCGGCGACGGCGGCGGCCGCGGACAGCCGCAGCACCCCGAAGCCCCCCACCGCCAAGCTGCCCCGGCCCCTGCCGTACTCCGCGGCCCGACGCGTTCGCATTCCGGCGATCCAGGTCGACGCCCCCGTCACTCCGGTGGGTCTCGACATGTCCGGCTGGGTGGACGCACCGTCGCCCGACGACCCGAATCTCGCCGGCTGGTTCACCGGCGCGGTCTCGCCCGGTGAGAACGGGACTGCGGTGGTCGTGGGCCATGTGGACAACATGAAGGGCCCGGCCGTCTTCTACGGCCTGGGGGCGCTGAAGAAGGGCAACCGGGTCGAGGTCGAGCGCAAGGACGACAAGGTCGCCGTGTTCGAGATCTACGGAGTCGAGGTCTTCGCGAAGAGCAGCTTTCCCAGCGACCGCGTCTACGCGAGCAAGGGCGCCCCGGAGCTGCGCGTCATCACCTGCGGAGGAGGCTTCACCAAGCAGAACGGCTATGACGGGAACGTGGTGGTGTTCGCCCGCCTGGTCGAGGTCCGCTGAGCGTTCCCCGGCCGGGCGGGCCTCCCGCGTTATGCGAACTGCCGTCGGGGCACCGTGAGGTGATAGCCGGAATCCAGCAGCGCGGGCAGATAGTCGCGCAGCGCCCGCACACTCTGCGAGCGATCGCCGCCGGCGTCGTGGGAGAGCACGACGACGCCGGGGGCGGCACCGTCCTCCACCCGGTTCACGATGGTGCGGGTGCCCGGGGTCGTCCAGTCGAGCGAGTCGACCGTCCAGGCCAGCGGCTCCATGCCCAGGTCGGCCCCGAGCTGGAAGGCCGCCCGGTTCCAGACACCGTACGGCGCGCGGAACCACTGCGGCGGCTCGCCGTACGCCTGCTCGATGACCTCGCTGGTGCGTTCCATCTCGGAGCGGATCCCGGACCGCGACAGCTCGGTGAGCCGGGGGTGCGTCCAGGTGTGGTTGCCGACGACGTGCCCGTCGTCGGCCATCTCACTCAGCAGGTCCTTGTTGTCGACGGCCATCTCCCCGCACACGAAGAACATCGCGCGTACGTCGTACTCGCGCAGGGTGCGCAGGATGTCCGGGGTGTAGCGCGGATCGGGGCCGTCGTCGAAGGTCAGCACCATGCTGCGGCCGCGCCCGGAGATGCGCAGGAACGGCTCGTGCCGGACGACGGTCCGCGCGGGCGCGCTGCGTGGCGGGCCATAACCGGTGAGGGGCCGCAGACGGTAGGCGGAGGGCTTGAGCGCGCGGCGCACCGGTGGGCCCGCGACGGGGGCGGTGTTCCGCACCGGGCTCCCGGCCGGCTCGTCGGCGGTGAGCAGCCGGGCCGTGCCTGCCGCCCCGGCCGCGCCCAGGACAGCGGCACCGGCGAGCAACGCCCGGCGCCGCGTGAGCAGCTGATCCTTTTTCATGATTTCATCAGTCGCCCGGACGAGAGGCGCCCCCGCCGCGCAACACCGGGACGGGCGCGGGAAAGCACCCGTTGGGACCATCCGCCCGGCGAAGTGCCGAACGAGCCGAGTGGGCGGAGCCCGTCCTGTGCCGAGTCGGCGGAGCCGACCGCACCGGCTCAGCGGCGGCGTACCAGTGGGAACGGCAGGGTCTCCCGGATCGTGAGGCCCGTGAGGAACATGACGAGCCGGTCCACGCCGATGCCGAGGCCGCCGGTGGGTGGCATCGCGTACTCCAGCGCGTCGAGGAAGTCCTCGTCCAGCTCCATCGCCTCGGGGTCTCCCCCGGCGGCCAGCAGGGACTGCGCCGTCAGCCGTCTGCGCTGCTCCATCGGGTCGGTCAACTCCGAGTAGGCGGTGCCCAGTTCGGTACCGAAGGCGACCAGGTCCCAGCGTTCGGCCAGGCGCGGATCGGCGCGGTGCTGCCGGGTGAGCGGGGAGACGTCGGTCGGGAAGTCCTTGTAGAAGGTGGGCAGTCCGGTCCTCTCCTCGACCAGCCGCTCGTACATCTCCAGGACCACGTCACCACGGCCGTCGTCCGCGGTGTACGGCACGCCCGCCCGGTCGCAGTGCCGGTGCAGGGCCTCAAGGCTCGTCCCGGCGTCCAGCTCCTCCCCCAGTGCCTCGGAGATCGCGCCGTACACCGTCTTCACCGGCCACGGTCCGGAGATGTCGTGCTCGGTGCCGTTCTTGCGGGCGACCGGTCCCCCGAAGGCCGCGGTGGCCGCGCCCTGGATCAGTTCGCGGGTGAGGTCGAGCATCACGTCGTAGTCGGCGAACGCCTGATAGGCCTCCAGCATCGTGAACTCGGGGTTGTGCTTGTAGGAGACGCCTTCGTTGCGGAAGGTGCGCCCCATTTCGAAGACCTTCTCCAGACCGCCGACGCACAGCCGCTTCAGGTAGAGCTCGGGGGCGATGCGCAGATACAGGTCGAGGTCGTAGGCGTTGATGTGGGTGGTGAAGGGCCGGGCGTTCGCGCCGCCGTGGATCTGCTGGAGCATCGGCGTCTCGACCTCCAGATAGCCGCGGTCGAGGAGCCCCTGGCGCAGCGCCTGGACGGCGGTGGAGCGGGCCCGTACGACCGCGCGGGCGTCGGGGCTCGCCACCAGGTCGAGATAGCGGCGGCGCACCTTGGCCTCGGGGTCGGCGAGGCCTCGGTGCTTGTCGGGCAGCGGGCGCAGGCATTTGCCGGTGAGCTGCCAGTCCGTGACGAAGACCGTCGGCTCGCCGCGGTCGCTGGTGCCGGTCCGGCCGGTGGCGGTGATGTGGTCGCCGATGTCGGCGTCCTTGCCGAACCGGTCGAGCGCGGGCCCGGACCCGGATCGGGTGAGGGCGAGCTGCAGATCACCCGACCAGTCGCGCAGCACGGCGAAGACGATGCCGCCGAAGTCGCGTACGAGCATGACGCGGCCCGCGACGGTGACCTGCTCGCCCGCCGGAGAGCCACGGGCCCGGGCGAGGGTGTGGGTGCGCGGTGGGATGCCCACGGGGTAGGGGTCGGTGCCGTCCGCGCGCAGCCGGTCGAGCTTGCTCAGGCGCACCCGGACCTGTTCGGGCAGTCCCGGCGCGCCCGGCCCGGTCTCGTCGCCCTTGTCGAGGCCGAGCGCCGACAGCGACGGCAGACCCTCGGTCGTCGTCGGCTCGGTGATCCCCTTGGAGTGGCCCTTGCCCCACAGCTTGCGCAGCGAGGGCACGGAGACGAAGCCCTCGGCGATGCCCGACGCCAGTCCGATCCGGGCGAGGGAGGCGGTGTCGCCGTAGCAGATGAAGCGCGGGTACCACTGCGGGTGGTACTTGGCGTTGGAGCGGTACAGGGCCTCCAGCTGCCACCATCTCGAGAAGAAGAGCAGCAGTCGGCGCCACAGACGCAGGACCGGCCCGGCACCGATACGGGCGCCCTCCTCGAACACCGAGCGGAACACCGCGAAGTTCAGCGAGATCCGGCGTATGCCCGTCCGTCCGGCCACGGCACACAGCTCGGCGACCATGAACTCCATCACTCCGTTGGGCGCGGCACGGTCACGGCGCATCAGGTCGAGGGAGACGCCGTCCCCGCCCCAGGGCACGAAGGAGAGCAGGGCGAGGAGTTTTCCGTCCTCTCCCAGGGCCTCGACGAGGAGGCAGTCGCCGTCCGCGGGGTCGCCGAGCCGGTCCAGGGCCATCGAGAAGCCCCGTTCGGTCTCGGTGTCCCGCCAGGCGTCGGCCCGGCCGACGACCTCCTCCATCTCCTCGTCGCTGAGGGTGGAGTGCCGGCGTACCCGGCAGGTGGCGCCGGTGCGCCGCACGCGGTTGACGGCCTGCCTGGTCACCCGCATGTCGCGGCCGTCGAGATCGAAGTCGGCGGTGTTCAGGATCGCCTCGTCGCCCAGTTGGAGCGCGCCGAGTCCGGAGCGGGCGAACGCCTTGGCGCCCTCTTCCGAGGCGCCCATGACGGCGGGCGCCCAGGCGTGGCGGCGGGCCACGTCGAGCCAGGCGTCGATGGCGTGCGGCCAGGCCTCGCGGTCGCCGACCGGGTCCCCGCTGGCCAGGCAGACACCGGCCTCGACCCGGTAGGTGACGGCGGCCTTGCCGCTGGGCGAGAAGACGACGGCCTTGTCCCGGCGGGTGGCGAAGTAGCCGAGGGAGTCGTCGGCGCCGTACGCCCCGAGCAGGGCGCGGATGCGCGGCTCCTCGTCGCCGTGCAGGGCCGACTCCATGCGCTGGGAGCGGAAGAGGGTGGCGGCGGCGTTGAGCAGGGCGAGTGCGCCGAACAGGCCGAGGAGGAAGGACACGGGGCGTGGTGTGCGTCCGTCGAACCGGCGTCCGGACACCAGTCCGCCGCAGACCCGGTCGGCCGCCCACAGCAGCCGCTGGTCGCGCGGCAGCGTGCCGGGGAAGAGTTCGACCAGGCCCCACCCGACCAGGATCGCCACACCGAGCCCGGCGAACAGCACGGCGAGGGCCCGCCACGCGGCGCCGCGCCGGGAGGCCGCGTAGAACTCCTTGCGGGCCGCGATCAGCAGCGCCAGCGCGAGTGAGCACACGATCAGCGAGACGACCGACTCGGCGTAGTGGCCGAGGGCGAGGCCGAGCAGGTCGTCGAGGGTCACCAGGCCGAGGTAGACGACCACGAGCCACCAGGTGACCTTCTTGCGGGCGGCGGTCGCGGCGGCGAGCAGGAAGAGGAAGACGCCGTAGGCGAGGTTGGCGCTGACCGGGACCACGAACCTGTCGAGGTCGCGCACGAACGGGCCCAGCAGACGGCGCAGCGGCGCGATGAAGGCCAGCAGGACGCACAGGAGGCCGAGGGCGCCGAAGAAGGTCGCGAAGCCCTCGGGCACCTTGCTGAGGAAGCCGCCCCAGGACGGCCGTGTCGGGCCGGTGGCGTGCCCGGGTCCGGCGGCCTCCACGGTGGCACTCATGGTTTCGACTGTAGGAAGACCGGGCCCGCCCCGCCCGTCGAGCGCCGCGACCCCGCCTCTCGGGCGCCGGTCCCGCCCTTCCCGCCACGGTCCTGCCCCCACCCGTCGCCGAGACGGCTCCGCGGGCTCCCGCCCGGCTCGGGACCTGCCGCTTCCGATAGCCTCACAGCCGTGACGGAACAGCACTCCCACCAGTTCGAGCGTGGCACGGACGGTCCCAAGGTGATCCTCGTCGGGGTGGACGGCTCCGACTCCTCGCTCCACGCGGCGGCGTATGCCGCCGGCCTGGCCAGACGGCAGCACGCGCTGCTCGCCGTCGTGTACGTGCAGCCGGTGATGGCGGCGGGAGCGGCGCTCGGGGTTCCGGTCGCCGACACCACCGACGAGATCGCGGCGGACCTGGTCCAGTACATCCGTGACGCGACCGAGCGGGTCAAGGACATATTCGAGGTGCGCTGGGAGTTCCACACCTTCCGCGGCGACCCCTACAACGGCCTGGTGACGGCGGCGGACGAACTGAAGGCGGACGCGGTCGTGGTGGGCGCCTCCGAGCAGGCGGGGCACCGGATCGTCGGGTCCGTGGCGGTCCGCCTGGTCAAGGCGGGGCGCTGGCCGGTCACGGTCGTGCCGTAGCCCGCGGACGGGCACCCTCGGCGCGGTGCGCGGGAGAGCGCCGGACGCGGCCGGAACGCACCCGCCGTCGGCCATGCCGTGCGTGGCATCTTCCGTCCCCGCTGTCCCTGGGCCATCATGATCCGCCGTCAGCCGATTGCCGTCTGCGAAGAGGTGAGGCTCATGGCCGGGATCCGAATGGGTGAGGGTGTTCTCCGCCGCAAACCCATCGAACAGATCGAGGAGACGGAGGCCGGCACACAGCTCGAGCGGACACTCGGGCTGTGGCAGCTGACCGCGATCGGGGTCGGCGGCATCATCGGCGCCGGCATCTTCACCCTCGCCGGGACGGTCGCGAACGGTACGGCCGGCCCGGCTGTTCTCGTCTCGTTCCTCATCGCGGGCTTCGCGAGCGCCGCGGCCGCGCTGTCGTACGCGGAGTTCGCGGGCCTCATCCCGAAGGCGGGCTCGGCGTACACCTACGGCTACGCGGTGCTCGGCGAGCTCGCGGGCTGGTTCATCGGCTGGGACCTGCTCCTGGAGTACACGGCGATCGTGGCGGTGGTCGCGATCGGCATCTCCGGGTACTTCGGCTTCCTGGTCGGCGAGCTGGGCGCCGATCTGCCGGCGTGGATGCTGGGCGCGCCGGGCACGGGCGGCGGGCACCGGGTCGACCTGTTCGCGGCGATCCTGTGCCTGCTCATCGCGTATCTGCTGAACCTCGGCATCAAGAGCGCGGCCCGGTTCGAGACGGTCGTGGTCGCTCTGAAGGTCCTGGTCGTGCTGCTGGTGATCGGTGTCGGTGTCTTCCACATCGACACGGGCAACTACCACCCCTTCTTCCCGTACGGGGTCGGCGGGGCGTTCACGGGCGCGGCGACCGTGTTCTTCGCGGTCTTCGGCTATGACGCGATGTCGACGGCGGCCGAGGAGTCGAAGGACGCGCAGCGCCACATGCCGAAGGCGATCATCTACTCGCTGGCCATCTCGATGGTGCTGTACGTGGCCGCCTGTCTGGTCCTGACCGGCATGCAGAACTACAAGGACATCGACAAGGAGAGCGGCTTCTCGACGGCGTTCAAGTCGGTGGGTCTCGGCGGTCTCGCGGACGTGATCGCGGTCGGCGCGATCATCGGCATCCTCACCGTGATGTTCACGTTCATGCTGGGCGTCACGCGTGTCTGGTTCAGCATGAGCCGCGACGGACTGCTGCCCAAGTGGTTCGCCAAGACGCATCCGACGCGGCACGTGCCGACCCGGGTGACCTGGATCGTGGGGTTCGCGTCGGCCGCCATCGCCGGGTTCCTGCCGATCGGCCAGGCGGCCGAACTCACCAACATCGGGATCCTGCTGGCGTTCGTCGTGGTGTGTGTCGCGGTGATCGTGCTGCGTTACCGGCAGCCGGATCTGCCGCGCACCTTCCGCACACCGTGGATGCCGTACGTCCCGGCGCTGGGGGTGATCTTCTCGATCTGGCTGATCACGTTTCTGCAGTGGCGGACGTGGGTGCGGTTCGGCGTGTGGCTCGTGATCGGCCTGGTCATCTACTTCGGCTACTCGTACAAGCGCTCGGAACTGGCCAAGGGCGTCAACTCCCCATGACGAGGCCGTCCTTGGCGGCCCCCCGGCGCAGCACGACGTCGCGGATCCGGTCGCGTACGGGTGCCGTCCCGGCGCCCTGCGCGATCGCGGCGTTGAGGTCCACGACCCGGCCGAGGTCGAATCGCTGCGGAATGAACTCGGCCTTCGTCACCTGCCAGCGCTCTCCCGCGCGGGCGGGCGGGGCGAAGGTGAAGCGGCCGATGGTGCTCTCCTGTCCGCGCGGGTCGCGGAAGCCTTCCCGGTTGGCCATCTCCCCGGCGATCTGGTCGCCCAGGCCGTAGACCACCCAGGTGCCGTTGACCTTCTCGTACGGCTGGGGGACGTGGGCGCGGGTGCCGAGGATCAGGTCGATGTCGGGGCGGCCCTTCGTCTGCGACGCGGTCAGTTCCCTGCTCAGCCGAAGCTGCTGCGCGTCGGGCTCGTCCTGCCACTCGGTGCCCCAGCCCAGGGATACGACGACCACGTCGGCGCCCGCCGCCCGGGCGGCCCGGGCGTCCGCGACGATCCGGTCCCGGTCGATCAGGTTGACGGCCCAGGGTTCTCCTGCGGGGAGCGGACGGCCGTTGATGTCGTGGGTGTACGCCAGGTGGGCGACCTGGGCGCCGTCGGCGTGGAACATGGCCGGGGCGGCCGCCTCCGGCGCCAGGCGTGCCGAGCCCGTGTGCTGCACGCCGGCCCGGTCGAGGGCGTTCAGGGTGCTGTGGATGCCGGCTGTGTCGTAGTCGAGGGCATGGTTCGAGGCCGTGGAGCAGCCGTCGTATCCGATGGCAGCGAGGCCCAGGGCGACCTGCGGCGGCGACACGAAGGCGGAATAGCCGGAGTAGTCGCCGTCCTCGCCGAACACCGTCTCCAGATGGCAGATCGCCACGTCGGCCCGGGACACGACGGGTTCGGCAGCCGCGAGCATGGGGCGGAAGTCGTAGCCGATGCCGCCCGCGTCGGCCTTCGCCTGCTCGATGACCGGGGCGTGCGGCAGGACGTCGCCGGACGCGACGAGGGTGAAGCCACGGGTCGCGGGCGCGGCCGCGGGCCCGCCCGCTTGCCGTGACGACGGGTCGTGGGCCTGGCAGGCCGCGCCGGCGGTCAGCAGGGCGGCGGTCAGGGCCGCGGCGGCCCGGCGGGCGTGTGGTGTCATCGACTCGCTCCGATGCGGCTGGTTCCGGCAGTCCCGATCGGTTCCGGTGGGTCCGATGGTTCTGATGTTCATATGAACTGATGTGAATCCACCTGCGCGCCTTGCCGGGAGTCAAGCAGCCGCACCGCCCGAGTCGCCGCGGCACCGTCCACGTCACCGCAACGGCGTCACGTCCGGCGGCGGCCGGACCGTTCGTCGTACCGTTCAACGACGGGTTCGACCGTCCGCCGCAGACCCGTGCGCGCTCCCTGTCCCGGCGGAGCGCGGTGCGCTGCCATAGCCGCCATGACGGCCGTAACCACCACCATCGGGCGCGGGACGACCGCCGAGCACGAGCTGGCGCAGCTGCAGCGCGAGCACGGCCGACCGCTCTTCGCGCTGCTGCTCAGGCTCTGCGACGGGGACCGCCAGCGCGCCGAGGACCTCGTGCAGGAGACGTTCGTACGTGCCTGGCAACACCCCGAGGCGCTGCGCGCGCACGATTTCACCTCCGTGCGCCCCTGGCTGCTCACCGTCGCACGGCGGCTCGCCATCGACGCGCGACGGGCCCGCCAGGCGCGGCCCGCCGAGGTCGGGGACGCCGTACTGGAGAACGCCCGGGTGTGCGCCGATCACGCCGAACGGTCCGCCGCGACGCTCGATGTGCGCGACGCTGTGAAGACACTCACTCCCGAGCATCGTGAAGTACTGGTGCAGGTGTATTTCCGGGGGGCGAGTGTGGCGGAGGCCGCCGAGGCCCTGGGGATTCCGCCCGGTACCGTGAAGTCCCGCGCGTACTACGCGCTGCGCGCCCTGCGCCGGGTTCTTCCGGGATACGCGGCCGACCTGCGGTGAAACCGAAGGCCGAGTCAAACCTCCGTAAAGCGCCTTGCTGAGGACCATGGTTGAGCAATCTGCTGTCCTCATCCGTGTTCCGGAACAGTAGTCCGGGGTCGGGCAAGTCCGGGGTCGGGCGACGCGCACGCACCGGAGGAAGGCAGGAAGGGATGCTGCACAGAGGTCAAGAGAGCACGGACGGCGCCGGCGGCGGTGAACTCACCGTCCCCATGGCATGGTTGTACGCGGAGTACATCGCGGACGAACTGCTGCGGACCGGCGACCTGATGCCGCCGACGTCCTTCGAGTTCCGCGCCGGGCGCGACGCCCTGGCGCTTACCATCTTCCTCTCCGACACCAGCGGTGAGCTCTCCGGTATCCGGGTCGTCTCGCAGCTGGAGACCTGGCTTTCGCTGACGGCGTACGACCAGCCGTGGCAGGACTGGGTGTGTGCACGGATGGCCGCGCTGGCCGCCGAGGCCGTCGAGTCGGGCGGCCCGTCGCCGGACCTGGATCTGGCGTCCGCGGCCTGGCGCTGGCTGGAGGAGACCGAGCTGCTCGCCCCTGACCTGGACGCGGTGCCCGGCGGCGGCTCGGTCTTGGGCGAGGACGACGGACCCAAGGTCTGGACGCCCGCCTGGCAGCTGGGGCTGCCGCTCGGACACCTCGCCATCCATCTTTTTTAGATTCGGACCAATCCGCAGGCCCGACCGCTCCGAATATCTTGACTGTTATTCCAACAGCCTTGAGTGATTCGGCGGCCTGGTCCGTACCGGTGGGCAACAGCAACACGAACACCACCCCCACCCCGCTTCACCGGCATGAGGAATTGGTATGAGGTCCCTGGAACGCCATCGCGACGTCGGCGCCTACGCGCTCGGCGTGCTCGACGAGGCGGAAGCCTTCCGCTTCGAGGACCACCTCATGGAGTGCCCCAGCTGCACGGCACAGGTGACCGAATTCCGGCCCGCCGCGCGGCAGTTGATGCTGTACCGGCGGGCGACGCCGCGAGCCGTGCATCCCTTCGCGGCACCCGGACCCCGCCTGATGGAGCGGCTGCTCGGCGAGGTGGCGACACGGCACCGCAGCGGGCGCAGGCGCTGGCTGTACGCGGTCGCCGCCGCCGTGGTGTTCGCGGTGGGCGGGCCCGTGGTGGCGATGGTCGCCGGGCACGGCTCCGCATCGACGGAACTGACCGCGACCGGCGCGAAGACCGGGGTGTGGGCGCAGGTCACCACCCAGGAACGGGTCTGGGGCAGCGAGATCGACGTGACGGTCAAGGACGCCTCCGGTCCCCACTCCTGTCGGCTCATCGCGGTGGGGAAGGACGGTTCCGAGCAGACCGTGACGACGTGGATGGCGCCCTCGCACGACGGCGGTCCCACCACCATGCAGGGCGGCGCCGCGCTGCGGCCCGACGAGATCGAGCACTACGACATCCGCACCGGCAACGGGCAGCTCCTGCTGACGCTCAGGTCCCACTGAGGCACGTCGGGCCCGCCCTCGCTCCCGCTCCCGCCTGAGCCGCCTACTTGAGCAGCCGTGACATCCGCCGGTCCGCCAGGGGTCTGCCGCCGGTCTGGCAGGTCGGGCAGTACTGGAGCGAGGAGTCGCTGAAGGAGACCTCGCGGATCGTGTCCCCGCACACCGGACAGGGCTCCCCCGTTCTGCCGTGCACCCGCAGCCCGGTCTTCTTCTCCGCCTTCAGCCGCCCGGCGGCCAGCCCCCGGGAGCGCTCGACCGCCTCGGTGAGCGTCGTACGCAGTGCCGCGTACAGCTGTCGTATCTCCTCGGCGGTCAGGGCCGAGGTGAGCTTGAACGGTGACATCTTCGCGGCGTGCAGGATCTCGTCGCTGTACGCGTTCCCCACGCCCGCGATCAGGCTCTGGTCGCGCAGCGCGCCCTTGATCCGGCGCCGCTCGCCCTCCAGAAGCCGCGCGAAGCGCGCCTCGTCGAAGTCGTCGGCGAGCGGGTCCGGGCCGAGCCGGGCCACGCCCGGGACGTCACCCGGGTCCCGTACGACATGGACGGCCAGTCTCTTCTGTGTGCCGGCCTCCGTCAGGTCGAAGCCCTCTCCCGTCTCCAGCGCGACACGCAGCGCCAGCGGGCCCTTGCCGGGGCGGGGCGGGGCGTCGGGCAGCTTGTCCCGCCAATGGAGCCAGCCGCCGCGGGCCAGGTGCGTCACGAAGTGCAGGCCGTCCGCCTCCAGGTCGAGGAACTTGCCGTGCCGGCGCACCGCCGTGATCTCCCGGCCCTCAAGGGCGGTGACCGGGGGGTCGTACGTCTTCAGGACACTGATCGCGACGGGCAGCACCCGCACGACCTCGTGGCCGACGACATGGTCGGCCAGGAAGTCCTTGAGCGCTTCGACCTCGGGCAGTTCCGGCATGCCTCCAGAGTGCCACCCGGCACCGACAACGCCATGCGGAGCAGCAGTCAGCTCCGCTCCGGGACGATGAACTCGCACCACACGCACTTGCCGCTGCCCCGGGCCTCCACGCCCCAGACATCGGCGAGCCGGTCCACGAGCAGCAGACCGCGCCCCGACACCTCGCACTCACCGGCCTCGCGGCGGCGGGGCAGGGCGCTGGAGGAGTCCTCGACCTCGACACGCAGTCTGTGGTCGGGGCCGGTGAGGACCCTGAGGGTGACGATCGCGGAGCCCTCGGTGTGCATGAGGGCGTTGGTGATCAGCTCGTCGGCGACCAGTTCGATCTCGTCGGCGCGCTCGCGGGCGCCCCAGGCCCGGACCGCGGCGCGGATCATGTGGCGGGCCTCGGTGAGCGCCTCCGGGTCACCGGGCGCGACGTGCTGCTGGAGACGCCCGCCGGACTGCCGGCCAAGGCCCTGGCGGCGCATGAGGAGCAGGGCCACGTCGTCGTCGCCGCCGCGTTCCTCGGCCACGTCGATCAGCAGGTCGGCGAGGTCGCGCACGTCGTCCGGACCCGAGCGGAGCAGCTCCAGCAGGGTCTGCATGCCCTCGTCGAGGTCGGCACCGGGCTGCTCGACGAGGCCGTCGGTGCACAGCAGCAGGGTCTCGCCTGGATCGAGCTCTATGGTGTCGACCGGGTATTCGAGGCGGCCGAACTCCGCCGAGAGACCGAGCGGCAGCCCGCCCTGCACGGGCAGCCGTCGGCAGGTGCCGTCCATGTGCCGCACCAGGGGGTCGATATGGCCGGCCCGGACGAGCTGCATCACCCCGGTGGACAGGTCGGCCTCCGCGTACAGGCAGGTCGCGAAGCGATCGGTGTCGAGTTCGTGCAGGAAGACGGAGGCGCGGGCCATCACGGTGGCAGGCGTGTGTCCCTCGGCGGCGTAGGCGCGCAGCACGATCCGCAGCTGGCCCATGACGGCCGCCGCGTGCGTGTCGTGGCCCTGCACGTCGCCGATCACGGCGCCGACGCGGCCGCCCGGCAGGGGGATCAGGTCGTACCAGTCGCCGCCGATGTCCCGGCCGATCTTCGCCGAGCGGTAGCGGACGGCCACGTCGGCGCCGGGCACGCTGGGTATGGAGCGGGGCAGCATGGCCTGCTGAAGGCCCTGCGCGAGATCCTTCTCCTGCTCGTAGAACATGGCGCGCTGAAGGCTCTGCGCGATGCTGCTGCCGAGCGCGACGAGGACGTTGCGCTCCTCCGGGGTGAAGCCTCGCCGGTCGTTGTAGAGCAGGCCCATGGCGCCGATGGGCCGGGCCTGCACGATGAGCGGCAGGTAGGCGGACGAGGTGATGTTCAGGTCGATGATGTTCGGCCAGAGGATCGGATAGCGGTCGGCGAACTCCTCGGGCGACTCGATGAAGATCGGCCTGAGGGTGCGCACGACCTCGCTCATCGGATACTTCTCGTCGATGCGTGTGACCAGGGTGCCGGGCACGAAGCTCCCCGCGGGCCCCTCGGCGACCAGCCGTATGCGGCCGGCCTCCACCAGGCCCATGACCAGGCTCGTCGCACCGAGATAGGTGAGGCCGTGGGTGTCCTTGAGGACGTCGATCACGTCCTGGACGGTCCGTGCGTGGGCCAGGGCCGCCGTGATGGCCTGGACGACGTTCGTCTGCCGGCGCCTGACTTCGTCCCGGCCCCTCGCTTCCTGGCGTGCCTCGCTCTCGCGCAGTTCCTCCGTGGCGTCACGGACGATGCCGACGATCCGGCGCGGGCGGCCGCCCTCGTCGCGGCGGATGTAGCCCTGGGTGTGGGTCCAGCGCAGCGAGCCGTCGCGACGGCGGAGGCGGAAGTAGGCTCCGTAGTTCTCGCTGCCGTCCTTGAGGGCCCGGGAGACCAGCGCGTCGAGCCGGCGGGCCTCCGGGGCGGGCACCCGGTCGCTCAGGGTCTCGGGGCGGCCTTCGTATTCGTCGGGGCGCACGTCGAAGATCTCGTGGGCCTGGGCGTCCATGTGCATCAGACCGGTGTCCAGGTCCCAGTCGAAGCTGCCCATGCGGTTGAGCGCCAGGATCGGATCCGGGTGGGCGGTCCAGTCGTCCGGGAGTGACAGGGCGCTCGCTCCCCGATCAACCATGGGGCCACCTTGCCAGGGTTTGTCCTATTCCTCGACTTCGGAGCCTACCGCCGGGCGGCCGGCCCGGCGGCAGGGCGCCGCACGCCGAACCGTCGGGATAGGGCGCGGGAGCGCTCCCGCGTCGCCGAAGGGCTCCCGGTGGGCGCCGACTGCGGCGTCCGGGTGACGGGAGCCGCGGTCGCGGTGGAGGCCGCCGTGGAGTCGGTGAAGCGAGCGTGCAGGTCGTGACGGGCGTTCTGACGGGTACGCGCACCACGTTCTCGCGGCGCCGGTCACCCAGCGTCACAATGGAGGGGAGAGGAGCGCTCGACGTGGAGTGGTTCACGGCAACCGACTACTGGTGGAGCCGGCTGGTCTTCCAGCGGGCGCTGGCCGTCGTGTATCTCGTCGCGTTCCTCGGCGCGGCCCTCCAGTTCCGCGCGCTGATCGGGGAGCGGGGGATGCTGCCGGTTCCGCGCTTCGTGGCACAGGTGCCGTTCCGTCGGGCGCCGAGCGTCTTCCAACTCCACTACTCGGACCGCTTCTTCGCGGCCTGGGCGGGCGCCGGCTGCGCGGTGTCGGCGGCGCTCGTCGCGGGTCTTGACTCGCACCTGCCGCTCTGGGGCGCCATGGTGCTCTGGCTGGTCCCGTGGGTGCTGTATCTGTCGATCGTCAACGTCGGCCAGACCTGGTACGGCTTCGGCTGGGAGTCGCTGCTTCTGGAGGTGGGCTTCCTCGCCGTGTTCCTCGGCAACGACGAGGCCGGTCCGCCCGTCGTGGTCCTCTTCCTGCTGCGGTGGGTGCTGTTCCGCGTCGAGTTCGGGGCCGGCCTGATCAAGATGCGCGGGGACGCGTGCTGGCGGAAGCTGACGTGCCTGTACTACCACCATGAGACCCAGCCGATGCCGGGCCCGCTGAGCTGCTTCTTCCACCACCTGCCCAAGCCCCTCCACCGGGCCGAGGTGGCCGCCAACCACGTCACCCAACTGGTCGTCCCCGTTCTGCTGTTCACCCCGCAGCCGATCGCCACGGCCGCCGCCGCGCTGATGATCCTCACCCAGCTGTGGCTGGTCCTGTCCGGCAACTTCGCCTGGCTGAACTGGCTGACGATCGTGCTGGCCCTGTCCGCGGTGGCGTTCCCCGGCACCCCGCCGGACGTGCCCGGCGCACCGCTCTGGTACGAGATCGTGGTGCTGGCCGTCGCCGCCGGGCTGGTGGGCCTCAGCTACCGGCCGGCCCGCAACATGCTCTCCCGGCGGCAGGTCATGAACCGCTCCTTCGACCCGCTCCACCTGGTCAACACCTACGGCGCGTTCGGCAGCGTCAGCCGCACCCGGCACGAGGTGGTGATCGAGGGCACCGCCGACGACGAACCGCGCGAGGACGCGGACTGGCGGGAGTACGAGTTCAAGGGCAAGCCGGGTGATCCACGGCGGTGGCCGCGCCAGTTCGCCCCGTACCACCTGCGGCTCGACTGGATGATGTGGTTCGCGGCGCTCTCCCCCGCGTACGCCGGTTCATGGTTCGGCGGTCTGGTGGAGCGGCTCCTGGAGAACGACCGCGACACGCTTCGGCTGCTGCGCCGCTCGCCGTTCCCGCCGGACGCCCCGCCCCGGTTCGTCCGGGCCCGGCTGTACCGCTACCAGTACACGACCTGGCGCGAGCTGCGGGAGACGGGCGCGTACTGGCAGCGGACGTATGTGCGCGAGTATCTGCCGGCGACGCGGCTGGCGACGAGGGTCGAGCTGCGGGACCCGTAGTCGCTCCGCCCACGGGCCTGGCGCGGCGGCGAGGTCCGGGCGCACCGCCGCGCCGAGGATCAGCGGCCGTAGACCCGGGGGATCAGAGGCCGTAGACCCGGGTCGCGGTGCCGGAGAACAGGTCCTCGCGCTCGTCGGCCCCGAGTGCGGCCGTCAACTCGTTGGCGACGTCGATGACTTGGCCGTACGACGCGGCGAGCGTGCACACCGGCCAGTCGGAGCCGAACATCAGACGGCCGGGGCCGAAGGCGTCGAGGACCGTGTCCGCGTACGGGCGCAGCGCGTCGGCCGTCCAGGTGCCGGGGCCGGCCTCGGTGACCATGCCCGAGAGTTTGCAGACGGTGTTGGGGAGCGCGGCGAGCGCCCGGACGTGCGTCGCCCACGGTTCGCGTGCGCCCGACGCGATGGGCGGCTTGCCCAAGTGGTCGAGGACGAAAATGAGTTCGGGCAGGTCTCTGGCCGACTTGACGCAGGCCGGCAGCTGGTGCGGCAGGACCACCAGGTCGTGGACGAGCCCCGCCCCGGCCACGGCGGCGAGCCCTCGGCGGACGTCGGGGCGCAGCAGCCAGTCGGGGTCGGGCTCGCCCTGGACCTGGTGGCGGATGCCCCGCAGATACGCGCCGCCGGGGAGCTCCGCGAGGCGCGCCAGCTCGTCGGCCACGTCCGGCCGGGTCAGGTCGGTCCAGCCGATCACTCCCCCGATCAGCTCACTCTCCGCCGCGAGGGCGAGGAACTCCGGCGTCTCCTCGGCGACGGTGACCGTCTGCACGAGCACGGTCCGGTCGACCCCGGCCGCCCGTGCCTCCGGTTCGAGGTCCGCGACAGTGAAGTTCCGCCGCAGGGGCTGGAGTTCCGGGCCGGTGATCCAGTCCTGGTCGCGGACGGACAGGTCCCAGACGTGGTGGTGGGCGTCGACCGTCACGGCAGCTCCCATACGACGGGCAGGCCCGCTTCTGCGCCCGCACCGGAGTAGTCGTGCACGACGTCGAGCAGCTCCGCCATGCGCGCCTGCCAGGCGATGTTGACCGGCAGCTTCTCCAGCTCGGCGAGCACACGGCCGTAGTCCTCGCACTCCAGGACGTGGAAGAGGTCGGTGCCGGAGCGCCAGATCGTCCAGGAGGTGACGTCGGCGGCGCGGATGGCGGCGGTCAGCTCCTCGGGGACCTCGCGGTGGGCGGCCTCGTACGCGGCGACGCGGTCGGCGCGGACCTTGGTGTGCAGCGCGATCCTCATGGGCCCTCCTCGCCGGGAACCGGGGCGTCCTCGGGCAGCAGCCGCTCGGCGCGCAGCTCCTGCCAGAAGTCGGCGGGCACGGGCGCGGCGAACTGCTCGGCGCAGTCACGGACTTCGTACGGCGAGCGGGCACCGACCAGGACGCTGGCCACGGCCGGGTGGGCGGCGCAGAAGGCGAGCGCGGCGCCGCGCAAGGTGGTGCCGTGCCGCTCGGCCACCGCCTTGAGCCGCAGGGCGCGGTCCAGCAACTCGGGCGGCGCAGCGGCATAGTTGTAGGTGGCGCCCGGTTTCGGGTCGGCCAGCAGGCCGGAGTTGAAGGCGCCGCCGATGACGACGGAGGTGCCGCGGTCGGCCGCGGCGGGCAGCAGGTCGGCCAGTGCGCGCTGGTCGAGGAGCGTGTACCGGCCCGCGCACAGCACCACGTCGACATCCGTCTCGCGGACGAAGCGGGTCAGCATCGCGGTCTGGTTCATGCCCGCGCCGATCGCGCCGACCACGCCTTCGGAACGCAGTTTCTCCAGCGCCGGACAGCCCTCGCGGAAGGCCTGTTCGGCATGGTCGTCGGGGTCGTGGAGGTAGACGACGTCCACGCGGTCCAGGCCGAGCCGTTCGAGGCTGGCCGTCAGAGCGCGTCGTACCCCGTCGGCGCTGAAGTCCCAGACGCGGTGATGGGTGGCGGGCACGGCGAATCCGTCGGCCAGGTCGTCGCCGCCCGCGTCCGTGGGTTCCAGCCGGCGGCCGACCTTGGTGGAGACCGTGTACGCGGTCCGGGGGTGCTCGCGCAGGGCGGCGCCGAGGCGGCGCTCGGAGAGGCCGAGGCCGTAGTGCGGCGCGGTGTCGAAGTAGCGGATGCCGCTCGTCCAGGCGGCGTGCACGGCCTGTGACGCCTGCTCGTCGGTGACCGCGGTGAAGAGGTTGCCGATGCCGGCGGCGCCGAAGGACAGTTCGCTGACCTCGACGCCGCTGCGGCCGAGGGTGGTCACTGTCCCACCGGGCGCAGCCGCAGCCCCTGCATACCGCCGTCCACGGCGAGCGCGGTGCCGGTGGTGGCGTCGGACAGCGGGCCGGCCAGGTAGGCGATGGCGCCCGCGACCTCGGCTGCGCTCACGAGGCGGCCGGTGGGCTGGCGGGCCTCCAGTGCCGCGCGTTCGGCGGCGGGGTCGGGCGCCGCGTCGAGGAGCCGGCCGACCCAGGGGGTGTCCACCGTGCCGGGGTTGACGCAGTTGACGCGGATGCCCTCGCGGACGTGGTCGGCGGCCATGGCGAGGGTGAGGGCGAGAACGGCGCCCTTGGAGGCGGAGTACAGGGCGCGCTGCGGCAGACCTGCCGTGGCGGCGATGGAGCAGGTGTTGACGATCGCGGCGTGTGCGGAGGCGCGCAGCAGGGGCAGGGCGGCACGCGTCGTGCGCACGATGCCGAGGACGTTGACGTCCAGGACCCGGTGCCACTGCGCGTCGTCGTTGTCCTCGACCGTGCCCTGGGCTCCGATGCCCGCGTTGTTGATCAGTACGTCGAGTCCGCCGAGGTCGCTGACGGCGGCGGCCACGGCCTCGCGTACGGAGCTGTCGTCGGTGACGTCGGCGCGATGGCCGAACAGCGGCTTGTCGACACCGCTCGGGTCGAGGTCGAGCACGGCAACCTGGGCGCCACGGGCGGCGAGGAGTTCGGCGGTGGCGCGGCCGATGCCGGACGCTCCGCCGGTCACCAGCGCCTTGAGGCCCTCGAAGTCGGTCATGCGGCTTCCCCCTTCTGCTGCGCGAGGTCGGCGGCCCAGAAGGTGCCGCCGGGATAGGTGTACCGGGCGATGGACTCGGGCCGCATGGTGGCCGAGAAGCCCGGCGCGGCGGGTGCCGTGTAGTGACCCTCTCTGATCACCACCGGGTCGAGGAAGTGGTCGTGCAGATGGTCGACGTATTCGATGACGCGGTCGTCGGTGGTGCCGGAGAGTGCGACGAAGTCGAACATCGAGAGGTGCTGCACGAGTTCGCACAGGCCGACGCCGCCCGCGTGCGGGCAGACGGGCACGCCGAACTTGGCCGCCAGCAGGAGGATCGCGAGGTTCTCGTTGACGCCGCCGACGCGCGCCGCGTCGATCTGGAGGATGTCGATGGCGCCGGCCTGGAGGAGCTGCTTGAAGACGATGCGGTTCTGGACGTGCTCGCCGGTGGCGACCTTGACCGGGGCGACGGCCCGGCGGACCGCCGCGTGGCCGAGGATGTCGTCGGGGCTGGTCGGCTCCTCGATCCAGTAGGGGTCGAACTCGGCCAGGGCTTTGGTCCAGGTGATGGCCTCGGCGACGTTCCAGCGCTGGTTGGCGTCGATCGCGATGCGGATGCCGGGGCCGACCGCCGAGCGGGCGACCCGGCAGCGGCGGGTGTCGTCCGCGAGGTCCGCGCCGACCTTCAGTTTGATCTGGGTGAAGCCGTCGGCGACGGCCTGCGTGGCGAGGCGGGTGAGCTTCTCGTCGTCGTAGCCGAGCCAGCCCGGTGAGGTGGTGTAGGCGGGGAAGCCCTTCTCCCTCAGGCGGGCGGCCCGCTCGGCGGCTCCCCGCCTGCCGCGCCGCAGCAGCTCCAGCGCCTCCTCGGGGGTGAGCGCGTCGGTGATGTAGCGGAAGTCGATCTGGTCCACGAGCCACGCGGGCTCGGCGTCGGCGAGGAACTGCCACAGCGGCTTGGCGGCGCGCTTGGCCGCCAGGTCCCACACCGCGTTGACGACCGCGCCGATCGCCATGTGCATCACGCCCTTCTCGGGCCCGAGCCAGCGCAGCTGGCTGTCGCCGATCAGGTCGCGGAACAGCGTGCCCGGGTCGGCGCACAGTTCGCCCACGGACCGGCCCACCACATGCGCGCGCAGCGCGTCGATCGCGGCGACCTGGACATCGTTGCCCCGCCCGATGGTGAAGGAGAATCCGTGTCCCTCGATGCCGTCGGCCGCGTCGGTGCGCAGCACGACGTACGCGGCCGAGTAGTCGGGGTCCGGGTTCATCGCGTCGGAGCCGTCGAGCTCGCGGGAGGTCGGAAAGCGGATGTCATGGGTGTCGACCGCGGTGATACGGGCGGCAGTTGGGGACACGGGAGGCCTTTCGGTCCGGGACACGGGGGCGTACGGGATCGCGGTCGGCGTCAGTCCTGGGCGCGGCCCGTCGTCACCCGCGCGATCATCAGGGCGACCAGGATGATTCCGCCGTAGATGGCCTGGATCCAGAAGGACGGCACCTGGGCGAGGGTCAGCAGGTTCTGTACGACGCCGAGCAGGAGTACGCCGGTCAGGGCGCCGAACATGGTGCCCTTGCCGCCGTCGAGGCTGATGCCGCCGATGACCGCCGCCGCGAACACCGTGAAGATCATGTTGTTGCCCTGGTTGGCGCTGATCGCGCCGACATAGCCGGTCTGCATGATCCCGCCGACGGAGGCGAGGACACCGGCGACGACGAAGACGCCGAGCATGACGCGCTCGACGCGGATACCGGCCGCGCGGGCCGCGTCCGCGTTGCCGCCGATCGCGTACAGGGCGCGGCCGACGCGGTGGTAGCGCAGGACCAGGCCGGTCACACCGAAGGCGATCGCGGCCAGCCACACGGACATGGGGACCCGCAGGAACGTGGTGGTGGCCAGGGTGAAGAACGCGTCGGGCATCCCGAACAGCGTCTTGCCCTTGGTCGCGCCGACCAGCAGTCCGCGCAGGATGATCAGCATCGCGAGGGTGACGATGAAGGCGTTCAGCTTGAGCTTCACGACGAGGATGCCGTTGAAGGCGCCGATGACCGCGCCCACGACGAGGATCGCGAGGAGGGCGAGCGCGGCGGGGAACTCGGTGCCCCAGCCGGACTGGGCGGCCGGCAGCACGAGCAGCGCGCCCACGGCGGGCGCGATACCGACGACCGACTCCAGGGAGAGGTCGAACTTGCCGGTGATCAGGACGAGCGACTCGGCGAGCACGACCATGGCGAGGGCGGCCGAGGCGCCGAGGATCGAGATCAGATTGCGCTCGGTGAGGAACGAGTCGTTGACGACCGCACCGAGCACCAGGAGCAGCAACAGGGCTGGCACCAGGGCGAGTTCGCGGGCGCGGCGGAGCAGCACGGTCTTGGCCGTGCGCGGGTCGGGGGCCCGTACCGGCGAGAGCGGCCCGGCCTTGGTCTCACTCACCGGGGCCGCGCTCTGATCGGCCGGGGGTCCGGGGGTCGTCCCCCGGGGAGATGCCGTGGCCATGGTCCACTCCTTCGATGGAGGCGATCAGCTCGTGGTCGTGCCAGCCCGCCGCGTGCTCGGCGACGACACGGCCGTGGAAGAGGACGAGAACGCGGTCGCAGCGGCGCAGGTCGTCGAGTTCGTCGGAGACGACCAGCACGGCGGTGCCGTCCTCGCGGGCGCTGTCCATACGGGCCAGCAGGGACTCCTTGGACTTCACGTCCACGCCCGCGGTGGGGTTGATGAGGACGAGCAGCCGCGGATCGGAGGCGAGGGCGCGGGCCATCACGACCTTCTGCGCGTTGCCGCCGGACAGGTCGGAGACGGGCTGGTCGGGGCCCTCGGTGTGGATGTCGAGGCGATCGATCAGCTGGGCGGCGAGACCGCGCTTGCGTTCGGTGCCGACGAACCCGTACCGCCCGAGCCGGCCCAGGACGCTCATGGTGGCGTTGTCGCCGATGCTCATCCCGGACACGAGCCCCTGCTCGTGCCGGTCGCGCGGTACGCAGCCGACGCCCGCCCTGAGGGCGGCCTGCACGTCGCCGAAGACCAGCTGTTCGCCGTCCAGCCGGGCACTGCCGCCCGTCGGGGTGTGCAGTCCGGCGAAGGACTCGGCGAGCTGGACCTTGCCGCTGCCGCTGGAGCCGGCGAGGCCGACGACCTCGCCGTGGCGGACGGTGAGATCGACGTTCTCGTACGCCGGTGAGGTGAGCCCCCGCGCTTCGAGGGCCACCGGCGCGTCAGGGGCCACCGCGTCCCGCACGGCCGCCCGTTCCCGCGCCGCGAGGACCTCCCCCGCCATCGCCTCCACGAGCGCCGCGCGCGGGAGTTCGCCGACGGGTGCGGTGGTGATCCAGCGGGCGTCGCGCAGCACGGTCACCGTCTGGCAGACCTCGTACACCTCCTGGAGGTGGTGCGAGATGAACAGGAAGGTGACGCCCGACTCCTGGAGTGCGCGCATCCGGGTGAAGAGCCGCTCGATCTCCCGGTTGTCGAGCTGCGCGGTCGGTTCGTCGAGGACGATGAAGCGGGCGCCGAAGCTCAACGCGCGGGCGATCTCCACCATTTGGCGGTCCTCGACGTTGAGGTCGGCCGTGCGGGCGTCCGGGTCGACGCGCACATCCCAGGTCTGAAGGACCTCGCTCGCCTCGGCCCGCAGCCGGCGCCAGCTGATGAAGCCGCCGCGGCCGGTGGGCTGCCGGTTGACGAAGAGGTTCTCGGCGACCGTCAAGTCGGGTACGACGGTGGGCTTTTGGTAGACGCAGGCCACCTTGCGGCGCCAGGCGTCCCGGTCGGCGAGCGGCGGCGCGGGCTCGCCATCGAAGCGGACCGAGCCGGCGTCGGGGACCTGAAGGCCGGTGAGGACGGCGACGAGGGTCGACTTGCCCGCGCCGTTGCGGCCGACGAGGGCATGGGACTCGCCGGGCAGGACGGTGAGCTGCCCGTCCTGAAGGGCGACGGTGGGGCCGTAGCGCTTGACGATCCCCCGCGCCTCGACCAGTGGTGGTGTGCTCATTTGACCGTGTTGCCCCAGAGCTTGGCGTCGTCGACGTTGTCCTTGGTCACCAGCGGCGCGGGCAGCTGATCCTCCAGGATCCCGCTGGGCAGCTTCACGATCGTCGAGTCGTGGTCCGTCGGACCCGGCTTGAAGGTCTTCCCCTGCATCGCGGCCTTGATGTAGTACATGCCGTACTTGGCGTAGGCGTCGGCGGGCTGGGAGACGGTGGCGTCGATCTGGCCCTTGCGGATGGCGTCGAACTCCTGCGGGATGCCGTCGTTCGAGACGATCGTGATGTGGCCCTTCTCGCCCGTCTTCTTCAGCAGTCCCTTGGACTTGAGGGTCTGCAGCGTCGGCGCGAGGTAGACGCCGCCCGCCTGCATGTAGATGCCCTTGATGTCGGGGTTGGCGTTGAGGAGGGTGTCGAGCTTGGAGGCCGCGGTGTCGGACTCCCACTTGGCGGGGATCTCCAGGACCTTCAGCTTCGGGTAGTTCTTCCTGACGCACGTGCGGAACGCCTCGGAGCGGTCCCGGCCGTTGACCGAGGCGAGGTCGCCCATGATCTGCACGACCTTGCCGGAGGTGACCTGTTCGCCGAGGTACTGGCAGGCCTTCTCGCCGTACGCGACGTTGTCGGCGCGTACGACCATCGCGACCTTGCCCTTCTCCGGGGCGACGTCCACGGCGACGACGGGGACACCCTTGCGGTCGGCCTGGTCGAGCCCGGCCTCGATCGCGGCGCTGTCCAGGGGGGCCACGACGAGGCCCTTCACCCCCTGGTTGAGCTGGTTGTTGATGTCGGTGATCTGCTGCGAGGGGTCACTGTTGGAGTTGACGGTCTTGAGCGTGTCCACGCCCTCGGACTTCGCCATCTTCGGTACGTAGTCGTTGTACGACTGCCAGAACGGCGAGGTCAGCAGGGGCAGGATCACTCCGACCTTGCCGGTGCCGCCGCCTGCGCCGCCGGAGGCGGCGGTGTCCTTGGTGCTGCCGCACGCCGAGAGCGCGAGGGTGGCGCAGGCGGCCGCGGCCGCCGCCTTCCAGAGGGTTCTACCGGCCATCTGTCGGCTCCTCATCGAGCGAGATTGAGCGGGTGCCCGAATATTTATCAGACCACTTCCACGCCAGAACACCCCTCGGAGCCAAATTTTCGCTGTTTCCAGCCGTAGTGGTCGGACCACATTGCTCGTTAGACTGCGGCGCACCCGGCGACAGGAGGAACGGCGTGGACGAGTCGGCCCCGCAGAAGGGCACCGTGACGCAGCGCGCCATCGAGCGGATCAAGGCGATGATCGGCGAAGGCCGTCTGGAGCCGGGGCAGCGGCTGCCCACCGAACGTGATCTGGCCGTGCAGCTGGGTATCTCGCGCAGCTCGATGCGGGAGGCGATCCGGGCGCTCACGGTCCTCGGCGTACTGGAGGCGCGGCACGGTTCGGGCATCTATGTGACGCAGCTGGACGCCGGTGACCTGCTGGAGACCTTCGGGGTCGTGGCGGATCTCTCGCGGGGTCCGCAGCTGGTCGAGCTGCTCGAAGTGCGCCGGATCCTGGAGTCGACGGCGACGGCGCTGGCGGCCGCGCGGATCACGCCCGATCAGCTGGCCGAGGTGGAGAAGCACCTGGCGGCGATGAACGCGACGGACGATCCGGAGGAGATCCTCGCCCACGATCTGGCCTTCCACCGCGAGATCGCGGCCGCCGCGGGCAACGACACGATGGCGGCGATTCTGGAGGGCCTCTCCTCCCGCACGTTCCGCGCCCGGGTCTGGCGCGGCTACCAGGAGGAGGGCGCCTTCGCCCGCACCCGCCGCGAGCACACCGCGATCCACCGCGCCCTGGTCGCCCACGACCCGGAGGCGGCTCGGGCGGCGGCGGCCGCGCATGTGGGCGAGGTGGAGGAGTGGCTGCGGACCCAGATCGGGCCGTAGGGCCTGTTGCGAAAGTGGGTCCGCAGCACCGAGGGAGTGTCAGGCGCGCCGGAGGCGGAGCGTCACCAGTTCGAAGGGACGCAGCGACAGCGTGATGCGGTCGCCGTCCACGGCCGGCTCCCGTGCGTCCGCCAGCGGGCGTTCCAGCAGGTCCGTCACCGAGACCGCCGCGACCTCGAAGCCGGCCTTGAGCGTGGCCCGGGTCCGGCCGCCGCGGGACTCGTGGAAGCGGACGACCACGTCACCGCTGCCGTCGTCGGCCAGCTTGACCGCGGTCACCACGACCGCGTCCTGGGTGACGGCCAGCAGCGGCGTCACCTCCCGCCCGCCGGTGACCTTCCGCTCCGGCACGTTGATCCGCCAGCCCTCACGCACGGCGTCCCCGATCCCGGCGCCGGGCACCAGAGCGTGTCGGAACCGGTGCACGCCCTGGTCGGTCTCGGGGTCCGGGAAGCGCGGGGCCCGCAGCAGCGAGACACGCACCGTGGTGGTCGTACCGCCGTCGTCGCGCACGGTACGGGTCACGTCGTGGCCGTACGTCGAGTCGTTGACGACCGCGACACCCCAGCCGGGCTCCTCCATGTGCACGAACCGGTGGTTGCACGCCTCGAACTTGGCGGCCTCCCAGGACGTGTTGGTGTGCGTCGGCCGGAAGAAGTGCCCGAACTGGGTCTCGGACGCGTAGCGTTCCGCGTGCACGTCGAGCGGGAAGGCGAGCTTCAGGAACTTCTCGGTCTCGTGCCAGTCGACCTCGGTATCGATGTCCAGCCGCCACTCCCCCGGCGCGAGCGACAGCACCTGGGTGACACGGGACGCGCCGAAGGTCCGGACGATCCGCACCGAGACGCCGTCCTCACCGGGGGCGATCTCGTCGGCGTCGACCAGGTCGGTCACCGTGTTGCGGTAGAACTCGTCGACGTCCCAGGCGTCCCACATGTTGGGGAAGTCGGGGTGCAGCTGGAGCAGGTTCGCCGGCCGGCCCGGTGCGACGGTCTCGCGGTCCGCGGCGAGGTCGAAGGCGGAGACCACGAGTCCGTGTGCGTCGATCTCGACCCGCAGCCGCCCGTTCTCCATGACATAACCGCCGTCCGCGCGGGGCACGAGCGCGCACTCGCCCCCGACGGCCGGGGTCCGCGCACCGCCGGCGGGCACCCCGTCACGGGTGTGCGGCGCCGAGTTGAAGACGAGCGGCGTCGTCCCCTCGCCGGCCAGCGCGCGCTGCGCGGCGTCGATGACGCCGTTCAGCTCCTCGGCGACCTTCTCGTACGTCTTCCTGGCCTCCCGGTGCACCCACGCGATGGACGAGCCGGGCAGGATGTCGTGGAACTGGTGGAGCAGCACCGTCTTCCAGATACGGTCCAACTCCTCGTACGGGTAAGGGAATCCGGTGCGGACCGCCGCGGTGGCCGCCCAGAGTTCCGCCTCGCGCAGGAGGTGTTCGCTGCGGCGGTTGCCCTGCTTGGTCTTCGCCTGGCTGGTGAGTGTGGCGCGGTGCAGTTCGAGGTACAGCTCGCCGACCCAGACGGGCGGGTCGGGATATTCGGCCTCGGCCTGCTCGAAGAACTTCGCGGGTGTCTCCCAGGCGACCGTCGCCGAGCCTTCGAGATCGCGGAGCCTGGCCGCCTTGGCGATCATCTCGCGGGTCGTGCCGCCGCCTCCGTCGCCCCAGCCGGTGGGCGCGAGCGAGTGCCGGGCCACTCCCTTGTCCTTGAAGTTGCGTGCCGCGTGGGCGATCTCGCTGCCCTTCATGGAGCAGTTGTAGGTGTCGACGGGCGGGAAGTGGGTGAAGATCCGCGTTCCGTCGATGCCCTCCCACCGGAAGGTGTGGTGGGGGAACTTGTTGGTCTGCGACCACGAGATCTTCTGCGTCAGCAGCCACTTGGAGCCCGCCGCCTTGATGATCTGGGGCAGTCCGGCCGCGAAGCCGAACGTGTCGGGCAGCCAGGCCTCGTCGTTCTCGATGCCGAACTCGTCGAGGAAGAACCGCTTGCCGTGCACGAACTGACGGGCCATCGCCTCGGATCCCGGCATGTTCGTGTCCGACTCGACCCACATACCGCCGGCCGGCACGAACCGTCCCTCGGCCACGGCCTTCTTCACCCGCGCCCACACCTCGGGCCGGTGCTCCTTCACCCAGGCCCACTGCTGCGCCTGCGACATGGCGAAGACGAAGTCGGGCTCGTCCTCGATCAGCGCGGTCATGTTGGAGGTCGTCCGCGCCACCTTGCGCACCGTCTCGCGCAGCGGCCACAGCCAGGCCGAGTCGATGTGCGCATGGCCGACGGCGCTGATGTGGTGCGCGGAGGGCACGGCGGGTTCCGCGAGCACCCCTTCGAGCCGGGCGCGCGCCGCTGCCGCCGTGCCGTTGACGTTCTGGAGATCGACCGCGTCGAGCGCCCGCTCCACCGCGCGCAGGAGGTCCCAGCGGCGCGCCGACTCCACCGGCAGTTCGGCCATCAGCTCGCCGAGGACCTCGAGGTCGATGACGAGCTGCCACACCGTCTCGTCGAAGACGGCGAGATCCATGCGCTCCAGCCTGTACTGCGGCTCACTGCCCGCCGTCTCCTTGTCGCCCAACTGGGTCGGCCTGAACGGGTGGTAGTCGAGGATCACGGGGTTGGACGCCGCCTCGATGTGCAGCCGGACCTCTTCCCCGCCCTCGACGGGTGCGCCGATCCGCACCCACTGGTTGCGCGGGTTGAGGCCCTTCACCGGGGTGCCGTCGGGACGGTAGACGAGCCCCTCGCACTGGAAGCCGGGCATGTTCTCGTCGAAGCCGAGGTCCAGCAGGGCCTCGACGGTCTTGCCGGCCCAGGCCTCGGGGACGGTCCCGGTGACGCGGAACCAGCTGGTGCCCCAGGGAGCACCCCAGCGTGCGCCCGCCGCGATCGGGCCGACCGGGGCGGCGAGCCCTTCGGCGACCGGCACCGGCTCGTCCGGCGCGTGCCACACCGCCACCTCCAGCGGTACGGACTCGGGGTACACGGCGGGGCGGATGCGCTCGTCGAGAACGCGCCGGAGGCGGGCTTCGACCAGGGTGCGGTCGTCATGCATGGGAGTGCTCCGTGGGGTGAGGGTGCTGGCTACCAGGGGTGGGTGGTCGTGGTGGCGGTCGATTCGGTGTAGAGCTCCCCTACCGCGCGCAGTTCGAACCGTGCGGCGCTCTCGCCCTGCTCGGCCGCGAGCCCGGCGACGTAGTACGCGCACTGGCAGGTGCCGCCGAGGAAGCGGCGTGTGCCGTCGGCGAGGACGCGGTGCAGCTCGTAGTGGCGTACCTCCCCGGCCGCGGGCTGCCAGGAGAAGCGCAGGCTGCCGCCGTCGGCGTCGGTGACGCGCAGACCGGTGGGGGCGGCAGGCTCCGCCGGGGCGTTCTTGACGGCGAGCGCGCCGAGCCGCCATCTCACCGGGGAGCCGCTCCCGGTGAGCCGTACGGCCAGCGTGCGTACGGTGCCCGACAGACCCGTCAGCCGTACGGTCGAGGTCCCCCAGCCGTCGCCTGAACTCACCGGGAAGTAGGTGTACGACGGCGCCTGCCCGGGGGCGCTCGGCTCGGCGGTGGCGACCGCCAGCTCGATCTGGGCGCTGCCCGCGTCGGTGCGATGGGTCAGCTCGACGACCGTCTCGGAGGAACCGACCGGCAACCGGGTCTCGTACAGGTCCAGGGTGGCCGGCGCGCCGAGGGTGCCGGCGACCAGCACGCTGCTGCCGCCGCGCCAGGCGTCGGCGAAGTCGAAGGTGACGGACGGCCGCGCGCCGCTCGTCCGGACGATCCAGCGGCGGGAGGGCAGGCGGTCCTGGAGTCCGAGGTGGTTCCAGGCCGTGTCCGAGGTGACCTCGCCGCCCTCGTACCACTTCAGTCCATGGCCGGTGTTGAAGACGGTCGCGAAGGGCAGCGAGTCGACGGTCGAGCGGTCGGCGACGCGCAGCGCGGGGGCGCGCCAGCTCGCGGTCGTGTTCGGCTTCGCGGGGTCGAGGGACGCGCCCGTCCAGAACAGGTCGTCGGCCGCGTGGAAGTCGCCGGGTGTGCGGTTCGCGGGCAGGTGGTTGCGGGTCCACTCGGGCCTGTAGAAACCGAGCGAGACGACGTGCGCGGAGGCGGACGGGACGATGGCGTCCCAGTTGACCGAGGTGCTCGTTCCGTTGGATTCGACGTCGACGCCCGCCCACAACTCGTATCGGCTGCGCCCGAGTTGCCCGGCCAGCGTGCCTGAGGAGGCCAGCGTGCTCTTCGACCAGCGGAAGTCGACGAACATCGAGTCGGCGGCCTGGAAGAACGCCTGGTTCTGGCTGTTCAGGGCGCCCTGCCAGCTCACCGACCCGGTCGCGGTCATCGAGTCGTACCAGGTGACGCGCTGTCCCTTCGCCGTGCCGAGCGCCTTCAGCTCCTGTAGGAACCCACGCATGTCGGTGGCGAGGGCGGTGTTCCCGCCGCTCGTCTCCGCGTTGACGAACCAGCCGTCGAAGCCGTACGCGTCGGCGACCGCGACGAGTTGGGCTGCGAGCGGGTAGTGCCCGGTCGCGTCCTTCTGGACCAGGTCGCGCGTCCACTGCAACTGTCCGCCGTACGCGACGGGCGGCAGGAAGATGTTGCCGAGGACGGGCACCCCGTGGCGGTGGGCCGCGTCCACGATCGGGGCGTTGGGGGCGAGGATCAGTCCCTAACCGGACGAGCCGCCCCAGAAGACGAGTTCGTCGACGTACGACCAGTGGGTCAGGGCGTAGTAGTCGGCGGTCGGCGCGCCCTGGGCGGGGTTGCTCGACGTGGGTCCGAAGGAGACCAGGGACTGGATGCGGGCCTGGCCCGAGCGGGCCGTGGTGTTGGCGGGGGTCGGGGTGAAGCGGGCGGCGAGCGGCACGGCGGCGGCGTTGAACGCCAGGTCCGTGTCGTTCTCGGCGCGCCAGGCCTTCAGGCTGCGCCAGGTGATGCCGGTGCCCGGGGTGCCGGAGGGCAGCGAGTCGGGGTACCAGTAGGAGGCGTACGGCTGGAGGTTGCGGGTGGCCGCGCCCGCCGTACCGGACAGGCCGGGGACGAGTCCGGCGGCCGCTCCGGTCGCGGCGAGCAGGACGGTGCGTCTGCTGAGGTTCACTGTGTGCTCCGTATCGTCGTGGGGACGGGCTACTCGGTGACCTGATCGGGGGTGACGACAGCGGTGATGCCACGGGCCGCGAGGTGTTCCTTGTCGTCGGCGCGGCTCGCGAGAACGGTGGTGGGGCGGGCCCCGTCGGCGGTGAGCCGGGCGAAGGCCTCGAAGACGGCGCCGCCGGGGGCGCAGACGGAGCGGCCGGGGGTGGTGTCGACGACCAGCGCGGTGGTGCGTACGGCGGGTGCGTACGGCCGCTGCTCCTTGACGATCCGGGCGAGGGTCCTCCCGGCGGGCTTGGGCTGCCGGTCATTGGTCAACAGGCCGAGGCTGTACTCGAGTTCGGGGAAATCGGCCAGGTCGCGGGCCACGTCGTGCGAGCACCACCAGGTCACGCCCCACACGTCCGTGCAGTCGAGGACGCCCGCGACGGTCGCCTCGGTGAACGCGGCGGCGTGCTCGGCGTGGATCAGCGGGGCGGGCGCGCCGACCTCCTGGACCCAGACCGGGCGGCGCGGGTCGTCCGCCCAGGCCTTGGACAGCTCGACGAGGTAGGCGGCGTGGTGCTCGGTGGCGGTGCCCGTGCGGCCGTGACGCTGGGCCGTGCCGTTGAACACCCAGGAGTGCACGGCGGTCATGTCCCCCAGACGGGCGGAGTGTCCGGGTGTGAAGGGCTGGTCGTCCTGGTACCAGGCGGCGTCGTACGAGGCGTGCAGATGCAGCTTCCCGGGGGCGCCCTGCGCGCACGCGGCGAGCAGGCGCCGCAGCCACGCGCCCGCCTGCTCGGGGGTGATGCGGTCCGGGTCGGGATGCGGCCCGGCCGCGAACTGGTTGACCTCGTTGCCGATCGTCATGCCGATGAAGTTCGGCCGGTCGGCGAGCGCGGCGGCGAGGGTGCGCAGGTACTCCGCCTCTCCCTCGACGACCGTCGGATCGGTGAAGATGTTCCGCCGGTGCCAGGTCTGTGTCCAGGCCGGCAGGAAGTCGAAGCTCGACAAGTGGCCTTGCAGTCCATCGACGTTGACGTCGAGCCCGCGCTCGGCGGCCGCGTCGGCGAGCGCGACGAGCTGCTCGACGGCGCGCGGGCGGATCAGCGTGCGGTTGGGCTGGAAGTACGGCCACAGCGGGAAGACCCGGATGTGGTCGAGGCCCAGTGCGGCGATCGAGTCGAGGTCGGCGCGCACGGAGTCGAGGTCGAAGTCGAGCCAGTGGTGGAACCACCCGACGCTCGGGGTGTAGTTGACGCCGAAGCGCACGGCAGAGGGCATGGGGGGTCCTAGCGAATCGGGATGACGGGGGGTTCGGCCCGGTCTGGCGGGGTCAGCCCTTGACGGCGCCCTCGCCCACGCCGCGGAAGAAGTACCGCTGGAGGCAGGCGAAGAGAGCGATCAGGGGTGCCACGGCGATGACCGTGCCCGCGGCGACCACGCGTTCGTCGTTGGCGAAGGTGCCGTGCAGATAGTTGAGGCCGATGGTCAGGGTGAACTTCGAGGGGTCGCTGAGCACGATCAGGGGCCACAGGAAGTCGTCCCAGGCGCCCATGAAGGCGAAGATCGCGACGACGGCCAGGGTGCCCTTCACCGACGGCAGCGCGATCCGCAGGAACCGCTGCCAGGCGTTCGCGCCGTCGACGTAGGCGGCCTCCTCGATCTCGTGGGGAAGGTTGAGGAAGGCGTTGCGCATCAGCAGGACGTTCATCGCGCCGATGCAGCCGGGCAGCACCACGCCGATCAGCGTGTTGTTCAGGCCGAGCTCCCGCATGGTCGTGAACTGGGCGATGATGATGCCCTCCACGGGCACGAGCATCGCCAGGATGAAGACCAGGGTGGCCACGCGCCGGCCCCGGTAGCGCAACCGGGCCAGCGCGTAGCCGGCGAGTGCCGAGCCCACGCAGTTGGTGACGACGTTGGCCGCGGCCACCTTCAGCGAGTTGAACGCGTAGTCCCAGACGGGGATGGTGTCGGCGACCCGCTGATAGTTGTGCAGGGTCGGATCGCCCGGCAGGAACTTCGGCGGGGAGCTGAAGATGTCCTCGGTCGGGCCCTTGAGCGAGGTGGACAGCTGCCACAGGAAGGGGCCGACGGTGAGGGCGAGGACGGCCAGCAACAGCAGGTAGCGCAGGGCCAGTTCCCAGACGCGGATCCGGCGTCCGTGCTCGTCGGTGGCCCGGGGTTCCCGGGCGGCGGCCGGTGTCCGGACGGGTCGTACCTTCTCCAGGACGCTCACGCCTCCTCCTTCCGGTCGGCACGCAGCACGAGCAGCATCAGCCCGACGGTGACCACGAAGACGACGACGGACATGGCGGAGGCGTAGCCGACGCGGCCGGTCAGGCCGGTGCCGGTGCGCTGGACCAGCATCACGAGCGTGGTGTCCTCGCCCGCCGGGCCGCCGTCGGGCCCCGCCATCAGGTACACCTCGGAGAAGACCTTGAAGGCGGCGACCGAGGAGAGCGCGCCGACCAGCACCATCGTGGAGCGGACGGCGGGCACGGTCACGGTGAGGAAGCGGCGTACCGCCCCGGCCCCGTCCACCGCCGCGGCCTCGTGCAGCTCACGCGGTACGTTGGCGAGCGCGGCCAGGTAAATGATCATGTAGTAGCCGAGGCCCTTCCAGACCGTGACGGCCATGGCGCTCAGCAGGAGCAGCCACTGGTCGCTGAGAAAGCCGACCCTGCCGACGCCGATCGTCTCCAACAGCGAGTTCACCAGGCCGCGTTCGTCCAGCAGCCACACCCAGATCAGACCGACCACCACGATGGACGCGACCACGGGTGTGTAGAAGGCCGACCGGAAGAAGCCGATGCCGGGGATGTTCTTCTGGACGAGCAGGGCGAGCAGCAGCGGCAGGAGTACGAGCGCGGGGACCACCCCGAGGACGTACAGTGCGCTGTTGCGCAGCCCGATCCAGAACATGTCGTCGTGCAGCAGCTCGCGGAAGTTGGCGAGCCCCACGAACCGGCCGGGGATCAGCGTCCGACGGTCGGTGAAGGCGTTGACCAGCGTGGAGACGAAGGGATAGAGGACGAAGACGCCTACGACCAGCAGCCCGGGGGCGGCGAACAGCCAGGGGCTGGTGGGGAGATGGCGCCGCACCCTCGACACGGTGGAACTCGCCATGGCGCGTCAGCCCTGCTGCTGAAGAAGCCGGTCGCACGCCTTGACAGCGTTGTCAAGGGCCGCTTTGGGGCTCTCCTTGCCCTGGAGCGCCTTGGCGACCTCGTTGCGCAGCGCGGTCTTCATCTGCTCGCTGAACAGTACGGGCGTGTAATTGACCGCGTTCTTCAGGGATGCGGCGGCCGCGATCCGCACCCGCGTCTCGTCCGTGCCGTCCTCCTTGGTGAAGTACGGGTCGTCGAGGGAGCCGGCGGTGCTCGGGAAGATCGCGACCTTCTTGGCGAACGACATCTGCCGCTGCGCGTCGGTCACGTAGTGCGCGAAGGCGACGGCGGCCGGCTTCCGCTGGGAACGGGAGTTGACCATCACCCCCATCACGTACATGTTCACCTTGCCGGTGCTGGTGATCTGGTCCGTGATGCCGATGTTCTTGTACAGGTTGGGCGCCTGCTTCTTGAAGTTTCCGAGGTCCAGGGCGCTGCCCGGGTTCATGGCGACGGCCCCGGTGAGGAACTTCTTGCCGGAGGACTCCGGGGTGGCGGTCAGTACTTGCGGGTCGAGCGCCTTGGCGTCGTACAACTCCTTGTACTTGGTGAGGAGTTCGACGCCCTTGGTGTCGTTGAAGGCGAAGGCGGTGCCTTCCTTGTTCATCAGCTCGACGCCGTAGCGGCCGAAGTCCTCGATGGTGGGCACGTTGGCGAGCGTGGCGACCTCGCCCTTGCTCTTCTTCGCCAGCCGGAGGGCGTCGGCGAACAGTTCGTCGTAGGTCTTCGGGGGCTTCGAGGCGTCGAGCCCGGCGTCCTTGAAGAGGCTCTTGTTGTAGAACAGCGGGCCGGTGTTGAGGTACCAGGGGAAGGCGTAGGTGCCGGTCATGCCCGGTATCCGGTGGCTGGCCCAGGCGCCGGGCAGGTACTCCTTCCGGTACTTCGCGGCCGCCTTGTCGAGGTCGAGCGCGAGCCCGGCCTTGGCGAGCGGCGCGACCAGGTCCGGCGAGACGTTGACGACGTCGGGCAGGGTGCCGCCGGCCGCGTCCGCGCTGATCTTGTCGGCGTAGCCCTCGGCCGGCTGGTCGACCCACTTCACCTGGGTGTCCGGGTACTTCTTCTCGAAGTCGGAGACCACGCCCTCGAAGTACGACTTGAAGTTGGCCCGTAGGTTCCAGGTCTGGAAGGTGATGGTGCCCTCGACCTTGCCCGAGGCGTCCGTCGAGCCGCCGCCGTCGTCCCCTGAGCCGCAGGCGCTCAGCGGCAGGACGACGGCTACGGCGGCAGCGGCGGCGAAGGTTCTGCGGGAGATGCGCACGGATGGGCTCCTCTGCGGCGGGGTGAACGGGTGCCGTCGCAGACCTTGCAGGCTCGCCCCTTTGGAAGTCAATGGATTCGGTCGAGCTAAATTCTTGAGCGCATTGAATGCGCAGGTCAGGGGCTTTTCATCAGCCTCTTGCCAGGGACAACTAATGCGCTTTAGAGTGCTGGCACTCAAGCGCATTAGTGCACCGGCTCCAGGGAATGGAGAGCAAGTTTGTCAGCCAAGCGGTCTCCCGCGCGTCGGCCGACGATGAAGGACATCGCACAGCGCGCCGGGGTCTCCGAGAGCGCCGTCTCCTTCGCGCTCAACGGCCGGCCAGGGGTCTCCGAGGTCACCCGCGACCGGGTGCGCCGGGTCGCCGAGCAGCTGGGCTGGCGGCCGAGCACGGCGGCGCGCCAGCTGTCCGGCGAGGGGTCTGCCACCGTCGGTCTGGTCGTGGCGCGGCCCGCCGACACGCTCGGCGTGGACTCGTTCTTCCTTCAGCTGATCTCCGGCATCCAGGAGGTGCTGGCGGAGCGTCATCTCGGCCTGCTGTTCCAGGTGGTCGAGGACGTGGCCGACGAGTGCGCGGTGTACCGGCGCTGGTGGGCCGAGCACCGCGTGGACGGCGTGCTGGTCGTCGACCCCCGTACGGACGATCCGCGCCCCGGCCTTCTCGACGAACTGGGGCTGCCCGCGGTGGTCATCGGCGGCGTCCCGGACGCCCTGCATCCGGGGCTGTCCACGGTGTGGGCGGACGACGCGGGGGCGATGGCGTCAGTCGTGGACCAGCTTCATACCCTCGGCCATCGCCGGATCGTGCACATCGCGGGTCTGCCGGGCCTCGCCCACACCGAGCGCCGGATCCGTACGCTGCGGGCCGAGGCCGGGCGGCGCGGACTGGCCGAGGTGCGGTCGGTGCCCACGGACTACTCGGACGCGGAGGGCGCGGCCGTCACCCGCCGCGTCCTGGAGAGCGGCACTCCCCCGACCGCGCTGGTCTACGACAACGACGTGATGGCCCTCGCCGGGGTGGCCGCCGCCACGGAACTGGGCTTCTCGGTGCCGGCCGACGTCTCGGTGGTGTCCTGGGAGGACTCCGCGCTGTGCCGCATGGTCAAGCCGTGGTTGTCCGCGCTCTCCCGCGACACGGTGGAGTTCGGGCGTACGGCGGCGACGGAACTGACCGCGCTGCTCGACGGCGGCCCGGCGCGCACGGTCCAGGTGCCGGTGCCACGGCTGATCGAACGGGACAGCACGGGGCCCTGCGGGGCTTGACGGGGGCGCTGGGGGTGGACGGTGCGTGCGCCGCCTGTCCCCAGCGCCTGCCGTCCGGCCCGCGAGCGGTACAGCCCGGACTCCGTGCTACGGGTCGCCGCTCTCGACGTGGCGCCGCCGGCACGGCACAGTGCTCCTCGTACTCACGAGTACGACCCGCCACCGCACCTCAGGCACCGCGCCACGCCCAAGGCACCACACACCTCAGGCACCACACCGACAGGGAGCGCCCGTGACCAGCTGGGTCGGCCTTTCCGCCGCCGAGATCGCCGCAGCCGTACGCGAGAAGCGGGCCACGCCCCGTGAGGTGGTCGCCGAACACCTCGCCCGGATCGACCGGCTCGACGCCCGCGTCGGCGCCTTCCGCCGGGTGCGCGCGGACGCGGCCCTGGCCGAGGCCGACGAGGTGGCGTCCCGCACCGACCTGGCCGAACTCCCCCTGGCCGGGGTGCCCGTGGCCGTGAAGGACAATCTCGCCGTACGGGGCGAGTCCACTCGCCACGGCTCCGCGGCCACCCCCGACACCCCGGCCGACCACGACCATGTCACGGTGGCCCGGCTGCGTGCGGCGGGTGCCGTCGTCGTGGGGGTGACGAACGTGCCCGAGCTCTGCGTGTTCGGCACCACGGACGGCGTGCACGGCACGGCCCGCAACCCGTGGGACACCTCGCGCACGGCGGGCGGCTCCTCGGGGGGCAGCGCGGCCGCGGTCGCCGCCGGGATGGTGCCGATCGCGCTCGGCAACGACGGGATGGGCTCCCTGCGCATCCCCGCCGCCAACTGCGGTCTCGTCGGCCTGAAGCCGGGGTACGGGACGGTGCCGGCGGGCATCGGAAACGGCGACTGGTTCGGCATGTCCGAGAACGGCCCGCTCGCGACCACGGTCGAGGACGCCCGGCTGATGTTCGCGGTGCTGGCCGGGACGGTCACGGCGGTCGCGGAGACGGAGGCGATACGCCCGTCCGGGCCCGGCACCCGCACGATAGCCCTCTCGGTCCGCAGTCCGCTGGCCGGTGTCGCCGTCGGCCGCCCGTACGCGTCCGCCGCCCGGGAGGCCGCCGAGTTGCTGGCCGGGGCCGGTCACCAGGTGCGGCGTGCCGATCCCCCGTACCCCCTGTGGCTGAGCACGACCTCGCTCGCACACTGGACGGCGGGCACCGCGGTGGACGCCGAGGACCTCGATGTACGGCGGCTGACCCGGCGCACGCGGGTGCACGCGGCGGTGGGGCGCCGCTTTGTGCGCTCGGTGCGGGGCGGCGCACGCCGGGAGCAGTTGCGGGAGCGCCTGACGCCGTTCTTCGAGGAGCACGACGTGCTGCTGACCCCCGCCCTCGCCCGGCGCGGCCCCGCCGCGGCGGCCTGGCACGAGCGGGGCTGGCTGCGCAATCTGCTGGTCAACACCACCTACTCGCCGCTGACCCCGCCCTGGAATCTCACGGGCTGGCCCGCCCTGTCGGTTCCGTTCGGCACACTGCCGAGCGGCGCGCCCGGTGCCGTGCAGCTGGTGGGACGCCCTGGTTCCGAGCTCGATCTCCTCGCCCTGGCGGGCCAGTTGGAGGAACTGCACCCCTGGCGACGCACGGCCCCGCTCGGCTGAAGCGGGCCCTAGTACACCGTTCCCGTGCTAGTCCGTGACCACGGAGGTGTTCAGGCCCTTGTCGTAGTGGTTGCGTGCGATCCGGATGCCTGAACTGCCGTGGAAGACGAACAGCGGTGAGGTGTACGGCGGGTGATCCGCTCCGTCCAGCCGCCGGACCGTGTTGCCGGTGAAAGCGAACCCGCCGACGCTCTTGGCGTTGACGACGGTGACGTCACCGATGTCGAACGAGTTGTGCTCGACCGAGATGTTGTGATGCACCGGGGTCGCCGGGTCGATGACCTGATTGGTCGGCTCCACGAAGATGACCGGACCACTGGGCCGCGTGAAGGAGTTCCCGCGGATCGTGAGGTCGGCGACCGGCCCGGACTCGTACCACTGGTAGGCGTCGGCGGAGACGTAGATGCTGGCCATGGACATCCCGTCGAACCGGTTGCCGGTGATGAGGACGGGCTTGCGGGTGGTGACCAGGATGCCGCGGGTCGGCACGTTGCGGAACACGTTGCCGGAGATGACGACCGACGGGGTGGCCGTGATGTTCTCGACGACCGTGCCGCCGGTCTCGACCCCGGCGGGAACCGGCCGGTCGAAGGTGACGGTCATCGTGGTCAGCGGTTTCGTGTGGTCCATGCCGCTCGGCCCGTCGACCGCGGTGACCTGTGCGTGCGCGTCCGCCAGCGGGGTCATCGTGCGCTTGGTGGCGAACTCGACCTCGTCACCCGGGGCGAACTGTGGGAATCCCGCGGTCTGCGGGTGCTTGTAGGCGAGGGTGAGGGTGGACGGCCCCGGCTTCCCGACGACCTCGAGGTAGGTGCCGTGGATGTTGATCGGGTCGTCGTGCGGGCCGTCGAAGAGGCTCCGGGTGATCGAGACCTTCCCCTTGACGCCGGACATCTGCACGAAGTCCGCGAACGAGGCCGTCGACCGGCCGGACCTCGGATCGGGTGCGAAGTTCACCTTGTCGATGGAGATGTTCTCGCTGAACTGCCCCACCACGCCGAAGGACTGTAGGTAGTAGGCGTTCATCGAGCGCATCGTGACGTTCTTGGACTCCCAGATGAAAGCGCCCGGCTCCGTTCGCTCGATGAGGCGCATCTGGTAGACGAGCCCGGCGTCCGCCGGCCGCGCCGCGGTGGTGTAGTCGATCCGGATCCGGCGGCCGCCGAGGTCGGTGACCGCGGCGACGTCGTTGAACAGGGGGTTGTCTCCGCGCCAGGTCCGTTGCGCCTCGGGGTCGTGGATCTGTGTGTACTGGAGCCCGTCGACACCCGACCAGTACGGCTGCCCGGTGGCGGGACTGGTCTCGCCGAGCCAGGTGATGTGCGTGCCGTTCACCCGGTACGGGCTGCCGGCGGGGATCTTCAGAACGCGGTAGGCGTGTCCGTCGGTGACACCGGTGGTGGCGACGGTCGCGTCGATGACCTCGGGGGCCGCGTAGTCGAAGGAGAAGTTCTGGAAGGTCACATCGGTCGAGCGGATCGACGCGAACGCCGTCTGAAGACCGTGGTGGACGAGCTTGGCCCCGCCGCCGTCGACGGTGACGTCGTGCATGTCCTCGACGAGCAGCCCGATCTTCTTGTCCCGGTAACGCTGGTCGGCGCCGACGGTGTTGGACATATACAGCTCACGCGTCTCGGCCCGCTCGGGGTACAGCTGGTAGGTGCCCTTGGAGAAGACGATCCTGACCGGCCGGTCGACGCTCTTGGCGTGCCGCAGCGCCGCGGCGACAGCGGGCGTCGAGTCCGTCCGGCCGGTGGGGTCGGCTCCGTAGTCGTCCACGTCGACCACCACCGGCGTCACCCTCGGCGCCGCGGCGGCAGGACTGGTGGCACCTCCGAGCAACGCGAGTGCCACCCCAAGAAACACGAACCGAGACATAGCCCCTCCGGAGCATCCGTGAGCCACGAAACATCCAATGAATACGCGGAGTTGCCGCCAGTATCTCGATTGGAACCCCGTGCAGAGTCTCCATAGATCCGATGTCTAGGTCAATGGTCTGGACGAGCAGTCGCCACTGATACCGAGGTCCGACGCCTCACTCCGCCCTCGGCGCCGCCGTGCTCGCACGGATCACCAGTTCGGGGTCGAAGAGGAGTTCGCCGACGGGGACGTCGCGGTTGCCGACCAGGGCGAGGATGCTGCGGGCCACCTCCGAGGCGAGGCGGTCGGCCGGCTGGCGGACCGTGGTGAGCGGAGGGTCGACGAAGTCCATGATCATGGCGCCGTCGTAGCCCACGACCGACACGTCGCCCGGGACGTCGTACCCCTGCCGGCGCGCGCCGCGGATCGCGCCCAGGGCCATGTAGTCGCTGGCGGCGACGATGGCCGTGGCGCCGCGGCCGAGGAGCGAGATCGCGGCGGACTGGCCGCCCTCGACGGTGTAGGACTGCCGGACCACCCACTGCTCCGGGTCCTCGACACCGCGCCTGGCGAGCGAGGAGACGAAGCCGCTGACGCGGCGGTCGGCCGGGCGGTTGCCGACCGGGCCCGATGCCATGCCGATGCGGCGGTGACCGAGCCGGTAAAGGTGGTCGACGGCGAGTTCGGCGGCCAGCAGGTCGTCGGTGGAGAAGACCGGCGCCTCGCTCACGCCCTCGAACTGGCCGTTGACCCCGACGAACGGGATCCGGCGGGAGCGCAGGAGTTCGTACGCCTCCGGGTCCGCGCCCTCGATCGTGTTGCTGGACGAGAGGAAGACGACGGCGGCGACGCCCCGGTCGGCGAGGGAGGTCACGAAGTCCAGCTCCTGCACTCCGCCGGGGAAGCACGGGCACAGGACCGTCTTCAGGCCGTGCGGGGCGAGGGTGGACTCGATCCGTTCGCAGACGTCGGCGAAGAACGGGTTGGAGACGTACTCGGTGATGACCGCGATGAGCTGACCCCGCGTCTGCCGCTCGTACCCCAGGTCGGCCATCGCCTGCTCGACCGCCTCGCGGGTCTTGCGCGACACGCCCTGGCGCCGGTTGATGACACGGCTGACCGTGGCCTCGCTCACCTGCGCCCGGTCCGCGACCTCGGTGATGCCGACCTTCATACGGTTCCCTCCGTCACCCGTAGTGCCACCAGCCCCGAGCGCGGTACGGACACGATGTGCAGCCCCGGTGCCGGCGACCGTTCGCAGTCGTCGATGATACGTCCACGCTCGTCACGGACGGTCATGCGCAAGGGGCGCTGCCCACCGGTCACCTCGATCACCACACGGTCCGACGCCGTGCCGTTGACCAGGGTGATGTCGTCGTACGCGGTGGTGTCGACGGGCACGATCCGGTCGCTGTGCACGGTGGTGACACAGGCCCTCCCCCGGGCCGCGGTGACCAGGGTGTAGAGCTCGTCGGGCCGGCCGGATTCCACGTCCCCGTGCAGCAGCACCGGCCGCAGCCGCCGCCACTCGGCGAGCCAGAACGCCAGCGTCTCGCGGTGCTCGCCGGACAGCTCGGTCAGCCGCACGGAGATCTGCGGGACGCAGTGCAGGGAGCCGATCAGCTGCCGTGCCACCGCGTGCGCGGGCGCGTCGCGGTCCCACAGGAGCATGTCGCCGTGGACCGCGCCGCCGACGGCGAGCAGGGCGGTGTCGAGCGTGCGCACCCGGTTGCCGGTGGCGTCGCCCGGGCAGTCGAAGGAGCGCAGCATGTTGCCGAAGGGGGCCATGCCGGGGCCGACGTAGGGCTGGCGCAGTTCCAGCAGCAGTCCGCCGTCGGGCCGCAGCTCTTCGAGCGCGGTGCGCAGGTCGGTGAGCAGGACGGTCATGGCCCGGCCGACATCGTCGATGTCGGTGCCTTCGTGGTGGGCGTACGCGCCGTCGCCGCGGTACGCCATGGCCTCGTCCAGAAAGTCGATCTTGAGCCCGTCGAGGCCGTGGTCGGCGACCAGCCGGGTGCACAGACTGATGACATGGTCGCGGACCTCGGGGCGGCGCGGGTCGAGGACCTGGGCGCCCGGGACACCGGCGGGCGCGGGGGCATAGGGAGTGAGCCGCTCGGCGCAGTCCGCGTCGGGGCCGAGCAGCAGCGGAGCGACCCACGCGAGATAGCGCAGGCCCTGCGCCCGCACGGCCGACACATGCGCGGCGAAGTCGGGGAACGTCGTCGGGTCGGGGCGCCAGTCGCCGCATCCGGCGTAGCCGCGACCGCTGCCGTACTTCTGCCAGCCGTCGTCGAGGATGAGCACCTCGCAGCCGAGCGAGGCGGCGACGCGGGCCTCGGCCTCGACCGATGCGGCGTCCACGCGCTGGTTGAAGGCGTACCAGGTGGAGTAGACGGGTGCCTGAGCGCTGTCGGGGACCGGCATGGGGGCGCACTGCGGCTGCGCGGCGAACCACTGCCGCAGCCCGCGCAGGGCCGTCGCGACCGTGGGCGCCGAGCGGGCCAGCAGGACGCGACGCGGGCCGCCGTCGGGCGCGGGAGCCAGGTGCAGGTGCACCACATGGGTGTCGTTCTCCTCCGAGACCCCGAAGACGACATCGGTCTCGGGGACCGGGTCGGCGACGGCGAAGGTGAGCCGCGTGCGGCCGTCGTGGTCGTAGAGACAGCCGGCGGCGGTGCCGTCGACGAGGCTCACGCGCGAACGGCCCGCCCAGTCGGCGACGAGGGTGCGCTCCCAGCCGGCGCCCGGGTGCCAGTAGCCGGCCGCGTCGCCGAGCGGCACGCTCATCCGCACCTCCGTCGGTGCCGGCCCGCCGTCCGTCCGGATCTCCAACAGGGCCAGCCCGTCGCCGAGTTCGCAAACCGTCCAGCGCGCGCCGACGCCGGGCGCGTGGGTGAGGACCGCGATACGGACGCCGTCGACGAGTGGCTCGTAGCGCGCCGAGGGGAGTTCGGCCGTGGTGACGGGCCGGGTGGTGCTGAGGGTCATCGCGGGGATCATTCCTTCACGGCCCCGGCGAGGAGCCCGGAGACGAAGTGGCGCTGGAGTGCGAGGAAGACGAGGGCCATCGGGATCGCGGCGAGGGCCGTGCCGGCGAGCAGGGCGCCGTAGTCGGTCTGGTCCAGGCCCTGGAGGGACGCCAGCGCGACGGGGATCGTGAACTCGCCGGCGTCGCGCAGGACGACCAGCGGCCAGATGAAGTCGTTCCACTGGAAGAGGAACAGGAAGATGGCGAGGGCCGCGAGCGCCGGTTTCATCGGCGGCAGCACGACCTTGAGGAAGAGCCTGAACTCCCCGCAGCCGTCCATCCGTGCGGAGTCGATGAGTTCGTCGGGCAGCGCGGCCATCGACTGCCGCATCAGGAAGATCCCGAACGGCAGGGCGAGATTGGGCATGATGACGGCCTGGTAGGTGCCCAGCCACTCCAGGTCGACCATCATCTTGAACAGAGGGATCAGTGTGACCTGGGTGGGGATGACGAGCCCGAGCATCAGCAGCCCGAACAGGGCGCCGCTGCCGCGGAAGCGGAACTTGGCGAAGCCGTATCCGGCCAGCGTGCAGATCGCTCCGGCGGCGATCGTGTAAATGACCGTGATCAGCAGCGAGTTGACGATGACGTCGCTGAACCGCGCCGACGACTCCAGGGTGGAGAGGTTCTCCCTCAGGTGCCCGCCGGGCAGCAGCGGCGGTGGGCTGTCGAAGATCTCCTTGGAGCTGTGGGTGGCGGCGATGATCAGCCAGTAGAACGGCAGCAGGACGGCCGCCACGGCGATGGTCAGTGAGGAGGTCAGCAGGATCGAGCGCGTGCGGGTGCGGGATCGGGGTGTGCGGGGCGTGCGGCCGGGCCGCGGGCGGGTGGCGGTGAGGGTCACGACTTCTCTCCCAGCAGGCGGAACTGCACGACGCCCAGGATGCCGATCAGGACGGTGAGGATGTACGCGACGGCCGAGGCGTAGCCGAAGTCGAAGTACTTGAAAGCGTTCTGGTAGAGGTACACGCCGATGGTGAGGGTGGCGTTGTCGGGCCCGCCGCCGGTCAGGACGTACGGCTCGTCGAAGAGCTGAAGGGTGCCGATGGTGGACAGCACCGTCGTCAGCAGGAGCGCGGGCCGCAGCCCCGGCAGCGTGACATGGCGGAACGACTGCCGGGCGGAGGCCCCGTCGACGGCCGCCGCGTCGTACAGCTCGGTCGGCAGCGACTGGAGCCGGGCGAGGAAGATCACCGCGTTGTAGCCGGTGTAGTGCCAGGTCAGTGCGAGGCCGAGGGAGATCCTGGCCCACAGCGGGTCGGTCAGCCAGGGGACCTCTCCGACGCCCACCAGGCCGAGCAGCCAGTTGACCAGCCCGTACTGGGTGTTGAGCAGGACGGCGAAGACGATGCCGTACGCGACCAGTCCGGTCACCGTCGGCAGGAAGAAGCCGAGCCGGAAGAAGGCGCGGCCGCGCAGGAGGGTCGAGTTGAGGGCGACCGCGATGCCGACGGCCAGCGCCAGCATGACGGGCACCTGGACGACCAGGATGATCGCGGTGTTCTTCAGCGCGGTCCACAGCAGCGGATCGTCCATCGCCCGCGTGTAGTTGCCCGCGCCCACGAACTCCTGGGTGCCGTTGACGTTCTCGTACAGGCTCATCAGGAACGACGAGCCGATCGGGTACAGCTTGAAGACCGCGAAGAGGACGAGCGCGGGGAGGATGAAGAGATACGGGACGGCCCGCCGGCGCAGGATCCGCGCGGTGGGGCGGGACGCGGCCGCCGGGCGGGCGGCGCCGGCGGTTTTCAGGACACCCTCGGCGGTGGTGGTCGTGGTCATGAGGCGAGCTCCCGTCCGGTCTGGCGGGCGAGCTGGTCGGCGGCGTTGTGCAGCGCGCGGCCGGGGTCGGCCCCCTTGAGGAGCACCTGGGTCTGCGCGTCGGCGACCGTCTTGAGCGCGCGGGCGTAGTCGGCGGAGTAATTGACGGCGGGCGAGCGCGCCTTGAGGGCGTCGAGGAAGATCTCGCCCTTGTGCTGGCCGCTGAAGAATGTCGACGGCTCGTGGAAGACGGGGGCCTCGTACGCCTGGAGCAGGGCGGGGGCGATGCCCTTGCTGCGGTAGATCGCCTCCTGCGACGCCGGTCTGGTCAGGACGTACTCGACGAACGCCCAGGCGGCGGCCTGGTGCATGCTGGAGCCGGCGACGGCGAGATGGGTGGAGTTGACGGTCGCGGCCGTGGTGCCGCCGGGCTTCACCGCCGGTGGGAGGCGGACCTTCCACTGGCCGGATTCCTTGGGGACCAGGCCCTCGATGATGCTGCCGAACCAGGTGGGCCAGGGCAGTACGGCAGCGGTGCCGGACTTGATGGAGCTCTCCAGCGCGGTCCAGCCGCCCGCCAGATCGCTGACCAGGCCGGCGTCGTTCATCTCCTTGATGAGGGTCATCGCGGTGGCGGCCTCGGGAGAGCTGAGGGTGATCCGGCCCTCGGCGTCGAAGTAGAACGTGCCCTGGAGCTGGAGCAGCATCTGGAAGAAGTTGGCGGCGTCCGGCTGGGACGCGGGCTTGTCGATGCCCAGCAGATGGACTCCGGTCCTCTTCTTGATCTTCTTCCCGGCGTCGATGGCGTCGTCCCACGTCGCCAGCGCCTCGCCGTCGACACCGGCGGCCTCGAAAAGGTCGGCCCGGTAGTAGAAACCGGCCGAATTGGCCTCCCAGGGAAGGGCGTTGACCTTGCCCTTGCGGGTGACGGTCTGCCACATGCCGTCGGCGAAGGCGTCACGGTAGCGGTCGGCGCCGAGCGGGCCGAGGTCGGCGAGGCCTTCGGGGAACTTCTCGGTGTAGGCCGGGAGATAGTCGACGCCGATGTGCAGGACGTCCGCGAGGCCCTGCCCGCCGGCCGCCAGGGCCGTGGTGATCTTGTCCCAGATCGCCGGGTTTCCGATGTCCTGCACGGTGACGTCGATCCCGGGATGCCGCGCCTCGAAGGCGGGGACCAGAGCCTTCATGGCGGCGGCGGGGCCCTGCCAGCTCCAGACGGTGATCGCGGCCCGGTCCGGGTCGCCGAGGCTCCCCGCCTTGGTGGCGCCGGTCACCGAGCAGGCGCCGAGCAGCGAGGTCCCGGCTCCGGCGGCGAGCAGTGAACCGCTGAGCGCGAGCAGGCGCCGTCGGTTCAGACCGTTTCGGGGCGGCTCGTCCGGCGGTGGCTGGTTCAGGGGTGAGGCGTCCATGGCTGCTCCGGGGGTCCGGCGGGTGCGCGGCTCTTGTGGCGCGGCTGGAAGCTAACAAGCGCCCAAGCCACTTGCAAGATATCGATGAAAACTTTCTGCCTCACTGAACACTCAACATGGCACTCAGGCTGCGTGACTTGCATGTTTCTTGCGCATGACCATTGAATCGCTGCTTCGGGCCCTGCTAGCTTTCCGCCACCACTCGGCCGCCCCACCCGCCGTAACCGAAGACCGGGAGACCCGATGAAGCCCTCAAGGCTCATGCTGCTCACCGCTGTTGCCCTGCTCGCGCCGATGGCCCCCGCGCTGTCGGCCGCGGCGGCGCCGGGAGACGGCGCGACTCCCGCAGCGAACACCGCCTCCGCCGCCCGCGCCCAACTCACCCTCGACGACCCGGGCTTCGAGAACGGCGGCACGGGCTGGACCTTCGGCGCGGGCACCGGGGTCGGCACCGGCAACTCCCACGGCGGCGCCCGCTTCCTCTACCTCGACTCCGGAGCCGGCAAGAGCGCGAAGCTGACCCTCGTCGCACCCCGGAACGGCAGTTACGACTTCTCCGCGTGGGTCGGGAGCGCCGGCACCGGCGGCACGTACACGGTCCGGCGCAACGACGAGACCGTCGAGACGATCACCCTGCCGGAGCGCCGCGCGTACGCCCGGTACACCATCAGCCGTGTCGAGCTGAAGACCGGCGACCGGCTGGAGATCGCCTTCGGCTCCGGCAGCAGTTGGGTCAACGCCGACGACCTGATGATCTCCCCCGCCGCGCCCGCCGACCCCAAGGTCACCTCGTCCGACCCCGAGGTCGTCGAGATGTTCGGCTGGGCCAAGAAGAAGGCCAACAGCTGGGTGCAGCTACCCGGCACGACGGGCCCGGTCAACGTCGACGAGTACCAGACCGGCGGCACCGGCACCGCGCCGTACGCGGCCGGCTACTGGGCCGGATACGCCAACCGCAGCGCCTACTACTCCCGCGACATGACCCACCAGCTCGCCGGTGCCCACATCATCGGCCTCGACGCCGAGAACGAGACGATGCTCCGTTCGTACGCGTCGTCGGCCACCGCCGCGCACAAGTACTTCCCGGTGTGGTCCCTCAACTTCGACGCCAAGACCTACCTGAGCATCGACTACAAGAGCCCGGACAACTTCGTGCGCGAGGTACCGGCCGTCTTCGAACTCGTCGAGAAGGCGGCCCAGGCGTACCTCTGGACCGGCGACCGGAGATACGTCGACGACCCGGCGCTGTGGGACTTCTACCGGCACTCCACCGAGGAGTTCATCGACCTGCACAACTCCGCCAAGCCCAACGGCAAGGTCAAGGTCGCCGAGGGCACGGGCAACGGCATCTTCTCCGGCGCCGCCAGCTACAACGAGCAGGACGGCGACGGCCTCGCCGAGGCCGGGGACGGCATCGCCTCGCAGTACCAGGCGTATCTGGCGATGGCCACGCTCGCGCGCGGCAAGGGAGACACCGCGCTGGCCAAGGCGTACGACCGGCGTGCCGCCGATCTGAAGGCGTACTACAACGACGACTGGAGCGGGGGCGGAAGCGGAGCCGACATGGTCCGCGCGTACACCACGTCCGGCACCCCGGTCACCGGCTGGGGCAAGGAGAACAGCGTGTTCGTGCCGATGAAGCAGATCATCGATCCCGGCCCGCGCAACGACGCCTATCTCGACTACATCGAGGCGCAGGAGCTGGGGCCGCAGGGGTCACCCAACATCGAGTCGACGACGTACCTGCCCGACATGTTCTTCAAGAACAACCGCAACGACACCGCCTGGACATGGATGAAGAAGATCTACGGCCAGCGGGAACTCCAGCACGTCAACTCCAGCCAGGGCCCCAACGGTGACTACCCCGAGGTGTCGTTCACTCTGGTCAGCCAGACCGTCGAGGGCCTGATGGGCATCGCACCGGACGCGGCGAACCACAAGGTGACCACGCAGTCGCGACTGCCGTCCGGCATGAAGTGGCTCCAGACGGCGGACGTACCCATCGGCACGAGCACGATCACCGTGCGGCACGACGGCGCGACGAAGACCACGCTGACGAACAACGCGCGCAAGGGCGCCTACCACTGGGAGGCCCGCTTCCAGGGGGTCCACAAGAAGATCACGGTCAACGGTGTCCCGCAGCGCGCGCGAACCAGGACGGTCGACGGCGTGACGTACACGTACGCGACGCCGACGGTGCGCGCGGGGGCGACGGCGGTGGTGCGGGTGGCCGGCTGACGCGAACGCCACTTCCTGATCCGCGCAACAGACCTAGAGCGCCCGGTACATGATGTGCAGCCCCACCCTGCCGTGCCGGGGGTGCTCGTACGCGTCCGGCACGGTGCCCAGGACGGTGAAGCCGAGTGAGGTCCACAGCTGCACGGCGGGGTTGGTCTCGACGACGGCGTTGAACACCATCGCCCGGTAGCCGTCGGCCTTGGCCGTGGCGAGTACGTGGTCGGCGAGGGCGCGGCCGATGCCCCGCCCGGCGTGGTCGGGGTCGACCATGAAGCCGGCGTTGGCGACGCGGGCGGCCGGGCCGCCGTAGTTCGGGGTGACATAGGCCGAGCCGACGACCGCTCCGGTCTCGTCCTCGACGACGTACACGCGCTTGCCGGGCGCCATCCACAGGGCGCGGGCCTGCTCCTCGGAGGTGGCCGGGTCCCAGGCGTACGTCTCTCCCGCGGCGACGATCCGGTGCCAGAAAGGCCAGATCCGCGGCCAGTCGTCGGCCGCGGCTTCTCTGATCAGCATGGGCGTGAGTCTGGCACGCCCATGCCGTCAGCGTTCGGTGAGGGTCCTGTCCGGAGAGTACGAAGGAGTCCTGTCCGGAGAGCACGAGTGAGTCCTGCGGAGAGTCAGTCCACGCTGGGCAGGATGTGCGGCTCGGCGAGGTCGTCCTCGTAACCCGCCAGCCGGATCGGGGCGGACCTCGACCACACGTCGAGGCTGCCGAGCTTCTTCTCGGGCCCACCGCTCGCGCCCTCGTTGCGTTCCTTGGGGCGCTCATCAAGATCGGTCTTCTCCGGTGTCACCGCGCACTCCTTATGTGTCGGATCACCCTCGGGACGTACTGGCCGCTCAGTCCACTGCTGTGCGCCTGACGCCCGCTCGGGTCTGAGTCGAGAGCAGTTCGGACGCGGTGGCGCCGGTAACTCGTCTGAGAGCAGGCCGTGGTGACCGGCTTGTCCCGGGACGGACTGTGGGTGTGGGTGGAACCCAGTCAGGCTGTCCGTCCGGTACAGATTAACCAAATGAGCGGGCACCCGCTCGATGGGGCTGAAAACAAGAGGTAACCGTCTCGAGTCGTTCAGTACTCATTCGGCCATCATATGGGCGCTCTTGGCAGATTTCGCCCTGGTTTTCAGTCACCCGTACGGCTCAACGATCGAACGGCGCACCCCCCTGGTCGGCGGGCCTCGCCGAGGCCGCGGCGGTCCGAATGCACCCACCACCGCACTCGGTTCGCAGTTCAGTCTCCGTTGGCCGCGTGGCAAACCGGACATGTTCTGCTGACGGTCGGCAACGGCTTTTCTCGCGGGAGGACTGACGCATGGAGCTGCGCAGCGTCGAGGAGCTGATGGATCTGCTGCACGCCTGCCGGGGTGCCCGGGCCACCTCGGGTCTCCCCCGTTCCCGGCCCGGCTCGGGCGGCGGGCCCCCCGTCGGCGACCCGGTCGATCCGCACGAGCACGCCCTGCAGACCGCCGCGCTGCTGCGCAGAAGCCGTCCGGCCGACAAAGAACTCCAGGTGGCGGGCCTGGTGCACGACATCGGGCAGCTGCTGGACCCCGGCGACGAGGCCGGGCACGCCGACCGCGCGGCCGACGCGATACGTGCACTGCTCGGCGACCGGGTCTCCCGGCTCGTCCGTCTGCGCGCCGCGGCCTGGGCGGACGACTCGCTCGACGACGACCTGGCGGCGCTGCGGCAGGCGGACGAATCGGGCCGGGTGCCCGGCCTGGACGCCGGCGTCCTGGAGGACTGGCGCACGGTGCTGGAGCTGGTGGCGGCCCGCAACTCGCGGCCGGGTACGGCCGGTCCGCCGCGACTGGATGCGGCCGGCCCGCCGACGCGTCCACAGCCGGGGGCTGTTGGCTGACGGCCCGTCATGAGACGGTACGCGGATGACGTCGCCGTACGGGCTTGAGGGCAGGGTCGCCGTCGTCACCGGGGCCTCGCGCGGGATCGGGCGGGCCGTGGCCGAGGCGTTCGCGGCAGCGGGGGCGCACGTGTGCGTCACGGCGCGGGACGCGGACGGGGTCCGTCGGGCCGCCGAGGAGCTGGGCGGCGTGGGGCTCGCGGGTTCCGTCGCCGATCCGGCGCATCCGCGGGAGCTGACGGAACTGGCGCTCGCCGCGTTCGGACGGCTCGACGTCGTGGTCAACAACGCGGCGACCAACGAGCCGTACGGCCCCTTGATGGACGCCGACCCGGACCGCTGGCGCGAGGCGTTCACGATCAACGTCGAGGCCCCGTTGCGGCTGGTCCAGTGCGCTTGGCGGGCCTGGATGGGCGAGCACGGCGGAGCGGTGGTGAACATCTGCACGGAGGGTGCCGGGCACGTCGGACCCAACGTCGGCGCGTACGGGACCACGAAGGCGGCGTTGCTGCACCTCACGCGACAGCTGGCGGGCGAGCTGGCCCCGAAGGTCCGCGTCAACTCCGTCTCCCCCGGCCTCGTCCGCACGGAGCTGGCCCGATTCGTGTGGGAGCACGGCGAGGACGAACTGGCGGCCGGGCTTCCGCTCGGCCGCATCGGTCACCCCGCGGACATCGCGCGTGCCGTCGTCTGGCTGGCCTCGGACGCGGCCGAATGGATCACCGGCGCCGATCTGCTGGTCGACGGCGGTACGCGGGTCAGGACGGCGTACTCCGCGGACGGGTACGCCGTCCAGGAGCGGCTGCGGTCATACGCACCACCTCACTCGTGAGGACGTCGTCCGGTTCCTCGGGGGAACGCGGCCCCGCGCGGGAACGCGGCCCTCAGGGGAACAGAGCGATCCCCACCATGATCACCAGGATGACGGCGGCGACGAGCGCGACCGTCTCCCAGGTCCCGCGATGCCTCAGCGGCGTCGCGGGCCCACCGCCGCGGGGACGGTCCTCCGGCAGCAAAGGGTGGGCCGGACGGTCGCTCGCGTAGAAGTCGGCGTCGCTCGGACAGACGTTGCGCGGGTCGTCGACGCTGCGCGGGTCCATGTCGACCCTGTGCGGATCTGTGTCGTGTGGACTGGCCATGGGAACTCCTTGCACGGCTCTCGACAGAGCCCGGGTTCCCGGCGGTCGCCAGGTCACACGTCAGGGGCGGCGGGTCACCACTTCCCGGGCGCGTAGTCCTTCATGAAGACGCCGTACAGGTCCTCGCCCTGCTCACCGCGCACAATCGGATCGTATACCCGTGCGGCGCCGTCGATGAGGTCCAGCGGGGCGTGGAAGCCCGCGTCGGCGAGGCGCATCTTGTCCGGGTGCGGGCGCTCGTCCGTGATCCAGCCGGTGTCCACGGCGGTCATCAGGATGCCGTCCTTCTCGAACATCTCCTGGGCGCTGGTGCGCGTGAGCATGTTCAGGGCGGCCTTGGCCATGTTGGTGTGCGGGTGGCCCGCGCCCTTGTAGCCGCGGTTGAACACGCCCTCCATCGCGGAGACGTTCACGATGTACGTGCGCTTGGCCTGCGCGGCCGCCATCGCCGCGCGCAGCCGGCTGATCAGGATGAACGGTGCCGTGGAGTTGCAGAGCTGCACCTCGAGCAGTTCGACCGGGGTGACCTCCTCGACCGACTGGATCCAGCTGTTGGTGTCGTGCAGGTCGGGCACGAGCCCGCCCGCGTCGATCGCGGTGCCGGCCGCGATCCGCTCCAGGGAGGCGGAGCCGGAGATCAGCGCGAGGTCGGTGACGTCCTGCGCGGTCAGCGCGCCGCCGCCGGCCACCGGGAGGGCGGCCACGGCGCCGGAGCCGAACGTGCCGATGATCTCGGCCGGGGGCAGCTCGCCCGCCGGCAGCGGTCCCGACTCGGCGCCGAGCAGCTCGCTGTAGGCCTGCGGGGAGCGGCGTACGGTCTGGGCCGCGTTGTTGATCAGGATGTCGAGCGGGCCCGCGGCGGCGACCGAGTCGGCGAGCGCGACGACCTGCGCCGGGTCGCGCAGGTCGATGCCGACGATCTTCAGTCGGCCGATCCACTCGTCGCTGTCGGGCATGGCCTTGAAGCGGCGGATCGCGTCGTTCGGGAAGCGCGTGGTGATCGTGGTGTGGGCGCCGTCGCGCAGCAGGCGCAGCGCGATGTACATGCCGATCTTGGCGCGGCCACCGGTGAGCAGCGCGCGCTTGCCGGTGAGGTCGGCGCGGGCGTCGCGGCGGGCGCGGTTCTCGGCGGCGCAGCCCTGGCAGAGCTGGTGGTAGAAGTAGTCGACCTCGGTGTAGCGGCTCTTGCAGATGTAGCAGGAGCGCGGGCGCTGGAGTATCCCCGCGATCTGTCCCTCGTCCGTCACCGACGACGGCAGGATGCCCTCGGTCTCGTCGTCGATGCGCTGCGCGGAGCCGGTCGCGGTGGCTTCGGTGACCGCCTTGTCGTGCGCGGTCTTGGCGGCTCGGCGCTCCTGGCGGCGGCGCTGCTTGACCGTGCGGTAGACGCCCGCGGTGGCCCGGCGCACGGCGATCGCGTCCGGGTGGTCGACCTCCAGCTTGTCCAGCTCGTCGAGCACGCCGAGGCAGACGGCCAGCCGCTCCGGGTCGATGCCGGGACCGTAGGAGGCGTCTGCCACCTCGTCCATGCCCACGGGGCCGTCCTCTGTCACCGTCATCGCGCTGCCGTTCCTCGGGTCACCCGCGCGGCGCTCGGACCGCGCTCGCTTTCGAACGGCGAATTTTACAAAGCGCGGGGCCGAGGTACCAAACCCGCGATGATCACGGAGGCGGCGGCGGGCCCGTCAGGGGCCGAAGACAGCCCGTCAGGGGCCGCAGACAGTGAGCAGCGTCTCCATCTCCTCGGTCACCGCACGCGCCAGCCGGCCGAGGTCCGGCACGGCCTTGGCGTCGGCGACGAGCCCGTAGTGGACGCGTCCGCGGTACGTCGAGACGGCGACCGCGAGGGACTGCCCGCGGGCCAGGGGGGCGAACGGATAGACCTCCGTGAGGGGGCTGCCGCCGAGTTTCAGGCCGAGGCTGGGCAGCGGCACGCTGGTCACCAGGATGTCGAAGAGCAGCCGGGCCGCCTGGCCGACCACGGGCCCGCCCAGCCGGTGGCCGAGCGGCGGCACGTGGTCGGCGAGCAGCGCCACGGCGCCCGCTCCCCGGTTGGGCCCCGCGTCCTTGTTGCGGTCCATCGCCATACGCACCGTGCGCAGCCGCCCGAGCGGATCGGGGTCGTCGACCGGAAGCCGTATCAGGTAACCGGAGAGCCGGTTGCCCTGTGGGTGCGCGGTGCGCGGGCGGCGCCTGGAGACGGGGATCAGGGCGCGGGGCGCGACCCCCGCGCTGCCGTCGCCGCGCTCGTCCAGCCAGGTACGCAGGGCGCCCGCGACGATGGCGATGAGTACGTCGTTGACGGTGCCGCCGACGGTCTTGCGGACGCGGTGCACCGCGTCGAGGTCGATGAGGACGCCCGCGGTGCGGCGGGTGCCGCTGGGCTCGGAGGTGAGCGCGGACGACGACCGTGCGCCGAGGGTGGCACGGGCGACGGAGGCGCCGATGTCGAGGGCCCGGCCCACGTCGGAGAGGGTGCCGCGCAGCAGCTCCGGCAGTTTGCGCACGTCCGGGAGGAGCCCCCGCGCGGGCTCGGCCGGACGCGGGCGGGGCGTCGGCATGTCCATGGGGTCCATGAGCGCCGCCGCGAGCATCAGCGCCCGCAGTCCGTCCGCCAGCGCGTGGTGGAACTTGAAGAGCACGGCGAACGACGTGCCGTCCTCCCCGGGCAGTACATGCGCCTCCCACGGTGGCCGGCCGCGCTCCAGTGGGCGCTGCATGAGCCGGCCCGCGACGGCGTGGAAGTCGGCGGCCGGCGCGTGCAGGCGTACGTGGTCGAGCGGGTCGAAGTCGGGGGCGGGCTCGCGGGTCGCGCCGCCGAACGGGAGCGGGAAGGTCAGCGGGAAGGCCAGCGGCTGCCAGACGTCACGGATCCGCATGCGCAGCCCGGGTACCGCGGCGGCGCGGGAGGCGAGCAGGTCGGCGGCGTGGGCGCCGGCGGTGGGCGAGTGGCACGAGAACACGCCGAGGGCGCCGAGGTGCATCGGGTGCTGGGCGGACTCGATGTTCCAGAACGCCAGGTCGAGTGGGGCGAGCAGGTCAGAGGTCAATGGCTTGCTCTCGTGTCGACGATGGGTGAGCAGCAGTCAACCCCTGACCGACGATTACGGTCAAGCACGATCAAGCTACGCTCAGTTAACATCAGATTAAGTCCCGCCCTGCGAAGGGCGGGACTCAGGGACGGCCGAGGTCACTTCAGTGCAGGTGGCGCGGCATGCGGCGCCGTACCCCACGCCGACGGACGCGCTCCCACCGCGAAGTGGAGCGCTTCCAGGCCGCGCAAGACACGGGTCGTCAGATACGTCCGATCGTGCGACGCACCGTCCACGCGCACCGACTGGATGTACCGGTCACGGTCCGAGGTACCGGGTGCCGTCACCGTCAGCGTGCCGCGTGGGTAGTAGCCGCGGTCGAGCCTGAGGTCGACCCGCTCGAAGACGGGCGTGGACAGGCCCCAGGTGTCGTAGCCCGGCTGTACCGGGAAGAGGCCGATCGACGACAGGACGTGCCAGGCGGACATCGTGCCGAGGTCGTCGTTGCCGGTCATGCCGGTCGGCGTGTCGGTGAAGAGGGTCAGCGCGGCGTGCACCACGTCGGTCGTCTTCCACGGCTGGCCGGTCGAGAGGTAGGTGTACGGGGCGATGAGGTCGGGCTCGTTCTGCGGGTTGTACTTGTCGGAGTTGTAGTACTCGTACGGACCGTCGACCCATACCTCGCGCGCCGTCCGCGCCGGGTCCTGGAGGAGCTGCTCGTAGGCGAAGAACGCGTCGAGCCGGTCGTTGGCCGCCTGCTTGCCGCCGATCAGGTCGACCAGGCCCGGCAGGTCCTGCGGCACGAGCCACTGGTACTGCCAGGCCGTGCCCTCGTGGAAGCCCTCGCTGTCGGCGGGGTCGGCCGGTCCGGCGAACGCCCCGGAGGTGTCGCGGGCCCGGAAGAAGCCCGTCGAAGCGTCGAAGAGGGTGCGGTAGTTCCGCGAGCGGGCCGTATAGCGCTCCGCGTCCGCGTCGTGTCCCAGGTCGCGCGCCATCCGGGAGAGCATGGCGTCGGACAGCGCGTACTCCATGGTCGCCGAGGCGCCGTGGGCGTAGTCGGAGTCGCCGGGTTTGGCGTGCGGGCCGCCCTTGATGTAGGGCACGAACCCGTCGGCGATGTACTCCCGGTTCCCGTCGCGCCCCACCCCCGGATAGGCGGCGGGCGGCAACCCGTCGGCGTTCTTCGCGAGCGCCCGGTACGCCTGCTCCTCGTACCCCTTGAGCAGGCCCTGCTGGTAGGCGTTCGTGAGGAACGGGGTGACCGGGTCGCCGGACATGATGTTCGTCTCGACCGTCCCGTAGCCCCACTTGGGCAGCCAGCCGCCGTCCTCGTCGATCTTGAGTACGGAGATCGCCATGTCGCGGGACTCGCGCGGCGCGAGCAGGGCGAGCAGCTGGCACTGGGTGCGGTACGTGTCCCACAGGGACCAGTTCTGGTAGTACGTGAAGCCCCGCGCCCGGTGGATCCGGTGGTCCCAGCCGGTGTAGCGACCGTCGGCGTCGCTGCCGATGTTGGGCGCGAGGAAGGACCGGTAGAGGGACGAGTAGAAGGTGCGGCGGAGGGTGTCGCTGCCGCCCCTGACCCGTACGTCGTCGAGCCGGTCCTCCCAGGAGCGGCGGGCGGCCTCCCGGACGTCGGCGAACGAACGGCCCTCAGCCGAGCGGAGGTTGACCTCGGCGCCCCGCGCGTCCACGTACGACAGCGCGGTGGTCGCCTCGACCGTGCGGTCCTCGGTCGCGTCGAACCGGGCGTAGGCACCGTTGCGCCCGGTGCCGGCGGCCGATTCCGCCGAGCCCTCGGTGACCGTGCCCCCGTGCCACGTTCCGTACGCGGTGAACGGCCGGTCGAACCGGGTGATCGTGTAGACCGTGTACGGGCCGGTGTCCCGGCAGAAGCCGCTGCCACTGATCCTGGTCCGCACGGTCCGGTCGTCCAGGACCTCGACGTCGGTGGAGACGGTCTTGTGCAGCGCCTGGCCGGCGTTCAGCAGGACGTTCGCCTTGTCGGTGGCCGGAAAGGTGTAGCGCTGCACCCCCGTCCGCCCGGTTGCCGTCAACTCGGCGACGATGCCGCTGTCGAGGCCCACCCGGTAGTAGCCCGGGCTCGCCCGCTCGCTGTCGTGGCTGAATCCGGCCGCGTACTTCGCGTAGTCCGTCTCGGTCACGTCCCCCGTCGTCGGCAGCACCGGCAGGTCGCCGCCGATCCGGCAGCCCACGCCGGAGAGATGCACGAGGGAGAAGCCGCGGATGTGGTTCTGCGTGTAGTCGTAACCGGTGTTGTGCCCGGTGTCCGGCGAGAGCTGCACCATGCCGAAAGGCACGGCGGCGCCCGGGTAGGTGTTGCCCTCGTTCTGGGTGCCGATGAACGGGTTGACCAGGTCGCCGAGCCGGTCGCTGCCCTGCTCGGCGGCTCGGGCGGCGGGCCCGGCAAGTGCGCCGCCGAGCAGGGCGAGGGCCGTCAGCCCGCCCGCGGTGCGCAGCTTCCATCTCATGCAGGAGACCTCCCGGAATGCGACAACGATGTCCACATAGTCCGGGCAACCACGCCTGAACCCGCGCAACCTGGGGTGTCGCCGGGCGCGCCGCGCCCGGCGCACCGCGGCCGCGCGGGCCTACGACACCCGCTGTCCCTTGCCCAGCCCGATCACGCCGCCCTTGGACACCGTGTACAGGTCGGCGTCCCGCCCCGGGTTGACGCCGATCGTCGCGCCCGGCGGCACCTCGACGTTCTTGTCCAGGACGGCTCCGCGGACCACCGCGCCCCGCCCGACGTGCACGTTGTCGTGCAGCACGGAGCCCTGGACGACGGCCCCCGGGTCGACGACGACCCCCGGTGACAGCACCGACCGGGTGACCTGGCCCCGGATCAGGCAGCCCGCGCTGATGATCGACTCGCTGGCGATGCCCCCGGCGTTGAACCGCGCCGGCGACAGCTGTCCGGAGTGGGTGTAGATCGGCCAGCTGCGGTTGAAGAGGTTGAACGCGGGCCGCTCGGCGATCAGGTCCATGTGGGCGTCGTAGTACGCGTCCAGCGTCCCCACGTCCCGCCAGTAGCCCTGGTCCCGGGTGGTCTCGCCGGGGACGTGGTTGGCGCTGAAGTCGTACAACCGTGCCTCGCCCCGGTCGGTGAGCGCGGGCAGGATCGAACCGCCCATGTCGTGCACGGAGTCCCCGTCCTCCGCGTCCCGTTGGAGCGCCTCGATCAGGACCTTGGTGGTGAAGACGTAGTTGCCCATCGAGGCGAACACGCACTCGGGGTCGCCCGGCAGACCCGGTGGATCGGCCGGCTTCTCCAGGAAGTTCTCCACGGTCTGCCCGTCCGAGCCGGGGGCGATCACACCGAACGACGACGACTCGGCGCGCGGGACCCGTATCCCCGCCACCGTCACCCCCGCACCGCTCTCGATGTGCTCGCCGAGCATCTGCCGCGGGTCCATGCGGTAGACGTGGTCGGCGCCGAACACCGCGATGTACTCCGGCCGTTCGTCGTACACGAGGTTCAGCGACTGCAAGATCGCGTCCGCGCTGCCCAGGTACCAGCGGGGGCCCAGCCGCTGCTGCGCCGGCACCGGGGTGATGTAGTTGCCGAGCAGACTCGACATCCGCCAGGTCGTGGTGATGTGCCGGTCCAGCGAGTGCGACTTGTACTGCGTCAGCACACAGATCCGCAGGATGTCCGCGTTCACGAGATTGGACAGGACGAAGTCCACCAGGCGATACGTTCCGCCGAAGGTCACGGCTGGTTTCGCCCGGTCCGCGGTGAGCGGCATCAGCCGTTTGCCCTCGCCGCCCGCGAGTACGATTCCCAGCACCGAAGGTCCTCCGCGCCGCATACCGCCGCCCCTCTACGCCCGGTTGTGTCGTGCTGACTACCCCTGTTTGAGGACTTCCTCGTACAGGTGAACCGTGCGTCTCGCGACCGCGTCCCAGCCGAACTCCCGCACCGCACGCTCCCGCCCGGCCTCGCCCATGCGCCGGGCGGCCTCCGGGTCGCCGAGCACGGAGTCGAGGGCGTGCGCGAGTGACGCCTCGAAGTCTTCGTCCACGGGGACGAGTACGCCGGTGCGTCCGTCGTCCACCACCTCGGGGATGCCGCCGACCCGCGACGCGACGACGGCGGTACCGCACGCCATCGCCTCCAGGTTGACGATGCCGAGCGGCTCGTACACCGAGGGACACACGAACACGGCGGCGTGCGTGAGGAGTTGGATCACATCCGGGCGCGGCAGCATCTGCGGGATCCAGTGGACACCCGCGCGTACGCGGCTCAGCTCCTGGAAGAGGTCACGGAACTCCTGGTCGATCTCGGGGGTGTCGGGGGCGCCCGCGCACAGCACGACCTGCGCCGAGGCGTCGATGTCCCGCACGGCGCGCAGCAGTTGGGGCACGCCCTTCTGGCGGGTGATGCGGCCGACGAACAGGACGAACGGGCGGTCGGCGTCGAGGCCGATGCGGGCGAGCACGTCGGTGCCGTGGTCCGGCCGGTAGAGGGTGGTGTCGATGCCGTTGTGCACCACGCGCACCTTCGCCGGGTCGAGCGTCGGATAGCAGGTGAGGATGTCCTCGCGCATGGCGCCGGACACCGCGATCACCGCGTCGGCGGCCTCGATCGCGGTGCGCTCGGCCCAGCCGGAGAGGGCGTATCCGCCGCCGAGCTGCTCGGCCTTCCAGGGACGCAGCGGCTCCAGCGAGTGGGCGGTCATCACATGCGGGATGCCGTGCAGCAGCTTGCCGAGGTGGCCGGCGAGATGGGCGTACCAGGTGTGCGAGTGGACGAGTTCGCGGCCTTCGAGGGCGGCGGCGATGGAGAGGTCCACGGAGAAGGTGCGCAGCGCGTCGTTGGCGCCGTCGAGGGCGGTCCAGGGCCGGTGGCGTACGACTCCGCCCGCGCCGCCCTCGCCCCAGCAGTGCACAGCCAGGTCGGTGAGGGAGCGCAACTCCCGTGCGAGGAACTCGACATGGACGCCCGCGCCGCCGTACACGTCCGGCGGGTACTCCCGGGTCAGCAGTCCCACTCGCACCCGGAACCCCCTGTCGCAGCGGCTGGTTCCCACATGGTCACCCAGATGCGGCGGTTGGGGAAGACCACCGATCTCAGGAGTGGCGCGGCGGCCGGTCGAAACAGCAGTCGCCGCACAGACCGCCGCCGGGCAGCCGGTAGTAGAGGCAGCAGCTGCGGCGGCGGAGGGTGGCCGGGTCGAGGGTGCCGGACAGGTCGGGGTGCGCGAGGGACGCGGCGGCGAAGGCGCGGGCCCGGTCGGCCACCTCGTCGCGGCCGCCCGCGTGTGCCCAGCGGTTGAGCTGGCGGAGCGCGCCGGCCAGCGCGGAGGCCGCGTTGCCCCACAAGAGGCGTGCGGACACGTGCTGCTGCCGCCGCAGGGCCGTGATCAGCGGGGCGAGGTGGCCCTCTCGTACGAGGTCGCCGATCGCCGTGGCGGGCCGGGGGCGCACCTCGGAGAGCCACAGATCGTCCGGAGCGCTGGCGTCCGGATCCCACCGCAGGAGCCGGGGATCGAGGTCGGGAACCTGGTCGTACAGGGCGGCGCAGCCGAGAGCGATCGACCACAGCCGGGCCGCGAGTGCCTGCTGGGCCACGGAGACCGCGATCCGCGGCTCGGGCGCCCGAAGACTTTCGGTGACTTTTCGAACCCGGAAAATCAGCGGATCTCCGTAAACATCCACGTGTTGTCCCGCGTACGCCTGTGCGAGCGTCGGCAGCGGGCCGCGCGGCGGCGCCTCGGTGCGTAGTACGAAGAAGCCGCCGAGGGCGTCGAGTGCGGTGAGATCGGGGTCGAGGTCCACGAAGAGCAGTAGTACCAAGGCCCCTAGGGGTTCCCACCAGGGGGCCGGCCTCCGGTGTCACCCACCCTGGGGAGGACGGGGCGCCGGTTCTACTCCATCGGCAGTAGGACCCAATGCCTGCTCAGGTACGACGACGCGAGCGATTTCGCGAGGCATCGTAGTGAGTATGGAAGCCGACCGTTCGTCGCGCCGGGTGAGCCGACCCGGCCCCTCGCAGAGGAGCCGCTCATGAGCGCCCTCGCGTTGTCCGTGCTGCTGTCACTCGTCTCCGCCGTCGCGTACGCGGGCGGGGCGATCGTGCAGGAGCGGGTCGCGGCGACGACGCCGGACCGGCCCTACGCACCGCTGCGCCACCTCCTGTGGTGGGCGGCGGTGGGTCTCAACGGCCTGGGCGCGCTGCTGCACGTGGTGGCGCTGGCCTGCGGCCCGCTCAGCCTGGTGCAGCCGCTGGGCGCGCTGACCATCGTCTTCGCGCTCCCCATGGCGGCCCTCTTCGTGCGCCGCAAGGCCGGGGCGACCGCCTGGCGCGGCGCGCTCATGGCGACGGTGGGCCTGGCCGGCCTGCTCTCACTGACCGGCACGGCCGACTCGCAGACCCTGGACACCACGCAGCGGGTGCTGGTGGCCGTGGTCAGCGGTGGCGCGATCGTCGCGCTGATGACGGCGGCTCGTGCCGTGCACCGGCACCCGGTGGTGCGCAGCGTGCTGCTCGCGAGTGCGGCCGGTGTGGCCTTCGGCATCGCCTCGGTGTTCACGAAGACCGTCGCGGTGGACTGGGAGGACGGCGTCGCGCTCGCCTCGCTGCCCACCCTGGCCGTGATAGCCGTCCTCGCCGCCGCGGGCCTGCTCCTCTCGCAGGCCTCCTACCGCGGCGCGGGACTGGCGGCCCCCCTGGCCACGGTGACGGTCGTCAACCCCGTCGTGGCCGCGGCGGTGGGCCTGACGATGTTCGGCGAAACCTTCCGCTACGGCACCACGGGCACCCTGCTCGCGCTCGGCTGCGGCGTCGTCGCGGCGGGCGGTCTGATCCTGCTGACGACGGAGCGGATCGGACGCGAGCAGCGCGCGGCGACCGTGTCCGCCGACGCCACCCACGCACCGGCGGCCGCCTCCGGACCGTCCCCCGCCGAGGAGCTGCTCGCCGGGCTTCCGCCCCAGCCGGGCGCCTCGAGCGCCCAGGACGTCCACGAACCGGAGCCGGTCCGGATGCCGCCCGAGGAGAGCGGCTACGACGACGACCTGGCGCCGTCCGACGCCGCCGCGACGCCGCTCACGTACGCCTCCTTCTACGGCGGCCCGTACGTACCACTGCCCGTCCTGCCCCGCCACCGCGCCCGCGACCGCGTCAGATCCTGACGCCGCCCGCCCTCAGATAGGCGACCGGATCGACGTCACTGCCGAAGCCGGGCCCCGTCCGCACCTCGAAGTGCAGATGCGGGCCCGTGCTGTTGCCCGTGGACCCCGAGCGGCCGATACGCTGGTCGGCCGTCACGCTCTGCCCGGCCTTCACGGAGATGGCCGACAGATGGGCGTACTGCGTGTAACGGCCGTCGGCGTGCCGGAGCACCACCTGGTAGCCGAAGGAGCCGCCCCAGCCGGCGCTGACGACGTGCCCCGCCGCGACCGCCTTCACGGAGGTGCCCGTGGGCACGGGGAAGTCGACGCCGGTGTGATAGCCCTTCGACCAGGACGAACCCGCCGCATGGTATTGCGTCCCCGTCCCGGCGTTCACCGGGGCGACGAGGGAGTGGCTCGTGGTCGCCTTCTCGGTCCTGTCCGAGGACGCCTTCTCCGTCGAGGACTTGGAGGAGGACGTCGACGACTTGTGGGTCGACGTGGAGGCGTCGTCGGTGCGGGTCGTGGCCTTGGCGCGCAGATGCAGCCGCTGGCCCGGAAGGATCAGGTCCGGGTCGGCGCCGATGGTCCCCCGGTTGGCGGCGTAGAGCTGCTCCCAACCGCCCCGGACGTGCCGGGAGTCGGCGATCCCGGAGAGCGTGTCGCCGTGCAGGACGGTGTACATCTCGGCGGTGCCCGCCTGCGACTGCGGTGTCGTCTGTGGCTTCACATCACGGACGGTCCGCTTGGTGCTCCGGTCCGCCGTGTGTGTCGCGCTGCCGGACGGGTCGATGTCCGGCGTGCCGCCGCCCCGGGTGAGGCCCGCGCGGACCGAGCACACCGGCCAGGCGCCCGGGCCCTGCCCCTCGAGGACCTTCTCGGCCACGGCGATCTGCTGGTCCCTGGTGGCCAGATCCGCGCGCTGCGCGTAGACCTTGCCGCCGTACGCCTCCCACGTGGACTGCGTGAACTGAAGTCCTCCGTAGTAGCCGTTTCCGGTGTTGATGCTCCAGTTGTCGCTGGATTCGCAGGCCGCGACCTTGTTCCAGGTGTCCGCATCGGCGGCGTGGGCGACGCCGGTGCCCATGAGCGGAATCGCCATGCCCGCTCCGCCCGCCGTGACGGTGAGCGAGGCGCGGTTGATCCTGTTCGGCTGATACCGGCGGTGCCGGCCGCGTACGGCCATGGGGGACCCCCTAGACATGCGTCAGGAGCGGCAAAAGTAAACGCTGCGAACAGGCCAGGACAAGGCGGCAATCGGCCGCTCCATCCCGCCAAGTGACCAGGAATCGCCCTTCGGTTGTCCGCACGGCCGTATACGGGCCGGTACACGCGGGCCGTCCCGGTCGCGGGCGGTCCGGGAGACCCGGATGTGCGATCGGCGAACCGGCACGTCAGGATGGTCAACGGGACAATACTGGCGAGCACGACCGGCACCACCGATGCACGGACCTACTTCAGGTCCTCCAAGGACCTACCTCAGGACCTCTTAGGAGCCCACGGTATGAGCACAACAGCCCAGATCGGCGTCACTGGTCTCGCGGTCATGGGCCGCAACCTCGCCCGCAACTTCGCGCGCAACGGCTATACGGTCGCGGTGCACAACCGGACCGCGTCGCGGACGCGTGACCTCGTGGAGGAGTTCGGCCACGAGGGCGACTTCGTGCCGGCCGAGACCGCGAAGGACTTCGTGGCGGCGCTGGAGCGGCCCAGGCGCCTGGTGATCATGGTGAAGGCGGGCGCGCCCACCGACGCGGTGATCGAGGAGTTCGCCCCGCTCCTGGAGCCCGGCGACATGATCATCGACGGTGGCAACGCACACTTCGCGGACACCCGGCGCCGGGAGCGCGAGCTGCGCGAGCAGGACATCCACTTCGTCGGCACCGGCATCTCCGGCGGCGAGGAGGGCGCGCTGCACGGGCCGAGCATCATGCCGGGCGGCTCGCCCGAGTCGTACGACTCCCTCGGGCCCATGCTGGAGAAGATCTCCGCGAAGGCGGCCGACGGGGCGCCGTGCGTGACGCACGTCGGTCCGGACGGTGCCGGGCACTTCGTGAAGATGGTGCACAACGGCATCGAGTACGCGGACATGCAGCTGATCGGCGAGGCGTACCAGCTGCTGCGCGACGTCGCCGGCTACACGCCCGCGCAGATCGCGGACATCTTCCGGACCTGGAACACGGGCCGCCTCGACTCCTACCTGATCGAGATCACGGCGGAGGTCCTGTCCCACGTGGACGCGGCGACCGGCAAGCCGTTCGTGGACGTGGTCCAGGACCAGGCGGAACAGAAGGGCACGGGCCGCTGGACGGTCCAGATCGCGCTCGACCTGGGCGTGCCGGTGTCGGGCATCGCGGAGGCCGTGTTCGCCCGCTCCCTGTCCGGCCACCAGGAGCTGCGGGAGGCCTCGCGCGGGCTGGCCGGGCCGAAGGCGGCTCCGCTCGGCGAGTCGGAGGCGGCGGCCTTCGCCGACCGCGTCGAGCAGGCGCTGTACGCCTCGAAGATCGTCTCGTACACGCAGGGCTTCCACGAGATCGCGGCGGGCAGCGACGAGTACGACTGGAACATCGACCTGGGGAAGATCGCGTCGATCTGGCGGGGCGGGTGCATCATCCGCGCCGCCTTCCTGGACCGCATCCGGGAGGCGTACGACGCGCGTGCGGACCTGCCGAGCCTGCTGTCCGACGACACGTTCGCGCAGGAGATCGCGGCGGCGCAGGACGACTGGCGCGAGGTGCTGATCGCGGCGACCCGCCAGGGCGTACCGACCCCGGGGTTCGCCGCGGCCCTCGCCTACTACGACGCCCTGCGCGCCGAGCGCCTGCCCGCCGCCCTCACCCAGGGGCAGCGGGACTTCTTCGGGGCGCACACCTATCGCCGCACGGACCGGGAGGGCTCGTTCCACACGCTGTGGGGCGGGGACCGGTCGGAGGTCACCGCGTAGGTGACGGTGCCGTGGTGCCGCCCGGGTGACGGTGCCCGCGGCGCCGTCGCCCGAGGGCGGTTCGCCGGGGGACCGGTGGGCCGCCCTGACGGCGTCACCCGGTGCGCGGCGTTCAGGAGAGCGGCGGCCCCGGTTCGGGCTCCGGCACCGGGTCCGGGCCCGGCGGCTTCGGGATCGGGGACGGCTCCGGGATCGGAGACGGCTCCGGGCTCGGGGCCGGGTCCGGAGTGGGGGTCGGCAGCGGGCTGGGGTCGGGGAACGGCGCCGGGCCGGGTCCGGGTCCCGGTCCGGGGGTGGGACCCGGCGGTACGGGATCGGGGTGCGGATGGGTCATGGTGTCCTCCAGCCCTTCGGTACGTCGGCTCTGGACTCCTCCCCCACGTACCCGCCGCCCGCTCGCTCAGTCACCCTGTCGCGCGACGACGCGGGCCCAGGTGGGCCTGGGACGGGCCCTGACCCGAGCGCGCCGCGGCCGCCCCCGCGGCGAGGCCCGGCCGGGGGCTCGACAGGACCGGGACGGTGGTCGTGGTCAGGTGCTGGGCCGGGGCCATGGAGGCCTGGGCGAGGACGATCGCGTCGGCGTCGGCGACCGTGTCGGCCGCCTCGGCCACCGCACGGACGTAGCCGACGGTGTCGCCCGCCTCGAAGCGGGCCCAGGCGTCGGCCACGAGCAGGGTCCGGAGGTCGACGGGGCGCCCGGCGGCCTCCTCCTCGACCAGGGCGACCGTCGGCTCCAAGGTGCTCTCCACCGTGGCGACCACGACGATCCGCGGGCCGGCCGCCACCGCCGCGGCCGCCATCGGGCGGTCCACCCGGAGTACGGGCACGTCGGCGATGGCCGCCTCGGCGACCGCTCCGATGGTCGAGCAGGTGCACAGCACGGCGCCCGCTCCGGCCGCGACCGCCCTGTCCAGCGCCGCCCTCACCTCGCCGGCCACGGCTTCGGGGCCTTCGGCACGGGCGCGGGCGAGCAGTTCCCCGGCCACCAAGTGGGTCAGTTCCAGCCCCGGGTGCCCCTCGTCGCGCAGCGCGTCGAACACGGGGACGTGGGCGGGGGACGTGTGCAGCAGGGCGAGCGTGGCGTGCGGCGCCCCCACGCCGCCCCGCGACGTCATCAGAACCGTCCGGGGTGCGCCACGAGCCACGCCTTCGCCGCCGCCAGGAGCTCCGGATCCGCGGCCGGCGCCTCCTCGGGGTGGCGCGCCGCCCACTTCACGACGTACGGGCACAGGGGAGCCACCACGACGCTCTCGCGGGCGGCGATGCCGTACAGCTCACGGGCGAGGGAGCCCGCGATGCCCTGGCCCTCGTGCGCCGGCTCCACGATGGTGTGGACCGGGACGAGCGCGCGCCGCGGCGTCTCCAGGACGAAGTACTCGATGTGGCCCACCACTTCGTCCCCGGCGTACGCCTCGAGACGGCCCGCCGTCCGGTCGTCGCGGATCTCGATGTCGCTCATGGATGCTCCTCGGATTCCCGCGCCTGAGTCTGGAGTTCAGGCGGTGACGGCCTGCGGGCTGCGCGCCTGGTCCGAGCCCGGTACCGGCTCGGCCGGGTCCGCGCCCAGGGCCACGACGCGGTTGTCGCGGTCCACGTGCACGACCCTCGGCCGCAGTGCCCTCGCCTCGGCGTCGGAAACCTGAGCGTAGCTGATGATGATCACCAGGTCGCCGGGGTGGACGAGATGGGCCGCCGCCCCGTTGATCCCGACGACTCCGGAGCCACGCTCGCCCTCGATGACGTACGTCTCCAGGCGGGCACCGTTGGTGATGTCGACGATATGAACCAACTCGCCGGGCAGCAGATCGGCGGCGTCCAGAAGATCGGCGTCGATGGTGACGGATCCGACGTAGTGCAGGTCGGCCTGGGTGACGGTGGCTCGGTGGATCTTGGACTTGAACATGGTACGCAGCATGGAGGTACTCCCGGACTTAGGCTCCCTGCCTGCTATTGCAGGTCAAGGGCGGTCTTCGGAGATTACATCTTTTCGCATGTTCGGTCAGCTGTCGCCAGGTGTTCGAGGACTCACACCGTTGCTGACTTTTCTGATGCCGCGCGAGAGGACGAGAGCCGGTCAGGTCCTGGTCGATCCGCAGCGGGTGGCCGAGAGGTGGTGCGGCACGCTGGAGGCAGCCGAGGCATTCGCAGACGCGGCAGCCCATGCCGATGTGGGTGGCGGCGGAGACATTGGTGAGGTCGAGGCCGTCGGCGTAGACGAGGCGGTGGGGCGTGGCGGATCTCGCGGCCGAGGCAGATGGCGAAGGTCTTGCCGAGTTCCCCCCAGCCGCCGCGGTGCCGGGTGACGGCACGCCCGGTCCACAAGTAGCGCTGTGCGTCGGGGGTTTCGGATCCGGAGGTGGATGCGGCCGGGCGCATGCGGTGGGCGATCGGGCCATGATCGGTCGGTAGCCCGGGCTCTGACCGTGTGCGTCGAGACCATGCCGACCAACCGCACCGTGCAGGCCGTCGCCCCCGTCGCGACGGCAGCGGTGACAGACACCGGTCCGGCACCGCCGGCTCGGTGGGGTCTCAGGCGGCGGTGGTCCCGCCGCCCGCCGCTGCGCCGCTCCGGGCGGCGTCTTCGCGCGCGCCCTCGCCGGACTCACTGATCTGGACCCGGCGGGGCCCGGCGGCTTCGCCCTTGGGGACGGTGATGCCGAGCACTCCGTCCTGCATGTCGGCCTTGATCTTGTGGGTGGCCAACTCTCCGGGCAGCCGCAAGCGGTACTCGAAGGCTCCGACGTGGCGGGTGCTGCCGGGCAGGACGCCCTTGCGCTCCCGCTCCTTGATGTCTCCGGTGACCACGAGTTCGGGACCGTTGGCCTCGACGGCGATGTCCTTGCAGTTCGTCGAGCTCGACCAGGGGATCGAGAGGGGTGGGCGTGACCTCATCGCCCGCCATTCGTCATGCGAGCCATGCGGACTCCTTGTGACGTATGCGTGGGGAGACGTCCGAGCCGCCCGCGGCAGCGGACGTGCCCGTGGGACCGGGTGCGGCCGAGTGCCCCAGGTGCCGGTGCACGAAGTGGATGGCCATCGCGCCCTCACCGGCCGCCGAGGCCACCCGCTTCACCGAGCCGCTACGGACGTCCCCTACCGCGAAGACCCCGGGCAGGCTGGTCTCCAGGGTCATGCACGAGCGCCCGCGGCCGTGCCACACCTCGGGGTGGGCGCAGGCTTCCTGGGCCTCCGGGCCGGTGAGGACGAAGCCACGGGAGTCGAGGGCGATGATGCCGGCGAGCCACTCGGTGTGGGGGTCGGCGCCGGTGAAGACGAACAGGCCCCGTACCGCGAGTCGGCGGTGCCCGCCCGTGCGGTTGTCGACCACGTCGAGCTCCTCCAGCACCTCCTGGCCGATGACCTCGGTGACCTCGGTGTGCAGCATGACCTCCACCCGCGGATGGCGCTCTACCTGGTCGACCAGGTAGCGGGACATGTTGGCCTCAAGGCTGGGTCCGCGGACCAGCAGGTGCACCTTCGGCGCGTACCCGGCGAGGAACAGCACCGCCTGGCCCGCCGAGTTGCCTCCGCCGACGACGGCCACCGGGTCGGTGCGGCACTGCTGGGCCTCGTAGACGGTCGCCGAGTAGTGGACGCTCGTTCCCTCCAGGCGTTCGATGCCGGGCACCTGGAGCCGGCGGTAGCGGGCACCCGTGGCCAGGACGACGGCGCGGGCGGCGATCTCGCTGCCGTCGGCGAACGCCACCACGTAGTGGTCCTCGTCCTTGGGATGGAGACCGCTCGCCTCCACCGGAATGCTGATCCTGGCGCCGAACTTGTCGGCCTGGAGCACGGCCCGTTCGGTGAGTTCGGCGCCTGAGATGCCGGCGGGGAAGCCGAGCAGATTCTCGATGCGGGACGACGTGCCGGCCTGGCCGCCGGTGGCCATCGCCTCCACCACGGTGGTGCTCAGGCCCTCGGAGGCGGCGTACACCGCGGCAGCGAGGCCGCCGGGTCCGGAGCCGACGATGAGGACGTCGCCGTGACGGTTTCCGGCGGGGAGTGACGGCAGGCCGATGAGCCGGGCCAGTTCCGCGTTGCTGGGGTTGCGCAACAGGGTGGTGTCCCGCCAGATGACGAGCGGTGTCTCCTCCGGGCCGACGCCGAAGCGGCGCAGCAGGTCCTCGGCCTCCTCGTCGGTCTCCAGGTCGATCCAGCGGTGGGGCAGCCGGTTGCGGACGGCGAACTCGCGCAGCCGCCGGGTGTCGGGCGAGTAGCGCGAGCCGATGATGCGGAAGCCGGCGCCCTGTCCGACGAGCAACGCGCGACGGCCCAGACAGGCGCGCAGCACGAGGTCCCCGAGGGTGGAGTCCTGGGACACCAGGCGGCGCAACTGGTCCAAGGAGACGACGAGGACCTCGCCCGGCTCCCTGGCGACAGCGGTGTAGAAGGCCACCTGTCCGTACAGCAGCCCGAGTTCGCCGATGAAGCGACCGGGGCCGTGCACGCGCAGCACGTGTTCCTCGGGAGTGCCGTGGTCCTCGACGACGGCGACGGAACCGCTGAGCACGACGAAGAGCGTCTCGCAGCGCTCCCCCTCCCGGATCAGCACGTCGTTCGGAGCCATGCTCCGGCGTTGCCCGTGCTCCGCCAGACGTGCTATCTGGTCCTCCGTAAGGCGCGGATACGCGCCGTAGATGTCCGGGGTCTCCAAGAAGACGGCCTCGTCCGCTTCCTCCGGCACCGGTTCTTCGCCCGGCAGCGGCTGGTCGCCGGACATCAGACGAACGCCTCGTGGACGTAGCACCAGCGCCAATCCTCGCCGGGCTGGAACGACTGCACGATCGGATGGGCGTCGGCAGCCGCGTGCCTACGCGCGTGCTTGTTCGGCGAGGAGTCACAGCAGCCGACGTGCCCGCAGGTCAGGCAGAGCCTCAGGTGGACCCACGGGGAGCCGAGCAGCAGACACTCCTGACACCCTTCTGGGGTCAGCGGCTGGACCGGCCGGACAAGCGCGAGGTGGGGGTCTGCGTGCAGGGACATCCGGATCACCCTTCCCGGGCCGTGATCGACTGTTCCACCCACTGGCGCAGGACGGGGGCGGGCGCCGCCCCCGCCTGCCGGGCGACCGTCTCGCCCTGATCGAGGACGAGCAGTGTCGGTACCGCCTGGACCTCGAAACGCCGCGACAGCCGCGGATTCTTGTCGATGTCGACCTTGACGAGTTTGATGCGGCCGGCGAGATCGGTGGCGACCTTCTCCAGCGCGGGGCTGACCATGCGGCAGGGGCCGCACCAGGTGGCCCACAGGTCGACCACGACGGGGACGTCGGCCCGCTCGGCGACCTCGGTGAAGTCGTCGTCGCTCGCGTCCACCATCCACGGTAGGGGCTGCTTGCAGTGGCCGCACTTGGGGCGGCCCTCCGCGGCCACGGGCACCCGGTTGGTGCGCCCGCAGTTCGGACAACTGACGGTCGTCGCCTGCATCGTGCTCATGCCGCCCACGCTCCCTTCACGTCCTCGGGCTGGTCGTAGGTGACCACCAGCTCTCCGTGCTCGGCGTCGACGCGGACCGTCGCGCCGTCCTGGACGTCGCCGCGCAGCAGGGCGCGTCCGACCAGTGTCTCGACCTCGTGGGAGATGTAGCGGCGCAGCGGCCGGGCCCCGTACACCGGGTCGTAGCCCTGGTGGGCGATCACTTCCCGGCCGGCGTCGGTGAGTTCGACGGTGATGCGGCGTTCGGCGAGCCGCTGCCGCAGCTCGTCGAACTGCAGTTCCACGATCCGCTCGATCTGCCGCTCACCCAGCGGTTTGAACAGCACGATGTCGTCGACGCGGTTGAGGAACTCCGGGCGGAAGTGCCCGCGCAGCTCGCCCATCACCAGGGCGCGGGCGTCGGGCTTGATCTCACCTTCGGCGGTGGCGCCGTCGAGAAGGTGCTCGGAGCCGATGTTGGACGTCATGATGATCACGGTGTTGCGGAAGTCGACGGTGCGGCCCTGGGCGTCGGTGATGCGGCCGTCGTCGAGGATCTGCAGCAGGGTGTTGAAGACATCGGTGTGCGCCTTCTCGATCTCGTCGAACAGCACGACCGAGTACGGCTTGCGGCGTACGGCCTCGGTGAGCTGGCCGCCTTCCTCGTAGCCGACGTATCCGGGCGGTGCGCCCATGAGCCGGCTGACGGTGTGCCGCTCCTGGTATTCGCTCATGTCGAGGCGGACCATGTTCTCCTCGGAGTCGAACAGAGTCCGGGCGAGGGTCTTGGCCAGCTCGGTCTTCCCGACGCCGGTGGGGCCGAGGAAGATGAACGAGCCGATGGGGCGGCGAGGGTCGCGGATGCCGGAGCGGGCGCGGATGATGGCGTCGGTGACGAGTTTGACGGCTTCGTCCTGGCCGATGACGCGCTCGCGCAGGATCTCGTCGAGGCGCAGCAGTTTCTCGCGTTCGCCCTCCTGGAGGCGGGCGACGGGGATGCCGGTCCAGGCGGCGACGATCTCGGCGATCTCCTCCTCGGTGACGACCTCGCGCAGCAGCCGGTTCTCCCCTTGCTTGGCGGCCAGTTGCTCCTCCTCCGCGGCGAGTCGGCGCTCCAGGTCCTGGAGGCGGCCGTAGCGGAGTTCGGCGGCGCGGTTGAGGTCGTAGGCGCGTTCGGCCTCCTCCGCCTCGTGGCGGACCTGCTCCAGTTCCTGGCGCAGTTCCTGCACGCGGCGGATCGCCTGCCGTTCGGCCTCCCACTGGGCGTGTTTGGCGTCGGCCTCGCCGCGCAGGTCGGCCAGTTCCCTGCGCAGCTCCTCCAGGCGGGTCTTGCTGGCGGGGTCGCTCTCCTTGGACAGGGCCGCTTCCTCGATCTCCAGGCGGGTGACGCGGCGGGTGATCTCGTCGAGTTCCGCGGGCATCGAGTCGATCTCGGTACGCAGCCGGGCGCACGCCTCGTCGACGAGGTCGATGGCCTTGTCGGGCAGGAACCGATCGGTGATGTAGCGGTGGCTGAGGGTGGCCGCGGAGACCAGCGCGGTGTCCTGGATCTTCACGCCGTGGAAGACCTCGAGGCGTTCGCGCAGTCCGCGCAGGATGGAGATGGTGTCCTCCACGCTCGGCTCGTCGACCAGGACCTGCTGGAAGCGGCGTTCGAGGGCGGCGTCCTTCTCGATGTGCTTGCGGTACTCGTCGAGGGTGGTGGCGCCGATCATGTGGAGTTCGCCGCGGGCGAGCATCGGCTTGAGCATGTTGCCCGCGTCCATGGCCCCTTCCGCGGCGCCCGCTCCTACGACGGTGTGGAGTTCGTCGACGAAGAGCAGGATCCGCCCCTCGGCGGCCTTGACCTCGCTGAGCACGGCCTTGAGGCGTTCCTCGAACTCCCCGCGGTACTTGGCGCCGGCGACCAGGGAGCCCATGTCGAGGGCGAACACCGTCTTGTCGCGCAGGCCCTCGGGGACGTCGCCGCGAACGATGCGCTGGGCCAGGCCCTCGACGATGGCGGTCTTGCCGACGCCGGGGTCGCCGATGAGGACGGGGTTGTTCTTGGTCTTGCGGCTGAGGATCTGGGTCACGCGGCGGATCTCCGCGTCCCGGCCGATGACCGGGTCCAGCCGCCCGGACCGAGCCTCGAGGACCAGGTCGCGGCCGTACTTCTCCAGAGCCTCGTAGGCCACTTCGGGGTTGGCGGAGGTGACCCGCTGGTTGCCGCGGACCTGGGTGAGCGCGCTCAGGAACGAGTCCCTGGTGATGCCGGCCTGTTTGAGCAGTAGCCCGGCGGCGGTCGAAGAGCTCTCCTCAGCCAGCGCGAGCAGGAGGTGCTCCACGGACACGTACTCGTCCTTGAGGCGTTTGGCCTCCCGCTCGGCGGCGTCGAGCAGCCGGGCGAGGCGCTGGGTGACGAAGACCTGGCCGGGTGCCGCGCCGGGGCCGGTCGCCTTCGGGCGGTGGGAGAGTTCCTCGCGCACGGCCGCGCGCAGTTCCTTCGGCTCGGTGCCGGCCTGTTGCAGCAACCGCGGGATCAGACCGTCCTCCTGATCGAGAAGTGCGAGCAGCAGGTGTTCCCCGTCGACCTCGGTGTGCCCCATGCGGCCGGCCGCGGTCTGGGCCTCCTGGAGGGCTTCCTGGGACTTCTGGGTGAGACGGTTCATGTCCATGGGGGTGTTTCACTCCTCGTGCCGCGGCCGCGCAGGGCGGCTTCGAGCAGGCTGATGCGGTCGAGCAGGTCGAGCACCAGGCCGATGGATGCGTAGTTGAGGCAGAGTCCGGTGCGCAGCCGCTGGATGCGGGCAAGGACCGCCGGGGCCGTGGGGTCGAACACCAGGCGCCCCGCGGCGTCGCGTTCGGCGTCGATCAGGCCGAGGGCGACGAACCGGCGGATCAGATCGGGGTGGAGGCCCGAGCGACGGGCCACGGCCTCCAGGGAGAGCCTGGGGGCGGGCACGAGCGCGTACCGGACAGCCGTCGAGGCGGTGAGGTCGGCGCCCGTTCGTCCCGGACGGTCGCCCACGCCGGCCCGGCCGATGCCTGCCGCTCCCGCGGGTCGGTCGTTCATCGCGTCCTCCTGGGGTCGAACGAGGAAGTGGCGGCGAGCTCCTCGAACAGTTCGCGCTCCTGGTCGCCGAGGGTGGGTGGCACCACGATGCGGAGTTCGGCGTACAGGTCGCCGTTCGCGCCGCGCGGGTTCGGCATGCCCTCGCCGCGCAGCCGCAGCCGCCGGCCGCTGGACGAGCCCGCGGGCACCGTGACCTTGGCCGTGCCGCCGCCGGGCGTGGGCACCGGCACGGTCGCGCCCAGGGCCGCCTCCCAGGGGGCGACCGGAACCTGGACGTGCACGTCGCGGCCGTCCAGCCGGAACCGGGGGTGGGGCTGGATACGCACTCGCAGGTACAGGTCGCCCGCGGCGGCGTCACCACTGCCCCGGCCGCCCTCGCCCGCCAGCCGGATGCGCTGCCCGTCGGTGACGCCCGGCGGCACGTCGACCTCGTACCGCCGCGGCTGCCCGTCGGGACCGGCGAGCGTGACGGTGCGACGGCCGCCTCGGTACGCCTCCTCGACGGTGAGCGGCAGTTCGGCCTCCTGGTCCGCTCCGGGGACGCCGCCCCGGGCGGCGCCGGCTCCGAACATGGAGCCGAACAGGTCCTCGATGTCGATGCCCTCCGCTCCGAAGTCGTCGCCGAAGCCGGGGGCGTACCGGACACGAGGACCGCCCCCGCCTGCGGTCCTCCGACCGCGGAAGCCGCCGCCCGCTCCGGCCGCGACCCGTTCGTCGAAGTCCTCGGGGATCTTGCGGAAGTCCTCGCCGAAGCGGTCGTAGCGGGCTCGGGTCTTGGGATCGGACAGGACGCTGTATGCCTCGTTGAGGTCCTTGAAACGCTCTTCCGCCCCGGGGTCCTTGTTGACGTCGGGGTGGTGCCTGCGGGCGAGTTTGCGATATGCCTGCTGGATCTCGTCCTGGCTCGCGCTCCGCGACACGCCCAGCACCTCGTAGTAGTCCCGTGCCATCGCCGGTCACTCCCGCTTCGTGACGGTCACCGCGGCCGGCCTGAGCTGCCGCTCCCCGTCCCCGTAGCCGGGGCGCAGCACCTCGACGACCGTGCCCGGTGGGGCGTCTGGGTCCTGGACGACGCCGACCACCTCGTGCCGGGCCGGGTCGAAGGCGACGCCGGTCTCCGCGTGCCGCGGGTAGCCGAGCAGTTCGAGGACGTTCACCGCCTGGTCGCGTACGGCCCGGATACCCTCCACGATCGCGCCCGGATCGGCGCCGGCATGGGTCAGGGCGAGTTCGAGGTTGTCGAGGACGGGCAGGAAGGCGGCCGCCGTGCGGGACCGCTCGACCGCCCGTTCGCGCTCCAGTTCCCTGGCGTGGCGCTTGCGCAGGTTGTCGAGGTCGGCGAGTGTGCGCCGCCAGCGGTCCTCCAGTTCCTGGATCGCGGTCGTGTACTCGTCCTCGGCAGGCGCGGGGCCGGCGGCGTCGGGTCCCGGTTCGCCGTTCGTCGCTTCCGGCCGGGCCGGCGGGCCGGGTTGCGGCAAATCACCGCGAGGAGGGCGTCCGGCACCTTCCGGGACCGGTTCGACCGGATCCGACGCGGCCCGGTCGGGTTCCTGGGGGCGGGTGGGCATGGCGCGCCTCAGCCCTTGTCGAACTCGGCGTCGATGACATCGTCGCCACCGCCACCGCCGCTCGTGGGACCACCGGTGGCGGCGTGCTGGGCGGGACCGCCATCCGCGGTGGCGGCGCCCTGATGGGCCGCCAGTCCGGCGAGCACCTGCTGGAGTTCGGAGGTCAGGGGCCGCACGCGCTCCACGCCCGCCTCTTCCTTGACCGCCGCCCGGGCGTCGGACACGAGCATCTCGGCGCGTGCCTTCTCGTGCGCGGGCGCCGCGTCGCCCAGTTCGGCGAGGCGCTTCTCGACCTGGTACGCGACGGCGTCGAGTTCGTTGCGGGCGTCGACGGCCTCGCGGAGTGCCTGGTCCTGGCCCTGGTTGCGCTCGGCCTCCTGGACCATGCGTTCGACCTCGCTGCGGTCCAGGTTGGAGCTCTCGCTGATGGTGATGCCCTGTTCCTTGCCGGTGTCCTTGTCCCGTGCGGTGACGTTGAGGATGCCGTTGGCGTCGATGTCGAAGGTGACCTCGACCTGCGGTTCGCCCCGCGGCGCCGGCCGGATGTCGGTGAGCTGGAACCGGCCCAGCACCCGGTTGTCGGCGGCCCGCTCGCGCTCGCCCTGGAGGACCACCACATCGACGGCCGGCTGATTGTCCTCGGCGGTGGAGAAGGTCTCGCTGCGACGCACCGGGATGGTGGTGTTCCGCTCGATGATCTTCGTCATCACTCCACCGCGCGTCTCCACGCCCAGCGACAAGGGTGTGACGTCGAGCAGCAGGACGTCCTTGACCTCGCCCTTGAGCACCCCGGCCTGGATCGCGGCGCCCAGGGCGACGACCTCGTCGGGGTTGACGCTCATGTTCGGGTCCTTGCCGCCGGTCAGTCGGCGGACCAGAGCCTGCACCGCCGGGATACGTGTGGAACCGCCTACGAGGATGACCTCGTCGATGTCGCTCTCGCCGACCTTGGCGTCGGCCATCGCCTGCTGGACCGGTCCCAGGCAACGCTCCACCAGGTCGCTGGTGATCTGCTCGAACGTGGACCGCATGACCGTGTCGGTGAGGTGCTTGGGGCCCGAGGCGTCGGCGGTGATGAACGGCAGGCTGACCTGCGTCTGCGTCACCGAACTGAGCTCGGTCTTGGCCTTCTCCGCCGCCTCGAACAGTCGTTGCAGCGCCTGCGGGTCCTTGCGCAGGTCGATGCCGTTCTCCTGCTGGAAGTCGTCCGCGAGGTAATCCACCAGACGGCGGTCGAAGTCGTCGCCGCCCAGGTGGCTGTCGCCGGCGGTGGAGCGCACCTCCACCACGCCGTCGCCGACGTCGAGGATGCTCACGTCGAAGGTGCCGCCGCCCAGGTCGAAGACGAGGACGGTCTCGTGCTCCTTCTTGTCCATGCCGTACGCGAGGGCGGCCGCCGTCGGCTCGTTGATGATCCGCAGCACCTCCAGTCCCGCGATCCGTCCGGCGTCCTTGGTGGCGGTGCGCTGAGCGTCGTTGAAGTAGGCGGGCACCGTGATGACCGCCTCCGTGACCCGCTCCCCGAGCTGCTTGGAGGCGTCGTCGGCGAGTTTGCGCAGCACCTGTGCGCTGATCTCCTCAGGCGCGTACAGCTTGTCGCGCACCTTGAAGCGGGCCGCCCCGCCGTCGCCCTCGACGACGTCGTACGTCACCGCCCTGGCCTCGTCGGAGATCTCGTCGAAGTGCCGGCCGATGAACCGCTTGGCCGAGTAGATGGTGCCCTTCGGGTTGAGGATCGCCTGGCGCCGGGCCAGCTGGCCCACCAGGCGTTCCCCGGTGTCGGTGAAGGCCACCACGGACGGTGTCGTGCGGTTGCCCTCGCTGTTGGGTACGACGGACGGCTCGCCGCCCTCCCACACGGCGATCACCGAGTTGGTGGTGCCCAGGTCGATGCCCACTGCCTTGGCCATGGGGAACTCCTCCCGGTACGGCGCCCGCGTCGACTCTCCGGATCACGTTCGTTCAGGTAGGGGTGGGACCTCGGCCGGTTTCCCACCCGTGCGCACGAAGGCGCTCGAGCACCCCCAGGGTGACGAACCGGGGGCCTCCACGCCTGCGCCTGGCGAGTCAGGAATGCACGGGTCCGGTCGCCCCACGAGTACGAGAGGAATCATCCGAACATCTGGGATGAGCCGGCCCGGGAGCGGGTACCACCGCTCGCCTGTAGGCTCGAGGAGAACGGAGTGATCCCATGGCCAGCAGCCGGGCGCACAACCTGTACCGCCGCTGCTCCGACCGGGAGAGCAGCCTTCCGCGGGGCAGCGCCGGGCGGCACCACACAGCCGCGCGGAGAGGGCCCCGCCCACCCGCTCCAACCCTGGCCGATCATGCCCTCCGCGACCTGACGGTGCTCTCCCGCGCCCTGCTCGACACCCCGGACGAAGGCGAGATCCTGCGCCTGGCCATGGAGCACATAGCCGCCGCGGGGCCATACAGCGCCGAGGCCGGATACCTCAAGGTGGACGGCGACCTGGTCCCCAGCCCGAGGAACCGGCAGACGCATGCCTCGGCCGTGAACCGGAGGGTGCGGGAGCTGGCCGGGCAGGACGGTGCTGTGACCGTACCCGGCAGGCCCTGGGGCCGGGCCCTGGGGCTACGCGGACTTGAGGGACTCCACGGCTACCTCGTGGTGACGTCCCGCTCCCGGCCCACCGAGGCCGAGCGCTCCCTGCTCGCCACACTCGTCCGGCACACCGCTGCCGCACTGTCGGTCGCCTTCGCATACCGACACCAACGCGAGGACGCGCTTGAGCTGCACCGACTGAGGGACGAACGCACAGCCCTCCAGCGGCAGCTGATCTCCGTCGTGGCCGAGCTGAGGTACCAGCGGGCCGTTCACGCGCTCATGGCCGACGTCACTGCCTCGAGCGGCGGCGAGGAAGCCATCACCCGCGTGCTGCACAAGCTCACTGGATTTCCCGCGCTGGTCGAGGACCGCTTCGGTCGGCTGAGGTCCTGGACCGGCCCCAGCCGCCCCGACCCCTATCCCGAGCCTGACCCCGTGCGCCGGGACGAAATGCTGCACGCCGTCGCCCGTCAGGCCGGGCCGGTGCGAATAAAGGACCGGCTGATCACCCTGGTCCGCCCGCACGGCGAGATCCTGGGCGTGCTGGCCCTGGTCGATGCCCGGGACGAGGCCGACGAGCACGCCGTGCTCGCGCTGGAACACGCCGCCGCGTCGCTCGCCCCGGAGCTGGCGCACCTGCGCAATCTGGCCGAGGTGGAGCTGAGGCTGCACCGCGGGCTGGTCGACGACCTCCTGGCAGGGACGGACGAGGGGAGCGCCTACGCCCGGTCCGAGGCAGTCGGACACGACCTGCACCGCAGCCACTACATCGTCGTGGTGCAGTGGCCGAACCGGACTGCGGACGATTCCTTCGCGCAGACCGTGGGGCGGGCGGCCTCTGCCGTGGGCATGCGCTCGCTGCTGACCCGACGTTCCGACCACGTGGTCCTGGTCGCCGACGCCAGGCCGCACGCCCGCGCGTTGTACGAGGCGCTCGCCCGGGAGACCGGGACACGGTCCGGGACGATCGGGGTGAGCGCCCCTTGCGACTCCCCGGACGACATCCCCCACCACTACCAAGAAGCGCAGCGCGCCCTGGAAGTGCGCCTTCACTCCCGCGAGCACTACGGCACGACGTTCTTCGACGAGCTCGGCCTCTACCGCATCCTGGGGCCTGGCAACGATTACCGGGAACTGGAGACGTTCGTCCAGGAGTGGCTGGGGCAGCTCATCGACTACGACTCCCGGCACCACACGGCCATGGTGGAGACCCTGTCCCGGTACTTCGACTGCGGCGGCAACTACGACGAGACCGCGGACTCCCTCGCGATCCACCGCAGCACGCTGCGCTATCGGCTCCAGCGCATCCGCGACATCAGCGGCAACGACCTCGCGAACGTCGAGGACCGGCTGAACCTCCAGGTGGCGACCCGAGTGTGGAAGATCGTGCTGGGCGGCCCCGGCTGATGCCTCGCCAGAACTTTCGTGCGCTCGGTGTCAGCAGCAGTGGGGCGGGCTGCCCTGTTACAGAGCTGCGGTGGGTGGGTGGCCGTTCCTCACAGGGGGCCGGACACCATCGACGGGAGACGCCCGGGCTGCGGCCGGGCGTCACAGGGCGATGACGTGGAGGTCGACCAGGTCGAGCAGCGCCCGCAGGGCCGAGCTGGGCCGCCGGGTCGACGACGTGCCGAGATGCATGCTCCAGCGGAGCATGGTGCCGTGGACGTCCAGGACGTGCAGGCCGGGGGTGCGGGCAACGGCGAACGCGGGCAGGAAGGCGATGCCCAGACCGTGCCGGACCAGTGCCGCCCCCATGTCGATGTCGGGCACTTCCAGTGCCACCCGGCGTACGACGCCCGCCCCCGCGAACGCCCGGTCGACCACCTCGCGGTTGCCGTAGCCCGGCGGGAAGTCCACGAAGGGCTCCGCCGCGAGGTCCGCGAGTGCCACCTCCCCCCGCTGGGCGAGCGGATGGTCGGCGCTCACCACCAGGACGAGCGGCACGGTGGCCAGCTCCCGTGCGTCGATCCCGGCGGGTTTGTGCTCGGGCAGCGACAGGAAGGCCACGTCCAGGTCCCCGCTGAGCAGTGCGTGCGCCAGTCCCGCCGATCCGGTCGTCGCCAGCCGCAGCCGGACGTCGATCGCCGGATGCCGCGCGTGCAGCTGCCCGAGAAGCGCAGGCAGGTCCACCACCTCGACCGAGGCCATGGCGCCCACATTCACCGTGCCGCGCAGCGTGTCCTGTGCGGCGCGCACGGCGTCCTGGGCCGCCTGGGCGGCGTGCAGGGTGGCCCGAGCCTCCGGCAGCAGCGCCGCGCCCGCCCCGGTGAGCCGGACCTGCTGCGACGTGCGCTCGAACAGCGCGCAACCGAGCTCGCGCTCCAGGGAGCGGATCGCGGCGGACACCCCGGACTGCACCACGTGCAGCCGACGGGCGGCACGCGTGAAACTCAGCTCCTCGGCGACCGCGATGAAGTGCTCCAGCTGACGTAGCTCCACACGAGAAGTATCACTCGCATTGCTCGAGCCCAGCAAAAACATTCGTTGGCACTGATCCAGCCTGGTGAGGAGGATGGAAAGCGTCATCCACTTCCGCCCGAGGAGGGGTACCCCTGCCTGCCGTTCCGACGCCGCTGAGCCGTCCCACCGCCGACGCTCCCGACGACCCGACCCACCGGATCCCAGCACCCGCTCCCGCCGGCCTGCCGCCCCGCGCCCCCGCCCGGCGCCGTGCCTCGCACACGACCGGCTTCTGGTTCGTGGCGGTGGCCTTCACCGTGCTGATGGCCTTCGGCACCGCGCCGACCCCGCTGTGGCCGCTGTACGAGGCCCGGGACCACTTCGGCGCGACCACGGTCACGGTGGCGTACGCCTCGATGGTCGTGGGTGCGGCGGCCGCCTTCCTCGGACTGGGACACCTGTCGGACCGGCTCGGCCGGCGGCGCATCATCGTCCCGGCGCTGCTGGTCGGCATCGTCGCGTCGGTCGTACTGATCGTGTGGCGAGACCTGCCGGGGCTGATCGCGGGCAGGATCCTGAACGGTGTCGGACTGGGGCTGATGGCCTCGACCGCGACGACGTACCTGCACGACCTCCACCACGAGGCCCGTCCGGAACGGACGGGTTCGGTGCTGCCCGGCATCGTGGCCACCGCCGCCAACCTCGGCGGTCTGGCCTCAGGGCCCCTGGTCGCCGGAGCCGCCGCCGAGTGGCTTCCCACGCCCCTGATCACCACCCAGGCGATCTTCACGCTCGCCATGGCGGTGTGCCTGGCGCTGGTGCTGTCCACCCCGGAGACCGTGGACCTGGAGCTGCCCGCGGCCGAACCGCCCAGCAGGTTCGTCCTGCGCCCCGGCGGCTGGCGGGCGTTCGGCGCGGCCGGCGCGCTGGGCGCCTTCGCCTTCGCGATCCTCGGCCTGATCTCCTCCCTCGGGGCGAGCGTGCTTCACGGCACCCTGCACACCGACTCGCACCTCGTGGTCGGCCTGGCGGCCTTCCTCATGTTCGGTTCCGCGGCGGCCGCCCAGCTGGTGCTGGGCCGCCTCCCACTGCCCCGGGTCCTGACCGTGGGGGCGGTGGTCTTCCCGGTCGGCCTGGTCCTGTGCGCCGTCGCCCTCTACCACCCGGCGCTCTGGCTCTACCTGGTCGCCGTGTCCCTGTCGGGAGCCGGCTCCGGGCTGCTGTTCAAGGGAGGCCTCGAACGTGCCGTTTCAGTGGCCGAGCCCGCCTCACGCGCCGGGGTCCTCGCCGTGTTCTTCGTCGTCGCGTACCTCGGAATGGGCCTACCCTCCGTCCTGTTCAGCATCGCCCTGCGGCATTTCGCCGTACAGACCGCGATGATCGGCTTCGCGGCGGTCCTCTCCTGTGGCGCCGTTGTGTCGGTCGCCGTCGCGTTGCGCGACCGCGCACCCGGTCCCGGCACGCTCTCGGCGCAGTCCGCTCGCCCCTCCTGACCTCCCTGCGGCGCATGCGGCCCCGGTTGTCTGGGAGGCGCGGACCTGGGCACTCGGTGCGGGTGCGCGTGACACGGATCCGCGGCAGACGGGAGGCACGAGATGTCTGCGGAATCGGCCAGAACGGTCGCACTCCCCTCCGGTGAGGAGGTCGCGGCGCTCGGGCAGGGCACCTGGTACCTGGGCGAGGACCCGGCCCGGCGTGAACAGGAGATCGCCGCGCTGCGGCTGGGCGTGGACCTGGGCATGACCGTCGTCGACACGGCGGAGATGTACGGCGACGGCGCGGCCGAGGAGCTCGTCGGGGAGGCCCTTTGGGGACGCCGGGAGGAGGTCTTCCTCGTCAGCAAGGTGCTGCCCGGCCACGCCGACCGGAAGGGCACCGTCGCCGCCTGCGAGGGCAGCCTGCGGCGGCTCCGTACGGAACGGCTGGACCTCTACCTGCTGCACTGGAAGGGACGGTGGCCACTCGAGGAGACCCTTGCGGGATTCACCGACCTGATGGAGGCGGAGAAGATCCGTTACTGGGGCGTGAGCAATCTGGACGTCGCCGACATGGCCGAGCTGACCACCCTCCCCGGCGGCGACGCCGTGACCGTCGACCAGGTGCTGTACAACCTCTCCCGGCGCGGCATCGAGTGGGATCTGCTCCCCTGGTGCCGCGAGGCCGGGGTGACGGTCATGGCCTACTCCCCGATCGAGCAGGGGCGACTCCTGAAGGTCGAGGCCTTGGGTGCCGTGGCCCGGGCCCTCGGAGCCACGCCGACCCAGGTGGCGCTCGCCTGGATGCTGGAACAGGGGGTGGCCGCGATCCCGCGTTCCGGATCACCCGACCACGTTCGGGAGAACCGCGGCGCGGTGGACCTCAACCTTCCCACCGAGGCGCTCGACGCCCTCGACGAGGCGTTCCCGCCACCCAGCGGGCCCACGCCCCTGGAGGTGCTCTGAAGAAGTCGACAGGATGGCGCGCCCCGCACGCTCACGCCGGCTCACGTCCGCAGGGCCCTGCCGGTTCGGCCGCCTCTTCTGACCGGCCTTGCCTGCTCATGCATGGGGTCGTTCACCCGAGCCCGGTCTTGTTCCAGTCTCGGCTGGGTGCCCTGATGCAGTCCCGCTCCCCCGAGCTGGTCGTGTCGTCCGGTCAGCAATTCTCGTTCGAGGCGTTGCAACGCCGTGCAGCCTCCTGCGGACGGACGGCCGGACGGCTGGCCGAGGGATGCCTGCGCATTTCATGCTGCTCTGCCAGGGGAAGAGGGGGTGCCCTTTTTCGGCCTGGGGTGCGGAGGCGCTCAGCAGGGGGCTGTGCGAATCTCGACCGGGTAACAGCCGATGGCGGCGTGGGCGGGAGCGAACGACGTCGTCCGTTCCCGGTGAGGAGGCGAGAGGCATGACCGTGATGGGTGTGTCGAAGTTCGAGAGGTTCTTCCGCGCCGCCGCAAGCCTTGACGTGGACAAGAACGACCTGAAGCGGTACGGCGACTTCGTCGACGCCAAGCTCTACGACCTCCTGGTCGTCGGCCAGGCGTCGGCCAAGGCCAACGGCAGGGATACCGTCGAACCGTGGGATCTACCGATCACCAAGGGCCTCCAGGAGAGCATCCACAGGTTCCGGCAGCTCGACGAGGAGGTCGAGCTGAAGCCGATCCTGGAACAGCTCGCCGCGCATCCTCCCCTCGACAGGACACCCACCCAGGAGACCGAAGAGCGCTACCCCGAGATCATCGGCGGTCTCAGCGTCGCCCTCGCCGAGACGTTCAAAATCTTGTATCCGGATGTGAAGAACCCGCAGACCAGTCACTGGGAGGGCGTGACCGCGGTGTTCGACCGGCTGCTGTAGCAGTCGCGCCCCGGTGCATGTCGCCGGACTCAAACTGAGATGCCGGACGGGGAGCGGAAGGTGGAGCCTGGGAACCTTCACCGAGGCCCGGGTCGCCCCGCAGGCGCTCGGGGATTCGTGATCGCGGTTTCAGCGCGGCCGGTCGCCTGGCCAGGAAAATCACACCCCCTCGCCTTCACGTGACGGCGTCTGACTCGGAAGGTCGCTTCGAGGGTCCGTCGCGTCCCGCGATGCTCCGGCACGCCGAGGGAAGACTCATGAAAGCTGCCAGCACTTCGACGCCCGCGACGACGCTGGACGAAGGTCGTCCCCACTCGGACGGCAGCTTTCACTGACCGCGCGCAGACAGTGCTCGGGGCACCTTCGGCCGGGCCTTGCAGTCCACGGAAAAGGGATGCGGACAGGCCCTGCCGGGTGTCCCTACCGCTCGCGTCGTACAACCAGCGACTCGTGAAGGGAGCCGTACCATGACACAGGAACTCCGGGGGATGCGGGTGGGGATTCTGGCCACCGACGGCGTCGAGCGCGTGGAACTCGACCAGCCGCGCGGTGCGTTGCAGGGCGCAGGGGCGAAGACCGAGATCGTCTCGCTCCACCCCGGCGAGATCCAGGCCCGCCAGTTCGACCTCAACGCGGCCGGAACCTTCCCCGTGGACCGCCTGGTCGCCGACGCCTCCGTCGACGACTACCACGCCCTGCTCCTGCCCGGCGGCACCATGAACCCCGACCAGCTGCGAATGGACCGCGACGCGGTGCAGTTCGTCAAGGACTTCATGGCCAGCGGGAAACCGGTCGCATCGATCTGCCACGGCCCGTGGACCCTGGTGGAAGCCGACGCCGTGCGCGGCCGTCGCCTGACGTCCTGGCCCAGCATCCGCACCGACCTGCGCAACGCCGGCGCGGAGGTCGTCGACCAGGAGGTGGTCGTCGACGGGCAGCTGGTCACCAGCCGCAGCCCGGCCGACCTGCCCGCCTTCTGCGCCGCTGTCGTGGAACAGTTCGCCCGGGCGCACCACCCCATGCCCGGCTGACCCGGCGGAATGGGCCCAGACGGGGCACCTCGCGAGCGATACCCGCACAAGCTGGAACGCAGCATGACGACGCGCACGACCCTGCGCCCCGAACCCGGCTGACCGGTACTCAGCCCCTCGCGCCGTCGTCAGGAGCGCGCGAGCCGGGCCGCGAGACAGGGCGCGGTGGCGCTGCGGCAGGCCCTCGCCGCCTTGGCCGGCGGGCCCGCCGCGACCAGCCGCCCGCCCGCGTCGCCGCCGCCCGGCCCGAGGGCGATGCCCCAGCCGGCGGTGGCGATCGTGTCCAGGTCGTGCTCGACGAGGACGACCGTGTTGCCGGCGTCGACGACCAGGTGCAGCTGGCGCAGCAGCAGCGCGATGTCCGAGGGGTGCAGCCCCGCCGTCGGCTCGTCGAGCAGGTAGAGCGGACGTGCGTGACGTGCTTGTGGGCGCTCCAGAACTTGCCCTGGTAGCCGTAGTCGACGCGGTCCTCCTCCGGCTCGATGTACACGGAGGGCTGCTCGTCCGTGTACAGCAGCCAGTCCCGGTCCTTCTTCCTGAGCCTGCGCCCCGGTCGGTCGATGTCGATCCCCAGGCCGCTCACGACACTGCCCAGAACCGTACCGCCTGCACCTGCTGGCAGGGGCCAGCGTGTCACGCGGCGTCGGCGATACCTCGGGGGCATCCTGTGGGCACGGGCGATCGCTGGGGCAGCCGACGAGAAGGAGTCATGCGGGTGTCGTCTCAGGGCGTTACGGTCGTGGCTCTCCTGGCGGATCCGGACGCGCCCACGGAGATCGCGCAGCGCATGGCCCGGATACTTCCTGCTCGGCTCGCCGACAAGTCAGGCCAGGGACGACGGTTCGACGTCGAGGTGGTCAGTGAGCCCTTCACCGCAAGGACCGAGGACCCGCCCACCTTGATGCGCCGGATCATGGACCGCGGAAGAGCGGAGAGTTGGGACATCGTCGTGGCCCTCACCGACCTTCCGCTGCACTCACACGGGCGCAGGCTCGTGGTGGATCTGAGTCACGAACACGGCTTGGCCCTGCTGTCTCTTCCTCCGCTGGGGGGCTTGCGTCTGCAGACGAGAGCCCGGCGGGCCGTGGAAGAAGCCGTGCTCAGCTTGGCGGGCCCGCGGGCCACCGGGGCTGAGGGACCTCCGCGGAGTCAGCCGCTTCTGGGGCCCTTCGTCAGTCGCCTCGCGCCTATTCACCCGGGCCAGGTCGGTGAGGAGGAGACCGTTGATCTTCGGTACGTCGTCAGCGGACCGCGCGGTTACCTGAGGGTGCTCGTCGGTATGGTCCGCGCCAACCGGCCGTGGCGCTTGGTGCCGGGCTTGTCGAAAGCCCTGGCGGCCGCACTCGCCACGGGAGCGGTCGCCACCGTGAACTCCACCATCTGGAACCTGGCCGAGTCCCTGAGCACGCCCCGCCTCGTGATCGCCACGGTCGGGTCCGTCGCGCTCATGATCGGCTGGCTGATCGTGGACGCGCAGCTGTGGCATCGATCAGCAGAGGTCTCGCGGGAGGCGAGGCAGAGGGCGAGGCTCTACAACGCCTCGACGGTCATGACCGTGGGTATCGGGGTGCTCGTCTGCTACGTGGGTTTGATCGTCATCAACTTGGTGTGGGCCCTGTTCATCCTCAACGACCAAGTGTTCGCCTCCACGACACGAACCCCGCTCAACGCCGCGGAATACTGGACCTTGTCCTGGTTCGTCGCTTCGGTCGCCACCGTGGGCGGGGCGCTGGGATCAGGCTTGGAGAGCGACGAGGCGATCCGGGCAGCCGCCTACTCCAAGCGCGAACAGGAACGCCGCCACATGCTCCAAGACGACGACGGCGACTAGCTGGTGACCTGAGCCGGAGATTCGTTGGTGGTTGGTGGTTGGTGTTGGTGGTTGGTGGTTGGTGGTCGTCCGCGTACGAAGATTCCGCTGATCGATCGGTGCGTGCTGTTTCGCGTCAAGGGCCGACGGGGACTCGGACGGCACGCCGCCGGAGCGCCGAGGCTCCGCCCGGGCAGGCCCACGGCGGCACCACCGTTCCACCTGAACCGGGTGAACGGCCCCCAGAGGCATGCCGGAGCGATGGACCCCGTCGCACCAACTCCCGGGAGTCAGGCTCTGTATGCCTCCTCCATCGCACCCGTGCTGCGGTCATGCCGCGGCACCGAAGGAAGCGATCATGAAAGCAGCGGTATATGAAGGCCCGCGAACGGTCGCAGTGAAGGACGTACCGGACGCGAAGATCGAACACCCCTGCGACATCATCGTCAAGATCACCACTACCAATATCTGTGGTTCGGACCTGCACATGTACGAGGGCCGCACCTCGTTCGAGTCCGGCCGCACCCTGGGACACGAGAACATGGGCCAGGTCGTGGAGGTCGGCTCGGCCGTCCGCAAGGTCCAGGTCGGCGAGTATGTGGTCCTGCCCTTCAACATCGCCTGCGGCTTCTGCAAGCAGTGCGAGCGGGGTCTGACCAACTACTGCCTGACCATGCAGCCGGAACCGGCTCTCGCCGGAGCCGCCTACGGATTCGCCGACATGGGCCCCTACCAGGGCGGCCAGGCGGAACTGCTGCGCGTGCCCTACGGCGACTTCAACGCGCTGCGTCTGGGTGAGGACGCCGCCGAGTGGCAGACCGACTACGTGATGCTCGCCGACATCTTCCCCACCGGCTATCACGCCACCGAGATGGCCCACGTCAAACCGGGTGACCAGACGATCGTCTTCGGGGCCGGCCCCGTCGGGCTGATGGCGGCCTACTCCGCCCTCCTCAAGGGCGCCGGGCGCGTCTGGGTGGCCGACCACCAGCCCGACCGGCTGCGCAAGGCGGAGGAGATCGGGGCCATCCCGATCAACACCGCCGAGCAGAAGCCGGGGGAGGTCGTCAAGGAGGCCACCCTCGGTCTGGGCGCCGACAACGGCTGTGAGTGCGTCGGCTACCAGGCACACGATCCCGAGGGACATGAGGACGCCAGCCTCACGCTCAACGGACTGATCGACTCGGTCAGGTTCACGGGCGACATCGGTGTGGTGGGCGTGTTCCTGCCCCAGGACCCCGGCGGCGCGGAGGCCCAGGGGGAACTGGAGGCACAGGGCAAGGTCCCGCTCGACTTCGGCTTGATGTGGTTCAAGGGCCAGCACATGGGCACCGGGCAGGCGCCGGTGAAGAGGTACAACCGGGCGCTGCGGGATCTGATCGCCGGCGGGAAGGCAAAGCCGAGCTTCGTCGTCTCCCACGAACTCAGCCTGGATGAGGCCCCTACCGCCTACGAGCACTTCGACGCCCGTGACGAGGGCTGGACCAAGGTGGTCCTGCATCCGAACGGACACGGGAACGGCCACAAGCGGTAAGTGACCCGGGGCCGCCGTCCCGCCAGTTTCCCCGGAACCGGTCCGGGGGACGGGCGGCGACCTGCCCGTCCTCCGGCCGGGGCCGGGGGCAATCGCCCGCGCTCCGGTCGGACCTGAACCAACGGCGATTGCCCGCGCTCCGGCCCGGTAGGACGGACGGCGGACGCTCAGCAGTGTCCGCAGTGTCCGCAGTGGCTGCACCCGGTCCAGCGGCTGCGGCCGCCAGCCTGTTCGCGGGGCGTGTGGGAGGCTTCCTTGCCCGACGGCTGCCGCACCTCGACCAGGCCGACGCGACCCGGCAGGGTGTTCCGGCTAGGCTCACACCCGTGACGTGGCTGCGGGCCTTCGGGGAGGTCGTGCGATCCGGGCTCACGATCGAGGAGACGCGGCTGGAGCCCCTGCTCGCGCTGCGCACGGCCGCTGGGGTGGCGATCGTCGTCGGGCCGGCGCTGTGGCTGGCCTCCCCCGCGTATGCCGCGTCTGCCGCCCTCGGCGCCTACTCCGCGGGTGGGGCCACCTTCCAGCGCACCTGGCGTCCGCGCAAGGTGATCGCGCTCGGCGCGGGCGCGGGTCTGGCGCTCAGCACCTTCGTGGGCTACCTGGCGGCGGGGCGACTCGTGACGTTCCTCCCACTGTTGGCCGTATGGGCCTTTGTCGCGGGGATGGCGTGGGCCGTCGGATCGACCGCGGGGATCGTCGCAGCGACGACCGTCGGCAGCATGCTGGTGACCATCACCCTGCCCACGAGCGTCGGGCGAGCCCTGGAGCACGCCGGGGTCATCGCGCTCGGAGGCGTGGTGCAGGCCGTGCTGATCTTGCTGTTCCCGATCCGCCGTTGGGGGGCGCATCGTGACGCGCTCGCCGACGCCCTGGCCGCCGTGGCGGACTACGCCCGCCGGCTGCGGCACGACCCGACCGCCCCGTTCGACCCGGAGCCGTTGATGACGGCCCGGGACGCGGCCGCCGTGACGCCATCACAGGCCCGCACCCGTCCCCCCGTCCTGCACGGCCCCCGGGGCCTGGCCGAGCGCATTCGGCCGGTCGTCGCCGCGCTCGCCGACCCGGACGTCGGCGCCCCGGCGGAGGGACCCGGGCGGGACCGCGCGCGGGAGTTGCTCGACGCGGCCGCCGACGTCCTGGACGCGGCCGCCCGTTCGATCCGCCGCGGCACTCCCGCCGAGGTGCCGCCCAGGAGCACGGACGTCCTGCGCGTCGACGAGGACCACGAGGTCCTGGAGGGCCCCGCGAGGCAGGCCGCCGAGCGGCTCGTGGAACTGCTCGGCGAGGTGTTGGAGATCGCCGGGAGCGGCGGCACGAGCGGGAGGACGCCCACGCCGCCCGGCCCCGCGGACGCCCAGTTCCTGGTGCGCCCGACTATGTTCCGGCTGGTCCCGGTCGTCGTCCGGGCGGTCCGCCGTGAGCTCCGCCGGGACTCGCCCGTGTTCCGGCACGCCGTCCGCTTGGCGGCGGTGGCCACGCTCGGCTATCTGATCGCCGCCCGGCTCCCCCTGGGCCACGGCTACTGGGCGCCCATCGCCTCGGTGATGGTGATGCGGCCGGACTTCCACCGGACGTACGCGCGTGCGGTGGCCCGTCTCGCCGGGACCCTGGCGGGGGTCGCGCTCGCCACCGGGATGGTGCGGGCCCTGGGCCCGGACGCCCATGTGTTCGGCGCGCTGGCGGTGGTCTCGGCGGGCCTGTCGTACACGCTGATCCGTACCGGCTACGCCTACTCCCAGTGCTTCACTGCCGCATACGTCGTCTTCCTGCTCGGCATGGGCGGCCAGGCGTGGGAGCAGACGGTACCGGAGCGGGTGGTGCTCACCCTGCTCGGCGGGGCCCTGGCAATGGTGGCGTACGTGGTGTTCCCCGCATGGGAGACGCCCATGCTGGCGGGCCGGCTCGCGGACTGGCTCGCCGCCAACGGCCGCTACGCGGCCGCGGTGCTCCGCAGCTACGCCGAACCGACCCGGGAGCATCGCGCCGACATGCGCAGGGCCCTGCTGGCGAGCAGGAAGGCACGCGCCGCCTGGCAGGAGACCTACGACCGGGCAAGGCAGGAACCGGTCGGCCCCAGGGGTCTGACGTCGCGCGAGGCGCAGGACGCGCAGGAGGCGCTCAAGGGGTTCGGCCGGGCGGCGATGCTCATGGAGAGCCACGTCCCGCGGGCCGACAGCCGTTTCGTCCCCGAGGCGGAGCGGTTCGCCGAGGCCCTCGAGGCGGACACCGCGCAGGCGGCGGTCGACGTGCGCGAGCACAGGAATCCGGACTGGGGGCGCGTGGAGGAGGCACTCCACGCGTGGGAGGGCTCCGCCGCCGGGGACCGGAGCCCGGTGATGCGGCGCGGGGCGGAACTGCAGAAGCAAGCCCTGGAGGACCTCGCGACGGCCGTGAGCCGCACACCCCTGGAACGGGACGTCGGCTCCGCTCGCGAGGAGCAGCGGGTGCGGGCGACCCTGGCGGCGGAAGGTGACGGAAGGTGACGGATCAGGGCCCGCGCCCAGGGGCGGGTGACGGCGCCGGCGACGAAGAGCGCCGCGCCTCCTGGAGCGGGAAATAGTCTCCCGGCCGCGTCGAGCGCCGCCACACGTACGCCGCTGTCGCCATCACGAGGATCAGCCCCGCCAGGATCAGGAGTTCGATCCCCTCGACGTTCCACCGGAAGGAAGCCTCCGCCTCGGCCGTCACGATGAGCACCTTGCGGATGCCGGCGATCAGGCCGACGACGAGGAACGGCTCCGCGTCGAGGGTCTGGTTCCTGATGGTCAGGCGGACGGTGTGGAGCAGCTCGGCCACGATGAACAGCACAAGGCCGTTGTCCAGAGCGGAGAGAACGACCGTCTCCTCGCGGTACGGACCCTGCACCGACCTGATGACGTCGTGGACGACCCCGACGGTCAGGAGCCCCGCGAGCAGTACGAGGAGTGCCGCGACGACGAGGTGGATGCCGTCCTCGATGAGCTGCAGGAGGCCCTGTACCCGGCCGCCCTCGATCTTCGGGAGAATGGGTCGCACAGTCAGCATGCTAGGGGTGCCCCGGCCCGCAGGCGCGTCGTGCTGCCGAACGGGTGGACCAGCGGGCCCCTCTCCGGAAATCCTTCAACCATTCTGCGACCGTGCTTTGGCACGACGGCCGACGGTCGGTATTCACAGGCAGGGCACGTCATGGTCGGCGCGGTACCGCCGCCCGTCGGCACGGTGCTTGGGTCGTCGAGGATCCAGTCCCGGCCCGCCCGGACGGCTCCGTGGAGCGTGGCATCGGCGCCTCAAGGGTCTGTATGTGGTTGTGATCAAGCAGTGTGACTGAGTACCCGAGTCGACCAGTGAGTGCGTCACCTTGCCGCGCTCGCTCTCAATTCCGCGCCAGTCGCGTTGTAGGGGCCTTCTGCTCTCGATAGCTCTCCGAAGCTCTCCGAGGTGTCGGAAGTCTGTCGTCGGTCTCCGTGATCTGTCGGCGGTAGGTCGGTGGAGGTTGCGACCTCGGGCGGGATGGTGCTCCCCATGAGCACGCTGCCTCAGAGCCGGGGTCGGCTACTTCGCCGCAGAGCTGCTCGCCGCCACCGGCGCCGTCGTCGTACTCGGCAGCAGGGACGCCGCGAAGACCGACGCCGCCATGGCCTCGATCCGCTCGCGCGTCTTCGGCGCGCATGTGCGGCCCCTTCAACTGGACCTCGCCGACCTGTCGTCCCTGAAGACCGCCGTGGACAGGCTGGGCCTCGATCATCTCGACGTGGTGGTCCACAACGCAGGTGTCGCGCTCGACGAGCCGCCGCGTCGAGAGACCGAGGACGGCCACGAGCTGATGTTCGGCACCAACCACCTTGGCCACTTCGCGCTCACCCAGTGGCTGGTCCCCCCTGCTGTCCGCGGCGTCGGCGGGCCGCAGCGTGACGGTGGGAAGCTTCGCGGCGCGGTCGGAGCGACTGGACCTGGACGATCTGCAGTCGACCCGGGATCCCCCCAGCCGTTCGACTTCCGCCCGTCACCACCCGGACTGCGCCCGGCCCGGTGGTCATATACGTTCGAATCGGAAGCGGGCGGGGCCGCGGGGTGCGCGCTGTCACGTCCGCCGGTCCACGCCCCTGCAACCCATCGCAGGGAAGGTGCTCCCATGAAGGTCCAGGGGTCTGTCGCCTTTGTCACCGGAGCGAACCGCGGGCTCGGTGAGCAATTCGTACGGGCGCTCTTCGACGCTGGAGCAGCCAAGGTCTACGCGGGATCCCGCGACCCCACCAGGGTCACCGTGCCCGGGGCGGTCCCCGTCGCGGTCGACATCACCGACCTCGAATCCGTGCACGCGGCGGCCGACCAGGCCCAGGACGTGACACTCCTCATCAACAACGCCGGTTTGTCGACCCGGGCCGACGTGCTCACCGCGGACCTGGATTCATTCAGGTTGGAGTTCGAGACGCACGTTCTCGGCACCCTCGCCATGAGCAGGGCCTTCGCCCCCGTTCTGGGGCGCAACGGCGGCGGCGCAGTAGTCAATGTCCTGTCCGTGCTGTCCTGGATATCGATCACCGCCAGCGCCGGATATGCCGCGGCCAAAGCTGCTGAATGGTCCATGACCAACGCTTTGAGAGTGGCCCTCGCGGAACAGGGCACGCAAGTCACAGCCCTGCACGTCAGTTACCTCGCGACGGAGCTGGCCGCGAAGGTGACCGCGCCGAAGTCCGATCCCGCCGCGGTGGCCCGCGCGACCCTCGACGGTGTCGAGGCCGGACTGCACGAGGTCCTCGCCGACGACTTCAGCAGGCAAGTACAGGCAGCCCTGGCCGTCGGCCCGGAGGCGCTGTATCCGCAACTGGCCGGCCGGCACTGATCTGAACTTCGCCGTCCGGCAGTTCCTCGGCGCGTGCCGCTCGCGGCAGGTGGGCCGAACGACGTCATCATGGGGAATCGCCGGACGGGTGGGTTCCGACGGAGGTACCGAGGTCCTCCAGAAGCAGATCGAGCGCCGCCTCCTCGTGCAAGGCGATGCCCAGGGCGGCCATGGTCGGGGTCAGTTCCGGGTCCCACTCGGCGTCCGTCGGTGTGCCGGTGAGGGGGATCTGCGGAGTGCCGTGCAACTGAGCTCGTGTGGCGAGGTACTCGTAGTCGGCCGCCCGCATACGCCAGGGCTCGGCTGCGTACCGGTGCCTGATCCGGTTGGCCAGCGCGATGCCGGGCCAGTCGAAGTCGCCGTGGTAGGCGAACGTGCAGCCGGCCGCCGCCAGCGCGTCCAGGAGGGTGAGGACGACGGTCGTCGCGCTCCCCGAGGTGCAGATCAGGGGCTCCGTACCGCCGCCGGTGTCGGCCGCGGCCTCGACCACGCGGGGGTTCTCGCAGACGTGGACGCGGGTGCGCGGTGGCACCTCCAGGCGCAGAGCGCGGAGTTCGCGCAGGGTCAGGTGGGTTTCCATGTGGTGGTCGGCGCGCTCGCGCAGGGCCCGCTCGCGCCAGGTGCCGCCGGTGGGGCGCAGGCCGTAGGTGAGCACCGTGCTGGAGACCTCGTCGGGGGTGACCGAGGCCATGCGCCACAGGGCCCGGCGGGCCGGCGCGTCGGCGGGGGACTCGACGCCGCGTGCCAGCGCGATGCCGCGGAGGACCAGCCGGGACAGCAGTGTGCCGTCGTCCAGGCCGTGGGCCGAACCGGTGGTGCGGGTGGCCAGTTCGCCGCGGCCCCAGGTGGCGGGGGTGGGGGGTTGGTTCGTGCCGGGGAAGAGCGCCCCCAGGGTCTGGATCGCCTGGGTGATGACCGTGATCGCGGTGTGCGAGTCCTGGCGGGCGAGTGTGCCGCCGCGTCGGATCTCCTCCAACCACTGTGCCGCCCAGGGCTGGGCGGACAGCAACGTGGCTTCCAGCTCGGACCGAGCCGTCGACCACACATGTGCGCGTTCGGCCGCCGCCGCGTCGCGGACCGCCCGACGGTCCGTCAGGGGTGGTCCCAGTTCTTCCAGCATGGCCACCAGGCCCCGTCCGACCGCGCTGGCGCGCAAGCGGGTGTCCAGGTCCGTCAGGCGCATCGTGACGGTGAGGCCGGTGACGGGTCTGGCCAGCAGGAGGGACAGGGCCTCACGTTCCCGTGCGTCCAGCTGGTCCAGTCTGATGGCTCCGGCCGGCCGAAGGCCGTTGCGTTCGAGCCGGGTGCGTACGGCCGTCCAGAGGCGGGCGAGGCCCGGCCGGGTGAGAAACGCGAGGGCGTCGGCGTCCGGGGGACGTACGTCGGCTCGCTCGGGTCCTGTCATACCGACATCAGCCTCCGCTGCCGCCCGTTCCACGTGTAATGGAGTGTGGCCACGCCCCGCACATGCGGGTCGCGCAGGCACTCGTAGATGTGGAGGGACGGTACGTCGGGCCAGTTGCCGATCAGTCGTTCGCTGGTGAGGACGAAGTCGAGGTCCAGGTCGACCAGGATGCGGCCGAGGCGGGCATGCGTGGGCTCGTCGACCTTGGCGAAGGCGTCGTCGAGGAGGATGAGGCGGGGCGCGTGCGGGGCGGCGTCGGCGAGGCTGGTGAAGTGCGCCGCCGCCGCGGCGAAGAGGACCAGGTAGGAGAGGACACGCTGTTCGCCCTGGCTCAGGCCCGTGCGGCCGGAGAGTCTACGGCGGCTGCCCGGTGCCGCGTCGTTCACCACCCAGGGGGTGAAGGCGAACCAGTCACGGTAGTCCAGGGCGGTACGCAGGTGAGCCGCGTATCCGGCGGCCGGGTCGGCGCGGCGGGCGTCCTCGATGCGGCGCTGGAGGACGTCGCGGAGTTGCTCGGACTGTTCGCGGGTGCGCAGCCCGGAGGGGCTGCGCAGGAGGTCGACGGCCGCCTTGACGTCCGCCTCCACACCGTCGGCCAGCTTCCAGTCGAGGGCGACGCCCAGACCGTGTGAGGTACGGACCGTGGCGAGGGTGGTGTTGAGGGCGGCGACCAGGGCGCCCGCGGCCAGTACCTGCGAGGACAGGTGGTCGCCCAACTCGCCCGCCAGGAAACGCTGAAAGACCTCGCGTTCGCGCTCTGTCAGACGGTCACGTGCCTCGGCGGCCTCGGCCGCGATGCGCTCGCCGACCACGGCGATGTCGTGGAGGCCGTGGTCGTCGACGAGCCGGCACAGCTTGATGCCGTCATGTTCCTCGATCGTCGCGTCGTAGCCTCCGGAGAGCTGGTCGCGCAGGTCGGTGTGGCGGTTGAGGAGGGTGGTGTCCGAGATGTCGTGGCGTTCGGCGTCCAGGCCGCGGCGCACGGCGTCGACCAGCAGACGCAGCGCCGCGATACGCTCCCGCACGTCGAGATGCAGGGGGTCCGGGGACTTCAGCGCGACCTCGTCCCCGTCGGTGTCGAGACCCGCTCCTCTCAGCACACCCGGCAGCGCAAGGGCCTTACGCAGTCCCCTGCCGCAGGCCAACGCCTCGGCCTCCTGGTCGGCGAGTGCCTCGCGCCGTGCCCTCTCCTCCTCTTCCGCCCGAACGCGCAGGTCATGCACGTCGGCCAGGTCCCTTCGGATGCGCGGGAGTTGGCGTCCCACGGCGTCCAGGCGGCGCATCGTCTCCGCCTCGCGGTCGAGGATCTCCTGTTCCGTGGCGCCGATGGCCTCTTCCAGAGCACGGACGGTACGGCGGGCGGCCTCCAGGCGGCCGAGCGGCTCGGCGTAGTCCGACTCGGCCTCCCGGCGGGCCGACTCGGCACGCCCGTAGTCCGTCCGGCTGCCGCGATGGCCGTCGGCCGCGGACAGGACCGCGCGCACCCGGCGCCGCAGTCGCTGCGCCCCCTGCCCGAGGCGGTCCAGGGCCAGGCGGACCGTTTCGAGTGCGGCCGGGTCCGCCGGGAGGTCCTGGGCGCTCGCCGTCGCCTCGGCCTCACGCCGGGCGACGACCGCGCCGGCCCGTGCCTGCTCCGCCTCGCGGGCTGCCGTGGCCGCCTGCCCGGCGAAAGATTCGGCGGTCCGCTCGGCCTCGGCGGTACGGGCCCACGCGTCCGTCAGCCCACGCGCTGAGGGCGGTCGGCGCAGGAGGTCCCCGACCTGGTCGCGGTGCTGGGTGAGCATGCGCAGACTACGCTGACGTTCCGCCAGCTCATCCTGTACACGGGTCAGCCGGAGGTCGAGTTCCGCCAGCGCCCGGCGGCGGGTCTCCGCCCGCACCTCCGCGCCCACGTACTCGGCGACCTGCTTGGCGTGGCGGCCGCGGGCCACGCCGAGCCGCCAGGAGCCGTCGACGCCGATCGCGGTGTGCGCCGCGCCCGCCGTGTCGGCCTCGCCGGCGCCGATCCCGCCCCTGGCCAGGGCCACCGCCCGCAACACGCGCTCGACCTGCTCCGCCGTCACTCCGCTGTCCGGCGCGTCGACCGGCCGCAGGACCCGGGCGAGCGTCTCCCCCGGCACGGGTGCTGCCGGGACCAGGAGGGTGTCCCGCGTGGCCGGGTCCAGGACCGTGCCGTCGGCGCGCACCCAGGCGTCGAGCAGGCCGCTCGCCTCCAGTGCCGCTTCCAGCCCTGCCCGCGCGTCCGGCTCCAGGTCATGGGCGAAATCCACCAGCCGGTACAGGGGCGCTCCCGTGCCGGGTGCGCGAGGAGCCGCGCGGTGGGACGGGGGCGGGGGCTCGGGGTCGGTGCGGCGTTCCCATTCCTCGCGCCGGTGCCGCAGACGGTCCCGTTCGGTCTGCAGTTCACGGGCGGCCAGGGTGAGGGTGTCGCGTTCCTCGCCCAGTTCCGCCAGCCACGGGTCGACGGCCGACCGGGCCGCGTCGGCCACCTCGTCGGGGGCATGAGCGGACAGCGGACCGTCGGCCGGATCATGCCCGGCCAGAGCGGACACGGCGGTGTCCACAGGCACCCCGGTGAGGCTCCGCAGCTGCTCGGTCCACGCTCGGGCCGCCGCCGCGTACGCCTCTCCCTCGTGCACGGTTTCCTGCCGACGCTGCTCGGCGCCGGAGCGCGCGTGGTCGGCCTGTTCCTCCAGACGCTCCCGGGCGGCGTCGGCCGCCTGCGCCTCCCGCTGGGCCTCGTCCGACCGCCCCATGAGGGCGCGCAGTTCGGTGACGAACCGGGAGCGGTTCCTGATCACCGGCTGTGCGGCGTCGAGCCGGGCGTCCCAGGCATACAGCGCGGTCGCACAGGTCTCGATGTCGACCGCCAGCACCTCGCTGTGCCGTACCAGGTGGAAGTCACCTTCCGGCGCGGTCAGTTCGGCCGTCCTGGCCGGCGCGACCGGCGCGGCGGGGGTCCCCACGGGCTCCCCCAGGTGCACGGGGTCGACCCCGGACCGTTCGGCCTCCCGCACCAACTCGCCCTGTAGCGTGCTCAGTTCGACCAGCTCTTCACCGAACCGCCCCGACTCGTCGGTGAGCCGCCGCCCGGCCTCCTCCTGATTGCTGTGCGCCTGGCGGACGGCCTTGAAGGCGGCGGCAGCGGCGCTGTGCAGGGCGGTGACGGTGGCGCGCTTCTCCGCCAGTTCCTTCACACCGCGGTACCCGGCGCCGGCGTGCAGCGCGGCCAGGTCCGTCTCGGCTGCACTCGCCTCACCTTCGAGCGCCTCGGTGCGGGCATCGAGTTCCCGCTCGCGCTCGCGGAGCCCTTCCGCGTTGCGCGTCGCGTCACCCGCGAACGTGCGGTACTCCATCAGCTGCTCCAGCGCTCCGTTCGCCCGGCCCGTGCGGCGGCGCAGCGTCCCGTGCAGATAGCCGCGGTAGTCGGCGAGGAAGGTCCGCAGAGCTCGGTCGGTGCGTTCGAGGCGTCCGAGGTAGGCCCTGACGGAGTCGAGGTCGTCCAGGCTGCGGGCCACCTGCTCCACGACCTCGTCGTCGAGGGCGGGCAGGGTCTCGGCGAGGACCGAGACCAGCCCGCCGGAGTCAATGCGGTCACCGATGGTGGGACGGCGCAGCCGGTGCAGCAGATGGAGCAGGTTGCGGTAGCGCGCCGAGTCGGTGAGGCCGAACAGTTCACGGGCAACCCTGGCCCGGTGCTCGACGGCACGGTCGGTGACGTTCTCCGGGCCGACGAGCGACTTGAGCTGGTCGACGGGAAGTGGCCGACCGGCGGGGGCGAGGTCTACGTCCTTACCGACCCGCAGCCGCGTGGTGAAGAAGATCGGCTTCGCCGTCTTGGTCGACCGGGACGCGCGGACGGCCGCGCCGATGGTCAGATGGTGGTCGTTCTCCTCGTCGTCCGTCCGTACGAACTCCAGCCACAGATAGCCCAGTCGGTTGGTCTGCTCGAAGCCGTCGAGCATCAGCCAGGCCAGGGTGGTGCGCCCCGTTCCCGTGGCGTCCAACGCACGGGCGTCACCGTCGAGGAGGTAGGGCAGCAGCATCTCCAGGGCCTTGGACTTGCCGGCGCCGTTCTTGCCGCGAAGCAGCAGGCGCCCCTCACCGAAGGCGAACTCCTGCTCGTCGTACTGCCAGACGTTCCGGATGCCCGCGCGGTGCAGTCGGTAGCGGTGCGGGTTCGGCGGGCGGTTCATCGGGGCGACTCCTTGGAGACGTCGTCCGCTGGGGGCTGGTCGGTGCGGGGTTTGACCGCCACGGTGGTGGCGTACCGGGCGGCTGCGGCGAGCAGGATCCAGACCCCGTCCGTACGGCCCTGGCCGCGCGCCTGAGAGACATCGGTGACGGAGCGGTCGTCGGCCACCGTCTCCCCGTACCCCTCGGGCAGGCCGTGACCTTCCGCGCGTACGGGCCCGGCGGGAGCCATCAGACGCATCCGGACGAGGAGGTCGAGTACGGCCGCGAGGAATCCGTCCCGGTCCTCCAGGTGACCGCGCTGCCAGTTGCTGCGCCTGCCGTACTCCTCGATCAGTTCGTCGAGCAGGGCGGGCAGCAGCCCGTCCGGGACGGGTACGCCGATGACCAGCCGTCCGCCGACTGCCGGATGGCCCGGGTCTTCGGGACGCAGCCGGTCGACCAGCCGCTCCACAAGGAGCAGCGCGGCTTGAGCCACCGTCCCGGTTCCTGGCAGGTGCAGGTCGGTGAGTTCGTCCTCGGTGTCGACCAGGGCGATGCCCTCAGCGCGGATCTCGGCTTCCAGACCGAGCAGTTCGGAGAATGCCTGCGCCTCGCGCCGCTGCCGGGTACGCAGCCATTCTCGCTCCGCGTCCGTGAGGTCGTCGAGGTGGACGACGGGGGTTTCGACGAGACGCCAGCGGACGTACGTACGGGGCCCGCCGAAGCCTGGGTCGGCGGCCCGGCGTACGAGGTCCGCGCCGTCGCGGCTCTGGGCGAGCGGGCCGGCGACGACGGCTCGCGCGATCTCGCGGTCCACGGTCAGCAGAGCCTCCCCGGCCCGTTCCTCCGCGACGGCCGCGACATGTCCCTCGGTCTCCACCAGGACCCCCCAGTCGACGAGTTGCCGCAGCGCGGCCGCGAGGGTCCGTCGCTCGCCCTGCCGCCCGGTGTCGGCGATCTCGATGCCGGCGTCGACGGCCGCGGCCCGCAGGTCGGCGACCAGCCGGGAGAGCAGGAGCTGCTCCGGGGCGGTGACGAGGACCGCCAGCGCGAGGGACAGGTACGCGTACGTCCGCGGGCTGAACGGCGTTCCGGTCGACGGTCGTTCCAGGCGGTGGCCCGAGCCGGGGCCGAGGCCCGCCTTGAAGAGACGGGCGTACGAGGCCTCCACCAGCAGGCGGTATCCGAACACCTGTTGGAAGCGCTGGGCCAGCCAGTCCGCGTGCCGTCGGATCAGCGGGAAGGCGTCGCTGTGCGGTCCGGCGCCGGTGACCAGGGGTTGGGCCAGCAGGAGCCGGGCGGCGGTGTGGCGTTCGGCCGCGAGTGCGACGTCGTGCGCGGAGGGCAGGGGCATCAGGCGCTCGCCTCCCCCACCGCGGGCGCGGACGCGCTCTCGACGGCCACGGTGAGATCGTCCGCCGTCAGGTCGCCGTCCACGGACCGCAGGACCGTGGACCTGCCGGGCGTGCGCCAGGCGGTCAGCCGGATGTCGAGGTCCGCGTCGTGCGCCTGCGCGCCGTCGAGCAGGAAGTCGTGGGCGTCCTTGTGCAGCTGGGCGTTGCCGAGTGCGGTCGTGAGGAGCTCCAGCAGCAGTCGCATGGCCGGGGCGCTGAGGCGCACCTGCTCGAACCTGCCCGAGGCGCTGCGCAGTTCGTCGGCCGCGGCCTGTCGGGCCTCGGCCTGCTGCCGCGCCCGCTCCATGAGGCGGCGTTTCTGCTCGGAATGGTCCTCGGCCGCCGCGGCACGCCCGCGCGGAGCCCTGCTGCCGCGCTCGCGCAGCGCCACCGGCACGTCCACCACGGGTCCGGTCCACCAACTCACGTACGCCGGCACGGACCGGTCGGGGTCCGGCGCCACACCGAGATGACGCGCGCCGTACAGCCCGAAGGCGGCGACCGCCAGGTCGTGGGCCTCTTCCGGCTCCGCGGCGTCGAACCAGGCCGCGAGCCGCAGCAGGTCCTTGCGGCGGGACATCTCACCGGAGGCCGAACGCAGCATCCGCTTGGCGTTGGCGAGCAGCGACTCCAGTGCGCGGAGGGTGGCGTCCCTGAGCTGGTCGACCTGGCTTCCGTGCCCTCCGGTGTCGGTGAACCAGTCGCGCAGACCCTCCCAGTCCGCGAGGTCCCGCCCGCGGCTGCGCTGCACCCGCGTCTCGGTCAGCCCGTGGGCGAGCGCTCCGATGCCCGCCGCATGTGCGTCGACACGGTCGAGCAGCGCGGGCAGGTGCGGCCGGACGGCGTCCAGGTGGGCCGCGATGCGCGGGGCCCGGAAGGAGACGTCCTCGGTGATGGCCTCCACGTAGTCGAGCAGCAGTTCCTTGAACCCCTGGTACTCGGCCGAGTCGAGGTCGTAGCGCGCCAGCACCTGGCCCAGGTAGGCGTAGAAGTCCCGGACGGACTCGGCGAATTCGGCGAACTGCACGAAGAGCGTGCTGATCCGCTCCAGGGCCTGCTGCGGATCGGCACCGCCCGGTGCCGCGGCCATGGCGGCGATCTCCCGCAGGCCGCGGTCGACGAGGGCCAGCAGCTCGCTGCTCACCTCGCGTGCCGCGTCGGCCCCGGCCAGTACCTCGTCCGCGTCGCGCTGTACGCGCTCCCCCAGCTTCGACAGCTGGTAGCGGGACCGCGAGCGCTGATATTCGGCGATGCTCGTCGCCCTGACCGTGTGCGTGCTACGCAGCAGATTGCCCCAGCGCACGAGCTCTTCGAGCCTGCGGGTGAGCGTCTCCGCGTCCAGCGCTGCTCCCGGCCCGCCCTTCTCGGCCAGCTTCGCGAGGAGGTCGGGTACGGACAGGTCCGCGAGCAGCGTGCCGCAGAACACCCGCATCACCGCGACGTACTCCAGGCGCTCGGGCGCGCTGAGGTAGGAGTACGCACTCAGCCGCTGCCAGGCCTCGGCATCGGCTTCCGCACCGCGTACCGGCTTCCCTTCGTTCCCCTCCATGCCACCGAGCGTACGGACCACCGCTGACACTCAGGAGGAAGTCGAGCAAAACCAGCCGCTCAGGCGGCTGGAGCCCATGGCGCGCAGGCAGGGCCGGCCAGCGCACCGAGAGCCTCGCCGCACCACGGCGGCCCATGGTGCGGCGAGGCTCCTGTGCTCAGGTGCGGTACCCGTAGAACGCCGCGGTCGGGTAGGACGCGATGAGGCTCGACAGCGACCGGCGGTAGGTGTCGGCGTCGTGGTACGTCAGGTACGGGACGCCGTTGGAGCCGCGGTAGGACGTGATCATGGTGTGGTCCTTGGACCCGTCCTTGTCGAAGTCCATCTGCAGGACGTCACCGACGTCCAGCTGGTAGACGTTCGCCAGCGGTGTGGTGCGCTTGGCGGTCTGGGTGAACCAGGACCACTCGTTCACGCCCGCCCAGGAGTCGGACTGGCCGTTGGCGACGTAGTACCAGGTGTCGTACTCCTCCGGGGTCACGGTGCTGATCGGCTGCCACTTGCCCGCCAGCAGGCTCTGGCTCACGAAGTTGGTGCAGTCACCGCCGACCCCGTTGAACTTCCGGTAGGCCGTGTTGTAGTTCTTCCAGTACTTCTCGGCGTAGGCGGCCATCGCCGTGTAGTCGTAGCCGGTACCGGTGGTCTGCTTCGGGTTGGCCGGCGCCGGGTAGGTGGTGGCCGCCCGCGGGGCGTCGATGACGGCCGACGGGCGCACCTTCGCCGGCGCCGTCGTGACGGGCTCGTTGACGGCGCGCGGGCCCTTGTCCGTGGAGCGCAGGCCCGACAGCTTCCACGTGCCGTCCGCCTGCGCGACGAAGGTCAGTTCGTGGTGGGCCTTGAAGCCGGTCGTGCGCGGCTCGTCGCCACGGATCTTCTTGTAGGTCAGGACCGTGGTCTCGGTGACCTCGACCGTGGCGCGTGAGCCCTTGATGCGGGTCTTGTCGACGCCGACCCGGGTGTCGGCGGCGGTGTACGCCTCCCCCAGGGCCGCGAGCCGGGACTGCCGGCCGCGCAGCGCGGACAGTGCCGTCCCCTCGGTCTTCGTCAGCGCCGAGGACAGTCGCACACCGCCTTTGATCTTCGCGGCCGTGGACTTCAGCTGCTGCCGGTCGAGCAGCGCCGCGGTGCGGTCGGTGAGCACCGCGTCGGCGATGCGGCCGAAGGCGTCGGTCGTCGCCCGGTCGGCCGTGCCGGAAGTGGCTGCCGAGCCGGTGGCCGCACCGGCGGCCGAGACGGGCAGCAGCGCCGCCGAGACGGCGACCGCGAGGACGGTGGCGCGTCTGCGGCTCAATATCCTTGATCTCACTGAGTTTTCCCCTCTACCCCGGCTTCGATGCCGGGGACGGAATCTTCGCACGATCTCCGCAATGATGGAGACCGCGTGGAGAGGTTGATTCCGGTTGATCCGCCGCATCGTCCGGCAGCGGGAACTCGCCTGCCGGGCAGGCCGGTTGCTACTTGACGACCTCCGACCAGTCGGGCGACTGGGCCGGGTCCAGGGTGCGCAGCTGTGCCCGCACCTCGGGGGTCTGCGCGTCCATCCAGTCGGCCAGCTCACGGAAGGACACGCAGCGGACGCCCTTCTTGGTGCACACGTTCTTGATGACCTGGTCGACGGCCTCCATGTAGATGCCGCCGTTCCAGTTCTCGAAGTGGTTGCCGATGAACAGGGGTGCGCGGCTGCCGTAGTACACGCGGTTGAAGCCGGCCATGTAGGACTGCACGGTCTCCGCCTGCCACTGCGGGTACTGGACCGGATCGCCCTCAGTCTCGCCGTCGGACTGGTTGTAGAGGAAGTTGAAGTCCATGGACAGTCCCTGGTACTTGCCGCCCTCGTAGGGGAGCATCTGCAGCGGGAAGTCCCAGATGCCGTTCTTCTTGGCGGGCCATATCTGGAAGTCGCCCGCGGAGCTGGCGTCGTAGCGCCAGTTGTAGTCCTTGGCCGTCGCCCGCATGGCCTTGAGCAGGTTCTTCTGGCCCTCCAGGCAGGGTGCGCGCCCCCCGCTGATCTCGCGCTTGGCATCGAACGGGAGGGCCGGCAGATCGGTGTAGCCGGTGTTGGTCTTCCACTTCTCGACGAACGAGAAGAACTGCTTGATCTCGCTCTCCCAGTCCGCCACGCTCCAGTCCTTGCCGCCCTTGGCGTCGCAGAAGTGGCCGTTGAAGTGGGTTCCGATCTCGTTGCCGTCCTTCCACGCCTTGCCGAGCTCCGTCAGCGTGGTGCGGATGTGCTCGTCGGTGGGGTAGCTGATCGCGGAGGAGCCCGGCGAGTGCATCGGCGGTTCGTAGAGCGTCTTCTTGGCCTTGGGCAGCACATAGATGCCCGTCAGGAAGAACGTCATATGGGCGTTGTACTCCTTGGCCAACTCCCGGTAGTGCGAGAAGAGCTGGTCGTCGCCCTGCAGAGCGCCGTCCCAGGAGAAGACCACGAACTGGGGCGGCTTCTCACCGGGCTTGAGCCGCTCCGGCTTGAGCTGTCCCTTCTGCGGCCCGGTGTACGACGTGGAACCGTCGCCGAGCACCTTCGTCTTGCCGTCCCACTTGGGCTCGCTCGTCGACTTGTCGGTGTCGTCGCCGGAGCGTCCGCCGTCGGTGGACGACGCGGTCGGCTTCGTGTCGTCCGTGCCGTTCAACGCCAGGAAGGTCGCGGCGATGCAGGCGACGACGAGCAGGACCGCCATGGTGACGATCCCGGTACGGCTGGTCAGCGCCGCTCGACGGTCGGCCAGAGGGGCACGGCGGCGGCGTCGACGTCCGGCATTCGATGTCATGGAAGGCGCATTCTTCGAGGAGGGAGGGAGAACGGAGCGCTGTGCCCGGCCCCCGGCGTCAGCCGAGGGGACTCATGGCACTCGACCAGATGTCGTAGGGGACGCCGGTTGCGGGAGTACCGGCGATCCCCTTCAGTGGCAGGGGTTCGAGGCTCTTGGTCAGGTCCATCCGGTAGACGACCACCGCGGTGGAGACCGAGCGGTTCGTGCCGACGTACCAGGCGGCGGTGTCCTTGTCCGTCGTGCCGGCCTTCCCGGCGACCTGCGCCGACGCGGGTGCCGCGGTGGGGTGTTGGGTGCGGAAGGAGTCCGTGAGCGCGTCGGTGACCTGACGGGCGACATCGGCGCCGACCGCGCGACGGGGGCGCGGGGTGTCGAGGTCGACCTTGGAGCCGTTGCGGGTGACGCGGCGCACCGAGTAGGGCGCGGTGTGGGTGCCGCCGGCCGCGAAGGTGGCGTAGGAACTGGCCATCCGGATCGCGCTGGGCGTCGAGGTGCCCAGGGACAGGGTGGGCACCTGCGGCCCCATGCTGGACGACAGCATGCCCGTCGCCTCGGCGGTCTCGCGGACCGTGGCCAGGCCGGCGTCCATGCCCAGTTGCATGAAGGGGGTGTTCACGGACTCGGCGAGCGCCTTGCGCAGCGTGATCTGCCCCCAGGACGTGCCGCCGTCGTTGTGGGCGGCGACCTTCTTGCCGCTGCGGTCCCAGTAGGGACCCTCGGGCGTGGTGACGGGGACGCCGTCGTCACCGTTGTATACGGAATCCGGGGTGACGGGAGTCGTCGTGGATCCGCGGTCCTTGTGCACGCCGTGCTCCAGCGCGGCGGCGTAGACGAACGGCAGGAACGCCGAACCGGCCGGGACGGTGGAGGCGTTGGACTCGTTGAAGCCCTGTTTGCGGTGATCGGGTCCGCCGTAGACGGCGAGGATCCGGCCGTCGGCAGCCACCGAAGAGCCCCCGTAGTGGGCGGTTTCGGCCTTGCCCTTGTCGTCCTTCTGCGCCTTCTTGCGGGCCTTCTTCACGGCGGCGGTGAGCGCCTCCTCCCGCTTCTTGTCGAAGGTGGTGTAGATCTGGTAGCCACCGAGGTCGAACTGCTTGTCCGAGATGTGTCCGGCCTTCTTGGCGTACTGGGCCGCCAGCTCCACCAGGTAGTCGCTCTGGTTGCCGGTGTCGTACGTCTGCGCCTGCTTGGTCGGCTCGGGGAAGTGCGTGTACTTGGCCCGCTCGGTGGGCGACAGCTTGCCGAGCTCCACCATGCGGTCGAGGATCCACTTCCACCGCTCCACGGCCCGCTGGTGGTTGGCCTGGCTCAGGGTGGGGTCGTAGAGGCCGGCTCCCTTGAGCAGGGAGGCGAGGAGGGCGGCCTCGCTGGCGTTGAGTTCCCCGACGTCCTTGCCGTAGTAGGCCTGCGAGGCGCGCTGGATGCCGTAGGTGCCGCGGCCGAACCAGCTGGTGTTGAGGTAGCCCTCCAGAATCTGGTCCTTGCTCATCCGCTGGTCCAGCTTGACGGCGATCATCGCCTCGGTGAACTTGCGGGTCACGGAGCGGTTCTGGGTCAGATAGACGTTCTTCACGTACTGCTGGGTGATGGTGGACCCGCCCTGCGTGTCCCCCTCGCCCACGGTGCGCCACAGCGCGCGGCCGATGCCGCTGACGGAGATGCCGGGGTCGGAGTAGAAGCTCGCGTTCTCCGCCGCCAGGACCGCCCAGCGCACATCCTCGGGTATGTCCTTCAGCGGCATCGCCTGCCGACGCACCCAGCCGGTGCGGGCCATGGGTGTCCCGTCGGCCCAGAAGTAGACGTTGTCCTGCTGGGTGGCGTACGTGTTCAGGTTGTCCGGTATGTCGGTCGCCGCGTAGGCGACGGCCAGGAACGTGCCGCTCAGGCCCAGGGAGACGAGGCAGATCCCCAGCCACTGGCGCACGGAGGGCATCCAGCGCCGCCAGCCGTCGAGGCCCGGCCGCGGGTACTCCGGCTTGAGCCGTCGGGCGTAGGGCGTGAGACGGACGGTGACACGCGCGATCGCCGTGGGCTCCGCCGCCTTGCGGCGGGCGCCGCGGCGGTGCGCACTGGCCGCCCCGTCGGCCGGCCGGGCCGAGGGGCGCTCCGCGGCCCCCGCCTCCGCGTCCGCCGAGGTCGTGAAGGAGCTGAGGACACGGCGGTGCCAGGGCTGCTTCGGGGCAGCGCGACGGCGGCGCGGACCGGCTCCGGCCTCCGGCTCGGTCACGCCGCACTCCCCGGGCTTGCGCCGTCCCCGGAACGCACCAGTCTGCGATGACATGCACTGGTCATGACTGCATCTCCCTCCGCACTCGCACTTGCGCGCGGATAGATGCAGCTGCCGCAGATGCGACCGCGAGCCCCCCTGCCCGATCTAGTCGGTACTTCGCGCCCCACGTAAATTATCAGTGATTATTGTGAGGTACTCGTAAAGTATCAGCGCCTCATGAGACCGATTCGGCCACCTATCGGACAGAATCGGCCAGGACGGCCTCTCCTCATCCGCGGCAAACTTCCCGGCTCGTACAGCAGTTTGCCTGACCCTGCTCGCGGCGTCGCCACCGGGTGACGCCACCGCGAACACGGTGCGGTTCCCTGCTAGGCCACCGCCTCCCCCGCCTCGGCGACCTCCGCCGCCCCCGGCACGGGCTTCCCGAACTGTGTGCGGTGCAGTTCCGCGTACCGCCCGTCCGCCGCGAGCAGTTGCTCGTGCGTGCCCCGCTCCACGATCCGGCCGGCCTCGACGACCAGGATCACGTCCGCGGCCCGCACCGTGGACAGTCGGTGCGCGATGACCACGGCCGTGCGCCCCGCGAGCGCCTCGGCGAGCGCCTCCTGGACGGCCGCCTCGGAGGTGTTGTCGAGATGGGCGGTCGCCTCGTCGAGGATCACCACGCGCTGGCGGGCGAGCAGCAGACGGGCGATGGTCATGCGCTGGCGCTCGCCGCCGGAGAGCCGGTAGCCGCGCTCGCCGACCACGGTGTCGAGGCCGTCGGGCAGGGAGCGTACGAGCTCGTCGAGGCGGGCCCGGCGCAGGACGTCCCACAGTTCGTCCTCGGCGGCCGAGGGGCGCGCCAGCAGCAGGTTCGCCCGTACCGAGTCGTGGAACAGGTGCCCGTCCTGGGTGACCATCCCGAGCGTGGCCCGCAGCGACGGCGCGCTCAGGTCGCGTACGTCGACGCCCCCGATGCGTACGGTGCCCTCGTCGGCGTCGTACAGCCGCGGCAGCAGCTGGGCGATGGTCGACTTGCCGGCGCCGGACGAGCCGACCAGCGCCACCGTCTGCCCGGGTTCGGCACGGAAGGAGACGCCGTGCAGGACCTCCGCGCCGCCGCGGGTGTCCAGGGCGGCCACTTCCTCCAGCGAGGCGAGGGACACCTTGTCCGCCGCCGGGTAGCCGAAGCGGACGTTGTCGAACTCCACCGACGCCGGGCCGTCCGGCACCGCGCGCGCGTCCGCCTTCTCCTCGATGAGCGGCTTCAGATCCAGCACTTCGAAGACGCGCTCGAAGCTCACCAGGGCGCTCATGACCTCGACGCGCGCCCCCGCGAGGGAGGTCAGCGGCGCGTAGAGGCGGGTCAGCAGGAGGGCGAGCGAGACGACGGCGCCCGGCTCGAGGCGGCCGCGCAGGGCGAACCAGCCACCGAGGCCGTAGACAAGGGCGAGGGCCAGGGCGGAAACGAGCGTCAGCGCCGTGATGAACGCCCACTGCGCCATCGCCGTACGCACCCCGATGTCCCGCACCCGCCGGGCCCGCGCCGCGAACTCGGCGGACTCCTCGTCGGGCCGGCCGAAGAGCTTCACCAGCGTGGCACCCGGCGCCGAGAACCGCTCCGTCATCCGGGTCCCCATGGCCGCGTTCAGGTCCGCGGCCTCCCGCTGGAGCTTCGCCATCCGGCTGCCCATCCGCCGGGCGGGCAGCACGAAGACCGGCAGCAGCGCCAGCGCGAGCAGGGTGATCGGCCAGGACAGGGTGAGCATCACGGCGAGGGTGAGCAGCAGGGTCACCACATTGCCGACGACTCCGGACAGGGTGTTGCTGAACGCGCGCTGGGCGCCGATCACGTCGTTGTTGAGACGACTGACCAGCGCGCCCGTACGAGTACGTGTGAAGAACGCGACCGGCATGCGCTGCACATGATCGAACACAGCCGTGCGCAGATCGAGGATGAGCCCTTCTCCGAGGGTCGCCGACAGCAGGCGGCTGACGAGTCCGAGTCCGGCCTCGGCGAGCGCGATGACCGCGATGAGGACGGCCAGGCGTACGACCGTGCTCTCGTCGCCACCCGACACGATCGCGTCGACGACGCGTCCGGCGAGCACCGGTGTCGCGACGGCGAGCAGCGCGGTCACCACGCTGAGCACGACGAACTGCGCGATACGGCGGCGGTGCGGGCGGGCGAACGCGGCGATGCGGCGCAGCGTCGCACGGGCGAAGGGGCGGGTCTCCCGCTGCGCGTTCATGACGCTGTGCAACTGGGTCCAGGCGGTGGTCTCCATACTCATGGGAGGAACGTTAGAACCTCAAGCAATCTTGAGGTCAACGTCCGACCGGTGAGGTACCCACACAAGAACGTCCGTCCGGTGAGGTGCGCACCCGAGGAGGACCCCACGAGCAACCCGATGACGTGCCCGGCGTGTCAGCCGCCGGCCCCGTGCCCGCAACCCCACGTTGGTGCGGTGTGGAAACCCTCTCCCGATGTGACAGCGGTTCGACTTCCCCAGCAGCTCCCCCGGCGCGTCCCGGTCCGCCAGGTCCTGTGCCTGGTCCCGCTCCTGCTCGTGCTGGTGGTCGCGGTGCGCCAGCGGTCCGTGCTCACCGAGGGCTTCGGCCAGCTGGCGACGGCCCGGTGGCCATGGCTGGCGGTCGCGGTCGCCGCGACCTGTCTCACCTGGGTCGCGGCCGCCGTCACCCGGCAGGGCGCGGTCGTCGAGCGGCTGCCCGCGCGGCGGCTGCTCGCCACGCAGTTCGCGGCGGGCGCGGCCAACCATCTGCTGCCCACCGGGCTGGGCGCGAGCGCCGTCAACCTCCGTTTCATGACGGTGTGCGGCGTGCCGCTCGCACGCTCCTCGGCCGCGCTCGCGCTGTACATGCTCGCGGAGGCGATCACCCGCCTGGCCCTGCTGCTGGTCCTGCTGATCGCCTTCCCGGACGCCCTCCACCTCGGCTCCCTCGTGCCCGACGGAGCGCTCGGCCCCCTTCTGCTCGCGGTGGCCGGAGCGCTGGGTCTCGCCGTGACGGTGCTGCTGCTCGTACGACGGCTGCGCACGGCCGTGCTCTCCTTCCTGCGGACGGCGCTCGGCGAGGCCCGCTCGGTGCACGCCCGCCCGGCCCGCGCGCTCGCCCTGTGGGGCGGCGCGCTCGCGTTCCCCGCGCTCCAGGCGGCCGGCCTTGCCGCCGTGGGGCAGGCGTTGGGCCTGCCGGTCCCGCCCCTGCACATGGCGGTCGCGTATCTGGCGGCGACGGCCGCGGTCGCTCTGGTGCCCACGCCCGGCGGAATCGGCTCGGTGGAGGCGGCACTCGTTGTCGCCCTGGTCGCGGCGGGTGGTCCGGCGGCCGTGGCGACGGCCGTGGTCCTGGCGTACCGGATCATCACGGTCTGGCTGCCTCTGCTGCCCGGGGCGCTGACGCTGGGTGCGCTGGTGCGGCTGAAGGTGATCTGAGAGCGGCCTTTGCCTCGCCGCGACCACCGACAGCGGATACCCGGGAGTAGCCTCGGCCGGGCCAGCCCGCTCCCGTCGCGCGAAGGGGTCAGCCCGATGTCGGTCCGGATCGAACGCCAGGGATACGTCAGCACGGTCGTCCTCTCCCGCCCGGCCGCCCGGAACGCCGTGGACGGGCCGACCGCCGCCGAGCTCGCCGCCGCCTTCCGGGAGTTCGAGGCCGACGAGACGGCGCGGGTGGCGGTGCTGTGGGGCGAGGGCGGCACCTTCTGCGCGGGCGCCGATCTCAAGGCGGTCGGGGGCGAGCGCGGCAACCGGGTCGCTCAGGACGGCGACGGGCCGATGGGACCGACCCGGATGACGCTGTCGAAGCCGGTGATCGCGGCGGTCGCGGGGCATGCCGTGGCCGGCGGTCTGGAGCTGGCGCTCTGGTGCGATCTGCGGGTCGCCGAGGAGGACGCCGTCTTCGGGGTCTTCTGCCGTCGCTGGGGCGTACCGCTCATCGACGGCGGCACCGTGCGGCTCCCCCGGCTGATCGGCACCAGCCGGGCCATGGACATGATCCTCACCGGCCGCCCGGTGCCGGCCCGGGAGGCGTACGAGATGGGGCTCGCCAACCGCCTGGTCCCGCCGGGCCGCGCCCGCGCGGAGGCCGAGGAGCTGGCCGCCGCCATCGGCCGCTTCCCCCAGGACTGCCTGCGCGGCGACCGGGCCTCCGTCCTCGACCAGGAGGGCCTGGACGAGACGACGGCGATGCGCGGTGAACTCCGTCACGGCATGCGGGTACTGGCCCAGGGCGTGGAGGGCGCGGCCCGCTTCGCGGCGGGCGCCGGACGCCACGGGTCGTTCGGCGAGCAGGGGTGAGCCGACGGCGTATCCAGGCCAATTCCGGGTACGGCGACGGCCGGATCGAGGGGCGCTCCGGTCCCAGGTGTCCCAACTGACCTGCGGACGGGCCGGTTCGACGCACGCGCTCTCACTCCTGCCGGCCCGGCATCGAGGCCCAGCGCCGCCCGTCGCCGGTGCTCACCGCGTGCCGGCCGGTCTCCCCCGGAGCGCGGCCGGGCGTCAATGGCCGCTCCGCGCCGACGTGGTGACGGACGTGCGGGAACATGCGGCAGGATGAGCGTTCGCGCCGGACGGGCGAACACCCGTCCGGACGTCATCGTGCATCTCGGATTCCAAGCAGGTGGCAAGTGACGAGACTTCACATCCGGCCGGGCGACCGTTCCGCCTCTCCCGCGGGAGGCGACCGATGAACCGCGCCCTCACCCTGGACGACCTGATGGTCGCCGGCATCGCCCTGGCCGCGGGCCTGGTGGCGGCCTTCCTGCTGCGCATGCTGATGCGCTGGCTGGGCAAGCACGCGCTGCGCACCCGCTGGAGCGGGGACGACGTCATCGTGGACGCACTGCGCACGGTCGTGCCATGGGCGGCGATCACCGGTGGCGCGGCTGCCGCGGCCACGGCGCTGCCGCTCACCAAGTCGGTCGGACACCACGTCAGCCAGACGCTGACCGTGCTGCTCATCGCCGTCGTGACGCTGACGGCGGCCCGGGTGATCAGCGGCCTGGTGCGGGCGGTCACGCAGTCCCGGTCCGGAGTCGCGGGATCGGCCACGATCTTCGTCAACATCACCCGGGTCGTGGTGCTGGCCATGGGCTTCCTGGTGATGCTCCAGACCCTGGGCATCTCCATAGCGCCCCTGCTCACCGCCCTGGGCGTGGGCGGTCTGGCCGTCGCGCTCGCCCTTCAGGACACCCTCGCCAACCTCTTCGCGGGCATCCACATCCTCGCCTCCAAAACGGTCCAGCCGGGCGACTACATCCGGCTGACCAGCGGCGAGGAGGGCTATGTCGTCGACATCAACTGGCGTCAGACGACCGTCCGCCAGCTCTCCAACAACCTGGTCATCATCCCCAACGGCCAGCTGGCGGGGACGAACATGACCAACTTCACCCGGCCGGAACAGCAGATGACCCTGCTGGTGCAGGTGGGTGTCGGCTACGACAGCGACCTCGAGCACGTCGAAACGGTCACCACCGAAGTCGTCGCCGAGGTGATGACGGAGATCACCGGCGCGGTGCCCGACCACGAACCGGCCGTCCGCTTCCACACGTTCGGCGACTCGCGCATCGGTCTCACGGTCATCCTGGGCGTCGGCGAGTTCAGCGACCAGTACCGCATCAAGCACGAGTTCATCAAGCGCCTCCACAAGCGCTACCGCGAGGAAGGCATCCGCATTCCGGCCCCGGCCCGGACGGTCGCGTTGCAGCAGGGGTCCGTGTCGATCCCGCATCAGCGCACCGGCGACGACCTGCCGGCCGGGCAGGGCGGCCCGGCGTCCGCCCTGCTCGACCAGTGACCCGCGAGGCGACCGCGAGAGCCCGCTGACGGGCTCCCGGGGCGCGGTCGCGTCGGGGCGCGGTCCCATCGGGGCGGCCCCCGCGCGTCCGGCTGCGCGGCGCGAGGGACGGATCGGCGGGGGGTGCGCCGGCCGGCGGCGCGGCGCGAAAGACGGACCGGCCGGAGGCGCCGGTCGGCCGGTTTGCGTGGCGCGGCGCGGCGCAAAGAACAGACCGGACGGAGGACACCGGCCGGCCCGGCGAGGTCGGCAGCCGTTGGTCCTCGCGCTGTACTGCGGGTCCGGAAGAACGGCCGTGAGCGGGTCCGGAAGGCGGGGGCGCCGACGGTCTCCCCGCCCGCCGGCGGTACGGAAGACGGGGCGCCGACGGTCTCCCCCGCCGGGCGTGCCCATGCCATAGGCCGCCCGTCTCCGCCGTACGCCGCGGGACCGACGCGCAGCTCACCCCCGAGCCGATCGACGCCCCCGCCGAGCCGATCAGGGCGGCCGCGGGCCCGGGCACGCAGGGTCCTGTCGAGTGGGACCCCATCACGAGATATCTTGATGTCGAGCAATGTTGCAGACGTGGAGCGGAGCACCCGGTGACTGACTCGACCATCATCTACACGCACACTGACGAGGCCCCGGCCCTGGCGACGTATTCGTTCTTGCCGGTGGTCCAGGCGTACGCGTCGCAGGCGGGTGTCGCCGTGGAGACCCGTGACATCTCGCTGGCCGGGCGCATCATCGCCCTCTTCCCCGAGTACCTGGAGGACGGCCGGCGCATCCCCGACGCGCTCGCGGAGCTCGGTGAGCTCGCCAAGACGCCCGAGGCGAACATCATCAAGCTGCCGAACATCTCGGCGTCGATTCCGCAGCTGAAGGCCGCGGTCGCCGAGCTCCAGGAGCAGGGCTACGCGCTGCCGGACTACCCGGACGACCCGAAGACCGACGAGGAGCGCGACATCCGCGCCCGCTACGACAAGGTCAAGGGCAGCGCCGTGAACCCGGTGCTGCGCGAGGGCAACTCCGACCGCCGCGCCCCCGCCTCGGTGAAGAACTACGCCAAGACGCACCCGCACCGCATGGGCGCCTGGACCTCCGAGTCCAAGACGAACGTCGCCACCATGGGCGTCGACGACTTCCGCTCCACCGAGAAGTCCGCGGTGATCTCCGAGGCCGGCTCGCTCCGTATCGAGCTGAAGGGCGACGACGGCTCCACCACCGTCCTGCGCGAGTCCGTACCCGTGCTGCCGGGCGAGGTCGTGGACGCCTCCGTCATGCACGTCACCGCGCTGCGTGAGTTCCTCACCGCGCAGATCGCCCGCGCCAAGGCCGAGAACGTGCTGTTCTCCGTGCACCTCAAGGCCACGATGATGAAGGTCTCGGACCCGATCGTCTTCGGTCACGTGGTGCGCGCCTTCTTCCCGAAGACGTTCGCGCAGTACGGCGAGACGCTCGCCGCGGCCGGCCTGACCCCGAACGACGGTCTGGGCGGCATCTACAAGGGCCTGGAGTCCCTGCCCGAGGGTGCCGCGATCAAGGCCTCCTTCGACGCCGAGCTCGCCGAGGGCCCGGAGCTGGCGATGGTCGACTCCGACAAGGGCATCACGAACCTGCACGTCCCGTCCGACGTCATCGTCGACGCGTCCATGCCGGCCATGATCCGCACCTCCGGCCACATGTGGGGCCCGGACGGCCAGGAGCAGGACACCCTCGCCGTCCTCCCGGACAGCAGCTACTCCGGCGTGTACCAGGTCGTCATCGACGACTGCCGTGCCAACGGCGCCTTCGACCCGTCGACCATGGGCACCGTCCCGAACGTCGGCCTCATGGCGCAGAAGGCCGAGGAGTACGGCAGCCACGACAAGACCTTCGAGATCCCCACCACGGGCACGGTCCGCCTCGTCGACCAGGCCGGCAACGTCGTCCTGGAGCAGACGGTCGGCGCCGGCGACATCTTCCGCGCCTGCCAGACCAAGGACGCCCCGATCAAGGACTGGGTCAAGCTGGCCGTCACCCGCGCCCGCGCGACCGGCGACCCGGCCGTGTTCTGGCTGGACGAGACCCGCGCCCACGACGCCGTGCTGATCGAGAAGGTCAAGCAGTACCTGCCGGAGCACGACACCGAGGGCCTGGACATCCGCGTCCTGTCCCCCGTCGAGGCGACCAAGTTCTCCGTGGAGCGCATCCGCCGCGGCGAGAACACGATCTCCGTCACGGGCAACGTGCTGCGTGACTACCTGACCGACCTGTTCCCGATCCTGGAGCTGGGCACCAGCGCCAAGATGCTGTCGATCGTCCCGCTGATGGCGGGCGGCGGCCTCTTCGAGACGGGCGCCGGCGGCTCCGCCCCGAAGCACGTCCAGCAGCTGGTCAGGGAGAACTACCTGCGCTGGGACAGCCTGGGCGAGTTCCTCGCGCTGGCGTCCAGCTTCGAGCACCTCGCGACGACCACGGGCAACGCGCGCGCCCAGGTCCTCGCCGACACCCTCGACCGTGCGACGGCGACCTTCCTCAACGAGGACAAGTCGCCGACCCGTCGCGTCGGCGGCATCGACAACCGCGGCAGCCACTTCTTCCTCGCCCTGTACTGGGCCCAGGAGCTGGCCGGGCAGACCGACGACGCGGACCTCGCCAAGGCCTTCGGCCCGGTCGCCGAGACCCTCGGCACGAACGAGCAGAAGATCGTCGACGAGCTGATCTCCGCCCAGGGCAAGCCGGCCGACATCGGCGGCTACTACCAGCCCGACCCCGAGAAGGCGGCGGCGGTCATGCGCCCGTCGGCCACGTTCAACGAGGCGATCGCGTCGCTCGCGTAAGCACCGACCGCACCGCCAAGCCGCCCCCGGCCGGATCCGATCCGGCCGGGGGCGGCTTCGTGCGTCGGGGCGTTGTCGGTGCCACGGTCTGGGTCAGCTCACGCCGAAGCCGTCGAACCCCAGCTCCTCGGCGAGCAGCGCGTTGTCGATGACCTCCCGGAAGCGGTCGTTGGTCGGTTTCCGCACCCCGGTCACCGGATCCGGCGCGTGCACGATCAGCGTGACGGCCAGGAACTTCACGAGGCCACCCGCTCCCCCGGCGCATCGGCGTCCGGGTGGGCCAGGCCGAGGTGGTCGCGCAGGGTGGTGCCCTCGTACTCCGTGCGGAACACCCCGCGCTCCTGGAGCAGCGGGACCACGGTGTCGGCGAAGGCGTCGAGGCCGCCGGGGGTGATGTGCGGGACCAGGATGAAGCCGTCGGAGGCGTCGGCCTGGACGAAGGAGTCGATGGTCTCGGCGACGGTGGCCGGGGAGCCGACGAAGGACTGGCGGCTGCCGGTCTCGATGACCAGGTCGCGGATCGACCAGTTGTTGGCCGCGGCGCGCTCGCGCCATTCGCGGGCGGTGGCCAGCGGGTCGCGGTACATCCGGACCTGGGCACGGCCGCGGGCGATGGTGTGTTCGCCGAGGTCCGGGTCGATGTCGGGCAGCGGGCCGTCCGGGTCGTACGCGGACAGGTCGCGGTTCCAGACGAACTCCAGGTGCTTGATCGCGGTGGCGCCGCTGACCTGCTGGCGGCGTACCTCGCGGGCCAGCTCCCGGGCCTCGGCGTCCGTGTCGCCGAGGACGAAGGTCGCGGCGGGCAGGATCAGCAACTGGTCGTGGGTACGGCCGTACCGGGCCAGGCGGCCCTTGACGTCCGTGTAGAACGCCTGGCCCTCCTTGAGGGTGCTGTACCGGCTGAAGATGGCGTCCGCGCCGGCGGCGGCGAACTCGCGCCCGTCGTCGGAGTCGCCCGCCTGGAAGATCACCGGGCGGCCCTGCGGGCTGCGCGGGACGTTGAACTGCCCCTCGATCTCGAAGTGCTGTCCCTTGTGCACGAAGGCACCGGCCCGGGCGTCCCGCAGGAAGGTGCCGGCCTGCTGGTCGGCGACGATCTCGTCGCCGCGCCAGGAGTCGAAGAGTTCGTTCGCGGTGGCGAGGAACTCCTTGGCCCGGGAGTACCGCTCGCCCTGCGGGAGAAAGCCGCCGCGGCGGAAGTTCTCGCCGGTGAAGGCGTCCCAGGAGGTGACGACGTTCCAGGCGGCGCGTCCGTCGGAGAGGTGGTCGAGGCTGGCGAACTGGCGGGCCACCTCGTAGGGCTCGTTGAAGGTGGAGTTGATGGTGCCGGTCAGACCGAGCCGGTCGGTGACGGCGGCCAGCGCGGTAAGGATCGCGAAGGTGTCGGGCCGGCCGACGACGTCCAAGTCGTAGATCTTTCCGCCCTGTTCGCGCAGCCTGAGTCCCTCGGCGAGGAACAGGAAGTCGAACTTGGCGCGTTCGGCGGTCCGCGCGAAGTGCGCGAAGGAGCTGAACTCGATGTGGCTGCCGGCCTCGGGATCGCTCCACACGGTGGTGTTGTTGACGCCGGGGAAGTGGGCGGCCAGATGGATCTGCTTCAGCGGCTTGCTCATGGTCGTACGTTCCTCCGGCTCAGACGGTGGCGGCGGCGTAGCGGTTGGCGGGGCGGGTGAGCCCGAGCAGCCCGCGCAGGGTGTCGGCCTCGTACGCACGCCGGAAGGCGTCCCGGCGCTGGAGTTCGGGGACCAGACCGCGAGTGATCTGCGGGAGGTCGTGGCCCACGACGGCGGGGCGCAGCCGGAAGCCGGACAGCCCGGCCTGCCGCAACTCCAGGAGCAGGTCGGCCAGTTGGGCCGGGGTGCCGGTGAAGACGCGGGCGTCGCCGGTGTACGGGTGTCCGGCGAGGCTGTCGAGGCGCTCCCGGCGGGCCGCGGCCGTGCCGGGGTCGTCGTCGAGGAACACCAGCAGGTCGGCGAAGATGTGCAGGGTGTCTCCGGCGCGGCCCGCCGCGGTCTGCGCGGCACGGATCTCGTCGACTATGGCCCGCGCCTGGTCGAGGTCGTGCGGGGTGACGTATCCGATGTCCGCGGAACGTCCCACCAGCTGGAACGGGGTGCTCTGGTGGGCCAGGGCGCTCACGACCGGCTGGCCCTGGGGCGGCCGGGGGGTGATCGAGGGGCCCTTGACGCTGAAGTGCCGGCCCTCGAAGTCGATGTAGTGGAGCTTGTCGCGGTCGATGAAGCGGCCGGTGGCGACGTCCCGGATCTCCGCGTCGTCCTCCCAGCTGTCCCACAGCCGGCGCACCGCCTCCACGTAGTCGGCGGCCTCGTCGAAGAGGTCGGTCGTCACCTCGCGTACGGCGGGGGTGTCCAGGTCCTCGATGTCGAACCGCGGAAACGTACGGCGGCCGAAGTGCGCGGCCTCGTTCTGCCGTGCCGACACCTGGACGCGCAGGCCGGCTCGGCCGGTGCTCACATAGTCGAGGGTGGCGATCGCCTTGGATATATGGAACGGCTCTGTGTGGGTCGCCACCACGGTCGGCACGAGACCTATGTGCCGGGTGAGCGGGGCCACCCGGGCGGCGATGAGTACGGCGTCCAGCCGTCCGCGCACCTGGTCCGTACGCCCGTCGGGCTCGGTGAAGTGTGAGGACTGGAGCCCGAGCCCGTCCTCGATGGTCACGAAGTCGAGCAGTCCGCGCTCGGCCTCGGTGACGAGGCCGGCCCAGTATCCGGCGGTGAGCAGTTCGCGGGGCCGGGCCACGGGCTCGCGCCAGGCGGCCGGGTGCCAGCCCGCGCCGTCGAGGGCGACGGCGAGATGCAGCGCGGACGACGAAGGGGTGGAGGAGGCAGAAGGGGAGGAAGAGGGCAGGGAAGAAGGGGGTGTCGAGGCCACGAGTGTGGTGCCTTCCTGGAGGGCCGTACGGGATCACCGGCTCGCGTGGAGCATGCGGCGTCGGGGCAACGGGTCAGGAGCAACAGAGCGCGCCGGCCACGCGCTGCAGATCGATGTGGGGCCGGGAGTGGAGATGAACGCGGTGACGCGGGGCGAGCTTCGGCACACGGAGGCGGGACCTGGGCGGCATGCCCGTCACCTCCGTCCGGCTCGGCTCATGCATCACAACGGCACGGACCCGCGGTCTGTTCCTGCCGCCGGTCCGGAGTGCGGACCCGTACGGACTCCGTTGCGCGGCGCAGGGTGAAGCCGATCGACTCGTAGAGCCGGATGGCGGTGGTGTTGCTCGCGGCGGCGTGCAGGAAGGGGGTGTCTCCGCGCTCCCTGATGCCCGCCGCGACCGCGCGGACCAGCCGGGTGGCCAGACCCCGGCCCCGGTGGTCCGGGTGGGTGCAGACCGCGCTGATCTCCGTCCAGCCGGGCGGGCGCAGCCGTTCACCGGCCATGGCGATGAGCCGTCCGCGATGCCGGATGCCCAGGTAGGTGCCGAGTTCGACGGTGCGCGGCAGGAAGGGTCCCGGCTCGGTCTCGGCGACCAGCTCCAGGATCTCGGGTACGTCGCCGGGCCCCAGCCGTACCGCTTCGGGGGCGGGTTCCGAGTGCAGGGCGGTGGCGACCAGTTGGACGCCGTGGCCGCTGCGCACGGTCTCCCAGCCGGCGGGCGGCACCGTCGCCCCCGAGACGGGGGTGACGGTGCCGGGGCCGACGAGTGCGGCCAGGTCGTCCCAGGCGCGTGGATCGGACGGGTCGGCGAGCGCGGTGAAGGGGGACACGTCCAGCGGATAGCGGGCGGCGCGGCCCACGCGTTCGGCGAAGCGGGCGTGCGGCCCGGTCAGCGCGGCCCAGGCGGCGTTGTCCAGCACATGGGGTGCCTCCGGGCTCCGCGACGCGACGGGAAGGACACTGGTCGACATGGTGTTCCGGTATCTCCGTGTGACAGGTCAGGAGTTGTCGAGCGGCAGGCCCGCCGGGTCGATCTCGGACTTGGCGACGGCTTCGTTGGAGAGGTTCCAGGCGGCCAGCCACTTCGCGTACTGACCGTTCTTGATCAGGTAGTTGATCGCGTCGGCGACCGGCTTGGCCAGTCCGCTGTCCTTCTTCGCGGTGGCCGCGATCAGGCCCTGGAGCGTCGCGCCGGCTCCGGAGTACTTGCCCGCGATACGCGTCGGAGCGGGGGTCTTCGCGACCCGGGTGACGTGGTAGGCGAATGCGGGGCTGGGGCCGAAGTAGGCGTCGATCTTCCCGCTGGACAGCGCCAGATAGGTGCTGTTGTTGTCCTGGAAGTACTTGACGGTGAGCTTCTTGCCCTCCTTCGCCAGCTTCGCCTTCCACTCCAGAAGGATCCTCTCCTGGTTGGTGCCCGCGCCCACGGCGACGGTCTGGCCGGCCAGGTTCTTGTAGTCGCCGTCGAAGTTCCAGTTGTTCTTCTTGGCCGCCTCGAACGCCAGGTTGTCCTGCCGGTAGGAGGCGAACTCGTACTTCTTCTTGCGCTCCTCGGTGACGGTGATGTTAGAGAAGCCCACGTCGGACTTTCCGCTGTCGATGCCGACGAACAGGTTCTCCCAGGTCGAGTTCTTCAGCTCCGGCTTCAGTCCGAGGACGGCGGCCACCAGCCGGCCCAGGTCGGGTTCGACACCGGTGAGGGTCTTCTGGTCCTCGCCCACGTAGTTCAGCGGCGCGGAGCCGGAGGGCAGCCCGCCCACACCGATGACCAGCTTGCCGCTCTTGGCGACGGACTCGGGCAGCTCGGCGCTGATGGACTTCACCTCGGACACCTTGAGCTCGGTCTCCTTGGCGGCGCCGTTGGAGAGTCGGCCCACGGTGACGGTCCCGGACGCCGCGCTGTCGGTCGTGGTGGCCGCGTCGCTGTCGCCCCCGCATGCGGCGAGCCCGGCGGCGAGAGAGGCGACGGCGGTACCCGCGGTGAGGCCGCGGAGGAGTCTGCTGCGGAGGCTGAGGGTGCGCATGGGTATGTCCTTGTCCGGTGTGCGGTGAGGGTGATCGGTGACGGAGGTGTGCTTCGGGGGCGGGCTGCGGGCTCAGAGCACCTTGCTCAGGAAATCCCTGGTCCGCTCGTGTTTCGGATGGTCCAGAACCTCGGCGGGCGGGCCCTGTTCGACGATCCGGCCGCCGTCCATGAAGACCACCCGGTCGGCGACCTCGCGGGCGAAACCGATCTCGTGGGTGACGACGACGAGGGTGGTGCCGCTGGTGGCGAGGTCCTTGATGACGGCGAGTACTTCGCCGACGAGTTCGGGGTCGAGCGCGGAGGTCGGTTCGTCGAAGAGGATGACGCCGGGCCGCAGGGCGAGGGCGCGGGCGATGGCCACGCGCTGCTGCTGGCCGCCGGACAACTGCCGTGGGTAGGCGCCGGTCCGGTCGGCGAGGCCCACCCGGCCGAGCAGGTCGCGCGCCAGTTCCTGGGCCTCGGGCTTCTTCAGCCGGCCGGTCGCGACGGGGGCCGCGGCCACGTTGTCGAGGACGGTCAGATGCGGGAAGAGGTTGAAGTTCTGGAAGACGAAGCCGATACGGCTGCGCTGGGCCAGGATGACGCGCTCGCTCAGCTCCTTGAGCCTGTCGCCGTGCCGGCGGACGCCGATCAGCTCGCCGTTCACGCTGACGTAGCCGACCTCGGGCTTCTCCAGGTGGTTGATCACCCGCAGCAGGGTGGACTTGCCGGACCCGGAGGGGCCGAGGATCACGGTCACCTCACCCGGTCGCACGGTCAGCTCCACGCCGTTCAGCACCCGGTGGGCGCCGTACCACTTGTGCACGTCGTGGACCTCGACCGCGGCGGAGTCGACTTTGAGGGTCTCGGTGGTCATAGGGCGGCCTCCCTGCGTATGCGGGCCCGCAGGTCACCGAGCGCGGTCCGCAGCTTCTGCAACGGGGTCGGCGGCAGGGAGCGCGTGGCGCCCCGGGCGTAGTGCCGCTCGACGTAGAACTGGACGACGGACACGATGCTCGTGAGGATCAGGTACCAGACGGTGACGACCAGGAGCAGCGGCACGATGTCGCCGGGATAGGTGCTGCCCATGGTCTGTGCGGAGCCGAACAGGTCGAGCAGCGACACGTAGAACACCAGTGAGGTGCCCTTGATCAGGCCGATCAGCTGGTTGACGTAGTTCGGGGTGATGGACCTGAGGGCCTGCGGGAAGACGATCTTCGTGAACTGGTAGCTCTTCGGCAGGCCGAGCGCGGCGGCCGCCTCGTGCTGTCCCTGGTCGACGGAGAGAATGCCGCCGCGGACGACCTCGGCCGCGTAGGCCGCCTCGTTGAGGCTCAGTCCGACGACCGCGACGGCCATGTCGGTGGCGAGCCGGGACTCGTCGAAGGTGAGGAAGGCCGGGCCGAAGGGCACTCCGAGGCTGAGCGTCTTGTAGAGGGCGCTGAAGTTGTAGAGGAAGATCAGCACCACGATCAGCGGCACCGAGCGCAGCAGCCACACGTAGACCCAGCTGACCGCGCGCAGCACGGGGCTGCGGGAGAGCCGGGCCAGTGCCAGCAGGATGCCACCGAGCAGCCCCAACACGGCGCTGTACGCCGCCACTTCGAGAGTGATGAGCAGTCCGTCGAGGATCGTGGGGCGCAGGAACCAGTAGGCGAAGCGGTCCCACTGGTAGAAGGGGTTGGTCACCAGCCCGTGGCCGATCTGGGCGACCAGCACGAGCACGATCGCCGTGAGGATCCAGCGGCCGGGCCGGCGCAGCGGCAGCACACGCTGGGCCGCCAGGGGCCGCGGGGCGGTGCCGTCGGGTGGCGCGGAGAGAAGGGACACGGCGGCGCCAGGGAGTTCACTCATGGCAGGCTCCAGCGGAGTCGGACACCCCGGGCGGCGAGCGCGACGGCACACGGCGGCGCAAGGCCGCTGCGGGAGACGAAGCACGGGAGAGCGCCGGAACCGGGGACTGGGCGGGCGGAGAGCACACCGCGGCGGCGGTGCGCGTCAGAGAATCAGAACGCCGTCAGCCTCGACGGCGGGCAGAGCCCGGGGCGGTACACAGCGCGCTGCTGACACGGAGCAGATCGACACAGCGGTTCGCGCACAGCAGGACGCGGCGGGGGCGCCGCTGTGCGGTCGTCCTCGTAGCTGCGTCCATCGCCGTCACCGTCACTGTTCCGGCCCTTGGGGGGCCTCGCGCTTACCGAAGGTCATCCGGTCCGGTCGTCACCTGGGGCACCCCACCGCGTCGCGAGGGTTGCCGGTCAGCAAGCCAGGGCTTGTCGCTGACGCTCTTGACCGTTCTGGGGCGTAAGTAAGACAGGCGCCGGAGTCGATGTCAACGCTGGTCCATCAGGTGATACGTGCACGTCCGCGCCCGTGTTGGCGCCCTTGCGCGTGAACTGCCGTACCTCCAGGGCGTGTTCCGGTGCCGTGTTTCCGCGTGCACACGAATCCGCGCGTCGGACAGCGGCCGCACGGCCGCGAGTCGGCCGTCGTACACGTGTCACCACGGTGATCGGCCCGGCGCTCACCGGCTGAAGTTTTCGAAAGTTTCGAAGACGCCGTGCGCCCGGAGCTTGTCGCTACATTTTGACATGCTCGCATCACTCGCGCTCTTTCCTCACCCCCAGGAGACCCCCTCATGCGCAGACTTCTCGCCTGTCTGGCGACCGCGGCCGTGGCCGTCGGCGGGCTCACGGTGAGCGCCTCCCCCGCCGCGGCGGCCGACTCGGGCACGTTCAGCGTGCTCACCTACAACGTCGCCGGTCTGCCGGAGTCCCTCTCCAGCGCCTCGACGCCGCGCGACACGAGCACCACGGAGATCGGCCGGCGCATCGCGCCGTACGACATCGTCAACGTCCAGGAGGACTTCAACTACCACGCGTACCTGTACTCCACGGACACCCACCCCTACCGCACGGCGACCAGCGGGGGCGCGGGCATCGGCAGCGGCCTCAACACCGTCTCGACCTATGCCTGGGACGGTGACGACTTCGAGCGCGCCGGCTGGAACTCCTGCCAGATCGATTCGGGCGACTGCCTCACCCCCAAGGGCTTCACCTTCATGCGCGAGCGCCTGGCCGAGGGCGTCTACGTCGACTTCTACAACCTGCACACCAACGCCGGCACCAACGACGGCGACGAGGCCTCCCGCGCCGACAACCTCGACCAGCTGACCTCCTTCATCGGCACGCACTCCAACGGCAACGCCGTCGTGGTGATGGGCGACACCAACACCCGCTACACCCGGTCGGCCGACACCATCGCCGAGTTCGCCGCCGCCAACGGGCTGACCGACGCCTGGGTGAAGCTGATACGCGGCGGCGCGGCGCCCGCCAAGGGCAGCGACGCGCTGGTCTGCGACCAGACCGGGGCCACCGTGCCCAACACCTGCGAGGTCGTCGACAAGATCCTTTACCGCGGCAGCAAGCTCGTCACGCTCGACGCCACGTCGTACGACAACGAGCACGCCGCGTTCCTCAACTCCGACGGCCTGATGCTCTCCGACCACGACCCGATCACCGCGGCGTTCTCCTGGTCGCGCGCCTCCGCGTTCCAGCTGAGCGACCAGTTCGGCGGGCCGCACGGCGACTACTTCAACGACATCGACAGCGTGCCGGCCGGCGCCCGCGCCACGACGGTCTCGCTGCGCAGCGGCTCCCGCGTGGACCGGATGGGTCTCACGCTCGGCAACGGCACGACGCTGGCCCACGGCGGCACCGGCGGCACCGCCTCGTCGCTGACCCTCGGCAGCGGCGAGTACGTCACCTCCGCCCATCTGTGCCAGGGCGTGAAGGACGGCCACACCCGGATCTTCTACGCGAAGTTCACCACCAACCTCGGGAACAGCCTGGCGGGCGGCACCACCACGTCCGACTGCGTGACCCGCACCGCTCCGTCCGGTCGGCAGATCGCCGGATTCCACGGCCGCGCCGGCGACGAGGTCGACAAGATCGGCTTCATCTACACCCAGCGCTGATCCCCAGGTCCGGCGGCGTCCGCGCCCGCCGCCGGACCGTCGTCACGCATCCTCCGTAGGGGCGTCGGCGGAGATCGGGTTAGGCTTTTCGTCGTACCGGACACGGGGTGCCCCATCCGAGGGCTGAGATCACACCCGTCGAACCTGAACCAGTTCGTACTGGCGGAGGGATGTCTTCCATGCCTTTGGCGCATGTTCCCGGCGGGCTGCCCGCCGACGGCCGGCGGACCGTCTTCGACGGGCGGATGCCCGCGGCGCCCGGCGATCTCCGGGTCGAGGGGCACGGCATCGAACCGGTCCCCGAGAACAATCGCTACGGCGGAGCCGGACGCCTGTTCACCGTGTGGTTCGCCCCCAATCTGACGATGACGGGCGTGTTCACCGGAACCATCGGCATCGCGCTCGGCCTGGACTTCGCGACCGCGCTCGCCGCCGTCGTGCTGGGTACGGTCGTGGGCGCGGTGCCCACCGCCTACCTGAGCACCTGGGGCAGCCGGACCGGCGCCGGACAGCTGCCGCTGGCCCGGCTCGCCTTCGGCCGCGCGGTGGCGGTGCCCGGCATGCTCCAGTGGCTGTCCTCGGTGGCCTGGGACGCGCTGATCGGACTGTTCGGCGGGGACGCGCTGGCACAGCTGTGCGGCTGGCCGTTCTGGCTCGGCGTCCTGGTCATGATGGCCGGCCAGGGGGCGCTCGGCGTCCTCGGCTACGAGGCCATCCACCGGCTCCAGATCGTCATGACGTTCGTGCTCGCCGCCGCGTTCGCGCTGATCGCCTGGCGCATGCTCGACGGTGTCCACGCCGCGTCGACCGGCGGCGCGCACGGCGCCGACCGGGCCGGCGCGTTCGTGCTGACCAGCACCATCGCCCTGAGTCTGGCCCTGTCCTGGGCCCCGTACGCCAGCGACTTCAGCCGCTATCTGCCGCGCTCCACGTCCCGCCCGCGGATGTTCTGGTGCACCCTGCTGGGTCTCGCGGTCTCCTTCGTGGCGGTCCAGGCCCTCGGACTGTGGGGCGCGTCCGTGCTGACCGACCAGACCGCCGCGGGCGTGGACCAGGTGCTGGGCGGCGGGGCCCTCGGGGCGTTCGGGCTGCTGGCCGTGGCGCTGGCGGCGCTGTGCAGCAACGCGATGAACGACTACAGCGGGTCCCTGGCCCTGCAGACCGCGGGCGTGCGCGTGCCGCGCCCGGTGGCCGCCGCCCTGGCCGCCGCGCTCGGCTTCCCGCTGGTGCTGTGGATGCACGCGGCAAACACCACCGCGCGCTTCCAGAACGTGCTGCTGTTCGTCGGCTACTGGATTCCCGGGTTCGTGGCGATCGTCGTCGTCGACTGGATCGCCCGGGCCCGCACCCGCGAGGGTGCCGAGATCGACCTGGCCGCGGAGGCCGGCCGGCCGCAGCCGTGGTGGCCGCCGCTGGTGGCGTTCGTGGCCGCCTTCGCCGCGGCCGTGCCGTTCATGGACACGAGCCTGTACGTGGGCCCGGTGGCGGACGCGCTGCACGGCGCCGACCTGTCGTACTACGTGGCGTTCGTCGTGGCCCTGGCCCTCTACGCCCCCGTGCGGCTGCGCCACCGCCGAGAGGAGAGCCTCGTATGACCGCCCTGCCCCGGGTCCTGACGATCGCCGGCTCCGACTCCGGCGGAGGCGCCGGAATCCAGGCCGACCTGAAGACGATGCTGGCGCTCGGCGCCCACGGCATGAGCGTGCTGACCGCGGTCACCGCGCAGAACTCCGTCGGGGTGCAGGGCGCCTGGGAACTGCCCGTGGAGGCGGTGCGCGCCCAGTACCGCAGTGTCGTCGACGACATCGGCGTGCAGGCGGTCAAGACCGGCATGCTCGGCTCGTCCGCCCTGGTCACGGCCGTTGCCGAGCTGCTGTCGGACGTGGCGGCTCCGGTCGTCGTGGACCCGGTGAGCGTGTCCAAGCACGGCGACCGGCTGCTGGCCGACGACGCGCTGGATGCCGTACGGACCCGGCTGCTGCCGCTCGCGACGGTGGCCACGCCGAATCTGGACGAGGTCGCGCAGCTCACCGGCATCGCGGTGAACGACGAGTCCGGCATGCGCCGCGCCGCCGCACACCTGCTCGCGTACGGCCCGCGCTGGGTGCTCGTGAAGGGCGGCCATCTGCCCGGCGAGGCCGTGGACCTGCTGACCGACGGCAGCGCGGAGCACTGGCTGCGCGCCCCCCGGCACGACAACCGTCACACCCACGGCACGGGCTGCACCCTCGCCTCGGCGGTGGCGGTGGGGCTGGCGCGGGGCCTTCCGGTTCCGGACGCGGTGCGGGAGGCCAAGGACTACGTCACGGCGGCGATCGCGGCGGGGTTCGCACTGGGGGCCGGCATCGGGCCGGTGGATCACGGGTGGCGGCTGCGCTCCCAGGCGTGAGGCGGGCGGGTGGAGCCCACCCTCACCGCCGTGCGCCTGCCGCGCCGCGTGAACATGCGCGGTCGCGGTACGGCGGTGGCCGAGCGGCCGGTCGCCGTACCGCCGCCGTACCGCATCTGTCACGGCCGGGTGCCCGCCTGCCGGCGACGCAGTGCGATCAGGCCGCCCGCGATGGCCAGGACGCCGGTGCCCGCGACCGCGGCGACGCCACCGGTGCCGGTGACGGCCAGGTCGCCGCTGCCGCCCTGCGACCGGCTGCCCTCGGACGCCGAGGCGGACGGGGACGTGGCCGGGCCGGCGGACGAGGCGGCTGACGGAGCGGCGTCCGTGCGCGTGGGCGTCGGGGCCTTGGTGGACTCAGCCGTGTCCCCCGCCTCCCGGGTGAAGGCCAGCGTGCCGAAGCCGAGCTGGTCGTATCCTCCGCTGTTGGGACCGTAGTCACCGCCGCCGCCCTCGGGAGCGGCCTTGGCGGCGATCCGGGTGAGGTACGGCGCGGACAGGCCCCGGCGCTTGGTGTAGTGGTTGGAGATCATGGCCCAGATCGGCCGCGTCATGGTCGGATCGACGTCCGCCGCCCTGGTGGCGGACTCCGTGCCCGACCAGACCCCCGGAGCGCCCTTCTTCCGGGTGTTGGCCGTGTAGGGCACGTCCCCGCCCATGCTCCACTTGGCCACGTACTGGGCGCCCTTGAGGAACCGGTTGTCGTCGTGGCCGTACAGGTCGATGCCCTGGTTCCAGGCCATCTCGCAGACGGTGCCCATCAGTCCGACGCCGAGCAGGGCGTGGCCCTGGTCGCGTCCGGCCTCGACCCACTCCGCGAGACCGTCGGCGTGCACGACCGGGATGGCGTTCCTGACCGAGCCCATGCCCTGGCCCGACTTGAAGTAGGTGACGGCGCGCCGCACCTTGGCGCGGTCGTCGCACAGGATGCCCACGGCCAGGACGCAGGCGAGGGCGGTCAGGTCCCAGTTGGCCCAATAGTTGGTGAGGTAGGCGCCGTTGTGGTTCGTGAGGAAGTCCTCGCTGACCGGGGCGAAGACATTCAGCATCATCTTCTGGAAGCGGGCCAGTTCGAAGCCGTCGTGGTCACGGACGAGTTCGGCGGCGTTGGCGAACTGGTAGCCGTACAGCCCGGCCGCGAGGAACCGGTCGGCGCTGCCGTCGAGTGCGGTGAGCCTGCCCGACCAGGCGTTGAGGATCGCCACCGCGGTGTCGGCGTGCGCGGTCTCGCCGGTGATGTGCCAGCGCAGGGCGTTCTGGTAGGCGGCGTGGATGTCGTTGTAGAGCGTGCCGTAGTTCTCGGGGGTGCCCGATCCGCGGTACACCGTCCGCTGCGGGTTCGCCTGCCAGCCGCTCCGCGCGTGGGAGTTGGCCGTCAGCTTGGCGAAGCCCGCCTTCCACTGCCCGGTGCCCGCCTTCACCTTGGCCGCCATCCGGTCCAGGTCGGCCCGGGTGTGCAGCAACCCCGGATGTGCGAACGCGTCGGCGGCGACCGCGGTGGAGGCACCGCCGAGCACGGCGGCACCGGCCCCTGCGACCGCGACGGCACCCGCCCCACGGAGTGCTTCGCGCCGGCTGATCGAGCGTCCACTGCTGTCCTGATTCACTGGCTGACTCCTGAGGGTTCGATCCGTACGCACAGGAGACGGGCGGACTACCCCGGGATAACAGAAATCACGGGGTCTCCTGCGCGGCCGGCCGGTGGAGGGCCCCGGAGCGCCGGTCTCAGCAGCCCGATCGCGCGGCCAGGCCCGCCACCCCCGGCACCTGGTCCCGGTAGGTCTCCGTCACGAACCGCAGGACCGTCTCGATGTCCCTGGGCTGCGAAGACAGCCCCACAGAGATACGGACGGCACCCGCCGAGGGCAGCCGCAGCAACTCCAAGTAGTCCTCCATCGAGCTGAGTTGCCTGCGTGTCGCGGACCGCAGCCGAGGCGGCGACAGGGCGAACGCCGCCTCGCCGGCGCCGGGGTTGCAGAAGCAGCCCGTGCGCAGCGAGATTCCGCGCAGGGCGCTGTCGCGGGTGACGACGCGCTCGTCGATGATCCCGCCGTCGGCCGCCAGCAGGTTCAGGGCGACCGTCCCGCCGCGCGCCGCCTCGCCCTCCCCGGGCCCGTACACCCGGACGAGCGGCGAACCGTTGCTGTGACTCAACTCCCCGAGACCGCGTAAGAGTTGATCCGTCAGCGAGCTGACATGGTCGTGCACGCGGCGCACGCCGATCCGGTCGAGCCATTCCAGTCCGGCCGTCACGTCCGGCAGGGCGAGGAAGTTGACCGTGCCGTCCTCGAAGGCGGCCTCGTCGTCCGCGAGGACGTGCCAGCCCGCCTGGGCGCTGGCCGCGTAGATCGTGCCGCCCGAGAACCAGGGGCGGCGCAGTGTGGCGAGCGCCTCCCGGCGGGCGATCAGGCTGCCGACGCCGGTGGGATGCCCGAAGACCTTGTACCAGCTCACGGCGGTGAAGTCCGGATGGAAGCGGCTCAGGTCCAGGGTGTTGGCCGGGACGAAGGCGGCGGCGTCGAGCAGTACGTCGTAGCCGTGCTCCTTGGCCCGTGTGATCCACTCCAACGGGTGCTGGACACCTGTGAAGTTGCTCTGCGCCGGGTAGGCCAGGAGCCCGCGGGAGCGTCCGCCGTCCCGCGAGCGGAACAGGCCGAGCCCGCGTCCGCGTGCCGTCAGCGCGGCGGTCAGCCGCTCCTCGTCGATGCGCAGGCCGGGCCCGCTCACGGGTACGTATGCCGTCGAGGCTCCCTTTGCCCGCGCGTACTCCCGCAGCCCGTTCACCGAGTTGTGGTTGTCCAACGACATCACCAGCCGGCTGTGCCGCCCGAACGGATACGCCTCGCCGATCAGGCGCAGGGCGCCGGTCGCGTTGGGCGTGAAGATCACGGCGTACTCGGCCGGGTCGGCGTTGAAGTGCCGGAGCACCGCGCGGCGTGCCTCGGCGAGCAGCAGCCCCGAGGCCCGGGACGCCGGGCTCTCGGAGTGCGGATTCCCGAAGCAGCCGCCCGTGATCCGCTCCGCGCTCGCCGTGACGAGCGAGCGTGGCGGGAGCCCGGCGCCGGTGTGGTCGAGATAGGTGTGCCCACCGGAATCGAGGTAGCCGAACTCCTGCGCGCGCAGCTCCGCGAAGTCGTACGCACCCTCGGCCGGGCCTGCTTCGCCCGTACCCGGTGCCTCATCCCGATGGCCGAGGGCCCCGCCACCCCCGGATCCGCTCTCGCCGCCGGCTCCCTCGGCGCCGGATATACGGCCACCGGCCTGTGCCTTCTCCACGACTCCCCCTCCGCAGGACCGGACACGGTCTCCCCCCATCATCCGCCTGTGCCTCGGCGGGCAGGGGGTGTCGCTACGTCCGAGGGTGTGCCCCGCGCGGAGGACTCGGCCCACTACCCGCCGCGTGCGGCGTGCGGCGTGCGGCGTGCGGCGTGCGGCGTGCGGCGTGCGGCGTGCGGCGTGCGGCCACGATGCCGTACGACCGGCCCGGAGCGGCACGCGCGGGACGGGAGAGGGGAGTCGGGAGACCGGGAAAGTATGATCAACCAATGTCTGACATGACCGAAACCACGCCCGGCTGGCTGACTTCCGACGATCTTGAGATGGCCCGCGCACGCATGCCGATCCTCTACGTCGAGGCCGTGCCCGTGCGCGTAGACGACAGCGGTGAAGTGACCAGCATCGGACTGCTGCTGCGCATCGGACCGGAAGGAACGGTCAGCCGCGCCCTCGTCTCCGGCCGGGTGCTGCATCACGAGCGGGTCCGGGACGCCCTGCTGCGCCATCTGGAGAAGGACCTCGGGCCGGTGGCACTGCCCCGGGTCCCCGCTTCCCTGCAGCCCTTCACGGTCGCGGAGTACTTCCCGACGCAGGGGGTGACGCCGTTCCACGACCCCCGCCAGCACGCGGTCTCCCTCGCCTACATCGTCCCGGTGGCCGGCGACTGCCGCCCTCGGCAGGATGCCCTCGACCTGGTCTGGTTCAGTCCCCGGGAGGCGTCGTCGGAGCTGGTCCAGAACGAGATGCCGGGCGGCCAGGGAGTCCTCCTCAAGCAGGCCCTCGCCCATGTGGGCTGCCTGTCCTGAGCCCGCCGCCAGGCCCCGCCCCCAGGACGCGAAAAGGGCCCTCGCAGACATTCGTCTGCGAAGACCCTTCGCACCGTCGGGACGACAGGATTTGAACCTGCGACCCCTTGACCCCCAGTCAAGTGCGCTACCAAGCTGCGCCACGTCCCGGTGCGTCGCTCCCGCGGTTTCCCGCGTGATCACGCAGGTAAACCCTACCGCACGCGCCGAGGGCGGCGGACAGGCCGCTGCCGCCCCTCCCCGGGGCCCGGTCGCCTCCTCGGGCGTCCGGTCTTTCCGGCTGCGCGCACGGCCCGGACCGGGCCCCCGGAGCCGCCTCTCCCGGGCCGAGGGGCCCTACGAGCAGCCCTCCCGGGCCGAGGCCCCCGGAGTCGCGTCGGCGCGCCGCCCGGCCGTCGCCGCTCGTCGGAGCACGCCGGCCGGCGGCGTCGGCGCCTATTCCACCTTGGACCAGTCGAGCGTGCGCTCCACCGCCTTCTTCCAGCCCGCGTAGCCCTCCGCCCGCCGGTCCTCGGACCACTGGGGCTCCCAGCGCTTGGACTCCTGCCAGTGGGTGCGCAGTTCGTCGGTGTCCTGCCAGAAGCCGGTGGCCAGACCCGCCGCGTAGGCGGCGCCGAGCGCGGTGGTCTCGGCGACGACCGGGCGGCTGACCGGTACGCCGAGGATGTCGGCCTGGATCTGCATGCACAGGTCGTTGGCGGTCACGCCGCCGTCGACCTTGAGCACATCGAGGTGGACTCCGGAGTCCTGCTCCATGGCCTCGACGACGTCACGGCTCTGATAGCAGATGGCTTCCAGCGTCGCGCGGGCCAGGTGACCGTTGTCGTGGTACCGGGCGAGGCCGACGATCGCGCCGCGGGCGTCGGAGCGCCAGTACGGGGCGAACAGGCCCGAGAACGCGGGGACGAAGTAGATGCCGCCGTTGTCCTCGACGGTACGCGCCAGCGTCTCGCTCTCGGCCGCGGACTTGATGATCTTCATCTGGTCGCGCAGCCATTGCACCGCGGACCCGGTGACGGCGATGGAGCCCTCCAGGGCGTAGATGGCCGGGCTGTCGCCGAACTGGTAGGCCACGGTGGTGAGGAGTCCGTGCTGGGAGCGGACCAGTTCGGTGCCGGTGTTCAGCACCAGGAAGTTGCCCGTGCCGTAGGTGTTCTTGGCTTCGCCGGGCGCGTAGCAGACCTGTCCGACGGTGGCCGCCTGCTGGTCGCCGAGTACCCCGGCGATGGGGATGGCGGCGCGCAGCGGCCGGGAGGTACGGGTCTGGCCGTAGGCCTCCGGGTGGGAGGACGGGTTGATGGTGGGCAGCATCGATCGCGGGATGTCGAAGAGTCCCAGCAGTTCGTCGTCCCAGTCGAGGGTTTCCAGGTCCATCAGCATGGTGCGGCTGGCGTTGGTCACGTCGGTGGCGTGGATGCCGCCGTCGGGGCCGCCGGTCAGGTTCCACAGGACCCAGCAGTCCGTGTTGCCGAAGACGGCGTGCCCCTGCTCGGCTGCCTCGCGGACGCCGTCGACGTTCTCCAGGATCCACTGGATCTTGCCGCCGGAGAAGTAGGTCGCCGGCGGCAGCCCCGCCTTGCGGCGGATGACGTCGCCCTGGCCCGAGCGTTCCAGGGCCGCGGCGATGGAGTCGGTGCGGGTGTCCTGCCAGACGATGGCGTTGTAGTAGGGACGGCCGTTGCGCGGGTCCCAGACGACGGTGGTCTCCCGTTGGTTGGTGATGCCGATCGCCGCCAGGTCGTCCGGGGACAGGTTCCCGTGCCGCAGGGCGTTCTGTATCACCGAGTTGGTGCGTTCCCAGATCTCCACCGGGTCGTGCTCGACCCACCCGGAGCGCGGAAGGATCTGGGCGTGCTCCAGCTGGTGCTTCGCCACCTCGTTGCCGGCGTGGTCGAAGATCATGAATCGGGTGCTGGTGGTCCCCTGGTCCACCGCGCCGACGAAGTCCGCCATGGCGTGCCGCCTCTCTGGTGGGTGTCAGGCCTCGGGGGTCGGGACGCGTCCGGGGGGCTCCGGCTCCGCCGTCGGCAGGAACCGGCCCACGAAGAACTTGTACACGACCCCGCCGAGCAGACCGCCGATCAGCGGACCGATGATCGGCACCCAGAAGTAGAAGTTCCCGTACTGATCTCGCCATGCGCTGCCGTAGCCCGTGATGAAGCTGGCCAGCCGGGGACCGAAGTCGCGTGCCGGGTTGATCGCGTAGCCCGCGTTGGTGCCCCAGGCCATGCCGATCGCCACGACCACCAGGCCGATGATGAACGGGGCCAGGTTGGCGCCGGGGGGCGTGTTGAGCAGGTCCGTGATGGCGAGGATCAGCAGCAGGAGGATCGCGGTACCGATGACCTGGTCGCGGAACGCGCCCCACTCGTGGACCGGCAGGTTCGGGTTGCCGTTGGCGGGGAGCGTGGAGAACACGCCCTGCGTCTTGAGGGTGTGGCCGGGGTCGGCCTTCGCCAGCGCCTCGGTGTAGTTCCAGCGCACGAGGAGGGCCGCCACGAAGGCGCCGAGCGTCTGGGCCACCGCGTAGGGCGCGACCTTGCTCCACGGGAAACCCTTGAACGCGGCGAGAGTGACCGTCACCGCGGGGTTGAGATGCGCACCGCTCAGCCGCGCCGCGACATACACGCCCATGGTGACGCCGATGCCCCAGGCCCACGCGATGCTGTCGTGGTTTCCGAGGCCGCCCGGCGGGGTCGTGAGCGCTCCACCGGCGACCACCTGTGCCACCACGCCGGCGCCGAAGAGGATGAGAATCATGGTGCCGGCGAACTCAGCCGACAGCTCGCCGATCAACCCCAGCCTTTTAAGTCGTTCAGCCATGGAAGCCCGCTTCCCGCCGGCGCAGGACCGGCCGTCGTCTGCCCGAGTCCTCCGGATATCAGCATAGGACGATCAAGAGATAACCGCATTTGCCGCGATATTGCACCTTTTGGGGCCATGTTGGCCAGGGCCACGCAGCGCAACTCCTCCCCGGAGCCACCGTTCACCGTGCTCAGGTGCGTCGCGTCCAGGGCGGCCGAACGGCGCACGCCGCGCATCGTCGGCGAACGCGGCCCCGCACCATCCACTTGCCGCCACCCCGGTACGCCGAGCGTGGGACACGCGGGACCCGGTCATGTCCGGGGTGACCTGGATGCCGCCCGCCAAGGGCTCGAAGCGGCCGTGCACAGGGGCCGTGCCCACGTGGAAGCCGAGGGGCGCGGTGGCCCCGCCGAGTAGGGACATGTCCGCGGCGGGGACTCGCCCTCCTGATCAGCCGGCCGAACTCCGGGCATCCTCGAGGCGGTTGTTGCGATCGATCTCCGACATGTGCCGCTCGGCCCAGTGCCGCAGAGCGGCCAGGGGGCCCTCCAGCGACAGGCCCAGCTCGGTGAGCCGGTAGTGCACGCGCGGCGGCACCGTCGGCTCGACACGGCGGGCCACCAGACCGTCGCGGGCAAGACTCTGGAGGGTGACCGAGAGCATCTTCTGGGAGATTCCCGGCATGCGGCGCCGCAGTTCCGCGAAGCGCACCTCGTCCGGGGCCGCCTCGGCCAGCACCTTGACCGCCATCGAGGTCCACTTCGTGCCGATACGGTCGAGCAGCCGACGGGTCGGACACTGCGGATCGAAGAGGTCACCGCGGTTCGCCTTGGTCACCCGGAGCTCACCACCTGAGACGAAAGTGCCTTCTTGGAAGGACCAGGTTAGTTACCTACCGTGTGCTTGTCACCTTTGGTGACCACCCCCGTATCCCCCCCCGTATCCCCCACCTGGAGGGACCGTTCCATGACCGTGCTGCGCCGCGTGTCCGTCAACGGCGTCGAACTCAATGTGGCCCTGGCCGGAAAGGGCCCCGCCGTCCTGCTTCTGCACGGCTTCCCGCACACCTGGGAACTGTGGACCGACGTCATGGCCGGGCTGTCCGAGCGGTACCAAGTGATCGCACCGGATCTGCGCGGGTTCGGCGCGAGCACACGGGCCAAGACCGGTTACGACGCCGGCTCGCTGGCCGACGACGCCGCGGCCCTGCTGGAGACGCTGGGCGCGGGCCCGGCCGCCGTGGTGGGCATCGACGCGGGCACGCCGCCCGCCCTGCTGCTCGCGCTGCGCCGACCCGGCCTCGTGAGGCGGCTCGTGGTCATGGAGTCCCTGCTGGGCCGACTCCCCGGCGCCGAGTCCTTTCTGGCGGGCGGTGCCCCCTGGTGGTTCGGCTTCCATGCCGTACCCGGCCTCGCGGAGACCGTGCTCGAGGGCAACGAGGCGCGCTACCTCGACTGGTTCCTCGACACGGGCACCCTCGGCGACGGGGTGCGGCCCGCCGTACGGGACGCGTTCGTCCGCGCCTATACCGGACGTGAGGCCCTGCGCTGCGCGTTCTCGTACTACCGCGCCCTGCCCGTCAGCGCCACGCAGATCGAGCGGGCCTTCGACACCGCGCGGCTGACCGTCCCCACGATGGCCGTCGGCTCGCATCCCGTCGGCGCGGCGCTGGAGCGCCAGTTGCGCCCGTTCGCCGACGACCTCACCGGCCATCTCGTCGAGGACTGCGGCCACATCATCCCGTTGCACCGCCCGGACGCCCTGCTCGCCCTGCTCCACCCGTTCCTGAAGGACTGACGCCCGCGGGTGGCGCGCCTTTCGCCACGGCTCGGGACCGGCTCAGGGCAGCGGTGTGCCGCCGGTGGCGTTCAGGATCTCCGCGGTGATGAAGCTCGCCCGCGGCGAGGCCAGGAAGACATACGCGGGGGCCATCTCGGCGGGCTGCGCGGGGCGGCCGAGCGGAGCCTGCTTGCCGAACTCCGTGGTGTCCGGCATCGTCGCCGGGATCAGCGGAGTCCACACGGGGCCGGGCGCCACGGCGTTGACGCGGATGCCGTCACCGGCCACCATCTGCGCGAGCCCCTGGGTGAAGGTCACGATGGCGCCCTTGGTCATGGCGTAGTCGAGCAGATGCGGACTCGGCTTGTACGCCTGCACGGACGTCGTGTTGATGACGGAACCGCCCGCCGGAATGTGCGGGAGCGCCAGCTTGCAGAGCCAGAACATGCCGTACAGGTTGGTGCGTACGACCCGGTCGAACTGCTCGGTGGAGATGGCGCCGATGCCGTCCGGCTGGGACATCTGGTACGCGGCGTTGTTGACCAGGACGTCGATCCGCCCGAACTCCGCGACAGCGCGCTCCACCAGTCGGCGGCATGCCTCCTCCGTACGGATGTCGCAGGCCACGGCGACGGCCTTGCGGCCCGCGTCCTCGACCAGGCGGACGGTCTCGGCGGCCTCCTTCTCCTCCTCCGGGAGGTGGGTGAACATGACGTCGGCGCCCTCGCGCGCGAAGGCGAGCGCCACCGCCCGGCCGATTCCCGAGTCTCCGCCGGTCAGGAGCGTGGCACGGTCCTGGAGCAGTCCGCTTCCCTCGTACGAGTCCTCGCCGTGGTCGGGCGGCGGGTCCATGGGGCCGGTCCAGCCCGGGTGTTCCTGATCCTGCTGCGGGAAGTCGGGGCGGGGATGCTGGTCGGTGGGGTTGTCAGGCATGGGGGGCACCTTCCTCGTCGCCGGTCAACGGCACGCGCAGGGCACTGCGTCGACTCCGCCAGGCGTCCAGCAGGCGGGCGCCGAGCCGGTCTTCGAGGAAACCGGTGGCCAGGATGCCGAAGGCGACGTCGGGTTCGAGTTCGGGCTCGCTCTCCAGCAGACCGCCGATCACGTCACGGCGTACGACCTGTTCGTGGACGGCGTCCGCCTCGACGTGCTCGTCGTAGAACCGCTGGGCGGCCGGTCCCGCTCCCACCCGGCGCAGGGCGGTGGCCAGGCGTCGGGAGCCGGGTGACGAGGTCACCTCGACGGCGGCGAAGTGGCCGACCAGTGCGCCGCGCAGGGCGCGGTGCAGGCCGAACAGGGACATGAGGTTGACGGTGGCGAGCACCTCGGCGGGGGCCGCGTCGACGTAGTGTCCGTAGTCCGTCCGCAGGCCCAGGTCCGCCATCAGGTCGGCGAAGAGCCGGGCGTGGATCTGGTCCTCGCGGCCCGCGCCGAACTCGTCGTACTCGATCGCCACCATGGCGGCCTTGGCCCGGCCGTGCAGCCGCGGGATGACCCAGGCGTGCGGGTCGGCCTCCTTGAGGTGGTAGAGGGAGCGCAGGGCGGCGTACTCCTTGAACTGCCACAGTTCGCCGTCGCGCTGGAGATGGTGGCTGACGCTGGTGTCGTCCTGTCCCACGGGTTCCACCAGGAGCGCGGCCAGCACCTTCTCGACGTCGACGTCGGGCTCGAGCGGTACGTCGGAGCGCAGGGCCTCGGTGAAGCGCAGCTCCATGGCGCGGCGCAGGCCGAGCAGCCCGGGGTCCCACTCCCGTTCGTCGGACACTTCGGCGAAGCCCCGGTAGTGGAGCTCGTACAGGACGTAGAGGGCGAGTTGGAGATCGTCCCCGTACGGGTCGGCCTCCTGCACCTCGTGCGACCAGGTGGGGAGGGGAGTGCTGTAGGCCAGCGTCGAGAAGACGGACTTGGACAACTCACCTCGTGGGGTGGGGAGTTCAGGACTCCTCACGGCGTGTCCCCCTTCACCCGGCGGCGGTGGCTGGTGTCGCACCAGGGGTACGCACGGCTGCGGCGGCAGGTGCAGATCGCGACCTTGAACCGTCGCGAGGTGACGACCGTGCCGTCCTCGCAGACCACCTCGACCGGGCCCTCGACGAGCAGGGGTCCGTCCCGGTCGACGGTGACGCGGCGCGGTCGCTCAGGAGTGTTCGGCACGGATGACCACCAGTTCTTCCAGGTTCTCGTCGGTCAGCAGGCCCTGGCGGCGCAGCCACGCCCGGCGGGCACGCAGCACAGGGCCGAAGGGGACGAAGGCGCGGTCGGTGACCGAGGCGTCGAGCCCGGCGGCGGCCAGCCGGTCCAGGGTGGGCCGCGTGCCGCAGAGCGCGGAGTGCACGATCAGCAGCGCTCCCCCGGCCCGCAGCGCGGCCGGCGCCGTGTCGCAGATACGGTCGACGAACGCCCGGCCGTCGTGTCCGGCGTCCCAGGCGCGGGCCGCTCCCCGGCTCGGCAGCCGGGCCGAAGGTGACGGCACGTACGGCGGGTTGCTCACCACGAGGTCGTACGAGCGTCCCGGCACGGCCGCGGTCAGGTCACCCCGGCGGACGGTGACGCGCCGGCCGGCGAGCAGCGCGTTCAGGCGAGCGGTGAGCACGGCGCGCCGGGAGATGTCGACGGCCGTCACCCGGGCGCCGAGGCGCGCGGCGTGCACGGCGAGCGCGCCGCTTCCGGTACCGAGGTCGAGTACCTCCGTCGAGGTGTCTATGTCCTCCCGGCGCAAGGCGCGGGCCAAAAGGTCGGTGTCGTGTTGCGGTGCGTAGACGCCCGGCGGTGTCAGCAGGTAGGGCCCGGCTGGCATTCCCATCGGACACCTCCGATCTGTGGCGTATTTTCATGTTTGCTGAATGTCTGGCCCACTTGTTCCTGAGTGCCCAGAAGACAGCACTCCACACGCGTGGGATGCGTGGTGCCGGAGTGGTCTTCGTGCACGGCGGCCGGGTTCCCCGCCCTCGTCGGGGTCGATCAGGGTGTCCGGAGCGTGGGGGCGGGTACGTCCCGCGCATGCGGATGAGTGTGGTGGACGTGGGTTCGAACACGGTGCGGCTGGTGGTGGCGGACGCGGAGGGCGGCGTACCGCTGCCGGTGCACACGGCCAAGTGGAGGTTACGGCTGTCCGAAGTGGTGGGGCCCGACGGGAGGATTCCCGAGGAAGCCGTGCACAGACTCGTCGGGGCGGTCGCCGCGGCCGATGAGACGGCGCGGAAGTGGGGCGCCGCCGGACCGCTGGCCTTCGCGACGGCGGTGGTGCGCGGTGCGCCGAACCGGCTGGAGGTGCTGCGCGCCGTCCGGGCGGAGACCGGGGTGCGGCTGTGCACGCTGCCCGGGGAGGAGGAGGCCGAGCTCACCTTCCTGGGGGCCCGGCGGTGGATGGGCTGGCGCGCGGGGCCGCTCGCGCTGTTCGACATCGGGGGCGGCTCACTGGAAGTGGCCTTCGGTCGCGGGCGGCTGCCGGACTTCGTGGCCTCGCTGCCGCTCGGCGCGGGCCGGCTGACCCGGGAGTTCTTCGAGGGCGAGGATCTGCCGTCCGCCGCGATGGTCAAGGCGCTGCGCCGCAAGGTCCGGCATCAGCTGCGGGATGTGGCCGCGCGGATCCGGTGGGAGGGGCCGCGTACCGTCGTGGCGACCTCGCGGACGTTTCAGCAGCTGGGCCGGCTGTGCGGGGCGGCGCCCGGCCGTCAGGGGCCGTTCGTGGACCGGCATCTGGAGCGCCGCGAGCTGCGCGGCTGTCTCGACCGGCTGACCGCGCTGCCGGCGGCCGAGCGCTACCTGCTGCCGGGCATCTCCGCGCCGCGGGCCCGGCAGAGCCTGGCCGGGGCGATCGTGGGGCACACGGTGATGAAGACGACCGGGGTCAGCAGGGTGACCCTCTGTCCGTGGGCCATCCGGGAAGGCGTACTGCTGCGGTACATCGAGGACGGCGCCGCCTGGTGGGCGGACATCACCGACCGCGCCGCCGAACTCCCACCGACGGCAGCCCCCGTGCCACTGCGGGTGGCGGCTCCGCCTAGCTGAGGGTCCGCGGGGTTCCCCACAGGGCCCGCGGGGAGGCCGGCGGCCGCACGGTGCGGCTGCCGCTCCGCCGACCTCAGGGCCATGCGTTCCCCACAGGGCCCGCGGCGGGGCCGACGGCGACCGGTCCGGTCGGCCAAGGCGAGAAGAACCGAGGAGGCGGGGCAGAGCGGATCGCACGACGGTGCGGCGGGCGACGCCATCGCCCCGGGCAGGGGCAGGTGGCCCCAGGGGCCACCGGGCGGCGACAGCATCGTGCCGGGCAGGAGGCCACCGGGCGCGGCCGGGTCCCTGGCCGAGCCGCGGCGGCGCATCGGCTGCGCCCGTCGGCCCGTCGGGTGCGCCGCCGTCAGGAGGCCCGTCCTCTCACCCGCGCGGTTCCAGCCGCAGCTCCACCTCGACCTCCTGATCGCCGGAGACCGAGCCCACCTCGTGCACGGTGAAGACGTCCGCCAGGGCGTCCTCCAGCTCTCGTACGGCGTGCGGGCTGCCCTGGACCTCGGCCGTCACCGGACCCGAGAGGGGCACCGACGCCCCCGACGCGGGCGGGCACACGGCGGCCGTGTCGAACGTGGCCGTCCAGGCGGTCGGGGTCTCAGCAGGGCTGTCGCTGTCCTCGCGGTCACATTCGAAGCGCCTGCGCAGGGCGTCGAAGAGATGTCCGGCGTCCGTGGCGGAGCAGTCGGTGAGTACCACCTGGACTTCCGAAGCCGGCGGCGATTGCGTGTTCACGGCGCATCCTCTCCCTCGTGTCCCCCGGATCCCCCGTGTCCCCCGTATCCCTCATGGTTCCTCTCCCCTCGCGGGTACCCCGCGGTCACCGTCGAAACGGGAGCCGGCCAGCACTCTCGGCCACGGCCTCGCGGCGCACGAGCCGCAGGTGTCTCAGTCCGCGGCGGCGGGAGTCGCCTCGGCCACAGTCGGCATGTTGTACGGGGTCACCACCTGGATCGGCGACGGCAGCACGGGCCCCGCGGGCGGCAGGGCGCCATGGGCCCGCATCACGGTGCGGCAGGCCTCGCGCATGTCCTGGCGCAGGTCGTGGTGGAGCACGGCGGACAGTCGGTGTTCCCTCAGCAGCCGGGTGTTGTCGTGGTCGAGGTCGTGCGCGATGAACACCTGGCAGCGGCGGCCCGTCGCCTCGAACGCCCGCAGCGTGGCGACATTGCCGCCGCCCATCGAGTAGACCGCGCGGATCTCCGGATCGCGTTCGAGGGCGGCGACGACCAGGTCGTACTGCGTGGCGTCCAGGCCCTGCCCCTCGGCGACCTCGACCAGCGTGCGGCGCGGGTGCAGGGCCCGCATGGCGGCGCGGAAGCCCATCTCGCGCTCCTCCTCGTTACGGAAGAAGCCGCTGCTGATGCTGGTGAGCACATTGCCGGAACGGTCACCGAGCCACTGGCCCATCAGATACGCGGCCGTGGCGCCCGCGGCCCGGTCGTCGATGCCGACGTACGCGAGCCGTCCGCTGGCCGGCAGATCGGTCACCAGGGTCACCACGGGGATGCCCGCGGACACGAGCCGGCCGACCGCCGCGGTGACGTCGGGGACGTCCGGCGCCTTGAGGATCACGCCCTGGGAGCCGCGTCGGGCGATCCGATCCAGGGTCGCGACCAGCTCGGCCACCGGGCCCGTCTCACGGAAGTGGAAGCGCGACCGCATGACGGCCGGGCGCAGGGCGGGCAGCTCGGCCTCCAGCGCGGCGCGCACGGCGGTGGAGAACCGTTCGGGCGTCTGCATCACTATGTCGATCATGAAGGTGCGGCCGACCAGCCTGACCTGGGTCCGCTGCCGGTCCAGGTCGGCGATCGCCCGGTGCACCTCGCGCGCGGTGCTCTCGCGCACCCCGCCCCGGCCGTTGAGGACCCGGTCGACGGTGGCCTCGCTCAGGCCCGCCTGGCGGGCGATCTCCCGCAGCGGATAGGGGTGGCCCATGGAAGGGACTCCTTGAGGGGTTTTTGACGGGTCACTGCTGGTTGTTCGAGGGGTTCCGGCTCACAAGAATGGCAGCACCCGGCACGAAAGGACGACGATGTCCCCCACCACCGACGTACGCCCGTCCTGGCTCGCCGAGGAGGACTGCGACCTCGACGCCTTCCGTGTCCTGGTCGAGCGCACGACCGACGCGGACGACTATCCGTACGCCGACGCCGTGGAGCGCAACGTCCTCTTCTACGACAGCGACCGGCTGCGGTCCGCCGTCGCCGCCCACGAACTCCGTCACGTCCAGGCCGAGTTGGTCCGTGCCTTCAGTGAGGGGCCCGGCGTCGTCGTGTTCCGGCGCGCCTTCCCCGACCCGTCGGTCGTGGCGCGCGCCACCGCCGCCTTCGACGCGCTCATCACTGCCCAGCGGGCATCCGGCACGGTCGCCGGCGACCACTTCGCCGCACCGGGTGCGAACGACCGGGTCTGGAACGCGCTGCAGAAGCTGGCCGTCCACGCGCCGGAGGCGTTCGCCGACTACTACGCCAACGACGTCATCGCCCTTGTCTCGCAGGCGTGGCTCGGGCCCGGCTACCAGATCACCTCGCAGATCAACGTGGTCAACCCCGGCGGCGCCGCCCAGTCCGTCCACCGCGACTACCACCTGGGCCTCCTGTCCAACGCGGTGGCGGCCACGTACCCGGCGCACGTCCACCGCCTCTCCCCCGCGCTGACCCTCCAGGGCGCGGTCGCGCACTGCGCCATGCCTGTCGAGTCCGGGCCGACGATGTACCTGCCGTACTCGCAGACGTACGAGCCCGGCTATCTGGCCTGGCGACTGCCCGATTTCCAGGCGTACTTCGAGTCCCGTCACGTCCAGCTTCCGCTGGCCGAGGGCGATGCGGTGTTCTTCAACCCGGCGCTGTTCCACGCGGCCGGGACGAACCGGTCGTCGGACATCAGGCGCATGGCCAATCTTCTCCAGGTCTCGTCCGCCTTCGGGCGGGCCATGGAGACCGTCGACCGCGCGACCGTGGTGAACGCGGTCTACCCCGCGCTGCTCACCCGCAAGGCCGGGGGCGCGAGCGTGGAGTGGCTGGACACCGTCGTGGCGGCCTGCGCCGAGGGCTACCCCTTCCCCACCAACCTCGACCGCGACCCGCCCGTCGGCGGGCTGGCTCCGCCGTCGCAAGCCGACCTCGTACGGCGTGCGCTGCGCGAGGAGTGGACGGCGGACGCGCTGCGCGAGGCACTGAACGCCGGCGCCGAGCGCCGCACCAGCTGAGGAAACGAGCGACATGGGACATCTCCACGACAGCGGCAAGAGACTTCTGGACGACACGGGCGGCCTCCTCGACGGCAAGATCGTTCTGGTCAACGGGGGCAGCCAGGGCATCGGCGCCGCGGTCGCCCGGGCCGCCGCCCGCGAGGGCGCCGCGGTGACCGTCACCGGGCGGCGCCCGGAACCCGGCGAGGCGCTGGTGGGCGAGCTGCGCGCGGCCGGGTGCGAGGCGGCGTACGTGCGGGTCGACCTCGCCGACGCCGGGCAGGCGCGCGGGAGCGTGGCCCGGGTGATCGAGGCGCACGGCCGGATCGACTGTCTGGTCAACGCGGCGGGGCTCACCTCGCGCGGAACCCTGCTGGAGACGACGCCCGAGCTGTTCGACGCCCATCTGGCGATCAATCTCAAGGGCCCGTTCTTCGCCATGCAGGCCGCCGTCGCGGACATGCTGGAGCGCGAGGCGCCGGGCACCATCGTCAACATCGGCTCGAACTGCGCCCACGGCGGCCCACCCAACCTGACCGCCTATTCCACCGCCAAGGCCGGGCTCGCGGGGCTGACCCGCAACGCGGCGCACGCCCACCGCTGGGACCGTATCCGCGTCAACGCGCTGAACATCGGCTGGACGGCCACCGAGGGCGAGGACGCGACCCAGCGGGCCTTCCACGGCGCGGGCGACGACTGGCGCGAGAGGGCGGGCCGGGGGCTGCCGATGGGCAGGCTCGGCGATCCGGACGAGATCGCCGACTTCGTCGTCCTGCTCCTCTCCGACCGCAGCGGTGTCGTCACCGGATCGGTCATCGACTGGGACCAGAACGTGCTCGGCGCCCTGGACTGAACACCACCACAGCACCATCGAAAGGCAGCACATGCGTATCGGCATCATGGGTCTTGGCCGGATCGGCGCGTTCCACGCCGAGACCCTCTCGGGTCTGCCGGCGGTCACGTCCCTCGTGGTCACCGACCCCTTCACGGACGCGGCGAAGAGCGCCGCCGAGCGGTTCGGCGCCGAGGTGGCGGACTCGCCGGAGGCCGTCCTGGCCGCGGGCGTGGACGGGGTGGTGGTCGCCGCGGCGACCGACGCCCACCCGGGTCTCGTCCTGGCCGCGGTCGAGGCGGGCGTACCGGTCTTCTGCGAGAAGCCCGTCGCGCGCACCATGCGCGAAGGCGTCGCGGTGCTCGAAGCGGTCCGGGATGCCGGGGTCGAGATCCAGATCGGCTACAACCGCCGTTTCGACGCCGGGTTCGTGGCCGCGCGCGCCGCCGTCGCGAGCGGTGAACTGGGCGCACTGCACACCGTACGGTCCACCACGCTCGACCCGGCCCCGCCGCCGCCCGCGTACGTCGCCGCCTCCGGAGGCATCTTCCGCGACTGCTCGGTGCACGACTTCGACATCATCCGCTGGGTGACCGGGCGCGAGGTCGTCGAGGTGTACGCCACCGGCGGCAACCGCGGTGCCGACTACATCGCCGCCGCGGGTGACGCCGACACCACGGCCGCGGTCCTCACCCTCGACGACGGCACGCTGGCCGTCGTCTCCAACAGCCGCCACAACGCCCGGGGTCACGACGTCCGCATGGAGCTGCACGGCTTCCGGGACAGCATCGCCGTGGGCCTGGAGGACCGGCTGCCGCTGCGCTCCGTCGAGCCCGGCACCTCGTTCCCGGCCGGCACCCCGCACGACTTCTTCATGGACCGCTTCGCCGCCGCCTACCGCGCCGAACTCACCGCGTTCACCGAGGTCGTCGCCGGTCGGCGCCCCTCCCCCTGCACGGTCGCCGACGCCCTGGAGGCGGGCTGGATCGCCGAGGCGTGCACGCTGTCGCTGCACTCGCATCGGCCGGTGACGGTCGAGGAGGTGCGGCGGCAGTCGTAAGGTGCGGGCAGCCTGTGGCTGATCGCGCGCTTTCCCGCGCCCCTACGGGCGCTCCTCGGCGGCCGTCCCTCAAGGGCGGCCGTCAGTGGTTCCAGGACTGACCCAACGCCTGGGTGCCGCACCCCCCGTCTCACCGTCCCCGTCCTCAGTCGGACGCCGGTTCCGAGGCCTTGCCCATGAGCTGCACCAGCACCACGACCAGCAGGTCGAACGCCACCAGCACCGCCAGGCAGACGCTGAAGGCATGCGACGTCGCGGGGGCTTGTGTGTGGTCGCCGACCATCCGGAAGAAGATGCTGCCGATCAGCGCCGTGCCCACGGTCGCGCCGATCTCCTGAGCGGTGGTGAGTACACCCGAGGCGGCGGCCGCATGGTCCGCGGTGATGGGGGCGAGCACCATCGAGGACAGGGGCGCCATGGTCAGCCCCATCCCCAGACCGGCCACCAGCAACGGTCCCGCGAGCCACTCGACCCGCCCGCCGACGCCGATCCCCGAGACCAGAACAGCCAGCGTGCCGTAGCCGACGACGACGAGCAGCGCGCCGACCGCCGGAGCCTGCCGCCCCAGTCGCCCGACCAGGCGGCCGGCCAGTGCCGTCGCCGCGAAGAAGCCGGCACCCAGCGGCAGGTACAGCAGACCGGAACCCAACGGGGACATGCCGCGCCCCTGCTGGAGATACAGGGAGAGCACCAGGAAGCACGCGCCCATCGTGGCGTAGTAGAACATCATGGCGAACAGTCCGACGGAGAACGCCCGCGAGCGGAACAGAGTGGTGTTCACCAGCGGCGCCCCACCCCGGACCGTGCCGCGGTGCTGCTGCACCGCGAAGACGGCCAGCACCGGCACCGCCGCGATCAGGCACAGCACCGACCACAGCGGCCATCCGAGCTCCCGCCCCTCGGTCAACGGCAGCACGACCGCCACAAGTCCGAGCATCACCAGGAGCATGCCGATCACGTCCAGCCTGGTCCGCCCGCCCCCACGGGACTCGGGAACCAGCCTCGGCACCAGCGCCACGGCGACCAGCCCGACCGGAACGTTGACCAGGAAGATCGCGCGCCAGCCCAGCCCGCCCGGGTCCAGCGCGATCAGAGATCCGCCGATCAGCTGTCCGAACACCGCGGCCAGACCGATCGCCAGACCGTAGACGTTGAACGCCACCGCGCGGGCCCTGCCCTGGTACATGGCGCCCAGCAGGGCCAGTACCTGCGGAGTGACGAGGGAGGCCGCGATGCCCTGGAACACCCGCGCCGCCACGAGTTGGGCGGGGCTCTGCGCCAGCCCGGCACAGGCGGAGGCGGCTGTGAACAACGCCAGGCCGGTCACGAACAACCGCCGCCGGCCGTACAGGTCCCCCATCCGGCCCGAAGTGATCATCAAGGTGGCCAGCGGAAGGCCGTAACCGGCCAGGACGAACTGAACCGCGACCGAGCTCGCGTGCAGACTCTGCTGAATGTCGGGCACCGCGACGTTCACGATGAAGAAATCCAGCACGGTGATGAATGTGCCGAGCGACACGAGAATGAGCGGGCTCCATCGCGGCGGCGGTTCCGCGACAGTCGCGGCAGGTGCCCCGGCGAGCTCCGACTCGGATAACTCCTCGGTAGTCATGGATAGCCCTCCGTTGGGTTTGTCCGCACGCACAGCCGACGCGTCGGCCCCATGGATTCTTGCCCAAGTAAGCAGTCCTGTCCATTGCGTTGGACGCATTTTCGGACCCGTTCCGGAATCTGACGCACCACGTCCACGCCATGTCAGCGCCGTGTCAGCCCAGTTACGCAGAATAGTTTGTATCCAGATTCAACTTCTGATGCCGAGCACCGCGCCATCCGCGTAATTGCGAGACTAGAAGGGGGATCATGACCCAGACCGCTGCGGTTACCACCGCATGGCCGCTGCACCGCACCTGTCCGATGTCCCAACCACCCGCCCTCGCCGCGTTCCGCGACGGCCCGCCCCGCCAGGTACTACTCCGCGGCGACCAGCCCGCCTGGCTCATCACCCGCTACGCGGACGTACGCCAGGCACTCGCCGACCCGCGCCTGAGCGTCAACGACCAGCACCCCAACTGGCCGAACCGACTGCTGTTTCCCGTGCCGCCGCGGGCCGTGTCGTTCTGGCGGATGGACCCGCCGGAACACGGGGCCTACCGCAAGATGGTCGCGGCGGAGTTCATCGCCCACCGCACGCAGGCCCTTCGCCCACTCCTTCAGTCGATAACCGACGAGTTACTCGACGAGATGGCCGCGATGCCCAAGCCGGTCGATTTCCATTCGGTGTTCGCCCTGCCACTTCCCTGTATCGCGATCGCCCGTATCTTCGGAGTGCCGGACGAAGACATGAGCGAATTCAAGGAAAATACCAGCGCCCTGCTCAACCAGAAGGAACCGGAAAAGGCCGTCCAGGCGTTTCTCGCCACCACCGCCTACCTCGACGGGTTGGCGCGGGCCAAGGAACGGGAGCCGAAAGACGACCTGTTGAGCCGGTTGGTGGTGAATTTCGTCCGCCCCGGGCAGCTGTCCCACGACGACCTGGTGGCCATGGTCCGGCTGATGCTCGTCGCCGGGCACGAGACGACGGCGAACCAGATCGCCCTCAGCATCTTCACCCTGCTCGACAGACCCGGGGTACTCGCCGAACTCCGCGCCGACCCGCGCCTGCTCACTCCCGTGGTCGACGAACTGCTGCGGTACTGGTCCATAGCCCAGGATAACGTTGTCAGAACGGCCACCGAGGACCTGTCCGTCGGGGACGCCCGCATCGCGGCCGGCGACGCCGTCGTCATCTCTGTCCCGGGCGCCAATCACGACGAGGCCGTCTTCCCCGACGCGGCGGACTTCGACATCCACCGGGACAACAGCCGCCATCTGGCCTTTGGGCACGGACCCCACTTCTGCCCCGGCGGACCGCTGGCCCGGACCGAGCTGGAGATCGCCATCACCAGCGTGTTCCGCCGCTTCCCCGACCTGCGTCTGGCCATCGGACGCGACCAGGTCCCGGTCCACACCGACACGCTCGTGTACGGCCTGGAGTGCCTGCCGGTGACCTGGTAGCGCGAGGCCGAGCACCGTTCATCCCCCAACCCGAAGTGAGGTCCGAGATGAAGCAGCCGACAACCCGCAGCGGCGGCACGGCCGGGTCCGACAGGGCGGAGGTGCCGGCGTGAAGGTAAGTGTGTCGACGGCCGGCAGCCGCGGTGACTTCGAACCGTATGTCGCGCTCACCCAGGCGCTGATCAGCGCTGGGCACGAGGTCACCTTCGCCGCCCCTCGCGACGCGCGCCGCCTGGTGGCCGGGACGGACGCCAAGTTCATCGAGATGGACCTGGAAGTACGCGAGGTACTGCGGTCCGAGGAGGGCCAGCAGTGGCTGGCCGCCGGCAATGTGGAGGCGTATCTCGGGGGCATCACGAAGATGCTGTCGGACGCCCGGCACACCATCGGCACGTCGGTGCTGGCCGCGGCCGACGGCGCCGACATCCTGGTGACCGGCGTCAACACCGAGGACTACGCGCTGGCAGTCTCCCAGGCCCGCGGAACGCCCATCGTCCTCGGCCATCTGACGCCGTGGTTGCTGACCGACGAGTTCCCTCAGCCGCTGACTCCGCAGGTCGTACCGGCCGACCAGTCCGCCGAGCAGTACAACCTGGGGACCCACCAGGTGGCCGAAGACGTGTACTGGCAGGGCAAGCGGGACGACATCAACGAGTTCCGAGGGTCGCTCGGCCTGCCACCGGCCCCCAGCGCCGCACTGACCTGGACCGTCGAACTCGGTCTGCCGACGCTCCAGGCGTTCAGCGAGGAGGTGGTCCCCCGACCGCACGACTGGGGGCCGCGGAACGTCATGACCGGATTCTGGCGGCTCCAGTCCGAGGTGCGCCGCCGTGTGGGGGAGGCCGAGATACCCGAGTGGCTGGCCGGCTGGCTCGCCATCGGGCCTCCCCCGGTGTTCCTGGGATTCGGCAGCATGCCGGTGCTGGATCCGCCGAAGCTCCTCGACCTGATCGTGCGCGCCGCGGAGCGAACCGGGCTGCGTCTGCTGGTCGGAGCGGGCTGGTCCGACCTGTCGGGGCTGACCGGCGAACTGCCGGACACCGTGCGCCTGATCGGTGCCATCGACCACGACTGGCTGTTCCCGCGGTGCCGGGCGGTGGTGCACCACGGAGGCGCGGGCACCACCGCCGCGGGCCTGACGGCCGGCCTGCCCACCTGGATCTACACCGTCTTCAGCGACCAGCCGTTCTGGGGTGACCGGGTCGCCCGGCTCGGTGCCGGCGGCTACAGCAACTTCCTGGAGTTCGACCTGGATCACCTCACCGGCGTGCTCGGTCAGCTGGTCGGCGAGGACGTACGGCGGCGGGCGGCCGCGATCGGCGAGCGGCTGCGAGCCGAGGACGGAGTGAGCGCGGCCGTCCGGCTGATCGGTGAGATCGCCGGCCGACACTGACCGGTACCGACTGGTCCTGATCGGTACTGAGTTGGGTGAACGGTACCGACCGGCGGCAGTTCAGCGGCACCGGTGCCGCTGAACTGCCGCGCACGGCCGGTTGCCCCGCCGGCGGTCTCCTCGATCCGCCGTCCCCGGGCCGTTGACCCGCCCCGACGCTCTTCCCTTCCCGGTACGCGGTGCGCGGCACGCCCATCCGCCGTGCGCGGTGCGCCGTCGCCCGTCCGCCGTCCCCCTCATCGGGGCCGCGACAGCCATGCGGGCGGCCGCGCGTGCCGTACCGGCGGGTGGCCGTCACCGGACCGCGGCCCGGTGTGCGCCGGAGCCGCCACGCCCTCGGACAGAGCCTCTCCCGGGCCGCGGAACGCCAGGACGCGCCGCCCGCAGGGCGGGACGCGCGCGGCACCCGCAGGGTCAGTGCAATGTCAGGCCCGGATCAGTCCGCAGTGCTCGTATGGACCCACGCCCCCGTGCCGGCCGGACAGTCCGCAAGTGTTGGAGGCCACCCCGTGACTGAGCAGCACACACCGACCCCCGACGTCCGCGGACTGCTGTCGGTGCCCTGGCCCGCACACCGCGACACCCCGCGGGCCGTGGTGGCGGCCCCGTCCAGGGTCGGCCCGCAGTCGGAGGACCACGAGGAACTCCCACCGGACCGCACCTGCTTCGACCCGCATCCGAACTCCCCGCGGCTGACCGGGACAGAGCGACCCCCGGAGCGTCCGACGGGCGCACTGCGCCGGAAAACGGCTCGCTGGAAGACGACCTGACCGGCGACGCCCTCGAGGACCTGTACCGGTCCTGAGACCGACCGCAGCCACAAGGCGGGCAGCTCCGCCATCGCCCAAGGAAGGGAACACCCGTGCCCGACAGCTCCGTGCCCGTCGAAGAACGCCTCCGCTCCGCCCTCGACACCGTCGAGGAGCAGCAGCAGACCATCAGCAAGCTCCTGCGGGAGAAGCACGAGCCCATCGCCGTGGTGGGCATCGGACTGCGCTTCCCGGGTGGCAGCAACACACCTGACGAGTTCGCCGAGTTCCTCCGCGAGGGAAGGTCGGGCATCGGCCCCTTCCCGACGGACCGCTTCGACACCGACACCTACGTGGCGGACGGCAGCGGGGAGGACGACGAACCGGGCCGCATCCGCACCATAGGTGGCGGCTTCCTCGACCGGATAGACCAGTTCGACGCGCCGTTCTTCAACATCTCGCCCAAAGAGGCGCAGTACATGGACCCCCAGCAGCGCCTGCTGCTGGAAACGGCCTGGGAAGCCCTGGAGCACGCCAACATCGACCCGACCCCGCTGCGCCGCGCCAACGGAGGGGTCTACATCGGGGCCAGCTCCATCGACTACGCCCTGGAACTGGACTCCCTCCCGTACGAGGAGCTCGACGGCCACCTGGCCTCCGGAATCACCTTCTTCCCGCTCTCGGGGCGGCTGTCGTACTTCCTCGGCTGGCGCGGACCGTGCATGAGCCTGGACACCGCCTGCGCCTCCTCGCTCACCGCGCTGCACTCCGCGGCCGAGGGGCTGCGCCGAGGTGAGTGCGACATCGCGCTGGCCGGCGCGGTCAACGCCCTGCACCACCCCCGCATCCCGGTGATCTTCTCGGCCGCCAACATGCTCGCGCCCGACGCCCAGTGCAAGACCTTCGACGAGTCGGCGGACGGCTACGTACGCGCCGAGGGATGCGCCGTCGCGGTGCTCAAGCGGCTCTCGGACGCCCAGCGGGACGGCGACACCGTCCTCGGCCTCATCCGGGGCTCCGCGGTGGGCCAGGACGGGGACAGCGCCGGGCTGACCGTGCCCAACGGGCCCGCCCAGGAAGCGGTCATGCGGGCGGCCATCCAGCGGGCGTCGCTCCAGCCGAGCGACATCCAGTACGTCGAGGCGCACGGAACCGGCACCCCGCTCGGAGACCCCATCGAGATGGGCGCCATCAGCGATGTCTTCGCCACGTCGCACGACAAGGAACGCCCGCTGACGGTCGGCTCGGTCAAGACGAACCTCGGGCACATGGAACCGGTCGCCGGCCTCGTGGGCGTCATCAAGACGCTGCTCCAGATGCGCGAGCAGACCATCTTCCCGCACCTGAACTTCACCACCCCCTCCGGCCGCATCCCGTGGGACAGCTACCCCGTCACCGTCCCCACCGAGAACCGGCCCTGGAAGGCCGACACCCGGCGGGCCGTGGTGAACAGCTTCGGCTTCGGGGGCACCATCGCCGCCGTCGTCCTCGAAGAGCCCCCGGTGCCCGAGCAGCCGGCCACCGCCCCGGCCGCCGTCCAGGCGGACCGCACGGACAGCGCCTCGGCGGTCGAGCAGCACGTGTTCACGGTGTCCGCCAAGAACCACCGCTCGCTGAAGCAGCTCATCGAGCGGTACCAGCGACACCTGGACGACTCCCCCTCCACCGACCTGGGCAGTCTGTGCTACACGGGCAACGTGGGCCGCGCGCACCACCCCCTGCGGCTGGCGGGTGTCGTCGGCGGCCGGGAGGACCTGGACGCACTGCTCAAGAAGGGTCTCGGCCAGATCGAGAAACGGTCCATCGCCGCGGAGCGGGCCCGCAAGACCGCCTTCCTCTTCACCGGCCAGGGCTCGCAGCATGCCGGGATGGGACGACCGCTGTACGAACGCTTCGTCGTCTTCCGCGAGCATCTTGACGAGTGCGACCGGCTGTTCGCCCCGCTCCTGGGCCGCTCCATCCGAGCGCTGGTGCTCGGCGAGGACGACGATCCGGACGCCATCCACCAGACCCGTTTCACCCAGCCCGCGTTGTTCTCGCTGGAGTACTCCCTGGCGCAGCTGTGGTTGTCGTGGGGCGCGCGTCCGAGCGTGCTGATCGGCCACAGCATCGGTGAGGTCGTCGCCGCGGCCGTCGCGGGGCTGTTCAGCCTCGAGGACGCGGTGACGCTGGTGGCCGCTCGCGCCCGTCTGATGCAGTCCGTGTCCGCCCCGGGTGGGATGGCCGCGGTGCCGGAGGCCGCCGAACAGGTCGCCCCGTTGCTCGAGTCGTACCCGGACCTCACCATGGCCGCCGTCAACTCGCCCCGTCAGTGCGTGATATCCGGCGGAACGGACTCGCTGGCCGAGGTGAGCGAAACGCTCCGAGGCCGCGGCCTGGACGTCAAACAGCTGAGGGTGTCGCACGCCTTCCACTCCCCGCTCATGGCAGAGGTGCTCGACGAGTTCCGCGAGGCCTTGAAGGACATCACGTTCCGGCAGCCCCAGCTCACCCTGGTCTCCAACATCACCGGCAAGGTCGCCCGGGTCGCCGAGATCTCGAAGCCGGAGTACTGGGTCCGCCACATCGTGGAGCCGGTGAACTTCGAGGCGGGGATGCGGGCCATCGAACGGCGGGGCAGGCACGTCTTCGTGGAGATCGGGCCGTCCATCGCGCTGACCGGTCTGGCACGGAGTTGCGTCGACGCCGGGGAGCACCGCTGGCTCAACAGCCTGCACCCGAAGGAGAAGCAGGGGCTCACCATCCTCCAGGCGGTGGCCAAGCTGTACTCCGCCGGAGTGCGGGTGGACTGGAACGGCTTCCACGACGGTCGTCCGGGCCGACGCGTGGACCTGCCGCTGTACGCCTTCGACCGCAAGCGTTACTGGCTGCCGAACGGCACCGGTCCCAGCGCACAGGACGAGGCGGCCGGTCCCCGGTCGGCGTTCCTGCACGAACCGCGTTGGGTCGAGCAGCCCCCGACGGCCCGGACGGTGGCGGGCCCCCGGCACGTTCTGGTGGTGAACCGCGCCGCCCAGGACGTCACCGGGCTCGTGGAACAGGCCGCCGGACAGGACGTACGGCTGTCCTTCGCGGCGGACCCCGAGCAGGCACTGGACGTGGTGCGCGCGGGTGAGCCGACGGACGTGTGCTGGTTCTGGCAGTCGGACGACGGCCCGGTGAGTGCCGAGTCCCTCCGGGCGGAGTGCGAGCACAACTACCGCGATCTGCTCACGCTGCTCGGCCTGTTGGAGCAGGAGGAAGGCGGCCTGGCCAGGCGTCTGTGGCTGGTCACCGAAGCGGCCCAAGTCCTGCCGGGTGACGAGCCGGGCAGCGGCGCACACCTCGCGGCCGCCACTCTCTGGGGCTTCGGCCATGTGCTGCTGAACGAGTACCCGTCGTACCGGGTCACCCTGGTGGACCTGCCGGCGGGCGGTGGCCGCACTGCCGAGGAGATGCTGCTCGGGGAGTGGCTGGCCGCCGACACCGGCGAGTTCCAGGTGGCCTACCGCGACCGGACCGGCCGCCACGTCCACAGGCTGCTGCCCAGCGCCTTCGACTCCCCTGAGCAGCCCGCCGAACCCGGCACCGCACCCGTACGCCCCGACCGGAACTATCTGATCACCGGTGGTCTCGGCGCGCTCGGTCTGCTCACCGCCCACCGCCTGGTGGACGAGGGTGCCCGGTATCTGACGCTGGTCAGCCGGCGGGCGGAGCCGGCCGCGGACGCCGCCGGGCTGTGGGAGCGGCTGCGGGACAGGGCCGAGGTGACGGTCCTGCGCGGCGACGTCGGCGACAGCGGCGACGTCCACCGGATCGTCGAGTCGCTGCACGCGGCGCCGCAGCCGCTCGGCGGCATCGTGCACACGGCCGGTGGCCTGGACGACGCCCCGGTCGCCGCACAGACGTGGGAGAGCATCGACGCGCTGTTCTCGGCGAAGGTGTACGGAAGCTGGATGCTGCACGAGGCCGCTCAGGGCTTCGACGAGCTGGACTTCTTCGTCGCCTACTCCTCCGCCGCGGCGGTGGTCGGCGGGGCGTCGCAGTCCAACTACGCGGCTGCCAACGCGTATCTGGACCAGTTGCTGCACTGGCGGGCCGCGCAGAACCTGCCCGCCCTGGGCGTCAACTGGGGGCCGTGGTCCGAGGCCGGTATGTCGGCCCGCCTGAACGCACGGCACATCGAGGCGCTGGAACGCGAGGGCATCGTCTTCATTCCACCGCGGCAGGCCCTGGACACCATGGTCTCCCTGCTCGGGGAGCCGGTGACGCAGGTGCTGGCCGGCGAGTGCGACTGGGACCGCTTCTCCGCCGCCAAGCCGGTGGTCAACGCCTTCTACCAGGAGCTGGTCGGCGCCGACGGGACCTCCTCGCGGACCCTCGACCTCGATGCGCTGCTGGCGTCCCCGGACGGAGAACGCGTCGAGAAGATCACCGACTTCATCCGGCACCGGGTCGCCGACGTGCTGCACATCGACGACGCCGACGACATCAGTCCGTACACCGAGTTCGTGCAACTGGGCCTGGACTCCCTGGTGGCGGTGGAACTGAAGAACGCCCTGGAAGCGGCCTTCCGGATCCCGTTGCCCCTCACGATGGCCTTCGACTACCCGAGCGCCGCGGTGCTCGGCGAGTTCATCGGCAAGCGTCTGGAACAGGCACGGCCCACGGCGCCGGCTGGATCATGACCGAGGCCGCTCCTCGGACGCTCACCGCGGCCCCGGCCCGCCACGCCGGACGCCGCGGTGAGCACCCGGCCGCCCTCTGAACGGTCCGCTCCGCGCAGGTCCACGGCCCCGGCACACGTCTCGCGTGGCGGGGCCGTTCCCAGGGCGTCTGCCCCTGGGAAGCGCGCATCCGGCGGAGGAGAGAGGAGAGACAGAGACCGCGCCGGAGTGGTCCGAGCCGCGTTTTCGGCCTCCACGCGTGCGTGCCGTTCCTGTCGGACCTCCACGCGCGCGTGGCGTTCGTTTCGGCTCACTTCAGCGGCGCGGTGAACTTGCGGTCCCCACCACCGACGTCCGCGGTCAGGCTGCACGCGACCTTGTCGATGCCGAGCTTGTATCCCGCCGTGTCCGGATACTGCACGAGCGTGCCACGCACGGTACCGGCGGCGTGCTGGGCCTCCGTGCGCGCCAGCGACGCCTCGCACAGGCCCGCCGCCGCCTTCTTCAGCGCGGCGTCGGTCGCGTAACCGCCCTTCAACTCCGTCACTTTCACGACTTCCGCGTCGTGCGGCGTGCGGCAGGAGCGCTTGGCGGCCTGGCCGGGCCGGCTGACGCTGGTGTCGAAGCAGTCGCCCTTCTTCAGCATGTAGTACGGCACTTCGTCGCCCGCCGGGGCCGCGAAGAGCGACTCGAGGCCGCTCGGCAACTCACTCGGGAAGTCGCTGGGAAAGTCGCTGGGAAGGCCACTGGGGAAGCCGCTGGGCAGTTTCGAGGGGAACCCGGAGGGCAGTTCCGTGGGAATCTCGCTGGGAATCGCGGACGGGATGCTCAGCGACGGCGTGGGCGAGCGGCCCGTGCCCTTGCTGCTCTCGGCGGGTGACTTCTTGTCGGTCGAGCCGTCACCCCTGCCATTGGCCATCAGCACCACGGCGGTCACGGCTCCCAAGGTCACGACCACGGCGAGCACGATGAAGAGCACGTTGCGGCGGCGCCCCGGACCGCCGGGCGGTCCCGAGGGCGGCGGCGGCCATCCTCCGCCCCCGCCCTGTCCGGGTGGCCATCCTTCTCCCCCGCCCTGCCCGGGTGGCCATCCTTCTCCCCCGCCCTGTCCGGGTGGCCATCCTTCTCCCCCGCCCTGCCCCGACGACCAGTTCCCGCCGCCCTGCGGCGGACCGTATCCGCTGGAGACGTACCCCCCGGACGACGTCCCGTAGTCATCGGTCGGTGGTCCATGGCCGCCGGGCGGCACACCCGGCGGCGGCCCGAAGCCCCCGTTGTGGGGATGCGGGTTCTCTCCCGGCGGCTGAGGCGGTACGGGCGGCATGGCCATACCGTCCAGAGTCGCCTCGAACCGGTCATGACGCGACCCCCGCGCGGAAGTTGATACGGACCGATGCCATGGACCGCACGATTCCGGAGCAATTCCGCGCGGAGACCGATCGCATGGCCGCTCCGCAACGCGATCAGCCACGCGCCCCCAGCAGGTGGTCCATCGCCAGCTGGTCCAACTGCTCGAAGGCCATCCCCCGCGCGGCGGCCGCCTCCACGTCGAAGTCCTCGAACGCCGTACGGTCGGCGAGCAGCGCCGTCAGACCGTCCCCGGCGGTGGGCTGCGCCAGCTCGTCCAGCCGCGCGGCGCGCAGCGCCTCCTGGACCTCGGGGTCGGCGCGGAAGGCGGCCGTACGCTCCTTGAGGATGAGGTAGTTGCGCATGCAGCCCGCGGCCGAGGCCCACACGCCGTCGAGGTCCTCCGTCCGCGGCGGCTTGAAGTCGAAGTGCTTCGGGCCCTCGTAGCCGGCGCTCTCCAGAAGGTCGACCAGCCAGAAGGCGGCGCGCAGATCGCCCGCCCCGAAGCGCAGGTCCTGGTCGTACTTGATGCCGGACTGGCCGTTGAGGTCGATGTGGAAGAGCTTGCCCGCCCACAGGGCCTGGGCGATGCCGTGCGGGAAGTTCAGCCCGGCCATCTGCTCGTGACCCACCTCGGGGTTGACGCCGTACAGCTCCGGGCGTTCCAGGCGCTCGATGAACGCCAGCGCGTGGCCGACGGTCGGCAGCAGGATGTCGCCGCGCGGCTCGTTCGGCTTGGGCTCGATGGCGAAACGCAGGTCGTAGCCCTGGGCGGTGACGTACTCGCCGAGGAGGTCGAAGGCCTCCTTCATCCGGTCGAGTGCGACGCGTACGTCCTTGGCGGCGCCGGACTCGGCACCCTCCCGGCCGCCCCAGGCGACGTACGTCTTCGCCCCCAGCTCGGCCGCGAGGTCGATGTTGCGGATCGTCTTGCGCAGGGCGTAACGGCGGACGTCCCGGTCGTTGGCGGTGAACGCCCCGTCCTTGAAGACGGGGTGCGTGAAGAGGTTGGTGGTGGCCATCGGCACGGCCATGCCGGTGGCGTCGAGGGCCTGCCGGAAGCGCTTGATGTGCGACTCGCGCTCGGTGTCCGAGGACCCGAAGGGGATCAGGTCGTCGTCGTGGAAGGTCACTCCGTGGGCACCGAGCCCGGCGAGGCGCTGCACCGTCTCGACCGGGTCCAGGGCGCGCCGGGTGGCGTCGCCGAACGGGTCCCTTCCCTGCCAGCCGACGGTCCACAGGCCGAAGGTGAACCTGTCCTCGGGGGTGGGCTGGTAGTTCATGTCGCGGCTCCTTGCTTGCTCCGACTATTTCGTCATGGCGGTTAACAAATTAGTATGCGGAGGCATCTCTGGGAAGAGAGGATGTGTCTCCGCCGGGAGACGAGGTGTTTTCGTTCCAGAGGTACTGGGTGCCCAGAGGCGTTGTGGTCCCAGAGGTGTTTCCGTTCCCAACAGGCCAGATCCCGCGAGCCGCGGAAGAGGGAGAGCCCGATGTCAGCAGCCGAGGGTCCGCTCGTCGTCGGTGTGGACACATCCACCCAGTCCACCAAGGCCCTGGTGGTCGACGCATCGACCGGACGGGTGGTGGCGAGCGGCCAGGCGCCCCACACCGTCTCCGCCGGGGCGGGCCGCGAGAGTGATCCGCGGCAGTGGTGGGACGCCCTGTGCGAGGCCCTGCACCAGTGCGGCGACGCGGCACACGAGGCGGCGGCGATCTCGGTCGGCGGCCAGCAGCACGGCCTCGTCACCCTCGACGCGCACGGCGACCCGGTGCGCCCGGCACTGCTGTGGAACGACGTGCGCTCGGCGCCGCAAGCCCGCCGGCTGATCGAGGAACTGGGCGGCCCGAAGGCCTGGGCCGAGCGCACGGGCAGCGTGCCGGGCCCCTCGTTCACGGTCACGAAGTGGGCCTGGCTGACGGAGCACGAGCCCGAGGCGGTCCGCGCGACCGCCGCGGTACGCCTGCCGCACGACTACCTCACCGAACGCCTCACGGGACAGGGCACGACCGACCGCGGTGATGTCTCCGGTACGGGCTGGTGGGCGTCCGCGACGGAGTCGTACGACGAGGAGGTCCTCACGCATGTGGGCCTCGATCCGGCGCTGCTGCCCCGCGTGGTGCGCCCGGGTGAGGTCGTCGGCACCGTGCGCGACAGCCATGACCTGCCGTTCTCCAAGGGCACTCTGGTCGCCCCGGGCACCGGCGACAACGCGGCCGCCGCGCTGGGCCTCGGCCTGCGCCCGGGCACGCCGGTACTGAGCCTCGGCACCTCCGGCACGGTGTACGCGGTCTCGACCCGGCGCCCCGCCGACCCCACCGGGACCGTGGCGGGCTTCGCCGACGCGCGCGGCGACTGGCTGCCGCTGGCCTGCACGCTCAACTGCACCCTCGCCGTCGACCGCGTCGCCGCGCTGCTCGGCCTGGACCGGGAGGCGGTGGAGCCGGGCACGGGCGTGACCCTGCTCCCTTACCTGGACGGCGAGCGCACCCCGGATCTGCCGCACGCCTCGGGTCTGCTGCACGGACTGCGGCACGACACGACGGGCGGACAGCTGCTCCAGGCGGCCTACGACGGAGCGGTCCACGCACTGCTGGGCGCCCTCGACCTGGTACTCGACGCGGACGCGGACCGCTCGGCTCCGCTGCTGCTCATCGGGGGCGGGGCACGGGGCACGGCGTGGCAGCAGACGGTACGCCGGCTGTCGGGGCGTCCCGTTCAGGTGCCCGAGGCCAGGGAGCTGGTCGCGCTCGGCGCCGCGGCGCAGGCCGCCGGGGTGCTGACGGGCGAGGATCCGGCGGCGGTGGCCCGGCGCTGGGACACGGCTCACGGGCCGGTGCTCGATGCCGTGGAACGGGACGAGGCGACGCTGGCCAGGATCTCCGGGGTACTCTCCGACGCGGCGCCGCTGCTGGAGCGGGAACCGGACCGGCGCTGACGCGTCGAGGCCCGCGCCGACGAGATTCGAGGGAGGCATGACCGCACCGCTGCACGAGGCACACCCGGCCGGCCGGGGCCGTCGGCTGCCCGACACGCAACAGGGCATGCGCCGCCGCAACCTGGCGCGGGTGATGCACACCGTGAGCGCCGAGGGACCGCTGTCCCGCGCCGCCGTCGCCTCGCACATCGGCCTGACCCGGGCGGCCGTCTCCACCCTGGTCGACGAACTGATCCGCTCGGGGCTCCTCGAGGAGCTGGGGCCCGAGCGCCCCGGCCGGGTGGGACGCCCGGGTTCGGCCCTCGCGGTCAGCGGACGCGGACCGGCCGGGATCGGTGCGGAGATCGGCGTCGACCACCTCGCCGTGTGCGCGGTCGATCTGCGCGGCGCGGTGCGGGCACGGGCCGTACGGAACGGCACCAACCGGGGCCGGGAGCCCGCGGCGGTGATCGGGGAACTCACCCGGCTGGTGCGCCGGGTCGTCGCCGAGGCGGAACAGGAAGGGCTGTGGCCCGCGGGCCTCGCCGTGGCCGTACCGGGTCTGGTCGCGCGGGACGCCAGGACCGTGGTCCGTGCCCCGAACCTCGACTGGCACGACACGGACCTCGGCGCGCTGCTGCCCGACGAGCTGCCGCTGACCGTGGACAACGAGGCCAACTTCGGCGGCCTCGCGGAACTCTGGCTGGGCGACGGCACGCCACGCGACTTCCTCCATGTGTCGGCGGAGATCGGCATCGGCGGCGCGGTGGTCGTGGACGGGCGGCTGCTGCGCGGGACCCGCGGTTTCGCGGGCGAGCTGGGGCATGTGCCCGTGCACCCGGACGGACCGGAGTGCCCCTGCGGCGGGCACGGCTGTCTGGAGCAGTACGCGGGCGAGGAGGCCGTGCTGCGCGCGGCCGGTCTGGAGCCCGGCGAGGACCGCGTCGGGCTGCTGGCCGAGCGCGCGGCTCAGGGGGACGAGGACGTACGCGGGGCGCTGCGCGACGCCGGGACCGCGCTCGGTATCGCGCTGACCGGGGCGGTCAATCTGCTGGATCCGGAGACGGTCGTGCTGGGCGGTGCGCTGGCGGGCCTGGCGCCCTGGCTGCTGCCGTCGCTGGAACGGGAGCTGGCCCGGCGCACGGCCGGTCCCGCCTGCGCGGTGTCCGTCTCGCGGCTCGGTTCCGAGGGGCCGCTGCTGGGGGCCGCGCACGCGGTGGTGCGGGCGGTGCTCGACGACCCGGCGGCGGTGGCGGAACGGGCACAGGACAGTGCCCGCGCGGCGACGCACCGGTAGGCCGGCGCCCCGTCCCTCTCATGGGTGTCTCCATCCCCCTTGTGGGTGACGGAGTTGTCCACAGTCCCGTGGTTGTCCACCGAAGACGCCGCGCTCTTCCTGCCCAACCGGCAAGCGCCGTACCGTCATTCACGTGAGGGGCAGCCGTCGGGCGGACGGCTGTGTGTCCTGGTGGATGGGGGGTTTCACATGTCGAGGGAGACGATTCCGGGGCTGCGGCGCGAGGTGACCGGGCCGCGCGAGGTCCTGTTCCGGAGCGGCGCCGACCACGCCCGTGTCGTACCCGGGACCGGTCGTCGGCGCGTGGATGATGGCCGGGGTCGTGGTGCTGATCGTTGCGGCGCCACCACGGGCGCACAGCCGAGACCGCCCGTGTCCGTCTCGACGCGACCCCCTCGCCCGACCTTCGGCAGAACGGAGCCGTGCAGCCATGAGCGACGCCCGCATCGACTCGCCCGCCGGAGGAAGCGCTCCGACCCACGCGCGGCCGCGGGAAAGGGCCGCGGGGCTTCGGCGTTGAGCACCCGGCACACGACTCCCCCTCCCCCTTCCTCTCCCCCACGCAGAAAGGTGCTTCCCCCATGGAGCGAGCCAGAGCGCTGCCCAGCAGACGGCAGCTGCTGAAGGGCGCGGCCGTCGCCGCGGTCCCCTACGCGTTATTGCCCGCCGCGCAGGCCGGCGCCGAGCCCCGGGCCGTCGACTATCCGTCCGCCGAGTGGACGGCGGCCAGCACGTCCAACTACACGGCGTCCAGCCGCCCTTCGAGCTATCCCCTCGACTACGTGGTCATCCACGTGACGCAGGAGACGTACCCGACGACGCTGGACATCTTCCGGAACCCACAGAAGGGCGTGTCCGCGCACTACGTCGTACGGTCCGCCGACGGGCACGTCGCGCAGTGCGTCCGGGAGCGCGACATCGCCTGGCACGCGGGCAACTGGGACTACAACACGCGCAGCATCGGCATCGAGCACGAGGGGTGGGTGGACCAGCCCGCGTACTTCACCGACGCCCTGTACGAGGAGTCCGCCAGGCTGACGGCGGCGATCTGCGCCCAGTACGGCATTCCGAAGGACCGGGCGCACATCATCGGCCACTACGAGGTGCCGGGGACGGACCACACCGATCCGGGGCCGAACTGGGACTGGGTCCGGTACATGAGGCTCGTCAACTTCGCCTGACGATGCGCTCGTTCGGGCCGACGTGGTCGAAACGGTTGTCCGTGCCGAACCCGGGAGTGACGATGTCCTCAGCCGCATCGCCGCCGCATCGCCTTCCGGGGAGGCCGAGTTGTCCGATCCATGGGTGGCACTGGAGCCGGGTGCCGACCCCGCCGAGCGTGTGCGGGCGCTGCGCCGTGCCCACGAGACGTTCACAGCGGCGGGCACGGCGGCGGGCACGGTGCCACGGCCGGTGCGTTCCGTGGTGGCCGACTCCTGGCGGCGTTCCGCGCGGGCCGGGGTGGGCCCGGACGGCACCGCGAGCGTGGAGCTCACCGACGGCGACCTCGGCTCGTACCGGGCGGAGCACCCGCTCGCACCGGTGATGCCGTTGTTCCGTGAGCTGATGGGCACGTTCGCGGCGGACGGGGAGCATCTGCTGGCGGTGTGCGACGCGCAGGGCAGGCTGCTGTGGGTCGAGGGGCATCCGGCGGTGCGCCAGCGGGCGGACGGGATGAACTTCGTGCCGGGTGCGCGCTGGGCGGAGAGCGCGGTCGGGACGAACGCGCCGGGGACCGCTGTGGCGTTGGACCGGCCGGTGCAGGTGTTCGCGGCCGAGCACTTCATCCGGCGGGTCCAGCCATGGACGTGCGCGGCGGCGCCGGTGCACGATCCACGCACCGGGCGGGTGCTCGGCGCGGTCGACATCACCGGCGGGGACGGGCTCGCGCATCCGCACAGCCTCGGCTTCGTACAGGCGGTGGCACGGGCGGCCGAGTCCCAGCTGGCGCTGCTCGCGCCGGCGCGCGGCACGGCGGACACGCTCGAACTGACCGCGCTGGGCCGCGACGAGGCACAGCTCCTCGCGGGCGGGCGGAAGATCCGGCTCAGCCGCCGGCACAGCGAGATCCTGGTGCTGCTGGCCCACCATCCCGAGGGGCTGACCGGCGACGAGCTGCTGTGCGCGCTGTACGAGGACGAGTCGGTGACACCGGTGACGCTGCGCGCCGAACTGGCCAGGCTGCGCCGCCTCCTCGGTCCCGGTCTGCTGGCCTCGCGCCCCTACCGGCTCACGGCCGCGGTGGAGTCCGACGTGGCGGTCGTGGAGCGGCGTCTTGGGACCGGGGCGGTCACGGCGGCCGTGGCGGCGTACGCGGGTCCGTTGCTGCCCGGTTCGCAGGCTCCGGCGGTGGCCCGGCTGCGGCGCAGGATCGCCGACGGACTGCGTACGGCGCTCATCGCGCGCCGCGACCCCGATCTGCTGGCGGACTGGGCGCACGCGCCGTGGGGCGAGGACGATCTCGACGTATGGCGTGCGCTGGCGGCGGTGCGGCCGACGGCGCCGGTGAGGGCACGCCTCGACGAGCTGGAGTACGAGCTGTCGGCGCCGGCGGGTTGGGCCCGTTCGGCGCCCCGGTGAGGCACCGCGCCCCGCCGCGCCCGGGGGCGCGAGGTCCGCAACGTCGTTGCAACGTCCTCGTCCCTAGCCTCGCGCCGAGAGCTGCCCAACGGCGGGCAGCGCTTCTGAGGGAGGCAGGCCAGCATGACCCGTTTCGCAGCGCCCGGCACCGACGGCGCGATCGTCTCCTACCAGGCGCGCTATGACCACTTCATCGGCGGCGAGTACGTGCCGCCGGCCCGCGGACAGTACTTCGAGAACCCGAGCCCGGTGAACGGGCAGCCGTTCACGGAGATCGCGCGGGGCACGGCCGAGGACGTGGAGCGCGCGCTCGACGCCGCGCACGCGGTCGCCCCCGCCTGGGGCCGCACGTCCGTGGCGGAGCGCTCCGACATCCTCCGCCGCATCGCCGACCGGATGGAGGCGAACCTGGAGAAGCTGGCGGTCGCGGAGAGCTGGGAGAACGGCAAACCGGTCCGTGAGACGCTGGCCGCGGACATTCCGCTGGCCATCGACCACTTCCGCTACTTCGCGGGCGCGATCCGCGCGCAGGAGGGTTCCCTCGGCGAGGTCGACGACGACACGGTCGCGTACCACTTCCACGAGCCGCTCGGCGTGGTCGCGCAGATCATCCCGTGGAACTTCCCGATCCTGATGGCGACGTGGAAGCTCGCCCCGGCCCTCGCGGCGGGCAACGCGGTCGTCCTCAAGCCCGCCGAACAGACCCCGGCGTCCATCCACTACTGGCTGAGCCTGGTGGCCGACCTGCTGCCGCCGGGCGTGCTGAACATCGTCAACGGGTTCGGGGTGGAGGCGGGCAAACCGCTCGCGTCCAGCCCGCGGGTGGCGAAGGTGGCGTTCACCGGCGAGACCACGACGGGGCGGCTGATCATGCAGTACGCCTCCGAGAACATCACCCCGGTCACGCTCGAACTCGGCGGCAAGTCCCCGAACATCTTCTTCGACGACGTCTGGTCGGCGAACGACGACTTCCGTGACAAGGCGCTCGAAGGCTTCACGATGTTCGCCCTCAACCAGGGCGAGGTGTGCACCTGCCCGTCCCGGGCGCTCGTCCAGCGCGGCCAGTACGCCGAGTTCATGGAGGCGGCGGTCGCCCGCACCGAGCTGATCAAGACCGGTCACCCGCTCGACACGGACACGATGATCGGCGCCCAGGCGTCCAACGACCAGCTGGAGAAGATCCTCTCCTATCTGGACATCGGCCGGCAGGAGGGCGCGAAGATCCTCACCGGCGGCGAACGCATCGAGCACGACGGTGAGTTGAAGGGCGGTTACTACGTCCAGCCGACCATCTTCGAGGGCGACAACCGTATGCGGATCTTCCAGGAGGAGATCTTCGGTCCGGTCGTCTCGGTGACGTCGTTCAATGACTTCGACGACGCCATCAAGATCGCCAACGACACGCTGTACGGGCTCGGCGCGGGCGTATGGACGCGGGACATCAACACCGCGTACCGCGCGGGCCGTGCCATCCAGGCGGGCCGCGTCTGGACGAACTGCTACCACGCCTACCCGGCCCACGCGGCGTTCGGCGGCTACAAGGGCTCGGGCATCGGCCGCGAGACCCACAAGATGATGCTGGACCACTACCAGCAGACGAAGAACCTACTGGTGTCGTACTCGCCGAAGAAGCTGGGCTTCTTCTAGCCACCGAAAAAGGGCGCCTGACCAGGCAAGATGCCCGTCAGGCGCCCTCCGGGGCGCACGACTGAGCTTGGAGTTCCCCGCCCACAGCTGCCAGCGGGCGTCCCGTGTGGTCAGCTCGGCTTCCGGCTTCCGGATCGAGGTGCCCGGTGGTGAACTCCGTGCCGCGCGCCGCTGATCTCCCGTGAACTGGAGACCGGTACCCACTACCTGGCGTGGAACCAGGGCGTCACCCGCACACGCCGGCCGGCGACCAAGCCGGGCCTTGGTGCGGCGGCCGCCCTGACCGCGGCCCGACTGGCCGCACTCGCGGTGAGTTGGTGGAGCAGCCCCATCGACCGGGCTGTCAACGACGGTGGCGCGACGGACACGTACTTCCCGCGGCTCGACCCCGTGACCTTCGCCGCACGGGGTGTCGTCCCCATGGCCCAGGCCGCTTTCGCCTTCGTCCTGGGCGTCGCCCTCGGCCTCGTCATCCGCCGCACCCTGCCCGCGATGGCAACCCCGCTCGTCGTCTACGCCGCTGTCCAGATGACCAGGCAGCAGGTCCGGACCGCGACGCCGGACCGCTGAAGCGGGTGCGAGGGGCAGCCGGGATCCGGCTGCCCCTCGCGGTGTTCCACAACGTCGCCTGGCACCGGACATGAGGACGCCGGCCTGGCAGGGCCGGGTCAGACACAGGCACTCATCAGGACACGTCCCCGCTCGCCGACTACCGAGCCGCGTAGCCGCCGGCTACGCATCAAAGCCAGCCACGACCTCGGCCTCGTTCGCGGAGGCCCGCCAAGTAGCAGAGGCCCGCTCGATCACCGAGGCCGGGCGGTGGATCGACCAGCGTGGTCACCTTCGACGCGTGGTCGGACGCCGCAGACAGTTCTGCCGCGCCGGGCTCCAGACACCACGGGCGCAAGTCGAGCACGGCGCAGCGAAACACACGCCGCCGCAGTCCGACTTCGGAACGGCGGCATGAACGAGTCCCGCCCGCACCTGGTGCCCGTCCGCTCCCGTGACGCCGAGGATTTCGTCCGCCTCCGGCATCGGCACCACCCCCCGCCCGCCGGACAGGTCTTCTCGGTCGGTGCCGCCGACGACACCGGCATCCTGCGCGCCGTGGCCGTGGTCGGCCGCCCCGTCGCCCAGCCGACAGCTTCGTCCCGCTCACTGAACCCATGAAGTCGATCGGATTGGAGAGAACCGCCGCAGGCCGCACTCCTGAAAAGTCACGCAGCGTCATGCCAGGGCTTGTTCGCTGCCCAATGCCGGACCCAGCCCGCAAAGCCAGGCTCAGCAGTGGTGAACCCGAACTGCGCACCGAAGGGGACAGCGCCGACGTCACTGATCAGCCAGACGTGTCCTCGGTGAGGTCCGGTGACGATGAGATGCCAGTTCATCGCGCACCCGTCGGTGCCGAGCACGATCGAGCCGTGGTTGTAGACCTGCTCCAGGAGCTCGTCGGCATCCTCGGACGGGTCCGAGTCCTCCTCCCACATCCATGCCTCCACCAGCGGGAACGGCTTACTCAGGTCGCGTTCCTGCTCGTCATCGCCCCAGTCGTCCGGCAGCTCCGCCACCGACAGCAGTCCATACTCGGGCGGCCCGGAGTACGAACCGTCCGCTATCTCAGCGACGAAGGCCCGATACGGCTCGGGCAGCACGATCCTGTGTTCTGCCTCAAAGGCATGAACTCCGGCAGAAGAAGTGCTCGGCGCCAAGCACACGGCCCGGGCGACGATGAGTTCCCGTTTCATGATCACGAAAGGAGAGGTCTTGGTCTGGGTGCCAAGACCTCTCCCGCGTCCTTCAACGTCTTCTACGGGGTCTCCGTGAAGACCTTGGTCTTGATGCCCCCGAGGGTTGGTGGGGGTCTAGTTGAAGCCACGTATGTACTACTGGATCAAGACCTGATGTAGGTCAAGATCACAAAGATGAAACCGCCCAGCCCCAGTGCCGCAAGGGCTCCTGTACTGATGGCCTCGTAGTACGAGACCCCCTCCATCGTCCGACGGACGATGCCCGCGAAGCAGCCACCGATGATCGCGATCAACACCGCGATCAAGGCATCCGTCTTCTTGTTGCTCTTCGGAGGCTCGTCCCTGGACCCCGAGAGCTGCGGGCCGTTCTGCGTTGCCGTCATGGCTTCCCGCACCTTCGTCAGCCGCCTGCGAGGTGAGCTGTCGGGTTCGGACGGCGAAGAAGTCCGGCCACACCCACTCATGTGGCTTCACCCCGAGCCGGCTCCTGATTCACTGACGTCACATCAGAGTCAGTTCGCGGACCGGCACTTATCTTGGGTCCCCCGCTCCTGCCGATCTCCGTGTGTGGTCAGACATCCGGGCGTCGGCAGGATTCGGCGTCCACCCGGACCGCCTCACCATCCTCAGTGAGGGCTTGAGAAGGATCGTGACGCACGCCACGTCGAAAATCTCCCCCAGAAGAGGTATTTGTGGTGCTACTCACCACTCGCCCGTTCGGGTGGACAGCGGGGCAATCACCACTGGTCAAGCCGTGGACAGCGCAGTTTTTGCAGCCCTGATCAGTGCCGCTTGATGAGGCCCGTCTACGTCAAACGGGGGTACGCCGTTCGGACCGGTCGGCAGAGGCGCTCGGTGGCCTGGTCGTACGGTCGCGCGGTCACCGGCGGCCCAGCCGCTGTTGTTGCTGCTCACACCGAGGTCCGAACGGCGTGCCGCTGGCCACCCTCGGGTCATGCCTCCAGGCCGGAGCCCGCCGCCGCGGCCCCCTGGCACCGCCGCTTCGCCCCGGTGCCGAACGAAGGCACGGCAGCCGGTTCAGCAGGCCGGCCGTCATCCGGACCACGGCCGGCGGCCGGCGGCAGGCGGCAGGCGGAGGCGCCGGGATGAGCCGGCACCTCGTCGAGCGGCTGGGTCGGGCGCCATGACGAGTGGGGTTGCGTGTGGGCCGTTTCCAGGCCGCCCCCCGTCGCATGCTGCCTGGTGGGTCGCGTCCGGAAAACCATCGGTGGTCGCCCTGTGTGAGCAGGTGACAAGCGCGCGTGCGGTTGTCGTCCGTCGTGCGGCACGGGATGCTGAGAAAACACGAAGGGAAGCGGTGTCATGGATCGTTTTCCGCATGCGGCCGACGTCGATTTCCATAGTCCTCTGGACCTCTCCAAGGCCGCGGCCGCGGTGCTGGACGACGAAGGCCGCATTTCCGGGTGGGGATTCTCGGCCCAGCGCCTCCTCGGACATTCACCCGAGGATGTGCTCGGCAAGTCGGCCACCCGGCTGCTGGCCGCTCCCTCGGGCCAGCCCACGGGCCAGCGGCTGTCCGCCCTGTGCAAGGCGCACAAGCCCCGCAGCACCGTCTTGGACCTCTGCTGTCGGGACGGACGTACCCTGCGCGCGGCCGTGACGTTCAGCCCCCTCTCGGACCGGGGCGTCGCTGCGACCGTCGTGGTCGCGGCCGAGGTGGAGGCGCTACGCAGCTGGGAAGCGCAGTTGGCGATGCTGCAGGGACTGGCGACCGAGTCTTCCGTGGGCCTGACGATCTTCGACAGCGACATGCGCGTCGTCTGGGGGAACATCTCCACCGACTTGGAACTCGGGGGAGTCGCCCAGTACACCGGCCGACCGGCCGCGGACCTCTTTCCTGAGGGCGAATTCATCTCCCGCCACCACCCCCCGGACGAAGACCAGATCATGGAGCACGTGCTGACGACGGGGGAACCGATCATCGGCATGCACTACCGCGGGCGCGCCCCCGCCGACCCGGGGCGCGAGCACGTCTGGTCCTGCTCGTACCACCGGATGCTGGACGCCCGAGGCGAACCGCTGGGGCTGTTCGAGGAGTCCCTGGACATCACCGACCGCTACCGCGCACAGGAACGCCTGTCGCTGCTGGTGCGGGCAGGAAAGCGCATCGGTGCCTCGCTGGACGTGCGCCGTACGGCCGCGGAGATTGCCGACGTGGCGGTACCGCAGCTGGCCGACGAGGTGCTCGTGGACCTGCCGCCGGCGGTCATCGAGGGACGGCAGCCGCCGACGGGCTCGGCGCCGGGGCACAGTCTGCTGCGGATGCACGGCCGGACCCCGGAAGGATTCCGGACCAGTCCCGTCTCCTACCCACCCTCGTCACCGCAGGCACTGAGCCTGGCCACCAGCCGCCCCGTCGTCGACGCCTCCCCGCCCGAGGCACCGGGCGGGGAGGGATCGGCCGCCCCGCACTCCTGCCTGTTCGTCCCGCTGCTCACCCGCGATGCGATCCTCGGCCTTGTCACCTTCCGGCGCAGCAGCAACCCCGATCCCTTCGGCCCCGAGGAGCAGACGCTCGCCGTGGAACTGGCCGAGCGAGCCGCCGTCGGCATCGACAACGCCCGCCGTTACACCAGCCAGCATGCGGCGGCCCTGGTACTGCAGCGCAGCCTGCTGCCACAGCACCTGCCTGAGCAGAGCGCCGTCGACGTGGCGTACCGCTACCTGCCTGCCGACAGCCGCGTGGGCGTGGGCGGCGACTGGTTCGACGTGATCCCGCTGTCCGGTGCCCGAGTGGGCCTGACCGTCGGCGACGTGGTGGGCCACGGTGTGCACGCGGCCGCGACCATGGGCCGGCTGCGCGCCACCGTACGGACCCTGGCCCTGCTGGACTTGGATCCGGCCGAGCTGCTCACCCGGCTGGACGACCTGGTCGCGCAGGACTCGGACTCCCACGCGGAGGGCGGGCCGATCGACGAGGCGCTCGGGGTGACCTGCCTGTACGCGATCTACGACCCGGTCAGCAGCCGGTGCGTCTGGGCGAGCGCGGGCCATCCCCCGCCGATCGTGGCCGATGCGAGCGGCTCGGTGGCCTTGTCCGCGCTGGCGCCGGGACCGCCCCTGGGGCTGGGGGGCCTGCCCTACGAGAACGTTGAGCTGAACCTGTCCAGCGGCAGCGTGGTGGCGTTCTTCACCGACGGGGTCGTGGAGGACCGGCGCACCGACATCGACATCGGTATCGACCGTCTGGCCCAGGTGCTCACCTGGCAACGATGCCCGCTGGAGGAGCTGTGCGACCGGGCGCTGTCGGACATGCCGCCCGGACCACAGGCGGACGATGCCACGCTGCTGCTCGTCCGCACCCGGCGGCTCGGCGCCGACCATGTGGCGGACCTGGAGCTGCCGCCTGAGCCGACCATGGTGGCTCACGCCCGCACACTCACTGAGCGCCAATTGGCGATCTGGGGCCTGTCCGAACTGTCGTTCACCGCCTCTCTCGTGGTGAGCGAGCTGGTCACCAACGGCATCCGGTACGCCACCGGGCCCGTCATGCTGAGGCTGATCAGGGATCGCTGCCTGCTGTGCGAGGTCTCCGACAACGCGCACACCGCACCCCATCTACGGCGAGCACGTCGGGACGACGAAGGAGGCCGCGGCCTGTTCCTCGTCGCCCAGGTGTCCCAGCGCTGGGGCACGCGGTACACCTCGTCCGGGAAGACGATCTGGGCCGAGCTGGCCATACCGTAGGTCCCCCCTGGAGCACAGCACCGCCCGCCGTCCCGGCCGAAGTGTGTGCCGGCGGGCGAACCTGCTCGGGTCGGACAGTGAGCGGGGCGCCCGCCCGCGGCCTCCGTGAACGTTCTTGAGCCGCCCGGCGTCCCAGCGGTAACCGACCCCGAGGGAGTCACCATGACCGCCGGACGTGCCCGTGCTCGTTTCCTGTCCGCCGCCGTGCTGCTCGCCGCCCTGTCGTGCGCGACCACAGCCTGCGGCTCCTCGACATCCGCAGGTTCCGCCGAGACCAAGCCACAGAGCACCTGGGAGGAACCTGTCTCGTACTCCTACACGCTGACATCGAACACCCAGGTCCTGGCGGGGACCTTCCAGGTGCAGGTACGCGACGGCAAGGTGGCGGAAGTGGTCGGGCTCGACGAGGACAGCCGGCGGCAGGTACAGGATCTGCGCGCCGAAGTACCCACGATCGGCGAGCTGTTGAAGACGCTGAAGCAGGCCCGCAGCGAAGACGCGGACACGGCGGACGCGGACTACGCCGCCGACGGCCACCCCGTGCGGATCTCCCTGGACTGGGACAAGAACTCCATCGACGACGAAGCCCTGTACACGATCAGCTCCTACGAACCGACCCCCGGCCGGCGCGACTCACCGCTCCCGACGGCACCGGCCCGCGGGTTCCAGCGGCCGGACTGACCGGTGAGCTGAATGGCGGACAGCAGCGGAACGTCGACGCGCCGGAACGACTGCTGCGGCGCGCCCGGCGCATGCGGCAGCGCAGCGCGCGCCACGGCCACGGCCGACACCCGACCGGCATCGGCGGGCAGCCTCAGGTCGGGCGACGGTCCGGCGGCACACCTCCGCCACGGACTCGCCGCAGTGCGGGGGCCGGAACGGGGAGGCTGTCACGACGTGCTCGGGGCCGGGGTCGGGCCTATGCCACGCAGTTGTCGAATCGTCCCGCCGAGCTTGGTGCGGAACTGCTCCAGCATCTCCGGTTTCTTCGCGCTGACGATCCACCGCAGGCCGACCAGGTACTTGCCCCCGTAGACGGCGGCGGAGTCCAGCCAAGCCTGCTGGTACTTCTCCTCGGGGAAGGTGGTGATGAGGTAGTCGATCTCCTTCGTGTGACAGAGGCCCTGGCGCAGTTCGTCCGCGTCGATACGGATCTTGGGCTTGCAGCCGGTCAGGTTGGCGATCACCTCGACCTTCGCCGGTGCCACCGCCCCCGCCGCTGGGGCGTCGGTCACTGTCGTCGGCGACGCCTTGCTCTTCTTGGCGGCATCGTCCTCGCCTCCGCTGCACGCCGTGCTGAGGGGAAGGAGGGCCAGACTCCCGGCCAGTACGGCAGCGCGCGCCAGGCGGGCCGTGCGGGTGACGCGGCCGCCGCGGCCGCGCGATCGCTGCTGTGACTGCCGTGGCTGCTGAAGCACGTGCTACTCCGTATCCGCGTATCCGCGCTCTTCCTGTCCCCACCAGCGGACAGGCGTACGGCTGGGGGTACGGGTGAACGCAAGTGGCCGTTCACCTCGTATGTCATCGCGAGCCCGTGGGGCGGTCGGGACAACCGCCCCACGGGCCGGCACTCATGCCCGGGTGCGGGAGCGCTCGGGCTGGACGATGCGGGCGTTGTACTGGTCGGCCCAGTTCTGCAAGGCGCTCGTGCGGGCATGGTCGAGATGGCGCAGTCCGGCGAGGTCGAGCTCGACGGACCGGTCGGCGGGCGCCTGACCGGGGGCGGCCGCCGTGACATCGCGGCGAAGGCCTGGAGTGGTCCGCCGCCGGTGTCGTGGCGGAGGGTGGGCCGCAGCACGCGGCGCACCGGGATCAGGCTCAGGGCGATGAGAGCGGTGCTGAGCCGGAGAACGGCGCGCGGGCCGAGCCCGGCCGCGACGGCTTGGGCGCCCATCTGCGAAGAAGGAGGATGCTCAGGCGGGTCTCTCGGTCGGGGCGTGAAGGGCCGGGGTCGGGACGCGGTCAGCTGTCGGCGCGGACGAAGACGGGCTTGAGGTGCTTCTCGGGCAGCGCGTCGGGGAGTTGCTCCCAGTCGAGGACGTGGGAGACGACGCGCTCGGGGGCGACCTTGCCGGAGGCGGCGAGTTCGAGGGCGTCGGGGATGTGGTTGCGGACGTTGTCGCGGGCGATGCGCAGGGTGACTCCGGTGAGGTACATGTCGAGCAGGGGCAGCTCGCCGGGCCGGAAGTGGTTGCCGGCGGACTCGCAGATGCCTTCCGGGGCAAGGGACTTGACGGCCAGGGCGAGTTGGTCGACGCGTCCGGTGGCCTCGACGGCGATGTCGAAGCCATGCGGGAAGGGCTCGAGCGTCTCGGCGGTGGCGGCGCCGTAGCCGCGGGCGATCTCGCGGTGTTCGGGGTCCGGGTCGACGTACAGGATGTCGGAGGCGCCGAGCGCGCGGGCGATGTCGCAGACATACAGGCCGATGCTGCCGCGGGCGACGACCAGGACGCGGGCGCCGGGCTTGTTCTTCAGGTGGGGGGCCACCAGGCGCCACGACAGGGACCAGTTGTCGCTCGCCGAGGCCATGGCGACCGGGTCGAGGCCGGCGGGCAGGGGTACGAGCATGGCGTCCGCCCACGGCACGCGGACCAGGTCGGAGAAGAGACCGCCCCAACTGCCGCCGATCGGCGCGCCGTACATGGCCATGTGCGGTACGGCCGTGCAGTGCGCGGTCAGTCCGGCGCGGCAGTTGTCGCACGTGCCGCAGTTGATGGACCAGGGGACGACCACCAGGTCACCGGGGGCGACGGTGGTGACGGCGTCGCCGGTCTCGACGACCCGGCCCACGCATTCGTGACCGAGGGCGAAGGGCGGGTCGATGAAGCCGTGACCGGCCAGGATCATGGAGTCGACGTCGCAGGACGTGGCGGCCACCGGCACGACGATCGCCTCCTGGTCGGACTGGAGCTTGGGGTCGGGCGCCTCGCGCCACTCGACGGTGTTCCGGCCGGTGTAGGTCAGTTCACGCATCGGCCCGCTGCCCCTTCGCCAAGGCCACCAGGTCGGCGTAGCGGATGACGGAGCCGCCCGCGCCCCAGGTGCCGTCGGGCTGTTCGTGCACCAGTGCCCACACGCGCGGGGCGTCCGACTGGGTGAGCCCGGCGGCGTCGAGGACGGTCCTGGTGGCGTCCTCGACCAGCCCGGCCCTGCGCCGCTCGGACAGCGCGCCCCGGGGAACCGTCACCTCCACGAGGAAGCGGGGTGCGTCGTCCTCGGCGGTCGTCTGTGCCCCTTCGGGCAGCTCGACGAGGTAGCTCCACGCCTGGGCGCGGAAGAACGCGGTGTCGGGCGCTCCCTCCCAGCGCAGCAGGACGGCCGCCAGGTCGCGCTGGACGGTCCTGCGGCCCTCCTCGGTCAGGGAACCGGGCGGGACGGTGAGCCGGATCATCGGCATGGCGAAGTCTCCCTTCGGATGTGCACAGTTCTGCGCACAGCTGTGCGCACAGCTCTGGGCACAGCTCTGCGCACAGGATCTATAACAGTCGTTATAACCGGAGGTCACGCTAGACTATGACGAGCGTTATAGCCAGAGAGGAGTACGGTCTTGGCTCGATCCAACGCGCCGTCACGTGAGCGCATCGTGGCCGGTGCCGCCGACCTGATCAGCCGGCGTGGCCTGAACGCCACGAGCATCCGGGAGCTGGCCAAACACGCCAAGGCACCGCTCGGCTCGACCTACCACTTCTTCCCCGAGGGCAAGCAGCAGCTGGCCACCGAGGCAGTGCGCTACGCGGGAGAAGCGGTCGCCCGCATCCTGCGCAAGGAATTGGCCGCGGGCCCGGTCGCCGGCCTGCGGGCCTTCCTGGCGCTGTGGCGCGGCATCGTCGTCGAGAGCGACTTCCGTGCCGGCTGCCCCGTGCTGGCCGTCTCGGTCGAGGAGCCGCCGGCCGACGAGATCCCACCGGCGCTCGTCGCCGCCGCCGAGGCGTTCGAGGAGTGGGAGCACCTGCTCGCCCAGGCACTGCGGGCGCATGGCGCCGACTCCGACCAGGCTCCGGGGCTCGCGGCCCTCATCGTGGCATCCGTCGAGGGCGCCATCGCCATGTGCCGCGCCAAGCGCAGCACGGACCCCCTGGACCAGGTGGCACAGCAGCTCGAAGTCCTCATCGTCGGCGCGCTCGACCGTCCGGCCTGACAGCGCAGGGCTTTCCCGGACTCAGGCTCCGTCTCGCGTCCAGCCCGGCGGCAACTTCCCTGCTCCCGCCCTTCGTCGGAGTGTGGGTAGATCACCGCGGCCTTCTGCACCGCGGCCTTCCAGGAGAGGCGCCGGCCGCGGGTGGCCGGCGCGGGCCGGAGCTGGGCTCGTTTCCGCCCCGGCGGCCGCATAGCCTCCGCCGGCCCGCACAGCCGTCGGGCGGTGCAACGGGAGGGATGCTCATGCGGCAGCGAGGAACGATCTGCTGGTTCACCAAGGCGGCCCGGGTGTTGGCACCACTCGGGTTGGCTCTCCTGTCGGGAACCATCGTGTACACCCTCGCGAACTACAGGACGGCCACCGTCATGGGCGACTCGATGAGAGCCACGTACCCCCGGGAGGATCGGCTCTTCGTCGAGCGGATTGACGCGAGCGACGCCGACGACTCGCGTTTCCACCTCAGCGAGCGGTCAGGCAGCGTCGCGGCGTCCGGAGTGCGGAGTGCGGGGACGAGTGCCGGAGGGCTCCGCCGTGCCGACGGTGCTGATGCCTCTCGGGAGCCTCGGGACCCTGCTGGCCCTGGCCGGTATCGGGGGCTACGCAGTCAGCCGACGTGCCGGGAAGTCGCTCCCGTCCGGGACGCCGTGGTCCATGGCTTGAAATGGCCGGCCTGTCACCAACACCGTTGCGCGGGACCAGCGTTGATCCCGCCGTGGGAGTCAGAGGAACACGCCGTGAGCGAATTCCCCTGACCCACCCCGGAACCTGACGAGGCGCTACCGCTTGTCGGCGTGCACCACATCCACATCGGCCGCGCGGACGAATCCGATCCGATGGCCGAACTGGATCTCGTAGTACAGGTCTTCTCCCTTCACCACGTGGTTCAGTGCGGCGTCGGTGGCCGACGGCTGGAAGTACGAGCCGCTCGTACGGCCCTGCGTCGCGTACCGCTGGCCCTCGAGGAGTTCGTACGGAAGCGGTGAGTCGGGCTGCACGGGCACCTCCGAGGGGTACGCCTCCTCTTCCGGGTGGGCGCGCCCGTAGACCGGCACGCTCCTCAGGCCGTCCTTCGGGGTCACCATCAGACCTGAGGCTCCGACGGCCGTCGGATTCCTCTTCGGGTTCTTGAACCAGGCCTTCTGGCCCAGGTACCAGATCGCCGTCCAGTCACCGCGGCGTTCGGCGACGGCGTACGTCTGGCCGGTGGAGATGCGCGAGCCCAGGTCGTTGACGTCGGCCGTCGAGTCCTCGCCGTCCGGGCGCCGCCCCGGGTCCTGGATCAGCGGGGCGTCCTCGTGCGGCTCGGTGTGGACGCGGACCGCGCTGGAGCCATGTGGTGCGCAGGGCTTGCCCGACTCGTTGCAGCCCGTGTACAGCGGCTGATTCGTGCGGAAGTCCGGCAGCACGGTGACGAGGTCGCTGTCCGCCCCGGCCGTGGCGCGCAGGGGCGCGCCGAGGAGGTCGAAGTAGTGCCGCCAGTCCCAGAAGGGGCCGGGGTCGTCGTGCATGTCGGGGATCGACGAGGCGGTCGGGGCCGGCACATTGTCGTGGCCGAAGATGTGCTGCCGGTCCAGCGGGACGCCGTACTTCTTCGCCAGGTACGCCACCAGGCGGGCCGAGGACCGGTACATCTGCTCCGAGTACCAGGCGTCCGGCTGCGTGAGGAACCCCTCGTGCTCGACGCCGATCGAGCGGGCGTTCACGAACTGGCTCCCGGAGTGCCAGGCCACGTCCTTGGTCTTGACATGCTGCGTTATGTGGCCGTCGCTGGAACGGACGGTGTAATGCCAGGACGCCTCGCTGGGGTCCTGCACCGTGTCGATCATGGAGGTCCGGGTGGCCTCGGTGTCATGAATGACGATGTACTCGACTCGCTGGTCCTTGGGACGGTCGGCCAGGTCGTGATTGCCGTACTGGTCGTCGCCGAACTCCGTGTGCGGGGCGGGAATCCAATCGCAGGCGAGCGTCGCGGGGCACTCGACATCGGGGTCGGCCGTCGCACGTGGCCGTATGGCCCGCACCTGCCTGGAGTCGGGCCGCACACCCGGGCTCGCCGCGAGCGTGACCCGCTGCCCGGTGTCCGTGGTGCGGTGCGCGCCGGCGCGGATCACCGCGAAGACGTCGTTCGCAAACGTCGCCGCCGTCGCGCTGTCGTCCGCGCCGGAGAAGCGCGCCACCGCGCTCCACCAGTCGGCCGGATCGGCACTCAGCGGCTTGCCGAGCCGGCGCTGTGTCGCCGCCAGGAGGGCGGCGCCGCCCCGTACGTTCACGTCGGCGTCCGTACGCAGCCGGGCCGCCGGGACCCCTATCAGCCCGGCTACCCGCTCCAGAGTCGTCAGCTGGCCGGGAAGCCGGGGGGCGGGCTGCTGCGGCCCCGCCGCCACCGCGAGCGGCGGGGCCGTGTCGCGGGTCACGCCGTGATGCGGGGCCTCGGCGAGGGCCGTGCGTGTGTCGGTGAGGTGCATCGGCCCATAGCCGCCGATGACGCTCGGGGCACCGTCGTGCGTGTCCCACCGGGACTGCAGGTACGACACGCCGAGCAGGACGCTCTGCGGCACCCGGTACTCGGCCGCCGCGTCGGCGAACGCGCGCTGCAACCGCGTCGTCGCCTCACCCTGGGCGTCGCTCGACGGCCCGGTGACCAGCAGCGGCACCACCAGCGCGGCCGCCGCGGTCGCGCACGCCGTCCGGTACAGACATCGCACGGCCGGTGCACGGGGGAAAGGTTTCTGCATAAAGGGTCTCCAGTGATGGTCGAGTTCACGTCTCGTCGGGTGCGATGGGTCGCGCGGGGCGGAACGCCGTCACCGCTGCCGGCTCCCCAGGAGCCGCCCATCGTGGCCAGGACAAGGGAGTTGTTCGTCAAAGCCACTCCTCGTACGTTCTCCTGCCTGGCGCGGCCGGTCTTGTGGAGCGTCACTGGTGTGGACTAATTGCCCGGGAGAGGCCACCCGGTCGGCGGCCGGACGCCCGCTCCCGGCGTGTGTTCACCGACCGGGCCGCGCCGGCATGGACCGCCCCCGGCCAGGTGACCGAGTGGGGCGGTCCGACAACGGAGTGTGCCGCCGTCGGACCGCCCCGCGCCGCCCTGCCCTGCCCTGCCCTGCCCTGCCCTGCCCTGCCCTGCCCTGCCCTGCCCCCGGAGGCGTACGGCAGTCCTCGCGGCCCTGGGCCGATCGCCGCGCTCCGACGGCTACAGGACGGGTGACCCTTGCGTGCCCCCGGCCCGGCTCCCTCCCAGGTCAGGAACACGTCACTCGTATGCAGTAGGGCGTGACCCGTGTGCCGCTCGTCGCCGTCCCGTCGGCCGGGATCGAGGAGGAGGAATGAACCGGGCGGCGAGCACTCCGCGCTCCCGATGGCAGGCGTCCGGCGGCAAGGACGCCCGGGCGCCGTCGAGCGCTACTGCCCCGCCGACGCGATCGAGTTCGAGTGGCAGCCCGACGGTGGACAGCAGAGACTGAGGCCACCGTTTTGAACCGGACAAGAGATCACGACCTCAGGGCAACCGGATTGCTCGCTCCGGCCATCGAAAAGCGCGAGTGCAGGGCGCCGACGCTCACGGCCGGTGGCGCTCGAAAGTTGCTCAAGGAGCTTGTATGGAGGAGAAATCCATCGAAGTCCTGGCGTCCGGGCCGGATGAATCTGCGAGAGACAAAAGCAGGGACTCCGGCCCGAAGGCCGGCATCGAAAGAGACCTCGCCGAGGTGCTGGCTGACGTCATGTCCGTCGAACAGGTGTCGGTCGACAGCCACTTCTTCGATGACCTCGGCGCCAACTCGTTGGTGATGGCCCACTTCTGCGCACGGGTCAGGAAGCGGGCGGACCTCCCCTCGGCGTCGATGAAGGACATCTACCGGCACCCGACGATCCGAAGTCTGGCGACGGGTCTCGCGGACGCCGCGCCCACCCCTGTCGAGTCGTCGGTCCCGGCGCCGACCGAGGTGGTGACACCGGCGAGCACGCGGCAGTACCTCCTCTGCGGAACGCTGCAGTTCATTATTTTCGTCGGATATTGCTGCCTCGCCGGACTTGTCACCGGCCGGGGCTACGAGTGGGTCTCCGCCGGCTCAGGTCTGCGCAACGTCTACCTGCGGGCGGTCCTCTTCGGCGGCGCCGGCCTCGTCGGCCTGTGCATATTCCCGATCGCGGCGAAATGGATCCTCATCGGCCGCTGGAAATCCCGCGAGTTCCCCATCTGGGGTCTGACCTATCTGCGCTTCTGGACCGTCAAGACACTGGTCCACGCCAACCCGATGATCTTCTTCGTCGGCAATCCGCTGTATGTGCTGTATCTGCGCGCCCTCGGCGCGCGGATCGGTAAGGGCGTCACGATCTTCTCCCGCACCATTCCGGTCTGCACCGACCTGCTGACGATCGGCGCCGGTACGGTGATTCGCAAGGACGCGTTCTTCCTCTGCTACCGGGCGCACGCCGGGCGTATCCAGACCGGCCACGTCACCCTCGGCCGGGACGTGTTCGTCGGCGAGAAGACCGTGCTCGACATCGACACGTCGATGGGCGACAGGGCACAGCTCGGCCACACCTCCGCGCTGCAAAGCGGCCAGGTGGTACCGGAAGACCAGCGGTGGCACGGATCCCCGGCACAGCGCACGGAGTTCGACTACCTGAGCATCGCGCCCGCGGCGTGCGGCACTCTGCGCCGGGCCGGGTACGGCCTCATCAGCGTGCTCCAAGTGTTCTTCCTGTACGTGCCGCTGACCGTCGGGGGCGCGTACATGCTGATCACCGAGGTTCCGGAACTGAGGAACCTGCTGGGCCCGGACATGGTGGGATTCACGTCGCCGACGCTCTACATCGACGCGCTGGTCCTGTCCCTCGTGCTGTTCTTCGGCTTCATCGTCCTGGGCCTCGCCCTGTTGTTCACCGTTCCGCGCCTACTGAGTCTGATGGTCAAGCCGGACAAGGTCTATCCGCTGTACGGCCTCCATTACTCGGCGCACAGGGCGATCGCGCGCATGACCAACCTGAAGTTCTTCAAATGGCTTCTCGGTGACAGCTCTTACATCGTCCACTATTTGCGTGGCCTCGGATACGACTTGTCCCATGTCGAGCAGACCGGGTCGAACTTCGGTACCGAAGTGCAGCACGAGACGCCGTACCTGACTTCTGTCGGCAGCGGAACGATGATCGCCGACGGACTCTCCGTCATCAATGCCGACTTCTCGAGCACGTCCTTCCGTGTATCCCAGGCGTCGATCGGTCCACACAACTTCCTTGGAAACAACATCGCCTATCCCTCGGGGGCCAAGACGGGTGACAACTGCCTTCTCGCGACGAAGGTGATGGTCCCGCTCGACGGCGAGGTCCGCGAGGGAGTAGGCCTGCTCGGCTCGCCGTGCTTCGAGATTCCCCGGTCGGTGGAACGCGACAGCCGGTTCGACCAGCTCCGGTCCGGGGACCAACTGCGTCGCCACCTCGCCGCGAAGAATCGGTACAACCTCCGCTCGATGGGCCTGTTCCTGTTGGTGCGCTGGCTGCACTTCTTCGTGCTCACCGTGCTCGGCCTCGCGGCAGTTGACATGCACGGTGTGTTCGGCTGGGTGGTGATCACCGCGTCCCTGGCACTCGCCCTCGTGGTCAGCGCCGTCTACCTCGTACTGGTGGAGCGTGGAATCGCGGTGTTCCGCCCGCTGCAACCGCAGTTGTGCTCCATCTACGACCCGAACTTCTGGCTGCACGAGCGCCTGTGGAAAATGCCCATCGAGTACTTCCATGTCTTCAACGGCACTCCCTTCATGAACGTGGTCTGGCGGCTGCTGGGTGTTCAGGTCGGCAGCAGGGTCTTCAACGACGGCTGCCTCGTGACGGAGCGGACGCTCGCCACCATCGGGAGCGACAGCACACTCAATGTCGGAAGCAAGATCCAGTGCCACTCGCAGGAGGACGGCACCTTCAAGTCCGACCGCAGCACGATCGGCGACGGCTGCACCCTCGGCGTCGGCGCGATCGTCCACTACGGCGTGACGATGGGCGACGGCTCGGTGCTCGCCCCCGACTCCTTTCTCATGAAAGGCGAGGAAGTCCCGAGGCACGCTCGATGGGGCGGAAACCCCGCCACGGAGTGGCGAGACGCCCCCTATCGGCCCGTCGCACTGGGACGGAAGGCCGCGCTGAACCCTCTCGACCAGCATGCCCCGCCGGCCGAGCGACAGGGCCGGCCCGCCGATCCGCCGAGAAAACCACGGCGCCTGCGACGCCGCGCTGACCGGCGGTCCACAGCACCGTGGCGACCGTGAGGGGAGGGGATGTCGCCGCCGACGGCGGCCACAACGTCCTGCGCACCCGTCCGACCGAGGCGGCACAGGCCGTGCCGCGCTCCGCCGAACTGTCCGCCTCTTCCTGAGCGGCACCTGAGTGGCACCCGAGTGGCAACGGAAAGGAAAACGAGATGTCGTCCATATCCGCAGCGTCATCGGTCGACGTGGAACTGAAACCGGGCAGACCTCCGCTCCTGCGGGCCGAGGCCGCCGCCGACGCGCTGCACTGGGCGGCCGAGCACCGGGACGCGCTGCGCGCTGTCGTCGCCGAGCACGGCTGCGTCCTGGTCCGCGGCCTCGGGCTGCGCGACGCGGCCGGGACCGGCGCCGTCTTCTCGAAGCTGGCCACCGGCCTGATGACCGAGAAGGAGGTCTTCGCGCCCCGGGAGACCTACTCCGACGGCGTGTACTCCTCAACGAAGTGGCCGACGAACCAGCCCATGTGCATGCACCACGAACTGAGCTACACGCTTGAGTTCCCGGGCCTGATGATGTTCGCCTGCCTCGGCGCGCCCAGCGACGGCGGGGCGACCGCGGTGGCCGACTCACCGACCGTGCTCGACGCGCTGCCCGCCGAGTTGACCGAGCGGTTCGAGCGAGAGGGCTGGCTGCTCACCCGCAGCTACAACGACGAGATCGGGGCGTCCGTCGCCGAGGCGTTCGGCACCGAGGACCGTGGCGCCGTCGAGAGCTACTGCCGCGCCAACGGGATCATGTTCGAGTGGCAGCCCGACGGCGGACTGCGCACCAGACAGCGCCGCAGCGCCGTGGTGCGTCACCCGGTCACCGGCCGGCGCTGCTGGTTCAACCAGATCGCGTTCCTCAACGAGTGGACGATGGCCCCCGAGGTGCGCGAGTACCTGGTGGACGTCTACGGCGCCGACGGGCTGCCGTTCAACACCCGCTTCGGCAACGGCGACCCGATCGGCGAGGACGTCGTGCAGTTGCTCAACGGCGTCTACGAGGCCAACACCGCACGTGAGCCGTGGCAGGACGGCGACCTGATGCTCGTCGACAACATCCGCACCGCGCACAGCAGGGAGCCCTACGAGGGACCGCGCGAGGTGCTCGTCGCCATGGCCGACCCGGTGCGTCTGGCCGACTGCTCGCCGACCGTCGAGGTGACCGCCGTATGACCACCATCGGTTCCACCACGACGGAGTCCGCGACGTCCGCGCCGATGACGGTGCCACCGTTCGCGGTGATCTCCGGCGCCCAGGTCCGGCACGCACTGCACGGACGTGAGAAACACATCGTGGAGCTGGTCGAGGCCACCTACCGGGTGCACGGCGCCGGTGATTCGGTGAACCCGCCGTCGTACTTCCTGCGTTTCCCCGACCGCCCGTCCTCCCGGATCATCGCGCTGCCCGCCTCGGTCGGCGGCGAGGTGCGGGTGGACGGCCTGAAGTGGGTCTCCAGCTTTCCGGAGAACGTGACGGCCGGCATCCCGAGGGCCTCGGCCGTGCTGATCCTCAACGACCATGACACCGGCTACCCGTTCGCCTGTCTGGAAAGCTCGATCATCAGCGCCACCAGGACGGCCGCGTCGGCGGCGTCGGCGGCCGACCGGCTCAGCCGCGGCCGGCCGCGACCGACGCGGGTCGGGTTCTTCGGAGTGGGTCTGATCGCCCGCTACATCCACACCTTCCTCGTCGGCACCGGCTGGTCGTTCGACGAGATCGGCGTGCACGACCTGTCCGCCGACAGCACGGCAGGCTTCCAGAGCTACCTGGAGCAGTCGGGCACCCCTGGCCGGATCACCGTGCACGACAGCGCCGAGGAGTTGATCCGGGGCAGCGACCTGGTGGTCTTCGCCACCGTCGCCGGGCAGCCACATGTCGGCGATTTGTCCTGGTTCGCACACAATCCGCTGGTGCTGCACGTGTCACTGCGTGACCTCGCGCCGGAGATCCTGCTCGCCTCGACCAACATCGTCGATGACATCGAGCACTGCCTGAAGGCCGACACCTCGCCGCATCTGGCCGAGCGGCTCACGGGCAGCCGGGACTTCCTGCACGGCACATTGGACGACGTGCTGGCCGGGCGGGTGACGGTGCCGGCGGACCGGCCGGTGGTGTTCTCGCCCTTCGGCCTCGGGGTGCTCGACCTCGCGGTGGGCAAGTACGTCTACGACGACGTGGTCCGCCGCGGGGAGTTGCACGTGGTCGACGACTTCTTCCACGAACTGAGCCGGTACGGATGAGCCGGCCGACGCCCAGGAGGCTTGTCCAGGGCCAACCCCCAGAGATCACCGGTCTAGTCGCCGCAGGTCAAGGCGCACGAGACAGCGGCCGCTGACGCAGGGCCCCCGTCCGGCCCGGTGGGACACAGGCTCCCGCCCACGCCCGGACGGACGTTCCGAAAGCCCTGCTCCAGATTGAGGAGACCATCGTGCCCGTCATTTCCGTTCCCTACGCCTTCAACGAAGAGGAGCTCTATGTCGACCTCCGGTCGATCTTCGGGCACTCGCTCTTCCTGAAGTGTGAGGGCTTCAACTTCGCCGGCTCGATCAAGTTGAAGGCCGCGACCGAGATGGTGGAGGCCGCTGAGCGCGATGGAGTCCTGACGCCGGAATCGATCCTGGTCGAGTCCTCGTCCGGGAACCTCGGCGTGGCGCTGAGCATGATCGCGGCGAGCAAGGGCTACCGGTTCCTGTGTGTGACGGACTCCCGCGGCAACCTGTCGACCAGGATGATGATGGAGGCCTTGGGCAGCGAGGTGCACATGATCGCCGGGCAGGAGGCCAACGGCGGCTTCCTCGGCGCTCGGATCGCGTACGTCCGCGCGCTGTGCGCCTCCGACGACCGGTACGTGTGGCTCAGCCAGTACACCAATCCGAGCAACTGGAAGGCGCATTACCGCAAGACGGCGCCGGAGATCGCCCGTCAGTTCCCGCGGCTGGACGTGCTGTTCGTCGGGGCCGGCACCACCGGGACCCTGATGGGCTGCGCGCGCTACTTCCGGGAGTGGCACCGGCCGGTGCGGATCGTCGCGGTGGACAGCGTCGGCTCGGTGTCCTTCGGCGGTCCGCCGGGCCGCCGGATGATTCCCGGCCTGGGGATGAGCATGCGCCCGCCGCTGCTCGACGAGTCCTATGTGGATGAGGTGATACGTGTCGAGGAGGCGGACACCATACGTACCTGCCATCGTCTGGCCAGGCGCGGATTCCTGTTCGGCGGCTCCACCGGCACGGTGGTCAGCGGCGCGACGGACTGGCTGGCCGGGCACGACGCGCGTGAACTCACCGCGGTGGCCGTCGGCCCGGACCTCGGCGAGCGCTACCTCGACACCATTTACCAGACCAACTGGCTGAAGGATCTCTACGGCGACGAGGTGCTCGACTCCGACGATGTGGCCGCCGGTTCCTGGGCGTCCTCCCCCGCGCAGCCGACCCGGTGGGGCCGTTCGCTGGATCTGCAGACCGGTGACCACCACGGCAACCAGCACCATCAGTTCCATGACCGCAAGACCTAAGTGCTCTGTCCACGGCGCCGGCCGCGCTCCGGTCCGGCGTCGCTGCTTCCCCGGGCGGCACGCGTCACGTCAGCGCGGCCGGAGGATGTCGAACACCATGAGAGCCACGTGCAGTTCGGTGCGTCGGTCGCCGGATTCGAGGTCGCAGCCGAGCAGTCTCTCGATTGTCTGCAGCCGCTGGTAGAGCGTCTGGCGTGACAGGTCGTCACGGCGTGCCGCGGTCGTCTTGTTGCCGGCGGCCTCCAGGTAGTGCCGCAGAGTCGTCAGCAGGTCGGTGTGGTGCCGGGTGTCGTGGTCGGCGAGGCGGCCGAGCCTGCGCTCGGCGTAGTCCTGGATCCGGGTGTCCTCGCGCAGTGCGTACAGGAGTTGCCGCAGACCGACGTCGGACAGTTCGTGGAAGGACCTCTCCGGGGAGCCGGGCAGCCTCGGGGAATCGGGCGGCGCCGCCTCCGCCACGCGGGCCGCCTCACGAAAGGAGCGGGCGGCGTGGCGGAGGTCCGTGACTTCGCAGCCCACGCTGACGATCGCGTGCGGGTGCAGGCGCAGGGTGGTGCGGGCCAGTCGTTCGACCGTCTGCCGCCAGGGCGTCCGGGAGGGACGCAGGGCGAGCAGGCTGCCGACGCGTCCGAGGGGCAATGTGCCGGTGAGTGCGGGAATCCCCGCCGCCGTCAGTTCCTCGGCCAGTCGCGCTTCCAACTCGGCGCTGTCCTCGTCGGGACCGATGTCCACCAGCACGGCGAGGAAGCGGCAGTCTTCGGTCGGCAGACCCAGGGCGGCGGCGCGGGACCGGAGTTCGTGGGGCGAGCGGTGGCGTTGCTCGGCGATGTCCCGCAGCGTGTTGCGGTGCGCCCTGCGCTCCCACGTCGTGGTGTGGACGAGGCGGGCGATCGTGAGTGTCATCGCTGTCCGTTCCAGGACGGTCACCTGCTCCGGGCCGAAGGGACGCCCACGACGGGTGGGGAGCATGACGACCCGCCCCCATCGTTCGCCCTTGAACTCCACGGGCGCCACCAACCAGTTCTCGGGTCCCCGCACATCGGCCTGGTCGCCGGGCGGGGCCGCCCGGGAGCGCCGTTCCCATCCGGTGAGCGCGTCCTCGACGGTGGCGCCGGCGGGCTCGCAGATCAGCGCCTGGTGCACGAGGTTCTCCAGTACGACGGTGTGGCCGCTCATCTCCGCCGCCGCGCGCACCACGTCCTCGGGGTCCGCCCCGCGCAGGGTCAGGGCGGTGAACGCCTCGTGGATCCGCTGGGTTCTGCGCATCGCGTCGGTCTGGTCGCCGAGGACGAGCGTATGGACGACCTGGGTGACTTCCAGGAAGTTGACGTCCTGGGAGAGGGTGATGAGCGGCAGGTCCCGGGTCCGGCAGGCGGCGACGAGGGCCTCGGGCGGGCGGTGGTAGCGCCGCACGAGTTCGATGACCAGGGCGGCGGCCCCGATGTCGGCGAGCTCGTCGACGTACCGGCGTATCCGGGCCGGTTCCTCCGGCAGGGGCATTCCTGTGGTGAGGACGAGCTCGCCGCCCTTGAGGAAGGAGGCGGGGTCCGTGAGCTCGGTGACGTGCACCCAGCGGACCGGCCGGCCGAGTTGGGATTCCCCGGTGACGACCGTGGGCTGTCCCGCGGCCAGGACCGGCAGCGCGAGCGCGCCGGCCACGGTGAGCGGGCGGCCGGCGGCCCGTTCGTCGGCGGGTGGCGGCGGGGCCGCGGGGTGGGGTTCGCTCACGGTGCCTCCTCACATGCCTGGTCACATGCCTGGTCACATGCCTGGTCACATGCCTGGTCACTGTGACAAGCGTCCCTGACCTGTACAAGAGCGTCCCCGTCGGGGCTGCCCGGGCCGGGAGGGGCCGACCGCGCGTACCAGCGGTTGACACAACGTCCAAACCTTGGGCGTGGGGCGGACAGTTCGCGCGTGGCCGTGGTCCCGCACGCCGGAGATGCTCGGGACGCGGAAGCGAAACACGACGCACGCACCCGGGGCTGGGAGACGACCATGAGCGCACTGTCACCGCACCTCCGCCAGGCCACACCCGTCGTCGCGGTCCGGGGCGAGGGCGTCCATCTGTACGGCGAGGACGGCCGCCGCTATCTCGACTTCACCGCGGGCATCGGCGTCACCAGCACCGGGCACTGTCACCCCAGGGTGGTCGCCGCCGCCCAGGAGCAGGCGGGCACGCTCGTCCACGGCCAGTACACGACGGTGCTGCACCCTCCGCTGCGGCGCCTGGTCGACCGGCTCGGCGAGGTGCTTCCGGCCGGCCTGGACAGCCTGTTCTTCACCAACTCCGGCAGCGAGGCCGTCGAGGCCGCCCTCCGGCTGGCCCGTCAGGCCACCGGCCGTCCCAACGTTCTGGTCTGTCACGGCGGCTTCCACGGCCGTACCGTGGCCGCCGCCGCCATGACCACCTCCGGTACCCGCTTCCGCTCGGGCTTCTCCCCGCTGATGAGCGGAGTGGTCGTCACCCCGTTCCCGACGGCCTTCCGCTACGGCTGGGACGAGGAGACCGCGACCCGCTTCGCCCTCCAGGAACTCGACTACACACTCCGGACGATCTCCTCCCCCGACGACACGGCCGCGATCATCGTCGAGCCGGTGCTCGGCGAGGGCGGATACGTGCCCGCCACCCGCGCCTTCCTCGAAGGGCTGCGCGAACGGGCCGACCGTCACGGCTTTGTGCTGATCCTCGACGAGGTGCAGACCGGCGTGGGCCGTACCGGGCGGTTCTGGGGACACGACCACTTCGGCGTCACGCCGGACATCCTCATCACCGCCAAGGGACTGGCCAGCGGCTTCCCCCTGTCCGGGATCGCCGCCTCCGCCGAGTTGATGGGCAAGGCATGGCCGGGCTCGCAGGGCGGTACGTACGGCGCCAACGCGGTGGCCTGCGCCGCGGCGTGCGCCACCCTCGACGTCGTACGCGACGAGAAGCTGGTGGACAACGCCGAGGCGATGGGCGCACGGCTGCGCGCCGGGCTGGCGGCGGTGGCCGCGACGACACCGGCCATCGGGGACGTACGGGGCCTCGGGCTGATGCTGGCCAGCGAGTTCGTCACCGAGGACGGCGGCCCCGACCCCGAGACCGCCGCCCGGGTTCAGCGGGCCGCCGTGGACGAGGGGCTGCTCCTGCTGCTGTGCGGCGCGTGGAACCAGGTGGTGCGGATGATTCCCGCGCTGGTGATCGACGAGGCGGAGGTCGACGAAGGACTGCGGGCGTGGTCCGCCGCCGTGGAAGTAGGCGTGCCGGCCCGATGACGGGTGACCACGGCCTGACACGCCCGCGCGCCGGCATCGGCCGGACGGCGCCGGGAACGCGGATCGGGACCGGTGCGGGCCGGACCGGGACCGGTGCGGGCCGGACCGGGACCGGTGCGGGCCGGACCGGCCCCTACGCCTGTGACGCCGCCACCTACCGCCTCGCGTCTCGTGCGGTGGCCTGCCCGCGCCCCGCGGAGGACATCTCCGCTCCGCCGCGGGCCTGTCGCGCGTCGGGCATCCCCGTCACCGCGCGGGGCGGCGCCACCAGCGGGGCGGGCGACGCCGTCGGGTGCTGACGGGAACACCGTGGTCGTGGCGGACGGCTTCGGCTGCGCCACCCGGACCGACCCCCGGGCCGACCCCCGGACCGACCGTCTCACCGGCGGCCAGGGTGTCCGCGCCGTCTCTCTCGCAGAACTGCTCGCCCCGGCCGCCGACCAGTAAGGAGAAACACCGTGAGCATCCTCAACGACGTGCCCAAGCAGTTGTTCATCGGCGGTACCTGGGCGGACGCGGCCGACGGCGCCACCATGCCGGTGGACGACCCCGCGACCGGCGAGATCCTCTGCCACGTCGCCGACGCCGGACCCAAGGACGCCCGGCTCGCGGCGGACGCCGCCGTCGAGGCACAGGACGGCTGGGCCCGTACGGCGCCCCGCGAACGCAGCGAGATCCTGCGCCGCGCGTACGAGATCATCGTCTCCCGCACCGGCGAACTCGCCCTGCTGATGACCAGCGAGATGGGCAAGCCGCTGGCCGAGGCCCGGGGTGAAGTGGCCTACGCGGCCGAGTTCTTCCGCTGGTTCTCGGAGGAGGCGGTACGGATCGACGGCGGCTACGGCGTCCTGCCGGACGGCCGCAACCGCATGCTGCTGATGCGCCGTCCCGTCGGGCCGTGTCTGCTGGTCACGCCGTGGAACTTCCCGTTGGCGATGGGCACCCGCAAGATCGGCCCGGCGATCGCGGCGGGCTGCACGATGGTGCTCAAGCCGGCCCCGCAGACTCCGCTGTCCAGCCTCGCGCTGGCCGGGATCCTGAAGGAGGCGGGCCTGCCGGACGGCGTACTCAACGTCGTCACCACCTCCCGGGCCGGGGAGGTCGTGGAACCGTTGCTGACCGGCGGACGCATCCGCAAGCTGTCCTTCACCGGGTCCACCCGGGTCGGGCGGCTGCTGCTCGCGCAGTGCGCCGACGCGGTCGTACGCACGTCGATGGAACTGGGCGGCAACGCCCCGTTCATCGTCCTCGACGACGCGGACCTGAGCGCGGCTGTCGACGGGGCGATGACCGCCAAGATGCGCAACATGGGCGAGGCCTGCACCGCCGCCAATCGCTTCTTCGTCCACCGCTCGGTGGCGGACGAGTTCGGGAGGCGGCTCGCGGAGCGGATGGGGGCGCTGGTCGTCGGTCCCGGCACCCGGGACGGCGTGGACGTGGGGCCGCTGATCGACGAGGCCGGTCGAGCCAAGGTCGAGGAGCTGGTCGCCGACGCGGTGGAGCGGGGCGCCCGGGTACTGGTCGGCGGCGTGGCGCCGGACGGCCCCGGCCGCTTCTACCCGCCGACCGTCCTGGCGGACGTCGACCCCGGCAGCCGGCTGATGGAGACGGAGATCTTCGGGCCGGTGGCGGCGATTCTCGTCTTCGACGACGAGGACGAGGTCGTGCGCCGGGCCAACGACACCCCATGGGGCCTGGTCGGCTACGTCTTCACGCAAGGCCTGGACCGCGCCCTGCGGGTCAGCGAGCGCCTGGAGGTGGGCATGGTCGGTGTGAACACGGGGCTGGTGTCCAACCCCGCCGCGCCGTTCGGCGGCGTCAAGCAGTCCGGGCTCGGCCGGGAGGGCGGCCGGGTCGGCATCGAGGAGTTCCTGGAGTACAAGTACCTCGCGGTGCCGCTCCGGTGACGGACGGGACGACCGTCATGCCCTGCCGATCGGCCGGGCCGTCGCCGAGATGACCGACGGCCACCCGGAAGCCGACCCCCCGCGCGCGGCCCCGGCTTCCCCGAGGTCCGCGCGGTGCCCGCCTGAGCTAGCGGCTCAGATAACAGCGGACAGTGGTGCCGCTCTCGCTCGTGTGCATACGTACGAGGTCGGACAGCTGGTGAACCAGCAGCAGTCCACGTCCACCGATCTGACCACGCTCCGCGGGGCGCCGGCCGGCCAGCGGATCCACGAGTCGTCCACCGTCCTGGACCTCGCACACCACCTGGTCCCCCTCGGTCCATATCCGTGCCGTTCCTGAACCGCCGCCATGCACCGCGCTGTTGGTCGTCAACTCGGCGACCAGCAAGGCCAGGTCCTGCAGCCTGACGCCGGACAGGCCCAGGTCTTCGGCCTGCCGGACCATGAAATGCCGAACGGCGGAAAGCTCTTCGACGGTGAAGGCGGCTGCCACGGCCGCGGGCGGGGGCGCCAGTGGCTCGTTGTAGCGGGCGACGACGGTGTCGGGGCTGTATGCGGCGCTGGCCAGCTCACGGCCTTCGTCGATCACCAGGGGATGCGTGGCGTAGGCGTCGGCGAGCACCTTCTCGTCCAGCCCATCCGCGTCGTAGGGACAGAGGATGGTCACCTCCCGGCCGCGGAAGGCAGCGTTGATCAACGCCTCGTGCTGGACGCAGGCCGGGTATTCCGCGGAGGTGCGGCCCGGCCAGATGGGCTCACCGATGATCCGTACCCGTGCCGTGGACCGGGCATCGGCGAAGGCCCGCAGGACTCCGGGGATGATCCGGCCCGGGTTCCGGCCGGCCTGGGTCATGTCGAGGAAGTGCACCTGATCGGCGTCCGCGCCCAGTTCCGTCTTCATCAGCTTGAGCTGGGGGCCCGGAACGGCCACTGCCACCGGCTCACCGGCGGACAGACCGTCCAGGACGAACGGAACCGTTCCCGCCACGTACTGCCGATCGCCTCGGTAGAACAGGGCCGGGTGCACAAACGGGTCGGCAGGGGCGGCCGTACTCATCACGCCACCATCTCAATCGTCAGCAGGTCAGGCCAGAACATTTCGAACATGCGCCGCAGTCCGAAGGGTGGCCGGTCCAGATGGATGTGCTGGCCGGCGGGGAGCCGCTGGGCTGCCAGCGCCAGGGCCGACGCACCAGCCACATCGATGAAGGTGACCGCTGAGAGCTCTACGTAGAGCGCGTCCTCACGCCGCCGGACCAGTTGGTCCAGGGCCCGCTCCCACTCCGTGAGCGTGGTCAGGGTGACTTCCCCGGCGGCCCGCACACCCGGCCGGTCGGACAGGGGAGAAACCTCGAGGTCAGCCGCGGTGTGCTGCGCCTGACCGCAGGGCTGATCCCTGTGGCGTGGGCTCTCCACGCTTCCACCCCCAGACCTTGTCCTGTGACATCAGTATTTCATCTTCCCGGCCGGACCCGGCGATGGGGCGGTCAGGCGCACCGTGCCACGGGAACAGCCGCTCCGCTCACCGTGGCACATTGTCCGCGGGGAGTCACGGTCCGCAGCGGCGCCGTACGCGACCGCAACCCGCCGCCCTTCGGCCGCGGACAGACCATGCCGACCAGGTCAGACAGCACCGGTTCGCGCCGCGGTGACCGCCAACGCGGCGTAGCGCATCGTGAAGCCGCCCCCCAGCGCGTCGATCGCGGCCCCGATGCCCGTCAGCAGCTCAACTCGGCGCCGCCGTGGTGCGGCGGATCTCCAGGGTCGGCGTCGACAGGTGTACCCCGGCGGGGCGGCCGGGGTCGGTGAAGCGGTCCAGGAGGCAGCGGGCGGCGCGTCTGCCGACGTCGTGGCTGGCGGTGTCGACGGTGGTGAGCCACAGGTGCCGCAGCCGGGAGATGCTGGTGTTGTCGTATCCGACCACGGACAGGTCGCGCGGTACCCGCAGGCCGAGTTCGTCGGCGGCCGAGAGCGCGCCGACGGAGGCGATGTCGTTGACGGCGAAGACCGCGGTGGGGCGCCGGGGGCCGCTGAGCAGCCGCACGGTGGCGCGGTAGCCGCCCTCCTCGGTCATGTCGCTGGGCTCCACGAGCGCGTCGTCGGCCAGCCCGTGTGCGTGCATCGTGGCCTCGAAGCTGCGTCGGCGCAGGTCGCCGACGGCGCCGTAGCCCGCGATGTGCGCGATGGCGCGGTGGCCGAGTCCGATGAGGTGCTCGGTGGCCAGCCGCGCCCCGTGCTCGTCGTCGTTCGCGACCACGTCGACGCCGGGGAGCACGGGTTCGCGGGTGCCCGCGACGACCACCGGGATCCGCGCGGCAGCCGTGCCGAGCGCGGCCGGGTCGGGCAGGGTGCCGACGGCTATCAGTCCGTCGACCTGGAGGTCCAGGAACGGGCGGGTGAGGTCCTGGCCGATACGGCGGTTGAGGCGCCCGTCGGCCAGGATCATGTGCAGGCCGTTGTCGTGCAGCAGTGAGTTCAGGCCGTCCAGCAGGTCGACGAACCAGGGGTTGCGCAGGTCGTTGAGGAGGACACCGACCGTGCGGGTGCGCTGCTCGCTGAGGCTGCGAGCCGCGGCGTTCGGCCGGTAGCCGAGCTCCGCCATGGCCCGCAGCACGGCCTCCCGCTTCTCGGGCCGCACCTGCTCGGAGCCGCGCAGCACCAGGGAGACCAGAGACTTGGACACGCCGGCGCGCTCGGCGACCGTACGGATCGTCGGCCGGCCTTCGGACTGCGCCTCGGACATCTCTTGGACCGTTCCACATCGCGTCTCGACAGAGACTCGCACTTTCGCAGAGTGAATTTGACGCTGTCAAAGGTGTTGACACTGCCTCTTCCGTCCACACAGGGTGGGCTGAGCGATTTTGGACCGGTCCAAAGAAGGTGGCTCATGGAGAACGAGGGCAGTGGAGCCGCACGCCGTCCCCTCGGCGTCGCGGTCGTCGGTTTCGGCTGGATGGGGCGCGTGCACACCCAGGCGTACGCCCGGGTGCTGCACCATTTCCCGCAGCTGGCCGTGCGCCCGGAGCTGGTGACGGTCGCCGAGGAGGTGCCGGGCCGGGCCGAGGAGGCCGCCGCGCAGTTCGGGTTCGCGCGTACCGCCCGGGACTGGCGCGAGGTGGCCGCGGATCCGCGGGTGCACGCGGTGAGCATCACCGCGCCGAACTTCCTGCACCGCGAGATCGGCGTCGCGATGGCGGAGGCGGGCAAGCACATCTGGATCGAGAAGCCGGTGGGTCTCACGCTGGAGGACGCCCGCGCGGTGTCGGACGCGGTGACCAAGGCCGGCGTCCAGGGCACGGTCGGCTTCAACTACCGCAACGCACCTGCCGTCGAGACCGCCCGCGAGCTCATCGCCTCCGGCGAGATCGGCACGGTCACCCATGTCCGCATCCGGCTCTTCAGCGACTACGCCGCCCACCCCCATGGCGCCCTGACCTGGCGCTACGAGCGCGAGCGCGGCGGCAGCGGCGTGCTCGGCGACCTCGCCTCGCACGGAGTCGACCTGGCCCGGTTCCTGCTCGGCGACATCGCGTCGCTCACCGCCGACACCGCGGTCTTCGTACCCGAGCGGGCCCGCCCCACGGGGGCGACCGCCGGCCACACCCTCGCCACGGGGGGCGAGCCTGGTCCGGTGGAGAACGAGGACTACGTCTCCTGTCTGCTGCGCTTCGCCTCCGGCGCCCGCGGTGTCCTGGAGGCGTGCCGCGTCTCGGTCGGCGAGCAGAACAACTACGGCTTCGAGGTGCACGGCACCAGGGGCGCGGTCTTCTGGGACTTCCGCCGTATGAACGAGCTGGGCGTCAGCCGCGGCACCTCCTACCAGGACCAGCCCCTCACCACCGTCCACGTCGGCCCGGGCCATGGCGAGTACGGCGCGTTCCAGCCCGGAGCGGCGACCAGCATGGGCTACGACGACCTGAAGGTCATCGAGGCGTACCGCTTCCTGCGCTCGATCGCGGAGGAGACACCGTACGGGGCCACGCTGCCGGACGCCGTGCACAGTGCCGCGGTGCTGGAGGCCATGGCCGCGTCCGCGGAGAGCCGCGCCTGGGTGGACGTGCCGACGCCCTGACGGTCGGGTGCCCGGGCGCGGAGCCGACACCGCGCGCCCTGGTGCGGACCACGCGGCAACACGACGGAGCCGTCGTCGACGCGAGGAGGCCGGAAGACCGGCGTGAAATCCTCGCGCGACGACGGCTCCGTCGGCTCTCGGGCCCGCCCGCCCCGCCAGGCGGCAGGCGGCAGGCACGCCCACGACCGCGAGATCCAGGCGTGGGTGGGCGTGGTCCCTTCGGGGGGTTCAGGCTCCGCAGGAGCGGAGGAACGTGCGGGTGCGCCGGGCGATCGGCAGGGGCTGGTCCGGCGGGCAGGGGTACATGTCCTGCTCGACGATGGCGAACAGCTCCACCCCGAGGCGCTGCGCCGCCGTCAGGACCGGCGCCAACTCGGGTACGCCGGACGGCGGTTCACACATCACCCCGCGCTGCACGGCGGGCCCGAACGGGACCTCGCCCGCGCGCACCTCGGCGAGGATGTCGGGGTCGACCTGCTTGAGGTGCAGATAGCCGATGCGCTCGCCGTAGGTCTCGATGAGCTTGACGCTGTCGCCGCCGCAGTAGGCGTAGTGCCCGGTGTCCAGGCACAGGTTGACCAGTCCGGAGTCGGTCGAGTCGAGGAAGCGCTCGACATGGGCCTCGGTGTCGATGTGCGTGTCGGCGTGCGGGTGGACGACGATGTCGAGGCCGTAGGTCTCCTTGACCTCGTGCCCGAGCCGCTCCATGCCCTTGGCGAGATGGGCCCACTGCTCGCCCGTGAGCTCCGGCGGCTCGATGATCTCGGCGGTCTTGTCGTCGCGCCAGAAGGACGGGATCACCACGAGGTGCCGTGCGCCCATCGCCCGGGTGAGCGCGGCGACCTGCCCGACGTGCTCCCAGGTGGCGTCCCACACGGACGGTCCCCGGTGCAGCGAGGTGAAGACCGTGCCGGCCGACACCTGGAGGTTGCGCCGGGCCACCTCGTCGGTGAGGCGGGCGGGGTCGGTCGGCAGATAGCCGTACGGGCCCAGCTCGATCCACTGGTAGCCCGCCTCGGCGACCTCGTCGAGGAAGCGCTGCCAGGGGACCTGCTGGGGGTCGTCCGGGAACCAGACACCCCAGGAGTCCGGGGCCGATCCGACCCGGATGCGGTCCAGGGCAGGGGTCATGTCAGGAAGTCCCTTCGGAAGCGGCCGCCACCGGTGCCTGGAGGTCGTCCGCATCCGGCAGCCCCTCGACGTCGACGCCGCGGACCTGCGCCAACTCGTGCTTGAGCGCGGCCAGTTCGGCACCGCCGGCCATGTGGTTGGTCAGCTCCTCGAGGCTGACCTCGCTGCGGGCGGCGTTGAGTTCCATGGTGCCGAGGCGCAGCACGCTGAAGTGGTCGCCGACCATATAGGCGTGGTGGGGGTTGTGGGTGATGAAGATGACGCCGAGACCGCGGTCGCGGGCGGCGGCGATGTACTTCAGTACGACTCCGGACTGCTTGACGCCGAGGGCGGCGGTGGGCTCGTCGAGGATGAGGACGCGGGCGCCGAAGTGGACGGCGCGCGCGATGGCCACGGACTGGCGCTGGCCGCCGGAGAGGGTGCCGATGGGCTGGTCCAGGTCGTCGAGGACGATGCCCATGTTGCGCAGTTCGTCGTCGGCGGTCCGCTTCATGCGGGCGATGTCGAGGCGGCGCACGGGCCAGGGGCCGCGGGTCAGCTCGGAGCCCAGGAAGAAGTTCCGCCACACCGGCATCAGCGGCACCGTGGCGAGGTCCTGGTAGACGGTGGCGATGCCGCGGTCGAGGGCTTCGCGGGGGGTGTTGAAGTGCACCGGTGCGCCGTCGACGAGGAACTCGCCCTCGGTGTGCTGGTGCAGCCCTGAGATGATCTTGATGAGGGTGGACTTGCCCGCGCCGTTGTCACCCAGGACGCAGGTCACCCGGCCCGGGCGGACGCTCAGGTCAACGCCGTGCAGGGCGCGGATGTTGCCGTACGACTTGCCTGCGCCGCGCAGTTCCACGATCGGCTCGGCGTCCGCGGGCCCGGTCTCCTCGACGGGGGTTCCGTCGGGCGGGGTTCCGTTGGTTGTCATGGGATCAGATCACCTCCGGGTCGCCTGGCGGCGGACCCACAGATTGACGAGGGCGGCGACGAGGAGCATCGCTCCCAGGAAGGCCTTGAACCAGTCGGGGTTCCAGTTGGCGTAGACGATGCCCTGGGACACCATCCCGAAGATGAAGGCGCCGATGACCGGGCCGATCGCGGAGCCGTAGCCGCCGGTGAGCAGACAGCCGCCGATGACCGCGGCGATGATGTACAGGAACTCGTTGCCCACGCCCTCGCCGGACTGCACGGTGTTGAACGAGAACAGCAGGTGCATGCCGACGAACCAGGCGCCGGCACCGACGCCCATGAAGAGCGCGATCTTGGTGAGGCCGACCGGGACGCCGACCGCGCGGGCGCTGTCCTTGTTGCCGCCGACCGCGAAGATCCAGTTGCCGAACTTGGTGCGCAGCAGCAGCCAGGTGGCGGCGGCGGCGAACACCAGCCAGTAGACAATGGTGATCTTGAAGCTCACTCCCCCGATGTCGAACTCGGAGGCGAAGACCTTCTTGGCCTGCTCGAAGCCGTCCATGTCGGCGATCGAGTCGCTCGCGACGTTGTCGGTGAAGATCTTGGTGACCGCCAGGTTGGCGCCCTGGAGGACCAGGAACGAGCCCAGCGTGACCAGGAAGCTGGGCAGGCCGGTCTTGATCAGCAGCCAGCCGTTGAACGCGCCGACGGCGAGGGACACGAGGAGCGCGACGAAGACGCCGGTCCACACGTTCATCGTCAGCTGGAAGCTCAGGATGGCGGCGGTGAGCGCCGAGGTCGTCACGGCGACACCCGCCGACAGGTCGAACTCGCCGCCGATCATCAGCAGGGCCACCGGCAGCGCCATGATGCCCATCACCGACGCCTGGTAGAGCACGGTGGACAGGGCGCTCGCGTCGCGGAAGGAGGGGGCCACCGCGAAGAAGAACACGTACACACCGACGGCGGCGATCAGCGCGCCGACCTCGGGGCGGGCCAGCAGCCGCCGCCCCAACGAGCGTTCGCCGGTACGGCCGTCCTTGGGGGCGGCCGGCGAGGCCGGCGACGAGGGACTCGTCGCCGGTGCCGTTGCTTGAGTCATTCAGATCACCGAGTGCCCTTCGCGGCGAACTCGGCGACCGTCTCGACGTTGGTCTTGTCGACGAAGGCAGGGCCGGTCAGCACCGGCTGCTCACCACCGCCGCTGTAATTGCCGTTGTTCTTGTAGAGCCACAGGGAGTCGACCGCCAAGTAGCCCTGAAGGTACGGCTGCTGGTCGACCGCGAACTGGATGTCGCCCTTCTTGATGGCGCTGGTCAGTTCCTTGTTGAGGTCGAAGGTGGCGATCTTGGCCTTGCTGCCCGCGTCGCTCACCGACTGCACCGCGGTCAGGGCGTACGGGGCACCGAGCGCGACCACGTAGTCGATGGAACTGTCCTGCTTGAGCTTGGCGGTGATCGTCGACTTCACCGACGGCATGTCGGTGCCGTTGACATACAGGTTCACCGTCGTGCCCTTGAACGTCTTCTTCACGCCGGCGCAGCGCTGGGTGAGCCCGACGTTGCCCTGCTCCTGGACCACACAGACGGCCTTCTTGGCGCCGACCTCGTTCAGCTTCTTGCCGAAGGCCTCGCCCGCCACACCCTCGTCCTGCCCGAAGAACTCCATCAGGCCCAGCGACTTCCAGTCACTCAACCCCGAGTTGAGCCCGACCACGGGTATGCCGGACTTCTCCGCCTTTGCCGCGACGCTCTTCATGGCGTCCGGCTTGGCCAGGGTGATCGCGATGCCGTCGACCTTCTGGTCGATCGCGTTCTGGACCAGGTTGGCCTGGTTGCCCGCGTTCGGGTCGGCCGAGTAGACCAGCTTGATGTTGTCCTTGGCGGCGGCCGCCTGGGCGCCCTTGCGGACGATGTCCCAGAACGTGTCGCCGGGCGCCTGGTGGGTGACCAACGCGACCGTCATACGGGGCGTGTTGGCCTTGCCGGCGGAGGCGCCGCTCCCGCCCTCCTCGGCCTTCTTGCCGCCGGAGCCGCTGGAGCAGCCCGCGACGAGCAGCGCGGAGGCGGCTGCCGCCGCGACGAGCGGGGCGATCCTGCGGGAGCGGGGGTAAAACGTGCGGTCCATCTTTCCAGCACCTCACTGTGCGACCAGAGGGAAAGGGAGCGGAGTGCTCCGGGCACAGGACCCGAGCCGGGGGCCTGGACGGGAAGCCCAGATCATGTGCCGATGACGCGGCTGCTTCGTTGGGACGCGATACAAGTCCCTGTTGCACCCACCTGTCAATACTTTGTTAAGACATCATTTCACTAGCAGGTCCGAATGTCCGTACAAACTATTGACACAAGACCGATGGGCGCCCTACACCTGGGAGACACCGCACCAGGCCATCAGGTCCCGGGGTGCCCGCATCCCCCGATGAGGAGCGACGTGCATGCCAGACTCCGTTGAAACTTTCGACCTGATCACTATGGGGCGCATCGGCGTCGACCTCTACCCCCTACAGCCGGGCGTTCCACTGCCGCAGGTCGAGTCCTTCGGGAAATTCCTCGGCGGTTCCGCCGCCAATGTCGCCGTGGCCGCCGCACGCCTCGGCCGCTCCACCGCGGTGATCACCCGGACCGGCAACGACCCGTTCGGCACCTATCTGCACCAGGCGCTCGAGGAGTTCGGCGTCGACGACCGGTTCGTCACCCCCGTCGACGCCTATCCGACGCCGGTCACCTTCTGCGAGATCTTCCCGCCGGACGACTTCCCGCTGTACTTCTACCGGCAGCCCAAGGCACCGGACCTGGAGATCCGCACCGAGGAGCTCGACTTCTTCGCCCTCCGCGCCGCCCGAATCTTCTGGATCACCGGCACCGGGCTGAGCGAGGAGCCCAGCCGCTCCGCCACGCTCGCCGCCCTCAAGGCCCGCACCAAGGGGGGCACCACGGTCTTCGACCTCGACTGGCGCCCGATGTTCTGGCAGGACCCACGGGCGGCCCGCCCGTACTACGCCGAGGCGCTGCGCCACGCGACCGTGGCCGTCGGCAACCTCGACGAGTGCGAGATCGCCACCGGCGTACGCGAACCCCGGGCCTGCGCCGAGGCGTTGATCGAGGCGGGCGTGGAACTGGCCGTCGTCAAACAGGGCCCCAAGGGTGTCCTCGCCGTGCACCGCGACGGCACCACCGCCGAGGTGCCGCCCGTCCCGGTGGAGGTCGTCAACGGCCTCGGCGCGGGCGACGCGTTCGGCGGCTCGCTCTGCCACGGGCTGCTGGCGGGCTGGGAGCTGGAGCGGACCATGCGCTACGCCAACGCGGCCGGCGCCCTCGTCGCCTCCCGCCTCGCCTGCTCCTCCGCGATGCCCACCCTCGATGAGGTCGAGGACCTCGTCGCGCGCGGATGACCCGCCACCCCGAACGGAGCCTGTCTTGACCATCAGCATCCCCGACCTCGCCACGGTGCGGGCCCGGCATCCGGAGGCCATCGCCGAAGCGGCCGGCCGCCGCACGCGCCGGCCGCTGATCGGCGAGAGCGGCCGCCTCCTGATCGTCGCGGCCGATCATCCGGCGCGCGGCGCGCTCGGCGTGGGCGGCCGAGGGCTGGCCATGGCGCATCGCGCCGATCTGCTCGAGCGCCTGTGTGTCGCGCTGTCCCGGCCGGGTGTGGACGGGGTACTGGCCACCGCCGACATCCTGGAGGACCTGCTGCTCCTGGGTGTGCTGGAGAACAAGGTCGTCATGGGGTCGATGAACCGCGGCGGCCTGGCCGGCGCGTCCTTCGAGATGGACGACCGCTTCACCGGGCACCGCGCCGAGGACATCGAGCGGCTCCGCTTCGACGCGGGCAAGCTGCTGCTGCGCATCGACTACGCCGACCAGGGGTCTTCGGCGACCCTGGAGTCCACGGCCCGCGCGATCGACGACATGGCCGCGCGCCGACTCCCCGTGTTCGTCGAGCCGTTCATCTCGCGCCGGGTGGACGGCACGGTCCGCAACGACCTCGGCGCCGAGGCCGTCACCCGCTCCATCGCCATCGCCTCGGGCCTCGCCGGCACCTCGGCGTACACCTGGCTCAAGCTGCCGGTCACCGAGGATCCCGACGACATGGGCGAGGTCCTCGAGGCCTCCACCCTGCCCGCCGTGCTGCTCGGCGGCGAGGTCGGCGAGGACCAGGAGGGCGCGTACGAGAGATGGCGCAAGGCGCTGCGGCTGCCCACCGTCCAGGGCATGGTCGTGGGCCGCTCACTCCTGTATCCCGCCGACGGCGGCGTGGCGACGGCGGTGGACACCGCGGTCGGCCTGCTCTGACATCACCGACCCGGTCCAGGAAAGGCATCATGACGACCACGCACCACCTCCCCGCGGGCAAGGCGGCGAACGGCCCCTACACGGTGGACATCTCCCCCGAGTCGGCCGGCTGGGGCCACTCCAGTCTGCGCGTGCTGGAACTGCCCGCCGGCGGATGGCACTCCTTCGACACCGGCGACAGCGAGTGGATCGTGCTGCCGCTGGCGGGGTCCTGCACGGTGGCCGTCGGCGGCGAGACCTTCCGCCTGGCCGGGCGCGAGAGCGTCTTCAGCGGGGTCAGCGACTTCGCCTATGTGCCGCGCGACGCCCAGGTCTCCCTCGCCTCGCGCGGCGGCGGCCGCTTCGCGCTGACCGGCGCCCGCTGCACCGAGCGGCTGCCCGCCCGCTACGGGCCCGCCGCCGCCGTCCCGGTCGAGCTGCGCGGCACCGGCACCTGCTCCCGCCAGGTCAACAACTTCGCCGCGGCGGTCCCCGCCGGGGGCGATGCCGGACAGGGTTTCGCGTGCGACCAGCTGATCGCCGTCGAGATCATCACGCCGGGAGGCAACTGGTCCTCGTTCCCGCCCCACAAGCACGACGAGCACCGCCCCGGTGAGGAGTCCGAGCTGGAGGAGATCTACTACTTCGAGATCGCCGCCCACGACGGCACGCCCGGCCTGGGCTACCAGCGGGTCTCGCCCTCCGGCCACGGCCGGGGCACCGACGTCCTGGCCGAGGTGCGCAGCGGCGACACCGTCCTCATCCCGGACGGCTGGCACGGCCCGTCGATGGCGGCGCCCGGCCACGACATGTACTACCTCAACGTGATGGCGGGTCCCGGCGCCGAGCGCGACTGGCTGATCCGCGACCACCCCGACCACGCCTGGATCCGCGCCACCTGGCCGGATCAGCCCGTGGACCCCCGACTCCCCCGCTACACCGCCCCGTCCCAGTGAGGTCCCGATGAGCCAGGTCCCCATGGACCAGTCCACCCGCCGCCTGACCGTCGCCCAGGCGCTGGTGCGTTTCCTGTCCGCGCAGTACACCGAGCGCGACGGCGTACGGCACCGCCTGATCGCCGGCACCTGGGGCATCTTCGGCCACGGCAACGTGGCGGGCATCGGCCAGGCGCTCCTCGAAGCCGGCGAGCAGGCCATGCCGTTCCACCAGGGCCGCAACGAGCAGGCGATGGTGCACGCGGCGGTCGGCTACGCCCGCCAGCTGGGCCGCCTCTCCGCCCAGGCCGTCACCACGTCCATCGGCCCCGGCGCCACCAACCTGGTCACCGGCGCCGCCCTGGCCACGATCAACCGTCTCCCGGTGCTGCTCCTGCCCGGCGACTACTTCGCGACGCGCGCCGCGGACCCGCTGCTCCAGCAGCTGGAACACCCGGTGGAGGCAGACCTGTCGGTGAACGACACCCTGCGCCCGGTCTCCCGCTACTTCGACCGGATCACCCGCCCGGAGACGCTCGTCCCGTCCGCGCTCGCCGCCATGCGGGTCCTCGCCGACCCGGCCGAGACCGGCGCGGTCACCCTCGCCCTGCCGCAGGACGTGCAGGCCGAGGCGTACGACTGGCCCGAGGAGTTCTTCGCCGAGCGCGTCTGGCGCGTACGCCGCCCCGCGCCCGACCCGGTCGAACTGGCCGAGGCGGCCCGGGCGATCCGCGGCGCCGAGCGGCCGCTGATCGTCGCGGGCGGCGGCGTCCACCACAGCGAGGCGGAGACGGCGCTGCGCGAGCTGGTGGACGCCACCGGCATCCCCGTCGCCTCCACCCAGGCGGGCAAGGGCTCGCTGCGCCACGACCACCCCGCCGACCTCGGCGGCATCGGCCACACCGGCACCGCGGTCAGCGACGACCTCGCGCGCACCGCCGACCTGGTCATCGGTGTCGGCACCCGCTACACCGACTTCACCACGGCCTCCGCCACCCTGTTCCGCAACCCCGGAGTGCGGTTCGTCAACCTCAACATCACCGCCTTCGACGCCCACAAGCTCGCCGCCCGGCCCCTGGTCGCCGACGCGCGGGCGGGCCTGGAGGCGCTCGCCGAGGCGTTGGCGGGCCATCGTGTGGACGCGGCGTACGAGGCCGAGTACCGCTCGGGCAAGGAGCGTTGGGAGCGGGTCGTGGCCGACGCCTTCCGCGCCGACGACGAGAACGCCGTGCCGACCCAGACCCAGGTGCTCGGCGCCCTTGACTCCGTCGTGGGCGACGCGGACGTGGTCATCAACGCGGCCGGCTCTCTCCCCGGCGACCTGCACAAACTGTGGCGAGCCCGCTCGCCGCGCCAGTACCACCTGGAGTACGGCTACTCCTGCATGGGCTACGAGATCCCGGCCGGTATCGGTGTCCAGCAGGCCGCCCCCGGCACGCCCGTGTGGTCGCTGGTCGGTGACGGGACGTATCTGATGATGCCGACCGAGATCGTCACCGCCGTCCAGGAGTCGCTGCCCGTCAACCTGGTCCTGATCCAGAACCACGGCTACGCCTCCATCGGCGGCCTGTCCGAGAGCGTGGGCGGCGAGCGCTTCGGCACCGCCTACCGCTACCGGGCCGCGGACGGCACCTTCTCCGGCGCGCCGCTGCCGGTGGACCTCGCCGCCAACGCGGCCAGCCTCGGCATGGACGTCATCCGGGCCAAGACCGTACGGGAACTGCGCGACGCCCTCGCCGAGGCCCGCGCCTCGGACCGGCCGACCTGCGTGTACGTCGAAACTGACCCGGCGCCCACCGCTCCCCCGGCACAGGCGTGGTGGGACGTGCCCGTCGCCGAGGTGGCCTCCCGCGAGGCCGCGGTGGACGCCCGCGCGACCTACGACGGGCACACCGCCGAACGCCGCCGACACCTCTGACTCCTCCTGCCTCCCGGCTCACGAAAGGACCCGCCATGAGGACCATCAACCTGAACTTCCCCAGCCACTCCTGATGTCCCGTCACAGGAACCCCGCCACCCCCGTACGCCTCGACTTCGCACTCGACCGCAACAGTCCGGTGCCGCTCTACTACCAGCTCGCCCAGCAGCTGGAGCATGCGATCGAGCACGGCGCGCTGGGCCCGGGCAGCCTCCTCGGCAACGAGATCGAGTTCGCCGGGCGGCTCGGTCTGTCCCGGCCCACCGTGCGCCAGGCCATCCAGTCGCTGGTCGACAAGGGGCTGCTCGTGCGCCGCCGGGGCATCGGCACCCAGGTGGTGCACAGTCAGGTCAAGCGCCCGCTGGAGCTCAGCAGCCTGTACGACGACCTGGAGGCCGCCGGCCAGAACCCCGCGACGCGGGTGCTGCGCAACGAGGTCCAGCCGGCGTCCGCCGAGGTCGCGGCCGCCCTGGGCCTCGCCGAGGGCGGCGATGTGCACCACATCGAACGGCTGCGCCTCGCCCACGGCCAGCCGGTGGCGTTCCTGTCCAACCACGTGCCGGCCGGCCTGCTGGACCTCGGCACCGCCCGGCTGGAGGCGACCGGCCTGTACCGGATGATGCGCGCCGTCGGCATCACCCTGCACAGCGCCCGCCAGTCCGTGAGCGCCCGCGGCGCGACCGCCCAGGAGGCCGAGCGGCTGGACGAGCACGAGGGCGCCGCCCTGCTCACCATGCGGCGCACCGCCTACGACGACACCGGCCGCGCCGTCGAATACGGCACCCACATCTACCGCGCGTCACGGTACGCCTTCGAGTTCCAGCTCCTCGTACGGCCCTGAAGGCGCCCCGCCCCGCGCGTGCAACCTTCTCGCAACGTGGCGGCTGGTCGGCTGAGGGCATGGATCCGACCGTGGAGATGGTCCCGCGCGTGGAGCTCACCCCTGCCGCCGCCGAGCTGGTGCGGCGGCTGCGGGCGGCCCACGGACCGCTGATGTTCCATCAGTCAGGCGGCTGCTGCGACGGCAGCGCGCCCATGTGCTATCCGGACGGCGAGTTCCGCACCGGCGGCTCCGACGTGCTGCTCGCGGAGCTGGAGGTCGAGGGCGTCGACGAGGCGGTGGGCTTCTGGATGTCGAGGAACCAGTACGAGGTGTGGAGCCACACCCGGCTGATCGTCGATGTCGTACCCGGCCGAGGCAGCGGCTTCTCCCTCGAAGCACCCGAAGGAGTGCGTTTTCTGATCCGTTCCCGCGTCGTCGACGCCTAGGTACCGCGCCGGCCACCGACATCTGGTGCACTTCCCCTGATTCCTGGGACAGTTGACGAGACATCAGGGGGGACTGTGACGCGTCGCGGCGGACGGCTCAGAACGGTACTGACGGTACTCACGGCCTGGAGCGCGCTGGCCGGTGCGGCCCTGGCGGGAGCGGCGCCGGCCGGCGGCGCGCCGAGGAGCGTCCCGCTCGCGCCGGGCGTCGAGTACACGCAGTTCGACATCCCGGCGGACCGAGGAGTGACGCACGCCCATCTCCTGAGCGTCGATCTCGCCGATCCGCGGGTGCGGGTCGGCCTCCTGCACCCGGGCGCCGTCGCGGCCCGCGCCCCGGTCTCACGGCTCGCCGACTCGCAGGGCGCGCTCGCGGGCATCAACGGCGACTTCTTCAACATCACCGAGACCCAGCACCCGGGGGTCGAGGCGACCGGTTCGACCGACGGTCCGGCGATCGCGGACGGGCACACACTCAAGGCAGCCGTGCCGAACGGCCAGCGCTTCGGGCCGGCGCTGCCGCCCGGTACGACCACCGAGGACGTGCTCGGCGTCGGCGACGACCGCCGGGCCCGGCTCGACCGCCTGGCCCTCGAAGGATCCGTGGACACCGCGGCGGGAGAGCTGCCGCTCCGCGGGCTCAACCAGTACGCGCTGCCGGAGGGTTCGGTCGGCGCGTACACCGCGGACTGGGGCAGTGTCTCGCGCGCCCGGGCCGTGTGCGGCACGGACACCGACCGGGCGGCGCCGTGCAGTACGGACACCTACGAAGTGACGGTCAGGGACGGCCAGGTGGTGTCCTTCGCCGACTCCCCCGGCAGCGGACCGATCGCCGCCGGCACCACGGTGCTGGTCGGCCGCGAGGCAGGCGCGCAGCAGTTGCGGAAGCTGTCCACGGGCGAGGAGGTGTCGGTGGAGCACCGTCTGGTGGCGGCCGGGTCGCAGGTCGCGTACAGCTTCGCGATCGGCGGATACCCGGTGCTGAGGCAGGGGAAGCCGCTGCCGGGCCTCGACACCGTCACCTCGGCCGTACGCACCGCGGTGGGCATCAAGGACGCCGGCCGCCGTCTGCTGCTCCTCGCGATCGACGGCGCCGCCGCCTACCGCAGCGGCCTGACCATCGCCGAAGTCGCCTCGGTCATGCGCGGCTTGGGTGCCACCGAGGCCTTCAGCCTCGACGGCGGCGGCTCGACCACGCTGGTCGCCCGCGCTCCCGGGGCGACCTCCGTGACCGTACGCAACCACCCGAGCGGCGGCGCCGAACGGCCGGTCCCGAACGGCATCGGGGTGTTCACCCGGACGTGACCGGGCACCGTCCGGCCCGCATCCCTGGCCTCCCGCAGGCTAGGGGTGCAGGCTGCTGACGATGTCCGCCGTCGCCAGCAGGCCGTTGTGGATGGTCGGGGCCATGCTGGAGCCGGCCAGGAAGAACCCGAGCAACACGCAGATCAGGCAGTGCGACAACTTCAGTGCCCCGTTGCGCACGAAGACCACCACAAGGATCAGAAGCAGCAGCACCACAGAGATGGAAATGGCCATCGGAACCTCCTCCGCCACGTCGATACCGCGGCTTTAGGCCGCAAGTGTCGCGTAGCGGAGGGTTCGTCCGGGCGGCTGACGTGTCCCCCGAACGTGTGGTGTCTACGGCCGCTCGTGGGCGTCGAGGAACGCCTCCAGGCCCGCGAGGTCGTCCGTGTTGACGTAGTCGACGTCCGCGGCGAGCAGCTCGGCCCACAGCGCGTCCCGGTCCGGGCCCGCCCGATCGGGCGTGGCCCACAACCGCACCTTCTGCCGGCGTGCGTGCGCCGCCGCGACGATGCCCCGCAGCTTCTGCCGCTCGGCGCCCGGGAACGGGCCCGCCCCGAGCCAGCTGAAGTTGAGCGTCCAGTTGTCGCTGATCAGCGGGATGAGGGAGGCCGGGGCTGAGCTGCCGAGATCGGTGAGGCGACCGTCGTAGAAGGCGCGGCGCACGCTCTGCGCCTCCATCGGCGTACGGGCCGCGCGGTCGCCGGAGATCACGGCCGTGACCGGGCCGGGGTGCACGCGGCCGTGCGCGTACGTGGTGAACAGGTTGCGGTAGCGCCGTAGATGGCGGTCGAGTTCGAGGTAGGTGGACGAGCCCTCGGTCTTGATGTCGATGAGAAGTTGCAGGGGCGTGCGCCACCCCCGGTACACGGAGCCGTGGTTGGCCCTGACGCGGGCGGCCAGCGGATCGAGGTAGAGGGATTCGAGGGTGCGGGCCGGGTCGAGGTCCGCCGGGTCGTGGGCCACGAGGAGCTGGTCGCCGACGAGGTAGATGTCGGCCTCGACGCTGCCGAAACGATGGCCGAGGGCGTCGAACAGGGGCCGCGGGTGCTCGTAGTCGTTGTGCGCGTGGGCGCGCCGCAGCGGGCGCGGGCCGTGCCCCCGCTCGCTCGCTCGTGCGTGCGCGGGCAGCGCGACGGAGCCGGCGAGGGCGGCGCCGAGGGTGGTGAGGGCTCTGCGACGGGTGGTGAGGGCCATGCTCTGCCTCCCTGGAAGTGCCGTACGGGACACCGGCGAGTATGCGGCGCCCGCGAGCCCAAGGGGCAGGGCCGTGCGCGGAGTTGGCCGGACCGCCGCCGTGCGTTCACTTCGTCGCGGCGGGGCACACCGAAAGGCCCGCCCCAGGTGGGGCGGGCTTCTTCCGGGTGTGCGTCAGGGGGCCCGGAGGTCGACCAGTTCGGCCAGCGCCTCGCGGTGACCGCCCGCCGTGCCGTACGCGATCGAGTCCGCCTTCGCCCGCTTGAGGTAGAGGTGGACCGGGTGTTCCCAGGTCATGCCGAGGCCGCCGTGCAGCTGGAGGGCCTCCTCCGCGGTGCGGACGGCGACCGGGGCCGCGTACGCCTGGGCGACGGCGACCGCCACGTCGCTGTCCGCGCTGCCGGTGGCGAGCGCGTCGGCCGCGTTCCGCGCCGCCGCCCGCAGGCTGACGACTTCCAGCCACAGCTGCGCGAGCCGGTGCTTGAGCGCCTGGAAGCCGCCGACGGGCCGGTTGAACTGCTTGCGCTCCTTCAAGTAGCGCACCGTTTCCGTCAAGCACCAGTCGGCCACGCCGAGTTGCTCGGAGGCGAGCAGTCCGGCACCGGCGCGCAGGGCCCGGCGTACGGCGGGCTCGGCGGCGCCCACGCGACGCGCCGGCGCTCCCTCGAAGGTGACCGTGGCGACCGGCCTGGTGAGGTCGAAGGAGACCTGCGGAGTGATCGTGACGGTGGCCGTGTCGTCGGCGTTCACCGCGTACAGCCCGCCGTCCTCTGCGGGCACCAGCAGCACATCGGCGGCCGCCGCGTCCGCGATGCCGGTCAACTCGCCATGCAGCGCGCCGTCTTCATGGCGTACGGCCCGGTAGGCTCCGCCCGGCGCGACGGACAGCGCGACGGCGAGCGCGCCCACCGTCCGCCCCGACGCGAGCGCGGCCAGCAGCTTCGCGGCCTCGTCGCCCTCACCGGCCAGCAGTGCCTCGGTGGCGACGACGGCACTGGTGAGGTAGGGCACGGGGGCGACCGCGCGGCCCAACTCCTCGAGGACCACGGCGGCTTCACGGTGCGAGGCACCCTGGCCGCCCTGCGCCTCGGGCACCAGGAGACCCGCGAGTCCCATGCCGTCCGCCAGGGCCTTCCACAGGGCGCGGTCGTGCGGGGCGTCCGACTCCGTGCGGGCGATGACGTCCGCCGCCCCGCAGTGATCGCGGAGGAGGTCGCGGACGACGGCGCGCAGTGCCTCTTCCTCCTCCGAGTACAGCAGATCCGGCTGCGTGCTCCGCGTGGTCATCGGGCGAGGTCCTTCCATGCGACGTCCTTGTCGGTGCGCGGCTCGGACGGCAGGCCCAGGACGCGTTCGGCGACGATGTTGAGCAGGACCTCGCTGGTCCCGCCCTCGATGCTGTTGCCCTTCGAGCGGAGGTAGCGGTAGCCCGCGTCGCGGCCGGTGAAGTCGACCAGTTCGGGTCGGCGCATCGTCCAGTCGTCGTACAACAGGCCTTCCTCGCCGAGGAGTTCGACCTCCAGCCCGCTGATCTCCTGGTTGAGGCGGGCGAACGACAGCTTCATGCCGGCGCCCTCGGGGCCGGGCTGGCCCGCCACGAGCTGCTGGCGCAGCCGCTCGCCGGTGAGACGGGCGACCTCGGCCTCGACCCACAGCTTCAGCAGCCGCTGGTGCAGATCGTGGGTGCGCAGTTCGGGGCGCTCGCGCCAGGTCCCGGCGACCGGGCCGATCATGCCGCCTTCGCGGGGCAGCCGCATGCCGCCGATGGCGACGCGTTCGTTGTTCAGCGTGGTCTGCGCGACCCGCCAGCCGTCACCGACGTCGCCGAGCCGGCGGGAGTCGGGGATGCGGACGTCGGTGAGGAACACCTCGTTGAACTCGGCCTCGCCGGTGATCTGGCGCAGCGGCCGGACCTCGACGCCCGGGTCGGTCATGTCGCAGATGAAGTAGGTGATGCCCCGGTGCTTGGGCACGTCCGGGTCGGTGCGGGCGATGAGGATGGCCCAGCGGGCGACGTGGGCGCTGGACGTCCACACCTTCTGCCCGTTGACCACCCACTCGTCGCCTTCACGGACGGCGCGCGTGCCCAGCGCGGCCAGGTCGGACCCGGCGCCCGGCTCGCTGAAGAGCTGGCACCAGACCTCCTCGCCGGCCCACAGCGGGCGCAGATAGCGCCGCTTCTGCTCCTCGGTGCCGTAGCCGAGGATCGTCGGCGCGGCCATGCCGAGGCCGATGCCGATACGCCGGGGGTCGTTGTCGGGGGCGCCCGCGGCCTCCAGTTCGGCGTCCACGACGGCCTGGAGCGTGCGCGGCACCCCGAGCCCGCCGAGTCCCTCCGGGTAGTGCACCCAGGCGAGTCCGGCGTCGAAACGGTCCTTGAGGAAGTCGAGCCGGTCCGTGGTCTCCGGCGGATGTGCGGCCAGCAACTCCTGGGTGAGGCGGCGCAGTTCGGCAGCGTCGGTCATGCGGTTGCTCCGTTCTCGAGCGAGGGGACCACGGCGACACGGCCCGTCGTGACGCCGTCGGCGACCCGCTGCACGGCGGCGGCGGCGCCGCCGAGCGGCACCCGCTCACTGACCAGCGGCTTGATCGCACCGCGCGTCGCCAGTTCGGTGAGCTGCTCGTGGCAGTGCTGGACCAGCTTGGGATTCTTGGTGTTGTAGAGGCCCCAGTGCAGGCCGAGGATCGCGTAGTTCTTCACCAGGGCGTGGTTCAGGGCGGGGCTCGGGATGGTGCCGCTCGCGAAGCCGACCACCACGATGCGCCCCTCGAAAGCGACGACCTTGGTGGACTGCGTGTACGCCGCCCCGCCGACGGGGTCGTAGATCACGTCCGCGCCGCGGCCGCCGGTCGCTTCCTTCACGGCGCCGATGACATCCTCGGTCCGTCGGTCCACGACGACGTCGCAGCCCAGCTCGCGGGCCACGGCGGCCTTGTCGGCCCCGCCGACGACGCCGATCACCGTGGCGCCCGCGGCCTTGCCGAGCTGCACCGCCGCGCTGCCGACCCCTCCCGCGGCAGCGTGCACGAGCAGGGTCTCCCCCGCCTCCAGGTGCGCCCGGCGGTGCAGACCGAACCAGCCGGTCTGGTAGCCGATGTGCAGGGCGGCGGCCTCGGCGTCGTCCAGCGCGTCGGGCGCGGGCAGCAGGGCCGCGGCATCGGCGACGGCGTACTCGGCGAAACCGCCGAACGGCAGCACGGGGTTCGCGAGGACGCGCCGTCCGTCCTCGGTCTCGCCACAGATCTCCACCCCGGGCGTGAACGGCAGCGGCGGCCTGACCTGGTACTGCCCGCGGCACAGCAGGGCGTCCGGGAAGTTGATGTTCGCCGCCCGCACCTTGAGGAGCACCTGGCCCTCGCCGGGCACCGGCCGCTCCACATCCTCGAGGCGCATCACCTCGCTCGGCTCGCCGTTCTGGTGCACTTGCCATGCCTGCATGCGGGGCCTCCACGGGACTGCTCGTCTGACCGGGGTCGATCGCATACTAAGCGGTCGCTTGCCCATCAGGGAACAGTCGCGTGCGTCACGAACGGGTGGGACGGGCCCGTACGTGCATCCGCTCCCCCTGCGGCCCGAACAGACTCAGAAACTCCGCCGGGCCCTCACCCGTGGACCCGAACCAGTGCGGCACCCGCGTGTCGAACTCGGCGGCCTCCCCCGGTCCGAGCACCACGTCGTGCTCGCCGAGGACCAGGCGCAGCCGCCCGGAGAGCACATAGAGCCACTCGTAGCCCTCGTGTGTCCGCAGATCCGGTTCGAGCTTGCGCTGGGGTTCGAGCACCTTGAACGCCTGTAGACCGCCGGGCTGCCGGGTGAGCGGCCAGTGGGTGCGGCCGTGCCGCACGATCGGTTTGGCCCGCACGCGCGGGTCGCTCACCGGCGGCGCCCCGACCAGCTCGTCGAGGGGCACCTGGTGAGCGCGGGCGATGGGCAGCAGCAGCTCCAGGCTGGGCTTGCGCAGCCCGGACTCCAGGCGCGAGAGCGTGCTCACGGAGATGCCGGTCGCCTCGGACAGCCCCGCGAGCGTGGCACCCCGTTCCTTCCGGATCCGCCGCAGCCGCGGCCCGACTTCGGCCAGAACCGCGTCCGTCTGCACTTCTTCGCTCTGCTCTTCCTCGCTCTGCTCTTCCTCGCTCATGCCCATATTGCAGAATCGGCAAAGCCATTTGTCAATACCGTCATGGTCGGGCGACCTTCTCCGTGGAGGTGGTCACCATGACCGAGAGGTACGAAGTGGTTGTCGTCGGCGGCGGCGCGGCGGGGCTGTCCGCGGCGCTGGTCCTCGGCCGGGCCCGGCGTCACACGCTCGTCGTCGACGCCGGCGAGCCGCGCAACGCGCCCGCCGCGCATCTGCAGGGCTTTCTGACCCGGGACGGCATGCCGCCCGCCGAGTTCCTCGCCGAGGGGCGGCGGGAGATCGGGCGGTACGGCGTCGAGCTGGTCCAAGGCCGCGTGGTGGACGTGGTCCGAGGCGGCGTCGGCGCGTTCGAGGTGACGCTCGCGGGCGGGCGTACGGTGCACGCGCGCCGGCTGGTCCTCGCCACCGGCCTGGTCGACGAGCTGCCGCCGGTGCCGGGCGTCGCCGAGCGCTTCGGGCGGGACGTGCTGCACTGCCCGTACTGCCACGGCTGGGAGGTCCGCGACGAGGCCTTCGGCGTGCTGGCCAGTACGCCGATGAGCGTGCACCAGGCGCTGATGGTCAGCCAGTGGTCCAAGGACGTGACCCTCTTCCTGCACACGGTCGGCGAGGACGAGCTCACGCACGACGACCGGCGCCGGCTCGCCGCGGCCGGGGTCACCCTGGTGTCCGGCGAGGTCGCGGGCCTGGAGGTGGACGAGGACCGGCTCACCGGGGTGCGGCTCGCGGACGGCACGACGCGGGACCGCTCGGTGCTGTTCGTCGCGCCCCGCGCCGTCCCGCGCACCGACCTGTTCGACCGGCTGGGCGCCGAGCTGCGGGAGACACCGTTCGGCACGTATCCGGTGGTCGACGAGACGGGCCTGACGACCGTGCCCGGCGTGTGGGCGGCGGGAAACGCGATCGGATTCGCGGAGCAGCTGGTGAACGCGGCGAGCGGCGGCTACCGGGCGGGCGCCGTGATCAACGGAGACCTGCTCTTCGCGGACCTCGACGCCGCCGCGGGTCCCGCCGCTTCGGGCGAGGCCGAGAACGCGGCTGAGCGGGTGTAGACCGGCCGCCTCCGTTGCACCATGGCTGCATGCTGCTGAGCCGCCTCGCCCATGTGTCCCGGGAGGTCGCCGCCACCTCGGCGCGGTCCCGGAAGATCGCGCTGCTCGCCGAGCTGTTCCGGGACGCCGACGCGGACGACGTGCCGATCGTGATCCCGTATCTGGCCGGACGCCTTCCGCAGGGGCGGCTCGGCATCGGCTGGAAGCTCCTCGGCCGGCCGGTCACGCCCGCGTCGGAGCCGTCGCTCACCGTGCGGGACGTGGACGCCCGGCTGACAGCGGTCGGCGCCGTCACGGGCACCGGCTCGCAGGCCGGGCGCGGGCGCCTGATGGGCGAGCTGATGGCGGCGGCCACCGACGTCGAGCAGGCCTTCCTGCGCGGGCTGCTCACCGGCGAGGTGCGGCAGGGCGCGCTGGACGCGGTCGCGGTCGAGGGGCTGGCCGAGGCGACCGGCGCGCCCCCCGCCGACGTACGACGGGCGGTGATGCTCGCCGGATCGCTCCAGACGGTGGCGCGGGCGCTGCTCGCGGAGGGCCCGGGGGCCCTGGACGGCTTCCGGCTCACCGTCGGCCGCCCGGTGCTGCCGATGCTGGCGCACACGGCGGGATCCGTGGCCGAGGCCGTCGGCAAGCTGGGCGCGTGTGCCGTCGAGGAGAAGCTCGACGGCATCCGCGTCCAGCTCCACCGCGACGGCGACCACGTACGGATCTACACCCGCACCCTCGACGACATCACCGACCGGTTGCCCGAACTCACCGCCGCCGCCCTGGAGTTGAAGGGCGACCGGTTCATTCTGGACGGTGAGGTCATCGCGCTGGACGGGAACGGGCGGCCGCGCTCCTTCCAGGAGATCGCCGGGCGCGTGGGCTCGCGCGTGGACGTGGCCGCGGCCGCCGCGTCGGTGCCCGTCTCCCCCGTGTTCTTCGACGCGCTGTCCGTCGACGGACGGGATCTGCTCGACCTGCCGTTCACCGAGCGGCACGCGGAGCTGGCCCGGCTGGTGCCCGAGCCGCTGCGCGTGCGGCGCGCGCTCGTGTCCGGTCCCGACGATGGCGCCGCCGCCGAGACGTTCCTCGCCGACACGCTCGCGCGCGGCCACGAGGGCGTCGTGGTCAAAGCCCTCGACGCCCCCTACAGCGCGGGCCGGCGCGGCGCCTCCTGGCTGAAGGTCAAGCCCGTGCACACCCTCGACCTGGTGGTGCTCGCGGCCGAGTGGGGCCACGGGCGGCGCACCGGCAAGCTGTCCAACCTGCACCTCGGGGCGCGCGCCGCGGACGGGTCCTTCGCGATGCTCGGCAAGACGTTCAAGGGCATGACCGACGCGATGCTGACCTGGCAGACCGAGCGGCTGACGGAGCTGGCCGTCGAGGAGAACGGCTCCGTGGTGACCGTACGGCCGGAACTCGTCGTCGAGATCGCGTACGACGGTCTCCAGAAGTCCACCCGCTACCCGGCCGGCGTCACCCTCCGCTTCGCCCGCGTCGTCCGGTACCGCGAGGACAAGACCCCGGCCGAGGCCGACACGGTCGAGACCTTGCTCGCCGCGCACCCGGAGGTGACCCGGTGAGCGGGAAGCGCAGCGCGGGGCTGCTGTTGTTCCGGCACACCGACGACGGTATCGAGGTGTTGCTCGGCCATATGGGCGGCCCGTTCTTCGCCCGCCGTGACGCCGGGGCGTGGTCCGTCCCGAAGGGCGAGTACGAGCCCGACGAGCCGGCCTGGGACGCCGCGCGCCGGGAGTTCCAGGAGGAGCTGGGGCTCGCGCCGCCCGACGGGCAGGCCGTGCCGCTCGGCGAGGTCCGGCAGGCGAACGGCAAGATCGTCACCGCGTGGGCGATCGAGGCGGACCTCGACCCGGCGACCGTGGTGCCCGGCACCTTCACGATGGAGTGGCCGCCGAAGTCGGGCCGAAGTCAGGAGTTCCCCGAGCTGGACCGGGTGGAGTGGTTCGGCCTGGACCGGGCGCGCGCCGTGATCGTGAAGGGGCAGACGGGGTTTCTCGACCGGCTGGCGGAGCACTCGGGCTGAGAGCACCCTTCGCGTTGCGCCGCCCCGCGCCGCGCGGGAGGGTCGAAGGACAGCCCGCATCAGGAGGTCGGCCATGCCCATCGCGACGGTGAACCCGGCGACCGGCGAGACGCTCAAGACGTACGAAGCCCTGGACGCCGAGGCGATCGAGCGCAGGCTCGCGGCGGCACAGAGCGCGTTCCGGACCCATCGCACGACCACGTTCGCCGAGCGGGCGCGGCTGCTGCACAGGGCGGCGGACCTGCTCGACGAGGACCAGCGGGACATCGCCCGGGTGATGACGACCGAGATGGGCAAGCCGGTCAAGCAGGCCCGCGCCGAGGCCGCGAAGTGCGCGAAGGCGATGCACTGGTATGCCGACCACGCCGAGGAGCTGCTCGCGGACGAGGAACCGGCCGATTCCGATGTGAAGGACTCCGGGGCCTCGCGCGCCCTGGTCCGCTATCGGCCGCTGGGCCCGGTGCTGGCCGTGATGCCGTGGAACTTCCCCCTGTGGCAGGTGGTCCGGTTCGCCGCGCCCGCGCTGATGGCGGGCAACGTGGGCCTGCTCAAGCACTCCTCGAACGTCCCGCAGACCGCCCTCTACCTGGAGGACCTGTTCCGCCGGGCCGGCTTCCCCGACGGCTGCTTCCAGACGCTGCTCATCGGCTCCGGCGCCGTCGAGGGCATCCTGCGCGACCCGCGCGTCCGGGCGGCCACGCTGACCGGCAGCGAACCGGCCGGCCGGGCCGTGGCCTCGGTCGCCGGGGACCAGGTCAAGAAGACGGTCCTGGAGCTCGGCGGCAGCGACCCGTTCGTCGTGATGCCGTCCGCCGACATCGACCGGGCCGCGAAGACCGCGGTGACCGCGCGGGTCCAGAACAACGGGCAGTCGTGCATCGCCGCGAAGCGGTTCATCGTGCACACGGACGTGTTCGACGCCTTCGCCGAGCGCTTCACGGCGGGCATGGCGGCGCTGAAGGTCGGCGACCCGCTGGACGAGGACACGGAGGTCGGGCCGCTCTCCACCGAGCAGGGCCGCACCGATCTGGAGGAGCTGGTCGACGACGCGGTCGAGAACGGCGCGACGGTGCTGTGCGGCGGCGAGCGCCCCGAGGGGTACACGGAGCGCGGCTACTACTACGCGCCGACCGTCCTCACCGACATCACCCCCGAGATGCGCATCCACCTCGAGGAGGCGTTCGGCCCGGTCGCCACGCTCTACCGGGCGGCCGATCTCGACGAGGCGGTGGCCATCGCCAACGACACGCCGTTCGGACTGAGTTCCAACGTCTGGACGCGCGAGGACGCCGAGGTCGACCGGTTCGTACGCGACCTGGAGGCCGGTGGCGTGTTCGTCAACGGGATGACGGCATCCCATCCCGCGTTCCCCTTCGGCGGGGTCAAGCGGTCGGGTTACGGTCGTGAGCTGTCCGGACACGGAATCCGCGAGTTCTGCAACATCACCACCGTATGGCACGGAGCGTGAGCGTTCCGCGGCTACGATCCCCTCTGTGAACCGCGAAGTGACCCTGCCTCTGATCGTCGACGACCGCGGCACGTTGCAGGTCTCGGCCGCCGACGTCAGCAAGCTGCTGCGCACGGTGGGCGGCCGGTGGCTGCATCTGGTGGAGGCCGGTCAGGACGGGCTGGACGAGGACACGGTGGCGACGCTCACCATCGAACTCGCCAAGCTCGCCGACCGCATCGACGTGGCCTGCATCGCCCACAGCAGCGGGACGACGGCCGGCTGACGTACGGGCGGCCCCTCAGGCCGTGCGCTGGTCCAGCTCCCACAGGGCGTGCCAGAACCTCGCCTCGTAGCCCTGGAGCAGCCGCCCGTAGCGCTGGGCCTCGTCCTCGTCGACCAGCCCGTAGTCCAGGCCTGCCTGCACGGCGGCCTGCGCCTTCTGTTCCAGCTCCGGCGCGGGCTCGGCGAAGAGGTCGAAGAAGCCGCAGGCCGCGTCGTCGAAGCCGTAGTGGCGGCGCAGGGCTTCGGCGATCGTCGCGCAGTAGCCGCCCCACGTGGCGAAGTTGGCGCTCAGCGCGAGCACCACGTCGGCCGGCGAGCCGTTCAGCGCGAGCCAGGCGACGTACGCCGGATAGGTCTGGCAGTCCGCGAGGGGCTCGTACGCGGCGGTCCACGCCTCGTCCACCCCGCAGGCGGCGGCGTACGCCGCGAGCCGGTCCCCGGCCAGATCCTCACTCTCCGTGAGAATGTCGAAGAACGCGGCGCACTCCGGTTCGTTCACCGACCGCTGTGCCAGATGCAGGAACGCCTGGCGGTCCGCCGCGATCACATGGCGCTGTTCGAGGGCGAGCGCCGCGAGTGTGGTGCGCCGGGCGGCACCCCGGGCGATCAGCGGCAGCAGCCGGTTGGCATGGGGGTCGGGGGCGAGTCTTCCGGTGGTCGTCTCCAGCAGTTCCCTTGCTGTCCGCGCCATCGCCGCCACTCCTTCGGCTTCGCTGCTCTGTTGCCCTCCCACCAGCGTCTCATGTGCTGGTCACGGGCGGGGGTCACGCACTGTCACTCGCTGGAACGGAGTAGTCCGACGGGATATCCACGCTCCCCCGGGTGATCGTGGGTGAGCCCCACTTCCCCCGGGGGACGAAGAGTCCTCCGGAAGGCGAAAGAAGGTCCTCCATGGCGACGCTGTGCAAACCCGCGGTCTCTGTCCCGGAACACGTGATCACAATGGAGGAGACGCTCGAACTGGCGCGCTCCCGACACCCCGATCACCCCCAACTCCCGCTCGCGCTGCGGCTGATCGAGAACACGGGGGTCCACACCCGGCACATCGTGCAGCCGATCGAGGAGACGCTGAAGCATCCTGGCTTCGAGGAGCGCAACCACGTCTACGAGGCCGAGGCCAAGGCCCGTGTCCCCGCGGTGGTGCAGCGGGCGCTGGACGAGGCCGAGCTGCTCACCACCGACATCGACGTGATCATCTACGTGTCGTGCACGGGGTTCATGATGCCCTCGCTGACGGCCTACCTGATCAACTCGATGGACTTCAGCTCCGACACCCGGCAGATACCCATAGCCCAGCTGGGCTGTGCCGCGGGCGGCTCGGCGATCAACCGGGCACACGACTTCTGCACGGCCTACCCCCAGGCCAACGCGCTCATCGTGGCCTGCGAGTTCTGCTCCCTGTGCTACCAGCCCACCGACCTGGGCGTCGGCTCACTCCTGTCGAACGGGCTGTTCGGCGACGGCATCGCCGCCGCGGCCGTCCGCGGCAAGGGCGGCACCGGCATCACGCTGGAGCGCAACGCGTCGTACCTGATCCCCAAGACCGACGAGTGGATCAGTTACGACGTCCGCGCCACCGGCTTCCACTTCCTGCTGGACAAGCGGGTGCCTGGCACGATGGAGCCGCTCGCTCCGGCACTCCAGGAGCTGGCGAGCCAGCACGGCTGGGACGCCTCCGACCTGGACTTCTACATCATCCACGCGGGCGGTCCGCGCATCCTGGACGACCTGAGCAAGTTCCTGCGAGTGCCGCCGGAGGCCTTCCGGTTCAGCCGGGCCACGCTCACCGAGTACGGCAACATCGCGAGCGCCGTCGTCCTGGACGCGCTGCGCCGGCTCTTCGACGAGGGCGGCGCCGAGCACGCGGCGCGCGGCATGCTCGCCGGCTTCGGGCCCGGCATCACCGCCGAGATGTCGCTGGGCCGCTGGCACCGCACCGACGAGGCGTAGAGAGATGACCGAGAAAACGATCACCGAGGCCCTGCCGCCCGTCCGCCACTGGCCCGCGCTCAACCTGACGGGCGTGGAGTTCGACCCGGTGCTGTCCCAGCTGATGAGCGAGGGTCCGGTCAGCCGGATCCAGCTGCCCAACGGCGAGGGCTGGGCGTGGCTGGTGACCCGCTACGACGACGTACGCATGGTCGCCAACGACCCCCGGTTCAGCCGCGCGGCGGTCATGGGGCGGCAGGTCACCCGGCTCGCCCCGCACTTCATTCCCACGGCGGGCGCGGTCGGGTTCCTCGACCCGCCCGACCACACCCGGCTGCGCCGCTCGGTGGCGGCCGCCTTCACGGCGCGCGGGGTGGAGCGGGTGCGGGAGAAGTCCCGCCGGATGCTCGACGAGCTGATCGACGAGCTGCTCCGGGGCGGGCCGCCCGCCGACCTCGTCGAGACGGTCCTGAGCCCCTTCCCGATCGCGGTCGTCTGCGAGCTGATGGGCGTGCCGGCCGCCGACCGGCACAGCATGCACACCTGGACCCAGCTGATCCTGTCCTCCGCGCACGGCGCCGAGGTCAGCGAGAAGGCCAGGAACGACATGGGCGCGCATTTCGAGCGGCTCATCGGCGAGCGGCGCGGCAGCACGGGCGAGGATGTCACTTCGCTGCTCGGCGCCGCCGTGGGCAGCGGCGAGATCACCCTCGACGAGGCCGTCGGGCTCGCCGTGCTCATCCAGATCGGCGGCGAGGCGGTCACCAACAACAGCGGGCAGCTGTTCTACATCCTGCTGACCCGCCCCGACCTCGCGGAACGGCTGCGCGCCGAGCCGAAGATCCGTCCGCAGGGCATCGACGAGCTGCTGCGCTACATCCCGCACCGCAACGCGGTCGGCCTCTCGCGGATCGCGACGGAGGACATCGAGATCCGGGGCGTACGCATCCGGGAGGGCGACACGGTGTACGTGTCGTACCTGGCCGCCAACCGCGACCCGGACGTCTTCCCGGATCCCGAACGGATCGACCTCACGCGCAGCCCGAACCCGCATGTGTCGTTCGGCTTCGGACCGCATTACTGCGTGGGCGGGATGCTGGCCCGGCTGGAGTCCGAGCTGCTGGTCGAGGCGCTGCTCGACCGGGTGCCGGGGCTGCGGCTCGCGGTCCCGCCGGGCCTGGTGCCCTTCAAGAAGGGTGCGTTGATCCGCGGGCCCGAAGCCCTGCCCGTGACCTGGTGAGCGGGCTCATGACGGCCACCGAAGGACTCCTCGTGCCGCCGGGGCACGGCCGCGTCGTCCGGACGCCCGCCCAGCACGTGACGTTCAAGGTGACCGGCACGCACTCACGGATGGCGTCGAGCTTCGAGGTGGTCGTACCGCCCGGCTTCGACGTGGGCGCGCATGTGCACACCCGCAGCGAGGAGCTGTTCTACGTGCTCGAAGGCGAGCTGGACGTGCTCGCCTTCGAGCCGCGGGTCCGCACGCCCGACAACTGGAAGCACTGGGAGTCCCGTTCGGGCACCCGGGTGGTACGGGCCACTCCCGGCACGGTCATCGTCGTACCGCCCGGCTGCCCGCACGCCTTCGCGAACCCCACCGACACCCCGGCGAAGATGTTCTTCCAGGCGTCCCCGCCACCGGACCACGAACGGTACTTCGACGAACTCCTGGAGATCCTGGGCAGCGGCGGCCCGCCGGACCACGCGGCGATCGAGGAACTGCGGGCGAGATACGACATCCAGCAGCTCACACCGCTGAGGCTGAAGCACCACTGAGATACCGCCGACCGCGGCGCCCCGCCAGGCGGCGTACTAACGGATCGGCATCCCCGACAGGGTGCGGGCGATCACCAGCCGCTGGATCTCGCTCGTCCCCTCGAAGATTGTATAAATCGCGGCATCCCGGTGCATCCGCTCCACCGGGTACTCCCGGGTGAAACCGTTGCCACCGAGGATCTGGACCGCCTGGGCGGTCACCTTCTTCGCGGTCTCGCTGGCGAACAGCTTCGACATGGACCCCTCGGCCGCGGTGAACGGCTTGCCGTTGACCGCCATCCAGGAGGCCCGCCACACCAGCAGCCGCGCCGCGTCGATGGACGTACGCATGTCGGCCAGCTGGAAGGCGACACCCTGGTTGTCGATGATCGGCCGGCCGAACTGCTCGCGCGTCTTCGCGTACTCCAGGGCCTCCTCGTACGCGGCCCGGGCCGTGCCCACCGCCATGGCGCCGACCGCCGGGCGGGACGCCTCGAACGTGGCCATCGCGGCGTTCTTCACGCGCTCGCCGCCCCCCGCCCTGGCCCGCTCGCGGGCCCGGGCCAGACGCTCGTCCAGCTTCTCCTTGCCGCCGAGCAGGCAGGAACCGGGAATCCGCGCGTTCTCCAGGACGACCTCGGCGGTGTGCGAGGCGCGGATGCCGTGCTTCTTGAACTTCTGCCCCTGGGACAGGCCCGGCGTGTTCGGCGGGACGATGAAGGAGGCGTGGCCCTTGGAGCCCAGCTCCGAGTCGACGACCGCGACCACGACGTGGACATTGGCGATGCCGCCGTTGGTCGCCCAGGTCTTCGTGCCGTTGAGGACCCACTCGTCCTTGGCCTCGTCGTACACGGCACGGGTGCGCATCGAAGACACGTCGGAGCCGGCGTCGGGCTCGGAGGAGCAGAACGCCGCGACCTTGACATCGTTGGCATCGCCGTACATCTGGGGGATCCAGGTGCCGATCTGCTCCTCGGTGCCGTTGGCGAGGACGCCCACGGCGGCGAGGCCGGTGCCGACGATGGACAGGGCGATGCCCGCGTCGCCCCAGAACAGCTCCTCCATCGCCATGGGTATGCCGAGGCCGGTGGGGTCGAAGTACTGCTGGGCGTAGAAGTCCAGGGAGTAGATGCCGACCTTCGCGGCCTCCTGGATGACCGGCCACGGCGTCTCTTCACGCTCGTCCCATTCGGCGGCCGCGGGGCGGATCACATCGGCGGCGAAGCCGTGCAGCCAGTCCCTGACCTCCTTCTGTTCGTCGTTGAGCTCCATGGTGAACTCGGCCATGTCCCCTCCAGCGCTGCATTAAGGTGTTACTTGCGGTAACCAGAGTCTGTTACTGACCAGTAGGGAAAGTCAACTCCCGGGCCTCCTTCGGCAGCCCGTTCGATACGAGCAGGCCTGTGGGTGTTAGTTTGCGCAGGCGTCACCGAAAACAGCACGGGTGGGGAGAGGCTCATGGACACCACGCAGCAGCGGACCGATCAACAGCGGTCCGCCGATCGCCGTCGGCGCGAGCTGCTGGAGGCCGCCGACAGAGTGGTGCTCCGCGACGGCCCCGGGGCCTCGATGAACGCCATCGCCGCGGAGGCCGGCATCACCAAGCCGATCCTCTACCGCCACTTCGGCGACAAGAGCGGCCTGTACGCCGCCCTCGCCAAGCGCCACACCGACGCCCTGCTCGACTCGCTGCGGGCCGCGCTCGACGCACCCGCGGAACGCAGGGAGCGCGTCGAGTCCACACTCGACACCTACCTCGCCGCGATCGAGGCACGGCCGCAGGTGTACCGGTTCCTGATGCACCCGTCGGAGGGCGGCTCGCAGAGCGACCAGGGCTTCGACACGGGCAAGAACTCCGTTCCCGTGCTGCGGCGCATGGGCGAGGAACTGGCACAGGTCATCGAGGAACGGCTCGACCTCGGGCCCGGCAGCCAGCAGCTCGCGCGGGTGTGGGGGCACGGGATCGTCGGCATGATGCATGCGGCGGGCGACTGGTGGCTGGGCGAACGGCCGTGCTCGCGGGCCGAGTTGGTGCGGAGTCTGGCCGACCTGCTGTGGGGACGGCTCGCCGCGGCGGGCGACAAGATCGGCGGCCCTGGGTTCTGAGAGCCGCCTCCCGGGTTCGGGGCGTCGTGGCTGGTCCCGGGTTTCCCGGTGGTCCGTGGCTGGTCCCGGGTTCTGGTCGCCCCTGGCCGATCCCGGGTTCCGGTCGTCCATGGTTGGTCTCGCACCCCTAGCGGGGCTCCGGGGCTCTTTGGCGATTCCACGGGGCCCGTGCCGCCTGTCGCATCACCCTTCGGTGTCGCCAGCCGGAGACCCGGTCCACATACACCCCGCCGTCGAGGTGATCGCACTCGTGTTGCAGGCACCGGGCGAACCACCCCGTCCCGAGCACCCGCACCGGCTCGCCGTCCGTCGTGAAGCCCTCGACGACGGCACGGTCGTACCGCTCGGTGCCCGCCTCCAGGCCAGGCAGCGACAGACAGCCCTCCGGCCCCCGCAACACCACACCGTCCGCCTCGATCAGACGCGGATTCACCACATGTCCGACATGACGGACATCCTCGTCGTCGGGACAGTCGTAGACGAAGACCCGTAGCGGCACGCCGATCTGGTTCGCGGCGAGGCCCACCCCGTTCGCCGCGTACATCGTGGCGAACATGTCCTCGACGAGGCGGGCCAGTTCGGGGCCGTGGTCGGTCACCTCCTCGCACGGTGCGTGCAGGACGGGGTCGCCGAGCAGAGCGAGGGGTCTGACGTGCCCTCGGGTGCCCGGGATGGAGCCGTGTCGCATGGCGGCAAGGGTACGGTCCTCAATGTCGCGCGGGCACCGGGGTGGTGCCGCGATTCGGGCCGGTGAGTGGATCTCGATAGGCTGAGGCCCACACGTTGCCGGGACAGGGCGCGGCGCTGTACGCAAGGAGGATCGAGAACTGATGGCAGGCAACTCGGACCCGCTGACGCCGCGGGCCAAGCTGGCCGTGACGGCGGGCAAGGCGGTCGCGGCGGCATCGAGGGCCGCGGGACGCGGGAGCGGATCGGTGATCGGCGGCCGGGTGGCACTCAAGCTCGACCCCGACCTCCTCGCCCGGCTCGCCCAGCACCTGGACGTGATCCTGGTGTCGGCCACCAACGGCAAGACCACCACGACCCGGCTGATCGCGGAGGCGCTGCGCGCCGCGGGCCCGGTCGTGTCCAACGCGCTCGGCGCCAACATGCCGGCCGGCATCACCTCGGCGCTCGCGGGCGGCTCGGACGCCAAGTACGCGGTGATCGAGGTCGACGAGAAGTACCTCGCCGGTGTGGCCCGGGACACGGACCCGAAGTGCATCGCGCTGCTCAACCTCTCGCGTGACCAGCTCGACCGCGCCGCCGAGACCCGGATGCTCGCCGAGCACTGGCGTGAGGGCCTGGCCGGTTCCAAGGCCGTCGTCATCGCCAACGCGGACGACCCGCTGGTCGTGTGGGCCGCGTCGTCCTCCGCCAATGTGATCTGGGTCGCAGCCGGCCAGATGTGGAAGGACGACGCCTGGTCCTGCCCGTCCTGCGGCGGTGTGATGCAGCGCCCCGGCGACGACTGGTTCTGCGGCGAGTGCGGTTTCCGCCGGCCGACGCCCAGCTGGGCGCTGTCCGGCGACCACGTCCTCGACCCGCACGGCTCCGCCTGGCCGATCCACCTCCAGCTGCCGGGCCGCGCCAACAAGGCGAACGCCGCCTCCTCGGCCGCCGTCGCCGCCGTCTTCGGCGTGCCCCCGCAGGTCGCCCTGGAGCGCATGTACGCGGTCCAGGCGGTGGCCGGGCGCTATGACGTCGTCCAGTTCATGCAGCGCGACCTGCGCCTGCTGCTCGCCAAGAACCCGGCGGGCTGGCTGGAGACGTTCTCGCTGATCGACCCGCCGCCGACCCCGGTGATCCTGTCGGTGAACGCGCGCGGCGCCGACGGCACCGACACCTCCTGGCTGTGGGACGTCGACTACACACGGCTGACCGGCCACCCGATCTTCGTCATCGGAGACCGCAAGCTGGACCTGGCCGTGCGTCTGGAGGTCGCCAACCAGTCCTTCCAGGTCTGCGAGAACCTCGACCAGTGCGTCCAGCAGGCCCCGCCGGGCCGCATCGAGGTCATCGCGAACTACACCGCCTTCCAGGACCTGCGGCGCCGTGTCGGCAACTGACCCCAGAGGACGAGGACGACCGATGACAGACAACCAACTGCGGCTGGTGTGGATCTACCCGGACCTGCTGAGCACCTACGGCGACCAGGGCAACGCGCTCGTCGTGGAGCGCCGGGCCCGCCAGCGCGGCCTCGACGTGGCCCGCCTCGACGTGCGCAGCGACCAGCCGATCCCCACCTCCGGCGACATCTACCTGATCGGCGGCGGCGAGGACCGTCCGCAGCGGCTCGCGGCCGAGCGGCTGCGCCGTGACGGCGGTCTGCACCGCGCGGTGGGCAACGGCGCGATCGTCTTCTCGGTGTGCGCCGGCTACCAGATCCTCGGCCACGAGTTCATCAACGACCTCGGCCAGCGCGAGCCGGGCCTCGGCCTGCTCGACGTGGTGTCCACGCGCGGCGAGGGCGAGCGGTGCGTCGGCGACGTCCTCGGGGACATCGACCCGCGCCTCGGCCTGCCCCAGCTGACCGGCTTCGAGAACCACCAGGGCGTCACGCACCTCGGCCCCTCCGCCCGCCCCTTGGCCCAGGTGCGGCTCGGCAAGGGCAACGGCACGGGTGACGGCACGGAGGGCGCGTACAACGACACGGTCTTCGGTACGTACATGCACGGTCCCGTGCTCGCCCGCAACCCGCTGATCGCGGACCTGCTGCTGAAGCTGGCCCTCGATGTGAACGCGCTGCCGCCGATCGACGACCGGTGGTACGAGGCGCTGCGGGGCGAGCGCATCGCCGCGGCGCAGCAGCCCGCGTAAGGCCCATGTCAGCGCCGCATGAAACGGTTCCGCACAGGCCCGTCTGACCAGGCCTCCGCTCACGTGTGCGGGGGCGTCCAGCAGGCGGACGCCCCGTACGGCCCCGCCCCCTACCGCCGGTAGGGTGGCGGGGATCCAGCCGGACAGCGTGGTCCGGTCCCGGCCCACGTTGAGAAGGTATTTCGGGCGATGCGCATTGGTGTCCTCACGTCCGGTGGCGACTGCCCCGGCCTGAACGCCGTCATCCGGTCCGTCGTGCACCGGGCCGTCGTCGACCACGGCGACGAGGTCATCGGCTTCCGGGACGGCTGGAAGGGCCTCCTGGAGTGCGACTACCTCAAGCTCGACCTCGACGCGGTGAGCGGAATCCTGGCTCGCGGCGGCACCATCCTCGGCTCCTCCCGGGTCCAGCCGGCGCATCTGCGTGACGGCGTGGAGCGGGCCAGGGGCCATGTCGCGGAGCTCGGCCTCGACGCGATCATCCCGATCGGCGGCGAGGGCACGCTCAAGGCGGCCCGCCTCCTGTCGGACGCCGGCCTGCCGATCGTCGGCGTGCCGAAGACCATCGACAACGACATCGCGGTCACCGACGTGACCTTCGGTTTCGACACCGCCGTGGGCGTCGCGACCGAGGCGCTCGACCGGCTGAAGACCACCGCCGAGTCCCACCAGCGCGTCCTCATCGTGGAGGTCATGGGCCGCCACACCGGCTGGATCGCGCTGCACTCGGGCATGGCGGCGGGCGCCCACGCCATCGTCGTACCGGAACGCCCCTTCGACATCGAGGAACTGGCCGCCAAGGTCGGCGAGCGCTTCGAGGCGGGCAAGCGGTTCGCGATCGTGGTGGCCGCCGAGGGCGCCAAGCCCCGTGCGGGCTCGATGGACTTCGACGAGGGCAAGAAGGACGTCTACGGCCACGAGCGCTTCGCCGGCATCGCCCGCCAGCTCTCCCTGGAGCTGGAGGAGCGCCTCGGCAAGGAGGCCCGGCCGGTGATCCTCGGACATGTCCAGCGCGGCGGCACTCCGACGGCGTACGACCGCGTCCTCGCGACCCGTTTCGGCTGGCATGCCGTGGAGGCCGTGCACCGGGGCGAGTTCGGCAAGATGACCGCGCTGCGCGGCACCGACATCGTGATGGTCTCGCTCGCCGAGGCGGTCGAGACGCTGAAGACGGTCCCCGAGGAGCGGTACGCCGAGGCGGAGTGCGTCCTGTAAGGCACACGTGAGCACACCTGCCCCCGGTCGCGGCTGCGGCCGGGGGCAGTTCTACTCTGGTGCGGACAGACAGCGCACAACGTACGAATCAGGAGCCGACGGATGGATCACAGCGGCGGGCACGGCATGACCACGGATCTGCCGCCGTTCACGCTGGGGCGGGGGCTCGAGTGGTCCGCGGACCCGTTCTTCCTCGTCGCCTGCCTGCTGGGGCTCGGCCTGTACGGCTGGGGTGTGGTGCGCCTGGTGCGGCGCGGCGACAAGTGGCCGGTGGGCCGGACCGTCGCGTACGTCATCGGCGTACTGACCGTCATGCTGATGATGTGCACCAGGCTGAACGACTACGGCATGGTCATGTTCAGCGTGCACATGGTGCAGCACATGGTGATCAGCATGCTGTCACCGATCCTGATTCTGCTCGGCGCGCCGATCACGCTGGCGCTGCGCGCGCTGCCGACGGCCGGCCGTGACCGGACGGGGCCGCGCGAGCTGCTCCTGATGCTGCTGCACAGCCGCTACCTGCGGATCGTCACCCATCCGGCGTTCACGATCCCGCTGTTCATCGCGAGCCTGTACGCGCTGTACTTCTCGGCGCTCTTCGACTTCCTGATGGGATCCAAGGTCGGGCACATCGGGATGATGGTGCACTTCCTCGCCGTCGGCGTGGTCTTCTTCTGGCCGATCATGGGTGTCGACCCGGGCCCGCACCGCCCCGGCTATCTCCTGCGGATGCTGGAGCTGTTCGCGGGCATGCCGTTCCACGCGTTCTTCGGCATCGCGTTGATGATGGCGTCCGAGCCGATGGTCAACTCGTACAAGAACCCCCCCGCCTCGCTCGCCGTCGACGCGCTCACCGACCAGAACGCGGCCGGCGGCATCGCCTGGGCGTTCAGCGAGATCCCCTCCGTGCTCGTCCTGCTCGCGCTGCTCTTCCAGTGGTACAACTCCGAGCAGCGCCAGGCCCGCCGCACGGACCGGGCCGCGGACCGGGACGGCGACAAGGAACTCGAGGCGTACAACGCCTATCTGGCCTCACTCAACGCACGCGGCAACTGAATTAACTTTGCAACTCGCCTTGCGTGAAAGGCTTTTCCATTCAGTAGCATGGTGGGCGAAGCCCTGCTTCCGTACTGCGGGGTGATGGGGGAACCGCTGGGGGGAGCGGTATGACATTTTGCATGCCCATGCAAAGGGCAGGAAAATCGGTGGTCCGCAGGCTTGGCATTCTGCTGGTCTGCGCTCTGGTCCTGAGCGGGTGCGACAGAGGCCCGCAGCTGTTGACGGTGAAAGCCGTCGCCGCGCGAGTTCCTTCACTCGCACCTTTCTTCGATGAGGAAAGTGGCCTCGGCCACGACTCCACGGTCCGTCGCCAACAGCCGCACAGCGGCCTACAGGCCGGCAACACGCCAGGCCTGTACGGGGGCACACGGAAGCCGACGATCTGCGACGTCAACCGTCTCAAGAAATTCCTCACCGATCCCAGGAACGACCGAAAGGCACATGTCTGGGCGCAGGTGCTCAAGATTTCCCAGGACGAGATTCCCGCCTACCTCGACAGGCTCACACCGGTCCTGCTGCGTCACGACACTCTCGTGCAGAACCACGACTACAAAAAGGGCAGGGCAGCCCCTTTCAACTCCTTGCTCGAGGCGGGCATCGCGATATTGGTGGATGAGCAGGGACTTCCCGCGGTGAAGTGTTCCTGCGGAAATCCGCTGCGGCCCTTCGCGGGTGACGCATCGAGGATTTCGGTCAAGTTCGAGAACGGCAACAAGAAGTGGGACGGCTACGACCGTGCCTCTCTGGTGGCCGTCAAGCCCGCCCCGCGGCGCATCGAGCAACTCGCGCTCGTCGACGTCGACAACCCGGACCGGGGGATCACCCGGCCGGCCGGCACCACCGGCGCACACGACTCCCCGTTCGACACCCACGAGCGGCACAAGGTGCCCGAAGTGGCCGGTATGGGGTTCGGCGACGCGAGTCAGCGACTGGCGGACAAGGGCCTCGCAGCGGCGTACGGCGAAAAGGGACCGCCACCCGACGACGCCCGGGTCACCGGCTCCGACCCGGCGCCGGGCACCGAGCTGGAGTTCGGGGAGTACGTGACGCTGTCCGTGGAGCGGGGGACGGCCGGCAAGACGGGCAGGGGGAGCGGCGACGGGACCACCGGCGAAACCGGCGAGGGGCGCACGGGTGGTACGAGCGCTCCCCCGGCATCGGGCTCGACGACGCCCGGGGGGAGCGGCCAGCCGCCTCCGTCCTCCGGTGGCGCTACGACCTCGTCCCCGCCGCCCGCTTCGTCTCCGCCCTCGTCCGCGACGAGCGGTGGCCCTCCTGGCGCCTCGAGGAGTTCCGGGAGTTCCGAGAGTTCCGAGCCGCCGCCGGCGAGCAGCGCGTCCGCGTCCAGGCCGCCGCCTGCCGTGAGCAGCCCGCCGCCTGCCGTGAGCAGTTCGCCGCCCACGAGCCGGCCGGTCACCAGCGCGCCCGTGACGTCCGCTCCGGTGACGTCCGCTCCGGTGACGAGTGCCCCGGCGACCGCCCAGCCGGTCACGTCGGATCCGGTCGCCTCCGATCCGGTCGCCTCCGGTCCCGTGGCCGGCGAAGCGACCTCCACCACCACGGCCTAGCCGGGGAGACCCGATGCCATCAGGATCACCGCAGTCGGGAGTGGGCCGGGTCATCGCCGGCCGGTACCTCCTGCTGAACCGGCTCGGCAGCGGCGGCATGGGCCATGTCTGGCTCGCCCATGACCAGCGGCTGGCCTGCGAGGTCGCGCTCAAGGAGATCGTGTTCCGCAGTCCGGCGGAGGCCGGGCAGGAGCGCACGGCCCGGGTCGCACGTGCCCGGGCCGAGGCCCGGCACGCCGCCGGGCTGCGCGGCCATCCGCATGTGGTGACCGTGCACGACGTACTGGAGCACGAGGGCCTGCCCTGGATCGTGATGGAGTACGTGGCGGGCGCGCTCGACCTGCGGGACCTCGTGCGCCGGCGCGGCCCGCTGGCGCCCGCCGAGTGCGCCCGCATCGGGCTCGCCGTGCTCGACGCGCTCACCGCGGGGCACGAGCGCGGCATCATGCACCGGGACGTGAAGCCGGCGAACATCCTGCTGGCGCCGGACCGCACGGGGGCGGCGTACGCGCGCGTGCTGCTCACCGACTACGGCATCTCCGTGCAACCGGACGCGGGCGAGACCCGGTACACCCTCACGTCGGCGCTGGTCGGCACGCCCGGCTATCTGGCGCCGGAGCGGGCGACCGGCGGGCCGCCGACCGCGACCGCCGACCTGTTCTCGCTGGGGTGCACGCTGTACTTCGGGGTCGAGGGGTGCGGGCCCTTCGAGCGGGACACGCATCTCGCCGAGGTCACCGCCGTGGTGCTGGAGGAGCCGCGCCCGCCGGTGCGGGCGGGGGCGCTGGAACCGGTGCTCGCCGCGATGCTCGCGAAGGACCCCGGGCAGCGGATCACGGCGGAGGACACGGAGGCCGCGCTGTCGGCGATCGTCACGCCCCAGCCCCATCCGCGCACCCAGTTCGACCTGGGGTCGCAGCCGCCGTGGGCGGAGGCCGGGTGGACCACCGAGACCGGGTATCCGGGGCACGGGCCGGGGGCCGGTCCCGGCGGGAACGGAACGTCGGGCGCGTACGGACCGGGCGGCACGGGGTCCGGGGCGGGGAGCGCGCCGGGGTCACCGCCACCGGGGGCGACCGCGGGAACGGCGGGGCGGGGCACGCCCTCGGAGCCGGGGCCGGTGCGGGGGCCGGCCGCCGGACCGTCCGGGCAGGACCCGAACGCCGCCCCGTACGCCCACGACCCCGCCACCCCCTCGTACGGCCAGGAGCCGGGCGCGCCACGACCCGGACCCGGCCCCACCGCCTCGCCGTACGGCCGCAGCCCCACCGCCCCCTCGTACGGCCAGAGCCCGGCCGCGACCCCGTACGCCCACGACCCCACCGCGTCGCCGTACGGCCAGAGCCCGGCCGCGACCCGTACGGCTAGGCCTCAGTGCCTCCTCGTACGGTTCGGATGTCATCGGCCGGCCCGCCGGAGCGGCGTTCGGTGCCGCTGGTTTCGGTTCCGGTCGGCGGCGTCGCAAGCGCCCTCGTGTCCTTCAGTCCGTCATCGCCTTCACCCTCGGCCTCGTCCTCGCGCTGGGCGGTGTCTGGTACGCGGTGGCGCATCTGCCGCCCGGCGGCGGCGACGCGAAGCCTTACGGAGCGGCCGTGGCCCTCGCCGCGCCGCTCAAGGACGGCGACTGCGTCGTCGCCGACTGGCCCGGCGCCGCCTTCCAGGGCACGCCGAAGCTGGCCGTGGACCCGACCTGCGCCGAGAAGGTGCCGGACGGCCAGGTCATGGCGGTCGTCGCGGCGACGTCCGCCGAGGCGGCGCGGCAGCACGGTCCGGCCGCGTGCGAGCAGCGCACGCAGGAGATCCGGGAGAAGCTCGCCGACGTGCGCAGCTACGCCGTGGTGCCGACGCGGGCGGGATTCGAGGCGGCCGGGCGGCGCACCGCCTGTCTGGTGCTGGGCGCGCACGGTGCGGTGTACGGGCCGCTCGACCGTCACCGCACGCCCGGCATGTGGTTCGTGGACACGGCGAACATGCAGAAGCGGGACTGTCTGGACGCCCCTTCCCTCCGCAGGGCCCAGCTGGTCTCCTGTGCCGGACCGCACGATCAGCAAGTGCTCGGCTTCACCCGGCTCAGCGCCGGCACCACCCTTAAGAAGGCGGCCGCTCAATCGGACGCCGCCTGCGCGCGGGACGTGCCGCCGGCCCAGTACGGGTACGACCCGGGGGTCTACGAAGCGGCTTCGTGGGCCGCAAAGGGAGCGTGGCACTCCGGCACACATCTCGTCGTGTGCAGCGTCCAGCGGCAGAACGGGGGCACCATGGAGGGGACCGAACCATGAGGAGGGTGTTGCGATGCCCGGTTCTACGAAGACCATGGGGGTGCTCACCATGGGTGGGCTCGTCGTGGTGACGGCCTACACGGTGGCGCTCGGCAGCAACGGCTGGCTGTGGTTCGGCTGGGTCGTGCTGGGTCTGATCACTTTCGGCATGGTGATGTCGCGCAGCGCCTGACGCCCACCACGGCTGCCCCGTTCATTCCCGGGGCAGCCGGCCCGCCGAGTGCACGCCCGGCTGGTACTTCGGCAGCCGGGCGGTGATCTTCATACCCGCCCCGACCGCGGTCTCGATGACGAGGCCGTGGTCGTCCCCGTAGACCTGGCGCAGCCGGTCGTCGACGTTGGAGAGCCCGATGCCGCCCGACGGGCTGACCTCTCCGGCGAGGATGCGGCGCAGCACCTCGGGGTCCATGCCCGCGCCGTCGTCCTCGATGACGACCCACGCCTCGGCGCCGGCGTCCTGCGCGGTGATACTGATGTGCCGCTTGTCGGCGGTGCCCTCCAGGCCGTGCTTGACGGCGTTCTCCACGAGGGGCTGGAGACAGAGGAACGGCAGGGCGACCGGGAGCACCTCGGGCGCGATCTGCAGGGTGACCGAGAGGCGGTCGCCGAAGCGGGCCCTGACGAGCGCCAAGTAGTGGTCGATGGCGTGGAGTTCGTCGGCGAGCGTGGTGAAGTCGCCGTGCCGGCGGAACGAGTAGCGGGTGAAGTCCGCGAATTCCAGGAGCAGTTCGCGGGCCCGCTCGGGGTCGGTGCGGACGAACGACGCGATCACCGCGAGCGAGTTGAAGATGAAGTGCGGGGAGATCTGCGCGCGCAGCGCCCTGATCTCGGCCTCGATCAGCCGTGTACGGGACCGGTCGAGGTCCGCGAGCTCGAGTTGGACGGAGACCCAGCGGGCGACCTCGCCGGCCGCGCGGACGAGTACGGCCGATTCGCGGGGCGCGCAGGCGACGAGCGCGCCGTGCACCCGCTCGTCGACGGTGAGGGGCGCGACGACGGCCCAGCGCAGGGGGCAGTCCGGGATGTCGCAGGTCAGCCGGAAGGCCTCGCCGCGGCCGGACTCCAGGGGCCCGGCGAGCCGTTCCATGATCTCGGTGCGGTGGTGCTCCCCCACGCCGTCCCAGGCGAGGACCGTCTCCGGGTCGGTGAGGCACAGCGCGTCCGTGCCGAGCAGGGTGCGCAGCCGCCGCGTGGACTTGCGGGCCGTCTCCTCGGTGAGACCCGCGCGCAGTGGCGGCGCGGCGAGCGAGGCGGTGTGCAGGGTCTGGAAGGTGGCGTGCTCCACGGGCGTGCCGAGCCCGCCGAGGCTCTCGGGGCGCGCGGTCCGCCGGCCGAGCCAGAAGCCGGCGGCGAGCAGGGGCAGGACGGCCACGCACAGCCCCGCCAGAAATCCGCTCACGCCTTGGCCTCCGCCCGCACCGGTCCGCCGGACAGTTCCTCCGGCAGATGGAACCGTGCCAGGATCGCCGCCGTCCCCGCCGGTACCCGCCCCGGTGTCGCCAGGGACACCAGCGTCATCGTCAGAAAGCCGAGCGGCACCGACCACAACGCGGGCCACGCCAGCAGCGCGTGCAGCGCCCCGCCCCGCGGGTAGCCCGCCATGGTCGCGCCGACCGCCACCAGCGCCGAACCGCCCCCGACCAGCATCCCGGCCGCCGCACCCGGCGGAGTCAGCCGCCGCCACCAGATGCCCAGCACCAGCAACGGGCAGAAGGACGAGGCGGACACGGCGAACGCGAGCCCCACGGCGTCGGCGACCGGCAGCCCGCCCACCAGCGCGCTCGCCGCCAGCGGAACGGCCATCGCGAGCACCGTACCGAGCCGGAAGTGCCGTACGCCTCGCGAGGGCAGCACGTCCTGGGTGAGCACCCCGGCCACCGCCATGGTCAGCCCGGAGGCCGTGGACAGGAACGCGGCGAAGGCGCCGCCCGCCAGCAGCGCGCCGAGCAGATCGCCGCCGAGCCCGCCGATCAGCCGGTCGGGCAGCAGCAGTACGGCGGCGTCGGCGTCGCCGGCGAGGCCGAGTTCGGGCGCGTACAGCCGGCCGAGCGCCCCATAGACCGGCGGCAGCAGATAGAAGGCGCCGATCAGGCCGAGCACGGCGACGGTGGTACGGCGGGCGGCCACTCCGTGCGGGCTGGTGTAGAAGCGGACGACGACGTGCGGGAGTCCCATGGTGCCGAGGAAGGTGGCGAGGATCAGTCCGTACGTGGCGTACAGCGGACGTTCCTCGCGGCCGGCCGCCAGGGAGGTCGACATGCCGCCGTTGCCGCCGCGGTCGGCGGCCGGGACGGGATCGCCCTCGGCGAAGGTCAGCCGGGTGCCGCCCTCGACGCGGTGCACGCCGGGGGCGAGGGCCACCCGCTTCCCCCTGTACCGCCGCCCGTCGACCGTGCCGCTCGCCGTGACGTCGAGCGGGCGGGACAGCTTGAGGTCGAGGCTCTCGTCGACCGTCACGACCCGCTGTTCGCGGAAGGCCGCCGGTTCGTCGAAGGCGGTGCGCGGTGCGCCCGCGCCCTGCCAGGCGAGGACCAGGAAGAGCGCGGGGACCAGGAGGGCGGTGAGCTTGAGCCAGTACTGGAAGGCCTGGACGAAGGTGATGCTGCGCATGCCGCCCGCGGCGACGGTCGCGACCACGACGACCGCGACGATGACTCCGCCGAGCGAGTCGGGCGCGCCGGTCAGCACGGCCAGGGTGAGCCCGGCGCCCTGGAGTTGGGGCAGGAGGTACAGCCAGCCGACCCCGACGACGAAGGCCCCGGCGAGCCGTCGTACGGCCTGCGAGGCGAGCCGCGCCTCCGCGAAGTCGGGCAGGGTGTACGCGCCGGAGCGGCGCAGCGGGGCGGCCACGAACAGCAGCAGCACCAGATGGCCGGCCGTGTACCCGACGGGGTACCAGAGCATGTCGGGGCCCTGGACCAGGACGAGTCCGGCGATGCCCAGGAACGAGGCGGCGGACAGGTACTCGCCGCTGATCGCGGCCGCGTTGAGCCGGGGGCCGACCGTGCGGGAGGCCACGTAGAAGTCGGAGGTGGTCCGGGAGATGCGCAGGCCGAACGCGCCGACGAGGACGGTCGCCAGGACGACGAGGGCGACCGCGGGAACGGCGTAGCTGGAGTTCACGGCCTCAGCGGTCCTCGACGAGACGGACGAAGTCCCGCTCGTTGCGTTCGGCGCGCCGCACGTACCAGCGGGCGAGCAGCACCAGCGGCGCGTAGAGGCAGAAGCCGAGCACCGCCCAGGTGAGGCGGCGGGCGTCCGGGATCGCCGCGAACACCAGGGGCAGCGGGCCGACGAGCAGCACGAGGACCGCGAACACGGCGAGTCCGGCGCGCAGTTGGGAGCGCATCAGGGAGCGGACATAGGTGTGGCCGAGGGTGGTCTGTTCGTCGATCTCGGTACGCGGGCGGTAGTAGTCAAAGGCCCGGCGGGCGCGCCGGGGCGGTCCGGTGACGACCACGCGCCGTTCCGTCGGATCCTGGGGCACGGGCAGGGGCTCCTCAGCTCGTGGTCCGGCGCATCAGCAGGTCGCGCAGTTCGCGGGCGTGCCGTCGGCTGACCTGGAGTTCGACGGAGTCGACCAGGACGCTCACCGTGCCCGTGTCCAGGCGGAGTTCGTCGATGTGGCGCAGGGCGACCAGGTGGCGGCGGTGGATGCGGACGAACCCGCGGGCGCGCCAGCGCTCCTCCAGGGTGGACAGCGGGATGCGGACGAGGTGGCTGCCCTGGGCGGTGTGCAGGCGGGCGTAGTCGCCGTGCGCCTCGACGTGCGTGATGTCCTCGACGGGGACGAACCGGGTCACTCCGCCGAGTTCGACGGACATGTGGTCGGGGTCGGGCTCGTGCACCGGTATCAGCGGAGCGGTGTCCGTCAGCTGGGCGGCCCGGCGGACGGCCTCGGCGAGCCGCTCCCTGCGGACGGGCTTCAGCACGTAGTCCACGGCCTTGAGGTCGAAGGCCTGCACGGCGAAGCCTTCGTGGGCGGTGACGAACACGACGAGCGGTGGCTTGGCGAACCCGGTGAGCAGCCGGGCCAGGTCGAGTCCGTCGAGACCCGGCATGTGGATGTCGAGGAAGACGACGTCGATCGCCTCGGGCCCGCCGGGCCCGGACTCCAGTGCCCGGTTGATCCGGCGCAGCGCCTCGGTGGCGTCGCTCGCGCCCTCGGCACTGCTGACCCGTGGGTCGGCGTTCAGCAGATAGAGGAGTTCCTCGAGGGAGGGTTGTTCGTCGTCGACGGCGAGCGCGCGCAGCATGAACGTGGAGTGTAAGAGCATTTCGTACGCCTGGACATGTCCGGGGCATGGACGTTGCCGCTGGATACAGTGCCGACATGAACAGCAAGCCGACGACGTTCGACGACCTCGACCGCAAGATCATCACCGCTCTGACGGCACATGCCCGGAGCAGTTTCGCCGAGATCGGCGCGGCGATCGGGCTGTCGGCCACGGCGGTCAAGCGCCGGGTGGACCGACTGCGCGAGACCGGGGTGATCACGGGGTTCACGGCCACGGTGAAGCCGTCGGCGCTGGGTTGGCGCACGGAGGCGTACGTCGAGGTGTACTGCGAGGGCGCGGCGCCGCCCCGGCGGCTCGCGGAGGTCGTGCGCAACCATCCGGAGATCACCGCGGCGATGACGGTGACGGGCGGCGCGGATGCCCTGCTGCACGTGCGGGCGACGGACGTGGAGCACTTCGAGGAGGTGCTGGAGCGGATCCGGGCGGAGCCCTTCATCCGGAAGACGGTCAGCTACATGGTGCTGTCCCACCTCCTCCCGGAAAGCCCCGAAGCGGGCGCGAGCCAGCCGGCACCGCAGGACGCATCAGACCTGCGCTGACTCGGCCAGCAACGCAGCATTCCTGCGCACACACGCAGCTTTTGTCGCTTGTCGACCACCTCCGTTAGTTCCTACCTTGGTGTCAACCCCCAGTCGACACCGCAGGAAGCGGAGGTACCCCTCTGTGGCCGAAAGCCGTGTGCCGCGCCCCCGGCGCTTTCTCGTCTGCGAGCCGAGCCACTTCGGCGTGCAGTACGCCATCAACCCCTGGATGCATCCCGACACCTCGGTGGACGTCGATCTCGCCCGCGGCCAGTGGCAGGCGCTGATCAACGCCTACCGCGCCCACGGCCACACCGTGGACACCGTGCAGCCGGTCGCGGACCTCCCGGACATGGTGTTCGCGGCGAACTCCGCCCTCGTCCTCGCGGGCCGTGTCTTCGGCTCGTACTTCCACGCGCCCCAGCGCCGCCCCGAGTCCACCGTGTACGACTCCTGGTTCAAGGCGGCGGGCTTCGACGTGTACCGCCCGGAGTCGGTGTGCGAGGGCGAGGGCGACCTCGTCCCGGCGGGCCGCTACGTCCTGGCGGGCACCGGCTTCCGTACGACGGTCGAGGCGCACCGCGAGGTGCAGGAGTTCTTCGGCGTCCCGGTGATCAGCCTGCGGCTGGTGGACCCGTACTTCTACCACCTGGACACCGCGCTGTTCGTCCTCGACGACGGCCACGAGGCGAACATCGTGTACTACCCGGAGGCGTTCTCGCCCGGCAGCCGCGAGGTGCTCCAGCGGCTCTTCCCCAACGCGGTGCTCGCCACCCGCGAGGACGCGCTGGCCTTCGGCCTCAACTCCGTCTCCGACGGCCGTCACGTCTTCATCTCACCGGGGGCGACGGCCCTCGCCGACCAGCTCGTACGCCACGGATACGTCCCCGTCCCCGTCGACCTCTCGGAGTTCTTCAAGGCCGGCGGCGGCATCAAGTGCTGCACTCAGGAGATCCGTTCATGACCGCTCCCGCCCGTACGCGTTCGTCCGCCGACCTGATCCGTGCCGAGGCGCCGGTCCTCGCGCACAACTACCACCCGCTGCCCGTGGTCGTGGCCAGGGCCGAGGGCACCTGGGTGGAGGACGTCGAGGGCCGCCGCTATCTCGACATGCTGGCGGGCTACTCGGCCCTGAACTTCGGCCACCGTCACCCGGTGCTGATCGAGGCCGCACACCGCCAGCTCGACCAGCTGACCCTGACCTCCCGCGCCTTCCACAACGACCGACTGGCCCAATTCGCCGAGTCCCTGGCCGAGTTGACGGGCCTGGACATGGTGCTGCCGATGAACACGGGCGCCGAGGCGGTGGAGAGCGCCATCAAGGTGGCCCGCAAATGGGCGTACGAGGTGAAGGGCGTCGCCCCGGACCAGGCGACGATCGTCGTGGCCGCCGACAACTTCCACGGCCGTACGACGACGATCGTCAGCTTCTCCACGGACGACACCGCCCGTACGGGGTTCGGCCCCTTCACGCCGGGCTTCCGGATCGTCCCGTACAACGACCTGGCCGCGCTCGAGGCCGCCGTGGACGAGACGACGGCGGCCGTGCTGATCGAGCCGATCCAGGGCGAGGCTGGCGTCGTCATCCCGGACGACGGCTATCTGGCCGGCGTACGCGAGCTCACCCGCCGCACCGGGTGTCTGTTCATCGCGGACGAGATCCAGTCGGGCCTCGGGCGCACCGGCCGCACGCTGGCCGTGGAGCACGAGAGTGTCGTCCCGGACATGCTGCTGCTCGGCAAGGCGCTCGGCGGCGGCATCGTGCCGGTGTCCGCGGTGGTCGCCCGCCGGGACGTCCTCGCGGTACTGCGGCCCGGGGAGCACGGCTCGACGTTCGGCGGCAATCCGCTGGCCGCCGCGGTCGGCTCGGCGGTGGTCGGGCTGCTGGAGACCGGTGAATTCCAGCGCGGGGCGGCCGAGCTGGGTGTGGTGCTGCGGGACGGACTCGCCGCCCTCGTCGGCAAGGGCGTCGTGGGCTTCCGGGCGCGCGGGCTGTGGGCGGGCGTCGACATCGACCCCGCGATCGGCACCGGGCGCGAGATCAGCGAACGCCTCATGCGCGAGGGGATCCTGGTCAAGGACACCCACGGTTCGACGATCCGGCTGGCCCCGCCGCTCACGATCACCGGCGAGGAACTGGCGTCGGCTCTGGGGACCCTGGAGAAGGTGTTGACGCAAGAGGCCTGATACCAGCCAAGTGACGACACAGCGTCACACCGGGTGGTTACGCCCGGCGACGGCCACGCCTACACTGATCGCTCCCGAGGGGGACCAAAGGAGCGTCGGCGTGTTTTATTACGTGCTCAAATACGTGATTCTCGGACCGCTGTTGAAGCTGGTGTTCCGGCCTCGGATCGAGGGTCTCGAACACGTACCGTCGTCGGGCCCGGCCATCGTGGCGGGCAACCATCTGTCGTTCTCGGACCACTTCCTGATGCCCGCGATCCTCAAACGGCGCATCACCTTCCTGGCGAAGGCCGAGTACTTCACGGGCCCCGGCATCAAGGGCCGGCTCACGGCCGCGTTCTTCCGCAGCGCCGGACAGATCCCGGTGGACCGCTCCGGCAAGGACGCGGGCCAGGCCGCGATCCGCGAAGGCCTCGGCGTGCTGCGCAAGGACGAGCTGCTCGGCATCTACCCGGAGGGCACGCGCTCGCACGACGGCCGCCTCTACAAGGGCAAGGTGGGCGTCGCGGTGATGGCCCTGCGGGCCGGGGTCCCGGTGATTCCCTGCGCGATGATCGGCACCTTCGAGGCCCAGCCGCCGGGCAAGGTCATCCCGAACATCCACCCCGTCGTGATCCGCTTCGGCAAGCCCCTGGAGTTCTCCCGCTACGCCGGTATGGAGAACGAGAAGGCGGTCCTGCGCGCCATCACCGACGAGATCATGTACGCCATCCTCACGCTCTCCGAACAGGAGTACGTCGACCGGTACGCGGCGGTCGTCAAGGCCGAGGAGGCCGCCGAGAAGGCGGCGAAGGCCCGCAAGTTTCCCCGGATCCCGCTGAGTTGACGGCTGTCGGCATGACGAAGGGGTGACCGGAATCCCGGCCACCCCTCCATCGCACACCTAGCGGCTACGACTACGGCTTGGGCGTGGCGTGCGGGGCGCACGTCACGTCGGCGCCGTCCGTCCCGCCCGTGAGCAGGTAGGTGTTCACCCGGTCGTTGACGCAGGGGTTGAGCAGACCGGTGACACCGTGCGAGCCCGCGTCCTTCTCGGTGATCAGGCGGGAGCCCTTGAAGCGCTTGTGCAGCTCGACGGCGCCGTCGTACGGGGTGGCGGCGTCATTCTCGGACTGCACGATCAGCACGGCGGGCAGGCCCTTGTGGGTCTTCACGTTCACCGGCGTGTGCTGCTTGGCCGGCCAGGTGGCGCAGGGCAGGTTCATCCACGCGTTGGCCCACGTCATGAACGGGTAGTCCTTGTTGAGCCGCGTGTTGTCCTTGTCCCACTTCTTCCAGCTGGTGGGCCACTTGGCGTCGGTGCACTCGACGGCCGTGTAGACCGCGTTGCTGTTCTCCGAGGCGATGTTGCCCGCGGTGTCCGACAGGTCCGGTGCGGCCGCGTCCACGAGCGCCTGCGTGTCACCGGCGACGTACTTGCTGAACGTCGTCGCGACCGGCACCCACGAGGAGTCGTAGTACGGAGCGCTCTGGAAGAAGGAGATCAGCTCGGCCGGACCGACCACACCGCCGAGGGGGCTCTTCTTGGCCGTGGCGCGCAGCGTCAGCCACTGCTTCTGCACCTTGGCACGGGTGTCGCCGAGGTGGAAGGTCGCGTCGTTCTTGGCGACCCAGTCCTCCCAGTCCTTCCAGCGTCCCTCGAAGGCGACGTCCTGGTCGAGGTTGGCCTCGTACCAGATCTTCTCCCGCGACGGGTTGACGACGCTGTCCACGATCATGCGGCGGACGTGGCCCGGGAAGAGCGTGCCGTAGACGGCACCGAGGTAGGTGCCGTACGAGACGCCCAGGTAGTTGAGCTTCTTCTCACCGAGGGCGGCGCGGATGACGTCCAGGTCGCGCGCGGTGTTGGGCGTGGTCATCTGCGGCAGCATGTCGCCGCTGCGCTCGGCGCAGCCGTCCGCGTACTCGGCGGCGAGCTTGCGCTGGGCACGCTTGTCCGCCTCGGAGCCCGGGACCGGATCGGCCTTGGGCGCCTTCACGAACTCCTGCGGGTCGATGCAGGAGATGGGCGCCGAGTGGCCGACACCGCGCGGGTCGAAGCCCACGAAGTCGTACGCCTTGGCGACGTTGGTCCAGATCGGGTTCTTGTTGGTGACCCGGGTCGGGAAGCGCATGCCGGAGCCGCCGGGGCCGCCCGGGTTGTAGACGAGGGCGCCCTGGCGCTCCTCCTTGGTACCCGTGTTCCCGATGCGGTCGACGGCAAGCTTGATCTTCTTGCCGTTCGGGCGGGCGTAGTCGAGCGGGACGGTGACCCAGCCGCACTGGATCGGCTTGGCGAAGCCCCAGTCGGCCGGACAGTCCTGCCAGTCGATCCCGGCCTTGGCGGCCCGCGCGGCGGCGATCGCGGCGCCGCGGGCCTCCCGGTCCTGACCGTGACGCGAGTCGGCGGTGGCCGACGGTGCCGCCATGGCACCGGCTATCAGAGTCGCCGTCACGAGCGCTCCGGCCGAACCCAGTGCCGTGACCCGTCTCGTCGGTCTCATACCCCTCAAGTGGGGCCTCCCCGTACATCGTTGCGAATGGTACGGGGATCCTTTCGGCTGTGAGGTCCCTGAGAACAGGGGTGACGTGGCTTCTTTGCCAATCCGATAACCGGTACGCGCTTGTCCGTTGAGCGGAGAGGGGCCGGTTCAGCCGAGGCTGCTCAGTGCCTCGTCCAGCACGCGGCGCAGCAAAAGCGCGTCCGGGGCGAGCGCGGTCACGAGCGCCGCGGCCCCGCCGAGCGGGGTCAGCGCGGCGGACTCCCCAAGCAGCCGGGCCCGCACCGGCTCCCGCTCGAACTCCGGCCGCACGACGACGAGTTGTCCCAGAGCGCGATGTCCTCCGAGCACGGCGGGCCCGTCCCAGCCGCCGGGCGCCCCCGGTCCGCAGGCCAGCTCCTGGTCGAGCACCGCACGCCCCCCGATGCGCAGGGTGAGACGGCTGGTGAGGCGCCCGGGTTCCTCGCCGACGCGCCCGAGCACCTGTTCCTCGCGGAAGACGAGCCGGGCGCCGGGTTCGAGATCGATGCGCGTGGAGACATACAGCTCGCTGCCGCCCGCCGAGATCAACTGCTCGGGCAGCCAGCGCAGCTCGCCCCCTGCGGCGACGTCGAGCAGCACGTCGTAACGGGCCTCGCCCTTGGCCTGGCCGGGCAGCGCGATGGTGGCGGCCGCCGACCCGACGTGCAGCCGGGCACCTGCGGCGACCGTCGCCTCGACGGTGAAGTGGTCGCCGCCCAGCGGGCCGCTCATCGCCCCGACGAGCATGACCCGCGCCTCGGAGCCGCTCGCCCGGGTGCGCCGCAGCGCGAGCGGCCCCTCACCCTCCAGTACGGGCAGCGACGTACCGCCGCGTCCGTCGCCCCGGGCCCCGATCCGCGCGGTCGCCCGCACCCCTGCCGCGGTCATGCCGCCCACGCGGCGAGCCGCGCCCGCACCCAGTCGGCCACGGGGGCGACCCCGGGCTCGGTGCGGAGCGACTGGAAGACGACGGGCAGTTCGGCGCGCTGCGCCTTGGCGTCGGCGGCCATCCGCCCCAGATCGGAGCCGACGTACGGCGCGAGGTCGGTCTTGTTGACGACGAGCAGGTCGGCGGTGGTGACCCCGGGGCCGCCCTTGCGCGGAATGTCGTCCCCGCCGGCCACGTCGATGACAAAGATCTGCGCGTCGACGAGCCCCTTGGAGAAGGTGGCGGTGAGGTTGTCGCCCCCGGACTCGACGAGGACGAGATCGAGCGGCCCGACTTCGTCCTCCAGGTCCTCCACGGCTTCCAGGTTGGCGGAGATGTCGTCGCGGATGGCGGTGTGCGGGCAGGCGCCGGTCTCCACGGCGGTGATCCGCTCGGGCGGCAGCACGGCCTCCCGCAGCAGGAACTCGGCGTCCTCGCGGGTGTAGATGTCGTTGGTGACGACGGCGAGGGAGAACGCGTCGCGCAGGGCACGGCACAGCGCGGCAACGGTCGCGGTCTTCCCGGACCCGACCGGTCCGCCGAGGCCGATCCGCAGGGCACGCCGGGTGCCGTCGGGCCGGTGGGCGTCCGCGCTCACGGCGGAGGGGCCGTCATGGGTGTGGGCGTGGTCGAGATGCATGGAGCGGCTCCAGGGTTTCTATGAGGCGAAGAGGCGCACCGGCCAGGCCGCGTGTGCCTCCGCGCTGATCTCCAGCAGCGGAGCGGAGGCCGCGGGCAGCATGTCGACGCCGTCGTCGAGTGCCTGGCGAGCGGCTCCGGCCGCCTGGTGTGCGATGCGGTCCAGCTCGGGCGCGAGCCGGGCCAGAACGGCCGTGGCGTCGAAGGGGTCGAGGCTCAGCAGGCGTACCGTCGCGGTCGCCGGACCGCTGACGCTCTCGTACACCGAGCAGTACGCGGCGTCGTCGGGCGCGAGGCCGGCGGCGCGGGCGGCCATTCCGAGTACCACGGGTTGATGGGCTCCCTTGGGGAACTCCCTTGCCAGCGCGTCCAGTTCGGTGGACGGCCAGGTCGCCCGGGCGGCCCGCATCAGCTGCCGCCCGAGCCTGCGCGCGGCAACCCGCAGGGCGGGCGAGGGCGTACGGGCATCCGCGGCCGAGTCCAGCGTCACCGGATCGATCCCGAGGGCGGCCGCGGCGGCGAGTGCGGCCGAGACCAGCCCCGCCGTGTGCAACCGCCCCCGGCAGAAGTTCTCCAGACTCGCCGCGTCCGTGATGCGCCCGGCCTTGACGGCCGCCTCGGCGCCGCCGGAGTGGGCGTGCCCTCCGGCGGGGAAGCGGCCGTCGGCCAGGACGAGCAGTGCTGCGCGGGACATCAGAAGAGGAAGTAGCGCTGGGCCATGGGCAGTTCGGCGGCCGGAGTGGCCTCGACCAGCTCCCCGTCGATGTGCACGGCGAAGCTGTCGGGGTCGATCCGTACCCGCGGCCGTGCGTCGTTCTCCCGCATGTCCGCCTTGGTCACACCGCGCGTCGACTCGATCGCCACGAACCGCTTCCCGAGCGAGAGCCGCTCCGGCAGCCCGTCCTCGATGGCGAGCGGCGCCACGAAGTTGAACGAGTTCGAGGCCGGCGCGCGCCCGATCGCCCCGAACATCGGCCGGGGCAGAATCGGCTGCGGCGTGGGGATGGACGCGTTGGCATCGCCCATCTGCGCGTACGCGATCTGTCCGCCCTTGATGACGAGGTGCGGCTTGACCCCGAAGAACGCGGGCTCCCACAGCACCAGGTCGGCGAGTTTGCCCGTCTCGACGGAGCCGATCTCGCGGGCGAGGCCCTGCGCGAGTGCCGGGTTGATCGTGTACTTGGCGACATAGCGACGTACGCGGTGGTTGTCCGCGCGGCCGTCACCGGGGAGCGCGCCGCGCCGCCGCTTCATGACATGGGCCGTCTGCCACGTCCGCATGATGACCTCGCCCACGCGTCCCATGGCCTGGGCGTCGGACGAGATGATCGAGATGGCGCCCAGGTCGTGCAGGATGTCCTCCGCCCCGATCGTCGACGGCCGGATGCGGGACTCGGCGAAGGCGAGGTCCTCGGGGACCGCCGGGTTGAGGTGGTGGCAGACCATCAGCATGTCGAGGTGTTCCTCGGCGGTGTTGACGGTGAACGGCCGGGTCGGGTTGGTGGAGCTGGGCAGCACGTGCGGCTCGGAGACCACGCTCATGATGTCCGGCGCGTGCCCGCCGCCCGCACCCTCGGTGTGGTAGGCGTGGATGCCGCGGCCGCCGATCGCGGCGAGCGTGTCGCCCACGAAGCCGGCCTCGTTCAGCGTGTCCGTGTGGATGGCGATCTGGACGCCGGTCCGGTCGGCGACGGTCAGCGCGGCGTCGATGACGGCCGGCGTGGATCCCCAGTCCTCGTGCAGCTTGAGACCGAGTGCTCCGCCGCGGATCTGCGACAGCATCGCGTCGTGCGAGACGGTGTTGCCCTTGCCGAGGAGCCCGAAGTTGAGCGGGTACTCCTCCATCGCCTCCAGCATCCGCGCCAGGTGCCAGGGGCCGGGTGTGACGGTGGTGGCCTTGGAGCCCTCGGCGGGGCCGGTGCCACCGCCGACGAGGGTGGTGATCCCGGAGCCGAGCGCCTCGTCGGCGATCTGCGGGCAGATCAGGTGCACATGCGCGTCGATGGCGCCCGCGGTGAGGATCCGGCCGTTGCCCGCGATGATCTCGGTCTCCGGACCGATGACCAGGTCGGGGTGCACACCGTCCATGGTGTCCGGGTTGCCCGCTTTGCCGATGCCGGTGATCCGGCCGTCGCGCATGCCGACGTCGGCCTTGACGATGCCCCAGTGGTCGACGATGACGACACCGGTGATGACCGTGTCCGGGGTGCCGTCCGCACGCGTGGCGCGCGCCTGGCCCATGGATTCGCGGATGACCTTGCCGCCGCCGAAGACGGCCTCGTCACCGGCGAGTCCGGGACCGCCGGAACGATCCTCCTCGATCTCGATCAGCAGATCGGTGTCGGCGAGCCGGATGCGGTCGCCGGTGGTCGGGCCGAACAGGTCGGCGTAGGCGGGACGCGAGATCTCAGGCATCGAGGGCACCTCCGGTCTCCCCGCGCAGCCCGGGCACCACGCGGGCGCCGGCGAGCGGAACGAGTTCGACGTCGACGGGGATTCCGGGTTCGAAGCGCACGGCGGTGCCGGCGGCGACGTTGAGCCGCTTGCCGCGGGCGGCGGCGCGGTCGAAGTCCAGACCGGGGTTGGCCTCGGCGAAGTGGTAGTGGGAGCCGACCTGGACGGGCCGGTCGGCGGCGTTGAGGACGGTCAGCCGGGTGACCTCGCGGCCCTCGTTGTAGGCGACGGGTCCGTCGGCGAAGAGGATCTCTCCGGGAATCATGGCGCGCTCTCCCCCCGTCAGACGATCGGGTCGTGGACGGTGACGAGCTTGGTGCCGTCCGGGAAGGTCGCCTCGACCTGGACGTCGTGGATCATCTCGGGGATGCCCTCCATGACGTCGTCCCGGGTGAGCAGCTTGCGCCCGGAGGACATGAGTTCGGCGACCGTACGGCCGTCACGCGCGCCTTCGAGGATGTGCGACGTGATGAGCGCGACCGCCTCGGGGTGGTTGAGCTTGAGCCCGCGGGCCCGGCGCTTCTCGGCCACGTCGGCTGCCACATGGATCAGCAGCCTCTCTTGCTCGTGCGGGGTCAGTTGCACGGCGTCCCACCTCACAGTCCTCGCTCCGGACCGTGCGGGGTCCGGCTGCCGCAGCCACCGCGGCGGGGATAGATGTAACATACAGACAGATTGCGCGATCATGCGCACTCCGGATACGAAAACCCCTGGTGGCATGGATCGGCAGGCTAGTTCGCCGGAGTTTCAACTACGTTAACCAGCCCTTGATCCACTCATGACGGCCCGAACGCCCGCTCTTTTTGGTGACCTCCAGCCCCGGGGTCCCGCACCGGGGAGAACGGTGCCCCCGTCGCCGTCGGCCGCCCCGCCACCCGCACCCGCCTGCCGTGTCCGCCCGGCGGCCTCCCGCTCGGCATGCCGGGCCCGGCGGCCGCGACCGGCCGCATGCGGCGGCAACGGGAGCGGCACGAGGGCGCGTTCGAGACCGACCGCCACCCCCATGTGGGCACGGCGCGAGAGGTGGTCGAGGACCGGACCGTATACGGCGCGGTCATCGTCACCGCAGAGGAGCCCCAGCCGCCGACCACTTCGGCCGCAGGCGTCCTATCCGTCACCCGCCACCTGGTGAAACTTGCGACGGCCGGTCTCGCACACGGTCAGCCTGGGCGCCGACAGGACCGGTGAGCCGCCGAGACGGGCACGCAGGGCCGCCGGCGCCGACGGTGAGCACGGCCGCCACCGGGCTCGTGCCGCGCCCCGGGCCGGCCGGCGTCAGGCTCGGCGCGCCGCGCCGCGCCGCACTGCACTGCACTGCACTGCACTGCTGATCATGTCGCTCGGCAATCCGTTCCCGGGCTGGACTTGAGCTCCACAGACGCAGCCGGGGCCGCGGCCGGTCGGGGCTCTCGGCCACTCACTGGCCGCCACCCGGTCCGAGCACCTCGCCACTGCGCCCGGTGCCCTTCGTCTACGGCACTCTTCTACGCCCTACGAGGCATTCGGGCCCCGATGCTCGGCCGCGATGCCGAAGCGCTGTCGCTCGCGGGGTGCGGCGGCGACCTCGCGGACGCTGGACACCGCGCTGACCACCTGCTCCTCCGCCGCGTCCAGCTTGTCGAGCCGCTCCAGATCGGCCGCGGAGACCAGGGCGACGAGGGGCTTCCCGTGCCGCGTCACGACGACGCGCTCGCCGCCGTACACCACACGGTTGATCAGATCGGCGAGCTCAGCCCTGGCTTGCGTCACGGGAATCTCGTAGGCCATGTCCTCCAGCTTAGACCGGGCTCAGGGGGCCTCCCGGAGTGGAGGATCCCGTTGACGTGTCCCCTTCCGAGACACTTCGGCCGCCGCCCCGCCCCTCTTCCCTGAGCTCCGAGCCGCCGCGCATCCCCGTGGAGCCCTTGCCCCACGGGGATTTTCGCTGTCAGCGAGAGACCTCCCCACAGTCTGTACGTCCTGTACATTTTCGACAGGAGTCATTCCGAGGAGGGGCAAGCCATGAACCGACCGTCCGCCCGCTACGCCCTGCCCGAGTTCACCGAGCGCCTCAGTACCGGGCTCCGGACACTGGATCCGTACTCGAAGCTGCTGGACGAACGGATCGTGTTTCTCGGGACACCGATCGACGACACGTCGGCGAACGATGTGATGGCCCAGTTCATGCACCTCGAACACCTGGCCCCGGACCGGGACATCTCGCTGTACATCAACTCCCCCGGCGGCTCGTTCAGCGCGATGACCGCGGTCTACGACACGATGCAGTTCGTCAGCTGCGACGTGGAGACCATCTGCCTGGGGCAGGCGGCATCGGCCGCCGCCGTGCTGCTGGCCGGTGGCACACCGGGCAAGCGGCTCGCGCTGCCCGGCGCACGCGTGCTGATCCACCAGCCGTCGCTGCCCGCGCCGGTCCAGGGCCAGGCGAGCGATCTGGTCATCCAGGCCGCGGAATTGGCGCGTACCCGCGAGCAGTTGGAGGAACTGCTCGTACGGCACACCGGGCAGAGCCCCGAGCGCGTCGCCGCCGACATCGAGCGGGACAAGATCCTGGACGCGCCGGCGGCCGTGGCGTACGGCCTGGTCGACCGGGTCGTCCCGAGCCGCAAGTCGTCCGCCGCCGCGCCCGGCGCGAGGTGAGCCGCCGATGCTGCCGCCCGAACTGCCTCCGCTGCCCGCACTGACCCGCGCCGAGGCCGAGCTGATCGACCGTTACCTCGACGTGGTCGACCTCCTCGGCCGTATCAACCCCGCGCGCCCGGGAGACACCTACCGCGGACTGCGCGCCGCCCAGGCACTGGTGGGCAAGGCGACCGCGCTGCGCGACGCGCTGACGCTGATGCACCAGCGCGGCGAGAGCGAGCTGCACGCCCCGACCCTCGCGCAGGCCCTGCGCGTCCTCGACGGCGAGCGGCGCGCGGCCCGGGTCACCGTGCCGCCGCGATCCGACAGTTGACGCACCCACACCCGGGCCGGCGCCCACCGCGCGCCACGAGCGTCCGGCCCGGGTTCCAAACGAACCAAATGGCGTACCCCCGATCAGCGTAGAAGCCCCAATTTTTCAGGCCCGTACAAGTTGCGCAACGCGCGTAAGCCAAAAGCGGAATAGAGCATTCCAGTGCAGGTCCGGGCCTCCTCGGTGCTCCCAACACCGTTCGAAAACAAGGGGTGTCCACCCGAACGGGTGAGTGGTGAGTAACAACACAAACTCCCCGTTCCGTTGGGATTTTCGGACACCTGTGGGTGAAGATCCCTTCCTGACGGCAAGCCCCCGCCACAGCGGCGGGGCGGTCCGGGCGGACGCCGAGTCCTGCCGCCGCCCGGATGACTGGTCGACAGGAGTGGATCGGCAGGAGTGGAGGACCCAGCAAGGCGGGCCTCCGGAGAGATCCGGAAGGTCCTTGGGGTGAAGCCGCAGTACGCGGCCGGGCTACTTCGCCAGTCCGAATCCGACAGGTCATCCTTCACAGGCGGCTGACGAAGGGTTGCGCATGTCTGCGCTCAATCGTGTCCCCTCGCTGCTGACCAGGGCCGGTACGGCCTCAGCTCTCACCCTTGCTGCCGTGGGCGGCAGCATCGCGGTCCCGGGCGTCGCCTCCGACGCCGCGGCCGCGACACCAGCGACGAAGGCACTCCAGATCGCGGCGTCCAAGAAGGGCTCCCCCTACAAGTGGGGCGCCGCGGGGCCGCGCCGCTTCGACTGCTCCGGGCTCACGCTCTACGCGTTCAAGAAGGCGGGCAAGAGCCTGCCCCGTACGGCTGCGGCGCAGTACAACAAGACCCACCATGTCTCCGCGTCCCACCGCAAGGCAGGGGACCTGGTGTTCTTCCACTCGGGCCGGAGCGTGTACCACGTCGGCATCTACGCCGGGAAGGGAAAGATCTGGCACTCCCCGAAGACCGGGGAAGTGGTGAAGCTCCAGAAGATCTGGACGAAGAGCGTGTGGTACGGCCGGGTCAGCTGACCCACCCGTCGGGGTGACGGCGCGGCCGCGCCGTCACCCCGACGGGGCGTGACACGGGCCGAAACGGTTACTCGTTCACCCATGGCCGACCGACCTGCCCGAGCGTTGCGCGACGAGACATCCCTGGAACGCGCCGACCGCAACTTCGCGGAGCTGCTCCAGGAACTGCGGGTCACCCAGACGGGCGTCCAGATCCTGTTCGCCTTCCTGCTGACCCTGGCCTTCACCCCCCGCTTCCCGGCCCTCGACACGGTGCAGCGCGCCACGTACGTCACCACGCTGCTGCTCTCCATGCTGGCCGCGGCGCTGTTCACGGCGCCCGCCGCGGTGCACCGGGGGCTGTTCCAGCAGAACGCCAAGCCCACCATCGTGCGGCTCTCCTCCCGCCTGGCCTCGATCGGCCTCGGAGTGCTGATGCTGGCCTTCACCGGGTCGGTGCTGCTCGTGGTGGACGTGGCCCTGGGCCGGGGTGCCGGCATCGCCGCCGGCGCGGGGACGCTGGCCGTGTGCGTGGCCCTGTGGGTCGTACTGCCGCTGATGGCGCAGCGTTCGGCTCTCGCGCGGCCGGCCGGCCCGGAAGCAGAACCACGCCGAGAACCCTGAGAACGGCGCCGGTGACGGCCACGACGGCCCGGGCTGCACGCGGCGCCGTGCGCGGCGACCGCAGCGTCCGTACGCCGTGACAGACGTCCACACGCGGCACGGCGACCATGCCTGCGCCCCGACCCGCCCCGACCCGTGGCGCTGACGGCGGTCGCCGGGGCCGGCTCGATCACCCGGACGGCCGAACACCTCGGCCGCACCGCGCCCGCGCTCTCCCGGTGGCCGGTTCAAGCAGCCGTGCGGCACAGTTCAGCGCGGTCAGGGTTCTTGCTGCCCCCCTGCCGTCACCGGCTGCGCGGACACCGCCCACGGGAGTTCGATCAGTACCGTCTTGCCGCCCTCCCGGGTGGGCCGGACCCGCATCCTGCCGCCGCACTCGGCGGTCAGCCAGCGGATGATGACCATTCCGCGGCCGTTGTCCTGCTGGACGGCCGCGGGCAGTCGTTTCGGGAAGCGTGGATGGCTGTCGGTGACACCGATGTGCAGGTGTTCGTCGCGGTCGAGCGCGATGTCAACCGTGAACGTGGGTGACTGCCCGAAGGTGTGCTGGACCGCGTTGGTGGCGAGCTCGGACACGATCAGGCGCACGGTGTCCGCGACTTCCGCGTCGCCCGGCAGGCCCCATTCGGCCAGCACACTCGCGACGTATTTTCGGGCGGCGGAGACCGAGGCGGGATCGCTCGGCAGAGTGACGGATGCTTCCTGGTGATCTGCCATGGCGACGTCGTCCCTTTCCCACGGGACCGGGGCCCGACACGGAGCGGAGGGTTCGAGTACGGTCCCGGACTGGTGCTTCGCGCCAGACTGCCATCACCAGGGCGGCCTCGGTGCCGATCCACCAAGATATGCATATATCTGTCGCCCGAAGCGGTGAACTCTCCGACGACCGACCGTATTTGGGTGGGCATTCGGCCCATCCTCTACCGTCGCCGCGAGCCCGCTTCCCGGGCGAAAGGAGTCGGCCATGCAGTACGGACCAGCAGTGCGCCGCCGCAAACTCGGCGCCGAATTACGCTCCCTACGCGCCCGGGCGGGCCTCACCAGTGGCCAGGCGGCCGGTCTCGTCGGCTGGCACCAGTCCAAGGTGAGCCGGATCGAGACGGGCTCCAGCGGGGTGAAACCGCCCGACGTACGGCTGCTTTTGGACGTATACGGCGTCGAGGATCCCGAACTGCGCGAGCTGCTGCTGGTGTTGGCGGGCTCCGACGACGGCGGCGTCCGGCAGAACTGGTGGCATGCCTATCGCGGGGTGCTGCCGCCGACGTACCGCGACTTCATCAGTCTGGAGTCGCAGGCCAGCGCGATGCGCACGCTGGAGACCTCGGTGGTGCCGGGCCTGCTCCAGACGCCCGAGTACGCCCGGGCGGTGACCCGGGCCGCGGTCGGCAGCGCGGAGGACGCCAAGCTGGACACTCTGGTGGAGGTGCGGCTGGCCCGGCAGGACGTCCTGCGTTCGAACCCGCCGCTGGAACTGACCGCGGTCCTCGACGAGGCGGTGCTGCGCCGGGAGGTCGGCGGCCCGGAGGTCATGACGCAGCAGCTGGAACGGCTGCTGGAGGCGGCCAAGCTGCCTCAAGTGCGGCTTCAGGTACTGCCGTTCGCCGCGGGGGCCCACATCGGAATCACCGGGCCTTTCGTTATCTTCTCCTTTCCGAGCAGATCTGATCTGGATGTGGTTGTTCTCGACCACCTGACGAGTAGCCTCTATCTCGAGCGGAAAGAAGACCTCCAGGCCTACAGCGAGGCCTTCGACACCCTTCGGTTCCACGCCCTTTCACCCAAGGACACGTTGGATTACATGCGCCGCATTAGGTGACGGCTCGTAAGGAGGCACCATGACTGCACTGCCTCGGTGCGTATCCTCAAGTACCTCTCTGCCAGGTGTGCGGTGGCTGCGCAGCAGCCGCAGCACGGGGAATGAACAACTGCGTCGAGACGGCCCGGCCGGGCCCCGGCCCCTGGGCCGGCCTGGTCGCCGTCCGCGACTCGAAGAACGTGAGCGGCCCCGCCCTGCTGTTCGCCCCCGAGGCCTGGGAGGGATTCGTCGCCGGACTGGACTGACAGCCGACCGCTCGTCCCGCACTAGGTGCGATGCACGGCCGTTACGCCGACGTATGGCCGCGTCTCGCCGATCACCCGCACGGCACGGTCGATCTGACCGTCGGTGAGGTCCGCGCGAGCGGTCAGCCTCAGCCGGGAGATGCCGTCGGGCACGGACGGTGGGCGGAAACAGCCGACGGCGAGACCCGCCGCCCGGCAGTCCGCCGCCCACCGCACCGCCTGCTCGGGGGAGGGCGCCCGCACGGAGACGACGGCGGCGTCCGGCCGTACCGCTTCGTGGCCCTCCGCCGTCAGCCGGGTGTGCAGTTCCTTCGCCACCGTACGGGCCCGTGCGGCACGCTCCGGTTCGCGGCGCAGCAGCCGCAGCGCCGCGAGGGCCGCGCCCGCCGCCGCCGGGGCCAGCCCGGTGTCGAAGATGAACGTACGGGCCGCGTTGATCAGGTGGTCGATCACCCGGGCCGGACCGAGCACGGCGCCGCCCTGGCTGCCGAGCGACTTGGACAGCGTGACCGTCACGACCACGTCCGGCGCGCCCGCGAGCCCCGCCGCCCAGGGGGCGCCCCGGCCGCCGTCGCCGAGGACGCCGAGCCCGTGCGCGTCGTCGATCACCAGCCCCGCACCGTACTGCCGGCAGGCTTCGGCGAGGTCCGCCAACGGGGCCGCGTCGCCGTCCACCGAGAAGACCGTGTCCGAGACGGCGACGGCCTGGCCCTCGTGCGTCCCCAGCGCCTTGCGCACGGCGTCCGGATCGGCGTGCGCGACGACCTGGGTGGTGCCCCGCGCCAGCCGGCAGCCGTCGATGAGCCAGGCGTGGTTGCCCGCGTCGGAGACGATCAGGGAGCCGTGCGGGGCGAGCGCGGTGACCGCGGCGAGATTGGCCGCGTACCCGGAGGAGAAGACCAGGGCCGCCTCGAAGCCGCAGAAGTCGGCCAGCTCGCGTTCGAGTTCGCCGTGCAGTTCCGTGGTGCCGGTGACGAGGCGGGAGCCGGTGGCGCCGCCGCCCCACGTCCTGGCCGCCTCGGCCGCGCCCTCGGTGATCTCGGGATGGCGGGCGAGGCCGAGGTAGTCGTTGCTCGCGAGATCGAGGAGGGGCGAGTCGGCGGGGCGCGGGCGCAGGGTGCGTACGAGACCGGCCCGGCGGCGCGTGTGCGCCTGCTCGTCGATCCAGCCGAACGCCATGTGTCCTCCGGACCGTAGTGACGGGTGTTTTGTAGGCAGTGCACAGACCCTAGCGGGACCGTCGGCCGCCCAGGATGTGGCAATACCCACACGTTGAACCGTCTCTGTTGTGCAAACTCTCCTTGGCCCGGGCCCGTCGCATAGGACAGGATCGGCTCTCATGGACCTGCTGAACACGCTGGTGGAAAAGGGGCTTCGGCGCGAGCTGCCGAGCCGAGCCGAGGCGCTCGCCGTCCTTGCCACCTCCGACGACGACGTGCTCGATGTGGTGGCCGCGGCCGGCAAGGTGCGCAGGCACTGGTTCGGCCGACGGGTGAAACTCAACTATCTCGTCAACCTCAAGTCGGGCCTGTGCCCCGAGGACTGCTCCTACTGCTCCCAGCGGCTCGGCTCCAAGGCCGAGATCCTGAAGTACACCTGGCTCAAGCCGGACGAGGCCTCGCAGGCCGCGGCGGCCGGGCTGGCCGGCGGCGCCAAGCGGGTCTGCCTGGTGGCCAGCGGCCGCGGCCCGACGGACCGGGACGTGGACCGGGTCTCCGACACCATCAAGGCGATCAAGGACCAGAACGAGGGCGTCGAGGTGTGCGCCTGCCTCGGTCTGCTCTCCGACGGCCAGGCCGACCGGCTGCGCGAGGCGGGCGCGGACGCCTACAACCACAACCTCAACACGTCCGAGGGGACGTACGGGGACATCACGACCACCCACACGTACGCCGACCGGGTGGAGACCGTACAGAAGGCGCACGCGGCGGGCCTGTCGGCCTGCTCGGGGCTGATCGCCGGCATGGGCGAGACGGACGAGGACCTGGTCGACGTGGTCTACTCGCTGCGCGAGCTGGACCCGGACTCCGTTCCGGTCAACTTCCTGATCCCGTTCGAGGGCACCCCGCTCGCCAAGGAGTGGAACCTGACGCCTCAGCGGTGTCTGCGCATCCTCGCGATGGTCCGGTTCGTCTGCCCGGACGTCGAGGTCCGCATCGCGGGCGGCCGCGAGGTCCACCTCCGTACGATGCAGCCGCTCGCGCTGCACCTCGCCAACTCGATCTTCCTCGGCGACTACCTCACCAGCGAGGGCCAGGCGGGCAAGGCGGACCTGGAGATGATCGCGGACGCCGGGTTCGAGGTGGAGGGGGCCGACCAGGTGACGCTGCCGGAGCACCGGGCGCCGGCCGGCGGCTGCGGGTCTGAGCAGAGCGCGGGGTGCGGGTCGCACGAGGGCGGCGGAGCCTGCGGTTCCGCTCCCGCGCCGCGGACCGACGAGGCCCGTACGGACCTGGTCGCCGTACGCCGCCGGGGTGCCGGAACGGACCTCGCGCCCAATGCCTGACCTGTCCCTGGCCGAGCTGCTCGACCTCGATCGGCGGCACGTCTGGCACCCGTACGGGCCGATGCCCGGCCGTCAGGAACCGCTCGTCGTCGAGGCGGCGAGCGGGGTGCGGCTGCGCATGGCCGACGGAACGGGCGAACTGATCGACGGCATGTCGTCGTGGTGGTCGGCGATCCACGGCTACAACCACCCCGTGCTCAACGAAGCGGCGCGCGAGCAGCTGTCGCGGATGAGCCATGTCATGTTCGGCGGGCTCACCCACGAGCCCGCCGTGCGCCTCGCGAAGCGTCTTGTCGACATCTCGCCCGAGGGTCTGGAGCACGTCTTCCTCGCCGACTCCGGCTCGGTCTCGGTCGAGGTCGCGGTCAAGATGTGCCTCCAGTACTGGCGGTCGCTCGGCCGTCCCGGCAAGCAGCGGCTGCTGACCTGGCGCGGCGGCTACCACGGCGACACCTGGCAGCCGATGTCCGTGTGCGACCCCCAGGGCGGGATGCACGAGCTGTGGCAGGGCGTGCTCCAGCGCCAGGTGTTCGCCGACGCGCCGCCGGTCGCCTACGAGGAGTCGTACGCGGATCAGCTGCGCGAACTGATCGAGCGGCACGCCGACGAACTGGCCGCGGTGATCGTGGAGCCGGTGGTGCAGGGCGCGGGCGGGATGCGGTTCCACTCCCCCGCCTATCTGCGGGTGCTGCGCGAGGCGTGCGACGCGCACGACGTGCTGCTCGTGTTCGACGAGATCGCCACCGGTTTCGGGCGCACCGGCGCGCTGTTCGCGGCGGACCACGTCGGGGTGACGCCGGACGTGATGTGTCTGGGCAAGGCGCTGACCGGCGGCTATCTGACGCTGGCGGCGACGCTGTGCACGGCGCGGGTGGCCGACGGGATCTCCCGGGGGGAGGTGCCGGTGCTCGCGCACGGGCCCACCTTCATGGGCAACCCGCTCGCCGCCGCGGTGGCGAACGCCTCGATCGACCTGCTGCTCGGGCAGGACTGGCAGACCGAGGTCAAGCGGATCGAGACGGGGTTGCGCGAGGGGCTCGCCGCCGCGGCCGACCTGCCCGGAGTGCGGGACGTACGGGTCCTCGGGGCCATCGGTGTCGTTCAGCTCGACCGCCCCCTCGACGAGGCGGCCATGGCGGCCGCGACACGGGCCGCCGTGCGCGAGGGCGTGTGGCTGCGGCCGTTCCGCGACCTCGTCTACACGATGCCGCCGTACGTCACGGGTGACGCGGATGTGGCACGGATCGCCGGCGCGGTGTGCGCGGCGGCAAGGGAAGGGTGACATGTCGGTACTGGTGATCACGGGGACCGGCACGGAGGTCGGCAAGACGGTCACGACGGCCGCCGTCGCGGCGGTCGCCGTCGCGGCCGGGCGGTCCGTGGCCGTGCTCAAGCCCGCGCAGACGGGCGTACGGCCCGACGAGCGCGGGGACGCCGACGAGGTGGCCCGTCTCGCGGGTGCGGTGACGACGCTCGAACTCGCCCGCTATCCCGAGCCGTTGGCGCCCGCGACCGCCGCCCGGCGGGCCGGTCTGCCGCCCGTGGGGCCGCACGAGGTGGCCGAGGCCGCGGCGAAGCTGGCGGTGGAGCACGATCTCGTGCTGGTCGAGGGGGCGGGCGGGCTGCTCGTGCGCTTCGACGACGCGGACGGCACCCTGGCGGATGCGGCCCGGCTGCTGGACGCGCCGGTGCTGGTCGTGGCGTCGGCGGGACTGGGCACGCTGAACACCACGGAGCTGACGGCACGTGAACTGCGGCGCCGGGAGATCGGCTTCGCGGGTGTCGTCATCGGGAGCTGGCCCGAGTCGCCCGACCTCGCCTCCCGTTGCAACCTCGCCGACCTGCCGGCCGTGGCCGGAGCCGGTCTGCTCGGCGCGATTCCGGCGGGGGCCGGCGCGCACTCGCCCGTCGGCTTCCGTGCGGGGGCGCCGGGTTGGCTGGCGCCCCGACTGGGCGGAACGTGGGACGCGGACACGTTCGCCTCGGCGTTCGTGCCGTAGGCCTCACACGTCCGTCTCGCCCAGGAGCCGTACCAGCTCGATGCGCGACCGGATCCCCAGCCGGGCGAAGACGCCCCGGAGGTGGTGGTCGATGGTGCGTGGGCTGAGGAGCAGGCGGGCGGCGATCTCCCGGTTGGTGGCTCCCTCGGCGGCCATGCGGGCGACCATCAGCTGCTGGGCGGTCAACCGGGCGGCCAGGTCGTCCGCGCCGCGGGCGGGTGCGGACGGTTCGCCGAGACCGCCCAGACCGCCGAGAACACGGAGTTCCGCCCGGGCCTGCGCCGCGCACTGCGGGGCGCCGAAGTGCTCGAAGGCCGCCAGGGCGCTGTGCAGGCGGTCACGCGCCTCCGCCCGGCGGCGCAGCCGGCGCAGTGCGCCGCCGAACAGCAGCTCCGTACGGGCGCGTTCGAAGTCCCGGGTACCGCAGGCGTGCAGGTCGAGGGCCGTGCGGTAGTGGTCCACGGCCTCGGGGCCGCCGGCCAAAAGGGCTCGGCAGCGGGCGCTCAGGGCCAGCTCGTCGGGGTTGCGGATGGTGCGCGCCCAGTGGTCGTAGTCGGCGTGGGCGGCGCGGGCGACCCGGGTGTCGCCGGTGCGGACGGCCGCCTCCACGTAGTGGGGGGTGGCCAGGTGCCGGATGGCGCGGTGGCCGTGGCCGGGGCCGAAAGCGGCCAGGGCGCGCAGCCGGGCCGCGGCGGCGGCGAAGCGGCCGGTACTGAGGTCGAGGAAGGCCAGGGCGAACAGGGCGAGGGCGGCCGGCAGACCGAGGCCGCGTGGCAGGGCGTAGGAGCGGGCGGCCTCGGCCCGGTCGCGGCACACCTCCGCGTCGCCGGTGAGGGCGGCGAACATGGCGAGGGCGGCCTGCAGATGGCAGGCGCCGTTGTCCTGCCCGGTGGTGTACGCCTGGCGCAGCGACTCCAGGGCGCCCGCCTCGGCGGCCCGCGGGCGCCCGGTCCAGAACTCGGCGTAGGCCCGGAACTCCATGGCCTGCGGGACGGTGACCGTCTCGCCCCTGGTGCGGGCGGAGGCGGCCGCCCGCGCGGTGGCGGTGGCGGCGCCGGTGTGGTCGCCGAGGAGCAGCGCGGCGATGCCGGAATGGATGAGCAGGGTGGGATCGCCGCCGGGACCGCAGCGCCCGGCGGCGGCCTGGAGCAGGTCGCGGGCGTCGGCGTAGCGGCCCTCGAACGCGGCCGCCAGTCCGCCGAGCGTGCCCGATGGCACGATCCCGAGCCGGTCCGCCACGGCGGCCGCCTCCCGGCAGCGGCGCAGGTCCCCGGTGTAGATGGCGGCTTCGGTGGCGCGGGCGAGGAGGTGGACGGCGGGGTCGGGGGCGCCCGGTGGCAGGGCGTGGGCGGCGGCCGCGTGCCGGGCCGCCGCCGCGAGCAGCGCGTCGAAGGCGTCGCCGGCGTTCCCCGCGCGGAGCGCCAGCAGACCGCCCAGCGCGTCGTTGTCCGTGGCCGCGATCAGCCGGCGGGCCCGGTCGCCGTCGCCGGACTGCCAGGCGTCGGCCGCCGCGCGGGCGAGCAGCCGGGGCCGCTCGTGCGGGTCCGGGGTGAGTGCGGCGGCGCGTTCCGCGAGGGCGCAGGCCAGGGCGTGTTCGCCGGCCCGGCGCGCCTGGGCCGCGGCCGGTCCCAGCTGCGCCGCGAGCCGTCTGCTGGGGCCGAGCGCGGCGGCGCCCCGGTGCCAGAACCGGCGGGGTGCCTCACCCGCGCCGCTCAGGACCCGGCCCAGCAGCTGGTGGGCCTCGCGCCGGTCCGCCGCGGAGGCGGTCTCGTATGCGGCGATCCTGGTCCACGGGTCGCGGAAGACGATCCCGCCGGGCGTGGTGTGCGCGAGCTGCGCGGTCTCGGCGGCGTCCAGGGGCCGGGTGTCGAGCCGGGCCGCGGCGACCGCCCGCAGGAAGGCGTGGGTGGCGACCGGGTACTGGTCGGCGGCGGCGAGCAGGAGCAGCAGCCGGGTGTCGTCGGGCAGGGCGCGGATCTCCCGGCGGTGGGCCCGCAGAGTTGCGGGGACGAGGGAGGCGGGGTCGGCCGGGAGCGGGTCGAGGCCGGTCAGCTGACGGGTGCTCAGTACGGAGGCGAGTTCCAGGGCGGCGCGCGGGTCTCCGTGGGCGGCGCGCAGCACCCGTACCCGTACGCCTTCGGGAAGGGGCGGGTCCAGGCGCGGCCACGCGTGCGTGACCTGCGGTGTCGAAGTCCGCGGAAGGGGCGAGGGGTTCACCGAAGTCACCACGCGTTTGACGTTACTGGCGGGTTAACTGGTCCGTAAAGACCGGCGATTTCACCGATGCGGCGCGCGTAGAACCCGGCTGACACTCCAGAGACCCCACCCGTTTCAGGAGGCACCATGCAACGCCGCGTGCGGCGCGTCACCGCGGTCTTCTCGGCCGCGGTCGCTTCGATCCTTCTGTCGCTCTCCCTGGCCGCGGTCCCCGCTCGAGCCGCGACCCACGACCCCGTCATCTTCGTCCACGGCATCAGCAGTTCGGCGAGCAGTTGGGACGACTGGATCGCCGACTTCGAGGCCGACGGCTACACCGCCTCCGAGCTGGACGCGTGGTCGTACGACTGGTCCCAGTCGAATGTGACGACCGCGCAGCAACTGGCCACCGAGGTCAGGAGCGTGCTCGCGAGGACCGGCGCGTCCAAGGTCGACCTGGTCGTGCACTCCATGGGCGCGCTGAGTGCCCGTTACTACCTCAAGAACCTCGGCGGGACGTCGTACGTCGACGACTTCGTCTCCACCGCCGGGGTGAACCACGGGACGACCGTCGCCTCGTGGTGCAAGTGGCTCTACACGTCCTGTTCGGAGATGTACACCGGAAGCTCGTTCCTGACCTCCCTCAACTCCGGTGACGAGACGCCGGGCGGCGTGGCGTACGCCAGTTACTGGTCGAACTGCGACGACCTGCTCACCCCGGACACCAGCGCGATCCTGAGCGGCGCGACCAATGTCGAGGTCGGGTGCGTCTCGCACACCGACATGAACAACGACTACGGCGTCTACCAGCAGGTGCGGACCTTCGTCGGCTGAGCCGCCGGCAGCGCCCGGTGCGGCCCCCGCGCGACGGGGGCCGCACAGCGGGGGTGGGCGCAGCCCGTACGGGGGACAATGCGGGTAAGGCCCGTCCTCCAGGGAGGTCCTCATGCCGCTGCGGTCCGCCGGATCGGGCAAGGCGTCGCGGGACGCCGTGCACCATCCGCTGTTCGCCCGCTCCTACGCCCGGATCAGCGTCACCGCCGAGACCCGGCTCGGGATGGGCGGCGTACGCGACCGGCTGCTGGCCGGGCTCAGCGGCCGGGTCATCGAGATCGGCGCGGGCAACGGTCTCAACTTCGCGCACTATCCCGGGGCCGTCTCGGAGGTCGTCGCGATCGAACCCGAGCGGCTGCTGCGGCAGTTGGCGGTCGAGGCGGCGCTGCGCTGCGATGTGCCGGTCGACGTGGTGCCGGGTGCGGCGGAGGCGCTGCCGGTCAAGAGCGAGGCCTTCGACGCGGCCGTCGTCTCCCTGGTGCTGTGCAGCGTCCGGGACGTGTCGCGGGCGCTCGGCGAGTTGCGGCGGGTGCTGCGGCCCGGGGGCACGCTGCGGTTCTTCGAGCACGGCGCGGGCGGCGGGCGCGCGATGGCCGCAACCCAGCGCGCCCTCGACCGCACGGTGTGGCCGCGTCTCAACGGCGGCTGTCACCTCACGCGGGACGCCGTCAGCGCGGTGCGCGAGGCCGGGTTCGAGCTGGGCCCCTACCGGCGGATGCTGCTGCCGGAGAAGGGGCCGCGGCTGCCCACCTCGTACTGCGTCCTCGGCACCGCGTGGCGGCCCGGGTCCGCGGACTGAGCGTGCCCGCGGGTGCTCACAGGCTCCATTGCCGCAGTTCGCGCGCGATGTCGTCGACGCCGGCCTCCCCGCTCTTCACCAGCCGGGCGAGCTCGCGCACCTGCTCGGGCGAGGTGACGACCTTGGCGCCGCCCGCGACGAGATAGGCGTAGGCGACGGCGGACGCGAACAGGGCGTTGGAGCGTTCGAGGGCCGGCACGTGCAACAGCAGCTGGAGCAGGGCGGCGGCGCGGGCGTGCGGCGTGTCGTAGACGGGGATGCCGAATATCTCCGCCTCGTGCCGGCTGACGGCGGCGACGAGGGCTCCCCAGTCGGTGACCTGGGGATCTCCGGGCGTCTTCTGCTCGGCGATCATGAGGAGCCAGGCGAGGTCGATTCTGAGATTCTCCAAGGGATCAACGACGACTTTCGCGCGTGCCCTCGCGGTCCGCGCCGAACTCCTCGGCGAAGACGGTCTCGTACTGCTTCATGAAGTCTGCGGCGGCCTCCACGAAGGTGTGGCCCGCTTCCCCGGTGTCCTGTCGGACCAGTTCTTCGATGTAACGGTTCACGCTCATGCCGCGCTCCAGGGCTCGCTCGCGGGCGGCGCGGGCGGTGCCCTCGTCGACCCTCACGTTCAGCTGAGTCTTCGCCATACCTCGAAGCTAGCGCCGTGGTGCTAGCACCGGCAAGGGCTCCACCCCGGGATGGAGCGTGTCCCTTACACCGGTATCAGGGGCCCGACCTGGGGTGGAGAAGGTCCGGCACCTCAGGGGGATATCGGGTGTGCCCTGCGTCACACTACCCTCGGCCCGGACCGGGGAGACATCGGCCCGGACGGGGAACACAAGGTAATCGGGACGTCCACGACCTAGGAGGCGGCGTTGTCCACACCTGCTGCGGAGCACGCCCCCGGCCGCCCGGAGGCGGACGGGTTCGCCGCCCGCACCCGCGGCCTGACGAAGGCGTACGGCTCGGGCGAGACGACCGTGCTCGCCCTCGACTCGGTCGACGTGGACATCGCGCGCGGCCGCTTCACCGCGGTGATGGGGCCCTCGGGCTCCGGAAAGTCCACCCTCATGCACTGTCTGGCCGGGCTCGACAGCGTCTCGGCCGGACAGGTGTGGCTCGGCAACACCGAGATCACGGGGCTGAAGGACGGCGAGCTGACCCGGCTGCGGCGGGACCGGATCGGCTTCATGTTCCAGTCGTTCAATCTGATCCCGACGCTCAACGCGGTCGAGAACATCACCCTGCCCATGGACATCGCCGGCCAGAAGCCCGACCAGAAGTGGCTGGACCAGGTGATCGACACCCTCGGCCTGCGGGACCGGCTGAGGCACCGGCCCGCGCAGCTGTCCGGCGGGCAGCAGCAGCGCGTCGCCTGCGCCCGGGCCCTGGCCTCCCGCCCCGAGCTGATCTTCGCCGACGAGCCGACCGGCAACCTCGACTCCCGGGCGGGCCTCGAAGTGCTGGGCTTCCTGCGCGAGGCGGTCGACGAACTGGGGCAGACCGTCGTCATGGTCACGCACGACCCCGGCGCGGCCGCCCACTCCGACCTGGTGCTCTTCCTCGGGGACGGGCGGATCGTGGACGAGATGGCACGGCCGACGGCGGAGGCGGTGCTGGAGCGGATGCGCCTCTTCTCCGGGGGACCCTCCCAGACGCCCGAGTCCGACACGAACCACGCCGCCTCCGACGGCGCCGTCCCGCCCGGCGCCGTCCCGCCCGGCGGCGACTCCGCCGACGGCACCCCCGACCAGGACTGAGGCAGGACGCCGTGCTCAAAGCGACTCTCCGCAGCTTCCTCGCGCACAAGGGGCGGCTGCTCCTGTCGGCGCTGGCCGTCGTCCTGTCCGTGGCGTTCGTCGCGGGCAGCCTGATCTTCTCGGACACGGTCACCCGCACCTTCGACCGGCTGTTCGCCTCGACAGCGGCCGATGTCACCGTGCAGCCCAAGGAGGACCTCACCTCGCAGGTCCCGACCGGGGCGACCGAGACCGTGCCCGCCGCGCTCGCGGAGCGCCTGAAGAGCGTCGACGGCGTGGCCGCCACCCATGTGGACGCGGCGGTCCAGAACATCACGGTCGTGGACGTCAGGAACGAGCCGGTCGGGTCCACCACAGGCGCCCCCACCATCGCCACCAACTGGGACCCCACCGACCGCAGCCCGGTGCGGCTGACCTCAGGACACGCCCCGCACGGCAGCGGTGAGGCACTCCTGGACGCGGACACCGCCGAGAAGAAGCACGTACGCATCGGCGACACGCTGACCGTGCTGGCGCAGCCCGGGTCGTTCAAGGTGCGGATCGTCGGCATCGCCACGTTCACCACCACCAACCCCGGGGCCGCGCTCGTCTTCCTCGACACCCCGACCGCGCAGACCAAACTGCTCGGCAGGGCCGACGCCGCCACGAGCATCTCCGTGGACGCCGCCAAGGGGGTGAGCGACGCCCAGCTCAAACGGCGCATCGCCGCCGAACTCGGCTCCGGTACCTACGACGTGCAGACCGCGGACGAACAGGCCACCTCCGACGCGGCCGACCTCGGCGGATTCCTCGACGTGATCAAGTACGTGATGCTCGGCTTCGCCGGAATCGCCGTCCTGGTCGGCGTCTTCCTCATCGTCAACACCTTCTCGATGCTGATCGCCCAACGCACCCGCGAACTCGGCCTGTTGCGTGCCCTCGGCGCCGACCGGCGGCAGGTGCGCCGCTCCGTGCTCACCGAAGCGCTGCTGCTCGGGCTGGTCGGCTCGACGCTCGGGCTCGCCGCGGGCATCGGGCTCGCGGCCGGACTCATCAAGCTCATGGGCGCGTTCGGCATGAACCTCAAGTCCACCGAGATGGTCATCGGCTGGGCGACGCCCGTCACGGCCTACGTCGTCGGGGTCGGCGTCACCTTCCTCGCGGCGTACCTCCCGGCCAGGCGCGCCGCCGGGGTCTCCCCGATGGCGGCCCTCGCGGACGCCGAGATCGCCGGGGTGGGGCGGCCGTTGAAGGTGCGCGGCGTGGTGGGCACCGTCGTCGGCGTGCTCGGGGCGGCCGCGCTCGCGGGGTGCGCGACCTCGTCGAAGACCGCGTCGGCGGCGTCCCTGCTGGGACTCGGCGTCGTCCTCACGCTCATCGCGACCGTGATCGCGGGCCCGCTGCTGGTGCGGCCGGTGATCCGGGTGCTGGGCGCGGCCTTCCCCGCGCTGTTCGGCCCGGTCGGACGGATGAGTCAGCGCAACGCCCTGCGCAATCCGCGCCGCACCGGTGCCACGGCGGCCGCCCTGATGGTCGGCCTCGCGCTGGTCGGCGGGATGTCGGTGGCGAGCGCGTCCATGTCCGCGTCCTTCGACCAGCAGATCGACAAGACGCTGGGCGCCGACTTCGTGGTGCAGAACAGCAACTTCCTGCCGTTCCCGCAGGAGGTCACCGACAAGGTGCGGGCCACCGACGGCGTCGGACTCGTCGTACGGCAGCGGTTCACCCCCGTCGCGGTCCGGCTGCCGGACGACAAGCGCGTCGAGACGACCGCCGCGGGCTACGACAACCGGCTCGACGACGTCGCCCACATCACGTACACCCAGGGCGATACGGCGGCGGCGCTCGCGGGCGGCGGCATCGCCATGGACGCGGACTTCGCGAAGAAGCACGACGCACGGATCGGCAGCACGGTCGCCGTCGAGTTCCCGGGCGGCCGAAAGACCGAACTGAAGGTTGCCGCGCTCACCGACCAGGAGGGCTCCGACGGCTTCGGCATGCAGGGCGGGCTGTACTTCGGGATCGCGACGGTCGAGAAGTACCTGCCCGGCGGCCAGGACTCCGCGCTGTACGTGAACGCCGGGTCGGGCACCGGCGCGGACCGGTTGCGCCCGCGGCTGGAGCGGACCCTCGACCCGTATCCGCAGGTCCAGGTCCGCGACCAGGCCGACTACAAGAAGCTCGTGCACGACCAGATCGCCGTCCTGCTCTACCTCGTGTACGCGCTGCTCGGCCTCGCGATCGTCATCGCGGTGCTCGGCGTGGTCAACACCCTGGCCCTGTCGGTCGTGGAGCGCACCCGGGAGATCGGGCTGCTGCGCGCGATCGGGCTCGCCCGGCGGCAGCTGCGCCGGATGATCCGCCTGGAGTCGGTGGTGATCGCCGTGTTCGGCGCGGTTCTGGGCCTTGCGCTGGGGCTGGTGTGGGGCGTGTGCGTGCAGCAGGTGCTCGCCCTCCAGGGCATGCGGGTACTCGCGATCCCGTGGACGACGATCGTGGCGGTCGTGGTGGGCTCGGCGGTCGTGGGCATCGTGGCGGCACTGCTCCCGGCGTTGCGTGCATCCCGCATGAATGTGCTGGCGGCCATAGCGCACGACTGATGTACTCCCGTCACGCGCCCAAGTAGCCGTCCCGCCGAGGAGAGTTCATGGCACGCCCGTTCCGTTTCGGCGTCAACCTGCTCGACCCCGCACCCGCCGAGGAGTGGCGCGCCAAGTGCCGCCGGGCCGAGGAACTCGGCTACGACGTGATCCTGGTCCCCGACCACCTCGGCATGCCGGCGCCGTTCCCCGCGCTCGTCGCGGCGGCCGAGGCCACGGAGCGGGTGCGCCTCGGCACATTCGTGCTCAACGCCGGCTTCTGGAACCCTGCGTTGCTGGCGCGCGAGGTGGCGACCACCGACGCGCTGACGGGCGGACGCCTCGAACTCGGTCTCGGCACCGGGTACGTACAGGCGGAACACGACACGGCGGGCCTTCCCTACGGTTCGCCGCGCGAGCGGGTGGACCATCTCGTGCGCACGGTCGAGGAGTTGGAGCGGCTGCTCGGCTCCCCGGAGCACCGGCCGGGGATCGTGCAGAAGCCCCGGGTGCCGCTGCTGATCGGCGGCAACGGCGACCGGATGCTGCGGCTCACCGCCGAGCACGCCGACATCGCGGCTTTCGCGGGCGCGCATCTGGTACCGGGCAGCACGACGGGGAAGCTGGCGCCGGTCACGGCCGGGGAACTGGACGAGCGGGTCGCCAGATACCGGCGGCTGGCGGCGGACCGCGCGGAGCCGGCCGAGCTGAACCTGCTGGTGCAGATGGTCGCCGTCACCGAGGACCGCGCCGCCGCCGTCCAGGGCCTGCGCGAGCGCGTACCGCAGCTGACCGAGGAGCAGGTACTGGAGCTGCCGATCGTCCTGGTCGGGACGCCGGCGCAGATCACGGCGCAGGTGCTGGCACAACGGGAGCGGTACGGGTTCTCGTATCTGACGGTCCTGGAGCCGTACATGGAGGCGTTCGCGCCGGTGATCGAGGCGTTGCGGGGCGCGTAGGGGCGGGTCGGTGCCGGGCGGCGCCGCACGGCGCGGGCAAGCGGCCGACGAGGGGTGGGCCGGCGCCGTCCGGATGGTGGAATTCCGCGTCCCGGTCCGGCGTGCGTGCTGGGATCGCCGTATGACTGAGCTGCGCATGCGGGCCGCCGCCCCCGAGGACCTCTCCGCCGTGCTGGCCTTCTGGAAGACGGCGGCCGAGGGCACGAGCATCAGCGACGACCGGGACGGGGTGCAGCGACTGGTCGCCCGCGACCCGGAGGCGCTGATCCTCGCCGAGCGGGACGGGGAGCTGGTCGGCACGGTGATCGCGGGCTTCGACGGATGGCGCTGCCATCTGTACCGGCTGGCGGTCCATCCTCAGCGCCGCCGCCTCGGCATCGGGTCCGCGCTGCTCGCCGCCGCGGAGGAACGGTTCGTACGGCTCGGGGGGCGCCGCGGGGACGCGATGGTGCTGCGCCGGAACGAGACCGCGCACCATGCCTGGCGGGCGGCGGGGTACACGCCCGAGGAGCAGTGGCGACGGTGGGTGAAGCCGCTCGCCGACTGAACCACTTTGCCGATCCTTTACCATGGGAAGAAGATCCAGCCGTCCCCCCTTTGGAAGGGTGTGAGCGTCCGCCCATGGGCGAACCTCCCCGTAGCCGACATCGCGCGGTCTCCGCCTCCCTGGCCGACCATGGGACGGAGGTGACCCGATGACCGAAGTGCTCCTCCTGCTGGTGGCGATCCTGCTCTCGGTGGCCTGCGGCGCCTTCGTAGCGGCGGAGTTCTCGCTGACCACGGTCGAGCGCAGCGAGCTGGAGCGGGCCGCGGAGCGCGGCGAGCGCGGCGCGGCGGGCGCCCTCAAGGCCGTACGCAACCTGACGTTCCAGTTGTCCGGGGCACAGCTCGGGATCACCGTCACCAACCTGGTGGTCGGCATGCTCTCGGAGTCGTCGATCGCGAAACTGATCGCGGGCCCGCTGGAGTCGGTCGGCGTCTCGCCCTCCGTGTCCAACTCGGTGGCCCTGGTCATCGGTACGGCCCTGTCGACGGTGTTCCTGATGGTGGTCGGCGAGCTGGTGCCCAAGAACTGGGCGATCTCCTCGCCGCTGGCCGTGGCCAAGCGGGTGGGAACTCCGCAGCGCTTGTTCAGCTCCGCGTTCCGCCCGTTCATCACGCATCTCAACAACACGGCGAACCACGTCGTACGCCGCTTCGGACTCGAACCGGCGGAGGAGCTCGCCTCCGCGCGCGGGCCGCAGGAGCTGGTGGCACTCGCCCGGCACTCCGCGAAGGCGGGCGCGCTGGAGGCCGACACCGCCGAGCTGTTCGTCCGCACCCTCAATCTCGCCGACCTGACCGCGGAGAACGTGATGACCCCGCGTGTCCAGGTCGTCGCGCTCGACGTCCAGGCGACCTGCGAGGACGTGGCGAACGCGACCCGGGCGACCGGGCTGTCCCGCTTCCCCGTCTACCGCGGCAACCTCGACTCGGTCGTCGGTATCGCGCACATCAAGGACGTCGTGGCCGTCCCCGCCGAAGAGCGGACCCGCCGCCCTGTCTCACGCGTGATGCGCGAGCCCCTCTTCGTACCGGAGTCCCTCACCGTCGACCGGCTCCTCGACCGCCTCGGCGGGAAACGGACCATGGCCATCGTCATCGACGAGTACGGCGGCACGGCCGGGGTCGCGACGCTGGAGGACATCGTCGAAGAGGTGGTCGGCGAGGTCCGCGACGAACACGACCCGCACGAGACACCGGACCTGGCCCCGGCCGGCACGGACGACGACGGCCGCGCGCTGTACTCGGCCGACGGCGCGACCCGCATCGACCAGCTCGCGCGGGTGGGGCTGCGGGCGCCGGACGGGCCGTACGAGACACTCGCCGGCCTGATCGCGGCCGAGCTGGGCCGTATCCCGGCCGAGGGCGACACCGTCGAGGTCGCCGGCTGGCGGCTCGACGTGGTGGACGCGTCGGGGCGGCGGGCGGCGCGGGTACTGCTGCACGCGCCCGGCGCGCAGGACGAAGCCTCTTCGGTGTCCCATGAGAGGGAGCGATGACTGCCGTACAGCTGCTGATCGGCCTGCTGACCCTGGTCGTGAACGCCTTCTTCGTGGGGGCCGAGTTCGCGCTGATCTCCGTGCGCCGCAGCCAGATCGAGCCGTACGCCGAGGAGGGCGACCGGCGGGCCCGCAGCGTGCTGTGGGGGCTGGAGCACGTGTCGGCGCTGATGGCGGCGGCGCAGCTGGGTATCACCCTGTGCACCCTGGTCCTCGGTGTCGTCGCGGAGCCTGCGATCGCGCATCTGCTGGAGCCGGTGTTCCACGCGGTGGGCGTGCCGGCCGGTGCGGGCCACGCGGTGTCGTTCGTCATCGCGCTCACCCTGGCGACCTATCTGCACATGCTGCTGGGCGAGATGGTGCCGAAGAACATCGCGCTCGCCGAGCCGGTGCGCTCCGCGCTGCTGCTCGGCCCGCCGCTGGTCACCCTGGCCCGGACGCTGCGACCGGTGATCTTCGCCGTGAACGCCTTCGCGAACGGGCTGCTCAAGCTGCTGCGTGTGGAGACGAGGGACGAGGTCACGGCGACCTTCTCGGACGACGAACTGGCCCGGCTGGTCAAGGACTCCGTCGACGCCGGGCTCCTCGACGACCGCGCCCAGGAGCGCCTGCACGACGCACTGGAGCTGGGCCGCCGGCCCGTGCGCGACGTCGTGCTTCCGCTGGAGCGCGTGGTCTACGCGCGCGTGGGCATCACGCCCGAGCAGTTGGAGCGGCTCTCGGCCGAGTCCGGCTTCTCGCGTTTTCCCGTGGTGGACGAGGGCCGCCGGATCGTCGGCTATCTGCATGTGAAGGACGCGCTGGACGCCACGCCCCGCGATGTGCCGTTCGCGGTGCGGGACATGCGGCCGATCGCCCGCGTCCGGGAGACCACGCCGCTGGACGACGTACTCACGGCGATGCGCGGCAGCCGTACGCATCTGGCGGCGGTCCTCGGGTCGGACGGACGGCTGGCGGGGATGGTGACGATGGAGGACGTGCTGCGGCAGCTGTTCGGGCAGCCCGCGTGAGGGGTCCCGGGGCCGGGGCCGGTCCGCGGATCAGGCCGGAGGAAGCCGGCGGAATCCTGTAGGCACGGGTGAGCGGGGCCGGGCGGGGGGCAAGGGGATCCCTCCCTGCGCGAGCGAGGCCGAGAGCCTCGGGGCGTGCGCGGCGGCGCATGCCCGGCAGGACGTTCCCGACGGCGCATGCCCGGCAGGGCGTTCGCGGCGGCCGACCGACCGGTCGCAGCCACGCATGCCCGGGCAGGGCGTTCGCGGCGGCCGACCGACCGGCGGGTATGGGCGCGGGTTACCATCTCCTACGCCATGCAGACGAACGCCAACCACACCAGTCTTGTCGCGATCGGCGACTCCTTCACCGAGGGCATGTCGGACCTGCTGCCCGACGGCTCCTACCGCGGCTGGGCCGATGTCCTCGCCGGCCGGATGGCCGCGCGGACGCCCGGTTTCCGCTATGCCAACCTCGCCGTGCGGGGCAAGCTGATCGGCCAGATCGTCGCCGAGCAGGTGGACGTGGCGGCCGCCATGCAGCCCGATGTGATCACGCTGGTCGGCGGCCTCAACGACACGCTGCGGCCCAAGTGCGACATGGGCCGCGTACGCGGTCTCCTGGAGGAGGCCGTCGAGCGGCTGGCCCCCTCCTGCAAGCAGCTGGTCCTGATGCGCAGCCCGGCCCGCCAGGGCCCGGTCCTCGAGCGCTTCCGGCCTCGCATGGAGGAGCTGTTCGCGTGCGTCGACGACCTCGCGGCCCGACACGGCGCACTCGTCGTCGACCTCTACGGAGCGCCCTCGCTCGCCGATCCCCGCCTGTGGGACTTCGACCGGCTGCACCTCACGGCCGAGGGGCACCGGCGGGTCGCCGAGGCCGTGTGGCAGACCCTCGGGTACGAGGCGGAGGATACGGAGTGGCACACACCCATGCCGGCCACACTGCCGCCGGGATGGGCCGCGCGCCGGATCGTGGACGTCCGCTTCGCCCGGCAGCATCTGCTGCCGTGGATCGTACGGCGGCTGACGGGGCGCTCGTCCGGTGACGGGCTCCCGGCCAAGCGGGCCGAGCTGCTGCCGTACGAGGGACCGGCGGCATAACCACTCCGGAGGGAGCCCGGCGTGACCACCGTGGTGATCAACCTGAAGGGCCGCATCCACGACTTCGGCCCCCGGCTGGAGGACGCGCCCGAGGACCTGGTGTACATCGGCCGCCGCTGGACCATGGGCCACTGGGACCTGCCGCAGCACCCGCTGTACAACCCGTTCGCCCCTGACACCCCCACGCGGAAGCGCGACGGCACCCGCGCCGAAGTGATGGCCAAGTACCGGGCGTACCTCGTGGAGCACCCCGAGCTGCTGGCCCAGGTGCCGGCGCTGCGGGGCAGGACGCTGGCGTGCTGGTGCGCACCCGAGCTGTGCCACGGGGACGTGCTGGCGGAGATCGCGGACGGGGCCGCGCCGCCTTCGTAGCTTCCGACAAACAACCCCGCGGCGCTGGCCTGCACGAATCGCCAGTAGAATCCATACACGTGACTGCGCCTGCCAAGCCCCGTATCCCCAACGTCCTCGCCGGACGCTACGCCTCCGCCGAGCTCGCCACGCTATGGTCCCCCGAGCAGAAGGTGAAGCTGGAGCGACAGCTCTGGCTCGCCGTACTGCGGGCCCAGAAGGACCTGGGGATCGAGGTGCCGGACGCGGCGATCGCCGACTACGAGCGCGTCCTCGACCAGGTCGACCTCGCCTCGATCGCGGAGCGCGAGAAGGTCACCCGGCATGACGTCAAGGCGCGGATCGAGGAGTTCAACGACCTCGCCGGGCACGAGCACGTGCACAAGGGCATGACGTCCCGTGACCTCACCGAGAACGTGGAGCAGCTGCAGATCCGGCTCTCGCTGGAGCTGATGCGCGACCGCACGGTGTCCGTCCTCGCCCGGCTCGGCAAGCTCTCGGGCGAGTACGCCGAGCTGGTCATGGCCGGCCGGTCGCACAATGTCGCCGCGCAGGCCACCACCCTCGGCAAGCGTTTCGCGACCGCTGCCGACGAGCTGCTCGTCGCGTACGGCCGCGTCGAGGAGCTCCTCGGCCGCTACCCGCTGCGCGGCATCAAGGGCCCGGTCGGCACCGCTCAGGACATGCTCGACCTGCTCGGCGGCGACGCGGCCAAGCTCGCGGAGCTGGAGCAGCGGATCGCCCGCCACCTGGGCTTCTCCCAGGCGTTCACCTCGGTCGGCCAGGTCTACCCGCGCTCGCTCGACTACGAGGTCGTGACCGCGCTGGTGCAGCTGGCCGCGGCGCCTTCGTCGCTGGCGAAGACGATCCGGCTGATGGCCGGGCACGAGCTGGTGACCGAGGGCTTCAAGCCGGGCCAGGTCGGTTCCTCCGCGATGCCGCACAAGATGAACACCCGCTCCTGCGAGCGCGTCAACGGCCTCATGGTCATCCTGCGCGGCTACGCCTCGATGACGGGCGAGCTGGCGGGCGACCAGTGGAACGAGGGCGACGTGTCCTGCTCGGTGGTGCGCCGGGTCGCGCTGCCCGACGCGTTCTTCGCGCTCGACGGTCTGCTGGAGACGTTCTTGACGGTGCTCGACGAGTTCGGCGCGTTCCCGGCGGTCGTCGCCCGTGAGCTGGACCGCTACCTGCCGTTCCTCGCGACCACCAAGGTGCTGATGGGCGCGGTGCGTGCGGGTGTCGGCCGTGAGGTCGCGCACGAGGCCATCAAGGAGAACGCCGTGGCCTCCGCCCTCGCCATGCGCGAGCAGGGCGCCGAGCGCAACGAGCTGCTGGACAAGCTCGCCGCCGACGGGCGCATCCCGCTGGACCGTGCCCAGCTCGACGAGCTGATGGCGGACAAGCTGTCCTTCACGGGCGCCGCCGCCGACCAGGTCGCCGTGGTCGTCGGCCGCATCGAGGAGATCGTGAAGCAGCACCCCGAGGCGGCGGCCTACACCCCGGGGGCGATCCTCTGACCCGGTTCACCCCGGCGGAGCTGGAGGCCGCCCGCGACCGTCTGGTACCGGACGTCGTCGCGGACGGCCTCAGTGTTCTGTTCTGCGGTATCAATCCGGGCCTGATGACGGCGGCGACGGGCCATCACTTCGCCCGCCCCGGCAACCGCTTCTGGCCCGTGCTGCACCTGTCCGGCTTCACCCCGCGGCTCTTGAAGCCTTCGGAACAGGGCGAGTTGCTCTCGTACGGCCTCGGGATCACGAACGTGGTGGCGCGCGCGACCGCGCGTGCCGACGAGCTGACCGCGCAGGAGTACCGGGAGGGCGGGCGGCTGCTCGGTGCCAAGGTGGAGCGGCTGCGTCCTCGGTGGCTCGCGGTGGTGGGGGTGACCGCGTACCGGGCGGCCTTCGACGACCGGAAGGCGCGGGTGGGACCGCAGGAGCGGACGATCGGCGCCAGTCGGGTGTGGGTGCTGCCCAACCCCAGCGGGCTGAACGCGCATTGGACGGCGGCGACGATGGCGGAGGAGTTCGGACGGTTGCGGGAGGCCGCGCGGGACGCGTGAGCCGGCATCGGCTCGTGAGCCGGCGTCAGGGAGGGTCGATCTCCGTGACGACGACCAGGAGCCGTATCTCGTCCGCCTCGTCGCGGTCGGCGACTCCGAGGGCGATCCAGCGGCCGTTCCCCTCCGTCCGCCAGAGGTGGATGTCGCCCACGCGTGCGCTGAGGTGCACCCAGGGCTCGGGTATGTCCTCGGTCTCCGTGCGCAGTTGGACGGTCTGGAGGCCGATGTGGTCGGACGGCCCCCACCGGCCGGTCAGCTGATCGCGTACCTCCTCTCCGCGCTCGTAGCACTCCTCCGCCGTCTCGGCCCGGTCCCAGCAGTCCTCCGCCCCGTAACCGTCGCTCGTCCCTAACTCGGCGATGTGATAGCCCGGTCCCCCCGAGCCCACGTCCGTCCTGCCGTGCTCCGCCGGGAACGGGCGGGCGCACAGCAGGTCGATCGTGGCGAGGCACTGCTCGATGGTCATGGATCCAGTAAACCCGTCGCCTCTGACAATGGGTGTGGCGTCACCAGGTGCGTGAGGTCAGGCGTCCCGGCGGCGTACGCTCCATGCCCCGGCGAACAGCGCGGCCGCCGCCCACAGCGCGGTCACCGCCAGACCGGTCCAGGGTCCGAGGACGCTGTCGGACGTCTCGTGGAGGACGAGCCGGCCCGCCTGGTCGGGCAGCAGGTCGGCGGCGGTGCCCGAGGCTCCCCCGACCACGAACGACACGATGAGAAGGAACGGGACGAGCACGCTCAGCGTGGCGACTCCGCTGCGCAGCAGGGCCGCGAGTCCCGCGGCGAACAGCGCCATCAACGTGAGGTAGAGGGCGCAGCCGAGAGCTCCACGCAGCCCTTCGTCCCAGGTCAGCCCGCTCGCCTCGGCCCCGAGGACGGCCTTGCCCACCGCGAGGCTCACGAACCCCGTGACCAGGCCGACGGCGAGGACGGGGACGCCGATCGCGACGGCCTTGGCCGCGAACCAGCGGCCGCGACGGGGCATCGCGGCCAGCGACACCTGAAGGGCCCCGCCCTCGAACTCGGCCGAAACGGCCGTCGTACCGAACGCGATCGCGGCGATCTGCCCGAAGTTGACGCCGAAGAACGCCGAGAACAGGGGGTCGAAGTCCGGGCCTTCGGAGTCGAGCCCGGCGAGCGCGGAGAAGAGGACGGTCACCAGGAAGACGGCGAGCAGTCCGCCGACCAGTGACCGCAGCGTACGGATCTTGATCCACTCGGCGTGGAGTGCGGGTGCGAAGGGCATGGCTCAGGCCTCCTGCGGCTGCGTCGGGGTCGTGAACTCGGCCTCGGCGGCCGTCAGGTCGAGATAGGCCTGCTCCAAGGTGCCCTCTTCCGCGGCGAGTTCGAGGATGGAGACGCCCGCGTCCGAGGCGAGGCGCCCGATGTCCGCCACGCGCGCGTGCCGCACGGTCCACCGTCCGTCCTCGGCCTCGGCCGCCTCGTATCCGTGCCGGGCGAGCAGTGCGCCCAGCACGGCGCCGTCGCTGGTGCGCACCCGTACCCGGGGCTGCACGCGCGCGTCGATGAACTCCCGCATCGGCAGGTCGGCGAGCAGCCGGCCGCGTCCCAGGACGACGAGCTGGTCGGCGAAGGACGCGGTCTCGTTCATCAGATGGCTGGAGACCAGCACGGTGCGGCCCTCGCGGGCGAGGCGGCGCAGCAGCTCGCGGATCCAGATGATGCCTTCGGGGTCGAGGCCGTTGGACGGTTCGTCGAGCAGCACGACGGGCGGGTCGCCGAGGAGGGCTGCGGCGATGCCGAGCCGCTGCCGCATGCCCAGCGAGTACGTCTTCACCCGGCGCCGCGCCACCGACGCGAGCCCGGTCTCCTCCAGCACCTCGTCGACGCGGCGGTCGGGGATGCGGTTGCTCGCGGCCAGTGCCCTCAGGTGGGCCCGGGCGGTACGTGACCCGTGGGCGGCCCGTGCGTCGAGCAACGCTCCCACCTGACGCAGGGGTTCATGGAGCGCGGCGTAGGGGCGGCCACCGACGGTGGCGGTGCCGGACGTGGGACGGTCGAGTCCGAGCACGAGCCTCATGGTGGTGGACTTGCCTGCGCCGTTGGGGCCGAGGAAGCCGGTGACGCGCCCCGGAAGCACCTGGAAGGTGAGCCGGTCCACGGCTCGTCCGGTGCCGTACTCCTTGGTGAGGTCTTGGACGTCGATGCTGGTCATGGCCTCAGCGTGGCCTCGGTCGGGGGGCCGGGGCCTCCCCCGCCGGTGGAGATCGTCTCCCCCGCCCGGGGGAGGTCCGTGGTCGGGGGCGGCTGGCACGATGCCCCCATGGGCCGCTTCCTGCGCCCCCTGAGCCGGGGGACCACGTACACGCGCTTGCTGCACCTGTGGGTGCCGATGCTGTTCGAAAGCGTGTGGCTGTTCATCGACATGCGGCGGTGGTGGATGCCCGCGCTCGTGCTCATTCCGCTGGGCCTGATCCCGGCGGTGCGGCTGGGCGAGGGCGTGCAGGCGCAGTTGCTGCTGGCTCCGGGCGACCGGGGCGGCCGGAACGCCGCCATCTCGGCCGCGCCCTCGGCGACTTGGGGCGACCGGCTGCGGACGGTGCTGTGGCTCGAGGTGCGTATGGCGCTCGGAGCGGTGACCTTGGGAGCGACCGTCTGGTTGCCGACGATCGCCGTGGATCTGGTCAGGTCCGCCACCGGCCCGGCACCGGTCGACAACCCTTTGTTCCGGGTGTCGGATCCCCACTGGGCGTACGCGCTGCTGATCCCGTTGACGTTGCTCGTCCTGTACGGGGCGGTGGTGGGCCTGGGTGAGCTGATCACCGCCGTGGCACGCGGTCTGCTCGGCCCCTCGGCCGGTGAGCGACTCGCCGCCCTCGAGGAGCGCACCGAGCACCTCCTGGAGCGCACGCGTATCGCCCGCGAGCTGCACGACTCCATCGGTCACGCCCTGACCGTGGCGGTGGTGCAGGCGGGCGCCGCGCGCGCGGCGGGCGATCCGCGGTTCACCGACCGGGCGCTGGACGCCATCGAGGAGACCGGGCGGGCCGCGCTGGAGGACCTGGAGCGGGTGCTCGGCGTGCTGCGCGAGGCGGAGCGGCCCGCGAGCAGCCGCCCGACGCTGGCCGAGGCCGACCGGCTCCTCGAGTCGGCGCGCGCCTCGGGAGCGAAGGTCGAGGCCGAGTGGTCCGGCCCCGTGGAGTCGGTCCCGGGCCCGGTCTCCCGCGAGGGCTACCGCATCCTCCAGGAGTCCCTGACCAATGTGATCCGGCACGCGGGCGGCGTCCCGGTGCACGTCCGTATCGCGGTCCAGGACGCCGACGTCACCCTGGAGATCCGCAATCCGCTCACCACGAGGCCGCCCGGGCCCGGCCCGGGCGGCGGACTGCGGGGCAGCGGGCTGCGGGGCATACGGGAGCGGGCCGCACTGCTCGGCGGCCGGGCCCGGACGGGTCCGGCCGACGGTGACTGGCAGGTGCATGTCGAGCTGCCGCTGCGCTGATCTACGCTGGCCGGGTGCCGGTCACCGTTCTGCTCGTCGACGACGAGCCCCTCGTCCGCGCGGGTCTGCGCGCCGTCCTGGAGGCGCAGCCCGACATCGAGGTCGTCGGCGAGGCGGCGGACGGTGCGGCGGTGATTCCCCTGGTGCGGCAGTTGCGGCCCGACGTCGTCGCCATGGACGTACGCATGCCGTTGATGGACGGGATCGAGGCCACCCGCGCCGTGCTGCGCACCGTCGACCGGCCGCCGAAGATCCTCGTGGTGACGACCTTCGAGAACGACGAGTACGTGTACGAGGCGCTGCGCGCGGGAGCGGACGGTTTTCTGCTGAAGCGGGCGCGGCCGGCCGAGATCGTGCACGCGGTGCGGCTGGTCGCCGAGGGCGAGTCCCTGCTGTTCCCGGCCTCGGTACGGCAGTTGGCCGCCGAGCACGGGGACGGCGGCGGGAACCGGGCGGCCCGCGCGGTGATGGAGCGGGCCGCGCTGACCGACCGTGAAGGGGAGGTACTCCGGCTGATGGCCCGGGGGCTGTCGAACGCGGAGATCGCCGGGCAGCTGGTCGTCGGGACGGAGACGGTGAAGTCGCATGTGAGCGCCGTCCTGGCCAAGCTGGGGGCGCGCGATCGTACCCAGGCGGTGATCGCGGCGTACGAGTCGGGGTTCGTGGCGCCGGGCTGACGGCGGCCCGGCGGCAGGAAGGCCGGGCCCGGCACTCGCCGGGGTCCGCCGCGCCGAGTACGATCCGGCCAACACGCGCACGAGCTGGGAGGACGGACGTTGGGGCGGCTGACCGGCGGGGACCCCTCTCTGCTTCGAAGGATCAATTCCGCGGTGGTGCTGCACGCGCTGCGTGCCGCCGACTGCGCGACGCTCACCGAGGTCACCCGGGTGACCGGACTGTCCCGGCCCACCGTCGAGGGTGTCGTGGAGGGGTTGATCGAGGCCGGGCTCGTGGTCGAGAAGGCCGCCGAGGAAGGTGCCGCCCGGCGCCAGGGGCGGCCCGCCCGCCGCTTCCGGTTCCGGGCCGAGGCGGGTCATCTGCTGGGTCTGGAGATCGGCCCGCACCGGGTGGCCGCGCTCCTCGCGGACCTGGACGGCCGGGTCCTGGGCGCCATGGCCAAGGACGTCGACGAGACCGCCTCGGCGGACGAGCGGCTGGAGCGGCTGCGTACGGCGGTCGCCGAGCTGCTGCGCCGGGCAGGCGTCGCCCGCAGCTCCCTGCGCGCCGTCGGGGTCGGCAGCCCGGGCATCATCGAGGCGGACGGCACCGTACGGCTGGGGACGGCGCTGCCGGAGTGGACGGGGCTGCGTCTCGGCGAGCGGCTGAACCGTTCCTTCAAGTGCCCGGTGCTGGTGGAGAACGACGCCAACGCGGCGGCGGTCGCCGAGCACTGGAAGGGCGCGGCGACCGAGTCCGACGACCTCGTGTTCGTGCTGGCCGGGCTGAGCCCGGGGGCCGGCGCACTGATCGGCGGGCGGCTGCACCGGGGCTACGGGGGCGCGGCCGGGGAGATCGGCGCGCTGCATCTGCTGGGCCGCGGGGCGACCCCGGAGACGCTGTTGTCGACCACCGACGAGCCCCTGCATCCGCTCGACGAGCGGGCGGTCGCCGAGGTCTTCGCGCACGCGCGCGAGGGGGATCAGCGGGCCCGTGCGGCCGTCGACCGCTTCATCCAGCGCCTTGTGCACGACGTGGCGGCCCTCGCCCTGGCCCTCGACCCCGAACTGGTCGTGATCGGCGGCTGGGCGGCGGGCCTGGACGGCGTGCTGGACCCGCTGCGGCGCGAGCTGGCCCGCTACTGTCTGCGCCCGCCGAAGGTGACCCTGTCGATGCTGGGCGAGGCGGCGGTGGCGACCGGGGCGCTGCGTCTGGCCCTCGACCACGTGGAGGAGCAGCTGTTCGCGGTGGAGGGCACGGTGACGGCGCGGCGCTGAACGGGCCCTTGGGGTAAGCCCTTTGGCCAGGCCGCTCGGACAAGCCCTGTGGGTAAGCCGTATGGGTAGGCCCCACGGGTAAGAGGCGGCGCGTCCGGAAAAAGCGTCGCGCCCCGGGTTGTCCGGGGCGCGACGGGTGCGGCTTGGATTGTCCGGCTGACCGGGTGTCCGGCTGTCCGGGGCGCCGCGGGTGCGGGCGGGCTCGGTGGCCGGTCCCGCGGACCGTTCAGGAAGCCCGGCGCTCCGGGTCGTGGTGTATCTCCACGCCCCCCGAGTCACCGAAGGTCAGTCGGCATGTGTCAGCGCGATACGTGGCGACGGAGACCGCCGCCGCACGGCCCTCGGCGAAGAAGCGGGTCGTGACGACGAGGACGGGCGCGCCGGGCAGCCGGTCGAGTTCCTTGGCGTCCTCGGCGCGGGCCGAGCCCAGCTCCACGGCCCGGTCCTGGCCCTCCAGCTCCAGGCGCTGCAACTCGCGCAGCACGGCACGCGCGCGTGCGGCGCCGGAGGGTGCGTCGATGGCCGACAGGTCGGGCACCGAAAAGTCCGGGATGTAGAGCAGTTCGGCGGCGACGGGGTGTCCGTGAGTGACGCGGGAGCGGCGTACGGTGTGCACCTGCTCGTTCCGGCCGGTCTCCAGGACGCCGGCGACCGCGGGGGGCGGGGCCGCCACCGTGCAGTCCACGGGCTGCCAGGCGTCACCGGCCGCGCCCGGCCAGGTGTGCTGCTCGGACCCGACGGCCACCCCCATGCGGGGCGGGGCGACCGTGGTGCCCACACCCCGGCGGCGCTGGAGCCGGCCTTCCAGTTCGAGCTGTTCCAGAGCCTGGCGGAGCGTGGCGCGGGCGACGCCGAAGCGGGCCGCGAGGTCACGCTCGTTCGGCAGGATCTCGCCCACCGAGAACTCGGAGTCGAGTGCCTCACTGAGCACGGTCTTGAGATGCCAGTACTTAGGCTCCGGTACCGATTCCAGCTGCGTGGTCCCCACCCTGTCCTCCGCAATCGCCGTGGCCCGGCGGCTTTTTAGCGCCCTTGTTTATTAAAGGTTGTTGCACTTTCTCTGCGACCATAGGGCCGCCCCCACCCTTGGTCAAGACCAATCCTCGATCGCTTGGGGATTGCGCGGGTACGCCGACGCTGAGCGTTCACAGGGCGTTCGCGCCGCGCGATGTCCGCGTCACACAGCGGAAGCCCCCGTTCATGAGAACGGGGGCTCCTCGTGGTCGTACGCGCCTGCCCTAGCCGGCGGAGAGGGACACCAGCTTCTCGGGATTGCGGATGATGTAGACGCACTGGATACGGCCGTCGGCCACGTCCAGCTGGAAAACACTGTCGGGCTTGCCCGCGGACAGGACCAGCAGCGCCGGACCGCCGTTGACCTCAAGGGAGCGGAACGACACGTCCGCGACGCCCTTCCGGGTGACGCCGACGAGGAAGCGCCCGACCTTGTCGGCGGACTCCAGGACCCGCCGGGGTGCCCGGGCGCGGCCGCCGCTGTCGCCGACCAGTCGGACGTCCGGGGCGAGCATCGACATGAGCCCCTCGAGATCGCCCTCGGCCGCGGCGGCGAGGAACCGCTCGGTCAGGTCGCGGCGCTCGGCGGGGTCGACCTCGTACCGCGGCCGCCCCTCGTCCACGTGTTTGCGGGCGCGTCCGGCGAGCTGCCGTACCGCGGCCTCGCTGCGCTCCAGGGTGACCGCGATGTCCGCGAAGGGGAACCCGAAGGCCTCCCTCAGCACGAAGACCGCGCGCTCCAGCGGCGACAGCGACTCCAGGACGACGAGAACGGCCAGGGAGACGGAGTCCGCGAGCACGGCCCGCTCCGCCGCGTCCGGCACGGTGTCGCCGAAGTCGGTCAGGTAGGGCTCGGGCAGCCACGGCCCCACGTACGCCTCGTTGCGCGACCGCAACTGGCGCAGCCGGTCGATGGCCAGCCGGGTGGTGATGCGCACCAGGTAGCGGCGCGGCTCGCGCACATCGGAGCGGTCGGCGCCCGACCAGCGCAGCCAGGCTTCCTGCACCACGTCCTCGGCGTCGGCCACCCGTCCGAGCATGCGGTAGGCGACACCCATCAGGACGGGGCGGTGCTCTACGAAGACCTCGGTCGCGGCGTCGGTGGTCACGCTTCCATCCCATCCGACGCCTCCCGCCGTGTCCAGGCGGAACCGGTGTCGGCCGGAGCACAATGGCCGCGGGGTCCACCCGTGCCCGGACCTCTTCCGGCACTTCGGGGACGCGGAGTTCAACCTGGAGGCGCGCAGGGCGCGTTGAAGGGCTACGCGCGCGTGGTTGACGGTGACCGGGGGCTACCCGTCGGTAGCAGTTGCTGACAAGCTGTCTACGAAAGCGTCCGTCAGTGCGTCCCCAGACAAGGAGCGGCCCATGTCCGCCACGGTCTCGTTCAGTGTCCCCTCTCCGCGCGGCCCGCGGACCGCGACCGTCTCCTACGCGCGCGTGGGCGCCGGCGAGCCGCTGCTTCTGTTGCACGGCATCGGCCACCACCGGCAGGCCTGGGACCCGGTCGTCGACATCCTGGCGACGGAGCGGGACGTCATCGCGGTCGACCTCCCCGGCTTCGGCGAGTCCCCCGCGCTGCCCGACGGGCTCAGGCACGACCTGTCGACGGTGGTGCCCGTGCTCGGCGCCCTGTGCGAGGCACTGGGGATCGAGCGTCCGCATGTGGCGGGCAACTCCCTGGGCGGTCTGCTGGCCCTGGAGTTGGGCCGGGAGAAGCTCGTGCGGTCCGTGACGGCGCTCTCGCCCGCCGGCTTCTGGACGCCGGTCGAGCGGCGGTACGCCTTCGGGGTGCTGATGGCGATGCGACAGGGCGCACGGCAGCTGCCGCTTCCGGTGGTCGAGCGGCTGTCCCGTACGGCGGTCGGCCGCGCCGCGCTGACGAGCACCATCTACGCCCGCCCGGGGCGCCGTTCACCCGAGGCGGTCGTCGCCGAGACGCTCGCCCTGGCCAACGCCGCGGCGTTCTCCGAGACCCTCAAGGCGGGCACCACCGTCCAGTTCACGGACGACATCCCCGCCGTGCCGGTCACCGTGGCGTGGGGTACCAAGGACCGGCTCCTGGTCCGCCGCCAGGGGGTGCGGGCGAAGCAGATCATCCCCAGGGCCCGGCTGGTGCGGCTGCCCGGTTGCGGGCACGTCCCGATGAACGACGATCCGGCGCTGGTCGCGCGGGTCGTCCTGGACGGCAGTCGCTGAGCGCCCGGCGCCGCGCCGCAACGCGCCCGAACCCAGGGCGACTCCGGCTCCGACCAGCCCGCTGCCCGCGGCCTGGACGGCGCCGTACGAGCCGGTGCCGACCAGGGGCGCCGTGCAGGCCGCCGCGACGGGGATGAGGCCGGAGAAGAGGGTCGCGCGCTCGGCGCCGATGCGCTGCATGCCCATGTACCAGCAGACGAAGCCGACGACCGTGACGACCGCCGCCTGCCACAGCAGTGCGGCGGCCTCGGTGCGGTCCGGGGTGCGCAGCCATGCCGTGCCGTCCACGACGAGTCCCACCGCCGCGGACTCGGCCGCGGCCATCGCGCAGACGACGGCCGACAGCAGCCTCGGGCCGAGCGGACGCAGCACGGGCACGGCGAGCACGGCGAACCCGACTTCACCGGCCAGCGCGCTCAAGGAGAAGGCGATCCCCGCACCGTCCGCACGACCCCAGCCCTGCACGGTGAAGGCGCCGACGGCCACGAGCGACGCACCGCACAGGACGAGGCGTTGCGGACGGCGTCCCTCCACAAGGGGCATGACGACCGCCACGACCACCGGGGCACAGCCCACGAAGACGCCCGGCACCGCCGGCTCCGCGGAGCGCTCGGCGGCGATCACGGAGAGGTTGAAGCCGACCATGCCGACGGCCGCGAGGGCGGCCAGACGTACCCACTGACGGGACGTGAGGCAGCGCAGCGGCGCCGTGCCGCCCCGGCCGACCAGGGGCAGGAGCAGCAGGCAGGCGAGGCCGTAGCGCAGGAACTGGCCGCCCGCGTACGGGTAGTGGCCGAGGACGCTGTTGGCGGTGAAGGAGCCTCCGACGAGGACACAGGCGAGGGCGGCGAGCAGAGCCCCGCGGGTGGTGGTCGCGTTCATGACGGCGACGCTACGAACGGAACCGGTCCGGTTTAAGGTCCACTTCCATGACGTCATCGGGGACCAATGCGGAGGTGCCGGGCGGGCTCGGGGCGGTGCCGGGCGAGTCCGGGCCGGCGCCGTCCGGACAGGTGTCTGGGGCGGGCGAGTCCGTGTCGTCCGGGTCCGCACCGTGGGCCGCCGCCTGGGAGTTGCTCCTGCCGGCCGCCGCGGCGCCGGCACGCGCGCGTGGGCGCGGTCTCCAGGCCGCCCTGCGTACGGCCGTCCGCTCCGGGAGGCTCGCGCCCGGGACCCGGCTGCCGTCGAGCCGTGAACTCGCCGCGGACCTCGGCGTGTCCCGGGGCCTGGTGACGGAGGCGTACGAGCAGTTGACCGCGGAGGGGTATCTGCGCAGCGGCCGGGGCGCCGGAACCTGGGTGGGCGGCGCAGCCCGCGCCGCCCACCCACGCGCGCGTGACTTCGCCCCGCGCTCCCCCGGTGCCCGCGCGGACTTCCTGCCCGGCACTCCGGACCTGTCCCTGTTTCCCCGTACGGCCTGGGCGGCCGCACACCGCGCCGTGCTCGCGGAGCTCCCCCACCACGCGCTGGGCTACCCGGATCCGCGCGGCCTGGCCCGGTTGCGTACCGCCCTTGCCGAGCTGCTGGCACGGCGCAGGGGCGTCGTCGCGGACCCCGAGCGGATCGTGGTCGTCTCCGGAGTGGCGCAGGCGACCACCCTGCTCGGATTCGTGCTGCACGCGCGCGGGACGACGACCGTGGGCGTCGAGGATCCCGGAAGCCCGGAACACAGTGCCCTCTACGCGTCGGCCGGCATCGGCACCGTACCGCTGCCCCTGGACGAGGAGGGGCTGGCCACCGGGCCGCTGCGCGACTCGGGCGTACGAGCGGTCGTGACCACGCCCGCCCACCAGTTCCCCTCGGGAATCGCCTACTCGGCGCGCCGCCGCGCCGAACTGCTGGACTGGGCACGCTCGGTGAACGGGCTGGTGGTCGAGGACGACTACGACGGGGACTTCCGTTACGACCGTGCCCCCGTGGGCGCCCTCCAGGGACTCGATCCCGAGCATGTCGCGTACACGGGTTCGATCAGTAAGTCGCTCGCCCCCGGACTGCGGCTCGGCTGGCTGCTCGTCCCCGCCTCGATCGCCGAGGAGGTCGTGGAGCGGAAGCGGACCATGGACCTCGGGAACCCGGTCGTCGATCAGGCGCTCCTGGCCCGGTTCGTGGAAGGCGGCGACTACGACCGCCAGCTGCGCCGCTGCCAGCGCGCCTACAAGGAGCGGCGCGACACTCTCGTATCCGCTCTGGAGGAGCACTTTCCGGGGGCGGAGGTCTCCGGGATCGCGGCGGGCCTGCATGTCATCGCCTCGCTGCCCGATCGGTACGGGCCGGTGGACCGGTTCCTGAAGCGGGCGGCCGCGGCCGGAGTCGCGGTGCGGCCGCTGGCGTCGTACGGGACGGCACCGGACGACGCGGTACGGCTGGTGCTGGGCTACGCGCATCTGCCGCCCGCGCGGATCCGTGCGGGGGTACGGCTGATGTCGGACGCGGTGCGCGGCTGACCCGACGTCAGGGCCGTGTCGACGGCGCGCCGACCAGCGCCTCGCGGCCGTCGCACGCCGACACACGCCGACGCACACCGCCACACGCCGACAAGCGCTTCGCGGCCGGCGTCCTGCTGTCGTGACACGTTCGCGTCACCCCGGTTCCGTCGGCGCCGGGGTCGGTTGTTCACTTGTGGTTTCCATGTGCGCTGCGGCGCACCAGTAGTTGTGGCGTTGCACACCGGCCGGAATCCGTCCCTGGAGGCTCATCGATGTCACTACTCCCGTTGCCGGGCCGTCGCAGCGTGCTGCGCGGCTCCCTCGCCGCGTCGGCGGCCCTGACTCTGCCCGCCATGCCCGGCTCGGCACCGGCGTTCGCCCTCTCGGGGCGGCCGAAGGCGGGGTGGGGCGTCCAGGCCGGAGACGTGACGGCCCATTCCGGTCTCGTCTGGGTACGGTCCGACCGCCCGGCCCGGATGATCGTCGAGACCTCCGCGACCGAGGCGTTCCGCAGCCCGCGCAGGTGGCAGGGCCCGCTCGTCGGCGCGAACACGGACTTCACCGGCACGACGCGGCTGCACGGGCTGCCCGCGGGCGAGCAGATCCACTACCGGGTGCTCCTCGCCGACCCGGACGATCCGCGGCGCACCGGTGAGCCGGTCACCGGCACCTTCCGCACGACGCCGCCCGGGCGGCGCGGCGGGGTGCGCTTCCTGTGGTCGGGCGACCTGGCGGGGCAGGGCTGGGGCATCAACCCGGACCTGGGGGGTTACCGGATCTACGACGCGATGGCCGGGCTCGACCCGGACTTCTTCCTGTGCAGCGGCGACAGCATCTACGCCGACGGGCCGATCTCGGCCACCGCCGCGCTGCCGGGCGGCGGCACCTGGCGGAACATCACCACCGAGGAGAAGTCCAAGGTGGCCGAGACCCTGGCCGAGTTCCGCGGCAACTTCCGGTACAACCTGCTCGACGAGAACCTCAAGCGGTTCAACGCCCAGGTCCCCTCGATCATCCAGTGGGACGACCACGAGGTGCGGAACAACTGGTACCCGGGCGAGGTGATCGCGGACTCGGACACCCGTTACACGGAGAAGAGCGTCGACGTCCTGGCCGGCCGTGCCCGCCGGGCGTTCAGCGAGTACTTCCCCATCTCGACGCTGCACCCCGGCGCCGGTGAAGGGCGGGTGAACCGGGTCGTGCGGCACGGTCCGCTGCTGGACGTCTTCGTGCTGGACATGCGTACGTACCGCAACGCGAACTCGCCCGGCCGGCAGACCACCGACCCGCAGGGCATCCTCGGCGCCGAGCAGCTCGGGTGGCTCAAGCGGGAGCTGGCGACGTCGCGCGCGGTGTGGAAGGTGATCGCCGCGGACATGCCGCTGGGCCTGGTCGTGCCCGACACGACCGAGGGGAAGCCGAACATCGAAGCCGTGGCCCAGGGCGACCCGGGCGCGCCGCTCGGCCGGGAGCTCCAGATCGCCGAGCTGCTGCGGTTCATCAAGCACCGGCGGGTCACCGGCACGGTCTGGCTGACGGCCGATGTGCACCACACCTCGGCACAGCACTACCAGCCGTCACGGGCCGCGTTCACGGACTTCGAGCCGTTCTGGGAGTTCGTCTCGGGCCCGTTGAACGCCGGTGCGTTCCCGGCGAGCGCGCTGGACGACACGTTCGGTCCGGAGCGGGTGTTCGTGAAGGCGCCGACCGCGTCGAACGTCTCTCCCGCCGGCGGATACCAGTTCTTCGGCGAGGTCGACATCGACGGCGACAGCGGGGAGCTGACGGTCCGGCTGCGCGAGCAGGACGGGACGGTGCTGTTCACACAGGTGTTGCAGCCGGGGCGCGTGGGGCAGTGACAGCGGGGCGGGCGAGCATCAGCCGGTAACTCGCCCGGCCGGTCGTCGACTTGTCGCCTCACCTGGCGCGGCCCGCCCCTGATCCGCCCGGCGGTCGGTGTGCGACGGCGGCCCGCCGACTCGCGTACTCTCGATCATCACGCCGCGCACCGGAGTCATCCCCCGGTGCGCGGCTGCCGTATGTCCCCGCTCCTGCGGGCCACGCCACCGCTCTGACCAGACAGGGCGCGCAGCTCGCACACTCGGCGCCAAGAAGTATTCAAAAGAACAACAAAAGGTGCAGAATCACACTTTACCGATCGGTCACAGAGCGTTTGTGATCACGCAACACCGTTCCTCCACAGTGGCTGCATGACTCCAGACATGTCTGATGTGACCCGTGCGAAGCACGGGCGTCCGGTCCACCACTGGCGGCGGGACGTCGTCGAACTCGCCGCGCTGTTCACGGCGGTGGCGGTGGCGGACGCGGTGGCCAATCTGATCGGGCACGCCCCCGACGGCCCCGCCCTGCTGGTGATCACGGCTGTCGTGCTCGCCGCGACGGCCGGATTCCACACATGGTGGGCACGGCGCCCTGGGCACGCCCCGCCGGTGGACGATACCGGCCCCCGGCCGCCCGCCGAGAGGCAGCAGGCCGGGCCGTCCGACGCGAACGCGGTCGCGGGCGCGACCGTGCTGTGGCGGATGCGGACGACGGTGCAGGACGAGCCGGGCTCGCTGGCCGCGCTGTGCACGGCGCTGGCCGGACAGCGGGTGGACATCCTCAGCCTGCAGACGCATCCGCTGGCGCAGGGCACGGTCGACGAGTTCCTGCTGCGTGCTCCGGCGCAGCTGGCCGGGGCGGAGGTCACGTACGCCATCTCGCGGGCCGGCGGCACCGGGACCTGGATCGAGCGCGCGGACGCGCACGACCTGGTGGACGCGCCGACACGCGTGCTCGGACTGGCCACCCGCACGGCGCTGGACGCGGCGGAACTCCCGCTCGCACTGCGGCAGTTGCTCGGCCGGTGCACGATCCGCTCGCTGCCCGCCGCCTCCCCCGGCTCCGGCCGCGTGAACGAGGGCGCGCCCGTCGAGGGGGCCCTGGAGGGCACGGTGCTGCGGCTACGGGCGCCGGAAGGCGGAGTGATCACGGTGGAGCGGCCGTATCTGCCGTTCACCCCGACGGAGTTCGCGCGGGCGCGGGCGCTGGTGGAACTGGACGCGCGGCTCGGTCCGCGCATTCCGCGCAGCCACGACGTACTACAGCTTCCCGAGGGCAGCGCGATCACCGTGCGCCGGGCCGACGTCTCGGACCTCGCAGCGGCGAAGGCGATGCACGAGCGCTGCTCGCCGCGCACGCTGAGCATGCGCTATCACGGCCCGCTCGGCGACGTGGACCGTTACCTCAACCACCTGCTCAGTCCGCGTTTCGGGCGCACGCTCGCCGTGCAGACCGCGTCGGGCCGCATCGTCGGGCTCGGCCATCTCCTCTGGGACGGCGACGAGACCGAGATCGCGCTGCTCGTCGAGGACGACTGGCAGCGGCGCGGCATCGGCGCTGAACTGCTCGGCCGTCTGGTGGCGATGGCGGTCGAGGCGGGCTGCGAGAACGTGTACGCGGTCACGCAGGCGTCCAACACCGGCATGGTCGCCGCGATGCGCGGCCTCGACCTGCCCCTCGACTACCAGATCGAGGAGGGCACCCTGGTGATCACGGCCCGCCTGGACGCGGCCGCGGTGCCCCCGCAGCCGCCGTACGACCCGGCGCTGGGGCAGCACACCGGGCACGGCACGAGGGACTAGGCGCGCACCGGCCCTACGCACCGGTCCTACGCAGCGGTACGCAGCGGTACGCAGCAGATCGGACGGACCGGCCCGGCGCATCGCGCCGGGCCGGTGTGCGTGGCCGGGTCCCCGGCACCTCCCGAACCCCCGACGGGGAGGGCGGGCGACCCCGGCCCCCGGTCCCCGGGCCGCGGCCCGCGGCCCGCTCCAGGAGGGCTATCGGTCCGCGGCCCGCTCCGGGAGCCGGAGCGCGGTCCGCGACGGTTCGCGGCCCGCTCCCGCCGTCTCGGGGAGCCGGTCCGTCCCCAGCGCCCCGTCCAGGTCCGCCCACAGGTCCTCGACGTCCTCGAGGCCCACCGACAGCCGCAGCAGCCGGTCGCTCACTCCGGCACCCCGGCGGTCCGCCGCGTCCACGATGCGATGGCTGATGGACGCCGGGTGCTGGATGAGGCTGTCGACGCTGCCGAGGCTCACGGCGGGGGTGATCAGGCGGACCCCGGCGATGACCTCATGGGGATCGCCGTACACCTCGAAGGCGATCATGGCGCCGCCGATGCGGGGATAGTGGACGCGGGCGACCCGCGGGTCGGCGGCGAGCCGACGGGCGAGTTCGGCGGCGTTCGAGGAGGCGGCCCGTACACGTATCGGGAGCGTCGAGAGACCGCGCAGCAGCAGATAGCCGGCGAGCGGATGGAGCACCCCGCCCGTCGCGAAGCGGATCTGGCGCAGCCCCCGGGCGAACTCCTCGTCGCAGGCCACCACTCCGGCCATCACGTCCCCGTGGCCGCCCAGGTATTTGGTGGCGCTGTGCAGCACGAGCCGGGCGCCGTGTTCGGCGGGGCGTTGCAGCACGGGGGTGGCGAAGGTGTTGTCCGCCAGCAGCGGTACGGAGCCGCAGGCGTGGGCGAGCGCCCGCAGATCGAGTTCGGCCAGCGTCGGGTTGGCCGGTGACTCCACCATGACAAGACCGGTGTCGGGGCGCAGGGCGTCCGCGACGCCCGCCGGGTCGACCCAGGTCACCTCGGAGCCGAGCAGTCCGGCGGTCAGCAGATGGTCGCTACAGCCGTACAGGGGCCGTACGGCGACGACATGCCGCAGGCCCATGGCGTTCCGTACGAGCAGCACCGCGCTCAGCGCCGCCATGCCGCTCGCGAACGCGACCGCGCTGTCCGTGCCCTCGAGCCGGGCGAGGGCGGTCTCGAAGCGGGCCACGGTCGGGTTGCCCAGCCGGCCGTAGACGGGCGGCCCGGCCGGCTCCGCGCCGTCGGCGGCGAAGGCGTCGATGCGGGCCGCCTCCGCACGGCTGTCGTACGAGGGGTAGGTCGTGGACAGGTCGATCGGCGCGGCGTGCAGACCCTGCCGGGCGAGGTCGTCCCGCCCGGCGTGCACGGCCTCGGTGTCCAGCGCCCGCACCGCGGGCCCGCCCCCGAAGCCGCCGGCGCCCCGGCCGTCGTCCACTGCGTCCGCTGCGTCCGCTGCGTCCGCGGTTTCATCCACGTATGTGTCGTAGCTGCCGAAGTTCATGCCGGGAAGCCTGAACAGCGGCCGGGGTCCGGGCGAAGAAGGTCGTGTTACGTTCGGCGCATGGGCGAATCCGTCGTACTCGATCCGGTGGATCTTCATTTGTTGCGGCTGTTGCAGAACGACGCCCGGACGACGTACCGCGACCTCGCGGCGCAGGTCGGGGTGGCGCCCTCGACCTGTCTCGACCGGGTGACGCGGCTGCGCCGCGCGGGAGTCATTCTCGGCCATCAACTGCGACTGGACCCGGCGAAACTGGGGCGGGGGCTGGAAGCGCTGCTGTCGGTGCAGGTCAGGCCGCATCGGCGGGAGTTGGTGGGCCCCTTCGTGGACCGGATCCGGGCGCTGCCCGAGTCGCGTACCGTCTTCCACCTCACCGGCCCCGACGACTACCTCGTCCATGTCGCGGTCGCCGACATGGCGGATCTGCAGAGGCTGGTCCTCGACGAGTTCACGTCGCAGCGCGAAGTGGCCCGGGTCGAGACCCGGTTGATCTTCCAGCAGTGGGACTGCGGTCCGCTGCTGCCGCCCGGGCCGCAGGTCACGCCCTCGGCGAAATCAGGCTGACACCGCGCCCGACCCGGCATATCGGCCTGACGCGGACCAGCTCTCCGTATAAGGATGTCCGCATGTCAGAGACGAAGAGCCCGCTGCCCCGCGAGGTCGCCGACGCGTATGTCGACGACCTCATCGCCCTCGATCCGGTCACGGGTACGTATCTCGGTGACAAGGCAAGCGCCGGCAAGCTGCCGGACTTCTCGCCCGCGGGCCACGAGGCCCTGGCGAAGCTGACGCGGACCACGCTGGCACGTCTCGACGAGGCGGAGCGGCAGCCCGGCGCGGACAGCGACATCGAGCGCCGCTGCGCCCGGCTGCTGCGTGAGCGCCTCACCGCGGAACTCGCCGTCCACGAGGCCGACGAGGGGCTGCGGGCGGTCGGCAACATGGACTCGCCCGCGCACTCGGTGCGCGAGGTCTTCACGATCACTCCCACGGACACGGACGAGGACTGGGCCTCGGTCGCCGAGCGGCTGCGCGCCGTGCCCGCCGCCCTGGCGGGCTACCGGGAGTCACTCGCCCTCGGCCTGGAGCGCAAGCTGTACGCGGGGCCGCGCCCCACCGCGACGTTCATCGGGCAGCTCACCGAGTGGTCGGACACGGACGGGCAGGGCCGCGGCTGGTACGAGGACTTCGTGGCGTCGGGCCCCGAGTCGCTGCGCACGGAGCTGGACGCGGCCGCGCGCACCGCGACCGGGGCCCTGGTGTCCCTGCGGGACTGGATGCGCGACGTCTACGCGCCGACGATCGAGGGCGCGCCGGACACGGTCGGCCGTGAACGGTACGCGCGCTGGTCGCGCTACTACAACGGTACGGACCTCGACCTCGACGAGGCGTACGCGTACGGCTGGGCCGAGTACCACCGCCTCCTCGCCGAGATGAAGACCGAGGCCGAGAAGATCCTGCCGGGCGCCGAGACCCCGTGGGTGGCGCTCGCGCACCTCGACGAGCACGGCGCGCACATCGAGGGCGTCGACGAGGTACGCGACTGGCTCCAGGCACTGATGGACCAGGCGATCGAGGCGCTCGACGGCACGCACTTCGAACTCGCCGAGCGGGTACGGAAGGTGGAGTCCCGCATCGCGCCGCCCGGCAGTGCGGCGGCGCCGTACTACACGGCCCCCTCGGAGGACTTCTCGCGCCCCGGGCGTACCTGGCTGCCGACGATGGGCCTGACCCGCTTCCCGGTGTACGACCTCGTGTCGACCTGGTACCACGAGGGCGTCCCCGGCCACCACCTCCAGCTCGCCCAGTGGGCGCACGTCGCGGAGAACCTCTCGCGCTACCAGGCCACGGTCGGCGGGGTCAGCGCCAACTGCGAGGGCTGGGCGCTGTACGCGGAGCGGCTGATGGACGAGCTGGGCTTCCTCACGGACGCGGAGCAGCGGCTCGGCTATCTGGACGCCCAGATGATGCGCGCGGCCCGCGTCATCGTCGACATCGGCATGCATCTGGAGCTGGAGATCCCGGCGGACTCGCCGTTCCACCCGGGTGGGCGCTGGACTCCCGAGCTGGCGGAGGAGTTCTTCGCCGCGCACAGCAGCCGCCCGGCGGACTACGTGGAGAGCGAGCTCACCCGCTATCTCTCCATCCCGGGTCAGGCCATCGGCTACAAGCTCGGCGAGCGGGCCTGGCTGCTGGGCCGCGAGAACGCGAAGAAGCGTCATGGCGACGCCTTCGACGCGAAGGCATGGCACATGGCGGCCCTGTCCCAGGGCTCGCTGGGCCTGGACGACCTGGTCGACGAACTGTCGCGGCTGTGATGGTTCGTCGGCTGTCGCGGCTGTGACGGTTCGTCGGCTGTCGCAGCCCTTCGGCGGCGGCCGGGTTCGCGTCACCGGCGCGAGCCCGGCCGCGGTCAGCGTCTGAAACCGTCCTGTCCGGAGGTCATCATCACGACCCGGGGTCGTCGCCGAGGACCAGGGCCCGGGTGTCGCCGACAGGGACGAGGCCGATGAACGCGTCGACGTCGCAGGCGCGGTCGTAGTCGGTGGACAGTTCGTCGCCGTCCGCCCCCGCCCAGAACGGGAGCACCACCTCGGGTACGGCGATGAGCGGGCCGCCGCCCGACTCCACCCACGCGACCGCGCCGACACCCGCATCCGTGCAACTGGCCATGCGCAGAACCTACATGCAGGGGCCGCGGCCGCCTTCCGGCGTCCGTGCGTCGCGGGGTCCGCCCGCGGTGGTACGACGCCCGGTCGCCTCAGCAGCCGCAGTCGTCCGCGTCCACCGGCGCCGTCAGCGGGTCGGCGACGCGGTGGTCGCGGCCCTCCCAGGTCTCGTACTCGAAGCCCTCGCGCACCCAGTACTCGAAGCCGCCCAGCATCTCCTTGACCTGGAAGCCGAGTTCGGCGAGGGCCAGGGCGGCCCGGGTCGCGCCGTTGCAGCCGGGGCCCCAGCAGTACGTGACGACCGGTACGGACCTGTCCAGGAGCTGCTCGGCCTGCTCCGGGATGAGCGCGGTGGGCAGATGGACGGCGCCGGGCACATGGCCCTGGTCCCAGGACGCGGTGGAGCGCGAGTCGAGAACCACGAAGCCGGGGTCGCCGCCGGCCGCCAGTGCGGTGGCGACATCGGACACGTCGGCGTGGAAGGCGAGGCTCGCGCCGAAGTAGGCGGCGGCCGCGGCCGGGGAGGCGGGGGCGACGCGGAGTACGGGGTTGTCGGCGGTCTTCGCGGTGGCGGTCTTCGCGGTGGGGGCCTTCACGGTCGGGGCCTTCACGGTCGGGGGCGATGTGGGGGTCGTCGTGGTGGGCGTCGTCGTGGTGGTCATCGTGGTGCCTTCCCTCCCTGCCCCGCCGTTCCGGTGCGTTCGCCTGCTCCGGCCGTACGGGACCCTCATGGCTGAGAATCTACGGCCGGTGATCCCCGTCCTGAAGGAGTGATTCACGGCGTCACTCTTGATCTGCCGGGGATTCCCCTGCTATTCCTCGGGAATGACCACGTATTCCCCGGACGCCACCGACTGGCGCATCCTCGATGTCCTCCAGCGCGAGGGACGGGCCAGCTTCGCCGAGCTGGCCCGTGCCGTCTCCATGTCCTCGAGCGCGGTCACCGAGCGGGTGCGGCGGCTGGAGGAGGCCGGCGTGATCCAGGGATACGCGGCGGTCGTCGACCCGGACAGCCTGGGCCTGCCGATCCTGGCCTTCGTCCGGCTGCGCTACCCGAACGGGAACTACAAGCCCTTCCACGACCTCGTCGCCGTGACGCCCGAGATCCTGGAGGCGCACCACGTCACCGGCGACGACTGCTTCGTCATCAAGGTCGCCGCGCGCTCGATGCGCCATCTGGAAGAGGTGTCGGGCAAGATCGGCGCTCTGGGGTCCGTGACGACGAGCGTCGTGTACTCGTCACCGCTGCCCCGACGCCCGCTGGGTCGCTGACCCCGGGGCCGCCGGGCGTCACAGCCCGCCCCGCTGTCGTACCACCGAACCCGTCCGCCCCTTCACGATCTCCAGCTGCGCGGTGATGCGCCGTCGTAGATCCGCGACATGGCTGACGATGCCGACGCTGCGGTCCCGCTCCCGCAGGGAGTCGAGTACGTCGAGGACCTCGTCGAGGGTCTGGTCGTCGAGGCTGCCGAATCCCTCGTCGATGAACAGGGTGTCCAGGCGCACCCCGCCGGCCTCGTCGGTGACGACGTCCGCGAGGCCGAGGGCGAGAGCCAGCGACGCGAAGAAGGTCTCGCCGCCGGAGAGCGTCGCCGTGTCCCGCTCGCGGCCGGTCCAGGCGTCCACGACATGCAGCCCGAGACCGCTGCGTCCGCGTCCGGCCCGGTCGTCGGAGTGGACGAGCGTGTAGCGCCCCGACGACATGCGTCGCAGGCGCGCGGTCGCGGCCGCCGCCACCTGTTCCAGACGGGCGGCGAGGACGTAGGACTCCAGGCGCATCTTCCGCTCGTTGTCCGCGGAGGTACCCGCGGCCAGTCCGGCCATACGGGCCACCCGGTCGTGCTCCTCGCGCAGCGGCGCCAGCCGGCGTACGGACGTGAGCGCGCGCGTGGACAGCCGGTCCAGTTCGGCGCAGCGCCGAGCGGCCGCGTCCTGGGCGGAGGCGGTGTCCCGCAGCCGCCGGGCGGCCAGCTCGGCGGTCTCTTCGGCGGCGGCCAGGCCGGCGGCCGGCTGCCGCGCGGCGGCGGCCGTGTCGGCCTCGGCGAGCACCGCGCGTACGGCGGCCTCCTCGGACTGCCAGGCGTCGAGGCGCCGTTGGAGGTCGCGGTGGGCCGCGTCGTCGAGGAGCGCGGCGGCCGCGTCCCCCGGGGTGTCGAACCCGGCGCGGAAGGCCGCGTCGGCCAGGCGCGCGTCGGCGTCCTTGAGGCGCTGCGCGGTGTCCTCGGCCGTGCGCACGGCGTCCGCGGCGTCCGTGAGCAGGGCGGTCCGGCGCTCCAGCTGCGCGGCACGCGCGGCGACGCTGTCGGCGGCGCCCCGGGCCTTTGCCAACTCCTCCTCCAGCGAGGCCCTTTCCCGGTCGATCGTGTCCCGGTGGGAGACCCGGGCGGCGGCGCGCAGGGCGGCCTGCTGCTGGTCGGCGACCCGCCGTTCGTGTTCGAGCTCGGCCTGTGCGAGCCGCTGCCGCGCGGTGTGCAGCCCGGAGGCGGCGGCGCGCGCCTCGGCATGCTGCCGCTCCAGCTCCGCTGCCTCCTGGGCGAGGTGGGCGGTCGGCGCGTCGCCCGCTTCCGCGGTCGCGGCGGCCAGCTCCTCGCGTACGGAGCCGAGTCGCCGCTCGTCCACGGTGGCCGTCTCGTCGGCGCGCTGGTAGGCGGTGAGGGCCCGCTCCTCGGTCTCCCGGTCGACATGCCCGGTGATCTTCCGCGCGGGCGCCGGATGGTCGAGGGAGCCGCACACGGCGCAGGGAGCGCCGTCGACGAGACCGGCGGCGAGTTCCGCGGCGATGCCCTGAAGGCACTGTTCCTTCAGGTCGAGCCAGTGGACCCGGGCGTCCGTCGCGTGCTCGCGGGCGGCGAGGGCACGGGCCCGGGCCTCGTCCGTGTCCTGGGAGAGCCGGTCGCGCCGACGGGCGGCCGCGAGGCGGGCCTGGGCGGGGTCGCGGCGCACGGCGAGCTGCTCGGCGCGCGTCGCGGCCTCCTGCGCGGACTCGATGCCGGCCTGGAGGTCGGCGCGGGTCGCCTCCCAGGTGGCGAGCCAGCTCTCGGCGTCCTGGAGGACGTCGTCGTCGGCGCGCTCCTGGCGGTCCAGGGAGGCACGCTCCTCGGTGAGTTCACCGAGCCGGCGCTCGGCCCGGCGGGCGGATTCCAGGCCGCCCAGTTCCTCGGCCGCCTTGCGGGCCGCCGCCGCGAGGCCGGGCGCGCCGGCGTCGGCGAACGTCTCGGGCAGGGCGGTGCGCGCGCGTGCCTCGTCCGTGGCCGCGCGCCGGTGCTCGGCCTCGGCGGCGTCGCGCAGATCGAGCGCGGGGGCCACCGCCTCGGCCTTGCGGCCACGCTCCATCCGCGTCTGCGCCTCCCGGTGGGCGTCGGAGCGCTCCTCCAGCAGCGCGGCGCGCTCGCGCGCCTCGGTGTACCTGCGCTGAAGGCGTGCCACTTCGCGTACGTCGTCGAGTACGCGGTCGGCGGCGGCCTGCGCGGACTCCGCCGCCGTACGCGCGCAGTGGGCCAGGGTCAGCCGCTCGCGGGCGGTGGAGCGGGCGACGGCGGCCCAGGTGAGGACGGTCTCGGCGAGTCCTGGGTCGCCGGGCGCGAGGTCGGGCAGCGGCACCTCGACGACGTCCCCGACGGCCTGCTGCATGCGGTGCGCGTCGGCGAGCAGCGTGGCGTCCCCGGCCCGCACCTCGGCCTCGACCGCCCGCCGCCGCTCGGCGAGCCGCTTCTCGACCTCCGCGAAGCGGTGGGTGTCGAAGAGGCGGCCGAGCAGTTTGCCGCGCGCCTCCGCGTCGGCGCGCAGGAAGCGTGCGAAGTCGCCCTGGGGCAACAGCACGACCTGGCAGAACTGCTCCCGGCTCATGCCGAGCAGCTGGGTGATCTCCTCACCGATCTCCTGGTGGGAGCGGCTGAGGTCCTTCCAGGAGCCCGCCGCCGCGTCGTGTTCGCGCAGCCGGCTCTGGGCCTTGTCGGTCGTCGTACCGGCGCCGCGCTTCTTGGGGCGCGCCCAGGGCGGCTGCCGGGTGATCTCCAGCCGGCGTCCGGCGACGGTGAGTTCGAGCCGGATCTCGGTACGGGTGGACGGCGCGGCGTGGTCGCTGCGCAGGGTCATGCCCTGGCCGCTCTGGCGGGCGCCCGGCACGGCCCCGTACAGCGCGTAGCAGACGGCGTCCAGGACGGACGTCTTGCCCGCCCCGGTCGGTCCGTGCAGCAGGAAGAGCCCGGCGGCCGAGAGGTCGTCGAAGTCGACGGTCTGGGCGCCGCCGAAGGGGCCGAAGGCGGTGATGTCCAGGCGGTGCAGCCTCATCGGCTCCCCTCCGTGTTCGAGTGCGGTCGCCGCACCGGGCGCCGTGGGTGTCCGGCGGTCGCGGGCATCAGCGGGCGACCTCCCGGACCGCCTCGTCGGCGCGGACGGCGTCGAACGCGTCCTGCAGCACGGCCTGTTCGCGCGCGTCGGGTCCGGCGCCGCGCACATGGGCCACGAAGTCCTCCGCGATCTGCTGGTCGCTGCGGCCAGCCAGGCGCCGCGCGTACGAGACGTCCGGGTCCTCCGGTGCCCGCTCCGGGTCGAAGACGAGGCTGAGCGTGTGCGGGAAACGCTCGGTCAGTCGCGCCATGGGCTCGGCGGGGCGCACCGGGTCGGTGAGCGTGGCCTCGACCCACGCCTCCTCGTGGCGCGTCAGCCCGGGGTCGGCGAGCAGTTCCTCCAGTGGCCCACGGATCCTGGCGAGCGGGCGGGGCACCGGGCAGTCGACCCGCTCCGCCTCGATCGAGCCGTCGGCCCCCAGGTCCACGAGCCACATGCTCTTGCGGTGCTCGGCCTCGGAGAAGGAGTAGGGCAGCGGGGAGCCCGAGTAGCGCACGCGCTCGGTGATGGTCTGGCTGCCGTGCAGATGTCCCAGCGCCGCGTAGTCGACGCCGTCGAAGACCCCGGCGGGCACGGCGGCCACCCCGCCGACCGTGATGTCCCGCTCACTGTCACTGGCCTCGCCGCCGGTGACGAAGGCATGGGCGAGGACGACGGAACGGGTGCCCGGCGGGCGCGTGGCGAGGTCGGCCCGGACCCGGTCCATGGCGGCGGCGAGCACGGCCTCGTGGGCCGCTTTCTCCACCCCGAACTGGTCCCTCACCAGGGCCGGTTCAAGATACGGCAGCCCGTAGAACGCGACGTCGCCGAAGGTGTCGGACAGCAGCACGGGCGTACCGCACGCCGAGACCTCGGTCCGCAGATGGATGCCGGCGCGGCCGATGAGGCCGGCGCCCACGCCCAGTCGGCGCGCCGAGTCGTGGTTCCCGGAGATCATCACCGTGGGCACGCCCAGGTCCGCCAGCCGGTGCAGGGCGTCGTCGAAGAGCTCGACCGCGGCCAGCGGCGGCACCGCCCGGTCGTACACGTCCCCCGACACGACCACCGCGTCCACGCCGCGCTCACGCACGGTCGTGACGAGATGGCCGATGAAACCGGCCTGGGCACCGAGCATGTTCACCCGGTGGAACGCCCGGCCCAGATGCCAGTCGGACGTGTGCAGAATCCTCAAGACACCGCTCCGACCTGCATGCTTCCCCTTACTACGCCCTACGCCCCTGGAACCGGCGCCGACCAGCACGGGCCTCACCGTCAGCACCGACCACGCTAACGCCTGTCGGCACCCGATTCCTCACACATCCCGGTCCGCCCCTGACATCCGCCACCTATAGCCATAGATGTCCACATTGACCTGAATTGCGGCGCGGCCGACGGGCGTTCGGGCGGGCGGTCCCGCGGGCGTTCAGCTGCGCTCGGGCTACGCGCCGCGACGGATCCGGGCGGCCTTGCGGGCCTCGGCCGTCTGCCGGGCCTCGGCGGACCGGCGGGACTCACCACCGGCGCGGCCCGGGCGAGTGCCCATACCCCGGAAGGGGGCACCGCCGCGCTTGGGGCGCTCCGTGACCGGCCCGCTGCCGGCGATGGGGACACCGGAGGGCGCCTGGGCGCCGGTGATACGGCTCAGCTCGGCCTCACCCGAGCGGACCTGAGTGATCTGCGGCCTGATGCCGGCATCGGACATCAGCCGCGCCATCTCACGGCGCTGGTTGGGCAGGACCAGGGTGACGACACTGCCGGACTCACCGGCGCGCGCGGTACGGCCGCCGCGGTGCAGGTAGTCCTTGTGGTCGCTCGGCGGGTCGACGTTGACGACGAGGTCGAGATCGTCCACATGAATGCCGCGGGCCGCGACATTGGTCGCCACGAGCGCCGTGATGTCGCCGGTCCTGAACTGCGCCAGGGTGCGGGTGCGCTGGGGCTGCGACTTGCCGCCGTGCAGGGCGGCGGCCTTCACGCCGCTGCCCAGCAGGTGCTTGGTGAACTGGTCGACGGCGTGCTTGGTGTCCAGGAACATGAGCACGCGCCCGTCGCGGGCGGCGATCTCGGTGGCGGTGGCGAACTTGTCGGTGCCGTGCACATGCAGCACGTGATGCTCCATCGTGGTGACCGTGCCCGCCGACGGGTCGACCGAGTGGACCACCGGGTCATGGAGGTAGCGACGGACCAGGAGGTCGATGTTGCGGTCCAGCGTGGCCGAGAACAGCATCCGCTGGCCGTCGGGGCGTACCTGGTCGAGCAGTTCGGTGACCTGGGGCATGAAGCCCATGTCGGCCATCTGGTCGGCCTCGTCCAGGACGGTGATGCTCACCCGGTCCAGCCGGCAGTCCTTGCGCTCGATGAGATCGGCGAGGCGGCCTGGAGTCGCGACGACGACCTCGGCCCCGGCGCGCAGTGCGCTCGCCTGCCGGCCGATCGACATGCCGCCGACCACGGTGGCCAGCCGCAGCTTCAGCAACTGGGCGTACGGAGTGAGCGCGTCGGTGACCTGCTGGGCCAGCTCGCGCGTGGGGACGAGGATCAGGGCCAGCGGCTTCCGGGCCTCGGCACGCTGTCCGGCCGTGCGCACGAGTAGCGCCAGGCCGAAGGCGAGCGTCTTGCCCGATCCGGTCCGCCCGCGGCCCAGGACGTCGCGGCCCGCCAGGGAGTTCGGCAGGGTGGCGGCCTGGATCGGGAACGGCTCGTTCACGCCGAGGCTGGTGAGCGTCTTCAGCAACTCGGCGGGGAGGTCCAGCTCGCCGAACGTCGCAGCCGCGGGGAGGGCCGGCGTGACGGTGACCGGCAACGCGAACTCCCCCTGCGGTGTGGAGGGACGGCGCCCGTTGCCACCCGAGCGGGCGCCCCGGCCGGAACCGGCGGAGCCATCCTTCTTACGGGTGTTGGAGAAGCGGTCGTTCGTGCGAGCTGAACGGTTCATGGAGAACCTTCCTCGACAGGGCACGCATCGAGGAATTCTCGGCGGGCACGAGCCGAATGAATTGCAGGAACGAGCCGGGTGCAAGACAAAAAAAGAAGCCGACCGCGCCGACGCGGCGGAGTACTACTTTTCACCCATGATGCCATGACCACGCACGGCGAATGTCCTGAACGTGCCACTGCGGCCCGAACCGGCCGGGATGCACACAAGTCGCCATGACTCCGGAAATCAGCACAGGCCGCCGACTGGGCGGAGCGCCCGTTCACTGTCCCCGTATCCCGTATCCCTGTGTCGCTGTATCGCTGTATCGCTGTGTCGCTGTGTCGCTAGGCGTCCCCGTATGCCTCGCCGCCCAGTTCGAAGCCGGCCGTGCCGGCGGTGGCGTCGGCGAGCCACGAGCGGAAGGCGTCCACGTCGGCGTCCGGGAGGCCGATCTCGATCGTGACCGCCTCCCCGTAACGCACGTCACGCACCGTGCGTCCGGTCGACCGCAGGTCGTTCTGCACCTTGCCGGCCCGCTGGTGGTCGACGGTCACCGTGGCGAGCCGGAAGCGTTTGCGCGTGAGGGTTCCGAGCACGTCCAGCGCCTCGCCCACCGCTCCCCCGTACGCCCTGATGAGCCCGCCCGCGCCGAGCTTGACCCCGCCGTAGTAGCGGGTGACGACGGCGACGACGTACCGCATGTCCCGGCGCAGCAGCATCTGCAGCATGGGGACGCCCGCGGTGCCGCCCGGTTCCCCGTCGTCGCTCGCCTTCTGGACGGCGGCACCGGCGCCGATGACGTACGCGTAGCAGTTGTGCGTGGCGTCCGCGTGCTCCTTGCGGACGGCCGCGATGAAGTCCTGGGCCTCCTGCTCGGTGGCCGCCGGGGCGAGGGCGCACAGGAAGCGGGAGCGGTTGATCTCGGTCTCGTGCACGCCCGCGTGGGCGACTGTGCGGTACTCGTCCTGCATCACGCCAGCGTATGCGGTGCGCGCGCGGGGGCGGCACGACGGATCGCACCACGGATCGAACGCGCACCGCACGCGCGCGTGCGGCAGCCGGATCAGGGCACGTGTCACGCGTGCGTGCGCAGCGCACTGCCGCCGCGCCGTCCGGTCCGCCCGGTCCGTCCGGTCCGCCCGGTCCGTCCGGTCCGTCCGGGCCGTCCGGTCGCCCCCGGCGGGGGTGCGGGCGGCCGTGTGGTGGATACTCGCTCGTCGTTGTCCGAAGGCCCCAGGTCAGGGAGATCGCAGCATGAGCGGCACGCAGGTGGACAGTAAGGACACCGCCGAGCCCGACGAACCAGGGCCCTCCGCCGCCACGCCCCGCTGGCGGGCCTGGCTCCTGGAGGGCCTGAGCGAGCAGACGGCCCGGCACCCGGGCCCGCACGCCACGACCGACGAGGGGCACGCGGGGCACCGGTGGTGGCGGGTCATGTGTCTGACCGGTGTGGACTACTTCTCCACGCTCGGCTACCAGCCCGGCATCGCGGCGCTCGCGGCCGGCCTGCTGTCGCCGCTGGCGACGCTCGTGCTGGTCGCGCTGACCCTGCTCGGCGCGCTGCCGGTCTACCGCCGGGTCGCGCACGAGAGTCCGCACGGCGAGGGTTCCATCGCCATGCTGGAGCGGCTGCTGCCCTGGTGGGCGGGGAAGATCTTCGTCCTGGTGCTGCTCGGGTTCGCGGCCACCGACTTCCTGATCACGATCACGCTCTCCGGCGCCGACGCCGCGGCGCACGTCGTGGAGAATCCGTTCGCTCCGCACTGGCTGCACGGCGCGAACACCTGGATCACGCTCGTCCTCGTCACGGCCCTGGGGGCGGTCTTCCTCAAGGGCTTCCGTGAGGCCATGGGCATCGCCGTGACGCTGGTGGCGACCTATCTCACACTCAATGTCGTCGTTCTGGCCGTCTCGGCGTGGGAGGTGCTGAGCCACCCGGTCAAGATCGGCGACTGGACCGACGCGATGACGACGGAACACTCCTCTCCGCTCGCGATGGCCGCCGTGGCGCTGCTCGTCTTCCCGAAGCTGGCGCTCGGCATGTCCGGCTTCGAGACGGGCGTCGCGGTGATGCCGCAGGTCGAGGGCGACCCCACGGACACCTACGAGAAGCCGACGGGCCGGATCCGCGACACCCGCAAGCTGCTCACCACGGCCGCCGTGATCATGAGCTGCTTCCTGCTGCTCTCCAGTCTGGCGACGACGATCCTGATCCCGCAGGACGAGTTCAGGAGCGGCGGCGCCGCGAACGGCCGCGCGCTGGCGTATCTCGCGCACCAGCACCTGGGCGAGGCCTTCGGCACGGTCTACGACGTCGCGACCATCGCGATCCTCTGGTTCGCGGGCGCCTCCGCGCTCGCCGGACTGCTCAATCTCGTGCCGCGCTATCTGCCGCGGTACGGCATGGCCCCGGAATGGACCCGGGCGGTCCGCCCCCTGGTGCTGGTCTTCATGGCGGCCGCGGTCTTCATCACGCTGTGGTTCAACGCGAACGTCGACGACCAGAGCGGCGCGTACGCGACCGGCGTCCTGGTCCTGATGCTCTCCGCGTCCTTCGCGTCGACGGTCGCCGTGCACAAGCGCGGCCACCGGGGCGCCGCGACCGGGTTCGGTGCCATCACCGCGGTCTTCGCCTACACGCTGGTCACGAACGTGATCGAGCGGCCGGACGGCATCAAGATCGCGGCGATCTTCATCCTGGCCATCCTGATCACCTCGTTCGCCTCCCGTGTGCGCCGGGCCTTCGAACTGCGGGCCGCCGCCGTCACGTTCGACGAGACGGCCTCCCGGTTCCTCGACGAGGCCGCGGCGAGCGGGCCTCTCCGGCTGATCGCCAACGAGCCGCAGGAACACAGCACGCGCGAGTACCGCGCCAAGGAGTACAGCCAGCGCGAGCAGACCCACATCCCGGACGGGCGTCCGGTGCTCTTCCTGGAGGTCTTCGTCACGGACTCCTCGGACTTCACCGCCGATCTGGCCGTCCACGGCGACGAGAAGCACGGGGTGCGCAGGCTGCGCGTGGAGGGCGCGACCGTGCCCAACACCATCGCGGCCGTCCTGATGCAGCTGCGGGACCGCACCGGTGAGGTCCCGCACGCCTACTTCAACTGGACCGAGGGCAACCCGTTCAGCCAACTGCTGCGCTTCCTCGTCTTCGGCGACGGAGAGGTCGCCCCGGTCACCCGGGAGGTCCTGCGCCGCGCGGAACCCGATCCGCAACGCCGGCCCCGGGTCCACGTGGGCTAGGGCCTGTTCCGGAAGTGGCGCCTGCCACGCGCGCAACGGGCCCTAGGTCAGCGGTGCTTGTGGCCTCGGGGGACGGTCAGCTCCGTCAGGAGTGCCGTGCCGGGGGCCAGGGTCTGCCAGGACTCGCCGTGCCAGGCCAGGACCGCGATCGCCGAGGTCGGGAACTTGACGCCGAGGCGGTCCAGTGTGTCGTCGACGCCGTCCCCGGCCAGTTCGAGGACCAGTTCCTCGAGCCCCGGGTTGTGCCCGATCAGCAGCAACGTCCCCACCTGGCCGGGCACTTCGCGCACCGCCGCGAGCAGGTCCGGCGCGTCGGCCGCGTACAGCCGCGCGTCGAGCCGTACGGCCGGCGGGGTGCCCCACTGCGCCGCGGCCAGCTCCCAGGTCTGGCGGGCGCGTACGGCGGTGGAGCACAGGGCGAGGTCGGGCAGGAGGTCGGCCTCGGCGAGCACACGTCCGGCGGCCGGGGCGTCCCGGCGGCCGCGCGGTGCGAGCGGTCTGTCGTGGTCGGCAACCCCGGCGGGCCAGGCGGACTTGGCGTGCCGAAGCACCACGAGTCTGCGCAGCGGCCCCGTGCCGGGGCGCGGCGCGTTCATGCCCATGCCCCGATCTCCCGGGTGAGTTCGAGCCCGAGGAGCCGGTCCGCGTAGGCGTACGACTCGAATCGGGCGCCGTCCGGCACGTCGTCGGCGCCCTCCAGTCGTCGCAGCACGTCCAGGACCGCCGGGAGGTCGAGGTCGTCCTCCCAGGCGGCGCGCAGTTCCTGCCGTACGTGTTCGGGGATGGGCTTGGAGGGGTGGTTCGCCCACAGGGCGACGGTCTTGCGCCAGCGTGCGAGCGTCTCCTGAGCCTCGGTCAGCGCGCCGCTGTCGAGGTCGGCGGGGCTGCTGCGGGGGTGGGCGAGCAGGGCGAGGCGTACGGCGGAGGAGGACCCGGCAGACTCGGCGGAGTCGGCCGGACCGCCCGCCGGGGCGACCTCGACGCGGATGCCGTCCACGACGGGGTCCTCGGGACCGAGCACGTGCAGGATCCGCCCGCCGCCCAGGGTGTCGGTCTCCGCGCGCCGGATGCCGAGCGCGTCGGCGCGCGCCCGGAGTTCGGCGGGCGGGTCGGCGACCATGACGACGGGGGTCCCGCCGAGTTCGAGGGCACGGGCGAGCACGTCGGCGACGAGCAGCACGCGCAGGGCGGACGTGTCGGCCCGCGCCACATGCGCGTGGATCCTGGTCAGGCCTGGTCGGACGTCGGTGGGCTCGCCGGTTCCGGCGTCGGTGATACGCAGCACGGGGTGAGCGTAGGCGCCAGGGCCCTCGGGCGCAGGGAGGTGGGGACCGTTCCGGACATGCGTACGCCGTCCAAGCTCGCGCGCGCGTCCCACCGGCGCGCCCGTGTGCGCCTCCGACACCCGGGGGAATCCCGGCGAACGGCCCGCTGTTGCCAGGCACAGCAAGCCTCGTGCGGGACGAGCCCGCAGGACGTCGAAGGAGACCGGCCGTGTACGGCGACTCAGCAACGACCCGCAAGATCCTGACCGAGCTCGGTGACACCTGGGCGATCGTCGGCCTGTCCTCGAACCGGCATCGGGTGGCGTACGGGGTGGCGGACGTCCTTCAGCGCTTCGGCAAGCGCATCGTGCCGGTGCATCCGAAGGCCGAGACGGTCCACGGCGAGCAGGGCTACCCGTCCCTGGAGGCGATCCCGTTCCCGGTCGACGTGGTCGATGTGTTCGTCAACAGCGATCTGGCGGGGCCCGTCGCCGACGAGGCCGTGACGATCGGCGCCAAGGCCGTGTGGTACCAACTCGGGGTCGTCGACGAGGCGGCGTACGAGCGGACGCGGGAAGCGGGCCTGGACATGGTGATGGACCGGTGCCCGGCGATCGAGATCGGGCGCCTGCGTTAGATCGGGCGCCTGCGTCAGACCGGGTCCCTGCGTCAGACCGAGTGCCTGCGTCAGACCGGGCCCCTGCGCCGGACGGAGCGCCGGCCCGGGCCCCCGGCCGGCGCGCCGCCCCAGGCTTCCCGGGCCTTGGCCCGCACAAGGCCGTCCGCCCCCCTACCGCCTACCGCTGTGCCGCGCGCCGGCGTCAGTGTCCGTGCGGCTCCTCCCGGTGGACCGGCCCGTGGGCGTCCTCGCAGTGCGGCGCGCCGTCCGGCGGGATCCGGTCGCCGCGCAGGGCCACCTGGAGGAGCTGTTCCGGGATGTGGTCGACCTGAAGTGTCGTGTGGGTGATGCCGTAGTCCTGGCGCAGCAGTTCCTCGAGGTCGCGGCGGACCGCGTGGCAGTCGCTGCCGGGCTGCACCAGGACGTGGGCCGACAGGGCGGCCTGCCCCGAGGTGATCTGCCAGACGTGCAGGTCGTGGACCTCGACGACGGCCGCCTGCGCGACGAGCTTGTCGCCGAGCGCGTCCGGGTCCACGTCGGCCGGTGCGGCCTCCAGGAAGATCCGGCCGGAGTCGCGCAGCAACCCGTAGCCGGCCTTGACCATGAGGACCACGACCACGAGCGTGGCGATGGCGTCGGCGCGGGCGAAGCCCGTCACGACGACGACCAGGCCGGCGATCGCGGTACCGATGAAGGCGAACAGGTCGTTGAGGATGTGCTGGTAGGCGCCCTCGACATTGAGCGAGGTGCGGTTGGCCTTGGAGATGCACCAGGCGGCGGCCACGTTCACGACGATCCCGGCGAGCGCGGTGATCAGCATCAGGCCGCCCTCGACGTCGGGCGGCTCGACGAGCCGTCGTACGGCCTCGTACGCCAGCCAGACACCCAGCAGGAGCAGCGTCAGCCCGTTGGCCTGGGCGGAGAGGATCTCCGCGCGTTTGAGTCCGTAGGTGAAGCCGCCCTTGGCCGGGCGCGCGGCCAGTCGCATCGCGATCAGCGCGAGCACGATCGAGGCGGCGTCGGTGAGCATGTGCGCCGCGTCCGAGATGAGGGCCAGCGAGCTCGCGACGACACCGACGACCACCTCGGCCGCCATGAACAGGGTGATCAGAGCGAGCGCGATCCCCAGCCACCGGCGGTCGGCGTCCGCCGACACTCCGTGGGAGTGACCGGCGTGCCCGGAGTGCCCGGAGTGCCCGGTATGGCCGTGCGGGCCGTGGTCATGGCCGTGGTCGCTCATGTCGTGCGCCTTCCCCCTCGCGTCGGGTGCCTCCACCGCAGTCAAACGCATCGCGGTGCTGATCGGCAAAGGCTGCACCGGTGACCGTTGTCATCTCCGTTAACACGCCGCTGACCTGCGGAAACGTAAACCGTTGCGTCACACTCCGGTCGCCCCGTCGATCCGCTCGCGCAGCAGGTCCGCGTGGCCGTTGTGGCGGGCGTACTCCTCGACCATGTGCACGAGGACCCAGCGCAGGGAGACGGTGCCGCGCCAGGAGTCGTGGCCCTCGACGTCGAGGTGGGGCGCCTCGGCGACGTAGTCCTCGGCGAAGGCGACCTCGGAGCGCCAGGCCCGCCAGGCCTCGGCGACCACGGACAGGTCGGGGACGGCGCCGGTGAAGTCGCCGTCGGGGTCGGACGGCGAGGAGAAGCGGGGCGGCGCGTCCTGTGCGGCCATGACCTGACGGAACCAGCGGCGTTCGACGTCGGCGAGATGGCGCAGCAGACCGAGCAGCGAGAGGGTGGAGGGTGCCACGGAGCGTTGCGACAACTCCGCCTCCAGGCCTGAGCACTTGAGCTCAAGCGTCGCGCGCTGGGCGGCCAGGAAGTCGACGAGCAGGGTGCGTTCGGTACCGGTCGCGGGGCCGAGGACGCGGGGATCGCGGTCGGCGGCGACGAACATCTCGGCTCTTCTGCCCGGGGTGGTCATGGCCCCATCATCGGTGCCGGAGGGGCGTCACCCCGTACTACATCGGCTCTGCCCGCCCGTACATCGGTCGACGAGGTCGTACCAGCCGGCCTCGACCCGCTCCAGGGTCATGCCGCGCCGGGTGAGCAGATGGTCGACGAGGATGGTGTCCAGGTAGCCCAGCAGCGTGTGCGCGACGAGTTCGATGTCGCCCTCCGTCCGCGCCTGGCGCAGCAGCAGGCAGACGTGGGTGAGCCGGAGCTGGTACGGCGGAGCCGTGTGGCGTCGCGCCGCCTCCGCGTGGGCGGCCAGGTACAGGTCGCTGTGCGTGTGTTCGCGGCGGATCACCGCCGAGCCGAAGGCGCGCAGCCGCTCGACCGGAGGGGCGTCCGGGCCGAGCGGCGGCGGGCCGGTGAGGAAGGCGGCCTGGAGCTGCTTCTCGTGGTGGTCGAGGAGGGCCTCGAGGAGTCCCGTGCGGTCGCCGAACCGCCTGAAGACCGTGCCCTTGCCGACGCCCGCGCCGCAGGCGACGGCCTCCATGGTCACGTTCGCGGCGCCGCGCTCGGCCGCCAGGCGGGCGGCGACCTCCAGCAGACGGCTGCGGTTGCGGGCGGCGTCCGCCCTGAGCTGCGGCGTCTCGCCACCGGGCGTCAGGGTGAGGTCCGTTCGCCCGCCGGGGTCGTCCTGCGGTGCGGGGAAGGGCGGGAGCAGCTGGGTCATGGATTCAGGTTAGCGCTCCACCAGGACAAGTGGACCTCGGTCCGTTTAGGTGCTACAACATTAAACGGACCCCGGTCCGCTTGGCTCTGACCGCATATCCTGGGAGTTAGCTCATGTCCGTACGTATCCTCGCGCTCGTCGGCAGCCTTCGCGCCGGTTCGCACAACCGCCAGCTCGCCGAGGCCGCCGTCAAGCACGCCCCCGAGGGCGTCGAGATCGAGCTCTTCGAGGGCCTGGCCGACGTGCCGTTCTACAACGAGGACCTCGACGTCGAGGGCGACGTGCCCGCGGCCGCCGCCCGGCTGCGTGCCGCGGCCGGCGCGACCGACGCCTTCCTGCTCGTGTCGCCCGAGTACAACGGCACGATCCCGGCCGTCCTGAAGAACGCCATCGACTGGCTGTCCCGCCCGTACGGCGCCGGTGCGCTGTCCGGCAAGCCGGTCGCCGTGGTCGGCACGGCCTTCGGCCAGTTCGGCGGCGTGTGGGCGCAGGACGACACCCGCAAGGCCGCGGGCATCGCGGGCGGCACGGTCCTGGAGGACGTCAAGCTGTCCATCCCCGGCTCCGTGACCCGCTTCGCAGAGCTCCACCCGGCCGACGACGCCGAGGTCGTCGAGGGCCTGACCAAGGTCATCGAGCAGCTCAGCTCGCAGGCCGCGCCCGCCGCGGCCTGATCACCCGGCCGGCGAGCGAGCCGGCCCGATACGCGCGACGGCTGTGGGCCGAGGCGGAAAGCCTCGGCCCACGGCCGTTCTCGCATGCCCACGCGCGACCCCGCCGCGTTCGGCACCCGTTCGCCCGCCAGACACGGGCACGGGCGCCGCCCCGCGGCTCAGTCATGCGCGGGCCGGTCGCTGAGGCGGTGGTCGGCGAGGCTCAGCGCCTCGTCCACGACCCGGCGCAGATGACCGTCGCGCAGGGAGTAGATCACGCGGCGGCCCTCCTTGCGCGTGTTCACCAGACCCGCGAGCCGGAGCCGGGCCAGGTGCTGGCTCACGGCGGGACGCGCCGCGCCGCACACCTGCGTGAGCGTCGAGACGTCCGCCTCCCCACCAGTCAGGGCGTGCAGGAGGGCGAGACGGGTGCGGTCCGCGAGCAGGGCGAGGAGTTCGGCGGCGAGTACGAACTGCTCCTCGCCGGGGGTTCGTGGGTGCGCCTCGGGCTCGCCGCCCGTGCGCGAGTGCGCACCATGCGCAGGTGGTAGGTGCATGCGTGCGTTCATACGCACATAATGGTTCCGTGGAGGCGACCGCGTCCACTCCCCGCCCGGCGGAAGGGACCACGCACGTGACCGACCGGCACCAAGCCCACAGCCACGGCCCCGATCACGGACCGGACCGGGCACACACGCACGCACACGCACACCCCCACGCACACCCCGACGCACAGCCCCACGACCGTTCCCGCGACCACGGACCGGACCGGGCACCCGCCCACGACCACGCTCACCACCACAGACCCACCACCCTCCTCCCGCGTCTGCGCCACCTCCTCACCCCCCACTCCCACGAAACCGCCGACAAGCTCGACTCCGCCCTGGAGTCCTCGGCCCGTGGCATGCGGGCGCTCTGGGTCTCGCTGGCCGTGCTCGGGGTGACGGCGGCCGCCCAGGCGGTCGTGGTGGTGCTCTCCGGGTCGGTCGCGCTGCTCGGCGACACGGTGCACAACGCCGCCGACGCGCTGACCGCCGTACCGCTCGGCATCGCCTTCGTCCTGGGCCGGCGAGCGGCGACGCGCCGGTTCACCTACGGCTACGGTCGCGCGGAGGACCTGGCGGGCATCGCGATCGTACTGACCATCGCGGCGTCGGCGGTCTTCACCGCGTGGGCGGCCATCGACCGGCTGCTGGAGCCGCGACCGCTGAACCATCTGCCCGTCGTCGCCCTCGCGGCCGTCATCGGCTTCGCGGGCAACGAGTGGGTCGCCCGCCACCGCATCCGTGTGGGCCGCGCGATCGGCTCGGCCGCCCTCGTCGCGGACGGGCTGCACGCGCGTACGGACGGATTCACCTCGCTCGCCGTGCTCGTGGGCGCGGGCGGCGCCGCGCTCGGCTGGCCGGCGGCCGACCCGCTGGTGGGGCTGGCCATCACGGCGGCGATCGCGCTGGTGCTGCGGGACGCGGCGCGCGAGGTGTTCCGGCGGGTGATGGACGCCGTCGACCCGGCGCTGGTGGACCGGGCCGAGCGGGCACTGGAGGAGGTGCCCGGCGTACGCGACGTCGGTGAGCTGCGGTTGCGCTGGATCGGGCACCGGCTGCGGGCCGAGGTGGCCGTCGTCGTCGACGGCGAGGTGAGCGTGCGCCAGGCGCATCACATCGCGGTCGAGGCGGAACACGCCCTCCTGCACGCCGTTCCGAGACTCACCGCCGCCCTGGTGCACGCCGATCCGGCACCGCTGCCGGGCGAGACGGACCCCCATCTGGCGCTCGCCCACCACACCGATCCCTCGGTGACGGCGGCCTGACCGGACTCTCAGAGCCCGAGCCGCCCCACCCTCAAGCCCGAACCGCCCCGGACCCTCAGATCCCGAGCCCCTCCAGCACCACCGCGTTCGGAAGCTCCGCGAACGCCTTGCCGGGCACCAGCAGCTTCCCCCTCCGCCGCCCGCTGCCGACCAGGACGTAGGGAAGATCGACGACCGCCGAGTCCACCAACACCGGCCAGCCGCCCGGCAGTCCGATCGGGGTGATGCCGCCGTACTCCATCCCGGTCTCCCCCGTCGCCGTGTCCATCGGGGCGAACGAGGCCTTGCGCGCGCCGAGTCGGCGGCGGACCGCGCCGTTCACGTCCACGCGCGTGGCGGAGAGGACCACGCATGCGGCCAGCACGGTCTCGCCGCCCCGCCTGCCCGCGACGACCACGCAGTTGGCCGACCGGTCGAGCAGGTCCTTGCCGTAGTGCTCCAGGAAGACGGCCGTGTCGGCCCACTCCGGTTCGGTGTCGACGTACACGATCCGGTCGGCGGGGACGCTGCCGCGCCAGTGGCGTACGGCGTCGGCGACCGGGCGGGTGAGTTCGTCGAGGCTGTCCGGGGCGGGCGTGGCGTGGTCGAAGTCTCCGATGGGTGCGCGCATGACGGCACGCTAACAGCAGCCCCCACGCCTCCCGGACGGCGTCTCAGCGCACCGGCGGGACCGACACCGTCATGATCATCTCCAGTGGCGCGTCACCCGAATTCGCGTACCTGTGCGGCACGTTGGCCTCGAAGGAGACGCTCGCGCCCGTCGGAACGTGGTGCACCACGCCGTCCACGGTGAGGGTCAGCTCCCCGGCCGTCACATGGACGAGCTCCACCGAGCCGTTCGGGTGCGGGTCGGAGGGGCTGCCCTCGCCCGGCATCAGCAGCCAGTCCCACATCTCCAGCGGGCCGGGCGCCTCGGTGCCCGCGAGCAGCCGGTTGTAGCTGCCGGCGTCGGTGTGCCACAGCCGTACGGCCTGGTCGGCCGGGACGATACGGACCTTCGGCCCCTGCTCGTAGTCGAGCAGCGTCGTGACGCTGACACCGAGCGCGTCACCGATCTTGACGACGGTGCCGATGCTGGGGTTGGTCCTGGCCTGCTCGATCTGGATGAGCATGCCGCGGCTGACCCCGGCCCGCGCGGCGAGCGTGTCCAGGGTGAAGCCGCGCTCGGTGCGCCAGCGCTTCACATTGCGCGCCAGGGACTGAGTCAGCAGGTCGAGGTCCGACACATTCCGTCCAATATTCTGGATGACAGAGTTCAATGCAATGAACTATGGTGTGGTGCACCTGATTGTTCACCGAACTGTACTGCGAGGCGCCCGATGGCCGCACTGCCGGCACTCTTCGCCCTGGCCACCAGCCTGCTGTGGGGCCTGGCCGACTTCGGCGGCGGACTGCTGACCCGACGTACACCCGCGCTGACGGTGGTCGTCGTCTCGCAGTCGATCGCGGTGGTCGTGCTCGGCGCCGTCGTCGTCGCCACCGGCGGCTGGAGCGAGGCGGGTCCGCAGCTCTGGTTCGCCGTCGCCGCCGGACTGGTCGGACCGGTCGCGATGCTCTCCTTCTACAAGGCGCTGGCGCTCGGCCCGATGGGCGTGGTGTCGCCGCTCGGCTCCCTCGGCGTGGCCGTGCCGGTGGGCGTCGGTCTCGTCCTCGGCGAGCGCCCGGGACTGTTGCAGTTCGCGGGCGTCGCGGTCGCCGTCACCGGTGTCGTGCTCGCGGGCGGGCCCCAGCTGAAGGGCGCGCCCGTGCAGCGCCGGGCCGTCTTCCTCACCCTGCTGGCGGCGGTGGGCTTCGGCGCGGTCATGTCGCTGATCTCGGAGGCCTCGACGACGGTCACCGGTCTCTTCCTGGCGCTGTTCGTGCAGCGCGTGACCAATGTGGCCGCGGGCGGCGCCGCGCTGTTCATCGCCGTGCGGCGCGGCGCCCCCGCCCTTCCTGAGAGCGGCTTCCCCTGGCGTGCGCTGCCCGCGCTCGGCTTCGTCGGCCTGGCCGATGTCGCCGCCAACGGCACGTACTCGATCGCCGCCCAGCACGGCCCGGTCACCGTGGCCGCCGTTCTCGCCTCGCTCTACCCGGTGATCACGGCCCTGGCCGCACGCGGCTTCCTCAGCGAACGGCTGCGCGGCGTGCAGGCGGCGGGCGCGGGCCTCGCACTGGTCGGCACACTGCTGCTCGCGACGGGCTGAGCGCGGGCCCGGATCAGGACTCGACGTCGAGTTCCGCGAGCCGGGCGGCACTCTCGTCGTCGAGTTCGGACAGCGCCAGCAACTGCTCGGGGGTGACCCCTTCGGGGATCGGCACCGGCGCCGGCGTCCGCAGCGGCGGCTGCCAGCCGTCGGCGGGGGTCCAGCGTCGTACGACCCGCGCGGGCGCCCCGGCCACCACGGCGTGGTCGGGCACCACACCGCGCACCACCGCTCCGGCGGCCACCACGACGTTCCGCCCGATCCGGGCGCCCGGCAGGATCACCGCGCCCGTCCCGATCCAGCAGCCGGACCCGATCGACACGGGTTCCATACGGGGCCACTGCTTGCCGATGGGCTCGTGAGGATCGTCGTACGAGTGGTTCGTGGAGGTCACGTAGACGTAGGGACCGAAGTAGCAGTCGCTGCCGATCGTGACCGTGGTGTCGGCGATGACGTGACTGCCACGACCGAGGACGACCCCGTCGCCGATGCGCAGGATCGGGTCGGGGCCGAGGTCGAGGTCGGGCATCAGACCGGCGGTCAAGGTGACCTGTTCGGCGATGATGCAGTGCGAGCCGAGGTGGATCCAGGGCTCACCGAAGACGGTGCCCTGCGGGAAGGCGAGTCTGGTAGCTGTTCCCATCGCGCCGAAACGGAGCCGTCCGGGGTGCTCGGCGCTCACGGCCCCTGTTCGTTGTGCCCAGGCCCAGCCCGCGTGGACGGCGCGCTGCGCGAGGCGGCGCCGCCATGATGAGAACGTGTTCTTGCTCCTGGGCACCCGCTCACGGTACTCAGCGCGCGGGGCGCCCATGACGACGTACGGCTGTGATCTTCGCCCCACCGGAGCTTCCCCGGAGCTCCCCGAGGAGCCCCACCGGGCCCGGCCGGGACCTCGGACGATGACATACGGTGCCGGTGTACCGACGACGGAAGAGGGGACGGCCATGACGCACAAGGCGCTGATCACGGGCATCGGCGGCAAGGATCCGAAGGTGGATCAGGAGGCGTTCACGGCGCCCACGTCCGTGGTGATCGGCGAGGTGACGCTGCACGCGGGCGCGAGCCTCTGGTACGGCGCGGTGCTGCGCGCCGACTGCGGTCCGATCGTCGTCGGCGCGGACAGCAACATCCAGGACAACTGCACGCTCCACGTCGACCCCGGCTTTCCGATCTCCATCGGCGAGCGGGTCTCGGTCGGACACAACGCCGTGGTGCACGGCGCCACGGTGGAGGACGACTGTCTGGTCGGGATGGGCGCCACCGTCCTCAACGGGGCCGTGATCGGCGCGGGTTCCCTGGTCGCGGCGCAGGCGCTGGTCCCACAGGGCATGCGGGTGCCCCCGGGCTCGCTCGTCGCGGGCGTACCCGCGAAGGTCAAGCGGCCGCTGACCGACGAGGAGCGCGAGGGCATCAAGCTGAACGGCACGTACTACGTCGAACTGGCGAAGTCGCACCGCGCGGTGCACGCGCAGGAGGACTGAGCGTCAGTCCGCGGCCGGGACGGTCTCCGGCTCGGCCGCCTCCCGCTCGGCCGCGGCCTTCTTGGCCTTCCGCTTGATGACGAGCATCGAGGCGAGGCCGATCAGCACGGCCGCGACCAGGCCGAGATAGGAGAAGCGCTTGAGCCAGGACTCGGCGACGACACCGACGTAGTAGATGACGGCGGTGGTGCCGCCGGCCCAGATGATGCCGCCGAGGACGTTGGCGATCAGGAACTTCCAGTACGGCATCCGCAGCACACCGGCGAGCGGGCCCGCGAAGATCCGGAGCAGGGCGACGAAGCGGCCGAAGAAGACGGCCCACATGCCCCACTTCTCGAAGGACCGTTCGGCGGTCGCGATATGCCCTTCGCCGAAGTGCCTGGGGAACTTGTTGCCGAGCCAGGCGAGCAGCGGCCGTCCGCCCTTGCGGCCGATGGCGTAGCCGATGGAGTCACCGACCACGGCACCAACCGTGGCGCAGATGCCGAGGATCACCGGATTGATGCCGCCGTGCTGCGAGGACAGCAGCGCGGCCGAGATCAGGACGATCTCGCCGGGCAGCGGGATGCCCAGGCTCTCCAGGCCGATGACCAGGCCCACCAGCGCGTAGATGCTGACCGCGGGCACCGTCTCGAGCCATTCCTGGACGTGCAACGCCGCTTCCTCCCGTTTCGCTGTACGTGAGTCTGGTGCCGGCCGGGCGTGACCCCCCGGCGTTCGCTCCCCCTGGTGCGCATGTGTGCGCACGCCGGGAAGCCTACCCGCTCGGCGTACGACGGCGGAGTCCCGCGGCTCGCCCCCTGCTCCCGTGGATTCGACGCCCCTCACCCGACCGGTCACGCCCGTCGGCCGCGGGCGATTCGTGCGGCGCATTCGAGCCGACCGAAAGAGAAAACCGGCGTCTTCAAAATCCCCGTATCGGCCGCCGACGGGCCGAAGAGCACCCGGAACGGGCCGGGGAATATGCGCATGGCGCAGTCGCCCTGAAGAATTCACACGAGCAGTTGATTATTCAATGTCACCGCTGCCATACTCCGCTTTCGGCCTGGTCTCCACCCCGGACAGGGCCGCCTCGGCCGCCACAAAGCCGCCCGGCCGACGGAATTCACGAACTCCCCACAAAGTCCGCACAAGCGCCTGACTTCGGCGAACAGAAGTGTCCGTCGGCCATTTCCCCCGGGAAAAAGATGACCACGGCTCATCTCTGTTCTGTTCCGCGCCGAAGGGGAATGGCCATGGCTCGACAGAGCCGGGCGTGCGGCATAAAGCAGTGAAGAAGGTGCGACATGTCCTGGCACTCCGTACCACAAGACAGTCTTCGTCCACCGCCCCCCGCCGACCCGGAACTCCTGCCCACACAGGCGATACACGACCACCCCGAATTCCGTGCCATGCGCCGCGCTCACCGAAGCTTCGGGGCCAGGGCGGCGACGCTCGGCGTGGGCGGCTATCTGCTGTACGTCCTGCTGTCCGGCTTCGCCCCCGGTGCGCTGAACCAGCCGCTGGCGGGCCGTATGACTGTCGGCCTCGCTCTCGGCCTCGTGCAGTTCGTCGTCCTGGCCCTGGTCGCATGGCGCCACACGGTGCACATGCGCAGGCGCGTCGACCCGGTGGCGCGCGGCCTGCGCGCCCAGCTGGACCGGCGCCGGGCCGAGCAGCCCCCTCTCCCCGGCCCGCGGCGGTACCGCTCGTGGTGACCGACTCCGCCGCTGCCGTCTTCTCCTCCGGTGTCGTCGTCTCCTCCGGTGTGATCGACGAGTTCACCCTGCGGCTCACGCTCGTACTCTTCGTCTCGGTCGTCGTGGTGACGCTGTTCGCGGCGCTGCTGACGGCCCCACAGCGCGACGAGATCAGCGAGTTCTACCTGGGCAACCGGAACATGTCCCCGCTGCGCAACGGCCTCGCGATGTGCGGGGACTATGTGTCGGCCGCGACCCTGCTGGGCAGCACCGGCCTGGTCGCCCTCACCGGCTACGACGGCCTGCTCTACCTCGGCGGGACGACCGTCGCGTGGGTCCTGGTCCTGCTGGTGATCGCCGAACCCCTGCGCAACTCCGGCAGGTTCACGCTCGGCGACACCCTCGCCCTGCGTCTGCCGCACCACCAGCGGCCGGTCCGGCTGGCGCTGGCCGTCACCACCCTCGTCGTCACCACCCTCTACCTCGTGGCCCAGCTCGTCGGCAGCGTCGCCCTGCTGACACAGTTCGTGGGCGAGCCCAGCGGCACCACCCGCACCCTGTGCGTGGTCGCCATCGGCACCGTCGTCGTGGTGTACGCCTCCCTCGGCGGCATGCCCGGCGCGACCTTCATCCAGGTCGTCAAGGCGGTGATGCTCGTGTCCGGAGTGGCGATCACGGCCTTCATGGTGCTGCACCACTACCGCTGGAACGTCGACGCGCTCCTCGCGGCCGCCGCGGACAACAGCGGAGTCGGCGAGCGCTTCCTGGCGTCGGGACTGCGCTACGGGGGCGGGACGACCAGCAAGCTGGACTTCTTCAGCCTGCAACTGGCGATCGTGCTGGGCCTCGCCGCCCTCCCCCACGTGGCGATGCGGCTCCTGGCACCGCGCACCGGCCGGGTCCTGCGCGCCTCGGTCGTCTGGGCCATGGGCCTGGTCGGGTTCGTCTGCCTGGCGGCGGGCGTACTCGGTCTGGGCGCCACGGCCGTCGTGGGCCGGGACGCCATCGCGAGGATCGACCCGAAGGGCGACGCGGCCGTGCTGCTGCTCGCCCAGTCCCTCGGCGGCGGTGTCCTGACCGCGCTGATCTCCAGCCTGGCCTTCGTCACCCTGCTGGCGGTCGCGGCCGGGCTCACCCTCGCCGCGGCCTCCTCGCTCGCCCACGACCTCTACGGCCAGGTGATCCGCAAGGGCCGGGCCACCCAGGCGGAGGAACTGGGCGTCGCCCGGCTGTCCGGCGTGGTCGTCGGTGTCCTCGGCATGCTGCTCGCCCTGGTGTCCTGGGAGATCAGCACGGCCACACTGGCGTTCCTCGCCTTCGCCATCGCCGCCTCGGCCATCCTGCCGGTCCTGGTCTACAGCCTGTTCTGGCGGCGCTTCACCGGGCGGGGCGCGCTGCTCAGCCTCTACGGCGGACTGATCTGCTCCGTGCTCCTGGTGGTGTTCTCCCCCGTGGTGTCCTCCACACCGGCCTCCCTCTACCCCGATGTGGACTTCGCCTGGTTCCCGCTGCAGAACCCCGGCATCGTCTCGATCCCGGCAGGCTTTCTCCTCGGCTGGCTGGGCAGTGTTCCGGGCCGGCACCAGGACTCCGCCCGCTACGCCGACTTCGAAGTGCGCGCCCTCGTCGGCACCGACCACGAATGACCGCAGGACGCTCCGCGAAAGGACCAACCCCCCATGCACAGGCGCACGTCGAAGAAGTGGCCGCGCGTCGTGGCCGCGGGAGTCACCGCCACGGCCTTCCTCGTCCTCTTCGGCTCCACCGGACACGCCACGCCCACCGCCGGGCCCGTCTCCTCCGCGCCCGCCCCGGCCACCACCGCACTGGACCCCACCGCCTACCGGTGGAAGAACGCGCACGGCACCCGGGAACTCGACGGGCACGGCTATTTCAAGCGCTCCTGCGTCTCCTTCGCCGCCTGGGCGATCCGCGCCGACGGCCACCCCCACACCGAGTCCCCCGACTTTCTGGGTGACGCCGGGCACTGGAGGGGCGCCGCCACCAGCTCCGTGCCCCACGTCGGCGACATCGCGCAGTGGGACCCCGGCGTGCACGGCACCGGCCGCCGGGGCCATGTGGCGTACGTCGCCGCGGTGCGCGACGACGGCCGGGTCACGCTGTACGAGTACAACTACCGCAGCGAGTTCAACGACCAGCGGCCCGACGTCCTCAGCGTCCGCGCCGCCGCGGCTTCCGACGCCAGCCGGTATCTGCGGTTCTGAACGCGGACGACCGCGGTACGGCGAGGGGCCCGGCCGGGGCGTACCCCCCGGCCGGGCCCCCGGCTCGACTGCGGACCGGCCTCAGCCGTTGGGGCGCAGGGTCCACACGACGGTCATCTCGCCGGTCACGGCGCCGTCCGCGCGCTGGATGGCGATGTGGACGGGGAACTCGGGGCGCCGGCCGGCGTCGAGTTCGGCCACCACCTCGGTGGCGGGGCGACCGAGCGTGGCGGTGGCGGTGACCGGCCCCATCGCGAGCTTCTTGTACGCGATCTCGGCGCTGACGGCGAGCGGTACGGCGCGCGCGAGCTGCTCCCCGAACGCGGCCAGCACGATCGCCCCGCTCGCCGACTCGCCCAGCGTGAACATCGCTCCGGCGTGCGGCCCGCCGACGTGGTTGTGATAGTCGCTCTGGTCCGGCAGGGCCACCACTGCCTTCTCCGGCGAGGTCTCCAGGAACTCGAGGTTCAGGGTCCTGGCCATCGGCACGGTGGCGGCGAGCATCTCGCCGATCGACATCTGGTCTGCGCTCATGAACCGCATGTTACCCACGAGTAGCCAACCTTGACCAGGTCCTGTCGCGGGCCGCCGTATCGTTACGGCCCATGTGGCCAGGAGAGCAGCCGCCCGGGGGCGGGCAGAATCCGCAGCAGCCGCCGGCGGACGCGGCGCAGCCGAATCCGTACCAGCAGCCCGGATACCACCAGACGAATCCGTATGAGCAACAGCCGCAGCCGCAGCCGTGGAACGCCCCCACGCAGCCGGCGGGTGCGCCGGTGCCTGCGCCTGCGGGCGGCGGGAACCGGACCAAGGTCGTCGCGATCGTCGCGGCGGCGGCCGTCGTGATCGCCGCCGCGGTCACGGGATTCGTCCTGCTCGGCGGAGGCAAGGACGACAGGGCGGACCCCGACCCCACGAAGTCCGGTTCCCCGCGGCCCAGTTCGAGCGACCCGCGCGGCGCGGACACCGACCGGGCCACGATCAAGGGCTGGAAGGTCGTGAAGAACCCGCAGCGGCACATCGCGTTCGACGTGCCGGCCCAGTGGGCCCTCAAGGCGAGCAGCTGGGTCACGTACGTGTCGGAGAACGACGACCCCGACGACACGCCCCTCATCGGCATGTCCGCTCCGGCGTACCTCGAGGAGCAGTGGTGCGGCTCCGACGACGACAGGGACGGCACCAAGGAGTACGCACCGCTCGCCGGCGCCGGGAGCCGCCGCAGCAACGGCGCGAAGACGCCCGCGGAAGCCGCCCGCGACGACGCGGCGACCTGGGTCTACGGCGCCTATACCCAGCCGGACAAGAAGCTGGTCACGTCCGGTGCGGTGGAGTCGTACACGACCAAGTCCGGCATCACGGGCAGTCTGGCCACCGCGTCGTCGTCGGGTGTGGAGAAATCGAAAAAATGCAGGACCGACGGCAAGGCCACGGTGTTCGCCTTCAAGGACGACGCCGGTGACATCGTGTCGTGGGCGTTCTTCGGCGCCAGGGGCGTATCCGACGAGGTACCGGACGCGACGGTGAAGCGGATCCTCGGCACCGTCCGCCTCTACAAGGACCCGTCGGACTCCTGATCCGGTACCTGTCCGACGAGGGGCAGTGACCTGAACGTGTCACAGACGGCACTAGTGTTACTGCCCATGTGGCCAGGACAGCAGCCGCCCGGGGGCGAGCAGAACCCGCAGGACCAGAACCCCTACCAGCAGCCGGGGTACCAGCAGCCGAATCCGTACCAGCAGCCTGAATACCAGCAGCCGCCCGGATTCCAGCAGCCGAACGCCTACCCGCAGCAGCCCGGTCAGCCGGGGCAGCCGGGGTGGGGCACCCCGGCACCCGCGGGCGCGCCGCAGTCACCCGGCGGCGGTGGCGGCGGTGGCGGAAACCGGACCAAGGTCGTCGCGATCGTCGCGGCCACGGCCGTGGTCGTGGCCGCTGGTGTCACCGGTTTCCTGGTCCTGGGCAACAAGAAGGACGACAAGGCTGACGGCGGCAAGGACGCGAAGGCCTCGGGGAGCGCGTCCAAGGACCCGAGTCCGTCCGTCTCCGCCGACAACCCGCGCGGCGGCGACGACGAGAAGCCGACCATCAAGGGCTGGAAGGTCGTCGTCAACCCCAAGTGGGGCACGGCGTTCGACGTGCCGGCGGACTGGGAAGTGCAGTCGCCCGGCGTGTTCATCGCCTTCGAGGACGAGTCGGGCGAGAGCACCAAGCCCCTCGTCACCATGACCGGTACCGCCGTCCTCAAAGAGCAGTGGTGCTCGTCCGACGAGGACAAGGACGGCAGGACCGAGGACACGTCCCTTGCGGCGGCGGGCACCAAGGGCGCCAACGGCGCCAAGAACACCGACGAGGTCGCCGTGAACCAGGTGGCCTGGTGGGTGTACGGCGGTTACACGCAGCCCGACAAGAAGAGCCTGACCTTCGACGAGAAGGCGAAGCCGTACAAGACGGCGGCGGGCATCGAGGGCAGCATCGCCTGGGCCCGTTCCAAGAACACGCCCCGGAAGGGGAAGTGCGCGAGCGACGGCAAGGCCATCACCTTCGGGTTCAAGAACTCCGCGGGTGACTACGTCGCGTGGAACTTCTTCGGAGCCACGGGCGTGAACGAGGAAGTCCCCGACGCGACGATCATGAAGGTCCTCAGCACCGTGCGACTGCACGGCGACCCGTCGGAGAGCTGAGCCGCGTGCCGTTGCCGGGTGCCCTGTCCTTCGCACTGCGCGAACGGCCGTGGCACCCGGCCGGGCAGATGCCGTGGCACCCGGCCGGGCAGATGCCGTGGCACCCGGCCGGGCAGGTGGTTCGGCACCCGGCCGGGCAATTGGTTTGGCAGGCCCGGTGCGGTCCGGCGATAGTCGGCCGGTGACCTCTGCCGCCGACTCCGCCGGACGCCCTCGCCGCACACGCCGCCCTCGCCGCCCCGACTGGGCGGACCGCAACTACACCCTGCTGGCCGCCGCCGCGGTCGTCACGAACCTGGGCAGCCACGGCGCCCTGATCGCGGCCGCGTTCGCGGTGCTCGACACGGGCGGCGACGGAGGCGACGTCGGACTGGTGGCGGCGGCGCGCACGCTGCCCCTGGTGCTCTTCCTGCTGATCGGGGGCGCGGTCGCCGACCGGCTGCCGCGACACCGCGTGATGGTCGCGGCCAACGCCCTCAACTTCCTCTCGCAGGGCGCCTTCGCGGCACTCGTCCTCGGCGGCGAACCGCGCCTGTGGCAGATGATGCTGCTGGCCGCGCTCGGCGGCACCGGACAGGCGTTCTTCAGCCCGGCGGCCGAGGGCATGCTGATGTCCTCGGTCAGCGGCGAGCAGGCGAGCAGGGCCTTCGCCCTCTTCCGGATGGCGATGCAGGGAGCGGCTCTCGGCGGCGCGGCCCTCGGCGGGGCGATGGTCGCCGCGATCGGTCCCGGCTGGGTGCTCGCCGTGGACGCGGTGGCGTTCGCGGTCGCCGGCTCGCTGCGGTCCTTCCTCGATGTGAGCCACATTCCGCCGCGCGAGCCGGGCGGCGGACTGCTGGCCGATCTGCGCGACGGCCGACGGGAGTTCACCGGCCGGCCCTGGCTGTGGACGATCGTCGCGCAGTTCTCCGTGGTGGTCGCGGTGGTCGGCGCCGCCGAGTCGGTGTACGGCCCGCTGGTCGCCCGCGACAGCCTGGGCGGCGCGGGGCCCTGGGGTCTGGCCCTGGGTGCTTTCGGGGCGGGCACGGTCGGCGGCGCGCTGCTGATGACGCGCTGGAAACCCCGCCGGCTGCTGCTCGCGGGCACCCTCTGCGTCTTCCCACTGGCCGCGCCCTCCGCCGCGCTGGCGGTGCCCCTGCCGGTGGGCGGCCTGTGCGCGGTCATGTTCGTGACCGGCGTGGCCATCGAGGTCTTCGGCGTTTCCTGGATGACCGCGCTCCATCAGGAGATCCCCGAGGAGAAGCTCTCCCGCGTCTCCGCGTACGACTGGTTCGGCTCCGTCGCCATGGTCCCCCTCGCCACGGCGCTGGCGGGACCGGCGGAACGGGCCGTCGGGCGTACGACCGCGCTGTGGGGCTGCGCGACGCTGGTCGTGGTGGTCACCGTGGCGGTGCTGTTCGTGCCGGACGTACGGAATCTGACGCGCCGGACGAAGGCGGTGGCGCAGGAAGTGCCGGAGAGCGGGGCGGCCGACGCCGGGCGCGGGTCAGCCGATGCCGAAGGCTCCGTCGGGCGGCTCGGGTGACGGTACGGCGTTCTCGTCGTGCACGGGCTCGGCGGCGCCCATGAAGTCCCGGAGCGCGGCGCCGTGTTCGACCCGGGCGGGGAAGGCGTCGGAGGCGGTGCGGCGGGCGAGGGTGGCCGTGTCGAGCGGACGGTGGGAGGCGAGGAGCACGGCGTTGCCGAAGCGGCGGCCGCGCAGGACGGCGGGTTCGGCGATGACGGCGAGCTCCCCGAAGACCGTCGCGAACGTGGCCAGTTGGGACCGCAGAAAGGCGAAGGGCGCCGCGTCGGCGAGGTTGGCGAGGTAGACGCCGCCGTCGCGCAGTGCCCGCTCGGCGGCGCGCGCGTACGCCACCGACGTCAGGTGCGCCGGGACGCGTGAGCCGCCGAAGACGTCGGCGATCACGACATCGGCGGAGTCGGGCACGGCTGCTTCCAGCCAGGCGCGGGCGTCGGCGCGGTGCAGCGCGATCCCGGCGTCGGCGGGCAGGGGCAGCTGCTCGACGACGAGGTCCAGCAGGCCGTGGTCGGCCTCGATCACGTCCTGCCGCGATCCCGGCCGGGTGGCGGCGAGATAGCGCGGCAGGGTGAGCGCGCCCCCGCCGAGATGCAGCACGTCCAGGGCCCGCCCCGGCTCGGCGACCGTGTCCAGCGCATGGCCGAGCCGCCGCGCGTACTCGAACTCCAGATGCGTCGGCGCGTCCAGATCGACATACGACTGCGGGGCCCCGTCGACGGTCAGCAGCCAGGCCCGCCGCCGGTCGACGTCGGGCATCAGCTTGGCGGTCCCGTGATCCACGTCCCGTGTCACGGGTATCGGCTCGTCCACGGGTCCATTGTGCCGGGCCGCGGGCGCCGGCCGTCCGGGCGGACCTCCGGACGGCCGGCCGAACGGAACGGGCGACCGAGCGGAACGGGCGGCCGAACGGAACGGGCGGCGGCCCGCGCGCCACCGCCCGTCGCCGACACCCCCGGTCAGTCCACGGTCAGTCCTCCACGGTCGTCACCGTGCCGGCACCGACCGTCCGGCCGCCCTCACGGATCGCGAAGCCGAGGCCGGGCTCCAGCGGGACGTCACGCCCCAGGGAGACCGTCATCGTGACCGTGTCGCCGGGCCGGGCGACCGCCGTCTCGCCGAGGTCGACGTCGCCGACCACGTCCGCGGTGCGGATGTAGAACTGCGGCCGGTAGCCGGTGGCGACCGGGGTCGTACGACCGCCCTCGCGCGTCGACAGGACGTACACCCGGGCGGAGAAGCGGCGGCTGGGTACGACGCTGCCGGGCGCCGCCACGATGTGCCCGCGGCGCACCGCGTCACGCGGCACCCCGCGCAGCAGCAGCGCCACGTTGTCCCCGGCCTGCGCCTCCTCCATGGGCTTGCCGAAGGTCTCCAGGCCGGTCACCACCGTCTCCACGGAGGCGCCGAGCACGTCGACGCGGTCGCCGACACGGATCGTGCCGCGCTCGACGGCTCCCGTGACGACCGTTCCCCGGCCGGTGATCGTGAGCACGTTCTCGACCGGCAACAGGAACGGCGCGTCGACGTACCGCTCGGGCATGGGCACATAGGTGTCCACGGCGTCCAGCAGTGCGTCGATCGCCGCCGTCCACCGGGGGTCCCCCTCGAGGGCCTTCAGCCCGGAGACGCGTACGACCGGTACGGAGTCGCCCCCGTAGCCGTGCGCGGTGAGCAGTTCGCGGACCTCCAGCTCGACCAGGTCGGTCAGCTCCTCGTCGCCCGCGTCGGCCTTGTTCAGGGCGACGACGATGTGGTCGACGCCCACCTGCCGGGCGAGCAGCACGTGTTCGGCGGTCTGCGGCATGATCCCGTCGAGCGCGGAGACGACGAGGATCGCCCCGTCGAGCTGCGCGGCGCCGGTGACCATGTTCTTGACGTAGTCGGCATGGCCCGGCATGTCCACGTGCGCGTAGTGCCGGGTGTCCGTCTCGTACTCGACGTGCGCGATGTTGATGGTGATGCCGCGGGCCGCCTCCTCCGGCGCCCGGTCGATGCGGTCGAACGGGACGAACGTGCCGGAGCCGCGCTCGGCGAGGACCTTGGTGATGGCGGCGGTCAGGGTGGTCTTGCCGTGGTCGACGTGACCCATGGTGCCGATGTTCAGGTGCGGTTTGGTGCGCACGTAAGCCGTCTTGGGCATGGCTGTACCTCGAAGCCTCTTCAGTGTCAGCGGAGCTGAGTGATGGCCCCGGCGCGGAGAGCGGCCGGGACGGGGACCCCAAGGACCTGCCGACCCTCCCCCTGCGGGGTCCGCCGGACGATCCGGGAAGGGTCAGCTTCGGGCGCCGTCGACAGCGGCCGCGATGATCGGGACGGCAGCCTTCGGCGCATCCGCGACTGCGGATGCTGCGAGGAGGAAGGCGTACCGGAACATGTTGTAGATCATCGTCGACGGATCCGGCCGCGTCGAATGGTTTTTGTACGGGGTGAGTTCAGGGATACCCAGAGGGGCGGACGGGGCCGGAGATGTGCGAGACACCCCCACGGCAGCCCGGAAAGGCGGCGCCGACGTAAGGGGTACGCGCGGCCGGCGCGCACGTCGCGCACCCAACGTTCCCCATCCTGTGACGCCCGTGAGACGAACCATACGGCGATCACACACATGGGTCGGTTAGTGTCACCGAATGCTCGATGCCACCACCCGCTCTGGGGGCACCGCCACGGCCACTCCCCGGGCCACCGCCACAGACCTCACCGTCGCCACGGCCGCCGCCGCGGCCGGCGTCACGGCCCCTGGGGCCGCCGTCGCCGTACCGACGGGCTTCACCGCCCGCTGCACGAGAGTGCTCCTCTCGCCGTGGTCGCGGCTGTCCCTGCTGGTGGCGCTGCTCGCGGCGGCCGCGTCGAGCGTGCTGCTGTTCGAGCCGCAGAAGCTGCTGGCCCATGGCTGGCCGCCCCAGCTCGGCGGCGCCGCGGCGGCCGTGGTGTTCGCGGTGGCGTACGGGCTGTGCACGGTCGCGTTCGTGCCACGGCCGCTGCTCAACCTCGCGGCGGGCGCCCTCTTCGGCTCGCAGTGGGGCACGGGTACCGCACTCGCGGGTACGGTGCTCGGCGCCGGGGTCGCCTTCGGCCTCGGCCGGATGCTCGGGCAGGACGCGCTCCGCCCGCTGCTGCGGGGGCGCTGGCTGAAGGCGGTGGACGGACAGCTGAGCAGGCACGCCTTCCGCTCGATGATGGCGGCCCGGCTGTTTCCCGGCGTGCCGTTCTGGGCGGCCAACTACTGCGCCGCCGTCTCCCGGATGCGCTGGGTCCCGTTCCTCGTCGCGACGGCGCTCGGCTCCATTCCGAATACCGCCGCGTACGCCGTCGCCGGCGCCCGTGCCTCGAGGCCGACCTCGCCCGCCTTCCTGATCGCGATGGGCTTCATCGCCGTGCCGGCCCTGGTCGGGGCGGTGGTGGCCTGGCGCAAGCGCCACCACCTGCGCGGCAACTGACCGGTCAGACGGTCTCCAGCACCATCGCGTTCGCGAGCCCGCCCGCCTCGCACATCGTCTGGAGGGCGTAGCGGGCTCCACGCGCGCGCATGGCGTGCACCAGCGTGGTCGTCAGACGCGTACCGCTCGCACCCAGCGGGTGCCCGATCGCGATCGCGCCACCGTGGACGTTCACCCGGCTCAGGTCGGCTCCCGTCTCCTGCCGCCAGGCCAGGACGACACTGGAGAAGGCCTCGTTGACCTCGAAGAGGTCGATGTCGTCGATCGTGAGTCCCGCCTTGCGGAGCACCTTCTCGGTGGCCGGGACGACTCCCGTGAGCATCAGCAGCGGGTCGGAGCCGGTGACGGCGAAGCTGTGCAGACGGGCGATCGGGCGCAGCCCGAGGCGGGCCGCGGTCTCGCTCGAGGTGATGAGCACGGCCGACGCGCCGTCGTTGACGGGGCTCGCGTTGCCCGCGGTGACGTTCCACTCGATGCCCGGGAAGCGCTCGGCGAAGTTCGGGTCGTAGTAGGCGGGTTTGAGTCCGGCGAGGATCTCGGTGGTGCTGGCGGGCCGTACGCACTCGTCGCGCCTCACCCCCTCCAGCGGCGTGACCTCGGCGTCGAACAGACCGCCCGCCCAGGCCGCGGCCGCCTTCTGGTGCGAGGACACCGCGAAGGCGTCCATCTGGTCCCGGGTGATGGACCACTTGGCGGCGATCAGTTCGGCGCTGATGCCCTGCGGGACCAGGCCCTCGGGATAGCGCCGGGCGACTCCGGGCCCGAAGGGGTCCTGGCCGGCCGGCACGTTCGACCACATCGGGACGCGGCTCATGGACTCGACACCGCAGGCGACCACCAGGTCGTACGCCCCGGACATGACGCCCTGCGCCGCGAAGTGCACGGCCTGCTGCGAGGAGCCGCACTGGCGGTCCACCGTGGTCGCGGGCACCGTCTCCGGGAAGCCCGCCGACAGGACGGCGTAGCGGGTGGTGTTCATGGCCTGCTCGCCGACCTGGTCGACGGTGCCGCCGATGACGTCGTCGATCAGTGCCGGGTCGACTCCGGAGCGCTCGACGAGGGTGCGCAGCGTGTGCGCGAGCAGTTCGACGGGGTGGACGTGGGCAAGGGAGCCGTTCGGCTTGCCCTTGCCGATGGGGGTGCGTACGGCTTCGACGATGACGGCATCACGCATGGTGCGGGCCTCCTTGGCCGGCCATGGTCCCTACGGGCGATGACCGATTGGTCCTGGCTACTTGGTCCTGGCTACTTGGTCCCCGGCTGTCGGGCCCTGGGCTATATGTCCCGGCTACCAGTGAGTAGGAAATCTGGACCCACCATAGCGCCGAGGGTTGGAAAAACAAACCCTCCCCTAGACTGGGTTCATGGCCGCCACCAAAGACCCGCGCCCCTGCTCGATCGCCGACACCCTGGCGCTCGTGGGCGAGAAGTACTCGCTGCTCGTCCTGCGCGAGGTGTGCCTCGGCAACGGGCGCTTCGACCAGCTCGTACGCAACATCGGCGCCCCGCGCGACATCCTGGCCACGCGTCTGAGGCGGCTGGTCGACGCGGGCATGCTGAAGAAGACCGTCTACAGCGAGCGCCCGCAGCGCTTCGAGTACCGGCCCACCGAGGCGGGTCTGGAACTGGAACCGGTCCTGATGACGCTCATGGCCTGGGGCGACCGGCATCTGCGCAAGGACGACGACCGCCCCATGGTGATCGAGCACATCTGCGGCAATGAACTGATTCCGCTCGTGACCTGCTCGGTCTGCGGTGAGGAGGTCCACCACGAGGACCTGACGGCGCACCCGCAGGCGCCGGGCTGGACGGTGAAGGGGCCGGCGGCGGCGTAAGGAAAAGGCGTAAGGAGAAGCGGCTGTCGGGGAGCCCCCAAAAAAGGAGGGGGGCTCCCCGACAGCCGCTCTGGAACTAGGACGTCCCCTGGTAGACGTCGAGCCGCCCGCACATCCCGAACCTGCCGTACGTGGAAGGCTGTTCGGCGCGTACGAGGGCGTCCGCGAGATGGGACGCGTCGCCGTGCTCCAACCGGTCCAGCTGGTCCCCGGTGGCCGCGGTGGCAGCCTCGGCCCCGCGCCGCCACCGCTCGCGCCACGCGGCGACACGCGGCCGCACCAGAGCGGCCGCGGCCCGGTGGAACGCGGCGAGCGGCTCGGGCCCGTCGGCGTCGCGCAGCGCGCGGTAGCCGCGCACGGCGAGGTCGCGCCGGGCCAGGGCGACCCGCGCCTGCTCCTCTTCGGACGCGTCGGCCGGGATGACGGTCGCGGCGGCGTACGTCCCGGGATCGGTGAGGTACTCCGGAGGCAGCGTGAGCACCGCGTCTCCGGCCTCCGGCAAGCCGTTGTTCTGCATGAGGACGGTGATGCGCAGATCGTCCTCGTTGACGAGCCGGTGGATGGTGCCGGGCGTGAACCACGCGACCGTTCCGGGCGCGAGGGGTGTGACCTCGTACCCGGACGTCGTCAGCGTCTGCACCGCGCCGCGGCCGCCGGTGACGACGTACGCCTCCGAACAGGTCAGATGCATATGGGGAGTTCCGCCGCACACTCCGTCGACCGCGGGCCAGTCGTAGACGGACAGGTGCGAGACGGCGACCGCCCCGGGCAGCCCGGTGAACACTCCCGGCAGTCCGGCGAATTCCCCCGGCAGTCCGGCGAATTCCCCCGGGCTCACCACGGGTGCTCCTGAAGGTACTTGGCGACCTCCTCGCGCTCCCAGGCGCCGTCGGCCACGACGACCCGGTAGCGACGGGTGAGCGTATCGCCGGGCCCCAGCTCCAGCTCGTCGTGGAACGCCCACGAGGGAGCGACAGCCGCGAAGGGCTCGTTGCGCACGAACCAGTGGGCGGGGTGCGCTCCTTGGGAGCCGTCATGGTCGTTCTCGGGGGCATGCGCGAACACGAGCGTGGCGTGTCCGTCGGCGCCATCGTGTTCGCCCGAGTACGCGAGCCAGGGCGCCTGCCGCCCCATCAGCTCGTGCCCTTCGGAGTCGGGTCCGATGATCCGGCCGTCCCGGAAGGCTCGCGGGCCGCGCCAGAAGAGGCCCGTGTATCCCGCCAGTTCACGCCCGGCGGTGGTCGGGCTGCCGAAGAGCAGCGGTTCGTCCCGCCGGTTGGTGACGGCGCTGGTCCAGGTCAGCGCCCACGAACCGGACTCGGGGTCGACGTCGTGCACCTCCACACGACGCTCCTCCTCGGCCCACAGCTCGCCGCTGTACGGGTGCCAGGTGAGCCGCTCGGCGATCACGGCACGGGCACCGTCGGCGTCGACCGCGTCAAAGCCGACGTGCGCCATCGACCCGACCCGCTCCGGGAGCGCGAGATACCCCTTTCCATGAACGTATGTGTTGCCGCCCCACAGGTTCTGCCCGGACAGATGCGAGGCCGTCATCTGGAGGCCCTTGTGCCAGCGGTGGTCGTTGGGCCGGTAGTCGGTGACGACGTCACCGGCGAGCGTCCGGAGGGGATGCAGATACGGCTTCGGAGCCTCCCAGGCCGCCTCGGGAGCGTAGACATAGCTCAGCAGATCGACGCCGGTGGACCGTTCGGTGATCGTGATGCGGTCACCGTGGGCGTGCACGATGCGCAGACCGGTGGCCTCGCTCATGCCGGCACCTCCTTGCTCGATGCGGAGTCGTTCACGGTGGATCCGGTTCCAGCGGGCCGGCTTCCGGCGGACTGGCTGTCGGCAGACTGGCTGCCGGTGAACCCGACGGGCGCCCAGCCCGGCGCGCCCCCGTGCAGAGCCGTGTAATAGGGGTCTCCCGGGCCGATCGCCCCGGCCCGCACGGTCGTATCGGTGAACGCCGACTTGTACAGGGCGGTGATCAGCTCGAGGCTGGTCCGCCCGTCCGCGCCGCTGCTGCGCGGACGCGCCTGGGCCCGCATGCTCGCGACCAGTTCCCGCAGTTGCGCCAGGTGTGAGCTCGGCACGTCCGCGCCGAAGTCACGCCAGGCCGCGGCCTCCTCCTCCGGCACGTCGGGAGCGGGCGTGATGCGCCAGTTGGCGTTGCTGTGGCCGTAGAGGTGGGTCAGCTCGACGGTGGCGCGCTCGCAGTCGATGCGGATCCGGCTGACCTCGTCCGGACTCAGAACGCTGTTGACCACGGTGGCCATCGCGCCGTTCTCGAAGCGTACGAGGGCGGTCGAGACGTCCTCCGTCTCCACGTCGTGGACCAGGCGTCCGGCCATCGCCCGCACTTCGCTCCACGGCCCGAGCAGATCGAGGAGGAGATCCATCTGGTGGATGCCGTGCCCCATCGCGGGGCCGCCGCCCTCGGTCTGCCAGCGTCCGCGCCACGGCACGGCGTAGTAGGCGGTGTTGCGGTACCAGGTGGTCTGGCAGTGCGCCACGAGCGGCCGCCCCAGGGCCTGTTCGGCGAGCAGCCGCCGGACGTGCCGGGCGCCCGAGCCGAAGCGGTGCTGGAACACGATCGCGGCGTACGGACCGCCGTCCGTGCCCTCCTGCGACTCGATGGCGTCGAAGTCCGCCAGCGTCGGGACGGGCGGCTTCTCGCACCACACCCAGGCACCGGCCCGCAGCGCGGCGAGGGTCTGTTCGCGGTGCAGGGTGGGCGGGGTGCAGATGGAGACCAGGTCGGGCCGCTGCTCCTGGAGCATCCGGTCGAGGTCGGTGTACGCGTGCGGGATGCCGTGCTCCGCGCAGAACGCGGTGATCGCGTCGGCGTTGATGTCGACCGCGGCGACGATCTCCGTCTCGCCCTCCTCGGCGAGCGTGGCGAGCGCGGGCAGATGGCTGCCGCCCCCGATGGCACCCGTGCCGATGAGGGCGGCCCTGATCCGGCGGCCGGCGAGCGGGGCCGCCGGGCGGTTCGGGTACGGGGTGGGGTTCGGCCTCGAGTCCGGGGGCGAGGAGGGTTCCGGGCTGGTTGCGTCGCGTGCTGTGGGCGTGGACGTGTCGTGAGCCGTGGACGTGGACGTGTCGTGAGCCGTGGACGTGGGCGCGGTGCGGGCTGTGGACGCGGACGCGGTGTTGGCTGTGGACGTGGACGCGGTGCGGGCTGTGGGCATGGACGTGATCAGCACTCCATCGACGTGACGTCAGACGCTGGCCAAGGGCCTGTCGGCTCCGGGGCACCCGGAGACAGCAAGCGCTTTCTCTCCTCGCTGCAACGTATGTGTCGTTCGAGCGGCCGGTCAACACCGCGGACGCGGGCGTTCCACGGTCCGGACAACGTCGGCCGCCGGCACCGGATCGCCCTGCCCGGCGGCCAACCGCCAAACCCCTGTGGCCGGGCTGTCATCCGGGGACGCTACGCTGCCCCACAACACACTTGATCACCGCCCGCGTCGGCGCGGCGTGTCCGTCGCCCCTCCTCGATCAGCGCTTGGACCACATAACTCCATGTCTTGGTTTGAATCCCTCATCCTCGGACTCGTCCAGGGGCTGACCGAGTTCCTTCCCGTCTCCTCCAGCGCGCATCTGCGGCTGACGGCGGCCTTCGCCGGCTGGGAGGACCCGGGAGCGGCTTTCACCGCGATCACCCAGATCGGCACGGAAGCCGCGGTGCTGATCTACTTCCGCAAGGACATCGCGCGCATCATCTCGGCGTGGTTCCGCTCCCTGGTGAACAAGGAGATGCGGCACGACCACGACGCGCAGATGGGCTGGCTGGTGATCGTCGGCTCGATCCCGATCGGCGTGCTCGGCGTGACGCTCAAGGACCAGATCGAGGGCCCGTTCCGCGATCTGCGGATCACCGCGACCATGCTGATCGTCATGGGCGTGATCCTGGGCATAGCCGACCGGCTCGCGGCGCGTGACGAGACGGGCGGCAAGCACCGCGCGGCGAAGGAGCGCAAGAAGCTCCAGGACCTGAACATCAGGGACGGTCTGGTCTTCGGCGCCTGCCAGGCGATGGCCCTGATCCCGGGCGTCTCCCGCTCGGGCGCCACGATCAGCGGCGGTCTGCTCATCGGCTACACCCGTGAGTCCGCGGCCCGTTACTCGTTCCTCCTCGCCATCCCCGCCGTCCTCGCCTCCGGCGTGTTCGAGCTCAAGGACGCGGCCGCGAGCGGACATGTCGCGTGGGGACCGACGGTCTTCGCCACGGTCATCGCGTTCGTGTCCGGTTACGCCGTCATCGCGTGGTTCATGAAGTTCATCTCCAACAAGAGCTTCATGCCGTTCGTCTGGTATCGCATCGCGCTCGGCATCGCCATCATCGCGCTGGTCGCGACGGGTGCGCTCAGCCCGCACGCGGCGGAGTCGGCGGGCTGACGCGGGAGAGCCGCACGGAGGCCACGGACGGCTGCCGCCCCCGCGATCACCACGTGATCACTCGTGCCGGTGGGTTCAGGACCCACCGTGACCAACCACATACGGTGCGAGTAGCCGACCGGTAGCGCAGTGTCAGTCCTTGCCCCTAGGCTTGTGCGCATGTCCCCCGACTCCATGACCCCTGGTTCCGTGCGGTCTGCGGCCGCGTTAAACGAGCAGATCCGCGCGCTGTGGATGCGCGCGGGCGGCTCACTGTCGGCGCAGGAGCGGGCGGAGTACGAGCTGTTGGTCGTGGAATGGGCCGAGGCGATACGCGGAGAGGTCATCGAGGCGGCCTGAGCCCCGGGCGGCGACGATCCACAGGGACAGTGGACGCACGACGCCGACCGACGGGGACAGCGGACGCACACATCCCGCACAGGCCTCCACCGGATCCCGCGTGGCATACACCCGCTCCAACCGCCGTGCGCGCCCAGCGTGCGGCAGCGCCGAACCCTTGTGGCAGGCGGCTGAGCAGATCCTGCTGACTGATGCGCGACGTGACCTCTGTCCGCCTCGCGGTCTCCGCGCGTGACCTCGCGAACACGGTGCCGCTGCTGCCGGCCGGTGGGTTCGTCACCCAGGCCGTGGCGGACGGTGGCATCGTTGCGCGGCGCGGGGGCACCACGATCCGATTCGACGCCGTTCCGCGCGACCAGGTGGGCTTGCGGCAGGTCGAGCTGTCGCTCAACCGGCCCGTGGAGTACCGGCACGAGGAACGGCTCGGCCGGTCGACCCTCGTCGTCGGCCCGGGCGCCCGCGCCGTGTGGACTTTCGGCACCGCGGAGTAACGGACTTGCGGCTGCCATCCTTCAGGTCGGCGGAATGTCGGTGCTGCACCGGACGACGTTGCCCGGACCGACAGTGCGGTCCCCGTCGCCCGGCCGAGACGCCGACATCCAGCGGGAGGTGTGCGACGAGGCATCCCGCTTGCCGGAGAAACTCGTGAACGTCACGTCGTGACACGCACTCCCTGTCCGGAACTGCCCGGAACTGCCCGGAACGGCGCGGCACACGCCGGTCAGACCCATGACAACCGCCGCTCTCCGCCCTTCGAGCGAAGCATTCGTGTCGCCGCTCATCGAGCCGACGACGGCCCGTTAAGCTCGCGCCGCCACACAAGTTCCGATCTTCACGGAGGGCAGGACAGCGAGGATCAATCGCGAGCGCCTGGTCAGGACACTGACGTTCTGGCTGCGCCCTGCCTTCGCACTGCGGGTCATCAACCGGTTTCAGAAGATCGTGGGTTTCGACCGCTCGATGGCTCTGGCATCCAGTGCTCTCACCACCCTGCTCCCGCTCGCAGTCCTCGGCGGCACCGTCGTGAGCAGTTTCGCGCACTACGACGCGGCGGAGCGGGTCATCAAGCGCTACGGCCTGACCGGAGCAGGCGCCGAGGCAGTCGAGTCCCTCTTCTCCCCCGCCCAGCACACAAGCGCGAGCGTGGGCATCTTCGGAGTCGTCTTCCTGACCATCTCGGTACTGAGCTTCGCGCGAGCCACGCAGCGGCTCTTCGAGCAGACATGGGAGCTCAAGCCGCTCAGCATGCGCAATACGCGCAACGGGTTGTGGTGGATCCTCACACTCGGCGGCTACACGGTGGTCACCGGGTGGCTCTCCGCCGTCTTGGGCGGGGGCCGGCTGGGTCTGGCGGCCCTGGTGTGCGACGTACCGGTGACCGCCGCTTTCCTCGTCTGGAGCGGCTGGATCCTGTCCGCGAAGCGGATCAACCGGCCGGACCTGCTCCCCTTCGGCATCGCAGCGGCCCTCCTGGAGGCGGCCTACTCCGTGGGCACGACCGTCTACCTACCGCGCCTCTTCAACTCCTACGCCGCACGATACGGAGCGCTCGGTGCCGTCTTCGCGATGATCTCGGCCCTCTTCGGGGGGATGCTCGTCATCGTCGCGTCGGCGGCACTGGGCCGAGAGGTACGCGACGAGCTCACCCGGATCCGCCACGGCCACCGCCCGTCCGACCATGACGTCCGCCGCCAATGGGACAGCGTGGTCGAACAGACGCGGTCACGTTGGCGTACCGCACGGGAACAGGTCTCTCACCGCCGCCCCAAGGACGCGAACCGTCGCGACCGTTCCAAGGCATAGACGCCCCCGCTCGACCCGCGCCGGCCGCCAGCGCCGAGCTGGACTGAACTGAACTGAGTTCACGTGGTGATCATTGCCAGGACGCCGTCGGCATCATGACGTGCTGCCTGACGAGCTCGTACGACCTCAACCGGTCGGCCAGCGCGTAGATGGGCGTCACCAGCATGAGTTCGTCCGCACCCGTCAGGTCCACCAGGTCCGTCAGGTGCTTCGCCACGGTCTCGGGTGAGCCGTGTGCCTGTTGGGCACGGAAGGCCGTCAGCGCCTGCGCCTCTTCCGCGGTGAACGAGTGGGTCGCCGCCTCTTCGGGCGTGGGGAAGGGGATGTCGCCTCGCCCCTTGAGGAGTCCGGCCTTGACGACATCCATCGGACCGGCGAGCCGGGCCGCCTCCTCCTGCGTCTCGGCGCATACCGTTTCCACGCAGATCAGCACGCGCGGGCGCTCGCACCAACGGGAGGGGGAGAAACGCTCTCGGTAGTGGCTGAGCGCGGCCAGGGTGTTGTCAGGGCGAATGTGATGGGCGAAGGCGATCGGCAGTCCGAGTTCCGCAGCGAGCGCGGCACCGGCCGTGCTCGAGGACAGCAGCCATGGCTCCGGGAGCGGGCCGAGCGCGACCTCGTCCACCAAGAAACCCAGAGTCGATGACACATCGTCGCGGTACTCGACGTCCGTTGTCGGACCGGCCCCACGGCGCAGGGCCCGCGCCGTGGAATCGTCGAAGGTACCCGGCCCACGGCCCATGCCCAGGTCGATCCGGCCCGCGTGCAGTGCGGACAGCGTGCCGAACTGCTCCGCCAGCATGATCGGAGCGTGGTTGGGAGCGAGAACGCCCCCGGAGCCGAGCCGGATGGACGACGTCAACGCGGCCGCGTGGGCGGTCAGGACGACGGGCGGGAACGCTCCGATGGCCGGGGAATGGTGATGCTCGGCGTACCAGAGTCGCAGGTAGCCGAGGTCTTCGAGGCGCAGGGCGAACTCGGTGGTGTCTCGTAACGTGTCTGCGGCTCGGGCGCCCGCTTGGACCATGGCCACTTCGAGCGCGCTGAGCGGAACGGTGATCATCCGGTCAGTATAGGAATCGTCCACCAGTGCCAACCCCCGCTGCGCGCAAGGCGGACCGGCCGCTACGCGGGCCACGAACGCCGGGTCCGCCAGCGACTCGTCGTCCCCGCGGCCGATTGTCACGGCACACCCCTTGGCTGGACACCCTCCGTCGCCAACACTGAGCCGATGACGCAGCGCGTGGAGCTCGCAACCGTGATGGACCGCCTCGGCATCGACGAACTGATCACCGAATACGCGGTGGCCGTGGACGACGGCGACTGGGAGGCGTACCGAGGGCTGTTCACGGCGGACGGGCGCGCCGACTACCGCTCGGCCGGCGGGATCGAGGGCGACGCCCGGCAGGTCGCCGCGTGGCTCGCCGAGAACATGCGGCTGTTCCCGATGCGGCAGCACCTGATCGTGAACCGACGGGTGCGGTTCGGCGTACGGGAACAGGACATCGGCGACACGGCGCGGGTCCAGGCCGACTACGTCAATCCGATGCGCTTCGCCGGATCCGACGGCGGCCCGGACGGCGGCTCGGGCGAACCGGACTTCGTCTGCGGGGGCCGGTACGCGTTCGCGTTCGCGCGCACGTATGACGGCTGGCGGCTGCGCGAGGTGGTCGTCCAGGAGAAGTGGCGCCGCATGCAACCGGCGCGCGAGGGGAACGCGACCCCCTGAGCGCCCCCTCGCCACGCTCCGACGCCCCCTGTCGGAGATCGTCCCCGGCGAGCACACTGGAGGCACTCCCTGGGGAAGGAGATGCCGGATGAGGATGCCCGAGGACTGGCTGGGCTCCCGCTGGTGGCGCGGCGCGGCGGCCGTGCTGGCCGGTGCCCTGCCCATGCTCGCCTTCCCGGCACCGTCCTGGTGGTGGTTCGCGTACGTCGCCCTGGTCCCCTGGATCCTGCTCGCCCGCACCGCCCCGACCGGCGGACGCGCCGCGTACGACGGCTGGCTGGGCGGGCTCGGCTTCATGCTGGCCGTGCACCACTGGCTGCTGCCGAGCCTGCATGTGTTCACGGTCCTGATAGCCGCGCTGCTCGGCGCGCTGTGGGCGCCGTGGGGCTGGCTGGTGCGCCGCTTCCTGGCCGGGGTGCCCTCGCCGGGGCGGGTCGCGGCGGCGATGCTCGTCCTGCCGTCGGGCTGGCTCATGGTCGAACTCGTCCGTTCCTGGCAGGGGCTGGGCGGCCCCTGGGGGCTGCTCGGGTCCAGCCAGTGGCAGGTGGAACCCGCGCTGCGGCTGGCCTCGGTCGGCGGGGTGTGGCTGCTGAGCTTCCTGGTGGTGACGGTCAACATCGCGGTCGCGGTGCTCGTCTCGGTGCGCGCGTCCCGTATGCCTGCCCTCGCCGGACTGGTCGCCACGGCCGCCGCGACCTCGGCGGCCTGGGCGTGGTCACCGCGCCCCGACCATGACGGGGACATGCGGATCGCCATCGTCCAGCCGGGCGTGATCGACGGAACCGGCAGCGCTGACAGGCGGTTCGACCGCGAGGAGCAGCTGACCCGGGAACTCGCCGGGCAGAACGTCGACCTGGTGGTCTGGGGCGAGAGCAGCGTCGGCTTCGACCTCGCGGACCGTCCCGACCTGGCCCGGCGGATCGCCGGTCTCTCGGAGCGGGTCGGCGCGGACATCCTCGTCAACGTCGACGCCCGCCGCTCCGACCGGCCCGGCATCTACAAGAGTTCCGTGCTCGTCGGCCCGCACGGCCCGACCGGGGACCGCTACGACAAGATGCGGCTCGTGCCGTTCGGCGAGTACATACCGGCGCGCTCCCTGCTCGGCTGGGCCACCTCCGTCGGCAAGGCGGCCGGCGAGGACCGCAGGCGCGGCAGCGAGCAGGTGGTGATGAACGCCGGGCACGGGCTGCGCATCGGCCCGATGGTGTGCTTCGAGACCGCGTTCCCCGACATGAGCCGCCATCTCGCCGAGGACGGCGCCGAGGTGCTGCTCGCGCAGTCGTCGACCTCGACCTTCCAGCAGAGCTGGGCCCCGGAACAGCACGCCTCGCTCGCCGCGCTGCGGGCCGCGGAGACCGGCCGCCCGATGGTGCACGCGACACTCACCGGCGTCTCCGCCGTCTACGGCCCGAGCGGCGAGCGCGTCGGCTCCTGGCTCGGCACCGGGAAGAGCACGTCAGCGGTGTACGACGTGCCGTTGGCCCGCGGTGTCACTCCGTACGTCCGCTTCGGCGACTGGCCGGTGCACGCGGCGCTGCTGATCCTCGCGGCGCTGTGCACCGCTGAGGGCGTACGGGAGTTCCGGCTCAGGCGGACCGTTCCGTCACCGCGCGTACCACCCGCTCGCACAGTTCGTGAGTCGCCAGCGCGTCCCGGGCGCTGAGCACCTTGCCCGCGCGTACGGCGTCCAGGAAGACGAGGACCGCCTGCTCGATGCCGCGCTGCCGGGCCACCGGCACCCAGTCGCCGCGTCGCCGTACGGTCGGCTGCCCCTTGTGGTCGACGACCTCGGCGAGGTTGAGCACCTGGCGCTTGGTGTCCTGCCCGGAGACTTCGAGGATCTCCTCGGCGGAGCCGCTCAGCCGGTTCATGACGCCCAGCGCGGTGAAGCCCTCACCGGACAGCTGGAGCACCACGTGGTGCAGCAGACCGCCCCCGGTGCGGGCGCGTACCGTCACGTCGTCGACCGGCCCCGGCACCAGGAACCGCAGGGTGTCCACGACATGGATGAAGTCGTCGAGGATCATCGTGCGGGGCTCCTCGGGCAGCCCGACCCGGTTCTTCTGCATCAGGATCAGCTCACGCGGATGGTCGGCGCACTGGGCGTACCCGGGCGCGTAACGCCTGTTGAAGCCGACGGCCAGGCTGACGCCCCGCTCCTCGGCGAGCCGTACCAGCCGCTCCGAGTCGGCGAGTTCGTACGCGAGGGGCTTGTCGACGTACGTCGGTACGCCGGCCGCGAGGAGCCGCTCGACGATCTCGGGGTGCACGGCGGTGGGCGCATGCACGAAGGCGGCGTCGAGGTCCTGGGCCAGCAGCTCCGACAGGTCGGTGTGACGTTGCGCCGGTGGCAGACGGAGGCTGTCGGCCACCCGGGCGAGGGTGGCGGGAGTCCGTGTCTGGAGGTGCAGTTCGACTCCCGGCTGGACACCGAGCACCGGAAGGTACGCCTTCTGCGCGATGTCACCGAGTCCGATGCAGCCGACCTTCACGGGGGTTCTCCTAGGGATTGGCGACGCGTGGCTCGTCGGAAGCATACGGCCGTCGCGGTGGCCGTAAGTCGGTGGTGACGGCCGGTTCCGGTGCGGCAGGATTCGGGGCATGACGACACAGCGCACCGAACCCGCGACCGACGCCGACGAGCGATCCATGCTGGAGGGGTGGCTCGACTACCACCGCCGGACGCTTGAGGTGAAGTGCGAGGGGCTCGACGACGCTCAGCTCAGAACCGCCTCGGTGCCGCCCTCCGAACTCTCCCTGCTCGGCCTGGTGCGGCACATGGCGGAGGTGGAACGGGGCTGGTTCCGCAAGGTGTTGGCGAACGACGATCCTGGGCCGATCTACTACAGCGACGAGGACCGCGACGGCGAGTTCCACCTCACCGAGGCCGACACCTGGGCGGAGGCCTACGGCACCTGGCAGGCGGAGATCGGGATCGCCCGGCACAACGCGGCACGCTTCGGCCTGGACGACGTCTGCGAGGGCACGAGCAAGTTCACCGACAGCCCCATCAACCTGCGGTGGATCTACACCCACATGATCGAGGAGTACGCCCGTCACAACGGTCACGCCGACCTGATCAGGGAGCGCGTCGACGGCACGACCGGAGAGTGACGCCCTCGGTGCGTCACGCTCGTGCCGTGGCTCCGTCCGGACGAGGCGGAAGGATCACCCGTGCGGGGCAACCTCCGCCTGTCCGCTCCCCAAATCGGGCCGGACGCAGCAGAGTTGCGCGGGTGCATCGAACCACGACCACCGCGACGCTCCTGGTCACCGCGGCTGTCACCGTCCTCTCCGGCTGTGTGACCGTCCAGCGGCTGCCTGCCCCGGCTCCCTCGGTGGCACCGCCCCACCCGTCGGTGCCACGTCCGGACGGCAGCGGGGATCCCCAAGTCGTCCAGGCTCCGGCGCGGGAGGCACTGGAGCTCATCGAGCCCTCCCACCGCCCGTCGCCGACCGCCGCCGCGCCGCACCGGACGCCTCCTCCGGCGCGCGCCGCCGCACCGGTGACGGTTCCGCGCCGTCCGCACGCGGACCCGCCCGCGAAGCCGGCGCATCCCGAACCCCGGGACGCGGTACCGACGTCCGTGTCCAAGCTGGTCCCGAAGGACGGGGACGTGTGCGCGCTCGGGCGCAAGTACGGGGGATGGCAGCCGGACAGCCCTGAGGCGACCATCTGCAAAAACGCGTACGGGCGTTGAGACGGACCGTACGAGGCGGCCACCGGCCCCGGCAGGCGACGGCGCGCGGCGCGGCCGATGCGGCCGATGCGGCCGATGCGGCCTAGCGGCCTAGGTGCAGCGCGCCCGCACGTCCGCGGCAGGGGACCGGGTCACACCCGCCCGTCCCACCCCGCGTAGAACCTCCGCCGTCAACGGTCCGGACTCCGCCGCACACAGCCTGGCCGGCGCCACTTCGCCGCACCGCGGACCGGCCGCGTCACCTCGCGGACCGGCCGACGTCACTTCGCGGACCGGCCGGTGCCGTCGTGCCCCTGCCGGGCGCTGCCGCGTCCCGGGCCCCGTCGGTACTCTCCGTCCGTCCCCCGCCTGCCCTCCCCCACCCCGCCCCCTACGGCCGCTGTCTGGGCGGCCCCGGCCTCTCCCCTCCGGGGCCGTCGAACGGGCCCGGACCCCCGAACGGCCCGGCGCCGCCCGCGGGGTCCGATCCGCCGCCCGCCGGCCCGTCGCCGTCGAGCCTCAGCTCCAGGCGTCCGATCGCCGCCCGGACGCCGTCCCCGTAGCTGTCGTCGCCGAGCACGCCCACCGCGCCGCGGGCCCGGCGCAGATGACTGCGGGCGGCGTCGGAGCGACCGAGCTTCACATAGTCCGCGGCGAGATTGAGGTGCAGGGACGGGTAGAACGCACGCACCGCGAGCGCGTCCTCGTGCTCGTGCTCGGCGACGCGCTCGTCGGTGAGCTCCTCGGCCGCCGACAACGCCCGCAGATCCCAGGCGAGTTCATCCACCGGGTCGTCCTGTGTGTCCGCCAGGTAGTGGGCCAGGGTGCAGCGGTGGAGGGGGTCGCCGCCGTCGCCGATCTCCGCCCACAGGCCCAGGAAGCGGCCCCGGGCCTCCTCGCGGTCACCGGCGTGGTGCAACATCGCGACCTGCCCGATGCGGGTCATCATGGCGTCCGGCGCCACCTGCTCCTGTCGCTCCGCCACCACGTCCTCCAAGGTCGTCGCCCATCCCCCCACGACGCTAACCGCAGCCACTGACATTCACGGTCAGGCGGCTCCGTACGCCACTGGGCCAGGCCGGTGACGGCGGGGCCCCCGGGCCGGAGACCACAGAACCCGTCCGTCCTCTCTCCGCCACCCGCCGTTCGCCGTTCGCCGTTCGCCGTTCGCCGTCAGCCGAGGTTGGGAATCGTCCAGTCGATCGGGGTGTGCCCCTGCTCCGCGACCGCCTCGTTGATCTGCGTGAAGGGACGCGAACCGAAGAACTTCTTCGCGGACAGCGGAGAGGGATGCGCGCCCTTCACCACCACGTGCCGCTCCTCGTCGATGAGCGGCAGCTTCTTCTGCGCGTAGTTGCCCCACAGCACGAAGACCGCCGGGTCGGGCCGGTCCGCGACCGCGCGGATCACGGCGTCCGTGAACTTCTCCCAGCCCTTGCCCTTGTGCGAGTTCGCCTCGCCGGAGCGCACCGTCAGCACCGCGTTGAGCAGCAGCACACCCTGCTCGGCCCACGGCATCAGATAGCCGTTGTCCGGGATCGGGGTGCCCAGCTCCTCCTTCATCTCCTTGTAGATGTTGCGGAGCGAGGGCGGCGTCTTCACGCCCGGCCGGACGGAGAAGCACAGACCGTGCCCCTGGCCCTCGCCGTGATACGGGTCCTGGCCGAGGACCAGCACCTTCACCCGCTCGTACGGCGTCGCCGCGAGCGCGGCGAAGACCTCCTCACGCGGAGGGTAGACAGGACCCCTGGCGCGCTCCTCCTCGACGAACTCGGTGAGTTCCTTGAAGTAGGGCTGCTGCAGCTCGTCGCCCAGGACGCCGCGCCAGGACTCGGGCAGCATGGCGGTGTCGGTCACGTCAACTTCCTCCGATGTGCGGTCACTTCCTGAGGACAGAACCTACAGGCGACCACTGACAATCGGCCCCGCACCCCTTGCTACCAGCTGGTTTTCCGATACAGCTCCCACATCATCATGATCGTCGAGGGGTCCAGGGCCCGCTCGCCGCCCGAGATGTCCTCGCTCGCCGCGACGAACTGCTTGCCCTGCCACAGCGGCAGCAGCCGTGCGTCGTCGACGAGGATCTGCTGGGCCTGCTCGAACTCCTTCACCACGGCCCCGCGGTCGCTCTGCCGCCGCGACTGGGGCAGCAGCACGCCGGTGATCTCCCGCGTCGGGTAGGGCGTACCGAGGGCGTTCTGCTCACCGACGAAGGGCGCGATGAAGTTCTCGGCGTCCGGGAAGTCGGGGAACCAGCCGCGCCCGAACGCGGGGTACTCGCCCTTGCGGTAGCCCGCTTCGAACGTCTTCCAGGGGCGGCCCTCGATCTTGACGCTGAAGAGCCCGGAGTCGTTGAGCTGGCTCTTGAGCTCCTCGAACTCGGGTGCGGTCTCGGATCCGTAGCGGTCGGTCGTGTACCAGAGGGTGAGCGGGACGCGCTGAGAGATGCCCGCCTCCAGAAGGATCTTGCGGGCCTTGGACGAACTGGGTTCGCCGAAGTCGTCGAAGAAGCCCGTGGTGTGCCCCGTCAGCCCCTTGGGAACCATGGAGTACAGCGGGTCGACGGTGTCCTTGTAGACCTTGTGCGCGATCGCCGCGCGATCGACGATCTGCGCGACGGCCTTGCGGACCGCGGCCTTGCCGGCCCACGGGTCCTTCGGGTTGAACACCAGGTAGCTGATCTCGGTGCCCGCGCCCTCGACGAGCTGGAGGTCCTCCTCGGACTGCTTGCTCTGCAGGGAGACGATGTCGGAGGCGGCCAGTCCACGGTAGGTGGCGTCGATCTTCTTGTCCCTGAGGGCTTTGACCATGGCGGCGGAGTTCTGGAAGTACCGGATGGTGACCGCGTCGTTCTTGCGCTCGGCGAAGCCCTTGTAGTGATCGTTCTTGACGAGTTCGGCCTGTTTGCCGTCCTCGTACGAGCGCAGGCTGTAGGGACCGGACCCGAAGACCTTGCCGTCCTTGCGCAGGGAGCGGGCCGGGTAGTCGTCGGGGTCGACGATCGACATGGCGGGGGTGGCCAGCACGAACGGGAAGGTGGCGTCGGGCTTGTTGAGATGGAAGACGATCTCGCGGTCGCCTCGCGTCGAGATCCGGTCGAGGCTGCCCAGCAGGCCGGCGGGGCCACCGGACAGGTCGATCCTCCTGATCCGGTCGATGGAGTACTTCACGGCCCGCGCGTCGAGCGTGTCCCCGTCGGAGAACTTCATGCCGGTGCGCAGCACACAGCGGTACGCGAGATTCGAGCTGTTGGTGAACCCGCAGCTCTCCGCGGCGTCGGGCTCGGGCGCGGCCGCACCGGAGGGGTAGCTCAGCAGGGTCTGGTAGATGTTGCGGAACAGCTCCCAGGAACCGTCCCAGGAAGCGGCCGGATCCAGTGTGCTGGGCGCGCTGGTGGTGCCCACGACAATCGGTCCCTCGTCGTCGGCGGAGCCGGAGCCGAGGACACCGCAGCCGGCCACCAGGGATATGGACGTGACCGCCGCCACCTGACGCAGGGCTCTGTACCGGTTGGACACGCGCTCGCTCCTCGATCTGCCGTACCAAGGTCGGCAGACCATACCGCAGTGCCCCGCGACTGAACCATGTTCCGGCAGGGCTGTTGATCAGCGCGTATATGACGACGTTGTCATCCGTCAGAGCGTCTCTCTCACGTCGACACGAGCGCCCATTCTGTCCAGGGGCGCCCGTGCCGCCGCGAGGTTCGGTCAGCCGACCCCGGCGTTCAGGAAGATGCCGCCGTCGACCACGAGCGTCTGGCCCGTGATCCAGTCGGACTGCGCCGAGGTCAGGAACGCGGCGGCGCCACCGATGTCGGAGGGCACCCCGAGCCGGCCGAGCGGGTAGGACGCGGCGGCCTCCGCCTCCCGGCCCTCGTACAGGGCCTGCGCGAACTTGGTCTTGACGACGGCGGGCGCGATCGCGTTGACCCGCACCTTGGGCGCGAACTCGTGCGCCAGCTGGAGGGTCAGGTTGATCATCGCGGCCTTGCTGATGCCGTACGCGCCGATGAACGGCGAGGCGGAGACGCCGGCGACGGAGGCGATGTTGACGATCGCGCCGCCGTTCTCGCCCTGCCAGGCCTTCCAGGTCTGCTGGGCGAAGCCGAGGGCCGAGACGACGTTGGTCTCGAACACCTTGCGCGCCACATTGAGGTCGAGATCGGCGATCGGCCCGAACACCGGGTTCGTACCAGCGTTGTTGACCAGGTAGTCGACGCGGCCGAAGGCCTCCATGGTGCGCTCGACGGCGGCGGCCTGGTGGGCCTCGTCGTGGGCCTTGCCGGCGACGCCGATGACGCGCTCGGCACCGAGCGCCTCGACGGCCTCCTTGAGGGCGTCCTCGTTGCGGCCGGTGATGCAGACGCGGTCACCGCGGGCGACCAGGGCCTCCGCGACGCCGTAGCCGATGCCGCGGCTCGCGCCCGTGATGAGCGCGACCTTGCCGGAAAGTTCGGGAAGTGCAGTCATGTCCGTGTCCCCCGGCCCTAGTTGAGCGGTCCGCCGGCGACGTACATCACCTGGCCGGAGACGAACCCGGCCTCCTCGCCCGTGAAGAAGGCGATGGCGTTGGCGATGTCCGCCGGCTGGCCCACACGCTGCACCGGGATCTGGGTGGCGGCCGCGGCCTGGAACTCCTCGAAGCCCATGCCGACGCGGGCGGCGGTGGCGGCGGTCATGTCGGTGACGATGAAGCCGGGCGCGACGGCGTTCGCGGTGACGCCGAACTTGCCGAGCTCGATGGCGAGGGTCTTGGTGAGGCCCTGGAGACCGGCCTTGGCGGTGGAGTAGTTGGCCTGGCCGCGGTTGCCCAGCGCGGAGGAGGAGGACAGGTTGACGATCCGGCCGAACTTCGCGTCCACCATGTGCTTCTGACAGGCCTTGGCCATCAGGAAGGCGCCGCGCAGATGCACGTTCATGACCGTGTCCCAGTCGGACGCGCTCATCTTGAACAGCAGGTTGTCGCGGAGCACGCCCGCGTTGTTCACCAGGATCGTCGGCGCCCCGAGCTCCTCGGCGATCCGCGCGACCGCGGCCTCGACCTGGGCCTCGTCGGACACGTCACAGCCGACCGCGATGGCCTTGCCACCGGCGGCGGTGATCTTCTCCACGGTGTCCTTGCACGCGGCCTCGTCGAGGTCGATCACCGCGACGGCGCGGCCCTCGGCGGCCAGTCGTACGGCAGTGGCGGCGCCGATGCCGCGCGCGGCACCGGTGACGACCGCGACGCGCTGCTCAGTGGTGGACATTGCTGGTTCTCCTCGCCTTTGAAAAGCCCTGAAAAGCCTGCGGCTCACACGGTACGCCCTCAGGTGAGCGACCGCTTAGTACCTTCAGTACACGTGACGCTAGAAGTCCTGGCACTCGGTGTCAACGGCACACCGCGCGTGTGTGATCGATTACCTCACCAGCAGGCCGAGCAGCCGCTCCGCCTCGGCTTCCGGATCCGTGGTGAGTCCCGTGTGCACGGGACCCGGCCGCACCACCGTCGAGCGGGGAGCGATCAGCCAGCGAAAACGCCGTCCGGCGTCGTCCTGCGCGGCCTGACCTGCGGCTTCTCCACCCGTGCAGACCCCCTCCACGGCCCGCAGCGCGGCCCGTACACCCGCCACGTCCGCCTCCGGGTCGAGGGCCAGCAACTTGGTCTCGTCCAGATACGTCCGGGCGGCCACGAAGGACTTGGCGCGGCAGTACACCAGAACGCCCGCGTTGAAGCACTCACCGCGCTCCGCTCGCGGTACGACCCGCAGCAGCGCGTACTCGAAGACGTCCCGCTCGGTCACTGTGCCCCCTTGATGCGCTCGTGGATGACGGCGGCGCGCGCGAGCAGCGGCTCCGCGTAGGCCCGCCGGAGCTCGTCCGGCGACTCGAAGCCGGGCTCGTCCGTCAGCCACTCGTCGGGGATCTCGGCGGTCACCTCGGCCAGCAGTTCCTCGGTGACCCGGGGCGCGAGCTCGGCGGCGGCGCCCGCGACGTCCGGCCCGAAGGGTGCGAGGGCGTGGTCGGAGGCGTCGTACGGCTTCGCGGCCGAGGCCTGTGCGCCGGGCCAGTTGTGGTGCCAGATCATCGTGGCGCCGTGGTCGATGAGCCACAGTTCGCCCTGCCGCACGAGCAGGTTGGGGTTGCGCCAGGAGCGGTCCACGTTGTTGACCAGCGCGTCGAACCAGACGACCCGGCCGGCCTCCTCGCGGCTCACCCCGAAGGCGAGGGAGTCGAAGCCGAGCGCGCGTGAGAGGAAGTCCATTCCGAGGTTCAGGCCACCGCTCGACTTGAGCAGCTCCTGCACCTCCTGGTCCGGCTCACCGAGCCCCAGCACCGGGTCGAGGGCGATCGTCACCAGGCCGGGCACCCGCAGACCGAGCCGGCGCGCGAGTCCGCCGCAGACGACCTCCGCGACGAGCGTCTTGCGGCCCTGTCCGGCGCCGGTGAACTTCATGACGTACGTACCGAGATCGTCGGCCTCGACGAGCCCCGGCAGCGAGCCGCCCTCACGCAGCGGCGCGATGTAGCGCGTCGCGATGACTTCCTTGAGCATCGCCCCAGGCTACTGGGGTGTTGACGGGCGGTGGACGCGGCCCGTGGGCCCTTGTGTCCGCCTGATCCCGATCAGGTCGATGCCGACTCCGTCTGAACAGCCGACACCCGAGCACCGTACCTCTGGGCGGATCTACGAAACATCCGTGGAAGGGAACGTCAGCATGACCAGCGAATCGCTTCACCCCGTCTCGGCACCGGCTCGCCGCACGGTCGTAGCGGCGGTCGGCGCGGCGGGACTCGCCGTCGCGCTGACCGCCTGCGGGGGTTCGGACGACAAGTCGTCCGGCTCCTCCGATGTGCAGGACAACAGCAGTGCGAGCGGCGGCGGTACGGCCGGCGGCGACAGCGCGGCGGCCGGCTCGGACGGCACCGTGCTGGCCAAGACCGCCGACATTCCCGAGGGCGGCGGCAAGGTCTTCGCGGACCAGGGCGTCGTCGTGACCCAGCCGACCGCGGGCACGTACAAGGCCTTCTCGTCCAAGTGCACCCACCAGGGGTGTGCGGTGAAGGGCATCGCCGACGGCGTCATCACCTGTCCCTGCCACAACAGCCAGTTCTCCGCCACCGACGGCAGCGTGAAGAAGGGGCCGGCGACGCAGGCCCTGGCCGCGGCCAAGATCACCGTCGACGGGGACTCGATCAAGCTCGCGTGACCGGGGCCCGCCCGGAACCAGGATGGGACCGGTGACCGCCCGGAGCAAGGACGGGACCGGTGACCGCCCTGAGCCGGGGATCAGGGCCGCCCCGCCCTGCGCGGACGCGTGACGCAGGCCAGCACCTCGTCCGTGGTCGCGATGGTGGCGACCAGGGCGAGGGTGTTGCGGATCATCACGGGGGTGTAGTCGGAGGGCACTCCCGCGATGGCATCGGCGGGCACGACGGCCGTGTAGCCCCGGTTGACGGCGTCGAACACGGTGTTCGGGATGGCCACGTTGGCGGAGACTCCGGTGACGATCAGTGTGCGGCAGCCGAGATTGCGCAGCAGCGCGTCGACGTCGGTGCCCGTGATCGGCGACAGGCCGTGCAGTCGCCGTACGACGAGGTCCTGCTCCGCCACCTCGATCGGGGCCGCGACGCGTACCGCCGTGGTCCCCGACAACTGCTGCACGGGCAGCCGCTCGGCGGCGCGGAAAAGACGGGCGTTACGGCCGGCACCCCGGCCGTCCGGGCGCCGCTCGGCGATCGCGTGGATCACCTGGAGCCCGCTCTCGTGCGCGGCCGCCACCAGCCTGGCCACGTTGGCGAGCGCTCCCGACGAGCGCGCCTCCTTGGCGAGTTCGGGCAGCGCGCTGTCCGGGCCGACGACGCCCTGCTGGCACTCGACGGTGAGCAGCACGGTGGTCGCGGGGTCGAGGAGTTCGCTGAGCTGTTCGTACGACGCCACGGTGTCCCCTTGTCGTCGAAGCCGGAGCGGGCGAGAGTAACGAGCATTGCGTGGGGACGGAAGACGGCGCATGCTTTTCTGACGGAGTGTCAGAAAATCTCTGATGACACATAAGAAGAGGGGACCTCATGGCCGTCACTCAGCGCAGGGGTCGGAAGATCATGATGACGCCCGGCGAGCTGGACGAGTTCCTCACGACCCAGCGCACCTGCCGCGTGGCCACCGTCGCGAAGGACGGCGCCCCGCATGTGAGCACCCTCTGGTTCGTCTGGGACAGCACGTCGCTGTGGCTGTACTCGGTGGTGCGCAGCAAGCGCTGGACGGAGCTGCGCCGGGACCCGCGGATCGCCGTGGTGATCGACACCGGCGAGGAGTACGGGGAGCTGCGGGGCGTGGAGCTGTCCGGCACGGTGGAATTCGTGGGCGAGGTTCCCCGCACCGGGGAACTGTGTGCCGAACTCGACGCCCCGGAGACCTTGTTCGCGCGCAAGAACTTCGGCCTGGAGGAGATGCCGCACGACGGCCGCCACGCCTGGGCCCGGCTGACACCGACGGCGATCGCCTCGTGGGACTTCCGCAAGCTGGGGCCGATGTAGGGGGCGGTCGGCGGGCGGAGGTTGCCCCGGTCGCCGCGGCCGCGTTCGCTCCGTCGGCGCCCGGGACGTGTCCCGTCGCCCTGGCCGGGCTCGGGCTCGGGCAAAGCAAGCGAGGCCGCCCGGCGCACGCGCCGCAACCCATGCGCTCAGCCGATGGCCTCGCCGGCCGCCCGCAGCGCCCCCACCGCCGCCCGGATCGACGGGCGGCGGTCGGCGTCCGCCCGCCAGACGACGTACACATGCCGCCGCACACGCTGCCGCACCGGCACGGTGACGACTCCGGCGGGCATCGGATGGCGCCCCAGCAGCGGCACGATGCACACCCCCAGCCCCGCGGCGACCAGCCCGAGCTGGGTATGGGTCTCCGCCGCGCGGTGGCCGACGCACGGCTCCACGCCCTTGGAGCGCAGCGTGAACATCAGCCACTCATGACAGAACTCGCCCTCGCCCCAGGTGATCCACTCGTCGTCGGCGAACTCGCCGAGGTCCACCTCCGCCCTGCCGGCCAGCCGGTGGTCCGCCGGCAGGGCGACGTCGGCGGGGTCGTCGAGGATCGCCGCCTTGACCAGGCCGTCGGGCAACGGCATCGGCTTGTTGTACCAGTCGAGCACCACCGCGAGGTCGAGATCACCGCGCACCACTCCGGCGACCCCGGCCTCGGGCTCCAGCTCGCTGGAGCGCACGCGCAGCGCCGGGTGCTCGGCGCGCAGGGCGGCGAGTGCGGTCGGGAACAGCCCGCGCGCGGCCGTCGGGAACGCGGACAGGCGCAGCTCCCCCACCACCTGACCGCGCTGCGCCTCCAGGTCGGACTGGGCCAGCTCGACCTGCGACAGGATGCGCGCGGCATGGTCGGCGAGCAGCCGCCCCGCGTCGGTGAGACGCACCCCGCGTCCGTTCCTCGCGAGGAGTCGCTGTCCGACCTCGCGCTCCAGCTTCGACATCTGCTGGGACACGGCCGATGTCGTGACGTGCAGCCCCTCGGCGGCACCGCTGACGGAGCCATGGCGGGCGAGGGCGTCGAGCGTGCGCAGGCGCTCCAGGTTCAACATGTAAGCAATGCTACGAGATATCGGATGAGAAATCTCGATTGTGCTACGAGATTGTTCTGCCGCATCGTTGTCTCCATGAGCACCGTCGCCACTTCTCGACCCGTCACCCCGACCGGGTCCACGCCCCGCCGCCGCACCGCCCTCGACTGGCGGATCCGCTTCGGTGTCCTCTCCCTGATCTGGGGCTTCAGCTTCCTGCTCATCAAGGTCGGCACGGCGGGGTACGCACCGTTCCACGTCACGCTCGGGCGGCTGGTGTTCGGGACCGCGGTGCTCGCTGTGGCGATGGCCGTGAAGCGGGAGCGTCTGCCGCGCGGCGCGCGCACCTGGGGGCATCTGGCGGTCGCGGCGTTCTTCCTCAACGCCCTGCCGTTCTCGCTCTTCGCCTACTCGGAGCTGACGATTCCGTCGACGCTCGCGGGTATCTGCAACGCGACCTCACCTCTGTGGGGCATGGCCCTCTCCCTGGTCGCCCTCTCCGAGGACCGGCCGACCCGGCGCAGGGTGGCCGGTCTGGGCATCGGCTTCCTGGGCGTGCTGACGGTGCTCGGCGCCTGGCAGGGCTTCCACGGCCTGGACGCGACGGGCACGGCCATGGCCCTGCTCGCTTCCCTCAGCTACCCGATCGGCTGGATCTACGTCCGCCGCACCCTGGCCGGCTCCAGCCACTCGCACCTGTCGATGACCGGCGCCCAGTTGCTCCTGGCCACCGCGCAACTCGCCTTCGTCACCCCGCTGTTCACCACCCTGCCGAGCCACTTCCCGGTCGTCCCGCTGCTCGCCATAGCCGCCCTGGGCGCCCTCGGCACCGGGCTCGCCGTCCTCCTCCAGTACGGCCTGGTCGCCGAGGTCGGTCCGACCACGGCCCAGATGGTCACGTACTTCATCCCGGTCATCGCCACCGCGGCGGGCGTCGCCATCCTCGGCGAGTCGCTCACCTGGTCGACCCCGGTCGGCGCGGCGATCGTTCTGGCGGGTGCGGCGCTCACTCAGGCCAGGGCGCGGCGCTGACTCACACGTACCGGCGCGCGGGCGCGGGGCGGACGGCGGAGGCGACGGCGTCCGCCAACGGCCCGACGTCGTCGGGGGTGAGGGTGGAGACGGTGATCCGGATGCCCGGCGGCGCGCTCATCCGGAAACGGGACCCGGGCGCGACGGCCCACCCGGCGTGCAGCAGCCGCGCCACCGCCCCGGTCTCGTCCGGGACGGGCACCCACACGTTCAGCCCGCTGCGCCCGGACGCCTCCACGCCCCGCTCCGCAAGGGCGCCGATGAGCGCGTCCCGGCGCCGCCCGTACGCCGCCGACACGGCCGGTACGTCCACCGCGTCGCTCACCCACAGCCGCACGACGGCCCGCTGCACCAGCCGGCTCACCCACCCGGGGCCGAGCCGCTGCCGCCCGTGCACGCGGTCGACCGTGACCGGGTCCCCGGCGAGGACGGCGAGCCGCAGGTCGGGCCCGTAGGCCTTGGCCACGGAGCGGACGAAGGCCCAGTGCCGGGTCGTACCGCTCAGGGGATGCAGGGGCAGGTCGACGATCGCGTGGCCGTGGTCGTCCTCGATGAGCAGCGTCTGGGGGTGCTGGGCGAGCACCGCGCGCAGGGCACGCGCGCGTGGGGCGCTCACCGCGCCGCCCGTGGGGTTCTGCGCCCGGTCGGTGACGACGAGGGCGCGCGCGCCGGCCTCCAGGGCGCTTCGCACGTCGTCGGGGAGCGGTCCTTCGCCGTCGACCCGAACCGGGACGGTGCGCAGCCCGAGCGCCGGCACGAGGTCGAGCAGGCTGCCCCAGCCGGGGTCCTCGACGGCGACCGCGTCCCCCGGCTTCAGATGGGCCGCCAGGACACGCTCGATGGCGTCGAGCGACCCGGAGGTGACGACGAGGGGCCCGTCCGGCACACCGTCGGCGTCCAGGGCCGCGCGCGCCAGCCGTGCCAGCTCCGGTTCGACGGCGTCCTCTCCGTACATCACCGGCGCCCGGTCCGCCTCCCCGGCGGCCCCCGCGAACGCCTCGGCGAGGCCCGGAAGCAGTGCCGGGTCCGGGTTGCCGTCGGCGACGTCCCGTACGCCGGCCGGCACCTCGACCCGGATGTCCTCGCGTCCCGTCGTGGCCGGCTTGGGGCGCACACGACTGCCCCGGCGGCCGGAGGTCTCGATGACTCCGCGCTCGCGCAGGGTCCGGTAGGCGGCCGCGACGGTATTGGGATTCACCCCGAGGTCGAGCGCCAACTCCCGCATCGGCGGGAGCAGTTGACCCGGCTCCAGCTCCCCCGAGCCCACCGCGCGCTCGACACTGGCGGCAATCTCCGCCGCACGACGCCCTTCGATCCGATACTCTCCTAGCACAAAGCAGATTATGCACTAATACAATGGAGAGCGCAATGCCGGAGACGAGCACCCAGCCAGGGACGACGCAGCCCGCTGCCTACACCCCGACCGACCGCACCGTCCCCACCCGTTCCCGTGAGCGTGCCGCGTACGACCACGAGCTGGTGCACGCGATCCTCGACGAGGGATACGTCTGCCACCTCGGCTTCGTCCGCGACGGCGCCCCGGTGGTACTGCCCACGCTGTACGGGCGGGTCGGCAGGCGCCTCTACGTCCACGGTTCGACCGGCTCACGCCCCTTGCGGATGACCGGTCAGGCCGATCCGGGACTCCCGGTGTGCCTGACCGTCACCCACGTCGACGGTCTGGTGCTGGCCCGGTCCGCCTTCCACCACTCGCTCAACTACCGTTCGGTGGTGGTGCACGGCATCGCCCACCAGGTGACCGACCCCGATGAGAAGCGGGAGGCCCTGGACGCCCTGGTCGACCACGTCGTACCCGGCCGCTCGTACGACTCCCGGCCGGCCAACGCCAAGGAACTGGCCGCGACCGCCGTGATCAGCCTCGACCTGGACGAGGTCTCCGCCAAGCTCCGCACCGGCGGCCCCAACGACGAGCCCGAGGACCTGACGCTCCCCCACTGGACCGGCGTCCTGCCGCTGACCCGGGGCTACGGCGCCCCGGTCCCGGCCGCCGACCTGGCACCCGGGATCGAACTGCCCGACTATCTCGCGGCTCTGTGATGGCGCGTACGACGCCGGGCGGGTCGGCGAGGCACTCGCCCCGCCGATCCGCCCGGACCCGCTGCGGGCCGCCGTCCGAGCGTCCCCGGACGTGCTGCTGAGGGCCGTCGACGACCGGGCGCCCGGCGGGCTCCGCCGGGCGCGCTTCCATGCGGCCGTCCTGCACCGCGCACGTCGGGCGGACGTCGTGGACCACGTGGACGTCGAGGACGTCGAGGACGACCCGGCCTAGCCCGCCGCCGGGTAAGGCCGGGTGCGGGCCCGGCCTTACCCGCACGCGGCACCCGACACCCGGCACCCCGCACCCCGCACCCCGCACCCCGCACCCCGCACCCCGCACCCGAGATACCGGCCCCCGGCCCCCGTAGTTGCCCGCACCCGATGCCCCGGATCAGACGAGCGTCGGCTCCCCCTGCGGAACGCCCGCCGCCGCGGCCCGTGTCTCCGCCGCCGCAAGCCCCGCGACGGAACCGAGCATCAGCAGCGTGCCCACCAGCGTTGCCGCCGTCAGGCGCTCACCGAGCAGGCCCACGGCCAGGACCGCCGCGCTCACCGGCTCGAGGAGCATGATCACCGACACGGTGGCCGACCGGACCACGGCCGCACCCGCGAAGTACAGGGCGTACGCGAGGGCCGTGGGGACGGCGGCGATGTACACCAGCAGGCCCAGGACGTGGACCGGTTCAGCCGTGTACGGCAGCAGCCCTTCGGCCAGGGCCGCCGGCAACAGACAGAGCGTGGTCACCGCGAACGCCCCCACCGTCGTGGCGGACGCGTCGGCCCTGCCGTCGCGCCCCCACCACCGGGTGAGCAGGGTCATCGCGGAGTACCCGGCCGCGGAGACGACCGCGAGCAGCACGCCCCAGGGACGCACCGTCGCGCCCCCACTGCCGAGCACCAGGACGGCCAGCCCGGCGAGCGCTCCGGCGACGGCGGTGATCCCGCCCCGCCCGAGCCGCTCCCCCAGGGTCAACCGCGCCCCGAGCGCGATGATCACGGGCCCGGCGCCCAGCGTGACGACGGTGGCCACCGCCAGGCCGGTCGCCTCGACGGCGGCGAAGTACGCGGTCTGGAAGACGGCGAGCCCGAGGCCCGTGGCGCCGATCCGCAGCGCCTTGCGCGCCGGTGACTCACGCGGCTCGGTCGGCTCGCACCGGCCCAGCGGCCGGAGCGCGGCCCGCCGGCCCCGCGAGCGCAGCAGCCGGGCACCGAGCAGCAGGACGAGCCCGCCGGCGCAGCGCCAGAACGACAGGGCGACCGGCCCCATGTCGCCGGCGCGGTAGACGAGCGACGCGGCCGCGCCCGCGGTGCCCCAGGCGGCACCGGCGACGGTCAGATAGAGCAGGCCTCGCCCGATGGGCAGGCCGGAAACAGCATTCGACACGTGTTCTCTCCGCAGGTCAGCAGAAGTTCAGGAAGGGACCACGTCGCCGCCGGTGTGCACGCGTCACGGAGATACGCGCGCGGGTCACCGGCTCACGGAAAGGTCCTCGGACTTCTTCTGCGGGCAGCACCGCTCGGCCCGGTCATGCGCCGGGCGTTCGGGAAGGCCCGCCTCAGGCGGCCGGAGGCGGAAGAACGAGCGTCAAAGGCATGATCGTCACCCTATGCGGCGGTGCCACGGGCCGACAACTGCCTTTCGGCCCCGCCCCCACCGGTGACGGGCCCGTCCGACGGTTTCGCGGGCGCCGACGACTGCGCGATGAACGCGCCCACCAGCACCACCGCGCCGCCGATGATCTGCGGCGCCGACAGGTGCTCGCCGAGCAGCACCCAGGCGAGCACGGTCGCGATGACCGCTTCGAGACAAGCCACCACGCCCGCGACCTGCGGGGAGAGCCGGCGCACGGAGAGCACTCCGGTCACGTACGCGACAACGGTTGCGATCAGCACGATCCAGCCGAGGAGCAGTGCGGCGGGGACCGAGTCCCCGTTCATGTCCGCGCGGCCCCCGAGCACCGACCAGTCCATGGTCCAGGGCCGCGCCACGACGGTGAGCACGAGGGCGCCTATGAGCAGGCCGAACGCGATGACGCCCAGCGGGTCGGGGGCGTCCTCCCCCGTCTCGCTGCCCTGGTCGGACAGAACGAAGTAGCCGACCTGGCAGCAGGCGGCGGCGAGCGCGAGCAGCAGCCCGAGGGCGTCGAAGCCGAGCCCCGACCACACCTCGACGACGCAGGCGAGGCCGCCGACCGCGAGGACGACTCCGAGAGCCGCGGCACGTGTCACCGGCCGCCGCTGGACGAACCTGACCCAGCCCAGGACCAGCGCGGGGGCGAGATATTCGACGAGCAGGGCGACCCCGACGGGGATCCGCGAGATCGCGGCGAAGTAGCAGGCCTGGACACCGGCCACGGCGAGCAGCCCGAACCCGATGAGCAGCGCGGGCCGCCGGCGCAGCAGGGCGCGGTGGCGTACGGCGAGCGGCAGCATCACCAGGGCGGCGCCCGAGACGCGCAGCCACACCACGTGAAGCGGGTCGAGCCCTGCCTCGATCAGCGGCTTGGCCGCGACACCTGATCCACCGAAGGCGACCGCCGACGCCAGGGCAAGCCCCAGGCCGACGCCTTTTCCACGATTGCCCTGACTGGCCTGAGACGTACGCACCGGCACATGATGCCAGGCGATGACATGAGCGTCACCCCAAATGACACCTGTCTCAGCGACTGGACGTGACGACAGGGCCGAGGGACCCCGGCCGGGCTCGGCCAAAGGCGCCGGGACGGGTCTCAGGGCGCGACCTCGCCACCCCCGACCAGGTCCTCGAACTCGAGCCACGCCTCGATGCGCGTCAGCAGCACACGGACGTCGACTCCCGCCCGCCCGAGCACCTCCACGGCCCGGGACTCGGGGTCCGCGGCGATCGCGGCCAGCAGATCCACACCGCGCGCCCGGTCCTCGCCGCGGCGCGCCGCCCGCTCATGGGCGGCCCCCATGGCGCCGGCCGCCACCGGCGACCAGCCCTCCGGCTCCCCCACGGTCGGCCCGGCGGCGGAGTCCTCGACGCGGCTCCGCCAGCGCAGCCCGTAGCCGATGCTGCGCTGCACGAGATAGCCGAGCAGCCGGGCGACCTGCGGGCCGCCGTCGAAGACGGCATGCACCTGGGGGTCCGTCTCGAGGAGCGTGTGCAGCAGATGGGCCGTGTCGACCTGCCGGTCCCCGTCCCGCACCGCCCGTCTGCGCGCACCGGCCACCGCCGAGGCCAGCTCTGCGGTGAGCCCGGCGTCGAGTTCGGCGCGGCGCGAGCCGGATTCGGCGGCCGGCTGTCGGGGAGTACGGGATGGCACATCCCCCACCTCATCAGCCTCGTCCACGGAGGTCATCCCCGCCGGGAACCATTCCCGCGTCCGGCGCAGGTTGGGGAGGCGTACACGGCCCCTCCTCCTTACGAATGACATCGCGCCGTTTCCCCGATGGGATGCGCGCCGCCTTGCCTCACGCCGCAGGCACCCCCGGCGCTCCGGCGGTGAGCGACACGGCACGGCGGTGCCGCGGCGGGTCGGCCGGGAGCGCCAGAGCGCCCTCTCTCCACATTTTCTGACGGTTCATCAGTATTGAATGTTGCAGGCGCTGCGGCTACGTTCCGCGACACCGTGGCTGCGCCGGGCGCAGCACCCGACACGAAGGGGTGGTCGCATGGCCGAAGTCAGCGCGGAAGCGCGCATCGAGGCGCCCGCCGAGAAGGTCTGGGCCCAGCTCACCGACTGGTCCGCGTACGGCGAGTGGAACGCGACCCACACCGGTTTCCCGAAGGGCGGCCCCGAGACCCTGGAGGTGGGCGGGACCTTCGCGGAGAACATGAAGCTCATGGGCTTCCCGGCCGAGGTCGACTGGACCATCGACCAACTGGAGCCCGTCCGCGTCCTCGCCATCAGCGGCAAGGGCCCGATGGCGGTGAACGTCGCCACGCGCTACACGCTCACCCCGGACGGGGACGCGACGACGTTGCGCATCGACGGCGAGTTCACCGGTGCCGCCGTGTCCATCATGGCGGGCAAGCTGAAGGACTCGGCGACGGCCGCCCTCAACGAGTCGCTGCGCAAGCTGAGCGCACTGGTGGCCTGACACCAGCAGCCGTAGACGGACAGGCGCCCCGCGGAAAAGCTTCCGCGAGGCGCCGGCGCGAACCACAGCATGCCGTCAGCCCTCGTCGGCGAGGATCAGATACAGCTTCTTGCGGGCTTCGTTGATGACCGTCAGCGCCTTGTCGCGCTGCTCCTTGCTGCCGGTCTTCCAGACCTGGCCGAACGCCTCCATGAGACCGAAGCCGGCCTGCCGGATCTCGCTCAGCGCCTCCCAGTCGACCCCGCGCGAGGCCTCTTCCCAAGGCGCCTCGGGACCCTCGGCGGCTGCCGCGCGACCCGACTCGGTGAGCGAGAACAGCTTCTTGCCGCCCTCGGACTCGTTGGCGATCAGCCCCTCGTCCTCCAGCAGCTGAAGGGTGGGGTAGACCGAACCCGGGCTGGGCTTCCATGCCCCGCCGCTGCGCTCGGCGATCTCCTGGATCATCTCGTAGCCGTGCATGGGACGGTCCTTGAGCAGGGCCAGGATCGACGCGCGTACGTCGCCGCGCCGCGCCCTGCCCCGCGGTCCGCCCCGGCCGCGCCCGCCCCAGGGGCCCGGCCCGAAGCCCGGTCCGCCGAAGCCGGGCCCACCGGGACCCCCCGGCCCGAAGGGCCCGAAGGCCCCGCGCCGCCCCTCGAAGCCGCCCCGACCCCGAGGGCCGGGGCCGCCGTGGTGTCCATGTCCGTGTTCGTATCCGAAGTCTTCTCCACGGGAACGCATCGCCATCACTCCATTCCATCGTTGATCGGTCGCGATGCCTCAACGATATATCGGAACAGCTCGCATGACAAGGCTCTTCTTTCCGGGCCGGTAGCGGGACGGCGACGACCGCCTGTCAGCCCTCGCGGAGGCACACACCGCCCTGGCTCGGGCCACGTCCGAACTACCGCCCGCCGGAGTGCGCGCACACCGTACGAAGTTCACCGAAGCCGCGTGCCCCCGCGTCTCGGCGCCTTGGATCGTGTCCGGCGAACCGGCAGGAGTGCCGTCGACGTGCCGCCGAGCCCCAGGAGCCGCCCGCGGTCGCCGGCGGTGTCACGGGAAAGGCTTCTGAGGCCGGGAGAGACTCCTGTTCCGGTCCAGCTCACCCCGATTGGCCTTGTCCCCCGGCCTCCACCACCGTCTAGCGTCAGGGCATGCGGATTCGAATCGTCGACGCCTTCACCGACCGCCCCTTCGCCGGCAACCCGGCCGGGGTCCTCCTCCTCGACGCCTTCCCGGACGACGCCTGGCTCCAGGACGTGGCCCGCGAGGTCAATCACGCCGAGACGGCGTTCGCCCATCGCCTGCCCAGGGGCGAGGGCGGCGAGGCGGACTGGGCGCTGCGCTGGTTCACGCCCGCCACCGAGGTCGCGATGTGCGGTCACGCGACCCTGGCCACCGCGCACGTGCTGCACACCTCGGGTACCCACGAGGGCCCGGTACGGTTCGCCACCCGCAGCGGCGTCCTCATCGCGACGCCCCGCGAGGACGGCTCGATCACACTGGACTTCCCGACCGCCCCGCTCACCCCGGTCGAGATCCCCGAGGGCGTCGCCGAGGCCCTCGGCGCCGAGCCGCTCACGGCCTGCGACACCGGCCCGAACGTCGGCGACCTGCTGATCGAACTGGCCGACGAGAAGACGGTCCGGGGCCTCGCCCCCGACCTCAGGGCCCTCGCCCGCTACTCCGAGCGCGGCATCATCGCCACCGCCCGGGCCGAAGACCCCGCCCAGGGCCACGACTTCGTGTCCCGCTGCTTCTTCCCGAACGTCGGCATCGACGAGGACCCGGTCACCGGCAGCGCCCACACGGCCCTCGCGCCCTTCTGGTCGCAGCGCCTCGGCCGCCCCGACCTCACCGGCCTCCAGGCCTCGCCCCGCTCCGGCCACGTCCGTACGGAACTCCGCGACGACCGCACGCTGCTTACCGGCCGCGCGGTCACCGTCATCGACGGCGAGCTGCTCACGCCGTAGGCAGCCAGCCCACCTTCCCCGCCAGCAGCGCGTACCCCACGAACGCCCCGATGTCGAGCAGCGAGTGGGCCACCACCAGGGGGCCCACCCGTCCCCAGCGCCGGTACAGGTAGACGAAGGCCACGCCCATCACCATGTTGCCGATGAACCCGCCGATGCCCTGATAGAGGTGGTACGAGCCACGCAGCACGGAGCTGGCCACCAGCGCCGTGCCCGGCGTCCACCCCAACTGGCCCAGGCGCCGCAGCAGATAGCCGACGACGATGACCTCCTCCAGGACGGCGTTCTGCACCGCCGAAAGGATCAGTACGGGGTACTTCCACCACACGTCGGGCAACGCCTCGGGCACCACGGTGAGGTTGAAGCCCAGCCCTCGGGCCGCCAGGTAGAAGGCGATCCCCGTACTGCCGATCACCGCCGCGATCGCCGCGCCGCGCCCGAGGTCCGGCCACGGCCGCGTGCGGTCGAAGCCGAGCGTCCTCAGCCCCTCCCCCTCACGCAGCAGAAAATGCGCCACGAGCGCGACCGGCACCAGCGCGGACGCGATACCGAACAGCTGCCACGCCAGATCGAGCCAGGGACGACCGGGCGCGGCCGAGGCATTGAGGGTGGCCGCCTGGTCCTTGAGACCCCCGGGTTTGGTGACCGAGCCGACAAAGCTGATCAGCGCGGACACCCCGCTCGCACCGAGTGAGAGCCCCAGGACGAGCAGCGTCTCGTCCCGGAGAATCCGTCGTGTCAGCCGCTCCTTCGGAAAAGAATCGGCCATCGACCCCGCCTCCACCTGCACTCCCGCCTCCAGTTGAGTAATCCCGCCTCGTCCCCATCTTCGCCCCGCTAGGGTCTCGAAAGAACTTGCGAAGATCGTGCGCGACAGGCCGCTGGGGGACGGACGCCGTACGGGCGTACCTCCCCCTCGCGTTCTGCCATACGTCCGCCTCACGGCTCACGGCTCAACAGGGAGGGCCACCGTCATGGGACGTCACAGCTTGCCCGACGGCTACGGGGCGGGCGGCGTCGACCCCCGTACGCGGGCGCGTCGCCGCACCGTGGCCATCGCGACGGCTCTCGTACTCACCGTCGCGGCCGGCACCGCGGCGGCGGTCCGCGGCGGACTGCTGTCCTTCGGCTCCTCCTGCCAGGACCACGCCGTACGCCTCAAGATCGCCGCCTCCCCGGACGTGGCCCCCGCCCTCCGTGCGGCGGCCGACGAGGCCCGTAGGAAGAACATCACCTCCGACGGCCACTGCCTGGACATACACGTGACCGCACGCGATGCCTACCAGGTCACCGAATCGCTGCTGTCGGGCCGGAAGTCCGACATCCAGGCGTGGGTACCGGACGCGGACCTGTGGGTGCGGCGCGTCACCGCCGATGCCAGGGCGACCCAGGTCACCCAGGCCGGCAACATCGCCTCGTCCCCCGTCGGGATGGCCGTGGTTCCGACGGCGGCGAAGTCCCTGGGGTGGCCGGACAAGACGTACACCTGGACCGAACTGGCCGGCGCGACCCTGCGGGAGGACCGGCCGAAACTCGGCACGGCCGACCCCTCGCGCAGCGCGACCGGGCTGCTCGCCCTCACCCGGCTGACCGGCGCCACCGCCAAGGTGAAGGAAGGCGACACCCGGACGGCGGCCATGGCGAAGGCGCTCTCCCAGCGCACAGCCGACAGCGACAGCCAGGTCCTGGAGACGCTGCCGCGCGACTCCTCGGGCACCGAGCAGGGCGACCCGAAGCGCAACCAGGCGCTGATCCTCTCCGAGCAGGCGGCGTTCACGCACAACACCTCGGCCGACAGCGACCTGAAGCTCGACCTCTTCTACCCCAAGGACGGATCACCGCGGCTCGACTACCCGTTCACACTCGTCGACCAGCCGCGACTGTCCACCGACGAGAGCCGCGCCGCCCTCCGGTTCATGACGCTGCTGGAGCAGCCGAAGGGCACCAGGATCCTTCAGAAGCACGGCTTCCGCATCGACGACGAGGACGTCTCCGCCACGGTCGTGACGGCGGCGGGCGGCCGCTCCCCGCAGCCGTACGAGGAGCCCGCACCCGAACCGGCCTCCGAGAAGACGCTCCAGGAGTCGCTCGGCACGTGGACGATCACGGTGCAGAGCGCCCGGATCACCACCGTCGTGGACATCTCGGCCTCGATGTCCGAGGCCGTGCCGGGCAGCAGCCGGTCGCGAATGGACGTCACCAAGGCGTCGCTGCTCCAGACCCTCACCACGTTCACGCCGGATGACGAGATCGGGCTGTGGAACTTCTCCGCGAAGCTCGACGGGGACAAGGACTACCGCGTGCTCGTACCGACCGGGCGGCTCGGAGACCGCGGGGGCCGCGACACGCAGCGGGACAGACTGTCGGCGGCGTTCAGCGCGCTGGAGCCGGTGCGGGGCGGTGCCACCGGTCTGTACGACACGACGCTCGCCGCGTACAAGGCGGCCACCGCCTCATATGTGAAGGGGAAGTTCAACGCACTGGTCATCCTGACCGACGGCGTCAACGAGGACCCGGGAAGCATCTCCCGCTCCACCCTGCTCACCCAACTGCGGAAACTGGCCGACCCGCGACACCCGGTGCCGCTGATCATGATCGCCGTGGGACCGGAGGCCCACCGGCAGGAGGCCGAGCGGATCGCCGGGGCGACCGGCGGCTCGGGCCACCAGGTCGACAGCCCCGCCCAGATCCACTCGGTGATCCTCAAAGCGATCATGGAGGCCGGCAACCAGAGCTAGGTCCTGCCCGGCGGAGCAGGCCGTAGACGCGGGGGCTGACAGGTACCGCCGCTTTCCTCCGGCCCGATCCGCCGGACAGACCCTGTGGCCTGTCGACGCGCCCGGTCTCACCCCAGCGGCACCGGCTCCGGCAGCCCCACCGGCCAGGTGTGCACCGGCTCCCCGACGTGCATCAGCTCGCTGTACCGCCGCGTCGTCGCGGCCAGCGCGGCGTCCCGGTCCAGCCCCGCCTCCAGCGCCCGGTGGAAGGTGGCGGCCTGCCAGCTCGCACCGTTGACCCGGCGCCTGCACCGCTCCTCGATGATGCCGAGGTAGAAGTCCCGGTCCGCGGGTTCGACACCCCACGCGTCGAGGCCCGCCTCGGCGAGCGGCAGCAGTTCGTCGCGTACGAGGTGCACGGCATCGACCTGCGTGGTCCCGCCGTACCGCCCGCGCCGCGGCCACTCCAGGCGGGCGTCGATGCCGTCCCGGCACGCGGCGTCGAAGTTGGCGGCCGCCGACTCGAACGGCAGCCGCGTCCACACGGGCCGCGGTTCCTCGGCGAGCGCGCGTACGACACCGTAGTAGAAGGCCGCGTTGGCGATCACGTCACTGACGGTGGGCCCGGCCGGCAGCACACGGTTCTCGACGCGCAGATGCGGGACGCCGTCGGCGATGCCGTAGACGGGCCGGTTCCAGCGGTACACGGTGCCGTTGTGCAGGACGAGTTCGGCGAGCTTCGGTATGCCTCCGTCGTCGAGGACCCGCAGCGGATCCTCGTCGTCGCAGATCGGCAGCAGCGCCGGGAAGTAGCGCAGGTTCTCCTCGAACAGGTCGTACGCGGAGGAGATCCACCGTTCGCCGAACCACGTGCGCGGCCGCACGCCCTGGGCCTGCAGCTCCGGCGGCCTGGTGTCGGTGGACTGCTGGAACAGCGGGGGCCGCGACTCACGCCACAGCTCATGACCGAACAGGAACGGCGAGTTGGCGCCGATGGCGACCTGCGCGGCGGCCACCGCCTGCGCCGCGTTCCACACGTCGGCGAAGCGGCCCGGCGTGACCTGGAGATGCAACTGCACGGACGTACAGGCCGCTTCGGGCACGATCGACTTCGAGGTGCACACGAGCCGGTCGATGCCGTCGATGTCCAGCACGAAGTCCTCGCCGCGCGCGGCCACGATCTGCTCGTTGAGCAGGGTGTAGCGGTCGCCGCCGGAGAGATTCGAGGAGATCAGGTCGTCGCGGCCGAGCGTCGGCAGGATGCCGATCATCACGATTCCGGCGTCGACCTCGTTCGCCTTGCGGTGCGCGTAGGCGAGTGAGGTGCGCAGCTCCTCGGCGAGCCGGTCGAATACCCGGCCGCCCAATCGATGTGGGGCAATGTTGACTTCCAGATTGAACATGGCGAGTTCTGTTTGGAAATCGCGGCTCGCAATCCTTTCGAGTACTTGCTCATTCATCATTTTTGGCAGGCCGTCCGCACCTGCGAGATTCAGCTCGATCTCCAGACCCATGAGGTTCTTGGGGCGATCGAACCGCTTCTCCTCCAACAGTCGCGCCAGCCCCGCCAGGCACTGCCGGAGCTTGCCGCGGTAGCGCTGGCGATCGGACAGGTCGAACGACCCCGCCACGACCTTCTCCCCCATCGACGTGTCCCTCCTCGGATGGGCAGGCCGACGATCCGGCCGCTGGTGTCCCCGGGTCACGGGTGATGATGCCCAGGCAACGCGATCCATAACGCCCCGCGTCGACCCGGCGCCCGCTACGCTGAATGCAACTGCCATGCGGCACATTCGCCGGGCATGGAGCAGCACGCAGTTTCACGGCGCAATGATCTCGTGATAATCGCCGACGAGAATCGGCCGACCGCTTCGGCGACGTATTACGAGGTCACCGGTCGGGTACCCATGTAGTACCGGGACGAACCCCCCTTATCACCGACCGAATGCCCCCTTGCCCGTGATGCCCGAAACAGCTAGCCGAAACACCGCGTGAACACGTGTCGTATAAACTCTGCGAACGAGGCAGAGAGTTGGCACTCGCGGTTCTGGGCCCTGTCGACAAAGCGCCGTCATCCGTCCGGGTACGGAGCCCCCGCCCCTCTGACCCCGAGAGCTGACAGCGCCGTCCGCCCGCCCCACCCCTCGCTTCACCGTGCCTGTCGAATGAGAGAGGCGACCCACCATGCCGCTGCATGTCCCCCCGGCTCCCGCGCCCGCCCTGCGCACCGTTCTCACGGCACTCGGTTCCCCCACCGCGGTCCGCGAGGCTCGTACCCCGTCCCTGCGCAACGCCCAGGGACCCGTCACTCCCGAACTCCCGCTACCCGTACACGTCCTGGACCGGATCACCCCCGCGGGCGCCTCTGCCACCCGGCTCGCCGGATGGCGCTTCCTCATCCGCTGCGGCGATCGCGCGGTGGCCGCCGCCGAGACGATGCTGACCCCCGACGGCTGGGCTTTCTCCCACTTCTTCGAAGGCCCGTACATCACCGCCACGGAGCGCGCCCTGCGCCAGGCGGAGACCATGAAACAGCCCTACCAGGCCCGGCTGCTGTCCGTGCCCGAGCTATACATGCTCACCCTCTGGCTGCACGGCGACTCCACGGCCGACGGCGCGACGGGCCACCCGGCCGCCACCGACCTGCTCGTCCCGCTGGCTCCGGCGCCGCCCGGCATCGCGGCACACCGCCCGCACCGGGTCGCGGAACTGCTTCCGGTCCTGACCACCCGGGTGACTCCCGCACCCCTGCTCGGCTCACCCGCCTGACCGAGCGCACCCGCACGACTCCGCGTACCCCGTCGCCGAATTCCCGGTGGCGGGGTACGTCGCTCTTACGGGCGTCAATACGCTCGTAAGAGCCGGAAAAAGCCCACTCCCCGTCCGGACTAGCCCTATCCGGTCACTCCGAACCACCCAAAGTGACAGTGCAGTTGGGATGAACCGTCCGGCCGGGTGATGCGTCATCAACCTGTGAGAAGCGGTGCTGCGAAATCCCTGCGGATTGACGCCCGTAGGGCAACACTGGGTCTCAGACCGACTTGTCAAAATCCGACTTGTCAAAAACGGGGGGCGGCCATGAACAACGCTTCGAGCCGCAAGACAGACACAACAGCCATCTCAGACCTCACAACAGAGCGAAAGATCCCCTCCACCATGTGCCAGCACCAGCCACTCTGTCCGACAGCCGCATCCGCCGACCGGGAGTCCGCCCGTCTCATGGCGCACCACCCGGAGCAGGGATGGAGCCTGCTCTGCAACGGCGTTCTGCTCTTCGAGGACACCGGTGAGCTGCTGCCGGACGGCCGGATCATCGCCCCGCACCGCCCACTGGGCACCGACCAGGTGATGACGGCCGCCTGAGCCGCACACCCGCCCAGACACAAGAGGGGCCGGCCGGGAGACACCTCCCGAACCGGCCCCGACGCGTATCCACGGGCGGCTACTCCCCGTCACCACTCTCTGCGAGAGCGGTCAGAATCCAGGGCCGCCCGGTGCACCGCGAGCACGCGGACACCGGGCGATCGCGCGCATCAGTCGTCGTAAGCGTCCAGCGGCGGGCAGGAGCAGACCAGGTTGCGGTCGCCGAAGGCCTGGTCGATACGGCGCACCGGCGGCCAGTACTTGTCCGCGGCCGAGACACCCGCCGGGAAGACGGCCTCCTCACGGCTGTAGGCGTGCTCCCACTCTCCGCCGAGCGCGGCCGCGGTGTGCGGCGCGTTCCGCAGCGGGTTGTCCTCCGCCGGCCACTCGCCCGAGCCGACCTTCTCGACCTCCGCACGAATGGCGATCATGGCCTCGCAGAACCGGTCGAGCTCGCCCAGGTCCTCGGACTCGGTCGGCTCGATCATCAGCGTCCCCGCCACCGGGAACGACATCGTCGGCGCGTGGAAGCCGTAGTCGATCAGCCGCTTGGCGATGTCGTCGACACTCACGCCGGTCGCCTTGGTCAGCGGACGCAGATCGATGATGCACTCGTGCGCGACGAGCCCGCCAGGACCGGTGTAGAGCACCGGGTAGTGCGGCTCCAGCCGCTTGGCGATGTAGTTGGCGGACAGCACCGCCACCTGCGTGGCGCGCTTGAGGCCCTCGCCGCCCATCAGCCGGACGTACGACCAGGAGATGGGCAGGATGCCCGCGGAGCCCCAGGGCGCGGCCGAGATCGGGCCGACGCCCGTCGCGGGGCCGGCCTCGGGCTGGAGCGGGTGGTTCGGCAGATACGGCGCCAGGTGGGCGCGCACACCGACCGGCCCGACGCCCGGACCGCCCCCGCCGTGCGGGATGCAGAACGTCTTGTGCAGGTTGAGGTGCGAGACGTCACCGCCGAAGTGGCCCGGCTTGGCGAGCCCGACCAGCGCGTTGAGGTTGGCTCCGTCGACGTACACCTGGCCGCCCGCCTCGTGCACCTGGGCGCAGATGTCGGCGACGTGCTCCTCGAACACACCGTGCGTCGAGGGGTACGTGATCATCAGCACCGACAGCTCGTCGCGGTACTGCTCGATCTTGGCGCGCAGGTCCTCGACGTCGATCTCACCGTCGTCGGCCGTCTTCACCACGACGACCTTCATGCCGGCCATCACGGCGCTCGCCGCGTTCGTGCCGTGCGCGGAGGACGGGATCAGGCAGACCGTGCGCTGCTCGTCGCCATTGGCGCGGTGGTACCCACGTACGGCGAGCAGCCCGGCCAGCTCGCCCTGGGAGCCGGCGTTCGGCTGGAGCGACACCTTGTCGTAGCCGGTGACCTCGGCGAGCCGCTCCTCCAGTTCCCGGATGAGCGTGAGGTAGCCCTGCGCCTGCTCGGCGGGCGCGAAGGGGTGCAGCTGCCCGAACTCGGGCCAGGTGACCGGCTCCATCTCGGTGGTCGCGTTGAGCTTCATGGTGCAGGAGCCCAGCGGGATCATGCCGCGGTCGAGCGCGTAGTCGCGGTCGGAGAGCCTGCGCAGGTAGCGCAGCATCGCGGTCTCGGAACGGTACTGGTGGAAGACCGGGTGGGTCAGGTAGTCGTCGGTACGCAGGAGCGCGGCCGGCAGTGTGTCCTCGGCCGCCGCGTCCAACGCCTCGATGTCGCCCTCGACGCCGAACGCGGTCCAGACGGCGCCCAGTTGGGCCCGCGTGGTGGTCTCGTCACAGGAGATCGACACGAGGTCCGCGTCGACGAGGTGCAGGTTGACCCCGCCCTCACGCGCGGCGGCGACGATCTCGGCGGCCCGGCCCGGCACCCGCGCGGTCAGCGTGTCGAAGTACGCGCCGTGCACGACCTCGACGCCGCCGGCCTTCAGCCCTTCGGCGAGGATCGTGGCGTACCGGTGCGTACGCCGCGCGATCGTCCTCAGTCCGTCGGGCCCGTGGTACACGGCGTACATGCCGGCCATCACGGCGAGCAGCACCTGGGCCGTACAGATGTTGCTGGTCGCCTTCTCGCGGCGGATGTGCTGCTCCCGCGTCTGCAGGGCGAGCCGGTACGCCTTGTGCCCGTCGGCGTCCACGGACACGCCCACGAGCCGGCCGGGCAGGCTGCGCGCGAACTTCTCACGCACGGCCATGTAACCGGCGTGCGGCCCGCCGAAGCCCATCGGCACACCGAACCGCTGCGTCGTACCGACCGCGATGTCGGCACCCAGCTCACCCGGCGAGGTGAGCAGCGTGAGCGCGAGCAGATCGGCGGCGACGGTGACGACCGCGCCCAGCTCGTGCGCCTGCTCGACGAGCGGCTTGATGTCGCGTACGGCACCGGAGGCGCCCGGGTACTGGATCAGCACGCCGTTGATCTCGCGCTCGGCGATCCCGGCGGGGATGCCTTCGCTCAGGTCGGCGACGACGACCTCGACGCCGGTCGGCTCGGCACGGGTCTCGATGACGGCGATGGTCTGCGGCAGCGCGTCCGCGTCGACCAGGAACAGGCCCTTCTTGTTCTTGCCCATCCGCCGGGACAGCGCCATGGCCTCCGCGGCCGCGGTGCCCTCGTCGAGCAGCGAGGCGCCGGAGGTCGGCAGCCCGGTCAGCTCGGCGACGACGGTCTGGAAGTTCAGCAGCGCCTCCAGCCGGCCCTGCGAGATCTCCGGCTGGTACGGCGTGTACGCGGTGTACCAGGCCGGGTTCTCCATCACGTTCCGGAGGATCACCGGCGGTGTGAAGGTGCCGTAGTAGCCGAGGCCGATCATGGAACCGAGGACCTGGTTGCGGTCGGCGAGGGAGCGCAGTTCGGCAAGCACCTCGGCCTCGGTGCGCGCGCCCGGCAGCTCCAGCGCCTCGGCGTTCTTGATGACGTCCGGGACGGCGGTCGCGGTCAGCTCGTCGAGCGACCCGTAGCCGACCTGGGCGAGCATCTTGGCCCGGGCTTCGGAATCGGGGCCGATGTGGCGCTGCTCGAAGGGGATTCCCTGTTCGAGATCGGAGAGCGGAATGCGATGGGCGGTCATTGCGGAGGCCTCCTGGTCTGACGCGACCTTCGAGGGGCACCCCTGCGCGGGTACCCCGACGGCCTCCCCCTCTGTCATCTCAACCTGAGAGCTTCGCCGGTCCGCCCGAGGGCGCTCCGGCTTTCACCGTCGGTGAGAGCGGAAGCCATAGACATCCGCCCTGCTTTCCAGAGTGACCTCGTCCGTGCGGTACGTGTGCCTGAGAGATTCCGGGGAGGATTTGCTCCTTCGGCGCCTCCGACGACTTCCGGAGGACTCTCCCGCACGGGGTCAGCAGCCATTTGCCAGCCTACCAGCGAGGACATTGCACGAGCTTTCGAGTGGCCGCCTTGCTGAATGTGCTCTTTCGTAGTGCTTACGGATGAGTTGCGACCAAGAGGAGGGCCCGTGCAGACCGACATCGATCCGCGCAACCTGATCGGCCGCAAGGCGTTCGACTGCCATGGCGCGAAGATCGGCACGATCGACGAGATCTACCTCGACGACGCGACCGGAGTGGCGGAGTGGGCGGCCATACGCACGGGCCTGTTCAGCAGGGACGCCTTCGTGCCCTTGGAGCCCAGCGAGCTGGTCGAGGGCACCCTCCGGATCCCCTTCGACCGCGCCCTGATCAAGGACGCCCCCGACTTCGGCGTGGGGCGACACCTTTCCCCGGAACAGGAATTGCAGCTCTACCACCACTACGGCCTCGACGTGGCCCCCCTCCCCCCGCTGCCGGACCACGACTTCGGCCGCCTGGCGGGAACGGACGAAGCCTGACCCCCCGGCCCCGCGCCCTCGGAGTCGACCCCGTCGGCCACGCCGGCCCCGCCTACCCCAGAACCTGCCGGCACCGCCACGGAACCGGCCGCCCGGGCCGCAGGGCCGCCCGTCCCACTCGAAGCACCGTCCCTCACCGCCGAAGACTCCTCCGTCCCACCCTCAGACCCCTCCCTCCCGGCCGAACACTCGCCCGCCCCACCCGAAGAGCCGGCCACACCGACCTCGGGCCCGGTTTCCTCCGCCCCGGAGGCCCCGGCCCCGGCGGCCTCCGGTCTTCGCGCCACCAACGGCAGCGGATCCACCGGTTCCAGATTCGGATCGTCGGTCCGGAACGTGCGTACCCGTCCAGGCTCCGAGTCGGGCGTCTCGAACCGCACCGTCACCCGGCCGAGGCCGCTGCCCTGCACCCACCCGTGCCCGTACTCGGCATGCCGTACGTCGTGCCCGGCACGCCAGTGCCGCTCGGCCACAGCCGGTTCCTCCCCTGCCGGCTCGTCCGACACCACGGCCCCCACCGTCTCCGGCTGCTCCTGCGCCACCGACTCGGCCGCCCCCACATGCGCCTGCGCGAACAGATCCTCCTGTGTGTAGTCGGCGAGCCCGCTGACACCCACCCCGAGCAGCCGTACGCCGCCCGTGGTGTCCACGGAGTCCAGCAGCCGGGCCGCCGCCTCCCGTACCACCGCGGGGTCGTCCGTGGGCCCCCTGAGCGTCTCGGAGCGGGTCAGCGTGGAGAAGTCGTACCGCCGCACTTTGAGGACGATGGTCCGCCCGGACAGCCCCGCACCGCGCAGCCGCTGCACACACCGATCCGCGAGCCGCTGCACCTCCATCCCGACCCGGGTCCTGTCATGGATGTCCACGTCGTAGGTGTCCTCGACCGACACCGACTTGGCCTCCCGCTCGGCCACCACCGGCCGCTCGTCGCGCGCCAGCGCCATGGCGTACAGCGCATGCCCGTGAGCCTTGCCCAGCAGCCGTACGAGCTCGTCCTCGCCCGCCTCGGCGAGCTCCTCGACCGTGGTGATCCCGGCCCGGCGCAGATGGTCCCCCGTGGCGGGCCCCACGCCGGGCAGCGTCCGCACGGACATCGGCCCGAGCATGGCCCGCTCCGTGCCCGGCTCTATCAGCACCAGCCCATCGGGCTTCGCCTCCTCGGAGGCGATCTTCGCGAGCATCTTGGAGGCGGCGAGCCCCACCGACCCCGTCAGCCCGGTGACGGTCCTGATGTCCGCGCGCAGCTTCACCCCGACCAGCCGCGCCGACTCCGCGTCCCAGGCCACTCCTCCGGCCTCCAGATCCACGAACGCCTCGTCCAGGCTCAGCGGCTCCACCAGCGGCGACAGGCCCCGCAGCAGCCCCATCACCTGCTCACTGACCTCCCGGTACAGACCGAAGCGCGGCACGAGATACGCGGCGTTCGGCGCCAGCCGTCGCGCCTGGGCCATGGGCATCGCCGAGTGCACCCCGAAAACCCGTGCCTCGTACGAGGCCGTGGCCACCACCCCGCGTGGTCCGAGCCCACCCACGACGACGGCCTTCCCGCGCAGGCTCGGCTTGGCTGCCTGCTCCGCCGAGGCGTAGAAGGCATCCATGTCGAGATGCAGGATCGTGGGCGCGTTTCTCACATCTCCGATGCTGCCCTACGCCACTGACAATGCCCCGGCTCCCCGGGGCATCACCTGTCGATCGCGACGCTTTCGCGGCGTCTTGCCCGCCGCTCCGTCCCAGCGCGTCGCGCCGTGCGCCCCGTACCTCAGACCGCCGTGCGCCCCGTACCTCAGACCGCCGTGCGCCCCGTACCTCAGACCGCCCGGTCGCTCCGTGCTTCAGACCGCCCGGTTGGCTTCAGACCGCCCGGTTGCGCCGTCGCGCCAGTTCGTCGGTGGGGTTGTGGCCTACCAGGGTCTCCCCCGTGTCGACCCGCTCCCCGTGCAGTTGCGAAAGCGCGCTCTCCACGTCCCGCCAGACCACGCCCACGGCGATGCCGAAGATGCCCTGGCCGCCCTGGAGCAGGGCATGGACCTCGTCGGGGGACGTGCACTCGTAGACCGTCGCTCCGTCGCTCATCAACGTCATCCGTTCCAGGTCCCGGAAGCCGCGCTCCCTGAGGTGCTGGACGGTGGTGCGGATGTTCTGCAGCGACACTCCGGTGTCGAGGAACCGCTTGACGATCTTCAGGACGACCACGTCCCGGAAGCTGTAGAGGCGCTGCGTCCCCGACCCGTAGGCGGGCCGCACGCTCGGCTCGACGAGGCCGGTCCTGGCCCAGTAGTCAAGCTGCCGGTAGGTGATGCCCGCGGCAGCGCATGCCGTGGGACCGCGATAGCCGACTTCCTCGGAAGCCGCCTCTTCGTCGCCCGCTACTGCCGTCGGCCGCTGATGAGCGGGGCCGGCCGCGCTGCCGTGAAGCGGGTACGGGCCGCTCTCCCCCAGACTGCGTCCGGGGGCACCCCCAGCCGTACCGTCGCCGCTGCTTCTCACGCCGACCTCCGTCCTTGACCTGCCTCCTCGACGGTAGGCAGTCACCAGGGGTGCGTCAACGATCGCCACACTCGGCACGCCGAGTGATAATCACCCTAGGAGTGGTTTCCCGTGCCCTCCCGCGGGGAAAGGCTAGCCGAATGCTTTCGGGGCGAGCCGCGTGACGCCCCCTGGCCACCGGCATGTGCCGCGCCCCGCCGACCGTGGGCGAAGAGGCGGGGCGCCGCCGCCGCAATCACCACGGCAGCGGGCCCTCCCGGTCATCAGCCCCGCACGGGCGGGCGTCACTGGCTGTTCGTACCGAAGTCCTCGGGCGAGATCTGGTCGAGGAACTCGCGGAACTTCTCGACCTCGTCCTCCTGCTCGTCGGGGATCGCGATACCTGCGTCGTCGAGGACCCCGTCGCTGCCATAGATCGGCGTTCCGGTACGCAGTGCCAGCGCTATGGCGTCGGACGGCCGCGCGCTCACCTCGACGCCGCTGGCGAACACCAGCTCCGCGTAGAAGACGCCTTCACGCAGATCCGTGATGCGCACTTCCGTGAGCTCCTGGCCGACGGCCTCCAGCACGTCCTTGAACAGGTCGTGGGTCAGCGGTCGTGCGGGGGCCATGCCCTGCTGGGCGAAGGCGATCGCCGTCGCCTCCCCGGGCCCGATCCAGATAGGGAGGTAACGGTCGCCTCCCACTTCACGCAGGAGCACGATCGGTTGGTTGGAGGGCATTTCCACCCGGACACCTACGACATCGAGCTCGTTCACACAGTAACCCTAGGCCGTGCCCGGGACGTTTGGGTAGTCGAGCACAGAACGGGTGGACGATCCGCCACCGGCGAACACGCCCCGACTCAGGGCAGGCGTACGCCCAGCGCGGTCTGCACCAGCGCGGCGTGCAGCTTCACCGCGAGCCCCGCCAGTTCCTTCGTACGAGCCTCCGCGTGGGCCCTGGTCTGCGGATTGCGGTGCCGCCTCAGCGGAGCCACCACCTGGTCCACCAGCCCCGCCTCACGGTCCGCGGCGGCCTTCATCACACGCAGATGCCTCGGCTCGATCCCGAAGCGCCCCAGCTCGACCACGAGGGTGGCGACAGTGACCGTCTCCGCGTCGTACGCCCCGTCCGGCAGCGGTGCGATGAGCCCGTACGACTCCCACTCCTCGAGCTCCTGCTCCCCGATCTCGGCGGCGGCCAGCAGCTCGGCGCGCCCCACCCGGGCCGCCGTGGGCGCCTCGGGCTCCCCGAAGAGGTCGACCAGGCTTTCTCCCTCGCCCGGGTCGCGTTGGCGCCCCATGGAGGGCAGCCGCACTTCCTCACCGCGCTCCAGGGCGTCCAGATGCTCTCGGATGACCTTCAGGGGCAGATAGTGGTCCCGCTGCATCCGGAGCACGTGACCGAGACGCTCGATGTCGCCGGCGCTGAACTTGCGATACCCCGAGGGGGTCCGCTGCGGCTCGATGAGGCCCTCCGACTCCAGAAATCTGATCTTGGAGATCGTGATGTCGGGGAACTCGTCACGCAGAGCGTTGAGCACCGTGCCGATGCTCATCAGCTCGCCGTCCGTGGCGGCGGTGCCACTGCCGGCACCGCCGCTCGGTGTGTGAAGCATGGGCCCTTCCCTGTCGGGTCAGATGCCCCGCTGGCTCGCGTAGAAGACCAGCCGGTACTTGCCGATCTGCACCTCGTCACCGTTGGAGAGAGCGACCTGGTCGATGCGCTCCCGGTTGACATAGGTGCCGTTCAGGCTGCCGACGTCGGCCACCGTGAACGTGCCGTCCGCACCGCGACGGAACTCGACATGGCGGCGTGACACGGTCACGTCGTCCAAGAAGATGTCGCTCTGCGGGTGGCGCCCCGCCGTGGTCAGCTCACCGTCCAGCAGGAAGCGGCTGCCCGAGTTGGGGCCGCGGCGCACCACCAGGAGCGCCGAGCCGAGCGGCAACGCGTCGACGGCCGCCTGCGCCTCGGGGGACAGCGTGGGCATCGCCGTCTGGCCGGTGACCTCGGCATCGTAGGCCTCGAGACCCGAGATGGAGATCGTGGAGGTCGTCTCGGACGGCCGCTCCGGAGCCGCCCCGCCCCGCAGCGGAGCACCGCAGTTGGAGCAGAAACGGCTGTTTTCCGCGTTGCGGTTACCGCACCTCGTACACACCAGGGCCGACATCGACGGATCCTCCTGCCGCGGCTGCCCCGCCGGGGCATTGGACGCATACGGGTCGGAGCCGAACCCTCCACCCGCACCTGAGGTTGACGGATCCCCGAAACCTATGCGGCCGGACTGGGCAGGGTCAACAGACGACGCGCCCTGACCACCGGAAATGTCGCCACCGGGTCCACCGACCTGATCGCGGAACAGCGGGCGCTCGCCGCCCTGTGCCTCCGCATCCCCGGAGCGCGGCGCGCGATGGCGGGCAGTGGCGTTGTCGCTGCCCTCTCGAGAGCTCTTGCCGAACAACTTCGCAAACAACTTCACGGGCGATTCCCCTTGACCGAAACAGACCCGCCCGTGGGGCAGGACGAACCCTGATTGAACACACCGGTCGACCCGGACATCCTCACAACGTCCGTATCCACCAGACAGTTTCCACCACGCACCACCCATTCGGTGCGCCGACCCCCCGCAACCTCATGCCCTCGCCGGGCGACCCCCATGCACCTCGCGTTCACTCGGAGGACGACCGAGCGTAGTCAGGCCGCTTCGCCGCTCGCAAGGCGTCCACAATGATCTTCGTCGAACGCTCCACCGCGACGGTGGCCTGCTCCTTCTCAAGAGTCTGCACCACGCCACCCGGGATGTTGAGCGCCGGCTCGAGGTCCTGCGACTTGCCGATGACCTTGAAACGATACGGCTGGCTGATCTTGTTCCCGTCGACACTCACACTCTTGCCGGAGTCCGTCAGATAGGTGTTGGCGACGACCCTCACACCGTTCACCTGGATCGCCTCCGCGCCGGCCGCGCGCAACTCCTGGACCGCGTCGAGCAGCATGTCCGCCCGGACCGTCCCCTTCGGGTCGTCGATGGTCATCGTGATGCCAGGTCCCTGTGCCGCGACCGTGCCCGCCAGAATGCCGAGTTGCTTCTCCTTCTCGACCGTCTGCTTACGGGCCTCCTCGGCCTGGTTCGAGCTGTTCTCCAGCTCGGACCGCTGGTCCTCGAGACCTTGCTTCTCGTCCGCAAGACGCTGTGTGCGGTTGTCGAGTTCATCGAGGATGCGTACGAGATCCTCCTGGCGCGCCCCGCGCAAGGCGTTGCCGCTGTCACTGTTGGACGCCACCTGCACGGCCAGACCGAAGCCGAGGCCGAACAGCAGCAGCGCGACAATGAGTTGCGCACGGCTGACGCGCGGCGGCCACAGTCCCTGCACCAGGCGCTGACGGCCGGTCAACCCAGGCCCGGAGCCCTTGGTGGCGTCCTCGTTCGCGGTCTCCGCGGCCGTCTCGGGCACCTCTTCCGGCAGCTCTCTGCGCAGCCGGTGCTCGGCGGCCTCCGGCGTGTCCGGTCCCTTGGGCGTCTCGTCCTCATGGCTCATCTGTCTCACGCCCTGAAGACGTGCCGACGGATCGCCGCGGCGTTGGAGAAGATGCGGATGCCGAGGACGACCACGACACCGGTGGACAGCTGGGCGCCGACACCCAGCTTGTCGCCCAGGAAGACGATCAGCGCGGCGACGACGACGTTCGACAGGAACGACACCACGAAGACCTTGTCGTCGAAGATGCCGTCGAGCATGGCACGCAGACCGCCGAACACGGCATCGAGTGCGGCCACGACGGCAATGGGAAGGTAAGGCTCCACGACCGCCGGAACCTCGGGCCGGACCAACAATCCAGCCACGACTCCCACGACGAGGCCCAGTACGGCGATCACGATGTGCCCTTCTCTGTGCTCGGCTGTGCTGTACGTACGATCACACTCGGTGCGGCGGGCAGCCGGACGTCACCCTGGACGGAGATGCCGGTCCGGATGCCGTAGTTCTCCTGCAACGCGTGCAGATACAGCCCGTCGGGGCTGTTCTGGAACCCGGTGCTGAGGTGCTTGCCGTCCCCCACCGCGAGCACCGTGTACGGCGGTACGAGCGGCTTGTTGTCGACCAGTATCGCGTCACCCGCGGCCCGGATGGCCGACAGGGCCGTCAACCGCTGCCCGTTGATCGCAACGGCTTCGGCGCCGGACTCCCACAGTCCGTTCACCACACGCTGCATGTCGCGGTCCCGGACGCGTCCGGTGTCGGAGAACCCGGAGGTCTCTCGCGGATCACCGTTGCCGCCGGTGCTGGCTTCCTTGGCGTCGTCCACGACGAGCTTCACCCCGGGGCCGTGGACTGCGACGGCACCCGACAGGATGCCCACTACGTCGGCCTGGTCGCCGCCGCCGTACTTCTTCAGTGCCTCGCGCTGCCGCGCGCTCACGTCGTCCCGCAAAGTGTCGACGCTGCTCTCGAGCTTGTCCGCGACCGTGGTCTCACGCCCGATGCGGTCGACGAGCTCCTGACGCTCCTTGGCGATCGTCGGGGCCGCTATCCGCGCCTGCGCCGCACCCACGGTCACCACCAGCGCCGCCAGGACCAGTCCGGCCGCGAGACCTAGCTTGGCCCGCACGGTCTTCGGCATGCCGCCGGTGCCCTCGGCCTTCTTCCGGGCGGCGGCCTCGGCATATCCGTCGTCGAGGCTGTGATCCATGACGTTGGTGAGCAGCGACATGGAGGCGTCCGGGCGCGGGGGGCGCGTAGGGGTGCTCCGAACGGGGGGCGGCTGCGGCATGCCGCACATCGTCGCACGTCGCGAGTACTACCTCCGAATGGCCCCACCGGCGTGCCGGACAGGCCCCCTTGGGGACACTTGTCCGGCACGCGCGTGTGCTCAGCGGCCGGCGCTGTCCACGACCGCCGCCCATTCGTCGAGCAGGGCCTCCGCGGAGGCGTCGTCGGGCCCCTCGGCCCACAGATGTGTGACCGCCTCGGCGGGATCGGGCAGCACCATCACCCAACGCCCGTCGGACTCGACGACCCGCACGCCGTCCGTCGTGTCGACAAAGCGATCGCCGGCCGCCTCGACGACCCGCCGCATCACCAGCCCCTTGACGGCCCAAGGAGTCGCCAGGTCACGCTTCAGCACGTGGGCCCGCGGGATCCGCGCATCGATCTGGCTGAGCGTGAGCTGTGTCCGCGCCACCAGACCGATCAGCCGCACGAAGGCCGCCGTACCGTCGAAGACACTGCTGAACTCGGGGATGATGAACCCGCCGCGCCCGTCACCACCGAAGATGGTCGATTCGTCGCCTCCCACCCGCGTCAGATCATCGGGCGACGTGGTCGTCCACTCGACCTGCGTCCCGTGATAAGCCGCCACCTGCTCAGCGATCCTGGTCGTCGTCACCGGCAGCGCCACGCGGCCGCTGCGTCGCTCCGCGGCCACCAGGTCGAGCATGACGAGCAGTGCCCGGTCGTCCTCGACGATCCGCCCCTTCTCGTCGACGAGCGACAGTCGCTCACCGACGGGGTCGAAGCGCACGCCGAACGCGGCCCTCGCGGATGCGACGATCTCACCGAGCCGCACCAGCCCGGAGCGCCGCGCATCGGCCGTCTCCGTGGGCCGGGACTCGTCGAGGCCGGGGTTGATGGTGAGCGCGTCGACACCCAGCTTGCCGAGCAGACTGGGCAGCACAAGCCCCGCACTGCCGTTCGACGCGTCCACGACGACCTTGAGCCCCGACTCGGAGATACCGGTCGTGTCGACGTTCCGCAGCAGCGACCCGGTGTACGAGTCGAAGACGCTCGCCGGGAAGTGCAGGTCCCCGATCTCTCCCGGGAAGGCTCGCCGGTACTCCTGCCGCGCGAACACTCGGTCCAGCTTCCGCTGACTGCCCTGCGAGAGGTCGGCACCCTGCCCGTCGAAGAACATGATGTCCACGGAGTCCGGCACCCCGGGCGTCGTACGGATCATGATCCCGCCGGCGCTGCCTCTCGCGGTCTGCTGTCGCGCGACGGGCAGCGGTACGTTCTCCAGGTCGCGTACGTCGATGGCGCTGGTCTGCAGCGCCGAGATGACCGCCCGCTTCAGCGCACGCGCGCCTCGGGAGTGGTCACGGGCCGTGGTGACGGTCGAGCCCTTCTTGAGCGTGGTCGCATACGCTCCCGCGAGCCGCACGACGAGTTCCGGCGTGATCTCCACGTTCAGGATCCCGGTCACGCCACGGGCGCCGAACAGATGCGCCTGCCCCCGCGACTCCCAGATCACCGAGGTGTTGACGAACGCGCCGGCCTCGATGGTCTTGAACGGGTAGACCCGCACATTCCCCTGGATGATCGATTCTTCACCGACGAGACACTCGTCGCCGATGACGGCGCCGTCCTCGATCCGGGCGGCCCGCATGATGTCGGTGTTCTTGCCGATGACGCAACCACGCAGATTGCTGTGCTGCCCGATGTACACGTTGTCGTGGACCACGGCCCTGTGCAGAAAGGCCCCGCTCTTCACGACGACATTCGACCCGACGACGGTGTGCTCGCGGATTTCGACGTCAGCCTCGACCTTGGCGTAGTCACCGATGTAGAGCGGCCCGCGCAGCACGGCGTCGGGGTGCACTTCGGCACCCTCCGCGACCCATACGCCCGGGGAGATCTCGAAGCCGTCGATCTCGACGTCGACCTTGCCCTCCAGGACGTCGGCTTGGGCCTTCACATAGCTCTCGTGGGTGCCCACGTCCTCCCAGTAGCCCTCGGCGACATAGCCGTAGACCGGCTTGCCGTCCTTCATCAGCTGCGGGAAGACATCGCCGGACCAGTCGACGGAGACGTCGGCCTCGACGTAGTTGAAGACTTCGGGCTCCATGACATAGATGCCCGTGTTCACGGTGTCCGAGAAGACCTGTCCCCAGGTGGGCTTCTCGAGGAAGCGCTCGACCTTGCCTTCTTCGTCGACGATGGTGATGCCGAATTCCAGAGGATTGGGCACGCGCGTCAGACAGACGGTGACCAGCGCACCCTTTTCCTTGTGGAAATTGATCAGCTCGGTGAGATCGAAGTCGGTCAGGGCATCACCGGAGATGACGAGGAAAGTGTCGTCCTTCAGCGCTTCCTCGGCGTTCTTGACGCTCCCGGCGGTACCGAGTGGCTTCTCCTCATTGGCATAAGTGAGCTCCATGCCGAGCTCTTCGCCGTCACCGAAGTAGTTCTTGACGAGAGACGCCAAGAACTGCACAGTTACGACGGTCTCGTTGAGCCCATGCCTTTTGAGTAGCCGCAGGACATGCTCCATGATCGGCCGGTTTACCACCGGCAGGAGCGGCTTGGGCATACTCGAGGTCATCGGGCGAAGGCGTGTGCCTTCGCCTCCGGCCATCACGACGGCCTTCATGTCGGAAGCGTCCTCCTCTGAGAGACGACGGTCTAGCCGACTTCACCCATCTAGATTGTCCCGCAGTTTTCCCGCGCGGGCCATCGCGCCACTACGGCCGCCCAATCAGGCGGGATCAATCGGCTACGGCGTCCGCCCTGACAAGTCGGCGGACCTGAACCATGTAGAGGACTCCTGCCCACCAATACAGCGTTGTACCCCATCCGGCGAACGCCCATCCGAAAATAGCAGCGAGTGACCCGATCCATCCACTTGAGTCACTCAGAAGCAGCAAGGGGAAGGCGTACATCAGGTTGAAGGTGGCGGCCTTCCCGAGGAAGTTCACCTGGGGTGGCGGATAGCCGTGGCGCCTGAGGATACCCACCATCACCAGCAGAACCAGCTCTCGCGCCAGCAGTGCGGCGGTCAACCAGATTGGCAGAATCTCGCGCCAGGTGAGACCCACCAAAGTCGAGAGAATGTAGAGCCGGTCAGCCGCGGGGTCGAGGAGCCGGCCGAGGCTGCTGATCTGGTTCCAGCGCCGGGCGAGCTTGCCGTCCAGGTAGTCACTGATGCCGCTCAGCGCCAGGACCAGAAGCGCCCAGCCATCGCTCTTCGGGCCGCCGAACTCGGGCCGGAGGATCAGCCACAGGAAGACGGGTACGCCGACGAGCCGCGCCATGCTGAGGATGTTCGGGATGGTGAGGACCCGGTCTGTCTGGACGCGGGTCTCCTGGACCTCCACCCGGGGGCCTCCTGTGGGAAACGAGCCAACGATGCCCCCTGACCCTACCCGCAGCCGTCAGACCCGGGTGCAGAGGGGTGGCGACGCCCCGGAAAACAAAAAAGCTCCGGCTCTTGGGCATATTGCCCAAGAGCCGGAGCTCTAAAAGAAGTTCGGCGGCGTCCTACTCTCCCACAGGGTCCCCCCTGCAGTACCATCGGCGCTGTAAGGCTTAGCTTCCGGGTTCGGAATGTAACCGGGCGTTTCCCTCACGCTATGACCACCGAAACACTATGAAACTGTCAACCGCACCATCCCGTGACCATGGAATGGGGTTGTTCGTGGTTTCAGAACCAACACAGTGGACGCGAGCAACTGAGGACAAGCCCTCGGCCTATTAGTACCAGTCACCTCCAGCGGTTACCCGCCTTCCAGATCTGGCCTATCAACCCAGTCGTCTACTGGGAGCCTTACCCTCTCAAGGAGGTGGGAATACTCATCTCGAAGCAGGCTTCCCGCTTAGATGCTTTCAGCGGTTATCCCTCCCGAACGTAGCCAACCAGCCATGCCCTTGGCAGGACAACTGGCACACCAGAGGTTCGTCCGTCCCGGTCCTCTCGTACTAGGGACAGCCCTTCTCAATATTCCTGCGCGCGCAGCGGATAGGGACCGAACTGTCTCACGACGTTCTAAACCCAGCTCGCGTACCGCTTTAATGGGCGAACAGCCCAACCCTTGGGACCGACTCCAGCCCCAGGATGCGACGAGCCGACATCGAGGTGCCAAACCATCCCGTCGATATGGACTCTTGGGGAAGATCAGCCTGTTATCCCCGGGGTACCTTTTATCCGTTGAGCGACGGCGCTTCCACAAGCCACCGTCGGATCACTAGTCCCGACTTTCGTCCCTGCTCGACCCGTCGGTCTCACAGTCAAGCTCCCTTGTGCACTTACACTCAACACCTGATTGCCAACCAGGCTGAGGGAACCTTTGGGCGCCTCCGTTACTCTTTAGGAGGCAACCGCCCCAGTTAAACTACCCATCAGACACTGTCCCTGATCCGGATCACGGACCCAGGTTAGACATCCAGCACGACCAGACTGGTATTTCAACGACGACTCCACCCACACTGGCGTGCGGGCTTCAAAGTCTCCCAGCTATCCTACACAAGCCGAACCGAACACCAATATCAAACTGTAGTAAAGGTCCCGGGGTCTTTCCGTCCTGCTGCGCGAAACGAGCATCTTTACTCGTAGTGCAATTTCACCGGGCCTATGGTTGAGACAGTCGAGAAGTCGTTACGCCATTCGTGCAGGTCGGAACTTACCCGACAAGGAATTTCGCTACCTTAGGATGGTTATAGTTACCACCGCCGTTTACTGGCGCTTAAGTTCTCAGCTTCGCCAAACCGAAGTTTGACTAACCGGTCCCCTTAACGTTCCAGCACCGGGCAGGCGTCAGTCCGTATACATCGCCTTACGGCTTCGCACGGACCTGTGTTTTTAGTAAACAGTCGCTTCTCGCTGGTCTCTGCGGCCACCCCCAGCTCACCAAGTAAATTGGATCACCAGTGATGGCCCCCCTTCTCCCGAAGTTACGGGGGCATTTTGCCGAGTTCCTTAACCATAGTTCACCCGAACGCCTCGGTATTCTCTACCTGACCACCTGAGTCGGTTTAGGGTACGGGCCGCCATGAAACTCGCTAGAGGCTTTTCTCGACAGCATAGGATCATCCACTTCACCACAATCGGCTCGGCATCAGGTCTCAGCCTTAATGCGCGACGGATTTACCTATCGCACGGCCTACACCCTTACCCCGGGACAACCACCGCCCGGGATGGACTACCTTCCTGCGTCACCCCATCACTCACCTACTACCACCTTGGGTCAGCGGCTCCACCACTCCCCTTTGCCCGAAGGCTCCAGGGCGGCTTCACGGCCTTAGCATTAATGGGCTCGATGTTTGACGCTTCACAGCGGGTACCGGAATATCAACCGGTTATCCATCGACTACGCCTGTCGGCCTCGCCTTAGGTCCCGACTTACCCTGGGCAGATCAGCTTGACCCAGGAACCCTTAGTCAATCGGCGCACACGTTTCTCACGTGTGTATCGCTACTCATGCCTGCATTCTCACTCGTGAACCGTCCACCACTGCCTTCCGGCGCGGCTTCACCCGGCACACGACGCTCCCCTACCCATCCATACAGGCGTTGGCCCTATTGTATGAATGACACGACTTCGGCGGTACGCTTGAGCCCCGCTACATTGTCGGCGCGGAATCACTAGACCAGTGAGCTATTACGCACTCTTTCAAGGGTGGCTGCTTCTAAGCCAACCTCCTGGTTGTCTGTGCGACTCCACATCCTTTCCCACTTAGCGTACGCTTAGGGGCCTTAGTCGATGCTCTGGGCTGTTTCCCTCTCGACCATGGAGCTTATCCCCCACAGTCTCACTGCCGCGCTCTCACTTACCGGCATTCGGAGTTTGGCTAAGGTCAGTAACCCGGTAGGGCCCATCGCCTATCCAGTGCTCTACCTCCGGCAAGAAACACACGACGCTGCACCTAAATGCATTTCGGGGAGAACCAGCTATCACGGAGTTTGATTGGCCTTTCACCCCTAACCACAGGTCATCCCCCAGGTTTTCAACCCTGGTGGGTTCGGTCCTCCACGAAGTCTTACCTCCGCTTCAACCTGCCCATGGCTAGATCACTCCGCTTCGGGTCTTGAGCGCGCTACTAAATCGCCCTATTCGGACTCGCTTTCGCTACGGCTTCCCCACACGGGTTAACCTCGCAACACACCGCAAACTCGCAGGCTCATTCTTCAAAAGGCACGCAGTCACGACGCACCGAGTAAACTCGATGCGCGACGCTCCCACGGCTTGTAGGCACACGGTTTCAGGTACTATTTCACTCCGCTCCCGCGGTACTTTTCACCATTCCCTCACGGTACTATCCGCTATCGGTCACCAGGGAATATTTAGGCTTAGCGGGTGGTCCCGCCAGATTCACACGGGATTTCTCGGGCCCCGTGCTACTTGGGTGTCTCTCAAACGAGCCGCTGATGTTTCGACTACGGGGGTCTTACCCTCTACGCCGGACCTTTCGCATGTCCTTCGCCTACATCAACGGTTTCTGACTCGTCTCACGGCCGGCAGACCGTAAAAGAGAGATCCCACAACCCCGTATACGCAACCCCTGCCGGGTCTCACACGCATACGGTTTGGCCTCATCCAGTTTCGCTCGCCACTACTCCCGGAATCACGGTTGTTTTCTCTTCCTGCGGGTACTGAGATGTTTCACTTCCCCGCGTTCCCTCCACATACCCTATGTGTTCAGGTATGGGTGACAGCCCATGACGACTGCCGGGTTTCCCCATTCGGAAACCCCCGGATCAAAGCCTGGTTGACGGCTCCCCGGGGACTATCGTGGCCTCCCACGTCCTTCATCGGTTCCTGGTGCCAAGGCATCCACCGTGCGCCCTTAAAAACTTGGCCACAGATGCTCGCGTCCACTGTGCAGTTCTCAAACAACGACCAACCACCCGTCACAACCCGCCGAAGCAGATCTTTACCGGGGCCGGCACTGAAGGCAGCCACAATCGGCCGTACCCTCAGACACCCAACAGCGTGCCCGACACCCTCGCCCTCCCATGTTCGCTTTCCACGCCGAAGCAGTACTTGCCAACCTGAGCAGGTCGAGTGTGCCGAATAATCAACGTTCCACCCTTGAGCAACCAGCATCAGACAGTCGCTGATGTACTGGCCTCTGACCTCACCCCGAAGGGATCGGTAAGAAGTGCTCCTTAGAAAGGAGGTGATCCAGCCGCACCTTCCGGTACGGCTACCTTGTTACGACTTCGTCCCAATCGCCAGTCCCACCTTCGACAGCTCCCTCCCACAAGGGGTTGGGCCACCGGCTTCGGGTGTTACCGACTTTCGTGACGTGACGGGCGGTGTGTACAAGGCCCGGGAACGTATTCACCGCAGCAATGCTGATCTGCGATTACTAGCAACTCCAACTTCATGGGGTCGAGTTGCAGACCCCAATCCGAACTGAGACCGACTTTTTGAGATTCGCTCCACCTTGCGGTATCGCAGCTCATTGTATCGGCCATTGTAGCACGTGTGCAGCCCAAGACATAAGGGGCATGATGACTTGACGTCGTCCCCACCTTCCTCCGAGTTGACCCCGGCGGTCTCCTGTGAGTCCCCATCACCCCGAAGGGCATGCTGGCAACACAGAACAAGGGTTGCGCTCGTTGCGGGACTTAACCCAACATCTCACGACACGAGCTGACGACAGCCATGCACCACCTGTACACCGACCACAAGGGGGGCACTATCTCTAATGCTTTCCGGTGTATGTCAAGCCTTGGTAAGGTTCTTCGCGTTGCGTCGAATTAAGCCACATGCTCCGCTGCTTGTGCGGGCCCCCGTCAATTCCTTTGAGTTTTAGCCTTGCGGCCGTACTCCCCAGGCGGGGAACTTAATGCGTTAGCTGCGGCACCGACGACGTGGAATGTCGCCAACACCTAGTTCCCACCGTTTACGGCGTGGACTACCAGGGTATCTAATCCTGTTCGCTCCCCACGCTTTCGCTCCTCAGCGTCAGTAATGGCCCAGAGATCCGCCTTCGCCACCGGTGTTCCTCCTGATATCTGCGCATTTCACCGCTACACCAGGAATTCCGATCTCCCCTACCACACTCTAGCTAGCCCGTATCGAATGCAGACCCGGGGTTAAGCCCCGGGCTTTCACACCCGACGTGACAAGCCGCCTACGAGCTCTTTACGCCCAATAATTCCGGACAACGCTTGCGCCCTACGTATTACCGCGGCTGCTGGCACGTAGTTAGCCGGCGCTTCTTCTGCAGGTACCGTCACTTTCGCTTCTTCCCTGCTGAAAGAGGTTTACAACCCGAAGGCCGTCATCCCTCACGCGGCGTCGCTGCATCAGGCTTTCGCCCATTGTGCAATATTCCCCACTGCTGCCTCCCGTAGGAGTCTGGGCCGTGTCTCAGTCCCAGTGTGGCCGGTCGCCCTCTCAGGCCGGCTACCCGTCGTCGCCTTGGTGAGCCACTACCTCACCAACAAGCTGATAGGCCGCGGGCTCATCCTGCACCGCCGGAGCTTTTAACCCTCACAGATGCCTGCGAGAGTATTATCCGGTATTAGACCCCGTTTCCAGGGCTTGTCCCAGAGTGCAGGGCAGATTGCCCACGTGTTACTCACCCGTTCGCCACTAATCCACCCCGAAGGGCTTCATCGTTCGACTTGCATGTGTTAAGCACGCCGCCAGCGTTCGTCCTGAGCCAGGATCAAACTCTCCGTGAATGTTTTCCCGTAATCGGGACGACACCACGAGAGCGGAACAGCCGGGCGGAATAAGCCCAGCCGTTCACAGCGTCCTCGCTGTGCGCCTACCGAACAACGTCGGCAGGACTTTTTCAAAGGAACCTCGTCCCAGCCGATCGGCCGGAGACGGGGTATCAACATATCTGGCGTTGATTTTTGGCACGCTGTTGAGTTCTCAAGGAACGGACGCTTCCTTTGTACTCACCCGAGAGACTCTCTCAGGCTTTCCTCCGGGCGCTTCCCTTCGGTCTTGCGTTTCCGACTCTATCAGATCGTTTTCCGATCCGATTTCCTCGGCGCTTTCCAGGTTTCCGCTTTCGCGTTTCCCTTTCCGGCGGTTCCGACTCTATCAGCGTTTTTCCGTCTCTCTGACCACCGTCCTGCGGACATGCAGAACGAGACCCCGAGATAGGATCTGACAAGTTGGATGCTGCCCGGCGGGGACACTTGGTCGCGTCGCTCAGCCTCAAGCAGGAGTACGACTGTACCTGGGGCGTCGAGTGGGCGCAAATCGTTTGCGCTCTGCTCCTAGGGCTGTCAACCGGTCCGTCTCGCGGGGAACCGGCACTTCATATGACATACGCTGCTCAACAGTGCGCCGTCCGGGACAGGCAGTGACGGCCCATTTGAATCTCCACCCCTGGGAGGCTTCCCATGACCACCGTGACGTCCCCTCTTGCAGGACGCGCCATCGGACTCGCCGCAGTGCCGGACCCCGTCTTCTCCGGGGCGATGGTCGGCCCCGGCACGGCGATCGACCCCGTGCGCGAGCCCTCGGAGGCTGTCGCCCCTGTGGACGGAGTCATCGTCTCGCTTCATCCGCACGCCTTCGTGGTCGTCGACGGTGAGGGACACGGGGTGCTGACGCACCTCGGCATCGACACCGTCCAGCTCAACGGCGAGGGCTTCGAGCTGCTCGTCAACAAGGGTGACACCGTGACGCGCGGGCAGGCCGTGGTCCGTTGGAACCCGGCCGCCGTCGAGGAAGCCGGCAAGTCCCCGGTGTGCCCGGTCGTGGCACTCGAGGCCACGGTCGATTCGCTGGGCGATGTCCGTGACGAGGGCGACGTGAAGGCCGGCGACCCGCTCTTCTCCTGGCAGTGACATCAACGCCGTATTAGACGGCAGGCAGACAATCATCACGGCGGCGGGAGTCGCCGCACTATCGGAGACGGGTGAGATGGAGACAACGCTGCGAGGCGTCGGCGTGAGCCACGGTGTGGCGATCGGCGAGGTTCGGCACATGGGGACGGCGGTGCTGGAACCGCCTGCCAAGCAGATTCCGGCGGAGGACGCGGAGCGCGAACAGGGGCGCGCCCACAAGGCCGTGGACGCTGTGGCGGCCGACCTGATTGCGCGCGGCAACCTGGCGGGGGGCGAAGCACAGGCGGTGCTCGAGGCTCAGGCACTGATGGCCCAGGACCCCGAGTTGATGGCGGACGTGGAGCGTCGCATCGCCGTCGGCAGCACCGCGGAGCGCGCGGTGTACGACGCCTTCGCCTCGTACCGTGCCCTGCTGGCCGGCGCGGGTGAGTACCTGGCCGGGCGTGTGGCCGACCTCGACGACGTGCGGAACCGTATCGTCGCCCGGCTGTTGGGGGTGCCCATGCCGGGTGTCCCGGACAGCGACGAGCCCTACGTCCTCATCGCGCGTGACCTCGCGCCCGCCGACACCGCTCTGCTGGACCCGACCCTGGTTCTCGGTTTCGTGACCGAGGAGGGCGGGCCGACCAGCCACAGCGCGATTCTGGCGCGGGCGTTGGGTGTGCCCGCCGTGGTTGCGCTGCCGGGTGCGGGTGAGATCGGCGAAGGCATAGTGATCGCCGTGGACGGCAGCACCGGTGAGATCTTCGTGAATCCGAGTCCGGAGAAGAAGGAACAGCTGGAGGCCGCGGCCGCCGAGCGCAAGGCCGCGCTGTCCGCGTCCACCGGGCCGGGCGCCACCTCCGACGGGCACAAGGTGCCGCTGCTGGCCAATGTCGGCGGTCCCGCTGACGTGCCTGCCGCCGTCGAGGCGGGGGCCGAGGGTGTCGGTCTGTTCCGTACCGAGTTCCTCTTCCTCGATGACAGCAAGAACGCGCCGAGCGAGGAGAAGCAGGTCGAGGCGTACCGCCAGGTTCTCGAGGCGTTCCCCGAGGGCCGTGTCGTCGTGCGAGTGCTCGACGCGGGCGCGGACAAGCCGCTGGAGTTCCTGACTCCGGCGGACGAGCCGAACCCGGCGCTGGGCGTGCGCGGTCTGCGGATTCTGCTCGAACACCCCGACGTGCTGCGCACGCAGCTGACCGCACTGGCCAAGGCGGCGGAGGGACTGCCCGTCTACCTCGAGGTCATGGCTCCGATGGTGGCGGACCGTACCGACGCCAAGGCGTTCGCGGACGCGTGCCGGGAGGCCGGGCTGCAGGCGAAGTTCGGCGCGATGGTGGAGATTCCGTCGGCCGCGCTGCGGGCGCGCTCGATCCTCCAGGAGGTCGAGTTCCTTTCGCTGGGGACCAACGACCTCGCCCAGTACACCTTCGCCGCCGACCGGCAGGTGGGTGCCGTGTCGCGGCTGCAGGACCCGTGGCAGCCCGCTCTGCTCGACCTGGTCGCGCTGTCCGCCGAGGCGGCGAAGGCCGAGGGCAAGAGCTGTGGCGTCTGTGGCGAGGCCGCGTCGGACCCGCTGCTCGCGTGTGTGCTGACCGGTCTGGGTGTCACCTCCCTGTCGATGGGTGCGGCGTCGATTCCTTATGTACGGGCGACGCTGGCGAAGTACACGCTGGCCCAGTGCGAGCGGGCCGCGGCCGCCGCACGTGCCGCGGACACGGCCGAAGAGGCGCGCAACGCGGCTCAGGCGGTGCTGTCCGGCGAATAGACGGCACCGGACGTCGTAGCGGTTTGTCGAGGGGCGCTTCACCTGTCGGTGGGGCGCCCCTCGTTCGTTCAGGCGCCCTTCGCTCGGTCAGTGGGTGTGGCCTGTGGGGTGTTCCGCGTCGCCGAGGTCGGGCGGTTCGCTGTAGTCGACGCCGGATTCCGGCGAGACGATCTCTCCGGATGCGATGTCGGTGCAGTAGGCGTCGAAGACCTCCCCCGCGGTGAGGGGGTGCAGGCCTTCGCCGCGCAGGCGCCAGCCGTAGACACGGTCGGTCCTGCCGGGGGCGCTGGTGCGCATGACGAGGCCGCCCGCGCTCCGGGTCGCGATGCCGAGGGCGAGGACCGTCGTGAACTCGAGGGCCTCGGTCTCGTCGAGGCGGGCTGTGCCGTCCGCGTCGTCATCGGCGTGGAGCACCGCGATGACTCCTTCAGGGGTGGTGGAGACACTGCACACGAGGTGGCGGTGGCCCGGGTCCGCGGTGTCGAGGACGCGGGCGAGGAGGTGGGACGCGCGGGCGAAGGCGGCCCGGCCGATGTCCTCGCCGCAGGAGGCGCAGGAGCCGATGCGGGTGAGGACGGTCGTCGCGTACTGCCAGGTGGCTCGTCGGACCGCTTCGTCGATGAGGTTCGGGACCAGGTCGGCCAGCGGTTGGCCCTCGTACGGGACGGTCGGGCCGGTCGCGGCGAGTTCCGCGGTGAAGCGGGTGCGGCTGGACGGCGCGTCCGGTTCCAGGCCTGTCTCGGCGCAGAACTCCGCGTACTCCTCGGGGTCGAAGAGGGCCACCGTGGTGTGGCCGCCCTGGGCGGCGAGGGTCCTCAGCAGGGCTTCCACCTGCTGGAGGTAGGTCGCGTGGTCGTCGAAGGCGAAGGTGCGGTAGCGCAGCATCGCAGTGAAGTCGTGTTCGTCGGTCAACAAGCCGATGGTGCCGGCGATTTCGCGGCGCAGTACGCGTCGCATGGTCTGGTGCTCGGTGTGCGCCATGTTTCCCCCTGTGCGCAGTCGATCAATGCTCACTCACAGTAACTGGCGGCACTGACAACGACGGTCCGGCCAGGCGGTCGCGCACCAGCCGGTGCTGGATCAGGCAGGTCACGGCGATGGTGGCGCCGAAGACGGTCCAGCCGGCCGGTCCGGTCGCGATGGCCGCTGTGACGGCGAGTGGCCCGACGCTGCGCTGGACGGACTGGGCGAGGCCGTGGACGCCGAGGTAGGCGCCCTGCGCGGTGGCCGGTGCCAGTGCGACGGAGAGTTCCCAGGAGACGGTGGCGTAGAGCATCTCGGCCATCGTGAAGGAGACGGCTGCGGCGGTGAGGCAACCGGTCGCGATAGGGGTGCCGCCGGCGGACGAAAGGGCCATGGCCACGCCGCCCAGCGCGAAGAAGGCAGCGAGGGGCAGCAACAGGGCGCGTGCCGCGGTCGTGGTGGCGCCGAATCGGGCCAGGGGTACCTGGAGGGCCACCACGAGCACGTTGTTGAGGACCAGGAGCAGCGGCGCGAGGCCGTGGGGTGCGTTGCTTCCGTGGACGATCCACAGGGGCAGGCCGACTTTGAACACCGCGTCGTGGAGGCAGAGGGCGGTCTCGGTGGCGACGTATGCGAGGTAGGTGCGGTCGCGCCAGGGTTTCGCCGGCTTCGTCGTGGGGAGCGGGTCCTTCGATGTGACCACGGTGCGGGTCGGCGAGGGTGGTTCGCCGCAGCGGACGGTGAGGAGCGCGGCGCCGAGGAAGGAGAGGGCGTCGCCGGCCAGCAGCGCCTGGTAGGCGGTGGAGGTGCCGAGGCCGAGGGCCGCGGCGGCGGCGAGTCCGCCGACGGCCCAGCCGGCGTTGGCGACGGTCCGGTTGACGGCCTGGTAGCGGACCCGGTCGGGGCCGGAGACCCGCGTCGCGTAGAGCTTGGTCAGCACGTTCGCGGCCCGGTCGCCGAGGCTGCCGACGGCAGAGAAGGCCAGCAGCAGGGCGTAGTTGCCGGTGGTGAGGAGGGCGAAGGAGGCCAGGGCGCGCAGGAGTTGCAGGGCGATCAGGACGCGGGTGAGGGGCAGGCGGTCGGCGATGCGGCCGCCGAGGGGGGCGCCGGCGATGCCGATGGCTCCGGAGACGGCGGCCAGGGTGCCGACCTGGGCAGCGGAGAGGCCGGTGACGTAGGTGAAGTACAGGACGGAGACGGATGCCCACAGGCCGCTGCCGATCCGGTCGACGAGGGCGATCCAGAGCATTCTGCGCCCGTCGCGACCTCCTGGAATACGGGTCGACCAGGCGGCTGCGCGGCGCTTCGGATTCACTGCTCCCCCTTGTTTCCAGTTATGTATTGATACATACTTGGTTACGTGGCAACACAATATGGGATCAGTGGTACGACGGCCAAGGGGATTGCCTCGTCCGTCGAACGAGGCGTGAGTGAAGGCGCGTTGGGCCCGGGGGCGGCGCTGCCTCCGGTGCGTCGGCTCGCCGATGAGCTCGGGGTGAGCCCGGGGACCGTGGCGACGGCCTACAAGGAGCTGCGGCGGCGCGGCATCGTCGTCACGCGCGGGCGTGGCGGAACCGTGGTCGCGGCGGCCCCGGCAGTGGCCTCACGACGGCCGCCCAGAGTTCCGGACGGGCTGCGCGACCTGGCGGGCGGTCACCCGGATCCCGCACTGCTCCCCCGTCTGGTGCCGCCCTCGCACCTGTCCCCCGGTGCGCGGTCCCATCGGTCGACGCCCCGGCTGGCGCGGCTCGAGGACGCGGTGCGCGACTGGTTGCGGCCCGACGGCGTGCCCACGGAGTACGTGACCTTCGCACACGGGGCGCTGGATCTGATCGGGCGGCTGCTCTCGGTGGAGCTGCGGCCGGGTGACGCCGTCGCGATGGAGGATCCCGGCTACCACCATCTGCTCGACCTGGTCACGGCGCTGGGGTTGCGTACGGTTTCGGTGGCCGTGGACGACGAAGGGGTACGTCCGGACGCCCTGCGGGGTGCGTTGCGGGCCGGCGTACGGGCGGTCGTGTGCAGTCCGCGGGCACAGAACCCGTACGGCGGGCGCTTCTCCACGGAGCGCCGGGACGCGCTGGTCGAGGTGCTCCGGGAGGAGCCCGAGGTGTTGGTCGTGGAGAACGACCATGCGTCCGCCGTCGCGGATGCGCCCCTACACACGCTGACCGCGGGCGGACTGACCCGCTGGGTGCATGTGCGGACGGTGAGCAAGTTCCTCGGGACGGACCTGCGCTGGGCTGCCGCGGCCTGTGATCCGACCACGCTGGCACGGCACGACGGACGGCTGCTGCTCACGTCGGGGTGGGTCAGCCATCTCCTTCAGGAGACCGTGTACGGGCTGCTGACGGACGACGGCACGCGCGCGTTGGTGACACGGGCGCGGGAGACGTACGCGCTGCGGCGCGGTGCTCTCCTCCAAGAGCTCGAAAAGCACGGACTCGAGGGTCACGCGACGAGTGGGATGAACGTGTGGGTGCCCGTGCGGGACGAGTCGGCCGTGGTGAACGGGCTGCGGTCGTACGGGTGGTGGGTCGCGGCGGGGGCCCGGTTCCGGCTCGTCGCCGGGCCCGGTGTGCGGATCTCGGTCGCCGAGCTCGAACCTGTCGACGCGGCGCGGCTGGCCTCGGACTTCGCGGTCGTGCTGGGTGAGTCCGAGGCCACCTACGGAGGTTGATCAGGCGCGCTTGCGGGCCAGGTCCTCGTAGAAGCCCAGCAGGTCGAGGTTGTCGATGGAGCCCGGATTGACCGCCTTCTCCAGCGGGGTGCCCTGGAGCAGGCGTTTGACCGGGACCTCGATGCGTTTGCCGGTGAGCGTGTGCGGGATGGCCGGGACCTCGATGATCTCGTCGGGGACGTGCCGGGGCGAAAGCTGTTCGCGGATGGTCTGCTTGATGCGGCCCAGGAGGGCGTCGTCGAGGGTGGCTCCCGGGGCGAGGTGGACGAAGAGAGGCATCCAGTAGCCGCCGTCGGGCTGTTCGACGCCGATGACGAGGGATTCCTTGATCTCCGGAAGGCGTTCGACCGCTTCGTAGATGTCGGCCGAGCCCATGCGGACGCCCTGGCGGTTGAGCGTGGAGTCGGAGCGGCCGTGGATGACCACGGAGCCGCGGGAGGTGACGGTGATCCAGTCGCCGTGGCGCCACACTCCCGGATACGTGTCGAAGTAACTGCCGTGGTAGCGGCTGCCGTCCGGGTCGTTCCAGAAGCGGATCGGCATGGAGGGCATCGGATTGGTGACCACCAGCTCGCCGACCTCGTCGACCAGGGGCTTGCCGCTCGGGTCCCAGGACTGGAGGTCGGTGCCGAGGCCCGGGGCCTGGAGTTCGCCGATGTACACCGGCAGGGTGGGAACGGCTCCCGCGAAGCAGGAGCACACGTCGGTGCCCCCGCTGACCGAGGCGATCCAGAGGTCGGCGCGGACCTCGTCGTGCAGCCAGCTGAAGCCGTCCGGCGGCAGCGGCGAGCCGGTTGTCGCCACGCACCGCACGCGCGCGAGGTCGAAGTCGCGCGAGGGGTGCACGCCCGCCTTGCGGCAGGCCATGACGTACGCGGCGGAGGTGCCGTAGAGGGTCGCGCCGGTGCGTTCGGCGATGCGCCACTGGGCGGCGGTGTCCGGAAAGCCCGGGCTGCCGTCGTACAGGACGATCGTGGTGCCGGTGAGGAGGCCGGAGACGAGGAAGTTCCACATCATCCAGCCCGTGGACGTGTACCAGAAGAACCGGTCCTCGGGGCCGAGGTCGCAGTGCAGGCCGAGCTGCTTGAGGTGCTCGACGAGGATGCCGCCCTGGGACTGGACGATGGCCTTTGGCAGGCCGGTCGTGCCGGAGGAGTACAGGACCCACAGGGGGTGGTCGAACGGGACCTGCTCGAACTCGGGCGCCACGTCGGAGGAGGTCAGGGCGGACCACTCCAGGGCGCCCTCGGGGGCCTCGGTGCCGAGCACGGGGATATGGACGACGGCACGCAGGGTGGGCAGTTCGCGGCGCAGCTCGGCGACCGTTTCACGGCGGTCGTGCTCCTTGCCTCCGTACCGGTAGCCGTCGACCGTGAACAGCACGACCGGCTCGACCTGCTGGAAGCGGTCGAGGACGCTGCGGGCGCCGAAGTCGGGGGCGCAGGACGTCCAGACGCCGCCCACCGCGGCCGTGGCGAGGAGGGCGACCACGGCCTGCGGAATGTTGGGGAGATAGCCGCTGACGCGGTCTCCGGGGCGTACGCCGAGGGAGCGCAGTTCGGCGGCCAGGGAGCCGACCTGGCGGCGCAGTTCGGACCAGGTGACCGGGCGGGGCTCGTGGGTCTCGTCGACGTGCAGGAGAGCCGGTTCGTCCGCGCGCGTGTCGGCGGCGCGCAGGGCGTGTTCGGCGTAGTTCAGGGTCGCTCCGGGGAACCATGCGGCACCGGGCATGGAGCGGTCGCCGAGCACGCGCGCGTAGGGGGTGGAAAACCGTACGTCGAACCATTCGGTGACGGCTTTCCAGAAGGTGTCCAGCTCGTCGACGGACCAGCGGTGCAATGCCGCGTAGCCGCCGTCGGCGGGTGCTCCGTGGTGTTCGGCCGCCCAGGACTGGAACCTGGTGATCTGTGCCTGGGCGATGCGTTCCTCGTCGGGTCGCCAGAGCGGCGAGGGGTTCGCTGGGGTCATGGGGCGGCTCCCGGACTGTGCGCTTCGTGTGCGTAGGTCGCGCACGGGCTGGGGTGTGCGCGGCACGCGGCTGACACGGACGATGCCATGTGATCGACTTCTGCACCAGGGTGTGCCACACATAGTCGGCGACATGAAGATGTGCTCCTGCCACGGGTGAACGACAGTTGAACGACACCCCTGTACGGGGGTGTCAATGGCAGGGTGAGCAGCATGGACGGTCGTGACCTGGTGCGTTCGGTGAAAGCGGTCGGCTCGGGGGGTGCGGCGGGCGGGTTGCGCACGGTACGGGCCGCGTGGCGCAGGAGGCGTGCCGACGCCTCCGGGCTGCCGAGGCGCGGTGCCGAGCGCGCCCGGGTGCCCGGCCCGGTGCAGGGCGTGGTGCCCGGCCCGGGCGGTGGCGTCATCCGGTTCGCGCGGTCCGAGCTGCGCATCACGGTCGCCGTGAACGGCGCCGTGTTCTGGGGCTGGGACGGGGCCGGGCCGGAGCCGTCGTACGCCCTCGCGGGCCGCTGTCCCGAACCCGACCCCCGGGCCGTTCTGGAGCCCGACAAGGACGGTGGCTGGCAGGTCGTGGCCGAGCGCGGCACGGTCATGGTGTCGCGGCACGGCGCGGTCGAGGTGCGTACGCCCGGCGGAGTGACGCTGCGCCGGGATCTGCCGCCCCGCTGGTGGGAGCCGGCCGACGGTGGCGCCGCCCACTGGATGCAGCGGTCGGAAGTCGCGGCTGACGCGCGGTTCTTCGGTCTGGGCGGCCGCGCCGCCGGGCCGCGGCTGCGCGGCGGGACCTACCGGCTGTGGAACACGGATCCCGGTCACGCTGTCGGACCGGGCGACGACCCGCTGTACCTCACGATGCCGGTGCAGCTGGTGGTCGCCGACGCGGCCACGCATCTCGTGTTCCACGACACCTCGTGGGACGGCACGGTGACGCTGCGCGAAGGCGAGGAGGGGGCGGGCTCGGGGCACGACCGGGCGGGGACGAGCGAGCTGCGGATGGACGGTGGTCCGCTGCGCTGCTGGGTGATGATGGGCACCCCCGCGCGCGTGCTGCACACCTGGGCGTCGCTGACCGGGGCGCCCGCGCTGCCGCCGGCGTGGGCGCTGGGACACCATCACGCGCGCCGGGGATCCGGCAGCGAGCAGGAGGTGCGGGGGGTCGTCTCGGGTTATCAGGAGCGCGGGCTTCCGCTCGACGCGGTCCATCTGGACAACGATCACTACGACGCGCACCAGGTGTTCACGGTGGACCGGGACCGCTTCCCGAAGCTGCCGGTGCTCGCAGAGGAGCTGCGCCGCGACGGGATACGTCTGGTGTCGGTCGTCGACCCGGCGGTCAGGGCCGAGCCGGGTAACGCCGTGTACGACGCCGGGAGTGCGCAGGACGCCTTCGTACGGGACGCCGCCGGGCGGGTCGTGGAGGGAGTCGTGTGGCCCGGCGAGTCGGTCTATCCGGACTTCACGCACGCGCGCGTGCGCAAGTGGTGGGGCGGCCTCTACGAGGAGCGGCTGGCTCAGGGCTTCGCGGGCTTCTGGCACGACCTGAACGAGCCGGTGTCGTTCACGGCCTTCGGGGAGAACACCCTCCCCCGGTCGGCCCGGCACCTTTTGGAGGGCCGCGGCGGCGACCACCGGGAGGCCCACAACGTGTACGCCCTGGGCATGGCCCGCGCCGGGTACGAGGGGCTGCGGGAACTGTCCCCCCAGGAGAGGCCCTTCATCTTCTCGCGCTCCGGCTGGAGCGGAATGCAGCGCTACGGAGGGGCGTGGTCCGGCGACGTGACCACCGGCTGGCCCGGTCTGCGCGCGTCCCTGTCGCTGGTGATAGGCCTGGGTCTGTGCGGGGTGCCCTACTCCGGACCGGATGTGGGCGGTTTCGACGGGAGTCCGTCGCCGGAGCTGTATCTGCGGTGGTTCCAGCTCGGTTCGTACCTTCCCCTGTTCCGTACCCGTGCGGGCCTGCGGGCGGGGCGCAGGGAGCTCTGGGAGTTCGGCGAGGACGTCCTCGAGCACGCGCGCGTGGCGCTCGTCGAACGGCGGCGGCTGCTGCCGTACTTCATGACGCTGGCGCATCTGGCGCGCCGTACGGGAGCGCCCTATGTGCGGCCCGTGTGGTGGGGCGCGCCCGAGGACCGGGCGCTGCGCGACTGCGAGGACGCCTTCCTGCTCGGTGACAGCCTCCTGGTGGCACCGGTCCTGGACCCGGGGGCGGACCGGCGTGCGGTGCAGCTGCCGCGCGGGCGCTGGTACGACACGGTCACCGAGAAGGCGTACGACGGACCGGGCCAGGTGCTGATCGGCGCCCCCCTGTCGCGGATTCCGGTGCTCGCGCGCGCGGGTGCCGTCCTGCCGGTGCGGGGCGACGGTGGCCGTCTGGAGTTGGAGGTGTGGAGGCCGGCGCGCGGGCGCACCGGGGGCGGACTCGTCGTGCCGGACTCGGGGGACGGCTGGGACGAGCCGGAGATCGAGCAGTATGTGACACGCCTGCGGGGGCAGCGGGTGGTCGTCGAGCGGGACGGCGACGAGGGCCCGGGCGAGCCCTCGTATCCGGTGCGTGTGCGAGGACTGCCCCAGGCGTGATGCCCACGTGCCGACGCCCGCCTGCCGTGCGGTCGGCCGTCAGACGTACCGGCCCTCGAACCATCCCCGTACCGCCAGGGTGTGCAGGGGGAAGGCGAGCTCGGCCGGCCGGCGCAGCAGCTGCCAGCCCTCGGTCTCGTCCGTGCCCGTCGACGGCGGAAGGTCGGCGGCCGGGCGCTCCGGGAGGAGTCCGAACAGCAGCAGATGGCCGTCGGGCGAGCTCATGGCGTCGGCGAGCCGTACATCGCGGCTCGCGGCGTCGATGCCCGTCTCCTCCTTGAGTTCACGGACGACGGCGTGCCGCCAGTCCTCCCGATGGTCGATGAACCCTCCGGGCAGCGCGACGGCCCCGCGCGCGGGAGGGATGGTTCGGGTGATGACGACCAGGGCGGTGCCTCTGGCGTCGTACACGGGCAGCAGGGCCACCGCGACGGGCAGCGGATTGCGGTAGGCCACCGTGCCGCACACGGGGCAGCTGCGGGGCCAGCCGGAGACGCCCTCTCCGTAGGGCGCTCCGCAGCTCGAACAGTGGGAGTCCGGCACGCAGTTGGCGGTGGGGTGACGGGATGCGGACACCCGGCGGACTGTATCCGATCAAGCGAGCGATCCCCATACCGTCCCCGCCTGATCGGGCGAGGGGCGGCCGGAACCACCCTCATGGGCCCGCCCGTCCTCGACCGATACTCCGGCGCAGGGCGGCGTCGACCCGTTCTGCGCGACGCACTGCCCATTTTCCGTTGCCCATGGCACACTTCTGACGGTCCGTCAGGTCAGGTCGGATCAGGTCGAGTGCCGTGGAGGAGTTTTGTCGCGTACCCGCACTCCTGTGGTCTCCGGATGGTTCGCCGGGGACGGGAACGACTTCCGGCTCCTCGGCACACGCTGCTCGGCGTGCGCTTCCGTCTTCTTCCCTCGCGAGGACGCCCACTGCCGCAATCCGGGCTGCCCCGGCGGCGAACTGGCCGAGGTCGCCCTGTCCGGGCGTGGGCGCGTCTGGTCGTACACGGACAGCCGGTACCGACCGCCGTCACCGTATGTGACGGATCCGGAACTCTCGTGGGAGCCTCGCGCGTTGATCGCTGTGGAGCTCGCAGCGGAGCGGATCGTGGTGCTCGGACAGTCGGTTCCCGGGGTCACCGTCGCCGATCTGACGGTGGGCATGGAGGTGGAGGTCGTCCCCGGCGTGCTGAACGAGGACGCGGGGACGACCTGGACGACCTGGCACTGGCGGCCGACGGGGGTGACGGCATGACGGACGATGTGGCGGTGCTCGGCGCGGGGATGCACCCGTGGGGCAAGTGGGGGCGCGGCTTCGTCGAGTACGGGGTCGCGGCGGCGCGCGCCGCCTTGGCCGATGCCGGGGTGGACTGGCGGGAGGTCGGCTCGATCGTCGGCGCGGACACCGTGCGCGGCGGCTACCCGGGCTACGTGGCCGGGGCGACGTTCGCGAAGGCCCTCGGGTGGCAGGGCGCGCGGGTGACGAGCGTGTACGCGGCTTGCGCATCGGGCGCGCAGGCCGTCAGCGCGGCGCGGGCGCAGATCCTGTCGGGGCTCGCCGACGTGGTGCTCGTGGTGGGCGCCGACTCGGCGCCCAAGGGGTTCTTCCGCCCGGCGGGCGGCGACCGGCCCGACGACCCGGACTGGCTGCGGTTCCGGGTCCTCGGGGCGACCAATCCGACGTACTTCGGGCTGTACGCGCGCCGGAGGATGGCCGTCCACGGAGACACTGTGGAGGATTTCGCGCAGGTCAAGGTGAAGAACGCCGCCTCGGGGGCGTTGAATCCGAACGCCCGCTACCGCAAGCGCGTCACCGCCGAGGAGGTCGCCGCCTCCGCGGTGGTCGCCGATCCGCTGCGGCTGCTCGACATCTGCGCGACCTCGGACGGCGGCGCGGCGCTCGTGCTGTCCAGCATGGAGTTCGCGCGGCGCCGCGGAGCACCGGACCCGGTGCGGATCCGGGCGGTGTCCACCGTGAGCCCGCGCTATCCCCGGACCGTGCTCGACCTGCCGGACATCGCGACGGACTCGGCGGTGGCGGTCGAGCCCCCGGCCGAGACGTTCCGTACGTCGATCGCGCGGGTCGCGTACGAGGAGGCCGGGGTCGGGCCTGAGGACCTCTCCCTGGCCGAGGTGTACGACCTGTCCACCGCCCTGGAGTTGCAGTGGTACGAGGACCTGGGGCTGTGCAGCGAGGGCGAGGCGGCCAAGCTCCTGCGGGAGGGCGCGACGGCGCCCGGCGGGCGCATACCTGTGAACGTCAGCGGTGGCCTGGCCTCCTTCGGAGAGGCGGTTCCGGCACAGGCCATCGCCCAGGTGTGCGAGCTGACATGGCAGCTGCGGGGTGATGCGGGTGATCGGCAGGTCCCGGGGGCGCGGGTGGGGATCACCGCGAACCAGGGGCTGTTCGGGCACGGGTCGTCGGTGATCGCGGTCCGATGAGGGTGAGATGAGAGTGAGATGAGCCGGCGCGCGGGGTGCCGACACGCTCTGTGATCACCCTGGAATGCTGTGTGAACAGCTCATGAACTGGGCCTCAGCGGGTGCGGGCGGCGCCATCATGCTGCCGTGCCCTCCTGGATGGATACTCTCCGCTTCGCTTTCCAACCGGTGGTCAATCTGACGACCGGAGGGGTCGCGGCGCTGGAGATACTCGCTCGCCCGGAGACCGGCGACGTGCTGGCACAGGCCCGCCGGGACCCGGAACTCGACGGCAGGCTGGCCGCGTCGGGGATCCGTGCCGCAGCGCTCAAGGAGACGCTGCTGCCACTGCATGTGAACGTGTTCGCGGGAACGCCGGCCGACCTCGGCGGTCTCGCCGCGCTGCGGGACGCCGTGCGCGAGGCGGGGCGACTGCCCTGGGAGGTGACGGTCGACATCTGCCCGCCGTACACACACGTCCCGCACCAGGCGCTGCTGGAGGCGGTCGCCGCAATCAGGAGCGAGGGTTTCCGGATCTGCGCGGACGGCATCGGCGACGGCGACGTACCGCTGCGGCTGCTCACGGACATGGCGCCGGATCTGCTGAAGCTGGACGTGTCGCTGCTGACGCGGCCGGCCGCGGTGCGGGCGATGCGGACACTGTGCGAGCAGTTGGGCGCGCTGCTCTCCGTCGAGGGCGTCGAGACGGAGTCGCAGTGCGCGGCGGCCCTCGCGGCGGGGGCCCAGCTGGCGCAGGGCGAGTTGTTCGCGCCGCCCTCGCGGCTGCCTGTGGCGGATGTATACCTTCCGACGCTCTCCCCCGCCGCCGTGCCGGCCCCGCGCACCGGACCGCCGGTACGGCAGTTCGTACGGCCTGCCGCCCTGCTGCCCGCCATGGCCTCGGCGGCACAGGTGCGGGCGCTGCTCACCGGATCGCCCGACGTGTCCGGGGTGCTGCTGGTGGACGCGGGCGGGGTGCCGGTCCGTTCGGTGCACCGGTCGCGCTTCCTGCTGTCGATGTCCGGGCGCTACGGACATGCGCTGTATGCCGACCGGCCGGCGGCGAAGCTCAGTGATCCGCCGCGAACGGTCGGGGTCGACGCCACGGCGTGGGAGGTGCTCGACGTGGTGGCGGTCGGGGGCCCGGACCGCACCTCCGACGACGTCGCGGTCGTCGACCGGCACGGCCGGTGCGTGGGGGTCGTACGGCTCGCGGATCTCGTACGGGCGCTGGCCGAGAGCCGGGTCGAAGAGGCCGCGGGGCTCAATCCGCTGACGCGGCTGCCCGGTTCGGACGCGATCACCGGAGAGGTGGACCGGTGGATCGCGGACGGCCGGATGTTCGCGCTGAGCTGGCTGGACGTCGACCGCTTCAAGCAGGTCAACGACGGTGCCGGGTTCGCCGCGGGCGACGAGCTGATCCGGGCCGTGGGGCGGGCGTTGCAGCGCGCGGCGTCCGGAGCCACGCGGGTGGGGCACATCGGCGGCGACGACTTCCTGGTCCTGGCCGATGCGGACGCACTCGATCCGGTGGCGGCTTCGGTGCTCGACGCTCCCTGGTCGGCGGGTGGACGCACCGTCACGCTGTCCCTGGCCACCGTCCTGTGCCCGCCGGGCAGTGTGACCGACCACCGGCAGGCGGCGGCCTGTCTCGCACCCCTCAAGCAGGCGGCGAAGGCGCTCAGCGGCGCCAGTTGGGTACTCGGCCGCGCGGGCCTGCCGGGCCATGAGATCCGTCGCGGCTCGGGCGCGGCCGCGGCCCATGCGGGGTAGCAAGAAGACCGTGGAGCCCGGCGGTCCCGAACGGACGACCGGAACCCGGCATACCGAGGCCGGCCGGACGACGGGCACAGCCGTCGGTCACCGGGGCCGCCGAGCGTGTCCTCTTTTGCGGCGCCCAACCGTTGCTGTCCACGACCTTGACGCTCCCTGGGTGCCGGTGAACACTTCCGGTTGTCGGTCGGCATCGCCGCATTCGGGCGTCTCCAGGCACCGCGCCGCTCGGGCCCACGCCTGTTCGAAGGGCCATCCCCCACGGGCGATTCCACTGCGACGGCACGCTCATCACGGACGCCGGGCGGGGCGCGGGACACTCCCTGCCTTCGGCTGACGTAGCCATGGGAAACGCACCCTGCACGGTCAACCGGGGATCGCCCCGGGCGAGGGCCTAGGAGTCGCCATGAGCAACGGAGACATATTCGTCGGTGAGATCATCGGCACCGCGATCCTCATTCTCTTCGGCGCGGGAGTCTGCGCCGCCGTCACACTCAGATACTCGAAAGCACGTGCCTCGGGCTGGGTCGTCATCGCGTTCGGCTGGGGTTTCGGAGTGCTGGCGGGCGCGTACACCGCCGCACCGCTCTCCGGTGGGCACCTCAACCCGGCCGTGACCATCGGGATCGCCATCGACACGGGCACCTGGGGCAAGGTCTGGATCTATCTGCTGGGCCAGCTCGTCGGCGCCGTGCTGGGTGCCGTCCTCGCGTACCTCGTGTACCTCGCCCAGTTCCAGGCGAACGTGCGCAAGGAGGGCACCACGGAGGGCACGGCGGACGAGCCGGTGCCTACGCTCGGCATCTTCTCCACCATCCCGGAGATCCGGAATCCGGTCGCCAACCTGATCACGGAGATCATCGCGACGATCGCTCTCGTCCTGCCGATCCTCGCTTTCGGACTCACCAAGGGGCTCGGTGAGTCCGGTATCACGGTGCTGATCGTCTCGCTGCTCGTCGTCGGCATCGGTCTCTCCCTCGGCGGGCCGACGGGTTACGCCATCAACCCGGCGCGTGACCTCGGCCCCCGTATCGTGCACACCTTCCTGCCGATCCCGAACAAGGGCACCTCCGACTGGGGTTACGCCTGGATCCCGGTCGTCGGCCCGCTGATCGGAGGAGCGCTCGCAGGCCTCATCTACCACGTAGCCTTCTGAAGCGACCAAGGGGTAGCCATGCCGGACAACGCCCAGAAGTACGTCGCCGCCATCGACCAGGGCACCACCTCGAGCCGCTGCATCATCTTCGACCACGGCGGCGCGATCGTCGCCGTCGACCAGCGTGAACACCGCCAGATCTTCCCCAAGCCCGGCTGGGTGGAGCACGACGCCACCGAGATCTGGTCCAAGGTGCAGGCGGTGGTCGCGGGGGCGATCGCCAAGGCCGGACTGCGCGCCGACCAGCTCAGCGCGCTCGGCATCACCAACCAGCGCGAGACGACGGTCCTGTGGGACCGCGCCACCGGCAAGCCCGTGCACAACGCGATCGTGTGGCAGGACACGCGTACGTCCGCGCTCTGCCACGAATTGGGCGGCTCGGACGGGCAGGACCGTTTCCGCGAGCAGACCGGGCTGCCGCTGGCCAGCTACTTCTCCGGGCCCAAGGCGGCCTGGCTGCTCGACAACGTGCCTGGGCTCAGGGCCCGTGCCGAGCGCGGCGAGATCGCCTTCGGCACCATCGACTCCTGGCTCATCTGGAACCTCACGGGCGGCACGGACGGCGGCCGGCACGTCACCGATGTGACCAACGCAGGCCGCACGATGCTGATGAACCTGGAGACGCTCCAGTGGGACCGTTCCATCCTGTCCGCGATGAACGTCCCCGAGGCGGTCCTCCCCGAGATCAGGTCCTCGTCCGAGGTGTACGGGACGGCCGTGGGCCAGCTTTCGGGCGTGCCCGTCGCGTCGGCGCTCGGCGACCAGCAGGCGGCCGTGTTCGGACAGGCCTGCTACGACGTGGGTACGGCGAAGAACACCTACGGCACGGGCAGCTTCCTGCTGCTCAACACCGGCAACCGGCCCGTGCCGTCGAAGAACGGCCTGCTGACGACCATGGGCTACAAGATCGGTGGCGAGGCGCCGGTCTACTGCCTCGAAGGGTCGATCGCGATCACGGGCGCGCTGGTGCAGTGGTTCCGCGACCAACTCGGCATCATCCGTACGGCGGACGAGATCGAGACCCTTGCGGCGAGCGTCGACGACAACGGCGGGGCGTACATCGTGCCCGCGTTCTCCGGCCTGTTCGCGCCGTACTGGCGCTCCGACGCACGCGGTGTCGTCACCGGCCTCACCCGGTACGTCACGAAGGCACACCTGGCGCGCGCGGTACTGGAGGCCACGAGCTGGCAGACGCGTGAGGTCGTCGACGCCATGTACCAGGACTCCGGGGTGCGGATCACCACCCTGAAGGTCGACGGCGGCATGACCAAGAACAATCTGCTGATGCAGCACCAGGCGGATGTGCTCGGCGTGCCGGTCATCCGCCCCAGGGTCTCCGAGACCACCTGCCTGGGCGCCGCCTACGCGGCCGGGCTCGCGACCGGCGTGTGGAACGACCTCGACGAGCTGAAGTCGCACTGGCAGAAGGACGTCGAGTGGACGCCCTCCATGGAGGCGTCGGAGCGCGACCGCGAGTACCACAACTGGCGCAAGGCGGTGGAGAAGAGCTTCGGCTGGCACGAGGAGGACGGCGTGAACTGAGAGGGGCCCGCCGACAGGGCCCCGGCGGAAAGGGACGTGCACACGCGCGTGCGTCCTTCGTGAGCCACGCGCGCGTGCACGGCTGCGGCCCGTACCCCGGTCGGCGGGGGTACGGGCCGTATGCGCGCGTCAGCCGCTCACGGTCTCGCGGCGCTCGGCCGCGTGGGCCATCGCGTGCCGGACGACGTCGATCAGGACCTCCTTGACCGACTCGCGGTCCCGGGCGTCGCACAGCACGACGGGCACGTCGTCGTCGAGGTCGAGGGCCCGGCGGACGTCCTCCACCGGGTAACGGGCGGCCTCTTCAAAGCAGTTGACGCCCATCACGAAGGGGATGGAGCGGCGTTCGAAGTAGTCGACGGCGGCGAAGCAGTCCTCCAGCCGGCGGGTGTCGGCGAGGACGACTGCACCCAGGGCACCGGTGGCGAGTTCGTCCCACAGGAACCAGAAGCGGTCCTGTCCCGGCGTCCCGAAGAGGTACAGCACCAGGTCCTCGCGGAGCGTGATGCGGCCGAAGTCCATGGCGACGGTGGTGGTGTGCTTGCCCTCCACGCCGCTGATGTCGTCGACCGGGCGGCCGGCCTCGGTGAGGACCTCCTCGGTGCGCAGTGGCCTGATCTCGCTGACCGCGCCGACAAGGGTCGTCTTGCCCACGCCGAAGCCGCCGGCCACAAGGATCTTGAGCGTGACGGGCTCGACCGGGGGCTTGCCGCGCTCAGTGCGCCCGAAGATCATCGGTCTCTTCTCCTGCTTGATCGTTGTCGCGCGGCGGTGGGCCGTAGCCCCCGCCGCCGGGGGTTTCGACGACCAGTACGTCGCCGGGGCCGACATCGGCCGTATCACTTCCGCCAAGTTCGGTGACCGTGCCGTCGGCCCGCTCCACACGGTTGGCGCCGAGCGCTCCCGGCTCGCCGCCCGCCATGCCGTAGGGCGGGACCCTGCGGTGCTGGGAGAGCGTGGAGACGGTCATGGGCTCACGGAACCGGATGCGGCGTACGGCGCCGTCTCCGCCACGCCAGCGCCCCGCGCCGCCGCTTCCGTGCCGCACCGCGAACTCGTCGAGTTCGACGGGCAGGCGCCACTCCAGGACCTCGGGGTCGGTGAGCCGCGAGTTGGTCATGTGGGTCTGCACGACGGATGCGCCCGGGAAGCCGTCGCCCGCGCCGGAGCCGGAGGCCACGGTCTCGTAGTACTGGTACTTCTCGTTGCCGAAGGTGACGTTGTTCATCGTGCCGGAGCCCTCGGCCTGCACGCCGAGAGCCGCGTACAGGGCCCCGGTGATCGCCTGGGAGGTCTCGACGTTGCCCGCGACGACCGCGGCCGGCGGCTCGGGGGCGAGCATCGAGCCGGGCGGTACGACGATGTCGAGGGGGCGCAGACAGCCGTCGTTGAGCGGGATGTCGTCGGCGACCAGCGTGCGGAAGACGTACAGGACCGCGGCGTTGACGACCGAGAAGGGAGCGTTGAAGTTGGTGGGGAGCTGCGGCGACGTCCCGGTGAAGTCGACGGTCGCGGAGCGTTTCTCGCGGTCCACCAGGACCCGCACCCGGATCACCGCGCCGGAGTCGGTCTCGTAGGCGAACTCACCGTCTTCAAGGGTGTCGATGACCCGTCGTACGCTGTCTTCGGCGTTGTCCTGGACGTGCTTCATATACGCCTGGACGACGTCGAGGCCGAAGTTCTCGATCATGCGGGCGACTTCGCCGACGCCCTTCTGGTTGGCGGCGATCTGGGCGCGCAGGTCGGCGAGGTTGGTGTTCGGATTACGGGACGGGTAGCGCGCTTCGGTGAGCAGGCTGAGGGTCTCCGCCTCGCGGAAGCGGCCGTCCTCGGCGAGCAGCCAGTCGTCGAAGAGGATGCCCTCCTCCTCGAGGGTGCGGCTGTTCGCGGGCATGGAGCCGGGCGCGATGCCGCCGATCTCCGCGTGGTGGCCGCGCGAAGCGACGTAGAAGAGCACCCGCTCGCCCTCCGTGTCGAACACCGGAGTGATGACGGTGACGTCGGGCAGGTGGGTGCCGCCGTGGTACGGGTCGTTGACCGCGTAGGTGTCCCCGGGACGCATGCCGTCGCCGCGCCGTCGGATGACCTCCTTGACGCTGGTGCCCATCGAGCCCAGGTGGACCGGGATGTGCGGGGCGTTGGCGACCAGGCTGCCGTCCGGGTCGAAGAGCGCGCAGGAGAAGTCCAGGCGCTCCTTGATGTTCACCGACTGGGCGGTGGACTCCAGGCGCGCGCCCATCTGTTCGGCGATGGACATGAAGAGGTTGTTGAAGACCTCCAGGAGAACCGGGTCCGCCTCCGTGCCGAGATCGGAACTCTCCGTAACCGCCACCCGTTCCATGATCAGGTGGCCGTCGCCCGTGATGACCGCCTGCCAGCCGTCGTCGACGACTGTGGTGGCGCCGGCCTCGGCGATGACCGCCGGTCCGGTCACGGTCTCGCTCGGCGGCAGTGCCTCACGGCGGTGCAGGGGCACGTCGCGCCAGGCGCCGCCGGTGTGCAGGCTGACCGTCTCAGGGGTGGCGGAGCGGCCCTCGAATGCGGCGAGGGCGGAGAGATCGGGGGGTTCGGTGAGACCGGTGGCTTCCACGGAGAGGGCTTCGACGACGACCGGGCGGTCGAGGGTGAAGGAGTAGGTGGCGCGATGGCGTTCTTCGAAGGCGCGGATCATGGTGTCGGGCTCGGTCAGCTCGACGGTGAGTGCGGTGTCCGTACCGTCGTAGCGGAGCTGTGCCCTGCGGGTGACCCGGATGCGGTCCTCGGGGACGTCCTCGGCGAGGAGTTCGGCCCGGGTGGCGCCCTCCAGGTCGTCGGCTGTCTTCAGGATGTGCGGCATCGAGGCCCGCTCCAGGGGCGCCTCCACGGACTGCTCACGCATGGCCGTGGTGTCGGCGAGCCCGATGCCGAGGGCGGAGAGGACGCCTGCCATGGGCGGTACGAGGACCGTGTGGATGCCGAGCGAGTCGGCCACCCTGCACGCGTGCTGGCCGCCCGCTCCACCGAAGGTGGTGAGCGCGTACCGGGTGACGTCATGGCCCTTCTGGACGGAGATCCGCTTCACGGCGTTGGCGATGTTGGCGACGGCGATCTGCAGGTAGCCCTCGGCGACCTGCTCGGGTGTGCGGTCGTCGCCCGTCCTGTCGCGGATGTCGCGCGCGAGGGCGGCGAAGCGCTCGCGGACCAGTCCGGCGTCCAGGGGCTGGTCGCCCCGGGGTCCGAACACACGCGGGAAATGGGCGGGTTGGATGCGGCCGAGCGCCACGTTGGCGTCGGTGACGGTGAGCGGACCGCCGCCCCGGTAGCAGGCGGGGCCCGGGGCGGCACCCGCGGAGTCGGGGCCGACGCGGTAGCGGGAGCCGTCGAAGTGGAGGACGGAACCGCCGCCGGCCGCCACCGTGTGGATGTCCAGCATGGGTGCACGCAGCCGGACCCCGGCGAGCTGCGTGGTGAAGACCCGTTCGTACTCGCCCGCGAAGTGCGAGACGTCGGTGGAGGTGCCGCCCATGTCGAACCCGATGACCCGTTCGAAGCCGGCGAGCTGCGACATACGGGCCATGCCGACGATGCCGCCCGCGGGCCCGGACAGGATGGCGTCCTTGCCGCGGAACTGACCGGCTTCGGCGAGGCCTCCGTTGGACTGCATGAACATCAGCCGCACGCCGTGGAGTTCGCCGGCGACGTGCTGGACGTAGCGGCGCAGCACGGGCGAGAGGTAGGCGTCGACGACGGCCGTGTCCCCGCGCGGGATCAGCTTCATCAGGGGGCTGACCTCGCTGGAGAGCGAGATCTGCGGGAAGCCGACGCGGGCGGCGAGCGTGCCGATGGCCTGTTCGTGGGCGGGGTGGAGGTGACTGTGCATACAGACCACGGCGATCGCGCGGATCCCGTCGTCGTACGCCTGCTGGAGCGGCCCGGCCAGGGCGTCCAGGTCGGGGGCGCGCAGGACCGTGCCGTCGGCGGCGATCCGTTCGTCCGCCTCGACGACGCACTCGTACAACAGTTCGGGCAGTTCGATTTGGCGGGCGAAGATGTGCGGGCGGTTCTGGTAGGCGATGCGCAGGGCGTCGCGGAAGCCGCGGGTGACGACCAGGAGGGTGCGTTCGCCCTTGCGCTCCAGGAGGGCGTTGGTGGCGACGGTCGTGCCCATGCGGACGGCATCGATCCGCGCGCCGTCCTCGAGGAGTTCCCGCACGCCCGCGACGGCCGCGTCCGCGTATCTCGCCGGGTTGTCCGAGAGGAGCTTGTGCGTGAGCAGGCGGCCGTCCGGGCGCCGCGCGACGATGTCGGTGAAGGTGCCGCCTCGGTCGACCCAGAACTGCCAGCCTGTCACGTCTGTTCCCCGCTTCCGCGCTGTTCAGAGCGCCCGGAGGCCGCTGATCACGTCGCGCAGAATACTCTCGTCGACGAGCTCGGCCGGGGGTACGGGACGTGTCACATGGACGAGTTCCTCGTCCACGAGGTCCCCGATGAGGACACGTACCACTCCGATGGGGAGATCGAGTTCCGCGGCGAGCTCGGCGACCGACTGGGGGGTGTGACGGCAGAGTCCGACGATGTCCACATGCTCCGGGGACAGCATGTGGTCCGCCTCGGGTTCGTCCGCGTGCGATTCCGCGACGACCACCGCGATCAGGTCGAGGCGGTGCTGGGCCGCATGGCTGGTGCGGCCCCGCGTCATGGCGTACGGACGGACCACCGGTCCGGCGTCGTCGTCGAACCAGTGGCTTCTTCCCTGACCGTCTCCGCTCATGCTGTCCCACTACCCGCCCGAGGGCAGATCGGTGCGCGGAGCGGACCCCAGATGTACGCCGACCCGCTTGACCAGGAGCGTCATCTCGTACGCGACCTGACCGATGTCGGCATCCGCGTCCGCCAGCACGGCGAGGCAACTGCCGTCGCCGGCGGCCGTGACGAACAGGAAGGCCTCGTCGAGTTCGACGACGGTCTGGCGGACGCTGCCCGCCTCGAAGTGGCGGCCGACGCCCTTGGCGAGACTGTGGAATCCGGAGGCAACGGCGGCGAGGTGCTCGCTGTCCTCGCGGCTCAGGTCCTTGGAGACGCCGGTGGGCAAGCCGTCGCCGGAGAGCACGAGCGCCTTGTGGATGCTGGCGACGCGCTCCACCAGGTCGTCGAGGAGCCAGTTCAGCTCCCCCGACGCCGTGCTGCTCGCGGTGGGCCCTGCGGCCTTCGGTGCGGTCATCGACCGTCCCCCCTTGTCGTTCCTCGTACTGAGCCGTCCTGGGCATCGTCGCCCACGGCGTTCTCCTCGCGGCCGCGCTGCCAGCCCCGCTGGAGCGAGGCCATCCGGCTGCGTACCTCGTCGGCGTCGCGCTCGGCGAGGTCCGCCCGGCTCGCGGTGCGGGCCTTGTCGCGTTCGGCGCGCCGCTCGGGGCCGTCCTTCAGCTGCGGGGCCAGGCTGGCCTGTCGTACGCGCCGGGGCAGCGGCCCCGCACCCGATTCTGCCTTCCCTGCCGCGGCCCCGAGACGCGGGGTGGTCTCCTCCGTGCCGGCGGAGGGGCGGCTTCGGCGTCGCTGGGGGAGGGCGGGAGCGTCGCTGCGCTCGCCCTGCGGGCGGTTCGGGATCTCGCGGTCGCCGCGCGGGCGTTTCGAGGACTCACGCCGGTCGGCCAGGCGGGCTGCCGACGGCTTCGACCTGCGTTCGTCGAACGCGGCCACGCCCGGTTCCATCGGGTCCATGCCCTCCACGGGCCCCTCGTCCGCTCCCGCGCTCCTGGACCGTGTCCCCGTGACCGGGCGGCCGTGCGAGCTGACGAGCTTGGGGGTCCGGCGTCGGGGCAGCGGAACCGGGGCATCGGGGTGGTCGGTGTCGCCCGAGCGGCCCGGCTCGCCGCGGCCGTCGCGGGGCTGCTGATGCTGCGGGCCGGGGACGCCGGCGATGGAGGGCCGGGGCCGGAACAGGCCGCCGCGTTCGCTGTCCTCGTCGCTCAGGGCGCCGGGGAAGTCGTCGAGGGCGTCCAGGTCGACCGGTGCCTCCAGCTCGACGGGCCCGTCCAGGATCGACGTGGGCAGGCCGAGGAACTGCACGGGCACCTGGGAGAGCGCCGCCGTGCGGTCCTCGTCCAGCGCCGGCTCCTTGGCGGGGAGCGCGCGGTCGAGGCGGAATCCGATGCCGTTGGTGTCGGGCACGTCGTCGGTGAGCAGCGCGTCGGGGATGAAGACGACGGCGGTGGTGCCGCCGTAGGGGGAGGGTTGCAGTGAGACCCGGACGTTCTGCCGCTGGGCGAGCCGGCTGACCACGAAGAGGCCGAGCCGGTCGGTGTCGGAGAGTTCGAACTCCGGGGTCTCGGCGAGCCGCAGGTTGGCGTCGAGGAGGGCCTCGGCCGCCATACCGAGTCCGCGGTCGTGGATCTCCAGGGTGAAGCCGTTGGCGACGCGCTCGCCGATGACCTGGACGGCGGTGTGCGGGGGCGAGAACACCGTGGCGTTCTCCAGGAGTTCGGCCACGAGGTGGGTCAGGTCGGCGACCGCGGGGCCGGTGATGGCGACGCGGGGCAGCCGGCGTACCTCGATGCGCTCGTAGTCCTCGACCTCGGCGACGGCGGCGCGGACGACGTCCATGAGCTGGATGGGTTTGCGCCACTGCCGGGAGGGGGCGGCGCCGGACAGGATGACCAGGCCCTCGGCGTGCCGGCGCATGCGCGTGGTCAGGTGGTCGAGGCGGAACAGGTCGGCGAGTTCGTCGGTGTCCTCGGTCCTGCGCTCCATGGTGTCGAGCAGGGTGAGCTGCTTGTGCAGCAGGACCTGGCTGCGGCGGGCGAGGTTGACGAAGACCTCGGAGACGCCTTCGCGCAGCTCGGCCTGTTTGACGGCGGCTTCGACGGCGGCGCGCTGGAGGGTGTTGAGGGCCTGGCCGACCTCGCCGATCTCGTTCTTGTCGTACTCGAGGCGCGGGACTTCGGTCTCGACGTCGACCTGTTCGCCCGCGGACAGACGTCGCATGACGCTGGGCAGCCGCACTCCGGATGCCTCGTGGGCGTCCAGACGCAGCCGGCGCAAGTCGCGGATGAGGCTGCGGCCGATGCGTACGGACATGATCAGGGAGACGAGCAGGGCGATCAGGCCGAGAACGCCCGCGACGGCCGCCTTGGCGATGACGCCGACGGCGACGGGGCGGACGCGGTCCTGGTAGCGGTCGCCCGCCTGGGTGGACATCTCGCCGAGCCGGTCGAGGACTTGACCGGCCGCGCTGTCCCAGTGCTTGGCGCTCACACCGCTGGGGGTGCCGGGGGAGGCATTGATGACGGACTGTTCGGCGACGCGCAGCGGCGCCGTGTCGGCGTTCTTCCAGAAGCGCGTGAAGCGTTCCCGCTCGGAGGAGGGCAGCAGCGGCAGGCTGACGTCGTACATCAGGCTGCGCTGGGCGACGAGGTCGGAGACGTCACGGATCTCGTCGCGGGTGATCCGCCCGGCGACGAGTGCGGAACCCAGCAGGGCGTCCTCGCGGGAGAGCAGCTCATGCGCGCGGGAGACGTTGACGAGGGCACGGCTCTGCTTGTCCATTTCCACGTTGTCGAGGACGTGGAGGTTGGCCAGCAGCGCGTAGCAGGGGTCGACCAGGCGGTTGTAGAGGTCGAGGGCCTGGGAGCGGTTGACGGTGCCGTCGCCGACGCTGCGGCGCAGCGAATCGATTCCGTCCAGGGCGTCCAGGATGGAGGTGAGGCGCTCGGCGGTGGCCTCGCCCGTCTCCTCGCGCAACTTCTCGTCCTTGGCGTTCTTGCGGATCTTCGCCACGGCCTTGTCGGTGGCGGCACGGCTGCGCCTGAGGGCGGAGAGCGCGTCGGAGGCGCGGGGATCGGCGAGGTAGACGAGGGTCTGGCGGCGCTCCTGCTGGAGGACGTGGACGGTGTCCTCGGTGGGGTAGGCGGCCTTCTCCACGATGTACGACACGCTGAACAGCGACTGGGCCGCCCGGCCCGTGAGTACGGTCGCAAAGCACCAGATGGCGGTGAGGGACAACAGCGGCACGAGGAGCAGCGCCACGATCTTCCGGCGGATGGACTTCCCGCGAAAGCGCATGGCCTCCCCCAGCTCGACCCCCGCCGGCCCGGGGGCACACATGTGCGTCAACAAACGGCGTGAGCCTACTACCGACGCACAGGTATCTCGAAGAGCCGGCCGGGCGCACGCCCCGCGTACGGCGAACGGGGCATGGGGAGTTGTCCCGTCATTACGGGAGATTGCCTCCCGGATTCCGGCACTTGGGTTCGGATCGCATCTGGCCGGGAACCCGGGCTCTTGGCCGGAATTTTTCGTTCTGCGGGAATCTTTGCAGTGCGTCGATCGTCTTTCTGTACGGGAATGGGGGGCGGAAACGGCCAGAGGTGCCGTATGCCGCGCCCAGGCGGCGTAAAACAGCGCAAGCCGGGCAGCCACTGGGGAACCGGGGTCTGGGGACACCGGGTTGAAGGGTCTGTCGGCGGTGGGGAGATCGAGTTGATGGGCACGGCGGAGTTGCGCGCGACGACCGGGAACGGCGTCGCGGCGCCCACGGTGGCGCGACCGGACGCCCAGGCACCGGATCGCGACGTTCCGGCGTCCGGACGCCGGTTGCCGGCACAGAAGTCCGAGGCGGCGGACGGGCGGCGCGTTCCATCCGGTGGGCATGACGCGGGCGCCGAGCGGCGCGCCGCGGCGGCCGAGACCGAGGAGGAACAGGGGGCGTATTACCGGGCGTTGTGGGTCGAGGAGCCCGCGCGCCGACGCAGGCTGCCGGATCCGGTGCGTACGGCGGCCGTGCGGGCGGTGCTCATCATCGCCGTGACGCTGATCCAGGCGGTGGTGGCGTTCCTGTGCACGATGGCCGGTTCCTGGCTGGCCTTCCCCATGGTGCTGAGCAGCCTGGTGAGTACGGTCGTGGCGACCTGGGGCGTGCTGGACGTATGGGTGACACACCAGGTGTGGAACCAGCGGAACGGGGTGGTGTCGGCCCCCAGCAGCACGGCACGGGCACTGCGGCGCGAGCGGCGCCGGATACGCCGGCAGACGCGGGTGGCGGAGCGGGCGCAGGAGCGGATACGCCGGCGGGGCGGCAGCGGGCAGTTGTCGCACCCCTAGCAGGGCACCGCTCCCGGGCAGGGCACCACCCACTGGCAGAGGCACCACCCACTGGCAGGGCACCTCTCCTGGCAGAGACACCACTCCCTGGTGCACTGCCAGGAGGGAGACCCCGCGCGGGCCCCGCCTCCTGGTGATGCGGTCGTCACAGCGCCGCCGGCTCCACCGGGTCGGCAGCGCGGGAGAGTTCGCGTCGGGCCCGCATGAAGGGGCGCGGGCGGTCGACGGAGAGCACCGCGGTGGTGCGGCCGTCGCGTTCGTACAGGGCGAGGAGTCCGCCCTCCGCGGGCCCGCCGCGCTCGATCGCGCCCTCGGTGATCCGTACGGTGTCGCCGTCGTGCCGACGCCCCGCGAACTGGATACGCGCGCCGTACTGGTCGGACCAGAAGTAGGGCACCGAGCGGACGGTCTCCGTGGTGCGTCCGGCCAGCAGGTTGCGCACGGCCACCCGGGGCTGCTCGGTGGCCGAGGTCCAGTGCTCGGCGCGGGTGCCGCCGACGCGTGCGACATCTCCGACGGCGACCACCTGCGGCAGGGCGGTCGCACAGCCGTCGTCGCACAGCACGCCGTCGTGCAGGGCGAGCGTGGAGCCCGCGAGCCAGCCTGTGTTGGGGGTGGCTCCTATGCCGACGATGACGCCGTCGGCGGGCAGGAGGCGACCGTCGGAGAGTTCGACGGCCGTGACGCTACGACGCGGACCGGCGGCGCCCGCCCCCTGGTGGCCGCTCCTCTCCGCCCCGGCGCCCGCCCGGCCGCGCAGCCCGGCGACCCCCGTGCCGGTGACGAGGCCGGCACCGCCTCGGCGGTGCAGCGCGGCACACACGGCGGCCATCTCTGCCCCGAGTTGGGGGACGAGGGGCAGCGGGGCGGCCTCGACGACCGTGACGTCGTGGCCGAGTGCCGCGCAGGAGGACGCGGTCTCGGCGCCGATGAAACCGCCGCCGATGACGACGACCCGGCGTGCTCCCCGGGAGAGTTCGTCGCGCAGGGCGCGGGCGTCGTCGAGGGTGCGCAGGGTGTGCACGCCGGAGAGGTCGTCGCCCGGAAGGCGCCGGGCCGAGGCGCCGGTGGCGATGACCACGCCGTCCGTGGACACCGTGCGGCCGTCGTCGAGCAGCACGGTGCGGCCGCGGGGGTCGAGGCCGCGGGCGCGCACGCCGAGCAGCCACTCGGCGCCCAGTTCGGCGGTCTCCTCGGCGTCGGCGAGCGCGAGTCGGTCCTGGTCGGCCCGGCCGGTCAGGAAGTCCTTGGACAAGGGCGGGCGGTCGTACGGCGGGTGGGGTTCCTCCCCGACGATCACGAGTCGTCCGTCGAAGCCCTGGGCACGCAGTTCCCGGGCCGCGTACAACCCGGCCAGCGAGGCCCCGACGACGGTCACGGTCCTCATACGGCACCCTCCCCCGCGCGGGCGCCCCCGGGGCGGACGGCAGAGGCAAGGGTGCACGGGGCGTGGCCGCACAGGGCGCGGGGCGTGGTGCGGGAGCCCGTGGTGCAGGTGCCCGTGGTGCGGGTGGCGGTTGCCGTCGTCATGCGGCGCTTCATGCGGCGTTCCCCTCCTCCAGCGCGAGATGCACGTGGATCACGCCGTCGTCGACCGTGACGCGGTGGGTGCGGACGGCGCGGCGGGCCGGGAGACAGGTCGGCAGGCCGGTGCGGAGATCGAATGAGGCCGCGTGGAGCGGGCATTCGACCAGACAGCCCTCCAGCCAGCCCTCGGACAGAGACGCGTCCTGGTGGGTGCAGGTGTCGTCAATGGCGTACAGCTCGCCGTCGGCGTTGAAGACGGCGATGGGTGGTGTGGTGTCGACACGGACGGACTCGCCCGCGGGGAGGTCTTCAAGGCGGCAGACGGGAATCACGGGCCCCCCTCTCGGTCCGGGACGCGCGGTCCGGGACCTACTTGGTCCAGGCAGTCAGGGACGTGCGGTCAGGGAGTACCGGGACCTTCTTCGGTCCACGCTGTCCGAGACCTTTCGGGTTCCGGACGCTTCGGTAACATGATGTTTCGTATGGCGCACGAGGGAGCGCTATGCGCAACAGAATCCGGGCGGGACGACCGTCGCGTCAAGGGGTTCCCGCAGATGCGGCCCAAACCGGGCCGTCAGGTGGTGAGAGTTGAGCTATGACCCGCACGCAGAAGCAGGCTGAGCGCAGCGACGAGCACTCCGGAAACTCAGCGAAGCAGAACGGCAGGGGCACGGCCAGTGCGGTCCAGTCGGTCGACCGCGCCGTGAGCGTCCTGGAGATCCTCGCCCGGCACGGTGAGGCGGGCGTCACCGAGATCGCCGAGGAACTGGACGTGCACAAGTCCACCGCCTTCCGGCTGCTCGGCGTCCTGGAGAACCGCGGCCTGGTGGCCCAGGCCAAGGACCGCGGGAAGTACTACCTGGGCGCCGGCGTACTACGCCTGGCGGGGGCGGCGGCAGTACGGCTGGACATCTCGCAGGAGGGCGTGCCGGTCTGCCGTGAACTCGCCGACGAGCTGGGCGAGACCGTCAACATCGCGGTCTTCGACGACGACGCGGCGGTCAACATCATGCAGGCCCGCGGCACCGCCTCCGTGACGGCGCAGAACTGGCTGGGCAGACGCACCCCGCTGCACGCCACCTCCAGCGGCAAGGTGCTGCTCGCCCATCTGCCGCCCACCCTGCGCGAGGGCCTGCTCGCGCGCTCGCTGCCGCGCTTCACGGAGCGCACGATCACCGGCGCGACGGTGTTGCGCGGCGAACTGGAGGCGGTGATCGAGCAGGGCTGCGGAGTCACCATCGAGGAGCTGGAGCTGGGCCTTGCCGCCGTGGCCGCCCCGGTCCGCGCCCACGACGGCAAGGTGATCGCGGCGATCAGCGTCTCGGGGCCGGTGTACCGGATGGGCCCGGACCGGCTGCCCGAGCTGACCAAGCGGACGGTGGCGGCCGGCGCCGAGCTGTCCCGGCGGATGGGCTACGGCTTCTGAGGCAGTCCGGGTCATACGGTTCGGGTCATACAGGCCGGGCCATACAGGCCTGGCCATACAGACCGAGCCATACAGGCCTGGCCATACAGGCCGGGTCTACCCGCAACACGGCGCGGGGCCAGGAGGTTCCTGGCCCCGCGCCGCTGTGTGTCGGCGAGATTTCGGCCCGCCCGTTCCTTTTGCCAAGGGTTAACGCGCACCTCTTGACGGCTCCGCGACGGCGTTCTCAATATGTTCCTCATCGCGCAACCCATCGTGCATTGCGCAACAGCAGAGGAGCTTGGTCGTGCCACACGAGGTCCGTGCCGTAGTCGCTGTCAAAAAGGGCGCACCCGTCGAGGTGCAGACGATCGTCGTCCCCGATCCCGGCCCGGGCGAGGTGCTCGTCGCCGTCCAGGCCTGCGGGGTCTGCCACACGGATCTGCACTACCGGGAGGGCGCGATCACCGACGACTTCCCGTTCCTTCTGGGGCATGAGGCGGCCGGCACGGTCGAGGCGGTCGGCGCGGGCGTCACCGACCTGGCCCCCGGCGACTACGTGGTCCTCGCCTGGCGCGCGCCCTGCGGCTCCTGTCGTTCCTGTCGCCGCGGCCGCCCCTGGTACTGCTTCGACTCCCGCAACGCCACCCAGCCGATGACGCTGCTCGACGGCACCCCGCTCAGCAACGCCCTCGGCATCGGGGCCTTCGCCGAGAAGACCCTGGTCGCCGCGGGACAGGCGGTGAAGATCGACCCGGCCGCCCGCCCGGAGGCCGCGGGCCTGATCGGCTGCGGGGTCATGGCCGGATACGGCGCCGCCGTCAACACCGGCAAGGTCGGCCGCGGCGACACGGTCGCCGTGATCGGCTGCGGCGGCGTCGGCAACGCGGCGATCGCGGGCGCGTGCCTCAACGGCGCCATGAAGGTGATCGCCGTCGACATCGACGACAAGAAGCTCGATCAGGCGGAGAAGTTCGGCGCGACCCACACCGTCAACTCCCGTGGTACGGACCCGGTCGAGGCGGTCCGCGCGCTCACCGACGGGTTCGGGGTCGACATCGCCATCGACGCGGTGGGCCGCCCGGAGACGTACAAGCAGGCCTTCTACATGCGCGACCACGCCGGCACGCTGGTCCAGGTCGGGGTCCCCGACCCCGAGATGAAGATCGACCTTCCCCTCATCGACCTGTTCTCGCGCGGCGGCGCCCTCAAGTCGTCCTGGTACGGGGACTGCCTGCCGAGCCGCGACTTCCCGTTCCTCATCGACCAGTACCTGTACGGTCTGCTGGACCTCAACGCCTTCGTCAGTGAGACCATCTCCCTCGAACAGGTCGAGGAGGCGTTCGCGAAGATGCACCGCGGGGAGGTACTTCGGTCGGTGGTGGTCCTGTGACCGCGCGGGGCACCGTACGGGTCGAACGCGTCGTCACCTCCGGCACCTTCAGCCTCGACGGCGACACCTTCGACGTCGACAACAACGTCTGGCTGATCGGCGACGACGAGGAGGTTCTGATCGTCGACGCCGCCCACGACGCCCGTACGATCCACGAGGCCGTCGCCGGCCGTCATGTCACGGCGATCGTCTGCACCCACGCACACGACGACCACATCGACGCGGCGGCCGAGCTCTCCGTCCTGACCGGCGCCCCCGTACTCCTGCACCCCGGCGACAACGAGCTGTGGTCGCTCACCCACCCCGGTCGCAAGCCGGACGGCGAGCTGAGCGACGGCCGAGTCCTGACGGTCGCCGGCATCGAGCTCCAGGTGATCCACAGCCCCGGTCACACCTGGGGCAGTTGCTCGCTCCACGCCCCGTTCCTGAACGCCGTCTTCACCGGCGACACCCTCTTCCACGGCGGCCCCGGCGCCACCGGCCGCTCGTACTCGGACCGGCCCACCATCGAGGCCTCCCTGCGCAACCGGATCCTCACGCTGCCCGGCGGCACCGTCGTACACACCGGGCACGGCGAGGACACGACGATCGCCGCCGAACGGCTCAACGTCCCTGCCGTGTAGGCCGCTTCCCCCAACCCCTGCCATCCCCGCCACCACAAGGAGGGGCATGTCCAGCACGCCCGAAACCCGCCCGCGCGGTCCTCAGGTCGTCATCATCGGCGCCGGCATCGTCGGCTGCTCCCTGGCCGACGAGCTGACCGCCCGCGGCTGGACCGACGTCACCGTCCTCGAGCAGGGACCCCTGCCCGCTCCGGGCGGCTCCACCTCGCACGCGCCGGGCCTGGTGTTCCAGACCGGCCCCTCCAGGATGCTCACGTCGTTCGCCCAGTACACGGTGGAGAAGTTCAACTCCCTCGAGGCGGACGGAGTGCCCTGCTTCGACCCGGTCGGCGGTCTGGAGCTCGCGACCACCCCCGAGCGCCTCGCCGACCTGCACCGCAAGGCCGGCTACGCCGCCTCCTGGGGCGTACGCGGCGAGATCGTGAGCACCGCCCGCTGCAAGGAACTCTGGCCCCTCATCGACGAGTCGGTCGTCCTCGGCGGCTTCCACACCCCCGACGACGGTCTGGCCCGCGCCCTGCTCGCCGCCCGCGCCCAGATGGAGCGGGCCACCAGCCGCGGCGCCGTCTTCCTGGACCGCCACACCGTCACGGGCATCGAGCGGCAGGACGGCAGGGTCACCGCGGTCGTCACCGACCGGGGCACCTTCGCCGCCCACCACGTCGTGTCCGCCGCCGGCTTCTGGGGCCCCGTCATCGGCCGCATGGCCGGAATCGACGTCCCCCTCCAGCCGCTCGCACACCAGTACGCGAAGACTCCGAAGCTCCCCGAACTGGCCGGCGCCACGGCCGAAGCCTCGAAGCCCATCCTCCGCTTCCAGGACCGCGACCTCTACTTCCGCGAGCACACCGACCGTATCGGCATCGGCAGCTACGCCCACCGGCCGCTCACCGTCGACGCGTTCGCGATCCCCGCCTACGACGAGGCGCGCGCGAACGACATGGAGATGCCGTCCTCGTACCCCTTCACCGCGGAGGACTGGGCGCCGAGCTGGGAGGACTGCCGCCGCCTGTTCCCGGCCCTGCGTGACACGGAGATCGAGGAGGGTTTCAACGGCGTCTTCTCCTTCACCCCGGACGGCATGCCGGTACTCGGCGAGTCGCGGGCCCTCAGGGGCTTCTGGCTGGCCGAGGCGGTCTGGGTGACGCACTCCGCCGGTGTCGCCAAGGCGGTCGCCGAGTGGATGGTCGACGGGCGGCCGTCCATCGACGTCCACGAGGCCGACCTCACCCGCTTCGAGGACGCACAGCGCTCGCCGTCGTACGTCAGGGAGCGCGGTGCGCAACAGTTCGTCGAGGTGTACGACATCCTGCACCCCCTCCAGCCGATGGAGCGGCCGCGCCCGCTGCGCGTCAGCCCCTTCCACGCCCGCCAGCAGGCCCTCGGCGCCTGCTTCCTGGAGGGCGGCGGCTGGGAGCGCCCGCACTGGTACGAGGCGAACGCCCCGCTCGTCGACGCCCTCGGCCCGCTCCCCGAGCGCGACGCCTGGTCGGCCCGCTACTGGTCGCCGATCGCGGCGGCCGAGGCGCGGGCGACCCGCGAGAAGGTCGCCCTGTACGACATGACCCCGCTGCGCAGGCTCGAGGTCAGCGGCCCCGGCGCCCTCGACTTCCTGCACCGCATGACCACCAACAACCTCCGCAAGAAGCCCGGCGCGGTCACCTACACCCTGCTCCTGGACCACACGGGCGGCATACGCTCCGACCTCACCGTCGCGCGCCTCGGCCCCGACCGCTTCCAGGTCGGCGCCAACTCCCCCGCCGACCTGGACTGGCTGACCCGGCATGCCCCCGACGGCGTGCACATCCGGGACATCACGTCCGGCACCTGCTGCATCGGCGTCTGGGGCCCGCTCGCCCGCGACCTGGTCCAGCCGCTGACCCGCGACGACTTCTCGCACGAGGGCTTCGGCTACTTCCGCGCGAAGGAGACGTACCTCGGGCACGTCCCGGTGACCGCGATGCGGCTGAGTTACGTCGGTGAGCTGGGCTGGGAGCTGTACACCACGGCCGACCTGGGCCTGCGGCTCTGGGACACGCTGTGGGAGGCGGGCCGGAAGCACGGCGTGATCGCGGCCGGGCGCTCGGCCTTCAACTCCCTCCGTCTGGAGAAGGGGTACCGCGCCTGGGGCACCGACATGACCGACGAGCACGACCCTTTCGAGGCGGGCGTCGGCTTCGCGGTGCGCATGGACAAGGAGTTCGTGGGCCGGGAGGCGCTCGACGCGGCCGCGCCCCCGACGCGCAGGCTGACCCCGCTCCTCCTCGACGACCCCGCCGCCAACGTCCTCGGCAAGGAGCCGGTGTACGTCGACGGCGTCCCGTCCGGCTATGTCACCAGCGCCTCGTACGGCTACACGCTGGGCCGCTGCGTCGCGTACGCCTGGCTGCCGCCGCTCGCGACCGGCACGGGCGTGCACATCGAGTACTTCGGCGAGAAGGTCCCCGCGACCGTCGCCGAAGAGCCGCTCTTCGACCCCAAGATGACCCGCATCCGCCGATAGGAGACGCCCGTGTCCCCCACGTATGACGTGATCGTGATCGGTCTCGGCGGCATGGGCAGCGCCGCCGCCCATCATCTGTCCGCGCGCGGCGCCCGCGTGCTCGGCCTGGAGAAGTTCGGCCCGGTCCACAACCGCGGCTCCAGCCACGGCGGTTCGCGCATCACCCGGCAGTCGTACTTCGAGGACCCGGCGTACGTACCGCTGCTGCTGCGCTCGTACGAGTTGTACGAGGAGGTGGAGCGGTCGACCGGGCGCGAGGTCGCCACCCTCAGCGGCGGCGTGATGGTCGGCCGCCCCGACTCGCTGACCGTCGCCGGTTCACTGCGCTCGGCCACCCAGTGGGACCTGCCCCACGAGATGCTCGACGCGAAGGAGATCCGCCGCCGCTTCCCGACGCTGAACCCGAGCAACGACGAGGTGGCGCTCTACGAGAAGAAGGCCGGCCTGGTCCGCCCCGAGAACATGGTCGCCGCGCACCTCCAGCTGGCCACCCGGCAGGGTGCGGAGCTGCACTTCGAGGAGCCGATGACGCGCTGGGAGCCGTACCGGGACGGCGTACGCGTCCACACGGCCGAGAACACCTACACGGCGGGCCAGTTGGTGATCTGCCCGGGTGCGTGGGCGCCGCAGCTGCTCACGGATCTCGGAGTGCCGTTCACCATCGAGCGGCAGGTCATGTACTGGTTCCAGCCGAGGCACGGCGTGGGGCCCTTCCGCCCCGAGAACCACCCGATCTACATCTGGGAGGACGCCGAAGGAGTCCAGGTCTACGGCTTCCCGTCGATCGACGGGCCGGACCTCGGCGCCAAGGTCGCCTTCTTCCGCAAGGGCGTGGTCTGCACTCCGGAGACGATCGACCGGACCGTGCACGACCACGAGGTCCAGGCCATGGCGGACCATATGTCCCGCTGCATCCCGGATCTGCCCGGCACCTTCCTCAAGGCCGCCACCTGCATGTACTCCAACACCCCCGACGAGCACTTCGTCATCGCCCGCCACCCCGCGCACCCGGACTCCGTGACCGTGGCCTGCGGGTTCTCCGGGCACGGCTTCAAATTCGTGCCGGTGGTCGGAGAGATCGTCGCCGACCTCGCCCTGACCGGCACCACCGCCCATCCGATCGGGCTGTTCGACCCCCGCCGCCTCGCCGCCGCGCCCGCCTGAGGAGTACGCACGTGACGACGACCCCCGTCTCCCCCCTCTCCGCCCTCCCGCCGAGCCTCCTGGCGACGCTGCCGGGGCACTACTACACCGACCCGGAGATCTTCCGGCAGGAGCAGGCCGACCTGTTCGAGTCGATGTGGTTCTGCGCGGTCCGCGGCGCCGACCTGGGCAGGCCCGGCGCCTTCCGCACCGTCCAGGTCGGCCGGGAGAACGTCCTGATCACCCGCTCGCGCACCGGTGAGCTGCGCGCCTTCCTCAACATCTGCCGCCACCGCGGCGCCCGGCTGTGCACGGAGGAGTCCGGCGAGGTCCGCCGCAACCTCCAGTGCCCGTATCACGCCTGGACCTACGACCTGGACGGCAAGCTGGTCGCCGCGCCCAACCTGGTCCGGATGCCGGACGTGGACCGGGTCGAGTACGGCCTGGTCAAGGTCGCGCTGCGCGAGTGGCTCGGCTACGCCTGGGTGTGCCTGGCCGACGAGCCGCCCTCCTTCGAGGAGACGGTGATGGGCGCGGCCGTGGAACGGCTCGGCGACGCGGCGGCCATCGAGCACTACGGCACCGAGAACCTCGCCCTCGGCAAGCGCATCACCTACGACGTGCGAGCGAACTGGAAGCTGATCGTCGAGAACTTCATGGAGTGCTATCACTGCGCGACGATCCACCCCGAACTCACCGACGTCCTCCCGGAGTTCGCCGAGGGCTACGCCGCGCAGTACTACGTCGGGCACGGTGCCGAGTTCGGCCAGGACGTCAAGGGGTTCACGGTCGACGGCAGCGAGGGCTTCGCGAAGCTGCCCGCCGTCGACGACGACCAGGACCGCCGCTACTACGCGATCACCGTGAAGCCGACGGTGTTCATCAATCTCGTCCCGGACCATGTGATCCTGCACCGCATGTTCCCGCTCGCCGAGGACCGCACGATCGTCGAGTGCGACTGGCTGTACGCTCCGGAGGTCGTCGAGTCCGGCGCCGACGTGTCCAAGTCGGTCGAGCTGTTCCACCGGGTGAACGTGCAGGACTTCGACGCCTGTGAACGGACGCAGCCGGCCATGGCGTCGCGGGCGTACCGGAAGGGTGGTGTGCTGGTGCCCACCGAGCACCACATCGGGATCTTCCACGAGTGGCTGCTCGGGCAGCTGGGAGGCGACCATGCCTGACCCGTACGACACCCCAGGAGGCCATCGTGCCCGACCTGTTCATTGACGGCGAGTGGAGAGCCGCGCTCGACGGGCGCACGCGGGAGATCCGCTGCCCCGCCGACGGCTCCCTCGTCGGAGTCGTCGACGAGGCGGGCGGCAAGGACACCGCCGAGGCGATCGCCGCGGCGCGCCGCGCCTTCGACGAGGGCCCGTGGCCCTGGCTGCCCGCCGCCGACCGCGGTGACCTGCTGCTGCGCGTCGCCGATCTCCTCGTACGCGACAGGGCGAAGCTGGCCCGCGCCGAGTCGCTCGACACCGGCAAGCGGTTCGTCGAGAGCGAGTACGACATCGACGACATCGTGAACTGTTTCCGCTACTTCGGCCGCCTGGCCGCGGCCGAGTCCGGCCGGGTGATCGACACCGGATCGGCGAGTACGGACAGCCGGGTCGTGTACGAGCCGGTCGGGGTCTGCGCGCTGATCACGCCCTGGAACTATCCGCTCCTCCAGACGGCTTGGAAGGTCGCCCCGGCGCTCGCGGCGGGCAACACCTTCGTCCTCAAGCCGAGCGAGCTGACCCCGCACACCGCGATCCATCTGATGCGGCTCCTCCAAGAGGCCGAACTCCCGCCGGGCGTCGCCAACCTGGTCCTGGGCGCCGGCCCGGAGGCGGGCGCGCCGCTCGCCGACCATCCGGACGTCGACCTCGTCTCCTTCACCGGCGGTCTGCACACAGGCAGGCGGCTGATGGCCGCCGCGGCCGGCACGGTGAAGAAGGTGGCACTCGAACTCGGCGGCAAGAATCCCAATATCGTCTTCGCCGACGCCGACTTCGACACGGCGGTCGACATGGCGCTGACCGCCGTGTTCCTGCACTCCGGGCAGGTCTGCTCGGCGGGGGCGCGGCTGCTGGTCGAGGACTCGCTGCACGACCGGTTCGTCGACGAGGTGGTGCGGCGGGCCGCGGAGATCCGGCTCGGGGGGCCGTTCGACGAGCGGGCGCAGACCGGGGCGCTGATCTCGGCCGCGCACCGGGCGAAGGTCGAGGCCTACGTCGCGAAGGGGCTGGACGAGGGCGCGGTGCTGCGCTGCGGCGGCAGGCGTCCTGAGGGGCTGGACGAGGGCTTCTTCTACCTGCCCACCGTCCTCGACGAGTGCACCAGCGGGATGTCCGTGATCCAGGACGAGTCCTTCGGACCGGTGCTGACCGTCGAGCGCTTCACCGGCGAGGCCGAGGCCGTGCGCCTGGCCAACGACACCGTCTACGGGCTCGCCGGCGCCGTCTGGACCACCGACGAGGCCAAGGCCCAGCGGGTGGTGTCCCGGCTGCGGATCGGCACGGTGTGGATCAACGACTACCACCCGTACGTACCGCAGGCCGAGTGGGGCGGCTACAAGCAGTCCGGCTTCGGGCGCGAGCTGGGGCCCTCGGGGCTCGCCGAGTACCGGGAGGCGAAGCACATCTGGCGTAACACGGATCCGTCACCACAGGGCTGGTTCGCGTAACACGCCCTTGATACCCCCGTTGTTCAGCCGTCTGATCCCACCCCTCCCATCTCCTTCCCTCCCCTTCCCCTCCCCCCGGCGCACCAGGAGTCGCACATGACGACAACCGAGCAACCGTCCGGCCCACAGAGTCACCACGACGACACCGAACTCGCCGAGTTCGGCTACAAGCCCGAACTCAAGCGCACCCTCGGCAACTTCCACACCTTCGCGGCCGGGATCAGCTACATCTCGATCCTGACCGGCACCTTCCAGCTGTTCTACTTCGGCTACGGCAGCGGCGGCCCCGCGTACTGGTGGTCGTGGCCGATGGTCTTCGTCGGCCAGTTCATGGTCGCCCTGTGCTTCGCGGAGCTGGCCGCCCGCTATCCCGTCGCGGGCTCCGTGTACAACTGGTCCAAGAAGATAGGCAATCCGCACCTCGGCTGGCTCGCCGGCTGGATGATGCTCATCGCCTCCATCGTGTCGATCTCGGCTGTGGCGCTCGCCTACCAGCTCACGCTGCCGCAGATCTCGTCGACGTTCCAGTTCATCGGGGACGGCACCGGGAAGTACGACGTGGCGACGAACGCGGTCGTCCTGGCCGCGGTGCTGATCCTGTTCACGACCCTGGTGAACGCCTTCGGCGTGAAGCTGATGGCGACCATCAACAGCGCGGGCGTGTTCATCGAGCTGGTCGCGACCGTCGTCCTCATCGTGCTGTTCGCCGTCCACATCACGCGGGGACCGCAGGTCGTCACCGAGACCGCCGGCACCGGCGCCGGGCACACGACCGGCTACCTGGGCGCGTTCCTCGTGGCCTCGCTGGCGTCGGCGTACGTCATGTACGGCTTCGACACGGCCGCCTCGCTGGGTGAGGAGTCCCTGGACCCGTCCCGCAACGCACCGCGGGCGATCATCCGCGCGATCGTCGCCTCGTTCGTCCTCGGCGGGCTCGTGCTGCTGCTCGCCCTGATGAGCGTCTCCAGCCTGAAGGGCGACAAGCTGTCCACGGACGGCCTCCAGTACATCGTGCTCGACGTGCTCGGCCCGACGGCCGGCAAGGCGATGCTGTGGTGCGTGCTCATCGCGGTCACCGTCTGCGCGCTCGCCGTGCACACGGCGGCGATCCGGCTGGCCTTCGCGATGGCCCGCGACAACAACCTGCCCGCGTCCTCCCTGATCGCCCGGGTCAGCCCGCGCTTCCAGACCCCGGTGCTCCCCGCGGTGATCATCGGCGTCCTCGCCGTGGCGATCCTCGTCGTCAACATCCGCCAGCCGCAGATCTTCACCGTCGTCACCAGCATCGGCATCATCATGATCTACCTCGCCTATCTCGGCGTCACCGGCCCGATGCTGGTGGCCCGGCTGCGTGGGAAGTGGCAGCCCGCGGGCGACGGCAGATTCTCACTGGGCCGCTGGGGGCTGCTGGTCAACATCGTCGCCGTGCTGTGGGGCGCGGCCATGACGCTCAACCTGATCTGGCCGCGGTCCGAGGTCTACAACGCCGCCGCCCCGTTCCACTGGTACCTGCGCTGGGGTGCGGTCCTGTTCGTCGCGGTCATCGCCGGCGGCGGCTTCGCCTACTACTGGTTCATCCAGCGGCACAAGACCGGCGTGCTCGCCGAACACCGCCTCCAGACCACCGCCGCGCCCGCTCCCCTCGCCGCTCCCACGGCCGACTGAGGACCGCCCGCAGACCGGCCGAGGGCGTGCGAAGACCGGCTGAAGTCCGCCCGAAGACCGGCTGAAGACCGACTGAAGAACTGTTCAAGGAGGTCAACTTCCCATGAGTATCGACGAGTTCGACTATGTCGTGGTCGGCGGCGGCACCGCGGGCAACGTGGTCGCCGCCCGGCTTTCCGAGAACCCGTCCGTCACGGTGTGCGTCCTGGAGGCGGGGCCCAGCGACGTCGGCGACGACGACGTCCTCAGACTGGACCGCTGGATGGGTCTGCTGGAGTCCGGCTACGACTGGGACTACCCGGTCGAACCGCAGGCCTTGGGCAACAGCTTCATGCGGCACGCCCGCGCCAAGGTCCTCGGCGGCTGTTCCTCGCACAACTCCTGTATCGCCTTCTGGGCCCCGGCCGAGGACCTGGACGACTGGGCGGCGGCGGGCTGTACCGGCTGGAGCGCGGCCGAACTCTTCCCGCTCTACCGGCGGTTGGAGTCCAACGACGCGCCCGGCGACCACCACGGCCGCACCGGCCCGGTGAAGCTGCGCACGCTCAAGGGCGAGGACCCCTGCGGCACGGCCCTGTTGGAGGCGTGCGCCCAGGCCGGGATCCCCACCACGGCCTTCAACACCGGGAAGACCGTGGTCCGGGGCGCCAACTGGTTCCAGATCAACTCCGACGAGAACAACATCCGGCAGTCCTCGTCGGTGGCGTACCTCCACCCGATCATCGGCAAGCGGCCCAATCTGGAGGTACGCACGGGCGTACGGGCCAAGAAGCTCGTGCTCGACGGGCGGCGGTGCGTGGGCGCCGAGTACCTGGACCCGGACCTGATCCACACGCGGACGGTACTCGCCCGCCGCGAGGTGATCGTGTCCTGTGGCTCCATCGACACGCCCAAGCTCCTGATGCTGTCGGGCATCGGGCCCGCCGAGCAGCTGCGCGAGGTCGGGGTCGACGTGGTCGTGGACTCGGCAGGCGTCGGCGAGAACCTCCAGGACCACCCCGAGGGCGTCATCATGTGGGAGGCCAGGCAGCCGATGACCACCACGTCCAGCCAGTGGTGGGAGGCGGGCATCTTCTACGACACCGAACCGGGCCTGGACCGGCCGGACCTGATGTTCCACTACGGCTCGGTGCCGTTCGACATGAACACCGCCCGCCACGGCTTCCCGACCTCCGAGAACGCCTTCTGCCTCACGCCGAACGTGACCCGCGCCAAGTCCCGCGGCACGGTGCGGCTGCGTACCCGCGACTACCGCGACAAGCCCAGGGTCGATCCGCGCTACTTCACGCACGAGCACGACGTGCGCGTGATGACGTACGGCCTGAAGCTGGCGCGGAGGATCGCGTCACAGCCCGCACTGAGCGGCTGGGCGGGGGCGGAGCTCTCCCCCGGACCGGACATCCGGACCGACGACGAGCTGCTCGACTACATCCACAAGACCCACAACACCGTCTACCACCCGTCCTGCACCGTGAAGATGGGCGCGGACGACGACGCCTCGGCCCCGCTCGACGCGCGGCTGCGGGTCAAGGGGGTCGAGGGTCTGCGGGTCGCGGACGGCTCGGTGATGCCGGAGCTGATCTCCGTCAATCCGTGCATCACGACGATGATGATCGGCGAGAAGTGCGCCGATCTCCTGAAGGAGGACGCGTAGGGGGTGGGGCGGAGAACTGCGGGCCCTGTCCGTATGGGGCGGGTCGCGCCCACGCGGCGGAGCCGCATGATGTCACGCCCCCACCCCTATGAGGCGCTCGGCGCCGGGCGCTTGTACATCCGTGTCGCCGTGATCTCGCTGTACCCGGCCTCCCCGGCGGGAGCCTCACGCGGCAGTCCCGGCCGGAGGTGTTCCTCCACGCTGATGTACTTCAGTCCGGCGCGCAGGTCGGCGTCGTTGCGCAACCTGATGACCAGGGGGAACTCGGCGAGCGCCGTGGTGTCGAACAGGCCGGTGGTGTAGAGGAGCTGGACGCCGAGCGCGTCCGAGACGGCCCGCTGGAGCTCCAGCAGATACGTCGCGTTGGCGCGCCCGATGGGGTTGTCCAGGAACAGCGTGCCCGCGTGCCGGTGCCTGTCCCGGCCCCGGTCGTTGCTGCGCAGCGCGGCCATGGTGCAGTACAGGGCGATGGCCGCGGTGAGCAGCTGACCACCGGAGAACACGTCGCCCATCTGTCCGACGGGCACGCGCTCGGCGCGCAGTACGGCGTCCGGCTTGAGGATCTCGACGGCGACGCCCTTCGGCTCGAGTGCGGCACCGACTCCGCGCAGCAGCAGGGACATGCCGTCGCGCCGCAGGTCGGAGTTCTTCTTGACGGCCGCCCGGGTGGCCTCGTCGACGACCTCGCCGAGCCGCTCGGTGAGCGTGGCCTGGTCGGGCTCCTCGAAGCGGATGCGCAGGAACTCCTGCCCGGACCACTCGCCGAGCCCTTCCGGCAGCCGGGACAGCCGCTGCGCGGCCCGCAGGGTGGCCAGCGCCGACTCCACGAGCCCGCGCAGCCGGTCCACGATCGAGTCCCGGTTGCGCTCCAGCTGCGCCAACTCGTCGGTGAGGACGCGGAGCCGGGGGGCGAAGGCGTCCGCCCACTTCTGGGCGTGCTCGGGCAGCGCGGACGCGGGCAGCTCGCGGATCTGCTGCCGGGCGGGGGTGCGCACCTGCTCGTAGCGGGTGGAGTTGGCGTGCCGGACGAGGATGTCGCTCGCCTCGCGCACGGCCGCCTCGGCGGCGGACAGGTCGGCGGCGCAGCCGCGCAGGGACCGGCGGGCCTCGGCGGCGGAGTGCCGGGCCTCCTCCAGGGTACCGGGGTAGGCCTCGGATTCCTCCTGCTCGTCCTCGGCCTGCTGCTCACGCAGGAGGTCACGGAGCAGCGCGGCGGTCTCGTCGAAGCCGCCGGCCGCGTCCTCGGCGGCCCGGTGCGCGTCGAGCAGCTCCGCGTGGGCCTCGCGCGCCTGGCCCAGCGCATCGGCGCGGGCGGCCAGTTCACCGGTCGCGGTGCGCAGCAGGGTCTGCGCGTGCTCGGCGTTCTCGGGGACCAGCTCGTCGGACAGCTCGGTGTGGGCCTCGCCGTTCTCGGGCGCGTGCCGCTCGGCCTCGCCGCGCAGCCGGCCGAGCTGCTCGCTCGCGGTGGACATCCGGGTCTCCAGGAGCTGCACCAGCTCCTCGACACGGGCGGCCGCGGCCTGCCGGGACGGCCCGTCGGAGCCGTCCGGGGACTCCAGGAGCTGGGCCGCGCGGGTCCGCACCTTGTTGCTGAGCCGGTTCAGCTCGGTGAGCGCGGCGCTCTCGTCGCTCTCGGCGCGCGCCTGTTCGGCCCGCAGATCGGCGCCGACGCCGACCTTCTCGTACAGCTGGGAGGCGGCCCGGTAGGCCTCGCGGAGGGCGGGCAGGGACGACTTCGCCGCTCCGGGCTCGTCCTCGGGTACGTCGTCGGGGGCGCCCGCGATCTCCGCGCGCTCGGCGCGCAGCGCGCGGGCCGTGCGGCGGGCGTCGTCGGCGGCGCGCTGGGCGGCGCGCCGGTCCTCGTCGGCGGCGCGGGCGCGCTCCAGGCAGGTCTGGGCGCGGGCCTCCGACTCGGCCGCCTCGTCGGCGAGTTCGCGGAGCTTGACCTGCCAGCCGGCACGCTCACGCAGCCGGAAGGCGAGTCCGGCGAGCGCGTCGGCGGCGCGGCGCGCCTTCTGGGCGGCCTCCTGCCGCTCGTCCCGTACGTGCGCGGCCTCGGCGGCGGCTTCGTCGGCCTCCGCCCGGACGGTCCGCGCCTCGGCCAGCTCGGCCTCGGTTTCCTCGGCGAAACCGCGCGCGTCCCGTGCGGCGGTGGCGAGTTCGACGAGCCGCCCCGCCGGGCATCCGGTGCGCCAGGACGAGAGCCGTGCGGCCAGCTCCCGGTCCTTGCCGAGCCGGGCCGCGAGGGCCCGGATCTCCTCGTCCCGCCGGGCCGCTCGCGCGCGCAGGGCCTGCCGTTCCTCGTCGGCGGCGTGTTCGTCGTGCATGGCCGGGTTCGGCGGTACGAGGAACACGCCGCTGTCGCCCGCCTCGGGCGCCGGCGTGGGGGCGAGGAGCGCGGCGGCCGTACCGACGGCGACCGCGGAGCGGGGCAGCAGCGCGGCCTCGCTCAGGGCTTCGCGGGCCCGCGTGTGCGTGTCGGGGTCCGTGATGATGACACCGTCGACCAGCTCGGGGCGGGCCGCCAGCACGCGCGCGTGATCGGCGGGGTCGACGGCCTGCGCGAGGTAGCGCCAGCCGGGGAGGGCGGGAATGCCGTGCTCGCCCAGGTACTCGACGGTGGACAGCACGTCCGGGCCGGGCGGCAGCAGGCCGCCGTCGCCGAGGGCGCCGAGGATCCGGGAGTCGTCGGCGGCGCCGGTCTGCAACTCGAACAGCTGCCGCTCGGCGGAGCCGACCGAGTCGTCGAGCAGCTCACGCAGTTCGTCGGCGAAGCGGTCCAGCTCCTCGGGGGTGAGGGGGCCTTCGCTCGCGGGCCGCGGGGCGCCAGGGCGGGGCGCGGCAAAACCCTCGGCCGCGCTGTGCGCACCGCCCTGGCGGTCGGCCGTCGCACCCGCTGTGCCCTCGCGCCGGGGCGTCGGTACCGCCCCCTGCCTGCTGGAGGCCGGCAGGCTCAGCAGGTCCGCCAAACGCTCCTCCCCCGCCAGGGACTCGGCGGTACGGAACTCCGCCTCGTACGCGCGCTCGGCCGCCGTCGCCGCGTCCGCCGCGCGGGCCGCCGTCAGCTCCGCGCGGGACTCGGTGGACGCCGCCTCCCTGGCGTGCTCGGAGGCCCGGCCGGACGCCTCACGCGCGGTGTCCCAGGCGGCGACGGCCGTCTTCTCGGCGTCGCTCGCGGCCAGCGCCGCGCGTGCGGGGTCCGCGTCGGGCGCGCTGTCGTCCAGCCACCCCGCGCGCACCGCCTCGGCGGTCTCCTGCGCTACCTCGCTGAGCCGCTGGCGCAGATGCCCGGCCTCGCTGCGGGCGCGCTGCGCCTCCGTGGCGGCGGAGGTCGAGTCCCGGTACGCCCTCTCGCCCACGTCCTGGAGCCCTGCGGACCGCTCCTCCTCCTCGTTGGCGAGGTTCTCCGCGCTCTCGGCGGCACCGTGCAGGGCACGTACGAGGTCGACGGCGGCCTTGGCGCGGGCGGCGAGCGCCGGCGCGGCGTCCCGCTCGGCCTCGCGGATCGCGACGGCCACGCGCGCGGAGCGGTCGGCGGCGGCCCGGTGCCGCAGCACGGCCTCGGCAGCCTGCCAGGCGGAGTGCAGCGTGCGCGCGTCGGCCAGCTCGCGCTTCTGCGCGGCCGCGGACTTCTCGGCTCCGGCGAGCGCCAACGAGGCGTGCCGGTAGGCGAGTTCGGCCGCGATCAGGGCGCTGCGCTCGCGGGCGCCCTCGGCGTGCGTGACGGCGTACGCTGCGGCGGTCACCCGCTGCGCGAGGTCGGCGGCCCGCACGCGCTCCCGCACGCCGCGCGCGGACAGCCGGCGGGCCAGCGTCCGGGTGCGCCGCTCGGCGGCGGCGTGGATGTCACGCGCGCGTGCCCGAGCGTCGGCGGCGTCGACGATCCGGCCCAGCAGGTCCACGGATCCGGCCGTGAAGTCCCGCTCGGCCATCAGCTCGGCGCGCCGCCCCAGCTTGTTGCCGAAGCCTCCGACCAGGTCGGCGAGGCCGTCCGTGTCGCGGGTGTCGGTGACGGCGCGCAGCAGCAGATCCGTGAAGTCGGAGTCCTTCTTGACCGCGAAGAGACCGGCGGCCTCGCCCTCGTCGGCGTTCATCTCCCGCTGGTAGCGGAAGAGTTCGGGGTCCAGACCGAGGTCCCCGAGGTGCTCGTTCCAGCGGTCGTGGATCTCCTCCCAGTGCACTTCGAGGTGCGGATACGCCTTGCCCGCGTCGGTGAGGGCGTCCCGGAAGCCCTTCATGGTGCGGCGCCGCCCCTGCGCACCGGACACGCCCTCGGCCTGCGGCCGTACGGAGGTGGCCTCGGCGACGGGCAGGTTGTCGAGGCTGAGTCCGGGGCCGGGCCGGAAGGAGTACCAGGCCTCGGCGAACTTCCGCGGGTCGTTGGAGACCTGCCGCCCCCGCCACTCGCTCACCTTGCCGACCACGACGCACTCGCCGGTCAGCGTGTGCTGCCACTCCAGCGCCACATGCCCGCAGTCGTCGGCGAGCAGGAACTTCCGCAGCACACCGGAGCTGGCGCCGCCGAGCGTGTTCCGGTGGCCCGGCAGCATCACCGAGAAGATCAGCTTGAGCAGTACGGACTTGCCGCCGCCGTTCTCCAGGAAGAGCACGCCGGCGGGCGCGGGCCGGCGCGGCGGGCCGACGGGCTCGTCCTCGAAGAACTCCGCCTGGGTGGGCGCGGGGTCGGGCACGGGCGCGCCGACACCCCGCAGGTCCAGCACGGTGTCGGCGTAGCGCGCACCGGCCGGCCCGATGGAGTAGAGGCGGACCCGGGACAGCTCGTACATGTGCGGACTCTCGTAGTCGTCAGGGGAGTTCGGGGGCGGAGGTCGGGTGAAGGGGCCGGGGAGGCCGGGTCAGGAGTGGAACGGCAGTCCGGCGTCGGCGACCAGTTCCAGGTCGTCGGTGTCCTCGGGGGGCAGCAGGCTCGCGGTGCCGTCGGTCACCGGGACGATGCCCAGCTCGAGCAGCTCGGCCAGGGCGGCGCTGCCGGCCATGTCGCGCACCTGGAGCTGATAGCGGGCGGTGGTGCGGTAGGTGCCGCCGGAGTCGTCGCCGGTCCGCTGGAGAAAGCCGGAGTCGGTGAGGAAGACGACGGCCTTGCCGACGATCCCGGTGGTCGAACCGGCGAGCCGGCGCGCGTCCTTGGTGGCCCCGGCGGCGCTGCGTCTGGCCCAGATCCGCCAGGCCGCCTCCAGGCCGGGCGCGTCCGTGGCCGGGTCGGTGTTCTCGCCCTGCTCCTCGGCCCGCTCCTCCAGGCGGCGGCAGGCCTGGCGTACGAAGGCGTCGACGCCGTTGACCGAGACGCGCCCGATGTAGCCGTCGTCCGCGAGGTCCTCGGGGCGCGGGAACGCCATGGCGGCGACGGCGAGATGGGCGAGCCCATGCAGGAAGCGGTCGCCGGAGTCGGCCGCCGTGCGCCGCGCGTAGTCGCCCATGCGGACGGCGAACACGGAGTCCTCGGCGGCGGTGACGGCCATACCGGCACGCGGGGACACCTCCAGGACGACCAGGCCGAGCCCGGTGGCCACGGCGTCCGCGAGCCGCGCGAAGGGCGGGTCCTCGCGGTAGCGGCGCAGCAACTCCGTGTACTCCTGGTCGCGGGCGGGCTGGAGCTTGGGCTGGAGCCCGAAGGCCACGAGCCGCGCCGCGTCGGCGGCGTCGGCGGGGGTGACGGCGGCGTTCACCGGCGTGGCGGCGACTTCCGGCTCACTCCACTCGACGTGCTCGGTCACGGTTGGGGCTCCTTGATCTCAAAAGCGATGGTGCGGTCGGGCGCCCCCTCATGGGCGCGGGGCTGTGGCATGTGCGGCTCCGCCGACGAGGCGTTCACTTCCGGTCCGCCGCCATCCCCATCGCGTCGAGCATCGCCATGCCCACGATGAGATCGGCCCCGCCGAACTCGTCGTCGTCCAGTTCGACCCCGTCGTCCACGGCGAACAGCAGCTTCTCCTCCCCCTGCCGGTAGGCGGTGCCCACCGGCGGGCTGGCCGCGTGCACGGCCAGCAGGGCGACAAGGTACGGCAGTTCGGAATCCTGGCGGCGCGCTTCCGCGAGCAGTCCCGACAACCGCCGCGGCGCGTCCGCCGGCAGGTCGAGCAGCTCCATGGCGGCGGCCAGCTGCTCCTCGCTGAACCGGCTGTCGTCGGGAGTGGCGATCAGGTCTGGCTCCGGCATCTCCGCGCCGAGGTGCTCCCGCTCCACGGGCGGTGTCAGCAGCAGGTCGACGAGGTCCCCGACCCGCACGGACGCGGGTGTGCGCAGCCCGGTGCCGCGCGCGAAGAAGGCGTCCGTGACGCGCAGGGCCTGCTCCACGGGCAGCGGCAGCACGGGGGCGACGAGATGCCCGTAGAGATCGATCCCGGACGTCGTCATGGGGGTCGCGAAGGCCTGCCGGTCCTGCTCGGCGCGGAACAGCGGGCCCGCCTCCAGGAGCCGGGACTGGAGCAGCGTGTGCCGGCGGATGCAGTCCTTGACGATGTCGACCAGCTCGGCGGCGCGCCGCTTCTGCTCGGGGTCCTCGGACTCGTCGCGTGCCTTGCGGATGTTGGTCAGGATCGCGTTCTCGTGCCGGTAGCGGTCGGCGACGTGGTCGAGGGCCTCGGCGATCATGTCCGGCACCGAGTTCAGCCAGTCGACGGCCCGCACATTGCGCCGGGTCGCGTCCAGTGCCTTGCGCAACGTCTCCGAGTACTGGACGGTCCGGTAGCGCGCCTGCTCGGCGGCGAGCTGCGCGTCCGCGAGCCGACCGCGGCTGATCAGCACCTCCAGCTTGACCTCGGCGGCGATCTGCGCGCTGGTGACATCGGTGTCGAGGGCGCCCACGAGGACGTTGACCGCCTCGTCCGTCGTACGGAGGTAGACGCTTCCTCCGTACCCGGGGACCTCCTCGATCAGCTTGAAGTCGTAGTCGCGGCGCACATAGGAGCCGTCGGGCGCGAACGTGCCGTAGACGGCGCGGAAACCTCGGTCGACGCTGCCGACGTTGATCAGGTTCTCCAGGACCCAGCGGGCCACCCGCTCGTGCTCGGCGACGGGCCGCCGGGGGGCCTGGGCGGCGATGCGCGGGATGAGGCGGGCCACTATCTGGTCGTGGTCCGCGCCCGTGTCGAAGTCCATGTTCAGTGTGACCAGGTCGATGGCGGCGAGGGCCACCTCCGCCATCCCGTACACCGCGTACTCACCGGCGAGGTTGGCCTTGCGCGCATCGAGGTCGTGCAGCGGCGCCGTGCAGGCGAGCGCGCGCAGCCGCCGCGCCAGTCCCTCGTCGGCGGCCGGGCCCGGAGAAGGGCGCGGCCCCGCGCTGAGCTGGGGCGGAACGCTGTCCGTCGATGCAGGCGAAGTCACGGTGCACAGACTAGGTCCTCGGTCTGACAGCGGTCGAAACGACGCAGATGAGACCCGTGGTCACAGTGCATGACAGCCGGGGTCACAGTGCATGACAGCCGGGGGCACAGCTGCCCGTCGTCACCCCCGTGGTCACAGTTGCCCGTCGTCGCCCACGCGCCGCCGGTAGACCTCCACGACCCGCTCCAGCGAGTCGTCGAGATAGACCGCGAGCAGTCCCTCCGCCTTGTCGCGGTCGCCCGTCTCCAGGGCCTGGAGGATCTGCCGGTTGCGCGCGAGATACGGCTCGTGCAGCCGCCGCGGGTCGTCCACGACGTGGAAGGCGAGGCGGAGTTCGGCGAAGACGCTGCGCATCAGTTCGTCGGTGCGGGCGCTGCCGGCGAGCGCGACCAGTTCCCGGTGGAAGTGGATGTTGGCCGTGCCCAGTCCTTTCCAGTCACCTTCGCGCACCGTCCGCTGCCCCTCCGCGACGGCTTCCGCGAGGCCCTCCAGGGCGTACGGCGGCTCACCGAGACCGCGTACGACGGCGCACTCGACGAGGGAGCGGGTGCGGTAGATGTCCTGCACGTCCTCGACGGTCAGCACCCGTACGAAGACCCCGCGGTTCAGCTCGTGGACGAGCAGCCGTTCATGGGTGAGCAGCCGGAACGCCTCGCGCAGCGTGTTGCGGGAGACCCCGAGCGCGCCGCCGATGCTGTCCTCCGACAGCCGGGTGCCGGGCGGGAAGTAGCCCTCGGCGATACGGCCCCTGAGGATGTCCGAGACCCGCTCGGCGGTGCTGGTGCGCCCCAGCAGAGCGCGGTCGTCGGCCAGTCCCGTCAGCTGATCTGCCATGCCCGGAATTCAATCGCAGATACAACAACGAAACAACGTGGGTATTGAAGGATCGTTCAACGATCCCCTACCTTGCTTGACAGGCGCCGCCCGCTCGCACGACGGCGCCGCGGCTTGCGCACGGCACGGCCTCCTCCGCACCCCCGCACGGCACCACCCGCTCCACGCCCCCCGAACAGCGCCACCCGCTCCACGCACCCCCGCACGGCACGGCTCGTCCCTCAAGCACCCTCCGTCCCTCTTAGCGAGGTGCCCATGAGCACGACCCCTCCCTCTCCACAACTGACCGCCGCCACCGCGCCCGGCGCGGGTGAACCCGCCTCCGAAGACGGCGCCTTCGGCTTCCTGCGCGCGCTCGGTCCGCGCGGCCGGCGTGCCTTCGCCGGCGCGTTCGGCGGCTATGCCCTGGACTCGTACGACTACTTCACGCTGCCGCTGAGCATGGTCGCGCTCGCGGCCTACTTCGGCCTGGACAGCGGTCAGACCGGACTGTTCACGACGGTCACCCTGGTCGTCTCGGCGATCGGCGGCGCCGTCGCGGGTGTGGTCGCGGACCGCATCGGGCGCGTCAAGGCCCTGATGATCACCGTGATCACCTACGCCGTCTTCACGGTGGCCTGCGGCTTCGCGCCCAACTACGAGACCCTGCTGGTCTTCCGCGCCCTTCAAGGGCTCGGTTTCGGCGGCGAGTGGGCGGTCGGCGCGATCCTGGTCGCCGAGTACGCGAGCGCCCGGCACCGGGGCCGGACGCTCGGCGCGATCCAGAGTTCCTGGGCCGTCGGCTGGGCGCTGGCCGCCGTCGTCTACACGCTGGTCTTCTCCTTCGTGGGCGACGACCTCGCATGGCGTGTGATGTTCTGGACCGGCGCGCTGCCCGCGCTGCTGGTCGTGTGGGTGCGACGCAGGGTGCACGACGCCCCGGAGGCGGCCGTCGAGCGCCAGAAGAGCGCTCACAAGGGTTCGTTCACGGCGATCTTCAGGCCCGGGACGGCCGACGCGCCCGGTCTGCTGCGGATCACGGTCTTCGCGGGCCTGCTCTCGACCGGCGTCCAGGGCGGCTACTACACGCTGGCCACCTGGGTGCCGACGTACCTCAAGACGGAGCGCGGACTGTCCGTCGTCGGCACCGGCGGCTATCTCACGTTCCTGATCTCCGGTGCCTTCATCGGCTACCTCACCGGCGGCTACCTGACCGACAAACTGGGCCGCAAGCGCAACATCCTGCTCTTCGCGGTGCTCTCCGCGATCTGTGTCCTGGTGTACGCCAACATCCCGAGCGGCGCCGACACCCTCCTCCTGGTGCTCGGTTTCCCGCTCGGCTTCTGCATGTCGGCGATCTTCAGCGGCTTCGGCTCGTTCCTGAGCGAGCTGTACCCGACGGCCGTGCGCGGCACCGGACAGGGCTTCACCTACAACACCGGACGCGCCGTCGGCGCCGTCTTCCCCACCCTGGTCGGCTTCCTGGCCGACAGCTGGGGTGTGGGCGGCGCGCTGGTCTTCGGTGCGATCGGCTACGCCCTGGCGGCGCTGGCGCTGCTCGGGCTTCCGGAGACCCGCGGGAAGGAGCTCCGGTGAACCGCGTCACCCCGGACCGCCCCCTGAGCCGGATCGACGGCCACGCGCACGCGTGGACCCCCCGCAAGGCGCGGGCCCGCTTCCGCTGGGGCGTCTTCGGACCCACGGCCGGGGTCGCCGCGGGACACACCCAGGCGAACCTGATCTCGCTCCCCGCCGACTGGGCGTACGACATGCTGCTGTTCTGCCAGCGCAACCCCAAGCCGTGTCCGGTCCTCGACGTCACCGACGCCGGTTCCTGGACCACTCCGCTCGCGGAGGGAGCGGATCTGCGCACGGATCTGCCGCGCTACCGGGTGTGGGAGAACGGCGAGCTGGTGGCCGAGCCCACGGATGTCGTCGCGTACTGGAGGGACGATCTGGTGTCGTTCCTCATCGGGTGCAGCTTCACCTTCGAGTGGGCACTGAGCGAGGCGGGCGTCCCGATGCGCCACATCGAGCAGGGCCGCAACGTCTCCATGTACGTCACCAGCCGCGCCTGCCGCCCGGCAGGCCGGCTGCACGGCCCCATGGTGGTGTCGATGCGTCCCGTTCCGCCCGAGCACCTGGCGGCGGCGATCCGGGAGAGCACGATGCTCCCGGCGGTGCACGGCAGCCCCGTACACTGCGGCGATCCGTCGGGCCTCGGCATCGATGACCTCGGCCGCCCCGACTTCGGTGATCCGGTGGACGCCGAACCGGACGACATCCCGGTGTTCTGGGCCTGCGGCGTGACCCCGCAGGCCGCGGTGATGGCGTCCCGTCCGCCGTTCGCCATCACCCACGCCCCGGGCCAGATGTTCCTCACCGACGCCCGCGACGAGCAGTACCGCGTGGCCTGACCAGGAGACACCATGATCGATCTGAACGCCGACCTCGGCGAGGGCTTCGGCCGCTGGGAGCTCACCGACGACGAACGGCTGCTGTCCGTCGTCACCAGCGCCAACGTGGCCTGCGGCTTCCACGCCGGGGACGCGGCCACCATGCGGCGGGTGTGCGAGCTGGCGGCCGAGCGCGGCGTACGGATCGGCGCCCAGGTCTCCTACCGGGACCTGGCCGGGTTCGGGCGACGCGCGATGGACGTGCCGCCCGCGGAACTGGCGGCCGAAGTGGCGTACCAGATCGGCGCCCTGGAGGTGTTCGCCCGCGCGGCGGGCACGCGCGTGTCGTACGTGAAGCCGCACGGCGCGCTCTACAACCGGGTGGTGCACGACGAAGGGCAGGCCGGCGCCGTGGTCGACGGGGTGCGGCTCGCCGACGCCTCGCTCCCGGTGCTCGGGCTGCCCGGCTCGCGCTTGCTGGAGGTGGCCGAGAAGGCCGGGCTGCCGGTCGTCACGGAGGCGTTCGCGGACCGCGCGTACACCGAGGAGGGCACGCTGGTGCCGCGGGGCGAGGACGGAGCGGTGGTCACCGACCCCGACGCGGTCGTCGAACGCTCGGTGAACCTCGCCCGCCTCGGGGTGGTCGACGCGCACTCCGGGCGCCGGATCCCGGTACGGGCACGCTCCTTGTGCCTGCACGGCGACACGCCCGGCGCGGTGGAGCTGGCCCGCCGGGTCAGGTCGCGGCTGGAGGCCTCGGGCGTCCGCGTGGCGGCCTTCGCATGAGGGCACTGCCGGTCGGCGACCGGGCCCTGCTCGTCGAACTCGCCTCGGGTGACGAGGCGCAGGCCCTGCACGCCGAGCTGCTGCGCCGCAGGGCGGCCGGAACCCTGACGGTACGGGAGGTCGTGCCCGCGGCCCGCACGGTCCTCCTGGACGGCCTGGAGGAGCCCTCCCGGCTCGCGGCCCAGCTCGCGGACTGGACAGTGCCGCCGGTACCCCCGCGCGCGGAGGAGGCCATCGAGATCCCCGTACGGTACGACGGCCCCGACCTGGCCGAGGTCGCCGCCCTGTGGGGCGTACCGGAGGACGAGGTGGCGCGCATCCACTCGGCGGCCGAATTCCGGGTCGCGTTCTGCGGGTTCGCGCCCGGGTTCGGCTATCTCACCGGGCTTCCCGCGCGCTACGACGTGGCGCGCCGGGCGACCCCGCGCACGTCCGTTCCGGCGGGCTCCGTGGCGCTCGCGGGCCCGTACACCGGGGTGTACCCGCGTGCGTCGCCGGGCGGGTGGCAGCTGATCGGCACCACGGACCGCGTCCTGTGGGACCACGCGCGCGTACCGGCCGCCCTGCTCGCGCCCGGCGCCCGCGTCCGCTTCGTCGCGGTGGGGTCCGTATGACGGATCGGGCGCTCGCCGTCGTACGGGCCGGGGCGCTGACCACCGTGCAGGACCTGGGGCGCCCCGGGTACGCCCACCTCGGAGTGCCGCGCTCCGGTGCGCTGGACCCGCCCGCGGCGGCGCTGGTCAACCGGCTGGTCGGCAATCCGCCGGAAGCGGCCGTCCTGGAGACGACGCTCAACGGCTGTGCTCTGCGCCCCCGTTCGGCGGTCACCGTGGCGGTGGGAGGCGCGCCCTGCGCGGTGACCGTGGGCGGCCGCCCCGCGCCCTGGGGAGCGCCCGTACGCGTCCCCGGCGGCACCTTGCTCGACATCGGACCCGCGCAGTCCGGAGTACGCGGTTACGTGGCCGTCTCCGGCGGAGTCGCCGTCGAACCGGTGCTCGGCAGCCGCTCCACGGATCTGCTGTCCGGGCTCGGTCCCGCACCCCTCACCGACGGGACGGTGCTCCCCCTGGGGCACCCGGTCGGCCCCCACGCGCGCGTGGACGCCGTTCCCCAGCCGGGCCCGCCGGCCGAACTGGTGCTGCGGGTGACGCCGGGCCCCCGCGACGACTGGTTCACGGCGACGGCCGTCCGCACGCTCGTCACCCGCGCGTACCGCGTGTCCACCGCGAGCAACCGCATCGGACTGCGTACGGAAGGGCCCGCGCTGGAACGGTCCCGGACGGGCGAACTGCCCAGTGAGGGCATGGTGTGGGGGGCGGTGCAGGTGCCGCCCGACGGCCGGCCGGTCGTCTTTCTCGCCGACCACCCGACCACCGGGGGCTACCCGGTGATCGCGGTCGTCCGGCCCGCCGACCTCCCGGCGGCCGCCCAGGCGGTTCCCGGCACCCCCGTCCGCTTCGTGGCCGTACGCCGCCGCTGACGGCTCAGGCCGCGTCCGGCTGCTCCGTCCCCGACAGGGCGGCCAGCGCGGACGCCGCCGCGTGCGAGGCGCTCAGGTCGAGCCGGGCGCTGGTGCCGCGTGCCCGGTGGCGTACCTCGGAGGCGGCCAGGGTGAGCAGCTGCGGCAGCAGGTCGGTGCACCGCCGGGCCACCCAGCCGGTCCCCGCGGTGGCCAGCCACCAGAGGCTCGCCGACCGGGTGGGCGCGGGGAACTCGGGCTCGGCCGCGGGCGCGGTCCCGGTCACGAGGCCCTCCTGAGCGAGCAGCGCGTGGAAGCGGACCGCCAGCTGCCGGTGGCCTCGCTCCCCCGGGTGCAGCCGGTCCGCGCTCCACAGCGCGCGATCGGTCAGCCACTCCTCTTCCGCCGCGTGCAGATGCACCGCCCCGTACCTCTCGGACAGGGCGTGCACGACCGTGTTCACAGCCCGCTGCCGGCGGGCCAGCGGACGGGCCAGCGCCCCGGGCAGCCCGAACATCGCCCCGGGGTCGGGCAGGCACGCCGTGACCAGCACCGCGTCCCGCGCCCGGAACGCCGCGTACACCTGGTCGAGCCGTGCGGCGACGGCGTGGATGTCGAAGGTGCACCGCAGTGTGTCGTTGACGCCGATGACGACCGACACGATGTCCGGGCGCAGGGTGAGCCCGGCCGGGGTCTGCCGTTCCAGGACGTCGCGCGTCTGGGCGCCGCTGACGGCGAGGTTGGTGAACTCGGCGGGCGCGTCCGCGGGGGCGAGCCCGGCGGCGAGGAGTGCGGCCCACCCCCGCCAGGTGTCCCCGACGGGGTCGCCCACGCCTTCGGTCAGCGAGTCGCCGAGCGCCACGAAGCGCGGCGGTCTCATCGGACGCCCTCCCGAGCGGGAGCCGGCGCCCCCGCGTCGTGCGCGGCGAGGAACGCGTCGACCGCGGTCTTCCAACCGAAACACTCCGCACGCGCGCGTGCGGTCTGCCGGCGCTCGTACTCGGGGCGTTCCAGGAGCGATGCGACGGCGTCCGCGAAGGCGTCGCCGTGATCCGCGGCTGTGACTCCGGCGGAGCCGACGACCTCCGACAGCGCGGACGAGGCACTGGCGACCACGGGCGTACCGCAGGCCATCGCCTCCAGGGCGGCGAGCCCGAACGTCTCGGCCGGCCCAGGAGCCAGGCACACATCGGCGGAGGCCTGCAACGCGCCGAGCAGCGCCCGGTCGCCGACATGGCCGAGGAAGGTCACGGGCAGCCTCCGCTCCCGCGCCCGCTGTTCGAGCCGGGCCCGCAGCGGGCCGTCCCCGGCGACGACGAGCACCGCGCGCCGCCCGCGCCGCACCAGCGCCTCCAGCGCGTCCAGGGCGGTGCCGGGCCGCTTCTCGACGGACAGCCGGGAGCACATGACGAGCAGCGTCTCGTCCACGCGCGCGTGGCGCTCGCGCAGCCCCGGGTCCCGCAGCGCGGGGCGGCGCTGCTCCAGGTCGACGCCCAGGGGAGCGCGTACGACATTGCGGGCCCCGATGCGGACGAACTCCCGCTCCGCGAACTCCGTGGTGCACACCACGCGCGCATAGGTGTGTGCCGTACGGGTGTTGAGGGCGTCGGCGGCGCGCCGGGACACGTTCTCCGACAGGCCCCAGGTGCGCAGGACGCCGTCCGCGGTCTCGTGGGAGACCATCACGGCGGGGACGCGGGCGCGCCGCGCCCACTTGCCGGTCCACCGCAGCGTCGTACGGTCGGAGACCTCCAGACGGTCGGGGGCCAGCTCGGCCAGGAGGGCGGCGACGCGCCGCTTGTCGGTGAGCACGCGGTAGCCGCCGGTGCCGGGCAGCAGCGGCCCGGGCAGGGTGATCACGCGGCCCTGCCCGGTCTCGCGGTCGGTGTGGCGCTCGCCGGGCACGATGAGCACGGGCTCGTGCCCGGCCTCCTTGAAGCCCTTGCCCAGCTCGCGCAGGGCGGTACGCAGTCCCCCGGAGGCGGGGGCCACGAAGTTGGCGAGCCGGACGATCCGCAGCGCCCCGGCCGGCCCGCCGGTCCGCGGCGGCTCGTGCACGCCGCCCTCGTCGCTTCGCGGGCTCATGCCGCCACCGCCGTCCGCGCGGACAGCACCTCGGCGTAGTGCCCGATGAGCTGGTCGCCGACGGCCGCCCAGGTACGGCCCTCGACGGTGGCCCGCCCGGCCGCTCCGTACGCGGCCCGCAGCGCGGGGTCGGCGGCCAGGGACCACACCGCGTCGCGCACGGCGCCGGCGTCACGCGGCGGGACCAGCAGCCCCGTACGGCCGTGCGCCACCAGGTCCAGCGGGCCGCCCGCGGCGGGCGCGACGACCGGCACACCGCTCGCCATGGCCTCCTGGACGGTCTGGCAGAAGGTTTCGAAGGGGCCGGTGTGCACGAAGACGTCCAGCGAGGCGAAGATCCGGGCGAGTTCGTCACCCGTGCGGCGCCCCAGGAAGACGGCGCCGGGCAGCGCGCCCCGCAGCGTCACCTCGCTCGGGCCGTCGCCCACGACGACGACCCGCACGCCCCTCAGACCGCAGGCTCCGGCGAGGAGTTCGACCTGCTTCTCGGGGGCGAGCCGGCCGACGTAGCCGACGATCGGTTCGCCGTTCGGGGCGAGTTCGCGGCGCAGCGACTCGTCCCGGTGCTCGGGGCGGAAACGGACGGTGTCGACACCGCGCGGCCACAGCCGCACCCGGGGCACCCCGTGTGCCTCCAGGTCGTGCAGGGCCGCGGTGGACGGGGCGAGGGTGCGGTCGGCGGCGGCGTGGACGGAGCGTATGCGCCGCCAGGCCGTGGCCTCGCCCGCACCCATGTACGTGCGGGCGTATCCGGCGAGGTCGGTCTGGTAGACGGCGACGGCGGGGATGCCGAGCCGGGCGGCGGCCGCCATGCCGCGGACACCGAGGACGAAGGGGCCGGCCAGGTGGACGATGTCGGCGCGGTGTTCGGTGATCGCCGCGGCGACGCGGCGGCTGGGGAGGGCGACGCGGACCTGGGGGTAGCCGGGGAGCGGGAGGGAGGGCACCCGGATGACGCGGCACGGCGCGAGGGCGTCGGGCCCCTGCCCGGCGAAGGGGGCACCGCCCTGCCCGAGCGATGTCGGGGACTTGGGGGAGGCGGGGGCGACGACGAGGGGGGCGTGACCGCGCTCGACAAGGTGCCGGGCGGTCTGGAGGGCGCAGTGGGCCACGCCGTTCACATCGGGGGGAAAGGACTCGGTCACGATGACGACACGCATACCGGTGTTGTCGTCGTGCTGGACGTGGCCGCGTCAACGTGGATCTTTCCGGACGAGGAACGTCCCATGAGCGTTGCGCTGCACACCCGGGCAGGTCGGCCCACGTCCATGCCCGACCGCCGCGCGGGTCACCCCTCGTTCATACGGCGGGCATGTCGTTCATACGGCGGGCACGCTGTTCATACGGCGGGCATGTCGGGCCCGATCCGGCTGCGTACGGCCGTCTGGACCTCTGCCTCCTCGGCCGGGTCCGCGGCCAGGCGGCGGAGCTGGTCGACCACGCGCGCGTCGCCGGTCTCGGCGTGCCGGGCGGCGACTTCGCGAGTGAACTCCTCGCAGTCCCACAGGCATTCGACGGCGAAACCGGCGGCGAAGGAGGGATCGGTGGCGGCCAGGGCGCGGGCGGCCCGGCCGCGGAGATGGGATGACGCGGTCTCGCGGTAGATATGACGCAGCACGGGCGCCGCGCACGCGATGCCGAGCCGCCCGGTGCCGTCGACGAGCGTCCACAGCGTGGGCGCGTCGGGGCCCTCTCCGCGTACGGCCTCCCGCAGGGCGCCCAGCACCAGTTCGCTGTCCTGCGCACCGCCCCGGCAGGCGAGCATGCGCCCGGCGGCGGCGCCCAGAGGGTCGGGCCGGTGGGCCCAGCCACGCGCGCGGTCCACGGCGGCGACACTGCACATACGTTCGAAGGCGTCCAGCGCGGCCTCCACGACGACCGCGGACCCGGTGGCCACGGCCCCCTCGACGAGGTCGAGGGCGTCCGGATCGTTGCCGTCGGTGAGATAGCGCAGGGCGGTGCAGCGGGCGCCGTCGCCGCCGGAACGGGCGGCCTCGACGATCTCGGGCCGGTCCTCGGGGCCCGCGACGGCCGTGAGGCAGCGGGCGGCCGGAACGTGGAGCAGCGCTCCGCGTTCGAGTCCCTGCTGGGCCCAGTCGAAGACGGCCTGCACGCTCCACCCGGGCCGGGGCCCGGCCGGTCGCATCTGGCGCTGCCAGCGGTCGAAGGAGCCGGTCTCCTGGGCGCCGCGCACGCGCGTGCCGATGGATTCGCGCGGATCCTCGGCCCACAGCCGCCAGGGCCGGGGTTCGAAGGCGTCGCGCACGGCGGCGGCGAGCTCGGCCTCGCCCTCGGCATCGACCGGGAAGCGGGCCAGCACGGGAGCGGCGAGGGCGCGCAGGCCCGCGTCGTCGTCGCGCAGCGCCAGCTCGTCGAGGGCCCAGGCCCAGTTGGTGCCGACGGCCGCGTACCTGCGCAGCAGCGCGAGCGCGTCGAGCCTGCCGTACGAGGCGAGGTGCCCGAGGACCGCGAGGGCGAGCCCCGTGCGGGACTCGTCCGTGTCGAGAACGTCCTCGGCGTCGAAGAGGTGCCGCTCGATCTCGTCGAGCTCACCGCTCAGGTCGAGGTAGAGACGGGCGTAGTACAGGGAGCGGTTCTCCACCTGCCAGTCGTGGCGGGGGTCACGCAGCACACAGTGATTCAGGGCCGCGAGCGCCTCGGCCCGCGGTGCGGTGAGCGCGTGGAGTGTGCCGTCGCCGCGGCCCCGCTGGAGCAGGCCGAGCAGCGTACCGCTGGGCGCTATGACCGGATCGAACATGGGAAACAGCCTCACATCAAGCGTCGACGCAACCGGGGGTCCTGCTTTACCTGGCCGCGTGACAACACGTCGGGGCGCCCGCCGTTTCCTGCTTGCTGTAGACCATCTTCCTCTGCCTCTCGTCGGTGGCCCATGCGGGCCGCGTCACGGCCCGCGCGGTGCGGCAACAACTGCCCAGCCATCGCGTCCGTGAATCACGACGTCATGATGACCCGGCGGTTCTTCCTGCCGCGACCGTATTTCCGGCGGCCCCGTCCCGCCTCCCCCGTTTTCTGTGTCGTGCCTGGTCAGGGCATTCGGATCAGCGTGCGCCGAACAGTTCGAGCAGGTTCGCCTTGCCGAACATCCGGGCCGTGTCGACGGCCGAGGGCGTGCCCGCGGCCGGGTCGGCACCGCCGTCCAGAAGGACCCGGATCACCGCTTCCTCGCCCTTGAAAACCGCCCCCGCGAGCGGTGTCTGGCCTCGGTCGTTGACCCGGTCGGCCTCGGCGCCACGCTCCAGCAGGGCGCGCACCGCTTCGGCATGGCCGTGATATGCGGCCAGCATCACCAGGGTGTCGCCCCGGTCGTTGGTGAGGTTGGCCGGAACCCCCGCGTCGACATACGCCACAAGCGGCTCGGTCTCGCCACGGCGCGCCAGATCGAAGATCTTGGTCGCCAGCTCCACGACCTCGGGGTCGGGGGCTTCGCTCATCGGCCGGACCACCTCTCACTACGACTGCTTCTGGGGACTGGGGAGCGTACGACGGCGAGCGGTGCAGCCGTACGGGTGAATCGCCAGCGTACTGGCTTCCGGGGTACATGACCGGCACCGCCCGAGGCAAAGATCACCGCACGCCCCGCTCGGCGCAACCGGCCTGTCCGGGCGGCCCAGAACGGCTCCGCCAGCCGGATGAAATCAGTCTAATTCCATCCATTTGCACCTTTTATCGTATGGATACATCCTGTGAGCCTGGAAGAACTCATGGTGACTGTCCCCACCAACCAGGAGAACCGAAATGATTCTGTCCATGTCAGGCGTCGTCCTGCTCGGCATCGTCGTCTTCCTCTTCTTCCGCAAGGACGGCCTCAAGGGCACGCACGCGTGCACGTGCGCGCTGTTCGGCTTCTACCTCTCCAGCACCGCCATCGCCCCGAGCATCAAGGCCGGCGGCGCGAGCCTGGCGAGTCTCCTCGGCGGGATCAGGTTCTGACCGCCCTTCCCTTCGCACGCACCCTCAGGAGAACGACGTGGCCCGGCGCCCCCTCCCCCGCATTCTGAGCAACGGCAGCGCGCAGCTCGCCCGGAGCCGGGAGCTGGCCCGGACGGCGGCCGACAGCGCCACCGACGTCCTCCATCCGCTGATCACGATCACCCGTGGACTGCGCCGGCTGGCGGCGGCCGGACGGCGCAGGTGGGCCGACACACCGAAGGACCGGCGCGGGCCGCTCCTCTTTCTCCTCTCCTCGGTGATCCTGGTCGTCGCCCTGGCACCGTACGGACCACTGCTCGCCGCCGTGGCCCTGATGGCGGCGGCAGCCTGGATGGGCCGCGACCCCGGGGCGAAGCGACCCGCCGGCCCCGACGAGTCGCAGACCAAGCGCCTGCGGTCGCTGTACGAGGCGCTGGTCCCGTACTTCTCGACCGCCGAGGACCCGGCTCCCCTGTACGCCCACGGCGGCGAGTGGGAGGAGGCGTTCCCCGCGTACGACTTCGACGGCACGGGCCGCATCTCGCGCCTGCTCATCCGCTACCCGGCCTACTTCACGGACGGCGAGGCGGAGTCCCGTGCCCGGATCGAGCAGCTCCTGCACGCCAAGTCGGGCCGGGGCCGCGAGTACCACTTCACCTGGGACGAGGAGGGCAACGAGCTCACGGTCACCGTTCTCGGCCCGCTGCCCACCGACATCGCCGCCCAGCGCTTCGTGACGGCACCCGGCGAGACGGTCCTCGGCTTCACCGACCCGACCGGCGTCCAGCGCACGCTCCCCCTGACCTACGGCGAGGAACAGCGGGACGTGCCTCCGGTGGTCTGGCGCACGGGCGTCCGTTCCACGGAACCGCACCTGCTGGTCGTGGGCGAGCCCGGCAGCGGTACGACGACCCTGGTGCGCTCCATCGCGCTCCAGGCCCTCCAGCACGGCGACGTCGTGATCGTCGAGGGCGGCGGCACCGGCGAGTACGCGTGCCTGACCGGCCGGGACGGCGTGCTGGCGGTCGAATGCGGGCCGGCGGGCGCGGTGGCGAGCCTGGAGTGGGCCACCCACGAGACGGAACGGCGCCTGATCGCGGCGAACCGTGCCCGCCAGGAGGGGTATCCGGCGCCGGAGGACATCAAGCGTCCGCTCTGGCTCCTTCTCGACCGGCCGAGCGCACTGGGCCACCTCGCGGCGGCGGAGGGGCGCAAGGATCCCCAGTCGCTGCTCCAGGTGCCGCTGCGGCACGGTCGCGCGGCGAACGTCACGGTCGTCGTGGCGGAGCAGTTCGACGGCCTCGACGGCCTGTCCGAGGCGGTACGTCAGCACACACGCGCGCGCGTGGTGCTCGGCCCCGCGACTCCGGACCGGCTGGCGGAGATCCTGGGGGCGCCGCCGCACACGACGCCCGCGAAGGACGTACCTCCGGGGCGGGGTTACGCCCGGCTCGGCGGCGGGCCGGTGCACCGGCTCCAGGTGCCGGCGACCCCGGACCCGTACGACGACGCGACGAGCGAGACCCACCGGCGGGCGGTGCTCGACCTGCTGCCGGGGCGGAGCACTCCGGCGGACGCGGCGGAGCCGGTCCCCACGGTGACCGTGGCCGCGAAGACCGTGCCCGCTGAGGCCGTGACCGCTGAGGCCGTCGTCCCGGAAACCGTGGCCACGAAGGCCGTGGTCACAGAGGCCGTGGCCGCGGAAGCCGTGCCCGCGGAGGGCTGAACCCGCTCGGGCCGGGCTCAGGCCACGAAGGTCCGCGGCGACTCCCCGGCTCCCGACGCGCCCGTCTCCACGAGCCGCGCCGCGGCCGCCAGCCGTGCCGCCGCCTCCTCCGCCACCGCGCCGCCGACCGTGAACGGCAGCCGCACATACCCCTCGAACGCGCCGTCCACCCCGAAGCGGGGTCCGGAGGGGACGCGTACCCCGACCCGCTCCCCCGCCTCGGCGAGGCGGGAGCCGGACAGACCGCCGGTACGCACCCACAGCGTCAGCCCGCCCTGCGGTACCGAGAACTCCCAGGAGGGCAGCTCCCGGCGCACGGCGGCGACCAGCGCGTCACGGTTCTCGCGGGCCTGGGCCCGGCGCACCTCCACCGCCTGCTCCCATCCCCCCGTGCTGAGCAGCCAGTTCACGGCCAGCTGTTCCACCACCGGTGTGCCCAGGTCCGCGTAGGCACGGGCCGAGACCAGGCTGCGGATCACGTCGGGAGCCGCCCGCACCCAGCCGATGCGCATGCCCGCCCAGAAGGCCTTGCTCGCGGACCCGACCGTGATCACCGTCGACCCGCCGGGGTCGAAGCCGCACACCGGGCGCGGCATCTCCACACCGTCGTCGAGGTGCAGCTCGGTCATCGTCTCGTCGACGACCAGCACGGTCCCGGCCGATCGGGCCGCGTCCACCAGCCGGCGCCGCTGGTCCTCGTCGGCCAGCGCACCGGTCGGATTGTGGAAGTCGGCCACGACGTACGCCAGGCGTGGCGCCGCGTCCCGCAGCACCTGCCGCCAACGGTCCATGTCCCAGCCCATGAGCCCCTCGGCCATCGCGACCGGCACCAGCCGGGCCCCCGCCTCGCGCATCAGCTGGAGGATGTTGGCGTAGGAGGGCGACTCGACGGCGATGCGCTCGCCGCGCCCCGCGAAGAGATGGCAGATGGCGTCCATCGCGCCCATCGCGCCGGTCGTCACCATGATCTGCTCGGGCATGGTCGGGATGCCGCGCGCGGTGTACCGGTCGGCGAGCATCGAGCGCAGCGCGGGCAGCCCGGCCGGGTAGTCGCCGTGCGTGTGCGCGTACGGCGGCAGCTCCTCCAGGGCTCCTTGAACGGCGCGGGTGAGCCACGGCTCGGGGGCGGGCAGCGCCGCGGTGCCCAGATCGATCATCGAACCGAGCGACTCGGGCGGCAGCGGCTCCAGGCCGCGCGCGGGCAGCGGGTTCCCGGCCGGCACGGCGGTCCAGCTGCCCGCTCCGCGGCGGGACTCCAGGAAGCCCTCGGCACGCAGCGCTTCATAGGCGGCGGCGACCGTCGTACGGCTGACGGACAGGGACAGCGCCAGTTCCCGCTCGGCGGGCAGCCGGGCGGCGACGGGCACGCGTCCTTCCAGGACCAGCAGCCGGATACCGTCGGCGAGTGCGCGATAGGCCGGGGGGCGGCGGGTGCCGGGGCCCGCGGGGCGTTCCTGCTGGGAGTTGAGCAGCCGGGCGAGCTGCGCGGCGCCCACTGCCGAAGTCCACTGAGCCATGGTTGCCAGTCCACCTTCCCGGAATTGGCCATGGATGGCTTCTCTTTCCAAGCCACAGAGTGACACGGGTCAGTCCACAACCACCACAGGGGGGCACGTCTTGTCCGGCGTCCTGTCCACACAGAACCGTCGCGGGCGACGGTTGATCCAGTTGTACGTCGGCCTGGCGCTGTACGGCGCGAGCTCCGCGCTCCTCGTCGAGTCGGGACTCGGGCTCGAGCCCTGGAACGTGCTGCACCAGGGACTCGCGGAGCTGACCGGTCTGACGATCGGTGTGGTGTCCATCATCGTGGGCGCGGCGGTCCTGCTCCTGTGGATCCCGCTGCGCCAGCGCCCCGGACTCGGCACCGTCTCCAACGTCTTCGTCGTCGGCATCGCCATGGACGGCACGCTCGCCCTGCTTCCCGGGGCACACACCCTGTCCGTCCGCATCCCCCTGCTCGCGGCGGGCATCGTGCTCAACGGAGTGGCGACCGGCCTCTACATCGCGGCCGGCTTCGGACCGGGTCCACGCGACGGCCTCATGACGGGCCTGCACCGGCGCACCGGACGCTCGATCCGGCTGGTGCGCACGGTCATCGAAGTGGCGGTCGTGGCGACGGGCTTCGCGCTCGGCGGGACCGTGGGCGCCGGGACCGTCCTGTACGCGGTGGCGATCGGCCCCCTCGCCCAGCTCTTCCTGCGTTTGTTCGCCCCCTCCGGGGCGTCGGGCGGCAGCACGGTCGTTGCCGAGGGGCCACCCCCGCGGGCGATACTTCGACGGTGACCGCGCACATACGCCACCCCTACCTCGACCATCCGGGCCCGATCGCCTTCGCCCACCGGGGCGGGGCGGCGGACGGCCTGGAGAACACCATGGTCCAGTTCCGGCGCGCGGTGGCGGCGGGCTACCGCTACATCGAGACGGACGTGCACACGACGTCCGACGGGAAACTCGTCGCCTTCCACGACTCGACCCTCGACCGGGTCACCGACGGAGCGGGCCGGATCGCCGATCTCCCCTGGGCGGACGTGCGCCACGCGCGCGTGGCGGGCAGCGAGCCGGTGCCCCTCTTCGAGGAACTGCTCGAAACCTTCCCCGGGGTGCGCTGGAACGTCGACGTCAAGGCCGAGCCGGCCCTGCGCCCGCTGCTCGACCTGATCGAGCGCACGGACGCCTGGGACCGCGTCTGCGTCGGTTCGTTCTCCGAGGCGCGGGTGGTTCGCGCCCAGCGCCTGGCCGGACCGCGGCTGGCGACGTCGTACGGCATCCGCGGTGTCCTGAGCCTGCGGCTGCGCTCCTGGGGCATACCGGCCGCGCTGCGCCGCTCGGCGATCGCCGCCCAGGTGCCCATGTCCCAGTCGGGCGTTCCCGTGGCCGACCACCGGTTCGTGCGCGCCGCCCACGCCCGCGGACTCCAGGTGCATGTGTGGACCGTGAACGATCCGCACCAGATGCACCAGCTCCTGGACCTGGGCGTCGATGGCATCATGACCGATCACATCGACACGCTGCGCAAGGTCCTGGAAGACCGGGGCACCTGGATCTGAACCCTCGCGCGGCCCCTACCACGGGGAAGCGAGGACACGGGTGGGCACCGACACCGCGCAGGCACGGCCGACCGACGAGGCCGCCGAGCGACGGCGCGAACAACGCGGCTGGTACTTCTACGACTGGGCCTGCTCCGTCTACTCGACGAGCGTGCTGACCGTGTTCCTCGGCCCCTATCTGACGTCGGTCGCGAAGTCGGCGGCGGACGCGGACGGCTATGTGCATCCGCTGGGCGTCCCGGTGCGCGCCGGGTCGTTCTTCGCGTACTCCGTGTCCCTGTCCGTGATCGTCGCCGTCGTGGTGATGCCCCTGGTGGGCGCGGCCGCCGACCGCACGGGCCGTAAGAAGCCGCTGCTCGCGGTGACGGCCTACGTGGGCGCTGCGGCGACGGCGGGCATGTTCTTCCTGGACGGCGACCGCTATCTGCTGGGCGGCGTGCTCCTGTTGGTCGCCAACGCCGCGCAGGCCGTCTCGATGATGCTCTACAACTCCTATCTGCCACAGATCGCCCCGCCCGAGGAGCGCGACGCCGTCTCGTCCCGCGGCTGGGCGTTCGGGTACGCGGCGGGAGCCCTCGTCCTCATCGCGAACCTGGTGCTGTTCCTCGCCCACGACTCCTTCGGTGTCTCGGAGAGCACCGCGGTCCGGATCTGTCTGGCCTCGGCGGGTCTGTGGTGGGGCGCCTTCACCCTCATACCGCTGAAGCGGCTGCGCGACCGCGGGTCGCCCGTCAAGGAGATCACCGCCCCCGGACCGCGCCGGCTCGCGGCGACCGTCCGCGACATGCGCCGCCACCCGCTCACGCTCTCGTTCCTGCTCGCCTACCTGATCTACAACGACGGCATCCAGACGGTGATCTCCCAGGCGTCGGTGTACGGCTCCGAGGAACTGGGCCTGAGCCAGTCCACGCTCATCGTCGCCGTGCTGCTCGTCCAGGTGCTCGCGGTGGGCGGCGCCCTGGGCATGGGGCGGCTGGCCCGGACGTACGGCGCCCGGCGCACGATCCTCGGCTCACTGGTGGCCTGGACGGTCACGCTGGGCGCCGGCTACTTCCTGCCGGCCGGCGCGCCCTTCTGGTTCTTCGTCCTGGCGTCCGGGATCGGTCTCGTCCTCGGCGGCAGCCAGGCCCTGTCCCGCTCCCTCTTCTCGCATCTGGTGCCCGCCGGCAAGGAGGCCGAGTACTTCTCGGCGTACGAGATGAGCGACCGCGGCATGAGCTGGCTGGGCCCGCTCCTGTTCGGCCTGACCTACCAGCTGACCGGAAGCTACCGGGACGCGATCATCTCGCTGGTGGCCTTCTTCGTGGTCGGATTCGTGCTGCTCGCCAGGGTTCCGGTACGGCAGGCGGTGCGCGACGCGGGGAACTCCGTTCCCGAAAGGATTTAGCGCCCAGGGCCAAAGGGCGGTAGTGTACGCGTTTGGCCTGCCAGGCGTACCGTTACTGCGCGTCAAAGAAGCCGAAACGCTGGGTGACATCTGCTAGCAGATGTGACAAACCGGGCGCCGGTGGGTACAACAAGGGGCGGCTACGACGGCGACGCACAACCCGGAACGGGACCCGGAACGGGAATCTTTACCGCCGACCGGACGTTGACCGGATGACGACGACAGCGACACCTGTCCTGTGGGCGACAAGCCCGGGAGGCACGATTCATGAGTGAGCGAGCTCTTCGCGGCACGCGCCTCGTGGTGACCAGCTACGAGACGGACCGCGGCATCGACCTGGCCCCGCGCCAGGCCGTGGAGTACGCATGCGAGAAGGGGCACCGGTTTGAGATGCCCTTCTCGGTCGAGGCGGAGATCCCGCCGGAGTGGGAGTGCAAGGTCTGCGGGGCCCAGGCACTCCTGGTGGACGGCGACGGCCCTGAGGAAAAGAAGGCCAAGCCCGCGCGTACGCATTGGGACATGCTGATGGAGCGGCGCACCCGTGAGGAGCTCGAAGAGGTCCTCGAGGAGCGCCTGGCGGTTCTGCGATCCGGCGCGATGAACATCGCGGTTCATCCCCGGGACAGCCGCAAGTCCGCGTAGTCCCTCCGGGGGCAGAGCGGCATACAACGCACGCACGTGACCGTGGGTGCCGTACGAATGTACGGCGCCTGCGGTTTTGTGCTGTCCGTAACACCTACGGACGTCTGCCGTGCCGTGCCGTGCCGTGCCGTGCCGTGCCGTGCCGTGCCGTTTGCATGATCGGCCGGACGGGCCGCCCTAGCGGTTCAGCGGCGGGCGCGGGCCCGGCTCCGGGTCCTGGGGGCCGTCCTGCCTGATGACCTCGCCCTGGACCACCTTGCCGTCGGGGCGGTGGATGCGGACCTGCTGGAAGGCGTCGCCCAGCGTGCCGGGGGTCGCCTCGCGGATCTTGCGGTCGAAGGTGCGCTCCGCGTACCGGCTCACGGCCTTCTGGACCGGCGGGATCAGGAGCAGGAGGCCCAGGGCGTCGGAGATCAGGCCCGGCAGCATCAGCAGCAGCCCGCCGAGCATCATCAGCCCGTTGCCGTCGCTTCTGCCGCGGGTCACCGGCGCGTCCGACTGCTGCTGTTGCAGCGTCTCGCTGAGGTTGCGGAAGGCCCGGCGCCCGGCACGCTTGATCACCACGGAGCCGAGGACGAACCCGGCGACCAGCAGCAGGAAGACCGTGAACCCGCCGGCCGCACCGGCGACCAGCGTGAGCAGCCAGATCTCCAGCACCAGCCATGCGGCCACACCCAGCGGCAGGAACGTGCGCAGCCGAGAGCGCCGGGGGCGGGCGGGGTACGTCGGAGTCGGAGCGCCAGTCGTCATGCGTCCAGTGTGCCTGGCCCCGGCTCAGTGCGGGATAAGGGAATGATCAACGCCGCCCGTGAACCCGTACGGTCCGCAGGCGGCGGTTCACGAGGACTTGGGCCCCCGGCCCGTGATCCGTCCGACCCGTTCCCCGACGCCCCACGTCGTGACGCGCCACAGCGCCTCGACGAGGATGTCGCGGCTCATCTTGGAGTCGCCGAACTCCCGCTCGACGAAGGTGATGGGCACCTCGACGACGTGGTAGCCGGCCTTGACGGTGCGGCGTGCCAGGTCCACCTGGAAGCAGTACCCCTGGGAGGCGACCTCGTCGAGGCCGAGCCCTTCCAGGGTCTCGCGGCGGAAGGCCCGGTAGCCGCCCGTGATGTCGCGCTGCGGCAGGTCGAGGGCGAGGCGCGAGTAGAGGCTGCCGCCGCGGGAGATGAACTCGCGGGACTTCGGCCAGTTCACGACCCGGCCGCCCGGCACCCAGCGGGACCCGAGCACGAGGTCGGCGCCCTTGAGCGCGGTGAGCAGCCGGGGCAGCTCCTCCGGCCGGTGCGAGCCGTCGGCATCCATCTCGACCAGTACGCCGTAGCCGTTGTCCAGGCCCCAGCGGAAGCCCGCGAGGTACGCGGCGCCGAGCCCTTCCTTGCCCTTGCGGTGCAGCACATGCACCTGGTCGTCCTCGACGGCCAGCTCGTCCGCGAGCTTGCCCGTGCCGTCGGGGCTGTTGTCGTCGGCCACGAGGACGTGCGCCTCGGGCACGGAGGCCCGTACCCGGCCGACGATCGACTTGATGTTCTCCGCCTCGTTGTAGGTCGGAATGATCACCAAGGCGGTGCCGAGCGGGCCGAACTGTCTCCCCTGAGCTCCTGCCGTGAGGGTCTCGTCGCCGTCGTTCACTGCTGCCCCTTCAAGTCCGTACGCAGGGGTCCACCATAGTGGCCGCGGCCTGCACCGACGTGTCAGCACGTTCGTATGGGGGGTGTCGATTACACAAGAGTCGGGTAAGAGGCACTTTTGCGCCAGTGCGCGCATCCGATTCCGCCGCCCGTCCGCGTGCACGCCACGGAATCGGGGCCCGGCGCCCTTCGGGCCGACCTGGGGCCCGCTGGCTGCGGGTCGACCGAGAGCCGTTGTCTACTGAGCGTCCGGGCCCCACCCGGGTCACACCCTTCCCCCCAGACTCTCGGTTCCGCTCGAGCAGGGAGGGACCTCCGTCCGGCGTGCGGAACGATCCCTCGTCGTGGCGCGGGTGCTGGGCCTGGCTCCCAGTGGCGGTGCGCCGGTGCGGCGCACCACCCCTGGCCCAGCGACGCTCCGGCGAGTGCGCGGAAGTTCCCCGGTCGGACGTCCGGTGGTGGACCCGGCCGAACCTACCGGCCCCCCGAGGTCGGCTGTCAACAGCCGTTCGAGCTGCGACGATTCCCTCATCCGACCGGGCAGTGCGGAGGATGCGCAGGTCGCGCGCCGGGCGGCCGGTGGTGATCGCCGCCGCGCCGTCCCCGGACATCACTCGTTGGGCCGTACGAATACCGTCCGCCCGCCCACCACGGTCCGCAGGCAGACGGGCAGGTCTCCGCCGGGGGTCAGGTCGGGCAGTCCCGGGGTGCCCGAGCGCGGGTCGGTGGACCAGCGGGCGACGCGGTCGTCGGGGGCCTGCACGACCAGTTCCTCGGTGCGCCACACGGCATAGTCGGCGGGCGCGCCCGGCACCAGGACCCCCGCGTCGTCCCGTCCGATCGCCCGCCATCCGCCACGCGTATGCGCCGTGAACGCGGCGCGCACGGAGACACGGTGCTCCGGCGTGCGGTGGAAGGCCGCCGCGCGGACGGTGCCCCACGGGTCGAGCGGGGTGACGGGACTGTCGGAGCCGAAGGCAAGGGGTACGCCGGCCCGCAGGAGGGCGGCGAAGGGGTTGAGCGTACGGGCCCGCTCGGCGCCCAGGCGCTGCGCGTACATGCCGTCCGCGCCGCCCCACAGCGCGTCGAAGGCGGGCTGCACGGAGGCGGTGAGGCCGAGTTCCGCGAAGGCCGCGATGGTCTCGGGGGTGAGCATCTCGGCGTGTTCGACGCGGTGCCGGGCGGCGCGGACGCGGGCGAGGCCGACCTTCTCGGCGGCGGCGCGCACGCCCTCGACCACGGAGGTCACGGCGGCGTCGCCGATGGCGTGGAAGCCCGCCTGGAGGCCCGCCTCGGTGCAGGCGATCACGTGGGCGGCGACGGCGTCGTCGTCCAGATAGGCCGTACCCGTGTGCCCGGCGTCGCTGTACGGCTGGTGCAGGCAGGCGGTGTGCGAGCCGAGCGCGCCGTCGACGAAGAGGTCACCGGCGGCGCCGACCGCTCCGAGGGCACGCGCCCTGTCGATGCCCTCTTCGCCCCACTCGGCCCAGTAGCCGACGACCCGGGGGCCCGTCTCCTCGGCGGCGAGGCGCAGCAGGCCGGTGAAGTCGTCCTCGGAGGAGATCTCGGGGCCCGCGCACTCGTGGACGGAACCGATGCCGAGCGAGGCGGCGTGCGCGAGGGCGGCACGCTGGGCCTCGGTGCGCTGGGCCGGGGAGACGGCGCCGAGCGCGGCGCCGCGGACGGCGTGATGGGCGTCGCGGGTCAGCGGGCCGTCCAGGTATCCGGCGCGGCCGGTGATGCCGGGCACCAGGTCGAGCAGGGCGGTGCTGACGACCGCCGAGTGGACGTCGATCCGGGAGAGGTACAGCGGACGCCCGTCGGCCGCCTCGTCGAGTTCGGCGCGTGTCGGGGGGCGTCCGCCGGGCCAGCGGGCCGTGTCCCAGCCGTGGCCGAGCAGGACCCGGTCGTCCGGGCGGGCCGCGGCGAAGTCGCGTACGAGGGCGAGGGCCGCCTCCAGGGAGGGTGCGCCGGACAGGTCGAGGCCGGTGAGCGCGAGCCCGGTGGAGGTGGTGTGCACATGCGCGTCGGTGAATGCGGGGGTGACCAGGGCGCCTTCGAGGTCCACGACCTCGTCGACACCGGCCGAGAAGGCGTCCGCGGCGCCTTCCGAGCCGACCCAGGCGACCTGTCCGCGTTCCACGACCATCGCGGTCGCGAAGGGGTCGGCGGGGCTGTGGACTTCTCCACCGCGCAGCAGCACGGTGTCCGACGGGGCGGTGCTCTCACTCATGGGGAACAGTCTCGCGCCTGCGTGCGCTCCCGTGGCGGCCGGGGCCGTCAGATCCGCGGCGGGCGTGCCTCGTACGGCGTCGACAGCACCACCGTCGTACGCGTCGAGACGCCCGCGAGCGTCCGCACCCGGGCGAGGAGCTCCTCCAGCTCGTGCGGGGTCGAGACGCGGACCTTGAGGATGTAGTTCTCGTCGCCGGCCACGCTGTGGCACGCCTCGATCTCCGGGACGCCGGCCAGGCGTTCCGCGATGTCGTCGGGGGCGCTCGGGTCGAACGGTTTCACCGAGATGAAGGCGGTCAGGGGCAACCCGACGGCCTCCGAGTCCACGACCGCGGCGTAGCCGCGGATGACGCCGCGCTGTTCCAGGCGACGTACCCGCTGGTGCACGGCCGACGTGGACAGGCCGGTGGCCTTGCCCAGGTCGGTGTAGCTCATCCGCCCATCGGCGACGAGCAGCTGCACGATCTGTCGGTCGAGCTCCTCCATGGCGCAAGAACCTACAGTGCGTCTGATCTCCTCGGATACCTGAGCCGCGCAGGTCATACCCGGTTCGTGATGTGGCCGACGGCCGGCTGCCGGCCGCCCGTGGGACAAATCCACCGCGTCGGGCATCTGCGCGCGGCATGTGACGAACGACACAGTGCCCGAACAGGCTCCGTGATGTTCTCGTGATTACCGCCGAGACGGGGCGGGAAGTGCTTGCTGTGGTCGAGGCCGCAGTGCCTTGTCGGCCCAGCCCGAGGGGGAGAATCCCATGCAGAGTCTTAAGCGCCCAGGTCGTACCGCACCCAAGCGGCAGCAGCTCGTCATCGAGCCCGAGCCGGAGGGTGTCGAACCCGGCGAGGACGAGTTCGACGCCTACGACACCTTCGAGATGTACCGGGTCGTCTGCCCGGACTGCGCGCAACCGATCGCGCTCCTGGCGGACGAGGAGGTCCTGCCCGAGCACGCGCTGTGCGCGACCCCGTGGAACCCGTTCGGGCTGACGGTCTGCGCCGGTACGGGCCGCCAGGCCGCCGACGCCCGGCCGGCGGACGAGTCCGTCGAACCCCAGGAGCAGGACACCGCCCTGCTGTTGACGCTCCCTCAGGGCCTCGACTGGCGGACGCAGCCGTTCTCGCACGTCGGCGGCCCCGGTTCGCGCCCGATGCGGGTGCCGGACATGCGGCGCGAGGCCGCCTGACCCACGGCACGAGGCGGCGCGCGGCCCGCGCGTGGTCCCTCGATCCCCGTAGCTGCCCTGCACCACGGCTCGCAGGTCGCCGTGGTGCAGGTTCAGTGCGTCCGGATCCGCCGTAAGGGCCACCTCGCCGCAGCGCACGTGACGGTGGGCGACGCGCGGCATGACGATCGCCTGCCGCGGGCCCGCGTGCCGGGTGGGGAGAGCCGTGTCCCGCGGGGTGTGGCCGGTGAGCCGCGCACAGCGTCGCTCGGCATCGTCGCGCCGCGGGAAGCCGGGCAGCAGCCCGCGTCGACCGATGCTCACGGCCGGGCCCGGGAAGAAGCGGTACGGGGAGACCGTCCAGCCGAAGCCCGACTCCCGCGACGACGTTCTCGGTGCGCGCGTCGGCCGACCGAGCAGCGCCCCGCCCTCTTCGCGTGGCCGGAGGTCGTCGACCGGTCGACGACGTCCTCGATGGGCGGCGGGCGTGACGGCCCGTCAACTGCCCATGTGCCGTGGGTACGTTGAGTCGTGACGTGGCGACGCAAGAGGCTTGCCTCGCCGAGGGGGGCGAGGGACGCGGCTTCCTCGGCCGGCACAGCGCCGCGCAGGACACCTCCAGCCGCGCGCGCCGCCCAAGGGCCGAGAGGGGCCCGCGGTACCCCTTACCGGGCCCGTCATGAACTCACGCTCTATTCCAGGCACCGGTGACCCGGCCGCCGCCCGCGCGTTGCCCGGGTATGACTTCCACCTATCCAGCGACCGGGCGTCGGCGTCGGGTACTCGTTCCGGCACCGGCAGAATCGGTTCCGCTGCGGCCGCCGCAGCCCGTCGACCCGCCCATCTACCGCGCCCTGATGCGGACATGGGCCGACGGAGGGCGCACGCTCCCGGGCCGTCACGACCCGGAGTGGGTCCGCCTGGCGGCACCCCCGGTCGGGCTGGGCCAGTTCGGCGCCGGCCGGACCCCTCCGGCGGACGCCTGAGCCCCGGCCGGTCCCGGCCCCGCACACCGCCCCTCAGCGCACTTCAGGCCCGCGGGGCGCCTCGGCGCGCCCCACGGCCCGCAGAGCGCGGCGCACGACCGCGACGCGCCTCAGCGCGAGTCGGGACCCGCGACGTGCCGGGCGATGACCATCCGCTGGATCTGATTCGTCCCCTCGACGATCTGCAGGACCTTGGCCTCACGCATATAGCGCTCGACCGGGAAGTCCGCGGTGTAGCCATAGCCGCCGAGCACCTGGACCGCGTCCGTGGTCACCTTCATGGCCGCGTCCGTGCACAGCAGCTTGGCCATGGCCGCCTGCTTGGAGAACGGTCGGCCCGCGTCGCGCAGCCGGGCGGCGGCCAGGTAGAGCGCCCGGCCCGCCTCGATCTGCGTGGCCATGTCGGCGAGCATGAAGCGCAGCCCCTGGAAGTCGGCGATCGGCCGCCCGAACTGCTGCCGCCCGGTGGCGTACGCGACCGCCTCGTCGAGGGCCGCCTGGGCGACGCCGACGGCGCAGGCCGCGATGCCGAGCCGCCCGGAGTCGAGCGCGGACAGGGCGATCGCGAAGCCCTGCCCCTCGTCGCCGATGCGCCGCTCGTCGGACACCCGCACGCCGTCGAAGTGGACCTGCGCGGTGGGGGAGCCCTTCATGCCCATCTTCTTCTCGGGCAGCGCCGCGTGCAGGCCCTCGGCGTCGCCCGGCACCAGGAAGGCCGTGATGCCGCGGGCACCCTCGCCGCCGGTACGCGCCATGACGGTGTAGAAGTCGGCGATGCCGCCGTGTGTGATCCACGCCTTGGTGCCGGTGATCACCCAGTCGTCGCCGTCCCGCACCGCCTTCGTGCGAAGCGAGGCCGCGTCCGATCCCGATGACGGCTCGGAGAGACAGTAGGCGCCGAGCAGTCCGCCACCGAGCATCGCGGGCAGGTGCTCGACCTGCTGTTCCTTGGTGCCGTACTGGGCGAGCGCATGGCAGGCGAGGGTGTGGACGCTGACACCGAGGCCGACGGTGAGGCGGGCCGCAGCGAGCTCTTCGAGGGCCTGGAGGTAGACCTCGTACGGCTGGTCGCCGCCTCCGTACTCGGAGTCGTAGGGCAGGCCGAGGAGTCCTGATTCCGAGAGCAGTCCGAAGACTTCGCGCGGGAAGTGCCCGGCGTCCTCCCCCTCGGCCGCCTCGGGGGCGATCTCACGCTGCGCGATGTCGCGGACGAGCGAGATCAGATCCCGGGCCTCATCCGTGGGCAGCTGACGGTCCACCGGCTGCGGGGCGCGGTCGGGCATGGCGACGCTCTCCTCCCTGTCGGGCACATCGGCGAACGCTCACCTGGGGTGGGGCGGCCCCGCCGGGTCTCACTGGACACTGCCGATGCTGCCGCCTCCGGGTCACGGAGGCTGCTGACCAGCGGCTGTGCGCTGTGAGTATGCCCGATCGGAGGCATCGCGTCACCAGTTAACGAGCGCTCACTCAAAAAAGAAGCCACCCTGCCCCAGGGAGCGGCCCCCGCGCCGCCTCCGACGCGAAATTGGTCCGAACCATTGACCCAACTGGTCTAGTCCTCCTACTGTTTCGTCCCCAGCGCGTCTACGCGTTCATGCCAACCGACGCACGCTCCCCTCTCCCCCACGAGGAGACACGATGCTCAGTCCGCACCGCCCCCGCGTCCTCCCCCAAACCCGCAAACCTGTTCGAACAGGGGGCGCCTCCCTGCGGGCGCTCCTGTCCGCCGCATGTTGCGCCGTCCTCGGCGCGGGGCTGCTCGCCGGCGCGGGCACCGCGACCGCCACGGAGGCCCAGGCCCCCGCCAGGGCGGCCGCCGCCGGCTCCAAGGTCGTCGGGTACTTCACCGAATGGGGCACCTACGACCGCAAGTACTACGTCAAGAACATCGAGACCTCCGGCTCGGGCGCCAAGCTCACGCACATCAACTACGCCTTCGGCAACGTCACGGGCGGCAAGTGCGCGATGGGCGACGCGTACGCGGCGACCGACCGGGCGTACACCGCGGCCGAATCCGTGGACGGCGTCGCCGACACCTGGGACCAGCCGCTGAGGGGCAACTTCAACCAGCTGCGCAAGCTCAAGAAGCTCCACCCGAACCTCAAGGTCCTCTGGTCCTTCGGCGGCTGGACCTGGTCGAGCGGTTTCGGCGAGGCCGCCAAGAACCCGGCCGCGTTCGCCCAGTCCTGCTACGACCTGGTCGAGAACTCCAAGTGGGCGGACGTCTTCGACGGCATCGACATCGACTGGGAGTACCCCAACGCCTGCGGCAACACCTGCGACACCAGCGGCAAGGCGGCGTACAAGAACCTGATGGGAGCGCTGCGTTCGAAGTTCGGCAGCGGCAACCTCGTCACCTCGGCGATCACCGCGGACGCCACCAGCGGCGGCAAGATCGACGCGGCCGACTACGCGGGGGCCGCGCAGTACGTCGACTGGTACAACCCGATGACGTACGACTTCTTCGGCGCCTGGGACGCGACCGGCCCCACGGCTCCGCACTCGCCGCTGAACTCGTACTCCGGCATTCCCAAGGCGGGTTACCACACCTCGGCGACCATCGCGAAGCTCAGGGGCCTCGGCGTCCCGGCCTCGAAGCTGCTGCTCGGCATCGGGTTCTACGGCCGCGGCTGGACGGGCGTCACGCAGGCGGCGCCGGGCGGCAGCGCCACGGGCCCGGCGGCGGGCACGTACGAGCAGGGCATCGACGACTACAAGGTCCTCAAGACGAAGTGCCCGGCGACCGGCACGGTCGGCGGCACCGCCTACGCCAAGTGCGGCAGCAACTGGTGGAGTTACGACACCCCGTCGACCATCGCCGGGAAGATGACGTACAAGAACGCGCAGGGTTTGGGAGGCACCTTCTTCTGGGAGCTGAGCGGCGACACCTCGAACGGTGAACTGATCAAGGCGATCAACTAGCCGTCGAAGCAGGTCACTTGAGGTGGGGGTCCGAACGGCCCCCGCCTCTCGCTCAGGTGTCCCGGCGGGCGGCCGGCGGTGCCGGATACGCCGGGTCGAGCTCCTCGATGGCGCGCAGGGTGCCGCCGAGCATCTTGACCAGCAGTTTGCGCATGATGTCGCGGGGCAGCTCCGGGCGGCCGGTCCAGTCGAGGGTGGCACCCTCGACGCTGCACAGCCAGCCGAGCAGGCCCATGCGGGCGAGCGGCGCGATCTCGTGGCGCCCGTAAGCGCCTTCGGCGATCGCGTCGACCATCGCCTGCCGCACGCCGTCCCGTATGGCCTGCACCTCGGCGTCGAAGCCGACGCCACCGCTGATGATCGCGCGGTACGCCGCCTGGTTGTGCTCGGCGTAGCGGAGGTAACCGTCGATGGTGCGGTGCACCCGCTGGTCGGGCGGCAGCTCCAGCCCCTCGGCGGCGCGGGTGACCAGGCCGGTCACCGAGTCCTCGATGATCGCCAGGTAGTAGCCGCGTTTCGACTTGAAGTAGTAGTAGATCAGCCCTTTGGCGACGTGCGCCTGGCGGGCGATGTCGTCCATCGACAACGCGTCGTACGACGTGTCGGCGAACAGCTTCCGTCCGATGGCGATGAGTTCGGCGCGACGCGCGGCAGAGCGGTCCGTGCCCCGTGCCCCGGGGCGCACCACGCCGCGCTGTTGACTGTTGTTCAATTCCGGCCCAAGTCTCCAACTGCCAGCGGGACATCGGCAGTATGTCAGAACATCATCACCAGGATGTTCGACTCCGATCGGCGAACCGGACGCGGTTCGGGACGCCCCGCGGGGCGGGCCACTCAGGTCACAGCAGGCCGAGCTGGGTGACGAGCATCGCGAGGACCACCACGAGGGTCCAGCCCATGACGTGCTCCAGGATCTTCGGGCCGTCTTCCTTGGGGCCGCCCGTGCGGACGCGGGGTGCGGTGGCAGAGGTTGCGGTCATGGCTTCTCGCTGACGTCGTCTTGCAATGGACTCCCCCCCACCGGTCTGTCCACCTTGCCACCGGAAAGGGCTTTTGCGGCGGAGACCTTGGTCACACGGGGCGGCGGCCCCCGGTACTCTCCCGGGGGCCGCCCCTCGTCAGCGGACGCCCACCGCCGCGAGCGCCTTGCGCCGGCGCGCGGAGGGATGGGCCGGGAAGTACAGGTAGCAGACGCCGCCCGTGCCGGAGACGACCTTGCCGGAGGCGTTGTACCGCTTGGTGCGCAGCCAGATGTTCTCGAACTCGCGCCGCTGGTAGACCCGCCGGACCGCGTCGTCGCCGGGCGACGCGGGGTCGTTGGCGATCACGTCGCCGTCGGCGGTGAAGCCGATCACGGTCATCAGGTGGCCCGAGGTGCCGTAGCCCGCCCCCGTCAGCTCCGTCTTGAGGAACGACTGGGACGTGATGACCGGGATGCCCGCCGCGATCAGCGTCTCCAGATCACCGAGGGAGCCGAGCCGGGTCACCACGCCCTGGAGGTCCTTGTACGTCGCGGCGTAGGCCGCGTTGAAGGGCCAGTTGCCGCAGCCCGCGTACTGGTAGTCGTAGGTGAAGCGGGCCGCGTGGCACACCTGCGGGTCGGCGTACGAGGGGTCGACCCAGGCCAGCTGCCCGGGTGTGGGCCGGCGGCCCCAGTACTCGATGATCATCTGTGAGGAGGTGGGGCTGCACCAGGCCTCGCCGCCGTTGTCGTACTCGGGGTACTGGCCGGCGTGGATCTCCTGCGAGTAGCGCGGGACCCTCAGCTCCTGGGCGAGCCCCGGCGCCGAGGCGGGCACGGTGAAGCGGTCCGGGATGTCGGAGCCCATGGCGCCGAGGCGCCACACGGTCGGCGTGATCCCGCCGCCCGGGGTGCGGTACAGCGTGAGCCGCAGCCGGTAGGAGACCAGGCGCAGGCCCGAGGCGGTGTCGTCGATGGCGAAGGTGTCCGTCCAGATGCTGCTCTTGCCGTCGCTCTGGCCGTCGACCGAGGTCCGCCGGATGTCCTGGTCGCCGGCCGCCCAGCGGCCCATCACGTACCAGGGCGTGGCGGTGCCGTCGGAGTAGGTGCCCGTCAGCTCGACCTGGAGCCAGGTGCCGGCCGGGGTGTGCGCGTTCCAGGAGGCGATCACCTCGGTGGAGGGGACGGCGAGCCGGTGCACCGGGGACGTCCAGGTCGCGTACTCCCAGGTGGCGGTCCTGCCGGTGTGCGGGTCGGTGTAGTCGGTGCGGCCCGCGGGGGTGGCGATCGCCAGGCCGGGGCGGGCGCCCGCGACGGCCCGGGTGCCCTTCGCGGTGCCCCCGCGCCAGTCGGAGTACGAGGTCCAGGCGCGGTTGTCCACGAGGTTCGGGGATGCTTTCGTCGGCCGGGCGGTCGGCGCCGCGGCCGCCGGGCCCGCGGCGCCGACCGCTGCCACGGCGACCGCCGCGGCGATGACGGTTCTGCGGGACGGCTCTGAAGCTCTGGTCATCGGTGGGTGACCCCCAGTTGTCCGGAAGCGGCAGCTCAGACGCGCGGCTGTGGGCCAACTATGGCCGCCGGACGCAGACTTCTGCCAGCACTTCGGCACGCGGCGCGTCACCAATATTGGTCCCGACCACTGGCACTGCCTGGGGGCCGCCACTCCGGCGTACGGGCAGGCCGTACGCCGGAGCCCGGGGCGGGTGCGTCAGACGAGGTCCATCGCCGCGACCTCGTCCGGCCGGCCGTAGCTGACCGGCCCCTGGAAGCGGCGCCGCGCGGTGGCGAACCACCACACCGTGGCGACGACCAGCACCACGGCCAGCGCGATCGGGGCGTAGTTGAAGGAGTCGACGGTGATCGGCGAGGCCTGCGGCAGCATGAACAGGACGCTGCTGAGCAGGATCCAGGTCACGGCGAGGATGCCGACGGGCCTGCTCCAGCGGCCCAGGTTCCACGGGCCGGCCCGGAACTCGTCGCCGAGCCGCAGCCTGAGGAAGATCGGCACGGCGTAGGCGAGGAAGAGGCCTACGACGTTGACGCTGACGATGGCGGTGAAGGCGGTGTGGGACCACCAGCCCGGCAGCACCAGCGCGAGCGAGCAGCCGACCGCCAGCCAGACGGCCTTGACGGGCGTACGGGTGCGCGGCGAGACCGTGTGCCACCAGCGGGAGCCGGGCATCGCGCCGTCCCGGGAGAAGGCGAAGATCTGCCGGGTGTTGCTGGTCAGATTGGCCAGTCCGCAGAAGAGCATGGCGCCGATGACGATCAGCAACAGCACCTTTGCAGTGCCCATGCCAAGCCCATCGATGAGAATCTGCACGGGCGGCGCCGAGGAGCCGGCCACCTGGTCATAGTCGTGAATGCTGTAGACGAGGGCGAGCATGAGGATCAGTCCGGTGATCGCCGAATAGCCGATGGCACGTGTGATGCCCTTGGGGGCGTTGACCGTGGCCCGGACCGTTTCCTCGGACATGTGGAAACTGCCGTCGAAGCCGGTGAAGGTCCAACTGGTGACCAGCAGACCGAGCATCCCGCCGTAAATCCCGTTCGTGAAACCGGTGTTGTTCGCGAAATGCGTCACGAACGAGGCCGACTGATGGTCGTCGGGCATGACGGTCAAGGTGCTCACGATCACCACGAGCCCGATCAGGAGCCACCACACGGAGATCCGGTTGAGGACGGCGACGAGCTGCACGGTGTAGGTGTTGGCCAGCCCCTGGAGCGCGATGATCAGCGCCGTGATCAGGACCGTCTGGTGAGCGGTCGGCTCGTACGAGGACCATTGCAGGGCGATGAACGCCTGGATGAAGGTGGCGGCCGCGTATCCGGTGGCGGCCGTACCGCCCACCTGCCCCACGAAATTGAGCCAGCCCGTGTACCAGGACCAGGCGCCCTTGTGCCGCTTGGCGAGCTTTCCGGCGGAGAAATAGAGCGCCCCGCTCGTCGGATATGCGGAGGCGACCTCGGCCATCGCGGCCCCGATGAACAGCACCATGACGGAAACGCCGATCCAGCCGAAGACGAGAATGCGCGGCCCGCCCGCGTTCATACCGAATCCGAAGGACGAGAAGATGCCCGAGATGATGTTGATGATGGTGAAGGAGATGGCGAAATTGTCGAACGCCTGAAATCGTCGGGTGAGCTTGCGCGGATAGCCCATCGCATGCAGCGTCGCATCGTCGTCGAGTGCGCCGGGATCCGCACCCGCACGTCCTCTCGCATGTGACGTACCGGGCGCTGATATCCGTTCTGACACAACCTGACCTTTCTGTGGGGGGGGTGCCGGAGACCGGGGTGAGCGGGGTCAGGCGGCTCCGGGTACGGGCAGTCCGCAGGAACGGCGGGCGCGGGAGAGCTGCTCCTCGGGGTCGCCGAAGACGCTCCAGGGCATACGGGAGGCGTAGGGCCCCATGGCCATGAAGACGGCGCGCGCCTCGAACTCGCGCTGGGCCATCAACAGGGCGTGCGCGAGATACGCGAGGTCGAGCACCGGCGTGAAGCGGTAGCCCGCGGTCTCGGGCAGCCAGTTCTGGTAGATGGCGAGGGCGGTGGCGCGCCACTGGGGCTGCTCCCAGACCCGGTCGGCCAGCAGTTGCGCGGGGTTGTAGCTCTCCACGAGGGCGACCAGGGGCAGCAGGCGCAGCGGTGAGGTGGCGGGGGCCCGCTGGCCCAGAAAGGCGGCGACGTCCCAGGCCGCGTTCACCGAGCCGCCGTACCGCGTGAAGAAGCAGGCGAGGAAGCGGTGGTGGGCCTCACGGTTCCACGGGTCGAGCCGCAGGACGTGCGAGAACAGCCGCCAGGGGCCGGCCGGCGCGGTGAGCAGCCCCTGCGGGGCCGGCTCGCGGATGTCGTGCAGCCGGGCCATCGTCAGCTTGGCCACCCAGGGCGTGGGATCGTGCGGGGCCGCCGTCGAGGCCCGCTCGCACGCGGTGAGCGCGATGCGCTCCAGCGCCTCGGCGCGCTCGTCGTGGGCGGCGGCGGCACGCAGCGTCCGCAGCACCGCGACCCGCGCCCACAGCAGTGCGGCCTCGGGAGTGGGCTCCTCGGCCAGCCAGCGCTCCGCGAGGTCGGAGTCGGCCGCCTCCGAGGCGAGGACCAGCGAGCGATGGGCACGCAGTCCGAAATCGTCGCGCGTGTCGGCGAGCGCTTCGCGCGCGCTCCGATAACGCCCGGCGCGCACATCCACGCATACGCTCGCGAGCGTGCGGTCGTCGGCCGCCGGATGCCATACGTACTGCCCCTCGAATAACCCCGCGGCCATGCTCCCCTGTCCATCCCCGTCCGATGCCACGCCGTTGCGCACCAGGCACCCTACTCAGCATGCGGGGGAAGCGGAATGCCGATTGCCGAATGCCTGGTCCGACACGTGGGGGCCTTTGACCGCGAGCCTGAGAAAAAATGGTTGAGGCTTTTCCTACATAGTTCAACGCGACACTAATTTCGTGCCCCGGATCCCCCCGCGCCGCCACACCCGGATCCGCCTTCTCGCACCCGCTATAGAATGTTCGTTTGAAATATGCCCACACCCCGCCGACCCCGAGGAACGACCATTCACGACCTCGCCTCCCGCCTGCGACGACTGCCGCCCTCGTGCGGCCCCGTCCGGCTCGTCGGCGTCGACGGGCACGCGGGCTCCGGAAAGTCCACGTTCGCCGGGCGGTTGGCCGCGGCACTCGACGGCGCGCCCGTGCTGCACCTCGACGACATCGCCACGCACGAGGAGCTGTTCGCGTGGACGGACCGTCTGCTGCGCGAGGTGGTGGCACCGCTCGGCCGCGGCGAGCCCGCGCACTACCGCCCCTACAACTGGCACACCCGCGACTTCGACCCGGCCCGCGCCCTGCCGCCCGCGCCCGTGGTCCTCGTCGAGGGCGTCGGCGCGGGCCGCCGGGCGCTGCGTCCGTATCTCGCGCGGCTGCTGTGGATGGAGCTGCCGCACGAGGCGTCCTGGACGCGCGGGCGGGAGAGGGACGGCGAGGCGCAGCGCGAGTTCTGGGCCGGGTGGGTCGAGGCGGAGCGCCGGCACTTCGCCGGGGACCCGTCCAGGCCCTTCGCCGACCTTCTGGTACAGCAGTGTCCGGAGGGGTACGAGGTGCTGCCGGGGCCTGCTGGGACGCCAGGACCGGACCAGGATCTCACGCACAGTGAGGGACCATCCGCAATGTGCTGAACTTGTGAAGACCCCCGCCGGAGAACTTCTCCAAGTGCTCCAACTCGTCTTGACCGGGGGGCCGTACAGGACTTACGTTCTGAATGAGCGGCCTTTCGAGGCCGCCGCCAGACGCGAAGCCCCCGATTGTTCCCCCGTGATCGGGGGCTTCGTTTTGCCCTGAGCACCTCATTTCGGGCGCCGGGAGACGTGATTCGCTCACCCTCGGTCACCATGCGCAGTGCGCCCCATCTGCTCCCACCTCGTCAAACGGCCTGTGCGGCACCCTTCGGCAGGCGACGGCCCCGCAGGTACCATGCCTCTCGGTGCGACCTTCGGACGGCTGCTCTGCGCACCCATGCAACTCCCGTCCGCGGCACAGCGGTTCGACGACTGCCGACGGGCACCGGCCCGGCGGTGAACCAACGGGGGCACGGTCTGTGGGGGACGTGATGGACTTCGGCACGCGGGGCCCCGAGGCTCCGGCCGACCTCGCCTGGCTGCGAGGTGTGGATGCCTACACGATGGGCGCCTATCCGCAGGCGGAGGAGGAGTTCCGCACCGCGGTGCGGATGGATCCGGGCATGGCCGACGGCTGGCTCGGACTGCACGCGCTGCGCGTCGACACGACGACCGCGCTGCTCCGGATGTTCCGGCACCGGGACCGCTTCGGGGAGCAGCGCACCCGGCACCGGCGCACCCTCAACTCCTGGTACTGGCTGGGCTGGTGGGTGCAGCCGGTGCTGGAGAGTCCGCGCGATCTGCTGCTCGCGCACGCCTCCCACTGGCTGGACGGACGCCATGTCCCCGACCTGGACCGGGCGCTCGCGAGCCTGCCGCCGGTGGACACGGACCCGCAGGTGCGCTTCCTGCACGCCTGCCGGGCCTATCTGGTCAAGGACTGGGAGCAGCTGGTCCGGCACACGGATCCGCTGATCGACGACGCCATGCTGGGTATCGAGGCCGGGCTGTTCGGCGGCATGGCCCGGGTCCGGCTGGAGATGTTCGGACAGGCCGAGCCCCTGCTGTCCGCCGCGCTGATGCGCTGCCGCAGCGAGCAGCCGCAGCGCAAGGAGCTGCGCTACTGGCTGGCACGGGCGCACGAGGGCACGGGCCGCAGCGCCGCCGCCCTGCCCCTGTACCGGGCGGTGCACCGGGTGGACCCCGCCTTCATGGACACCTCCGCACGGCTCGCGGCGATCTCCGACGGCGACGGGTACGACGAGGCGGTCGACCTCGCGGCGATCACGCTCACCGGGATCGGACAGGACCTGATCGACGGGCCGGACGGGGTGGATCCCCTCTTCGGCGGCGAGGGGCGGGAGCTGAAGCTCTCCGAGCCCGAACCGGCACCGCCCGGCGCCCTGCCACAGGAGGCCGACGCGGTACGGGAGAAGACCGTGGTGCCGGTGCAGCCGCTGCCGGCCGGGCCCACGGACCCCGAGCTCCTCGAGGAGGCGCTGGCGGAGCTGGAGCGGATGGTCGGGCTCGAACCGGTGAAGCGCCAGGTCAAGGCGCTGTCGGCGCAGTTGAACATGGCGCGGCTGCGGGCCGGCCAGGGCTTACCCGTACAGCCTCCCAAACGCCACTTCGTCTTCTCCGGACCCTCCGGCACCGGCAAGACCACGGTGGCGCGGATCCTGGGCCGGGTCTTCTACGCGCTCGGGCTGCTCGGCGGCGACCATCTGGTGGAGGCCCAGCGGGCGGACCTGGTCGGCGAGTACCTGGGCCAGACGGCCGTGAAGGCCAACGAGCTGATCGACTCGGCGATCGGTGGCGTCCTGTTCGTGGACGAGGCGTACGCGCTGTCGAACTCCGGCTACGGCAAGGGCGACGCGTACGGCGACGAGGCGCTCCAGGTGCTGCTGAAACGGGCCGAGGACAACCGGGACCACCTGGTGGTGATCCTCGCGGGCTACCCGGAGGGCATGGACCGCCTGCTGGCCGCGAACCCCGGTCTCTCCTCCCGCTTCACCACCCGCGTGGACTTCCCCTCGTACCGCCCGCTCGAACTCACCTCGATCGGCGAGGTGCTGGCCGCGGAGAACGGCGACGTGTGGGACGAGGAGGCGCTCGACGAGCTGCGCTCCATCAGCGGGCACGTCATCGACCAGGGCTGGATCGACGAGCTCGGCAACGGCCGCTTCCTGCGCACCCTGTACGAGAAGAGCTGCGCGTACCGGGATCTGCGGCTGACGGGCTATCCGAGGACCCCGTCGCGGGACGATCTCTCCACGCTGCGGCTGCCGGATCTGATGCAGGCGTACGGCGAGGTGCTGTCGGGGCGGGGACCGCAGGATCCTTCGGCACTGTGAGCGGTGGCCCTGGAACCCGACGGTCCCAGGGCCACGCGCGGCCGGCTCACCGAAGCTGGCTCGCCAGTGCCTCGCCGGGCGTCTCGGCGCGTTGTTCCGTCACCCGGCTCGGCGGCTGCGCGTCCCGGTGGGCCGGGTCCCTGACCTCGCCCACCAGCAGCTCCAGGACGTCCTCCATGGTGACCAGGCCGAGCACCCGCCCGGACCCGTCGGCGACCTGCGCGAGGTGCGTGGCGGCCCGGCGCATCACGGTCAGCGCGTCGTCCAGCGGCAGCTCCGCGCCGAGCGTGGTCATCGGCCGCCAGATCTGCTGCGGCACCGCCCGCTCGGACTCCTCCAGATCGAGTACGTCCTTCACATGGAGATAGCCCATGAAGGCGCCGGTCTCCGCGGCGACGGGAAAGCGGGAGTACCCGGTGCGCGCGGTCAGCGCCACCACCTCGCCGGGCGTGACCGAGGGGCCCACGGTCACCAGTGAGTCGCGGTCCAGCAGGACGTCCGTGACCGGGCGCGAGCCCAGTTCCAGCGCGTCCTCCAGGCGCTCCTGCTCCTCCGGGTCGAGGAGACCGGCCTGGCCGGAGTCCTCCACCAGCTGGTTGAGCTGCTCGCTGGTGAAGACCGCCTCGACCTCGTCCTTGGGCTCCACCCGGAAGAGCATCAGGATCACCCGTGCGCAGGCGCTCAGCGCGACCGTGACCGGCCGGCACAGCCGGGCGAAGGCGACCAGGCCCGGGCTGAGCCACAGCGCCGTCCTCTCGGGCGCGGCCATCGCCAGGTTCTTCGGCACCATCTCGCCGATGACCAGGTGGAAGAAGACGACGAGGGCCAGCGCGATGACGTATCCGAGGGGGTGGATCATCCCGTCGGGCAGACGGGCCGCCTCGAAGCCGGGCTCGAGCAGATGCGCGACCGTCGGTTCGGCGACCGCGCCCAGCGTCAGCGAGCAGATGGTGATGCCGAACTGGGCCGCGGCCATCATCTGCGGCAGCCGCTCCAGGCCGTACAGCACCTGGCGGGCCCGTGCCGTCCCCAGTGGCTCGATCTGGCTGCGCCGTACGGAGACGAGCGCGAACTCGGCGCCGACGAAGAAGCCGTTGGCGAGCACCAGCAGGGCGGCCAACAGTAGCTGGAGCAGGGTCATCGGACAGCCTCCGCGGCAGGCGCGGAAGCCGCGGTGTCCCTGGTGCCCGCGCCCGCTGTGACCGAGGCATCCGCGATGTCCGCAATGCCTGTGGTGTCTGTGGTGTCTGTGGTGTCCGCGGTCTTCACCAGACGGACCCGCTCGGCGCGGTAGTGCCCGACCTGGCGCACCGACAGCCGCCAGCCGGGGAGCTCGGCCCGGTCCCCGGGGGCGGGGATGCGGCCGAGCAGATCGGCGACGAGGCCGGCCACGGTCTCGTAGGGCCCCTCGGGCACGTCGAGGCCTATGCGCTGGAGGATGTCGACGCGGCAGCTGCCGTCCGCGTCCCATGCGGGCCGCCCGTCCTCGGGCGGTGCGACGGCGAGTTCGGGCAGGTCCTGCCCGTCGTGCTCGTCGCGGACCTCGCCGACGAGTTCCTCGACGATGTCCTCCAGGGTGACGACGCCCGCCGTACCGCCGTACTCGTCGACGACGACGGCGATGGGCTGCTCGCTGCGCAGCCGCGCCAGGAGGGGCTGCACGGGCAGCGTCTCCGGGACGAGCAGCGGCGGCTGGGCGATCCGGCCGACGGGGGTGCGCAGCCGGTCGCGGGAGGGGATCGCGAGGGCGTCCTTGAGGTGGACCATGCCGACGATCTCGTCGATCCGGTCCCGGTAGACGGGGAAGCGGGACAGGCCGGTGGCACGGGTGAGGTTGACCACGTCCTCGGCGGTCGCCGAGGACTGGAGCGCGCTGACCCGCACGCGCGGGGTCATGACGTGCTGTGCGGTCAGCTCGCCGAGCGACAGCGTCCGTACGAACAGATCGGCCGTGTCCTGCTCCAGCGCGCCGGCCTGGGCCGAGTGCCGGGCGAGGGAGACGAGTTCGCCGGGGGTGCGGGCGGAGGCCATCTCCTCGGCGGGCTCCACGCCCAGGGCGCGCACCAGCCGGTTGGCGACCGTGTTGAGTGCCGCGATCACCGGCCGGAACAGACGCGAGAACACATGCTGCGGGCCCGCGACGAAGCGGGCCACCTGCAAGGGCTTGGAGATCGCCCAGTTCTTGGGCACGAGTTCGCCGATCACCATCTGCACGGCCGAGGCCAGCAGCATGCCGACGACCACGGCGATCCCGGGGACGGCTCCTTCGGGGAGGCCGATGGCGGTGAACGGGCCGTGCAGCAGGTCGGCGAGCGCCGGTTCGGCGAGCATGCCGACGACCAGCGAGGTGATGGTGATGCCGAGCTGGGTGCCGGAGAGCTGGAAGGACAGCTCCTTCAGCGACTCGACGACCGTACCGGCCCGTCGGTCGCCCTCGGCCGCGGCCTTCTCGGCCTCCGGCCGTTCGACCGTGACGAGTCCGAACTCGGCGGCCACGAAGAAGCCGTTGGCCAGAATGAGCAGGAATGCCGCCCCGAGGAGCAGCAGAGAGTCGGTCATGATGCCGCCGCCTCCGCAGGGACGCGGACACGGTCCGCGGTATGTCGAGAGGGGGCGGCGCAGGTACTACAGGACGATCCGTCCATCGCTGGAGGGAATCACTCCTCGGGTAGCAGGTACCCCTGCCGCACCGGACGGAGCAGCAGGGCGGAGGCGCAAGGAAGAACGCCTCCGCCACCAGATTAATCAAGACACCCGCCGATACGGCAGGGTGGACGGCCCCGAGTCAGCCCTGATGTTCCTCGGGGTCCCGTGCGGAACGCGCCTCGGCGAGCGCCCGCAGCGTCCGCGCGTCGGCGATCGCACGCTGTTTGGCGATGCCCGGCTGGATGCCGAGCGCGGGCAGGCTGGTGCCGTCGCTGAGGTCGAGGAACACCCAGGGATCACCGGGACGCAGGTTGACCTGGAGGATTTCCGCCCAGGCCAGGTGCCGCCTGCTGGTGATGTTGACGACGGTGACGCCACTCTCGTCGGCGACGACCTTGGGCCGGGAGAGGAGGACGAGCACGCCGCAGAGCAGCGCCGCGGTGAAGACGAAGCTGAGGCGTTCCGCCGGGGTGAGGGTTTCGAGGAGCATCACGACCGTGGTGAGAACCACAAAGATGGTGACGCCGGCGGTCAGCAGGACGGCACGGGTACGGCCCGGCCGGAAGGTGACAGGCAGGGCAGGCAAAGCAGACAGATCGGGCATCGACGTACGGTCCCTCAGAGGCGGCAGGCGTGGATGGCCGTGGTCAGGATGGCCCGTGCGCCGAGCGCGTACAGGTCGTCCATGATTCGCTGGGCCTCCTTGGCCGGAACCATCGCCCGTACGGCGACCCAGCCCTCGTTGTGCAGCGGCGAGATGGTCGGCGACTCCAGGCCCGGGGTGAGCGCGACGGCCTTCTCCAGGTGCTCGGCGCGGCAGTCGTAGTCCATCATCACGTACGTCCGCGCGACCAGGACGCCCTGGAGGCGGCGCAGGAACTGCTGCACCTTCGACTCGGCGGCCTCGTCGGTGCCGGCTCCGACGCGGCGGATGACGACGGCCTCGGACTTCATGATCGGCTCGCCGAACACTTCCAGGCCCGCGTTGCGCAGCGAGGTGCCGGTCTCGACGACGTCCGCGATGACCTCGGCGACACCGAGTTCGATGGCGGTCTCGACGGCGCCGTCGAGGTGCACGACGGAGGCGTCGATGCCGCTGTCGGCGAGGTGCTTGGCGACGATGCCCTCGTACGAGGTGGCGACAGTGAGACCCGCGAGGTCCTCGATGCCCTTGGCGGTGCCGGGCTTGCCGGCGAAACGGAAGGTGGAGCGGGCGAAGCCGAGCGGGAGGATCTCCTCCGCGTTGGCCCCGGAGTCGATGAGCAGGTCGCGGCCCGTGAGGCCGATGTCGAGGCGCCCGGAGGAGACATAGATCGCGATGTCGCGGGGGCGGAGGTAGAAGAACTCCACCTCGTTCTCCGGGTCGACGATCCGCAGTTCCTTGGACTCCCGCCGCTGCTGGTAGCCGGCCTCATGGAGCATCTCCGCCGCAGGGCCTGACAGGGAACCCTTGTTGGGGACGGCGATGCGCAGCATGAGGTCGGCTTCCTTTGCGTGAAGGGGTGGGGCTGGGAAACAGGGGGATCTACAGGTGGGCGTACACGTCGTCGAGGGAGATTCCGCGGGCGACCATCATCACCTGGACGTGGTACAGGAGCTGCGAGATCTCCTCGGCGGCGGCGTCCTTGCCCTCGTACTCGGCGGCCATCCAGACTTCGGCGGCCTCCTCGACGACTTTCTTGCCGATGGCATGGACGCCCTTGCCGACCAGCTCGGCGGTGCGCGAAGTGGAGGGGTCGCCGTTGGCGGCCTTGTGCTGGAGCTCGGTGAAGAGCTCCTCGAACGTCTTCTTGGACATGGTGCTGCCTACCCTACGCCGAGCCGGCCGTGCCTCAGCGCCAGGGTTCGGATACTGAGCGCAGCGTGGCCGCGGTCGCCACGGCGGCGGTCACCGCCTCGTGCCCCTTGTCCTCGTGGGAGCCCTCGATGCCCGCGCGGTCCAGGGCCTGCTCCTCGGTGTCGCACGTCAGTACGCCGAAGCCGACGGGGACGCCGGTGTCCACGGAGACCTGGGTGAGGCCCTGGGTGACGCCCTGGCACACGAAGTCGAAGTGGGGGGTGCCGCCGCGGATGACGACGCCGAGGGCGACGATCGCGTCGTAACCCCGGCCCGCGAGGACCTTGGCGACGACCGGCAGCTCGAAGCTCCCGGGGACCCTGAGGAGGGTCGGCTCGTCGATTCCCAGTTCGTGCAGGGCGCGCAGCGCGCCGTCCACCAGACCGTCCATCACCTTTTCGTGCCACTGTGCCGCGATGACCGCGACGCGCAGGTCGCCGCAGTTGCGTACGGACAGTTCGGGTGCACCCTTGCCGCTCACGTCTCTCCTCAGTGCTCTCTTACTGGTTGCCGCAGGTGGACACGGGGACCGTGTCCAGCCAGGGCAGATCGTGGCCCATCCGGTCCCGCTTGGTGGTCAGGTACCGGAGGTTGTGCTCGCCCGCCTGTACGGGCATCGGCTCGCGCCCGGTGACCTTGAGGCCGTGCCTCAGGAGCGCGTCGGTCTTGTCGGGGTTGTTGGTCATCAGCCGCAGGCTGCGGACGCCGAGGTCCTCCAGGATCTGCGCACCGGCCGCGTAGTCGCGGGCGTCGGCGGGCAGGCCGAGTTCCAGGTTGGCGTCGAGGGTGTCGCGGCCGCGCTCCTGGAGCTCGTACGCGCGCAGCTTGGACACCAGCCCGATGCCGCGTCCCTCGTGTCCGCGGAGGTAGACCACGACGCCGCGGCCCTCGCTGCGGATGCGCTCCAGGGAGGCCTCCAGCTGGGGGCCGCAGTCGCAGCGCAGCGAGTGGAAGACGTCGCCGGTGAGGCATTCGGAGTGGACGCGGACGAGTACGCCCTCGCCGTCGCCGATCTCGCCGTGGACCAGGGCGACGTGTTCGACGCCGTCGACGGTGGAGCGGTAGCCGTAGGCCGTGAACTCGCCGAAGGCGGTGGGCAGATGGACCTCGGCCTCGCGCCGGACGGTGGGCTCGGAGCTCTGGCGGTAGGCGATCAGGTCCTCGATGGAGATGATCGTCAGGCCGTGCTTGCGGGCGAACGGGATCAGCTCCGGCAGCCGCAGCATGTGGCCGTCCTCGCCGGCGATCTCGACGATCGCGCCGGCCGGTCGCAGACCCGCGAGGCGGGCGAGGTCGACGGCGGCCTCGGTGTGGCCGTTGCGGACGAGGACCCCGCCGGGCTTGGCGCGCAGCGGGAAGATGTGGCCGGGGCGGACGAAGTCGGCGGCCCCCGCCTCTCCCTGGGCGAGCAGCCGGAGCGTGGTCGCGCGGTCGGCGGCGGAGATCCCGGTGGTGACCCCGTGCGCGCCGCTCGCGTCGACCGACACGGTGAACGCCGTCCGCATCGACTCGGTGTTGTGGTCGACCATCTGCGGCAGCTGGAGGCGGTCCAGTTCGCCGCCCTCCATGGGCGCGCAGATCAGGCCGCGGCACTCGCTCATCATGAAGGCGACGATTTCGGGGGTCGCCTTCTCGGCGGCGATGACGAGGTCGCCCTCGTTCTCCCGGTCCTCGTCGTCGACGACCACGACCGGGCGGCCGGCCGCGATGTCGGCGATGGCCCGCTCGACCGGGTCGAGCGCGAAGTCCTCGATGTTGTCCGTGCTGTACAGGATCGGCGCCGTGGTCATGCCGGGGCTCCTTCCAGAACGGGCTGCCCGGCCTTGCGGGAGCGCAGCCACCAGTCGCGCATGCCCCACAGGACGAGTGCGCCGTACACGATGTAGATGAGGCCCGAGAAGGCGAGCCCACTGCGGAAGTTGAGCGGTACGCCGACCAGGTCGACCAGCAGCCAGGCGAACCAGAACTCGACCATGCCGCGCGCCTGGGCGTACATCGCGGCGAGGGTGCCGACGAAGATGTACGCGTCGGCCCACGGGCTCCAGGAGAGCGAGGGGTAGGCGGTGAACAGGCCGCCGACGGCGAGGGTGCCGATCGCGGCGCCGCCGACGAGGTAGGCGCGCTCCCGCCAGGTGGCGAACCGTACGGCGATGGTGCCGTCCTGGGCCTGCTGCCTGCCGCGGGTCCAGGCGTACCAGCCGTAGAGGGCCACGACGATGACGACGAGTTGCTTGCCGACGCCGCCGCCCTGGTGCACGGAGAGGTTGGCGGCCACGAGGACGGCACCGGACAGGAGTTGGGCGGGCCAGGTTCCTATGTTGCGCAGCCAGCCGAGGGCCAGGGCGATCAGACCGACGGTGTTGCCGATCATGTCGGACCAGATGATGTGCTGGTCGAGGACCGTGAAGGCTTCGGAGTTGAGCCAGTTCACTTCGCGGTCTCCCTGGTGCGGTCGCCGAGGAGGCGCTCGACGTACTTGGCGACGACGTCGACCTCGAGGTTGACCGGGTCCCCGGGCTGCTTGCGGCCCAGGGTGGTCAGCGCGAGGGTGGTCGGGATGAGGCTGACGGTGAAGTAGTCCGGGCCCGCGTCGACGACCGTGAGGCTGATGCCGTCGACGGTGATGGAGCCCTTCTCCACGACGTACCGGGAGAGGTCGGCCGGGAGCGAGACCTTGACGATCTCCCAGTTCTCCGACGGCCTGCGCTCGATGACCGCGCCCGTGCCGTCGACGTGTCCCTGCACGATGTGCCCGCCGAGGCGCGCGCCCACGGCCATGGGACGTTCCAGGTTGACGCGGGAGCCGACGGCGAGAGCGCCGAGGCTGGAGCGGTCGAGGGTCTCCGCCATGACGTCGGCGGTGAATTCGTCGCCCTCGTGCTCGACGACCGTGAGACAGACGCCGTTGACGGCGATGGAGTCGCCGTGCTGCGCGTTCTCGGTGACGACGGGTCCACGGAGACGGAAGCGGGAGGCGTCGCCGAGGTTCTCGACGGCGGTGACTTCACCCAGCTCTTCGACGATTCCGGTGAACACTTCCCGGGTCCTCCTGCCATTTCGGGCACGGACTCCGGGGCCTGTCGATGACGACAGAACATACGGGCGAGGGCACCGGGAGCGTCGCCGAATGAGACCTGTCCTGCGGACAGGTCGAAACAGACGGCGGCACGCACGAATGCCTGCCCGCCGCGCACTGCCTCCCATCCGGACTTTAACCGTCGGTCCAGGAATTCCACCTGGTCAACCGATCGCCGAGGCGAGCGGGTCGCGGACTATAACCGCCGGTTCGGACTTTCACCGACCCCGGAGTGCGCTGCTTCTGGTACATGGCCAGTTTGCCACGGCCGATCGGCGGCCATGCAAGGGAACGACTGTGGGGTGGCTCACATGTTCACATGCTGGACTTCTCACCCTCCCCGGAAACCGGCGCGATCTTGATAATTGGTCCATACCTATTGACTGACCTGGTCTAGTCCTCTTAGCGTCTGCGTTCCCGGCGTTGCGCCGTCCCAAGAACGGCCCGGCGGCGGTGACGGAGGCCCTTGCCCCGCCGCCGGGCCTCCTGACGGGCCTCTGCCCGGCCGACGGTGAATGCGGCGTCCGCGGGTGAACGTGCGCCTCACGGGCGGGGCCTACGGCGCGCTGCGGGACGGTGGGCATCTGACACCGAGGCGGGCGGTGCGCGAGGGCAGGTTCGAGGCGTACGTGGCGGCGCGGTTCGGCGGGGGCGGTGAGCGAGCCGGGACATGGTGCTGCCGAGGGGGCCGGCGTGGCGCCCGTCGCCCTGACGGCCGGCGGTGACACCCAGGGGCCACAAGGCCGGGCCGGCGGGCTACCGGGGCGAGGGCCCGAACAGTTCGTCCTGTGCGCCGTCCCGCGCGGTCAGCAGGGCGCCGCGCAGCACCGCGTCGCCGCCCAGGGTGCTCGCCCGCACCTCGGCCGGCAGCGGTGACATCCGGACGAGCCGCTCCTCGACCCGTGCGGCGAGGACGTCCCCGCCGGCCTGCCCGACCTCGCCGGCCAGGACCACACAGCCGGGGTCCAGGACGGCCACGACGGCGGCGGCGCCGATGGCGAGGCGGTCGGCGAGGACGTCGAGGAAGCGGGCGGAACGCGGGGAGCTCGGGGTCGCGGCCGCCGCCCGCACCAGCGCCGCCGCCTGCGGCTCATGGGCCGGCCCGGCCGCCACGAGCCCGTGCTCCCTCGCCAGCCGGGCGATCGCCGCCGACCCCGCCAGTGAGTGGAAGCCGCCCTCGCAGTCCGTCGCCGAGGGCAGTGCGCCCGTACCCGGTACCGGCAGGAAGCCGATCTCGCCGGTGCCGCCCGAGGCGCCACGGCGGAGTCTGCCGTCGAGGACGACGGCCGCGCCGGTGCCGTGGCCCAGCCACAGCAGCACGAACGTGTCCCGGTCGCGGGCGGCGCCCTCGCGCTGTTCGGCCAGGGCGGCGAGGTTGGTCTCGTTCTCGACGGTCACCCGGGCCGGGAGCCGCTCCTGGAGGGCGGCGACCAGGCGGCGGTGCCACTCCGGCAGACCGGAGGAGTCGCGGAGTTCGCCGGTGGCGGGGTCGATCAGGCCGGGCGCGCCGATCCCGACCGTGTGCAGGCGCTCGGCTCCGGCCTCCTTCGCGGCGCGCTCCACCAGCGCCACCGCCTGCTCGACGGCCGGTCCCGTCCCCGTGTCGTCGGCGATCGGGACCGACGCCCGGGCGAGTTCCGCGCCCAGCAGGTCGGACACGACGACGGAGACGCCCTCGGTGCGTACGTCGAGGGCCGCGAGGTGCGCGCGGTCGGCGACGATCCCGTACAGCCGTGCGTTCGGGCCGCGCCGCTGCTCGCCCGACTCCCCCACGACCGCGATCAGCCCGGCGGCGGTGAGGCGTTCGACGAGGTCGGCCACGGTCGGCCGGGACAGTCCGGTGAGCTGCTTCAGCTGCCCCGCCGTCAGGGGGCCTTCCTGTTGCAGCAGGCGCAGCGCGAGCCGGTCGTTGATGGCCCTGGCGGTGCTCGGAGATGCGGGCATGCCGGGATTCTTCCAGATCAGGAGGCGGCACAGCGGCCTCGCCCCTGCCTCATCTATTTATCAGGCAGGGTTCCTGATAGTTTACGGCGACAGCGGGGAGGACGTCCGGGAGGGGCAGCGGCACCATGGGTGAAGTGGTTGACGACGTGCGTGAGTTGAAGCGCGCCCGGTATGCCGTGGCCGCCGTGTTCGCGGTGCACGGCGCGGTGACCGGTTCGTTCGCCACGCGGGTCCCGTGGATCCAGGACCATGCCTCGATCGGCGCGGGACAGCTCGGGCTCGCGCTCGCCTTCCCGGCGATCGGCGCGTCCGTGGCGATGCCGCTCGCGGGCCGGATCAGCCACCGTTTCGGTTCCCGCACCGCGCTGCGCGGGCTGATCAGCCTGTGGACGCTGGCGCTGGTCCTGCCCTCGCTCGCGCCGAACCTGTACACGCTCTGCCTGGCGCTGTTCACGTACGGCGCCACGGCGGGCATGGCGGACGTGGCGATGAACGCGCTCGGCGTCGAGGTCGAGAACCGCCTCGACAAGTCGATCATGTCCGGGCTGCACGGCATGTGGAGCGCGGGCGCCCTGGTCGGCTCGGCGGCCGGCACCCTCGCCGCCCACCTGGGCTCCGACGCGCGGATGCACCATGTGCTGGCGGCCGGGGTCCTGACGGTTCTCGGCCTGGTCGCCTGCCGATGGGTGCTCGACCTGAAGCCCACCGAGGACGAGGAGCCGCCCCCGCGGTTCGCGCTGCCGCCCAGGTCGGCGCTGCTGATCGGCGCGGTCGGCTTCTGCGCGGTGTTCGCGGAGGGCGCGAGCCTGGACTGGTCGGCGGTCTATCTGCGCGACCGGCTGGACAGCTCGGCCGGCCTGGCGGCGGCGTCCACCACGGCCTTCACGCTCACCATGGCCGTCGCGCGGATCGCGGGCGACGCGGTGGTGGACCGCTTCGGCGCGGTGCGCACCGTACGCGTCGGCGGGGTGCTCGCCACGCTCGGCGGGCTGCTCGTCGTGAGCGCCTGGCACCCGGCGGTGGCGATGGTCGGGTTCGCGCTGATGGGCCTCGGCATCGCGGTGGTCGTCCCGCTGGCGTTCGCTGCGGCCGGCCGCAGCGGGCCCAACCCGAGCCAGGCCATCGCGGGCGTCGCCACCATCACGTACACCTCGGGGCTGGTCGCCCCGAGCGCGATCGGCACGCTGGCGCAGGCCACCAGCCTGATGGTCTCCTTCGGCCTGGTGACCGTGCTGGCCTGCGGGCTCGTGGTCTTCGCGGGCGTGCTGCGCGCGGGCGACCGAAGCCGTCCGACGGTCAGTCCGCCGAGCGCAGCAGCTCCCGCCCCACGACCCTGAACGGCTCGCTCCACGGCGCGGGACGCAGGGTGCCGGCGTCGAGCCGGACGAGGACCCGCGTGCCGTGCGCGTACGTCAGCGCGCCGTCCGCCGAGCAGAACCGGAAGCCGAACGTCAGTCCGGTGTTCCCGAGCCGCTCCAGCCACAGGTGCACGGCGTACGCGCCCGGCCGGGTGACCGGGGCCTCGTAGCTGATCCGCTGCTCCTTGACGGCGTTGCAGAAGTCGCCGGCCGCCTCCCAGTCACCCTCGAAGCCGCCGAAGCCGCGCTCGTTCCACAGGCTGGTCCAGGCGCGCTCGGCCATGACCAGGTAGCGGGCGTTGTGGAGGAGTCCGAGCGCGTCCAGGTCGTCGAAGTGGACGGTGACGGGGATCAGCCGGCCGTAGGACGGAGCGGGCGCGGTCGGGGCTTCGGCGGCTTCGGCGGTCACGGGCGGGGCTCCTGGGCGGTGCGGTGCGGGGTGGCGGGGACACCCCATCCTAAGCAAACGCTCAGCAGGTCCCGCACGGGAGGTGCAGGTCAGGCGCTCAGCCCGCGATCGAGTCCAGTTGCTCGGCGGCGGGCCGCAGCGCCCACAGGTCGCCGCCGGGCGGCGCCTCCAGCTTCGGGACCGCCGCCCGCGCCGCCCGGTCCCCCGCATCGGCCGCCGCGTGCACGACGTCGCTCGCCGCGAACCGGTGGAACTCCAGCTCCGGGTGCGGCCAGGGCGCGGCCCCCGTCGCCGCGGGCAGCAGATAGTCGACCGCCTTGAACAGGCTCTGACCGTCCGGTCCCTCGTACGCCCACAGGTCCACGCCGACGTGCCTGCCGATGGCCGCGAGGCGCGTGTAGGCGACCAGGTCGAAGGTCGAGTAGTGCCAGCTGCGGGTGCGGGTGAGCTCCTGGGGCTGGCTGCCGTCGGCGGCGATCTGCGGGGCTATGCGCCCCGCCCGCGCGCCGAGGACGGTCCGCCGGGCGAGGTCCGTGTCGCCGGTCGCGTACGCCAGGGCGGCGAGCTGCATGTCGTAGAAGGTGCCGTGGTTGTTCTTGGCGGCGCCCTCCTCGGCACCGAAGGCGCTGTTCACCAGCCAGTCGCGGTAGTCGACGTTCCACGCGCGCATCGCGGTGCGGTCGGCCCTGGACCAACCGGGGGCGCCCGTGTCCAGGATCGCGAGCGCGTCCAGGACGCTCGTGTAGGACTGCGAGAAGTCGATGATGCCGATGGCCCGGCCGTCGTACTTGCAGGGGATGAACTGCCCGTGGTTCAGGTGGGGGTTCATCCGGGTGGCCGGCGCGAGGAACCAGGTGCGCAGGACGGTGGCGGCCTTCTCGGCGTACTGCTTCCTGCCCGTGTAGTACCAGGCCAGCGAGAGGTCGTACGCCGAGTCGAAGACCTTCTCGACGTCCTGGCGGTCGGTGCCGGTGTCGACCTCGGGATTGCGTTGGCCGTCGCGCTGGACGTAGGGGCAACCCCAGGGATTGTCGGCGGACTTGGGCTGCGAGGGCCACCAGTACGGGGCCTGGCTGAGGTAGTCGTGGACGTCGCCGCCGGGGGCGGGCTTCGGCTTGTCGACGACCGTCCAGGGGCCCTGGTTCAGCCAGTTGTCGGCGCGGGCGGTCAAGTCCTCGAGCGTGCGCCGGAGTCGGGGGTCGCCGCGGTCGAGTCGCAGTCGGGTCTGCTGGAGCCGGGTGCCGTCGAGAACGGCGGTCCGGGGAGCCTTCGGGGGCGTATGGGCCGAGGCGGAGGGAACGACGACCGCGGCGAGCGTGGCCGCGGCCGCGAGGAGGACAGCCAGACGGGGGCGTGCACTCATCAAGGCTCCGATCATACTTGTGAACACAGTTCATGAGTAAGACCGTGCGAGCGTAGGACCGCCAGGTACCCGTGACAATGGTCCGGACGAACTTTCACGTACGAAGAAAGCGAAACTCACCATGGACCTCGGCGTGCGCTGGAAACTGCACGGCGACGGGCGGACGCCCGCGCCAGGAGCGGTAGTCCGCCCCGACGAACGGCTGTCCTGGCCCCGCACGGTCGGGCTCGGCGCCCAGCACGTGGTGGCCATGTTCGGGGCATCGTTCGTCGCACCCGTTCTGATGGGCCTGGACCCGAATCTCGCCATCATGATGTCCGGCGTCGCGACGGTCATCTTCCTGCTCGCCACCCGCGGCCGCGTCCCGAGCTACCTCGGCTGCTCGCTCTCCTTCGTGGGCGTCGCCGCGGTGATCCGCGCGCAGGGCGGTACCAGCGCGACGGTGACGGGCGCGGTCTTCGTGGTCGGCGTCGCGCTGTTTTTGGTGGGGCTCGCGGTGCAGCGGTTCGGGGCGCGGATCATCCATGCCGCGATGCCGCCGATCGTCACCGGCGCGGTCGTCATGCTGATCGGCTTCAACCTCGCGCCGGTGACCGCGTCCACGTACTGGCCGCAGGACCAGTGGACGGCGCTGCTGGTGATGGCGTTCACCGGTCTGGCCGTGGTGTGCCTGCGCGGATTCTGGTCACGGATCGCGATCTTCCTGGGGCTGGTCTTCGGGTACGGGATCTCGTGGGCCTCCGACCGGATCTTCGGCAAGATCCACTCGGTGGACGCGAGCGGCAAGCTCACCGACCACTGGCGACTCGATCTGTCCGGCGTCGGCAAGGCGGACTGGATCGGCCTGCCGTCCTTCCACGGCCCGTCCTTCCAGTGGTCGGCGATTCTCGTGGCGCTGCCGGTCGTGATCGCGCTGGTCGCCGAGAACGCGGGTCACGTCAAGGCCGTCGGCGAGATGACGGGTGATCCGCTGGACGACAAGCTGGGCACCGCGATCTCCGCGGACGGCGTCGCCTCGATGCTCTCCACGGCGGTCGGCGGCCCGCCCAACACCACGTACTCCGAGAACATCGGTGTGATGGCCGCGACCCGCGTCTACTCCACGGCCGCCTACTGGGCCGCCGCCGGTTTCGCGCTCCTCTTCGGCCTCTCCCCCAAGTTCGGCGCGGTCGTGGCGGCGATCCCGGGCGGCGTGCTCGGCGGCATCACCGTCATCCTGTACGGCATGATCGGGCTGCTCGGCGCCCAGATCTGGCTCAACGCCAGGGTCGACCTGCGCAACCCGCTGAACCTGGTGCCGGCCGCCGCGGGCATCATCATCGGCGTCGGCGGCGTCAGCCTGAAGTTCACGGACAACTTCTCGCTGAGCGGCATCGCGCTCGGCACGCTCGTCGTGATCATCGGGTACCACGGGCTGCGAGCGATGGCTCCGGCGCACCTCAAGACGCAGGAGCCGCTGCTGGATTCGGGCACCTCGTCGTACGACGAGGCCGAGGGCGACAAGGCCGGGGTCAGCGAGGCCGGGGACGACAAGGCCGAGGATCAGCGCGCCAGTTCATAGGCGTAGGCGGGCGAGAAGGTCCCGGGCGTGCCCTTGCACCCGTCGGACTCGCCCGGCAGCTTCACCCACAGGTAGGCGTCGATCCCGGCCTCCCCGGTCGTCAGGGTCGGCGCCCGGCCGATCTTCCGGCCCGCCGGATCGCACCACTCGCCGCCGGCCGGCGCGCCGTTGCCGTTGCGGCTGGTGTCGATGACGGCGCCCAGGCTCGCGGGGCCGCCGAGGCCGGCCAGCACCTGCCGGGCGTACGCGATCTCGTCGCTCGTACGGTGGAAGTTGGACACGTTCGTGAAGATGCCGTCGGAGGCGGCGGGCGAGGCGGCGCCCGCCTGGTCGAGCAGCGAGGCCTGTTTGGCGGCCGGATTCCACTCGGAGTGCCCGCCGTCGAAGTAGACCCGGACCCCGGGGTTCGCGGCCTTGAGGACCCGGCCCGCGCGAGCCAGCGAGGCGAAGCGGTCGGCCTGCCGCCCCTCGGACAGACAGTCGGACTGGGCGACCGAGTCGGGCTCCAGTATGACGATGACCTCGCCGGAGCCGAGCCCGGCGGCGAACTTGTCGATCCAGGCGTCGTAAGCGGCGAGATCGGGCGCGCCGCCCTGCGACGCCCCGCCGCAGTCGCGGTCCGGGATCGTGTACGGCACGACGACCGGGACCCGGTCCTGCGCGGCGGCGGCCGCCGTGACCGCCCTGACCCGGGCGGTGATGGTCGACGGAGCGAAGTCGGCGAACCAGACCGCGGCGGGCCGGTCGGCGATGCGGGACTCGATGACCGCGCGCCGGGCGTCGTCCGGATGCGCGCCGACCCAGTCGAGGACCTGGGATTCGGGGTGGCGATAGAGCTGGGCGGGGGCGGCCGCAGTGGTCGGCTCCCTCTTGCTCGGGGAGGACTTCGGGCCGGGCCCGGCCGACGGGGTGGCCGGACTCGGCCTCGCGGACGTCGTGGCGGGCGACGGGGACGGGACGGCGGGCAGCGGCCGGCGGCTGGGCGGGCCGGTCACTTGCGGGCGGGCCTGGTCGGGCGTACGGCCGTCGTCGAACGCCGACATCATCCCCGTCGCGGTGCCGACGGCGACCACGAACGAGGCCACCGCCACCATCGCGCTCCGCCGGACGGCGCGCCTGCGCTCGGCCCTGCGGGCGGCCAGCCGCTGGGCGCGTAAGCCTGACACGTCGTGCTCCCCCTCCCGCGACACCGGCGGGTTCCCCCGTTCTGGGGAAGCGTCCGGCCCGGCGGCACTCGCAAAAGCCTAGGGCTGGGACCCTGCCCTCATGGTGCGGTCGGAACAGTTCACGACTCCCGTCGACACGGTCGTCTCCCGCATGCGCGCGCTGTGCGAGGTCTTGCCGGAGCGCGACGGCGTAGCGGTCTTCAACCGTGTCTACCTCGCTGTCACCGAGGAGTTCGACCGGCGGCTGGACGCCGGGGGGTTCCCGGACCCGCAGGCCGCGATCACGCTGGACGTGCGGTTCGCCGAGCGCTATCTGACGGTGGCGGAGGACGGGCCCGGGCCCGCGTGCTGGCGGCCGCTGCTGCAGTTCCGGCGGCATCCGGGAGTACGGCCGTTGCAGTTCGCGCTCTCGGGCATCAATGCGCACATCGGGCACGATCTCGCGCTGGCGGTCGTGGACGCCTGCCGTACGCTCGGCTGCGAACCCGCCGATCTGGAAGACGAGTTCGAGCGTGTGGGTGATCTCCTCATCACGCTGGAGGAGCGGATCCGCGAAGATCTGATGCCGGGCCCCGACCTGCTCCAGATCGCCGACCCGCTCACGCATCTGCTGGGCTCCTGGAGCCTGGAGCGGGCCCGGGACGCCGCCTGGTCGGCGGCGCGGGCGCTGTGGGCGCTGCGCCGGCTGCCGGACCTGGCCGGGGAGTTCACCGAGCGCCTGGACGCGGCGGTCGGATGCGCGGGTCGCATGCTGCTGACCCCGCTGCCGGACTGATCCGGCCGACCGGATGGCTGATTGGCGTCGCCGTCCGCCCCAACACCTTTGTGAACGTTGTACGTTCGACAGAACCGCACCACATGTCGAAGGAGCAGTGGGCATGGCGACGAAGCTCGGACTCGGCCTTCCCCAGAACAAGCAGTACGACCTCGGTCGGGACGTGCCCGACGTGGCACGCACCGCCGAGGAGATCGGTTACGAGAGCCTCTGGGTGTACGAGCGGCTCCTCGTCCCCGACCCCGCCACCCAGGGTCTGTACGGCATCGAGGGCCTCCCCTGGCCGGACGGGTACCGCGGGGTGGCCGAGCCGCTCGTCACGCTCACGCTCGCCGCCGCGGCCACCGAGCGGGTCCGGCTGGGCAGCAGCGTGCTGGTCGCACCGCTGCACGTGCCGTTCCAGCTCGCCAAGGCCCTTGCCACGCTGGACGCGGCGAGCGGCGGCCGGGTGATCGCGGGCTTCGGCACGGGCTGGTCGCACGACGAGTACGCGGCCGCGTCGGTGCGCCCGTTCGAGGAGCGCGGCGCGGGACTGGACGAGCTGATCGGCGTGTGCCGCGCGGTCTGGGGCCCGGACCCGGTGTCGTACGACGGGCGGGTCACGAAGATCGCCCCGGCGGTCGTCGGCCCCAAGCCCGCCCGGCCGATCCCCATCCTCCTGGCGGCGGGCTCCGGGAAGGCCCAGCGCCGCCTGGTCGACCACGCCGACGGCTGGCTGCCGGTGGGCATGGGCGCCGAGGCGCTCGCCGCACAGTGGCGCGGGCTCCGGGAACTGGCCGCCGAACGCGGGCGCACGGAACCGATCCGGACGGTGCTGCGCACCAACGCCCAGTACCTGGCCAAGGGCCACGCCGGGGCCGGCCGGTCCCCCTTCGAGGGCAGCGCCGACCAGATCGTCGAGGACCTCGCCGCGCACGCCGAGGTCGGTCTCGACGAGATCCTCGTCGACCTTCAGTCCGGCACGCGGGACGCGCAGGAGCTCAAGGAGGTCGCCGCCGAGGTGTACGAGAAGGCGCGCGCGGCCGGGATCTGAGCCCCGCTACGAGGCTCAGTCCTCCGGGAGTTCCACGGGGGCGATCTCGTCGTAGACGTCACCGGGGCCCGGGTTGGTCGCGTCGGTCGTGCCGCCGAGCTGGTGCATGACGCCCCAGACCGCGTTCAGTGCGGTCTGGACGGCGCCCTCGGCCCAGCCGGCCGTCCAGGAGATGTCGTCGCCCGCGAGGAAGATGCCCCGCTTGTCCTCGGGCAGCCGGTCCTGCACGAAGTGCGTGAACAGGCGCCGCTGGTAGCGGTAGTGGCCCGGCAGGTTCGCCTTGAACGCGCCCATGAAGTAGGGCTCGTTCTCCCAGGAGACGGTCACCGGGTTGCCGATGATGTGCTTCCTGATGTCGACGTTCGGGTAGATCTCGCCGAGCGACTTCAGCATGACCTCCATCCGCTCGCTCGCGGACAGCGGCAGCCACTTCAGGCTGTCGTCGCACCAGGTGTACGAGAGGCAGATGACGGCGGGCTTGTCCGGGCCGTCGTCCAGGAGGTAGGTCCCGCGGGTCATGCAGTCGGTGAGCGTCATCGACATGACGTCCCGGCCCGTCTGCTCGTCCTTGTCCAGCCAGAACGGCCGGTCGACGGGCACGAAGAGCTTGCTCGACTCCATGTAGTGGGTCCGCTCGATCGCCGTCCAGTGGTCGATCGGGAAGAGCGAGTCGTCGCAGGCGATCTTCGAGAGCAGCATCCAGGACTGGGCGGTGAAGATCGCCGACCGGTACGTACGGATGTCGCCGTTGGCGTCGGTCACCGTGATCCGGTTGCCCGAGGTCCGGTTGAGGCGGGTCACGGCGGGGCGCGGCTCGCCGTTCACGTGGAGCGACTTCAGCGACGTGCCGTACGGCCAGTGAACGATCTTCTCCGGCTCGCGCTCCCACAGCCGCAGCGGCAGCTGCTGGGAGCCGCCGACGATGCCGCGGTGGTGGTCGTCGGCCTCGGTGTAGACGACGCGGAGGATTTCGAGGATGGAGTTCGGGAAGTCCGTGTCCCAGCCGCCCGTTCCGAAGCCGACCTGGCCGAAGATCTCGCGGTGCCGGAAGGACTTGAAGGACTCCGACTCGCAGAGGAAGCCGTAGAAGGTCTGGTTGTCGAGCTTCTCGACGAGCTTCGCCCAGATCTCGCGGATGCGCGGGACGTCGCGCTCACGCATCGCCCGGTTCATGTCGGAGAAGTCGGCGCCCTCTTCGAGACAGGCGTTCCAGGCGTTCATCACGTCGCGGTAGACCTGCGGCAGGTCGTCGACGGTGGTCGCGTAGTGCGACTCGCCCTTGAGGTCGACGACCGTCGAAGGCGTCGTCTCGGCGAGGGGGTTGGGGAACGGCCGGGTCTCCAGTCCCACCAGGTCGATGTAGTGCTGGAGGGCCGTGGAGGACGGCGGGAAGCGCATCGCGCCCATCTCGGCGCTCAGCGCGGGGTCGCAGCCGTCGAAGCCGACGGTCCGCAGCCGGCCGCCGATCTGGTCGGCCTCGTAGACGACGGGCTTGAGGCCCATCTTCATCAGCTCGTACGCGGCCACGATGCCGGACAGACCGCCGCCGATGACGGCGACCTCCGTGCCGTGCTCGGTCGCGGGTATCTGGCCGAGGCCCGCCGGGTGGGCGAGGAAGTCGTCGTACGCGTACGGGAAGTCCGGGCCGAACATGGTGATCGGCGGCTGCTGCGCGTCGGCGTGCTGGACGGCGTTGGGCACCGTGGACGTCATGGGGTACGGACTCCTTGCACGAAAGCTTCGGGGGGAAGGCTGGGGGTTCAGACGAGGGACCCGTAGAGGTCCGGGCGGCGGTCCTTCAGATACGGGTTCGCCTCGCGCGAGGCGGCGAGGGCGGCGGGGTCGGCGTCGGCGAAGACCAGTTCCTCGCCGTGTCCGGCCCGGGCGCGCGCCACTCCGTCGGGTCCGGCCAGCGTGGACAGTCCGACGAACTCGAACTCCCCTTCCTGGCCGACCCGGTTCACGTACGCCACGTACATCTGGTTCTCGAAGGCGCGCACCGGGATGACGGACTGGGCGACGAACTGGAACGGGTGCATCTGGGCCGTGGGCACCACGAGGAGGTCGGTGCCGGCCAGGGCGTGCGCGCGGACGTTCTCCGGGAACTCGACGTCGTAGCAGATCATGAGGCCGACGCGGAGGCCGTTCAGCTCCGTCTGCACCACCGGCTGGTCGCCCGGCGTGAAGTGGTCGCGCTCGAAGCAGCCGAAGAGGTGGGTCTTGCGGTAGTTGGCGAGCCGGGTGCCGTCGGCCGAGATCAGCTGGGCGGAGTTGAAGACCTGCTCGCCCGCGCGCTCGGGGTAGCCGTAGGCGATCGCGACACCGTGGCGGGAGGCGGTCTCGGCGACCGCGTCGGCGGAGTCTCCGTCGGCGGGCTCGGCGAGGCGCGGGACGTCGTCGCCGATCGCGTACCCGGTGAGGAACATCTCCGGCGCGACCACGAGCCCGGCACCGGCGGCCGCGGCACGGCCCGCGGCCTCGTCGAGGACCTTGAGGTTCTCGGCGATCGAGCCGGGGCGGCCGGAGCTCTGGAGCAGGGCTGTGCGCATGCGTGTTCTCCACCGGACGGAGGGGGTTTGGGGGCCAGATAGACCGTACGGTCGGCGGGCTCGGCCGGACAAGGAGGAGCCGTTGCGTGCCAGTGAACGAATCGTTGCGTAGGTCACCGGTCCGGCGGCGATTCGTTGCGCGTCCCGAGACGTGGGCCCCGCCCTCCGCGAGAGGCAGATCACAGCCGTGCCCCCACCGGACGGCAGGGGCATGGCGGCGGCCGCGGCACGATGGGGCGCGGGCGCGGCGGCGGAACCGTGTGGCAGGCCGCTTCACCTGCGGAAAGGACCGCCGTGGCGCGCCCCGCGCGTCGTACGGGGCTCGTCGTGGTCGGTGTCGCCGGGCTGTTCACCACCGGGGCGGCCGGATCCGCCGCGGTCCGAGACGACAGCGCGGCGCCGGGTGGACCCGGCTCGCCTTCCAGGCCCTGTCGTCACAGCTCGCGCAGCCTCTCCACGATCTCGCGCAGCAGCTCCGGGTCGACGGTGCCGCCCGGCACCATCCGCCGCGGCGCGTCGATGCGCAGCAGACCGGCCTCGGCGAGGTCGCCGAGCAGCACGCGTACGACGGTCAGGGGCAGGTCGGCGTCCGCGGCCAGCTCGACGACCGGCCGCGGCCCGCGGCGCACCAGGTCGAGCAGGGACGCGCGGGCGTGATCGACGCCTGGCCGCCCCTGATCCGTCTCCAGGGCTGTGACCTGGGACATCAGGTCGATGGTGTGCCGGTCGGAGGGCCGGGTCCGGCCCCGCGTCACGGTGTAGGGGCGCACCATCGGCCCGGTCTCGTCCTCGTACCAGTGGTCGTCGGTCACAGCCGGTTCAGGAACCGGCGCTGTGGACGGCCGACCGCACGGCGGCGTCCATGTGGCGCCCGACCCGGCGGACCAGCAGCGCCATCTCGTGGGCCAGCTGACCGACGTCCGTCTGCACCTCGCTCAGCACTGCCAGCCGGGAGCCGTCGCCCGCCGGGGTGATGAAGAGGTAGGCGTCGTCGAGCATCACCATGGTCTGCCGTACGTCGCCGGCGGCGAACCGCTCCCCCGCCGACCGGGCCAGGCTGTGGAAACCGGAGCAGACGGCGGCGAGGTGCTCGATGTCCCGGGCGCGCATGCCGTCCGAGGCACTGAGCGGGAGGCCGTCCGCGGTGAGGAGGACGGCCTGGCGGACATGGTCGGTTCTGGCCACGAGGTCCTCGAGCAGCCAGCCGAGGTCCGTGCCGGGCGGCTCGGAAGCGGGGGCGGGGGCGGCCGGCCCGGAAGCCCGGCCGGGCGGTTCGGGGGTCCGGTCACGGCGCTCGGGGGTCCGATCGCGGTGCTCGGAGGTTCGATCACGGTGCTCGGGGGCCTGCTCACGGTGCATCGTCGGGGTCCGTTCCTTCCTCGGTGTCGGTTCGCTCCTGGGGGCCGGCCTGCGCCGGGATCCCCTTACGGCCACGGTCGAGGCCGCGCTGGAAGGCCCCGAACACCGCGCGCACCTCCTCGGGGGTCACCGCACGTTCCGGCGTCTCGTCGGCGGCCGGGCCTTCGGTGCGCAGGCCGGGGGCGAGCGAGGACTGACGTGTGCGGGTGGGCAGGGCGGGCGCGCCCGGGTCCGGGCCGGTGTCCGCCGTACGGCGCCGCAGCCACTCTCGGTCGCGCTCCACGCTCACCTCACGAGGACGGTCCAGCGCCTGCTCACGAGGACGGTCCAGCGCCTGCTCAGGGGGACGCTGCGACGCCGGCTCACGAGGACGCTCCGACGCCGGCTCGCGAGGACCGTCCGACGCCTGCTCGCGGGCGGCCGGCGCGGTGCCGCTCCGCGAGGCCGGCTCCCGCCGCGCGGCGCGAGGCTCCGCGTCCGCCGCCGCGGGCTCCACGGTCGCGAGCACCGCCTCCGGCAGCAGCACGACGGCGGTCGTGCCGCCGTACGGCGACCGGCACAGCGTGACCTCGATGCCGTGCCGCGCGGCGAGTCGCCCCACCACGTAGAACCCGAGCCGGTCGTGCTGGGTGGGGTCGAAGTCGTCGGGCCCGGTGAGGGTGCGGTGGGCCTCTTCGATCTGGTCGGGTCCGAGGCCGAGGCCCCGGTCGTCGATCTCCAGGACGAAGCCGCCCTGCGCCCGGCCGCAGCGCATGGTGACCCGGGTGTGGGGCGGCGAGAACACGGTGGCGTTCTCGGCGAGTTCGGCGATCAGATGGACGACGTCCGCGACGGCGTCCGCCGCGACGCCCACCTCCGGCATCGGCGGAACCACCACGCGGGCGTAGTCCTCGATCTCGCCCACCGCGGAGGCCACGACGTCCGCGACGGGCACGGGCCGCCGCCATCTGCGGCCGGGCGCCGCGCCGGAGAGGATGATCAGGCTCTCCGCGTGGCGCCGCATCCGGGTGGTCAGATGGTCGATCCGGAACAGCTCTTCCAGGACGTCCGGGTCGTCCGTACGCCGCTCCAGCGTGTCGACGAGCTTCAGCTGACGGTGCACGAGCGCCTGGTTGCGGCGGGCGATGTTGAGGAGCACCGCGAAGAGCCCGCGCCGCAGGCCGGCCTGCTTGACGGCGGCCTCGACGGCCGCGAGGCGTGCGGTGTTGAAGGAGCGGCCGACCTGGCCGATCTCGTCGGGCCGCAGCTCCCCATCGGCGAGCGGCGGCGCCTCGGCCACCGCGTCCACGTCCTCGCCCGCGCTCAACCGCGTCATCACGTCGGGCAGTTGGTGGTTGGTCAGCAGATCGGCGGCGTCCCGCAGCAGCTCCAGCCGGCGCGAGATGCGCCGGGCGCCGCGCACCGCGAACCACAGGGACAGGCCCACGGCGGCCAGCCCGAGGACCCCGACGACCGCGGCCTTGGCCAGCTCCCGGTAGGCGAACGCCCGTCCCCGGTCGGCGGAGTTGACGGCCGACCGCGTACACAGCCGCATGTAGCGCTTGACGGCACGGTCGGTGGTAGTGCGCCAGGAGTCGGCCGCCACGGCCTCGCCCGCCCGGTCCGCCCCCGCCCGCAGCAGGGCGTCCTCGCCCCTCGTCAACGCGCGGTGGACGGCGCCGCGCTGGAACTCCTCGAACAGCGCCCGCGAGTCGGAAGGAAGGTCCGGCACATACGTCCGCTCGAAGACCCGGCGGTCCTCGATCGTCGCGGTGAGCGCGTCGTACTGGCGGTCGGTGAGCGTTCCGGCGGCCCGCGCCCCGGCGACGAGCGCGTCCTCGCGCGACACGAACTCCCGCACCCGCACCAGCTCGATGACGACCTGCGCCTCGCGTGCCAGCTGCCCGGCCTGGAGCGCGGTGAGGGTGGACTGGACGTCGAAGCCCGGCTCCACCAGGCCGCTGTACTCGGCCACCGCGCGGTCCCAGGTGATGTCCCGGGACAGCACGCGATCGCGCAGCTTCTCCAGCCGGCCGGTGGAGTCGAGCATGGCGTCGAGGGCATGCCGCTGCCGGTCGGAGAGCCGGCCCCGGTCCCCGTCCCGGACCGCGTCGCGCAGGGCGGTCAGGGCCAGGTCGGTGCGGTGCTGCTGTTCCATCAGGTCGGGGGCCCGCGCCGTACGGTGGTCGGCGCCCAGGTACCCGGCCGAGAGCCGCCGTTCGATCTGGATCTGCCCGATCGCCGTGTCGACGGGTGTGCCGAAGTCCTCGTACACACCCTGGACCCGGACGAGCGCGCGCAGTTCGCCGGTGACGGACACCATGGCGAAGCTCCACAGCGCCATCAGGGCGATCACCGGCGCGAGCGCCAGCGCCACGATCCGCGCACGGACCGTGGTGGGACGGCCGATGGGCCAGCGCATGGTCTCCCCAGGACGGCGGAACGGTCGGGTGGCCGGGCGTTGGTCGGTCCCCCCGGCGTTGCCCACCGGCGTTACCCACCGGTGTTACCCGCCGGTAGCGAGCGCTCAACCTACGGGATGGCCCGCCCGGACCGCAATGGTTGCCTGGGGTAACACCGGCTCGGTCGGCATGGCTGCGCACGGCGCAGGTGGTGATGACCGCCGCGTGGTCCGAGGGCCGGTCGTCGCCGGCGATGTCCGGCCAGGGGCGTCCTCGACGCGGTGGCGGCAAGTGCGCGGGACGCCGGACCGCTCGGCGTGCGCCGCACCAGCCCGCCGCTGCGCGTCCGCCGGGTCACCACGGCACGCGAAGGGCGCCCGGCGGAGCGGTCGGACGACCACTACCGCTCGGACGCCGTGAGCTTCGGCGCGCACCACTCGACGGGGAACAACGCGCTGGCCCGCAAGCCCGCGGGCTAGGTGGGCGACCCCGAGGAGAACCGTCGCAGCAGGGGAGAGAGCACCAGCACGGACTTCGTACGCTCCACGAACGACTCCCCGGCGATCCGCTCCAGGACTCGCTCGAAGTGGCGCATGTCGGAGGCGAAGACCTGGACGACCGCGTCCGCCTCACCGGTGACGGTGGAGGCGGCCACGACCTCCTGGTAGCGCTCCAGACCCCGCTGGATGGTCTCCGGCGAGGTGTTGCGGCGGCAGTAGATCTCGACGAACCCCTCGGTCTCCCAGCCGAGCGCCGCCGGGTCCACCCGTACGGTGAATCCGGTGATGGCGCCGGTCGCGCGCAGCCGGTCCACGCGCCGCTTCACGGCGGGCGCGGACAGACCGACCTCCTGGCCGATGTCGGCATAGGAGCGGCGGGCATCCTCGGCGAGGGCGTGCACGATGCGTTCGTCGAGATCGTTCAGCAAGGTGGGTGGTTCACTTCTGTGCGGATACTGCGGTGTCTGCCGTGGCCAGCCGGGAACGGCGGTGGCCGTAACTGAAGTAGAACACGAGCCCGACGGCCATCCAGACTCCGAAGACCACCCAGGTGACGGCCGAGAGACTGCCCATCATCCAGACGCAGAGCGCGAAGCCGATCGCCGGCAGCACCGGGGACAGCGGCACCCGGAAGGTGCGCCGCATGTCCGGGCGGGTCCGGCGCAGCACCACGACCGCGATGTTGACCAGCCCGAAGGCGAAGAGGGTGCCGATGCTGGTGGCGTCGGCGAGCTGCCCGAGCGGGATCGCGGCGGCGAGGACACCACAGAAGAGCGACACGATGACGGTGTTGGCGCGGGGCGCCCCCGTCTTGGGGTGGACGCGCGCGAACACCTTGGGCACGAGGCCGTCCCGGGCCATCGCGAAGAGGATGCGGGTCTGTCCGTAGAGCACGGTCAGGACGACACTGGCGATGGCGATGACGGCACAGGCGGCGAGCAGGGTGCCCCAGAAGGTCTGTCCGGTGACGTCCTTCATGATCCCGGCGAGCGCGGCCTCGGAGTCGTTGAACCCCTTCCAGGGCTTGGCACCCACGGCGACGGCGGCGACGAGCACGTACAGCGCGGTCACGATGACGAGCGAGAGCATGATCGCGCGCGGCAGGTCGCGCTGCGCGTTCTTCGCCTCCTCGCCGGCCGTGGAGGCCGCGTCGAAGCCGATGTACGAGAAGAAGAGCGTGGCCCCGGCGGCGCTGACGCCCGCCATGCCCAGCGGCATGAAGTTCTCGTAGTTGCCGGACTTGAAGCCCTGGATGCCGATCGCGCAGAACATCAGCAGCGCGGCGATCTTCACGATCACCATGATCGTGTTGGCGCGCGCGGACTCCTTCGCGCCGCCCAGCAGGAACGCCATCGCGAGCAGGACGACGATCAGCGCGGGCAGATTGAAGATGCCGCCGTCGCCGGGCGGCGCGGAGAGCGCGTCCGGGATGGTGACGCCGATGGTGCCGTCGAGGAGTTCGTTGAGGTACTCGCCCCAGCCGACCGCGACGGCGGCGACCGAGACGCCGTACTCCAGGACGAGACACCAGCCGCAGATCCAGGCGATCAGCTCACCCATCGTTGCGTACGCATACGAGTACGAGGACCCGGAGACCGGGATGGTGCCCGCGAGCTCGGCGTAGGAGAGGGCCGAGAAGAGCGCGGTGAGACCGGCGATCACGAAGGACAGGGTCACGGCGGGGCCCGCCTTCGGCACCGCCTCGCCGAGCACCACGAAGATTCCGGTGCCGAGGGTGGCACCGATGCTGATCATGGTCAGCTGCCAGAGGCCGAGGGAGCGGCGCAAAGTGCCACCCTCGCCCTGGCCGCCCTCGGCGACCAGGTTTTCCACCGGCTTACGGCGCATCAGGCGGGCGCCGAGGCCCGGGGCCGAGGGATGACTGCGGGACTGCGGGGGTGCGCCTTGGTCGAGCACGCATCGGCTCCTTCATCGCTGCCGGTCAGGGCGGCGGGGACCGGCGGCACCCCCTGGCAACGGGGACCCACCGAGCGGGGTCCTCGCCACGCCACGTACAGCGCTTGACCCTACGAGGCCGGGCTTCACGGGCGTAATGCAGCAACCTTGCGCATCTCCGCAAGATCGTTGCGTTCATCGCAGCCAGGCGCGTGTTCGTTGCGCAAGCCCTTTCGATGGTTGCGCAACGGCCCCGCGGTGCCGTCTCGCGGTCAGCGCGGCAGCTCCTTGACCAGGAAGGTGCACGGGTCGGCGCACTCGTGGGTCGTCCCGTCCCCGCCCTCGTACGACCAGCGGTCGACGTACCCGGTCAGGGGCCGGTACCCGAGCCGCGCGTACAGCTCGGCCGCGCGCGGATTGTCCGTACCCACCCCCAGACCGATGACGTCGAGGCCGCGCTCCCGGGTCAGCTCCTCAGCCGCGCGGATCAAGGCGCTCCCGATGCCGCGCGAACGCAGTTCCCCGGGCCAGACGCCCAGCCCGTTGATCTCGGGACACCCGGGGCGGGCGGCCCGCACCTCGGCAGCGGCGCAGCCGGTCCAGCGCACCTCCGCGTGCCCGACGGGCCGGTCGTCGAGCCAGGCGACGAGGTAGGTGCTCTCTCCCGCCTCCTGGCAGGCAAAACGGCGGGCGTGGGAGGACGTGACGCCGGCGGAGCCGATGTACTGGTCGAGGAGCGCGACATCGGCGGCCCTGCACATGGCGATCTTCATCCGGCCAACGCTAGGCCCTGGCGGCGGCGGTACGCCGACGGCCCCCGCGGGCGTACCACGGGGGCCGTTCGAAGGGGCGTCGCGGGTCAGCTCCAGCTGGCGTGCAGCGGCTTGCCCTCGGCGTAGCCGGCCGCGCTCTGGATGCCGACCACGGCCTTCTCGGTGAACTCCTCCAGGGAGTTGGCGCCGGCGTAGGTGCACGAGGAGCGGACGCCCGCGATGATCGAGTCGATCAGGTCCTCGACGCCCGGGCGGCCCGGGTCGAGGAACATGCGCGAGGTGGAGATGCCCTCCTCGAACAGGCCCTTGCGGGCGCGGTCGTACGCCGACTCCTCCGACGTGCGATTGCGCACCGCACGCGCCGACGCCATGCCGAACGACTCCTTGTACAGGCGCCCGTCGGCATCCTGCTGAAGGTCGCCCGGCGACTCGTACGTGCCTGCGAACCAGGAGCCGATCATCACGTTGGACGCGCCGGCGGCGAGCGCCATCGCGACGTCGCGCGGGTGACGGACACCGCCGTCGGCCCACACGTGCTTGCCGTACTTCTTCGCCTCGGCGGCGCACTCCATGACGGCCGAGAACTGCGGCCGGCCCACACCCGTCATCATGCGGGTGGTGCACATGGCGCCGGGGCCGACCCCGACCTTGATGATGTCCGCGCCCGCCTCGACCAGGTCCTTCACACCATCGGCGGCGACGATGTTGCCTGCGGCGATCGGCACCTGGGGGTCGAGCGCGCGCACGGTCCTGATCGCGCTGATCATCGACTCCTGGTGGCCGTGCGCCGTGTCGATGACGAGCGTGTCGACACCCGCGTCGAGCAGCTGCTTGGCCTTGCCCGCGACATCGCCGTTGATACCGACCGCGGCGGCGATGCGCAGCCTGCCGTCGGCGTCGGTGGCGGGCGTGTACAGCGTGGCGCGCAGGGCGCCCTTGCGGGTCAGGATGCCCGCCAGCCTGCCGTCGCGGTCGACGGCGGGCGCGTAGCGGCGGTTGGCGCCGTCGAGCTTGTTGAAGGCCTCGCGCGGTTCGATGTCCGCGTCGAGCAGCAGCAGATCCCTCGACATGACCTCGGACAGCTGAGTGAAGCGGTCGACGCCGGTCAGGTCGGTGTCGGTGACCACACCGACCGGGCGGCCGTCCTCGTCCACTACGACACCCGCGTTGTGCGCCCGCTTCGGCAGCAGGGCCAGCGCGTCCGCGACGGTCTGGTGCGGGACGAGCACGATCGGCGTGTCCAGGACCAGATGACGCCCCTTGACCCAGGAGACGACCTCGGTGACGACCTCGATCGGGATGTCCTGCGGAATGACGACGAGGCCGCCGCGGCGGGCCACGGTCTCGGCCATGCGGCGGCCGGCGATCGCGGTCATGTTGGCGACGACCAGCGGGATGGTGGTGCCCGTGCCGTCCGGGGAGGTGAGGTCCACGCCCTGCCGGGAGCCGACCGCGGAGCGGCTCGGCACCATGAAGACGTCGTCGTACGTCAGGTCGTACGGGGGCTTGATGTCGTTGAGGAAACGCACGTGCTGCACATCCCAGTCGATCAGAGGTGGCCCCCGGACAGGTCAGCCAGGGGGAAGAGCACGTACTTCATTCTCCCATGACACCGGGTGTGCGGGGCCCGGACAGATCATCCAGGCTGGTCAGAGGTGCCTTGGGAGGATCCTCCGAGAGCCAGTACGACATGGAGTTCGGTGCCGGTGCCACGCCCGCGGTCACTGGCCTCGCCGAACACTTCCTGGGCGATACCCCAGTCGTGCGGCGCCGCCAGCGCGTACTCCTGCCATCCGGTGATGACGAGCAGCCGTCCCCGGGCGGGCGGTGCCCACGACAGGTCGGCGAGGCAGTCGGCGAGGGCGTCCCAGTTGCGCCCGAACCAGTCGGGCAGGCCGAGGGCGAGGGCGACACGGTCCATGAAGGCGGGCTTGGTGGTGACCCCGCCGAGGTCCAGCTCGATAGGGGTCCAGCCGCAGGCGCGCAGTACGTCGGCGAGCGTGCCGTCGGTCATCTCAGCACCGCCCTGAACGATTTGTAGTGATCATCGGTGTAGTAGATCTCGTCGCTCTGCCCCGTGACAATGCGCCGGGCCCCGCGATCGCGCGAGCCGGGCGTCTTCACCGTGTACTCGTGGTAGTAACCCCGCTGGTGCCGGGGCAGCAGCCGCTCGAAGTTCCCGAAGACCGCGCCGTCCATGGCGTACGGGAAGGGGCCGCCCCGGTCGATGCGGGCGAGGGTCTGCCGGGCCTCGGCGGGGAGCTGGGACTCCTTGACCGTGGCCATGCCGGCGGCCCATGAAGGACGCGCGGACGAGGCGGGCGCCTTGGTCGGCCCGGTCGGCGAACAGCCGGTGAGCAGAACGGCCAGACAGACGAACAGCCCCGCGAGCACACGGGGGACGGACCGCAGCAGCATGCCGCCGATGCTGTCACAGCCGTCCCTCCGCGGGCGCGCGGTCAGGGGCCGTCCGGGTCCGCCCGGTTGAGTGCGGGCCTGGGCGTGGGACCCGCCGCCATCAGGTAGTCCGCCGCCGATGTGTCCGTGACCAGGCTGGTGACCAGACCGGACCGCAGCACCGCGTCGATCGCCGCCGCCTTGCGCTGTCCGCCCGCGATCGCGACGACCTCGGGGACACGGCGCAGCTGGTCCGCCTTGACGGTGATGCACCGCTCCCCCAGGTCCCGCCCGACCCGGCGGCCGTCGGCGTCGAAGAGGTGCGCGGACATCTCGGCGGCGACCCCGAGGGACGCGTAGTGGGCGCGCTCCTCGTCGCTGAGCATGTCGTGCACCGTCGAGATGCCGGGCTCCCAGGAGCCGATGGAGACACAGGCGACCGTGACCTTGTCGAAGTACTCGAAGGCCCGCGCGATCCCCGTCTGGTTGCGCAGTGCCGCGGTGGTGGCCACGTCCGGCAGCAGCATCGGCGCGTAGATGGGGTGGGCGTCCCCGCCGGACACCTGCGCGGCACGTCGCACCGCTTCCACCGAGCCGCGCTCGGCGGTCCCGGCGTCGTACACGCCCGTCAGCTGCACCACCGTGCAGGGTGGCAGCCGGTCGAGGGCCGCCGCCATGTGGATGGTGGACCGGCCCCAGGCCAGACCCAGCACATCGCCCTCGGTGACCAGCTCGCCGAGCAGGTCAGCGGCCACCTCACCGAGGTTCTCCGGGTCGGGCGACTCCTCGGCCTCGGCCGGGGACTCGACCACAACGGCGTGCCTGAGGCCGTAGCGGGCGCGCAGCGCGTCGGAGCGCTCCGCGTCCAGCTCGGCGGGCACGCGGATCTCGATACGCACGAGATCCCGTTCGAGAGCGGTCTCCAGGACCCTTGCCACCTTGAAGCGGCTGACGCCGAACTCCTCGGCGATCTGGATCTTGGACTTGCCCTCGAGGTAGAAGCGGCGGGCCATGGCCGCCGCCTGCACCAGCTCAGCGGGTCCCATCCGCATCGCTGACCGGCCCGCCGACATACCAGACACGGCCATCTCCTCACTGCTGTTCACACTCTGGATTCGCCGTTCATCCTCGCAGATCCCGCGTACTTGATCAGCCCGGACGGTCGTCGTTCAGGTTCCGTTGGTTCAGTGGTCGCACGCCCAGGAGGCGAGGGCCGTCGCCCCCTCGGCTTGGGTGCGCAATGCACGTACCGCGTCTGCGGGGTCCGCCGCCCCGTACACCGCCGACCCCGCGACGAAGACGTCCGCGCCCGCCTCCGCACACCGCTCGATGGTGGAAGCCGAGACTCCGCCGTCGACCTGGAGCCAGAGTTCGAGCCCGTGCTTGCTGATCAGCTCACGGGTGCGGCGGATCTTCGGAAGCATGATGTCAAGAAACGCCTGGCCACCGAAGCCCGGCTCGACCGTCATGATCAGCAGCATGTCGAGCTCGGGCAGCAGGTCCTCGTACGGCTCGATGGGCGTCGCGGGCTTGAGCGCCATGGAGGCACGGGCCCCCTTGGCCCGGATCTCGCGGGCGAGCCGCACCGGCGCGGCGGCCGCCTCGGCGTGGAAGGTGACGGAACCGGCACCCGCTTCCACGTACTGCGGCGCCCACCGATCGGCGTCCTCGATCATCAGATGGCAGTCCAGCGGAGTGTCCGTCGCCCGCGCCAGCGCCTCTACGATCGGCACGCCGAGCGTGAGGTTCGGTACGAAATGGTTGTCCATCACGTCGACATGGAGCCAGTCGGCGCCTTCGACCGCCTTGGCCTCCTCGGCGAGACGGGCGAAATCGGCGGACAGGATGCTGGGGTTGATCTGCACGGCCATGCCCCAAGCCTGCCATGCCCCGGGCCGGTTGCTCTCCCCGGTCCAAAGCCGGTCCCGTCATGCGGATGTCGCGCCGGGGCCCCGCGTGCCATGCTGGCCGGGCCACCGGCTCCACAAGCGGCCACGGGGGGCGCCATGACGGTCGGAGAAGGGCGCCGTGCGCGCCGGGGACTCAGCGGATCCGTGCTGCCCCGGGGACTCGTCGGATGCGTGTGCGGACGGCGCGGCAAGTGGCTGATCGTCGCGCTGTGGCTGGTGCTGCTGGTGGTCGCGGCACCGCTCGCGTCGAAGCTCACCGGCGCCCAGGACAACGACGCGGCGTCCTGGCTGCCGGGCTCGGCCGAGTCCACCCAAGTCCTGGTCACGTCCGGCACGTTCAGGCCGGAGCAGATCCCCGCGGTCGTCGTGTACGCGCGCGAGGGCGGGCTGACCGCGCAGGACAAGCGGCGGATCGCCCGGGACGCCGACCGGATCAAGGGACTCACGGCGCACGGGGTACGCGGCGACGAGAGCCGCGGGCCCGCCTACGACACCCCGTCGGCGCCCGAGGCCGCCCAGATCCACGTGCCCATCACCATGGACGAGAAGGGCTGGCAGGAGCTCGCCCCGGCCGTCGACTCCCTCCGCGACCAGGTGGGCGGGGGCGGCGGCGGGCTCGCCGTGCACATCACGGGGCCCGGGGGCACCTCGGCGGACTTCTCCAAGGCCTTCGAGGGCATCGACTCGACGCTGCTGCTCTCCGCGATGGGCGTCGTGATCGTGATGCTGCTGGTCACCTACCGCAGCATCACCCTGATCTTCGTCCCGCTGACCGGTGTGGTCGCCGCGCTGTTCACCGCCCAGGCGCTGATCTATCTCCTCGCCGAACACACGGGTCTGACCGTCAACGGGCAGAGCGCGGGCATCCTCACCGTGCTCGTCTTCGGCGCGGGCACGGACTACGCGCTGCTGCTGGTCGCCCGCTACCGGGAGGGGCTGCGCCGCCACGAGGACCGCCACGAGGCGATGGCACTCGCCCTGAACCGGGCGGGCCCGGCCGTGCTCGCTTCCGGCGCGACCGTCGTCCTGAGCATGCTGGTGCTGCTCGCCGCCGAGATGAACTCGACGCGCGGCCTGGGTCCGGTGGCCGCCATCGGGGTGGCGATCGCGCTGCTGGCGATGCTGACGCTCTTCCCCGCCCTGCTGTTGGTCTTCGGCCGCTGGATCTTCTGGCCCGCGATCCCGCACTTCGGCGCGGCCGACCCCACGGAACGGGGCCTGTGGGCGCGCATGGGCCGCCGTATCGCCCACCGTCCGCGCCTCGTGTGGAGCGGCACGGCGCTCGTCCTCGCGGCGCTCTCCCTGGGCCTGCTCCAGCTCCGCGCGAGCGGCATCGGCAACGCGGACGCCTTCACCGGCAGGCCCGACTCCATCGTCGGCCAGGAGGTGTCGGCGCGGTACTTCCCGGCGGGCACCGGCGATCCGCTGGTCGTCGTCGCGGATCAGGCGCGGGGCGACCAGGTACGGAAGGCGGTCGCGGGGACGAAGGGCGTGGTGGCGGACAGCGTCACCGTGCCGCCGGGGACGAAACCGTCGTCCGGGGGCAAGGTGCTGTTCGAGGCGACCCTCACCGACCCGTCCGACAGCGACGCCGCGAAACGGACCGTGGAGCGGGTGCGCGACGCCGTGCACGCCGTGCCCGACGCCCGGGCGCGGGTGGGCGGCGGCAGCGCGGCGCTGCTCGACATGGACGCGGCGACGACGCACGACAACCTGGTGGTCATCCCGGCGGTCCTGGTGGTCGTCCTGCTGATCCTGGGGTTGCTGCTGCGTGCCCTGGTGGCACCGCTGCTGCTGATCGGGACGGTCGTGCTGTCCTTCGCGGCGGCGCTGGGCGCGAGCGCGCTCGCCTTCCGGCACCTCTTCGACTACGCCGGCGAGCAGACGGACTTCCCGCTGTTCGTCTTCGTGTTCCTGGTGGCCCTCGGCATCGACTACAACATCTTCCTGACCACCCGCATCCGCGAGGAGGCGGCCCGCCGGGGCACCCGGCCCGGCGTCGTGACGGGCCTCGCCGCGACCGGCGCGGTGATCACCTCGGCGGGGCTGGTGCTGGCCGGCACGTTCGCCGCTCTCGGCACACTCCCGATGGTCGCCTTCGCGGAGATCGGCTTCGCGGTGGCGCTGGGCGTGCTCCTGGACACGTTCGTCGTGCGGTCGGTGCTGGTCACGGCGCTGTTCCTGGACGGGGGCCCCAAGGTGTGGTGGCCGCACCGGTTGTCGCACGAGGACGGCGGCGACGCCGGCGCCGCCGCCACCGTGGCGGCGCCCGACGCGGAGGTCAGGCAGTCCGGCGGATGAGCGCCAGATACATGGCGTCGGTGCCGTGCAGGTGCGGCCAGAGCTGTACGTCGGGGCCCTCGCCCAGCGCCGGTACGCCCGGCAGCAGCGGGCGGGCGTCGATCAGCTCGGCCGCGACCGTGTGGTGCTTGAGGACGTCGTCGACGACCGCGCGGGTCTCGGCGAGGTGCGGCGAGCAGGTGGCATAGCCGACGACACCGCCGACCCGCACGGAGTCGAGGGCGGTGCGCAGCAGGCCGCGCTGCAGCGGCGCGAAGCCGTCCAGGTCCTCGGGCCGCCGCCGCCAGCGGGCCTCGGGCCGACGGCGCAGGGCGCCGAGCCCCGTGCAGGGCACGTCCATCAGCACCCGGTCGAAGGTGCCGGGCCGCCACGGCGGACGGATGCCGTCGGCCGCGATCACCTGATACGGCCCCGGGTTCCCGGCGAGGGCCTTCGCCACCAGCCCGGCCCGGTGCGGCTGCTTCTCGGAGGCGAGCAGCACGGCACCGCGCTCGGCGGCGAGACCGGCGAGCATGGCCGCCTTGCCGCCGGGCCCGGCGCAGCCGTCCAGCCAGGCCTGGTCGGGCCCGTCGAGGGGGGCGTTGGCGAGCGCCAGCGCGACGAGTTGGCTGCCCTCGTCCTGTACGCCGGCACGGCCTTCCCGCACGGCGTCGATGGCACCGGGCTCGCCGCCCTCCGTGAGGCGGACGGCGTAGGGCGACCAGCGGCCCGGCAGCGCGGACTCCTCGCCGAGTACGCCGAGGAGTTCACCGGCGGTGGAGCGCCCCGGGCGGGCGACGAGGGTCACCTCGGGCCGCTCGTTGTCGGCCTCCAGCAGGTCCTCGATCCCGGCGCGCCCGCCGCCCAGCGCGTCCCACAGCGCGGAGACGACCCACCGCGGATGCGAGTGCACGACGGCGAGATGGTCCTCGGCGTCGTCGTCGTACGGCGGCGCGATCTGCTCCAGCCAGCCGTCGAGGTCGTGCTGGGCGACCTTGCGCAGTACGGCGTTGACGAACTTGGCGCGCCCGTCGCCGAGCACCACGCGGGCGAGCTCGACGGAGGCGGACACCGCGGCGTGGGTGGGAATCCGGGTGCCGAGCAGCTGATGCACACCGAGGCTCAGTACATCGAGCACCGGCGGATCGACCTCGCGCAGCGGCCGGTCGACACAGGCCGCGATCACCGCGTCGTACGTCCCCTGCCGGCGCAGCGTCCCGTACACCAGCTCGGTCGCGAGCGCCGCGTCCCGCCCGTCGAAGTCGCCCTTCTGGCGCGCCTTCCGCAGCAGCGGCGGCAGGACGAGGTTCGCGTACGCGTCCCGCTCGTCCACCGCCCTCAGCGCCTCGAAGGCGAGGAAGCGGACGGGGTCCTTCTGGGGACGACGGTGGGGCTTGCCCGGCTTACGGGGCTGACGGGACTGCTCGCTCACGAAAAAGGTGCTCCGGATCTGGGGAGAAGTGCGCCTTTCAGCCTACGTCGTGGGGGCTACGGGGCGCAGCCGCCCCGGGCGACGATCCGTCCGCGGACGCGGGGCCCACCTGGACGGTCACACGTCCGTGAGCCACGGGGCCCAGCTGGACGGTCACGTCTGCGCAGGCACACGCCATACGTCCGTGAGCGCGCCGCCCAGCTCGGCGGTCACGTCTTCGCAGGCACACGACCCGGGCTCGGCGGCCTACATCCGCGGGCACACGACCCGGCTCAGCGGTCATACGTCCGTGAGCGCGCCGCCCAACTCGGCGATCACACCCCCACCGGCACACGACCCGGCTCAGCGGTCGTACGTCCGTAAGCCGCGCCACCCAACTCGGCGATCACACCTCCGCGGGCACACGGCCCGGCTCGGCGGTGCCATTGGCTCGGGGGCCGACCCGAGGCGGGGCGTGCGTCGACGGGGCCGCCTGGCGGAGCCACGCGCTACCGGTCCCGCAAGGGACGGCTGGGCATACCGCGGCTGCCCCACCGGACGGGAGCCGCTTCCTGGTGGCCCGTGGCCGGTGGCCGATGCCCCGGTGGCCAGGGACAGGCGCCCCCACAGCCGGTGCCCCGGTCGCTCGCGGCCGGGGGCAGAGGCCCCCGCAGCCGGTGGCCGATGCCCCGGCGGCCAGGGACAGGTGCCCCCACAGCCCGTGCCCGATGCCCCGGTGGCCAAGGACGGGCGCCCTCGTAGCCGGCGCCCCGGTGACCGGTAGCCGGTAGCCGGCGCCCGGTGCCCCCGTCGGACGCGCGTCGTAGCCCAGCGGCCGCGCCCCCGCGGCGCGGGAGCGCGGGTCACGCGCCGAGGGGCTCGCCGTCCGTGATGCGTACGCCGCGTGCCCAGTCGGCGGCCCGCATCGGCTTCTTGCCCTGGGCCTGCACCCACAGCAGCTCGACGGCGTACGAACCGGTGCCGACGTACACGTTGTTCTTGCCGACGGACAGCGCGCCCGGGGCGAGATCGGTCCGCTCGGGCACCGGGACGACCTGGATGAGCTTGAGCCGCTCGCCGCGGAACACGGTCCAGGCACCGGGCGCGGGCGTGCACCCGCGCACCACCCGGTCGACCCGCAGCGCCGGCGTAGACCAGTCGACGTGCGCGTTCTCGACGGTGATCTTCGGCGCGAGAGTGATGCCGTCGGCGGGCTGCGGCACGGCCTTCAGCTTGCCCTCCTCGACACCGTCCATGGTCGCGACGAGCAGCCCGGAACCGGCGAAGGCGAGCCGTGTGAGCAGGTCGCCGCTGGTGTCGGTGGGCCGGATCTCCTCGGTGACGGTGCCGAAGACGGGCCCGGAGTCGAGTCCCTCCTCGATGAGGAAGGTGGACGCTCCGGTGATCTCGTCCCCGGCCATGATGGAGTGCTGCACGGGAGCGGCACCGCGCCAGGCGGGCAGCAGCGAGAAGTGCAGATTGACCCAGCCGTGCGCCGGAATGTCGAGGGCGACCCGCGGCAGCAGCGCGCCGTAGGCGACGACGGGACAGCAGTCCGGCGCGATCTCCCGCAGCCGCGCCAGGAACTCCTCGTCCCGCGGCTTGACCGGCTTGAGCACCTCGATCCCGGCCTCCTCCGCCCGCTGGGCAACGGGACTCGCGACCAGCCGCCGTCCCCGCCCGGCCGGGGCGTCGGGCCGCGTCACGACGGCGGCCACCTCATGCCGCCCGGAGGCGATCAGAGCGTCCAGGGCGGGAACGGCGACCTCGGGAGTACCTGCAAAGACGAGCTTCATGGGTGGATGTCGGCCTCTCGGGCGGGAGTTCTGTCAGCCCCGCGCGATCCGGCTGCGCAAAGCCGTGCGGGGCAGCGCACCAGTCTATGGGAGCAGGAGTTTGAGGGGGCGTATGGCTGTGGAACGGAGCCGTACGCCCCTCGACGCCGTCCCTGACAACTCCCCTGACGCCTCTTTGGAGATACCCCGGCGAGTCATCGGGGCCGGGGCGTACGGGCGTGCGCGCGCCCTGTGTACATGCTCATACGCCCCCGCACCGTGACCACAATCCCCGAAGCGCGTTGGTCAAGAGAGAGTTGACCACAACGGGCCGCAATCGCGGCCCGATCCTTTTCAACGCCGGTTCGAGAGGCTTGTTCATGGCCGACCACGCAACCCACGACGCCCAGGCTCGGGCCAGCCTGCACTTGCTGGTGCGGGACATCGAGCGGGTCCGCCGGCAGGTGGACGCACTGCGCACGCTCACCGCCCAGTTGGGCAACGTCTACCGCCCACGCCGCTCCGGCCCGTCCACGGGCTTCGTCGTCTACGGACGCGCTCCCGCTCCGACCGTCCGCCTCGCCCAGGAACTGCGCGACAGTGTCGAGACCCTGGTCACGGCCGCCGTGGACTTCGACCGCTCCCTGGGCTTCTCGTGGGACGCGGTGGGCTCCGCGCTCGGAGTCACCAAGCAGGCGGTGCACCGCCGTTACGGCGCGCGGCGCGCCGCCGCCCAGGCAGCCGCGGACGCCGAGCGCGCGACCGAGCCGACGGCCGCTCGTACGGTGAGCGTCAACACCGGCATCCCCACGGTGCCGACGGTCCCCGCGGCCCGCTCCATGCCGACCCAGCCGACGGCGGGCAGCCCCACGCTCCGCGACGAGGCCAGGCCGACGGCCTTCCCGGGCCCGCGCAACGGCTGACCAGCACACGCGGAACGCACGACGGCCGACACCCGACGGCCCCCTCCCCTTGTCTGCCTCCCGGTGTACGACCGGGAGGCAGCCGTATGCCGGGACCCGCCCGGGCACACGCTCGCACCACCGCACCGCCGCACGTACGTCCCCCCACGCCCGAGCCACCCGAGCCACGGCGAGCAACCCGAGTCACTCACGTCACCCGATGTCCGGCGGATCGATCCGAATCCGCACCGGGGCCTCGCTCCCGTTCCCCCCGCCCCCACGCGCCATCCGAGCCGCCTGCGCGGTCTTCAACGCGCCGGCCAGCGCGGCCCCGCTCCCCGGCGGCACCCGGACGAGCGCTCGCTCCCACCGCTCCCCCGGCGGCGGCCCGCCCACGCGCCGAGGCCGTCCGGCCTCCGTGACCGGCAACGGCACCGGCCCCAACACCTCGGCGTCCGAGGGTAGTTCGACCCCGCTCAGAAACCCCGCGACCGCCTCGGCCGTCCCCGACACGGCGGCCATCCGCGACACCGGTGGAAACCCCAGCTCGGCCCGCTCGGCGAGTTCGCGCACCGCGTGTCCGACGGGATCCCAGCGCACCAGCGCCTGCACAGGCCGCAACGTCGGCTCGGCGACCACGACCACGGTCCCGCCGGCCGCCTGCCCCCGGACGAGCGCGGCCGCCCCGATCCACCTCCGCAGCGCCTCCTCCCCGGCCCGCAGATCCGGCCGGCCGAGCATGGCCCACCCGTCGAGGAGCAGGGCAGCCGCGTACCCGCCCTCGGCGACCGGCTCGGCCCCCGGCGTACTCACCACGAGCGCGGGCGCCCCCGAGACGGTGTCGAGCACCTGCTCACGCCCGGAGGTGCGCACCGGCACGGCCGGGAACGCACGACCCAGCTCCTCGGCGGTCCGCCGCGCCCCCACGACCTGCGCCCGCAACCGGAACCCACCGCACTCCGGACAGTGCCAAGCCGCGTCCTCCCGTCCGCACCAACCGCACCGCAGCGCCCCGGCGTCGTGCGCCTCCAGCGGCCCCGCGCAGTGCCGGCACCGCGCGGGCGCCCGGCACTGCGCGCAGGCCATCCGGGGCACGTAACCCCGCCGGGGCACCTGCACCAGCACGGGTCCGTGGCGCAGCCCCTCCCGCACGGCCTGCCAGGCGAGGGTCGGCAGCCGCGCGGCCCGGGCCGCCTCGTCCCGCGCGAGATCCCCGTCCCCCACGGTGCGCACGAGAGGAGCAGCCGCCCGTACCTGTTCCCGCTCGGCCACGAGCGGTGCCGCCCACCCGCTCTCGACAAGCTGCGCGGCCTCCACCGTGCAGCTCCAGCTCCCCAGCAGAAACCCGCACTTGTCCCGGGTCGCCCGAAGCTCCAGCACCTCCCGCACATGGGGAAACGGCGCGTTGTCGTCGCTGTGGGAAGCATCCCCGTCGTCCCACACGACAACGAGCCCGAGATTCCGCACGGGCGCGAACATCGCGGCCCGCGTCCCGACCACCGCCTGCACGGCCCCCCGCCGCACGGCCAGCCACTCCCGGTAGCGCCGCTCCTGCCCCGCGTCGGCGGTCAGCAGTGCATGCCGCCCCTCACCCATCAGCGCGCGGAGCGCCGCGTCGACGCGCGCGGCGGGCCGTCCGGCCGGCACGACGACGAGCGCGCCGCGCCCCGAGGCGAGCGTGGCCTGCACGGCCCGGGCGATCTCCTCGGCCCAGTCGGGCCCCGGCAACGCGGTCCACACGGCCCGGGGCGAACCCCCGGCGGCGAGGGACTTCACAAACTCCGCCCCGCGCGCGTACCGCCGCCAGGAGCCGGGTTCGGGCGCGGGAGGAGCCGGCAGCGGCTCGGCCGTCTTGCCGGCCTCGGCCCGCCCGTGCCTGGGCGGAACGGCCAGCTGGAGCACATCGGCGAGGCTCCCGGCGTACCGGTCGGCGACGGCCCGGGCGAGCCCGAGCAGCTCAGGGCCGAGCACGGGCTCGGGGGACACGACCTGCGCGAGCGCGGCCAGCGGCCCGCCGTAGTCGGACTCGGCGACCCGCTCGACGAGGAAGCCGTCGATCAGTGAGCCGCCCTCCCGCCTGCCGTCCCGCACGGTGCGCCCGCCGGCTCCGAACCGCACACGGACGCGCACTCCCGGCTGAGCGACGGCAGCCAGTTCCTCGGGCACGGCATAGTCGAAGTACCGATCAAGATGAAGTACGCCCTTGTCGACCAGCACACGCGCGACGGGCAACTCCTTGGCCAGCGCGGCTCCCCGCCACGTCCGCGGCTTGGCCTTGGGCACCTTGGCCTTCCGCACGGCCTCACGGATCAACGCAAGCTGCTCCGGCGGCGCCTCTTCGCCACCGCCGCCCCCCTGCCCGTTCTCGCTGCTCACACCAGCATTCTTACCAAACCCCACTGACACCGACGCGCGCCCGAGATCAGTCCGGCTGCGGATCACGCACGCCCGAAGGGCGCTTCCGCCATGGACCGCTCGGCCATACCGGTCCAGGACCGGCAGCAGGATTCGAACCTGCGAGGGAGACACCCCAGAAGTACCCGCACCCGTCGCACCGGGCCGCGTCGTCGGCCTCCCGAGATCGATCCGGCCACGGCTCGTCCCAAGTTTCACAGCACGCCGAAGCACGCTCCACCGAAGTATCCGAGGCCTCCGCACCGGGAGATCACCAGCGTACGAAGACGCCACTTTGGTCCGCCAGCCATTTGCGTACCCGATCCGGGCCGCCGCGGCACCCGGCGCTCGACACGGCGGAGCCCGGCACCCCGAGGGAATGCCGGGCTCCGAAACAGAACGTCAGGCCGTTACAGCCCCACAGCCGTCCGCAGCGCGTCCACCCGGTCCGTCCGCTCCCACGTGAAGTCGGGGAGCTCGCGGCCGAAGTGGCCGTACGCCGCCGTCTGGGAGTAGATCGGGCGGAGCAGGTCGAGGTCGCGGATGATCGCGGCCGGGCGCAGGTCGAAGACCGTCGCGATGGCCTGCTCGATCTTGTCGGCCTCGACCTTGGCGGTGCCGAAGGTCTCGACGAACAGGCCCACCGGCTCGGCCTTGCCGATCGCGTACGCCACCTGGACCTCGCAGCGGGACGCCAGACCCGCGGCGACCACGTTCTTCGCGACCCAGCGCATCGCGTACGCGGCGGAGCGGTCGACCTTGGACGGGTCCTTGCCGGAGAAGGCACCGCCGCCGTGGCGGGCCATGCCGCCGTACGTGTCGATGATGATCTTGCGGCCGGTGAGACCGGCGTCACCCATCGGGCCGCCGATCTCGAAGCGGCCGGTGGGGTTGACCAGGAGGCGGTAGCCCTCGGTCTCCAGCTTGATGCCGTCGTCGAGGAGCGCCTTCAGCTCCGGCTCCACCACGAACTCGCGGATGTCGGGGGCGAGGAGCGAGTCCAGGTCGATGTCCGAGGCGTGCTGCGAGGAGACGACCACGGTGTCCAGACGGACCGCCTTGTCGCCGTCGTACTCGATGGTGACCTGGGTCTTTCCGTCGGGACGCAGGTACGGGATCGTGCCGTTCTTGCGGACCTCGGACAGGCGGTGCGACAGACGGTGCGCGAGGTGGATCGGCAGCGGCATCAGCGTCGGCGTCTCGTCCGTCGCGTAGCCGAACATCAGGCCCTGGTCGCCCGCGCCCTGCCGGTCCAGCTCGTCCTCGTCGCCCTCGACCCGGTTCTCGTACGCCGTGTCGACACCCTGCGCGATGTCCGGGGACTGCGAGCCGATCGACACCGACACGCCGCAGGAAGCTCCGTCGAAGCCCTTCTTCGACGAGTCGTAGCCGATCTCCAGGATCTTGTCGCGGACCAGCTGGGCGATCGGTGCGTACGCCTTGGTGGTGACCTCGCCGGCCACGTGCACCAGGCCGGTCGTGATCAACGTCTCCACGGCGACCCGGGATGTCGGGTCCTCACGCAGAAGCGCATCAAGAATGGTGTCGCTGATCTGGTCAGCGATCTTGTCGGGGTGGCCCTCGGTCACGGACTCCGAGGTGAACAGGCGACGGGACACAACGCTCCCTGGGGTTGCAGCGGCTGCTGGCTGATCATTGGCGGACGGGACGGAGGCTGCGCCCGGCGTCGTCCGAGAACAGTTTATCGGTCGCACTCGGCCATCCGCCCCCCTGTCTCGCCTCTCGGGAGCGCTGTGACCTGCGGCACGGGCATTCTGCCCAATGCCACGGGGTCTCCGCCAGCCTCACCACACCCGCTTTCGAGCGATTCGAGACGGCCCTTTGGGCGAATGGGACCGTCACCCGAGCCGGGGCACGACCAGATCCCACACGGTCTCGGCCAAGGCCTCCTTGGGCCCGTACGGCACCGGGATCTCGCTTCCGTCCGCGCCGAGCACCACGGCCTCGTTCTCCTCCGAGCCGAACGTCCTGCGCTCCCCCACCTCGTTCACCACGAGGAGGTCGCAGCCCTTGCGTGCCAGCTTCGTACGGCCGTTGGCCAGGACGTCGTCCGTCTCGGCGGCGAAGCCGACGACCACCTGACCGGGGCGCGGCCGGTCGGCCGAGATCTCCGCGAGAATGTCCGGATTACGGACCAGAACGATCGCTTCCGGCTCCTGGCCGTCCTTCTTCTTGATCTTTCCGGTCGCGTACGTCGCCGGACGGAAGTCCGCCACGGCCGCCGCCATCACCACGGCGTCGGCGTCCGAGGCCGCCTTCAGCACCGCCTCGCGCAGTTGCACGGCCGTCCCGACCTGGACGACGTCGACACCCGCCAGGTCGGGCAGCCCGGTGTTCGCGGCGACCAGGGTGACCCGGGCGCCGCGCGCGGCGGCGGTGCGGGCGAGGGCGTACCCCTGCTTGCCGGAGGAGCGGTTGCCGAGGAAGCGGACCGGGTCGAGCGGCTCGCGCGTACCGCCGGCGCTGACGACCACGTGCCGGCCGGCGAGGTCCGGCCGTGCGGCGCCGCGCGCGAGCACCCGGCGGCAGACCTCGAAGATCTCCGTGGGGTCGGGCAGGCGGCCCTTGCCGGTGTCGACGCCGGTCAGCCGGCCCACCGCGGGCTCGATGACGAGGGCGCCGCGGCGGCGCAGCGTCGCGACGTTCTCCTGGGTGGCCGGGTGTTCCCACATCTCGGTGTGCATGGCGGGTGCGAAGACGACCGGACAGCGTGCGGTCAGCAGCGTGTTCGTGAGCAGGTCGTCGGCGAGGCCGTGGGCCGCCTTGGCGAGCATGTCGGCGGTGGCGGGGGCGACGACGACCAGGTCGGCGTGCTGGCCGATGCGGACGTGCGGCACCTCGTGGACGTCGTCCCAGACCTCGGTGGAGACCGGGTTGCCGGAGAGCGCGGACCAGGTGGCGGCGCCGACGAAGTGCAGCGCCGAGCCGGTGGGCACGACGCGGACGTCGTGTCCCGACTCCGTCAGCCTCCGCAGCAGCTCACAGGCCTTGTAGGCGGCGATGCCGCCACTGACTCCCAGCACGACCTTCGGCTTGTCCACCGGGTCTCCCCACACTCGTGAAATCTACGGCTCCATGCTGCAACATCGCGAGGGGCGACCCACCGCGCCCCCGGCACACCACAGGCCCGACAGTCGGCTGCCGGGCCTGAGATGAGCGAACAATGAGCGAACGAACGCCTACTGCGCCGGGCCCTCGACGGGCTCGGAGGTCAGCAGACCGGCGTTGATCTCGCGCAGGGCGATCGAGAGCGGCTTCTCGTGGACGTGGGTGTCGACGAGGGGACCGACGTACTCGAGGAGGCCCTCACCGAGCTGCGAGTAGTACGCGTTGATCTGACGGGCCCGCTTGGCCGCGTAGATCACGAGGCTGTACTTCGAGTCAGTGGCCTCGAGGAGCTCGTCGATCGGGGGGTTGATGATGCCCTCGGGCGCGGTGATGGAAGAGGACACGCTCTACCTTCCGAAAGATGGGATGAGATCGAAAAAACGATCACACAACGTCCACCAAGGCTAGCAGCTCGCGCGCTACGTCCTCGACGGAGGTGTTGACAAGGGTCACATCGAACTCGGGCTCCGCCGCCAGTTCGACCTTGGCCGCGTCCAGGCGGCGCTCGATCACCTCGGGCGGCTCGGTGCCCCGTCCGGTGAGCCTGCGTACCAGCTCCTCCCAGGAGGGAGGGGCCAGGAACACCAGCAGGGCCTCGGGCATGGACTCGCGGACCTGCCGGGCGCCCTGGAGGTCGATCTCCAGGAGGACCGGCTCACCCCGCTCCAGCCGCTCCAGCACGGCCTGGCGCGGCGTCCCGTAGCGGTTGCCGGCGAACTCGGCCCACTCGAGCAGCTCGCCGTTGGCGATCAGCTTGTCCATCTCGTCGTCGGAGACGAAGAAGTAGTGGACTCCGTGCTTCTCACCGGGGCGCGGCTTGCGGGTCGTCGCCGACACCGAGAGCCAGACCTCGGGGTGTTCCTTGCGCATATGGGCGACGACCGTGCTCTTGCCGACCCCGGAGGGGCCGGAGAGCACGGTCAGCCGCGGACGTGCGTCCGGGGGTACGGGGGACGTCCCCCGGGGTGTTACTGCCATGCAGCGATTATTCCAGCAATCCCGGAGTGCCCAGGACTCAGCCGGCGGTGCTGCCGAACTCACGCTCCAGGGAGGCGATCTGGTTCGAACCGAGGCCGCGTACGCGACGGCTCTCGGAGATCCCGAGTCGCTCCATGATCTGCTTGGCGCGGACCTTGCCCACGCCCGGCAGGGACTCGAGGAGAGCGGAGACCTTCATCTTGCCGATGACGTCGTTCTCCTGACCCTGCTTGATGACCTCGTGAAGGGAGGCGCCGGAGTGCTTGAGTCGATTTTTGACCTCGGCCCGCTCCCGGCGAGCCGCGGCGGCCTTTTCGAGCGCGGCTGCGCGCTGTTCAGGGGTAAGGGGCGGAAGAGCCACGCCTACGTCACCTCGGATGTCGAACTGTCGGATACGGACCGGTGAGGAACCTAATCGCCCCTCACCTGGTGAGCTACGAGCAACACGCTTGCCCCTTCGCTCTCGACGGAGACTAGCGGGCAAGTCCGCCGGAGTCAGCGAGAACAGCGGAAAAGTCCTGGTCAGCCTCCGTCGAGCCAGACATTTCCGACATACTGCCCCGGATTTGAGGATGTATTCGGACTCGGGCCGCTCCCGAGGCACTCGTCGGAGGACTCAGACGGCGGCCACGGCGGCCCTGATCTCCTCCGCGAAACGGTCCGCGGCCGTCCGCAGGGCGCGGACATCGGGACCGTGACGCAGAACACCCCGGCTGACGTTCGGCACGACATTGCGCACCGCCGCCCCGAAGACCCCGGGGAGATCGGCCGGTGCGGCCCCCTGGGCGCCGATGCCGGGCGCGAGGAGCGGTCCGTTGATGTCCAGGTCGTACGAGGACAGGTCGCCCAGCGTGGCGCCGACGACCGCCCCGAAGGACCCCAGGGGCTCCTCCCCCGCGTTCTCGGCCGCCAGGTGCGCCAGCATGGTCGCCGCGACGTCACGGCCGTCCGTACGCACCGCGTGCTGCACCTCGCCGCCCTCCGGGTTGGAGGTCAGCGCCAGCACGAACAGTCCGGCCCCGCTCTCGCGCGCCAGCTCCACGGCCGGCCGCAGCGATCCGTAGCCCAGATACGGCGACACGGTCAGCGCGTCCGAGAACAGCGGGGAGTCCTTCCGGAGGAAGGCTTCCGCGTACGCGGCCATCGTCGAGCCGATGTCGCCGCGCTTGGCGTCCATCACGACCAGGGCACCGGCCGCCCGCGCCTCCGCGACCGTCTTCTCCAGGACGGCGACACCCCGGGACCCGAAGCGCTCGAAGAACGCGCTCTGCGGCTTGAAGACCGCGACGTGCTCGCCCAGCGCCTCGACGACGGTGCGGCTGAACCGCTCCAGGCCCGCCACGTCGTCGCTCAGGCCCCAGTCGGCCAGCAGGGAGGCGTGCGGGTCGATACCGACGCACAGGGGGCCTCGGTCGTCCATGGCCCGGCTCAGGCGCGCGCCGAAGGGTTCCAGACTCATGCGGACTTCCTCACGTCGGCGCCGACCGCGTCGGCAAGGGTGGCGTACGGGCTCGTCCGCAGACGTGCGGCGAGCCCCTTGTGGATGGCGCGGCCCCAGAAGGGGCCCTCGTAAATGAAGGCGCTGTAGCCCTGGACCAGCGTGGCGCCGGCCAGGATGCGCTGCCAGGCGTCCTCGGCGTTCTCGATGCCGCCCACGCCCACCAGGGTGATCCGGTCGCCCACGCGCGCGTAGAGGCGGCTCAGGACCTCCAGGGAGCGTGCCTTCAGCGGCGCGCCGGACAGGCCGCCGGTCTCCTTGACGAGGGTGGGTTCGGACTTCAGGCCGAGCCCCTCGCGCGCGATGGTGGTGTTCGTGGCGATGATCCCGTCCAGGCCCAGCTCCACGGCGAGGTCGGCGACCGCGTCGATGTCGTCGTCGGCGAGGTCCGGCGCGATCTTCACCAGCAGCGGGACGCGGCGCTCCGTCACGGTGCGGTCGGCGGCCTCGCGGACGGCGCTCAGCAGGGGGCGCAGCGCCTCGGTGGCCTGGAGGTTGCGCAGACCGGGGGTGTTCGGCGAGGAGACGTTCACGACCAGGTAGTCGGCGTGCCGGGCGAGCCGCTCGGTCGACTTCACGTAGTCGTCGGCGGCCTCCTCCTCCGGTACGACCTTGGTCTTGCCGATGTTGACGCCCACGACCGTCCTGAAGACCGCCTCACGAGCGGCCAGGCGGGCCGCCACGGCCGCCGAGCCCTCGTTGTTGAAGCCCATGCGGTTGATCAGCGCCCGGTCCGGCACAAGGCGGAACAGCCGCTTTTTGGGGTTGCCCGGCTGCGGCTCCCCCGTGACCGTGCCGATCTCCACGTGGTCGAAGCCGAGCATCGACATCCCGTCGACGGCGACGGCGTTCTTGTCGAAGCCGGCCGCGAGCCCGAACGGGCCGTGCATGCGCAGCCCGAACGCCTCGGTACGCAGCTCCTTGAAGCGGGGTGCGAGCGCGGCGGCGACGAACGTGCGCAGCACGGGGATACGGGCGGCGAGGCGGATCCACCGGAAGGCCAGGTAGTGCGCCTGCTCCGGGTCCATCCGCTTGAACACCAGCCGGAAGAAAAGCTTGTACATGTCTCAGTGTCCTCTTGAAGCCTGTTGAGCCTCACGAAGAGGGGGACACCGTTTCCGATGTCCCCCTCAGGGCTGCTAGTCGCGGGCCGCGGTCAGATGCTCGGCGTGTTCCTGGAGCGAGCGCACGCCCACGTCTCCGTGGGTGAGCGCGTCGATGCCCTGGACGGCGGCGGCGAGCGCCTGGACCGTCGTCAGGCAGGGAACGGACCGGGCCACCGCCGCCGTACGGATCTCGTAGCCGTCGAGGCGGCCTCCGGTGCCGTAGGGCGTGTTGACGATGAGGTCGACCTGGCCGTCGTGGATGAGCTGGACGATGGTCTTCTCGCCGCCCGGGCCCTCGCCCTCGCTCTGCTTGCGGACGACGGTGGCGTTGATGCCGTTGCGCTTGAGCACCTCGGCCGTGCCGGACGTGGCGAGCAGCTCGAAGCCGTGGGCCACCAGCTCGCGCGCCGGGAAGATCATCGAGCGCTTGTCGCGGTTGGCGACGGAGATGAAGGCGCGGCCCTTGGTGGGCAGCGGTCCGTACGCGCCCGCCTGCGACTTGGCGTACGCCGTGCCGAAGACGGAGTCGATGCCCATGACCTCGCCGGTGGAGCGCATCTCCGGGCCGAGGACCGTGTCGACGCCGCGTCCGTGGATGTCGCGGAACCGCGACCACGGCATGACCGCCTCCTTCACGGAGATCGGCGCGTCGAGCGGGAGCGTGCCCCCGTCGCCGTTCGCGGGCAGCAGCCTCTCGGCCCGCAGTTCGGCGATGGTCGCGCCGAGCGAGATCCGGGCGGCGGCCTTGGCGAGCGGCACCGCGGTCGCCTTCGAGGTGAAGGGGACGGTGCGGGAGGCGCGCGGGTTGGCTTCGAGGACGTACAGGATGTCCCCGGCCATGGCGAACTGGATGTTGATCAGTCCGCGGACGCCGACGCCCTTGGCGATGGCCTCGGTCGAGGCGCGCAGGCGCTTGATGTCGAAGCCGCCGAGCGTGATCGGCGGCAGGGCGCACGCCGAGTCGCCGGAGTGGATGCCGGCCTCCTCGATGTGCTCCATGACGCCGCCGAGGTACAGCTCCTCGCCGTCGTAGAGGGCGTCGACGTCGATCTCGATCGCGTCGTCGAGGAAACGGTCGACCAGGACCGGCCGGGAGGGGCTGATCTCGGTGGACTCGGCGATGTACGACTCCAGGCGCGTCTCGTCGTACACGATCTCCATGCCGCGGCCGCCGAGGACGTACGACGGCCGGACGAGGACCGGGTAGCCGATCTCGTCGGCGATGGCCTTGGCGCCCGCGAAGGTGGTCGCGGTGCCGTGCTTCGGGGCGGGCAGGCCCGCTTCCGCGAGGACCTGGCCGAAGGCGCCGCGGTCCTCGGCGGCGTGGATCGCCTCCGGGGGCGTGCCCACGACCGGTACGCCGTTGTCCTTGAGCGCCTGCGACAGACCCAGCGGCGTCTGTCCGCCGAGCTGCACGATCACGCCCGCGACCGGGCCCGCCAGCGTCTCCGCGTGGACGATCTCCAGCACGTCCTCGAGCGTCAGCGGCTCGAAGTACAGGCGGTCGGAGGTGTCGTAGTCCGTGGAGACGGTCTCCGGGTTGCAGTTGACCATCACGGTCTCGTAGCCCGCCTCGCTCAGCGCGAAGGAGGCGTGGACGCAGGAGTAGTCGAACTCGATGCCCTGGCCGATGCGGTTGGGACCGGAGCCCAGGATGATGACCGCGGGCTTCTCGCGGGGCGCGACCTCGCTCTCCTCGTCGTAGGAGGAGTAGAAGTACGGCGTCTTCGCCGCGAACTCGGCGGCGCAGGTGTCGACCGTCTTGTACACCGGGCGCACGCCCAGCGCGTGCCGCACCTCGCGCACGACGTCCTCGCGCAGCCCGCGGATCTCGGCGATCTGGACGTCGGAGAAGCCGTGCCGCTTGGCCTCGGCGAGCAGCTCCGGGTCCAGCTTGTCGGCGGCGGCCAGCTCGTCCGCGAGTTCCTTGATCAGGAAGAGCTGGTCGACGAACCAGGGGTCGATCTTCGTCGCCTCGAAGACCTCCTCGGGCGTCGCGCCCGCGCGGATGGCCTGCATGACCGAGTTGATGCGCCCGTCGGTGGGACGGACGGCCTCCTCCAGGAGGAGGGCCTTGTCGCCCGGCTCGCCGACGAACGTGAACTGCGAGCCCTTCTTCTCCAGGGACCGCAGCGCCTTCTGCAGCGCCTCGGTGAAGTTCCGGCCGATCGCCATGGCCTCGCCGACCGACTTCATGGTGGTGGTGAGGGTCGAGTCGGCGCTCGGGAACTTCTCGAAGGCGAAGCGCGGGGCCTTCACGACCACGTAGTCGAGCGTCGGCTCGAAGGAGGCCGGGGTCTTCTCGGTGATGTCGTTGGGGATCTCGTCGAGCGTGTAGCCGACGGCGAGCTTCGCGGCGATCTTCGCGATCGGGAAGCCGGTCGCCTTGGAGGCGAGCGCGGACGACCGGGACACGCGCGGGTTCATCTCGATGACGATGATCCGGCCGTCGTCGGGGTTCACCGCGAACTGGATGTTGCAGCCGCCGGTGTCGACACCGACCTCACGGATGATCGCGATACCGATGTCGCGCAGGCGCTGGTACTCGCGGTCGGTCAGCGTCATCGAGGGCGCGACGGTGATCGAGTCACCGGTGTGCACGCCCATCGGGTCGAAGTTCTCGATGGAGCAGACGACCACGACGTTGTCGTTCTTGTCGCGCATCAGCTCCAGCTCGTACTCCTTCCAGCCGAGGATGGACTCCTCCAGGAGCACCTCGGTGGTCGGGGAGAGCGTCAGGCCCTGACCCGCGATGCGGCGCAGCTCCTCCTCGTCGTGCGCGAAGCCGGAGCCGGCGCCGCCCATGGTGAAGGAGGGACGGACGACGACGGGGTAACCGCCGAGGGTCTCGACGCCCTCGAGCACGTCGTCCATGGAGTGGCAGATGACCGAGCGGGCGGATTCGCCGTGCCCGATCTTCGCGCGGACGGCCTCGACGACGCCCTTGAACAGGTCGCGGTCCTCGCCCTTGTTGATCGCCTCGACGTTGGCGCCGATCAGCTCGACACCGTACTTCTCCAGCACACCCTGCTCGTGCATGGAGATGGCGGTGTTCAGGGCCGTCTGACCACCGAGGGTGGGCAGCAGCGCGTCCGGCCGCTCCTTGGCGATGATCTTCTCGACGAACTCCGGGGTGATCGGCTCGACGTAGGTGGCGTCGGCGATCTCCGGGTCGGTCATGATCGTCGCCGGGTTGGAGTTGACCAGGATGACCCTGAGGCCCTCGGCGCGCAGGATGCGGCACGCCTGGGTGCCGGAGTAGTCGAACTCGGCGGCCTGGCCGATGACGATCGGGCCGGAGCCGATGACCAGGACGGACTGGATATCGGTGCGCTTAGGCACGCTGGCCCTCCATCAGGGATACGAAGCGGTCGAACAGGTAGGCGGCGTCGTGCGGGCCCGCTGCCGCTTCGGGGTGGTACTGGACGCTGAAGGCCGGCTGGTCGAGCAGCTGGAGGCCCTCCACCACGTTGTCATTGAGGCAGACGTGGGAGACCTCGGCGCGGCCGTAGGGGGTGTCGGACACCTGGTCGAGCGGGGCGTCGACGGCGAAGCCGTGGTTGTGCGCGGTGACCTCGACCTTGCCGGTCGTACGGTCCTGCACCGGCTGGTTGATCCCGCGGTGGCCGTACTTCAGCTTGTAGGTGCCGAAGCCGAGCGCGCGGCCCAGGATCTGGTTGCCGAAGCAGATGCCGAAGAGGGGGGTCTTACGGGCGAGCACTTCCCGCATGACGGCCACCGGGCCGTCTGCGGTCGCCGGGTCGCCGGGGCCGTTGGAGAAGAACACGCCGTCGGGGTTCACGGCGTACACGTCCTCGGCCGTGGCCGTCGCGGGCAGGACGTGCACCTCGATGCCGCGCTCGGCCATGCGGTGCGGGGTCATGCCCTTGATGCCCAGGTCGACGGCGGCGACGGTGAAGCGCTTCGCGCCGATCGCGGGGACGACGTACGTCTCCTTGGTGGCGACCTCGGCGGCGAGGTTCGCGCCCTTCATCTCGGGCGCCTGGCGCACCTCGGCGAGCATCGTGCCCTCGTCCGGCAGCGCGCTGCCGGAGAAGATGCCGACGCGCATGGCGCCGCTCTCGCGCAGGTGGCGGGTGAGCGCACGGGTGTCGATGCCGCTGATGCCGACGACACCCTGGTGGCGCAGCTCCTCGTCCAGCGAGCGCCGGGAGCGCCAGTTGGAGGGCACGCGCGCGGGGTCGCGTACGACGTAGCCGGAGACCCAGATCCGCTTCGACTCGGGGTCCTCGTCGTTGACGCCGGTGTTGCCGACGTGCGGGGCGGTCATCACGACGACCTGGCGGTGGTACGACGGGTCGGTGAGGGTCTCCTGGTAGCCGGTCATCCCGGTGGAGAACACGGCCTCGCCGAAGGTCACCCCCACGGCCCCGTAGGCGCGGCCGCGGAACGTCCGGCCGTCCTCCAGGACGAGTACGGCGGGAACCTTGGCAGCTCCCCTGGTGGAGGTCGTCATCGTGCGCCTTCCGTGTTGTTGATCATGTTGTTCAGGGTGTAGGCCCACTCGTTGTGCTCGGCCGAGACGTCGGAGCGGAAGCCGGAGTCGATCAGCTTGTCGCCGTGTGCCCAGGTGACGACGAGCAGACCGCCCTCGGTGAGGACCTTGCCCGCGATGCCCTTGTCGAGCCGGGCCTCACGCAGCTGTGCGGCCGGGACGAAGAAGTCGGCCGCACCGGGGCGTACGACGTCCAGTCCCGCGTCCGTCAGCGTGAGCTCGACCCGGCTACGGGTGCCCAGGCCGTGCGCGACGATGCGGTCCAGCCACTGCCCGGCGGTGGTGGAGCCGTGGTAGCGGCCGCTCATCGTCAGTTTCACCCGGTCCGGCTCGTCCGGCATTCCAGCCGGCGGCGGCTTGCCGCCTCCGTTGAGGGTGGTGGTGGGAGACGGGCGGGCGGGCAGCTCGGGCAGGTCGCTCTGAAGGGTGCCGCGCCACTTCCAGCCCTCGCGCATCAGCCAGTAGACGAGCGCGATGAACAGGGCGAGGCCCACGAGCCAGCCGATGCGGGCGGACCAGTCGGTCACCTCCGCCGACTTCTGTCCGGCGGCAAGGTACGTCTGATGCAGTGATGTCACGCGAGCTTCCCGTCGACGAGCGTGGCCTTGCCCCGCAGCCAGGTGTGCGTGACACGGCCCGGCAGCTCACGGCCCTCGTACGGGGTGTTGCGGCTGCGCGAGGCGAAGCCCGCGGGGTCCACCGCCCCACGGTATGCCGTGTCGACGAGCGTGAGGTTGGCGGGCTCACCTGCCGAGACGGGGCGGCCGTGGCCGGTGGCGCGGCCGATCCGCGCGGGCTTCACGGACATGCGGTCGGCGACGCCGGCCCAGTCGAGCAGCCCGGTCTCGACCATGGTCTGCTGCACGACGGACAGCGCGGTCTCCAGGCCCACCATGCCCATGGCGGCGGCGGCCCACTCGCAGTCCTTGTCCTCGTGCGGGTGCGGGGCATGGTCGGTGGCGACGATGTCGATCGTGCCGTCGGCGAGCGCCTCGCGCAGGGCCATGACGTCGCGCTCGGTGCGCAGCGGCGGGTTGACCTTGTAGACCGGGTTGTACGACCGCACCAGCTCGTCGGTGAGGAGCAGGTGGTGCGGGGTGACCTCGGCGGTGACGTCGATGCCGCGGGACTTGGCCCAGCGCACGATCTCGACCGAGCCGGCGGTCGACAGGTGGCAGATGTGGACGCGGGAGCCGACGTGCTCGGCGAGCAGGACGTCCCGGGCGATGATCGATTCCTCGGCCACCGCGGGCCAGCCGCCGAGTCCAAGCTCTGCGGAGACGACGCCCTCGTTCATCTGGGCGCCCTCGGTCAGCCGGGGCTCCTGCGCGTGCTGGGCGACGACTCCGCCGAAGGCCTTCACGTACTCCAGCGCGCGGCGCATGATCACGGCGTCGTCGACGCACTTGCCGTCGTCCGAGAAGACGGTGACGCCGGCCGCGGACTCGTGCATGGCGCCGAGCTCGGCGAGCTTCTTGCCCTCGAGGCCGACGGTGACGGCGCCGATGGGCTGCACGTCGCAGTAGCCGTGCTCCTGGCCGAGCCGGTAGACCTGCTCGACGACACCGGCGGTGTCGGCGACCGGGAAGGTGTTGGCCATGGCGAACACGGCCGTGTAGCCGCCGCTCGCGGCGGCCCGCGTACCGGTCAGCACGGTCTCGGAGTCCTCGCGGCCGGGCTCGCGCAGATGGGTGTGCAGGTCGACGAGCCCCGGCAGGAGCACCTTGCCGGCGGCGTCGACGACCTCGGCGCCTTCCGCGCTGAGCCCCGTGCCCACCTCGGCGATCGTGTCGCCGTCGATCAGGACGTCCTGCGGCTCGCCGCCGAGTACCTTCGCACCACGGATCAGGATCTTGCTCATCTGTCTTACTTCTCCTCGATACGGGTGTGGCTGACGGCGGGTTCGTTGCCGCCAAGGAGCAGATACAGAACGGCCATCCGGATCGAGACGCCGTTGGTGACCTGTTCGATCGCGGTGCAGCGGTCGGAGTCGGCGACCTCGGCGGTGATCTCCATGCCGCGGACCATGGGACCGGGGTGCATCACGATGGCGTGCTCGGGCATCTTCGCCATGCGGTCGCCGTTGAGGCCGTAGCGCCGGGAGTACTCGCGCTCGGTCGGGAAGAACGCGGCGTTCATCCGCTCGCGCTGGACGCGGAGCATCATCACCGCGTCGGACTTGGGCAGCGTGCTGTCGAGGTCGTACGCGACCTCGCAGGGCCAGGACTCGATGCCGACCGGCAGCAGGGTGGGCGGGGCGACCAGGGTGACCTCGGCGCCGAGGGTGTGCAGCAGGTCCACGTTCGAGCGGGCGACGCGGCTGTGCAGGATGTCACCGACGAGCGTGATGCGCTTGCCGGCCAGGTCCCGGCCGAGCCCGGCGTCCCGGCCGACGAGCCGGCGGCGCATGGTGAAGGCGTCGAGCAGGGCCTGCGTGGGGTGCTGATGGGTGCCGTCGCCGGCGTTGATGACGACCGCGTCGATCCAGCCGGAGGTGGCGAGCCGGTACGGGGCTCCGGAAGCGCCGTGCCGGATGACGACGGCGTCGACGCCCATCGCCTCCAGGGTCTGGGCGGTGTCCTTGAGCGACTCGCCCTTGGAGACGCTGGATCCCTTGGCGGTGAAGTTGATGACGTCCGCGGAGAGGCGCTTCTCGGCGGCCTCGAAGGAGATCCGGGTGCGGGTGGAGTCCTCGAAGAAGAGGTTGACGACGGTGCGGCCGCGCAGGGTCGGCAGTTTCTTGATCGGCCGGTCCGCCACCCGGGCCATCTCCTCGGCGGTGTCGAGGAGATGGACGGCGTCGTCGCGGGTGAGGTCGGCGGCCGAGATGAGATGACGCTGCATCTGTCAGGCTCCGTAAGGCAGTTCAGTTCGGGAGGATTCGGGCATGCGTGCGCGCAGGGGCGCACTCAGGGGCGTACGGCCGAGTGCTACTGCTGCGCGCCCGAGGAGGTCCGCTTCGCACCGAGCAGCACGGTGTCGCGACCGTCCTCCTCGGCGAGCAGGACCTTGACCGTCTCCCGCAACGACGTGGGGAGGTTCTTGCCGACGTAGTCGGCGCGGATGGGCAGTTCGCGGTGACCGCGGTCGACGAGGACCGCGAGCTGTACGGCGCGCGGGCGGCCGATGTCGTTCAGCGCGTCGAGGGCGGCGCGGATGGTGCGGCCGGAGAAGAGGACGTCGTCGACGAGGACGACCAGGCGGCCGTCGATGCCGTCACCGGGGATGTCCGTGCGGGCCAGCGCACGCGGCGGATGCATGCGCAGGTCGTCGCGGTACATGGTGATGTCGAGCGAGCCGACCGGCACTTTGCGGTCGGTGATCTCCTCGAGCTTGGCGGCGAGCCGCTGGGCGAGGAAGACGCCTCGGGTCGGAATGCCGAGGAGCACCACGTCGTCGGCGCCCTTGGCGCGCTCGACGATCTCGTGGGCGATGCGGGTCAGTACCCGCGCGATGTCGGAGCCTTCGAGAACGGGCCGCGCATCGGACTCGTACTGCTGGGTGTCCATATGAAACGGACCTCCTTCTCCGCCTCACGGGACGGATCATTAAAGGACGTCGGAATTGCGCCACCAACGCTACCAGCCCCCGCAAGGGGCCTGATCACCCCCCTGGCGCCGCGGGTCACTCCAATGGCGTCACTGCACGTCGTCTACCACGGAGGGGTCGGTCCGGACCATTCGGCTTGACGGGGAAGAGTAACGCTGCGTAACCTCACAGTGAGTTACCAGCCACGCGGCGGAGCCGCACATGTTCCAGCGTCCGGGGAGCTATATGTCCAGCGAATACGCCAAACAGCTCGGGGCCAAGCTCCGGGCGATCCGCACCCAGCAGGGCCTTTCCCTCCACGGTGTCGAGGAGAAGTCCCAGGGACGCTGGAAGGCGGTCGTGGTCGGTTCGTACGAGCGCGGCGACCGCGCCGTCACCGTACAGCGTCTTGCCGAGCTGGCGGATTTCTACGGGGTTCCGGTGCAGGAGCTGCTGCCGGGCACCACACCGGGCGGGGCCGCCGAGCCGCCGCCGAAGCTGGTCCTGGACTTGGAGCGCCTGGCCCACGTCCCGGCCGAGAAGGCGGGCCCCCTCCAGCGGTACGCCGCGACGATCCAGTCCCAGCGCGGCGACTACAACGGCAAGGTGCTGTCGATCCGCCAGGACGACCTGCGCACACTCGCCGTCATTTACGACCAGTCGCCCTCGGTCCTCACCGAGCAGCTGATCAGCTGGGGCGTCCTGGACGCGGACGCGCGCCGCGCCGTCTCCCACGAAGAGGGCTGACGGGCAGGACGCTGCAGAAACGTGCCGCCGGGGTGGCCGGAACCGAGAGGTTTCCGGCCACCCCGGCGGTTTTTCGTACGGCTGCGGGGCGTACGGCGCGCTCTCCGAGCCGCGGGCACCTGTGGCCTGCCGAGGGGCCACTCTCGCCGCCGGGGGCCCGTAGCGGTCGAGGGGTCACTCTCATGCCGCCGGGGACCCGATGCGGCCGAGGGGGCCTACTCCCGCCCCCGGAGACTGAAGCGGCCGAAGGGATCCCCCGGCCCCCGGGACCCGGAACGGCCGAGGGGACCACTCCCGCCCCCAGGGTCCCGACAACGGCCGACGGCTCACTCCCGGCCTCCGGAAACCCGTGGCAGCCGTCGGCCCGCTCATAGCTCCCCGGGCTCTCGGCAGCGCACTGCGCCCCTACAAGTCCCGGAGCTCGGAAAGGCCAAAACGACGCCCCTCAAGTCCCCCGGGGGGGCCAGCCGCAGCCCGCAGGAGCAGGCCCTCACCGGCAGCAGCAGCGGCAGTGAGGGCCCGTCCAGGATCGCGTCCAGGAACTCGCGCAGGTCGTGCTCGGTGGGCATCTACGCCCTGCAGCGCGTCATGCACGGCTCCTCCCGCGACAGCGGCACGGCACGCCAACGACAGGCCGCCAAGGCCCGTCGGCGGCGCCGTAACCGCCGGAGGGGCCCGCAGCGTCTGCTGCGGGCCCCTCCGTGCGGCTTGAACGGACGGCGACCGTTCCCGGGTCCGACCCGGTCCTGCCGTCCTGCGCGGTGATGCGCTACGCCTCCTCGCGGCGAAGCGACGGCTTCAGCTCCTTCAGACGGCCCAGCAGGCCGTTCACGAAGGCCGGGGAGTCGTCCGTGGAGAACTCCTTGGCGAGCTGGACCGCCTCGTCGAGCACCACGGCGTCCGGCGTCTCGTCGACCCAGAGCAGCTCGTAGGTGCCGAGACGCAGAATGTTGCGGTCGACGACCGGCATGCGGTCGAGCGTCCAGCCGACGGCGTACTGCGAGATGAGCTCGTCGATCCGGTTCACCTTTTTGGCGTAACCCTCGACCAGCTGCATCGTGTACTCGCTCACCGGCGGCTGCCTGGTGTCGGTCCGGGAGTGCCGGATCCAGTCCGCCAGGACCGTCAGGACGTCCACGCCGCGCTGGTCGCCCTCGAAGAGGATCTGGAAGGCGCGCTTGCGGGCCGTGTTGCGGGCAGCCACGGTTAGCTGTTCACCCGGCCGAGGTAGTCGCTCGTGCGGGTGTCGACCTTGATCTTCTCACCGGTGGTGATGAAGAGCGGGACCTGGATCTGGTGACCGGTCTCCAGCGTGGCGGGCTTGGTGCCGCCGGTGGAGCGGTCGCCCTGGACGCCCGGCTCGGTCTCCTGGATGACGAGCTCGACGGCGGCCGGCAGCTCGACGAAGAGCACCTCGCCCTCGTGCTGCGCGACGGTGGCCGTGAAGCCCTCGATCAGGAAGTTGGCGGCGTCGCCGACGGACTTGCGGTCGACCATCAGCTGGTCGTACGTGTCCATGTCCATGAAGACGAAGTACTCGCCGTCCATGTACGAGAACTGCATGTCGCGCTTGTCGATCGTGGCCGTCTCGACCTTGACGCCGGCGTTGAACGTCTTGTCGACGACCTTGCCGGAGAGCACGTTCTTCAGCTTGGTGCGCACGAAGGCCGGGCCCTTGCCGGGCTTGACGTGCTGGAACTCGACGACGGACCAGAGCTGGCCTCCGTCGAGCTTGAGCACCAGGCCGTTCTTGAGGTCGTTCGTGGAAGCCACGGTTGCGGAATCTCCTGGACTGACGTGGACGACCCCGGGACACGCGCGTAGCTCGAGGGCTAGAGCGCGAGCAGTTCCTTGGTCGTGATGGTGAGTAGCTCGGGTCCGCCGTCCGCCTCGGGGCGTACGACGAGCGTGTCATCGATCCTGACACCGCCCCGGCCCGGGAGGTGGACCCCCGGTTCGACGGTGACCGGCACGCAAGCGTCCAGTTTACCCATGGCCGCGGGGGCCAGCTGCGGGTCCTCGTCGATTTCGAGCCCCACACCGTGTCCGGTCAGCGGCGGAAGGCCTTCCGCATGGCCCGTGGACTCCAGCGCCTGGCGGGCCGCGCGGTCCACATCACGGTAGGCGGCGCCGGGTGCCAGCGCCTCACGTCCGGCCCGCTGGGCGGCGAAGACCAGGTCGTACAGCTCGATCTGCCATTCGGCGGGCGAGGTGCCGATGACGAAGGTCCGGCCGATCTCACAGCGGTAGCCGTGGTACGTCGCGCCGAGGCAGACGGAGAGGAAGTCGCCCTCCTCCACCCGCCGGTCGGTGGGCCGGTGACCGCGCCGGCCGGAGTTCGGGCCGGTGGCGACGGAGGTCGGGAAGGCGGGCCCGTCGGCCCCGTGGTCCACGAGCCGGCGTTCCAGTTCGAGAGCGAGATGGCGCTCGGTGCGGCCGACGAGGATCGATTCGAGCAGTTCACCGAGGGCCTGGTCGGCGATCTCCGCGCCGATCCGCAGGAAGGAGATCTCCTCCTCGTCCTTCACCACGCGCAGCTGCTCGACCGCGCCCCCGACATCGGCAAGGCGCAGCCGGGGCGCCACCGATCTGATGGCCCGGTGCCGGGCGACGGTGAGGTGGTGCTCCTCGACCGCCAGCGACTCGGCGCCCTGCGCACCGGCGCAGTCCGCCGCCGCGACCGCCGGATCACCGCCGGGCCGCTCCAGCAGCTGCACCCGCAGCGCCTCGTCGAGCCGGCCCTGGGCGGGCTGGTCGCCGGGCGGACCCGTGCACAGCAGCAGGTCCTCGCCCTTGCCCAGCAGCAGTACGGCGCCCTGCGGCGCGGCGCCCGCGAGATAGCGGACATTGGCGGGACGGGAGATCAACGCCGCCGCGCTGCCACCCGCCGTACACCGTTCCCGTAGCCGCTCCCGGCGGGCCGCGTACACCTCTGACATGACCCGAGCCTACGAGCGCCGACCGGATACCGCCGGTCCAACGGGTCCGGACGGGCGGCGGGGACCTCCGTCCGGGTGCGGCGGCCGGGGCCGGCCGCCTGCGGGCGTCGTCACCGACGCCCGCTCAGCGGTGCCTCACCACTGCGGCGGGCTCGCGATGGAGCGGGCCAGCACCTCGTCGAGGACACGGGCCGTCGCCGGTACGTCGAGCTGGGAATTGTCGATGATCGGCAGCCCGGATCCGTACCAGCCGGCCATCCGGCCGTGGATACGGGCGACCTCTTCGTCGGTGAGACGGCGGTTTCCGGAGCGCTCGGCGTTGCGCTCCAGGACTATCTCGAGGCCCGGGAGGAGCACCACGGGCAGCAGCCCCGGACCGACATGTCGCTTCCAGCCACCGAGGCCGACGACCGGGCGGTCCGGGAACACCGCGTCGTCGAGGATGCACGAGATGCCGTTGGCCAGGAAGTTGCGGGCCGCGAAGCCGCAGGTGCGGCGGGCGAGACGATACTGCGCCTCCGAATGGTCGTTCCACCCGGACTGCGGGTCGGCGAAGCCCGAGCGCACCCATTCGCGTACGTCGTCGAGGCTGATGTGCGCGGTGGGGACCCGGCGGTGGTCCGCCCAGTACTTGGCGACGCTCGTCTTTCCGGCGCCCGCGGGGCCGATGAGCAGCACGGCGAGTGTGGTGGACGTGGCGTCGGCCGGACCCACGGCGGGCGGGGTGCTCGGCATGGGGACCGGGCCGCCGGGCGGTAGCTGCACATGGCCCGTGGTGTCCGGCGCGGGCGGCACGGGGACGTGCTGCGGGGGCGCGTGATGCTGCGGGACCTGCGTGTGCGGCGGCCCCGGAGGCACCGGCGCGCCCGCGAAACCGGGCGGGGGCGCCGGTGCCGGACCTGGCGGGGGCGCCGGCGCGGGACCCGGGTGCGCGCCCGGGTGATGTGCGGCCGACAACCAACCGGTCGCCGGTTGGTGCCCCGCGTGGTGGGGCGGCGGCAGCGGACCTCCCACTGCGTGCTGCATCCGGTGCCACTCCGTCTCGTACAGGCAATTGACGCTGGCAGCGGGGCTCGAACCCCCGCTCGCCACCGAACGGTACCGTCCCCGACCGCCGTTGTGTGAACGGCCGGGGAAGGGCCGAAGTGCCCGTCGGCAGAGGCACATCGGGCGGGCCGGGCCCGAGCGGGAGTTACTCCCCCACTTCGCCGTACGCGGCGAGCAGGACGGCCGGGTCCGGGCCCTCGAGGACGGTGGGCTTGGCGAGCCCGTCGAGGACGATGAAGCGGAGCAGGTCGCCGCGTGACTTCTTGTCGACCTTCATGGTCTCGAGCAGCTTGGGCCACTGGTCGTAGCGGTAGTGCAGCGGCAGCCCGACCGATTCCAGGACCGTGCGGTGCCGGTCCGCCGTCGCGTCGTCCAACCGGCCTGCCAGACGGCCGAGTTCGGCGGCGAAGTGCATGCCTACGGAGACGGCCGCGCCGTGCCGCCACTTGTAGCGCTCGTTCTTCTCGATGGCGTGCGCGAGGGTGTGGCCGTAGTTGAGGATCTCGCGCAGGCCCGACTCCTTGAGGTCGCCGGAGACGACCTCGGCCTTGACCTTGATGGAGCGCTCGATCAGCTCGGCGGTGTGCGGTCCCGCGGGAGTGCGGGCCGCTTGCGGGTCGGCCTCGATGAGCTCCAGGATCGCCGGGTCGGCGATGAAGCCGGCCTTGATGATCTCGGCGAGCCCGGAGACGTAGTCGTTGACCGGCAGCGAGTCCAGCGCCGCGAGGTCGCACAGGACGCCCGCGGGCGGGTGGAACGCGCCGACGAGGTTCTTGCCCTCGGCGGTGTTGATACCGGTCTTGCCGCCGACGGCCGCGTCGACCATGCCGAGGACGGTGGTGGGGACGGCGATCCAGCGCACGCCGCGCAGCCAGGTGGCGGCGACGAATCCGGCGAGGTCGGTGGTGGCGCCGCCGCCCACGCCGACGATCACGTCGGTGCGCGTGAACCCGGACTGGCCGAGCGCCTTCCAGCAGTAGGCGGCGACCTCGACGGTCTTGGCCTCCTCCGCGTTCGGCACCTGGATGGCGACGGCCTCGTACCCCTGCTCGGCCAGGTCGGCCCGCAGCGCCTCACCGGTCTCGGCGAGCGCCTCGGGGTGGACGACGGCGACGCGCTTGACCCTGTCCCCGATCAGACCGGCGAGTTCGCCCAGGAGCTGTCGGCCGACCAGCACCTCGTACGGGTCCGTCCCCGCGGTACCGCCGACGTGGATCCGGGTGACTGCCTCGCTCATGCTTCCTTCAACTCCAGTGCGTCGAGGACGGCTTGGGCGACCTCTTCGGGGCCGCGGCCGTCGGTGGCGACCACCGCGCGGGCGACTTCGGTGTACAGGTGGCGGCGCGCCTCCATCAGCTCCCGCCACTGCCGGCGCGGGTTGACGGCGAGCAGCGGCCGGGCCGCGTTGAGGCCGGTGCGCTTGACGGCCTCGTCGACCTCCATCGAGAGGTAGACGACACGGTGCCCGGCGAGCAGCGCGCGGGTGTCCGCGTCGAGGATCGCGCCGCCGCCGAGCGCCAGTACGCCGTCGTGCTCGGCGAGCGCCGTGTGCACCGCCCGCTTCTCGATGGCACGGAAGACCGGCTCGCCCTCGTCGACGAAGATGTCGGCGATGGTGCGGCCCTCGGCGGTCACGATGTCGTCGTCCGTGTCCCGGTAGGCGCAGCCGAGCCGCTCGGCGACGAGCGCGCCCACCGTGGACTTGCCGACGCCCATGGGGCCGACGAGGACGACGCGCGGAACGGTCACCGCACGACCAGGTTGTCGAGGTACGAGCGGACGTTGCGCCGGGTCTCCGGGACGCTGTCGCCGCCGAACTTCTCGGCCACCGCGTCGGCCAGGACCAGCGCCACCATGGCTTCGGCGACGATGCCGGCGGCCGGGACCGCGCACACGTCGGAGCGCTGGTGGTGGGCCTTGGTGGCCTCGCCGGTGGCCACGTCGATGGTGGCCAGCGCGCGCGGCACGGTCGCGATCGGCTTCATCGCGGCGCGCACCCGCAGCAGCTCACCGGTGGTCAGCCCGCCCTCGGTGCCGCCGGAGCGGCCGGTGGTACGCCTGACGCCGTCGGCGGTCTGCACGATCTCGTCGTGCGCCTTGGAGCCCGGCACCCGGGCCAGCTCGAAGCCGTCGCCGACCTCGACGCCCTTGATCGCCTGGATGCCCATGAGCGCGGCCGCGAGCCGGGCGTCCAGACGCCGGTCCCAGTGCACGTGCGAGCCGAGGCCCACCGGTACGTCGTACGCGAGGACCTCGACCACACCGCCGAGGGTGTCGCCGTCCTTGTGGGCCTGGTCGATCTCCGCGACCATCGCCTTCGACGCGTCGGCGTCGAGGCAGCGCACCGGGTCGGCGTCGAGCTTCTCGACGTCGGCGGGGGTCGGGTAGACGCCGTACGGGGCCTTGGCGGCGGCCAGCTCGACCACGTGCGAGACGATCTCGATCCCGGCCGTCTCCTTCAGGTACGACCGGGCCACCGCGCCGAGCGCGACACGGGCCGCGGTCTCGCGGGCGGAGGCGCGCTCCAGGATCGGGCGGGCCTCGTCGAAGCCGTACTTCTGCATGCCGGCGAGGTCGGCGTGACCGGGCCGGGGCCGGGTCAGCGGCGCGTTGCGCGCGAGGTCGGCGAGGATGGCCGGATCCACCGGGTCGGCCGCCATGACCTGTTCCCACTTGGGCCACTCGGTGTTGCCGACCATGATCGCGACCGGCGAGCCGAGGGTGAGACCGTGACGGACGCCGCCCAGGAAGGTGACCTCGTCGCGCTCGAACTTCATGCGGGCACCGCGCCCGTAGCCCAGGCGCCGCCGGGCCAGGTGGTCCGCCACCATGTCCGTGGTGATAGGCACGCCGGCGGGAAGGCCCTCCAGCGTCGCGACAAGTGCGGGACCGTGGGACTCCCCCGCGGTCAGCCAGCGCAACCTGCTCAACGGTGCTCCTCATACTCGCGCCCTGGTACTGCCCTGCGTACGCGCGTCCTCGCGTACGGCGACGGCGCGACCGGGTGCGCGGCCCTGGCCCGCCAGGTCCGATCCTCCCACGTCCGGTGGCGAGAACCGGCCCCAGGTCCATCTGGCGGACGCTGCGACGGACGGCCGGCTCACTCCGTCCGGGCCGCCGCGCCCCATCGCCTCCCGGATACGGACGTACGTGCCGCAGCGGCCCGGTCTTCTGCCCCGGACTTCTGTCCCATCGCGCCGAGCACGTCGAGCGAGGGAGTCGCCGTCTTCAGCTTCGCGCGGACGCTGTCGTTCGAGAAGGCGCGGTGGCCAAATACCTGCCCAAGCCGCCGCAGCCGCCGCGCAGGCTGACGGACCGGCTACCGGGCCGCCAGCGCGTGCTCCCCCGCCCGCCGCATGGCGTCCAGCGGAGCCGGCGAGCGCCCCGTCATCTGCTCGACCTGGAGCACCGCCTGGTGGACCAGGAGGTCCAGCCCGCTGACGACGGCGCCGCCGTACGCGGACCAGCGCGCGGCCAGGTCGGTGGGCCAGGGGTCGTACAGCACGTCGAACAGCGTGGCGGGCCGCTCCGGAACGGCGGCGGCCAGCGCGTCCGTCGCACCGGCCGGGGTGGTGGCGACGACCAGCGGGGCCCGCAGTGCCTCGGCCGCCTGCGCCCAGTCCTCGGTACGCACCTCGACGTCGAGCCGTTCGCCCCACTGCCGCATCTCGGCGGCGCGCGCCTCGCTGCGGACGTACGCGACGACCTCACCGGTGCAGATCCGGGCGAGCGCGGCCAGCGCGGACGAGGCGGTGGCGCCCGCGCCGAGGATCGCGGCGGAGTCGACCTGCTCGATGCCCCGCTCACGCAGGGCCGCAACCATCCCCGGGATGTCGGTGTTGTCGCCGACGCGCCGCCCGTCCCGCGTGCACACCACGGTGTTCACGGCCTCCACCGACGCGGCGGTCTCGGTGATCTCGTCGAGCAGCGGGATGACGGCCCGCTTCAGCGGCATGGTCAGCGACAGCCCCGCCCACTCGGGCCCGAGCTTCCCGAAGAAGGCGGGCAGCGCCTCCTCGTCCACGTCGAACCGGTCGTACGACCAGTCGCTCAGCCTCAACTCGGCGTACGCGGCGCGGTGCAGCACCGGGGAGAGGGAGTGGGCGATGGGGGACCCGAGTACGGCGGCTCGGCGCTTGCTGTCGGTGCCCGTCATTGTCCGTTCTTCTGCTCTTCGAGGTACTTCTCGCGATTGCGGTTCTGCTCTTCGTTGGTCTCGGCGAAAAGCGTCTTGTCCGCGCTGATCGAAACGAAGTAGTACCAGTTGCCCTTGGCCGGATTGAGGGCCGCGTTGATCGCCACATCACCGGGGTTGCTGATCGGTCCGGGCGGCAGACCCTTGATCTTGTAGGTGTTGTACGGGTCGTTGATCTTCCGCAGGTCGTTGACCGAACCGGTGGCGAGCTTGGATTCGCCGCGCAGGTAATTCACCGTGGAGTCGAAGTCGAGGAGGCCGTAGGTCTCGGTGTTGTCCGGCTTCAGACGGTTGTAGACGACCCGCGCGACCTTTTCGAAGTCGTTCTTGGAGTTTCCTTCGGACTGGACGAGGCTCGCGACCGTCAGGACCTGGAGCGGATTCTTCAGGTTCAGGTCCTTGGCCTTCGCCTGGATGCCCAGTGCGGCGTACTTGTCCTTGGCCAGGTTGACCATTTCCTTCAGGACGTCCTTGGGCTTCATGCCCTTGGAGACCGGATAGGTGGACGGGTAGAGGAATCCCTCCAGCGGGTCCTTGATGTCCTTGTCGGTGTTCGCCCAGTCCGGGAGCCCGAGGGTCGACCATTCCTTCTCGGCGACGCCCTTGGTGGTTCCCTTTTTGACTCCGAGACGCGTGTCGATCGCGGTGTAGACCCGCGCGTTGCGCTGGCCCTCGTAGACCGTCAGGTTGTTCTTGCTCTTGGGGCTGAGCATGAGCTCGACGGCGCTCTTCGCGGACATTTCCTTCTTGAGCGTGTACGCGCCCGGCTGGATCTTGTCCCCGTCGGGATTCGTCGCCTGAGCGGAGACGAAGGCCCCGGCGCTCTTGACGACCCCGGCCTCCTCCAGCTTCTGGCCGATCACCGACCCGAAGGCACCCTTCGGGATGACGACGGTCACCTGCTCGCCCGTCCCGTCCCCCGCGTAGTCGGGTGCCGCGCCGAAACGATTTTGGTAGAACTGCCAGCCGTAGTACCCGACACCGCCGAGGCCACCGCCGAACACCAGCACGACCACCAGGCAGGCGCATCCGTTGCGGCGCTTCTTTGCCTTGCCATCGCCACGGCCACGGCGGTCACCTCGTCCGCCGCGGCCCTTGGCCTCGTCGTCGAGGTCGTCGTCATCGTCGCCGCCGCCCGCGAAGAAGGCGTGTTCTCCCTCATCGGGGCCCGGGTCCCAGTCGGTCTCCGGCTCGGGCTCGGGCTTGGGCTCGGCGCGGCGCCGACCGGGCGGCTCCGGGGGCGGGTAGGCGTCGGGCGTGCCGTAGAAGTCGGGCTGCTCACCGCTGTACGCGGCGGGCTGCCCCCCGTACGGGTCGGCCGGATCGGCGGCATACGGGACCTGGGGGTGCGCCCCGGTCTCCCAGCCGCCGTTGCCGTACTGCTGATGAGTCTGGTCGGCATACTGCTGCTGACCTTGGGGGTTGTGCTGCTGCTGACCTTGAGGGTCGTGCTGCTGGTGATTCTGGGGGTTGTGCTGCTGCCCCTGGGCGGCGTGCTGCTGGTACTGCTGCTGGGCCGCGTTCTGCTGGGGGTACTGCTGCCCCTGGTCCGCGTACTGCTGCTCGTACTGCTGCCCGCCCTGGTCGTACCCGGCCTGCTGGCCGTTGCCCCAGTCGCCGTACTGCTGCTGCGGCTGCTGCGGATAGTGCTGCGGCTGGCCGCCGTAGGCGGACTGGGCCGCGTGGGGCTCCTGTCCTCCCCATCCGCCGTCCCCGTACAACGGGTCCTCCGGATGCCACGGTTCGGAGCCTGGGCCCCGGCCATACTCAGTCATCGATCCCCTAGAGCCGCGAGGCGGCGGTCGTACGGCGCTTGTGGCACCGCCTCCGTTCCGCCTCTTCTGCTGTGCGGCGACTGTTCGAACACCGCCGCATCGCGCGGAACGTTACCGTATCGCGATCAGATGACCACTTCGACGCCCTCACCGGGAGCTTTACCTGACACCCGTTCGGATTCCAACGCCTGCTGAAGAATGATCACAGCGGCCGCCTGATCGATGACGGACCTGCCCTTCTTGGACTTCACGCCCGAGGCGCGCAGTCCCTGACTGGCCGTCACTGTGGTCATCCTCTCGTCCATGAGCCGCACCGGGACCGGTGCGATCACGCGGGCGAGCTCCTGGGCGAAGGCGCGGACCTTGACCGCGGCCGGGCCCTCGCCCCCCTTGAGGGAGCGAGGGAGCCCGAGGACGACCTCGATCGGTTCGTACTCCTCGACGAGTTGCTTCAACCGGCGATGAGCGGCCGGAACGTCACGCCCCGGGACCGTCTCCACCGGCGTCGCGAGGATCCCGTCGGGGTCGCACGAGGCGACCCCGATGCGGGCGTCCCCGACGTCGACCGCGAGCCGACGTCCTCTGCGCATACCCACTACCGTCTCTTACTTGGCGGTCTCGGTGACCAGGCGCTCGACGGCGTCGATGGCCTCCCCGATGGCGGCGGGGTTCTGGCCGCCGCCCTGGGCTACGTCCGGCTTGCCGCCACCGCCGCCGCCAAGGGTCTTGGCGGCCGCACGGACCAGGTCGCCGGCCTTGAGACCGCGCTCACGGGCGGCCTCGTTGGTGGCGATGACCGTCAGCGGCTTCCCGCCCACCGTGGTGAACAGGGCGACCACGGCGGGCCGTCCGCCCTGGATGCGGCCGCGCACGTCGAGGACCAGCCTGCGCAGGTCGTCGGCGGTCGTGCCGTCCGGGACCTGGCCGGTGACCAGCGCGATTCCGCGGACGTCCTTGGCGGAGTCGACGAGACCGGCGGCGGCCTGGAGCACCTTCTCCGCGCGGAACCTCTCGATCTCCTTCTCGGCGTCCTTCAGCTTGCCGAGCATGGCGGAGACCTTCTCCGGCAGCTCCTCCGGACGGCCCTTGACCAGCTCCTGGATCTGGGCGACGACCGTGTGCTCCCGGGCGAGGAAGTTGTACGCGTCGACGCCGACCAGGGCTTCGATACGGCGCACACCGGAGCCGATGGAGGATTCGCCGAGCAGCTTCACCAGGCCCAGCTGAGCGGTGTTGTGGACGTGCGTACCGCCGCACAGCTCCTTGGAGAAGTCGCCGATGGTGACGACCCGCACGCGCTCGCCGTACTTCTCGCCGAACTCGGCGATGGCGCCCTGCTTCTTGGCCTCGTCGATGCTCATGACCTCGGCCTGGACGTCCAGGTCGCGGGCGAGCACCTCGTTGATCTGCTGCTCGACGTCGGTCATCACGGTCGTGGGTACCGCCGACGGGGAGCCGAAGTCGAAGCGGAAGCGGCCGGGCTGGTTCTCGGAACCGGCCTGGGCGGCCGTCGGGCCGAGGGCGTCGCGCAGGGCCTGGTGCGTGAGGTGCGTGGCCGAGTGGGCGCGGGCGATGGCCTTGCGACGGCGGACGTCGATGGAGACCTGGGCCTTGGCTCCGACGGTGACTTCGCCGACCTGGACGACGCCCTTGTGGACGTACACGCCCGGGACCGGCTTCTGGCAGTCGCGGACCTCGATGATCGCGCCGCTCTCCACCTTGATGCGGCCGGTGTCGCCGATCTGGCCACCGCCCTCGGCGTAGAACGGGGTGCGGTCCAGGACGATCTCGACCTCGTCGCCCTCGGTGGCGGCGGGCGAGGAGACACCGTCGACGAGGATGCCGACGATCGTGGACTCGCCCTCGGTCTGCGTGTAGCCGATGAAGTCGGTCTCGCCGGCGGCGTCGGCGATCTCGCGGTAGGCACCGAGGTCGGCGTGGCCGGTCTTCTTGGACTGGGCGTCGGCCTTGGCGCGCTCCCGCTGCTCCTTCATCAGGCGGCGGAAGCCGTCCTCGTCCACGGAAAGGCCCTGTTCGGCGGCCATTTCGAGGGTGAGGTCGATCGGGAAGCCCCAGGTGTCGTGGAGCAGGAAGGCCTTGTCGCCGGGCAGGACCTGGCCGCCGGAGGCCTTGGTCTCCGTGACGGCGGTGTCGAGGATGTTCGTGCCGGCCTTCAGCGTCTTGAGGAAGGCGGCCTCCTCGGCGAGGGCCACCGTCTCGATGCGCTGACGGTCGGAGATGAGCTCCGGGTACTGCTGGCCCATCATCGCGATCACGACGTCGACGAGGTCCTTGACGACCGGACCGGTGGCGCCGAGCAGACGCATGTTGCGGATGGCGCGGCGCATGATGCGGCGCAGCACGTAACCACGGCCCTCGTTGCCCGGCGTGACGCCGTCACCGATGAGCATCACGGACGTACGCATGTGGTCGGTGACCACGCGCAGCGAGACGTCGGAGCCGTGGGCGGCACCGTACTCGACGCCGGTCAGCTCGGTGGCCTTCTGGATGACGGCCATGGAGGTGTCGATCTCGTACATGTTCTGCACACCCTGCAGAATCATGGCGAGGCGTTCCATGCCGAGGCCGGTGTCGATGTTCTTCTGCGGCAGGTCGCCGAGGATCTCGAAGTCGTCCTTCGAGGTGCCCTCGCCGCGCTCGTACTGCATGAAGACCAGGTTCCAGATCTCCACGTACCGCTCGTCGTTGACGGCCGGGCCGCCCTCGACGCCGAACTCGGGGCCGCGGTCGTAGTTGATCTCGGAGCACGGGCCGCAGGGGCCGGGGACGCCCATGGACCAGTAGTTGTCCTTCTTGCCGAGGCGCTGGATGCGCTCGGCCGGGACGCCGATCTTGTCGCGCCAGATGGTCTCGGCCTCGTCGTCGTCGAGGTAGACCGTGATCCACAGGCGCTCCGGGTCGAGCCCGTAACCACCCTTGTCCTGGGGCGTGGTGAGCAGCTCCCAGGCGTAGGTGATGGCGCCTTCCTTGAAGTAGTCGCCGAAGGAGAAGTTGCCGCACATCTGGAAGAACGTGCCGTGGCGCGTGGTCTTGCCGACCTCTTCGATGTCGGGCGTGCGCACGCACTTCTGCACGCTGGTGGCGCGCGGCCACGGCGGCTTGACCTCACCGAGGAAATACGGCTTGAAGGGGACCATGCCCGCGGGAACCAGGAGCAGAGTCGGGTCGTCCGCGATGAGCGACGCCGAGGGGACGACGGTGTGACCGCGCTCCTCGTAGAAGCTCAACCAGCGGCGGCGAATCTCGGCCGACTCCATCAGTGGTCCTCATTCCGGTTGTGCGAGTACGTCGACCTCTCGACGTACCTCGGGTCCTTGCTGTACTTCGGGTTGTTGCTGTTCTCGATGGCGGCGATGCGCCGCGGGCCCGGGAGTTCGGGGTCCGCGTCGATCCCGAGCACCTCGCCGAGCTCGGCCTCCCGCTGGGCCATGCCGTCGCGGACGTCGAGTGCGAAGTCCCTGAGTTTGTGGCCCGCCTCGATCGCCTTGTTCGCGGCCTGCGCGGCGAGGCTCTCGGGCGTCAGCTGCTTGAGCTTGCGGTTGACCTTGGTGGTGGCCCACACACCGGCGGCAGCGCCCGCGGTGAACCAGAACGTACGGCGGAACATCGCTGCGTCAGTCCCTCTTATTCCGGTTGTCCCGCTTCTCGCGTCGCGCGGACGGGACGGGGCGGCCCACGATCACGGTACGCCGGGGCGTCTTGGGGGGCACGTTCTCGCGGCGGCTGCCGAGCGCCCGGCGCACGCCGTAGCCGAACGCCGCGACCTTGACCAGGGGGCCGCCGAAGGTGGAGGCGACGGTGGTCGACAGCGCCGACGCGTTCGACGTGACCTCCTGGACGTCCGAGGCGATGGCGTCGACCCGCTCGATCTGGGTCTGGGCGGAGCGCACGGCCGTCGAGGCGTCCGCGAGGAGCGGCACCGCCTGGTCGGTCACGTCCGCGACGAGTTTGGTGGTCGCCTTGAGCGTCTGGGCCAGCCTCGCCAGCGCGACGGCGAGGAAGGAGACCAGGATCGCCCAGAAGACGGCCACCAGGATCCCGGCCACCTCTCCACCGGACACTGTGTGCACCCGCTCCCTGGATCATGCCTGAACATCGAAAGTCGTTGCCCGAGCCTATCGCGCCGGGGCGGCCGCTCCGTACCGCATTACGGTCCCGGACATGCGTCAGCCCGCCGGCTCGCCCACCACGAAGGGCGGGGAGACGACGGGCTGACGCGAAGGTGGTGCTGCGTCCGCCGAAGAATCAGCGGGCGTAGTACTCGACGACGAGCTGCTCGTCGCAGATCACCGGGATCTCCTTGCGGTTCGGCTCGCGGTCCAGGCGGAAGGCCAGGGCGCGGAGGTTCACCTGGAGGTAGCGCGGGGTCTCGCCGTCGGGGGCGAAGCCACCCTCACGGGCAACCTCGAACAGCGGCTTCTGACGGCTGCGCTCACGCACCATGACGACGTCGTCCGGCTTGACGCGGAAGGACGGCTTGTCGACCTTCTGGCCGTTGACCTCGATGTGGCCGTGGACGACCATCTGGCGGGCCTGGTAGATCGTGCGGGCGATGCCCGAACGCAGGACCAGCGCGTCGAGACGGCGCTCGAGCTCGATGACCAGGGCCTCACCGGTCTTGCCCTGCGTCTTGGCGGCACGCTCGTAGGCGCGGACGAGCTGGCGCTCGGACACGTCGTACTGCGCGCGCAGACGCTGCTTCTCGAGCAGACGGACCTTGTAGTCCGAGTTCTGCTTGCGGCCGCGGCCGTGCTCGCCCGGCGGGTAGGGGCGGGCCTCGAAGTACTTGACGGCCTTCGGGGTCAGCGCGATGCCGAGGGCACGCGACTTCTTGACCTTGGGGCGGGACTGATTCGCCACTGTCTTTTTCTCTTTCCTGGATTCGGCTCACCAGAGTTAAAGGAGGTCGCATCCGCAGCCTGGGAAACCCCGCGGGTCCTTGCGGACCTGCCGGGCAGCCGCTCCCTGGTCTGGGCACATACGTGCAGCACGCGAGTGGCCCACCGACCGATCCCGGTACCGGGTGGTGGTGGGCTGCCCGCGACACCTTCGACGGTGCGCGACGCTCCTGGAATCCCCGCGGTGAGGCGGGGGCTCCGGCTGGATGTCCCGTTTGGTGATGTCGACCGGAGTCGGACACGGGACTCAGCGCTGCGAGCCATCGTACAGGGCGATCAGGGCCGTCCTCGACCGAGGTGCTTCCTGGTCCACTCCACCGCGTCCGCGTAGCGCGCCTCGGCGCCGTGCCGGGTGGGTGTGTAGTACTCCCGGTCCTTGAGCTCCTCCGGGGCGTACTGCTGGGCGGCGATGCCCTCGGGCAGGTCGTGCGGGTACACGTACCCCTGGGCGTGCCCGAGCTTGGCCGCGCCCTTGTAGTGCCCGTCCCGCAGGTGGAGCGGCACGGGTCCCGCATGGCCCTTGCGTACGTCCTCCATGGCGGCGCCGATCGCCATGGTCGCGGCGTTGGACTTCGGCGCCAGGGCGAGGGCGATCGTCGCGTGGCTGAGGGTGAGGGCGGCCTCCGGGAAGCCGATCATGGCGACGGCCTGGGCGGCGGCGACCGCCGTCGGCAGCGCGTGGGGATCGGTCAGGCCGATGTCCTCACTGGCGGAGATCATCAGGCGCCGGGCGATGAAGCGGGGGTCCTCGCCGGCCTCGATCATCCGGGCCAGATAATGCAGCGCGGCGTCCACGTCCGAGCCGCGGATGGACTTGATCAGCGCGCTCGCCACGTCGTAGTGCTGGTCGCCGTCGCGGTCGTACTTCACGGCGGCGCGGTCGACGGTCTCCTCCAGGGTCTGGAGGCCGATCTCCGGCTCGCCCTTGTCGAGTGCCGCGCCGGCCGCGGCCTCCAGGGCGGTCAACGCGCGGCGGGCGTCTCCGCCGGCGATCCGGAGCAGGTGTTCCTCGGTGTCGGCGGGGAGGGTGACGGCCTCCTTGAGACCGCGCTCGTCGGTGAGCGCCCGGCGCAGCAGTCCGCGCAGGTCGTCGTCGGTGAGCGGTTCGAGGGTGAGGAGCAGGGAGCGGGACAGGAGCGGGGAGATCACCGAGAAGTACGGGTTCTCCGTGGTCGCGGCGATCAGCGTCACCCAGCGGTTCTCGACGGCCGGGAGCAGGGAGTCCTGCTGGGCCTTGCTGAAGCGGTGGATCTCGTCGAGGAAGAGGACGGTCTCCTTGCCGAAGCCGCCGGTGGCGCGGCGGGCGCCGTCGATGACCGCGCGCACCTCCTTCACGCCCGCGGTGATCGCCGACAGCTCCACGAAGCGCTTGTTGGTGGCCTTGGAGACCACGTACGCCAAGGTCGTCTTGCCGGTGCCGGGCGGGCCCCAGAGGATCACCGAGGACGGTCCGGCCGGGCCTCCACTGCCTTCCCCGACCAGTCTGCGCAGGGGTGAGCCCGGCTTCAGCAGATGCTGCTGACCCACGACCTCGTCGAGGGTGCGCGGGCGCATCCGCACCGCCAGGGGGCTGCTGGACGGGTCCTTCTCCTGGCGTTCTTCTGCTGCGGCGGTAAACAGGTCGGGCTCCACTCGCAAAACCCTATGTCACGCCACTGACAATCCCGCCGGGGCCGGGAAGCCCCGGGGATCCGGCGGGGGTCAGCCGGTCCAGAAGTCCCACCAGCGCGTCAGGATCAGCATGCCGATGATCCCGATGTGCATGACCGGCAGCACCCAGGTGAACTCGCCGAAGAAGCTCTTCAGCCAGCGGGGCGCGGGCAGGAAGTCGTTGCGGACGTTGAACGAGGTCACGTACCAGAACATGAGGATCGTGGCGACCCACGCCAGCGAGCACCACAGGCACAGCGAGTTGATCCGGTACAGCGACTGGAACTGCAGCCAGGTGCAGAAGCCGACGCCGAACAGCGTGCCGGCGTTGAAGGTCAGCCAGTACCAGCGCGGGAAGGTGGCCCGCGCGAGCAGGCTCACACCGACGCAGATCACCATGCCGTAGGCGACGAGCCCCAGCATCGGGTTGGGGAACCCGAAGGCGGAGGCCTGCTCGCTCTTCATGATGTTGCCGCAGGAGACGACCGGGTTCAGGCTGCAGCCGGGAACGAAGTTCGGGTTCTCCAGCAGCTTGAACTTGTCGATCGTGATGACCCATGCGGCGAGCAGCCCGGCCGCACCGGTGATCACCAGCAGCAGACCGAACGCGCGACTGCCGCCCACCGTCCGTGGTGTGTCGGCAGCTTCCGGCTCGGTGGAGACGTTCTTGACTCGCGTCTTGCTCATCACGCCGATTCCGTCACTTGAGAGTTGGGCCTGCGGGCATGGTCATTGTGCCGCACGCGCACGCGTGTCCACCGTTCGATGGACATAAGGAGGTACGCGCGATCGGCCCGGAGCGTTCGGTTCCACGGAGGCTTAGCAAGCGGTGCGGCGACGTGGCCGCGGTGGACGGCATCGACCTCGGGATCCGGCCGGGCGAGGCATTCGGCCTGCTCGGACCCGGTGGCGTGGGCCGGAGCGGCACGGTGGGAACCGTCCGGGGCAGCCGCGGCCGGGACGCGGGCGAGGTGTCCGTGCCCGGCACCGGCCCGCGGCAGGGGATGTGCGGGGTGGCTCTCAGGCGTCGAAATCGTCCGGCAGGACGAATCCGCGCCCGCGGGGTTGACGGCCCGCGAGACCGTACGGCCTTTCGCCCCCTCCTGCCCGAGGCCACGGGACCCGGTCGACGAGGAGCCCGGTGGCTGTGCGTCGGACAGCCGACCGTGGGGAACCCTCCGCTGCGGTCGTTCGGGCAGGTCGCCGATGACGAAGGCCCCAGGCGCCGTTGGCACCTGGGGCCCGTGCAGCCGGTGGTCAGCCGAGCCGTGCCTCGAGCTCCGCCACGATCTCGTTCACCCCGACCGCCGTCTGCTCGCCGGACTCCATGTCCTTGAGCTGCACGACACCCTCGGCGAGATCCCGCTCCCCCGCCACGACCGTGTACCGCGCCCCGCTCCGGTTCGCGTTCTTCATCGCGCCCTTCAGGCCCTTCCCGCCGTACGCGAAGTCCGCCGCGATGCCCACCTTCCGCAGCTCGGTGACCTTGGCGAACAGGATCCGCCGGGCCTCCTCCCCGAGCGGCACCGCGAACACGCTGGTGGACGAGGGGAGTTCGAGCTCGACGCCCTCCGCCTCCAGGGCGAGGACCGTGCGGTCGACGCCCAGCGCCCAGCCGACGGACGGCAGCGCGGGGCCGCCGATCATCTCCGACAGTCCGTCGTAGCGGCCGCCGCCGCCCACCGCGGACTGGGAGCCCAGACCGTCGTGGACGAACTCGAAGGTCGTACGCGTGTAGTAGTCCAGACCGCGCACCAGCTTCGCGTCGTCCTCGAAGGAGACACCCGCCGCAGTGATCAGCTCGCGCACCTCCTCGTGGTACGCCTTGCACGCGTCGCACAGGTAGTCCCGCAGCAGCGGAGCGCCCCCGAGCTGCTTCTGGACGTCCTCCCGCTTGTCGTCGAGGACCCGCAGCGGGTTGATCTCGGCGCGGCGGAGGGTGTCCTCGTCCAGGTCGAGGCCGCGCAGGAAGTCCTGCAGCGCGGCCCGGTAGACCGGGCGGCACTCCTTGTCGCCCAGGGAGTTGAGGAGGATCCGGAAGTTGCGCAGACCCAGCGAGCGGTACGACTGGTCCGCCAGGATGATCAGTTCGGCGTCGAGCGCCGGGTCCTCGGCGCCGATCGCCTCGGCGCCGACCTGCGAGAAGTGCCTGTAGCGGCCCTTCTGGGGGCGCTCGTAGCGGTAGTACGAACCCGAGTACCAGAGCTTGACCGGCAGGTTGCCCGCCTTGTGCAGGTTGGCCTCCAGGGCCGCGCGCAGCACGGAGGCGGTGCCCTCGGGGCGCAGGGCCAGCCTGTCGCCGCCCTTGGTCTCGAAGGCGTACATCTCCTTGGTCACGATGTCGGTGGACTCACCGACACCGCGCGCGAACAGCTCGACGTTCTCGAAGCCGGGCGTCTCGATGTAGCCGTAACCGGAGTTGCGCAGCGGGGCGGCGATGGCCTCGCGCACGGCGAGGTACTTCGCGCTGTCCGGAGGAATCAGGTCGTACGTGCCCTTGGGGGCCTTGAAGGTGCTCACGGAAAGTCTCTCGTCACATTCCTCGTCGGGGAGCGTCCACGCTCCCGAGGCCGGCGGCCACCTGCCGCAGATAGGGGTTGGTGGCGCGCTCCTGGCCGATGGTCGTCTGGGGGCCGTGGCCGGACAGCACCACGGTCGAGTCGTCGAGCGGCAGGCACACGCGGGTCAGCGAGCCGAGCATGTCGTCCATGTCGCCGCCGGGCAGGTCGGTGCGTCCGATGGAGCCGGCGAACAGCAGATCCCCGGAGAAGAACACGGACGGAATGTCCGCGCTCTCGGGCATCGTGAAGGTCACCGACCCCTTGGTATGGCCGGGCGCGTGCGCGACGGAGAGGTCGAGGCCCGCGAGCTTCAGCCCGGCGCCGTCGGCCAGTTCCCGCACGTCGTCCGGCTCCCCCACGGTCAGTTCGCCCATGAGCGGCATGCCGATGGAACGGCCGAGCGCCTTCTCGGGGTCGCTCATCATGTACCGGTCCGCGGGATGGATCCAGGCCGGTACGTCGTGCGCGCCGCACACCGGGACGACCGAGGCCACATGGTCGATGTGGCCATGGGTGAGGACGACGGCGACGGGCTTGAGCCGATGCTTCTTGAGCGCGTCCTCGACTCCCTGGGCGGCCTGATGGCCCGGGTCGATGATCACGCACTCCTCACCCGCGGCGGGGGCGACCAGATAACAGTTGGTCCCCCAGGCCCCGGCGGGGAACCCGGCAATGAGCACGATCGTCCTTCGTGGTGTCGTACGAGGTTGTGTCGTACAGCGGTGGGTGGCTGTGGCTCAGAGCCTACCGGCGCTGCCGATTCCTCAGCGAACCCATATACGGTACGGGGCACACGCAGGCGGTCGGCTCACAAGACGCACGCGTCCCACTTGACGTACGAGACGCATGAGGAGAAACCCGGTGGTCACCCAGGAACAGCGGCGACGTCAGCTCGCCCGGGAGAAGTTCTTGCGGCAGCAGCAGCGGCGTACGGCCGCGCGGCGCAAGACACGGATGCGCAACACGGTGGTCGCCTCGGTCCTGGGCGTCGTCGTGGTGGGCAGCGTGGTGTCGTACGCGACCGGGGTCTTCAAGGACGACGGCAAAAAGGCCAACGCGGGCGCGGAGGTGTCCCCGAGCCCCTCGCCGAGCAAGGCGCCGGACCCGTGCGAGAAGGCCGCCGCGGGCAAGGTGAAGTCGCTGAGCTGGAAGAAGGAGCCGGCGGTCACCATCGACAAGTCCGCCGACTACACGATGAAGATGGCGACGACCTGCGGCGACATAGACATCGCCCTGAAGACGGCGCAGGCCCCGCACACGGTGAACTCCTTCAGCTTCCTCGCGGGCAAGGGGTTCTTCGACCACACCAAGTGCCACCGGCTCACCACGAACGGCATCTACGTGCTGCAGTGCGGTGACCCGAAGGGCACCGGAAGCGGCGGCCCCGGCTACACGATCCCGGACGAGAACCTCAAGGACAAAACCCTGAAGGGCGGCATGTACCCGGCGGGCACGGTGGCCATGGCCAACACCGGCCAGAAGCACACGGGCGGCAGCCAGTTCTTCCTCGTCTACCAGGACAGTCAGCTGCCGGCCAGCTACACCCCCTTCGGGACGATCTCCACGTCGGGCATGAAGGTGCTGAAGAAGATCGCCGCGGCCGGTGAGAGCACTGGCCAGGGCGACGGGGCGCCCAACGCGACGGTCGTGGTCAACAGGGCGACCGTGACGAAATCCTGACCGTCAACTGCGAAACTTCGGTCGCGCTGGATGCGGACAGCCGCCGTGCTGGTCGCCTATGTTGGCCGTGACGAAACTGTGGACGATGCCCGGGGGTGCTGAGGCCCCCCGCAGGCATCATGTGGAGGAGGCGCTGTGAGCAGCGACCCGTGGGGCCGCGTCGACGAGACGGGGACCGTGTACGTGCGTACGGCCGACGGCGAGCAGGTCGTCGGTTCCTGGCAGGCCGGCTCCCCTGATGAGGCACTGGCCTACTTCGAGCGCAAGTACGAGGGCTTGGTTGTCGAGATCGGCCTCCTCGAAAAGCGAGTGAAGACCACCGACCTGTCGGCGAAGGACGCCCAGACCGCCATCGACCATATTCGCGAACAGGTGGACGCCCACCACGCGGTCGGCGATCTGGACGTACTGCGCAAGCGGCTGGACAAGCTCGTCGAGACCGTCGCGGCACGCCGTGAGGAGCGCAAGGCGCAGCGGGCGAAGCAGTCCGACGAGGCGCGGCACGCCAAGGAGTCGCTGGTCGTCGAGGCGGAGGAGCTGGCCCAGTCCGACCAGTGGCGGGCCGCCGGTGAGCGGCTGCGTTCGCTGGTGGACACCTGGAAGGGGCTGCCGCGGCTCGATCGCAAGTCGGACGACGAGTTGTGGCACCGCTTCTCGCACGCCCGCTCGGCGTTCTCCAAGCGCCGCAAGGCGCACTTCGCCTCGCTGGACGCGCAGCGGGAGGACGCCCGCAAGGCCAAGGAGAAGCTGGTCGCGGAGGCCGAGGCGCTGTCCGGCTCGACGGACTGGGGTCCGACGGCGGCACGCTACCGCGAGCTGATGGGCGACTGGAAGGCCGCGGGCCGGGCCCAGCGCGAGCACGAGGACGACCTGTGGAACCGCTTCCGCGGTGCCCAGGACGTGTTCTTCGCGGCTCGTAGCTCGGTCTTCGCGGAGCGGGACGCCGAGCAGTCCGAGAACCTGAAGCTCAAGGAGGAGCTGGCCGAGGAGGCGGAGAAGTTGCTGCCGATCTCGGACCTGAAGGCGGCCCGCGCGGCCTTCCGCTCCCTCAACGAGCGGTGGGAGGCCATCGGCCATGTGCCGCGGGACGCCCGCCCGAAGGTGGAGGGCCGGATGCATGCGGTGGAGCGTGCCCTCCAGGAGTCCGAGGAGGTGGAGTGGCGCCGGACGAACCCGGAGGCACGCGCGCGTGCCGAGGGTCTGACCGGTCAGCTCCAGGCCGCCGTGGACAAGCTCCAGGGCCAGATCGAGGCGGCGCGCTCCGCGGGCAACAACGCCAAGGCCGACAAGCTCCAGAAGGAGCTGGACGGCCGCCAGGCGCTGCTGGACCAGGCGCTGAAGGGTCTGCACGAGTTCGGCGGCTGAGTTTCTGACGCTGCTACGTAGAGGGGCTCCCGTACGGCGTGTACGGGAGCCCCTCTACGTAGTGGCCGATCGGTGCCGGTCGGCAGTGACTGGTCGGCAGTGGCTGGCCGACGGCGGCGCGCCGATGGCGCGACTCAGGCGTCGGAGGGCCTCCGGGCCGAGGTCACCCGGTACACGTCGTACACGCCCTCCACGCCCCTGACCGCCTTCAGGACGTGTCCCAGGTGCTTCGGGTCGCCCATCTCGAAGGTGAAGCGGGACGTGGCGACCCGGTCGCGGGACGTCTGAACGGCCGCCGACAGGATGTTGACGTGCTGGTCGGACAGGACGCGGGTGACGTCCGACAGGAGCCGGGAGCGGTCCAGCGCCTCCACCTGGATGGCGACCAGGAAGACCGAGGACTGGGTCGGCGCCCACTCGACCTCGAGGATGCGCTCGGGCTCGCGGGACAGTGACTCAATGTTCACGCAGTCGTTGCGGTGAACCGATACGCCGCTACCGCGGGTGACGAAGCCGATGATGGGGTCGCCGGGGACGGGCGTGCAACAGCGGGCCAGCTTGACCCACACGTCGTCGACGCCCTTGACGACGACACCCGGGTCGGCGTTGGAGCGGCGCTTGCGGCCGCGGCCACGGGCCGGCGGGACGCTCTCGTCGATCTCCTCGGTGGCCGCTTCCTCGCCGCCGAGCGCCTGCACCAGCTTCTGCACGACGCTCTGCGCGGCGACGTGGCCCTCGCCGATGGCCGCGTAGAGGGACGAGATGTCGGGGTAGCGCATCTCGTGCGCGAGCGTCACCAGCGAGTCCCCGGTGAGGATGCGCTGGATCGGCAGGTTCTGCTTGCGCATCGCCCGCGCGATCGCGTCCTTGCCCTGCTCGATCGCCTCGTCGCGCCGCTCCTTGGAGAACCAGGCGCGGATCTTGTTGCGGGCGCGCGGCGACTTCACGAAGCCCAGCCAGTCGCGGGACGGGCCCGCTCCGGCCGCCTTCGAGGTGAAGACCTCCACCAGGTCGCCGTTGTCCAGGGTGGACTCGAGGGGTACGAGGCGTCCGTTGACCCTCGCTCCTATGGTCCGGTGGCCGACCTCCGTATGGACGGCGTACGCGAAGTCAACCGGCGTCGCTCCGGCCGGCAGCGCTATGACGTCGCCCTTCGGGGTGAAGACGAAGACCTCGTTGCGCGACAGGTCGAAGCGCAGGGACTCCAGGAACTCGCTCGGGTCCTCGGTCTCCTTCTGCCAGTCGAGCAACTGGCGCAGCCACGCCATGTCGTTGACGGCGTCCTTGTCCTTGCCCACGCTCTTCGGGGCGTCCGTGCGCACCTTGGAGGCGCCGGCGGAGGGCTCCTGCTTGTACTTCCAGTGCGCGGCGATGCCGTACTCGGCGCGGCGGTGCATGTCGAACGTACGGATCTGGAGTTCGACGGGCTTGCCGTTGGGCCCGATGACCGTCGTGTGCAGCGACTGGTACATGTTGAACTTGGGCATCGCGATGTAGTCCTTGAACCGGCCGGGGACCGGGTTCCATCGCGCGTGCACCGTGCCGAGCGCCGCGTAGCAGTCGCGGACGGTGTCCACGAGGACGCGGATGCCCACCAGGTCGTAGATCTCCGCGAAGTCACGGCCGCGGACGATCATCTTCTGGTAGACGCTGTAGTAGTGCTTCGGGCGGCCGGTGACCGTCGCCTTGATGCGGGCCGCGCGCAGGTCGGACTGGACCTCGTCGGTCACTATGGCGAGGTACTCGTCGCGCTTGGGGGCGCGCTCGGCGACCAGGCGGACGATCTCGTCGTACATCTTGGGGTAGAGGATCGCGAAGGCGAGGTCCTCCAGCTCCCACTTGATGGTGTTCATGCCCAGGCGGTGGGCGAGCGGCGCGTAGATCTCGAGGGTCTCGCGCGCCTTCTTCTCCTGCTTCTCGCGCTTGAGGTAGCGCATGGTGCGCATGTTGTGCAGGCGGTCGGCGAGCTTGATGACCAGGACGCGCGGGTCCTTGGCCATGGCGACGACCATCTTGCGCACGGTCTCGGCCTGCGCGGCCTCGCCGAACTTGACCTTGTCCAGCTTGGTGACGCCGTCGACCAGGAGGGCGACCTGGTCGCCGAAGTCACGGCGGAGGGTGTCGAGGCCGTACTCGGTGTCCTCGACGGTGTCGTGCAGCAGGCCCGCCATGAGGGTCGCCGGGTCCATGCCCAGCTCGGCGAGGATGGTGGTGACGGCGAGCGGGTGCGTGATGTACGGGTCGCCGCTCTTGCGCTTCTGGCCGCGGTGCCAGCGCTCGGCGACCTGGTAGGCGCGCTCGATCTGGCGCAGCGTCGACGTCTCGATCTTCGGGTCGTTGCTGCGCACTATCCGCAGCAACGGCTCCAGAACCGGGTTGTACGGGTTGGAGCGCTGGACGCCGAGACGGGCGAGGCGGGCGCGTACGCGGTTGGAGGAGCCGCCGGAGCGGGCCGGCTGGCCTGTGGTGGCACGCGCCGCGGGCGTGGCTGCGGGGCGCTCGGGAGGAGCGGGGGTGGCGGACTTGGGGCGGGGCTGCTCTGCCGCCTTGTCGCCGGGCGCGGACGGGGCACGCTCGACCGGCCCCTGCGCGGCGTTCTTCGCGGGCGTGGCCGCGGGGCCCGAAGTCTGGTCGGGCTTGGCGGCGGTGAGTGGCTGGGCCTCGTCTGGCAAGAGGGCTCCTCGTGCGCGTTCCGGGTCCCCCGGTCAGGCTCCGGAGATCCCATGGTAGCGATCCCGGGCTCCGGGCTCGCCTTCAGGCCGCTGGGACGGCCGTCAACAGAAGAAACGCAAGAGGCGGGCGCCGGATTCCTCCGGGCCCGCCTCGCGGTGCGCTGCGGCCGTCCCAGGCCGTGCCCGGCGGCGCTCCACGGACTGCCCCAGGCCCTTGCCCGGAGCGTCCTACGAACCGTCCCAGGCCTCGCCCAGGGGCGTCCTACGGGTGCCCTGGGCCATGCCCGGCGGCCTTCTGCCGGCCGTCCACAGCTGCCCGCTGGCGCCCTGCGACCCCGGTGGCCTGTCCGGGAGGGCCACTGCGGCCCTCCCATGCCTTGCCCAGGCGCCTCCTACCAGGTGTCCTGGGCCATGCCCGGCGGCCTCCTGCCGGCCATCACAGACGCCCACCGGCGCCCTACGGCCCCCAGTGGCTTGTCCGGGAGGGCCAACTGCGGCCCTCCCCCGGCACGTCCTACACAGGCGCCCCGAGCCATGCCCCACGGCCTCCTGCCGGCCATCACAGACGCCCGCTGGCGCCCTACGGCCCCCGCGGCCTGTCCCGGGGCTACCGCGGCCCTCCCAGGCCTGACCAGCAGTGTGTCGTCTGAGCCATACCTCCAGGCTCTGCCCGGTGGTGTCCTGGGGCCGTCCCAGGCCTTGCCCGGCGGTGTTCTGCGGCCGGGCAAGGTCCTGCGTGCGGTTTTCCGCGTGCTGCCTCAGATCTGGAGCAGTGCTTCCAGCGGGGCGCCGGCCAGGGCCGGCTCCAGCCGTGCCCGGCCGCCCAGGAAGCCCAGCTCCATGAGCACGGAGACGCCCGCGACCTCGGCGCCCGCCCGGCGGATGAGCTGGAGCGAGGCCTCGGCGGTGCCGCCGGTGGCGAGGACGTCGTCGACGACCATGACGCGGTCGCCCGCGACCAGGTCCTCGGCGTGCACCTCGATCTCGGCGGAGCCGTACTCCAGGTCGTACGACTGGCTGAGGGTCGCTCCGGGGAGCTTGCCCGCCTTGCGTACGGGGATGAAGCCGACACCCGCCTGAACGGCGGCCGGGGCGCCCAGAATGAAGCCGCGGGCCTCCAGGCCGACGATCTTCGTGGCGCCGTGCCGCACGGTGAGCTCGGCCAGCGCACCGGTCAGCGCGGTGAACGCCGCCGGGTCGGCCAGCAGCGGCGTGATGTCCTTGAACACCACGCCCGGCTCCGGGTAGTCACGAACGTCACGGATACGGCTGAGCAGCAGCTCCGTGATGTTGACGAGCTCGGTCATCGGCGCTTCCCCGAGGGTCGGCCGCGGCCCCGGTTGCGGGACGCGGGCTGGTTGCGCGGACCCACGACCGCGGGGGCGGCGTCGTCCGGCTCGTCGCAGGACTGACCGACGACCTCGGCGTCCTCGCCCTTGGCGGCGGCCTGGGCCCGCTTGGCCAGGACGCGCTTCCTGAGGGCCTTCATCTGCGGCTCGCGCTCCTTGAGGTCGGCGACGAGCGGCGTGGCGATGAAGATCGAGGAGTACGCGCCGGCCGCGAGACCGACGAACAGCGACAGCGAGATGTCGTTGAGCGTGCCCGCGCCGAGCACGCCACCGCCGATGAACAGCAGGCCCGCGACCGGCAGAAGCGCGACCACCGTGGTGTTGATGGAGCGGACCAGAGTGCTGTTGATCGAGCGGTTGGCGACATCGCTGTAGGTCCAGCGAGTCTGCTTGGTGAGGTCCTTCGTCTGCTCCTTGAGGCTGTCGAAGACGACGACCGTGTCATAGAGCGAGTAACCGAGGATCGTGAGCAGACCGATGACCGTACCGGGCGTCACCTCGAAGCCGACGAGGGCGTAGATGCCGACCGTGATGGTGATGTCGTGGATCAGCGCGACCAGGGCCGCGACCGCCATCCGCCACTCGAAGGCGATCGCCAGGTAGATCACGACCAGGATCATGAAGATCACCAGGCCTTGCCAGGCCTTGTTGGCGATCTGCTCACCCCAGCTGGGGCCGACCAGGTCGGCGTTGATCTTCTCCGAGTCGACCTTCAGGTTCTGGGAGAGCTCGGCCTTGATCTGGTCGGACTTGCCGGTGTCCACACCGGCGATCTGCACGCGCAGACCGCCCGAGCCGAGCTTCTGCACGATCGCGTCGTGGCCGGACGCCTCCTCCGCGTACCTCTCGGCCTGCGACACGGAGACGCTGGTCTTGGGGGTGGTGAAGACCGCTCCGCCCTGGAACTCGATGCCCATGTTCAGGCCGCGCACCGTCAGGCCGAGGATGGCCGTGATGGTGATCAGGATCGAGATGCCGTACCAGATCTTGCGGTTGCCGACGAAGTCGTAGCCGACCTCGCCTCGGTGGAGCCGGGCGCCGAGGTTGCCGAGCTTCGACATCTCACGCCTCCTTCGGGTCGGCGGGGGCGGAAGGACGTCGGGTGCGCCGCAATGGCGGCTGGGCACCGAGGCGCTTCGGGTCGAGGCCGGACCAGCTGTGACCGTTCGCGAAGAACTGCTTGCGGGCGAGGATCGTCATCAGCGGCTTGGTGAAGAGGAAGACGACGACCACGTCGAGCACGGTGGTCAGACCCAGCGTGAACGCGAAGCCCTGGACCTTGCCGACGGTCACGATGAACAGCACCGCGGCGGCGAGGAACGACACGAAGTCGGAGACCAGGATGGTGCGCCGGGCACGCGGCCAGGCTCGCTCGACGGCGGGCCGCAGCGTACGGCCCTCACGGATCTCGTCCCTGATGCGTTCGAAGAACACGATGAACGAGTCCGCTGTGATACCGATGGCGACGATCGCACCGCAGACCGCCGGCAGGTTCAGCGCGAAGTGGATCGTCGGGCCGAGCAGGGTCATGATCGCGTAGGTCAGGGCCGCGGAGACCAGCAGCGAGGCGATGGCGATGAGCGACAGGCCCCGGTAGTAGAGCACCAGGTAGATGACGACCAGGGCCAGGCCGATCGCGCCCGCGATCAGGCCGGCGTGCAGCTGCTCGCCGCCGAGCGCGGCGGTGACGGTGGTGACGCTCTGCTCCCGGAACGAGAGCGGGAGCGCGCCGTAGGACAGCACGTTGGCCAGGTCCTTGGCCTCCGTCTGGTCGAAGCTGCCGGAGATCTCCGCGTTACCGCCGGTCAGCGCCTCGCTGACACGCGGGTCGGAGACGACCGAGCCGTCGAGGACGATGGCGAACTGGTTCTGCGGTTCCTGGTTCTTCGCCAGCTTGCCCGTGATGCTCGCGAACTTCTTGGACCCCCCGGACGTGAAGTCCATGGTGACCTTCCAGCCCGCGCCACTTTGGGTGTCGTAGACCGCCGAGGCCTTCTTCACGTCGGTGCCGGCGACCTCGGCCGGGCCGAGCACGTACTTCTGCCACTGGCCCCCCGAGTTCGTGCCGCAGGCCAGGGTGGTGTCGGTGGGCTTGGCGCCCTCACCGGCCTTGGCGCGCTGCCCCTCCTTGCGGCAGTCGAGCGCGGTGTACGCGGCCTGGAGCTTGGCGGCCTCGGCCTCGGCGCCACTGCTCGCGGACGGGGAGGGGCTGGAGGATGCCTTGGCGGAGGCGGACGCCGAGTTGCTCGCGGACGGCGTGGGGTCGTCCTTCAGCGCGTCGGTGACCGCGCGGCCCTGCGAGGTGGCGGTGGCCGACGGGGTGCCGGAGGACGTCGCCTTCTCGGTGGCCTTGTCGGTGGCCTTCTTGGAGGAGCTGTTGGAGGCGCTGGGCGTCGGGCTGGCCGCGGCCGCACCGGAGACCTCGGTCGCGAGGACGGGGCGGAAGTAGAGCTTGGCGGTGGTGCCGACCTGCTTCCGGGCCTGCTCGGAGTTCGTGCCCTTGGGGATGTTGACGATGATGTTGCGATCGCCCTGGGTCTGGACCTCCGCCTCCGAAACGCCAAGACCGTTGACACGGCGGTTCATGATGTCGACCGCGGTGTTCATGTTGGTCTTGTTGATCGCGGATTCCTGGCCGCTCTTCGCCTCGAGCGTGATGCTCGTTCCGCCGGCGAGGTCGATGCCGAGACGCGGAGTGGTGTTTCCGGAGGCGAACATTCCCCCGGTGAGCGCCGCGATGGCGATCAGGATGAGGGCCAGCGAGCGCCCCGGCCTGCTCTGGGCGCTCGCGCTCCGGCCCTTCTTCGGTGCTGCCACCTTCTCGTACTCCCTCTCGGGCCGCCGCGCGCGGGGTCAGCGCGGGGGCGGCCATGCCATGGTGTCGGGATTCCGTGCGAGAGACCGCGCATCCCGGGCCGCACGGTGCGCGAGTGGCTCGCGTCGCGGTCCCGGGGCGTGACTACTTCGCGTCGGTCTCGCCGTCGGTCTTCTTCGGCTCTGCTTCGTCGGACTTCGCCTTGCCCGGCTCGTCGGCGGTGTCGTCCGCCGCGTCCTTCTTGCCGAGGTCGATGGGCTTGTCGTCGGAGGCGTCGGAAGAGGCGTCGGCGGCGGGCTCGTCGGTCTCGGTGAGGGAGGAGGCGTCGTCCGGCACGACCGTGCCGTCGGTCTTCAGGTCGTGCTCGATGCCGTGGACGATGCGGTTGTACTCGTCGTCGGTCAGGACGGCGCCGATGGAGTTCTTCGCGAAGAGCAGGTCGACGCCCGGGGCGGCGTCAAGGAGGACCGTGTCCTCGTTGACCTCCTTCACCGTCGCGTACAGGCCCCCGATCGTGCGGACGCCGGCGCCGGGCTGCATCTCATTACGCATCGACGCGGCCTGCTGCTGCTTGCGCTTGGCCGAGCGGGTCATCAGGAACATGGCCCCGATAAGCACGATGAACGGGAGGAGGGTCAAGGTATTCACGGGACGGAGTTTCCTTCGCACGACCGCGCGATGGGCGGCCTGGTGGATGGGGGTTGTCAGCGCCGCCCACAACGGCGGCATCGGCGGAGTCTAAGCGAGTCCGCACGCAAGGAACAACGCTCAGCATGGCACCGGGGTTCCTGCCGGTGCGAGTCCCGCGCCGTCACGCCCCGAACAGGTCCCCTTGTCCGTTTCCCCCGGTAGCCCGAGGGGGCGGGGTGAGGCCGAGGTGGGCCCAGGCGGCCGGTGTCGCGACCCGGCCACGGGGTGTGCGGGCGAGCAGTCCCTCCCGTACCAGGAAGGGCTCGGCGACCTCCTCGACGGTCTCGCGCTCCTCCCCCACCGCGACGGCGAGCGTGGACAGGCCGACCGGGCCGCCGCCGAACAGCTTCAGCAGGGCTTCGAGGACGCCGCGGTCCAGGCGGTCGAGGCCGCGGGCGTCCACCTCGTAGACCTTCAGCGCGGCCGCCGCGATCTCACGGGTGATGACGCCGTCCGCCTTGACCTGGGCGTAGTCCCGTACGCGGCGCAGCAGACGGTTGGCGATACGGGGCGTGCCCCGGGAGCGGCCCGCGATCTCGGCCGCGCCACGAGAGTCGATCTCGACGTCGAGCAGGCCGGCCGAGCGGTGGATCACGCGCTCCAGCTCGTGGGGCTCGTAGAACTCCATGTGTGCCGTGAAGCCGAAGCGGTCACGCAGCGGGGGCGGCAGCAGACCCGCGCGCGTGGTGGCGCCGACCAGGGTGAACGGGGGCAGTTCGAGGGGGATGGCGGTGGCGCCGGGGCCCTTGCCGACGATGACGTCGACGCGGAAGTCCTCCATGGCCATGTACAGCATCTCCTCGGCGGGCCGGGACATGCGGTGGATCTCGTCGAGGAAGAGGACCTCGCCCTCCTGGAGGGAGGAGAGGATCGCCGCGAGGTCGCCGGCGTGCTGGATGGCGGGGCCGCTGGTGATGCGGATCGGGGCGCCCATCTCGGCCGCGATGATCATGGAGAGGGTGGTCTTGCCGAGGCCGGGAGCGCCGGAGAGCAGTACGTGGTCGGAGGTCGCGCCACGCGCGCGTGCGGCCCGCAGGACGAGGTCGAGTTGCTCGCGGACCTTCTCCTGGCCGATGAACTCGTCCAGGTCCTTGGGCCGCAGGGCGGCCTCGACGGCCTGGTCCTCACGGTCGGCGGACGCGCCGACGAGCCGCTCGTCGGCGGTCGCGTCGGTCGTGTCGTCCCAGTTCACTGAAGTTCTCCTCGCCGTGGCGTGCCGGGTGATTCTGCCGGCCGGGGGTCCGGCCCGCGGCGGAGCCGCTGATGGGATGCCGCGCCCCCCGGTAGGACACCGCATTGCTTGTGCCTCGCGTGCCGGTGCCTTGCGGTCCCGTGGTCCGCGGCCCCGTGGTCCGACCGACGGTCAGCGGGTCCGGTTCAGGGTCTGCAGGGCGGCCTTCAGCAGCTGTCCCACCTGGGGTGTGCCCCCGGCGGCCTCGGCCTGGGGGGCGACCGCGGCGACCGCCTCGTCGGCCTCCCGGGTCGCGTACCCGAGGCCGATCAGCGCGGCGTGCAGCTGCTCGCGCCAGCCGGTGGTGACGGCCCTGCCGATCGCCGGGCCACCGGTGCCGAGGGGCTCGCCGAGCCGGTCCTTCAGCTCCAGCAGCAGCTTCTGGGCGCCCTTCTTGCCGATGCCGGGAACGGCGACGAGGGCCTTCTCGTCGCCGGTGGAGACGGCTCGGCGCAGCGCGTCAGGCGTGTGCACGGCGAGCATCGCCTGGGCGAGACGCGGTCCGACACCGCTCGCGGTCTGCAGCAGTTCGAAGACCTGGCGCTCGTCGTCGTCCACGAAGCCGTACAGGGTCAGTGAGTCCTCGCGTACGACGAGGGAGGTGGCGAGCTTGGCCTCCCGGCCCATGCGCAGCCCGGAGAGCGTGTTGGGGGTGCACTGGACGGCGATGCCGATGCCGCCGACCTCGACCACGGCGGAGTCGGGGGCGAGGGCGGCGACCGGGCCGCTGACGAAGGCGATCATGCGGTACGCCCTTTCGATGCGTGCAGGGCGACGGCCTGCTGAAGTCTGTTCTGGGCGGGGGCTCGCCAGATGTGGCAGATGGCGAGCGCGAGGGCGTCGGCGGCGTCGGCGGGCTTGGGCGGCGCGTCGAGCCGCAGCAGGCGGGTCACCATCGCGCCGACCTGGGCCTTGTCGGCGCGTCCGCTGCCGGTGACGGCGGCCTTGACCTCGCTGGGGGTGTGCAGGGCGACGGGGATGCCGCGGCGGGCCGCGCAGAGCATGGCGACCGCGCTGGCCTGGGCCGTGCCCATCACCGTACGCACGTTGTGCTGGCTGAACACCCGCTCCACGGCGACGCATTCGGGCCGGTACTCGTCGAGCCACTGCTCGATGCCCTGCTCGATGGCCACGAGCCGCAGGCCCAACTCGGCGTCCGCCGGGGTCCGTACGACGCCGACACCGCGCATGGTCAGGGGCCGGCCGGCGACTCCTTCGACCACGCCGACACCGCACCGGGTCAACCCGGGGTCAACGCCCAGTACCCGCACCCCAGCCCCCCCTTTTCCTGCGCCTGAGCCGCCGCCGCTCGCGCGGAGGTGGCTGATCGCCGTCGTTCGTCGATCGATGACGGCGATCCACGGACAGCGATCATCATCTGTCCTCGCCAGGCTATCCGTTGCCACCGACAACGACGGTGGGCCGGCAGGACATGTCCTGCCGGCCCACCGAAAGGAAACTCCCGCCGCTCAGGCGTCGACCTTCTCCATGACCTCGTCGCTGACATCGAAGTTGGCGAAGACGTTCTGCACGTCGTCGCTGTCCTCGAGCGCGTCGATCAGCTTGAAGATCTTCCGGGCGCCCTCCTCGTCGAGCTCGACCTGCATGGTCGGGACGAAGTTGGCGTCCGCCGAGTCGTAGTCGATCCCGGCGTCCTGGAGGGCGGTGCGGACCGCGACCAGGTCGGTGGCCTCGGAGACGACCTCGAAGGACTCACCGAGGTCGTTGACCTCCTCGGCGCCCGCGTCGAGCACGGCACCCAGGACGTCGTCCTCGCTCAGCTCGCCCTTGGGGACGATCACGACGCCCTTGCGGTTGAAGAGGTACGAGACGGAGCCCGGGTCGGCCATGTTGCCGCCGTTGCGGGTCATGGCGACGCGGACGTCCGAGGCGGCGCGGTTGCGGTTGTCGGTGAGACACTCGATGAGCACCGCGACACCGTTCGGGCCGTAACCCTCGTACATGATCGTCTCGTAGTCGGCGCCGCCGGCCTCGAGACCGGCACCACGCTTGACCGCGGAGTCGATGTTCTTGTTCGGGACCGAGCTCTTCTTGGCCTTCTGAATGGCGTCGAACAGCGTCGGATTGCCGGCCGGGTCGGCGCCGCCCGTACGGGCCGCGACCTCGATGTTCTTGATCATCTTCGCGAAGAGCTTGCCGCGCTTGGCGTCGATCACGGCCTTCTTGTGCTTCGTCGTAGCCCATTTAGAGTGGCCGGACATCTGCCTGTCTCCTTCGCGTAACCCATCCTGTACGAACTCCCCCAGACCTTAAACGCCCGGGAGGACCCCCGGAGATCCTACAAGGACTCCGGTGTCCGGTTCGCGCGCACCATGTCGACGAAGAGGCCGTGCACGCGGTGGTCGCCGGTCAGTTCCGGGTGGAACGACGTGGCGAGCGCGTTGCCCTGGCGTACGGCGACGATGTGGCCGCCGTGCTCGGCGAGCACCTCGGCCTCGGCACCCACGGACTCGACCCAGGGGGCGCGGATGAAGACGCCCTCGACAGGATCGCCCCCGACGCCCTTGACGTCGACCGTCGCCTCGAAGGACTCGTTCTGACGTCCGAAGGCGTTGCGGCGCACGATCATGTCGATGCCGCCGATGGTCTCCTGACCCGAGCGCGGGTCGAGGATCTTGTCGGCGAGCATGATCATGCCGGCGCAGGTGCCGTAGACGGGCATGCCGCCGCGCACGCGCGCGCGGAGGGGTTCCATCATGCCGAAGAGATGGGCCAGCTTGGAGATGGTGGTGGACTCGCCGCCGGGTATGACGAGGCCGTCGACCTCGGCGAGTTCCTCGGGGCGCCTCACCTCCCTGGCCACGGCGTCGGCCGCGGCCAGGGCGATCAGGTGCTCCCGTACGTCGCCCTGCAGAGCCAGGACGCCTATCACGGGGGTGTTCATCGGTGTGGGTGCCTTACCAGCCGCGGTTGGCGTAGCGCTCGGCCTCGGGGAGGGTGTCGCAGTTGATGCCGACCATGGCCTCGCCCAGGTTGCGCGACGCGTCCGCGATGATCTTGGGGTCGTCGTAGAAGGTGGTGGCCTTCACGATGGCGGCGGCGCGCTTGGCCGGGTCGCCGGACTTGAAGATGCCGGAGCCGACGAAGACGCCCTCGGCACCGAGCTGGCGCATCAGCGCGGCGTCGGCCGGGGTGGCGACGCCACCGGCGGAGAACAGCACGACCGGCAGCTTGCCGAGCTCGGCGACCTCCTTGACGATCTCGTACGGGGCGCGCAGCTCCTTGGCGGCGGCGTACAGCTCGTTGTTGTCGTAGCCGCGCAGCCTGGCGATCTCGTTCTTGATCTGGCGCAGGTGGCGCACGGCCTCGACGACGTTGCCGGTGCCGGCCTCGCCCTTGGAGCGGATCATGGCGGCACCCTCGGCGATGCGGCGCAGGGCCTCACCGAGGTTGGTGGCACCACACACGAACGGCGTGGTGAACGCCCACTTGTCGGAGTGGTTGACCTCGTCGGCCGGGGTGAGGACCTCGGACTCGTCGATGTAGTCGACGCCGAGGGACTGGAGCACCTGGGCCTCGACGAAGTGGCCGATGCGGGACTTGGCCATGACCGGGATGGACACCGCGCTGATGATGCCCTCGATCATGTCGGGGTCGGACATGCGGGCCACGCCGCCGTCCTTGCGGATGTCGGCCGGGACCCGCTCCAGGGCCATGACGGCGACGGCGCCCGCATCCTCGGCGATCTTCGCCTGCTCGGGCGTGACAACGTCCATGATCACGCCGCCCTTGAGCTGCTCGGCCATGCCGCGCTTCACTCGGGCGGTGCCGGTCTCGGGGGCCTGTGCGGGGACGGAGAGCGTGCTGGACACGGGTTGACCTCACTCGGTGAAAGGGGGGGTTCTGCAGCCCCGAGGAAACGCGAGTGGACCAGGCCACAGCAAGGGCCAATGAGGAGGCGGTGGCTCATTTTCCCGGCACACCTGGTGAAGATGCTGGTCAGGCGCTATGTCGTCGGGCGGTCGGCCAGGGCCACCGGCGGCTCGTCGTCCATTTCGAAGGCCATCGGGAACGGCGCGTGCCCGGCCAGCCGGAACCACCGCACCTTGCGATGGCGGCGCAGCGCACGAGCGGCGCGTACGGAGTCGTTGTGGAAGCGCCGGGCCATCGGCACCCGCCGCACCGCCTGCGCCAGCTCGTTCGCCGCCTCCTCGCCCCCCGGGGCCTCCCGGACCACCTCCACCTGCTGCTGCTCCCCGAAGACGGCCCGCAACGCCTGGCTCAGCTCGCTCTCGGCGACCTCGCGCTGCTCCTCCTCGGCCTGCCGGGCCGCGTGGGCCGCCTCGTACAGCACGATCGAGGCGGCCGGATCGAGCACCCCGGCAGTCGCCAGTTCCTGGGCGACGGAGGCACGGCGCAACAGTTGGGCGTCCAACGCGGCGCGGGCGGCGTCGATCCGGGCGTGCAGCCGGTCGAGCCGCCCCGCGGTCCAGCTGAGGTAGAGGCCGATCGCGAAGAGGCCGACGAGGATCCAGATGAGGGTTGCGGTCACGGGCGGCAAGGCTACCGGGGCCCGGCCGCGGCTCCGCGCGGCGCCGGACGGAGCACGCGGTCACCGGTCCGCGAGGCACCGGACGCGGCGCCCGGTCGACGAGTCGGGGGTGTTCCTGGAGCGGGCGGCGACGCGGTACCGGTCGCGGTACGAGGCGTGGCACAGGCAGGAGATCCGGAACGGCTCCACGGTCACCGTACGGACGCATCCCTCGGCGTCGTCCGGATACCCCTCGCCGAAGGCGTCACCACATGCGGAACTCACCGCCGGGGAGGGTGACCGCGCAGGCGTCGAGGGCCGCTCGGTCGCCGCTTCGCGGAGCGGGTACCGAAGGTTGGAAAAGCGGACTGTCCTCCCCGCGCGCGGTGCACAGCACGGCGCCCCGCGCGCCGGAGAGGTCGTCTCAGTCCCGTGCCAGTCCGAACCGCGCCCGCAGCCCGGTCCGTTCGTCGGCGGCCACGGCGGCCGCTCCGTCCGTCACCGTCTCGTACACGGACAGGATGTCGGCGCCCACGGTCGACCAGTCGAAGCGCCGCACATGGGCGCTCCCCCGCTCGCGCAGCTCGGCCCGGCGCCCTGGGTCGCCGAGCAGTCGCAGCGCCGACTCGGCCAGCGCGTCGGCGTCCTCGTTGGCGAACAGTTCCCCCGCCGCCCCCTGGTCGAGCACCTGGGCGAAGGCGTCCAGGTCCGACGCGAGCACCGGAGCGCCCGCCGACATCGCCTCGACCAGGATGATCCCGAAGCTCTCGCCGCCGGTGTTGGGGGCCACGTACACGTCGACGCTGCGCAGGAAGCGCGCCTTGTCCTCGTCGCTGACCATGCCGAGGAACCGGACGTGCTCGCGCATCTCCTTGGGCAGCGTCTCCACGGCCTCCTCCTCGTCGCCGCGCCCGGCGACCAGGAGCCGGGTTCCCGGGCGCTCGGCGAGGATCTTCGGCAGGGCCTTCATGAGCACCGGCAGGCCCTTGCGGGGCTCGTCGATACGGCCGATGAAGCCGAGCGTGTCCCCCTGCCACTCGGGGTCGGGCTTGGCCCGCGCGAAGAAGTCCACGTCCACGCCGTTCGGGATGACGACGGCGTCCCCGCCCAGGTGTTCGACCAGGGTGCGACGCGCGTACTCGCTCACCGCGATGCGCGCGCTGATCTTCTCCAGCGCGGGCTGCAGGATCGGGTACGCGGCGATCATCGCCCGGGAGCGCGGGTTGGACGTGTGGAAGGTGGCCACGATCGGGCCCTGCGCCGCCCAGCACGTCAGCAGGCCGAGCGACGGCGAGGTCGGCTCGTGGATGTGGATCACGTCGAACTCGCCGTCGTGCAGCCAGCGCCGCACCCGGGCCGCGGACAGGAACCCGAAGTTCAGGCGGGCCACCGAGCCGTTGTAGGGCACCGGAACCGCGCGGCCCGCCGAGACGACGTACGGCGGCAGGGGGGTGTCGTCGTCCGCCGGAGCGAGGACGGACACCTCGTGCCCGAGACGGATGAGGTGCTCGGCCAGATCCCGGATGTGGAACTGGACGCCGCCCGGCACGTCCCAGGAGTACGGGCAGACGATGCCGATCCTCACAGCCGTCCCCCGTCGGTGGACTCCGTGCGAGGTTCCAGGTCGGCGAGCCACAGCCGTTGCAGCATGTGCCAGTCCTCCGGATGGTCGGCGATCCCCGTGGCGAAGGCATCGGCCAGCGCCTGTGTCATGACAGACGTCTTCTCGGCCCGCGTACCTGTCTCGGGCACCTCGACCGGCGGATGAAGCCGGCCCTTCATCACGGGTGACTCGTCGTACCAGAGCGTCGCCGCCAGCAGGACGGCGCCGGTCTGCTGGGCGAGCAGCGCCGGTCCGGCCGGCATCCGGGTGGTCGCGCCGAAGAAGTCGACCTCGACGCCCGACGCGGACAGGTCACGGTCCGCGACCAGACAGACGAGGCCGCCGTCGCGCAGCCGGCGCGCCAGCGTGCCGAAAGCGGAGCCCCCGCTGTGCGGCAGCACCTCCATGCCGAGGCCCTCGCGGTAGGCGACGAACCGGTCGTACAGGGACTCGGGCCTGAGGCGCTCCGCGACCGTCGTGAACGGCGTCTCCAGCTTGGTGGTGACCCAGGCGCCGGCCAGGTCCCAGTTGCCCAGGTGCGGCAGCGCGAGGACGACGCCCCGGCCGGAGGCCAGCCCGTCGGTGAGGTGGTGCAGGTCCTTCGGGTCGAAGCCGTTCTTCACCCGCTCCGCGCTCCACGCGGGCAGCCGGAAGGACTCCATCCAGTAACGCAGATAGGAACGCATCCCCGCCCTGGACAGCTCGGCGAGCCGCTCGGGGGTCGCGTCGGGCACCACGCGCGCGTAGTTGCTCTCCAGACGTCGTACGCCCTTGCCGCGCCGCTTCCAGGTGAGGTCCGCGACGGTTTGTCCGAGCCGCGCGGCGACCGGCTCGGGGAGCTTCCTGACGGTGCTCCAGCCGAGCGCGTAGGCCCCGTCCGTCAGCCGCTCCTGCAGACTGCTCACGACGCGGCTCCGCTCCCCTGCGAGGCGTTCTCGGCGGCGGTCGCGGCGTCCGCCTCCGCGGACTCGCGGCGGACCGTGACGACACGCTGGATCAGCGTGACCAGGCTGCCGACGGCGACGATCCACAGAGCGATCGGCAGCAGCACCTGGATGCCGGGCACGCCGAACTTGTGCAGCCCGGCGAAACCGGCCGCGACCAGCGAGATCACCAGGCGTTCGGCGCGCTCGACCAGACCGTTGACGGCGACCGGCAGACCGATCGACTCGCCACGCGCCTTGGTGTACGAGACCACCTGGCCACTGGCCAGACAGAAGATCGAGACGGCGCACAGCACGTTGTTGTCACCGCCGCCCGCGTACCAGAGGGCGAAGCCGCCGAAGATCGCGCCGTCGGCGACCCGGTCCAGGGTGGAGTCCAGGAACGCGCCCCAGCGGCTGGTGCGGCCGAGCTGGCGGGCCATGTTGCCGTCGACGAGGTCCGAGAAGACGAACAGCGTGATGACGATCGTGCCCCAGAAGAACTCCCCCCGGGGGTAGAAGACCAGCGCGCCCGCGATCACTCCGGCGGTGCCGAGGAGCGTGACCGTGTCGGGGCTCACGCCCCGGCGGATGAGAAACGCGGCGAACGGTGTGAGGACACGCGTGAAGAATGCACGCGCGTACTTGTTCAGCATGGCCTTCCCGATGGTCGGTGTCGCCGCGCGGCCCCTGCTGGCCACCGGCTGGCCCATCGTAGCCACGCGCGCGCTTGTGCGACGGTCGGGCACCCGCACCCTCCGTGTCATGGCCTGATGCGTCCGTGTCACGCCGCGATCGCGTCCGTCGTATGGACGCACCGTGACGGGAGTGCAAAGCTCGAAGACACCGCGGGCGTCATCGGAGCCGCCACCGCACGCGGATCCGCACGTCCGCGCCCACAGTGACCTCACCGTGCACGGGAGGCAAGGCCATGGGCGACAAGGCGAACGCACACCCCGGAGCCGCCGGCAGGGCTACGGCGGCCGACCACCCCGCGTCCGTACGGAATGTGGTGCTGGTCGGCCACAGCGGATCGGGCAAGACGACTTTGGTGGAAGCTCTCGCGCTGACGGCGGGAGCAGTGAACCGGGCGGGCCGCGTCGAGGACGGCGGCACCGTCTCCGACTACGACGACATCGAGCACCGCCAGAAGCGCTCGGTGCAGCTCTCGCTCGTCCCCGTCGACTGGGACGGGTACAAGATCAACATCTTGGACACCCCCGGATACGCCGACTTCGTCGGTGAACTCAGGGCCGGTCTGCGAGCTGCGGACGCGGCCCTTTTCGTGGTCTCCGCCTCGGACGGCGTGGACGGCTCGACCCGCATGGTGTGGGAGGAGTGCGCGGCGGTCGGCATGCCGCGCGCCATCGTCGTCACGCATCTGGAGGCGGCCCGGGCGGACTTCGACGAGATGACCCGGACCTGCGCGGAGGCCTTCGGCGCCGACGACCCCGACGCCGTACTGCCGCTGTATCTGCCGCTCCACGGCGAGCAGGGGCCCGACGGGCACGCGCCCGTGACCGGCCTGACCGGACTGCTCTCCCAGCGGCTGTTCGACTACTCCACCGGGGAGCGCAAGGAGTCGGAGCCCGGCCCGGACCAGCTGCCGCTCCTGGCGCAGGCCCGCAACCGGCTGATCGAGGGAATCATCGCCGAGAGCGAGGACGAGACCCTCATGGACCGCTATCTCGGCGGCGAGGAGATCGACGTCAAGACGCTCGTGCAGGACCTGGAGCGGGCCGTGGCGCGCGGGACCTTCTTCCCGGTGCTGGCCGCCGCGCCCGCCGCCGAGGGCGCCCGTCAGGGCCTCGGCACGGTCGAGCTCCTCGAGCTGATCACGGGCGGCTTCCCGACCCCGCTGGAGCGCGCCGCGCCCAAGGTCACCACGCCCGACGGCACGGCGCGCGAGGTCACGGCCTGCGACCCGGGCGGACCGCTGGTGGCGGAGGTCGTGAAGACCGCCAGCGATCCCTATGTGGGCCGGGTCTCCCTCGTCCGCGTCTTCTCCGGAACCCTGCGCGCCGACGACACGGTGCACGTCTCCGGGCACGGCCTGGCCGACCGCGGGCACGAGGACCACGATGTCGACGAGCGCATCGGCGCCCTGTCCACGCCGTTCGGAAAGCAGCAGCGCTCCCTCACGCACTGCATCGCGGGCGATCTGGCCTGCGTGGCGAAGCTGAATCGCGCGGAGACCGGCGACACCCTCTCCGCCAAGGACGACCCGCTGCTGATGGCGCCGTGGGAGATGCCCGATCCGCTGCTGCCGCTGGCCATCCAGGCGCACAGCAAGGCGGACGAGGACAAACTCAGCCAGGGTCTGGGCAGGCTGGTGGCCGAGGATCCGACCATGCGCCTGGAACAGAACCAGCACACCCACCAGGTGGTGCTCTGGTGCCTGGGCGAGGCACACGCGGACGTCGCACTGGAGCGGCTGCGCAACCGGTACGGCGTCCAGGTCGACGTGATCCCGCACAAGGTCGCCCTGCGGGAGACGTTCGCGGGCAGGGCCGCCGGGCGCGGCCGCCATGTGAAACAGTCCGGCGGCCACGGGCAGTACGCGATCTGCGAGATCGAGGTCGAGCCGCTGCCAGGCGGCGCCGGCATCGAGTTCGTGGACAAGGTCGTCGGCGGTGCCGTGCCCCGGCAGTTCATCCCGTCCGTGGAGAAGGGTGTACGGGCCCAGGCGGCCAGGGGTGTCGCGGCCGGCTATCCGCTCATCGACGTACGGGTCACGCTGCTCGACGGCAAGGCGCACTCCGTGGACTCCTCCGACGCGGCCTTCCAGACGGCGGGCGCGCTGGCCCTGCGCGAGGCGGCGGCCGACGCCAGGATCCATCTCCTGGAGCCGGTGGCCGAGGTGACCGTCCTGGTCGGCGACGACTACGTGGGCACCGTGATGAGCGATCTGTCCGGGCGGCGCGGGCGCGTGGTCGGCACCGAGCAGGCGGGCGGCGGGCGCACGCTCGTACGGGCCGAGGTGCCGGAGATCGAGATCGGCCGGTACGCCGTCGATCTGCGCTCCCTCTCGCACGGCACCGCCCGTTTCAGCCGCGCCTACGCACGGCACGAACCGATGCCCCCTCAGGTTGCGGAGCGGCTCCGCGAACAGACGCGGCAGGCCTCGTAGTTGGAACGCGTCACCGCGCAGGACCGGACTGAGGACCGAACCGGTGACGCCCGTCTCCCGTCGGCGGACGGCTTCTCGGCCGTCCGCCGACGAATGTCGGTGGCGGCGGATACGCTGATGACCTGATCAAGTTGTGACTGCATCAGCACGATGACCTGTTCAACAGGTGTGCGGGGCAAGGAAGTCGGGAAGGCCGCAGAAGCGGGATCGGCGGCGATGGGGGCGGCAGTGGCGGACGACGGATTCGATTTCAGCCCGGGGGCGCAGGTGCCCCTGTCGGGCTCCGCGGGCCAGACGGCGGCGACCTTCGCCCTGGCTTCGGCGGCCTACCGGGACAACCCGGTCGAGGAGATCCTCAAGGCCGACAACGAGTGGCACCAGTCGACGGTCAAGGGCCCCCGCAGAGGTGCGAAGATCCTGCGGCCCAACCTCGGCGAGGCCTTCTCCCGAGCGGTGATCGACCGCATGCTCGGAGTCGGCCGCAACCCGCTCATCCAGTCCTTCGGCACGGAGCCGCAGGTCATCGTCGAGCACTGCCTGGCGGCGCACAACATCCGCCGGGAGCGGGACAACTGGCTCACGGCGGTGATAGTGCTGTGCGGCCTGATCTTCCTGCCGGGCCTCATCGTCTGGCTGCTGGTCTTCCAGATCCGGACGGCCATCGCCCGGCGCGAGGACAAGCGCGCCTCCGCCCTCGGCACCACCCTGCTGGTCGCCGTGGGCGCCCTCGCCGTGATCTTCCTGATCCGTATGCCCTTCACGGGCTTCTGGGGCTGGTACGCGCGCGCGGCGGTCGTCGTCCCGGTCGTCGGCTGGCTGTGGGCCAAGCAGATCTGCGAACGCACGGCCAAGGATCTGCGGGAGCGCTGGGACAGCCTGCTGGCCGGCGGCGCCATCGGCGCCAAGGTCCCGGAGGCCGTGCCCGGCAGCCCCGGCGAGACCGCGGCCGAGCAGCTGCGCCAGTCCCTCGCCCGGCTCAGCGCCGAGCAGCAGTCCAACTCCGTCTTCTACGCGGGCCCCAAGGGCATACTCGGCATGGGCACGCGCTGGGGCAGCTGGCAGCTCGCCGAGGACCTGGTGCCGCGCGAGGCGGGCAAGGAGATCCACCCCTTCCGCAGCTGGGACGTCATACGGTCCATCCACGACCAGCTGCGCATGCTGGAGCGCGGCCCCCTCAACACCGGCGGTTTCCCCAAGCCGTCGATCAAGCACTGGGTCGTCACACCGATCGGTGAGAACGCCAAGGCGGTCTCCCGTCCGGGCGGCACGGACGTCGACGCGTACCAGGTCAAGAACCACGCGATACAGGACATCTGCAACAAGCAGCAGTTCGGCAGCGGCGACCGGCACTACCTCGGGGTCCAGTGGACGCTCTGGGACGGCCAGCTGATCATCACCATGCTGATCACCGTGACCGTGCTGCACGAGACACTGCGCATCGAGGTCACCGGCCACGCCCTGGGCCCGGTGAACTCCCTGTTCACCACGAAGCCGGAGGCCCCCTCGAAGCAGGTCGCCAAGTCGGTCAGGTTCTGGGAGACCCGCACGGTCAAGCTCCCGCTGGTCGACGCCGACGAGGTGGTACGCCTCGCGGTCCGCGCGCCCCTCACCTGGTATCCGCCGCTGCTCAACTGGCTCGGCGGCTCGCTGACGCTCCCCGAGCCCTTCGGGCTGCGGCACGCCTGGGCGGACCAGCCGTGGCGGCACCGCTTCATGGCCGACGACGCGCTGCGGGCCGCGACGCCCGTGCTGCGCGTGGTGCACGCGGCGGCGATCAGGGTGCTGGAGGAGAACGGCGTGGACACGGAGAAGTTCGGCAACCGCTCGTCCTTCCTCAGCACCGCGGTCCAGGACCCGACACCGAGGAAGGCGGACGTGTACGACGCGTAGCGCCTCCGGCGCGCGGGCCCACTCGGGCGGGCCCGCGCGGCACCGCCCCAGGGCCCGTCCGGCTGATCAGGTCGTGCCAGGCCCCGGGTATCCGGCGTGATCCGCCGGACACGCCCTGGCTAGGCAGCCGTGGGCCAGGCCTCCGCCAGCATCTTCCGGGTGTCCGCGAGGAGCTGCGGCAGCACCTTGGTGTGGCCGACGACCGGCATGAAGTTGGTGTCGCCGCCCCAGCGCGGCACGATGTGCTGGTGGAGGTGGGCGGCGATGCCCGCACCCGCCACCGTGCCCTGGTTCATGCCGATGTTGAAGCCGTGCGCTCCCGACGCCGTACGCAGCGCGGTCATCGCCTGCTTGGTCAGCTCGGCGAGTTCGGCGGTCTCCGACTCGGTGAGGTCCGTGTAGTCGGCGACATGGCGGTAGGGCACGACCATCAGATGGCCGCCGTTGTACGGGTACAGGTTGAGCACCGCGTACACCTGCTCGCCGCGCCGGACGATGAGCCCGTCCTCGTCGGACTTGGCCGGGATCGAGCAGAAGGGACAGCCGTCGTCGGCCCCCGGACCGGTGGGCTTGTTCTCGCCCTGGATGTACGCCATCCGATGAGGCGTCCACAGGCGCTGGAACGCGTCCTGCGTTCCCACTCCGATCTGCTGCTCCGGCTCACTCGTCATGAGGTGCAGCATATTGCTTCGCCCGTTCGCGGCGTGTCGGCGGGGCTCCGGCAGAATCGTCCGGGACCAAGCTGGGCCGATGGACGACCAGAGCCGCTACGACCGCTGGGAGCGGTGCGCCGAGATCCCGCTGGGGGTGGCGTCGCTCCTCTGTCCGAGCTCGTACGCGGTGCAGGTCCTGGGGCACGGTCTGCCCGAGGCCGGGCGCGACCTCTGCTTTCCCGGTGACGTGCGCCGGAAAGGGCACACGGCCCCGCACGATCCCCGTAGGCGAACCTCTGCGGCAGCCACGACGAGGAGGAGGACGAGAGGAGGCCCCCGGGGAGCTGACGGCTCCCCGGGGGCCTCCCCCTCACGTGCGACGTACGCGTCAGACCTGTGTCCGCTCCTCGACGACCTTCGCGATCTTGGCGATGGCCTCGTCGAGCGGGATGCCGTTCTCCTGCGAGCCGTCGCGGTAGCGGAAGGAGACGGCGCCGGCCGTCATGTCCTCGTCGCCCGCGATGACCATGAAGGGCACCTTCTGCTTCTGCGCGTTGCGGATCTTCTTCTGCATACGGTCCGAGGACGAGTCGACCTCGACCCGCAGGCCCTTCTTCTTCGCCTCGGCGGCAAACTTCTGCAGGTACTCGACGTGCGCGTCGCCGATCGGGATGCCGACCGCCTGGACGGGCGCCAGCCACGCCGGGAACGCGCCCGCGTAGTGCTCGAGGAGCACCGCGAAGAACCGCTCGATGGAGCCGAACAGGGCGCGGTGGATCATGACCGGACGCTGCTTGGAGCCGTCGGGGCCCGTGTACTCCAGGTCGAAGCGCTCCGGCAGGTTGAAGTCGAGCTGCACGGTCGACATCTGCCAGGTGCGGCCGATGGCGTCCTTGGCCTGGACGGAGATCTTCGGGCCGTAGAACGCGGCGCCGCCCGGGTCCGGGACCAGCGGCAGGCCCTGCTTCTCGGCCACCTGCCGCAGCGTCTCGGTGGCCTCCTCCCAGACCTCGTCCGAGCCGACGAACTTCTCCGGGTCCTTGGTGGACAGCTCCAGGTAGAAGTCGGTCAGGCCGTAGTCGCGCAGCAGGTTCAGCACGAAGGTGAGCGTCTTGTCAAGCTCGTCGGCCATCTTCTCGCGCGTGCAGTAGATGTGCGCGTCGTCCTGGGTGAAGCCGCGGGCCCGGGTGAGGCCGTGCACGACGCCCGACTTCTCGTACCGGTACACGGTCCCGAACTCGAAGAGGCGCAGCGGCAGTTCACGGTACGAGCGGCCGCGCGCGTCGAAGATCAGGTTGTGCATCGGGCAGTTCATGGGCTTGAGGTAGTAGTCCACGCCCTCGTCGAGCTGCATGGGCGGGTACATGCCGTCGGCGTACCAGTCCAGGTGGCCCGAGGTCTCGAAGAGCTTCCCCTTGGTGGCGTGCGGGGTGTAGACGAACTCGTAGCCCTCTTCCTCGTGGCGGCGCCGCGAGTAGTCCTCCATCACCCGGCGGACGATGCCGCCCTTGGGGTGGAAGACGGCGAGGCCGGAGCCGATCTGGTCCGGGATGGAGAACAGGTCCAGCTCGTTGCCCAGCTTGCGGTGGTCGCGCTTCTCCGCCTCGGCGAGGAAGTCGAGGTGCGCCTTCAGCTCGTCCTTCGACGGCCAGGCGGTGCCGTAGATGCGCTGGAGCATCGGGTTCTTCTCGCTGCCGCGCCAGTACGCGGCGGCGTTGCGCATCAGCTTGAACGCCGGGATGTTCCGGGTGGTGGGCAGGTGGGGACCGCGGCAGAGGTCCTTCCAACACAGGTCACCGGTCTTGGCGTCGAGGTTGTCGTAGATGGTCAGCTCGCCGGAGCCGACCTCGACATTCGCCCCGTCGTCGTTGGAGGCGGAGCCCTTGATGCCGATCAGTTCCAGCTTGTACGGCTCGTCCGCCAGCTCCTCACGGGCCGCCTCATCGGTGACGACGCGGCGCGAGAAGCGCTGGCCGCGCTTCTGGATCTCCTGCATCTTCTTCTCGATGGCCTTGAGATCCTCGGGCGTGAACGGCTTCGCGACGTCGAAGTCGTAGTAGAAGCCGTCCTTGACCGGCGGGCCGATGCCCAGCTTGGCCTCGGGGAACAGCTCCTGCACGGCCTGGGCCATGACGTGCGCGGTGGAGTGGCGCAGGATGTTGAGGCCGTCCTCGGAGGAGATCTGGACGGGCTCGACCTCCTCGCCGTCCTTCACCTCGTAGGCCAGGTCCTTCAGCTCGCCGCCCACACGGGCCGCGACGACGGTGCGCTCGCCGGGGAAGAGGTCGGCGGCCGTAGTGCCCGTCGTCACCACGCGCTCTTCCCGCTCGGAATCGCGTTGGATGATCACACGGACGTCTGACACCGGTCTCTCCTACCTACGGGGCACGCTCGCATCTTCTATTGCGCGCGCAATACAAAGGCGATCGTACCGAGACCGGGGTGCCCCTCGCGAAACGGTTATGTCAGTCCCCGCTGCACGCCTCCTCGAAGAAGTCCAGGTTCTCCTGGAGCGACTTCATCAGCCGGTCCCGCTCCGCCTCGTCGACCTGCACCGGCGCCACCTCGGACACGTCCGTGAGCCGCCGGAAACCGCCCCGGCTCTCCAGCCGCCCGTGCACCAGCACGGGCAGCCCGACGAGGTGGGCGTGGCCCGCTGTCCGGTACGACTCCTCGTCCAGCGTCATCCGTACGTGCGGCACCTCGGCCCCCGCCAGGACCCGCAGCCGTACGGCGCCCGCGCCGCGCGGCCCCGACCTGCGCATCCGTACGACCGTGCCGGTGATCCGCACCGGCACGGAGGGCTCCTCGCGCAGATAGCGGGCGCCCGCCTCGCGCAGGAAGGGCAGGTCGCCGGGCGAGAACTCGACGGCTTCGGCGGGCGCCGCGCAGCCTTCGGGGACACCGGCGGCGGGCGCCCACTCGACGGCGATCCGGGCGCCCTCCGTGCCGCGGACGAGGGCGACCAGCGCCTCGGTGAGCTCATGGCTGACGCCGGCCTGGACGGCCGCGTCGAAGGCTTCCATGCCGCCGGTGGCCCGCCGGTAGTCGACGGCCTCGCGGACCGAGTACAGGGCCTGGTGCAGTCGTACGGCGAGGGGGCGCTCCGTCTCGACGGGCACGAACGCGGTGAGCCGGTGTCCCCCGGGGGCGGCGCCGACCAGGACGCTCTCCAGGGACGCGGCGGCGGGCCGCCGGTGCCGGGCGCCGTGGTAGCCGGCCCGCCCGCGCGTGGCGAGTGCGCCCGCGAGCAGCATCTGCCGGGCGGCGGTGCGCAGCTGGTCCTCGACGGGCCAGGGCGCGGCGCCCGCGGGCCCGGCCGGGACGTCCCGCCACCAGTGGATCTCGTCGCTGGGCACGGCGAGCGCGATCAGGACGTCCCGGGCTGAGGGGGATCCGCTGCGGGAGAGCGCGACGAGGGCTTCGCCGAGCAGGTCGTCGCTGTCGGGGAAGGCCCGGCTCTCGGGCACCAGCAGGCTTGTGCCGCCGCTGCCGGGTCCCGGTGGGGTCCAGCGGCCGTAGCGTCCGGCGGGTCCGCCGCGCCGCTGCCAGCCGTGGCGGTGCAGGAGGGCGCTGAGGACGGCGGGGTCGACCTGGCCCGGGTCGGGCGGCTGGTTCTCCGGGAGGGCCTCGACCGGGTGGGGCCGCACGGGGCGTAGGGGTTCGTGGGTCGGGCGGTGCGTCACGGTCTGCCTCCCGTTCCGACCCGCGTCATGATCTCGCAGAGCGCTCGGTCGTCGAAGATGCGCGAGGTCGGTATGCGCACGGTGGTCCTGCGCCGGCCGGTGACGGCATGTCCGGCGAGGTTGATCCAGTAGCAGCAGTGCCGCAGGTCGAGGCGGTCGTGGCTGGCGCGCAGCCAGTCGTCCTGGGCCCGGGGCACGAGCATCACGACCAGGATCTTGTGCACCGAGACCGGGGTGCGGGCGAGCTTCGCCAGGTGCGCGTTGTCGAGCGTGAAGGAGAAGGCGGGGCCCGGCGGATTCGGCGGGATCTGGTACGTGCACTTGAGCTGCACCTTGATGGTGACTTCGTCGTCGACCGTGTGCCCGGGGGCGCTGTGGCTGACGTGCCAGTCGATGCCGTTGTCCGGAAAGGGCTGGGACAGCGAGCAGCCCGCGGCCGCCGCGACCGCGTGCAGGTAGCCCACCTGCAGTGTCTCCATGCAGGCGGTGGTGGCGAGGGTGCCGCGAGGGGGTGCCGTGCGCTGGGGCAGCAGCCCGCCCCGTTCGGGCTGCGCTATCGCCATGACCAACAGCCTTCCAGACCAAGTGAATCCCCGTGCCGGGTCGCTGAACTGCAAAGACCCGTACCCCTGTTGTCTCCTTCCGGCGTACGGCGCAAACAGCCCGGGTATCACCAAACAGGCAGAAGACGGAGCGTCAGCCACCGCGGGTGAACGAGGAGTTGTGTTCGTATGACGTGCTGGTACGAAGGCCCCTTGGCCGCGTTCGACACGGAGACCACGGGCGTGGACGTCGAGACCGACCGGATCGTGTCGGCCGCCGTCGTCGTCCAGGACGCCCCGGGGGCCCGTCCGCGGGTGTCCCGGTGGCTGGTGAACCCCGGAGTGCCGGTGCCGGCCGGTGCGACGGCGGTGCACGGACTGACCGACGAGCATCTTCAGCGCAACGGCCGCTGGCCGTCGCCGGTGATGGACGAGATAGCCAGGGAGCTGGGAGAACAGGCCACCGCGGGCCGGCCGCTCGTGGTGATGAACGCGCCGTTCGATCTCACGCTCCTGGACCGGGAGTTGCGCCGTCATCGCGCCTCCTGCCTCGACCACTGGTTCGAGTCGGCGCCGCTGCGCGTGCTCGATCCCCGGGTACTCGACAAGCATCTGGACCGCTACCGCAAGGGCCGCCGCACGCTCACCGATCTGTGCGCCCACTACGACGTCGCCCTTGAGGGCGCGCACGACGCGGCGGCCGACGCGCTGGCCGCGATGGAGGTCGTACGGGCGGTGGGGCGCCGTTTCGCTACCCGGCTGGAGCGGCTCTCGCCGGCCGAGCTGCACACCTTGCAGGCGGTGTGGCACGCGGCACAGGCGCGCGGGCTTCAGGCGTGGTTCGCGCGCAGCGGTACGCCGGAGGCGGTGGACCCGGCGTGGCCGCTGCGTCCGGAGCTGCCGGCGGCGGCGTGAGCACAAAAGCGTGAGCACAAAACACGGTGTGAGCACAAAAAAACCGGTCCGTCTGCGACGGACCGGTTTCTCCCGGTGGGCGATACTGGGTTCGAACCAGTGACCTCTTCGGTGTGAACGAAGCGCTCTCCCACTGAGCTAATCGCCCGGGAACGCACTGAACAATACAGGTCCCCTCGGGTTTCGTTCAAACCGCTTGCCGGCCGCCGTCCAGGTGGGCGAGGAGTCCGCGTTGTCCGGCCCGCATCATCAGGGCGTGGTTGGCGCGGAAGACGGGCCGTCCCGGCACGGCGAACCGCCTCAGCAGCGGCTTGCGCACGTCGACTTCCTGGTCGTAGCGGGCGAGGGTGCCCGGTCCGCCGGCGGTGACGGTCCAGCGTGCCCAGCCGTCGATGTCACCGGTCATGGTGATCTCCAGGATCCCGGCCGCCGTGTCGTGCCGCACGTCCCGCGCGGTGAACGTCATGTCGTACGGAAGCAGGGAGCGGATCCTGATCACTCCGCAGTCCTCGTCGAGCCGCGTCACCTCGCGCACCTGCGGCCACCAGCGCGGGTAGTCCTCGACCCGCTCGAGCGCGGCATACACGCGGGCGGGCGGTGCCGGCAGCGCCCACAGGCTGCGGAAGCGGTAGTGACTCCAGTCCATGCCCCGAGTCTGCCGGTGGGGAGGCCTGCCGTGGGAGATCTGAGTACGGACTGAGTATGTGCGCTCATGCCGTGCGCCGTGACGCGGACCACACTCCAAGGCATGACCCATATCCCGCCCCCGGCCGAGGAGTTGCGGATCCTCGACGGGGAGCTGCGGCAACTCGACGCCCGCCGCGCCCTGCTGCTGACCCGCCGCGCCTGGCTGATCGGCGTTCTCCACTCGGCCCCCGTACCGCCCCCGCCTCCCCCGCGGCGGCCCGAGACGACCGCCCCGAGCGTGCAGAACGTGCTCCTGGTGCTCGGCGGCATCCTGCTGACCGTCGCCGCGATCGCGTTCACGCTGGTCAGCTGGGGGCATCTGGGGATCACCGGGCGGGCCGTGGTGCTCGCGGCGGTGACGCTGGCGGCACTCGCCACTCCCGTCGCGCTGCTCAGGCGCGGGCTGCGCTCGACCGCCGAGTCGGTGGCGGGCCTCGGCCTCGCGCTGACGGTGCTCGACGCCTACGCCCTGCACGAGGCGGCGCTCCCCGGGGCGAACGGCACGGCTTACGCGGCGCTCGCCTCGGCCGTCCTGGCGGGGGTCTGGGCTGCGTACGGCCAGGGCCTCGGCGCGCTGCTCGGCCGGCCCGAGCGGGCCGCCGCTCGTCTCCCGCTGCGGCTGCCTCTTCCGGCCGCGCTGGTCGCCGTCCAATTCCCGCTCCTGCTCTGGGCGATCGCAGCGGGTGCGGGTCCGCACACGCTCACGGGCGCGCTGTTGACGACGGCCGCGTTCGACACGGTTGTCGCGCTCCGGGTGTCCGTGAGATCCGTACGTCTCGTCGCCGCCGTCGGCGCGTACGGCATGGGCGGCTGGGGCGTGCTGGCGGCCGGCCGGCTCTCCTTCGAGGCCACCGGTCCGAGCGCCGCCGCCCGTGCGGCGGCGCTCCTCGCCTTCGCGGCGGTGATCGCACTGGGCACGGCCTGGCGGGCACCGAGGGTGGACCTCGCCGTCGGCACCGCGGTGACCGGCGGCCTCCTGCTGGTCGCGGGCCTCGGCGGCATCCTGCGTGTGTCGCTGCCGGCCGACTGGACGGTGGTCGGGTATCTGGTGTGCGCCGTCGCCCTGCTGACGGTCGTACGCGGCCCGCTTCCCGAGCCCGTACGCCTCGGTCTCGCCTGGGCCTCCGGCTCCGTCCAGGCGCTCGCCGTGGTCTCGGCGCTGCCCCCGGTCGCCGTCGCGCTGCTGGGTCCGGCGGGCTGGGCGGGGCGGATCTGGTCGGGCGCCCCGTCGGACATCCGGGCCGCGGTGACCGCCGGCACGCCCTGGCCGCCGGACGCGGCGACGGCACCGCTCGTACTGGCCGTCGTCGCCGGTGTCTCGGTCTGGGCGCTGCGCACCACACAGTGGCGGCCGCAGGCCATGACCGGCGCCCTGGTGCTGGGATGGGCGACGGCGCTCGTCCTCCCCGCGACGCTGGAACTCCCCTACGTCGTGGGGCTGTTCGCGCTGGGGCTGACCGCGGCGACGGCGGTGGCCGTGGCGGCGTACGCACGTCGGGCGCCGACGGCTTACACGGCCACCGCGCTCGCCCTGATCACGTCCGTCAGCCTCTCCTTCCTCTCGCTGACCTCCCGGCCCGCGACCCTCGGCGTACTGGCCGCCCTGACCGCCCTGTTCGCGGTCGCCGCCGTGAAGGTGCGGCCGGCCTCCGTCTGGGCGAGCACGTCCCTCGCCGGTGCCACCGCGCTGGCCTGTGCCGCGGGAGCCGCCGCCGGGTGGGCGCCGGCGCACACCGCGCTGCTCGTCCTGGTCGTCCCGTGCGGGGCGGCCCTGCTTGCGGCGCGGCTCGACGAGCCCGGGACCACCACCGCCGTGGAAGTCACCGGCTCCGTCGCGGGCCTGGTGGCGGTCGGTCTCGCCGTCACCGATCCCCCGCTGCTGGCGCTCGTCCTCGCCCTGTGCGGGGTGATCGCCGCCGGCACCGCCGTCCGGGCGGACCGCAGGAGCGTCGGCTACGCGGCCACGGCCCTGTTCGTGCTGGCGACGTGGGTGCGCCTGGGGTCCTGGGGCGTCGGCGCCCCGGAGGCGTACACCTTGCCGGTGACCGTCCCCGCGCTGCTCGTGGGGGTCGTCCGGCGGCGCCGGGATCCGCTCGCCTCGTCCTGGACGGCGTACGGCCCCGGCCTCGCGGCGACGCTCGTGCCGAGTCTGCTGACGGCATGGGGCGACGCGCACTGGCTACGCCCGCTGCTGCTCGGGGCGGCGGCGCTCCTCGTCACCCTGCTGGGCGCCCGCCACCGCCTCCGGGCGCCCCTGCTGCTCGGCGGGGCCGTGCTGGCGCTGGACGCGCTGCACGAACTCGCCCCGTATCTGGTGCAGTTGGCCGGTGTGCTCCCGCGCTGGCTGCCTCCCGCCCTCGCCGGGCTGGTGCTGCTCGCGGTCGGGGCGACGTACGAGCAGCGGATCCGGGACGCCCGACGGGTGCGGGAGGTGCTGGGGAGGATGTACTGAGCGCGGTCGACCGGCCGCTCAGGGCATCTTGTCGCCCAGCAGCGCCAGGTTCTCGATGGCGGCGAGGCCGTACAGCGCGGTGTCGTTCGAGCTGACCCAGTTGGCCTCGCTGCCCGCCACCAGGGTGACGGGGCCGCTCAGCTTCTCCGTCTTCCAGGGCGAGGACTCCATGTAGCCGTCGGAGCTGTAGAACTTCGTCCAGGCGCGCTTGGCGAGTGTCGCGTCGCCGGTCTGTACGGCGGCGTACGCGTCGAGGCGCGAGTGGCCCTGGAACAGCAGCAGGGAGCCGAAGTTGGAACCGTACCGTGCCGCCTGTTCGGTCTTGCTGGCGTTGAAGTAGCGGCAGTAGTCGAGGTAGACCTCCTTGAACTTCGGCATGTCGACCAGGTCGATCAGCTCGGCGCACAGCTCGTTGAGGCCGAACACCGCGGAGAGGTGCGAGACGGACACGACGGGCGCGGGGGCGATGGCGAACTTGCCCGTGTCGAGGTCGTAGAGGCCATTGCCCTGGACGAAGCCGTTGGGCTGGGCGGCGATGGTCTCCATCGTCGACAGCACGCGGGCCTTGGCCTTCGCCCACTTGGGGCCCTTGCGCTCCCACTCGGTCAGCCACGCGGAGACGAGCCCGCTCCAGTCCGTGCCGAAGCCGATGGACAGGGCGTGCCGGTCGGGCGTGTACGGCTCGGTGCGGATCTTGCGGATCGGGTCGAGGACGAGGAACGTCTCGTCGGAGTCGACGTTGGCGTGCATGAGGTCACCGACGCGCTCGTCCGCGGTGAGGTAGTAGTAGTACCGCCGGTAGTTGGTGTTGGCGATGCGCTGCTGCTTGGCGCTGTCGGCGAAGTGCTGCACGCCGTGCCGGGTGCCGAGACCCGCCCACTGGCCGAGGTGGTAGACGTCGACCTCGCCGGTGTGCCGGGTGAGCGCCTCGGCGAAGCGGAAGATGTCCGAGCGTCCTGAGCGCAGATAGGCGAACCACAGCCACAGGTCCGGCGACAGCTCGGAGTTGTCCCAGGCGTAGCCGCCGACGTCGTACCGCCACTGGTGGCGCACGGTGTCGTACGAGTGCATGAAGTCGCCGTAGTCCCAGAAGCCGTACCAACGCCGCATCTCCACCTGGTCCTTGTAGTACGTGAAGAGGAAGTCGAGATGGTCCTCGATCTTGGCCTTCGCGGTGGTGGAGCGGTCGGGCTCGGAGAACAGGCCGCCGAAGACCTTGGCCTTGATGAGGTGCTTGGGCGGGGCGGCGAGCTGCGGGAGCACCCGGACGGCCTCGACCTGTTCGGCGAGCTTCTCGGGGGTGGGCGTCGACTCGTTGGCCCAGAAGAGGAGTTCGGAGGTGCGGGCGATGCCGTAGGGGGTGCCGAACTCCGGTTCGTAGTCCTCGTAGGTGATGTTGAGGCCTTCGAGCTGTTCGGCGTAGGTGTCCTGGTCCATGCCGTCGTGGTAGAAGCGCAGGTCCATGGGCTGCGCCTCGGGCGACCAGAGCCAGAGGGTGACCTCGGCCTCGTCGGTGTGGGCGTCGCGGATGTCGAGCTGGGCGGGGTGTTTCTCCCAGAAGTCCCGCAGGCCGAAGGAGAATCCGCCGCTGGGTCCGCCGACGTATCCGAAGCCGCTCGCCCTGCGGCCGCCGCCCGCGGCGATCCAGCCGTACCCCTTCCTGGTGCGCTTGCGCAGGGTGAAGCCGTCGGCGGAGAGCTGGGCGAGGGTGTAGTCGCCCCACTCGGGGATGTACTGGAGACGGGTGGTGACCCGCTGGTCCCAGGTGGCCGGGTCGGGCAGCCTCTCGCCCGCGAACTGGGCCGCCTGCACGGCCGCGCCCGGGTCGCGGCGCAGTCCGGTGATGCCCTTGACGGCCTCGCGCAGCAGACCGGTGTCGTCACCGCCGATGCGGATGTGCCGGTCGTACGCGGCATCGCGCATCGGCACGGTGAAGCGCACACCGAGCCCGCGGATGAAGTCGCCGCTCGCCTTGCCGGGCTCCTGCTTCCCGTCGAACGTGATCGTGTGCACCATGCGGAAGGACTCGGCGCCCGCGTAGAAATAGAGCCGGACGGAGAAGGGCAGCCAACTGCGGTCGCCCTTGCGGTGCTTGCCGTCGATGCGGACGACGGCACGGACCGGGCCGTCCTGTTCGACGGTGACGTCGGAGATGGCGCTCTCGAAGCGTTCGTACTTTTCCGTGCCCTGGTCGCCGTCCTCGAGCTCGGGCTGGCGGATCAGCACGAGCCGGCCGTTCTTGGCGATCTCGGTGGAACCGCGTGTGACCGACTTGACCAGCGTGGAGCCGGACTTGCCGAGCTTCGCCGTGATGACGCCGGTCGACACGTCGATCGTGCCGCCGCGCTTGTCGACGGTCACCTTCTTGTCGGGCGCGGCGGGCGAACCGGCGGCGAGCGTGAGCTTCCCGGCGCCGGCTCCCGTGCCGACGGCGTGCGCGGTCCACTTCAGGGAGCCGTCCGGCCAGTAGGCGATCGGCCAGGACTGCACGGGTACGGCCTTGCCGTCCGCGTCCGTGAGCGCGAACGCCTGGTCCTCCTCGTACGCGCCCTTCGGCCAGGGCACACCGACGGTGGAGCCGGGCGCGGCACCGAGGCCGCCGTCCTCCAGCCAGTCCAGGGTCACCGGGTCCGCGTCGGCGGCCTCGGCTCTCGGCGCGGCCTGCGCGTTCCTGGCACCCAGGGCCCAGCTGAACTGGGCGGCGGCTCCGGCGACGGCGGCTGCCTTGAGGAGGGACCTACGGGGGATGGGAGACATGGCCTTTCCTTTCCGTGCGGGGAAGTCAGGGGCATGACAGGGGGAGGGTTGGGTGTGTGGGTGGGGATGGGGGTGGTGTGGGTGGGGGGCGCTGGTGGGGGTGGCGGGGGTGCGGGCAGGGCAGCCAGGCAGGGCGCCGGAATTGGCGTACGAACGTTCGTGAGCCATCCCGCAGCGCGTACGAACGTTCGTGAGCTATCCGCGACGCATACGAACGTTCGTAAGCTATTAGCGAGCGCGCCGCCGATACCTCTCCTCCACGGCGACGGCCGCCGCCGCGACGGCTCCGAGCACGGGAACCGCGAGCGGTGCGATGAACAGGCCCGAGCAGACCACCACCGCCAGTCCGCCGATGAGCAGGAAGGACCCGGCGGGATCCAGGACCGTACGGCGTCCGGCGCCCGCGAGCAGCACCCGCCATGGCACGCCCGGCTCCCAGACCGCCGCCGCCCGCAGCCCGGCGACGACCAGTCCGATGAGCGCGAAGAGGCCGACGGCACCCACGAGGGGGCCGCCCGGCATTCCCGCACGCGCGGCCTGCACATCCACCCAGACCGCGGCCGCCGCGGCCCAGCCGGCGAGCCCCGCGATCCACCCGCCGCGCACGGCCGCACGGAAGTCGGCGACGAACTCCCGTCCGCCGCCGCCCTCGTGAGCCGTGCGCCGGCGCAGATGCCGTGCCCCGGCGGCGAAGGCCGCGGGGTAGGTGAGCAGCGGCAGCGAGGCCACCGCGATCCACACCCCCGTGAGCAGACACTCGGCGAAGAGACCGAAGCGCTCGGCGAGGGCCGATTCGCGGGGCGGCTTGCGGGGCGGCTTGCGGGCTTTCGCCCACGGCCGGGCACGACGGGCTTCGGCCGTACGAGTCATCGGCACGTCAGCCCTTCAGCCCGGAGGTCGCCATACCGTCGATCAAGTGCCGCTGGAAGGCGAGGAAGAAGAGCAGGACGGGCAGCAGCGCCACCAGCGACATCGCGATCATGCCGCCGTAGTTGGAGGTGACGCCGTCCGAGTCGCGGAAGAGCATCAGGCCGAGCGAGACGGTGTAATTGCCGGGCTCGTTCAGGTAGATCAGCGGCCCCATGAAGTCGTTCCAGGCGTTGATGAAGGTGAAGATCGCGCTGGTGATGAGCGCGGACCGGCACAGCGGCAGCACGATCGACCAGTAGATCCGCAGATGCCCGCAGCCGTCGAGACGGGCCGCCTCGTCCAGTTCCCTGGGCAGGTTCCGCATGAACTGCACCATCAGGAAGACGAAGAACGCCTCGGTGGCCAGGTATTTGCCGATCAGCAACGGTACGTAGGTGTTGATCAGCTCCAGCTTCTGGAACATCACGTACTGCGGGATCAGCAGCACGTGATACGGCAGCAGCAGCGTGCCGATCATCAGCGAGAACATCAGGTTCCGGCCGGCGAACCGGATCCGGGCGAAGGCGTACGCGGTCAGTGAGCAGGAGACCAGGATGCCGACGACGGAACCGAGCGCGTAGACGAGGGAGTTCTGGAAGAACGTGGCGATCGAGACGTCGGCGATACCGTCCGCCAGCCCCTTGAAATTGGAGATGATCGGTTCCGTCGGGAACAGCTCCAGGCTGCCGATGATCTCTTTGCTGGGCTTGAAGGACGCGCCGATGACCCAGACGACCGGGTAGAGCACGACCGCGAGGACCAGCAGGGCGCCGAGGTGCCAGGCGAGCGAACCCTTCCGGCGCCGCCCGAGCGCGCGCGGCTTGCGAGCGGTGGTTGCGGTAGCGCTCATCGAGCGTCCTCCTCGTAGTGCACCCACCGTTTCTGGGACCAGAAGAGGACGGCCGTCACCAGCGCCACGGCGAGCAGCAGCATCCAGGCCATCGCGGAGGCAAAGCCCATTTGGGCCTCCTTGAAGCCCTTCTGGTACAGGTAGCAGGTGTAGACCAGCGTGGCGTCGGCGGGACCGCAGTACCCGTTGGAGACGACATACGCCGAGCCGAAGATCTGGAAGGAGTGGATGGTCTCCAGCAGGACGTTGAAGAACAGCACCGGAGAAATCACCGGCAGCGTGATGTTCCAGAACCGCCGGAACGGTCCGGCGCCATCGACCTCCGCCGCTTCGTACAGCTCACGCGGCACCTGCTTTAGTCCGGCCAGGAAGATGACCATGGGGGCGCCGAACTGCCAGACGGTGAGCGCGACCAGGCTGTAGAGAACCCAGTCGGCGTCGCCGACCCAGCCGCCGGTGTGGAAGCCGAGGAAGGTCTGCGCTTTGTCCACGACGGCGTCGTCGGAGAAGAGCGCCCGCCAGACGAAGCCCACGGAGACGCTGGCGCCGATCAGCGAGGGTGCGTAGAACGCGGCCCGGTAGAAGGCCTGGCCGCGGCGGCTCTGCGCGAGCAGCAGGGCGACGCCGAGGGCGAGCAGCAGCTTCAGCGGGGTGCCGATGATCACGTACTTGGCCGTCACCTCCACCGACTTCTGCCAGCGGGGGTCGTCGAACATCTTGGTGAAGTTGTCGAGACCGATCCACTTCGGTGAATTGAAGAGGTTGTAGTCGGTGAACGCGAAATAGAGCGAGGCGACCATCGGGCCTGCCGTCAGCAGCAGGAAACCGGCGATCCACGGCGACATGAAGAGGTAGCCGGCCAGATTCTCCCGGCGGCCCCGACGCTTGACGACGGCGGGGCGGGCGGGGCGTTCGGCAGGTACCTGGGGCGGTGAGTCCTTGACGAGCGTCACTGCTGTTCCCATCAAGCGGCGAGGGCGGCCTTCGCTTCGGAGAAGAATTGTTTGACCGCGTCGGCGACCTTCGTCTTGCCCTGGGACATGTCGTCGGCGATGCGCAGGAAGGTGGCCTCGACGGTGTCGGCGCCGGACGGGTGCGGAGTGATGGCACCAAGGACGCCTGCCGCGGAGGTGTCCTCCTCGTACTGGGCGATCTCCTTGCTGACCGGGTCGGTCGGCTTGAAGGCGTCGAACTGCTCGGTGGTCGCGAGGATGCCGCGGTCGTAGCCCATGATCTTGGCGGCCTCCGGGTCATGGACCATGAAGTCGATGAACTGGGCCACTTCCTTCGGATGTTCGGTGCGGGCGGAGGCACTCAGCATGAGTGAGGCGAGGTACTGGCCGGTCTGCTTGCCGTCGGTGGTGGGGATCGGGGCGAGTGCGTACGTGCTGTCGCCCTCGGTGCTGTACCGGACCGCGAAGTTGTCCCAGGTGAACTCCGAGGCGGCGTCGCCGGACGCGAGCGCCGACTTGGGCCTGAGCTGTTGGATCTTCTTGGGGTCGGTGATGATGCCGGCCTTGAGGCGGTTGTAGCCGTCGGCCCACCACTCCGTCAGGTCGGCCTCGTCGAAGCCGAGTCCGTCCTCGGTGAAGAAGGCCTTGCCGTTCTGGCGGAGGTAGAGGTCGTAGAGGTACATCACACCGAAGTAGCCGGTGTCCCCCGAGATCTTCTCGGTGTCGTGGATCTTCTTCAGGGCCTTGAAGTACTCGTCCCAGGTCCAGCCCTGCTCCGGCTTGATGCCGGCCTTGTCGAAGACCTTCTGGTCGATGACGAGGGACATGGTGTTGGAGCCGACCGGAATTCCGAGCTGCTTTCCGTCGACCTGCCCGACCTTCTCGACCCCCGCCCGGAATCCGTCCAGGCTCAGATTCCCGGCGTCTATCTGCGACTTGAGATCGAGCAGGATGCCCCGCTTGTCATACTTGCGCAGATAGGCCACCGCATTCTGGAAAACGTCCGGGGGATTTCCACCTGCGGCCTGCGTCTGGAATTTCTCCCAAAAGGCCACGTAGTCCTGGAAGTCGGTCTTCACCTTGATCTTCGGGTACTTCTTCTCGAAGAGCGCGATGGTCTGGTTGATACGCTTGGCGCGCTCTTCGGCACCCCACCAGGCGTAGCGGATCGTGACCGTCCCGTCCCCCGAGTCACTGTCGCCCCCACAGCCGGTCGTCGCGGCCAGCCCCAGCACGGCCGCCGACGCACCGGCCGCCTTGAGGATCGTCCGCCTCTCAACATTCCCGTTTTTCTGCATGGTCGGGCCCTCCCCGCGACATTGCGTCCACTGTCATGAATCGTTTCAAGTAAGCGCTTGCTGGCACAAGGTACGGAGGCCCTCCGGGCACGTCAATGATTCGGACAGGAATTGCTGGGACGCGGTTGGAGGACGCGGCGGGAGCGGCGGCGGGGCGGGGCGACGGAGGGCCGGCGAGTACGCAGGTGGGAGGCGCACGGCCGAAATGCCGAACGCCGGGAGGGGAGTTGAGAGCGAACGCACCAGGACCGAAACGGGACTCGCGACGCGCGGCCTACGGCGCTACGGCGCTACGGCGCTACGGCGCTACGGCGCTACGGCGCTACGGCAAGGATCCGTTGCGCCGGATACGGAGAGCGACGCCAACTCCAGCCGTGCAGCCGTGTAGCCGCGCAGACGCGCAGCCCCCGATTGCACCCCTGCTCTCCACTGCCGCTTCCAACTGCCCAGGCCACAACCACGACCACCGAGCCACAACCACAGCGCAGACACGACGAAGGCGGCCCGCCACGGAATCCGTGGACAAGGCCGCCTCTCGCATACGTGGGCGATACTGGGTTCGAACCAGTGACCTCTTCGGTGTGAACGAAGCGCTCTCCCGCTGAGCTAATCGCCCGGGCGCAGGAAGAACATTACCCCATGTCAGGGGGTGCCCCCGACCGTCCGGCGAGCGTGCGGGGAGGTCCGGCGGTCACCCTTGGACCGCCACCGCGCCGACCCGCTACTCCTTGATGTTCCAGGGCATCGCGAAGCCGAACTTCCAGACGTAGACGGCCATAAGAGCGGCGATGATCACGAGCCCGACGGTGGTGAGGATGATGTTGCGGCGCCGCACCCTGGGGTCGAGCGCACGCTGGGTCGCCTCGGTGACCTTGCGCTTCGTCCAGCGGAGCACCAGCTGGGCCCAGACGAACTCCGTCGCCCAGATCGCCATGCCTCCGAAGATCACCAGCCAGCCCGGACCGGGCAGCGGAAGCATGATCACGCCCGCGACGACGACCGCGAGCCCCACGATGAAAACGCCCACCTGCCAGCTCAGGTGCAGCGCGCGACGCGCCTTGATGAATTTCGGCGCCCTCGAGCCGAGCCCCCGCTCGGCGTTCGTTTCGTCAGCGGCCACGGCGACCTCGCCCGGCTCGTCACTCCCCGTATTCATACAACAAACCCTACCGGAGGGAAACCAGTCACCGGAATGGTCGTACCTCGCGAACGATCTCTCGGCCGGATGAGGTACCTAAAGACACGCAAAACACTCAGAGGGGTTTACAACGGCACCGTAGGTGGCATGTCGATTTCGCCGACGTGCGAATCCCCGAGCGCACACTGAGCGAAAGGCCCTGGCGCTTATGAACACCACGGTCAGCTGCGAGCTGCACCTGCGCCTCGTTGTGTCGAGCGAGTCCTCACTGCCTGTACCCGCAGGACTGCGGTATGACACGGCCGATCCCTACGCCGTGCACGCCACCTTCCACACCGGAGCCGAGGAAACCGTCGAGTGGGTCTTCGCCCGCGACCTCCTCGCCGAGGGCCTGCACCGGCCCACCGGCACCGGCGACGTCCGCGTCTGGCCGTCCCGCAGCCATGGTCAGGGCGTCGTCTGCATCGCCCTGAGCTCTCCGGAGGGCGAAGCTCTGCTCGAGGCCCCGGCGCGGGCCCTGGAGTCGTTCCTGAAGCGAACGGACGCCGCCGTGCCCCCCGGCACGGAGCATCGCCATTTCGATCTCGACACGGAGCTCTCACACATCCTGGCCGAGAGCTAGAGAGAACCCACAAAGCCGCCCGGCGCCGTCCACTCGGGGAGACGGCTCGGGCCAAAACGTCCCGATCGGGTACACACCGGCGCCGCCACCGCGTATACACGCGGGGGCGGCGTCGGCATGTCCGCAGGAGCCGACTCGTCGGCCGCACGGCCGACGCCCGGCCGCCGAAGGCGCCGCGTGTACCGGAAACGTGTCGGCCGTAACGCCGGCGCCTCAGGCATGGCCCGCGACGGTTCCCCGGCCGCGTCGAGCCGCTAGGCTCGGCCAGCATCGGCGGGCGCCCGCCCGACCCCCAGGCCAGGGAGCGAAACGTGCTGATCACCCACGACACCCGGTGCGCGCTCGACGCCGTGGTCGATCTGGTGAACACCGCACCGGAGGACGACGACGCGAGGGACGGTCTCTCGGATGTCGCGTCGCTCGCAGATTTCGTAGGAAAGCACGAGATCAGCGATGTCGGCGTCCTGTCGGAGTTCGATCTCTCGGCGGTGCGCAAGATCCGCGACCGGTTCGCCGGGGTTTTCGCCGCCGCGGACGCCCGGATCGCGGCCGGCCTGATCAACGAACTGGTCGCCGCCGCCGGAACCACCCCCCGGCTCACCGATCACGACGGCTACGACTGGCATGTCCACTACTTCGCGCCGGGCGCCTCCGTCGCCGACCACCTCGCGGCCGACTGCGGGATGGCACTGGCCTTCTTCGTGGTGGCCGGGGAGCAGGAGCGGCTGCGCCGGTGCGAGGCGCCGGACTGCCGACGCGCCTTCGTCGACCTCTCCCGCAACCGCTCCCGCCGCTACTGCGACAGTCGCACCTGCGGCAACCGCCTCCACGTGGCCGCCTACCGGGCGCGCCGCAAGGAAGCGGCGGGCTGACCGGCAGCGTCCGCCCGTTCCCGCGTCGGCCACGGGCGGCGAGGCAGAATCCGACCCGGCCGGGAGCGGCGACAGCACCGGAGCCGTAACGGCAAAGGAGCCGTGACGGGGGGTGGAGCCATACCGGGGGCAGGGAGGACGGCGGAGCTGGGCACCAGGAACGCGCCGGGCTGACGGAGCCCTCGGCGGGTGGCGCCAGGGGCTCCGCGTACGGCTCAGAGCAGCAGCAGGTCGTGCAGCGATGCCATGAGCAGAAGGCAGCCGATCACCGCAAGGAAGATCATCAGCGGTGGCTGGGAAAGCGCGAAGAGACAACCTCGCCGCTCCTCGGGAGGAGCCGCGGTGTCGCTCTGGGTTGTGTCCAGCATCTCGTCGCGATGATGGCGCAGCCGACACCCGCCCCGGGATCAACACGCCCGGGATGACCGGGAGTTCGCCAATATCCGTGAGGGCGCGGAGCGAACGTGATCACTTGGGCGCGGGTCGGGTGATCTTCTGTGTCGTTTCAGCCCGTCAGGCCGCCCGCTTCATCTGCCTGCCGGGCTTCCTCATATGCCGTGCTTCTTGAGGATGGCCTCGATGTCGCTGAAGTCGTCCGAGGCGCCGGTCGCCCGGGGGGTGGTCGCGGGCCGGGCCGCCGGGCGGGCGCCCTCCCCCAGTGAGGGCGCGGAGGCCGCGGGGGCCACTGCTTCACGCTGGGCGGCCTTGGCCGCCTTGCGTTCCTTGCGTGTACCGCCGCTGCGGCGCTCCACGGCACGCGTGGTCGCGAACAGCAGCCAGGCACCGCCGAGCAAGGCGAAGCCCGCCCATGCCGTCGGGCTGAAAGTGGTGTCGGCCGCCCAGCCGACGACCCCCGTCATCACCAGGCCTACGGGCACCAGCGAGTACGCGGCGATGCGGGCGGCCGCGAGGAAGCGCTTGCGGTAGGCCGTGACCACGGCTATGCCCAGGCCGGCCGCGGAGACGGCGGAACAGACGGTCTCGGCAATCATCCGGTCCTCCAGGCGGGCTCGATCGGGCAGGGGAGGCTCTCCCTCCCATCCTGCACCGCCCCGCGCCCGGTATGCCATGGTCCGACCGGACCTCAGGGACATCTCCGGGTCGTCTCCTCCCCAGGGCCCGTTCCAGGCTCCGCCCCGGGACCGCTCGGGAGGTCCCGGTTGGGTCGTCACCTCTGCTCCTGGAAGACTGTGGACCATGAACGACTCCTCCCCCGCGCCTCTCGCCGTCCCCGTGCTGGACGTCTGGTGCGAACTCCAGTGCCCCGACTGCCGCAGCGCCCTCGACGACCTGCGCGCGCTGCGCGCCCGCTACGGCGATCGTCTCGAGCTGCGGCTGCGGCACTTCCCGCTGGAGAAGCACAAGCACGCCTTCGCCGCGGCCCAGGCCGCCGAGGAGGCCGCGGAGCAGGGGCAGGGCTGGCCGTACGTCGAGGCGGTGCTCGGCCGGGTCGAGGAGCTGGACCGTAAGGGAGAACCCTTCCTGGTCGAGGTGGCCCGCGAACTCGGTCTGGACGCAGAGGAGTTCGACACGGCGCTGATCGACGGCCGGCACATCCTGATCGTCGACGCGGACCAGGCCGAGGGCAAGGCGATCGGCGTGACCGGCACCCCCACCTATGTCATCGGCGGCGAGCGCCTCGACGGCAACAAGAGCCAGAAGGGGCTGCGCGAGCGCGTCGAGGAAATCGCGGACCGCCTCCTGGCGGAGCGTGAACAGGAAGGCTGAGACCAGGAAGGCTGAGAACGGGAAGGCTGAGGGGAAGCCTGAGGTCCGGCGGAGGGAGCCTGCCCGTGGAGGCCGGAGGGGGCTCGTCGTACACGTCGGCCCAGGTTCAGAGCAGCTCCTTGTACAGGACGTACTGCGTCGGCTCGTAGCCCAGTGACTCGTAGAGGCGCTCCGCGGGGGTGTTGCCGGCGAAGACGTTGAGGCCGATCCGGCTCTTTCCGGCGGCCACCGACTGGGCCTCGGCCAGCAGCATCAGCGAACGTCCGTGGCCCTGGCCGCGGTGGCGTGCGTCGGCCTCGACGTCGAAGACGAACGTGCTGCCCTCGGACAGCGCCAGCCACAGCGTTCCGACGGGCACCCCTTCGTGCTCCAGGACGGTGAGCAGTGTTCCGGGACTGTCCACGCCGTCGGGGAGATGCCTGGCGTGGTCCTTCTCCGCCTTCTCCCGTGCCTCGGCCTCGGGAACGCCCCGGTCGATCCAGCTCTGCGCGTAGTGCGCCCTGCCACGCTCCTCCCACGGACCGAACTCGGCAGCCGTCATGGGCCGCCCCCGGCTGCCCTCGGGAAGTCCCGGGGCGGTGGTGCCGAGCCGCTTCTCCATGCCGCGGTTGCGCAGGACGTAGCCGAGCGCGCCGGCCAGCCGCAGGCCGGCCTCGCCGGGCACCTGGACCTCGATCCGCTTGCAGCCCCAGCCGCGCACCACCTCCTCCGCGGCGAGCGCGGCGACCGTGCCGCGGCCGCGCCGCCGGTCCGGCTCCTCGATGCGCAGCTCGTCGATCCGGGCGACGGACGGCCCGAAAACAGGGTGCGTCGCGAGGTGGATCACGCCTACGGGGCGGCTGTTCACGCACACGTGGTAGCGGCGCGAACGCGTCCCGTCGGCGGCATGCTGAAGCGGCTCGACCGGCCGCAGGGTGGTGGTCATCACGGGAGTTCTACCCGCCCTGCGGCCCTCCGTCATCCGGATATCCGAGTGCCCTGGCCGTCCTACGGGTCGAGGTCGTCCCCGGCCTGCTCGTCGAAGAGCCGCATGGCCTTGGCGGTCACCGGGCCCGGCGCGCCCGGGAGTTCGCGGGAGTCGACCCGGTGCACGCCCTGCACATCGCGCAGCGTGGACGTGAGGAACACCTCCTCGGCGCTGTCCAGGACGTCGAGGGGCAGGTCGGTCTCCTTGGCGCCGGTCCACTCGACGGTGAGCGCGCGGGTGATGCCCGCGAGGCAGCCGGAGTCGACCGGCGGGGTGTGGATCTCGCCGTCGAGCACGACGAAGACGTTCGACCCGGTGCCCTCGCACAGCCGGCCGACCGTGTTGGCGAACAGCGCCTCGGACGCGCCCTGTTCGCGCGCGCGGGCGAGGGCGACGACGTTCTCGGCGTACGAGGTGGTCTTGAGACCGGTGAGCGCGCCGCGCTCGTTGCGCGTCCACGGCACGGTGATCACGGCGGTGGAATCGGGGCGGCGGGCGGACTCGCCGACGGCGACGACCAGGGTCGGCCCCTTCTCGCCGCGGTCGGAGCCGAGCGGACCGTAGCCGCCGGTGTACGTGATGCGCAGCCGGCCGAGCGGCATCGGATTGGCGTCCAGGACGGCGGCGCAGGCGCGGCGTACCTCGTCCAGGTCGGGCTCGGGCAGCCCGAGGCCCCGCGCCGAACGCGCCAGCCGGTCGAGGTGGCGGGTCAGCGCGAACGGCCGCCCCTCGGCCGCCTTGACGGTCTCGAAGATGCCGTCACCCACGGTCAGCCCGTGGTCGAAGACGGAGACGCGGGCGGTCTCGGAGTCCTGCAGCCCGCCGTCGAGCCAGATCTTCACGTCAGGGTCCTTCCACTTTCCTCGTACTCCCCCGACGCTACCGCGAGCAGCCGGGCGGCCTTCAGCTCGGTCTCCCGCCACTCACCCTCGGGGTCGGAGCCCCAGGTGATGCCCGCGCCCGTGCCGAAGCGCAGCAGGCCGGCGGGGCGGTCGATCCAGAAGGTGCGGATGCCGACGGCGAGCTCCGCGGTCCGCCGGTCCGCGTCGACCCAGCCGATGCCGCCGCAGTACGGACCGCGGGGCGCCGTCTCCAGGGCCTCGATGATCCGCAGCGCACTCGACTTGGGTGCGCCGGTCACGGAGCCGGGCGGGAAGGAGGCGGCGAGGAGTTCCGGCCAGCCGACGTCCGCGCGCAGTTCGCCGTGGACGGTGGAGACGAGGTGGACCAGGCCCGGATGCTTCTCGACGACGCAGAGGTCCGGGACGGTCACCGTCCCCGTGGCGCAGACGCGTCCTATGTCGTTGCGGACGAGGTCCACGATCATCACGTTCTCGGCGTAGTCCTTCGTCAGGAGGTCCGCCTCGGTGCGCCCGGTGCCCTTGATCGGTCCCGACTCGACGGCGGCGCCGGTGCGGCGCAGGAAGAGTTCGGGAGACGCGGTCGCGATCTCGACGCCGTGCCCCGGCAGGCGAATCGTTCCGGCATACGGCGCCGGGTTGCCGCGGGCCAGCAGGGCGGTGAGCGCGTCCACGTCGGCGTCGGGGGCGATGGGCGCGGAGAGCACCCGGCAGAGGTTCGCCTGGTAGACCTCGCCGGCCGCGATGTGCTCGCGGATGCGGCGTACCCCCGCCGTGTACGCGGTGCGGTCGAGGGACGACGTCCAGTCACCGGCCGCGGGGCCTCGCCACCGCCCCGGCTCGGGCGCTCGCACCGCTTCCTCTTGTACGTTCCGGAAGCGGGCGCAGGTCAGACGGCCCTCGAAGTCGGCGCAAACGGCCCAGAAACCGGTGGAGTCGAGGGCCGCGGGGTCGCTGGTGACGTCGAGGAGACCGGTCGCGACGAGGCCGCCGAAGCGGGCGAGAGGAGGGAGGTCGAGCACGCCGTCGAGTCTATGGCGGGTGACCTGAGGATGCCCTGACCATGTCTTCGAGCAGGCGCACCGCAGCACGCTGCACAAACGCGTTTTTGTGCTGGCCCGGGAATCCGCTAGAGTTCAACACGTCGCCGGGACGCGAGAGCGGACCGAAACGACAAGCGGACGTAGCTCAGTTGGTAGAGCGCAACCTTGCCAAGGTTGAGGTCGCGAGTTCGAGCCTCGTCGTCCGCTCGGAAGAACAGGGGATCTTCCCGAATCCCTGCACTCCTGGTGGAGTGGCCGAGAGGCGAGGCAACGGCCTGCAAAGCCGTCTACACGGGTTCAAATCCCGTCTCCACCTCCATGGACGATTAGCTCAGCGGGAGAGCGCTTCCCTGACACGGAAGAGGTCACTGGTTCAATCCCAGTATCGTCCACTGGTCCGCAAGGATCCCCGCGCGATTAGCTCAGCGGGAGAGCGCTTCCCTGACACGGAAGAGGTCACTGGTTCAATCCCAGTATCGCGCACGCAGCACCACCTGGTCCCTGTAGCTCGAGGGCCCGTCCCGCGCGATTAGCTCAGCGGGAGAGCGCTTCCCTGACACGGAAGAGGTCACTGGTTCAATCCCAGTATCGCGCACCAGCCGAAGCCCCCGGCCGTCTCGTACGGTCGGGGGCTTCGTCGTTCCCGCCGTCCGCAGCGGCATGGATGCACGCCGTCCCGGCGGCACGGAAAAGGGCTCCTCCACTCGGGAGGAGCCCTTTTTCAGTCAGGACGAGAAGAGCATGTGACCGAAGCTCTTGTGCCGCTGGTGGCCGCCGTGGCCGCCGTAGTGACCGCCGCCGTGCCCACCGTGCGGGGCACCCCAGGCGGGAGCGGCCGGGTAGGCCTGCGGGGCGGCCGGGGGCGGCGGTGCGGGCTGCGACCACTGGGACTCCAGCTGGGTCAGCGACTCCAGCTCGCCGTAGTCCAGGAATATCCCGCGGCAGCCGCTGCACTGCTCGATCTGGACGCCATTGCGGTTGTATGTGTGCATCGGCGCATGGCACTTCGGACACTGCATGGTCGGCTCAACTCCTCGCCGGTCGGTGGTGCTTCGCCAGGTAGAGACACTGCCCGGCGGTGGTCGGTTGCACCTTACGTGGCACTTCCGTGGATGAACTCCGGCGGGACTCCGCCCATTCGGTCGCAGGCGTCGATCACCGCCTGCTCCACCTCGTCCAAGGGACGGTCGGCGGTCACGGCCTTGGCGACGGCCACAGCCGCCGTCTGCACGGTGAGGGCGCGGGCGGCGACATCCAGCACGGGCCAGGGGTCGCCGTCGGCGGGAACCGCCGGGCCGCCCTCGGCGCGGTACGCGGCGAGGAATCGGGTCCACTCGTCCGGCGGGAGCAGCCCGCAGGCGTACCAGGCGGCCGGGCGGGCCAGGTCCCAGGCCGGCTCGCCCACGCCGAGGTCGTCCACGTCGATGAGGAGCCAGGGACCGGTCGTCGCGGGATGGCGGACGAGCTGGCCGAGGTGGAGGTCGCCGTGGCACAGGGTCTTCGAGGACGGCATGGGCGCTTCGGCGCGGGCCCAGGCGGGCAGACCGGCCCAGGCCCGCAGGATCGGGGCGGCGGCGGGGTGCGGGCCGGCCGCGTGGAGGCGGGCGAGCGCGCGGGCCGCCTTGGCGGGACCGCGCATCGGCGGCAGACCCTTTGGCGCGGGCGCCTTGTGCAGCCGGGCGAGGAGGGTGGCGGCCGCCTCCCAGGGGGCGGCCCGCGGACAGTCGGGGTTCACGGGGCTGCCGTACGGCCAGAAGGTCACCGGGCGGCCGTGCAGGTCGGCCGGGGTCGGACTCAACGGGGGCAGCAGGATGCCGGCGAGCCGCGAGGCGATCTCCAGGCGCAGGGCCAGCTCGGCGGGATCGGTGTCCGGGGCGTGCGCCTTCGCCACCGTGTCGGCATGCCGGACGACGGTGCCGTCCGCGCGGTCCGCCAGCGTGCCGGCGGCGTCGCAGCCGCAGGGCCCCGCTTCCGGGTGGGCCATGGCTCTCACCCGCGCGGTCAGCCCGGGCAGCAGGTCTGCGGTCATGAGTCCCCCAGGGTGGTCGGTTCACCCGTGAGCGTACGGACCCGGCCGGCCCGGAAAAAACAATGCCCGCGCAGCTCCCCAGCTGCGCGGGCATTTGTGCCGTCCGCCGCACCCCCGTCCCCACGGGGTTTCATGGCCGGATGTCCCCGCCCGGACCGCTCTTCCGGGCTTGGGGCGCCGCTCAGCGCCCCAACATCACACCCACGGACGACGCTTGTGTGACCACTGTTTCCCAGCCGTCGAAGACGAGCAGGAGCAGGGCCGCCAGGGGAAGGGCCATCGCGGTCGCCACCAAGGGGTGGCGACGGCCCGTGCGGCGGGTGCCGAACGCGGCGGTGTACGCCCTGCGTCCCTGCGTGCGGATCGCCGTCCGCGGTGCCGTGTGGGCCATGGTCCCTCTCCTGACCGAGCTTCTGTTGTGGTTGGCAGCGGCGAGTGTCTGACCTCGGGGGACGAGTGCTGCACCCGCCGCTTGACCTCAAATCTAGGCGCCCGGCGGCTGCCGGTCGTCATGCCCTCGTACCGCTTGACGGGCCTCCCCGAGGATGAGCGATGACCTGCGGCGTACTCCCCTGGGTGGAGACGAGGTCCTAGGTCTCAGGGTCTTCCCGGAGGGGACGCCCGGAGTGCCCCTACTGTTCCGAGGCGTCCTCCCTGGGCACGGGCTGCTCGACCAGCGCCAGCACCCGGTTCGCCATGAAGCGCGCCGTGCGCACCACTGATCCGCTTCGGGTGACTTCGCTCACTTCCACGACCCCCCTGCGCACCGCCGTCTCCACCCGGCGGCCCGCCCTGCTCGCCACCACCTCGTAGGTACGCGTCGTGTCCCCGGCATCCACGACTATCTCCACGCGATCACCCTTCACGGGTTCAATCCCCCTTCTGTGACGGGTGGTTGGGAGCACAGGCAGCTCAAAACCAGCCTGTTCACAGGCTCCCTGACCACCTTTCAAGTTTCCCACCAGGCACTGACAATCGATGGGGACCAGAGGGCGCGGCCTCTGCGCGCACCCGGCCGGGGAAACGTAAGCTGTGGCTCGTCAAACGGACCGGGCAGCGGGGATGGACATGGCGATGATGCGCCTGAGGCGCGAGGACCCGCGTGTCGTCGGCTCGTTCAGGCTTCACCGACGGCTCGGCGCGGGCGGGATGGGCGTTGTCTACCTGGGCTCCGACCGGCGTGGCCAGCGGGTCGCGCTGAAGGTGATCCGGCCGGACCTGGCGGAGGATCAGGAGTTCCGGTTCCGGTTCGCCCGCGAGGTCTCGGCGGCACGGCGGATCAGGGGCGGGTGCACGGCCCGGCTGGTGGCCGCCGACCTGGACGCGGACCGGCCGTGGTTCGCCACGCAGTACGTGCCCGGGCCCTCCCTGCACGACAAGGTCGCCGAGGAGGGGCCGCTGTCGGCCGCCGACGTGGCCGCCGTGGGCGCCGCCCTCTCCGAGGGGCTCGTCGCCGTGCACGAGGCCGGTGTCGTACACCGCGATCTGAAGCCGTCCAACATCCTGTTGTCCCCGAAGGGGCCGCGGATCATCGACTTCGGCATCGCCTGGGCGACGGGGGCCTCGACGCTCACGCACGTCGGTACGGCCGTCGGGTCGCCCGGCTTCCTCGCGCCCGAGCAGGTGCGCGGCGCCGCCGTCACGCCGGCCACGGACGTGTTCTCCCTCGGCGCCACGCTCGCGTACGCGGCGACCGCCGACTCCCCGTTCGGGCACGGCAGTTCCGAAGTGATGCTCTACCGGGTGGTGCACGAGGAGGCGCATCTGAACGGTGTGCCGGACGCGCTGGCGCCACTGGTGCGCGCGTGCCTCGCCAAGGACCCGGAGGAGCGGCCCAGCACGCTCCAACTCTCGCTGCGGCTCAAGGAGATCGCGGCCCGTGAGGCTCAGGGCATCGCGGACGTACGGCCGCCGGCCCAGCGCGGTGAACCGGACCGGCCCTCGGGGCGGCTCGCGGAGCAGTACGCCGAGCAGCGGACCCAGCGCCGGCCGCAGGGTGCGCCCGGGACTCCCCCGCCCCGGACCGGGGGCGGGCCGCGCTCCGGCTCGCGGCCGACGCCGGCCCCGCGCAACTCCACCCGCTCCGGCAGCCGGCCCGCACCGCGCAGCGGCGCCGGGCGCTCCTCGCCGCGGACCACCGGGACCGGACGGCGGCCGGCCAATCCGCGGCTGCTGCGCCAGCGGCTCTTCGTGTTCGTCGTCGTGACCCTGCTGGTGGCGCTGGGCATCGCGGCGGCCCAGGGCTGCCAGGGGCCGGCGCGCGGGCTCGACGACGGCGGCGTACGCAAGGACGTACGACAGGAGCAGTCGTACGAGCCGTGGCGGGGGATCTGACGGATCAGCGGTACCGGAGCGGGATCAGCCCGGTCCGATGGCGCGCCGGGCGGACGGGCCCCCGGGCGGCCGGAGCCGGCAGGTCAGAGTTCCGGCAGTACGCGCTCGAAGAACTCCCGGTCGCCGTCGAAGACGGGTTCCATCGCCAGGAATTCGCCCGGGGTGACCCAGCGCGCCTCGGCCACCTCGCCCGGGTCGGGGACCACCTCACCCGTGCCGGACTCCGCCGTCCACCAGTGGAGGCGGAAGTGTCCGTCGTCGGTCGGGCACTCCCAGACCTTCCGCAGCGGCGAGACGTCCAGGCCGACCTCCTCGCGCACCTCTCTGACCAGCGCTTCCTCCTGGGTCTCGCCTGGTTCGAGCTTGCCGCTGAGGGGTGCCCAGTAGCCCGGGCGGGCCGCCTGCGGACCGCGCTTGATGACGAGCACCCGCTCGCCGCGGCGCAGCACCGCGACGATCGCCTCACGCTGGTCCCTCACTCTCCCGGGCCCTGTCTATGACTGGGGCCGGCCGGTGGCCACCGCGTAGAAGGCGACCGCGGCCGCGGCGCCCACGTTGAGGGAGTCGACGCCGTGGGCCATGGGGATGCGGACCCATTCGTCCGCCGCGACCAGTGCCTGCGTGGACAGGCCGTCGCCCTCCGCGCCGAGCATCAGCGCGACCCGGTCCATCTTGTGCGGTGCCGTCTCGTCGAGGGTCTTCGCCTTCTCGTCGGGGGTGAGCGCGAGCAGGTTGAAGCCGGCCTCGCGGACCGACTCCAGCCCCTTGGGCCAGGTGTCCAGACGTGCGTACGGCACCGAGAAGACCGCGCCCATGGAGACCTTGACGCTGCGTCGGTAGAGCGGGTCGGCACAGTCCGGGGAGAGCAGTACGGCGTCCATGCCGAGGGCGGCGGCGGAACGGAATATGGCGCCGATGTTGGTGTGGTCGTTCACGGATTCCATGATCACGACCCGGCGGGCGGTCGCCAGGAGTTCGTCCGCCGTCGGCAGCGGCTTGCGCTGCATCGAGGCGAGCGCGCCGCGGTGCACGTGATAGCCGGTGACCTGCTCGGCGAGCTCCGGGCTGACCGCGTACACCGGGGCCGGAAGTTCGTCGATGACGTCGCGCATGACGTCGACCCACTTGGCGGACAGCAGCATGGAGCGCATCTCGTAGCCTGCGTCCTTGGCCCGTCTGATGACCTTCTCGCCCTCGGCGATGAACAGGCCCTCGGCGGGTTCGCGCTTACGGCGCAGCTCCACGTCGGTCAGGCCCGTGTAGTCGCGCAGACGCGGGTCGGCGGGGTCCTCAACGGTGATGAGATCGGCCACAGGGTGATACTGCCTTGTCCTGGGTGCGGTGCCAACGGCTGGGAACGGGTTGGGTTACCCGGGGTTACTCGAAAGTCTGCGGGCCCACGTCCACGACCGCGCCGATGACGATGACGGCCGGGGGCTTCACGTCCTGGGCGCGTACGGTCTCCGCGACCGTCGCGAGCGTGGCGTCGACACGGCGCTGGGCGGCCGTCGTGCCTTCCTGGACGAGGGCGACGGGTGTGCCGGCCGGCTTGCCGTGGGCCACGAGCGTGTCGGCGATCTTTCCGATCTTGTCGACGCCCATCAGGATCACGAGCGTGCCGCGCAGCTTCGCGAGGGCCGGCCAGTCGACCAGCGAGCGCTCGTCGTCAGGGGCCACATGGCCGCTGACCACCGTGAACTCGTGTGCGACACCCCGGTGGGTGACCGGGATGCCGGCCGCGCCGGGAACCGAGATCGAGCTGGAGATACCGGGGACGACCGTGCAGGGGATGCCCACCTCGGCGAGCGCCTGGGCCTCCTCCATGCCACGGCCGAAGACGAAGGGGTCGCCGCCCTTCAGCCGTACGACCGACTTGCCCTGCCGGGCGTGCTCGATCAGCGCGTTGTTGATGGCCTCCTGGGCCATGAAACGGCCGTACGGGATCTTCGCCGCGTCGATCACCTCGACGTGCGGCGGGAGTTCGGCGAGCAGATCGCGCGGGCCGAGGCGGTCCGCGATGACCACGTCGGCCTCGGCGAGCAGGCGGCGGCCGCGCACCGTGATGAGGTCGGGGTCGCCGGGGCCGCCGCCGACCAGGGCGACGCCGGGGGTGCGGACGCGATGGTGGGGGGCGACGAGGGTGCCGTCGCGCAGGCCCTCGACCACGGCATCCCGGATCGCCGCCGTGTGGCGCGGGTCGCGGCCCTTGGCGTTCGTGGTGAGGACGGCGACCGTGACGCCCTCGCTGTGCCCGGTGGCCGGGGTCCAGGCGGTGGCCGCGTCGGCGTCGTCGGAGCGGACGCACCAGACACGGAGGCGCTCCGCTTCGGCGGAGGCCGCGACGTTCGCCGCCGCGTCGCTGGTGGCGATCAGGGCGTACCAGGCCTCCGCGAGGTCACCGTCCTCGTACCGGCGCCTCGACCAGGTGATCTCGCCCGTGTCGGCCATGGCTTCGACCGACGGGGTCGCCTCGGGAGACACGAGGTGGACCTTCGCGCCCGCCGCGATGAGCGCGGGGAGGCGGCGCTGGGCGACCTGGCCGCCGCCGAGGACGACTACGCGGCGGCCGGTGAGGCGCAGGCCCACGGGGTAGGCGGGGTGTTCGGCCATGGAGGTGCGGCTCCTCGTACGGGCGGTGCGAGAGGGGCCCCTGCGGCGGTGGAGAAGCCCTTGACGTGCGGATTTTAAGATGCGCGTCCAGAGTACGGCGGGGTGGGGGGTGGGCAGGCGCGATCGCCCGCCCACCGCCCCGGCGTACTACTTCTCGGTGACTCCCGCCGAGTCGAACGTCGCCACCTCGTGCATCGCTCGCGCGGCGCTCTGGACCACGGGCAGCGCCAGCAGCGCGCCCGTGCCCTCGCCCAGGCGAAGGTCCAGGTCGACCAGGGGGCGCAGTCCGAGCTTGTTCAGCGCGGCCACGTGGCCCGGTTCCGCGCTGCGGTGGCCCGCGATGCAGGCGGCCAGGACCTCGGGGGCGATGGCGCGGGCCACCAGGGCCGCGGCGCCGGCGCTCACGCCGTCCAGGATCACCGGCGTCCGCAGGGACGCGCCGCCGAGCAGCAGGCCGACCATCGCCGCGTGTTCGAGGCCGCCGATCGCGGCGAGGACGCCGATCGGGTCGGCCGGGTCCGGCTGGTGGAGTTCGAGGGCTCGGCGGACGACCTCGGTCTTGCGGGCGAGGGTCTCGTCGTTGATGCCGGTGCCCCGGCCCGTCACCTCGGCCGGGTCCGCCCCGGTGTAGACCGAGATCAGGGCCGCAGAGGCCGTGGTGTTGGCGATGCCCATCTCACCGGTGAGCAGGGCCTTGTTGCCTGCCGAGACGAGGTCGCGGGCGGTCTCGATGCCCACCTCGATGGCCGCCTTGACCTCCTCGCGGGTCAGCGCGGGACCGGTCGTCATGTCGGCCGTACCGGCGCGGACCTTGCGGGGCAGCAGGCCGGGGGTCGCCGGGAGGTCGGAGGCGACGCCGACGTCGATGACGCAGACCTCGGCGCCGACCTGGTTGGCGAACGCGTTGCAGACCGCGCCGCCGCCGAGGAAGTTGGCCACCATCTGGGCCGTGACCTCCTGCGGCCACGGGGTGACGCCCTGGGCGTGCACGCCGTGGTCGCCCGCGAAGATCGCGACGGCCGCGGGCTCCGGGATCGGCGGCGGGCACTGGCGGGACAGGCCGGACAGCTGCGCGGAGATGATCTCCAGCATGCCGAGCGCGCCGGCGGGCTTGGTCATCCGCTTCTGCCGCTCCCACGCCTCGCCGAGCGCCTTGGCGTCGAGCGGGCGGATGTTGGAGACGGTCTCGGCGAGCAGGTCGTGCGGCTCCTCGCCGGGCAGGGCGCGGCGGCCGTACGTCTCCTCGTGGACGACCCACGACAGCGGGCGGCGCTTGGACCAGCCCGCCTGCATCAGCTCGGGCTCGTCCGGGAACTCGTCGACGTAGCCCACGCAGAGGTAGGCGACGACTTCGAGGTGCTCGGGCAGGCCCAGCTCGCGCACCATCTCGCGCTCGTCGAAGAAGCTGACCCAGCCGACGCCGAGGCCTTCCGCGCGGGCCGCGAGCCACAGGTTCTCGACCGCGAGCGCGGAGGAGTACGGGGCCATCTGCGGCTGGGTGTGCCGGCCGAGGGTGTGGCGGCCGCCGCGGGTCGGGTCGGCGGTGACGACGATGTTCACCGGGGTGTCGAGGATGGCCTCGATCTTGAGTTCCTTGAACTGCTTGGCCCGGCCCTTGGGCAGCGACTTCGCGTAGGCGTCGCGCTGACGCATGGCCAGTTCGTGCATCGAGCGCCGGGTGTCGGCGGAGCGGATGACGACGAAGTCCCAGGGCTGGGAGTGGCCGACGGACGGCGCCGTGTGGGCCGCTTCGAGGACGCGCAGCAGTACCTCGTGCGGGATCGGGTCGCTGCGGAAGCCGTTGCGGATGTCCCGGCGCTCGCGCATCACACGCAGTACGGCCTCGCGCTCGGCCTCGTCGTAGCCGGGGGCCGCCGGGCCGGTGGACTCTCGTACGTCTTCCACTGCGGCCGTGCTCTCTTCCTGGTCGGCGACCTGGGTGTCCAGGTCATCCGCGTGCTGTGCGACTACGGGCTCGGGGTCCGCCAAGGGCGGCTCCGGGGTGGGGAGTTGCGATACGGGGGGCTGCGCCGCGACGGGTGCCTCGGCCTCGCGGGGGGCGGGCACCGTCACGGCGGGCGTCTCCTGCGCGGCCATCACCGGAGCCGGGGCTTCCGCCTCGGTCGGCACCTCGGCCGGCAGCTCGTGCGGCGCCTCTTCCGACAGCTCGTGCGGCGCCTCTTCCGACAGCTCGTGCGGCGCCTCGGACGGCTCCACGACGGCCGGGGCGGCCTCCTCGGCGACCGGCTGCTCCTCCGCGGGGAGGGGCGGCACCGTCATGGCGTGCGACGGGGTCGGGGCCAGGTGCGGGGTGGTGGGCACCGCGCCCTCCACCGGCACGAACTGCCCGAGGGACTGGTCGGCGTGGGGCTCCGGGGAGAAGCCCGGCGGGCCTGCCGGGTCACCGTGCGCGGGCTGCTCGCCGTGCTGCGCCTGCCCCGCGGACGCCTGGGGCGCCACGGCGTGAGCGCCGACTCCGACGGGCACACCGTGCAGGGCCGCGGCGGCGTGCTCCGCGTACTGCGGCTCCGGCTCGGCCTCCGCGTGGCCCTGGGCCCCTGCTTCGGCGACGAGTTGCGGCTGGACCTCGTCGGCGACAGGCCGCGCGTCCTCGTCGGGGAGTGCCGTGTCCGCGAACTGGACCGCGGTGTCCGTGATGTGGACGGCCGGGGCGGCGAGCTGCGGCTCGGGCACGTGCGCGGCCTGGGGGTCGAGGGCCGGGTCCGGCGCCTGCTGGGGGTCGAGGGCCGGGTCCGGCGCCGCATGCAGGTCGAGGGAGATTTCCGGCGCCTGGTGCGGGTCCTGCGCGGGCCCGGGCTGCTCGGTCCCGGCCTGCGGCACCGCCTCCGCGGCGGCGGCCTGGGCCGGATCCGGGGCGGCGTCATACGGGGGTACGGGGAAGTCGGCGGCCGGCGCGGGCACTGCGGTGTCCGGAGCGGCCGGCGGCACGGCGATGTGTCCGGTGTCGCCCGTCGGCTGCGCGGGGTCGGGAGCCGCGGGGAAGGGCGTGGTGTCCGGGGCCTGCGGTTCGGGCGAGCCGTCCGGGACGGGGCCGGTCCCGTCGGCGTACTGCACCTGCGGGTGGGTGACACCGTCCGGTGAGCCGTCCACCGCGTAGAGCGCCTCGGCCTCGGGAGCGGCGAACGGCGTCTCCGCGGCCGGAGGAACGTCCGTGGGTGCGGCGGCCCCGGCGTGCTGCGCGTCCGCGGCCGGCGGCTCGTCCGAGGCGTGCGGCACCTCGGTGAACGCGGGTGCGTCCGGCGTCTGCGGGGGCTGCGGCGCCTCCACGAAGGCCGGTGCGTCCGGCGTCTCGGCCTCGGCGAAGGGCGGCATCTCGGACGCCTGCTCGGGCTCGACGAACGGCGCCGGCTCGTCGGCCGGCACGGTCCCGAGACCCGGCGCGGCCTCCGGGACGACCGGGGCGGCCGGGGCGGCCTCCGGGACGACCGTTTCTGCGGGGGGCCCCTCGGGGCTCACCGGTGGCACCGCCTGTGTCTGCGGCGGAGCGCCCCAGGGCACCGCGCCCTGGGGAGGGGTCTCCGCGAGCTGCGGCGGCGCGTCGAGGTACTCGGGTCCGGTCGTGGGCGGTCCCACCTGGCGCAGCGGGGCGTCCGCCGGGCCGCGGTCCGCCAGCGAACGCACCGGGCTCGACGAGATGTCCGGGGTCGGCGGGCCGAGGTGCAGCGGGCGGCGCGGCGGGGTCGCCTGCGGCGCGGCTGCCTGGGACAGCGTACGGACGGCGCTCAGGTCCACGGAGCCGCTGTCGCGTCCGTCCGTCTCGTGCGGTCCTGGCTCGTGGACGACGGGCGCCGGGGCCGGCATCGCCTGCGGCATCTCATTGCCCCAGGCACCCTGCTGGCCGGGCATCAGGAGCAGGTCGTCGTCATCGGCGGCGGTGTCGGAGGGGTCGAGGTAGGTGTACGCGCCCGGCGCGGGGACGCCCGGCTGCTCCACCATGCCTGCGTTCTCCGGCAGTCCCTCGCCCGGGACCTGGCCGGTGTCGGTCATGCGTACCCCTCGCCCATCGGTTTAGTGCTTCTTCGCCAGCTGGCCCGGAACGGCGCACCGACCGCCCCGCAGTGAAGAACGAGCGTGCGTGCCCAGCGGCACGAACGACCCGCCAGCAAAGGCGACAAAGCCATTAACTGGCATTGTCCCGGTCGTCCCGCCGTCGCGACAGCTTGATCCGCGACAGCCCGCTGTGGACTGCGCCACGTTGCGCGCCCTCCGGCTCCGCCGTACCACACACATCCCAAAAGAGGCGCGTTTTCCGGACATTGACCGACGAGGTGCCGGGTGACCGGAGTGCGGTACAACGATCGGCCAGCCTACCGCGCCGGTACGACAACAGGATCACGGGGAGCGGTCGGGCAATCGGCCGCTGAGCAGGAACGCGACGCTCCGCTCCTTCTCCGTCCAGGCCCTCGTGTCCAGCTCGACGGACTGCAGGAGGGCGCACTCGACCAGGTAGCCGTGCTCCGTCAGACCCCTGCCGATGAGTTCCGCCGCGTCGCGGGTCGCGGCATGCGTGACGATGCCCTGCGGGCGGCGGTCGGCGACGGCCGAGACCACCGCGGCTCCCCCGCCCCCGACCCGTACGACATCGGGTTCGGGGAGGTTCTCCAGTATGTGCGGCGCGGCGCCGTGCACGACCTGGAGCTGGACGCCGAAGCGGCGCGCGGAGACCGTCGTACGGCCGCAGGCGTCCTGGTCCCGGTCGACGGCGATGACGGCGGCGCCGCAGCGCGCCGCCTCTGCGGCGAACGCCCCGCTGCCGGAACCGATGTCCCAGACGAGGTCGCCCGCGCGCGGCCCCAGGCGGGCGAGCTGGGCGGCGCGCAGCAGATCCGTTTCGCCTTCGCCGAGTGCGCCGCCGTACGCCTCGGCGGGCAGCGCCCAGCCGCGCGGTTCCGCGCCCGGTTCGCGTCCGGCGATCCAGCCGCCGCCCTCGACCGCGGTCACGGGACCGCCGATGACGATGACGACGTTCGGGTCGCGCCAGGTGTGGTCGGCCGCCTTGTCGGAGGTCAGGACGGTGACCTGTTCGCGTTCGGTGCCGAGTTCCTCGCAGATGACGAAGGTGCGGTGGACTCCTTCGAGCAGCAGGCCGAGTTCGGCGGGTCCGGCGCCGGGTGAGGTGAGGACGGCGACTTTGGTGTGGGCGCGGCATACATTCACCGCCCGTCGCAGGGTGCGGCGGTGTGCGACGACCACTTGGGCGTCGTCCCAGGGCATTCCGGCGCGGGCGAAGGCGGTGGCGACGGACGAGACCGCGGGCACGACCTCGACCTCCAGGCCGAACTCGGGGGCGCGCAGCGTGCGTACGACACCGAAGAAGCCCGGGTCGCCGTCGGCGAGGACGACGGCGGTGCCGCGGTGGGCGGCGATACGGCGGGCGGCGAGGGCGACGCTGCCCAGGCGGATGCGCTCGGCGGCCGGGGGGACCTCCGCCAGTGTCAGGTGGTGGGCCGCGCCGGCGACGAGGGTGGCGGCGCCGAGGGCGGAACGCGCGGCCGCGGTCAGGGGCGAGCCGTCCCAGCCGATCACCGTGACCCGGTCGGCCATCGTCGTCAGTCTCCAGGGGGTCTTCGCAGGTCGTCAGGGCAGCCCGTGCATGGCGCTCCGTGAGCGTACCTGGTGGAGCTGAATGGTGCGGCGTACGGGGGCCGGGCCGGGTTCCGGCGGCCCCGTGGTCTCAGTTCCAGTCGGAGAACGACGTGAAACCGCCGGTGTCCGCGAGTTCCTCGCCGACTCCGTCGAGGTCCTCCGGGAGGAGGCTCCAGACGATGAAGTCGGTGCGCACGTCGGTCCACGTGCCGTCCTCGGTCCGGACGTGGGCTATGCAGGCGTTGCGCAGGACGCCCTCGCTGATGCAGCCGATCTTCTGGGCGACCTGCTGGGAGGCGGTGTTGTCGGCCGCCGTGCGCAGCTCGATCCGCTCGAACTTCTGGTCCCCGAAGAGCCATTGGGCGGTGGCGAGCGCCGCCTCGGAGGCATAGCCCTCGCCGCGGGCCCAGGGGGCGATGACGTACGAGATTTCGGTGGACCGGATGTGCCAGTTCGTCTTGTCGAGCTGGACGATGCCGACCAGTCGCTGGGTGAGGAACTCGGTGACGGCGAGGTCGAGGCCGCGGCCCGCGGTGCGTTGGGCGGGCGCGTACTCGGTGATCCAGCGGCGGGCCCGGTCCTCGGTGTAGGGCTGGGGCACGTCGGTCCAGGCCCCTACCTGCTCGTCGTTCATCATCTCGGCCAGGGCGGGGACGTCGTCCTCGTCGAGGGGGCGCAGTACCAACCGCTCCGTGCTGATGGAGATGTTGGGGAAGGTGCTAGTCATGCGCCGCTCCGTAACCTTCGGAAACCTTCAGGGCCTGCTGAACTGCCCAGCATGCAGTATCGAGGTACCGAATCGCACCACGGGGTCCACTCCCGGTGAAGGAGTGGACCCCGTGCGTTGCGGTGTCCGGCGTCAGCCGGAGACGACCGGCAGGACCGAGCCGCGGTACTTGTCCTCGATGAACTTCTTCACCTCGGGCGAGGTGAGGAGCTTGGCGAGTTTCTCGACCCGCGGGTCGTCCTCGTTGCCCTTCTTCACGGCCAGGAGGTTGGCGTACGGGTTGTTCTCCGCCGACTCCAGAAGGATGGCGTCCTTCGTCGGGCTGAGACCCGCGTCCTGGGCGTAGTTGTTGTTGATCACCGCGGCGGCCAGGTCGTCGAGCGAGCGCGGCAGCTGGGCGGGTTCCAGCTCCTTGAACGTCAGGTGCTTGGGGTTGGACGTGATGTCCGCGGGGGACGCGTCCGTGCCGGCGCCCGCCTTGAGCGCGATGACGCCCTTGGACGCGAGGAGCTTGAGGGCGCGGCCCTCGTTGGTCGTGTCGTTGGGTACGGCGACGGTGGCTCCGTCGGCGAGCTTCGTGACGTCGGTGACCTTCTTCGAGTACACGCCCATGGGCGGCAGGTACGCCTTGACGACGGGGACCAGGTCGGTGCCCTTGGCCTTGTTGAAGTCGTCGAGGTAGGGCTGGTTCTGGTAGAGGTTCGCGTCCAGTTCGCCTTCCTGGAGGGCGGTGTTCGGCAGGACGTAGTCCGTGAACTCCTTGATCTCCAGGTCGAGGCCCGCCTTCTCGGCGAGGTCCTTCTTGATGTACGCGAGGACCTCGCCGGCGGGGACGGCGGTGGCGCCGACGACGAGTGCGTCGCCGTCGCCACCGCTCTTCGCGGAGTCGGAGTCGGAGCCCGAGCCGCAGGCGGTCAGGCCGAGTCCGAGGGCGAGTGCGGCCGCCGCCGCGGAAATGACGGGCTTACGCATTGCTGAGAGCTCCTCAGAAGGACGGGATGACGGAGCCGGCGTACTTGTCCTCGATGAACTTCTTCACCTCGGGCGAGGTGAGGAGCTTCGCGAGCTTCTTGACGCGCGGGTCCTTCTCGTTGCCCTTCTTGACCGCGAGGAAGTTGCCGTAGGGGTTGTCCTTCGGGGACTCCAGGACGACGGCGTCCTTGGCCGGCTTGAGGCCCGAGGAGATGGCGTAGTTGCCGTTGACCACCGCGGCGTCCACGTCGTCCAGGGAGCGCGGGGTCTGGGCCGCCTCCAGCTCCTTGAACTTGAGGTTCTTGGGGTTCTTGGTGATGTCCCCCGGGGTCGCTTCGTTGCCCACGCCGCTCTTCAGCGTGATGATCCCGTTGGCGTCGAGCAGCTTGAGCGCCCGCGCCTCGTTGACCGTGTCGTTCGGGATGGCGACGGTCGCACCGCTCTTGAGGTCGTCGGCCTTCTTGACCTTGTGGGAGTAGAGGCCGAGCGGTTCCAGGTGCACCGTGACGACGGGCACGATGTGGGTGCCCTTCTTCTTGTTGAAGTCGTCGAGGTAGGGCTGGTTCTGGAAGTAGTTGGCGCCGACGGAGCCGTCCTCGGTCGCCGTGTTCGGCGTGACGTAGTCGGTGACCTCCTTGACCTCCAGGTCCAGGCCCGCCTTCTTCGCCAGGTTCTTCTTGACGAAGTCGAGTATCTCGGCGTGCGGGGTGGGACTCGCGGCGACGATCAGCGGGCCACTGGTGTCGGAGGCGGAGTCCTTGTCCGAGCCGCAGGCCGAGAGCCCGAGGGTGAGGGCTCCGGCGGCGAGGACAGCGGTGGTGATCTTGGCGGTGTTACGCACGAAAAGTGCCTTTCCTGATGGGTGGAGCGACCCCGTCTTGGGTGGTACGGGGAGTTCGGGGAGGGGGTGACTCAGGCGACCTTGCCGACGTCGGCCGTGGCCGCCTCGCCGGTGGGGGCGTCGGCCGCGGGCGTCCTGTCCGCGGGCGCCTTGTCCTTCAGCAGCCTGAGCTTCGGCGCGACACCGGACCGGCCGCCGCGTCGGTGCAGTCCGCGGGCCGCGTAGTCGCCGGCGAACTGGATGAGGGAGATGACGACGGCGAGGATCGCCACGGTGATCCACATCAGGCCGGTCTCGAAGCGCTGGTAGCCGTAGCGGATGGCGATGTCGCCGAGGCCGCCGGCGCCGACGGTGCCGGCCATCGCGGAGTAGCCGATGAGCGCGACGATGGTGGTGGTCGCCGACGAGATCAGCGAGGGCAGGGACTCCGGCACGAGGACCCTGCGGACGACGGTCCAGGTGTTGCCGCCCATGGACTGCACGGCCTCGACGAGTCCGCCGTCCACTTCGCGGACAGCCGTCTCGACCAGACGCGCGAAGAACGGGATCGCGCCGATCGCGAGCGGCACGATCGCCGCCTCACGGCCGATGGTCGTCCCCGTGATGGTGCGGGTGAAGTTCATCAACGCCACCATCAGGATGATGAACGGCAGTGAGCGGGCGACGTTCACGATCTGCCCGACGACCTTGTTCGCCACGACGTTCTGGAGGAGTCCGCCGCGGTCGGTCAGGACGAGCAGGAGGCCGAGCGGGAGTCCGCCGACGATCGCTATGAGCGTGGACCAGCCGACCATGTAGAGCGTGTCCCAACACGCCTGGGACAGCAGCGGCTGCATCTCGGACCAGGTCACTTGGCACCTTCCTTCACCAGTACGGACTCCTGGTCCGACTTGTCGACGACGTCGATCTGCAGACCCTGTTCGCGCAGGAAGCCGATCGGCACCACGTTGTCCTCGTAACGGCCGGGCAGTTCGATGCGCATCCGGCCGACCTGGAGGCCGCCGACGGTGTCGATCGCGGCGCCGAGGATCGAGATGTCGATGTTGTACGTGCGCGAGAGCTGCGAGATGACGGGCTGGGTCGCGGCCTCGCCGTGGAAGGTGACGTCGACGACGGTGCGGTCGTCGCCGGAGGCGTCGCCGGTCACCGGGAAGAGCGCCGACGCCAGTTCGGAACCGGGGGTACCGAGGAGTTCGCTGACGGTGCCGGACTCGACGATGCGGCCCTTCTCCATCAGGGCGGCCGAGTCGCAGATGCTCTTGACGACGTTCATCTCATGGGTGATGAGCAGGACGGTCAGGCCCAGCTGCCGGTTCAGGTCGCGCAGCAGCTGGAGGATGGAGCGGGTGGTCTCGGGGTCGAGGGCGCTGGTGGCCTCGTCGGAGAGCAGCACCTTCGGGTCGCCGGCCAGGGCGCGGGCGATGCCGACGCGCTGCTTCTGGCCGCCGGAGAGCTGGGCGGGGTAGGCCTTGGCCTTGTCGGTGAGGCCGACCAGGTCGAGGAGTTCGAGGGCCTTGCGGCCGCGCTCCCGGCCGGAGACGCCGAGGATTTCGAGCGGCAGCTCGACGTTGTCCTGGACGGTGCGCGAGGACAGCAGGTTGAAGTGCTGGAAGACCATCCCGATGTGGCTGCGCGCCGTGCGGAGCTCCTTGCCCGCGCGCGGGCCGCGGCCGGCGAGGGCGGTGAGGTCCTGTCCGGCGACGGTGACCGTGCCGGAGGTGGGACGCTCCAGGAGGTTGACGCAGCGGATGAGCGAGGACTTGCCGGCGCCGGACTGGCCGATGACGCCGTAGACCTCGCCTTCGCGGACGTGCAGATCGACGCCGTCGAGGGCGGTGACCTCGCGGCCGCGCGAGCGGTAGACCTTGGTGAGGCCCGTTGTCGTGATCACTGGGGTTTCCGTCACTGTCGAGTGCAGGGCGTGGGTGTGCGCCGGGCACGGATGCATTCGGTCGGGAACGCGGCACGGTTCTCGCGATGGCGATGGAACCGGGGGGGAGAACGTGTGCGCGGGCAGCCCGGGTCACGTACGGGGTACGGACATGGGGCGGCGGTCTCGCTTCGGGGCGCGAGACCAGGCGGTGGTGCGGGGGCCCTCTAGAAGGCGCACATTCGACACATACAGCGAGCACCGGGCGTCATGGTCGCCTCGGTCGCAAGGGTGCGGCTGCTCGTCGTGGTCATGGGATCAAGTAAAGCAGACGCACAGCGGAGGCCCGCCAGTGCTGTCCGAATAGCGGACAGCCGTGGACAGCTTTCGGCCTCGGCCGGAGATCCTCACCCGCCGCTGGTGACCAGTGCGGACAGGGCATGGGGTCCCTCCCTACGGGTCGGCGTCCGGCTCGGCCGCCTCATGGGTTGTGGCCAAGGCCACGGTGGCCGCCCCGGCGGTGCGGCCGGCGCAGGCCGGCGGCGGACCGGGTGCGGCGGACCTGCCCCCGAGGCCGGGACGGCTCGGCGGTCGGGCCCGCGCGCGTGGGGCCTTTTGGCCCGTAATAGGGTCACGGCATGCTTGATGCCCTGACCGTGGTGACCGCCGTCGCCGCGCTGCTGCTCACCGCCTGGTGCGGCTGGGCCGCCTACCGCGATCAGCCGACCAAGGACTGGCACTTCATCGGCATGGCCGTGGTGTCGCTGCTCGCCGTGGTCCAGCTGGTCGTCGGCGTCGTCCAGCTGGCGCGCGGCCAGCAGCCGGAGCAGGGCACGACGATCTTCGTGGCGTATCTGCTGGGCGCCTTCGCCTGCGTTCCGGCGGCGGGCTTCATGTCGCTGGCGGAGCGCACGCGGTGGGGTTCGATCACCGTCGCCGCCGGTGGCGTGGTCCTCGCCGTGCTGGAGGTGCGGCTCTATGACATCTGGGGAAGCTGAGATGACGGCCACGCAAGAGACGAAGCCGGCCAGGACCCGGCTGATCGGCGGCCCGGGCATGCTGCTCGTGTGGCTGTACGGCGTCATGGTGGTCGGCGCCGTCTCGCGCTCCGCGGTGCAGATCTCGACGGAGTTCGACAAGGCGCCGCTCGCCTACTCGCTCTCCGCGGTGGCGGGCGTCGTCTACGGCTTCATCACGTACTCGCTGGTGCGCGGCGGCGAGACGGCCCGCCGGGCGGCGCTGGTGTGCTGCGCCGCCGAGCTCGTGGGCGTACTGACGGTCGGGACGTGGACGCTGGTCGAGCCGTCCGCGTTCCCGGACGCGACCGTGTGGTCCGACTACGGCATGGGGTATCTGTTCATTCCCGTGCTGCTGCCGTTGTCGGCCATGTACTGGCTCCGGAAGCGGGAGCGCTCCGCCGGGAGCCGGTAGGAGACGGCGGTCCGTCCCCGGGAGCCGGAAGGAGACCGCGGTCCGTCCGTTGCGAAGCTGCGGGACGTCTGTGGCTGGTCGCGCAGTTCCCCGCGCCCCTTCGGGGGCGCGGACGTGGAAGCGCCCGCTGGGACACGGCCGGCCCTCGGGAGGCGGCGTGTCGGGTTCGCGTCGCCGCGCCCCTGAATACGTAGTCGCCGCGCCCCTTCGGGAGCGGCGACATGTCTACGCCGTTGTCGCGTAGGTGCCCGCCGGCTTCTCCAGGACGATCATCGGGACTCCGTCGGCGCCCTTCGACGTGCCCACCGTCTCGTAGCCCACGCGCCGGTAGAGGCGGAGGTTGCCCTCACTGCGGTGGCCCGTGTGGAGGCGGAAGCGGGTGGCGCCGCGCTCCCCGGCCAGGGCCGCCTCGGCCGCGCGCAGCAGCCGGGCGCCGATGCCGTGCCCCTGGAGACGGGGGTGCACACAGAGTTTGCCGATGGACGCCGCGCCGTCCTCGGTCACGGTGCCGCGCACCGAACCGACCACCTCGTCGCCCAGCCGCGCCACGAACACGCAGTCGCCCGCGACCTCCGCGCGGACCGATTCGAGGGACTGGACGAGCGGGTCGATGCGGTAGTTGCCGTACAGGGCGGCCTCGCTCTGGAAGCAGAGGTACTGCAGCCGGAAGATCTGCTCGGCGTCCCGCTCGGTCGCCACAGAGATGGTCACGCTCATGCCCATGTGTGCACGCCTCCCGCTCACCTGCTCGCCAGTTGTCCCTCACTCCTATCCCCGCGGTTCACGGGCCGCAACCTCCGCGGACAGCAATCTGCGCAGACATCCCAGGCATCTGGAACGTTCCGGGCCCAGACTGCCCTGTGAGATACCCAACTCGCCTGCGATTTCGCGATACGTGAGGTCCTGGGGAGACAGCAGTGCGGCCATGAGGCGTGGGCAGCGGCCGGGCAGCCGACGCACGGCGGCGTGCAGGGCACGATGGCGAGCGGCGGTCAGCGCCTGCTGTTCGGGGCCGGCCGCGCCGTCGTCGGCGGGTTCGGAGCCGTACGGCAGCTCGAGACGGGCGGTGCGGCGGCTGCGGCGCACCTCCGAGCGGACGGCGCGGCGTACCCAGCCTTGCGGATCGACGAGGGGGCCGTCGGATTCGAGGCGCTCGAGGAGACGCAGCCAGACGGCTTGTTCCAGGTCGCTCTGGTCGGTACCGGCCGCATATGCCTCCGCCGAGGCCTCGGCGGCGAGCAGCGGGCGCAGGGTGGCAACCATGTCGTGGGTCATATGCGGCGGGACGCCGCCGCCCCGGCGGGAGGTTGCCGGGGCGGCCGACTGTCACTCCAACCGGGGGCGCGGAGCGATGGGTTGACCGCGGGACCTCAGCCCTCGGGAAAGGCCCCCGCTCAGCCGTTCAGGAAGTCCGCGCGGGCCAGGAGCGCGGTGTCCGCGTTGTCCGAGAAGACCCCGTCGATGCCCGTCCCGAAGTACGTCTTGAAGGCGCCGAAGACATCGCCGTAGGCGTTCGCGTCGGTGCCCTTCTTGAAGTTGGTCGGCAGGAAGGTGTTCTCGTTGCGCATGGTGTACGGGTGCAGGATCAGGCCCGCGTCGTGCGCGTCGGCGACGAGCGTGGTCGGCGTGGTGAGGTTGCCGCTCGCGTCCTTCGGGATGACCAGGTCGAGCGTCGGCCCGATGCCCTGCGCGTACGAGGCGATCCACGCCAGGCCCTCGGGCTTGACGAGGTCGGCGACGGTGCGCGGGTCGCCCGCCTCGACGAAGTCCCAGGGGCGGGTGTTCGCGGCGGACAGCAGCACGACGAGCGGGTTGCCGACCAGTTTGTTCAGACGCTGGATGCTGCTCGGCTCGAAGGACTGGATGATGACGGGCGAGTTCTTCTTGTCCTTGCCGTACTTGCGCAGCAGCTTGGCGACCCGCTCCTCCAGGCCGAGGCCCAGCTTGCGGAAGTAGGTGGGGTGCTTGGTCTCGGGGTAGATCCACACCTGCCTGCCGCGCTTGCGGGTCTGCTCGTCCTGCCACCGGAGCACCTCTTCGAAGGTGGGGATCTCCCAGCGGCCGTTGTAGATCGTGTTGCGCTGGCGGGTGGCGGGGATGCGCTCGACGGCGCGCAGGGTCTTCAGCTCGGCGAGCGTGAAGTCCTCGGTGAACCAGCCGGTGGTGGCGACCCCGTCGAGGGTCTTGGTGGTCCTGCGGTCGGCGAACTCGGGGTGCGCCGAGACATCGGTGGTCCCGCCGATTTCCGGCTCGTGACGGCATACGAGATGGCCGTCCTTGGTGGGCACCAGATCGCCGGCCTCGACGACGTGCGCACCCAGGTCGAGGGCCAGCTCGTAGGAGCCGAAGGTGTGTTCCGGCCGGTAGCCGCTGGCCCCGCGGTGACCGATGACGGTCGGCTTCGGCAGACTCCGGTAGCCGCCGCCCCCGTGCCGCTCGTCCGCTCTCGCCGCGGCGGGCAGTCCGAGGACCGCTCCGCCCGCGCCGAGCACCGCGGCCCCCAGCAGCGCCCGCCGCCCGGTCCCCCGCCCCGGCTCGTCCGACCGCTGTGTCCGTCGTGTTTCCTGCGTCCCCATGAGCGCTCCTCCGCCACACCGCCCTGCACCTGTCAAATCTGGTCGATCGTAGGTGTGCTCGAGTGACGGAGGGGAGACCTGCGGCAGAACACACGGGTGACGCTGGATGTCGCACGAGATGCCGTACGGGTTCGGACAGTTGACGGCTCGCCGGGTTCGGGGGCGCGGCAGGGGGCACCCGCGGGAGGGACGGGCCGCGCCCGACGGCGCGATCTCCGTCACACCGTGTCGTCCGCGTGAGGACCCCGCAGCGGGGCGCCACCGCAGGTAAACGTGCGTCAACAGTGCGTATCCAGTCGGTGAACCCGATGTGCAATCACCCGGGGGGCGCGAGTATCGTCCTCACCTGCACATACTCATACCGTTCGTTGACACCGGAGGGCCCGTTGTCCCGCTTCGTGCTCATCAAGGCAGTGCTCGGACCGATCATGCGCCTGATGTTCCGCCCACGGGTGGAAGGTGCGGAGCACATCCCGGGCGAAGGTCCGGTCATCCTGGCCGGCAACCACCTCACGTTCATCGACTCGATGATCATGCCGCTCTTCTGCGACCGCCAGGTCTTCTTCATCGGCAAGGACGAGTACGTCACCGGCAAGGGCATCAAGGGTCGGCTGATGGCCTGGTTCTTCACCGGCACCGGGATGATCCCCGTCGACCGTGACGGCGGCCGCGGCGGTGTCGCGGCGCTGATGACCGGCCGCCGGGTGCTGGAGGAGGGCAAGGTCTTCAGCATCTACCCGGAGGGCACCCGCTCCCCCGACGGCCGGCTCTACCGCGGTCGTACCGGTATCGCCCGCCTCACCCTGATGACCGGCGCCCCGGTCGTCCCGTTCGCGATGATCGGCACCGACAAGCTCCAGCCGGGCGGCGCCGGTTTCCCGCGCCCCGGCCGGGTGACGGTCCGCTTCGGCGAGGCGATGGAGTTCTCCCGCTACGAGGGCATGGACCGCGACCGCTATGTGCTGCGCGCCGTGACCGACTCCGTGATGGCCGAGGTCATGCGCCTTTCGGGTCAGGAGTACGTGGACATGTACGCCACCAAGGCGAAGGCGGCGTAGCGGCTCCGCCCACACCGTGAAAGGCCCGTCCCGGCTGTCGCCGGGGCGGGCCTCACCCGTTCGTACCCCTACGCCTCGAGTTTCTGGCCGCGCAGCAGGAACCAGGCCGCGACCGCCGTCGCGAGCAGTACCGCCGCGCCGGCGCCCGCCGCGAGCGCCAGCCCGTCGACGAAGGCGGCGCGGGCCGAGGACAGCACGGCCTCCGCGGTGTGCGCGGGCAGCCCCGCCGTCGACTCGACGGCACCACCGAGGGATTCGTGGGCCTGTGCCGGGGTGCCCGCCGGGCCGTGGAAGTCCCGGTAGACGCCGGTGACGATCGAGCCGAGCAGTGCGATGCCGAGGGCGGCGCCGAGTTCGTACGCCGTCTCGGAGACCGCGGCGGCGGCGCCCGCCTGGTCCTTGGGCACGCTGGAGAGGATCACGTCGGCGGTCACGGTGAACGAGAAGCCGGCGCCCACGCCGACCACGAGCAGCGCGGTCCCGAGCAGCGGGTAGCCGGTCGACTCGCTCAGCAGGGTGAGCGCGGCGAGTGCCAGGCCGACGGCGGCGAGACCGCCCGAGACCACGGCCCGCACCGAGTACCGGCGGGCGGCCCGCCCCGCGGCCAGGCCGGCCGCCACCGCGCCGACGGCGGCGGGGACTTCGGCGAGGCCGGCCTCGAACGGGGGCCTGCCCTGGACGAGTTGCAGGTACTGAGACAGGAAGAAGATGAGTCCGGACATGCCGAGCACGGTCAGCAGATCGGCGAGCACGGCCGCGGAGAAACCGCGGTTGCGGAACAGCCGCATGTCCAGCAGGGGCTTGGGCATGACGAGTTGGCGTCGTACGAAGCCGAAGAGGGCGGCGGCGCCGAGCGCTCCGGCGGCCAGCGCGTCCAGGGAAGGCCCGTGCGAAGCGGCCTCCTTCACCGCGTACACGATGCCGATCATGCCGACGAGCGAGAGGACGACACTGCTCAGGTCCCAGGGTCCGGGATCCGGATTCCGCGACTCGGGCAGGAGTCTGATGCCGACGAGGACGAGGACGATCATCACGGGGAGGTTGATCAGGAAGACCGAGCCCCACCAGAAGTGCCCGAGCAGGAAACCGCCGACGACCGGACCGACCGCGGTGCCGGCGGAGGCGGTCGCGCCCCAGACGCCGATGGCGAAGCTGCGTTCGCGCGGGTCGTGGAAGAGGTTGCGGATGAGGGCGAGGGTGGCGGGCATCAGGGTCGCGCCCGCGACGCCGAGCAGCGCCCGCGCCAGGATCATCAGCTCCGGTGTGGTGGCATAGGCGTTGAGCACGGATATCGCGCCGAACGCCGTGGAGCCGATGAGCAGCAGCTTCTTGCGGCCGATGCGGTCGCCGAGGCTGCCCATGGAGACGAGCAGGCCGGCGATGACGAAGGAGTAGACGTCACCGATCCACAGGAGCTGGGTGCCGGAGGGCTTCAGGTCCTCGCTGATGTACGGGGTCGCGAGGCCGAGGACGGTCGCGTCGACGGCCACGAGCAGCACGGCGAGGACGAGGACGGAGAGCGCGAGCCACCGGCCCGGGCGCTGCTCCACCTCCGCCACGGACGCCGGCCGCAGGGTGCTGGTCATGATTCCTCTCTCCGTAGCGCACCGCCGAGCAGCAGTTCGACGGTCATATAGGAAAAGTCCTTGGCGGCCACGCGGCCGTCCAGCACGGCCCAGGCGCCCGAGGCCATCAGGCCGTAGAGCGCCTCGGTGAGCCAGGCCGGGCTGAGGTCGATGCGGAACTCGCCGCTCTCCTGGCCGCGCCGGAACAGCGCGGCGATGCGCGCGTCCAGCCGGGCCCAGCCCTCGTGCTGGGCGTCGCCCTCGAAAAGCTGGTTCTCGGTGTAGAGGAAGGCGAGCAGCCGGGCGGCGGGCTCGATCTCGCTCACCAGCCGGCGTACGGCCTCGTTCGCGGTGCCCGCTTCCAGCCGGGCCGCGTCCAGCGCCGCCTCGCACTCCCGGATGCCCAGCTCTTCGAGCGCCCGGACGAGGGCGTCCCGCCCCGCGAACTGGCGGTGCAGCGTGGCCCGGCTGATCCCGGCCGCCTTGGCGACCTCGTCCATGGTGGCGGTGGACTTCCGGGTGAGCAGGTCCGCTGCGCTGCGCAGCACGTGTTCGCGATCGACAGCCATGAGACAAGCATAGACCAAGTGAGACATCTTTGTCTCATGAGGAGCGTATGCGTCTCACCTTCGTGTCGTTCACGGGGGTGAGTGCTCAGTGCCAGGGCAGCTGCCCGCGCCGCTCCCAGTACGTGCGCGGGTCCTCGGCGAGGGCGTCGAGGCGGGCGACCTGCTCGTCGTCGAGGTCGACGACGGCCGCGTGCAGGTTCGAGGCGAGCTGGTTGGTGGTGGCCGCACCGGAGAGGACGACTCCGGCCCAGGGCTGCCGCAGGACGAACGCGAGGGCGACGGCGTCGGCGCCGAGGCCCGCCTGCTCGGCGATCTCCCGCACCGGGCCGGGCGCGTGCCCGCCCGCCAGACGGCCGTTGGCCATGCCCTCCTTCACGATCACCGTGAGCCCGGCGTCCTGGGCTTCGGCGAGCGCGGGTCCGGCCGAGGTCTCGAGGACGTTGTACGTGGACTGGACGGTGCGGAAGAGGGGTGCGCCGTCGACCGTCACGGCGAGCGCGGCACGGATGGCGTCGGCCTGGGCGGGGCCGCTGGTGGAGAACCCGACGGTGAGTCCCTCGGCCGCGGCCTCGGCCAGCTCGGCGTGGAGTTCCTTGTCGGTGAGGGCCGGACTGTCCGGGGTCACCGAGTGGATCTGGTAGAGGTCGAGCCGCTCGCCGAGCAGCCCGGCGGTCTCGGCGCGCTGCCGTTCATAGGTGGCGGCACTGTGGTCCTTGACCTCGTGCTGCTCGGCGTCCGTGGTCCAGTCCGCCGTGTAGGTGTAGCCCCATTTGCTGCCGACGACGATGTCGTCGATGCCCGGCCGGGCGTTCAGCCAGTCCGCGAGGAACTCCTCCGAGCGGCCGTAGGAGCGCGCCACGTCGAAGTAACGGACGCCCTGGGCATAGGCGGCGTCGAGCAGTTCGTGGGTGCGGGCGCGCAGGGCCTCGACGCTGCGTACGGCGGGAAGGTCGTCCTCGCGGCCGAGGTTGATGTAGCCGGGGCGGCCGACGGCGGCCAGGCCGAGGCCGATGTGGGCGGTGGGAGTCGTCGCTGCGCTCAGGCGGGCGAAGGGCATCGCGGGCTCCGTTCGGTCGGCTCCTCTACGGCTCCGGACCAACCTATCCCGCGATTCCCTCGCTACACCCGACCTGCTAGTTCTTCTGCTTCGCGGTGGCCCAGGCGTGCTGTGCCGCCACGTCCGTCCTGACCTCGGCGAGCTGGACGGCGACCGCGCTGGGTGCCGTACCGCCGCGGCCGTCGCGGGAGGCCAGGGCGCCCGGGACGTTGAGGACGCCGCGCACCTCGGGGGTGAGGTGGGACGAGATCTTCGCGAACTGCTCGTCGGTGAGGCCGTCCAGCTCGATGCCCTCGCCCTCGGCGACCTTCACGCACTCGCCCGCGACCTCGTGCGCGACCCGGAACGGCACGCCCTGCTTGACCAGCCACTCGGCGATGTCGGTGGCGAGCGAGAACCCGGCCGGGGCCAGCTCCTCCATGCGCTCACGGTGGACGGTCAGCGTCGCCATCATGCCGGTGAAGGCGGGGAGCAGGACTTCGAGCTGGTCGCAGGAGTCGAAGACCGGCTCCTTGTCCTCCTGGAGGTCGCGGTTGTACGCGAGCGGGAGGGCCTTGAGCGTCGCCATCAGGCCGGTCAGATTGCCGATCAGGCGGCCCGACTTGCCGCGCGCCAGCTCGGCGATGTCCGGGTTCTTCTTCTGCGGCATGATCGACGAGCCGGTGGAGAAGGCGTCGTGGAGGGTGACGAAGGAGAACTCCTTCGTGTTCCAGATGATGACCTCCTCGGCGATCCGGGAGAGGTTCACCCCAATCATCGCGGTGATGAAGGCGAACTCGGCGACGAAGTCACGGGAGGCCGTGCCGTCGATGGAGTTGGCGACCGAGCCGTGCTCGAAGCCGAGGTCCTTCGCGACCGACTCCGGGTCGAGGCCGAGGGAGGAACCGGCGAGGGCACCCGAGCCGTACGGCGACACGGCCGTGCGCTCGTCCCACTGGCGCAGCCGCTCGGCGTCCCGGGACAGCGCCTGGACGTGCGCGAGGACGTGGTGGGCGAAGAGCACCGGCTGGGCGTGCTGGAGGTGCGTGCGGCCGGGCATCGCCACGTCCGGGTGGGCCTCCGCCAGTCCGATCAGCGCGTCCTGGAGGTCGGCGAGGAGGCCGCCGATGACGCGGGCGTGGTCGCGCAGGTACATGCGGAAGAGGGTCGCGACCTGGTCGTTCCGGGAGCGGCCGGCGCGGAGCTTGCCGCCGAGGTCGGGGCCGAGGCGCTCCAGCAGGCCGCGCTCCAGGGCGGTGTGGACGTCCTCGTCGGCGATGGTGCCCACGAAGGTGCCGTCCGCGACATCGGCTTCGAGCCGGTCGAGGCCCGCGAGCATACGGTCCAGCTCGTCGTCCGTGAGGAGGTTCGCCTTGTGCAGCACGCGCGCGTGGGCACGCGAACCTGCGATGTCGTAGGGCGCGAGCCGCCAGTCGAAGTGGACGGACGCGGACAGCTTCGCCAGGGCCTCGGCGGGACCGTCGGCGAAACGGCCGCCCCAGAGCCGTACGTCACCGCTGTTGCTGCTCACTTGCTGTGCTCCTCGGAGGGTGGTGGTTGTGCGGCCGCCTCCCCACTTGTCGAGTGAGGAGGCGGCCATCACGCTACTGCTTCGGGAAGATCGCTACCGCTTACGCCAGGTCGCGCTTGGCGGCGATCTTCGACGACAGGCTGTAGATGTCGATGAAGCCCTTGGCCGCGGCCTGGTCGAAGCTGTCGCCCGTGTCGTACGTGGCGAGGTTGAAGTCGTAGAGCGACGTCTCGGAGCGCCGGCCGGTGACGACGGCGCGGCCGCCGTGCAGGGTCATCCGGATGTCGCCGTTGACGTGCTGGTTGGCCTCGTCGATGAAGCCCTCCAGGGCGCGCTTGAGCGGGGAGAACCACTGGCCGTCGTAGACCAGCTCGCCCCAGCGCTGCTCGACCTGCCGCTTGTAGCGGGCGAGTTCACGCTCGACGGTGACGTTCTCCAGCTCCTGGTGGGCCGTGATGAGAGCGATCGCGCCCGGAGCCTCGTACACCTCGCGGGACTTGATGCCCACGAGCCGGTCCTCGACCATGTCGATCCGGCCGACGCCCTGGGCGCCGGCGCGCTCGTTGAGCTGCTGGATCGCCTGGAGCACGGTGACGGGCCGGCCGTCGATGGCGACCGGGACGCCCTCCTTGAAGGAGATGACGACCTCGTCGGCCTCGCGGGGCTCGGCCGGGTTCGAGGTGTACTCGTAGATGTCCTCGATCGGCGCGTTCCAGATGTCCTCCAGGAAGCCCGTCTCGACCGCGCGCCCGAAGACGTTCTGGTCGATGGAGTACGGGGACTTCTTGGTGGTGGCGATCGGGAGCCGCTTCTCCTCGCAGAAGGCGATCGCCTTGTCCCGGGTCATCGCGTAGTCACGGACCGGGGCGATGCACTTGAGGCCGGGGGCGAGGGCGACGATGCCGGCCTCGAACCGCACCTGGTCGTTGCCCTTGCCGGTGCAGCCGTGGGCGACCGTGGTGGCGCCGTGCTTCTGGGCGGCGGCGACGAGGTGCTTGACGATGGTCGGCCGGGAGAGGGCGGAGACCAGCGGGTAGCGGTCCATGTAGAGGGCGTTGGCCTTGACCGCCGGGAGGCAGTACTCGTCGGCGAACTCGTCCTTGGCGTCCGCGACCTCGGCCTCGACGGCACCGCAGGCGAGCGCGCGCTTGCGGATGACGTCCAGGTCCTCGCCGCCCTGGCCGACGTCGACCGCGACGGCGATGACCTCGGCGCCCGTCTCCTCGGCGATCCAGCCGATGGCGACGGAGGTGTCCAGACCACCCGAGTAGGCGAGTACGACGCGCTCGGTCACGGGCTTCTCCTCACACTGCAATCACTGACATGCATGAGTATGCAGGGCTCTGCATGATTCGTCAATCTCGGGCCGTCCGATCGAAATCTCAGGAAGCCTTGAACGCAAGAAACCGCTTTCCCGTACTTCTCGCCGAACGCAGGCGCCGCGTTCGTCAGTCAAGTCACCCCCGATCCGAGTGAGGCATCCGCATGTCCAGGGCTCTTCCGAAGTACAACAAGCGTCGCGTCGCGCTCATCGGCGGCGCCGCCGCCGTGGTGCTGTCCGGTGCGGTGATCGCCGGCTCCGCCCTCGCCGGGGAAACATCCAAGAGCAACGGCACGAGCGCCAGGACGCTGGCCGACACCGGCACGATCGCGTGCCCGGACGTCAAGTCGCAGCTGCCCAGCGTCCCGGCCTCCGCGCAGGCCGAGGTCGACCGCAACCTGGCGCTCCTGGACACCCAGCTCGCCGAGGCCAACAAGCGGCTCGTCGACACCGTCGGCCAGGGCGGCGCCAACTTCGTCCAGAACGCCATCCTCGGCCCGCTCGCCGACAAGCGGAAGTCCACGATCGACCGCATCGCCATCTCCATCGGCCGCACCGCCGAGAAGCCCCAGGGCCTCGACGCGCTCGCCGAGTGCGCGCTGAGCACGGACGGCGCGGCCGGTACGGGCGACGAGGCGGGTGCCGGCGACGAGGCGGGCGCGGGCGAGGAGGCCGGGGCCGGCGAAGAGGCCACGGCGGCGCCGAGCGCGACGGCCACGGACGCGGCGGACGACGGCGCGGGCGAGGCGGGCGACACCGGCGACGACGCGACCGGCGTCGGGACCATCAGCTGCCCCGACGTGGCCTCGCAGCTCCCCGCGATCCCCGCCACCGCGCAGGCCGAGGTCGACCGCAACCTGGCGCTCCTGGACACCCAGATCGCCGAGGCCAACAAGCGGCTCGTCGACACCGTCGGCCAGGGCGGCGCCAACTTCGTCCAGAACGCCATCCTGGGCCCGCTGGAGGACAAGCGGATCGCCACCGTCAACCGCATCGCCACGGCCATCGGCCGCACCGCGGAGAAGCCGCAGGGCCTCGACTCCCTGGCCGCCTGCACGCTCAACGAGTAGTGCACGGCGCTGTGGCCGCCCCGCGAAGCGCCGGCCGGGGCGGCCACGGTTTCGGTACGGGCAGTACTGCCGGTACTGCCGGTACTGCAAGCACCCGCACGGATTCCGGTACTGCCGGTACCCGCACGGATTCCGGTACCGCCGGTACCGCCGGTACCCGTACGACCCGTACGACCCGCACGACCCGATCCCGCCATTCCTTAGACAGGCGAAAGATCTTCCCCGATAATCGTTAGACATGGGAAAGACTTATGAGCGCATAGACGGCCGGCTGCGTACGTTCATCGAGGCGCAGCACCTCTTCTTCACCGCGACCGCGCCCCTGTCCGGCGACGGCACGGTCAACCTCTCCCCCAAGGGGCTCACGGGCTCCTTCGCCGTCATCGACGAACTGACCGTGGCCTATCTGGACTTCGCCGGCAGCAACGCCGAGACCATCGCGCACCTGCGCGAGAACGGCCGGATCACCCTCATGTGGTGCGCCTTCCAGGGCCCGCCGAACATCGTCCGGGTGCACGGCCGCGGCGAGCCCGTCTTCCGCGACGACCCGCGCTTCGGGCAGCTGCTCACCCACTTCCCCCGCATCGACCCCGCCCCGCACGGCCTGCGCGCGATCATCGTGGTGACGGCGGAACTCGTCCGGGACACCTGCGGCTACGCGGTGCCCTTCATGTCGTACGACGAGGACCGCGATCTGCACGGAAAGCGCTTCGCGCGCGAGGACGACGACTCGCTGAGCGCCTACTTCCGGAAGAAGGAGCACGTGGCGACCAGCCTGGATGGCCTACCCGGGCTGCCGTTGCCGCTGCCGCCCACTACGGTCTGAGCCATGCGCCCTGGTGTCGTCGCCGCCCTCGCGTCCGTCTCCCTCCTCACCCTCGGTGGCGCGCCGGGCACCGCCCGGGCCACCCTGCCCGAGCTGATGGCCGACACCGGCGGCGGCACCCAGCTGATCACCGCGCAGGCGCTCCGCGCGGACGCGACCACCGGCACGGTCACCTGGTGGGACCGGCAGGACGGACACTGGGTGAAGCGCGGCTCGGCGGCCGCCCGCTTCGGCGCGAAGGGCCTCGTCGAGGGCACCGCCCGCAAGCAGGGCACGAACACCACACCGACCGGCCTGTACGACCTGCCGTACGCCTTCGGCATCAAGGCGGCGCCGAGCGGTACGACGGCCACGTACCGCCGGGTGCACCAGGACTCCTGGTGGTGCCAGGACAACGACTCCCTGTCGTACAACCGCTGGACCGAGCCGCGCCCCGCCGACTGCCGCCCCGCCGAGTCCGAGCACCTCGTCTCCTACGAGGCGCAGTACGCGCACGCCTTCGTCATCGGCTTCAACTACGCGCGGCCGGTGCGGGGGCGCGGCGCGGGGATCTTCCTGCACGTCAACGGGAGCGGAGCCACGGCCGGTTGTGTGTCGGTGCCCGCGGAGGCGATGCGGCAGATCCTCACCTGGGCCGAACCCCCGAGGCTGCCGCACATCGCCATCGGGACGGCGAGCGGGACGACCGCGCTCACCCGGTACTAGGTCCGGTCCGGACCAGAGCCTGTCCGGACCAGAGCCTGTCCGGCGGGCCGGCCTAGTACCGGGCGGGCAGCCGGACCGTGAAGGTCGTGGTGCCGGGGCGGCTCTCCAGTGCGACGCTTCCGCCGTGGGCCTCCACCACCGCCGCCACGATCGACAGGCCCAGCCCGGCGCCGCCGCCCGTGCCGTCCGTGCGGCGGCGGTCCGCGCGGGTGAAGCGTTCGAAGACGCCCGGCTGGATGTCCTCGGGGACGCCGGGGCCGTCGTCGTGCACCGTCAGGACCGCCGTCCGGCCGTCGGACTCCAGCGCCACCGTCACCTTGGTGCCGACAGGCGTGTGCAGACGCGCGTTGGCCAACAGGTTGGCCCCCACCTGGTGGAGGCGGTGGGCGTCGCCCGGCACCGTCACCGGTTCCTCGGGCAGTCGCAGCGCCCAGCGGTGGCCGGGGCCCGCGGCCCGGGCGTCCGTGACCGAGTCGAGGACCAGACGGGTGAGGTCGACGGGAAGCCGCTCCAGCGGGCGGCCCGCGTCCAGCCGGGCGAGGAGCAGCAGGTCGTCGACCATCTCGCCCATGCGGGCGGACTCGGCGGCGATGCGTTCGAGGGCGCGGGTCACCTTCGGCGGGACCGGGCCGGGATGCAGCAGCGCCAGTTCCGCGTGACCGCGCACCGAGGCCACTGGAGTGCGCAGCTCATGGCTGGCGTCGGCGGCGAAGGTGCGCAGCCGCTCCTCGCTCGCGTGCCGTTTGGTCAGCGCGTCCTCGACATGGCCGAGCATGCGGTTGAAGGCGGACGCGACGCGGCCCACCTCGCTGCGCGGGTCGGATTCGGGAGCGCGCGGCGGCAGGGCGACCTCGCCGCTGGCGAGCGGGAGTTCGCTGACCGTCGTGGCGGTCGCGGCGACCCTGTTCAGCGGGCGCAGCGACCAGCGCACCCACAGGGCCCCGGCGACCCCGGCGACCGCGAGGGCCACGGCGAGCACGCCGGAGGCGACCAGTTCCAGGCGGTGCACGGCGGCGTCGACCGGCTCCATGGGCAGCCCGGTGATCAGGACGTCCCGGTCCAGTCCGCGCGCCGCCATCACCCGGTAGTCGCCGAGGGCCGACAGGCAGACGGAGTGTCCCCGGCCGTCGGCCGGGACATGGGCCAGGGCTTTCGCGTCGGCGGTGGTCAGGGTCACGTTGAGGTCGGTGGTGTCCGCGCCGGAGGGGACGACCGCCGCGTTGGTGACGTCCCGGCCGACCAGCCGCGCGCCGAAGGTGCCGGTGCTCTGCCGGCGTGTGTCGCCGTGTTCGTCTCCGTCGTGGTCCGACCTGGGTGCGTCGCCCCCGTGCTCCAGGCTCGCGGGGAACCGCACTCCCACGTCGTGGAGCTGCTGGTCGAGGCGGCCGGTGAGGAAGCCGTTCAGCTCGTACACGGCGGCGACGCCGACGGCGGCGCAGCTGACGGCGAGCAGCACCACCAGTCCGGCGGTGAGCCGCGCCCGCATCGTGCGCGGACGCGGCAGCCCGCGCACGACTGCCCGCACCCGTGGCCATCGCCCCGCCCAGGACCGCCACCGTGACCTCATCGCCCCGCCACCGGCTTGATCACGTACCCGGCGCCCCGCACCGTGTGGATCATGGGTTCGCGGCCCGCGTCCACCTTCTTGCGCAGGTAGGAGATGTAGAGCTCCACGACATGGGCCTGCCCGCCGAAGTCGTACGACCAGACGCGGTCGAGGATCTGCGCCTTGCTGAGCACGCGGCGCGGGTTGCGCAGCAGGAACCGCAGGAGTTCGAACTCGGTCGGCGACAGCTCGATCAGCTCGCCGCCGCGGGTCACCTCGCGGGCCTCCTCGTCCATGACGAGGTCGCCGACGATCAGCCGCGGCCCTTCGTCCAGCTGCCGGGCCATGCCGGCGCGGCGCAGCAGTCCGCGCAGCCGGGCGACGACCTCCTCCAGGCTGAACGGCTTGGTGACATAGTCGTCGCCGCCCGCGGTGATGCCCGCGATGCGGTCCTCGACGGCGTCGCGCGCGGTGAGGAAGAGGACGCAGACGTCCGGCCTCACGGTGCGCAGCTCGCGCAGCACGGCGAAGCCGTCGGTGTCCGGGAGCATCACGTCGAGGACGACGGCGTCGGGCAGCAGGTCCCGCGCCTCGTCGACCGCGCGGGCGCCGTCGCCCGCCGCGCGGACCTCCCAGCCTTCGTAGCGCAGGGCCCCGGAGAGGACCTCGGCCAGGTCCGGGTCGTCGTCGACGACGAGGACGCGTACAGGGGTGCCGTCGGGCCGGGTGAGCGCGGGCCGGCCGTTGCCTCGGGAGCGGGGAATGTTCATGTCGTCCTCCAGCATCACCCCTCGCGGAGCCCGCACCCCCGCCCGCGGCCTCTGAGTTTCCTCTGAGTCCGCCCTCCTCGTCCCTCTCGGTTTCCTCTGAGTCCCCGCTGAACGCGCCTGTTCAGAGCTTCCTCAGAAGTTTTGGACGCACAGTTTCAGCCCGGACAGCCGGAAGGACGGACAGATGACCACGGTGTACGAGCGGGCCGCTCTCCCGCGCCCGACACAAGGGCGAAAGCGCCCCCGGCCCTCGCCCGCGGGGCCGCCGCTCGCCCTGCTCTGGGCGGGAGCCGCCGCGGTCGTCGCCCTGTGGTGGTACGACACGCGGTCGGTGGTGGGCCTCTCCGGATGGCTCACGGACGCCGGGCGGATCACCGGGCTGCTGTGCGGCTACAGCTGCGCGGTGCTGGTGGCGCTGATGGCGCGGGTCCCGTTTCTGGAGCGGCGCACAGGCTCCGACCGGGTGGCCCGCTGGCACGCGATGGCCGGCCGGTACACGGTCTGTCTGCTGGCCGCGCACGTCACGCTGATCCTCTTCGGGTACGCCGCCCAGGACGGGGCGGGCATCGTGCGCGAGACGCTGAGCGTGGTGTTCGACTATCCGGACATGCTCGAGGCCACGATCGGCACGATCGTCCTCGTCGCCGTCGGGATCACCTCGGCGCGTGCGGCGCGCCGCCGGATCAGCCACGAGTTCTGGTACTACGTGCACCTGCTCACGTACGTGGCCGTGTTCCTCGCCTTCTTCCACCAGCTCGCGCTGGGCTCCGACCTCGTCGGGAACTCCGCGGCCCGGGCCGCCTGGTACGTGCTCTACCTGGGTACGGCCGCGCTGGTCGGGTGGTTCCGGCTGCTCGCGCCGGTGCGGCTCAACCTGCGTCACAGGCTGCGCGTGGAGTCCGTGCACCGGGAGGCGCCCGGCGTCTTCTCCATCGTCGTGCGCGGGGAACGGCTGGACGAACTGGACGCCCGGCCCGGGCAGTTCTTCCGCTGGCGGTTCCTCGCGGACGGGATGCGGTGGACCTCCACGCCGTACTCACTGTCGGCGCCGCCCCGGGCCGGCCTGATGCGGATCACCGTGAAGGCGCTCGGCGACCACAGTGCCGCCGTGGGGCTGCTGCGGCCCGGCACCCGGGTGTGGGCCGAGGGCCCGTACGGCTCGCTGACCGCCGACCGGAGCACGGCGTCCAAGGCGCTGCTGATCGCGGGGGGCGTCGGCATCACCCCGCTGCGCGCCCTGTTCGAGACCCTGCCCGGCCAGGTCACCCTGGTCTACCGGGCGCGCACGGCCGAGGACCTGGCACTCGGCGGTGAGCTGGAGGCCATCGCGAAGTGGCGTGGGGCGCGCCTCCTGTACGCGGTCAACGGCGCCGACGGAACGCGTCCGCGGTTCACCGCCGAGTCCCTGCGGGAGACCGTGCCGGACCTCGCCGAGCACGACGTCTACCTGTGCGGGCCGCCCGCGATGGCGCGGGACCTCTACGCGGCGCTGAGCGCGGCGGGGGTCCCGGACCGCCGTATCCACCACGAGTCGTTCGAACTGTGAGGCCGTCGTGCACGCCCTGAAGAAGAACCGTCCGCTGCGCCGGGTGACGCTGGCGGCCGCCGGTACGGTCACCGGTGTCGTCCTGCTGCTCTCGCTGAAGCCGCACACGCCACCGGCCGTGGCCCAGGCGTCCTCGCCGTCCGGCCAGTCCCAGTCCCAGTCCCAGTCCTCCGGCAGCTCTCCCGGCGGTTCCTCCGGAGGCTCCTCCGGCGGCACGAAGAGCACGGGCACCAGGACCGTGACCGGTGACACGGTCCAGACCCGCTGGGGCCCCGTCCAGGTGCGTGTCACGGTGCGGAACGGCGTGATCACCGAGGTGACCGCGGTCGCCTGTCCCCAGGAGAACCCGAAGGACCGGGAGATCAACAGCTACGCGATCCCCCAGCTCAGGCGTGAGGCGCTGGCCGCGCAGAGCGCGCAGATCGACTCCGTCTCCGGTGCCACGTACACGAGCGACGGATACAGGCAATCACTCCAGTCGGCACTGGACTCGGCGGGCCTCTGAACGCACGGGCGTCGTGGACCGTATCTCTGGGCCAGGGGGCCACTCCCCTCGCCCCGTCCCCACGGACGACCACGGAGGAAACCGTGTCCACGATCGCCGGTGGTCGCGCCGCGCGGCGCCAGACCATGCGCCGCATCCGCCCGCGCCGCTCACCCGCCGTCCCGCTGCTGCTCGCCGTCTGGGCGGGCGCGGCCGGGGTCATCTGGCTGTGGTGGAGCAACACCCCGTCCATCGCGGACGACAACAGCAAGATCCTCAACGCGGGACGGATCACCGGTCTGCTCGCCGGCTATCTGATGGCCCTCGTCGTGCTCCAGATGGCGCGGGTGCCCGCGCTGGAGCGCCGGGTCGGCTCCGACCGGGTCGCGCGCTGGCACGCCATGAGCGGCCGGTACACGCTCTGCCTGGTCCTCGCCCACCTCGTCCTGACGATGTGGGGGTACGCGCTCCAGGCCGGCAAGACGTTCAACGACATCGTCCAGCAGACCATCGACTCCATCAACCAACTGCCGGACATGGGCCAGGCCGCGATCGGCACCGGTCTGCTGGTGTTCATCGGGCTGATCTCGATCGGCGGGATCCGCCGCAGGATGCCGTACGACGCCTGGTACCACATCCACCTGCTCACCTACGCGGCCGTGTTCCTGACGTTCTGGCACCAGCTGTCCACCGGCAACGACTTCGCCGTCCAGCCGGCCGCGAAGACCGCCTGGTACGCGCTGTACGGGTCGGTGACCGCGCTGGTGATCTGGTACCGCATCCTCGCGCCGATCCGGCTGAACCTGCGTCACCGCATGCGGGTCGAGGCCGTGATCGAGGAGACGCCCGGCGTCGTGTCGGTGCTGATCAGCGGGCGGAAGCTGCACCGCATGGGCGCGGAGGCCGGGCAGTTCTTCCGCTGGCGCTTCCTCGCGCCGGGCATGCGGTTCAGCTCGCACCCGTACTCGCTGTCGGCGGCGCCCCGCCCCAACATGCTGCGCATCACGGTGAAGGCGATCGGCGACCACAGCTCCGCGCTGCGCGAACTGGAGCCCGGCACCCGCGTGTGGGCCGAGGGCCCCTACGGCGCGTTGACCGCGGACAAGCGCAGCCGCGGCAAGGTGCTGCTGGTGGCCGGCGGCGTCGGCATCACGCCGATGCGGGCGCTGTTCGAGACACTGCCCGGCGCGGCCGGCGACCTCACGCTGCTCTACCGGGCCAACACCACCCAGGACCTGGCCCTGTGGGACGAGCTGGCGACGATCGCCGAGGAGCGCGGCGCCCGGCTGATGTACGCGGTCAACAGCCCGGAAGGGGAGCGCCCGGACATCTCGGCGGAGACCCTGACCCGGAAGCTGCCGGACATCGACGATCACGACGTCTTCATGTGCGGGCCGCCCGGCTTCGCGCAGCAGGTGTTCGAAGCACTGCGCGGCGCGGGGGTCCCCGCCCGCCGCATCCATCACGAGTCGTTCGAGATGTGAGCGACGGGAGTCAGGAGCGATGAAGAAGAGCCACCCCATTCGGCGTGTCATGCTCGCCACCGCCGCCACCGTGTCCGGGATCGTGCTGCTGCTGTCGCTGAAGCCGGCGTCCGATCCGGCGTCCGCGTCGGCGGCGGGCGGCGCGGCACCGCAGCAGACGGCCGCGGCCCAGGAATCGGCCCAGGGCGGTGCCGCGGCCGCTCAGTCCGGCACGGTCACCGGAGACGTGGTCAAGACCCAGTACGGGCCCGTCCAGGTGCGCCTGACCATGAGCGGCGGGAAGATCAGCAAGGCCGAGGCCGTGCAGGCGCCCAGCGGCGGGACCAGCAGCCAGAAGACCGAGCTGGCCGTGCCCAGGCTCAACCAGGAAGCGGTCGCGGCCGGCAGCGCCGACATCGACGCCGTCTCGGGCGCCACCTACACCAGCGACGGCTACAAGCAGTCCCTGCAGTCCGCGCTGGACAAGGCCAAGGCCACCGGCGGCGGGGCGTCGTCCGCGTCGCCCTCCCCGACGGGCGGCGGATCGTCCACCCAGGCCAAGACGGTCACCGGGAGTGTGGTCAAGACCCAGTACGGGCCCGTCCAGGTGCGTGTCACCGTGAGCGGCGGGAAGATCAGCAAGGCCGAGGCCGTGCAGGCGCCCAGCGGCGGGACCAGCAGCCAGAAGACCGAGCTGGCCGTGCCCAGGCTCAACCAGGAAGCGGTCGCGGCCGGCAGCGCCGACATCGACACCGTCTCGGGCGCCACCTACACCAGCGACGGCTACAAGCAGTCCCTGCAGTCGGCCCTGGACAAGGCCGGTGGCTGAGCCGGCCGACGGGCCGGCTCAGGGCCCGCCCGCCCTGCGTCACGCCGAGGAGGTCATGGGCACCGTCGTCTCCTTCGACGTGCGCGGCGGCGACCCCCAGGCCGTGGGGACCGCGCTGGAGGAGGCGGTCGCCGGGCTCCACCGGGTGGACGAGGTGTTCAGCACCTATCGCGAGCAGAGCCAGATCTCCCGGCTCGCCCGCGGTGAGCTGACCGTCGAGGAGTGCGATCCGGAGGTCGCCGAGGTGCTCGGTCTGGGCGCCGAGGCGGAGCGGGTCAGCGAGGGCTGGTTCAGTACGAGGTACGAAGGACGTCTCGATCCGACCGGGATCGTGAAGGGCTGGGCGGTCGAGCGGGCGGCCCGGCACCTCGTGGCGGCCGGGGCGAGCGGAGTGAGCGTCAACGGCGGCGGTGACGTCCAGCTGTACGGCGTCCCCGGGCCGCACCGGCCGTGGCGGGTCGGCGTGTCGGACCCGCTGCGCCCGGGAGCACTGGCCGCCGTGGTCTCCGCCGCCGGGGTCCCGGAGCTGGCCGTGGCCACCTCCGGGACCGCCGAGCGCGGTGCGCACATCGTGGATCCGCGCACCGGGCGGTCCGCGGTCACCGACCTGGTCGCCGTGACCGTGGTGGGACCCCGGCTGACCTGGGCGGACTCCTGGGCGACGGCTGCCTTCGCGATGGGCTCGCGGGAGGCGCTGGCCTGGCTGGAGTCGCTGCCGGACGTGGAGGCACTGCTCATCACGGCGGGCGACGAGGTGCGGTGCACCGGGGGCCTCGCTCAACGGCTCGGCTGACCGGAGCGTCCCTTCCGGGGGCGCGGGGAACCACGCGACCGGCCACATCCGGCCCGCGGCCAGAACGCGACGTACATCGGTGGAGGCGCGACCCCGACCGGGGTCGCGCCTCCACCGTCGTCCACCTCAATGATGGTTCTGAGCCAACCGCAACAGGTGATCGGCCAACGCCTGCCCACCCGTCGGTTCACGGCTGATCAGCAGCAACGTGTCGTCCCCGGCGATCGTCCCGAGGATGTCGTGCAGCTCGGCCTGGTCGATCGCCGAGGCGAGGAACTGCGCGGCCCCCGGCGGAGTACGCAGAACGACGAGGTTGGCCGAGGCCTCCGCGGAGATCAGCAGCTCCGCGGAGAGCCTCCGCATCCGCTCTTCCTTCGCCGACTCCCCCAGCGGCACCCGCGGGGTGCGGAAGCCGCCCTCGCTCGGTACCGCGTAGATGAGGTCGCCGTCGTTGTTGCGGATCTTCACCGCGTTCAGCTCGTCCAGGTCCCGGGAGAGCGTCGCCTGGGTGACGCTCAGCCCGTCGTCGGCGAGGAGCTTCGCCAACTGGCTCTGGGAACGCACCGGTTGCCGGTTGAGGATGTCCACGATCCGGCGGTGGCGTGCGGTGCGGGTCTGCGGCACGGCAGGCCCTGCGTGCTCGTTCTCCTGCGCCTGACTCATCGTCGTCTCATTCTTTGGCTCGTCCGTCCCCGTTGGTGACCGCGTCGAGGACGCCGGGAAGCGCCCGGAGGAAAGCGTCCACCTCGTCGTCGCCGAGGTTCAGCGGCGGCATCAGCCGTACGACATCGGGGGCGGGCGCGTTCACCAGGAAACCGGCGTCCTGAGCCGCCTGCTGCGCCTGGGGCGCGAGCGGCTCGGTGAGCACGATACCCAGGAGGAGGCCCGAGCCCCGGACGTGGGCGATCAACGGGTGGCCCAGCGACTCGATTCCGTCGCGCAGCTTCTCGCTCGCGGACTTCACGTTCTCCAGCAGGCCCTCGGCCTGGATGGTCTCGAGGACGGCGAGTCCGGCCGCGCAGGCGATCGGGTTGCCGCCGAAGGTGGTGCCGTGGTGGCCCGGCTGAAGCAGCTCGGCGGCGCGTCCGAAGGCGACGGTCGCGCCGAGCGGCAGCCCGCCGCCGAGTCCCTTCGCGAGCGTGACGACGTCGGGCAGGACGCCCTCGTGGGCCTGGTACTCGAACCAGTGCCCGGTACGGCCGATGCCGGTCTGCACCTCGTCGAGGACGAGGAGGGACCCGGTGGCGGCGGTGATCGCCCGGGCGGCCTTCAGATAGCCGGCGGGCGGGACCACGACCCCGTTCTCGCCCTGGATCGGTTCGATGACGACCAGGGCCGTCTCCTCGGTGACCGCGGCGGCCAGGGCCTGCGCGTCGCCGTACGGGACGTGCGTGACGTCGCCGGGCAACGGCAGGAACGGCTCCTGCTTGCCGGGCTGGCCCGTGAGGGCGAGCGCGCCCATGGTGCGGCCGTGGAAGCCGCCCTGGGTGGCGACCATGTGGGACCGCCCGGTCAGCCGCCCGATCTTGAAGGCGGCCTCGTTGGCCTCGGCCCCGGAGTTGCAGAAGTAGACCCGGCCGTCGCGCCCGAAGAGCTGGAGCAGCCGTTCGGCGAGCGCGACGGGCGGCTCGGCGACGAAGAGGTTGGAGACATGGCCGAGCGAGGCGATCTGCGTGCTGACCGCTTCGACGATCGCGGGGTGGGCGTGGCCGAGGGCGTTGACCGCGATGCCGCCGACGAAGTCCAGGTACTCCTTGCCGTCGGCGTCCCACAGCCTGGTGCCCGCGCCGCGGACGAGGGGCAGGCGCGGGGTGCCGTAGTTGTTCATGAGGGCGCCCTGCCACCGCTCGGTCAGCTCGGCGTTGGTCGCGGTGCCGGTCATACGGCATCCCCCTCTTCCTCGTCCGGCACGACCATCGTGCCGATGCCTTCGTCGGTGAAGATCTCCAGCAGGATCGAGTGCTGGACCCGGCCGTCGATGACGCGGGCCGTGGTGACGCCGTTGCGTACGGCGTGCAGACAGCCCTCCATCTTCGGCACCATGCCGCTGGCCAGCTCGGGCAGCAGCTTCTCCAGTTCGGAGGCGGTGAGGCGACTGATCACCTCGTCGCTGTCGGGCCAGTCCTCGTAGAGGCCCTCGACGTCCGTGAGGACCATGAGGGTTTCGGCGCCCAATGCCGCAGCGAGTGCCGCAGCCGCCGTATCAGCATTGACGTTGTAGACATGTCCGTCGTCCTGGGAGCGGGCGATCGAGGAGACGACCGGGATCCGGCCGTCGGCGAGCAGTGCCTCGATCGCGCCCGTGTCGATCTCGGTGATCTCGCCCACCCGCCCGATGTCGACGAGTTCCCCGTCGATCTCGGGCTGGTGCTTGGTGGCGGTGATGGTGTGCGCGTCCTCGCCGGTGAGTCCGACGGCGAGCGGTCCGTGCTGGTTGAGCAGCCCGACCAGCTCGCGCTGCACCTGCCCGGCGAGCACCATGCGTACGACGTCCATGGCGTCCTCGGTGGTCACCCTGAGGCCCGCCTTGAACTCGCTGACGATGCCGTGCCGGTCCAGGGCCGCGCTGATCTGCGGGCCCCCGCCGTGCACGACGACGGGCTTCAGACCGGCGTGGTGCAGGAACACGATGTCCTGCGCGAACGCCGCCTTCAGCTCCTCGTCGATCATCGCGTTGCCGCCGAACTTGACGACGACGGTCTTGCCGTTGTGCCGGGTCAGCCAGGGCAGCGCTTCGATGAGGATCTGGGCTTTGGGAAGGGCGGTGTGTTTCCGCGTGGGTCCGTGGCTCATGAGGAGTAGGCGCTGTTCTCGTGGACGTAGTCCGCGGTGAGGTCGTTGGTCCAGATGGTGGCGGTCTCGGTGCCGGCGGCGAGGTCGGCGACGATGTGGACCTCGCGGTAGCGCATGTCGACGAGGTCGCGGTCCTCGCCGACGCCGCCCTTCTTGCAGACCCAGACGCCGTTGATGGCGACGTTCAGCTGGTCGGGCTCGAAGGCGGCCCGGGTCGTGCCGATCGCAGAGAGGACGCGTCCCCAGTTGGGGTCCTCGCCGTGGATGGCGCACTTCAGGAGGTTGTTGCGGGCGATGGAGCGGCCCACCTCGACGGCGTCGTCCTCCGTCGCGGCGCCCACGACCTCGACCTTGATGTCCTTGCTGGCGCCCTCGGCGTCCTGGATGAGCTGCTGGCCGAGGTCGTCGCAGACCGCACGGACGGCCTCCGCGAACTCCTCCTGCTTCGGGGTGACTTCGGAGGCCCCGGAGGCGAGCAGCAGAACGGTGTCGTTGGTGGACATGCAGCCGTCGGAGTCGACGCGGTCGAAGGTGGTGCGGGTGGCGGCGCGCAGGGCCCGGTCGAGTGCGTCGCGGTCGAGGTCGGCGTCCGTGGTGAGGACGACGAGCATGGTGGCGAGGCCGGGGGCGAGCATGCCGGCGCCCTTGGCCATGCCGCCGACGGTCCAGCCGTCCTTCGTCACGACGGACGTCTTGTGCACGGTGTCGGTGGTCTTGATGGCGATGGCCGCCTTCTCGCCACCGTGCTCGGACAGCCCGGCGACGGCCCGCTCGACTCCCGGCAGGAGCTTGTCCATCGGCAGGAGTACGCCGATGAGCCCGGTGGAAGCGACGGCGACCTCACCGGCGTTCAGGTCCAGCGTCTCGGCGACCTTCTCGGCGGTGGCGTGCGTGTCCTGGAAGCCCTTGGGGCCCGTACAGGCGTTGGCGCCACCGGAGTTGAGGACGACGGCGGAGACGACGCCGCCCTTCAGCACCTGCTCGGACCACAGGACCGGCGCGGCCTTCACACGGTTGGAGGTGAAGACGCCCGCGGCGGCGAGACGGGGCCCGTTGTTGACCACGAGGGCCAGGTCGGGATTGCCGTTCTCCTTGATGCCTGCTGCGATGCCGGAGGCGGTGAAGCCCTGGGCAGCGGTGACGCTCACGGTGCGACTCCGATCGTGGAAAGGCCCAGCTCCTCGGGGAGCCCGAGGGCTATGTTCATGCTCTGGAGGGCGCCGCCCGCGGTGCCCTTGGTGAGGTTGTCGATGGCGCTGATCGCGATGATCCGCTGTGCGGCCGCGTCGTACGCGACCTGGACCTGAACGGCGTTGGAACCGTAGACGGACGCCGTGGCGGGCCACTGCCCCTCGGGGAGCAGGTGCACAAACGGTTCGTCGGCGAAGGCCTTCTCGTACGCGGCCCGTACGGACTCGGCGGTGACGCCGGCCCTGGCCTTCGCGGTGCAGGTGGCGAGGATGCCGCGGGGCATCGGCGCGAGGGTCGGCGTGAAGGAGACGGAGACGGGCTCGCCGGCGGCCGCGCCGAGGTTCTGGATCATCTCGGGGGTGTGGCGGTGGACGCCGCCGACGCCGTACGGGGACATGGAGCCCATGACCTCGCTGCCCAGCAGGTGCGGCTTGGCCGCCTTGCCCGCGCCGGAGGTGCCGGAGGCGGCGACGATCACGGCCTCCGGTTCGGCGAGTGCGGCCGCGTACGCGGGGAAGAGCGCGAGCGAGACGGCCGTCGGGTAGCAGCCGGGCACCGCGATGCGCTTGGACCCCTCCAGCGCGGCGCGGCCGCCCGGCAGCTCCGGGAGCCCGTAGGGCCAGGTCCCGGCGTGCGGGGAGCCGTAGAACTTCTCCCAGTCGGCGGGGTTCCTGAGCCGGAAGTCGGCACCCATGTCCACGACGAGGACGTCCGGGCCGAGCTGTTCGGCGACGGCGGCGGACTGGCCGTGCGGCAGCGCGAGGAAGACGACGTCGTGCCCGGCGAGCACGTCGGGGGAGGTCTCCTGGAGCACCCGGTCGGCGAGCGGCAGCAGGTGCGGCTGCAGCGCGCCGAGCTTCTGGCCGGCGTTGGAGTTTCCGGTCAGGGCGCCGATCTCGACCTCGGGGTGCGCGAGGAGCAGCCGCAGCGCTTCTCCGCCCGCGTACCCACTTGCTCCGGCCACTGCCACTCGTACCGCCATGGAACCCTCCTCTTGGATGGCATGACTATACGTTTCGCTGCACGTTTATGCAATCCCATGGATCGGTATGCGGAACGACCGAGTGCCGGCGCAGCGCCACCCCCGCGCTCGCGGCGGGCGCGGGGGTGGCGCTGCGCCGGCGCTCGTCTGGTTCCGGTTGCGCCCTGGCTGTGCGCACCGCAGGCTGCCCATGTGAACCACATCCCGGAGCCGGTGTGCCGCCCGTTCTGGTGACGGGCGCGGCGGGCAGCGTCGGTGCCGTCGGACGATCCGTTGTCGAAGGCCTTCGACAACGGGACCTGCCCGTCCGGGCCATGGTGCGTCGCGACGACGAGCGGGCACAGGCGCTGCGCGCGACCGGCGCCGAGGTCGTCATCGGAGACCTGACGCGCGCAGGCGATGTCGCCGACGCCCTGGCCGGCTGCGCACGCATGTACTTCGGCATGAGTGTCTCGGCGCAGTATCTGGAGGCTGCCGTGACGGCGGCGGCCGTCGCGCGTGCGTACGGGCGCCTGGAAGTGTTCGTGAACATGTCGCAGCTGACTGTCTCCGAGATGGACCTCACCAGCACCTCCGAGTCCGTGCAGCAACGGCAGCAGTGGCTGGCGGAGCAGGTCCTCGACTGGTCGGGCCTGCCCGTTGTCCAGGTCAGGCCCACCGTGTTCATGGAAAACCCGCTGTTCCGTGTCGGCTTCTCCTCGATCGCGAAGTACGGAACCATCAGATTGCCCTTCGGCCGGGCGAAGTCCTCCCCTGTGGCGGCCGGCGACGTCGCCGCGGTCGTGGAGGAGATCCTGGCCGACCCGGCCCCGCACATCGGCAGGATCTATGAGCTGACCGGCCCGCGCTCGGAGGACATCGCCGCCATGGCGGCGGAGGTCTCCACAGTTCTGGGCCGACCGGTCAGGTACGCCGACATCCCCTTGCAGGAATGGATCGACGACGATCTCAGGCCGCTGGGGCTGCCCGATCACGTCTTCCAGCACATCTCCACCATGGCTCGCCTTCATGCGGAGAATCGATACGACCGCAAGGCGGAAGGGGTCGAGCAGGTCACCGGGCGGCCTCCTTCAGGGGTGGCCGATTACGTCCGGGACAACCTCAGCCTCTTCAGCCCCTGAAGCCCTTCCCTCTCCGAGCGCTGTCCAGCGTGTCCTGCGCCGTGGCCTGACCATTGCAGGCGGATGTCGTCGCGGAGGGCACCCGGCAAGCCCTTGGCCAAGCAGAATCGCCAGATGCCCGAGCACGGCGCGGATCAGGGCTGCCTGCTGGACAACCGGCACGCGGAGGCGGGGATCCGGTTCGACGCCCTCAGCGAGTTGTTCGATCCGGTGACTTTCCGGCACGTCGACCAGCTCGGGATCGGTGCCGGCATGCGGTGCCGGAAGATCGGCGCCGGTGGTCCGTCCGTACCCCTCGGGCCGGCCGAGCGGTTCGGCCCCTCGGACGGTGATCGCCACCGACACTCCATGCCCACAGACTCTCCCCGACGTACGGCGGCATCTCAACGGGATTCGGCGGCGGAGCTGGTAGCGGGATGCGGCAACGACGGCCGCACGCTCCGGACGCGGGCCGGCGGGACAATCGTCGTGCGCCCCGCCCGCTCACCCCCGGAGGACCACCCGTGACCCAGGACCTGGCCGACTTCACCGCACCGCACGCCGAGCGGCCGCCGGTGCCCCTCGCCGTCGACTGGGCGGCGGTCGAGAAGTGGCTCGGGCTGCGCCTGCCGGGCGAGTACAAGCGGCTGATCGACCGCCACGGGCCCATGGACTTCGGTGAGTACGTGTGGATCCACGGTCCCTGTGCCGAGGAAGGACGGTTCGACTACGGGGACTGGCTGCGCGAGAAGCACCGCGCGGCGCGCATCGAGTTGCGCGACCTCCCGGAAGACGAGCGGTACGCCGTCCATCCCGCGCCCGGCGGGCTGCTCGCCTGGGGGTGCAGCCGGGGCAGCGACGTCTTCTTCTGGGACACGTCGAGTTCCGACGACCCCGACCGGTGGACCGTGGTCGTCCGGCACTCCGGGTCCGTGCCGGGCAGCGGACTGCGGAACTGGCACCCGTACGACCTCACCCTCGGCGCCTATCTGCGGCACACGGTCCGCGACACCTGGGAACTCCCTTCGCCGCCGGGCCCCTTGATCGGCCCTCTGCCCGGATCCGTCGCCCGCACCGCGTTCCTGCCGACGGCCGCGCCTTGGACCCCGCCCGCGCGGACCGCGCCCCGCCTCACCGAGACGCAGCGCCGTGTCGCGCTGGAGACCGGCGCCGGCCTCGCTGCGCTGCGGCTGCTCTGCCCGCCGCCCGCGACGCCGTATCTCGGCGGCGGTCGGTGGGCGTCCCTCTTCGCGGAGCTGGGCACACGGCTGCCGCGGGAGTACGTGACGCTGATGGACGAGTACGGCGCGGGCTGCTGGAGCGAGTGGCTGCGCTTCCTCACCCCGCTGCGGACCGGCGAGCGGCGCTTTCGCACGCACATCGAGCAGACCACGGGCGGGTATCGGAAGCACAGGGAGAGCTACCCGGAGCAGTATCCGCTGCCCGCTTGGCCCGAGCCGGGCGGTTTCCTCCCGTTCGCCTGTTCCATCGACGGCGACTACCTCGGCTGGCTGGCCGAGGGCCCGGACCCGGACACCTGGCCCCTGATCGTCTGGCCGCGCCACGCGCCGCAGGGGCCGCGCCTGGAGAGCGGCCTGGTCGACACCCTGGTCGCCTGGCAGCGCGGTCTGCTCACCGCGCCGGGCCTGGCCGGTCTGGACGAGGACGACGACCCGGTCGAGTTCGCCCGCTTCGAGTCCTGGGACGACCGGGCCTACTGGTGAGGAGCCCCGTGCAGCGCTCCCCCGCGTGCCGAACTCCGTTGGCCGGACGCGATGATGAGCCCATGGGCACACCGATCACAGGCATCAATACGGCGGGCTTCACCCAGCGGGAGGCGGATCTCTGGACCGACGAGCGGGGACTCGTCCTGTCGCTGCACTTCTTCCCCCTCGTCCCGGACCTGCCGGCCCCGCTCCACGAACCGGACCGGCTGCGGCGCGGCCTCGCGGAGGGCGCCGCACGGGCCGGTGCCGGTCTGATCGAAGCGGTGACCGGCGACGTGGCCGGTGTGCCGGCCGTCCGGCAGCTGATCAAGGTGCGCCGGCCGGACGGTCACGGCCAGGTCTTCCTCGGCTCCTGGACGATACCGAAGGCTGGTTGCAGCACGGTCGTCAAGGTGCAGGCCGGGGAGGGGGCCACGACCGGGATGCGCGAGGCCGTCGTGCTGAACCAGGTCGGCCCGGCCGCCTACTTCAGGCCCCATCCGTACGCGTACGACCTCCAGGGCGCCCTGCCGTACCACGTCGCCGACCACGAGGAGTGGGACGCGCACTTCCCGGACCATCCGCTCACACTGGTGCGCGACGCGCTGCGCCGGATCACGCCCACCGTGACGTTCGACCCGCGGTTCACGTCCCTGCCGCCCTTCGGGGCGCAGCCGGCCTGGGCACCGCCGATGCCGCCGGCACCGCCGGCGCTCTAGGGCCTGTCCGGCGTCAGTCGGCGATCAGTGGACCGGTCGTCGATCACAGGGCGGCCTCCGCCACGGCACCCGCGCCCACCGGCACGCCGGTTCGCCGCGGCGGTGCGGTCCGCGCAGCTCAGGGCCACTTCGGAAGTGGTCGCCGTCCGCGCTTGACCTGGAGTGCGCTCCAGGTTCTACCGTTGTTGTCATGACCAGCGGACAGCCCCTCCCGCTCCACCGGGAACCGACCCTCACGATCGCTCAGGTCGTCGAGCGCACCGGCCTGTCGCACGACACACTGCGCTACTACGAGAAGGCCGGTCTGATCGAACGGGTCGGCCGGACCACCGGCAACCAACGCCGTTACGAGGCGGCGGACCTGGCCTGGCTGGAGTTTCTGCTCCGGCTGCGCGAGACGGGCATGTCGATCGCGGACATGCAGCGGTTCGCGCTGCTGCGCTCGCGGGGCGACGCCACGGTCCCGGACCGGCTCGTGATGCTCCGCGAGCACCGCGCCGAGCTGGCGGAGCGCATCCGCGCCCTGCGCCGCAACGCGGCCGCCCTCGACGACAAGATCGACCACTATGAACGGCTGCTCGGCCAGCCGGAACCAGGAGAACCGACATGAGCGACGCCACCACCCGCGAAGAGCGCTTCGAGCACGGCCTGCGGGTCCTGAAGCAGGTCGACGGCGAGGCCGGGGAGCGCGTCGTCGCCGCCTTGGGCGACATCAATCCCGAACTGGGCCACCAGATCGTCTCCTGGGCCTTCGGCGACATCTACGACCGCCCCGGACTCGCCCCGCGCGACCGCCAGTTGGTGACGCTCGGCATGCTCACCGCGCTCGGCGGCTGTGAGGTTCAGCTGGAGGTGCACGTCAACGCGGCGCTGAACGTGGGCCTTTCGCCGGACGAGATCGTCGAGGCGCTGCTGCACTCGGCGGTGTACTGCGGCATACCCAAGGCGATGAACGCCTCCCTCGTCGCGAAGAAGGTCTTCGCCGAGCGTGGGCTGCCGCCCGCCGGACAGCAGCCCACGGCCGCCGCGGCTACCTCTGCCTGATCCGCAGGAACGTCACGGAGTTGGCCGGGAAGGTATACGTGAACCTGTCGGCCACCCCCTCCAAGACGGACGTCACCGGTGCGACAGGCGTCGCCGTCCGCGAGTTCACCGCGTCGGGCGCGGCGACGAGCGTGTAGGTGCCGGTGTCCTTGACGCCGAACGCGACGAGGAAGCCCTCCTTGCCGGACTTCTTGGTGGCCTTCACCCGCAGGTCGTAGTCGTGCCAGGCCGGGTCGCCCGCCGAGACCATGGTGTTCTCGGCGGCCACGTCGCTCTGCACGTACTGCCCGTCCTCGACGCTCCAGCTTCCGCCGCCCGTGTGCGTCCACCGCGAGGCGTCACCGCTGAAGTCGTCGCCGAGCAGCGTGGTCCCGTCCTCGCCGGTGACCCGCACATCGTCGTACGCGGCGGTGGTCGCCCACGTCGACAGGCCGACCGCACCGGAGATCGGCCCGCTCAGGGCGGGCGTGCCGCTCGCGGTGCTGGGCACGACCCGGTCGCCGGTATTCGTCATGAAGAGCTTCTGGACCTCGTAGTCGGCGGAGCCCCAGGAGGCGTGGTTGTCGAACCAGATCATGTCGGGGCGCCACTGCACATAGTCCTCGTTGGCGAGCAGCGGTGCGTACGAGGCCAGCTTGACGACGTCCGCGTTGCGCTCCAGACCGGTCATGTACGCGGCTTCGGCCAGGGCGTTCTTGAAGGTGTTGCCGCCCGACGCGTACTCGCCGAGAAACACCTTGGGGCCGTTCCTGTCGTACGCGTCGTAGCGGTCGTTGTTCTGGAGGAACCACTGGGGGCTGTTGTAGTAGTGCTCGTCGACCATGTCGACGTCCGCGTCACGGTTGAGCTTCCAGGCGGTGTCGAAGGTCGGACCGCTGTCGTCCGGGCCGGCGTTGGAGATGACCGTGACGTCGGGGTACTTCGCCTCGATGGCGGCCCGGAACCGCGTGAAGCGGGCGAAGAACTCGTCGGGGAGGTTCTCCTCGTTGCCCACCTCGAGGTGGGTGAGGTGGAAGGGCTCGGGATGGCCCATCCTGGCGCGCTTCCTGCCCCATTCGCTGGTCACCGGGCCGTTGGCGAACTCGATGAGGTCCAGCGTGTCCTGGATGTGGCGCTCGAGGAGAGCGTCGTCGTCGACGGCCTTGTTCTGGCCGCAGCCGGTGACGAGGGCGGGCACCACGGGCAGCGGCATCGCGCCCGTGTCCTCGGCGAACTGGAAGTACTCGTAGTAGCCGAGCCCGTAACTCTGGTTGTAGCCCCAGAAGTTGGCGTTGGTGGCGCGCTGCTCGACGGGTCCGATGGTGTCCTTCCACTGGTACGACCGCTTGCGCTCGTACCCCGACGCCTCGTCGTATCCCCTCATCGAACCGGTGTTGACGAGACAGCCGCCGGGGAAGCGGACGAAGCCGGGGTGCAGGGCGGCGATCTTCTCGGCGAGGTCCTTGCGCAGCCCGTGCCCCATGTAGGTGTCATGAGGGATGAGCGAGACCATGTCGAGCGCGACGGCGCCGGCGGCGGCGACGGTGAGCCGGCCGGTGGTGCTGGTGCGGCCGGCGGTGAACCTGGCCGTGTACTTGGCCCAGCCGCCGCGCACGGTGACGCGGCGGGCCCGGGCCAAGTCACCGTCCGTGTCGTGCAGGGTCACGCTGAGGGGGTCGGCCTGGTCGGCGCGGGCCCAGACGGAGAAGTCGTAGACCTTGCCGCTCTCGACCGCGATGCCGGTGTTGTAGCCGGAGTTGGTGACCGAGGAGTCGCCGCCGAGGGCCAGATAGCTGCGGTTGCGGGCATTGAGCCGTCCGTCGTCGCTGACGACGTCCGCGGTACCGGAGGTGTTCCAGGAGGTGAGCGGGGTGTACGACGTGTTGTCGGCGGTCGCGTACTCGAACGACCTGTTCTGCACGAGTTCCGCGTAGAGCCCGCCGTCGGCGGCCCTGTTGATGTCCTCGAAGAACACCCCGTACATGGTGTCGTCGATCTTCGCCCCCGATCCCTTGGGATCGACGGCGATCGCGTAGTCGGTGATGTCTTCGGCGTGGGCGGGCGCGGGAACGCCGACCGAGGCCACCAGTAACGCGGCGGCTGTGAGTCCGAGTCTCCAGCGGGTGCGGGTGGGTGACATGGATACTCCGCGGCTCTGTAGGGTCTGAGGTTCGATATTTCGAACTGCGATCAGTACATCGAACGGCAAGATAGGCAGGGGGCTGGAGTGCGTCAATGGGTCGGACACAGGGCCCTCCCCGTGGATGCGCTGCCGCCGTACCTGGCCTTCGCCGGCTGTCTGGCCGTGGTCGGCCCCCGTCGAGTCGCCGGACGGCATGTGGCGGCCGAGCCACGGGCACAGCGCCCGGCCGGGCCCAAGGCCCCGGCGCCGCCTGCGCCGTCGGCGCTCGCACCCGGCCCGGTAGGGTCAAACCGCCGTACGAAGGAAGGGAGCCGATGGGTGAGTTCTGGCCGGTGGCCGATGCCCTGGGGTATCTGACGGGAAGCTGGCGCGTGGAGCGCACCGTGCGGGATCTCGCGGGCGGGGCCGAAGGGCACTTCACCGGGACGACCGTCTTCTCACCCCTGGAGGACGGCGGCGGCGGGCTGCTGCATCAGGAGTCCGGGACGTTCGTGTGGCAGGGCGCCGCGAGACCGGCCGAGCGAACGCTGTGGTTCCTGCCCGGGGAGACCCTCGGCATGTCGGACGTACGGTTCGGTGACGGGCGCCCCTTCCACGTCCTCGACCTGACCACCGGGCACCATGTCGCCGACCACCCGTGCGCCGCGGACCTCTACCGCGGCGAGTTCACCGTGTACGCCGAGGACCGCTGGCGGACGGTGTGGCGGGTCGGCGGACCGGCCAAGGACCTGATCCTCACGACCGACTACGCGCGCGAAGAACCGACTGGGCGCGCGACCGTCTAGACGCGCTGGAGTCCGGCCTCCAGCCGGAGGTTCCAGCGCCCGTTGGCGCCGATGAGCGTGACCGTCGACAACGGGCGGACGTCGATGTTCCAGTACGTCGACGGATGGGCCCGCAGCGCGTGGACCAGGGCCGCCCGCACCACCGACGGCTCCGCCACGGCGACGATCTGGCTGCCGTCGTCCGCGGGCCGGGTGTCGAGCCACTGCCCCACCCGGGAGACGAAGGACATCAGCGGCTCACCGCCGTGCGGAGCGGAGCGCGGATCCGCGAGCCAGGCGTCGACCGCCGACGGCTCACGGGCCATCGCCTCGCCCAGCGTCAGACCGCGCCACCGGCCCATGTCGCAGTCGCGCAGCGCGAGCTGGGCGAGCGGGGCATAGCCGAGCGCGTCACCGGTCGCCCGGCTGCCCGGGGACGGCGAGCAGTAGCGCAGCTCGGCGGCCGCCAGCGGCACCAGCTCAGCGGCGGCCCGCTGCACCGCGTCCCAGCCGGCCTGGTCCAGCGGCCGGTCCTCCTCGAAGCGCTCCGCGAGCAGCGAGGAGCTGCGCGCGGTGGCGACGAATGTGACCCGAAGATGCATGCGGCGATCGTGATGCTCACAAGTGCGCAGGTCAAGAGGTGTTACTCAGGAGTTACCAAGGGTATCCACGAGGTCACACGGCTCGCCCGGTCTACTGTTCGAACGCGAGCGCCATCCAGTGGCCCGGCGTGTCGAGCGGCTTGAAGCCGAGCTTCGCGTAGACGCCGTGCGCGTCCTCGGTGGCGAGCAGGACGCGCCGCAGCCCGAGGGGTTCGAGGTGTGCGCGTACGCCGCCGACCAGCGCGGTGCCGATCCCCTTGCCGCGTACCGAGGGGTCGACGTAGACGTCGCAGAGCCACGCGAACGTCGCCCGGTCGGTCACCACGCGCGCGTACGCCACCTGTTCGCCCGAAGCCGCCGCGTACACCCCGAAGTTGAGCGAGCCGGCCACCGCGCGCTCCTGCTTCTCGCGGGGCCGCCCGATCGCCCAGTACGCGTCGGCCGACAGCCAGCCGTGGACACGGTCGAGGTCGATCCGGGCGGGGTCGGTGGAGAGTTCGTAGCCGCCGGGCAGGCGTTGTGCGTCAGTCATGCCGGGAGGTTCGCAGGCGGACGTGCGGTGCGTCGATCGGTTTTCGCCTGGTGGACGGGGCCGTCGTCGGGGGCGGGTGCGATGCCGCGGCTGGTGCCGCTGCCTCAGAGGACCGCGTCACACGCGGTACGCAGCCTGCGCACCCCCTCCGTGATCTCTCCCGTTCCCGCGACCCCCGCGAAGCTCAACCGCAGGTGGGCGGCGGGGGGTTCGGCGCTGAAGTAGGGGCGGCCGGGCGTGACCGCCACGCCCGCGCGCAGGGCCCCCGCGACCACGGAGGGCTCGTCCGCGCCGTCGGGCAGCCGCAGCCACAGGTGGTAGCCGCCGGACGGGATGTGCGGCAGGGCGAGTTCGGGCAGGTGCAGGCGCAGTGCGGCGGTCATCGTGTCCCGACGGTTCCTCAACTCGACGCCGACGGAGCGCAGATGGCGGGGCCAGGCCGGGGATCCGACGAGTTCGAGCGCGGCCTCCTGGAGCGGGCGCGGCACGAAGAAGGTGTCGACGACCTGGATGGCGCGCAGCCGCTCGAGGACCGGTCCGCGCGCGGCCAGCGCGCTCACCCGGAAGCTGGGCGAGGTCACCTTGGTCAGCGAACGGACGTGTACGACAACCCCGTCGGGGTCCTCCGCGGCCAGCGGCGGCGGCAGCGGCCCGGCGTCCTCGTGCACCAGGTGTCGTACGAAGTCGTCCTCGACCACGAACGCCCCGGCGTCGCGCGCGATCCGCAGCACCTCACCACGGCGCTCGGGTGCGAGGACGGCGCCCGTCGGATTCTGGAACAGCGGCTGGCAGACGAAGACGCGCGCACCCGTCGCCCGGAACGCGTCGGCGAGCAGGGCGGGTTTCACCCCGTCGGCGTCCACGGGGACGGGCACCGGCCGCTGCCCGGCCGCGCGGGCGATCGCCAGCATGCCGGGGTACGTGGGTGATTCGACCAGGACCGGGGCGCCGGGCGGGGCCAGTGCGCGCAGGGCGGTGGTCAGCGCCGACTGACCGCCCGCCGCGATCAGTACCTCGGCCGCGGTGATCGCGCCGCCGATGCCCCGCGCGAACCACTCGCGCAGGTCCCCGAGCCCCTCCACGGGCGGCCGCGCCCACACCCCGGGGCGCCGCCCGGCCCGGGACAGCGCCGCGCCCATCGCCCGCTCGGGCTGGAGGGAGGGGTGCAGATAGCCGCCGTTGAACTCGACGACCCCGGCCGGTGGTGCGGCGAGCGAGACGAGCACGCCGGAGGCGTCGACGGTGCGCGGCACGAGTTCGGCGGCGGCGTCGGCGCTGAGGGCGACCTCCTGCCAGGCGGTGTCCCCCACGGTGGCGGGGGCCCGCCGCGGCTCGGCCCGGAAGGCCCCGGCGCCCGGCCGCGTGATCACCAAGCCCTCGGCGACCAGTTGCGCCAGGGCCCGCGAGACGGTCACGGGACTCACCCGGAATCGCTCGACGAGCGCCCGGCTCGACGGCAGCTTCTCACCGGGAGAGTAGCGGTTCAGGTCCGTCCGCAGACGATTTGCCAGATCACCGACGCTGCTACGCTCTTGCATGAGAGCACAGGATAGCGCTACTGCCGATACCCCGATAGCGGTGCCCACCCAGCCCAGGAGCACGGCGCACACGCACCCCGCGGCCCTTCCGCGGGACACCACCGGCGTGGATCCCGCTTCCCTCCCACGGGACACCACCGGCGCGGGCCCCGCTTCCCTCCCCCACCGCTCCGGCACGCTCCAGGCCGCTCTCGGAGTCACCGCCTTCTCCCTCACCTTTCCCGCCACCGCCTGGGGCCTGGAGGGCTTCGGCCCCTGGTCGCTCGTCACCGTGCGCAGCCTGCTGGCCGCGGTCATCGCGGGTGGCTGTCTGCTGGCGCTGCGCGTACCGCTGCCCGCCCGGCGGCACTGGGCGGGCCTCGCCGTCGTCGCCGCGGGCGTCGTGCTCGGCTTCCCGCTGCTGACGACGCTCGCGTTGGAGACGGCCACCACCTCGCACGCGGCCGTGGTCGTCGGGCTGCTGCCTTTGACGACTGCCTTGTTCTCGGCGCTGCGCACCGGCGCACGCCCTTCCCGCACCTTCTGGATCGCGGCCCTCTCCGGCGCCGCCGCCGTCATCGCGTTCACCGTGCAGCAGAGCGGCGGCGCCCTGACCAGCGCGGACGCCTACCTCTTCGGGGCGCTGCTGGTCTGCGCGGCGGGCTACACCGAGGGCGGCCGGCTCGCCCGGGTGATGCCCGGCTGGCAGGTCATCGGCTGGGCCCTGGTGCTGTGCCTGCCGCTCTCGGTGCCGGGCGCGCTGGTCGCCCTGGCGTACGAGCCGGTACAGCTGGCGGCACACAGTGTCGCCGGGCTGCTGTGGGTGGCGGCGGGTTCGCAGTTTTTGGGGCTGGTCGTCTGGTACCGCGGTATGGCCGCGATCGGCATTCCGAAGGCCAGCCAGTTGCAGTTGGCCCAGCCGCTGCTCACACTGGTGTGGTCGGTACTGCTCCTCGGCGAGCACCTCACACCGGCCGCCCCGCTGACGGCCGCGGCCGTACTGGTCTGCATCGCGGTCACCCAGCGAGCGCGAGGCTGAGCGGCATGCACGGCCCGGGGCAACCGAGGCGGGCAGCCGTAGACTGGCGGTGACTGACCGCTACTCCCGCACATGACGAGGCACATGACGAGGAGGCCCTTCAGATGCATGCGACTGAGGGCGACCAGCTCGTGCAGCACGGCAGGGTCGTCGGGCAGCACGACAAGATCGCAGAGATCGTCGAAGTAATGGGCGCCGAGGGCACTCCCCCGTACCGCGTCCGCTTCCAGGACGGGCACGAGGCAGTGTGTTCACCGGGCCCGGACTCCGAAATCCGTCACCCCAAGCCCCTCGGGTCGCTCTAGTTCAGCGTGGAGGTTTCGCCGGCTGCTGATAGTGGTCGGCGACCACGCGTGCCAGCGCGCCGATCCGGTCCGCCGCGACCTCCTTGGCCGAGAAGAAGACATGCCCGCGCACCTGCGGGTAACCCTTGGCGAGGGTGAGGTGCCGGGAGAGTTCGACCGGGTCCTGCCAGGCGGCGGGCTGCGCCGGGTCCCCGGCCTTGTACAGGGCCTCGCCGACGTACAGCCGTACGCCGGTGCCCTTGGCGACCGCCGCCCACCAGGGCACGAGCTTCGCGTAGTCGGCCGCGGCGAAGCCGATGTTCCAGTAGACCTGCGGGCAGATGTAGTCGATCCAGCACTCCCGTACCCAGGTGCGGGTGTCGGCGTACAGATCGTCGTACGTCTGCACGCCCGCCCGTGTGTCCGAGCCCAGGGGGTCCGTCGCGGCGTTGCGCCACACCCCGAAGGGGCTGATCCCGAACCGTGCGGCGGGCCGCACCTTCCGGATCAGGGCCGCGGTCTCGCTCACGAGCCGGTCGATGTTGTGGCGCCGCCAGGAGGCCCGGTCCGGGAAGTCCGCGCCGTGGGCCGCGTACGCCGCGTCGTCGTCGAAGGTCTGGCCCGCGACCGGATACGGGTAGAAGTAGTCGTCGAAGTGCACGCCGTCGACCCGGTATCGACGCACCGCGTCGAGCATCGCGTCCTGGACGAAGGCGCGGACCTCGGGCAGCCCGGGGTTGTAGTAGAGCTTCCCGCCGTACGGCACGGCCCAGTCGGGGTGCAGCCGGGCGGGGTGCGAGGCGACCAGCCTGGCCGGGTCCGTGTGGTTGGCGATCCGGTACGGGTTGAACCAGGCGTGCAGCTCCAGGCCCCGCGCATGGGCCTCCGCGACGGCCGTGCCGAGCGGGTCCCAGCCGGGGTCCTTTCCCTGGGTGCCGGTCAGGTACTGGGACCAGGGCTCGTACGGCGAGGGCCACAGCGCGTCGGCGGTGGGGCGGACCTGGAAGAACACCGCGTTCAGCCGGCGACGGACCGCGGTGTCGAGGTGGGCCAGCAGTTCGGCGCGCTGCTCGGCCGGGGTGAGCCCGGTGCGGGAGGGCCAGTCGCGGTTCGCGACGGTCGCCAGCCACATGCCCCGCAGCTCGCCGGCCGCGCGCCGCCGGCCCGGCGGGGCCGCCGGGCCGCCCCGTGGCGCGGCCGCCAGGTCGCCCGCCGTCCCGAGAGTCGTCAGCGCGGCCATCGCGAACGCCCGACGTGACAGTCGCCCCATCTGCACACCCCTCCCCGCCGCGGCCCCGCGCCACCGTGCGGATCCGCGCGGTCACGGATCGTCTCCCTGTCCAGCATGCCCGCCCCGGGTGATCGATCACCGTCCCTTCGGGGGTAACGTGCACGATCGGGGCAGGCACCGAACAACGGGGGCCCTGCCAGCCCGATGATCAGCGAAAGGGACGATGTGACCGACATCGAACGCGTCGGAGTGGTCGGCTGCGGCCAGATGGGAGCGGGCATCGCCGAGGTGTGCGCCCGCGCCGGTCTTGACGTCAAGGTCGCCGAGACCACCGGCGAGGCCCTGGAGATCGGCCGGACCCGTCTGTTCAACTCGCTGTCCAAGGCGGCCGAGCGCGGCAAGATCTCCGAGGAGGAGCGGGACGCGACGCAGGCCCGGCTCAGCTTCACCACCGACCTCGGCGAGTTCGCGGACCGCGATCTGGTGATCGAGGCCGTCGTCGAGAACGAGCAGGTGAAGACGGAGATCTTCCAGGTGCTCGACCAGGTGGTGACCCGGCCAGACGCGATCCTCGCCTCCAACACCTCCTCGATCCCGCTGGTGAAGCTCGCCGTCGCCACCTCGCGCCCCGACCAGGTCATCGGCATCCACTTCTTCAACCCGGCCCCGGTGCAGAAGCTCGTCGAGCTGATCCCGGCCCTCACCACCTCCGAGGGCACCCTCAGCCGCGCGCAGGGGCTCGTCGAGAAGATCCTCGGCAAGCACGCGATCCGCGCCCAGGACCGCTCCGGCTTCGTGGTCAACGCCCTCCTCATCCCGTATCTGCTCTCCGCGATCCGGATGTTCGAGTCGGGCATCGCCAGCCGTGAGGACATCGACAACGGCATGGAGCTGGGCTGCGCCCATCCGATGGGCCCGCTCAAGCTGTCCGACCTGATCGGCCTGGACACGGTGGCCTCGGTCGCGTCGTCGATGTACGAGGAGTACAAGGAACCGCTGTACGCCGCTCCCCCGCTGCTCCAGCGCATGGTGGACGCGGGCCGGCTGGGCCGGAAGTCGGGCTCGGGCTTCTACTCCTACGCCTGACCCCGTACGCGCCGGGACGACCCGCGCCCGACTGCGCAGCGTGAGGCCCAGGCCGCCACGGGCCCGGCACCGAAAAGTGGTGCCGGGCCCGCGCCATTCACACACCGTGTGCGCGCCGGGCCCGCATATGCCGCTCGCACACGCTCCCCACACGTCCACCAGGCGAGTTGACTTTCCGTGCGTACACAAGGGATGTGACGACTACGGAAAGGAGCGGACACGTGACCGCCGACCCCGAGCATCCCGTGGTCCACGGAGAAGTCGCAGAGTTACGCCGTCGCCTCGATGTGGCACATGCCCGCGTCGAGGGAGGGCTGGCTCTGCTCAGCCATCGCGCGGAACAGACCGCCAAGGATGTCGACGACCTGAGCACACGGGTCGTCACACTGGAACACACCCGCTGGCCACTGCCCGCGGTCGCGGCCATCACGGCCGTGGGCGCGCTCGCCGTGGCGGTCTGGCAGGCTCTGGGCCACTGAGGCCCGAGGACGCGGTGATATCAGGGCAAAGCGTCCTGCCCGAGCCTCAGATGATGCAGGAGGAGCAGCGCGGCCGCCATATTGGCGGCCGGGACCTCGCCCCGGGCGACCATGTCGGGTACGAGCTTGAGGGGAACCCACTCCCGACGGTCCGACTCGAAGTCGTCCACAGGGTGCCCGGTGTACACGCCTTCGTCGGCCCAGAAGATGTGGTGCCGGGCGTCGGTGAGCCCGTTGGAGGGCTCGACGCTCATCAGATGGCGCAGGGGTCCCGGTCGCCAGCCGGTCTCCTCCTCGAGTTCACGGGCCGCCGCCACGGCGATGTCCTCGCCGTCCTCGACGACGCCCGCCGCGAGCTCCCACCCCCAGCTGTCGGTGATGAAGCGGTGCCGCCACAGGAGCAGCACTTCGTTGGCCTCATTCACGACGGTGGCCACGGCGACGGGCCGCAGCCGTATCAAGAAGTGATCGAGGTGCCGGCCGTCCGGCAGCTCGACATCCGCGAGATTGACGCTGAACCAGCGGTTTTCATACACAGTTTGTTCGTTCTGTTTCGTCCACTGCACGGTTCTGCCACCTTCCGCCGAGTAAGTGGCAATATCGCAGCAGGAGCGTCCACTCAGCAGGCTCACAGCGGCGCGCTCGCAGCGCAGCGGCAGGCGCAGTCGCCCGCGCCCCGAGGGGGGCGGGGTTCCCCCGCAGGGGGTGGGGCCGGTTCGTCTACAGCGGTACGCGCAGTGCCCCGTCGATCAGTTCGGCGGCCTCGGCCGTGCCCGCGCAGCCGCTGCGCGCCAGATGTTCGCGTACCGCCCGCAGTCTGTCGCGCAGGCGCTGGGACTCCATCCCGCGCGCCTGTTCCGCCATTTCGACCGCCGTGGCGACCGCCTTGTCGGCGTTGCCCTGGCGGAGCTCGATCTGACTGAGCATCGCGAGCCGGTGCACCCGCCCCCGGTCATGGGCGGGGGTGTCGACGGCGGCCGCCGCGTGCTCGCCCGCCGCCACCAGGTCGCCGAGGCTGAGCAGCGCCTCCGCCACCTGGACGTTGACCAGGCCGGGCTGGACATAACCGGTCTCGTCGGGCTCGTAGCCGCGCCGGATGCGCTCGGCCGCCTGCTCGGCCCGCCGGATGCAGGACAGCGCGCTCGTACCGTCGCCGAGGTGCGCGTACGCCTTGGCCTGCATCGCGTAGAGGTCGGAGGCGAGCGCGGGAGTGATGTGCTTGCCCGCGGCGCGCAGCGCGGCCTCGGCGAAGGCGACGGCCTGCCGGTGTTCGCGCATGAACAGCGACTGGTTGACCAGCAGGGCTATGACATAGGCGCCGAGTCCCCGGTCCCCGCTGGCCTTCGCCAGCCGGAGTGCCTGGTGGAAGTAGCGCTGGGCGAGGCCGTGGGCGTCGGAGTCGTACGCGCAGATGCCCGCGATGGCCACCAGGCCGCCGGTGGCCCGGTGCAGTTGACGGCCGGTGGCGTCGGTGTAACTGCCGCGCAGTAAGGGTGCCGTCTCGGAGTTGAGGAAGCCGACGATGCGGGTGCGGGTCGCTATGCCGCCCGCCTTGCGGTACATCTGCTCGTAGTGGGCGCGGGCCGCGCGCAGCATCTCGATGTCGGCCATCCTGACCCGGTGCCGGCCGCCGCGCGAGACGTCCACGTCCTCGGGCGGGTTCTCCCACTCCCAGACCGGCATCACGGCAGGCGTTCCGGTGACGGCGGGGGCGCCGAGGATGTGCGGGCGCTGCTGTTCGTCGGAGCGCCACAGGGCGGTGGCCCGCTCGACGAAGCCGGAGAGCGTGGAAGCGTGGGGGGCGGACGGTTCACCGGGAACGCCGAGGCCGATGTCGTCGAGCGTCACCGGGCGGTGCAGCCTGGCCGCGAGCACTTCGCAGATCAGGTCGGGCACCTGGCCGCGCGGCCGCTGGCCCTTCAACCACCGTGCCACGGCGGTGTGTTCGTACCTGAGGGCAACACCACGCGCCCTCCCCACCTGGTTGACGTGCGCGGCGAGTCCCGCGTGGGAGATCCCGGCCTCGTCGAGGATCGCGTCGAGCAGAGTGTTGGGCTGCATGAATGCCCTCCGGTGGCTCGGTGCCGACAGAGTAGTGCGTCCGCCTTCGCACGGGGTGTGAACGGAGTGCTCGAATCCGGGCTGTGCGCGCGCTGTTGCGGAGAGTTTCCGACCGCTTGACTGAAATGCCTCGTAAGAGGCCGGCCGGGCCGCCGGCTCCCCCTCGTACAGTGCGGCGGCCCGATACCGCGCCGTCCGCCCGGCTGCCTGCCCGACACTCCGTGGCGGGGCGGACGGCTCCCCCGGCGGGCTCCGCCGGGGGAGCCGGGGAACTGCGGGTCGTCGGCTGGGGCGTCGGTCGGGCGGGTCGGCTGCGGGTGCGGGTACGTCGCGTTCCTACTGCACGTGGTGAGCCATCGGGTGGTTCGCCGTCGTGGAGGTGCGGTGCGGGTCGTTGTGCAGGACCAGCAGGGCCACGTCGTCCGACGGTCTGCCGCCGGTGTGGCGCAGAAGCCCGGCGAAGACGGCCTTCAGGACGGCCTGCGGCGACACCGCCGGGATCCGCACGACCTCGCCGAGGACGGCGGCCAGCGGAAAGAACCGGCCACGGGCATCGCGCGCGTCCTCGGCGCCGTCGGTGTGCAGGAACAGCGCCTCCCCGGGCTGAAGCGGGCCACAGCTGGTGGACGGCAGCTCGGCGGGCAGCGGGAACGGTCCGAGCGGGGGCAGGGGTTCGGCGCGCGCGAGCAGTTCCACCCGGCTGCCGCTGAGGAGATACGGCCAGGGGTGCCCGCAGTTGAGGGCGTACACCTCCCCGTCGTGGCGGATCTCCAGCAGCAGCACGGTGACGAACTCCTCGGCGACCAGGCTGTCCGGATCCGGGCCCGCCGAGGGGGGCTCGGCTCTGGCCCGCTCCCGCAGATGCCGGACCATGGCCCGTTCGAGCCGTTGGAGGACACCGGCGAGTTCGGCCTCGTCGTGCACCGCCTCGCGGAAGCTGCCGAGGACGGCGGCGACCGTCCCGATGGCCGCCAGCCCGTGCCCCCGTACATCGCCTATCACCACGCGTACGCCGTGCTCGGTGGCGATCACCTCGTACAGATCGCCGCCGACGGTGGCGCCGCGGTCGGCGGAGAGCTGGGCCGCCGCGATGTTCAGCCCGCCGATCCGCGACGGCAGCGGCCGCAGCAGCACGCTCTGGGCGGCGCCCGCGACCTTGCGGGCCTGTCGCAACTCCCGCAGCAGTGTGTGTCGGACCTGAAGGATCAGCCCGGTGCCGACGGCGAAGAACACGGCGCTGGTGACGATCCGCGCGCCGAGCCCGTTCTGCTGCGCGAGCGGGCAGGCCAGTTTGTAGGTGATCGCCGTCGTGCCCCAGACGGTGGGCAGCGCTATCGACAGCGCCCGCCGGAAACGCCGGGACTCCCGGCGCGAGCGGCGCCGGAGCATGCGGTCACGCGGGATCCCGCGGGCGACGACCGCCCTGAATCCTTCGCCGGGACGAGCGCGGGGCCGTGGTCCGCAGGGAACCCCAGCCTTGATACGGATCATGCCGATGGCCCCCCATCAGGCCCTGAGCTGCGCAGAAGCGGCCCGCGGAGCTCCACCTCGTCCCCCGGGGCCGGTCCGATTCTTTCGACCGCATGCCCCGATCGGGCCAGATCGCCCGGAATCGTCACTCGAATGAGTGAGGTGGCCGAGGGGCCCGTCGGGGGCCGCGGGGCCACCGAGCCGCTGAGCCACTGAGCCACTGAGCCACTGAGCCACGACATCGTGCGACTCCGCCGCATGGGCGCGGCCGGCCACGGACAACCCGCAGCCGGCCGACGCCCAGCAGTTCCCCGGCACTTCCGGCGAAGCTAGCTCCGCAGTGCCGCCCCTGTGCGCTCGGCGGCCAGCGCCACCGCCGCGTCGCGGGCCGTGGAGGCCTCCTCGACGGTCAGGGTGCGGTCGGCGGCACGGAAGCGCAGCGCGTAGGCGAGGGACTTCTTGCCCGCGCCGAGCTGCTCGCTCTCGTACACGTCGAACAGCCGGATGGACTCCAGGAGTTCACCCGCACCCTCGCGCAGTGCCGCCTCGACGTCCGCGTGCGGAACCGTCTTGTCGACGACCAGCGCGACGTCCTGGGTGGCGACCGGGAACGTGGAGATCCGGGGCCCCTTCACGACGCCCGCGCTCGCCTGCTCCAGCGCGTCCAGGTTCAGCTCCATCGCGCTGGTGCGCGCGGGCAGACCCAGCGTCTTCAGGACACCGGGGTGCAGCTCGCCGGCGTACCCGATGACCTTCTCCTCGCCGTCGAGGACGACGGCGAGCTCGGCGCAGCGGCCCGGGTGCCACGGCCCGTACTGGCCGGCGCGCACGAGGAGTTCGGTCCCCGCCTCGCGGGCCAGGGTGCGTGCGGCCTCGACCGCGTCGGCCCAGTCGGCCGGGCGGCCCTTGCCCCACCAGCCGGCCTGCTCGCGGGCGCCCGCGAGGACGACGGCGGCGTGCCGGGGCTGCTCGGGCAGCGCGGCGGTGAGGGAGGCGATCTCCTCGTCCGTGGGACGGCGGTCGACGGGCAGCCGGACCGCGATGCGCTGCTCCGCGCGCGGGTGGAAGACCAGCCCGGTCTCGAAGAGCGCCAGGTCGTGCGAACCGCGCCCGTCGTTGCGGCGCAGCGCGCCGAGCAGGCCCGGCAGCAGCGTCGTGCGGAGCGCGGGCTCCTCCTCGGAGAGCGGGTTGACCAGCTTGACGACCCGGCGCTTCGGGTCGTCGGCGGCGAGGCCGAACTGGTCGAAGACGTGCTCCCCGATGAAGGGGTAGTTCGGCGCCTCGACGTATCCGGCGCCGGCCAGCGCGCGGCCGACGCGGCGGTGCAGCCGCTGCCGCTCGGTCAGGCCCCGGCCCGCGGGGGGCTTGGGCAGGGTCGAGGGCAGGTTCTCGTAGCCCTCGAGCCGGATGACCTCCTCGGCCAGGTCGTTCGGGTCGGTCAGGTCGGGCCGCCAGGACGGCACGGTGACGAGCAGCTCGTCCTGCCCGTAGACGTCGCAGCCGACCTCCTGGAGACGGCGTACGACGGTCTCGCGGCCGTACTCGACTCCTGCCACCCGGTCCGGGTGGTTCGCCGGGATGGTGATGGTGTGCGGCGCGGAGGGCGTGATGACCTCCGTGACGCCCGCGTCGGCGCTGCCGCCGGCGAGGAGCACCAGCAGGTCGACCGTGCGCTGGGCGGCGGCGGAGGCGGCCAGCGGGTCGACGCCGCGCTCGAAGCGCTTGGACGCCTCGGAGGCCAGCTTGTGGCGGCGGGCCGTGCGGGCGACGGAGATCGGGTCGAAGTGCGCGGCCTCGATGACGACCTCGGTGGTCGTGCCCTCGGTGTCGTCGATCTCGGTGTGGGCGCCGCCCATGACGCCCGCGAGCCCGATGGGCCCGCGGTCGTCGGTGATGACCAGGTCCTCGGCGTCCAGCGTGCGCTGGGTGCCGTCGAGGGTGGTGAGCTTCTCGCCCTGCTCCGCCCGGCGCACGCCGATCGCGCCCTGGATGCGGGAGCGGTCGTAGGCGTGCAGGGGCTGGCCCAGCTCCAGCATCACGTAGTTGGTGATGTCGACGGCCAGCGAGATCGAGCGCATGCCGGCCTTCTGGAGCCGACGCTGGAGCCAGATCGGGGAGCGCGCCTCGGGGTCGAGGCCGGTCACCGTGCGCGCGGTGAAGCGGTCGCAGCCCAGCGGCTCGGAGATCTTCACCGGGTGGCCGAACGCGTTCGGGGCCGGCACGTCGAGCAGCGCCGGGTCGCGCAGCGGCAGGCCGTACGCGATGGCGGTCTCGCGGGCGATGCCGCGCAGCGACAGGCAGTAGCCGCGGTCGGGCGTGACGGCGATGTCGAGGACCTCGTCGACCAGCTCGAGCAGCTCGATGGCGTCGGTGCCGACCTCGTACTCCGGCGGGAGCACGATGATGCCGCCGGAGCCGTCGTCGCCCATGCCCAGCTCGTCGCCGGAGCAGATCATGCCGTGCGAGGTCCTGCCGTACGTCTTGCGCGCGGCGATCGCGAAGTTGCCGGGCAGGACGGCGCCGGGCAGGACCACGACGACCTTGTCGCCGACGGAGAAGTTGCGGGCGCCGCAGACGATCTCCTGGGGCTCACCGGTGCCGTTGGCCTGGCCGACGTCGACGGTGCAGAAGCGGATCGGCTTCTTGAAGCCCTCCAGCTCCTCGATGGTCAGCACCTGGCCGACGGCCAGGGGGCCCTTGAGGTCGGCGCCGAGCTGCTCGACCCTCTCGACCTCGAGGCCGGCGGAAACGAGCTTGGCCTGCACATCGCGGCCGGTCTCGGTGGCGGGGAGGTCGACGTACTCCCGCAGCCAGGAAAGCGGGACCCGCATCAGATCTCCATCCCGAACGGCCGGGTGAACCGGACGTCACCCTCGACCATGTCTCGCATGTCTTCGACGTTGTGGCGGAACATCAGCATCCGCTCGATGCCGAACCCGAAGGCGAATCCGCTGTACTTCTCCGGGTCCACCCCGCAGGCGGTGAGGACACGGGGGTTGACCATGCCGCAGCCGCCGAGCTCGATCCAGCCCTCGCTGGAGCAGGTGCGGCAGGGACGGTCGGGGTTGCCGACGGACTCGCCCTTGCAGACGTAGCAGAGCATGTCCATCTCGGCGGACGGCTCGGTGAACGGGAAGTAGTTCGGCCGCAGCCGCGTCTTCATGTCCGCGCCGAAGAGCGTCTGGACCATGTGGTCCAGGGTGCCCTTGAGGTCGGCCATGGTCAGGCCCTCGTCGATGGCGAGCAGCTCGATCTGGTGGAAGACCGGGGTGTGCGTGGCGTCCAGCTCGTCGGTGCGGTAGACGCGGCCGGGGCAGACGATGTAGACGGGCGGCTCGCGGTCGAGCATGGCGCGGGCCTGCACGGGCGAGGTGTGGGTGCGCAGCACGACACCGGACTCGTCTCCTTCGGTGCCCTTCGGGCCCTCGACGAAGAAGGTGTCCTGCATCTGCCGGGCCGGGTGGTCCGGGGTGAAGTTGAGGGCGTCGAAGTTGAACCACTCCGCCTCGACCTCGGGGCCTTCCGCGATCTCGTAGCCCATGGCCACGAAGACATCCGCGACGCGCTCCATGAACGTGGTCAGCGGGTGGCGGGCGCCGGCCGGTACGCGGTCGTACGGCAGTGTGACGTCCACCGCCTCCTCGACCAGCACGCGGGCGTCGCGCTCGGCCTCCAGCTCGGCCTGGCGGGCGCCGAGGGCCTTGTTCACGGCGCCACGGGCCTGGCCGACCAGCTTGCCGGCCGCGGCCTTGGCATGCGGGGGCAGGGCGCCGATCTCGCGGTTGGCGAGGGCCAGCGGCGAGGTGCCGCCGGTGTGGGCGACCTTGGCCTCCTGGAGCGCGTCGAGGTCGCCGGCGGCCGCGAAGGCGGCGAGCGCCTCGTCCCGCATGCGCTCGATCTCTTCCGGTTTCAAGGCCTCGACCTCTACAGGGTCGTACGACTTATTCGGTGCCGACATCTCTTCCCGTGCTTCCGGTTGGCTGGCGGATGGTCCCCGTCCACGACTCGGAGACGAATCGTCCACAGATGAGAGGACGCAAAGGTGCCAAAGGCCGAGTCTAACGGGGTGGGAGCCTGCCTCGGACGCGCAGTCCGAGGGGTGGCTCCGGTACGACGTGCGCCCGTGGGCCTCTGCGGCGCTACAGCAGATACGCCGGGGTGGCCACGGGCAACGTAAATCGGAATTCGGCGCCGCCGCCGGGGGCGCGGCCGACCGTGATGCCGCCGCCGTGGGCCTCGACGATGCCCTTGACGATGTAGAGCCCGAGGCCCGTGCCGCCGCGCTTGCTGCCCCGCCAGAAGCGGGTGAAGACGCGGTTCATGGACTCCTCCGGGATGCCGGGACCCTCGTCGCTCACCGTGACCGACGTGGCAGCGTGCGCAGTGCCCTCGTCGTCCGTCCGCTCGCGCGGGGACGCCGAGGGCGTTACGTCGATCGTGACGGTTCCCTCGCCGTGCCGCACCGCATTTTCGAGGAGGTTGCTGAGCACCTGGTCGATCTTGTCGGGGTCGGCCCACAGGGCGGGCAGGGGCTGCTCTATGCGGAGCAGGAACCGGTCGGCGGGCTGCCCCGCGGCGACGTACGCCTGGATGTGCCGCCCGACGGCCGCGCCGATGTCGACGGGCTGACGGCGCACCTCGAGGCGTCCGGAGTCGATGCGGGAGATGTCGAGCAGCTCGGCGATGAGCCGCGTCACACGGTTCGCGTCGGCGTCGACGGTCTCCAGCATGAGTTTCTTCTGGTCGTCGGTGAAGCGCTCCCACTTGGCGAGCAGCGTGGCGGTGAAGCCCTTGACCGAGGTGAGCGGGGAGCGCAGTTCGTGGGCGACGGTGGCGATCAGCTCGGCGTGGCTGCGCTCGGTGCGACGACGGGCTTCGGTGTCCCGCAGGGAGACGACGAGGCGGCGGACCGGCCCGGTGGGCCTCGTCCGCACGTAGCGCACCGACACGAGGACTTCCCGGCCGCCGGGGAGCAGCAGGTTGCGCTCGGGCTGTGCGACGCGGATCGCGAGGCCGCCGTAGGGGTCGGTCAGCTGCCACCAGCGGCGGCCTTCGAGGTCCTCCAACGGCAGGGCGCGCTCCAGCCGCTGCCCGAGGGCGTCGGCGGCGGACACGGCGGTGATACGGGCCGCCGCGGCGTTGAAGCAGATCACCCGCCCGTGTTCGTCCGCCACGACCAGTCCGTCGGGCAGTTCGTCGGGGTCGATGCCGAGTTCGGCCAGATCACCGCGCCGGGACGCGGGTGTGCCGCGCACGTCCTGTGCTCGCGGCGCCTTCTGTGCACCGCTCGTGCCGACACTCATCCCCTTACCCCACCTCTCGTCCGGCGTTGGGGGTACCTCCCTGCTCCAGCGCAGCCGAGAGCTTGGGGGAGGGCTCCCGAGCCCGTCACCCTACTAGCTGTCCGTGACGGAGCGGCACCCTCCGGAGGCGCGCTGTGCACGGGCGGACGCGTAGAGACATACGGCGGCGGCCGTGGCGAGGTTCAGGCTCTCGGCTTTTCCGTGGATGGGAACGCGCACGACGGCGTCGGCCAGCGCACGCGTCTCCTCCGGGAGCCCCCAGGCCTCGTTCCCGAACACCCAGGCGGTGGGCCCGCCCATGGTGCCCTTGTCGAGTTCGTCGTCGAGGTCGTCGTCGCCCGCGCCGTCCGCGGCCAGGATCCGCACGCCTGCGTCCTTGAGTCCGGCGACGGCCTGGTCGACGGGCACGCCGACGGCGACGGGCAGGTGGAACAGCGAGCCGACGGAGGCGCGCACCGACTTGGGGTTGTAGAGGTCCACGGAGGCGTCGGTCAGTACGACGGCCTCGGCGCCGGCGGCGTCGGCGCAGCGCAGCACGGTGCCGGCGTTCCCCGGGTCGCGCACATGGGCGAGTACGGCGACGAGCCTCGGCCGGGCCGCGAGGATCTCCTCGAAGGGGGTGTCCAGGAAGCGGCAGATCCCGACGAGCCCCTGGGGGGTCACGGTGGTCGAGATGTCGGCGATCACCGCCTCGTCCGCGAGGTGCACGCGCGCCCCGGCGTCCCGGGCCTCCCCGATGATGTCGGCGTACCGCTCCGCCGCCTCGGCGGTCGCGAAGAGCTCGACGAGCGTGGCGGCGTCCGCGGCGCGGTGCGCCGCCGCCTCCCGCACGGCCTGCGGGCCCTCGGCGAGAAACAGCTGTTCCTTCCCCCGGAAGTTCCGCTTGGCGAGCCGCCGCGCGGCGGAGACACGAGGAGAGCGCGGGGAGATCAGCTCGGGGGCGGCCGACATGGGGGTTACGTCACCTTCGGGTTTATGGGGGTGGGGGTCTGCTGTCCGCGGCGGCGGGGGAACGCACACGGACCCGCAGGCCTCGAAGGCCTGCGGGTCCGATTCAGGCTCGAGCCGACGCCGGCGTCACGCAGCCTTCGGCGCGTTCACGTCCGACGGCAGGGCCTTCTGCGCGACCTCGACGAGCGCGGCGAACGCGCCCGCGTCGTTGACAGCCAGCTCCGCGAGGATCTTGCGGTCCACCTCGATGTTGGCGGCCTTCAGACCCTGGATGAGGCGGTTGTACGTCATGCCGTTGGCGCGGGCAGCGGCGTTGATGCGCTGGATCCACAGCTGACGGAAGTCGCCCTTGCGCTTCTTGCGGTCGTTGTAGTTGTAGACCAGCGAGTGGGTGACCTGCTCCTTGGCCTTGCGGTACAGGCGCGAACGCTGACCGCGGTAGCCGGAGGCCGCCTCGAGGATCGCCCGGCGCTTCTTGTGGGCGTTGACTGCCCGCTTGACGCGTGCCACTTGTTAACTCCTTGTAGCGGGGCCGTGGGTGTGGTCACACGGCCCGAAATCGATTGGGTCCCGGTCCTGACGTACGGCGCCTAGGCGCCGATGCGTCACTTGCCGAGAAGCTTCTTGATCTTCTTGGCGTCGCCCGGGGCCATCTCGGCGTTGCCGGTGAGGCGGCGCGTCAGGCGCGACGACTTGTGCTCGAGCAGGTGGCGCTTGCCGGCGCGCTCACGGAGCACCTTGCCGGAGCCGGTGACCTTGAAGCGCTTGCTGGCACCGCTGTGCGACTTGTTCTTCGGCATAGCGCCGTTCTCTCCTCGTCAGTGGCGTTCCGATGCCCGGTCGTGAAACCGGGCACAGTGGAACGTCATGTGTATCGGTTGGCATCCCGGGGCCTTCGCCCTGGGATCAGGCCTCGGTGGAAGCCTCGGCCGGGGCCTCGGCGGCCTCGGTGGTCTCGGCCTCGGGGACCTCGCCCTCGGGAAGCTCGCCCTCGGGGATGTCTTCGTCGGCGGCGTTCTGCGAGCGGCCGGGGTTGGCCTTCGCTTCGGCCTTGCGAGCCGCCTGGGCCTCACGGGCCTCGGCCATCGCCTCGGTCTTCTTCTTGTGCGGACCGAGAACCATGATCATGTTTCGGCCGTCCTGCTTCGGACTCGACTCGACGAATCCGAGGTCCTCGACGTCCGTGGCGAGACGCTGCAGCAGTCGGTAGCCGAGTTCCGGCCGGGACTGCTCGCGACCACGGAACATGATCGTGATCTTGACCTTGTCGCCCTGCTTGAGGAACCGGACGACGTGACCCTTCTTGGTGTCATAGTCGTGCGGGTCGATCTTCGGCCGGAGCTTCATCTCCTTGATGACCGTGTGCGCCTGGTTCTTGCGCGCCTCACGGGCCTTCATGGCCGACTCGTACTTGAACTTCCCGTAGTCCATGAGCTTGCAGACCGGCGGGCGCGCGCTCGCGGCCACCTCGACCAGGTCAAGGTCGTACTCCTGCGCAAGCTCCAGGGCCTTGGCAAGCGGAACAATCCCGACCTGCTCACCGCTGGGACCGACAAGTCGCACCTCGGGAACGCGAATCCGGTCGTTGATGCGGGGCTCTGTGCTGATGGATCCTCCTCGGTAGCACCACACGGCGGTCTGGCGGACAGCCGCGTATGTCCTGACGACATTTGGACCAACTGTCGAGGGGCATGAAAAATGCCCCGGACGGGACACAGGCGGGGCTCCAAGAACTACCGGAGCACCGCCGCGGTCAACCGCGGGGCGCGCTTTCGGGCGATTCCATCGTCCGTACGGAACGATGGTGACCGCCTGACCGGGTGACCCGCCGTCCCGGAGGACAGTCAGGTGGGAGATCGGAGCCTCCACTTGTGGGTCGGGCACATGCGTGTCCGACCGGTCGTTACACAAGGTTAGCAGTTCCGCGATGCGTGCGCTAACCAGGTGTCGCCCGGCTCCCGCGGTCGGGGCCGGGTCCCGCAGTCGGGGGCGGGCGCGCCGGGGCCTATCGTGTGGGACATGAGTGACACCCCTCCCCAGACTCCCGACTTCGACACCATGACCCGCGACATCGCCGAGGTCCCCGCGGTCGAGGTGATCGTGACGGTCGCAGTGAACCTGATGAGCGCCGCCGCCGTGAAGCTCGGTCTGACCGAGGAGGGCGACGAGCACAAGGACCTGGACGAGGCCCGCAAGCTGGTGCACGCCCTGGCCGGTCTGCTCGACGCGAGCACGACGGAGATCAGCTCCTTCCACGCGGCGCCGCTGCGGGACGGCCTGAAGTCGCTGCAGCTGGCGTTCCGCGAGGCGTCGCTCGTCCCGGACGAGCCGGGCCAGGGGCCGGGCGAGAAGTACACGGGCGCGGTCTACGGCTGACTGCGCTTCGACTGACGGCGCTTTTGGCTGACGGAGCTTTTGCCTTACGAACGTTCGTTGCGACGGCTTGCGGTTGCGGCTGCGCCGTTTAGCTAACGAACGTTCGTCGCAGCCTCCGCCGCTTCCACAGTCTTTTGGCTAACGAACGTTCGTTAGCTCCGCACGAAGAGGGGCTCGCCCGGCGGCGTGGCCTCGGCCGGCAGAAGTGCCAGGTCGAGCCCGCGCACCAGGCGGGCCCTCAGCGTTGTGTCGGCCGCCAGCCGCTCGGCGACCGCGCGGGCTGCCTCGGCCGGCGCCGCGGCCGGATCCAGTACGAGAGCCAGGGTGCCGTCCGCCTGCCCGGGACCGAGGTGGGCACGCCGGACCGCGGGCACGGCGGCGACGGCGGTGCGTACGGCGTCGACCACGGCGGGGTCCGCGAGCGGGTCCGTCGTCGTCCGTCCCTCGGCGAGGGCGAGCAGTGCGGGGCCCGTCAGCTCGTACGCGACGGGGCCGGCCAGGTCGAGCACGATCGTGTCCGCCTTCTCGTGCACGGCGGCCTGCAGCGCCTGGTGCAGGGGGACGGCGACGGGGCGGGCCTGCGGGTCCCAGCGGGCCAGCGACTCGGTGGAGGTGAAGGCCGGCAGTGCGGTGCGGTTCCCGGCCTTCAGGGTCGGCACCGCCATGTCGCTGGTCTTCTCGCGGCGCAGCCCGTTCTCGTCCTCCTCGACCTCGCCGAGCACGGCCACCACGGGCACGAGCAGGCGGGCGCCCTTGAGCGCGTCCAGGACCGGGCCGACGGCCGTGCGGTCCTCGGCCCAGGCGGCGAGCGCCGCGCTCAGCCGGGGGTCGGCGGAGCCGTCGTCGTCGGAGAAGCCGGAGTCGGGAATGTTCTTGTTCGCCACGGTCACCGACCCTATCGGGGGGTCTCTGCTGCGCTTGTGCCGACCCTGAAACGCGGGGTTCACGCCTTTCACGGGTTTCTCAGATTTCCCTGACACGCCTCTAACTTTCGTCTAACGGCGCGCACAGGACCGGGCTCCAGGCTCGCGGGCATGGAGTCTCACAGAGCTCACCGCCGCGCTCGTCCGCCCCGTCGCCGTCCGCTGCTCTACACCGTTCTCGCCACCGCCGTCATCGTGGGCGGTACGGCCGCGGGGACCGCGTACGTGAAGGCACAGGCGCACGCCGACGCGGGCACCGTATCGTCGTCGGCGACACCCTCGGCTTCGGCCCCGGCGAGCGAGGAGGCATCGGTGGAACCCGCGGCTGACCCGTCCGTGGACCGGAACGCGCTGCTGGCCAAGGCCATGAAGTCGGTGACCGTGGAGGACGGCGCGGACGTGTCCGTGGCCGTGCTCGACCCGGACTCCGGCGACAGCGCCTCGTACGGCGACGGCACCTTCGACACGGCGAGCATCGTCAAGGTCGACATCCTGGCGACGCTGTTGCTCCAGGCGCAGGACGCGAACCGGCAGCTGACGGCGCGGGAGAAGACGTACGCCACCGAGATGATCGAGAACAGCGACAACACGTCCGCGTCGGCGCTGTGGGCCGCGATCGGCCGGGCGGACGGGCTGGGATCCGCGAACCAGCGCTTCGGGCTCGAGGGGACCGAGGGCGGGGACGGCGAGCTGTGGGGGCTGACGCAGACCACGGCGGCCGATCAACTCGCCCTGCTCCAGCAGGTGTTCGGGGACGACTCCGAGCTGAGCGAGGCCTCGCGGACGTATCTTCAGGGGCTCATGGGCGAGATAGCGACGGACCAGCACTGGGGTGTGTCGGCTGCGGCGGACGGCACCAAGTGGGCCCTGAAGAACGGGTGGCTGGCGCGGAGCACGACCGGCCTGTGGGACATCAACAGCATCGGCCGGGTCACGGTGAACGGACACGCGTACCTGATGGCGGTGCTGTCGAACGGCAACACCACGAAGGCGAAGGGGATTTCGCTGGTGGAGGCGGCGGCGCAGGCGGCCCTGTCGGCGTTCGAGGACAGCGCCGGGTAGCCCGTACCCGGGCCGTGTCCGGAAACCGGCCGCGTCCGGAAACCGTCAGAAACCGTGGGGGCGGCGCCTGTTGCGGCCGCGCCACAGGGCCACCGCCGCGATCAGCAGTGCCGCGCCCAGGCCGCCCGCCAGCGGACCCGCCCAGCCGGGGGAATCGCCGGAGTCCTCCGCGGTGTCGGGACCGGAACCGAAGTACCGCTTGCCGTATGCCGTCGAGTGCAGCCCCTCGGTCTTGAGCCGGGCGCCGGCCTCGATGGCGGCGGCGGGGTCGATGAAACCGAAGCCGCGGGAGTCGTCACGGCCGCCGGTGGGGGCGTTGCGGGCCGTGTCCTCCAGGAGCTGCTTGATCTGTGCCGGGGTCAGGCCCGGATCGGCGGCCCTGATGAGCGCCACCGCGCCGGAGACGAAGGCGGACGCGGCGCTCGTGCCCCACCCTTCGTAGTACTTGTGGTCCGGGTCGGCGATGACGACGTCGACGCCGGGTGCGCTGACGGTGGCGTACCAGCGGCGGGTGGAGAAGGAGGCTCGGGTGCCGTAGCGGTCGACGGCGGTCGCGGCGATCACTCCCGGGTACGCGGCCGGGTACGAGATGTGGTCGCCCTTCTCGCCGCCGTTGCCGGCCGACGCGACGACGACCGCGCCCTTCTTCAGGGCGTACTGGACGGCCTCGTCCTCGGCGGGTTCGGGGTGGGCGGACTTGGAGTCGTCGCCGAGGGAGAGGTTGATGACGTCGGCGCCGTGGTCGGCGGCCCAGCGGATGCCTTCGGCCAGCGCGTTGCCACGGGTGTTGCGGGCCTTCGCACGGGCGTTGTCGCCGTCTTCGAGGATCACGCGGACGGGCAGGATCCTGGCCTCGGGGGCGATGCCCATGACACCGTCGGCGTCGCCGACGCCGTGCCCGTGGCCGGCGATGATGCCGGCCATGGCCGTGCCGTGCCGGGCCCAGGCACGGTCGCCGCGCCGGGCGCCGAAGCCGACCATGTCCGTGCCGGTGAGGACGTTGCCCGCGAGGTCGGGGTGTTCGTCGTCGACGCCCGTGTCGAGGACGGCGACGGTGATGCCCTTGCCCTTGGTCGTGCTCCAGGCCTGCTGGGTGTGCATGGCGTCCAGGGCCCACTGCTTGGCGCGTATGCCGTCGGCGTGGGCCGTGGTGGCGGGCAGCAGCGCCAGGGAGCCGGCGAGGAGGAGCGTGAGCAGGCGCGCACCGGTCCGGCGCGGGGCGCGGTCTTTGGACGGCTTGCGGACATCTGTGGGCCGGCGCGTCATGAAGGCTTCTCCGTGGCCGAGGTGACGGTCTTGCGGAGGCCGCGCTCGATGCGGTCGGCGAGGCCCTGCGCCTCGTGGCCGAGGCCGGCCTGGGCGGGGGCGGTGGTGGCGCCGGCCTGTATGGCCTCCGCGGCGGGCTGCGGGTCGGTGACGCTGCGGCCGTCGGCGAAGCCGGAGACGGCGTAGACGACGACGGGAGCGTCCGTGAGGACCGACAGCGTCCAGGAGGCGCGCTGGTCGTCGCCGAAACCGGCCGCGACGGTGCCCTTGGCGGCGTACGGCCGGGGCATCAGGTCCGTGCGCCGGCCGAGGTCCTCCGTCTTGAAGCGGGTTTTCAGAGCGCTCATGGCGGTGGTGTCCGCCTTGGTGAACAGCAGGCCGACGGTGGTGACATGGCTGCGGGTCGCGTCCATGTAGGTGGCGCGCAGCAGGCGCAGGCAGCCGACGGGCGCGAGGGCTTTGCGCAGCAGCGGGTCGAAGGCGTCCTTGCAGCCGCTGTCGGGGGCGACGGCTATACGTGTCCAGGTCCGGTCGGCGCCGCCGGGGCCCGCGCCCGTCCCGTCGACGGTGGCCGGGAACAGCTTGTCCACGGGGACGCTGTGCCACAGGCCGCCGGCCGCGACGAAGGCGCTGGGCGAACCGGACGGCGCCGAGTCGTCCCCGGTGAGCCAACTCCCGGTCACCGCACCGCCGATGAGCCCGAGGCCGAGTACGACGCAGGCGGCGGCCGCGGCGACGCGGGGCCGCACGCGCGCGCCGAGGAAGCGTGGCCGGGCGGTGTGGTCGTCGTACGTCTCGGGCCGGCCGAAGGAGACGAAGGGACGGTCCGTGGCGGGGGGTGGGACGGAGCCGGCCGGTGACGCAGGGGCTGGGGCTGGTGCTGGAGAGACTGGTGGGGCCGGGGCGGCCGCCTTCTCCTCCCGTGCGGGCCTCAGGCGCGCGGTTGTCTCCACGATGCCGTCCGTGCTCGGCGGAACGGCGGGCCTCGGCGGCGCGGCGGTCGGGCCGAGGTCGGCGGGGGCCGCCGAGGACCTGGCGTCCCGTGCGGGGTCGGCGGGCGACACGGGCGGCGCGTCCGGGAACCGCGCCGAAGCCACGGGCGGGGGCGGGGAGTCGGGTGCGGAGTTCCGGTCGAGACGGAGGTTGGGGAACCGTGGGGACTCGGCGGCCCGCCGGGACGACACGGCGGACGAGGGCGCGTCCGGGGTGACGGAACGCGGGAGCACACCGGAGTTGCCGTTGCGGACGGTCGGATCGGCCGCGGAGCCGGACGGTACGGGCGCGCTGCCCTGCGCCGGTACGGACGCGGAGCCGGACGGTACGGGCGCGCTGTCCTGCGCCGGCGGGCGGGTGGGCCGGGGCGGGGGCGCCGTCGGTGGGGACGCGGCGGAGGCGGCCTGTCGCCCTGCGGTCGGCGGCACCGTGGGCCCGGCCCCGACGGCCGGGGGCCGTTGCGGTGCGGGCGGCGGTGCGGTCGGTGCGCCGCCCGTGGTGGGGCGTCCCCCGGGCGTGGACGGAGGCACGTTCGGTATGCGGCTCGCGAAAGGGCGTTCGTACGACGGAGGCATTCCGGGCCGCGGGTTCCGCGCGGCCGGACGCGGTACCGCGAGACGCGGGACCGCGGAGGGCGGATCCTGCGGTACCGGAGGCACCGCCCCGTCCGTGTCCCGCGAAGTCGCCTGCCCGTCCCGCGAGGCCGGCCCGGTGGGCGGCGGTGTCGTCGGGCGGGGCGGGACCGCAGGGCGCGGGGGAATGGAGGCGCGGCGCGCTTCGGTGCTCATGCACCCCCCGTTTCGTTGTGGCCGGGCCGCCCCGGGGCCTGCCGGGGGCGTTCGACCGCCTGTGCGGAGCGGTCTGCACGCGGGGTACGGGAAACACCTCGCAGGATCGCCCGCCACGGGCAGACATACCCGCCCGGCCGGTCCGCCATCCCGGGCGCACCCGCCCGGGCAAGGTCGTTCCCCTCGCCGCGTGCGCGTCACTCTACGGGTTGACACGCCCGTAACGGGAACCAGTCCGCACCCCCGGGGCATCTGCCCGGAACGTCCCCCTACCCTGCGGTAATCGCATCTGGCAGGCTTCGGTCATGACTGCCCGCGCCGCAGACCGGGCCCGCTACGATCGGGCCACCGCTCAGCTCGACGCCCCTGTCGCGATCGTGGACCTGGAGGCTTTCGACGCCAACGCCGACGACCTGGTCCGCCGGGCCGGCGGCAAGCCGGTCCGCGTCGCCAGCAAGTCCGTACGCTGCCGTGCCCTGCTCGAACGCGTGCTGGCCCGGGACGGCTTCGCGGGCATCATGTCGTTCACGCTCGCCGAGTCCCTGTGGCTCGCCCGCTCCGGGTTCGACGACGTCCTGCTCGCCTACCCGTCGGCGGACCGCAAGGCCTTCTCCGAGCTGGCGGGCGACCCCAAGCTCGCCGCCGCCGTCACCGTCATGGTGGACGACCCCGCGCAGCTGCGTCTGATCGACGAGGCACGCCAGGGCGGCACCGAAGTCGTGCGTGTCTGCCTGGAGTTGGACACCTCGCTCAAACTCCTCGGGGGCCGCGTCCGCGTCGGCGCCCGCCGCTCCCCCCTGCACTCCGCCGCCCAAGTCGCCGACCTGGCCCGCGCGGTGGCGCGGACGCCCGGCTTCCGGCTCGTCGGGATCATGGCGTACGAGGGACACATCGCCGGCGTCGGCGACGCGGTGGCCGGCCGGCCGGTGCGCTCGCGTGCCGTCCGGCTGATGCAGGCCGCGGCGCGCAAGGAGCTGGCCCAGCGGCGTGCCGACGTCGTGCGTGCGGTCCGCGCCGTGGCGCCCGACCTGGAGTTCGTCAACGGCGGCGGCACCGGCAGCGTGCAGCACACGGCCGCCGAGGACGCGGTGACCGAGATCGCGGCCGGCTCCGGGCTGTACGTGCCGCGGCTGTTCGACAACTACACCTCGTTCAGCGGGCGTCCGGCCGCCCTCTTCGCGCAGCCCGTCGTGCGCAGGCCCGGGGTCGGGGTGGTGACCGTGCTGGGCGGCGGCTACCCCGCGTCCGGCGCGGCTGGCGCCGACCGGCTGCCGGTCCCCTGCCTCCCGGAGGGACTGAAGTACGACCCCCAGGAGGGACCCGGCGAGGTGCAGACGCCTCTGCTGGGCTCCCCCGCCGACGATCTGCTCATCGGCGACAAGGTGTGGTTCCGGCACGCCAAGGCGGGCGAGCTGTGCGAGCGGTTCGACGTGCTCCATCTCGTCGAGGGCGACGAGGTGACGGCGACCGTGCCGACGTACCGGGGCGAGGGGCACACGTTTCTGTAGAAGGGCACACGTTTCTGTAGCGGGGCACACGTTTCCGTAGCGGGCTGCCTCGACGCGTCCGTGCCGGCTGCCTCGACGCGTCCATGTCCCGCCGCCTCGACGTGTCTGCGCGCGGCTACCTCGACGCGCCGATGCTGCTGCCCACGCCCCCGCCGGTCGCCGGGTCGCCGATCGGCCTGATCCCCTTGGTGATCTTGTCCATGTCGGTGAGCGGCGGCCCGTCGGCGCCCGCGTCGAAGGCGAAGCGGACGATGACCGGCGCCTCGGAGCCCACGCTGGACGGGAAGGCCAGCGACTGGACGTAACCGCCGGGCCCCTTCGCGGTGGTGACGCGCCAGCGCACGAAGTACCCCGCGCGGCCGCCGACGGCGACCGTGCCGGCCTTGACCTCACGGTGCGACGTCACGCCGCCGAAGGGCCGGCTGCCGAGGCCGTCGCGGTCGAACGCCGTGTCCATGGCATCCGCGATGTCGCCCCGGGCGAGCGCCTTCGGCGATGCGTCGCTCGCCGTGGCGGTACGTGACAGGACCTGGCCGTGACGGCACAGGCCGGGGTCGCCGGGGCAGTCGTACGTACCCGGCGTGGTCATGACGACGTCGTCCTCCGCCACGTTCTCGGCCCTGACCCAGCCGTCGGGCAACGGCATTGTGATGCCGTTGAGTTCGTCCTCGACGACGGACGGGTCGTCGGCCGACGGTTCGGAGGCGGAGGCGGAGGGCCAGGTCGCGGACGCGGACGCGGAGGGCGTGGTGGTCACCGAGGAGCCGGCGGTGGTCTTCGCCTCGGCGCCGCTCCCGCTGCCGCCGGCGTCGCGGGCCAGGACCACCACCCCCGTGACGACGGCGGCGACCAGGACGGCCCCGGCCGCGGTGAGCGCGATCACCTTGGCGCGGCCGGGCCCGCGGCCGGCCGGCCGCGGGCCCACCAGGGGCTCCTGGGGTGTCTCGGGCTGACGCCGGTGGTCGGTCCACGCGGACCCGTCCCACCAGCGCTCGACGAGCGGGTACGACGGGTCTCGGTACCAGCCGGGCGGAGGCGTACTGCTCATCCCCGCACCTTACGATGCCGCCGCCCCGCGCCCCTTACGGGATGCGGAACACGGTGTCCTCCTGGTCCGGCACCACCGAACCGTCCTCCCGCCGGACCGGCCCCTTGCCGCCGTCGGGTTCGTTGTAGGCGGCGGTCGAGCACGGGTAGGGGGCGGGCCTGCGCGGCAGTGGCTCGATGAACATGGGGTTGATCAGCCAGTGCCCGTCGGCGTCGTCGTACGCCCGGCACATCAGCTCGCTCTTGTTCCGGTTGAGCACGAGGTGGGCGCCGGTGGCGTCCCCGACGAAGGTGACGTCGGTGTCCGCGTCACCGCCGGCGATGGCGGGCCGGTGCGGCCGGTTCTGGCGCTGCCAGGCCGCCTTGCCGCGTACGCCGTAGATCTCCTGGTTGATCCAGCACCGCTTGCCGTCGATGTACGGGATCGCCTCGCCCTGGCTGACGGGTACGTCGCCGCAGCCCTGGTTCCAGGTGGTGATCCGCCCGTGCCGGTCGAGGACCGACCGGATCGCGATCGTGTGCCGCGCGTCGATGCCGATGCCCCGCGACCAGACCTCGGTGACGGGCTCGGAGCCCGCGGAGACGATGTAGACGTCGAATCCGGCCTTCTGGAGGGCATGGACCAGGTCGCGCTGCTGGTCGTAGTAGCGCACGTAGGCCGCGATCGTGTGGGTGCCGAGGGTCCGGGTGGCGCCGACGGGGGCCGCGAGTGCCTCCTCACGCGCCCTGCTCGCGTACGACGAGAGTTCCGCGACCGTGTGCCCGGCGAACAGCTGGGGCACCCAGGCGTACTGCGGGACCGTGCGCCGGTGATCGAAGTCACCGGTGAAGGCGGCGGCCCCGCTCATGGTCTTCGCGTTCTCGCGGATCTCGAGGATCTCGTCGGTGCAGCGGGTGTTCGTCGAGGTCGGCAGGGGCGCGCCCGCGGGGACGGCGGTGCCGCAGGCCTCGGTCAGGGCCGCGTCCGCCGCGTCCGTGAGCCACTTACTGGTGTCCTTCCAGCGCGCCGGGCGCCGGATCCTGTCGTGCTGGAGGGCCCAGGCGAGGGTGGCGTCGGTGACGTCGTTCTTGGTGACCGTGTTGTCCCAGTCGAACGCGGCGACCGGGTGGCTGCCGGGGTGGCCGGCACAGGTGCCGCGCTCGTCGATGACCTGCTGGAGGCGGGCGCGGTTGTCGCCGTACCAACTTCCTGACAGGCGAGGGCAGTTGCGAGGGCCGGTGGTGGTGGCCGAGGCGGCTGGTGCGGCCACCACCGTGGCGGCCGCGACCAGGATCCACGCGAAGATCTCTCGGTATCGCATGGAAGGTGCATACACCGAACTGGCCTACAGGGGTGTGACGTACGCGCCGGAGATCCCGCCGTCCACCAGGAAATCGGTCGCGTTCACGAACGACGAGTCATCGCTGGCGAGGAAGGCCACGGCGGCGGCGATCTCGTCGGCCTCGGCGAACCGCCCGACCGGGATGTGCACGAGCCGGCGCGCGGCCCGTTCCGGGTCCTTGGCGAAGAGTTCCTGGAGGAGGGGGGTGTTCACCGGGCCGGGGCACAGGGCGTTGACCCGGATGCCCTCGCGGGCGAACTGCACACCCAGTTCGCGGGACATGGCGAGCACACCGCCCTTGGAGGCCGTGTACGAGATCTGCGAGGTCGCCGCGCCCATCCGGGCCACGAACGACGCGGTGTTGATGATGGAGCCCCGGCCCTGGCGTCGCATGTAGGGGATGGCGGCCTTGCAGCACAGGTAGACGGAGGTGAGGTTGACCTCCTGGACCCGCTTCCAGGCCTCCAGGCCGGTCTCCAGGATGGAGTCGTCGTCGGGAGGTGAGATGCCCGCGTTGTTGAAGGCGATGTCGACGGAGCCGTAGGTGTCGTACGCGGTCCTGAAGAGCGCCTCGACCTGTTCGGCGTCGGTCACGTCGACCTGCACGAAGGTGCCGCCGACCTCGTCGGCGGCCGCCTTGCCGCTGACCTCGTCGATGTCGCCGCAGACGACATGGGCGCCCTCGGAGGCGAGCCGGCGCGCGGTGGCGAGGCCGATGCCGCTGCCGGCCCCGGTGATGACGGCGGTCCGTCCGACGAGGCGGCGGCAGCTGGTCTGTTCGGTCGCTTCGGTCACTGTGCGGGGCCCTCCGTACTGATGAAGACGTTCTTGGTTTCGGTGAAGGCGGTGAGGGCGTCCGGGCCGAGTTCGCGGCCGATGCCCGACTGCTTGAAGCCGCCGAACGGTGTCCAGTAGCGGACGCTGGAGTGGGAGTTGACGGACAGGTTGCCGGCCCGGACGGCCCCCGAGACGCGCAGGGCGCGGCCGACGTCCCGGGTCCAGATCGAACCGGCGAGGCCGTACTCGGTGGCGTTGGCGAGCCGGACGGCGTCCGCCTCGTCCTCGAACGGCAGCACGACGGCGACGGGTCCGAAGACCTCCTCGACGGCTACGGGCGCGTGGGGGTCGACGTCGGTCAGGACGGTGGGCGGGAACCAGAAGCCGGGGCCTTCGGGCGCCTTGCCGCGCAGGGCGGGGGCGCCGGCCGGGACGTACGACCGTACGCGCTCCAGCTGGACCTTGGAGATCAGCGGGCCCATCGCGGTCCGCTCGTCCAAGGGGTCGCCGACGGCGACGGACTCGACGGCCGGGGCGAGCAGTGCGAGGAAGCGGTCGTACACGGAACGCTGGACGAGGATGCGGGTGCGGGCGCAGCAGTCCTGGCCGGAGTTGTCGAGGAAGGCCATGGGAGCCGCGGCGGCCGCGGCCTCGACATCCGCGTCGGCGAAGACGATGTTCGGGCTCTTGCCGCCGAGTTCGAGGGTGACGCGCTTGAGAAGGGCCGAACCCTTCGCCCACACCTGTTTGCCCACGGCCGTCGACCCGGTGAAGACGATCTTCGCGACCCCCGGGTGCTCGACCAGCGCGTTGCCCGCGACGGGCCCCGCACCCGGCAGGACCTGGAAGAGGTGCTCGGGAAGCCCCGCCTCCAGGGCGAGTTCGGCGAGCCGCAGGGCGGTCAGCGGTGTGGTCTCGGCGGGCTTGAGGATGACGGCGTTGCCGGCGGCGAGCGCCGGGGCGGTGCCCCAGGCCGCGATCGGCATCGGGAAGTTCCAGGGCGCGATGACACCCACCACGCCGAGCGGTTCGAGGATCGTGATGTCGAGGCCGCCCGGCACCGGGATCTGACGGCCGGTCAGCCGCTCCACTCCCCCGGCCGCGTAGTCGAGCAGATCCCGGACGTTGCCCGCCTCCCAGCGGGCGTTGCCGATGACGTGACCGGCCTCGCGGACCTCCAGCCGGGCGAGCTCCTCCAGGTGTTCGTCGACGACGACGGCGAAGCGGCGCAGCAGCCGGGCGCGCTCGCCCGGAGCGAGGGCGGCCCACCGTACCTGCGCCTTCGAGGCGCGTACGACGGCCGCGTCGACGTCCTGCGGCGTCGCGGCCGGGACGGTGGCGACGACCTCCTCGGTCGCCGGGTCGAGGACGACGAGTTCGTGCGGGTGCGACACGTGGGGCCTCACAGGCGTTCGAAGGAGCGGCGCAGCTCCCAGTCGGTCACCGCGGCGTCGAAGGCCTTCAGTTCGACGCGCGCCATGTTGCGGTAGTGGGCGACCACGTCGTCGCCGAAGGCGGCCTTGGCGATGGGGCTGTTCTCCCAGAGTTCGGCCGCCTCGCGCAGGGTGGTGGGGACGTGCTCGTACTCGGCGGCGTAGGCGTTGCCCGCGCAGGCCTCGGGCAGCTCCAGCTTGTGCTCGATGCCGTACAGGCCGGCCGCGACGAGTCCGGCGACGGCGAGGTGCGGGTTGACGTCACCGCCGGGGAGCCGGTTCTCGAAGCGCATCGAGCGGCCGTGGCCGACCACCCGCAGCGCGCAGGTGCGGTTGTCGTAGCCCCAGGCCACGGCGGTCGGCGCGAAGGAGCCCGGCTGGAACCGCTTGTACGAGTTGATGTTGGGCGCGTACAGAAGTGAGAAGTCGCGCAGCGCGGCGAGCTGCCCGGCGAGGAAGTGGCGCATGACGTCCGACATGCCGCCGGGTCCGTCGCCGGCCATGGCGTTGGTGCCGTCCGCGTCCGCCAGCGACAGGTGGATGTGGCAGGAGTTGCCCTCGCGCTCGTTGTACTTGGCCATGAAGGTGATCGACACGCCCTCCTGGGCGGCGATCTCCTTGGCGCCGGTCTTGTAGACGGCGTGCTGGTCGCAGGTGACCAGGGCCTCGTCGTACCGGAACACGATCTCGTGCTGGCCGGGGTTGCACTCGCCCTTGGCCGACTCGACGGTGAGGCCCGCGGCCTGCATCTCGTTGCGGATGCGGCGCAGCAGGGGTTCGATCCGTCCCGTCCCGAGCACCGAGTAGTCGATGTTGTACTGGTTGGCCGGTGTGAGCCCCTTGTATCCGGCGTCCCAGGCCTGCTCGTAGGTGTCCTTGAAGACGATGAACTCCAGCTCGGTGCCGACCTGGGCGGTGTAGCCGAGGGCGGCGAGCCGGTCGAGCTGGCGACGCAGGATCTGGCGGGGGGCGGCGACCACCGGCGATCCGTCGTTCCAGGCGAGGTCGGCGATCAGCAGCGCCGTGCCCGCGTTCCACGGCACCTGGCGCAGCGTGCTCAGGTCGGGATGCATGGCGAAGTCGCCGTACCCGCGGTCCCAGGAGGACATGTCATAGCCGTCGACGGTGTTCATGTCGGTGTCGACGGCGAGCAGGTAGTTGCATCCCTCCGTGCCGTGCTCCAGCACCTCGTCGAGGAAGAAGCGCGCGGCGAACCGCTTGCCCTGGAGGCGCCCTTGCATATCGGGGAACGCGAGGACGACAGTGTCGATCTCGCCGCCCGCGACGAGGGCGTGCAGCTCCTCGACACCGAGCGGTGGTGTGCGGTCTGCCACGGGAGGGCTCCTTCGGTCAGCCGAGAGCCATAAGGTATTGCCGAGAACCATTGCTTGGGAAGGGGGCACGGCCAGATGCCACAGGCGGATTCCGATGATGACCTCGGCGGCCTCGGCGGCCGGGGGGACCGGCTGGCGCCGGTACTGCGTCCGGTGCGGGCGGGCAACGGCTTCGAGGAGGCGCTGGAGCAGATCCTCCAGGTCGTCCGGCTCGGACTGGTGCCGGGGGGCGAACGGCTGCCCTCGGAGCGGGAGCTGGCGGAACGTCTCGGTATCAGCCGGGTGACGCTGCGCGAGGTCCTCAAGGTGCTCCAGGACCAGGGTCTGGTGGAGTCGCGGCGCGGCCGGTACGGCGGCACGTTCGTCCTGCCGAGGGCCGATGCGGGCGGCGAGGACGAGCTGCGCCGCCGCATCGAGAAGGTGGACATGGAGGACGTACTGCGCTTCCGTGAGGTGCTGGAGGTCGGCGCGGCGGGCCTGTGCGCGGCCCACGGCCTCACGGCGGAGCAGGAGGACCGGCTGCGCGAGGCCCTCGCCCGCACCCAGGACGCACCGCTCGCCGACTACCGCCGCCTGGACACGCTCCTCCACCTCACGCTCGCCGAACTGGGCGGTTCCCCGTCCCTCACCGCGCAGTACGCGGCCGTACGCGCGACGGTCAACGACCTGCTGGACTGCATCCCCCTCCTGGTGCGCAACCTGGAGCACTCGCAGCGGCAGCACGCCGCACTGGTGGAGGCGGTGCTGGACGGGGACGCGGACGGCGCCCGGGAGATGATGCGGGAGCACTGCGGGGGGACGGCGGCACTGCTGCGGGGCTTCCTGGCCTGAGCGGGGGCGTCGCGTGTGGTCGGCCGTGCGCCACGCGCCACGCGCCTCCAGCCAGGGGGGCTTGCTTTGCCCTGGACCACCCGCAAAGGTATGGGCAAGGGCCATTGGGAGTAAGGGAGGCGGCCACGTGACCGGACGACCGCTGATCGGCGTGAGTACGTATCTGGAGTCCGGCGCGCGCTGGGGCGTGTGGGAGCTGGAGGCGGCGCTGCTCCCGGCCGGATATCCGCGGCTCGTGCAGCGGGCGGGCGGACTCGCCGCGATGCTCCCGCCGGACGATCCGGCGCACGCCACCGCGGCCGTGGGCCGCCTGGACGGCCTGGTGATCGCGGGCGGTCCCGACGTCGACCCGTCCCACTACGGCGCGGCCCGCTCCCCGCGCACGGGCCCGCCGGCTCCCGAGCGCGACGCCTGGGAACTGGCCCTGATCCGGGCCGCGCTGGCGTCCGGCACCCCCCTCCTGGGCATCTGCCGGGGCATGCAGCTGCTCAACGTCGCGCTGGGCGGCACACTCGTGCAGCACATCGACGGGCACGTCGAGCAGGTGGGCGCCTTCGGCCACCACCCGGTCAAGCCGGTACCCGGCACCCGCTACGGAGACCTGGCGCCGGAGGAGACCGCGGTCCCCACCTACCACCACCAGTCGGTGGACCGCCTGGGCACGGATCTGCTGCCCTGCGCCCACGCGGCGGACGGCACCGTGGAGGCGATCGAACTCCCCGCACCCGCTTGGGCCCTGGGTGTCCAGTGGCACCCGGAGATGGGCGAGGACCTGCGGGTCATGCGGGCCCTGGTGGCAGCTGCTTCCTGAGCCGCGCCGCACCGCCCCCTCCCTCCCCCCGCTACCCCCGCGTCAACCCCAGCAGATCCCGCGCCGGCCCCGTCGGCCGATGCCCCGACCGCCACACCGCCCGCAACGCCCGCCCCAACCGCACCTCGGCCACCGGAATGCTCACCAGCCGACGCGCCGACAGCTCCTCCCCCAACGCCAGTTCGCTCAGCACCGCGGGCCCCGCCCCGCTCACCGCGGACGCCTTCACCGCGGTGGTGGACGACAGTTCGATCAGCGGCCGCGCCAGTCCGCCCAGCGCGGCGTCCAGCACCTGCCGCGTCCCCGACCCCTCCTCCCGCAGGATCAACGGCGTCGCCGCCAGCTCCGCCGCCGACAACGGCCGCCGGCGCCGCGCCCATGGATGCCCCGGCGCCGTCACCACGATCAGCCGGTCGTGCGCGATGACCGTCGAGTCCAGCCCCGCCGGCACCGACAGCCCCTCCACGAACCCGAGGTCCGCCTCGTCCGCCAGCAACCGCTCCGCGACCACCGCCGAGTTCCCCGCCAGCAGCGACACCGCCGTGTCCGGCCGCTGCGCCCGCAGTGCGATCAGCCACCCCGGCAGCAGATACTCCGCGATCGTCATGCTCGCGGCGACCCGCAGCCGCGAGTCCCGCCGCCCCCGCAACGCCTGGGCCCCCGCGTCGAACGCCTCCGCCGCCTCCACGATCCGCCGCGCCCAGTCCGTGACCAGCGCCCCCGCCTCGGTCAGCCGGGAGCCCCGCGGTGACCGGTCCACCAGCGCCACGCCCAGCTGCCGCTCCATCGAGCGAATCCGGCTGCTGGCCGCCGGTTGGGTGATCCCCAGCTCACGCGCCGCCCGCCCGAGGCTTCCGAGCCGTGCCACGGCAAGCAGCAGCTCCAGCGCACCCAACTCCGGCACCCGATGCGCAAGACCGGCCGACAACCCACCATCAACACCCTCGCTCATAAATCCAGCTTATGCCCCCATAGAGGCATACTCCCTGGTGAGGTCCCCGGGACGGAGGGACCGTGGAGCCATGGTCACCGCAGCCCAGCCCCTCGCCCCGCCCAGCGTCCGCACGTCGCGTCCCCGGGCCGCCGCCTTCCGCCACCTCGGCCCCAACTGGTACGCCTCGGTGATGGGCACCGCGATCGTGGCCACAGCGGGAGCGGGCCTTCCCTCGGGCTCCGCCGCGGGCCTCCCCGGTGACCTCCCGGGCCTGCGCACCGCCTGCACGGCCTTCTGGGCGCTCTCCCTGATCATGCTCGTGACCCTCCTCGGCGCCCGCGCCCTGCACTGGATCCACCACCGCGACCAGGCCCGCGCCCACCTCCTCGACCCCACGACGGGCCCCACCACGGCCCCCTTCTACGGCTGCCTCGCCATGGCGCTGCTGGCCGTCGGCGGCGCCACCCTGACCGTCGGCCGGGACTGGCTCGGCACCACCGCGGCCGTCGTCCTGGACGCCGTACTCTTCACCGCCGGCACCGCCGTCGGCCTCGCCGCGGCCGTCGCGGTGCCCTACCTGATGGTGACCCGCCACCGCATCGAGCCGGGCCGGGCCACCCCCGTCTGGCTGCTCCCCCTGGTCGCCCCGATGGTCTCGGCGGCCCTCGGCCCCCTGCTCGTCCCGCATCTCCCGGCCGGTCAGCCGCGGGAGACCCTGCTGCTCGCCTGCGTCGCGATGTTCGGCCTCAGCCTGCTGGGCACGCTCATGATGCTGCCGATGATTTTCGCCCGGCTCATCACCACGGGCCCCCTGCCCCTCGTCCTCACCCCGACGCTTCTCCTGGTCCTCGGCCCGCTCGGCCAGTCCACCACCGCCGTCGGCAAGTTCGCGGACTTCGCCCCGGGGGTCGTCCCCGCCCCGTACGACCAGGGCTTCGGCGTCCTCGCCGTCCTCTACGGCGTCCCGGTGATGGGCTTCGCCCTGCTGTGGCTGGGCCTTGCGGTCGCGCTGGTGGTGCGGGCCCGGCGGCGGGGCATGGGCTTCGCGCTGACCTGGTGGGCGTTCACCTTCCCGGTCGGTACATGTGTCACCGGCGCGGAGGCCCTGGCCCGGCACACCGGGCTCGCCGCGTTCGACGGACTCGCCGTCGCGCTGTACGCCGGGCTGGTCGCCGCCTGGGCCGTCACCGCGGCCCGTACCGCCCGCGGGCTGGTCACCGGCGAGCTGCTCGCACCGCCTCGACGATGACCTGCGGGGCCTCCCGCAGCGACGGCCCGTACCAGGTGAGGTGGCGCCCGCTGACCAGCGCGCAGGCCGTGCCCGCGAAGGCCTCGGGGCCGTCGTCGGCGGTGAAGCGGTACGGCTCGTCCGGCAGGACCACGATCTCGGGAGCGGCGGCTCGCAGCTCCTCGACCGGCACGCGCGGATAGCGCTCCGCGTGCGCCGCGTACACGTTGTCGACGCCCAGCCGGGCCAGCAGGTCCCCGGCGAACGTGTCCCGGCCGAGCACCATCCAGGGCCGCCGCCAGATCGGCACGACGGCGGTCGTACGACGCCCCGGCGCCGGCAGCCGGGACCAGGCCGCCTCCGCCTCGTCCAGCCAGCGCGGCCGGCCGCCCGGCACTCCGCACGCGTGCAGCACCCGCTCCAGCTCGCGGAAGGCCTGCGGCACCTCCCGCACCTCGGTGACCAGGGCCTCGACCCCGGCCTCGCGCAGAGCGGCCAGGTCGGGCGCGCGGTTCTCCTCCTCGTTGGCGATCACCAGATCGGGGCCGAGCCGGACGATCCGCTCGACATCGGGGTTCTTGGTCCCGCCGATCCGCACGACGTCGAGGTCCGCCGGCTGACTGCACCAGTCGGTGGCGCCGACCAGGACACCGGGCGCGGACCGGGCCACGGCCTCGGTGAGCGAGGGCACGAGCGAGACCACACGCGTCACGGACACCCGCCCCGAGTGCGCCTGCCCCACGAAGTCCTCACCGGCGCCTGCCCCAAGTGGTGATCAGTGGATAGGAGTTGACGGCGAACGACGGGTCGTCGAGCAGCCGCAGACAACGCTCCAGATCGTCGTCCGTCAGCCCGTCCCCGGTCAACTGCCCGCCCACATCCCGGATGTTGACCTGGTGCAGCCGAATGCCGCGCGAACCGCCCACCCACGCCTCGGCCCAGGTGGCGGACGCCACCTCGGCCAGCCCGGTCGCGCGCAGCGCCCCGTAGGCGTGCAGTCCCCAGCGGATGTCGGCGCCGGCCCGGGTGAGCACGCCCATCACCGCGTCGTGCATCCGCTCGAAGAGCTCCGCGGATTCGGGCGAGGGCGCCGACAGCACCGGCACCCAGCCGCAGTCGAACTCGTCGAGGACCAGCCGCCCGCCGGGGCGCAGCGCCCGCACCATCCGGTCGAGCGCGGCCTGCCGCTCGGGCAGGTGCAGCAGCACGAGACGGGCGTGGATCAGGTCGAACCGCCCCTCGGGCAGATCCTCCTGGGTGATGTCATGGCGTACGACGCGTACGTTGCCGGCCGCCGGGAGCTCGCCCAGCCAGCGCGGTTCGATGTCCGTGGCGAGCACGGAGCCGTCCGGTCCGACGCGCTCGGCGAGCCATGCGGCGACCGAGCCCGCACCGGCGCCGACCTCCAGGCAGCGCATTCCCGGCGCCACACCCAATTCGGCGAGCCGCGCGAAGGTCACGGGGTCGTAGGTGGACTCCAGCACGTCATAGCGGCTGCCTGCTCTTTCGGATGTGTTGTCGAAGGCATATCCGGAGGTGTCGGGCATGCCGCCAGTATTCCAGCCACGCTCCGTGACCGGTGTCACCCGATCCGGTCAGCGTGCGGTCGGCGGACTGACGGCAGGCTGACGGCAGGCCGGGTCAGCGCCGGCCCGAGGGATCCTCGGCCGCCTCGATGTGGTCGGCGACCGCGACCACGATCACCCGGGTGTCCGGTACGGTCGCCCGCCACCGGTGGCGCACCCCGCCCGTCAGATACAGGGTGTCGCCGCGCCCGAGCCGGTGGGCGCGGCCCTCCGCCTCGATCTCGACGGCACCGTCGGCGACGTACATCAACTCGTCGTTGCGGTGCTGGAATTCGCGGCCCTCGTCGTGGTCGCCGGTGAACTCCATGGCGTGCAACTGGTGGTGACCGCGCACCAGGGGGCGCACGCGCGCCCGGGTGGGCGTGAGCCCGGTGTCGTCCGCGCGCACGACGTCGACGCTGCGTGCCGGGTCGGCCGCGGCGAGCAGTTCGACCGCGGTGGTGCCGAGGGCGTCCGCGATGCGCTCCAGGGAGGGCCTGCTGGGGCGGGCCCGTTCGTTCTCGACCTGGCTCAGGAAGGGGACCGACAGGCCGCTGCGCTCGGCCACGACGGCGAGGGTGAGCTCCAGTGCCCGGCGCCGACGCCGTACGGCCGCGCCCACCCGAAGGGGCTGTTCTTTGTGGTCGCCCATCGCTCCGGCTCCCTCCTTCGCTCGTCGGTCCGCTGCCCCGCGGCTTCCGGCCACCCGTGGCCGCCTGTTCCCTGCACTGCGTCCGAACCAGTCCTGATGAGTTCTCTGCACCCTACGCATGTTCGGCAAACCGTTTCATGCACCCGTCACATCGCTGTCATGTCCGAGGAGGGCGAGGCTCACAGTTCGCGCCAGTGGAACGGCCCGCCCGTCTCGCCGGGCGCCGAGCCCTCGCGCGGGACGAAGCGGCTGACCAGAAGCGCGGGACGCCCGTCCCGGCCGGCGAGGAGGGTCGCCGGCGGGTGGGCCAAGGCCCTGTTGCCACCGTGGGTGCGGACGGCGAGCCGTTCGGCCCCGCCGGTGGCCCGATCATGGGCGTACGTCCGCCGGCTCCCGAAGTCGTCGCATCGGCCCTGCCCCCGTTTTCGGGACGAGCGGCCCCGCGCCGAGGCGGAGCGGCGAGCGGTCACCGATGTCGCCGCCGGTCCCGCACGCCTCCAGGGCACGGTCGAGCCGCTGGTCAGGGCGGGTCCGCCAGGTCCTGAAGTCCCGCCGGACAGCCGGAGCCGGCGGTCGGAGCCGCAGGCCCCCCGGTAGGGGCCGGACCTCACCTGCGTGCCGTCGTGCACGGAGACGGGGTCCGGGGTGCCCTCGGCACCGCGCGACAGGGTGCGGGGTACCTCGAAGCCGCGTTCGACTCGCCCGGCCGGCGGGGCGTCGGGGCCGGCACGGCCGCGGACCGCGATGCGGTTGTCCGGATCCTTCTCGTACGCCAGTACGGAGCCGCACTTGCCGTCGGCGCCGAGCGCGGGCCGACGGGCGCCCCGCGGACATGCCGCGAGGGGTGGGCTACGCCACACGCACGGACGGCGTATCGGCGAAGCCCACCCCTCGGGCCGTCAGGACTCCACGGAGCCGTCAGGACTCCACGGAGCCGTCAGGACTCCACGGAGCCGTCAGGACTACTGCGGAGTCATCCGGCCCACCATGTCCGGGTGCTCCTTCAGCCACGCGGCGACGGCGTCCTGCTCATGCCCCTGCCCACGCTTCTTGATCTCGCTCTCCAGGCTGCCGAGTTCGGCCTCGCTCATCCGGAAGTCCTTGATCCACTTGGTGAGCTGCGGATACCGCTCCGGGAACTGCTTGCTGGAGATGGTCCGGATCGTGTTGCCCTCGCCGAACAGCTTCTTGTCGTCCGCCAGCTTGGTGAGCTTGTACTCGCTGTAGGCCCAGTGCGGCGACCAGAGGACGACGGCGACCGGCTCCTTCTTGGCGTACGCGCGCTTCAGCTCGGCGAGCATCGCGGGCGTGGAGCCGTCGACGACCTTGTACTCCTTGTCCAGGCCGTACCCCGGAAGCACCTTCGTCTTGAGCAGGTTCATCTCGCCGGTGCCCGGCTCGATTCCGATGATCTTCCCGTCGAAGGTGCCGCCCTTGCCCTTGAGGTCCGCGAGGGACTTGACGTCCTTCACGTAGGAGGGCACGGCGATTTCGAGTGACGTGGGTTTGTACCAGGTGCCCAGGTCTCTCAGGTCGTTCTTGTGCTGGTCCCAGTAGTTCTTCTGGGCGTACGGCAGCCACGCGTCGAAGTTGAGGTCGAGATCTCCGGAGGCCAGGCCCGTGTAGACGGGGCCGACGTCCATCTGCTTGAGATTCAGCGTGTAGCCGCGCCGCGCCAGGACGTTCTTCCACAGGTAGGTGACGGCGACGTCCTCGTCCCAGGGGAACCAGGCTACGTCCAGCGGACGCTTCGTCTCGCCGGCGGCGCCGGACGTGGCGCTCTTGACCGGCGCCAGCTTGTCGACGACACCCGGGTTCCGCTTCAGCCAGGAGCGCACGGCGTCCTGCTGCTTGCCCTTGCCCGCCTTGTTGATCTCCGCCTCGAGACCGGTGAGCTGCTTCTCGGTCATCTTGAAGTTCTTGAGCCACCGGCCGACGACCGGGTTGTCCTGGGCGAAGCCCTTGCGGGCGAGGGTGTGCACCCCGTCGCCCTTGCCCCAGGCGCCCTTGGGGTCCTTGAGCTTCTTCAGGTCGTAGTCGCTGTACGCCCAGTGCGGCGACCAGAGCGTGACGACGACGGGGTCCTTCTTGGCGTACGCGCGCTTCAGCTCGGCCAGCATGGCGGGCGTGGAGCTGTCGACGACCTTGTACTCCTTGTCGAGCCCGTACTCCTTCAGGACCTTGGTCTTGAGCAGGCCCATCATGCCGGCGCTGGACTCGATGCCGGTGATCTTGCCGCCGAACTTCGAGGCCTGGCCCTTGAGGTCCGCCAGGGAGTCGACGCCCTTCATGTACGAGGGCACGCTCAGCTCCAGCGACGTCGGGCCGTACCAGGAACCCAGGTCGTCGAGTTGCTTGCCGTACTTCTTCCAGTACTGCGCGTGCGTGGTCGGCAGCCAGGAGTCGGTCTGGAAGTCGATGTCTCCCTGCCCGAGCGAGGTGTAGAGCGGGCCCGCGTCGAACTGCTTGGTGTCGACCTGGAAGCCGCGCTGTTCCAGCACCTCCTGCCACAGGAAGGTGGAGGCGACGCCCTCGTCCCACGGGATGTAGCCGATGGTGACCTTCTTGCCCTGGCCGACGTTCTCGGCGTCGGACGCGGCGGTCGACGACGTCGTACCGCCGAAGATGCCCATGCCGCCCGCGACCAGCGCGAGGACGACCACACCGACCACGGCCACGGCGGCCCGGGGGCGGTAGGACCAGATCTTCAGGCCCTGCGCGGCGCGCAGCTTGGCGGCGGCGCGGCGGCCGAGCGGCGAGACCTGGGTGCCCAGGGCACTGGTCATGCGGTCCAGGTAGATGGCCAGGATGACGATGGCGACACCGGCCTCCGAGCCGAGGCCGACGTTGAGCTGGCCGATGGCCTCGTTGACGTCGCCGCCGAGGCCGCCGGTGCCGACCATGCCCGCGATGGCGGCCATGGACAGACCCAGCATGATGACCTGGTTGACACCGGCCATGACCGTCGGCAGCGCCAGCGGGAGCTGGACGCGCAGCAGGATGTTGCGGGGGGTGGTGCCGAACGCGTCGGCGGCCTCGACCAGTTCCTTGTCGACCTGACGGATGCCCAGCTCGGTCATCCGGACGCCGGGTGCCAGCGCGAAGATCAGGGTCGCCACGATGCCCGCGGGGGCGCCGGTGCCGAAGAACAGGATCGCCGGGATGAGGTAGATCATCGCGGGCAGCGTCTGCATGAAGTCGAGCACGGGGCGCACGATGCTGCTGACCCGGTCCGAACGCGCCGCCCAGATACCCACGGGCACGGAGACCACGAGCGCGATGACCGTGGCCACGAGGACGAGCGACAGGGTCACCATCGCGTCCTCCCACAGTTCGAGGGAGTCGATGAACGCGAATCCCACGAAGGTGAGGACACCCGCTGACGTGCCGCGCAGCCAGAACGCGATCACCGCGAGGATTCCGGCGAGGAGGAGCGGCTGCGGAGCCTGGAGGACCGCGTCGATGCCGTCGAAGGCACCCAGGAAGACCGTCTTGAAGAAGTCGAAGAGCCACGACATGTGGTTCAGCAGCCAGTCGACGGTGTCGTTGACCCAGTCGCCGAAGGGGATCCTAGGCATCGGTCGTCACCGCCTTCGCGCGCGGCGTCGCACACGCGGCGGGTTCGCCCCGCTCGTCACCGAGGAAGCCGACGAGCCGTTGCCGGGGCACCACACCGAGGAGTTTCCGTTTCTTGTCCAGCACCGCGACGGGATGCGAGAGACGCGCGCTGATGGCGCAGAGTTCGTTGAACGGCGTGTCGGGCGTGGCGGTCTCACAGGCGCAGTCCGCCTCGTCGCCGCGTACGTCCGGGTCCATGACGGCGCCCGCGGTCAGGACGCGGGAGCGGTCGACGTCCTGGGTGAAGGAGGCGACGTAGTCGTCGGCGGGACGTACCAGGATGTCCTCGGCGGTGCCGACCTGGACGATGCGGCCGTCGCGCATGACGGCGATCCGGTCGCCCAGGCGCATGGCCTCGTTCAGGTCGTGGGTGATGAAGACGATGGTCTTCTTGAGGGTCTTCTGGAGTTCCAGGAGCTGGTCCTGCATATCGCGCCGGATCAGCGGGTCGAGAGCGCTGAACGACTCGTCCATCAGCAGCAGTTCGGCGTCGGTGGCGAGCGCCCTGGCCAGGCCCACCCGCTGCTGCATGCCGCCGGAGAGCTCGTCGGGCCAGGACTTCTCCCAGCCGCCGAGGCCGCACAGGGCGAGCGCCTCGTCGGCGCGCCGCTCGCGCTCGGCGCGGGGCACGCCCTGCACCTCGAGACCGTAGGCGGCGTTCTCGCGGACGCTGCGGTGCGGGAAGAGCGCGAAGTGCTGGAAGACCATGCTGATCTTCTTGGAGCGGACCTCGCGCAGTGCGCGGTCGCCGAGCGCGGTCAGGTCCTGGTCGTCGAAGCGGACGTGCCCGGCGGTCGGCTCGAGGAGTCCGTTGAGCATGCGCAGCAGTGTGGACTTGCCGGAGCCGGACAGGCCCATGACGACGAAGATCTCACCCGGCTCCACCGTGAAGGAGGCGTCGATCACGGCGGCGGTGGTGCCGTCGGCGCGCAGCTCCTCGCGGTCGGCTCCCGAGCGGAGCCGCTCCACGGCCTCGCCGGGTCGTCTGCCGAAGACCTTGTACAGGCTCTCGGCCTGCAGCCTGGATGACACGTGTACCTCTCGTCCTGGAGCGTCGCGAGGCCCTCGGACGATTGAAAATGCAACGGGCTCTGCTCCGACGCGGCGCCTGCCCCCTCTTGAAGGGGTCAAACTCAGGAGTGCTCCAGTTCACAATCCGTTTACTTCTGTTACGTAAGGGCACTCTGAACTGCCACGTCTGCGTCGGCGGGGTGCCTGTCGGTGCCGTACGGCATGATGCGAAAGGTGACGCAGCCAACTCGACGACTCATGCTTCTCGACACCGCCTCGCTCTATTTCCGCGCCTATTTCGGCGTCCCGGACTCCGTGAAGGCCCCGGACGGCACCCCGGTGAACGCCGTGCGCGGACTGCTCGAATTCATCGACCGCCTGGTCAAGGACCACCGTCCCGACGAACTGGTGGCCTGCATGGACGCGGACTGGCGTCCGCAGTGGCGGGTCGACCTGATCCCCTCCTACAAGGCGCACCGCGTGGCCGAGGAGCGCGAGTCGGGGCCGGACGAGGAGGAGGTCCCCGACACCCTCTCTCCGCAGGTGCCCGTCATCGAGAACGTGCTCGACGCGCTCGGCATCGCGCGCGTGGGCGTCGAGGGGTACGAGGCGGACGACGTGATCGGCACGTTCACGGCCCGCGCGAAGGGCCCCGTCGACATCGTCACCGGCGACCGCGACCTGTACCAACTGGTGGACGACGAGCGCGGGATCCGGGTCCTCTATCCGCTCAAGGGCGTCGGCCTGCTCCAGCTCACCGACGAGGCGTGGCTGCGTGAGAAGTACGGAGTCGACGGAGGGGGGTACGCGGATCTGGCACTGCTGCGCGGTGACCCGAGCGACGGTCTGCCGGGCGTGCCCGGGATCGGCGAGAAGACGGCCGCCAAGCTGCTCGCCGAGTTCGGCGACCTGGCCGGCATCATGGCCGCGGTCGACGACCCGAAGGCGAAGCTGACGCCGTCGCAGCGCAAGCGCCTCGACGAGTCCCGGCCGTACCTCGCGGTCGCGCCCAAGGTCGTGCGGGTGGCCGGTGACGTGCCGCTGCCGGACGTCGACATCACGCTGCCGGGCGCCCCGCGCGATCCGGCGGCCCTGGACGAACTCGCCGCCCGCTGGGGGCTCGGCGGCTCGTTGCACAGGTTGCTCTCGACGCTGCAGGCATAGATGTTGCCCAGGAGAAGGTGCTAACTTAGGTAAGCCTAAGCATGCAGATCTGGGAGGCCGTCATGGCAGAGCGTCCGGAACGCAGGACCCCTAAGCCCCACTCGGCGCGGGTCATCCGCACCGAGCGGCTCACCCCGCACATGCAGCGTGTGGTGCTCGGCGGCGACGGCCTCGCCGAGTTCACCGTGGGCACCCGCACCGACCACTATGTGAAGCTGCTGTTCGGTGCCGAGGGAGTCACTTACCCCGAGCCCTTCGACATGCAGCGCGTCCGCGAGGAGTTCCCGCGCGACCAGTGGCCCGTGACGCGGACGTACACGGTGCGCGCCTGGGATCCCGAACTGCGCGAGCTGACCCTCGACTTCGTGGTGCATGGCGACGAGGGGCTCGCCGGGCCGTGGGCCACCCGCGTCCAGTCGGGCGAACTCGTGCGGTTCATGGGCCCCGGCGGTGCGTACGCGCCGGACACGAGCGCCGACTGGCATCTGCTGGCGGGTGATGAGAGCGCACTGCCCGCGATCGCCGCGGCCTTGGAGTCGCTGCCCGACGGCGCCGACGTGCGTGCCTTCATCGAGGTCTCCGGCCCGGAAGAGGAGCAGAAGATCGCCTCCGACGTGGATGTCGTCTGGCTGCACCGCGGAGACCGGCCGGTCGGCGAGGCCCTGGTCGAGGCCGTCCGTGCGCTGGAGTTCCCGGCGGGGCGGGTGCACGCGTTCGTCCACGGCGAGGCGGGCTTCGTGAAGGAGCTGCGCAAGCTGCTGCGCGTCGAGCGCGAGATCCCGCGCGAGGACCTCTCCATCTCCGGCTACTGGCGCCTCGGCCACAACGAGGACGGCTGGCAGGCGGCGAAGCGGGAGTGGAACGCGCAGGTGGAGGCGGAGCAGGAGACGGCCGAACCGGCCGCCTCCTGAGCGACTCCTGAGCGCGTCCGTCACACCGACCGCTGGTACGACCTGAACGTCCGGATCGAGAGCCACACCGCCGCGACCGCCAAGGCCAGCAGCGCCCCGCCCCGGCCGAGCACGCCGCCCCAGTCCGGATGCTCGGACATGGCCGAACGACCCGCCACCATCGCCCAGTCGAGCGGGTTGAAGTCGGCTGTGCGCCGCATCCAGCCGGGCATCTGGGACGTGGCCATGAAGGCACTGGACAGGAAGGTCAGCGGCAGCAGCAGGAACGTGTTGATGCCGATGATGGACTCCCGCTCCCGGACCAGCATGCCCAGCGCGTTGGACAGTGCTCCGAAGACCGTGCCGAGCAGCACCGAGGCGACGATCAGAACGGCTACCCCGCCGAACCCGCCCGGATAGTCCGCGCCGCCCAGCAGGCCGAGCAGCACGATGATCACCGACTGGAGTGCGGTGACCAGGCCGTTGTTGACGACATTGCCGTTCATCAGGGCCGCCCGGCTGACCGGTGTGGTGAGGAACCTGTCGAGCGTGCCCCGCTGGATCTCGTCGAGCGTGCTCATGCCCGCCCACATGTTGGAGCTGAGCGCGCTCATCACCACCACGCCCGGGACGAGGTAGTCCAGGTAGGAGGTCGTGCCGAAGCCGCCGAGTTCGACGACCTTCTTGAAGAGGTTGCCGAACAGGAACAGCCAGACCACCGGCTGGATCAACGTGATCAGCAGATACGCGGGCTGCCGTACGAACACCATGAGTTGACGCTGTGTCATGTACCAGGTCTGGGAGACGGCCGTGCTCATCGGGTACCTCCCGTGGCTCCCGCGAGGGCGAGGCTGTCGGCGCCTTCCGCCTCCGCCTCGGAGTAACGGCGCCCCGCGTGACGGAGATAGACGTCGTCGAGCGAGGGACGGGCCACGGTCGCCGCGGCCACCCCGACACCGGCTCGCTCCAGAGCGCCGAGCAGGGCGGGCATCGCGGCGGCTCCGTCGTCCGCGCGGACGCTGACGCGGCGGCCCTGCGCGTCGTCGAAGAGCACCTCGTGCACTCCGGGCACCCCGCCGAGGGAGCCCTTCAGCAGCGTACGACCGGCCTGGCCGACCGCTTCGCGCAGCTCCAAGTGGATGGCGTCACCTCGCAGTTCCCCCTTCAGCCCGTCCGGTGTGCCTTCGACGACCACACGGCCGCGGTCGACGATGGCGATACGTTCGGCGAGCCGGTCGGCCTCTTCGAGGTAGTGGGTGGTGAGCAGGATGGTCAGGCCCTCGTCGCCGGCGAGCCGGGCGATCTCGTCCCACATGGCGGTGCGCGCCTCGGGGTCGAGGCCGGTGGTGGGCTCGTCGAGGAAGAGCACCTCGGGCCGGTGGACCAGCCCGAGCGCGACATCGAGCCGACGCCGCATACCGCCGGAGTAGCCCTTGACCTGACGCCCGGCGGCGTCGGCCAGCTTGAAGCGGTCCAGCAGCTCGGCCACCCGGCGGCTCAGCCCGGCGCCCTTCAACCCATGGAGCCTGCCCTGGAGTCGGAGGTTCTCCCGGCCGGTGGCGACCGGGTCGGCGCCGGAGCTCTGGGCGACCACGCCGATCGCGCGGCGCACCCGGTCGGGGTGGCGCAGCACATCGTGGCCCGCGACGGTGGCCGTGCCCGAGTCGGGGCGGGCCAGGGTGGTGAGGATCTTGACGGTGGTGGACTTGCCCGCGCCGTTGGGCCCGAGGAGGCCGAAGACGGTGCCCGGCTCGACGGTGATGTCCATGCCGCTCAGGGCGGTGACATCACCGGGATAGGTCTTGATCAGCTGACGCGCCTCTACCGCGGGCGCACGGGTGTTCATGACGACTGCTCTCCTGTGTGAGCGGATGACCAGGGGGCCGCTGTGCGGTGGACGACGGCAGGTCCGCGATGGGCGGGCGTGACGTGATCCGTGCAAGCGGATGACGATCGATCCGGGTGAAGAGCGCCGGGCTATCCTGGGTGTGCCGCACCTCGGTCGCCCGGTCTGCCTCACGGCGGATCCGGTTCGGGGTTCGAGACCCTGGCGGGACTGCTGCAACAGTCCTGCCGGGGTCTGTTCTCTGTGGGGTCACTTCTCGAAGTGGCGCTCCTCCAAGTCCTTGAACTCGGGCGGGATCTCCCCCGTCTCGTGGAAACGCCGCCATGCCTCGACGCCGGCCAGCGAGCCGTCGTGCAGCTCCCGCAGGAAGCCGCGGACCCACTCGGCCTGCGCCTCGACCATGTGCAGTTGGTACTCGGTCTCCACCAGGAAGAGGCGCGGCAGCGTCTCGTACAGCTTCTCCAGGCCGCCTCGCGCGCTCGCCACCTGCACTTCCAGCTGGGTGAGCCGCTCCTCGAGCAGACGCGTCACCTCGTCGGGGTGGAGCACACCCAGCAAGGAGAGCGCGGTCTCGAAGATCGGGTACTCCCGGGCCGGGACCGCCAGCAGATCGGACAGCCACTCCGTCGCCTCTTCGCGCCCGGCGTCCGTGATGCCGTACAGCGTGCGCTCGGGGCGGTTGCCCTGTCGCTGCACCTCGGCGACCTCCACGAAACCGTGCTTCTCCAGGTTCTGGACGACCGTGTAGAGCGAGCCGTAGTTGATCTTCGTGGTGGTGTCCTTGCCGCGGCGGCAGAGGGTCTGCGCGATCTCGTACGGATGCATGGGCTTCTCCATGAGCAGCACCATCACGGCCAGCGCCAGCGGATTGCCGAGCTTGCGGCGCTTGGTCCCCATCACGAAATCCCCCCTTCCATCCCCTCGGCATCCCGTCGACATCCCGTCAACATCGCGTCGACGTGTTCATCGACGTCGACGTGCGCATCGACATCGCATCGGCACCGAATATTCGTGACCGAACATATCGCGTTTCGAAAAGCCCGGTCAATACACACGATGTATCGCGTCTGAGATACCTCCGCAACCCCGTGAGGACTTAGGCCCGCCCCGGACACGGCCGCGTGACGCCCATGAAACAGGGCCTCCCTAATTTCTGTCGCCCGACAGGAACTCTCGCGCCGCTGTGCGAAAGCAGGTTGCCGCCATGACGAGCACCGCCCCCGCCGATGTCCGCCCCGACCCGCCACGGCCCGAAAGTGCCGCCGATCTCGCGGAGTTCGGCTACCGCCAGGAGCTGCACCGCAGCCTGGGACGGTACGCCTCCTTCGCCGCCGGGTTCTCCTTCATCTCCGTCCTGACGACGGTCTTCCAGTTCTTCGCCTTCGGGTACGCCTTCGGGGGCCCCGTCTTCTTCTGGGCCTGGCCTGCCGTGCTGGTGGGCCAGCTGCTGGTGGCCGCGTGCTTCGCCGAGCTGGCCGCGCGCTATCCGATCTCGGGCGCGATCTACCAGTGGTCCTCGCGCCTGTCGAACCTCACCTTCGGCTGGTTCGCCGGCTGGATCATGGTGATCGGCCAGATCGTGGTGGTCGCGGCGGCGGCACTCGCGCTCCAGATGGTGATGCCGCCGATCTGGTCGGGCTTCCAGCTGGTGGGCGGCGATCCGGCGCCCACCAGCGCGAGCGGCGCGGCGAACGCGGCGGTGCTGGGCGTCATCCTGCTGGTGCTCACCACGTTCGTGAACGTCATCGACAACCGCGTGATGTCCGTGATCAACCGCGTCGGCGTGACCGCCGAGATCATCGGGGCCGTCCTCATCATCGTGCTGCTGCTCACCCACTCCGAGCGCTCGCCCGGCATCACCTTCCACACCGGCGGCGGGGCTCAAGCGGGCCTGTTCGGGGCGCTGGCGGTGGGGTCGTTCACGGCGGCGTACGTGATGATCGGCTTCGACAGCGCGGGCGAGATGAGCGAGGAGACCCACAACCCGCGCCGCGTCGCGCCCCGCACGATCCTCACCGCGCTCGGCGCGGCCGGCCTGCTGGGCGGGCTGATCGTCCTCGGCGGACTGCTCGCGGCCCCCAGCCTGACGGACGGCCGCCTCGGGGTCGACGGTCTGAGCTACGTCCTGACCAGCAGCCTCGGCGACGGTGTCGGCCGGGTTCTGCTCGCCGACGTGGTGGTGGCGATCTCCGTGGCGACCCTCGCCATCCAGACGGCGGCCTGCCGCATGCTCTTCTCCATGGCCCGCGACGGCCGGCTCCCCTTCGCCCGGCGCCTGGCCCGGGTCAACCCGCGCACCGGCATGCCCAGCGCCCCCGCCCTGGTGGTCGGCGTCCTGGCGGCCGCGCTGCTGCTCCTCAACTTCGCCTCCCCGGAGGCCTTCCTGGCCATCGGTACGACCTGCATCGTGATGCTGTACCTGGCGTACGCGATGGTGACCGGGCCGCTGCTGGTACGGCGGCTGCGCGGCGAGTTCACCACCGAGGGCACGGACGAGACGGGCGCCCCGCTCTTCTCCCTGGGCCGCTGGGGCGTACCCGTCAACACGCTCGCCCTCCTCTACGGCCTCCTCATGACCGTCGACCTCGCCTGGCCGCGGGCGGAGGTGTACGACCCCGCGGGCGGGCACTGGTACTTCCAGTGGTTCACCGTGCTGTTCCTGGCGGTGACCCTCGCGGCGGGCGCGGCCTACCGGGCGTACCGCGGGCGGACGTCGGCCCCGGCTCCCGCGCCGGAGGCGACGGTCCAGGAGGCGACCGCCTAGGAACCCAGGGCAGGCCTAGGCCGTGGGGCCCTGGCTCGGATCGCCCTGTACGCGCGCGTGCAGATGCATGTCGTGCCAGCCGTCCTGGTGGAGGAGGGCGCTGCGCCTGGTGCCCTCCAGGGTGAAGCCGGCCTTGGCGGCGACACGGCAGGAGGCCTCGTTGGCCGTGGCGTGGCTCAGCTCCAGGCGGTGGAAGCCGACCTCGTCGAGCGCCCAGGACGCGAGGGCCGAGGTGGCACGCGCGGCGACGCCCTGTCCGCGGGCGCCCGCCACGGTCCAGTACGCGACCTCGGCCACCCCGTCGCCGAGCAGGACGTCCCGCAGCGCGACGCGTCCTCGCAGCCGGTCGGTGTCCGCGTCGGCCACGGCCCACTGCACGTTCCGTTCTCCCGCCCAGGCCGTCCGCCACTCCTCGATCCAGCCGGCGACCTCGTCCGTCGAGTCTGCGGCGCGGATGTGCCATTGATGCATGACGGGGTCCTGGAAGGCCTCGTGGACAGCGGGCGCGTCCTCGGCCGTCCAGGGCCGCAGGACCAGGCCGTCGCCGGTGGGGATCGTGGGCTGCTCGGAGCGGGCGAGGGTGCCGGCGGGGAGCACCGGGCCGGTGAGGTAGGGCATGATCCGCATCCTGCCAAGGTGCGCTCCGCGGTCCCAGTGGATTTCCGCACCCCGCGCCTCGCCCCGTCCGCACCCCGCGCCTCGCCCCGTCCGGACCCGGCGCCCTGGCCCGCGCCCCCGTACCTCCGCTGTCGGTGGCCCCTCGTACGCTGATCGCAATGAGACGCAAACCCCGCATCCCGCCCTCTCCCCTCCCCCAGCGCGAGGGGGTCGACCCGGTGCGGGTGAAGCTGCCGCAGGGCGGGGCCTGGGGCACCGTCCGCGACCATCTCGTGGCCCGGCTCGCGGCCGGGGACGGAGTGGTCGACGGGATGCTCGACGCCGGTCTGATCGTCGGGGCGGACGGGCGGCCCGTCGAGCGCGACACGGCGTATGTGCCGGGGATGTTCGTGTGGTTCCACCGCGAACTGCCCGACGAGGAGCGCGTGCCGTTCGCGCTCGACGTGGTGTACCGCGACGAGCACATCGTCGTCGCCGACAAGCCGCACTTCCTCGCCACCACCCCGCGCGGCAGCCATGTCGCCGAGACCGTTCTCGCACGGCTGCGGCGGGACCTCGGCATCCCGGAGCTCGGGGCCGCGCACCGGCTCGACCGGCTCACGGCCGGCCTTGTGCTGTTCACCGTACGGCCCGGGGAGCGCGGCGCGTACCAGTCGCTGTTCCGCGACAAGCTCGTGCACAAGGAGTACGAGGCCGTCGCCACGTACGACCCGGAGGTCGCCCTTCCGCGTACCGTGCGCAGCCGGATCCTGAAGGAGCGGGGCCTACTGGCCGCCCGGGAGGTCGCCGGGGAGCCCAACGCGGTGAGCCGGATCGAGCTGACGGAGCACCGGGACGGCCGGGGGCGGTACCGGCTCCTCCCCCGCACCGGCCAGACCCATCAACTCCGGGTGCACATGAACGCGTTGGGCCTGCCGATCCTCGGCGACCCCCTCTACCCGGTGGTGACCGACCCCGGGCCGGCCGGTGACTTCCGGCGCCCGCTCCAACTGCTCGCGCGGGTCCTGGAGTTCACCGATCCGGTCACGGGGCACGAGCACCGGTTCCTGAGCGAGCGGGTACTCACCGCCTGGTCGGCGTACGAGGACTGGGTCCGGTAGCCACGCCACCGGCACAGGAGGATCGGCGACCGGACACCCGGTACCCGCACGCCCGGTACAGGAAGAAGGCTCAGTAGCCGCGCCACCAGCGCAGGAACCGCTGCCAGGCGCCAGGACCGCGTTCCGGCGCGGCGGCGGGCGGGGCCGGGGGCGCCGGGGGCGGTGTCGTGGCCTGCGGCTGCTGCGTCCGGACCGGCCGGCTCGGGACCGGCTGCGGCAGCGGACGGAGGCTGGGCCGCTGCGACACGTCCTGCGGTTCCTTCGGCGCGAACCGTACCGGCAGCTCCACCAGGTGCCGCGACGAGATGGACGCCGTCCAGCGCAACTCGTCCTCCGCGCAGTCGAGCTGGACGTCCGGCAGCCGCATGAGCAGGGCGTCGACGCCGACGTCGGCGATGGCGCGCCCGACGTCCTGGCCCGGGCACTCGTGCGGGCCGCCGCCGAAGGCGAGGTGGGACCGGTTGCCCTGCATGTTGGCCGACAGGTCCGGGCGTACGTGCGGGTCGACGTTGCCCGGCGCGATCCCGAGGAGCAGACCGTCGCCCTTGCGGATGAGCTGGCCGCCGAGCTCGGTCTCCTGCTTGGCGAAGTAGCCGAGAACGGTGCTGAACGGCGGTTCGTCCCACAGGGACTGCTCGACCGCCTCGGGCACCGTCATCTGGCCGCCGTTGAGCTGGGCACGGAAGCGCGGGTCGGTGAGGACCATGCGCAGCACGTTGGCGAGGAGGTTGGTGGTGGCCTCGTACGCGGCGATCAGTACGAGCCGCAGATGCTGGCCGACCTCGTCGTCGCTGAGCTGCGCCGGGTGGTTGATGAGGTGGCTGGTGAAGTCCCCCTCGGGGTGGGCCCGGCGGCGGGCGGTGAGCCGCATCAGGGCGTCCATGACGTACGCGTTGCTGGCGATCGCGGTCTCGGTGCCCTTGAGCATGTCGCGGGCGGCCTGCACCATGCGGTCGTTGTACTCGTCGGGCATGCCGAGGATCTCGCACATCACCGCCATCGGCAGATGCTCGGCGAACTGGCCGACCAGGTCGGCTCTGCCCTCCTCGCAGAACCGGTTGACGAGAGCCTGCGACGACCGGTTGATGTAGCGGCGGATGCCTCGGTGGTCGATGGTCGAGATGGCACCGCTGACCGCCCCGCGCAGCCGCAGATGCTCGTCGCCCTCCGCGTGCGAGCAGATGGGCTGCCAGGCGATGTGCGGCATCAGCGGGTGGTCGGGGCCCGCGGTGCCGTCCAGGACGGGGGTCCAGACGCGGCTGTCACGGGTGTACTGCGAGGGGCTGCGCACCATGTGCAGGTTCTCGGTGTGGCCCAGCACGACCCACATCGGTACGTCGTTGTGGAGCAGCACAGGGGCCACCGCACCGTGTTCGGCGCGGAGTTTCTCGTACAGGTCTCCCAGGTCCTCCGCCTCGGGCCCGTACAGCCTGCGCACCCCGCCGAGGCCGGGGTCGTGGGCGGGGCAGCCGGGGGGCGGGCCGAACGTCGGGTCGTCCGTGCCGGTCGAGGGGTGGGGTTCAGGCGTCACGATGGTCGCTCCGAAGACTGAAGTGGATGAGGACTCCGCGGAGTCGGCGGGTGGGGGCGTGGCCGGTTCAGACGGACGTCTTGGACACGGCCAGCGAGTGCAGGAAGTGCATCAGCGTCATCAGGACCTCCCGGCTGGAGGCCCGGCGCCGCGCGTCGCACTTCACGATGGGGATGTCCTCGGTCAGGTCGAGTGCGCCGCGCAGATCCTCGACGGGGTAGCGGGGCGCGTCCGGGAAGTCGTTCACGGCGATGACGAAGGGCACCCCGCGTTCCTCCAGCCGGCCGATGACGTCGAAGCTGACCTCGAGGCGGCGGGTGTCGATCAGGACGACCGCGCCGAGGGCGCCTTCGAACAGGCCGTTCCACAGGAACCAGAAGCGCTCCTGGCCGGGCGTCCCGAACAGGTACAGCACCAGTTGCTCGGTGATGCTGATACGGCCGAAGTCCATCGCGACGGTGGTGGCCGTCTTGCTCTCCGAGCCGTAGTTGTCGTCGACGCCGATGCCCATCTGTGTCATGGTCTCCTCGGTGGTCAGCGGCCTGATCTCGCTGACGGAACCGACCATGGTCGTCTTGCCGACGCCGAAGCCGCCGACGATGACGATCTTCACGGCGGCCTGGGCCGTGTGCGGCAGATGGTCCTCGGTCCGGGGGCCCCTGATGGCGTCAGAGCTTTTGAAGTCCATGCATCACCGCTTCGAGGAGGGAACGGTCGGGCAGCGCCTCTCGCGAGATGGGGGCGCGTGCCGTTACCAGTTCGGCCGCCAGCAGCTCGGTGAGCAGGACGGTCACCACGCTGAACGGCAGCCTGAGATAGGCCGAGATCTCGGCCACGGACAGGGGGGCCTGGCAGAGCCGCAGGAGCGCCGACTGCTCCGGCGGGGCGGTCGGCGGCGGGTCGGCGCCCGCCACGATCAGCGTGACCAGGTCGAGGGCCGCCCGTTCGCCCCCGTCGGCCAGGCCGGTGAGGATGAACAGCCGTTCCGGGTTGCTCGCGTCGCCGTCCTTCCCGTCGTTCCCGTCGTTCGGCTGAGGGGGCCGGGGCGGAGGCTGTGGCTCGGGGGAGCGCCGTCGGCGTTGCGGAGGAGTCATACGGTCTGCCCGTTGCGCCGCGGCGGGCTGGTCAGGTGGGCGCCGATGCGCACGACGAGGTCGCGCATGCGGTTGCTCATCAGCCCGGCCTCCGCCGTCACGTCGGAGAGCACCGCGAGGTAGGCGTTGGGCCCTGCCGCCATCATGTAGAAGTAGGCGCCGTCCATCTCGATGATGACCATGCGCATCTTGCCGTCGCTGTGCGGGATCTCGGTGGCGACGGCACCGGCCAGGCTCTGCAGTCCGGCGCAGGCCGCGGCGACGCGGTCGGCGGCGTCCGGGTCACCGCCGTAGCGCGCGATGCGCAGTCCATCGGCCGAGAGCACCACGATCTGGTGGACGCCGGGTACCCCGTCGGCGAGTTCCTTGAGCATCCAGTCGAAGTTGGCTCGCTGCTGGATCACTTGAGGTCCCCCTCGTCATCGGCCTCCGCAAGGGCCGGGTTCTTGGTGAAAGCGGTCGGATCCGGGTCGCCCTTGAGACCGTTCATGAACGCCTCGACCCACAGTCCGGGTTCGGGCTCGGGCTCCTTCGGCTCCTCCGGGGCGGGCTCGGGTTCCCAGATGTTGACCCCGGTGGCCTTCGCCTCGGCCTCGATCCGCGCCTGCTCGGCGTATCGCTCGGTGAGCGACATCTGCACGCGGCGGCGCCGCTGCGGCAGTCCGTTGGCCGTCCACTCGGTGACCTCGGGGACGTCGTCCTCCATGTCCGCGTACTGGCTCGGGATCCGGGGTCCGGTGGTGGGGCGGCGCTTCTTGGCCTTGCGGTCGGGTGCCTCGACCGCGTCGGTGTCCATGATCGGTGCGGAGGCGGCGCCGATGCCGTGGGCGAAGCCGGGGGCGGGGTCGTCGGTGAGCATGTCGCGCGGCACGACGAGGACGGCGCGGACGCCGCCGTACGCGGACTGCCGCAGCGAGATCTGCATGTTGTACATCGTCGAGAGGCGGCCGACGACGGCCATGCCCAGACGCGGGGTCTCGCCGATGTCCTGGAGGTCCATGCTCATCTTGGCGCGCTCGATCATGCCCTCGGTGCGGGCGAGGGCCTCCTCGCTGAGGCTGACGCCGGCGTCCTCGATCTCGATGGCGACGCCGGTCTGCACCTCGATCGCGGTGACGTGCACCTTGGTCTGCGGCGGCGAGTAGCGGGTGGCGTTGTCGAGGAGTTCGGCCGCGGCGTGGATGAGCGGTTCCACGGAGACGCCGGCGACATTGACCTTGGCGATGGAGTGCAGTTCGACGCGGCGGTACTCCAGGATGCGGGACATCGCGCCGCGCAGCACGCTGTACAGCGGTACGGGCAGGGGCCACTGGCGGCCGGGCCGGCCGCCGCCGAGGACGGCGATGGAGTCGGCGAGACGGCCGATCAGCGCGGTGCCGTGGTCGATGCGGAGCAGGTCGTCGAAGACCTCGGGGTTACGGCCGTGGTCCTCCTCCATCTCCCGCAGTTCCTTGTTCTGCTGGTGGACGATCGCCTGGACGCGACGGGCGATGTTGACGAAGGTGCGCTGCGAGGAGTCGCGCAGGGCGAACTGGCGGTCCACGACCCTGACGACGGTGGTCAGCAGACTGCGCTGCGGTGGGGGAAGGTCGCGCCACTCGGGCTCCGCGTCGACGGTTTTGCGGATCACCTCCGACGGGGACTCGCCGACCCGCACCAACTCCAGTGCCGCGGGCAGGATTTCCTGACCCAGGCGCACGAACTCCGCGTCGTGGGCGGCGACGCGTTCTTCCAGGTCGGCGGTCCGGCGCGCGACCTCGGCGCGCAGCTCACGGACGGTGCGGCCGCGGCGTACCGCTTCGGCCGCGGCGGCGATGACGAGGAGCGTCGCGACGGCTCCGCACCAGCCGACGGCGATCCGGGCCGGCTCCGCCACCAAGGCGACGGCGGCCCCGGTCGCCGCGGCCATCAGTATGGCCGGCAGCAACAGCACGCGCGCGTAGGGAAGTTCACGGCCACCGGGAGGCGATTGAACACTCACCATGTATGCCCTCTGAGACAAATCGGCTGGGGTTGGGGGGTGTTGTGCTGAGGTACGTGGGGTACGGATCTGGATCTTCGGTATTTTTGGGAACAGGCGCACGAATTCATCTCAACCTGGTGCGCTGCGGGCGAGCTTAGTCCGACCGGATCATCGCTATGTCATATTCAGCAAGCACCTGAAATGACTCCTGCGCCAGGAGTACGCTCGGCCCCATTTGCACGCTGCGCCTCCATTCGCACACACTGCGTCACGAGGCACAGGCATGCGAAAACTGTCGCCCACGGGGGTGACCCCCGGCTTCCGGCACCGGGGCGGGACGTCCGTCAGACGCCGACGATGCGCAGCGCGGCGTCCGCGGTCGCCTCGGCGAAAGCCGAGACCGGGCGCTCCGGATCGGAGCGGTGAACGAGGATGACACCTTCGATCAGCCCGAAGACCAGATCCGTACGCAGATCCAGCTCACTCTTGGCGAGTGCGCCGCCCACGGCCGTCGCGGCCAGCAACTGCCGGTAGGTGTCCTTCAGTTCGGCCCGTACGGCATGGAAACCGGCGAAGCGTTCGGTGTGCACCTCGGGCAGCAGGTACAGGCCGCCGAGGTTGTGCGGGCCGCCGCAGAGCAGTTCCACGTCCGTGCGGCACAGCTCCCACAGCCGGCTCTCGGCCGGGGCGGCGTCCTCGGCGAGCAGGTGCCGGGCCAGGGCGAGCGAGGGCGTGACCGTGGACTCCAGGAGCGCGGCGAGCAATTCCTCCTTGCCGGAGACGTAGTGGTACATGGACGCCTGCCGCATGCCGGCCCGCTCGGCGACGGCACGGGTGGTCGTGGCGGCGTAGCCACGGGTCGTGAACAACTCGGCGGCGGCCGTGAGGAGTTCGTCGCGCGGCGACAGACCGCTGTCCGGCCGCTGCGCGGCGCGCGGTCTGCCCACCCGCCGTCCACTGGTCCCCATGCGTTCGATCCTCGCACACGGCACCGCCACGCGATCTTCGGGCGATGCCGGACGCTCTCCGGACGGTTTCCGTGAGGGATCGGTAACCGACCGGCAATGCGAGGGCAACGGCACCGACCCGACCCGCCCCTAATTTCTGTCGGGCGACAGAAATCACCCGAAGAGCCGAACAGCGGAGGTCCGCGATGGCGACAGCGACCACCTACGGGGCACGCGCCCACGCCCGGGCGCAGGAGGGCGCCCGGACCGAGGCCATGCCCGTCGTACCGGCGAGCGCCTGGCCCGCGCCGCCCTGCGCGGCGGGCCACCTGGTGTGGGCGGAGACGGTCGCGGGCGGCAACTACACGCACCGGGTGCTGGCCCGCGGCACCGAGCTGCGCCTGACCGACCTGCGGGGCGACGCCTGTGCGCATCTCCTCCTGTACGTCGCCGACCGTCCGTGGGAGCGGCTGAACGTAGCCGACACGGTCAAGGTGCAGTGGAACGCCTACCTCGGCGAGGACCGGCTGCTCCTGTCCGACCAGGGCCGGGTCCTCGCCTCGGTGGTCGCCGACACCTCGGGACGGCACGACGCGCTGTGCGGCACCTCCACGCTCGTACGCAACACGGAGCGGTACGGGGACGGCACCCCGCAGTCCGCCTCCCCGGCGGGGCGCGAGCTGTTCAAACTGGCCGCGGCCAAGAACGGTCTGGAGCCGCGCGACCTGCCGCCCTCGCTCTCCTTCTTCCAGGGCGTGGAGGTACGTGACGACGGCACCCTCGACTTCACCGGCTCCGCCGGCCCCGGCGGCAGCGTGACCCTGCGCGCCGAGCAGGACCTCACGGTGCTGATCGCGAACGTGCCGCACCCCGCCGATCCGCGTACGGACTACGTCAGCACCCCGCTGGAGGTGCTCGCCTGGCGCGCGGACGCCACCCGCCCCGGCGACCCGCTGTGGGAGGCGACCCCCGAAGGCCGCCGCGCGTTGCTGAACACCGCCGAATTCCTTGCCGCGAGGGGGCTCGCATGACCCGGACAGCCGTCACGGAGACCGTCGTTCCCGCCCGGGCCGCCTGGTCCGCCGTCGTCCGCGCGGGCGAGACGCTCACCCTCACCGACCTGCACGGCAACCAGGCCGTGGACTTCCTCGTGTACGACGCCCACGACACCGCGGTCCGCTACAGCGCGCCCGACACGATCCACGCCCAGGGCAGCGTCTTCCTCACCACCGGCAGTGTGCTCCTGTCCAACGAGCACACCCCGCTGATGACGGTCGTCGCGGACGAGGTGGGGCGCCACGACACGGTCGGCGGCGCCTGCTCCAAAGAGTCGAACACACTGCGGTACGGCCACCACACCTGGTCGCAGCACGCGTGCGTGGACAACTTCCTCGCGGAGGGCGCCAAGTACGGCCTCGGCAAGCGCGATCTCGTCTCGAACATCAACTGGTACATGAACGTGCCGGTCGAGAAGGACGGCACGCTGGGCATCGTCGACGGCATCTCCGCCCCGGGTCTGGCCCTGACCCTGCGCGCCGAGCGCGACGTGCTCGTGCTGGTCTCCAACTGCCCGCAGATCAACAACCCCTGCAACGGCTTCGAGCCGACGGCGGTGCGGATGACGATCGGGGCCGCCGTCCAGGTCCAGGGGGACGCGTCATGACCTTCGACACCCTGCTCGTCGCCAACCGGGGCGAGATAGCCGTCCGCGTCATCCGCACGGCGCGTGAACTCGGCCTGCGCACCGTCGCGGTGTACTCCGACCCGGACCGCTCGGCGCCCCATGTCCGGCTCGCCGACGAGGCCGTACGCCTGGGCCCCGCGCCCGCGAAGGAGTCGTACCTCGACGCGGATCTCGTACTGAAGGCCGCCAAGGACACCGGCGCCGGCGCGATCCACCCCGGCTACGGCTTCCTCTCCGAGGACGCGGCGTTCGCGCGCCGCTGCGAGGACGCCGGGATCGTGTTCGTCGGACCGACGCCCGAGCAGCTGGAACTCTTCGGCGCGAAGCACACGGCGCGGGCCGCGGCCGAGGCGGCCGGGGTGCCGCTCGCACCCGGCACGGGGCTGCTCGCCTCGCTCGACGAAGCGCTCGACGCGGCCTCCCGCATCGGCTATCCCGTCATGCTCAAGGCCACCGGCGGCGGGGGCGGCATCGGCATGTCGGCCTGCCGTTCCGCCGCCGAACTGGCCGAGTCGTGGGAGCGGGTGCGGCGCGTCACCGCGGCCTCGTTCTCCTCGGCGGGGATCTTCCTGGAACGCCTGGTCGAGCACGCCCGCCATGTCGAGGTACAGGTCTTCGGCGACGGCCGGGGCCGGGTCGTCACCCTCGGCGACCGGGACTGCTCGCTCCAACGCCGCAACCAGAAGGTGGTCGAGGAGGCCCCCGCGCCGGGACTCCCCTCACACGTGCGCGACCACCTCGCCTCGGCGGCACGGGACTTGTGCGCCGCGGTCGGCTACCGCTCCGCCGGAACCGTCGAGTTCGTGTACGACGCCGCCCGCGAGGAGGCGTACTTCCTCGAGGTCAACACCCGTCTCCAGGTGGAGCATCCGGTCACCGAGGAGATCTACGGGGTCGACCTGGTCGCCTGGATGCTGCGGCTCGCGGGCGGCGACGCCGACGTCGTACGCGATCCGGGGCCGCCCCGCGGCCACGCCGTGGAGGCCCGGGTGTACGCGGAGGACCCCTCCCGCGAGCACCGGCCCAGCGCGGGCCTGCTGACGCGGGTGGAGTTCCCGCAGGGCGTACGGGTGGACGGCTGGGTGGAGACGGGGACGGAGGTCACGACGTCGTACGACCCCATGCTCGCCAAGGTCGTGGCGTACGGGTCCGACCGGGCGCACGCGCTGGCCCGCCTCGACGAGGCGCTGGCCCGGACGCGGGTCGACGGCATCGAGACGAATCTGGGGCTCGTCCGGGCGGCGCTCGCCGACCACGGCTTGCGCACCGCCACCCACACGACGGCGACACTGGCCAAGATCACCGACCCCACTCCGCGCGTCGAGGTGGTCGCGGCCGGCACGCTCACCACCGTCCAGGACTGGCCGGGCCGCACCGGCTACTGGCAGGTGGGCGTGCCGCCGTGCGGCCCGATGGACGACCGCTCCTTCCGGCTCGGCAACCGGGCGCTCGGGAACGAGGAGGGAGCGCCGGGTCTGGAGTGCACCCTGCGGGGACCGGCGCTGCGCTTCACCCACGCCACGACGGTGTGCGTCACGGGCGCCCCGGCACCGGTCACCGTGGACGGAACGCCGGTCGCCCAGTGGGAGCCGGTGACGGTGCCCGCCGGGGCCCTCCTGGAGGTCGGCGCCCCCGCCGAGCCCGGCCTGCGGACCTATGTGCTGTTCGCGGGCGGCCTGGACGTCCCCGCGTTCCTCGGCAGCGCGGCCACCTTCACACTGGGCCGGTTCGGCGGGCACGGCGGGCGGGCGCTGCGCACGGGGGACGTGCTGCACGGCGGGTCGGTCACGGACCGGGGCGCTCCCGTGCCCGCCGGGGACCGGCCGGTGTTCGCTACGGAGTGGCACGTCGGCGCCCTGGAAGGACCGCACGCCGCACCGGAGTTCTTCACCGAGGACGACATCCGCGACTTCTACGCGGCCGGCTGGAAGGTCCACTTCAACTCGGCCCGGACGGGCGTACGACTGGTCGGACCCAAGCCCCGCTGGGCGCGCTCGGACGGCGGAGAGGCGGGGCTGCACCCGTCCAACATCCACGACACCCCGTACTCGGTCGGTGCCGTCGACTACACGGGCGACATGCCGGTACTGCTCGGCCCGGACGGGCCCTCGCTCGGCGGTTTCGTCTGCCCGGCGACGGTCGCCACGGCGGAGCGCTGGAAGCTCGGGCAGCTGCGCCCCGGCGACACGGTCCGCTTCACACCGCTGGCCGAGGACGGCTCGACGCGGCCCGCGATCGTGGACGGCGGGGTGCTCGCACGGGACGGCGACGTGACCTACCGGCGCAGCGGCGACGACAACCTGCTGGTCGAATTCGGCCCGATGCAGCTCGACCTGGCCCTGCGCATGCGGGTGCACGCGCTGATGGAAGCGGTGGCCGAAGCCGGGCTGGACGGCGTCACGGACCTCACCCCGGGCATTCGCTCGCTCCAGATCCGGACGGACCCGCGCCGCCTGCCGCTACGCGAACTCCTCGCGGTCGTACGGGAGACGGTGAGCGCGCTCCCGCCCACCGACCAGCTCGTCGTCCCGTCCCGCACGGTCCACCTCCCCCTCTCCTGGGACGACCCGGCCACCCGCGAGGCGATCGAGCGCTACATGGCGGGCGTGCGCGACGACGCGCCCTGGTGCCCGTGGAACATCGAGTTCATCCGCCGCGTCAACGGCCTGGAGTCGGTGGCGGACGTGTACGACACGGTCTTCGACGCGGAGTACCTCGTACTCGGCCTGGGCGACGTGTACTTGGGAGCGCCGGTGGCCACACCGCTCGACCCGCGCCACCGCCTGGTCACCACCAAGTACAACCCGGCGCGCACCTGGACCGCCGAGAACTCGGTCGGCATCGGCGGCGCGTACCTGTGCGTCTACGGGATGGAGGGCCCCGGCGGCTACCAGTTCGTGGGCCGCACGACCCAGGTCTGGTCGGGCTGGCAGCAGCGCGGCGCGTTCGAACCGGGCTCGCCGTGGCTGCTGCGCTTCTTCGACCGGATCAAGTGGTACGCCGTCGGGCCCGACGAACTCCTCGACCTGCGCGCCGACATCGCCTCGGGCCGCTTCGTGCCGCGCGTCGAGGAGGGCGAGTTCTCGCTGGCCGGGTACGAGTCCTTCCTCGCCGCGAACGCCGGCTCCATCGCCGCCTTCCGGGCCCGCCAGGGCGCGGCCTTCGCGGCGGAGCGGGACGCGTGGGAGGCGGCGGGCGAGTTCGCGCGGGCCGAGGCGGCGACGGCGCCCGAGGCCCCGCCGGCCGAGGTGACCGTTCCGGTGGGCGGCGCTCTGGTGGAGGCCGAGTTCGCCGCGTCGGTCTGGCAGCTGAACGTGGGACCGGGCGACGCGGTGACGGCCGGCCAGCCGCTGCTCACCCTGGAGGCGATGAAGATGGAGTCCAGGGTGCCCGCGCCGATGGCCGGTGTGGTGACGGAGATCCTGGCCAGGCCGGGCGATCAGGTGGCGGCGGGCACGGCGCTGGTCGTGCTCGCACCGGCCACGAGCTGAACTTCGAGGAGCACGCATGTCCACTCTGTCCCGTGTCCGTGCCGCGTACGCCCGTGTGGCGGCCGTCGACCGTCCGGAGATCTGGATCGATCTCCGATCCCGGGCGGACGTCGAGGCCGAGGCGGCGGTGACCGACGAGCGCGTCGCGGCGGGTCAGCGGCTCCCGCTCGCCGGACGCCTGTTCGCCGTCAAGGGCAACATCGACGTCCACGGCCTGGCGACCACCGCGGGCTGCCCCGCGTACGCCTACCTGCCCGAGGCCGACGCCCCGGCCGTCGCCCGGCTCCGGGCGGCCGGCGCGATCGTGCTCGGCACGACGAACCTGGACCAGTTCGCCACCGGCCTGGTCGGCACCCGTTCCCCGTACGGGGCGGTGCGCGGCGCGTACGACCCGGCGAGGATCAGCGGCGGCTCCAGCGCGGGCTCGGCCGTGGCCGTGGCCCTGGGCATCGTGGACTTCGCCCTCGGTACGGACACCGCGGGCTCCGGCCGTGTCCCCGCCGCCTTCAACGGCATCGTCGGCCTCAAGCCCACCCGCGGCCTCGTCCCCACGACGGGCACCGTCCCCGCCTGCGCCTCCCTCGACTGCGTCACCGTCTTCGCCCGTACGCTCCCGGAGGCCGAGCAGGCCCTCGCGCACCTGGCGTCGCCGCCCGGCCGGGACCTCCCTCCGCTCCCCCAGCGCGCCCCCGGCCCGTGGCGCGTCGCGGTCCCGCCGCTGCCGCAGCTCGGCGAGCTGGACGAGGGCTGGGGCGAGGCGTACGAGGCCGCGGTGGAGCACCTCGTGGCGGCGGGCGTCTCGGTCCGCACGATCGATCTCAGCCCGTTCACCGAGGCCGCGGCGATGCTCTACGAGGGTGCGTTCGTGGCCGAGCGCTACACCGCGGTGGGGAGCTTTGTCGACAAGTTGATCAGCGAGGGCGGTGCGGGGCTCGACCCCACCGTCGCCGGCATCATCACCCGCGCCCGGGACATCCCGGCCCACCGGCTCTTCGCCGACCAGGAACGTCTGGCCACCCTGCGCACCCGGGCGCTCGCCGAACTCGGTGATGCCGACGCCCTGCTGCTGCCCACCACCCCCGGTCACCCCACACTCGCCGAGGTCGCCGCCGACCCGCTGGGCGCCAACGCCCGCCTCGGGCGCTTCACCAACTCCACGAACCTCTTCGACCTGGCCGCGGTCGCCGCCCCCGCCGGTCTCACGCCCGCCCAACTGCCCTTCGGGGTGATGCTGATCGGCCCGGCGTTCACCGACGGGCGGCTCGCCCGGATCGCCGCCCTGCTTCAGCCACAGCTGAGCGTGGCGGTGATCGGCGCGCATCTGTCGGGCCAGCCGCTCAACCCGCAGCTCCTGGCCCTGGGCGCGCGACGGGAGCGTACGACCACCACCGCACCCGCCTACCGGCTGCACGCCCTGCCGACCACCCCGCCCAAGCCGGGCCTCGTGCACGTGCGTCAGGGCGGCGCCGCGATCGAGACGGAGGTCTGGCGGCTGCCCGCCGAAGGCCTCGGCCGGCTGCTCGCCTCACTCCCCCGCCCGATGACGCTCGGCCAGGTCGAACTGGCCGACGGCAGCCGCGTCCCGGGCTTCCTGTGCGAGCCGGACGCGCTCACGGACGCGGCGGACATCACGGAGTACGGGGGCTGGCGGGCGTACCTGGACCGTTGACACACGCCGTTCACACGCGCCGTTGACGCGACACGTACCCGCCTGTTCAACTGAGCCCATGCGACCCCGGCTGCTGCTGGTCACCCGCGACCACATCGACTTCTGTCGAGTGTGGTCGGCGGCGTGTCGCGCCTGACGACGCCCTCCGCCACCGTCAGCGCACCGCAGCACCGAATCGAGGCCGCACCACCATGCCCGTAGAGTTCCTCGGCATCGCCGCAACCAACGAAGGCTCCGAAGTGACCGCCCGCTCCGGGCCGTCCTTCGACAAGGAGTACACGCTCAGGCTGGCCCGCGCCCACGAGGAGTACGGCTGGGACCGGATCCTGTTCGCGTACGGGTCCGGCTCCCCCGATCCGTCGCCCGCGGCCGCCTACATCGCGGCCCGCACGGAGAAGATCCAGATCCTGGTGGCGCACCGCCCGAACGTCTCGTACCCGACGTTCGCGGCCAAGACCTTCGCGACCCTCGACCGCATCAGCGACGGCCGGCTGGCCGTCCACTTCATCACCGGCGGCAACGACCACGAGCAGCAGCGCGAGGGCGACTTCCTGACCAAGGACGAACGGTACGCGCGCACCCGGGAAGCCATCCAGATCATCAAGAAGGCGTGGACGACGCACGAGCCGTTCGACCACGAGGGCACGCACTACCGCTTCCACGACTTCGTCAGCGACACCTTTCCCGTCCAGCAGCCGCATCCGCCCGTCTCCTTCGGCGGCTCATCGGCCGCCGCGTACGCGGCCGGGGGCGCCGAGGCGGACATCTACTGCCTGTGGGGCGAGCCGCTGGCGCAGACCGCCGAGCAGATCGAGTCGGTGAAGGCCGCGGCGAAGGCGGCGGGCCGCACGGACATCCCAAGGATCCAGGTCGCGTTCCGCCCGATCATCGCGCCGACGGAGGAACTGGCCTGGGAGAAGGCGCACCGGACGCTGGCCCGGATCAAGGCGCGCACGGCCGGGGCTCCGCTCAGCCGCCGCCATCCGCTGAAGAATCCGGAGAACTCGGGCTCCCAGCGGCTGCTGGCGGTGGCCGCCCGGGGCGACCGCCACGACCGCGCCCTGTGGACCCCGACGGCGGCGGAGACGGGCGGCGCCGGCAACTCCACGGCACTGGTCGGCACCCCCGAGACGGTGGCCGAGGCCCTCCTCGACTACTACGACCTCGGAGTCGACATCCTCTCGGCCCGCGGCTACGACCTCCTCGACGACGCGATCGACTTCGGCCGGCACGTGATCCCGATCGTCCGCGAAGAAGTCGCGAAGCGGGACGCGGCGCGGGTGGCGGCCTAGCACCCGCGCCCCGCTTCGTCGGCCCCTCCGCGAAGAATCGCCGCCCCTCCGGAAAGGTAAGGGGCGGCGAAGCGGGCGCGGCGCCGGCTCAGCCCACCGACGAGTAGGCGACCACCCCGCGCAGCAGTTCGTCGACCGCCTTGCGGGCGTTCTTCGCGACCGTGGAGCCCTCGCCCCTGACGGGTGCGGCGGCGGAGATCTGGCCCAGCACGTCGATGACCTGCTTGCACCAGCGGACGAAGTCACCGGCCGGCATCTCCGCCTCGCGCAGCACCTCGTCCAGGCCCTTGCCGGAGGCCCACATGTACGCGGCCCAGGCGAAGCCGAGGTCCGGCTCGCGCTGTCCGACACCCTCCGTCTGGGTGATCCGGAAGTCTTCCTCCAGGGCGTCGAGGCGCCCCCAGATCCGGACCATCTCGCCCAGCGCCGCCTTGGCCTTGCCGGACGGCAGCTTGGGCGCCATCGCGTCGTCACCGACCCGCGACTCGTACACCAACGCCGAGACGCACGCGGCGAGTTCGGCCGGATCGAGGCCTTCCCAGACCCCGGCACGCAGGCACTCGCTGGCCAGCAGGTCGAGTTCGCCGTAGAGACGGGCGAGCCGCTTGCCGTGCGCGGTGACCTCGTCGCCGCGCAGATAGTCCAGCTCGGTCAGGAGCGCGACGATCCGGTCGAAGGTGCGGGCGATCGTGTTCGTACGGCCCTCGATGCGCCGCTCCAGCTGCGAGGTGTCACGCATCAGCCGGTAGTAGCGCTCGGCCCAACGGGCGTGGTCCTCCCGGTCGTTGCACCCGTGGCAGGGGTGCGCGCGCAACTCCGCCCGCAGCCGGGCGATCTCACGGTCGTCGGCGGCCGCGGAACGGCCCTTGCGATGCCGGTCCGGGACGATGTGCCCGGCCTTCGTCCGCAGCGCGGAGGCGAGATCCCGACGGGACTGCGGCGAGCGCGGATTGAAGGACTTGGGGATCCGCATCCGCTCCAGCGCCTCGACCGGCACCGGGAAGTCCATCGAGGCGAGCCGCTTCACCTGGCGCTCGGCGGTCAGCACCAGCGGCCGCGGGCCGTCGTGCTGCTCGAAGCCACGATGGCCGTTGGAGCGGCCCGCGGGCAGGCCCGGGTCGAGCACGAGCGCCAGTCCGGCGTACTTGCCGGTCGGGACGTGGATGACATCGCCCGGCTTGAGCTTCTCCAGCGCCACCGCCGCTTCGGCCCGCCGCTGCGCCGCGCCCTGCTTGGCCAGCTCGGTCTCGCGGTCCTTGAGTTCGCGGCGCAGCCGCGCGTACTCCTCGAAGTCCCCGAGGTGGCAGGTCATGGACTCCTTGTAGCCCTCGAGCCCCTCCTCGTTGCGCTGCACCTGCCGGGAGATCCCGACGACCGACTTGTCGGCCTGGAACTGCGCGAAGGACGTCTCGAGCAGCTCGCGTGAGCGGTGCCGGCCGAACTGGTCGACCAGGTTCACCGCCATGTTGTACGACGGCTTGAAGCTGGAGCGCAGCGGGTACGTACGGGTGCCAGCGAGGCCTGCCAGGTGCTCGGGGCTGAAGCCGCGCTGCCACAACACGACCGCGTGGCCCTCGACATCGATCCCACGGCGACCCGCCCGGCCCGTCAACTGGGTGTACTCGCCGGGGGTGATGTCGGCGTGCTGCTCGCCGTTCCACTTGACGAGCTTCTCCAACACCACCGAGCGGGCGGGCATGTTGATGCCGAGCGCCAGGGTCTCGGTGGCGAACACGGCCTTGACCAGGCCGCGTACGAAGAGCTCCTCGACGACCTCCTTGAACGTCGGCAGCATGCCCGCGTGATGGGCCGCGATGCCGCGCTCCAGTCCCTCCAGCCACTCGTAGTAGCCGAGGACGTGCAGATCCTCGGTCGGGATGGATGCCGTGCGCTCCTCCACGAGGGCGCGCACCTTGTCGCGCGCGGCCTCGTCGTTCAGCCTGAGGCCCGCGTACAGGCACTGCTGGACGGCGGCCTCGCAGGCGGCGCGGCTGAAGATGAACGTGATGGCGGGCAGCAGCCCTTCGGCGTCCAGCCGCTCGATCACCTCGGGCCGGCCCGGCGTCCACACCCGCGACCGCTGCCGGCGCTCACGCTCGCGGTCGGCCTCGCGCATGGCGCGGCCGCGTTTGCGGTCCTGGTACGACGGGCGGCTGGCCTCCATGCGGGCCAGCCGCGTGAGGTCGGGGTTGACGGCCTTCTTGTGGCCCTCGCCCTCCTCGAACAGGTCGTACATCCGGCGTCCGGCCAGCACATGCTGGAACAGCGGCACGGGCCGGTGCTCGGACACGATCACCTGGGTGTCGCCGCGCACCGTGTCCAGCCAGTCGCCGAACTCCTCCGCGTTCGACACGGTCGCCGAAAGTGACACCAGGGTCACCGACTCGGGGAGATGGATGATCACTTCCTCCCAGACGGCGCCGCGGAAACGGTCGGAGAGGTAGTGCACCTCGTCCATGACCACATAGCCGAGACCCAGGAGGGTCTGGGAACCCGCGTACAGCATGTTCCGCAGGACCTCGGTGGTCATCACGACCACCGGGGCGTCGGAGTTGACGCTGTTGTCGCCGGTGAGGAGGCCGACCTTGTCCGCGCCGTAACGGCGGGCCAGATCGGCGTACTTCTGGTTGGAGAGCGCCTTGATGGGGGTGGTGTAGAAGCATTTCTTGCCCTGCTGGAGGGCGAGGTGGACGGCGAACTCGCCGACGATCGTCTTGCCCGAGCCGGTGGGCGCGGCCACCAGCACCCCCTTGCCCGCCTCGAGTGCCTGACAGGCCTCGATCTGGAAGGGGTCGAGGCCGAAGTCGTACATCTCGCGGAAGGGGGCGAGCGCGGTGGCCTGCTCGGCAGCGCGCTGACGAGCTGCCGCGTACCGCTCGGCCGGTGAGAGGTCCTCTGTCATCGTGCTTTCGAGACTACCGGGAGCCACTGACAACAGGACGATCAATATCCGGATCCAAGCCTGTGAAACCCAGGGTTCACGCAGCTCAGGGCACAGCGACCCGCGCCGCCCCGGGTATGCACTCCGCCGTGAGCGGCAGCGGGCCCAGCGGCTCACCGTCCGCGTACCCCGTGATGCCCTGAGCGACGAGTTCGACCTTCGCGGCCCGGTGCACGGTGACCTTGGGATGGTCGAGGTGGGTGCCCTTGTACACCTTGGGGAACACCTTGAGCAGCGTCGTACGGCTGCAGTCCCCGACGACCGTGATGTCGAACAGCCCGTCGTCGAGGTCGGCGTCCGCGCAGATCTTCATGCCGCCGCCGTACGACGACCCGTTGCCGACTGCCACGAGGGTCGCCTCGATCTCCCGGACCGCTCCGTCGTCGAGCGTCATCCGGTACGGGACGGGCGTGAAGGCGGCCAGTTCGGCGAGCATCGCCAGGTCGTACTTGAAGCGGCCGGTGGGCCAGCGCATACGGTTGCCGCGGTCGTTGACCCGGGAGTCGAAGCCGGAGGCGAGGACGGTGCCGAACCAGGTTCCGTCGACACGCCCCAGATCGACGTCACGCAGCCGCGCCCCCTTCAGAGCCTCCGCGATCACCCGCCCCGCGGCCGCCGGGTCGCGCACCGGGAGCCCCAGGGCCCGCGCGAAGTCGTTCCCGGTGCCGACGGCGACCAGGCCGAGCGGGGTGCGCGTGCCGCCGACGGCCTGAAGGGCCAGATGCGCCATGCCGTCCCCGCCGACGGCCACCAAGGCGCCCGTTCCACCCGCGACGGCTTCGCGCGCGCGGGCCAGAGCGTCCTCGGCGTTCTCCCCGAGGATCGTACGGACGGAGAATCCCGCCGCCCGCAAAGCCGAAGCGGCCGGCTGCGCCGCGTGGGCGCCCCGGCCGCGTCCCGCGGTGGGGTTGACGAAGAGGGTGATCTCGCTGGTCACGGCCCTGACCCTACGAGATCCACGGGCTCCGTCAGGTCACGTCGTCATAACCGTTGACCCGGTCCGTGACCGACTGCTCCGGCAACGCCCGGTTCGCCGACACGGTCTCGATCTCACCGATGTCCTCGGGGGTGAGGTCCAGCTCGGAGGCCTCGTCGTCGTCCGGCCCCTCGGCCTCACGCCGGCGCTTGCGCCGGTCGTTGACGAGCGAGAAGGCGACCGCTCCGAAGTACAGGATCCAGATGGGGCCGGCGAGCGCCAGCATGGTCAGCGGGTCGGTGCTGGGCGTGGCGAGGGCCGCGAAGACCGTGATGCCCATGATCATGCCGCGCCACCAGCCGAGCATGCGCTTGCCGGTGAGGATCCCAGTGAGGTTGAGCATGACCAGCAGCAGCGGAAGCTCGAAGGAGAGGCCGAAGACGACCACCATGCGCGTGACGAGGTCGAGGAGATCGTCCAGCGGCAGCAGATTGCTGACGCCGTTCGGCGTGAACTCCATCAGTACCTTGGCGGTGGTCGGCAGCACCTTGTAGGCGAAGAAGGCGCCACCCATGAAGAGCGGAACACCCGTCCCGACGAACGCGTACGCGTACTTCTTCTCGCTCCTGTGCAGGCCCGGCGCGACGAACGCCCAGAGCTGGTAGAGCCAGACCGGCGAGGCGAGCGCGACGCCCGCCATCAAGGAGACCTTCAGCGCCAGGGTGAAGGGGGCGAGCAGACCGTTGATCGTGATCTGCGCGCACTGCTTGCCCTCGGGCATCTTCGCCACCTCGGCGAAGGTCTTCGGGCACCCGACGGATTCCAGGACCGGCTTGGTGAAGAAGTTGATGATGTCGTTGTAGTAGAAGGCTGCGACGGCCGTGACCACGACGATGGCCAGCATCGCCTTCGCGAGCCGGTTTCTGAGCTCACGAAGGTGCTCCGCGAGGGGCATCCGCCCCTCGGGATCCTTCTCCTTGTTGCGGGCAGGCTTGAGCAACCCACGTTCCCATCTCGTGCGGCGGGCCGGAAGTCACCGGCCCTGCGTCAGCGCTTGGTCGTGTCCGTGGGCTCGCTGACCGGACGGGAGCTGGTCACGTCGCCGGGCGCGGCCTGGATCGTGCGCTGAGCCGGGGGCTGCTCGTCGGTGTTCGGCGGGCCCGCGGGAGTGGACTCCTGGCCCTCCGACTTCATCGCCTTCGCCTCGCTCTTGAGGATGCGCGCGGACTTACCGAGGGAACGCGCCATGTCCGGAAGCTTCTTCGCGCCGAACAGCAGGATGATGACGACGAGGATGAGAATGATCTCGGGAGCTCCGAGCCTTCCGAACATAAGTCTTTACCTTCTCACCGAGGCGGCATGGGCGGGGGTGCTGTCCGATCGGTCGGACAAATGTCCGGCTGTCGTGCAGCGATCGTAACGCTCAGGGGTGAACGCGGGGCAATCCCTGTGCGTACTCCCGGTTCGCGGCTCGCGCCTCGTTATCCGGGCCGCGATCAGCAGCGTACCTGTCCTCAGCGCGAAGGTGACAGGCTGAAGTGACTCATTGCGCATCCCTAAGGCGACTCATACCGAATCCATAGAAGCCGGCCCGTACCGGATCCGCAGAAGCCGGCCCGTACCGGATCCGCAGAAGCCGGCCCGTACCGGATCCGCAGAAGCCGGCTCATACCGGATCCGCGGATCGTGCCGCCGCCACGGTCGCCCGCTCCAGGTCGTCGGCGGCGCGATTGATCCGGCGCGCGGAGTCCGTGACCTGCCTGCCCAGCCGCTCGGCCGCCAGAAAAACGCGGACGGCGAGCACGCCGAGCACGGCAAGACCCAGGAACCCCACGGCAATCGCGAGCATCGGCCAGAACATGACGCCGAGCCTAGACCGTCGAGTGCAGGCGCAGGGTGCGCACCCCGCCCCCGGTGAGGAGCGCGACGATCCGCTCCCCGGCCGGCTTGCGGACGGGGACTCCGCACTCGGGGCAGGTGAAGGAGTAGAAGGTGGTCCTGCTGGTGGCGCCGATGGCCAGGCGCAGGGCGTTCGCCCCCAGCTCGAAGCGGGCCCGGCAGTCGGGGCAGCCCGCCCTGAAGACCACATGGGCCACTCTCCGCATCCCCGCGAACGCCGCCCCCACCGACATCTCCGGCGCCTCGACCGGGACGACGGCCCTGTCCGCCGTACCCGACGCCGGCCCCGGGACGACGACCCTCCGCGCCGTATCCGACTGCTCCGGCGCACCAGACATCGACGACGTGCTCACAGCCCCTGCTCCTGCCTGTCGTACGGCCCGTCCTGAACTCCGTCGGCACCCCGCGGTGCGTCGTCGTACGCGGCGAGCGCCTCCTGGGCGGCGCGGCGGGCGCTGTCCGCCAGGTCCTGCGGCGAGACGATCCGCCCGTCGCGGCCGAGGCGCAGCGCGAGCCTCCGCAACGACGCGGGCTCGGGGGTCCGCAGAGTGATACGCAGCCCGCCGTCCGGAAGCTCATCCGCGCTGTCGTGCGGGTAGTACTCGGCCACCCAGCGGCCGCCGGGACCGACCTCGACCACCACCTCGGGGTCCTCGGCCGCGGGCTGTACCAGCCCTTCGGAGAGGTCCCGCAGCTCGACCTCGGGCGGCGCGGAAGGCTCGTCCAGAATGCGGATCTCGGCCACCCGGTCCAGCCGGAAGGTGCGCCGCGCCTCGGAGCGGCGGCACCACGCCTCCACATAGGTGTGGCCGACGCTGACCAGCCGGATCGGGTCGATCTCGCGTTCGGTGAGCTCGTCGCGGGCGGGCGAGTAGTAGCGGATCCACAGTCGGCGGCGCTCCGAGATCGCCCGGTCGACGTCCGCGAAGACACCGCCCTCCGACTCGAAGGTCACCGAGAGCCGGGAGCTGGCCCCGGCCGCCTCGCCCGCCGCGGTCTCCACCTTGGCGGTGGCCCGCAGCAGCGCCTGCCGGTCGCCCTCCCGCAGGCCCGGCAGCGTGGACACGGCGCGGGCGGCCACCAGCAGGGCGGTCGCCTCGTCGGCGGCGAGCCGCAGGGGCTCGGCCGCGTCCGCGCCGAGAGCGGCCGGATTGTGCCACCAGATCCGGTCGCCGTCGGTGTCGATGTCGAGGAGGTCGCCACCGCGGAAACTCGTCCCGCACAGCGGCAGCACGTCGAGGTCGGAGATCAGCTCGTCCTCGGTGATCCCGAAGGCGCGGGCGACGTCCTCGACGCGCGCGCCGGGACGCTCGCGCAGATACGTCACCAGGGACAGCATCCGCCGGGTCTGGTCGATCGCGTTCGCGGGCCTGGCCGGTTTGCCTGCCACGTTCTTGTGTTCCCCCTCAGCCCTTGGCCACGGCACGCAGCCGGTCCACCACGTCGGCCCGCAGCTCGGCCGGCTCCAGGACCACCACATCGGGCCCGAACTCGACGAGCCACGCGTCCAGACCGTGCCCGTACGGAATCTCCAACTCGTCCCAGCCGTCGCCCAGTTCCCGTACCGAGACGGCCTTGGCCCGCAGCGGATAGCCGGCACCGGTACGCAGCCGGATCAGAGCGGAACGGTCGGCGGTCTCCCCCGCCCAGCTCGCCACCGTCTCGCGCACGGTGACGACATCGGGCACCTCGGCGGTGTACCTTCCGCTGCGCGTACGGACCTTGCCGGTGATCCGGGAGAGCCGAAAGACCCGCTCGGCGCCGCGGTCACGGTCCCAGCCGGCCAGATACCAGTGGCCGCGCCAGCACTCGAGGGCCCAGGGCTCCACGGTGCGCGGCTCGGGACGGGCCGCGTTCGCCTTGCGGTAGTCGAAGGAAGCGGGGCGCCGGTCACGGCAGGCGAGCATCAGAGGTTCGAAAGCGGCCTCGTGCACGGGGATGCGCGGTTCCAGGGCGCCGTGGGCCTCGTACGGGTCGACATCCTCGGGAAGCCCCGCGGCGCGCAGCTTCTGCAGGGCGCCGCTCGCGGCACCGGCGAGACGGGCCTGCTGCCAGACCTTCGCGGCGAGACCGAGGGCGGCGGCCTCCTCGGCGTCCAAGGTGATGGCCGGCAGGCGGTTGCTGTCGCGGCGCGCGAGGTAGCCGACCTCGCCGTCGAGGTTCTCCACCGTCTCGATGACCAGGCCGAGCTCGCGCAGATCGTCCTTGTCGCGCTCGAACATCCGGTTGAAGGAGTCGTCCGAACTCGCCGCACCCTTGCCCGGCCCAAAAGCCTCGACGTATGCCTCGATGGAGTCACGCAGCTCGCGCTTGCTGAGCGGCCGTCGTGTCCCGAGCAGACACAGCGCCAGGTTCATCAGCCGCTCGGCCTTGGCAATGGCCATCGACGCCCTTCCCTATGGTGCTTCCGACCGTTGACCGTACCGCTCCGGAGTGTCGCGGCAAAAGCCGAGGGCCCACGCCCGGACAGGCATGGGCCCCAGATGATCGGGTCCGGTCGGACCTCGATCATTCGGCGTACGACGATCGGGCCGCGGCGAGAGCGTACGGCTGATCGGACGGATCAGCACGACGACCGGACCGCGGCCAAAACCCCGTGAGGATCAGACCGCGACCAGGTCGCAGACGAAGATCAGCGTCTCGCCGGGGGCGATACGGCCGCCACCGGCGCCGCGGTCGCCGTACGCGAGGTGCGCCGGGATGGTCAGCTGGCGGCGGCCGCCGACCTTCATGCCCTGCACGCCCTGGTCCCAGCCCTTGATGACCTGGCCGGCACCGAGCTGGAACTGCAGCGGGGTGCCGCGGTTCCAGGACGCGTCGAACTCCTCGCCGGTGGAGAAGGCCACACCCACGTAGTGCACGGAGACGGTGTTGCCCGCCTTGGCGACCGGTCCGTCGCCCTCCCAGATGTCCTTGATCTCGAGGTCCGCCGGGGGCTCGCCGCCCGGGAAGTCGATCTCGGGCTTCTCGATGCTCACGTCTAAAGCTCCTGCTTGTCTGCGATAAAGGCCATTACGGCAAGACCGACACTCTCACATCCCCGGAGGGGTTACATCTTCGCCAGGATGTCGACGGAGAAGACCAGGGTGGAGTCCTTCTCGATGCCGCTCCCGCTCGGCGGGCTGTCGCCGTAACCCAGCTTCGGCGGCACCACGATGAGTACGCGGCTGCCCACCTTCTTGCCGGTCAGACCCTGGGACCAGCCCTTGACGACCTGCTGCAGCGAGAAGGACGTCAGCGCCGAGCGGCTGTACGTGGAGTCGAACTCCTTGCCGGTGTCCCAGAGCACGCCCTTGTACTGCACGAGGACGCTGCTGTCCGCCTTGACCACGTCGCCGTCGCCCTCGATGACGTAGTTCGCCACGAGCTTCGTCGGGGCGGCCGTCTTCGGTACGTCGATGGAGGGGGCCTTGCCGTCGGTGTTGGTGCCGACCTTCGGCAGCTTGGCGTCGCCCTGTGCGACGTCCTTGCCCTGGGCGGAGCTCTTCGCGTTGAACGTGTTCTGGATGTCGACCACGAACACCAGGGTGTCGGTGCCCTTGATGCCCGCCTGCGAGTTGCCCTGCTTGCCGTAGCCCCAGGTGGGCGGCACGGACATCAGGACCCGGCTGCCGGCCTTCTTGCCCGCCAGCGCATAGCGCCAGCCGTCGATGATGCTTCCCTGGGCGAGCTGGATGACCAGCGGCGTCTTGCGGTCGTAGGAGTTGTCGAAGACCTTCGCCGTGTCCCAGACCTGGCCCAGGTAGTTCGCCTGGATGTAGTCGTTCTCCGCGACCGTCTTGCCGCTGCCCGCGATGACCGTCTTGACCGCCACGTCCTTCGAGGGGTCGCCGCTGCCCTTGGCCACGGTCGGCTTCTCGTCGAACTTGGTACCGGCGGTGATGGCCGGCAGCGGGCCGTCGACGATCTTGGGGGGCGGGGCCGACGATGCGGAGGCCGACGGAGACGGGCTGGTGCTGGGCTTGGTCTTGGCCGTGTCGGACTTTTCGTCACCGCATCCGGCGAGCGTGACCAGTCCGGCCGGCACGGCGAGAAGAACTGAGCGTCGGCGCACTGTGGGGGCCTCGTATCGGTCGATCTTGTTGGTGGAGTGCGCGCAACTCTACGACGTGAGAAGGGCGCCGTACGAGAAACGTACGGCGCCCCGCGTTGCGTACCGGAAACACGCTCCGGGACGAGCGGCTCACATTCCGGCGATCAGCTTCTCCACCCGGTCGTCGACGGAACGGAACGGGTCCTTGCACAACACGGTGCGCTGCGCCTGGTCGTTGAGCTTGAGATGAACCCAGTCGACGGTGAAATCGCGGCGCTGTTCCTGGGCGCGCCGGATGAAGTCGCCGCGCAGCCGGGCCCGAGTGGTCTGCGGAGGAACGGACTTGCCCTCGAAGATCTTCAAGTCATTGCAGATCCGGGTGGCTTGTCCCCGCTTCTCCAGCAGGTAGTAGAGACCACGACGGCGGTGGATGTCGTGGTAGGCGAGGTCTATCTGGGCGACGCGCGGGTGCGACATCGTCATGTTGTGCTTGGCCCGGTACCGCTCGATGAGCTTGTACTTCATCACCCAGTCGATTTCGGTGCCGATCCGGTCGAGGTCCTCGGCCTCGATCGCGTCGAGCGTGCGGCCCCACAGTTCGAGGACCTGCTCGACGGTGCCGGTACGGATGCCGCGGCGCTCGCAGAAGTCCACGGCCTTCTCGTAGTACTCGCGCTGCACCTCCAGGGCGGAGGCCTCGCGGCCGCTGGCCAGGCGCACCTTGCGGCGGCCCGTGATGTCGTGGCTGACCTCGCGGATCGCCCGGATCGGGTTCTCCAGGGTCAGGTCGCGCATCACCGTGCCCGCCTCGATCATGCGCAGCACGAGGTCGGTGGCGCCGACCTTGAGGAGCATGGTCGTCTCGGACATGTTCGAGTCGCCCACGATGACGTGCAGCCGGCGGTAGCGCTCGGCGTCCGCGTGCGGCTCGTCGCGGGTGTTGATGATCGGCCGGGAGCGGGTCGTCGCGGAGCTGACACCCTCCCAGATGTGCTCGGCGCGCTGGCTGACGCAGTAGACGGCGCCTCGCGGAGTCTGCAGCACCTTGCCGGCACCGCACAGAAGCTGCCTGGTCACCAGGAACGGAATGAGGATGTCCGCGAGCCGGGAGAACTCCCCGTGCCGTGCCACCAGATAGTTCTCGTGACACCCGTACGAGTTGCCCGCCGAGTCGGTGTTGTTCTTGAAGAGGTAGACGTCGCCCGCGATTCCCTCCTCGTGCAGGCGTCGTTCGGCGTCTACGAGCAGTCCCTCGAGAATGCGCTCGCCGGCCTTGTCGTGGGTGACCAGTTCGGTCACGTTGTCACATTCGGGTGTCGCGTATTCCGGATGTGATCCCACGTCGAGATAGAGGCGGGCACCGTTCCGCAGAAAGACATTGCTGCTGCGGCCCCATGACACGACACGGCGGAAGAGGTACCGCGCCACCTCGTCGGGAGACAGGCGGCGCTGTCCCCTGAACGTACACGTGACGCCGTACTCGTTCTCCAGCCCGAAAATGCGGCGGTCCATGACTGAACATTACGCCCGATCCCCTGAGCTGAAACGGGGTTCGACAGCACGGTTTGGATCATTTTCCGACGAGGCCGCAACCACCGGCCCCCCGGCGGGAGCTGCGAGGACCCGCCCCGTGGCCAGCAGAACCAGCAGGGAGACGGCCCCGGCGACCCCCGGTACGGCGAACCCCCACAGGGTTCCGCCCCACTCGACGACCGGGCCCGCCAGGCCCGTTCCGACCGAGGCGCCCACGGTGAACGTCGTCACAAGCCAGGAGAACGCCTCGGTGACGGTTCCACTCGGCGCGTGCCGGTCGACGATGATGAAGGCGCAGGCGATACAGGGGGCGAGGAAGACCCCGGCGAGCGCCGTCAGGGCCGTCATGGCGACCGGGCCGGGCACCAGCACCAGCGGCAGGTAACAGACCGCCAGCAGGGCGACGAGCCCCCGCAGTCGCCGCTCCGGGGCACCGCCCCACTGCCGCGCCCCGTACACCGTGCCGCCGACGAGGGCGCCGAGTCCGAGCGCCGCCATCAGCCAGCCGTAGACCGCGTCGCCGCCGTTGTCGTCCGCGTACGACACGCCCGCGACGGTGATGGAGCCGAGCGCGAGCCCCACGAACAGGAACGCGCCGAGCAGCGCGAGCAGTCCGGGCGAGCGCAGAGCACCCAGCCAGTGTGCCTCGCGCGGCGCCGAACGCCACGCGCGCGAGGGGGGCGAGACGACCACGGAGAGGGCGCCCAGGACACCGATGACGTTCAGCACCACGAGCGCGGCCTGGGCGGACCACAACGCCACGCACAGGGTCACCAGCAAGGGGCCGACGGTGAACATGACTTCCTGGGCCACCGCGTCCATCGCGTACGCCGTGTGCACCTGGTCCTCCCGGCGCAGGACGGAGGGCCACAGGGCCCGCAGTCCGCCCTCCAGCGGCGGGGTGAAGAGTCCGGCGACGGCCATGGAGACATACGCGGGCGGCAGCGGGTTGGTGCCGCTGAGGGCGAAGGCGGTCATGGCGAGGGCGGAGACGAGCGCCGCGGGCAGCTGCACGCGCGGCTGCCCGTACAGGTCCACGAGGCGGCCGAGCAGCGGCTGGCCCACCGCGTTGGCGACCCCGTACACGGCGGCGAGCGCCCCGGCGAGGCTGTAAGTGCCGCCCTCGGCACGGATGAACAGCACGACGGCGATCGCGGCGGTGGCATTCGGCAGCCGGCCCACCAGCGTGCCGGTGAGCAGCCGCGCGGCGTGCCTCGCTCGGAGGATCTCCAGGTATCCCGCGGCCATGTCCCGCCTTCTCTCCGCGGCGCCCGGAGCGGCCCGACGCCTGAGGTTTTACGTATAACTTCGTCGGTCATACGTACCATGTGCGCTGTCCGCGAGTCCAGACGAAGGAGCAGGTCCGACGGTGGCACGAGCCAGCACGCACCCCACGAGCCGGGACGTCGCCCAGGCCGCCGGAGTCTCCCAGGCCGCGGTGTCACTGGTACTCGGCGAGAAATGGCGCGGACGGGTCTCGGAGGCGACGGCGGAACGGGTACGGGAGGCCGCGCGGGAGCTGGGCTACCGACCGAACCTGGCCGCCCGCAATCTGCGCCTCGGCCGCACCCGGACCGTGCTCCTCGTGGTGCCGGCCCTGACCACGGAGTTCTTCGCCGGCGTCTACACGGGCGCCGCCCGCCTCGCCGCGGAACACGGCTTCGGCGTGGTGCTCTACCCCTCCCCCGAAGGCATCGGCCCGGCCCGGGACCCCTTCGGCTCGGCGCAGGCCGCCCTGGACGGCGTGATCGCCTCCTCGATGGCCGCGGACGCGCTCACGGCCATCCGGGGCGACCAGCTGCCGCTGGTGATGCTGGACAGCGACCCGGAGGGCAGCCTGGGCGCGGCGACCGTGAACCTGGACATCGCGGACGGCGTGCGTCAGGTGGCGGAACATCTGCTCGCCCTGGGGCACCGCCGCTTCCTGCATCTGGCGGCGGACATCCCGTCCTGGACGTTCGAGGTGCGCGCCCGGGAACTCGCCGCGCGCGTGGGCACGATCCCGGGCACCGAGGTACGCACGACCCGCGCGCCCATCTCCATCGAGGGCGCCGTCGCCGCCGCGGAGGCCGCGCTCGCGGCCCCCGGCCCCCGGCCCACCGCGCTGGTCTGCGACGACGACAAGCTGGCGGCCGGCGCCTACAAGGCGGCCCGGCGCCTCGGGCTGCGCGTCCCCGACGACATCTCCGTCACCGGTCTCGACGACCTGGCCCTCGCCACGGCCATCGACCCGGAGCTGACCACCGTCCGCCTCGACGCGGAGCGCTTCGGCGAGCGGGGCATGGCGGCCCTCCTGGCCGTCCTGGAGGGCCGCACCCCCGAGGAGGGCGACATCCCCGTGCAACTCGTCATACGGGGCTCCACGGCGCCGCCACGCACGTCCTGAACGCCCGACGCCCCGGCCGGAAACCCGGCCGGGGCGTCGAAGGGCGAAATAAGCCGCTACTTCTCGTCGTCGGAGCCCTCGTCCTCGGCACTCCCGGCCTCGCCCGCGGTGCTCGCTCCGGCCGCCTCCAGCAGACGAGAGAGCTCACGGCCCACGATCCGCTTGAACTTGCGCTGCTGCGGGCGCGTACGGTCCAGGACCGCGACCTCCAGGCGCTCGGCGGGGATCTCCCGCTCGCTGCCGTTCGTGTCGCGGGACAGGGACTGGACGGCCAGCTTGAGCGCCTCGGCGAGCGTCATACCGTCCTGGTGGCGCTGATCCAGGTAGGTGCTGATCTGCTCGGCGTTGCCGCCGACCGCGACCGAGCCGTGCTCGTCCACGATCGAGCCGTCGTGCGGCAGCCGGTAGATCTGGTCACCCTCCGGGGTCTCCCCCACCTCGGCGACCACCAGCTCCACCTCGTACGGCTTCTCGGCCGCGCTGGAGAAGATCGTGCCCAGCGTCTGGGCGTAGACGTTGGCGAGACCGCGAGCGGTCACGTCGTCCCGGTCGTAGGTGTAACCGCGCAGATCGGCGTAGCGGACGCCGCCGATCCGGAGGTTCTCGTACTCGTTGTACTTGCCGGCGGCCGCGAAGCCGATCCGGTCGTAGATCTCGCTGAACTTGTGCAGCGCGCGGGACGGGTTCTCGCCGACGAACACGATGCCGTCGGCGAACTGCAGCACGACAAGGCTGCGACCACGGGCGATGCCCTTGCGGGCGTACTCCGCCCGGTCGGCCATGGCCTGCTGGGGGGAGACATAGAACGGCGTCGACACCGGTTATCCGTCCCTTTCTTTCCGCAATTCCGTCGAATTCACTGGGTCACCTGACAGGAGAAGCGGCTCAGAGCAGCGCGGCCCGCGGGCCGTCGGGCTGCTCCAGGCGCCGCTCCAGGATCGCGCGGGCGATCTCGGAGGACTCCTCGTCGGTGAGCCGGCGGAATCCGTCTTCGGTGATCACGGTGACGATCGGGTAGATCCGGCGGGCGACATCGGGACCGCCTGTCGCCGAGTCGTCGTCGGCCGCGTCGTACAGGGCCTGGATGACGAGCGTCGTGGCCTGCTGCTCGGTCAGGTCGTCGCGGTAGAGCTTCTTCATGGCACCGCGCGCGAAGATCGAGCCGGAGCCGGTGGAGGCGTAGCCGTGCTCCTCGGAGCGGCCGCCGGTGACGTCGTAGGAGAAGATGCGGCCCTTTTCGCGGTCCACGTCGTAGCCCGCGAAGAGGGGTACCACGGCCAGGCCCTGCATGGCCATGGCGAGGTTGGAACGGATCATCGTGGAGAGGCGGTTCGCCTTGCCCTCCAGGGAGAGCGTGGCACCCTCGACCTTCTCGAAGTGCTCCAGCTCCAGCTGGAACAGCTTCACCATCTCGACGGCCAGACCCGCCGTACCGGCGATGCCCACCGCCGAGTACTCGTCGGCCGGGAAGACCTTCTCGATGTCGCGCTGTGCGATGACATTGCCCATGGTGGCCCGCCGGTCACCGGCGAGGACCACCCCGCCCGGGAACGTGGTGGCGACGATGGTCGTGCCGTGCGGGGCCTCGATCACGCCCTGGGTGGGCGGCAGCTGCCGGTTGCCCGGGAGGATCTCCGGCTGGTGCTCGGACAGGAAGTCCATGAAGGACGACGACCCAGGTGTCAGGAAGGCAGCCGGTAGACGCCCGGTGCTACGAGTGTTGGCTTCCACGGGGTTCCTTCCAGGTAGGCGGCAGCCCGACGAACAGCGTCGGGATCGTCTCCCAACTTGCCGATGGCCGAATTGCAGTTGAAGCACAGTACGCCACGGACACTACCCGTCCTGTGGCAGTGATCCACATGAGCTGCCGGGGCTTTCAGGCAGATCACACAGATCCCCATCTGGGACGCGACCATCTCGTCCCGCTCGGCTTCCGTGAGGCCGTAGTGGCGCTTGAGGTGGCCCGCACGCCCCTCGACGGCTCGGCACGCCTTGCAGCGTGTCGACAGCCCGTCCGAAGCCGTGGCGTTACGGTGCCACGCGCTCCACGGCTTGACCTCGCCGCACTTCAGGCAAAGCTTGTGCCCTTCGGGCACCTCGACCTTGGGACGGACCTTCTTGCCCAGGCTTTCCTGACGCGCTCGGTGATAGTCCGATGCGCACTCTCGGCAATGTCGCTGCAGGCCGTCGAGGTTCGACCGCCTGCGAGCGAAGGCTGCGCGCGGCCGGCACTCGCCACACCGCACACAGCGCTTCACGCCCTCTTCGTTTACCAACCCCGACGCCCCCATCGGCCTTCAATTCGAAGGCTACTCGCCGCCTTTCTGAACGAATGATCGAACGAAATCCTCGGCGTTCTCTTCCAAGACATCATCGATTTCGTCCAGAACCGAGTCGACATCGTCGCTCAGCTTCTCCTGGCGCTCCTTGAGGTCCTCGGAAGCCTGCGCGTCCTGCGCCTGCTCCTCGACCTCCTCGGTGTTGCGCGTCGCCTTCTGCTGTCCGCCGCCGGTGTCCTTGGTCGCCATCTACCTCACCCCGCTCGGTTCGACGTTCTTGATCAGACCCTACTGGCCGGGTCCGACATCGGCCCTGCAGTTGCTGCAACGTCCGGGAGCCACCTCGATGATTCCCGGACGCCACCGTTTCCACCCCGTCGGGACGAATCGCCCCGACGGCCCGCTCAGGCGCCTGACAGGACCCTGACCAGGTCCTCCGCCGTACGACAGCGGTCGAGGAGCTCCTTGACGTGATTACGCGTTCCGCGAAGCGGCTCCAGGGTTGGAACGCGTTGCAGTGAGTCCCGCCCTGGCAGGTCGAAGATCACCGAGTCCCAGGAGGCCGCCGCCACGTCGTCCGCGTACTGCTCCAGGCAGCGTCCGCGGAAGTACGCGCGCGTGTCCTCAGGGGGCTTGGTGCGGGCCCGCTCGACGTCGTTCTCGTCCAGCAGGCGCTTCATCCGGCCGCGGGCCGCCAGACGGTTGTAGAGGCCCTTCTCGGCGCGTACGTCGGCGTACTGGAGGTCGACCAGGTGCAGCCGGGCCGCGTCCCAGTCGAGGTCGTCCCGGCGCCGGTAGCCCTCCATGAGCTCCCGCTTGGCGACCCAGTCCAGCTCCCCGGCGAGGCTCATCGGGTCGTTCTCCAGGCGGTTCAGGGTGTCCTCCCAGCGGACCAGGACGTCCTTGGTCTGCTCGTCCGCGTCGGCCCCGAACCGTTCCTCCACGTATTTGCGCGACAGCTCGAAGTACTCCATCTGCAGCTGCACGGCGGTCAGCGTGCGCCCGCTACGAAGCGTGACGAGCCGCTTCAGCGTGGGGTCGTGCGAGACCTGGTGCAGGGTGCGTACGGGCTGGTCGACCGCCAGATCGACGGCGATGAAGCCGTCCTCGATCATGGACAGCACCAGGGCCGTCGTGCCCAGCTTGAGATACGTCGAGATCTCCGACAGGTTCGCGTCGCCGATGATCACGTGCAGCCTGCGGTACTTCTCGGCGTCCGCGTGCGGCTCGTCCCGGGTGTTGATGATGGGGCGCTTCAGGGTGGTCTCCAGGCCCACCTCGACCTCGAAGTAGTCGGCGCGCTGACTGAGCTGGAAGCCGTGCTCGTGCCCGTCCTGACCGATGCCGACGCGGCCCGCTCCGGTGACGACCTGACGGGAGACGAAGAACGGCGTGAGGTGGCGCACGATGTCCGAGAAGGGGGTCTCCCGCTTCATCAGGTAGTTCTCGTGCGTGCCGTAGGAGGCGCCCTTGTTGTCGGTGTTGTTCTTGTAGAGGTGGATCGGCTGGGCGCCGGGGAGCTGGGCCGCGCGCTCCGCGGCCTCCGCCATGATGCGCTCGCCGGCCTTGTCCCACAGGACGGCGTCCCGCGGGTTGGTGACCTCCGGGGCGCTGTACTCGGGGTGCGCGTGGTCCACGTACAGCCGTGCCCCATTGGTGAGGATGACATTGGCCAGGCCGATGTCCTCGTCGGTGAGCTGGCTGGAGTCGGCGGCCTCGCGGGCGAGGTCGAAGCCTCGCGCGTCCCGCAGCGGGTTCTCCTCCTCGAAGTCCCACCGGGCGCGGCGCGCCCGGTGCATCGCCGCCGCGTATGCGTTGACGATCTGGGATGAGGTGAGCATGGCATTGGCGTTGGGGTGGCCAGGGACGGAGATCCCGTACTCCGTCTCAATGCCCATTACTCGCCGTACGGTCATGCGGCCCTCCTTGCCCGGCGGCGCCCTCGGTCGGGGACGCTGCTCAAGTACCGCTGGCGCTCCGGTGCGTGTGCGGTGCCCGTCCCCGCACTGCGCGACTCGGCGGTACGAAAGAGCCTAGAACGCCTTTGCGCTGGTGGGGAGATCATTTGCGTCATTGCCTTGCTCCAACCGTGGCCTGAAAAACAGTCGGCTGCGGGTACCCGGTGTGGGCACCCGCAGCCGCCCTGTCCTTCTACAGGTACTGACCGGTGTTGGCCACTGTGTCGATGGAGCGCCCTGTGTCCGCGCCCTGCTTTCCGGTGATGAGGGTACGGATGTATACGATCCGTTCGCCCTTCTTTCCGGAGATTCGGGCCCAGTCGTCCGGGTTCGTGGTGTTTGGCAGGTCCTCGTTCTCCTTGAACTCGTCCACGCACGCTTGGAGGAGGTGGGAGACCCTCAGGCCCTTCTGGCTGTGCTCGAGGAAGTCCTTGATCGCCATCTTCTTGGCGCGCCCGACGATGTTTTCGATCATGGCGCCGGAGTTGAAGTCCTTGAAGTAGAGGACTTCCTTGTCTCCGTTGGCGTAGGTGACCTCCAGGAAGCGGTTCTCCTCGGATTCGGCGTACATCTGTTCCACGGCGGTCTGGATCATGCCGTGGACGGTGGCCGACCGGTCCCCGCCGTGCTCTCCCACGTCCTCGGTGTGCAGGGGGAGACGCTCGGTGAGGTACTTGCCGAAGATGTCCTTCGCCGCCTCGGCGTCCGGCCGCTCGATCTTGATCTTCACATCGAGACGTCCGGGGCGCAGGATGGCGGGGTCGATCATGTCCTCTCGGTTGGAGGCGCCGATCACGACCACGTTCTGCAGGCCTTCCACACCGTCGATCTCGGCGAGGAGCTGCGGGACGATGGTGTTCTCCACGTCCGAGCTGACGCCCGAGCCGCGGGTGCGGAAGAGGGACTCCATCTCGTCGAAGAAGACGATGACCGGTGTGCCCTCGCTGGCCTTCTCACGAGCACGCTGGAAGACGAGGCGGATCTGCCGCTCGGTCTCGCCGACGTACTTGTTCAGGAGCTCGGGGCCCTTGATGTTGAGGAAGAAGCTCTTGCCCGTGGCCTGTCCGGTGACCTCGGCGACCTTCTTGGCCAGCGAGTTGGCGACGGCCTTGGCGATGAGCGTCTTTCCGCATCCTGGAGGCCCGTACAGCAGGACACCCTTGGGTGGCCGCAGTTCGTGCTCCTTGAAGAGGTCGGGGTAGAGGTAGGGGAGCTCGACCGCGTCGCGGATCATCTCGATCTGGTTGCCCAGACCGCCGATCTGCTCGTAGCCGATGTCCGGGACCTCTTCGAGGACGAGTTCCTCGACCTCGCTCTTCGGTACGACTTCGTAGACGTAGCCGGAGCGGGGTTCGAGCAGCAGGGCGTCGCCGGGGCGGATGGTGACGTCCAGCAGCGGCTCGGCGAGCCGTACCACCCGTTCCTCGTCGGTGTGCCCCACCACGAGGGCGCGCTCGCCGTCCTCGAGGATCTCCTTGAGGGTGACGATGTCGCCGACGCTCTCGTACTCCATGGCCTCGACCACGTTGAGGGCTTCGTTGAGCATCAGTTCCTGGCCGCGCCTGAGCTCTTCGAGCTCCACGCTGGGGCTGACGTTCACCCGGAGTTTGCGGCCCCCGGTGAAGATGTCCGCCGTGCCGTCCTCGTTCGCCGTGAGGAAGACACCGAAGCCGGCCGGTGGCTGTGCGAGCCGGTCGACCTCTTCCTTGAGGGCCACGATCTGGTCGCGGGCCTCACGGAGCGTGTTGGCGAGCCGCTCGTTCTGTGCGGACACGCCGGCCAGATTGGTCTGCAGCTCGACGATCCGCTCTTCGAGAATCCTCGTGTGTCGCGGAGAGTCGGCGAGCTTGCGTCGCAGGACGGCGATCTCCTGCTCAAGGTAGGCAATCTGCCCGGCGGGGTCGTCGGACCCTCTTCCCGGGCGGATGCCGCGGTTCATGTCGTCGTCGTGGGCTGCCACGGTCCTCACCTCCTCCAAGGGGAGCTGGACGCTTCCAGACCCTACCTGGGTGGGTGTCGATTGAAACCCCTAGATCACAAAGACTGTCGAGGTGTGTCCGATCTTCACCCTTGCGCTCTCCCTCACGCCAGGGGAATACCCACCCAACATGATTGGGAAGCGGACGGAGGTAGGGTCGAAGTGTTCAACACCCGTCAGAGCTGGCCCGACTTGCTGACGAATCGGGTCGCTCGACGCAGGAAACGGCAGGAGAAATGACCGTGCAGCAGGAGGCCGCAGTCGACGGTGAGGCGCTGGAGGTCTGGATCGACCAGGATCTCTGTACGGGCGACGGCATCTGTGTCCAGTACGCCCCCGAGGTCTTTGAGCTGGACATCGACGGCCTGGCCTACGTCAAGAGCGCGGACGACGAGCTGTTGCAGGCCAAGGGCGCCACAACGCCCGTACCCCTGACGCTTCTGCGGGATGTCGCCGACTCCGCGAAGGAGTGTCCTGGCGACTGCATCCACGTGCGTCGGGTTTCGGACAGCGTCGAGGTCTACGGGCCGGACGCGGAGTGAACAAGAAGTGACCTGACGGCCACTCCTCGTCACTTTCCTGTCTGGTTTCTCACACCCGTCGGGCCGGGCGGGGTGTTTCTCACACGCTCTGTGCTGCGGACGGTGTCGAGCGGACGAACGCTCCGCCCTTCCACTGCCACTTGGCGCGGTCCTTCACGTCGGGGCAGCAACTCGGCACGTCGGACGACGAGTAGCCGAGGAACGTGGCGGTGACCGCTCCGTCGCGCACCGCGAAGTCGGTGACGGTCAGCCGGTCCTTCGGGTCCACGAGTGTGGCCACCACGCGGGGCTTCTTGGCGTCCGCGGCCCGGGTGAGGACGTAGACGCCGTCGGGCGGGGTGCCCATGCTCGCGTCGCAGCGGACCACGGCCACGGTCTCCGGCTGTCCGTCGCCGTCGAGGTCCCCGGAGGCCTTCTTCTGGACGAGGAGCTTCGTGGGGCCGCAGTCGAGCGGGAAGTCGGCCTTCGCGGGATCGGGGGGCGCTGTCGCGACCTTGGCCGCCTTCGTTCCGGGGCCGGGCTGGGCCGCTGTCGCGGAGCCGGGCTGCAGTACGGAGGAGAGCGCGACGACCCCGGCGAGGGCGGTGGCCGTGGCGACCCAGTGGATGGGGCGGGTGGTGGTGTGTGCCAGTTCCGGGACGGCGGATTGCTGCACGAGAGAAGCGTCTCCTGTGGGCTGTGCCGGTGGGGTGTCCCGCATGGTGCCACACGTCACAGTGCGGGGGAACGGCGGGGTCGAAGGTTCTGGTGCCGCGTCAACCAAAAGGAGCCGTGGCCGAGTTCCCGGACGCTTGTCGGGAACTCGGCCACGGCACTTGTACGTTGAACGCGGCACGGGGCCGCCTCAGCGGCCGGCGCCTCCGTCGGCGTTGGGGCCGGTGTAGTCCTCGCCGTAGGCGCCCTTGGCGGGGCGGCGGCGGCGCATGGGCGGCTCGACGCCGTCGGCGAGGCGGCGGGCGGTGAGCAGGAAGCCGGTGTGGCCGATCATCCGGTGGTCGGGGCGGACGGCGAGGCCCTCGACGTGCCAGTTGCGGATCATCGACTCCCAGGAGGTCGGCTCGTTGAAGCAGCCGATCTCACGGATGGACTCGACGGTCCGGGCGAGCTGGGTGGTGGTGGCGACGTAGCAGCACAGGATGCCGCCGGGGACGAGCGCCTTGGAGACGGCCTCCAGGCACTCCCAGGGGGCGAGCATGTCGAGGATGACGCGGTCGACGTCCGTGTCGCTCAGGTTGTCCTGGAGGTCACCGACGGTGAGCTGCCAGGCGGGGTGCGGGCCGCCGAAGTAGCGCTCCACGTTCTGCTGGGCGATCTCGGCGAAGTCCTCGCGGCGCTCGTACGAGTGCAGCATGCCCTGGTCGCCGATGGCGCGCAGCAGGAAGCTGCTGAGCGATCCGGAGCCCACGCCCGCCTCCACGACGCGCGCGCCGGGGAAGATGTCGGCGAAGGCGAGGATCTGCCCCGCGTCCTTGGGGTAGACCACGGCGGCGCCGCGGGGCATGGACAGGACGTAGTCGGGGAGCAGGGGGCGCAGCGCGAGATAGGCGACGTTCCCCGTGGTGCGGACAACGCTGCCCTCGGGGGAGCCGATCAGCTCGTCGTGCGGGAAGGAACCCTTGTGGGTGTGGAAGTTCTTCCCCGCTTCGAGCGTGAACGTGTAGTGGCGGCCCTTGGGGTCGGTCAGCTGAACCTGGTCCCCGACCTTGAAGGGCCCGCGCCTGCGGGCGGCACCGGTCGGTTCGGACATGTGACCAGCCTACCGGTCGTTCGAGGGGCCGCCGACCATCTCAGTTCGGCCTGGCCATGGCCTTCACGAAGGCGCGTTCCACGTCCGCGGCGGACAGGACGCCGTAGATCTCGCCGGACTCCTCCACCACCAGGTATTCGGTGGCGGGGGTCGCGCGCAGGACGTCGAGGAGGTCCTCGCCGGCGAGCTCGGCGGAGATGCGCATGCCGTCGGTGAGGTCCTGGGCGAGGCCGCTGACGTCGACCCAGGGGCGGCGGTGTTCCGGTACGCCGACGATGGCGGCCTCGCGTACGAGCGAGAGGGGTTCGCCGTCGGCGTCGACCACGACCAGGGCGCGGGCGCCGGCGTCGTTGGCGCGGCGCAGGGCTTCGGAGAGCGGGGTGTCGGTCTCCACGGGGACCGCGCGGCGGGTGAGGTTGCGGGCGCGCAGCTCGGGGAGGTGTTCGCGCAGACGGGCCATGCGGAGGCTGTTGCCGGCGCCGGTCCAGATGATCGCGGCGAGGATGGCGGCGAGCAGGGCGTCCGTGACGGTGTCCATGCCGCCGACGTCCTCGGCGTTCGAGCCGAGTGCGCCGGTCTGGGTGAGCAGGGGGAGGCCGATCAGGACGGCGACGGCGAGGGCGCGGCCGACCCAGGCGGCGGCGATGGTGCCGCTCATGGGCTTGCCGGTGATCTTCCAGACGACGGCGCGGAGCATGCGGCCGCCGTCGAGGGGCAGGCCGGGCAGCAGGTTGAACGCGGCGACGATGAGGTTGGAGATCATCAGGCCCGCGATCAGGACGCCGGGGACGGTGCCCCGGTCCACGGTCTGCATGGCGAGGTAGAAGATCCCCGCGAGGATCAGGGAGAGCAGGGGGCCGACGAAGGCCAGCACGAACTCGCGGCCGGGGGTTTCGGTCTCCTTCTCGATCTCGGAGACTCCGCCGAAGAACTGGAGCTGGATCCGGCGCACGGGCAGCTTGAAGCGCAGGGCGGCGACGGTGTGGGCGAGTTCGTGGATGAGGACGGAGGCGTAGAAGGCGACCGCGAAGAAGAGGGAGACGAGGTAGCGGGCGGCGCCGAGTTCGGGCAGTACGCGATCCAGCTGGCCGCCGAACACCCAGGTGATGAGGGCGGCGACGAGGAACCAGCTGGGGGCGACGTACACGGGGACGCCGAAGGGGCGGCCCATGAGCAGTCCGCCGCCGGGCTCTTTGGGTCGCCGGGGCGGGCGGCCCTTGCCGGTGCCGCTGCCGCTGCCCGTGCCCGTGTCGGAGTGGGCGAGGGTGCGGGGGGCTGTGGCGTGTTCGTCGGCCGGGTGGGGGGCTTCGTCGGCTCGGGGGGCGGCGGGTGCCTGGTCTGCTTCGGGGGTGCCGGGGTGGTGGGGGTGCGGCTCCGCGGGGGTTGCCGGACCGGTGGGTGCCTGGGTCCGCTTTCTCGTCGGACGGTGTGCCCTGTCCGGTGTTCGCCGGGTCGGTCTCGGGCGACCGGCTGCTCGGACGACGGCTGCCTCGGATGCCGACGGCCCGTCGGAGGCGGGGGTGGCCGGTTCGCCGGGCGGTGTTTGCGGGGGCGTCGGCGGGGTCTGGTTCTCGTGGGGCTCCGGGTCGGGGTGTGGGGTGTCGGTGGCCGGGGCCGACGGCCCTGGGTGGCGGTCGGTCGCCCGGTCGTTGCCGGAGCGCGGCTGCCCGCTCCCGCCGCTCTCGTCCACGATGTCCCCTCGATCGAAGCGTCTCCCTGTCCCGATCATGCAGGGCGGGAGGGTCTCTGGTCGATGGTATGCGGCCGTTGCGGCGCGTTCCGCCCCGGCACCCCCTCTGTTTTCCGCGCCGTCGCGTGCGGCGCGGAAAGGAGAGCGGCGCCGTCGTGTGCGGCGCCCGGACAGCGGCGGGCCCGCGGGAGGGCGGCGGGGCCCGCGGCTGGGTCACTGTCAGTGGTGGGCCGTATGGTCTGTGGTCATGGAAACGAGCACCGAGGGCACAGCACCGGACCCTGCGGGCGACGGCGCGCCGGCCGCGCCAGCGCCGCCGTCCCCGGCGGTCGGGCCCCCCGCGTCGGCCCCGGCGGCCGCGTGGCTCGGGCCGGGCCCGGCGGGGGCGTCCAGCGGAGCGGGCGCGCCGCCGGCGTCGGCCGAGGCCGCCTCGTCGGCGGCTCCGGCGGCCTCCGAGGGCACGGCCGCCGTGACCGTCGCCGTGCCGCCCCGCTCGTTGTCTCCCTCGCGTGCCAGTGACTTCATGCAGTGCCCTTTGCTCTACCGGTTCCGGGTGATCGACAAGTTGCCCGAGAAGCCCAGTGAGGCGGCGACGCGGGGGACGCTCGTGCACGCGGTGCTCGAGCGGCTCTTCGACGCGCCCGCCGCCGAGCGGACCGCGCCGCGTGCCAGGTCCCTCGTCCCCGGCCAGTGGGACCGGCTGCGCGAGAGCAGGCCCGAGGTCGTCGAGCTGTTCGCCGACGATCCGGAGGGTGAGCGGCTGGCGCGCTGGCTGGGTGAGGCGGAGCAGCTCGTGGAGCGGTGGTTCTCCCTGGAGGACCCGACGCGGCTCGAGCCCGCCGAGCGCGAGCTGTTCGTCGAGGCCGAGCTGGATTCCGGGCTCAGGCTGCGCGGGATCATCGACCGCGTCGACGTCGCGCCGAGCGGCGAGGTGCGGATCGTCGACTACAAGACCGGCAAGGCCCCGCGGCCGGAGTACGCCGAAGGCGCGTTGTTCCAGATGAAGTTCTACGCCCTCGTGGTGTGGCGGCTGAAGAACGTGGTGCCGCGGCGGCTTCAGCTCGTCTATCTCGGCAGCGGCGACGTCCTGACGTACGACCCGGTCGTCGCCGACCTGGAGCGCGTCGAGCGCAAACTGCACGCGCTGTGGGACGCGATCCAGTTGGCCACGGAGACGGGCAACTGGCGGCCGCGGCCCACCAAGCTGTGCGGCTGGTGCGACCACCAGGCCGTGTGCCCGGAGTTCGGCGGTACTCCGCCGCCGTATCCGCTCCAGATCGGGCCGCCCGAGTCCGGCGGCAGGGAGCAGGGCAGAATGGGGCCGGACTAGCTGAAGGAGACTCACCGTGGCCATCCGCGTCCTACTGGTCGACGACCAGCCGCTGCTGCGTACCGGCTTCCGGATGATTCTGGAGGCGGAGCAGGACCTCGCGGTCGTCGGCGAGGCCGGAGACGGACTCCAGGCGCTCGACCAGGTGCGTGCGCTGCAGCCCGATGTGGTTCTGATGGACATCCGTATGCCCCGGATGGACGGAGTGGAAGCGACCCGGCAGATCACCGGTCCCGGGCGGGACGGCCCGGCCAAGGTGCTCGTGCTGACCACCTTCGACCTCGACGAGTACGTGGTGGAGGCGCTGCGGGCCGGGGCCAGCGGGTTTCTGCTCAAGGACGCCCCGGCCAATGAGCTGGTGCAGGCGATCCGGGTGGTCGCGGCCGGCGAGGCGATGCTCGCGCCGAGCATCACGCGCCGGCTCCTCGACAAGTACGCCGGGCACCTCCCGTCCGGTGACGAGCCCGTCCCGGACACGCTGCACACACTGACCGAACGCGAGGTCGAGGTGCTGAAGCTGGTGGCCCGCGGGCTGTCCAACGCGGAGATCGCCGCCGACCTGTTCGTCAGCGAGACCACGGTCAAGACGCACGTCGGTCACGTCCTCACCAAGCTGGGGCTGCGCGACCGGGTGCAGGCCGCGGTGTACGCGTACGAGAGCGGGTTGGTGCGCCCCGGCGCGCAGTAGCCGGGTCCCCCGCGCCCGTACGGGGTGTACGTCGAGGGCGCCCCCTTCCGCGAGAAGGGGGCGCCCTCGGTGTAGGTACGACCGCGGGATCAGCCCTTGCTGATCTCCCAGAACCGGAACACCGTCGACGCGTCGAGGCAGTACTCGAGGCCGTAGACGTTGTCCCGGACGACCGCGTACTGCTTGGCCTGCCAGACCGGGATGACGGGGAGGTCCTCGGCGACGATGTCCTGGAGCCTGCCGTACTCCGCGTCGGTGGAGGCGCGGTCGCTCTGGGCGGCGGTCTTCGGGATGAGCTGACCGGTGATCGTGCTGTTGGAGTAGTTGTTGCTCAGCACATTGCCCTTGCCGAAGAACGGCGCGGTGAAGTTGTCGGGGTCCGGGTAGTCGGGCACCCAGCCCTTCACGTACACGCCGTACTTGCCCTGGGCGATGTCCTTCTCGTACTGGCTGTAGGCGACGGACTTCACGGTCGCGTCGAACAGCCCGCTGGCGTTGAGCTGTCCGGCGATGGTCCGGAACTCCTCGTCGGTGGCCGGGCCGTAGCGCGACGGCGTGGACCAGAGGGTCAGCTTCACCTTGCCGGTGATGCCCTCGGCCAGCAGCGCGGCCGCCGCCTTCGCCTTCGAGGGGCGGGCGCCGTAGGTGTCGAAGAAGGACGTGTCGTGGCCGGCGATCCCGGCCGGGATGATCGAGTAGAGCGGCGTCGCCGTGTTGTCGTAGACCTTGTTGACGAGGGCGTCGCGGTCGAGGAGGTAGGCGATGGCCTTGCGGACTCCGAGCTTGCCCGCCACCGGGTCGTCCATGTTGAAGACCATGTGCTGGACTTCGGCGCTGGTGCCCTCGACGACGTTGATGCCCTTGCCGGTGGACGTGTCGTTGTCGATGTCGGCGACGTCGGCGGCGGCCAGGCCCCGGTAGGCGGCGTCGATCTCGTTGTTCAGCAGCGCGTTCTTCAGGGCGGTCTGGTTGCCGTGGAAGAACGTGAGGGTCACGCCGGAGTTGTTCACCTTGGCGGTGCCCTTGTAGCTGTCGTTGACGGAGAAGACGGCCTTGTCGTCGTCGAAGGAGTCCAGCTTGTAGGGACCGGAGCCGACCGCGCCGCCGTCCTTGCGCAGTCCCGTCGCGGAGTAGGAGTTGTGGTCCACGATCGAGCCGGCGCCGGAGGCTATCTTGCTGGGGAAGGTGGCGTCGGGGGTCTTGAGGCGGAAGGTGACGGTCTTCGCGTCGGGCGTCTCGACCCTGTCCAGCATGGGGAACATGATCGCGGGGCCGGAGGCGTCGTTGATCTTCAGCATGCGGTCGAAGGAGAACTTGACGTCCTTCGAGGTGAGCGCGTCACCGTTGCTGAACTTCAGTCCGTCCCTCAGGGTGCACGAGTAGACCTTCGTCTCCGTGTCCGTGAACTTGCACTCCCTGGCGGCCTCGGGCTCGGGTTCCGTACCGCCCTTGGGGAAGCTCAGCAGCGACTGGAAGACGTTGTTGAACAGCAGCCAGGACCCCGGGTCGTAGCCGGAGGCGGGGTCGGTCGCCAGGACGTCGTCGGACATCCCCATCACGACCTCGGAGCCGGTGCCTCCGGAGTCGCCCGTGTCCGACCCGCATCCGGTGAGCAGGCCGGCGGCCAGCCCCGTCGCGACAGACAGGACCGGCCACTGGTTGCGCATGTTCACTACAGGTGCCTTCTCGTCAGGTCTCGAGAGCCCCGGGCTCCACGAGGCCCGGGGTCGGTACCCCTTGAGTCTAGGCAGTGCCGCGTCAGTCGCTCACACCGCGTCCGAGCTCCCAGAGCTGAAGCGTGGACGAGGAGTTGAGCGCCCACTCGGCGCCGGTGATGTCGTCCTGGGCGGCGATGTACTGCTTGCCCTGCCACAGCGGCAGCACCGGTACGTCGTTGGCAACGATGTCCTGGATGTCAGTGATGGACTTCGACGCGGTCAGACGGTCGGCCTCACGACGGGACTGCGGGATCAGGTTGCCGATGATCTCGCTGTTCGCGTAGGGCGAGCCGAGGAAGTTGTCCTTGTCGAGGAACGGCGCGATGTAGTTGTCGGCGTCGGGGAAGTCGGGGAACCAGCCCATTCCGTAGACGTCGTACTTGCCCTTCTGCTCGGCCGGGCGGAAGGTCGACCAGGGCTCGCCCTTGATGCGGACGTCGAACAGACCGCTGTTGTTCAGCTGCTGCTGCAGCTGCTGGAACTCGGTCTTGGTGGCCGAGCCGTAGTGGTCGGTCGTGTAGTGCAGCGTCAGCTTCACCGGGGTGGTGATGCTCGCCCTGGCGAGCAGCGACTTGGCCTTGGCGACGCTCGCGTCCCCGTACTTGTTGAAGAACGAGTTGGAGTGTCCGGTGATGGTGGCCGGGACCAGCGAGAAGAGGGGCTCGGCCGTGGAGCCGTACACCTTGGAGACCAGCTCGCCGCGGTTGACGAGCTGGGCCACCGCCTGGCGGACCGCCTTGGTCTTGACGGTCGTGGCGTCGGTGTTGAAGGCCAGGTAGCGGATCTCCAGGCCGGGCATCTCGACGAGGTTGACGTCGCCCTTCGAGTCGGTGGAGAGCTTCTGGATCTGGTCCGGCGTCATCGTGCGGGTCATCAGGTCGATGTCGCCCTTGCTGAGGGCGGCGCCCATCGCCGAGGCGTCCTCGAACGACCTCATCTCGACCTCGTCGTTCTTCACCTTCAGCGCACCCTTGTAGTTGGGGTTCTTGGTGAAGACGGCCTTGACCAGCTCGTTGTCCTTCTCCTCGGCCTCCATCGTGTAAGGCCCGGAGCCGTCGATCTTGAAGCCGTCGCGCAGCTTGTCCTTCTCGTAGTCGTCAGGGTTGACGATGCCGGCGACCGGGGTCGACAGCTTGAACGGGAAGGTGGCGTCCGCGGTCTTGAGGTGGAAGATCACCTCACGGTCGCCCTGCGTCTCGACGGTGTCGACGGTCGACAGCAGGGCGAACACACCGCTGTCGGCCTTGATCGAGCGGGCGCGGTCGATGGAGAACTTCACATCGGCCGCCGTGACGGCCTTGCCGCTGGAGAACTTCAGGTCCTTGCGCAGCTTGCAGGCGTAGCGCTCGTTGCCGGTGTCGGTGAAGCCGCAGCTCTCGGCGGCCTCGGGCTCCGGCTCGCCGTCGCCGCGGGGCTGGACCATCAGGGTCTGCACCGTCTGGCGCAGGATGTTCCAGGTGCCCACGTCGTACGCGTACGCCGGGTCGACGGGCGCGGGGGCGTCGCTGGAGGCGGTGAACCGGTCAGTGGTGCCGACGACGACCGAACCGCCGCCACTGCTCCCGCTGTCGGATCCGCCGCAGGCGGCGAGCACCGGGGCGAGCAGGCCGACGACCGCCGGCAGCACCAAAGTCTTGCGGTTCATGCTCGATTTTCTCCAGAGCTGTCGAGTCCGTGTACCCGGCATGCAGGGGTGGCGCGGCGGATCACGGGGGGTTGTGGCGATGTTCTCGCGACGAGATTAGTCCGCACCAGCACGACGGCTCGCAGCAACCGGAGTTGAGTTCCCATCACGCAGTGAGACCGGCTGCGGACGCACGGGAAACCCGCTGCGGGAAGGATTAGTACAGTGTTCCACTAATTGGGACACAAGGGCACGTCACCGCCCCCCGAAAAGGGGAGAGCTGCACATGTCGCCCCCGCTGTCGACCCCCTGGTGAGTGGCGAACGTCACACTCGCAACTCGGTGGGGGGGTACCGGAATTCGGCCATCCGGCGACCTTGAATTACTCCCTGCGACGTCTTGGAAATTCCCCGTATTCGGCTCCGTACGCTCGGTGAACGCTTAGCGCATTTCCGTCATCAAGCCGCGGAGAAATGGCAGGTCGACCTCTTCGAGAGAGGTCACGACAGTGCGCCGGGCGGCGGGTGCGATGGGGGCCACCGACGGGACGGCGACCACCCGGCAGCCGGCGGCCTCCGCGGCCGCGACACCGGTCGCCGTGTCCTCGATGACCGCGCATCTCGCCGGCTCGGCGCCGAGTCCGGAGGCCGCCAGCAGATACGGGTCGGGGAACGGCTTGGTGCGCGCCACCTCGTCGCCCGCCACGGTCAGCGCGAAGTGCTGGGAGCCGAGGGAGGTCAGGACCCGGTCGATGATGCGCCGGTGCGAGGCGGAGACCAGGGCGGTGGGGATCTCGTGCGCCGCGAGTTCGGCCAGCAGCCGTGCGGCGCCCGGCATCAGCGGCAGCGTACGGCCGATACGTGCCTCGAACCCGTCGTTGAGCAGCACCGTGAGTTCGGCGAGGGTGATGTCGGCACCGGTGGCCTCGATGAGGAAGCCCGCGCTGCGCGCCATGGGGCCGCCGACCACGACATGGCGCCAGGACTCGTCGAGCGGGTGCCCGAGGGCGGCGAAGACCTCGGCCTCGACGTCCCACCAGAAGCCCTCGGTGTCCACCAGGGTGCCGTCCATGTCGAGGAGCACGGCCTGCAGAGCGGAGCCTTCGGCCGAACGGGTACCGAGCGCGGGGACCGTACTGGTCATCCGGGCGCACCTCCTTGAGGGACGATCAGGCCGGCTGCCCTTTTTTGGCAAAAGGGCAACCGGCCTGCAGTGGACCGACCAGTGTACGACTTATCCGATCAGCATGCTCAGCATGCGTGGACGTACGTCCCGGCGCGCGTCACCGAGCCTCGCGGCGCGCGGCGCCACACGGCTTGTCGCAGCCCGGCACCTCGCCGCCCGGCTCGTCGCGCGTTTCATCGCGCGTTGAAGTACTTCGCCTCCGGGTGGTGGATCACGATCGCGTCCGTGGACTGCTCCGGGTGCAGCTGGAACTCCTCGGACAGGTGTACGCCGATGCGCTCCGGCTCGAGCAGAGCGGCGATCTTGGCGCGGTCCTCCAGGTTGGGGCAGGCGCCGTAGCCGAGGGAGAAGCGGGCGCCCCGGTACTGGAGGGCGAACATGTCCTCCATCCGGTCCGGGTCCTCGCCGGCGAAGCCCAGCTCGGAACGGACCCGGGCGTGCCAGTACTCGGCCAGCGCCTCCGCCAACTGCACGGACAGGCCGTGCAGTTCGAGGTAGTCGCGGTAGGAGTTCGCCTCGAAGAGCTTGGCGGTCTCCGTGCCGATCCGCGAGCCGACGGTGACGACCTGGAGCCCGACGACATCCCTCTCGCCGGACTCCTCCGGGCGGAAGAAGTCGGCCAGGCACAGCCTGCGGCCGCGGCGCTGGCGCGGGAACGTGAAGCGGGTGCGCTCGTTGCCCTGCTCGTCCAGGATGATCAGGTCGTCGTCCTTGGACACACACGGGAAGTAGCCGTAGACGACGGCCGCTTCGAGCAGGTTCTCGGTCTGGAGCTTGTCGAGCAGTCCGCGCAGCCGGGGCCGGCCCTCGCTCTCCACCAGTTCCTCGTAGGTCGGCCCGTCGCCCGTGCGCGCCTGCTTGAGGCCCCACTGGCCCTTGAACAGGGCGCCCTCGTCCAGCCAGGAGGCGTACTCCTTGAGCTGGATGCCCTTGATGACGCGGGTGCCCCGGAACGGCGGCGCGGGGACGGGGTTGTCGGTGGCGACGTCGGAGCGGACCGCGCCCTCCTCCGGCCGCTCCTCGACCTCGACCGCGGCCGCGCGCACCCGGCGCTGCTTCAGCTCGGGCAGCGCCGCACCGGGCACGCCCCGCTTCACGCCGATCAGCGCGTCCATCAGGCGCAGGCCCTCGAACGCGTCCCGGGCGTAGCGGACTTCGCCCTGGTAGATCTCGTGCAGGTCCTGCTCGACATACGCGCGGGTCAGCGCCGCGCCGCCGAGGATGACCGGGTAGTCGGCCGACAGCCCGCGCTGGTTCAGCTCCTCCAGGTTCTCCTTCATGATCACCGTGGACTTGACCAGCAGCCCGGACATGCCGATGACGTCGGCCCGGTGCTCCTCGGCGGCGTCCAGGATCGCGGAGACCGGCTGCTTGATGCCGAGGTTGACGACGTTGTAGCCGTTGTTGGACAGGATGATGTCGACGAGGTTCTTGCCGATGTCGTGCACGTCGCCGCGGACGGTGGCGAGGACGATGGTGCCCTTGCCCTCGGCGTCCGACTTCTCCATGTGCGGTTCCAGGTGGGCCACCGCCGTCTTCATGACCTCGGCGGACTGGAGGACGAACGGCAGCTGCATCTGGCCGGACCCGAACAGTTCGCCGACGACCTTCATGCCGTCGAGGAGTGTCTCGTTGACGATGTCGAGGGCCGGCCGGTCCTGGAGTGCCGCGTCGAGGTCGGCCTCCAGGCCGTTCTTCTCACCGTCGATGATGCGCCGCTTGAGCCGCTCGTCCAGGGGCAGGGCGGCCAGTTCCTCGGCCTTGCCCGCCTTGAGGGACTTGGTGGTGGCTCCCTCGAACAGCGCCATCAGCTTCTGGAGCGGGTCGTACCCCTCGGAGCGCCGGTCGTAGATCAGGTCGAGCGCGGTGGTGACCTGCTCCTCGTCGAAGCGCGCGATCGGCAGGATCTTGCTCGCGTGCACGATCGCCGAGTCCAGGCCCGCCTTCACGCACTCGTCGAGGAAGACCGAGTTGAGCAGGATGCGGGCCGCCGGGTTGAGGCCGAAGGAGATGTTCGACAGGCCCAGCGTGGTCTGGACGTCCGGGCGGCGGCGCTTCAGCTCGCGGATCGCCTCGATCGTGGCGATGCCGTCCCCCCGGGACTCCTCCTGACCGGTGCAGATGGTGAAGGTCAGACAGTCCATGAGGATGTCCGACTCGTGGATGCCCCAGTTCGTCGTCAGGTCCTCGATGAGCCGCTCGGCGATGGCGACCTTGGTCTCGACGGTGCGGGCCTGGCCCTCCTCGTCGATGGTCAGCGCGATCAGCGCGGCGCCGTGTTCCTGGGCGAGCCGGGTGACCTTCGCGAACCGCGACTCGGGGCCGTCCCCGTCCTCGTAGTTGACGGAGTTGATGACGGCCCGGCCGCCGAGCTTCTCCAGTCCGGCGCGCAGGACGTCGACCTCGGTGGAGTCCAGCACGATCGGCAGCGTGGAGGCGGTGGCGAAGCGGCCGGCCAGTTCCTCCATGTCGGCGACGCCGTCGCGGCCCACGTAGTCGACGCACAGGTCGAGCATGTGCGCGCCCTCGCGGATCTGGTCGCGGGCCATCTCCACGCAGTCGTCCCAGCGGGCGTCCAGCATGGCCTCGCGGAACTTCTTGGAGCCGTTGGCGTTGGTGCGCTCACCGATCGCCATGTACGCGGTGTCCTGGCGGAACGGGACGGTCTGGTAGAGGGAGGCGGCGCCCGGCTCGGGCTGGGGGCGCCGCTCGGTGGGCTCGACCCCCCGCACCCGCTCCACGAGCTGGCGCAGGTGTTCGGGTGTCGTACCGCAGCAGCCGCCGACCAGGGACAGGCCGTAGTCGCGTACGAAGTTCTCCTGGGCGTCGGCCAGTCCCTCGGGGCCGAGCGGGAAGTGCGCGCCGTCCTTGGTCAGCACCGGCAGACCGGCGTTCGGCATGCAGAGCAGCGGGATGCGGGAGTGGCGGGTGAGATAGCGCAGGTGCTCGCTCATCTCCGCGGGGCCGGTCGAGCAGTTCAGGCCGATCATGTCGATGCCGAGCGGCTCGAGCGCCGTGAGCGCGGCGCCGATCTCGGAGCCCAGCAGCATGGTGCCGGTCGTCTCGAACGCCATCGAGACCAGCAGGGGCAGGTCCACGCCGGTCGCGTCCATCGCCCGCCGGGCGCCCAGCACGGAGGTCTTCGTCTGGAGCAGGTCCTGCGTGGTCTCCACGATCAGGGCGTCCGCGCCGCCCGCGATCAGGCCCTCGGCGTTCGCCTGGAAGCCGTCGCGCAGGGTGCCGTATCCCACATGGCCGAGCGTCGGCAGCTTCGTACCGGGGCCGATCGAGCCGAGGACCCAGCGCTGGCGGCCGTCGCCGGTGCCGAACTCGTCGGCCACCTCGCGGGCCAGCCGGGCCCCGGCCTCGGACAGCTCGAAGACACGGTCGGCGATGTCGTACTCGGCGAGCGCCGAGTGGTTGGCTCCGAAGGTGTTGGTCTCCACACAGTCGACGCCCACCGCGAAGTAGGCCTCGTGGACGGAGCGCACGATGTCGGGGCGGGTCAGGTTCAGGATCTCGTTGCAGCCCTCGAGATTCTCGAAGTCCTCGAGCGTCGGGTCCTGTGCCTGGAGCATCGTGCCCATCGCGCCGTCGGCCACCACCACACGGGTGGCGAGGGCTTCGCGTAGGGCGTCGGTTCGGCTCCGGCTCGCGGCGGAGGCGGACGAAGGGGACGGATTCGGCAACGAGGCCATGGAAGATGCTCCCTGGAGTGCGACGGCTGTCGGCTTTGCGCTTCCCATGGAAGGCGCACCCGGCCAGGGTAGCCCGGGGCAGGGCCGTACGGTCAGGGGCGTCCACGGGCCGGACGGGTGTGCCGTATGTGTGCCATGTGGGGGTTCAGGCGAAACAGCCGGCGCCGAGCCATTGGCGAGAGGTCGACAGCGGACGGTAGTGTTCGACATTGCCGAACGGGGCGGTATACGAACGCCGACCGACGGCCGAGGGGACGGAGGGCAGGACGGGGATGGCACGGAACATCCAGTCGCTCGAACGGGCGGCCGCGATGCTGCGGCTGCTCGCGGGCGGCGAGCGACGGCTCGGCCTCTCGGACATCGCCTCGTCGCTGGGCCTCGCCAAGGGCACGGCCCACGGCATACTGCGCACGCTGCAGCAGGAGGGGTTCGTCGAGCAGGAGGCGGCCTCGGGGCGCTACCAGCTGGGCGCCGAGCTGCTGCGCCTCGGCACCACGTATCTCGATGTGCACGAGCTGCGGGCGCGCGCCCTGGTGTGGACGGACGACCTGGCCCGCTCCAGCGGCGAGAGCGTCTATCTGGGCGTGCTGCACCAGCAGGGCGTACTGATCGTGCACCACGTCTTCCGGCCCGACGACAGCCGGCAGGTGCTGGAGGTCGGGGCCATGCAGCCGCTGCACTCCACGGCGCTCGGCAAGGTCCTCTCGGCCTACGACCCGGTGGCGCACAGCGAGGTCCTGGAGGCCGAGCGCAAGGTGTTCACGCCGCGCACGATCAGTGAGCTGGACCAGTTCGAGGGCGTGCTCGACCTGACCCGCGCGCGCGGGTACGCGGACGATGTCGAGGAGACCTGGACGGGGGTCGCCTCGGTCTCCGCACCGATCCACAACCGGCGGCGGATGCCGGTCGGCGCGGTGGGCATCACCGGGGCCGTGGAGCGGGTCTGCAAGGACGGGCAGCTGCGTCCGGACCTGATCGCGGCGGTCCGGGACTGCGCCCGGGCGGTGTCACGGGATCTGGGCGCGGGGCGGTTCTGAGGTCCGTACGCCGCGCGGCTCCGCGGTTCGTGCGGGACCCCGCGCGGTTCTGAGGTTCGTACAGGAAAAGGCCGGGATGCCAAGGGCGTCCCGGCCTTCGTCGTGCCACCTCAAGATCGATAACTCGTGGCGATCAATAACGATCGTGCTTTCGATAACAGAGCTCTTGACGTGCTGGTAACGCGGAAGCAAGACTCCCGTCCATCGGTCGGCATTGTCGAACACCTACCGGCAATACGCGTTAGAGTGTGGCAACGCCAAGGGCCGTATCGCTCTCTCTCCCTGAGAGCACGAACCACCGGAGGGACCCGGGGTTCGGCTTCCCCTGGACGAAGGACAAAGGAGTCGCGGGTGTCCAGCTCCGACATCTTCATCGGCGAGACCATCGGTACCGCCGTACTCATCCTGCTGGGTGGTGGCGTGTGCGCCGCCGTCACGCTGAAGGCCTCCAAGGCGCGCAACGCCGGCTGGCTCGCCATCACCTTCGGGTGGGGCTTCGCGGTTCTGACCGCGGTCTACATCTCGGCGCCGCTTTCCGGTGCCCACCTCAATCCGGCCGTGACGCTCGCGCTCGCGATCAAGGACAACGACTGGAGCAACGTCCCCACCTACTGGGCGGGACAGCTGCTGGGCGCCATGATCGGTGCCGCCCTGGTCTGGGTCGCCTACTACGGCCAGTTCCACGCGCACCTCACCGACCACGAGATCGTCGGCGGTCCGGGCGCACAGGCCACCAAGACCAAGGCCGTAGAGGCCCAGGAGACGGGAGCCGGCCCCGTGCTCGGCGTCTTCTCCACCGGCCCCGAGGTCCGGAACGTGGTGCAGAACCTCGCCACCGAGATCATCGGCACCGTCGTCCTCGTGCTCGCGATCCTCACGCAGGGCCTGAACGACAACGGCAACGGCCTCGGCACCATCGGCGCCCTGATCACCTCGCTCGTGGTCGTCAGCATCGGCCTCTCCCTCGGTGGCCCGACCGGCTACGCGATCAACCCGGCCCGTGACCTCGGTCCGCGTATCGTGCACGCCCTGCTCCCCCTGCCCAACAAGGGTGGTTCCGACTGGAGCTACGCCTGGATCCCGGTTGTCGGCCCGCTGATCGGCGCCGCGATAGCCGCAGGCATATACAACGTCGCCTTCGCATAACAGCACCGCTGGAAGCACTCGCTCGAGAGCCGCTCGCACCACAGCACCGCTCGAAGCACCGCGCCGTAGATACAGCCCCTTTCATACGGACCTTTCAGGAGCACACCGTGACCGACGCACACACCGCCGGCCCCTTCATCGCCGCGATCGACCAGGGCACCACGTCCAGCCGTTGCATCGTCTTCGACCGGGACGGCCGTATCGTCTCCGTCGACCAGAAGGAGCACGAGCAGATCTTCCCGAAGCCGGGCTGGGTCGAGCACAACGCCGCCGAGATCTGGACCAACGTCCAGGAGGTCGTCGCCGGAGCCGTCGAGAAGGCCGGCATCACCCGCGACGACATCAAGGCCATCGGCATCACCAACCAGCGCGAGACCACGCTGCTCTGGGACAAGAACACCGGTGAGCCCGTCCACAACGCCCTCGTCTGGCAGGACACCCGCACCGACGCGCTCTGCAAGGAACTCGGCCGCAACGTCGGCCAGGACCGCTTCCGCCGCGAGACCGGCCTGCCGCTCGCGTCGTACTTCGCCGGCCCGAAGGCCCGCTGGCTGCTGGACAACGTCGAGGGCCTGCGCGAGCGCGCCGAAGCCGGCGACATCCTCTTCGGCACCATGGACACCTGGGTCATCTGGAACCTGACGGGTGGTGTCAACGGCGGCAAGCACGTCACCGACGTCACCAACGCCTCCCGCACCATGCTGATGAACCTGCACACCATGCAGTGGGACGACAAGATCGCCGAGTCCATCGGTGTCCCGCTGGCGATGCTGCCCGAGATCCGCTCCTCCGCCGAGGTGTACGGCGAGATCACCGGCGGCAAGCTCGGCGACCTGCTCGGCGGCATCCCCGTCGCCTCCGCGCTCGGCGACCAGCAGGCGGCCCTGTTCGGCCAGACCTGTTTCTCCGAGGGCGAGGCCAAGTCCACGTACGGCACCGGCACGTTCATGCTGATGAACACCGGTGACAAGATCATCAACTCGTACAGCGGGCTGCTGACCACCGTGGGCTACCAGATCGGCGACCAGAAGCCGGTCTACGCCCTCGAGGGTTCCATCGCCGTCACCGGTTCGCTCGTGCAGTGGATGCGCGACCAGATGGGCCTGATCAAGTCCGCCGCCGAGATCGAGACGCTCGCGTCGTCGGTCGAGGACAACGGCGGCGCCTACTTCGTGCCGGCCTTCTCCGGTCTGTTCGCCCCGTACTGGCGCTCCGACGCCCGCGGTGTGATCGCCGGTCTCACCCGGTACGTCACCAAGGCGCACATCGCGCGCGCCGTCCTGGAGGCCACGGCCTGGCAGACCCGCGAGATCACCGACGCCATGACGAAGGACTCCGGCGTCGAGCTCGCGGCCCTCAAGGTCGACGGCGGCATGACCTCCAACAACCTGCTGATGCAGACGCTCTCGGACTTCCTGGACGCGCCGGTGGTGCGTCCGATGGTCGCCGAGACCACCTGCCTCGGCGCCGCCTACGCCGCCGGTCTCGCCGTCGGCTTCTGGACCAACACCGAGGACCTGCGGGCCAACTGGCGCAGGGCCGCGGAGTGGACCCCGAACATGGCCGCGGAGACCCGCGACCGTGAGTACAAGAGCTGGCTCAAGGCCGTCGAGCGGACCATGGGCTGGATCGAGGACGAGGAGTAAGAACCCGCATGACCAGTCAGCCCACCCTTCAGTCCGTGCCTGCCCTCGGTACGCACCCGGCCTCCGGCTCCAACCCGAGCCGCGCCGAGACCCGGGAGCAGCTTTCCAAGGCGACGTACGACCTCCTCGTCATCGGCGGCGGCATCCTCGGCATCTCCACCGCCTGGCATGCCGCGCAGTCCGGGCTGAGGGTGGCCCTGGTCGACGCCGGCGACTTCGCCGGCGCCACCTCCTCCGCCTCCTCCAAGCTTCTCCACGGCGGTCTGCGCTACCTGCAGACCGGCGCGGTGAAGCTGGTGGCGGAGAACCACTTCGAGCGCCGTGCGGTCTCCCGCCAGGTGGCCCCCCACCTGGCGAACCCGCTCACGTTCTACCTCCCCGTGTACAAGGGCGGGCCGCACGGCGCGGCGAAGCTCGGGGCAGGCGTCTTCGCGTACTCCGCGCTGTCGGCGTTCGGCGACGGCGTGGGGCACCTGCTCGGCCCCTCGAAGGCCGCGCAGGACGTGCCGGAGCTACGCACCGAGAACCTGAAGGCCGTGGCCGTGTACGGCGACGACCAGATGAACGACTCGCGGATGGCCCTGATGACGGTCCGCGCGGCCGTCGAGTCGGGCGCCGTCGTCCTCAACCACGCCGAGGTCACCGGCCTGCGCTTCACCAGGGGCCGGGTCACGGGCGCGGAGCTCAAGGACCGGACGAACGGCGAGGAGTTCGGCGTCAACGCGCGCCTCGTCCTCAACGCGACCGGCCCGTGGGTCGACCACCTGCGCAGGATGGAGAACCCGGACGCGGCTCCGTCCATCCGCCTCTCCAAGGGCGCGCACCTGGTGCTGAAGCGCACCTCGCCCTGGAAGGCGGCGCTGGCCACCCCGATCGACAAGTACCGGATCACCTTCGCCCTCCCCTGGGAGGACATGCTGCTGCTCGGCACGACCGACGAGGAGTACGAGGGCGAGCCGGGCGACGTCGCGGTCAACGAGAAGGACATCGCCCAGATACTGGACGAGGCCGCGTTCTCGATCCGCGACCAGCAGCTCTCCCGTGACCTGATCACGTACTCCTTCGCCGGTCTGCGGGTGCTGCCCGGCGGTCCCGGCGACACCTCGAAGGCCAAGCGCGAGACGGTCGTCACCGAGGGCCGCGGCGGGATGCTGTCCGTCGCGGGCGGCAAGTGGACCACCTTCCGCCACATCGGCCGTACGGTCATGAAGAAGCTGGAGTCGCTGCCGGGCCATCCGCTCGGTGAGGACTTCGAGCCGATCAACGAGCTGCCGAAGAAGCTGCCGCTGCCGGGTGTCGCCAACCCGCGCGCGGTCGCCCACCGGCTGCTGGTCGACGGCCCGGCGCCCGGCCCGCGCATGGCCGCCGACACGGCCAAGCACCTGGCCACGCACTACGGTTCGCTCGCCTTCGACATCGCGCGCCTGGCGAACGACAACCCGGAGCTCGGCGAGCGCGTCCACCAGGACGCCCCGGAGATCTGGGCGCAGGTCGTCTACGCCCGGGACAACGAGTGGGCCGAGACGGCGGACGACGTGCTGCGCCGCCGTACGACGCTGACGATCCGCGGCCTCGCCACGGACGAGGTCCGGGGCAAGGTGCAGGACCTGCTCGACAAGAAGTAACCACCCGCGATACGGGCAGGGGCGGCTCCTACGGGGCCGCCCCTGCCCGTATCGCGGACGTCTCGGACTCGCGTAGCCCGCCGGCTGCTTCAGGACAGCGACGCCACCACGGCCCGTACGTCGTCCGGTCCCGTCAACTCGGCACGTCGCACGATCAGTTCCCGGCCCAGGAGCAGCGCCCGGCGGGACGCCGGTACCGGGTCCGGGAGCGTTGTCAGGTCGGTGAGGTGGGCGAAGCCGATGACGCGGCGGACGATCTCCGTACCGGCGAAGCCCAGCGACTCGGCCCACACGCGGTCGAGGAAGCGGTCGAGATAGGCGTCGTCGAAGAAGGTGTCGACGCGGGTCGGCCACAGCCGGCGGAACTGAGCCGCGAACGCTTCCCAGGACAGCCGGAGTTGCTCACCGTGATCGGTGAGCGTGCCGAGGGCCCGCGCCCGCTCCTGCGACACCAGGGTGTTCGCCCAGTACAGCCCGAGGTCGAAGCCGATCGGGCCGACGAAGGAGAACTCGGGGTCGAAGACCCGGACGACCGGGGCGCCGTCGCGCTCGCCCACCATGACGCTGCCCGTGTGGAGGTCACCGTGGAGCGGGGCCTGCGCGCTCGTCATGAAGACGTGGCGGAGGTCGGCGACCTCGGTGCGCAGGCGCGGGTCGGCGCGGAACGCGGCCGCCAGGTCGTCGAGTCCGGGGTGCCAGTGGTTGTGCTCGTGTTCGATGTACGGCTCGGAGAGGACCACGTCCTCGGTGATCTTGCACAGCTCGGGGCTGACACAGGCCGCGATCAGCGCCTTGCGCTCGGCTGACGGCATGCCGAAGCCGCTGGTCGCGAAGGAGAGCTGGGCGACGAACTCGCCGATGCGGCGCGAGGTGTCGGGGCCGTACGCGGCGCCCTCGTTGAGGACCGTGCGCAGGACCTCCAGGTCGGACATGTCCTCCATGACGAGGGCGTGGTTCTCGCCGTCGTAGCCGTGGATCGCCGGGATCTTGTCCGGTGCGACCCCGGCGACCTGCTCGTAGGCCCGGGCCTCGGCGTCGGCGCGCTCGGGGCTCATCGGCCAGGAGGGGCCCGCCACCCGCACCCAGGGCAGGGCCTGCTTAGTGAGAGCGCGGCGACGGGCAGGCGGGTACGGGACATGAGGCGCTCCAGGGCGGGGCGAAGAGGATGAAGAGGGAGTGCCGGTCCGGAGCGGCAGGGGAGGAATCACGCCAGGGCCGCGTGCGAGGCGTACGCGGCAGGGCCTCGCCGGTACACGGGGAACTCACGGCGGGCGCGGGCGCTTTCGGGCGCTCCGGGTCAGGTCAGCGACAGCGGGCTGTGGTTGACCGGAGCAAGTCCACGTACAGCCGCCGCACGAGCAGCAGCGCCTTCATACCCAGATCATGAGAACGTTTCCAGCCACGCGTCAAAGATCGAGACCCGGTTTCTCAGTAGTTGAGACAACAACTTCGTCACACTCGGCCGTCCGGCCGCCGGGAGTTACCATCACGGGACCGGCACCCGACCCGGGACAGTGAGGCTCCGATGACGACAACACCAGGCGCGACAGCGATGCGACGCTGTACCGGCGCGGTGTGTCGCGGCTGATCACAGGCTTTCCGGCCACCCGATCTCCGGCTTTTCGCCTCCCGCGCGGGGCGCGGCGCCGCCCCCTTCCCCCTCGCTTGCGCCCGGATGCCCGTCTCGGCATTCGGACATCCCTTCCAGCACCCTGGAGTTGCTCCCATGACCCTGCTGACGACCTGGCCCGAGTCCGGACCGGAGACCGTGGTGCGCCGCACCTCCGACCCCGCCGAGATCGCCGCCGCGCTCGCGCCGCTCGGGGTCCGCTACGAGCAGTGGCCGGTCCGCGCGGACGTGCCGGCGGACGCGGACAGCGACACGGTGTTCGCCGCGTACGGCCCGGAGATCGACCGGTTGAACGCCGAGGAGGGCTTCACCACGGTCGATGTGCTCGGGCTGCACCCGAGCGACGACCCGGAGTACCCGGTGAAGGCGAAGGCCGCGCGCGCGAAGTTCCTCCAGGAGCACACGCACGACGACGATGACGAGGTCCGCTTCTTCGTCTCGGGCTCCGGGATCTTCTATCTGCATGTGAACGGCGAGGTCCACGCCGTGTACTGCGAGAAGGGCGACCTGCTGGGCGTGCCGCGCGGTACGACGCACTGGTTCGACATGGGGACGCGGCCCGCCTTCACCGCGATCCGCTTCTTCCACGAGGAGGACGGCTGGATCGGCAGCTTCACCGGCTCCACCATCGCGTCCCGGTTCCCGGACTACGACACGATCCACGCCGGTCACGTGGGTTCTGCCGCATGAGTTCGGTCTTCGACATCGACTCCGTGGTGCTCGACATCGAGGGCACCACGAGCGCCACGGGGTTCGTCGTGGACGTGCTCTACCCGTACTCGCGCTCTCGTTTCGGAGCACTGCTCACCGAGCGGAGCGGTGATCCGGAGGTGGCGCGGGCGGTGGCGCAGGTACGGGAGTTGCTCGGCGAGCCGGACGCCGATGCCGTACGCGTCGAGAAGGCGCTGAACGAGTGGCTCGACGACGACCGCAAGGCCACGCCGCTGAAGACCCTTCAGGGCCTCGTCTGGTCCGAGGGCTTCGCCCGGGGCGAGCTGGTGTCGCACTTCTACGACGACGTGGTGCCGGCGCTGCGCGCGTGGCACGCGGCGGGAGTGCGCCTGCATGTGTACTCGTCGGGTTCGGTGGCCGCGCAGCGCGCGTGGTTCAGGTCGAGCCCCGAGGGCGATCTGCTGCCGCTGGTCGAGGGGTTGTACGACACCGAGAACGCGGGGCCGAAGCAGGAGCCGGAGTCGTACCGGACGATCGCGGCGGCGCTGGGCACCGGGGCCGACCGGATCCTCTTCCTCTCCGACCGGCCGGGCGAGCTGGACGCGGCCCGCGCCGCGGGCTGGCGGACCGTCGGTGTCCGGCGGCCCGGAGAGCCGTACTACGAGCAGGGCGTCGGGGACCACGCGCAGGCGGGGTCGTTCGGCGGGATCACCATCGCAAGGAGCACCGCATGACCGTCGACACGTCAGTTCCGGACCTGGAGGGGGCGGGCGCGGTCCTGGCCGCCGAGTCCGCCCGCTTCGCCTCCTTCGGCTGGATGCGCGGCACGTCGGGCAACCTGTCCGTGGTCCTGTCCCGTGACCCGCTGCGGCTCGCGGTCACGGCGAGCGGCCACGACAAGGGTGAACTGACGCCCGCGGACGTGGTCCTGGTGGACGGCGACGGTGCGGCCGTCGCCGGGGGCAGGCCCTCCGCGGAGGCCGCGCTGCACGCGCGCGTGGCCGCGCTGACCGGTGCGGGGGCCGTCGTGCATGTGCACACGGTCGCCTCCGTGGCCATGGGCCGCCGCGAGCCGGGCGGCATCGCGTTCCGGGACCTGGAGATGCTGAAGGGCGTCGGCCTGCCCGCCCATGACGTCGAGGTCACGCTGCCCGTCATCGCCAACAGCCAGGACATGAAGGTGCTCGGCGACCGTCTCGAGGAGGCGCGCGATCCCCGGATGCCGGCGGTGGTCGTGGCGGGGCACGGGCTGTATGTGTGGGGCGAGAACCCTCGTCAGGCCCGGCATCACACCGAGGTCGTGGAATGGCTGCTCGAGTTGGAGCTCACGCAGCGGTGACCCGGCCGGCCGCGAGGGTCCGTGCGCGGTCCGCCGGCCCCTCACCGCCTCGGTGACACCTCGTCGCGGCGGGCGGGGGTCCGGCTACCGCAGGTGCTCCCCCGGCAGTTCTCCCGCCGAGACCTCGAGCACGCCCCGCTCCGTCACCAGCCCCGTCACCAGCCGCCCCGGCGTCACGTCGAACGCCGGGTTGTGGCCGCGCGACCCGGCGGGAGCCGTCCGGATGCCCGACCACTCCAACACCTCGGCCTCGCCGCGCAGTTCGATGTGGATGCCGTCGCCCGTCGCCGTCGACAGGTCCACCGTCGTGGTGGGAGCGGCCACGAGGAACGGGATCCCCGCGTACGCGCAGGCCAGCGCGACCCCCACCGTGCCCACCTTGTTCGCCGTGTCGCCGTTGGCCGCGATGCGGTCCGCGCCGACGATCGCCGCGTCCACCTCGCCCCGCAGGATCGTGCCCGCGGCCGCCCCGTCCGCCTGGACGTAGTGCGGTATGCCCTCCTGGACGAGTTCCCAGGCGGTCAGGCGGGAGCCCTGGAGCAGCGGGCGCGTCTCGTCCGCGTAGACCACTTCCAGCTGTCCGCGCGCGTGCAGTTCGCGGATCACACCGAGCGCCGTACCCCAGCCCGCCGTCGCCAGCGCACCCGTGTTGCAGTGCGTCAGGACGCGGAGCGGACGGTCGGCGGCCACCCGCTTCAGCAGCCAGTCCGCCCCGTACGCCCCCATCGCCCGGTTCGCCCCGACGTCCTCGCGCTGCACCGCCGCGGCCTCCGCGAGCACCGCGTCGAGGCCCTCGTCGAAGCGGGTCAGCACGCGGTCCACGCACACCATGAGGTTCACCGCGGTGGGGCGTGCCGCGCGGATCCGGGCGACCGCCGCAAGGACCTGCGTACGGTCCCAGCCCTCGCGCTCGCCCTCCAGCACGGCCAGCGCGACCCCGTACGCGCCCGCCGCCCCGATCGCGGGCGCGCCGCGCACCACGAGTCGCTGGATCGCGTCCACCAGGCCGTCCACATCACGGACTTGGATGGTTTCGGTACGGTGCGGAAGCACGGTCTGGTCGATGAGCGCGAGGCTGTTTCCGGTCCAGTCGACGGCGCGCAGTTTCTGGGACATAACAGACACTCCTGATGTTCCGAAGATGCGCGCAACCGTACATGACCTCGAAGAACCACAGTTCGAGACAGTCGCACGCGTGTCCGGAAACCGGTGTTACAGTCCAGCACCCGCAGCCCGAAGGCCGATGCGAAGGAGGACGTGTGCTGCTCACGATGCGCCGCTTCCTCGATCACGGCCGGTGCGCCGGCGACCTCTGTCGCGGCTGACCCGCACCCGTCAGCGCCGACGTTCGCCCTCCTGCTCGCTCTCCCCCGCCCCGCGCTCCACCGGAGCGCGCCTTGCCGTACCCCCGGAAGGTCCTCCGATGCACCGCAGATCCCGTCGTACCCTCCAGCTCGCCGCTGCCACCACGCTCCTCGTGACCGGCCTCACCGCCTGCAACGCCGCCGCGAAGAACGACGCCTCCGGCACCGCGAAGAGCGGCGGCAAGTCCTTCACCCTGGTCACTCCCGACGGCGTCGGCCAGAACGAGTTCCTCAAGCTCGCCGTCGACGGGGTGAAGGCCGCGGCCGAGGCGCACGACGGGACGCAGAAGGTCTACCAGTCCACCGACACCTCCTCGCAGCAGCAGAACGTGCAGGCGGCCGTGGACGCCGAGCCGGACGTGATCGTGCTGGTCGGCTTCGAGTTCGCCGACGTGGTCGCGCAGCAGGCGAAGGCGCACCCCGAGCAGCAGTTCCTGATCGTCGACGCGTGCACCACCAAGACGTATCGGAACGTCAGCTGCGCGGTCTTCCGCGAGCACGAGGGCGTGTACCTGGCGGGCGCCGAGGCCGGGCTGCTGAGCAGGAGCGGCAAGGTCGGCGCGGTGGACGTGCTCGACACCCCCCAGTTCCGCCGCTACAGCGACCCGTTCGCGGCCGGCGCCAAGGAGGTGGCCGCGAAGACGTCCGCCTCCACCCGCTTCGTCGGCGGCCAGTCCCCGTTCGACGACTCGGCCCGCGCGAAGGAGCAGGCGAACTCCCTGCTCGCCAAGGGCTACGACCAGATCATGGCGGCGGCCGCGGCCGGCAACTACGGCGTCTTCGAGGCGGCGAAGGCCAAGGGCGCGTACGCGTACGGCGTCGACGTCAACCAGTGCGTCGCGGCGCCCGGCACGGTCGTCGACAACGTCATCAAGCGGACCGATGTCGCCGTGCGGAAGGGCATCGACCAGGTCCTGGGCGGCAAGGCGGGGACCACCGTCTCGTACGGCCTGAAGGAGGGCGGCATCAGCCTCACGGGGCTCGAGGACGGCGTGGCCACCTCCAAGTGCGTCATCGCCCAGCACAAGGACGTCCTGAAGAAGGTCACCGCGCTGCGCGACCGGATCGTCGCCGGAGAGCTGAAGGTCGATGACCCCGCCGCCGAGTGACGCTCCCCCGGCGGCCGTCGAACTCCGCGGGATCACCAAGCGTTTCCCCGGCACCCTCGCCAACGACGCCGTCGACCTGACGGTCCGCCGCGGCGAGATCCACGCCCTGATGGGCGAGAACGGCGCGGGCAAGTCCACCCTGATGTCGGTCCTGTACGGCATGGAGCGGCCCGACGCCGGTTCGATCCGGATCGACGGGCGCGAGGTGTCCTTCGCCGATCCCGGTGCCGCGATGGCCGCCGGGCTCGGCATGGTGCACCAGAGCTTCAAGCTGTTCGACTCGCTGACGGTCGCCGAGAACGTCGTGTACGCCGCCGAGCCGCGCCGCTTCGGTCTGGTGGACCGGTCCGCGGCCCGTCGGCGGGTGCGCGAACTCGCCGAGGTGCACGGCCTCGCCGTGGACCCGGACGCCCGCGTCGGTGAGCTGCCGGTCGGTCTGCGCCAGCGGGTGGAGATCCTGAAGCTGCTGCACCGCGGCGCCCGGACGCTCATCCTCGACGAGCCGACCGCGGTGCTCACGCCCGCCGAGGCCGACGCGCTGTTCGCGGTGCTCAAGTCGCTGGCCGCCGAGGGCCGTACGGTCATCCTGGTCACGCACAAGCTGCGCGAGGTCCTCGAAGGCAGCGACCGTGTGACGGTGCTGCGGGACGGCAGGGTCGTCGCCCGGCTGCGCACCGCCGGGACCACGGCCGACGAGATCGCGGCCGCGATGACCGGCCGCGCGGTGGAACTGGACCGCGTCCACGCGCCGGGCACACCGGCCGACGTGGTCCTGGGCGTGCGGGGGCTCACCACGGACGCCGTGCGCGAGGTCGAACTGACGGTCCGCGCGGGCGAGATCGTCGGTATCGCGGGCGTCGCCGGCAACGGGCAGAGCGAGCTGGTCGAGGCACTGGCCGGGCTGCGGCCGACCGCCGCCGGGCAGGTCACGCTGCGGGGCGAGGACATCACGCACGCCTCGGCGACCGAGCGGCGCGCCAGGGGCCTCGCGTATGTGCCCGAGGACCGGCACGCGGTCGGCACCGCGCCCGCCGCGTCCGTCGCGGACAACCTCGCGATGGGGCACCACCGAACGTCGCTGTCGTCCCGGGGACTGCTGTCAGCCGCGGCCGTCCGCGCCCACGCGCTGGGGCTCGTCGAGCGCTTCGGTATCAAGGCGGCCACCCCCGAGGTGCCCGCGTCCGCCCTGTCCGGCGGCAATCTCCAGAAGCTGCTGATCGGCCGCGAGCTCGCCCACGAGGCACCGCTGCTGCTGGTCGAACAGCCCACGCGCGGCGTCGACATCGGCGCCGTCCAGAACATCCACGACCAGCTGATCGCCTACCGCGACGCCGGTCACGCCGTACTCCTGGTCTCGGCCGAGCTGAGCGAGATCCGCGGGCTCGCCGACCGGGTGCTCGTCATGTACGAGGGCCGGGTGACGGCGACGTACCCGAAGGACGAGGCGGACGAGCGGACGCTGGGGCTCGCGATGGCGGGAGCCGCCGCACCGGCAGAGGTCGGAGACTGACATGAACCGCATCACCGGGGCCCTGCGCTCCCCCGTCGCCTTCTCGATTCTCGCCGGAGTCGTCATCGGCGCGCTGTTCCTCGTGGGCACGGGCGCCGACCCGGTCGCCGCCTACGGCGCGGTCATCGGCGGCTCGCTCGGCGCGGACGGCATCGGCTCGACCCTGAGCACCGGCACCAGCGTCCTCGGCATGGCGCTCGCGCTGGCGATCCCGCTGCGTGCCGGGCTCATCAACCTGGGCGGGGACGGCCAGCTGGTGCTCGGCGGGATCGCCGCGGCGGTCACCGGCCTGTACGCGCCGCTGCCCGCCCCGCTCACCGTCGTGCTCGCCCTCTTCGCCGGCATGGCGGCAGGCGCCGGCTACGCGGCCCTGGCCGCCCTGTGCGAGAACCACCTCGGGGTTCCGCTCCTGGTCAGCAGCCTGCTTCTGAGCTATCCGGCGGCGTCGTTCGCCTCGTACCTGGCCCGTTATCCGCTCAAGGAACCCGGCTCCAGCCTCCCCCAGACCCGTCAGCTGCCCGACGGGGTCGCGCTGCCCGCCTTCGGCGGGTCGACCGTGACCGTCGGGCTGGTCCTGGTGGCGCTCGCGGCGGCCGCGTACTGGTTCGCGGACCGGCGCACGGCGATCGGCTACGAGGTCCGGATGACCGGCCTGAACTCCCGCTTCGCCGCGTATGCGGGCATCGAGCGGAAGGGTCTGACGCTCCGTCTGATGGCGGTCTCGGGCGCGCTGGCCGGACTCGTCGGCTCGATCGGCGTGCTGAGCTTCCCGTACCGCTTCGTCGACGGCTCGCTCACCGCTCCCGGCCACACCTGGACGGGCCTGACCGCCGCGCTGCTGGCGGGGGCGGCCCCGCTGGGCACGGTGGTCGCGTCGTTCTTCTTCGCCGTCCTCCAGGTCGGCGGGCTCTCGATGGAACGGACGACCGAGGTGCCGCGCGAGCTGACCCAGGTCCTCCAGGCCATCGTCATCGTGTTCCTGGCGGCCCGGCTGCGGTTCCCGCGGTTCTCGCGGTTCCGGCGAGGGCGCGAGAAGCCGTCCGCACAAGGGGAGTTCGCCTGATGTTCTTCGACTCCGACCTCCTCATGTCGGCGCTGCGCGCGCTCACGCCCATCCTGCTGGCCGCGCTCGGCGGGGCCCTGTGCGAGCGCGCGGGCGTCTTCAACATCGGCCTCGAGGGCATGATGCTGATGGGCTGCTTCACGTCCGTCGCCACCAGCTGGTTCACCGGCAGCCCCTGGCTCGGCGTCCTGGCCGCGGCACTCGCCGCCGCCGGATACTCCCTGATCCTCGCCGTCGGCGCGGTGACGCTGCGCGGGGACGCGGTGGTCCTCGGCATCGCCATGAATCTCCTGGCCGTGGGTCTGACCGGCTTCCTGCTGCGTACGGTCTTCGGTGTGCAGGGCACTTTCGACGATCCGTCACTGGCCGGGCTGCCGCTGGTCGGCGGCTTCTCGCCGCTCGCCTACCTCGCCTGGGCGGCGGTCGGCGTGGCCGCGCTGATGCTGTCCCGGCATGGGTGGGGTCTGCGGCTGCGCGGAGTCGGCGAGGCTCCGGACGCGGCGGCCACACTCGGGGTGAGCCCGGCGAAGTACCAGTACGCGGCCGTGCTCGTGTCGGGTGTGCTGTGCGGGCTCGCCGGGGCCCAACTCGCCCTCGGCAACGTGACGTTGTTCTCCGAGAACATGACGGCGGGACGCGGCTGGATCGCGGTCGTCGCGGTCATGCTGGGCCGTGCGCTGCCGCTCGGGGTCCTGCTCGCCGCACTGCTGTTCGGCGTCGCCGAGGCGGCCGGCTTCCGCCTTCAGGGCCTCGGCCTGCCGCAGCAGGCGACCGACGCCGCGCCGTACGTCGTCACCCTCGGCGCCCTCTTCCTCACGACGGCCCGCCGCCGTCGCCGTATCCGTGCCACTGGAGCCACCTCATGACGCAGGACCTGCTGCCCGTCACCCGCATACCCCGCACCGGGCTGCCCCCGTACGCCGTGGTCGTCGGCGACCCGGCGCGCGCCGCGGCCGTCGCCGCACTGCTCGACGGTGCCGAAGAGGTCTCGTACCACCGCGAGTACCGGGTGTTCCGCGGGGCCTGGAAGGGTCTGCCGGTCACGGTCGCCTCGCACGGGGTGGGCGGTCCCGGCGCGATCCTGCTGTTCCAGGAGCTGGCGGACGCGGGGGTCCGCACGTTTGTGCGGTTCGGCACGGCGGGCGCGATGAAGCCCGGGATCGGCGACGGCGACCTCGTCATCGCCGAGGCGGCCGTGCGCGACGACGGCGTGACACAGCAGCTGCTGCCGGCCGCGTACCCGGCCGTGTCCGCGCCGGAGGCGGTACTCGCCCTCCAGCGCGCCGCCCGCGAGACGGGTGCCCCGCACCACCGGGGCATCGTGTGGACCCGGGCCGCCTTCCAGCCCGGCCTCATCCCGCTCGACGGCTACGCCCGGGCCGGGCTCGCCGCGATCGAGATGGAGCTGTCCGCGCTGCTCGTGACGGCCTCGCTGCGCGGTCTCGTCGCGGGCGGGGTGCTCGTGGTGGACGGCGCGAACGCCGACGAACTGGTCGACGAGGACGCACTGCTGACGACGGGCGCCTACGACCCGCACCGGGACGTGGTGGCGGCGGGCGTGGAACGCGGCGCGGTCGTGTCGCTGGAGGCGCTGCGGCTGCTGGCGCAGGGTGCCGCCGGGACCGAGGGGACCGAGGAGTACACCGCATGAGCGAGACCGTCGATCTGCTGGTGCACGGCGGTGACGTGCTGACCGTGGACGAGGCCGGAACCCTCGTACGGGACGGGGCGGTCGCCGTCCGCGCCGGGGAGATCCTCGCGGTGGGGCCCGCCCAGGAGCTGCGGACGCGGTACGCGGCGGCCGAGGACATCGACGCCGAGGGCTGTCTCGTGCTGCCCGGCCTCGTCAACACCCATACGCATCTGGCGATGACGCTGCTGCGCGGCCGCGCGGACGACGTCACGCTCCAGCGCTTCCTGGAGCGGATGCTGAAGTGGGAGGCCGAGCTGCTGTCGCCGAAGAACGTGGCGGCGGCCGTACGGGTCGCGGTCGCCGAGAGCGTACGGGCCGGGGTGACGTCCGCGCTGGACATGTACTGGTTCCACGAGGCGGCCGAGCGTGCGGCGCGGGAGTCGGGCTGGCGGCTGCACACCGGCCCCACCTTCATGGACGTACCGGATCCGGCCGACGGCATCGCGTACGAGGACCGACTGGCGTGGGCGCGGCGCGACCTGGCCGACCGCGCGCACCGGCCCGGCACGCGCCCGGTCCTCTTCGCCCACTCGACCTACACCCTCTCTCCCGGGCAGCTCCTCGACATCGCCGCGCTGGCCCGGGAGTTCGGGGCGCTGCTGCACCTTCACGCGGCCGAGAACGCGACCGAGGTCGCCACCGTCGAGGTGCGTCACGGCAAGCGTCCGGTGGAACTGCTCGACTCGCTCGGGCTGCTCGGGCCCGATGTGCTGCTCGCGCACGCCGTCGATCTGACGGGTCCCGAGATCGCGGCGCTGGCCCGCACCGGCACCTCGGTCGCGCACTGTCCGGTGTCGAACCTCAAGCTGGGCTGCGGGATCGCACCGGTGCCGCGGCTGCTCAGCGCGGGTGTCACCGTCGGGCTGGGCACGGACGGAGCCGTCAGCTCCAACACGCTGGACGTGCTGGGTGCTTTGCGGCAGGCCGCCCTGGTGCACAAGGCGGGCGGCGACCCCACCGCGGTGGGCGCCGAGCAGGCCGTACGGATGGCCACCATCGAGGGGGCCCGCGCGCTGGGGCTCGGTGATCACCTGGGCTCGCTGGAGGCGGGCAAGCGCGCCGACCTCATCGTGCTCGACCTCGGCCGGCCGCATCTGTGCCCACCGCACGACCCGTGGTCCCTGCTCGCGTACGCCGCGCATGCGCCGGACGTACGGGACACCGTGGTCGACGGCAGGATCCTGATGCGCGGCCGTACACTCACCTCGCTCGACGAGGCGGCCGCGCTGGCCGAACTCGGCGCGCTTGCCTGAGCTGAGGACTTCCCGTCCCGTTCAGCCTGCTGAACCCCCATAATGGGCCGAGTCATCGGATGTCTGAGCGACAGGGAGGCCCCGCCATGGCAGTCACCGATGAGGCGATCGAGAAGATCAAGGGAATGATCGTCTCCGGCGCGCTGCGTCCCGGCGACCGGTTGCCCAAGGAGAGCGAACTCGCCGCCGAACTCGGGCTGTCCCGCAACTCCTTGCGCGAGGCGGTGCGCGCCCTGTCGCTGATCCGCATCCTGGACGTGCGGCAGGGCGACGGCACGTATGTGACGAGCCTGGATCCCCAACTCCTGCTCGAGGCGCTGAGTTTCGTCGTCGACTTCCACCGCGACGACACGGTCCTGGAGTTCCTCGCCGTGCGCCGCATCCTGGAGCCGGCGGCGACGGCGATGGCCGCGTCGCGCATCAGCGAGCGGCAACTGGACGCGCTCACCTCCCAGTTGGACGCGCTGGGCGCGGCACCCTCCGTGGAGGAACTCGTCGCCTGCGACCTCGAGTTCCACCGGGGCATCGTGCAGAGTTCCGGGAACTCGGTGCTGTGCTCGCTGCTCGACGGGCTGTCCGGGCCCACCACCCGGGCCAGGATCTGGCGCGGCCTGACGCAGGAGGACGCGGTCAGCCGGACCCTGCACGAGCACCGCGCGATCCTGACCGCCCTGCGCGACCGGGACGCGGAGGCGGCGCGGTCGTGGGCGACGGTGCACATCGCGAGCGTGGAGCAGTGGCTGCGCAGCACCCTGTAGGCGGCCTCCTCGAGCCGAGTGCACACCGGCCCTCCGGATCCATCGGAGGTCTCGGGCACCGGCAGGCGGCATAACAGCGGAGGTACCACCAGCTCACAGCCCCGCCCCGGGCCGGACATCGGACCTCCGACGGGCTTCCGAGGCCCGTGTCGCCCCAGAACGGCGCCCAGGCCGGCAGCGAATTCGATCTCTGACAGCTCGGATGAATGAGGGGTGTTCCTGGGTGGCTATCGGGGCAGTGATCCGTTCACTCCCCCGTGCAAGGGGGCTGCGGACGCCCCCGCCGCACGCCGTAAGGTTGGGACGTACGCGAGGGCACGTCGGAAGGAGGCACTGGGTGATCGAGCTCGAGGGGGTTCCCGAGCTGATCGACCCGGTCATGGTGGCCGCGTTCGAGGGCTGGAACGACGCCGGCGACGCCGCCTCCACCGCGGTCGCACATCTGGACAGGGAGTGGAAGGGCGAGGTGTTCGCGGCGCTCGACGCCGAGGACTACTACGACTTCCAGGTCAACCGCCCCACCGTGTGGCTGGACGGCGGCGTGCGCAAGATCACCTGGCCGACGACCCGCCTCTCGGTGGTGCGCGTCGGCGGGGAGAAGCCGCGTGACCTGGTGCTGGTGCGGGGCATCGAGCCGTCGATGCGCTGGCGCTCGTTCTGCAACGAGCTGCTGGCGTTCGCCCACGAACTGGGCGTGGAGCTGGTCGTCGTCCTGGGCGCCCTGCTCGGCGACACCCCGCACACCCGCCCGGTCCCGGTCAGCGGCGTCACGTCCGACCCGGACCTGGCCCGCACGATGGACCTGGAGGAGACCAAGTACGAGGGCCCCACGGGCATCGTCGGCATCCTCCAGGAGGCGTGCACCCACGCGGGCGTCCCGGCCGTGTCGCTGTGGGCGGCCGTGCCGCACTACGTGTCGCAGCCACCGAACCCGAAGGCGACACTGGCCCTCCTCAACCGCCTGGAGGACCTGATCGACGTACGCATTCCGCTGGGCGAGCTGCCCGAGGACGCGCGTGCGTGGCAGGTGGGCGTGGACCAGCTGGCCGCCGAGGACAGCGAGGTCGCCGAGTACGTGCAGTCGCTGGAGGAGGCCCGGGACACCGCCGAGCTGCCCGAGGCGTCGGGCGAGGCGATCGCCCGCGAGTTCGAGCGATACCTGCGGCGCAGGGACGGCGGCGGACCGGCGGCCGGCGGACACGCCACGGCGGACGGCAGCGACGGCACCTCGTATCTGCGGGACGCCCCCGGCGGCCGTACGCGGCCACCGAAGCCGCCGAAGCCGGAGGCCGAGGACGACGGCCCGGCCGACGAGGGGTCCGACGACTCGTCGGAGGACTGAACCACGACCACCGAGGGGGCGGTGCGCACACGGCGCACCGCCCCTTCGCATGCGATCACCCCTTCGCATGCGATCGCTCCTTCGCACGCATCCGCCACTTCGCCCGCAACCGCCGCTTCGGCTGCAACCGCCCCGTCGCGCCAACGGCCGCTCGGGCACCGTCATATGACACGCATCTCGGCAGCATTCGGCCGGATTGCTGCGTGACACCTCTTTCCAGTCGGATTGCACAGGTTTCCCCATTCAACTTGTTTCCAAACCAAGTTGGCGAAATCGGGCTGGACTGGACGGCACGGGCGTGCCAGGTTGTGCGTCGAAGGCGCGGTTCCGGGCCGGACCACGAAAGCCGGCCGCGGCGCCCCGGAAGGGGGCAAGTCATCCGCGCCGTCCGCTACTTGGCACCCGCAGCACGGACCGAAGGGAGCGGCACACGCGATGACCGACCAGGGACAGCCGGCGCAGGGCCCGGGAGCGTCCGGGCCGGGGCCCGACGGAGCGGGATTCACCTATCGAGGAGCCGAGCACGAGCTGATCGTCGTCGCCCGTCCGGAGGCGCGGCTGCGCGCCCGGGCCGACGGCGTCCGCTCGGCGGTGGGCGCCGACGTATCGGCCCTCAACATGTTCCTCAGTGACGAACAGCTCGCGCTCGAACCGCTGTTCGGCAGCGAGGAGCGACTCCAGCAGTCCATGACCACGGGCGTCGAGAACGTGCCCGACCTCGGACTCTTCTACCGGGTGCGCGGTGTGCGGAGCCGCGCCCAGGAACTGCGCGCACGCATCGCCGCACTTCCGGAGGTCGACACGGCGTATGTGAAACCGGGCGCCGTGCCCGCCTCCACCGGCTCCGGCAGGCCGACCGGAGAGAGCGCCGACGACAGCCGGCGGCTGAAGGAAGGCACGCCCGTCACCCCCGACTTCGGCAGCCGCCAGGGCTATCTGCGGCCCGCGCCCGAGGGGATCGACGCCCACTGGGCATGGCAGCGGCCCGGCGGCTCGGGGCAGGACGTGACGGTGATCGACGTCGAGGGCGCCTGGCAGTTGGGGCACGAGGATCTGGCCGCCAAGCTCGCCGGTGTCGTCGTCGGCACCCCGCTGACCGACCTCGCCTGGCGCAACCACGGCACGGCCGTCATCGGAGTGATCGGCGGCGACCGCAATGAGCGGGGCGTCACCGGCATCGTGCCGGACGCCGTGACCGCCGCCGCGTCCTTCCAGGGCATCGGTACGGCTGCCGCGATCCACGCGGCGGCCGACCGGCTCGGCCCCGGCGACGTCGTCCTGGTCGAACTCCATCGCCCGGGACCGCGGTTCGACTACGAACAGCGCGACGACCAGCGGGGCTACCTCGCGCTCGAGTGGTGGCCGGACGACTTCGCGGCCATCCGGTACGCGACCGCGAAGGGCGTCATCGTGGTGGAGGCCGCCGGCAACGGTGGCGAGTCCCTCGACGACGCGGCGTACGAGCGCCGCCCCGACGAGTTCCCCACGTGGTGGCGCAACCCGTTCAACCCCTCCCACCGGTCCTCCGGCGCGGTCCTGGTCGGCGCGGGCGCCCCTCCGCCCGGCACCCACGGCCGTGATCACGGCCCGGACCGCTCCCGGCTCGCGTTCTCCAACTACGGGGCCCGTGTGGACGCGCAGGGCTGGGGACGCGAGGTCACGACGACCGGCGGCTTCTGGGACCGGCCCGGCGATCTCCAGGGCGGTGCCGAGGAAATCGTCTGGTACACGGACACGTTCTCCGGGACCTCTTCCGCCTCCCCGATGGTGGTCGGCGCCCTGGCCGCGCTGCAAGGCATGCTGAAGGCGGCCGACCAGGAGCCGATGTCCCCGGAACGTGCCCGCGTCCTGCTGCGGGCCACGGGTTCCCCGCAGCAGGACGCGCCGGGCCGGCCCGCCTCGCAGCGGATCGGCAACCGGCCCGACATCAAGGCGGCGGTCACTCATCTGCTGCCCGAGGCGGTCGGCTCGGCCCAGGCCGAGCGGTACTGGGACGAGCTGCTGCCGTATCCGCGTGAACTCCCGCCCAGGCTCCGGCTGTTCGCGGCCGGCGCCTGGCGCAACCTGAACAACCCGTCCCCCGAGATCCGTCAGGCGGTGCACACCGCCTTCGCGGGCGGACGGCCCGACATCCGTGTCTGGTTCTCGGACGACGAGATCATCGGCCTGGTCGTCACGGGCTGAGGACCTGGTCGTCACGGACCGACGGACCGCAACCAACCATTGAGGGAAGGTGGCACCCGAATGAGCACCACCCCGCAACTCAGCTCCATGGGACAGCAGCAGGACCAGCAGGGCCGACAGGGCCAGCAGGGCCCGAGCACGGCACCGCCGCAGTTCGGCCAGCAGCAGCCGTACGGGCAGCAGCAGCCGTACGGGCCGCAGATGCAGCAGCCCTTCGGCCAGCAGGGCATGGGGCAGCAGGGCATGGGCCAGCAGAACATCGGGCAGCAGGGCATCGGCCAGCAGCAGCCCTTCGGGCAGCACCAGCAGCAGATTCCGCAGCACCTTCAGCAGCAGCTCCAGCACCTCGGCCAGCAGCAGCCGTTCCAGCATCTGCTCCAGCAGCTCGCTCAGCCGCAGGACATCGGCGGCCAGCAGCAACAACAGCAACAGCAACAGCAGCAACAGGACGTCCAGCACGGCCAGGCCCTGGTGCTGCCGAGCGCCGTCTCGACCGCGGCGCTCTCCATCGGCGTGGCCCAGCACTTCCAGGACGTCGTGACACCGCTCCCGGGCCAGCCCCAGGTGCTCTACCTGTTCATCAGCAACGGATGGCGCCGACTCATCAACCCGAACCAGGTGACGCACGACGCGGTCCAGGAGGCCTTCGCCTACGGGCAGCCGGTCTACGGGATCTACGACACCGCGACCGGCGTCCTGCAGTCCGTCATCGTGACGAAGTAGCCCGGGTGGCGGCACCTGGATGACGTAGGAGCGCATGCTCCCGGCGCGGAGGGCGCCGGGCGGGTGAGAACCCGCCCGGCGCCCGGCCGCGTACCCGGCCGGTTACAGCGCCACGCCCAGCAGCGCGTCGACGGCCCGCGACACCACGCCGGGCGCGCCCTCGTCGGTACCGCCCCGCTCGTGCTGGAGCGCGGCCCAGCGGTCGACCGCGGCGAGCGCGGCCGGCGCGTCCAGGTCGTTCGCGAGGGCGTCGCGGATCTCCTCGACGAGCGCCTCGGCGGGCGGACCGTCGGGGCGGGAGACGGCCGCGCGCCAGGTGCCGAGGCGCGCGAGGGCCTCTTCGAGGACGGCGTCCGTCCACTCCCAGTCGGACCGGTAGTGGTGGGCGAGCAGCGCCAGGCGGATGGCCGCCGGGTCCACGCCGTCACGCCGCAGCTTCGACACGAAGACCAGGTTGCCCTTGGACTTCGACATCTTCTCGCCGTTGAGCGCGACCATGCCGGCGTGGACGTACGCCTTGGCCATGGGGAACTCGCCGGTCAGCGCCTGGGCGTGCGAGGCGCCCATCTCGTGGTGCGGGAAGGCGAGGTCGGAGCCACCGCCCTGTACGTCGAAGCCCATGCCGAGGTGGTCCAGGGCGATGGCCACGCACTCGATGTGCCAGCCGGGCCTGCCGCGGCCCAGTGAGGCGCCGTCCCAGCTCGGCTCGCCCTCCCGGGCGGCCATCCAGAGCATCGGGTCGAGGGGGTTCTTCTTGCCAGGACGGTCCGGGTCGCCGCCGCGTTCGGCGGAGAGCAGACGCATGGCGGCGGCGTCGAGGTTCGAGACCTTGCCGAAGTGCGGGTCGGCCTCGACGGAGAAGTAGACGTCCCCGTCCAGTTCGTACGCGGCGCCCGCGTCCCGCAGCCGCTCGACGAGCGGGACGATGCCGGGTATCGCCTCGACGGCGCCGATGTAGTGCTGCGGGGGCAGCATCCGCAGCGCCGTCATGTCCTCGCGGAAGAGGGCGGTCTCCTTCTCGGCGAGCCCGACCCAGTCGACGCCGTCGCGCTCCGCGCGCTCCAGGAGCGGATCGTCGACGTCGGTCACGTTCTGGACGTAGTGAACCTGCCGCTTGGTGTCGAGCCACACGCGCTGCACAAGGTCGAACGCGTTGTAGGTCGCCGCGTGACCCATGTGGGTCGCGTCGTACGGCGTGATGCCGCAGACGTAGATACGGGCGACGGGACCGGGGTGCAGGGGTATTACCCCGCCGGTCGCGGTGTCGTGGATCCGGAGGTCGCGGCCCTCACCAGGCAGGGCGGGGACCTCAGAAGCGGGCCAGGCATGCATGTCATGAGCCTAACCGGACGGATGTTCCGTATACGAACCGGACCAGGCCTGATGACCGAGAAGGCCCTCTTGCGCAATGCCGCCCGGCATGCGTTCGGCGCTCCGCGACACCGGCGGCCCCGAAATCGTGCTCACGACCACGACATCGGGCCCTAGACCGGCGGCCATGGAATCGCCGGCCACTCACCGCTCGGCTCCGGGTGCTTTCCCGAGGTGAGCATGGCGTCGACCCGCGCGCGCGTGGCGTCGAGTTCGGCCGGTGTGATCAGCTCCGCCAGACGGGTGGCGAGGGCGCCTCCCGCCGTCAGGCCGTCCTTCAAGGTGCCGAGGGCCTCGGCAGCGTCGGCCGTGAGCGGCTCCCCCGCCCACCCCCACAGCAGCGTCCGCAACTTGTTCTCGGTGTTGAAAGTCACCCCGTGGTCGATGCCGTACAGGCGGCCCTCGTCGGTGGGCAGCAGATGGCCGCCCTTGCGGTCGGCGTTGTTGATGACGGCGTCGAGGACGGCCAGCCGCCGCAGGCGTTCGTCGTCGGCGTGCACGAGAAGCGCCGTACGCCCCTCCCCGACGTCCGCGAACCCGATCGCCTTCCAGCCGGCCTCGGGCTCCTCGCCGTCCACCAGGGCCAGCAGCTCGACGTCCGGCTGTCCCTCGATCCACAGCTGGCACATGCCCTCGCCGTAGGGCCCGTCGCGCAGCACGGTGGTCGGCACGAGCCCCCAGCCGGTCGCCTCGGAGACCTCGTACGCGGCGACCTCGCGCTGGGCGAGCGTCCCGTCGGGGAAGTCCCACAGGGGCCGCTCGCCGGCGACGGGCTTGTAGATGCAGAACGCCTCCTGCCCGTCGTGCGAGACCGTGCAGTACAGCGCCGCGTTGGACGCCTCGCGGATGCGGCCACGTACTTTCAGCTCACCCTCGGCGAGCAGTTCGGCCGTGGTCACGCTCCGCGGCGGTATCCGTTCTGGCGCGGACATACGTGTCCTTCCGGGTCGAGCGGGAGGCTGCACAGCGGGCAGGGCGGCCGGCCGGCGTTGACGACGTCGAGGGCCCGTTTGGCGAAGGCCCTGGCCTGTAGGCCGGTGAGCCGGACGCGGAGCATCGGCGGACCGTTCTCCTCGTCCTGGAGAAGCCGCTCCTCCGCCTCGGCGAGGTCCTCGTCGGATTCGGCGTCGAGCTCCACGAGGGCCTGCGCCTCGACGATCATGCGCTGCTCGTCACCGTCCCAGGCCAGCGCCATGGTGCCGACCCGGAACTCCTCCTCCACGGGAGCCTCGAGGGGGGCGTTGTCGGAGATCTCGGTGGGGGCCATGGCGGGGACCGGGGCGCTGCCCCCGCTGCGCCGTACGACCTCGTCGAGAAGCTCGTCCATGCGCTCGGCGAGCGCGGCGACCTGGGTCTTCTCCAGGGCCACGCTGGTCACACGGGGTCCCGAGGAGGCCTGGAGGAAGAAGGTACGGCGCCCGGGCAGCCCGACCGTACCGGCCACGAAACGGTCCGGGGGGTCGTAGAGGAACACCTGACGCGACACGTCCTGTCTCCATTGGATTCGGCATGTGGGACGACCGACCGCGTCGGTCCCCATCGGCTGCTGACAACGTCTGCTCTGTTTCGACCGCTTCACCCTACTGCGGTCGACGATCACGGTGCGCCCGCACCGCCCCCGACCGGAGCGTCGCCACCGGAGGGTTCCTCGCGCGGGGCAAGGGACGCGAAATCGCCGGTGTCCCCGAGGCGAACGAGAAAAGGCCGCAGTCGGGTGTAACGGATCGCGGTGATGGAACACGGTTCTACGGAGATTCGTTGAAAGAGGTCCAGATGGAGTCCAAGGGCGTCCGCGACAAGCGACTTGATGATGTCGCCGTGCGAGCACATGAGGTAGACGGCATCGGAGCCGTGATCGCGCTCCACGCGCGCGTTCCACTCCCGCACCGCCTCGGCGGCGCGGGTCTGCATGGCGCGCATGGATTCGCCGCCGGGGAACGCGGCCGCCGACGGGTGCGACTGGACGACCTCCATCAGCGGCTCGTCCTTCAGCTCGGCGAGCTTGCGGCCCGACCAGTCGCCGTAGTGGCACTCCCCGATGCGTTCCTCGGTGTGCGCGCGCAGCCCGGGGCGGGCGTCGAGCAGCGGCTGAACCGTTTCCCGGCAGCGCTGGAGCGGGCTGGTGACGATCTCGGAGACCGGCACCTCGGCGAGGCGGCCCGGGAGGGCGGCGGCCTGGGCGGCGCCCCGCTCGTCGAGGGCGACGCCGGGCGTCCACCCGGCGAGCAGTCCCGCGGTGTTCGCGGTGGAACGTCCGTGCCGGACGAGGATCAACGTGGGCATGCGGCCCAGCCTAAAGGGGCCCCCGGCGGTCCTCACCGGGCCGGCTCCCGGCGACGTCCGGAGTGCGCACCTGTCCGCGCGACGGAAGAATACGCTCAGTGATCGTCGATTGCGCCATCTACCGTGACGGCCGCCGCACGGAGGGCCCGGAGGACCTCTCCGACGCCCTTGACGAGGCGCGTGCACAGGGTGACAGCTTCCTCTGGATCGGCCTCCACGAGCCGACGGAGAAGGAGTTCGACCTGGTCACCCATGAGTTCGGACTCCATCCGCTGGCCGTCGAGGACGCCCTGAAGGCGCACCAGCGGCCCAAGCTGGAGGTGTACGACGACTCGCTGTTCGTGGTCCTCAAGCCGGTGACGTACGAGCCGTACAGCGACACCGTCTCCTCGGGCGAGGTCATGGTCTTCGTCGGTGACTCCTTCGTGGTGACCGTGCGCCACGGGGAGGGTGCGCCGCTGTCGAGCATCCGGCACGAACTGGAGCGCCGGCCGGACATGCTCCGGCACGGTCCCACCGGGGTGCTGCACGCGATCGCGGACTCCGTCGTCGACCACTATCTGGACGTGGCCACGGAGCTGGGGACCGATCTGGAGGAGCTGGAGGCGGAGGTCTTCTCGCCCAGCGGCGGGGCGCGGAACACGGCGTCGCGGATCTACTCGTTCAAGCGCCAGATCCAGGAGTTCCGCCGGGCCACGGTTCCGCTCACGCCGCCGCTGACCCGGCTCGCCGGCCTGGGGCCCAACCTCGCGGCGGTGCCGTTCGTGAAGGAGGAGGCGCGGCCCTTCTTCCGCGACGTCAACGACCACCTGACGCGCGTCAACGAATCCGTGGAGGGCCTGGACCGGCTGGTCTCCGACATCCTCTCGGCGCATCTCGCGCAGATGAGCGTGCGTCAGAACGACGACATGCGGAAGATCTCCGCGTGGGCGGCCATGGCGGCGATCCCCACGATGATCGCGGGGATCTACGGCATGAACTTCGAGCACATGCCGGAGCTGCACTGGACGTGGTCGTATCCGGCGGTGATCGCGGCGATGGTGGTGCTCGAGGTTCTGCTGTACCGGCTGTTCAAGCAGCGGGGGTGGCTGTAGGCGCGGGCGGCGACGCGGGCGTACGCGGTGGTCCGGGGCGCGTGCGTCACAGGGCGGGGCACGACCCACGGGGCGTGCGCGGGTCGTGCGACAACGGCGTGCGACCACACGGCGAGGTGCCGCCCGCCGTGGAGCGGCTGATGTCACCGCGGCGTCGCGGACCCTGGGAGATCCGAAGGACCCGCCCCTACGCGTACTCGGCGGCGGTGGTCGCCGGTCCGCCCAGCGCGTCGCGGCGCTCCGGCATCCTCAGGGAGACCATGCGGCGCCAGCCGACGGCGCGCTCGTAGGCGTACACCGCGTGGATACCGGCCGCGAGCGCCGCCGCCCTGGCCTTCGGCCAGCCGAGGAGGCGGCCCATGTGGGCCATCACGGCGAGGCTGACGTCCCGGTAGACGCGGATCTCGGCGAGCGCGCACTGCCGCAGCGTCCGCTGGATGGCGCGGCCGTGTCCGGTGTACGCGAAGCGCAACAGCTCTTCGTGGCAGTACGCGAGGTGGTTGTCCTCGTCGTGGGAGATCATCCTGACCGCGCGGCCGATGTCGGGATGGTCGGCGAAGTGCCTGCGGAGCAGCTCCATCTGCTCGGCGGCGCGCTGCTCGGTGACCCTGCTGTGCGCGAGGTAGGTGACGATGTCCTGCACGGTGAGCGGCTCGTCGCCCTTGAGCTTCTCGTGGGCGAGACCGATGCCGTGCCGTTCCAGGAGCATCGTGTAGTCGGTGTCGGGCGGGATCGCTACGGGGTCCAGGCCGCGCTTCTTCATGAGGGCGTGGAAGATCCGCCCGTGTTTGTCCTCGTCGGCGCCGTGCCGGGTGATCTTGGGGGCGAGGTCACGCTGGCTGTGCGGGACGAGCGCGGCGATCCGCCCGTTCTCCCAGCCGCCCTGGGACTCGCCGCTGGCAGCGATGGAGCAGAAGAGCCGGAACGACTCGTCGTTGTCGAGGATCTCCTGGAACAGACTCCTGACCGAAAGCATCACTGCCACCTCCATGCAAAGTTTCCGCAGAAACCGAGTCAAATGGGATGTCAGAAGTACGGCAACAGATGTGTCGGACCGCTCCGCCGAACGACGGACGGCGTGGAACACCTCGACGCGTAACCCGGAAGGCGTCCGAGGCGTTGTGCCCGAAGACGGCCGTGGCGGGGAAGACCCCCGAGCCCCCACCACGGCCGCGGAAACTTCTCGGCGTGGTCCGCCGCGTTATGCGAGGCCCGCCCGCTCCAGGGCGTCGGTCCCCGCCCGCAGCGCGGCGATCCGCTCCTCCAGCGTGAAGCCCGCGGGCGCCAGGGTGAGCGTGGTGACCCCGGCGGCCGCGTAGGCCTTCATCCGGTCCGCGATGCGGTCCACGGAACCGAGCAGCGTGGTCTGGTCGATCAGCTCGTGCGGGATGGCGGCCGCGGCGCCCTCCTTGTCGCCGGACAGGTACTTGTCCTGGATCTCGGCGGCCTCCTTCTCGTACCCCATGCGCTGGGCGAGCTGGTTGTAGAAGTTCTGCTTGCGGCTGCCCATGCCGCCGACGTACAGCGCGGTGTAGGGGCGGAACGTGTCGGCGAGCGCGGTCACGTTCTTGTCGTCGCCGAGCGCGAGCGGGAGGGTCGGGCAGACGTCGAAGCCGTCCATGGTCTTGCCGGCCTTCTCCCGGCCTGCCCGCAGGTGCTTGATCGCGGTGTCCTCGAGGTGGTCGGCCGAGGGGAAGATGAGCAGCGCACCGTCGGCGATCTCGCCGGTCTGCTCCAGGTTCTTCGGGCCGATCGCGGCGATGTAGACCGGGATGTACTCACGCTCGGGGTGGACGGTCAGCTTGATCGGCTTGCCCGGGCCGTCGGGCAGGGGCAGGGTCCAGTGCTCGCCCTGGTACGACAGGCGCTCGCGGGTCATCGCCTTGCGGACGATCTCGACGTACTCACGGGTGCGGGCCAGCGGCTTGTCGAACTTGACGCCGTACCAGCCCTCGGAGACCTGCGGGCCGGAGACGCCGAGGCCGAGGCGGAAGCGGCCGCCGGAAAGCGAGTCGAGGGTGGCGGCGGTCATCGCGGTCATCGCGGGCTGGCGGGCCGGGATCTGGAAGATGGCCGAGCCGACGTCGATGCGTTCGGTCTGGGCGGCGACCCAGGTGAGTACGGTGGCGGCGTCCGAGCCGTAGGCCTCGGCGGCCCAGCAGACGCCGTATCCGAGCCGGTCGGCCTCTTGGGCGACGGCGAGATTGTCCGCGTCCATTCCGGCGCCCCAGTAGCCGAGGTTGATCCCGAGCTGCATGGCCGATTCCCCTTACCGATCAGTAACGTCCCTTGTTCCGGAGACACTAGCGCGCCGGCGGACGCAGGGGCAGGGACGGGGTTCGAGCTGGGGTGATCCCGGTTGTCCACAGGGCCACCACGTATCGAGTTCTGGCCAGTAATCTCGGCGTCCATGGAGCAGAGGCATCTCGGCCGTACCGGCCTGCGTGTGTCCCGGATCGGGCTCGGCACCCTGACGTGGGGGCGCGACACGGACGAGCATGACGCCGCGGAGCTGTTGAAGGTGTTCTGGGAGGCGGGCGGGACCCTCGTCGACACCGCGGACGTGTACGGCGACGGAGAAGCCGAGTACGTACTCGGACAGCTCATAGAAGGGCTCGTGCCGCGCCGGGACCTGGTCATCTCGACGAAGGCGGGGAGCGTAGCGGACCCGGACCGGCGGTTCGACGGTTCGCGCGGGCATCTGCTCTCCGCGCTGGACGCCTCGCTCGCCCGGCTCGGCACGGACTACGTCGATCTGTGGCAGGTCCACGCCTTCGACCCGCACACCCCGCTGGAGGAGACCCTCCAGGCGCTCGACCTCGCGGTCAGCACCGGACGGGCGCGGTATGCGGGCGTGTCCAACTTCTGCGGCTGGCAGCTCGCCAAGGCGGCCACCTGGCAGCTCTCGGCGCCGGGCCCGCGGACCCGGATCGCCAGTACACAGATGGAGTACTCCCTGCTCCAGCGCGGCGTGGAGCGGGAGGTGCTGCCGGCCGCCCTGGACCTGGGGGTCGGGCTGCTGCCGTCCTCTCCGCTCGGCCGGGGCGTCTTGACGGGCAAGTACCGGGGCGGGACGCCCGCCGGCTCCCGGGGCGCCTCGGAGCATCTGGCTCCGTTCGTCGCTCCCTATCTCGACGACACGGCGAGCGGCATCGTGGACGCGGTACAGACCGCGGCCGACGGTCTCGCGGTCACCCCGCTCCAGGTGGCGCTCGCGTGGGTCCGCGACCGGCCCGGCGTGGCCGCGCCGATCGTCGGCGCGCGCAACGCGCAGCAGCTCACGGCGGCGTTGTCAGTGGAGACCCTTAGTCTTCCTGACGAGATCTGCCGGGCGCTGGACGACGTGTCGGCCCCGGTGCACCACTATCCCGACCAGGACTGGAGCACGCTGTGACCACGGAGCCGGAGACCACGGACGAAGCCGAGCCGGGGCAGCCGGGCGCGGGTGCGGGCGAAGTCGAACCGGGACAGCCCGGCGCCGGTGCGGTGGACGGCGTCCCGGAGACCGAGGGCACGCCCGGCAGCGGGGCGGCGGGCGACGCCGAGAGCTCCGCGGAAGGCACAGCCGGGAGTGAGGCGGCGGGCGCTACCGAGAGCTCCGAAGGCACAGCCGGGAGTGAGGCGGCGGGCACTGCCGAGGGCTCGGGCGACGCGGCCAAGCCCACCGAGGCCGAGGCCGAGTTGGCGGCCCAGCGGGTCGAGCGGGAGCGGATCGAGCGGCGGAAGGCGGAGAAGCAGGCGCCGATCGAGGCCGGCACGAAGCTGAGCGGCACGGCCGCCGATCTGCTCGCGGCGGTGCGGGTCGTGGAGAGCGGTGCGAAGCCGGTGGCCAGCGCTTTCAGCGAGCCGCCGGCGCCGCGCAGGCCGGCCCCCGAGCCCGAGCGGCGCCCGGAGCCCGTGGCGGCCCCGGCCGGGCCGGCGGTCCCCGCGGCACAAGCCGTTGCCGGTGTGCGTGCCGTACTGACCGAGGGCGGCGCCCCCGAGGCGCTCGCGCCGCAGCTCGCCGCCCTCCTGGGCGACGGAGCCGACCTGCAACTGCGCGAGGACCCCTGGCAGTTGCTGCGGGTCTCCGGAGTGCGTCCCGAGCAGGCCGACGGCTTCGCCCGGGCGCTGCTCGGCGCGGAGTGCGGCCCGGACGACGAGCGGCGGGGCCGGGCGGTCACGGTGTGGCTGCTGGAGCAGGCGGCCCTCGCGGGGCATACGGCGCTGGAGGTGGCGGCCCTCACCACGGCGCTCGCGCAGCGGGCCGTGCCGGACCCGGACACAGCGGTGCAGAGCGCGCTCGCCGAGGGCGAGGTGCTGGTGTTCCAGGACGCCCTCGACGCGGCCGCGCCCGCCGCGGAGGCGGAGGCCGAGGAGGAGGGAGCGGAGCGTCCGGTCCGCGTCCTGATCGGCCTGGAGCGGTACGCCCTCGCGGAGGAGAGCCTCGCCGACGCGCTCGGCCGGGTGATGAACTCCGTGCCGAAGGAGGACGGCTCGGCCGCCGACTGGGAGCGGGCCGCCGCATCGGCGGGCGGCTCCGCCGCGGAGCTGATCCGCGCGGTCGCGGGCCACGGCCTGGTCCTCCACACCGGCGGCGACGCCTCCGGTGCGGAGGCCGCGGCGCTGCTGTCCGCCGCCCGCGGGCTGGGGCTGCGGACCTGGGCCGCCGCGCACAGCCGGATCGGCTGCGACCGCTTCACGGCTCGGCTCGCCCCGTCGGACCTGCCGGGCGGGCCGCAGCAGGGCCCGGGCACCGGTGTCTCCACCGTGGCGGGTCTGCTGTCCGGCGCGGAGGGTCCCGGCCGGGACGCGGACGGCGCCCTGGTCCTCGACCTCCTGGTCGTCCTGGACGCTCCCCAGCTCGACGTCGAGACCGCCGCCATGCTCGCCGAGTCGCTGCCCGACGGGGCCCGGCTGGTGCTGAGCGGCGACCCGGGGGTGTTGTGGTCGGCCGGTCCGGGACGGGTGTTCGCGGATCTGCTCGCCGCACGCGTCTGCCCGGGGATCGCCTCGCGCACCCCCGATCCCGGACCGATCGGCGAGCTGATCTCCGGCATCGGCGTCGGCGAGCTGAACCAGGTCGAGGCGCCCGGCAAGGAGGTCGTGATCGTGCCGGTGCGGGACGCCGGTGAAGCGGTGCACCGCACCGTGCAGCTGGTCGCGGACTCGGTGCCGCGGGCGCTCGGCGTCCCGGCCGAGCAGACGCAGGTGATCACTCCGGGGCACGGTGGCGCGGCCGGCACGCGCGCGTTGAACGCCGCGCTCAAGGAGCGGCTCAACCCGGGCCCCGGGCGCTTCGGCGGATTCGATCCCGGTGACCGGATCGCGTACTCCCCCGCCCCGGGCCGTACGCTGCCGGGCCGCGTCGTGAAGGCCGACGCCGACGGGCTGCACCTGGAGATCCCGGGCGCCCCCGTCGTCGTACCGAAGGAGCGGGTGGAGCAGTGCGTGCGGCACGGCTGGGCGCTGACCGCGCACCAGGCGGTGGGGAGCCGGTGGCCCGCCGCGGTCGTGGTCCTGCCCGGCGACGCGGCGCAGTCCCTGACCCGCCCCTGGGTGTACACGGCGTTCGGCCTGGCCGAGCGCCATCTGTCCGTCGTGCACGGAGTGGAGCAGGCACTGCCCCGGGCCGTGGCCGAGGTCACCGCCAAGCCGCGCACCACGCGCCTGCCCGCCCTGCTCAGGCCCCAGGTTCCGGCCGCCGACTGAGCCGGCCGCGCGGCCGGCGGGCGAACGGACCACGGCAGGCGAACGCGAGGGCGGGCGAACGAACGAGGGCGGGGGGCCAACGCGAGGGCGGCGGTCACCGGGATTCCGGTGACCGCCGCCCTCGGCAGATGCTCAGCGATCCGCGTCCAGCGGTTCCAGGTCGTCTTCGTCCAGCTCCCCGTCGAGCTCGGAGTCCGGGCCGAGGTCGTCCTCCGGAACCTCGCCGTCCGACTCCTCGCCGTCCGACTCCTCGTCGTAGACGGCGCTGGCATCGAAGCGGCACACGATGTGCTGCGGGTCGATCTGCTCGAAGGGGGCCTCCAGCCACTCCCCCGGCTCCGGCCGCTCCTCCTCGGCCGTCACCCAGAGTGTGGAGTCGCCCTCCTCCAGGCCGAACTCCTTGTGCCGGGAGGCGATCTCGTCCGGCTCGTACTCCTCGAACAGCACACCGAGCGCCCCGTGGACCGTGCCGGCCACCTCGTCGGCGGGCTCCTCCGCGGCCTCGACCCGCTGAGCCTGCGCCAGCAGTCGTTGCGGCTCCACCACCGCGTAGTCCCGGCGGATCAGCACACTCACCGCGCTGGGCTCCTCGGGTCCCGTGTACGGGGGCAGCGAATCGTCCGTGCCGGGGATCTCGAACGGCGTGACCTCGTCATAGCGGTCGTAGAGCAGTTCGTCGTACTCCTCGGCCGCCGCGGCCAGCTCGTTGAACGCCTCATAGACGGCCGGGTCGTCCTCGCCCGACCTGCGCTCGACCGCGGCCAGGTGGCGGTCGAGCGCGGTCTTGACCGCCTCCGCGGCGGCACGTACCTCGGCAGCGGTGGACTGCGCAGCATCAGACATAGTGCAGACGCTATCCGTACACGGCCTCTGCCCGCACAATAGATGCGATGCCGGAATACGAATTTGTCGACGTGTACGTGCCTCGCGGGGTGTCCCGCAAGGAAGCCACACGCCTGCTGACCGACCATGCCGAGTACGGCCACTGGGAGTTGGACCGCCTCAGCCTGCACCGCGACGGCAGCCGCAGGGTGCGGTTGCGCCGACGGATCATCCGCCAGGTGCGCGCCACATGGTGAGAAAAGGCGGCCGAAACGGAGCGGGCCCCGCACTCACGGGGCCCGCTCCGTTCTCCACATCACCGGGGAAGTCCACGGCCCCATACGGTGGCCTTTGCTGTTTTTTTACGCTGCCGATCGCGCCCTGCGGTAGAGCAGCGCGCCGCCGAGCAGTGCGCCCGCGCCCGCCGGTACCAGCAGGCCGAGCGGCATGTCGCTGCCGGTGTGGGCAAGCTGCGCGGTGCCCTCGGGCTGGGTGACGGACTGTCCACCGGGGTGGTTGGGGTGCGCCGAGCTGTCGCCGCCCGGCTGCCCGGGGTGTCCGGGTGTGCCCGGAGGCGTCGTCCCACCGCCACCGCCCGGAGGCGTGGTCCCGCCACCGCCACCGCCCGGAGGCGTCGTGCCACCGCCGCCGCCGCCCGGAGGTGTCGTCCCGCCACCGCCGCCGGGCGGGGTCGTCGCGTGGCCGCCGCCCGGGGTGTCGGCGCAGGCGTCGCCGCCTGCCGCGTTGCCGAGCCCGCCCACGGTGACGTTGTTCCCGCAGACGTTCACCGGCACGTCCACCGGGACCTGGACGTGGTTGCCGGAGCCCACGCCCGGCGAGTCGCCGGTGTGCCCGCCGGCCTGCGACCCACCACCGCCGCCACCGCCGCCGGACGGGCCGTCGCCGTAGCCGCCGCCCTGGTGACCGCCGCCACCGTGATGACCGCCACCACCGGACGGACTGTCGCCGTAGCCGCCACCGTGGTGACCGCCGCCTCCGTGGTGACCGCCGCCATCGTGGTGACCGCCGCCGCCCCCATTGGCGCATTGGTTGCCCACCGCCGGATTGAACAGCCCGACCACGTTCACGGTGTTACCGCAGACGTTCACCGGCACGTGCACCGGCACCTGGACCGAGTTGCCCGACAGCACGCCGGGCGAATGTGACGCGGAGCCGTACGCACCCGAGTCGGCGTGTGCGTAGCCGCCGGTGGCGGCGAGCACGCCGGTCGCCGCCGCCACGGTCATCAGGCCCTTGCGGGTGACCTGTCGCATTGCTGAATCCCTGCCTTCGACCTTGTCTCGAACCGAAAAGACCGGTCGGCCCCGGAGCGCATGGCGCGCGCTCCGGGGCCGACGGGCTCACAACGTCACTTGTTGATGCAGGTGTTGCCGAAGGCGGGGTTCAGCAGCCCGATCACGGAGACCGTGTTGCCGCAGACGTTCACCGGGACGTGAACCGGCACCTGGATGACGTTGCCGGAAACGACACCCGGGGAGTGCACCGCGGCACCCTGGGCACCCGAGTCGGCGACGGCCAGGCCCGCACCCGCGAGAACCAGGCCACCAGTGGCAGCCGCAGCGGCGACGACCTTCTTGATCATTATTCCTCCTTGTTGGCAATGCGATCCCAAGTAGCTGATCGCACTACCTGTAACGAGGAGGGAGTAATGGAGCTACGAGCTTATGGTCGCATTCACTCTTCTCAGTCAACTCCGCACGGGCGGCCGATTATTGAGTAATCGTTTCAGAGGGCGCCTCGCTCAATGGTCAGGACGCGTCGATGAACCGGTCGAGTACGCGAACGCCGAACTTGAGCCCGTCGACCGGCACACGCTCGTCGATCCCGTGGAACATGCCCGCGAAATCCAGCTCCGGCGGCAGTTTCAGGGGGGCGAAGCCGAAGCAGCGGATGCCGAGGTCGTCGAAAGACTTGGCGTCGGTGCCGCCGGAGAGCATGTAGGGCACGGCCTTGGCGATCGGGTCCTCGGCGCTCAGGGCGCTCTGCATCGCGTCGACGAGCCTGCCGTCGAAGTCGGTCTCCAGCGCCTTGTCCCCGTGCACGTCCTCGCGCTTCACGCGGGGGCCGAGAATCCGGTCGAGGTCGGCGAGGAACTCCTCCTCGTGACCGGGCAGGAACCGCCCGTCGACGTGCGCGGTGGCCTGGCCGGGGATGACGTTGACCTTGTAGCCGGCGCCCAGCATGGTGGGCGCCGCGGAGTTGCGCAGCGTGGCGCCCACCATCTTGGCGATGCCGCCGAGCTTGGCGAGGGTCTCGTCCATGTTCTCCGGGTCGAGCTCGGTGCCGAGCGCGTCGGAGAGCTCGTCGAGGAAGGACCGCACGGTCTTGGTGACCCGCACCGGCCAGGTGTGCCGGCCGAGCCGCCCGACGGCCTCGCACAGCTCGGTGATCGCGTTGTCGTCGTTGGTCATCGAGCCGTGGCCTGCCGTGCCGTCGACGGTGAGGCGCATCCAGTGCATGCCCTTCTGGGCCGTCTCGACGAGGTAGAGCCGCAGCTTCTCGTTGACGGTGAAGGAGAACCCGCCGACCTCACCGATCGCCTCGGTCACGCCCTCGAAGAGGTCGGGGTGCTTCTGGACGAGGTACTTGGCGCCGTACGTCCCGCCCGCCTCCTCGTCGGCGAGGAAGGCGAGCACGATGTCGCGCGGGGGCCTGCGCCCGGTGCGCAGCCGGTCGCGTACGACCGCCAGGGTCATCGCGTCCATGTCCTTCATGTCGACGGCACCGCGGCCCCAGACACAGCCGTCCGCGATCTCGCCGGAGAAGGGGTGGTGGGTCCAGTCCGCCGCATTGGCCGGTACGACGTCGGTGTGGCCGTGGATGAGCAGCGCGGGCCGGGACGGGTCCTCGCCCTCGATGCGGGCGACCGTGGAGGCGCGTCCCTGGTGGGACTCGAAGATCTGCGGTTCGAGCCCGACCTCGGCGAGCTTCTCGGCGACGTACTCGGCGGCCTTCCGCTCGCCCGGCCCCGAGTGGTCCCCGTAGTTGCTGGTGTCGATCCGGATCAGCTCGCGACAGAGGTCCACGACCTCGTCCTCGCCAGAGATGCCCCTGGCCGTGTTCGACTCGCTCACGCTGCTTCCTCCCACTGTCGCTGCTGGTGGTCCCCCTCATCCTCCCTCCGCCGGCCCGCGCCGCCCAAGGCGGGACCCGGCCCGTCACACGCCGTTCACGCGGGGACGGGGGGTGATCAGGGGCTCTCGAAAGCCTGGTAATGTTTCCTCTGTCGCCGCGAGGGAAACCCCGCGCGACAGACACCTTGTCCGGGTGGCGGAATGGCAGACGCGCTAGCTTGAGGTGCTAGTGCCCTTTATCGGGCGTGGGGGTTCAAGTCCCCCCTCGGACACCACAGCAGGATCCCAGAACGGTGCTGACTCTGATCGAGTCGGCACCGTTTTTTGCGGAGTACGCGCCCGTGACCATGGCAGGACTCCGGAATCAGAGCCTCCGCAGTCCGTCGAGGGCCTCCTCGCATGGCTGACGTGCTGGTCGGCGGCTAGCGTCGGACTACAGTTTCCAGCTTGTTCGGCGCTGGACCGGAACATCCCCAGGCATCCCTGCGGGCCCACCAGCGCTCCCGATCGCTCCGGGAACGACACGTGAGGACTCGATGGCTGCCCTCCAGCAAGGCCCCGCACTCGCGCTGTCCGACGACGAGGTGCGGGCGGAGTTCGGTGACCGGGCACGCTTCTCCGCCGGCTCCCCCGCCTCGCCTCGGACCCTTGTGGACATTCTCGACGCCTCCGTCCGGGCGTACCCCGACGAGCCCGCCCTCGACGACGGCCGGCGCTGCCTCACCTACCGTGCGCTCGCCGTCGAGATCGAGGCCCTGCGGCGGCGGCTCGCGGCCGCCGGAGTCGGCCTCGGCGACCGGGTCGGCGTCCGTGTCCCGTCCGGGACCAACGATCTGTACATCGCGGTCCTGGCCGTTCTGGCCGCCGGCGCCGCCTACGTACCGGTGGACGCCGAGGACCCCGACGAGCGCGCCGAACTGGTCTTCGGGGAGGCAGAGGTGCGGGCGGTCGTCGGGGCCGGGCACCACCTGACCGTCGACGGGACGGCCGGGGTCCCCGCCGCGCGGCCCGGTACCGGGCACGACGCCTGGATCATCTTCACCTCCGGCTCCACCGGCAGGCCCAAGGGGGTCGCCGTCAGTCACCGCAGCGCCGCCGCCTTCGTGGACGCCGAGGCCGACCTCTTCCTCACCGAGGAGCCGATCGGCCCCGGTGACCGGGTCATGGCCGGGCTGTCCGTCGCCTTCGACGCCTCCTGCGAGGAGATGTGGCTGGCCTGGCGGTACGGGGCCTGTCTGGTGCCCGTGCCGCGCTCGCAGGTCCGCGGTGGCGCCGACCTCGGGCCCTGGCTAGTCGAGCAGGAGATCACCGTCGTCTCCACCGTGCCCACACTGGCCGCCCTCTGGGAGCCCGAGGCCCTGAGCGACGTACGGCTGCTGATCTTCGGCGGTGAGGCCTGCCCGCCCGAGCTGGCGGAGCGGCTGGTCACCGAGGGGCGCGAGGTCTGGAACACCTATGGCCCGACCGAGGCGACCGTCGTGGCCTGTGCCTCTCTCCTGACCGGGAACGAGCCCATCCGGATCGGGCTGCCCCTGGGCGGCTGGGAGCTGGCCGTCGTCGACGAGGCCGGGGAGCCGGTGCCGATGGGCGGCAGCGGGCAGCTGGTGATCGGCGGCGTGGGCCTCGCGCGCTATCTCGACGCCGAGAAGGACGCGGAGAAGTACGCGCCGCTGGCGTCGCTCGGCTGGGCGCGCGCGTACCGCAGCGGTGACCTCGTCAGGGCCGAGCCCGAGGGGCTGGTCTTCCTCGGGCGGGCCGATGAGCAGATCAAGCTCGGCGGCCGTCGGATCGAGCTGGGCGAGGTGGACGCCGCGCTCCAGGCGCTGCCGGGGGTCGCGGGCGCGGCCGCCGCCGTGCGCACCGCCCGCAGCGGCAACCAGCTTCTCGTCGGCTATGTCGTCACCCAGGACGGCTGGGACCAGGCAGCGGCCGTCGAGAAGCTGCGCGCCGAGCTGCCGGCCGCCCTCGTACCGCTGCTCGCGCCCGTCGCCGACCTGCCGACGCGCACGTCCGGCAAGGTCGACCGCACTGCGCTGCCCTGGCCGCTGGAAGGGGTGGAGGCCCCCACCGCCGAGCTCTACGGCACCGAGGCCTGGCTCGCCGAGCAGTGGACCGAAGTGCTCGGCATCCCGGTCGGCGGCGCCGGTGACGACTTCTTCGCGATCGGCGGCGGCAGCCTGGCCGCAGCCCAGCTCACCACCAGGCTGCGCACCCGCTACCCGGGCGCGGCCGTCCTCGACGTCTACCAGCAGCCGGTGCTGCGCAAGCTGGCCCGCCGGCTGGAGAGGTCCACGCGGGACGACGGAGCGGCCCGCGTGATCGCCCCGGTCCCGCCGCGTGCCAAGGCCCTTCAGCTTCTCCTGCTGATCCCGCTGTTCACGCTGCTCGGGCTGCGCTGGACGGTGGCACTGGCCGCGCTGGGGAACGTACTGCACCGGTTCGGCCCGTATCCGTGGGCGCCGTCCGCCTCCTGGTGGGTGGTGACCGCCGGAGCGGTGCTGTTCTTCAGTCCACCCGGGCGGCTCGCCATCGCGGCGGGCGGGGCCCGGCTGCTGCTGCGGGGGCTCAGGCCGGGCCGGTACCCGCGCGGCGGCAGTGTGCATCTGCGGCTGTGGACGGCGGAGCGGCTGGCCGAGTTCAGCGGGGCGACCTCGCTGACCGGGTCCTGGCTGGAGCGGTACGCGCGGGCCCTGGGCGCCAAGGTCGGCGCGGACGTGGATCTGCACTCGTTGCCGCCGGTGACCGGGATGCTCAAGCTGGGCCGGGGCGCGGCCGTCGAGTCCGAGGTGGATCTGTCGGGCCACTGGCTGGACGGCGACCGCCTCGAGATCGGCCCGGTCAGGGTCGGTGCGCATGCCGTGGTCGGTACGCGCAGCATCCTCTTTCCGGGTGCGCGGGTCGGCAAGCGGGCCGAGGTGGCGCCCGGTTCCGCCGTCGCCGGGCAGATTCCCACCGGTCAGCGCTGGGCGGGGGCGCCGGCGGGCAAGCTCGGCAAGGCGAAGCGCGCGTGGCCCGAGGAGCGGCCGCGGCGTGGCACGTACTGGCGGGCGATGTACGGCGCGGCCGGGTTCGCGCTGAGTGCGCTGCCGGTGCTCGCGGGGCTGGCCGCCCTGCTGGTGGCCGGGGTGTTCGTGGCGCCGGACGCCGGGCTCGGCGCCGCCCTGCGGGGTGCCGCGATCGCCCTGGTGCCGGCGACGCTCGCCTTCGGGTGCGCGTACGCCCTGCTGCTTCTGCTCGCCGTACGTCTGCTCAGCCTGGGGCTGCGCGAGGGCACGCACCCCACGCACAGCCGGACCGGCTGGCAGGCGTGGACGGTCACGCAGCTGATGGACCGCTCGCGCGAGACGCTGTTCCCGCTGTACGCCGGGCTGATCACGCCGGTGTGGCTGCGGTTGCTCGGCATGCGGATCGGGCGGGGCGCCGAGGTGTCCACCGTGCTCGCGCTGCCGAGTCTCACCACGGTCGGCGAGGGCGCGTTCCTCGCCGACGACACCCTGACCGCTCCGTACGAGCTGGGCGGCGGCTGGATGCGGATCGGGCGCGCGCAGATCGGGCGCCGGGCGTTCCTCGGGAACTCCGGGATGACCGCGCCGGGGCGCAGCGTGCCGGACGGTGGGCTGGTCGGGGTGCTGTCGGCGACCCCGAAGAAGGCGAAGAAGGGCAGCTCGTACCTGGGGCTGCCGCCGGTGAAGCTGCCGCGTTCGACGCGGGACGGCGATCAGAGCCGTACCTACGACCCGCCCGCGCGGCTGCTGTGGGGACGGGCGCTCGTGGAGCTGTGCCGGATCGTGCCGGTGTTCTGCTCGGCGGCGCTGGTGGTGCTGACCGTCGCCGCGCTGAGCGCGCTGGGCGGCTGGGCGCCGCTGCTGGCCGGACTCGTGTTCCTGGGCGCCGGCGTGCTCGCCTGCCTGACGTCCGTCGTGGCGAAGTGGCTGCTGGTGGGCCGGCACCGGGCGGGCGAGCACCCGCTGTGGAGCGGTTTCGTGTGGCGCAATGAGCTGGCTGACACCTTCGTCGAGGTCGTCGCGGTGCCGTGGCTGGCGGGATCCGTGCCCGGGACGCCGCTGATGACGGCGTGGCTGCGCGGCCTCGGCGCCCGTATCGGCAAGGGCGCGTGGATCGAGAGTTACTGGCTGCCCGAGACGGACCTGGTGACCCTGGAGGACGCGACCACGGTCAACCGGGGCTGTGTCCTGCAGACCCACCTCTTCCACGACCGGATCTTGCGGACGGATACTGTTGTCCTCCGTGAGGGCGCCACTCTGGGCCCGGGCGGAATCGTCCTTCCCGGCAGCACAGTCGGGGCGCGCAGCACGCTGGGACCCGCGTCGCTCGTCATGGCGGCGGAATCCGTCCCCGACGACACCCGCTGGCTGGGCAACCCGATCGAGGCGTGGCGTCCCCGGGCGTGACCGAGGTGACTCGCTCCGGGCCGAAGGACGGTGCACCGGCACGACGTACGAGCCCAGCGCAGGGAGCAGACGCAGCAGTGAGCCCTCGGCAGAAGGCGGAAGCCGATCCGTACTTCCCCACGAACGGTGATGCCCGCTACCGGGTGCACCGCTACGAGCTCACGCTGGACTACCGTCCCGGCCCGAACCGGCTCGCCGGCACCGCGCGGCTCAACGCCATAGCGGGCCGGGCTCCGCTCGCCGAGTTCCAGCTGAACCTGGCCGACTTCCGGATCGGCCGGGTCCGGGTCGACGGCAAGGCGCCGCACTACACGCACCGCGGCGGCCGGCTGCGCATCCGTCCGCCGAAGCCGGTCCGGGCCGGCGCGGCGTTCACCGTGGAGGTGCACTGGTCGGGCAATCCCCAGCCGGTCAACAGCGCCTGGGGCGGTCTCGGCTGGGAGGAGCTGGAGGACGGTGCGCTGGTGGCGAGCCAGCCGGTGGGCGCGCCGTCCTGGTACCCGTGCAACGACCGCCCCGCCGACAAGGCCGCGTACCAGCTCTCGGTCACGACGCCGTCGGCGTACTCGGTGGTGGCGGGCGGGCGCCTGCTCACTCGTACGACGAAGGCGTCCACGACCACCTGGGTGTACGAGCAGCCGGCGCCGACGTCCAGCTATCTGGTCGGGCTGTCGATCGGCAAGTACCAGACGGTGCTGCTCGGCGATCCGGGGCTGGGCGGTGTCCCGCAGACGGGGCACATCCCGGCTCATCTGCTGACCGAGTTCTCCCGGGACTTCGCGCGCCAGCCCGCGATGACGGAGCTGTTCGAGGAGCTCTTCGGGCCGTATCCGTTCGGCGAGTACGCGGTGGTCGTGACGGAGGAGGAGCTGGATGTCCCCGTCGAGGCACAGGGGTTGTCGTTGTTCGGCGCCAACCACGTGGACGGGAAGCGGGGTTCGGAGCGGCTTGTCGCGCACGAGCTGGCGCACCAGTGGTTCGGCAACAGCGTGACCATCGCCGACTGGCGGCACATCTGGCTCAACGAGGGGTTCGCGAAGTATGCCGAGTGGCTGTGGTCGGAGCGCTCCGGCGGCCGTACGGCACAGCAACTCGCCACGCTCGCGCACCGGAAGCTGTCCTCGCTGCCGCAGGATCTGCGGCTGGCCGATCCGGGCCGCAAGCTGATGTTCGACGACCGGCTCTACGAGCGCGGCGGTCTCGTGCTGCACGCGGTGCGCTGTGCGCTGGGCGACGAGGCGTTCTTCCGGATGCTGCGCGGGTGGGCGGGTGTGCACCGGGGCGGGGTGGTGACCACCGCCGCGTTCACCACGCATGCCGCGCGCTTCTCCGCCCAGCCGCTGGACGAGCTGTTCACCGCGTGGCTGGAGGAGACCGCCCTGCCGTCGCTGCCCGTCCTCGCCGCGCCGGTACCGGCGCGTCCGCCGTATCCGCCGCACATTACGGGGTCCGCATGAGCAAGTCCCGTCGTACGCGTTCCACTTCGCGCCCCACGTCGCGCCCGCAGCCGGCTTCGTGTCCGTGCGGGCTTCCCGAGGTGTACGAGGCGTGCTGCGGGCGGTTCCACTCCGGTGCCGCCGACGCACCCACCGCCGCGTTGCTGATGCGGTCGCGGTACTGCGCCTTCGTGCGGCGGGACGAGGCGTATCTGCTGCGGACCTGGCATCCGCGGACGCGGCCCGCCGAGGTCGACTTCGACCCGCGGATGCGGTGGACCGGCCTGGAGATCCTGGGGACGACGGAGGGGTCCGCGTTCCACTCGGCCGGGACGGTCACGTTCCGGGCGTCCTACCGGGGCGGTGCGCTCCAGGAGCGGAGCCGGTTCGAGCGGATCGGCGGGGCGTGGGTGTACGTCGACGGGGAGTTCTTCGAGTAACCGCCGGGTGGCTACGGCGCCAGGATGTCCAGTTCCTGGAGGGCGCCGACCGTGATCTCACGGGTGAGCTGCTCGGCGCGGAGGGCGTCGCCCTCGCGTACCGCCTCCGCCACCTGGACGTGGAGCGTGACGGCGGCCGGGTCGGGGTCCTCGAACATGACCTCGTGGTGGGTGCGGCCCGCCAGGACCTCCGCGACGACGTCACCCAGGCGGGCGAACATCTCGTTGCCCGACGCGTTGAGGATCACCCGGTGGAAGGCCACGTCGTGGACCAGATAGGCCTCCAGCTGATGGCCGCGGGACGTGGCGACCATGCCCAGCGCGCACTCGGTGAGGTCCGCGCACTGATCGGCGGTGGCGTGCCGTGCGGCCAGGCCCGCGGCGGCCGGTTCGACCGCCGAACGCAGCACGGTCAGCGAGCGCAGCTGGTGCGGGCGGTCGGCGCCGGCCAGTCGCCAGCGGATGACCTGGGGGTCGTACACGTTCCACTCGGCCTTGGGACGGACCGTCACGCCGACGCGGCGGCGGGACTCCACCAGGTGCATCGACTCCAGTACGCGGACCGCCTCGCGCATCACGGAGCGTGAGACCTCGAAGCGCTGGGCGAGCTCGTCCGTGCGCAGCACGCTTCCCGGTGGGTAGGTGCCCGCGGCGATGGCGGGCCCGAGGGTCTCCAGTACATGGCCGTGCAGCCCCCGGCCCGGTGTGGTCATGCACTCAGAGTACGAGGTGGATCACTGGCACAAAAAGTCAGACTTATTTGTCACAGACTCTTGAATTCGTCGTACCTAATCGGTTTCAGTGTGGTCGACATCAGATGTCGACGAAGACAGCGAGAGCAGTGATGGAACAGGTGCACACCCCCCACGTAGTCGTGGTGATGGGCGTCGCGGGGACGGGCAAGACCACGATCGGTCCGCTGCTCGCCGCCCGGCTCGGCGTTCCCTACGCCGAGGGTGACGACTTCCACCCCCCGGCCAACATCGCCAAGATGTCGGCCGGAGTGCCGCTGGACGACGTGGACCGCCTGCCCTGGCTGGACGCGATCGGCGCCTGGGCGCACAGCCGGGCGGGGCTCGGCGGAGTGGTCAGCAGCTCCGCGCTGAAGCGGTCGTACCGCGACCGGCTGCGGGCCGCGGCGCCCGGCGTCGTCTTCGTGCATCTCACCGGCGACCGCGAGCTGATCGAGGACCGGATGTCGCACCGGCAGGGGCACTTCATGCCGACGGCGCTGCTGGACTCGCAGTTCGCCACGCTTCAGCCGCTGGCGGCGGACGAGGCCGGGGTCGCCGTGGATGTCACCGGCGGTCCCGAGGAGATCAGCGAGCGGGCCGTGACGGCGCTGCGGGCCCTCGAACCGGCCTCTCAGCCGGCGAAGTAAGCCCCCGGCGCTTCCGCTCGGTACTTCCGCTCAGTACTTACTCTCCGCAGTTCCTCTCATCCCCCTCTTCTCCCCACTCTTCACACACAAGGGACCCACCCGTGACCAGACTCAGCGTCGAGAAGCTGGCAGCGGACACCGTCGAACCGATCACCTCGGCGGGCCACGCTCAACTCGGCATCGCGGTACTGGCGGGCATCGCCGTCATCGTGCTGCTCATCACCAAGTTCAAGCTTCACGCGTTCCTCGCCCTGACCATCGGTTCGCTCGCGCTCGGCGCGTTCGCCGGGGCGCCGCTCGACAAGACCATCGTCAGCTTCACGGCCGGGCTCGGCTCGACCGTCGCCGGTGTGGGCGTCCTGATCGCGCTGGGCGCCATCCTCGGCAAGCTGCTCGCCGACTCCGGCGGCGCCGACCAGATCGTCGACACGATCCTCGCGAAGGCGGGCGGGCGGGCCATGCCGTGGGCGATGGTGCTGATCGCCTCCGTGATCGGCCTGCCGCTGTTCTTCGAGGTGGGCATCGTGCTGCTCATCCCGGTCGTGCTGATGGTCGCCAAGCGCGGCAACTACTCGCTGATGCGGATCGGCATCCCGGCGCTCGCGGGCCTGTCCGTGATGCACGGGCTGATCCCGCCGCACCCCGGCCCGCTGGTCGCGATCGACGCGGTCAAGGCGAACCTCGGCCTCACGCTGGCGCTCGGTGTCCTCGTCGCCATCCCGACGGTGATCATCGCGGGCCCGGTGTTCTCGAAATACGCAGCCCGCTGGGTGGACGTTCCGGCTCCCGACCGCATGATCCCCACCCGCGCTTCCGAGGACCTGGACAAGCGCCCCGGCTTCGGCGCCACCCTCGCCACCATGCTGCTGCCGGTCGTGCTGATGCTGGCAAAGGCCCTGGTCGACATCATCGTCGACGACCCCACGCACCAGGTGCAGCGCGTCTTCGACGTCATCGGCGCACCGCTGATCGCGCTGCTCGCGGCCGTGATCGTCGGTATGTTCACGCTGGGCCGCGCGGCCGGCTTCACCAAGGAGCGCCTCTCGACGACCGTCGAGAAGTCCCTCGCCCCGATCGCGGGCATCCTGCTGATCGTCGGCGCGGGCGGTGGCTTCAAGCAGACGCTGATCGACTCCGGTGTGGGCCAGATGATCCTGGAGATCTCCAAGGACTGGTCGATCCCGGCGCTGCTGCTGGCCTGGCTGATCGCGGTGGCGATCCGGCTCGCGACCGGTTCGGCGACGGTCGCGACCATCTCCGCGGCCGGTCTCGTCGCGCCCCTCGCGGCCGACATGTCGACCGCGCACACCTCGCTCCTCGTGCTGGCGATCGGGGCGGGCTCGCTCTTCTTCAGCCATGTGAACGATGCCGGGTTCTGGCTGGTCAAGGAGTACTTCGGTCTGAGCGTCGGCCAGACGGTCAAGACCTGGTCGATCATGGAGACCATCATCTCGGTGGTCGCCGGCGGACTGGTCCTGCTGCTGTCCCTCGTGATCTAGGAGTACGGGAATGAGCCATCCGCTCTTCGACATCGCCGGCCGTACGGCCCTGGTCACCGGCTCCAGCCGCGGCATCGGGCGCGCGCTCGCCCGCGGCCTCCTGGAGGCGGGCTGCACGGTCGTCCTGAACGGACGGGACGGCGACCGGCTCACCGCGGCGGCCGCCGAACTGCCGGGCGACGTCCGTACGGCCGCGTTCGACGTGACCGACGGTCCGTCGGTGGCCGCCGGCATCGCGGAGGTCGAGGAGCGGGTGGGTCCGCTCGACATCCTGGTCAACAACGCGGGCATACAACTGCGCGCCCCGCTCCTGGAGTTCACGGACTCCGACTGGCACCGGATCCTGAACACCAATCTGACGAGCGCGTTCCTGGTGGGCCGCGAGGCGGCCCGCCGTATGACGGAACGCGGCCACGGCAAGATCGTCAACATCTGTTCCCTCCAGAGCGAGGTCGTCCGCCCCGGCATCGCCCCGTACGCGGCGACCAAGGGCGCGCTGAAGATGCTCACCAAGGGCATGTGCGCGGACTGGGGCCCGTACGGGGTGCAGGTCAACGGGCTCGGCCCCGGCTACATAGAGACCGAGTTGACCCGCCCGCTCGTCGAGGACGAGGAGTTCAGCGCGTGGGTGCGGCACCGCACCCCGGCCGGGCGCTGGGGACGTACGGAGGACCTGGTCGGCGGGGTGCTCTTCCTCGCCTCTCCCGCGGCGGACTTCGTCAGCGGGCAGGTGCTGTACGTCGACGGCGGCATGACGAGTGTGCTCTAGAGAGGCCGGACGATGCTCGGTTGTGTGATCCACGGTCGGGGCGACCTGCGGGTCGACGAACTGCCCGAGCCGGCCGCCGGACCGGGGCAGGCGCTGGTCGCCGTCCGTTACGGCGGCGTATGCGGCTCCGACCTGCACTACTGGCGGCACGGCGGAGTCGGGGACTTCCGGCTGCGGGAGCCGATGGTGCTCGGGCACGAGGTGGTGGGGACGGTCCTCTCGTACGGGCCCGGGGCCGCCGGTCCCGCGCCGGGTACGGCCGTGGCCGTGCACCCGGCGACGCCGTGCGGGGTGTGTCCGGAGTGCGCGGACGGCCGGGCGAACGTGTGCCGGGACACCCGCTATCTGGGCAGCGCGGCCCGTATGCCGCACGTCCAGGGCGGGTTCGCCGCGCGGGTCGTGGTACCCGCCGCGCAGGTGAGGGCGCTGCCGGAGGGGCTGGATCTGCGGCGGGCCGCGCTCGCGGAGCCGCTGTCGGTGGCGTTGCACGCGGTACGGCGGGCGGGGCCGGTGGCCGGCCGGCCGGTGCTCGTGACGGGGGCCGGGCCGATCGGGTGCCTGGTGGTGGCCGCGGCGAAGGCCGCCGGAGCGGGGCGGGTGACGGTGACGGATCTGCTGCCGCGGGCGCTGTCGTACGCCGCCGGGGTGGGCGCGGACGACGTCGTACGCGCCGACGATCCGGCCGACGCCGGGTGGCCGGACTCGGTCGACGTGGCCGTCGAGGCGTCCGGGGTTGCCGCGGGTCTTGACACCTGCCTGCGCCTGGTGCGGCGTGGTGGGGTGGTCGTCCAGCTGGGCATGCTGCCGCCCGGACAGACGCCGTTCGCCGGGAACCTGGTGGTCAGCCGGGAGATCGAACTGCGGGGAGCGTTCCGCTTCGCCGACGAGTTCGACGAGGCGCTGACCCTGCTGGCGCGTGAGCCGGCGTTCGACTCCCTGATCAGCGCGGTGGTTCCGCTCGAGGAGGCGGAGTCGGCGTTCGCGCTGGCCGCGGACCGCGGTGAGGCGTGCAAGGTGCTGCTGGACTTCGGGGTCTGAGGGGCCGGGACCGGGTCCCCGCCGCCGGCGCGCGGCGGGTTCGGCGCCGCCGGGTACGGCCAGCGTGGCGGTACCCGCCGTGGAGTACCTGTCGCGGCGATACCCGCCGTGGGCGGTACCCGCCGTGGCGATACCTGTCGCGGCGATACCCCTCGCGGCAGTACCCGCCGTGGCAGTACCTGTCGCGGCGATACCTGTCGCGGCGGGACCCCTCGCGGCGGGACGTTCCGCGCGTTCTTCGGCGGTGCGGCCACGAACAGGACGCCGCAGCGTCACCCCCGCCGGTCCCCGCCCGGAGGGCCTTCGCGCCACAGGGGGTGTTCCTGGCTGGCCCACTCCCGGCTCACCGAGCCCGTGCGCAGGCCGCGGCGGGCCTCCGGGTCGGCCAGGGCCATGCCGATGTGGCCCGCGAGGACGACGCCGATCGTCAGGGCCAGCCAGTCGTGGACGAACGTCGCCGACGTGCGCCACATCAGCGGCGTGAGGTGGGTGAACCACATCAGCAGCCCCGTGCCCACCATCACCAGGGACGCTCCCGCGATCCACGCCGCATACGTCTTCTGGCCCGCATTGAACTTCGCCGCCGGACGGGACGAGGGCCGGGCGTCGCGGCGCAGGACCGCCCGCAGCCAGACCCGGTCGTGCGGGCCCCAGCGGTTGAGGTGACCCAGGTCCGACCGGAACGCGCGCGACGCCAGCCCCGCGAGCACCGGGGCCGGCAGCAGCAGCCCCGCCCACTCGTGGACCCGTACGACCAGGTCCCGGCGCCCCACCAGTTCCGCGAAAACGGGGATGTACAGGCAGGCGGCCGTCACCACGCACACGCCCATCAGCGCGGCCGTCACCCGGTGCACCCAGCGCTCCGCGCGCGTGAAGCGCCGTACCCGTGAGGACACGGCGGGGGCGGGGGCGTCAGCTCGTAGGGTCATCGTCCCGCCCGTTCGACTTGCCCACCCAGGCGTCCACGTCGTATCCCCGGTCCTCCCAGTACCCGGGACGGACGTCCTCGGTGACGGTGATGCCGGAGAGCCACTTGGCGGACTTGTAGAAGTACATGGGGGCGACGTACAGGCGGACGGGGCCGCCGTGGTTGTGGCCCAGGGGCTTGTCCTGCATGCGCAGGGCGACCAGGACGTCCGCGCGGCGGGCCTGCGCGAGCGTCAGGCTCTCGGTGTACGCCCCGTCGAAGCAGGTGAAGCGGACCGCCCTGGCGGAGGAGCGGACGCCCGCCGCGTCCAGCAGCCGGGACAGACGTACGCCCTCGAACGGCGTCCCCGGCACCCGCCAGCCGGTGACGCACTGGACGTCGCGCACGAGCCGGGTCTGCGGCAGGGCCCGCAGATCGGCCAGGGTGAACGACGTCGGGTGGTCGACCAGGCCGTCGATCGTGAGGCGGTAGTTCGCCTCCCCCTTGTGCGGGACCGACGACGTCACCGAGTAGTAGCGAAAGCCCCCGCCGTTGGGCAGCAGACCGGTCAGGCCCGTCGGGTCCTTCTCGGCCGCTCCGGCGAGGACGGACTCCATTCCTCGCTGGAGCACGGGCGCGGCGACGACACCGAGCGCGCCGAGGCCGAGGGTGCCGAGGAGGACCCGGCGCCCGATCGGGGTGCCCCGCCCCTCGGGCTCCGGTGCCTCCCGCTTCTCGGGCTCCGGTGCTTCCCGCTCTTCGGGATGTTCAGGGTTCACACCATGATTCGAGCACCCGCCACCCCCTTGAGGCCAGGGCAGACGGGTGCTCGTCAGAATTCCGTAACCACTTCTCACCGGGATTTCAGGGATCGCCGGGTGCGCGGGAAGCGGGATCGCGGCGCGGGGGCGCGGTTCAGGTCGCCGACTCCGCCGCCTTGTCCAGCTGGAACGCCTCGTTGTCCAGCCCGATACGGGCATGCGCCTGGGGCTTACGGGAGCGCAGGACCAGTCCCTGCGCCAGGCCGAGGACCAGGGCCACCCCGATGATCGCCGGGAGCACCCAGCCGAGCGCGGAGTCCGGTCCCGTTCCGACCAGTACGCCGAAGTCCTTGACCGTGTAGCCCACGATCACGAGCAGCGCGGCCCCCGACACCGCGGACGTGGCCAGCCGCCAGGCCTGTGCGCGGGCGGCGCCGCGGCGGGCGAAGAAGACGATCACGGACAGGGAGGCCGCCACCATCAGCAGGGTGACGCCGAGCGCCCCGACGCTGCCGAACCAGGTGAACAGGTGCAGCACGGGCGCGGTCGGGTCGCCGGCCGGCTTGTCGTCGGCCATCGCGAAGGCGATGACGATCACCGCCGACACGGCCGTCTGAAGGAGCGAGCCCGTACCGGGGGCGCCGCTCGCGCCCGTCGTACGGCCGAAGGCGGCGGGCAGGAGTCCCTCGCGGCCCATCGCGAAGGCGTACCGCGCGACCACGTTGTGGAAGCTGAGCATCGCCGCGAACATGCCGGTCACGAAGAGCACGTGCAGTACGTCGGTGAAGGTGCCGCCGAGCCGGGACTCCGTCAGCTGGAAGAGCAGGCCCGCGCTCTGTTTCTGGGCGGCGGCCACGATGGTGGAGGGACCGGCGGCGACCGTGAACGCCCAGCAGCTGACCGCGAAGAAGACGGCGACGAAGCCGATCGCGAGGAACATCACGCGCGGCACGAGGACGTCCGGGCGGCTGGTCTCCTCGGCGTAGACGGGGGCCTGTTCGAAGCCGAGGAAGGCGGCGACGCAGAAGCAGAGCGCGGTGCCGACGCCCGCACCGGTGAGGGTGTCCGGGTTGAAGGCGTGCAGCGACAGGCCTTCCTTGGCGGGGTCGGCGACCGCCGCGATGTCGAACACGACGACGAGGACGACCTCGATGAGCAGCAGCACGCCGAGCACGCGCGCGTTGACGTCGATCTTCAGCAGGCCGAGCGCGCCGACGGCGAGGACGGCCGCCAGCGCCGGGATCCACCAGGCGACCTGGAGTTCGAGGTAGGTGGCGCACAGACCCGAGACCTCGAAGCCGAAGATGCCGTAGATGGCGAACTGGAGCGCGCTGTAGGCGACGAGTGCGACCGCCGCGGCACCCGCGCCCGCCGTGCCGCCGAGGCCGCGCGAGATGTAGGCGTAGAAGGCGCCCGCGTTGTGGACGTGGCGGCTCATCTCCGCGTACCCCAGGGAGAAGAGGGCCAGCACCGCGCCGAGGACGACGAAGAGCAGGGGCTGGCCGACGATGCCCATGACCCCGAATGTAGTGGGCATGACACCCGCGACCACCATGAGAGGGGCGGTCGCGGCGAGCACGGACAGCAACAGGCCCGCCGTGCCGAGCCGGTCGGCGCGCAGAGCGCGTTCCTGTCCCTTGAAGGTGCTGATGTCGTCCGCGACGGCGGACCTGTTCGCTGGTCTGCTCTCACTCGTGCTCGAACTGCCCGTCGTCATGGCGGGGTTGTCCTCTCCACTGGTGTCTCGGCCGATGTCTCGGCTGATGTCTCGGCTGGGGTGCGAGGTGATGTCTCGGGGGCCGGCGGTCGGGGGCCGACGGCCGGCGGCCGTTCAGGGGGCGCCGAGCGCGCTGGCGCGTGCGGCGCTGAAGGCTTGGTACGGGTCGCGGTCCGGGTACGACCACGGCGCCGGGGTGGCGTGTTCTCCGATGCGGTGGAACAGGGCGGCGGCCTCGGCGCCACGGCCCTCGCAGAACTTGGCGTGGGCCAGGAAGTTGAGGTCGACGAAGCGGCGCGGATGGTCGTCGCGCTCCCACTCCAGCCACCAGTCGAAGGCGGCCTTCATCACCTGGCGGGCCCGCCGCCCCACCCAGTGCCCGGAGGCGACCGGGTCGGCGGGCTCGGCACCGGCGGCGGCGAGGACGCGGTAGCGCTCGGCGTGCGCGACGACCGGGAGGATCGCGAGCGGCGAGTCGGCGGGGGCCTGTTCGGCGGCCCAGTTGGCGAAGTCGTAGACCTCGTGCAGCGGGTCCCGTCCGGCGTCCGCGCGGCGTTCGGCGAGCCGGGCGACGATGAGCTGGTGGGCGTGGTGGTGGTCGGGGCAGCGGTGGCGGACCTCGTCGAAGAGGCGGACCACGTCCTCGTCGGTGCCGAGTGAGCGCTCCAGTATCAGCAGGCCGAGCCACGGTGTGGGGTCGTCGGGGGCGAGGGCGGCCGCGGCGTGGCAGGCCTCGCGTGCCGTCTGCGGGCGCTCCTTGCCGTTCAGGGCGCGGTGGACGGTGGCGCAGGCGAGCAGTACGGCGGCGCAGGGGGACTCGGGTTCGGCGAGCTGCCATTCGCGCGCCCAGGGAAGGGCGGCGGACTCCTGCGCCAGGACGGTGACGCGGTGTCCCCGACGGTCCCAGTCGTCGCGGGTCGCGGCGAGCAGCGCGCGCACGGGGGCCCATCGCCCCTGGGTCAACGAGGCGCGGGAGGCGACGAGTTCGGCGTCGTCGAGCGCCGCGTCGAAGGCATGGGCCGCACGCTTGCGACCACGGCCGAGTGGGGGTGGGGGTGGGGGCACCGCGGGGGTTCCTCACAGGGCGCGGTTTGTCAGTAACTGATCACGGACAGCAAACCCTCAGCCAACGCTTCCAGTCAAGGGCACCCAGGGGCCTACACGTGTCAACGTGCCTTTGGTGCAGGCGACTTGACGGGTGCGGGGCACTGTGCTGCGGACGGCAGTCGGGCGGTAGACGGTCGCCGTGCGCCGAGAGCGCTTGGCATACGGCCACCGTCAGTACACCGTGCGTCTGGCGGCGTCCGGCGCTCCTTTCGGACACCGGGCCGCCACACGCCGCGAGCGCGGGGCGCACGCCACCGGACACCGGACACCGGCCACCGCCTGAGTTCCGCGTGCCGTCGGTCGCGGGCAGGCGGGCGCGGCGGTCGCGGGCAGGCGGGCGCGGGAGGTGCTGCCGAAGCCCCTCGGACCCGGCCCACGACCCAGGTCCGGCCCGCCTCAGTCCACCGCCCGCACCCTGGCCCGCGTCTCAGCCCACGGCCTGTGCCGCCGCCCGGCCCACCGTGCGGCCCGAGAACAGCCAGCCGCCCAGGAACGTGCCCTCCAGAGACCGGTAGCCGTGGACGCCGCCGCCGCCGAACCCGGCGGCCTCGCCGGCCGCGTACACGCCCTCCAGCGGGGCGCCGCCCTCGGTCAGCACCCGCGACGAGAGGTCCGTCTCCAGGCCGCCGAGCGTCTTGCGGGTGAGGATGTTGAGGCGCACGGCGATCAGCGGACCCGCCTTGGGGTCGAGGATGCGGTGCGGGGCGGCCGTGCGGATCAGCTTGTCGCCGAGGAACCTGCGGGCCCCGCGCATCGCCGTCACCTGGAGGTCCTTGGTGAAGGGGTTCGCTATCTCCCGGTCGCGCGCGACGATCTCACGGCGCAGCGCGGCCTCGTCGATGAGCGGTTCCTTGGTCAGCGCGTTCATGCCGCGCACCAGCGCGCCCAGGTCCTTCTCCACGACGAAGTCCACACCGTGGTCCATGAACGCCTTCACCGGCCCCGGCACCTCGGCCCGCGCCCGCCCGATCACGTCCTTGATCGACTTGCCCGTCAGATCGGGGTTCTGCTCGGACCCCGAGAGGGCGAACTCCTTGCCGATGATCTTCTGGTCGAGCACGAACCACGTGTAGTCGTACCCGGTCTTCATGATGTGTTCGAGCGTGCCGAGCGTGTCGAAGCCGGGGAAGAGCGGCACGGGCAGCCGGTTGCCGCGGGCGTCGAACCACAGGGAGGACGGGCCGGGCAGGACGCGGATGCCGTGGTTGTGCCAGATCGGGTTCCAGTTCTGGATGCCCTCGGTGTAGTGCCACATGCGGTCGCGGTTGATCAGACGCGCACCCGCCCCCTCCGCGATGGCGAGCATCCTGCCGTCGACGTGCGCGGGCACACCCGAGATCATCTTCTCCGGGGCCCTGCCCAGCCGCTCCGGCCAGTTCGCGCGGACGAGGTCGTGGTTGCCGCCGATGCCGCCCGAGGTGACGATCACCGCCTGGGCCGTGAGCTCGAAGGCTCCGGTGACCTCGCGGCTGCTGGCCCGGCCCCGCTGGATGTCCGACGCCTCCAGCACCTCACCCGTGACGGTGTCCACGGCGCCCGCGCTGCGCGACAGACCGGTGACCCGGTGGCGGAACCTCAGCTCGACCAGTCCCCGCGCGACCCCCGCCCGCACCCGCCGCACGAACGGCTCGATCAGCCCGGGTCCGGTCCCCCAGGTGATGTGGAAGCGCGGCACCGAGTTGCCGTGTCCGTTGGCGTCGTAGCCGCCGCGCTCCGCCCAGCCGACCACCGGGAAGAAGCGCACCCCCTGCCGGTGCAGCCAGGCCCGCTTCTCACCGGCCGCGAAGTCGACGTACGCCTCGGCCCACTTGCGCGGCCAGTGGTCCTCGGGACGGTCGAAACCGGCCGTTCCCATCCAGTCCTGGAGGGCGAGCGCGTGGCTGTCCTTGATCCGCAGACGGCGCTGCTCGGGCGAGTCGACGAAGAAGAGCCCGCCGAACGACCAGAAGGCCTGGCCGCCCATCGACTGCTCCGGCTCCTGGTCGAGAAGGATCACCTTGCGGCCCGCGTCCACCAGCTCCGCGGTCGCCGCGAGCCCTGCCAGGCCGGCGCCGATCACGATGACGTCTGCGTCGTGGGCCATTCGCCCGTCCTCTCGACATGACCGAGCAGCCACGACCGCGAGCCGGTCCGGCATGACCACCAGTCGGTACGTTGTTACTGATCGGTCAGATCCTTCGGTACAAGAGTGAGCGAGTCAACTGCCGGGTTGTGGGTACTCTCACGGCAACTCACAGCGGGGAGCGCTACAGTCGGCGCATCCCGTGGCCCCGCTGAGTTTCGAGGTACGCAGCGTGTCGGTACTGGTTCTGGTTCTCGCCGTGAGCGCGGCCTTCTGCCTGGGCATCGGGTTCGTGCTCCAGCAGAACGCGGCCCAGCATGCTCCGCTGAGCGACTTCCTCTCGCCCAGACTGCTCCTGGACCTGATGCATGTGCGGCGCTGGCTCGGCGGCATCGGGTTCATGGTGGTCGGCATGGTGCTCGGTGCGGTCGCCCTGGCCCATGGCGAGCTGTCGCTGGTCGAGCCGCTGCTCGCCACGAACCTGCTCTTCGCGCTGGGCCTCTCCCGCCGGCAGACCAAGCAGCCGCTGGGACGCCAGGGCTGGGCGGGGCTCGCGCTGCTCGCGGGCGGCGTCACGGCGTTCATCGTCGCCGGCCAGCCGACCGGCGGCGACGCGGTCACGAATCCCCTACGGCACTGGGTGATCATCGGCGTGATGGTCGGGTTCGCGCTGCTGCTGACGACCTACGCGAAGCAGTCGCGGCTGAGCGCCGCCCCCGTGCTCCTGTCGCTCGCGGCGGGCCTGCTGTACGGCGTGCAGGACGCGCTCACCCGGGTCAGCGGGCAGCGGTTCAGCGAGGGCGGCTGGCCGGAGCTGGTCACCGGCTGGCAGCCGTACGCGGTGCTGGCCCTCGGTGTGACCGGGCTGGTGCTGGTGCAGAGCGCGTTCGAGACGGCGCCGCTGCGGATGTCCCTGCCGGCCCTCACCGCGGCCCAGCCGCTGGCCGGAATCGTCTGCGGGGTGGGCTTCCTCGGCGACCAGCTGCGCACGGACACCGGGGCGCTCGCCTGGGAGGCGGCGGGGCTCGCGGCGGTCGTGCTGGGCATCGTCCTCCTCGGACTGCACCCGGCGATGCCGCGGGGCTCCGCGGAGGCGGAGCGGCAGCGGGATCTCCAGCCGCATTGAGGAGCCGGGCCCCCGAGGACCCGGGCCCGGCCCTGCTTGGATGGGCCCATGAGCGAACCCGTGAGCGAAGCCGTGACCGAAGCAGCCGTGAGCGGAGCGACGAGCGGACCGACGGGTGGCCCCGTCGACCCCGCCGATGAACTCCTCGACATCGTGGACGAGAACGACAGGGTCGTCGGGCAGTCGGCGCGCGGGGAGGCGTACGCGCGGGGGCTGCGCCACCGGTGCGTGTTCATCCTGGCCCGGGACGGCGAGGGGCGGATCTTCGTCCACCGCCGGACGCCCACCAAGCTGGTCTTCCCCTCCTTGTACGACATGTTCGTCGGCGGAGTCGTCGGCGCGGGCGAGACGTACGACGACGCGGCCCTGCGCGAGGCCGAGGAGGAACTCGGCGTCTGCGGTCTGCCCCGCCCGGCCCCCCTCTTCAAGTTCCTGTACGACAACGGCGCCGGCCAGACCTGGTGGTCGTCGGTCTACGAGGTCCGCTGCGACCTCCCGGTCAGCCCCCAGGTGGAGGAGGTCGCCTGGCACGACTTCCTGCCCCAGGACGAGGTGGAGCGCCGGCTGGCCGACTGGGAGTGGGTCCCGGACGGGCTCGCGGCGTACGAGCGGCTCAAGGCGCATCGCGCCACGGGCTGACGTCGTCGGGCGAGCGCGTCCGGCCAGGTGGGGGCGGGCCCGGACGGACGACCGCCGTGCCGGACGTGGCGGCGCGGTCATACCGTAGGGTCCAGCGCGTGATCGAATTCGCACGGAACGTCCGGCTGTGGTTCGCGCCCCAGGAGGTACGAAAGGTCGGCGGCACGCCCGACTACCGGTTCTCGCTGGCCAACGAGCGCACCTTCCTGGCGTGGCTGCGCACCGCACTGGCACTGATCGGCGGAGGATTCGCCGTCGACCAGTTCCTGCCGGATCTGAGGTGGGGCTGGCGCGTCGGACTGGCCCTCGCGCTGCTCGCCGCCGGTGTGCTGTGCTCGCTGCGCGCCGTCAACCACTGGGTGCGGTGCGAGCAGGCGATGCGGCGGGGCGAGGACCTTCCGGTGTCCCGCTTCCCCGCGCTGCTGAGCATCGCCGTGGCCGTCGTCGCGATCGCGATGGTCCTCGTCGTACTCGTCGGCTGGGAAGGATGACCGCGCCCGCCCAGGAGCGCGACCCGGGGCTGCAACCCGAGCGCACTCGGCTCGCGTGGCGGCGTACGACCCTGTCGGGCACCGTGGCCGCCGTACTCGCCGTGAAGACGACGCTGCACAGTGGCACGGCGGCGGGACTGATCGTCTGCGCGCTGTGCTGCGCGCTCTGGGTCGGCTTCCTCGCCGTCGCCCACCACCGCATCCGCGACCTGTCGACGGCCGGAGCGCACCGCCCGCCCGCGCTCGCCCCACGGCACGCGGCCGCGGCGGCCTTCTGCACGGTCGCCCTGGCCCTGTGCGCGGCGGCGCTGGTGCTCTAGGCGCGCCGGCCGCCCGCCCCGCACAAGCACCGCGCGCGCCGGAACAACCCCGAATGCGAAGAGTACGGTGATCCGAGCACAGCCTGCGCTCCCCGGACGATCTCCGGACGGCCCGCCGGATTCCCATCCGACGCCGCCGACTGACAGGCTCTGACACATCAGTCGACGACATCCAGGGGGTCTGATGACCGCAGCGGAGCCTTACACGGTCGAGCTCGCCGCCGACGTGCACGCCTATGTGCAGCCGGACGGCGGCTGGTGCCTGAACAACGCCGGGTTCGTGAGCGACGGCACGACCACCCTGCTCGTGGACACGGCGGCCACCGAGCGGCGGACCCGGGCCCTGAGCGCGGCGATCGCCGCCGCGGGCGTCCCCGCTCCGCGCTTCGTCGTCAACACGCACCATCACGGCGACCACACCTACGGCAACAGCCACTTCGCGCCCACCGCGACGATCGTCTCGCACGCCGAATGCCGCCGGGAGACACTGGCCAACGGGCGGCAGCTGCATCTGCTCTGGCCGGAGAACGACTTCGGGGACATCCGGATCCAGGCCGCCGACCTGACGTACACCGGCCACACGACGGTCCATGTCGGCGCGGTGGACGCCGAGGTGATCCACCCCGGGGTGGCGCACACCGTGAGCGACTCGGTGGTGTGGTTGCCGCACCGGCGGGTGCTGTTCACCGGCGACCTGGTCTTCGAGGGCGGTACGCCGTTCATTCTGATGGGCTCGCTCAGTGGCTCGCTGCGGGCCCTGGACGTGCTGCGCCAGCTGGGCGCCGAGACGGTCGTACCGGGACACGGCCCGGTCACCGACCCGTCGGCGTTCGACCGTACGGAGCGCTATCTGCGCTTCGTCGCCGACATCGCGCACAAGAGCCACGCGGCGGGCCGCACTCCCCTGGAGGCGGCCCGGGAGACGGACCTCGGGGAGTTCGCAGCGCTGCCGGAGAGCGAGCGGTTCGTGGCCAATCTGCATCGCGCGTACGCCGAGCTGGACGGGGCGCCGGAAGGCGCACCGCTGGACGTGCCCGCCGCCGTCCGCGACATCGCGGCCATGAACGGCGGACGGATGGTCGCCTGCCACGCGTGAAGCGGCGACCGGCGACCGGCGACCGGCGACCGGCGACCGGGGCAGCGATGACACGGCGGGACCGGCGTGCGGCGGCGCCGTGCGGCCGTGGCGCCGATCACGTTTGCTCCGGGCACTGGACGACATACCGACCGGTCGGCATCATGTGTCAGGTCCCGTTACCGCGCACGGAGGAGCAATGATGAGCCCAGACCACCCGCCAGGACTCGATCTCGACCGGCTGCGCGGCCTGCTCGACGCCGAGCGGCCCGGCCTGGTGACCGGCCCGCTGACCGGCCGGCTGATCGAGGGCGGACGGTCGAATCTCACGTACGTGGTCACGGACGGCACCGGGAAGTGGGTCGTACGGCGGCCGCCGCTGGGCCATGTGCTCGCCACCGCGCACGACATGAAGCGCGAGCACCGGGTGATCAGCGCGCTGCACCCGACGGCCGTGCCGGTGCCGCGCCCGGTGCTGCTGTGCGAGGACGACTCGGTGCTGGGCTCGCCCTTCTACGTGATGGACTTCGTGGAGGGCACCCCGTACCGCACCGCCGAACAGCTCGCCCCGCTCGGCCCGGAGCGGACCCGGGGCGCGCTGCTCGGCCTGGTCGACACGCTGGTCGAGCTGCACGCGGTGGACCCCGCCGAGGTGGGCCTCGTGGACTTCGGGCGCCCCGAGGGCTTCCTGGACCGGCAGCTGCGCCGCTGGGGCAAGCAACTGGACGCCTCCCGCAACCGGGAACTGGCCGGCATCGACGAGCTGCACGCCGCACTCGGCCGCGAGCTGCCCCACTCCCCCGCGCCCACGGTCGTACACGGTGACTACCGGCTCGACAACGTGCTGCTCGGCGCGGACGACCGGATCACCGCCATCCTCGACTGGGAGATGTCCACGCTCGGCGACCCGCTGACCGACCTGGGCCTGGTGGCGATGTACAGCGTGCCGCTGGCGCTGCCGGACTCGCCCATCAGCACCACCGCCGCGGCCGCCGGACACCCGGACCCGGCCGAGCTGATCGAGCGGTACGCCGCGCGCTCGGGGCGCGACGTGTCCGCCGTCTCCTGGTACACGGCGTTCGCCTGGTTCAAACTCGCCGTGATCCTCGAGGGCATCCACTACCGCTACACGCTCGGCCAGACGGTCGGCGGCGGCTTCGACCGCATCGGTGAACTGGTCCCCGTCTTCATCGAGCACGGCCTGACCACTCTTCAGGAAGGCTGAACCGCCATGGACTTCGCGTTCGACGCGCGCACCGAGGAACTGCGCCAGAAGCTCCTCGCCTTCATGGACGAGCACGTCTATCCGGCGGAGGCCGTCGCCCACGAGCAGCGCGAGCGGCTCGCCTCGCCGTGGGACACGCCCGTGATCGTCGAGGAGCTGAAGGCCGAGGCCCGCCGCCAGGGCCTGTGGAACCTCTTCCTGCCGGACTCCGAGTACGGCGCCGGACTCACCAACCTCCAGTACGCGCCGCTCGCCGAGATCACCGGCCGCTCCCCGCAGCTGGCGCCGACCGCGCTGAACTGCGCGGCGCCGGACACCGGCAACATGGAGGTGCTTGCGCAGTTCGGCGACGAGCGCCAGCGCAAGCAGTGGCTGGAGCCGCTGCTCGCCGGTGAGATCCGTTCGGCGTTCGCGATGACCGAGCCCGAGGTGGCCTCCTCCGACGCCACCAACATCACCACGCTGATCGAGCGCGCCTCCGACGGCACGGACGAGTACGTCATCACCGGCCGCAAGTGGTACATCTCCGGGGCGATGAACCCGGACTGCAAGATCTTCATCGTGATGGGCAAGACGGACCCGGGCGGCGCGGACATCCGGCGTCAGCAGTCCATGATCCTGGTCCCCCGCGACACCCCGGGTGTCCAGGTCAAGCGGGCGATGCAGGTGTACGGCTACGAGGACCACTCCCACGGCGGCCACGCCGAGGTGATCTTCGACCACGCGCGCGTGCCGGTGTCGAACCTGATCGGCGAGGAGGGCGGCGGCTTCGCCATCGCCCAGGCCCGGCTGGGTCCGGGCCGCATCCACCACTGCATGCGGCTGATCGGCATGGCGGAGCGGGCGATCGAGCTGATGTGCAGGCGGGCCGTCTCCCGCACGGCCTTCGGCAAGCCGCTGGCCCAGCAGGGCGTGGTGCACAACTGGATCGCCGACGCCCGCGTGGCCGTCGAACAGCTGCGGCTGCTGGTGCTGAAGACGGCCTGGATGATGGACACGGTCGGCAACAAGGGGGCCCACGCCGAGATCCAGGCCATCAAGATCGCCACGCCCCGTACGGTTGTCGACATCATCGACAAGGCGGTCCAGCTGCACGGCGCGGGCGGCGTCAGCCAGGACTTCCCGCTGGCCGAACTCTGGGCGAGCGCCCGCACGCTGAAGCTCGCGGACGGCCCCGACGAGGTGCACCAGCGCTCGCTGGCGCGGCGGGAGCTGAAGAAGTACGTCTGAGCCGAGCCACGGGCGAAGTACCTGTGAGCCATGGGTAAGGGGCGGTCGCCATGGCGACCGCCCCTTACCCATGCGCCGGAGGAGAACTACGGCCGCAGCGCCCGCAGCAGCAGGTCCGCCAGTTGGTCGGCGACCTGCTGCGGGGTGAGCGGGCCGCCCGGGCGGTACCAGGTCGACAGGTGGTGCACGGAGCCGAAGTGGTAGTCGACCACCAGGTCGGCGGGCGTCCTGGTGGAGAAGACGCCCTCCTTCTGGCCCTCCTCGATCAGCGCGCGGAAGCGCTCGTGGTAGCGGCGCCGCTCCGCGCGTACCTGCTTGTTCTTCTCGGGGCTCAGATGGTGCATGGAGCGGAAGAAGATCATCGCGTCGTCGAGGTTGTCGATGGTGGTGACGACCACGTCGGCCGCCGCCGCCCGCAGCCGCTCCTCGATCGGCGCGTCGGCGTCCGCGAACGCGTCGAGACGCTCCTGCTGGACGCGCAGCACTCGCGCGTACACCTCGTGCAGGAGGTCGTCCTTGGAGCCGAAGTAGTGGTACAGGGCGCCCTTGGTGACGCCCGCCGCCTCGACGATCTCCTGGACCGACGTGCGGTCGTAGCCACGGTCGGCGAAGAGCCGGGTGGCGGCGGCGAGGAGCCGCTGCGGGACGGGCGTGCCGTCACCGTCCGTCGTCCTGGGCACTGCCGCCACCTGCCTTCCGAGTGTTGTCTACTGGGTTTCGCCGGACCGGGAACGCAGTTCCCGACGGAGGATCTTCCCACTCGCCGTCTTCGGCAGGTCGGGCAGGATCTCCACCTGACGCGGATACTTGTAGGCGGCCAGTCTCTCCTTGCAGTACGCGGCGAACGCAGCCGGGTCCTCGTCGGCCCCCGGACGCAGGCTGATGTACGCCTTGACGGTCTCCCCGCGGTACCCGTCCGGCACCCCGACGACGGCCGCCTCGCGCACCGCCGGATGCGTGTACAGGACGTCCTCGACCTCGCGCGGCCACACCTTGAAGCCGGACGCGTTGATCATGTCCTTCTTGCGGTCGACGACGTAGAGCCAGCCCTGGGGGTCCATGAAGCCGATGTCGCCGGTGCGCAGCTCGCCTTCGGGGAAGGTCTCGGCGGTGGCCTCGGGGAGGCGCCAGTAGCCGGGCACGACCTGCGGGCCGCGGACGAGGATCTCGCCCTGCTCCCCGAAGGGCACCTCCTCGCCCTGGTCGTCGACGATGCGTACGACGGTGTCGGGACCGGGTGCGCCGACGGCCAGCGTCCCCGAGACCGGGTCCACGGGGGCTTCCAGGCCGGGCGGTACGGAGGCGCAGGGCGCGGTGCACTCGGTGAGCCCGTAGCCGTTGTGGATGTAAGGGCCGAAGCCGGCGCGGAACTTCTCCACCAGGGCGGGCGGCAGCGGCGCGCCGCCCGAGGAGATCATCCGGAACGAGGAGAAGTGGTCGCGGGTGACGTCCGGGTGCGCGGCCAGCGCCATGAAGGCGGTCGAGGGGCCGACCGTGTAGACCGGCCGGTGCTCGGCGAACGCGTCGAGCACGACCCCGGCCTCGAAGCGGTACGCGAGCACAAGCGTGCCCGCGCTGTTGAGGCATCCGGCGAGCTGGGCGACCATGCCGGTGATGTGGAACAGCGGCGCCATCGCGAAGTAGACGGGCGTCCCGGGCAGGGCGAGCCCGGTGCGCTGCCGCTCGGCGTTGTACATGATGTTGCCGTGGGTGTTGGTGGCGCCCTTGGGAGCACCGCTGGTGCCCGAGGTGTAGCTGATCAGCGCGATGTCGGAGGGGACGGCCGCGCGGTCGGCGGGCGCCTTGTGCCCTCGCCGGGCGACCGCGATCAGGTCGTCGGCGTCCGCAGCCTGCGGAAGGCGCTCGAAGTTCAGCACGCGCGCGTCGTTACGGGTCTGGAGGTCCAGCTCGCAGGCGGTGAGCACGATCCGTACCGGCGTACCGGCGGCCGTCTCCCGCAGGTACGAGTCCCACGCGCGGTCGGAGCACACGAGGGCGGCCACTTCGCCGTCCTTCAGGACATGGGTGACCTCGCCCGACTTGTACATCGGGTTGACGGGCACGACGATCGCGCCCGCCTTCCAGGCGCCGAGCAGGGCGAGCACGAAGTGCGGGGAGTTCTGGAGCAGGATCGCCACCCGGTCGCCGCGCTCCAGACCGCGCGCGGCGAGGTGCCCGGCGACGGAGTCGCTCAGCTCGTCGAGCGCGCGATAGGTGATCCGCCCGTCGAAGTAGGCGAGGGCGGTGCGCTCCGGGGTGTCGGCGGCGGCCCTGCGTACGGCGTGCACCAGGGAGGCGACGGGGGCGACGGGGGCGCCCTGGGCATCGTTGAGCAGGGCGGTCCAGGGCTTCGCCGCGTAGGGGGATCCGGTCATCGGGCCGCCTCCCACTTCTGCTGGATGTGGTTCATGTTCGCCAGCCAGCGGTCGGGCGTGGTGGCCCGCGCCTGGTAGTACTCGGCGACCTCGGGGTGCGGCAGGATCAGGAAGCGGTCCTCCTCGATCCCCTTGAACAGGGCGTCGGCGACGTCGTCGGGCTCGATCGCGGTCGGCGCGAGCACCAGGTCGCCCGCGCTGCCGGACGCGGTCAGCATGTCGGTCCGCACGCCCTGCGGACAGATCGCGTGGACCTGCACGCCCCGGTGCCGGTACGTCAGCGAGAGCCACTCGGCGAAGGCGTACGCGCCGTGCTTGGTGACGCTGTAGGGCGCCGCGCCGATCATGGTGAGCAGGCCGGCGGCCGAGACGGTGGAGACGAAACGGCCGCTGCCGCGCTCCAGCCAGCCGGGGAGCAGTTCCTGGGCCGCCCGGACGTGCGCCATCACGTTCACGTCCCAGGCGAGCGCCCAGACCTTCTCGTCGGCGGCTTCGGTGCCGCCGGAGGCGAGGCCCGCGTTGGCGCAGTACACGTCGACCGTGCCGCCGAGGGCGTCCCGTGCCTCGGCCACGATCGCGGAGGCGTCGCCCGGGACCGCGATGCCGCCGATCTCGTCGGCCACGGCCTTCGCCCGAACGGCGTCCAGGTCGTTGACGACGACCCTGGCCCCCTCGGCGGCGAAGCGGCGGGCCAGTGCGGCACCGATGCCGCCTCCCGCTCCGGTGACGACCACTCCGGCATCCTGCACGGCTTCCACCATCGGTCTCCTTCGACGCGACGCGCATGGTTCTGCGGCAGTCGGCTCTGCTGCCTCATCAGACTAACCAGTCGGTATGTAGCGAGGGAAGGGGTCCCGGTGACAAGGCCGGTGCGGTGCGTTCCTCGGGGCCGGTGTGCGCACTAGCGTGCGTGGCCATGACAGTTCCGTCGATCACGGAGGTCACCGCATGAAACTGTCCAGACGAGGGCTGCTCGCCGCGACCACGGCGGCCGTGTCGCTGACCGCGCCCCCGGCCGCGGCGGACGGCGGCCGGCTGCGCACGGGCTTCGAGCGGCTCGCCGCGGACGGCTACGGGCTGCTCGACGGGCAGCGGGTCGGCATCGTCACGAACCCCACCGGCGTCACCAGTGGGGGCCCCTCCCGCTCGAGCGAAGCCGAGAGTGGGGGAGTGCGCCACATCGTCGACGTGATGCACGCGGACGACCGGGTGCACCTCACCGCGGTCTTCGGTCCGGAGCACGGCTTCCGCGGCACCGCGCAGGCGGGCGGTTCGGAGGGCCGCTACGACGACCCGGCGACCGGCCTGCCCGTCTACGACACGTATCTGAAGAGCGGCCGGCCGCTCGCCGACGTCTTCACCGCGTCCGGCGTCGACACCGTCGTGTTCGACATCCAGGACGTGGGCGCCCGCTTCTACACGTACATCTGGACGCTGTACGACTGCATGGAGGCCGCCGGGCTCGCGGGCAAGCGCTTCGTGGTGCTCGACCGGCCGAACCCGGTGACCGGGCGGACGGCCCAAGGCCCGGTGCTGCACAAGGAGTTCGCGACGTTCGTCGGCCGGCAGCCGATCGCGCAGGCGCACGGGATGACGGCCGCGGAGCTGGCACGGCTGTTCAACGGGGAGTTCCTGACGACGCCGGTACCGCTGGACACCGTCCTCGTGTCCGGCTGGAAACGGTCGGAGTTCTACGACGCCTCCGGCCTCCCCTGGGTGCCGCCGAGCCCGAACATGCCGACCCCCGACACCGCTCTCGTGTACGCGGGAACGTGTCTCTTCGAGGGGACGAACCTGTCGGAGGGGCGCGGGACGACACGCCCGTTCGAGCTGCTCGGCGCGGACGGGATCGACGGCCGGTGGGCTCGCGAGGCCGAGCGGCTCGGCCTGCCCGGCGTGCGCTTCAGGGAGGCGTACTTCGCGCCCACCTTCTCCAAGTTCCAGGGCAAGACCGTCGGGGGTGTGCAGATCCATGTGCACGACCGGGCCGCCTACGACCCCGTACGCACCGGAGTCGCGCTGCTGGTGACCGCCAAGAAGGTCTGGAGCGGCTTCACCTGGCGCTCCGACAACTGGATCGACAAGCTGACGGGCTCCGCGCGGGTGCGCACCATGATCGACGCGGGGGCGACCGCCGACGAGGTGGTGGCCGCCTGGCAGGACGAGCTGGCCGCGTTCCGCCGCGTACGCAAGGAGTACCTCGTCTACCGCTGAAGCGGCGACCGCACCCGGCACTTCGGTTCGGTCGCACCGGACCGCACGTGACATCTGGCCAACCTCCCCCGCCGGCAGGACGATACGCCCACATCGTGGGACCACAGGGGCCAAGGGGGCCTGTCATGGCGGAACGGGCAATGAGTGTGACTCCCTACTGGGAGCTGACGTTCGACGCGGACGGGGACGTGGACGGCCGGGAACGGGATCGGCTGCTCGCGCAGGTGGCGCAGCGCAAGGTCCATGACCTGGTCGTCTTCGCCCACGGCTGGAACAACGAACGCTCGGGGGCCACCCGGCTCTACAGCCGCTTCTTCCAGCCGGTCCCGGCGCTCGCACCGCGGGCGCGTCTCGGGTACGTGGGTGTGGTGTGGCCCTCGATGATCTTCCCGGACGAGCCGATCCCCGACTTCCCGGCGTCCGTGCCGGCCGAGGTCACGGCGGTCGCGCGCCCGGCCCTCGCCAAGGGGGCCAGGCAGGCGCTGGTGGAGGTGTTCCCCGACCGGGCCACGCTCGTCGAGCAGATCGCGCGGCTGCTGGAGCGGCATCCGGACGAGGAGGCCTCGCTGGAGACGTTCGGACAGCTCGTACGGCTGCTGGTCGAGGCGCGGCCGCAGGATCCGCAGGACGCGTGCGCCGCGGACACCCTGGCGACGGGCGGGCCGGTGAGCGGCCCCGAGATGCTCTCGGGGGACACGGCGCTGGTGTGCCGCGACTTCGCGCGGGCGCTCGACCGGGTCGCGTCGTTACACGGTACGAGCGCGGCGTCCGGCGCGGTCGACTTCTCCTTCACGCCGGCGGGGCTGTGGGACGGGGCGCACGAGCTGCTGCGGCAGGCCACGTACTACGCGATGAAGCGGCGCGCGGGGACGGTCGGCGAACGGGGACTCGGGCGCGTCCTCGGCCGGCTCGCACAGGCGGCGCCGGACGTACGCGTGCATCTGGTCGGGCACAGTTTCGGGGGACGGCTGGTGTCGTTCGCGCTGCGCGGACTGCCGGCGGGGGTGCGCACGGTGAAGTCCGTGACGCTGCTCCAGGGGGCCTTCTCGCACTACGCGTTCGCGGCGCGTCTGCCGCACGACACGCACGCGAGCGGGGCGCTGCACGGTCTCCAGAGCCGCATCGACGGTCCGCTGGTGTGCTGCTACTCCCACTTCGACTCGGCGCTCGGAACGATGTATCCGCTGGCGTCGCGCATGGCCGGTGACGCGCGGTCGGCCGCCGGGGAGCTCGGGGCCGACTTCGACATCGGGCGGACGCTGGGCCCCCGGTGGGGTGCGATGGGCCACGACGGGGTGCAGGCGGTGGACGGCACGCGCGCGTTCACCCTCGCCGAGGCGCTGCGGGCCGAGCTGCCGGCGTCGGGCTGTGTGAACGTCGACGCCGCCGCGGTCGTCAAGCGCGGCGGCCCGCCGACCGGCGCGCACAGTGACATCGTGCACCGGGAGCTGGCGCAGGTGGTGCTGGCGGCGGGCCGCATACGCTGACCCGCCGCCGCTGGGGAGTTGTCGGTGCGCCCGGTGTCACCGGTGCGACGTGTACTCCACCACCTGCTGGTACGTCGGCCGGTTCTGCCAGGTGATCTTGCCGTGCTTGATGCCGCCGAGCGTCCGCTGGACGATCGAGTCGGCGCACCACTGGTCGCCCGCCGAGCACTGGTCGTCACCCGGGTAGACCTGGGCCGCGGTCTTGCCTGCCGCCTCCTTGAGGGTGCTGATCAGGGTGTCCCGGCAGGCACTGAGGCTGCCGGAGCCGCAGTACGACTTCTCCAGTCCGCCCTGCACCGGCTCGCCGAGCACCGCCCGGATGTCCTTGTCGACGTAGCTCCACCATCCGTACTGGAAGGAGCTTCCGGCGTGCGCGCCGGTCGGGCCGTGCGCGGACGACGGGGGCTCGTCGGTCGGCAGGTTGCTGGTGAAGGCGGTGAACAGGTCGCTGCCGAGACCCGGTTCGAACTCGGCCTTCACCAGCAGCGGCCACCAGGCGTCCAGGATGCGGATCGCGTCGGCGTTGGCGTAGGCCTTCGAGCCGGCCGAGGTCTCCGTGCGCTTGGCGCCGGCCGTCACCCACGCGGACAGCTTGCCGACCGCCGCCGCGGCCGTGGTGTCCGTGACCGTCGAGCTGTTGATGACCCTCAGGAGCTTCGGCAGCACGTCCTCGGCCCGCAGATCGGCGAGGGCGGCGTCGGCCATCGCCTTCACGAGCGAGGCCCTGGTCACCCCGCCCGCGGCCACCAGCTTCTTCACCCGGTCCTCCAGGAGGTTGCCGCGGTGCACGGAGCCGTCACCCCAGGAGGCCGTGGTGTAGTCCTTGGCCTGCTTGTTGTTCCAGGAGATGTAGTAGTCCTGGTCGACGGAGTTGGGGTGCGCGGACGCCGCCGTGTAGTCGGCGGTGTTCGTCGCCGGGTTCCAGTTCCGCCACTCGTACGCCGCCTGCGCCCAGACCGGGAACTCGGCGTCGACGCCCGTGGCGCGTACCGGGTTGTCGCCACTGTTGTAGTACGCGGTGTGCGTGGAGTCGGCGTAGAACCAGTTGAAGGTGTAGTTGATGTGCTGCACGGCGCTCTGGAACGTCTGCGGACTCTTGACGTAGTCCGGGTCGTTCAGCATCTGGAAGCCGATGATCGAGTCGGCCTCGTGCAGGAAGGAGGAGCGCAGGGTGGTGTACGCGACCTTCTTGCCGCCGGCCGTCGCCCGGTATTCCACGGGGCCGTACTTGGTGCGGTAGACCTGCATGCGGTAGGAGCCGGCCGCGGTGGAGTCGGCGGTGGTCGGCTTCCAGGAGTTGGTCCGCTCGACCTTGTCCATGGCCGTGCAGGTGCCGTGGTAGAGGTAGTGGTAGTCGTCCTGACACAGCTCGACCGCGTAGGTGTCGATGATGTCCTGGCCGGAGGTGGTGGCACTCCAGGAGTAGTCCTGGCCGCGGCCGAGTTCCACGTACATGCTCAGGCCCGCGAAGGAGGCGCCACGGGCGCTCAGGCCGGGTCCCTGGATCTCCTGGAGCATCAGCAGCTGCGGTGCGAAGTAGCCGGTCTGCGGGCCGAACACGGCGATCGGGTGACCGCTCGCGGTGTGCTTGCCGCTGACCACGAGGGCGTTGGACATGCCGCGCTTGGCTGAGGTGAGGGTGGTGGCGGCCGCCGTGGCCGAGGCGCCGGTGGCACCGGCGGTGGCCGCGCTGCCGGTGCGGTCGTAGACCAGCGGCTCCTGGGTCACCGAGCCCGCGTCGGGCAGGGCCGCGCCCTGCGGGGAGTCGGGCTTCGACGCGTACGGGAAGCTCTCGCCGTTGTGGACGGTGAGGACCGCCTCGGGGTCGTTGCGCTCGCGGAAGGACTCCCAGACCTTGGTGCCCTCGGTCACGCCGTACTTGGACTGGGCGGCGATCAGCGAGAGGGCGTTGTTGACCTCGCCGCCGCCTCCGGAGCCGAAGAGCGCGCCGATGACGGAGGCCAGCGCGACCAGGTCGGTGAGCTTGAAGTGGTCGATGGTGCCGGCGTTGGTGATGGAGTCCTTGTGGCCGGTCAGGACGTACTCGCCGGGGAAGTAGCGGCCGCTGTCGGAGGCGTCGATGTAGGCGTTGATGCCCTCGATGTAGGCGTTGGCGTCGGCCAGGGCCTGCTGGCCGCGGGCGCCGTTGTTCGCGATGGCGCTGTCGATCTGGGCCTGCAGATCGGCCTCGGTGTAGGGGGCGTTGCGCCAGAACTCCTGCTCCAGGCCCTGGTTGGAGGGGGCGCCACCCGCGAAGGAGGTCAGCTGGCCCCGTCCGACGTGCCGGAAGACGTCCATCAGCCAGAGCCGGTCCTGAGCAGCGGCGTACCCGGCTCCGTACTCAGTGCCGTAACGGGTCGTGCCCGTGATGTGCGGGACGCCCGTCTTCTTGTCGCGGACGATCGTCACGTCGCTGCGCCCGCCGGGCTTGGTGGTGGAGGCGACCTGGTCGGAGGCGACCCCGAAGGAGGCGTCGTTGAAGAAGTTGTTGATCTTCGCGTCGGTGAGCGCGGAGTAGCCGGAGGGCAGATTGCCGTACGGCGCGAGCTGGTCCTCGGCGTGGTCGGGCTGGGTGCCGAAGGCCTGGTTGAGGAGGATCTGGGCGAGGGTGGCGTTGCCGTTCTCGCCGGGCGGGAGGATGTCGGAACACTGGCCGCCGCAGTAGTCACCGGCGGCCGCGGCCGAGGTGTCGGCGGCGGCCACCTGGGTGACGGGGGACAAAAGACCGGCGACGAGGACGCATATCGAAGCGGCCTTGAGGAACTTGGGGATTCTGCGAGGAGTTCTCAGTCTGTCGAGGGCGATGCGTGGGGTGCGCCGTGACATGGCAGCTCCTACCGACGGGGGTGGGCCGGACGTTACCGCCGGTATCCCCGAGATTGAAGATGAACATGCGTCAGTTTTTGGGATTCATCGCAGTCGGACAGTGCCGCCGACAGGCGGCTGACAGCGGCGGGAGGTAAGCCGGGACGACTCGGCGGGTGGCTTATGGCGGTCATCGAAAATCGGATGGAGCCGAATTGCTTGTCGATACGTCTATTCGGCGACGTCCGTTCGACGACGCCGAAGTGACCGAAGTTCAGGTGCAGGTGTGACGGAGGTGCAAGGCGATGGCCGGTTTCCGGAGTCTGGCGAGACAGGTGCGAGATCCGAGGTGCGATCTGGCACTGCGGCGGTACTCACTGCGCAAGTGCCTTGAGAGGTTCGCCCCCTACGGGCATCGGGCGACCTGGGACCATCTGTGCTCCCGGGCCGGGTTCGGTCCTGAGGACCGTTCGCCCGATCCGGCGCGGCTCGTGGCCGCGCTGGACGAGCTGGAGGAGGCCCGCTCCGTCTGGCTCGCCTACGAGGTCGAGTTCGCGCAGCGCCGCAAGAAGGAGAAGCACGACGGGCTGCGCAGGCCGGGCAGCGTGGACGACTGGCACCGGCTGACCTGGGGCGGTTTCGGCGTCGCCTGGTGCGACGACCCACGGGTCCATCCCCATGAAGCACTGGCCGAGGTGCTGCGCCGGCTCATCGCCGCACTGGAGCGCGAGCCGGGCGAGGCCTGCCCCGTGTGCGCCGGGGAGCGCCTCACATGGAAGTACGACCTGGCCCACGAACCGTCGTCGGGCCCGGTCTGCACGGGCTGCGGAATAGTGGTGCCGCGGCCCGTTCTGACACCCGAAGCCCTGGTGGAGGCCAGGCGCGGACGGCTGCTGGTGTCGGCGTGAGCACGACGGGGGTGCGCACAGAAGGCCGCGCCCCCGTGCGCGTGCCCGGGGTGTCCTGATCGGACGAGCGCCCGAAAGGCGCTGCCTACGAAGGCGTCTTGACGTCCGTGTGGATGGCGAGCTTGAACTCGGCGAGGGTGATCGGTACGGCGATCTTCGCGTCACCGACACCGCGCGCCGAGATCTTCAGGCCGACGGGGGTCCCCGGATGCACGAACATCTGCCAGAGATAAGTGCGGTACTGGCCGCCGCGGGTGAGCGTCGTGTCGTTCGTGGCCGTCGAGTCGTACCCCGTGGAGACACCCAGCGGGTCGCGCACGAAGCGCGCCCGGTACTCCAGCGCGCGGGCGTCGGCCTCCCAGAAGACCATCGCGGACAGCACGGCCCAGCCGTCGTGGCTGGGCCAGATCAGCCCGGAGCGGGTGTCCGGGTACGTCGACGCCTGGCCACCGCCCCGGGCCGGATCGTGCATCTTCCAGGGGTCGTACGACTCCTCGCTCACCTCGTACGGGAAGCGGACCAGGTGGTAGCCGTCGTTGTCGTATGTGATCTTCTGCGCCCCCGAGTGCGCGGCCTCGTACTTCAACGAGCTGATGACGACGCTCATTTCTCCTCCTTCTCCGTCTCCTGAACACCGGTTCGCCCCGGGTCGAGGCTGGTTGTCAGTGGCGGGGGGCACCATCGGGGGCATGGTGCCGGTGGACGTCCACGTGCATCCCAAGTCCCCTTGCGGACAGCACACATTGTCGGCGAAAGCGCTTGCGACGGCACTCGAAGAGATACGTTCACAGGTTCGCGTTCCGATCGGGGCGACCACGGGCGCATGGGGGGAACCGGATCCCGCGGCCCGGGTGGCGCGCGTCCGTGAATGGACCGTCCTACCCGATCACGCCTCGGTCAACCGGCACGAGCCCGGCGCGGAGGGCGTCGCGGGGGCGCTCCTGGAGCGCAAAGTGGCGGTGGAGGCGGCGTCGAGGGCTGGTGAGGGCGTGGGAGATGTTCCGGTCAGGACTCCGCGCACGACCTCGCCGCCGGCCGAAGAGCCCGACGCTACCAGCACCAAATCGGCTCGCTCCACCCCTTTCCCGTAGGGACAGTTGGGGGCGATGAAACCCGGCTGAGGAACCCGAGGAGCCCTGACATGTCGACGCTGCGCGTCACCGCCGAAGTGCTGACCATCCACCCCCACCCGAACGCCGACGCCCTCGAACTGGCCCAGGTGGGCCTGTACCGGGCCGTCGTCGCCAAGGGCGCGTATCGCACCGGCGAGACCGCCGTCTACATCCCGGAGCAGTCCGTGCTGCCGGCCGGGCTGATCGAGGAGCTGGGGCTGACCGGACGCCTCGCGGGCAGCGGCTCCGACCGGGTCAAGGCCGTACGGCTGCGCGGTGAGCTGTCGCAGGGGATCGTCTGCCGGCCGAAGGCGCTGGCGGACGTCGACCTCGCGCGGACGGTGGCGGACGGAACCGACTTCGCGGAGCTGCTCGGCATCACCAAGTGGGTGCCGCCGATCCCGCCCACGATGAGCGGCGAGATCGAGTCCGTGCCCGATCTGCTGCGCTGGGTCGACATCGAGAACATCCAGCGCTACCCGGACATCTTCACGCCCGGCGAACCCGTCGTCCTGACGGAGAAGCTGCACGGCACGGCATGCCTGGTGACGTACCTCGCCGACGAGGACCGTGTGCATGTCTCCTCGAAGGGCTTCGGCGCCAAGTCCCTCGCCCTGAAGGAGGATCCGCGCAATCTGTACTGGCGCGCCGTGCACGGCCACGGCGTGGCCCAGGCCGCGGCCCGCCTCGCCGAACGGCTCGGGGCACGCCGGGTCGGGATCTTCGGCGAGGTGTACGGGGCCGGCGTACAGGACCTGACGTACGGCGCGGACGGCCGCCGCGACACCCTCGGGTACGCCGTGTTCGACGTGTCCGCGGACATCGACGGCGAGGTCCGCTGGCTGGACGCGGCGGATCGGCTGGACGGCGAACTGCCCCTCGTACCCAGGCTGTACGAGGGCCCGTACGACATCGAGCGGGTCCTGGAGACCGCCTCCGGACGGGAGACGGTCTCCGGGCACGGGCTGCATCTGCGGGAGGGCGTCGTGATCCGGTCCGCCACCGAGCGGCGCAGCCCGGTGACCGGCGGCCGGGCGATCGCGAAGGCGGTCAGTCCGGCGTATCTGACCCGCAAGGGCGGCACGGAGTACGAGTGACCGGACCGGCCGCAGCAGGCCGGGGACTGGTCAGGACTGGTCAGCAGCAGTCCTCGGGCTGCTGCTGACCCGGTGTGCGCCGCGGCCGGCTCGCGGCGCGGTCCACCATGAGCCGCGAGCCCGTCCGCCGTTCGCCGAAGACGTCGTCCGGGTTGGAGAGCACACAGGTCTCCAACGACAGGCATCCGCACCCGATGCAGTCCGTCAGATGGTCCCGCAGCCGGCCCAGCTGGGTGATGCGCTCGTCGAGTTCGGCGCGCCAGGCCTCGGAGAGGCGCGCCCAGTCCTCGTGCGTCGGGGTCCGCTCCTCGGGGAGTTCGGCGAGCGCCTCGCGGATCGTGGCCAGCGGGATGCCGACGCGCTGCGCGGCGCGGACGAAAGCGACCCGGCGCAGCGCGTCGCGGTGGTAGCGGCGCTGGTTGCCCGCGGTGCGGCGGCTGCTGATCAGGCCCTTGGACTCGTAGAAATGCAGGGCGGAGACGGCGGCGCCACTGCGGGCCGACAGCTGGCCGACCGTGAGCTCATGGATCTTCTCGGGAATCTGGGGCACCCCTCGAAGCCTACCTACCTCGTCACACTCGCGGCCCGTTGACATGGGCCCCCCGCCCGACCATGCTAAGCAGTTGCTTAGACATGGCGACACAGGAGGCCAGGGACATGGCAGAGCCGAGGATCTTCACATCCGCCGACGAGCTGAAGGCGGCGGTGGGCGAGCAGCTGGGGTACAGCGACTGGCTGGAGGTCGACCAGAAGCGGATCGATCTGTTCGCCGACGCCACGGGCGACCACCAGTGGATCCATGTGGACCCCGAGAAGGCCGCCGCGGGTCCGTTCGGCACGACCATCGCGCACGGCTATCTGACGCTGTCGCTGCTGCCCGCGCTGGTGCCGCAGGTGATGCGGGTCGAGGGCATGAAGATGGGCGTCAACTACGGCTCGAACAAGGTGCGTTTCCCCGCGCCGGTGCCGGTGGGCTCACGGCTGCGCGCCACCGCCGTCCTCCAGGAGGTCACGGAGGCGGGCGAGGGCGTCCAGGTCACGGCCGCGGTGACGGTCGAGCGTGAGGGCGGCGACAAGCCGGTCTGCGTGGCGGAGTCGGTGTCGCGCTACTACTTCTGAGGCCGCCGGCGGGAGCGGGCCAGGGGGTGTCCTTCGGATCCACCCTCTAGACCTTCGCCCTCACCATCCGCAGCACGAGGTCGGCGTAGAGCGCGCCGACCTCGTCGGGCGTACGGGGGCCGTTGACGTTGAACCAGCGGGCCACGTCGATGCAGAGCGAGAGCACCGCCACGGTGGTGCCGGGCACGTCCGGGACGTCGAAGTCGCCCGCCGCCACGCCGTCCTGGATGATCCCGCGCACGGCCGCGTCGGTCTGCCGGCGCAGCGCGATGATCTCGGCGCGCGCGTCGGGGCCGAGCGCCTCCAGTTCGTACTGCACGACCCGTGCGGTGGTGTGCTGCCCGGCGTGCCAGCGCACGAACGACCGTACGGCCTCGGAGAGCCGCTCGGCGGCGCTGCCCTCGCCCTCCACCGCCGGCCGCAGGATCTCCAGCGCCTTCTCGTGCCCGATCCTGCTGATGCGGTGGAGCAGCTCTTCCTTGGTCTTGTAGTGGATGTAGAGCGCGGCGGGGCTCATGCCGGCCCGGCCCGCGATGTCGCGGGTGGTCGTCGCGTGGTAGCCGCGCTCGGCGAAGGCCTCCACGGCGGCGACCAGCAACCGCCGGGCCGCGTCAGGGGTGACCTCGGCCCACGGCTGGATCTCGCCGCCGGCCGTCTCCTCCGCCGTACTCATCACTCGCCCCTTCCAGTGGCAGGACGAACACCATACCTCTGAAGGTGAGCGAGCGCTTAGAGTGCCCGTTCAGCGCGGTGCGAACGGGTGGATGAACGAGTCGGCAAACGGGTGGGCGAACGGATCACAGCTTTTCGAAGGGGCCGTACGCGCGCCCCGCGGGGTGCGCGCCCTCCTGCCGGTCCCGGATCACCTTGGCCAAGGTGAAGGCCGAGGTCACCAGGTACAGGACGGCGATGGCCAGGAAGCCCCGCACCCAGGCGTCGGCGTGCAGTTTGAAGATGCCGATGGCGGTGGCCGCCATGGCGACGGAGAAAGAGGCGACGGCCTGACCGTAGAAGGCTGCCGTGTTCTGCTGCTTGACCGGTGTCTCGCTCATACGGACAAGGGTCGGCGGCCACGGCCGGAACCACATCCGCCGCCGTACTCAGGACGTACTCAGACGAGGCCGGCCGGAACCAGGTCCCGCGGAACTCGGAACGAGGTTCCTCAGAACGCCGAGACCCCCGTCAGCGCCCGCCCGATCAGCAGCTTCTGGATCTGGCTCGTGCCCTCGTAGAGCGTCATCACGCGGGCGTCGCGCAGCAGCTTGCCCGCCGGGTACTCGTCGATGTAGCCGTAGCCGCCGAAGACCTGGAGGGCGTTGTTCGCGGCGCGCACGGCGGCCTCGGAGGCGAAGAGCTTGGCCTGGGAGGACGCGGTGGCGAACGGCTGCCCCCGGTCGACGAGGTCGGCGACCCGCCAGGTCAGCAGCCGGGCGGCGTCCACGTCCACGGCGATGTCACTGATCAGCTCCTGTACGAGCTGGTGGTGGGCGATCGTCTTCCCGAACTGTTCGCGCTCGGTGGCGTACTTCACCGCCACGTCCAGCGCGGCCTGGGCTATGCCGACACAGCCCGCCGCGACCGACATCCGCCCCTTGGCCAGCGCCGACATGGCCACGGAGAAGCCCTTGCCCTCGGGCGCCAGCATCGCCGAGGCGGGCACGCGGACGTCCTCGAGGACCAGCTCGGCGGTGGCCTGGCCGCGCAGGCCGAGCTTGCCGTGGATGGGGCGGCGGGTCAGGCCGGGGGTGTCGGTGGGGACGAGGAAGGCGGAGACGCCCTTGTGTCCGGGTGCGTCCGTGGAGCGGGCGAAGAGGAGCACGACGTCGGCCCAGGTGCCGTTGGTGATGAACATCTTGGTGCCGTTGACGACGTAGTCGTCGCCGTCGCGTACGGCCCTCGTCGTCAGATTGCCCGCGTCGGAGCCGGTGCCGGGCTCGGTGAGGCCGAAGCAGCCGACGTACGCGCCGGAGGTGAGCCCCGGCAGCCACTGCCGCTTCTGCTCCTCGCTCCCCCAGTACGCGATCGTCTTGGCGACGAGCCCGAGGGAGACCGACACGATGCCCCGCACCGAGGAGTCACCCCGGCCCAGCTCCTCCGTCACCAGGCAGTACGCGAGGTGGTCGCCGCCGGAGCCGCCGTACTCCTCGTCGACGGTCAGCCCGAGGAAGCCGACCTCGCCCAGCTTCTTGACGAGGGAGCGGTCGACCTCCTCTGCGCGGTCCCAGGCGATGACGTTCGGGGCGACCTCGCGGTCCACGAAGTCCTTGGCGAGCTGCCGGACGGCGGTCTGCTCCTCGCTGAGCTCCAGGTTCATGGCGCGTCACCCCATTTGAAAGCCGTACATTTAAATTAGCACTGCTAGTTTACGTGCGCAGCCCTACTATGTGCGCCATGGCCCGACCGCGCAAGCCCCTCCTCAGCACCGACCGCATCGTCGACGCGGCACGGGCGCTGGTGGACGCCGAGGGCCTGGCGGCCGTTTCCACCCGCCGGCTCGCCGCCGAACTCGGGGTCAGCGGGCCCTCGCTCTACAACCACTTCCGCACCAAGGACCAGATCCTCGAGGCGGTCGCGGACTCGGTGAGCGCGCAGGTCGACCTGTCGATGTTCGAGGACGGCCGGAACTGGCGGACGGCGCTGCACGACTGGGCCTTCTCCTACCGCGCCGCGCTGCGCGACCACCCGAACATCGTCCCGGTGCTCGCCCGGGGCCCCGGGCGACGCCCGGCCGGCCTCCGCCTCGCCGACGCCGTCTTCGGGGCGATGGTCCGCGCCGGCTGGCCGCCCGCGCAGGCCACGTCCATCGGCGCGCTGATGCGGTACTTCATCATGGGCTCCGCGCTGGGCTCGTTCGCGGGCGGGTTCGTCGACGACGAGACGGCGTACGACCCCGCCGACTATCCCCACCTCGGGCAGGCCCACCTGCTTGCCGAGCAGCAGGAGAAGATCGACGAGCGGGCGTTCGAGACGGGGCTCACGGCGTTGCTGGACGGGCTCGCGCAGCAGTACGAGCAGGTACGGCGGGCCCTCTAGGCCGCCCCTGGCCCTGGCGCCGAGTTCCCGCCGCCCGGCGACCGGGGGCGCGCGCCTCTTCGCGATCGGCACCCGCCACGGACACTTCGGCGGGTGCCGAAGTGTCCGTACCGCATGCTGGAACGCATGACGAGCCGACACAGGTCCCGGGATGCCCAGGCGCCGCGGCTGGCCCGGCTCGCCGGGCTGATCGCCGACGAGACGCGGGCCGCGTTTCTGCTGGCGCTGCTGGACGGGCGGGCGTGGACGGCCGGCGAGCTGGCGCGGCACGCGGGAGTCGCGGCCTCCACCGCCAGCGAGCATCTGGGCAAGCTGGTCGCGGGCGGGCTGCTCGCCGAGGAGCGGCAGGGGCGGCACCGGTACGTACGGCTGGCCGACGGGCGGACCGCGCAGCTCGTCGAGGATCTCGCGGCCCAGGTCGCGCCCGGCGCCCTCGAACAACCGCGCACGCTGCGGGAGTCCAGCGCCGGCACCGCGATGGCCCGCGGGCGCACCTGCTACGACCACCTCGCCGGGCGGCTCGGCATCGCCCTCACCGACGCGCTGACCGGACGTGGGCTGCTGCGCCAGGACACCGGGTTCGCGCTCACGGACGACGGGCTGAAGTGGTTCGCGGACGCCGGTATCGGTCTCGAACCCACCGGCCGACGCCCGCTGGCCCGGGCCTGCCTCGACTGGACCGAACGCCGGCCCCATCTCGCGGGCGTCGCGGGCGCGGCCCTGTGCCGGCACGCTCTGGACGCGGGGTGGTGCGTACGCATCGGCTCCGAGCGGGCCGTGAAGGTCACGGACCAAGGGGAGCGGGCGCTCGCGGCGCTGCTGGGCATCGCGACGGGTGCGCTGCGCTGAGCGGGAGCGGCAGCGACCACATGAGCGGCGCTGCCTCAAGAGCGGCCGCAGCCGGACCCGCACGCACAGCCACACCCACAGCGGCAGCCGCAGTACGACGTCCGAAATCCGCGTGCCCCCTGTCTGTCCCCCTCCTAGCCTCGGGAGCATGATGAGCACTCCCCCGTTCACCCCCGCACCCCGCCGCCGCGCGGAGCTGCTCGCCGCGGGCGCGGCGGCCGTCACCGTCGTCCTGTGGGCCTCCGCCTTCGTGTCGATCCGCAGTGCGGGTGCCGCCTACTCGCCGGGCGCGCTGGCGCTCGGCCGGCTGCTGGCGGGCGTCCTCGCGCTCGGTGTCATCTGTCTCGTCCGCGGGGAGGGTCTGCCGCCGCGCGCGGCCTGGCCGGGGATCGTCATGTCCGGGCTGCTCTGGTTCGGCTGCTACATGGTCGTGCTCAACTGGGGCGAGCAGCAGGTGGACGCGGGCACGGCGGCCCTGGTCGTGAACATCGGCCCGATCCTCATCGCCCTGCTCGGTGCCCGGCTGCTCGGCGACGCCCTGTCGCCGCGGTTGCTCGCGGGGATGGCGGTGTCCTTCGCGGGTGCGGTCGCCGTGGGTCTCTCCCTGTCCGGGGAGGGCGGATCCTCGGTTCTCGGGGTGGTGCTGTGTCTGCTCGCCGCCGCCGGATACGCGGGCGGAGTCGTCGCGCAGAAGCCGGCGCTGGGCAGTGCCAGTGCGCTCCAGGCGACGACCTTCGGCTGCCTGGTCGGCGCGGTCGGGTGTCTGCCCTTCGCCGGGCAGCTCGTCCACGAGGCGGCCGCCGCGCCCGTCTCCGCGACCCTCAACATGCTCTACCTGGGCGTCTTCCCGACCGCGCTGGCGTTCACGACCTGGGCGTACGCCCTCGCCCGTACGACCGCGAGCCGCATGGGCGCGACCACGTACGCCGTGCCCGCCCTCGTCGTACTGATGTCCTGGCTGGTGCTCGACGAAGTGCCGGGACCGCTGACGCTGGCCGGTGGCCTGCTGTGTCTCGCCGGGGTGGCGGTGTCGCGTTCCCGGCCGCGCGGCCGGACGACCGCGCCTGTGCCCGAGGACACGGCCCCGGCGCCGGCCCCGGAACCAGCTCCTCGACCGGCTCCGGATCCAGTTCCTCGACCGGCCCCGGAGCCGCGCGCCTAGGCGCGCCTAGAACACCACCAGCGCCCGGCCGCCCTTGCCGGCCAGCATGTTGTCGAACGCCGCCGGGATGCCGTCGAGGGCGATCCGCTCCGTCACCAGCGCGCCGAGGTCCAGGCGCCCCGCCCGTACGTGCTCGGCCAGGACCGGCAGGTCCTTCGCCGGGTCCGAGTTGCCGTACACGCAGCCCGACAGGGTGCGGCCCCAGTGGAAGATCTCCAGCGCGTTGAACACGACCTGCTGGTCCTTGCCGCCGATGCCGACGACCGTGGTGCGGCCGCCACGCCGCGTCGAGTCCCAGGCGGTGCGGATGGTCACGGCGCGGCCCACGCACTCGACGGCGACGTCCACCCCCTGCTTGTCGGTGAGCCCGCGGATCTCGCGGGCCGTGTTCTCGGAGGCGACGAGGTAGTCGGTGGCCCCGGCCCGGCGGGCGAGCGACTCCTTCTCCGGCGAGACGTCCACCGCGACGATCTTCGACGCGCCCGCGATCCGGGCGGCCTGGAGCGTCGCGAGGCCGACCCCGCCGACCCCGAACACGGCGACCGTCTCGCCCGGCTGGACCTTCGCCGAGTGATGGACGGCTCCGTAGCCGGTGAGCACGGCACAGCCGAGCAGCGCCGCGTCGGTGAGCGGCACGCCGTCGGGCACGGGCAGTACGCAGGCGGCCGGGACGACCGTCTCCTCGGCGAACGCGGCGACGTTCAGCCCGGGGTACAGGTCGGAGCCGTCGGTGCGCCGCGCGTACACGGTCCCGGCGCCGGTCAGCGCGTCGGCGCACAGCCAGACCTCGCCCAGCGAGCAGGCGTGGCACCTTCCGCAGGACGGCGCCCAGTTGAGGACGACGCCCGCGCCGGGCGACACCTGGGTGACGCCCTCCCCCACGGAGACGACGGTGCCCGCGCCCTCATGGCCGAGGACGGCCGGGACCGGCACCCGCATGGTGCCGTCGGACAGGGACAGGTCGGAGTGGCAGACCCCGGCGGCGGCGAGCCGGACCCGGACCTGGCCGGGACCGGGCTCGGGCAGTTCGATCCCGGTGATCTCCAGCGGAGCACCGACGGCGGGCAGTACAGCTGCGCGGACCATGGTGGGCGACGCTCCTAGAACTGGAGGGACTTGGTCTGGAGGTACTCGGCGAGGCCGTGCGCGCCGAGCTCACGGCCCACGCCCGACTGCTTGTAACCCCCGAAGGGCGCAAGGGGGTTGAAGCGGCCGCCGTTGATGTCGACCTGCCCGGTGTCGAGCCTGCGGGCGAAGGCGACCGCCTCCGCCTCGTCGCCCGCCCAGACGGCGCCGGCGAGGCCGTACACCGTGCCGTTGGCGATCCGCAGGGCCTCCTCCTCGTCCTCGTACCGGATGACCGAGAGGACCGGGCCGAAGATCTCCTCCTTCGCGATCGTCATCTCGGGCGTGACGTCGGCGAAGACGGTGGGGCTGACGAAGTAGCCCTGCGGCTCGGTGGATTCGGGGCCGCCCGCGACGAGCCGTGCGCCCTCGGCGACACCCTTGTCGATGTAACCGCGCACCCGGGCGCGCTGCTTGGCGTTCACCAGCGGGCCGATGCGGTCCGCGTACTTCACCGCGGCGGCCGCGGCCAGCTCGACCGCCTCCTCGTACCGCTCCGCGTGCACCAGCATGCGCGTCCAGGCGCTGCACGTCTGGCCGGAGTTGGCCATCACGTTGGCGACGCCCACGTTCACCGCCTTGGCGAGGTCGGCGCTCGGCAGGATGACGTTGGCGGACTTGCCGCCGAGTTCGAGGGCGACCCGCTTGACGGCCGCACCGGCCGTGGCACCGATCTGCCTGCCGACCGCCGTCGAGCCGGTGAACGAGACCAGGTCGACGTCCTCGTGCTCGGCGAGCGCCTGTCCCGCGACCGGGCCGAGGCCGGTGACGAGGTTGAACACACCCGCCGGGACACCGGCCTCGTGGACCGCCTCCGCGAAGAGCTGGGCGGTCAGCGGGGTGTCCTCGGCGGGCTTCAGTACGATCGTGCAGCCCGCCGCGAGTGCCGGGGCGACCTTGGCGACGATCTGGTGCAGGGGGTAGTTCCAGGGGGTGATGGCGCCGACCACGCCGACCGGCTCGTGGTGGACGGTCGAGTTGCCCACCCTCTCCTCGAAGGCGTACGTCGCCGCGAGTTCGGCGTACGAACCCGCGACCAGGATCGGCAGGCCCACCTGCACGCTCTGCGAGAACGACAGCGGTGAGCCGAGTTCGGCCGTGACGGTCTCGGCGATCTCGTCCTGGCGGGCCACCAGGACGTCCCGGAGGGCGGAGATCCGCGCGGCCCGCTCGGCGGGCGGGGTCGCGGCCCAGGCGGTCAGGGCGGCACGCGCGGCACGTACGGCCGCGTCCACGTCCTCGGGAGTGCCCGCCGGCACCCGGCCGATCACCTGCTCGTCGGCCGGGTTCACGACCTCGATCATGTCCGGCCCCGCGGCGGGCCGCCAGGCGCCGTCGATGTACATGCCGTCCTGTGCCTTCATCGTCTTCCTCCGGAGTCGGGCAGCGTCGTCCGCGCCCCAAACTAGCGATGTTAGTTTTGGGACGCCAGAGGGTTCCGGGTCACGATGGAGCGGGGCCCGCGCGCCGCGGCGGAGCGCGATACCGGGGGGACGAGGACCTGGGGCGACGTTCCGGAAGAGCCTCGCGGGCGTCCCCGCCGGGGTTCAGCCCCCGCGGGCGTTCCGCCGGGGTTCAGCCCTTCCGGGTCGCCGTGAGGTGGGCGAAGACCACGATGTTGCTGGCGTAGCCCTTCTTGCGGTCGTACGTGCCGCCGCAGGTGATCAGACGCAGCTCGGGGCGCTTCCTGGTGCCGTACACCTCCTTGTCGGGAAAGTGCGACTTCTCGTACGTCTGCACCCGGTCCACGGTGTAGACGGCGGTGCGTCCGTCCGCGCGCCGGGCCTCGACCAGCCGTCCCGGCGGCAGTTGGCCGAGCGCGGCGAAGACGGCGGGGCCGGTCCTGGTGTCGCGGTGGCCGACGACGACGGCCGTGCCCTTCTCGCCCGGCGCCGGTCCGCCCTCGTACCAGCCTACGAGCTTGGGTTTGTCCACCGGCGGCGTGGCGAGCTGCCGGTCACGGTCGAGCCGGAGGCCGATGACCGGCGCCTCGATGCCCAGATGCGGGATGCGCAGCACGGTGGCCCGGGAGCGCGGCAGCGGGGTGGGCGGCGGAGCGGACCGGGCCGACCGGCCGGTCCGCTCCGCTCCGGTCCCGGGACCGCGCGCGTCGGTGCCGGGGCCGGCGGCGTCGGCCGCCACCGCGGGCCGCTCGGGCCCGGCGAGGACGGCCGGCCCGCCCGGCTCGTCGTCCTGTCCGCACCGGTTGCCCACCGTCACCAGGACGGCCACGAGCGCGGCCGTCCTGGTGAGGCGGTAGGCGCGAGTCCGGTACCAGGGCCTGCGGAGCCGCCTACGCGGCGCCATGGGGCCGACGGCGGATCAGCCGGAAGTACGTGACGCCTCCGGCCACGACCAGCCCGACGGCCGCCGTCGCGGCGACCGGCGAGACCGCCTCGGTCATGTCGGCGAGCCCGCCGCCGCCCGCGTGGACGCCGCCCTTCGGGCCGTCCTCGCCGCCCTGCGAGGAGCTGTTCCCGCCGCCCTGGCTCTCGTGTCCGCCGCCCTGCGAGGAGCTGTCGCCGCCCTGGCCGGCGCCGCCCTGGCTGTCGCCGCCCTGGTAGCCGCCGCCCTGCGGGCCCGACGCGCCGTTGTACTCCTTTTCGCCGTGCTCGTTCTCTTCGCGGCAGTCGACCCGGAAGATCTTCTCCTTCTGGGGGGCGGTGGCGCTCGGGGGGACGGGCCAGGTCAGCTTGTACTGCCCGTCGGGCAGGGCGAGGGGTTCCGTGCGGCCGACACCCGCCGCGAGGATGATGGCGCCGGTGAGCGTCGCGGTGTTGGGCAGCGGCGGCTGCGCCTCGATGGTGTAGGTGACGGTCGTCGCCCCGTCGAAGTTGGTCGCGTCGAGGTAGAACCGGCAGACCTTGGAGTCGTCCTTGGGCACGCCCAGGGGCGCACCCACTCTGTGGATCCTGAGTTCGCCTTCGTCCCCCGGGGCGGCGAAGGCGACCGGCGCCCCGATCGAGGCGGTCGTGGCGGTGGCGAGAACCGCCAGGGCGGCGGCGGCACCGGTGCGGGCTGCTCCGGCGCGGCGGGAGAGTGGCGAGGTGGTCATGCGTATGTCCTCCGAGTCAGACGATTTTCATACAAATCGCTCTTTCACCTGACTCTCTTTCACATTCGCCGCGGCGGATGCGGGAGCTGCGCCCGACACCCTGTCAGGAATCCCTCGTCCGGCCCAATGGCGCACCGGACCGCCGCGGGCCACCGGTCCGCTGTCGCACCACCTGCTTCCCCGGCGCGCGCAGCGCGATTCCCGAGGAGATCAGCAGCAGCGCGCCGAGCATCACGAACGGCGCCGCCACGCCCGCGACTCCGGCGATCAGACCGGCCGCGGCGGGCGCGGCGACCTGGCCGAGCCGGTTGCCGGTCAGGCGCAGCGCGAGGGCGGTGGAGCGCGCGTCGTCCGGCGCTGCCTGCACCACGGTCGTCATGGACAGCGGCTGCCCGACGCCGAGGCAGAACCCGAGCGCCGCGAGCATCACGGCCAGCGCCCACACCGGCACCGGGAGCGCGATGCCCGCGCACAGCAGCGCCGCCGCGAGACAGGTCACGGTGAGCAGGGCGGCCCGGCCCAGCCACCGCAGCATCGGTGTCATCACCAGCCGGCAGGCGATGGTCGCCGCGGCGCGCAGGCTCAGCAGCAGACCGACCACCGACGGAGCGATGCCCCGGTGTTCACCGACCACCGGAAGATACGCGGTGAGGATGTCCGTCGCCGACAGCACGGCGAGGCTGACGAAGATGCCCGCGGGCACCCCCCGGGTACGCAGGATGCGGTGGACGGGGATGCGATCGCCGCGCTCGGTACGGGAGTTGGCCGTCGTACGGTGTTCGATGCGCCACAGCGACGCGCAGGACACCGCGGCGACCGCGCCCGCCACCAGCAGCGCCAGCGCGCTGCTGCCCGCCCGGTCCGGGCCGCCGATCAGGGCACCCGCGACGACCGGGCCGATCAGCTGGCCGAGCGAGGCGCCGATCGTGAAGTGGCCGAAGTTGCGGTCCTGTTCGTGGGGCGCGGACTGGCGGGCGACGATCGACTGCGCGCCGATGACGAAGCAGAGGTGGCCGAGACCCATCACCCCGCTCCAGGCGGCCATCGCGGCGAGGGAGTCGGCCGCGCCGCTCAGGGCACAGCCGCCCGCGATCAGGACAACGCCCAGCGGCAGCAGGGGCGCACACCGGCCGTGGTCCGTACGGCGGCCGAGCGGCACGGCGGCGAACAGCGGAAGCAGCGCGTACACGCCCGCGATCACACCGACCGCGCGCTCGTCGGCGCCCAGCGCGAGGGCCCGGTAGGAGACGGCGGGCCGCGCCATCGACACCGCCCCCTGCGCGAAGCAGAAGGCGATGACGAGGCGCAGCAGCCAGCCCCTGCCGGGCCGTTCGGTGGGAGAGGCGCCGGGCATCAGATGATGCCGAAGAGGATCCCGGCCCCGAGCACCACCAGCGAGGTGAGCGCGGCCCACTTGACCACGAACCTCGTGTGGTCGCCGAACTCGACCTTGGCCATGCCGACGAGGACGTACACGGCGGGCACCAGCGGGCTCGACATGTGCAGCGGCTGGCCGACCAGCGAAGCGCGGGCGATCTCCAGGGACGAGACGCCGTGCGCCTGGCCCGCCTCGGCGAGGACCGGGAGGATGCCGAAGTAGAAGCCGTCGTTCGACATGAAGTACGTGAGCGGGATGCTCAGGACACCGGTGACGAAGGCCATGTGCGGGCCCATGCCGTCCGGGATGTTGGAGACCAGCCACTCGGCCATGTGGTCGACCATGCCGGTGCCCTGGAGGACGCCGGTGAAGACGGCGGCGGCGAAGACCATTCCGGAGACGTTGAGGACGTTCTCGGCGTGGGCGCCGAGGCGGGCCTTCTGGTCGGGCATGTGCGGGAAGTTGACGGTGAGCGCGAGCGCGGCGCCGAGCAGGAACAGGACCGGGATCGGCAGCCACTCCATGATCATGGCGGTGAGTAGCGTGACCGTGAGCAGCGCGTTGAACCAGTACAACTTGGGGCGCAGGGTGGCGCGGTGGGGGTCGAGGCCCTGGAATCCGTCGTCGGCGGTGGCGGACTCGGGGGCGTCCGCGTCGGTGCCGGAGCCGGAACCGCCGGTGGCGCGCGGGGACTTCTCCTCGGAACCGCCCGCACCCACCAGCACCGTCTCGGCCTCCTGCGGCTCCAGTGCCTCGTCCAGCGTCAGCACGCCGAGCCGCGTGCGCTCGCGGCGCCCGAGGACGTAGGCGAGGGCGAAGACACCGAGGAGACCCACGGCGAGGGCCGGAATCATCGGCACGAAGATGTCGCTGGCGTCCAGCTTCAGCGCGGTCGCGGCGCGGGCGGTCGGGCCGCCCCAGGGGAGCGTGTTCATCACGCCGTTGGCCATCGCGGCGACACCGGTCATCACGACGAGGCTCATCTTCAGGCGCTTGTACAGCGGGTACATCGCCGAGACCGTGATCATGAAGGTGGTCGAGCCGTCGCCGTCGAGCGAGACGATCGCGGCGAGCAGGGCCGTGCCGACGACGATCCGCAGCGGGTCCGCCTTGCAGAACCGCAGGATGCCCCGCACGATCGGGTCGAAGAGGCCGACGTCGATCATCACACCGAAGTAGACGATCGCGAACATCAGCATCGCCGCGGTGGGCGCGAGGCTGGTGACGCCGTCGATGACGTAGTCACCGAGCTTGGCGCCCTTTCCGACGAAGACGCAGAAGAGCGCCGGGATCAGCACGAGCGCCGCGATCGGCGACATCTTCTTCAGCATGATCAGGACCAAGAAGGTCGCGATCATGGTGAAGCCGAGGATGGTCAGCATGAATGGATACCTAACGTTCGCCCTTGAACTCCCACCAGGGCCGGCGGTGGCGATGACGTTAAGTCGGGTCGAGAACTGTTAACAAGACGTTGACATGGGAGCAATAAGCGCAAAACTCCAGGTCAGGATGTGCGTGTCAGCTCGACGGGTACGCCGTTGAGCACGGCGTTGCCCGAGAGCGGGTCGAGCAGGCTGCCATCGAGGAGCTGGTTGACGTTGACGCCGGGGTCCAGCGCGGCATGGCTCATCCGGGTGCCGGGCCGGTCGTGGCCCCAGCCGTGCGGGAGGCTGACGACCCCGCGCCGGATGCCGTCGGTGACCTCGACGGGGGCCGTGACCGCTCCCCCGGCGCCCCTGACCCGGACCGGCGCCCCGTCGGTGAGGCCGAGGCGCTCGGCGTCCTCGGGGTGGATGTGCAGGGTGCAGCGGTTGGTGCCGCCGGTGAGGGCGGGCACGTTGTGCAGCCAGCTGTTGTTGGACCGCAGATGCCGCCGCCCGATGAGCACGAGCCCCTCGGACCGCTCCCGCAGCGCCTCGCGCAGCCTCGGCAGGTCGCCGGCGATGGGTCCGGGCAGCAGCTCGACCTTGCCGCTGCGTGTCTTCAGGGGCTGCGGCAGGCGCGGCGTGAGCGGCCCGAGGTCGATGCCGTGCGGGTGGGCGAGCACCTTCTCCAGGGTGAGCCCGTCCGGCCGGGCGCCGAATCCGTCGCCGTACGGGCCGAGGCGCAGCATCATGTCGAGCCGCCGCTCGGGGCCGCTGTCCCCGGTGAGCACGGCGGCGAGTTCGCCCGGGTCGCGGCCGTGCACGGGCGCGTGCGGGTCCGTGACGGCCTTGCCCAGTGTCTGGTCGATGACCAGGGCGTCCACGGCGTCGGGGGCGGCGCCGTGCATGCCCGTGGCGGCGAGCACGAGCCGTGCGAGGATCTCGGTCTCCGCCATCCGGCCGGGTTCCAGGGGGACGGCGGCGCGGGTGTAGCGGACCTGGTTGTGCACGGCGAAGGCGTTGAACGCGAAGTCGAAGTGCGGCGCCTGGGAGGGCGGGGGCGGCGGCAGGACGACATGGGCGTGGCGCGAGGTCTCGTTGAGGTACGGGTCGACACTGACCATGAAGTCGAGCGAGCCGAGGGCCTTGTCGAGGCGGTCGCCGTCGGGCGCGGAGAGTACCGGGTTGGTGGCGACTGCGATGAGGGCGCGGACCGGGCTGCCCTCGCCGGTGGCGGTGTCGATCTCCTCGGCGAGCGCGGACAGCGGCAGCTCGCCCTTGGCCTCCGGGTGTCCGCTCACCCGGCTGTGCCACCGCCCGAGCGCGAAGCCACGGCCGGGTCCGGCGGGCCGGGGCGCCTTGTCGGTGGCGGACAGCGGGAACAGGGCGCCGCCGGGCCGGTCGAGGTTGCCGGTGAGGATGTTGAGCACGTCGACGAGCCAGCTGGCGAGCGTGCCGTGCGGGACGGTGCAGCTGCCGATGCGGCCGTAGACGGCGGCGGTCGGGGCGGCGGCCAGTTCACGGGCGAGCTCCCGGATCACGTCGGCCGGTACGTCGCACGACGGGCTCGCCGCTTCGGGGGTGAAGTCCCTCAGCGCGTCGGCGAGTTCGTCGACGCCCTGGACATGCGGGGCGAGCTCCCCGAGGTCGACGAGCCGCTCCTCGAAGAGCACGTACGCCATCGCCGCGAGCAGCAGTGCGTCGGTGCCGGGGCGGATGGCGACGTGCCGGTCGGCGAGCTTGGCGGTGCGGGTGCGGCGCGGGTCGACGACGGTGAGGGTGCCGCCGCGGGCCTTGAGGGCCTTGAGCTTGCCGGGGAAGTCGGGGGCGGTGCAGAGACTTCCGTTGGATTCGAGGGGGTTGGCGCCGAGCAGCAGCAGATGGTCGGTGCGGTCGAGGTCGGGCACGGGGATGGCCACCGCGTCGCCGTACAGCAGACCGCTGGAGACGTGCTTGGGCATCTGGTCGACGGTGGAGGCGGTGAAGAGGCTGTGGGTGCGCAGACCGGCGAGCAGGACGGGCGGGTAGAGGGCGCCGGCCATGGTGTGGACGTTCGGGTTGCCGAGGACGACACCGACGGCGTGCGGTCCGTGCTCCTCGACGACGGGCCGCAGTCCGGCGGCGACGGCGTCGAACGCCTCCTCCCAGGTGGCCTCGCGCAGCTCCCCGTCCTCGCGGACGAGCGGCGTCCGCAGCCGGTCCGGGTCTCCGTCGGCCGCCCCGAAGGACGCGCCCTTCGGGCAGATGAACCCCTTGCTGAACACGTCGTCGCGGTCGCCGCGGGCCTTGGTCACCCGGGTCCCCTCGATGGTGAGCGTCAGCCCGCAGGTGGCCTCGCACAAGGGGCAGATACGCAGGGCGGTGCGGGACACGGGTCCTCCCAGAGGGGTGGCGGCAACGGTGACGCACGGATCGAGCCGAGCATACCGAGCGGTATGGCAGGAGGGGAGGGGCTGCCGGGGACCTCGTCGGAAACCCGCGCACGGCCGACCGCCGGCCGGTCGCCGCGGAGCGGCCCGTCGCGAGTGCCGCCGGCCCCTTCGCCGCCGCCCGGGCTCCGCTCAGTCCAGTACGCGCCCCAGATAGGCCCTCAGCAGTGCCCGGGTCTCCGCGATGATGTCCTCGTCTCCCTCGGGGGACATCCGGAAGGCCAGGTGGACCAGGGTGTCGGCGGTTTCGACCGCGATCAGGAACGTGCGGCGGAGGTCGTCGTCGGGGGTGCGGCCGAGGTACGCCGACAGGAGTTCCGTCAGACGGTCGGCGACGCGGTGGTTGGGTTCGGCGTAGCGGGCGCCGACCGGGATCTGGTTGCCGAAGTCGACGAGGGAGAAGCCGGGCGCCGTGCGCTTCATGTCCAGGTACTCGTCGAGGACCGCGTCCATCGCCGCGCGCCAGTCACCCTCGCCGTCCGACTGCTCGAGGCGGTGGGTGACGCGGTCGGTGTAGCGCTCGAAGTTGCGTTCGGCGAGCGCGTCGGCCATCGCGCGCTTGTTGCCGAAGAAGCGGTACACGGAGCCGATGGGCACGCCGGCACGCAGGGCCACGGCCCGGGTGCTCAGGGCGTCGTAGCCGACCTCGTCGAGGAGGTCGGCGCAGGCGTCGAGGATCCTGGTCAGCCGTTCGGCGCTCCGTCGTTGGACGGGCGCGCGGCGCAGCGATGTCGCTTGGGGCACGGGCTTCATGATGCCTTTCCGCGGGAGTCCGGTGAACCTCGCCCGTCTGTACGGAGATGGGTGCGCCCCACACTCATCCCGGCCGCGGAGTCGCCGGTGCCCTGGGTGGGCGTCCCGCTCGCCCCCTCCGCCCCGCCCCCGGCCCCGCTCGGCGTCGAGTGCGGCCTCGTCGGCCCCGTCCCCGACGCCGTGATGTCCGCCGTGCTCTGGACGGGCCGGCCGTCCACGGCCCACACCGTGCCGTCGTCCGCGTACAGACGCACCGTGACGTGATGCGTGCCGCGCGGGACCAGCTTGCCGGGGAGGTGATGGTCCGGGGTGCGCAGCCGCGCGAGGGCGCGGCCGTCCAGCGAGAGCAGGGCGACACCGCGTCCGGCCACCGGCACCGCTCGCGCGCCGGGCGGCGAGAAGCGGAAGTTGTGGACGGTCAGCAGGACGTCCCAGCTGTCGTCGGAGTCCGGCTGGACCTCGACGGAGACCTCGGGTGCGCCCTTCTCGTCGACTTCACGGTAGTGCCGTCCCCTCTCGTCCGTGTCGTCCAGCAGCTTGCCCACCGGCGAGGCCGTCGCCCCGCCCCGCCGCCCGTGCGCGCCGTCGGCGCCACAGCCCGCCGCGCCGCCGAGCAGGGCGCACACCGCGAGCGCCGCGAGCGGTCCGCGCGTCCACGACATGCCGGGGAGAGTAGAGCACCCCTCCGACAGCCGGATCCTCCTGAAGTCGGGTCTTGCGCGTCCGGAAGGCGGGTCCTGCCCCGGCCTGCTTCCCCACCATCCCCCTTGCGCACACCGCACCCGAATCCTACGGTGATGCATAGGAATCAGGAACGAGGGAGCGATCATGAGCGGGGACGCACGGAAGACCGCCGAAGGACTGGCCCATCTCACCGGGTTCGGCAACGAACACGCCTCGGAAGCGGTCCCCGGCGCCCTCCCCGAGGGCCGCAACTCCCCGCAGCGCGCCCCGCTCGGCCTGTACGCGGAGCAGCTCAGCGGCTCGGCGTTCACCGAGCCCAGGGCACACAACCGGCGCTCGTGGCTGTACCGGATCCGCCCCTCGGCCGCGCACCCCCCGTTCACCCGCGCGGACAACGGCGCGATCCGCACCGCCCCCTTCACGGAGACGGCGCCCGACCCGAACCGGCTGCGCTGGAACCCGCTGCCCGAGCCCCCCGCCGGGACGGACTTCGTCGGCGGCCTGTGGACCCTCGGCGGCAACGGCGACGCCACCCAGCGCACCGGCATGGCCGTGCACCTGTATCACGCCAACTCCTCGATGGACCGCGTCTTCAGCGACGCCGACGGGGAGCTGCTGATCGTGCCGGAGCGCGGCGGACTGCTCCTGCGCACCGAGTTCGGGCTGCTGCACGCGGAGCCGGGCCAGGTCGCGCTGGTCCCCCGCGGCGTCCGCTTCCGCGTGGACCTCCTCGACGAGTCCGCCCGGGGCTACGTCTGCGAGAACTACGGCGCCCCCTTCCAGCTCCCCGACCTCGGCCCGATCGGCGCCAACGGACTCGCGGCCGCCCGGGACTTCAAGGCTCCCGTGGCCGCGTACGAGGACGTCGAGGGCCCCGTCGAGGTGGTGAACAAGTTCTGCGGCAACCTCTGGACGGCGACATACGACCACTCGCCCCTGGATGTGGTCGCCTGGCACGGCAACCACGTGCCGTACACCTACGACCTGCGCCGTTTCAATGTGCTGGGCACCATCAGCTACGACCACCCGGACCCGTCGATCTTCACGGTGCTGACCTCACCGTCCGACACCCCGGGGCTCGCCGGCGTCGACTTCGTGGTGTTCGCGCCGCGCTGGCTGGTGGGTGAGGACACGTTCCGGCCGCCGTACTTCCACCGGAACGTGATGAGCGAGTACATGGGGCTCATCGAGGGCGCCTACGACGCCAAGGCGGCCGGTTTCGTTCCCGGTGGGGGGTCGCTGCACAACATGATGTCGGCGCACGGGCCCGACCGGGAGACCTTCGACCGGGCGAGCGCCGCCGAGCTGCGGCCGCAGAAGATCGACGACGGTCTCGCGTTCATGTTCGAGACGCGCTGGCCGGTGACCGCGACGGCCCAGGCGGCCCGCGCCGAGCACCTCCAACCCGCGTACGACGACGTGTGGCAGGGGCTCCAGCGCCACTTCCGTCCGTCGGACTGAGCGCCACCGCCCGTTGCACTGCACGCCCGCGACCGGTACGGATAGCCCTCGTGACCTCTTTCGCCCCGGACTCGATCGTTCTGAACCGCAAACTGCCGCTCTGGTATCAGGTATCGCAGTCCCTGCGCGCCTCGATACTCGGCCGGTCGCCCCAGGACCCGCTGCGCCTGCCGACCGAGGAACAGTTGGCGGGGCACTACGGAGTGAGCGTGCTGACCATGCGGCAGGCGCTCAAGGAGCTGGAGGACGAGGGGCTGATCACCCGCCATCGCCGACGGGGCACGTTCATCGAGCCGGGCGTCCAGCGGGGCGCCCCGGTGCGGCTGCTCGGCTCGGTGGACGCGATCGTGGCGCAGCAGTCGGGCATGGTGGCGGAGCTGCTGGAGCACGGCAGATCACCCGTTTCGGGGGAACTCGCCGAGTATTTCCCGGATGTGGACGAGGTGGCGACGTACCACCGGCTGCGCGCCGACGAGCGGACCGGCGAGCCGACGAACCACGCCCGCAACTACGTGCGGCCCGAACTGGCCGAGCGCATCGGCCTGGACGACCTGGCCCGCTGGCCGATGACCAAGGTGCTGCGGGACGTCGTGGGCGTACGCATCGGCCGTATCACCGACACCGTGGAGGCGCGGCTGGCGGATCCGGAGACGGCGCGGCTGCTCCAAGTGCCGCTGCTCAGCCCGATCCTGCACTACACGGGCGTGACGTACGACGAGGACGGACAGGTCCTGGACGTGGCGGTCATCCACTACCGCGGCGACCGCTTCTCGTTCACGGTCACCCTCGACGCCGACTGATCCCCGTTCCCTCATGACCCCCTTGAGGTCGGCCGGCCACGTCGTACGATGCCCAGCGTGACGCACGACGACGCTCCGCTGCTCGCGGACCTCATGCCGTGGTCGGTCGCACCTCTGCGGCTGGGCCGTGGCTGGCCGATGGCGCCCGACGTGGCCTCGCTGAAGGCGCGCTGGGACGCCCTGCTGAAGGCCGAGGGGCCGGACCGCGAGGCCTTGTTCGAGCCGACCCGCGCACGCACCCTGCACTCCGCGGTGGCCCAGCTGCCGGGCCAGTCCAGCGGGACGGGGCGGCTCGCCCGTGCGACGGGCCCGTGCCCGGAGCCCGTGCGTGTGCTCGGCGACCCGTTCGACGAACAGTGGCTGATCCCGGACCACCGGCTCCTCGACGCGGCACGGCCCGAGCTGTGGCGGGTGGCGGACGAGGGCCAGGTGTTCGTGGCCGAGCAGACGGTCGCGCCCGGGTCCACCGGCCCCCTGCTGCTGGCTTCGCCGCTGCTGCCGGTGAAGTCGCCGGCCGTCCGCTCAGGTCCCGTCCGCCCGCTGTACCGGCGCCCGGGACGTCTCGAACCGAACCTGGCACCGGGCCTGGTGGAGCATCTCGCCGGACGCCTGGGCCGCCCCGTGTCACCCGTCGACGCCCTGGCCTGGATTCTGGCGGCCGCGCGGCCGGGCCCCGAGGGCATCGAGGTGCCGCTCACCGCGGACCCCGGCCTCTGGTCCCGGGGCACGGAGTCGGGCCACCGGACGCTGTGGCTGATGTGCCGCACCGGCGAGCGCCCCAAGCTGCCGGGCGGGCGCCGCCCCTACGTCCGCGCTCCGCTCCCCGCCCGCCCCCTGGAACTCCTCTACGACCGCGCGGAGGAGGCCCTGCACATCGGCGAGGGCCGGATCTCACCGGTGCCGGGCGGCGCCTGGGATTTCCACGTCGGCGGGGTCCGGGTCCTCGAGGCGTGGTTCGCCCGCCGCACGGAGCCCGCCGAGCCGGGCACGCTGGAGGCGGTGCGCCCCGCGGCCTGGCCGCAGGCGTGGACGTCCGAACTGCTGGAACTCATCACCGTGCTCGCCCTGCTGGGCGAGATCGGCCCGCGCCACGGCGAGTCGGCGGCGGGGGCACCGGTCACCGCGGCCGAGCTGTACCGGGCCGGTGTGCTCCCGGTACCGGATGCGGCACGTCGGCCCGCTTCGGTGCTCGACCACCACGAAGAGGGTCCGGAAGGCCAGTTCGCGCTGATCTAGACCGCGCGGGTGACGCGCGAGGGGGGTGCCGGGGGTGGTGGGGCGTCGGGGGGAGAAGGGAAAGGGCCCGCACTCATGCGGTACACCGGGGCGCCGCTGCGTGCCGTGGGGATGATGGACGACGAGATCGCAGCGCGTGCCGGGTCGGTGTGGCGTGAGCGCGGGCCCTTGTGGAACGCCGGTTTGTTCAGCGCCCGCCGAACAGCGAACGGCGCAGTCGGCGCAGTGGTGCGAAGAGCGAGACTCGCCTCACTCGCGCGCCCCTGCCGCTGCGGTCGTGCGCGGTGTCACGCGCGGTGAGCTCACGCATCAGCGACGTGGCCTCGGCCGTCTCGCGCTGCGGGATGGCGGGGCCGCCCAGCACTGCGAGATGGCGGTCGAGGCGCGAGCTGGTCGCGCTGCTCCCGCAGGTGATCGCAGGGACCCGTGCCCTGCTGCGCACTGTTATCTGTTCCATGTCACTCCCCACCCGTACGAGTCCACCCGGCCCGGGCAGGCTAACCCTATCGCCCCCTCGTGGCACTCGGGTATCGCGGGCGCAGGATTCACCTTGCCGGTAAGGGTGTTGACGGTTACTCTCCGAATCCGACCGATTCCAGGGCGAGTTGGACAACTGGCTGGCTGGTGGGCTGCGCTGAGCCTCCGTCGGGCTCGACGGTCACAGCAAGTGACGTCGCCTTGGTGTTCAGCCCGCTCGCGACCAAGGGCGCGTCGCCGTCGAAGAGCCCGAGGGAGCGCGGTTGGCCGTTGGGGCGCATGAGCCACAGCTGATGCACGCGGCCGCCGGACGGCGCCCGGAACCCGCTCAGGGTGACGACCGCGCGCCCCTCAGATGCGGAGGCGATCACTCCGATACCACGGCCCTTCGCGTCCCGGTCACTGGTCGCCCGGGCGTCGGGAGCGGCCAGAACGTGGGCGATCTCACGTGCCTGGGCCTGCTGCTCGGCGAGTTGGTCCTGGGTTCGGCCGGCCTGCACGGCGAACAGTGACGCCACGACGAGGGCGGCGGCGGCCGTGGCGGTGGCGAGCGGGACGAAGAGGGGGCGCGTGCGGCGGGCGCGGGCGCGTGCCGGGGGCGGCGCGGTTCCCCAGACATGGGCCGGCAGATGCGGCTCCCGCGCACGCGACGCACCCTGGGGAGCTTCCTGGGGTGTGCTGCGTACGGCGCTGAGGACCCGGTCCCGCAGCGCCGCCGGCGGCGGGGCCGCCGTGGACCAGGCGAGCCGCACCGCGTCCTCGTACAGGTCCCGCACCTCCGCCGCACAGCGGTCGCAGCCCTTGAGGTGTCTCTCGAAGCGACGGCGTTCGTCGGGCTCGAGGGCGTCGAGGGCGTAGGGCGCGGCAAGCGAGTGCAGATCGCGGCGCAGCAGACGGTCGAGGGCGCTCATGCGGCTCCTCCCAGGCAGTTGCGCAGCCGCGTGAGTCCGTCGCGCATTCGCGTCTTGACCGTGCCGAGGGGCAGCGAGAGCCGCTCGGCCACTTCACGGTACGTGTAGCCGTCGTAGTAGGCGAGGGTGACGGACTGGCGTTGCAGGGCGGTCAGGCGGTCCAGGCAGCGGCGTACCCACTCGCGTTCGAGGCCGGCCTCGACTTCCTCGGCGACCTGGTCGAAGGCGGGGTGGTGGGCGCGGAGCGCCTCGCGCTGCTCGCGTTCGCCGGCCGCGCGGGCGCTGCGCACCCGGTCGACCGCGCGGCGGTGCGCGAGGGTGAGGATCCAGGAGAGGGCGCTGCCCCGGCCGGGGTCGAAGCGGGCGGCGGAGCGCCACAGTTCGAGCAGCACCTCCTGAGCCACCTCCTCCGACTGCGCCGGATCCCGCACGACCCGGCGCACCAGACCGAACACCGGCCCGGACACCAGTCCGTACAGCTCTTCGAATGCCCGTTGGTCACCTTCGGCCACGAGCACCAGGAGCTCGTCCGCATGCACCAGCACCCCCACCAGTCCCCCCTCTCCGGCCGTCTCCGGCCCGTCCCGCCTCACTGAAGTATTCGCAGCGATCACGTCTTCGGATGGGGTTACGGATGGGGGAAGCGAAAACGCGGGTCCCGCGCCGATGAAACAACTGGCGAAAGTCACCGTAAGAACGTTTGGGATTCGACCAATCCACCCCGGCGACCGCTCCGAATGCGGTTCGTCAGGCAAGTTGGCACTGAGGACGGACGGCATGACACCTATCTCCAGGAGCGGTGCGGGACGCAGGAGCCTTGCGACCCTCATAAGTGGTGCGCTGGCCGCCGGGGGGCTCGCGGCCGCCGGCGTCACCGCGCTGGAACCGGGGGCGGCCTCCGCCTCCAGTCACCGGGAGGCCCCGCTGATCTCGGGCACTCCCCAGTACGACAACACCGACGTGTACGCGTTCGTGAGCCCGGACAAGCCGGACACGACGACGGTCATCGCGAACTGGATCCCGTTCGAGGATCCGGCGGGCGGTCCGAACTTCTACACGTTCGCGGAGGACGCCCAGTACGACATCCACATCGACAACAACGGTGACGCCCAGGGCGAGTTGATCTACCGCTACACGTTCAAGACGCACCGCAAGAACGGCGACACGTTCCTGTACAACACGGGTCCGGTGGACAGCCTCGACGACCCCGACCTGAACATCACGCAGACGTACGACATCGATCTGCTCAGGCTGCACGACCAGAAGCTGGTCTCCCGCACGAAGGTCGCGGACGACATCCCCGTGGCGCCGTCGAACGTCGGCAAGGCGTCGATGCCGGACTACACCAAGCTGCGCAACCAGGCCGTGTACAAGCTCGCGGGCGACTCCACGACGTTCGCCGGCCAGGCGGACGACCCGTTCTTCCTGGATCTGCGGGTCTTCGACCTGCTGTACGGCGGAGACCTGTCGGAGGTCGGGCGCGACACCCTCAAGGGCTACAACGTCAACTCGATCGCCCTTCAGCTGCCGACCGACATGATCACCGAGTCGAAGGACCAGCCGATCGTCGGCATCTGGTCCACGACCCAGCGCAAGGACGCCCGCGGTCACTACACGCAGGTCTCGCGCCTCGGCAACCCGCTGGTCAACGAGGTCGTCAACCCGCAGAAGGACAAGGACAAGTTCAACGCGTCCTCGCCCTGGGAGGACGCGCAGTTCCTGAAGAACGTGACCAACCCGGAGCTGCCGAAGCTCATCGAGGCGATCTACAAGATCAAGGCGCCCGCCGAGCCGCGCAACGACCTGGTCGACGTGTTCCTGAAGGGCGTGAAGGGCCTCAACCAGCCGCCGCACGTGACACCGGCCGAGGAACTGCGGCTCAACACCTCGATCGAGCCCACCGCCAAGCCCAAGCGGCTCGGTGTGCTCGACGGCGACAACGCGGGCTTCCCGAACGGACGCCGGCTCACCGACGACGTGATCGACGAGGCGCTCCAGGTCGTGGAGGGCGAACTGGTCGGCTCCAAGAACGACTTGGGTGACGCGGTCAACAAGAACGACAAGAAGTTCGAGCACTCCTTCCCGTACGTGGCCGAGCCGACGGCCGGTTCGCGCGGGAAGACCGCCGGCGGCACCGGCAACAGCGTGCGCAACCAGCTGGGCGACGGTCTGATCGCGAACGCCACGGACGGTTCCAACACCACGCTGATCGCGGCCTCCGCGGCGGCGGGCGCGGCCGGGTTCCTGCTGATCGCCACCGGTCTGGCGTGGTGGCGTCGGCGCAACCGGGCGTACTAGTCCCGGCCCACTGACTGGCGCGGCCCGCACGTAACCCATCCCCCACGGTGCGGGCCGCGCCGCTCATCCGCCACAACGACCGTTTCCCTCAAGGACATCGAGGAGAGGGCATGTCCCCGCGTACGAACGACAGCGCGCCGGAGAGCGACGGCGGCGAGCAGCCGCCCGCCGGGCCGGAGGCCGGGACCGCCGAGACCGGCACACCGGCTTCGGCGACCGGTACGGCCGGGGCCATGCCCGAGGAATCCGCGGGGGGCGCCACGACCGAGGAACCCTCGGTGGGCGCCACGACCGAGAAGCCCTCGGCGGGCGCCACGACCGAGGACCCCTCGGCGGGCGCTACGACCGAGGAATCGCCCGCCGACGCCGTGGCTCAGCAATCCGCGGCCGCCGCCCCGGCCGAGGAGTCCGCAGCGGCGGCTACGGCCAAGGAGTCACCGGCCGACGCCAGGGCCGAGGAGCCCGCAGCGGGAGCTGCGGTCAAGGAACCGCCGACCGGCGCCGCGCCCGAGAAGCCCGCCGGCGCCACGGCCAAGAAGTCCCCGGCCGACACCACGGCCGAAGAGCCCGCAGCGGGAACTACGGCCAAGGAGCTCCAGGCCGGTGCCGTGGCCCAGGAGGCCCCGGCGCAGGAGGCCGTGGCGCCGAAGGCCCTGGCGCAGGCCCCGGGGTCCGGGGCCGATGGCGTGCGCGACGAGCGTGTCGCCGCCGTCCGCCGGCTGTCCGTGTCCGGGCGTCGTTGGCGCGCGGCCCAACTCGGCTTCTGTGCGGCCGCGTTGGCGGTCGCACTCACCGCCGGGGCCGTGGTGCTCGGCGCCGTCCGGGACGGCGGAACCGCCAATGCCGCCGCCGCGCCGGTCGCCGTGTCCCCGCAACTGCTCGCCAGTGGCGACCTGGACGCGAGCATCACCTCCCTCCAGGCTCACCTCCGGGCCCAGCCCAAGGACTTCGGCGGCTGGGCGACGCTCGGCCTCGCGTACATCGAGCAGGCCCGCACCAAGGGCGACCCCTCCCGCTACCCGCAGGCGCAGCGCGCACTGGACCGCTCCCTGCGACTGCGGCCCGACAACGACCCGGCGCTCGCCGGACGCGCCGCCCTCGCCGCCGCCCGGCACGACTTCCACGGCGCCCTGACCTACGCGGACCGGGCGCTGAAGCAGAACCCGTACAGCGAGCGCGCCCTGTCCTCCCGTATCGACGCCCTCGTCGAACTCGGCCGCTACGACGACGCGTCGAAGGCCGCCGACGTGGCCGACCAACGGCGCCCCGGCGTCCCGGTCTTCACGCGGTACGCCTACGTCCGGGAACTGCGGGGGGACGTGAAAACCGCCCGCCGCGTCCTGGAGCAGGCGCTGAGCACCGCCACGAGCCGCGGCGACATCTCGTACGTCGCGTCGGCGCTGGGCCAACTCGCCTGGAACCAGGGTGAGTACAAGGCGGCCCTCACCTACTACGCGCGCGCCCTCGCCGCCGACGACAGCTACCTCCCGGCTCTCGAGGGCCGGGCCCGCGCCCAGGCCGCGCAGGGCGACAGCGCAGCGGCGATCCGCGGTATGGAGCAGGTCGTGGAGCGCTTCCCGCTGCCCCAACCACTGGTGGAACTGGGTGAGTTGTACGAGGCGCGCGGCAAGAAGGGCAATCCGCAGAAGGCCCGCGACCAGTACGCGCTGGTCGACGCCTGGGTCGCGCTGGCCCGCGCCAACGGCGTCAACGCCGACCTCGACACGGCCCTGGCCGCCGCCGACCACGGTGACGCCAAGGCCGCGCTGAAGGCGGCCCGCGCCGAATGGGCCCGCCGCCACACCGTGCACACCGCGGACGCGCTCGCCTGGGCCCTGCACGTCAACGGCCGCGACAAGGACGCCCTGCCGTACGCCCGTCGGGCCACCGCCACGGGCTACCACAACGCGTCCTTCCTCTACCACCGCGGCATCATCGAGCGCGCCGCCGGCGACGCGAAGGACGCCCGCGCCTCCCTGAAGTCGGCCCTCGACCTGAACCCGGGCTTCTCACCGCTCGGCGCCCGCGAGGCCCGCACGGCACTGGGGGCGGCGAAGTGAACCCCCGCCGCGCGTTCGCCTCCTGCGCCGCCGTACTCACGGCCGCCTGCGCCCTCGTCCTCGTCCCGTCCGGGCCGGCGAGCGCGCATCCGCTCGGCAACTTCACCGTCAACCGGTACGACGGTCTCGTCGCCGCCCCAGGACAGCTCCGGGTCGACCACGTCGAAGACCTCGCGGAGATCCCGGCGACCCAGGCCAAGCCGGAGATCAAGAAGCTCGGCATGACCGACTGGGCGCGGCAGCGGTGCGAGACGGCCGCGCACGACAGCAAGGTGACCGTCGGCGGCCGCCAGGTCGCGCTCTCCGCCGGCACCAGCCACGCGCGCGTGCGGCCCGGCCAGGCGGGGCTGAACACCCTACGGGTGGAGTGCCGGCTGACGGCACCCCTGCCCAAGGGCGACTCGGTCACCCTCGGCTTCCACAGCGCGGGCGCCACGTCCGGCCCCGGCTGGCGGGAGATCACCGCGCGCGGCGACCGTATGACGCTCACCGCGTCGGACGTACCGAAGAAGTCGGTGTCACAGGAACTGACCAGCTACCCCAAGCAGTTGCTGTCGTCCCCGGCCGACACCGCGGCCGCGTCCCTGCGGGTACGCCCCGGCGGCCCCGCGCTCGTCGAGGAGCAGCGGGACGCACCCGCCGCCTCCGTGCTCCCGCGCGGCGCCGACCGCTGGACCCGGGCGCTGGACGGTCTGGTGGCCCGCCACGATCTGACGGCCGGCTTCGCCGCGCTGGCGCTGCTCATCGCGGTCGGCCTCGGCGCGCTGCACGCGCTCGCGCCGGGGCACGGCAAGACGCTGATGGCCGCGACGGCGGCGGCCCGCGGCGGCCGCGCCACGCTTCGGGACGTCCTGCCGCTGGCCGCGTCGGTGACGGTCACCCACACCTTGGGCGTGGTGGCCCTTGGCCTCCTGGTCACCGCCGGTTCGGCGGCCGCGCCCTCGGTGATCGCCTGGCTGGGCATCGCGAGCGGGGTTCTGGTGACGACGGCGGGCATGACCCTCGTACGACGGGCTTGGCGGAACCGGGTGCCTGCGCACGGCCACGACCACGGGCACAAGCACGACCACAGCCACGACCACGACCACAGCCACGACCACGGCGATCACGTGCATCACGATCACGCGGACCACAGGGAACACGCGCACGAGCGGCCCCTGGTCCTCGCACACGCGCACGGCGAGACCCACGCGCACGACGCACCCCACACCCACCCGCACGACCAGAACCACAACCACAGCAACAGCCACAAGCACAACGAGAACCACGGCCACGGCCACGGCCACAAGCACGACCACGACCACGACCACAAGCACCCCCACTCCCCCACCCTCGAACACACCCACGGCGGCTTCACCCACACCCACGAGATCGCCCCCACCCTCCGCGGCACGATCCTGCTCGGCTTCGCCGGCGGGCTGGTGCCCAGCCCCTCGGCCGTCGTCGTCCTGGTGGGCGCCGCGGCGCTGGGGAAGGCGTGGTTCGGGCTGCTGCTCGTCGTGGCATACGGCGTCGGACTCGCCCTCACACTGACCGCGGCCGGGTTCGCCGTGGTCAAGCTGGGCAGCGGGATGACACGTGTGCTGAACCGGCGTCCCCGCTGGACCGACGGGCCGATGGCCGCGCTGGTGCGCAGGACCGTGCCCCTGGGGTCCGCGTTCGTCGTCGTAGCTCTCGGGGCCGGATTGGTGCTCAAGGGGGCGGCATCCGCACTCGGGTGAGCTACTTTTGGGGAGAAATCACGCGGAGTGGAGCAATCGCGCGGATGCGATGGGGGGACGCCCGTGTCCGAAGAACCGGGCAGTGAACGTGTGATCGCGGGACGCTACCGCCTGCTGTCCCCCCTCGGCGAGGGCGGCATGGGCACCGTGTGGCGCGCCCACGACGAGGTCCTGCACCGCGAGGTCGCGGTCAAGGAGGTGCGCGCCCCGGCGGGGCTCCCGGCCGCCGAGATCGAGCGGATGTACACCCGGCTGGAGCGTGAGGCGTGGGCCGCCGCCCGCGTCGCGAACCGGAACGTCGTGACGGTCTACGACGTCGCCCACGAGGACGGCCGCCCCTGGATCGTCATGGAGTTGATCCGCGGGATCGCGCTGTCCGACCTGCTGGACGCCGAGGGCCCGCTCTCGCCGCAGCGGGCCGCGCACATCGGCGCCGAGGTGCTCGCCGCCCTGCGCGCCGCGCACACGGCGGGGGTGCTGCACCGCGACGTCAAGCCGGGCAACGTCCTGATGGCGAACGACGGCCGGGTGGTGCTCACCGACTTCGGCATCGCCACGGTCGAGGGCAGCTCGGCGCTGACCATGACCGGCGAGGTCATCGGCTCGCCCGAGTTCCTCGCCCCCGAGCGGGCACTGGGGCGTACGCCGGGACCCGAGTCCGACCTGTGGTCGCTCGGCGTCCTGCTCTACGCGGCCGTGGAGGGCAACTCTCCGTTCCGCCACGACACCCCGCTGAGCACGCTCCGCGCGGTCGTGGACGAGGAGTTGCCGCCGCCGTTCCGGGCGGGCCCGCTGGCCCCGGTCATCGAGGGGCTGCTGCGCAAGGACCCGGCGGACCGCGTCCCCGCCGAACAGGCCGAGCAGGACCTGCGGCTGATCGGCGCGGGCGGCACCCCGCGCACCGGCACGTCGGCCTACTCGCCCACGGTCACCGCCTTCCCGGGCCCGTCGGACACTCCTCCGCGCCCGGTCCCCGCCTCGGCAGCCACACGGCCCTCGGCGGCGCGCGCGGAGGCGGCCTCCCCCGAACCCGCCCGCAACCGACGCGCGGCCGTCGCCGTCATCGCGGGACTGGCCGCGCTGGCCCTCGCCCTGGCGGGACTGACGTACGCCCTGCTGACCCGTGACAACGGCGGCGGCACGGCAGGCACGACGAGCAGCAGCTCGAACGGGAGTGCCGGAGGCGGGAGTTCGAAAACCCCCGAGGACGACAACGCCGACGGCGGGGGCGACCACAGCTCGGGCTCCACTCCGGGAGGCGGCGGTGGCGGCGGCGGTACGACGACCCCGCCGGCCCAGTCCGTGAAGGTGACGGTCACCGGCGTGCACACCGACTACTCCGGTGCCTGCCCGCCGCCCACCGCCCAGGCGCCCACGTTCACGGCGACCTTCACGGTGGGCCGGGTGCCGGTCGAGGTGGAGTACCGCTGGGTGACCAAGAAGGGCGAGGTCCCGGATCCGGGCTGGAAGACGCTGTCCTTCCCGGCGAGCGGCGGAAAGACCCAGCAGAAGCAGGTGTTCGTCACCACGTACGACACGAGCGGAACGATCTCGAACGAGATCGCCGTCGAGGTGCGCGACCCGGTGCGCACGACGTCCAACTCCGTGCCGTTCTCGGTGACCTGTGCGACGGAGACCCCGACGGACGGGGCCTCCGCTTCCGGTTCACCTTCGCCTTAAAAATTCAGGCCTTAAAAATTCAGGCCGTGGGAGCTCAGGCCACGCTGTTCATGACCGGCAGATAGCCGCCGGACTGGCCGGCCGCGGTCGGGTGGTAGGACTGGCCGATGTTCAGCAGGTCGAGACTGTGCAGCCAGGTGCTGCTGGAGCAGATCTCATGGCCGGTGAAGGTGCTCTTGACGTCGCCGAAGGTGAAGCCGTGGTCGGCGGCGCGCTTGGCGATGGCGCTGTTCAGATAGTCGGCCGCGTCGTTGATGGCGGACCGCTTGGTCTCCGAGAGGCCCGCGAGGCAGGAGCCGCCCAGTTTGTAGAAGCGGGGGTAGCCCAGCACGGCCACATGGGCCGACGGGGCCTTCGTGCTGATCGCCGTGTACACGCTGTCGAGTTGGCCGGGCAGGGTGGAGTCGACGTACGCCTTCGCCGTGTTGATGCGGGAGAGGCAGGCGCTGTCGGACTGGAGCACACAGGTCGTCATGACGTCGGAGAAGCCCGCGTCGTTGCCTCCGATGGTGAGGGAGACCAGGCCGGTGGACGAGTTCAGGGTGCCGAGCTGATTGGCCAGGACATCACCCGTACGAGCGCCCGAGCAAGCCATGAAACTGAACGACGAGGGTGAATGCGCGGCCTGCCAGAGGTACGGATAGGCCTTCGAACTGCGCTTGCAGTCGCCGCTGGAGCTGAGGTAGCTGCCGGCGCCGACACCGGACGAGTACGAGTCGCCGAGGGCCACATAGCCCGTGGCCGCGGCGGCTGGGGACGCCTGCGCCGTCGCTGCCCCGGTGAGGGCGCAGCCGACGGCGAGGAGGAGTGAGGTCACGTATGCCGTAATTCGGGAACGTCTCATGGAACCTCCCTTTAGCAGGATCTCTGCCGTAACCGTCGTACCAGCTACGCGTGTTGACAGGAAGTGTCCATGCCAAGACTTCTCGGCACTTTCCGGGGTCGCCCCGGGGTGCTCACGGCCCCGTTGATTGCGTGCTCATGTCAGACTCATGACAGGGTCTCAACTCCCTTGAGCCACCCCCGTAGATGGCCGAGGCTTTACTCAACCCAGGGCGGAACACGACGCTCCAGGGCCGTGTGCGTGATGACGCGCGCACCCCCCACAGCCGTGCGCCCCACCCAGGCGCGCCGCTGCCCAGAGGAGGACTCCCTCGTATGGCACAGCTGCGTAGCAAGAAGATCCGGATCGCCGCGATAACCGCCGTGGCGACCGGCGCCCTCGTGGGCGGATTCACCGCACTGCCCGCCCAGGCCACCCCGGCCGAGGGCACGGTGCTCGCCGCCGGCTCCCCCACCGCGATCAAGGGCAGCTACATCGTCACGCTCAAGAAGGGCACCGGCTTCAAGGCCGCGTCGAGCAAGGGCAAGGGCCTGATCAACGAGTACGGCGGCACGGTGAAGAAGACGTTCGGCGCCGCGCTGAACGGCTACACGGCCAACCTCTCCGCGACCGAGGCCAGGAGACTCGCCGCCGACCCGGCGGTGGCCACGGTCGAGCAGAACCAGACGGTGCACCTGACCGACACCACGCAGTCCAGCGCCCCTTGGGGCCTCGACCGCGTCGACCAGACCTCGCTCCCGCTCTCCACCACCTACACCTACCCGGACACGGCGGGCAGCGGTGTGACGGCGTACGTCATCGACACCGGCGTACGCATCACGCACGCGCAGATCAGCGGCCGGGCCTCGTACGGCTATGACGCCGTGGACGGCGACACCACCGCCTCCGACGGCAACGGCCACGGCACCCATGTGGCCACCACCATCGCGGGCTCGACCTACGGCGTCGCCAAGAAGGCGAAGATCGTGGCGGTCCGGGTGCTCGACGACGCCGGCTCCGGCACCACCGCGGGCGTGATCGCGGGCATCGACTGGGTGACCAACAACCACAGCGGCCCCTCCGTCGCCAACCTCTCGCTCGGCGGCGGCGCCTCCACCTCGCTGGACACGGCGGTGTCGAACTCCATCGCCAGCGGTGTGACCTACGCGGTCGCGGCGGGCAACAGCAGCGCCAACGCCTCCTCGTACTCCCCCGCCCGGGTCGCCGCGGCGATCACGGTCGGCGCCACCACCAGCACCGACGCCAAGGCCAGCTACTCCAACTACGGCTCGGTCCTGGACATCTTCGCGCCCGGCTCCTCGATCACGGCGGGCTGGAACACCAGCGACACGGCCACGAACACCATCTCCGGTACGTCGATGGCGACCCCGCACGTCGCGGGCGCGGCCGCCGTCTATCTGGCCGGCCACACCTCGGCCACCCCGGCACAGGTCGCCTCGGCCCTGACCGGCGGCGCCACCACCGGCAAGGTCACCAGCGCGGGCACCGGATCGCCGAACAGGCTCCTGAAGATCGTCCCGTAACCACCGGTCCCGTCGACCCGCACCACCGTTCCCCGGAGGCGTCCCGCGCCTTCGGGGAACGCATGTTTAAAGCGGCCCCGGAACCCGCGCGAGCGCCGTCCGCATCTTGACGGCCCCCCGTCCGCTGCGCGACATTGAAGCCCGGCATCCGGCGCTTCGGGGGGCAAAGTCGCCAATGCAGACCATACGCATCAAGACACCTTCAACAGACAGCGCACAGCGGTCGGGGCAGGGTCCGGGGAGGGACCTGTCGCCGCTGCTCGCGGGCGCAGCGACCGCGATCGGAGGAGTCGGCGCGGTCCTCGCGCTCGCCGACGTGGACTCACCCCTGCGCGGCCCGTTCACGCTGTTCTTCCTGCTCGCGGCGCCGTCCGTCGCCATCGGCGCCGTGCTGCGCGGGCTGGAACCCTTCGGTCGCGTCCTGGTCTCGGTTGCGGGAGCCGTCGCCGTCGACATGCTGGTGGCCCAGGGCATGCTGGCCGTGCACCGCTGGTCGGTCCACGGCGGCATCGCGGCCGTCACCGCGATCAGCTCCCTCGTTCTCCTGCTGGTACTCGTACGGCGGCTGCGCGGCCGTACGGCAAGAAGACGGGCCTGACGACGTGGACATCAGCGTGTACCGCCCCGGCGAACTGAGCGCCGCCGACCGGGCGGCCTGGACGGCCTTGCAGTCGAAGGCCCATCTGGACGGCTCGCCCGAGCTGGCGAACCCGTTCCTGTCCCCCGAGTTCACACTCGCGGTGGGCCGCTGCAGACGCGGCGTACGTATCGCGGTCGCCCGCGAGGACGGGGAGCCCGCCGCGTTCTTCCCGTTCCAGAGGACGGCCACCGGCGTGGGCCGGGCCGTCGGTCTCGGTGTCTCCGACTGCCAGGGCCTCGTGCACAGGGCCGGCTTCACCTGGGACGCCCAGGAGCTGCTCCAGGCCTGCGGGCTCGCCCTGTGGGAGTTCGACCACCTGGTGGCAGGCCAGGCGCCGTTCGAGGCGGGAGCCGCCGGCACCTTCCCGTCCCCGGTGATGGAGGTCGACCAGGGCTACGAGGCGTATCTGCGCGGACTGCGCGCCCGGTCGCCGAAGTTCACCAGGACCACGCTCGCCAAGGAGCGCAAGCTCGGCCGGGACACCGGCGGCGTGCGCTACGTCCACGACGAGCGCGATCCGGCCGCGCTGCGCACACTGATGACCTGGAAGTCCGCGCAGTACCGCAGGACCGGGCGCAGCGACCGCTTCGCGCACGCCTGGATCACCCACCTGGTGCAGCAGCTCTTCCACTCCCGCTCCGAGCCGTTCGCGGGCATCCTCTCGGTGCTCTACGCGGACGACAGGCCGGTCGCCGCTCACTTCGGACTGCGCAGTGAGCGGGTGCTGGCGTGCTGGTTCCCGGCGTACGACCCGGCGTACGCGAAGTACTCGCCCGGGCTGATCCTGCATCTGCGCATGGCCGAGGCCGCGGCGGCGGACGGCATCGCCCATCTGGATCTCGGCCGGGGTCAGAAGGATTACAAGGATTCCCTCAAGACACGGGAAATCGCCGTGTCCGAGGGGTGGGTGACGCGCCGTCACCCGATCGCGTTCGGGCACAGGGCGCATCGCGCCCCGGTCCGGGCACTGCGCAATGCGGTGCTGTCCCGGCCGGAGCTTTTCGAGTCGGCCGACAGGATACTCAAACGGATGGGGAAAATCCGTTCGAGTCGTTAGGTAACGGCCAAACCAACAAAAACGTGAGGCCTCGTTCCAGGTCTTGCCATAAAGGCTCAATCATCAATACCGTCGTACATCTCACCCGCATCGGTCCATCATCACGCGGCTCCAGGGGAGGGCTCAGGTACCGCGATGGTCCCGGCGCGGGGCGCGGTAGGGGGGTGCCGTGCTCGGTGACCGCAACTGTGCCGAGTCGTGCCGCGCGACCGACTGCCGTTCTCACGACAGACGGCCGGCTTTGCCAGCTCACCCGGCATGCACGGAGATCCATTTCGTCATGCCGTAAGTGGGAACACAACCCCCCTTTCGAACCGGACACAGAGCCGGACCGCCCAGGGGCGGGCGGTCCACCGGACGAGAGGGACCAGACTCGTGAGCTCATTCCTGCGCCCGGCGGTTTCGGGCCAAGATCCATTTACGACCGGTAATTACCGGGCCATCTCATCTCACCTGGCGATCACGCCTCCGGTGAGTGTCGTGATTCCCGCCATGAACGAGGCGGAGAATCTTCCCTACGTCTTCAAGTCCCTTCCCGACTGGATACACGAAGTGGTTCTGGTCGACGGCAATTCCACCGACGGCACCGTCGAGGTGGCCCGCGAGCTGTGGCCCGACGTCAAGGTCGTCGAGCAGCGGGGCAAAGGCAAGGGCGATGCGCTGATCACCGGGTTCGAGGCCTGCACCGGCGACATCATCGTGATGGTCGACGCGGACGGCTCGGCCGACGGCCAGGAGATCGTCAGCTATGTCTCGGCGCTGGTGTCGGGGGCCGACTTCGCGAAGGGTTCGCGGTTCGCCAACGGGGGCGGCACCTCCGACATGACGCCGATCCGCAAGCTCGGCAACCGGGTGCTGTGCGCGGCCGTCAACGCCAAGTTCGGCGCCCGCTACACCGATCTCTGCTACGGCTACAACGCGTTCTGGCGGCACTGCCTGGACCAGATCGACCTCGACTGCACCGGCTTCGAGGTCGAGACCCTGATGAACATCCGGGTGGTCAAGGCCGGTCTCAAGGTGCAGGAGATACCGAGCCACGAGTACCTCCGCATCCACGGCGCGAGCAATCTGCGGGCCGTGCGGGACGGGTTGCGGGTACTCAAGGTGATCCTCAAGGAGCGCTCCAACCGGCGCGCGCTGCGCAGCAGGCCGCACGCCATGCAGCTCAACTCGGGTCAGGGAGAGGTGTCTTGAGCAGTCCGGACATCTCGGTGGTGATCTGCGTCTACACCGAGGACCGCTGGGCGGACATCCTCGCGGCGGTCGCCTCGGTGCGGGCGCAGTCCCGCCCGGCGCGCGAGACGCTGCTGGTCGTGGATCACCACCAGACACTGCTGGAACGATTGTCCCGGGAGTACAAGGAGGTTCCCGAGGTGCGGGTGCTCGCCAACGCGGGCCCCCGCGGCCTGTCCGCGGGCCGCAACACCGGGATCGCGGCCTCGCACGGCGAGATCATCGCGTTCCTGGACGACGACGCCGTCGCCGAACGGGACTGGCTGCGGCACTTCGCCGAGGGGTACGAGGACCCGCGGGTCATGGCCGTCGGCGGCCGTACGATGCCCATCTGGGCGTCGGGCCGCCGCCCGGCCTGGTTCCCCGAGGAGTTCGACTGGGTGGTGGGCTGCACGTACAAGGGCCTGCCGCCCGGCCGCGTGCGGGTGCGCAACGTCCTCGGGGGCAACGCCTCGTTCCGCCGGACGGCGTTCGACGCGGCGGGCGGTTTCGCGACGGGCATCGGGCGCGACGGCGACAAGCGTCCGCTGGGCTGCGAGGAGACGGAGCTGTGCATCCGCCTCACCCGGGCCAGACCGGACGCGATCCTGCTGATCGACGACCGTGCCGTGATCCATCACCGGGTGCCGGAGCCGCGCGAGCACTTCGCCTACTTCCGCACCCGTACCTACGCCGAGGGTCTCTCCAAGGCCCTGGTGGCGCGAAGTGTCGGCGCCGGCAAGGGACTCGAGTCCGAGCGCCGGTACACGACCCGGGTCCTGCCCGCCGGGGTCGCCCGCGGTCTGCGCGACGCGGCGCTGGCCCGCCCGGGCGGCGCGGGCCGTGCGGGCGCCATCGTCGCCGGGGTGCTCACGGCGGCCGGCGGGTATGTGCTCGGCAGTGTCCGGGCCCGTAGGGGCGGCGCCACCTTCTCGGTGGTGGAGCCCCCGGACAGCGAGGGGGAAGCAGCATGAGGGAACCGGCCGTGCCGATTCTCATGTACCACTCGATCGCGACGGCGCCGAACGACGCGACCCGCGCCCTGTCCGTCGCCCCCGAGGCGTTCGCCGAGCAGATGGCGCTGCTCGGCGACCTGAAGATCACTCCGGTCAGCACCGCGCAGCTCGCCGAGAGCTGGCGCTCGGGCGGTCCGCTGCCCGAGCGCCCCGTCCTCATCACCTTCGACGACGGCTACGAGGGAGTGCACCGGCACGCGCTGCCGGTGCTCGCCGAGCACGGTTTCGCGTCCACCCTGTTCGTCTCGACGGGCTGGATCCGGGGCGCGTACGACACCGGTGGCGGCCTGGACACCATGCTCGACTGGGACCAGGTCCGCGAACTCGCGGACGCGCAGGTGGAGATAGGCGGCCACAGCCACACGCATCCGCAGCTCGACGAGATCGACGACGACGCTCTCCGGTTCGAGCTGCTGCGCTGCAAGGAGATCGTCGCCGACGAACTGGGCGCCCGCCCGGTGTCGTTCGCGTACCCCTACGGCTACTCCAGCCGCCGGGTGCGCGAGGCGGTGCGCGAGGCGGGTTTCGCTCAGTCGCTCGCCGTCGGCAACGCGCTGGCACGCCGCCGCCAGGGCCCGTACGCCCTGCGGCGCGTCACCGTGCGCCGCAGTACCGGTGTCGAGGAGTTCACGCGGCTCGTCGAGGGCCGTGCGATCGCCCTCGACTTCGCCAGGGACCGCGCCCTCACCAAGGGGTATGCCATGGTCCGCAGAGCACGACAGGTCCGCCGGAAGGCCATCCGTTCCCGTGTCTGACACGACCACCACCCAGGCCGAGACACCCACCACCGAGGCGGCCGCGCAGCAGTCCGGCCGCCGCCTTCGCCTGCCCGGCCGGGGCAAGGGCGCGGGCGGCGGCAGCCAACTGTTCCGCAACGCCTACGCCCTGATGCTCAACACCGGTATCTCCGCGGTGCTCGGCCTGGGCTTCTGGCTGGCCGCGGCCCGGTACTACGACGAGTCGGCGGTGGGCCAGGGCTCCGCGGCGATCGCCGCGATGAAGCTCCTCGCGGGCCTGACCGCGGTGACACTCACGGGCGCGCTCGCCCGCTTCATCCCGGTCTCCGGACGCGCCACCGGCCGCCTCATCTTCCGTACGTACGCGGGCAGCTCGGTCGTCGTCGCACTCGCCGCGGTGGTCTTCCTGCTGACGCTCAACGCATGGGGGCCCTCGTACCGCTTCCTGCACGGACCGCTCAACGGGCTCGGCTTCATCGTCGCGGTCGTCGCCTGGTCGCTGCTGACCCTTCAGGACGGGGTGCTGACCGGGCTGCGCAGCGCGCTGTGGGTGCCCGTGGGCAACACCGTGTTCTCCGCGGTGAAGCTGGCCCTGCTCGTCGCCTTCGCGGTGGCGATCCCGGCCAGCGGCGTCTTCGTGTCCTGGGTCGCGGCGATCGCCACGTCCGTGGTGCCACTGGGCTGGCTGGTCTTCCGGCGCCTGGTGCCCCGGCATGTGAAGGCGACCAAGGACCACACGCGGCCGCCGACACTCAAGGAGGTCGGACGGTTCCTGGCCGGCGACTACACCGGCTCGCTGTTCTCGCTCGCGGTGGTCTACCTCGTACCCGTGATCGTCGCCTCGCAGGTCAGCTCCGAGAACAACGCGTACTTCTACATCACCACGACCATCGGCGGAACGGTCAACCTGCTGGCCATCAACATGGGCGCCTCGCTCACCGTCGAGGGCTCGCACGACCCGGCGCGGCTCGCCGCGAACACCCGGGCGGCGCTCAGGCGGATGGCCCGCCTCATGCTGCCGGTGTGCGGGATCCTGTTCGTCGGGGCGCCGTTCATCCTGCGCGTCTTCGGTGAGGGCTACGCACACGCGGCGACCCCGCTGCTGCGCTGGTTCGCCGTCGGAGCGCTGCTGCGCGTCGTCATGGAGACGTACTTCGCGGTCCTGCGCGCCCAGAGCCGCACCTCCGGACTCGCCTATCTCCAGGGCCTGCTGTGCGTCCTGGTGCTCGGGCTGACGCTGATCCTGCTCCCCCGTATGGGCCTGACCGGCGCGGGCGTCGCGGAGATCTCCAGCCTCGCCGTGATCGTGGCGATCGCCGCGCCCAAGCTGTTCAAGATCGTGCGGACCGCGCCGTCGCCCGCCGTGCCCGAGGACGCGGCGCCGGACGGCGACCTCGCCGATCTGGGGGCGCGCGAGGCCGCCGGGGCGGGGAGTGGTCCTTCCTGGGCGAGGAAACTGGACGCCGACACCCTGGCGCTCGGCCTCCACGTCGACTTCGACCACCTGGAACGCCGGCCGGATGTGCGTCCGGGCCCGGGCACACCGCCCACCGGGTCGCCCGCGGTCCGGCCGGACCGCCGGCCGACCTGGGCCCTGCGGGTGCAGTCGGCCAGGGAGCCCGAGCCGCACGTGGGCCTGCCCGTGGAGGAACGGGAGCCGGGCTCCGAGGCGTCGCTCGGGCCCGCCGAGGTGCCCGAGGTGGACGCGCCGTTCACGGGGGAGGCCGTACAGGCGCGGGCGTCCGTAGGGGAGTCGGGGGCCGTACGGGAGCCGGAGGCTCCGTCTCCGGGAGCGCCGCCGGACACTCCCCTGTCCCTGCGGGACCGGCTGCGGCCGTCCCGTCCCGGGGTCGTCCTGGGCTGTCTGCTGGTCTCGGCGCTGCTGCTGTACTGGGTGCCCGCGCTGGGCCTCGACGAAGCCGCGCTCGACCGGATGGGCGGCCTCGGACTGATCTCGGTCCTGCCGATGCCGACCCTCGTCGGTGCCGCGCTGCTGGTCGTGGTCTTCGCCTCGCTGCTCTGGCGGACCCGCGAGCACCAGGGGCTGCTGCTGTTCACCCTGCTCGCCACCGTGGTGTCGCTGCACGCGCTGCCCGCGGTGATCGAGACCGAGCCGCGGTTCGCGACGGCCTGGCAGCACCTCGGGTTCCTCGACTACATCGACCGGACCGGGTCGGCCGTGCCCGACCTGGACGCGCGCTGGAGCTGGCCCGGCTTCTTCGCGGTGGCCGCGTTCGTCGCCAAGGCCTGCGGGGTCACCGATCTCACCGAGGTCATCCGCTGGTGGCCGATGACCGTCCAACTCCTCTATCTGGCACCGCTGTTCCTGCTCGTACGCTCGCTGCGGGCGGGCTGGCGCGCCAAGTGGACCGGCATCTGGATCTTCGTGCTCAGCGGCTGGGTCGGCCAGGACTACTTCTCGCCGCAGGGCTTCACCTATCTGCTCTACCTGGCCTTCGTGGCCATCCTGCTGGTGTGGTTCCGGGCGCCGCGCGTGCTGTGGAGCACACGGCGTCCCGGCGAGGCGGAGGTCGAACCCGCCGGCCGGCGTCAGCAGGCGGTTCTGCTGATGGTCCTGATCGGCCTGTTCGCCGCGACCGTCCCGGCCCACCAGCTCACACCGTTCGTGATGCTGGGCGTGCTGGCGGTGCTGGTCCTGGTGGGCCGCTCCGAGCTGCGCGGTCTGCCCATCCTGTTCGCGGTCGTCGTCGCCGTCTGGATAGGCTTCATGGCCGAGCCGTACTGGTCCGGGCACTTCGACGACCTCTTCGGCGGGGTCGGCGGCGTCGGCAGCAATGTGTCGACCTCCGTCTCCGGACGTATCCAGGGCGGCAGTTCCACCCACAAACTCGTCCTCTACACCCGCGTGCTGCTCGCCGGCGGCGTGCTGGCCCTGGCCTGCTGGGGCTGGTGGCGGCGGCGCGACCACAAGTACCGGGAGCGCTCGCTGCTGGTGCTGACCTTCGTGCCGTTCCTGGGCTTCGGCATGCAGTCGTACGGCGGCGAAATGGCGCTGCGCGTCTTCATGTTCGCCCTGCCGGGCGCGGCCCTGCTCGCCGGGCTCGCCCTGTTCCCGCGCACCGGCGTCACGGCCGAGGAACGGGACAAGGACCGGGTGAGCCTCGCTCCGGTCGCGGCCCTGCTGGCGGGCCTGCTGCTCATGGGCGGCTTCCTGGTGGCCCGCTGGGGCAACGAGCCGTTCGAGCGGATCCGCCCCGGCGAGGTCGCGGCCATGAACTACGTGTACGAGCACGACAAGCCGAGCGTGCGGCTGCTGTGGCTCAGCAACGACACCGTCGACAATGTGACGCCCGCGATGCCGTGGGGCGCCCGGGACATGGAGAAGGTGGAGTACGTGCCGACGCTCGCGCCCAGCGATCCGGTCCTCGTGTCGGGTCTGGTCAAGTCGCTCAAGGACGCGGGCCCGAACTCGTATCTGATGATCAACCGCAGCCAGGTCACCTACCTTCAGCTGGACGTGGGCTATTCCACGACCTGGGAATCCCGGCTCGTCCGCAACCTGGACGACCGGCAGGAACTGAAGAAGGTCCTCGTCAACGACGACGTGACCATGTACACGCTGCGCAAGCAGCCGGCGGGCAAGGTCCCGAAGCCCGATCCGGGGCCGATCGGACCGCAGGTGACCTGGACTCCGTGGTCCGTCGTCGGCGGCCTGGCGGCCGTGGCGCTGGTGCTGATGCTGACCGCGCGCGAGGTCGTACGGGTCGCGGTGCGGCCGGGCGTACGGCAGCTGCAATGGCTCCAGAGCAGCTTCTGGTTCTCGCTACCGCTGCTCGCCGTGCTGCTGGCGTCACTCGTGCAGCGGTTCATGACCATGAAGTAGCCCGTCCAGCGGTTCATGCCCCGGTTCCTGACCGGGCGGCAGGGCGGCGGATCACGGGGTGAAGTGGCTCAGCGCCGCAGCCACTTCACCCCGTACGCCGGCAACTCGAACCGCTTTCCGTCGACCTTCGCGCTGATCGCCCGGTCGAGGGTGTTGACCACGAGGACGGCCTTGTCGTCGGCGAGGACGCGGACATTGGGCACGTCGTCCTTGGCGACCGGCACCGTTTCGTACGTCGTCCCCGGCGGGAACTCCTTGCCGAACCGCGAGACCAGGTCGTACATGGGCAGTTTCGTGCCGCCGTCGCCGCCGGAGGTCGGGGTCCACAGGCAACCCGCGCAGTCGGAGCCCCGCTCCTCCTCCGGGTTCCAGTAGAAGCCGGAGGAGGCACCGCCCCTGGCCATCGCGATCATTCCGGTGGCCTGGACGGCGACGCGCCGGGTCTCGGACCAGCCCGTGCGGTCGTCGTTGCCGTCGGCGGGCTCGACGTAGTACTCGGCCCACCACAGCGGCAGGCCGCGGGTCCGCGCACGCACCCACTCGCCGACGGCCGTGAGCTTGTCCGTGGCCGCGAACTCGTTCGGCAGGAGGTCGTCGTCCTTGGTGTAGCTGGAGCCGTCCACGACGACGAAGTCGGCGCCGGCCTTGTTCCTGTTCCAGTAGTCGAAGGCGTCGAGGACGCGCTGGTCCATGGCACCCCACGGGCCCTTCACGGCCGTCGAGGCGTTCTCCTGCTGGCGCGGGTCGACGCTGTCCATGACCAGGTAGGGCCCGCCCACCATGTTCTTCTCGTCGACCTTCTTCAGGGCCTTGTAGACCAGGTTGTACAGCTCGGTGTAGCCCTCGTAGTCCCAGCGGGCCCTGGAGTCGTTCCAGAAGCCCTTGAACTCGTTCCAGACGATGAAGTGGCGTACGTCCGGATAGCGCTTGGCGACCGTCACGGCGAGCGCCGCGAAGTCCTTGTAGTGGTCGGGATCCGGTGCGGTCTCCAGGGCGGACCGGCTCCAGTCGGTGTTGTCCGCACCGGACTTGCCGCCCTTCATCCAGTCCGGGGCGCAGCACAGGGTGACCACCGGCGTGCCGCCGGACTCGCGGATGAAGTCGATGCGGCGGTCCATCTCCGCGAAGTCGTAACGCCCCTTGACGGGCTCGGGGTTGCCGGCCCCCCAGCCCATGATGTGCTGGATCTGGGGCACCGCCCGCTGCGCGAGCAGCCCCTCGACGCGCTGGGTGGCGTCGCCGCTGCCCTCGTCGGCGCTGAACTGGGTGTGGGTGAAGCCCCAGCCCACTTCCGGTCCGGTGTTCTTGGGCGGGACGGCGGGCGTGCCGTGCACCTTGTCGCCGTCCCGGGAGGTGCCCTCGGTGCTGCCGCCGCCCGAGGGCAGCGTGTTGATCAGGGTCACCACCAGGGCCAGAGCGGCCACACCCACGCCGAGCAGTGCGGTGAGGCGCCACCGCCGTGCCCCCGAATTCCACCCATGACGTCCCATCATGGGCAACAGTATCGGCGGGAATCGGCCGTGGGACAGGGCTCGTCGGCGCACAGCCCGGTAACAGGACGAAGGAGACGCACCGGGAGCACGGCACGCGCTCCGCGGGCACGGGGTACCCGCGACACACCTGGGGCGCTGCGGAAACCGGGTGCACGGGGCGCGCCCGTGACAGATCATGGCGACATGTCTGCGAACCCACACGACGCTCTGCCGATCCGGCTCAACGTCGACGACAGCGACTCCCCGTCCGATGTCGTCGACGCGCTGTTCCTCGGCCGCTTCGCGACGGGCGAGCAGCCGCACTCGCACGCGGCGAACATCGACCGGGTGCGCACCGGGGCGACGCTGCTGCCGCCGGGCGCCCGGGTGCTGCGTTCGGCGCGCGACGACGACCGCAGCGCGACGCTGGCGGAGGGTGACGGCTGGACGCTCCTGGTGTCCCGCTGGAACCGGGGCGCCGACGTCACGGTCACCGCGACCAGCGCCGAGCTGGCGGAGAAGGTGCTCGGGCAGGCGACGGACGGCGCGGCGGACGAGCCGGAGCCGCAGCCGGAGAACGTGACGATGGGGTTCTGGTACGTGTCCCCGAGGCGCGGCCCGCACCGTACGACGCGCCAGATCTCGGCGGGCACGTGGGAGGAGGTCCGCCCCAACTACACGACGCCCGTCGCGGACGCGATGGACCGTCTGATGAAGACCACCCCGGAGGACATCGCGGGCCGGCTGCTGCTGCTCCACGGACCGCCGGGCACCGGGAAGACGTCGGCGCTGCGCACCCTCGCCCGCTCCTGGCGGGACTGGTGCCAGGTGGACTGCGTCCTCGACCCCGAGCGGCTGTTCTCGGACGTCGGCTATCTGATGGACATCGCGATCGGCGAGGAGGACGGGACGGGCAAGGGCCGCTGGCGGCTGCTGCTCCTCGAGGACTGCGACGAGCTGATCCGGGGCGAGGCGAAACACACGGCGGGCCAGGCGCTGTCGCGGCTGCTGAACCTCACCGACGGCCTGCTGGGCCAGGGGCGCAACGTCCTGGTGGGCGTCACGACCAACGAGGACCTGGAACGCCTCCACCCGGCGGTCGTCCGCCCCGGCCGCTGCCTGGCCCGCATCGAGGTGGGCCCGCTGACCCGCCGCGAGGCGGTGAACTGGCTCGGCACGGAGGAGGGGGTGGGCCGCGAGGGTGCGACCCTGGCGGAGCTGTACGCACTGCGCCGGGGCACGTCCCCGACCTCGCTGCCGGAGCCGCGGGAGGGGGCGGACGCGGGGCTCTACCTGTAGGCGCCCGGCCACCTCGGGCGGTGCTTTGATGGACGTATGACCCTGTTCGTCGGCACCTCGGGGTGGCAGTACAAGGACTGGCTGGGCGCCTTGTACCCGCCCGGGTGTCCCACGCGGCTCTGGCTGGAGGAGTACGCGACCCGTTTCGCCACGGTCGAGATCAACAACGCCTTCTACCGGCTGCCGTCGCGGGGCACCTTCGAGACCTGGCGGGAGCGCACCCCGCCGGACTTCGTGGTCGCCGTGAAGGCGAGCCGGTATCTGACCCACATCAAGCGGCTGCGGGACCCCGAGGAGCCGGTCCACCGCCTGATGACCCACGCCGCCGGCCTCGGCGACCGCCTGGGCCCGGTACTTGTCCAGCTTCCGCCCACGCTGCGTGCCGACCCCGGTCTGCTGGACGCCTGTCTCGCCTGTTTCCCGTCCGGCACCCGGATCGCGGTCGAACCGCGCCACGACTCCTGGTGGGCACCGGCGGTGCGCGAGGTGCTCGAAGCGCGGGGCGCCGCCCTGTGCTGGGCCGATGTCCTGTCCCGGCCCGCCACCCCGCTGTGGCGCACCGCCGACTGGGGGTACGTCCGCTTCCACGAGGGCCGCGCCCGCAGGTGGCCGCGCTACGGCCGCCAGGCCCTGGTGACCTGGGCGCGGCGCATCGCCGAGACCTGGCCCGACGATCACGAGGTCTACGCGTACTTCAACAACGACCCGCATGCGGCGGCGGTCGAGGACGCGGCGGTGTTCGCCCGGGTGGCGAAGGCGACGGGCCTGACGGTCACCCGTACTCCGGGCGGTGACGAATGAGCGCGGCCCGTCCCGGGCCCGTCCCGGCCACGGACGTCAGTCTCCGTAGGCCGCCCGCAAGGCGTCGCGTACGGCCGCCGACGCGTCCCCCTCGCTCAACCCGAGCCGCCGAACGCGCTCGGCGTACGCCTGCGCCGCCGACGCCGCCTCCCGTTCCGCGGCCGAGCCCGCTGCGGCGACGAACGTTCCGTTGCGCCCCCGCGTCTCGATCACCCCGTCCGACTCCAGCGCCCGGTACGCCTTGGCGACCGTGTTGGCCGCGAGGCCGAGCGACTCGGCCAGCCCCCGCACGGTCGGCAGCCGGTATCCCACCGGCAGCTCCCCCGAACGCGCCTGCTCGGCGATCTGGGCACGTACCTGTTCGTAGGGCGCGCCGCCTGCTTCGATGACGATCTTCAAGGTCACCGAGTGATTGTCCCGCACCGGCCGCCCGGCGCGGAGCGCTCGTCCCGCGCCCCCGGAAAATCGGAGGCCCCCGCCCGTGGTCCCCGCGTAGCGTGCGAGCCCATGACCTTGATCGTTCGCGAGCTGCGCCAGGACAGCCGGCCAGACGCCGAGGGCTTCGCCCACATCCGGCGCCTGGCCCTCCCCTTCTTCATCGTCACCCCCGAGTCCATCGCCTACGACCGGCGGCACACGCACCCCGACGCCCACTACCAGCCCCTGCTGGCCGAGGCGGACGGTGAGCTCGTCGGCACGGCCCAGGTCGGCCTGGTGCACGACAGCCCCGAGCCCGGACAGGCGTACCTCAACGTCTATGTGCACCCCGAGCGGCTGGGCGGCGGCGCGGGCTCCCTGCTGGTACGCACAGCCGAGGAACGCCTCCGCGCCCTGGGCGCGACGAAGCTGTTCGCATGGGTGCTGGACGAGCCCGCGAACCGGGCGTTCGCCGAGCGGCGGGGCTATCGCGCCAGTCGCTCCGGCCACTTCCTCCGCCTCGACCTGGCGCACGGCACCCTCCCCCCGCTCCAGTCCCCGCCCCCCGGCGTGGAACTGCGCACCGCCGCGGACTTCGCCGACGACCCGCGCCCGCTGTTCGAACTCGACGCGGAGACGAGCGGGGACGAACCGGGCGACGTCGATCACGAGTTCACGGACTACGAGGCCTGGCTGGAGGAGACCTGGCGGCATCCCCTCCTCAGCCACGAGCTGACCTCGGTCGCCCTCGTCGACGGCCGCCCCGCGGCGTTCAGCGCGGCCCGTACCGACGGCGCCACCCGCTACCACACCGGTATGACGGGCACCGCCCGCGCCTTCCGCGGCCGCGGCCTCGCCAAGCTCGCCAAGAACGACTCGCTGCACCGGGCCCGCGCCGCCGGCTTCACCGAGGCGTTCACGGGCAACGACGCCGGCAACGAGCCGATGCTGGCGATCAACAAGTGGTTCGGCTACGAGATCTGTGCGACGGAGGTGCGCTATGTCCGCGAACTCGGCTGAGGCAGTCGGCCAGGTGGAGGTCGTGCTGGTCAAGTCCGGCCGGACGAAGATCCGTTACCCCGCCGAGCTGCTCCATGACGACGGCACCCGGGTGGCCGTACGCGCCCCCTGGGCGGGTGACGGTGTCCGCGACTTCGGCTTCGTACGCTTCGAGCCGGGTGATGTCTTCACCGAGTACTACTGGCGTGACCGCTGGTACGCGGTGAAGGAGGTCCGTGACGGCCGGGGCACCCTGAAGGGCTGGTACTGCGACATCACCCGCCCGGCCACGCTCGTGGGCACCGAACTCGTCGTCGAGGATCTCGACCTGGACCTGTGGCGCTCCGCCGACGGCACGGCCGTGCTCCGTCTCGACGAGGACGAGTTCGCCGCGAGCGGTCTGGCGGTGTCGGACCCGCGGGCCGCGGCCGCCGCCGAGAACGCCCTCGACACGCTCGAACGCCTCGCCCGGGAGGGCGACTTCGAGGCGCTGCTGGCCTGAGCCCGGGCGGTCAAGGGGTGGCCACCACCGCGTATCTCTCGTCGGCCACCTCTTTGCCCCACAGCCGGGAATCGTCCGAGAGCCGCTCCACGCGCACGCTCTTCGCGAGGGGAGCGAGCAGCCCGGTCAGCCGGTCGGCGGACAGGCCGACCGGACTCACCGTCCCCCACACCCCCTCGACCAGCACCAGCCGCCCGCCGGGCCTCAGCAGTCCGCACCACCGCCGCAGGGCGCGGCCCGGGTCGGGCAGCGTCCACAGCACATGGCGGACGAGCACGACGTCGAACCGCTGCTCGCCGACCGGTGGCGCCGCCGCGTCACCGACCAGGAACGCCGCGTCACGTCCGGCCGTCTTGGCGCGGGCCAGGCCGACCATGGCCGGGGACAGATCCACGCCCGTCACCCGGTGCCCCCGCTCGGCCGCGAGGAGCGACAGACTGCCGGTGCCGCAGCCCAGATCCAGCACGTCGCAGGCCTTGCCCGGCAGCCAGTCCCGCAGCCGGGCCGCCCAGGCCTCCCGCACCACCGCGTCGCGCAGCCCGTGGTCCGGCTCGTCGTCGAACGTGGCGGACTCGGCGTCCCAATCCACGTCCGCCGAGATCGCCGAGGTTTCGGGGCCCCCGTTAATGGTCATGCCGCCAAGAGTGGCACCCGCCACTGACAGTCGATCGTGAGAACCGCCACTGACAGACCGCGTCCGATGAGGAACGCTCCCGGAAAGGGTCTACCTCCGTGAACATCGCGGAACCCGGTAGGCACAAGGAGGCAGCCATGCGCCGTGTGACCTTGCAGAAGCCCCTGAGGAAGTCTGTCTCCCGCCGGGTGCGGGAGGAGGCCGAGGAACGCCCCGCCGAGCGCCCGGAGGTCCGAAAGGACATCGCACGCACCTGGTGGCCGGACGGCTGAGCCGGGCCGTCCGCCGGCCACCGCTTGCGGTCGGGGGAACGTCAGGCGAGCCGCTTGCGGTAATGGATCCGGTCGTACGGCCCGTCCACCCGGCGCTCCACGAACTCGTATCCGTACTTCGGGTAGATCTTCTGGTTCTCCCACATCTTGGCGTTCGTGTAGAGCCTGACCTCGTCGAGCCCGAGCGCACGCGCGCGTGCGTCCACGAAGGCGAGCAGCCGTCGCCCCACGCCCTGCCCATGGGCGTCGGGGCGGACGGCGATGCTGTCGAGGAAGAGATGGTCCTCGAACGCCTCGATCACCACGAGGCCCGTCACCGGCTCGCCCAGGACGAACACCCGCCCCGCGGCCACGTTCGCCGCGTGGTCCGCCTCCATGGGCTGCGGCACGCGCCCGATGCGTTCGACGTAGTGGTGGTACGCGGCATCGGTCACGGCCTTCACGGCGTCCACGTCGGCGGCGACGGCGGGCCGTGTCTCGGCGTCGTTCCAGGCATCTGTCATGGCCGACACGGTACTTACCTGAGCGGAGCCTCAGCACTCCCTTAACGGGGCCATAAGGATCTCCATCACCCGCCTCCAGCAGGCGATTTCACGGTTTCTTGGGGATAGCTTGCTGATCAACCACCTGATCGCCCCACGCCCCCGGGACCGTTTCGAGGAGCTCCGCCATGTCTGCTCGCCGCAAGGCGGCCGCCGTCGCCGCCGCCGGTGCCGCCCCGCTCGCCCTGACCGCGCTCGCCGCCGCGCCCGCGTCCGCGCACGGCTCGATGGGCGACCCGGTCAGCCGGGTGTCCCAGTGCTACGCGGAGGGTCCCGAGAGCCCCGGGTCGGCGGCGTGCGGGGCGGCGGTCGCGGCCGGCGGCACACAGGCGCTGTACGACTGGAACGGCATCCGGATCGGTGACGCGAACGGGCGGCATCAGCGGCTGATCCCGGACGGCAGGCTGTGCAGCGCGGACAACGACGAGTTCAAGGGGCTCGACCTGCCCCGCGCCGACTGGCCCGCGACCGGCGTCAGCGGCGGGTCGTACACCTTCAAGTACCGGGTGACCGCCCCGCACAAGGGCACCTTCAAGGTGTACATCACGAAGGCCGGTTACGACCCGTCCAAGCCGCTCGCCTGGGACGACCTGGACCTCGGCCACCCGGTGGCGACGGCCACCGACCCGGCCGCGTCGGGCGGCTTCTACACGTTCTCCGGCACCCTCCCGCAGCGCTCCGGCAAGCAGCTCCTGTACGCGGTCTGGCAGCGCTCGGACAGCCCGGAGGCCTTCTACTCCTGCTCGGACGTCACGTACGGCGCGAGCAACGGCGGCGGCGACCGTGGCAGCGGCGGTACGGCGAGCGGCTCCTCGCCCGCGCCGACCGCCTCCGCGCCCTCCGACCGGCAGATCGAGAACGGTGCCGACAAGTCGACCGTCGAGCACCACGGCCACGGCGACTCCGACGCGAGTACGTCGGCGAAGCCCACCGCCGCCGGCGGCGCCGCGCGGACGACCGGGAGCGCGGCGAAGAGCCCGGCGAAGAGCGCCGACGAACCGGCCGCCGCCGGTGCCGCGGAGAACCTCGCCGAGACCGGTGGCGACGGCAGCGCCCCGTACCTCGCGATCGGCGGGGCGGCGGCGCTGGCGTTCGGCGCCGCCGCCCTGTTCGCCTCGGTCCGCCGCCGTGCGACGAGCGGCGGCCGGCACCACCGCTGAGGACTCCGGGGCCTGTCCGGCGGCTCAGGCCGGACAGGCCCCGGCGGCGATCTCCGGCCCGACCGCGGAGGGGGGCCGGAAGGGGGATCAGCTGAACACGGACGCGCAGGTGGTCCTGGTGGCGTGCGCCGGGTCGAGCGCGTTCGTCACCTCGTGGAACGCGATCCGGTCGATCAGTCCGATCGCCACGTGCTCCGAGAGGTCGAGTGGGCACAGGTCCTGCAACAGGACGTTGTGGACGTCGGAACCGCTCAGGAACGCCGTCCGGTACGGGGTGACCACCTCGTCGTACTGGGTGGCGATGACCGTGTAGTGGACGCCCGCCACGGTGTCGCCGCCCGCGTTGAGTTTGGCCATGAACGCGGAACCTACGACCTGGTCGGCGAGCCCGGGTGTGGCCGTGGAGAGCAGGTCCTCGGCGCCGGGGAAGTACGGCAGCAGGTTGGTGAGGCCGGACAGGGTGGTGCCGTGGTTGTTGGGTGCGATGCCGACGAGGGCGTTCACCTTGCCGGCTCCGCCGAGGAACTTGAGGTAGTAGCGGGGCATCATGCCGCCCTGCGAGTGGCCGACGAGGTCCGCCTTGGTGGCGCCGGTCGCGGTGAGCACCTTGTCCACGAAGACCTGGAGCTGTTCGGCCGACTTGTCGATGGGGCCGAGGCCGTGGAAGAAGGGAACACCCGACAGCTGGCCGTAGTCGAGCGAGAAGACGCAGTAGCCGCGGTGCTCCAGGTAGGGCGCGAGGCCCAGCCAGTTGTCGACGGAGTTCCCGAGGGTTCCGTGGACGAGGACGACGGGGCGGGGATGGGCGGCGGACGGCTTGCAGGAGTAGTCGTTCCAGCCGCTGCTCGGGGCGGAGTCGGCGTGGGCGGTGGCGGCGGGGACGAGGGCGACCGCGACGGTCAGCAGCAGCGCGGTCAGAGGTCTGAGAACTCGTTTCCAGGGCAGCATCGAGTGATCTCCTTGCGGCTCAAGGGAGTTGCGACGGCCTTACGCCCTGTGATCCGGATCACGAGGATGCTGTTCACTCGTCAAGTTACGGACGAGTAGTGCAAGTGTGAAGTTACGCGTCAGTAAAAACTTCCAGTGGTAACCGGCGCGGCCGGTACCGCGTCACCAGGTGGGCCTGATGGGGCCGGAGGGCGCGATGCGCGACAACCGCGCCCGCAGAAGGCCGACTTCCCCCTCGCCGAGCAGCTCGACCCATGGCCGCACGGCCTCCGCCGCCGCCTCTTCCGCGGCCCGCGTACAGGCCCAGCCGCGCTCGGTCAGCACGACGAGGCGGGCCCGGGCGTCACCGGGGTGCGGCCGCCGCTCGACGTACCCCTTGCGCACCATCTCGTCGACGAGCTGGCTCGCCGCCTGCTTGGTGACCCCCAGGTGGGCGGCGAGGTCGGTGACCGTCGCCCCGCCGGGGGCGAGCCGCGAGAAGGCGAAGCCGTGCGCGGGCCGCAACCCCTCGAAGCCGCGGGCGACCACGCCGTCGTGAATGCGTTGTGTCAGCTCACCCGCGGCGGCGAGCAGGGCGGCGGAGAAGGCCATGGCTTCGGAGTTCTGCACGGGGGCATTGAAACACCCTTGACATATTGGTCAAGCAGCTTGACTATATGGTCAATCCGCTTGACTACTTATGGAGGTCTCCATGCCCGTCGTCCGCCCGTCCGAGGCCGTGGTCCACGAGATCCACGGCGCCCGTTTCGTCTCGTACGCCACTCCGCTCAGCGGCAGCAAGGAGCTGTGCGCCTGGCGGGGCGAGATTCCCGCGGGGACGAAGGCCCCCGTGCACACCGTCAACCGTGAGGAGATCTTCCATCTGCTGTCCGGCGAACTGGTGATCACCCTCGACGGGCGCACCGAGCGGATCACCGCCGGCGACACGGTGATCATCAATCCCGGCGCGACCCTGGGCGTCGAGAACCCGACCGATCGGACCGCGGTCTCCTGGGTCACCACGTCCATCGGCCTCGAGGCGGAGCTGGCCGACGGCAGCCGGATCGTGCCGCCGTGGGCCAACTGAATTCTCGGCTGAATCCTCGGCGGACGGCTCAGGCGGCCAGCGCCCCCGGCACGATCGCGCGCGGGCCGAACTTCGCCCGCGCCCGGTCCGCGACCTCTTCGATCCGGCGGACCTTCTCGTCGACCGGGTCGAAGGTGAGCTGATGGGCGGCGTCCTCGGCGGGGCTCAGCCCCTCGGCACGCAGGGCGATCGCGCGGACCCGGGCCCGCTGGAGGCCGAGCGCCTCGTACATGCGGTACGCCGTCGCGGTGAGCGCCGCGGAGTGCGCGGTCGGCTCGGCGAGCGTACGGCTGCGGGTCGTCGAGGACCGGTCGGCGTAGCGCACGGTGAGGGTGAGCGTGCGGCAGACCTGTTCCAGGGTGCGCAGCCGGGTGCCCAGCTCCTCGGTGACCGAGAGCAGGGCGCGGCGGTGCCGGGACGGGTCCACCTCGTCGCGCGGGAAGGGGCGTTCGGCGGTGAGGGAGCGCGATACGGCGTTCGGCACGACCCGGCCGCGGTCGATGCCGGACGCCTTCTCGCGCAGCTCGCGGCCGGTGCGGGCACCGGTGAGGCGTTGCAGCGTGGACAGGGGCGCGGCGGCGACCTTGCCGAGGGTGTCGAGCCCGTACTCGCACAGGGTGCGGGCGGTGGCGTGGCCGACGCCGGGCAGCGCGACGACGGGCCGCTCCGCCAGGAACTCCGCGACGGCGTCCGGCTCTTCGGGCACCACGCGGGTCACCCCGGGTACGGCGTCCCGCAGGGCCATCCGCGCGAGCATGGGCCCCGGCCCGGCGCCGATCGCGCAGTCGATCCCGTAGTGCGCGAGCGCCCGCACCCGGATCAGCGAGGCGAACTCCACGGTCCCCCGCCCGAAGTACCGCTCGGCGCCCCGCAGATCCACCAGTGCCCCGTCGGGCGGCAGCGCCTCCACCACCGGCGTGAACTCCTCGAGCAGCCCGAGGAGCCCCGGCAGGGCGGCCTCGTACATCGGCGGCAGCTGGAAACGTATACAGAGGATGGTCATCCCGCACTCCCCGGACTCTGGTGCCACAACTTCTTTCCACCCGCCGGGCCTTCGCCCGCGGGACGCAGATCGGCCCAGGGGTGCATCTCGTACCCCGTGGGCATGCGGATCTTCCCGCCCTCGGCCGGATCGTCGTCACCGGACCTCTCCGCCGCCGGTACGGGCTCCGCCAGTCGCGCCGCCACCACGTCGAGGCCGCCCTCGGCGCGCAGCTCGACCAGCTCGGCGAGGTTCCAGGCGGCGGCGCCCACCACGCTGAGGCTGCGTGGCCCGCGCCGCTGTACGACCCCACGGACGAGCAGCAGCCAGGAGTGGAAGACGGTGTGCGCGCAGGCGTCGTGGGAGTCGTCGAAGAAGGCGAGGTCGACCAGGCCCGTGCCGTCGTCCAGGGTGGTGAAGATGACCCGCTTGCCGGAGCGGACGGGCGGGGTCTGGGTGGCCGCCTTGGCGCCCGCGACCAGGACCGTCTCGCCGTGCCTCGCCTCGCGCAGCCGACGCGCCGACACCACGCGCAGTTCGTCGAGGAACTCCCGGTGGTCGTCCATCAGATGGCGCGAGGCGTCCATGGAGAGCACGCCCAGTTCGGCGCTGAGCCGCTCCGCCGACGAGAGGTCGGGCAGCCCCGCGGACGCGGTCCCGCGCCCTCCGGTCAGCGGGAGCTGGCCCCCGCCCCCGCCTCGCGCGCCCCGGTGCAGCTCGGTCAGGTGCAGTTGCAGATCACGGCGGTTGGCGCCGAACGCGTCCAGCGCGCCGACCTGCGCGAGCCGCTGGGCGAGCGGCCGGCTCGGCCGGGCCCGCTCCCAGAAGTCGAGCAGCGAGGCGTACGGCTGCCCGTCCGCGATCCGTGCCGCCTCGGCCTCGCTGATGCCGTGCACGTCGGAGAGGGCCAGCCGCACACCCCATCGGCCGGGAGAACCACCGGAAGGACCGCCGGAAGAACCACCGGAAGGGTCGCCGGATTCAGACACCAGTTCGATACGGTGGGCGACCGCCGACCGGTTCACGTCCAACGGCAGGACCGGCACCCCGCGCCGCCGCGCGTCCGCGAGCAGCAGCCGTTTCGGGTACATCCCGGGGTCGTGCGTGAGCAGACCGGCGTAGAACGCGGCCGGGTGATGGGCCTTCAGCCACGCCGACTGGTACGTCGGTACGGCGAAGGCGACCGCGTGCGCCTTGCAGAAGCCGTACGAACCGAAGGCCTCGACGATCTCCCAGGTGCGCTGGATCGTCTCCGCGTCGTACCCGCGCACGGCCGCGTGCTGGGCGAACCAGAAGCGGATCCGCCCCTGCGACTCGGGATCGGACAGCCCCCGCCGCACCCGGTCCGCCTCGGCGCGCCCGCAGCCGGTCATGATGTCCACGATGTCGATGATCTGCTCGTGGAAGACCACGACCCCGTACGTCTCCTTCAGCGGCCCCTCCAGGTCCGGGTGCGGACAGCGGACCGGCGCCCGCCCGTGCCGCGCCTCGATGAACGGCCGCACCATGTCGGCGGCGACCGGTCCGGGCCGGAAGAGGGAGATGTCGACCACCAGGTCATGGAAGGTGGCGGGTTGCAACCGCCCCACCAGGTCCCGCTGCCCCGGCGACTCGATCTGGAAGCAGCCCAGCGTCTCGGCGGACCGGATGAGCCGGTACGTCGCCGGGTCGCCCGGCGGTACGGCGTCCAGGTCCACGGAAGTCCCCGTCGCCCGCTCCACCTCGGCCACCGCGTGCGCCATCGCGGACTGCATCCGCACGCCGAGCACATCGAGCTTGAGCAGCCCGAGGTCCTCGACGTCCTCCTTGTCGAACTGCGACATGGGCAGCCCCTCGCCGCTGGTCGGCACGACCGGCGTACGGGCGAGCAGCGAGGCGTCGGAGAGCAGGACCCCGCACGGGTGCATGGCGACTCCGCGCGGCAGGGCGTCGAGGGCCTCGACCAGCTCCCACAGCTTCCCGTACCGCCCCCCTTCCCGCCGGAACTCGCCCGCCAGTTCCCGCAGTTCGGGCAGCTCGGCCAGGGCCGCGCGGGCGTCACGCGCCCGGATGTGCGGGAAGGACTTGGCGATCCGGTCGATGTCGGCCGGGTCCATGGAGAGGGCGGCGCCCACGTCGCGGATGGCATGCCGTACGCGATACGTCTCGGGCATCGCGACGGTCGCGACCCGCTCGGTGCCGAACCGGCCGATGATCGCGCGGTAGACCTCGATGCGGCGCGCGGACTCCACGTCGATGTCGATGTCGGGCAGGACCGCGCGCCGCTTGGACAGGAAGCGCTCCATCAGCAGGCCGTGTTCGACGGGGTCGGCGTGCGCGATGCCGAGGAGGTGGTTCACCAGCGAGCCCGCACCGGAGCCGCGTGCCGCGACCCGAATCCCCATATCCCGTACGTCGTCCACGACTTGAGCGACCGTCAGGAAGTAGGACGCGAAGCCGTGGTGGGCGATGATGTCCAGCTCCCGGTGCATCCGCTCCCAGTAGTCGCGCCGGTCCGCGTAGCCGTGCCGCACCATCCCCGCCGCCGCCCGTGAGGTCAGCACACGCTGCGCGGTGCGGCGGCCGGCGCCGACGAGGTGCGGCTCGGGGAAGTGGACGGTCCCGATGCCGAGGTCGTCCTCGGGGTCGACGAGACACTCGGCGGCGGTGGCCTGGGTCTGTTCGAGCAGGCGGTACGCGGTGTCCCGGCGGTAGCCCGCGGCCTCGACGATCCGCTCGGCGGCGCCCAGCATGGCGTCCGCGTCCTTGAGCCAGGCCTCGCCGGAGTCCAGCTCCTTGGTGGGGTCGACGGGGACGAGCCGACGGGCGGCGTCCAGGACGTCGGCGACCGGGCCCATGCCGGGGTCGGCGTACCGGACGGCGTTGCTGAGCACCGGGCGGACGCGCTGCTCGGCGGCGAAGCCGACGGTACGGGCGGCCAGGCGCAGCGAGCCGGGTCCGGTGCCCTTGCGGCCGTGCCACACGGCTTCGAGGCGCAGCGCGTCGCCGTAGACCTCCCGCCAGGGCGCGAGCAGCCTCGCGGCCCGGTCGGGGCGCCCGGCGGCGAGCGCGCGGCCGACGTCGGAGGCGGGGCCGAGCAGTACGGTCAGGCCCTCGGCGTGGTTGTCGGGCCAGGGGAGCAGCGGCTGCCCCTCCCCCGTATGCGACGCGGTGACGATTCTGCAGAGGTCGGCCCAGCCGGCCGCGCCCTCCCGGGCGAGGAAGGTCACACGGGGTGTCGACTCGTCGATGAAGGCACCGCCGCGGACCGGGGCGCGCCGCTTGCCTCCGTGCTCGCGCTCCCCCGCCGAAGCCACCATGAGCTCCGCTCCGAACAGCGGCCGGACGCCCGCCGCGGCGCAGGCCTTGGCGAACCGGACCGTGCCGGCGAGGGTGTCCCGGTCGGTGAGCGCGAGGGCGTCCATGCCCCGCTCGGAGGCGCGCTCGGCGAGCCGCTCCGGGTGCGAGGCGCCGTAGCGCGGGGAGAACCCGGAGACGGTGTGCAGATGCGTGAATCCCGGCACACACACCTCCCGCACCTGTCGCACCCGGGCACCCTCACCCGGGCTATCGAACATCTGTTCAAGTCCCGCGCCTCCACCATAGACCAATTTTCGAACTGCTGTACGACAGCTGTTCGGGCCCGCCCCACCTGCGCAAACGCCACCGTTCGCCTCCTGGCCGAAGCCGAACGGTCGAACGTTCGAGCAGTGATCCGGTGGCCGAGTGATCGACGTCAGTCGGTCGGTCCGTCGGCCGGTCCGCCGGTCCGGAAGTGGCGGGGGTGTCCGTTGTCCTGGTGGCCGCGTCGGTACGCGAACCAGCCCGCCGCCGTGAGCAGCGCGGCCAGAAAGGACAGGGTCAGGGCGGCGACGCCCGTGGAGGCGAGGCTGCCGGCGGACGTGCCGGCCGTGTTCGTGGAGGTTCCGGAGCCGCCGGAGGCCGAGGCCGAGCCCGAATCGCCGGTACCGCCGGTGCCGCCGGTGCCGCCGCCCGTACCGCCCGTCCCGTCGTCCGTGTCCACCGGGTCCTGGCCGACAAAGCTGACCGGGACCTTCACGTCCTGGGAACGGTCGCCGGAGAGGGTGTGGTCGGCGCGGGTGGCCAGTACGCAGGTCGCCTTGAAGCAGTCGGTGTACTCGTCCTTCGCGTCGACGGTGAGCTCGATCTCGAAGGTGCCGCCGTCGCCGTACGGGATCGCCGGCTCCTCGCCGTAGTCGGGCGGATCGGAGGAGATCCACGCCGAGGAGTGCGAGGTCCCGGTCATGTCGACGCCACCGATGCACGGGGTGGGCAGTTCGCCGTCGCCGTTGTCGACGCACAGGGCGACGTCGACGCACAGGGCGACATAGATGCCCTTGTCCTCGTTGTAGCCGGACCCCGTGATCTTCAGGGTCTGGTCCTCGGTGGCCAGGTTGTTGACCGGGGTGACGGTGAGCTTCTGGTTCTCGGGGCCGGTGACCGTCTTCGTGCCCGACGGCCCGGACGGACCGGGGTCGTCACCCCCGCCGGTGCCGCCCTCCTCGGTGACCGTGAGGGTGACCGGGGTGGTGCGGGTGGTGCCGAGGGCCGGCGTGACGCAGACACCGCCGGAGACCAGGGCGTTCCGGGCGAGGAGGGCGAGACAGGCCGCGCCGCCCGATCGGGGCCCGATCGGGTGCGAGGCCTGCGCCGCGCCGGGCCGGCCCGCGCGGGGCCGGGGGCCGACGCCGACGGCGCGAGCGCCCCGCCGTGTCTCACGGGAGCCGCTCGCGCCGCCTTGGCTGTCGCCGTTGTTGCGTTGTTGCCGTGCCGTGCCATGCCGTGCCGTTGCCGGGCCCGGTGTGCCCCTCAGGGGCGCGCCCGTACGCGGTGGAGGCCGGTGCGTCCTTCAGGATCACGCCCGTCCAGGTCCCGCTCGCGCGGCAGGACCACCGCGTACGTCCGGACCGGTGAGGCCCGTCGTCGCGTCAGCCGATCTGCGCGCCGAACGTCGACAGCGCCTCGGTCACCGGCTGGAAGAACGTCTCGCCGCCGGACGTGCAGTCACCGCTGCCGCCCGAGGTGAGGCCGATGGCGGTGTCGGCCGCGAAGAGCGAGCCGCCGCTGTCGCCGGGCTCGGCGCAGACGTCGGTCTGGATGAGGCCGTTGACGATGTCGCCGTTGCCGTAGTTCACGGTGGCGTCCAGACCGGTGACCGTGCCGCTGTGCACCTGGGTCGTGGAGCCGCTGCGGGTGACCTTCTGGCCGACGGTCGCATCGCCCGCCTTGGTGATGGGCTGCGTGGAGCCGTTGTAGAGGTCGACCTCGCTCGGGTGGTCGGCGTTCGAGGTGTACTTGACCAGGCCGAAGTCGTTGCCCGGGAAGCTGGACTGCTCGTTCGTGCCGATCTGGCTGCCGCTGGAGTCCGACCAGGTCGAGATCGACTCGGTGCAGTGCCCGGCGGTGATGAAGTACGGCTGGCCGCCCTTGACCACGTTGAAGCCGAGCGAGCAGCGCCCGCCGCCGCCGGTGATCGCGTCGCCGCCCGCGATGAAGGGCTTGTACTCCCCCTTCGTGCGCTGGAGTTCGGCTCGCTGACCGAGGCCGTCGACGACCTTGGTCAGCGTGGCCCACTCGGCCTTGGAGACCGTGCGGTCCGCGGTGACGACGACCTTGTTGGTCTCCGGGTCGGTCGCCCACGAGGTGCCGGGGATGGTCGCGTCCTGCTTGAGCGTCGTACGCGCGCTCGTCAACTCGGCCAGGGAGTTCCGCACGACTCTGGCCTTGGCGCCGGCCGCCTCGACGGTCTTCGCCGCCGTCTCGTCGAGCACGTTGACGACGAGGTGCTTCGCCTTCGCGTCGTAATACGTTCCCGCCGCGTCGGTGCCCAGGTCCTTGCCCAGGGTCGAGGCGAGCTTTCCGGCCGCCGAGAGGGAGAGGGTGTGGGGCGCTTCGGTCTTCGGGGCCTCGCTCGCGTTCGCAGTCTGGAAGGTGACACCCGCGGCGACGAGCGCGGCGATGCCGGCTCCGGCCACGGCTGCGCGCCGCCTGGATATGCGTCGGTGCTTCAACTTACGTCCTCCTGTGGGGGGTCGGTCAACGAGGTTGTGGGGACCTCGACGACCGGAAGGCGTACGGGCACGGAGGCGGCGCACCGCAAAATGCCACGTCCGCGCCCACTGTGCGCCGTCCACTATTCCGAGGGGCACAGGGAGCACACAAGGTCGACTTCAGGACGCGCATATGCAACAGGTGTGCGCCCCCTGCACCCTGACGCTCCGTGGTCTTGCCACGTGAATTCCCGTTGCAAACACTGAGTGCGAGTGAGTTCTCGGCAGCCTGCGAGGTCTAGTCCTGTCTTGATTTCGACCCTCTGATGTCCGGATCCGACGGAGGCGCGAGGGACGGGAGTTGCTCCTGCATCGATTGCCACGCCGATTGCCGCGCCCATTGCCGCATCGATTGCCGCGCCGATTGCCGTGTCCTACCGCGAACATGGGCGAGCCCCCGTACGCCCTGTGCGTACGGGGGCTCGCCCGCTGCCGGCCGGAGACCGGGAACCGGGGTGGACGACTAGCCGACGCTCACGCCGTAGTAGCTGAGCGCCTCGGTGACCGGCTGGAAGAAGGTCGTACCGCCGGAGGTGCAGTTGCCGCTGCCGCCGGAGGTCAGACCGTAGGCGACGGATCCGCCGTACAGCGGACCACCGCTGTCGCCGCCCTCGGCGCAGACCGTGGTCTGGATCATGCCGTAGACGACGTCACCACTGCCGTAGTTGACCGTGGCGTTCAGCGCGGTGACCCGGCCGCTGTGCGTGCCGGTGGTGGACCCACGGCGGTAGACGGTCGTACCCACGCTCGGCGTGGCGGCGCTGCTGATGGTCTGGCTGCCGACCGCGCTCGGGTGGGCGACCGAGGTGTTCGTGTAGCGCACCAGGGCGAAGTCGTTGGTCGGGAAGCTGTAGCTGACGTTCGTGCCCAGCGTCGTGGTCTGGCCGGAGTTGGAGTACCAGGTCGAGGCGACCTCACCGCAGTGGCCGGCGGTCAGGAAGTAATAGGTGCTCCCACTGTGCACGTTGAAGCCGAGCGAACAGCGGTAGCCACCGCCGTAGATGGCGTCGCCGCCGGTGATCAGCTTCTTGAACGTGCCCGGGGTGTGCTTGACGGTGAGGGCGCCGGCGTTACTGCCCGCGTCCTTCTTGATCTGGGCGATCTCGGCCTTGGAGACCGTACTGTCGACCGTGACGACGACGCGGTTCGTCTTGGGGTCGACGGCCCAGGCGGTGCCCGCTACATCGGACTTGAGCACCGACTTGGCGACCGTGGTGAGCTGGGTGGCGCTGAACGTCTGTGCGTCGCTCGCGTTCGCGGTGGGGACGGCGAACGCGGCAGCGGCCAGGAAACCGGTGGCCACGGCGATCAGCCGGGTCCGTCTCGCCACACCGCTGCGGGGGTTGGTGCGCTTGATCCTCACTTTTCGTTCCCTCCCAGGGGAAGTCGGGGGGCCCACGTGGGGGATGGGGCCCGTGAGGCGCAGCCAAGAGCCCGTTGTCCGGTTTCCGGACAAGCCGTGCCCCTGACAAGCGCTGTGGGGGAGTATTCGGCCGCGCGACCGCAAGGCGCAAGGGCGCCTTTCGGCCGTGCAGCGTTCAACTTGCGGACCCCTCAACAACGCCGACCGAACCCCTGGGAACCGGAAGCGGTGGCTGCTCTCCCCGCTGGTGGCGTCGGCGAAGACGGCCCACAGCGAGCCGTCCCCTCGACGCTCACCCGCAGGGTCAGCTCCTGTCCGGCCAGGGTGAGGACGAGTTCGCCGCCGAGACCAGCCCGCGCTCGCGGCCGTCGGCGTTCTCGACGCGTACGGTGCGGTTCTCGCCGTACGAGGTGAAGCGCCCCGGCACCGACCAGCGCGGATCGTACGAGCTCGCCTCGATGCCCTTGAACGCCCGGCGGGCGGCCGAGGCGGGGTCGAAGTCGCGTACGCCCCAGACCCCTTCGCGGACGAGAACGACGAGCCGGCGCTCACCGTGCGCGACCGGGGCCGCGGTCACGGGCCCGGGTCGGGCGGGAGCCTGAGCTCGCCGGTGAAGGGCTCGCCGTCGACGGTCAGCCCGTCTTCGGCCACCGTGGTCAGGACGGTCGTACCCCCTCCCGGGTCCAGCACCCGGGGATGTCCGGAAGTCGACCCTCCGGATAGTCCTCCAGCCGGTGCGTGCCGGTCAGCGCGAGCGGCCCGTAGGGCGCCGACACCGTCTCGGTGCGGTGCTCGTCCCGGCGCTTCCGGTCCTCGGATGCGTCCGTCGTCATGGGATCAGCGCTTCCGTAGGGGGATCCGCCAACCCGAGATGCGAGCGCAGTGTGGTTCCCGGGTAGTGCGTGCGGTAGGCGCCGCGCTCCTGGAGCAGCGGCACCACCCGGTCCACGAACTCGTCGAGCCCGCCCGGGGTGAGATGCGGTGCGAGGATGAAGCCGTCGGCGGCGTCGGTCCGTACGAACTCCTCGAGTTCGGCGGCGACCGCCTCCGGCGTACCGACGAAGGACTGCCGTCCGGTCGCCTCGATCACGGTCTGCCGGATGGACAGCCCCTTCTCGTGGGACAGGGCGCGCCATTTCTCGGCGATCGCCCGCGGATCGGCGACCTCCACCCCGCCCTGCATCAGGCCCGGCTCCGGGTCCGGGTGGGGGTCCGGGTCCGGGTCGAAGGCGGGCAGCGGACCGTCGGGGTCGTGGTCGGACAGGTCGACGCCCCAGATCTGCTCCAGCGTGAGGATCGCGTTCTGCGGCGAGATCTGCTGCCACCGGATCTCGGCGGCCCGTTCCTGCGCCTCGGCGGCGGTGTCGCCGAGCACGAAGGTGACCCCGGGCATGATCTTCAGGTCCTCGGGCTCGCGTCCGTACGCCGCGAGCCGTCTCTTCACATCAGCGTAGAACGCGCGCCCCGCCTCCAGCGTCCCGTGCCTGGCGAAGACCACGTCCGCCGAGGATGCGGCGAACTCCCGGGCCTCGGCCGAGTCGCCGGCCTGGATGACGACGGGGTGCCCCTGCGGCGAGCGCGGCACGGTGAACTCACCCGCGATGTCGAAGTGCCGCCCACGGTGGGCGAACGGCCGCGACACCCCCTCGGGCGTCCAGGAGTCCCACAACTCCCTTGCCGCCGCCACGAATTCGGCGGTACGGGCATGCCGGTCGGCCCGGTCGAGGAAGCCGCCGCGCCGGAAGTTCGCCCCGGTGAACGCGTCGGCGGAGGTCACCACGTTCCAGGCGGCCCGGCCCCCGCTGAGGTGGTCCAGCGTGGCGAGCCTGCGGGCGGTTTCGTACGGCTCGTTGAAGGTCGCGTCGACCGTGGCGGCGAGCCCGAGCCGCTCGGTGACGGCGGCCAGCGCGTTGAGCACGGTGATCGCCTCGGGGTGCCCCACGACGTCCAGGTCATGGATGCGTCCCTTGTGTTCGCGCAGCCGCAGCCCTCCGGCGAGGAGGAAGAAGTCGAACAGACCGCGTTCGGCGGTGCGCGCCAGATGCTCGAAGGAGGCGAACTCGATCTGCGACTTCGCGCGCGGGTCGGCCCAGACGGTCGTGTTGTCGACCCCTGGGACGGGGCTCTCCCCGCTCGAGCGAGATCGGGAGTGGGAGTGGGAGTGGGGGAGGGCGGCCAGGTGGATCTGTTTGACGGCGGGCTTGCGTACGGTCATGACGTTCCCCCGGTCACGGCGTACTGGTTGGCGGGCCGGCCCAGCCCCAGGTGCTCCCTGAGCGTGCTGCCCGGATAGAAGGTGCGGAACAGGCCGCGGTGCTGGAGCAGCGCCACTGTGCCGTTGACGAGCCGCTCCAGGTCACGGCGCGGCTCGACCGGGGTGAGGTGGAAGCCGTCGACGGCGCCGGCCTGGTGCCAGACGGCGATCAGGTCGGCCAGGTCGACGGGGCCGCCGCGATACCGCGGGCCCTGCGCGGTCCCCAGGGGTCCGCCCCCGCCTCCCCCGAGTTCTCGTCTTCGCCCGAACAGCGGGGACCCCCATCCGGGCTCGGCCGCGTGCTCGCCGTCCCCGAGGTCGACGACCAGACACGCGAGGATCCGCAGGGTGTCGGGATCGCGCCCGAACTCCTCCGCCGTGCCCCGCAGTTCGGTCCGTACGGCGGCGGCCTGGGCGGGAGAGGTGACACGGAGGAGCGCCACGTCGGCGTACCGGGCGGCTGTTCTCCTCGCCTGTCCCTCGGTGGCGTCGACGACCCGTACGGGGTGTCCCTGCGGGGGCCGCGGCACGATCGAGGGTCCCTTCACGGAGAAGGCGGCCCCCTCGAAATCGGTGTGGTGCAGCTTGTCCCGGTCGACGAAGCGGCCGGTCGCCACGTCGCGTATCTCGGCGCCGTCCTCCCAGCTGTCCCACAACCGGGCGGCCACGTCGGCGACTTCGCCCGCCTCCTGCCACAGGGTGTCGGCGGGCGCGGCATGGCGGCGGCCGAAGAGGCGGGCCTCGCCCTCGGTGGTGGACACGTCGAGGTGCCAGCCGGCGCGGCCGCGGCTGACCCAGTCGAGGGTCGCGACGGCCGCCTGCACATGGAAGGGCTCGGTGTGCGTGGTGGTCACGGTCGGCACCAGACCGATCCGCCGGGTGGCGGGCGCCACCCGCGAGAGCACGGCGAGCGCGTCGGGTCCGGGACGCGCGAAGGTGTCGCCGAGGGTGACGAAGTCGAGTACGCCACGCTCCGCGAGCCGCACCAGCTCGACGTACGAGCCGGCGTCGAACACCGTCGGCTGATCGACGGCGGCGGCCAGGTGCAGCAACCCCCGGCCGGTCGATGAGGTCATGTGGATGAACCCTTCTCAGAGGACTTTGGAGAGGAACGCCCGCGTACGTTCATGCCGAGGACGGTCGAGTACCTCACCCGGGGTGCCCTGCTCGACGATGCGGCCGTCGTCCATGAACACGACCGTGTCGGCGACCTCGCGGGCGAAGCCGATCTCGTGCGTGACGACGATCATCGTGGTGCCCTGGTGCGCCAGATCCCTGATGACATCGAGGACTTCGCCCACCAGCTCGGGGTCGAGCGCGGACGTCGGTTCGTCGAAGAGCAGCAGCGCCGGCTCCAGGGCGAGCGCGCGGGCGATGGCGACACGCTGCTGCTGGCCACCGGAGAGCTGCCCCGGGTAGGCGTCCGCCTTGTCGGCGAGCCCGACCCGGCCGAGCAGCCGGCGCGCGCTCTCCACGGCGGCCTTGCGGGGCCGCTTCAGCACGGAGACCGGGGCCTCGACGAGGTTGTCGAGGACGGTGAGGTGCGGGAAGAGGTTGAAGTTCTGGAAGACGAACCCGATACGGGTGCGCTGCTTGAGGATCTCGCGCTCGGGCAGCTCGTACAGCTTGTCGCCGGAGCGCCGGTAGCCCACCAGCCGGCCGTCGACACTGATCGTGCCCTGGTCGACCTTCTCCAGGTGGTTGATGGTGCGCAGCAGCGTCGACTTGCCGGAGCCGGAGGGGCCGAGGACGACGGTGACCTCCCCGGCGCGCACTTCGAGGTCGATGCCCTTGAGCACGTCCAGCGGGCCGAAGCTCTTGTGGACGGACCTGATGTCGACCATCGCGGGGGCGGGGGTCGCGGGGGTGGTGGTGCTCATCGCACTGCTCCCTCGGCGTGGTGGTGTGCGTGCAGGAACGTCAGCGCGGCGCGTGCCGTCGCGTCGTTCTGCCGGAAGGCCGGCCCGCCGGTGCGCGGCCGGGTGAACGCGCCGGAGCCCCGGGCGTCGGTGTGCGGGCCGAGCGCGAAGCGCCGCGGATGCGGGGTGCCGGAGCCGTCCAGGACCCGGCCGTCGGCGGGGTCCACGGCGAGCAGCCCCTCGGGGGTCGCGGCGGCCCCGTCGGCGTACAGCCCGCGCAGCAGCGCGTCGCGGGTGCGCTCGACCGTGGGATGCGGCAACCGCGCCTCGACGAGGGCACGGGCCTCGACGAAGGTTCCGGGAACGGTGGCGCTCGCCGCCCGGAAGACGCCGTCCCCGGCACTGACGGTCATGTCGGCGCCCAGGAACTTCAGTACGCCCGCCCGGGACAGCGCGAGCATCTGCCGCAGCCGCGGCCCCGGCGGCCCGGACGCCAGATAGCTGAAGAAGCCGTGCCACCACGAGCCGATGTCCCCGAGCCGCACGAGCTGCCCGTAGACGGAGAGCAGCCCGAAGAACACCGCCGAGTCCGGGCTGAACGAGGGGTCATGACGGCGCGTCAGGTCGTCCTGTATGTACGCGCGCAGACCGTCCTGGAGTTCCTCGTACGAGGTGTGGCTCACCCCCTCCAGCGGTCGGTCGAGGGCGTCGAGGTCGAGCCGGTCCGCGGGGTCGGGGACGGCCGAGGCGGCCAGCGCCCGGAGCTCGGGTCCGACTCCCGCCGCGTACTTCTCCTCGAAGTCCGCCCAGGCGACGGTGGTGCGTTCGGGGTGCGCCGTGAACAGGCGGTGGTAGTGCGCGAACCCCAGCTCCTTCTCCACCAGCGGCCAGACGTCCCGTCGGAAGTCGATCCCCTCGGGGCGTGCGAGCAGTTCGTCGACCTCGGCGGGCCCGAAGAACCGGGGCAGCGGCGGCCGGTCGCCCGTCCAGTCGTAGCCGATCTTGGAATGGTAGGGAACGCCGCGCCGGGAGCCGACATGGAGGACCGGCTCGCGACCGGACGGCACGTACTCCGCTCCCTCGTAGCGCCCGCCGCGCCCCTCGGTCAGCAGGACCATCAGGTCGACGAAGGCGAGCCCGAAGCCGCGCACGAGGACCGGTTCACCGGGGGCGAGGGCGGCCAGGTCGGTGTCGGCGGTGAAGTCCGGCGGCAGATGGACGAGGCCGTGCGCGCGGGCATGGGCGGCCAGCCTCCGCTGCTCGTCGTCGAGTTCGGCGTCGAGATGGCCGAGTGTGAGGACGACGAGGTCGGCCAGGAGCGGCTCGGGCCGCCCTTCCAGCCACACCTGCTGGCGCCCCTCGGGCGGTCCGCTGACGCGCAGGGCGCGGCGGGCGTGGTGGTGGACGCGGATGCCCGGCGGCAGCGCGGCCACCGTGCTCTCGTACACCCAGCGCAGATATGCGCCCTGGCGCCGCCGGCCGGTGAAGGCGCGGCCGTCGAGGGCCGCCCACTCGTGCAGGGTGGGGCCTTTTCGTACGGGCCCCGCCATGGCCACCGTCTCGTCGGTGAACATGGTGACGTCCTGTGCCTCGGAGTTCATCCACAGCAGCGGCGACTGGGCCTCACGCCAGATGCGCCCGCCACCGGGCGGGTAGGGGTCCACCAGGTGCACGTCCAGCTCCGAACCGGCGTACAGCTCGGGCGCGTTGGCGGCGATCCGTTCCAGGAGTCCGGTGCCCCGCGGCCCCGCCCCCACGATCACCAGAGTGGGCGTCATCGGGTCCGCTCCGAACCACGCGCGTAGTACTTCTCGACGTAGTACTGGCCGACGCTGAGCACCGAGGTGACCACGACGTACCAGACGGTGGCCACCATCAGCAGCGGGATGACCTGGTAGGTGCGGTGGTAGACGAGCTGCACCGAGTAGAGCAGGTCCTGTACGGCGATGACGCTGACGATGGAGGTGCCCTTGAGGGTGCCGATCAGCATGTTGCCGGCCGGCGGCACGATGGACCGCATCGCCTGCGGCAGCACGATCCTCCACCAGCGGCGCCACCGGCTCAGGCCGAGTGCCTGAGCGGCCTCGATCTGGCCGCGGTCGACGGAGAGGATGCCCCCGCGCACGACCTCGGCGGCGTACGCGGCCTCGTGGAGCGTCAGTCCGACGATGGCGACGGTGACCGGGCCGAGCAGGTTCACCGTCTTCACGCCGAGGATCTGCGGATACAGCGCCCCGATGTTGAACCAGAGCAGCAGCTGCACCAGGATCGGCATCGACCTGAACAGCCAGACGTATCCCCAACTCACCGATCTGAGAACCGGGTTGGCGGACAGCCGGCCCGCGGCGAGCAGGGTGCCGAGCGCGAAGCCCAACACCATCACGACCGCGGTCAGCCAGAGCGTGAGCCACAGGCCCCGCAGCACGGAGGCCGAGGTGAAGTAGTCGGCGACGACGTCCCACTGGAACGCGTCGTTGCGCACGACGGAGTTGACGGCGAGCCCGAGCAGGACCAGAACGACGGCGGCCGCGGTCCACTGGCCGAGCCGGCGCTGGGCGACGATGCGCACGGGTGCGGCTTCTGCTGCCGCGGCGGGTTTGGCGAGGGTGTCGGAGGACATGCGAAGGCTCCGTGATGCGTCGGATCGAACACGGGTGCCTTCACACGGGGCGCCGCGCGGGCGCTGTACGGCCGAGCCCCTCAGCAGGGCCGTACGTCGAGAGTACGTTCGTGTTTCCCCTCACTGTCAAGGGTGTCCACACTGTGAGCCGTACGTCTCAAGTCAGTTGACGGGGAAACGGATGCCTGTTCCACTTGTGCCCATGCATTCGCAGCAGTGGCTGGTCACGCGCTCCCACATCGACTTCGGTCGAGTGTGGTCGTCGTCCTGTTGAGCTGACCCCCTGCGCGCCCTCTTCGGGGCGCCTTTCTTTGCGTTCTCCGGCCTCGCCCGCCGTCACCCAGGCCTTCACACGCCACGCCGCGTTCCCCCCTCCCCTCGCATTCGCCTTGCCCAGGACCCTTTTCAGCTCACTCCGCCTGCCCAGGAGATTCGTACGCCATGAGTACGTCCTCGCGGCCCCGTCGCCGCATTTTCATCCCCTTTGCCCTGATCACGTCCGCCGCGGTGCTGCTGACGGCCTGCGGCTCCGGCGACTCGGAGGGCGCGGGCAAAAGCGACGCCCAGGCCGCGGCGAAGACCGGCGGCATCCCGACGGCGGACGTGGTCTCGGCCGTCCGGAAGAACGAGGCCGCGGCCAAGCTGCTGCCCTCGGGCACCCGGAGCCTCACGGTCGCGATCAGCGTCGGCGGCACTCCGCCCGGCACCAGCTATCTGGACGACGGCAAGACGCTGGCCGGGCAGGACGTCGACTTCGCGAACGCGGTCGGCAAGGTGCTGGGCATCAAACTCAAGACCGAGTCGGCCAGTTTCGAGGCGATCCTGCCGGCCCTCGACAGCGGCAAGTACGACTTCGGGGCCAGCAACTTCGGCGTGACCGACGAGCGGCGCAAGACCATCGACTTCGTCACCTACATCAACGACGGCCAGGGCTTCGCCACCCGCGAGGACAGCAAGCTGCAGAAGATCACCGACCTGAAGCAGCTGTGCGGCCTGAACGTGGCGACCGGCGCGGGCACGACCTTCGAGGCGACGCTGGAGGAGAACAAGAAGGTCTGCACGGACGCCGGCAAGAAGGCGTACGAGGTGCAGACGTACAACGAGTCCGGCGCGATCTGGTCCTCGCTCCAGCAGGGCCGCAGCGACATCGTGATGTCCACGATCAACGGCCTGCGCTACGCCGTGGCCCAGCAGCAGGGCCTGAAGTTCCTCAACGAGTTCCACCGCCTCGATGTCGGCTTCGCCTTCAAGAAGGGCACGAAGCTGGCACCGGCCTTCCAGGCCGCGGTGAACGAGCTGATCGCCGACGGCACCTACGAGAAGATCCTGAAGAAGTGGGGCACGACGGGCTCGGCGATCGAGAAGTCCCAGGTCTCGCCGCCGGAACTGAAGGACTGAGATATCCGGTGCGTTCCCCGCGCCCCTGACCGGAGCGCGGGGCCGTGCCGTCCTGCGGCTCCACACCCGACCCGTCGGCCGGCGCGCGTCAGCAGTCGCAGCCGCAGTCACACCCGTCGCAGCCGTCGCAGCAACTCCCGCAGCACTGACAGCAGTCGCAGCACTCCCCGCAGTCGCCGCAGTCGCAGTCGTGGCAGAGCCCGTCCTTGCGCTCCCGGGTCCAGGGATCGTCGTACGTGCCGCAGCACAGCTGGCAGGTGCAGGCCAGCCCCGCCCACACGGCACACCCCGCGAGCAGACCCCGGCGGTTGCCCCGCGGCGGCTCGGGCGGCAGCGGCGGACCCCCGGGCCCACCCGGACCACCGGGTGCGTACGGCCCCGGACCGGGCGCGTACGGACCGGAGGCCGACGGCCCGTGCAGTTCGGGCCGGTGCGAGCAGGCGGTGCCGCCGAAGGCGCGGTCGACCGAGTTGCGCAGCTCGTGGGCGAGCAGGACGTGCGTCAGCCCGGCGTCCACGAAGTCCGCCTCGCGCAGCGCGAGCCGTATCCCGTGCAGCGCGTCGTCGGCGAGGCGCCGGGCCTCGGCCAGGGGTGTTCCGGTGGCTGTCAGGGGGTTCCACGCACCCGACGCGGCGTCAGTTTCCCGGTCCTCCACGGCGTCCAGGAGGTGGGCGAGCCGGCCGAAGAGCCGGCCGGCCTCGGCGAGCGGCTCGGCGTTGCCGGGCCGCCCGGCGAGTATCGCGGTGTGCGCGAACGCCGCGGCGGTGGCGGTCTCGGTCGGCTCGGTGACCGTCAGGATCGGGGTGCCGGGTCCGGCGAGCGCCTCGAGGCCCACCTGCCGGTCCACGGCGTCGACGAGCACGGCGGTGTCGAAGCCGACGCCGGAGCCGCTACGGGCGCCGGCCCTGCCCCAGCTCGCGGCGACCCTGCGCGCCGCGAGCGCCACCGGCCTGCGGGCCAACAGCCCGTCACCGTCGGCCATGTGGTCGCGCACCTTGGCGGCGGCGAGCACCAGCGAGACGGCGGCGGCGAGGCGCGCGCCCTCGCCCTGCGCGACGGAGGCGGTCCGCATGCCACGCAGCGGGCAGGGACCGGCGGTCCGGCGTCCGCCCGTCGTCCGCTCTGCCTGAGCCTCCGTCAAAACCGATATCAGCAGACCGTCATAATTCGTGACCAGTCTGGCGAACTGCCCGTGGTCTTTGCGCAGTGCGAGGCACAGCCCGCACAAATGCGCCATCCACTGGGCCTTGAGTCCCTCACTGAGCCGATGACGGCAGGGCCGGACCATCCCGAACACGACACTCCCCCGTGCCTCGTACGTTGTTGAGCTGCGGCATCGTATCGACCGCGCCGTTCACCCGTACGCACCGCCCATCACCCGAACGCCGGGAGAAATCATATTTCACTCTCAGTCAGCAGCCGCATAGAGCAAGACCCTTGGGGCACGCGGGCTCTCGACGGATTCGCTGTGCACCAGTACCGTCACGAAACCCCCGCGCGGCGTCTATCCACTTGGCGCGACATCCGCATCATGGACGACCATGGGGAATGCGGAAAGCAAGACAAGACCGCTGTGAGAGGAGGCGTCCATGGGATCGGTGCGCAAGGCGAGTGCCTGGCTTGGCCTCGTCGACGACAACGATGACGAGCGTTACTACGACGACGACTACGCCGAAGGACAGGAATCCGGCGAGGCCTGGGTCACCGACCCGCGCGTGAAGGTCGCTTCGGAGACGGCCGAGGAGAAGGGCCGCCGGATCGGCACGGTCACCCCGGACAGCTTCCGGGACGCCCGCGGCATCGGCGAGCTCTTCCGGGACGGGGTCCCGGTCATCATCAACCTCACGGCCATGGAGCCCACCGACGCCAAGCGCGTGGTGGACTTCGCGGCCGGCCTGACCTTCGGTCTGCGCGGCACGATCGAGCGGGTCGCGACCCGGGTCTTCCTGCTGACCCCCGCCAACACGGAGATCGTCAGCGGCGAGGCGGCCGGCCGGCCGACGGACGGTTTCTTCAACCAGAGCTGAGGCAAGGCCGCTCACCGGCCCCGCCCGAGCGGGTCACCGGAAGGCGTCGAGACCGGTGAGCGCCTTGCCCAGCACGAGTTGATGCATCTCGACGGTGCCTTCGTAGGTGAGCACGGACTCCAGGTTGGTCGCGTGCCGCATCACGGGGTACTCGAGGGAGATCCCGTTGGCGCCGAGGATGGTGCGAGCGGTCCGGCAGATCTCGATGGCCTCCCGTACGTTGTTGAGCTTGCCGAAGCTGACCTGTTCGGGACGCAGCCGTCCCGCGTCCATGCGCCGCCCCAGGTGATGGGCGAGCAGGATCCCCTTGTGCAGCTCGACCGCCATGTCGGCGAGCTTGGCCTGGGTGAGCTGGAACCCGCCGATGGGCCTGCCGAACTGCTCCCGCGTCTTCGCGTACTCGACGGCGGCCTCGAAGCTGGCGCGCGCGGCCCCCATCGCGCCCCACACGATGCCGTAGCGCGCGTGGGAGAGACAGCTGAGGGGGCCCTTCAGTCCGGTGACCTCGGGCAGGACGGCGGCCGCGGGCAGCCGTACGTCGTCGAGAACGAGTTCGCTGGTGACCGAGGCGCGCAGGGACCACTTGTGCTTGATCTCGGGCGCGGAGAATCCGGGGGCGTCCGTGGGCACGACGAAGCCGCGGATCCCGTCGTCGGACTGCGCCCACACGACGGCCACACCGGCGACGGACCCGTTGGTGATCCACATCTTGCGCCCGTTGAGGACCCAGTCACCGCCGCTCTCGCGCTTGGCGTACGTGCGCATCGACGCCGGGTCGGAGCCGTGGTCGGGCTCGGTGAGTCCGAAGCATCCGATGACGTCGCCGGAGGCCATCCGGGGCAGCCACTCCTGCTTCTGCTCCTCGGACCCGAAGCGGTGCAGGGCGTACATGGCCAGCGAGCCCTGGACGGAGACGAGGGAGCGAATGCCGGAGTCGGCGGCTTCGAGTTCCAGGCAGGCGAGTCCGTACTGCACGGCGGAGGCGCCGGCGCAGCCGTAGCCGGTGAGCGACATCCCGAGGGCGCCGATGGCCCCCAACTCCCGCGCCAGATCCCGGATTCCGGGCAGCTCGCCGTTCTCGTACCACTCGGCGACGTACGGCAGCACGCGCTGCGCCGCCCAGGTCCGCACGGTGTCGCGGATCGCGAGGTCCTCGGCGTCCAGGAGGTCGTCGATGCCAAGGAAGTCGGCGGGATCGAACGCGGTCATGGCAGCCTCCGGCACGCTAAAACTAGCAACGCTAATTACGACGGGGACGCCGACGTTACGACGCAGTGTCGCGCACGTCCAGTGGGCCGGACAGTCGTGCACGTCCAGTGGGCGGGACAGCGGTGGCTAAGCCGAGACGCGCGACTCCGCGGCCTCCCGCGGCGCCGGCACCTCCGCGAAGCCCGTCGCGGGCTCCTCGCACTCCATCACCCGCGGCAGACGCAGCGCCATCACCGCCCCCAGCATCAACAACCCCGCGCTGACCAGCAGCGTCACATGGAGCCCGTGCACGAAGGAGTCCCGCGCGGCGTGCCGCAGGGCAGCGCCGGGCGCCCCGCCGAGGCGCGCGGCGACCTCGTACGCCTCCCCCAGCGAATGCCCCGCCGCCCCCGAAGCCGACGCCGGAACCCCCGGCACCGACGACAGTCCGGGCGCGTACGCAGCGTTCATCACGCTGCCCAGCAGGGCGATGCCGATACCGGCCCCCAGCTGGTACGACGTTTCCCCTATCGCGGCCGCCCCGCCCGCCTGTTCCTGCGGCGCCTCGCTCAGCATCGACTCGTACGCCCCGAAGAGCGTGGTCTCCAGGCCGAACCCCAGCAGGAGGAACCCGAAGAGCAGCAGCCCGGTGTTGTCCTCCGCGCCCATCGCGGTGAGCGTGACGACCGAGCCCGCGGTGAGACAGAAGCCGAAGACGACCATGCGCCGCGGCCCGAACCGGTGCAGCATGTTCGACCCGACGAGTCCCGCCGCCATCGCCGCGATCGTGAGCGGCAGCAGCCGCAGTCCCGTCTCCAGCGGCGACAGACCGAGGACCAGCTGCAAGTACTGCGCGGCGATCAGCTCGAGGCCGACCAGCGCGAGCATCGCCAGGACGATGCATCCCACCGACGTACTGAACGCGGGCCGCGCGAACATCCGGAGATCGACGAGCGGGTGGGCCCGCCGCCGCTGCCGCCGTACGAAAGCGACCAGCAGCGCCGCGCCCACCACCAACGGCACCACGGTGAACGGGCTGAGCGGCGGCTCCCCGCCCCCGAGCCGCTTCACGCCGAGGACGGCGCCGAAGAGGCCGGCGGCGGCCATCAGCGCTCCGACGACGTCCCAGGGGCCGTCGCGGTCCCCCTTCGACTCCGGGAGCAGCAGCCGTCCCACCGGCAGGCTGATCAGCATCAGCGGGATGTTGATCAGGAAGACCGAACCCCACCAGAAGTGCTCGAGGAGGAACCCGCCCAGCAGCGGCCCCACCGCCGCGCCGACGGCGGCCACGGCGCTCCAGATGCCGATCGCGAGCGCCCGCTCGCGCCGGTCGGGGAAGACCTGCCGCAGGATGGACAGCGTCGCGGGCATGATCATCGCGCCGCCGACGCCGAGCAGGGCGCGGGCGCCGATCAGGACCTGTGCGCTGTCGGCAAGGGCGGCGATCCCCGAGGCGACGCCGAAGAGGCCGTATCCGAGAAGAAGGATCCGTCTGCGGCCGACGCGGTCGCCCAGCGTGCCGAAGAGGATGAGCAGTGAGGCGCAGACGAGCGGATAGATGTCGACGATCCAGAGCAGCTCTATCGCGCCGGGCTTGAGGTCCTCGGTGACGGCGGGCACCGCGACGTGCAGCACGGTGGCGTCGAGCGCGACGAGCAGCAGACTGACGCAGAGGACGACGAGTACGACCCAGCGGTTGGCACCGGGCCCGGTCTCCCGACGGCATCGCGCAGCGGCCGTGGTCGTGCCGGACATGTATGTACCTCCCAGATGATCCCTCGCTTCGGCGGATCCACGGGGTGGGGACTTCCCCGCGGTGGTGGCCCTGGGAGGAGCGGTGCTCCCGGACCCACGCAACGATGCGAGTGAGCGGCCAGCGTACGCGAGTTCCCGTCGATGGCACGTGGCGGACCTCTCACCTTTCTCTCAGGGAACGTGTGGTGTACGCCACGCTCTTCCTGGTCCATCACGCCCAAAAGGGACACCCGGTTCCGTGCCCCGTCGATAATCGAGCGCGTGACCGATCTTGAAACGCGCCCGGCGCCGCCCCACGCGGGCGCTCTGCGCCGGGCCGCGCCCGCCCTCCTCGGGTTCGCGGCCGTACGCGCCCTGGGCCTCGTCGCGCTCGCACTGTGGAGCGCGGCGCGCGGCTCGAGCGCGCACACCCTGCTCACCGCCCGCTGGGACGCGCTCTGGTACACCCGGGTCGCCGGCCTCGGATACGGCTACGAGGTGCGCCTGCCCAACGGGGACGTGCACTCGAACCTCGCGTTCTTCCCCCTGCTGCCCTGGCTGGAGCGGCTGGGGGCAGCGGTGACGCCGCTGTCGTACGCGGATGCGGGTCTGGTCGTCGCCACGCTCGCCTCGCTCGCCGCGGCCTGGGGGATCTTCGCCGTCACGGAGCACGTCCACGGGCGCCGGGCGGGCGTGTGCGCCGTACTCGTGTGGGCCGTGCTGCCGGTCGGGATCGTGCAGTCGATGGCGTACAGCGAGTCCCTGTTCACGGCGCTCGCCGCCTGGTCGCTGTACGCGGTCCTGACCGGCCGCTGGGTGACGGCGGGCGCCCTCGCCTCGCTGGCGGGGCTGACCCGTCCGGTGGGCGCGGCGGTGGTCGCTGCCGTGTGGGTGGCGGCGATCGCCTCGTTCGTGCACGACCGACGCGCGCCGGCGGCGGACGGCGCGTCGGCGTGGCGGCGCGCCCTCGGCATGCTCCTCGCGCCGCTCGGCGCCGCCGGCTACGTCCTGTGGGTCGGCCACCGCACCGGGAAGGGCCCGCTGGGCTATCTCGACGTCCAGGCGGGCTGGCGCAACGGCTTCGACGGCGGCTACGCCTTCGCGCGCTTCGTCGGCGACAAGTTCACGTCGTTCCCCTCGGCCCTGGCCGGCGTCGGGCTGATCGTCGGGGTGGCGCTGGTCGTCTGGCTGTACGTGGTGTGCGTACGGCAGGGGCAGCCGCTGCCGCTCCTGGTGTACGCGGGTGTGGTGACCGCGCTCGCCCTGTGCGCGTCGAGTTACTTCGGCTCGAAACCGCGCCTCCTGCTGCCCGCGTTCCCCCTGCTGCTGCCCCTCGCGCGGGCCCTGGCCCGGCTGCGTACCCCCAGGTCGGCGGCGGTTCTCGGCGGTGTCGCGGTGGCGTCGGCCGTGTACGGGGCGTTCTGGCTGAACGGCTCGGGTCCGCCATGATCCACTTCGGGGCCGGGTGAGCGGCCGGACAATTCCGCCCCAGCATTCGGTGAACGAATTTATAAGGGCCATATAACCGGCACCCGGAGCGATCAATGGAATTGAAGGCCGGATGCGTCCGTGATTAGGGAATCCACAGAGATAAACCTCGCCCTGAGAGGAATCCCACATCACATCGTCATCACAAAGCCAGTGTTTCGGGCGGGAGTACAGCTCACTCGCTGTAACGTCGATCGACGTGCGTACCGAACTAAAGCTGACTCGTCTGGACCGGGTCTTCGCCCGGCTGGACCGTGAGCCGGAACGACCGGCCCATATCGACGTGCCCAGGATGAGCCGGCACCGGGTGGTCCTCTTCTCGGCGACCCTTGCCTTCTACCTGGCCATCGTGTGGGCCGTGGTCGTCACCTCGTGGCTGGTCCGGCTCGACTGGCAGGTCATGTTCTTCCGGCCGTACCAGCAGTGGCCCGAGATCCACGCGTTCCTCGACTACTACGTGGTGCTGGGCCAGCGCGGCCCCACCGCCGTGATGGTCGCGTCCTGGCTGGGCTGGCGCTCCTGGCGGCAGCACACCCTGCGCCCGCTGCTGACCCTGGGCGCCGCGCTGCTGCTGCTCAACATCACGGTCGGTGCCGCCAAGTACGGCATGGGCCGCCTCGGACCGCACTACGCGGTCACGATCGGGTCGAACGAGATGTGGGGCGGCGGCGATATATTTCCCTCCGGCCACACCGCGAACGCGGTGGTGACCTGGGGCATCCTGGCCTATCTGGCCTCGACCCCGAGGGCCAGGCGCTGGCTGTCGGCGCTGTCCGCGGTGACCTCGCTCGGCGTCGGTCTCACCACCGTCTACCTCGGCACGCACTGGCTGAGCGATGTCGTGCTCGGCTGGGCCGCGGGGCTGCTGATCCTGCTGGCGCTGCCCTGGTTCGAGCCGCTGATCGCCCTCGCCGAAGCCGGGATCTTCAGGCTGCGCGACTCCTTGCGGTCCCGCCCCGGACGCACGGCGCCCGCTCCGGCCCCGGTCGGCGCGCCCGTGCCGATCGCCCGCTCGGCCCCGGACGAGGAGACTCCCGTCCGCGAGCCGGCCGGCCCAGCCCGGACCTCCCGTCCGCCCCTCTACCTGGCCCCCGGGCCGCACACCGCCCGCTCGGAGCGCACCCCGGTGACACCGGTCGGCAGCCGTCGTCCGCCGCACTCGGACCGAGTCGCGCGCACCACCACCACTTCGGCCCGCCCGGTGGCGGGCGGCTGAGACACCGGCGGCGGGTCCGGTACGCACACCCCTCCCCGCCGCACCACGAAGGCCCCCGGCTCCAGCGGAACCGGGGGCCTTCGTGTGTGCCCGAGACCTCGCGGGCATCCAGGGGCCCTTCGTCAGCCCTTCCAGCAGCGGACGACCGTGCCGTCGGCGACCTCGAAGTTCAGCCGTCCCACCCGGTACTCCATGGTGATGATCGCGCCCGGCGGCAGCGAGCGCACCGAACTCCAGCCGCGTTCACCGGCCAGTTGCTCGGCACGCCGGGCCGGCAGGCCGACGTATGCCTGGGGGGAGTCCTCGGGTTCTGCGGGCGGAGCGGGAGTCGGTGCCATGCCGCCACGTTAGGCCGCGAGCCGGGGCCGGGGAAGCCCGGGGCCGCCACCCCGCGTCACCCGTACCTCCCCCGTCACACTTCTGTCACAGGACCACGACATGCGTTTCGGCCCAATGCCGTCACACGTACGAGCGGTTCCGTATGCGTTGCGCCCACCTTCGAACGAAATTCGGGACTACCTTGGCGGCCGTCGGAAGCGGTCGTGAATAACCGCGGGAAAGCACGGCGCGCAGTGCGCTGCCGACGTTTTCCATTCCGATTCCGAGATGCTCCGCCGAAGCAGACACCGCATAAGAAATGCACGGTTCCGGCACAGATCCCCCGCACGCCCCCTGTCGGAGCCCGGGGCGGCGCGAGCATCATGGCGTGAGCTCGCGGACACCCGTGGCGCGGGCTGCAAGCCCAGGACCCGATCGGCGAAGGGGCAGGCGATGGGGACGGACACCGCGCAGGCGACGGCGCGACCCGTACGGACACAGCAGCCGGGGCGGCTGATCGTCGACTGGCTGACCACCACCGACCACAAGAAGATCGGCCACCTCTATCTGATCACGTCGTTCGCGTTCTTCCTGATCGGCGGCGTCATGGCGCTGGTGATGCGGGCGGAACTCGCGCGGCCCGGCATGCAGATCGTGGACAACAACCAGTTCAACCAGCTGTTCACCCTGCACGGCACGATCATGCTGCTGCTGTTCGCGACTCCGACCTTCGCGGGCTTCGCCAACGAGATCATGCCGCTCCAGATCGGCTCCCCGGACGTGGCCTTCCCGCGCCTGAACATGCTGTCGTACTGGCTGTTCCTCTTCGGCGGCCTGATCGTCCTCGGCTCGCTCGCGGTGCCGTCGGGGCCCGCCGCCTTCGGCTGGTTCGCGTACGCGCCGCTCAACAGCCTGGAGCGCTCGCCGGGGATCGGCGCCGACATGTGGATCATGGGCCTCGCGCTGGCCGGCTTCGGCACGATCCTCGGCTCGGTGAACTTCCTGACGACCATCATCGGGATGCGCGCGCCCGGCATGACGATGTTCCGGATGCCGATCTTCACCTGGAACACCCTGTTCACGTCGATTCTCGTGCTGATGGCGTTCCCGGTGCTCGCGGCGGCCCTGCTGGTCCTGGAGGCGGACCGGCGGTTCGGCTCGCAGGTGTTCGACGCGGCCAACGGCGGGGCGCTGCTGTGGCAGCACCTGTTCTGGTTCTTCGGGCATCCCGAGGTCTACATCATCGCGCTGCCGTTCTTCGGGATCATCACGGAGATCATCCCGGTCTTCAGCCGGAAGCCGATCTTCGGCTATCTGACGCTGATCGGCGCCACGGCGGCGATCACCGGTCTGTCGGTGGTCGTGTGGGCGCACCACATGTTCGCGACCGGCGCGGTGCTGCTGCCGTTCTTCTCGTTCATGTCGTTCCTGATCGCGGTGCCGACGGGCGTGAAGTTCTTCAACTGGACCGGCACGATGCTCAAGGGGTCGCTGTCCTTCGAGACACCGATGCTGTGGGCGACCGGATTCCTGGTGTCGTTCCTGTTCGGCGGCCTCACCGGCGTCATCCTGGCCTCGCCGCCCCTCGACTTCCACGTCACCGACTCGTACTTCGTGGTCGCCCACTTCCACTACGTGGTCTTCGGCACCGTCGTCTTCGCGACCTTCGGCGGCTTCTACTTCTGGTGGCCCAAGTTCACCGGCAAGATGCTCGACGAACGGCTCGGCAAGATCCATTTCTGGACGCTGTTCGTCGGCTTCCACACCACGTTCCTGGTGCAGCACTGGCTCGGCGCCGAGGGCATGCCACGCCGGTACGCGGACTATCTGGCCGCCGACGGTTTCACCGCGCTCAACACCCTCTCGACGATCGGCGCGTTCCTGCTGGGCATGTCGACGCTGCCGTTCCTCTACAACGTCTGGAAGACCGCCAGGTACGGCCGGAAGGTCGAGGTCGACGACCCGTGGGGCTTCGGCCGCTCCCTGGAGTGGACGACCTCGTGCCCGCCGCCGCGGCACAACTTCGTCACGCTGCCCCGGGTCCGCTCGGAGTCCCCGGCGTTCGACCTGCACCATCCGGCGCACGCCGGGGAGGCTCCGCAGCCCGAGCCGAAGCACGAGCAAGCCGATCGCGAGCCGTCCTGACCGCCTCGGTGAGTTCGGCGGGCTCCAGCACCTCGAACTCGAAGCCCATCATCATCACGTGGATCACCATCACGTCGAGGCTCGCGGCCCCGGTGCGCAGGACGCAGCTTCCGGGGGTCTCGGCCTCCAGCGTCCCGGCGGACGGCGAGACGCGTGCGGCCGCTTCCTCGATCGGCACGAGCAGCCGGACGACGGCTTGCGCGGCGTACGCGCGCGTGGAGACCCCTCTGGAGACGTAGGCGGCCAGGTCGTCGGCCGGTGGCGTGCGGGGCGCGAAGCGCGGGCCGTGCGGCGGCCTGGGCGTGATGCGGTCGACGCGGAACGTACGCCAGTCGTCACGGTCGACGTCCCAGGCGACCAGGTACCAGCGGCGCTCGGAGCACACCAGCCGGTGCGGTTCGACGGTGCGGCGGGTGGAGGCGCCGTCGTTGCCGCGATACCTGAAGCGCAGGCGTTCCGCGTCCCGGCAGAGGTGGGCGAGTTCGGTGAGGACGGCGGGGTCGACGGCGGAGGGCTGGGGGCCGCGCAGCATCGGCACGGTGAAGGCGTTGAGGGCGCTCACGCGGCGGCGCAGCCGGTTCGGCAGCACCTGTTCGAGCTTCGCGAGGGCGCGTACGGAGCTCTCGCCGATGCCCTCGATGCCCTGCCCCGCGGCCGTGCGCAGCCCGACCGCGACGGCGATCGCCTCGTCGTCGTCCAGGAGCAGCGGCGGCAGCTCCGCCCCCGCGCCGAGCTGATAGCCGCCGCCGGTACCGGGGCTGGCGTTGACGGGGTAGCCCAGCTCGCGCAGCCGGTCCACGTCCCGGCGGACGGTGCGCGGGGTGACACCGAGGCGTTCGGCCAGGCCGGCACCGGACCATTCACGGTGGGCCTGGAGCAGTGAGAGCAGGCGCAGCAGTCGTGCCGATGTCTCCAACATGGTTCCGAGTCTGCCAGCGCTTGCGGACAGCGGCTGTCCGCGAGCGCGGAAGTGAGCGCCTTCGATTCACTGGGGTGGCGGTGCTGAAGTGACCGTCACGGACAGCTCGTTGTCCGCCGTGTAGTACGGCCCGGCCTGCACCGGCCCGTGCTTCGTCTCCAGCGTGAGCTTCGGGTAGGTGAAGATCGGCTTCTTGTCCGCGATGTCGTCGAGGAGCCGGGCGATCCGCACCCGCGGTCCGTCCTCCCCCGCCGGGCGAAGCCACAGGTCCCAGACACCTTCCGCCATGGCGCCGTAGTCCACCGTGAACCGGAACTCACCCTGCCGCGGGGCGACTTCGGCGGTCAGGACCGACGCGGGCTCGCCGCGGCGGCACAGCTCGGCGTGCGCGCCCGGCGCGAGCGCGGCCCCGTGCACCCGGCCGCTCACCTGTAGCCCGCCGTCGCCGATGCGCAGTTCGCCCGCCTCGGCGTGCGGGGCGCGCAGCCAGCTGCGGACGGTGAGGTTGCCGTGCTTGGTGGCGTACGGGATGCGGACGGCGACGTGGCCCGCCGCGCCCGGCCCACGGTCCACGAGGGAGCGCAGGTCGCTGACGCCGGGCACCAGCCGCTGTGGCTCGCCGTCCGCGGTCTGGGCGTACGCGTCCCAGCGGCCCTCGGGCAGTTCGACGCTGCTGGGCAGGGCGGCGCGCAGCCGGCCCTCGGCGCTCGGGGTCAGCGGGAGCCGGACCTCCGCGTCGTCCTCGCGGCGGCGCAGCACCAGGTGGGCGAGGCCCGCTTCGTCGCTCCCGCCGATGTCGAAGGTCAGTCCGCCCGCGGAGTCGGCGATGCAGTCGGCGCGCGGGGGCGGGGCGGTCTCCTCGTCGGGGTGCCGGCCGGTGGTCCGCTCAGCCAGCGTCATCACGCGGCGCGCCCTTTCTTGAGTGCGGTACGTCCGACATCGCGAACCGCGTACGCCCCACCGAGCAGCGCTCCGCGGGTGCGGTGCAGGGAGCCGCGCACCTTCCCGCCGAGCGTGGCGCCGCCGCGCGGGGCCAGGCCGGTGAACAGGCTTTCGTAGCGTTCGGCGATCCGGGACGGGTCGAAGCGCTCGGAGTCCTTGAGGGCGGCGACGGACATCCGCTGTCTCAGCGCGTCGTCGTTGATCAGTTCGAGCAGTCCCTCGGCGATGGCCTCGACGTTGCCGACCTCGACGAGCCGGCCGTCGACGCCGTTGTCGATGATCTCGCCCGGCCCGTGCGGGCAGTCGGTGGAGACCACCGGGAGGCCACAGCGCATGGCCTCGACGATCGTCATGCCGAAGGACTCCAGGCTGGAGGTCACGGCGGCGATGGAGCCCTTGGCCCACTCGGGCTCGATGGGGTTGGCGGGGCCCATCAGATACACGTGGTTGTAGAGGCCGAGCTCGTCGATGAGGGCGCGCAGCGTGTCCTTCTGCTTGCCGCCGCCGTAGATCCTCAGACGCCAGTCGGGCCGCTGGGCGCGCACCCGCGCGAAGGCCTTGATGAGGAGGTCGTAGCGCTTGACCGGCGCGAGCCGCCCGGCCGCGACGACCCACTTGCCGGTGCCGTCCGCGGGCTCGATGCCCGGCGCGGGCACCGGGTTGGGCACCGCGTGCACCTGGACGCCGGGCAGCCGCATCGTGCCGCGGTAGGCGTGGGCGTCGGCCTCGGTGGTCGTGGTCAGCGCGTCGAGGCGGGGGTAGGCGCCGCGCAGGGTGGCACGCAGGGCCCTGGAGTGGCTGTCGAGCGTCAGGTGCTCCTGGCCGACGCGCAGCGGGCCGCGCCGGGTCTCGCGGGCGAGGTGCACGTTCAGGCCGGGGCGGGTGCCGACCACGACATCGGCCTCGACGGAGGCGAGGTGGCCGGCGATGCGCCGGTCGCTGAGGGCGCTGTACTGCTGGTAGCGGCCCTCCGCGCGCGGGAAGACCCTGGCCGGACGGCCCAGGTCGGGGTGGCCCGCGTCAGGGGCGCCCTCGCGCAGGTCGACGAGGTGCCGCACCCGCACGCGCGGGTCGGGCGCGAAGACGGGCTGCTCGCGGTGGCGGAAGACCGAGACGATCTCCACGTCGTGCTGCTCGGCCAGGGTGTTCGCCAGGTTGTACGTGGTCCGAATCGTCCCTCCGATTCCGTACGCATTGTGTATTAAGAAAGAGATATGCATGCGTCCCCGAATCCCCGTGTTTCCCTGTCTCGTCCGCCTACCGGATGGTTAGACCGGGGAGGTTGGAGGTTGGTTGGGTTCCCTCATCATTTCGTTCCCGAACAGTTGCCCCATCGGTAACCGGTTTCAGGAACCTTTCCGTCGTGTAATGCATCAGGGCTGGTAAGGGAGTTGCGGTACGACGAAGCAGGTGGCGTTCATGTCCCCCTGGGCGACCCACCCCTCGGCGTCCTTCCAGCGTGCGACCGAGAGGCAGGTCCTGCGGGTCCTGGGCGGCTCGGCCAGCCGCTCGTAGCCGACGGGGATCAGCAGCCCGTCGGCCGTATACGGCGTGCCGCGGCTCATGAAGCGGTCGACGCACGCGCGCGTGAGGTCCGTCGCGCAGGACCTGGCGGCGTCCGTGAACCACATCGCGGCCGCCCACCCCTCCAACTGCCACTGGGAGTGCGTCTTCAGCCCCCTGGTCGCGGCGCGGAACTCCTGTACGGCCGGGTCGGCCGTGTCGTCGGCGTTGCGGCTCGACCCGGTCGCCCACAGGACGTTGCGGCATCGCGGGGAGTCCTTGTAGTCCTCGGGGACCGACGACGTCCAGTTCTGCACGTTGGTGACCTTGGCGATGACGTCGGCGCCGACCTCGTCCATCGCCCTGCACAGCTGGGCGTTGCCGTGCGTGTCGATGGCGTCGAAGACCAGATCGGCGCCCTGGTCCTTCAGGTCGGCCGCCGCGGCACGGAAGTTGGGCAGCGCGAAGTCGACCTGCTCGGTGACCACCTTGTAGCCCTCGGCTTTCAGGCCCCGCGCGACGAGTGAGGCGTACGCGGCCGACGCGGACTGGTTGTACGAGACGACGGCGGCCGTACGGGCGCCGTGCTCCCGCTTGAAGTAGCGGTAGACCTCGGTGCCGCCGTACACCTTCCCGCCCCAGCCGGGTGTGCCGGTGCGGGGCGCGAGGCTGCCGTAGATCCCGTACAGGTGCGGATAGGTGTCGTACGCGGCCCCGATGGGCTGGCCGCCGATGTCGGGCACGCCCGCGGCGGACACCCGGGAGGCGCCCGCGTAGGTGAGGGCGGTGGTGGCGACGAGCGCGACGACCTTGTCCTCGTCGATCAGCCTGTGCACGCACTCGTTGTTGCCGACGCCGCTGCCGCCGTCGTCGCAGGTCCGCACGTCGACCTTCCGCCCGTCGATGCCCCCGCGCGCGTTGAGGCGGTCGAAGTAGGCGCGTGCGCCGTCGCGCGGGCCGGTGAAGGCGGAGCCGCCGACCGGGCTGGTGGCGCTGGTGAGGATGCCGACACGGACCGGCTCGGTGCGCCGCGACGCGGGCGGCGCGGACCGGTGTGCGAAGTCGCTCTCCGGCAGGCGGCTGCCGCAGCCCGCGCCCACCAGGAGCAGCAGGACCGCGGCGGCCGTCTCAGCAGCCCTGAGCCGGGCTCGCCGACGCATCGCCGCTCAACTGGACGAGCGCGCAGAGGGTGTTCACGGACACCTTCCAGGTGCCGTGCTGCTCCACCGCGGTCCCGGCGGCACCGGGCAGGACGGTCTGGCCTTTCAGGGTCAGCGAGTACGTCACGTCCGCCTCGGTCGGCGAGGTGAACGCGACCTTCTCGACGTGTGCCGCGACCTGCCCGCCGCGTTTGTCGCCGTTGAAGCTCCGCAGGACCGCGGTCATCCTGTCGCCGTTCTCCAGGACGGCCTGCTTGTCCTTGGTGGGGACGGCCGGGTCGAAGAACTTCTCCCAGTTCTTCTTGATCTCCTTCTTGGCCGCGGCGGGGTCCGCCGGGGCCGTCGGACTCGGCTGCGCGCCGGTCGGCTTCTCGACCGAGGGGGTCGGCGGAGTGGTGTTCTCGCCGCCGCTTTCGTCGCTGCACGCGGCGAGAGCCGGGCCGAGTAGCAGAACGGCGACGGCCGCCCAGGCCGTCGCCCGTCCGGGGCCGCGCCCCCGCTGTGTGTCTGCCCGCCTGAGGTCGCTCCCGAGAACCATCTGGCTCACCACCGGGTGTCGGTCCGGGCGGGGTGCGCCCGGAGCTTTCAGGGTCAGCTTCCAGAAGGCATAGTGCAAGCCATCGGCTCACTTGGACAGACGCAGGCAGGCGCGGACAGACACCGACGGACACACGACGTGTGGGAGCCCGGATGCGGACACGGCGACTGCGGACCGCGCACCTCGTCCTCTGGGCCGGCTGGGCCGCGCTCGCCGCCGGCGCGGTGTTCTGCGTCCTCGGCTGGTACGGCGTCTCCGGCGAGCGGTACGCGGAGCGGCAGTTGCCGTATCTGGCGTCCTGCACGGTGCCCGGCGCCGCGCTGATCATCGCGGGAGCGGTGCTGCTCACGCACGGCGGGCCCGCGTCGGCGGCGGCGCGTGTGGAGGAGCTGTACGGGCTGCTGGTCGCGGCCGAGCCCGCCGGCGTGGCGGAGCCGGGGCAGGCGGCGGCCGCCCCCGTCGCCACCAGCGGGGAGCTGCTGAGGGTGCCGGGCGGCACGCTGTGGCACCGGGCCGACTGCCCGCTGGTCGCCGGCAAGTCCGAGGCGGTACCGGCGGATTCACGGCTGTGGGCGAGCGGGGAACTCGGCCCGTGCCCGATCTGTGAGCCGCCGCCCCCCGGTCCGGTCGGCTGATGGCCTCGCTCACGTACGACCTGGCCCTCGCCGGGCTCTCGGTCGGCAGCGCCGCCGCTCTCACCGGCGTCGGGCTGGTCGTCACCCACCGGGCGACCGGCGTGCTCAACTTCGCGCACGGGGCGGTCGCGATGGTGTGCGCGTATCTGCTGCGGCAGTTCACGGTCGAGTGGGGCTGGCCCCTCGCGGCCGGTGCGGCGGTCACCCTGCTGGTGGTGGCTCCGGGGATCGGCATCGTCCTGGAGCGCTTCGTCTTCCGTCCGCTGTCCGTGCCGGGCGGTGATCCGGTACGGACGCTGGTCGCGTCCATCGGGGTGTTCGTGCTGCTGGTCGGCGGGGCCACGCTGGTATGGGGTTCCGGGGCCCGCGCGGACGCGCCGACGCTCGTGTCGGCCGACCCCTGGGGGCAGTTGGCGGTGGCGCTGGTGCTGGCCGCCGGGGTGGGGGCGGTGACGCGCCGGACGCGCTTCGGCCGGGAGCTGCGGGCGGTGGTCGACGACCGTGCGCTGGCCGTGCTCGGCGGCATCGACGCCGACCGGGTGGCGGCGGCGGGCTGGGCGTTCGGCTCCTTCACGGCGGGTCTGACGGGCGTACTCCTGGCTCCCGTGGTGCGCCTCGACCCGTACGGGATGCCGCTCCTCGTCATGGAGGTGGTCGCGGTCGCGGTCGCCGCGCGGATGCGGAGCCTGCCGGTGGCCGTGGTGGTGGCGCTCGGCATCGGCGTGGCCCAGAGCCAGTTGACGCGGCTGCATCCGTCGGGCTGGGCGGAGCCGTTGCTCCAGGCGGTCGGCGCGAACCTGTTCGTCGTGGCGCTGCTGGTCGCGGCGCTCGTCCTGCCCGGCGTCGGCGGCCGCGACGCGCTCCCCCGCACGGCGACGGCCCGGGTGCCGACCCCGCCGGGCGCGTGGATCGTGGCCGTGGTCCTCTTCCTCCTGCCCCTCGGTTTCGCGGGCTCGGACCTGCACACCTCGGTCCAGGTGCCCGCGCTGGGCGTGGTGCTGCTGTCCCTGGTCGTGGTGACGGGCCGCGGCGGCCAGATCTCGCTCGGGCAGGCGGCGTACGCGGGTCTGGGCGCCCTGTTCACCGCGCTGCTGGCGGCGGGCCGCTTCCCGGGCCTGCCCCGGGTGCCCGAACTGGCGGCCCTCGCCCTGGCCGTCCTCCTGGTGGCCCCGCTCGGCCTGCTCACCGGCCGGCCCGCGATCGGCCGCCACGGCCTCGCGCTCGCGCTCGCGACCTTCGCGGTGGGCGTCGGGGTGAGCCGCTTCGTCTTCACCCAGCCGTACGCGACGTCGGGCCTGTCCCTGGACCGCCCGGCGGGCTTCGCGGGGGACCGCGCCTACTACGTACTCGAACTCGTGCTCCTGGCGGGCGCGTTGTGGGCGGCGAGCGCCCTGCGCCGGGGCCGCACGGGCCGGGCCCTCGCGGCGATGCGCGACCACGAGCCGGGCGCGGCCGCCGCGGGCGTCCACGTCGCGGCCCTGAAACTGACGGCGTTCGTGGCGGGCGCCGCCCTGGCCGCGCTGGGCGGCGGGATGCTCGGCATGGGTCTGCGGGCCTTCGACGCGACGGCGTACGACCCGGTGCGCGGGCTGCTGTGGTTCGCGGCCGTCGTGGTCCTCGGCGCGGACAGCGTGCTGGGCGCACTGGCTGCCGCGGCCCTGCTGGTGGGCCTCGACGCGGGGGCGCGGGGCGGGGTGGCGGCGGCCCTGATCGGCGTCCTGGCGGTCCTCGTCGGCCGCTTCCCCGGCGGCCCGTACGAGGCCCTGCGCGCCACGGCCGCACGACGTCCGCCGCACCGCCGGCCGAGCCTGACACCGCTGGGGGCGCGGATACGGCGGAGGGTGCGGCCGGCCGGGGGGCCCGTGCTCCCGGAGGCCACGGCGGCGGCGGGCTAGAGGACCGCGGAACGCCCGACGGGAGGCGCTCCGGCGGAACGCCCGACGGGAAGCAGTCCGGCCGGACGCCCGACGGCAGGCAGTCCGGCCGGACGCCCGACGGCAGGCAGTCCGGCCGGACGCCCGACGGCAGGCAGTCCGGCCGAACGCCCGACGGGAAGCAGTCCGGTGGAGCGGCCGGGGCCCGCGTCCCGGCCGGACGCCGACGGGGCCGCCGGTGTGCCGGGGGCCGTGTCCCGCCCGGCAGCCGGCCAGGGCCCCGGTGCGTCCCATGGCCCGCGGTCACGCTCCCGGAACGCGCCTCGCGCCGCGGCTCCCCGCCCCTCCCCCGTCGCCCCGCACACCCTGCGGGCCCGCCGGCTGCACGCCGCCTACGGTGACTGCACCGCCCTCGACGGCGTCGACCTCGAGCTGCCGCCCGGCCGTGTCACCGCCGTCGTGGGCCCCAACGGCGCCGGAAAGAGCACCCTGTTCCACTGCCTCGCCGGGACCCTGCGCCCCGCGCGCGGGCAGGTGCTGTTCGGCGACCGCGACGTCACCCGGCTGGCCGCGCACGCCCGGACCCGGCTCGGTATCGCGCGGACCTTTCAGCAGTTGGCCGTCTTCCCCTCGTTGACCGTGGCCGAGAACGTGCGGATCGGCGCCGAGCAGGGACGCCTCCCCGATCCGGCGGCCGTGGCACGGTCCCTGCGGCTGCTCGGACTCGACGGGCCCGTACGTGCGCTGCCCACCGCCGGGCTGCCGACCGGAACCCTCAGACGGGTCGAACTGGCGCGGGCCCTGGCCGGCAGCCCGCGCGTCCTGCTGCTCGACGAACCCGCCGCAGGTCTCGACACCGCCGAGGTGACCGCGCTGGCCCGCGTGCTGCGGGCCCTCGCCGCGGACGGCACCGCCCTGCTCGTCGTCGAACACGATCTCGACCTGGTCGCCGACCTCGCCGACATCGTGCATGTGATGACCGCCGGCCGGATCGTCGCCTCAGGGCCCGCCGACCGTGTCCTGGACGGCGGAGCCGAAGGCGGGGGCGGAGGCGGAGCATGAGCATCGCCCTGCGCCACGCGCGCGTGCGCTACGGCCCCCTGGAGGCCTTGCACGGCGTGTCCCTGGTCGCGCCGGGCCCGGGCCTCACCGTGCTGCTCGGCCGCAACGGCTCGGGCCGTACGACCGTACTGCGCGCCCTCGCCGGCGGCGTCCCGCTGTCCGGCGGCGCGGTGGTCTGGGACGGCGCCGACGTGACCCGCCTGCCCGCGTACGAGCGGGCCCGGCGCGGGCTGTGCCTCGTCCCGGAGCGGCGGGCCGTGTTCGCCTCCCTCACGGTCCGGGAGAACCTGGAGCTGACGGCCGGGGACCTCGCGCCCGCCCTCGACGCCTACCCGCAGCTCGAGCCGCTGCTCCCGCACCGCGCCGGCACCCTCTCCGGCGGCGAGCAGCGCATGCTCGCCCTCTCCCGGGCGCTGGCGGCACCCGCGCGCGTGGTGCTCGTCGACGAACCGGCACAGGGCATGTCACCGGAGGTCGCGGCCCGTACCTACCGGCTGCTGAGCGGCCTCGACGCCTGTGTGATCGTCGCCGAGCAGCGCCTGCCGCACGGTCTGGCCGGACCGGCGGGCCGTACCGTCCTCGTCCACGAACTGCGGCGCGGCGCCGTCGCCTTCAGCGGAGAGGCGGCCGAACTCGCCCGGCCGTGACGGACGAGGCGGACACCCCCGGACGGCGGAGGCGGCCCGCACAGCACCCCGCCCGAGGGGCCGCGCGCGGCCGGAACGCTACGGGATCAGCAGCACCGTCCCGGTCTTCAGCCGGTCCGGCCGTGCCCCGACCACTTCCTTGTTGGCCTGGTAGAGCGCCGTCCAGCCGCCCTTGACGTCGTACGCGCGGGCGATCGAGGCGAGCGTCTCGCCGGCCTTCACCACGTGCGCGCGGCCCTCGAGCCCGTACCTCTTGGCGCAGGCGGGCCACGCCTGCCACCCCTGGGTGGCCAGCACCCGCTCCGCGACCGCGATCTGCTGCTTGCGCGTGGCCAGGTCAGCGCGCGGGGCGTACGTCAGTCCGCCGAACTCCTCCCACGTGGGCTGCCGGAACTGCAGCCCCCCGTAGAAGTCGTTCCCGGTGTTCGCGTCCCAGCGCCCGCTGCTCTCGCAGTCGGCGAGGCAGTCCCAGGGCCACTCGTCCTTGGCGCACTCGTACGACACCGGTGCCGCCTGGGGGCCGGGAAGCGGGGGCGGTGGCGCGGCGACCGCCCCCGCGGGGGCGAGTACGACGGCCAGCGCGGCCACCACCAGGTACGGGAAGCCGACGCGGGCACGCACCCGCACAGAAAGGCGGTCACGGTCGCGGCGGCGGGACACGGGGCGCATCGCGTCACGCTAAGCAGCTGCCCCGGCCCGCCCCTTGAGCCGCGCCGGGGTCCCACCCGGTCGGCCGACCGGGTGGGACCCGTGCCCGGACGCCCGTGCCGTCGCAGGGGCCGTCCGGGACCGAAGGGGGAGCGCCGCTCAGAGCGCGAGCCGCTGTCCGGGCATGATCAGGTCGGGGTCACCGCCGAGCACCGTCTTGTTGGCGGCGTACAGCTTCTGCCAGGTGGTCCCGTGCCGGGACGCGATGCCGCTGAGCGTGTCACCGTCGCGGACGGTGTAGTCGCCGCGGGAGGAGTTGCGGTTGGTGTGTTCCGGCGCGCGCGTCGGCGCCTTCGACTGCTTCGACGGGGCCTGCTTGGCCGATGCGGCCGACTCGGTGGTGGCCGAACCGGCGGAGGACGACCCGCCGCTCGCCCCGGTGCCCGATGCGGCGGGCGCGCTTCCGCCTGCTCCGGCGCGTGCCGAGCAGGTGGGCCAGGCACCCCAGCCCTGCGCACGCTGGACCTTGGTGGCGACGGCGATCTGCTGGCCCCTGGACGCCTGGTCGGCGGTCGCCGCGTAGGCCGTGCCGCCGTACGCGCGCCAGGTGCCGGCGGAGAACTGCAGTCCCCCGTAGTAGCCGTTGCCGGTGTTGATGTGCCAGTTTCCGCCGCTCTCGCACTGTGCGATGCGGTCCCACACTCCGCTGTCGGCCGCGGCGGCTTCGCCGGTCGCGGCGAGCAGTCCGAGCGGGGCGAGGAGCGCTGCCCCGGCGAGGACCGCCGTCGTACGAGTCGTACGAACCTTACGAGTGCTATCGGCACATTCGGACATGTATTTCCCTCTCGAATCACCCGGGATCCCCCAAGGCGGGGCACGGCTCCCTGCGCGTAGGACGCGGTCGCCGTGCTCGCCCCGTCCGCCGGAGGTGGTGCTGGACTGGCTGTCGTGCGGCCGGCGGACGTACCCGAGCGGTGCTCGTTGCACACGGCGGAGCAATCTAGAGAGGGCGGTGACGCGATATCAACCAACTCCTCGTCACTCCAGGCCAGTTCGCCGTTACCCGAGGTATCGGCGACTTTCAGCCACCCACTTCATTCGCCGATTTCCGGATTTGTCGACCTGCCGGTCTGATGATCTGTGACCCACCTCACCGACCCAACTTCCTTGAGGCCCCGGGAAGTTGGCGTGGAGTAACGCATTCCGCACACGGCTTCACGCTGCGCGCCGGTTGGTTCGATTCCGTTCGCTTCCGGGCGTGACTCCGGCCACAGATCGCCCGTTGTCTTCTTCGTGAGCCCGGGGACCCCCCGAGCCCGTGAGCCGGGAGCCACCCGGCATCGCCACGCACCGCATCCCGAGGGAGCCACCCGTGCCGCGCATGCTCGACGTCAGCGACGACGTACGCGCCGAGATCGGCGACGAAGAAGCCGACCGGCTGCTCGCCGGAGAGAACGCCCCGGGCAGTTACGACTGCACGTCCTGCCGTACCCCGGGCGACTCCGAGCAGGAGCACACCAGCACCGTCCTGTTCATCGGCGACGAGACCGCCGTCCTCGCCTTCGCCCACGCCACCTGCCTGCCCTCGCAGGTCGTCCAGGTCACCGAGGAGCAGCTCCAGGGCGCAGTCCGCTCCATCGCCGCCGAGGAAGGGCCCGGCACTCCGGTGCCCGAGCAGGCCGTGCTCGGTGTCACCAGCGGACTGGTCCTGATCAGCGGCGAGTTGCACCCGGCGCTCGTCGTCGAGCCGACCGGACCCATCGTGCGCCCGGGCTCGACCGCCGCCGGCGACGACTTCCTGCCGCTGCTCATCGAGCAGGGCTTCATGCCGCTGACCCGGATCGAGTCGGTGCCGTCCGTGCTGCACGGCTGGTCCGTGCTGCTCGCCATGGGCCAGCTGCACGCCGTGCTCCAGCCGGGCACCGGCGGCGGCTCACCGGTCGCCTGGTGGCAGGCGCACCAGGCGCTCCAGGTCGCCGAGAACTGGCGCGCAGCCGCCAACAAGCACCAGCAGGTGATCATGTTCGCGGCCCCGGTCGGCTCGATCGGCCGCCAGCCCCGCGAGGACCTGCTGCGCGACGCGCTCGACAAGGCGGCGGCAGGCGGCAAGCTGGTGGCGGCGGCGCTGCCGCTCGCCGGCACCTGAGCGCTGCGCCGGACGAGGCCGGGGAACCAGGGGCGGTCCGTCGGCCGCGGGTCCGCCGTGGCAGGTCACGCAGTTCCCCGCGCCCCCGTCGGAGCGTGCCCCACTCCGGGTGACCTGCTCAATCGGCGCGGTGGCCGCATCTGTTGGGCGGTGGGGTCGTTGGCACATACGTGCACGCATACGATCCCCCCCGCCGCCCGTCGTTCCAGCCGGTTCCGGCCGCGCGACCGGCCCAGGACCTGGCGAACGGTTCCTCGGCCACCCCGATCTACGACGCGCTCTACGCCGAGTACGTCAGATCGTTCCGATCGCTGCCCGGAGACCGCAGCGGCGAGGAGGATCTGGGCTTCACCGCCTTCGCCAACACTCCGAGGGGCACTGGCTCGTACACCACGGGCTCGTACGGCGCGGTCGGGTACGGCGCGCGCCACGGCACCCCCCAGCACGCGACCGGGCATCTCGCCACGACCGCCATCTGGCAGCCGGGCACGCGCCAGCACGCCACGGGGATGCATCACGTCCCGGCGGCGCTGCCGCCCGCCCCGCGCAGGGGCATGTGACCGATGACCCCCATACCGAACAAGGGGCGGCCCCGGGAGGGACCGCCCCTTCTGCGTGCCGCCGTAGCCGCTACTTCTTCTTGTTGCCGCGCTTCTCGCGCACCCGTACCGAGATGTGGATCGGCGTGCCCTCGAAGCCGAACTCCTCGCGGAGCCGGCGCTCGATGAAGCGCCGGTAGCCGTGCTCGATGAAGCCGGAGGCGAAGAGCACGAAGCGCGGGGGCTTGGTGCCCGCCTGCGTACCGAAGAGGATGCGGGGCTGCTTGCCGCCGCGGACCGGGTGCGGGTGGGCGGCGACCAGCTCGCCCAGGAAGGCGTTCAGGCGGCCGGTCGGGACCCGGGTCTCCCAGCCGTCCAGGGCCGTCTCGATCGCCGGGACGAGCTTCTCCATGTGACGTCCGGTACGCGCCGAGACATTCACCCGCGGCGCCCACGCCACCTGGAGGAGCTCGGTCTCGATCTCCCGCTCCAGGTAGTAGCGGCGCTCCTCGTCGAGGGTGTCCCACTTGTTGAACGCCAGGACGATCGCGCGGCCCGCGTCGACGGCCATCGTGACGATGCGCTGGTCCTGGACGGAGATGGACTCGGACGCGTCGATGAGGATGACGGCGACCTCGGCCTTCTCGACGGCGGCCGCGGTGCGCAGCGAGGCGTAGTAGTCGGCGCCCTGCTGGAGGTGGACGCGCTTACGGATGCCCGCCGTGTCGACGAACTTCCAGGTGACGCCGCCGAGCTCGATCAGCTCGTCGACCGGGTCACGGGTGGTGCCCGCGATCTCGTTGACGACCACGCGGTCCTCGCCCGCCACCTTGTTCAGCAGCGACGACTTCCCGACGTTCGGGCGGCCGATGAGGGCGATGCGGCGGGGGCCGCCGATCGCGGCGCCGAAGCTCTGCGCCGGGGCCTCGGGCAGCGCCTCCAGCACGGCGTCCAGCATGTCGCCGGTGCCGCGGCCGTGCAGCGCGGAGACGGGGTGCGGCTCACCGAGGCCGAGGGCCCAGAGGTACGAGGCGTCGGCCTCGCCGCTCTGGCCGTCGACCTTGTTGGCGCACAGGACCACGGGCTTGCCGGCCTTGCGCAGCAGCCGTACGACCGCCTCGTCGGTGTCGGTGGCGCCGACCTTGGCGTCGACGACGAAGACGACCGCGTCGGCCGCCTCGATCGCGTACTCGGCCTGCGCGGCCACGGAGGCGTCGATGCCGAGGACGTCCTGCTCCCAGCCGCCGGTGTCGACGAGCTTGAAGCGGCGGCCCGCCCACTCGGCCTCGTAGGTGACGCGGTCGCGGGTGACGCCCGGCTTGTCCTCGACGACGGCCTCACGGCGGCCGATGATGCGGTTCACCAGGGTCGACTTGCCGACGTTCGGGCGGCCGACGACGGCGAGGACCGGGAGCGGGCCGTGACCGGCCTCGTCGATCGCGCCCTCGACGTCCTCGATGTCGAAGCCCTCTTCCGCGGCGAGCTCCATGAACTCCGCGTACTCGGCATCGCCAAGCGCCCCGTGCTCGTGCTCGGCCGAGCCCTCGGGCTGGATGTGGTCGTTCATGAAGTCCGTACCTCGTCGTTCATTCGTGGTGATCGGTGGACCGCCCGCAGATCGGGAGATCCACTACTCAAGTGTCGCCTAGTGCCCGGTGGGGCGCCCGGCGTTTTCCCGGCGTCCGGTCAGACGCCTGGCGTTTTCCAGGTGTGCGCTCAGCTGCTTCTGGATGCGCACGGTCGCCTCGTCGAGCGCCTTGCGCGTACGTCGCCCGCTGCCGTCGCCCGCCTCGAAGGGGTCGCCGAAGACGACGTCCACCCGGCTGCGCAGCGGGGGCAGCGCCTTGATCAACCGTCCGCGCCGCTCGGTGCTTCCCAGGACGGCGACCGGGACGATCGGGGCGCCGCCACGGACCGCGAAGTAGGCGAGCCCGGCGCGCAGCGAGGCGAAGTCGCCCTCGCCCCGGGTGCCCTCCGGGAAGATGCCGAGGACGCCGCCGTTGTCGAGGACGCCGACAGCGCGGGTGACCGCCGAGCGGTCGGTGGTCTCGCGGTCCACCTTCAGCTGGCCGATGCCGAGCAGGAAGGGGTCGAGCGGGCCGACGAACGCTTCCTTCTTGATCAGGAAGTGGGTCGGCCGGGGTGCCACGCCCATGACCATCGGGCCGTCGATGTTGTGCGAGTGGTTCACGGCGAGGATCACCGGGCCGGTCGCGGGGACCTTCCAGGCCCCGAGGACGCGCGGCTTGAACAGCCCGTACATCAGGCCGACGCCGATGCGCCGCCCGACCTCGGCGCCGCGTACCGATGGTGCCTCGGTCACTTCGCGGCCCGCTTCTCCTCGACGAGGGTGACGACGCACTCGATGACCTGCTGGAGCGTGAGGTCGGAGGTGTCCACCTCGACCGCGTCGTCCGCCTTCGCGAGCGGGGAGGTCTTGCGGCTGGAGTCGGCCGCGTCCCGCTTGAGCAGGGCCTCGCGCGTGCTGTTGACGTCGGCGCCCTTCAGCTCACCGCTGCGGCGGGCGGCACGCGCCTCCGGGGAGGCGGTGAGGAAGATCTTCAGGTCGGCGTCGGGCAGCACGGTGGTGCCGATGTCACGGCCCTCCACCACTATGCCGTTCTCGGCGGACGTGGCGAGCGAGCGCTGCAGCTCGGTGATCCGGGTGCGTACCTCGGGCACCGCGCTGACCGCGCTCACCTTGGAGGTGACCTCCTGCGTGCGGATCGGGGCGGCGACGTCGGTCCCGTCGACGGTGATGGTCGGCGCGGACGGGTCGGTGCCGGAGATGATCTCCGGCTTCCCGGCCACGGCGGCGATCGCGGTCGGGTCCGTGATGTCTATGCCGTTGCTCACCATCCACCACGTGATCGCCCGGTACTGGGCACCGGTGTCCAGGTAGCTCAGCCCGAGCTTCGCGGCCACGGCCTTCGAGGTGCTCGACTTGCCCGTGCCGGAGGGGCCGTCGATGGCGACAATCACTGCCGGTACGGTCCGGGCGGCGCCGTTTTCCACGGTGGGGACACCTTCCTGGTGCGGGGTGGTGGATGTGTGCGGGACGCGAGCGCGCCCCGCACAAGGTTACTGGCTCCACGGACCCCGTATTACTGGCCCTTCCCGGGCCCGTCGCGCGGCGGCCCCTACTGCCGCAACGCCCAGCCTCGTTCCCGCAGCGCCGCGCTCAGTACCGGCGCCTCCTTCGGCTCCACCATCAGCTGGACCAGACCCGCCTGCTGCCCGGTCGCGTGCTCGATGCGTACGTCCTCGATGTTGACCCCGGCCAGCCCCGCGTCCGCGAAGATACGGGCCAGCTGGCCCGGCTGGTCGTCGATGAGGACGGCCACGGTCTCGTAGGTCCGCGGCGCGCTGCCGTGCTTGCCGGGCACCCGGACCTGCCCCGCGTTGCCCCGGCGCAGGACGTCCTCGATGCCGGTGGCGCCCGCACGCCGCTTCGCCTCGTCGGAGGACTGGAGGGAGCGCAGGGCCCGCACCGTCTCGTCGAGGTCGGCGGACACGTCGGTGAGCAGGTCGGCGACCGGGCCCGGGTTCGCGGACAGGATGTCGATCCACATCCGGGGGTCGGACGCGGCGATGCGGGTCACGTCCCGGATGCCCTGGCCGCACAGGCGTACGGCCGTCTCCTCGGCGTTCTCCAGCCGGGCGGCGACCATGCTGGACACCAGGTGCGGCATGTGCGAGACGAGCGCCACGGCCCGGTCGTGGGCGTCGGCGTCCATGACGACCGGCACGGCACGGCAGTGCGACACCAGCTCCAGGGCCAGGTTCAGCACCTCGGTGTCCGTGTCCCGGGTCGGCGTCAGGACCCAGGGGCGCCCCTCGAAGAGGTCGCCGGTCGCGGCGAGGGGGCCCGACTTCTCGCGGCCCGACATGGGGTGCGAACCGATGTACGTCGACATGACGGACCGGTCGAGGCCGAGCGCCTCCAGCTCGCGGCGCGGACCGCCCTTGACACTGGCCACGTCGAGGTAGCCGCGCCCCAGGCCACGCCGCATGGCGTCGGCGAGGGTGGCCGCCACGTGCGCGGGCGGGGCCGCCACGATGACGAGGTCGACGGGCTTTTCGGGCGCCTCGTCCGTGCCGGCGCCGAGCGCCGCCGCCGTACGCGCCTGTTCCGGGTCGTGGTCGGCGAGGTGCACGACGACGCCGCGCCCGGCCAGCGCCAGGGCCGCCGACGTACCGATCAGCCCGGTCCCGATGACGAGTGCGGTCCTCACTGGGCGATGTCCTTGCGGAGTGCGCCCGCGGCACCCAGGTAGACGTGGGCGATCTCGGCCCGCGGCTTGTCGGACTCGATGTGCGCGAGGACCCGCACGACACGCGGCATCGCGCCCTTGATGTCCAGCTCCTGCGCGCAGATCAGCGGCACGTCGACGATGCCGAGCTTGCGGGCGGCGGCCGCCGGGAAGTCGCTGTGCAGATCGGGCGTCGCGGTGAACCAGATGCTGATCAGGTCGTCCGCGGTCAGCCCGTTCCGCTCCAAAATGGCGGTGAGCAGCTCGCTGACCTGCTCGTCCATGTGATCGGCCGCGTCCCGCTCCAGTTGGACGGCGCCCCGGACCGCTCGTACCGCCACAGTGCTGCTCCTCGCTGATGTACGTACTACGGCTCTTTCACCACAAGCCTAGTCAGCCCGCCACGCACGGGTGCGTGGCGCCCGTCTGCCGAGACGCCGTCACCGGGCCCGGCCTCACCCTTCCCGTGTCACCCGATTCGCCCTGTTCCACCAGTTCGGACGAGAACGCCCCGGTGCGCCTCTGGACGCGGGGGCCGCGAGTCCGCTCTCATGGCAGGAAACTCGCCTCGGGGGAGGCCCGTAATGAAGCGCTCCGGACCCCTTTTCACCCTTCTCGCGGGACTGCTGCTCGCCGTGTTCATGCTGTCGTTGAACGCGATGACGGGGACGAAGAGCACGTCGTCCTACCAGGAGGAGCCGCCCGCCGCCACGGTCTCACCGAGCCCGCGGCCCGAGCGGTCGACTCCGCCACCCAGCCCGTCGCCGTCCACCAGCCCCCTGCCGAACGCCGACTACGCGGGCCGTACCGACGACAACTCCTCGGCGGTCGCCGTGTCCCTGCGCGACGGCAAGGCGATCGCGTACTTCTGCGACGGCCGGAACAAGGAGTCGTGGCTCAAGGGTGACGTCAAGGACGACGGCACGATGAAGCTCACCGGCAAGCAGGGCGCCGAGCTGAACGGCAAGCTCAAGGAGGGCAAGCGGATCCGCGGCACCGTCGACCTGGGCGGCACCCGCTACGGCTTCACCGCCGACAAGGCGCTCAAGCCGTCCGGGCTGTACCGCGCGACGGCCAGCGTGCGCGGCGCCAAGATCGACGGCGGCTGGATCGTGCTGCCGGGCGGCAAGCAGGTCGGCATCCTCAACCGGGACGGCAAGCCGCAGGCCGCCCCCCGGATCGACCCGGAAACCGGTGCGGTGACGGTCGACGGCCAGCAGCTCACGGCCCGCCCCGTCACCCCCTGACCCCGTCCTTCGACATCCCCCTGCCCAGGGAGCCGGACATGCCCGTGGATCCGAACGCCGCCACTCAGAGCTTCCCTCCGTCCCAGCCCGCCCACCGCGGCCCGGGCGCCGCCCGCTTCCTCGTCCCCGCACTGGTCGCGGCCGTGGTCGCGGTGGGCCTCGGAGCGTACGGAAAGGTGCACGACCCGGCCGGGACCGCCTTCAACCTGGCGGGCTTCAGCAGTACGGGCGCGGTGAAGTCGTGGCTGGCGACCACGGCGTTCTTCTTCGCACTCGTGCAGCTCGTCTCCGCACTCATGATGTACGGCAAGCTGCCGGGCCCGAGCTGGGCGCCGGTGCTGCACCGCTGGTCGGGGCGGGTGGCGTTCCTGGTGGCGGTGCCGGTCGCGGTGCACTGCCTGTACGCGCTGGGCTATCAGACGTACGAACCGCGCGTGCTGTGGCACTCGCTCCTGGGTTGCTTCTTCTTTGGTGCATTTAGTGCCAAAATGCTCTTGCTTCGTGCGGAGCGACTGCCTGGCTGGCTGCTGCCGATCGTCGGCGGACTCGTCTTCGCGGTGCTCACAGGCATCTGGCTGACCTCCGCCCTCTGGTTCTTCCGTACGTTCGGAGTGACGACATGACGATCCGCCCGACACGGCGCACCCTTCTCGGGACGGGCGGCGCGGTCGCGCTTCTCGCCGGGTGCAGCAAGTACGGCGACAGCAACAACAGCTCCAGCCAGTCGACGTCCGGTACCCCGTCCGGCAGCCCGTCCGGCACGGCGTCCGCCACGGCGTCCGGCGGCGCGGCCGCCGGGCCGGAACTGGCCAAGACCTCCGACATCCCGGTCGGCGGCGGCACGATCTTCAAGGACGAGAAGGTCGTGGTGACCCAGCCCGAGCAGGGCGAGTTCAAGGCCTTCTCGGCGGTCTGCACGCACCAGGGCTGCACGGTGAGCACCGTCTCGGACGGCACCATCAACTGTCCCTGTCACGGCAGCAAGTTCCGCATCACCGACGCCTCCGTGGCGGCCGGCCCCGCGCCGCGTCCGCTGCCTGCCGAGAAGATCACGGTGGAGGGAAATTCGATCCGCCTGACGTGAACGGACACGTACGCTCCGTCCATGCCCGAGACAGACCCGGACCTGGGCGCGCGCCTGGTCCGCCACCACACGATCTACTCCTGCGTGATGGGCTCGCGCGCCTTCGGTCTGGCGACGGACGGCAGCGACACGGACCGCCGAGGCGTGTTCCTCGCCCCCACTCCCCTGTTCTGGAGCTTCGCCAAGCCGCCCTCGCACGTCGAGGGCCCGGCGGAGGAACAGTTCAGCTGGGAGCTGGAGCGCTTCTGCGAGCTGGCGCTGCGGGCGAACCCGAACATCCTGGAGTGCCTGCACTCACCGCTGGTGGAGCAGGCCGACGCGACGGGCCGTGAACTCCTCGCCCTGCGCGAGGCGTTCCTCTCCCGCCAGACGCACGAGACGTTCGCGCGCTACGCCCTGAGCCAGCGCAAGAAGCTGGAGGCCGACGTGCGTGCCCACGGCGCCCCGCGCTGGAAGCACGCCATGCACCTGCTGCGCCTCCTGACGAGCTGCCGGGACCTGCTGCGCACGGGCTCGCTGACGATCGACGTGGGCGACCGGCGCGAGCCCCTCCTCGCGGTGAAGCGGGGCGAGGTCCCGTGGCCCGAGGTCGAGTCCCGGATGACCCGCCTGGCGGCGGAGACGGACGAGGCGGCCCGGCACACCCCGCTGCCCGCGGAACCGGACCGACGCCGCGTCGAGGACTTCCTGATCCGCACCCGCCACGCCTCAGCCCTCCAGGCGCACCCGGACGACGAGGTCGTGCAGGGCGTCGTACGCGGTCGGGGCGTCGGGCAGCCGTGAGGCGCCCTCCGCCTCGTCCAGCAGCCCGTGCAACCGCTCCACATCGAGCCGTACGCGCGCCTGGTCGACATCGGCGGCGCCGTGCTCCCGTTCCGCCTTGGCCGCGATGAGCTCCGGCAGCCAGCCGGGAGCGTCGACCTGCCCGACGAGCGTGGGCAGGTGGGCCTGCACCTCACCGCTGCGCATGAGGTGGATGCCGGTGAGCAGCACGCGGAAGGTGTAGAGCAGCGGCTTGAGTTCACCGGTCTTCTTGAACAGCCGCCACTGCGTCGTCGCGAAGCCCCGGTAGTGGTGGGCGTGGTGACGGGTCAGCACCCCGGGAGCCAGCTCGGCCAGCTCCCGATGCGCGTCGCTGGTGTGCACGACGAGCGGCGACAGCAGCTGCTCCAGCACATAGCCGTTGCGCCGCAGCATCAACCGGACGAACTTGCGCAGATCGTGCGTCACCAGGTCCATCTCGACGCCGTCCCGGTCCCACATGCGCGACCGGGTCTCCGTCGGCTCCCGCAGCCCGACCAGCTCGGCCGCCGGCAGCAGATGGGCGCCGCGCAGATCGATGTCCGAGTCGCGCGAGGGGAAACCGTACAGGTGCGCTCCGGAGACGGTGGCGAACAGCACCGGGTCGGGCTGCGCCGCCACCACGGGCGCCAGGTCGATGTCGAGGGCGTCAAGCATCCGTCAAGCGTCCCAGAGCGCTCCGAGCGTCTGCAGATCACCCCGGTACTCGATGCGGTCGGCCCATTCGGTCGGCCAGGCGTCGACGCCGAGGTGGGCGCCGGCGAACGCGCCCGTGAGGCAGGCGATGGAGTCCGAGTCGCCGGAGGTGCAGGCGGCCCGGCGCAGGGCGGTCAGCGGCTCCTCGGGGAAGAGGAGGAAGCACAGCAGACCGGTGGCCAGGGCCTCCTCCGCGATCCAGCCCTCCCCGGTGGCCAGGCAGGGGTCGACCTCGGGCGACACGGTGCACACGGCCTGCTGGAGTCGGCCGAGTATCTCCAGGCACTCGTCCCAGCCACGCGCGATGAAGTGCTCCGGCGTGGGGTCCTGGCTGAAGGTCCACAGGTCGCCGAGCCAGCGCCGGTGGTAGCGGGTGCGGTTCTCGTACGCGTACGAGCGCAGCAGCCCCACCAGTCCGGTCGGCTCGACTCCCTGGACGAGCAGGCGGACCGCGTGGGCGGTCAGGTCCGACGCGGCGAGCGCCGTGGGATGGCCGTGGGTGAGCGCGGCCTGCAACTGCGCGGCACCGGCCCGCTGTTCGTCGCTCAGGCCGCGGACGAGACCGACGGGCGCCACGCGCATGTTGGCCCCGCACCCCTTGGAACCGATCTGGCTGGCCAGCTGCCAGGGACGCCCCTCGGTCTTCAGCAGGTTGCAGGCGACCAGGCAGGTGCGGCCCGGGGCGCGGTTGTTCTCGGGCGACTCGTACCAGGCCACGAACTCCTCGCGCACCGGCCGTTCCATCCGCTGCGGCTCGAGCAGCCCGCGGTCCATCGCCGACCGCAGTCCCCGCCCCAGCGCCAGCGTCATCTGTGTGTCGTCCGTGACGATCGCCGGGCTCGGCAGCTCCATCTCCCGCCACGGGCCGCACTTGGCGAGGATCGACGGCACGTCGTTGAACTCGGTCGGGAAGCCGAGCGCGTCTCCGAGGGCGAGCCCCAGCAGGGAACCGGTGGCGGCGCGTTTCGTGAGGGTCGTGGTGGTCATCAGGGCCGTCCTTCCGAAGTGGGTCGCAGCAGGGGCGGGTGCAGGGTGGTCGCACCGCCTGCGCGATAGAGCGCGGCGGGCTTTCCGCGGCCGCCGGTCAGGCGGGCGGCGCCCGGGATCTGTTCGACGAAGCCCGGCGTGGCAAGGACCTTGCGCCGGAAGTTGGGCCGGTCGAGCGCGGTGCCCCACACGGTCTCGTAGACCTGCTGCAACTCGCCGAGCGTGAACTCGGGCGGACAGAAGGACGTGGCGAGACACGTGTACTCGAGCTTGGCGCCGACGCGTTCGTGGGCGTCGGCGAGGATCCGGTCGTGGTCGAAGGCGAGCGGGCCGAGGGCGTTGTAGCGCAGCCACTGGGCCTGCGCCGCGTCCCCTCCGCCGTGCGGCTCGGGAGGGTCCGGGAGCAGCGCGGTGTACGCGACGGAGACGACCCGCATCCTCGGGTCCCGGTCCGGTTCGCTGTAGGTCCGCAGCTGCTCCAGATGGAGCCCGGTCAGATCCGCCAGGCCCGTCTCCTCGGCCAGCTCGCGCCGGGCCGCGGCCTCCGCGGACTCGTGCGGCAGCACGAACCCGCCGGGCAGCGCCCAGCGGCCCGCGTACGGCTCCTGTCCCCGTTCCACGAGCAGCACCTGGAGCACGCCCGCGCGGATCGTGAGGACGGCCAGGTCGACGGTGACAGCGAAGGGCTCGAACGCGTGCTTGTCGTAGCCCTCGGGGGCACGGCCGCCGGGTGCGCGTGGAGTGTTCTCCGATGCGCACATGCCCGCCCCCCGCCCCCGTTGACAGCCGCGCCTTGACAGCCACGGCTTAATAGTCACTTCGACCAATAGTCATCTCGACTATAAAGAGGCCGGGCGGGATATGACAAGCCGCGGGCGCCCGGAAAATCCGGACGCCCGCGGCTCGGCAGACGTGATGAGAACAGCGGGGCTACAGGTCGACCTCGCCCATCAGCATGCCGACCTCGGTGTTGGACAGACGGCGCAGCCAGCCCGACTTCTGGTCGCCCAGGGTGATCGGCCCGAAGGCGACGCGCACCAGCTTGTCGACGGGGAAGCCGGCCTCGGCGAGCATGCGGCGCACGATGTGCTTGCGCCCCTCGTGCAGGGTGACCTCCACGAGGTAGTTCTTGCCGGTCTGCTCGACGACCCGGAAGTGGTCCGCCTTCGCGTACCCGTCCTCCAGCTGGATGCCGTCCTTGAGCCGCTTGCCCAGGTCGCGCGGGATCGGGCCCACGATGTGCGCGAGGTAGACCTTCTTCACGCCGTACTTGGGGTGGGTCAGCCGGTGCGCCAGCTCGCCGTGGTTGGTGAGCAGGATGACGCCCTCGGTCTCGGTGTCGAGCCGCCCCACGTGGAAGAGCCGCGTCTCGCGGTTCGTCACATAGTCACCGAGGCACTGCCGGCCCTCCGTGTCCTCCATGGTCGAGACGACACCGGCGGGCTTGTTCAGCGAGAAGAACTGGTACGACTGCGTGGCCACGGTCAGCCCGTCGACCTTGATCTCGTCCTTCTCCGGGTCGACGCGCAGCCCCTGCTCCAGGACGATCTCGCCGTTGACCTCGACCCGGGCCTGCTCGATCAGCTCCTCACAGGAACGCCGCGAACCGTAGCCCGCGCGCGCGAGCACCTTCTGCAGGCGCTCACCCTCCTGCTCGGCGCCCGGGAAGGTCTTGGGCGTCTTGACCTCCGGCTTGCCCGCGTACCGGTCCCGGTTGCGCTCCTCGGCCCGCGTCTCGTACTCACGGGAGCGCGCGGGCTCCGTACGGCCGCCGCGCTGCCGGCTCTGCTTGGGGCCGCCCTTGGCACCGCCACGCGCCGCGTTGCCGCGCCCGGCCTTCGGGCCGTCCTGGGTGGCGCCGGGGCCCACGTCGTAGCGGCGCTCCTCGGGGCGGGGCTTGCTGGGGCGACCCTGCCCCTGCCCCTGCTTCTGGTCCCTGTCGTTGCCGGCGCCACGGTAGTTACCGCGTCCGCCGCTCTTGCCGCTGCCACTGCTTCGCATCAAAGTTCCGTCGTCGTCGGGTCGTCTGTCTCCGGTGCGTCCGGATCGAACGACGGCACACCTTCCTGCGTCTCGGCCTCGATCGCGTCCGCCTCGGGGAGGAAGGGCGCGAGCTCCGGGAGCTCGTCCAGGCCACGCAGGCCCATTCGCTCCAGGAAGTAGTTCGTCGTCCTGTACAGGATCGCACCTGTTTCGGGTTCCGCGCCCGCCTCCTCGACCAGACCGCGTTGCAGGAGGGTGCGCATCACCCCGTCACAGTTCACTCCACGCACGGCGGAGACCCTCGAACGGCTGACCGGTTGACGGTACGCGACCACGGCGAGCGTCTCCAGCGCCGCCTGGGTGAGCCGGGCCTGCTGGCCGTCCAGCACGAAGCGCTCCACGGCCGTCGCGTACTTTGGCCTGGTGTAGAACCGCCACCCACCCGCGATCAGCCGCAGCTCGAAGCCGCGCCCCTGCCCGGTGTATTCGTCGGCCAGCTCGCGCAGCGCATCCGCGATCTGCCGCTTGGGCCGCTCCAGGATCTTCGCGAGGTGCTCCACGGTGGCGGGCTCGTCCACGACCATGAGGACGGCCTCCAGCGCGGGCTTCAGATCGAGCCCCGCGACGCTGTCGAGGTCCGCCGCGACTTCGGTGATCTCCTCGCTCACGCCTGGTCCTCCTTGGCTTCCTGGGGCGGTCGGTCGAACTCGTCGGTGACTTTCGGCTGCTCGCCGTCCTCGCCGCCGGTCCAGCGCACCATCAGGTCGCCGAGCGCGGTCTCCTGGTCGAGGGCGACGGCCTTCTCGCGGTACAGCTCCAGCAGCGCGAGGAACCGGGCGACGACGGTGAGCGTGTCGTCCGTGTCCTCGACGAGTGTGCGGAAACTGGCCTCGCCCAGCTCCCGCAACCGGGCCACCACGATCCCGGCCTGCTCCTGCACGCTGACCAGCGGGGCGTGGATGTGGTCGACGTACACCTGCGGCCTGGGCTTCGGCTGCATCGCCTTCACGGCGAGCTTGGCGAAGCCTTCCGCCCCGATGCTGATGACGACCTCGGGCAGGAGCTCGGCGTGGTGCGGTTCGAGTCCGACGGTACGTGGATACCGGCGGGCCTCCTCCTCCACCCTGCGGTTGAAGATGTCGGCGATCTGTTTGTACGCGCGGTACTGGAGCAGTCGCGCGAACAGCAGGTCCCGCGCTTCGAGCAGCGCGAGGTCGGCCTCGTCCTCGACCTCGGCCGTGGGCAGGAGGCGGGCGGCCTTGAGGTCGAGCAGCGTGGCGGCGACGACCAGGAACTCGGTCGTCTGATCGAGGTCCCAGTCCGGTCCCATGGCCCGGATGTGCGCCATGAACTCGTCGGTCACCTTGGAGAGCGCGACCTCGGTGACGTCGAGCTTGTGCTTCGAGATCAGCTGGAGCAGCAGATCGAAGGGGCCCTCGAAGTTCGCGAGCCGCACCTTGAAGACACCGTCACCGGCCTCCTCGGGCCCGCCCGACCCCGGCGGGGACGCCGGGAGGGCGGGAGACGCGGGGTGCTCGGCTTGGGGCTCGCGCGGAGCCGACGACGCGGGGTGCTCGGCCTCGGGCTCCCGGAGCGCCGACGACGCGGGACGACCGGCCTCAGACTCCCGAGGAGCCGACGGCGCGGGTTGCTCGGCCTCAGACTCCCGAGGGGCCGACGGCGCGGGTTGCTCGGCCTCGGGCTCCCGGAGCGCCGACGACGCGGGACGACCGGCCTCAGGCCCCCGAGGGGCCGGCGGCGCGGGGGGATCGGCTTGGGGCTCGGGTGGAGCCGGAGGCGGGGCCGCCTCCGCAGGCTCCGCCTCCGGTTCGATCTGCTCCACCGTCGGCGCAGGCGCGGGCGGCGCCTCCACGGGTGGTTCCGCGGACGGCGCCACGGGCGGTTCCGCGGGCCGTTCGACGGCCCCGGGCCCCCGTCCCAGCACACGCCGACGACCGGCAGGGCCGGAAGCGGGGACCGAGGGGTCGTACGAGGTCATAGCCCTCGCAGGCTACCGCCTACCGCCCACGCAGCCGGCGTACCAGAATGCTCGCGTCCCCGCGGGACTCCAGATCCGCGAGCACCACGGCGACCGCCTCGCGGACGATCCGCCCGCGGTCGACCGCGAGCCCGTGCTCACCCCGGAGCACCAGACGTGCGTGCTCGAGATCCATCAGTTCCTCGGCGGACACGTACACCGTGATCTTCTCGTCGTGCCGCTCCCGTCCGCTGGGCCGCCGTCCGCCGGACCGCCCGCGCTTGCGCGGCTGGGCCTGCGGCTGCGACGAGGGCGAGGCAGAACCTTCCTGCGGCGGCTGACGCCGCCCGGAGCGCTCCGCGCCGCCGGACCGCGTACGGGACTCCCCCGCCTCCGCCTCGGCGGTGTCCGCCGCGACGTGTTCGTCACCCTCGCCGTCGCCGCCCTGCACGGGCACCGAGACCGGCGTGTTCTCCGCGGCGGCGGCGGCGTCGCTCTCGCCCGCCGGAGCCGGCACTCGGGCCTCGCCGTTGGCCTGGCGCCTGGGGGTGGACGCCTGGAGCCCCATTCCCCCGGTGGTACGGAACAGTTCGTCGGCCCCCGGCAGACTCACTCGGCGTGACACCGGGCGAGCACCTCCCTGGCAAGCTGGCGATAGGCGGCGGCGCCGACGGAGTTGGAGGCGTACGTCGTGATCGGCTCACCGGCGACCGTGGTCTCCGGGAAGCGCACGGTCCGGCCGATCACCGTGTGGTAGACGTGATCGTCGAACGCCTCGACCACGCGCGCGAGGACCTCACGGCTGTGCACGGTCCGGGAGTCGTACATCGTGGCGAGGATGCCGTCGAGCTCCAGCTCGGGGTTGAGCCGCTCCTGGACCTTCTCGATGGTCTCGGTGAGCAGCGCGACACCGCGCAGCGCGAAGAACTCGCACTCGAGCGGCACTATCACCTTGTGAGCGGCCGTCAGGGCGTTGACGGTGAGCAGACCGAGCGAGGGCTGACAGTCGATCACGATGTAGTCGTAGTCGGCCATCAGGGGCTTGAGCGCACGCTGGAGCGTGGACTCGCGCGCGACCTCGGAGACGAGCTGCACTTCGGCGGCGGACAGGTCGATGTTGCTGGGCAGCAGGTCCATGTTCGGGACCGCTGTCTTCAGGAGCACCTCGTCGGCCGCCATACCCCGCTCCATGAGCAGGTTGTAGACGGTGAGGTCGAGCTCCATCGGGTTGACGCCGAGACCCACGGACAGCGCGCCCTGCGGGTCGAAGTCGACGAGCAGGACCCGGCGGCCGTACTCCGCGAGGGCGGCACCCAGGTTGATGGTCGACGTCGTCTTGCCGACGCCGCCCTTCTGGTTGCACATCGCGATGATCTTCGCGGGACCGTGGTCGGTCAGCGGGCCCGGGATCGGGAAGTACGGCAGCGGGCGGCCGGTCGGGCCGACGCGCTCACGGCGCTGGCGGGCAGCGTCGGGCGCGAGCGTGGCCGCGTACTCGGGGTCGGGCTCGTACTCGGCGTCGGGGTCGTAGAAGTGCCCCTCGGGCAGTTCGTCGTAGTCGGCGAAGTGGGTGCGGTTCTCGCCACTTCCGTTGCCGGCCATGGCGTTCACGTGATGGCCATCCATGCTCGGGTGTGCTGTCTGAGTCATCCGGGGACTCTTGTGGGCTGCGAAGGTTCGGACAGCGACGGAGCCGACAGCCTCGAGCCCCGTGGGGCCCTGGCCCCGCGCCGGCATTCCTGGTTGACCACCCCCGGGAGTAAATGTCGACTCATTCACAAGTCGTCTTACCTCCTTGGTGACCAGGAAACTTCTAGATAGGTCAGCGTGGCACCATGCCGACGATTGGCGACTCTATGGCGTGTCACCGGTCCGCAGCAACACAATCCGCCGGACCCGACCCGATGTGTCGGCGACCGAACATCCCTCTGTCAAGGGCGTAAGGGCGTCGCACGGCAGGTTTCACGGGTGTGCGAATCGGTCGAAGAGTTACGTTCGCGGCGAGTTGATCGAGTGTCGCAAAGTGACCCGACACACACCCGGCCGGGCCTTGTCGAGCAAGGTCCGGCCGGGTGCGCGGTGTTGACGACCTGTGTTGACGTATCGCCTTTTGTCAGCTCGGAAGTCGACTCCCAGGTCGACTCAGGAGCCGAGAAGTCGACTCCTCGCCACGCCGGGACTCAGCCGAGCAGGGACTCGATCTCGACGTACTCCAGGCCGAGCGACTCCGCGACCTCGCGGTAAACGACCTTGCCGTCATGGGTGTTGAGGCCCTTGGCGAGCGCGGGGTCACGGCGCAGCGCCTCGGCCCAGCCGCGGTTCGCCAGTTCCAGGATGTACGGCAGCGTGGCGTTGGTCAGCGCGTACGTCGAGGTGTTGGGGACGGCGCCGGGCATGTTGGCGACGCAGTAGAAGACCGAGTTGTGGACCCGGAAGGTCGGCTCGGCGTGCGTGGTCGGACGGGAGTCCTCGAAGCAGCCGCCCTGGTCGATCGCGATGTCGACAAGGACACTTCCGGGCTTCATCCGCGAGACCAGCTCGTTGGTGACCAGCTTCGGGGCCTTCGCACCCGGGATCAGCACCGCGCCGATGACGAGGTCGGCCTCGAGGCAGGCCTTCTCCAGCTCGAAGGCGTTGGAGACGACGGTCTGGATCTTCGTACCGAAGATCTTGTCCGCCTCCTTGAGCTTGTTGATGTCACGGTCGAGCAGGGTCACCTGGAAGCCCATGCCGATGGCGATCTGCGCGGCGTTCCAGCCGGAGACGCCGCCGCCGATGACGACCGCCTTGGCGGGGAGCACACCCGGGACACCGCCCGGCAGGACACCACGGCCGCCGTTGGCGCGCATCAGGTGGTAGGCGCCGACCTGCGGGGCGAGCCGGCCCGCGACCTCGGACATCGGGGCCAGCAGCGGCAGGGCGCGGCTGGGCAGCTCGACGGTCTCGTACGCGATCGCCGTGGTGCCGGACTCCAGGAGGGCGTCCGTGCACTCCTGGGAGGCGGCCAGGTGCAGGTAGGTGAAGAGCGTCTGGTCCTTGCGGAGGCGGTGGTACTCCTCGGCGATGGGCTCCTTGACCTTGAGCAGCAGGTCGGCGATGGCCCAGACCTCGTCGGCGGTCGGAAGGATCTGCGCGCCGGCGGAGACGTACTCGTCGTCCGTGATCGAGGAGCCGACGCCGGCGTTCTGCTCGATGAAGACCTGGTGGCCGTAGCGCACCAGCTCGTGCACGCCTGCGGGGGTGATGGCCACCCGGAACTCGTTGTTCTTGACCTCGCGGGGGATGCCGACCTTCACGTCGATCACGGTCCTTGGCTCAGGGGGTGTGGGGTATTGCATGACATACCCGGATGCATGGGGGCACACCGGGAGACACCGCAGGAGAAGGTGCGGCAGAGCCAGTCTAATGAAGGTGTTCCCGCTGTCTAGCCTTTCAATGCATCAATCTTTGCTGGATGCACTGCGGATTTCGCAGGCGTTAGGGGCTTGTTCCGCACCTGAGTCGCTCTCCAGGAGCTCTTCTCCCAGCATCCGCTCGGCCGCGCCGCGGTGCAGCTTGGCCGCCGCGGGGTCGCCGAGGTGCTCCAGGGTGTCGGCCAGCCGGAGCTGGAGCGCGGCCTGCAGACGTACGTCGTCGGCCCGGCGCGCCCACTCCACGGCCTCCTGGCAGGTGCGCAGCGACTCCTCGGGGCGGCCCGCGTACTCCTGGACCCGGGCCAGCTCGCTCAACGCCCGCGCCTGGGCCGCCACATCGCCGTTCTTGCGGTGCCCGGCGACCGCCGAGCGCCAGTTGCGCAGCGCCTCGCCGTAGCGGCCCGCATAGGTGTGCGCGGTGGCGATACGGCCGTACAGCCGCGCCGCGTCCACGCGCTCGTCGCGCGCCAGCCGCTGGGCCAGCGCCCGGCCGTACCAGTCGGCGGCCCGGTCGTAGTCCCCGAGTTCCTGGTGGGCGCCGCCTACGGATTCCATCGCGCGGCCGGTCGCATACGGATCGTTCGCCTCGCGGCCGGCGTCCAGCGCGGCCCGGTAGCGGGCGAGGGCCTCGGTCGTGCGGCCGGTCCGCGTGTCCAGGTCGGCGAGGTTCAGCAGGGCCGCGGCCTGCTCACGGGGCAGGTTCCGGCGCTCGGCGACGTCGAGGACCAGGCGGTGGATGCCGTACAGCTCCGGCGCCGACGCCTGCGTGCCGAAGTGGGCGACCATCGCGCGCACCAGCTGGGACATGAGCCGCCGGGCCAGGGTGTCCAGCTCCCCGTCGGCGACCGCGCTGCGAGCGGCGGCCAACAGCGCGGGCTGCCGCACGCGCAGCCAGTCGGCGGCCGCCCGGGGGTTCGGGAAGCGCAGCGTGCGGGGCATCCCGAGGAGCTTCTCGCGCGCCTCGATGCTGTCCGTCTCGGTGATGGCCCGGCAGGACTGCAGCAGCCGCACGGTCCGCTCGAGCATCCGGGCGCGGGCCAGCTGAAGCTCGGCGGGACGCTCCCGTGACTCGGCGAGGGCGCGCAGCAGCGGCAGCAGGGAGCCGGGCACCTCGTACTGTGGCAGGGGGGATTCCAGCAGCCGCACGAGGCCGAGCGCGGCGAAGTCGTCGAGGGTCGTGTGGGCCGCGCTCACCGAGCAGCCGGCGAGCGCGGAGGCGGTGTGCGGGTCGACGAGGCCCGCGGGGGCGAGGGAGAGCAGGCGCAGTATCCGCTGGGCGGTGGCCGGCAGCCCGGCGTAGGCGAGCCGGAAGAGGCGTGCCGTCGGCGGGCCCTCGTCGCCCTCGGAGCGCAGCTGCTTGGCGAGGTCGGCGACGGCGGCCTGGGGGCGGGCGGCCAGCCAGCTCCCCGCGAGGACCAGGGCGAGGGGCTGGCCGGCGCACTCCTCGACGAGCCCTTCGGCGGCTCGCGGGTCGACGGTGATGCGCACCGCCCCGGTGAGGCGGCCCAGCAGCTCCAGCGCGGACTTCGTGTCGAGGCCGCCCAGGGTGCACGGCCGGACGTCCGCGATGCCGGTCAGGGGGCCCTCGGAGACGGCCACGACCAGGCAGTCGGGGGTGCCGGGCAGCAAGGCGTCGACCTGCTCGGCGGCGGCCACGTCGTCGAGCAGGAGCAGCGTCCGGCGGTCGGCGAGGGCCTCGCGCAGCGCCTCGGTGAGGTCGTCCTCGGCGGCGCCGGGGGGCGTGGCCACCTCCAGGGCCGCCAGCAGCTCGCGCGCCGTGCGCTCGGTCGGGACGGGCGTGCCGTCGGGCTCGGTGAGCCGGGCGCGCAGCACCCCGTCCCGGTAACGGTCCGCAACCTGTCGTACGAGCTCCTCGGCGAGCGCGGTGCGGCCGGAGCCGGGCCGGCCCGCGATGAGCAGCACCCGCGCGCGGGGGGCCTTGCGGCCGGAGAGGGTGTCGAGACCCGCGCGCTCGATGTCGGCGCGGAGTTCCTTCAACTCTCTTGTGCGGCCGAGGAACTGACTGACCGTGGGAGCGGGGGCGGCAGCGGGCCGCTGCTCGTTTCCCGGCAGCTGAGAGCCGCCTGTGTCCACCGCCTGATCCGTCACGGGTCACGCTCCCGTCCCACTGCGCACACGGGCCCGCCGGGACTCCGGTCGGGTCGTTTTCAGAGCCTAGTTCACGCTCTGCGACGATTCCGGCGGAGCACGGCGGGCACGTCCCCCGATCGGATCAGGCGATCGTAGGACGAATGCCGTCGGCGGGGGGTCAGGCCTCGAAGGGGCGCGCGGGCCACGGCGCGTCGGCCGGGCGCAGCGCGTCGAGTCCCTCGCCGTTCTGGGCCGCGATCAGTGACAGGACGCCCGTCACGAGGCAGTTGTTGTGCAGGTCGCCGGCGAGCACACCGCGCAGCAGCTCGTCGACCGGGACGCGCGACAGCTCCATGTCGGCCTCCTCGTCCTCGACCTCGAAGCGCCGCCCCTCGGCCTCGGACAGATCGCGGGCGAGGAAGATGCGCACGGCCTCGTCGCAGCCGCCGGGCGTCGTGTAGAGGTCGACGAGAACGCGCCAGTCCTCGGCCTTGACGTGCGCCTCCTCGTAGAGCTCGCGCTGGGCCGCGTGCAGCGGGTTCTCGCCGGGGATGTCGAGCAGGCCCGCCGGGATCTCCCAGAGCTTGTGGCGCACCGGGTGGCGGTACTGGCGGATGACCAGCACGCGGCCCTCGTCGTCGACGGCGACCACGGCCACCGAGCCGGGGTGGACCTGGTAGTCCCGGCGGGCGACCGAGCCGTCGGGCATGACCACGTCATCGGTGCGGACGGAGGTCTTGTTGCCCTTGAAGGGGGTCTCGGTCGCCCTGACCTCCCACTCCTCGGGGGTGTCCTTGATGGTCATGTCGCCCTGTTCCTCCCACGCACGTACGAAAGCCGGGGCACGCGTCCCGAAAGACACGCACCCCGGCAACCGTACAACCTTGTGCTACTTGCCCGTCTTGCGCTCCACAGCGGCCTTCACCAGGCCCGCGAAGAGCGGATGCGGGCGGGTCGGGCGCGAGCGCAGCTCCGGGTGCGCCTGCGTCGCCACCAGGTAGGGGTGCACCTCGCGCGGGTACTCGACGTACTCGACGAGCTTGCCGTCCGGGGACGTGCCGGAGAACTGCAGACCGGCCTTCTTCTCCAGCTCCGCGCGGTAGGCGTTGTTCACCTCGTAGCGGTGGCGGTGGCGCTCCTCGACGTACTCCTTGCCGTCGTACACCTCGCGCACGATGGAGCCCTCGGCGAGCTTGGCCGGGTACATGCCCAGGCGCATCGTCCCGCCCATGTCGCCCTCGCCCGCCACGATGTCGAGCTGCTCGGCCATGGTGGAGATGACGGGGTGGCCGGTGGCGGAGTCGAACTCCGTCGAGTTCGCGTCGGGGATGTCGGCCAGGTTCCGGGCCGCCTCGATCACGATGCACTGCAGGCCCAGGCAGAGGCCGAGCAGCGGAATCCGGTGCTCGCGGGCGTACTGGATCGCGCCCACCTTGCCGGACACACCGCGGTCGCCGAAGCCGCCCGGGATGCAGATCGCGTCGACGTCACCGAGCTGCCCCGCGGCGCCGGCCGGGGTCTTGCAGTCGTCCGAGGTGACCCACTTGATCTTCACGCGGGCGCGATTGGCGAAGCCGCCCGCGCGCAGCGCCTCGGTGACCGAGAGGTAGGCGTCGGGCAGGTCGATGTACTTGCCGACCAGCGCGAGGTTGATCTCGTGGTCCGGCTTGTGGACGCGGTCGAGCAGGTCGTCCCAGGTGGTCCAGTCCACGTCGCGGAACGGGAGGTCCAGCTTGCGGACGACATAGGCGTCCAGGCCCTCGCCGTGCACGGTCTTCGGAATGTCGTAGATCGAGCGGGCGTCGGGGCAGGCGACCACGGCGGCCTCGTCGACGTCGCACATCAGCGAGATCTTGCGCTTGATCGCGGTGGGGACCTCGCGGTCGCAGCGCAGAACGATCGCGTCTGGCTGAATACCGATGTTCCTGAGGGCGGCGACCGAGTGCTGGGTCGGCTTCGTCTTCAGCTCACCCGAGGGGCCGATGTACGGGAGGAGCGAGATGTGGACCACGAAGACGTTGTCCCGGCCGACCTCGTGACGGACCTGGCGGACGGTCTCCAGGAACGGCAGCGACTCGATGTCGCCGACCGTGCCGCCGACCTCGGTGATGACGACATCCACCTCGTCCGTCGCCATGCGGCGGATGCGGTGCTTGATCTCGTTGGTGATGTGCGGGATGACCTGCACGGTGTCGCCCAGGTACTCGCCGCGCCGCTCCTTGGCGATGACCGTCGAGTACACCTGCCCGGTGGTCACGTTGGCCGAACCGTCCAGGTCACGGTCGAGGAAGCGCTCGTAGTGGCCGATGTCCAGGTCGGTCTCGGCGCCGTCGTTGGTGACGAACACCTCACCGTGCTGGAACGGGTTCATCGTGCCCGGGTCGACGTTCAGGTAGGGGTCGAGCTTCTGCATCACGACCCGCAGCCCCCGCGCTTTGAGCAGCATGCCCAGGCTGGAGGCGGTGAGGCCCTTGCCGAGCGAGGAGGCGACACCCCCGGTGACGAAGATGTGCTTGGTCGTCGTGGATTTGGGCGGCATGGCCAAGAGGGGGCTCCCGTGGTCGCGGTCTTGAGGTGCGGTGCGGCTGCCAGAACCGGAGGTTTCCGGAGGTGCCGTCGCTGCGGTACGGGGGACCCTTATTCTCGTTGGGGCGCCCACCGGTCCACGGGCTACCAGGGTATCAGCGACGCGGGGAGGCTGCTTCCGGCCACGCTCTGCACATACGTCGACACGGACGTACGACCGTCACGTGACACTCACCCGTTGCTCACTCGTTCGGCGCAGTCGCGTTGCCGGGAGCGGCACGCGGATCATCGAGGTGCGACGTATCCTGCTCGGACACTCGCTGCCGAGCACCCCGGGAAACGGCAACACCCCCGCCCGTCTCCGGAACAACAAGAGCTCGTCAGTTCGTTGAACATCGACTGCACCATTTCCGTTGGGTCGGTGAACGACGACTTTTCACACCGACCCCTTGACCGCAAAGAGCGACCGCCCCTTTTTGAGGGGCGACGTGGCCGTTCGACTGGAGTTGCACGTGGCCGGGCGCATCGAAGACTACGCACTCATTGGAGACATGCAGATCGCCGCACTGGTCTGCCAGGACGGCACAGTGGACTGGCTGTGCCTGCCCCGATTCGACTCCCATGCCGTCTTCGCGGGACTCCTCGGCACGGAGGAGCACGGTTTCTGGCGCCTCGGTCCGGCCCACGCCTCCGACGCCGAGCCGCCCAGAGCGTCCCGGCGCACCTACCGCGGCGACTCGCTGATCCTGGAGTCCGAGTGGGACACCCCGCGCGGCACGGTCCGGGTGACCGATTTCATGCCGCCGCGTGACGGCGCCCCGCAGCTGATCCGGATCGTCGAGGGCGTCACCGGCCGGGTGCCGATGCGCTCGGCCCTGCGGATGCGTTTCTCGTACGGGCGTGTGGTGCCCTGGGTGCACAGGCACGAGGGGCGCACGGTGGCCGTCGCCGGCCCCGACTCGGTGTGGTTCGACACCGCCTGCGAGACCTACGGCAAGGGTCTGACCACGTACGCGGACTTCACGGTGGCCCCGGGCGACCGGATCGCGTTCGCCATCTCGTGGGAGCCCTCGCACAAGCAGCCGCCCGCGCTGCCGGAGCCGGAGCAGGCGCTGGAGGCGACCGAGGAGTTCTGGCGGGAGTGGGTCGAGCACTGTACGTACCACGGCCCCTACCGTGAGGCAGTGGTCCGCTCGCTGATCACGCTGAAGGCCCTGACGTACGCGCCCACGGGCGGCATCGTCGCCGCCCCGACGACCTCCCTGCCGGAGCACGTCGGCGGCGTACGCAACTGGGACTACCGCTACACCTGGCTGCGCGACGCGGCCATCACCCTCTCCTCGCTGCTGCGCACCGGCTACCGCGAGGAGGCCCGCGCCTGGCGCGAGTGGCTGCTGCGCGCGGTCGCCGGCGATCCGGAGAACCTCCAGATCATGTACGGCATCGCGGGCGAACGGGAGCTGGGCGAGGCCGAGTTGGACTGGCTGCCGGGATACGAAAGCTCGGCGCCGGTGCGCGTCGGCAACGGCGCGGCGCACCAGCTCCAGCTCGATGTGTACGGCGAGGTCATCGAAGCCCTGCACCTGGCCCACATGACGGGCCTGGCGCGCAACGACTACGCCTCGCTCCTCCAGCTGAAGCTGATCCGCTACCTGGAGAAGCACTGGGACGAGCCGGACGAGGGCATCTGGGAGGTGCGCGGTCCGCGCCGCCACTTCGTGCACTCCAAGGTGATGGCCTGGGTCGCGGTCGACCGCACGATCAAGCTGATCGAGTCCGGTGACGCGGACGGCCCGCTGGAGAAGTGGCGCGAGCTGCGCGACGACATCCACCGGGACGTGTGCGAGCGGGGCTACGACAAGGAGCGCAACACGTTCACGCAGTCGTACGGCTCCAAGGAGCTGGACGCCTCGCTGCTGCTCATCCCGCAGATGGGCTTCCTGCCGCCCGACGACAAGCGCGTGATCGGCACGATCGAGGCGATCCAGCGGGAGCTGTCGACGCCGGACGGCTTCATCCTGCGCTACCCGACCTCGGGCGAGGAAGAGGGCGTGGACGGGCTGCCGGGCGACGAGGGCGCCTTCCTGGCCTGCTCGTTCTGGATGGCGGACGACCTGGCGATGATCGGCCGCGTGGACGAGGCCCGCAAGCTCTTCGAGAAGCTGCTGGCCCTGCGCAACGATCTGGGGCTGCTCGCCGAGGAGTGGGACCCGACCCTCCAGCGCCAGGTGGGCAACTTCCCGCAGGCGTTCAGCCACGTGCCGCTGATCGACACGGCTCTCCGGCTGACGGCTTCGGGCGCGTACGGCGGCTGAGGCTCGGCCGGGCCCCCCGGGGACTGCCGACGGGCGGGGCCCGGCCGGGGCCCGCCCGTCGGGGTAGCGTCACCGCATGGACAGCCGTTCCGACAGCCGTTTCGACAGCCAGAACACCCAGGGCGCCGGGATCACCGTGCAGCGGGCCCTGGAGCTGCCCGGGCTGCGCAGCGGCCTGCCGGAGGTGCTCGCGGGGGCCGACCGGCTGCACCGCACGGTGCGCTGGGTGCACGCGGGCGAGGTGCCGAACATCGCCTCGCTCCTCAAGGGCGGCGAGCTGCTCCTGACCACCGGCTACGGCCTGGGCACCCGCCCCGCCGACCAGCGCGCGTTCGTCCGCACCCTGGCCGAGCGCGGTATCGCGGCCCTCGTGGTCGAACTGGGCCCCCGCTTCACCCGGCTGCCCGCGGCCCTCGTGGAGACGGCCAGGACCGCCGGGCTCCCGCTGGTCCAGCTGCACCGGGAGGTGCCCTTCGTGACGGTCACGGAGGAGGTGCACACCGAGATCGTCAACGGCCACTACGCGCTGCTCCAGCGTGCCGAGGAGGTCCACCGCCGCTGCACGGAGGCCCTGCTTGGCGGCGGCGGAGTGCCCCAGGTGCTTCGCATCCTGGCGGACTTCAGCGGCAACCCCGTCTTCCTGGAGACCGCGGACGGCCGGCTCCTGTACGCCGCCGGGGCCGGACCCGCGGACACGGATCCGCTCCAGGTGTGGGAGGGGCTGCGCGGGCAGCACAAGGACGCGCCGCCGGCCGGGACGACGATCGTGGACGTGCCCGGCGGCGGACCTGGCGCCGGCTCGGTCCGGGCCCGGCTGGTCCTGCTGCCGGTCGGCAACCCGGTGGCGCCGGTGCACCGGATCGCGGCCGAGCGGGCCGCGGGCAGCCTTGCCGTGGTCCTGATGCAGGCCCGCCAGGAGGAGGAGCTGGCGGCACGCGGACGCGGCGACTTCCTCACCGACCTCGCGGAGGGCCGTATCGACGCCGCGGACGCCCCCGCGCAGGCCCGGGTCCTCGGCTTCAAGCCGGGCGCCGGTCCGCTCCTGCCGGTGGTCATGCGGCTCGCCGACGGGCTCTCCCCGGGCGGCGGCTGGGCGGTGCTGGCGCGCGCGGTCGCGGAGGAGCTCGCGTCGATCGGGGTACCGGTGCTGCTCGGCGTACGTCCCGTCGAGGGCCGTGTCCCGCTGCTGCTCGGGCTGCGCTCGGAGTCCGAGCGGTCGGCCGTGGCGGACCGCGTCGCGGCGGCCCTGCGGGCGGGTGTCGAGCGGGCCGGTATGCAGCGGCCGGGGGCGCAGCCGCCGGTCGTGGTGGTCGGGGTCGCGGGCGGCTGGGCGGCCGCGTCGGCGGGGCTGCGGCACGCCGCGCAGACGGCGACGGCGGCCCAGGGGCTGTCCGACCGCCCCTGGTACGACGCCCGGCGTCTCGACATCGACCTGCTGCTGTGGCGGCTGCGCGACGATCCGGACCTGGCGGCGTTCGTGGACCGCGCGATCGGGCCCCTGCGCGACCACGACAACCGTTCCAAACCGCCGCTGCTGCCGACCCTGCAGACGTATCTGGCGCACGCGGGCCGCAAGGCGGAGACGGCCCGCGAACTCCACCTCAACCGGCAGACGCTCTACAACCGCCTCGCCCGGATCGGCGAGTTGCTGGGCACGGACCTGGACGACCCGCAGACGGTCCTGGCGTTGAGCCTGGCGCTGCGGGCCCGCAGACACGTCCCCTAGTCCCCTAGGGATCGGGGCAGCTCAGGGGAGCGGTGTCGGCTGGGTCAACTCGTCGTACACACTGAGCACTTGGGTGACCGTCTCGTCCTCCGTGGGCCAGCCGGCCGCCTGCCGTACGCCCTTCTCGCCGAGCAGCTCGCGGCGGCCGGGATCGTCCAGCAGGCGTACGACGGCCACGGCGAGCGCTTCGGCATCGCCGTACGGCACGAGTTCGGCGGCGTCGCCGACCAGTTCGGGGATGCCGCCGACCGCCGTCGCGACGAGTGGCACGCGCGCGTGGAGGGCCTCCTGGGCCAGGACGGAGCGGGACTCCCAACTGCTGGTCAGGAGGGCGAGATCGGCGGCCGCGAGCAGCTCGCCCACGTCGTCGCGCCGCCCGACGAGCCGCACCGGCAGCTCCTCGTCCTCGATCCGCCGTTGCAGGACCGTACGCAGCGGCCCCTCCCCCGCGATCACCAGCAGCGGCACCGGTTCGAGCCGACGCCATGCGCGCGCCGCGTCGAGCAGGACCTCGTATCCGCGCTGCCGGTCCAGGGAGCCGACGGACATGAGCAACGGCCGTCCCGTGGCGCCGAGTTCGGCACGGGCCTTGGGGCGCAGCCGGTCGGGGTCGTCCCGGTCGACGGGCTTGCGGAGCACCGGGAGGGCGACCGCGGCGAGCCGTGCGTCCCGGGCGCCCCGGCTGCGGGCCCGGTCGACCAGGTCGGAGGAGGTGCCGAGCACGACCGCGGCGGCCTTGGCGACCCGCCGTTCGAGCAGCCGCAGCAGATGGGCCCGGGTGCCCTCGGCCTCCGCGCGGGTGTGCCAGGTGACGACGAGCGGAGTGCGGCGCCCGCTGAGCGCGAGGGCGGCGCGCAAGGAGGCGTGCAGTCCGTGCGCGTGCACCAGGTCGGCGTCCGCGCAGGCGGCCCGGAGCGCGGCGACGGAGGCGGGGTCGCCGCTGCGGGGCACGGGGACGTGTTCGGCACCGACGCCTGCGAAGTCATAGGTGCGATCGGCCTCGGCGGGAGCGCACACGGTGACCCGCACACCGCGGGCGACCAGGCCCGAGGCCAGCGATCGCACATGCGCGCTGCTGCCCGCGCTGCCGCCGCCGAGCACCTGCACGGTGCGCAGCGGCGACTGGCCGTGCGGTGAGTGGCTGCTCACGAGGCTCACGTGGCCGGGGCTCCTGGTTCGGCGTCGGACGGTCACGAAGAAACGTACAGAAGGATCGTGCGGCAGGGGTGGACCGCGCGAAGTGCTCCGGTTCCCGTCAAGGATGCCAGGGCGCGGGGGTGTTGCGGGACCGGCGGGCGCGCGCTGCGACGGTGGTCCGGGCACCTCAGGGCGGACGCGGTCACTCACATGAGTGAGAAGCGTACCGAGTGCGAGCGCTGCGCGCGGGGTGGGACGCCAGGCCCCACCCCTGCCGGGTCTCCAAGGCGCGTACACGCGGTGCGCACCCACTCAGAGGGGCGCACGCTCACTTCCGCGCGCCGATCGAGCGTGCCAGCTCGCTCACCCTCTCCCCGTACACCGTCGCGGCCACCAACGCGGCGGCGTGGGCGAGGAGTCCGGCCCGTCCGTTGCCCGCGACGATCGCGGCGCCCAGCGCGGCACCGAGGGCGTGCGCCCCGCTGTCGCCGATCATCGCGCGCTCGCCGAGGTCGTCGGGCAGGACGGCGGCAGCTGCGCCCATGGCGGCCGCGGCCAGCTCACCCGCGGCTCCCTGCCGTAGCAACCCGGGGGCTCCCAGGGCCAGTACGGCCCCGGCGGCCCGCCCGGGGCGTACGTCCACGAGGTTGACGAAGTGCGCGGTCCCGGCGATGACGACTCCCGCCAGCGCCTTGTCCGGGAGCCGCTCCTCGAGGAGCGCCCCCGCGACGAGCCCGGCGGCGGAGATCCCGAACAACTTCACCGCACCGCTGGTGACTTCGCCCTTCCGCAGCGCGGCGAGATGCTCCCGGAACCCGCGCCGCGGATCCCCGGCCCCCGCGACGTCGTCGTACGCACCGCACGCCCCGGCGGCAAGGACCACGAACCCCGCGGCCGGCCGGACCCGCCCGGCCCCGAGCGCGGCACCGGCGACGGCGGCGGGCCCGGCGTACAACTCGACGGTCCGCCCGGCGTAGTTCTGCCGCTCCCAACGCCCCCGTCCGCCGGGCGCGTTGGCGCGCAGGGCGGCGATTCCCGCGCGCGTGGCCGCCGCGGCGAGCCCGAACGAGCCGCCTCTTCGTGTGATCATATGAACCACCCTAGGGACCGAAATCCGCGGGCCCTCCCGGGGCCCGCCACCCGTCCGCCGCCCGAGCCGTCGGGCAGACCGCTCCCCCGTCCGCCCCAGCTGACAGGCAGCCCGGTAACCGTCCGCCCCGGCCGTCACCGCGGACCCGCTATCCGTCCGCCCCGGGCGTCCGCCCCGGCCGTCAGCCGGGCGGCTATCCGTCCGCCCGGACCGCTATCCGTCCGCCCGGGCCGTCGCCAGCAGTTCCTCCGCGTGGGCCCGGGCCGTCTGGGAGTCCTCCTGGCCCGCGAGCATGCGGGAGAGTTCGCGGATGCGGTCCTCGCCCTCCAGGACCTTCACGCCGGAGCGGGTGACGGTCCCGTCGTTCGTCTTCTCGACCAGCAACTGCCGGTCGGCGAAGGCCGCCACCTGGGGAAGGTGTGTGACGACCACGACCTGCGCGCTCTTCGCGAGCCGGGCGAGACGCCGGCCGATCTCGACCGCGGCCTTGCCGCCGACCCCCGCGTCGACCTCGTCGAACAGATACGTCGGCACGGGATCCGTGCCCGCGAAGACGACCTCCACCGCGAGCATCACCCGCGACAGCTCACCACCGGACGCCCCCTTGGCGATGGGCCGCGGCGGCGCTCCGGGGTGCGGGGCCAGCAGCAGTTCGACCTCGTCGACACCCGCCGGGCCGTAGGCGACCGTGCGCCCGCCCACCTCCGCGCCCTCCGGGTCCTCGGTCTGCCGGATGTCGAACGACACGCGCGCGTGCGGCATGGCGAGCGACGCCAGCTCCGCGGTCACGGCGGCGGCGAACCGTTCGGCGGCCTCCGTCCGCGCGTCCGTCAACGCCTGTGCGAGCCCGCCCAGTTCGGTCCGCAGCGCGTCCCGCTCGGCGGTCAGCTCCCCGATCCGCTCGTCGTCGCCGTCGAGTTCGGTGAGCCGCGCGGCGCTCTGCTCGGCCCAGTCCAGCACGCCGTCGATGTCCTGGCCGTACTTGCGGGTCAGCTGGGTGAGGGCGGCCCGGCGCTCCTCGACGGCCGCCAGCCGCAGCGGATCGGCGTCCAGGTCGTCGGCGTAGCCCGCGAGCTCCCCCGCCACATCGCCCAGCAGGATCCCGATCTCGCCGATCCGCCCGGCGAGCGCGCCAAGGGCCGCGTCATGGGACCGTACGGCGTCCAGCGCCCGGTGCGCGCCCGCGACGAGCGTCGCCGCGTCGATGCCCTCGGGGTCCTCCGGATTGCCCGCGAGCGCGGCATGCGCGGCCGTGGCGGCCGACGCCAGCGCCTCCGCGTGGCCGAGCCGCTCGGCCTCCGCGGCCAGCTCCACGTCCTCGCCCGCGCGCGGTTCGACGGCCGCGATCTCGTCGAGCCCGAAGCGCAGCATGTCGGCTTCCTGGGCGCGCTCTCGCGCGCGCGTGGTGATCTCCTCCAGCTCCGCCGAGATCGCGCGCAGCCTCCGGTACGCCCCCGCGTACTTGGCGAGCGGCGCGGCGACCGCGTCGCCCGCGTACCGGTCGAGCGCCTGCCGCTGCCGGGACAGCTTGAGCAGCCCCTGCTGGTCGGTCTGCCCGTGCACGGCGACGAGTTCGTCGGCGAGCTCCGCGAGCACGCCCACCGGCACGGACCGCCCGCCCAGGTGCGCCCGGGAGCGCCCCTCGGCGGAAACGGTACGGCTGATGAGCAGCGCACCGTCGTCGAGTTCGGCGCCCGCCTCCTCGGCCCGTACGACCGCCGACCCGCCCGTGGGTACGGTGATCCGCCCCTCCACGACCGCGTTCTTCGCGCCGATCCGCACGAGGGCCGGGTCCGCGCGGCCGCCGAGCAGCAGCCCGAGGCTGGTGACCACCATCGTCTTGCCCGCACCGGTCTCACCGGTCACGGCGGTGAAGCCGGGCGACAGCTCGACGACTGCGTCGTCGATGACTCCGAGCGACCGTATCCGCATCTCCTCCAACACGGACACGACCTTACGAGGTCAGGGAGCGGAAGTGCGACGGGCCCCGCCCCGCTGGTGCGAAGGCGCAGGTGGCGGGAGCACGATCCGGAGCCGTGTCACCCGCGGGGGTGGCCCGCGGAAAGGCCGCGGAGGTGGGGTTTTCCCCAGCCCGGTGCTGGCGCGGCCCCCCTGTCGGCCCTGGGGCGCTCCCCATGGCGCAAGATCCACTCGTCGCGCCAGCCTGGACCCATGACCACCGGCCTGGCCCGAGCGGCCCTTCGTGCGCACCGACCCGCCTTCGCCGGGACGGCGGTCGCGGCGCTGTTCGCGTCGACCGTGGTGAGCGCGGCCACGTCGGTACTCCTGGCGACGAGCGCCGACGGGCTGCCCGCACGGGCCCGCGCACAGCTCGCCGAGAGCGAGGTCGGCGGCATGGCGGCCGTCCTGCTGATCGGCTCGATCTACATGTCGATTTTCGTGATCGCCTCGACGATGGGCACGGCCGTGGCGCAGCAGTACCGCGAGCTGGCCATGGTCCGCGCGATCGGCGCGAGGCCCCGCCAGGTGCGCCGCGCCGTCGCCGGACAGGCACTGGCCGCCTCGGTCCCGGCCGCACTGCTCGGATGCCTCCTGGGCGGCTTCCTGGCCCGGGCGTGGTGCGCGGGCATGAAGGAGCACGGTCTGCTGCCCCGGGAGGTCGTCTTCCACCCCGCGTGGCTCGCCCTGCCGGTGTGCCTGGGGGTGGCGGTGGTGACCTCGACGCTCGCGGCCCTGCTGTCCTCCCTGCGCTTCTCGCTGCTGCGCCCGGCCAGGGCCCTGGCCGAGGCCGCGGCCGGCCGCCGGCACCTGGGCGTCCTCCGGGCTCCGCTCGGCCTCACGGCGCTCGCGGGCGCGTGCGCCCTCTCCGTCCTGCTCTCCCACCAGCCCGCGGAGAAGGCCGGGCAGGGCGCGTTCCTGGTCCTCATCCTCTGCTGCGCCGGGGTGGGCCTGCTGGGCCCGCGCATCGTGGGTCCCGCGGCCCGCCTGGTCTCCGCGCTCGTCGGCCGCCTCGGCCCGAGCGCCCGGCTCGCGATGCTCAACGTCCGGTCCCAGCCGAGGCGTTTCTCGGCCGCGGTCGTGCCGCTCGTCCTCGTCGTCGGCTTCGGCCTGACGAAGATCGCGCTGCACACCACCGCCGAGCACCGCACGGGTTCGCCGGGCAGCCCGGGCGAGGTCTGGCTCGACTACGCGGGGACGGCGCTGTACGCGGGGTTCGCCGCGATCGCCGCCGCGAACACCCTCTGCATGATCTCCTTCGAGCGCCGCCGTGACATCGCCCTCCTGCGCGTCATCGGCACGCAGACCCGCCAGATACGCGCCATGGCGGCCTGGGAGGCGGTCGTGGTCGCCGGTACGGCCCTGCTGCTGGGCGCCGCGATCGCCCTCGGCACCCTCGCACCGATCCTCGACACGGCCTTCGGCTCCCCGGTCCCGTACGTCCCGTGGACCGTCCTGGCCGGGATCGGCGCGGGCACGCTGCTGCTCACCCTGTCGGCCACCGGACTGCCGGTACGTGCGGTGATGCGGCGCCGAGCGATCACGGTCGTCGGCGCCGCGTGAGAGCCGCATGAGACCTCGTGAGAGGCGTCGTGAGAGGCCTCGCGGGAGGCCTCGTACGGCAGGGCCGGCCTGATCCGCCGGACCGGCCTTAGTGCGGCGCCCCCCGCCACCCCGCCACCGGCAGCGCGAACTTGGCCACCAGCCGGTCGGTGAACGACGCATGGTGCAGCCGCGCCAGCCGTACCGGCACGGCGCCCCGGCGCACCTCGACCCGCGCGCCCTGCGGCAGTTCGACCGTCCGCCGCCCGTCGCACCACAGCACCCCGTGCGGCGTGTCCGGCTGGACCTCGACCGCGAGGACCGAGTTCGGCGAGGTCACCAGCGGCTTGGCGAACAGGGCGTGCGCGCTGATCGGCACCATGAGCAGCGCCTCGACCTCCGGCCACACCACGGGTCCGCCCGCGGAGAAGGCGTACGCCGTCGACCCGGTCGGGGTCGCGCAGACGATGCCATCGCAGCCGAACCCGGTCACCGGCCGCCCGTCGATCTCCAGCACGACTTCGAGGAGCCGCTCGGCGGAGACCTTCTGCACGGCGGCCTCGTTGAGCGCCCAGTCGGTGTGCACGATGTCGCCGTTCTTGTGCACGACGACGTCGACGGTCATGCGCTCCTCGACCTCGTACGCCTTCGTCACCACCCGGTCGACAACCTTGTCGAGATCGTCGCGCTCGGCCTCCGCGAGGAAACCGACGCGGCCGAGGTTGACGCCGAGCATCGGCACGCCGGAGGCGCGGGCGAACTCGGCGCCGCGCAGCAGCGTGCCGTCACCGCCGAGAACGATGAGCAGTTCACAGCCGTCGAGGCACTGCGGAGTCGCCTCCTTGACCAGCTCCACCTCGTCCGGCAGCGGCAGGTCGGCCGCCTCCGCCTCGAGGACGCGTACACCGAGGCCTGATCTCAGCAGCCCCTGTACGACGAGTTCGGCGCTGCGGATCGCAGCGGGCCGCCCGGTGTGGGCGAGCAGGAAAACAGTACGAGCTCGGGTCTGAGTCAACGCGGCCCCTCCGCCACTGCACGGTCAACGTCGGCCGGGTCCAGTTCGGCTGCTCCGGCCCGCAGCCACAGAAAGTACTCGACATTGCCCGAGGGTCCGGGCAGCGGGCTGGCCGTCACGCCCTTCACCCCGAGGCCCAGTTCCCAGGCGCGCCCGGCCACACCGCGCACGGCCTCGGCGCGCAACTCGGGGCTGCGCACGACACCACCACTGCCCAGCCGCTCCTTCCCCACCTCGAACTGCGGCTTGACCATCATCACCAGATCGGCCCCGGGGGCCGTGCACCGCACGAGGGCGGGCAGCACCAGGCCCAGTGGGATAAAGGACAGATCCCCGACAACAAGATCCACGGGCTCCCCATCGATCGCCTCCAACGTCAACTCGCGTACGTTCGTACGGTCCTTGACGGTGACGCGTTCATCGCTCTGCAGAGACCACGCGAGTTGTCCGTAACCGACGTCGACGGCGACGACGTGCGCGACCCCCGCCCGCAGCAGTACGTCGGTGAAGCCGCCCGTGGACGCGCCGGCGTCCAGCGCCCGCCGTCCCTCGACCGTCAGCCCCTGCGGTACGAAGGCGGCGAGCGCGCCGGCGAGCTTGTGCCCGCCGCGCGAGACGTAGTCGGGGTCGCTGTCGTCCTGGGTGACCAGGATCGCGGCCGCGGTCTCCACCTGGGTGGCGGATTTGGTCGCGAGGGTCTTACCGACGGTGACCCGGCCCGCGGCGATCAGCTGGCCGGCATGCTCGCGCGAGCGCGCCAGCTTCCGACGGACCAGCTCGGCGTCGAGGCGTCGGCGTGCCACTCCTGCCACGTTCGGTTCAGCTCCTGCGGTCGTACGAGGTGGGGGGCGCCGGAGGTCCCGGGCGGGCGTCGAGCGCGGTGAGCGCGTCACGCAGCCCCCGGTGTACATCCTCGTACACCTCGACGTGTCCGTCCGTGGCGAGGTGGTCGGCGTCGGCCAGCCGGTCGAGCTGGGCGTCGACCTCGGCGTTGCCGGTGGAGGTGCGGGCCACGTACAGGGGCGCGGGCGCGGCCGGGTCGTCCTCGGGTGCCGCCGCCTCCCGCGCAGGCTCTGTGGCCGACGCCTGTGGCGGGACCTCGGCCTCTGACACTGAGTCGCTCATGCCTCGACGCTACCCCGAAGCACTGGGGTACCGTCGATCACGATGGCGACGATCGAGGAGTGCCGTGCGGCACTCGACAAGCTCTCGGACAACATGGCGGCCTCCGAAGGGGAAGTACGCGGCGCGGCGGCCCTGGACCGCTCGCTGAGCTGCCGTATCACCGACCTGGACATCACCTTCGCCGGCCGGCTCAAGGACGGCCGGATCGAAGTGGTGGACACGTATGAGGGTCCGCCCCGCGAGAAGGCCCAGATACGGCTCACGATGACCGGCGACGACCTGGTCGCGATGGTCGACGGCGAGCTGAACTTCGCGAAGGCCTGGGGTTCCGGCCGGGTGAAGCTGGAAGCGGGCCTGCGCGATCTCCTCCGGCTCAGAAGTCTTCTGTAGCCGGTCTGTGCTGTGGCCGCCGCGGGGTGCGGTGTTCCGTGACCGCCACGGGCCGCGGCGCCTTCCGTGACCGCCACGGGCCGCGGCGCCTTCCGTGACCGCCACGGGCCGCGGTGGCCACAGCGGCCTTTCTGTGGCCGCCGCAGCCCCGCGACCGGCTCAGGAGCCTCTTTGGAGCCTCTTCTGCAGCCCGCAGCCCCGCGTCCGTCTCAGGAGCCCCCCGTAGCCACCGTTGCGGCCTCCGCGGCCGGTCCGGCCGCCGCGGCTGCCACCCGCGCCCTGCGGGCCGCCGGCACCACCAGCGGTGTGCCCGTCTCCGGGTCGTCGATGACCTGGCAGCGCAGGCCGAAGACCTCCTCGACCAGCTCGGCCGTGACGATGTCGTTCGGCGCCCCCTCGGCGACGGCCCGGCCGTCGCGCAGGGCGATCAGATGGGTGGCGTACCGGGCCGCGTGGTTGAGGTCGTGCAGTACGGCGACGAGCGTGCGGCCCTGCTCCTCGTGGAGTTCGGCGCACAGGTCGAGCACGTCGATCTGGTGCTGGATGTCGAGGTAGGTCGTCGGCTCGTCGAGCAGCAGCAGCGGCGTCTGCTGCGCGAGCGCCATGGCGATCCACACGCGCTGGCGCTGGCCGCCGGAGAGCTCGTCGACATAGCGGTCGGCCAGCTCGGCGACCCCGGTCGACTCCATGGACTCCCGCACGACCCGCTCGTCCTCGGACGACCACTGCCGCAGAAGTCCCTGGTGCGGATAGCGGCCGCGCCCCACGAGGTCGCCGACGGTGATGCCGTCGGGCGCGATCGACGACTGCGGGAGCAGCCCGAGCGTCCGCGCGACCTTCTTCGCGGGCATCGACTGGATGACCTGTCCGTCGAGCAGGACGCGCCCCTCGGCCGGCTTGAGCATCCGCGAAAGGGCACGCAGCAACGTGGACTTGCCGCACGCGTTGGGGCCGACGATCACCGTGAAGGAGTTGTCGGGAATCTCCACCGACAGCTGCTCGGCGATGACGCGCTGGTCGTAGGCGAGGGTGACGTTGTCGGCGGACAGGCGGTTCACAGTGCTCCTTCGGGTGTTCTTGTTCGCTCGGCCGCTCATATCCGGCCCGCCTTGCGCTCGGTGACGAGCAGCCACAGCAGGTAGACCCCGCCGAGCACTCCGGTCACGACGCCGACCGGCAGCTGGTCGGCGCCGAAGGCCCGCTGCGAGGCCCAGTCCGCGACGATCAGCAGGGTCGCGCCCATGCACATGGAGGGAATCAGGTTCGGGCCCGGCGAGCGGGTCAGTCGCCGGGCCAGCTGCGGCGCGGTGAGCGCCACGAAGCCGACCGGGCCGGCGGCGGCGGTGGCCCCGGCGGTGAGCAGCACGGCGGACAGCAACAGCAGCAGCCGTACGCGCTCGACGCGCACTCCGAGGGCGTACGACACGTCGTCGCCCATCTCGGTCATCCGCAGGCCGCGCGCGTTCGCCAGGACGAGCGGTACGAGGACGGCGCACAGCCAGACCAGCGGCCAGACCTGCTCCCACCCACGGCCGTTGAGCGATCCGGTCATCCACACCACCGCACGGGCCGCGTCGACGATGTCGGCCTTGGTCATCAGGTAGCCGTTGACCGCCGTGACCATCGCCGAGATGCCGATACCGACCAGGACCAGTCGATAACCGTGCACACCCCGCTTCCAGGCGAGCAGATAGATGGCCAGTCCGGTCGCGAGTCCGCCGACGAGCGCGCCGAGGGCGACCTGGGCGGCGCTGCCCGAGAACAGCACGATCATGACGAGCGCACCGGCCGTCGAGCCCTGGCCGACGCCGAGGACGTCCGGGCTGCCCAGCGGATTGCGGGAGATGGACTGGAACAGCGCGCCGCCGAGCCCGAGCGAGGCACCGACCAGGAGCCCGACGAGAACCCGCGGCAGCCGCAGCTCGTTGACGATGAACTCCTGGCCGGCGTTGCCGTTGCCGACCAGCGTCCTCAGGACGTCGGCGGCCGGAATCGGGAAGTCGCCGGTGCCGATCAGCACGACACTCGCGGCGAGCGCGGCGACCAGGAGCAGGACGACGACGGTGACGGCGCGGACGTCGAGCCGTAGGGACAGACCGCCGGGCGTGCGCACGGTCCGCGTGGGCAGCGCCGGCTTACGGGTGGTCTTCACAGCTGAGCCGTCCTCCGCCGTCGTACGAGATAGATGAAGACCGGGCCGCCGATGATCGCGGTGACGATGCCGACCTGGAGTTCCGCGGGCCGCGCCACGATCCGCCCGACGACGTCGGCGCCGAGCAGCAGGACGGGCGACAGGACGGTCGCGTACGGCAGGATCCAGCGCAGGTCGGGCCCGGTGAAGGACCGTACGACGTGCGGGACCATCAGCCCGACGAAGACGATCGGCCCGCAGGCGGCGGTCGCGGCGCCGCACAGGACGGTGGCGGCGGCCATGGACAGGGCACGGGTGCGGTTGAGGTTGGCGCCGAGCGCACGGGCGGTGTCGTCGCCCATGGCCATGGCGTTCAGCGGCCGGGCGAGGGCCAGCGCGAGGACCGTGCCGATCACCAGGAACGGCAGGACCTGCATGATCATCGAGTCCGTCGCCGAGGCCAGCGAACCGACCGTCCAGAAGCGCATCTTGCCGAGCGCGGCGTCATCCATGATCATCACGGCCTGGAGGTAGCCGTAGAGCGCGGCGCTGATCGCGGTGCCCGCGAGGGCGAGCCGCACGGGGGTGGCGCCCCGGCTGCCACCGAGGAACCACACCAGGGCCCCCACCGCGGCGGCTCCGAAGAAGGCGAACCACACATAGCCGCTCAGCGTCGTGACGCCGAAATAGGTGATGGCGGTGACGACGGCCGCGGACGCACCCGCGTTGATCCCGAGCAGTCCCGGGTCGGCCAGCGGATTGCGGGTGAGCGCCTGGAGGACGGCTCCGGAGAGCCCGAGCGCGGCGCCGACGAGCAGTCCGAGAACGGTGCGCGACCGCCGCTCACCGACCACGACGTCGGCATACGTCCCCGAGTCGTGGAACAGGCCGTGCCAGACCTGGTCCAGGGGCAGCTCTTTCGCGCCGATCGCGATGCTCGCCAGGGCGACGAGCACCAGGATCACAACGGACACAAGGAGCCCAACGGCACGTATCGCCCGGCGGGTTGGGGGCGCGGGGGCGGTCTCCGCGCGCTGTTCGGGGGGACTGTCGACCAACACGGGGGTTAGGTTAGCCTACCCTCGCTGCGGAACTCGATCCCGCCGGACCACGCCGCATCCGTGGAGTCCCTCCGCGCCGGACCCGGTGAAGCCGCCTGCCGGCGTCGCGCCCGTGCGACTGGAGCTCTCCCCCGGGAGCCGTGTCCTCTTCCACGCGCTCACGGCGGCCTCAAAGCCCCAGCCGCGCCAGCGCCTTCCCCCCGTCCAGCTCGCACGAGCCCTCGCCCGCAGCCGTCCAGGCCGCCGCGCACAGCGCCCGCAGCCCGTCCATGGCCTCTCCCTCGCCCGCGAGCTCCAGCCGTTCACTTCCGGCTGTCGCGGTCCAGCCACCGCAGCGAAACCCGTCGCCGGCCTCGACGACCTCCGGCTGCCCGGTCAGCAGTCCGCGCAGGTCCGCGTCGACATACGTCGGCCGGTGCCGCGGCGGCGCCGCCAGGAGCTGGGCGCCGTCGGTCACGCCGGTCAGGACGAGCAGCGAGTCCACCTCGCCGTTGAACGCGCCCTCGATGTCCGTGTCCAGCCGGTCCCCGACCACCAGCGGCCGCTCGGCGCCGGTGCGCAGAATCGTCTCGCGGTGCATCGGGGGCAGCGGCTTGCCCGCCACCTGCGGCTCGGCGCCGGTCGCTATCCGTACGACCTCCACCGCCGCCCCGTTGCCCGGAGCGATCCCACGCGCACTCGGAATCGTCAGATCGGTGTTGGACGCGAACCACGGCACCCCGCGCGCGATGGCGTAGGACGCCTCCGCGAAACGTCCCCAGGGCAGCTCGGGACCGCCGTAGCCCTGTACGACGGCCGCCGGGTCGTCCTCGGCCGAATCGACCGGCTCCAGCCCGCGCTCCCGCAGCGCCACCCGCAGTCCCTCGCCACCGATCACCAGCACACGCGCGCCCGCGGGCACCTGCTCGCTGATCAGCCGGGCGACGGCCTGCGCCGACGTGATGACGTCGGAGGGCCCGGTCGGTATCCCCAGTTCCGTGAGGTGATCGGCCACGGCGTCGGGCGTCCGCAGCGCGTTGTTCGTAACGTATGCGAGGTGCATCCCGCCCGCGCGGGCCGTGCCGAGCGACTCAACGGCATGAGCGATCGCGTTTCCCCCCGCGTACACCACCCCGTCGAGGTCGAGCAGCGCCGTGTCGTACGCCTCACTCAGGGCCTGCGTACTGCCCTCGGGCCGCGTCCTGACGGTCTGGCTCATTGCACATCGCTCCTCGTTCGATCCCTTTCCCCTGATCATCGCGCATGCCACCGACACACCGACACACTTAGGATGCCTCAATGAACTATGCAGGTCCCGCGGAGGAAACCCCGGCGCGCAGTGGCCTCGACCTGACACCGTTCCGGGGCCTGCGCTACGACCCCGACCGGGTCGGCAGCCTGGCCGCCGTGACATCGCCGCCGTACGACGTCGTCGTCCGGCCGGACGGGCTGCTCCACCTCGAATCGGCGGACCCGTACAACATCGTCCGGCTGATCCTCCCCCAGGCCGTCACGCCCACCGCCCGCAACGAACAGGCGGCGGACACCCTGGAGCACTGGCTCACCAAGGGCGTCCTCACCACCGACAGCGAGCCGGGTCTGTACGTCTACGAACAAAGCGACGGCAGCATGCTGCAACGCGGCATCATCGGCGCCCTGCGCCTGTCGGAGCCGTCGGACGGCGTGGTCCTCCCCCACGAGGACGTCATGCCGCACGTCATCGCGGACCGCGCGGCCCTGATGCGCGCGACCTCCGCCAACCTCGAACCCCTGCTGCTGACCTACCGCGGCAACGGCTCCGAGGCCGGCACGACGGCCGTCATCGAACGTACCGTCGAGAGCACTCCGCTGCTCTCGACGACCACGGAGGACGGTTTCAGCCATCGGCTGTGGGCGGTGACGGACCCCGCCGAGCTGGCCGAGATCCAGACCGATCTGGGCAGCCACCAGGCACTCATCGCCGATGGCCACCACCGCTGGGCGACGTATCTGCGTCTACGCGCGGAGCACCCTTCGCCGAGCCCCTGGGACTACGGGCTCGTCCTGCTGGTCGACACGGCCCGCTATCCGCTGCGCGTACGCGCCATCCACCGTCTGCTGCACCGGCTGCCGGTGGCGGACGCCCTGGCCGCTCTCACGGGCCTGTTCCGCGTCCGCCGCCTCGACCTGCCGCTCGCGGACGCCCTGGCCGCGCTGGCCGACTCCGCCTGCGCGGGCAACGCCTTCCTCCTCGCGGGTGATGGCGCCTTCCATCTGGTTGACCACCCGTCCCCGGACCTCCTGGCGCGTACGATCCCGGCGGACCACCCGGAAGCCTGGCGCACTCTCGACGCGACGGTCCTGCACGCCACGCTCCTGGACCACGTCTGGAACATCCCCGAGGACTCCCCCACGGACATCGCCTACATCCACGACACGGCCGCCACGGTCGAGAAGGCGGAGCGCGACGGCGGTACGGCCGTGCTGTTGCACCCGGTCCGCGAGGAGGTCGTACGGGACCTCGCCCGCCAGGGCGTGACGATGCCCCGCAAGTCGACGTCGTTCGGCCCGAAACCCGCGTCGGGGCTGGTGCTGCGCGCGCTGACGGTCTGAGAACCGCCCCTCAAACACGAAGGGCGGGCCTCCTTCCGGAGTCCCGCCCAATCATGAGATGACGTCAGCTCTTGTCGCCGTCGCCGTCGTTGTTGTCGTTGTTGTCGCTCTTGTCGTCACCGTGTCCGTCGCCGTCTTCAACGCCGGCTTCTACGACCTCGCGTACGACGTCGACCTGCTCCTCGTCCACGTCCGCGTCCGCGTCGCCCTCGGCGGCTGCCACTGGGGCCTCGGTCTCGCCCCGCGTGCCCTCGTCGCTCTCCTCGTCCTCGACGAGCGCGTCGACGAACTCGACACCGTCCATCTCGGCAAGGCGGTCCGAGGCGTCCGTGCTGCCGTCCTTGTCGGACTCGGCGGCCTTGGCGAACCACTCGCGCGCCTCGCTCTCGCGGCCCGCGGCGAGGAGCGCGTCGGCGTACGCGTACCGCAGTCGCGCGGTCCAGGGCTGCACCGAGTTGGAGGCCAGCTCGGGGCTCTGCAGCGTCACGATGGCGGCATCGAGCTGCCCCATGTCACGACGCGCTCCGGCGGCGACGAGCCGCATCTCGACCTGATCGGCCTTGTCGAGCTTGTGCACCTCGGGCGCACCGGCCATCTCCAGCGCCTTCTCGGGCCGGCCGAGACCGCGCTCGCAGTCCGCCATGACGGGCCACAGCTCGACGCCGCCGGTCATACGGCGGGCCGCACGGAACTCGCCGAGGGCCTCGCTGTACTTCTGGTTCGCGTACGCGGCGAAGCCGGCCGCCTCGCGCACGGCGGCGACGCGGGACGCCAGCCTCAGGGCCACCTTGGAGTACCCGTAGGCGCTCTCCGGGTCCTCGTCGATGAGCCGCGCGACCATCACCAGGTTCCTGGCGACGTCCTCGGCAAGCCCCTTGGGCAGGCTCAGCAGCTCCTGCCGTACGTCCTTGTCGATCTCCTCGCCCGTGACGTCGTCCGGGATCGGCAGCCGCTTGATCGGCTCACGGTCGCGGTCCCGCTCGTCGCGGAACCGGCCGCCACCGCGCCGGTCGTCGCCCTGCCGGTCGTCCCGGCCCCGGAAGCCGCCGGGGCGGCCGCCACGGTCATCACTACGCGGGCCACGCGAACCGCGGTCATCACGCCCACGGAAGCCCCCACGATCGCCGCCACGGTCATCACGCCGGTCATCACGCCGGAACCCACCACGGTCTCCGCCACGGTCGCCGCCGCGGTCATCACGCCGGTCATCACGACGGAACCCACCACGGTCACCACCGCGATCGCCACCGCGGTTGTCGTCGCGACGGAAGCCACCACGGTCTCCGCCACGGTCGTCACCGCGGTCATCGCGACGGAAGCCACCACGGTCGCCGCCACGGTCGTCACGCCGGTCATCGCGGCGGAAGCCGCCACGATCGCCACGGTCGTCGCCACGACGATCGTCACGGCGGAAGCCGCCACGGTCGTCATCGCGACGGAAGGCCGGACGGTCACCGTCGCGACGGAATCCACGGTCCCGGTCGCCACCACCACGGTTGTCGTCGCGACGGAAGCCACCACGGTCTCCGCCTCGGTCGCCACCGCGGTCGTCACGCCGGTCATCGCGCCGGTCGTCCCGGCCCCGGAAGCCGCCGGGTCGGCCGCCACGGTCATCCCCACGACGGTCATCGCGACGGGCGAAGCCGCCACGGTCGCCATCACGTCGGTCATCGCGACGGAAGCCACCACGGTCGTCATCGCGACGGACCGCGGGGCGATCACCGTCGCGGCGGAACCCACGATCACGGTCGCGGTCGTCGCGGCGCGGTCCAGCAGCGCGGTCGTCGCGACGCGGTCCAGCAGCGCGGTCGTCGCGACGCGGTCCAGCACCCCGGTCATCGCGGCGCGGTCCGGCGGCGCGGTCGTCGCGGCGGAACGCCGGGCGTCCACCACGGTCGCGGTCGTCCCCTCCGCGGAAGCCGCCGCCACCACGGTTGTCGTCGCGACGGAAGCCACCACGGTCTCCGCCACGGTCGCCACCGCGGTCGTCACGCCGGTCATCGCGCCGGTCGTCCCGGCCCCGGAAGCCGCCGGGTCGGCCGCCGCGGTCATCCCCACGACGGTCATCGCGGCGATCGTCACGGCGGAAACCACCCCGGTCTCCGCCGCGGTCACTACCGCGATCTCCGCCCCGGTCACCATCACGGCGGTCGTCACGCCGGCCGTAACCACCGCGGTCGCCGGAGCCAGCGCGGTCGTTGTCCCGGCGCGGGCCCCCGCGGTAGCCGCCGCGGTCACCACTGTCCCGGCGGCGCTCGTCGCGCTCCGGTCGCTCATCGGGAGAGTTGGTGGACATGGTGACTCCTGTCTTCGGTACCGCAAGTCATTCTCGCGCAGCCGAGTACCCGGCGCGCTTTGGGAAAACAAAAAAAGGACCTTTGGTCCCAGCGAGTCGCTGGGACCAAAGGTCCTCCAAAGATTGTTCGGCGACGTCCTACTCTCCCACAGGGTCCCCCCTGCAGTACCATCGGCGCTGTAAGGCTTAGCTTCCGGGTTCGGAATGTAACCGGGCGTTTCCCTCACGCTATGATCACCGAAACCCTTTCAGACACCTCGTATATGTACGAGGCCATGAACAGGGCAGCGAACAAGCACACTTTTCAATTAAGTAAGTGGAACTGTTCAGCCAGCACAACCGTTCGTTGTCTGGGAACTACACAGTGGACGCGAGCAACTGAGGACAAGCCCTCGGCCTATTAGTACCAGTCACCTCCAGCGGTTACCCGCCTTCCAGATCTGGCCTATCAACCCAGTCGTCTACTGGGAGCCTTACCCTCTCAAGGAGGTGGGAATACTCATCTCGAAGCAGGCTTCCCGCTTAGATGCTTTCAGCGGTTATCCCTCCCGAACGTAGCCAACCAGCCATGCCCTTGGCAGGACAACTGGCACACCAGAGGTTCGTCCGTCCCGGTCCTCTCGTACTAGGGACAGCCCTTCTCAATATTCCTGCGCGCGCAGCGGATAGGGACCGAACTGTCTCACGACGTTCTAAACCCAGCTCGCGTACCGCTTTAATGGGCGAACAGCCCAACCCTTGGGACCGACTCCAGCCCCAGGATGCGACGAGCCGACATCGAGGTGCCAAACCATCCCGTCGATATGGACTCTTGGGGAAGATCAGCCTGTTATCCCCGGGGTACCTTTTATCCGTTGAGCGACGGCGCTTCCACAAGCCACCGCCGGATCACTAGTCCCGACTTTCGTCCCTGCTCGACCCGTCGGTCTCACAGTCAAGCTCCCTTGTGCACTTACACTCAACACCTGATTGCCAACCAGGCTGAGGGAACCTTTGGGCGCCTCCGTTACTCTTTAGGAGGCAACCGCCCCAGTTAAACTACCCATCAGACACTGTCCCTGATCCGGATCACGGACCCAGGTTAGACATCCAGCACGACCAGACTGGTATTTCAACGACGACTCCACCCACACTGGCGTGCGGGCTTCAAAGTCTCCCAGCTATCCTACACAAGCCGAACCGAACACCAATATCAAACTGTAGTAAAGGTCCCGGGGTCTTTCCGTCCTGCTGCGCGAAACGAGCATCTTTACTCGTAGTGCAATTTCACCGGGCCTATGGTTGAGACAGTCGAGAAGTCGTTACGCCATTCGTGCAGGTCGGAACTTACCCGACAAGGAATTTCGCTACCTTAGGATGGTTATAGTTACCACCGCCGTTTACTGGCGCTTAAGTTCTCAGCTTCGCCAAACCGAAGTTTGACTAACCGGTCCCCTTAACGTTCCAGCACCGGGCAGGCGTCAGTCCGTATACATCGCCTTACGGCTTCGCACGGACCTGTGTTTTTAGTAAACAGTCGCTTCTCGCTGGTCTCTGCGGCCACCCCCAGCTCACCAAGTAAATTGGATCACCAGTGATGGCCCCCCTTCTCCCGAAGTTACGGGGGCATTTTGCCGAGTTCCTTAACCATAGTTCACCCGAACGCCTCGGTATTCTCTACCTGACCACCTGAGTCGGTTTAGGGTACGGGCCGCCATGAAACTCGCTAGAGGCTTTTCTCGACAGCATAGGATCATCCACTTCACCACAATCGGCTCGGCATCAGGTCTCAGCCTTAATGCGCGACGGATTTACCTATCGCACGGCCTACACCCTTACCCCGGGACAACCACCGCCCGGGATGGACTACCTTCCTGCGTCACCCCATCACTCACCTACTACCACCTTGGGTCAGCGGCTCCACCACTCCCCTTTGCCCGAAGGCTCCAGGGCGGCTTCACGGCCTTAGCATTAATGGGCTCGATGTTTGACGCTTCACAGCGGGTACCGGAATATCAACCGGTTATCCATCGACTACGCCTGTCGGCCTCGCCTTAGGTCCCGACTTACCCTGGGCAGATCAGCTTGACCCAGGAACCCTTAGTCAATCGGCGCACACGTTTCTCACGTGTGTATCGCTACTCATGCCTGCATTCTCACTCGTGAACCGTCCACCACTGCCTTCCGGCGCGGCTTCACCCGGCACACGACGCTCCCCTACCCATCACAGCACCCGTTGGGGCTATACGCTGCAATGACACGACTTCGGCGGTACGCTTGAGCCCCGCTACATTGTCGGCGCGGAATCACTAGACCAGTGAGCTATTACGCACTCTTTCAAGGGTGGCTGCTTCTAAGCCAACCTCCTGGTTGTCTGTGCGACTCCACATCCTTTCCCACTTAGCGTACGCTTAGGGGCCTTAGTCGATGCTCTGGGCTGTTTCCCTCTCGACCATGGAGCTTATCCCCCACAGTCTCACTGCCGCGCTCTCACTTACCGGCATTCGGAGTTTGGCTAAGGTCAGTAACCCGGTAGGGCCCATCGCCTATCCAGTGCTCTACCTCCGGCAAGAAACACACGACGCTGCACCTAAATGCATTTCGGGGAGAACCAGCTATCACGGAGTTTGATTGGCCTTTCACCCCTAACCACAGGTCATCCCCCAGGTTTTCAACCCTGGTGGGTTCGGTCCTCCACGAAGTCTTACCTCCGCTTCAACCTGCCCATGGCTAGATCACTCCGCTTCGGGTCTTGAGCGCGCTACTAAATCGCCCTATTCGGACTCGCTTTCGCTACGGCTTCCCCACACGGGTTAACCTCGCAACACACCGCAAACTCGCAGGCTCATTCTTCAAAAGGCACGCAGTCACGACGTTGCATGCAAGCATGCAACGCGACGCTCCCACGGCTTGTAGGCACACGGTTTCAGGTACTATTTCACTCCGCTCCCGCGGTACTTTTCACCATTCCCTCACGGTACTATCCGCTATCGGTCACCAGGGAATATTTAGGCTTAGCGGGTGGTCCCGCCAGATTCACACGGGATTTCTCGGGCCCCGTGCTACTTGGGTGTCTCTCAAACGAGCCGCTGATGTTTCGACTACGGGGGTCTTACCCTCTACGCCGGACCTTTCGCATGTCCTTCGCCTACATCAACGGTTTCTGACTCGTCTCACGGCCGGCAGACCGTAAAAGAGAGATCCCACAACCCCGTATACGCAACCCCTGCCGGGTCTCACACGCATACGGTTTGGCCTCATCCAGTTTCGCTCGCCACTACTCCCGGAATCACGGTTGTTTTCTCTTCCTGCGGGTACTGAGATGTTTCACTTCCCCGCGTTCCCTCCACATACCCTATGTGTTCAGGTATGGGTGACAGCCCATGACGACTGCCGGGTTTCCCCATTCGGAAACCCCCGGATCAAAGCCTGGTTGACGGCTCCCCGGGGACTATCGTGGCCTCCCACGTCCTTCATCGGTTCCTGGTGCCAAGGCATCCACCGTGCGCCCTTAAAAACTTGGCCACAGATGCTCGCGTCCACTGTGCAGTTCTCAAACAACGACCAACCACCCGTCACAACCCGCCGAAGCAGATCTTTACCGGGGCCGGCACTGAAGGCAGCCATGATCGGCCGTACCCTCAGACACCCAACAGCGTGCCCGACACCCTCGCCCTCCCATGTTCGCTTTCCACGCCGAAGCAGTACTTGCCAACCTGAGCAGGTCGAGTGTGCCGAATAATCAACGTTCCACCCTTGAGCAACCAGCATCAGACAGTCGCTGATGTACTGGCCTCTGAACCGGGCAAGCCCGGCTTAGAAGTGCTCCTTAGAAAGGAGGTGATCCAGCCGCACCTTCCGGTACGGCTACCTTGTTACGACTTCGTCCCAATCGCCAGTCCCACCTTCGACAGCTCCCTCCCACAAGGGGTTGGGCCACCGGCTTCGGGTGTTACCGACTTTCGTGACGTGACGGGCGGTGTGTACAAGGCCCGGGAACGTATTCACCGCAGCAATGCTGATCTGCGATTACTAGCAACTCCAACTTCATGGGGTCGAGTTGCAGACCCCAATCCGAACTGAGACCGACTTTTTGAGATTCGCTCCACCTTGCGGTATCGCAGCTCATTGTATCGGCCATTGTAGCACGTGTGCAGCCCAAGACATAAGGGGCATGATGACTTGACGTCGTCCCCACCTTCCTCCGAGTTGACCCCGGCGGTCTCCTGTGAGTCCCCATCACCCCGAAGGGCATGCTGGCAACACAGAACAAGGGTTGCGCTCGTTGCGGGACTTAACCCAACATCTCACGACACGAGCTGACGACAGCCATGCACCACCTGTACACCGACCACAAGGGGGGCACTATCTCTAATGCTTTCCGGTGTATGTCAAGCCTTGGTAAGGTTCTTCGCGTTGCGTCGAATTAAGCCACATGCTCCGCTGCTTGTGCGGGCCCCCGTCAATTCCTTTGAGTTTTAGCCTTGCGGCCGTACTCCCCAGGCGGGGAACTTAATGCGTTAGCTGCGGCACCGACGACGTGGAATGTCGCCAACACCTAGTTCCCACCGTTTACGGCGTGGACTACCAGGGTATCTAATCCTGTTCGCTCCCCACGCTTTCGCTCCTCAGCGTCAGTAATGGCCCAGAGATCCGCCTTCGCCACCGGTGTTCCTCCTGATATCTGCGCATTTCACCGCTACACCAGGAATTCCGATCTCCCCTACCACACTCTAGCTAGCCCGTATCGAATGCAGACCCGGGGTTAAGCCCCGGGCTTTCACACCCGACGTGACAAGCCGCCTACGAGCTCTTTACGCCCAATAATTCCGGACAACGCTTGCGCCCTACGTATTACCGCGGCTGCTGGCACGTAGTTAGCCGGCGCTTCTTCTGCAGGTACCGTCACTTTCGCTTCTTCCCTGCTGAAAGAGGTTTACAACCCGAAGGCCGTCATCCCTCACGCGGCGTCGCTGCATCAGGCTTTCGCCCATTGTGCAATATTCCCCACTGCTGCCTCCCGTAGGAGTCTGGGCCGTGTCTCAGTCCCAGTGTGGCCGGTCGCCCTCTCAGGCCGGCTACCCGTCGTCGCCTTGGTGAGCCACTACCTCACCAACAAGCTGATAGGCCGCGGGCTCATCCTGCACCGCCGGAGCTTTTAACCCTCACAGATGCCTGCGAGAGTATTATCCGGTATTAGACCCCGTTTCCAGGGCTTGTCCCAGAGTGCAGGGCAGATTGCCCACGTGTTACTCACCCGTTCGCCACTAATCCACCCCGAAGGGCTTCATCGTTCGACTTGCATGTGTTAAGCACGCCGCCAGCGTTCGTCCTGAGCCAGGATCAAACTCTCCGTGAATGTTTTCCCGTAATCGGGACGACACCACGAGAGCGGAACAGCCGGGCGGAATAAGCCCAGCCGTTCACAGCGTCCTCGCTGTGCGCCTACCGAACAACGTCGGCAGGACTTTTTCAAAGGAACCTCGTCCCAGCCGATCGGCCGGAGACGGGGTATCAACATATCTGGCGTTGATTTTTGGCACGCTGTTGAGTTCTCAAGGAACGGACGCTTCCTTTGTACTCACCCGAGAGACTCTCTCAGGCTTTCCTCCGGGCGCTTCCCTTCGGTCTTGCGTTTCCGACTCTATCAGACCGTTTTCCGATCCGATTTCCTCGGTGCTTTCCAGGTTTCCGCTTTCGCGTTTCCCTTTCCGGCGATTCCGACTCTATCAGACTCTTTCGTGTCCGATTCCCTGTCGGGGGGTTTTGCCTTGGGTCTGGGACTTTCCGTCCCGTGCCTTTCGACATTCACTACGCTAGCCGATTCCCGCTGCAACTCATAATCGAGTTCCGCAAGCTCGAATTCAGGCATGCAGGCACGCCGAATTGGCCCCCGCTGAGGGGAGTCGTAGGTAGTGGGTTGGCCGCTCCCGGCTGCTGGCTGAACGCAGTACCCGGTTCAAGCGGCTCGGACTACATTACGGAGCCCCCAGGGACGCGTCAAGTTCGTCGGCGTCGGGGCGTATGGGCCCGATAGGGGCTCACCGTGGGGTCGTTGTCGATCCAGAAGCGCCACGGGTGGACCCCTCCGTCACCGGACACTCCGGTGCGCGGACCGTTGCGCACCTGGTCGGGGGGCACGGGCGTGCCCGACAGCAGGGTCAGCGGCCCGCCCTCCGGGGCGCATGCGTCGGTGCCGTCGAGTGCGCGGTCCACCTCCAGCGCCGTGGCCAGACGTGCCGGTCCTTTGGCCAGTTCCTTGTCGTTGCGGGCCGAGAGTCGACGTGTGCGCGCGAGCTCCGCGCCCTCGATGATCTCGCCGGCCCGCAGCAGGACCGCGCTCGCTCGGCCCTCCGGACCGCACACCAGGTTCATGCAGTGCCACATGCCGTAGGTGAAGTAGACGTACACATGGCCGGGCGGACCGAACATCACGCCGTTGCGGGCCGTGCGGCCGCGATATGCGTGGGAGCCGGGATCGCTCGGGCCGTCGTATGCCTCGACCTCGGTTACGCGCAGTTCGATCGGACCGTCCGGGGTCGTGCGGACGAGGACGCGTCCGAGGAGGTCCGGGGCGACGTCAAGGACGGGTCGGGCGAAGAACTCCCGGGTGAGGGGCGTACGGTCAGGGGCCGCGATCATGGCGTACGAGCGTAGTCCACTCAGGTGTGTGCCATCGGGGTGGCCAGGAGGCGTTCCCCTTGGAAGGGTGAGGGCGCGGAACCGGCCGTCGCCGGATCGCGTTGATAGAGATCAAGGAATAGTCGTCGTCATACACGGGACCCGACGGGGGTCCGGGCGCGGACACGGAACAGGCATTGCCTGGGAGGGTGGAGACATGGGGTTCAAGCGGCTGCTTGCGAGCCTGGGGGCCGGTGGGGCTTCGGTCGAGACGGTACTGACCGAGGTCAACGTCGTTCCGGGCGGTGTGGTCCAGGGTGAGGTACGGATCCAGGGCGGGTCCGTGAACCAGGCGATCGAGGGGCTGAGCGTCGGCCTCCAGGCCAAGGTCGAGGTCGAGGGCCACGACGACCAGGAGTACAAGCAGGACATCGAGTTCGCCAAGCTGAGCCTCGGTGGTGCCTTCGAGCTCCAGGCCGGAGCGGTGCACGCGGTGCCGTTCGGGCTCGAGATCCCGTGGGAGACGCCGATCACGATGATCGACGGGCAGGCCCTGCGCGGCATGAACATCGGTGTGACGACCGAGCTGGAGATCGCGCGCGCCGTGGACTCCGGTGACCTGGACCCGGTCAACGTGCACCCGCTGCCGGCGCAGAAGGCGATTCTGGACGCCTTCGTCCAGCTGGGCTTCCGCTTCAAGAACGCGGACATGGAGCGCGGCCACATCCGGGGGACCCGCCAGCGGCTGCCGTTCTACCAGGAGATCGAGTTCTTCCCGCCGTCGCAGTACCGCGGTCTCAACCAGGTCGAGCTGAGCTTCGTCGCGGACGACCGGGAGATGGACGTGATCCTGGAGATGGACAAGAAGCCGGGTCTGTTCAGCGAGGGCAGCGACTCGTACCGCTCCTTCCAGGTCGGTCTCAACGACTTCCAGGGCACCGACTGGACCGCGTATCTCCACCAGTGGCTGTCGGAGGTCGGCAGCAAGCGCAGCTGGTTCTAGGCTCGGGACCGAGAGATTCCGTCTTTCCGGCTTTCCGGAAACCCATCAGGAGGTACCGAGGTGACCGAGCTCAAGAGGCCGCCGCTCCCCCACGACTTCCATCCGCCCGTGCCGTCCTTCACGGTCACGAGTGAGGATGTCGAGCCGGGTGCGACGCTCAAGGACGCTCAGGTCTACGCGGCGGGGAACACCTCGCCGCAGCTGCGCTGGGAAGGCTTCCCGCCGGAGACCAAGAGCTTCGCCGTGACCTGCTACGACCCGGACGCACCCACGGGGAGCGGGTTCTGGCACTGGGTCGCGTTCGACATCCCGGCCTCGGTGACCGAGCTGCCCACGGGTGCGGGGAGCGGCAAGTTCGAGGGCCTGCCCGACAGCGCGATCCAGGTGCGCAACGACTACGGGTCGAAGGACTTCGGTGGTGCCGCGCCGCCGCCCGGGGACGGGCCGCACCGGTACGTGTTCACGGTCTACGCCGTGGACCAGGAGAAGCTCGGTCCGGACGCGGACGCATCGCCCGCCGTGGTGGGCTTCAACCTGCGGTTCCACGCGTTGGCGCGCGCCCAGCTCATCGGTGAGTACGAGGTTCCCGCTGAAGACTGACGTTCATTGAACGTTTGCCCGTCTCTGGTCTTGGAAGTGATCAGAGGCGGGCAGTTTTTATTGCGTTGTCCATCTCGGCGCGCCCGGCCAGAGTTGATCCAAGCCCGCCAGGGGGTGGGCCGGTGCACACGGGAGGTGGGCTGGATGCGGGACACGCTGGTGCTGAACGCGAGCTTTGAGCCGCTGTCGACGGTGACGTTGAACCGAGCCGTCATTCTGGTGCTGCAGGACAAGGCCGTCGTCGAGCAGGCCCACCCCGAACTCCGTATGCGCGGAGCCGCGCTGGACATACCGGTGCCCCGGGTGATCAGGCTCTGCCGCTATGTCCGGGTGCCTTTCCGAAGACAAGCGCCATGGTCGAGGCGAGGTGTCCTGGTACGGGACAGGCACAGGTGCGCGTACTGCGGCAGGCGTGCGACGACCGTGGACCACGTGGTGCCGAGGGCGCAGGGGGGCCAGGACTCCTGGCTGAACACGGTGGCGTCGTGCGCGGAGGACAATCACCGCAAGGCGGCCCGTACGCCGGAGCAGGCGGGGATGCCGCTGCTGCGGCAGCCGTTCGAGCCGACACCGGCGGACGCGATGCTGCTGGCGCTGGGGCAGGACGACTTCGAGTCGCTGCCGGAGTGGCTGGCACAGCCGGCCGCCTAGACGCTCCCCCAGTGAGCCGGAAGACCGTGGGCGGTTCGTGAGCCGCGGGGAGATCCTGGCCGGTCGCGCGGTTCCCCGCGCCCCTTTTCGGGGCGCGGGTTTTGCGTCAGTCCGTGATCGGCGGCTTCTCGCGGCGCTCCGAGCCGGAGCCGCCTGAGTTCCCGCTGCCCGAACCGCCGCCCATCGGGCCGAAGTTGCCCATGGCGCCGCTCAGCCCCTTGAGGGCGTCGCCGATCTCACTGGGCACGATCCAGAGCTTGTTGGCGTCGCCCTCGGCGATCTTGGGGAGCATCTGGAGGTACTGGTAGGCGAGGAGCTTCTGGTCCGCGTCGCCGGCGTGGATGGACTCGAAGACCGTACGGATCGCCTGCGCTTCGCCCTCGGCGCGCAGGGCCGCGGCCTTGGCCTCACCTTCGGCGCGCAGGATCTGGGACTGCTTCTCACCTTCGGCGGTGAGGATGGCGGCCTGGCGCGTGCCCTCGGCGGTGAGGATCGCGGCGCGCTTGTCACGGTCGGCGCGCATCTGCTTCTCCATCGAGTCCTGGATGGAGGTCGGCGGCTCGATCGCCTTGAGCTCGACGCGGTTGACGCGGATGCCCCACTTGCCGGTGGCCTCGTCGAGGACACCGCGCAGGGCCGCGTTGATCTCCTCGCGGGAGGTGAGGGTGCGCTCCAGGTCCATGCCGCCGATGATGTTGCGGAGCGTGGTGACGGTGAGCTGCTCGATGGCCTGGATGTAGCTGGCGACCTCGTACGTGGCCGCACGCGCGTCGGTCACCTGGTAATAGATGACGGTGTCGATGTTCACGACCAGGTTGTCCTGGGTGATCACCGGCTGCGGGGGGAACGGAACGACCTGTTCACGCAGGTCGATGCGGTTGCGGATCGAGTCGATGAACGGAACCACGATGTTCAGGCCCGCGTTGAGTGTCCGCGTGTAGCGGCCGAAGCGCTCGACGATGGCCGCGCTCGCTTGCGGGATGACCTGGATGGTCTTGATCAGGGCGATGAAGACCAACACCACCAGAATGATCAGGACGATGATGATCGGTTCCATCGTTGCTCCCCGTACCCTTCTCCGCCTCGGTTTTCCGGAAGATCTTATGCTTGTTGAAGATCTTGCTGGACGAGTCTGACAGACCGTCGGCTGTCCCGTGGGGCGTTCGGTTCACTTGCGTCTTACGAGGTCATATGACGATCGCCGTGGCCCCTTCGATGTCCACGACGTCCACTTCCTGGCCTACCTCGTAGGCGCGTCCGGAGTCGAGGGATCGCGCGGACCAGACTTCCCCGGCGAGCTTGATCCGGCCGCCCGCGCCGTCGACCCGTTCCAGTACGACGGCCTGCTTGCCCTTCAACGCGTCTATACCCGTGGCGAGTTGGGGCCGCTGGGCCCGGTGCCGGGCCGCGATGGGGCGTACGACGGCGAGAAGGGCGACCGAGACGACGGCGAAGACGAGGACCTGGAGGACGACGCCGCCGCCGACACCCGCCGTGACCGCGGCGGCGGCTGCTCCCAGCGCGAGCATGCCGAACTCCGGCATGGCGGTCACCACGAGCGGAATTCCCAGCGCGACCGCGCCGACGAGCCACCACACCCATGCCTCGATGTCGTTCACATGGTCATGGTAGGTCCGCGGGTCCTGCCTCGGACAGGGCGCCGATCCGGTCGAAGTGGCCGGCCGGTGATTCTCGCGAGTGCCGGTGCCCGGTCAGGACAGGGGCAGGCCCTGGGCGGTCCAGCGGTCGCCGATCTGTTCCACGACGAGTGGGAGGCCGAAGCAGAGGGACAGGTTGCGTGAGGTGAGTTCGAGCTCCAGCGGGCCGGCGGCGAGCACCTTGCCCTGGCGGATCATCAGCACGTGCGTGAAGCCCGGCGCGATCTCCTCGACGTGGTGCGTGACCATGATCATCGAAGGGGCGACCGGGTCGCGGGCGAGGCGGCCGAGGCGGCGTACGAGGTCCTCACGGCCGCCGAGGTCGAGGCCGGCGGCGGGCTCGTCGAGGAGCAGCAGCTCGGGGTCGGTCATCAGGGCGCGGGCGATGAGGGTGCGCTTGCGCTCGCCCTCGGAGAGCGTGCCGAACCTGCGGTCCAGGTAGTCGCTCATGCCGAGGCGGTCGAGGAAGGCGCGGGCGCGCTGCTCGTCGATGTCCTCGTACTCCTCCTGCCAGCCGGCCGTCATGCCGTACGCGGCGGTGAGCACGGTCTGGAGGACGGTCTGGCGCTTGGGGAGCTTCTCGGCCATGGCGATGCCCGCCACGCCGATGCGCGGGCGCAGTTCGAAGACGTCGACCTGGCCGAGGGTCTCGCCGAGGATGGTGGCGGTGCCGCTGCTGGGGAACAGGTAGCTGGAAGCGAGGTTCAGGAGGGTCGTCTTCCCGGCGCCGTTGGGGCCGAGGATGACCCAGCGCTCGCCCTCCTTGACCGACCAGGAGACCTGGTCCACCAGAGCCCGGCCCTCGCGGACCACGGATACGTCCTCCAGCTCCAGAACATCGCTCATGAGCGCGTTGTCTCCCATTGCAGTGTCGACCAGTCTCGGCAGTCGCGTACGCCTGTGGGCGCAGCCCCCGAAGAAATCTACGCCACCGGTCGGGCGGTCCCATCCATCGGTCGGTCCTTAGGGTGGAGGCATGCTCTCGGAACCACGCTCAGGACGGCTGGCCGCATGGGGAAATGCCCTTTTGGCCGGATTTGTTTCACCGGACGACGCCGTGCTCGCCATCGTCGGGGAGGACGCGGTGCACCGGGTCGAGGGGCTGCCCGGTGAGTCCGGGCCCGTCGGCCTCACGCTCGCCCTTGGCCGGATGCGCGCGCTGGGGGTGACCGGGCTGCGGGTCGCCCTGCCCGCGCCGGGGCATCCGCTCGGGCTGAGCGGGCCGCCGGAATTCAATGCGCGGGCGCTGGACGCCGAGGAGGCCGCGATCTGTTTCGGGGCCGCGCTCGGGCTGGTCCCCGAGGTGTACGAGGCCGGGCCCGACGGCGATGTGCATGTGGAGGTCGTGTGGCACTGCCTTGCCGTGCGGGAGGCGCCGCCCGCCGATGTGCCTTCCCTCGGGGAGGCCGAGCGGGAGCTGGCGGAGGCGCTGCGCGAGGCCACCGAGGTGTTGTCGCGGCTCGATGTGGCGGGCTCCGGGCCGGTGGCGGAGGCGGCCGTCGACGCGTATCGGGCCCGGGCCGAGCGGGGGCGCGAGGTGCTGGCGCCGGGGTATCCGCCGCGTGCGGTTCGCGTGTTGGAGCTGGCCCAGCGGGTGGGGCTGCTGATTTCGGTGGCGTACGAGAACGGGCACGGCGGGGCGGTGAGCGCGTCGGAGATCGCGGCGAGGTCGCTGGCGCTCAGGCCGGTCGAGCGAACTGCCCGTCGGGCGCAGGTGGCCGCCTACAACGCGTTTGTGGAGGAGCGGGAGCGGGGGGTGCGGTGACCGTCGGCCTTCTGGTGGCCGGTGTGGGTGCGGGCGTCCCTGGGGGCTGCCGCACCCGGGGCCCCGCGATCGGCCTGCGCTGACGCCCTGGTTGACGGCGGCCGGTTCAGGGCGCCGTTGCTGTCGACGCCGCCGCCCGCGACGCCCGCCGGACAGCCTTCTTGGCGACGGTCTCCCCGCCTCGCCCCCGGACGCCTGACCGGCCCCCCAGGAGCGCCTGGGAGGCCGGTGGTCACGAGGGTTCCGGAGCGGAATCTCAGTGGTTGACTCCCAGGTTCCCGAAGGCCGGGTTCAGGGCGCCGATGACGTTCACGGTGTTGCCGACCGCGTTCACGGGGATGTGGACCGGGGCCTGGACCACGTTGCCCGAGCCGACACCCGGGGAGCCCACGGCCTTGCCGCCCGCCCACGCGCCGTCGGTGGCCGAGGCCATACCGGCGCCCGCGGCGACAAGCCCACCGGCGACCATCGTGACAGCGGCTACCTTCTTCAGGTTCTTCACTTCTGAGCCCTCCCTGGCGATCACTGCGGCAGGCGCCGCAGCACGCACTGGAGAACGGCCGGGAGCCGCCGAGGATGCGCCGTCCGGGGGACATACACACGACGGTATGAATCTCAGACTGGAGTGGATCCGTCCGTATTACTGTCGGTCGGCAGTATCAGCGTCGGCCGGTCGCCCGGGCGGGCGCCGGAGCACCCCTGGGGTGGAGCACCGTTCTCGTGCCGCGGTCAGCCCGCCGCTCCATGGCGTACGGCCCACAGTGCGGCCTGGGTGCGGTCGGCGAGGTCCAGTTTCATCAGGATGTTCGAGACGTGTGTCTTGACGGTCTTCTCGGAGAGTACGAGCGCGCGTGCGATCTCCCTGTTGGAGCGGCCGTCCGCGATCAGGCCGAGCACCTCGCGCTCCCGCTCGGTGAGTGAACCTCCCCTGCCCTGGCCCGAGTTGGCCTCCTCCTGGGACAGGAGCGCGCCCGCGACCTCGGGCTGGAGCAGGATGTGTCCGGCGTGCACGGAGCGGATGGCGCCGGCGAGGGCGTCGGGGTCCACGTCCTTGTACACGTACCCGGCGGCGCCCGCGCGCAGGGCCGGGACCACCGTGCGCTGCTCGGTGAAGCTGGTGACGATCAGCACGCGTGCGGGGTTGGCGAGTTCGCGGAGTCTGCGCAGCGCGTCGATGCCGTCCATGCCCGGCATCTTGACGTCCATGAGGACGACGTCGGGCTTCAACTCCTCGGCGCGGGCGACCCCTTCGGCGCCGTCGGACGCCTCTCCCACCACCTCGATGTCGTCCTGCACTTCGAGGAAGGTGCGCAGGCCGCGGCGGACCACCTGGTGGTCGTCGACGAGCAGCACCTTGATTGCATCAGCCACCAGGGACCTCCATATCGATCGTGGTGCCCTTGCCGGGCGCCGAATCCACGGTCAGTGTGCCGCCGACCCCGCTCGTCCGGTCCCGCATGGAGACCAGCCCGAGGTGGCGTCCCGCACGGCGGGTCGAGGCGGGGTCGAAGCCGCTGCCGTCGTCCGTGACGCGCAGGACGACGCCCGGTCCGCGCTTCACGAGGGTCACGTCGACACGCGACCCTCCCGAGTGGCGCAGGGCGTTGTGCAGGGCCTCCTGGGCGACGCGCAGCATGGCCTCCTCCTGGGCGGCGGGCAGCGCGCGCACACCGCGGCTGTCGAAGGTCACGCGCGCGGTGTGGGCTCGGTCGAGGACCTGTATGTGGGTGCGCAGGGTGGCGACCAGACCGTCCTCGTCGAGGGCCGCGGGACGCAACTCGACGACGGCGGCGCGCAGTTCGTCGGCGGCCTCGGCGGCGAGCGCGGCCACCTGCTGGAGTTCGCCCTTCGCGCGCGAGGGGTCGCGGTCGACGAGGGCGGCGGCGGCCTGCGCGGTGAGGCGCAGCGAGAAGAGCTTCTGGCTGACGGCGTCGTGCAGTTCGTGGGCGAGCCGGGAGCGCTCCTCGGCGATGGTGAGTTCGCGGCTGCGCTCGTAGAGGCGGGCGTTGGTGAGGGCGATCGCCGCGTGCTGGGCGAGGATCGTCAGGAGTTCCTCGTCCTCAGGGGTGAAGCCGCAGCCGCCCTCCGGTTTGGGGCACCTCTTGTTGGCGAGGAACAGCGCGCCGATGATCTCGTCGCCGTCACGGATCGGCAGGCCCAGGAAGTCGGACATGTCGGGGTGGGCCGCGGGCCAGCCCTCGAAGCGGGGGTCCTCGCGCACGTCGGCGAGGCGCTCGGGCTTCGCCTCGTGCAGCATCGCGGCGAGGATGCCGTGCTGGCGTGGGAGCGGGCCGATGGCCTTCCACTGGGCGTCGCTGACGCCGTCGACGACGAACTGGGCGAAGCCTCCGTGGTCGTCGGGGACCCCGAGCGCCGCGTACTCGGCGTCGAGCAGCTCGCGGGCCGAGGCGACGATCGTCTTGAGGACGTCGCGCACCTCGAGATGCCTGCTCATGGCCAGCAGCGCGGAACTCACCGCGGACAGGCCGGACCGGGGTCCATGACTCATGACCTCACCGTACCGGCGAGGTGTGACAGGGCGTATCCGACCTGTGGCGGTCCCGGCCCGGGCCGGTGGGCCTAGGCCGAAGGGCCCTGGTTCTTTGCGGCTCGCGCACGAGGCGGCGGGGTCGGCCCGGTTCCTAGGTTGAGGACAGCCGCCCGGAGCGGCGGTGGTGGAACGAGGGGACGGTTGTCATGCCGGTAGCGATCATCACGGGGGCTTCGAAGGGGCTGGGGCGGGCACTCGGCGCGGCCCTGGCGGAGCGCGGCTGGGATCTGGTGCTCGACGCCAGAACCGGTGAGGTGCTGGAGGAGACGGCGGCGGCCCTGTCCGCGTACGGAACGCGGGTGCGGGCGCTGCCCGGGGACGTCACGGATGCCGGGCACCGGGCCGGGCTGGTGACGGCGGCCCGGGAACTGGGCGGGCTCGACCTCCTGGTGAACAACGCGAGCGCTCTGGGTGCCGAGCCGCTCGTACGACTGGAAGCGCTGACGCTGGAGGGGCTGCGGCACGCCCTGGAGGTCAACGTGGTCGCCGCGCTGGGCCTGATCCAGGAGGCGCTGCCGCTACTGCGGGCGTCGCGGGCGGGCACGGTGATCGACATCAGCTCGGACGCGGCGGCCGAGGCGTACGAGACGTGGGGTGGCTACGGGGCGTCCAAGGCGGCGCTCGACCATCTGTCGGCGGTGCTCGGCGAGGAGGAGCCCGGGTTGCGGGTGTGGGCCGTGGACCCCGGGGACATGGGCACGGACCTGTACACGGCGGCCGTACCGGACGACGACGATCCGCGCCCGGCTCCGGCGAGTGTGGTGCCCGCCTTCATCGGACTGCTGGACGAGCGCCCGGCGAGCGGCCGCTACGGCGCGTCGGCGCTGTCGGCGCTGCCGGCGGGGCGATGACGACCGCGATGGGGGTCCCCCCGGTCGGGCGCGGTCGCGCGTGGGGGAAGGTGCCGGAGGAGTTGTCGGCGCGGGTGCCGGCCGAGCAGCGCGGGCCCGGCCTCGACCGGGATTCCGTACGGCTGCTGGTCTCGCGCGGGACCGAGGTGTCGCACCACGACTTCGTGGAGCTGCCGCGGCAGCTGCGGGCCGGGGATCTGCTCGTCGTCAACACGTCCCCCACGCTGGCCGCCGCCGTGGACGGGCGGATCGGGCACGCGCGCGTGGTGGTGCATTTCTCCACGCGGGGCGAGGACGGACGATGGGCCGTCGAGCTGCGGGATCCCGACGGAAGGGGCACTACACGCGCGCGTACGGGCGGGCCCGCGGGCACAGAGGTGCGTCTCCCGGACGGCGTACGCCTCGTACTCGAGGAGCCGCTGGCCGGGCGGAGCGAGCGCCTGTGGTGGGCGCGGGTGTCGGCCCCCGGGGACGCGGACGTGACGGTGCTGCTGCGCGGGCACGGGCGCCCCATCCGTTACTCCTATACAGAAAGGGATCAGCCCCTCTCCGTCTATCAGACGGTGTTCGCCCTGCCGTCCGCCGACGGAGCGGGCAGTGCGGAGATGCCGAGTGCCGCGCGGCCCTTCACCGCGCGGCTGGTGGCGGAGCTGGTGAGCCGTGGTGTGCAGTTCGCACCGATCACGCTGCACACGGGGGTGGCGTCGGCGGAGGCGCACGAGCCGCCGTATCCGGAGCGCTTCGCGGTTCCGGAGGCGTCGGCGCGGCTGATCAACGCGGCGCGGGCGCATCGGACACCACGCGAGGCGTCCTCTTCGAGGGGTGGGGACGGGAGCCGGGAGGGCGGCCGGGTGATCGCGGTCGGTACGACGGCCGTGCGGGCCGTCGAGTCGGCGACCGGCACCGACGGAGTGGTCCGGCCGGCGGAGGGCTGGACCGACCTCGTGGTGACCCCGGAGCGCGGGGTGCGGGCGGTCGACGGGCTGCTGACCGGGCTGCACGAGCCGGAGGCCTCGCATCTGCTGATGCTGGAGGCGCTGGCGGGACGGACCGCGATCGACCGCAGTTATGAGGAGGCGCTGGCCGGGCTCTACCTGTGGCACGAGTTCGGGGATCTACATCTCATCCTTCCGGACGGAGAGTCCTCACACAGTGCATTGCTTCCGCAACCTAATGTGAGACTGCCGCTCGGTCGATGTGACCCCGCACATAGGGCGCACATCACGTACGAAGAAGGATAGGAGATAAGTAAGTCCGTTATGAGCGGGACAGACGTGCCAGTCTGTCCCGTTTTGCCCTTCCTGTGTCCACTACCCCGGATCGTACGTCACACCTTTGCCAGGCGATTTTGCGGCCGCTAACAATGGCTCTCGTCGCTCGGCACCGGGGTCCTGTACCCACGGCGCTTGTGCTGGAAACCCTGAGTCCCCATCCGGCTCGAGAGCGACCTCCGCGCTATTCGAAGAGGTCCATCAGTCATGCCCAAGAACATCAACACTCCTGGTCATCGTCCGAAGCTGACCAAGACCCACAAGCTCTCGGTCGCCGGTGTGGCCGCCCTCGGCGCCGCCGCCCTCGCGTTCTCCGCGGTGCCGAGCAGCGCACAGACCCCGACGCAGGAGACCGCCGCCGTGTCGTCCGCTCCGGTGGTGTACAGCCAGGAGCAGATCAAGGACGTCAAGGCCAGCATCACCGACCAGCTGGCCGGCGCCACCGTCAAGGCCGAGGCGATCGCGGCGAAGAAGCAGGCCGCCGACGCGGCCGCCGCCAAGAAGCTGGCCGCCGTGGCCGCCGCCAAGAAGCAGGCCGTGGCGAAGGCCGCGCAGGTGCGCAAGGCGAAGGCGGCCGCGAGCCGGTCCGCCCAGCGCGTCGAGGTCAAGCCGGTCGCCGCGAAGACGTACGCCAACAACCTCGACGGCTGGATCCACGAGTCGCTCGACATCATGGCGAAGCACAAGATCCCCGGCTCGTACAACGGCCTGTACCGCAACATCATGCGGGAGTCGTCCGGCAACCCGAAGGCCATCAACGGCTGGGACGTCAACGCGATCAACGGCATCCCGTCGAAGGGCCTGCTCCAGGTCATCCCGCCGACCTTCAACGCGTACCACGTGCCCGGCACCTCGTGGAACATCTACGACCCGGTCGCCAACATCACGGCCGCCGCCAACTACGCGGCCGACAAGTACGGCTCGATGGACAACGTCAACAGCGCGTACTGAGGCCTGGCGCGGACCTCTTCTACGTACGCCGAAGGGCGGCACCCCGATACGGGGGTGCCGCCCTTCGGCATCGTACGAAGGTGGTTGCCGAAAGCGCCTACTTCCGCATGACCTCCGGCTCGTGGCGGCGCAGGAAGCGGGCCACGAAGAAGCCGCAGATGACACCGAGGACGATCAGTGCGGCCATGTCCATGGTCCAGGCGCCCGCCGCGTGGTCCCACAGCGGGTCCGTGCTGGTCGGGTCGTCGGTGTTCGGGGCGATGTTGTTGAAGTCGAGCGTCGTACCGGCGGCGGCGACGGCCCAGCGCGAGGGCATCAGGTACGAGAACTCGTTGACGCCGACCGCGCCGTGCAGCGTGAACAGGCAGCCCGTGAACACGACCTGGATGATCGCGAACATCACCAGCAGCGGCATGGTCTTCTCGGCGGTCTTCACCAGCGAGGAAATGATCAGGCCGAACATCATCGAGGTGAAACCGAGCGCCATGATCGGGATGGACAGCTCGAGCAGCACCGCGTTGCCCAGGACGAGGCCCTTGTCGGGGATCTCGCGGCTGGAGAAGCCGATCGCGCCGACCATCGCGCCCTGGAGCACGGTGATGGTGCCGAGGACGATCACCTTCGACATCAGATACGCGGAGCGTGACAGGCCGGTCGCCCGCTCCCGCTCGTAGATGACCCGTTCCTTGATCAGCTCGCGCACGGAGTTCGCGGCGCCCGCGAAGCACGCGCCGACCGCGAGGATCAGCAGGACCGTGGTGGCCGTGCCGTTCGGGATGTGCACCCCGGTCTTCGGGTTCGCCGGGTTGACCAGCAGACCCTTGTCCGAGTCGATGAGCAGGCTCACCGCGCCGAGTACCGCCGGCAGGATCACCGTCAGCGCCAGGAAGCCCTTGTCGGACACGATCACCGACACATAGCGGCGGATCAGGGTCATCAACTGCGAGCCCCAGCCCTGTGGCTTGGGCGGGCGCATCTGCTGCGGCGGAGGCATGTGTACGGATTGCGGAGCGACGGCGTCGATGTCCGCGGCGTACATCTGGTAGTGCTGCGAGCCCTTCCAGCGGCCCGCCCAGTCGTAGTCGCGGTAGTTCTCGAAGGCGGAGAAGACGTCGGCCCAGGTGTCGTAGCCGAAGAAGTTCAGCGCCTCCTCCGGCGGGCCGAAGTAGGCCACCGAACCGCCGGGCGCCATGACCAGGAGCTTGTCGCAGATCGCCAGCTCGGCCACGGAGTGCGTGACGACGAGGACCGTACGGCCGTCGTCGGCGAGACCGCGCAGCAGCTGCATGACGTCACGGTCCATGCCCGGGTCGAGGCCGGAGGTCGGCTCGTCCAGGAAGATCAGCGACGGCTTGGTCAGCAGCTCCAGGGCCACGGAGACCCGCTTGCGCTGGCCACCGGAGAGGGAGGTGACCTTCTTCTCCTTGTGGATGTCCAGCTTCAGCTCGCGCAGCACCTCGTCGATGCGGGCCTCGCGCTCCTGCCCCGTGGTGTCCGCGGGGAAGCGCAGCTTGGCCGCGTACTTGAGGGCCTTCTTGACGGTCAGCTCCTTGTGCAGGATGTCGTCCTGCGGGACCAGACCGATGCGCTGACGCAGCTCGGCGAACTGCTTGTACAGGTTCCGGTTGTCGTAGAGGACATCGCCCTGGTTGGCCGGGCGGTAGCCCGTGAGCGCCTTGAGCAGCGTCGACTTGCCGGAGCCCGACGGGCCGATGACCGCGATGAGCGACTTCTCCGGGACGCCGAAGGAGACGTCCTTGAGGATCTGCTTGCCGCCGTCGACCGTGACGGTCAGATGGCGGGCCGAGAAGGAGACCTCACCGGTGTCGACGAACTCCTCGAGGCGGTCGCCGATGAGGCGGAACGTCGAGTGGCCGACACCGACGATGTCGTTCGGGCCGAGGAGCGCCGAGCCGCCCTTGGCGATCGGCATACCGTTGACGTACGTGCCGTTGTGCGAGCCGAGGTCGCGGATCTCGAAGCGGCCGTCGGGCGTCGCGTGGAACTCGGCGTGGTTCCGCGAGACCTGAAGGTCGGAGACGACCAGCTCGTTCTCCAGGGCACGACCGATGCGCATCACGCGGCCGAGCGAGAACTGGTGGAACGTGGTCGGGCTGCGGTCGCCGTAGACCGGTGGCGCCCCCGCGCCACCACCGGGTCCCTGCTGCTGCGGAACGGCCGCACTCTGCTGAGGCTGCTGCCAGCCCTGCTGGGGTGCCTGCTGCTGCGGGGCCTGCTGCTGCGGCGGGGCCTGCTGGGCCCAGCCGGGGCTCGCGCCCTTGGCCACGTACGGCTGCTGCTGGGGCTGCGCTTGCTGCGGCGCGGCGACGGCCGCCGCCGCGCCGGACAGGTTCAGACGCGGTCCGTCGGTCGCGTTGCCCAGATGCACGGCCGAACCCGGGCCGATCTCCATCTGATGGATCCGCTGGCCCTGCACGAACGTGCCGTTGGTGCTGCCGTGGTCCTCGATGACCCAACTGCGGCCGTTCCAGCTGATCGTGGCGTGCCGCCAGGACACCCTGGCGTCGTCGAGCGTGATGTCTCCCTGCGGATCACGTCCGAGGGTGTAGGGCCGGGACGCGTCGAGCGTCCAGGTCCGTCCATTCAATTCCAGTACGAGTTCCGGCACTCCAGCCCCACTGAGTTGTCCCCCGAGCTACCCCCATCACAGGGAGTCTAGGGATGTCGAACATCGTGGGGAACTATTTCAGTAGGAGCCCCCTGACCGAAAGTCGGACCTTGTGAAGACCAAGTACGGGCGGCTTGTCCGTTTCCGTTGACGGGGTTGAAACCGGCCCGGAGAGGGGTAATCCCACGCGAGGGGGACATCCGCGGTGGATCGCCGCGGCGCGGATCGGGGGGCTGACGATGAGCATCGAGACCGCGGACCACGGCAGGAGGGTGCCGTGGGGAGACGTCCTGCTGTCCGCGATCGCCTCCGTGAGCTGGGCGTTGATCGGGATGGCGGGGACGGCCGCGCTCGGGCTGCATCTGCTGGACGCGGACGCGGAGGGCTCGCTCGGCCCGATGACCGCCGCCGTTGTGGCGCTTGGGGCGGGTGGTTCGGTGACGCCGTCCGGCGATGTGTCGGCGTTCGGCCTGAAGGGAGCGGAGGCGACGACCGCCATCCAGATCACGCCACTTGGCGTGGGGCTGGTGGGCGCGCTGCTGCTGTGCTGGTTCTTCTTACGGTCCCTGCGCGCGGCGGGAGTTGTGGTCGCGCCGTCCGAACTCCTCGCGCGCGCGGCAGCGGTGGTCGTCCTGTTCGTGGCGATGCTGGGCGGGCTCGCCTGGGCCGGTCACGACGTCATCACCATCGACGGCGAACGGCTCGGGCTCGGCAGACTGCCCGGAGGCGGCGGGAGCGGCAAGATCGACATTCCCGGGCTCGGGGACATCGGCGGGCTGCTGCCGGACCGGATCGGCGATCTGGTGAAGGCGAAGGCGGCGGTCGGCTTCTCGGTCGACACGGTGCCCACGCTGCTCGGCGGCGCGGTCTGGGCGGTCGGAGTGCTGGTGATCGCGCTGCTGGCGTCGCGCCGTACGCCCCTGCCGCGCGGCTGGGAGGCGGTGCACCGGGTGGTGCGGCCGGCCGTGTCCGCGCTGGTGACCGTACTGCTGGTGGCGGTCGTGGCAGGACTCTCGGCGGCGGCGTACGCGGCGATCGGCGACGACCATCCCCGGCGGATCGCCGGCGCGGCCCTGCTCGGCGCGCCCAACGGGGTGTGGCTGGGCATCCCGGTCGGCCTGTTCGTGCCATGGGACGGCAAGGCCTCGGGCGCACTGGCCACGCTGCTGCCCCACCCCCTGGACGAGCTGCTGAGCGTGCGGTCCGACCAGCCCGTCACGCTGGGGCGCCTGGCCGAACTGGACGGCAGAGTCTGGCTGTTGGGGGTCGCGGCCGCGCTCATGATGCTGTTCGCGGGGGTGCTGACGGCAGCGCGTACGCCTTTTGTACGGGGGCCGGGTGCCGCCTCGCGGCCGAGGAAGGGCCGTGCGGACGTACGAGGCGGGAGTGCGGCTTCCGGACCGGTGCCGGGCACTGCGGCTGTACGAGGTGGGGGTGCCCTCGGCTTCGCGGGGCACTGCGCTCTTCGGCTCGGCGTGGTGACCGCGCTGGCACTGCCGTTGCTGGTCTGGCTGACGGATGTGTCCGTGGACGCGTCGCTGTCGGTGCTCGGCTTCGACGCGTTCGGCGCGGGGATCCGACTGCACGGGCACCTGGGGATGGCGCTGGTGCTGGGCGCGGTGTGGGGTGCGGGCGCGGGGGCGGCCGGGGCGTTGCTCGCGTACGTGAGCGGAGCGGCCGGGCGGCGGGCGGCGCCGCTGGCACTGGGTGACGTGGGGGCACCGGGGCCGGTCGGGCCGCAGCGGACGGATGTGTCGCTGGGGACGGATGTGCCGCAGCGGACGGATGTGCCGCAGCGGACGGAGAGTCCGAAGCATGCGGGACCGTACGCGCCGAGCAGGCCGTACCGGCCTGCGAATCCTGACACGAACCCCTATCTGAGGGTGCCGGAGGAACTGCGGGCGGCGGAGGGGCGGCGGGCCCCGGAGGACGGGCGGGCCCCGGAGGCCCGGCGGCCGGCGGGAGGTGCGGCGCCGGGAGACAGGGATGTGCGGCCGGGAGACAGGGATGTGCGGAGGCCGGAGGGGGCCGCGCCCTCGCAGGGCGTGAGGCCGCCCGACGACGTGTACGGGGCGCCCACCGTGATCGGGCCGATCACGCCACCGCCCCGGTCGCCGGGGCGACGGTCCAGGCCGGCTGCGCCTGGGGCTTCGCCGGAGGAGGGGCCGCCGCCTCCCCCGCCACCTCCCCCGCCTCCGCCGCCTCCGCCGCCTGGGAGGCCTCAGGGGGGCGGTGGGCGCGGCGGGCGGGGCTGACGCGAGGTCGTCGCCGGGGCCGATCCGGTCCGGGGGCGCGGCTGACGCACGGTCCTCGGCAGAGGGCCCACCCGGCGGGCGCGACTGACGCACGTACCTCGCCGGAGGTCGCCGGAGGCCGATCCGGCTCGCGGGCGCGGCTGACGCGGCGCCGCCGCTGGGGGCCGACCCGGCGGGCACGGCTGACGTGCCGTCCTCGCCGGTGGGGGCCGGCCCGGTCCGCGGGCGCGGCTGACCTGCCGTCCCCGCCGAGGGCCGACCCGGCTGGCGCGGCGGGCGCGGCGTCGTCGCTTCGCCTGTGATCAAGGCGTGCGCCATCAGTCCGCCATCCACTGTTCCCTGTCCGCCAGACGGACCTCAGGCGCGAAAGGCACTGGGTGCCGGATACGGTGGGAACACCATGAGTGCTTCGCAGACCTCCGACGCCCGCACCCTTCTCGTCAAGATCTTCGGCAAGGACCGGCCAGGCCTGACCGCCGGCCTGTTCGACACCCTCGCCGCCTTCTCCGTCGACGTGGTCGACATCGAGCAGGTCGTCACCCGTGGCCGGATGGTGCTGTGCGCGCTCGTGACCGAGCCGCCGGCCGGGCTCGAGGGTGATCTGCGGTCCACCGTCCACAGCTGGGCGGAGTCCATGAAGATGCAGGCGGAGATCATCTCCGGCCTGGGCGACAACCGGCCGCGCGGACTCGGCCGCTCGCTGGTCACCGTGCTCGGCCACCCCCTCACCGCGGAGTCCACGGCCGCCATCGCCGCGCGGATCACCTCGACCGGCGGCAACATCGACCGTATTTTCCGGCTCGCCAAGTACCCGGTGACGGCGGTCGAGTTCGCCGTGTCCGGCACGGAGACCGAGACGCTGCGCACCGCCCTGGCGACCGAGGCGGCGGCACTCGGTGTCGATGTCGCCGTCGTCGCGGCCGGGCTGCACCGACGGGCCCAGCGGCTGGTCGTCATGGACGTGGACTCGACGCTCATCCAGGACGAGGTGATCGAGCTCTTCGCCGCGCATGCCGGCTGCGAGGAGCAGGTCGCCGAGGTGACGGCGGCCGCGATGCGCGGCGAGCTGGACTTCGAACAGTCGCTGCACGCGCGCGTGGCGCTGCTGAAGGGGCTGGACGCCTCGGTGATCGACAAGGTGCGCAGCGAGGTCCGGCTCACTCCCGGCGCGCGCACCCTGATCCGTACGCTGAAGCGGCTCGGCTTCCAAGTCGGTGTCGTGTCCGGCGGGTTCACCCAGGTCACCGACGATCTGAAGGAGCGGCTCGGCCTCGACTTCGCTCAGGCCAACACCCTGGAGATCGTCGACGGGAAGCTGACGGGCAAGGTCACCGGGGAGATCGTGGACCGCGCGGGCAAGGCTCGGCTGCTGCGCCGGTTCGCGGCGGAGGCCGGGGTGCCGCTGGCCCAGACCGTGGCGATCGGTGACGGCGCGAACGACCTCGACATGCTCAACGCGGCGGGGCTGGGTGTCGCCTTCAACGCCAAGCCCGTCGTCCGCGAGGCCGCGCACACCGCGGTGAACTTCCCCTTCCTGGACACGGTCCTGTATCTGCTCGGTGTCACCCGGGAAGAGGTCGAGGCGGCGGACACGCACGACGACGACGCCGGCTGACCACCGCGTCAGGGCGCCCGCGCGGCGCGCGGGGACATACGTCGAGGGGCCCGGCACCGCGCAGGTGCCGGGCCCCTTCCATGGCGGCGGTGGGTTACTCGGTCGGGGCCCAGTAGTCGAGCAGTGTGGCCACACCCGGCTCCAGGGACTTCCAGGGGCCGTCGAAGGAGAGCACGGCGAAGGCGGCGGTCGGGAAGTCGCGGTCGGCCATCCGGGTGCGGGTATCGCCCTCGGCCGAGCCGGCGAGGATGTCGGCCAGGCCCTGCACACCGGGGTTGTGACCGATCAGGACCACGTTCTGCACGTCGTCCGGGGTCTCGTTGAGCACGGCGATGATCTCCCCGGGCGAGGCCTCGTAGAGCCGCTCCTCATAGACGGTTTTCGGCCGGTGCGGGAGCTCGTGGACGGCGAGCTTCCAGGTCTCGCGGGTCCGGGTCGCGGTGGAGCAGAGGGCCAGATCGACGGGGATGCCGGTGTCGGCCAGCTTGCGTCCGGCGACGGCGGCGTCCGTGCGCCCCCGGTCGGCGAGCGGCCGCTCGTGGTCGGACACCTGCGGCCAGTCGGCCTTCGCATGCCGGAAGAGGACAATCCTGCGGGGTTCTGCGACGCTCATGAGTCCCAGCTTCGCATGAAACACGCCAACGGGCGCAGGGAGTTGGCAGCCGCATCCGCGTCCGGCTGTGCGGCCTCCGCCGGGGCTGCTAAAGGGCCTGGCCCAGCACCGTCCGGACGCGCTCGAGAAGATGCGTGATCGCGGGCTCCCCGGCGGCCGCACTCGCGTCCGACGGGTTGATGATCAGCGCGAGGAGGGCGACGAAGGCGAGGGCGGGCAGGGCGAGCGCCCACCAGGGCAGCCGGATGTCGACGCCGCCCGAGGTCGCCGGGTGGGGCCGGGTGGGGGTGCAGGCCGACATGATGCCTCCGTGGGTCTTCGGGTGGTCCGTGGTCCGCGCCCTCGCGGTCACACTTCGAAGTTACGGAGTCCGGAGCCGTCAACCCATCCGGTGGTCCACCCACTTGACCCTGACACTCACCCCCTAGGGGATGGGGGGCTAACCCCACCCTCGGCGGTGGGCCCGGTCGGCCCTCGGGCCGGTCGTCACGGGGAGGTGACCGACGCGATGGTCACGGGAAGACCACCGACGCGATGGTCACGGGAAGGCGACCGACGCGCGTTGGTCAGGGGGACGCGATCGACGCGATGATGCCGATGATCACGAAGATGGCGAGGAACGCGCCGAAGACGAGCAGCATCTTCTTCTGGCCGTTCTGGGGATTCGGGTCGAGCACGGGCATACGGCCAGTCTCGCACCCATCGCCCGCCCGGACTCCCCCGGGGTCGCGACCGGCCGCGTCGTGACACGGAGGTACTCGCGGCACAAACGCCTTCCCGTGTGCGCGTCGGCCCGGCTCAGCGAGCCGCCTCCTCCTCCACCGTCCGATTGCGCCCGGCGACGATCCCCACCACGATCTGCGGGATCATCAGCCCCGCCATCAGCGCGATCGGCAGCCCCCAGCCGCCGCTGTGCTGGTACAGCACCCCCACCAGGAGCGGGCCGGGGATGGAGATCAGATAGCCCGTGCTCTGCGCGAAGGCGGACAGCTTGGCCACGCCCGCACCCGTCCGGGCCCGCATGCCCACCATCGTCAGAGCGAGGGGGAAGGCGCAGTTGGAGACGCCGAGCAGCAGCGCCCAGGCCCAGGCGCCGGCCGCAGGGGCGAAGTAGAGGCCCGCGTACCCGGCGAGTCCGCACGCCCCGAGAACCACCGCGATCGGCCCCTGGTGCGGCAGGCGCGTGGCCAGCCGGGGGATGACGAAGGCCAGCGGGACGCCCATCACCATGGTGACGGCCAGCAGGAGTCCGGCCGTGCCCGCGGCGACACCTGCGTCGCGGAAGATCTGCGCCATCCACCCCATCGTGATGTACGCGGCGGTGGCCTGGAGTCCGAAGAAGACGGCCAGCGCCCAGGCCGTACGGCTCCGGGTGATCCGCAGCCCGTCGGCCTCCTGAGGGGCCGCGGCGGCCGCCGCTTCCGACGAGCCGAGCCCGTGCGACCCTCCGGCCGCTTCCGACGAGCCGAACCCGTGCGAGCCTCCGGCCCCTCCCCGCGCGCGTACCAGCGGAATCCAGGGCAGGACGGCCGCCGCCGCGAGTCCCGCCCAGACGGCCAGCCCGGACTGCCAGCTGCCGCCCAGTGCGTCGGTCAGGGGCACCGTCACGGCGGCCGCGGCGGAGGTGCCCAGCGCGAGCGCCATCGAGTACAGGCCGGTCATGGAGCCGACCCGGTCCGGGAACCAGCGCTTGACGATCACCGGCATCAGGACGTTGCTCACGGCGATGCCCATGAGTGCCAGCGCGCTGGCGGCGAGGAATCCCGCCGTGCCCCCGGCGTACGGCCGGATCACCAGGCCCGCGGTGATCGCGACCATTCCGGCGCCCACGACGGCGGCGGCCCCGAAGCGGCGGGCCAGCCGCGGTGCCATCACGCCGAAGACCGCGAAGCAGAGCGGCGGCACCGAGGTGAGCAGTCCGGCGACGCTGCCGCTCATGCCGAGCCCGTCGCGCACCTCTTCGAGGAGGGCGCCGAGGCTGGTGATGGCCGGACGCAGATTGAGCGCGGTGAGGACGATGCCCACGACCACCAGACGCGTCCTCCACGCGCGCGTGGACGGCGTTTCGCTGTCGGCCCCCGTACCTGCGGAGCTGCGTATCGGTGTGGACGTCGCCGTCCGGATCTCCTCGCTTGCCATGTCGCCCATCATAGAATCATGGGATGAATGGCTGTCCAATCCTCTTGCGCTACGCTCCGGAGCCCCCGGCCACGCGCGCAGAACCGCACACGGGCCCGTACGAAGGACCGTCATGCCGCTGAGCCACCCCCGCCGTTCGGCACTGTCCGAGCAGGTCATCGCCGAGCTGCGGAATCAGATCACCTCGGGCGAGTGGCCGGTCGGTTCGCGCATCCCCACCGAGCCCGAGCTGGTCGAGCAGCTGGGCGTCGCCCGGAACACGGTCCGCGAGGCCGTCCGGGCCCTCGCGCACAACGGTCTGCTCGACATCCGCCAGGGTTCCGGCACCTACGTCGCGGCGACCAGTGAGCTGGCGGGTGTGATGCACCGCCGTTTCGCGGACGCGGACCCCCGGCACATCGCCGAGCTGCGTTCCACGCTGGAGTCGGGTGCCGCGAAGCTGGCCGCGAGGCGGCGCACCGAGCGCGATCTGAAGCAGCTGGACACGCTCCTCGTACGCCGCGAGGAGGCCTGGGAGTCGGGCAACGCCGAGGCCTTCGTGACGGCCGACGCGACCTTCCACATGGCGGTGGTGGCCGCGTCCCACAACGACGTCATGACGGCGATGTACGCGGACCTGGGCGAGGTGCTGCGCGACTGGCTGCGCGAGGACGTCGGCGAGGAGCTGACTCCGGAGACGTACATGGACCACGCCCGCCTGGTCGACGCGATCCGTACGGGCGACGCGGAGGCGGCGGCGACGGAGGCCGCCGGGTATCCGTTCCTGTGCCGGCCCGGGCGGCGGAAGTCCGCCCCCGCGGACGGCTGACGAGAGCCGTCACTTCTCGTGGCTGACCCACACCGAGCGGATCTCCTCCCAGCACCGCCCGCTCAGCCGGACGGTCATCGCCGGTCCGGTGTCGACCGGCGCGCTGTCGGTGTCGAGATCCCACCAGCGGTCGCATTCGATGTGCAGGCGTACGCGATCCGTGTCCACGTAGGGGTTGTGGCAGTACGCGACCGCGTGGGAGCCGGTGACGCTGGTACGGCACTCGGCGCCGAAAGGCTGCGGGTCAGCGGGTTTTCGGTCCGCCACGCGCGCGTGGGGCATGGCGTCGGACGGCAGGACCATCACCAGAGTGACGGCGAGGATCACCGGGGCGAAGCGGCGGGACAGGCGCACAAGGGGGACCTCCTCGGCCGTTCGGCTGCGGGGCGGTGCGTAGTCCCAGCGTGCGTGCTGCCCGGTCCCGGCTGCCCGGCCAGTTGGGCCGAACGGGCGACGCCCCGCTCCCCGCGGTGCGGGAAACGGGGCGTCGGCCTCGTACGAAAGCGACCGGGCGGTCGCGCGTAAGCGATTGCGCAAACGCTTACGCGCCGATCGCGTGCAGACCGCCGTCCACGTGGATGATCTCGCCCGTGGTCTTCGGGAACCAGTCGCTCAGCAGGGCGACGACACCGCGACCGGCCGGCTCCGGGTCCTTGAGGTCCCACTCCAGGGGGGCGCGGGAGTCCCAGACGGCTGCCAGCTCGCTGAAGCCCGGGATGGACTTGGCGGCCATGGAGCCGATCGGGCCGGCCGAGATGAGGTTGGAGCGCACGTTCTGCTTGCCCAGGTCGCGGGCGAGATAGCGGTTGGTGGCCTCCAGGGCGGCCTTGGCCGGGCCCATCCAGTCGTACTGCGGCCAGGCGTACTGCGCGTCGAAGGTGAGACCGACGACCGAGCCGCCGCTTTGCATCAGCGGCAGACAGGCCATGGTCAGCGACTTCAGGGAGAACGCCGAGACGTGCATGGCCGTGGCGACCGACTCGAACGGCGTGTTCAGGAAGTTGCCGCCGAGGGCGTCCTGGGGCGCGAAACCGATGGAGTGCACGACGCCGTCCAGGCCGCCCAGCTCCTCACCGACGATGTCGGCCAGGCGGCCGAGGTGCTCGTCGTTGGTGACGTCGAGCTCGATGACCTTGGTGGGCTTGGGGAGCTTCCGGGCGATGCGCTCGGTCAGCGTGGGCCGCGGGAAGGCGGTCAGGATGATCTCGGCGCCCTGCTCCTGGGCCAGCTTCGCGGTGTGGAAGGCGATGGAGGACTCCATCAGCACACCGGTGATCAGGACGCGCTTGCCCTCGAGAATTCCGCTCATGGTGATCAGTGACCCATTCCCAGTCCGCCGTCAACGGGAATGACGGCTCCAGTGATGTACGAGGCGTCGTCGGAGGCGAGGAACCGCACCGCCGCGGCGATCTCCTCGGGCTGCGCGTACCGGCCGAGCGGCACCTGGCCGACGATGCCCTTGCGCTGCTCCTCGGTGAGCACCTTGGTCATGTCGGTGTCGACGAAACCGGGCGCGACGACGTTGAAGGTGATGTTGCGTGAGCCCAGCTCGCGGGCGAGGGAGCGCGCGAAGCCGACCAGGCCGGCCTTGGACGCGGCGTAGTTCGCCTGGCCCGCGGAGCCGAGGAGGCCGACGACCGACGAGATGAGCACGACGCGGCCCTTCTTGGCGCGCAGCATGCCGCGGTTGGCACGCTTGACCACGCGGAAGGTGCCGGTGAGGTTGGTGTCGAGGACGGACGTGAAGTCCTCCTCGGACATGCGCATCAGGAGCTGGTCCTTGGTGACGCCGGCGTTGGCGACGAGGACCTCGACGGGGCCGTGCTGGTCCTCGATCTCCTTGTAGGCCTGCTCCACCTGCTCGGTGTCCGTGATGTCGCACTTGACGGCGAGACAGCCCAAGTCCGTGAGGGTGGCCGGCGGCTCACCCGACCGGTATGTGATCGCGACCTTGTCGCCGGCCTCGGCGAACGCGCGGGCGATGGCGAGGCCGATGCCCCGGTTGCCTCCGGTGACGAGAACCGAGCGGCTCAACGGATCACCCTTTCGATTAGCGGTCTGAACCCCCTGCAAGCCCCTGCAAGACAGGCGCCGTAGTCGAAAACCTATCGGTCCGGTCCGGCCCACGGGCAATCGGGCACCGACAGTGGCGCGGGGGACTCCCTGTCGGATCCCTACAGAAAGCCGTGCGCCGAGGAGGGCCCCGGGCACATCGGTGCGGTCGTCGGGCGGAAAGATGTGGTGGCCGCCCCGGCTCGCGCGACATGATCGGACCCGACAGGCCACGACAGCAGGGAGACCTCCGTGCCTCATTCCATCGACGAAGCCTTCACGGCACTGCCGCTGCGGGCCCTGGCCGACGCGGCGCTCGCGCGAGCCCGTGCGCTGGGGGCCGAGCACGCGGACTTCCGCTTCGAGCGGGTGCGCAGTGCCGCCTGGCGGCTGCGGGACGCCAAGCCCGCCGGGTCGTCGGACACGACCGACCTCGGGTACGCGGTGCGGGTGGTGCACGGCGGCACCTGGGGCTTCGCCTCGGGGGTGGATCTCACGATGGACGCCGCCGCGCGTGTCGCGTCGCAGGCGGTGGCGATGGCGAAGCTGTCGGCGCAGGTGATCAAGGCGGCGGGTTCCGACGAGCGCGTGGAGCTGGCGGACGAGCCGGTGCACGCCGAGCGGACCTGGATCTCGTCGTACGAGATCGATCCCTTCACCGTGCCCGACGAGGAGAAGTCGGGGCTGCTGGCCGACTGGAGCGGGCGGCTGCTCGCGGCGGACGGGGTCAGTCACGTCGACGCCTCGCTGCTCACCGTGCACGAGAACAAGTTCTATGCGGACACGGCCGGCACGGTGACCACACAGCAGCGGGTGCGGCTGCATCCGCAGCTCACCGCGGTCGCGGTCGACGAGTCCACGGGCGAGTTCGACTCGATGCGGACCATCGCTCCGCCGGCCGGGCGCGGCTGGGAGTATCTGACGGGCACCGGCTGGGACTGGGAGTCCGAACTCGGGCAGATCCCCGAGCTGCTCGCCGAGAAGATGCGCGCGCCGAGCGTCGAGGCGGGCATCTACGACCTCGTCGTCGATCCGTCCAATCTGTGGCTGACCATCCACGAGTCCATCGGCCACGCCACCGAGCTGGACCGCGCGCTGGGCTACGAGGCCGCGTACGCGGGCACCTCCTTCGCCACCTTCGACCAGCTCGGCAAGCTGAAGTACGGCTCCGAGCTGATGAACGTGACGGGTGACCGCACCGCCGAGCACGGGCTCGCGACCATCGGGTACGACGACGAGGGTGTCGAGGGCCAGTCCTGGGACCTCGTGAAGGACGGGACGCTCGTCGGCTACCAGCTCGACCGGCGCATCGCGAAGCTGACCGGCTTCGAGCGGTCCAACGGCTGCGCGTACGCCGACTCCCCCGGGCATGTGCCGGTGCAGCGCATGGCGAACGTGTCGCTCCAGCCGGATCCGGCCGGTCTGTCGACCGAGGGACTGATCGGCGGCGTCGACCGCGGGATCTACGTCGTCGGTGACCGCTCCTGGTCCATCGACATGCAGCGCTACAACTTCCAGTTCACCGGGCAGCGCTTCTTCAAGATCGAGAACGGGCGGATCACGGGCCAGCTGCGCGATGTCGCGTACCAGGCGACGACCACCGACTTCTGGGGCTCCATGGCGGCCGTCGGCGGTCCGCAGACGTATGTCCTGGGCGGCGCCTTCAACTGCGGCAAGGCCCAGCCGGGTCAGGTCGCGGCCGTCTCGCACGGCTGCCCGTCGGCCCTCTTCAAGGGCGTCAACATTCTGAACACCACGCAGGAGGCCGGCCGATGACCGCTCGTACGAACAAGCCGCACGAGATCGTCGAGCGCGCCCTCGAACTGTCCCGGGCCGACGGCTGCGTCGTGATCGCCGACGAGCACTCCACCGCCAACCTGCGCTGGGCGGGCAACGCGCTGACGACGAACGGCGTCACGCGCGGACGTACGCTCACCGTCATCGCGACCGTCGACGGCCGTGAGGGCACCGCCTCCGGTGTCGTCTCGCGCTCGGCCGTGACGGCACAGGAACTGGAGCCCCTGGTGCGGGCGGCCGAGGCCGCGGCGCGCGGTGCCGCTCCCGCCGAGGACGCCCAGCCGCTGGTCACGGGCGTCCCCCAGGCACCCGACTTCACGGACGCGCCGGCCGAGACCTCGTCCGCCGTCTTCACGGACTTCGCGCCGGCGCTCGGTGAATCGTTCGCACGCGCGCGTGCGGGTGGCCGGGAGCTGTACGGCTTCGCCAACCACGAACTCGTCTCCAGCTATCTCGGTACGTCGACGGGTCTGCGGCTGCGCCACGACCAGCCCAACGGCACCCTGGAGCTCAACGCCAAGTCGCCGGACCGGACGCGCTCGGCGTGGGCCGGGCGCTCGACGCGCGACTTCAAGGACGTCGACCCGGCGGCGCTGGACGCGGAGCTGGCGCAGCGCCTGGCGTGGGCGGAGCGGCGTATCGAGCTGCCCGCCGGACGCTACGAGACGCTGCTGCCGCCGACCGCGGTCGCGGACCTGCTGATCTACCAGATGTGGTCGGCGGCGGCCCGGGACGCGGCCGAGGGCCGGACGGTGTTCAGCAAGCCCGGCGGGGGCACGCGCATCGGCGACAAACTCTCCGAGCTGCCCCTGACGCTGCGCAGCGATCCGAACGAGCCGGGGCTGGAATCCGCGCCCTTCGTGCTCGCGCACTCCTCGGGCGACGACGCCTCGGTGTTCGACAACGGGCTGCCGCTCAAGGCCACCGAGTGGGTGAGCGAGGGCGAGCTGAGGCATCTGACGACCACCCGGCACAGCGCGGCCCTGACCGGGCTGCCGGTCGCGCCGGCCATCGGGAACCTGATCCTGGAAGGCGGTGAGGACCGTTCCCTGGAGGAGATGGTCGCCGCCACCGAGCGCGGGCTGCTGCTGACCTGCCTCTGGTACATCCGCGAGGTCGACCCGGCGACGCTGCTGCTGACCGGGCTGACCCGGGACGGCGTCTACCTGGTGGAGAACGGGGCGGTCGTCGGCGAGGTGAACAACTTCCGGTTCAACGAGTCGCCGGTCGGTCTGCTGGGCCGGGCGACGGAGGCGGGGCGCACGGAGAAGACTTTGCCGCGTGAGTGGAGCGATTGGTTCACTCGGGCCGCGATGCCCGCTCTGCGCATCCCGGACTTCAATATGAGCTCGGTCAGCCAGGGCGTATAACCTCGTACCTGCATTACGAGACCACTCAAGGAGATACGAGAACCGTGACGGACATCGTCGATGAGCTGAAGTGGCGGGGGCTGGTCGCCCTCTCCACCGACGAGGACGCATTGCGCAAGGCGTTCGCGGACGGTCCCGTCACGTTCTATTGCGGATTCGACCCGACGGCGCCCAGTCTGCACCTCGGCAACCTCGTGCAGATCCTGACGATGCGCAGGATCCAGCAGGCGGGCAACCGTCCGCTGGGCCTGGTCGGCGGTGCCACCGGTCTGATCGGTGACCCGAAGCCGAACTCCGAGCGCACGCTGAACTCCCGCGAGGTCGTCGCCGAGTGGGTGGAGCGGCTGCGCGCGCAGATCGCGCCGCTGCTCGACTTCGAGGGTCCGAACGCCGCGATCATGGTCAACAACCTGGACTGGACCCAGGGACTGTCGGCCATCGAGTTCCTGCGCGACGTCGGCAAGTACTTCCGGGTCAACAAGATGATCGCGAAGGAGGCCGTCTCCCGGCGGCTCAACTCCGACGCGGGCATCAGCTACACCGAGTTCAGCTACCAGATCCTCCAGGGCATGGACTTCCTGGAGCTGTACCGCAGGTACGGCTGCACGCTGCAGACCGGCGGTAGCGACCAGTGGGGCAACCTCACCTCGGGCACCGACCTGATCCACCGGGCCGAACCGGACGCCGTGGTGCACGCGCTGGGCACCCCGCTGATCACCAAGGCGGACGGCACCAAGTTCGGCAAGACGGAGTCCGGCACGATCTGGCTCGATCCCGAGATGACCACGCCGTACGCCTTCTACCAGTTCTGGCTGAACGCGGACGACCGTGACGTCTCCAAGTTCCTGCGCATCTTCAGCTTCAAGTCCCATGAGGAGATCGAGGAGCTGGAGAAGCAGACCGAGGAGCGCCCCCAGGCCCGCGCCGCGCAGCGCGCGCTCGCCGAGGAGCTGACGACGCTGGTGCACGGCGCGGACCAGACGGCCGCCGTGATCGCCGCGTCCAAGGCCCTCTTCGGCCAGGGCGAGCTGACCGAGCTGGACGAGGCGACGCTGGCCGCGGCGCTCTCCGAGCTGCCGCACGTCAAGGTCGCCGAGCCGGCCCCGGTCGTGGACCTCTTCGCCGAGGTCGCTCTGGTGGCCAGCAAGTCGGCCGCGCGGCGCACGATCAAGGAGGGCGGCGCGTACGTGAACAACGTCAAGGTCGCCGCCGAGGACGCCGTCCCCGCCAAGGAGGACCTGCTGCACGGGCGCTGGCTGGTGCTGCGCCGCGGCAAGAAGAACCTGGCGGCGGTGGAGGTCACGGGCGGCTGAGCATCCTGGCTCGGCCCGGGCCGAGGACGTACGAAGGGGGCGGTCCCGTCACGGACCGCCCCCTTCGCCATGCCGTCAGGCCCGCTGTTTGCTGCCCCGCATCGCCATGTACAGCATGTCGCCGAGGAACACCAGGACGACCGCTGCCGCCAGCTGGAGGCCGTGTCGGCCCCAGTCGATGCCCTTGGTCTCCGCGATGCCGAGGCCCTGTGCGATCGCGTTGCCGACGATGGCGCCGATGATGCCCATGATGGTGGTCAGCCAGAGCGGGCTGTGCTGCTTGCCCGGCAGGATCAGTTTGGCGAGCAGACCCAGCACAAATCCGACGATGATCGCCCACAACCAGCCCATGGCTGCCTCCTCGTACGGCTCGACGTGAGCATTACGCCCAGTTTCGGCCGGTGTGCCATACGGCGCATGTCGGGCAGAGCCGTACGCGGTACGGCGCAGCCGGTCCGCCCAGGCAGGGGGTGCCCCGGTCTCGTAGGCGGCGCAGAGGCGGCGTAACGTGGGATGTGTTCGGGCCTGGTCCCTGACCGGGTTCGAGCCGGGTACGGGGCGGGGGCGAGTCCGATACAAGGCGGATGGTGGAACGTGATGCGGAAGCAGGGCAACGGCGGCAACGCTGAGGTGTTCCGGATCACCGGCGCCCGGCAGGGTCTCGCCGACGACGTACGCGGGCGGCAGCGGCGCTATGTCATCTCGATGGCCGTGCGCACGGTCTCGGTGATCCTCGCGGCCACCCTCTGGAACGTGGAACGGCACGTCGCCGTGGTTGCGCTGGTGCTCGGCGCCCTTCTCCCCTACATCGCCGTGGTGATCGCCAACGCGGGCCGGGAGAACGCGCCCTCGCTCCCCTCGACGTTCGTCACCACCCCGATGCGTCCGATGATCGCGCCGCCACGGGCGGACGACTCCGCGGAACCCGACCCCGAGGGCGTGTCGGCCGAGCCCGGAGCCCAGGTGCGCAGCGAGCCGCACGAGCGGGCCTGACCACGGCGGATGCGCCAAAACCGGAATCGCACTCCGCATCAAGCTCAAGAAAAGCTCAGATCAATCATGTTGTTCCGGTGCCGGGCACCGGGTCACGCGTGACATACTTCGTACGCGCTCCGCATCCCCCGTCGGAGCGACAGACCGACGCCGGGCAGCTCCCCCCGTGGCTGCTCGGCGTCGCCTTTTGTGATGTGTCGCGTTGTCACGTGTCGCCTGTTCGTGTCGACCGGTTGCTACGGGGTGCCGGGATCGCGGCCCCGTGCGCGGGTTAGGGTCGGAGCGTGATTTTCAACGCCCCCGGCGCCGGCTCCGATCCGTCCTCCCCGATGTGCTCCGCAAAGGGCTGTCGCGCCGAAGCCGTGTGGGTGCTCGCCTGGAACAACCCGAAGCTGCACACTCCCGAGCGCCGCAAGACTTGGCTCGCGTGCGAGGAACACCGCGAGCACCTCTCCCAGTTCCTCGGCGTCCGTGGATTCCTCAAGGACGTCGTCAGGCTCGAGGACTGGGAAGCCGCGCAGAACTGACGAAGCCGCCGCGGGTGCGGCCGCCGATCAGCCGCCGATCGCCGACATCGGCCGCTCCGGCTGGAGGAACGAGGGATCGTCCAGGCCCGAGCCCGCCTTCTTGCCCCACATCGCGAGCCGCCAGATACGGGCGATCTCCTCGTCGGGGGCGTCCGAGCGCAGGGCCGCGCGCAGGTCGGTCTCCTCGGTGGCGAACAGACATGTGCGTATCTGGCCGTCGGCCGTCAGGCGCGTACGGTCGCAGGCCGCGCAGAACGGGCGGGTGACCGAGGCGATCACGCCCACGCGGTGCGGGCCGCCGTCGACGAGCCAGCGCTCGGCCGGGGCGGAGCCGCGCTCGTCGGCGCCCTCCTCCGAGAGCTCGAAACGCGTACGCAGCGAGGCGAGGATGTCGCCCGCGGTGACCATGCCCTCGCGCTTCCAGCCGTGCTGGGCGTCCAGGGGCATCTGCTCGATGAAACGCAGCTCGTAGTCGTGCGCCACGGCCCAGGCCAGCAGGTCGGGGGCCTCGTCCGCGTTCAGTCCCGGCATCAGGACCGTGTTGACCTTGACGGGGGTCAGGCCGGCGTCGCGGGCCGCTTCGAGGCCCGCGATGACGTCCTTGTGACGGTCACGGCGGGTGAGGGTCTTGAAGACGTCGGGGCGGAGGGTGTCGAGGGAGACATTGACGCGGTCCAGGCCCGCCGCCTTCAGGGCGGTCGCGGTGCGGCTGAGGCCGATGCCGTTGGTGGTCAGGGACGTCTGGGGGCGTGAGGCGAGGGCGGCGACCCGCTCCACGATGCCGACCAGGCCGGGGCGCAGCAGGGGCTCGCCGCCGGTGAAGCGGACCTCGGTGATGCCGAGCCGGGTGACGGCGATGTCTATCAGACGGACGATCTCGTCGTCCGTGAGCAGATCGGGCTTGGCCAGCCACTGCAGGCCTTCTTCGGGCATGCAGTACGTGCACCGCAGATTGCAGCGGTCGGTCAGTGAGACGCGCAGGTCGGTTGCCACCCGGCCGTAGGTGTCGATGAGCACGCGGGCCCCCTCCCCTCGATGCGGATCACATTCCTCGGACACCTGTGAGCCTACGTGACAGGACTGACATCGAGAGCGGCCCGATCCCACGAGGTACGACGCGGCCGCGTCGTAGGGATCTACGACGCGGCCGTGGGCGTGGGACCTCAGTGCGCTCCGGTGCCCGACAGGGACCGCACCTCCAGCTCCGCGTACTTGGCGGTGTCCGGCTCCTCCTTCGACAGGATCGTGCCGAGCCAGCCCAGCAGGAAGCCGACCGGGATGGAGACGATGCCGGGGTTCTCCAGCGGGAACCAGTGGAAGTCGACGCCCGGGAACATCGACGTGGGCTTGCCCGAGACCACCGGCGAGAACAGCACCAGGCCGACCGCCGTGATCAGGCCGCCGTAGATCGACCAGAGCGCTCCCGGGGTGGTGAACCGCTTCCAGAAGAGGCTGTAGAGGATCGTCGGCAGGTTGGCGGAGGCGGCGACGGCGAAGGCGAGGGCGACGAGGCCTGCGACGTTCAAGTCGCGGGCGAGGGCGCCGAGGCCGATGGACACGACGCCGATGGCGATCGTCGCGTACCGGGCGGCCCGTACCTCGTCCTTCTCGCTGGCCTGCCCCTTCTTGATGACGTTCGCGTAGATGTCGTGCGCGAACGACGAGGAGGAGGCCAGGGTCAGGCCCGCGACGACCGCGAGGATCGTGGCGAAGGCGACCGCCGAGATGGTGGCGAGCAGGATGGCACCCCAGTTGGAGTCGACGCCTCCCAGGTGCAGGGCGAGCAGGGGTGCGGCCGTGTTGCCCGCCTTGTTGGAGGCGATGATCTCGTCCGGCTTGATGAGCGCGGCCGCGCCGAAGCCGAGCGCGAGGGTCATCAGGTAGAAGCCGCCGATGAGGCCGATAGCCCAGTTCACTGACTTCCGCGCGGCCTTGGCGGTGGGCACCGTGTAGAAGCGGATCAGGATGTGCGGCAGGCCCGCGGTGCCCAGGACCAGGGCGATGCCCAGGGAGATGAAGTCCAGCTTGGTCGTCGAGGTGGCGCCGTACTTGAGGCCGGGCTCGAGGAAGGCGCTGCCCTTGCCGCTGTTGGAGGCGGCCTTGCCGAGCAGGTCGGAGATGTTGAAGTTGAACTTCAGCAGCACCAGGAAGGTGAGCAGCAGGGCGCCGGCGATCAGCAGCACGGCCTTGACCATCTGGACCCAGGTGGTGCCCTTCATGCCGCCGATGGTGACGTACACGATCATCAGCACGCCGACCAGGGCGACGATGCCGATCTTGCCGCCGTCGCTGGTGATACCGAGCAGCAGCGAGACGAGGACGCCCGCGCCCGCCATCTGGGCCAGCAGGTAGAAGATCGAGACGACGATCGTGGAGGTGCCGGCGGCCGTGCGGACGGGGCGCTGGCGCATGCGGAACGCGAGGACGTCGCCCATGGTGTAGCGGCCGGAGTTGCGCAGCGGCTCGGCGACCAGGAGCAGGGCGACCAGCCAGGCGACGAGGAATCCGATGGAGTACAGGAAGCCGTCGTACCCGAAGAGGGCGATGGCGCCCGCGATGCCGAGGAAGGACGCGGCGGACATGTAGTCACCGGAGACCGCGAGGCCGTTCTGGAAGGCGGTGAACTGGCGGCCGCCCGCGTAGAAGTCGGCGGCGTCCTTGGTCTGCCGGCCCGCCCAGACGGTGATGACGAGGGTCGCGGCGACGAACACCGCGAACAGGGTGATGATCAGCGGCCGGTGCTCGCTCGCCTCACCGGCGGCGAGAAGACGTGGGCCGGCCGCGTCGGCGGCCAGGGTGATCGCGGGGCTCATGCGCCGCCCTCCATCCGGGACTTGATCGCCTCGGCCTTGGGATCGAGCTCGGCGGCGGCGTGCCGCGAGTACCACCAGGCAATGAGGAACGTGGTCAGGAACTGGGCGAGACCGAGCACCAGGGCGACGTTGACATTGCCGAAGAGCTTGGTGCCCATGAAGCCGCCGGCGTAGTTCGACAGCAGGACGTAGAGCAGGTACCAGGCGATGAACGCGATGGTCAGGGGAAAGGCGAACGAGCGGTAGGAGCGGCGCAGTTCACCGAACTCGGCGCTCTCCTGCTCCGCGACGAACTCCTCCGTGGAGGGGTATCGGGGATGGACCTTCGAGGGGGGCGGTGCGTCGGTAGCCACGGAGTCTCCTCGCGTTGCGGATGCGGTGACGACGGTGGACGGGGGCGAGTGGGGGTTCGCCGACGGGGACGGGCTGGGCACGGACATGGCGGCTCTGACCTCACAGTGATGTGGATCACAGAAACCGGGTGGTGATGGTAGGCCCCCGGGGTGTGATCCGAAAGGGGGCACGATCGTCCTAGCGCTCCCTGTCCAAGGTCACGGCGCCACGCGTGGGGCGGTTCAACTCGGTCGGGTTCTTTCCGAAGTCGTCGCCGGAAGTCATTGCTGGCCAGCGAGGACGGGAGATAACTTCAGCCTGCACCACCCGCCATGTACCTGCCCGAGCACCACCTGTGTCTCGGGCCGACTGCGTTTCCGGATGATGTGGAGATCCCATGGCTCATCTGCGTTCCAGACGCCGGCTCGCCCTCGCCGTGCCCGTCGCCCTGTCCCTCACCGCGTCCCTGGGCTTCCTGCCGGGCGCGGCGGCCGCGGCCCCGCTCAGCACGCCCGCCTCGGCCTCCGCCTCCCCCGCCGACGGCACCGAACTGGCCTACGTCGTCAACACCAAGACGGACCGTCACACGATCGAGTCGGTGAAGCGGGCCATCGCCCGGGCCGACGGCACCGTCGTCGTGACGTACGACAAGATCGGTGTGATCGTCGCCCACTCGGCCAACCCCGACTTCGGCAAGCAGCTCCGGGCGGTGCGCGGGGTGCAGTCCGCGGGCGCGACCCGGACCGCGCCGCTGACCGCCGCCGGGACGACCGACGAGGGCGCCGCGCAGTACCTGACGAAGACTCAGGCCGCGAAGATCGCCGCGCGGAGCACGGCTTCGGGTGAGGAGCCCCTCGAGGCCGACCAGTGGGACCTGCGGGCGATCGGCGCCGACAAGGCCGCGAAGATCAACCCGGGCAGCAGGAACGTGACGGTCGCCGTGATCGACACCGGCGTCGACGACACCCACCCGGACCTCGCCCCGAACTTCTCCGCCGCGCAGTCCGCCAACTGCGTCGGCGGCAAGGCGGACACGTCGTACGGCGCCTGGCGCCCGGCCAACGCCGACCACTACCACGGCACGCATGTGGCCGGCGAGATCGCCGCCGCCCGCAACGGCATCGGTGTCGCCGGGGTCGCCCCGAACGTCAAGGTCGCCGGCATCAAGGTGGCCGACCCGGTCAGCGAGCTCTTCTACCCCGAGAGTGTCGTCTGCGCCTTCGTGTTCGCCGCCGACCACGGTGTGGAGGTCACGAACAACAGCTACTACGTGGACCCGTGGCTGTACAACTGCATGGACGACCCCGACCAGCGGGCGATCGTCGACGCGGTCAACCGGGCCCAGCTGTACGCCCAGCACAAGGGCACCCTCAACCTCGCCTCGGCGGGCAACTCCAACGACGACCTCGACTCGCACGCCCTCGTCGACGACTCCAGTCCCGACGACTCGACCGCGGTGCCCCGCACGGTCGACCCCCACAAGTGCTTCGACGTGCCGACCCAGCTGCCGGGCGTGGTCACGGTCAGCGCGACCGGTGTCGCGAGCACCAAGTCGTACTACTCCAGCTACGGCGACGGCGTCATCGACATCGCGGCCCCGGGCGGTGACAAGTTCCAGCTCCCGGACACGCCGTCGAAGAACGGCCGCATCCTCTCCACGATGCCGAACAACGAGTACGCGTTCCTCCAGGGCACGTCGATGGCGTCGCCGCACGCCGCGGGCGTGGCCGCACTGCTGAAGTCGGCCCACCCGTCGGCGACCCCGGCAAAGCTCCAGGCGCTGCTCAAGGCGCAGGCGGACAACCCTGGCTGCCCGACGGACCCGTACGACGGGGACGGCGACGGTGTCGTGGACGCGACCTGCGTGGGCGGCAAGCGGGTGAACGGCTTCTACGGCTTCGGCATCGTCAACGCGCTGCGCGCGGTGAAGTGACCCCGCCTGTAGGTCGCTCGAGCATCCGCACAGCCCGTACGGCTCATACGGCCCGTACGGCTCATACAGCTCGCACGGCTGGTATCGCGAAAACGAACTGGATATCGCGAACGAACTGGAGACACCATGACAGCGCCCCGTAAGCGCTCCCGTCGGGCCGTGGCCATTCCGCTGGGAATGGCCACGGTCACGGCTCTCGCCTTTCTGCCCAATGTCAGCGCCTCGGCGGCCGAGACGGCCGCCCCGGGGACCGTGACGGCGGACGCGACCTCGCTGAGCTACGTCGTCAACGTCCGTCCCGGCCACGGCACTTCGTCCGTCGTGAAGAAGGCCATCGCCCAGGCCGGCGGCACGATCGTGACGTCGTACGACCAGATCGGCGTGATCGTCGTCCACTCGTCGAACGCCGACTTCGCCAAGACCGTCCGCCGTGTGCGCGGGGTGGACTCGGCGGGTGCCACCCGCAACGCGCCGCTGCCCGCCCAGTCGACGACCGACGTGGGGACGCCGAAGGCGCTCACCTCCGAGGAGGTGGCGAGCGCTCAGGCGGTCGACGGGCAGGACCCGTTGGAGCCGCTGCAGTGGGATCTGCCGGCCATCCAGGCGGACAAGGCGCACGAGAAGACGCTCGGCAGCTCGAAGGTCACGGTCGCCGTGATCGACACCGGCGTCGACGACACCCACCCCGACATCGCGCCGAACTTCGACCGCGACGCCTCGGTCAACTGTGTGACCGGCAAGCCCGACACGACCGACGGGGCCTGGCGCCCGAGCGCCGCGGAAAGCCCGCACGGCACCCATGTCGCGGGTGAGATCGCGGGCGCCAAGAACGGCGTCGGCATCACCGGTGTCGCGCCGGGCGTGAAGGTCGCCGGCATCAAGGTGTCGACCACGGGCGGCTACTTCTACACCGAGTCCGTCGTCTGCGGGTTCGTGTGGGCGGCCGAGCACCACGTCGACATCACCAACAACAGCTATTACACCGACCCCTGGTACTTCAACTGCGCCGACGACCCGGACCAGAAGGCGCTCGTCGACGCCATCACCCGGGCCTCGCGGTACGCGGAGAAGAAGGGCACGGTCAATGTCGCGGCGGCGGGCAACGAGAGCTACGACCTCGCCGCCGACTCGATCACCGACCCGGTCTCCCCGAACGACGGCACGCCGTCGGACCGGGTGATCGACCCGTCCAAGTGCTATGACATCCCGACCCAGTTGCCGGGGGTGGTGACCGTCGCGTCGACCGGCGCGAAGGGCATCAAGTCCTCCTTCTCCAACTACGGACTCGGTGTCATCGACGTGGCCGCGCCCGGCGGCGACTCGACCCGCTACCAGACCCCGGCCCCGCCGGCCACCAGCGGTCTGATCCTCGGCCCGCTGCCCGGCGGCACGTGGGGCTACATGGCCGGTACGTCGATGGCGACCCCGCACGTCGCCGGCGTCGCCGCGCTCATCAAGTCGACGCATCCGCACGCCCCCGCCGCCCTGGTGAAGGCGCTGCTGTACGCCGAGGCCGACGCCACGCCGTGCACGGACCCGTACGACATCGACTCCGACGGCAAGATCGACGCGGTGTGCGAGGGCACGAAGAACCGCAACGGCTTCTACGGCTGGGGCACCGTGAACGCGCTGGCCGCGGTCACGAAGTAGGACCCACGCCGAGCAGGACCCACGCGAAGCGGGGCTTCCGCGAAGCAGGGCTCCCGCGCGGGTGGTCGGGCCGGTCGGCGTCTGCCGGCCGGCCCCTGTGCCGTGCCGTGCGGTGCCGTATCCCCGCCCCTGGTCCACATGTTGATTCAGTACACCCTGCATAGTGCCGTCATGACTGCTGTGAACACGGAGTTCGCCTGGGCCGCGCTGGGCGGCGATCCCGCACTGACCGAGCGGGTCTCGACCGTCGTACGGGACGGGGCGCTGAAGGCGCGGCTGCCGGTACGGGAGCTCGCGCGGGCCTGCGTGGCGACCTGCGCGCTGGCCGCCGCCGAACTGGGCGCGCGGCGGGCCGGACGCGCGGACGTGCCCGGGGTGCGGGTCGACGACGGGGCGGTGGCCACGGCGTTCGTGAGCGAGCGGCAGCTGCGCGTCGACGGGCGGGCGCCGGTCACCTTCGCGCCGCTGTCCCGCTTCTGGCGCACGGCGGACGGATGGGTGCGGACGCACGCGAACTATCCGCATCACCGGGAGCGGCTGCTCTCCGCACTGAAACTTCCGGAGGACCCCGCGTCCGTCGCCGCGGCCCTCGCCGAGCGCTCCTCCAGGGAGATCGAGGACGCCGTGTACGGGGCCGGAGGCCTCGCCGTCGCGCTGCGCACCCCCGAGGAGTGGGCGCGGCACGAGCAGGCCGTCGAGGTCGCCGCCCGCCCCCTGGTCGAACGGCGGCGGCCGGGCGGGGGCCGGGCCCGTCGGCCGGCGGCGCTCTTCGGCAGTCCGCTGCTGCCCGCCGCCGGGCTGCGGGTGCTCGACCTGACCAGGGTCATCGCGGGCCCGGTCGCCACCCGTACGCTCGCCCTGCTCGGCGCGGACGTGCTGCGCGTCGACTCCCCGCAGCTGCCCGAACTCGTGGACCAGCACGCCGACACGGGCTTCGGCAAACGGTCCGCCAAGGTCGGCCTCGGCACGGACAGGCGCACCTTCGAGGAGCTGCTCGCGGCGGCGGACGTCGTCGTCACCGGCTACCGGCCGGGCGCCCTCGACCGGTTCGGGCTCTCGCCCGAGGCGCTGGCCGAGCGCCGGCCCGGGCTGGTGGTGGCGCAGCTCTCGGCGTGGGGCGCGTACGGGCCGTGGGCCGAGCGGCGTGGCTTCGACAGCCTGGTGCAGGTCGCCACGGGCATCGCGGCGGTCGAGGGGTCCGGGCGGCAGGAGCCGGGCGCGCTGCCCGCCCAGGCTCTCGATCACGGCACGGGGTATCTGCTGGCGGCGGCCGTGCTGCGCTCGCTCACCGAGCAACTGACGGACGGCGGGGCCCGGTTCGTACGACTGGCGCTGGCGCGGACCGCGGGCTGGCTGCTGGAGGGGCGCGCCGCGGGCGAGGCGGGGAACGCCGTACACGCCGGCGCGGGGGCTGCCGCGTACGCCGAGGCGGGGGCTGCGTACGCCGGCGCGGGGGCTGCCGCCTACGACGGGCCGGATGCCTGGCTCGCCGAGCGGGACAGTGAGCTGGGGCGGCTGCGGTACGCCCTGCCGCCCGTCTCCTTCGCCGGCGGACCGGTCGACTGGGCCCGGCCGCCGAGCCCTTGGGGGACGGATGGCGCGCGCTGGGCCTGAGTCGCCCGTCGGGCCGGACGCGTACTGCCGAAACGTACCTGCCGAGCCGTACCTGCCGAAAACATACCTATGGGCGGAATGCCGTTCCCCCAGTTCTTCTGATGCGCTTGCCCCGGTCTGTGCCGACTGGTGAAGGTCTTGGGGTGAGCCTGATACGACCGCCGGCCGGCCCGAACGGCGGTGACGCGGCCCCTTCGCCCGTCCCCGCCGCCGCTCCGGCCCGGCGCCTGTCCCCCGGCCGGGCCGTCGCCGTGCTCGCCCTGGTGGCGGTCGCCGCGCTGATCCCGCTCCTCGGCCCCGCCGCCGCGCTGCACGGCACCGGCGAGGCGGCCGCGCCCGGAGCCGGTGGCATCGCCCTCCTGCGTACGGTCCTGTTCGCGGCGGTGTGCATGCCCGCGGGCGAGTGGTTCGCGGGCCGCCTGGCCCGCCGCGTGCCGGGCGCGCCCTTGGCAGACGCGTCGGACGCGCCGCGCGGCTGGGCGCCTGGTTCGCGGCCGGCGCCGGTTTCCGTCGCCGCGCCTGGGGCTCCCCCTCGGTCGTGGCCACCGGGAAACTCGTACCGGATTCGCCTCGCCGAGATCGACGTCGGCGGGCTGTACCGGACCCGGGACGGCGCCCTCGCCCTGCTGGAGGTCAACGCGTTCGCCGTGGCCGGCCTGTGCGCGCTGTCGCGCCGCCCGGCCGGCCGGGTGTGGCCGTCGGCCGCGGTGGTGGTCGCCGAGGCACTGCGCGTCCACCCCACCACGGAGCACAGCCCGTCGGTCGGCTCGGGCCTGACGCTCGTTCACCTGACGTGCGCGGTCCTGTGGGCGGGCGGGCTGCCGCATGTGCTGCGCACGGTGCGGCGGTGGCGCGCCCCTGGACCCGGCGCGGCTCTGCTGGGCCTCTACGCGCGCGTGGCGGCCGTCCTGCTGGCCGCGATCACCGCGACGGGGGTGTGGAGCTCGCTGCGCCGCATGCCTGCGGGCACGATCCCGCACCAGCTGACGGCGACGGCGTACGGGCGCACCCTGGTCGCCAAGGTGTTCCTCGTGGCCGCCGTCGCCGTGCTCGCCCTGTGGGCCCGCCGTCGGCTGCGCCGTGCCGACGACCCGCTCGGCGCCTGTGTGCCCGCGCGTGCGGAGGTGGTGGCGCTGGGCGTGGTCGTGGCGGTGTCGGCGCTGCTGACGGCGCTGCCGCTGCCGATCCGCTGGTGAGCGTCAGTTGGTGACGAGCACCTTGAGGGCGGTGCGCTCGTCCATCGCCTTGTAGCCCTCGGGCACGCCTTCCAGGTCGACGGTCCTGTCGAAGACGGGCGAGGGGTCGATCCTGCCGGCGAGGATGTCGGGGAGCAGCTCCGGAATGTAGGCGCGTACGGGGGCGACCCCGCCGCGCAGGGCGATGTTCCGGTCGAACATGACCCCCAGGTCGAGCCCGGTCCCGCTGCCGTGCGGCACGCCGACGAAGCCGATGGCGCCGCCGTCCCGGGTGATGTCCACGGCCGTCCGCATCGACTGCTCGGTGCCGACCGCCTCCACGACACAGTGCGCGCCCTGCCCCCGGGTGAGCTCGCGGACGGCCTCGACGGCCGCCTCCCCGCGCTCGGCGACGACGTCCGTGGCACCGAAGCGGCGCGCGATGTCCGTACGCACCTCGTGGCGTCCGAGCGCGATGATCCGCTCGGCGCCGAGCCGCTTGGCGGCGAGTACCGCGCACAGCCCGACGGCGCCGTCCCCGACGACGGCGACGGTCGCCCCGGGACGGGCTCCGGCGCCGAGGGCGGCGTGGTGCCCGGTGCCCATGACGTCGGAGAGCGTCAGCAGCGCGGACAGCAGGTGTTCGTCGGAGGCCGCGTCCTTGGGCAGCTGGACGAGGGTGCCATCGGCGTAGGGCACGCGCACGGCCTCGCCCTGGCCGCCGTCGTGGCCCACGGAGCCCCAGAATCCGCCGTGCTCGCACGACGTGGTGAGACCCTCGCGGCAGTAGTCGCACACGCCGTCGGACCACATGAAGGGCGCCACGACGAGGTCGCCGCGCCGGACGCCGGTCACCTCGGAGCCGGTCTCCTCGACGATGCCGAGGAACTCGTGCCCGATGCGCTGCCCCGGCTGCCGGGCCGCCTCGCCGCGGTACGCCCACAGGTCGCTGCCGCAGATGCAGGCGCGCAGCACCCGTACGACCGCGTCGGTGGGCTGCCGCACCACGGGTTCGGGCACGTCCTCCACGCGCATGTCGTACGGGGCGTGGATGGTGGTGGCGCGCATGGCGAGGGTCCTTCTCGTGCGATGTTCCGGTGCGTGCGCTCAGGGGGTGGTCGAGCGCACCTCACCGTACGCCGCCGCCGGCGCGGTTGGCGCGCCGAGGGTGTCCGTCACGCCGCGGACCAGCAGATACTGGCCCGCCGCATAGGTGAGCATGATCCAGAAGTCGGGTCGTGGGAGCTGTGGCCAGTCGGCGACGCCGGTGGCGATGAGCGTGTCGGAGAGCAGGAAGAGGGCACCGCCGAGCCCTGCGACGGGCCCGAGCCGGGTGGCCCCGTACGCCATCGCGGTCAGCAGCAGGCTGTAGCCGACGACGGGGACGCGCAGCCCGGCGGGAAGGCCGGGCCACAGGAGGGCGACGGTGGTGACGAGGACGAGCCCGTAACCGCCGGCGAGCAGGGCGCCACGCGCGCGCGTCCGGCCGTGCCGCGCGAAGAGCACGAGATAGCAGACGTGCCCGGCGGCGAAGGAACTCATCCCGGCGAGGAAGGCCGGGTCGGCGTCGGACAGCAGGAGGACGTCGCCCGCCCAGCCGAGGAGCAGCGCGACGACGAGGAGGCGGGGTCCGCCGCGTACGGCCGCGTAGGCGGCGAGCAGCGGCATCAGGAGGGGCTTGGCGAGCAGGTGTCCGGTGTCGGACCCGAGGGCCTGGGAGGCGAGGTCGGCGACGACGGCGAAGGCGAAGGCCCCGAGCAGCACGCGCGCGGCGGCCGGCCTCACGCGACGGGCTCCGTGACCGGCTGCTCAGCCGCCGGCCGCACGGGCTGCCAGCCGGGCCCGCGGAACACCCTGCCCGCCCGCTCACGCCAACCGCGCGCCGCCCGCAGGTCCTTGGCGATGGCGACGTACTCATGGGTGGCGACGCGCAGGGGGTTGTAGGTGGCGATGTTCTTGGTGAGTCCGTAGACGGGCCGCTCGGTCTCGGGGACGAAGGAGCCGAAGATCCGGTCCCAGACGATGAGGATCCCGCCGAAGTTGCGGTCGAGGTACCCGCCTTGGGAGGCGTGGTGCACCCGGTGGTGCGAGGGCGTGTTGAAGACGAACTCGAACGCCCGGGGCAGCTTGTCGATGCGCTCGGTGTGGATCCAGAACTGGTACACGAGGTTCACGGAGGAACAGAACGCGAGCGCGGCCGGATGGACGCCGAGGGCGATGAGCGGAACGTAGAAGGGCCAGACGGTGAGCGAGGTCCAGGGCTGGCGCAGGGCGGTGGTGAGGTTGAACTTCCGGCTGGAGTGGTGGACGACGTGGCAGGCCCAGAGGATGCGGATGACGTGGTGGCCGCGGTGGGACCAGTAGTAGAAGAAGTCCTGCGCGAGCAGCATCAGCGGGACGGTCCACCACAGGACGGGGACGCGCAGGGGCGTGAGTTCGTAGATCGCCGTGTAGACCGCGACGATCGGGATCTTCCACAGGAGGTCGAAGACGAGACTGCCGAGGCCCATGCCGACGCTCGTCGCCGCGTCCTTCGTCTCGTACCCTTCCGCGTCCTCCTCGGGATGGATCCGTACGCTCACGATCTCGATCACGGTGAGCAGCACAAAGGCGGGTATCGACCACAGCACGACATCGGGCAGGTTCGGCATGGGTGCACCGTAGGACTGTCCGCGCGCTGCCGCCAGACGTTGTTACTGACAAGTATTACCGGCGGTATGCGCTTGCTTCTTGGTGATCTCCACCAAGGGGGCGCGCACGGTCGGTCTCCCGGCCCACGCGTCCTGTCCCCGGCTCACACCCCGGCCGCCCCCAGCAGCGCGCCCGCCGCATAGGTGACCCCCATCGCCAGCGCGCCGCCGCCCACGTTGCGCAGCACCGCCCGCCCCGGCCGCGCCGCCCCCAGCCGCGCGCTCACCCACCCGGTGACGACCAGCGCGGCGAGGACGGAGAGCACGGTGACGGGCAGGCGCCAGTCGGCCGGTGGCAGCACGATCGCCAGCAGGGGCAGCAGCGCCCCCACCGTGAACGCCAGGAAGCTCGCCCACGCCGCGTGCCACGGGTTCGCCAGCTCGTCCGGGTCGATGCCGAGCTCCACGCGCGCGTGGGCGCGCAGCGCGTCCCGCTCCGTCAGCTGCTGCGCCGCCTCCCTCGCCACGTCCCGGGACAGCCCCCGCTCCTCCAGCAGCTCCGTCAGCTCCTCCAGCTCCGCCTCGGGCTGCTCCGTCAGTTCCCGTTTCTCCAGCGCCAGTGCCGCCTTCTCGGAGTCCCGCTGCGTGGAGACGGACACGTACTCCCCCGCCGCCATCGACATCGAACCGGCCAGCAGCCCCGCCAGACCCGCCGTCAGCAGTGCGGAGCGGGCGCCCGTCGCGCCCGCCACGCCGACGACGAGGCCCGCGGTGGAGACGATGCCGTCGTTCGCGCCGAGGACCGCCGCCCGCAGCCAGTTCAGGCGGGAGCCGAGCGCGCCCCCGTGTGCCTCGTCGTGCGTGGGTTCCGTCACGAGGGGAGGATGCCACCCACGGTGTCACCAGACGCGTACCGACCCTCCCCGCGCGAAGACGGGACTCGTCGCGTCCGCCGGTGGCTCTTCCAGCGGCCGCGCCAGCTCCGCCACCGTCGGTCCCACCTTCGCCGCGATCGGGTCGAGCAGGGAGAGGTCGAAGCCGTACACCCGTGCCGCGTTGCCGCCGGCCATCGCCGCGATCTCCGTGCGCGGCAGCCCCGCGTAGGCGATCCGCAGGCCTTCGCGCGAGTACGGGTACGTCCCCTCGTCGTGCGGGTAGTCGCTGCCCCACATGATCTTGTCGAGGCCGATGCGGTCCCGCAGCGGCACCTCGTGCGGGCGCATGAAGCTCGCGCCGACGAAACAGTTGTCCCGCCAGACCTCCGACGGCCCCTTGCCCATGGCCCGGTCCAGGCCGGCGCCGAACTTGGCCTCCGCCGTCGCCGACTTCGGGCCGGCCGCGACCAGACGGCCGTGGTAGTAGTCCAGCATGTCCAGGACCCCGGGGATCCAGCCCGAACCCTGTTCCGTGAGCACCAGCCGCAGGCCCGGGTGACGGCGGAACGCTCCGCCGAACACCAGGTGCCACAGCGCCCGGTGCGAGAACCACGTCGTCTCCACCATGAAGACCGCCCGCGCGGCCGGTTCGTCGCCCAGCGGCGGGGACGCCGAGCCCGCGTGGTGGTTCACGGGCACGTCCAGCTCCTCGCACACCGCCCAGATCGGGTCGTACGCTTTCGAGTACAGCTCCGGCAGGCCCGAGCCCGGTGGGGTGCCGGGGAGCAGGAGGCCGCCCCGCAGGCCCGCGCCGGCCGCCCAGCTGATCTCCTTCACCGCCTCCTCCACGTCGTTCAGGAGGATCTGGAAGACGCCCGCCCGGCGGCCGGGTGCCGCCGCGCAGAAGTCCGCCAGCCAGCGGTTGTGGGCCCGCAGGCCGGCCCACCGCTGCTCGAACTCCGCCGCCGTCGGCGCGGGCGCCATCAGCGACGCCGACGGGAAGAACGGCGGGATCGTGTTCGGGAACACCACCTCCGCGACGATCCCGTCCGCCGCCAGCTCCGCCAGGCGCCGCTCGGAGTTCCAGTTCCGGTCCGCGGTGTCGGCGAGCAGGTCCTCGTACGGATTGACGTAGGTGGCCGCCCACGCGTCGAACGCGTCGTGGTGCCGCTTCGCCAAGTACGGCCTGTAGTCGAGGAGATCGGCGCCCGCGTGGCAGTCGGCGGAGATCACCGTGTACCGGTCGTCGGTCATGGGGTCGTCCCCAGGGCCGGGAAGTCGTGGCCGGTCAGCCAGTGGCGGCCCACCTCGCGCGAGCGCGCCCAGGACGCCTCGACGGCCGCCCGGTCGTCGGACTGGCCGAGGTCGGCCGGGGTCGGCCCGATCCGCCGGGCGAGGGGGGCCAGCTTCTCGACGTCGAAGCCGAAGACCTCCGCGGCCGCCAGGCCGAGCATCCGGCGCGTCTCCCCGACCGGGATGTCATGGAAGGTTTTCGACAGCCACGCGCGCGTGTCGGGCCAGGTGCCCTCGGGGTGCGGGAAATCGCTGCCCCAGAGGATGTTGTCGACGCCGATCTCGTACCGCTGGGCCAGTTCGCGGCGCTTGGTGTTCGTCGCGCAGATGAAGACCTGCCGGTCCAGGTACGCGTGTGGCGGGCGCGTCAGTTCGGCGAAGGGCGACAGCTTCTTGCCGCCGTGCGCGCCGAGGTAGAGGCGGTCCATGAACCAGAGGAGATTGGGGAGCCACCAGCAGCCCGACTCCGCCACGCCGAACCGCAGCCCCGGGTGCCGCTCGAAGACGCCCGACCACAGCAGGAACCAGAGCGGCCGGGCCGGCCACCAGGTCACCTCGCTCACATAGATGCCCAGATGGTCGCCGTACTCGTGCCGGGGCGCCGCCCCCGAGTGCGTGAGGACCGGCATGCCGCACTCGGCCGCCGCGGTCCACACCGGGTCGTAACGGCGGTCGTGGTAGGGCTCCTTGTCGACCCACATGGAGGGGATCATCAGCGCGCCGAGGCCCGACTCCTTGGCCCGGTACACCTCCGCGACCACGCGGCCGGGCTCGGCCGTGACGGGCAACAGGGCCACCCCGCAGTGCCGTTCGGGGTGTCCGGAGACGAAGTCCGCGAGCCAGCGGTTGTGCGCCTGCGCGCCCGCCATGCCCAGCTCCGGATCCTGGTCGCCGGAGAGGCCGAGGCCCACGCCGAAGGGGGCGGCGGTCCGGCTGTCCACGGCGTCGGCGTCCGGGAAGACGACCTCGGCGGCCACCCCGTCGCCGTCCAGCTCCTTGAGACGCTGGGCGGTGTCCCAGCCGCCGCGCAGGCCCTCCTCGTTGTCCTGGAACCACTTGTCCGCGAACGCCTCGTTGCGGATGCCGAGCCGCGTCATCTCCTCGCGGCGCCGGTCGCGCCCGGCGAGGAATTCGTCGAAGTCCCGGTGGAAACGGGAGTCCAGGTAGGGCCGGTACTCCTCGGTGGGCAGCCCGGCGTGGCAGTCGGAGGAGATGATCAGGTAGGGATCCTGGTCCGTCACGTCCCTGCCGGTCGCGTCCTTGTCGGTCACCACGGTCTCCTCAGTCGAGGATGAAGCTTTCCAAGTACGACGGGTCGGTCCGCTCGAGCATCGACCGCGACCTCGCCCTGATCTGCCGGTCGCTGTGCTCGCTCTCGGGCAGCAGCCAGAAGCGGTCCGCCCGGATGCCGTCCACCACCAGCTCGGCGACCTCCTCGACCGGCGTGAAGCGCACTTCCCGGCCCGCCTCCCGCATCGCGGCCTCCCACTGGTCGAGGCTGCGGTAGGGGGTCTTCCTCGGCTTGTGCTTCGCGTAGCGCGAGGGCCGGTTGCGGTGCGACTCCCACAGGCCGGTACGGAGCATGTGCGGCCCCGGGAACAGCACGGAGGCGCCCACGCGCGCGTGCTCCGCCCTCAAGTGCGCGTACAGGGACTCCGTCATCGTCACGACGGCCGCCTTGGTGACGGCGTACACGGAGGCGGTGGGCAGGGGCGCGATGCCGCCGTCCCCCGACGAGGTGTTGACCACATGGCCGGGCTCACCCCCCGCGATCATCCGGGGCACGAAGGCCTGGACGCCGTGGAAGACGCCCCACACGTTGACCGCGAAGGCCCACTTCCAGTCGTTCGGGTCGTGCTCCCACATCCGGCCCTCGGCTCCGGAGCCGACGCCCGCGTTGTTGCACAGCACGTGCACGGCGCCGAACCTCTCCCACGTCCCGGCCGCCAGCGCCTCGACCTGATCACGCTCCCCGACGTCGACCACGCGCGCGTGCACCTCGGCCCCGTCCTCCCGCAGCGCGGAAGCGGCCTTCTCCAGGGCCCCCTCCTCGACATCCGCGAGGACCACCTTCAGTCCCTCGGCCGCGAACCGCCGTGCCATCGCGAGCCCGATGCCGCTCGCCGCGCCGGTGACGACGGCGACCTGTCCCGCCCGGAGATCCATCAGACACTCCCCTGCGGCGGACCGTCGAGCAACTGCTGCGGATCGTCGTAGCGCTGGTGGATGTACGGCAACAGGGCCTGGGCACTGACCTGTTCGACGACCTTGCCCTTCTGGTCGGTGGTCTTCTCACCGATGGTGATCTCGACGAGCCGGCGTACGGGCAGGTCGGCGACCGGGTCGTACATCGACTCGCGCAGGACGACGTCACCGGTGATCCGCTCCAGCCTGCGCACCTTCTCGTTGCGCAGGCAGTGCACCAGGACCGGGGCGGTGTCGAAACCCGGACCGTCCACCGAGGGCAGGAACTTGAAGTAGAAGTCGGTCTTCCGGACGGGCTCCGGAAGCGGCAGATCACCGCTGACCGCTCCGCGCACCTCCACGAACGCGATGCCGTGCCGGGCCAGCGCCGCGCGTACGACGAGGCCGTCCCGTTCGACCGTGACCTCGCCCAGCTTCTTCGGCTCCCCGAACACCTCACGGCCGCCGATGAGGGCCCGCTCATGGGTCATCGGCATGACGAGCGGGTACCAGCCCTCGACGCCGTCGTGCGCGGCGGCGACCGCGAACGAGCCCGCGCCCAGCCGGTATCCGGGCAGGTCGACCTTGCTGATGTTGACCCGGGCCAGGGGCCGCCCGGTGGGTTTGAGCGGGGGCGGCAGCACCGCCGCGACCGCGTCCGGGTCGGTCTCCCAGACGGCCACCACACCGGTGGACCAGATGTCGGGGAGCCGGGAGCTCGCGGAGCGCGCGGCCGCGATCTCCGCGTCGGTCCGCGCGCCATAGCGCACTCGTGCCATGTCGTACCGCCCTTCTTCTGATGGGCCGTCACCTGTAACACAGTTACAGCAGACCTCGTGCCGGGTAAATACGTGTGCACGAACATGGACGGGGGCGGGATGGCGAGACCGGCACTCACCCGCGACGAGGTCCTGGACTCCGCGGCGGATCTGGTGAAGCGGCACGGCCCGGCGGCGCTGACGATGCGGGGGCTCGCCGCCGAGCTGGGCACCGCGGTCACCTCGATCTACTGGCATGTCGGCAACCGCGAGTCCCTGCTCGACGCGCTGGTCGAGCGGACCGTCGCCGATCTCGGCGAGATCCGCCCGGTGGGGCGCACGCCCGCGCGCCGCATCGCCTCCGTCGCCCGCGCCCTGCGCCGGCAGTTGCGCGACCATCCACATCTCGTCGCGATGGTGCACGAACGCGGTCTGACAGAACGCATGTTCCTGCCCGCACAGCAGGCGCTGGTGCGTGAGGCGCACGCGGCGGGACTGCGCGGCGCGCGGGCCGCCGAGGTCGTACGGGCCGTGCAGTTCCTGGTCGTCGGGCACGTCCTGGTCGAGCGCAACCGCGAGCGTGCCCCGGCGCAGCGCCCCGGCGAGCAGGAGCTGTGGGGGGCACGTACGGCGGACGGGGACCCGGCGCTCGCACGAACACTCGCCTGGCCCGTCGATCCGGAGAAGGTGTTCACGGCATCCGTGAAGGCCCTGGTCGCCGGGCTGTTGGAGGCGGCGCCTGAGACCGCCCGCGGCCCGGGCCCGTCCTGAGAGGGCGGAGTCCGGGGACAGAGCTGTCAGTGGCGGCCCTTATCCTCATTGACCATGCTCGAAGACCGTACGACCGCAGCGACCCCAGCCCCCTGGCCGGCCGCGTATCCACAGGGGTACGCGGTCGTCGACGTGGAGACCACCGGCCTGGCCCGGGACGACCGGATCATCTCGGCCGCCGTCTACCGGCTGGACGCGCGCGGCGAGGTCGAGGACCACTGGTACACGATGGTCAACCCGGAGCGGGACCCGGGCCCGGTGTGGATCCACGGGCTGACGAGCGATGTCCTCGAAGGGGCACCGCTCTTCGAGGACATCGCGGCGGAGTTCGCGTCCCGGCTCGCCGACCGCGTGCTCGTCGCGCACAACGCGGTCTTCGACTGGTCGATGATCGCCCGGGAGTACGCGCGCGCGAAGAGCCAGGCGCCGGTGCGGCAGCGGCTGTGCACCATCGCGCTCTCCAAGGAGCTGGGCCTGCCGCTGCCCAACCACAAGCTGGAGTCGCTGGCCGCGCACTTCGGCGTCGTACAGCAGCGGGCCCACCACGCCCTGGACGACGCGCGCGTGCTGGCCGAGGCGTTCCGGCCGAGTCTGCACGCGGCGGCGCGGGACGGCGTCCGGCTGCCGCTGCTGGAGTGCCTGCCGCTCACCGAGTGGAACGCCACCCCGCGGATCGGCCGGCAGCCCTCCGGCGGCTATCCGTCCGGCAGTTGGCGCCCCTCCCGCAAACGCCCCGTATGCCCCTATCCCAACCCGGGTCGCTACGAAGAGGGCAAACCGCTCAAGCAAGGCATGCGGGTGGCGTTCTCCGGGGACACCTCGGTCGACCGCGAGCTCCTCGAGGACCGCGCCGTCGAGGCGGGCCTGCATGTGGCGACGAGCCTGTCCCGGCTCACCAGCCTGCTCGTCACCAACGACCCCGGCTCGGGTACGTCCAAGACGGCCAAGGCGCGGCAGTACGGGACACCGGTGATCGACGAGGCGGCGTTCGGCCAGCTGCTGCGGGACGTGGAGCCGGCCTCGCAGGGGTGACCCGCGGCGGCTCGAACCGGTGGTGAGGCGTCAGACGGGTGATTGGCGGACGACTCGCCCGGCGGCCGCTCGCCCGTCCCGGGTCGGCGCCGCACCCTGTGGCGCATGGCACGTTGCGAAGTCTGTGGAAACGACTACGGCATGACGTTCGAGGTGCACGCGCAGGGCGCGGTGCACGTCTTCGACTGCTTCTCCTGCGCGATCCACCGCATGGCACCGATCTGCGAGCACTGTCGCGTCCAGATCATCGGCCAGGGAGTCGAGGTCGGGGGCCGCTGGTTCTGCGGTGCGCACTGCTCTCGCGCGGAGGGGAGGGCGGGAATCGTCGACAAGGTCTGAGCCCCCTGCCCGCCGTCCACCGCCCACCCCCCTCCCAACGCCCCACGACCGAGTTGTACGGTCGTGGGGTGTACCGCTTCCTGTTGTCCCGGCAGTGGGTGATCCTCACCCTTGTGACGCTCGCGCTCATCCCGACGATGATTGAGCTGGGCTTCTGGCAGCTGCACCGCCACGAGCACCGCGTCGCGCTCAACACGGTGATCGGCAACTCGCTGGCCGCCACGCCGGTGCCGGCGGAGTCGCTCACCTCGCCCGGCGCGACCGTCAAGCACGACGACCTGTACCACCGGGTGACCGCGAAGGGCACCTTCGACACCGCGCACGAGGTCGTCGCACGCCGCCGTACGAACGTGGACGGCGAGGTCGGTTTCCACGTCCTGACCCCGTTCGTGCTGGACGACGGCAAGGTGATCCTGGTCAACCGGGGCTGGATCCCGGCGAACGGCGTGCAGACCGAGTTCCCGAAGATCCCCGCCCCCGCGAACGGTGAGATCACCGTCACCGGGCGGCTGATGCCCGACGAGACGACCGCCGAGAGCGGCATCAAGAACGTCCAGGGGCTGCCGGCCCGCCAGATCATGCTGATCAGCAGCGGACAGCAGGCGAAGGCCCTCGGCAAGCAGGTCCTCGGCGGCTATGTCGAGCTGACCTCGCCCCGGCCCAAGGGGGACAGCCCCGAGCTGATTCCGGCCCCCGACCACAGCGACATCGGCCCCCACATGGCGTACGCCGTCCAGTGGTGGCTGTTCGCGGCGGGCGTCCCCGTCGGCTGGGTCGTCCTGGCCCGGCGCGAACGCCGCGACCGCGCGGAGGCGGCAGCGGCGAAGGAGACGGAGACCAAGGAGACGGCCCCGGCGGCCGTCTAGAGCCAGGGCCCGACCCGCCGCACGGAGCCCGGCAGTCCCGCGCCCCAGCGCCCCAGCGCCCCCACGACGGTCCGGCCCCCACCGCACCCCACCGGCCGCCCTTCCGCCCGCGCATCACCCGCCCGGGCCCACCCCCGGATTGCCCCCACCCCCCAGCGGGAACCCGGCAATTGTGCACAAATCTGTCGAGTCCCCAGCATTCAGCGCATCCATTGAGGACTACGCCCTCATCGGGGACCAGCAGAGCGCCGCCCTTGTCGCCCGCGACGGATCCATCGACTGGCTCTGCCTCCCCCGCTTCGACTCGCCGGCCTGCTTCGCCGCGCTGCTCGGCGACGAGCACAACGGCAAGTGGCGTATCGCCCCCAAGGGCGCGGGCCCCTGCACCCGTCGCGCCTACCGCACCGACTCCCTCGTCCTCGACTCCGAGTGGGACACCCCCGAGGGCACGCTGCGCGTCACCGACCTGATGCCCCAGCGCGACAGCGCCCCCGACCTCGTACGCATCGTGGAGGGGCTGCGCGGCCGCGTCACCGTACGCAGCGCGATCCGGCTGCGCTTCGACTACGGCTCGATCGTGCCGTGGATGCGCAGGGCCGAGGGGCATCGCGTGGCGGTGGCCGGCCCCGACGCCGTGTGGCTGCGCAGCGAGCCCGCGGTGCACACCTGGGGCGAGGACTTCTGCACGCACTCCGAGTTCACCGTCGGGGAGGGCGAGAAGGTCGCCTTCGTCCTCACCTGGCATCCCTCGCACCAGCCGCGCCCGCCGCTCGTGGACCCGTACGAGTCGCTGCACGGCAGTCTCGCGCAGTGGCGGGAGTGGGTGTCGCAGTGCCGTTACGACGGACCGTTCCGGGATGCCGTGGTGCGTTCCCTGATCACTCTCAAGGCCCTCACCTACGCCCCGACCGGCGGCATCGTGGCCGCCCCCACCACCTCACTGCCCGAACAGCTCGGCGGCATCCGCAACTGGGACTACCGCTACTGCTGGCTGCGCGACTCCACGCTCACCCTGGACGCGCTGCTGTCGGCCGGGTACCACGAGGAGGCCGCGGACTGGCGCGACTGGCTGCTGCGCGCGGTCGCGGGCGATCCGGCGGATCTGCAGATCATGTACGGGCTGTCGGGAGAGCGGCGGCTGCCCGAGTTCGAGCTGCCCTGGCTGCCGGGATTCGGGGACTCGGTCCCGGTCCGGATCGGCAACGACGCCGCGAAGCAGTTGCAACTGGACGTCTACGGCGAGGTCATCGACTCGCTGTCGCTGGCCCGGTGTTCGGGTCTGCCGGCCAAACCGCACATGTGGCAGGTGCAGCGCGCCCTGATGGATTTCCTGTGCTCGGCCTGGCGGCAGCCGGACGAGGGGCTGTGGGAGGTGCGCGGCGGGCGTCGCCATTTCGTGTACTCGAAGGTGATGGCCTGGGTGGCCGCCGACCGCGCCGTACGCACCCTGGAGAACGAGCCGCAGCTCGGCGGCGATCTGGCGGGCTGGCGGGCCATGCGCGACGAGGTGCACCGCGAGGTGTGCGAGCGCGGCTACGACGCCGAGCGGAACACCTTCACACAGTTCTACGGCTCACGTGGACTCGACGCCTCGCTGCTGCTCATCCCCCGGGTCGGTTTTCTGCCGCCCGACGATCCGCGGGTGATCGGCACGGTCGACGCGGTGCGCGAGGAGCTGGGCCGAGACGGCTTCGTACGCCGTTACAGCACCGACGTGGCAGAGGTGGACGGGCTGCCCGGCGACGAGGGCACGTTCCTGGTCTGTTCGTTCTGGCTCGCGGACGCCCTGCACCGGCTGGGCCGCACCGAGGAGGCCCGCGCCCTGTTCGAACGGCTGGTCGGGCTCTGCAACGACGTGGGTCTGCTCGCCGAGGAGTACGACCCGGCGTCGGACCGCTTCCTCGGCAACTACCCCCAGGCCTTCAGCCACCTCGGCCTGGTGAGCACCGCCCTCGCCCTCTTCGGTGACCAGGAGGCAGGATAGGGGGCATGGATCTTGGACTTGAGGATCGTGTGTACGTCGTCACCGGGGCGACCCGTGGGCTCGGCAACGCGGCGGCGCGGGAACTCGTCGCCGACGGGGCGAAGGTGGTCGTCACGGGCCGGGACGACAAGAGTGTCGCCGACGCCGCGTCCGCGCTCGGCCCGAACGCGGTCGGGGTGGCCGTGGACAACGCGGACCCCGAGGCGCCGGCCCGCCTCGTCGCGGCCGCGCGTGCGCACTTCGGCGGCTTCGACGGCATCCTCATCAGCGTCGGCGGACCACCGCCCGGGTTCGTCGCCGACAACACGGACGAGCAGTGGACGGCCGCGTTCGAGTCGGTGTTCCTCGGTGCGGTCCGGCTGGCCCGTGCGGCGGCGGCCGAGCTGGCCGAGGGCGGGGTCATCGGCTTCGTGCTGTCCGGCTCGGTGCACGAGCCCATCCCGGGCCTGACCATCTCCAACGGGCTGCGCCCGGGCCTCGCCGGCTTCGCCAAGTCCCTCGCGGACGAGCTGGGCCCGCGCGGCATCCGCGTCGTCGGCCTGCTCCCGTCCCGCATCGACACGGACCGTGTCCGTGAACTCGACGGGCTCTCCGCCGACCCGGAGGCCACCCGCGTGGCCAACGAGTCCCGCATCCCGCTGCGCCGCTACGGCACACCGGAGGAGTTCGGCCGCGCGGCCGCGTTCCTGCTGTCGCCGGCGGCGTCGTATCTGACGGGCATCATGCTGCCGGTGGACGGCGGGATGCGGCACGGGTTCTAGGGCCGGTCCGGTGGACCGGGGCCGCGGGAAGCAGCGGAACCCGCCCGCCGTTGTCCGCGGTGTCCCTCAACTCACCCGCTCCGCCCGGTGTTTGACCGCGCGCAGCCGGACCTCCGCGGGCAGTGCCGCGAGGGCCGCGGAGTCCCGGGCGTGGGCGAGCGACCGAGTGGTCAGGCCGTGCAGCGCGGTCCCCGGATCCACGTGCGGTTCCAGCAGGAGCCGCACCCGGGCCTCGGGGGCGGCGCGCCGGCCGGTCAGCAGGACGTGTGCGCGCCCGACGCCGTCCAACTGCTCCGCGTCAGCGGCGAGTACGTCCTCCAGGGCCCGTCCGCGCAGCATCGCGCCCTCGCCGTCGCCGGTGTCGACGAGCACCTCCGCGAGCCGCCGCCTGCGCAGTACGGCGGACAGCCACCACAGGGCGAGCAGGACGAGAACGGCTAGCACGGCGATGACGGTCGGCCACCACCAGCCCTCGTCCCGCCACCGCGTCCGCTCGGCGTAGCTGAGGAGCACGTCGCGCCGTCCGTCGTGGATCCACCACGAGGGTGGCCGGACGCCGAGTCCGACGGCCAGCACGGAGCCGCCGAGGGCGACCAGGATCAGCCCGGCGAGTCCGAGCAGCACACGGTTGACGGTCCTCAGCACCGTCCTCACCCCTTCCGCCGGGGACGCCCCACGCGCACCGACAGCGCGGGCGGCCGGACCAGCCCCAGCCCCCGGACGCCGTCGGCGAGCGTGGCGTCCAGGTCGGCGCGTACGTCGTCGAGTTCACGGAAGTGCGACACCGCGCGGACGTCCGCCTTCCTGCGCCGCACACGGACGCGCACGGACTGCACGCCGGACACCTCCATGGCCCGGTCGCGCAGCGCCAGCGCGGCGGCTTTCCGGTGCAGTCCGGCCCGTACGTCGGGGTGTGCGCGGCGCATCGGCAGGAAGCCGCGCAGACCGGGAGTCGTGGCGAGCACGAGCAGCCAGACGCCGAGGGCGGCGGCGAGACCCGCGCCGACGAGCACCCAGGTGTCGTCGAGGGGCCGCTCGGCGAGCTGACGGGCCAGGAATCTGCGCCAGTGCATGGCGGGCCGGTGGGCGCGTACGGCCACGACGTCGTACAGGAGGAGGCCGGCGCCGAGGAGGACGATCAGGGCGAGGAGGCCCGCCGGGACACGGCGGGCCGACCAGAAGCGGCCGTCGCGGGCGCCCTCGTCGGCGGCCGGGACCGGGCCCGGTTCGTAGGCCTCCGGGGAGGCGGACCGGCCGGGGTCCGTGTCGTCGGTCTTCTCGATGACCGGCAGCCGCTGCGTGCTCTCGTGTCCCTCGTGTCCCTGGGGCTCGCTCACTGCGTCCTCCCGTGTGCCGCGCCGGGTGCCGGTGCCCGGTGCAGCCGCTCCACCTGGACGGCCACCTCGTGCACCTCCATCCCCGTCAAAGCGCCTACCCGCTCGGCGACCTGACGACGCACCGCACGGCACCGGCCACCGATGTCGGAGGGATAGTCGAGTTCGAGACTGATGCGGACGCGGGCGGTGCCGTGGTGCACGACGACCGTGGCGTGCGGCGACTCGGCGCCCCTGGTCAGCGGCAGCACTGCCTCGCGCGCCGCCTGCGCGGCGATCTTCGCGACGACCCGGTCGGCGATCCTGGTGGCCCCGCGCTCGGCCGGCGCCACGGCCGTCGGGGGCCGCCGGACCGCCTGGGGCCCGTAGCGCTGTTCGAGCTCACCGGCCTGGCCGGGCACCCGTCATCGCCGCCGGTCGTCGCGGGGGCGGAAGAAGTCGCCGAACTCCAGGTCCCCCTCGATGACCCGGCCGACGACGAGGCCGACGGCGCCCAGGGCGGCCACCAGCAGAAACGCGCCGAATCCGCCGAAGTACCCGGCGAAGCCCAGCGCCATTCCGGCAATCATGCCGATCACGGCCAAGCTCATGGTGCGCTCCTCAGCTGTGCGGTCACCCCGTGACTACTGAAGCCGTGTCTCCGGCTCCTCTTCCTCTTCGTCCGGCAGCTTCACATCGCTGACGGCGATGTTGACCTCGACGACCTCGAGTCCGGTCATGCGCTCGACGGCCGCGATGACGTTCTCGCGCACGGCGCGGGCGACATCGGTGATGGACACGCCGTAGTCGACGACGATCTCCAGGTCGAGCGCGGTCTGGAGCTCGCCCACCTCCGCCTTCACCCCGCGGGCGACGGACTTGGTGCCGCCGGGCACCCGGTCGCGCATGGCCCCGAAGGAACGGCTGAGTCCGCTGCCCATGGCGTTCACGCCGAGTACGTCACGGGCGGCCAGCCCGGCGATCTTCTCCACCACGCCGTCGGCGATGGTGGTGCGGCCTCGGGTCGCGGGGTCGCCGCCGCCTCGCTTGGTGGCCCTGCGTGCCTGCGGCGACTCCACCGCGCCCTCGGGGGTCTCCGGCCGGTTCCGCTCCGTCATGTCGGTCATCGCCGCACCTCCCTTTCGGTCGTCCCCCAACCCACAGTAGGCCGGGTTGCGGCCTCTCGCGCCTGGGGTGCGGCAGGCTGGAACAATGACGGCAGACCGGTGGACTCAGGAAGTACGGCATCTGCTCAGGCTCGGCAGGCTGCTGCCCCTCGGCCTCCCCCACGACGGCTCGTGGATCACGGAGAGCGCGGCCGGCTCGGTGCTGCGGCGCGCGGCGGATCCCGTGCGCGAGGTCCGCCTCGGCACGCTCCGGATCTCCCTCGCCGACCCGGAGCAGCAGGTGCACGAGCCGGTCGTGCCGCCCCCGCCGAGCGCGCTGCCGCCCGGCCCCCTCCGCATCATCGCGGAGTTCACCGTCTCGGCGGACCCCACGGCGCCGGGCGTCGACCCGCTCCCCACGACGGCCGACCGCCTGCGCCTGGCCCTGGCCGCGGCCGCGGAGGAGCGGCTCGGTCTGACGGTCACGGAGGTGGATCTGCTGGTGACAGAGTTGTCGAACGGGGCGGACGAGGCGCCCGTCGCCGTACGCCCTGACGACGAGCGGCCGACTGCCCAGCCGACCGGTGCCGACGAGCTCCGGGCGGCCTCGGCCGCGCTGTCCGTCCCGGGCGTCGCCCGTCTGACGGACGCCCTGGGCCGCCCGGTCCACATCGAGGACGTCGGCGGGAAGACCACCCTGCCGCACCGTCACGTTCGCGTCGAACTGGCGGTGACGGCGGAACGGCGGACCGCCGATGTGGCCAGGGCGGTCCGCTCGGCGGTGACGGAGGCCCTGCCGGACCACCCGTCGGTCGCCGTGGTGGTCACGGCGGTGGGCCGGCCCTAGTCGCCGACCCCGGCCAGATCCCGCAGGCGGCGAGCCTGGGCGGCACGCTCGGCTGCGCGCTGGTCCTCGTACGTCCGCTCCTGCGCCCCACGCAGCAACGCCTTCGTCTCGATGACGGCGTCACGCGGAGCGGCGAGCAGCGCGCCGGCGAGATCCCGTACCGCGCCGTCGAGCTGCTCGGCGGGCACGGCGAGGTTGGCGAGGCCGGTGCGTTCGGCCTCTTCGGCCAGCACAAAACGGCCCGTCGCGCAGATTTCGAGCGCGCGGGCGTAACCCACCAGGCTCACCAGCGGATGCGTACCCGTGAGGTCGGGGACGAGGCCCAGGCTGGTCTCGCGCATGGCGAACTGCACGTCGTCCGCGACGACGCGCAGGTCACAGGCGAGGGCCAGCTGGAAACCCGCGCCGACGGCGTGCCCCTGCACCGCGGCGATGGACACGATGTCGCTCCGCCGCCACCAGGTGAAACCCTCCTGGTACTCGGCGATGGTTCCGTCCAGCTCGGCGTCCGAACTGCGCGCGAGCTCGATGAACGACGGCTCGCCGTCGAACCCCTCGGGCGTGAACGCCTGCCGGTCGAGCCCCGCCGAGAACGACGGGCCCTCGGCGCGCAGCACAACGACACGGACGGAGCCCGGCAGTACCCGCCCGGCCTCTGCCAACGCCCGCCACAGCGCGGGACTCTGGGCGTTGCGCTTGGCCGGGTTGGTCAGCGTCACCGTGGCGACAGCCTCGTCGACGGTGAGCCGTACGCCGTCCTTGTCGAGTACGGGATCGAGGACCTTGCCGGGGTCCTTGTCGACGTCCGTCTCGTGCTCATGCGAAGCCATGGGGCGCCTCCGATGGGTGCGGTCATCGTGGATGCGGTGCCACGGAGAAGTAGCACGCATCCGTAAGTGACTGCACAGTAACCACCCGGTCGATCACTCGACCGACCGGGTGGCACCACCGAAGCCGATGGACCGCGCCGGCCTCAGGCCGTAGTGGCCTTCTTGCCCCGCGTCGCACCGCCACGCCCACGAAGCGTGACGCCCGACTCGCTGAGCATCCGGTGCACGAAGCCATACGAGCGGCCGGTTTCTTCGGCCAGCGCTCGGATGCTCGCACCGGAGTCGTACTTCTTCTTCAGGTCTGCCGCGAGCTTGTCGCGCGCGGCGCCGGTCACCCGGCTGCCCTTCTTCAGAGTCTCGGCCACCCGTGCCTCCTCAAGGGAAGTGCGCTCTGGTCTCCTCATGATCACCCCTCGGGGGCTTCATGGCCACCCATTCGGCAAGGTCCGTAAGACAAGGTTTTGACGACAGGAGCACATCCCCACGAGCGGAATCCGGTGTTCCGCCCGGTGGCATCCGTACGGCCGAACGGGTTCATCCGTGAATCACCAGGTCAGCGACGCGCGACGGCCGAGCCCTCGGGATGAAAGGACTCGGCCGCGAAATCGATGTAGGGCACACCTCGGTACGAGGAGATCTCACACAGATGATGGATCACGGATCGGCCGAATGATCCATACGCAGTGGATCACTCATTCGATCAAGCGGGGGTGACCCGTGGGGTGACCCCTTACAGGTCGGTCAGGCGAGGGCCACGAGGTCGGCGTAGTCGGCGCCCCAGAGGTCCTCGACGCCGTCGGGCAGCAGGATGATGCGCTCGGGTTGGAGCGCCTCGACGGCGCCCTCGTCGTGGGTGACGAGGACGACCGCGCCCTTGTAGGTGCGCAGCGCGCCGAGGATCTCCTCGCGGCTGGCCGGGTCGAGGTTGTTGGTCGGCTCGTCGAGGAGCAGGACGTTCGCCGAGGAGACGACCAGGGTCGCGAGTGCGAGGCGGGTCTTCTCGCCGCCGGACAGCACGCCGGCCGGCTTGTCGACGTCGTCGCCGGAGAAGAGGAACGAGCCGAGCGTCTTGCGGACCTCGACCAGGTCGAGGTCGGGGGCGGCGGAGCGCATGTTCTCGAGGACCGTGCGCTCGGGGTCGAGGGTCTCGTGCTCCTGCGCGTAGTAGCCGAGCTTGAGGCCGTGTCCCTCGACCACCTCGCCGGTGTCGGGCGTCTCCACGCCGCCGAGGAGCCGGAGCAACGTCGTCTTTCCGGCGCCGTTGAGGCCGAGGATGACGACGCGGGAGCCCTTGTCGATGGCCAGGTCGACGTCGGTGAAGATCTCCAGCGATCCGTACGACTTCGACAGACCCTCCGCCGTGAGCGGGGTCTTGCCGCACGGCGACGGCTCGGGGAAGCGGAGCTTGGCGACCTTGTCCTGCTGGCGCACCGCCTCGAGGCCCGCGAGGAGCTTGTCCGCGCGGCGGGCCATGTTCTGCGCGGCGACCGTCTTGGTGGCCTTGGCGCGCATCTTGTCGGCCTGGGAGTGGAGTGCGGCGGCCTTCTTCTCGGCGTTCTGCCGCTCGCGCTTGCGGCGCTTCTCGTCGGCCTCGCGCTGCTGCTGGTAGAGCTTCCAGCCCATGTTGTAGACGTCGATCTGGGAGCGGTTGGCGTCCAGGTAGAAGACCTTGTTGACGACCGTCTCGACGAGGTCGACGTCGTGGGAGATCACGATGAAGCCGCCACGGTAGGTCTTCAGGTAGTCGCGCAGCCAGACGATCGAGTCGGCGTCGAGGTGGTTCGTCGGCTCGTCCAGGAGGAGCGTGTCCGCGTCGGAGAAAAGAATGCGGGCCAGCTCGACACGGCGGCGCTGACCACCGGAGAGCGTGTGCAGGGGCTGGCCGAGCACGCGGTCGGGCAGGTTGAGCGCGGCGGCGATGGTGGCGGCCTCCGCCTCGGCGGAGTACCCGCCCTTGGTGAGGAACTCCGTCTCCTGGCGCTCGTACTGCCGCAGCGCCTTCTCCCGCGTGGCACCCGAGCCGTTCGCGATGCGCTGCTCGTTCTCGCGCATCTTGCGGATCAGGGTGTCCAGGCCGCGTGCGGAGAGGATGCGGTCGCGGGCGAGTACGTCCAGGTCGCCGGTGCGCGGGTCCTGCGGGAGGTAGCCGACCTCGCCGGAGCGGGTGACGTTGCCGCCGGCGGGGACTCCCTCGCCGGCGAGGACCTTGGTGAGGGTGGTCTTGCCCGCGCCGTTGCGGCCGACCAGGCCGATGCGGTCGCCCTTGGCGATGCGGAAGGTGGCGGACTCGATGAGGATGCGGGCGCCGGCGCGCAGCTCGATACCGGAGGCGGAGATCACGGACAGACTCCAGGGCGGAAGTATTGGCGGGGTGGGCAGCTGAGGGCGTTCCCGCCGTCTAATGCGCGAGGAGAATGGCCATGGGCCAAGTCTAACGGGGCCGTGCAACCAGATTTCCTGTGTGCGGGTGTTCGGCACTGTGATGCTCGCCCCGCCGTTCGCCCTGCCATTCGTTGCCCAGCGGTGTGCGGCGCGGGGCGATCGGGCCGAGGTCGTCCACGGCGACGATCTCGCCGCTCCAGGAGTCTGCCGCGAGGCAGGGCTGCGCGATCAGGATGGCGCCGCCGCGGTGCACCGCGCGCGCGGGGGCGAAGGCGCAGCCCTGGCGGGCGGGCAGCACCCAGCGCAGATCGCCGTCGGCGAGACGGTACGCGGCGATGCGGTGCGGGGTGACGACGGCGAGCATGCGGGTGCCCGGATCGAGCATCCGCAGGACCCCGGCTCCGCCGTGGGCCGCCAGCCAGTCCGCGGCCGCGGGCAGGGCGCGGTGCCAGCGGACGCCGGTGGCGTCGGTGGCGGTCACCAGGCCGTCGTCCCACAGTGCGATGGCGTCCCCGCGCGCGGGGAGCACGGCGAGCGGTCGACGCCCCGCCCGCGCGTAGGTCCAGTGAACCGAGCCGCCGCGGCCGCCGTACGCCTCGACGGCGGCCCCTCGCATACGCAACCTGGGCTCCACGGCGGGCGCCACGCGCGCGTGGACGGTGAGGCGATCTCCGTAGGGGGCGGGGCGGGCGTGGTGGACCGCGGCGAGGAGGGAGGCGCCGAGCAGGAGCGCGAGGGCGGTGGGCAGGAGGCGGTGGAGACGGCGGAAGTGGGGCGGGGGCAGGGGGTCGGTGGGGAGGCGGGGGCGGGGAGAGGCGTTCACAGTCCACGCGGCTTCGGTGTTCGCGGGGCGCTCGGCTGTGCGGGTCGCGGGGTGCTCGGCCTGCGGGTTCGCGGGGCGCGCGGGGCCGGCGTGCGCGCGTGGGCGGTGGGGGCGGTGGGCCGGCTGTCGGCGCGGGACGCTGCGGGCCGGCCGTCGGTGAGGGCCGCGTAGCGCTGGTCGCCGGGGCCCTCCCCCGTCGTCCCGGTCGGCAAAGCGACCACCTCGCCCCCTCAAAGCGCTGCCCACGGACCAGGCGGAGCGTAGGCGCGGGTACGGCGGACGGCTGCCGTGACACGGCGGGCGGGCCCGGGTGCGTCCTCCGTTCGGCCGTTCGGTCCTTCGACCCTTCGGTCCTTCGGTCCTTCGGTCCTTCGCCCGGGGCCGCGTTGTCAGTGCCCGATGCCACACTGTGTGGCGGGTCACATTCCGGCGACGAGGCGATAAGGGGTGATCGGCATGGCAGGCATGGACAGCGGGCGTCCGAGTATCTGTCCGTCGTTGCTGTACGCGGACGCGAAGGCGGCGATCAAGCAGCTCACGGAGGCCTTCGGCTTCACGGAGCTGTCGGTGTACGAGGGCGAGGACGGCTCGGTGATGCACGCCGAGCTGGTGCAGGGCAACGGCGCGGTCATGCTCGGCTCGAAGGGCCGCGGCGGCCGCTTCGACGAGGCGATGAAGAACGCGGGCCCCTGCGGGGTGTACGTCGTGGTGGACGACGTCGACGCCCACCACCGGCGCGCCGTGGACCACGGCGCGGAGATCCTGATGCCCCCGACGGACCAGGACTACGGCTCGCGGGACTACATGGCCCGGGACGCCGAGGGCAACATCTGGAGCTTCGGCACGTACGCCCCCGAGATACAGGGCTGACGCTCCCCCGGGCGACCAGGGCGCGTCTTGGGGACCAGGCCGGATCCTGGGCTAGCTCCCGCCCGTGTGCACCTGGAAGGCCGCACGGCGGACTGCCCTGGCGAGTGCCGGATCGGGGTGGGCGGCGGCGAGCGCGACCAGGACCTGCACGGTGCGGGGGTGCCCGACCGCGCGTACCTCGTCGAGGAGCGCCGGCACGGTGGGCTGTACCGCGGACTCCAGGTGGCGCACGAGGAGCGGGGCTTCGCCGTGGTCGGCGACGGCCGCCGCGGTGTCCACCCACAGCCAGGTGGACTCCTCGCGGGTGAGCACCTCGTGGGCGTCCTCGGGGTCGTGACCGTCGTGCTCCGCGAGCCACAGCAGGGCGTACGGGCGCAGCGGGGTGGCCTCGGCCACGGCGCGCACATCGGGCTCGGCGGGAGCGCCGACCACGCGCAGCGCCTCGAAGGCGAGGCCGCGCAGGAGGGCGTCGTCGCCGCGGGCCGCGTCGAGGAGCTCGGTGACGGCGCTGCCGACGGTGCGGGCGGCGAGCCAGGCGCGGTACTCGGCACGGGCGGCGTTCGGGCGCAGCTGGGCACAGCCGCGGAGCATGTCCTCCGCGTTCTGCTCGATGTTCCCGGCGGGGCTCTGCGCGGCCACGCAGATCTGCTCCAGCTTGACCCACACCGCCCAACTGCCGAGCGGGGTGAGCGTGGCCTGCCCGTCGGCGCAGGTGAGCGCGCCCACGGAGGCGAGGGCGTGCAGGGCCCAGTCGAGGAGGGGGGAGAGCGGGGTGTCCTCGGCGAGGCGCTCACCGGGGATGCCGAAGACACCGCCGGAACGCCCCGCGGGGACCTCGACGGGCTCCGCCTGGGGGCCGTACGGGACCTCGCAGCGTTCCGTGCGCAGCTCGGTGACCCGCTGGTCGAGCAGGTCGAGGAGTTGCTCGAAGGGGACGGGGCCCGCCGACAGCTGGAGGAAGGAGAGCACCTGCGGCATCGCGGAGACGACCTCGGCGACGGCGGCGTGCTCGTGCTCCTCGGGTTCCGGGTAGGCGAGCGACCAGGCGTCGAAAAGGGCGACCCAGCCGCGCAGTACGGCGCTGTCGTCGCGGTTCCACGCGCGCAGCCGCCAGCCGGGGCGGGCACTGTCGCCGTGCACCTCGACGAGGCCCGCGAGGCGTGCGGTGTCCCAGTCGGCACGGACCTGAGCCGGGGTCAGGCCCAGATCGGCGGCGGCCCGTTCGGCGGTGGTGTCGGAGAGGGTGCCCCTGCCGTCGGAGGGCCCTACGCCGTGCCCCGGGCGGAGCGCGGCGTCGGCCCAGCGGGCGACACGGGCCGCGTCGGCGAGGCCGGTGCGTGCCATGCGGGCCAGTTCCGCGGGCGGAGGGGTGCCCTCCGGCGGCCGGGGTGCCGGGCGGCGCGTGCGGCGCTGGGTCACCGCTCGGGAGGCTGCGGCCAGGGGCCGCGGGCGGACGAGTCGGAGCCTGGAGTCGCGCGGGTTACGGGACGTCACGGGTGCAGTCTTCCGGTTGACGGTCCGAAAACCCAAACGGAATGTCACGGGGGGCGACAGGGGTGGCCAATGGACAGGTCTGGGCAGGCGCTCGAGACGGGTGAGGGAGCACTTGGTGAAACCCGAACCGGAAGCGGCTTTGCCCCTTTGCGAGGGGCTGTCGGAGGTGTGCCTACATCAAGGGGGTGAGGAAGCGGCGCATGGCCTCTTCGTACACTCCGGGGTCGGCGTTCCACATGGCTCCGTGCGGGGCGTTGGTGACCGTGTGGAGGGTGACCAGATTGGGGCGGCTGTCGGCCAGACGGCGCGAGAGGCCCCAGGGGGCGACGGTGTCGCCCGGACCGTGGAAGATCAGCACCGGCGCCTGGAGGTGCTGGGGGTCGGCGGCCACCTGGATGCGGTCGCCGTGCAGCCCGGTGCGGCCCTGGGCGGCGCGGACGGCGAGCGGCAGCAGCGCGCCGGGGGTGCGACGGGCCGCGGCGAGGGTGCGCACGGTGGTCTCCCAGCTGAGTACGGGCGAGTCCAGCATGAGCCCGGAGATCCGCTCGCGCAGCCCGGAGTGCGCGGCGGCGCGCAGGGCCATGGTGGCGCCGGTGGACCAGCCGTGCAGGACGACCCGCTCGGCGCCGTAGCGCACGGCGTAGCGGATGGCCGCGTCCAGGTCGCGCCACTCGGTCTCGCCGAGGTGGTTCAGGCCGTCCTGGGGGCGGGGCGCGCCGAGGTCGCCGCGGTAGGCGAGGTCGAGCACCGGGAAGTGGTGGCGGTTCAGGAACCCCATGACGTTCATGGGGTGTTCGCGGGTGGCGCCGAGGCCGTGCACGGTGATCACCCAGGTGTCGCGGACGCCGGGTACGAACCAGGCGGGCAAGGGGCCGAGCTCGCCGGGGATGTCGACGTCGGCGTGCTCGAGGCCGAGGGCGGAGCTGGGGTTGCCGATGTGCACGTTCGGTGTCAGCCAGACCTTGTCGCCGGGCTCCAGGGTGCCGTGGGTGACGCGTTCCAGGCGGCGTACGACCGTGTCGGCGGAGTGGGGAGCGGCGGCGAGGACCGGACCGACGACCGCGTGGGAGCCGTCGCCGGAGATGCCGTAGGTGCCGGGCCGTTGGGAGGCCAGGGCGCGGGTGAGCGTGATCTGGCCCGCGGCCGTGGAGTGCACGGTGAGGCGGGGTTCGGTGGGCAGCGGTCTGCCCGGCGGCGCCTTGAGCGCGGCGTCGCTGGCGAACCGGCCGGCGGCGACACCGGCCGCGCCGGCTGCTATGGCTACGGTGACGGCGGCGGCCGTCGCTTTGACTGTGCGCACGGATTCAGTCTCCTTGCGGAGTCCGCCACCGGCCAGCCGGAGGACGGCTCGGGGCGAGGCTCCCTGCCGGGTTCGGAGGTGTTGTTTCCCGTGCCGCGCCGGGTACCCCGCCACCGAACCGGCATGCGCCGGCGGGGTCCGCGGCGCCGCCCGGCCAGGACCGCGCCGTCCCCGCGGTGCGATCCCGGCGCCCGCGCTACCGCCCCGGCTGCCCGTACCCCCGCAGGCGCTCCCCCGCCTCCGCCACCTGTTCCTCCGTGAGGAGCGTCGGGGTCAGGCCCGGTATCGAGGACGCCGTCAGCCATACGCGGCACATCCACTCGAGTTGGGCCGTGCGGTCGTACGCCTGGGGCAGGGTCGCGCCGTAGGCGATCGTGCCGTGGTTCTGGAGGAGGCAGGCCGTGCGGTCCTCGAGGGCCCGTCGCATGTTTTCGGCCAACTGTGGCGTGCCGTACGTCGCGTAGGGGGCGACCCGGACCGGCCCGCCGAGCGCGCCCGCCATGTAGTGGATCAGCGGCAGCTCCGGTACGAGCGTCGACACGGCCGTGGCGTGCACGGCGTGCGTGTGGACGACGGCGCGCGCGTCGGTGGTGCGGTAGACCGCCAGATGCATGGGCAGTTCGCTCGTCGGGACCAGCGAACCGAGCACCTGCCGGCCGTCGAGGCCGACGCCCACGACATCGGCGGGCGTCAGCCGCTCGTAGGGCACTCCCGTGGGTGTGACCAGGACGGTGTCCCCCACGCGCACGGAGACATTGCCCGACGTGCCGACGACCAGACCGTCGGACACCGTGCGGCGGGCGGTGGCCACGAGGTCGTCCCAGGCCCGGGCCACCTCGTCCCGCTGCCCCTCCTCGCGCCGCTCCTGGGGGTGCTCCCGCACGCCCCCCGCATCCCGCCCGTCGCGCCGCTGCTCAGCCATGCCGCGATCCTGCCAGGCGAGGGCCGGGGCCGCCGGTGGACCTGGGCACTTTAGGGCGGAAGCCATACGTCCGTAAGGGCGCATACCGATACATATCGCCTGCTCGCGATGATTGGCCGGTGGTCGACGGACTTGGGCCGATCTCCCAGTAACCTCTGGGAGATTTGCCGCACACGTCGCCATTCCGGGGGGAAATATGGCCCGTGATCACAAACCGTCCCGTCGCCGCGCCCGCGTCCTCGCCGCGTCCGCGGCGGTGTTCGCCATCGGGGGGACCGTCTTCGCCGGGCTTCCCGCCTCGGCGGCGGGCAAGCCGCTGGGCCACGACGTCTCGTCCCACCAAAAGGATGTCAACTGGTCGGGCGCGCAGGCGAAGGGCGCCAGGTTCGTCTACATCAAGGCGACCGAGTCCACCGACTACCGCAACCCCTTCTTCGGCCGGCAGTACAACGGTTCGCGCAACGCCGGCCTGCTCCGTGGCGCGTACCACTTCGCACTGCCGGACAAGTCGTCCGGCGCCGCCCAGGCCGCGTACTTCGTGCGCAACGGCGGCGGCTGGCGCGCCGACGGCTGGACGCTGCCGCCCGCACTCGACATCGAGTACAACCCGTACAGCAAGAAGAAGTGCTACGGCCTGAGCAAGGCCAGGATGGTCGGCTGGATCCAGTCGTTCAGCGACGAGGTGAAACGGCAGACCGGCCGCCGCCCGGTGATCTACACGACCACGCACTGGTGGAACAAGTGCACCGGCGGCAGCGCCGCCTTCGCCGCCGACCACGCGCTGTGGCTGGCCCGCTACGACTCCGCGAACGCGGGGGCGCTTCCGGCGGGCTGGTCGTTCTGGACGTTCTGGCAGTACGACAACAGCGGCAGCCTGCCGGGTGACCAGAATCTCTTCAACGGGTCCATGACCGGACTGAAGCGCTTCGCCAAGGGCTGACCCGACCCCGCCACAAGCCTCCGGAGGCCGGAATTCCGCCTCCGTTCGAAAGGGAGATACCGTCGCTTCGTCACAAGCGGAGCGACGGGACTCCGATAGAGACACCCCACAGCCCGCCTCAGTTCATCTTCCGTTCACCCAGGTTGCTTACGGTCCACCTGCCACTGACGTCCAACAGAAGCCTGGGTAAATGGAACACATCACGCTTCTCCTCGGGATCGTGATCGTTACCGCTCTCGTGTTCGATTTCACGAACGGTTTCCACGACACTGCCAACGCGATGGCGACGACCATCTCGACCGGCGCTCTGAAACCCAAGACGGCGGTGGCCATGTCCGCCGTGCTGAATCTCGTCGGCGCTTTCCTCTCCGTGGAGGTCGCCAAGACGATCTCCGGCGGCATCATCAACGAAGAGGGCATCCGCGTCGAAGTGATCTTCGCGGCGCTCGTCGGCGCCATCCTCTGGAATCTGCTGACCTGGCTCCTGGGTCTGCCCTCCAGCTCCTCCCACGCACTGTTCGGCGGCCTGATAGGCGCCGCGGTCATGTCGGCCGGCTGGTCGTCGGTGAACGGCCCGACCATCGTCACCAAGATCCTGATCCCCGCCGTCGCCGCGCCGGTCGTGGCCGGAATCGCCGCGATGCTGGCGACCCGCCTCACCTACCGGATCGGCGCCCGCGCCGACGAGAAGGCGACCAAGAAGGGCTACCGCGCCGGGCAGATCGCCTCGGCCGGCCTGGTCTCCCTCGCCCACGGCACGAACGACGCGCAGAAGACGATGGGCATCATCACCCTCGCGCTGGTGACCGGCGGTGTCGTCGCCCCCGGCTCGAACCCCCCGATGTGGGTCATCGTCTCGGCCGGCACGGCCATCGCGCTGGGCACCTACCTCGGCGGCTGGCGGATCATCCGCACCATGGGCAAGGGCCTGACCGACCTGGCCCCGCCGCAGGGCTTCGCCGCCCAGACCAGCGCCGCGACGGCCATCCTGGCCTCCTCGCACATCGGCTTCTCGCTCTCCACCACCCAGGTCTGCTCCGGCTCCGTCCTCGGTGCGGGCATCGGCCGCAAGGGCGGGGTGGTCCGCTGGTCCACCGCGACCCGGATGTTCGCCGCCTGGGGTCTGACCCTGCCGGCCGCCGGCCTGGTCGGCGCGGGCGCCGAACTCCTCACCAAGCAGGGCACCTGGGGCACCATCGCCACCGGCGTGCTGCTGGTCGCCGGTGCGGGTGCCATCTGGGCCCTGTCCCGCCGCCAGCCGGTGACCGTCGACAACGTCAACGACATCGCGGCCGAGCCCGCGGGTGTCGTCACCACCGCGATCGCCGCGGTCACCCCGCCGCCGGCGGGCCCGGTCTCCGTGGTCGACGCCACCGCCGACCTGAAGACCACCATCCCGGCCCCGTCCCCGGGCGCGGAGCCCACCCGTCCGGCCACGGTGTAAGGAACGAACAGCATGAGCATCGACTGGGCAGCACTGGGCTCCGTCTTCGGAGTCAGCCTCGTGGTCACCGTCGGCCTGGTGGGCCTCTTCACCCTGGGCATCGTCGGCCTCACCAAGAAGGAGTCGGCCGAGGGCGGGTCGGCCGCACTGGCGACCACCGGCGCCTACGCCTGCTTCGCGGCGTGCGCGGCGGCGGTGGCGTACGGGATCTATCTGATCGTCGCCTGACGCACGGCGGTACACGCACCTGGGGTGCGGGACGGACCATCCGTCCCGCACCCCACGCGTATGCGTCCCGCACCCCACGCATAAGCACCCCGTGCTCCATGCGCGTGCGCCCCGCCCCACGCCCGAACGCGCCCCGCACGCCGTGTGCGTGTGGGCCTCAGCACACTCCTCCGTCCCAGGTCAACAGCAAGTTGACGGGTGTTCGGGAGCCATGGTGGACTGCCGGAGCCAAGTACGGCGGCAGAAGAGGAAGCCGGTGTGAGTCCGGCGCGGTCCCGCCACTGTCACCGGGGAAGTAAGTCCCCGGGAGCCAGGAACTCTCACCGCCGGTCTCGTCGAACCAGGGCGTGGACACCCTGAGTGAGGACATATCGCCATGCGCGGCTGCCCGTTGCGGGTCTTGCTCACCAGTACGTTCAGCACGCGGCCTCTCCTCCCCCCGACGGCGGGCTGACCCCATGCGTGCCGATCGCGTCTTCGCGTACGGCGCCGCCGCCGGGCTCATCGGCGACCTGCTCCTGGGCGATCCCCGCCGCGGGCATCCGGTCGCCGCGTTCGGGCGGGCCGCGGGCGTCGTGGAGCGGGTGCTGTGGCGGGACCACCGCGGGTGGGGCGCGCTGCACACCGTCGTCTGTGCCGGTGGGGCCGTGGGCCTCGCCGCCGTCGCCGCCCGTTCCGTACGCACCTCCCGTACCGCTTCCGTCGCGCTGACCGCCGCCGCCACCTGGGCCGTGGTCGGCGGGACCTCCCTCGGGCGCGAGGCGCGGGCCATCGGGCAGGCCCTGGACGCGGGGGACATCGAGGGGGCCCGGGAGCGGCTCCCCCATCTGTGCGGGCGCGACCCGGGGGCCCTCGACGCCGACGGGATCGCCCGCGCCGTCGTCGAGTCCGTCGCCGAGAACACCTCCGACGCGGTCGTGGGGGCGCTGGTGTGGGGGGCTGTCGGCGGCGTGCCGGGGCTCGTCGGTTTCCGGGCCGTCAACACGCTCGACGCCATGGTCGGGCACCGGTCTCCCCGGTATCTGCGGTACGGGTGGGCCTCGGCCCGGCTCGACGACGTCATGGGGTGGCCGGGCGCCCGGCTGACGGCCGTACTCGCCGCCCTCGCCGGACACGATCCGCGCGGCGCCCTGCGCGCCTGGCGCTCGGACGCCGCCCGGCATCCGAGCCCCAACGCCGGCCCGGTGGAGGCCTCCTTCGCGGGGGCTCTCGGGGTACGGCTGGGCGGAACGCTCTCGTACGGGGGCAGGGTCGAACACCGGCCCGTGCTCAACGGCGGCGGACGGGCCGTGGACAGCAAGGACATCGAGCGGGCCGTACGCCTGTCGCGGCGGGTGGGCTGGCTCGCCCTGGGCGTGGCCGCCGCCGGGCGGCTGTGGAAACGGGGAGGGACGTCATGAGCGGCGGACTGCTGATCGCCGGTACCACCTCCGACGCGGGCAAGAGCGTCGTGACCGCCGGGATCTGCCGGTGGCTGGTGCGCCAGGGCGTCAAGGTCGCGCCCTTCAAGGCGCAGAACATGTCCCTGAACTCCTTCGTCACGCGCGAAGGTGCCGAGATCGGGCGCGCGCAGGCCATGCAGGCACAGGCCGCCCGGGTCGAGCCCACCGCGCTGATGAACCCCGTGCTGCTCAAGCCCGGGAGCGACAGAAGCAGCCAGGTCGTCCTGATGGGCAGGCCCGTGGGCGAGATGAGCGCGCGCGGCTACCACGGCGGGCGGCAGGAGGCGCTGCTCGGGACCGTCCTGGACTGTCTCGCCGAGTTGCGGGGCACGTATGACGCGGTGATCTGTGAGGGGGCCGGCAGTCCTGCCGAGATCAATCTGCGGCGGACCGACATCGTGAACATGGGGATCGCACGCAACGCGCGGCTGCCCGTGCTCGTCGTCGGCGACATCGACCGCGGCGGCGTCTTCGCCTCCTTCTTCGGAACCGTCGCCCTGCTGTCGCGCGAGGACCAGGAACTCGTCGCCGGGTTCCTCGTCAACAAGTTCCGCGGGGACGTGTCCCTGCTGGAGCCGGGCCTCGACATGCTCCGGAACCTCACCGGGCGGCCCTCGTACGGCGTCCTCCCCTTCCAGCACGGCCTCGGCATCGACGAGGAGGACGGACTGCGGGTGTCGTTGCGGGGATCCGTACGGGAGTCGGCGGTGTCCTCCCCCGTCGGCGAGGACATCCTCCGCGTCGCCGTCTGCGCGATCCCCCTCATGTCCAACTTCACGGACGTGGACGCGCTGGCCGCCGAACCGGGCGTCGTCGTGCGGTTCGTGGACCGGCCCGAGGAGCTGGCGGACGCCGACCTCGTGGTGATTCCGGGGACCCGCGGGACGGTCAAGGCGCTGGAGTGGCTGCGGGAGCGGGGACTTGCCGAAGCGCTGCGGCGCAGAGCCGCGGCCGGACGGCCCGTGCTCGGGATCTGCGGCGGTTTCCAGGTCCTCGGCGAGCACATCGAGGACGACGTCGAGAGCCGTCGGGGCCATGTGGAGGGGCTCGGACTCCTCCCCGTGCGCGTCCGGTTCGCCCGGGAGAAGACCCTCACCCGGCCCGTCGGCGAGGCCCTCGGCGAGCACGTCGAGGGGTACGAGATCCACCACGGCGTCGCCGACGTCACGGGCGGCGACCCCTTCCTGGACGGCTGCCGGGTCGGCGCCGTGTGGGGTACGCACTGGCACGGCTCGCTGGAGTCGGACGGTTTCCGCCGGGCCTTCCTGCGCGAGGTGGCGGCCGCCGCGGGCCGCCGCTTCGTACCGGCCGCCGGCACGTCGTTCGCCGGGCTGCGCGAGGAGCAGCTGGACCGGCTCGGCGATCTGATCGAGGAACACGCGGACACGGACGCGCTGTGGCGGCTCATCGAGTCGGGCGCACCGTCAGGACTGCCTTTCATTCCACCGGGAGCGCCCGCATGAGCACAGTGTTGTTGTTGTCGACCGCCGACACCGATCTGCTGGCGGCCCGCGCCTCCGGCGCCCCGTACCGGATCGGCAATCCGACCCGGGTCGACGTGTCCGAAGAGCTGCCCGCGCTCGTCGCGGGCTCGGACATCGCCGTCGTACGGCTCCTCGGCGGCAAGCGCGCCTGGGAGGACGGGCTGGCGGCGCTCAAGGCGTCCGGGATTCCGACCGTGCTCCTCGGCGGCGAGACCGTCCCGGACGCGGAGCTGATGGCCGAGTCGTCCGTGCCCGCCGGGGTGGTCGCCGAGGCGCTGCGGTATCTGGTCGAGGGCGGTTCCGCCAACCTCGTCGAGCTGGCCCGCTTCCTGTCGGACACCGTGCTGCTGACCGGCGAGGGCTTCGTCGAGCCGCAGCAGATGCCGGAGTACGGCGTCCACGGCGAGCGTCCGTACACGCAGGGCCGTCCGACCGTCGGCGTGCTCTTCTACCGGGCCCACGAGCTGAGCGGCAACACCGCCTTCGTGGACACGCTGTGCGATGCCGTCGAGGCGCGGGGCGCCAACGCCCTGCCCGTGTACTGCGGTTCGCTGCGCGGCGCGGACACCGGGCTGTACGAGATCCTCGGCAAGGCCGACGCGCTCGTCGCCACCGTCCTCGCCGCGGGCGGCACCCACGCCTCCCAGGCATCCGCCGGCGGCGACGAGGAGGCGTGGGACATCGGCGCGCTCACCGATCTCGACATCCCGGTGCTGCAAGGCCTCTGTCTCACCTCCTCGCACGCCGCCTGGGAGGGGTCGGACGCCGCCCTGTCCCCCATGGACGCGGCGATGCAGGTCGCGATCCCGGAGTTCGACGGCCGCCTCATCACGGTCCCCTTCTCCTTCAAGGAGCAGGGCCCCGACGACGTCCCGGTGTATGTCGCCGACCCCGAGCGGGCCGCGCGGGTCGCCGGAATCGCCCTGCGGCACGCCCTGTTGAAGCACAAGCCGAACGCGGAGAAAAAGCTCGGGATCGTCTTCACCGCCTATCCGACCAAGCACTCGCGGGTCGGCAACGCGGTCGGTCTCGACACGCCCGCCTCCGCGGTACGGGTCCTCGACGCGCTCCGGGACGCGGGCTACGGCCTCACCGAATACCCCGACAACGGCGACGAGTTGATCCACCGGCTCATCGCGGCCGGCGGCCACGACGTCGAGTGGCTGACCGAGGAGCAGCTCGCCGCCGCTCCGGCGCGCGTGCCGCTCGCGGACTACCGGGCGTGGTTCGAGACGCTCGACCCCGCTCTGCGCGAGGGCATGCTGGAGGCCTGGGGCGAGCCGCCGGGCTCCCTCTACGTCGACGGCGACGACATCGTGCTGGCCTGCCTCCAGTTCGGGAACGTCGTCGTGATGATCCAGCCGCCGCGCGGCTTCGGCGAGAACCCGATCGCGATCTACCACGACCCGGACATGCCTCCGTCGCACCACTACATGGCGGCCTACCGGTGGCTGGAGAACAGTTTCGGCGCCGACGCCGTCGTACACATGGGCAAGCACGGCACGATGGAATGGCTGCCGGGCAAGGGGCTCGGGCTCAGCGGTGGCTGCGCCCCCGACGCCGTACTCGGCGAACTCCCCCTGGTCTACCCGTTCATCGTCAACGACCCCGGCGAGGGCACCCAGGCCAAGCGCCGCGGGCACGCCACCGTCGTCGACCACCTCGTACCGCCGATGGCGCGCGCGGACACGTACGGCGACCTCGCCAAGCTGGAGCAGCTCCTCGACGAGTACGCGCTCGTGTCCGACCTGGACCCGACGAAGGCACCGGCCGTGCGCGCCCAGATCTGGACGCTGGTCAAGGCGGCCGAGCTGCACCACGACCTGCACGTGGACGATCAGCCGGACGACGACGCGTTCGACGAGTTCGTCATGCACATCGACGGCTATCTGTGCGAGATCAAGGATGTGCAGATCAGGGATGGCCTGCACATTCTCGGCGGCGGGCCGGAGGCCGAGCCGCGCGTGAACCTCGTGCTGGCCGTGCTGCGGGCCTCGCAGGTGTGGGGCGGTCAGGCCAACGCCCTGCCGGGCCTGAGGGCGGCGCTGGCGGCCCATTTCGGCCTGGTCGAGAAGGAGTTGCTGGGCGAGCCGGGTGCGCCGGTGAAGGTGCCGGCCGAGCTGAGCGACCTCGTCGAGGGGCCGTCCCGGTCGGCGGCCGACGCGATCGACCTGCTGGAGCAGCTGTGCCGACGGGCCGCCGAGGGCATGGAGGAGCGCGGCTGGGACGTCGCCGCCGTCCCCGCACTCGTCCGCGAGGTCCTGGGCAGCGAACTCCCGGACGCCGTGGCGGTGCTGGAGTTCGCGTGCCGTGAGGTCGTGCCGCGGCTCGCCCGGACCACGGACGAGATCGACCACATCCTCCGCGCGCTGAACGGCGGTTATGTCCCGGCGGGCCCCTCGGGTTCGCCGACGCGCGGACTCGTCAACGTCCTGCCGACCGGCCGCAACTTCTACTCCGTCGACCCCAAGGCCATCCCGTCCAGGCTGAGCTGGGAGGTCGGGCAGTCGCTCGCGGACTCGCTGATCCAGCGGTATCTCCAGGACACCGGCGAGTACCCGAAGTCGGTGGGCCTCACGGTCTGGGGCACGTCCGCCATGCGTACGCAGGGCGACGACATCGCCGAGATCCTCGCGCTGCTGGGCTGCCGTCCCGTCTGGGACGACGCCTCGCGCCGGGTGACCGGCTTCGAGGTCGTGCCCCTGGACGAACTCGGGCGCCCCCGCATCGACGTCACGGTCCGGATCTCCGGCTTCTTCCGGGACGCGTTCCCGCACGTGGTCGGGCTGATCGACGACGCGGTGCGGGCGGTGGCCGAACTGGACGAGCCCGTGGACCTGAACTACGTCCGCAAGCACGCCGACGAGGACACCGCCGAGCACGGTGACCGGCGACGCGCCACGGCCCGTGTCTTCGGCTCCAAGCCGGGTGCGTACGGCGCCGGTCTGCTCCCGCTCATCGACGCGCGCAACTGGCGCTCCGACGCGGACCTCGCCGAGGTGTACGCGGTGTGGGGCGGATACGCGTACGGGCGCGGGCTGGACGGGCGGGCGGCGCGCGGGGACATGGAGACGGCGTTCAAGCGCATCGCCGTCGCCGCGAAGAACGTCGACACCCGCGAGCACGACCTCGTCGACGCAGACGACTACTTCCAGTACCACGGCGGCATGGTCGCCATGGTCCGGCATCTGACGGGCGCGAGTCCGGAGGCCTACGTCGGTGACAGCGCCGTACCGGACCAGGTGAAGACCCGGACCCTCGGCGAGGAGACGCACCGCGTGTTCCGCGCGCGGGTCGTCAACCCGCGCTGGATGGCGGCGATGCGGCGCCACGGCTACAAGGGCGCCTTCGAGATGGCGGCGACCGTCGACTACCTCTTCGGGTACGACGCCACGGCCGGCGTGGTCGACGACTGGATGTACGAGAAGCTCAGCGCGGAGTACGTCTTCGACGCGGAGAACCGGGACTTCATGAAGAAGTCCAACCCGTGGGCGCTGCGCGGGATCACGGAACGGCTGCTCGAAGCGGCCGAGCGCGGGCTGTGGGCCGAGCCGGACGCACAGACGCTGGAGCGGCTGCGCGCCACCTATCTGGAGCTCGAAGGCGATTTGGAGGGCGACGACCAGTGAGTACCCCGTTTCCGTTCACGGCCGTGGTCGGCCAGGACGATCTGCGGCTCGCGCTGCTGCTGAACGCCGTGTCGCCCGCGGTGGGCGGCGTGCTGGTCCGCGGCGAGAAGGGCACGGCCAAGTCCACGGCCGTACGCGCGCTTTCGGCCCTCATGCCCGAGGTGGACGTCGTCGCGGGCTGCCGCTTCTCGTGTGCGCCCGGCTCCCCCGACCCGGCGTGCCCGGACGGACCGCACGAGGTCGGGCCGGGCGTTCGGCGTCCCGCGCGCATGGTCGAACTGCCCGTCGGCGCCTCCGAGGACCGGCTCGTGGGCGCGCTCGACATCGAGCGGGCGCTCGCGGAGGGTGTGAAGGCCTTCGAGCCCGGCCTGCTGGCCGACGCGCACCGCGGGATCCTGTACGTCGACGAGGTCAACCTCCTCCACGACCACCTGGTCGACCTGCTCCTGGACGCGGCCGCGATGGGTGCCTCGTACGTGGAACGCGAGGGCGTCTCCGTACGGCATGCCGCCCGCTTCCTGCTCGTCGGGACCATGAATCCCGAAGAGGGCGAGCTGCGGCCGCAGTTGCTCGACCGGTTCGGGCTCACCGTCGAGGTCGCGGCCTCGCGGGAGCCCGATCAGCGGGTCGAGGTCGTCCGGCGCAGGCTCGCGTACGACGACGATCCGGAGGCCTTCGCCGCGCGCTGGGCCGACGAGGAGTCCGCCGTGCGGGCCCGGATCGTGGCCGCGCGGGAGCTGTTGCCGTCCGTGCGGCTCGGCGACGGGGCGCTGCGGCAGATCGCGGCGACCTGCGCGGCCTTCGAGGTCGACGGGATGCGGGCCGACATCGTGATGGCGCGGACGGCGACCGCGCTGGCCGCGTGGGACGGGCGCTCCGATGTGCTCGCCGAGGACGTACGGCAGGCGGCGCTGCTCGCGCTGCCGCACCGGCGGCGCCGGAATCCGTTCGACGCGCCGGGGCTCGACGAGAACAAGCTCGACGAGACGCTGGAGGAGTTCGGCGGCCAAAACGAGGACGAAGGCGACGACGATCCGGATCCGGACGGGCCGGGCGGTGGCGGGCAGCCACCGGAGAACGGCCCCGAGGGCGGACCTCAGGACGGCCCTCAGGACGGATCTCAGGAAGGGCCTCAGGACGGGGCCGACAGCTCGGAACCGGGTGGTGACGAGGCCGCGCGGCCTCAGGCCGGTGAGTCGGGGCAGCCGGGGGCGTCCGGTGCCGGTGAGCAGCAGGCCGTGCGGGCCGGTGAGCCGTTCCGTACGAAGGTGCTGAGCGTGCCCGGTCTCGGCGAGGGCGCGGCGGGCCGGCGTTCGCGCGCGCGGACCGAGCACGGGCGCACGACCGGGGCCCGGCGGCCCCGGGGGACGCTCACCAAGCTGCACCTGGCGGCGACCGTGCAGGCCGCGGCACCCCATCAGCGGGCGCGCGGCCGGTCGGGGCGTGGGCTCGTCGTACGGCGGGACGATCTGCGGCAGGCCACCCGTGAGGGGCGTGAGGGCAACCTCGTGCTCTTCGTGGTCGACGCCTCCGGGTCGATGGCGGCCCGGCAGCGGATGAGCGCCGTCAAGGGCGCGGTGCTGTCGCTGCTGCTCGACGCGTATCAGCGGCGGGACAAGGTGGGGCTGGTGACCTTCCGCGGGTCCGCGGCCGAGGTGGCGCTGCCGCCCACCTCTTCGGTGGACGCGGCCGCGGTGCGGCTGGAGTCGCTGCCCACGGGCGGGCGGACGCCGCTGGCCACGGGGTTGCTCAAGGCGCACGACGTGCTGCGGGTGGAGCGGCTGCGGGATGCGGCACGCCGGCCGCTGGTCGTCGTGGTGACGGACGGGCGGGCGACGGGCGGCCCCGAGCCGGTGGCGCTCGCGGGCCGGGCGGCGCGGCTGTTCGCGGCCGACGGGGTCGCGTCCGTGGTCGTCGACTGCGAGTCGGGGCCGGTGCGGCTCGGGCTGGCCGGGCAGCTCGCCGGGGAGCTGGGCGGGACGCCCGTCACGCTGGACGAGTTGCGGGCCGACTCGATCGCCGGGCTCGTACGAGACGTTCAGTCAAGCAACAGGAGGGCCGCGTAATGCCGCAGGGGCAGCCGAGTGTCGTACCGGACGATGGACTGACCACCCGCCAGCGCCGCAACCGGCCGCTCGTGATCGTGCACACGGGCATCGGGAAGGGCAAGTCGACCGCCGCCTTCGGGCTGGCGCTGCGCGCCTGGAATCAGGGCTGGCCGATCGGCGTGTTCCAGTTCGTGAAGTCGGCGAAGTGGAAGGTCGGCGAGGAGAACGCGCTGCGGGTGCTCGGCGCCAGCGGTGAGGGCGGGTCCGTCGACTGGCACAAGATGGGCGAGGGCTGGTCCTGGGTCCAGCGGGATGCCCAGATGGACAACGAGGAGAAGGCCCGCGAGGGCTGGGAGCAGGTCAAGCGGGACCTGGCGGCCGAGACGTACAAGCTGTACGTGCTCGACGAGTTCGCCTACCCGATGCACTGGGGGTGGGTCGACACCGACGAGGTGGTCTCCGTGCTGCGGGAGCGGCCCGGTACCCAGCACGTCGTCATCACCGGCCGCAACGCGCCCGAGAAGCTCGTCGGCCTCGCCGACCTCGTGACCGACATGTCCAAGGTGAAGCACCCGATGGACGCCGGTCAGAAGGGGCAGAGGGGCATCGAGTGGTGATGTCGTCCGTCCCTCGGCTGGTCATTGCCGCGCCCTCCTCGGGCAGCGGCAAGACCACCGTTGCCACGGGGTTGATGGCCGCGTTCACCGCGCGGGGGCTCGCCGTGTCCCCGCACAAGGTGGGGCCCGACTACATCGACCCCGGGTATCACGCGCTCGCCACCGGGCGGGTGGGACGGAACCTCGACGCGTATCTGTGCGGGGCGGAGCTGATCGCGCCGCTGTTCGCGCACGGGGCGCGGGGCTGCGATCTCGCCGTCGTCGAGGGTGTGATGGGGATGTTCGACGGGGCCGCCGGGGAGGGCGAGCTGGCCTCCACCGCCCACGTGGCGAAGCTGCTGCGGGCGCCGGTGGTGCTGGTCGTCGACGCGTCGTCGCAGTCGCGGTCGGTGGCGGCGCTGGTGCACGGGTTCGCCTCCTGGGATCCGCGGGTGCGGGTCGGGGGCGTGATCCTGAACAAGGTCGCTTCGGATCGGCACGAGGAGCTGTTGCGGGAGGCGCTGGACTCGGCGGGAGTACCGGTTCTCGGGGTGCTGCGGCGGGCCGAGCAGGTGGACACGCCGTCGCGGCATCTCGGGCTGGTGCCGGTCGCCGAGCGGCTGGCGGCGGCCGTGGCGGCGGTGGCCGCGATGGCCGCGCAGGTGCGCGAGGGCTGCGACCTCGACGCGCTGTTCGCGCTGGCGCGCGGTGCGGGTGCACTGTCGGATGACCCGTGGGAGCCACCGGTGCTCTCCGCGACGGAACGTCCGACGGAACGTCCGGTCGTCGCCGTCGCCGGCGGCCCCGCCTTCACCTTCTCCTACGCCGAACACGCCGAGCTGCTGGCCGCCGCCGGGGCCGAGGTCGTCACCTTCGACCCCCTCCGCGACGAGCGACTGCCCGACGGGAGTGCCGGGTTGGTGATCGGGGGCGGCTTCCCCGAGGTGTACGCGCCGGAGCTGTCCGCCAACGAGCCGCTGCGGAAGGCCGTCGCGGAGCTGGCGCTCGCGGGCGCGCCCGTCGCCGCGGAGTGCGCCGGGCTGCTGTATCTCTGCCGTGAACTCGACGGGCAGCCCATGTGCGGTGTGCTCGACGCCGAGGCGCGGATGTCCGGCAGGCTCACGCTCGGCTACCGCGACGCCGTCGCCGTCGGCGACAGCGTGCTCGCCGCGGCCGGGACCCGGATGCGCGGCCACGAGTTCCACCGGACCGTCGTCGAGCCGGGCGCGGGGGCGGCTCCCGCCTGGGGGGTACGCGCCCCGGTTCGGCGGGTCGAAGGTTTCGTACAACACGGTGTGCACGCGAGTTATCTGCACACGCACTGGGCCGCCGCGCCCGGTGTCGCCCACAGGTTCGTCGAGAGGTGCCGGACGTCATGAGCAGCAAGCTGATCGGAGTCGGGGTCGGACCCGGCGACCCCGAGCTGGTGACCGTCAAGGGCGTCAACGCTCTGCGGGCCGCCGACGTCGTGGTCGTACCGGTGATGGCCGCACCGGACGGGACGGACGGCGGCGAGCGGGGGCGCGCCGAGGCGACCGTCCTGCACTACGTGCCCGAGGAGAAGGTCCTGCGGGTCGTGTTCGCGCTCAACGAGCGTGCCGACCGCGGCCGGCGCGAGGCCGCCTGGGACGCCGCGGGCGGGCGGGTGGCCGAGCTGCTCACGGCGCACGGCACCGTCGCCTTCGCCACGATCGGCGACCCCAACGTGTACTCGACCTTCACCTATCTCGCGCACACGATCCAGGACCTGGTCCCGGGGACCGTCGTCGAGACCGTGCCCGGCATCACCGCCATGCAGGACCTCGCCGCCCGGTCGGGGGCCGTCCTCACCGAGGGGACCGAACCCCTGACCCTCGTCCCGGTGACCGCCGGGGCGGCCGTGCTCAAGGAGGCGCTGAACGGGCCCGGCACGGTCGTCGCGTACAAGTTCGGGCGGCAGGCGCACGAGGTGGCCGAGGCGCTGCGCGAGACCGGCCGGATCGACGACGCCGTGTGGGGCTCGGCGCTGGGGCTGGCGGAGGAGTCCATCCGGCCCGCCGCGGACCTCGACGGCGGGCCGCTGCCCTACCTCTCCACGCTGATCGCCCCCGCGCGGCGCGAGGGCGGACGCGGCGGGAAGCTGTGACCGACGGAAGAGACGGCGGGAGATCAGCCCGCGAGGCCCACCACCAGCCAGATGAAGCCCACGCCCGCCACGGTGCACAGCAGGGTGGAGCGGGCGGGGTGCTCGTGGTGTGCCTCCGGGAGGATCTCGGCGGCGGCGAGATAGAGCAGCGCGCCGCCGAAGAGGGCGAGGTAGCCGCCGAGCAGGCGCTCCGGGATGGTGAACGCCAGGGTGGACGCCGCGCCCAGCACGGGGGCCACCGCGTCCGCGACGAGCATGATGACCGCCTTGCGGCGCGCGTTGCCGTACAGGGCCGTGAGCGTGTACGTGTTGAAGCCGTCCGCGAAGTCGTGCGCGATGACCGCGACGGCCACCGCCAGGCCCATGCCGCCGCCCACCTGGAAGGCGGCGCCGATCGCGACGCCGTCCATGGCGCTGTGTCCGACCATCGCGGCGGCGGCCGTCAGGCCCACCTCGGGCGCCCGGCCGTTGCTCTCCGCGCCGCCGTGGGCGGCCTGCCGGTGCGCCAGCAGGCGTTCCACCAGGTGGGCCAGCAGGAAGCCGGCCACGAACAGCAGCAGTGCGGCCGGTACGCCGAACACCTTGCCGCCCGCCGCGTCGAGCGCCTCCGGCAGCAGGTCCATACCGACCACGCCGAGCATCAGCCCGCCGGCCAGGCCCAGCACCAGGTGGCGACGGTCGGTCACCCGCTGTGCCGTCCAGCCGCCGGCCAGCGTCATCAGGAACGCGCCGAGCGCGACGAAGACCGCCATACGCCCTTGCTATCCGATCGACCCCCGTTCGCGCATGCCCGACGGCCACGTACGCACTGACTTTTCGCACGACCCGAGTTTTTTGTAGGAGAGGACCGATTCCCATGGCCGATGCCCCCACCGGCAAGGTGACCTTCGTCGGGGCCGGCCCCGGCGCCGCCGACCTGCTGACGTTCCGTGCCGCGCGCGCCATCGCCGAGGCCGACGTCGTGATCTGGGCGGCCAGCCTGGTCCAGGCCGAGGTGCTCGACCACGCGCGCGCGGGCGCGGACATCCTGGATTCCGCGACGATGTCCCTGGAGGACGTCGTCGCCGTGTACCGGCGGGCGCACGCGGAGGGCCTGAAGGTGGCCCGCATCCACTCCGGCGACCCGGCCCTGTGGGGCGGTACGCAGGAACAGGCCGACCGGTGTGCGGAGATCGGCATCGAGACCGAGATCGTGCCCGGCGTCTCCTCCTTCTCCGCGGTCGCGGCGCTCGCCGGGCGCGAGCTGACCATCCCCGAGGTCGCGCAGTCCGTGATCCTCACCCGGCTCGGCGGCGGCAAGACGCCGATGCCGCCCGGGGAGGAGGTCCGCGAGTTCGCCCGCCACGGTACGACGATGGCCCTGTTCCTGTCGGCCGCCCGCAGCGGTCAGCTGGTACGGGAGCTGCTGGAGGGCGGCTACCCGACGTCCACGCCGGTCGTGGTCGCGTACCAGGCGACCTGGCCGGAGGAGCTGATCGTGACGTGCACGATCGAGACGCTGGAGGAGACGGTCAAGGAGCACAAGCTCTGGAAGCACACGCTCTTCCTGGTCGGCCCGGCCCTCGGCGCGCACGGCACCCGCTCGCACCTCTACCACCCGGGCCACTTCCACGGGTTCCGCAAGGCCGACCCGCAGGCGCGGGCGGAGCTGCGGGCGGCCCGCAAGGGAAGTCCGTCGTGATCACCGTCGTCGGTACGGGAACGGGGGCGCCCCTGTCCGCGGACGCCGCGCGCGCCCTGGCCGGGGCGGGGCTCGTGGTGGGCGGCCGACGGCATCTGGCGGCGGCCGCGCTGCCGGACGGGGCCGAGCGGATCGTCCTGGGGCCGCTGGCGCCCGCTCTCGACGCGATCGAGGCGGCTCTGGAGAAGCAACGGCGGGTGGTGGTGCTGGCCTCCGGCGACCCGGGGTTCTTCGGGATCGTACGGGCACTGGCCGAGCGGTTCGGCGCCGAGCGGCTGGATGTGCGTCCGGGTGTCTCGTCCGTGGCGACCGCCTTCGCGCGGCTCGGGCTGCCCTGGGACGACGCGGTGGTGGTGAGCGCGCACGGACGTGATCTGCGCACCGCCCTGAACGTCTGCCGGTCGCGTCCCAAGGTGGCGGTGCTGACCGGGCCCGGCGCCGGGCCCGCCGAGCTGGGGGCCGCGCTCGCCCACGGGTTCGGCGCGCGGGTCCTCGTGGTGGCGAGCGCGCTCGGCGACCCCGAGCACGAACGCGTGGAGCGGGTGACGCCGGCCGAGGCCGCGGCCCGCGACTGGGGTACGGCGGTCAGCGTGGTGCTGTGCCTGGACGCCTCCCGGGCCCTCGCTCCCGTGCGCACGGTCGCGGGCCCGCCGGCCGGTCCCGCCCGCTGGGCCCTGGAAGAGGGCGACTTCGCCCACCGCGATTCGATGATCACCAAGTTCGAGGTGCGCGCCCTGGCGCTGGCCCGGCTCGGCCCGCGGCTCGGGGACCTCGTCTGGGACGTCGGCGCGGGCTCCGGGTCGGTGGCCGTCGAGTGCGCGCGCCTCGGTGCCGCCGTCACGGCGGTCGAGAAGACGCTCGACGGGGTGGAGCGGATCCACGCCAACGCGCGGGCGCACGGCGTGGACGTCCACGTCGTGCACGGGGCCGCGCCGGACGCGCTGACCGCTCTCCCCGACCCGGACGCCGTGTTCATCGGCGGCGGCGGGCGCGAACTGCCCGCCCTCGTCACCGCGTGCGCGCGGCGCGCCCGGCGGACGGTCGTCGTGGCGATGGCCGCGCTCGACCGGGTGCCGGCCGTGCGCGAGGCGCTCACCGGGGCCGGGTTCGGCTGCGACGGTGTGCTGTTGCAGTCGTCCCGGCTCGCCCCGCTGCCCGGGGACGTCACCCGGCTCGCGGCGACCAATCCCGTTTTTCTGCTGTGGGGCGCCCGGCCTCCGGCCCGTACCGAAGGAGCACTCCAGTGATCGGCCTGATTTCCGCGACGGCGGCGGGCGCCGCGGCCCGCGACCGGTTGGTCGCGGCCTGGCCCGCGCGGACGCGTGTGTACGACGGGCCCGTCGGCGAGGCCGTGCGGCGGGCCTTCGCGGAGTGCGAGCAGCTCGTGTGTTTCCTGGCGACGGGCGCGGTGGTGCGTCTGGTGGCGCCGCTCCTCGGCGACAAGACGTCCGACCCGGGCGTCGTGTGCGTCGACGAGGCCGGCCGGTTCGCCGTGTCCCTGGTCGGCGGCCATGGCGGCGGCGCCAATGAACTCGCCCGTGAGGTGGGCGAGTTGCTGGGGGCCGAGCCCGTCGTGACGACGGCGACGGACGCCGTGGGGCTGCCCGGCCTCGACACGCTCGGCTTCCCCGTGGAGGGCGATGTCTCCGGGGTCTCCCGGGCCCTGCTGGACGGCGAGGCCGTGGCGCTGGACGCGGAGGTGAGCTGGCCGCTGCCGCCGCTCCCGGTCGCCGCCGAGGGCCGGTACGCGATCCGGCTCACCGATCGTCTCGTCGAGCCCGGCGAACGCGAGGTCGTGCTCCGGCCGCCCTCCCTCGTCGTCGGCGTCGGGGCCTCCAGGAACGCACCCGTCGAGGAGGTCCTCGGCCTGGTCCAAGGCGCCCTGCGTGACGCGGGGCTGTCCGTGAAGTCCCTCGCCGAGCTCGCCACCGTCGACGCCAAGGCCGACGAGCCCGGCATCGTCGAGGCGGCCGCGCGGCTCGGGGTGCCCCTGGTGACGTACTCCGCCGGGGAACTGGCGGCGGTCGAGGTGCCGAACCCGTCCGACGCGCCGCTCGCCGCCGTCGGTACGCCCTCCGTCGCGGAGGCCGCCGCCCTCGTACGCGGGGGTGAACTCCTCGTGCCGAAGCGCAAGTCGGCCGCACAGCCGGCGATGGCGACCTGTGCCGTCGTACGGCGGCCGGCCCGCGGGCGCCTCGCCGTCGTGGGACTGGGACCCGGCGCCCGGGATCTGCTCACGCCCCGCGCCAGGGACGAACTCCGCCGCGCCTCCGTGCTCGTGGGGCTCGACCAGTACGTCGACCAGATCCGCGACCTGCTGCGCCCCGGTACCCGGGTCCTGGAGTCGGGGCTCGGCGCCGAGGAGGAGCGGGCCCGCACGGCGGTGGCCGAGGCCCGGCGCGGGCACGCCGTCGCGCTGATCGGCAGCGGGGACGCCGGTGTGTACGCGATGGCGTCGCCCGCGCTGGCCGAGGCGTCCGACGACATCGACGTGGTCGGCGTGCCGGGCGTCACGGCGGCGCTGGCGGCCGGGGCGATCCTCGGGGCGCCGCTGGGCCACGACCATGTGTCGATCAGCCTTTCCGACCTGCACACGCCGTGGGAGGTCATCGAGCGGCGGGTACGGGCCGCCGCCGAGGCGGACATCGTGGTGACGTTCTACAACCCGCGCAGCCGGGGCCGGGGCTGGCAGCTGCCCGAGGCGCTCGCGATCCTCGCCGGACACCGGGAGCCGACGACGCCCGTCGGTGTCGTACGCAACGCCTCGCGGACGGACGAGTCCAGCCGCCTCACCACGCTCGCGGGACTGGATCCGGCGACGGTGGACATGATGACGGTCGTGACCGTGGGGAACACGGCGACCCGTGAGATCGCCGGGCGCATGGTGACGCCGCGCGGCTACCGCTGGCAGGAGGAGTCCGAGTGAACCGGGCGTTCGTACCCGAGGACCGTGTCGTCCACCCCATCGAGCAGGAGTCGTTCCGGCGGCTGCGCGCCCGTCTGGACACCTCGCACTTCCCGCCGCTGACCCGGGCGGTCGTGGAGCGGGTCATCCACTCCGCGGCCGATCTCGACTACGCCGAGGACCTCGTCATGGACGAGGGCACGCTGGAGCGGGCACACGCCGCGCTGCACGCGGGGGCGCCGGTGGTGGTGGACGTGGAGATGGTCGCGGCCGGCATCACCCGGCGCGGGACGGTCTGCCGTCTCAAGGACGCCAGGTCCGGTCCGGGGCTGACCCGTTCGGCGCACGCGGTCCGGCTCGCGTACGAGGAGGTCGGCCCCGGCGCGCTGTGGGTGATCGGCTGCGCCCCGACCGCGCTGGAGGAACTGCTCACCCTGGACGCCTCCCCGGCGCTCGTCATCGGTCTGCCCGTCGGGTTCGTCGGCGCGGCCGAGTCGAAGGCCGCGTTGCGCGAGAGCGGGCTGCCCGCTGTCAGCAACGTGTCCATGAAGGGCGGTTCGGCGGTCGCCGCGGCCGCGCTCAACGCCCTGCTGTACCACCTCGCCGCACCCGCTTCGAAGGAGAAATCGTGACCACCCCTGCCCCTGCCCTGCTCATCGCCGGTCACGGCACCCGGGACGAGGCCGGAGCCGAGGCGTTCCGCGACTTCGTCCGCGAACTGGGCCGCCGCCACCCCGAACTGCCCGTCGCGGGCGGCTTCATCGAGCTGTCCCCGCCCCCGCTCACCGAGGCGGTGGGCGAGCTGGTGGAGCGGGGGGTGCGCCGGTTCGCCGCCGTTCCGCTGATGCTGGTGTCCGCCGGACACGCCAAGGGGGACATCCCGGCGGCTCTGGCCCGCGAGAAGGAGCGGCACCCGGGGATCTCGTACACGTACGGCCGTCCGCTCGGCCCGCACCCGTCGCTGCTGAACGTCCTGGAGCGGCGGCTCGACGACGCGCTCGGCGGCGGCCCCCGTACGCCGCAGGACCGGGCCGATGTGACCGTGCTGCTCGTCGGGCGGGGCTCGACGGACCCGGATGCCAACGCCGAGGTGCACAAGGCGGCGCGGCTGCTGTGGGAGGGGCGGGGTTACGCGGGCGTGGAGACGGCGTTCGTGTCGCTGGCGGCGCCGGACGTGCCCTCGGGTCTCGACCGGTGCGTGAAGCTGGGCGCCCGCCGGATCGTGGTCCTGCCCTACTTCCTGTTCACCGGCATCCTCCCGGACCGGGTGCGGCAGCAGACCGAGGGCTGGGCGGCCGCGCACCCCGAGGTCGAGGTGCGGTCCGCCGATGTCATCGGTCCGGAGCCGGAGTTGCTCGATCTGGTGATGGAGCGGTACCGGGAGGCGGTGCAGGGCGATCTGCGGATGAACTGCGACTCGTGCGTGTACCGCATCGCGCTGCCCGGCTTCGAGGACAAGGTGGGGCTGCCGCAGCAGCCGCACTTCCACCCGGACGACGACGGTCACCACCACCACGGGCCACACGGACACGGACACCACGGTCATGCGCCTTCACACGCCCACTGAGGGCGACGGCCCGCACGACCTTCGTCATCACGGTGACGCCGAGGTCCGTGACGAGGGGTCGGCGCTCACCGATCTCGCCGTGAACGTGCGGGCCGACACGCCCCCGGCCTGGCTGCGCGAGCGGATCGCCGAGTCGCTGGGCGGGCTCGCGGCATACCCGGACGGGCGTGCGGCGCGGGCCGCGGTGGCACAGCGGCACGCGCTGCCCGTGGAGCGGGTGCTGCTCACGGCGGGCGCCGCCGAGGCGTTCGTGCTGCTCGCGCGGGCTCTGAAGGTGCGCCGGCCGGTGGTCGTGCACCCGCAGTTCACGGAGCCGGAGGCGGCTCTGCGGGACGCGGGGCACACGGTGGACCGGGTGCTGCTGCGGGAGGAGGACGGCTTCCGGCTGGACGCGGGGGCCGTGCCCGAGGACGCGGATCTGGTCGTGATCGGCAATCCGACCAACCCGACGTCGGTACTGCACCCGGCCGCGTCGATCGCCGAACTGGCCCGGCCCGGGCGGACGTTGGTGGTGGACGAGGCGTTCATGGACGCGGTGCCGGGTGAGCGGGAGGCGCTCTCCGGGCGGACGGACGTCCCCGGTCTGGTGGTGCTGCGCAGTCTCACCAAGACATGGGGGCTGGCGGGGCTGCGCATCGGCTACGTGCTCGCCGCGCCCGAGACGGTCGCCGAGCTGGAGCGGGCGCAGCCGCTGTGGCCGGTGTCCACGCCCGCGCTGGCGGCGGCGGAGGTGTGCGTGTCGCCGCGGGCACTGGCGGAGGCCGCGCACGCGGCGCACCGTATCGCGGCGGACCGGGCGCATCTGGTCGCGGGGCTGCGGGAGTTCGCCTCCGACGGGCTGTGCGTGGCGGAGCCGGCCGAGGGTCCTTTCGTCCTGGTGCGGCTTCCGCGGGCGGCCGCGGTGCGGGGTCACTTGCGCGGGCTGGGCTTCGCCGTGCGTCGGGGGGACACGTTTCCGGGGCTGGGCGAGGAGTGGCTGCGGCTGGCGGTGCGGGACCGGGCGACGGTGAACCGGTTTCTCCAGGCGTTGGACCGGGCGGTCACGTTGGCGGACCGCTGAGGTGAGGCGGGGGCGGGTCGTGGTGGGCGAGGGGATCTCGCCCACCACGACCCTGTCCGGCCACGGCCACGACCCCGGCCCCAGCCCCGACCCCGGCTAGCCGATGACCCGCCCGTTCAGCACGACCCGCCGCGGCGCCGCGAGCACACGGACGTCCGCGCGCGGGTCACCCTCGTACACGACGAGGTCCGCTGGCGCCCCTTCGTCGAGTCCGGGGCGCCCCAGCCACCGCCGCGCACCCCACGTCGTGGCCGACAGCGCATCGAGGGGCGGGATGCCCGCGGTCACCAGCTCGGCCACTTCGCCCGCCACGAGTCCGTGCGCCAGCGAACCGCCCGCGTCGGTCCCGACGTACACCGGGACCCCCGCGTCGTACGCCGCGCGCACGGTGTCGTAGCGCCGCTCGTGCAGTCGCCGCATATGCGCGGACCAGCGCGGGAACTTGGCCTCGCCGTCGGCCGCGAACTGCGGGAACAGCGCGATGTTCACGAGCGTCGGTACGATGGCGACGCCCCGCTCGGCGAACAGCGGGATGGTGTCCTCGGTCAGCCCGGTCGCGTGCTCCACGCAGTCGATGCCCGCCTCGACCAGGTCCCGCAGGGAATCCTCGGCGAAGCAGTGCGCGGTGACGCGCGCCCCCAGGCGGTGGGCCTCCGCGATCGCGGCCCGGACGGCGTCCGGCGGCCAGCAGGCGCTCAGGTCGCCCGTGCCGCGGTCGATCCAGTCGCCCACCAGCTTCACCCAGCCGTCGCCGCGCCGGGCCTCCTGCGCGACGTACGCGACCAGGTCCTCGGGCTCGATCTCGTGGGCGTAGTTACGGATGTAGCGCCGTGTGCGGGCGATGTGGCGGCCCGCCCGGATGATCTTCGGGAGGTCGTCGCGGCCGTCGATCCAGCGGGTGTCGGACGGGGAGCCCGCGTCGCGGACGAGGAGGGTGCCGGCCTCGCGGTCGGCGAGCGCCTGCTTCTCGGAGACGTCGTCGGGGACCGGCCCGTGCCGGTCGAGCCCGACATGGCAGTGCGCGTCCACCAGACCGGGCAGCGCCCAGCCCTCGACGGTACGGATGTCCCGGGCGCCGGCGGGAGGCGCGTAGGCGATTCTCCCGCCGACCACCCAGAGTTCGTCGCGGACGTCGTCGGGTCCGACGAGCACCCGCCCCTTCACGTGCAGCACCGCGTGATCGCTCATGGACGGCACCCTAGTTCGGCGGCTGCTCGCTCTTCCCCACCTGGTCCGAGATCTCCTCCTCCACGTCCGCCATCGCGGGGTCGAGGAGCCGGGACAGGAAGTGCCGGGTCCGTTCGTGTCGCGGGTTGCCGATGACCTGCTCGGGCGTGCCGTCCTCGACGATCACGCCGCCGTCCATGAAGACGACCCGGTCGGCGACCTCGCGTGCGAACGTCATCTCGTGGGTGACGACCATCATCGTCATGCCCTCGTCGGCGAGCCTGCGCATCACCGCGAGCACATCGCCGACGAGCTCGGGGTCCAGCGCCGAGGTCGGCTCGTCGAACAGCATCACCTGGGGACCCATGGCGAGCGCGCGGGCGATCGCCACGCGCTGCTGCTGGCCGCCGGAGAGGGAGGCGGGGTACGCCTCCGCCTTCTCCGACAGGCCCACGCGCCTGAGGTTGTCGGCGGCCACCTCGGCCGCCTGCGCCTTGTCGCGCCCGAGGACGCGGCGCTGCGGCAGCGTGAGGTTGTCGGTCACCGACAGATGCGGGAAGAGGTTGAACTGCTGGAAGACCATGCCGATACGGCGGCGTACGGCGTCGATGTCGACGTCGGGGTCCGTGACCTCCGCACCGGCGACGAAGACCTGCCCCTTGGTGGGCTCCTCCAGGAGGTTCACGCAGCGCAGCAGGGTGGACTTGCCGGAGCCGGACGGGCCGATGACGCAGACGACCTCTCCGGAGCCGATCTCCAGGTCGATGCCGCGCAGCACCTCGTTGTCGCCGAAGGACTTGTGCAGGCCCCGGACGTCGATCTCTGGCGTACTCACTTGGTGGCCTCCCCGGCCTTGGCCTCCAGGCGGCGAACGACGAATCCGAGCGGCACGGTGACCAGCAGATAGCACAGGCCCGCGACCAGGATCGGCGTGGAGTTGGCGGTCTGGCTCGCCAGGTCGCGGCCGAACTTCGTCAGTTCGCGCTCCTCCAGGGTGACGCCGAGGAACAGCACCAGCGAGGAGTCCTTGAAGAGCAGGACGAGTTCGTTGGTGAGCGGCGGGATCACGATGCGGAACGCCTGCGGGATGATGATCGAGACCATGGCCCGCGCGTGCGAGAAGCCCAGTGAACGGGCGGCCTCCATCTGTCCCTTGGGCACCGCCTGGATGCCCGCGCGGATCGTCTCGGCCATGTAGGCGGCCGAGACCAGGCCGAGCGCGAGTGCCACCTTGCCGTAGGTGCCGCCGGGGATCTCCGTACCCGGGAACGCCAGCGGCACGGCGACGCCCACGAAGACGAAGATCAGCAGGGCGGGCAGGCCGCGGAAGATCTCGATGTAGATGCCGGCGAGCCAGCGGTAGGGGCCCACCGAGGACAGCCGCATCAGGGCGATGACCATGCCGAGTACGAGTCCGACGACGAAGCCGGACATCGTGTAGAGCACGGTGTTCTTCAGCGCCAGTGTGATGACGTCCGGGAACATCTGCTTGACCAGGTCCCACTGCGCGAACTGGTTCTTCAGCTGTCCCCAGTCGGCCAGCACCGCGAAGGCGATGACGGCCGCGACGAAGACGACGTACTGCACGCCGCGCGAGACGGCACGCTTCTGCCGTCTGCTCAGACCGGACCTGCGGGGCTGGAGCTGTGCGTCGGCATCACTCATGAGGCGGACGGGGAGGCGGTGGCCGCGGACGCGGTGTACGGGCCGATCCACTTCTCGTAGATCTTCTTGTACGTGCCGTCGGCCTTCGCCTGCTTGATTGTTTTGTTGATCTCGGCGAGGAGCTTGGTGTTGCCCTTCTTCACCGTGAAGCCGTACTCCTCACCGGTGTTGAGGTTGTCGACGACCTTGAAGGCGTCGGCGTTGGCCTTGTCCTTCAGCCAGCCCTGGACCACCGGGTAGTCGATGATGACGGCCTGGACCTGGCCGGTGCGCAGGCCGTTGAGGACCGCGTCGGAGGACTCGAAGGAGACCGCGTCGAAGCCCTTGCTCTTCGCGTACTCCTCGCCGGTGGTCTGCGCCTGGGCGCCGAGCTTCTTGCCCTTGGCCTTCACGTCGGCGAGGGAGTCGACGCCGCTCTTCTTGTCGACCAGCACGGCCTGGGTGGCCTCGAAGTACGGGTCGGAGAAGTCGACGTTCTTCTTGCGCTCCTCGGTGATGGTCATGCCGGCCGCGGCGACGTCGCACTGGCCGGAGTTGAGGAAGGCGCCCGTCTTGAAGTTCTCGAAGGGCGTGTCGACGATGGCCTGCTTCACGCCGAGGTCCTTGGCGACCAGGTCGATGAGCGACACGTCGAAGCCCTGCACCTTGCCGTCGATCTCCGACTGGAACGGCGGGTACGGGAGGTGGGTACAGGTGGTGATCTGCCCCGCCTTGACGAGCGGGACGCCCTTCACGGTGGTCTTGCCTCCCCCGTTGTCCGAGGAGCAGCCGGCCACGAGCAGCAGCCCGGCCGTCGCGGTGGTGGCGGCCAGAATGCGGGACCGGCGTCCGAGGACCGTCTTCACGGGGGACCTCCTATGAGGGAACTGTGGGTTCCGATTATAAGGAAAGGTTTGACTCACTCAAATCAATCCCATGGCTGTTGGGCCGTATGGCCTCAGATGTCCTGCCTCGGCAGGGCATCCGGACCGTATGACCGAGGCCGCGGCGGCGGGATCGGCGGAGCACCCGGCGGATACCCTCGATCTCGCGTAATGGAACCCGTGAGCGAAGAGAGCATCGCCGTGACCCACCCCTTCCTGGACCTGGCACCCCTGAGCGCCGCGCACTTCGCCTCGATCGAGGACCGGGTGGCCCGGCTGCTCGCCACCGAGCAGGACGTCGTGATCATGCAGGGCGAGGCGCTGCTCCCGCTGGAGGGTGCCATTCGCGCGGCCGCGGGCCCCGGCACGACCGCGCTCAACGTCATCACCGGCCCCTACGGCCAGACCTTCGGGAACTGGCTGCGGGACTGCGGCGCGACGGTGATCGATCTGGCCGTGCCGTTCCACACGGCGGTGACGGCCGCGCGGATCCGGGAGGCGTTCGCGGCGCACCCGGAGATCGACTTCGTGTCGCTGGTGCACGCGGAGGCGGCCACGGGCAACACGAATCCGGTCGCGGAGATCGGCGCGGCCGTACGGGAGCACGGTGCGCTGTTCTATCTGGACGCCGTCGCGTCGATCGGCGCCGAGCCGGTGCTGCCGGACGCGTGGGGCGTCGACCTGTGCGTGATCGGGGCGCAGAAGGCGATGGGCGGGCCGGCCGGGGTGTCGGCGGTGTCGGTGAGCGAGCGGGCGTGGGCGCGGATGGCGGCCAACCCGGCGGCGCCCCGGCGGTCGTACCTGTCGCTCCTGGACTGGAAGGAGCGGTGGGTCGACGGCGGCCGCAAGGCGCTGCTGCACGCGCCGGCGCAGCTGGAGATGCTGGCGCTCGAGGCGTGCGTGGAGCGGATCGAGGCCGAGGGGCTGGAGGCCGTGATGGCCCGGCACGCCTCGGCCGCGGCGGCCACGCGGGCCGGGGCGGTCGCCCTGGGTGGCGGGCTCGAACCGTATGTGCACGAGGCCGCGGACGCGGCGCCCGTCGCCACGACGCTGCGGACGCCGGCCGGGATCGACGCCTCGGAGCTGGTCGCCAAGGCGCTGGCCTCGGATCCGGTGCTGCCGCTCGTCGCGGGCGGGGGCGCGCTCGCCCGCGAGATGGTCCGGGTCAACCACTACGGACCCGGCGCGACGCGGGGTGTGGTGCAGTCCTGCCTGGGTGCGCTGGGGGCCGCGCTGGCCGAGTTCGGCGTGCCGGTGGACCTGGAGGGGGCCCGGCGCGCGGTGGCCGAGGCCTGGGCCTGACCCCTCCCGCCACTTCCCCCGGCACTTTCCATCGCTTCTCGCCGTGAATTGCAGAGATTCCCCACACACTTATCCCGTTATTAATTCAGAACAGCTTCCCGCATTCTTCTGCCCGCTTTCTTTCGTGCTAAACGCAAAGATTTCGCGAACACCAACCGGCTTAATTCGGGCAGGTCCCGCACGGGTCGTCCACTTGTGATCGACTCCACATCGCACCCCTTTCCTCCCGTATTTTCCGGACAAAATGGGGGTTATCGACGCCGTCTTGCGCGATCACCCGCGCCCGCGTGATAACACATGACGGCTCATTTCGTAACCCCATCCGACGATGCAATTTCGAATTTCCCTCGGTAAATTCAGTCGGCATGACCGCCGCACACGCAGACCTGCAAGCGGAATTCCTGGAAATGCCCGAGGGACTGCGGATCGACCGCCCGGACGTGGCGGACGGGTCCGCACTCTGGCGCATCGCCAAGGACTCCAAGACCCTCGACCTGAACTCCTCGTACAGCTATCTGCTGTGGTGCCGTGACTTCGCCGGCACCACGGCGGTGGCACGAGCCGCCGACGGGACGCCCGTCGGCTTCATCACCGCGTACGTGCGGCCCGAGCGCCCGCACACCCTCCTCGTCTGGCAGGTGGCCGTCGACGCGGCGTACCGCGGGCGCGGGCTGGCCGCGCGCATGCTCGACGGACTGACCGCACGCGTCACGGACGAGTACGGGGTGACCGGCATCGAGACGACGATCTCCCCCGGCAACACCGCCTCCGAACGCCTGTTCACCTCGTATGCGCAGCGCCACGGCGCGGACCTCGAGCGTGAGGTCCTGTTCGAGGCAGGGCTGTTCCCCGACGCCCCGCACGACCCCGAGGTCCTGTACCGCATCGGCCCCCTCTCCCACTGACCCCCCACGCACCGAGGAGCGATTTCGCCGTGACCATCACCCAGCCCGACCTGAGCGTCTTCGAGACCGTCGAGTCGGAGGTGCGCAGCTACTGCCGCGGCTGGCCCACCGTCTTCGACCGGGCGCAGGGCAGCCGCATGTACGACGAGGACGGCCACGCGTACCTGGACTTCTTCGCCGGCGCCGGCTCACTCAACTACGGCCACAACAACCCCGTACTCAAACGGGCGTTGATCGACTATCTGGAGCGGGACGGCGTCACGCACGGGCTCGACATGTCGACGGCCGCCAAGCGCGCCTTCCTGGAGTCCTTCCAGAACCTGATCCTGCGCCCGCGTGACCTGCCGTACAAGGTCATGTTCCCGGGCCCGACGGGCACCAACGCCGTGGAGTCCGCGCTCAAGCTGGCGCGGAAGGTGAAGGGGCGCGAGGCCATCGTGTCCTTCACCAACGCCTTCCACGGCATGTCGCTGGGCTCGCTCGCCGTGACCGGCAACGCCTTCAAGCGCGCCGGCGCCGGGATACCCCTCGTGCACGGCACGCCCATGCCGTTCGACAACTACTTCGACGGCAAGGTCCCGGACTTCCTCTGGTTCGAGCGGCTCCTGGAGGACCAGGGCTCCGGCCTCAACAAGCCCGCGGCCGTGATCGTCGAGACCGTGCAGGGCGAGGGCGGCATCAACGTCGCGCGTCCCGAGTGGCTGCGCGCCCTGGCCGAGCTGTGCAAGCGGCAGGACATGCTGCTCATCGTCGACGACATCCAGATGGGCTGCGGCCGTACGGGCGCGTTCTTCTCCTTCGAGGAGGCGGGCGTCACACCGGACATCGTCACGGTTTCCAAGTCCATCAGCGGGTACGGGCTCCCCATGTCCCTGTGCCTGTTCAAGCCCGAGCTGGACATCTGGGAGCCGGGCGAGCACAACGGCACGTTCCGCGGCAACAACCCCGCGTTCGTCACGGCCGCCGCGGCCCTCCAGACGTACTGGGCCGACGGATCCGCCATGGAGAAGCAGACCCTCGCCCGCGGTGAGCAGGTCGAGCAGGCGCTGATCTCCATCACCGAGGAGAACCTCGCCGACGTCAAGGAGTACCGCGGGCGGGGCCTCGTCTGGGGCATCGAGTTCAAGGACAAGGACCGCGCCGGGCGCATCGCACAGCGCGCCTTCGAGCTCGGGCTGCTCATCGAGACGTCGGGCCCGGAGAGCGAGGTCGTCAAGCTGCTTCCGGCCCTGACGATCACGCCCGAGGAGCTCGACGAGGGGCTGCGTACCCTCGCCCGCGCCGTACGGGAAACCGCCTGACCGGCACCAGAGACCCGCACCACACCCGAGAGCACGAGAGAGAGGCATCGCACCACCGTGATAGTCCGTTCGTTCAAGGACATCGAAGGCACCGACCGGCATGTGAAGGCCGCGTCCGGCACCTGGGAGAGCAAGCGCATCGTCCTCGCCAAGGAGAAGGTCGGCTTCTCGCTGCACGAGACCGTCCTGTACGCGGGTACCGAGACGTCGATGTGGTACGCGAACCACATCGAGGCCGTGCTCTGCGTGGAGGGCGAGGCCGAACTGACCGATGACGAGACCGGCGAGAAGCACTGGATCACGCCGGGGACGATGTACCTGCTGGACGGCCACGAGCGCCACACCATGCGCCCCAAGACCGACTTCCGGTGCGTCTGCGTCTTCAACCCTCCCGTCACCGGACGGGAGGACCACGACGAGAACGGCGTCTACCCGCTGCTGACCGAACCCGAGGAGGTCTGAGCCCCATGACCACGATCACCGACCTGTACCCGAGCCGCGGCGCCGCCGAGGTGTCGGTCCCCCGCCAGGACCCGGTCCTGTGGGGCACGCCGGACACACCGGGCCCCATCACGGCGGCCGACCTCCAGTCGTACGAGCACGACGGCTTCCTCGCCGTCCCGCAGCTCATCGGTGATGACGAAGTCGCGCTCTACCACGCCGAGTTGGAACGCCTGATCCACGACCCCGCGGTGCGCGCCGACGAGCGCTCCATCGTGGAACCGCAGTCGCAGGAGATCCGGTCGGTCTTCGAGGTGCACAAGATCAGCGAGATCTTCGCCCAGCTCGTGCGCGACGAGCGCGTGGTGGGGCGGGCACGGCAGATCCTCGGCTCGGACGTGTACGTCCACCAGTCCCGGATCAACGTCAAGCCCGGCTTCGGGGCCAGCGGCTTCTACTGGCACTCGGACTTCGAGACCTGGCACGCCGAGGACGGCCTGCCCAACATGCGCACGGTGTCCGTCTCGATCGCGCTGACCGAGAACTACGACACCAACGGCGGCCTCATGATCATGCCGGGGTCGCACAAGACGTTCCTCGGGTGTGCCGGGGCCACCCCGAAGGACAACTACAAGAAGTCGCTCCAGATGCAGGACGCGGGCACGCCCTCCGACGAGGCGCTGACCAAGTTCGCGGACCGGCACGGCATCCGGCTCTTCACGGGCCGGGCCGGTTCGGCGACCTGGTTCGACTGCAACTGCCTGCACGGCTCCGGGGACAACATCACACCCTTCCCGCGCAGCAATGTGTTCATCGTGTTCAACAGCGTGGAGAACACGGCGGTGGAGCCGTTCTCGGCGCCGGTACGGCGTCCGGAGTTCATCGGGGCGCGGGACTTCACGCCGGTGCGGTGACCGCCGCCCGGCACGGCCCGGGTTCTCCCATGGGGCGGGAGAACCCGGGCCGTGCTGTGTCTGCAGCCAGGCTCTACAGCCAGCCCAGCGAAGCCGCCCGCGCCAGTACGCCGGCCGCGGCTCCCGTGTCCCCCGGACAGCCAGGTGCGCAGCGAGCCGCGGCGCGCGTCGAACGCGTACGGCCTGCTCCACAGCTGGGCGAAGACCTCCTGCGCCACGTCCTCGGCGGCGGCCGGGCTGCGGGTGACGCGCCGGGCCACCCGCCGGACGAGCGCCCCGTACGCGGCGTACGCCTCGCCCAGCGCGGACTCGTCCCCGTACACCAGCCGCCGACGCAGTTCCGCGTCGGCGGGCGGTCCTGCGGCTGTGTCGGCCGTCGACTCCACGGGCACCACCGCCTCGTGGTGCCTTCCTGGCGTCCCCGGGGGCGCTACGCCAGGGGGCGGCCGGACAGGCCCGACAGGACATCAAGGAGCCGGTCGACGTCGGCGGGCGTGTTGTAGAGGTGGAAGGCCGCCCTCAGGTTGCCCGCGCGGTCGGAGACTTCGACTCCGGCGCGGCTGAGGGCCGGCTGCCGGTCGCCGAGGCCGGGCACGGACACGATCGGCGCGTGTGGTGCGGGGACCGGTTCGTGGCCGAGGGACGCGAGGCCGGTACGGAAGCGGTCGGCGAGTGCGAGGTCATGGGCCCGTACGTTCTCCACGCCCAGTTCCTCGATCAGCGCGAGGGAGTGGCGGGCGCCCGCGTACGAGAAGAGGGCGGGGCTCTCGTCGAACCGCCGTGCGGAGTGGGCGAGTTCCTCGACGGGCCCGTAACAGCTGTCCCACGGCGCCTGTCCCGCGACCCAGCCGGCGAACAGCGGGGTGAGGCCGCCGAGGTCCTCCGGGACGACCAGGAAGGCCACGCCGCGCGGACAGACGAGCCACTTGAAGGCGACGGAGGAGACGTAGTCGTAGGCGTCCGCGTCGATCTGCAGCCAGCCGGTGGCCTGGGATGCGTCGATGTACGTACGGGCGCCGTGCGCGCGGGCGGCCGCGCGGACGGCCGGCAGGTCGGCGACCCGGCCGTCGGCGGACTGGGCGGCGCTGACCGCGACGAGCGCCGTGCCGGGGCGCACCGACTCGGCGAGGCCCTCCAGCGGGACGGCGCGCACCTTGAGGTCGCGGCGGATGTGGAAGGGGTTCACGACGGAGCTGAAGTCGGCCTCGGCGGTGAGGACTTCGGCGCCCTCCGGCAGCGAGGCGGCGATCAGCCCGCTGTAGACCGCGACCGAGGCCCCGGCCGCCACCCGGCGGACGGGTACCCCGGTCAGCCGGGCGAAGGAGGCGCGTGCCGCCTCGACGTCCGCGAACATGTCGGTCGGCTGCCCGGCGGCGGCCGACTCCACGGCGACGCGCATGGCCGCCACTGTGCGGGCCGGTACGAGGCCGGTGCTCGCGGTGTTCAGGTAGGTGTTCTTCGGGGCGAACTCGGCACGGACGAGGGGCTCGAAGGTCTCCATGGGACCACTCTGCGGCCCCGCGAACCCCCCGTCCATTGCGGAGTTTTACGTGGTTCCCCCAAGGATCGCTTACAGGTCCGCTCCGACCTGCGGTTTCCCGGGGTCCTCAGCCCTGCGGCACGGCGCAGCCGTCGGGACCGCACGCCTGGGCGTCACCACTGTCCTGGATGAGCGTGAGCGGCGGCCGGTCCCCCCACGCCTGCTTCAGGGCCTGGGCGAAGACCTCTGCGGGCTGGGCGCCGGAGACACCGTAGGCGCGGTCGAGGACGAAGAAGGGGACACCGCTCGCCCCCAGCTCCGCGGCCTCCCGCTCGTCGGCGCGGACCTCGTCGGCGTACGCGGCCGGGTCGGCGAGGACCGTGCGGGCGGCCTCCGCGTCGAGACCGGCGGCGACGGCCAGCTCGACGAGCCGCTCGTCGTCGTCGAAGACGGAGCGCTCCTCGGCGAAGTTCGCCCGGTACAGGAGCCCGATCAGCTCGTCCTGCCTGCCCTGCTCCTTGGCGAAGTGCAGCAGGCGGTGCATGTCGAAGGTGTTGCCGTGGTCGCGGTCCCGGGTGCGGTAGTCCAGTCCCTCGGCGGCGGCCTGCGCGCCCAGGTTGTCCTCGCCGGCCTGGGCCTGCGCCTCGCTCATGCCGTACTTCTTGGTCAGCATCGTGAGGACGGGCTGGATGTCGCCCTTGGCGCGGTTCGGGTCGAGCTCGAAGGAGCGGTGCACCACCTCGACGTCGTCGCGGTGCGGAAAGGCTTCGAGCGCCTTCTCGAAGCGGGCCTTGCCCACGTAGCACCAGGGGCAGGCGATGTCGCTCCAGATCTCGACGCGCATTCTTCGGCTTCTCTCCAGGTCGGAAGGGTGACGGAGCCTCCCTCCGCCGCTTGCGTGAACGTTCAAGCGGCTTGTTCCATTCCCGGTCCCGGTCCGCTTCCCAGGCGGCTGAACTGGGTGCGGTAGGCGCTCGGGGTCAGTCCCGTGCGGCGCACCAGATGGCCGCGGAGCGAGTCGGCGGTGCCCAGGCCCGAGGCGCGGGCCACCTGGTCCATCGGGAGCGTGGTCGTCTCCAGGAGTTCCTTGGCCCGCTCGATGCGCTGGTGGAGCAGCCACTGAAGGGGGCTGACCCCGCTCTCCGCGTGGAAGCGCCGGGTGAGGGTACGCACGCTGACGCCCGCGTGCCGGGCCAGGTCGGTGAGCGTGAGCGGACTGTCGAGGTGACGCATGGCCCAGCCGCGGGTGTCGGCGCAGGCGGTGCCGCGCTCGGGCGGCAGCGGGGTCTGGGTGAACTGGGTCTGGCCGCCGGGGCGCACGGGCGCGACGAGGGCGAGCCGGGCCACCCGGTTCGCGGCGGCGGCGCCGTAGTCGGTGCGGATGATGTGGAGGCACAGGTCGATTCCGGCGGCGTACCCGGAGGAGGTCATGATCGGGCCGTCCTGCACGTACAGGACATCGCCCTTGAGGTCGACGGACGGGTACCGCTTGCGCAGTTCCTCGGCCTGTCCCCAGTAGGTGGTGGCCCGGCGGCCCGCGAGCAGCCCCGCCTCGGCGAGTGCGAAGGCGCCGCTGCAGATGGACGCGATCCGCTTGCCGTCGGCGGCGGCCTCGCGGACGGCGTCCACCGTGCGCGGGTCGGGCGTGTAGCGCAGCCCGGTGCCCGCGACGAGCACCGTGTCCGCGTCCCGTACGGCGTCGAGCCCGTGCCGGACGTACAGGTCGAGGCCGCCGGTGGTGGGCACCGGGCCCGGCTCCGGGGCGCAGATGGTCACCTCGTAGCCCGGAGCGCCGTCGATCTCGACCTTCTCGAACAGCAGCTCGGGGATGGCGAGGTTGAACATCGAGACGGGGGACGCCGCGACGACGGCGATCCGGCGGACACCCCGGGCCGGGGACGTGGATCGGGCCATGGCCAGAACCTCCGGTCATATGTCATTCCGGCCACTACTGTACGCCGCCGGAGATCAGCAGCATGGAGGGCATGGCTACGAACCCGACCACGGAAACTCCCCCGACGGACCCCCGACTCACCTCTGCCACAAGCGAGTTGGAGCACCACACCTCTCCCTCGCTCACCCTCGCCGCCGCACTCCTCGGCTTCGCGCTGATCACCCTCGACGCGTCCGTCGTGAACGTGGCCCTTCCGTCGATCGGCTCGGCGTTCGGGGGCGGGATGTCCGGGCTCCAGTGGGTCGTGGACGCGTACACCCTCGCCTTCGCGGCGCTGATGCTGTCCACCGGAGCGTTCGCGGACCGGGCCGGGGCGAGCCGGGCCTACGGGATCGGGATCGCCGTGTTCACCCTGGCCTCGGCGGCGTGCGGGCTCGCGCCCGGCCTGCCGGTGCTGATCGGCGCCCGGGTGGCGCAGGGGGTGGCGGCGGCCGTGGTGCTGCCGGCCTCGCTGGCGCTGGTGCGGCAGGCGTACCCGGACGCGGCACGCCGGGCGCGAGCGGTGGCGCTGTGGGCGGCGGGCGGCTCGGTGGCGGTGGCGCTGGGTCCGGTGGCGGGCGGCGCGCTGACGACGGCGTGGGACTGGCGGGGCATCTTCTTCATCAACCTGCCCCTGGGTGCGCTGGCGCTCGTCCTCCTGCTGCGGGCGCCGCGCTCGGAGCGCCGGCCCGCGCCGTTGGATCTGCCGGGCCAGCTGACGGCGGTCGTGGCGCTCACGGCGCTGACGTTCGCGGTGATCGAGGGCGGCGCCGGGGGGCTGATCGCGCTGGCCGTGGCGGTGACGGCGGCCGTCCTCTTCGTCCGGATCGAGGCCCGGCAGGCGTACCCGGTCGTCCCGCTCGGTCTGTTCCGCAGCCGGACGGTGTCGGTGGCGGTCGCCGCCGGCGCGGCGTGCAGCGTGGCCTTCTACGGGGTGGTGTTCCTGTTCTCGCTCTTCTTCCAGCAGGCGCAGGGGCGGTCCGCGCTGTCCGCGGGGCTGATGTTCCTGCCGATGACGGGGCTGATCGCGGTGACGAACATCGCGGCGGGGAAGCTGTCGGGCCGCTACGGAGCCCGGCTGCCGATGCTGCTGGGGCAGTCGCTGGCGGCAGCGGGCCTGCTGGTCCTGCTGTTCGTCGACGCGTCGACTCCCCCGGCGCTGGTGGCCGTACTGCTCGTCCCGATGGCCCTGGGCTGCGCGCTCACCATCCCGCCGCTGACGGCGACGATGATGGACGCGGTGCCCGCGGACCGGGCGGGGCTGGCGGCCGGCGTCCTCAACTCGGCCCGCCAGGTGGCCGGCGGCCTGGCCATCGCGGCGTTCGGCTCCCTGGTCTCCGGCGGCTTCGGCTCGGGCCTCCGGGTGAGTCTCGCGCTCGCCGCCGCCCTGCTCGCCCTGACCGCGACGGCGACCTTCCGGCTGCGCGGCTCAGCTGCCGTCTCTTAGCCCCTGCGGCCAGGAGTCCCGGTAGGCGAGGTGGTCGAAGGTGACCACGCAGCCCTCGCCGACCGGGGACTGCGCCATGAAGCCGACCAGTGCCGCCGAGGCCGGTCCCTCGTCGGCGAGCGTGAAGAGGCGGACGAACGTCCAGTGCTCGCCGTCGCGGGAGGCGTGGAAGGCGAAGGCCCGGCCCGTGCGGCTGATCCGCAGCCAGACCGAACTGCCCTCCACGGTGAAGGAGTTCGCGTCGTCGGAGTGTCCACGGGTGACGACCGTGCAGACCGTGGGCACGTCCGGGGAGTACTCCAGGCAGAGCTTCGCCCAGGCCCGCTCGCCCACGTGCACGTAGAGCACTCCCGCGTCGAAGGAGGCGGCGAAGCCCACCGTGACCCGGGCGATCAGCTGGAAGTCGCCCTCCGGCGCCCCCAGCAGCCGGGGCGCGTCGGCGGCGGGGTCGAGTGCCTCACCGGTGGGCGGCACGAAACGGTCCTGACGTGCGCCCGCCCAGCCGGTGAGCACACCGTCCTCGTAGGACCAGTTACCGTCCGGCCCGTAAGTGCGCAGGGGGAAAGGGAGTTCGGGAAGTTCCACGTCCATCCGATGATTGTCCCAGGCCCACTGAAGCGCCCCTGAAAGGGGCGCGGGGCTGTGCTCGTGCGGCTCCGCCGCGTGGGCGCGACCAGCCACAACGGACCCGCAGTCCGCGAACGCCCCCACGCCCAACGGCGCTTCGCGAAGAGCTCTCAGCGTTCCGGACGGCCGTCAATGCGTCGCGGCAACCCCAGCTGATTCCCGTCGCGGAGCTCCACCGGCAGCAGCGCCTCCGGCACCCCCTGGTACGCCACCGGCCGCAGCCACCGCTCGATCGCCGTCCCGCCCACCGAAGTCGACGTGGACGTCGTCGCCGGGTACGGACCGCCGTGGTGCTGGGCCGGGGCCACCGCGACCCCCGTCGGCCAGCCGTTGACCAGCACGCGCCCCGCGAGCGGCGTCAGTTCCGCCAGGATCTCCGCGCCGCGGCCCTCGCCCGCCGACTCCTCTTCGGAGAGATGGACCGTCGCCGTGAGGTTGCCCGGCAGCCGGGACAGCACCGCGCCCGCCTCGGCGTCGTCCTCGTAGCGGACGACGACCGTCAGCGGACCGAAGCACTCCTCCAGGAGCAGGTCGTGCGCGCCCGGTGCCGCCAGCTTCTCGGCCGGCACCGTCAGGAAGCCCGGGCTCACCGAGTGCTCGCCGCCCGAGCCCGGCGTCACGGGGGCCTCCACGCCGGGGAGTCCGGCGCGCTCGGCGACACCGGCGATGAAGTTGTCGCGCATGCGGTGGTCCAGGAGGACCCCGGCGTCGGTGTCGCTGACGGCGTCCGTGAGGGACTTCACCAGGCGGTCGCCCGCCGCTCCCGCGGGCGCGAGGACCAGGCCCGGCTTGACGCAGAACTGGCCGACGCCCAGCGTCATCGAACCCGCGAGCCCCGCGCCGATCGCCTCGGCCCGCTCGGCCGCCGCCGCCTCGGTGATCACCACCGGGTTCAGGGAGCCGAGCTCGCCGTGGAAGGGGATCGGCGTGGGGCGCGCCGCCGCCGCGTCGAAGAGGGCCCGGCCGCCGCGTACGGAACCGGTGAAGCCGGCCGCGGCGACCAGCGGGTGCTTGACCAGCTCGACGCCCGCCTCGAAGCCGTGCAGGAGGCCGAGGACACCGGCCGGGATGCCGTGCTCGGCGGCGGCCCGGCGCAGGACGGACGCGACCAGCTCGGACAGCCCCGGGTGGTCGGGGTGGGCCTTGACGACGACCGGGCAGCCGGCCGCGAGCGCGCTCGCCGTGTCGCCGCCGGGGACCGAGAAGGCGAAGGGGAAGTTGGAGGCGGCGTAGACGGCGACGACGCCGAGCGGCACCTTGTAGCGGCGCAGGTCGGGGATCGGCGGGGTCGCGGTGTCGTCCGGGTGGTTGATCACGATGTCGAGGAAGGCGCCCTCGTCGACGATGTCCGCGAACGCGCGCAGCTGGTAGCAGGTGCGGGCGAGTTCACCGGTGAGCCGGACCGGGCCGAGCGCGGTCTCCGCGTCGGCGGCCTCGACGAGCTGGTCCTTGGCGGCCTCCAGCTGGTCCGCGGCGGTGCGCAGGAACGCGGCGCGGACGGTGCGGTCGGCGAGGGACGGGCGCGCGGCGTGTGCGGCGCGGACCACCTGGTCCACCTCCTGGGCCGTGGCCTCCACCGCAACCTGTTCACGCTGCTTCCCGGTTCGGGGGTCGACACTCCAGACTGGTGCTGCTGCCACCGCGGGTCCCTCCAGATGTTCATGCCGCAGTTCTTACGTCATCCAGCGGAGACGTTCGATATACTGAACGCTGTCTCGGATGATGAATTGATGCGAGACTATTTCCCGTCCAACGAAGGGGTCAAGGGCGATGTCGGCAGGCGAGACGGGCGGCGGGGCGCAGGTCAAGTCCGCGGTACGGACGGTTGAGTTGCTCGAGTACTTCGCCGGACGCCCCGGCATGCACTCCCTGGCCGCCGTGCAGGAGGCGGTGGGCTACCCCAAGTCGAGCCTGTACATGCTGCTGCGCACGCTCGTGGAGCTGGGCTGGGTGGAGACGGACGCGACGGGCACGCGGTACGGCATCGGCGTACGGGCGCTGCTGGTCGGCACGTCGTACATCGACGGCGACGAGGTCGTCGCGGCGGCGCGTCCGACGCTGGACCGCCTCTCCGACGACACGACGGAGACGATCCACCTGGCGCGCCTGGACGGCACGAACGTCGTCTACCTGGCCACGCGCCAGTCGCAGCACTATCTGCGCCCGTTCACCCGGGTGGGCCGCCGCCTGCCCGCGCACTCCACCTCGCTCGGCAAGGCGCTGCTGGCCACGCACACCGACGAGCAGGTCCGCAAGATGCTCCCGGAGACGCTCCCGGCCCTCACCGAGCACACGATCACGGACCGCGAGAAGCTCATCGAGGAGCTGCGCCAGGTCCGCGACCAGGGCTTCGCGGTGGACCGCGAGGAGAACACGCTGGGCCTGCGCTGCTTCGGCGTGGCGATCCCGTACCGCACCCCGGCCCGCGACGCGATCAGCTGCTCGGTGCCGGTGGCGCGGCTGACCCCGGCGCACGAGCAGATGGTGAAGGACGCGCTGTTCGACGCGCGGGACCGGCTGACACTGGCGACGCGCAGGCTGTGACCGCGCGTGCGCCCGGCTTCACGAACGGCACACGCGCGTGCGCCCGGCTTCATGAACGGCACATGAGAAAACCGGGCGGAAGGGAACGATCGACCCCGTCCCGCTCGTCCTTCTGAGCGGGATGAACAAGACGATCAGGCGTGCCGCCGTCTTCACACTGCTGCTCGTGCTGGCCCTGCTGGTCAGGGCCACCTGGGTGCAGTTCTACGACGGCAAGGCACTCGCGGACAACAAGGACAACCGGCGGAACGCGATCGAGCTGTACGCGAACCCGCTCGGGAACATCATCGTGGCCGGCGACGCGATCACCGGTTCCGCACGGACGAAGGGCAGCGACCTCGCGTACAAGCGGACGTACACGGACGGCAGTCTGTACGCGGCCGTGACGGGCTACAGCTCGCAGGTGTTCGGGGCGACCCAGCTCGAAGGCATCTACCAGAACCTGCTCGACGGCACGGACAACCAGCTGAAGAACCCGCTCGACACGATCACCAACAAGCGCGCCGACCCGGGCGACGTGGTCACCACGATCGACCCGGACGTACAGAAGGCCGCATATCGGGCACTCGGTGACAACAAGGGTGCCGCCGTCGCGATCGATCCGAAGACCGGCAAGATCCTCGCGGCCGTCTCCACCCCGTCGTACGACCCCTCGACGTTCAGCGCCGGCAACTCCGCCGCGTGGAAGAAGCTGACCGAGGACGCCGACAAGCCGATGACGAACCGGGCACTGCGCCAGCCGCTGCCGCCGGGTTCGACCTTCAAGCTGGTCGTCGCGGCCGCCGCCCTGGAGGACGGGCTCTACTCGTCGGTGGACAAGGACACGGACAGTCCGAACCCGTACACGCTGCCGGGCACGACCCAGGTCCTGGCGAACGAGAACGCCTCGGCGCCCTGCGAGAACGCCTCGATCCGTGTCGCGCTCCAGTACTCGTGCAACAACGTCTTCGCGAAGATGGCCGTCGACCTGGGCCAGGACAAGGTCAGGGCGATGGCGGAGAAGTTCGGCTTCAACGACACGTCGCAGGACGTGCCGGTGCGGGCGTACCCGAGTGTCTATCCCTCGGACATGGACAAGGCGCAGACCGGTCTGTCGGGCATCGGCCAGTTCGATGTGACCGCGACCCCGCTCCAGATGGCCATGGTGTCCGCGGCGATAGCGAACGACGGCAAGCTGGTCTCACCGCACATGGTGTCGCAGACCAGCGACGCCGACGGCACGGTGCTGAAGGACTACGACGACAGCACGGAGACCAAGGAGATCGTCGGCTCGTCGACCGCCGAGCAGTTGCGGTCCGCGATGCAGACCGTCGTCGAGGAAGGCACCGGCACCAACGCGCGGATCCCCGGCGCGACCGTGGGCGGCAAGACGGGCACGGCCCAGCACGGCGAGAACAACAGCAAGACGCCGTACGCCTGGTTCACCTCGTACGCGAAGTCCGACTCCAGCAGCAAGGAGGTCGCCGTCGCGGTCATGGTGGAGCAGTCCGGCGCGGCCCGCTCCGAGGTCAGCGGCAACGGGCTGGCGGCGCCGGTCGCGAAGGCGATGATGCGGGCGGCACTGAAGAACTGACACCGCCGCGCACAGACGGAAGGGCCGCCCTCGCTCCCCTGGAGGGCGGCCCTTCGCACACCTCGGACTACTTCACGCCGAGGATCTGCTCGACCGGGTCGATCGCGAAGTACACCAGGAACAGCGCGGAGGTCGCCCACAGCAGCCAGTGGATCTCCTTCGCCTTGCCGAGCACCGCCTTGATCAGCACATAGGCGAGGAAGCCGGCGCCGATGCCGTTGGTGATGGAGTAGGTGAACGGCATCACGGCGATCGTCAGGAACGCGGGGATGGCGATCTCGTACCTGTCCCAGTCGATGTGCTTGACCTGGGTCATCATCAGGAAGCCGACCGCGACGAGGGCCGGGGCCGCCGCCTGCATCGGCACGATCGTCAGCAGCGGGGTCAGGAAGAGGGCGAACGCGAACAGCCCGCCCGTGACCAGGTTCGAGAAGCCGGTGCGTGAGCCCTCGCCGACGCCCGCCGCCGACTCGATGTACGAGGTCGCGGAGGAGGCGGAGGCGGCGCCGCCCGCGACCGCCGCCGCGCCGTCGATGAGCAGCACGCGGCCGAGATCCGGCACCTTGCCCTCCTCGTCGAGCAGGCCCGCCTCGGCGCTGATGCCGACGACCGTGCCCATGGTGTCGAAGAAGTCCGACAGGACGAGGGTGAAGACCAGCAGGACGACGGTGATCGCGCCGGTCTCGCCGAAGGCGCCGAACAGGCTGAAGTGGCCGAGCAGGCCGAAGTCCGGGGAGGCCACGACGTCGTCGGGGACCTTCGGTACGGTCAGTCCCCAGTTCTTGACGTCGGCGACGGAGTTGATGACGATCGCCACGATCGTCATCGTCACGATGCTGATCAGGATGGCGCCCCTGACCCTGCGCGCGAGCAGCCCGATGGTGAGCAGGACGCCGAGGCAGAAGACCAGGACCGGCCAGCCGGTCAGCGTGCCGGTGCCGCCCAGCTGCACCGGCACGGTGGTGCCCGCGACGTCCGGGACACGGCTGACGAAGCCGGCGTCGACGAAGCCGATGAACGCGATGAACAGGCCGATACCGACGCTGATGGCCTGCTTGAGCGGCTGCGGGATCGCGTGCATGACGGCCTCGCGCAGACCCGTCACCACCAGCACACAGATCAGCAGACCTTCGAGGACGACCAGGCCCATCGCGTCGTCCCAGCTCATCAGCGGGGCGATCTGGAAGGCGACGACCGCGTTGAGGCCGAGGCCCGCGGCGAGCGCGAGCGGGAGGTTGCCGCCGACGCCCATGACGACCGTCATCACCGCGGCCACCAGCGCGGTGGCGGTGGTGAGTTGGACGTGGTCGAGCTGGTGCCCGAACTTGTCCTTGGCGCTGCCCAGGATGATGGGGTTCAGGACAAGGATGTAGGCCATGGTGAAGAACGTGGCGAAGCCGCCGCGTATCTCCCGGCCGAAGGTGGAGCCCCGGGCCGAGATCTTGAAGAACCGGTCGATGCCGTTCCCCCCTGGGGGCACGGCACTTGGCAGGTCGGTCACCTGCTGCGTTTCGGACATGGCGAGACTCCTCGTACCCGGCGGTGCTGGTGTGCGGATGCTGGCTGGATTGTTCCCGCGTTGAACCGCTTTCAGGTTTTCCCCGTGTTACGGAATCGAGTTCGGCAGGCCATACGGCGTTCGAGACCCCGTACGAACGCTGGTACGCTTCCCGATCTCGCCCCGCGGGGACACCGTTTCTTCACGGGTGACACACGGGGGCCGTATACGCGGGCACCTGTACCGGTGCCTGGAGTCGCAGCGAGGAGAGGTCGCCCGTGGGCACGGTCGTCGACGACGCCGCCTCCGTGGAATTCCACGCCTTCTTCGAACGGCACTATGCCGAACTGGCGCGTCTGGCAGCCCTGTTGACAGGCGAACCGGACGCCGCCGACGATCTGGCGGCCGATGCGCTGCTCGCCCTGTGGCACCGCTGGGACCGGGTGCGCGCGGCGGACCACCCGGTGGCGTACGCGCGCGGCGTGGTCGCCAATCTCGCCCGCACCCGGATCCGCAGCGCGGTGCGCGAGCGCCGGCGGATCACGCTCTTCTGGTCGCAGCGCGAGGACAAGACCGAGAACCCCGATATACCGGGCACGGTCGATGTCCAGGAGGCGCTGCGCAGACTGCCGTTCCGCAAGCGCGCGTGTGTGGTTCTGCGGCATGCTTTCGACCTCTCGGAGAAGGACACGGCTCTCGCCCTCGGTGTTTCCGTGGGTACGGTGAAGAGCCAGACGTCGAAGGGCATGGCGGAGTTGAAGCGGCTTCTCGGCACCGACGAGGCCCCGATCCGGGTGCACGCGGGAGTGCTGCCCACGGGTGGAGCCGGAGGAAGGGACCGATGAGGAAGGGGCAGGACGTGCACGACGAGCTGCGCGCCGGGCTGCGTGAGGCGGCCGAGGCGCACGAGCCCGACCGCGCACGCATCCTGGCCCGGGTGGAGCGCGGGATGGCGGGAGCCGGCGAGCGGCGGCCCGCGCCGCGCGCGGCGCGCCCGCCCCTGCTCGGCTGGGCACGGGTCGTGGGTGCCACCGCCGCGGTCGCGGGTGTTCTCGCGGTGGGCGGCTACGCGGTCGCCTCGGCGGTGAAGGACGACACCCCGCCGCAGCAGACCGTCGCGGTCTCGCCGACCCCCGATCCGACGCCGGACGCGACGAGCCGGGCGCCTCTCGCCCCGGACCCCACCCACCGATCCGGTACGTCGAAGCCGTCCGGGAAGCCGAGTTCGCCGCCCTCGGGGACCCCGACGTCCGAGAGCTCCGCCGCCACCGACCGGCCGCCCGCCAAGGGCGACACGGACGGCCCTGTCTGGTCCGACGGCTCGGTCGACCCGCACAGCAACGACTTCTGGGCACAGAGCAATGTGACCCTGAAGACGAGCGAGCAACTCACGTCGCTCACCGTCCGGTTGAAGATCAGGCAGTCCGGCGGGGTCACCGACGCGGGTGCCTGGCGTTCGCTGCCCGAGGACGACTTCACGACGACGGTCGTCGAGAAGGGCGGCTTCCTCGTCTACACCTGGGTGCTCAAGCCGGACCACACGGTCTGGCCGGGCGAGTGGGTGTTCGCGGGCCAGTACGACCACGACCGCGGCGGCCGGGACGCGAAGGACGACAGCTACTCGGCGACGGCCACCGCCAAGGACGGCGGACGGTCCGCCGTGCGTGGTGACTTCGCGGCCCGGGTCACCGACGACGGCGACTCGTAGCGAACGTCCGTGAAGAAAGATCCGCGGACCCGGCAACCCTTTCCTCACCAGTGGCGACCAGAAGACGCAAGAACGTCCTGCCACACAAGGAATCGGTACATGACTGCACCATCTGAACAGCGCGTCCGCCACCGCCGCCGGGTCACCAAGCGGCGGGCGGTGATCGGTTCGGCCGCCGCCCTCGGCCTCACCGCGGGGGCGCTCGTCACGACGTCGCTGCTGTCCTCCGCGGGCGCCGCGACGTCCTGGCCCGAGGCCACGGGCAGCAAGGCCGTGTCGTCGACGATCGAGGTGTCGGGCACGTACGACGGCAAGCTGAAGAAGTTCTCCGGGAGCGGGGACCTCGGGACGGCCGACCAGTCCGAGGACCAGGGCCCGCTCTTCGAGCTCGAGGACGGTGCGGTCCTGAAGAACGTGATCATCGGTACCCCGGCCGCGGACGGCGTCCACTGCCTGGGCAGTTGCACGCTGCAGAACGTGTGGTGGCTGGACGTCGGCGAGGACGCGGCGAGCTTCAAGAGCAAGTCCTCGTCGGCGACGTACAAGGTGATCGGCGGCGGCGCGAAGTCGGCCTCCGACAAGGTGCTCCAGTTCAACGGGGCCGGCACGCTGACCGTGACCGGCTTCCAGGTGGAGAACTTCGGCAAGCTGGTGCGCTCCTGCGGCAACTGCAAGACGCAGTACAAGCGCACGGTCGTGCTCAGCGACATCGACGCGACCGCGCCGGGCAAGGCGCTCGTCGGCATCAACTCCAACTACGGGGACACGGCGACGCTGTCCAGGATCCGCATCCACGGCGACACCAAGAAGAAGATCAAGCCGTGCGTCCGCTTCAAGGGCAACAACACCGGCAAGGAGCCGACCGAGCTGGGCAGCGGCCCGGACGGCACCAGCTGCAAGTTCAAGACGTCCGACGTCAGCTACGAGTGACACCGACGGATTCGTACCGGGGAAACAACCACATGTTCGTTTTCGACGTCCCTTCCAGTGTGCGGAAGACGGACACCATGGATCTGCTGGCCTGAGCCCCCCTCGGCCAGTCAGAGGAACGCCCCCGCCGGTGACGACCGGCGGGGGCGTTCGCGCTCTTCGGCCGGGCTAGTTCATCGTGGAGCCGATCGTCGTGGAGCCGGTCGTGAGAAACGTCGTCGAGGGCAGCGAGCCGCTCGACGAGCGGGCCCCGTACGCCGTCGACGCGTCCGTGGACTTGAGGGACGGCGTGGAGACGCCGCTGTCCCAGTTGTTGCCCGCGGACACCGTGGACGAGCCGAGCTTGTCCAGGCCGCCCTTGTTGCTCACCGCGAGGTTCTTGGCGAGCCGCGCCTTGCCGGTGGCGAAGTAGAAGCCGACCTCGGTGTTGGCGTACGCGGTGTTGCGGTTGAGCAGGACGGCACCGGTGTTGGAGTTCTCGGTGAAGCCGTTCAGGGTGTTGTCCCAGGCCGCGTTGTTGTTCACGACGTGGGCGACGGTGACGCCTCCGCCGCCCAGCTTGAAGCCGTTGCCGTTGCCCTCGAAGGCCGAGTCGCTCCAGCGGTTCTTGCCGTTGCCGTAGGACCAGGAGTGCTCGATGGTGACGGGCGAGGAGAACTGCCAGAGGTCGAGGCCGTCGTCCGAGTTGTTGTACAGGCGCGCCCCGGTGACCTTGTTGCCGGTGCCGGAGCCGAACTTGATGGCGATGCCGTCGGCGTTCTGTCCGTGCCCGGCGGCATCGTAGTTGCCGTAACTGTCCAGGTTCTGCACGAGGTTGTTCGTCGTGCCGTCGCCGCGGAGGGTGAAGCCGGAGTCGCCGTTGTTCGCGGTGACGAGGTTCTTGAAGACGCCGCCGGCCGACGAGGTGACGACGAAGCCCTGGGCGGGCGAGTTCTGCCAGGTGATGTTCTGGACGGTCCAGTAGTCGCCGTAGACACCGGCGAGCCAGGAGCCGGCGGGGAGCTTGGAGCCGTCGATCTTCACCTTCTCACTGCCGTACGCCTGGAGGGTGATCCGCGCCGAACTGGTGCCGTCGGCCGTGGACTTGAGGGTGGCCGTCGGGTAGTAGGTGCCGGCGCGCACCTGGATGACGGTGCCTGCGGCGGCGTTCGCGACGGCCGACTGGAGCTGGGCGGTGGTGGAGACCGTGACCGTGGTGGAGGCGGCCTGCGCCGATCCGTTGTCCGACAGGCCGAGGCAGACGCCACCCGCCCCCGCGGCGACGGCCACCGCGGCGGCGATCGAGAGCGTGCGGGTTCTGCGGTGGCGTCCGGTGCTCTGGCGCACAGGGGTGGTTCCTTTCCGGGGGAGACAGGGGAAGCGAAACGGGCCGGAGGGGCCGCCCCGGCCCGCTTCTGACTCCTGGTCGCCGCCACTGCCGGAAAGGGTTGCCGTGGTCCGGACGAAAGCGATCGAAATTTTCGCTCCGGGGCGCCCCACGCACACCGATTGACGCACCGTCCCCCACTGGTGACACTCCGAGGACAGCTCATCCAACAGAATCCACCAGACCCCCACAGGATGTTTCATGCGCCGCACCGCCCGCACACTCCTGGTGCCTCTCCTCGCTCTGCTGCTGGGCCTGCTCGCCGCGCCGCCCAGCCCCGCCGCACAGTCCGGAGCACCCCACGTGAACGCCGCCAAGTACGCCGGCTATCTCTTCGCCTACTTCACCGGGGAGGGCACCGCCGACGGCGAGCAGATCCGCTACGCCCTCAGCCGCGGCAACGACCCGTTGCACTGGCGGGAGTTGAACGCGGGAAAGCCCGTCCTCACCTCGGACCTGGGCGAGAAGGGGCTGCGCGACCCGTTCGTGATCCGCTCCCCCAAGGGTGACAAGTTCTTCCTGATCGCGACCGACCTGAAGATGTACCGGAACAGCAGCGGCAGCTGGGACCAGGTCCAGCGGCACGGCAGCAGGTCCATCATGATCTGGGAGTCCACCGATCTGGTCCACTGGACCGACCAGCGGCTGGTGCGGGTCGCCCCCGGCAACGCGGGCAACACCTGGGCGCCGGAGGCCTATTGGGACGACACGCTGGGCGCGTACGTCGTCTTCTGGGCGTCGAAGCTCTACGCGGACGACGACCCCGACCACACGGGCTCGACGTACAACAAGATGCTGTACGCGACCACGAAGGACTTCCGCACCTTCAGCGAGCCGAAGGTCTGGGACGACCCGGGCTACTCGGTGATCGACTCGACCGTCATCAAGCACAAGGGCAGTTACTACCGCTACACCAAGGACGAGCGCGACCCGAGCTCGTCCAGCCCCTGTTCGAAGTTCATCACCGGCGAGAAGTCGACGTCGCTCACGGACCCGACGTACGACTTCGTCTCCGACTGCATCGGCAGCGGTTCGATCGACCGGGGTGAGGGCCCCACGGTCTTCAAGTCCAACACCGAGAACAAGTGGTACCTGTTCATCGACGAGTACGGCGGCCGCGGTTACGTCCCCTTCGAGACGACCGACCTCGACTCGGGCGAGTGGACCATGTCGACGGACTACCAGCTGCCCGCGAGCCCGCGGCACGGGACGGTCATGCCCGTGACGCGGGCCGAGTACGACCGGCTCCTGGCCGCGTACCCGGTGAGCGGCACCTCGGTGGTGGACGCGACGGCGAAGGGGCAGAAGGGGTACGCGGTCGTCTCCGAGGACACCGCGAAGGTCGTGCTGCCGATGAAGCCGGACGCGGACCTGCGGAGACTGGCCCCGGCCCTGGCCGTCGGCGCGGGCGCGACCCTGAGCCCGCGCTCCGGTACGCGGCGCGATTTCCGCAGGCCGCAGACGTACACGGTGACGGCGGCGGACGGCACGAGGCGCACCTGGACCGTCGAGGCGGTACCGACCCGCAGCCCGGTCCTGCCCGGGCTGTACGCGGACCCCGACATCCAGTACCTGGACGGCCGTTACTGGATCTACCCGACCACGGACGGCTTCCCCGGCTGGAGCGGCACACGGTTCAAGGCGTTCTCGTCGAAGGACCTGGTCCACTGGAAGGACCACGGCGTGATCCTCGACCTGGGGCCTGATGTGACGTGGGCGGACAAGAACGCCTGGGCCCCGGCGATCGCCGAGCGCGACGGGAAGTACTACTTCTACTTCTGCGCGGAGCAGCAGATCGGCGTGGCGGTGGCCGACTCCCCGGCGGGCCCCTTCAAGGACGCACTGGGCAAGCCCCTGGTCGCCAAGGGGAAGTTGGCGGGCCAGATGATCGACCCGGCGGTGTTCACGGACGACGACGGCACGTCGTATCTCTACTGGGGCAACGGACACGGGTACGTCGTGCCGCTGAACGACGACATGGTGTCGTACGACGCGACGAAGGTGAAGGACATCACCCAGCCGGACTTCCGCGAGGGATCCTTCGTGGTCGAGCGGCAGGGGACGTACTACTTCATGTGGTCCGAGGACGACACCGGCAGCGAGAACTACCACGTCTCCTACGCGACCGGACCGTCCCCGCTCGGCCCGTGGACCAAGCGGGGCACGATCCTGTCCAAGCGCCCCGAGTACGGCATCAAGGGGACCGGTCACCACTCGGTGGTGAACGTGCCCGGCACGGACGACTGGTACATCGTCTACCACCGGTTCGCCCTGAGCGGTCCCGGGAAGGCGGGCGGGGACGGCACGCACCGGGAGACGACCATCGACCGGATGACCTTCGCGGCCGACGGAACGATCGAGCCGGTGACACCGACGCTGGAGTCGGTCAGGCCCGTGCGCGCAAACTAGCGGCCGGTCACGGCCCGGGGCAGGAGCGGAGCGAGCGACTCCTGCGCCGGGCCGGTGCGTTCATGCCGAAAACCGGTCCATTAGAACATGTGTCCCATCGAAGGTGATCATGAGAGCCCAGGTACGACAAGACCGCCGCTTCCTGCGAAGCGGCGGTCGGCCTGGCGTCGTTCCTGTGAGCAGGACCGGTCCGGAGACGGACCTCAGCTCACGAAGTACGTCGGGTTCGGGAGCTTGTACGTCTTGTCGGCGTAGCCGCCCTCGAGGTCCGAGTACTGGTCGCCGAAGTTGGCGACGATGTCGTACCCGAGGGACTCGATGTGCTTGCGGGTGCCGGACTTGTACTGCACGGTCGTGCAGTTCCAGGCGGCGGCGGTGGCGCAGGCGCTCAGGTACGCCGGCGGGTTGGCCGCGTCCTTGAGGAACATGTGGTCGGCGTCGAGGTTGATGTCGGCGCCGACCTTCTTCAGGTTCGCGACCGCGGAGACGCGCTGCGACTCCTTCAGGCCCGAGTTGTAGAAGACCTCGACGCCCTTGGACTTGGCGTACGCGACGAGTTCGGGGGTGCCGAAGACGGCCGGGCGGTCGGCCTTGGCCACGTAGTCGGCCCACGTGGTCGAGTTGTACGTGTAGTTGGTCTTCTTCTCGTAGTCGAGGGAGAGCAGCAGCGTGTCGTCGATGTCGAAGACGACCGCGGGCTTGTCTCCGTGGCGCTTCGCCTTGTGCGCCGCCTTGTCGATGTAGCGCTTGGCGCCCGACTCCAGGCGCGCCAGGTCCTTGGCGTACTGGCTGTCCTTGGACGCCTGGTACACGCCGTTGCTGTCGAGCGTGGCGCCGTAGTAGGTGTCGATGTCCTTGACCAGGAGCCCGATGTTGTAGGGCTCATGGGTCGAGTTCGCCGTCGACTGGCCGGCGGTGGCGACGCCGGTGCCGTACAGGGCGGCACCGGCGACGGCACAAGCGGCGCCGATGGCAGCCGCTCTGAGGGACTTCCGCATGGGTTCTCCGGATCTGGGAGGGTTGGTAACCAGGTCATTCCGCACCAGGTCAGAGACTGTCTACGCGCATCACGCACGCGGCGCGAGAGGCTTTATCCGATCGATATCTCACGCACAGGAAGCACCTCCTGGGACGCATTGCCCGCGACTGACGCCGTCTTGACCTTCTCTTGAACCGGTTCTCCTAGGGTCGGAACGCACATGCGAACGATGCGTCAGGCGGGTTGCACCGCAGGGGCGATGACCTCGGCGACGGCATGGTCCTGCACGAAGGGAACGGAAAATTGACTGAGGGACTCCACCTCGCCGCGGGATCGAACGGCCCCTCGCCGGTCGTCCTCGCCGTCTTCCTGTCGGGCGGCCTGGTCGCCTTCTGGTGCGGGGTGAGTTGGGCGTTCGACGTGCGCGGGATCACCACCCGGCGCGCCGAGCGGATTCGCCGTAGGAATGAGGAGAGCTGGGCGGCGATGGGTCGCCTGGGCGGGTCGCCCACTGTTTTCGCGACTCCCGGCTATCTCCGGTTCCTGGGCGCGCTGATGGCGTTCGCGGGTGTGATCCTGTGCGTGGTGGCGTACGCCCTGTGGCACTTGGGCTGAGCGTCCGTCGGCGTGCGGGAAGCGGCCGGCCGTGCCGCTTCCCGCACGGAGCGGTTGCTGACGACCAGTTCACCTAGTTCACCTAGTTCACCTAGTTCATCGTCGCCCCGATCGTCGTGCTCCCCGTCGTCAGGAACGTCGTCGTCGGCAGCGCGCCGTTCGACTGGCGGGAGTTGTACGTCGTCGTCGCGTCCGTGGAGATGAAGGACGGCGTGGCGATGCCCGAGTCCCAGTTGTTGCCGGAGGACGTGACCGAGGAGCCCTTGGAGACCGCCGCGGACCCGTTGCTCACCGCCAGGTTCTTGCCGAGCTTCGCGGAGCTGGTGGCGAAGTAGTAGCCGTACTTGCCGTTGGCGTAGGCGGTGGTGCGGTTGATGACGATCGCGCCGGTGTTGGAGTTCTCGGTGAAGCCGCTGCCGGCGTCGTCCCAGGCGGCGGAGTTGTTGACGACATGCGCGACGACCTCGCCGTCGCCGCCCAGCTTGTAGCCGTTGCCGTCGCCCGCGAAGGCCGAGTCGCCCCAGCGGTTCTTGCCGTTGCCGAAGGACCAGGTGTGCTCGATGGTGACGGTCGAGGAGAAGGACCAGAAGTCGATGCCGTCGTCCGAGTTGTTGTACAGGCGGGCGCCGGTGATCAGGTTGCCGGTGCCGGAGCCGAACTTCACGGCCACGCCGTCCGCGTTCTCGCCATGGGTGGCGGCGTCGTAGTGGCCGTACGAGTCGATGTTCCTGACCGTGTTGTTGACGGTGCCGTCGCCGGTGAGGGTGAAGCCGGAGTCGCCGCCGTTGATGGTCTTGATGTTGTTCCAGTTCGTGCCGGTGCAGGACTGGCAGACGACGGCGCTGTCCGGGGAGTTCTGGAAGGTGATGTTGGAGACGTTCCAGTAGTCGGCGGTCAGCTTGAAGATCCAGTCGCCGGCGGGCAGCGACGACCCGTCGATCTTCACCGTCTCCGAGCCGTACGCCTGGAGGGTGACCGGGCTCGACGAGGTGCCGTTGGCGGTCGACTGGAGGGTCGCCGTCGGGTAGTACGTGCCGCCGCGCACCTGGATGACGGTACCGGCGGTGGCGTTCTTGATGGCGCTGGTGAGATCAGCCGTGGTGCTGACGACGACGGTCGCCGCCTGGGCCTGGGTGGGGAGGACGGCGAGTCCGGCGCCGAGCGCCAGGGTGGCGCCCAGGGCGAGAGCGGTTCGACGAGACATGGAGTGCGGTCCTTTCGTCGATGCGGGTTGGTGGAGCTACAGCGGTGGTCGGTGCGGGGACATCACGGGCGCCAGTCGCCGAGATACGCCGCACGCGTGTGCGACGCGGCTTCCGCGTCCGTGAGCTGGGGACGGTTCTCCGGCGCGGTGATCTCCGCGCCGGGGCCCGTGTTGCGGTACTCGCGAAAGCGCATGGACTGCCAGGGGTAGGCCTCGCGCATGTCGGTGTACGGCGCCACCGCGTCGATGCCGGGGCCCAGCTCCGTCTCCCGTACGACCAGGGACGGCCAGGCCGTCGTCTCGTACGTGGGCACCCACGGCCGCGCGATCTTGTACGCCCCGTCCTCGGCGCCGGAGGTGACCCGGCTGCGTACCGCCAGGAAGCCGTGCGGATTCGCGCGGGCCGTGGACGGTGCGAAGACCATCCCCTCGGGCTTGAAGGCGACGTCCCGGTCGAGGGTGTGGAAGTGGCAGCGCTCGAAGACGGCGGTGGCCCGCCCGAAGACGAAGTCGACGTCGCCCTCGATGTAGCAGTCGCGGTAGTGGTGGCGGTCGAAGGCGGTGAGCGCGGTGGTGTCCGCGAACAGGGTGTCCTGGTGCGCCAGCAGCCGCACGCGCGAGAAGGACGAACGGTCTCCCGTGACGTACGCCGCCACCGCCTGCGTCCCCGTGATCTCCGGGTGGTCCGCGCGCAGCCAGTCGTTGGCGAGCGTCAGCCCGTGGACGGTCAGCCCGGGCGCCGCCGAGGTGAAGGTGGCCGAGCCCGCGGTGCCGTAGGTGGTCCCGTCGGGCTTCACCGTCCCGTTGGCGTTGTCGTGGACGATGACGGTGTCGCGCGGGTCGCGTGTGGCACCCCTCAGCGTCAGGCCGGCTTTGTCGGCGGGGATCGTGACGACTTCGCGGTACGTGCCCGGGTGCACGACGATCGTCCGGCCGGGCCCGGTCACCGCGTCGACCGCGGCCTGGACGGAGTCGCCGGGGCGGACGTGCAGCGTCCGGCACGAGGAAGCCGGGGCGGGCGTCGAACCGAGGGCCGTCAGCGCACCGGCCGCCCCGGCCGCACTGGCGAGGAACGCACGTCGGCGCATCTCAACACCCCCTCCATGGCGTCCAGTCACCCAGATACGCCTCGCGGGTCGCCGACCCGGCTTCCCCGCGGGTGAGCTGGGGCCGGTTCCCGGGGACCGTGACCTCGGCGCCCGGACCGGAGTTCCGGTACTCGGCGAAGCGCTGGCTCTGCCACGGATAGCTGTCCGACATGTTGGTGTAGGGCGCGACCGCGTCGATCCCGGCGGCGAGGCGGGTGTCACGGACCGTCAGCATCGGCCGGGCGGTGGGGTCCGAGCTGGGCACCCAGGGGCGGGCGAGCTTGTAGTACGCGTCCGGGGCCCCGCTCGTGACACGGCCGCGGGTGACCAGGTAGCCGCGCGGGTCGGCGGCGGCGGTGGACGGCGCGAACACGAAGCCGTACGGGGCCCCGGCCAGGTCCGTGCGGTTCAGGGTGTGGAAGTGGCAGCGCTCGTACACGGCCGTCGCCCGGCCGAAGACGAAGTCCACATCACCCTCGACGTAGCAGTCGCGGTAGTACTGGCGGGCGAACGTGCCGAGCGCGATCGAGTCGGCGTACAGCGTGTCCTGGTGGCCGAGGAACCGGCACCCCAGGAAGGCCGACCGGTCGCCCTGGACCTTGATCGCGACGGCCTGGGTGCCGGTGATCTCGGGGTGGTCGGCGCGCAGGAAGTCGTTGGCGAAGGTGATCGAGCGGGCGGTGAAGCCGTCGGCCTGCACGGTGGTGGTGGCCGAGCCGGTCGTGCCGTAGGTGCCGCCGCCGGGCCTGGGCGTGCCGGCCGCGTTGTCGTACACGACGACGACGTCACGCGGGTCTCCGGAGGCGCCGATCCAGGTCATCTCCGTACGGGCGACGCCGACGGCGACCGTCTCGCGGTAGATGCCGGGCGCGAGGACGAGCGTGCGGCCGCTGCCTCCCCCAGTGCTGAACGCCTGGGAGGTACCCCCAGCCGCGGTCACCGCGGCCTGGACGGTGGTGTGGTCGCCGAGCCCGCCGGGATGGACGTACAGGGTCTGCTCGGTGAGGCGGGCGGCGGGCGAACCGTAGCGTCCGAAAGGCGCCCTCGTGGTCGCATGGGCGGGGGCCGCGAGTACCGGAGCCAGCGCGGCTCCGGTGCACGCGGCGACGAACGCCCGTCTGCTGAGCGGGAGTCCGGCCATGGTCAGCAGACCTTGCCGGCGCCCGCGCGGTGATCCACGATCCCCGGCACCGCCCTCGGCGGGTCGACCTTCGTGCGCAGGGTCGGCGTCCATCCGGCGCCGGACTGAAGGGTCTCCGCGGGGATCTCCGCGTTGTGCACGGCGATCAGGTCCGTCGGCGCCCCGTTGACGTAGTTGTCGGCGGCGGTGACCGGCGCCTCCTTCCACTTCTTCAGGACCGTCGCCGCGCTGATCCCCTCGGGCAGCGTGAACGCGTTGTGCTCGGCGACGAGTTGTGACTCCATGCCGATGCCGAAGCTGTAGGAGTAGGCGGAGCCGGCCACGAAGTGGTTGTTGTACGAGTCGACCTGCCCGAAGCGGACGCGGGGCGCGCGCTCGACGAGGCCCGAGAACAGGTTGTGGTGGAAGGTGACCCTCAGGTGCCCGCGGTCGACCGCCGCGGTGGACGCGCTGTCGCTGTTGCCGATCAGGATCGTCTTGTCGTGGTCGGTGAAGACGTTCCAGGAGGCGGTCACGTGGTCCGCGCCCTTGACGATGTCCAGCTCGCCGTCGTGCTGCTGGTAGATCCGCCCGAAGTAGGTGGGCAGCGAGCTGTCGGGGTGCTCCCCGTCGGTGAACGTGTTGTGGTCCAGCCAGATGTGCGTGGCCCCGTAGACCACCGCGCTGTCGTACTCGGAGTTCCAGTTGCCGACGGAGGTGTCGGTCGGGTCCCACTGCGGGAAGCAGTCGAGGGGGCTCTCGAAGGCGACGTTGCGGATGATCACGTTGTCGACGGCCGTGATCTGGAGGCTGGCTCCCTCGAAGCCGGCGTTCTTGCCGAGGCCGACGATCGTGGTGTTGGCGGGGACGCTCGCCTTGATGGCCTTGGCCTGGGTGTCGGCGGAGACGCGCCGCAGACCCTCGGGGCTGTCGTCCGGCTCGGCGTCCAGGTTGGCGCCGTAACCCCAGTTCTCCGGCGAATACTTCCGCAGATAGGCGTCGAAGTCGTAGCCGGCGGCGGCGAAGGAGTCGCAGCCCTCGGCGTTGGCGTCGATCGTGCCCTTCACCTTGATGATCTTCGGCGCGGTGCCGCCGTCCTTCAGCGCGGCCTTGAACCCGGCCCAGGTGGTGACGGTGTAGACGTGCGCGGCGTCGGCGGCCGCGCCCCCGGTGGTGCCGGTGCCGTCGGAGGCCCAGCCGTCACCGGCGGCGAGGGTCTGGCGGCCCAGGTCACGGGGCTGCGCCTGGGCCTGGGCGGTGGCCGTGGCGGTGGTACCGGTGACGGCGAGGGCCAGGGCGGTGCAGCCGACCAGCACCGTCGTGGTGACGTGCCCATGCCATGTCTGTGCGTTCATTGTGCGGCTCGCATTCTTCGGAAGAGGCTGCGGGAGAGGCTGTGGGAAAGGCTGTGGGAGCGATTCGGGAGGGGTTACGCGGTGGCCTGTGGCCAGGTGATCCAGGACTCGGGGACTTCCGCGTCGAGCCGGCGCACGTCCCGGGGCGCCAGCACCCGGCGGTGCAGCAGCCCGGCCGCGACGAGCCGGGCCACGGCGATCGCGCCCGGCGGGTCGAAGTGCGTGTTGTCCTGCTCGGTCGCGGTCCAGTTGAAGTACTTCTTCGTCTCCTCGACGCCGAGCTTCTGCCACAGGGCGATCGACAGGGCCTGGATGTCGAGCAGCGCCACGAGCTCGTCCTCGGCGAGGGCGCGCATCGCCGCCGGGTAGTCGCCGTGGGTCGGCACGGCGTTGCCGTCCGCGTCGAACTTTCTGCGCTCGACCGGGGTGGCGAGCACCGGCCGCGCACCCCGGGCCCGCGCCCCGTCCACGTACTGACGGAGACAGTCCTGGTAGGTCGTCCAGGGCTCGGTGTAGCGCGTCGGGTCGGCGCTCTTCTCGTCGTTGTGACCGAACTGGATGAGGAGGAAGTCGCCGGGTGCGATCACTTCAAGGATCGCGTCGAGACGCCCCTCGTCGATGAAACTCTTCGAACTGCGCCCGTTCACCGCGTGGTTGGAGACCGTCAGGTCCTCCCGGAGAAAGAACGGAAGCGCCATGCCCCACCCGGTCTCGGGAGCGGCGTCGGCGTACTTCTGGGCGGCGGTGGAGTCACCGGCGATGTAGAGGGTGCGTGCCCGACGGTTCGTATGGGCGGACGCGGGCCCCGTCGCGACGACGGCGACGGGTAAGGCGGCGAGGGCCACCGAGGCGACTTGTCTGCGGGTGAGCGACACAGGGATGTGCCTTTCAGCAGGGGTGAGGTGACGCGCCCCGAAGGGGCGCGGGGCTGTGACAATGCGCGGCTCCGCCGCGTGGGCGCGACCAGCCACGACCGGCCCGAGGTCGCACATCGAACCGAACGACCCCGAACCGACCGCACCCGGCCCGACCAACGGAGTTAGTGGTTCGCCTTCCAGTCCGCCTGCGCCTTGTTCAGCTGATCGGCCAACGTGTCCAGGAACTCCTTCGCCGACATCTTCCCGAGCAGCAGCTTCTGGAAGTTCGGCTCGTTGTCGGCCTTGGAGATCGTGTTCCAGTCCGGCAGGTAGTACGGCAGCTGCACGATCTTGGTGTCGGCGCCGTTGAGCGCCTCCGCGGCCAGCTTGGTGGGCTCGGCCTGCTGGACCCAGGTGTCCTTGGCGGCCTCGGTGTTCGCCGGGACCTGGCCCGCGGACTCGTTGAACTTGGAGTTCTCCGCGGAGGAGACGGCGAACTCGATGAACTTCCAGGCGGCCGCCTTGTTCTTGCTGGACTTGAACACGCTCATCCCGTCGACCGGGTTGGAGATCTGCACGCGTGTGCCGTCGTCCCGCGTCGGGTTGGGGATGCCCTTGAACTTGCCCGCGCCCAGTGCCTTCAGGTGGTCCTGGTAGGAACCGAGGTTGTGGCTCAGCATGCCGATGGTGCCGCTGTCCCACTGGGCGACCATCTTGGTGAAGTCGTTGTTGACGTCCGCGGACGGGGTGTCCTTCTTGTACAGGGCGATGTACTTCTCGAGGGCGGCGACGTTCTTCGGGTCGTTGACGGTGGTCTTCTCGCCGTTCCAGAACTCGGTGATGCCGGTCTGCCCGTACACCGCGTCCAGGGCCGGCGCGATGGACCCTTCGCCGCCCCGGATGGTGAAGCCGAACTTGTTCTTGCCCTTGTCGGTGAGCTTGTCGGCGGCCTCGTAGAACGTCGACCAGGTGGTCGGCGCGTCCAGGCCCGCGCTCTTGAACAGGTCGGTGCGGTACCACAGCGTGCCGTTGTTGGCGGAGGTCGGCACCTGGTACAGCGTGTCCCCGCCGCCCGCGGCCCGGCTGCTGTCGAGCAGGTTCTGGCTCAGCTCGCCGTTCAGCGAGCTCTTCTTGAGCCGGCTGTCCAGCGGCTCCAGTGCCCCCTGGACCGCGACCTCGGCGAGCATCGCGGTCCCCACACCGCCGACATCGGGCAGGCCACCGCCCTGGATGGCGGTGTCGTACTTGGACTGGGCGCTCGCGGCGGGTATCCCGACGTAGTTGACCTTGATGTCCGGGTACTTCTTCTCGAAGTCGGCGATGATCTGCTTCCAGATGTCGGTGCGGACACCGCCGTTGTTGTCCCAGAAGGTGATCTCGCCCTTGCCGGAGCCCTCGGTGCCCTTGTCGCCCGCGGCGCCGCTGCCGTCGTCGCCGCAGGCGGTGGCGGTGAGCGCGAGCACGGAGCCCAGGGCGACGGCCGTGGCGGCGCGCCTGCTTCTGTGGATGCTGATCTTCATTGGCCGGCTCTCTTCTTCTGGATCCAACGGGGTTGCGGGGTCTTGCGGCAAGCGCTTGCTACGGAGGTGCGACATTGCGGCTCCCAACAGGCGAACGGTGGGGCGACTTCAGGCCGAGGTGGAGGCGGGGGCAGAGAGGGAGGCGGAGCCGGCGGCGGTGCCGCGGAACCGGGTGAACGTGGCCGCGCCGGCGTGGCCCGCGCCGACGGGCGCGAGCGCGACGAGCCCGATCAGGGCGCCGACCCAGCGCCAGGGGGTGGCGGCGAAGACCGGGCCGGAGGGCCGACGGCCGTCCCCGGTGTCGTACGAGAAGCGGCAGCGCGCTCCCCTGCCGATCTCGATCCACAGCCGGGCCCGCCCGCCGGGCGCGAGCCGCGCGTGCGCGGCGTCCCGCTCCTTCCCCCACTGCCCCGAAGGTGTGGGGGGTGCCCCCATGGCGACGGATTCGTCGAACCGGTGCACCAGCTGGACCGAGCCGTCCCTGCCGCGTTGGAGCCCGATCCAGCTGAACGCGTCGCCCAGCACCGCCAGTCCGGCCCGGGCCCCGGGTTCCTCGCTGTCCAGCCGCAGCTCCACCTCGACGGTGGCGGGCGCGCCGGGCAGCCGCTGGGTGAGCACGTTCGGGAGCTTGCGCAGGTCGTGCGCGTCGGCGGTGCGCACGCAGGTCAGTCGCAGCCCGTCGCCGGAGAGCTGGGTGGCCCAGCCGTCATGGGGGTCACCCCTGCTCGAGCGCAGCCGAGAGCTGGGGAGAGGGTTGGCGGTCCACTGCCACTGACGCCCGAACCGGCCGCCGGGGAAGTCGTCGTCGGTGGCGGGCGCGGAGGGCGGCTGCCGCGGCAGGTCCGGCTTCCTGTGTACGGCCACGGGGACGCCCTCATTCCCGATCACCGGCCAGCCGTCCGAGCCCCGGCGCATCAGCTGGAGGTGGACGACCCGCCCGTACGCGCCCCGCGCCTGGAAGTGCGCGAACCAGTCCTCGCCGGCCGGGGTGCGCACCCAGCCGCCCTGGTGCGGTCCGTCGACGTCGGTGTCGCCCTGCTCCAGCACGATCCGCTCCTCGTACGGCCCGAAGAAGCCGGGCGAGCGGAAGGCGCCCTGCCAGCCGGTCTGCACTCCCCCGGCGGGCGCGGAGATCCAGAGCCAGCCGTAGTGGTGGCGCAGGGAGGGCGCCCACACTCCGCAGTCGTGACGCGGGGTCCGGAACTCGTGCGCCGGTTCGAGGCGCGGGAGCGCATGGCCGACGAGCCTCCAGTTGACGAGGTCGCGGGAGTGCGGCAGGGGCAGGCCCGGGGCCCGGCCGAAGCTGGAGGCGGTGAGGTAGAAGTCGTCACCGACGCGGAGAAGGTCGGGGTCGGACCAGTCGGCGTTCAGGACGGGGGTGCGGTAGGTGCCGTCGCCCAGGTCGGAGGTGAGGATCACGGGCTCACCGCCGTCCGGGCGAGGGCGGCGGCCTCGCCCCGGCCCAGGCTGCCGTCGGCGACGACCGTGACGATGCGGCGTACGACGGTCTCCCCGGCCGCGACGGGCAGCCGTTCCTCGTGCGCCAGGGACGAGCCCACGCCCGGGTACTCGGCGGCGCGCACGAACCACGGATCCCGGCGGGTCCGCTCGGTCGCCCCGGCGAAGACCAGCGTCCAGGTGGCGCCGGCCAGGGCGAGCCAGTCGGCGCGGGTGCCGTGGATCTCTTCCTCGCCCTCGGCAGCGGCGGTGAAGACGCGGGGCGCGCCGGCCTCCTTGCGGGCCCGCCAGAAGAAGCCGCCGTAGGCCGCGCCGGGGCGCCCGTTGGTGGCGGGGCTGCCGATCGAGAGCGGGCCGGGGGTGATGTTGGTGAGCGAGAAGGTGAAGTCCAGGGCCCAGGCGGAGTCGGTGAGCGCGGTGGCGGCGACGGTACGGCGCTCCCGCAGCAGTTCGTTGCCCGCGGCCACCCAGCGCAACTCCTCGACGAACCCGTCGGGGTCGCGCAGCTGGAAGCCGGCGTGGCGCTGGGCGCCGTGGTTGTCCAGCTCGGTGGGGCCCTGGTCGCGGACGAAGGTGCGGCCGCCCCAGAAGTTGAACCCCTCGACGTCGGGAACGGCGACACCGACGCCGAGGTGGTGTGTGTGGTCGGCGGGGCCGCGTTCGGTGACAGCCGTGCCGGCCAGGGTGGTGACCGGGTGCAGATAGGGGCGCGGGGACATCCGGCCGGGCAGTTCGGGCCGCGTGATGTAGCGGCCGACGGGGCGGCCCGCGATCCGCAGGACCGGACAGTCGCCGCTGTTCGTCCTGTTCGTCAAAGGGGTCATCGGCTGCTCACCTCGTTCGGAAGGGCCCAGGAGGCGCCCAGTTCGGAGTAGAGGGCGAGGGTGTCGGCGGCGGCGGCGACCAGCCCGTCGACGCCGCGGACGACCCGGCGGTTCTCACCGGGAATCAGCTCCCAGGCATCGCCCGGCAGCGCGACGGGATCGGGTGCCTGCCGGATCGCCTCGACGACCTTCATGAAGGCGCCCGTCGACTCGGGCGTGACCAGCAGCTCGGCCCCGTGCGTCAGATGCCCGACGAGGTTCTCCAGCAGGTCGGTGCGGTCGTACTCGATCTCCTGCGGGCCGTGTCCCGAGCGCTGCACCAGCACCCGGTCCTGCTTGTACCAGAAGGTGATCCGGCCGCGGTCGCCGTGCACCAGGACGTACGGCTCGTCGGGCTCCTCGGCGCACAGGGTGGCGGCGACGGTGATCCGGCCGCCGGACTTCGTCGTCACCCGCACACAGGAGGTGTCGTCGGACTCGATGTCGTTGGCCCGCAGCAGCTCGGTCTCGATGTCGGTGACGTCCTCGGCGCGGGTGGAGCCGTCGAGCGCGAGGGCGGTGGCGACGGCGTGCGCGAGCGGATTGGTGAGGACGCCGTCGATCACGTCGACGCCGTTCAGCCGGCGCTTGCCCGCCCAGGGCGCACGCCGGTAGTACGCCTCGTCGCGGGCCCAGGCCCCGGCCGCCCCGATGCCGGCCACCGTGCCGAGCGCGCCCTCGGCGATCAGCTTCCGGATGCCGGGCACGGCGCCCGAGCCCAGCGACTGGAAGCCGATCTGGCAGACGACTCCGGCCGCGGCGACCCCGTCGGCCATCCGCCGGAACTCGGCGAACGAGGGGGCGGGCGGCTTCTCCAGGAGGAGATGCACACCCCGCTCCGCGGCTGTCAGCGCCAGGTCGGTGTGGGTGGGGATCGGGGTGCAGATCACGGCGATCGCGGCGCCGGTGGCGTCGAGGAGAGAGCCGAAGTCGGCGGACTGCTCGGGCACGCCGAGCCCGTCCAGCTCCTCCTCGGCCAGCGGGGTCAGCTCGCAGATGCCCGCGAGCCGGACGAGCCCCCGGTCCTGGAGCCGGCGGATGTTGTCCAGATGCCAGCGGCCGTGGCCACGGGCGCCCGCGAGAACGATCGGCACAGGAGCGGTCTCAGGAGCAGTCACGGAAGCGGTCACGGAAGCAGTCATGGAAGCGGCCCCAGGAGCAGTGTCGTCGGGGTCGGCCGGAGTGCTGAGCAGCGCGCCCACCGGGTCGGCCACGGAGGTCGGTCGCGGAATCCGCCTCACCCCTTCACCGCCCCCGCGCTGAAGCCGGTGATCAGCCACTTCTGGATGAACGCGAAGACGACGACCACGGGTACGGCGGCGATGATGCCGCCCGCGGCGAGCGCGCCGAGGTCGACGCTGTCCGCGCTCATCAGGGTGTTGAGGCCGACGGGGATGGTCTGCTTGTCCTGGTTGCTGAGGAACATCAGGGCGAACAGGAAGTGGTTCCAGGCGTGCACGAAGGCGAAGGAGCCGACGGCTATCAGTCCGGGCCGCAGCAGCGGGAGGACGACGATCCGGAAGGCCGTGAACCGGTTGCAGCCGTCGACCCAGGCGGCCTCTTCCAGGGAGTACGGCACATTCCTGATGAAGCCGCTGATCAGGATCATCGACAGCGGCAGCTGGAAGACGGTCTCGGCGATGACGACGCTGCCGAGCGAGTTGATCATCTGGAGCTTGGCGAAGATCTGGAAGAGGGGGACGAGCAGCAGCGCGCCGGGCACGAACTGGGAACAGAGCAGGGCCAGCAGGAAACCCCGCTTGACCCTGAAGTCGAAGCGGGCGAGGGCGTAGCCGCCGGCGAGCGCGATGACGGTGGTCATGACGAGCGTGGCGACGCCGATGAGGACGCTGTTCTGGAAGTACGTGCCGAAGCTGCGCTCGGTCCACACCTTCTCGAAGTGCTCGAAGGTCATCGGCCACGGCACGAGCGACGTGGAGCCGGCCGGGCGCAGGGCGAAGAGCAGGATCCAGTAGAAGGGGATCAGGGTGAAGAGCAGGTAGCTGCCGAGGGGGAGGTAGATCTGCCAGCGAGGGGCCTCGTCCCAGGCGCGCCGGGTCTTCCGCGGCCACTGCTGCGGCGCCGCGGGCTCGGGCGCGGGCACCACCGGGGCGCTGATCTCGGCGTCCTTGGTGATCACTTGTCTCCACCTCCGAACTTGCTCAGCCGCAGATAGACGATCGAGAAGAAGAGCAGGATCGTGAACGCGACCGTGGTCAGGGCGGACGCGTAACCGAAGTTGTGCGCGTCGACACTGGTGTTGGCGATGTAGAGCGGCAGCGTGGTCGTCTCGCCCGCGGGGCCACCGCCGGTGAGCGTGTAGAGCAGATCGACGTTGTTGAACTCCCAGACCGCGCGCAGCAGCGTGGACAGGACGATCGCGTCCTTCAGGTGCGGCAGCGTGATGTGGAAGAACTGGCGCAGCCGGCCGGCGCCGTCGACCTCGGCGGCCTCGTACAGGTCCTTCGAGACGGACTGGAGGTCGGCGAGGATGAGGATCGCGAAGAAGGGGACGCCCCGCCACAGGTCGGCGATCACCGCCGCCGGGAAGACGGTCGAGGTGTCCGACAGCCAGCTGGTGCCGTACTCACCGACACCCATGTCGGCGAGGTAACGGGTGATGCCGGTCTGGGAGTTGTAGAGCAGCACCCAGATCGCGGAGGTCAGCACACCGGAGACGGCCCACGGCGAGAAGACGAGCGCGCGGCCCAGCGCCCGGCCCACGAAGGTCTGGTTGACGATGAGCGCCAGCGCCAGGCCGAACAGCAGTTGCAGTCCGACCTCCACGACGACCCACTTGGCGCTGAAGGTCAGCGTGTCCCAGAACTGGGTGTCCTTGGTGAAGATCTGGACGAAGTTGTCGAAGCCCGCGTAGCCGTTGCGCCACGGCTTGGTCGGGTTGAAGTTCCGCAGGCTGTAGTAGAAGACGCTGAGCACCGGGTAGGCGATGAAGCCCAGCATCAGCAGGCCCGCCGGCGCGATCAGCAGATACGGCAAATACGGCAGTGTGCGGGGCGTCGCCGAGCCACGGCGCCGCCGGGGTGGCGCGGGCTGTTTCGCCACGGCTGCGGCTTGGGCCATGACTGGTCTCCGTTCTTGTGCATGTCCTGTGCGGGGAAGCGCTGCGCTTGCGGTGCGCGGTCTTGTGGTGCGCGGTCTTGTGGTGAAGCGCTTCGCGTACGGCGTTCGGTATGTCGGTCATGCGGAGTGCGGCCGGTACGGCCTCTCCTCAGCCCGCGTACGGGTCCTGCACCTTGCCCGGCCGGGCCAGGAACGCGAAGTCGCAGCCGGTGTCCGCCTGGGTGATCTGTTCGTTGTAGAGCGCGCCGTAGCCGCGCTCGTACCGCTCGGGCGGCGGCGTCCACCGGGCCCCGCGCCGCTCCAGCTCCGCGTCGTCCACGTGGAGCCGCAGACTCCGCGCCTCGACGTCGAGGGTGATCGTGTCCCCGGTCCGCACCAGGGCGAGCGGCCCGCCGACGTACGACTCGGGCGCCACGTGCAGCACACAGGTGCCGTAACTCGTGCCGCTCATCCGGGCGTCGGAGATCCGCACCATGTCCCGTACGCCCTGCTTCAGCAGGTGGTCCGGGATCGGCAGCATGCCGTACTCGGGCATGCCGGGGCCGCCCTTGGGGCCGGCGCCTCGCAGCACCAGCACGCTGTCGGCGGTGATGCCCAACCCGGGGTCGTTGATGGTCCGCTGCATCGTCCGGTAGTCGTCGAAGACGACCGCGGGCCCGGTGTGCTTGAGCAGCCGCGGCTCGGCGGCGATGTGCTTGATGACGGCGCCGTCGGGACAGAGGTTGCCGCGCAGGACGGCGACTCCGCCTTCGTCCGCGACCGGGTTCGCGCGGGTGCGGATGACGTCGTCGTCGTGCACCTGGGCGGAGGCGAGCTGCTCGCGCAGGGTGTCGTACGAGACGGTCGGCCGGTCCAGATGCAGCAGATCGGTGATCCGGGAGAGGAATCCGGGCAGTCCGCCCGCGAAGTGGAAGTCCTCCATGAGGTACGGGCCGCCGCCCGGCCGGACGTTGGCGAGCACCGGCACGGTCCGGGCGATGCGGTCGAAGTCGTCGAGCGTGAGGGAGACCCCGGCCCGTCCGGCCATCGCGATCAGATGGATGACGGCGTTGGTCGAGCCGCCGAGGCCGAGGACGGTCGTCACGGCGTCCGCGAAGGCCTCCTCGGTGAGGATGTCGGACAGTTTCCGGTCGCCGCGGACCAGTTCGACGATCCTGAGCCCCGCGGCCGCGGCCATCCGGTCGTGCCCGGAGTCGACGGCGGGGATGCTGGAGGCGCCCGGCACCGTCACCCCGAGGGCCTCGGCCGCGGCCGTCAGCGTGGACGCCGTACCCATGGTCATGCAGTGGCCGGGCGAACGGGCGAGGCCGCTCTCCAGTTCGGACATCTCGCAGTCGCCGATGAGGCCGGCCCGCTTGTCGTCCCAGTACTTCCACATGTCGGTGCCGGAGCCGAGGACCTCGTTGCGCCAGTGGCCCGGCAGCATCGGCCCGGCGGGCACGAACACGGCCGGCAGGTCGACGGAGGCGGCGCCCATCAGCAGGGCCGGCGTGGACTTGTCGCAGCCGCCCATGAGCACGGCGCCGTCGACCGGGTACGAGCGCAGCAGCTCCTCGGTCTCCATCGCGAGCAGGTTGCGGTAGAGCATCGGGGTCGGCTTCTGGAAGGTCTCGCTCAGCGTCGACACCGGGAACTCCAGCGGGAAGCCGCCCGCCTGCCACACACCCCGCTTGACCGCCTGCGCACGGTCCCGCAGATGCACATGGCACGGGTTGATGTCGCTCCAGGTGTTGAGGATCGCGATGACCGGCTTGCCCAGGTGCTCCTCGGGCAGGTAGCCGAGTTGGCGGGTGCGCGCCCGGTGGCTGAAGGAGCGCAGACCCGACGAGACGCCGCTCCCGTACCACTGGTGGCTTCTGAACTCCTCCGGGCGCTTCACAGGGACCACCCCGCCGCGATGGCGGCGACTTCCGCCCGCTCGTCCTCGGGCAGCGGCTTGCTGGGGGCGCGGACGTCACGGCGGCACAGGCCGAGTGAGGCGAGGGCCTCCTTGACGACGCTCACGTTGTTCGCGGAGCCGCCCGCGGCGCGCAGTTCCTCGAAGCGGCGGATCTGCTCCCAGACCTTCATCGCGGCCTGGTAGTCGCCCGATCGAAGCGCTTCGATCATGTTCAGCGAGACGGACGGGGCGACGTTCACCAGCCCCGAGGTGAAGCCGGTGGCACCGGCCGAGAAGTACGAGGGGGCGTACGGCTCGGCCAGTCCGGCCACCCATACGAACCGTTCGAGGCCGGCGTCCCGTGCGAAGGCGGCGAAGCGGGCGGCGTCCGGCACCGCGTACTTCACGCCGACGACATTGGGGCAGTGGTCGGCGAGTTCGGCCAGCCGGGCACCGGGCAGCAGCGGATTGCGGAGGTAGGGCACGACGCCCAGCTCGGGCACGGCCTCGGCGACGGCCCGGTGGTAGTCGACCCAGCCGGCGTCCGAGACGTACGGATGCACGGGCTGATGGATCATCACCATCTGCGCTCCGTGCGCCCGGGCGTGCCGGGCCGAGGCCACGGCGGTCGGCACGTCGTGCCCGACGCCGACCAGAACGGCCCCCCGGTCCCCCGTCTCCTCGATGGTCAACTCGGTGACGAGCTGCCGCTCTTCGGGGGTGAGGGCGTAGAACTCACCGGTGTTGCCGTTCGGGGTGAGGGTCTTGACGCCACCGTCGAGCAGTCGACGCAGCAGAGCCCGGTGGGTGTCGCGGTCGACCGACCCGTCCTCGGCGAACGGGGTCACGGGGATCGCCACGACCTCGGCGAGCGCCGTCCGCTGGGCCTCGTACGTCGCTGTCATTCCTGACCGTCCTCTCCCTGGGCCTCGGGAAAGGCCCGTTGCACGAACGACGCGATGTGCGCGTGGAGGGCGCTCGCCGCGCCGTCGGCGTCCCCGTCCAGGGCGAGCCGCAGGATCTCCCGGTGCTCGTCGGCCTCGCGCTCCCAGGAGGGGTCGGCGGCCCAGGCCACGGCGGAGACGAGCGCGGCCTGGTCGCGGACCTCGTCGAGCATCCGGCCGAGCAGCGGGTTGCCGCAGCACACATAGAGGGCGCGGTGGAACTCCCGGTTGGCGAGGGAGCGTTCGGCGGTGTCGGCGGCCCGGTCGGAGCGGGTGAGCGCGTCACGGGCCGCGGCCAGGGAGGCGCCGCGCCGCACCGCGCGCCGCAGCGCCTCGGGCTCCAGGAGCAGCCGCACGTCGTACACCTCGCGCGCCATGTCCGCGTCCACCATGCGCACCGTGACGCCCTTGTACTGGTTCATCACGACGAGCCCGGTCCCGGCCAGGGTCTTGAGCGCCTCCCGCACAGGCGTCTTGGACACCCCGAACTGTGCGGCCAGTTCGGTCTCGACCAGGGCCTGGCCGGGCGTCAGCTGCCCGGTGAGGATGCGGTGTTTGATCCCCTCCAGCACGTACTGCGTGCGGGACGGGATCGGGGTGGGCACAGAGGTCATGCGCGCCTCTCGGATCTCACATATCGCGTCTCATATATGACGTACGAAGTACGACGCGTTGAAGGTAGGAGCGCGCAGGCGGTTCGTCAACGCTTCTGACAAAGGAGGTCGCGATGACGTCAGACGATTGTGGTGGTGCCTTCGCGGGCGGTGACGGCAGGACGGCCGAAGACCGCGGCGGCGCGTCCGGCCGCCGCCTCCGGGGTGAGCGTGGGTCCCACGTGGGTCACGAGCAGCTCACCCACCCGTGCCTCCCGGGCCGCCGCCCCCGCGTCCTCGGGGGTCAGATGGACCTGTTCGCCTTCGCGATGCCGGTCGATGTCGGCCTCACAGAGGAACACATCGGCACCGCGGGCGAGTTCGGTGAGCGTCCCGCACGGGCCGCTGTCCCCCGAGTACGCGAGGACGCGCCCCTGGCACTCGGCGCGCAGCCCGTACGCCTCGATGTCGTGCGCGACGGCGCGGGCGGTGAGACGGAGGTTCCAGTGCCGGACGGTGTGCCCGTCGTACAAGGGACGGAAGTCGAAGACCCCGCTGAGGAACCGCTCGTTGGGCCGCCCGAAGAACCCGGCGAGCCGCTGCCCGCAGGCGCGCGGCGCGTAGAGGGGAATCGGCGCCGGCGGGGTGAGCCCTCCGTACGCGAGTCCGTACACCGCCGCCAGCAGATCGGCGCTGTGGTCCGCGTGCAGATGGGAGATCCAGATGGCCGTGAGCCGCGCGGGATCCGTGTGCCGCTGCAACTCCGCGAAGGTTCCGAACCCGGCGTCCACCCACACCTCGGCGCCCCCGCCGCGCAACAGATAACCGGAGGAGGGGCGGCCCGGCGCCGGGTGCGGGGAAGCGGTGCCGAGGACGGTGAGGGCGAGGGGCATGCCCGGAGCGTACGGTTCTCCGGCCACGCGATCCGCCGGTTTGCGTGTGTTGGCAGGCAGGCCCGACCCTCCAGCCGCGCCGCGCTCTCGCTCCGGCTGGGGCAAGGGCTAGGGCTAGGGCTTCCAGCCGGGGTCCCGGCCGCTCAGGCCGATCGCGCGGTCCAGCAGCGGCGCGTCCCGCGGTACGGGCACGACGGGGCCGAAGATGCCGCCGCCGCGGCTCGGGTCCTCGGCCGCGGCGACCAGGAAGCCGTACGCGGCCCGCAGCGCGCCCTGGTCCGGCGTGTACTCCTGGCCGGTGGCCCGCGCCAGGTCCCAGCCGTGGATCACCAGTTCGTCGGCCACCACCGCCCCGGCGACCGCGCCCGGCAGGGTCACGCCGCCGGCCCGGGTCTCACCGGTCCAGGCGGCCGGGTCGCGCCAGGTCTCGGCGAGTTCGTCGAGCACTTTGGGCAGCTCCTCGCGCCAGCCCGGTCCGATGTCCGGCACGGCGGCTTCAGGGCTGGTGTCCGTCGTGGCGCCCAGGTCCTTGCGGCCGGCGTCCCGGAAGGCGACGGTGAGGCCGAGCAGATGGCCCAGCATGTGGTGCACCGCGTAGCCGGGACACGGAGTGACGGCCGTGAGCTGCTCCTCACGCACCGCCTCCGCGAGACGCGCCACGATGCGGGCCTGCGGGCCGAGGTCGAGGGTCGTGTGGTCAGTCATCCGCTTCTCCTCCGGGGTCTGCTCTGGGGTCTGCTCTGAGTTCTGTTCCACTCCAGGGGTAGACCGGCGGCGTAGGCGGAACTCATCGCCCGCCCACCACACGTCCTGGTCATAGGGCATCTGCCCGATCCGCACGGTGGGGCCTCAGAGCCAGCATGACCAGGCATGACATGGACGATGACGCGTGTCCTGAGGGACCGCAACGCGGGGTTGTACCTGGCCGGGGTGGTGGTCTCCGGCTTCGGATCGTCGGCGATGTGGCTGGCCTCGGGCATCTGGGTCAAGGACCTGACCGGTTCGAACGGCCTGGCCGCACTGTGCGTCTTCGCCCTCTGGGCACCCACACTCGTCGGCCCCGTGCTGGGCACACTCGCCGACCGCACCCGCCGCCGCCCGCTCCTGATCGGCACGAACCTGGGCGTGGCGGCCCTGCTGCTCGCCCTCTTCACCGTGGACTCGCCGGGCAGTCTGTGGCTGCTGTTCGCGGTCCTGCTGGTGTACGGCGCGGCCGGCGTGGTCCACGACGCGGCGGAGTCGGCCCTGGTGGCCGCCGCCGTCGACAGCTCCCTGCTGGGCGACTTCAACGGCCTGCGGATGACGGCCAACGAGGGCATGAAGCTCGTGGCACCGCTCGCCGGGGCGGGCCTGTACGCGGCGTACGGCGGCGCGATGGTCGCCCTTCTGGACGCGGTCACCTTCGTGCTGGCGGCCGGCCTGTACGCGCTGCTGCGGGTGCGCGAGGACGGGCCGGAGCCGCCGCCCGACGGCCTGCGGGCGCGGGTCGCCGAGGGCGTGCGCCATCTGTGGGGCCGGGGGGAGTTGCGCCCGCTCGTCCTGGCGGGCGGCGCGACGATGCTCTTCGCGGGTGTCAACGGCGCCCTGATCTACGCGGTCGTCGACGGCCTGGGGCGCTCCCCCGCGTACGTCGGCCTGCTGTACGTCGTCCAGGGCGCCGGCTCGGTGACGACCGGCCTGGCCGCGGGTCCCCTCCTGCGCCGGCTCGGCGAACGCCGCTTCGCCTCGTCCGGGATCGCGCTCACCGCGGCGGCCCTGGCGCTGCGCGCGGTCCCGTCCGACGCGGCCGCCCTGACGTCCGCGGCGGCGGTGGGCGCCGGCCTTCCCTGTGTGCTGATCGCCGCGTTCACCGCCGTGCAGCGCGAGACGCCCGGCGCCCTGCTCGGCCGGGTCACGGCCACCGCCCACACGCTGATGTTCGCGCCGAACGCGGTGGGACTCGCCGTCGGGGCAGGTCTGGTCGGACTCGTCGACCGTCAGACGCTGTTGGTGCTGCTGGGTCTCGCCCTGCTGGCGACAGCGTCGGTGCCGCTGCGCGCGGGTGCCCGGCCGAGCCGTGCCAGCGCCTCCTGAACCGTGGCCAGGTCGGCGTCCGAGGCGAGCCCCGCGTGGTAGAGCCGCAGTTCCGTGGCGCCCAGACGAGCGGCCCGGTCCGCGTCCTCGGCCAGTGTGCCCGGGCTGCCGCCCATCCCCGAGACGACGGTGAGGTTGGCCGCGAGCACGGCGCCGGTGCCCTGCTCGGCGAACGGGGTGAGCAGGGCCGCGCCGCCCGTGCACGGCACGACCACACCGTCCGCGACGGACAGGATGTGCGCCGGGTCGACCCCGGCGTTCGCCCCGCAGTGGTACGCCACCGGGTCCGCGTGCAGCAGGACCTGGAAGCCGTCCGGGGCGGCCGCGCGGACCGCCGTGACGGCCGCCTCCTGGAGCGTGCGCGCCGTTTCCTCGCGCCACGCGCGCGTGGCCGTCGCGAGTTCACTGCCCAGGAGCTTCTCGACCGTCGTCCAGCCCCCGTCGGACGGGGCGCCGCGCCACACGGGCTCCAGGGCCGCCCGTACGGCCACCGCGAGCGCGCCCGCGTCGAGTTCCCGACCCGCGTACCCCTGCCGGCAGGCCGAGCAGAAGCAGAGCGACATGAGGTACTGCCCGGCGTCCCCGAGCCCCGTCCCGCCGATCTTGTCGTGGGCGTGCAGATGCGCCAGTCCGTACCAGCCGAGCGACTCCAGTTCCGTACCGCGCGCACCGGGCCGTACCGCCGCCTCCGCCGCGAGGTCGACCAGGTACGCGCGCGTGGTGGGCTGTGCGATGCAGGGCGCCCAGGGATAACGGTCCCCGTAGGCGTTGACCACGTTGGTGCACGGAAACTCCTCGCCCAGACGGGAGTTGTGCGCGAGCACGACCCAGGTGTGCACGTCGAGTCCGGCCCCGGCCAGCGCCTCGGCGGCCTCCCCGTACGCGTCGCCCAGCGCCCAGTCCCCGGCGGCGTACGGCCGCAGAGTCCGGCCCTTCCACCGCTTGCCCGGCGGGTAGAGCACGGCGGCGTGTTCGGCGGTGACGATCCGGTGGCGGGGGTGGCGGGGGGTCAGCGCGCGCGTGGAGTGGTACGCGGACGCGAGCGTCACCTGGGGTACGCCGAGCCCGGCGATCCGCTCGGCCGCCGCCGGATCCCCGTTGACATCCCAGGGATAGACGAATGCGGATGCCTTCACATGCCCTCCTGAAGCAGCGCGTACCCGCGGTCGACGAGCTGCGCCAGCTGTTTGACGTGGTCCTCGGTCGGCTCGTGCAGCGGCGGGCGCACCTCGCCGACGTCGAGGCCGCGCAGCCGTACCCCCGCCTTGACCAGCGAGACGGCATAGCCGCGGCCCTGCGCGCGCAGATCGACGAAGGGCCGGTAGAAGCCGTCGAGCAGCCGGTTGACGGTGGCGTCGTCACCGGAGTTCAGCGCCTTGTGGAAGGCCAGGGCGATCTCCGGCGCGAAGCAGAACACGGCAGAAGAGTAGAGCGTGATGCCGATGCCCCGATAGGCCAGGCCGGTCAGCTCGGCGGTCGGCAGCCCGTTGAAGTACAGGAAGTCGCCCGGGACTTCGGTGCGCACGGCACTCACGACGCGCTGCATCAGGTCCAGGTCGCCGAGCCCGTCCTTGAAGCCGATGATCCCGTCCGTGCGGGCCAGCTCGACCACGGCCTCGGGGGTGAAGACGGCGTTGTCGCGCTGGTAGACGATCGTCTCCAGGGAGGTCGCCGCGGCCAGCTCCCGGTAGTGCCGCAGCAGCCCCTCCTGCCCCGCGACGACGAGATAGGGCGGCATGGCGAGCAGCCCGTCGGCCCCGGCGTCCTGGGCGAGCCGCGCGAACCGCACGGCGAGGGCCGTCCCGTAGCCCGCGCCCGCCACCACGGGTACGCGTCCCGCGGTCTCCTCGACGGCCGCGCCGACGCATCGCTCGAACTCCTCGGGCGCCAGCGCGTGGAACTCCCCGGTGCCGCAGCACGCGAAGACGGCGGCGGCGCCCGCCTCGACACCCCGGCGCACGTGCTCGCGGTAGACGTCGAGGTTCAGCGCGCCGTCCGGACGGTAGGCGGTGACGGGGAAGAACAGCGGGCCACTGGGGATGCTGAGTCGAGCGGCGAGAGGTGCTGACGTCACGGGGCTCTCCCTTGAAACAGGCGCTCAGGCCGGCACCCACACCGGTGCACGTTTCTGATCCATGTCTATATTTCTGAACGCGCCTACGCTAAAGCGCTCCCTCAGGGGCGGTCAAGCACACACGCCCGGGTCACGGGAGCGGATTGCCCACGTCCGCGCGACACTTGACGGCACCTGTCACCCCTCCATAGCGTGTCCACGCATGTGAATTTCGTACATACATACGGCTGACCATGTGGCTGGACATACGGCTGCCGATCCAAGGAGACCCGAGGATGCCCGCTCCCCGCACCGTTCTGCTCACCGGCGCCGCCGGCGGACTCGGCACCCTGATGCGGGGACTGCTGCCGCGGTACGGCTACGAACTGCGTCTCCTCGACCTGCTGCCGATCGAGGGCGAGCCGGACGCGATCACCGCGGACCTCGGGGACAAGGAGGCGCTGCGCGAGGCCGTACGGGGCGTCGACGCGGTCATCCACCTCGCGGGCATCTCCCTGGAGTCCTCCTTCGACAAGATCCTGAAGGCGAACATCGAGGGCACGTACAACCTGTACGAGGCCGCGCGCGAGGAAGGCGTACGCCGGATCGTCTTCGCCTCCTCCAACCACGCGATCGGCTTCACTCCCCGGCCCCGGGGCGACGACCCCCTGATCCCGGTCGACACCCCGCGCCGCCCGGACACGTTCTACGGCCTGTCCAAGTCGTTCGGCGAGGACCTGGCCCAGTTCTACTGGGACAAGCACGGCCTGGAGACGGTCTCCGTGCGCATCGGCTCCTGCTTCGCCGAGCCCACGAGCGTGCGCATGCTCTCGGTCTGGATGAGCCCCGAGGACGGCGCCCGCCTCTTCCACGCGGCCCTGACCGCCGAGGACGTACGGCACACCGTCGTCCACGGCTCGTCCGCGAACACCCGCCTGTGGTGGGACCTCTCGACCGCCCGCGCGCTCGGCTACCAGCCGCAGGACGACTCCGAGCCGTACGCCGAGAAGCTCATCGCCGAACAGGGCGAGCTGGACCCGGACAACCCGGCCCACGACCACCTGGGCGGCCACTTCACCACCGACCCGCCGGTCTGGCCGTACTGACGCGGCCGGAACACGGGCACACAGAGGCGGGCGGGCACCGAACGGGCCCGCCCGCCGTGCTGTTCGGGCACGGAAGCTGCCCGATCCCACTCCCCACCCGGCTCCACCCCAGGTCCGCGACGGGCGGCGGTTTCGCCAAGCAGGCACATTCGGGCGCGGTCGGACCTGCAACAGGCCTGGTCAGTGCCGCGCACCCGCTGTAGAACTTCCCCCATGGGCCCCACCGGGCCCGAACGGGCAGTGCGCACAGGGAGCAGGTGGCGGCCATGGCGGCGAAGACGACGCGGACCGCGGAGGAACGGCAGCGCGAGATCGTCCGGGCCGCCCGGGTCACGGGTTCGGTCGACGTCACCGCGCTCGCCGCCGAACTGGGCGTGGCCAAGGAGACCGTACGCCGGGATCTGCGCGCACTGGAGGACCACGGCCTGCTCCGCCGCACCCACGGCGGCGCCTACCCCGTCGAGAGCGCCGGCTTCGAGACGACGCTCGCCTTCCGCGCCACCAGTCACGTACCCGAGAAGCGCCGGATCGCGGCCGCCGCGGCCGAGCTCCTCGGGGACGCCGAGACCGTCTTCGTCGACGAGGGCTTCACCCCCCAGCTGATCGCCGAGGCGCTGCCCAGGGACCGGCCGCTGACCGTGGTCACCGCGTCACTGGCCACCGCGGGAGCGCTCGCGGAGGCCGAGAACACCAGCGTGCTGCTGCTGGGCGGCCGGGTCAGGCCGGGCACGCTCGCGACCGTCGACCACTGGACGACGAAAATGCTGGCCGGGTTCGTCATCGATCTGGCGTACATCGGCGCGAACGGCATCTCGCGCGAACACGGACTGACCACCCCCGACCCGGCGGTCAGCGAGGTGAAGGCCCAGGCGATCCGGGCGTCCCGGCGTACGGTCTTCGCGGGCGTGCACACCAAGTTCGGGGCGGTCAGCTTCTGCCGGTTCGCGGAGGTCGGCGACCTGGAGGCGATCGTCACGAGCACCCTGCTGCCGACGTCCGAGGCACACCGCTACTCACTGCGGGGACCCCAGGTCATCCGCGTCTGACATTCCCACCGACCCGCACGAGCGCGTACGAAAACCCGACTCACTCGGTCTTCAGGGCACCCCCATGCCGGCAAGCACCCCATAACTCCCCATACGTCCAGGAGCGATCCATGCGAACCCAGAGCCGACGGAGGCCGCGAGCCACGCTCGCCATGGCCGCCGCAGGGACGCTGCTCGCCCCGCTGCTTTCCGGCTGTTGGGTCGGAGCAGGCGGGTCCGGTTCCGGCGGTGACTCCATCAACGTGTTGATGGTCAACAACCCGCAGATGGTGGAGCTGCAAAAGCTCACCGCCACGAACTTCACCAAGAAGACCGGCATCAGGGTGAACTTCACCGTCCTGCCGGAGAACGACGTCCGCGACAAGATCAGCCAGGATTTCGCCAACCAGGCGGGCCAGTACGACGTCGCCACCCTCAGCAACTACGAGATCCCGATCTACGCCAGGAACGGCTGGCTGCACTCCATGGACGGCTACGTCCGGGGCGACACCGCGTTCGACCAGCAGGACATCCTCAAGCCGATGCGCCAGTCGCTGACCGGCGACGACGGCCGGCTCTACGGGCAGCCCTTCTACGGCGAGTCGTCCTTCCTGATGTACCGCAAGGACGTGTTCGCCGAGAAGGGGCTGAAAATGCCCGCGCACCCGACCTGGGAGCAGGTGAACAAGCTGGCCACGGACGTGGACGGCGCCCAGTCCGGCATGAAGGGCATCTGTCTGCGCGGACTGCCCGGCTGGGGCGAGGTCATGGCACCGCTGACCACGGTCGTGAACACCTTCGGCGGCACCTGGTTCGACAAGAACTGGAAGGCGCGCCTGGACTCCCCCGAGTTCGAGAAGGCGACGCGGTTCTACGTGGACCTCGTCCGCGCCCACGGCGAGTCCGGCGCGGCCCAGTCCGGCTTCGCCGAGTGCCTCAACAACATGACGCAGGGCAAGGTCGCCATGTGGTACGACGCCACGTCCGCGGCGGGTTCCCTGGAGTCGGCCAAGTCACCGGTCAAGGGCAAGATCGGCTACGTACCCGCACCGGTCGAGAAGACCAGGTCGTCCGGCTGGCTCTACACCTGGGCCTGGGGCATGCAGAAGGCGTCCCGCAACCCGGACAAGGCCTGGAAGTTCGTCTCCTGGGCGTCGAGCAAGGAGTACGAGCAGCTCGTCGGCGACACGGTCGGCTGGTCGGACGTCCCCGCGGGCAAGCGGGCGTCGACGTACACGAACCCCGACTACCGCAAGGAGGCCGGCGCCTTCCAGGAGATGACCCGCGAGGCCATCGAGGGCGCCCGGCCCACCGACCCCGGTGTGCAGCCCCGCCCCGCGCCCGGCATCCAGTTCGTCGGCATCCCCGAGTTCACCGACCTCGGCACCAAGGTCTCCCAGGAGATCAGCGCGGCCATCGCCGGACGCCAGTCCGTCGACTCGGCCCTGAAGAAGTCCCAGAAGCTCGCCGAGCAGATCTCGAAGGAGTACGAGGGACGATGACCGCCACGACAACGGCCCCCGTGGCCGCCGCTCCCGTCCGCACGACGCGGCAGCCCTCCACCCGGCTGCGCGCCTGGGCCACCCGGGCCCCGCTCCTGCCCGCCCTGATCTTCATGATCGCCGTGACCCAGCTGCCGTTCGTGGCCACGCTGGTGATCTCCTTCTTCGACTGGAACGCGCTCTACCCGAAGGCCCGCCACTTCACGGGCGTCGACAACTACCACCAGGTCCTGGCCGACCCGGACCTGCGCCACTCGGTGTGGACGACGATCCTGCTGACGGTCACCGTGGTGCTCGCCTGCCTGGTCCTGGGCCTGGGCCTCGCCCTCCTCCTGGACCGCAGGTTCCGGGGCCGGGGCGTCGTCCGTACGCTCCTGATCGCGCCCTTCCTGGTGGTCCCGGTGGCGGCGGCCCTCCTGTGGAAGCACGTGCTCTACAACCCCGAGTACGGCCTTCTCAACGGCCTGCTGCACTACGTGGGCGGTCCCCAGCCGGACTGGATCTCCAACACCCCGCTGCTCGCGGTCGAGGCCTCCCTGGTGTGGCAGTGGACGCCCTTCATGATGCTGATCCTGCTGGCGGGTCTGCAGAGCCGCGACCAGCAGCAGATCGAGGCGGCGCGGGTCGACGGGGCGAGCGACTGGCAGATCTTCCGCCACCTGACGCTCCCGCATCTGCGCCGCTACCTCGAACTGGGCGCGCTGCTCGGCTCGATCTACATCGTGCAGAACTTCGACGCGGTCTTCACCATCACCTCGGGCGGCCTGGGCACCGCGAACCTGCCCTACACCGTCTACCAGAGCTTCTACCAGGCCCACGAGAACGGCCTCGCCTCGGCCGCCGGCGTCCTGGTCGTCATCGGCTCGATCATCATCGCCACCTTCGCGCTGCGCGTGGTGTCGTCCCTGTTCCGCGAGGAGGTGTCCCGCGCATGAGTGCCACCGCGCCACGCGTACGACCCGTACGCCCCGTACGCACCCGTCTCACCCGGGGAGCGGGCCTGGGCCTGGTGGCCTGGCTGCTCGGTCTGCTGTTCTTCCTGCCCATCGCCTGGATGGCGCTGACGTCCTTCCACTCGGAGTCGGACGCGGCGACCAATCCCCCCTCGTTCGGCGCCGCCCTCACCCTCGACGGCTACCGCGACTTCTTCGGCACGGGAGGCGGCGCGAGCCCCTGGCCGGCGCTGGTCAACTCCCTGGTGGCGTCGCTGGTCTCGACGCTCTGCGTGCTGCTGCTGGCCTTCCCGGCGGCGTACGCGCTCTCGATCCGCCCGGTGAAGAAGTGGACGGACGTCCTGTTCTTCTTCCTGTCGACGAAGATGCTGCCGGTCGTGGCGGGCCTGCTCCCGATCTACCTGTTCGCGAAGAACACCGGAATGCTGGACAACATCTGGCTCCTGGTCATCCTCTACACCTCCATGAACCTGCCGATCGCGGTGTGGATGATGCAGTCGTTCCTCGCCGAGGTGCCGGTGGCGGTGATCGAGGCGGCGCAGATCGACGGCGCGAAACTGCCGACGATCCTGGCCCGGGTCGTAGCCCCCATAGCCCTCCCCGGCATCGCCGCCACGGCCCTGATCTGCTTCATCTTCAGCTGGAACGAGCTGCTGTTCGCCCGGGTGCTCACCGGTGTGGTCGCCGAGACCGCCCCGGTCTTCCTGACCGGCTTCATCACCAGCCAGGGCCTGTTCCTGGCCAAGGTGTGCGCCGCGTCGCTCGTCATCTCCCTGCCGGTGCTCGCCGCGGGGTTCGCCGCCCAGGACAAACTGGTCCAGGGCCTGTCACTGGGAGCCGTGAAATGAAGGCCGCCGTCATCGAGTCCGTGGGCAAGGCCGTCGTCGCCGAGGTCCCGGACCCGACGCCAGGGCCCCGGGAGGTCGTCGTCGAGGTCGCGGCCTGCGGGCTGTGCGGCACCGATCTGCACATCCTCCAGGGCGAGTTCGCGCCCAAGCTGCCGATCGTGCCGGGGCACGAGTTCGCGGGCGAGGTGGTCGGGCTGGGCACCCAGGTCACCGAGGTGTCGGTCGGCGACCGGGTGGCGGTGGACCCGTCCCTCTACTGCTACGAGTGCCGGTACTGCCGTACGGGCCACAACAACCTCTGCGAGCGCTGGGCGGCGATCGGGGTGACGACGGCGGGCGGCGCGGCGCGGTACGCGGTGGCTCCGGTCGCCAACTGCGTCAAGCTCCCCGAACACGTCCGCACCCAGGACGCGGCCCTGATCGAGCCGCTGTCCTGCGCGGTCCGCGGCTACGACGTCCTGCGGTCCCGGCTCGGCGCGCACGTCCTGGTCTACGGCTCCGGAACGATGGGGCTGATGATGCTGGAGCTGGCCAAGCGGACGGGCGCGGCGAGCGTGGACGTGGTGGACGTGAACCCGGCACGCCTGACGACGGCCCGGCAGCTGGGTGTCTCCGGCTCCGCCGCGAACGCCGACGAACTGGACCGGCCGCAGGGGTGGGACGTCGTGGTGGACGCGACGGGCAACGCGGCGGCGATCCAGGACGGCCTCGGCCGGGTGGCGAAGGCGGGTACGTTCCTCCAGTTCGGGGTCGCGGACTACGCGACGCGCGTGACGATCGACCCGTACCGCATCTACAACCAGGAGATCACGATCACCGGTTCGATGGCCGTGCTGCACAGCTTCGAACGGGCGGCGGAGCTGTTCGCCGGAGGCGTCCTCGATCCGGACGTCTTCATCAGCGACCGCATCCCGCTGGCGCGGTATCCCCAGGCGCTGGAGCAGTTCGCGTCGGGGGTGGGGAGGAAGATCGTGGTGGTGCCGTAGCACCGCGGCGCGGGTTTCCGCCCCCGGCGCCCCCTGCTCATTCCCATCCCTCGCGACGGAAATGAGCGGGGCGGCGGGGGCGGAATCCTCCGGGCAGCAAAACCCGTAGGTAAGGGAACGGCAAAGCGCCCTCGCTCGTTACCCCAGTCATGACAGCTATGACCCCCGGCTCGAACATCCCTCTCCCCGTCACCCGCGTGACGGTGGACGTCGCCGCCCCCGTGCGGCTCGACGTTTCGGGCCTGCTGCTCACCGCCGACGGCAAGGTGCGCTCCGACGACGACTTCATCTTCTACAACCAGCCCACCGGCCCGGGCGTGACCTACCGCTCGGGTGGCGGCACCTCCCCGGACGCGATCACGGTCGACACCACCGCCGTCCCCCCGGGCATCGAGAAGATCGTCGTGACCGCGAGCCCGGACGCCGCCGGCCAGACCTTCCAGGGCATCGAACCCACGGCCACGCTCCGCAACGCGGACGACAACTCCGTACTGGCCACGTTCACGCCCCCGCAGCTCGGCACGGAGACGGCACTGGTGGTCGTGGAGATCTACCAGCGCAACGGAGCGTGGAAGGCCCGCGCGGTGGGCCAGGGGTATGCGAACGGCTTGGCGGGCATCGCCACGGACTTCGGCGTCACCGTGGAGGAACCGGCCGCCGCGCCGGCGCCCGCCGTCCAGCCCCCGGTGACTGCGCCGGCCCCGCCCCTGGACCCGCGCGTCTCCGCACCCCCGGTCCCGGCCGCCCCGCCGGCACCCCCCGCGCCCGCCCCCGGCGCCGGCAAGATCAACCTGGACAAGGGCCGGGTCAGCCTCCAGAAGAACCAGACCGTCTCCCTGGTCAAGGGCGGCCGTCCCTTGCTCACCCAGGTCAAGATGGGCCTCGGCTGGGAGCCCGCGTACCGCGGCAAGGACATCGACCTGGACGCGTCGGTCATCGCGTACGGCCCGCAGCGCAACCACATCGACAGCTGCTACTTCGGCAAGCTGTCGATCGTGAACGGCGCGATCAAGCACTCCGGGGACAACCTCACGGGTGAGGGCGGAGGCGACGACGAGGTCATCGTCGTCGACCTCGGCCGTCTCCCCCAGGAGGTCACCGGCCTGGTCTTCACGGTGAACTCCTTCTCCGGCCAGAAGTTCACCGAGGTCGCCAAGGCCTACTGCCGCCTCGTGGACGCCGCCACGGACGAGGAGCTGGTCCGCTTCGACCTCACCAGCGCCGAGCCGCAGACCGGCGTCATGATGGCCAAGCTGATCAAGCAGTTCTCCGGCGAGTGGGAGATGACGGCCCTGGGCGACTTCGTGAAGTCCCGCACGGTCCGCGGCATGGTGAAGCCTTCGGCGCAGGCGCTGTAAGGGGCCGGACAACAGCCCGTACGCAGTCCGGGGCGCCCTCTTCGGAAGAGGGCGCCCCGCCGTCAGTTCTCCGGCCCCGGCCCGCCGTCCGCCCGTCGGCGTTCCGGCCGCAGCCCCTCCGTGAGCAGCGACAGATACCGCCGGATGTGCTTCCCCTCCCCGTTCGCCAGTTCCGACGCCGTGGCCACTCCGTGCGCCAGCCGCAGAATCTCGATCGGCTCGACGTCCGGCCGGACGGTCCCCTCCCGCTGGGCCGCCTCGACCAGCCGGGTCGCGGCGCCCTTCACGGAGCTGCCGCAGGCGGTGAGCACGGCGGAACTCCCGTCCGTCACGGCCGAGCCCAGCAGCGTCTTGAGCCCCCGGACCTGGATCATCCGCTCGCTCAGCTCGTTCAGCCACTCCACCAGCGCTTCACCCGGGGGCAGCCGGGCCGCGATCTCGTCCGCCCGCATCGCGATCGCCTCGATGGCGTCGACGTACACGGCCTCCAGCAGCGCCTGCCGGTTCGGGAAGTGCCGGTACAGCGTGCCCGAGCCGACCCCGGCCCGCTTGGCGATGTCGTCGAGCGACGCCCCTTCCCCATGCTCGGCGAAGGCGACCGCCGCTTCCTCGATCAGCCGCTCATAGTTGCGCCGCGCATCGGCACGCATGGGCTTGACCTGCGCCATCCAGATACTCCTTGCGAACCGGGGACCGTCTCCGTATCTTATCGAGCATTAAACGGAGACAGTCCCCGCTTATCTCTGCGGGCAGTCCGTGCTGCCCGTACCCATGTCGACCGGGGACATCAGACAGGGAGCATCCCATGTCCACCCCGTCCACCCCGCCCGCGTCCACCACCGGCCCACCGCGGGCGGACCCGCACCCCGCCAGGCTCGGTGCCGTCCTCTTCGTCATCGTCACCGCCTACTTGATGGTCGGCGTCGACTCCACCGTCGTCAACGTCGCGCTGCCCGACATCCAGCGGGACCTGCGCTTCTCGCCCACCGGTCTGTCCTGGGTCCTGAACGCCTACACGCTCGCCTTCGGCGGCCTCCTGCTGCTCGGCGGCCGGATCGGCGACATCGCGGGCCGCCGCCGCACCCTCACCTGCGGTGTCCTGCTCTTCGCCCTCTCCTCGCTGCTCGGCGGTCTCGCGGGCGAGAGCGGCTGGCTGCTCGCGGCCCGCGCCCTCCAGGGCATCGGCGCCGCCCTCACCGCCCCCAGCACCCTCGCCCTGATCACCACCAACTTCCCCGACGGCCCGCGCCGCCACCACGCCCTCGGCGTCTACACCTCGATGGCGAGCATCGGCGCCTCCATCGGGCTGATCCTGGGCGGCATGCTCACCTCCTGGGCCTCCTGGCGCTGGGCCCTGCTGATCAACGTACCGATCGGCATCGGAGTGGCCCTCGCCCTCCCCCGCTTCGTCGCCGAGACCCCGCGCCACGCGGGCCGCTTCGACGCGGCGGGCGCACTGACCGGCACGGCGGGCACGACCTCGCTGGTCTACGCGTTCATCCGGGTCTCGGAGCGGGGCTGGAGCGACACCCGGGCCCTGCTCGGCTTCACGACCGCGGCCGCGCTGCTCGCGGGCTTCGCACGGGTCGAATCCCGCGCCGGCCAGCCGATCATGCCGCTGCGTCTCTTCCGCGACCGCAACCGCGCGGGCGGCTACGCGGGCGTACTGCTGCTGCCGGCCGGCATGTTCGGCGCCTTCTACTTCCTCACGCTGTTCACCCAACAGGTCCTGGGATACGGCCCGTTGCGCGCGGGGTTCGCGTTCCTGCCGATGACGCTCGCACTGTTCGCCACCGTGCGCTTCGTGCCGCGTCTCCTCCAGCGCCACGGCGCCAAGCCGCTGCTGCTCATCGGCACGACGCTGCTCGTGGCCGCGGCCGGCTGGCTGTGGCGGCTCGAGCCCGGCGACGGCTATGTCACCGGGCTGCTCGGGCCGCTGATCCTGATGGGCATGGGCGTCGGCATGAGTTTCATGCCGCTCAACGCCACGATCCTCGCGGGCATCGAACCACGCGACGCGGGCGCGGCCTCCGGCCTGTTGCAGACCCTGCAATGGCTCGGCGGCACCCTCGGCCTGTCCGTCCTGGTCACGGTGTACGGCACGGCGACCCGGCACGCGACCGGCTCCCCGTCGGCGATCCTCACCGAGGGTGCGTCCCGGGCGTTCGGGGTGGGCTCGCTGGTAGCGGTGACCGCGCTGCTGGTCGTGGCGGTGGTCATCACCGGACGCCGGCCGAAGGATCAGCACGGCGCCCGGTAGGGGTCGACAGGCGCGCGGGCTCGCCGCCGAGGTGGGCGTACAGCACCTCGGCGGCGAGCCCGCGCCCACCCGGGGTTCGGCTCAGGCCGCCCACGGCCAGTCGGCGTCCCGCGCTCCCTCGAGCAGCGGCACCATCCGGAAGGCCGCGTCCGAGAGCCCTCCGAAGGTGTGCCGGTTCGCCGTCCCGGACGGGCCGTGGCCCGCGCGGTGGCCCGCCAGGTTCCAGGTGTAGACCGGGACGTCGGCCGGTACCTGCTCGGTCGGGTCGCCGTGATGGCTGTACGCCGCCTGCTCGTCGGTGACGATGAGCACCCGGTCGTGCTTCCGGTAGTGCCGGCGCACGGCCTCGCTGGTGTTCGTCCCGCCGAGGTCGCCGAAGCGGTCGAGCACCTTGAGCACCGACTCGCCCTTGCGGAACTTCACGGCGTTGCTGCTCGTGCCGAACTCCACCAGATCCGCGTCCGCCGCCCGCAGCGCGAGCGCCGTACCGAAGATCGCCGCGGCGTCGGCCCGGTTGAGCTCCGAACGGTCCGAAAGACGCGAGTAGAACATCGAACCCGAACGGTCCACGAGCACCAGCGTCCGGCCCGGCAGCGCGGGCACGTTGCCCAGCGAGTGGGCGAGCGCCTGCTCCAGCGGGTACGACCAGCGCAGCGACGGCGCGTGCTGGTACGCGGCGAGGTACCGGAAGGGGAACTGCCGCGAGCGCGCCACCTCCGCCGGGTCGCTGATCTTCGCGGCGACCTGGGCCGCCACCTCGTCCGAGACGCCCGCCTCGTCGAAGTTGCGCAGGTTCCGGACCAGCGCCATCGCGCCCATGGACGGGATGACCGCCTCCCAGGCCGCCTTGTCCATCGGGCCCTGCAACCAGCCGGCCAGCGCCTCCCAGGTCATGCCGGCGTCCGCCAGGCGCTGCGCGCCGTGCGCTCCGGTCACGACCTTGCGCCGCTTGGCGGGCCGCAGCTCCATCAGGTCACGGTGGGCGACGAGCACGGGCAGCGTCTTCGGGACCACGGCCGTGTCCGGGTGGTGCCGCCGGTCGAGGGCGTACTGGAACAGGTCGCCCTGCCACGGCTTGTCCGGGTCCGGCGCCGCGTGCACCAGGTTGAGGACGTCGCCGAAGCGGTAGCCCTTGGACGCGGTGTCGTACTTGAGCAGCGACTTCGCGTGGTACAGACGCCGTACGGCGTCGGCGATGCCCCGCTTCACGGGCTTGGGAACCGCGCGGCCGTACTGCGAGGTCCAGTACCCGAGCAGTTCGCCGGGCTCGTCCGGGCGTCGCAGTACGGAGGCGACGACCTCGCGGTTCGACGGGCCGTCGGTCACGCCCGCGTCGAGGCGCGCCTTGACGTACTCGGCGGCGCCGACGAGGGAGGCCGTACGGAGGTTGCCCTCGCCGCGCAGCCAGCCGAGCAGCGCGGCCGTCCACGACGGGTCGGCCACGGCCAGCTCGCGCACGAGTGCGGCGAACCGGTCGTCGCGGGCCGCGCCGGTCTCGTAGAAGGTCTGCTGCGAGACGAAGTTGGCGAGGGCGAGCAGGAACAGCTCCGAGCGCACGTCGCGCTCCTGGCCGCGGCCGCCCTGGTGGGTACGGAGCACCTGCCCCGTCGACGTCACGCGCGAGGTGGGCTGCGCCTTCGCCGTCTTCTTGTTGAATCGCGCCATGGTGAATTCCCCCGAATTCCTTTACGGCTTCTGGGCCGTGCTTTCGAGGGGAGGCGCAGCAAATGGAGCGTGCCCGAGATCAGGAGTCGGCGACGGACTAGCCAGATGCTCTACCGATTGAGCTACACCGACCCGAAGTCGATGACGGGACTTGAACCCGCAACCGTCCGATCCAATGAAGTAACCGTTGCCTGCGCACCGGGCACACACCATGTGCTGCGCCTCCCGAGATCAAAAACGGCGGCGGCATCGGATTCTGTTGCAAAGAAGTAGCCGCAGCCTGCGCACCGGGAGGTGCATGAAATTGTGCTGTCCAGAGTTCAGGTCGGCGGAACCGACATTAGGTGCTCTAACCCCTGAGCTACACCGGCGCGTTGTACCGGTGGCGGGACTCGAACCCGCGGCCGCCCCATTATCAGTGGAAGTAGGTCCTGCCTTCGCACCTGGACGTTCATCACTCTAGGAGGCGGGCCGCGGGGTGAGCCAGTGAATTAACTACCCGCGCTTCTGGCGCTTCCAGGGGCCGGTGATGGCGAGCATGATGCCCGGATCCTGGATGTTGGCGAACAGGGTCCTGCCGTCGGGCGAGAAGGTGACGCCGGTGAACTCGCTGTACGACGGCTCCGCTTCGGTGCCGCCCGCTGCGGCAGCGGCTGGTGTCAATGCGAGGTCGTTGCGGGCGATCGGGTACGTACGGCCGCTGTCGGTGGCGCCGAACAGGTGCTGGACGCCCTCGCCGTCCTCGGCGATGACGAGGCCGCCGTAGGGGGAGACGGTGATGTTGTCGGGCCCGTCGAAGGCGCCGTCGGCGGACGGGTCCCGGTTCACCCCGAGGAGCACCTTCAGGGTGAGCGTGCGGCGCTTGGGGTCGTAGAACCAGACCTGGCCGTCGTGCTGGACGGGGCTCTCCTCGCGGGCGTACGAGGAGACGATGTACACGCCGCCGTCGCCCCACCACATGCCTTCGAGTTTGCGGGCGCGGGTGACCTCTCCGGCGGCGAACTGCTTGCGGACGGACACCGTCTTGGCGTCCCGGTCCGGTACGTCCACCCAGTCGACGCCGTACACGGTGCCGATCCTGGTGGCACGGGAGAGGTCGTCGACGAACCGGCCGCCGGAGTCGAAGCACTTGAAGGCCTGGAGGGCGCCCGCGTCGTCGGCGAGGGTGCGCAGCCGGCCGTGGCCGTGCTCGAAGCCCTGCGGCGGGGTCCAGCGGTACAGGAGGCCGTTGGGAGTGGACGCGTCCTCCGTCAGGTACAGCCGGCCGCGCTTGGGGTCGACGACGACGGCCTCGTGGGCGTAACGGCCGAGAGCCTTGACGGGCTTGGGGTCCCGGTTGCGGCGGCGGTCTTCCGGATCCACCTCGAAGATGTAGCCGTGGTCCTTGGTCATGCCGTTCTGGCCGGCCCTGTCCTCGGTCTCCTCGCCGGTGAGCCAGGTGCCCCAGGGGGTGCTGCCGCCCGCGCAGTTGGTGGAGGTGCCGGCGATGCCGACCCACTCGGCGACCTTGTCGCGGCGGACCTCGACGACCGTGCAGCCGCCGGCCGCGGCCGGGTCGTAGACGAGGCCCTCGGTGAGGGGGACCGGGTACTTCCAGTTGGCGCGGGGGCCCTTGAGCTCGTGGTTGTTGACGAGGAGGGTGGCGCCCCGGGGGCCGTCGAAGGTGGCCGTGCCGTCGTGGTTGGACGGGGTGAACTCGCCCGACTCCAGCTTGGTCTTTCCGCTGTAGGTGATGACGCGGTACGAGAACCCGGCGGGCAGCGCGAGGATGCCCTTCGGGTCGGGGATCAGCGGGCCGTAACCGACGCTGCCGTGCCGGTCCGCGGATTCCTCGCCCGCGCTCTCGGTGTCGGTGGACGCGAGGGCGTTCGGCGCGGTGGCGAGGGCGCCGACGCTGCCGGCCAGGGCGACGCCGGCGCCGGTGAGCGCGGATCGTCTGGCGAAGTCCCTGCGGGTGAGCGACATGCTGTCTCCTGTGACGGTGGAGTGGGACGTCGAAGGGGGTGGCGCACCTCGTTGCGGCCACACCGTCCCGCCCGCGCCTGAACGGCAGTTGAACACGGGCCGACGTAAGGGGACCGCGTTCCGTGAATCCACCTGAGCGCCCACGCGACCGACGCCGCCGGCGAGGTCCCGCAGCCCCCTCCCCCACACCGGACAAGCCCCCACCGGCTTCCCCGCCACACCGGGCACCCCCGGCCTCCCCGCCGCCGGGCAAAGCCCCCACCAGCCTCCCCGCCGTGACGGCGAACGGCCCGACGGCGGTGTGCGACGGCGGTGCGTGACGCGAGCCGCCCGACGGCGGTACACGGCAGCCGTGCGTGACGGCGTCGGACCGGCCGCGATCCCCGCGCAGCGTGCGCGGGGCCGGAGGCCCGGGGGGAAAAAACACCGCGGACGTGGCGAATCACCGTGCCGACGCCGATGAACACCGCGGTCGCGGTGGGGGCACCGTCGCACGGAAAGGGTCAGCCCCGGCAAGCACCAGCCCCGACCCCGGCCCGCACCAACCCCGGCCCGCACCGACCCCGCAGCCTCAACCCCCTTGCTGCGACCGCGCCTTGAACGCCGCCTTCCGGGCCGCCTTCGCCACCTTCTTGTCCGGGTGCAGTCGGCCCATCGCCTCCAAGACGTCCGGCGTGGCCGGGTGGTCCACTCGCCACGCCGTCGCGAAGAAGCCGCTGTGCTGCTGGGCCAGCCCCTCCACCAGCGCCTGGAGTTCCGTCGAGTTCCCCTCGGCCGCCAGCTGCGCGGCCACCGTGTCGATGGTCAGCCAGAACACCATCGACTCCGGGGGCGCGGGCACGTCGGCCGCTCCCCGCTCCGCGAGCCAGACCCGGGCGAGGCCGCCCAGCTCCGCGTCGTCCAGCACCTCCCGAAGCGCCGGCTCCGCCTCCGTACCGACCAGTGACAGCGCCTGCTGGCAGCGCAGCCGGCGCAGTGGCGCACCCGTGTCCCCGCCCCGCGCCGCCGCCAGCAACTCCCGTGCCGCCGTGAGCGGTTCGCGCCGCGCCAGCCACTGCTCGGTCTCCGCCTGCGCCGCCATCGGCGGGAACGTGGACGTGCCGTCGAGCAGCGCGTCCGCACCCTTGTCGACCAGATCCCCCACCGCGGGCGCGCTGATCCCGGCCTCGAGCAGCCGTGCCCGCAGCCCGTACAGCCCGAGCGGTGTCAGCCGCACCATCCCGTACCGGCTGACGTCCGTGTCGTCGACCGGCGCGGCCGGCTCGTCCGCGGCGTCCTCGCCGTCCTCGGCGTCCGCCATCAGCGCCTCGTCGACCGGCCGGAACTCGACGAGCCCGATCGGCTCCAGCAGCCGGAACTGGTCGTCGAGCCGCATCATCGCGTCCGAGACCTGCTCCAGGACGTCGTTGGTGGGCTCCCCCATGTCGTCGGGCACGATCATCGACGCGGCGAGGGCCGGCAGCGGCACGGGATGGTCGCCGGGGCCCTCCTCGCCGACCGTCAGCAGATAGAGGTTCCCCAGCACTCCGTCGAGGAACTCCGCCTCCGCCTCGAGATCCCAGTCGAGTTCGGAGAAGTCGATCGTGCCGTCCTCGTCCATCGCGTCGCCGAGGTCGTCGAGATCGGGCACGCTCGCGTCGGCCAGCACCGTCTCCAGCGCCCCGAGCCACAACCCGAGCACGTCGTGCGGGCTTCCGGAGGTGAGCAGCGCGAGGTCCGGTGCCGCGGCGACCGTGCCCTCCTCCTCGTCCACGATCACGACGAGCCCCGTGTCGACAGCGACCCGCCAGGCCTCGCTCGCGAGGGCCGCCGCGTCGTCGCCCGCGAGCCCGAGCGCTTCGGCCGCCCCGGGAAGCTGCTCCTCCTCGAGTTCACCGCCGACGCCGACGCGGGTGTCCGGACCGGCCCAGCGGGCCAGGCGCGCGGCGCGGGAGAACAACGGGGTGGCGAGCGCGTCCCGCGCGAGCTCCGCTTCGGAGTGCAGCCGAACCGGCGGCAAGGAGGAGCTGTCTGACATCGGGGGGATCTCCTTGGGACGTACCTGTGGGCCGAGGGGACATCCCCGGACATACCTGCGGACCGGGGGGACGCCCCGGGCGTGCCCGCGGGGCCAAGGGGGTGCCCCGGAGAACGCGGTCTCAGCCTAGACGGATTTCCACCCATGCCGCCCGGTTCCTCTCTCCCCCGGAGGCCGCACCTGGCTGAAACCTTGACAAGTGGCCTTCCCACACACGAGATTGACGCGCGTAGAAACGAGTGGACAGTCGTGCACCTGTTCTTCTACGCGCGTCACCGACCGCCCCACCGGTCGCGCTCCCCCCACCGCACCACCCACCCTCGTCCCGGCACCCACGCATGTCCCCGGAGGGATCCCGTTGCCGAGCAAGTCTTCCGCGCGCCTCGCCGCGCTCACCGTCGCAGCCGTCTGTTCCACGGTCTCCGCGGTGGTTCTCACATCGCCCGCCCAGGCGGACAGTGTGCACATCCACGACATCCAGGGCACCACCCGGCTTTCCCCGCTCGCCGGGCAGAAGGTCACCGACGTGGCGGGCATCGTCACGGGTGTGCGGACCTACGGTTCCTCGAAGGGGTTCTGGATCCAGGACCCGGCCCCGGACGCCGACCCGGCCACCAGTGAGGGCGTCCTGGTCTTCACCAGTTCCGCCCCGAAGGTCGCCGTCGGCGACTCGGTCACGGTGTCGGGCACGGTCTCGGAGTACGTCCCGGGCGGCGCCGCGAGCGGCAACCAGTCGCTGACGGAGATCACGAAGCCGACGGTGACGGTGCTCTCCGGCGGCAACACCGTTCCGGCCCCCGCCGTCGTCGACGCGGGGTCGGTGCCGAGCCGGTACACCGCCGCCGGTGACACGGCCGCGGGCGGCTCGATCAACGGCCTCACCCTGGAGCCGGCCAAGTACGCCCTGGACTACTACGAGTCCCTTGAGGGCATGAACGTCCAGGTCGCCGACGCCCGCGTGGTCACGGCCACCGACCCGTACTCCGAGCTGTGGGTCACGGTGAAGCCGCGCGAGCACGCCAACCGCCGCGGGGGCACGGTCTACGGCTCGTACGAGTCGCAGAACACCGGCCGGCTCCAGATCCAGTCGCTGGGCTCGACCGCGGACTTCCCGACCGCGAACGTGGGTGACGAGCTCAAGGGCACCACCGCGGGCCCGCTGGACTTCAACCAGTACGGCGGCTACACGCTCGTCGCCAACCAGCTCGGCACCCTGGAGAAGGGCGGCCTGGCCCGGGAGACGACCCGTAAGCAGTCGCGCGGCGAGCTGGCCGTGGCGACGTACAACGTGGAGAACCTGGACCCGTCCGACGCCACCTTCGCGGACCACGCCGCCGCGATCGTGAACAACCTCCAGTCGCCCGACATCGTGTCCCTGGAGGAGATCCAGGACAACAACGGCGCGACGGACGACGGCACGGTCGCCGCCGACCAGACGGTGCGGAAGCTGATCGACGCGATCGTGGCGGCGGGCGGCCCGGCGTACGAATGGCGCTCCATAGACCCGGTCAACGACAAGGACGGCGGCGAGCCGGGCGGCAACATCCGCCAGGTCTTCCTCTTCAACCCGGACCGGGTGTCCTTCACCGACCGCGCGGGCGGCGACTCGACGACCGCCGTCGGCGTGACGAAGGTGCGCGGCAAGGCGCAGCTGACCGTGTCCCCGGGCCGGATCGACCCGTCCGACGCGGCCTGGAACAGCAGCCGCAAGCCGCTCGCGGGCGAGTTCGTCTTCCGCGGCAGGACGGTCTTCGTGATCGCCAACCACTTCGCCTCGAAGGGCGGCGACCAGGGGCTGGCCGCGCAGTACCAGCCGCCGGCGCGCAGCTCGGAGACGCAGCGCCACTTGCAGGCGACCGCGGTGAACGCGTTCGTCAAGGACGTCCTCGACACGCAGAAGAACGCGGACGTCATAGCCCTCGGCGACATGAACGACTTCGAGTTCTCCGACACGGCGAAGATCCTCGAGGGCGACGGCGAGCTCTGGTCGGCGATCAAGTCGCTGCCGAAGAGCGAGCGTTACACGTACGACTACCAGGGCAACAGCCAGGTCCTCGACCAGATCCTGGTCAGCCCGTCGATCCGGCGTGGCTGCGACGTCGACTACGACAGCGTCCACCTCAACTCGGAGTTCTCCGACCAGGTCAGCGACCACGACCCGCAGGTCCTGCGGTTCCGTCCGTAGCCGCGTAGTCGCCCCGGGTCCGTAGTCGCCCGACACGGACCCCAGGCGGACACCAGACGGACACCACGCGGACTGCACGCGGAAGAGCCCGGCCCCGTCGTCCGGGGGGCCGGGCTCTTCGTCCACCGAGCGCGGACGCCGTCGGTGGCGGAACCGGTTTCCGGTCCCGCCACCGACGGCGCGTTCGGGTGTCCGCCCCGCCGGGCGCCCTGTCGGGTCAGTGGCGTCCGCCCTGCCGCCGTCGCAGCAGGCCGGCCGCGACCAGCGCGCCCGCGCCGGCGCCGGCGATCAGCACCGGCCGGCGATGGCGCAGACCGGCCTGGACGACCGCGGTGGCGGCCGTCTTCACGGGCCCCGGCACGGTGTCCCGTACGGCACCCCCGGCCCGGCCCGCGGTGCCCTGCACGGTGTGCCCGGCCCGGACCGCCCTGTCCTGGGCGATGTGACCGGCGTGCGCGGCCGTACTGCGCAACTGGACCGTCAGCGCGCCCGCCCGGTCCCTGAGGTCCGCGGCGCGCGCCCGGGCCCGGCCCTTCACATCCGCCTTCGCCGCCAGTTCCTCGACGGTGTCGCCGAGTTGGCTCCGCGTCTCGGCGATCTGCCGCCGCAGCTCCTGCGGCCCCTCGGCCCCGGCGGCCCGTGCGGCATCGGCACCGTCACCAGCGCCCGGCCCGGCCCCGGCGCGCGCCGCGCCGGCACCGCTCACGGTGTCCGCGGCCTTCTCGGCCGCGGCCGCCCCGGCGTCCCCGGCTGCCGCCTTCTTCCGCCCCACGGCCTTCTCACCGGCCGCAGCCGCGCCCGGCACCTTCGCGGCGCCCGCGCTCGTCCCGGTCTGCGCCGCCCCGGCTCCCGCCTTCTTGGCGTTCGCGGCCTTCTCGCCCGCCACGCCCGCAGCGCCCGCTCCGGGCGTCGTCTCCGCGCCCGTCGCCTTCGCGGTCTCCGCTCCCGTGCTGTCGTCCGTCATCGGTGCGCCCTTTCCTTGATCTCGTCGACGTCGGCCCTGACGCTGTCGAGCGTCTGCTCGGGAGTGGGCGGCGCGGCGCGGCGCAACTGGCCGCGGCCGACCGCGGCCAGGACGCTCGCGACGGCGAAGAGCACCGCCGTGACGATGAGCGCCGCGGCCCAGACCGGCAGCGTCAGTGAGAGCGCGGCGACGCCCGTGGCGGCCAGGGCCATCACCCCGACGTACGCGACGGCACCCGCCGCGCCGAGCAGCCCGCCGCCGCGCCCGGCCCGGCGCCCCTTCTCGGCCAGCTCCTCCTTGGCCAGGCTCACTTCCTGCCGTACCAGCAGGGAGAGCTGTTCCGCGGCCTGTCCGACGAGTTCGCCCACGGAGTGGTGCTCGCCGGACACGGGCGGCCTGGTGTCCATGGTCCCGGTCACGGTGTCCCGCCTCCTCTCTCTTCGGGACACCCGGGTACCCGGACCGGCGCCGCCTACCCCTGCGAACCCCGTTCGTCGAGCTGCGCCAACTGGGTCTGGAACCAGTCGAGTCGCGCCTGGAGCAGCGCGGCCTCGGCGACGAGTTCGGAGACTCCGAGGCCGGCGGGCTGCTCGGCGACACCGCTGCCGGCCCGCACCCGCAGCCCCTCTCCGGCCAGTCGGGCGAAGGCGGCGGGCGACAGGGACGTACGACCGCGTACGCACCCCGCGCACGCGGCGGTCAGTGCGCGCCAGCCCGGCCGCCCCCAGCCGGCGTCGGCCAGTGCCGCCGCCACCGCCCCGCAGCCGCAGGGCCCGAGGGTCGCGGTGCGCACCCGCTGGCGGGCGTACCGGAAGCCGCGTTCGAAGCGGATGTAGGCGCCGAGCACGGAGACCTCGAGCAGGACGGCCGCCCGGTGCTCGGCGGTGCACAGCAGTGCCTCGGCCTCCGTGCGGTCGTGAACGCAGTGGAAGCCGCAGTCACAGCGGCGGTGCGGCGCCCGGTGCCGCAGCCCGTAGACGCAGCGGGCCTCGTCGAGGACCCCGTACGGCAGTGCGCCGCCCAGCGAGACGCCGGTGAACCCGACCCGGGTGCCGTCCTGGGACAGCACCGGGTGGGCGATCTTGTATCCGGTCGGCGGCTCCGTCGGGCGTTCCTCGGGGAGCCGCAGTCTCATCGCGCGACCGGGACCTCTTCGGGAGCGGATGCCTCCAACTCCTCGACGGCTTCGGCGACTTGGAGTTCCGTCTCCTCTTCGTGCGCGCCCGGCCGCTCCTGGGCGACCCCGGTCGCGACTGCCTTGCCCAACTTCATGACGCCTCCCGCTGTTGGTGACCGTCCCGGCCATGGTGACCCATGAAGTCCCGTTTGGCACTAGGGCATTCCTCGCGGGACCGTGGTCCCGGACTCCCGCTGAGGTTCCCGTAGGTCCCCGTAGGTTCCCGTGGGTTCCCGGAGGTTCTCGTAGCGTTCCTCTCCCCTATCCCGTAGCAGAATTAAGTGGAGCTTCACGGTCGGGCTGCCGAGACTGACCGTATGACCACACAAGGAACCGCACAGGGAACCGCTCCCTTCGGCCGTGCGCTCTGCGCGATGATCACGCCCTTCACCGCGGCGGGCACGCTCGACCTCGACGGCGCGCGGCGGCTCGCCGACCGGCTGGTCTCCGAGGGCTGTGACGGGCTGGTCCTGTCCGGCACCACGGGCGAGTCGCCGACCACGACGGACGCCGAGAAGTCCGCGCTGGTGCGGGCGGTGCGCGAGGCGGTCGGCGACCGGGCGTCGATCGTGGCGGGCGTCGGCACGGCCGACACACGGCACACCGTGGAGCTGGCCCTGGAGGCCGAGAAGGCGGGCGCGGACGGCCTGCTGGTGGTCACCCCGTACTACAGCCGGCCCCCGCAGGAGGCGGTCGAGGCACACTTCCGGGACATCGCCGACGCCTCCGGGCTGCCGCTCGTCCTGTACGACATCCCCGGCCGCACCGGCACACGCATCGAGCCGGCCACGATGATCCGGCTCGCGGAACATCCCCGGATCGTGGCGGTCAAGGACTGCGCGTACGACCTCCTCGGCACCCAGAAGGTGCTGGCCCGCACGGAGTTGGCGTACTACACGGGCTGCGACGAGTACGTCCTCGCGCTGTACGCGAGCGGCGGGGCCGGATATGTGAGCACGGTGGCGAATGTGGCGCCCGGCCACTTCCGGTCGATTCTCGACGCGTTCGACGCGGGCGACCCGGCTCTCGCGGCCCGTCTCCAGCAACGGGCCGTTCCGCTCATCGAGTCGATGATGGCGGCCGGCCTGCCGGGCACGGTCACGTCGAAGGCCCTGCTCGGCCGGCTCGGCCTGCCCTCGGGCCCGGTCCGGGCACCGCTGCGGCCCGCCGGCCGGGAGACGGCCGACGGGCTGCTGGCGCTGTACGAGGAGTTGGTCAGCGTGAGCTGAACAGCGGGGTCCACCGGCCGGGGTAGTCGTCGCTCGCCTTGCGGAAGTCGCTCAGCGGTACGACCTTGTCGGTGCCGATGGTCACCAGGAGCAGCTGGTTGCGGAACTCGCCCTTGCCGGAGCACTTCTTGGGGTCGCAGCCCCAGGCGATGAGGCGCTTGTTGTCGGCCCAGGCGAGGAGCTGCTGCCCCGGAACCTTGGCGACGCGCTTGCCGGTCTTCGGGTCGTCGATCGCGGCGGCGATCTCCTTGCCGTCGCCGGCGAAATCCCCCGCCGCCAGTTTCCCGTCGGGCGAGAGGCCCGCCTCGACGTAGGTGAGGTACTTCTCGTCGGCCGGCCACTTGGCCTCGGCCCCGTCCAGACCGTAGTACTCGCGGTACGGCTTCATCGCCCTGTTCGCGTAGACCAGCGTGCCGTCATGGCTCCAGTCGAAGTCCTCGCGGGAGTTGCCGAACCAGCCCATCTCGTCCGGCTTGTCCGATGCCTTGTGCCAGTCGGACTTGCCCGAGGCCACGTCCACGACGGCGAACCCGGTCCGGCTCTGCACGGGCCCCGGTACCTCCTTGCCGTTGACGTTCTGCTTGTGGTCGGCGAAGTTGCGGTCGGGGTTCTTGCTGTACGTCGTGGCGACGAGCTTCTTGCCGTCCGGCGAGAAGGAGACACCCCCGACGCCCCGGTCCATCGGAATCCAGCGGTCCACCTTGCCGGTGATCATGTCGAGCAGCCCGATGCGCTTCGCGGGCAACTCGCCCTCCAGCACGGCGGCGGTACGGGTGCCGGGCGCGACATCCAGGAAGGCCCACTTGGTCTTCCGGTACGTGCCCGTGTTCTGGTCGAGGAGTCCGTACACCCGCGTGGTGACGCTGTCGCCGTTCGGCTGCTTGACGTTCTTGTAGACGTAGAACGCGGCCAGCACCGTGTCACCCGCCGCGATCATGCCCTTCGGCGGGGACTGGTCCGGGTGCCCGATGATGTCGCTCTGGTTGATCTCGCTCGCGGGCCGCACATCGTCCCCGCCGCCGCCCAGGAGGGGGACGGCCACTCCGACGGCGACCGCGGCGGCGGTGGCCACGGCGACGGACGCGAGCCTGCGGGTGCGGCGGCGGCGCCGGACGGCCAGCACCCGTTCGGCGAAGTAGGGGGGCGCGGGCATGTGGTCCGCGGCCTGCTCACGGAAGGCGTCCCGCACCAGTTCATCGACGTTCACGGACGCACCTCCACGGGCGAGTAGTCACGGGACGGCTCCTGCTCGGCGTCGGCCGGGCCCAGTGCCGCCAGTTCGGGCGCGAGGGTGCGCAGCCGGGCCAGCGAGCGGTGCGTCGTGGACCGTACGGTCCCCACGGAGCACCCCAGGATCCGGGCCACGTCGGCCTCCGGCAAATCCTCGAAGTAGCGCAGGACGAGCACGGTGCGCTGCCGGGCGGTCAGCCGGGCGAGCGCGCCGCGCATCACGAGCCGCAGCTCGGCGGCGGAGGCGGCGTCCGGGCCCGTACTCGCCTCCGGCGGCTCGGCGACGCTCAGCTCCCTGCGCCGCCACTTCAGCCGCCAGCGGCTGACCTGCTGCCGGTAGAGGACCTGCCGGACGTACGCCTCCGGTTCGTCGATCCGGCTCCACCGGTCGGCCGCCTTGATCAGCGCGTTCTGCAGCAGGTCCTCGGCGGCGTGCCGGTCCCCGCCGCTGAGGAGCACGGCCGTCTTCAGCAGCGCGGACGACCGGTTCGCCACGAACTCCCGGAAACTCTCCTGCCCTGCGGCATCCATCGTCACCTTCTCTTCCCCGGCGGACTCTGTGCCCGGCCCCTGTGCTCCTTGTGACGCGTGCACAGGCCTGCCGCTATGCCTCTCACCCGCAGAAATTCCCCCCGGCCCCGCCCGCTCCTGGCGTACGTTGGCGAGGTGAGCCGACCGCTGCTGTACCTGGACGTCGACGGCCCCCTCAACCCGTACGCGGCCCAGCCGGAACGCCGGCCCGACGGCTACACGACGATCCGGGTGGCCCTGACCCCCGGGCGCCCGCTACGGGTCTGGCTCCATCCCGACCACGGCCGGGCACTGCTCGCCCTCGACTACGAACTGTGCTGGGCCACCACGTGGATGGACGCCGCGAACCGCTGGATCGGGCCGGTCATCGGCCTTCCCGACCTGCCCTACGTCGACTTCGGCACCGGCCTCTTCTCGCAGCGCCCCGACGGGGTCCACTGGAAGACCGAGGCGCTGGTCGCCCACGCCGGCGAGCGGCCCTTCGCCTGGGTGGACGACGAACACAGCCCGGCGGACGAGGCGTATGTGGCCGCGCACCATCCCGGCCCCGCGCTGCTGCGCCACGTCAGCCCGCGGCTCGGGCTGCGCGAGCCCGACTTCACGGTACTGGCGGAGTTCGCGGCGACGATCCGCCGCTGACCGCACACCGGCGCGCGACCGGAAGCGCACAGCGAAACGCCCTCCCGCGGACGGAATGCCGCGGGAGGGCGCTCGATACGCCGGCGTCGCTCGTGCCGGTACGCCGGTTCAGTTGTGGCTGTTCTGATGTCGCAGCAGGTCAGGCCGTCAGCCTGCGCCCTGGGCCGTCGCGGGGCCGTCGTAGGTTACGTCCTGCCCGCGGAACACGCGATCCACGGCGACCCGAGTCCGAGCCTCGCTCGACGGCATCAGACGCGTGTAGGTGCGGAGCGTGAAGGCCGGGCCATGGTGGCCGAGGTACTCGCTCAGGGCAGGTCCACAGACTGCCCGCCTCGCCGGAAGCTCAAGGGACCATGATCACTCGCCCCATGGCAGCTCCCGCCCAAAGCCGCTCCGCCGACCTCTACATTTGCCGCGGGTCTGGCCCCAGGATGGCTGGGTCCTCAGTCCGCAGTCGAAACTCTGCGGATACGCCCAAGCTCTTGCGCGCGGCGAGGTAGAACGCATCACGCTTCTCCTGAAATTGCCTGAGTGCCTGCGCCCAGTCCTCTGATGTTCCCGAGCGCTGGTCACGAGCGAAGTGCTCCAGCACCCAAGCCTGGCGCTGTAGTGCCCTGGCCGCCGCAATGGTTCCGGAGTCTCCCATGAGAAGAACAGCCTCGAACGCGTAACCGCGTTCAAGTTCGGCGTCCGCCAGCATCTCCAACCCAGTTTCCTGTGCGAGTGGCTGAGGGAGATCGAACAGCCCCTTGCCTGCCGCCAGACGCCCTGCCAAGGAGGTGAATCTCTTGATCGCGTCGGCGTACCGAAGATAGGACTCCAGACGGCGTTCGTCCCATCGCGTCGAGAGCTGGCGGTGCCATCGCAATCTCTCCATCAGAGCTCCGCCTGCGTAAGACGCTGCCGCGCCGACAAGCACACCTACCAAGGTGAACAGTTGTCCCGACATAGCCCCCCCTGCCGTTCAGGTCGTTCCAGGGGAGACCTTACTTGGGCTCCAAGACCGAGGCGGCGCGTGCCACAGCCGTGCCACATCGGGCGGTCAACCACGGTCAACGACGGTTCGCGGCAGTCCAGAGACTCCGCCGAGCTGGGGGCTTGCCGAACCCGGAGTGGCCTGCGCTCCATCGCCACCTCGCACACCCGCCCTTACAAGGCAGGAGCCTCTCCCCAACGCACGAGCGCCCTCCCTGGCCGTCCTAGGGCCGTGGAAGGGCGCTCAACGATGACCAACGTCGACCACTGCCGACAGCTCAGCAGCAGGTCAGAGCGTTGATCAATCAGGCGGCCGCGGGTCACGGCCGCCGGTGATCAGTTGTGGCTGTGCAGGATCTCGTTCAGGCCGCCCCAGACCGCGTTGTTCGGGCGGGCCTCGACCGCGCCCGTGACCGAGTTGCGGCGGAAGAGGATGTTCGAGGCGCCGGAGAGTTCGCGGGCCTTGACGATCTGGCCGTCGGGCATGGTGACGCGGGTGCCCGCGGTGACGTACAGGCCGGCTTCGACGACGCACTCGTCGCCGAGCGCGATGCCGACGCCGGCCTCGGCGCCGACCAGGCAGCGCTCGCCGATCGTGATGCGCACGTTTCCGCCGCCGGAGAGCGTGCCCATGGTGGAGGCGCCGCCGCCGATGTCCGAGCCGTCGCCGACCACGACACCGGCCGAGATACGGCCCTCGACCATCGACGTGCCGAGCGTGCCCGCGTTGAAGTTCACGAAGCCCTCGTGCATGACGGTCGTGCCCTCGGCGAGGTGCGCGCCGAGGCGGACCCGGTCCGCGTCCGCGATGCGTACGCCCTTCGGCGCGACGTAGTCCGTCATGCGCGGGAACTTGTCGATCGACGTCACCTGGAGGTGCAGGCCCTCGGCGCGCGCGTTCAGGCGGACCTTCTCGACGTCGTCGACGGCGACCGGGCCGAGCGAGGTCCAGGCGACGTTGGCGAGGAAGCCGAACATGCCGTCCAGGCTCTGGCCGTGCGGCTGCACCAGACGGTGGGAAAGCAGGTGCAGACGCAGGTAGACGTCGTGCGCGTCGATCGGCTTCTCGTCGAGCGAGGCGATGACCGTGCGGACCGCGACCACCTCGACGCCCCGGCGGGCGTCCGGGCCGAGCGCCTTGGCGGCGCCCTCGCCGAGCAGCTCCACGGCACGCTCGGCGGACAGCCGTTCGGTGCCGGCCGGGCCGGGCTCTGCGGTGAGTTCGGGAGCGGGGAACCAGGTGTCGAGGACGGTTCCGTCGGCGGCGAGGGTGGCGAGCCCGGCGGCCGCGGCACCGGTGGTACGAGGAGCAGTCGTGTCGGTCATGAGGGAAACCTAACCGGCCGGGGGGCGTGCGGGCGAACTCGTCCGCGGGGCGTCTCAGGGAACGGGCGTACCCGGGCGGCCCACGCACCCCCGTGACGCGGGCCGCCCGTGCTCGGCGGGTCAGCCGCGCCGGCCCGCCTTGTCCACCACGGCCTTGGTGATCAGCGAGTTGCCGCCGGCCACCTCGCCCTTGCCGCCGTCCGCCCCGCCCTTGGGGGCGTACAGCCGCTGGCCGACGACCTGGAACGTCTGCGGGTCGAGCAGCCAGTCCTGGCCGTCGCTCCCGATGCCGTCCCCGCCGTAGTGCAGAGCGATCACCCGGCGCCCGGCCGCGTTCTTCACGAGATGGTCGGTCACCTTCCCGCCCGGCAGCGTCGCCAGCGCGCGATAGAGCCCTGCCAGCCCCTTGGGCGGCATGACGTCGGCGCTGAGCAGCACGAAGATCTCAGTACGGTCCGCCGCCGCCTGGGACTCCTTCCCGTCGGCGATGGCGTTCTTCTCCCGCAGGGTCTTCAGCGCCCCCTCTCCGTCGGTCGGCAGGGTGGACAGGAAGCGGTACATCTCCCGCGGCGAGCGGTCGTCGCCCTCGCCGCCGTTCTCCAAGTGCATCTTGGTGATCTGAAGCTCGGAGTGCCTGCCGGGCAACTGGTGGGCGGAGGCGCTGCCGTCGTACCGGATCCAGCTCTCCTGGACGAACGCCTCCTCGCCCATCTCCTTCAGGAGCTTGGGGTCCTGCCCCTCGGACATCGACTTCGTGTAGATCCACTGCTTGGCCTTCGGCACGGTCACCGGCGGTTGTGTCTCCAGCACCGTCGCCGCCCGTTCCAGCAGCTCCCTGGCGCTCAGCCCCTTCAGGTTCAGGTTCGGGGAGACCGCGGGCGACGCCTTCCGCCCCTGGTCGCCCCCGTCGGCCAGCACGGACGCGGTGACGGCGACGGCGGTCACCGCGGCGACCACTCCCGCGATCACGAACTCCCGCCGTGCCCAGACCGCGCGCCGCCTCTCCCCCGTCCGTGCCGCCTCGACCAGCCGCATGCGCCCCGGCGCGAGCCGGCCGCGATCGGGTGTGGGTGCGTCGGCGCGCAGCTCGCGCACCCGGGTCATCTCGTCCATGGCTATGCCACCTCCGCCGCGTCGCTCACGAACGCCGGGTCCGCGCCCAGCGCCGTACGTACCTTGCGCCGCGCCCTGTTGAGCCGGGAGCGGACGGTTCCCACCGGGATGTCCAGCGCCTGGGCGACCTCCTGATAGGTGAGGTCGGCCCAGGCGACGAGCAGCAGCACATGCCGGTCACCGGCGGGCAGGGCGGCGAGGGCGCCGGCGAGCGGGCCCTGTGCGGCGATCCTGCTCTCGGTGTCCTCGACCCAGGACGCGGCGACGGGGTCGTGCCCGGTGCGGGCCAGCGCCTTGAGCGCGCGCACCTCGGCGCGCCGCTGCTTGCCGATGAGGTTGCCCGCGATGCCGTACAGCCAGGGGCGCGCGTTGGTGCGCGTCAGGTCGTAACGGGAGCGGATGCGGAAGGCGGTCAGGAAGGTGTCGGCGGTGATGTCGTCCGCCGCGCCGTCACCCAGGCGCCGGGCCGCGTACCGGTGGATGTCGGGTGCGTACCTGTCGTAGAGCCGGGCGAACAGCTCCGGTTGCTCCAGCGACTGGGCGACGACCTCCGCATCGTCGTCCACTCGTGCCGTGGACGGCGGTGGTCCGCTCACAAGGCCTCCCCCTGTTGTGTCGTGCCGAGCGTGTCACCCCCTATTCCCCGCTGCGCGGCGAAGAGTTCACGGTTTCCACGGATCGACGGCAACTAGACGGATCGACGGCGCAGGACGGACCAGCGGCGTGGAACGGATCGACGGCGGCAAGGAGGCACGGGGCACCAACAGCCGCTCCGGACCCGGACATCCGGCTCAGGGGCCCGCCCCGGACATCCGGCTCAACGGCCCGCCCCGGACATCCGGCTCAGGGAATGAGCCGCGCCAGCAGCTCGCGCGCGTACGCCTCGTCGTACGGCGCCCCCGTCAACAGCACCTGTAGACAGATCCCGTCGACGAGCGCGACGAGCGCCCGCGCGGTGACCGGGTCGGTGCGGCGGGCGACGGCTTCCGCGAAACCGTCGATGCACTCGGCCGCGACGGGGCGCAGAGCGGGGCGGCGCAGGGCGGCGAGGTAGAGCTCGTACTCCAGCTCCACCCCCGTGCGGTCCCCGGCCAGCCAGTCGCCGATGAGTGCGGCGATGTCCCCGGCGAGGTCGGCCCGCGGGTCCTCCAGATGACCGCGGGCGGCCACCACCTTGGCGAAGCCCTCGTTGGCCTGGCGCAGCGCGGCGACCATCAGGTCGTCGAGGGTCTTGAAGTGGTACGTGGTGGAGCCGAGCGGCACATCGGCCTCGGCCGCGACGGAACGGTGGCTGAGCCCGGCGATGCCCTTGTCGCCCACGACGCGGATCGCCGCGTCGATGATCCGCTGCCGCCGGTCGGGGTCGTAACGACGAGGCATCAGCGTCCGCCTCCCGCAGCCATCAGTGCGCACCGCCCATGTTCAGCACCACGACCCCGCAGATGATCAGCGCGATCCCGGCGAGCTTAGCGGGGTTCATGCCCTCACCCAGGAACACCATCCCGATCGCTGCGATGGCGGCGGTGCCGGCCCCGGCCCAGATCGCGTACGCCGTGCCGACGGAGACGGTCTTCAGGGTCTGGGCGAGCAGCGCGAAGGCGACGAGGTAACCGAGGGCGGTGAGCAGCGAGGGCCACAGCCTGCTGAAGCCGTCGCTGTACTTCATGGCCGTCGTGGCGGCCACTTCCGCGGTGATGGCGCCGGCCAGCAGGACATATCCCATGCGTACGAGTGTACACAGCGATGCGTACGGTCGTACACATCACGGCCCGCCGTCGTGCGCCGCACACGTCCTGCCACCGTGCGCGGCACCGCGCACATCCGTGCGGAGAACCCCCGCGCGACGAAGCCCCGGCACGGGATATCGTTCGCGATCACAGTGGGGGCGCGGAGTCCTGGGACTCCCGGAGCATCGGAGCGCGGAAGCGATGTCGAACACAGCGGGGTGGGGACCATCGGGCCCGTACGGGGGCTCTCCGGGCGGCTGGGGCTGGGCACCGCCGCCGCCCCCGCCCAAGCCGGGCGTGATACCCCTGGCGCCGCTCGGCGTGGAGTCCATCCTCGGCGGCGCCTTCGCCACCATGCGCCGCTACGCCGCGCCGCTCTTCGGCCTCGCCGCTCTCGCGTACGCCGTGCTGGGCGCCCTGGTCGCCGGCGCGGCAGTCATCGCCTACGCGGCCGTACGGGACCGGCTGGAAGCGCTCATCGACCACCACCGCGATGTGCACTGGGCCGACGTCCAGCCACTGGTGTTCGCGTTCCTCGCCGTATGGGTGTTCGCCATGCTGGCCCTGATGGTCGCCTCCGCCCTCGTCCAGGCGTCCTGTGTGGCGACGGTGCACGACGCGGTACTCGGCCGGCGCGCCACGTTCCGTTCGGTGTGGCGGCGGGCCTGGCCCCGCACTCCCTCGGTCATCGGTGTGGCCCTGTTGCAGGGCCTGGTGGCGGTGGTGCCGATGCTGCTGGTGGCGGCGGTGTTCGTGTCGCTCACCCTCCTGGCGCTGAGCTCCTGGTCGGCGCTGCCGGCCGGGATCGCCTTCCTGCTCCTCCTGGGCGCGGCGCCGGTGGCGGTCTGGCTCTACACCCTGTTCTCCTTCGCGCCGGCGGCCGCCGTACTGGAGGCGGCGGCCCCGGTGACGGCGCTGCGCCGCTCTGCGCGGCTGGTCCGCGGCGCCTGGTGGCGGGTCTTCGGGATCACGCTGCTCGCCAGCCTGATGGCGGCCGCCATGTCGTACATGGTCCGGCTTCCGCTCATGTTCTTCACGCCGACCATGCAGCCGTACGACACGTCGTCCGGGCAGCCCGAGAGCGCCCGGGCCGTGTTCGAGCAGATGCTGCCCGACCTGGGCGTCTCCCTGGCGATATCGGCGGCCGGCACTCTCCTGGTCCAGCTGTTCGCCGCGGTGTTCGTGCCGCTGATCACGTCACTCCTCTACATCGACCAGCGCATCCGCAGGGAGGGCCTGGCCGACACACTGCTACGGGCGGCCTCGGCTCAACAGTGACCCGCCCGGCCGACCGTGGACCGCTCACAGCCCCGCGATGACTCGCCCAGCCGACCGGTGACTCGCTCACAGCCCCGCAGTGACCGGCCCAGCCGACCGGTGACTCGATCGACCCGGCAGTGAAGTCTTCGGCCGCAGCACGCAGAACTCGTTGCCCTCGGGGTCGGCGAGGGCGACCCAGGTGACGTCCTCGCCCTTCCCGGCGTCGACGCGGCGCGCCCCGAGCGCAAGGATCCGCTCGACCTCAGCGTCCTGGTCGTCGGGCGCGAGGTCGAGGTGGAGCCGGTTCTTGACGGCCTTTCACTCGCCGACGGACACGAAGCACAGTCCCGGCAGCGCGTGTTCGTCGGCGCCGATGGTGATTTCGACCTCGCCCCCGCGTGCACCCGCGTGCGCCCCTCGCCACCCCTCGTCACCGGGCACCCGCTTCGGACGCTCGCGTGATCAGGCCAGGCCATCTGAGTGTCCCTCAATTCTCCATCGCGGCAGGGGCGTTGGAGGGCAGCGAGCGGCCCCGACGCACAGATCGTACGGATCACCGCGTAGCGGTCACGGGACGGCCGGTTCCCGCGGACCGCCTGCAGATGACCGAAGGAAACGGCTGCCCCGGAAGCCCCACTTCCGTTACTGTTTCAACCAGTCGCCCACCCGGTCTTCACAGCCCCTCCCGCTCCGTGGACCCGCGACTTCGTATTCCTCTTATGCCGAAGACAGCCGACAAGTGTGCGTTCGCCCTGAGCGACGCCGGAGGAACAGCGCATGCCAGAAAGGCAGTCCGAGCCCACTCCGGACGAGTCCGCCCCCCGCCCGTGGAGCCCCTTCGCGAGTTCGCCGGCGTCCGAACCGTCCCACCCCGGGCATCTGCCGCTGCCGACGGAGGAGCCGCCGACGCCGTGGCAGCCGGGCGGTACGCCGGACACCTCCCGCGTACCCGGGACCCGACGGCTCTGGCTGGCCGGCGCCCTCGCCCTGGCCACCGTCGTCGCCTGCGTGACCGCGCTCACCACGACGGACCACGCGGCCGACACCTCGGCCGCGAAGGAAGCCGACACCAAGCTGGACTCGGCCGACCCCGGTCTCCTCACGTTCGCCTCCCCCTCCGCGGGGCCGAGTACCTACCCCGGCGCCAAGAGCGGCCGGTCGAGCGAGCGAGCCGCGCAGACCACTCCCGACGGCTCCGCCTCGGCCGACCCCGCCCGGCACGGCTCCGCGTCGAAGCCCGCGGCCGAGCGGTCGAAGCCGGCCTCGTCCACCGGCACGTCCTCGGGCTCGAAGCCCTCCGCCGTGTGGAAGTCCGTCCGGTCGGTCAACTACCCCGACCGCTACTGGCATCTCGGCGGTGACACCGGCCGGCTCGACCCCGTGAGCTCCGGCAGCTCGGCCACGACCAGGCAGGACGCCACCTTCAAACTGGTCAAGGGGCTCGCCGACGCGTCCTGCTACTCGTTCGCCACCGCGGACGGCACCTACCTGCGCCACTCCCGGTTCCGCCTGCGCGCCGACCGCAACGACGGCACCGCGCTCTTCAAGAAGGACGCCACCTTCTGCCCCCGCACGTCGTCGTACTCCGGCGCCGTCATGCTGGAGTCGGTGAACTACCCCGGCCGCTATCTGCGCCACAAGGACTTCCTGCTCCGCCTCGACCCGTACGAGAACACCGGCCAGTACCGGGCCGACTCCGCGTTCCAGCTGGTGAAGGGCTGGGACTGAGGCTCTTCGGACCGTACGGACCCGCGCGCGAGGGGGGCGGCGGCAAACGCGCGAGGCCCCGGTGCATCAGCACCGGGGCCTCGCGCGTCAGCACACGGGGTCAGACGTTGAACCCGAGCGCCCGAAGCTGATCGCGGCCATCGTCCGTGATCTTGTCCGGGCCCCACGGCGGCATCCAGACCCAGTTGATACGCAGCTCGTTGACGATGCCGTCCGTGGCGGACTTGGCCTGGTCCTCGATGACGTCGGTGAGCGGGCAGGCCGCCGACGTCAGGGTCATGTCGATCGTCGCGATGTTCGCGTCGTCGACGTGAATGCCGTAGATCAGGCCGAGATTGACGACGTCGATGCCCAGCTCGGGGTCGACGACGTCGTACAGCGCCTCACGGACTTCTTCCTCCGAGGCCGGCTTCGTCTCAATGGTCTCGCTCATGCCGTCTTCCTTTCGGCGTCGGCCTCGCCCAGCGCCTGGGCCGTCGCGTCCTTCCACGCCATCCAGCTCAGGAGGGCGCACTTCACCCGCGCCGGATACTTGGAGACACCGGCGAACGCGACCGCGTCCTCCAGCACCTCCTCCATTGCGTCGTCCGGCTCGATCCGGCCCTTGGACTGCATCAGCTCCAGGAAGGTCTCCTGGACCTTCTGCGCCTCGGCCAGCTCCTTGCCGACGAGGAGTTCGTTCAGCACGGAGGCGGAGGCCTGGCTGATCGAGCAGCCCTGACCCTCGTACGAGATGTCGCTGATCGTTTCGCCGTCGTACTTCACGCGCAGCGTGATCTCGTCGCCGCACGTCGGGTTGACGTGGTGCACCTCGGCGTCGCCATCCCGAAGACCGCGCCCGTGCGGGTGCTTGTAGTGGTCCAGGATGACTTCCTGGTACATCGAATCCAGCTTCACGTTCTCAGCCAGCCCCTCAGCCGAAGAAGTTCCGTACGTGCTCCAGGCCGTCGACCAGTGCGTCGATCTCGGTCGGCGTGGAGTACAGATAGAACGACGCTCGCGTGGTCGCAGGAATTCCGTAGCGCAGGCAGACCGGGCGGGCGCAGTGGTGGCCGACCCGGACCGCGATGCCCTGCTCGTCCAGGACCTGGCCCACGTCGTGCGGGTGGATGTCACCCAGCGTGAACGAGATCGCCGCGCCGCGGTCCTCGGCCGTCGTCGGGCCGATGATCCTGAGGTCCGGGACCTCCATGAGGCGCTTGACCGCGTACTCGGTGAGCGCGTGCTCATGGGCGAGGATCTTGTCCATGCCGATGGAGTCGAGGTAGTCGATCGCCGCGCCCAGACCGACCGCCTGCGCGATCGGAGGCGTGCCCGCCTCGAACTTGTGCGGGGCGGGAGCGTACGTCGACGAGTGCATCGACACGGTCTCGATCATCTCGCCGCCGCCGAGGAACGGCGGGAGGTCCTCCAGCAGCTCCTGGCGGCCCCAGAGGACACCGATGCCCGTCGGACCGCACATCTTGTGGCCGGTGAAGGCCACGAAGTCGGCCTGGAGGGCCTGGACGTCCATCGGCATGTGCGGGGCGGCCTGCGAGGCGTCGATGCAGACCAGAGCGCCGACCTCCTGGGCGCGGCGCACTATCGCCTCGACCGGGTTCACGGTGCCCAGGATGTTCGACACCAGCACGAAGGAGACGATCTTCGTCTTCTCCGTGATGATCTCGTCGATGTTCGACAGGTCGAGCCGGCCGTCGTCCGTGAGGCCGAACCACTTCAGCTTCGCGCCCGTGCGCTGCGCCAGCAGCTGCCACGGAACGATGTTGGAGTGGTGCTCCATCTCGGTGATGACGATCTCGGTCTCGTGGTCCACGCGGTAGGGCTCGTCGGCCCAGCCCAGCATGTTGGCCACGAGGTTGAGCGACTCGGAGGCGTTCTTGGTGAAGATCACCTCGTCGCGGCTCGGCGCGTTGATGAACGCGGCGACCTTGTCGCGCGCGCCCTCGTACAGCGCCGTGGCCTCCTCGGCGAGCACATGCACACCGCGGTGGACGTTGGCGTTGTAGCGCTCGTAGTAGCCACTGAGAGCGTCCAGCACCTGGCGGGGCTTCTGCGACGTCGCCGCGTTGTCCAGGTACACGAGCTTCTTACCGTCGTGGACCTGACGGTCCAGGATGGGGAAGTCCTTGCGGATCGCCTCGGTGTCGAGGAGGCCCGGCAGCTGCGTCACGCGGATACGCCACCCTTCGTGTCGACTTCGTGCTTCGCGTAAGCCTCGTAGCCCTCGTTCTCCAGCTTGTCGGCGAGCTCGGCGCCGCCGGACTCCACGATGCGGCCGCCGGAGAAGACGTGGACGAAGTCGGGCTTGATGTAGCGCAGGATGCGCGTGTAGTGCGTGATGAGGAGGGTGCCCACCTCGCCGGTCTCGCGGACTCGGTTGACGCCCTCGGAGACGATGCGCAGGGCGTCGACGTCCAGGCCGGAGTCGGTCTCGTCGAGGATCGCGATCTTCGGCTTGAGCAGCTCGAGCTGGAGGATCTCGTGGCGCTTCTTCTCACCGCCGGAGAAGCCCTCGTTCACGTTGCGCTCGGCGAAGGCCGGGTCCATGTTGAGGCGCTCCATGGCCTCCTTGACCTCCTTCACCCAGGTGCGCAGCTTGGGGGCCTCGCCGCGGATGGCCGTGGCGGACGTACGGAGGAAGTTGGAGACCGAGACGCCGGGGACCTCGACCGGGTACTGCATCGCCAGGAACAGGCCCGCGCGGGCGCGCTCGTCGACGGACATCTCCAGGACGTCCTCGCCGTCGAGGGTGACGGTGCCGCCGGTGATCGTGTACTTGGGGTGTCCCGCGAGCGAGTAGGCGAGGGTCGACTTGCCCGAGCCGTTGGGGCCCATGATGGCGTGCGTCTCGCCCTGCTTCACGGTGAGGTCGACGCCCTTGAGGATCTCCTTCGTGGCGTTGTCGGCCTCGACGGTGACGTGCAGGTCGTGGATTTCAAGCGTTGCCATGGGTTCCTCAGGACTCCTGGGTGAGGGAGACGAGCACATCGTCCCCTTCGATCTTTACGGGATATACGGGGACGGGGCGCGTCGCGGGAAGACCGGACGGCTTGCCGGTGCGGAGGTCGAACGCGGAGCCGTGCAGCCAGCACTCGATCTGACAGTCCTCCACCTCGCCCTCGGAGAGCGAGACGTTCGCGTGCGAGCAGATGTCGTTGATCGCGAACACCTCCCCCTCGGTCTTCACGACCGAGACCGGCGTGCCGTCGAGTTCCACCCGCTTCGGGGTGTCCTCCTCCAGCTCGCTCAGCCCGCAGGCGCGTACGAAGGTCGTCATCAGACCGACGCCTCCAGCTCCTCGTCGATCCTGACGAGGAGGCGCTCCTGGATGTCGGCGACACCGATCTGCTGGACCAGCTCGGCGAAGAAGCCGCGGACCACCAGTCGGCGGGCCTCGTCGGCGGGGATGCCGCGGGCCATCAGGTAGAAGAGCTGCTCGTCGTCGAAGCGGCCGGTCGCCGAGGCGTGGCCCGCGCCGACGATCTCGCCGGTCTCGATCTCCAGGTTCGGCACGGAGTCGACGCGGGCGCCGTCGGTCAGAACCAGGTTGCGGTTCATCTCGTACGTGTCCGTGCCCTCGGCCTTGGCCTCGATGAGGACGTCGCCGATCCACACCGCGTGCGCGCCGTCGCCCTGGAGCGCGCCCTTGTAGGCGACGTTCGACTTGCAGTGCGGGGTGTTGTGGTCGACCAGGAGGCGGTGCTCCTGGTGCTGACCGGCGTCCGTGAAGTACAGACCGAAGAGCTCGGCCTCGCCGCCCGTGCCGGCGTACGCGACGCGCGGGTGCAGGCGTACGAGGTCGCCGCCGAAGGTGACCACGAACGACTTGAACGTGGCGTCCCGGCCGATCAGCGCGTTGTGCTGGCCCACGTGCACGGCCTTGTCGTCCCAGTCCTGGACGGAGACGACGGTGAGCTTGGCGCCGTCGCCCAGGATGTAGTCGACGTTGGCGGCGAGGACGGCGTCACCGGTGTGGTCGATGACGACGACAGCCTCGGCGAAGGCTCCCAGCTCGATGACCTGATGGCCGTAGGCGACCCCGCCCTCGCCGTGCACGGCGATGCGGATCGGCTCGGTGAGCACCGTCTCCTTGGGGACGGTGACGACACCGGCCTTCTCGAACGCGGAGTACGCCTGGGCGGCGACGCGGTCCACCGGGGTGCCCGCCCTGCCGATCCGGGCGTCGTCACGGCCGACGGTCTCGACGGTGACGCCCTCGGGGGCGCTCACGTCGACCTTCACGCCGTCGCCGGTGGCGACCGCGGTGCCGTCGTGCAGCCCGCGCAGGCGCTCCAGCGGGGTGAACCGCCACTCCTCCTCGCGGCCGTGGGGGACCGGGAAGTCCGCCACGTCGAAGGACGGGGGCGCGCTCATGCGCGTGGCGACGGTCGACTCGGCGGCCACCGCGATCTGGCCCGCGGTGGTGGAGCCCACGGGGATGTTCTGAGCCTCAGCCATGGCTGTCGGTCTGCTCTCTTCCTACGTCAGTTGCGATCCTCGGCCCGCCGAAAGAGGCGGGCCGTAAGCTGCCGGGGACTGCGGGTCCTAACCGACCGCGCCTTCCATCTGCAGCTCGATCAGCCGGTTGAGCTCCAGCGCGTACTCCATGGGCAGCTCCTTGGCGATCGGCTCGACAAAGCCGCGGACGATCATCGCCATCGCCTCGAACTCGGTCATGCCCCGGCTCATCAGGTAGAAGAGCTGGTCGTCGCTGACCTTGGAGACGGTCGCCTCGTGGCCCATGGACACGTCGTCCTCACGGACGTCCACGTAGGGGTACGTGTCGGAGCGGGAGATCGTGTCGACGAGCAGCGCGTCGCACAGCACGTTGGACTTCGATCCGGCCGCGCCCTCGCCGATCTCCACCAGACCGCGGTACGAGGTACGGCCACCGCCGCGCGCCACCGACTTGGAGACGATGTTGGAGGAGGTGTTCGGCGCCATGTGGACCATCTTGGAGCCGGCGTCCTGGTGCTGCCCCTCGCCCGCGAAGGCGATGGACAGGGTCTCGCCCTTGGCGTGCTCGCCCATCAGGTAGACGGCCGGGTACTTCATGGTGACCTTGGAGCCGATGTTGCCGTCGATCCACTCCATGGTCGCGCCCTCGTACGCCACGGCGCGCTTGGTGACCAGGTTGTAGACGTTGTTCGACCAGTTCTGGATGGTCGTGTAACGGCAGCGGGCGCCCTTCTTCACGATGATCTCGACCACCGCGGAGTGCAGGGAGTCCGACTTGTAGATCGGCGCCGTACAACCTTCGACGTAGTGGACGTAGGCGTCCTCGTCGACGATGATCAGGGTCCGCTCGAACTGGCCCATGTTCTCCGTGTTGATACGGAAGTAGGCCTGGAGCGGGATCTCGACGTGCACGCCCTTCGGCACGTAGATGAAGGAGCCGCCGGACCACACCGCGGTGTTCAGCGACGCGAACTTGTTGTCGCCGACCGGGATGACCGTGCCGAAGTACTCCTTGAAGAGCTCCGGGTGCTCCTTCAGGGCGGTGTCGGTGTCGAGGAAGATGACGCCCTGCTCCTCCAGGTCCTCGCGGATCTGGTGGTAGACGACCTCGGACTCGTACTGGGCCGCGACACCGGCGACGAGGCGCTGCTTCTCCGCCTCCGGGATGCCGAGCTTGTCGTACGTGTTCTTGATGTCCTCGGGCAGGTCCTCCCAGGACTCCGCCTGCTTCTCCGTGGAACGCACGAAGTACTTGATGTTGTCGAAGTCGATGCCCGAGAGGTCCGAGCCCCAGTTCGGCATGGGCTTCTTCTCGAACAGGCGCAGGCCCTTGAGGCGGAGCTTGGTCATCCACTCCGGCTCGTTCTTCTTCGCGGAGATGTCGCGGACGACGTCCTCGTTGATGCCGCGCTTGGCAGAGGCACCGGCCACGTCGGAGTCGGCCCAGCCGTATTCGTACGTGCCCAGACCCTCGAGCTCGGGGTGGGCGGTCTCCTCGATGGGGAGCGTCATGCGGGGTTCCTCCCGGCGGTGCTTGCGGATGCGTTGTGGCCGTGATCGGTCTTGGAAATCTTGGGGATGAACGTCGTGCAGACGCCGTCACCGTGCGCGATGGTCGCCAGCCGCTGGACATGTGTACCGAGCAGCTGGGAGAAGATCTCGGTCTCCGCCTCGCACAGCTGCGGGAACTGCTCGGCCACATGCGCGACCGGGCAGTGGTGCTGGCAGAGCTGCTCACCGACCGGTGCGCTGCGCGCCGTAGCAGCGTACCCGTCCGCGCTCAAGGCCTTGGCCAGCGCTTCGGTGCGCTCCTCGGGCGCGGCGGCCTCGACGGCCGCGCGGTACGCGGCGGCCTGGGCGGCGATCCGGGCGCGGGCGAAGGCGGCGACCGCCTCCTCCCCGCCCTCGCGCTCGGCGATCCAGCGCAGGGCGTCCGCGGCGAGCTTGTCGTAGGACTGGTCGAAGGCGTCCCGGCCGCAGTCGGTCAGGGCGAAGACCTTGGCCGGACGGCCGCGCGTACGCGCCCCGTAGACCCGCTGCTCGCGCGGCTGCACGATGTCGTCGGTGACCAGTGCGTCGAGATGGCGGCGGACGGCGGCCTGGGTGAGACCGAGACGTCCGGCCAGCTCGGCGACGGTCGACGGCCCGTGGTCCAGGATGGAGCGCACGACACGGTTGCGCGTGGAGCGCTCACCGGTCGCGAGTTCCTCCTGAGGGGCCCCCGTGGGGGTCTCCCGTGCCTCGCCGACGTTTTTCACAACGCCATTGTTGCGTAATTCCTCAGGGCCTGACAACCCGCGCCCGTCCGGCCGGGCGGTGCGCTGCGTCACTTAGGCATACCTAAACTGACCTGCGAAAACGATCTCTGATCGATCAATCCGGCGGCGGCGGAGGAGGCTGTCGGGAAGACTCCCCGGCCATGTCCGCACCCCCTCCGACCGGCCCACTCGTCACTCGGAACACGGTCGCCACCCAGCTCGACGGCCACGCGCCCGACTGCCGGCTCGGCGAGCGCAGCCCGTCGGCCGGACTGGCGAAGTTGGGGGCCCGGGTGCTGCTCCTCGGCGCGGGCTACGACACGTGCGCGAGCTTCCATCTGGCTGGGCCATGACGTCGAACGGGACCGTTCCGTCGTACGCGGCGCGGCGGACGTACGCCTGTTCCCCGTGGCGGACGCGAAACGGTGGCCGGCACTGCACCGTCCGGGTGACGAGGGGCTGCGGGGCCCCGCCCACCGAGGCCGTCGGCCGCGTCCCTAGACTTGGCGCTCATGCAGAGTGACCCCGTCGTCCAGGTCCAGGCCCTGGTGAAGCGGTACGGCGACAAGACCGCGGTGAACAGCCTCGACCTGGTGGCCGGGGCCGGTGTCACCGCCGTGCTCGGCCCCAACGGTGCGGGCAAGACCACCACGGTCGAGACCTGCGAGGGGTACCGGAGGCCGGACTCCGGCACGGTGCGCGTCCTGGGCCTGGACCCGGTGCGCGAAGCCTCCGCGCTGCGGCCGCGCATCGGGGTGATGCTCCAGTCCGGCGGGGTCTACTCCGGCGCGCGGGCGGACGAGATGCTGCGCCATGTCGCCAAGCTGCACGCCCGCCCCCTGGACGTGGACGCGCTGATCGAGCGTCTCGGCCTCGGCAGCTGCGGCCGGACGGCGTACCGGCGTCTGTCGGGCGGCCAGCAGCAGCGGCTCGCGCTGGCGATGGCCGTGGTGGGGCGTCCGGAACTGGTCTTCCTGGACGAGCCGACGGCGGGCCTGGACCCGCAGGCGCGCCGGGCGACCTGGGACCTCGTACGCGACCTGCGTGCGGACGGCGTCTCGGTCGTCCTCACGACCCACCACATGGACGAGGCGGAGCAGCTCGCCGACGACGTGGCGATCATCGACGGGGGCCGGGTCGTCGCCCAGGGCTCTCCCGAGGAGCTGTGCCGCGGTGGCGCCGAGAACACGCTGCGCTTCATGGGCCGCCCCGGGCTCGACGTCGGCTCGCTGCTCAAGGCGCTCCCGGCGGACTGCACGGCCGCGGAGCTGACACCGGGCGCGTACCGGGTGGGCGGCAAGGTCGACCCCCAGCTCCTGGCTACCGTCACCTCCTGGTGCGCGCAGCACGGGGTGATGCCGGAGAAGATCTCGGTGGAGCGGCACACTCTCGAAGACGTCTTCCTCGAACTGACCGGCAAGGAGCTGCGTTCGTGACCATCGCCGGTACGTACACGCCGAAGCCCGGCGCCGCCCCGCTGCCCCGCATGATCGCGGCGCAGGCGGCGCTGGAGACGAAGATGCTGCTGCGCAACGGCGAGCAGCTGCTGCTGACGGTGGTCATCCCGACGCTGCTGCTGGTCCTCTTCAGCTCGGTGGACATCGTCGACACCGGCAAGGGCAGGTCCGTCGACTTCCTCGCCCCTGGCATCCTCGCCCTCGCCGTGATGTCGACGGCGTTCACGGGCCAGGCGATCGCGACGGGCTTCGAGCGCCGCTACGGGGTCCTCAAGCGCCTCGCCGCCTCCCCCCTCCCCCGCTGGGGCCTGATGGCCGCGAAGACGGCGTCGGTGCTCGTCACAGAGCTCCTCCAGGTGATCCTGCTGACGGCGATCGCCTTCTCCCTGGGCTGGTCACCGCACGGCAACCCGCTGGCCGTCCTGCTGCTGCTGATCCTCGGCACAGCCGCCTTCTCGGGCCTCGGTCTGCTGATGGCGGGCACGCTGAAGGCGGAGGCGACACTCGCGGCGGCGAACCTGGTCTTTCTGCTCCTTCTGGTGGGCGGCGGTGTGATCGTCCCGCTGGACAAGTTCCCGGACGCGGCGCAGGACGTCCTCGGCCTGCTGCCGATCTCGGCCCTTTCGGACGGGCTGCGGGACGTGCTGCAACACGGGGCGGGGATGCCGTGGGGGGATCTGGGGATCCTCGCCGTGTGGGGAGTCGTGGGGCTGGCGGCGGCCGGGAAGTTCTTCCGCTGGGAGTAGCTCCCCAGGAGCACCCGGCGTGGCGGAGCGGACCCTCGTGAAACCGTGCACAAGCGTCCCGCCTACGATGGTGCGCGTGCCAAACGTGACCCGTGCCGATGCCCTCGCCGCCGCGCGCAACCCCCTCGCCCTCATCGCCGAACGCTGGACTCCGGCCCCCCGGACGGTTCGGCGCGCGGCCCTCGCCGCGCTCGTCATGGCGGTGGTCATCGTGGTCACCGGCGGTGCCGTGCGGCTGACCGGGTCCGGGCTCGGCTGCCCGACCTGGCCCAAGTGCACCGACGACTCGCTGACCACCACCAGCGCGATGGGCTTCCACGGCGTCATCGAGTTCGGCAACCGCATGCTGACGTACGTGCTGTGCGCGGCGGTCGGCTGGGCGATCATCGCGGCGCGCTCGCAGAAGCCGTGGCGGCGCTCTCTCACCCGGCTTGGCTGGGCGCAGTTCTGGATCGTCATGAGCAACGCGATCCTCGGCGGCATCGTGGTCCTGGTCGGCCTCAACCCCTACACGGTCGCGGCCCACTTCCTGCTCTCCACGGCGCTCATCGCCGTCGCCACGCTCATGTGGCAGCGCGCCTGCGAGGGCGACGGGGCACCGCGCCCGCTGGTCGGCAAGGCCGTCCAGCAGCTGGTGTGGTTCCTGGTCACCGCCTCCGTGCTGCTGATCGCGGTCGGCACGGTGGTCACCGGTGCGGGTCCGCACGCGGGTGACTCGAGCGACGTCGAGCGCATGCCGCTGGACTGGGAGACCGTCAGCAAGCTGCACGCCGTCCTGGCCTGGATCGTGGTGACGCTGACCTTCGCCCTGTGGTTCGTGCTCAAGGCGGTCGACGCCCCCAAGGGCCCGCTGCACCGCACCCGCGACCTGTTCCTGATCCTCCTCGCGCAGGGCGTCATCGGTTACGTCCAGTACTTCACGGACCTCCCCGAGGCCCTGGTCGCCCTGCACATGCTCGGCTCCTGCCTGGTCTGGATCGGCGTGCTCCGGGTGCTGCTGTCGCTGCGCGAACGTCCCGAGGCCGTGGCGGACCTGCCGGGTCCTTCGACGGAGTCGGCGCTCACGCGCGCGTGAGCGGTTCGTAGGTGGCGACAAGGCCGTCGATGGCGGGGCCCAGGTAGGCCCTCGTGAGCTCGGCCCGGCGTGCCGTCCACTCCTCCGTGGGCGGCGCGGGGTCCGCGTATCTCCGCCGCCCGATGTCCTCGACCACGTCGGCGGGCGCCCCCAGTCCGGGAAGTGCCGCCAAGGCCTCCTTCTTGGAGATCAGGCGGCCCTCCCGCAGGGTGACGGTCGCACGGGCGAAGGTGACCATCCCCAGGTCGACCCAGACGGACTGCTTCCACAGCCGGGCCTTGCGCACCGCGGGCCGCCAGAACTCCTTCTGGTCCCGTACGACGAAGGCGTCGAGTTCGCGGTCCGGGGTGGGCGGGAGCAGGTCCTTCGGCGGTTCGCCGTGCAGGACCAGGCCGAAGGCGTGCAGTTCCCGGCGGGTGACCGGAGTGACCGGGCGCTTCATCAGGCGGTCGTGCGCCCAGGTGAGATGCGACCGCTCCGCGCCGGCCACGGTGTCCGGCGTCAGATAGCTGCAGTGCAGCTTCTCGGCGAGCGCCTCGTCGGCGCGCAGCCGCCGGTGCAGCCGCGCCACCTCGCGCACGGTGCCGAGCGGGACCGGACCCTCCAGGACTGCGATCAGGTCGAGGTCGCTGCGGCCCTCCTGGTAGTCGCCGCCGGCGAGCGAACCGTGCGCCCACACGGCGACCGGGGCGAGGGCGCGCAGATCGGCGAGGAAGCGGTCGAGGAGACGAGCCGTGGCGTCATCGGTCATCCGCACAGTCTGAAGTCAGCTGGTGTTCCGGTGAAGAGGGTTCACTCCACCCCGTAGACCCGCCGCGCGTTTCCCGCCGCGATGAGCCCTGCCACCCGCTGTGCGTCCGCCAGCGACCAGGCCCCCTCGGCGACCCAGGCGCCGAGCACCCGTGCGAGCGCCGCACGGAAGAGATGTGCGCCCACCACATGGAGTTCCGGCAGACCATGTGCCCCGCTGGAGAAGAGAATCTTGCCGAAGGGCGCCAGCTCCAGGATCTCCGAGAGCACGGCCGCCGCCCCCGCCCCCGTCCGCACCAGCGCCGCGCCCAGGTCCGCGTACACATGCGGGAAGACGCCGGCCAGATGTGCCGCGTGCCGGTGGTACGGATAGCCGTGCAGCAGGACGAGGTCCGTGCCGAGCCCGGCGGTGGCCCGGACGAAGTCGGTGAGCAGGACCGGGTCGGTGCGGTCGATGCGCAGCCCTGGTTCGCCGAGCCCGGAGTGCAGTTGCAGGGGCCGGCCCGAGGCCACCGCGATCCACAGCAGATGCCTCAGCAGGACCGGGTCCGACAGCGGGCCGCCGACCCTCCGGCCCGCGAGCCAGCGCCCCGCCGCGCCCCGCACCTCCCCCGGCCCCGGCGGCTCGGGCGCGAGCGCCAGTCCGTGCCGTACGCCCGCGACCGAGGTGAACGCCACGGCGTCGGCGGCGGTCCCGTGGACGGACTCGGCGAGATTGGCGAGAAACGACTCGACGGTGCCGGAGGTGTCGGCGACCTGTTCGGCGAGCAGTTCGAGGCGGACGATCTCGTGCGCGTCGGCGGCCCCGGCCGAGGCCATCTCGCCGGGTCCGGTGAGATCGCCGGGCAGCCCGGTGTCGACGAGATACGTGGTGATGCCGCTGCCGCGCAGCAGCCTGCGGCCCGATTCCAGAACGCCGAGTTCACGGCGTCGGGCCAGATAGCGGGCCGGCGGGCAGTGCGGCTCCAGACCGAGCAGCGGCGGACACCAGCGGCGTACCGCGAAACCCGTCTGGGTGTCGAACAGGGTGGTGCCGGGGGCGGGCGGGCCCTCGGTACGGGCGAGGTGGGCCTCGAAGGTGCCGAGACCCAGCTCCGTACGCAGTACGCCGTGGCAGTACTGGTCCACCAGGGACGGCGTTTCGATCATCCCAACTCCCCCGCGACTGGACCGTGCCTCTTCAGGTCCTAACGGGTGAACCGGGCGTCAGGTGTTGGTCATGCACACCCCGTGCGAACGTCCGATGGTTGTCGGCCGGACACCGCGGGGTCCGGCCGACGCGTGCCGGCCGTGCGGCCGCGACCGTGCGGCGGTCGCGGTGTCAGCCGTTGCTCGGGCCGCCCACCTGGATCCCCGCCATGCGCGTCCACTCGTACGGCCCGGTCTTCACCTTGGCCGCGAATTCGCCGTCGAACGCCTCGTGAACCGTGACGCCGGCCTTCTCCACCGCCTGCTCGGCGACGGCGTACGTGGGTGCGACGAGGTCGCCCCAGGCGTCGTCCTCGCCGACGAGCACGATCCGGGTGCCGGCCTGCCCGATGTACGCCACATGCGCCTCGGCCCCGCCGTGCGTCTTGGCGAAGGCGTTGATCTCCTTGGCGAGCTTGGCCGCCTTGCGCTCGGCCCTGGCGGCCTGCTTGGCGTCGGTGCCCTCGTCAACCTGCTGCGTGTCTGCCATGGCCAGGATGCTACCGACGGGTAGATCGAACGGCGACGGGAGGGGTGCGTGGCCTTGACCACGCTCCCTCAGAAGGTGTCCTAGCGGAGGAAGGGGTCCTAGCGGAGGAAGGGGTCCACCGCGACGGCGACGAAGAGGATCGACACATAGGTGATGGACCAGTGGAACAGGCGCATCTCCTTGAGCTTGCCGCCCGTCACCTCGGCCTTGGCGCGGTTCTGCAGCCCGTGCGCCTCCCACAGCCAGAAACCGCCGGCCAGCAGGGCGACCAGGGTGTAGAACCAGCCCGTGTAGCCGAGCGGGGTGAGCAGCAGCGAGACGCCGACCATCACCCAGCTGTAGATCACGATCTGGCGGGCGACCACCTTGTTGGAGGCGACGACCGGCAGCATCGGCACGCCCACGCGCGCGTAGTCGTCCTTCACCTTCATGGACAGCGGCCAGTAGTGCGGCGGCGTCCAGAAGAACATGACGAGGAAGAGGATGACCGGCGCCCAGGACATCGAGTCGGTGACCGAGGACCAGCCGATGAGCACCGGGAGGCAGCCCGCGATGCCGCCCCACACGATGTTCTGCGACGTACGCCGTTTGAGGATCATCGTGTAGACGACGACGTAGAAGAGGAGCGCTCCGAGCGACAGCCAGGCGGACAGCCAGTTGACGGTCAGACCGAACAGCAGCGTGGAGACGACCGCCAGCGTGATGCCGAAGGCCAGGCACTCACGCGGGCTGACCATGCCGGTCACCAGCGGCCGCTGCGAGGTGCGCTCCATGAGGGCGTCGATGTCACGGTCGATGTACATGTTCAGCGCGTTGGCGCCGCCCGCGGAGAGGTAGCCGCCGAGGCAGGTCAGCAGGACGAGGCGCAGGCTCGGAACCCCTTGCTCCGCCAGGAACATCACCGGAACGGTGGTGATCAGCAACAGCTCGATGATCCGCGGCTTGGTCAGCGCCACGAACGCCTTTACACGGGCCCCAAACGGCCGCTGGCCCCGGCTGCTGCTCGTGGTGAGCACTCCCGGTGGACGGGATTCGACGGCCGTCACGTACACCCCTGACAGAGACATCCCAGCAAGCCTCCGGGTGTGAACTCCCGGTAAAGGCTCGCGCGTACCACGCCACTGTAGACGTTGCCCAGACCCCGGCCTTCGCGGGGGTGGGCTCGTGTTGGGAGGCACCGCGCGGAGGGCTGATCCGGAGGTCGGCCGAGGCGTCCGAGGCCGCTCGGTACGACATCTTCCGAAGAGCCGATCACCACTCAATTGAGCACTCGGACGAGCGGCTCCGTATTCACCTGCCGAATGCGGAATGGACCGGTCGGGAGGCGGATCCCGGAGAGTCCCGGCAGTCTGGAATGACTCGAAAAAACGCACGTACTTACGGGGGTAGGCTCGACAGCGGCCGGTGGGCGCCAAGCACATCGGCATGACATGTGGAACATGTGGAGAGGAGCCCTGACTCAGGGTGAGCACCAAGCCGACCACCACAGACCTCGAGTGGACCGAGTTGGACCAGCGGGCCGTGGACACCGCCCGCGTCCTGGCCGCCGATGCCGTACAGAAGGTCGGCAACGGCCATCCCGGTACGGCGATGAGCCTCGCGCCTGCCGCGTACACCCTCTTCCAGAAGGTGATGCGGCACGACCCGGCGGATCCCGACTGGGTCGGGCGCGATCGTTTCGTCCTTTCCGCGGGCCACTCGTCCCTGACCCTCTACACCGAGCTCTACCTGGCCGGGTTCGGCCTGGAGCTGGACGACCTCAAGTCCTTCAGGACCTGGGGCAGCCGGACTCCCGGCCACCCCGAGTACGGGCACACGCCCGGCGTGGAGACGACGACCGGCCCGCTGGGCCAGGGTGTCGCCAACGCGGTGGGCATGGCCATGGCCTCCCGCTACGAGCGCGGTCTGTTCGACCCGGACGCCGCACCCGGCACCTCCCCGTTCGACCACTTCATCTACGCGATCGCCGGTGACGGCTGCCTCCAGGAGGGCATCTCCCACGAGGCGTCCTCGCTGGCCGGCCACCAGAAGCTCGGCAACCTGGTCCTGCTGTGGGACGACAACCACATCTCGATCGAGGGCGACACCGAGACGGCCGTCTCCGAAGACACGGTGAAGCGCTACGAGGCGTACGGCTGGCATGTGCAGCGCGTGGCCCCGAAGCCGGACGGCGACCTCGACCCGCACGCCCTCTACGACGCGATCCAGGCCGCCAAGGCGGTCACGGACAAGCCGTCGTTCATCGCGATGCGCTCGATCATCGCCTGGCCCGCGCCGCACGCGCAGAACACCGAGGCCGCGCACGGCTCGGCGCTCGGCGAGGACGAGGTCGCGGCCACCAAGCGCGTCCTCGGCTTCGACCCGGAGAAGAGCTTCGAGGTCGCCGAGGAGGTCCTCGCCCACACCCGTGAGGCCCTCGACCGCGGCCGCGAGGCCAAGGCCGAGTGGGAGAAGGGCTTCGCCGCCTGGCGCACCGCCCAGCCGGAGCGCGCCGCCGAGTACGAGCGCATCGCCGCGACCGAGCTGCCGGCCGGCTGGGAGGAGAAGCTCCCGGTCTTCGAGGTGGGCAAGGGCATCGCGACGCGTGCCGCGTCCGGCAAGGTCCTCCAGGCACTCGGCGCGGTCATCCCCGAGCTGTGGGGCGGCTCCGCCGACCTGGCCGGCTCGAACAACACCACGATCGACAAGAACTCCTCGTTCCTGCCGGCGGACAACCCGCTGCCGGAGGCCGACCCGTACGGCCGCACGATCCACTTCGGCATCCGCGAGCACTCCATGGCCGCGGAGATGAACGGCATCGCGCTGCACGGCAACACCCGTATCTACGGCGGCACCTTCCTGGTGTTCTCCGACTACATGCGCAACGCCGTCCGCCTCTCCGCGCTGATGCACCTGCCGGTGACGTACGTGTGGACCCACGACTCCATCGGTCTCGGCGAGGACGGCCCCACCCACCAGCCCGTCGAGCACCTCGCCTCGCTGCGCGCCATCCCCGGCCTCAACGTCGTGCGTCCCGCGGACGCCAACGAGACGGCGATCGCCTGGCGCGAGATCCTCAAGCGCTACACCAAGGTGTTCGGCAAGGGCGCCCCGCACGGCCTCGCGCTGACCCGTCAGGGCGTACCGACGTACGAGCCCAACGAGGACGCGGCCAAGGGCGGTTACGTGCTCTTCGAGGCCGAGGGCGGCGCTCCCGAGGTCATTCTCATCGGCACCGGCTCCGAGGTGCACGTCGCCGTCGAGGCGCGCGAGCAGCTCCAGGCCGCGGGCGTGCCGACCCGGGTGGTGTCCATGCCGTCCGTGGAGTGGTTCGAGGAGCAGGACCAGGGGTACCGGGACAGCGTCCTGCCGCCGTCGGTGAGGGCGCGGGTCGCGGTCGAGGCAGGTATCGGTCTTACCTGGCACCGGTTCGTCGGAGACGCCGGACGCATTGTTTCGCTGGAGCACTTCGGTGCTTCGGCCGATGGCAAGGTGCTCTTCCGGGAGTTCGGTTTCACTCCCGAGAACGTCGCCGACGCCGCCCGGGAATCGATCGCCGCAGCCCAGCGCTGACGCTGATATACGACACGTAGGAGATGCATTTTCCATGACAGACGCACTCAAGCGCCTCTCCAAGGAAGGCGTCGCGATCTGGCTGGACGACCTGTCGCGCAAGCGGATCACGTCCGGCAACCTCGCCGAACTGATCGACCAGCAGCACGTCGTGGGCGTCACCACCAACCCGTCGATCTTCCAGAAGGCCATCTCTCAGGGCGACGGTTACGACCAGCAGGTCTCCGACCTCGCCGCCCGCCGGGTCACCGTCGAAGAAGCCATCCGCATGATCACCACGGCGGACGTCCGCGACGCCGCCGACATCCTGCGCCCGGTCTTCGACGCCACCGACGGCCAGGACGGCCGGGTCTCGATCGAGGTCGACCCGCGCCTGGCCCACAACACCAAGGCGACGGTCGCCGAGGCCAAGCAGCTGGCCTGGCTGGTCGACCGCCCCAACACGCTCATCAAGATCCCGGCCACCAAGGCGGGCATCCCGGCGATCACGGAGGTCATCGGCCTCGGCATCAGCGTCAACGTGACGCTGATCTTCTCGCTCGAGCGCTACCGCATGGTCATGGACGCCTACCTCGCCGGCCTGGAGAAGGCCAAGGAGCGCGGCCTGGACCTGTCGAAGATCCACTCGGTGGCGTCCTTCTTCGTGTCCCGCGTGGACACCGAGATCGACAAGCGGATCGACGCCCTCGGCACGCCGGAGGCCAAGGCCGCGCGCGGCAAGGCGGGCCTCGCCAACGCCCGGCTCGCCTACGAGGCGTACGAGGCGGTCTTCTCCACCGACCGCTGGCTCGCCCTCGACAAGGCGCAGGCCAACAAGCAGCGCCCGCTGTGGGCCTCCACCGGCGTCAAGGACCCGGCGTACAAGGACACCATGTACGTCGAGGAACTGGTCGCGCCGAACACCGTGAACACCATGCCGGAGGCCACTTTGGAGGCCACCGCGGACCACGGCGAGATCCGGGGCAACACCATCGCCGGCACGTACGAGCAGGCCCGCGCCGACCTCGACGCCGTCGAGAAGCTCGGGATCGCGTACGACGACGTGGTCCAGCTCCTGGAGGAAGAGGGCGTCGACAAGTTCGAGGCGTCCTGGAACGACCTGCTCAAGTCGACCGAGGCGGAGCTCCAGCGCCTCGCCCCCTCGGAGGGCTGAAACCTTGTCGAGCAGCAACCCGCTGCGTGACCCCGCAGACCGACGGCTCCCGCGTATCGCGGGGCCGTCGGGCCTGGTCATCTTCGGCGTCACGGGCGATTTGTCACGTAAAAAGCTGATGCCAGCCGTGTACGATCTCGCCAACCGCGGGCTGCTGCCGCCGGGCTTCTCGCTCGTCGGCTTCGCCCGCCGCGACTGGGAGCACGAGGACTTCGCCCAGGTCGTCCACGACGCCGTCAAGGAACACGCCCGTACGGAGTTCCGCGAGGAGGTCTGGCAGCAGCTCATCCAGGGGATGCGCTTCGTCCAGGGCACCTTCGACGACGACGACGCCTTCGAGCGGCTGCGCGACACCATCGGGGAACTGGACAAGGCACAGGGCACGGGCGGCAACTTCGCCTTCTACCTGTCCGTGCCGCCGTCCGCCTTCCCGGTGGTCATCCAGCAGCTCAAGAAGCACGGCCTGGCCGACCAGTCGGACGGCTCCTGGCGCCGCGCGGTCATCGAGAAGCCCTTCGGACACGACCTCAAGTCGGCCGAGGAGCTCAACGCGATCGTCCACGAGGTCTTCGGCTCGGACCAGGTCTTCCGCATCGACCACTACCTGGGCAAGGAGACCGTCCAGAACATCCTGGCGCTGCGCTTCGCCAACACGATGTTCGAGCCGATCTGGAACCGGTCCTTCGTGGACCATGTGCAGATCACCATGGCCGAGGACATCGGTATCGGCGGCCGCGCCGGCTACTACGACGGCATCGGCGCCGCCCGTGACGTCATCCAGAACCACCTGCTCCAGCTGATGGCACTGACCGCCATGGAGGAGCCCGCCTCCTTCGACGCGGACGCGCTCGCCGCCGAGAAGACCAAGGTGCTCGGCGCCGCCAAGCTGCCGAAGGACCTGAGCAAGAACACCGTCCGCGGACAGTACGCGGCCGGCTGGCAGGGCGGCGAGAAGGTCGTCGGCTATCTCCAGGAAGACGGCATCGACCCCAAGTCGAAGACCGACACCTACGCGGCCGTCAAGCTCGAGGTGGACAACCGCCGCTGGGCGGGCGTCCCCTTCTATCTCCGTACCGGCAAGCGCCTGGGCCGCCGCGTCACCGAGATCGCGGTCGTCTTCCAGCGCGCCCCGCACTCCCCCTTCGACCACACGGCGACGGAGGAGCTCGGCCAGAACGCGATCGTCATCCGCGTCCAGCCCGACGAGGGCATCACCGTCCGCTTCGGCTCCAAGGTGCCCGGCACCTCGATGGAGATCCGGGACGTCTCGATGGACTTCGCGTACGGCGAGTCGTTCACCGAGTCCAGCCCGGAGGCGTACGAGCGGCTGATTCTGGACGTGCTGCTCGGCGACTCGAACCTCTTCCCGCGCACCGAGGAGGTCGAGCTGTCCTGGAAGATCCTCGACCCGATCGAGGAGCACTGGGACAAGCACGGCAAGCCCGCGCAGTACCCCGCGGGCACGTGGGGTCCCGTCGAGGCGGACGAAATGCTCGAACGAGACGGACGGAGCTGGCGTCGCCCATGAAGATCGACCTCACGGACACCACTGCCAGCAAGATCAACAAGGGGCTCGTGCAGGCCCGCCGCGCCATCGGCACGCCCGCCGTCGGCATGGTGCTCACCCTGGTCATCGTCACCGACGAGGAGAACGCCTACGACGCCCTGAAGGCCGCCAACGACGCCTCGCGCGCGCACCCCTCGCGCACGCTCGTGGTCGTCAAGCGGGTCTCGCGCTCGCCCCGGGACCGCACGAAGTCGCGTCTGGACGCCGAGGTACGGGTCGGCGCGGACGCCGGCACCGGCGAGACGGTCGTCCTTCGCCTGTACGGCGAGGTCGCGAACCACGCCCAGTCCGTCGTCCTGCCGCTGCTGCTGCCGGACGCGCCCGTGGTGGTCTGGTGGTCGGTGGACGCCCCGCGTGACCCGGCCAGCGACCCCCTCGGCGCCCTGGGCCAGCGCCGGGTCACCGACAGCTACGCGGCGGAGAAGCCCGTCGACGAGCTGCGGGCCCGCGCCGAGAGCTACGAGCCGGGGGACACCGACCTGGCGTGGGCCCGGATCACCCCGTGGCGCTCGATGCTGGCCGCCGCCCTCGACCAGATCAACTGCGAGGTCATCTCCGCCGAGGTGGCGGGCGAGGAGTTCAACCCGAGCGTCGAACTGCTGGCCATGTGGCTCGCCGACCGGCTCCATGTGCACGTCCGGCGCGTGATCTCCGCCGGTCCCGGCCTGACCCAGGTCCGGATGGAAACGACCGGTGGCCCCATCACGCTGCACCGGTCGGACGGAACGATGGCCACGCTGGCGCTGCCGGGGCAGCCGGACCGCGCGGTGGCGCTCAAGCGCCGCGAAACGTCCGGGTTGCTCGCGGAGGAGCTGCGCAGGCTCGATCCGGACGACACCTACGCGTCGGCGCTCCGGTTCGGGGTGGACCGGCTCGGCGGGACCCACTCGGCCTCGCGAAGGTCCGAGGCTCCCGCACAGGCCACGACGCCACTCCCGGTCCGGCCGGTGCAGGAATCGGCTGAGCCCAGCCGGACGGCCGCGTCGGCTCCCGCGCCGGCCTCCCCGGCGGGCGACAGCGAGGTCGGCCGTCCGTCTCCGGCCCAGATGCCCCCGGTCAAGAAGGCAGACCCGCAGTGAGTACTCCCCAACTGGTCGTGCATCGCGACAAGGAGCTGATGGCGCAGGCCGCCGCGGCCCGGCTGATCACGAAGATCGTGGACGCGCAGGCCTCCCGCGGCTACGCCTCGGTCGTGCTCACGGGCGGCCGCAACGGCAACGGCCTGCTGGCCGCGCTGGCCGCCGAGCCCGCCCGGGACGCCATCGACTGGGGCCGGCTCGACCTGTGGTGGGGCGACGAGCGGTTCCTGCCCGAGGGCGACCCGGAACGCAATGACACCCAGGCCCGTGAGGCGCTGCTGAACGCGGTGCCGCTGGACCCCAAGCGGGTGCACGCCATGCCCGCGTCGGACGGCCCGCACGGCTCCGACGCGGACGCGGCGGCGGCCGCGTACGCGGAGGAGCTGGCCAGGGCGGCCGGGCCCGAGAACCATGGCGCGGTCCCGACCTTCGACGTCCTGATGCTGGGCGTCGGCCCGGACACGCATGTCGCGTCGCTCTTCCCGGAGCACCCGGCGGTGCGGGAGACGGAGCGGACGGTGGTCGGTGTGCACGGAGCGCCGAAGCCCCCGCCGACCCGGATCACGCTCACGCTGCCGGCGATCCGGGCCGCGCGTGAGGTGTGGCTGCTGGCGGCGGGCGAGGACAAGGCGGAGGCGGCGGCCATCGCCCTGTCGGGCGCGGGCGAGCTCCAGGCCCCGGCGGCCGGCGCCCACGGCCGCTCCCGCACCCTGTGGCTGCTGGACGCGGCGGCGGCCTCGCAGCTGCCGCGCTCGCTGTATCCGCCGGCTCTGGCCTGACGGCTGGCTGCGGCACGACGAGGGGGCGGTGGGGCGGTTCTTCCGCCTCGCCGCCCCCTTCGTCTTCGTCCCGCGCTACTTGACGGAGCCCGCCATCACCCCCTGCACAAAGTGCCGCTGGAAGGCGAAGAAGACGACCACCGGCACCACCAGGGACAGGAACGCCCCCGGCGCGAGTACGTCGATGTTGCTGCCGAACTGCCGTATCTGCGACTGGAGTTCCACCGTCAGCGGCTGTGCGGAGCTGTCGGCGAAGAGCAGGGCGACGAGCATGTCGTTCCAGACCCAGAGGAACTGGAAGATCGCGAGGCTCGCGATGGCCGGGCGGCCGACCGGAAGGACGAGCCGGGTGAAGATGCGCCACTCGCTGCCGCCGTCCATGCGGGCGGCCTCCAGCATCTCCCGCGGCATCTCGGCGAAGTAGTTGCGCAGCAGGAAGATCGCGAAGGGCAGCCCGTAGGAGACGTGGAAGAGCACGACGCCCGGGATCGTGCCGAACAGGCCCAGCTGGCCGAAGAGTTTGGCCACCGGCAGCAGCCCGATCTGGACGGGCACCACCAACAGGGCCACGACGAGCAGGAAGAGCGCCTCCCGGCCGGGGAACTCCAGCCAGGCGAACGCGTATCCGGCGAGCGCCGCGATGACGACGACGAGTGTGGTCGCCGGGACGGAGATCAGCACGGTGTTCCAGAACGCCTGCGTCATCCCCGCATTGCCCAGCAGCGCCGAGTAGTTGTCGAAGGACAGCTGTGCGGGACTGGTCAGAGCCGTCCACCAGCCGCCGCGCGCCTGGTCCTGCGCGGACCGCAACGACGACAGGAACAGTCCGGCGAGCGGGGTGAGCCAGATCAGCCCGACCAGCACGAGGAAGGCCTGTATCAGGCTGTTGCCGAGCCCTCGCCTGAGCGCGTTCATCGCTGACTCCCTCGGAAACGGCGGACGTTGAAGACCATGGCCGGGATGACCAGCAGCAGGAGCAGCACTCCGAGCGCGCTGCCCAGGCCCTGGTTGTTGCCGCCGCCGAAGGACACGAGCCACATCTGGGTGGCGAGCACGGTGGCGTCCTCCTGCACCGGTCCCGGCGCGATGATGTAGACGAGGTCGAAGACCTTCATCACGTTGATCACCAGGGTCACGAAGACCACCGTGAGTACGGGTCCCAGCAGCGGCACGGTGATCCGGCGGAAGATCTGCCACTCCCCCGCCCCGTCCATCCGGGCCGCCTCCAGCGCGTCCCGGGGCAGCGCGGCCAGTCCGGCACCGATCAGGACCATGGCGAAGCCGGTCCAGATCCACAGGTACGCCCCGATGACGGCCGGCGTGACGAGCGCCGGGCCGAGCCAGGAGACGCCTTCGTAGGGCGGCGCGAAGTTCGACGCGGGCAGCCGGAGCGTGTACGAGCCGGAGCCCAGGTCCCCGAAGCGGAAGGAGCCGTCGGCGGCGGTCGTGGCGCGCGCGGCCGTCTTCCCGTCGCGCACCGCCTCGACCCGCATCCCCGGCAGCCCGCTCTCCGCCTTGTCGGCCTTGCCCTGCCGGCCTCCCCCGCCGGGGGTGAAGTCCAGGTAGACGACACCGCGCAGTTCGTCCGGGGCGGACGTGCGCCCGGCGGCCGTGTACGCCGGCCTCGCGTCCTTGGGCAGGTCGTCGGGGCGTACACCGACCAGTCCGAGGCTGACGGTGCGGCCGGGGGACACGCCGTCGGCCGTACCGTACGAGCCGTCGCCTGCCCTGGTCAGGCCCTGGCCGTCGCGGGCACGGGCGGTCGGGTAGGAGGACGTGCCCGCGAAGGCGTCGTGGACGCCGACCACGGCGGCGTTCAGCACGCCCTTGTCGGGGTCCTCGTCGTAGGCGAGCCGGAAGATGATGCCCGCGGCGAGGAAGGAGACCGCCATCGGCATGAACAGCAGCAGCTTGAACGCCGTCGCCCAGCGGATCTTCTCGACGAGCACGGCGAGGACCAGGCCGAGCCCGGTGAGCAGGGTCGGGGCGACGACCACCCAGATGGTGGTGTTGCGGATGGCCTTGAGCGTGGCGGGGTCGCGGAACATCTCGGCGTAGTTGTCGCCGCCCACGAACCGGGTGCCGGAGGCGTCGAAGAAGCTGCGCCCGACGGTGAACAGCACGGGATAGACGACGAGCGCGCCGAGCAGGAGCAGGGCGGGGAAGACGAAGACGAGGGCGATGATCCGGCCGCGGCGCCTGGCCCGGCGCCTGCCGTCGGCCCGGGGGGCGGCCGGGGGGCTCGTCTCTTTCACGAGGGTGGCGGTCATGGCGATCAGTCCTGGTAGGCCTTGGCCGCCGCGCGCTCCAGCTCGGCGGCGGTCGCCTTGGGGTCGGACGGGTCGCGCAGGAAGTCCTGGAGGAGCTTCCACTCGCCGGTGCCCTTGGTGCCGCCGAACGCGGCCGGGGCCTGGTCGGACATGTCGAAGCGGACCGAGTCCCCGGCGGCGATCAGGGACTTGGCCGTCTCGCGGGTGACGTCGTCGCCGTAGGAGGCGAGGTCGACCTTCTTGTTCGGGGAGAGGAAGCCGCCGGCCCCGGCCCAGACGGCGGACGCCTCGGGGGTGGCGAGGTACTCCAGGAACCGGGTGGCGGCCTTCTGGTTCTTGCCGTCCTTCAGGACGACCGCCGCGTCGCCGCCGCTGACCACGGGTGCCTTGCCGCCGTCCACCGCGGGGAAGGGGAAGAAGTCGGCGTCCTGGCCGATCTTCTTGTCGAACTGGTCCTTGGCGACGCCGGCGACGAAGTCGCCCTCGTAGACCATGCCCGCCTGTGCCTCGGGTCCGAAGACCTTCTCGACGGAGCCGGGGAAGTCGGTGTTCAGGGCGCCCTTCTGGCCGCCGGCTATCAGCTGCTTGTCCTTGAAGAGCCTGCCGAGGGTGGTGAGGGCCTCGACCACGCTCGGGTCGGTCCACTTGATCTTGTGGGCGGCCAGGGCGTCGTACTTCTCGGGTCCGGCCTGGGAGAGGTAGATGTTCTCGAACCAGTCGGTGAGGGTCCAGCCGTCCTGTCCGGCGACGGAGAAGGCCGCGAGGCCGGAGTCGGACACGGTGTGCCCGGCCTTCAGCATCGCGTCGTACGTCTTCGGCGGCTTGACGCCCGCCTGGTCGAGGGCGTCGGGGCTGTACCAGACGGTCGACTTGTGGGCGGCCTTGAAGTACAGGCCGTACAGGGTGCCGTCGACGCTGCCGTACTTCTTCCAGACACTCGCGTAGTTGGCGTCGACGGACTGCTGGGCGGTCCGGGAGAGCGGCTTGAGCCAGCCCTTCTTCGCGAACTGCTGGAGCACGCCGACCTGCGGGACCATCACCACGTCGGGAGCGTTGCCGCCCTCGATCTTGCTGCCGACGACCGTGGAGACGTTGTCGCCGGTAGAGGTGAACCGGGCCGACGCGCCGGTCTTCTCGGTGAAGGCGTCCAGGACCTTCTGGAAGTTCTTCTGCTCGCTCCCGGACCAGACACCGGCCACGGTGATCGTCTGCCCGCTGAGCGACTTGCCGCCGCCACCCGCGGCGACGGGGCCGCCTCCGCAGGCGGTGGCGCCCAGGGCCAGGGCGAGGGCGGTGCAGCTGGCGAGCAGGGTCGTACGTCGTCGCATCATCGTTGATGTCCCTTCGAGGGGTGAAGAACTGACGGAGATCCGGAGGGCCCGGGAGTCACTCAGGGGTTGGTGGAGTCGCTGATCCACCAGGCGGCCGTCGAGCCGGGCAGGACGCCGGGCGCGCAGGGGCCGCTGGACAGCAGGGGGGTGCCGGAGACGGGCGCGGGCGTGGGGGCCGTACCGAAGTTGACGGCGCACACCAGGCCGTCGCCGCGGACGAAGCCGAGGACGCCGGGCGGGGTGTCCAGCCAGCGCAGCGTCCCTTCGCCCAGCTGGGGCAGTCCGGCGCGCAGGTGGAGCCCGTCGCGGTAGAGGTGCCAGAAGGAGCGGGTGTCGGCGAGGGCGCGGTCGGTGGCGTACTCGGCGAAGTAGGCGGGCTGCGGCAGCCACGGCTTGGCGCTCTCGACGCCGGGGGTGAAGCCGAACGGCGAGGCGTGCCCCGACCACGGCAGCGGCACCCGGCAGCCGTCGCGGATCCGGGCACGGCTGCCGGTCCGGTGGAAGATCGGGTCGGTCAGCACGTCATCGGGCAGGTCGACGACCTCGGGAAGGCCGAGCTCCTCGCCCTGGTAGATGTACGCGGCTCCGGGCAGCGCCAGCATCAGCAGTGCGGCGGCGCGGGCCCGGGCGGCGCCCAGACCGCTGCCCTCGGTGCCGAGTTCGCCGTAGCGGGTGACCGTGCGGACCTGGTCGTGGTTGTTGAGCACCCAGGTGACGGTGGAGCCGGTGCCGGCGATGTCCTGCATGGCCTCGGAGATGACCTTGCGGAAGGCGTCGTCGTTCCAGGGCGCGCTCAGCAGGTCGAAGAAGAATGCCTGGTGGAGTTCGTCGTGGCGTACGTACTGGGCGTGTTCGCGCGCGGTGGGCACGGAGACCTCGCCGACGAGCAGCCGCTCGCGGCCGTCGCGGGCGGTGTACTCCTCGCAGACCGTGCGCCAGTGCCGCCAGACGTCGTGCACCTCGGGCTGGTTCCAGGCCAGCGGGTTGACCGAGTCGCGGGTGCGGGCGTCGGCCTCGGGGTCGGGCGAGTCGGGCAGGTCGGGGTGCTTGAAGAGGCCGGCCGCGACATCGATGCGGAAGCCGTCGACGCCCCGGTCCAGCCAGAAGCGCAGCGCGTGGTCGAAGTGGGCGCCGACCTCGGGGTTGCGCCAGTTCAGATCGGGCTGCTCGGGCGTGAACATGTGCAGGTACCACTGGCCGGGCGTGCCGTCCGGCTCGGTGATGCGGGACCATGCGGGGCCGCCGAACATGGCGTGCCAGTTGTTGGGCGGCTCGGCCCCGTCCGGGCCGCGGCCGTCGGCGATGTGGAAGCGGGCGCGGGCCGCGCTGCCGGGCGCCGAGTCCAGCGCCTGGGAGAACCACGGGTGCTCGCTGGAGCAGTGGTTGGGGACGATGTCGAGGAGCACCTTGATGCCGAGCCGCCGGGCGTCCGTCATCAGCAGGTCGAACTCCGCGAGATCGCCGAAGAGCGGGTCCACGTCGCAGTAGTCGGCCACGTCGTAGCCGTGGTCGTGCTGCGGGGAGGGGTAGAAGGGGCTCAGCCAGATGCCGTCGACGCCGAGCTTCTTCAGGTACGGCAGTCCGGCCCGGACCCCGGCGAGATCGCCGATCCCGTCCCCGGTGCTGTCCAGGAAGCTGCGGACGTACACCTGGTAGATCACTGCGTCGCGCCACCAGTGGTGCGTGTTGAGGGACACCCGTCGACCTGTCTGTTCGTGCCAGCGGTTATGCATGCATGTTAAGTAGGCATGTCGAAGAGGTGTCAACGAGTAGGCAGGAAACAGCGGAAAGTTGGTCCCTTACGCCCCATTTTATGGACGCCTTTGAGGCCGCAGCGAGATCAGCGCGATACCTAACATGTAACTAAGAAGAGCTGAGACGACCGCGTGAAGGGTCAGCCGCGGTGCGAGATGTCCGCCAGCTCCCGCGCCAGTCGCCGTACCGCCGTTGTCGGCGTCTCGTGCCCCGTCATCGCGTCGCGCACCACGGCCTGCACGGCCAGGCTGACCTGGTCGTAACGGGGACTCTTGGGACGCGGGGCGGCGGCGAGCACGCTCGCGCGCAGCGTCGGCAGATAGGGGAACTTCCGGATCAGCGCCGGGTCCCGGTAGAGCGCCGCCCGTACGGGCGGCAGCGCACCCCTGGTGAGGACCTGCCGCTGCACCGGCTCGCTGGTGAGGTACGCGATCAGGCGGGCGGCCGACCCGGGATGCCGGGCATGCGCGTTGACCGCGAGATTGGAGCCGCCGAGCACACTCGCGCCCGGGCCGTCGGGTCCGGGCAGCGGCACCGCACCGATCTTCCCGGCGACCGCGGAGCCCTTGCCCGACGCGCCGACGTAGGCGTACGGCCAGTTGCGCAGGAAGAGCAGATGTCCGTCCTGGAAGGCCTGCTTGGACTCTTCTTCCTTGTACGCGAGCGCCGTCTTCGGGATCCAGCCGTCGCGCACGCCGCGGGCGAGGAACCCGATGCCCTCACGGGCCGCGGCGGAGTTCACGGTGACGCGTTCGCCCTCGTCACCGAGGATCGTGCCGCCCGCCGAGTAGACCGCCTCGGCGGCGTTCACGGTGAGCCCCTCGTACGGCAGGAACTGGCCGGCGTAGCCGTCGAGCCCGTACTTGGGGGCGATGTCCCTGGCCTGCCGCTCCAGCTCGGCCCAGGTGCGCGGCGGCGGGACACCCTCCTTGGCGAGGACGTCCTTGCGGTACAGGAGGAGCCCGGCGTTGGTGACGTACGGGACGGCGTACAGCCTTCCGTCGTACGTCGCCGTGTCCACGACCGGCGGCAGGAAACTCCCGAGCGGGAAACGCGACCGCTCCAGCGGCGCGATCCAGCCGGCGGCGGCGAACTCCGAGGTCCAGGCGACGTCGATGTTGAGGACGTCGAAGCGGCTCCGGTCGCCGCCGCGCAGGTCGGTCGTCATCTGCGCGTGGGTCTCGTCGGCGGAGTCCGGCAGTTCGACGAGGGTGACCCGCTCGCCGGGGTGGGTGCGGTTCCAGCCGTCGAGCAGGGGTCCCAGATAGTTGGTGAGGTCGCCCGCGGTGGCCAGTGTGAGCGGGCCGCGACCGCCTTCGCGGGGCCCGTCGGACTGCGTGCCCGAGGCCACGTAACCGGTCAGGATCACCGCCGCGACCAGGAGGCCCCTACCGGCGGCGTGTATCCACCGCATAGGTTCCTCCCTGTACACCGGCGCCGGGCACCGTCGCCCGGAGTCAGAGGCCATGTATACCTGTTAGGTATGGGCGATACTAGGGCCTGCGACACATTGGCCCCCGGCACACCGGCCTGCGGCACAGAACAAGAACGCGAGGAGGAGAGCGGGAGTGCGGCTGCCCCTCCTGGCGCTGCTTGCGCGTGGCCCGGCCCATGGCTACGAGCTCAAGCAGGACCTTGAGCAGATGCTGGGTGCCGCGTACCCTCAGCCGAACGTCGGCCAGATATATGTGACGCTCGGCCGCCTGGAGAAGTCCGGGCTGATCGAGGGCGAGGAAGTCGAGCAGTCGAGCCGGCCCAACAAGAAGATCTACCACCTCACCGATGCCGGGCGGGAGGCGCTGCGCGCCTGGTACGAGGAGACGGCGGACGAGCCGCGGGTGCGGGACGAGTTCTTCATGAAACTCGCGCTCGCCCCGACGACCGGTCTCGCCGACCGGATCGCCCTGATCAACAAACAGCGGCGCCAATACCTGAACACCATGCGCAGTCTGTCGAAGCTCGCCGCGGCCGAGAACCGGGACAACCGCATCGCCCAGTTGCTCGTCGAGGGCGCCATGCTGCATCTCCAGGCCGACCTCGACTGGCTGGAGCGCTGCCAGGAGGAGTTGGAGGAGCTGGAGTGAGCCACACCGCTCCTTTGGTGCGCGCCGAGGGTCTGGTCAAGACCCACTTCGGCGAGGGTGCGCCCGCGTACGCCGTGCGCGGGGTGGACCTCGCCGTGCGGCAGGGCGAGTTCGTGGCCGTCACCGGCCCGTCCGGTGCCGGGAAGTCGACCTTGCTGCATCTGCTCGGCGGGCTCCAGCGGCCGGACAGCGGCTCCCTCTGGCTGGACGGCGAGTGCACCGACGCGTACGGCGAGGCCCGCTGGGCGGTGGAGCGCAGGCGCCGTATCGGCATCGTCTTCCAGTTCTTCAACCTGGTGTCGAACCTGTCGGTCGCCGACAACGTCGAGCTGCCGGCCCTGCTCGCCGGGGTCTCTCCCAAGCGGGCGCGCGCCGAGCGCGAGCAGCTCCTCGCCGAGCTGGGCCTCGAGGGCAAGGAGCGCAGCATGCCGGGCGAGCTGTCCGGTGGCGAGCAGCAGCGGGTGGCGCTGGCCCGGGCCCTGGTCAACCACCCGCCCCTGCTGCTGGCCGACGAGCCGGCGGGCAGCCTCGACAGCAAGGGCACGCGCGAGGTCATGCGGCTGCTGACCCGCTTCCACCAGCGCGGCCAGACCATCGTGCTCGTCACCCATGACGCCCGGCTCGCGAGCGCCGCGGACCGGGTGATCAGCTTCTTCGACGGGCGCATCGCCGACGACGCGGAACTCGACGGCACCCCGTCGCGCGGCGCCGGGATATCCGGCGTGCTGGAACTGAGGGACTGATCAGCCGTGCACGACCATCCGCAGCGGGACCGCTCCGTCGTACGTGAGCCCTGGGGCGAGCCGAGCGCACACGGGCCGAGCGCACACCGGCCGAGCGCACACGAGCCGAGCCCGTGGCCGGTGCCCGGTCGGTACGGCCGCCGTGGCGCGGGCGGACTGATGCACCGGCCCGGCGTGGCCGGATCGCACCGCCCCACCACACCCGGTCCGCTGAGCCGGCCCGGCGTGCACGCGCCGCGGCACCGGCCCGGGCCGAGAGGCTGAGGCGGCGTGCGGGCCACTCTGCGCTGGGCGCAAGCCGATCTGCGCACGCATCGCGGCGAGGCGCTGTTCATCGTGCTCGCCACCGCCGGCATCGTCGCCTCGCTGCTGCTTGCCGCGGCGCTGTTCGGCTACGCCACCAACCCCTGGCAGCGGGTGTTCACGCAGTCGCACGGTGCCCATGTGTGGATCCACACCGGCCCGTCGGCCGACGCCGCGCGGCTCGCCGAGCTGGACGGCGTCGCGGCGGTGTCGGGCCCGTATCCCACCGCCGCCACGACCGTCGAGTCGCGCGGTACCCGCGCCACCGTCGAGCTGCGGGGCACGGTCGAGCCGCCCGGCAGCGGCCGCCCGCTGCTCACCGCCGGCCGCTGGCTGGACCCCGCCGAGCCGGACGGCGTCGTCCTGGAGAGCAGCCTCGCCCGGTCGCTGTGGGCCGAGCCGGGAGACATCCTCACGCTGCCGGGCACCGTCCGCACGCTGACCGTGCTGGGCGTCGCCGACAGCGCCGAGCCTCGTTACCGCCCCGGGGAGCAGCCGGGCCTCGTATGGTCGCTGCCGTCCACCGTGCGGCGCGCCGACGGGCGCGGCGGCCAGGTCATCGGCCTGCGCCTGGACGATCCCGAGGACACGGACTACGCCGTCCAGCGGGCCGTCACCGTCCTCGGTTCCGGAGCCGTCAGCGAGGTGTCCGACTGGCGCCAGGCACGCGCCGCGGCCCAGGGCGACAACCGGCTGCTCGGGCAGGTGCTCGGCCTGTTCGGGCTCGGCGCGCTGGTCGCCGCCGCCCTGGCCGTCCACGGCGCGATCGGTACCCGTATCCGCGGTCATCTGCGCGACATCTCCGTGCTGAAGGCGATCGGTTTCACGCCGGGCCAGGTGGTGCGCATCTTCCTGCTCCAGCACCTGGCGTTCGCGTTGCTCGGCGCGGTGGTCGCCGCGGCACTCACCCAGGCGCTGGGCCGGCTGATCCCGGGCCGGCTCGGAGACGCCGTGGGCGTGTGGCAGGGGCTGCCGGGACATACCGCGGCGCTCTTCGCGGTGCCCGTGGCGGCGGTCCTCTTCATCGGTGCGACGACCGGCCTCGCGGCATGGCGGGCCGGCCGGGTCCCTCCGGTGCCGGTACTGCGGGCCGCGGCTCCGCTCGGCGGGCGCCTGTCGGGTGTCGCGCGCGGGGCGCTCGGGCTCCGGGTGCTGGGGCTGCGGCTGCCGCCCGCGCTGGTCCTGGGCTGGCACAAGGCGTTCACGCGGCGGCCGCGTTCGCTGGCGACCGTCTCCCGGCTCGCCCTGCCGCTGCTGCTGATCGTGGTGGCGCTGAGCGCGTGGACCACCATCGACCGCTTCCACAGCAGGCCCGAACAGATCGGTCTCGCCGCCGCGCTCACCGTCCGGGCGGACGAGAGTCTGAGCGACCCGGACGCGCGGACCCTGCTGGCCCAGAACCCGCGGGTCGCCGCCGTCCATCCGGGCGTCGAGGTCGCGGCCCTGGTCCCGGGGCAGACCGGCACGATCGCGCTGCGCGGGCTCGGCACGCGCCGGGACCCGTACCCGTTCTCACTGGCCGAGGGCCGCCCCGCCCGCGGCCCCGACGAGGCGGTGGCCGGTCAGGGGCTGCTCGACCTGCTGGACGTGCGCATCGGGGACTGGGTCCGGATGACCGTGGGGGCGCAGCCGCAGATCCTGCACATCGTGGGACGCAGCATCGAGCCGGAGAACGGCGGACGGGTCATCTCCACCTCGCTCGACACGCTCCGCGAGAACGACCCGGGGCTCCGGCCGACCCTCTACCAGCTCCAGCTGCGCCCCCACGCCGACCCGCACCGGGTCGCCGCCGAGCTGACCGCGTCCGCGCACGGGCGCTTCGACGTCCACCCCGTGACGAATCCGGCCGACGGGCTCTCTCCCCTGCGCGGCGTCGTGGTCGGGCTGATCGCCGTACTGGCCCTGATCGGGCTCATCGAACTGCTCACCGCGATCGGCGGCACCATACGCGAGGGCGAGCGGGATCTGCTGGCGTTGAAGGCGATCGGGCTGTCCCCGCGGCAGATCACCGCGGTCACCGTCACCGCCACAGGCTGCACCGCCTTGGCCGCGGTCCTCGTCGGCAGCACGCTCGGAATGCCCCTCGCGCACTGGCTGATCGATGTCCAGGGGAGGTCGAGCGGCATCGGCGCCGGGGTCGCCCAGGGGCCGTCCCCGGTGCTCCTGCTGCTCTTCGGCACGGCCGCGGTGCTGGGTGCCGCCGCGCTCGCCGCACTGCCCGCGGCACGGTCGGGCCGCCGCAGGCTGGCGGACACGTTGAGCGCGGTGGCCTGACCACCACACGGCACCTCGCCCGTTGTCCGGAGCACGAGGGGGCGAGTGGTGCAGGTGGTGCGCGCGTGGTGCAGGTGGTGCGCGTGGGGGGGGGTGGAGCCGGTGGAGCGGGTGGGGCGGGTGGCCGCAGAGGGGTCTCCGGGAGCGGGCGGCCTCCTGCCGCCCGCTCCCCGCCCGCCTACCGGCCCCGCAGCTGCCGGTACTTGGCGACCAGCGCCTTCGTCGACTCGTCCAGACCCGGCACGTCCGCGCCCTCGGTCAGTGCCGGTTCGACGCGCTTGGCGAGGACCTTGCCGAGTTCGACGCCCCACTGGTCGAAGGAGTCGATGTTCCAGACCGCGCCCTGGACGAACACCTTGTGCTCGTAGAGCGCGATCAGCTGGCCGAGCACCGACGGAGTCAGTTCCTTCGCGAGGATCGTGGTCGTCGGGTGGTTGCCCTTGAACGTCTTGTGCGGCACCAGCTGCTCGGGCACGCCCTCGGCCCGCACCTCGTCCGGCGTCTTGCCGAAGGCCAGCGCCTGCGTCTGGGCGAAGAAGTTGGCCATCAGCAGGTCGTGCTGGGCGACCAGGCCGGGCAGCAGATCGGCGACCGGCTCGGCGAAGCCGATGAAGTCGGCCGGGATCAGCTTCGTGCCCTGGTGGATGAGCTGGTAGTAGGCGTGCTGCCCGTTGGTGCCCGGAGTGCCCCACACGACGGGCCCGGTCTCCCACTCCACCGGGTTGCCGTCCCGCTGTACCGACTTGCCGTTCGACTCCATGTCGAGCTGCTGCAAGTAGGCGGTGAACTTGGACAGGTAGTGGCTGTAGGGCAGCACCGCGTGCGACTGGGCATCGTGGAAGTTGCCGTACCAGATGCCCAACAGGCCCAGCAGCAGCGGCACATTGTCCTCGGCGGGGGCGCTCTCGAAGTGCTCGTCGACGATCCTGAACCCGTCGAGCATCTCGCGGAACCGCTCCGGCCCGATCGCGATCATCAGCGACAGGCCGATCGCCGAGTCGAACGAGTAGCGGCCGCCGACCCAGTCCCAGAACTCGAACATGTTCGCCGTGTCGATGCCGAACTCCGACACCTTCTCGGCATTCGTCGACAGCGCCACGAAGTGCTTGGCGACGGCTTCCTGACCGGCCTTCAGCTCGGTCAGCAGCCAGTCGCGGGCCGAGGTGGCATTGGTGATCGTCTCGATCGTGGTGAACGTCTTCGAGGCGATCACGAACAGCGTCTCGGCCGGGTCCAGGTCGCGGACGGCCTCGTGCAGGTCGGCACCGTCCACGTTCGACACGAACCGGACGGTCAGCGAACGGTCGGTGAAGGAGCGCAGCACCTCGTACGCCATGGCCGGGCCGAGGTCCGAGCCGCCGATGCCGACGTTGACGATGTTCTTGATGGGCTTTCCGGTGTGCCCGGTCCACTCCCCCGTACGGACGCGCTCCGCGAAGGTGCTCATCTTGTCGAGCACGGCGTGCACGGCCGGCACCACGTTCTCGCCGTCGACCTCGACGACCGCGTCCCGCGGGGCGCGCAGCGCCGTGTGCAGGACGGCGCGGTCCTCGGTGACGTTGATCTTCTCGCCGCGGAACATGGCGTCCCGCAGCCCGAACACATCGGTCGCGGCGGCCAGCTCGCGCAGCAGCCGCAGCGTCTCGTCGGTGACGAGGTGCTTGGAGTAGTCGACGTGCAGATCGCCGACCTCGAGGGTGTATCCGGCACCGCGCCCGGGGTCGGCCGCGAACAGGTCCCGCAGATGGGTGCCCGCGAGTTCTTCGCGGTGCTTGGCCAGAGCGGTCCACTCAGGCCTCTGGTTGAGCCTGGTACGGCTGTCTGCGTTCATCTCGGACTTCCGCCTTCTTTCCTGCGTGTGCTGCTGCGTCCCTTGCCCCGCTGCCGGTCCCAACCTAATTGATCAGGGCGTGACGTGAGCTGTCGTCGCGCCGTCGTCCGGCTCGACAACAGGTACGTCCGGCGTGAGCGCGGGTATCAACGCGGTGCCGGCCAGCGCGAACAGGACGGCCGCGAACAGCGCGGGCCCGTTCAGCCCGTACACCTGTGCCACGGCGCCGCCCAGCAGGGCGCCGAGCGGGGCGCCGGACGTCGAGGCCGTGCGGAAGGCCGCGGCGATGCGGCCGACCATGGACGGCTCGCTGCGCTGCTGCATCAGCGTGACCTGGTTGACGTTCCACACCATGCCCATGGCGCCGAGCAGCGCCATGCCGACGATCAGGGCGGCGAGCTGGCGGACGGTGCCGATGAGCACCAAGGACGAGGTCTGGACGCCGACGCACAGGAGCAGGGCGCGGACTCTCCCCACGCGGTTCGCGATCCGCTGGGCGACGAAGCCACCGGCGAGGCTTCCGGCCGAGTACGCCGTCATCACGGCCGCGTATCCCGCGTTCCCCGTGTGCAGCCAGCGCGTCACGTGCAGCACCACGGTGGCGATCAGGGCGCCCATGCCGATGTTGCACAGCAGGGTGGCCGCGCAGATCGCGCGCAGCGGCCGGTCACGCCGGAGTGCGCGCAGGCCGTCGGCCATCTCCGCCCGCAGGGTGCTGCCGGCCGGGCGTGGCGCCCGCTCGGGCGCCCGGATCCGCAGGAAGGCCACGAGGGCGGCGGCCAGCAGATAGGTGACCGCGTCCGCGGCGAACGGCACGGCGGCCCCGGCGGCCAGCAACAGCGGCACGAAGGGGCTCGCGAGCAGGCCGCCCGCGAGCTGCTGGCCCGTCATCAGCCTCGCGTTGGCGCTGCCCAGGGCCTCGGGATCCACGAGGGACGGCAGCAGGGCCGTGGAGGCGTTGTCGAAGAGCGTCTGGAGGGTGGTCAGCGAGAAGGCGAGCACGAACAGCAGCGGGATCGACGCGTGTCCGAGCCCGACGGCGAGCGCGAAGGACGCCACCAGTGCCCCGCGTACCGTGTCCACGGCCCACATGGCCCGGCGCTGGTCCACCCGGTCCGCGACGGCGCCGCCGAGCAGACCGAAGAGCAGCCACGGAACGTAGCCGCAGGCGGTCACGGAGGCGATGACGAGGGGATCGTCGGTGAGCCGCACGGCAATCAGGGGTAACGCGGCGGTCCGCAGCGCGTCTCCGAACCGCGACACCACTGCCGCGCTCCACAGCCGCCCGAAGCCCCCGCGCCATGCGGGTGCTGCCACACCACTCGCCTCGGCCGTCGTCACAGCGCCCCCTCCCGGTCCACTCCTGCGAACCGTAACGGGCACCACTGACAGTCGACCGCGCAGCGAGCGGCGAGGCCGTGCGAAACACGTCCGGCCAGGCACTCCTCAGTGCCCGGCCGGTTCTCAATTCCTAGATTTCGCCCCGCAGTTTGGCGAGCGCCTCGGCGAGGATCGCCTCGCCGTCCGCGTCACTGCGCCGCTCCCGTACATACGCGAGGTGCGTCTTGTACGGCTCGGTGCGCGGCGGGTCCGGCGGGTTGTCCTGGTCCTGTCCGGCGGGAAAGCCGCAGCGCGGGCAGTCCCAGGTATCGGGAACCTGCGCGTCGCTGGCGAAGCTGGGCTGCGTCTCGTGCCCGTTGGAGCACCAGAAGGAGATGCGCAGCCGCGGCGCGGACTCGCCGCGCTCGGCCTCGCCCATCGGCCCCGCCCCGACCCGGCTTCCTCGGATCGCGTTGCCACTTGCCACGGTCGTAACTCCCTGCGTGATGGTGCCGCGAAGCGAGTCGGCGTGACGCTTCGCTGCGAGCGCCTCAGTCTACGTAAGGCCCAACGCGCGTCCAGTGATTGGAGTTACACCCCGCCCTCCAGACGCAAGCCCCATGATAGGCCGCGTCCGAAGACTCGTACCGAACATGGGGCGTTACGTGCGATATGCGTGGTCGTGCCGGCGTCAGCCCACGACTACCTACCTGTTGACCTTCATCAGGATGCCGAGCACGACAATGGACGCGAACCACAACAGACCGATCACCACGGTGATCCGGTCGAGGTTGCGCTCGGCGACCGAGGAGCCGCCGACGGACGACTGCATGCCGCCACCGAACATGTCGGAGAGGCCGCCGCCCTTCCCCTTGTGCATCAGCACCAGCAGCATCAGCAGCAGGCTGAAGACGATCAGGGCGATCGAGAACCCCAAAACCACGGCTGGACCAACTTCCTCGGAACTGGATGGACGACAACGGGGGCCGAAGCTTTTCCGGTGAGCTCTGTGCGTGCTCACTTTCAGAGCCCTCGGCCCCCGCAAGGGTACGACGGATCGCCGCTACCGCATACTCACTGGTCGCGGAAGCGCGCGATCTTGACGAACTCGTCGGCGTCGAGCGAGGCACCGCCGACCAGGGCGCCGTCGATGTCGGGCTTCGCCATGATCTCCGCGACGTTCCCGGACTTCACGGAGCCGCCGTACTGGATGCGGACCTGGTCGGCCAGCTCCTGGGAGTACAGCTCGGCGAGCTTGGCGCGGATGGCCGCGCAGACTTCCTGGGCGTCGTCGGCGCCGCAGACCTTGCCGGTGCCGATGGCCCAGACGGGCTCGTACGCGATCACGATGGTCTCGGCCTGCTCGGCCGGGACGTCCTTGAGGCCGCCCTCGACCTGGGTGAGCGTGTGCGTGACGTGGTTGCCCGCCTCGCGCACCTCCAGCTCCTCGCCGACGCACAGGATCGGGATCAGGCCGTGCCTGAAGGAGGCCTTGACCTTGGCGTTGACGATCTCGTCGGTCTCGTGGTGGTACTGCCGGCGCTCGGAGTGGCCGACCGCCACGTACGTGCACTTGAGCTTGGCCAGCATCGAGCCGGAGATCTCGCCGGTGTAGGCGCCGGAGTCGTGCGCCGAGACGTCCTGGGCGCCGTACTTGATCTTGAGCTTGTCGCCGTCGACCAGGGTCTGCACGGAGCGCAGGTCGGTGTAGGGCGGCAGGACGGCGACCTCGCAGGCCTCGTAGTCCTTGTCGGCCAGGGCGAAGGCGAGCTTCTGGACGTGGGCGATGGCCTCGAGGTGGTTGAGGTTCATCTTCCAGTTGCCCGCCATCAGCGGCATGCGCGAAGTCACGGTGTTCAGTCCTCCAGTGCGGCAAGGCCGGGGAGCGTCTTGCCCTCGAGGTATTCGAGGGAGGCGCCGCCGCCGGTCGAGATGTGGCCGAATGCCGTCTCGTCGAAGCCCAGGATGCGGACGGCCGCGGCGGAGTCGCCACCGCCGACGACCGTGAAGGCCTGGGAGTCGACGAGGGCCTGGGCGACCGCCTTGGTGCCCTCGGCGTAGTCGGGGTGCTCGAAGACGCCCATGGGGCCGTTCCAGAAGACGGTGGCCGCGTCGGCGAGCTTCGATGCGTACAGCTTGCGGGTCTCAGGACCGATGTCGAGACCCTCCTGGTCGGCCGGGATGGCGTCCGCGGCGACGGTGGTGGGGTTGGCCGGGGCCTTCGTCTTGAGGTCCGGGAACTCCGTGGAGACCAGCACGTCGACGGGGAGGACCAGCTCGACGCCGTTCTTCTCCGCGCGCTCCATGTACTCCTTGACGGTCGGGATCTGGTCCTCCTGGAGGAGGGAGATGCCGACCTCGTAGCCCTTGGCCTTGAGGAAGGTGTAGGCCATGCCGCCGCCGATCAGCAGGCGGTCGGCCTTGCCGAGCAGCTGGTCGATGACGGCGAGCTTGTCGGAGACCTTGGCGCCGCCGAGTGCGACCACGTAGGGGCGCTTGACGTCCTCGGTGAGCTTCTTCAGGACGTTGACCTCGGTGGCGATGAGGTAGCCCGCGTAGTGCGGCAGGCGTGCCGGGAGGTCGTACACGGAGGCGTGCTTGCGGTGCACGGCGCCGAAACCGTCGCCCACGTAGATGTCGGCCAGGGCCGCCAGCCGGTCGGCGAACGCGCCGCGCTCGGCGTCGTCCTTGGACGTCTCGCCCGCGTTGAAGCGCAGGTTCTCGATGACCGCTACCTGGCCGGGCTGGAGGCCGTTCACGGCGTCGTGGGCGGCGGGGCCCACGGTGTCCTGGGCGAACGCGACGGGCGCGCCGAGGAGTTCACCGAGCCGCTCCGCCGCGGGCAGCAGGGAGAAGGCCGGGTCCGGGGCGCCCTTGGGGCGGCCCAGGTGCGAGGCGACGACCACCTTGGCACCGGCCTCGGCCAGCGCCTTGACCGTCGGCAGGACGGCGCGGATGCGGCCGTCGTCGGTGATGAGGCCGTCGGCCAGCGGCACGTTCAGGTCGGCGCGGACGAAGACCCGCTTGCCGTCCACGCCTTCGGCGAGAAGTTCGTCGATCGTCTTCATGAAGGGACTCCTAGGAAGGCTCTGGTGATCCGGGAGGGCTGATCGATCAGTACGTGAGACAGGGCTCGGACAGCGCGGCTTTGCGCTGCCCGAGCCCTGCTCTACATCGAGGTGCCTGCTCCGGGACTTAGAGCTGGTTGCCGACGAAGACCGTGAGGTCGACGAGGCGGTTGGAGTAGCCCCACTCGTTGTCGTACCAGCCGAGGATCTTCACCGAGGTGCCCTCCATGACCATGGTCATGGCCGAGTCGAAGGTGCAGGACGACGGGTCGCCGACGATGTCCGAGGAGACGATCGGGTCCTCGGTGTACGACAGGTAGCCCTGCAGCTCGCCCTCGGCGGCCTTCTTGAACGCGGCGTTGACCTCGTCCTTGGTGACCTCACGGGAGACCTCGACGACCAGGTCGGTGGCCGAGCCCGTGGGGACCGGGACGCGCATGGAGATGCCGTCCATCTTGCCCTTGAGCTGCGGGAGGACCAGCGCGGTGGCCTTGGCGGCACCCGTGGTGGTCGGGATGATGTTCTCGGCGGCGGCACGGGCGCGGCGCAGGTCCTTGTGCGGGAAGTCAAGGATGCGCTGGTCGTTCGTGTACGCGTGGATGGTGGTCATCAGGCCCTTGACGATGCCGAAGTTCTCGTCGAGAACCTTGGCCATCGGCGCCACACAGTTGGTGGTGCAGGACGCGTTCGAGATGACGTTGTGCTTCGCCGGGTCGTACTTGTCCTCGTTGACGCCGAGGACGATGGTGATGTCCTCGTCGGAGGCCGGAGCCGAGATGAGGACCTTCTTGGCGCCGCCGGCGATGTGCTTCTCGGCGTCGGCCTTCTTGGTGAAGATGCCGGTCGACTCGATGACGATGTCGACGTTCAGCTCGCCCCACGGGATGTCGGCGGGGTTGCGCTCGGAGAACACCTTGATGGTCTTGCCGTCCACGGTGATCGTGTCGGCGGTGTGCGTCACCTCGGCCTTGAGACGGCCCAGAATCGTGTCGTACTTCAGCAGGTGAGCGGTGGTCGCGGTGTCACCCAGGTCGTTGACAGCCACGATCTCGATGTCTGCACCCTGCTCCAGCAGCGCGCGGAAGTAGTTACGACCGATGCGGCCAAAGCCGTTGATGCCTACGCGGATCGTCACGAACCGATCTCCTCGTTAGGTACGCCGGCATTCGACGCCGGCGAGTTGTATGGGATGTCCCCGACCGCCTACGACCCTACCTCCCTGAAGCCCCTGTGGTGACATCGAGATGCCCCATACACGGCGAGGCGGTCCGTACCCACCAGTAGGGGTACGGACCGCCCCGTCCTTGAGGCCTGACCACTCGTTTCGGTTACACGACACCAACTGCCGTTGACCGACCGGAGTCAGCCACCCAGCGCCGTCAGCGCCTTCCCGATCAGCGCCGTACGGTCGGCCGCCGCGGTGACGTGCTCCAGGCCGAAGCCGAACAGCACGGTGTCACGCGTGGTGACCGCTCCGTAGGTCTTGAAGAGCGCTCCGGAGCGCGCCCAGTCCTTGAGGACGGCCGGGCTGCCCGCGGGCGGTCCGGGCACGCTCCAGGCCCCGAGCGAGGTCTCGAAGCCCTCCGCCTGGGTGGCGGTGCCACCGACGACGAGGGAGGCGTCGTCGGCGAGGACACCGTGACCGCCGGAGCTCGGGTCGGTGATGTAGCTCAGCGAGACCTCGACCGACTTGCCGGCGTACGCGCTCAGGTCGAAGCCGACCTGCTGCCATCCGGTGGAGGCGCCGGTGAAGCTGTTCCAGGAGCCGCTGGTGCCGGTCGCGGTGCAGCCGCCGGCCGCCACGGTCAGGTAGTGCTTGAGCCAGGGGTGCTCGGCGACGAGGAACCCTGCCTCACAGTCCGCCGGGACGGTGGCTCCGGTGGCGCCGCCCGCCTCGGGGAGGGTCGTCCAGTCGTCGGCGCCGGTGGTGTGGATCTCCAGCACCGCGTGGTCGTAGCCGGGCTCCGTGTCCCACAGGAGCTGGGTGCGCAGGGTCGGCTTGTCGGCCGCGCCCACCCCGGTGAGATCGATGGTGCGGGTGAGTCGCTTGTAGGCGTCGTCGGTGTGGACGGCGGCCGCCATGGAGGAGCCCCCGTGCGGTCCGTACGGGTTGACGGTCCCGGCGAACTGGCCCGCACCGGCGCTCGCGAACTGCGGATACGTGGCGACGGACAGCTCGTCCGAGGTGACGCCGTAGGTGCCCGCCGCGTTCAGCGGGTTGCCCGGCGCGTCGCCCAGGGCGCCCGTGGACCCGTCGAGCTTGCCGGAGCCGGTGAAGCCGTTGGCCCCCGGAGTCGACGTACGCGAATAGGCGCCCAGGTAGTACTGGCTGAAGTCGTTCGACAGGGTGCCGTCGCCGAGGTCGACGCTGCCGCCCGCCAGCTCGCCCGCCTCGATCAGCTTGCCGCCCTCGTTGAGGAAGGCGCGCAGCTGGAGCTGGGTGGGGTTGCCCGGCCGGGCCGCGCCCGTGTAGTGGACGACGGTCTTGAAGTGGTCGAGCACGCCGAGCGCGTCGGGCGCGCCCTGGGTGGCGACGTCCCAGACGAGCGCCTTGTGGCCGTTGGCCTTCAGGGCGTCGACGTACTTCTGGGCCTGTGTGGCGGTCGCGCCCTCCTCGGCGACCACGAGGGTGTCCGCCTTCGGCCGCTCGGCCACGGTGTACGTGAAGTGCGCACTGGACGTCTTCTTGCCGCTCCTGGTCTCGCCGGTGAACCAGACCTCGACCTTGTCGCCCGGCTCGCCGTCCTGGACCTTGGTGCGGTACTCGTCGAAGTACAGGTTGTCGTCGCCCCCGTACGTCTCGCCGCCCTTCCAGGCCTTGAGCGCCATGTCCTCGGTGCGGCCGGCGTTGACGCGGTACTTGAGCTCCTTGTCGCGCACGGACTTGCGTACGACGACGGAGACCTCCTGGTCGGCGCCGCGGGAGTACGACGTGGAGAACGTCGCCGGGGTGAAGTCGGGCGCGTCGATGCCCACCGTGGAGGACGGCTTGTCGGGATGGGCGGCGGTCTCGGCGACGGAGAGCGCGAACGGGATGTTCTTCTCGAACTCCTGCTTGATCAGCTTCTCGTCGTCCGGGAAGTTGAAGACCGACTGGCAGTCGGCCGCGTTCCAGGTGTCGTTCGGGTCGATGTCCGACGCGGTCTGGCACGTCGACATCTCGGGCGTGAACATCGCCATGCCGTTGACGTTCGAGGCGTGGCCGTCCGCCTCGCCGTTGGTGGTGTACAGCTCCGAGGAAACCTGCGGGCGGTAGCCCGGGACCGCGGAGTTGTCCGGCGTACCGGCGAGGGACTTGTAGGCGATGTCGTCCGGGCTCGGCGTCGCCACCTGCCAGTCCACTCCGTAGAGGAGCAGTTCGGCGGCGGAGTGGTAGTTGATGCCGTACGTGAAGCCGATGCGCTTCTCGAAGGCGTCCAGGGCCTTGGTCTCGGGCTCGGAGCCGGGGCTCGCGCCGCGGTAGGTCTGGCTGGTGGGGTTGGGGGACGAACCCTCGTCGTCGTAGCCCCACTTGTAGGAGAAGTTGCGGTTGAGGTCGACGCCGTCGCCGGTGCTGATCGTGCCGTCGCCGTTGACGTCCCGCAGGTTCTTGCGCCACAGACGCGTGTCGGAGTTCTGGAACGTGTAGTCGTAGCCGTCGGGGTTGGCCGAGAGGACGAACCACAGTTCCGTCGAGTCGACGATCTTCTTGATGCGCTTGTCCTTGGAGTAGTTGTCCAAGTAGTAGTGCATCAGCCGCCGGGTCATCTCGGGCGTGATCCACTCGCGCGCGTGCTGGTTGGACATGTACAGCGCGGAGGGCTTGGCGCCGTCCTTGGTCTTCTTCGCGCCCTTGGTCAGTTTGAGCGCGAGGATGTCCTGGCCGTTCAGGGTCTTGCCGATGGAGACGACCTTGGTGAGGTCGGGGTGGGCCGCGCCCGTCCTGACGATCTCCTCCTCGAGACCGCCCTTTCCGCTGTACGGGCGGAACACGCCCTGCGCCGCGTCCTCGACACGCGCCTCGGCCTTGGCCGAAAGTGTGTGCTCGGTGAGCTCCACACCCTGCTTCTCCAGCTTCCGGGCCTGCTTGTCGGTGAGGTAGACCTCGACCGTGGCCGTGCCCTTCTCCGGCGCCTGTGCACCGAGTTCATGGCCGTCCTGCCCGGCCGCGAGCAGCAGGGGTACCTGCTGCTTCGTGACCTCGGCGCGGAACACCTTCACGGCGTCCGCATCCGGCTTGGGCGAACTGCCGCTGTCCGCCTGGGCGATGGGCGCCATGCCCGCTCCCCCGAGCAGCAGCGCGCCGGCAGCGAGGATCGATCTCGCTCTTCGTCTCATGAGCCCCCCTTGCAGTGGTTCGCCACAGCAGCGAACAGATGCCAGGCTCATGACACTCCATGATCGAGTCAAGGGCGCCTCAAAGACAGCGAAACGCCGGTGCCGACCACCCAAGTGGGTGTCGGCACCGGCGTGTTGGACTCTCGGCCTGCGTCGTTCCTCGCGCGTCAGCCTGCGAGGTTGTCTGCCATCTCCTCGGTGAGGTTGGACTCCGTGCCCGGGATGCCGAGGTCCTGCGCGCGCTTGTCGGCCATGGCCAGCAGACGGCGGATACGGCCGGCGACGGCGTCCTTGGTCAACGGCGGGTCGGCGAGCGCGCCCAGCTCCTCCAGGGAGGCCTGTTTGTGCTCCATGCGCAGCCGCCCTGCGGCCGCGAGGTGCTCCGGCACCTCGTCGGCGAGGATCTCCAGCGCGCGCTGCACCCGGGCACCGGCGGCGACGGCGGCGCGGGCCGAGCGGCGCAGGTTGGCGTCGTCGAAGTTGGCGAGACGGTTCGCCGTGGCGCGGACCTCGCGGCGCATCCGCCGCTCCTCCCAGGCCAGCACGGACTCGTGCGCGCCGAGGCGGGTGAGGAGGGCGCCGATGGCGTCACCGTCCCGTACGACCACGCGGTCCACGCCCCGCACCTCGCGGGCCTTCGCCGCGATCGACAGGCGGCGGGCGGCGCCGACGAGGGCGAGGGCGGCCTCCGGGCCCGGGCAGGTCACCTCCAGGGAGGAGGAGCGGCCGGGCTCGGTCAGCGAGCCGTGGGCCAGGAACGCGCCGCGCCAGGCCGCCTCGGCGTCGCAGGTGGCCCCCGAGACCACCTGCGGGGGCAGCCCGCGGATCGGACGGCCACGGCCGTCGACGAGGCCGGTCTGGCGGGCCAGCTGGTCGCCGCCCGCGACCACGCGGACGACATAGCGGGAGCCGCGGCGCAGTCCGCCGGGCGCCATCACGATCAGTTCGGAGCTGTGGCCGAAGATCTCCAGGATGTCCCGTTTGAGGCGGCGGGCCGCCATCGCGGTGTCCAGCTCCGCCTCGATCACGATCCGGCCGCTCACCAGGTGCAGGCCGCCCGCAAACCGCAGGATCGCCGAGACCTCTGCCTTTCTGCAGCAGGTCCGGGTGACGGGAAGCCGGGAAATCTCGTCCTTCACCGCTGCCGTCATCGCCATGGGCCGATCCTTCCATGCATCCGAAAAATACGGTCGTACGCGGCGGCCAACAGCTCCGGGTCGTGCCGAGGAGAACCGTCGGTCCGGGCCACCGGCGCCAGCTCGACCGCTGCCCCGAACCGCTTGGCGGCATCGGTGAGCGACTCTCGGTCGGGCACGGCGGCCTCGTCGGCCAGCACCACGTCCAGGGCGAGTTTAGGGGCGTGTCGTCCCAAAACCTCCAAATGACGCTGCGGGGAGAAGCCATCGGTTTCTCCGGGCTGCGGGGCGAGGTTCAGCGAGAGTACCCGGCGCGCCTTCGTCTGCGAGAGGGCGTCCAGGAGTTCGGGCACCAGGAGGTGCGGGATCACCGAGGAGAACCAGGAGCCGGGTCCGAGCACCACCCAGTCCGCGTCGAGGACCGCCGCGACGGCCTCGGGCACGGCCGGCGGGTCGTGCGGCACGACGTGCACGGACTGCACCTCGCCGGGCGTGAGCGCGACGGTCGCCTGGCCCCGGACGGTGTCGATGTCCTCGGGCCGGTCCGGGTCATGTCCCTTGACCAGCGCCTGGAGCTCCAGGGGCACGGCGGACATGGGCAGCACCCGGCCGTGCGCGCCCAGCAGCTTGCCGACCAGGTCGAGGGCCTGGACGTGATCCCCGAGCTGCTCCCACAGGGCGACGATCAGCAGATTGCCGACGGCGTGCTCGTGCAGGTCTCCCTGGGACTGGAAGCGGTGCTGGATGACGCGGGCCCAGGTCTGGCCCCAGTCGTCGTCGCCGCACAGCGCCGCGAGGGCCTTGCGCAGGTCGCCGGGCGGGAGCACGCCCAGCTCGTCGCGCAGGCGCCCGCTGGAGCCGCCGTCGTCGGCCACCGTGACGACGGCGGTGAGGTCGCCGGTGATCCGGCGCAGGGCGGCGAGCGAGGCGGACAGGCCCATGCCGCCGCCGAGGGCGACGACCTTGGGCTGGGCGCCCCGGCGGCGCGGCTTGCCGCCGCGCGCCTCGGGGGCCTTGCCGCCGCGCTCCTCGGGGGCCATGCGGCGCAGCCTGCTCAGCCGCAGAGCACGTCCGGTCATTCTCGGCCCATGTCCCGGTGGACGACGACCGTCTCCACTCCCTCGGCGGCCAGCCGGGCGGCGAGCTTCTCGGACGTGGCGACCGAGCGGTGCTTGCCACCGGTGCAGCCGACGGCGATGGTCACATAGCGCTTGCCCTCGCGCCGGTAGCCGGCGGCGATGAGCCGGAGCAGCTCGGCGTAGCGGTCGAGGAACTCCTTGGCGCCGGGCTGGTTGAAGACGTACGCCGAGACCTCCTCGTTGAGGCCGGTGAAGGGGCGCAGCTCCGGGACCCAGTGCGGGTTGGGCAGGAACCGCATGTCCACGACCAGGTCGGCGTCGACCGGGAGGCCGTACTTGAAGCCGAAGGACATGACGGTGGCCCGCAGCTCGGGCTCCTCGTCTCCCGCGAACTGGGCGTCCATCTTGGCGCGCAGCTCGTGCACGTTCAGGCTGGAGGTGTCGATCACCAGGTCGGCGTCGCCGCGCAGCTCGCGCAGGAGCTCGCGCTCGGCGTCGATGCCGTCGACGATGCGGCCGTCGCCCTGAAGGGGGTGCGGGCGGCGCACGGACTCGAAGCGGCGGACCAGGGCCTCGTCGGAGGACTCCAGGAAGACGATCCGCCGGGTGACGTTCTTCGACTCCAGGTCGGCGAGGGACTCGCGGAGGTTGTCGAAGAAGCGTCGGCCGCGTACGTCGACGACGACCGCGATCCTGGCCACGTTGCCCTGGGAGCGGGCGCCGAGCTCCACCATGGTGGGGATCAGCGCGGGCGGGAGGTTGTCGACGACGAACCAGCCGAGGTCCTCGAGACACTTGGCGGCCGTCGACCGGCCGGCTCCGGACATGCCGGAGATGATCACCAGCTCGGGGATGACCGCGTCGGGGACCCCGGCTGTTTCGATGCCCGTACTCACCTGTGCTCCGTTTTCCTGTGCCGCTTGCTGCGGGGCCTGATCCTCGCCTGATTCCTTGTGCGCTTCCTGGCCCTGCGCTGAGCGTTCTTCTTGGCGCTCTTCGTGCTCGGTCATGTCTCCTGCCCCCGTCGCTCGTCCGAGGTGCCCGCGGACACGGGCTCCTGGGAGGAACCCGCCGTCGTCCCGGGTTCCTCGTCTTCCATGATCTCTCCAGTCGCCGTGTTCACGGCGGGGACGGCCGGGGCCGCCTGGGCGAAGGCCACGGCGATCGTCTCGGCCGTCTTGCGGCCGATGCCCGGAACCTCACAGATCTGGTCGATGGTCGCGGATCGCAGCTTCTTCACTGAGCCGAAATGCTTGATCAGCGCCTGTTTGCGAGTCTCGCCGAGACCCGCCACGTCATCCAGGGGGCTCGCCCGGAAACGCTTGGCGCGTTTGGTGCGCTGGTAGGTGATCGCGAAGCGGTGCGCCTCGTCACGGACGCGCTGGAGCAGGTAGAGGCCCTCGCTGGTGCGGGGCAGGACGACCGGGTCGCCGTCGTCCGGCAGCCAGACCTCCTCCAGACGCTTGGCGAGGCCGCAGACGGCGATGTCGTCGATGCCGAGCTCGTCGAGCGCCCTCTTGGCGGCCGCGACCTGGGGCTGGCCGCCGTCGACGACGACCAGCTGCGGCGGGTAGGCGAAGCGCTTGGGGCGGCCCTCGTCGTCCTTCAGCTCACCGTCCTTCAGGTCACCGTCGGCCCACTCGCCGGTCCTCTCCTTCTCGGAGAGGTAGCGCCTGAAGCGGCGGGTGATCACCTCGTGCATGGAGCGGACGTCGTCCTGGCCTTCGAAGCTCTTGATCTGGAAGCGCCGGTACTCGCTCTTGCGCTGGAGTCCGTCCTCGAAGACCACCATGGAGGCCACGACGTCGTCGCCCTGGAGATGCGAGATGTCGTAGCACTCGATCCTGAGGGGCGCGCTGTCCAGGTCGAGCGCCTCGGCGATCTCCTCCAGGGCGCGCGAGCGGGTGGTCAGGTCGGAGGCGCGCTTGGTCTTGTGCAGCGCGAGCGACTGCTGGGCGTTGCGCTGCACGGTCTCCATCAGGGACTTCTTGTCGCCGCGCTGCGGAATGCGCAGCGACACGATCGATCCGCGGCGCCCGGTGAGCCATTCCTGGACGGGCTCCACGGGGTCGGGCAGCGCGGGGACGAGAACCTCCTTGGGCACGGAGTCGCCGGTCTCCTCGCCGTAGAGCTGCTGGAGGGCGTGCTCGACGAGATCCGCGGTGGTGACGGCCTCGACCTTGTCGGTGACCCAGCCGCGCTGGCCGCGTACGCGTCCGCCGCGTACGTGGAAGATCTGCACGGCCGCTTCCAGCTCGTCCTCGGCGACCGCTATCAGGTCCGCGTCGGTCGCGTCGGCGAGCACGACCGCGTTCTTCTCCATGGCCTTCTTCAGGGCCCCGATGTCGTCGCGCAGCCGAGCGGCCTTCTCGTACTCCATCTCCTCGGCCGCGTCCGTCATCTGCCGCTCCAGGCGGCGGATGTACGTACCCGTGCGGCCTGCCATGAAGTCGCAGAACTCCTCGGCGAGTTCACGGTGCTCCTCGGCGGAGACGCGCTCCACGCAGGGCGCCGAGCACTTGCCGATGTAGCCGAGGAGGCAGGGGCGGCCGGTGCGGGCGGCGTTCTTGAAGACGCCGGCCGAGCAGGTACGGACGGGGAAGACGCGCAGCAGCAGGTCGACGGTGTCGCGGATCGCCCACGCGTGCCCGTACGGCCCGAAGTACCGCACGCCCTTGCGCTTGTGGCCGCGCATCACCTGCACCCGCGGGAACTCCTCGTTCATCGTCACGGCGAGGTACGGGTAGCTCTTGTCGTCGCGGTACTTGACGTTGAACCGGGGGTCGTACTCCTTGATCCAGGAGTACTCCAGCTGCAGCGCCTCGACCTCCGTGGACACCACCGTCCACTCCACGGACGCCGCTGTGGTGACCATGGTGCGGGTGCGCGGGTGGAGGCCCGCCAGGTCCTGGAAGTAGCTCGCCAGGCGCTGGCGCAGGCTCTTCGCCTTCCCGACGTAGATCACCCGGTGGTGCTCGTCGCGGAATTTGTAGACCCCGGGTGAGTCCGGGATCTCTCCCGGCTTGGGGCGGTAGCTGGAGGGGTCGGCCATGTCTCACACCCTACTGGCGGGGGCTGACAGCGCGGCGACCCTGTGGACAAGGCCGGGGCCTGCCCGGCGGACCGTCGCCGTGGCCCACGGGCGGCGGCCGATGCCGGGGTCGGCTCGGGCCATTCGGGAGGTGCTGGGCAACGATGCGAGGACGTCGTCGAGGTGAAAGACGTGCGAGGTGACGGCCACGAGGGCGCCGGCGAAGGAGGGAGCGCATCCGGACGCCGCAGTTCAGCAGGTTGCGCATCAGGTGTTGTCGGAGCTTGGGCAACACGCTTCAATGCGGTGGAACTCGGGGTCCGCACACCGCGCCCACCTGCGAGCACGCCCCGCACGCCCACCGGGCGGCCCCGACGACCCCGTACGCGAACGGCCCGACCAGCCGTCGTGAACACTCACAGAAAGGCCCCCTGCATGCGGCACGGCACACAGCACGCGGACCTCGCCACGGACGAGTTGGAGACGGCGCTGCGCGGCGGACCCTTCCATGTGGCGCTGCGCACCGCGATCGCCGCCCGCGGGCTGCCCTTGCAGCGCGTGCAGCACCATCTGTCGCGGTACGGGGTCAAGGTCGGCGTGACGAGCCTGAGCTACTGGCAGCAGGGCGCCCGGCGGCCGCAGCGCCCCGAGTCGCTGCGGGCCGTACGCGCGCTGGAGGAGATCCTCCAGCTGCCGGACGAGTCGCTGATCCGGCTGCTCGCCACGGCCGACGAGCAACCCGGCGCCGACCGTCCCGGGAGCCGTTCGTACCGCTCCCTGGTGGAGGCTTCGGGGGTGCTGGAGCGACTGTTCGCCGAGTTGGGGTCGCCGCTCGACGGCGGACTGCACACCCTCGGCCACCACGAACGCGTACGGATCGGGGCCCACCGCGAGCTGCTGGGCCGCGATTCGCACCACATAGTGCGTGCGCACAAGGATGGCGTGGACCGCTATGTGGCCGTCCACCACGGTGACCCGGGGTGCGCTCCGGAGCGGATGGCGGTGCGCGCGCTGGAGAACTGCCGTACGGGGCGGGTGCGCCGGCACCCCGAGACGGGGGTGCTGGTGGCCGAGCTGCTCTTCGACACCCGGCTGCGCTCAGGAGATACGTTCCTCTTCCGCTACGGCTTCGACGACGGCACGGCCGGCCCGTCCAGCGAGTACGTTCGCGGGTTCGGCTTCCCCGGCGGGCAGTACGCGCTTCAGGTGCGGTTCGACGAAGCGGCGCTGCCGGTGCGCTGCCACCGGTTCACCCAGCACTCGGCCGCCGCCCCGCGCAGCGGCCGCCAGGAGCTGTCGCTGAGCGGACAACACCGCTCGGTCCACCTGGTCGAGCCGAGGGTGCGGTCGGGGATCGTGGGGATCGGGTGGGACTGGGAGTGAGCTGAGGCGTGTCCGCGGGGTCTCCGTCCCAGGGCCGGGGGCCCTCGGCGGAATGACCTAGGCGCCCGAGCCCGCGACGATCTTGCCGTTCCTGGCCTCGACGGACAGCTCGTGCAGCGGCTCGGTCGCCGGGGCCTGCAGCACCTTGCCGTTCGTGGCATCGAACTCGCTGCCGTGACAGGGGCAGGTGAGGGTCGTCCCCGCCAGCTTGTTGATGGCGCACCCCGCGTGCGTGCAGATCGTGCTGTACGCCTTCAGGGACCCGTCCCCGGCCCGGCTCACCACGACGTTCGCGTCCCGGTACAGCTTCGCGGCGCCCTTGGGGATCTCGCTCTCCGCGCCCAGCTCGACCGGCGCGGTGGGCGTGGCCGGCCAACCGCCGTCCGCTCCCGACGAACAGGCCGCGAGGCCGAGCCCGGCGACCGGGGTGAGCGCCGCTCCTCGAAGGACGGTACGACGGCTCGCGGCGGGACGGCCGGGCATGAGGATCTCCACTGGTCAGGGGGCGGTGCATGCCGACCGGGGGTGACCAGGGGTCGGCACGTGCCGTCGACGATACCGGCATGGATCACTGCGCCCCGGGCCGGCCAGAGTCGGCGTAAACGCTTGCGCAAGCGTTTACGCCCGGCCGCCGAATGAGATACGTTCCCGGCCATGAGGCCCGAGGAGCCTTGCCGCAGGGCCCAGGGAGGGGGACACGATGGCGACCATGGCCGACGTGGCGCGAAGCGCGGGGGTGTCCGTGGCCACCGTCTCGCACGTGCTGAACGACACCCGCCCGGTACTGCCCCACACCCGGCAGGCGGTCCTGGACGCCGTCGACGAACTGGGCTACACGCCGAACACCCTCGCCCGCTCCCTCGTCACCTCGCGCACCAGGTCGATCGGACTCGCGGTGTCGGCGATCAGCAACCCGTACTTCACGGAGATCCTCCAGGGCGTCGAGGCAGGTGCGCTGGAGCACGGGTACAGCCTGCTCATCGCCGATCCGCACGACGACCCGAAGCACGAGCAGCGGGTCGTCCGGCTCCTGCACGAACGACGCGTGGACGGCATGATCGTCGCGCCGTCGGCGGACCCGGGCGACCTCGTCGCCTACCTCGGGCGGCACGACGTACCGACCGTGTTCCTCGACCGGCTGGTCGACGTCCCCTCGGACGGCACCGCCCGCTTCGACCAGGTCGGCGCCGAGAACGCCGAGCCGATGGCCCGGCTGGTCACGCATCTCGCCGACCTCGGCCACCGGCGCATCGGTCTGGTCGCCGGGCTGCCCGGGCTGAGCACCACGAACGAGCGGCTCTCCGGTTACCGGCACGGCCTGGCGGCCGCCGGGCTCCCCCACGACGAGCGGCTCGTGGCGCGGGGCGACTCCGAGGCGGCGGGCGCCGAGCGCGCCACCACCGCCCTGCTGTCGCTCGCGGCTCCCCCCACGGCGCTCGTCACCGCCAACAACGCGATGACCATCGGCGCCCTGCGCGCGCTGCGCGGGCGCGGCCTGTCGGTGCCGGACGATCTGGCGCTGTGCTGCTTCGACGACTTCGCCTGGGCGGACCTGTTCGCACCCCGGCTCACCGTGATCTCCCAGCCCAGCAAGGAGATCGGGGCACAGGCCGTACGCCTGCTCCTGGACCGGCTGGCCGCGCCGGACCGGCCCTCCCGCACCCTGCGGTTGCCCAGCACGTTCGTCCACCGCACCTCGTGCGGCTGCCCCGACCACCCCCACAGCTCCGAGAAGGGACCCGTCTCGTGATCGTCGTCGCCGGTGAGGCCCTGATCGACCTGGTACCGCAGGGCGCGGGCGCGCTCGCCGGCCTCAAGCCGGCACTCGGCGGCGGCCCCTACAACACGGCCGTCGCCCTCGGCCGGCTCGGCTCCCCCACGGCCTTCTGCTCCCGCACCTCGCGGGACGCCTTCGGTGAGGCCCTGCTCGACGGGCTGCGCACAGCGGGCGTCGATGTGTCGGCGGTGCAGCGCGGGGCCGAGCCGACCACCCTCGCGGTCGCCACGATCGACGAGCACGGCTCGGCCGCGTACTCCTTCTACGTCGACGGCACGGCGGACCGGCAGTTCGCGGCACCGGACCGGCTGCCGGGCGCCACGCGGGCGGTGTCCTTCGGTACCTGCTCACTGGTCCTGGAGCCGGGCGCGAGCGCCTACGAGGAACTGCTGCGGAGCGCCGCCGCGCAGGGCCTGTTCACCACGCTCGATCCGAACATCCGGGCGGGACTGATCCCCGACCCGGACGCCTATCGGGCGCGTTTCAAGAGCTGGCTGGCGTCGGTGACGCTGCTCAAGCTCTCCGAGGACGACGCCACGTGGCTGGGCGGCAGCCCGCGCGAGTGGCTGGCCTCGGGCCCCTCGGCCGTGGTGCTCACCCGGGGCGGCGACGGACTGACCGTCTTCACCCGGGACGGCGCGGAGCACTCCGTGCCGGGTGAACCGGTCGACGTGGTGGACACGATCGGTGCCGGCGACACCGTCAACGCGGCCCTGCTGCACGGCCTGGCCGCCCGCGACGCCCTGTCTCCGGAAGGGCTCGCGGGCTTGGACGCGGAGGGCTGGACCGAACTGCTCCGGTTCGCCGCCCGGGCGGCGGCGATCACCTGCTCACGGGCGGGTGCGGAACCTCCGTACGCCTCTGAACTGGGCGCGTTCTAGAGCCGGTCCGGCGGCGGGTCGGTGGGCCGGATCGGCGGGGCGGTCCGCGGATCCGGGCCAGACCGGGTCAGGCCGGGCCGGCGGGAGCACGGCACTCCGGAACAGTCCCTGGTGACGTGGGCATCCTGGCGACGCGCAGATCCTTCTTGGCGGACGGGCGGAGGCTCGCCGGGTTCGAGGCGACGGGTGAGATCCGGCGCGGTCACTTCAGTCTTGACTTCGAGGCCGGGCCGCTAGGTGATGTTGTCAAGCTGCAGGGTGCAGGGTCCAGTCGGACATGCGGTTCGTCGAGCCCAGGGTCAGGGCGGCTGACCGTACAACGCACGGCGCCCCACGGGGAGTTCCCGTGGGGCGCCGCGTTTTCCGGACTTGTCAGGCCTTGTTCGCCAGTGTGCCTCAGGCCTTGCGCGCCCGCGTGGTCTTCTTCGCGGGGGCGGTCTTCTTCGTCACGGCGGCCGCCTTCTTGGTGGCCGTGTTGTTGGTGGTCCTGACCGTCGCCGTCTTCTTCGTCGTCGACTTGGCCGCTGCCGTCTTCCTGGCGGCCGTCTTGCGCGGGGCCTTCACGGACGCCGCGTCGCTGATGCGATCGGCGTCGAGAATCTCGCGCAGGAACTTGCCGGTGTGGCTCGTCGGCACCCCGGCGACCTCCTCCGGCGTGCCCTCGGCGACGACGAGACCGCCGCCGGCGCCGCCCTCGGGGCCCATGTCGACGACCCAGTCCGCGGTCTTGATGACGTCGAGGTTGTGCTCGATGACGATGACCGTGTTGCCCTTGTCGACCAGCCCGGAGAGCACGACGAGGAGCTTGCTGATGTCCTCGAAGTGGAGACCGGTGGTCGGCTCGTCGAGGACGTACACCGTTCTTCCGGTGGACCTCCGCTGGAGCTCGCTGGCCAGCTTCACGCGCTGCGCCTCGCCGCCGGACAGGGTCGTCGCGGACTGGCCGAGGCGGACGTAGCCGAGGCCGACGTCGTTCAGCGTGTTCAGATGGCGGGCGATCGCCGGGACGGCCTCGAAGAAGTGCATGGCCTCCTCGATCGGCATGTTCAGGACGTCGGCGATGGACTTGCCCTTGTAGTGGACCTCCAGGGTCTCCCGGTTGTAGCGCGCTCCGTGGCAGACCTCGCACGGGACGTACACGTCCGGCAGGAAGTTCATCTCGATCTTGATGGTGCCGTCACCGGAGCAGTTCTCACAGCGACCGCCCTTGACGTTGAAGGAGAAGCGTCCGGGCAGATAGCCGCGCACCTTCGCCTCGGTCGTCTCCGCGAACAGCTTGCGGACGTGGTCGAAGACTCCGGTGTACGTGGCCGGGTTGGACCGGGGGGTGCGGCCGATGGGCGACTGGTCGACGTGCACCACCTTGTCGACGAGGTCGTCGCCGTCCACGCGCGTGTGTCGGCCGGGGACGCTCCTCGCGCCGTTCAGCTCGCGGGCCAGGTGTGTGTACAGGATGTCGTTGACCAGCGTCGACTTGCCGGAGCCGGACACGCCCGTGACGGCAGTGAGGACGCCCAGCGGGAACGACACGTCGATGTCCTGGAGGTTGTTCTCACGGGCGCCGTGCACCGTGAGCTGCCGGGACGGGTCGCGCGGGCGTCGGATGTCGGGCAGGGGGATGGACTTCTTGCCGGACAGGTACTGGCCGGTCTGCGACTCGGCGTTGGCCAGCAGCTCCTTCAGGGAGCCACTGTGCACGACCTTGCCGCCGTGCTCGCCCGCACCGGGGCCGATGTCGACGATCCAGTCGGCGACCTTGATGGTGTCCTCGTCGTGCTCCACGACGATGAGCGTGTTGCCCATGTCGCGCAGCCGGACCAGGGTCTCGATCAGCCGGTGGTTGTCGCGCTGGTGCAGACCGATGGACGGCTCGTCGAGGACGTACAGGACGCCGACGAGGCCGGAGCCGATCTGCGTGGCCAGGCGGATGCGCTGGGCCTCGCCGCCGGACAGGGTGCCGGCCGCGCGGTTCAGCGACAGGTAGTCGAGGCCGACGTCGACCAGGAAGCGCAGCCGCTCGTTGACCTCCTTCAGGACGCGTTCGGCGATCTTCTTGTCGCGGGCGTTGAGCTTCAGCTTGCCCAGGAAGTCCGCGCAGTCGCTGATGGACATCGCCGCGACCTCGGCGATCGACTTCTCCATGACCGTGACCGCGAGGACGAGCGGCTTCAGACGCGTGCCCTGGCAGGTGGGACAGGGGACCTCGCGCATATAGCCCTCGAAGCGCTCGCGGCTCGCGTCGCTCTCGGCCTCGCTGTGCCGCCGCTTGACGAAGGGGACGGCCCCTTCGAAGGGCGTGGTGTACACACGCTCGCGCCCGTACCGGTTGCGGTAGCGGACCTCGATCTGGGTCTTGTGGCCGTAAAGCAGTGCCTTCTTGGCGCGCTGCGGGAGACCGGCGAAGGGGATGTCGGTCCGGAATCCCAACGCGTCCGCGAGGGCCCCGATCAGCCGGCCGAAGTAGTCCTTGGTGTGTCCGTGCGACCAGGGGTGGATGGCGCCCTCGTCGAGGGACTTCTCCTCGTCCGGGACGATCAGCTCGGCGTCGACCTCCATGCGCGTACCGATGCCGGAGCAGTCGGGGCAGGCGCCGAACGGCGAGTTGAAGGAGAAGGAGCGGGGCTCCAGCTCCTCGAAGGACAGGTCGTCGTACGGGCAGTACAGGTGCTCCGAGTACATGCGCTCGCGCTCGGGGTCGTCCTCGGGGAGGTCGACGAAGTCGAGCACGACCATGCCACCGGCCAGGCCGAGGGCGGTCTCCACGGAGTCCGTGAGGCGGCGCTTGGCGCCTTCCTTCACCGTGAGGCGGTCGATGACCACCTCGATGGTGTGCTTCTCCTGCTTCTTCAGCGTGGGCGGGTCGCTGAGCTGGATCGTCTGGCCGTCGACCCGGGCACGGCTGTATCCCTTGGTCTGGAGATCGGCGAACAGGTCGACGAACTCTCCCTTGCGTTCGCGCACCAGGGGCGACAGGACCTGGAAGCGGCTGCCCTCCGGCAGCTCCAGGACCTTGTCGACGATGGCCTGCGGCGACTGGCGCGAGATCGGGCGGCCGCACTCGGGGCAGTGCGGCTTGCCGATGCGCGCGAACAGCAGACGCAGATAGTCGTAAACCTCTGTGATGGTGCCGACCGTCGAGCGCGGGTTGCGCGAGGTCGACTTCTGGTCGATGGAGACCGCCGGGGAGAGGCCCTCGATGAAGTCCACGTCCGGCTTGTCCATCTGGCCGAGGAACTGCCGGGCGTACGACGAGAGCGACTCGACGTAGCGGCGCTGCCCCTCGGCGAAGATCGTGTCGAAGGCCAGCGAGGACTTGCCCGACCCAGACAGGCCCGTGAAGACGATGAGCGAGTCGCGTGGCAGGTCGAGCGAGACATTCTTGAGGTTGTGCTCGCGCGCGCCACGGACGATGAGACGGTCGGCCACGCCGGTCCGCACCTTTCTTGAGAGAAGTGACAGGGGCCGAGGCCCCCGTCTTTCTCAGACTAGGGGGAGCCACTGACAGCGCCGGTTCGGTTTACCTGGTTGGTAACAATCCCGGACCTTCCAGCATGCCCGACGCCACTCTCGACCATATAGCACGCGCATTCGATTTACGGGTCCGCTCAGCCACCTTCACCCAAACGTGTGGCGCCGCTATCGTCGGCCCCATGAACGATCATGTGCGCGACCTGGCGTCTGTACGTGACGCGACCGAACGGCTGCTCACCGCAGCCACCAAACTGGACAACGCCCGTGTGACCGAGCCGTCACGGCTGCCCGGCTGGAGCCGCGGTCACGTCCTCGCCCATCTCGCCCGCAACGCGGACGCGCTCACGAACGTCCTCGCCGGACGTCCGATGTACGCCTCCGCCGATGTCCGGGACGCCGACATCGAGCGGGACGCACCGCGCCCCCTGGACGTCCAGGTCACCGATGTACGCGAGAGCGGGGCCCGCTTCCAGGACGAGGCGGCCGTACCCGCGGACTGGTCCCGCACGGTGGAGCTGCGGAACGGGGTCACCGATTCCGCGTCCCGGGTGCCGTTCCGGCGGTGGGTGGAGGTCGAGCTGCACCATGTGGACCTGGGCATCGGGTACGAGCTCGAAGATCTTCCGGAGGGGTTCACCCAGCGCGAGATCAACTTCCTCGCCGAACGGTTCCGGGGGCACCCCGACGTACCCGCCCTCCTGGTCAAGCAGGACGACGGCCGCATGATCTCCTCCGGCCGCCGCGAGGGAGAACCGCTCGTCGTCACCGGCCGTCAGGCCGATCTGCTCGGCTGGCTCGCCGGTCGTCGCGACGGATCGGCACTGACCGTCGACGGCGGACCACTCCCCGCCCTCCCCCCGCTATAGGCTGATCGTCATGACGTACAGCGGAGCGGTGAAGGTCGGCGGCCCTGCCGATGTGCACGAGCTGCAGGACCTGATGATCACGAAGATCGCGGTGGGTCCGATGGACAACAACGCCTATCTGCTGCGCTGCCGGGCCACCGACGAGCAGTTGCTGATCGACGCGGCCAACGAGGCCGGGACGCTGCTCGGGATGATCGGTGACGACGGCATCGCGTCCGTCGTCACCACCCATCAGCACGGCGACCACTGGCAGGCGCTCGCCGAGGTCGTGGCGGTCACGCGCGCGCGTACGTACGCGGGCCGGGACGACGCCGAAGGCATCCCCGTCCCGACGGACGTCCCGGTCGACGACGGCGACACCATCCGAGTGGGGCGCGTGGAGCTGACCGCACGCCATCTGGTGGGCCACACACCGGGCTCGATCGCCCTCGTCTACGACGACCCGCACGGGCACCCTCATGTGTTCACCGGGGACTGTCTCTTCCCGGGCGGTGTGGGCAACACACGTAAGGACCCGAAGGCCTTCGCCAGCCTCATCCGCGACGTCGAGACGAAGATCTTCGACGTGCTCCCGGACGAGTCGTGGGTCTACCCCGGCCACGGCAACGACACCACGCTGGGCGCGGAGCGGCCGCACCTGCCGGAGTGGCACGCGCGGGGCTGGTGAACCACCCGCCGCCCAGCAGGAGTCGACGAGCCCTCGGCCTCGCGCGAGGGCTCGCCACCGCGCACGCCGTCACGCGCCCCGTGTGAACCGAGCGCACGCGCCGGTGTCACGCGCGCGCTCCCGGCGCGCACACTGGCGTAGTCCACTGGAGACAGCCCCGCACAGGATGACGGCTCCTGCGCGGAACGGGCCGCCGGCCTTTCGACCCCCGCCCTCGGCCGGCGGCCCCGGCGTGCGCGTCCGCCCCCGGTCCCGATCCCACGAGCGTTCACAAAAATGCAACACGCGTTCCCACTATGCGGACAGTTGCCCCCGTGACCTCGACAAACAGGACGCCGCACTGCCACTCTCCCGCCATGCATCTCGCCCAACGCGCCCTGCGTCGCACCGCGTCCGCCGCCACTGTCGCCCTGCTCGCCGTCGCCGTGGGCTGTGCCCCGCAGCCGGAGGACAAAGCCACGGCCTCCGGAACGAGCGCGGAGAGCTGCGCGAAGAGCACGTTGCAGACCAAGACCTCCGGCAAGCTGACGATCGCGACCGACGAGCCCGCGTACGAGCCCTGGTTCAAGGACGACAAGCCCGCCAGCGGCAAGGGCTTCGAGTCTGCGGTCGCGTACGCCGTGGCGAAGCAGCTCGGCTACGCCAAGGGGAACGTGGTGTGGCAGAGCGTCCCCTTCAACAAGGCCTTCGCACCCGGTGAGAAGACGTTCGACTTCGACATCAACCAGGTCTCGATCAGCACCGAGCGCAAGAAGGCCGTGGACTTCTCCTCCGGCTACTACGACGTGCGCCAGGCCGTCATCGCACTGAAGAGCTCCAAGGCCGCCAAGGCGAAGAGCGTCGCGGACCTGAAGGGCCTGAAGCTGGGCGCTCAGGTCGGCACCACGAGCCTCGACTACATCAACGACGTCGTGAAGCCGACCCAGGAGCCGGCCGCGTACGCCAAGAACGACCAGGCCAAGTCCGCGCTGAAGAACGGTCAGGTCGACGCCATCGTGGTCGACCTGCCGACGGCGTTCTACATCACCGCCGCCGAGGTGACCGACGCGAAGATCGTCGGGCAGTTCGAGAACCAGGGCGGCACGCCCGAGCAGTTCGGACTCGTCCTCGACAAGGGCAGCGCCCTCACCTCGTGCGTGACCTCCGCGGTGGACGCCCTGCGCAAGGACGGCACGCTGGCGAAGATCGAGAAGCAGTGGCTCTCCGAGGCCGTCGACGCCCCGGTGCTCAAGTGACCGTCACCAAGGAGGAGTCCGGCCAGGAGGACGCGGACGACAGGGGTGACATGTCCGGCGGGGGCGACGCGTACGTCCCCTCGCCACGGCGCATCGAACGCGAGCGCTACAAGCGCACCCGCGCCCGCCGCGCCACCGCGATCGCCGCGCTCTCGACCCTGATCACCGGCGTCGTCCTCTACTTCGTCGTTGTCGGCGCACCCGGCTGGCCACGCACCAAGGAAACCTTCTTCGACGCGCAGTACGCGCGCGAGGCGCTCCCCAAGGTCCTCGAAGGGCTGTGGCTCAACGTCCGGCTGCTGCTGGTGTGCGGCGCCGCCGTGCTCGTCCTGGGCATGCTCATCGCCATCGCCCGCACCCTGCGCGGCCCGGTGTTCTTCCCGCTGCGGGCGCTCGCCGCCGCGTACACCGACTTCTTCCGCGGGCTCCCACTGATCATCAACCTGATGATCGTGGTCCTGGGCGTCCCCGCACTGCGGCTGCAAGGGGTCACCGTGGACCCGGTGCTCCTCGGCGGTACGGCGCTCACGCTGACGTACTCGGCGTACGTCGCCGAGGTGTTCCGCGCCGGCATCGAGTCCGTCCACCCCTCGCAGCGCGCCGCGGCCCGCTCGCTCGGGCTCACCAACCGGCAGGCGCTGCGCCACGTGGTGCTCCCCCAGGCCGTACGCCGCCAGGTGCCGCCGCTGCTCAACGACCTGGTGTCCCTCCAGAAGGACACCGGGCTCGTCTCGATCGGTGGCGCGGTGGACGCGGTGCGGGCCGCCGACATCATCGTGGGCCGCAGCCTCAACTACACGCCGTACATCGTCGCGGGACTGCTCTTCGTCGCGCTGACCATTCCGATGACCCGCTTCACGGACTGGGTCACGGCCCGGATGGACCGGCAGCGGGCGCAGGGAGGAACCCTATGAGCACCACGTCCACGGACGGGTCCCCGGTCCTGCGCATGGAGTCCGTCCGCAAGACCTTCGGCGGTTCCGTCGTGCTGCGGGACGTCGATCTGGAGGTCGCCCCGCACACGGTGACCGCTCTGATCGGCGCGTCGGGGTCCGGCAAGTCGACGCTGCTGCGCTGCGCCAATCTGCTGGAGGAGATCGACGACGGCGCGATCTGGCTGGACGACGAGGAGATCACCGATCCGCGTGCCGACCAGGACGCGGTGCGCCGCCGGATCGGCGTGGTCTTCCAGGCGTACAACCTCTTTCCGCACATGACCGTGCTGGAGAACATCACCCTCGCGCCGCGCCGGGTGCACGGCGTGGGGCGCGCGGCGGCCGAGGAGCACGCGCGCGAGCTGCTCGACCGGCTCGGGCTGGGCGCCAAGGCGACCGAGTACCCGGACCGGCTCAGCGGCGGCCAGCAGCAGCGCGCCGCGATCGTCCGGGCCCTGGCCGTACGACCCCGGCTGCTGCTCCTCGACGAGATCACCGCCGCGCTCGACCCGGAGCTCGTGGGAGAGGTCCTGGCCGTCGTCCGGGACCTGAAGGACGACGGGATGACCATGGTGCTGGCCACGCACGAGATGGGCTTCGCCCGCGAGGTCGCCGACCAGGTGTGCTTCCTGGACGGCGGTGTGGTGCTGGAGCGCGGCACGGCCGAGCAGGTGTTCGGCGACCCGCAGCAGGAGCGCACGCGGCGCTTTCTGCACCGGATCGTGGAGGCGGGGCGGCTTCAGGAGGGCTAGGGCCATGACGGGCAACAGCGCCGGCTCCCGCCCGCGGCCCCCGCTCTAGGCGTCCGCCCGGCCCGTCTCCGCCAGCGCCGCGACCCGCTCCACGGCGAACGCGTAGCCCTGCACCCCGCAGCCCGCGATCACCCCGTCGGCGCGCAGGGAGACGTACGAGTGGTGCCGGAACTCCTCGCGCTGGTGGATGTTGGAGATGTGGACCTCCACCACCGGCAGCCCGTCACAGGTGTTGAGCGCATCCAGGATCGCCACGGAGGTGTGCGAGTAGGCGGCCGGGTTGATCACGATCCCGACGTGGTGCAGCCGTGCCTCGTGGATCCAGTCCACCAGCTCGCCCTCGTGGTTGGACTGCCGGAAGTCCACCGTACCGCCGTGCGCGGCCGCCGCCTTGGCGCACAGGGCCTCCACGTCGGCCAGCGTGTCGGAGCCGTAGATCTCCGGCTGGCGCTGCCCGAGGAGGTTCAGGTTGGGCCCGTTGAGGATCATGATCGGGGCGTTGGCGAGGGTTCGGGTGCGGGGCACGGTTCCTCCGGTCCGTTCGGGTCTGCCGGCCCTTGAGGACCGCTGCTCGGTCCCGGTTTATCACGGTGCGTCAAACAGCTGACCGCCCGTACCCTCCCCCCATGACCGCACCGTCGTACCCTCCCAAGCCCGTACGGGGCGACCGCATAGCCGTGATCTCGCCGTCCTCGGGGCTGCCGGGGCTTCTCCCGCTCCCCCACGAACTGGGCCTGAAGCGGCTGCGCGAGGAGTTCGGGCTGGTGCCCGTCGAGTATCCGGCGACCCGCAGGATGGGCTCCACCCCGCGGGAGAGGGCGGACGACATCCACGCGGCGTTCGCCGACCCGACCGTCAAGGCGGTCATCGCGTCGATCGGCGGCGAGGACCAGATCACCGTGCTGCCGCTGTTGGACCGGGAGTTGATCCGCGCGAACCCGAAGCCGTTCTTCGGGTACAGCGACAACACCAACCTGCACGCGTTCCTGTGGAACACGGGGATCGTGAGCTATCACGGCGGCACGGTGATGGTCGAGTTCGGCCGGCCCGGCGCGATGGCCTCGATCTCCGCCGACTCCCTGCGGGCCGCCCTCTTCACCTCCGGCGAGTACGAGCTGAAGCCCGCCCCTCGGTGGGGCGACGTCAGCCGGGACTGGGCGGATCCGGCGACCTTCGAGTCGGAGCCGGAGACCCGGCCCGGGTACGGCTGGTCCTGGGTGAACGCCGACCGTGTGGTCGAGGGACGCAGTTGGGGCGGCTGTCTGGAGATCGTCTCCTGGCTGCTGATGGCCGACCGTGAGATCTCGCGGGACCTCGCTGTGTACGACGGCGGAGTGCTCTTCCTGGAGACCTCGGAGGACATGCCCAGCGGGGAGGAGGTCTTCATCATCCTCCGGAACATGGGCGAGCGCGGACTGCTGCGACGCTTCCCGGCGTTGCTGATGGGCCGCGCCAGGACGTGGTCCTTCGAACGCCCCAACAGCCCGGAGGAAGGCGCACGTTACGCCGCCGAGCAGCGCGAGAGCGTACTGCGCGCCCTGAAGATATATGCCCCCGACACCATGGCCGTCTTCGATGTGGATCTCGGACACACGGATCCCCAGGTGGTCATCCCGTACGGCGGTGTCGTACGGGTCGACGGGCCCGCCCGGCGCATCACCGTGACGTACTGACGCCGCGGGCGCTCCCGCTGACGCTGAGGGCGCTCCCGCGCGCCCCCGTAACCGTCCGTCACCGTGGGTAGTTGACGCGGCATGCACGACGTACGCACCGTGAAGGCGCCCTCCATGCTCCGGCTCGCGGCCGCCTCGCTCGCCGGGACGGCCATCGAGTTCTACGACTTCTTCGTCTACGGGACCGCTGCCGCCCTGGTACTGGGGCCGCTGTTCTTCCCGACGTTCTCACCGGTGGCGGGGACGCTCGCGGCGTTCGTCACGTTCGGGGCCGGCTTCGTGGCACGGCCGCTCGGTTCGGTGCTGTTCGGGCACATCGGGGACCGGCGCGGGCGGCGGCCGGTCCTCGTCGGCTCCCTGCTGCTGACCGGCGCGGCCACCGTCGCTGTCGGCTGCGTACCGACGTACGACAGGATCGGTACGGCAGCTCCCGTGCTCCTCCTCGTGCTGCGTTTCCTCCAGGGCCTCGGGCTCGGCGGGGAGTGGGGCGGGGCGGTGCTGCTGACCGCGGAGCACGCGCCCGCGGGGCGGCGTGGGCTGTGGTCGAGCTTCCCTCAGATCGGGCCGTCCCTGGGGTTCGTGCTGGCCAACGGCGGTCTGCTGATCCTGTCGGCGACGCTGTCCGAGGACCAGTTCGCGGCATGGGGGTGGCGGGTGCCGTTCTGGGCGGCGGGGGTGCTCGCGGCGGCCGGGCTGTGGCTGCGCGGTTCGCTGGTGGAGAGTCCTCGATTCCTCGAAATCGACGACCACGCGCGCGTGCCGTTCGCCGAGGTCGTCCGTGGACACTGGCGGCTGGTGCTGCTGACGGCCGGCGCGCTGGCAGTCGGGTACGCGGTGTTCTACGCGGTGACGACCTGGTCCCTCTCCTACGCGACCGAGCATCTGGGGGTGAGTCGTACCGTCATGCTGGCCTGCATCATGGCCGCGGTCGTGGTGAAGGGCTCCCTGACGCCGCTGGCCGCCCACCTGAGCGACCGTTACGGGCGGCGGCCGTTGTGCCTCGCGGGTTGTGCGGGCGCCGTGCTGTGGATGTTCCCGATGGTCGCGCTGCTGTCGACCGGCGAGCCTGTGCTGATGTTCCTCGGCATCCTGGGGGCGTTGATCGCCTTCATCACGATGTTCGCCGTGATCGCCGCGTATCTGCCGGAGTTGTACGAGCCCCGGGTGCGCTGCACGGGCGCCGCCGTGGGCTACAACCTGGGCGGAGTGCTCGGCGGCGCGCTCACGCCGATCGTCGCCACGGCGCTGGCGCAACACGAGGGGCGGGTGCCCTGGGGCGTCGGCGCCTATCTGACGGCCATCGCGCTGCTCAGCCTGGGCTGCTTCGCGCTGCTTCCGGAGACGCGGCCGGTGCCGCGCATGACGGCGGTGCAGGCGACGGAGTGAACGCCGGGACCCGAACGCCGGGACCCGGGGGCGCCCGCCGCATCTCGCCCGAGCGCGGCCTACGGATTGACCGCCAGCTCCAAGTACGCGGCGAACACCACCAGGTGCACACCGCCCTGGAGCGGTGTGGCGCGGCCCGGTACCACGGTCAGGGAGCTCACTACCACGGTCAGCAGGAGCAGCACCATGTGCGTGGAGCCGAGGCCGAGCACCAGGGGGCCGGAGAGCCAGACGGATGCGAGGGCGACGGCGGGGATCGTCAGGCCGATGCTGGCCATCGCCGAGCCGAGGGCGAGGTTCAGGCTGGTCTGTACCCGGTCGCGGCGGGCGGACCTCAGCGCAGCGATGGTCTCGGGGAGCAGCACGAGCAGCGCGATGATCACGCCGACCACGGACTGCGGCATTCCGGCCGCCTCCACGCCGGATTCGATGGTGGGCGACACCCCCTTGGCGAGGCCGACGACACCTACCAGGGCGAGGCCGAGCAGTCCGAGGCTGATGCCTGCGGTTCGGGCGGTGGGCGCGTCGGCGTGGGTCTCCGCGTCGATCACCTCGCCGTGCCGGGTGATCGGCAGGAAGTAGTCGCGGTGGCGCACGGTCTGCGTCGTCACGAACAGTCCGTACAGGATCAGTGAGGCGAGCGCGGCGAAGGTGAGCTGGGTCGTGGAGAACTCCGGGCCCGGCTTGCTGGTCGTGAAGGTCGGGAACACCAGGCTGAGCGTGGCCAGCGTCGCGACCGTCGCCAGGGCGGCTCCGGTGCCCTCCGCGTTGAAGACCGCGAGCCCGTGGCGCAGCGAGGCGACCAGCAGGCAGATCCCCACGATGCCGTTGCAGGTGATCATCACGGCGGCGAACACCGTGTCGCGCGCCAGGGTCGCGCTCTTGCCGCCGCCGTCCGCCATCAGGGTGACGATCAGCGCGACCTCGATGATCGTCACGGCGACGGCGAGGACGAGTGAGCCGAAGGGTTCACCGACCCGGTGCGCGACGACCTCGGCGTGATGCACGGCGGCCAGCACGGCTCCGGCCAGTACCAGCGTCACCAGTGCGACGACCGCGCCGGGCAGGTCGCGGCCCCAGGTGAGGGCAAGCAGGACGATCGCGGCCACGGGCACGACGGCCGTCCACTGCATCACAAGGGACCGGAGCCGAACGATCATGCGGCGATCGTCCCAGGCCCGCCCGGACCCCGCACTCCGGCCCGGGCCCCGCACGCCGACCGCGCGGGGCCCGGGCCGGGTTGAGGGCAGCGGGCCGGGCACTTCTTCGGGTCGGTCATCTCACGCACGTCGCCGTCGATGAACGGCGGCCTCGTCCACTGAGAGGCCGACTGCCCGGCCGCCCTGGTGTTCCTGTCCTCGACGCGGTCAGACGTCGATGCTGTCCTTCGGAGCGCCTTCGGTCTGCTTCTGCGCCGCCTGCTTCCTGGAGGCGATCAGGCTGGTGATCGTGGTGATGACGAGGACCGAGCAGATCACACCGAGGGAGGCCGGGACGGAGATCTCGGGTACGTGGACGCCGGACTCGTGCAGCGCGTGCAGCACCAGTTTGATGCCGATGAAGCCGAGGATGACGGACAGACCGTAGGAGAGGTGGACCAGCTTCCTGAGCAGCCCGCCGATCAGGAAGTACAGCTGCCTCAGGCCCATCAGCGCGAACGCGTTGGCGGTGAACACGATGTACGGATCCTGCGTCAGGCCGAAGATCGCGGGGATCGAGTCGAGCGCGAAGAGCACGTCCGTGGTGCCGATCGCGAGCACGACGACCAGCATCGGTGTCATGACCCGCTTGCCGTTCTGCTCGATCCACAGCTTCGTGCCGTGATAGCGGTCGGCCACGCCGAAGCGCTTCTCCGCGGCCTTGAGCAGCCTGTTCTCCTCGAACTCCTCCTCCGGCTCGTCAGCCCTGGCCTCCTGGATGAGCTTCCAGGCGGTGTAGATCAGGAACGCGCCGAATATGTAGAAGACCCACGCGAAGCTGGAGATGATCGCGGCACCCGCGGCGATGAAGATCGCCCGCAGGACGAGGGCTATGAGGACACCGATGAGAAGCACTCGCTGCTGGTACTGCGAGGGCACCGCGAACTTCGCCATGATCAGGACGAAGACGAAGAGGTTGTCGACGCTCAGAGACTTCTCGGTGATGAAGCCGGCGAAGAACTCTCCGGCCGGCTGACCGCCGGAGAAGACGAGCAGTCCCAGGCCGAAGAGTCCGGCGAGGACGATCCAGACGATGGTCCAGGTGCCGGCTTCCTTGATCGACACGTCGTGCGGTTTACGGCCGATGAAGAAGTCGACCGCGATGAGGGCGCCAAGGCCCACGATTGTCAGGACCCACAGGGTCAGGGAAACATCCACTGCGCCTCCGGCAGTACGTAACGGCAGATTTCAGCGTCGTCGCTACCGGAGGTCTCTTCCACCCGAGACGGCCGGGACGCTTGATGCGCCCAGCGCCTGCGGGCCGACGCCCCGGGATCTGGCCTGATCCGTATTGACGGGTACGCCGCAGCAGGTAGGGAGTACTCCCCTCCGTACGAAAGACAGTACCCGAATCACCAAGGAAAGGTAAAGGAATTAGCAAAGAAAATCCCAAGTTGCCTGGTCAGGGCATCTTTACCCGCTCTTGGGGCTTGGGTCTTGGAGGAGGGAGCCTCGGCCAGTGCTCGACGCGTCCAGCCTGTCGTCAGCGGTTCCATGCGCGGCGAGCCGCCGCGATGTGCGCGAGCACCTGGTGCAGTACCTGGCTGCCCGGCGGCACCGTCACAGGCTCGTACGTCCAGGCATGGCCCACCCACGGGTCGGCGAGGTGTTCGTCGGGGACGGGAGTGAGGCGTAGCAGCGAGCGCCAGAGCGGGTCGAGCAGCGGCCCGTAGGCGGCGGCGTCCTCCCGGTCGGCGACCATCATCAGATGGACGCCGACGGCCGGGCCCTCGTCCGCGAGATAGCGCAGCTGGGTCACGGCACGGTCGTCGAAGCCGTGCGGAAAGTCGTTGACGATCAGTAGCTGTTCGGCCGTGTCCAGGTCGGGGGGCAGCGAGTCGGCCGCGCCGCCGCGCACCGCCATCTGCACCAGGTCGACGCGCTGGATGAGCCGGGCCAGCATGTCCGCCACGCCCGCGGCACCGACAGCGGGCGGGTCGGCGAGCACCCCGGACTGTGTCAGGGGCGCGAGCGCGGAGGCGCCCGAGCCGGCCGGGTCGATGACGTGCACGGTGAACTCGCCCGCCGGATGGACGGCGAGCAGCCGCGCGGCATGCGCCACCGCCGTGTCCATGGCGAGGCGGCGCAGCTCGTCGGCGTCGGCGAGCGAGCCGTCACGGGATCCGGCGCGGCCGCTGTCGATCCACAGACCGCGCTCCAACGGCAGCCTGACCAGCATGGGGATGCGCAGTCCTTCGCTCTCCGGGAGGTGGAGATCGCCCAGGCGCACGGCCATGGGGGTCTCCATCGGCACCCGGTAGCCGTGCCAGACCGGATTGTCCCAGCGCGCGTAAGCCGGGGGCAGCGCGGGCTCGACGACGTCCGACTCGGCCATGAGCTGGGCGAGGTCGCGGTCGAGTGCCGCGCGGGCCTGGTCGACGAGTTGGGCGTGCTTGGCCTGGGCCGCCTCCCGCACGGCGTCGCCCTGCCCGCCGATGCGGCTGCGCGGATCCGACAGGGCCTTGTCGAGCTCCTGTTCCCTGCGGGAGTCCGCGAAGTCGACGGCGCTGCGGTACGCGGCCGTGGCGCGCGCCAGGTCCTCGAACATGCCCCACACCTGGTTGTAGAGCCGCTCCTCCATGGTCCAGCCGGTCGCGTCTCCCGCGACGGGCTGTGCGGAATGCCCCGGCGCGGCCGGCGGCGGGGGCGGCGGGGGCGCGACGTTCTGCCGGGCGGGGTGGCTGTAGTCGATCGGGCCGCCCGCGCCGGGCGTTGCGGGCCGGGCGGCGGCGGAGTCCGGCCGGACGGGAGCGCCGGGGTGCCCTTCCTGCGGCACCGAACGGCCGGCGGCGTGATCTGGCTGCGGTGCCGCACCGCTCTGCGGGCCCGCGCCGTCGTACGGCGAGCCGGGCTGGGGCCTGCCGGGGGTCCCCTGGTGCGGCTGTACGTGGTCGGCGGCGACCTGCGCTGCGCCCTGCGATACCGGTCGGGCGTGCGTCTGGTCCGAGCCCGGGGCGGAGGCGGCGGGGGGCGTGCGCTCCCCGTCCGGCAGGCGTGGCGGTGCCGCCACCGAACGCGCCAGACCTTGGGCCACTGCTTCGTTGATGCCGGCCGCGAGCTGCTGTGCCTGCGGCAGTCCCTGGTCGGCGAAGAGCTCGGCGAGACCGCCCGCGTATCCCTGACCGACCGCGCGCACCTTCCAGGCGTCCTGTCTGCGGTAGAGCTCCAGAGCCACCACCGCCGACTCGGCATTCAGTCCGGTGATCGTGTAGCTGGCGATCTCGGCGCCGTCGAGTCCGGTGACCGCGACGAAGGGGGCCGCGACGGCGCCGAACCGGGCCGGGCCACCGCCTCCCGTCGGCAGGGCGAGCAGTACATGCACGCGGTGCACGGTCCCTGGCAGGGCGTCCAGGTCGAAGGCGAGGCGGTGGTCGGCCGCCGCCTGCTTGGAGACCTCGAGGCCGGGCAGCGTGGGCGCACCCGGATGGGCCACCCACTCGACGCCGCGGACCTTGCCCTGCTCGTCGCCGAGCGTGGCCCCGGCCACGATCGGTGTGCCGGCAGATACCCGGACCTCAAGTCGGGCCTGGGGGAGCGGATGGTTCTGCCCCCGGACCAGCTCGGCCGTCATCGCCTTCGTCCCCCTGCTGTCACCGCGTCCGCTGCGCGCCGCGCCGCTGCTCGTCGTGTCCGTCTGCCGCGCCGAACCCCTTACAGGTGCGGCAGGATCGCCGGCATCAGGTCCTGGAAAGTACGGCCGTTGCTGGGCGTGCCCAGGGCGGTCATCTGCCAGCCCGCACCCGCCCGGTGCACCTTCGCCATGATCTGGGCCGTGTACTGGCCGCCGCCCGCCAGCGTGTACCGCGCGAGCTCCTCGCCGTTGGTTTCGTCGACCAGACGGCAGAACGCGTTCTGCACCTCCTGGAAGGTCTGGCCGGTGAACGAGTTCACGGTGAAGACGATCTGGTCGATGTGGACCGGGAGGCGCTGCAGGTCGACGAGGATCGCCTCGTCGTCGCCGCCCTGGCCGACACCACCGACCAGGTTGTCGCCGGTGTGTCGCACGGAGCCGTCGTCGCTGACGAGGTGGCGGAAGAACACCACGTCGACCGGCTGCTTGTCCGCGAACAGCACGGCGGACGCGTCGAGGTCGATCTCCCGGGTGCGCGAGCCGAACAGGCCGCGCCGGGGGGCCGCCTGCCAGCCGAGCCCCATGCGCACCGCGGTCAGGGTGCCCCCGTCATTCTTCTGCAGACTGATGGCCTGACCCTTGGTCATGTTGACCGTCACGCGCTGATCCCCTCTCGAACTGTCCCCTGTTGCCGCGGAGCCCGCGGATAACCAAAACCCTACGCAGCGCCACTGACAGTGCCGAACCCCGGGCCGCCGTTTGTGTCGGTCTTGCAACACAGCGGTGTGCGCGAGCACCGCGGACAGCGGAGCCGCGGTACGACGGGGAACGGTGCAGGGCAGCGGATCGGGGGGCGGTCGGACGGGGCGGTTCGGGGTGCCGGCCCGGGCGTGGCCGGCACCCGTGCGTGCCCGTCAGGCCAGGCCCGCCTCCTTCATCTGCCGCAGCTCCTTCTTCATCTCGGAGACCTCGTCACGCAGCCGGGCCGCGATCTCGAACTGAAGGTCGGCCGCGGCGGCGCGCATGCGGTTGGTCAGTTCCTCGATCTCCTCGGCGAGTTTCGCCGCCGGACGGTCGGTCGGCACCGTCTCCTTGGCCTTGCCCTTGGCGGACTTGGCGCCCTTGGCCGCCGCCTTTCCGCCGAGTGACGGCACCGGTGCCTTCGCGCCCTTGCCGTCCTTCGCCTGGCGATAGCCCGAGCCGAGCAGTTGCTCCGTGTCGATGTCCTCGCGGGCGATCTGCGCCACGATGTCGTTGATCTTCTTGCGGAGTGGCTGCGGGTCGATGCCCTTCTCCTTGTTGTACGCGACCTGCTTCTCCCGGCGGCGATTGGTCTCGTCGATCGCCTTCTCCATCGCCGGGGTGATCTTGTCGGCGTACATGTGGACCTGGCCGGACACATTGCGCGCCGCGCGGCCGATGGTCTGGATCAGCGACGTTCCGGAGCGCAGGAAGCCCTCCTTGTCGGCGTCGAGGATCGCCACCAGGGAGACCTCGGGCAGGTCGAGGCCCTCACGCAGCAGGTTGATGCCGACCAGTACGTCGTACTCACCGGCGCGCAGTTCGCGCAGCAGCTCGACGCGGCGCAGGGTGTCGACGTCGCTGTGCAGGTAGCGGACCTGAATGCCCAGTTCGAGGAAGTAGTCGGTGAGGTCCTCGGCCATCTTCTTGGTGAGCGTGGTGACCAGGACGCGCTCGTCCTTCTCGGTGCGCTTGCGGATCTCGTGCACCAGATCGTCGATCTGGCCCTCGGTGGGCTTGACCACGACCTCGGGGTCGATGAGGCCGGTGGGGCGGATGATCTGCTCGACGAAACCGTCCCCGCGCGAGAGCTCGTACTTGCCCGGCGTCGCCGACAGATAGACGGCCTGGCCGATGCGCTCCTGGAACTCCTCCCACTTCAGGGGGCGGTTGTCCAGGGCGGAAGGCAGGCGGAAGCCGTGGTCGACGAGGGTGCGCTTGCGGGAGGCGTCTCCTTCGTACATGGCGCCGATCTGCGGCACGGTGACGTGCGACTCGTCGATGACGAGCAGGAAGTCGTCCGGGAAGTAGTCGAGCAGCGTGTTCGGCGGGGAGCCGGGCTCGCGGCCGTCGAAGTGCATCGAGTAGTTCTCGACGCCGGAGCAGGACCCGATCTGGCGGAGCATCTCGAGGTCGTACGTCGTCCGCATCCTCAAGCGCTGGGCCTCCAGGAGCTTGCCCTGCTTCTCCAGCTCGGTGAGGCGCTCCCCCAGCTCCTTCTCGATGTCGTTGGCGGCCCGCTCCAGGCGTTCGGGGCCCGCGACGTAGTGGGAGGCCGGGAAGACGTACAGATGCTGGTCGTCGCTGATGATCTCGCCGGTGAGCGGGTGCAGGGTGGAGAGCGCCTCGATCTCGTCGCCGAACATCTCGATGCGGACGGCCAGCTCCTCGTAGACCGGGAAGATCTCGATGGTGTCGCCGCGGACCCGGAAGGTGCCCCGGGTGAAGGCCAGGTCGTTGCGCGTGTACTGGATGTCGACGAAGCGGCGCAGCAGGTCGTCGCGGTCGACCTCGTCGCCGACCCTGAGCGGGACCATCCGGTCCACGTACTCCTGCGGAGTACCCAGGCCGTAGATGCAGGAGACCGAGGCGACCACGACGACATCGCGGCGGGTGAGCAGCGAGTTGGTCGCGGAGTGGCGCAGGCGCTCGACCTCCTCGTTGATCGAGGAGTCCTTCTCGATGTAGGTGTCCGACTGCGGGACGTACGCCTCGGGCTGGTAGTAGTCGTAGTACGAGACGAAGTATTCGACGGCGTTGTTCGGCAGCAGCTCGCGGAACTCGTTGGCCAGCTGGGCGGCCAGTGTCTTGTTCGGCGCCATCACGAGGGTGGGGCGCTGGAGCTTCTCGATCATCCACGCGGTGGTGGCGGACTTGCCGGTGCCGGTCGCGCCGAGCAGGACGACGTCCTTCTCACCTGCACGGATACGTCGGTCGAGCTCAGCGATGGCCGCCGGCTGGTCGCCGCTGGGCTGGTAGGGACTGACGACCTCGAAGGGCGCCACCGTGCGTTCGATCTTGGAAACGGGCCGCATGCAATCCACCGTACGACCCCGCACTGACAACGGGGTCCGATCACCAGCGCTGCGGGGTGCGGGGGCCGCGGTGTCCATGGCGCTCGCCGGGGCGGGACGCGGGGCGCCGGCCGGTGTGGGTGACGGTGGGGTGGGCGGGGACGCCCGGCCTGTTCTCGGTGGGGGTCCAGTCGGGCTTGCCCATGACCATCATCGGGTCGAACAGTACGACGACGCCGGCCAGACACAGGAAGACGAGCGGACCGATCATCAATGGGGCGAGCAGGGCGGCGGGCGAGTCGCCCGCCGGTGCGCCGGCCGAGCCGTGCAGATGGACGCTGAGGGCGGCCATGCCGGTGTAGTGCATACCGCTGACGGCGAGCCCCATGACGAGACTGGCGCCCACACTCCACATGAAGCCGCGCACCTGTCCGGCCGCCCAGAGCGCGGCGATCGCGGCCACGACCGCTATCACCACGGAGGCGGAGACGGTGAGGGTGTTGTACTCGAGCTTTCCGTTGAGGCGCATCCCGGCCATGCCCAGGTAGTGCATCGAGGCGACTCCCAGACCGGTGATCGTGCCCCCGGTGAAAAGAGCCGCTCCGGAAGCCCCCCGGTATCCGACTATGAAGATCCCTACGCCGACCATGAGGATGGCGACGCCCAGGCTCGCGAACGTGGTCGCCTGGTCGTAGTGGATGGGGGTTTCCTTGACGCTGAACCCCATCATCGCGATGAAGTGCATCGTCCATATGCCGGAGCCGATCGCGGCCGACCCTAGGGCGAGCCAGCCGGCCCGCCAGGACCGGGCGACCAGCATCGACCGGGTGGTGCAGCGCAGCCCGAGCGCACCGCCCAGGAAGGCCATGAGGTACGCCACCAGCGGTGTGACGAGTCCGTAGCTGAAGCCGTCGACGGTGCCCTGCATGCGCGGCCGTCCTCCCCACCCTGTCGCGTCCTGAAATCCCGGTGAATACCTCCGCCCCCAGTACCGCCACAACGGCCAGGGTTGACGCAGAGAGTATGACCCCCACCGGAATGGTCGAACGATTTTCCGGCAAAGAAACACGCGCCTACCCCGGTTGTGTGGCGCCTGTGAACGGATTTGGGCAACACCATTCAATCTGTGCCCATCCTGCACTCCGCTTCCGATGACCGTCTGCTGTCACTCTTGTGCTGTCCGTGATTGCTCGACGCGAGGAGTACGCATGCACGCGCGCGTTGCCGCCGCCACGACCACCGCGCTTATCGGGGCCACCGTCGCCATACTCCCCACGCCTCACGCCGGGGCCGCGGCCGGCGACGGCCCGGTGATCGTCTCCCACCGCGGGGCCTCCGCGTACGCGCCCGAGAACACCCTGGCCTCGATCGACAAAGCGGCCGCCATGGGCTTCAGCTGGGTCGAGAACGACGTACAGCGCACCAGGGACGGTGAACTCGTCGTCATCCACGACGACACTCTTGCGCGCACAACCGACGTCGAACAGGTGTATCCGAACCGGGCACCCTGGAAGGTGAAGGACTTCACCGCCGAGGAGATCTCGCGTCTCGATGCGGGCAGTTGGTTCGGCTCCCGGTACAAGGGCACACGCGTGCCGACGCTGAAGCAGTACATGAACCGCGTCTCGCGCAACCATCAAAAACTCGTTTTGGAGATCAAGAACCCGGAGCTCTATCCGGGCATCGAGCGTCAGACCCTCAGGCTGCTCGGCAACGAGGGGTGGCTCAAGCCCGGTCGCCTCAAGAGGCGGCTGATCGTGCAGAGCTTCAGCATCGGGAGCCTGCGCACGGTCCACCGGCTGCGCCCCGGCATCAAGACCGGTTACCTGGGCACGCCGTCGATCGCGGCCCTGCCCGCGTACGCGGAGTTCGCCGACCAGATCAACGCCTCGTACACCTCGATCTCGGCCGGTTACGTCTCCGCGCTCCACTCGTTCGACGGACCGCACGGCAAGCCGCTGGAGATCCTCACCTGGACCGTGAACAGCGGTGACACGGCGCGCCGTGTCACCCGCTACGGCGTGGACGGCATCATCACGAACACTCCCGACGTGGTCCGGCGGGCGGTGACCGCGTACTGAACCGGCCGTCCACCCTCCTGTGGAACCGTTCCTTCACCCGGGGGTGCGGACATGGGCCGTGTCCGCACCCCCGGGGGTTGTCAGTGGCGCGCCGTACGGTGGGCGCATGAAGAGTGTTGAGCGCAGCGAGCAGCAGGTCGTGTGGGCCGTCGTCGGCACGGACATCGGTCCGCTGCTGCTCGCCGCGACCGGCGACGGCCTGGTGAACGTGGTGTTCCACGCGACGGACGCGGTGCGCGACAAGGCGCTGGAGCGGCTCGCGTCCCGGCTCGGTTCAGAGCCCGTCGAGGATCCCGGCTCCCCGTTCCTGGCCGAGGCGATACGCCAGGTGACGGCGTACTTCGCGGGTGAGCGGCGCGACTTCGAGCTGCCCTTGGACTGGTCCCTGATCTCCGGCTTCAACCGCCAGGTGCTGCGCGAGCTGGCGTCCGGCGTGCCGTACGGCGCGGTCGTGGGGTACGGCGACCTGGCCCGGCGGGTCGGTCAGCCGGGCGCGGCGCAGGCAGTGGGCATGGCCATGGGCTCGAATCCGCTGCCGGTGGTCGTCCCGTGTCACCGGGTGGTCGAGAGCGACGGTGGCATCGGGGGGTTCGGCGGCGGGCTGGAGGCCAAGCGGAAGCTGCTGGCGCTCGAAGGGGTGCTGCCGGAACCGCTGTTCTGAGGAGCTCTACGGGGAAGGGCGTCAGAGGCTGATGTGGTACGCCTTGCGGAGCGTCTCGTGCACGGTCCAGGTCGTCCGGTCACCCTCGCGCAGGACCGCCGCGTCGCCCGGTCCGACCTCGATGACGGCGCCGCCCTCGACCTCGATCGTGGCGCGGCCGCTCACGACCACGAAGAGTTCGTTCGCCTCGGTGTCGGTCACCACGCCCGGCGTGATCTGCCAGATGCCCCGCACCTGCTTGCCGTCGGCGGATTCCCACAGCACCTTGCCCGTCACGACCGGGGCGCCGGAGACGATCTGGGCCGGGTCGAGCGGCTCCGCTTCGAGTTCCGCGTCGGGGATGTGGACGGCGAAGGACGGGGTGGACTGGGCGTTCGTGGTCATGGCCGGTCACCCTAGCCGGACGGCCGCTGCCTCCGGCGACCGGCCGCACCCATGCCCTGCCCGTGCGTCGGGGCGGCCCCGGTGATGCGGTGCCCCCGGCGCCTACTCGTAGTGTCGTGCCTCGAAGACGTTGCCGTCCGGGTCACGGAAGTAGAAGCTGCGCTTGGCCTTTCCCCGGGCGCCGAAGGAGTCGTACGAGAAGTCCGAGACCGGGACCGTCCGATCCTCCAGGCGCGCCCGTAGGGCGTCGAAATCGTCCCTCTGAAGGGACAGGCACACATGGTTGACGGGGTGCCCGGCGCTGTCGGCGGCCCCAGGGAGCATGTTCATGTGCTCCACCAGGGAGAGCGGGGCGAGGTCGAAGATCGTCTCCTCGTTGAGGCGCACCGAGGGGAACGGGTCCTTCCCCGCGGCGAAACCGGGGACCCGAAGGGGTTCGAGGCCGACCGTCTTCTCGTAGAAGTCGGCCGCGGCCACCGGGTCCCGTACCCAGAGGACGACATGGTCGAGACGTGGCGAGTTGTCCGTCATACCCCTCAGGCTGGTGCCGTCCCCCACAGCTCGCAAGGGTTTGGCCGGGCGCGCCGCCCGCCAGAGATGAGGAAAGACCGACAGACAGGAGGCGCGCGTGCTGGTGGTGTCCGAAGAGGTACGGGAGGCGCTCGCCGCGCACCGGCCGGTGGTGGCTCTGGAGTCCACGATCATCGCGCACGGGCTGCCGCGTCCGCGCAATCTCCAGGTCGCTCTGGAGCTGGAGGACGTCGTACGGCAGGAGGGTGCCGTGCCCGCGACGATCGCCGTGCTCGACGGGCATCCCCGTGTCGGCCTGGACAAGGAACAGCTGGAGCGGGTCGCCAACGAGGACGGGATCCGCAAGCTGGGGCATCGCGATCTGCCGCTCGCGGTGGCGGCGGGCGCGAGCGGCGCGACCACGGTGTCGGCGACTGCTCTGCTGGCGGCCCTCGCGGGCGTACGGGTGTTCGCGACGGGCGGTCTCGGCGGGGTGCACCGCGAGTGGACGGTGACGCAGGACGAGTCGGCCGACCTGGGACTGCTGGCACGCACCCGGATCACGGTGGTGTGCGCGGGCGTGAAGTCCATCCTGGACGTGCCCGCGACGCTGCAGCGGCTGGAGACCCTGGGAGTCGCGGTGGCCGGGTACGGCACGGCGCGCTTTCCCGGCTTCTATCTGTCCGACTCCGGGTATCCGGTGGACTGGACGCTTCGGTCGCCGCGGCAGGTCGCGGATGTCATGCGCGCGCAGGACGCGCTCGACGGCCCGGAGTCGGCGCTCATCGTCGCCCATCCCGTCCCCGAGGACGAACAGCTCGATCCCGAGCTCCACGCGCGCGTACTCGCCGACGCGCTGCACGCGTGCGAGGCGGAGGGCGTCACGGGCCAGGCGGTCACCCCGTTCCTCCTCGACTACCTGGTACGCCACACCGAGGGTGCCTCGCTGAGCGCCAACCTGGCGGCGGTACGGGGCAACGTACGCCTCGCGGGGCGGATCGCGGCGGCCTGGGCCGGGGCATGAACGCTCCCGGCGCCGGGGCGCTGCTCGTCGTCGGTGACGTCGTCACTGATGTCGTCGCGCGGCACCGGGGGCCGCTCGCGTCGGGCACCGACACGGCCGCCGCCATCCGGACGGTGCCGGGTGGCGCGGGCGCCAACGTTGCCTGCTGGGCGGCTCATTGGGGCTGGGCGGACGTACGGCTGCTCGGGCGGGTGGGGGCCGACGGGGCCGCCTGGCACGAGCGGGAGCTGACGGCTTCGGGGGTACGTCCTCGTCTGGTCGTCGATCCCGACGTGCCGACAGGAACGGTGATCTGTCTGGTGGACACGGGCGCTTCGGCCGAGCGCACCTTCCTGACGGACAGCGGGGCCTCGCTGCGGCTGGCGCCCGGGGACTGGTCGAACGCGCTGCTCGACGGTGTCGTACGACTGCATCTGTCGGGTTATCTGCTGTTCTCGGAGCAGAGTCGGGCGCTGGTGGCGGCGGCGTTGGAATCGGCACGCGCGCGTGGGGTGCCGGTGAGTCTTGATCCGGCGTCGGCGGGGTTCCTGGCGGAGCTTGGAGTGGACCGCTTCCTGGCCCTCATCGAGGGGGTGGACGTCCTGCTGCCCAGCCGCGACGAGGCCTGTCTGCTGACCGGGTTGCCCGATCCGGCGGACGCGGCGGCCAAGTTGAGCCGCCACGTTCCCCTGGTGGTCGCCAAGCAGGGCGCGGAGGGAGCGCTGGTGGCAGAGGCGGGCGCCGTCCGGGCGCGGGTACCGGCAACGCCCGCGACGCCTCGGGACACGACAGGCGCGGGCGACGCCTTCACGGGCGCCTTCCTCGCGGCCCTCCTGGTCGGCGTGGAACCCGCCCAGGCCGCGGCGGAAGGGTGCCGGGCGGGTGCTGCCGCGGTGGCAGGGGTGGGCGGGAGACCGCCGAGCGGCACGCGCCAGAACAGGGGTGCGGTCAAACTCGATTGAGGTGCGGCATGACGAAGAACCGGGAACGCTTCCCCCCGCCCCTCACGCCTTGCGGCCCCACGCCGAGATCATCGGGGCCGTGGCCAGGTCCATGGCGCCGGCCGCCACATTGGCCAGGTGGAGGTCGATGTCCGCGTTCGTGGCATGGCCTGAGGAGACCAGCTGGTCCCGGATCTGACGGATCGTCGCGGCCTCGAGGGTGGCGCAGGCGGGCGAGGTGACGGGGAAGTGCGCGTCGGCCTCCACTCGGCGCAGACCTGCCGCACGGAGCAGGCGAGGGAGCTTACGACCGTACGAGAGGTCGACGCCGCGCTCGGCCAGCAGCAAGCGGAATCCGTCGCGCAGGCGGTTCGCCAGCTGCTGCTCGGGGCCGTGCTCGTCGGGGCACAGCAGCGGCTGGAGCGCCGGGTCGGCGTCCTCGAGCAGCAGCCGTCCGCCCGGCCGGAGCGCCTTGACCATCGACCGCAACGCCCGCTCCTGGTCCGGAACATGGACCAGTACGAGGCGGGCGTGCACGAGGTCGAAGCCCTCCCCCGGCGGCTCCTCCACCCCCACGTCGTGCGTGCGCACCTCGACCGGATGGCGCGCGGCCGACGCCGCGCACGAGGTGTCGGTGTCCGTCGCGACAACCTTCCCCGTCGGTCCGACCTTCTTGGCCAGCCAGGAGATCACGGACGTGCCGCTTGCGCCGACTTCCCAGCAGCGCCAGCCGGACCCGATGCCGAAGCCCTCGATGTGCCGGAACGTCGTGGGGTCGAAGACGGCGGCGACGGCGTCGTAACTCTGCCCCGCCTCGGGCTGCCGGTTGTCGAGGAGATACCCGTCGGTTCGCGTCATGACGAGATCATCCCAGTTGACCGACTTGTCCGTGCGGGGCGACGCTCCGCGCCCTTCTGCGCACAATCGCGGCACACGGTCGTCTCACAACCGCCATACCGAAGCGGAACATTCCGTTCCCACAGGCTTTTCCGGCGCTCGAACCGGACTGGCAGACTGGCCCGCGAAGGCGCAAGGTGCGGCGCGGAGAGATCCACGCAAGGAGATCCGGATGTCCATGGCAGGGAATCTGCGGAAGGTCACAGGCCTCGACAGGGTCGGGGGCCTTCGCAAGGTGGCACGGCTGGCGCAACGCCGTGCGCGGGTCGACCTGAGTCACCCCGCCAGGTCGCCCCTGGGCTCCGCGGTGGTGAACTGCGTGATGTATCAGGACGGCGTACGGATGCCGGGCGGTCACGATCTGGTCGAGGCCGTGGAGCGGGTCCGCAAGAAGGACGACGGCTTCGTCTGGCTCGGGCTGCACGAGCCGACGGACCAGGAGTTCGCGGGCATCGCCGAGCTGTTCGACCTGCATCCGCTGGCGGTCGAGGACGCGGTGGAGGCTCATCAGCGCCCGAAGCTGGAGCGGTACGGGGAGACGCTGTTCGCGGTCTTCAAGACGGTCTGCTACGTCGAGCACACGGAGCTGACCGCGACGAGTGAGGTGGTGAACACGGGCGAGATCATGGTGTTCATCGGCCCCGCCTTCGTGATCACGGTGCGGCACGGCCGGCATGGTTCTCTCGGCCCCCTGCGCGAGGAGCTGGAGGCCACACCGCAGCAGCTCGCCAAGGGGCCGGCCGCGGTGCTGCATGCGATCGCGGACCATGTCGTCGACGACTATCTGAGCGTCACGGACGCGGTGCAGGAGGACATCGACCAGGTCGAGACGGATGTGTTCGCGGCGAGCGGTGCGCGGGTCGACGCGGGACGCATCTACCAGCTCAAGCGCGAACTCCTGGAACTGAAGCGAGCGGTGATGCCACTCAGCCGCCCCGTACAGGAGCTGGCCACCCGGCCGATCCGAGTGATCGACCAGGAGATACAGGCGTACTTCCGGGACGTCTCCGACCACCTGCTGCGGGTGTCCGAGCAGATCGCCGCGTTCGACGAACTGCTCAACTCGATCCTGCAAGCGCATCTCGCGCAGGTCAGCGTCGCGCAGAACGAGGACATGCGGAAGATCACCGCGTGGGCCTCGCTCATCGCGGTGCCGACGATGGTGTGCGGTGTGTACGGCATGAACTTCGAGTTCATGCCCGAGCTGCACTGGAGGTTCGGCTACCCGATGGTCATGGCCGTCATAGCCGTGGGCTGCGTCACTCTGTACCGGGGCTTCAAGCGCAACGACTGGCTGTGACGCGGCGAGGCAGTGGGCGGCTGGGGACCGGAAGACCAGCCGGGTCAGTGCGTCACGCTCCTCGCGTAGACGCTCTCGACCCACACGGCGATCTGGTCGTCCGTCAGATGCTGGGCCAGGTCGGCCTCGCTGATCATGCCGACGAGGCGCTTGTCCTCGATGACGGGAAGCCGGCGGATCTGGTGCCCCTGCATCTCGTCGAGCACTTCAGTGACGTCGGCACTCGCATCGATCCAGCGCGGGGTGCCCTGGGCCATCTCGCCCGCGGTCACCCGTGCCGGGTCGCGCCCCATGGCCACGCAGCCGACGACGATGTCGCGGTCGGTGAGGATGCCGCAGAGCCGTTCGTTCTCGTCGCTGATGGGCAGGGCTCCGACGTTGAGCTCGCGCATCAGCTGGGCGGCGCGGTCCAGGGTTTCGTGGGCGGGAATCCACTGGGCACCACGGTGCATGATTTCTCCGGCGGTGGTCATGAAGTACCTCCCGGTGCCGGACGGCCGGCGCGGCGCGGGACACACCGCTAGTCCCGGCGCCTTTCATTCTCGCCGTGTCCGCAGCGGTACGCACCCGGAGGTTCGTGGTTCCGGGTGGCCGTCGGTGGGGCCGGGCCCTACGCCGAGAAGCCCACGATCTTCTGCGGGACGACGCGGATGATCACACGCACCTCGTCGTCCTTCTCCGCCGGCGGATCGATGCCGAGGTATTTGTGCGAGAGCTCGTACGGGAGGCGCTTGTTCTCGTCGGGAAGGATCTCGGCGGTGCCGCGGATCTCGACCGAGGTATAGGGGTTGGCGAGGTCGAAGACCGAGAGGCTGATGCGGGGATCCCGTCGCAGGTTGCGCACTTTCTGGCGGCCTGCGGTCGAGGAGAAGAGGACGGTGTCGCCCTCGCGCTTGATCCAGACCACCGAGTTCTGGGGAGCGCCGTCGGGACCGAGGGTGGCGACGCCGGCGAAGTTCTTGCCGTCGAGGAGGGTGCGGACCGAGTCGTCGAAGGAGAGTGTCATGGGACCAGAGTAACTACATGCACATGCATGCAAAAGGTCTTGGGGGTACAGGCTCGGCCGACCACGCCATATCCGCTCGGTCAGCCGCGCCACGCCGGGTGCCGGGGGTCGTCCGCGCGTACCAGGATGTCGACCGCGGCGACCGGGTCCACCTCGGCCTCGTAGCGCTCGTAGGCGGGGAGGGTCCAGTGCTCGGATTCGGGGGTACGGCGGCGCAGGGCACCCGGGGAAAGGAGTAGGTGGACGGTCAGATCGAAGGGGAACCAGTGCCGGAGAAGGAGGGGGCCGTGCAGCAACAGGGCACCGCCGGGCGGTAGTTGGGCGTAGGGGCTGCGGGTGGCGCGGTCGGTGAGCGGGTCCCAGAGGTCGGGCAGGACGCGGCCGCTGCCGCCGGCTTCCAGGGGACCGAACACCTCACGCCACAGGGCGCCGGTGTCGAGCCAGCCGTCGTAGTAGGCCTCGATGTCCCGGTGGCCGTACTCGAACCGCAGCGAGGCGGGGCGCAGGAAGTCGGCCGCGCCGACGACGAGCGAAGGACGGCCGCGTATGCGCAGCGCCTCGGACACCCGCTGAGCGAGGTCGCCGGGGCGGGCGGCCGGGGCTCCGTCGAAGGCGATGCGCGGCCAGGGGCTGCCGTCGTCCGGTTTCAGGTCGAGCAGACGGTCGGCGAGGAGGTCGCCGAGCCGTTCCCAGGTGATCGCTTCGAGTCGCACACCGCCCATCATGCCGCGCGCCGACAGGGAGCCGGCCGACCGTTGCGCTGAGCCCGGCGCGGAGTGCGTCCGTGGGCGGGGGGAGCGGCCCGGTCGCGGGTATGACGGTCCGGTCCGGTTGCGGACATGACGGCCCGGCCGCGGGCATGACGGCCGACGAGACGAGGGGACAGAGGGCGGGGGCGGGGTGGGGGGCGGAGGGGTGGGGGGACGGCGGGCTGCGCCGTTCCGCGCCGGTACTTCTGGTCATTCAGCCGATCACGCGACGCCTCTGTGCCGAGTGTCGGAGCGGGCCGCGTTCGCTGTTGGTGTGGGAGGAGGGCGCACCTCGGTGTCTGGACTGTGCCGACCTCGGGCATCTGGTGTTTCTGCCGCGGGGGCACTCCGCGCTGACTCGGCGGTCGCGGGAGGAGAGTGGGCTGTCGGCGGTGGTGGTTCGGTTCAACCGGCGAAAGAGTCGGTACGAGCGGCAGGGGGTGCTAGTCGAGGAGGCGGCGCTGGCGCTGGCCGAGGAGCGGTGTCTGGCCGACGCGGAGGCGCGGCGGCGGCGCCGGGTGCGGGACGCTCGGCGGCGGGCAGCGGAGGACGTACGGTTCACGGACGCCTTCGCGCGGGAGATCCGGCGGCTGTATCCCCGCTGTCCGGCCGAGCGGGCGTTGGCGATCGCCGCGCATGCGTCACTGCGGGGAAGTGGGCGGGTCGGGCGCAGCGCTGCGGGGCGTGCGTTGTCGGGGACGGCGGTGGCCTCGGCGGTGCGGGCGTCCGTGCGGCACAAGGAGACGCCGTACGACCGGCTGCTGATGAGCGGGGTGCCGCGGCATGAGGCGCGGCGACGGATCGCGGGGGTGGTGGAGGCGACGTTACGGGAGTGGGGCGGGGCGCCACCTTGAGCCCGTTCCCCGGCGTACTTCTCCCCGCGTCCCCTCCTTTCCCCCGTGCCCCCCTCCTCCCCCGCGCCCCCCTCTCCCCCCATGTCCTCCTCCCTGGACGCTCGCGTATGGCTTCGCGAGATACGGCCATGGTCGGTGAGGCTCCTGCGGAGATTCACTGGTGATGGATGCGCCTGCAGCGGATTCGCCGGCAGTGGATTCGCCGGCAGTGGATTCGCCAGCGGTGGATTCGCCGGCAGTGACCGGGCGGTCGGGTGGGCAGGATCTTGGGGCTCGGGGGAACTATGCGGGAGTTGACATGATCGACGGGCCGTACTTCGTACTGACGGTGCTCGGGGTGCTCGGGACCGGGCTGGTGGCCGGGGTGTTCTGCGGGTTCTCGACGTTCGTGATGAAGGGGCTTGCCTCGCTGCCGCCCGCGCAGGGCGTCGCCGCGATGAACGCGATCAACGTCGCCGCGCTGACCCCCGCCTTCATGATCGTGTTCGTCGGCTCGGCGGTGCTGTGTGCCGTGCTCGCCGTGGTCACGTTCGTGCTGTGGCCCGACGCGGGCACGGTGGAACTGCTGGTGGGCAGCGGGCTGTATCTGTTCGGTACGTTCGGAGTGACGGCCGTCGCGAATGTGCCCCGCAATGACGCGCTCCTCAAGATGGATCCGGGCGCCCCGGAGACCGCCACGTACTGGCGTTCGTACGTGCGCGAGTGGACGATCTGGAACCACATCCGTGCGGTCGCGTCGGCCGGCGCCGCCGTGTCGTACGTCCTCGCGCTCACCTGAGCCGGCCGGCACCGCGCCACGAGGCTCTCGGCCGGGTGCGTCTCACCAGGGCCCACCAGGTCTCACCAGGTTCTCGGCCGGTGCCGCCTGGCACGGTTCCCGGTCGGTGCCGAGCGGCGGGCCGGGCGGCGGAGTCGTATCGTGGCCATACGAAACGCCCCTTTATGTGTGCACAAGGGAGACGGCCATGGCCGATCCCAAGGGTTTTCTCACCACACCGCGCGAGGAATGGCCCCGCCGGCCCGTCGAGGAACGGGTGCGGGACTGGGACGAGGTGTACGTCCCCGGCGCGCTGCTGCCGATCATCAGTCGGCAGGCCGACCGCTGCATGGACTGCGGGGTCCCCTTCTGTCATGAGGCCTGTCCGCTGGGCAATCTGATTCCCGAGTGGAACGACCTGGTCTCGCGGGAGGACTGGCGTGCCGCGAGCGACCGGCTGCATGCCACGAACAACTTTCCCGAGTTCACCGGGCGGTTGTGTCCCGCGCCGTGCGAGGCGGGGTGTGTGCTGGCCATCAACCAGCCCGCGGTCACCATCAAGAACGTCGAGGTCGCCATCGCGGATCGGGCGTGGGCGGACGGGTTCACGCCGCCGTGTCCGCCGGAGCGGCTGTCCGGGAGGACGGTCGCGGTCGTCGGCTCGGGCCCCACTGGCCTTGCCGCGGCGCAGCAGTTGACGCGGGCCGGGCACACGGTCGCGGTGTTCGAGCGGGCCGACCGGATCGGCGGGCTGCTGCGGTACGGGATACCGGCCTTCAAGATGGAGAAGCGGCATCTGAACCAACGGCTCGAACAAATGCGGGACGAGGGAACGAAGTTCCGCACGTCGACGGCGATCGGGCGGGACATCGGGGCGGAGGAGCTGCGGGCGCGGTACGACGCCGTGGTCCTTGCCGTGGGCGCGACGGCCTGGAGGGAACTGGACGTACCCGGACGGGAGTTGGCCGGCATTCATCAGGCGATGGAGTATCTGCCGCTGGCCGACCGGGTGTGCGAGGGGGATCTGGAGGTCTCGCCGCTGTCTGCGGCCGGCAAGCACGTCATCATCGTGGGCGGAGGCGACACCGGCGCGGACTGCCTGGGAACCGCGGTGCGCGAGGGCGCGGCGTCCGTGACCCAGCTCGACATCTATCCGCTGCCCGAGGCGGAGCGGGACGAGGACATCGAGCCGTGGCCGGTGTATCCGAAGATCTACCGGATGTCGCCCGCGCACGAGGAAGCCCGTGACCTGAAGACGGCGCCCGCGGCGGACGCGGACGCACGACTGTTCGCGGCGTCCACGCTCCGCTTCGCCGGGGACGCGGCGGGGCATGTGCGGGCCTTGCACCTGGTCGAGGTCGACGCGCGGCGTCGGCCGCTGCCCGGCTCCGGGCGTACGCTGCCCGCCGACCTCGTTCTGCTCGCTCTCGGTTTCTCCGGTCCCGACCGGGACGACGGGCTGGTCGACCAGCTCGGTCTCGCACTCGACCCGCGCGGCACGATCACTCGGGACGCGGACTTCGCGACCAATGTCCCCGGGGTGTTCGCGGCCGGGGACGCGGCGCGCGGACAGTCGCTGATCGTGTGGGCGATCGCGGAGGGGCGAGCGGTGGCGGCGGCGGTGGACCGCCGGCTGACGGGCGCCGCGTCGAAGCTGCCGGCGCCGATAGGGCCGTACGACCGGCCGATGAGGGCGTAGCCCACGTCGGCCACCCACCTCGCCACAGCCATCGGCGTTCGTCCGTCGGCGTTCTCCGTCAGCGTTCGTCCGTCAGCGTTCGTCCGTGCCGGCCACCTTTCCCGTCGACAGGGCGACCCGGTTCCATGTGTTGATCGTGAGGATCAGGGCGAGGACGTGGGCCAGTTCCTCCTCGGGGAAGTGGGCGGCGGCTTCGGCGTAGACGTCGGCGGGGACGCCCGCGTCGGCGACCAGGGTCACCGCCTCCGTCAGGGCGAGGGCCGCCTGCTCCTTCGGGGTGAAGAAGTGGCGGGCCTCGCGCCACACCGCCACCATGTGCAGCCGATCCTCGCTCTCCCCGGCCTTGCGTGCGTCGTTGGTGTGCATGTGGAGGCAGTACGCGCAGTGGTTGAGGTGCGAGGCGCGGATCTGGATGAGTTCGACGAGGGCCGGGTCGATTCCCTCGCGGGCCGCCGCGTCGAAGCCGATGAGCGCGCGGAAGACCTTCGGGGCGGCCTTCGCGAAGTTGAGGCGAGAGCCGGTCGTGTCCACCGTGTCGGTCGTGTTCGTCGTGTGGGTCGTGTGGGTCGTGTTCGTCGTCATGACCATGAATCTACGGCGGCCAAAGACCTGCCGTATGGTTCATTTCTATGGCGGAATCATGGGTCAATTCGGCGGAGCGCATCGGCGCCGACCTGCATCTTGAGCTGTCGGCGGCGGGCGGGCGCCGGGCTTCGCTGATTCGGGCGCTGCGTGAGGCGGTGCGCAGCGGGAGGCTCGCGCCGGGCACTCGCCTGCCGCCCTACCGTTCGCTCGCCGCCGACCTGGGCGTGGCCCGCAACACGGTCGCCGACGCGTACGCCGAACTCGTCGCCGAGGGCTGGCTGACCGCACGTCAGGGCTCGGGCACGCGTGTCGCCGACCGCGCCGCGCCGCTCGGCGGTGCCCACGCGCGCGTACCGAAAAAGCTGCCGCCGCGCGCGCGTGGGCCACGGCACGATCTGCGGCAGGGCACGCCGGACGCGTCGTCGTTCCCGCGCGCGGCGTGGCTCGCGTCGTACCGGCGGGCGCTCCAGCAGGCCCCCAACGAGGTCTTCGGGCCGGGCGATCCCGCGGGCCGGATCGAGCTGCGGCAGGCGCTCGCCGCGTACCTGGCACGCGCGCGTGGGGTGCGGACGGAGCCTGACCGGATCGTGATCTGCTCCGGCTTCGCGCACGCACTGCGGCTGCTCTTCCCCGGCGTGCTCAAGGGCCCGCTGGCGGTCGAGTCGTACGGCCTCGGCTTCCACCGTGAGCTGCTGGCCGCCGCGTCCGTACGGACCGTGCCGCTGCCGTTGGACGAAGACGGCGCGCGGGTGGGCGGGTTGGGCCGGGAACGGGCCGTACTGCTCACGCCCGCACACCAGTTCCCGACCGGCGGACCGCTGCATCCGGCGCGGCGGGCCGCGGTCGTCGACTGGGCACGCGCGCGTGGCGGGGTGATTCTGGAGGACGACTACGACGGTGAGTTCCGTTACGACCGCAAGCCGGTCGGCGCCGTTCAGGGGCTCGACCCCGAACGGGTGATCCACATCGGCTCGGTCAGCAAGAGCCTGTCGCCCGCGCTGCGGCTGGGGTGGATGGTCCTTCCGGAGCGGTACGTCGACGCGGTGCTCGCGGTCAAGGGCGAGCGGGAGGCGTGGGTGAGCGTCCTGGACCAGCTGGCGCTCGCGGACTTCGTCGTCTCCGGGTCGTACGACCGTCATGTGCGGCGTATGCGGCAGCGGTACCGGGGGCGGCGCGACCGGCTCGTCGCCGCGCTCGCCGAGCGGGCGCCGCACATCGAGGTGACGGGGATCGCGGCGGGGCTGCACGCGGTGCTGCGGCTGCCGCCGGGGACGGAGCGGTCCGCGGTGAAGGCGGCGACATGGCAGGGCGTCGCGCTGGACGGGCTCGCGGAGTTCCGGCACCCGGAGGCGACGATGGCGGTGACGGACGGGCTGGTCGTGGGGTACGCGACACCGGCGGAGCATGCGTACGGGGCGGCGGTCGAGGCGTTGTGCGGGGCGCTGCCGCCGGGGTGAGCGGCGGCTGTGCGATGCCGTTCGTGGCTGCACCCCCGCTGCCCTGCCGGGAAGCGGGGGTGCAGTTCACCGAAGGCGGTCCGCCTGCGGGCGGCCGGGACGGCCGGCACGGGACCGCCCTCAGCGTCACGGCTTACAGCCCACCACCACGTACGAGCCTCACGGCTTGCGCCCCACCACCACGTACGAGCGTCACGGCTTGCGCCCCACCACCACGTACGAGCGTCACGGCTTACGCCCCACCACCACGTACGAGCGTCACGGCTTACGCCCCACCGCCGCGTAGCCGGGGATCGGCTCGTCGTCCTGGCCGGGCACCGGTTCGCCCAGTTCGGGACGCCACTTGTCGGGCACCTCGACACCGGGCTCGACGAGTTCGAGGTCGCGGAAGAAGCGGGCCACCTCGTCGCGGCTGCGCAGTGCCAGCGTCAGACTGCGGGCCTTGTACAGCTCCCCCGCCTCCTCGGACTTCTTCGGGGTGAAGTCCGCCGTCGCGTGGGACAGCATCAGGTAGCTGCCGGAGGGCACCTCGGCCAGCAGGCGGTCGACGAGTTCGTACGCGCCGTCCTCGTCGGAGACGAAGTGCAGCAGCGCGACGAGCGAGAGTGCCACCGGCTTGCTGAAGTCCAGGACCTTGCCGGCCTGCTCGACGATGGTGTCGGGGTCCCGCACGTCGGCCTGTACGTACTCGGTCACCCCCTCGGGCGTGCTGCGCAGCAGGGCTGCCGCGTGTGCCAGCACGATCGGGTCGTTGTCGCAGTAGACGACGCGCGACTCGGGCGCGACCTGCTGCGCGATCTGGTGGAGGTTGGGCTCGGTGGGTATCCCGGTGCCGATGTCCAGGAACTGGCGTACGCCGTTCATGGCCAGCCAGCGCGTGGCGCGGTGCATGAACGCGCGGTTGACCTTTGCCATCACCGGGACCCGGGGGTCCAGGGCGAGCAGTTGTCGGCCCATCTCCTCGTCGACGGGGTAGTTGTCCTTGCCGCCGAGGAACCAGTCGTACATGCGTGCGGGGTGCGGATTGCCGGTGTCGATGACGATCTCGTCCGGTGCGGGGTTCTGCCCGGTCATGACGAACTCCGTAAGTGTCTAAGACAGTTAGTGATCAACTGAACGCCAAGGTGATGAAGTGGACGCAGCGAACTGAACCAGTGAAGTGAAGCGGTGAAGTGAAGCAATGGATGAAGCCGTGGAGTGAAGCCGTGGAGTGAAGCCGTGGAGTGAAGCGGCGGACTGAAGCAGTGGACTGAAAAGTAGCGAAGTGCGCTGAGCAACAAGTCTCGGAGACCCGGTGAGCGGTCTCAAGAGCCTTACGAGAGAAGGAAGTCCGCCTCACCCGCCTTCGCCCCCTGGATGAACGCCGTCATCTCGTCCGGGGTGTAGATCAGGGCGGGCCCGTCCGGGTCGGTGGACTGGCGTACGGCGATCCGGCCGTCGGCGAGCTTCATCGCCTCCAGGCAGTTGCCGCCGTTGCCTCCGCTCCACGGCTTGTGCCAGCCCTCGCTTCCCAGCTCACGGGCGGGCATGCCGTTGTAGATCCGCTCGCTGGAGATGCGCTCGCTGTACGGGCGCTCGTTGCGTATGCGCGGCTTGGCGCGTTCCATTCACAGCTCCTTGCGGAGATCCATCAGGATCTCCTTCGTGCGATGTGCCGTAGCGGCCTGCGCCGCCATGCGGTCCATGACCTCGAGGTGGGTTGCCACCTCGGCTCGCGCGTCCAGGTAGACGGCACCGGTCAGGTACTCGCTGTAGACCATGTCCGGCAGTTCCGGCATGGCAAATCGGAACAGTACGAAGGGCCCGTACGTGCCGGGGTGCGGTCCCGAGGAGAACGGGATCACCTGGAGCGTCACATGGGCCAGCTTCGTGACCTCGAGCAGCTTGTCGATCTGGGCCCGCATCACCTCGGGGCCGCCGACGGGGCGACGCAGGGCGGTCTCGTCCATCACGGCCCAGATCCGGGGCGCGTCCTCACGTGTCAGCAGCTCCTGGCGCTGCATGCGCAGCGCCACATAGCGGTCGACGTCCTCGGGCCTGGTCTGGCCGATGGCCCCCGATTTCAGAACGACACGGGCGTATTCCTCGGTCTGCATCAGTCCGGGCACGAAGTGGGGTTCGTACGAGCGGATCAGGGCCGCCGCGCCCTCCAGGCTGACGTGCATCGAGAACCAGCCGGGCAGGATGTCGTGGAACCGCTGCCACCAGCCGGGTTTGTTGGCCTCTTCGGCCAGCAGTACGAAGGCCTCGGCCTCCTCCTCGCCCACTCCGTACGCCTTCAGGAGCAGTTGGAGGTACGGGATCTTGAGGGAGACCTCGGCCATCTCCATCCGGCGGACGGTGGCGGGCGCGACACGCAGGATGCGCGCGGCCTCCTCGCGCTTGAGACCCGCGCGTTCCCGCAGGTCCAGCAGGCGCCGGCCGAGGACGACCTGGCCGACCGTCGGCGCGGACCGCGGTTCGCTCACCTAGCACCTCCACCTAGTCCTGACAGCCCGGGCGGCTTTACCCGAAAGCCCTTTCCAGTCCCAACTGGCGCAACTCGGCGTGCTGTTGCGAGCAGTGTGCCACGCCCCTTCTCGGAGTCACACTGCACTCTGCAATTTTCAGAGTGACTCTTGCCAAGTGTTCGCGGCGGGGGCGATAGTGGCAAGCGTGACTCCGTCCGCGCCGTTAGGAACAGACGCCGCCGAAGACCGATCCGGTCTCCGCGACGCCGCTGGGGTGCGCCCCCACGCGGCCGCCGAGCGCCGGTTCCGCTTCGAGCTGGCCGCACACCCGGGATCCGTGGCCCAGGCCCGGCGTCTGACGCGTGCTCGGCTGACCCGCTGGCAAGTCTGCGAGGACACCTGTGACTCGGCCGCCCTGGTCGTCTCCGAGCTGGTCACCAACGCGATCGTCCACACCGCGAGCGAACACGTCGTGTGCGAGCTGCACGACGGTGACGAGCTCGTGCGCATAGCCGTACGCGACGAGGGGTGTGCGCCGGGGGAGCCGCATCCCTCGCCACAGCGACCCGAGGAGGAGCACGGGAGGGGGTTGCTCCTCATCGCGTCTCTGTGCAGGGCATGGGGTGCCCTGGAGACGGGGCCGGGGCTGCTGGTCTGGGCGGATCTGCCCCGCCGGGCGGCACCCCCGGCTCCACGGGACCTGTCGCGTTCCGGCGACAGGTCCCGCTCTACGACGGCCGCTTCGTACTGTCTCGCGGCCGATTCCGACGACGCCTCCCGCTCCCCGGCGGAGAACACCGAGGCCAGGTCGGACCTGGGGTGGAGTGCGAAGAAGACGCCGGCCGAAAGCCGGGGAACCGGGGCGGAGGCGTCCTGGGGAGCGGAGGCCGGATGGGTGTGAGGGACACGTCGGCGAGTGGGTCAGGGGCCGCCCAGGTCCTGAACCTGGACACCTTGGTCCGCCTCAGGCGCGGACAGCAGGGCCCCGCGTCGTCCGGTCGACTCCCCATACCCGAGGGCATGACGCTGCCGCTGGGCTGCGACGCGGTGGCCGTGCCCGCGCACCTGGGACCGCTGCTGATGCCGCGCCTGCCGCGGGTGGGCTGTGTGTACGCCGACAGCGCGTACTGGTGGTGGATCGTGCCCGCCGACTCCGACGTCGCGCTGGAATGGCCGGCGCCCGCGCACTACGCCACCGGTGCGGTGGTCCCGGTCACGCCTTGCGTCCCCGCGCTCGTCCACCGGCCGGACGGCATCCTTCCTTACACCCCGCCGATCCCCCTCTACCTGGCCTTGTGCCGGGTCATGGACACGATTCCGGCGTGGTCGCGGCCGATCAGCGCGTGAACCCGTAAGTGGCCCCTGCCCGGCTCGTGGCGGCGGGCTGAGGGGGAAAGCCGGGGTCGACCTCACTCGATGCGGTCCGCGCCCCTGACGATCACCAGAAACGCGTCCGTGGAGAGGTCCATGACGACCTCCGCGGCCTGGCCCTCCAGGCGGCACGCCTGTGCGAACTCCTCCGCGGGCCACGACCCGCGGGGTCCACCGGCGGGAAAGCGCTCCAGCACCGTTCGCCCGTTCACCCTGCACCTCCATGTCGCGCTGTACTCGTAGAGTTAAACGCCCGACATGGCGTGAACGGCTCGCTGAGTGACCGTACTGAGACGTAGCCGACACTTCTTCACGGATTCACTGTGAGGGGTCTCTCGCCCCTCTCCCGCTCCATGTCACCAGCCCTGGCCCTTCACCAGGTCACGGGATCACGGAGCCCCAGAGTCACGGGATCACGGAGCTACGGAGCCACGGAGCCACGGAGCCACGGAGCCACGGAGCCACGGAGTCAGTACGTCACCGGAAGCGCGAGCAGGCCGCGGGCGCGCAGCGAGGGCCGTCGGCGCGGTTCGGTTTCCGCGAGGGCGAGGTCCGGGAACCGTTCGAGGAGCGCGGCGAGGGCGACCTCCGTCTCCAGCCGGGCCAGCGGCGCGCCCAGGCAGTAGTGGACGCCGTGGCCGAGCGCGAGGTGGCCTGCGGCGTCGCGGCCGAGATCGAGGCGGTCGGGGTCGGGGAACCGGCTCGGGTCACGGTTGGCGGCGGACAGCGACAGCAGCACGGTCTCCCCCGCGGGCACGGTGACCCCGCCGATCGTCACGTCCCGCACCGGGAAGCGGCGGATGGCGAGCAGGGCGGGCCCTTCGTAGCGGGCGAACTCCCCGACGGCGTCCGGCAGCCGTGCCGGGTCCTCGCGGAGCGCGGCGAGCTGCTCCGGATGGCGCAGCAGCGCCAGTACGGCGTTCCCGATGAGGTGCACGGTGTTCTCGTAGCCGGCGAAGAGGATGAGGAAGGCGAGGGACATCAGCTCGTCCTCGGTGAGCCGGTCCCCCTCTTCCTGCACGGCGATGAGGTCGGAGAGCAGGTCGTCCGCGGGGTTCTTGCGCTTGTCGGCGAGGAGCCCGGTGAAGAAGCCGAGCAACGAGACGACGGATTCCCTGGCGACGTCCGGGCGGGCCGGGTCCGGGGTGACGAGCGGGTCGGTCCAGGCCCGGAAGTCCCGCCGGTGTTCGTCCGGCACGCCGAGCAGGTCGCAGATGACGGTGATCGGCAGGGGCGCGGCGTACGAGGCGATGAGGTCGGTGCTGCCGTGCGTCCCGAGTGCGTCGAGAAGCCGGTGGGCGGTCTCCCGTACGGGCTCGCGGAGTTGTTCGACGCGACGCAGGGTGAAGGCCCGGCCGACCAGGCGCCGGATGCGGGTGTGGTCCGGCGCGTCCATGTTGAGCAGGTTCGCGTCCAGGGCGGGCGGGAGCGCGAGTCCGCGGTAATTCCCGGGCAGCGCGTGCTTCTTGTCGAGCGAGAGCAGCGGGTTCGCGAGTCCTTCACGTACGTCGTCGTACCGCGTGACCAGCCAGGCGGGCTTGCCGTCGGTGCCGGCGATGCGGTGTACGGGGGCGGTGTCGCGCAGCCGGTCGTAGACGGCGTAGGGGTCGGCGAGGAGGCCTTCGGCGGGATCCATGGGATTCAGCCTATGCAGAGGGGATCAGGTGCCGTACTCCCGGATCCGCGTGCCGTGACTCCGGCGTGCTCGGTCACAAGCTGAGCCGGTGGTCCGAAACTTGACGTGCCGTCAGTCGCCGCGGGTCGTCCTCGTGCGCCGTCCGGTCCGCGGACCGCCGGGCGCGCCACGGCAGAAGGAGTCGCCCCGCCCCGAGGGCGTCCTCCGAGCGCCGACCGCCGTCCGCTGTCCGCGCCGTCCTCGAGACTCAGACGGCGACGGGCAGGCGGGGCGCCTCGGGTGTGTCTAGGCCCGCGTGTTCGTGGGCGTCCGTGAGTTCGGCGAGCAACTCGGCGATCCGCTCACGGTGCCGGGCGGGCAGCCGCCCCGCGTCGTCGAGGTGCACGGCGCAGGCGGTCGTCGTGTCCACCAGCCGTTCGAGGACGGCCGCGACCTCCTCCGTGCCCTCCGTGTGCCGCGCCAGGGCCGGGAGTTCGGCCGCGGCGAGGTCGATGGCGGCGCGGGCCTCGGCGAGCGCCCGATAGGCCTCGCGGCGCAGCACCCAGCGGCCGGTGCGGTCGCCGGAGCCGCTCAGGACGTGGGCGAGGTACGCGTGCGCGGCGTCGTGGGCGCGCGCGAGCCGGGCCCGTACGCCACCGCCACGCTGCCCCGGCGTGGGCAGATGCCCCACGAGCAGCACGATCGCGCAGGCCAGCGCGGTCTCACCGATCCGGTTCCAGGAGGCCTGCGGCTCCCCGCCCACCATGACGAGGGCGAGGACGAGAACGGTGACGACGGCGGTCTGCGCGGCGAAGTGCCGGGTGGCCACGGGGATGAGCGCACCGCTGATCACCACCAGGGCGACCAGGCCCTCGGGCCGCGGCAGCAGGGCGGCCAGTCCGGCGAAGAGGACGGCGCCCAGGACGGTCCCCGCCGCCCGGCACAGTACGCGCGACGCGAGCGGTCCCAGGTCGGGCTTGACCAGGAAGACGGCGGTGGCGGGCAGCCAGTACCAGTGGGTGTGGAGCCCGTACCAGCGCGCGTGGTTCAGGGCCTGCGCGACGGCGACGCCGGCGCCGAAGGAGAGGGCGACCCGGAGGCCGTACTCGCGCCCGCCGGAGTCGAGTGCGGTGCGGACCAGGGATGCGGCGGTACGGCGCCGGGTGTGCAGGTTGCCTCCGGCGCCCCGGTCGAAGGCCTCGGCGGCGTGCAGGAGGGCGTCGTCGAGGGCGCGCAGCGCGGGTGCGGAGCGGGCGGGTGCCGGCAGCGGTCCGGTGTGGGTGCTGTCGCGCACGGCGGCGGCGAGCCGGCGCGGCCCTTCGGCGGCCCGCGCGGGCACCGCGTCCCCCGCCCAGGCGAGCGCGGTCGCGGCTTCGGCGAGGGGCAGTGCGACGGCGTACTGGGCGTGCAGGCGCCGCTCGGTCGCGGAGCCGGCGCGGCGGCGCAGCCGGGGCCCGGCGAGGGCGTCCTCCGCGTGGTCGAGGGCGGCGGTGAGCCCGGCGCGACGGGTGCCCGCGTCGACCGCGCCCACGGCGTCGAGCAACTGTGCGACAGCGTCGTAGACGGCGGCGACGGCGGTCCGTTCCCCGTCGAAGCGGTAGTCGCCGGAGGTGGCCCCGGGCGTGGGCAGCACGAGCCGCAGGGCGAGCAGCCACCCGGCCCCGGCGAGGAAGAAGAGGGCGCGCTGCCAGCCGGGCTCGGGCAGCGGCATGCCGGCCCCGATGGCGGAGGCGACGAGGAGCTGCGTCCCGGCCCCGGAGGCGACGGGCCCGATGGCGCTGACGGCGCCGGCGAAGAACCCGAGGCAGGTGAGGAGGAGGGTCAGCGGGGCGGCCGAGGCGTGCTGACCGGCGTACGAGCCGACGAGCAGTCCGGCGGCACCTGCGAGGGCGGGCACACCGAGCCGTTTGACGGAGGTCCGCCGGCTGCCGGGGCGGTCGTTGATCCCGGCGAGCATGGCGCCGAGCGCTGCGACGACACCTATGGAGCTGCGCCCGCTCAGCACGGCCGCGAGCAGGAGGGGCCCGCCGGCCAGCGCCCCACGCAGGACCGCACTCCAGGGGATCGGCCCCCGCTGGGCACGCAGGGCATGAGCGAGCCAGGGCGGTACGGCGGCACTGAGGCGGGTCACAGGGCTCCTGACGGGCGAGGGCGGGGGTGTGCTCTCGGGCGACGTCGGCCGGGATGTGGTGCCCACGGTAGAGGGGAGATCCAGCGAGAGTGGGGCGCGGGGATTTCGGGGAAGTGACGGTTGGCCGGGATGCCGGTTTCTTTATGAACGCAATCGAGGCCCCGTACCAGTGCCCCGTAACCGCTCGCGGAAGGTCACGGGGCACGGCAAAGTCGCGCCTGGCTTACGCGGGTCGCCGTCGCCGGGCGGCAAACCCGACGAAGTCGGTCCGGGCGTTCGCCGTAAGGCTCACTATGAGGCCCGCTCATCCTTCGAGTCACGAACGTCCCGTACGTTCCACCGCCGCCACCGAACACCCCGCAACCGCAACATCCACCGCTCCCGCGACCAACACGCCGCACGGAAGGCCGGTCACGCCTCACCGCGTGTACACCGCACTCCAGCCGCGTACAACCGGCACCGGTCAGCGCGTCACGCCTGTTCAAAGCTACGGACGGGCCGGGGCCGTTCTCCCCATGAAGCCGGTAATTCCCCCCCACACACAGGCATATGCCGCAACGCCCAGTGGTCGTAGACGAGTTCGCCATGCGGTTCACTTCGACCCCGTGCGGCGCACGACTCGCCCGTCGTCTCATCTCGCACCGCCTGAACGAGTGGGGCCACCCCGTACACGTCAGCCGCCAACGAGACCGTCACCCTGATCGCGGCAGGGCTCACCGCGAACGCCGTCCGGCACGGCCACGTCCCCGGCCGCGACTTCCACCTCCGCCTCGCCACACCCGGCAAGACCGTATGGGCCGAGCTACGCCTCCCTACGCCTGCGGGCGCGCCCTGAACGCGGCGCGGGGAGGCTGCTTCCGTGGTGTCAGGAAGCGGGCTTGTCGGTCGAGGAGGACTCCTTCCCCTTCCCGTCCGGCTGGTGGGTGAAGACGGCCAGATGCCACACCCCCTTCTCGCGTGTCACGGTGAAGGTGTCACGCAGGGACTTGCCCGCCTTGTCCTTGGCGAGGAGGCGGGCCGATCCGGTGTCAGGACCCATGTCGTGGTCGATCCGGACATCCTTGATCTTCCACTCCCGCCCGCCCCTGTCCGCCAGCATCCGCGCGGCCTCCTGTCGCGACCAGCTCTCGTCCTTGACGCCGCCGACCTTGATCAGGCCGGTGGCACTGCGGGAGTTGAGGGCGTCCACGTAGGCCTCGACGGCGTGGCGTGCCCCGTCGGAGGATGCCGAACGGGAGGGCTCGGCCTTGTCATCATGGGTCGAGCAGCCGGTGGCGACGGCCAGGGCGGCCAGCACGGCCAAGAGACGTCGACGTTCCACAGCGCGCTCCTTGTTCATCTGCGGGTTCTCCTGTGGGGGGTGGCAGCCTGTCAGGTGCGGTGCGCGTACCACCAGGCACGAGGGTGGTCGGACAGGAGCTTGCTGAGGCTTTTGTTGTGGGTGTCGCCGGTGTGGTAGGTCAGGTATGGCGTGCCCCGGTACTTCTTCGTGACGATCATCGAGTGGTCGATGTTGTTGTTGCGGGTCCAGTCCGCCTGGAGCACGTCCGACTTGGCCAGTTGCCACACGTTGCCCAGGATCTTGGTCCTCTTCGCGTGCTTCTTCGCGAACCAGTACCAGTTCTCGGCGCCCGCCCAGGTGTAGCTCGTGGTCCACTTCGTCGGCCCGTAGAACCAGTACTTGTTGCTGGTCCGCTGGATGAGGGCGCCGCCCTTGGGACCCCAACCGCCGGCCAGCATCGCCTGGGAGATGAAGTTGGTGCAGTCGTTGCCGTAGGTCCGGTACGCGCCGTTGTGGTGGTCCCAGTACCTGTCGGCGTAGGCCACCATCTTGTTGTAGCTGTAGGCGGCCGAGACCCCCGGCTTGACGGTGTCGGACGCGCCGCTGTCGGGCAGCGGGGTGGTGTCGGCCGCGTCGTCCTTGCCGCCCTCGTCCTCGTCCGGTGCGCCGCCCCCATCGTCGGTGGTGGCCTCGGCGTCCGTGTCGGACACCTGTGTCGTCGGGGTCGGCCCGCCCGCGGTGTCGGCCTTGTCCGACGACAGCAGCCACGCGCTGTCGGATCCCTGGGTGAACTTCACGGTGTGCGGGAGCGAGAGTTCCTCGAACTCCGGCGCGCCTTCCTCGACCTCCTGCGGCGTGAACGGCAGCCGGAGGCGGGTGTGTTCGGTCAGCTGAAGCGTCGCCGTCCCGCCGTCGACGGTCGTGTCGTCGACTTTCACGTCGACCTGCGCCCGCGTATAGCCGCCGTCGACCTCCTTGTACCGCTTGCCCTTCTCCGCGAGCGCGGCAAGGTCGTCCTGCGTCTGGGCGGCCATGGAACGCGTGGCCCGGACATGGGCGATGGCGGCTTTCGCCGTGGGAGGAGATGTCGTCAGCATGTCGGCCCGCTGCTGCAGGTAGCTCTCGGCGAGCCCGGCAAGTCCCGTGGTGTCGGCACTCACCGAGGACGGCAGGGCAGCGGCGGCCGGACCGGTCTGGGCCTCGGCCGGTATGTCGGCGAGTGCGAGAATCGCCGCGGCTGTGGCCGCGACGACGACGTATCTGTGGTGCGCGATGCGCATGGAACCCCCTGATTACGAGCTGAGTGGTCGTGTTCAGCCTGCGAAGCAAGAGATCCGATGCGAACGTGGCGTTCCCGTGTGGCGGGTTCTTGATCCCGGAATGTCCGGTTCCTCGTAGCCGCACCTCCACGGTCCGAGGTTCCGGATGGGCATCGAGTGGCGCGTGTCCGGCCCTCGCGCCCTGATCAGGCAGAATCGAAAGCGGGGGTACGGAGCATGGCCGTACCTTCTGTACGCGAAGAGCTCCTGCACCTCAACGCCGCAGCCGACTCCTGGCGCCCCGGAGCCGGCCCGGGCCGTGAGGGCCGGGCCGTACCCGAGAGCGGCACCCGCACCAGCTCGGACTCTGCGACTTCACGGACCTGGACGGCACCAAGCAGCCGTTCAGCCTCTATGCGCGGTTCCAGCCCAGGCCGGGCGGCCGCGTCCGCCGGGCTCCCTCGTCGCGTTGCGGGCGCCTGCCGTGGCCCGCGGGGGCGGTACGTCAGTCACCACAGGTCGCGGTGGCGGTGGCGGGTCGGCGGATGGTCCAGGTCCTCGGCCGCCGCGAGGAGGGCGCCCGGCGGTGCGGCACGGAGGAGCTTGCAGGCGGCCGTGCGGAAAGTGCGCAGGTCAGCACGGGCGGCGGACTCGTACGGGCTCCAGAAGTGGGCACCCAGGGCACGCGGAAACACGTAGGCGGCGAAGGAACGGTCGACACGCGTCGGTACGGGGCGACGGCCCGCGCGGCGGGCTCGGGCCAGCTCCTGGCGGCTGTAGCGGTGGTCGGTGAGGGCGTGCGCGGTGCACGGGCCCGCCGTACCGGTGGGCCAGTAGGCGGGGCGGGTGCGGTGTCTCGTGGGGACGTGATGGACGGTGCGTGACATGGCAGACCTCCGAGGGCCCGCCGGGACTTCCGGCGTGGCCCGCTAGAAGTCCGCCCCGGTGAAACGTCCCAGGTACGTGGTGCGCATGGGATGAGGATGGCGTGGTGGCACTTCGCTCCGCAAATTCGAATGCGCCCGCCTCCCCACGTCGCGCATGCTCGGCAGGTTGTCCCTCCGCCGGCAGGTTGTCCCTCAACCGTCGGCCCGCCCGAATCCCTGGAGACCCCGTGATCAACCGCGTCACCGTCCCCACCCTCTGCCCGCCCCCCGTCTACTCCCACGCCTCCGTCGTCGAGGCGGGGACCCGCCTGGCCTTCCTCGCCGGGTCCGTGCCGCTCGACGCCGACGGCAAGATCGTCGGCGAGGGCGACCCCGTACGCCAGGCCGCGCAGGTGCTCGCCAACCTCGCCGAGCAACTGCGCGCGGTCGGCAGCGACCTGGCGCATGTCGTTTCGACGGACGTGTATGTCGTCAGCGGCGAGCCTGCCGTGCTCTCCGCGGTCTGGGACGTCGTCGAGGCATCGGGGCTCAGTATCGGGCCGCACTCCTCGACCCTGATCGGCGTGGCCTGTCTTGGGTACACGGGCCAGCTCGTGGAGATCACGGCGACCGCGGTGGTTCCGGAGCCCGGAGCAGAGTCCGCGTCTGCCTCCGAGCCCGGACCCGGACCCGGACCCGAGTCGGCGTAACCAGCGCCGGCCCGGACCCGGACCCGAGTCGGCGAAGATGACTTCATGCGACCCGGATCGCGCCCGCGCACGCCCTGTCCCACGTCCGGGCCAACCACCGCTCGACGGTCCGTCACCTCTTCGGTGCGGCCGGCAACAAGGGAGAACTGTGACCACCCGTACGGCAATCGGCGCCGCCCGGACCCGTCCCTGCACGCTCGTCGTCTGCCGCGGCTGCTGCTGCGGTGACCCGCGCAAGTACCCCGGCTACGACCACGACTGGCAACTGGAGCGCCTGCGGGCGGCGGCCGCGGCCTCCGGCGGGCGGATCACGGTCCGCACGACGGACTGCCTCGGGCCCTGCGACCAGGCGAACATCATCGTCGTACAGCCCTCCGGGGAGGGCCGCAGACGCGGCGGCCGGGCAACCTGGATCGGCTGGTCGATGGGCGACGACTGCACGGACGAGATAGTGCGCTGGGCCGAGGCGGGGGGCCCGGGCATCGCCCCTCCCCCAGCCACGCTGGAACTCCAGTTCGTATCGTCGGCGGGAGAACGGTCCCGGGCCCGCCGTTAGGCGTACTGCCCCGCATCCGGCAGTGTCGGCAGCCCCGCCGCCTCCGCCGCCGTACGCAGCACGTCCCGCAGCATGGCGGGCGTCAGCCGTCCGGTGAAGGTGTTGCGCTGGCTGACGTGGAAACACCCGAGGACGTCGAGCGACTTGGCGGGCGGCCCTGCTGAGGGCCGGAGCGTCACCCGCACCCCGTGCGCGAAGGCCGGCCGGGGCCGTGGCACCGCCCACCCCGCCTCGGCGAGGGCGGGCAGCGCGGCCTGCCAGCCGAAGGCGCCGAGCACCACGACGGCCCGCAACGTCGGCCGCAGCAGCTCGAGTTCACGCACCAGCCAGGGCCGACAGGTGTCCCGCTCCTCCGGCGTCGGCTTGTTGGCGGGCGGCGCGCAGTGCACGGGCGAGGTGATCCGCACCCCGTACAGCTCAAGGCCGTCATCGGCGGACACGGCGGTGGCCCGCGAGGCGAGACCCACGTCGTGCAGTGCCGCGTACAGAACGTCCCCCGACCTGTCCCCGGTGAACATCCGCCCGGTCCGGTTGGCCCCGTGCGCGGCGGGTGCGAGCCCGACGACGAGGAGCGAGGCGTCCACGGGCCCGAAACCCGGGACCGGACGTCCCCAGTACGTCCAGTCGGCGAAAGCGGCGCGCTTGGTACGGGCCACCTCTTCGCGCCACTCGACCAGCCGCGGGCAGGCACGGCACCCCGTGATGTGCTCGTCCAGGTCACTCAGGCTGCTGCCCTCCGCCAGGCGGCCGCCCTCCGCCAAGCTGCTGTCCCTGCCCTCCGTGCCCTCCATACCCCCACGGTACGACCAGCTGATCGCCGCCCTCTCGGGGGCGGCCGCGTCCGGGGTGAACCGTGCGACGGAGTTTCCGGGCGACCGCCCTCGCCTGACGGCAGGGCCTAAAGTCGAGGCATGGCTTCCGAGAGTGCGGATGAGGAGACGGTGGGCGCGGACGCGGTGGACACGGGCGCGGCGGCCACGGACGAGTTGGACACGGACGCAACGGTGGCCGCCGACGCGGCCGGGCCGGCGAACGGCGAGACCGTGCGCATCGACAGTTGGATCTGGTCCGTCCGTCTCGTCAAGACCCGCTCGATGGGCGCCACCGCCTGCCGGGGCGGGCACGTCCGGGTGAACGGCGAACGCGTCAAGCCCGCGTACGCGGTACGGGTCGGCGACGAGGTACGGCTGCGGCACGCGGGCCGGGAGCGGATCCTCGTCGTGAAGCGCGTGATCCGCAAACGGGTCGGCGCGCCGGTCGCGGTCGAGTGCTACGTCGACAACAGCCCGCCGCCCCCGCCCCGCGAGGCCGTCGCCCCGATCGGCATCCGCGACCGCGGCACGGGCCGCCCCACCAAACGGGACCGCCGCGAACTGGAACGCCTCAGGGGCTTCGGCGACCCGCCGGACGGGGAACACGGCGGGACCGCGGCCCCGGACGATCCCGGAAAGCAGAACAGGCCCGGAAAGCAGAGCAGCTCCGAAAAGCAGAGCAGCTCTGGAAAGCGGAGCAGCTCCGGAAAGCAGAGCGGACCCAGGACACGAGGCTGACCCGGGACACGCGGCTGACCCTGAATGCAGGGCAGACCCGAAGACCGGGTGGCCCCGGAAGGCCGGACTGACCCGAAATCCAGGCTGCCCCGGGAAGCCGAGGTGCACCCGGGCACCCTCGCGAGCGCTGAGCAGCAAACCCGGCGCAACCAATCCCGCCGCAGGCAAACCCAACGCAAGCAAACCCGAAGCAAGCCCTCACAGGTCGAGGGCTCCCCACCAGCAGCGGGGAGCCTTCCGCGCCGTCCGTCGCCCAAGGTCACGCCCCTCGTCGCACCAGCCGCACCAGCCGCCCCAGCCCGTCCGCCGTCCCCTTCCGGCGCGCCCACGCGATCAGGGCGAGCGGCACGATCAGGATCAGCGGTGTCGCTGCGTACTGCCCGTCGAAGACGGTGAGCTGCGTGATGAACGCACCCACCATCAGCGCACTGAGTGCCACCGCCGCCACCGACATGAGCGCCGGTATCAACAGTGCGACAGCTCCGGCCAGTTCGAGCGCGCCGATGGTGTACATCCCCGCGCTGCCCCAGCCGATCTTGTCGAAGGACTCGACGGCCGAGGGGTGCGCGATCAGCTTCGGCAGCGCGCTCGCCACCCCGTAGAAGAGCGCGAGCACGATCTGAAGCGCACGCAGGGAAATCTCGGCACGACGACTGCGGGTGCCACCGGAGGCGGAGGCAGCCGAGGCGGCGCGGGTGACGGGAGCGGTGGTCTGGGACATGGGGGTCTCCTCTGTGAAGCAGTTCCGTATCGCTGTCACAGAGGTAGACCGGGCCGACGCCCGCAACTCATCGCCGCGCACCGCACTTTCCTATGCGGTTTCCTCCTCCACGGGTGCGGTCTTCTCCTCCACGGGTGCGGTTTACTCCTCAGCCGGCACCGCCCTCACCCACACGCCGTCCTCCGTCAGATACCGGTCCACCCTCAGCCCCGCCTCGGCGAGCGCCTCCTCGAACTGCTCCTTGGTCAGCGGCCGCGCCAGGAACGTATGGGTCCACGTCGCGTCCGGGAACACGTACTCCGCGCTGACCGAGTTGACCCCGTCACCCGCCGGCTCCGCCGACAGGATCCGTAGCGTGAAGCCGCTGGGATCGACCCGCTCACGGGGCACATTCGAGTGATAGTCCTCCCCTTCGCGCTGGATCAGCACGCACCCGCCCTCCGCGACATGCCGCGCGCACGCCCGCAGCATCCCCCGCCGCACCTCGACGTCGCCCGCGTGGACGAGGAACGACGCGAGCATCACCACGTCGAACGTCTCACCCAGGTCGAGTCCCTCGATCGGGCTGCATATCGTGCGCGCCCCACGGACGCGCGCCAGCATCTCCGACGACTCGTCCACGGCCGTGACCTCGAACCCGCGATCCAGGAGCGGATGGGTCATGCGGCCCACCCCGCTGCCCAGTTCCAGAATGCGGGCCCCCGTGGGCACTGCCGCGGCGATGATGTCCGGTTCCTCCCCGACGGGCAGCCGCGAGTAGAGCTCGACCGCGCAGCCGTCCGGGGTGATCGCCCCGGGTCCCGTTCCCTCGTATCCCTCACGCATTTCCAGCCTCATACCCGTCCAACGGACCGCGCCCGCACGCCCGTTCCCCGACCGGGTCACTCGATAGGGTGACAGCTACAGCGGAGCCCACCCATGCCCGCCGTACCAGTGGCCGCCCGCCCGCAAGTGGTCCCCGATCGCCCGCTCCACGCTGTTCCGCCGCGGCAGGTCCGCCACCGGCAGCTCCGGATCGCCGAAGACGAACCCGACCGGCACCCCGTCCTCCGGCGCCGTCTGCGCGTACGCGATCTCGAAGCGCTCCTGGAAGCGGACGATGTTGGACTCCGCCGACAGGTACCGCTTCAGCTGCGGGTCGAGGAGCCAGGAGTGGCACACGGCCACCTCGTACCGCTCGTCGGGATAGTGGCGGGCGAAGAACTCCCGTGCCAGCGCCAGCGACCGCTCACAGGCGGACGGCGACAGCGGTCCGCGGAAGTCGGGTATGTGCAGGCTCAGACAGGGGTCGCCCGGCCCCAGGCCCAGGCCGGCCCCCGCGACGGCCCGCCCCGTGCGCTGCCCCAGCCGCGCGCGCTGGAACTGCAGCCGGCCCAGCTGGAACAACTCCCCGTGGAAGGGGAGCGCGATCCACCACGGGAACAGCAGCCCGCCCGTGCCGAGCCGCCGACGGTGCACCGCCACATGCCGCCCCAGATCGGCGAGCGTGCGCCGGGACACCTCGGCCGGGACCCCGCGCCGGTGGTGGTACGCGCGTACGTGCGGCAGCGCGCCGACGAAGACGTACAGAGGGAAGCAGCGTCCGAGGTCCCCCGTCGACGTCGGGAACGGCGGCGGCTCCCAGCCCTTCCCGATCTCCCCCATGTCCCGTACGAAGCGGGCGACACACCGGGCGAGGAGGGTCATCGCCTCCGCGTCGTCCGCCAGCCGGGCGCGCAGCGCGACGAACTCGTTGATGTCCTCGTGCGGCACGGACAGGTCCAGCAGTACGTCCGGGAGTTCGTCCGCGCCGGGCAGCGCGACCTCCACCCGCGGATCGCCCTCGCTCTCCAGGTCCCGCAGCCACTCGGCGAGCCTCGCGTCCGCCCGCAGCGCATCCAGCAGCATCGTCGCCTCCCCCGTGGATCCGTCCACCGTCCCATGGTGAACGTGCACCACGAAGAGTACTTTTCGTAGGAGGAGCGGTGGTCCCGATGCGTACAGGCAGTGAACCGACGACAGCGCGCAGTGCCCTGCGGCTGCGCTTCTGGCTGAGCGTGTGGGGCCTGATCTGGGCGATCGCCGGAACGGCCGCGTTCGCCCTCGCCGGGAGGCCCGGATGGGCGGCCGCCTGCGGTGTCCTGTGGCTGATCGTCACCGCGGACATGACCATGATCCTGCGGCACATCCACCAGGGGCCGCACTGGCAGCCGGGCCGCGACGTCCCACCGTACCGACCGCCGGAACACCGCCACCCCTAGGCCCTGACCCGCCGGACAGCCCCAGTCCCCAGGAACCCCGGCCGCCTACGAGTCGAAGCGTGCCGCCTTCAAGTACTGCGGGTTCGGGTCGAGCGCCGCCGCGAGGCGGAAGTGCCTCTTGGCCTGATCCGGCCGCAGCTGGCGCTCATAGGTGCGGGCGAGCGCGAAGTGCGCGAACGCGTTGTCCGGCTCGCGCTCCAGCACGATGGTGAACTCGAGCTCGGCGGGACGCAGTTGCGCGGCGGCGAAGAAGGCACGCGCGCGCAGCAGCCGTGCGGCCGTGTTCTCGGGGTGCGCGGCTATCACCGGATCGAGCAGCTTCACCGCGCCCCGCGGGTCGCGCGCGGCGAGCAACTGCTCGGCGGCGCGGAAGTCGATGACATGCGTCTCCGGAGTACGTCCGGTCCAACCGCTGGTCTCGGGCACGGCTGAGTCCTTCCCTCACTGCACCGGTTCAACGCCCCCGGCGGCGACCGCTATTCCTGTGACTCCCCTGGCTGGTGCGCCCTGTGCACGAGATCTGCCCATACGTCCCCCACGCGCCGCTCCAGCTCCTCCAGGGGTACGTCGTTGTCCATGACGATGTCGGCGATGGCCAGGCGCTTCTCGCGCGTCGCCTGGGCGGCCATGCGCGCGCGTGCGTCCTGCTCGGTCATGCCGCGCAGCCGGACGAGCCGGTCGAGCTGGGTCTCGGGGCTCGCGTCGACGACGACCACGAGGTCGTACAGCGGCGCGAGGCCGTTCTCGGCGAGGAGCGGGACGTCGTGGATCACTACGGCATCCGCGGCGGCGGCCGTTTCCAGTTCGCGGGAGCGGGCGCCCACCAAGGGGTGCACGATCGCGTTCAGCACGGCGAGCTTGTCCGGGTCGGCGAAGACGATGGAGCCCAGCTTCGGGCGGTCCAGACTGCCGTCCGGCGCGAGTACGTCCGTCCCGAAGGCCTCGACGACCGCGGCGAGCCCGGGAGTTCCGGGCGCGACGACCTCACGCGCGATGCGGTCCGCGTCGATCAGCACGGCTCCGTGCTCGACGAGCAGCCGCGACACCTCGCTCTTGCCGGCGCCGATACCGCCGGTCAGGCCCACCTTCAGCATGCCCACCAGCCTAGGGCTTGCCACTGACAGGCCCCTCGGCAGGCCCGAGGCTCGCTCAGCCCTCGCCTTCCCGCTCCGCCAGGAACCGCTCGAACTCCTGCCCGATCTCGTCCGCGGACGGGATCTCGACGGGCTCGGCCAGCATGTTCCCCCGGGTCTCGGCGCCCGCCGCCGCGTCGTACTGGTGCTCGAGACCCTGCACGAGGGCGACCAGTTCCTCGTCGCCCTCCTGGATCTGCCGGTCGATCTCCGTCTGCGTGCGGTGCGCCTCCGTGCGCAGGGAGTGCGCGAGGCCCGGCAGGACCAGTCCCGTAGCGGCCGTGATGGCCTCCAGGACGGTCAGCGCGGCGTCCGGATACGGAGAACGGGCGATGTAGTGCGGCACGTGCGCGGCGACTCCCAGGACGTCGTGTCCGGCCTCCATGAGGCGGTACTCGACGAGGGACTCGGCGCTGCCGGGGACCTGCGCCTCCTCGAAGGGGCTGCGGTGGCCGGGCACCAGGTCGTTGCGGTTGCCGTGCGGGGTGAGGCCGACGGGGCGGGTGTGCGGGACGCCCATCGGAATGCCGTGGAAGTTCACGGACAGGCGGACGCCGAGCCGCTCCACGATCTGCTGGACGGCCGCCGCGAAGCGCTCCCACTCGACATCCGGCTCGGGACCGGACAGCAGCAGGAAGGGGGCACCGGTGGTGTCCTGGACCAGCCGTACGTCGAGCGTGGGCTCCTCGTATTCGGTCCAGCGGTCACGCTTGAAGGTGAGCAGCGGACGCCGGGCACGGTAGTCCACCAGCCGGTCGTGGTCGAAACGGGCCACGACCTGGTGGGGCAGCGAGTCGAGAAGCCGGTCGACGATCTGGTCGCCGGTCTCGCCCGCGTCGATGTATCCGTCGAAGTGGTAGAGCATGACAAGACCGGCCGACTCCTGGGCCAGCGCCATGTCGACGACTGCCAGGCCCTTCGGCTCCCAGGCGTACAAACCCTGCGGATCAAGCACAGTGACCGCTCCTCCTCGTGTTCCTAGGCCACAACGCCGTCCGGGGCGCGGGCATTCCCGCTCCCGCCCCGCACCGGCGCCTCTTTGGTGAACACCTCGACGGGAACGCCGAGTTCACGGAAGTGGTCGAGGGTGGCCATCCACTGCGGAACGCGGGCGGGCCCTTGGCGGCGCCGTGTCCGGTGAGCGTGAAGTCGCCTGCTCCGAGGGCACGGAAGGGCTGTTCGCGCCGGGCTGCCCGGGCCTCGGAAAACGCACTGCGGGCCCGCACCCAGATGGGTGCGGGCCCGCAGTCACGAACTACTGCCTAGCGGTGAGCTGTGATCAGCTCTGGCCGCCGGCGAGCTTCTCGCGGAGGGCAGCCAGGGCCTCGTCCGACGCCAGGGCGCCGGAGTTGTCGTCCGACTCCGAGGAGTACGAACCACCCGAGACACCCGCGCCGGAACCGCCGGCGGCGGGAGCGGCAGCACCCTCGGCCTCGGCCTGAGCGTCGGCCTCGCGGGACTTGATGACCTGCGCCTGGTGCTGCTCGAAGCGCTGCTGCGCCTCGGCGTACTGGGTCTCCCACACCTCACGCTGGGACTCGAAGCCCTCGAGCCAGTCGTTGGTCTCGGGGTCGAAGCCCTCGGGGTAGATGTAGTTGCCCTGGTCGTCGTACGACGCGGCCATGCCGTACAGGGTCGGGTCGAACTCGACCGAAGCCGGGTCGCCACCGAAGGCCTCGTTGGCCTGCTTCAGCGAGAGGCTGATGCGACGGCGCTCGAGGTCGATGTCGATGACCTTGACGAAGATCTCGTCGTTGACCTGGACGACCTGCTCCGGGATCTCCACGTGGCGCTCGGCCAGCTCGGAGATGTGGACCAGACCCTCGATGCCCTCGTCCACGCGGACGAACGCACCGAACGGAACCAGCTTCGTGACCTTGCCGGGCACGACCTGACCGATCTGGTGCGTGCGGGCGAACTGCTGCCACGGGTCTTCCTGCGTCGCCTTCAGCGACAGGGAGACACGCTCGCGGTCCATGTCGACGTCGAGGACCTCGACGGTGACTTCCTGGCCGACCTCGACAACCTCGGACGGGTGGTCGATGTGCTTCCAGGAAAGCTCGGAGACGTGGACCAGACCGTCGACGCCACCCAGGTCCACGAAGGCACCGAAGTTGACGATCGAGGAGACGACGCCGGAGCGGACCTGACCCTTCTGGAGGGTCGTGAGGAACGTCTGGCGAACCTCGGACTGGGTCTGCTCGAGCCAGGCGCGGCGGGACAGGACCACGTTGTTGCGGTTCTTGTCCAGCTCGATGATCTTCGCCTCGAGCTCCTTGCCCACGTAGGGCTGGAGGTCGCGGACGCGGCGCATCTCGACGAGGGAAGCCGGCAGGAAGCCACGGAGGCCGATGTCGAGGATGAGACCACCCTTGACCACCTCGATGACGGTGCCGGTGACGATGCCGTCCTCTTCCTTGATCTTCTCGATGGTGCCCCAGGCGCGCTCGTACTGGGCGCGCTTCTTCGAGAGGATCAGGCGGCCTTCCTTGTCCTCCTTCTGGAGAACAAGGGCTTCGATCTCGTCGCCGACCTTGACGACCTCGTTCGGGTCGACGTCGTGCTTGATCGAGAGCTCGCGGCTCGGGATGACACCTTCGGTCTTGTAACCGATGTCGAGCAGGACCTCGTCCCGGTCGACCTTCACGATGACGCCGTCGACGATGTCGCCGTCGTTGAAGTACTTGATCGTCTCGTCGATCGCGGCGAGGAAGGCTTCCTCGTTACCGATATCGTTGACCGCTACCTGCGGAGTGGTAGAGGTGGTCTCGGTGCTGCTCGTCATGTGGGAAAGGGCTCCGGTACGGACAGTGAGTCGTAGGTACTGCTTACGCCGGGAGCCCGTTTCGCTCTGCAGAAGGCCGGACAGCCAAGGAAGCGCCACCAGTGTTCCGGTGAGCGCCTCGACAACCGAGGGGACATACATACAGATGCGAGCGCAGCCTGCTACGTCTGAGGAGCGCAGGCCCGCAGCGCAACTTGTAGCATACGGGGGCAGCCGGGCAGGGTCAATGCGCGAAGCCGCACACCCGGGGCAGAACACCGCATACCCGGCACAAGAACTGTCTTCCGAGGCCACACAGGGCCGCAGGACCCCTTCCGTGACACCACCGGAACGGGTTCGACGGAAGTGCCCGCAGACTAATACGAGGGAGCCGATCATCCAAGAGCCCGATACGTTCGAACCCGAAGCCACCCGACGTGACGCCGGCGCCACGGAGAGTTCCCGCGCCAACCGTGGCTGGTGGGACCGGAACGCGGACGACTACCAGGTCGAGCACGGCACGTTCCTCGGCGACGACCGGTTCGTGTGGTGCCCCGAGGGGCTCGACGAAGTGGAGGCCGAGCTGCTCGGCCCGGCGGAGGACCTCAAGGGCAAGGACGTCCTGGAGATCGGCGCCGGCGCGGCCCAGTGCTCGCGCTGGCTGGCCGGCCAGGGCGCGCGCCCGGTGGCCCTGGACCTCTCCCACCGCCAGCTCCAGCACGCGCTGCGCATCGGCGGGGACGTGCCTCTGGTGGAGGCCGACGCGGGCGCCCTGCCGTTCGCGGACGCTTCCTTCGACCTCGCCTGCTCGGCGTACGGCGCGCTGCCCTTCGTCGCCGACCCGGTGCGCGTCCTGCGCGAGGTCCACCGGGTGCTGCGCCCGGGCGGCCGCTTCGTCTTCTCCGTGACGCACCCGATCCGCTGGGCCTTCCCCGACGAGCCCGGGCCCGAGGGCCTGTCGGTCTCCGCCTCCTACTTCGACCGCACGCCGTACGTGGAGCAGGACGAGGAGGGCGGGGCGGTCTACGTCGAGCACCACCGGACGATCGGCGACCGGGTGCGCGACGTGGTGGCGGGCGGCTTCCGGCTGCTCGATGTGGTCGAGCCGGAGTGGCCCGCCTGGAACACCCAGGAGTGGGGCGGCTGGTCCCCGCTGCGCGGGAACCTGATCCCGGGCACGGCGATCTTCGTGTGCGTACGAGACTGAGCGGGTGATCCGCTACGACGCCCTGGACCTGCCGGTACGCAGCGCGCTGCCCGGCCTGAACGACGCCCTGGACGCGGGAGGCGCCGCGGTCCTCGTGGCGCCGCCCGGGACGGGCAAGACCACGCTCGTGCCGCTGGCCCTGGCCGGTCTGCTCGGGGAGGGGGCCGCGAAGGGGCCGGTACGCCGTGTCGTCGTCGCGGAGCCGCGGCGCATCGCCGCCCGGGCCGCGGCGCGCCGGATGGCGTGGCTGCTCGGCGAGAAGGCCGGCGACAGCGTCGGCTACACCGTGCGCGGGGAGCGCGTGGTGGGGCGCCACACGCGCGTGGAGGTCGTCACGACCGGTGTGCTGCTGCAACGACTTCAGCGGGATCAGGAGTTGGCGGGCGTCGACGTGGTGGTGCTCGACGAGTGCCACGAGCGTCATCTGGACGCGGACACGGCGGCGGCCTTCCTCCTGGACGTGCGGGAGGCGCTGCGGCCCGAGCTGCGGCTGGTGGCGGCCTCGGCGACGACCGACGCCGCGGGGTGGGCCCGGCTGCTCGGCGGGGCGCCGGTGGTCGAGGCGGCGGGTGTGTCGTACCCGGTGGAGGTCGTGTGGACGCCTCCGGTGCGGCCCGTCCGGCCGCCGCACGGGATGCGGGTGGACCCCGTACTGCTGACGCATGTGGCATCGGTGGTGCGGCGGGCGCTCGCGGAACGCGAGGGGGATGTCCTCTGCTTCCTTCCCGGGGTCGGGGAGATCGCGCGCGTGGCGGGGCAGCTGGGGGACCTGGACGGGGTCGAGGTGCTCCAGGTGCACGGGCGGGCGCCGGCGGCGGTACAGGACGCGGTGCTGTCTCCCGGTGCGGGGCGCCGGGTGGTCCTCGCGACGTCCGTGGCCGAGTCCTCGCTGACGGTGCCGGGTGTGCGGGTCGTCGTGGACTGCGGACTGGCGCGGGAGCCACGTGTGGATCACGCGCGCGGGCTGAGCGCCCTGACGACGGTACGGGCCTCGCAGGCGGCGGGGCGGCAGCGGGCGGGCCGGGCCGGGCGCGAGGCGCCGGGGACGGTGTACCGCTGCTGGGCGGAGGCGGAGGACGCCCGTCTGCCGCGCTTCCCCTCCCCCGAGATCAAGGTGGCCGACCTGACGGCGTTCGCGTTGCAGGCGGCGTGCTGGGGCGATCCGGAGGCGTCCGGGCTCGCCCTGCTGGACGCGCCGCCGGGCGGGGCGATGGCGGCGGCGCGGTCCGTTCTCGCCGCGATCGGTGCGGTGGATTCCGCGGGGCGGGCCACGGAGCGAGGGGTGCGCATGTCCCGGCTCGGCCTGCACCCGCGACTGGCGCGGGCTCTGCTGGACGCGGCGCCGGAGGTCGGCGCGGACCGGGCCGCGGAGGTGGTCGCGCTGCTGAGCGAGGAGCCGCCGCGGGAGTACGGCGACGACCTGGCGGCGGCCTGGCGGGCTGCCCGGCGTGGGGGCGACGCGTACGCGGGGCGCTGGCGTGCGGAGGCGCGGCGGCTGCGGGCCGGGGCGACAGATCGTGCGCGCCCGCCCGCCCGTGACCGTGACTCCGCTCCGCGAGAGCGGGACGCCGGGGCTCCGGCCGGGACGGGTGGGCAGGGCTCGGCGCCCGGCCCCACCGGGTCCGAGCCCACCGGATCCGGGGCGGCCGGGCGAGCGGGCTCGGGGGACGATCGGATCGCCGGGCTCGTGGCCGCCCTCGCCTTCCCGGAGCGGCTCGCGCGGGCACAGGGCGGCTCCTGCCTCATGGTCAGCGGGACCCGCGCCGACATCGGCGACGGCTCCGCGCTGCGCGGCGCCCCCTGGCTCGCCGTGGCGGTCGCCGACCGTCCCGTCGGCGCGGGGCACGCGCGCGTGCGGCTCGCCGCCGTGGTCGACGAGGACACGGCGCGGCGGGCCGCGGCGCCCCTGCGTTCCGCGGGCGCCGAGGTCCACTGGGCCGACGGGGATGTCGTCGCGCGGCGGGTCGAGCGACTGGGGGCCGTGGAGTTGGCGGTGCGGCCGCTGCGTGACGCCGACCCCGGTCTCGTACGGGACGCGCTCCTCGAAGGGCTGCGGGAGGAAGGGCTCGGCCTGGTGCGGTGGTCCGCTGACGCCGAGGTGCTGCGGCGGCGGCTCGCCTTTCTGCACCTGCACGTCGGCGCCCCCTGGCCCGACGTGTCCGACGACGCGCTCCACGCGCGCGTGGACGAGTGGCTGGAGCCGGAGCTGAGCCGTGCCCGGCGGCGGGCCGATCTGGCGCGGATCGACGCCGGGCAGGCACTGGCCCGGCTGCTGCCGTGGGCGACCGGGGACGCGGCCCGGCTCGACGAACTCGCTCCCGAGCGGATCGAGGTGCCCAGCGGGTCCAGGATCCGGATCGACTACGGCAACCCGGAGCAGCCCGTGCTCGCCGTGAAGCTCCAGGAGATGTTCGGCCGCCACGAGTCCCCGAGGGTCGCCGGAGTACCGGTGCTCGTCCATCTGCTGTCGCCCGCCGGCCGGCCGGCCGCCGTCACGGCCGACCTCGCCTCGTTCTGGCGGGACGGCTACAAGGCGGTACGGGCCGAGCTGCGCGGCCGCTACCCCAAGCACCCGTGGCCCGAGGACCCGGCCACGGCCGAGCCGACCCGGTACACGAACGCGCGGCTCAGGCGCTGACCGGTTCCGGCGCCGAGGCCTCGGTGGGGGCCGGGTCCGCCGGCCGGCGGCCGCGGGCCTCCAGCCACAGGGACAGGGTCAGCAGGAGCAGGCCCAGCAGCAGGAGGCCCCATGGCAGGTACGAGGTCATCAGCAGGACCACGGTGCGGTTGGACTTGACCAGGGCGACCGTCGACCTGATGTAGTCCTCGCGCATCTTGACGTGGCCGGCGAAGGCCGTGACCTTGTCGCGGCCGCCGAGGAGCGTGCCGCCGCGCAGCTCCTCCTTGTGGATCTCCTCGCCGTAGACCGGTGCTCCGGTCACCGGTTCGACCCAGAACTTCCGGACCGTGGTGTACCAGCGCGTCGTGCCCGTCTTCGCGAGCGACCGGGGGGTGACGCCCTTGACGGGCATGGCCTTGGGGAAGGGGACCTTGGTCCAGGGGACGGTCTGCTCGAAGTAGTAGACCCGCACACCGCGGAAGTCCTGCGTGCCCTTGTAGTGGATGGGGGCCGTGGTGCGCGCCTGGGCGTCGAAGTACTCGTAGTCCCGCCTCTCCGTGAGGAACGGCCACTTGAACTCGAGGCCCGCGCGGGTGACCGGGTCGCCGTCGACCATCTCGCCGGTGGCGTGGACGGGTTCCTGGGTGTGTGCGTCGAAGATGTAGCGCTCGGGGATCCGGGAGACCATTTTGCCGTCCGGTCCCTGGACGTAGGAGAGGCCGTCCCAGACGACCACGTCCTTGCCGGCGGTCTTCTCGATCTTCTGTGAGGCCTCCACGTTGCCCCTGAGGGTCTGCACGACGGTGACCTTGGGGACCGTCTTCGCCTTCATGGTGCCGTAGTCGAGGAGGGTGGCGTTCTTCGCCTCCAGGACCATGTCCTGGTACTGGTTCGCGGGGATCTTGGCCAGGCGCGGGAAGGCGTACCAGCGCACCAGCGGGGACAGAGCCGTGCAGAACACGGCCAGGGCGAGCAGGATCAGGCTGGCCTTGCGGCGCATCTGGGCGGCCCTCCCGGCTGGTTACGGGTGCTTGGGGACGGTGGTGAGCAAGGGCTTCGGCGACGTCTCGCCGGGTGGTGGGCCCATGACCGTGACGACCAACATCAGCCCGAGCGCCAGGGCGAGACCGATCGCGGCGGCGATGAGGGCACGCATACGGGGCCTCCCCGGGAATCCTGGAGCTGATGCGTCGTCAGGTCCGGCACCGTAGCAACGGCGGGGTGAGATGAGAACACGTTGCACACACAACAAGGGCGCCCCTCCGCGGGAAGCGGAGGGGCGCGCTTGGGGGTTACGCGGGCTAGGGCGTCGTGGTGGTGGCCGCGGCCACCTTCAGCTCGACCGTGAGGGTCGCGCCGCCCGTGGTGTCGATGCGGAGCAGGAACGTGCCGACGGTGTCGTCCGCGTACAGCTTCGGAAGCTTCAGCAGGCCGTTCGCGTCCGTCTTGAGGTCCTTGAGGGTGCGTACGGTCTTGCCGTCCGCGTCCTTGAAGGACGGGCCCTTGTCGTTCTCGGTCGCGTCGTCGGCCGACTTGACGATCGTCGCGGTGGCGGCGACACCGTCCGCGACGGCGTTCTTGTACGTGGCCTTCACCTCGACCTGGTCCGCGAACTCGCCGCCGGGCACACAGGTCAGCTCGGTGGCGCTGGTGCGGGCGAGGGCGTCGGCCTGGGGTTCGGTGACGGTCGCCGTGTAGTCGAGGCCCGCGACGGAGCGGCCCACGACGGTGGCGCGGACCGTGAAGTCGCCGGTCTTCTGTCCTGCCACCAGCGCGGGCGCGGTGGCCTTGCCGGCGCTGTTGGTGACGATCGTGGCCACGGTCTCGCCGCCGGTGAACGTGGCGTCCGTGTCGCCGACGATGGTGAATCGCACCCGCACCTTCGCGACGGCCTTGCCGGCCTTGGTCTCGGTGCGCACGGCGACCTTCTGGTCGAACGTGTCGCCCGCCGTCGCGGTGAGCTTGGCGGTGCCCGCGTCCTCCAGGTGGTCCACCGTGTCGGTGGGGGTGGGAGGCGTGGGGCTCGGCGGCTTGGGGGTGCTGGGCGGCGGCGGCGACGGGCTGGGGCTCGTGGAACCGCCGTCGCCGGGCGTGCCCGGCTTCGTCGGCTTCGTCGTCTTCGGCGGCTTCGGCGTCTTCGGCGGCGACGGACTGGGCGCGGGGCTCGCTCCCTGGCCGTCGTCGTTGCTGTGCGAGGGCAGCGTGCCCGTGCCGTCCGGCACCTCGTGCGTGCCCTTGCGGTAGTACTCCAGCCACGACAGGACGGTGTTCAGGTACTCCTGCGAGTTGTTGTAGCCGAGGATGGCCTTGTTCAGCTCGGACTGGACGGAGAGGTCACGGTCGAAGCGGCAGAGGTAGTGACCGGCGGCGAGGGCCGCGTCGTAGATGTTGTTGGGGTTCTTCGCGCCGTCGCCGTTGCCGTCGCGGCCCGCCCACTCCCAGGTGGAGGGGATGAACTGCATGGGGCCGACCGCGCGGTCGTACGCGCTGTCGCCGTCGTACGCGCCGTTGTCGGTGTCGGCGATCAGGGCGAAGCCGTTGCCGTCGAGCTTGGGGCCCAGGATCTTCGAGTACGTCGTACCGTTCGCGTCGACGCGGCCGCCGCGGGCCTGCCCGGACTCGACCTTGCCGATGGCGGCGAGGAGCTGCCACGGCAGGTTGCAGCCCGGCTTGGACGAGCGCAGTGCCGTCTCGGCCTTCTTGTAGGCGTCGAGGACGGTGGCGGGTATGCCCGCCTCCGCGGTGCCGGCGGGGGTCGTGGAGCCGGTGCCCGGGCTGGGCGAGGCGGTGGGGCTGTCGAGCGGCGGGAGGTCGGTGTAGTAGCGGCCGTTGCCCGTGGCGGAGCCGTCGCCGTTCCCGTCGGGTGTGGCCTCGGAGCCGGTGGTCTGTCTGCCCTGGTCGTCGGTGGTCACTCCAGGAGCCTGGGACGCGGCCAGGGCCGCGACCGCGGCCGCCGCCACGGCGGTGGTTGTCGCCCCCCTGCGCAGCCTGCTGCCGAAATGCGCCGCCATTGAGTAAGCCCCTCCCGTGGACGACCACCTGCGTGTTCGCTCTGGTGTTACATGCCGGTGTTACGTGCTGGTGCTGCGTGCCCGTGTCGCTGGTGTCACCGGCGTTCGACCGTGCTCCCCGGCACGGTGACCCAGGTGACCCTACGACAACTTGTGTCGCCCGGGCACCCGTTGGTGCCCGATTGCCGGTGGCCGGCCGACTGCGGCGCTGGTCGGATGCGGGAGCCGGGTGGCTCGCCGCACGATTTTCATGCGCCCCTCATACTGGACGACTGTGATCGCCGGACGGTTGTGTCCGGCCGACGACAGCCACGGAGGGCCGACTTGCCGTTCACTCTCAGTCATGCGGCGGCCGTGCTGCCCGGCGTGCGCGGGGACGGGACCGGACGCGGGCGACTGGTGCCCACGGTCCTCGTCGCCGGCTCGTTCGCTCCCGATATGACCTACTACGCGGCGAGTGTGCTGTCCGGAGCGATGGAATTCGGCGATTTCACGCACTCGTTCACCGGTGTCCTCACCTTCGACGTGCTCGTCGCCTGGGCGTTGGCCGGTGCCTGGCTGGTGCTGCGCGAACCGCTGGTCGCGCTGCTGCCGCGGGCCCGGCAGGGGCGGGTGGCGGCGCTGCTGCGCTGCGGGGTGCCGCGGGCGCGGATGCGGGCCTCGGCGGTGCTGTGGTGGTACGTGTCCGCGGCGCTGGGCGCGCTGACCCATGTCGTGTGGGACGCGTTCACGCATCACGACCGGTGGGGGATTCGGCTGTTTCCGGTGCTGGGGCAGGAGGCCGGGGGCTTTCCGCTGTACTGGTTCCTCCAGTACGGCAGTTCGGCGGTGGCGGCGGTCGTGATCGCGGTGTTCGTGGTGGTCGCGCTGCGGCGGGTGCCGTTGCCCACGCCTTCACCTTCACCTTCACCTTCACCTTCGGGATCGGGTTCGGGTTCGGGTTTTGGCGGGCCGGCGGGGGTGCCGGTGCTGTCCGGTTCGGACCGGTGGGTCGCGGGTGCGGTGATCGGCGGGTGTGCCGTGGTGGCGGCGATGCAGCGGGCGTCGCGGTGGTGGGAGTACTGGGGCGCGACGGCGAAGCCGTGGGAACTCATCCCGACCCTGTGCTTCGGGGCGGGCGCCGGGCTGGTCCTCGGGACGCTGCTGTACGCGGTGGGGATCAGGGTGCGCCGTCCGGCCGCGGCCGGTGGAGCGGGCGCCGGGACGGAGGCCGGCGTCGGGGACGAGGCCGGTGCCGGTGCGCGTACCGGGAACGGGGCCGGCAAGGAGCCGAGCCGCCCGGCCGCCTCCTGACCGTCACCGGCGGGCTGACCGACGTCGGCGGGCGGCTGGGGGACGGGCCGCCCCGAGGTGGCCTGCGCACCGGTCCAGCCCTGCCGGCCACTGCCCGGAAAAAAGACCGTCGCCCGCAGGGTCCTGCACAAGCCGGCCCTGGGACCGGGCGACGTCCGTCGGCCGGGCCCAGGGCCGCCTCGGCCACACCTCGGCGGCCCGGGCGGCTCACCTACCGGGACGACGACACCCGTCCGGATCACCCCCGGCGCACCCCGCCCCGGTCCGCTAGTGCGCCGCCGACTCCCAGTCCCCGCCGTCGCCCACCGAGACATCCAGCGGAGCCCTCAGCTGCACGGCGGACGCCATCTCCCGGCGGACCAGTTCCTCCGTCTTCGCCCGCTCGCCCGGCGCGATCTCCAGGACGATTTCGTCGTGGACCTGGAGGAGCATGCGGGACTTGAGGTTCGCCTCCTGGAGCGCGCGGTCCACGTTCAGCATGGCGATCTTGACGATGTCCGCCGCGGTGCCCTGGATCGGCGCGTTCAACGCCATGCGCTCCGCCGTCTCGCGGCGCTGGCGGTTGTCGCTGTTCAGGTCCGGGAGGTAGCGGCGGCGGCCGAACAGCGTCTCCGTGTAGCCCGTCGCCCGCGCCTCGTCGACCGCGCGGCGCAGATAGTCGCGTACTCCTCCGAAGCGCTCGAAGTACGTGTCCATCAGCGCCCGCGCCTCGCCCGCATCGATGTTCAGCTGCTGCGAGAGACCGAAGGCCGACAGGCCGTACGCGAGGCCGTACGACATCGCCTTGATCTTGCGGCGCATCTCCGCGTCCACCGCTGAGCGCTCCACCCCGAACACCTGGGAGGCGACCGTCGTGTGCAGGTCCTCTCCGGAGGTGAACGCCTCGATCAGGCCCTCGTCCTCGGACAGGTGGGCCATCACACGCAGCTCGATCTGGCTGTAGTCCGCGGTCATCAGCGACTCGAAGCCCTCGCCGACCACGAAGCCGCGGCGGATCGCGCGGCCCTCGTCGGTGCGCACCGGGATGTTCTGAAGGTTCGGGTCGGTCGACGACAGCCGACCGGTCGCCGCCACCGTCTGGTTGAACGTGGTGTGGATGCGGCCGTCCGCCGCGATCGTCTTGATCAGGCCCTCGACCGTCACCCGCAGCTTCGCCTGCTCACGGTGACGGAGCATGATCACCGGCAGTTCGTTGTCCGTCTGGGCGGCCAGCCACGCCAGCGCGTCCGCGTCCGTCGTGTAGCCCGTCTTCGTCTTCTTCGTCTTGGGCAGGCCCAGTTCACCGAAGAGGACTTCCTGGAGCTGCTTGGGCGAGCCCAGGTTGAACTCGTGTCCCGCGGCCGCGTGCGCCTCCTTCACCGCCTGCTGCACGGCGCCCGCGAACATCTGCTCCATGGCCTCCAGGTGGGCCTTGTCCGCCGCGATGCCGTGCCGCTCCAGCCGGGCCAGCAGGGCGGACGTCGGCAGCTCCATGTCGCGGAGCAGGTCGGCCGAGCCGACCTCCTTCAACCGCTCGCCGAACGCCTCGCCCAGGTCGAGGATCGCGCGCGCCTGCACCATCAGCGCGTCGGCCTCGGCCCCCTCGTCCGCGCCGAAGGCCAGCTGCCCGTCGGCCGTCGCGGCGGGCTCCAGCTCACGGCCGAGGTACTCCAGGGACAGCGCGTCCAGCGCGAAGGAGCGGCGGCCCGGCTTGACCAGGTAGGCGGCGAGCGCGGTGTCCATGGACACGCCCTCGACGGTCCAGCCGTGCTCGGCGAAGACCCGCATCACACCCTTGGCGTTGTGCAGCACCTTGGGCTTCGCGGGGTCGGCGAGCCACGTCGCGAACGCGTTCTCGTCGGCCTCGTCCAGCTGGGACGGGTCGAACCAGGCGGCCGCCCCGTCGGCCGCGGCGAGCGCGACCTCGGCCACCGCACCCGCGCCGAGCGCCCAGGAGTCGACCGTGGCCAGCCCCAGGACCGTCGTGCCGTGCTCGGCGAGCCACGGCTTCAGCTCGCCCGCGCCCAGCACCGCGCCGTCCACCGCGACGCCCGCGGCGACCGGCGCCTCCTCGGCCTCCTCCCCGCCCGGGTCGACGGCCAGCAGCCGCTCGCGCAGGGACGGGTTGCGGATCTCCAGGGTGTCCAGGACCATCGCGACGGCCGTGCGGTCGTACGGAGCGCGCTCCAGGGCGGCGACCGACTTCGGCAGCTCGACGTCCCGCACCATCTCCGTGAGCCGGCGGTTCAGCTTCACCGACTCCAGGTGGTCGCGGAGGTTCTGGCCGACCTTGCCCTTGACCTCGTCGACGCGCTCGACCAGCTCCGCGAACGAACCGAACTGGTTGATCCACTTGGCCGCGGTCTTCTCGCCGACGCCCGGGATGCCCGGCAGGTTGTCGGACGGGTCGCCGCGCAGCGCCGCGAAGTCCGGGTACTGCGCGGGCGTCAACCCGTACTTCTCGAAGACCTTCTCCGGGGTGAACCGGGTCAGCTCCGAGACGCCCTTCGTCGGATACAGCACCGTCGTGTGATCGCTGACCAGCTGGAAGGAGTCCCGGTCACCGGTGACGATGAGGACCTCGAAGCCCTCGGCCTCGGCCTGCGTGGCGAGCGTGGCGATGATGTCGTCCGCCTCGAAGCCGTCGACCGCGAACCGCTGCGCGTGCATCGCGTCGAGCAGCTCACCGATCAGCTCGACCTGCCCCTTGAACTCGTCCGGGGTCTTGGAGCGGTTCGCCTTGTACTCCGTGAACTCCTCGGAGCGCCACGTCTTGCGCGAGACGTCGAACGCCACCGCGAAGTGCGTGGGCGCCTCGTCGCGCAGCGTGTTCGCCAGCATCGACGCGAAGCCGTAGATCGCGTTCGTCGGCTGGCCGGTCGCGGTCGTGAAGTTCTCCGCGGGCAGCGCGAAGAACGCGCGGTACGCCAGCGAGTGCCCGTCCATGAGCATCAGCCGCGGACGCGCGCCGCCGGAGGTCTTCTCGGTCTTCTTCGATGCTGTTTCTGCCACGCCCCCGATCCTGCCACGCCCCACTGACAGTGAGAGCCGTTCGGACCGGGCCCCGGTCGCCCGAGCGCCCTCCAGGCCCGGGCCCCGGCGCTGTCACCGCCCCGTGCGAGGATCGGAGACGTACCTCACACGTGGACGCGAAGGAGAGCAGCTCGATGGCCACGAAGCCGCCCAAGGGCGATCCGGTTCAGGACGCGCCGCAGGTCAGCGAGCCGAAGCAGGCGGCAGCGGGGCTGCCGGCCATCAAGCACACCCTGCGCATCGCCCAGCAGCAGATGGGGGTGCGCCGCACCGCGCTGACACTGCTGCGCGTCAACCAGAAGGACGGCTTCGACTGCCCCGGCTGCGCCTGGCCCGAGCCGGAGCACCGGCACACGGCGGAGTTCTGTGAGAACGGCGCGAAGGCCGTCGCCGAGGAGGCCACCCTGCGCCGGGTCACCCCGGACTTCTTCGCCGCCCACAGCGTGGCCGACCTCGCCACCCGCAGCGGCTACTGGCTGGGCCAGCAGGGCCGCCTGACCCACCCCATGTATCTGGCGGAGGGCGCCGACCACTACGAGGCGGTGCCCTGGGAGCGGGCCTTCGACATCGTCGCCGAGGAGCTCGCCGCACTCGGCTCCCCCGACGAGGCCCTCTTCTACACCTCCGGCCGCACGAGCAACGAGGCCGCGTTCCTGTACCAGCTGTTCGCCCGCGAACTCGGCACGAACAACCTGCCCGACTGTTCCAACATGTGCCACGAGTCGTCGGGTTCGGCGCTGACCGAGACGATCGGCATCGGCAAGGGCAGCGTCCTGCTGGAGGACCTCTACAAGGCGGACCTGATCATCGTCGCCGGACAGAACCCCGGCACGAACCACCCCCGGATGCTCTCCGCCCTGGAGAAGGCCAAGGCGGGCGGCGCGAAGATCATCACGGTCAATCCACTGCCCGAGGCGGGCATGGGGCGCTTCAAGAACCCGCAGACCCCCCAGGGCATGTTCAAGGGCGCCGCCCTCACCGACCTGTTCCTGCAGATCCGCCTCGGCGGCGACCAGGCCCTCTTCCGCCTCCTCAACAAACTGATCCTCGAGACGAACGGCGCCACCGACCAGGCGTTCATCGACGAACACACCCACGGATACGAGGAGTTCGCCGAGGCCGCCCGCACCGCCGACTGGGCCGGGACGCTCGCCGCGACGGGCCTCACCCAGCAGCAGATCGAGGAAGCCCTCCGCATGGTGCTCGCCTCCGAGCGCACCATCGTGTGCTGGGCGATGGGCCTGACCCAGCACAAGCACGCGGTGCCGACGATCCGCGAAGTCGTCAACTTCCTGCTGCTGCGCGGCAACATCGGCCGCCCGGGCGCGGGCGTGTGCCCCGTGCGCGGCCACTCCAACGTGCAGGGCGACCGCACGATGGGCATCTTCGAACGGCCCGCCCCGGCCTTCCTGGACGCCCTGGAGAAGGAGTTCGGCTTCGCCCCGCCACGCGAGCACGGCTACGACGTCGTACGGGCCATCCGCGCCCTGCGCGACGGCGAGGCGAAGGTCTTCTTCGCGATGGGCGGCAACTTCGTGTCCGCCTCGCCCGACACCGAGGTGACCGAGGCGGCCATGCGCCGCGCCCGCCTCACGGTGCATGTGTCGACCAAGCTCAACCGCTCGCACGCTGTCACGGGCGCGCGCGCCCTGATCCTGCCGACCCTGGGCCGTACGGAACGCGACCTCCAGGCCGGTGGCGAGCAGTTCGTGACCGTCGAGGACTCCATGGGCATGGTGCACGCCTCACACGGCCGTCTGGAGCCCGCGAGCGGGCACCTGCTGTCCGAGACGGCCATCGTGTGCCGGCTCGCCCGCCGCGTGCTCGGCGACAAATCCCGCACCCCCTGGGAGGAGTTCGAGAATGACTACGCGACGATCCGCGACCGCATCGCGCGCGTGATCCCCGGCTTCGACGACTTCAACGCGCGCGTGACCGGTTCCGCCGGCGGCTTCGCGCTCCCCCACGCGCCCCGCGACGAGCGCCGCTTCCCGACAGCCACCGGCAAGGCCAACTTCACGGCGGCACCGGTCGAGTACCCGGCGCTCCCCGAAGGCCGGCTGCTGCTCCAGACCCTGCGCTCGCACGACCAGTACAACACCACGATCTACGGCCTCGACGACCGCTACCGAGGCATCAAGAACGGCCGCCGGGTCGTCCTCGTCAACCCCGAGGACGCCAAGGCGCTGGGCGCCGCGGACGGCTCGTACGTCGACCTGGTCAGCGAGTGGCAGGACGGCGTGGAGCGCCGCGCCCCCGGCTTCCGCGTCGTGCACTACCCCACCGCCCGGGGCTGCGCCGCCGCCTACTACCCCGAGACCAACGTCCTCGTACCGCTCGACGCCACCGCCGACACCAGCAACACCCCGGCCAGCAAGTCCGTCGTCGTCCGTCTGGAACAATCGACAACCGACTGAGCGTTTGCTCAGCCAGGCAGTGAGCAAGATCGGTCCACAGCGACACGACGAACGGAGCCGGGCCCCATGGGCGAGCAGCACACCCCGACGTTCCCGCAAGAGGTCATCGACGAGTACGCGGCACTCGGCGTCGACCTGCCCGCCCTCTTCTCCGCCGGACACCTCGGCACACGCATGGGCGTCCGGATCCTCGAGGCCTCCGCGGAGCGGGTCGTCGGCACCATGCCCGTCGAGGGCAACACCCAGCCGTACGGGCTGCTGCACGGCGGCGCCTCCGCCGTCCTCGCCGAGACCCTCGGCTCCGTCGGCTCCATGCTCCACGGCGGCAGCTCCAAGCTCGCCGTGGGCGTCGACCTGAACTGCACGCACCACCGGGGCGTACGGTCCGGGCTGGTCACCGGAGTGGCCACACCCGTGCACCGGGGGCGCTCCACGGCGACGTACGAGATCGTGATCAGCGACGAGGAGGGCAAGCGCGTGTGCACCGCCCGCCTGACCTGCCTGCTGCGCGAACTCCCCGCGAAATAGCGGCCGTTCGGGGGGCGGCGGGACGGGCGGGGAAGGACGGGACGGACCGGGTACCGGCGGAACCGGAGCCTTTGGCCCAGCACGAAGCATGACCGGCCTCGGGCCCGTCGAACCGGACTTCCCACCCGCCCCGACGCCCCTCACCCCGCCCCCGACGACGCCGTCGGGGGCGAACTCCCCCCGCCTGCCGGACCGTTGGGCCACACCGCCCGTCCACCACCGCCGGGCCCTCCAGGCGCTCCCCGCCGCCCTGGCGACGGCCGCCGCCCCCGCCCCGCCGCGCCGACCTACCAGCTCTCGCCACCCGCACGACACCCTCCCCGCCACTGACAGTCAAGGCCGGCCGGCCCCGGCGCCTCGCCGCGCGCATCTCCGTACCCGACTGCCGGGCCCTGCCCCACGGCGTCAACATCCCCCGCCTGGACCTGATCCTGCGCACCCCACAAGCACAGCAGCCGTACAGCTTCCTCGTCGGCGGCAACCGCCCACGCACCCTCTCCCGGCTGCCGCACACCGCGTGCCCCCCACAGGGAAGTAACACTGTGTAACCTGCATGCAATACAAGGAATGGCCGTCGCGCCGCCTTGCCAACGCTCCCTCAGACGCCCCGCCCAGCCCCGCCCCAGCCCTCGCAAGATCACTTGGAGCCCCTGAGCGGAACAGGGCGTTCTCACCATGCGGTCACGGGGAGCACCGCGCCAGGCCCCCGACCGACCGCCCCCCACCCCCGAGCCCAACCCACGGCATAACAAGAGCGTCACAGCCTGTCCCCATCTCCTCCCCGACGCCGCCACCTGCGCTTATAGTCACGGCCAGTCACCGCGCCGCCGGGCGCGTCTGCAGCACGGCCCAGCAACACCCCAGTACGGCCCGGCGAGACACACGGCCCTCCAGCAGGAGGGTCGCGCCAGGGAGAGGATTGATCGTGCGACACCGTTCCTTGCTGATACTCACCACCGTGCTCACCACCGGAGCACTCACGCTCACCGCTTGCGGATCGCGCGACGACGACAAGGGCAGCGACAGCGGCAGCAAGACGACCGTGGTCATCGGCGTCGACGCGCCCCTCACCGGCCAGAACTCCGCCACCGGCCTCGGCATCCAGTACGGCGTCCAGATCGCCGTCGACGACGCCAACAAGAAGAACCTCGTGCCCGGCGTCACGTTCAAGGTCAAGGCCCTCGACGACAAGGCCGTCCCGGCCAGCGGCCAGCAGAACGCCACCGCCCTCGTCGCCAACAAGGACGTCCTCGGCGTCGTCGGCCCGCTGAACTCCGGTGTCGCCACCCAGATGCAGCAGGTCTTCGACACGGCCGGCCTCGTCCAGATCTCCCCGTCGAACACCGCCCCCGAGCTGACCCAGGGCAAGAACTGGCAGAGCAAGAAGGAACGTCCTTACAAGACGTACTTCCGCACCGCCACCACCGACGCCCTCCAGGGCGGCTTCGCGGCCGACTACGCCTACAACACCCTGAAGAAGCGCAAGGTCTTCATCGTCGACGACAAGCAGACCTACGGCGCCGGCCTCGCCAAGCTCTTCAAGCAGAACTTCAAAAAGGCGGGCGGCAAGGTCACCGCCGAGGACCACATCAGCGTCGGCGACACCGACTTCTCCTCGCTCGTCACCAAGGTCAAGAACTCCGGCGCCGACCTGTTCTACTACGGCGGCCAGTACGACGAGTCCGAGAAGATCACCAAGCAGCTCAAGGACGGCGGCGTCGACATCCCGCTGTTCGGCGGCGACGGCATGTTCTCCGACACCTACATCGAGACCGCCGGCAAGCCCTCCGAAGGCGACCTCGTCACCTCCGTCGGCGTCCCCGTCACCACCCTGCCCGCCGCCAAGGAGTTCATCGCCACCTACAAGGCGAAGAAGTACCCCGGCGACTACGGCACCTACGGTGGCTACTCCTACGACGCCGCCACCGCCATCATCAAGGCCATCGGCAACGTCGTGAAGGACGGCAAGGTCCCCTCCGACGCCCGCACCAAGATCGTCGACGAGGTCCAGAAGACCAAGTTCGACGGCATCGCCGGCCCCGTCGCCTTCGACGAGTACGGCGACACCACCAACAAGCAGCTCACCGTCTACCAGGTCGTCAAGGGCAAGTGGAAGGCCGTCAAGAGCGGCACCTACAACGCCGGCTGACCCACCCGGCACCACAGCACCACCCGGGCCGCGCGGCACCCACCACACGCCAGCCGCGCGGCCCGCTCCACTCAGTCTGCTCACCTTCCACACCCACATGGAGGCCGCGCGGTGCACACCCTGCCGCAGCAGCTGGCCAACGGGCTGTTCCTCGGCTCGATGTACGGGCTGATCGCCATCGGTTACACGATGGTGTACGGCATCGTCCAGCTCATCAACTTCGCCCACGGCGAGATCTTCATGACCGGAGGCTTCGGCGCACTCACGGTCTACTTCTACGTCCTGCCAGACGGCACATCCATGTGGATAGCCCTCCCGGCGATGCTCATCGGAGGCGGCCTCATCGCCGTACTCATCGCCGTCGGGGCGGAACGCTTCGCCTACCGGCCCCTGCGCGGCGCACCACGCCTCGCCCCCCTCATCACCGCCATCGGCCTCTCCCTCGGCCTCCAGCAGGTGGTCTTCAACTTCTACCCGGACGCCAAGACCGACAGGACCTTCCCCCAGCTGGGCACCGAGTCCTTCAACATCGGCTCCGTCCACATCCAGAGCGGCCAGCTCTTCATCATCATCGCCGCCCCCATCTGTATGGCCGCTCTCGGCTTCTTCGTCCGCCTCTCCCGCACCGGCCGCGCCATGCAGGCCACCGCCCAGGACCCGGACACCGCCCAGCTCATGGGCATCGACACCAACCGCATCATCGTCATCGCCTTCGCCATCGGCGGACTCTTCGCCGCGGTCGCCGCCGTCGCCTACGGCCTGCGCTACGGCCAGATCAAGTACGACATGGGCTTCCAGATGGGCCTCAAGGCCTTCACCGCGGCCGTCCTCGGCGGCATCGGCAACATCTACGGCGCCATGCTCGGCGGAGTCGTCCTCGGCGTCGCCGAAACCCTCGCCACCGCCTACATCGACGGCATCCCCGGCATGCAGCAGCTCGGCGGCGGCAGCTGGGCCCCCGTCTGGGCCTTCGTCCTCCTCATCCTCGTACTGCTGCTGCGGCCACAAGGCCTCCTCGGCGAACGCGTCGCGGACAGGGCGTGATCACCATGACCACCCCCGCCACCAGCACCGAGAAGACCGCGGCCGGCCTCATCCCGCTCCCCCAGGCCGCCGCCCGCCTCCTCATCGTCATCGGCGCCCTCGCCACCATCGCCAGCGCCTTCATGTCCTGGACCTGGACCGCCGCCTTCCCCGGTGACCTCACCGTCTACGGCTACCCCGCGGGCCTCCAGACCCTCGCCATCGTCGGCGCCGTCATCACCCTCCTCCTCGGCCTCACCCGCTGGGACATCCCCGCCCTGCGCTGGGCCAACCCCGCGAACGCCGCCTCCCCCATCGCCCTCGCCGCGGCCTCCGCCTTCACCGTCTGCTGGTACACCGGCATCGCCATCGCGGTCGACCTCGGCGGCCTCGCCAACCTCGACCCCGGCGCCTACGTCGCCATGGCCGCCTCCCTCATCGCCCTCCTCGGCGCCCTCGCCCTCCCCACCCCGGGCGGCACCTGGCGCGACTACCTCGCCAAGGCGGAGAACATCCCGCCCGCCGGCGAACTCGCCCCCTGGGTCCAGCGCCTCGTCATCACCCTCGCCACCCTCCTCGCCCTGATCGTCTTCACCTACGGCATCGGCGTGAACGACGACGAGAGCGAAACCTTCATCGGCTTCCTCTTCCTCGTCGTCTTCGGCGCCTGGGCACTCTTCGCCGCCGGCCTCCTCGACCGGTTCTCCACGATCAACGCCCAGCACAAAGGATTCGCCACCACCCTGGCCTTCCTCGCCGCCGCGATCTTCCCCTTCACCCAGAGCGACGACCACAACGCCAACCTCGGCGTGAACATCCTGATCGTCGGAACCGTCGCCCTCGGCCTCAACATCGTCGTCGGCCTCACCGGACTCCTCGACCTCGGATACGTCGCCTTCCTCGGCGTCGGCGCCTACGCCGCCGCCCTCGTCTCCGGCTCCGAGTTCTCCCGCTTCGCCGGCGTCCAGTTCCCCTTCTGGGCAGCGGCACTGACCGGCATGGGAGCCTCACTCGTCTTCGGCGTCCTCATCGGCGCCCCGACGCTCCGGCTGCGCGGCGACTACCTCGCCATCGTCACCCTCGGCTTCGGTGAGATCTTCCGCATCGCCGTCAACAGCCTCGACGGCTCCTCCGGACCCAACCTCACCAACGGCCCCAACGGCATCTCCCGGATCCCCGACCTCGAAATCTTCGGATTCAACCTCGGGATCTCCCACGACGTCGGCTCCTTCACCGTGGGCCGCTTCGCGAACTACTTCTTCCTGATGCTGATCATCACCGCACTCGTGGTGCTGGTCTTCACCAGGGCCTCGGACTCCCGCATCGGCCGCTCCTGGATCGCCATCCGCGAGGACGAGACCGCCGCCACCGCCATGGGCATCAACGGCTTCCGCGTCAAACTCATCGCCTTCGCCCTCGGCGCCTCCCTCGCCGGCCTCGCCGGTACGGTCAGCGCCCACGTCGGCTACAGCGTCAACCCGGCGCCGTACCAGTTCGCCGGCTCCGTGCCCCCGAACTCCGCCTTCCTGCTCGCCGCGGTCGTCCTCGGCGGCATGGGCACCGTCAACGGCCCCATCCTCGGCGCCACCCTGCTCTACCTCATCCCCGAGAAGCTCTCCTTCCTGAAGGAGTACCAGCTCCTCGCCTTCGGCATCGCGCTCGTCCTCCTCATGCGCTTCCGCCCCGAAGGCATCATCGCCAACCGCCGCCGCCAGCTCGAATTCCACGAGACCGACCAGATCGACGTACCGGAACAACGCCTGACCGAACCCACCGTCGGCGTCACGAAGGCAGGGGCGTGACCGACATGACCACCACCACGGCCACCTCCACCGTCCTCGAAGCCTCCGGCGTCACCATGCGCTTCGGCGGACTCACCGCCGTACGCTCCGTCGACCTCACCGTCAACAGCGGCGAAATCGTCGGCCTCATCGGCCCCAACGGCGCCGGCAAGACCACCTTCTTCAACTGCCTCACCGGCCTCTACGTCCCCACCGAGGGCAAGGTCTCCTACAAGGGCAAGGTCCTGCCGCCGAAGCCCCACCTGGTGACAAGCGCGGGCATCGCCCGCACGTTCCAGAACATCCGGCTCTTCGCCAACATGACCGTCCTCGAAAACGTCCTCGTAGGACGCCACACCAGGACCAAGGAAGGCCTCTGGTCGGCCCTCCTGCGCGGCCCCGGCTTCCGCAAGGCCGAAACCGCCTCCCGCGAACGCGCCATGGAACTGCTGGAGTTCATCGGCCTCGCCCACAAGGCCGACCACCTCTCCCGCAACCTCCCCTACGGCGAACAGCGCAAGCTCGAGATCGCCCGCGCACTCGCCAGCGAACCGGGCCTGCTGCTCCTCGACGAGCCGACGGCCGGCATGAACCCGCAGGAGACGCGAGCGACCGAGGAACTGGTCTTCGCCATCCGCGACATGGGCATCGCCGTCCTCGTCATCGAGCACGACATGCGCTTCATCTTCAACCTCTGCGACCGCGTCGCCGTCCTCGTCCAGGGCGAGAAGCTCATCGAAGGCACCTCGGAGGTCGTACAGGCCGACGAGCGCGTCATCGCCGCCTACCTCGGCGAACCCTTCGAAGGCGCCCCCGGCGACGCCGAGGCCGCCGAGGTCGAAGCCGCCGAAGCCCACGCCGAAGCCGCGGAGGCCGAAGCGGCCGAAGCGGCCGACAGCACCAGCGAGACCAGCACCACCGGCACGACCAGCACCACCGGCACCAAGGGAGACGCCCAGTGACCGCACTGCTCGAGGTCGAGGACCTCAGGGTCTCCTACGGCAAGATCGAAGCCGTCAAGGGCATCTCCTTCAGCGTCGAAGCGGGCCAGGTCGTCACCCTCATCGGCACCAACGGCGCTGGCAAGACGACCACCCTGCGCACCCTCTCCGGCCTGCTCAAGCCGACCGGCGGCCGCATCGTCTTCGACGGCCAACCGCTCACCAGCGTCCCCGCCCACAAGATCGTCGCCCTGGGCCTGGCCCACTCCCCCGAGGGCCGGCACATCTTCCCGCGCCTGACCATCGCCGAGAACCTCCAGCTCGGAGCGTTCCTCCGCAAGGACAAGCCCGGCATCGAGAAGGACATCCAGCGCGCCTACGACCTCTTCCCCATCCTCGGGGAACGCAGGAAGCAGGCCGCCGGAACCCTCTCGGGCGGCGAACAGCAGATGCTGGCCATGGGCCGGGCCCTGATGTCCCAGCCCAAACTGCTCATGCTCGACGAGCCCTCCATGGGACTCTCGCCCATCATGATGCAGAAGATCATGGCCACCATCGCCGAGCTCAAGTCCCAGGGCACGACGATCCTCCTCGTCGAACAGAACGCCCAGGCGGCGCTCTCACTCGCCGACCAGGGCCACGTCATGGAGATCGGCAACATCGTCCTCTCCGGCACCGGACAGGACCTGCTGCACGACGAGTCCGTGCGCAAGGCGTACCTGGGCGAGGACTGAGCCCGGCACGCCCGCCCCGCCCCGCCCCTACGGGCATACGAGGAGGCCCGCACCCCATGTTCCCGGGTGCGGGCCTCCCTTGATGTACGGCTGCGGGACGGGCTCAGCCCTTCGCGGACTTCTTCTCCTCGGCGTCCTCGATGACCGCCTCGGCGACCTGCTGCATGGACATACGACGGTCCATGGAGGTCTTCTGAATCCAGCGGAAGGCGGCGGGCTCGGTCAGCCCGTACTGCGTCTGCAGAACGGACTTCGCACGGTCCACCAGCTTCCGGGTCTCCAGACGCTGCGTGAGATCGACGATCTCCTGCTCCAGCGCCTTCAGTTCCGCGAAGCGCGACACGGCCATCTCGATCGCCGGCACGACGTCGCTCTTGCTGAACGGCTTCACCAGATACGCCATCGCGCCGGCGTCACGCGCCCGCTCGACCAGGTCGCGCTGGGAGAACGCGGTGAGCATGAGGACGGGCGCGATGCTCTCCTCGGCGATCTTCTCGGCGGCCGAGATGCCGTCGAGCTTGGGCATCTTCACATCGAGGATGACGAGGTCGGGGCGGTGCTCGCGGGCGAGCTCCACGGCCTGCTCGCCGTCACCCGCCTCCCCCACGACGGTGTAGCCCTCTTCCTCGAGCATCTCTTTGAGGTCGAGACGAATGAGCGCCTCGTCCTCGGCGATGACGACACGGGTCGTCAGCGGAGGCACGTGCGACTTGTCGTCGTCGGGCGCGTCTACGGGCTGGGGCGACTCGGGGGCGGTCACGGGGGCTCCTCGTTCAGGGGCGGGTACTGCTCCCAAGAGCCTACCTAGCTGCGGTAAGGTGGGGGCACGGCGGGTGACCGCCATCCTTTGTTTTACAGGAAGCCCCGGTAGTCCAGCGGTAGAGACACGGTGCTCAAACCACCGACAGCGTCGGTTCGAATCCGACTCGGGGCACTTTTCCTTCGATTCCAAGGTCGCAATCAGAAGCGGATGTTCTCGTTCTCGTGAACATCCGCTTTTTGGCGCATGAGGTCACGACCGGTGACGCAGAGTGGCCGCATGGAACAGCACAGCCCTTCGATTCGCGCTCACGCTGTCGCACTCATGCGCCAAGGCATCCCCAACCGCATAGTCGCGGAGCGCCTCAACGTTCCACGAGGGACGGTCGGCTGGTGGCGTAGCGAGGATCGCAGAGCACGCGGCGAAGCCTATGAGCAGCCAACCGACTGCCCCCACTGCACGGGCCGCGAGTTCGACCATGCTGCGTACGCCTACCTACTAGGCCTCTATCTCGGTGATGGACACATCATCTCGAAGCGCAAGCAGCACCACCTGTCTGTCTTCTGCAACGCAATGCAGACGGGGCTGATTACAGCCGCCGAAGAGGCCATGCGCAAGGTGATGCCGCTGCCGAGTGTCAAGCAGCGCTACAAGCCGGGCTGCGTCGAGGTGAAGTCCTACACCAAGCACTGGACCTGCATGTTCCCGCAGCATGGCCCCGGCAAGAAGCACGAGCGCCCCATCGTCCTCGAAGCCTGGCAGCAGGAGATCGTCGACGCCCACCCGTGGGAGTTCATCCGCGGACTCATCCACTCCGACGGGTGCCGCATCACCAACTGGACGACCCGGCTCGTCGGCGGTGAGCGCAAACGCTACGAGTACCCGCGGTACTTCTTCACCAATGTGTCCGACGACATCCGCCAGCTCTACACCGACACCCTCGACCAGCTCGGCATCCAGTGGACGCACTGCACCCGCAACGGAAACCCGTACAACATCTCCGTCGCCCGCAAAGCCTCCGTCGCCCTCATGGACGCCCACGTAGGCCCCAAGTACTGATCGTCCCGCCCCTACTTGGGGCTGTCGTCCTCGCCGATGTGGTGGACTCGGACCAGGTTCGTCGAGCCCGAGACGCCGGGGGGTGAGCCCGCCGTGATGACCACCACGTCGCCCTTCTCGCAGCGGCCGTACTTGAGCAGCAGCTCGTCGACCTGGTCCACCATCGCGTCCGTCGAATCCACGTGCGGGCCCAGGAACGTCTCCACGCCCCATGTCAGGTTGAGCTGGGAGCGCGTCGCCGGCATCGGGGTGAAGGCCAGGAGCGGGATCGGGGAACGGTAGCGCGAGAGGCGGCGGACCGTGTCTCCGGACTGCGTGAACGCCACCAGGAACTTGGCGCCGAGGAAGTCGCCCATCTCGGCCGCCGCGCGGGCCACCGCGCCGCCCTGGGTGCGGGGCTTGTTGCGTTCGGTCAGCGGCGGCAGGCCCGTGGCCAGGATGTCCTCTTCCGCCGCTTCCACGATGCGGGACATGGTGCGGACCGTTTCGACGGGGTACTTGCCCACGCTCGTCTCGCCGGACAGCATCACCGCGTCGGTGCCGTCGATGACGGCGTTGGCGACGTCCGAGGCCTCCGCGCGGGTCGGGCGGGAGTTGTCGATCATGGAGTCCAGCATCTGCGTCGCGACGATGACCGGCTTCGCGTTGCGCCTGGCGAGTTTGATGGCGCGCTTCTGGACGATCGGGACCTGTTCGAGCGGCATTTCCACGCCGAGGTCTCCGCGGGCGACCATGATTCCGTCGAAGGCGGCGACGATGTCGTCGATGTTCTCGACGGCCTGGGGCTTTTCCACCTTGGCGATGACGGGGAGCCGGCGGCCTTCTTCGTCCATGATCCGGTGGACGTCCTTGATGTCCTTGCCGCTGCGTACGAAGGACAGCGCGATGACGTCGAAGCCCTGACGGAGGGCCCAGCGGAGGTCGGCCTCGTCCTTGTCGGAGAGGGCGGGGACCGAGACGGCCACGCCGGGCAGGTTCAGGCCCTTGTGGTCGGAGACCATGCCGCCTTCGACGACGGTGGTGTGGACGCGGGGGCCGTCGACGGAGGTGACTTCGAGGCAGACCTTGCCGTCGTCGACGAGGATGCGCTCACCGGGAGTGACGTCGGCGGCGAGGCCGGCGTAGGTGGTGCCGCAGGTCTGGCGGTCGCCTTCGACGCCTTCCTCGACGGTGATGGTGAAGGTGTCGCCGCGTTCAAGGAGTACGGGTCCTTCGTTGAAGCGGCCGAGGCGGATCTTCGGACCTTGAAGGTCGCCGAGGACTCCGACGCTGCGCCCGGTCTCGTCGGAGGCCTTGCGGACGTGCTGGTAACGCTCCTCGTGCTCGGCGTAGGTGCCGTGGCTGAGGTTGAAGCGGGCTACGTCCATTCCGGCCTCGACCAGTGCCTTGATCTGGTCGTACGAGTCGGTGGCGGGGCCCAGAGTACAGACGATCTTTGCTCGGCGCATGGTTTGAGCCTAGGCCTTACTGGCGGGTAGAGAATTGGTCGGGCATGACTACTCAACAACCTTTGGGTAAAGGGCTATTGACAACTGTTGAATTGTGCGCCGGGCCGCTCCTATGAGCATTTCGGAGTTCGTTCGGCGTGTTTTCGAGTGCGTTCCGTGTGCCGTCGGCTACAGCCGCGGCGGGACCATGGTGAACCGAGCGTTGACCTGGGCGTAGACGTTCTGGCGTTGAGGTTCGAGGTCGAGGGGGGCGGTTTCCTCGGGGGCGGCGGCGCCGTAGGCCATGGAGCGCATGGCGCGGCCGGGGGCCGGAGGGTAGGGCGGGAGGTTGTCGGCGCCGATGTCGGCGAGTTCGACGAGGGCGGCGAGGGTGGTGCCGAGGGCGTCGGCGTATTCGCGGGCGCGCTGGACGGCTTCGCGCACTGCTTGCCGGCGGGCTTGGCGGTGGGCGGGTGAGTCGGGGCGCAGGGCCCACCAGGGGCCGTCGACGCGGGTGAGGTCGAGGTCGGCCAGTCGGGTCGTGAGTTCGCCCAGTGCGGTGAAGTCGGTGAGTTCGGCGGTGATGTGGACGCGGCCGTGGTAGGCGCGGATGCGTTCGCCGCGGCCGTGTTTGGTGAGTTCAGGGGTGATGGAGAAGGCGCCGGTTTCCAGTCGCTCGACGGCTTCCCCGTAGGTTTTGACGAGGTCGAGGGCGGTGGTGTTGCGGCGGGTGAGGTCGGTGAGTGCGTCGCGTCTGTCGGTGCCGCGGGCGCTGACGGTGATGCCTATGCGGGCGATCTCGGGGTCGACTTCGAGGTGGGCTTCGCCGCGGACGGCGATGCGGGGGGCTTCGGGGGTGCCGTAGGGGCCTGTGGGGCGGGGTTCCTCCGCGGTGGGGGTCATACGTCCCACTCTGTCACTGGGGGGTGCGGTGGGGTGGCTACTGGTCATCAGATCGCAACCTGCGGGGGCTGTTCGGGGGTGTGGCTGGTGGGCCAGAATCTACGCGCGTCATTGGCCTTTCCCGAGGAGTACGAGACATGCCGTTGAACCGTCGGAAGTTCTTGAAGAAGTCGGCCGTGACCGGGGCGGGGGTCGCGCTGACCGGCGCGGTCGCGGCTCCGGCGGCGCAGGCCGCGGAGGTGAAGGGCGGGGCGGCGAAGGGTGCCGGGAAGCGTCCGAAGCGGTATTCGCTGACGGTGATGGGCACGACGGACCTGCATGGGCATGTCTTCAACTGGGACTACTTCAAGGACGCGGAGTACTCCGACAAGGCGGGGAACGCGCAGGGGTTGGCCCGGATTTCGACTCTGGTGGACCAGGTGCGCAAGGAGAAGGGCCGCTGCAACACCCTGCTGCTCGACGCGGGTGACACGATCCAGGGCACGCCGCTGACGTACTACTACGCGAAGGTGGACCCGATCACCGCGAAGGGTGGTCCGGTTCATCCGATGGCGCAGGCGATGAACGCGATCGGGTATGACGCGGTGGCGCTCGGCAACCATGAGTTCAACTACGGCATCGAGACGCTGCGGAAGTTCGAGTCGCAGTGCCGTTTCCCGCTGCTGGGTGCGAACGCGCTGGACGCGAAGACGCTGAAGCCGGCGTTCCCTCCGTACTTCATCAAGAAGTTCCATGTGCCGGGTGCGCCGCCGGTGAAGGTGGCTGTGCTGGGGCTGACGAACCCGGGTATCGCGATCTGGGACAAGGCGTATGTGCAGGGCAAGTTGACGTTCCCGGGGCTTGAGGAGCAGGCGGCGAAGTGGGTGCCGAAGCTGCGGTCGATGGGTGCGGATGTCGTCGTCGTGTCGGCGCACTCGGGGTCGTCCGGGACGTCGTCGTACGGTGATCAGTTGCCGTACATCGAGAATTCGGCGGCGCTGGTGGCGCAGCAGGTGCCGGGGATCGACGCGATTCTGGTCGGTCACGCGCATGTGGAGATTCCCGAGCTGAAGGTGACGAACGCGAAGACCGGGAAGACGGTCGTGCTGTCGGAGCCGTTGTGTTACGCGGAGCGGTTGTCTCTCTTCGACTTCGAGTTGGTGTTCGAGAAGGGGAAGTGGGAGGTGGAGTCGGTGGTCGCGTCGCTGCGGAACACGAACGCGGTCGCGGACGACCCGCGGATCACCAAGCTGCTGTCGGACGAGCATGCGACGGTCGTGAAGTATGTGAACCAGGTGGTCGGTACGGCGACGGAGACGCTGACGACGGTCGAGGCGCGCTACAAGGACGCCCCGATCATCGATCTGATCACCAAGGTTCAGGAGGATGTCGTCAGGGCGGCGCTGGTGGGCACGCAGTACGCGTCGTTGCCGGTGATCGCGCAGGCGTCGCCGTTCTCGCGGACGTCGGAGATCCCGGCCGGGAAGGTGACGATCCGGGATCTGTCGAGTCTGTATGTGTATGACAACACGCTGGTCGCGAAGTTGCTGACGGGTGCGCAGCTGCGGGCGTACCTGGAGTACTCGGCGGAGTATTTCGTGCAGACGGCGGCGGGCACGGTGGTCGACACGGAGAAGCTGACGAACGCGAACAACCGGCCGGACTACAACTACGACTATGTGTCGGGTCTGGGGTACGAGATCGACATCGCGCAGGCGGCGGGTTCGCGGATCAAGAACCTGACGTACAACGGTGCGGCGCTGGATGATGCGCAGCAGTTCGTGTTCGCGGTGAACAACTACCGTGCGAACGGGGGCGGTGCCTTCCCGTATGTGGCGTCGGCCGCTGAGTTGTGGTCGGAGTCGACGGAGATCCGGACCCGGATCGCGGAGTGGGTGACCGCGAAGGGTGTGCTGGATCCGAAGGACTTCGCGTCGGTGGACTGGAAGCTGACGCGGGACGGTTCGCCGGTGTTCTAAGGGGGCAAGCGGGGTCCGGCAGGGGCCTGCGGGGTCCGGCAGGGGTGTGTCAGCGGCGTCGGCGGTGGTTTTCGTCGGCGCCGTTGGCGTGTGTTGTCAGCGTCCGTCGATGAGGGGCGTGAGGGCGTGGACCTGGCGGGCGGGTGGGATGTGTGGTTGCTGCTGGAGTCCGAAGGTGGTGAAGGCGGTGCGGTGTGGGAGGGGGTAGAGGTCCTTGCCGGTGAGGGAGTTGAGGATGGTGGCGCTGCGCCAGGCGGCGAGGCCGAGGTCGGGGGTGCCGATGCCGTGGGTGTGGAGTTCGGCGTTCTGGACGTAGGCGGTGCCGGTGACCGAGGGGTCGAGGTCGAGGCGGAACTGGTTGTCGATGCGGGGGCGTTCGGCGCTGTCGCGGCGCAGGTAGGGGTCGAGGCCGGCGAGGATGCGGCCGAGGGGGCGTTCGCGGTAGCCGGTGGCGAGGACGACGGCGTTGGTGGTGAGGCGGGAGCGGGTGCCCTGCTGGGCGTGTTCCAGGTGGAGTTCGACTTTGGTGGTGGCGAGGCGACCGGCGGTGCGGACGGTGACGCCGGGCGTGAGGACGGCGTCGGGCCAGCCGCCGTGCAGGGTGCGCCGGTAGAGCTCGTGGTGGATGGCGGCGATGGTGTCGGCGTCGATGCCTTTGTGGAGTTGCCATTGGGCGGCGACGAGCCGGTCGCGGACGGGTTCGGTGAGGGCGTGGAAGTAGCGGGTGTAGTCGGGGGTGAAGTGTTCGAGGCCGAGTTTGGAGTACTCCATCGGTGCGAAGGCCTCCGTGCGGGCGAGCCAGTGGATCCTCTCGTGTCCGGCGGGGCGGTTGCGGAGCAGGTCGAGGAAGACTTCGGCGCCGGACTGTCCTGAGCCGATGACGGTGATGTGTTCGGCGGTCAGGAAGCGGTCGCGGTGCTGGAGGTAGTCCGCGGCGTGGATGACGGGCACGCCGGGGGCTTCGACGAGGGGCTTGAGGGGTTCGGGGACGTAGGGGGCGGTGCCGACGCCGAGGACGATGTTCTTGCTGTAGGTGCGTCCGAGGGCTTCGGCTTCGCCGTCGGTGTCGAGTTGGGTGAAGTCGACTTCGAAGACGTCGCGTTCGGGGTTCCAGCGGACGGCGTCGACCTGGTGGCCGAAGTGGAGGCCGGGGAGGCTGTCGGCGACCCAGCGGCAGTAGGCGTCGTATTCGGCGCGCTGGATGTGGAAGCGCTCGGCGAAGTAGAAGGGGAAGAGGCGGTCGCGGGTCTTGAGGTGGTTGAGGAAGGACCAGGGGCTGGTGGGGTCGGCGAGGGTCACGAGGTCGGCGAGGAAGGGGACTTGGAGGGTGGCGCCGTCGATGAGGAGGCCGGGGTGCCAGTCGAAGCTGGGGCGCTGTTCGTAGAAGACGGTGTCGAGTTCGGTGAGGGGGTGGGCGAGGGCGGCGAGGGAGAGGTTGAAGGGGCCGATGCCGATGCCCGCCAGGTCGCGGGGTGCTTCGGGTTCGTGGCGTGGGGGGTGGGGCGTCGGGCTCATCGGGGGGTGTGTCCTTCCACCAGTTTCAGGAGCGCGGCCAGGTCGCCCGGCCGGGTGTGGGGGTTGAGAAGGGTGGCTTTGAGCCAGAGCTGTCCGTCGAGGACGGCGCGGCCGAGGACGGCGCGGCCTTCGGTGAGGAGGGTGCGGCGTACCGCGGCGACGGTGTCGTCGGAGGCTTCGGCGGGCCGGAACAGGACGGTGCTGATGGTGGGTGGGTCGTAGAGCTCGAAGCCGGGGTGTGCCTGGATGAGGCGGGCGAGTTCCTGGGCGTGGGCGCAGACCTGGTCGACGAGGGTGCCGAGTCCGTCGCGGCCGAGGGTTTTGAGGGTGACGGCGATTTTGAGGATGTCGGGGCGTCGGGTGGTGCGCAGGGAGCGGCCGAGGAGGTCGGGGAGTCCGGCTTGGGTGTCGTCGTCGGCGTTGAGGTAGTCGGCGTGGTGGTGGAGTGCGTGCAGGTCGTGGGGGTCGCGTACGGCGAGGAGGCCGGCGGCGGCGGGTTGCCAGCCGAGTTTGTGCAGGTCGAGGGTGACGGTGTGGGCGCGTTCGATGCCGTGGAGTCGGTGGCGGTGGCGTGCGCTGAACAGCAGTCCTCCGCCGTAGGCGGCGTCGATGTGGAGGCGGGCGCCGTGGGCGGCGCACAGGTCGGCGATGTCGGTGAGCGGGTCGATGAGGCCGGCGTCGGTGGTGCCCGCGGTGGCGGCTACGACGAGGGAGCCGCGTGGGCCCGGTAGTTCGGTGAGGGCTTCGTCGAGGGCGGCGGGGTCGAGGGTGCCGGCGGGGGCGGGGACGACGACGGGTTCGGGCAGGCCGAGGAGCCAGGCGGCGCGGGTGAGTGAGTGGTGGGCGTTGGCTCCGCAGACGAGCCGGGCGCCGCTGTGGGCTTCGCGGGCGAGGAGGAGGGCGAGTTGGTTGGACTCGGTGCCGCCGGTGGTGACGAGGGCTGTGCTCGTGTGTGGCTCGTTCGCCTCCGGGGCGCTGGTGCTGGTGTCGACGGTCGGCCGTGCTCGGTCACTCGTCCTTGTGCCGGCGTAGATCTCCGCGGCGAGAGCGTCGGTCACCAGCGCCTCCAGCTCCGAGGCGGCGGGGGCCTGGTCCCAGGAGTCGAGTGAGGGGTTGAGGGCGGAGGCGGCGAGGTCGGCGGCGGTGGCGACGGCGAGGGGCGGGCAGTGCAGGTGGGCGGCGCACAGGGGGTCGGCGGGGTCGGCGGCGCCTTCGGCGAGCATGCGGACGAGGTGGCGTACGGCGTCCGGGTCGCCCTTCTGTGGCAGGGCGTCGCCGACCGTGGCCCGCACCCGCGCGGCGACGGCCTGGGGTCCGCCTGCGGGCAGTGGTCCGCCGCGTGCCTGGCGGCCTTCCGTGAGTGCGTCGAGCACGGTCTCGAGCAGCGGCCGCAGCGCGTGGGGGCCTTCGGGACCTGAGGCGAGGGGCGGCGAGCTCATGGATGTCCTCCGGGGGCGCGCACAGCGTGGGGGTTCAGCGTGTACGCGAATCGGTTCGGCGCGCTTGTGCAGCACAACGATCCGACCCGAAAGGGGGTACTGCCGTGCGGAGGAAAGGTGGGGGGTGGACGGGCGTGCTAGGCGTGGGTGCCCGCGGGCTGATCATCCCGCCCGGCGGGTGGAGCCAGGAGGGGTGATCAGCCCGCCGGGTCGGCGGAGCGGGCCGGGTGTGCCCGGTGTCCGGGGGCTATGCCTCCCGGACCCGCAGGGCCCGTGCCAGGTCGTCGAGTTCGTCGACGAGTTTGCGGCGCAGGGCCGGGATGGGGTCGGCCTCGCGCAGGCACTGTTCGCCGCGGCGGAGGGTGTCCGGGCTGACGGCGTGGGCGGGGAAGGCCCAGCGGCCCGCGGCGGCGGCGATGGCGGGGCCGCGGCGGGCGGCGACGGCGACCGCGTCGGTCCAGTACCGCTCGACGTAGGCGCGTACGAGGTCGGCCTGTTCGGGTTGCCAGAAGCCCTGGGCGGTGGCGGTGAACAGGTAGTTGGAGAGGTGGTCGGTGGTGAACATCTCTTCCCAGGCCCGTCGCTTGGACTCGGGGTCGGGCAGGGCGGCCCGGCAGCGGGCGGCGCCTTCCTGGCCGCTGGCGCTGGGGTCCTGGACGAGTTCGGCCTCGATGACGTCGTCGTCGATGGCGCCGAGGACGGCGAGGCGGCCGAGGATGCGCCAGCGCAGTTCGGGGTCGAGTTCGGGGCCGCCGGGGACGGTGCCTTCGGAGAGCCAGCTGCTGAGGGTGTCGGGGTGGGCGGCGACGTCGATGAGGTGGCGTACGGCGGTCAGGCGCAGGCCGGGCTGGGAGCCGTCCTCGGTGCGGCGGATCAGGTCGCGGCACAGGTCGGTGAGGGTGGCGAGGGCGGCGGGTCGGTCGGCGGCCGACAGGTAGCGGCCCGCCACGTGGGTGGTGGCGAAGGCCAGGACGCCCTGGACGAGGGCGAGGTCCGTCTCGTGCGGGAGGTGGGCGCGGGCGGTCTGCAGGTAGGCGGTGGGCGGGAGATGGCCGTCGCGTACGGCGTTGCGCAGGGCGTTCCAGACGACGGCGCGGGTGAGGGGGTCGGGCAGGCCGGACAGGGCGGCGCGGACGGTGGTGAAGGATTCGGGGTCGAAGCGGACCTTGGCGTAGGTGAGGTCGCCGTCGTTGAGGAGGAGCAGGGCGGGGCGCTTGCCGAGGGGCTGTGGTTCGGCGGGGTCCTGGGGGATGTCGAGTTCGAGGCGGCGGCGCAGGGTGAGGCGGGCCTCGTCGTTGAGGTCGCGGTCGTAGAGGCCGACGGTGATGCGGTGCGGGCGGCTGCCGTCGCGCTCGACGGTCAGGGCGCAGGTGCCGTCGGGGGCCGTGGTGATGTCCGGGGTCAGGGTGTCGACGCCGGTCGTGCGCAGCCAGGAGTCGGCCCAGGCGTGGACGTCGCGTTCGGTGGCGGCGGCGAGGGAGTCGATGAAGTCGGCGAGGGTGGCGTTGCCGAACTTGTGGCGGGTGAAGTGGGTGTTGATGCCGGCGAGGAAGTCCTTCTCGCCCAGCCAGGCGACGAGTTGGCGCAGGGCGGAGGCGCCCTTGGCGTAGGAGATGCCGTCGAAGTTGAGGAGGGCGGAGGCGGTGTCGTCGACGGCTTCCGGGGCGACGGGGTGGGTGGAGGGGCGCTGGTCGGCGTCGTAGCCCCAGGGTTTGCGGGTGACGCCGAAGTCGGTCCAGGTGTCGGTGCCCCACTTTCTGGGGGGAGTCCCCCCGGACCCCCCGAGGCTGGCTTCGGTGAGGGTCTGGTAGCCCATGTACTCGGCGAAGGACTCGTTCAGCCAGATGTCGTCCCACCAGCGCAGGGTGACGAGGTCGCCGAACCACATGTGGGCCATCTCGTGGGCGATGACCATGGCGCGGGTCTGGCGCTCGGTGTCGGTGACGGCGGAGCGGTAGACGAACTCGTCGCGGAAGGTGACGAGGCCGGGGTTCTCCATGGCGCCGGCGTTGAACTCGGGGACGAACGCCTGGTCGTAGGAGTCGAAGGGGTAGGGCTCCTCGAACTTCTCGTGGTAGCGGTCGTAGCAGGCGCGGGTGATGTCGAGGAGTTCGTCGGCGTCCGCGTCGAGGTGGGGGGCGAGGGAGCGGCGGCAGTGAAGGCCGAAGGGCAGGCCTCGGTGTTCGGTGTGTACGGAGTGCCAGGGGCCGGCGGCGACGGCGACGAGGTAGGTGGAGATGAGGGGGGTGGCGGTGGCCTTCCAGGTGCCGTCGCCCACGTCGGTGGTGACGCCGTTGGCGAGGACGGTCCAGCCTTCGGGGGCCTTGATCTCGAGTTCGAAGACGGCCTTGAGGTCGGGCTGGTCGAAGGCGGCGAAGACGCGCTGCACGTCGTCCATGAACAGCTGGGTGTAGGCGTATGTCTCGCCGTCGGTGGGGTCGGTGAAGCGGTGCATGCCTTCGCCGGTGCGGGAGTAGCCCATGGCGGTGTCGATGCGCAGCTCGTGCTCGCCCTGGGTCAGGCCCGTCAGCGGCAGTCGGTTCTCGACCAGGGTCGCGGTGTCCAGGGGCTGCCCGTCCAGGGTGGCGGAGCGCAGCTCGGCGGGCTTCAGCTCGACGAAGGTGTCCGCGACGTCGTGGTCCCCCCGTACCGTGAAGGTGATGACGGTGCGGGAGTCGAAGGTCTCGTCCCCCACGGTCAGATCGAGGGCGATCGCGTAGTGGTGGACGTCGAGGAGACTGGCACGGGTCTGCGCTTCGTCGCGCGTCAGTACGGACATGAGGGACATGCTGCCTGATGGCGCCGACAGGGCACAGGGGCGGCCCGGTACACGTGCTATGTACGGATCTGGTGGATCCGGTGGATCCGTCGGACAGGTCTCAGGTGCGGTCCTGCGCCGGCTTCTGGGCGGGGGGCTCGCGTGGGACGGGGACGTGGGCGTGTGGCTGGGGTTGGGCTGGGGACGGGTGGGGCTGGGCCTGGGAGCGGGGCTGGGGGTGCTCGTTCTTGGCGAGGGCGCGCAGTTCGCGCACTTCTCGTTCCAGGGCCTGGCTGCGCTGGTGGGCGTCGTACAGGTAGCGGACCTTGGTGCGCAGGGACCAGGGGTCGACGGGTTTCGTGACCAGGTCGGCGACGCCGAGTGCGAAGGCGGTGGTGGTGAGTTCGGCGTCCAGGCCGAAGCCGGTGAGCAGGATGATGGGGATGTGCTGGGTCTGTTCCAGGCGCCGCATGTAGCGCACGACGTCCAGTCCGCTGACGCCGGGCATGCGTACGTCGAGCAGCAGGAGTCCGACCTGGCCGCGCAGGACTTCCTTGAGCGCGTCGTCGCCGCTGGTCGCGCGGGACAGCAGATAGCCGAGCGGGGCCAGCGTGCTCTCCAGCGCGTACAGCGTGTCCTCATGGTCGTCGACGATGAGGATCCTGGCATCCGACGGCATTGCCCGACGTCCCCTCGGCCCGACGTCCCCTCGCTTGGCGAACCAGCTTAAGCCTGAACCGGTTCATCGTGTGTACGCGTGACCTGACACATGCGCGTTCCGGGCGCGATGTCGTCGGGCGTCGCGGGTCACTCCGCGGGGCCGGTGGTGTCGTCCTCGGTGGCCGGCGGTGCGCTCACCGAGCCGTTCGCGGTGTTGTCCGCGATGCGCTCGTGGTGGCGGATGACCTCGGCGATGATGAAGCCCAGCAGCTTCTCGGCGAACGCCGGGTCGAGTTTGGCGTTCTCGGCGAGCCGGCGCAGTCGGGCGATCTGGCTGGCCTCGCGGGCCGGGTCGGCGGGCGGCAGCTGGTGTACGGCTTTGAGGTGGCCGACCTGCTGGGTGCACTTGAAGCGTTCGGCGAGCATGTGGACGACGGCGGCGTCGATGTTGTCGATGCTGTCGCGCAGCCGGGCGAGTTCGGCGCGGACGGCGGGGTCGACGTCACCGGTGCCGGTGCGGGTGTTGCTGTTGGTCATGGGCGTAAACCCTACGGGGCGGGACATCCCGGGGTGCGGCGCCGTTCGGTCATGGGTGGGCGTCGGGGTCCGGCACCTGGTTGCTCCAGCCGTCCGGGACCGTACGGCCCTGTTGTTCGCGGAAGCGGAGGCCGAGGGAGGAGTCGTCGGGGCTGCTGGTTCAACGGGCGGTGGGCTCCAGGACTTTGTGGAAGTGGACGTCCTGATGGCCGCCCGGGATGCCTTCGGTGCGGCCTGTCTCGCGGTAGCCGTGGCCGCGGTAGAAGTCGGGGGCCTGGAAGGTGAAGGACGAGACGATCATCTCGGTGCAGCCGCGCCGTGCGCTCTCCTCCTCGGCCGCCCGCAGCAGTTTTCCGCCCCAGCCCGCGTGCCGCTGGTCCTCGCGCACCCACAGCATGTCGACCGCGCAGCAGCTGCCCCAGACCCAGGCGGTCAGGCCGCCGACCAGGTCGCCCGCGGAGTCGGTGACGCGGACGGAGAGCGGGGCGGGTTCGCCGGCGCCGGTGGCGTCCGCGTTGAAGGCGGTGAGTTCCCTGTCGAGCCGCCGTTCCAGTGGGCTGTCCTTCTCGCCCACCTGCAACGACGCGGTGATGGAAGGCTGTTGGTCCATGGTCATGGCGCGGAGTATGCCAGCGCGTACGGGCCGCCGCCGAACGTATTTTCCCGGGGCACGGGAGGGTGTCCGCGCTTCTTGCCGGGCACGGCAGGGTGTCCGCTTCTCCCGGGCGCAGCAGGGCGTCCGCTCCTCCCGAGCACGGCACGGTGTCCGCGACCGGGGCGGGTCGCGGACACCCCGCGTACCTACGGGTACGTCTGCGCGGCTGCCGTCAGAGTCCGGCCGCCGCCCTGGCTATGTCGGCCGCGAACGTCGACACCTCGGTGTACACCCCGGGGTATCCGGCCCGCGCGCAGCCCTCGCCCCAGCTGACGATGCCGACCTGGACGTACGCGCCGGAGTCGTCCTTGCGGAACATGGGGCCACCGGAGTCGCCCTGGCAGGTGTCGACGCCGCCCTGCGGGAACCCGGCGCAGATCTCCTCGCCGGGTACGAGGTCGCTGCCGTACGACTGCTGACAGGAGGCGTCGCTGACGAAGGGAACCGTGGCCTTGAGGAGATAGCGCTGCTGGGCGCCGTTCTCGCGGGCGGCGCCCCAGCCGGCGACGGTGAAGTTCCCGTTGTTGTACGCGGTGGTGGTGGCGATGTTCAGGGTGGGCTGCTCGATCGGGGCGGCGAGCTTGATCAGGGCCCAGTCCTTGCCCTTGCCGTTGTAGCCGGGGGCCTGGAGCACCTTGGTCGACTTGACCTTGACCGCGCTGCCGCTCTGGAGGTCGACGACGCCGGCGGTGGCGGTGATGGAGGTGTTGTTGCCCGAGCCGCTCACGCAGTGCGCGGCGGTCAGGACGATCTGCTTGGTGTACAGGGCGCCGCCGCAGCCCATGGAGAGCCGCACCATGAACGGGAACTCGCCCTGTGCGGCCCGGGTGCCGCCGACGACGGGCTGCGGCGCGGCCTGCGCGGAGAGCGGCTGGAGCGAGACCGCGGCGAGCGTGACGGCGCCGACGGCCAGGGCTCTCTTGAGGCCGCCGAATCTCTTCAGGATCTTCGGGATGTTCAACGTGGTTCCTCTCGTGGGGGGTTGCACGCCTGGCGGGGGCACCGCGGAGCACCGCACGGCATGCCGCACAGCCTGAATGGCATGCACCCGCCAAGCCTTTACGAATTATTTAGACGGTCGAACAGGCTCGGCAAGGACCGGTTTTTGGCCAGGCGTGACCCGGCGCGTCCGCGCCCGCCCCGCCACCGGGAGGAACCCCGCCTACAGTGGAATCCAGTGGCGGCGTCTTCAGGGGGTGCGGACGTGGCGAACGGCGGTCCCGTCGAGCACGGCTACCCGCATCTGGACACGGTGCGGGCGGCCATCACCGCGCTGTACAAACGGCTCTCCTACGACACCATCCACACCTTCGCGGCCAGCGTGGCCCCCGCCGACGTGGCCTTCGCCGACCACGACGACCTGCACCTGGGCGCACAGCGCGTGGCACACGAGATGGTGCGGCACTACCGGCTGCCGGACGCCCGGATGATCGTCGGCTTCCGCGAGATGACCCATGCGGCGAACGTCGAACTCGCCGCGGGGCCGGAGTACTTCATCGAGCTGAACGACCGCTTCCGCACCCACCGCCGGGACATCGGCGCGGCCCTGGCGCACGAGGTGATGCACGTGTACCTGCACCGCCTGGACCTGTCCTTCCCGGGCACCCGCGACAACGAGATCCTCACGGACACGGCGGCGACCTATCTGGGCGCGGGCTGGCTGCTTCTCGACGCGTTCCGCGAGGACGCGGCCTCGTCCCAGAAGCTCGGGTATCTGACGCCGGAGGAGTTCGGCTACGTCCTCGCCAAGCGGGCCCTGGTCTTCGGTGAGGACCCCTCGATCTGGTTCACCAGCCCGCAGGCGTACACGGCGTACACGAAGGGCATGGCGCAGGCCCGCCGGGACGAGCAGCAGCCCCCGCTGACGGCGGCGGGCTGGGCGGGCCGCCACCGTTACGCGAAGGACCGCCGCCACGCCCAGGACCACCGCTCCCCCGGCCCGCAGCCGGGCGTCCCCTACGCCTTCGCCCCCGGCGACCGCGGCCTCCTGCGGGTGTCGTTCCCCTGCCCCACCTGTCACCAGCGCATCAGGATCCCGGTGCGCGGCCGGGTCCGGGCACGCTGCACGCTGTGCCGGACGGTGCTGGAGTGCGACACGTAGGCCGGCTTCGCCCGGGCACCGGGCAGGTGACACCGGGCCGTCACGCGAGAGGTGGCACAGAACACCCGGTAATCCTTTGCTCCCGGCGCCTTCGCGAGCGAGGGTCGAGGCATGAACACGCAAGAACCGGCGGGTCTTTTCACGGCGGTGTACGAAGGGGACGAAAACACGGTCGTGCGGCTGCTGCGCGCGGGCACGGCCGCCGATGCGCGGGACGAGGACGGTCAGACGGCCCTGTATCTGGCGGCGGTGAGCAACGAGCCCGGCATCGTACGGCTGCTGCTGGCGGCCGGAGCCGACCCCGACCGGCTGAGCGCGGACGCGGACTCCCCGTTGTGCGGCGCGGCCTGCGGGGGCCACGCGGAGGTCGTCCGCGCCCTGCTGGCGGCCGGGGCGACGGCCGACCTGGAGGAGGAGTTCGGCTTCCGGGCGCTGACGTGGGCGGTGCAGCGCGGGCAGGTGGAGATCCTCACGGAACTCCTGGCCGCCGGTGCGCATCCGGACCGCCCCGGCCCCACCGGCGAGGCCCCGCTGGTCGCCGCGGCGCGGCGGGGCTCCCCGGGTTGTGTGCGCGCGCTGCTGGCGCACGGGGCCGGCGCACGCTCCCCGGCGCTGGACGAGGCGCGGCGCTGGCCGGCACTCGACGTCGAGGCCGAACTGCGCGCGGGTCTTGAGCAGATGTACGGCTCCGGCCACGAGATGGTGACCCACCGGATTCCGGAGGACGGCGGCATCACCGTCGAGGTCCAACTCCGCACCGGGGAACGCACGATGGCGGGCAACGACCAGCAGACGGGCCACGCGGCCATCATCACGCTCCTGGAGGCCGCGCTGGGGATCGCCACCCCGGTCCCGGAACTCGCCGACCGCGCCCTGCGCTGCGGCGATCCCGCCAACGACGACTGGACGGAGGCGGTGTCGGTGCTCGTCCGCCGGGCGGGCGGGGAGACCTTCACCGCGGCGACCGCTTGGTCCCGCTCCCCGGACCCACTGCGGCGGGCCCTCGGGACGGAGATCCTGCGGAAGCTGGGCAGGTGACCGGGCCGGCGTGAGCCGGGCCGGCGTGAGCCGGGCGCCGCCTGAGCCGGGCCGCGCGTATGCCGCGCGCCGGGCGCCGCGTATGCCGTGCCGCGCGTATGCCGTGCGCCGGCGCCGCGAGAGCCGTGCCGCGCATGCCGGGCGCCGCGGTCGGCGCCACCGGCGGTGCGCCTGGGGGCGGCCGGACGCCTTCCGGCCGTCCCCGCGGAGGGGCAGCGCGCCTCATAGAGGCACCGCGCCGCAGAGACACAGCGCGCCTCGAAGAGCCGGGGCGCCGCGAAAGAGCAGCGCGCCGCAGAAGGGCAGTCCGCCTCAGAGTGACAGCCCGCCTCAGAGCGGCGCCCAAGGAGGCCCGTGGCCACCCATCCCCCACCCGTCCCCCACCGCCCTGCCGGAGGACGCGAGTCCGACTGCCCCGCTTCCGCGCGCCGCCGATCCCCCTACCCCGCCCCTTACCCCGCCCCGTACACCACCCCCGGCACCTCCGCCTCCGCGAGCAGTTTCCGGGCCGTCTTCCCCGCCTCCGCCGGCGTCCGGCGTGCTCCCTTGTCGGCGGTCGGGCCCGGACGCCAGCCCTCCATGACGGTGATCCGGCCGCCCTCCGCCTCGAAGACGCGTCCCGTGACCCCGGCGCTCGCGGCGGAGCCGAGCCAGACCACCAGCGGCGACACGTTCTCGGGGGCCATGGCGTCGAAGCCGGCGTCGGGCGCCGCCATCGTCCCGGCGAAGGCACGCTCCGTCATCCGGGTGCGGGCGGCGGGCGCGATCGCGTTCACCTGGACGCCGTACCGCGCGAGCTCGGCCGCCGCGACCAGCGTCAGTCCGACGATCCCGGCCTTCGCCGCGCTGTAGTTGCCCTGCCCCACAGACCCCAACAGCCCGGCCCCACTGCTGGTGTTGACGATTCTGGCCCGCGGTGTCCGCCCCGCCTTCGTCTCCGCCCGCCAGTGCGCCGCCGCATGCCTCAGCGGCAGGAAGTGCCCTGTCAGATGGACGCGCAGCACGGCGTCCCAGTCGTCCTCTTCGAGGTTGACGAGCATCCGGTCGCGCAGGAAGCCCGCGTTGTTGACGAGGGTGTCGAGCCGCCCGTACGTCTCCAGCGCGGCGGCCACCAGGGACGCGGCCCCCGCACTCGTCGCGATGTCGCCGCCGTGGGCGACCGCCGCGCCGCCCGCCGCGCGGATCTCGTCCACGACCCGCCCGGCCGGGCTGTCCGGGCCCGGCGCGCCGTCGAGTCCGACCCCGAGGTCGTTGACGACGACCTTCGCGCCCTCCGCGGCGTACGCGAGGGCGTGCGCGCGGCCGAGCCCCCGGCCCGCGCCGGTGACGATCACGACCCGCCCCTCGGCGATACCGGTCATCCCCACTCCTCCTCCTGCTCCTCCTCCTGTCGGGCCCACTCCTCCTCCTGTCGCTTCTCCCGTCGCTTCTCCCGTGGCATCTCGTGTCGCGTCCCCCTGTTGGCCGTTGCCGCGCCGAGGAACGCCGGCGGCTCCCCGCCGCCGTGCACGAGCAGGCTCGCGCCGCTGATGTACGCGGCGGCGTCCGAGGCCAGGAAGACGGCGGCGGCACCGACGTCGGACGGTTCGGCGAGCCGCCCGAGCGGCACGGTGCGGGAGACGGCGGCGACGCCCTCGGCACCGCCGTAGTGGAGGTGGGACAGCTCGGTGCGGACCATGCCGAGAACGAGCGTGTTGACCCGGATCTCCGGTGCCCACTCCACGGCCATGGAACGGGCGAGGCTCTCCAGCCCCGCCTTGGCCGCGCCGTACGCCGCCGACCCGGGTGACGGACGGCCGCCGCTCACGCTGCCGACCATCACGACGGCGCCCCCGGCCCGCTTGAGGTGCTCGTACGCGGCGAGGGAGGCGGTCAGCGGGGCGACGAGGTTCAGCTCGACCACGCGCGCGTGACGGGCCGCGTCCACGTCGGCCAGCCTCCGGTACGGGGTGCCGCCCGCGTTGTTGACCAGGACGTCGAGCCGGGGCAGCGCACCGAAGAAGGCCCCTACGGCATCCGGGTCCCGCAGGTCCAGGCGCGCGAACTCGGCTCCTTTCAGGAGCACTTCGGGCGGTCTGCGCGCACAGACGACCACCTCGGCGCCCGCCGCGGCGAAGGCCCGCGCGATCCCGGCGCCGACGCCTCGGGTGCCCCCGGTGACGACGGCGACCTTCCCGTTCAGCTCCATCCGCTGCTACCTTCCACCTAACAAACGTTTGGTGGAAAGGTAGCTGATGCTTCCATGACTGTCTCCACCTCGTTCCCGGAAAAGGGGATCGCCGTCGTCACGGTCGACTTCCCGCCGGTGAACGCACTGCCGGTGACCGGCTGGCAGGACCTGGCCGACGCCGTACGGGCGGCGGGCCGCGACCCCCGGGTCCGCTGTGTCGTACTGGCCGCCGAGGGGCGGGGGTTCAACGCGGGCGTGGACATCAAGGAGCTACAGGCGAACGGCCACAGCGCCCTGATCGGCGCCAACCGCGGCTGCTTCGAGGCGTTCGCGGCGGTGTACGAGTGCGAGGTGCCCGTCGTCGCGGCGGTGCAGGGGTTCTGTCTGGGCGGCGGCATAGGCCTGGCGGGGAACGCGGACGCGATCGTGGCGAGCGACGACGCCTCGTTCGGGCTCCCCGAGCTGGACCGCGGGGCGCTGGGTGCGGCCACGCATCTCGCGCGGCTGGTCCCCCAGCACCTGATGCGCGCCCTCTACTACACGTCGCGGACGGCGACGGCGGCCGAACTGCGGGCGCACGGCTCGGTCTGGAAGGTCGTACCGCGCGCGGAACTCCACGGAGCGGCGCTGGAGCTGGCCCGCGAGATCGCCGCCAAGGACGGCCGGCTGCTGCGGCTCGCGAAGGCCGCCATCAACGGGATCGACCCGGTGGACGTGCGCCGCAGCTACCGCTTCGAGCAGGGCTTCACCTTCGAGGCCGGCCTCGACGGGGTCGCCGACCGCGTCCGCGACACGTTCGGGAAGCCTTCGGAAGGGCAGGTGCCCAGGTGAGTGACAAGACCATGACCGCCGACGAGGCCGTCTCCCGCCTGCGGAGCGGTATGACCCTCGGCATCGGCGGCTGGGGTTCGCGCCGCAAGCCGATGGCCCTGGTGCGAGCACTGCTCCGCTCCGGGATCACCGATCTCACCGTCGTCTCGTGCGGCGGCCCGGACGTCGGCATGCTCGCGGCCGCCGGGCGGATACGGAAACTGGTCGCCGCCTTCGTGACCCTCGACTCGATCCCGCTCGAACCGCACTACCGCGCGGCACGCGAGCGCGGGGCGCTGGAGCTGATGGAGATCGACGAGGCGATGTTCCTGTGGGGACTGCGCGCGGCGGCCGGTCGGCTCCCCTTTCTGCCGGTGCGGGCGGGCATCGGCTCCGACGTGATGCGGGTCAACCCCGGCCTGCGGACGATCACTTCGCCGTACGTTGACGGGGAGACCTTCGTCGCGATGCCCGCCCTGCGGCTGGACGCGGCGCTGGTGCATCTGAACCGCGCGGACCGCCTCGGCAACGGCCAGTACCTGGGCCCGGACCCGTACTTCGACGACCTGTTCTGCGAGGCGGCCGACACGGCGTACGTCTCCTGCGAGCGGGTCGTCGACACGGCGGAGCTGACGAAGGAGGCGGCACCGCAGACGCTCCTGGTGAAGCGGCACACGGTGACGGGCGTCGTGGAGGCGCCGAACGGCGCGGACTTCACCTCCTGCGTACCCGACTACGGCCGGGACGAGGCCCTCCAGAGGTACTACGCGACCACGCCGTGGCCGGAGTTCGCCGAGCGGTTCCTCGGCGGCGGCGAACCGGCCTACCGGTCCGCGGTCCAGGACTGGCGCAAGGAGCGGATATGACCCTCTCCAGGACCGCCACCCGCGCCGAGCACTGCGTGATCGCCTGCGCCGAGGCCTGGCGGGACGCCGGGGAGATCCTCGCCGCCCCCATGGGCCCGGTCCCGTCCGTCGGCGCGCGGCTCGCCCGGCGCACCTTCTCGCCGGACCTGCTGCTGACCGACGGCGAGGCGCTGCTCGTCGGCCCGGACGGCACACCGGAGGGCTGGCTGCCGTACCGGCAGCATCTGGCCCTCGTCACGACCGGCCGGCGGCACGTGATGATGGGCGCGAGCCAGATCGACCGCTTCGGCAACCAGAACATCTCCTGCATCGGCGACTGGGCCGCCCCCGCGCGACAGCTGCTCGGGGTGCGCGGCGCACCGGTCAACACCCTGAACAATCCGACCAGTTACTGGATCCCGAGGCACTCGAAGCGCGTGTTCGTCGAGCGGGTCGACATGGTGTGCGGCGTCGGCTACGACCGTGCGGCCGAGCACCCCGGCACGGCCCGTTTCCACCACATCCCCCGGGTGGTGTCCGACCTCGGGGTCTTCGATTTCGCGACCCCCGACCACTCGATGCGGCTGGCCTCGCTGCATCCGGGGGTCACGGTGGAGCAGGTGCGGGCGGCGACCGGATTCGAGCTGACGGTCCCTGACGGTGTGCCGTTCACCCGTGAACCGACGCCGGCGGAGCTGCGGTTGATCCGGGAGGTCATCGACCCGGGCAACAGCCGCGACCGTGAGGTGCGGACCTGATGGACACCGCGCTCACCCGTCTGGTCGGGGTCCGCCATCCCGTCGTACAGACCGGCATGGGATGGGTGGCGGGTCCCCGTCTGGTCTCGGCCACGGCGAACGCGGGTGCGCTGGGCATTCTGGCCTCCGCGACCATGACCCCCGGCCGGCTGCGGGACGCGGTACGGGAGGTGCGGTCCCGTACGGACGCGCCGTTCGGGGTGAATCTACGCGCGGACGCCGGGGACGCGGGCGAGCGGGTGCGGATCATCGTGGAGGAAGGGGTGCGGGTGGCATCGTTCGCCCTCGCCCCCTCCCGTGAGCTGATCGCCGAGCTGAAGGACGCGGGTGTCGTCGTCATCCCGTCCATCGGTGCCCGGCGGCACGCCGAGAAGGTGGCCGCCTGGGGTGCGGACGCGGTGATCGTGCAGGGCGGGGAGGGCGGCGGGCACACGGGCGAGGTGGCGACGAGCGTACTGCTGCCGCAGGTGGTGGACGCCGTCGACCTGCCCGTGGTGGCGGCGGGCGGCTTCCACGACGGGCGGGGGCTGGTCGCCGCGCTGGCGTACGGCGCGGCGGGCGTCGCCATGGGCACCCGGTTCCTGCTGACCTCGGACTCGACGGTCCCGGACGCGGTGAAGGCGGCGTATCTGGCGGCGACCGTCAAGGACGTCACGGTGACGACGGCCGTGGACGGCCTGCCGCACCGCATGCTGCGCACGCCGTTCGTCGGCTCCCTGGAGACCGCTGGCCGTACGAGGGCGCTGGTCCGGGCGGTGCGCGGGGCGGCGGGCTTCCGGAAGCTGTCGGGCCTGACGTGGTCCCGGATGATCCGCGACGGGCTCGCCATGAAGCACGGCAAGGAACTGACCTGGAGCCAGGTCCTGCTCGCCGCGAACACGCCGATGCTGCTCAGGTCCTCAATGGTGGACGGGCGGACGGATCTGGGGGTGATGGCCTCGGGGCAGGTCGCCGGGGTGATCGACGACCTGCCGTCGTGCGCGGAACTGGTGGAGCGGATCATGGCCGAGGCGGAACGGACACTCAAAGGCCTGGAGCGTCTCAGGGCCGCTCGGTGATCGTCAGAGCCGCCCTGAGACGGGGCGCTCAGTGATCGTCAGAGCCGCTCGATGATCGTCACGTTCGCCTGGCCGCCGCCCTCGCACATCGTCTGGAGGCCGAACCGGCCGCCGGTGCGCTCCAGTTCGTGCAGCAGCGTGGTCATCAGCCGCACGCCCGTGGCGCCGAGCGGATGTCCGAGGGCGATCGCGCCGCCGTTGACGTTGACCTTCTCCGGGTCGGCGCCCGTCTCCTTGAGCCAGGCCAGCACGACCGGCGCGAAGGCCTCGTTGATCTCGACGAGGTCGATGTCGTCGATGGCCAGCGCGGTCTTCTTCAGGGCGTGCGCGGTCGCCGGAATCGGCGCCGACAGCATACGGATCGGGTCCTCGCCCCGCACGGACAGATGGTGGACGCGGGCACGCGGGGTCAGCCCGTGCTCGCGCAGCGCCCGCTCCGAGGCCAGCAGCATCGCGGCCGCGCCGTCGGAGACCTGCGAGGAACAGGCGGCGGTGATGGTGCCGCCCTCGATCACGGGCGCCAGCGCGGCCATCTTCTCCAGCGAGGTGTCCCGGCGCGGCCCTTCGTCGGCCGTGACCTTCCCGTACGCCACGGTCTCCCGGTCGAAGCGTCCCTCGTCGCTCGCGCGGACGGCCCGCCGGTGCGAGCGCAGCGCGAACTCCTCCTGGTCACGCCGGGTGATCCCCCATTTCGCGGCGATCAGTTCGGCGCCGTGGAACTGGTTGACGGGCAGGTCCCCGTAGCGCGCCCGCCATCCCTCGCTGCCCGCGAAGGGCCCCTGGGTCAGCCCGAGCGGCTCGGCGGCCTGCCGGGAGGCGAAGGCGATGGGTATCTGCGACATGTTCTGCACCCCGCCCGCCACCACCAGGTCCTGCGTGCCGGACAGCACGGCCTGTGCCGCGAAGTGCACGGCCTGCTGGGAGGATCCGCACTGCCGGTCGACCGTCACGCCCGGCACCTCCTCGGGCAGTCCGGCGGCCAGCCAGCACGTGCGGGCGATGTCGCCGGCCTGCGGTCCGACCGTGTCCAGGCAGCCGAAGACCACGTCCTCGACGGCGGCGGGATCGATGCCGGAGCGTGCGACCAGCGCCGTCAGCGCGTGCGCGCCCAGGTCCGCCGGGTGCACCCCGGCCAGCCCTCCCCGGCGCCGCCCGACGGGCGTACGGACCGCTTCGACGATGTAGGCCTCGGCCATGGCAACTCCCCGGACTCACCAGTGGGTTATGTACGGACGGGCAACGTGAGGGGCGACGTACGGACGGCGATCCCGTCGAGGACCATCGACAGGTACTGCCGGGCGATCTCCTCCGGGCGGTGCTGTCCACCGGGCCGGTACCAGGACGCGGCGACCCACACCGTGTCGCGTACGAACCGGTAGGTGAGCCGGATGTCGAGGTCGGCCCGGAACACCTCGGCGGCGACCCCGCGCTCCAGCGTGGCCAGCCACGCCTTCTCGAACCTGCGCTGCGACTCGGCGAGGAACGCGAACCGCTCCTGCGCCACGAGTTGCCTCGACTCCTTCTGGTAGATCGCGACGGCCGCACGGTGCCGGTCGATCTCCCGGAAGGACTCGGTGACCAGCGCCTCCAGGGTTTCGCGCGGCCCGAGTTCGGCGTCCAGGACGGTGTCGTAGCCGTCCCAGAGCTCGTCGAGGAAGGTCCGCAGGATCTCCTCCAGCATCGATTCCTTGGAGTCGAAGTGGTAGTAGAGGCTGCCCGCGAGCATGCCGGCATGGTCCGCGATCTTGCGTACGGTGGTGGCGTTGTAGCCCTGCTCGGCGAAGACCTCGGCTGCGGTGTCGAGGAGTTCGCGGCGGCGCTCCGGTGCGGCGGTCACCTGGGGGTTCTTCTTGGTAGGCACAGATCCATTGTGGTCCTTCGTACCTGCCCCTAGGCATGCCGGCTGCTGACGGAGACGACCTCGCCCGTCAGGTACGAGGAATAGCCGGACGCCAGGAACACGATCACGTTGGCCACCTCCCAGGGCTCGGCGTACCGCCCGAAGGCCTCCCGCCCGGTCAGTTCCTCCAGCAGTTCGGGGGTCGTCACCTTCACCAGGTGCGGGTGCATGGCGAGGCTCGGCGCCACGGCGTTCACCCGGACCCCGTACCCGGCCGCCTCCATGGCCGCGCACCGGGTCAGGGCCATCACGCCCGCCTTCGCCGCCGCGTAGTGGGCCTGCCCCGCCTGGGCGCGCCAGCCGACGACGGACGCGTTGTTGACGATCACTCCGCCGCCGGGCTGCTCCCTGAGGAGGCGCAGGGCCGCGCGGGTGCACCGGAACGTCCCGTTCAGCGTGACGTCGAGTACGTTCGACCACTGCTCGTCCGTCATGTCGACCAGGTCCGAAGTGCCGCCCAGACCGGCGTTGTTGACGACTATGTCGAGTCCGCCGTGCAGTCGGACGGCTGTGTCGAAGAGGGCCCGCACCTGGTCCTCGTCCGTCACGTCGCACGGCAGCGCGGCGACGGCCGCGCCCTCGAACTCCCGGGCCAGCTCCGCCTCGTACTCCTTGAGGCGCCGGGTGTGCGCGTCGCTGATCAGTACGCGCGCGCCCTCCTCCAGGAACCGGCGGGCGGTCGCCCCGCCGATCCCCGCGCCCGCCGCCGCCGTGACGACGGCCGTGCGCCCCTGGAGCAGGCCGTGCCCGGACACGTACACCGGGGCCTCGACGTCTGTCATGGCCCCACGCTAACCTACCAAACACTTGTTAGGGAAGGCCGTTTCCGAAGGGTGCCGCCCGTGGACCTGACGCACTCCCCCGCCGACGAGGCGTTCCGTACCGAGGCCCGGGCCTGGCTCGCCGCGCACGTTCCGGCCGTCCCGCTGCCCTCCCTGGAGACCGAGGAGGGCTTCGGGGCGCACCGCGCGTGGGAGGCGGAGCTGGCCGCGGACCGCTGGTCGGTGGTGTCGTGGCCGGCCGCGTACGGCGGGCGGGACGCCGGGCTCCTGCGGTGGCTGGTGTTCGAGGAGGAGTACTACGCGGCGGGCGCGCCGGGCCGCGTCGGCCAGAACGGCATCAGCCTCCTCGCCCCCACGCTCTTCGACCACGGCACCGAGGAGCAACGCGCGCGTGTGCTGCCGCCGATGGCCACCGGCGAGGTGATCTGGGCGCAGGCGTGGTCCGAGCCCGGGGCGGGCTCGGATCTCGCCTCGCTCACCTCGAAGGCCGTGCGCACCGAGGGCGGCTGGCTGGTGAACGGGCAGAAGACGTGGTCGTCGCGGGCGGCGTTCGCGGATCGCGCGTTCGGCCTCTTCCGCAGCGAGCCGCGCACCCCGAAGCCCCATCAGGGCCTCACGTATCTGATGTTCGACCTGCGTGCCCCGGGCGTCACGGTCCGCCCGATCGGGCGCCTGGACGGCAAACCGGCCTTCGCCGACATCTTCCTGGACGACGTGTTCGTCCCCGACGAGGACGTGATCGGCGAGCCGGGGCAGGGCTGGCGGATCGCGATGTCCGCGGCGGGCAACGAACGGGGCCTCACCCTCCGCTCCCCCGGCCGCTTCCTCGCCGCCGCCGACCGGCTGGTGGAGCTCTGGCGCGGGCGGGGCAGCCCGTCGCAGGAGCGTGAGCGGGTGGCGGACGCGGTGATCGGCGCCCGCGCCTACCAGCTGTTCGCCTACGCGGCCGCGGCCCGGTTCCTGGACGGCGAGCCCATCGGCCCGGAGTCCAGCCTGAACAAGGTCTTCTGGTCCGAGTACGACATCGCGCTGCACGAGACGGCCCTCGATCTCCTCGGCCGGGACGGGGAGCTCGCGGACACCGACTGGGCGGAGGGCTATGTCTTCGCCCTGGCAGGCCCCATCTACGCGGGCACGAACGAAATCCAGCGCGACATCGTCGCCGAGCGTCTGCTCGGCCTGCCGAAGGGGCGCCGCTGATGCGTTTTCTGCTGTCGCCGCAGCAGCGGGACTTCGCCCGCTCCCTGGACGCGATGCTGACGGCCGCCGACACCCCCTCGGTCATCCGCGGCGACCACACGGCCCGGCGCGCCCTGTGGTCCCGGATCGCGGAGGCGGGCGTCTTCGCGCCGGCGGTGCCCGAGGCGTACGAGGGCATGGGTCCGCTGCCGGTGGACCTGGCCGTGGCGTTCGTGGAGCTGGGGCGGCATGCGGTGCCGGGTCCGGTGGTGGAGACGGTGCTGGCGGCGGCGCTGCTGGCCGCGCTGCCCGAGCCGGGTCCGGCCAAGCGGCTGCTTCCGGGGCTGGCGGCGGGCGAGACCGTGGCCACGGTGGGCGCTCCGTACGCGCTGGACGGGGACGCCGCGGACGTCGTGCTCGCCGTGCGGGGCGGGGAGTTGTGGCTCGCGCCGGGCGTCGCGGACGTACGGCCGTCGCTCGATCCAGGCCGCCGGATCACCACGCCCCTGCCCGGCGGCGAACGGATCTCCTCGCGGGTGCCGGGGCACGCGTTCGACTGGGCCCGCCTCGCCACCGCCGCCCAGGCCCTCGGCGTCGGTCTCGCCCTCCTCGACCGCACGGTCACCCATGTCACGCGGCGCGTCCAGTTCGGTGTTCCCACCGGTTCGTTCCAGGCGGTCAAGCACCGACTGGCCGACGCGAAGACCGCCCTGGAGTTCGCGCGCCCGCTGCTCTTCGGAGCCGCGGTGACACTGGCTCCCCGGGACGTGGCCGCCGCCAAGGCCGCGGCCTGCGAGGCGGCGTACGCGACCGCCCGCACCGCGCTCCAGCTGCACGGCGCGATCGGCTACACCGCCGAGTACGACCTCTCCCTGTGGCTGACCAAGGCCCGTGCGCTGCGCACGGCGTGGGGCTCGCCGGCCGAGTGCCGGGCCGACGTCCTCAGTGCCGATGTCCTCAGTGCCGCTCGTCGTGCGTGAGGGCCGCGAGCCCCCGGGCGGGGGTGAGTCCGACGACCGCCGTCGGCCCGTGTGCGTGCAGCACGGTGTCCTCGCCGGTCAGCAACAGGGCGTCGTAGCGGCCGAGCCGCACCCCGGCCAGGTCCGCGCCCCCGTCGAGGGCGACCACCAGGGCGGGCGCCGCGGGCAGGCGCAGCCGGCCGCGTACGACGGCGACGGTCGGGGCCGCGCCGCCCCTGCGCCACATCACGTTGAGGTTCACGACGGGGCCGCCGAGCAGCCGGCAGTCGGTGGGCACGTCACCGGGGAAGTCCTGGGGCACGTACCGCGTGTCGACGAGCCGCCGCCGCCCGCCCACCGTCAGGTCCATGCCGGCGCCCTCGACGAGGGTGAGGGTCCGCTCCACCTCGGGAAACGCGGAGAACGGCCCGTCCGCGGCGACCTCGGCGAGGCTGACGCGCCAGGCGAAGGCGGCCATGTCCGCACCGGGCGGCGCGGCGGCGATCTCGCGGGTCACCCCGCCGCCGTTCTTCCAGGCCACGGCCACGCGTTCGGCGGCGGGAAGCAGGACGGTCACCGGACGATCCCGTGGGTGCGGGCGGCCGCCAGCCACTGGGGGAACTCGCCCACCAGTCGGTCGTACAGCTCGCCGTCGGACACCTTCCGCGGATCCGTACCGGCGTGGAAGAACCCGGCGTTGTCCACCACCCGCTTGTGCGGAACCGCCAACTCGTCCAGCTTGCGCAGGAATTCGAACTGTCGGCTTCCCGGGTCCCCGAACCCGATGAACTGCCAGAACAGGGGCAGCTCGGCGGCCTTGCACAAGTACCGTTCGGCGGCCGGCTTGCTGGTGGGCCCACCGTCCGTCTGGAAGACGACGAAGGCGGGGTCCTTGGAACCGCTGTCGAGGTAGTGGTCGATGACGGCGTCCATGGCCAGGTGATAGCTGGTCTTGCCCATGTGTCCGAGTCCGGCCACGATCAGCTCGATGTGGCCCTGGTGGTCGGCGAGCGCGATGTCCGTGACGGCATCGATGTCCGTGGAGAAGAAGACGACCGGCACGGTCCCGTCGTCGTCGAGGTGCGCCGACAGACCGAGCACCCGGTCGGTGAGCGCCTGCACACTGCCGTCCTTGTAATACGGCCTCATCGACCCCGAGTAGTCGACCACGAGATAGACGGCGGCCCGCTGACCGTCAAGGCCGTGCTTGTGCAGGGACACCCCGGCGCTCTTGTACAGGCTGACCAGCGCGGGCGCGGTCTCCTCCACCTTGGCGAGGCTGATCGCGGCCATGCGGGCTCCCTTCAGGGCGGTGACGGGAGTGCCGAGGGTATGTCACAGCTGCCCCTCGTCGATCACTGTCCCCGGAGTTCGCTATTTTGTTCGCCGCCGACCCCCACCGGCTCATCGTCCGTCCGCACCCCTTCGAGGAGCCGGCTGTGGAACCCAAGTCCCCGGAGTCACCCGAGACCCCGGACTCCCCCGAGTCACCTGAGTCCGCCGACTCCGCTGTCACCACCTGCTACCGCCATCCCAAGGTGGAGTCGCACGTCCGCTGCATCCGGTGCGACCGGTACATCTGCCCGGACTGCATGCGGGAGGCGTCCGTCGGTCATCAATGCGTGGAGTGCGTGAAGGAAGGCGCGCGGTCGGTACGGCAGGCCCGCACGGCCTTCGGCGGGCGGATCACGACGGCCCCCCTGGTGACGTACGTACTGATCGGCCTCAATGTGCTGGCCTACCTGGGCGAGGTGCTGCGGCCGGCGCTCGTGGACCGGTTCCAGATGCTGGGCGCGGGTCTTGCCGGGCCGGACGGCGGGCACTACCTGTGGCAGGACCCGTACCCCTCGTCCTTCCACGCGGAGGGTGTCGTGGGCGGGGAGTGGGAGCGGCTGCTGACCGGCGCGTTCCTGCATCTGCCGCCCACCGAGGGCACGTTCGGGATCCTGCACATCGTGATGAACATGGTGTCGCTGTGGAACCTGGGCCGGGTGGTGGAGGCCCAGCTCGGCCGTGTCCGCTTCCTCGCCCTCTATCTGCTGTCGGCGCTCGGCGGCTCGGTGCTGGTGCTGCTGATCGCGCCCGACACCCCCACGGTCGGCGCCTCGGGGGCGATCTTCGGTCTGGGCGCCGCGTACTACGTGATGGCCCGCCGCCTGGGCGCCGACATGCGCGCCGTCAACCGCTTCATCGCGGGTCTGCTGCTGTGGCTGCTGATCTCGGCGGGCCTCACGTCCTGGCAGGGCCACCTCGGCGGACTGCTGGCGGGCGGCCTGGTCACGCTGGCGTACGCGTACGTACCGCGCGGCCCCCGGCGCGGTCTGCTCCAGGCGGCCGCGTGCGTGGGCCTGCTGGCGCTCCTGCTGGTCCTGACGGTGGGGAAGGTGTCCGGGCTGACGGGCTGACGGGCTGAGCGGATACCCGCGCCCGTACGCTGAACGCCATGAAACGTGCCGCTCTCCTGCTGCTCACGGCCGTCCCCGCCGCCGTCGCCGCGGCGACGGCGGTCTACCTCTTCGGCCTCGCGCCCTCGGACCCGGACAGGACCGAGAGCCCCAAGCCCCCGTCGCGGCAGTCCTCCGCGAGCGCGCAGGGCCTGAACGCCCCCGCCAAGAAGGAGCTGGCGCAGGAGATCGTGGCGAGCGCGGAGAACTCCACCCTGGACTGGCGCAGCGCCTACGGCTACGTCGAGGACATCGGTGACGGCCGGGGCTACACGGCGGGCGTCATCGGCTTCTGCACCGGCACGCACGATCTGCTCACCCTGGTCGAGCGCTACACGAAGGACCACCCCGGCAACGGCCTGGCCCGCTTCCTTCCCGCGCTGCGCGCGGTGGACGGCACGGACTCCCACGCGGGCCTGGGCCGGGCGTTCACGGCGGCGTGGCGGGCGGAGGCCGGCGTCGCGGCCTTCCGCGCGGCCCAGGACGCGGAACGCGACCGCGTCTACTTCGACCCGGCCGTCCGTCTCGCCCGGCACGACGGCCTGGGCGCGCTCGGCCAGTTCATCTACTACGACGCGATGGTCGTCCACGGCCCGGGCACCGACCCGCACAGTCTCCAGGGCATCCGCGCCCGGGCCCTGCGGGAGGCGGACACCCCCGCGGAGGGCGGCTCCGAGACGAGGTACCTGGACGCCTTCCTGGACGTGCGCCGCACGGTGATGAAGTCCGAGAAGTCCCACCACGACACGACCCGCATCGACACGGCCCAGCGGCGGTTCCTGTACGACGGCAACCTGGACCTGCGCACGCCGCTGGAGTGGCGGGTGTACGGGGAGCGGTACCGGGTGCCGTGATGCCTCCGTACGCCCCCTGACCTGGCAGGTCCCGGTTCACCTCGCGGACATGCGGCGGCGCCTGCCCAGTCGTCCGGTCGGGGACTGGCGGGCAGGCGCCGTCTGTGTTCCGCACGCCTTTGTGCGGGACGTATGTGCGTGACCCTCAGGTCACGTTCGGGGCCGTCAGACCATCAGCGAGCGGTCCGTGGGACGGATCGGCGCCGGCAGTTCGCTCGCGCCGGTGAGGAAGCGGTCGACGCCCTTGGCGGCCGAGCGGCCCTCCGCGATGGCCCAGACGATCAGGGACTGGCCGCGGCCCGCGTCGCCCGCGACGAAGACACCGGGGACGTTGGTCTGGAAGTCCGCGTCGCGCGCGATGTTGCCGCGCTCGTCGAGGCCCAGGCCGAACTGGGTGACCAGTCCGTTGTCCTGGTCCGTGCCCGTGAAGCCCATCGCCAGCGTCACCAGCTGCGCCGGGATCCTGCGCTCCGTGCCCGGCTTCTGGGTCAGCTTGCCGTCGACGAACTCGACCTCGACCAGGTGCAGCCACTGGACGTTGCCGTCCTCGTCGCCCTCGAAGTGGGTGGTGCTGACGGAGTAGACCCGCTCGCCGCCCTCCTCGTGCGCGGAGGTGACCTTGTAGAGCATCGGGAACGTCGGCCAGGGCTGGTGCGCGGCGCGCTCCTCGCCCGGCTTCGCCAGGATCTCCAGCTGCGTGACCGAGGCCGCGCCCTGACGGTGGGCGGTGCCCACGCAGTCCGCGCCCGTGTCACCGCCGCCGATCACGACGACGTGCTTGCCCTCGGCGGTGATCGGCGGGGCCACGAAGTCGCCCTCCTGCACCTTGTTGGCCAGGGGCAGGTACTCCATCGCCTGGTAGACGCCCTTGAGCTCACGGCCGGGGACCGGGAGGTCACGGGCGGTCGTGGACCCCGCGGCGACGACCACCGCGTCGTAGCGCCTGCGCAGCTTCGCGGCGTCGATGTCGCGGCCGATCTCGACACCCGTGCGGAACTTGGTGCCCTCCGCGCGCATCTGCTCGATACGGCGGTTGATGTGCCGCTTCTCCATCTTGAACTCGGGGATGCCGTAGCGCAGGAGGCCGCCGATGCGGTCCGCGCGCTCGTACACCGCGACCGTGTGACCGGCCCGGGTCAGCTGCTGGGCGGCGGCGAGACCGGCGGGGCCGGACCCGACGACCGCGACCGTCTTGCCCGACAGGCGCTCGGGGGCCTGCGGCTTGACGTCGCCGGTGTCCCACGCCTTGTCGATGATGGAGACCTCGACGTTCTTGATGGTCACCGCGGGCTGGTTGATGCCCAGCACGCACGCCGACTCGCACGGAGCGGGGCACAGGCGGCCCGTGAACTCCGGGAAGTTGTTCGTGGCGTGCAGCCGCTCGGACGCGGAGGTCCAGTCCTCGCGGTAGGCGTAGTCGTTCCACTCGGGGATCAGGTTCCCGAGCGGACAGCCGTTGTGGCAGAACGGGATGCCGCAGTCCATGCAGCGGCCGGCCTGCTTCGAGATGATCGGCAGCAGCGAGCCGGGGACGTAGACCTCGTTCCAGTCCTTGACCCGCTCCTCGACCGGACGGGTCCTGGCGACCTCGCGGCCGTGCGTAAGGAAGCCCTTGGGATCAGCCATTGGTCGCCGCCTCCATCATCTTCTCGGTGATCTCGGTCTCGGTGAGACCGGCTCGCTCGGCGGCGTCCTTGGCGGCGAGCACTGCCTTGTACGTGCTGGGGATGATCTTGCTGAAGCGCTGCGCGGAGACGGACCACTCGGCGAGGAGCTTCTCGGCGACCGTGGAGCCGGTCTCCTCGGCGTGGCGGCGCACCACGTCGTGCAGCCACTGCTTGTCGTCCTCGGTCAGCTCCTCGACGGCGCCGGCGTTGCCGACGTTGACGTTGTCGCGGTCGAGGTCGATGACGTACGCGACGCCGCCGGACATGCCGGCCGCGAAGTTACGGCCCGTCTCGCCGAGGACCACCGCGCGGCCACCGGTCATGTACTCGCAGCCGTGGTCGCCCACGCCCTCGGACACGACCGTCGCGCCGGAGTTGCGGACGCAGAACCGCTCACCCGTACGACCGCGCAGGAACAGCTCGCCGCCGGTCGCGCCGTACGCGATGGTGTTGCCCGCGATCGTCGAGTACTCGGCGAGGTGGTCGGCGCCCCGGTCGGGACGGACGATCACGCGGCCGCCGGAGAGGCCCTTGCCCACGTAGTCGTTGGCGTCGCCCTCCAGGCGCAGCGTGACACCGCGCGGCAGGAACGCGCCGAACGACTGGCCCGCCGAGCCGGTGAAGGTGATGTCGATGGTGTCGTCGGGCAGACCCGCGCCGCCGAACTTCTTCGTCACCTCGTGGCCGAGCATGGTGCCGACCGTGCGGTTGATGTTGCGGATCGCGACCTGGGCGCGGACCGGCTGGGCGTCGGTCACGCTGTTCGCGGCCAGGGCGTCGGCGGCGAGCTTGATCAGCTCGTTGTCGAGCGCCTTCTCCAGGCCGTGGTCCTGCTGGATGACCTGGTGGAGCGCCGCGCCCTCGGGCAGCTCGGGCACGTAGAAGAGCGGAGCCAGGTCCAGGCCCTGCGCCTTCCAGTGCTCGATCGCGCGGGCCACGTCGAGCGCCTCGGCGTGGCCGACGGCCTCCTCGATGGAGCGGAAGCCCAGCTCGGCGAGGATCTCGCGGACCTCTTCGGCGATGAACTTGAAGAAGTTCACGACGTACTCGGCCTTGCCGGTGAACCGGTCGCGGAGCACCGGGTTCTGGGTGGCGATGCCGACCGGGCAGGTGTCCAGGTGGCAGACGCGCATCATGACGCACCCGGAGACGACGAGCGGCGCGGTCGCGAAACCGAACTCCTCGGCGCCGAGCAGCGCGGCGATGACGACGTCACGGCCGGTCTTCAGCTGGCCGTCGGTCTGGACGACGATGCGGTCGCGCAGGCCGTTGAGCAGCAGCGTCTGCTGGGTCTCGGCGAGGCCCAGCTCCCAGGGACCGCCGGCGTGCTTGAGCGACGTCAGCGGCGACGCGCCCGTACCACCGTCGTGACCGGAGATCAGTACGACGTCCGCGTGGGCCTTGGAGACACCCGCGGCGACCGTGCCGACGCCGACCTCGGAGACCAGCTTCACGTGAATCCGCGCCTGCGGGTTCGCGTTCTTCAGGTCGTGGATCAGCTGGGCCAGGTCCTCGATGGAGTAGATGTCGTGGTGCGGCGGCGGGGAGATCAGGCCGACACCCGGGGTCGAGTGACGGGTGCTGGCGATCCAGGGGTACACCTTGTGGCCGGGCAGCTGACCGCCCTCGCCGGGCTTGGCGCCCTGGGCCATCTTGATCTGGATGTCGTCCGCGTTGACCAGGTACTCGGAGGTCACACCGAAGCGGCCGGAGGCGACCTGCTTGATGGCCGAGCGGCGCGCCGGGTCGTACAGGCGGTCCGCGTCCTCGCCGCCCTCACCGGTGTTGGACTTGCCGCCCAGCTGGTTCATGGCGATGGCGAGGGTCTCGTGCGCCTCGCGGGAGATCGAGCCGTACGACATGGCGCCGGTCGAGAACCGCTTGACGATCTCGCTGACCGGCTCGACCTCGTCGAGGGAGATCGGCTCGCGGCCCGACTTGAAGCCGAACAGGCCGCGCAGCGTCATCAGGCGCTCGGACTGCTCGTTCACCCGGTCCGTGTACTTCTTGAAGATGTCGTACTTGCCCGAGCGCGTGGAGTGCTGGAGGCGGAAGACCGTCTCCGGGTCGAACAGGTGCGGCTCGCCCTCGCGGCGCCACTGGTACTCGCCGCCTATGTCGAGGGCGCGGTGCGCGGGCGCGATGCCGGAGGCCGGGTAGGCCTTGGCGTGGCGGGCGGCGACCTCCTTGGCGATGACGTCGAGACCGGCGCCGCCGATCTTCGTCGCCGTGCCGCTGAAGTACTTGTTGACGAACTCCTCGTCCAGACCGACCGCTTCGAAGACCTGCGCGCCGCGGTAGGAGGCGACGGTGGAGATGCCCATCTTGGACATGACCTTGAGGACGCCCTTGCCCAGCGCGTAGATCAGGTTGCGGATGGCCTGCTCGGCCTCGATGTCCGACAGGAACGTACCGGCGCGGACGAGGTCCTCCACGGACTCCATCGCGAGGTACGGGTTGACGGCCGCGGCGCCGAAGCCGATGAGCAGGGCGACGTGGTGGACCTCGCGGACGTCACCGGCCTCGACGAGCAGACCCACCTGGGTGCGCTGCTTGGTGCGGATGAGGTGGTGGTGGACGGCCGCGGTGAGCAGCAGCGACGGGATCGGCGCGTGCTCGGCGTCGGAGTGGCGGTCCGACAGGACGATCAGCCGGGCGCCGTTCTCGATGGCGGCGTCGGCCTCGGAGCAGATCTCCTCGATGCGCGCGGCGAGGGACTCGCCGCCGCCGGAGACCCGGTACAGGCCGGACAGGGTCGCGGCCTTCATGCCGGGCATGTCGCCGTCGGCGTTGATGTGGATGAGCTTGGCCAGCTCGTCGTTGTCGATCACCGGGAAAGGCAGGGTGACGCTACGACAGGACGCGGCCGTCGGCTCCAGCAGGTTGCCCTGCGGGCCGAGGGAGGAGCGCAGGGACGTGACGAGTTCCTCGCGGATCGCGTCCAGCGGCGGGTTGGTGACCTGCGCGAACAGCTGGGTGAAGTAGTCGAAGAGCAGACGCGGGCGCTCCGACAGCGCGGCGATCGGCGAGTCCGTGCCCATCGAGCCGATCGGCTCGGCACCGGCCTTGGCCATCGGCGCGAGGATGACGCGCAGCTCCTCCTCGGTGTAGCCGAAGGTCTGCTGGCGGCGGGTGACCGAGGCGTGGGTGTGCACGATGTGCTCACGCTCGGGGAGGTCCTCCAGCTCGATCTCGCCGGCCTCCAGCCAGTCGGCGTAGGGCTTCTCGGCGGCGAGGCCGGCCTTGATCTCGTCGTCCTCGATGATGCGGTGCTCGGCGGTGTCGACGAGGAACATCCGGCCCGGCTGAAGCCGGCCCTTGCGGACGACCCTGGCGGGGTCGATGTCGAGGACGCCGACCTCGGAGCCGAGGACGACCAGGCCCTCGTCGGTGACCCAGTAGCGGCCGGGGCGCAGACCGTTGCGGTCGAGGACCGCGCCGACCTGGGTGCCGTCGGTGAAGGTGACGCAGGCCGGGCCGTCCCAGGGCTCCATCATCGTGGCGTGGAACTGGTAGAAGGCGCGGCGGGCCGCGTCCATGGAGTCGTGGTTCTCCCACGCCTCCGGGATCATCATCAGCACGGAGTGCGGGAGGGACCGGCCGCCGAGGTGCAGCAGCTCAAGGACCTCGTCGAAGGACGCCGAGTCGGAGGCGTCGGGCGTGCAGACCGGGAAGATCCGCTCCAGTCCCTTGGCCCCGCTGCCGGCGGAGCCGAACTTCTCGGAGACGAGCTGGGACTCGCGGGCCGCCATCCAGTTGCGGTTGCCCTTGACCGTGTTGATCTCGCCGTTGTGCGCGACGAAGCGGTACGGGTGGGCGAGCGGCCAGCTCGGGAAGGTGTTCGTGGAGAACCGGGAGTGCACGAGCGCGATCGCGGAGGCGAAGCGGCGGTCGGACAGGTCCGGGAAGAAGGGCTCCAGCTGGCCGGTGGTCAGCATGCCCTTGTAGACGATGGTGCGGGCGGACAGCGACGGGAAGTAGACGCCGGCCTCGCGCTCGGCGCGCTTGCGCAGCACGAACGCCCTGCGGTCCAGGTCGATGCCCTGCGACTGTCCGTCGCTCACGAAGATCTGGCGGAAGGCGGGCATCGTGGAGCGGGCGGTGGCGCCGAGGAGCTCGGGGGCGACCGGGACCTCGCGCCAGCCGAGGACCGTCAGGCCCTCGTCGCCGGCGATCGTCTCGATCTGTGAGACGGCCTCGTCCGTGCCGTCCTCGGGCAGGAAGGCGATGCCGACCGCGTACGCACCGGCGGCGGGCAGTTCAAAACCGGCCACCTCCCGGAGGAAGGCGTCGGGAACCTGGGACAGGATGCCCGCGCCGTCGCCGGAGTCGGGTTCGGAGCCGGTCGCACCGCGGTGCTCCAGGTTGCGCAGCACCGTGAGCGCCTGCTCGACCAGCGCGTGGCTCGCCTCGCCGGTGAGGGTGGCCACGAAACCGACGCCACAGGCGTCGTGCTCGTTGCGGGGGTCGTACATACCCTGCGCAGCAGGGCGAGCATCCATGAAGGACCACTTCTGGCCATTCGTGGAGTGCTGGGACGGCTGGCGCGGCGTACGCATCGGCTCTCCCGTCGTCGTCGTGGCATATGCATGTGCCGAGGGACGACGTTGGCCCTCTGCTGTGGAGTGCAAAATTTCGTGCAGGTTACATGATGGAGCGATTCTCGGGAACCGGATACTTCGTTCCAACATGCGGACGCCGTGGCTGGCGGCGAGGGCATCGCCGGGCTGCGGCACGAGTTCCGCGCACGGTGATGAAGATTGATGAAGATTGAGGACCTAAGCGGACAGATCAGTGACCGTCGGCCCGGAGCGCGGCAGGCAACGTCGCCCGCCGCGGCTGAGTGCGGCGCAGGCCTCATTGCCCGCGGCGCTTACGGCTCATGCCCGGTGGTTAAGCATTCGAAACCGCCGAGTAACGGCTATTTATACGGTCCCTCGCATAAAAAGCTGCGCCAGTCATCCTACGGCCGCGCCGATGAGACTGCCCAGGACGTACGTCACACCCGCCGCGGCTCCTCCCAGGGCGAGCTGGCGCAGCCCGCTGTACCACCAGGATCGCGCCGTCACCCTGGCCACGACCGCGCCGCACGCGAAGAGCCCGATGAGGGCGAGCAGCAGCGCGGGCCACAGGGCGCTCGCGCCGAGCAGATACGGCAGTACGGGCAGGAGGGCGCCGAGCGCGAAGGAGCCGAAGCTCGACACGGCGGCGACGGCCGGTGAGGGAAGGTCGCCCGGGTCGATGCCCAGCTCTTCGCGCGCGTGGATCTCGAGCGCCTGCTCCGGATCCCGGGACAGCTGCCGGGCGACCTCCCGGGCCAGCTCGGGCTCGACGCCACGCGCCGCGTAGAGCGCGGCCAGCTCCGCTTCCTCGTCCTTCGGGTGCTTCCGCAACTCCCGCCGCTCGACGTCGAGTTCGGCCTCGACCAGCTCGCGCTGCGAGGCGACGGAGGTGTACTCGCCGGCCGCCATGGAGAAGGCGCCGGCGGCCAGGCCCGCGAGCCCGGTGATGACTATGGTCTGCTGGCCGACCGAGCCGCCGGCGACGCCGGTCATCAGGGCCAGGTTGGAGACGAGGCCGTCCATCGCGCCGAAGACGGCGGGGCGCAGCCAGCCACCGTTGACATCGCGGTGGGTGTGGTTGTCGCGGTGCGCCTCGTGCAGCGTCGCCTCGGTCTCGATGATGGCCATGGCCCGGTCCCCCAGGGTGTTGATTGGACTGTTTCCACTTTTTGACAACTACGAAAGTACGCCGCTCCATTCCTTCCCGCCAGCAAGGAAAGGCTGCGCTAACCTGCGCTTTTACCCTTCAATGCTCATTCGTGGAGGGCCCTGCACAGATGTCGACCGGGTGACTCTGGGGCGCCTGAGGCTCTGCTCCGCCCCTCAGGTGGCACAGATCCGCAAAGGGGGTCCGTGCCCTGAGAGGAGAGGCACCCATGGCTTCCATCGCCTGCATTCCCTCGGTCCCGGCGCCCGGAGACGCCGCCGATCTCCGTGAACGGGCGCGCGGCGCGCTGCTCGGCCTCGCCGTCGGGGACGCGCTGGGCGCGCCCGCCGAGAACATGAAGCCGTCCGAGATCCGGGCGCGCTGGGGTCGCATCACGGGGTACGTGGCCGACAACCCGGCGGGCACCGACGACACGGAGTACGCGATCTTCTCCGGCCTCCTCCTGGCCCGGCACGGCTCGGCGCTCACGGTCGCGCATGTGGAGGCGGCCTGGCACCAGTGGATCGCCGACCGGGACGAGGGGCCGTTCAAAGGGGCGGGATTCAGCGAGCGGGGCACGCTGGAGAACCTGCGCCGGGGCCTTGCCGCACCGATCTCGGCCCAGCACCGGCACGCGTGGAGCGACGGGCTCGCGATGCGCGCGGCCCCCTTCGGCGTCTTCGCGGCGGGCCGCCCCGCCGAAGCGGCCCGGCTGGTGGCGATCGACGGCTCGGTGAGCCACGACGGCGAGGGAATCTACGGCGGCCAGGCGGTGGCCGCGGGCGTGGCGGCGGCGATGGCCGGCGCGCCGACGATCGCGGTGGTGGCCTCGGCCCTGGCGGTCGTCCCCGAAGACTCCTGGACGGCCCGCTCGCTGCGCCGGGCGGTCGCGGTCGCCCATCGCGGCGAACGCGCGGTCCGCTCCGCGGTCGTGATCGGCGGCTACCCGTGGACGGACCTCGCCCCCGAGGCGGTCGCCCTCGCGTTCGGCGCGTACGCGGCGGCCGACGGCGACTTCACGGAGTCGGTGCTCACCGCGGTCAACATGGGGCGGGACGCCGACACGACGGCGGCGGTGGCGGGCGCCCTGGCGGGTGCGACGCGGGGCGCCTCGTCGATCCCGGCGGCGTGGGCGGCGGCGATCGGCCCGGCGCGCGGCAGTTGCCTGCCGTCCATGGAGGGCCACCACGTCCTGGACATCGCGGAGTTGCTGACACCGGGCGCGGAGGACGAGGGGAAGTGGGGGGCGGGGGTACTGGCCCCCGGCTGGAACGGACTGGACGGGCCGGCCGGACTCGCCGGACTGGGCGGACTCGCCGGCCTCGCCGGACTGGACGGACTGGGCGGGCTGGGCGGCCTGGGGGGGCGGGGCAAGGAGGCGGACGGGCTCGTACGGGGGCCGGGCGGACTCGTACGAGAGCTGCCCCGCCGGTGGCCCGGCCCCGATCCGGGCGTCTTCGTGCTCGCCTCGGACGCGTTCGTACCGGCCGGCGACGACGACGAGGTGGAGCGATGAGGCCCGGCCTGGTGGGAGACGAGCCGGGTGAGAGCTCGGGGGCCTCGGCGGCGGAGGCGCACGATCCGCCCCCCGCGCCCGCGGCCGACCGCGCCCTCGACATCCGCGCCGTCGGCGCACCGCACCCCCGTCGTATCGAAGGCCTCCTCCTGGGCCTCGCCGCGGGGGACGCCGCCGGCTGGCCCGCCGCCCGGCACCGGGCCGCACGCATGCCCGAGTGGACCCGGCGGCTCACCCGTGAGCTGGACACCTTCGCCGAGCAGAACGCGACCACCACCCTCCCCGTGCCGATCGCGCTCAATCAGCCGCCGGAGCCACTGCGGCTCGGCCCGTCCGACGACGCCGAGTGGGCGGCGTTCGCGGCGGAGGCGGTACTGCGGGCCGGCGACGGGAACGTGCTCGGGGACCTGAGCCACGAGCGGCGGATGCGCGCGGCCATCGACCTGTCCTGGAACGCCGTCGCCAGCGAGGTCGCCGCCGCGGCCGAACGCGCCCCCGAGGTCGAGTCCGCGCTGCTCCCGCTGCGCGCCCGGATCTCCGTGCGGGCAGGCCTCGGCAACCTCGCCACCGGGGCTGCGCCCGCCCGCCACCGGCCACGACAACCCCCACTACTTCGACGACGCGGCCTGCGTACGGGCCTGCGTCCTGGCCGTCGCGCACCCCGGAGAACCCCGGCTCGCCGCCGAGCTGGCCGAGTTCGACGCCCGCTACACCCAGGACGGCGACGGAGTGCACGGCGCCCGCGCCATGGCCGCCGCGCTCGCGCTCGCCCTCGCCGGGGCGGACGTCGACGCCTGCGCGGACGCGGCCCTCGCCGAACTCCCCGAGTCGACGGAGATCGGCCGCAACGCCCGGCACGCGCTCCGGCTGGCCCGTTCGGGCGACGGCACGTTCGCCATCGTGCCCCTCCTTGAGCACCAGATCGTGGACCACGTCTACAGCTACGGCATCGCCGCGGCGGAGACCGTACCGGTCGCCCTCGCGCTCGCCACCGCCGCCCGCGGCCGGATCGCCGAGGCCGTGCCCGCCGCCGCCTGCCTGTCGCGGGTCGCGGACTCGGCCCCGGCGCTGGCGGGCGCGCTGACCGGCGCGCTCGGCGGCGGCGCGGAGATCCCGGCCGCCTGGCGCGACGCCTGCCGCACCCTCTCCGGCTGCGCGCTGCCCCGCCTGACCGGCACCGACCTGGTAGAACTCGCCGAACTCCTGGGAGCCACGGAACTGACCACACCGGGGGGATGATTCGGGCATGACGCCCAAATCACCCCTCTGCGAGACGTCTCCGCCGCCCCTCGACGAGACGTCCACCCCGCCCCTCGACGCACGGATCACCGGCGCCCTCGTCGGGGCCGCGGTCGGCGACGCCCTCGGCGGTCCCGTCGAGGGCTACACGCCCGAGCAGATCCTCGAACGCCACGGCGGGCGCGTCCACGGCGTCGTCGGCCCCTGGAACGGCGACGCCTGGCGCACGGCCCGCCCCATCGCCCCGTACCACAAGGGCGACGGGCACGTCACCGACGACACCTTGCTGACGCACGCGCTGGTACGTGTGTACGCCACGGTCCGCGATCACCTCGACGCGTACGCGATCGCCGAGCACCTCGTCCCCGACCTGATGACCTCCCCCCGCTGGATCCCGGAACTGGAGGCCGAGGCCCTCCCCCTCCAACGGATCTTCCTCGCCGAGAAGTGGCTGGTGGCCCGCCTGCACTACGGCCACGTCGATCCCCGTGAGGCCGGCGCCGGCAACATCGTCAACTGCGGCGCCGCGATGTACATGGCCCCGGTCGGCCTGGTCAACGCGGCCAACCCGGCGGGCGCGTACGCCGAGGCGCTGGACATCGCGGGCGCGCACCAGTCGTCGTACGGCAGGGAGGCGGCCGGTGTCCTCGCGGCGGCGGTCGCGGCGGCCTGCGCACCGGGCGCGACGGCGGACTCGGTGGTCACCGCGTGCCTGGCGCTGGCGAAGGACGGCACCCGCTCGGCGATCGAGGCGGTCTGCGAAGCGGCGTCCCGGCACACGGACTTCGAGTCGGCCCTCGGGCCGCTGCGCGCGGCGGTGGCTCCGTTCGACACCGTGGGCCCGGACTACCGCACCCCTTCCCTCGGCGCCCGCCGCCCCTCCCGCCTCCACGCGATCGAGGAACTCCCGGTGGCCCTCGGCATGTTGGTGGTGGCCGGCGGCGACTACCGGCACGCCGTGCTCGGCGCGGTCAACTACGGCCGGGACTGCGACTCCATCGCCACGATGGCCGGCGCGGTCGCGGGCGCGCTGGGCGCGGCCGTCCCGCACGACTGGGCGAAGACGGTGGCGCGGGCGAGCCGCCTCGACCTGCACGCCCCGGCGCGGACCCTCACGGAGGTCACCCGCGAGATCTTCGAACGGGACGTCCGCCGCCGCCGGGCCCACGAGTCGGCGTACGCGACGCTGGCGGACCGGCGGTGAGCGCGCTCCGGCTGACCTGGGTCCAGCCCGAGGACCTGCTCGGCCACGAACTCCACCAGGCGGCCCAGGACGGCCGCGAACCGTACGCGATCGCGGCCCGCTGGCGGGCGGCGGGCGGCCAAAAGGCCCCGGAACGGGCGGGCGCGTCGCGGGGACCGGTCTCGCCGTACCTGCGGATACTGGCCGAGGACCTGCTGGCCGAACTGGCGGACCTGCCGAGCCGGCTGGCGGACCAGGAGCCGACGGACCTGGCGAACATCAGGGCCCGCTGCCCGAAGTGGCCGTCGCGGCCCCAGCCCTCCCCCGCCACGCCACCGGCCCACGACCGTCTGGAAGCCGCCTGGCTGGGCAGAGCGGCCGGCTGCCTCCTGGGCAAGCCGGTGGAGAAGCTCCCCCTCGACGGCATCCGCCGGCTCGCCCGGGCCACCGGCAACTGGCCCCTGCACACCTGGTTCACGGCCCGCGGCCTCCCCCCGGAACTCGCCGCGGCCCACCCCTGGAACCGCCGCTCGGCAACCACCTCCCTCGCCGAGAACATCGACGGCATGCCGGAGGACGACGACCTCAACTACCCCCTCCTGAACATCCTGTTGCTCCAGCGCCACGGCAAGGGCTTCAGCACCGCCGAAGTCGCCCGCCTCTGGCTCGACGAACTCCCCGCCGGCCGCACGTTCACCGCGGAGCGCATCGCGTACCGCAACCTCCTCGACGGCATCGAGCCCCCGCGCACGGCCCGCCACCGCAACCCGTTCCGCGAGTGGATCGGCGCCCTGATCCGCGCGGACGTGCACGGCTGGACCAACCCGGGAGACCCGGCGGCCGCCGCGGCCCAGGCCCACCGCGACGCCACCCTCACCCACACCGCGAACGGCGTCTACGCGGCGATGTTCACGGCCGCCACCATCGCCGAGGCCGCCACCGGCCACCACGGCATCCACCACTGCCTGCGCACCGGCCTCACCGTCGTCCCGCCGCACTCCCGGCTGGCCAGGGCCGTCCGTCACGCGGTCCACCTGGCCGCCACCACAGAGGACTTCGACACGGTCGTCGACGAACTGCACGCCACCCACCGCGGCTACCACTGGGTCCACGCCGTCCCCAACACCGCCCTGATCGCCGCCGCCCTCACCCACGCGGACGGCGACTTCAGCGGCTCCGTCTGCCGCGCCGTGGCGGGCGGCTGGGACACCGACTCGAACGGCGCGACGGCAGGCGGCATCGCCGGTCTGCTGGCCGGCCGCCCGACCGCCCTCCCCGACCGCTGGACCACCCCCCTCAAGAACCGACTCGCCACCTCCGTGGCCGACTTCAACGGCGTCGGCTTCGACACCCTCGCCCACCTCACACACCGGGAGGCCCACCGCCCATGACCCACATCGCCGTGCTCCGCAGCACGAACCCGGACCTGGTCGCGTACGTCACCGAGGCACCGCGGCGCGGGCAGCCCGTGACGGGACGGGACGTCCGTACGGCACCCGGCGGCGCGACCGACGGGCAGCCCTCATGAGTACGCCGCCCGACACCGCCGCCCCGCTCACCGGTCTGCGCGTCGTCGACCTCGCGACCCTCTTCGCCGGACCGATCGCCGCCACCATGCTCGGCGACTTCGGCGCCGAGGTGATCAAGGTCGAGCACCCGGCGAAACCGGATCCCTCCCGCGGCCACGGCCCGTCGAAGGACGGCGTGGGCCTGTGGTGGAAGCTCCTCGGCCGCAACAAGCGCACGATGACCCTGGACCTGTCCCGGCCCGGCGGCCGCACGACCCTGCTGCGCCTCGCCGCGACGACCGACGTGATCATCGAGAACTTCCGCCCCGGCACGCTGGAGAAGTGGGACCTGGGATGGGAGGAGCTGTCGGCCGCGAACCCCCGGCTCGTCCTCGCCCGGGTCACCGGCTTCGGCCAGTTCGGCCCGTACGCGCGCCGCCCCGGCTTCGGCACGCTCGCGGAGGCGATGAGCGGCTTCGCGGCGATCACGGGCGAGCCGGACGCGCCCCCGGTGCTCCCGCCCTTCGGCCTGGCCGACTCGATCGCGGGCCTCGCGACCGCCTACGCGGTGATGACGGCCCTCGCCGCCCGCGACCGCACCGGTGCGGGCCAGGTGATCGACATGGCGATCATCGAGCCGATCCTCACGGTCCTCGGCCCGCAGCCGATCTGGTACGACCAGCTCGGCCACGTGCAGCCGCGCACCGGCAACCGTTCCGCGAACAACGCGCCCCGCAACACGTACCGCACGGCGGACGGTTCGTGGGTCGCGGTCTCCACGTCCGCGCAGTCGATCGCGGAACGGTTGATGATCCTGGTGGGCCGCCCGGAGCTGATCGCCGAGCCGTGGTTCGCGACGGGCGCGGACCGGGCCCGCCACACGGACGTCCTGGACGAGGCGGTGGGTGCCTGGATCGCCCGCCACACCCGCACCGAGGTCCTGGAGGCGTTCGAGAAGGCGGAGGCGGCGGTGGCCCCCATCCAGGATGTGCGGGACGTGATGACGGATCCGCAGTACGCCGCGCTGGACACGGTCACCACGATCCCCGACGACCCCGAACTGGGCCCGCTCCGGATGCAGAACATCCTCTTCCGGCTCTCCTCCACCCCCGGCGCGATCCGCTGGGCGGGCCGTCCGCACGGCGCGGACACGGAGGCGGTACTGACCGAACTGGGCCTGGCGGAAGCCGAGATCACCGCGCTGAGATCGGAAGGCGCCCTGTGACCGCGGAGTCCTTCCCGCTCACCTGGCTGTACGCGCCCGGCGACCGACCCGAGGTGGTGGGCAAGGCCCTCGCCTGCGGGGCGGACGTCGTCCTGATCGACCTGGAGGACGCGGTCCCCCCGGACCGCAAGGACTACGCCCGCGCCGCGACGGCGGAACGGCTCACGCAGCGGCAGCCGGTCCCGGTCCACGTACGCGTGAACGCCCTGGACGGTCCCTGGCTGGAGGCCGATCTCAAGGCACTCACGGCGCTCCCGGGCCTCTCCGGCCTGCGCCTGCCCAAGGTGACCTCGCCCGCGGACGTGGTCCGCGTCGCGGAACGCGCCGCCCCCACGGAGGGCGGCACACGCGCGGAGGGCGGCGCGATCCCGCTCCACGCCCTCCTGGAAACGGCCCTGGGCGTGGAACAGGCGTTCGCGATCGCGTCGGCGCATCCGGACGTGCGGGGCGTCTCGCTGGGCGAGACGGATCTACGGGCGGATCTGGGGGTACGGGAGGACGCGGGCCTGGACTGGTCGCGGGCGCGGGTGGTGGTGGCCGCACGGGCGGCGCGGCTGCCGCCGCCGACGCAGTCGATCCACCCGGACATCCGGGACCTGGAGGGCCTGGCCGCGTCCTGCGCCCGCGGCCGGGCCCTGGGTTTCCTGGGCCGCGCGGCGATCCATCCGCGCCAGCTGCCGGTCATCGAGCGGGCCTATCTCCCGACTCCGCAGGAGATCGCCACGGCTGAGGAGATCGTCAAGGCCGCGGCGAGGGACCCGGGCGCCCAGGCCCTCCCGGACGGCCGCTTCATCGACACGGCGGTGGTGACGGGGGCCCAGCGCACACTGGCGCTCGCGCGCCGCCTGAACTGATGAGGGCGCCGTATCCAGCGATACGGCGCCCTCATCGACGTATGAACGACCCTCAGACCTTCTTGGCCGACTCGGCCGCGCTCTCCGTCTTCTCCGACGGCTCGGCGTCCTCGCCCTCGTTCTCGTCCTCGTTCTTGCCCCGGTCCGTGGACTTGTCCGTGGTTGTGGACGTGTCCGTGGCCGTGGCCTTGTCCGTGGTGGCCTTATCCTCGTCCTTGCCGAGGTCCACCGGGTCGTCCGCACCGGTTCCGGTGTCGGAGGCACCCGGCTCGACGATCTCCTCACGCCCCGGCCGCTTCCGCGACGACAGCACGATGTAGAGCACCGCGAGGAGGAACACAGCGATCGCGGTCCAGTCGTTGAGGCGCACACCCAGGATGTGGTGGGCGTCGTCGACGCGCATGTACTCGATCCACGCGCGGCCCACGCAGTACGCGGCGACGTACAGCGCGAACGCCCGGCCGTGGCCCAGCTTGAAGCGGCGGTCGGCCCAGATGACCAGGAAGCCGACGCCGACGCACCACAACGACTCGTACAGGAACGTCGGGTGGTAGTACCCCGGCACCCGTCCGTCCGTCGAGGACGTGATGTGCAGCGCCCAGGGAACGTGCGTCTCGCGCCCGTACAGCTCCTGGTTGAACCAGTTGCCCCAGCGGCCGAAGGCCTGCGCGAAGGCGATGCCGGGGGCGACGGCGTCGGCCCAGGCCGGCAGCGGGATGCCGCGGCGCCGGCAGCCGATCCACGCCCCCACCGCACCCAGCGCGATCGCGCCCCAGATGCCGAGGCCGCCCTCCCAGATCTTGAAGGCGTCCACCCAGTCACGGCCCTCGCTGAAGTACAGCTCGTAGTCCGTGATGACGTGGTACAGCCGCCCGCCGACAAGACCGAACGGCACGGCCCAGACCGCGATGTCGGCCACCGTGCCGGGGCGCCCACCGCGGGCGACCCAGCGTTTGTTGCCGAGCCAGACGGCCACGAAGACGCCGATGATGATGCAGAACGCGTAGCCGCGCAGTGGAATGGGGCCGAGGTACAGCACCCCACGCGCCGGGCTGGGAATGTAGGCAAGTTCCATGGCAGGGACGACGCTACCCTGCCGGACACACAGCCTGGCAACCCACCCGGCTACGGCTCCATAACGCAGGGCGCCCCGGCCCTTTCGGACCGGGGCGCAGCGGGCGGTCGCGGGCCTCAGCCCTTGTTCGCCGCCTCCACCATCTGCTTCAGCTTCGCCGGGGTCATCGTCGGGTCCGCGGCGAGGTTCTTGCCGCCGAACAGCACGGTCGGCGTGCCTTTGAAGCCGCCGCTGTCGAAGGCGGCGTTCGACTTCACGACCCAGCTGTTGTGCGTGCCGTCCTTGACGCACTTCCGGAACGCCGGGGTGTCCAGGCCGTCGACCTTGCCGGCGAGTTCGATGAGCTTGCTGTCGTCCGCGAACGAGTCCACGGTCTCGTCCGGCTGGTTGTCGTACAGGACGTCGTGGTACGCGGTGAACTTTCCGGCGTCCTGGGCGCAGGCCGCGGCATTGGCGGCCTGGCGGGAGCCGCTGCCGCCCCTGCCGTCGTCGATGATCGTGACCAGGTGGTAGTCGATCTTCAGCTTTCCGGCGCCGACCAGTTCGTGCAGCGTGGGCCGGTATGTGGTCTCGAAGATCTTGCAGGCCGGGCAGCGGAAGTCCTCCCACACCGTGAGCGACGACTTGGCGGTGTCCTTGCCGACCGGGATCGCCAGGCCGTCCTTGCCCGTCGCGCCCGAGGGCGCCACGGCCGGGCCGTCCGAGGCGCTCTTCTTGTCCTTGCCGGAGTTCGCGGCCAGCACGCCCACCACGGCCGCGAGAGCCAGGACACACACCACCGACGCCCCGACGATCAGCGCCCGGCGGCGCCTCTCGGCGGCCTTTTGCTTCTCACGCTCGACCACCAGCCGCTCACGGGCGGTGCGCTTTCCCTCACGGTTCTTCTCGCTCACATCCGGCAGAACGAACCGGGGAGGCACAGCGCGCCTCCCCGGTCCCAGGTCCACCCGTTCGGGTGAGCGGTTTGTCCCCTACGTACGCGCAGGCGTCGTGGAGGGCCCGCTGTCAGTCGCCGCCGCGCACGCCCTTGGCCAGTTCGCCGGCCAGCGCCCGTACGGCCTCAAGACCCGCCGCCTCGTCCTCGGCGTCCAGCATCAGCTTCACGAACGCCGACCCGACGATCACGCCGTCGGCGAAGCCGGCGACCTCCGCGGCCTGCGTGGCGTTGGAGACGCCGAGGCCGACGCAGACGGGCAGGTCGGTGGTGGCCCTGGTGCGCCGCACCAGGTCCTGCGCCTGCTCGCCCACGGACGCGCGGGTACCGGTGACGCCCATCAGCGAGGCCGCGTACACGAAGCCGGAGCCCGCCGCGGTGATCTCGGCGAGCCGGGCGTCCTTGCTGCTGGGCGCGACCACGAAGACCGTCGCGAGGCCGTGCTTCTCGGCGTGCTCCCGCCACAGCGCCGACTCCTGCACCGGGAGGTCGGGCAGGATGCAGCCCGCTCCGCCCGCTTCCGCGAGCTCGGCGGTGAACCGCTCGACGCCGTAGCGGTCGATGGGGTTCCAGTACGTCATCACGAGGACCGGCTTGCCCGTCGCCTCGTGCGCCTCCCGGACCGTCCGCATGACGTCGGCGATCCTGACGCCGCCCCGCAGGGCGATGTCGTCGGCGGTCTGGATGACGGGGCCGTCGAGGACGGGGTCGCTGTGCGGGAGTCCGACCTCGACGACATCGGCGCCGCCGTCGAAGACGGCCTTGATGGCGGCGATGCCCCCGTCGACGGTCGGGAACCCGGCCGGCAGATAGGCGATGAGGGCGGACCGCCCCTCCGCCTTCGCGGCGGCGAGGGTGTCGCTCAGCAGTTGGCCCCTCTGACGGGAAAATGCGGCGCCGCTCACTTGGCGTCCCCCTCGATCTCGGCGATGTCGCTGTCGGCGTCCGCGGCGACGGACGCGTCGGTGTCGTACAGGCCGAAGTAGCGGGCGGCCGTGTCCATGTCCTTGTCGCCGCGCCCGGACAGGTTGACGAGGATCAGCCCGTCCTTGCCCAGTTCCTTGCCGATCTCCAGGGCACCGGCGAGCGCGTGGGCGCTCTCGATGGCCGGGATGATGCCCTCGGTGCGGGAGAGCAGGCGCAGGGCCTGCATGGCCGCGTCGTCGGTGACCGCGCGGTACTCGCCGCGACCGCTGTCCTTGAGGTAGGCGTGCTCGGGTCCGATGCCCGGGTAGTCGAGCCCGGCCGAGATCGAGTAGGGCTCGGTGATCTGCCCTTCGTCGTCCTGGAGGACGTACGAGCGCGATCCGTGCAGGATGCCGGGCTCGCCGGCGGTGAGGGTGGCCGCGTGCTCACCCGTCTCCAGGCCGTGGCCCGCGGGCTCGCAGCCGATGAGGCGGACGCCGGTGTCGGGGATGAAGGCGTGGAACAGCCCGATCGCGTTGGAGCCGCCGCCGACGCAGGCGACGGCCGCGTCGGGCAGACGTCCGGCGCGCTCCAGGATCTGCCGGCGCGCCTCGACCCCGATGACGCGGTGGAAGTCGCGCACCATGGCGGGGAAGGGGTGGGGGCCGGCGACGGTCCCGAAGAGGTAGTGGGTGCGGTCGACGTTGGCGACCCAGTCCCGGAACGCCTCGTTGATGGCGTCCTTGAGGGTGCGGCTGCCGGACTTCACGGCGATGACCTCGGCGCCGAGCATGCGCATCCGCGCGACGTTGAGGGCCTGGCGCTGGGTGTCGATCTCGCCCATGTAGATGGTGCAGTCGAGGCCGAAGAGCGCACAGGCGGTGGCGGTGGCGACGCCGTGCTGTCCCGCGCCGGTCTCCGCGATGACGCGGGTCTTGCCCATGCGCCGGGTGAGCAGGGCCTGCCCGAGCACGTTGTTGATCTTGTGGGAGCCGGTGTGGTTGAGGTCCTCCCGCTTCAGGAAGACGCGGGCGCCACCGGCGTGCTCGGCGAAGCGGGAGACCTCGGTGAGGGCGCTCGGGCGGCCGGTGTAGTGGACGAGCAGGTCGTCCAGTTCACGGGCGAACTCGGGGTCGGCCTTGGCCTTGTCGTACTCGACGGCGACCTCGTCCACGGCGGCGACCAGGGCCTCCGGGATGAACTTGCCGCCGAAAGCGCCGAAGTAGCCCTCGGCGGTGGGGACTTGACCCTCGGGGTCGGGAATGAAGAACTCGCTGGACATGCGGTTACCTCGCAGGGGCGACAGCCCCGGTTACAGGTCGGACAACGGTCACGTCAGTAGCGCGCGCGGGGCTCCACCGGGGGTGTCTCGTCCGCCGCCCGCTCCCGCCGTCGGCAGGGGCAGCGCGGGAGACAGCGCTCGGAAGGGGAGCGTTCCGCCGCTCTGCCCCGGGGAGAGTCCCGCCGCCGGGCGGCTCACGCCGTCGCGACGGCGAGCTACTCCCACGGCGCAGGTCGGCGGTGCCGAACCGGCCCGAACCCCCGTCGGGGGATCGCCGGCAGCGGCAGCGGCACCGGTCGCGAACCGGAGTCGGTTCAGCCGGCCCGCAGGGTGCGCACGCGCGCACCCCGGCGCCATCGCATGCCGTTGACCTGGCCCGGCTCGTCGCCGATCACGTACCGCACCCGTCGCCCGTGCACCCGTCGGGCCGGTGCCCGGCAGCCGCGCGGACGGCAGCCGCGGGCCAGCCGGGCATAGGGGTCCCGGGCCGCGGAGAGGGGCGCCTGAGCGGCCACCACCGGCACCGGTACGACCGACCGCACGCACGCCACGGCGCCACCACCGTCGAGGCCGGAGCCCGGACGGACGGTGACGGCGGCGAGAGCCCGGTCGGCGGTGGTCATCGAGGTGTCAGCCCCGGCCGTGCCGCAGGGCGGGATGCGTACCGGCCGCCACCAGGTCGGCGACCGCCGCCTTCGGGTCGCGCCCGGTGACGAGGGACTCGCCCACCAGGACGGCGTCGGCGCCGGCATTGGCGTACGCGATGAGGTCGTGCGGGCCGCGGACGCCGGACTCGGCGATCTTCACGATCCCCTCGGGGATCTCCGGGGCGACCCGCTCGAACGTGGTGCGGTCGACCTTGAGCGTCTTCAGGTTGCGCGCGTTGACGCCGATCACCTTCGCGCCCGCGTCCACCGCCCGCTCGGCCTCGTCCTCGTCGTGCACCTCGACGATCGGCGTGAGCCCGATGGACACGGCGCGCTCGATCAGCGACTCCAGGGCGGGCTGCTCCAGGGCGGCCACGATCAGCAGCGCGAGGTCGGCGCCGTACGCCCGGGCCTCCCACAGCTGGTACGACGTGACGATGAAGTCCTTGCGCAGAACGGGGATGTCGACCTTGGCGCGGACGGCCTCCAGGTCGGCGAGGGAGCCGCCGAAGCGGCGCTGCTCGGTCAGGACGGAGATGACGGACGCGCCGCCCGCCTCGTAGTCCGCCGCCAGAGCCGCGGGGTCGGCGATCGCGGCGAGCGCGCCCTTGGACGGGCTGGACCGCTTGACCTCGCAGATCACCTTGACGCCGTCGCCGCGCAGGGCGGCCACGCCGTCCTTGGCCGCGGGTGCCTTCGCCACGCGCTCCTTGAGCTCGTCGAGGCTGACCCGCGCCTGCCGCTCCGCGAGGTCGGCACGGACTCCGTCGATGATCTCGTCGAGCACACTCACGCGAGCGGCCCCCTTCCTGACGGTTGAAGTTCAAGCGGTGGGCTTGGGGACATCGGGACCGCCTCTCTGGGCGATACCGACGGTCACTCCGATGGTATCCGGAGGACGGCCAAGGCTCCGCATCCGGTGGATGCCGGTCCCACTACCTGGACGTTTGCCATTCGATCAAGGATGCAGCCAGCCACCGAACGGCAGGTTCCGGACAACGGTGAAGACCAGCAGCAACGCGCCCACGCTCCACAGATGCACCGGCCCCAGGTCGATCCGCACCGGCCGTCCGCGCGCCGCCCGTACCACCCAGAAAGTCCACACCACGGCGAACACGAAGTAGCCGGCCACGGCCACCGCGTTGTCCGTGAGCGCGGCCGAGAGGTCCCCGTGCACGAAGGCGTGCGCGCTGCGCAGTCCGCCGCAGCCGGGGCAGTAGACGCCGGTGAAGCGGAGCAGCGGACAGACCGGGTAGTGCCCCGGCTGGTTGGGATCGACCGCCCCGACGTACGCGAAGGCCCCGACGACGGCCGCGAGCACCCCGCCGGGGACAGCGAGCCGCCGCAGCACGGCCGTGGGCCCCGCGCCCGCGTCCGGCTGATCCGCGCCCGGCTGATCCGCGCCCGGCCGCGTCACCCACTGGGATTGTGCGTTCACCCCACGCATTCTGCCCCCGCCCCGTCCGCGCCGCCCACCCGCCGGGTACGGACACGCGAAGGCGGCCCCGGCACTGGACGCCGGGACCGCCTCTCGAAGCCTTGCGGGCTCAGCTCTCCGCGCCGGCGCTCGCGACGTGGTGCACCGGGTGCGTGGTCTTCTGCTGGCCGAGGCCCATCGCGCGCATGATGCCGCCGACGACACCGCCGAGGACGACGATGACCATGCCGGCCCAGAAGCCCAGCGGGTTGGCCAACACCATGAAGGCACCCGATACACAGAAACCGATGAAGGCGATGATGACACCGGTCCAGGCGGCCGGGGTGTGACCGTGGCTGCTGCCCGCCATGACTTGCTCCTCGTTGCTATGCGTGTGTGAGTCGGACGCTCGTCGCCCATTGTCCCGTACCCGGGCGGATGCCCTGAGCGCGGGGTCCGTCCCGCGAGTCGGACACCCAGGGCGACGACGTGCCTGGTCGGGCCTACGCCGGGTCCGGGCCCGTCGGGTCCTCGCCGCGGTCCAGCGCCTTCCACAGGTCCTCGGGCCGGTCGGGGTCCACCCGGGCCTGGCGCGGCCGGGGCGTGCCGTCGCGCTCGTACCGGCCGGACATCGCGGGCCACAGCCGTCCGTAGCGCAGGGCGAGCAGCCCGGCGAGGAGGAGCAGGGCGCCGCCTGCGACGGCGACGTACGGCCAGGCGGTGTGGGTCAGTGCCTCGGCGGTCGCGGAGGTGTCGCCGGACGCCTGGGCCGCCTTCTCGTCGAGGGCCGCGCTGTCCGAGACGCCGAGGAGCGCGGCGGCGATCGTGCCCGCGCCGGACAGCGCGAGCAGCGCGGCGACCAGCAGGCGCCCGGCGCTGCGGACGGCGAAGACGGCGACGAGCGCGGCGAGGCCCACTATGGCGAGGGCCGCGGGCACGCCCGTGACGTCGCTGCCCTTGGCGGTCAGCGGGAAGTCGCCGCCGGCCACCGCCACGGTCCCCGCCGCCCAGCCCTGCCGGGAGGACAGCAGCGCCACGGCGGCGCCGAGCGCACCGCACAGCAGGGCCACGGCAAGGCTCCGGCGGCCGGACCGGGCGGGTCCCGCGGCTTCGGATCGGGGGGTTGGTACGGCAGTCACGTACTCCACTATCGCCTGAACCCCGGGCGAACCGTCACCCGGGGTTCACCGCGGCCACGGTGGACGGGCTACAGCCGGTTCGCCGTGTGGACCGCGCGCAGGACCGCCGCCGCCTTGTTGCGGCACTCGTCGTCCTCGGCGACCGGGTCCGAGTCCGCGACGATGCCGGCGCCCGCCTGCACGTACGCCGTGCCGTCGCGCAGCAGCGCCGTGCGGATGGCGATGGCGGTGTCGGAGTCGCCCGCGAAGTCGAGGTAGCCGACGCAGCCGCCGTACAGCCCCCGCCGGGACGGCTCCAGTTCGTCGATGATCTGCAGGGCGCGGGGCTTGGGCGCGCCGGAGAGGGTGCCGGCCGGGAAGCAGGCCGTCAGCACGTCGAAGGCCGTACGCCCCCGCGCGACCCGCCCGGTCACGGTCGACACGATGTGCATCACGTGCGAGTAGCGCTCGATGGTCATGAAGTCGACGACCTCGACGGAACCGGGCTCGCAGACCCGCCCCAGATCGTTGCGCCCCAGGTCGACGAGCATCAGGTGCTCGGCGCGCTCCTTGGGGTCGGCCAGCAGCTCGTCCGCGAGGGCCTGGTCCTCCTGCGGGGTCGCGCCGCGCGGCCGGGTGCCCGCGATGGGGTGGACCATCGCCTGCCCGTCCTCGACCTTGACGAGGGCCTCGGGGGACGAGCCGACCACGTCGAAGCCCTCGAAGCGGAAGAGGTACATGTACGGTGAGGGGTTGGTCGCCCGCAGTACCCGGTAGACGTCCAACGCGCTTGCCGTGCACGGCGTTTCGAAGCGCTGGGAGGGGACGACCTGGAACGCCTCGCCCGCCCGGATGCGCTCCTTGATGTCCTCGACGGCGTCCTGGAAGTCGGGGCCGCCCCAGAGGGCGGTGTACTCCGGGAGTTCGGAGGGCGGGAGGGCGGCGGGGGGCTGCGCGACCGCGCGCGACAGGTCCGCCTCCATGGCGTCGAGGCGGGCGACCGCGTCCGCGTAGGCCTCGTCGACGCCCGTGTCGAGGTCGTTGTGGTTGATCGCGTTGGCGATCAGCAGGACGGAGCCCTCCCAGTGGTCCATGACGGCCAGATCGCTGGTGAGGAGCATGGTCAGCTCGGGAAGTTTCAGATCGTCGCGCTCGCCGGGGCCGATCTTCTCCAGGCGGCGCACGATGTCGTAGCCGAGATAGCCGACCATGCCGCCGGTGAAGGGCGGCAGGCCCTCCTCGTGGGGCGTGTGCAGCGCCTCGATGGTGGCGCGCAGGGCGGCGAGCGGGTCGCCGTCCGTGGGGACGCCCACGGGCGGGGTGCCGAGCCAGTGCGCCTGCCCGTCACGCTCGGTGAGGGTGGCGGCGGAGCGGACGCCCACGAAGGAGTAGCGGGACCATTTGAACGCCGAGCGGCCGTTCTCCGCGGACTCCAGGAGGAAGGTGCCGGGGCGCTCGGCGGCGAGCTTGCGGTAGAGCCCGACCGGGGTGTCGCCGTCGGCGAGGAGTTTGCGGCTGACGGGAATGACACGGCGGTCGGTGGCCAGCTTGCGGAACGTCTCGAGGTCCATGGCGGCTGACCTTACTGATCCGCTGCGGGTACGCCGGAATCGCCGTCCTTGAGCAGCACGTCGGCGTCGAAGCACGTGTGCGCGCCCGTGTGGCAGGCGGCGCCCACCTGGTCGACCTTGACGAGCACGGTGTCGGCGTCGCAGTCGAGGGCTACGGACTTCACGTACTGGACGTGGCCGGAGGTGTCGCCCTTCACCCAGTACTCCCCGCGGCTGCGCGACCAGTAGGTGCAGCGGCCCGTGGTGAGCGTGCGGTGCAGCGCCTCGTCATCCATCCAGCCGAGCATCAGCACCTCACCGGTGTCGTACTGCTGGGCGATGGCGGGGACGAGCCCGTCGGCGCTGCGCTTGAGGCGCGCGGCGATCTCGGCGTCCAGGCTGCTGGGCCTGCTGGGCTGGGGCGTGCTGGTCATGCCGACCATTGTGCCGCGCCGGTCGGACATCCCCGGCGGACGTCCAGTGGGCGGACCGCGCGGCGGGTTCCTCCCGGGTGTCCACTGGGCCGACCGGCCGGGCGGTCGTAGGCTGGCCTCATGTCGACCCATGCGAAGCGTGAACGACTTCTCCTCGCCGATCTGTTGGAGGCGGAGGGACCGGACGCCCCCACCCTGTGCGAGGGCTGGAACACACGGGATCTCGCCGCGCACGTGGTGGTGCGCGAGCGCCGGGCCGATGCGGCCGGCGGGCTGCTGATCAAGCAGCTCGCGCCCCGGCTCGAGCGGGTGATGGCGGAGTTCGCCGCGAAGCCGTACGAGGAGCTCATCCAGCTGATCCGTACCGGCCCGCCGCGCTTCTCCCCGTTCGCCCTGAAGCAGATCGACGAGGCGTCGAACACGGTCGAGTTCTACGTCCACACCGAGGACGTACGCCGGGCGCGGCCGGACTGGACGCCACGCGCGCTGGACCCGGTCTTCCAGGACACCCTGTGGTCCCGCCTGGAGCGCACGGCCCGTCTGGTGGGCCGCGGCGCGCCGACCGGCCTCGTGCTGCGCCGGCCGGACGGGCAGACGGTGGTCGCGCACAAGGGCACACCGGTGGTGACGGTGACCGGCGAGCCCTCGGAGCTGCTGATCTTCGCGTGCGGGCGGCAGAACGTGGCGGCCGTCGAGCTGGACGGGGACAAGGAAGCGATCGCGAGACTGCACGAGACGAAGCAACTCGGCCTCTGAGGCACCGGGGTCCGCGGGGCGGCTCCCGCCGCTCACCGGGCCACCGGGGTCTGCGGGGCGGCTCACCGGGGCGTCGGGGTCCGCGGGGCCGGTCACCACGTCGATGGGGTCCGCTGAGCGGCTCGCCGGGCCACCGGAGTCTGCAAAGCAGCTCGCCGGGCCGCCGGAGTCTGCGGGGGCGGGTCCGCGTCGACGGGATCCGCCGAGCAGCTCGCCGGGCCACCGGGGTCTGCAAAGCAGCTCACCGGGCCACCGGGTTCCGCCGAACGGCTCGCCGGGCCGCCGGGGTCCGCGGAGCGGCTCACCACACCGCTGCATCCGCCGAGCGCTCGGTGGGCGGCCCCGGGGGGCCGGGCGGTGGCGGGGCCGCAGGCGTCGGACACGTCGATCCGCCCCCGGGAATCACAGCGCGGGGGCGGACCGACCGCTCCGGGACGCGACGGTCTCCCGGCCGGAGACCCGGGGGTTGCCCCGGGAATCACAGCGCGGGGGCGGACCGACCGCTCCGGGACGCGACGGTCTCCCGGCCGGAGACCCGGGGGTTGCCCCGGGAATCACAGCGCGGGGGCGGACCGACACTCCTGACGCCGCGGCCCTCCAGCCGGAGGGCCGCGGCCCGGCGGTCGGCCCGCCGGGCGGTGCGACACGTGCCGGGGCGCCGTGTCCCGGTGTCACTTCTTGCGGGAGTCCAGGAACTTCTGTTCCGCGGGCAGTGCGCGGGCGTCCTCGACCAGCACGGTGCCGCCCGTGGCCTTCTTGTCCGGCTTGGTCACGTAGGCGGCCATGGCCGCCGGGCGCGAGGCGTCGGAGAAGTCCTGCGGGGTGCCGAGGCCGTTGTCCACCGCCTTCTGCGAGCGGTGCGCCTTCACCAGGCCCTCCCGGGTGAGGTCCTTGGCCTTGCAGGCGGCCTTCAGGTCGCGGCCCATGAGTTCGGCCGCGTTGTAGCCCGACAAGGTGCCCGCGTCCACGAGCTCACCGGGGTACTTCTTCTGGTACGAGGTGACCATCCTCTTGACGGCCGGAAGGTCGGAACTGACCGGCGGGGCGGAGCTGACGACGTGCAGCATGGCGAGCAGTGCGGGCGCCGCCGGTGTCTTGAGGAGCTGCGGCGCGTAGCCGGGGGCGCTGGTGACGACCGGGACCTTCAGCCCGCGTGAAGCCGCGACACCCACCAGGGAAGCGGTCTGGCTGGGGCCCGCGCTGATCAGGATCGCCTTGACCCCGGCCTTGCGCAGGGCGGTGACCTGCGCCGACAGATCGGTGTCGGTGGCCTTGATCTTCTGTCCGACGACCGTGAGGCCCGCCTTCTTCGCCGCCCACGAGGAGCCTTCCAGCGCGTTGCTGCCGTAGTCGCCCTCGAAGTACACGTGGCCGATCTTGTCGCCCTTCTTCACGCCCTGCTTGCGGGTGAGGAAGTCGACGGCGCGCACCATGTCGATGTCGTACGTGGTGCCGAGCACCTGCACGGCGTCCTTGCCGAGCAGGGAGGCGGCCCAGGCCTGCGGGAAGGTGAGGAGGTGGTCCTTCTCCACGTCGTCGAGCAGGGCGGAGACCACGGGCGAGCCGATGACCTGGGGCAGCGCCAGGACGTCCGGGGAGATCTCGGTGTAGGCGGCCACGGCCTTCTGGACGTCGTAGCCGTGGTCCTTGACGACGATCTCGACCTTGCGCCCGCAGATCCCGCCCTTCTTGTTGGTCTCGTCGGCCCACATCTGCTGGGCCTGGACGATGCTCTTGCCGAGGGTGGCGTAGGGGCCGCTCAGATCCGTGAGCGCGCCCAGCCCGATCTTGTCGGCGGTGACGCCGGGGCCGGTCTTCACGCCGTCCGCGGCGGTGTCGCCGCCGGAGTCACCGGCTTTGGTGCTGCATCCGACGCCGGCCAGCAGAAAGGCGGCAAGGGTCGTGGCGAGTGCTGTGCGTCCCGTCGTGTTCACGAGGTGCGCTCCTTGGGTCGTTGATCTGATGCGGACGCGGCCGGGGTGGAGGCGGCCGGGGATGCGGAGGCCGGTGATTCGGAGGCCGGTGATGCGGAGGCCGGTGATGCGACATCGGCGGACGCCGTGCGCGGGGGCGCGGTCCGGCGTCGGCGGACCGCGGCGCCGGCGCGCCGGGCGACGCCGCTCAGCCCGTCGGGGGCGAAGAGCAGGACGAGGACGATGGCGGCGCCGTACAGATAGCGGGAGGCCTCGGTGGGGCCCACCGCGTGGCCCGCGGCGCCGGGCGCGGCGACCAGCGGCAACTGGTCGGCGTAGCGGGCCATGAGCAACGGCAGCGCGGTGACGAAGACGGCGCCCGCGGCGGCGCCCGCCACCGAGCCGAGGCCGCCGATGACGATCATCGCGAGGTAGTCGATGGACAGTGCGAGGCCGAAGTAGTCCGGCACGATCCGGCGGAAGACGAGCGCGAGCAGGACCCCGGCCAGGCCCGCGTACATGGAGGAGACCACGAAGGCGGCCGAGCGCCGGCGGGCGACCGGGACGCCCATCACGGCCGCCGCGGTCTCGCTGTCGCGCAGCGCGGTCAGGGCCAGTCCCGGGCGGCCGTTCAGCAGGTTGCGGGCGGCGAACCAGCCCACCGCGAGCAGGATCAGCGCCAGGTACCACAGGCGCTCCTCGGCGCCGAACGGGACGCCCAGCACGGTCAGTTGGGGATCGCTCGCGGTGAAGGTGAAGCCGCCGAGGGACATGGGCGGCACGGACCGCCCGTTGAAGCCGCCGGTGATGGAGTCGGCGTTGAGCATCACGTGGTGGCCGAGGAAGACCAGGGCGAGCGTCGCCACCCCGAGGTAGACGCCGCGCACCCGGCCGGCGACCGGACTGAACAGGCCGCCCACCAGACCGCTCAGACAGACCGCCAGCACCAGGGCGAGCAGCGGCGGCAGCCCCGGCCCGGGGTCGCCCGCCAGCCACACGTATCCGTAGGCGCCGACCGCGAGGAAGAACGCGTGGCCGAGGGAGAGCTGGCCGGCGGTGCCGGTGAGGAGGGTGAGTCCGACGGCTCCGAGCGCGGCGGCCATCGAGAACAGTCCGACCTGGAGCCAGAACGCGCCCAGATAGAAGGGCAGTACGCACAGGAGGACGGCAGCGCCCGCCATGACGAGGCGCCTAGACACGGGCCGCCTCCCTCGTCCCGAAGAGACCGGCGGGCCGGACGAGGAGCACCAGCACCATCACGGCGTACGGCACCACGTCGCCGAAGCCCTCGCCGAGCGCGGAGAGTTCGGACTGGTAGCCGGCCGCCAGCGCCTCGGTGACGCCGATCAGCAGGCTTCCGGCGAGCGCGCCCGGCGGCGAGGCCATGCCGCCGAGGATCGCGGCGGGGAAGGCCTTCAGCGCGATCTGTCCGGTGGTGCGCTCCAGGCCGGGGGCCGGGAAGGCGGCCAGGAAGACGGCGGCGAGCGCGGCGAGCGCGCCGGCCAGGCACCAGGCGAGGGTCCGGATCCGGGCGAGCCTGATGCCCATCAGCGCGGCGGCCTCGTGGTCCTCGGCGGCGGCTCGCAGGGACAGGCCCCACGAAGTGAACCGGAAGACGGCGAAGACGGCGGCGATGACGACCAGTGACACCAGGATCGAGGCGATCCGGCTGTCGGCGACGGTGATCGGGCCGAGCTCGGTCACGTCGGAGCCCCAGGGGTCGCCCAGGGTGAGGAGGTCCCCGCCGATGCGGCGGGTGAGGTCCGTCATCAGCAGGATGTCGACGCCGATGGTGAGGATGGTCAGTACGTGCGCGGCGTGCGGGTCGAGGCGGCGCAGCAGCAGCCAGTCGATCAGCCCGGCGGCGGCCGCGGTGGCGAGGACCGCGAGGGCGAGGGCGCCCGCGAAGCCGAGCCGGTCGTGCAGCACCGCGGTCAGATAGCCGCCGAGGAGCAGCAGGGAGCCGTGCGCGAAGTTCATCACTGCCGAGGCCTTGAAGATGATGACGAAGCCGAGGGCGACCAGGGCGTAGACCGAACCGAGGGCGAGCCCGTTCAGTACGGTGTCCAGGGCGGTGCTCATGCGATGTGCTCCTGGGGAGTGGTCGGGGTGCCGAGGTAGGCGCGGCGGACCTCGGGGTCCTGGCGGACCTGGTCCGGGGTGCCCGCGGCGATACGGCGGCCGAAGTCGAGGACGGTGACCTCGTCGGCCAGCCGCATGACGAGGCCCATGTCGTGCTCCACCAGCAGCACGGACAGGCCCAGTTCCGCGCGGACCGTGCGCACGACCTCGACGGTGCGGGCGCGTTCGCCGGAGTTCATGCCGGCCACCGGTTCGTCGAGCAGCAGCACCCGCGGCTCCAGGCACAGGGCGCGGGCGAGTTCGACGCGCTTGCGGTCGCCGTACGACAGCAGGGCGACCGGCGTGTCGAACAGCGTGCCGAGGCCGGTGAGTTCGGCGATCTCGCGGGCGCGGGCCCGGTGGCTGCGCTGCTCGCGCACGGTGCCCGGCAGTCGCAGGGCGGTCGCGGTGAACCCCGCGCGGGACAGGGCGTGCCGGCCGAGCATCAGGTTGTCGCCCACGGTGCCCGCCGTGGTGACGATGTTCTGGAAGGTACGGGCGATGCCGAGCAGGGCGATCCGGTGCGGGGGCAGCCGGGTGAGTTCCGTGTCGCCGAGGCTGACGCTGCCGTGCGTGGGCCGGCACAGCCCGGACACGACGTTGAAGCAGGTGGACTTGCCCGCTCCGTTGGGCCCGATCAGCGCGTGGACGCTGCCGGGCGCCACGGTGAAGCCGATGGAGTCCAGCGCGGTGAGTCCGGCGAATTTGACCGTGACGTCGTCGACCCGCAGGGGCGGGGGTGACACGCTCATGCGACGCCCTGCCCTTCGGCCGTGGTGCGCTGGCCCTCGGTCGTGGTGCGCTGCCCGCCGGGCGGGCCGGCGGCGCCTTCCGTGCCGGTGTCGGGATCGGGGGGCGGCCCGGCGGCACCGTCCGTACCGGCCTCCGGACCAGGAGACGAACCGACCGCACCGTCCGTACCGGCCTCCGGACCAGGGGGCGGGCCGGGCGGCGCGGGGTGCGGGCCCGGAGTGTCCGGAGCCGCGGTGGCCTCGCCGGGCCCCATCGCCTCGGGTCCGGCCTCCTCCCCCAGGTACAGGCGCCGTACCGCGTCGGTCCTGGCCAGTTCGGCGGCCGGGCCGGCGAGCCGCACCTCGCCGACTTCGAGGACGTACGCGTGGTCGGACAGTGCCAGTGCCATCGCGGCGTTCTGTTCCACGAGCAGGATCGAGGTGCCCTGCTCGTTGATCTCCCGGATCACCTCGGCGATGCGCTCGACCATCAGCGGGGCCAGGCCGAGTGACGGTTCGTCGAGGAGCAGCAGCCGGGGTGCGGCCATCAGGGCCCGCCCGATGGCGAGCATCTGCTGCTCGCCGCCCGACAGCAGTCCGGCGCGCTGCGCGCGGCGTTCCGCGAGCCGGGGGAACAGTCCGAAGACCTGTTCGCGGGCGGCTTTGACGACCGCCGGGGCACGGCGGCCGAGGCCCAGTCCGCCGGCCCGCAGGTTCTCGTCCACGGTGAGTCCGGCGAACACCCGGCGGCCTTCGGGGACCTGTACGACACCGGCGCGCACCGCGGCCACCGGGTCCTGTCCGGTCAGGCGCACGTCGCCGTAGTGGACGCTGCCCGCGGTGATCGCTCCGCGATGCAGGCGCAGGGTGCCGGAGAGGGAGCGCAGCAAGGTGCTCTTGCCCGCGCCGTTGGCGCCGAGCAGGGCCACGGCCCCGCCCGCGGGCACCTCCAGGCAGACACCTCGCAACGCGGTCAGGGCGCGCCCGTAGGCCACGTCGAGGTCGCGCACGTGCAGCACCGACGGCCCGTTCGGGGGCGGGTCCTTCGGGGGCGGTCCGCCCGGCAGGGGTATGTCCTGCCGGGCGCCGTCCGATGACAAAGAGGGCATCACAACTCCTCGGTTCCGCACGACGCGGACATACGGGGGAAGTGGCCCTACGAGAGCATGCGCCCACGGTCGCGTACAGCGCCCGGCCGCGTCTCGGGACCGGCTCCCAGCGTCGGGGGCGGAGAGTTGTGCCGCTGCCCAGCGTGCCGCGTCCCGCGCGGAGCCCGGCCCGCTGCCGGGGCCGTCCGCCCGGCGCGGCGGCGGCGAACCGAGCAGGCGCGGGAGGAAGCCCGGCGGAAGCCCGGCGGGGATGCCCACGGGACGCGTGCGGGACGTGTGCGCATGTCGTGGCCCGCCGTCCACGGACTGTGCGCTGTCCCAAAGGGCGCGGTCAGCCCCCCGAGGAGCCGCTCCAAGAGGCAGGGTCGGCCACCGAGGAACCGCTCCAAGGGAGGGACGGGGTCAGTCCGCGAGGAGCCGCTCCAAGGGAGGGACGGGGTCAGTCCCCGAGGAGCCGCTCCAAGGGAGGGACGGGGTCAGTCCCCGAGGAGCCGCCGGGCGGTCAGCGCGAGCGAGGTGTCGACGACGTCCGCGGGCCGGGTGAGACAGCGGCCGGTGAGCTGTTCGAAACGGCGCAGCCGGTTGAGGACCGTGTTGCGGTGGCAGTACAGCCGGCTCGCCGCGCGCTGGGCGGACCCGTCGTTGTCGAGCCAGGCGCTGACGGTGTCCAGGAGCAGGTCCCGGTCGCTCGGGTCGAGGCTGAGCAGCGGTCCCAGGACCCGGTTGACGAGCGCCGTGCCCAGGGCCGGCGCGGACACCAGCAGGGCCGCGGGCAGATGCTCGTCGAGCAGGACGGTGCCGCCGCTCTCCGGGCAGGCGCGCAGAGCGGTCTCGGCGAGCCGGCGTGCGTCACCGACCGCCGCGAGACCGTCGACCGCGCGGCTGATACCGACCCGGGCCCCGATCGGTACGGTCACGCGGTCGACCAGATCCTTCGGCTCGCGCTCGCCGAGGTGGACGATGCCGTGCTCGACGTCCGTGCCGGTGTGCCAGAGCGCCCGCATACCGGGTGGCACGGACAGCAGTTGTGTGCCCACGTGGCCGGCCGGGTGGGCGACGGCCACGCTCACCACCGCGTACCTGCCCTGCTCGGGAAGGTCCAGCGCGGTGGCCACGTCCGGCAGGTCGGCTATGCGGGTCGTGCCGTCGAGGAGGGCGGTGGTCATCAGCCGCAACCGGTTCTCGCGCCGCCAGGCGAGCTGCCGTTCCACATGCCGGTAGGCGTCGGCGACCAGGGTGCAGTGCTCGTCGACGAAGTTCCACACGTCCGACGCCACATGCACCAGCAGGCGTACGTCGTCGGGGTCGCGCCGTGCGGCCTCCTCGACGAGCCTCCGCCACACCAGGGCGCCGCCGAGCCGAAAGGCGTGCAGCAGCGCGTCCAACGGCATCCCCTGTTCCGCCCGTTCGGCGCCGATCCGCCATGAGCAGCGCCGGGCGGCGTCCCTGCACTCCCTGGGGCGCAGCAGGGAGCCGACGTTGTGCCGCAGGGAGCGGTGCACCTCCTGCCACAGCCCCGAGGGGTCCGTTTCGAAGGCCGCCCGGTAGGCCGGCTCCTGCTCCTGGAGCACGGCGAGCAGCCGTTCGGTGATTTCGGGGAGGTCGTCCATCAGGACGGCGGCCGCGCGGCGCAGCACGGCGACGGCCTCCGCGTCGACGAGGGAACGGACGGGCGGCGAGGCGGGCGGCAGCCCGGGCACCGCCCGGACACGGGCTCGTACGGCGTTCGGCATCGCGGTCCTCCACCGGTTCGGTTCGCACCGGTGCCCAGCACGGCGTTCGTCCCCCGCCGGGCGGCTCCGGAGCAGTCCTTGGTCCCGAAGGATGGCATACCGTCCGGTCGGTCCCTAGAGTTCGTCGACAAATTCCCCGCTGCCTCGCGACGCCCGGCACCTCGCGATACGCGCTCCCCACGCGGTCCAGGCCGACTGGCGACGCCGCGTACGGTCCGGTCGGCGCCTCGAGGCCCGACCGGGGCGGCCGGTCCGCGCGCAGGGGTGGTCGGCGGTCTGCGCGCCCACGACCGGTGCGGTGAGAGACCATCCGCGGCGAGCGGCGAGCGGCGATGCGGCCAGCGGCGTCGCGAGCAGCGCCCGTATCGGAACGCAAAATCACCCGGTCCCGGCAGCCCGCGCCTTCCCCGCCCGCCGACAGGCGCGCTGCGAGCCGAGGGCGGCTCGCACCCCCCGCTCACACCCCCGCGGCTCACCCCCCCGGCTCGCGCCTCCCCGCCTCGCCCCCCCCCGGTCCCCCCGGCGCGCTCAGCGAGGCAGCTGGGCGCGGCGCAGTGGGCCGGAGCACAGCACGACGACGCCGCCGAGGCCGCAGACCGCGGCGCTGGTGACGAAGACGGGGCCGGTGCCCCACCAGCCGATGGCGGCCGCGCTCAGCGGCATGCTGAGCGGGGCGAAGCCGAGGCTGACGATGCCGGCCACGGAGCTGACCCGGCCCAGGTACGCGGGGTCGGCCTGGGTCTGGAGCAGCGCGCCGCACAGGGCGCCGCTGAGCCCGGCGAGCAGCCCGACCAGCAGAGCCGTGCCGACGGCGACGACGAGACTCGGTGCGTACGCGAGCGCGCCGATCGCGACGGAGCCCGGCAGGATCGCCGCCGCGACGACACGTCCGGCGTGCGGCAGCCGACCCCGTACGGTCAGCAGCAGGGCGGCCACCCCGGCCCCGGTCCCGAATCCGGAGAGCACCCAGCCCATACCGGAGGCGCCCCAGCCCCGCTGCTCGGCGAGCAGGGTCAGCCCGACGTTGAGCGGTCCGACGAAGCCGAGGTCGCCGAGGGCGATGGCGACCAGGAGCGGGGCGAGCACACGGTGGCCACGGATGTAGCGCAGACCGTCGCGGAGGTCCTGCCAGGGGGTGGTGCGGGGGACGGTGTCCTGCGCGGCCCCCATGCGGTGGGGCCCCGCCTCCTGGTCCGCCTTCCCGCCCGCCTCCCGGTCCGCTTCCCCGCCCCCCTCCCCGTCCGCCGGCAGGTCCCGCATCCGTACGGAGATCAGCAACGGCACCGAGACGGCGATCAGGAGTCCGGCCAGTCCGAACGCGGCCGCCGCTCCGCCGAGCGCCACGCCCAGGCCGCCGAGCGGCGCGCCCACCACGTTGGCGAAGCGGATCGCGAGGCCGCGCATGCCCTGGACGCGGGCGAGCTGGTCGCGGCCGGTGACGCGGGCCGGAAGGGCGCCCACGGCGGGCATGAACACGGCGTCCACGGTGCCGAAGAGAACGGCGAGCAGGGCGAGCGGCCACAGCCCGGGGCTCGCCGCGAACAGCAGCGCGGCCACCGCGAGGACGGCAGCGCAGCGCACCGCGTCGCTGCCGATGACGACCCTGCGCGGCCCGAACCGGTCGGCCACCACTCCCCCGCCCAGCATGAGCAGGGCCCGCGGCACGGCGCTGACGGCCATCACGAGGCCGGCCTGCGAGGGCGTACCGGCCTGGACCGCGGCCCAGGACAGCGCGAGGTAGTAGACGTTGTCGCCCACCATCGACGCGGTGTAGGCGCCGAGCCAGCGAAGGACGTTGGAGTCGCGGTGGGCCGGCTTGTGGGCGGCGGCGTGGACCGGCGGTATGAGTGTGGCGGTCACGGGAAGCGGTTCCCTCTCGAAGCCGACGCGGATCAGGGGCGGAACGGGAAGCCGTACACATGCAGCGCGACGTTCTCGCGCCCTTCGGTGTCGCCGGCGGCCTCGGCGGCACGGCCCTTCTCGTCGTACTTCCTGGCGAGGGCGAGCAACTCCGCGCCCAGCTCGGCCAGCTCGGCGGGGGTCAGGCGCAGCAGGGACTCCTGGTCGGGCGCGGCGGAGTTCCACTCGGGGCCCCAGGTGGGGCGCTCGTCGAGATAGCGGCGGTACAGGTCGGCGCGCTGCTCGTGGAAGAGACGGGTGGCCGCCGCGTGCGCGGCCGCCTTCTCGGGTGCGTCCCGGAAGTCCTTGTCCTTGATGCTCACGCCCTGTGAGGAGGGCTGCCACCAGCGCTCGCGGCCGTCCCCGCTCTGCGGCCGGGCCGCCTCGATCAGCCCGTGGTCGGCGAGCTTGCGCAGGTGGTAACTGACCAGCGAGACGCCTTCGTCGACCTGCTCGGCGAGCTGCGAGGCGGTCGCGGTGCGGGTCACGCACAGGGCCCGGTAGAGCTTCATCCGCAGCGGATGGGCGAGCGCCTTGAGCGTGCCGATGTCGGTGATGGGGCGGTTCTCCTTGGCGGTCACGGCTCCACCGTAGATACGAAAGAAAAGTTGCGCAACAAAAATTGCACAACTTTCCTTTCGCGTCTGCTCAAGGAGAAGCCCCGGCCACCAGGTGACCGGGGCCGACGCGGCGCGGCGTCACCGCACGGGATGCCCCGCCGCCCGCAGCGTCTCCTTCACCTCGCCGATCCGCAGATCACCGAAGTGGAAGACGGACGCGGCCAGCACCGCGTCGGCGCCCGCCGCGATGGCCGGCGGGAAGTGGTCGAGCTTGCCGGCGCCGCCGGAGGCGATGACGGGCACGGTCACGTGCGCCCGCACCGCCGCGATCATCTCCAGGTCGTAGCCGTCCTTGGTGCCGTCCGCGTCCATCGAGTTGAGCAGGATCTCTCCCGCGCCCAGCTCGGCGGCCCGGTGCGCCCACTCCACGGCGTCGATGCCGGTGCCCTTGCGGCCGCCGTGGGTGGTGACCTCGAAGCTGCCGCTCTCGGTCCGGCGCGCGTCCACCGACAGGACCAGGACCTGCCGGCCGAACCGCTCGGCGATCTCACGGATCAGCTCGGGCCGGGCGATGGCGGCCGTGTTCACGCCCACCTTGTCCGCGCCCGCCCGCAGCAGCTTGTCCACGTCGTCGGGCGTCCGCACGCCCCCGCCCACCGTCAGCGGGATGAACACCTGCTCGGCCGTGCGGCGCACGACGTCGTACGTGGTCTCGCGGTTGCCGGAGGACGCGGTGATGTCCAGGAACGTCAGCTCGTCGGCGCCCTCGGCGTCGTACACCTTCGCCATCTCGACGGGGTCGCCCGCGTCGCGCAGGTTCTGGAAGTTGACACCCTTGACCACCCGGCCGTTGTCCACGTCCAGGCAGGGGATGACTCGTACGGCCAGGGTCATGACTGCGGGGCCTCTCGGTACGCCTCCACCTCGACCTCGACGACCAGGCGCGGGTCCACGAAACCGGAGACGATGATCATGGACGCGGCGGGGCGGACGGAGTCGAACAGCTGCTTGTGGGCGCGTCCGATCTCCTCCACGTCCCGGGCATGGGTGAGGTACATGCGCGTACGGACGACGTCGTCGCGGCCGAGGCCGAGCTCCTTCAGCGCCGCGAACGCGACATTGAAGGAGTTGAGCGCCTGCTCGTACGGGCCGTCGTCGACGATCGATCCGTCGATCACGGAGGTGCAGCCGGAGACCAGCACCAGACCGTTCGGCAGCTGCACCGCACGGGAGTAGCCGAACGTGTCCTCCCAGGGCGCGCCGGTGCTGACGCGTCGTACGTCGCTCACTTGGCTACCGCCTCCAGGGCCTCTTCCAGGGTGAACGCCTTCGCGTACAGGGCCTTCCCGACGATCGAGCCCTCGACACCGAGCGGCACCAGCGCGGCGATGGCCCGCAGGTCGTCCAGCGAGGACACGCCGCCGGAGGCGACCACCGGGCGGTCGGTCGCCGCGCAGACGTTCCTCAGCAGCTCCAGGTTCGGGCCCTGGAGCGTGCCGTCCTTCGCGATGTCGGTGACCACGTAGCGGGCGCAGCCCTCGGAGTTGAGGCGCTCCAGGGTCTCGTAGAGGTCGCCGCCGTCGCGGGTCCAGCCACGGCCGCGCAGCGTCGTGCCGCGTACGTCGAGACCGACCGCGATCTTGTCGCCGTGCTCGGCGATGACCTTGGCGACCCACTCGGGGGTCTCCAGGGCGGCGGTGCCCAGGTTCACCCGGGTGCAGCCGGTGGCGAGGGCGGCGGCGAGCGTGTCGTCGTCGCGGATGCCGCCGGACAGCTCGACCTTGATGTCCATCGCCCCCGCGACCTCGGCGATCAGCGCGCGGTTGTCGCCGGTGCCGAACGCGGCGTCCAGGTCGACGAGGTGCAGCCACTCGGCGCCCGACCGCTGCCAGGCGAGGGCGGCCTCGAGCGGAGAGCCGTAGGACGTCTCCGTACCGGACTCGCCGTGCACGAGGCGGACGGCCTGGCCGTCACGGACGTCGACGGCGGGGAGGAGTTCGAGCTTCGAAGCCATCAGAGGGTTCCGATCCAGTTGTTCAGCAGCTGCGCTCCGGCGTCGCCGGACTTCTCGGGGTGGAACTGCGTGGCCCACAGGGCGCCGTTCTCGACGGCCGCCACGAACGGCTTGCCGTGCGTCGACCAGGTCACCAGGGGTGCGCGCATCGCCGGGTTCGCGACGTCCAGGGACCAGTCGTGGACGGCGTACGAGTGGACGAAGTAGAAGCGCGCGTCGGCGTCGAGCCCCGCGAAGAGCTGCGATCCCCCGGGCGCCTCGACCGTGTTCCAGCCCATGTGCGGCACGATCTCGGCCTCGAGCGGCCCGACCGTGCCGGGCCACTCGTCGAGGCCCTCGGTCTCCACACCGTGCTCGATGCCGCGCTCGAAGAGGATCTGCATGCCGACGCAGATGCCCATCACGGGGCGGCCGCCGGCCAGCCGGCGGCCGACGATCCAGTCGCCGCGCGCCTCCTTCAGCCCCTTCATGCAGGCGGCGAAGGCGCCGACACCGGGCACCAGCAGTCCGTCGGCGTTCATGGCCGTGTCGAAGTCACGCGTTATCTCGACCTCGGCGCCGGCACGGGCGAGCGCGCGCTCGGCGGAGCGCACATTGCCGAAGCCGTAGTCGAACACCACGACTTTCTTCGCGGTACTCAATTCCACACCTCCAGTCGCACGACGCCCGCGGCCAGGCACATCACCGCGCCGATCGACAGCACCACGATGAGGCTCGTCGGCATCTTCTGCTTGACGAAGGAGTAGACCCCGCCGAGGAGGAAGAGCCCGAGGACGATCAGGACGGTGGACAGCCCGCTCACAGTGCGCCCTTCGTGGAGGGGAGGATGCCGGCGGCACGCGGGTCGCGTTCGCTCGCGTACCGCAGCGCCCGCGCCAGCGCCTTGAACTGGCACTCCACGATGTGGTGCGCGTTGCGCCCGTACGGCACGTGCACGTGCAGGGCGATCTGCGCCTGGGCGACGAAGGACTCCAGTATGTGCCGGGTCATCGTGGTGTCGTACTCGCCGATCATCGGCGCCATGTTCTCGGGCTCGGTGTGCACGAGGTACGGGCGGCCCGACAGGTCGACGGTCACCTGGGCGAGGGACTCGTCCAGCGGGACCGTGCAGTTGCCGAAGCGGTAGATGCCCACCTTGTCGCCGAGCGCCTGCTTGAAGGCGGCACCGAGGGCGAGGGCGGTGTCCTCGATGGTGTGGTGCGAGTCGATGTGCAGGTCGCCCTCGGTCTTCACCGTCAGGTCGAACAGACCGTGGCGGCCGAGCTGGTCGAGCATGTGGTCGTAGAAGCCGACCCCGGTCGACACATCGACCTTTCCGGACCCGTCGAGATCGATCTCGACGAGCACCGAGGTCTCCTTGGTGGTGCGCTCAACGCGGCCTACGCGGCTCATGCGTTCTGCTCCTTCTTCAGCTCACGGACCGCGTCGAGGAACGCGTCGTTCTCTTCGGGGGTACCGGCGCTGACCCGCAGCCATCCCGGTACGCCGTTGTCCCGGACCAGGACGCCCCGGTCGAGGATCTGCTGCCAGACCTCGTGCGCGTCGGCGAACCGCCCGAACTGCACGAAGTTCGCGTCGGACTCGGTCACGTCGTAGCCGATCGCGCGCAGCTCGGCGACCAGCCGGTCCCGCTCGGCCTTCAACTGCTCCACGTAACCGAGCAGGGTGTCGGTGTGCTCCAGGGCGGCCAGCGCGGTCGCCTGCGTGATGGCCGACAGGTGGTACGGCAGCCGTACGAGCTGGACGGCGTCGACCACCGCCGGGTGCGCGGCGAGATAGCCGAGGCGCAGCCCGGCCGCGCCGAACGCCTTGGACATGGTGCGCGAGACGACGAGATGCGGCCGGCCTTCGAGCAGCGGCAGCAGGGAGTCGCCGTGGCTGAACTCGATGTACGCCTCGTCGACCACCACCATCGACGGCTTCACCGCCTGCGCGGCCTCGTACAGCGCGAGGACCGTCTCGGGCGGGACCGCGGTGCCCGTGGGGTTGTTGGGGGTCGTGATGAAGACGACGTCCGGCCGGCTCTCGGCGATGGCCTGCCGGGCGGCGGCGAGGTCGATCGTGAAGTCCTCGCCCCGGGGACCGGAGATCCAGGCGGTGCCCGTGCCGCGCGCGATGAGGGCGTGCATCGAGTACGACGGCTCGAAGCCGATCGCCGTGCGGCCGGGTCCGCCGAAGGTCTGGAGCAGCTGCTGGATGACCTCGTTGGAGCCGTTGGCCGCCCAGACGTTCTCGATGCCGACGGGGTGCTTGCCGGTGTTCGTCAGGTACGTGGCCAGCTCCGTGCGCAGCTCCACCGCGTCCCGGTCGGGGTAGCGGTTGAGGTGACGGGCGGCCTCCCGCACCCGCTCGGCGATCCGCTCGACGAGCGGCTCGGGCAGCGGGTACGGATTCTCGTTGGTGTTCAGCCGTACGGGGACGTCGAGCTGGGGCGCGCCGTAGGGGGACTTGCCGCGCAGCTCGTCCCGTACGGGGAGATCGTCGATTCCGAAGCTCACTTGCTCTCAGGCACCTTCCAACCGAACCTTGCCTTGATCGCCGCGCCGTGCGCGGGCAGGTCCTCCGCCTCCGCGAGCGTCACCACGTGGTGCGCCACGTCGGCCAGCGCGTCCTTCGTGTAGTCGACGATGTGGATGCCGCGCAGGAAGGACTGGACGGACAGGCCCGAGGAGTGGCAGGCGCAGCCGCCGGTGGGCAGCACGTGGTTGGAGCCGGCCGCGTAGTCGCCGAGGGAGACCGGCGCCCAGGGCCCGATGAAGATCGCGCCCGCGTTGCGCACCCGGTCGGCCACGGCGGCCGCGTCGGCCGTCTGGATCTCCAGGTGCTCGGCGCCGTACGCGTCGACCACCCGCAGGCCCTCGTCGACGCCGTCGACGAGCACGATCGCGGACTGCCGGCCCTTCAGCGCCGGGACGATGCGGTCGTCGATGTGCTTGGTGGCCGCGACCTGCGGTTCCAGCTCCTTCTCGACCGCGTCCGCCAGCTCGACGGAGTCGGTGACCAGGACGGCGGCGGCCAGCGGGTCGTGCTCGGCCTGGCTGATCAGGTCGGAGGCGACGTGGACGGGGTCGGCCGTGGAGTCCGCGAGGACCGCGATCTCGGTGGGGCCGGCCTCGGCGTCGATGCCGATCTTGCCCGTGAAGTAGCGCTTGGCCGCGGCGACCCAGATGTTGCCGGGGCCGGTGACCATGTCGGCGGGCGCGCAGGACTCGGTGCCGTACGCGAACATCGCGACGGCGGTCGCGCCGCCGGCCGCGTACACCTCGTCGACGCCGAGCAGCGCGCACGCCGCGAGGATCGTCGGGTGCGGGAGTCCGCCGAACTCGGCCTGCGCCGGCGAGGCGAGGGCGATCGACTCGACGCCGGCCTCCTGGGCCGGGACGACGTTCATGACCACGGAGGACGGGTAGACCGACCGACCGCCGGGCGCGTACAGACCGACGCGGTCGACCGGCACCCACTTCTCGGTGACCGAGCCGCCCGGCACGACCTGGGTCGTGTGCGTCGTACGGCGCTGCTCGCGGTGGACGAGCCGGGCGCGGCGGATCGACTCCTCCAGGGCCGCGCGCACCGCCGGGTCGAGCTGCTCCAGCGCGTCGGCGAGGGCCCGCGCCGGGACCCGTACGGACTCGAGGCGTACGCCGTCGAACTTCTCGGCGAAGTCGATCAGCGCCGCGTCGCCCCGATGATGCACGGCCTCGCAGATCGGACGCACCTTCTCCAGGGCGGCCGAGACGTCGAAGTCGGCTCGGGGCAGCAGGTCGCGCAGGGCGGAGCCCTCGGGGAGGGCGTCGCCGCGCAGATCGATTCGGGAGATCACATAGCCAATTCTCTCAGACCGGCGTCGGCCGCCGGACGCCCGTATCAATGGCTGATACAGATCCCACCCGCTCTCCGGAAGATCACCCTCACCATTAGCGTTCAGACGGTCACACAGCGGGCATGAACGACTGTACGAAACCCGTGAGTAACCGAGGGACAGAGAGACAGCGAGAAAAGAGAGACAGAGGGGCCGAGCAACCGAGCAGCCGGGGGCGGGAGGAAGGAAGCGCCGTGACCGAGGGTGCCGGTATCCACGCCGGGGACCTGCCGGACGACCTGACCGCCGCCGAGGCCGGCATGTGGCAGGCCTTCCGCAACGGCACTGTGTACGACCTGCGCGCCGGGAACGCGACCGTGGACGATCCGCACGGCGGCCACCCCTGGGGCCCCGAGCGCACCGTACGGGCCCGCATCGTGTGCTGGCTGCTCCTGGACGGGCCGCCGGCCCTGGCGGGGCGGGTGGCGTCCCTGAAGCTCGTCGGCGTACAGATCAAGGACTCGCTCGATCTCTCCGGCGGCACCGTCGTGCCGTACCTCGAACTGAAGGGCTGCCGGTTCGAGAAGGAGGTCCTGCTGCCGGAGGCCCACTTCACGACCGTACGGTTCGTGGACTGCTCGGTGCCGCGCCTGGAGGCGGCACGGGTGCACACCGAGGGCGACCTGCATCTGCCGCGCTGCCGGTTCCACAACGGCGTACGGCTCACGGACGCGCACATCGGCACGGATCTGCTGCTGAACCAGGCGGTGGTCTACCGGGACCGGCGCGGGCGTTCGCTCACCGGCGACGGCATGACCGTCGGGCAGGACCTCCAGGCCGAGATGATGGAGTCGCACGGCGAGCTGAGTCTGCGCAGCGCCAAGATCGGCGTCTCGCTGAGCCTGCGCGGCGCCCTGCTGACCAACAGCTACACGCCCCTGGCCCTGAACGCGCCTCAGCTGACCGTCGGGCGCACGCTGTACCTGACCCCCGCCGGCCTCGGCAATCCGCCGCTGACCAGCGGCGCCACTCCGGCGCGGGGCACCCGGGTGCAGCGGTTCGCGTGCCGGGGCGGGATCCGGCTCGACGACGGGCGGTTCGGGGACGCGGTGGACCTGGAGCGGGCCCGCTTCGTCTTCGAGGACGACCAGGAGTTGTCACTGCGCCGGGTCCAGACGCCCGAGCTGCGCTTTTTGAGCGAGCACCCCGAGCGCGGCCGGGTCGTCCTGTCGGGCGCGCGGATCGTCAACCTGGTCGACAGGGCGGAGAGCTGGCCGGGCCCGGGCCGGCTGCAGATGGGCGGCTTCGGCTACGAGAACCTCGTGCCGCACGGCCGGTTCCCGCTGACCGAGCGCCTGGAGTGGGTGGCCGCGGCGACCGCCGAGTACAACCCGGAGCCGTACGAGCGCCTGGCGGCCGTGCTGCGCAACTCCGGCGAGGACGAGGACGCGCGGGAGGTGCTGCTCGCCAAGCAGCGCCGCCGCCGGGAGACCCTGCCGGTCGCGGGCAAGCTGTGGGGGTACGTACAGGACTGGGCGGTCGCCTACGGGTACCGGCCGGGGCGCGCCGCCCTGTGGATGGCGGTCCTGTGGGCGGTGACGTCGGTCGCCTTCTCGCACGCCGGGCACCCCCCGGTCAACGGCGACGGGCATCCGTCGTGGAACGCCTCGCTGTTCGCGCTGGATCTGCTGCTGCCGGTCATCGACCTCGGCCAGGCCGGCCAGTGGCAGCTGCGCGGCGGCTGGCAGTGGCTGGCCGCGACGGTGATCCTGCTCGGCTGGATCCTGGCGACGACCGTGGCGGCGGGGGCCACCCGACTGCTGCGCCGCAGCTGACGGACAGGGCGGCCCGAGCCGGCGGACAGACCGTCAACAGTTGAACAACAGTCACCTTTTACTTGCCCTTGACCGTCCGTCATACAACCAATCGAAGGTTACGAAAGCGTCACCACACACCCCCTGACACAGCCCCGACCTGCGGCTTTCAATGGCTTCCACCATGGCACTGCTGCGCGCGATCCTCCGTACGGCCCGGATGGCCAGGAACTCCCCGCGCCTCGCGGTCGGGCTGCCCGCCGACGACGAGGTGCTCCTCGACGCGCCCGACGAACACCTCGCCCCCGCGCTGGTCGCGGCGGGACGCGGCGAGTACGAGCCCGCGGCCGAGCTGCTCGCCGGCTCCCGCGAGGCCGCCGAGTGGGAGAACCGCGACCGGTACACGACCCGCCTCGCGGCCTTCGCGCGCTCCCGGCCCGAGTGGCTCGAGGAGTGGCGGCGCGCCCGCCCGCACGACCCGGACGCGCTGCTCGTCCGGGCCGAGCTGGCGGTGCGCCGCGGCTGGGAGTCGCCCGCCCGCGCCGAACTCCTGCGCCAGGTCGCCCCGCTGATCACCGCCGCCGCGGAGGGCGCCCCGCGCGACCCGGTGCCCTGGCGGATCGCCCTCGACCACGCGCGCGGCACCAACGCCGGGCACGCCGAGTTCGAACGGCTGTGGGGCGAGGCGGTGCGCCGCTCCTCGCACCACTACGGCTGCCATGTCGCCGCCCTCCAGTACTTGTCCGCCGCCTGCTGTGCTCAGCGGGGGGACACCCCTCACACCCCCCGGCGCTCGCACCGCGAGTGCTTCGACTTCGCCGAGACGGCCGCGCAGGACGCCCTGCCCGGCTCCCTGGTCCAGATGCTGCCCGTGCGCGCCGCCTTCGCCTATCTGACCGAGGGCGGCGGGGCGGCCGTGGGGCGCGAGCGCCTGGACGCGGCGGCCGACCGGGCCATCGCGCTCTCGAACGAGTACGCGGCCGCCGACCCGTGGCCCGCGGAGGTCCGCAACCTCCTCACCTATGTCCTGGTGCGGCTCCAGCGCTGGGAGGACGCGTTGCAGCAACTGCGCATGATCGGCCCGTACGCCACCTCGTTCCCCTGGGACCGGATCTCCGACGACCCGCTCGGGCAGTTCCTGGAACTGCGCGACGGAGTCCGCCTCGAGGTCGCCTCCGGCCTCCCCCTCGGACCGCCGGGTGAGCGCCCGCGGGATCCACGGAGTGGGCACGACGGACGCTCCCGCTCCGGCGACCATTAGGCTTTCGCGTCGTGACCACCGTCCGGCTCCCGCTCTTCCCGCTGAACTCGGTGCTGTTCCCCGGGCTCGTCCTCCCGCTGAACGTGTTCGAGGAGCGCTATCGCGCCCTCATGCGCGATCTGCTGAAGACCCCCGAGGACGAACCGCGCCGGTTCGCCGTCGTCGCCATCCGCGACGGCTACGAGGTCGCGCCGAGCGCGCCCGGCATGCCGGACCCGACGGCCGTGCCCGAGCGCGGGCCCGCGGCCGGCTTCGGCGACGACCCGGTCAAGGCCTTCCACTCCGTGGGCTGCATCGCGGACGCGGCGACCGTGCGGGAGCGCGCCGACGGCGGCTTCGAGGTGCTGGCGACCGGCACGACACGCGTCAAGCTGCTCTCCGTGGACGCGTCGGGCCCGTATCTGACGGCCGAGCTGGAGGAACTGCCCGAGGACCCGGGCGACGGGGCGGGTGCGCTCGCCGAGGGCGTGCTGCGCGCGTTCCGGCAGTACCAGAAGCGCCTGGCCGGCGCCCGCGAGCGCTCCATCTCCACGAGCGCCGACCTGCCGGACGAGCCGTCCGTCGTCTCGTACCTCGTCGCGGCGGCCGTGATGCTCGACACCCCGGCGAAACAGCGGCTGCTCCAGGCCCCGGACACGGCCTCACGGCTGCGCGAGGAGCTGAAACTGCTGCGCACGGAGACGGCGATCATCCGTAATCTGCCGTCGTTGCCAGCGTCCGAGCTGACGCGCGGCCCGACCAGTCTCAACTGAACCGACGTGAAGGCAGCGGCACCGTGGCGAAGAAGTCGAAGAAGCAGCAGCCGGGCGGCACGCCCGCGACGGTGGCCCTGACGGCGGCGGGCGTGCCGTACACGGTCCACGCGTACGAGCACGACCCCGCGCACCCCTCGTACGGCGAGGAGGCGGCCGAGGCGATGGGCGTCTCGCCCGACCGCGTCTTCAAGACGCTGGTGGCGGACGTGGACGGCGCGCTGGTCGTCGCCGTGGTCCCGGTCGCGGGCTCGCTGGACCTGAAGGCGCTGGCGACGGCGGTGGGCGGCAAGCGCGCGGCGATGGCGGATCCCGTGCTGGCGGAGCGCACGACGGGCTATGTCCGCGGTGGCATCTCACCGCTGGGCCAGCGCAAGAAGCTCCGCACGGTCCTGGACGCGTCGGCCGCCGCCCACGACACGGTCTGTGTCTCGGCGGGCCGCCGGGGCCTCGAAGTGGAGCTGTCCCCGGACGACTTGGCGAAGCTCACGGAAGCGGTCCCCGCCCCGATCGCCCGTGCCTGACCCCTCGACGGACGCCCCGTCCTCGGTTAAGTACGAGGAACATGTCGAAGAGGACGCGCAAGCGGAAATGGCGTACGCGCAAGGGCAACGCGAACCACGGCAGGAGGCCGGCGTAGGAGACACCTCCCTCAGCCCGACCGGCGCTTGAGGGCCTGCCGGCACGCCGAAGGGGGCTGGGGGTGCGGCCCGCAGGGACGGGCAGGGGCGGCGGGGCGGAACACCCCGCCGCGGCCACAACGCGCCGAACCGTTACCCGGCGGGCGGAGCCGGAGGCGCGTCGTACGGGCTCGCGTACGGATCCGGATCCCGTGGCCCGAACAGCGCCGTGAGTCCGAGGTGCACCAGCAGCGCCGCCAGCGACCACGCCAGCAGCGCCCCCTTCGCGCCCAGCTTCAGCGGCGCGGAGAAGGTGACGCCCTTGCCCACGGCCTTGGCATGCGCGAGCACGTTCTGCGTGGGTCCCAGCCAGACCCCCACCCGCCACGCGAGCAACGACCCGAGCACCCCGCCCACGGCGAGCGACACGGCCAGCGGCACCCCGCCCCGCCGGCGCCACAGGAACACGGCGAGCGCACTGACCGCGCCGAAGGCCAGCGCGAGCAGGGTGAAGGTTCCATCGACCCCGACAGCCTGCTCGCCCTCGGTGTCCTTGAGGTAGACGACCCACTCCTTGCCGACCACGCCGCCCATGAGCGGCACATGCGGCGCCAGCCACCACCACAGCACCCCGAGCAGCACTCCGCAGAGCGCAAGACCGACCGTGATCACGGCGGCCTCGCGGACTTCGGTCTTCATCCCGGGGCCGTCCTCTTCGTACCCGGCCACGCCCACGGCACCACCGGCGGGCGGCGCCTGCCAGGGGTCCTGGGAGGGCTGGTCGTGCGGCGGCGGAGGCGGAGTCAGCGGAGCGGTCACCCTGCCATCGTGCCAGGCGGGTCCGTCGGCCGCGTCACCGGACGGCCGCTCGGCGATAGGCCCAGGTCGCGACGGCCAGCGAGGCGACCCCGACGGCGGCGCACACGGCCAGGTCACCCAGGACGAACGCCCAGTCCGGGTGCCCGCCGAAGGTCCGCGCGAGCGCCTCGACCCCGTACGTGGACGGCAGCAGATCCCGCGCGCACTGCACGACCCCCGGCATCCGGTCGGCCGGCAGCACACCGAGCAGCAGCGCCGCGGACATCCCCAACTGCCCCAGCAGCGTGGCCAGTTCGGGCCGAGGAGCGAGCAGCCCGAAGGCGGCCCCGAGCCCGGCGAGCGCGGCCCCCGCGAGCGGGATCACCGCGGCAAGGACCCACAGGTGGGTCAGCGGCAGCCCGAAGAGCACACACCCGAAGACGGCGGTGACGACGGTCCCGGGCACGGTGAAGGAGGCGTACGCGCCGGCCGCGCCGAGCACCACCGCCGCGGGCGGCACGGGCAGCGTCGCGTAGTGGTCGAGCCCGCCGCTGGCGCGCAGCTGCCCGAAGTACTGCGCGAGCAGGTTCAGCGCGACGAACGCGACGACGAGGACGGTCGCCCCGGCGACCACGGCCCGCGCCTCGTCCGCGTCGTCGACGACTCCGCGCATCATGATCATGATCCCGACGGACTGGAAGGTCGCCACGAACAGCAGCGGGATCCGCGCGACCCGCGCCCGGGACAGCTGCGCCCGGTAGACGGCGGCGAGCGACGGCCACAGCCGCGCCCGCGGCCCGAGCGGCGCCTCGGTTCGAGCGCCGTCGTCCAGGGCCGTGACGCCGGGCAGAACCTCAGCGGGTACGACACTCACGTCGAGCTGCTCCTCTTCGCTCCGGCCCCGTTCCATACGGCCGCGGCGGCCCGTACGTTCATGCCCCTCACGCCTTCACCAGCCCCTGCGCGTTGCCGCCGAGCGCCAGATAGACGTCCTCCAGGCTCGGCGTGGCCAGGGTGAAGTCGTCCAGGGCGGCGAAGGCGGCTCCTCCGGTGACCGTGGCGACCGCGGCGCGGGCCTCGTCGGGCGCGAGCCGCAGCGACCAGCGGCGCCCGGACTCGACGGCACGGGCCCGCAGCGCGGCGACCTCGGGAACGTCCAGCGGCGCCCGCTCGCGCCAGACGAGTTCGACGCGCACCTCCCCCGCGACCCGCTCCTTGAGCCCGCCCGGTGTGTCGCAGGCGATGACGCGTCCGCTGTCGAGCACGGCGACCCGGTCGAGCACGGTCTCCGCCTCGATGACGTTGTGGGTGACCAGCAGGACGGTGGTGCCGCGCTCGGCGCGCCGCCGGTCGACGGCGGCCCACACGGCCCGCCGCGCCACGGGGTCCATCCCGGTGGTCGGCTCGTCGAGCACGAGCAGCGGCCGCTCCCCCACCAGGACGGTGGCGAAGCAGGCGAGCCTGCGCTGCCCGCCGGACAGCTTCTTCAGCGGGCGCCCGGCGACCGCCGCGAGACCCAGTTCGTCGAGTACGGCGTCCCGCTCGCCCCGCGCCTGCCGGACGTCGAGACCGCGCAGCCGCCCGGTCGTCTCGGCGGCGAGCGACACCGTCAGCTCGTCGAGGGCGGTGGACTCCTGCCCGAGGTAGGCGAGGATCCGCGCGGCCCGCTCGGGATGGCGCACGATGTCGTGCCCGAGGATGTCGACGCTGCCCCGGTCGGGCCGCATCAGCCCGGTCAGCTGGCGGACGAGGGTGGACTTCCCGGCGCCGTTCGGCCCGAGCAGCCCGAAGACCTCGCCGCGCCGGATGTCGAGCCGTACCCCGTCGGTGGCCCGCACCTCGGGCGTTCCCGGGGCGCCACGCCGTCCGCGCACGGCCGGGTAGGTCTTGGTCAGCCCCCGCACGGCGCACACGACATCGCCACCCTGTCGACATGCCTGTGCCGTGCGCGTACTCACAAGGGACGAGAGTACGGGGTGGTGGAGTCCGCCCGAAATCCAACCCCCGTCCTGAAATAGAACTCCGGCGCGGCAGCCCCGGCTAATCTCCCGCCGGCGCGTGCTCCGCCGCCGTCCGTACATCGATCTCCCGCCAGAACCCCGCCCTGATCGCGTACCGGTCGTGCTCGTCGATCTGGTCGTCCTTGTGCGCGAGCAGCCCGAACCGGGCGGCGTACCGCAGCAGCTCCCCGTCGACCCGGTGCGGAACCCGTGGATACATGGCCGACAGCTTCTGCAGATGCGTCTGGTCGGTCAGTCGCTCCATCCACCGCCGGGCGAACACCTGTCCGACCTCGTACGGGTCCCCGCCGACCGTGGTGATGTCCTCCTCGCGGTCGGCCCACCGCTGCTCCGCCGAGGTGAGTTGCGCCAGCGTCGGCAGCGACGCGGCGTCCGCGGACTCGGCCGCCGCACCGGGCCGGTCCACCCACCCCTTGTCGGAGGACCACCGCAGCGTCGCACTGGCCGGATGCTGAGGGGACTGGGTGCCGGGCGCGCGGAGAGCGGCCAGGTCCTTCGGTGTCGGCACGCCCTTCGGGGCCGACACCCGCTCCTGCGCCCCGTTCTGCGCGTCCGCCGCCGACCGGTGCTCCGGCTCCTCGGCGGTCCGCTCGGCGGCGCCCGCGAGCGAGGACTCGGGCAGCGGCGCGGACAGGATCGCGGCGATCTCCGGCCGCGGGACGGGCTGCGGCGCGCAGACCCCGCCCACCTCCTTGGCGCGTACGGCCTTGGTGATCCAGGCCCGGTCGAGCACACGCCGCTCGTCGGCCTCGGCGACCAGGTCCTCGGACTGGTTGTAGTCGCCGTCCGCGGCCTGAACGGCCCACAGGTGTACGGCGACCCCGTGCTCCTTGGCGGCCATCATGCCCGGCAGCAGATCCCCGTCGCCGGTCACCAGGACCACGTCGGAACAGGCCCGGTTGCGCGCCAACTCGGTCAGCTCCGCGTGCATCGCCGCGTCGACGCCCTTCTGCGCCCACCGCCCGTCACTGCGGGTCAGCGCGCCCAGCCGGACGGTCACGCGCGGCATCACCCGGAGTCTGCGGTGCTCCGGCTGTGGCACGCGGTCGGGGGCGCCGTCGAACCAGTAGATGCGCAGCAGCGGCCGTTCCGTGTCGAACTCGGCGCGCTCGCGCAGTCCCTGGATGAGGGCGGCATGGTCGACGGTGATCCGGGAGCGCGAAGGCTCTCCGGCGAGCAGACTGGCGGCGGCCCCGAGCAGATACCCGGCGTCCACCAGGACGATGCAGCGGTCCACGCGGTCCACCCTCTTTCCGGGAGGTTTGCTTTGGGCTTCCTTCGAGTCTGCCCGACCCTGCGGAGGTTAACGGCCCGAACTCGATCTTCGGCGTGGCGTATCGGCGTATCGCTCTCCGACAGCGCTTATTACACACGGTAATTCTCCGAAATGCGCGGCTTGTCGGCCTATGTGAATCTGGTCCCGTCTCTGGCCCCTAGATCCCCCTCAGGAGGCAGATCACCATGGCCAAGAACAAGAACCGCAAGCAGGGCAGCCAGCAGCAGCGCAGCTCCCAGGCCGAGCAGGCACAGGAGCACGCGCAGAGGTCTGCGACGGAGGCACAGCAGTCGCCGATGCCGCACACCCAGGGCAGCCCCGCGGATGTTGCCCGTAAGCAGCAGAAGCGCTTCGGCCACAACTGAATTCATCGCGCGGGCTGTTGAAGCCCAGGCACACACCGAGGGGCGCATCCGGTTGCGGATGCGCCCCTTGCGTACACCCGGCGAGTGAGGCTCAGACACCCCGGGAGCGAACCGAGCCCCGGAGAGGGGGCGCTCAGCCCGCCAGGCAGGACGGGCCGAGCAGCACCTTCAGATCGCCGAACAGGGCCGGATCCGGCTTCACCCGGTGCCGGTCGAGCCGCAGCACGGTCGTCTTGCGCGGACCCTGGAGTCTGATCCGCACCTCGCTCTCGCCCTTGTGGTGGCTGAGGATCTCACCGAGCCGGCTCACCATCGGCGGGGTGACCTTCAGCGCCGGAATGGTGAGGATCACGGGCGCGTTGGTGCCCGCGTTCGACAGGTCGGGGACCTGGAGCTCCATGGCGACGAGCCGGGGCACGTCCTCGCGCTTGTCGAGGCGTCCCTTGACGAACACGACCGCGTCCTCGACGAGTTGGGTCGACACCAGCTGGTACGTGGCCGGGAAGAACATGCACTCCAGGGAGCCCGCCAGGTCCTCCACGGTGGCGATTGCCCACGCGTTGCCCTGCTTGGTCATCTTGCGCTGGAGGCCCGAGATGATGCCGCCGATGGTGACGACCGCGCCGTCCGCGTGCTCGCCTCCGGTGAGCTGGGCGATGCCCGCGTCGGCCTTGTCGGACAGCACGTGCTCCAAGCCGAAGAGCGGGTGGTCGGAGACGTACAGACCGAGCATCTCCCGCTCCTGGGCGAGCAGATAGGTCTTCTCCCACTCGTCGTCGGTGAAGACGACGTCGAGTCCGAAGCCGGGCTCGTCGCTCTCCTCCTCGCCCATGCCGCCGAAGAGGTCGAACTGGCCCTCGGCCTCCTTGCGCTTGACCTGCACCACGTTGTCGATCATCGGCTCGAACTGCGCGGTGAGGCCCTTGCGGGTGTGCCCCATCGTGTCGAACGCGCCCGCCTTGATCAGCGATTCGGTGGTGCGCTTGTTGCAGGCGACCGCCTCGACCTTGTCGAGATAGTCGGGGAAGGAGGCGTACTTGCCCTTGGCCTTGCGGCTCTTGATGATCGACTCGACGACGTTCGTACCGACGTTACGGACGGCGGACAGGCCGAAGAGGATCACGTCGTCGCCCTGCGCGGCGAAGTTCGACATCGACTCGTTGACGTCCGGCGGGAGCACCTTGATGCCCATGCGCCGGCACTCGTTCAGATAGACGGCCGACTTGTCCTTGTCGTCCTTGACCGAGGTGAGCAGGCCGGCCATGTACTCGGCCGGGTAGTTCGCCTTCAGATACGCGGTCCAGTACGAGACCAGGCCGTACGCGGCCGAGTGCGCCTTGTTGAACGCGTATCCGGCGAAGGGCACCAGGACGTCCCACAGGGCCTGGATGGCCTCGTCGCTGTAGCCCTTCTTCTGGGCGCCCTCCTGGAAGAGGACGAAGTTCTTCGCCAGCTCGTCGGGCTTCTTCTTGCCCATCACGCGGCGCAGGATGTCGGCCTCGCCGAGCGAGTACCCGGCGATGATCTGGGCGGCCTTCTGCACCTGCTCCTGGTAGACGATCAGGCCGTAGGTGACGGCCAGGACCTCCTGGAGGGGCTCCTCCAGCTCCTTGTGGATCGGCGTGATCTCCTGAAGGCCGTTCTTGCGGAGCGCGTAGTTCGTGTGCGAGTCCATGCCCATCGGGCCGGGACGGTAGAGCGCCGAGACGGCGGAGATGTCTTCGAAGTTGTCGGGCTTCATCAGGCGCAGCAGCGAGCGCATGGGGCCGCCGTCGAACTGGAAGACGCCGAGGGTCTCGCCGCGCTGGAGCAGTTCGAAGGTCTTCGGGTCGTCGAGCGGGAGGCTCAGCAGGTCGAGGTCGATGCCCTTGTTGGACTTCACCATCTTGACGGCGTCGTCCATGATCGTCAGGTTGCGCAGGCCGAGGAAGTCCATCTTCAGCAGGCCGAGCGACTCGCACTGCGGGTAGTCCCACTGCGTGATGGTCACGCCGTCCGTGTGCCGCACCCAGATGGGGGCGTGGTCGACGATGGGCTCGCTGGACATGATGACGCCGGCGGCGTGCACGCCCATCTGCCGGACCAGGCCCTCGACGCCCTTGGCGGTGTCGATGACCTTCTTCACGTCCGGCTCGTTCTCGTACATCGCCCGGATCTCGCCGGCCTCGCTGTAGCGGGGGTGCGAGGGGTCGGTGATGCCGTTGAGGTCGATGCCCTTGCCGAGGACGTCGGCGGGCATCGCCTTGGTGAGGCGGTCGCCCATCGCGTACGGGTAGCCCAGCACGCGCGCGGAGTCCTTGATGGCGTTCTTCGCCTTGATCTTGCCGTACGTGCCGATCATGGCGACCTTGTCGGCGCCGTACTTCTCGGTCACGTACCTGATCACCTCGACGCGCCGACGCTCGTCGAAGTCGATGTCGACGTCGGGCATGGAGACGCGCTCGGGGTTGAGGAACCGCTCGAAGATCAGACCGTGCGGGATCGGGTCGAGGTCGGTGATGCCCATGGCGTACGCGACGATCGAGCCGGCCGCCGAACCACGGCCCGGGCCCACCGCGATGCCCTGCTTCTTGGCCCACATGATGAAGTCGGCGACCACGAGGAAGTACCCCGGGAACCCCATCTGGATGATGACGTCCATCTCGTACTCGGCCTGCTTCTGACGGTCGTCGGGGACGCCGCCGGGGAAGCGGCGCTCCATGCCGCGGCGCACCTCCTCCTGGAACCAGGTGACCTCGGTGAAGCCCTCGGGGATGTCGAACTTCGGCATGAGGTTCTTCGCCTCGAACATGCCGGAGGTGTCGATCTGCTCGGCGACCAGGAGCGTGTTGGCGCAGCCCTCCTGCCAGGCGTCCGAGGAGTCGATGGCGTACATCTCGTCCGTGGACTTCAGGTAGTAGCCCGTGCCGTCGAAGCGGAAGCGGTCCGGGTCGGAGAGGTTCTTGCCGGTCTGGATGCACAGCAGGGCGTCGTGCGCGGTCGCCTCGTTCGCGTAGGTGTAGTGCGAGTCGTTCGTCACCAGGGGCGGGATGCCGAGCTTCTTGCCGATCTCCAGGAGACCGTCACGGACCCGGCGCTCGATCTCGATGCCGTGGTCCATCAGCTCCAGGAAGTACCGGTCCTTGCCGAAGATCTCCTGGTACTCGGCGGCCGACTTCAGGGCCTCGTCGAACTGGCCCAGGCGCAGCCGGGTCTGGAGCTCGCCGGAGGGGCAGCCGGTGGAGGCGATGAGACCTTCGGACCACTGGGAGATGGTCTCCTTGTCCATCCGGGGCCACTTCTGGAGCCAGCCCTCGGCGTACGCGTCCGAGGAGAGCTTGAAGAGGTTGTGCAGGCCCGTCCGGTTCGCCGCCCAGATCGTCTTGTGCGTGTAACCACCCGAACCGGACACGTCGTCGCGCTTCTGGTGCGGCTGGCCCCACTGGATCTTGCGCTTGTTGCGCCGGGACTCGGGGGCGACGTACGCCTCGATGCCGATGATCGGCGTGACGCCCGCCTTCTTGGCCGTGTGGAAGAAGTCGTACGCCCCGTGGAGGTTGCCGTGGTCGCTCATGGCGATGTGTGTCATGCCCATCTCATTGCAGGCATTGAACATGTCCTTGAGCCGCGCGGCACCGTCCAGCAGCGAGTACTGGGTGTGGACGTGCAGGTGCGTGAACGGCGGCTTTGACACGGCTTCGGCCTCCAAGTGAACAGATACGGCGCAAAGCGCCGCGATGAGGGGCGGTGGTCGGGTGACGGGTGGCCGTGGGTCGACGGCTTCCCGACCGGCTGCGGGCAGTCTGGGGACAGCGTCGAAGTCTAAGCCTCGGCACTGACACTCGGCGGCTTCTCCCCCGTACCTTCATGCGGGGACGCGGGCACTCCCGCGTATCTTCGTCCGTTGGACCAAAGGCGGTCCGGTCGTCCGGAGGACGACGGAAGATCCGTTCCACACGTCACGCACCACCTGCACCAGGAGGCACCCAGCGATGTCGGTTCCGCAGCTCAGCGCCGAGCAACGCGGCGAGCAGATCCTCGCCGTCTTCGACACCGCGTTCGGCGAGCTGCTCGCCGCCGACCCGGCCGCGTTCCGCGTGAAGTTCCGCAAGATGGCGGCCTCCGCGTTCGCGTTCTACCGGGGCACGGCGTGCCTCTTCTACCACGACCTGGACGCCGACAAGCGGGGCGGCCCGTACCTGGACGAGCGGACCTCCCGGGTGTGGATCCACGGCGATCTGCACGCCGAGAACTTCGGCACGTACATGGACTCCACCGGCCGCCTGATCTTCAACGTCAACGATTTCGACGAGGCCTACGTGGGGTCGTTCACCTGGGACCTCAAGCGCTTCTCGGCCTCCGTGGCACTGATCGGTTACGCGAAGGCGCTCAGCGACGAGCAGATCACCGAGCTCGTCCAGGTCTACGCGGCGGCCTACCGGGAGCGGATCCACGCCCTGGCGACCGGCGCCAAGAGCGACGAGGTGCCTCCCTTCACGCTGGACACCGCCGAGGGCCCCCTCCTGGACGCGCTGCGCGACGCCCGCTCACTGACCCGCTTCGGGCTGCTGGACTCGATGACCGAGATCCGTGACTTCGAGCGCCGTTTCGCGCCGGGCGGCGGCTCCATCGAGCTGGACGCGGCCACCCGCTACAAGGTGCTGGCCGCCTTCGACGGCTACCTGGAGACGCTGCCGGAGTCGTCGCTGGCCCGCCCGGACTCGTACCGGGTGAAGGACGTGGTCGGCCGCCGGGGCATCGGCATCGGTTCGGCGGGCCTGCCGTCGTACAACATTCTCCTGGAGGGCCACAGCGACGCCCTGGAGAACGATGTGGTGATCTACATCAAGCAGGCCCAGACACCGGCCGTCTCCCGGCACATCACGGACTCCTCGATCCGCGACTACTTCCAGCACGAGGGCCACCGCACGGTGATCTCGCAGCGCGCGCTCCAGGCGCACGCCGACCCCTGGCTGGGCTGGACCGAGCTGGACGGCGCGGGTCAGCTGGTCGCCGAGATCTCGCCGTACGCCGTGGACCTGGACTGGGGCGACATCGACGACCCGAAGGAGATCGCGGCGGTCGTCGCCGACCTCGGCCGGGCCACGGCCGCCATGCACGCGGCGGCGGACGACCTGTCCGGGCAGTCCCTCGTGCCGTTCTCGACGGAGCGTGCCATCGACGCCGCCGTCGCGGCCGACGAGGACGGCTTCGCGGGCCTCCTGGTGGACTTCGCGCACGAGTACGGCGCACGCGCGCGTGCGGACCACCAGATCTTCGTGGACCTGTTCCGCAACGGCCGGATTCCGGGCCTGTAGGCCGGCGTCGACTCACAGGGACCCTTTAGGGGTCTCCTACAGCGGTACGTGGCACACTCTCCAGCGCTATGGACATATCCGGGACCCACCTCAGAGCCCTTCGCGCGGCTCTGTTCACCGCAGTCGTCGTGACGCTCTCCACCACGTCGCACGTACTGCTGTCCCGGGTGCCGCTGCCGCTGTCCACCGTGGCCGCGATCGCGGGCACCGTCTTCGTCGTCGCGTACGCGCTGGCGGGCCGCGAGCGCGGCTTCGGAAAGATCGCCGCGCTGCTGGTCCCTCTCGAGCTGGCCGCCGACACGGTCTTCACCATGGGGCAGCACGTCTGCTACGGGAAGGTGGGCGGCCCGGTCGCGGGCCCGCTGCGCTCGGTCGGCCTCGACGTGCTGTGCGGCGGCAACGGCGTCGGCGCCCCGCTCGCCCGGGTGACCGGCGGCGGCAGCGACCGCGCCGCCGTCCTGCTCGCACACGCCGACCCGGCCGCCGCCTGGCTGCTGCTCGCCGCGCACGTCGGCACCGGGCTGCTGGCGGCCGCCTGGCTGCGCCGCGGCGAGCGCGCCCTGGCCCAGTTGCTGCGCGCGGCGGCGGTGAGCGCGTTCCGGCCGCTGCTGCTCGCGGTCAGCGCGGTGACCGTACGACTCACTCCGGTACGCCGGCCGGCGCGCCCCGCGCGCCGGATCTCCACCGTCCGTACGCGCCTGTTCGTGCACTCCCTGGGACGGCGTGGACCGCCTCGCTCGGCCGTATTCGCCTGAGCGACAGCAGTCCCCCATACGTATCCCGCGTACGACCTGTGCGCGTCCCACATGGAGATCACCACTATGAGCAAGCGGAACAGCCAGGCGGCGAAGACGGCGGCCCGTGAGCGGCTGCGCGTCGAGCGCGAGCGCCAGGCCAAGCGCGACAAAGTCAAGCGCCAGGCCAAGCGCGACAAAGTCAAGCGGCAGGGCATGGTCGCCGGCTCCCTCGTCGCCGTCCTGGCCGTCGCCGGCGGCATCGGCTACTTCGTCGTCCAGAACAACAAGCCCGGTTACTGGGAGGCCGCCAAGAACGACAAGCTCGTCAAGCCGGCCAACACCACGGGCACGAACGGCACCACGGTCGTCTTCGGCAAGGCCGACGCCAAGAAGACGCTGGAGCTGTACGAGGACTCGCGCTGCCCGGTCTGCGCCCAGTTCGAGCAGACCGTCGGCTCGACCGTGGACAAGGCCATCGCGGACGGCACGTACAAGGTCCAGTACATCGGTGCCACGTTCATCGACAACAGCGACCAGGGCGAGGGCTCCAAGAACGCGCTCAGCGCTCTGGGCGCCGCGCTGAACGTGAGCCCCGAGGCGTTCCTCGAGTACAAGACCGCCCTGTACTCGACGAAGTGGCACCCGGACGAGACCGACGACAAGTTCAAGAGCGACGACTACCTGATCAAGGTCGCGAACACGGTGGACGCCCTGAAGAACAACAAGGCGTTCCAGAAGGCCGTGACGGGCGGCACCTACGACAAGTGGGCGCTGGTCATGTCGCAGAAGTTCGACAAGAGCGGCGTGACCGGCACACCGACCCTGAAGATGGACGGCAAGAAGCTCACCGGCTCCGACGGCCAGAACGCGCCGATGTCGGTGGCCGAGTACACGACGGCGATCGACAAGGCGCTCAAGGCCTGAGCCACGGCGCCTTTTTGGGCGGCTGACGAACGAAGAGCGGGCGAACTTTTACGAGTTCACCCGCTCTTCGCTCATACTGATCAGTAACCTGATCGCTCGTGACCAGTCGACACAGATCATCCGACACCGCCCATACGTTCTCGCCGCGCCGCCGTACGGTCGTCAAGGCCGCGGCCGCCACCGCCGTCCTGGCCGGGCCGCTCGCCGCCGCACTGCCCGCCCGCGCGGCCACCGAGACCCCCGCCTTCCTGCACGGCGTGGCCTCCGGCGACCCGCTCCCCGACGGCATCCTGCTGTGGACCCGGGTGACGCCCACCGCCGAGGCGATACCCGGCTCCGGGCTCGGCCCCGACACCGAGGTGAGCTGGACGGTGGCCAAGGACAAGACGTTCACCGCGATCGTCGCCAAGGGCTCCACCACCGCGACCGCCGCCTCCGACCACACCGTCAAGGCGGACATCCGCGGCCTCCAGCCGGCCACGGACTACTTCTTCCGCTTCTCGGCCGGCGGCACCGACTCGCCCGTCGCCCGCACCCGCACCGCCCCGGCCGCCGACGCGGGCGTGGCCGGTCTGCGCTTCGGCGTGGTCTCGTGCGCCAACTGGGAGGCCGGCTACTTCTCCCCGTACCGCCACCTGGCCGCGCGCGGCGACCTGGACGCCTGGCTGCATCTGGGCGACTACATCTACGAGTACAAGTCCGGCGAGTACGCGGCCCGCGGCAAGGTCGTACGCCCGCACGCCCCCGCCAACGAGATCCTCACCCTCGCCGACTACCGCACCCGGCACGGCCGTTACAAGACGGACCCGGACCTCCAGGCCCTGCATCACAAGGCGCCGGTCGTCGCGATCTGGGACGACCACGAGTTCGCCGACAACGCGTGGTCGGGCGGCGCGGGGAACCACACCGAGGGCGCCGAGGGCACCTGGACGGCACGTCAGGCCGCCGCGAAACAGGCCTACTTCGAGTGGATGCCGGTCCGCCCGGCGATCGAGGGGACCACCTACCGGCGGCTGCGCTTCGGCAAGCTCGCCGACCTCTCGCTGCTCGACCTGCGGTCCTTCCGCTCGCAGCAGGCGTCCACGGGCAGCGGCACGGTCGACGACCCGGAGCGTACGCTCACGGGCCGGGTCCAGCTCGACTGGCTGAAGGCGGGGCTCAAGGCGTCCGACACCACCTGGCGGCTGGTCGGCAACTCGGTGATGATCTCGCCGTTCGCCATCGGTGAGCTCTCCGCCGACCTCTTCAAGCCGCTCGCCAAGCTGCTCGGGCTGCCGCAGGAGGGCATCGCCCTCAACACCGACCAGTGGGACGGCTACACGGACGACCGCCGTGAACTCCTCGCCCACCTGCGGAACAACGCGATCCGCAACACGGTCTTCCTGACCGGCGACATCCACATGGCGTGGGCCAACGACGTGCCGTTCGACGCCGGTACGTACCCGCTGTCCGCGTCGGCCGGCACCGAGTTCGTGGTCACGTCGGTCACCTCCGACAACCTCGACGACATCGTCAAGGTCCCCGAGGGCACCGTCTCGGCCGTGGCCGCGCCGCTCATCCGCGCCGCCAACCGGCACGTCCACTGGGTCGACACCGACCGGCACGGCTACGGCGTCCTGGACATCACCGCCGACCGCGCGCAGATGGACTACTACGTGCTCTCCGACCGCACGGACCCGAACGCGACCTCGTCCTGGGCCCGCTCGTACCGCACGCGCAGCGGCACGCAGAAGGTGGAGCGGACGTACGATCCGGTGTGACGTCCGCTACATGCGCGACGTCCGCTACGTCTGTGACGTCCGCTACATTCGCGACGTCCGCTACGTCTGTGACATCCGCTACATCTATGACGTCCGTCTAGAGGCTGTCGAGGAAGCCGAGCGCCACCTTCCAGGTGGCCTCGGCCGCCTCCGCGTCGTAGTCGGGCAGGTCGGGGTCGGTGTAGAGGTGCCCGGCACCCGCGTACCGATAGACCTCCACGTCGGCCCCGGCTCTCCGCAGCTGCAGGTACCAGGCGCCCAGCCAGTCGTCCGTCTCGAACGCGTCGGGCTCGGCGACATGCAGCTGGACCGGCAGCTCGTCCACCGACGCGCTCTCGGCGATGTCCGACGTGCCGTGCAGGAGCAGCAGCCCGCGGGCCTTCTCGTCGCCGAGCGCCAGGGTCTGGGCGATGGAGGCGCCCAGCGAGAAGCCCGCGTACACCAGGCCACGCTCCGAGTAGGGCGCGGCGGCCAGGACCGCGCGCTTGAGCAGCTCGTCCTTGCCGATCCCGTCGCAGAAAGCCATGCCCTCCTCCACGGTCTCGAAGGTGCGCCCCTCGAGGAGGTCGGGCGTCCACACCTCGTGTCCCGCGGCGCGCAACCGGTCCGCCGCGGCGCGCACCGCGGGCCGCAACCCGTAGGTCGAGTGAAAGAGCATGATGTTCATGAGGCCATGGTGCCAGCCCGGACCGGCACCCCGGACGGACGACCCGGCCTGCGGCGATACCCCGGACCGGGCAGAGTAAACAGGTTCATGAGGCCGCCAGGCCGGTTACGTTCGCAGGCATGGAGAACGTACTGCGACCGCTGATCGTCGTCGGCGGCTCGCTCGTACTCACGCTGGTCGTCGGCTGGGCCGTCGACCAGCTGTTGCGACGGGCCGACGGCCGACACCATGAGACTCCCCTGTGGGGCCTGCTGCGCCGCGGCGGCGTGCCGTTCCAGCTCGTGCTGTGCTCGGCCCTGTTCAGAGGGTCGTACGACCAGGCGAAGCTGCTGGAGGACCACCGGATCGGCATAGGCCGGGCTCTGACGCTCGTCCTCATCGGCTCGACGGCCTGGCTGGTGGTCCGCATCGCTGCGGCGATCGTCGAGACCTCGTACTGGCGCTACGCGGCCGCCCACCGCGATCCCGCCCGGGTCCGCCGCGTGCGCACCCAGGTGTCGCTGATCCAGCGGGTGGTCTCCGCCATCGTGGGCGTGGTGGCCGTCGCCGCGATGCTGCTCACCTTCCCGGCGATGCGGGCGGCCGGCGCCTCGCTGCTGGCCTCGGCCGGCATCCTGGGCATCGTCGCCGGTGTCGCCGCCCAGTCCACGCTCGCCAATCTCTTCGCCGGACTGCAGATCGCGTTCGGCGACATGGTGCGGCTCGGTGACACGGTCGTGGTGGACGGCGAGTGGGGCACGGTCGACGAGATCACGCTGACATTCCTGACCGTACGGACGTGGGACGAGCGCCGGATCACGATGCCGGTCTCGTACTTCACCGCCCAGCCCTTCGAGAACTGGTCGCGGGGCAGCGCCCAGATGACCGGCACCGTCTTCTTCCACGTCGACCACTCCACGCCCGTCGAGGAGATGCGCAAGAAGCTCCAGGACATCGTGCGCGAGTGCCCGGCCTGGGACGGCCGCGACTACGGCCTGGCGGTCACGGACACGACACCCACCACCATTCAGGTGCGCGCCCTGGTGACCGCGAAGGACGCGGACGACATCTGGACGGTGCGCGTCACGGTCCGTGAACAGATGGTCCGTTGGCTGACGGAGCAGCACCCCTACGCGCTGCCGCGCGTCAACACGGCGGACGCGGTCGTGCCGCCGGGCAGGACCGCGTCCCGGGACGGCGTGGCCCACCGGGCCTTCGAGCCGCCGAGAACGGGCCGGGGCTGACCGCGGGCAGCGGCCCGAGGTCAGCAGTCAGCAGTCGGCAGTCGGCAGTCGGCAGTCGGCAGTCAAAGGACAACGGAGGGACGGAGGTCCACGGAGGGACGGGCCGCGGGCAGTCCGGTGCGCTCAATGCCCGCGTTCCGCTCCTCCGTTGACCTGGATCACCTGTGCGGTGATGTGCGCGGCGCCCGGTGACGCCAGCCAGTGCAGTGTCGCGGCGATGTCGCCGGGCGTACCCGCGCGGCCGGTCGAGGTCTCGGCGACGAGCCGCTCACGCCGCGCCTGCTCGATCTCCCCGCCGAAGAACCCGGTGTCCTCGACATACCCGGGCGCCACCACGTTCACGGTGACGCCCCGCGGCCCCAACTCCCGCGCCAGATCGAAGGCGTACGGATGCAGCGCGGCCTTGGCCGCCGCGTACGCCCCGCTCCCGGACCCCCGGTAGGCGGCGATGGAGCTGAGGAACAGCAGCCGCCCGCCCGGCGAGGCGAGCCGCTCCCGCAACGCCTCCGTGAGCAGCGCGGCGGTCAGCACGTTGAGCCGGAAGTTCACGGTCCAGTTGTGGGCGACGGCTTCGAGCGGGTCGTCGGTCTCCGTCCTGGGCTCCAGATTCCCGGCCCCTCCGGCACTGTGGACGAGCACATCGACGGTGCCGAACTCGGCCGCGACGAACTCCGCGACCCCGCGCACGCCGTGCGGATCACTCAGGTCGGCCGCGTAGGTGAGCGCGCCCGGCACCTCCGCCTTCTCCAACACGTCCGCCCGCCGCCCGAGCAGCAGCACCTGGTCCCCGTCCCCGGCAAAAGCCCGGGCCGCCGCGAGCCCGATCCCCGTACCACCACCGCTGATCACCACGTTGCGAGTCATCACCGAATCGTACAAAGCACCCCCGAAAACCGCCCTCGGAGTTACACCCCCGCCACACACACGCCACAACGACGCCCCGCCCCCGAGCCACATCCCACAACGAACACCACCGCCCACTCCCCCCACGACCCGCAGTCGCCGCCGCACCCCCCACGGGAGACCCGCACCTGTCAACCGGCTGGAAGCGGGCGGTGCGCGGGTGGGAGAACACACTTCAACGCAAACTCCGCACATCCAGATGCCGCAACACCCGGTCCACAATCTCCGGATCCGCCCCCGGCTCGCTCCGCGCGGCCAGCACCTCATGCCGCGCCGCACTCATCATCTCCCCCTGAATCCGCCGCACCCTCTTCATCCGCCGGACCCGCTGCTCGTGCGCCTCCCGCCGCTCCTCGTCCCCCAGATCAGGACTGATCCGCGCCCCGATGTCGAACGCCCGCCGCAACAACTGCTCGGACAGCTCCTCCGGCAACTCCTCCACGTCCTCGATCTCCCGCAGCCGCCGCTTCGCCGCCTTCGCCGCCCGAATGGCCAACGCCTTCTCGAACGCCTTCTCGCTCCCCGTGTCGGCCCGCACCCCCAGCCTCTTCACCAGCCACGGCAGCGTCAGCCCCTGCAACACCAGTGTCCCCATGATCACTCCGAACGCGATGAAGACGATCTCGTCCCGGTCCGGAAACGGCGACCCGTCGTCCATCTTCAGCGGAATGGCCAGCGCCAGGGCCGCGGACGCCACCCCCCGCATCCCGGCCCACCACATCACGACGGTCTCGCGCCACGAGGTCGGGATCTCCTCGTCGTAGTCCCGTTTCGCGTGCAGCCGTTTGGTCAGCCAGGTCGCCGGCAGCAGATACGCCAGCCGTACGAGCACCACCACGGCCACGATCGCCGCCGCCCAGCCCAGCATCTCGCCCCACCGCCCGGACGCCGTCCTGAGGGCGTTGTGCAGTTCGAGCCCGATCAGCCCGAACGCGACACCGGTGACGAGGGTGTCCACCACGTTCCAGAACGTGTGCCCGGCGAGCCGTGTCATCACGTCGTCCGCGTCGGTGGCGTACTCCGCGAGGAACAGCGCGGTGGTGAGCACCGCGAGCACCCCGGACCCGTGCAGTTCCTCGGCCAGGACGTACGACGCGTACGGCACCAGCAGCGTCAGACCGATCTGCAGCGTGACGTCGTCGAGCAGGTCCATCAGCCTGTTCGCGGCCCAGCCGAGCGCGAGCCCGACGGCGACCGCGACCACGGCGGACAGCACCAGGTCGAGCACGGCGTTCGGCAGGGAGAACGTTCCGCTGACGGCGGCGGCGATCGCGACGTGGTAGAGAACGATCGCCGTGACGTCGTTGAAGAGCCCCTCGCCCTCCAGGATCGACACCAGTCGCCGCGGCAGCCCCAGCTGCCCCGCGACGGCGGTCGCCGCGACCGGGTCGGGCGGCGCGACCAGCGCACCGAGCGCCACGGCGGCCGCGATCGGCAGCCCCGGCACGATCGCGCCGGCGACGAGCGCCACGACCGCCGTGGTGACGAACACCAGCGCCACAGCCAGCAGGAAGATCGGGCGCTTGTTGGCGGTGAACTGTCTCCACGACGTCCGCCGCACCGCGGCGTAGAGCAGCGGCGGCAGCAGCGCGGGAAGGATCAGATCGGGCGGGATGTCCACGTTCGGCACGAAGTCCGCCACGGCGAGGCCGATCCCGAGCAGCGTCATCAGCACCGGCGCGGGCAGCCCGAACCGGTCTCCCACCGGGACACTCACCACGGCCCCGAGGAGAAGCACGAACAACAGGGCCAACTGATCCACGGTCAGCACTCCGGCGGTCTAGGCGATCAAGAAAGGCCAGACGTCCAGCGTGCCACGGGCGGTTTCCTTACAGCGTGCGCCGCATCGCCCGATGCGGTATCCCCGCCTCGAGGAACTCCGGTCCGTACACCACGTACCCCAGCCGCTCGTAGAAACCGAGGGCGTGGGTCTGGGCGTGCAGGTCGACCGCCGCGAGGCCACGCGCGCGTGCCGCGTCCTCGATGGCGCGGACCAGCGCCGCGCCGACACCCAGGCCGCGCGCGTCCTGCGTCACGGCGAGCCGCCCGAGGGAGCCCACGGTGAGGTCGCCGTCGGTCTTGGCGGCGGCCGCCTCCCCGTGCAGCAGCCGCCCGGTGCCGAGCGGCACCCCGTCGTCCCGGACCGCCAGCACATGCACGGCTCCGGCGTCGTACGCGTCGTACTCGATGTCCTGCGGGACGCGCTGCTCGACGACGAAGACCTCCTTGCGGACCGCGAAGCACGCCTCACGGTCGGCAGTACCCTCCGCGACCCGCACCTCGTACGCCGCGCTCATGCGTAGCTTTCCTCCCGCACCTTGTCCAGAGCCTGCTGGAGGTCGGCGGGATAGTCGCAGGCGAACTCGACCCACTCGCCGTCTCCGGGGTGCTCGAAGCCGAGGCGCACCGCGTGCAGCCACTGGCGGGTGAGGCCGAGTCGCTTGCCGAGCGTCGGGTCGGCGCCGTACGTCAGGTCGCCCACGCACGGGTGGCGGTGCGCCGACATGTGGACGCGGATCTGGTGGGTGCGCCCGGTCTCCAGCTTGATGTCGAGCAGGGAGGCCGCGCGGAACGCCTCGATCAGGTCGTAGTGCGTGACGGAGGGCTTGCCCTCGGCCGTGACCGCCCACTTGTAGTCGTGGTTCGGATGACGCCCGATGGGCGCGTCGATCGTGCCGCTGGTCGGGTCGGGGTGGCCCTGCACCAGCGCGTGGTAGCGCTTGTCGACCGTGCGCTCCTTGAACTGGCGCTTCAGCGACGTGTACGCGTACTCCGACTTGGCGACCACCATCAGGCCCGACGTGCCCACGTCGAGGCGGTGCACGATGCCCTGGCGCTCGGCGGCGCCCGAGGTGGAGATCCGGTACCCGGCGGCGGCGAGGCCGCCGATGACGGTCGTGCCCGACCAGCCGGGCGACGGGTGCGCGGCCACGCCGACCGGCTTGACGATCACGAGCACGTCGTCGTCGTCGTGCACGATCTCCATGCCCTCGACCGGCTCGGCGACGATCTGCACGGGCGCGGGGGCCTGCGGCATCTCCACCTCGAGCCAGGCGCCGCCGTGCACGCGCTCGGATTTGCCGACCACCGTGCCGTCGACCAGCACCTTGCCTGCCGCGGCCAGCTCGGCCGCCTTCGTGCGGGAAAAGCCGAACATGCGGGAAATGGCGGCGTCGACGCGCTCGCCCTCCAGGCCGTCCGGCACGGGCAGGGTACGGATCTCGGGAATCGTGCTCACCCGTCGAGTATGCCGGACAGGTCCGACACCACTTGACCAGAGCTCGAACATCCGTGCCTCACGACCGTCAGTGCCTCACGACCGTCAGTCCTTGTGGACCGTCCCGTCCGGGTCGAGCCCGCGGAAGGACAGCAGCACGATCAGGATGCCGCCGCAGACGATCGCCGAGTCCGCCAGGTTGAACACCGCGAAGTGCTTGGGCGCGATGAAGTCGACGACCGCGCCCTCGAAGACACCGGGCGAGCGGAAGATCCGGTCGGTGAGGTTGCCCAGCGCACCGCCGAGCAGCAGCCCGAGCGCGATCGCCCAGGGCAGGCTGTAGAGCTTGCGCGCGAGGCGGGCGATCACCACGATCACGGCCGCCGCGATCACCGTGAAGATGACGGTGAAGGCCTCGCCGAAGCCGAAGGCCGCACCCGCGTTGCGGATCGCCTCGAACCTCAGCCAGTCCCCGATGATCTCGATCGGCGCGTGGTGCTCCAGCTTCGCGACCACGATCAGCTTGCTGACGAGGTCGAAGGCGTACGCGAGCGCGGCGACGGCGAACAGGACGGCGATCCGGCGCCTGCCCTTGGGCCGCTCGGTGCCGGCACCGGCACCGCCACTCTCACCGTCGGCCTGCTCCGGTTCGGCTCCCGCCGCCTCTGGGATATCCGGCGTACCGATGATGCGCTCCGCCTCTGCCACGTGAGTCCCTCAACCTAGGTGCCTGACTGGGGACGAGAGTACGACACGCCCCTACCCGACCACGTGCCCAGGAGGGATTCAGTAACGGCGTTCCTGCTTCTGCTTGCACTCGACGCACAGCGTGGCCCGCGGGAAGGCCTGCATACGCGCCTTGCCGATGGGGTTGCCGCAGTTCTCGCAGAGGCCGTACGTACCGGCATCGAGCCGCTCCAGCGCCCGCTCGGTCTGTTCGAGCATCTCGCGCGCGTTGGCGGCGAGAGCCATCTCGTGCTCGCGCGTGATGTTCTTGGTGCCGGTGTCCGCCTGGTCGTCGCCCGCACCGTCCCCGGAGTCCCGCATCAGACCGACGAGCGCCGCCTCCGACGAGGAGATCTCGGTGCTCAGCCGGATCGCCTCGCCCTGAAGTTCGGCGCGTGCCTCCGCGACCTCCTCGGGGGTCCACGGGTCCTCGCCGGGGCGCACGGCCAGCTCGCCGGGCTCCACCGCGGCGATCCGCGCCTTGGGGACCGCGGTGGGGTTCTGCGCCGCCGTGGCCGTGCCAGGAGTCTTCTTCGCAACCACTGTCGTGGCTCCCGTCTGCTTCGCGGCCGCGGCCGCGCCCGCGTTCTTGGCAGTGCTCTTCTTGGCCGCACTCTTCGTGGAGGTGCTCTTCGTGGAGGTGCTCTTCGGGGAGGTGGCCTCCGTGGTACCGCCCTTCGCTGCGGCACTCTTCCTGGCAACGGTCTTCCTCGCGACGGCGGCCTTCTCCGCTGTCTTCTTCCCGGCCGCCTTCGTCCCGGCCGCATTCTTCGCCGCCGGCCTCTCGGGGCCTTCCTCCTCGTCCGGCCTCTTCGAAGGAGCCACCTTCGAGGCCGCCGCCTCCTTCTGGGCGACGGTCTTCCGCACGCCGGTTTCCTTCACCGTGGACTTCTTCGCCGTGCTCTTCTTCACCGTGGTCTTCTTCACCGCGGTTCTCTTCGCCGTGATCTTCTTCGCCGCGGCTTTTGTGGCGGCCCCGGCCGACGCGGCGACCGTGGTCTTCTTCGCGGCGGACTTCGTTCCCCCGGTCTTCCTCGCCCCCGAAGCACCCGCAGCACCCGCAGCACCCGCAGCCGAGGAAGCACCCGCGGCCTCCGCCGTGCCCTCCGTTCCCGATCCTCCGGCGTCCATACGAACCGTCCTCACCGGCTTGGGCGCGCCGTTCGCAACCACTGCATGGGCACTCTTCTCGCCATCGACGTCCTTGGCCGCTGAACCCGTGGATCTGCCCGACGCCGACTGCTGTACGGCGGTCTTCTTCGCCACCATGGCCGCGGCCCCTTCACATATTGTGATCTTGATCGCGAATCGTGCTGGGACGATAAATCGACTTCTGGCCCGCGGCAACGGGGCACGCCCATGATTTGCCCGCCCCACGGGTGCCGCGCGGCAAGCCTTCCAGCGTTGTGCCCAGCTCTCCGCCGGGTAATCCGCCGGGCCGGGCGTCCCAGGATCCGGACGCCGCCGCCTCGCCATTCGGGTCAGTCCGCGGCCCGTACCGGCCCCCCTGCCGCCTTCCGCGCGGGCCCCGGAAAACCGGTCGGCCGCTGTCCGCGCGGCGCCGTACACTGGGCGGAGCGAGAAGCGTGGATGGGGACGAGTAGCGGCGGACGCGGCCAGGAGCGACCCGGGGACGGTGGAAGCCCGGGGGCGAGCGCGACGCGAAGATCACCCCGGAGCCGCCGGAAGAACGCCGAGGCCCAGCAGCCGAAGCCAGTAGACCCGGCATCGCGACCCCAATGAGGGGGCTCATCGGTGCACACAGGGCGCCGGGGAGCCAAGGAGGGTGGTACCGCGGGAGCGCGCCGCACACGGCGTACGGAAAGACTCGGCTCTCGTCCCTCCGGACGGAAGGCAGAAAGTCCGCCGGAGGAAGCTCGCCGATGAAACCGCCGCAGTACCGCCAGGTGCCCGCCCAGGTCGACCTGCCCGCCCTCGAGCACGCCGTGCTCGACTTCTGGCGCGAGCAGAAGATCTTCGCCAAGAGCCTCGAGCAGTCCGAGGGCCGCCCCGAATGGGTGTTCTATGAGGGCCCGCCCACGGCCAACGGCATGCCGGGCGCCCACCACATCGAGGCCCGCGTCTTCAAGGACGTCTTCCCCCGCTTCCGCACCATGCGCGGCTACCACGTGGCCCGCAAGGCCGGCTGGGACTGCCACGGCCTCCCGGTGGAGCTGGCGGTGGAGAAGGAGCTCGGCTTCAGCGGCAAGCAGGACATCGAGGCGTACGGCATCGCCGAGTTCAACGCCAAGTGCCGCGAGTCCGTGACCCGCCACACCGACGCCTTCGAAGAGCTCACGTCCCGCATGGGCTACTGGACCGACCTGAACGACCCGTACCGCACGATGGACCCCGAGTACATCGAGTCCGTGTGGTGGTCGCTCAAGGAGATCTTCAACAAGGGGCTGCTGGTCCAGGACTACCGCGTCGCCCCGTGGTGCCCGCAGGACGAGACCGGCCTGTCGGACCACGAGCTGGCACAGGGCTACGAGACGATCGTCGACCCCTCCGTCTACGTCCGTTTCCCACTCACCTCCGGTCCGCTGGCCGGCCGGGCCGCGCTCCTGGTGTGGACGACGACCCCGTGGACGCTGGTCTCCAACACCGCCGTCGCCGCGCACCCCGACGTCACCTACGTGGTCGCGACGAACGGCGAGGAGAAGCTCGTCGTCGCCGAGCCGCTCGTCGAGAAGGCCCTCGGTGAGGGCTGGGAGACCACCGGCGAGACCTTCACCGGCGCCGAGATGGAGCGCTGGACGTATCAACGTCCGTTCGAACTGGTCGAGTTCCCGGCACCCGCCCACTACGTGGTGAACGCCGAGTACGTCACCACCGAGGACGGTACGGGTCTGGTCCACCAGTCCCCCGCCTTCGGTGAGGACGACCTCAAGGTCTGCCGTGAGTACGGCCTGCCGGTGGTGAACCCCGTCCGCACGAACGGGACCTTCGAGGAGGACGTTCCCCTCGTGGGCGGTGTCTTCTTCAAGAAGGCGGACGAAAAGCTCACCGAGGACCTCCAGAACCGCGGTCTGCTCTTCAAGCACATCCCGTACGAGCACAGCTACCCGCACTGCTGGCGCTGCCACACCGCGCTCCTCTACTACGCGCAGCCGTCCTGGTACATCCGCACCACGGCCGTCAAGGACCGCCTCCTCCAGGAGAACGAGAAGACCAACTGGTTCCCGGAGTCCGTCAAGCACGGCCGCTTCGGTGACTGGCTGAACAACAACGTCGACTGGGCGCTGTCCCGCAGCCGCTTCTGGGGCACCCCGCTCCCGCTGTGGACCTGCGAGGAGGGCCACCTCACCTGCGTCGGCTCCCGCGCGGAGCTCTCCGAGCTGACAGGCACCGACCAGTCGAACCTGGACCCGCACCGCCCGTTCATCGACGCGGTCACCTTCGCCTGCCCCCAGGACGGCTGCGGGCGGACGGCGACCCGCGTCCCGGAGGTCATCGACGCCTGGTACGACTCGGGTTCGATGCCGTTCGCGCAGTGGGGCTACCCGTACAAGAACAAGGAGCTCTTCGAGAGCCGCTACCCCGCGCAGTTCATCAGCGAGGCCATCGACCAGACGCGAGGCTGGTTCTACACGCTGATGGCGGTCGGCACGCTCGTCTTCGACAAGTCCTCGTACGAGAACGTGGTGTGCCTCGGCCACATCCTCGCCGAGGACGGCCGCAAGATGTCCAAGCACCTGGGCAACATCCTTCAGCCGATCCCGCTGATGGACCAGCACGGAGCGGACGCGGTGCGCTGGTTCATGGCGGCGGGCGGCTCCCCGTGGGCGGCGCGCCGCGTGGGCCACGGCACCATCCAGGAGGTCGTCCGCAAGACGCTCCTCACGTACTGGAACACGGTCGCCTTCCAGGCCCTGTACGCGCGCACGTCGGGCTGGGCGCCCAGCGAGGCCGACCCGGCCCCGGCGGACCGCCCGGTCCTCGACCGCTGGCTCCTGTCCGAACTCCACGCGCTCACCGACCAGGTGACGCAGGCCCTGGAGTCGTACGACACCCAGCGCGCCGGCAAGCTCCTGTCCGCGTTCGTCGACGACCTGTCCAACTGGTACGTACGCCGCTCCCGTCGCCGCTTCTGGCAGGGCGACAAGGCGGCGCTGCGCACCCTGCACGAGGTCGTCGAGACGGTCACGCGCCTGATGGCCCCGCTGACCCCGTTCATCACCGAGCGGGTCTGGCAGGACCTGGTGTTCCCGGTGACGCCGGGCGCCCCCGAGTCCGTACACCTGGCGTCGTGGCCGGAGGCGGACCTGTCCGCCATCGACCCGGAGCTGTCGAAGCAGATGGTGCTCGTCCGGCGGCTCGTCGAGCTCGGCCGTGCCACGCGCGCGGAGTCGGGCGTCAAGACCCGGCAGCCGCTGTCGCGTGCGCTGGTCGCGGTGGCCGGCTTCGAAACGCTCGACCGTGAGCTGCACGCGCAGATCACGGAAGAGCTGAACGTCACATCCCTGGCCGCACTGAGCGAGGTCGGCGGCTCGCTGGTCGACACCACCGCCAAGGCGAACTTCCGCGCGCTCGGCAAGCGGTTCGGCAAGGGCGTCCAGGCCGTCGCGAAGGCTGTCGCGGGCGCCGACGCGGCCGCGCTGTCGCTGGCCCTGCGCGAGGGCACGGCGTCGGTCGAGGTCGACGGCGAGACGGTGACGCTCGCCCCGGACGAGGTGATCATCACCGAGACTCCGCGCGAGGGCTGGTCGGTCGCGTCCGACTCCGGTGCGACGGTCGCCCTCGACCTGGAGATCACGGAGGAACTGCGGCAGGCGGGCCTCGCCCGTGACGCGATCCGTCTGATCCAGGAGGCCCGCAAGAACAGCGGCCTCGACGTGGCGGACCGGATCGCGCTCCGCTGGACCTCGACGGACCCGGAGGTGATCGCGGCGCTGTCCGAGCACTCCGAGCTCATCGCCGACGAGGTCCTCGCCACGGACTTCGCCCAGGGTGAGGCGGACGACACATACGGGGAGCCGTTCACCGACGAGTCCCTGTCGCTGACGTTCCGCCTGCGCAAGGCGTAACGGCAACGCACCACAGCAAGGCACAGCGGCACACACGAAGGCCCGGGCCCGCCAAAGATCTTGGCGGGCCCGGGCCTTCGGCGTTGCGTACGCACGGACAGCTGTCCCCATGCCCGAACACACACTGCACAAGCGCCGCGCAGGCCCCGGACGCAGAAGCACGCAAAAGGGCGGGGCCCCGGAAGAATCCGGGGCCCCGCCCTGAACGCCGACGACGCCTAAGGCGTACGGGAGGCCGTCAGTTGTCGTCCTCGTCGATGAGGAAACCGCGCATCGGCGAAGGCGCCTGCTGCATGGGCGACGGGCCCTGCGGCCGGACCGGGGCCATCGGCTGGGTCATGGCCGGGGACATCTGCTGCTGGCCGCCATAGGAAGGCGCGGCCGGAGCCGGAGGGCCACCCATCGTCTGGTTGCCGCCGTACGACGGGGCGCTCGCGCCCGCCGGAGCCATGGACGGCGAGGACGACGGCAGGGACGCGGTCGCCGGAGTCCGCGGCGGAGCCAGCGAGTCGTCGGCCTGGGTTTCCAGCTGACGCAGCTGCGACTCCAGGTAGGACTTCAGCCGCGTGCGGTACTCGCGCTCGAAGCCGCGCAGGTCCTCGACCTTGCGCTCCAGCGTGGCGCGAGCGGACTCCAGGGAGCCCATCGCTACGCGGTGCTTCTCCTGCGCGTCCCGCTCGAGAGCGTCCGCCTTGGCACGGGCGTCGCGCTCCAGACCCTCGGCGCGGCTACGGGCCTCGCCGACGATCTTGTTGGCCTCGGAACGAGCCTCGGCGATCGCCTGGTCGGCGGTCTGCTGGGCCAGCGAGAGCACACGCGCGGCGCTGTCGCCGCCGGGGCCCTGACCGGGCTGCGACATCTGCGGGCCATGACCGCCCATGGGGCCACCCATGGGACCGCCCATGGGACCGCCCATCTGCTGCATCTGGCCCTGCATCTGGCCGGGGCCCTGGCCCATCGGACCCTGACCCATCTGGCCCTGGCCCATCTGGCCCTGGCCCATCGGTCCCTGGCCCATCTGACCCTGGCCCATCGGGCCCTGACCCATCTGACCCTGACCCATCGGGCCGGGGCCCTGCGGGCCACCCTGGCCGCCACCGGGACCGGCAGGCAGCTGCGGGGCGCCGCTCGGCAGCTGCGGCGGGCCGCCCATGGGGCCACCCATCTGCTGCTGCTGCGGCGGGCCCGATATCCCGGCGGGCACCGGAGAACCGGGACCTCGCATGCCCTGCTGCTGGTCCTGTTGCTGCTCGGGTGGCTTGCGCATGCCCTGCTGCTGGTTCTGCGCAGCGGCACGCGTGGCCGCGGCCAGCTTGGCGCGCAGGTCCTCGTTCTCGCGGAGCAGGCGGGTCAGTTCGGCTTCGACCTCGTCGAGGAAGGCATCGACCTCGTCCTCGTCATAGCCTTCTCGGAGGCGGACGGTCGTGAACTGCTTGTTCCGCACGTCCTCGGGGGTCAACGGCATCTCTTCACCTCAACGTAGTCGTCGGCATTCGGCAAGACCGTATCGTTCACAGCCGGCTCACGACGGAGATCAGGATGTAGACGATGATCATCAGTACGAAGAAGGACAGGTCTAGCGCCACGCCCCCGAGACGCAGCGGCGGAATGAACCGCCGCAGAAGCTTGAGCGGTGGATCAGTGACAGTGTAGGTGGCCTCCAGAACGACCACCATCGCCTTGCCGGGTTGCCATGAGCGGGCGAACTGGAAGACGTAGTCCATGACCAACCGGAAGATCAGCACGATGAGGAAACACATCAGCGCGATGTAGATGACATCGAAGACCACGCTCATGATCCGTGTTTCCCTCTCCCCTGTTCCCGTGCTTCATTCCGGTGGTGCGTCTCAGCTCTGGTTGAAGAACCCGCCCTCTGCGATGCGGGCCTTGTCCTCCGCCGTGACATCGACGTTAGCAGGCGACAACAGGAACACCTTCTGCGTCACCCGCTCGATGCTGCCGTGAAGACCAAACACCAAACCGGCCGCAAAGTCGACAAGTCGCTTCGCATCAGTGTCATCCATCTCGGTCAGATTCATGATCACCGGGGTGCCTTCGCGGAAGTGTTCCCCGATGGTACGGGCCTCGTTGTAGGTCCGCGGATGGAGCGTGGTGATCCGGTAAGGCTCCCGTTCCGACACGACCTTGGGCATGATCACCGGTGCGTTCTTCTCCAGGCTTTGACGTTCTTGTGTGATGGATGCCACGGGGGCGATTCGTGCAGGCCGTACGGATTCCGCGGGGAGCGAAGCGGAATGCGGCACAGGATCCCGCTGCATCGGCGGCTGTACCACTCGTACCGATTCGTCCCGTTGAGGGTGAAGTGCCTGGTGTGACTGGTGTGGCGGTTCATGCCGCCTGCGGTCCCGCTCGGGCTCCGGGTCGAGCTCTGGCTCGAAGTCGTCGTCGGGATCGAATCCCCTGCCGTCATACCCATCGTCCTCCACGAGGCCGAGGTAGACCGCCATCTTGCGCATCGCGCCGGCCATGCTCTGAGTCCTCCGCTCTGTGGTGGATCCACTGACGATGTGCCAAGTGCCCGCGATCCACGAGGTCGTTGCGCCCGCCTATCGGCGGTAATGACCATATTTTCTGCTGTGGTCCGACTTCTTGGCGACGTTACCCGAGCCTGGGGCGGACGCCGAGTACCGCAGTGCCGACGCGCACATGTGTCGCCCCGGCCGCCACGGCCTCCTCGAGGTCCGCACTCATCCCTGCGGAAACCATGTTCGCAGCCGGATGGGCTCGGCGCAGGTCAGTCGACAAATCCATCAACCGGTCGAACGCCGCCCGTTGGCGACCCGCGTACTCCCCGGTGAGCGGCGCGACGGTCATCAGCCCGTCCAGCCTCAGGCCCGGAGCCTCGGCGACGAGGTCGCCCAACTCTTCGAGTCCGCCGGGTCCCACACCGCCGCGCTCTCCCCGTCCGTACTCCTGAGCATCCAGCGCGACCTGGATCAGGCAGCCCACTTCGCGCCCGGCGCGCACGGCTTCCTTCGACAGAGCCGTGACAAGCTTGGGACGATCGACGGATTGCACGACATCGGCATAACCCACCACAGAGCGCACCTTATTGGTCTGCAACTGACCGACAAAGTGCCACTTGAGCGGCAGATCCGAGCACTCGGCGGCCTTGGGCGCCGCGTCCTGGTCCTTGTTCTCGGCGACATCGCGCACACCGAGTTCCGACAGGATCCGCACATCGATCGCAGGGTAGGTCTTGGTGACCACGATGAGGGTCACCTCCTCCCGCCCACGCCCGGCGGCCGCACACGCGGCCGCGATGCGGTCCTCCACTTTCGCCAGGTTTGCGGCGAGTTGATCCTTACGGTCCGTCATGCACCATCAGTCCAGCCAGACATAGCCCGCGAGCCGACCGGTGGTGCGGTCGCGGCGGTACGAGAAGTGGTCACCGGATTCGAGGGTGCACACCGGCGACTGCTCCCGGTCGCACACCCCGAGCCGTTCGAGCTGCGCGTGCACGCCGGCGCTCACATCCACCGCGGGCGTGCCCCAACTGGTCTCGGCGTACGCCGCGGGTTCGACGGCCGCGACCTCGGCGCGCATCGCGTCCGGCACTTCGTAGCAGCGGCCGCAGACGGCGGGGCCGGTACGGGCGACGATCCGGGACGGGTCGGCACCCAGCTCCACCATCGCCTCGACGGCGGCCGGCACGACTCCGGCGATCATGCCGGGCCGCCCGGCGTGGGCGGCGGCCGCGACCCCGGCGACGGGGTCGGCGAGCAGAACCGGCGTGCAGTCGGCGGTGAGTACGGCGAGGGCGAGTCCGCGGCGCCGGGTGACGATCGCGTCGACCTCGGCCACGGGCCGCGCCCCCCACGGCTCGTCGACCACGGCCACGTCCGGCCCGTGCACCTGGTTCATCCAGACCACCCGGGCCGGGTCGAGCCCCATGGACTTGGCGGCCAGTTCACGATTGGTACGTACGGCGTCGGAGTCGTCGCCGACCGCTCCGCCGAGGTTGAGCTCCTCGTACGGAACGGCGCTCACCCCGCCCCACCGGTCGGTGAAGGCGAAGTGCGCGCCGCTCACGGTGTCGCGCTGTCCTATCACTTCAGGAAGTCCGGCACGTCCAGCTCTTCGGCCGCGCTGTCCGAGTAGGTCCGGGACGGCGGGACCGGCGGCGAGACCGGGAGTTCGTTCACCGGCTCCGGCGCGGGCTCCGGGGCCTCCTTCGGCGTGACGCTGCCGAGCGAGCCGAAGGACGGGCGGCTCTCGGCGGGCCGGGCCGGCGTGGGCTCGTCGCGCTTGGCGGAGGACGAGCCGAGGACGGTGTCCCGCTTCGAAGGCGGCTGGCCGCCGTCGAACCCGGCGGCGATGACGGTGACGCGCACCTCGTCGCCGAGGGCGTCGTCGATGACCGCGCCGAAGATGATGTTGGCCTCGGGGTGCGCGGCCTCGCTCACCAGCTGGGCCGCCTCGTTGATCTCGAACAGGCCGAGGTCGGAGCCGCCGGAGATGGAGAGCAGGACGCCACGGGCGCCGTCGATGGAGGCTTCCAGGAGTGGCGAGGAGATCGCCATCTCGGCCGCCGCCACCGCGCGGTCGTCGCCGCGGGCCGAGCCGATGCCCATGAGCGCCGAACCGGCCTCGGACATCACGGACTTCACGTCGGCGAAGTCGAGGTTGATCAGACCGGGCGTGGTGATGAGGTCGGTGATGCCCTGAACACCGGAGAGCAGGACCTGGTCCGCCGACTTGAAGGCGTCGAGGACCGAGACCTGGCGGTCCGAGATGGACAGCAGCCGGTCGTTCGGGATGACGATGAGGGTGTCGACCTCTTCGCGGAGTTCGGCGATGCCGTCCTCCGCCTGGTTGGCGCGGCGCCGTCCCTCGAAAGTGAACGGGCGCGTGACCACGCCGATGGTGAGGGCGCCGAGCGAGCGGGCGATGTTGGCCACGACGGGCGCGCCGCCGGTGCCGGTGCCGCCGCCTTCCCCGGCCGTCACGAAGACCATGTCGGCCCCCTTGAGGACCTCCTCGATCTCCTCGCGGTGGTCCTCGGCTGCCTTGCGGCCGACAGCCGGGTTGGCTCCGGCGCCGAGTCCGCGGGTGAGTTCGCGACCGACGTCGAGTTTGACGTCGGCGTCGCTCATCAACAGAGCTTGCGCGTCCGTGTTGATGGCGATGAACTCGACGCCCTTGAGACCGACCTCGATCATCCGGTTGATGGCATTGACACCACCGCCGCCGACACCGATGACTTTGATGACTGCGAGGTAGTTCTGCGGTGCTGCCACGTCGAAGGCCTCTCGCCTCGAGTTACGTGTCGCCGCCTCGCGGATGACGCGATCCGACGACTGATGCCGAATGGGACGGTCCGAACGCCGACCCGAACCCTAACGCTGAAGTTTAGGGTTACCAGTGTGTCTGTTCCCTGGACTCTTCCGAACAGGACACTAAGTCGACAAGTGGCGCACGTTCAACGAACACGCCGAACCTCCCGTTTTTCTTTTCACCCTATGTGATCAGCCGTAGCAGTGCCCAACCAGGGTGCTGGCCTGCGCAGATGTGCGTCAACTCCCTGATGACGCAGGGGCAGTGGGCACGCTCACGTCGAAGTGCCGCGCCCCGGGAGAGGCTTTCAGGAGAGCGGTGAGCGTCCTGGCTTTCGCGCTGCCCTTCTCGCCGCTCCCCCACATCACGGTGCGACCGCCGCTCAACTCCAGCGAGATGGAGTCGTACGAGCGGACCTTGACGGTGCCGGTGTCGCGGGCGACGGCGGCCGGGAGGTCCCCGGCGACCCGGACCGCCTCCCGCACCAGCCGGGCCTCGGGGAAGCGCCGCAGGGCCGCCGCCGACCGGGAGACGGCCAATTCCAGCACGGGCACGCCCTTCGGAGCGTCCGAAACCGTCGCGAATCGCACTCCCTTGGCGTCCACTTCGACGTACTTTCCCCCGTTTCCGGAGTTTTCGACAATCAGGACCGGAGTGCGCTCGGTCACTTTCAGCCCGATTCCATGAGGCCAGGAACGGACGACATCAACCGAGTCAATTCGGGGCAATTTCTGGCGCAATCGCGCCTCAATCTCGTCGATACCGACGGAAATCAGGGGCGATCCGAGCGACACATCGGCCGCTTCGCGCACCTGACCCTCCGTCAGGACCCGTGTCCCGGAGACGGACACACGCTCCACGCGCAGCCACGGGGAACCGTAGAGGACCCACACGGATCCGGCGCCCGCCAACACCACCGCACACAAAAGGATGATGAACGTACGGGGCCGGGGCCGCAGGCGGGGCAGCCGGGGCGGGCCGGACTCCAGCTTCTGCCGTTCGCCGCGCTCGGCGGTCGTCGGTCCGGCCACGCTCCCTGCCTTCCCTCATGCCTTCCTGGGGCCCGTCAGGCGGCTCCCGCCGGGGGCCGCGTGGTCCGCCAGTACATCTGCCGCGGCTTTGGCGGTCGCCGCGGCGGCGGCTGACGTCACAGCCTCCGCCGCCTCGCAGTTGACCCACCGGACCCCGCTCGGCTCCGCCGGTCGGACGCCGCCGCCTCGCGTCGGGCCGACCCGCGGGACAGACCCTAGCGGTGGCGTGCGGCGATTGCCTCGTACACCATGCCGACGAGCAGGTCGTCGGCGTCCCGACGGCCGAACTCGCTGGCGGCGCGGGACATCTCGTACAGCCGGTGCGGGTCGGCGAGGACGGGCAGGACGTTGCCCTGGACCCACTCGGGTGTCAGTTCCGCGTCGTCGACGAGGAGGCCGCCGCCGGCCTTGACCACCGGCTGGGCGTTCAGCCGCTGTTCGCCGTTGCCGATGGGCAGCGGGACGTAGGCGGCCGGGAGTCCGACGGCGGAGAGTTCGGCGACGGTCATCGCGCCCGCGCGGCAGAGCATCATGTCGGCAGCGGCGTAGGCGAGGTCCATCCGGTCCACGTACGGTACCGGGATGTACGGGGGCATCCCCGGCATCTGGTGGACCTGCGGCATTTCGTTCTTCGGGCCGACCGCGTGCAGGATCTGGATGCCGGCCTGCTGGAGGTACGGCGCGACCTGCTGGACCACCTCGTTGAGCCGGCGGGCGCCCTGCGAGCCGCCGGAGACCAGCAGCGTCGGCAGGTTCGGGTCGAGTCCGAACGCGGCGCGCGCCTCGGGGCGTACGGCGGCCCGGTCGAGGGTGGCGATGGAGCGGCGCAGCGGGATGCCGATGTAGCGGGCGCCGCGCAGCTTGCTGTCCGGGGTGGACACGGCGACCTGGGCCGCGTACCGCGAGCCGATCTTGTTGGCCAGGCCGGGGCGGGCGTTGGCCTCGTGGATGACGATCGGCACACCGAGCCGCTTGGCGGCCAGGTAGCCGGGCAGGGCGACATAGCCGCCGAAGCCGACCACGGCGTCCGCCTTGGTGCGCTCCAGGATCTGCTCGGCCGCCTTGATCGTGCCGCGCAGCCGCCCGGGGACGGTGATCAGCTCGGGCGTGGGCTTGCGTGGCAGCGGGACGGCGGGGATCAGCGCGAGGTCGTAACCGCGCTCGGGTACGAGACGGGTCTCGAGGCCGCGCTCCGTTCCCAGGGCCGTGATCCCCACGGTCGGGTCCTGCCTGCGCAGGGCGTCCGCGAGGGCGAGCGCGGGCTCGATGTGGCCGGCGGTCCCCCCACCGGCGAGTACGACATGCACCGAAATTCACCGCTCTCCGGACGAACGCGCCGCCGAGGCACGCCGTCTCATCGTTTTCCATCTCCGAGGCCCCGCAGGACCTCCAGCCCGCTTTCTACCAAAGCGAGGTTGCCGCATCGCAAGCGCGGCCCGCGCAGCGGGCTCGTCGCGCGCGAAGGCGATCAGCAACCCGATGGCGAACATGGTCGGCAGCAGGGCGGAACCCCCGTAGGAGAACAGCGGGAGCGGGACACCGGCGATCGGCAGCAGACCGAGCACCGCACCTACGTTGATCATGGCCTGAGCCGTGATCCAGGTGGTCACACCTCCCGCGGCGTACCTCACGAAGGGGTCCTCCGTGCGTCCGGCCACGCGGATACCCGCATAGCCTAGAGCCGCGAAGAGGGCGAGCACCGACAGCGTCCCCGCCAGACCGAGTTCCTCCCCGGTGATGGCGAAGATGAAGTCGGTGTGCGCTTCGGGGAGTTGGCCCCATTTCTCCACACTGGCGCCGAGCCCGGAACCGAAGATTCCGCCCGAGGCGAGCGCGTAGATGCCGTGCACGGCCTGCCAGCAGTGGTCGCCCGGCCCGGGATCGGTGGCGCCGATGCAGGCGAGGCGGGCCATGCGGTTCGGGCTGGTCTTGATGAGGATGATCCCGATGGTCGTGGCGATGGCCAGCACACCGCCGAACAGCCTGGTCGGCGCCCCCGCCAGCCACAGCAGCCCGAAGAGGATCGCGGTCAGGATGATGGCCGTGCCCATGTCGCCGCCGAGCATGATCAGCCCGAGCAGCATGAAGGCCGCCGGGACGAGCGGCACCAGCATGTGCTTCCACTGGGTCAGCAGCCGCTTGTCCTGCTTGCGGGCGAGCAGATCGGCGCCCCACAGCACGAGGGCGAGCTTGCCGAACTCGCTCGGCTGAAGCTGGAACGGGCCGCCGACGGAGATCCAGTTCTGGTTGCCGTTGACCGCCACGCCTATCCCCGGCACCTGCACCAGGATCATCAGGAAGACGGCGCCGGCCAGCAGCGGGTACGCCAGCGCCCGGTGCAGCCTCACCGGCATCCGCGAGGCGGTCAGCAGCAGTACGGTGCCGATCGAGGCCGCCAGGAACTGCTTGCGGAAGAAGTACGAACCGGGCAGCGACATCTGCAACGCGGTGATCTGCGAGGCCGAGTAGACCATCACCAGACCGAGCACGGTGATCAGGAGGCTGCTGCCGAGGATCAGGTAGTAGGCGGTCAGCGGCCGGTCCCAGGCGCGCCTGGCGCGGTGGTAGAGGCTCTGTACGGGGTTCTCGCGCCGGGAGCGGGACGCGGCGGGCCGCCTGGTGGCACGCTGGACGGGGGGCCGGCCGGTACGGCTAGTGGGCATCGGCGTCTCCGGGCCTGAGCGGTGTCACGCGTCCCTCCCAAGGTCGCCCGGCGAGGCGGCCGGATCAGGCTCCGAGTCCGCGAACCGCCTCCGCGAACGCGTCACCGCGCTTGTTGTAGTTGGCGAACATGTCCATCGAGGCACAGGCCGGGGCCAGCAGTACCGTGTCGCCGGCGACGGCGAGCCGCCGCGCCTCCTGGACAGCCGCGGGCATCGCCCCAGTGTCGGTCCGGTCGAGGTCGACGACGGGTACCTCCGGGGCGTGTCGCGCAAGGGCTTCACGGATCAGCGCACGATCCGCACCGATGAGCACCACACCCCGGAGCCGCTGTGCCGACTTGGCCACCAGCTCGTCGAAGGAGGCGCCCTTGGCGAGCCCGCCGGCGATCCAGACGATGGACCCGTACGCCGCCAAAGAGGCTTCCGCGGCGTGCGTGTTGGTGGCCTTGGAGTCGTCGATGTAGGTGACCCCGTCCACGTCGGCGACGTGCGCGATGCGGTGGGCGTCCGGGCGGAAGGCCCGCAGTCCGTCCCGTACCGCCGAGGCGGGCACCCCGAAGGCGCGCGCCAGGGCCGCTGCCGCAAGGGCGTTGGCGATGTTGTGCGGCGCGGGCGGATGCACGTCCGCCACCTCGGCCAGCTCCTGGGCGTTCTTCTGCCGGTCCTCGACGAAGGCGCGGTCGACCAGAATGCCCTCCACGACGCCGAGTTGGGACGGTCCGGGCGTGCCCAGCGTGAAGCCGACGGCCCGGCAGCCCTCCTCGACGTCCGCCGCGCGCACCAGGTCCTCGGTGGCCTTGTCGGCCACGTTGTAGACGCAGGCGACCCGATTGCCCTCGTAGATACGGCCCTTGTCGGCGGTGTACGCCTCCATGGAGCCGTGCCAGTCGAGGTGGTCGGGCGCGATGTTCAGGACGGTGGCGGAGTGGGCGCGCAGGGAGGGCGCCCAGTGCAGCTGGTAGCTGGAGAGTTCGACCGCGAGGACGTCGTACGTCTCCTCGCCGAGGACCGCGTCGAGGAGCGAGACGCCGATGTTGCCGACCGCGGCCGTGCGCAGGCCCGCGGCCGTCAGGATCGAGGCGAGCATCTGCACGGTCGTGGTCTTGCCGTTGGTGCCCGTGACGGCGAGCCAGGGCGCGGATCCGGGGCCGCGCAGCCGCCAGGCGAGTTCGACGTCGCCCCAGACCGGGACGCCCGCCTCGGCGGCCGCGGCGAACAGCGGCTTGTCCGGCTGCCAGCCGGGTGTGGTGACGATGAGCTCGGTGCCCTCGGGCAGGGTCGCGCCGTCACCGAGGCGCACGGTGATGCCGAGCGCCTCCAGATCCGCGGCCTGGGCCCGGGAGCGCTCGTCGTCGCCGTCGTTGACGACCGTGACGACCGCGCCGAGGCCGTGCAGCACGCGGGCCGCCGGGATACCGGAGACGCCGAGCCCGGCGACGGTGACGTTCTTGCCCTGCCAGTTGGTCACTTCTTGGCTGCCCATCCTGCGTAGAAGAGGCCGAGACCGACGATCACGCACATGCCCTGGATGATCCAGAAGCGGACCACCACAAGGACTTCGGACCACCCCTTGAGTTCGAAGTGGTGCTGGAGTGGCGCCATTCGGAAGACCCGCTTGCCGGTGAGCCGGAAGGAGCCGACCTGGATGACGACCGACATGGTGATCAGGACGAAGAGGCCGCCGAGGAGCGCGACCAGCAGTTCGGTGCGGGAGCAGATCGCGAGACCGGCGAGCGCGCCGCCGAGCGCGAGGGATCCGGTGTCACCCATGAAGATCTTGGCGGGCGACGTGTTCCACCACAGGAAGCCGAAGCAGGCGCCCATGAGGGCGGAGGCGACGACCGCGAGGTCGAGTGGGTCGCGTACCTCGTAGCAGGCGGCCGGGTTGGTGAGGGTCTGCGCGTTGGCGCAGGACTCCTGGAACTGCCAGACGCCGATGAACGTGTACGCGCCGAAGACCATGGTCGCGGCGCCGGTGGCGAGACCGTCCAGACCGTCCGTCAGGTTCACGCCGTTCGACATGGCGAGAATCATGAACAGGGCCCAGATCACGAACAGCACCGGGCCGATGGTCCAGCCGAAGTCCTCCACGAAGGAGAGCCTGGTGGAGGCCGGGGTGTTGCCGTGGTTGTCCGCGAACTGCAGCGCGAGGACCGCGAAGGCGATACCGACGATCAGCTGACCGGCCATCTTCGCCTTGGCCCGCAGACCGAGCGAGCGCCGCTTGACGATCTTGATGTAGTCGTCCAGGAAGCCGACCAGGCCCATGCCGGCCATCAGGCCGAGCACCAGCAGACCCGAGAAGGTCGGCGTGTAGCCCGTGATCACCTTGGACATGAAGTACGCGATGATCGTCGCCAGGATGAAGGCGATACCACCCATGGTCGGCGTACCGCGCTTGCTGTGATGCTCGCGCGGGCCGTCGTCACGGATGTACTGCCCGTAGCCCTTGCGGGCGAGCAGCTTGATCAGCAGCGGAGTGCCGACCAGGGTCAGGAAGAGACCAATGACTCCTGAGAACAGGATCTGCTTCATCATCGGGCGACAACCTCACCCTCGGCACCGGTCTCGAGCAGCGCCTGTGCAACGCTCTCCAGCCCGACCGACCGGGACGCCTTCACGAGAACGACGTCCCCCGGGCGCAGCTCGCTGCGCAACAGGTCGACAGCCGCCTGTGCGTCGGACACGTGCACCGACTCCTCACCCCACGAACCCTCGTTATATGCGCCCAGTTGCAGCCAGGACGCTTCCCTGCCCCCGACCGCGACGAGCTTGCCGACATTGAGCCGGACGGCGAGCCGTCCGACCGCGTCGTGCTCGGCGAGCGCCTCGTCCCCGAGCTCGGCCATCTTGCCGAGCACCGCCCAGGTCCGCCGCCCCTTGCCCATTGCCGCGAGCGCGCGCAGGGCGGCTCGCATGGACTCGGGGTTCGCGTTGTAGGCGTCGTTGACGACCGTCACGCCGTCCGGGCGCTCGGTGACCTCCATCCGCCAACGGGAGAGGGAGCCCGCCTCGGAGAGCGCACGGGCGATCTCGTCTGCGGACATGCCCAGCTCATGGGCGACGGCGGCCGCGGCGAGCGCGTTCGACACGTGGTGCTCACCGTACAGGCGCATGGTCACATCGCTGCACCCGGAGGGTGTGTGAAGGCTGAACGAGGGCTGTCCGCCGGCCGTGAGACGGACGTTCTCGGCGCGTACGTCCGCTTCGTCGGACTCTCCGAAGAGGATCACGCGCGCCTTCGTGCGGGACGCCATGGCGCGGACGAGCGGATCGTCGGCGTTCAGGATCGCGGCGCCGCCGTCCTCCGCCGGCGGAAGACCCTCGACGAGCTCGCCCTTGGCCTGCGCGATCTGCTCGCGGCCGCCGAACTCGCCGATGTGGGCGGTGCCGACGTTGAGGACGAGACCGACCTTCGGAGGCGTGAGATCCGCGAGGTAGCGGATGTGACCGATGCCGCGGGCGCCCATCTCCAGCACGAGGAACTTCGTCTCCTCGGTGGCGCTGAGGGCGGTGAGCGGCAGCCCGATCTCGTTGTTGAGCGAGCCGGGCGTGAAGACCGTCGGCGCCTTGCTTCTCAGCACCTGGGCGATCAGGTCCTTGGTGCTGGTCTTGCCCGCGGAGCCGGTGAGCGCCACGAGGGTCGCGCCGAGGCGCTCCACGACATGGCGCGCGAGGGCCCCGAGCGCCGTCTGGACGTCGTCCACGACGATCGCGGGCACCCCGACGGGGCGGGACGCCAGAACGGCGACGGCGCCCGCTTCCACGACCGCTGCCGCGAAGTCGTGGCCGTCCACGCGCTCACCGGCGAAGGCGACGAAGAGGCTGCCGGACTCCACCTCACGGGAGTCCCGGACGACCGGTCCGGTGACCTGTACCGCCGGATCCGGTATGTCGTACGTCTGCCCGCCGACGACTGCTGCGATCTCGGCGAGAGAGAGGGCGATCACAAGTTCATCCCTGGGTCTGCTGGATAGCTTCGCGTAGCACCAGGCGGTCGTCGAAGGGACGCACCACACCGGCGATGTCCTGGCCCTGCTCATGCCCCTTGCCCGCGACCAGCACGGTGTCGCCCGGCCGTGCGCGGGCGACGACGGCCGCGATGGCGGCCGCCCGGTTCTCGAAGACCTGGACCTCGCCGCGCTCGTGCGAGGGCACCTCGGCGGCGCCCGCCAGCATCGTGGCGAGGATCGCGAGGGGGTCCTCCGAGCGGGGGTTGTCCGATGTCAGTACGGCGGTGTCGGCGAGCCGGGCCGCGGCGGCGCCCATCGGCATCCGCTTCGTTCTGTCCCGGTCGCCGCCGCAGCCGAGCACGATGTGCAGTTTGCCCTCGGTGACCTTGCGCAGGGCGCGCAGCACCGATTCGACGGCGTCGGTCTTGTGGGCGTAGTCGACGACCGCGAGGTACGGCTGGCCCACGTCCACGCGCTCCAGGCGGCCCGGCACGCCCGGCACCGCGGCGATGCCGTCGGCGGCGGCCTGCGGGTCGAGCCCGGCCGCGGCGAGGGCGACGATCGCGGCGAGGGTGTTCGCCACGTTGAAGGGCCCGGCGAGCGGCGACCTGGCCGTGATCCGCTCCTCCTTGGGGCCGATCACGGTGAACGTCGAGTCCATGGGGCCGACTTCGACGTCCTGGGCGCGCCAGTCGGCGTCGGGATGGCCCTCGGCGGAGAAGGTGACGATCGGGACGCCGGCTTCCTCGACCAGCCTGCGGCCGTACTCGTCGTCGAAGTTGACCACACCGAGTTTGCTGCGTTGCGGGGTGAACAGCTGCGCCTTGGCCCGGAAGTAGTCCTCCATGTCGGAGTGGAACTCCATGTGTTCCGGGCTGAGGTTGTTGAAGACGGCGATGTCGAAGACGCAGCCGTCGACCCGGCCGAGGACCAGCGCGTGGCTGGAGACCTCCATGGCGACCGCGTCGACCCCGCGCTCACGCATGACCGCGAACAGGGCCTGGAGGTCGGTGGCTTCGGGGGTGGTGCGCTCGGACTTGATGCGCTCGTCGCCGATGCGCATCTCGACGGTGCCGATCAGCCCGGTGCTGCGGACCGTCCTCAGACCGCCCTCGATGAGGTAGGCGGTCGTGGTCTTGCCGGAGGTGCCGGTGATGCCGATCTGGAGCAGGTCGCGCCCCGGGTGGCCGTAGATCGTGGCCGCCAGCTCGCCCATCCGGCCACGCGGGTCGTCGACGACCAGCACGGGCAGACCGGTGGCGGCGGCACGATCGGCGCCCGTCGGGTCGGTGAGCACGGCCACGGCGCCCAGGCCGGCCGCCTGGGTCACGAAGTCGGCGCCGTGCAGGCGGGCGCCGGGCAGGGCGGCGTACAGGTCGCCGGGGCGGACGGCGCGCGAGTCGTGGGTGATCCCCGTGACCTCGGCGTCGCGCTCCGGCGTGGCGGCACCCATCTGACCGGCCAGTTCCGCGAGGGGTGTGGCGGAGACATGAGCCGGTCGGGGCGGCCCTGGATATGTCACAGGAGCGCCTTTTTGGGTGGTTTGGGACTGATCAGCGTGTGGCACGGCGGTGAGCGTACCGGGCGCACCCCCGGCGGAGCGAAGTGAGGGGCGTGGCGAGCCCTGGTTCCCGGGCCCGGGGGTGATCGTTGTCACGAGCTGGTTCCTGGTCTGTTTCCGTGCCGCTCACGGTGTGAAGGTGACGGGCAGATGGGCGGCCCCGGCCCCGGTGGGCGGGACCTGGAGGGTCTTGAGGGCGAATTCCATGACCTGTTTGTAGATGGGACCGCAGATCTGGCCGCCGAAGTAGCTGCCCTGGGTGGCGTTCTGGATGGCGCAGTAGACGGTGATCCGGGGGTTGTCGGCGGGTGCGAATCCGGCGAACGACGAGGTGTAGCCGTGGTACTTGCCGGTGGCCGGATCCACGCGGTTGGCCGTACCGGTCTTGCCCGCCACCCGGTAGCCCGGGATACGGGCCTTGGCGCCGGTGCCCTCCTCGTCGTCCACGACGGACTCCAGCATCTGGGCGAGGGTCTTCGCCGTCTTCTCGCTCACGACCCTGGTCTTCTTGGGCCGGGGCGCCGGAGTGAAGCGTCCGTCGGGCCCCTTGGTGCCGCGCACCAGTGTCGGCTCGACGCGTACGCCGCCGTTGGCGATCGTCGAGTAGACGGAGGCCGCCTGCATCGCGTTGATCGACACGCCCTGGCCGAAAGGAATCGTGTACTGCTGCGAGGTCGACCACTTGGCGGCCGGCGCGAGGATGCCGGAGGTCTCGCCCGGGAAGCCGAGCCCGGTGGGGAGGCCGATGCCGAACTTGCGCATGTACGAGTACAGGACCTCGTTGGCCTGCTTCTGCGTCTTGCCGAGCTGTCCCGCCGCCAGGATGGTGCCGATGTTGCTGGACTTGGCGAGCACGCCGTTGAGCGTCAGGTTCCAGGTCGGGTGGTCGATGTCGTCCTGGAAGAGCCGGTCGCCGCGGTGCAGCCGGTTGGGCACGACGACATGTGTCTCGGGTGTGGCGACGTTCTCCTCCAGCACGGCGGCCATGGACATGACCTTGGCGGTGGAGCCGGGCTCGTACGCGTCCTGGAGGGCCGCGTTGCCGAGGGCCGCCGAGCTGGCCTTGGACAGGTCGTTGGGGTCGAAGCCGGGCGAGTTGGCCATGGCCAGGATCTCGCCGGTCCTGGTGTCCTGCACCATCACGTAGCCGCGGTCCGCCCCGGACTTCTCCACCTGCTCGGTGATGGCGTTCTGCGCGGCCCACTGGATGTCGCGGTCGATGGTCAGCTCGACGTCGGAGCCGGCCACGGCGGGGGTCTCGGTGGAGCCCGCGGTGGGCACCAGACGGCCGCCGGACTGGGCGTAGCGGATCTTGCCGTCCTTGCCGGTGAGCTCCTTGTTCAGCTGCTGCTCGATCCCGCCTCCGCCCTTGCCCTCGGCGTTGACCCAGCCCAGTATCCCGGCGGCGAGGTCGCCGTTCGGATAGACGCGCTTGCTGCTGGGGTCCTGGAAGACGCCCGCGAGGACGTTCACGGTGCTCCCGTCGCTCTCGGCCTTTTTGGTGAGGGCGGTCTTCAGGTCCTTGATCTGCTTCCAGACCTGGGGGGTCTGACGGCGGGCGAGCAGGACGTACTGCGTGTTGCTGGTCCTGAGCTTCTCGGTGAGCGTCGCCTGGTCCTGGCCGAGGATCGGCGCGAGGAGCGCGGCGGCCTGCTCGGGACCGTCGTCGATCTTGAGCTGCTTGCGGGTGAACATCGTGGGGTCGGCCGTGATGTCGTTGGCGTCCACGCTGATCGCGAGCGCCACTCCCCCGCGGTCGGTGATGCCGCCGCGCTCGGCGGTCAGGACATGGCCGACGTACCGGTTCTTGTCGGCCTTGGCGGCATACGTGCTCGCGTCGACGGCCTGCACCTGGAGCAGCCGTACGACGAAGGCGATCATCACCAGGGTGAGCGCCAGGCTGACCATGCGCAGCCGGGGCCGGGGGCTGCCGAGCCGGATCGTGCGCGGGGCGGGGCCGCGGGACGGGGCGGGGCGGCGCGCGGGGCGGGCGCCCGGGCCGGGTCGGCGCTGGTTGCCGGGGCGTACGGGCCTGGCGGGTCCGGGCACGCGGCGGCGCGGCGGTTCCCTGTCGGACACTTCCGTCACCTGCCGGTAGTCGAGGAGGGGAGTGCGGGCTGGGTGGTCGTGGCGGGTGCGCCGAGGGGGTGCGACTGCGCGGGCGGCGGCGCCGGGTACGGGGAGAGGACCTCGGGCGGGCGCACCGCCGAGGTCCGCAGCGAGGACTGCCCGGCGGCTCGGGGGACGCCCTTGACGGTGCCGTCGGGATCGAGGAAGGCCGGGTCGCCGCCGGGGACCATGCCGAGTTCGCGGGCGCGGCGCTGGAGGGCGTCGGGGGCGGAGTAGGCGTCCACGTCCCGCTGGAGCGCCTGCTCCTCGTCGGTGAGGCTCTTCGTCTCCTTCTGGAGGTCGTCGAGCTTGAACGAGCCCTCACTGAGCGCGGAGTTCAGTACCAGGAGGCCGATGAGTCCGCCGCCGAGCAGCAGGACGACCAGCAGGACGAAGGGGGCGCGGGCGGCCTGTCCCGCGCCGGCCGGGAAGAGCCGCGCGAGCCGCGCGGCCCGGCCCTTCAGTTGAGGTTTCCCGCTCACGCGCCCTCCCCTTCGTCTCATGTCGTACGACTCACTCGGCGTCCTCGCGGATGCGCTGCGCGCCGCGCAGCCGCGCCGGGGCGGCCCGCCGGTTCTCGGCGATCTCTTCCTCGGTGGGAAGTTCGGCACCACGCGTGAGGAGCTTGAGCCGGGGCTGGTAGCGCTCGGGGACCACCGGCAGACCGGGCGGCGCGGTGGTGGCGGCACCGGCCGCGAACACCTGCTTCACCAGGCGGTCTTCGAGCGAGTGGTACGACAGGACGGCGATCCTGCCGCCGACGGCGAGCGCCTTCACGGCCGCGGGAATCGCCCTCTCCAGGACGGACAGCTCACCGTTGACCTCGATGCGCAGGGCCTGGAAGGTGCGCTTGGCGGGGTTGCCGCCGGTGCGCTTGGCGGCCTGCGGGAGCGAGTCACGGATCAGTTCCACCAGCCGCGCGCTGTTGCTGAACGGCTCCTTCTCGCGCTCGCGCACGATGGCCGAGACGATCCGCTTGGCCTGCTTCTCCTCGCCGTACGCCCGCAGGATCCGGACGATCTCGCCCGGCGGGTAGGTGTTGAGGACCTCGGCGGCGCTGATGCCGGTCGTCTGGTCCATGCGCATGTCGAGGGGGGCGTCCTGGGCGTAGGCGAAGCCGCGGTCGGCCTCGTCGAGTTGCATGGAGGAGACGCCGAGATCGAACAGGACGCCCTGGACGCGGGGCACGCCCAGCCGGTCGAGTACGTCGGGCAGCTCGTCGTAGACCGCGTGCACCAGGGTGGCGCGGTCACCGAAGGGGGCGAGCCGCTCACCGGACAGGCGCAGCGCCTCCTTGTCCCGGTCCAGGGCGACGAGCCGGGCTTCGGGGAACTGCGTCAGCAGCGCCTCGCTGTGGCCGCCGAGACCAAGGGTGCAGTCGACGACGACGGCTCCTGGCTCGGTGAGGGCCGGGGCCAGCATGTCCAGGCACCGCTGGAGCATGACCGGGACGTGTCGACTCTGGCTCAAGGGGCCCTCTCAGGTCCGGCGCGGGGCGCACGCACCGCCGGGTCCCCGCCCTCCCCCGGCTGACGCTGGGAGGTGCCCCCGGTGACGGGGAGGCCTGCCGGCGCCGGAAGCGTCAGCGGACCGGAGCGGGAGGAGGCCGAGCCGTACGTACGCGCCGCGCACGCGGGGAGATTCCGGCACATGGCCGAGGTCTCCTGGGGTGAACAATCCGCAGGGAGAGCGCCTCGCCTCCCACTTCGCGTCACTTTAGTCCACCCTGTCTTCCGGTCAATCAACCGGCCTGCGCGTCGCGTACCCCCGCCCCGGCGAAGCCGCAAATCCATGGCAATCACCCATACGGGCACTGAGCAACCCCTCGTGTGGGTTACCTCACAACACGTCACGATGGCGTTCTTTGTCCCCACTCACAGCGCGCCCCGACCGCAGGTGACCAGTACCGTCATAGGTATGACGACTTCCGCATCCGTTCCCACTGAACCCGAAGACGCCATATCCACCGACGGCACCGTGACCGACCGCCTGATCGACGCGAACCAGCGGTACGCCGCCGCGTTCTCCGACCCCGGCATGGACGCGCGCCCCGTCCTGCACGTCGCCGTGGTCGCCTGCATGGACGCCCGGCTCGACCTGCATGCCGCGCTCGGCCTGGAACTGGGCGACTGCCACACCATCCGCAACGCGGGCGGTGTGGTCACCGACGACGTGATCCGCTCCCTCACCATCAGCCAGCGGGCGCTCGGCACCCGCAGCGTGGTCCTCATCCACCACACCGGCTGCGGTCTGGAGTCCCTCACCGAGGACTTCCGGCACGAGCTGGAGATGGAGGTCGGACAGCGTCCGGCCTGGGCGGTCGAGGCCTTCCGGGACGTCGAACAGGACGTTCGGCAGTCCATGCAGCGCGTACGGACCTCCCCGTTCCTGCTGCACACCGACGACGTGCGCGGCTTCGTCTTCGACGTGAAAACGGGCCGGCTGCGCGAGATCGACCCCGCCTAGCCGTCCTGCCGGCGCCCCACAGGGCACTCTCGTCACGGAAAAAGCCCCGGTCCCGGCATTGCAATAGGTCGTAAGTCCGGCATATCGCGGCCAGTTATCCACAGGCGAGTGACACGAACCGGTAACGGCAACAAGAATGCGGGTGTGACGTCACGCGGAACTATGCGCGTGGTGTCCGTGTTTCGGGGTGGGCCGGTCCGCATCGCAGAGCGTCGGCCCGGAGAAAGAACGGGCCGAGGAGGGCCGGGTGACGACCTATGACGATCGAGCGAGCCTTACAGATCTGACCGCCACTGTGGAGCGCGTCCGCAGTTCGGTGGAAGGAGTGATCGAAGGCAAGCCAGAGGTCGTACGGCTTTCGCTGACCGTGCTGCTCGCCGAGGGACATCTTCTGATCGAGGATGTCCCGGGCGTCGGCAAGACCATGCTCGCCAAGGCACTGGCGCGGTCCATCGACTGCTCGGTGCGGCGTATCCAGTTCACGCCCGACCTGCTGCCCTCGGACATCACGGGTGTGTCCATCTGGGACCAGCAGCGCCGGGAATTCGAGTTCAAGCCGGGCGCGATCTTCGCGCAGATCGTGATCGGCGACGAGATCAACCGCGCCTCGCCCAAGACGCAGTCCGCGCTCCTGGAGTCGATGGAGGAACGCCAGGTCACGATCGACGGGCACACCTATGAGCTGCCGAGCCCGTTCATGGTGGTGGCCACGCAGAACCCGGTCGAGATGGAGGGCACCTACCCGCTTCCGGAGGCCCAGCGCGACCGCTTCATGGCCCGGGTCTCCATCGGCTATCCGAGCGCCGAGGCCGAGCTGGAGATGCTCGACATCCACGGCGGGGTGAACCCGCTGGACGACCTCCAGCCGGTGGCGCACGCGCACGAGATCGTGAAGCTGGTCGACGCGGTGCGCTCGGTCCATGTCGCCGAGTCGGTCCGCAGGTACGCGGTGGACCTGGTCGCGGCCACGCGCACCCACCCCGACCTGAGACTCGGCGCCTCGCCGCGGGCCACGCTGCACCTGCTGCGCGCGGCGAAGGCGTCCGCCGCGCTCAGCGGCCGGGAGTACGCCCTGCCGGACGACGTACAGGCGCTCGCCGTGGCCGTCCTGGCCCACCGCCTGCTGCCCACCGCTCAGGCCCAGCTGAACCGTCGTACGGCGGAACAGGTCGTCCAGGAGATCCTTCAGCGCACCGCCGTGCCGGCGACGCCCCAGCAGCAGGCGGGCTTCACCACGGGCCGTGGCGCCTTCGGCCAGCAGCCACCCCGGAGGCTGTGATGACGCAAGGGGCGCCGGCCCCCACCCCCGAGGAGGACAAGGGCGGGCTGCGCACGGCCCTCGCCGGTCTCACCACGCGCGGGCGCTCCTTCCTGGCCGCCGGCATCGCTGCCGCCATCTGCGCCTACGTCCTGGGGCAGAGCGATCTGCTCCGGGTCGGTCTGCTGCTGGCCGTGCTGCCGCTGGTGTGCGCGACCGTGCTGTACCGCACGCGCTACCGGGTCGCGGGCAGCCGCCGGCTGTCCCCGGGGCGCGTGCCCGCCGGTTCCGAGGCCCGGGTCCATCTGCGGATGGACAACGTCTCGCGGCTGCCCACCGGACTGCTGATGCTCCAGGACCGGGTGCCGTACGTGCTCGGGCCGCGCCCCCGGTTCGTCCTGGACCGGGTGGAGGCGGGCGGGCGCCGCGAGGTGTCCTACCGCGTGCGCTCCGATCTGCGCGGCCGCTACCCGCTGGGCCCGCTCCAGCTGCGGCTCACCGACCCGTTCGGCATGTGCGAGCTGACCCGCTCCTTCTCGACGTACGACACCCTGACGGTCATCCCGCGCGTGGAGCCGCTGCCGCCTGTACGGCTGAGCGGCGAGGCGAAGGGGTACGGCGACGGGCGGCAGCGCGCACTGGCGCTGGCGGGCGAGGACGACGTGATCCCGCGCGGGTACCGGCACGGTGACGATCTGCGCCGGGTCCACTGGCGGCTGACCGCGCGCTACGGCGAGCTGATGGTCCGCCGTGAGGAGCAGCCGCAGCGGTCCCGCTGCACGGTGTTCCTCGACACCAGGGGCCTCGCCTTCCAGGGCGCGGGCCCGGACTCGGCGTTCGAATGGGCGGTCTCGGGTGCGGCGTCCACGCTGGTGCACATGCTCGAACGGGGCTTCTCGGTGCGGCTGCTGACGGACACCGGCAGTTCGGTGCCCGCCGAGGGGGCCGACGGGTTCGCGGGCGCGAGCCAGGAGTCGGCCGACGCGGCCGGACTGATGATGGACACCCTCGCGGTGATCGACCACTCGGACGGCACGGGCCTGTCCCACGCCTACGACGTGCTGCGCGGGGGCAACGAGGGCCTGCTGGTCGCCTTCTTCGGCGACCTCGACGAGGAACAGGCCACGGTGGTCGCCAAGATGCGCCCGCGCAGCGGTGGGGCGGTGGCGTTCCTGCTGGACAGTGAGAGCTGGGTGCGCGAGGCGGCCGATGTGCCGGGCCCCTTGGACAAGAGCGAGGAGCGGCTGCGGATGCTGCGCGAGGCGGGCTGGACGGCGCTGAAGGTGCCACGGGGAGCCGGACTCGCCGACCTGTGGCGCCAGGCGGACCGACAGCGCATGGGCATCGGCGCCGGAAGCGGTACGGAGGGACGGTCATGAGCGGGCGCGCCCGCCTGGCGCTGTGTGCCGCGGCGGCGACGCTGATGGCATCGTGCGCGCTGCTGCCGCTGGTCGATCCGCCGACCTGGCTCTTCCAGGCGGCGTTCCTGGTGGCGGTGCAGACCGGGGTCGGGGCGCTGACCCGGCGGGTCCCACTGGCCCGGCCGCTGACCATCGCCTGCCAGGTGCTGGTCACCCTGCTGCTGCTGACCCTGACGTTCGCCCGGGAACAGGCCCTCGCCGGCTTCATCCCCGGGCCGGACGTCTTCCAACGCTTCGGGGAGTTGCTCCAGTCGGGCACGGACGATGTCGGGCGTTACGCGATACCCGCGCCGCTGTCTCCCGGGATCCGGCTGATGATGGTCGGCGGCGTCCTGGTGATCGGGCTCGCGGTCGACGCGCTGGCGGTGACGTTCCGCACCGCGGCCCCGGCCGGACTGCCGCTGCTCGCCCTGTACTCGGTGGCCGCGGGGCTGTCCGACGGCGCGGCCGACTGGCTGTGGTTCGTGGTCGCGGCCGCGGGCTATCTGATGCTGCTGCTGGCCGAGGGCCGCGACCGCCTCTCCCAGTGGGGGCGCGTCTTCGGCGGCGCGGCCCGGGCGCCGGGCACCGACTCCGGCGGCGCCGTGGCACCCGTGCGCACCGGCCGGCGCATCGGCGCGGTCGCGCTGGGCGTCGCCCTGATCGTGCCGCTCGGCCTGCCCGCGCTCGACGGCGGGCTGCTGGACGGTGCCAGGACCGGCGTGGGCGCCGGGACCGGCGACGGCGGCACGATCTCCGCGGTGAACCCGCTGGTGTCGCTGCGCGACAGTCTGAACGTGGATCAGGACCGCCAGGTCATGTCGTACCGCACCAACACCGAGAACACCCGGGACATGTATCTGCGGATCGTCTCCCTGGACGACTTCGACGGCACGTCCTGGAAGCCGGCCCAGCGGCACATCGTCGGGGTGCCGGACACCTTCCAGACGCCGATCGGGCTCGGCACCGACATACGGCGGACCGAGATCGAGACCCGTGTCTCGGCGGCGGACTGGTACGCGCAGGACTGGCTGCCGATGCCGTACCCCGCGACCGGTGTGCAGATCAAGGGCAAGTGGCGGTACGAGCCGATCGGGCGCACGCTCGTCGGCGACCACGGCCAGAACACCCGGGGTGCGCAGTACACGGTCAAGAGCCTGATCGTGCAGCCGACCGCGGAACAGCTCGCCCTGTCACCCGAGCCGCCGGCGGCGCTGAAGCGCGAGTTCACCAAGGTGCCCGACTCGCTGCCGGCCGTGGTGGCCAGGACGGCACGCGAGGTCACGGACGGCTCGGCGAACCACTACGAGCAGGCGGTCAAGCTCCAGGACTACTTCGCCGTGAACGGCGGGTTCACGTACGACACCCAGGTGCAGGCGGGCAGCGGCTCCGCGGCGATCGCCCGGTTCCTGAAGCAGAAGCAGGGCTTCTGCGTCCACTTCTCCTTCGCGATGGCCGCGATGGCGCGGACGCTGGGGATACCGGCCCGGGTCGCGGTGGGCTTCACTCCGGGCTCGCCGCAGGCGGACGGCTCGATGTCGGTGGGGCTGCGGGACGCGCACGCCTGGCCCGAGCTGTACTTCGAGGGCGTGGGCTGGACCCGCTTCGAGCCGACCCCGAACCGGGGGACGACGCCGACGTACACGCAGTCGGACACCCCGTCCGGTGACAGTCCCGATGTGCCGAAGCCGACGCGGTCGGCGTCCGCCGCACCGTCGGCCGCGCCGTCGGCGAGTGCGAGCTGCTCGGCCCAGGAGCGGAAGCTGGAGGCGTGCCCGAGCCAGTCGGCGCAGGCCGTGGCGGGCTCGGGCGACGCCGGTCCGCCGTGGTACGGGATCCTGCTGTGGACCCTGGTGGGGCTCGTGGTGCTGGTGCTGCCGTTCCTGCCGATGCTGTGGCGGATGCGGGTGCGGGCCGTACGGCTCGGTACGCACGGCCGTACGGAGGAGAGTGCGGCGGCCCACGCCCTGGCGGCCTGGCAGGAGGTGACCGATACGGCGTGGGACCACGGGATCGCGCCGGACGAGTCCCAGACACCGCGCAAGGCCGCGGCCCGGATCGCCCGTCTCGGTCATCTGGATCCCGCGGCCGCGGCAGCGGTGCACCGGCTGGCGGCGGCGGTGGAACAGGTTCTGTACGCGCCGCGCCCCCGCCCGACGGCGGGGCTGGCGGAGGACGCCCGCCTCGTCGGGAGTGCCCTGAACTCCACGGTGAGCCGCCCGACACGCCTGCGTGCTCTGCTGGCGCCGCGTTCAGCTGTCCGGATGGCCTGGGCGGTGTCCGACCGCTGGACGGCGCTGAGGACGAACCTGGCGGCCCGTCGGCCGACCCTGCCGAGACGGCCGTCGAGCCAGAACGGTTGAACGGCTGGCTGAACGGCTGACTGGCACTGCCGATTGGCACGGCCGTTTGAACCGGCTCATGTCAGACGCCCCGTCCGCCCGGGTTCGCCCGGCGGGCGGGGCGTTCGCGTGGGTGGCCGGGGCGGGGGGCGGCGTTGGCTGTTGGGCTGGCTGTGGGGCTCCGCCGGCACCCCGGGCCCGCGGAAACTGCGGAGGACTGGTGAGGCTGCGGGGATGTGGCTGCTGCGGTGCCCCGGCTATGGCTGCGGCTGCGGCTGCGGCTGCGGCTGCGGCTGCGGCAGGGACCGTGCGGGGGGCCGTTGGAGGTCGGCTCAGGGCGTGCGTAAGGGGTGACCACCTGCTGTGGGTGGTCACCCCTTACGCATGTCTTCGACTGCCGCCCGGAGGGCCTAGTGGCCTTGCTCGTCGCGACGGCGCTGCCAGCGCTGTTCGATGCGGTCCATCATGGAGCGGCGCCGGCGCGGCTGTCGGCGGGCCCCGGGCGCACCGGCGGCCGACTGCTCACCCGGCTTGGGGGCCTTGCGCCAACCGGTGACGGCGAGCACCGCACAGCCCAGCATGACGAGGAACCCCACCACACTGATCCAGATCTGCTGTGCGACCATTCCGGCCATGAGGAGCGCGATACCCACCAGGAAGCCCGCGACCGCCTGGTAAACCCGTCGCCGGGTGTACGTACGCAGCCCGCTTCCCTCAAGCGCTGTCGCGAACTTGGGATCTTCGGCGTACAGCGCTCGCTCCATCTGCTCGAGCATTCGCTGCTCGTGCTCCGAGAGCGGCACGGAGTCCTCCTCATCGTGCAGTCGCCGGGGCGACTGGGGGTCCCCTTCAGGATAGGCAGGGAATCGCCCCCTTGAAACCCGCCCCTCTACGCCAATTGGCCAACCGAAACCGCCATGACGGGTTCCGACTCGCTGAAGCTTGCATTCCCCAGCGGCCGACCCGTCATGCCGGACGGTCTCCCCCGATCATACGGCGCGCACCGCCCGATCGGGGGGCCTGTGGCGTACTCCATCTGCCGCCAAGGCCCTGATCAGCGACGCGTCAGGGAGGCGGCTCAGGCGTCGGCCGCCGCCTGCGTCTCACCCAGTACGTGGAGCTGTGTGGCCACGGAGTGGAACGCGGGGAACTCGGCCGCCGCCTCCTCCAGCTTGAGCAGTGCGTCCAGGGCTCCCGGCTCGGTGTCCACGAGGACGCCGGGGACCAGGTCCGCGAAGACCCGGACGCCGTGCACGGCCCCGACCCGCAGGCCCGCGCCCTCGACGAGAGCGGTCAGTTGCTCGACGGTGAAGCGGTGCGGCACGGGGTCACCCTCGCCCCAGCGGCCGTTCGGGTCCTCCAGCGCCTGTTTGGCCTCCTTGAAGTGCCCGGCGAGGGCGCGTGCGAGCACGGCTCCGCCGAGTCCGGCGGCCAGCAGGCTGAGGACACCCTCGGGACGCAGCGCGGCCACCGCGTTGCGGACGCCCTCCGCGGGATCGTCCACGTACTCCAGGACGCCGTGGCAGAGCACCGCGTCGTAGCCGCCGCGCTCGACCACGTCGAAGAGGCCGTGGGCGTCGCCCTGAACGCCCTTCACGCGGTCGGCGACGCCGGCCTCGGCAGCCCGGCGCTCCAGCGCGAACAGCGCGTTGGGGCTGGGGTCGACGACGGTGACGCGGTGGCCGAGGCGGGCCGCGGGCACCGCGAAGTTGCCGCTGCCGCCTCCGGTGTCGAGGACGTCGAGCGCGTCCCGCCCCGTGGCCTTGACGCGGCGGTCGAGGGCGTCCTTGAGGACCTCCCAGACCACGGCGGTACGGAGAGAAGCGCGGGGGCGCATCGGGTCCGACACGGCAGTTGACTCCTCGGCGCGGCACCGCCTTCTGTACGGCGGAGCGATTCGGGGTGCCTTCCGACCTCGGTACCAGGCGGAAGGCTTCAGGCGCCTCCACCCTATTGCCTCCGGCCGGGTGCCCAGCGCCCCCGTCCACGCAGCGAACCACCCGGCGGACCGCGCGTCATTCGTGCGCCGTTCGGTTACCCCGCACGGCGGGCCGCGCGCCGTGCGTCACCCCGTCCCGAACCGGGCCGGTACGCCGCCGGGCCGGTACGCCACCGGCCCGGCCCGGGTTCACCCCGCGTCCGGGTTCACCCCGCGTCCGGCACCTCCCGGTCACCCCGGTCGTCGTCCTGGCGTGGCTGGGGCAGGACCGGCTGGAGGACGAGCATCCGCTCGACGAGGCGGAGGAACATCGCCACGTCGCGTATCAGGTCGTCGGCGTCGCGGTTGCTCGCCGCGCCCTGGATGCCGGCCTCGGCGCGGGCGCGGCGGCCCGCCCCCGAGGCGAACAGCGCGCTCCACTCGCTGAGTTCCGGCGCTATCTCGGGGAGCACTTCCCAGGCGCTCCGGATCCTGGCGCGGCGTCGCGCGTTCGGCTCCGGTCGCGCCCGCGCCGCGAGTACGGCGGCAGCGGTGCGCAGGGCTGCCAGATGCGCCGTGGCATACCGCTCGTTGGCCATGTCGAGGCCGGTCGCCTCTTCGAGACCGGCGCGGGCCTGGGCAAGCAGGTCGAGGGCGGCGGGCGGGGCCGTGGCCCGGCGCAGCACGGGGTGCACATCGCCCGCCTGGCCGGTCAGTGAGGGTGCAGGGCCGGGGGCGCGGCGCCGACGGGCGGCGGCTGCGTTGGAGCTGGCCATGACGAACCTCCTGTCGTCTGCGTGACGGCACTGTGGCCGTATGTGCCCATCGTGAGGTATGCCACTGACAATCCGATCTGACCTGGGCTTTTGCATCGCTCAAGGGTTCGGGGTAGTTTTTGCACTGACCAGTCAGTTCAAAAATGGGGCCCCCGACCAGACCGCCGCCGCAGGGCAGCGATGGCGGATCAAAGGGGGCATGGAGGGTACGTGGCCGGGGACGTGACGGGGGACGTGGAAGGGGGCGTGGAGGGGGACATGCGGGAGAACAGGCCGGCAGACACCCAGCGGGACACGCAGGCGGACGCAGACGCGGACGCACGAACGGACACACAGGCGGACACACAGGCGGACACACAAGGCGGCCTCGACGGGCCAAGGGCACCCGTCGGGATCGCCGTCGGCGCCGAGAACTTCGGGCTGAAGGGGCCGCGCGGCTGGGCCTTCCGCGGCGTCGGCTTCGACGCCGCGCCCGGTTCGCTGATCGCCGTCGAGGGGCCCTCCGGGTCCGGCCGGACCTGCCTGCTGCTGGCGCTCACCGGACGCATGAAGCCCACCGAGGGGCACGCCACGGTCGGCTCCCTCCGACTGCCGAAGCAGATGTCGGCCGTACGCCTGATCAGCGCGCCGGCCCATGTCCCCGGCGTCACCGACCTCGATCCGGCCCTGACCGTCGGGGAGCACCTCGGCGAACGGGCGTTGCTGGAGCGACGCTACGGCGGTTCGCTGCGCGGGCTGCTGCGGCCGCGTGCGGAGCGCACGACGGAGGCGAAGCTGCGGATCGACACCGCGCTGGCCGCCGCCGGACTCGACCGGGAGGCGCTGCCCAAGGGCTCCCGGACCGCCGTACGCGACTTGGAACGCCTTCAGGCCCTGCGGCTGTCCATCGCTCTCGCCCTGATCGGCCGCCCGCGCCTGCTGGCCGTCGACGACACCGACCTCAAGCTCTCGGACGCCGAACGGGCCGAGGTCTGGACCCTGCTGACCTCGCTCACCGAGTCCGGGACCACGGTCGTGGCGGTGTGCAGCGAAGCCCCGGCGGGTGCCGTCGTGGTGTCCACCCGGCAGGCCGCCGAGCCCACCCACGGGACCCCCGACGCCCACGAGACCCACGAGACCCACGCGGCCTCCAAGACACCCGAGACGCTCGAGACGAACGACAAGGAGACGGCGGATGCGCTCCCCGAAGCTGGCCGCGCTTGAGCTCAGGCGCTTCGGCAGGGGCAAGCTGCCCCGCGCCGCGCTGGCCGCGCTCATGCTGCTGCCCCTGCTGTACGGCGCTCTCTACTTGTGGTCGTTCTGGGATCCGTACGGCCGGCTCGACCGCATCCCCGTGGCGCTCGTGAACGACGACCAGGGGGCGACCGCCGCCGGCAAGAAGGTCACCGCGGGCGACGACATCACCAAGGGACTGCGCGAGAGCGAGACCTTCCAGTGGCACGAGGTGAGCGCCGCGGAGGCCAGGAAGGGCGTGGAGGACGGGACGTACTACCTGTCGCTGACCATGCCGTCCGACTTCAGCAAGCGGATCGCCTCCAGCTCCGGGGACTCCCCCGAGACGGGCGCTCTCCAGGTGCGCACGAACGACGCGAACAACTACATCGTCGGGCAGATCTCGCGGACGGTGTTCAGCGAGGTGCGCACGGCCGCGTCCACGAAGGCGTCCCGCTCGTTCCTCGACAAGATCTTCATCTCCTTCTCGGACATCCACGGGGAGACCGAGAAGGCGGCGAAGGGCGCCGACAAGCTCACCGGGGGGATCGGCAAGGCCAAGAAGGGCTCCAAGGACCTCGCCGACGGCCTGAAGGACGCCAAGGCGGGCAGCGGGAAGCTGTCGAGCGGCCTCAAGAAGCTCGACACGGGCGCGGGTGACCTCCAGGACGGTGCACGCCAGGTCGCGGGCGGCACGCAGGCGCTGGCCGACAAGGTCGGCGGCGCGGCGGACCAGGTGCGGCCCTTCTTGAAGAACAACGGCCGGACGATCGCCGACACCGCGACCACGGTGGCCGATTCCGCGGGCGTCATCCGCAAGCACCTCGACGCCTTCGTCACCACCGCCCCGCTGGCAGAGAGCGGTACCCGTAAAGCGTCCGAGACGCTGAACGGCGTCTACGAAAGGCGCTGCGAGAACCAGCTCGTGCCCGACCCGGCGTGCGACGACCTCAAGAAGGCGAAGGACGCCGCGGCGGACGCGGCGCGGCTCACCGCGGACGTGAACACGGTGGTGCAGGACTACCACGGCGACATGACCGCCCTCGAAAAGGACCTGGTGACCCTTCAGCGCCAGGCCAGGGCCCTCGCCAAGGCGGCACCGCATCTCTCCGAGGACCTCGACGACGCCGTCACCAAGGTCGACGCCCTCAACAAGGGGGCCGCCAAGGTCGCCAAGGGCGCCGGAACACTGCACACCGGGCTCGGCACGGCCAAGACCGGTGCGGCGGACCTCGACACGGGCGTCGGCAAGCTGCAGACGGGCGCGACCGACCTCACCGGGGGCATGTACAAGCTCGTCGACGGCTCCGGGAAGCTCGCCGGCGGCCTGCACGACGGCGCCGACCAGATCCCCGACTACGACAAGCAGGACCGCGACGCACGCACCCAGGTCATGGCCGACCCCGTGCAGCTCGCCTCCAGGGACCTGCACAACGCGCCCAACTACGGCACCGGCTTCGCCCCGTACTTCATCCCGCTCTCCCTGTGGGTGGGCGCGATGGTGGCGTACATGCTGATCCAGCCGCTCAACCGGCGCGCGCTCGCGGCGGGCTCCTCGGCCTGGCGGATCGCCCTCGCGGGCTGGCTGCCGGTGGCCGCCGTGGGCGTGCTGCAGACCGCGGCCCTCATGTCGGTGCTGCACTGGGCGATCGGCCTGGAGATGGCGCGGGCGGCCGGGACGGTGGGCTTCCTGTTCCTGGTGACGGCGTGCTTCGCGGCGATCGTGCAGTGGCTGAACGCGCGCTTCGGAGCGGCGGGCCGGATCCTCGTCCTCGCCCTCCTGATGCTCCAGCTGACGTCCGCGGGCGGCACCTACCCCGTGCAGACCAGTCCGGGCTTCTTCAACGCGCTCCACCCCTTCCTGCCGATGAGTTACGTCGTCGAGGCCCTGCGCAGGCTCATCTCCGGTGGCGGTCTGGGTCCCGTCTGGCAGGCGTGCGCCGTGCTGGTGGCCTTCACCGCGGGCGCCCTCGCGCTCACCGCCCTGTCCGCGCGCCGCAAGCAGGTGTGGACCCTCGACCGGCTGCACCCGGAGCTGAGCCTGTGACCGTGCGAGCGACTGTTCCTGTGACAATCAACGCCATGGACAGCAGCAAGACCAAGCACGGCGGCACCGCCACGGCGGGCGGCGGCCGTCGCGAGGCGACCCGGCAGAAGCTCTACGAGGCGGCCGTCACCCTCATCGCGGAGCAGGGGTTCTCCGCCACCACGGTGGACGAGATCGCCGAGCGCGCCGGAGTCGCGAAGGGCACGGTCTACTACAACTTCGCAAGCAAGTCCGTCCTCTTCGAGGAGTTGCTGCGGCACGGCGTGGGACTCCTCACCGCCTCCCTCCGCGAGGCGGCGGAGAAGACCGCGCGTGAGGGCGGCAGCAAGGTCGACGCCCTCGACGCGATGATCCGGGCCGGACTCGTCTTCATCGACCGCTACCCGGCCTTCACCCAGCTGTACGTGGCCGAGCTGTGGCGTACCAACCGGGCATGGCAGTCCACCCTGATGGTGGTCAGGCAGGAGGCCGTCGCGGTCGTCGAGGACGTGCTGCGCGAGGGCGTGGCGGGCGGCGAGCTCAGCGACGAGATCGACATCCAGCTGACGGCGGCCGCCCTGGTCGGCATGGTCCTGGTGGCCGCCCTGGACTGGCAGTCCTTCCAGCCGGAACGCTCCTTGGACGATGTCCACGCGGCACTGTCCCGGCTGCTCCAGGGCCGCGTCAGCGGCAGCCGCTGACCTGGGGCCGCCGGCCCACACGAAAGCGCCGGTTCGATGTGGCCGCGTCCCCCGCGGGCCACCTCGAACCGGCGCTTCGCCGTGCTCCCCCGTACTTCCCCCGTACTTTTCCCCGTGCTCCCCCGTACTTCCCCCGCTGTGTCCCCCAGGTGGTCTCTCCCGGGTCCCCCTGTGTCTCGCTCCCGCCGACAGGTCGGCGGAAGGAGCGGCCAAGGGCGCGGGATCCGTTCCGCCGCCCCGTGTCGGCGGTACCGGAGCCGCGCCCCTTTCCGTGTCTCCACTCTCTCGTTCACGCAGGTCGGAGCTCATCCGCGCGCGTACTCATCTCACTCCCTGGGTACGGGTACTCAGTCGTACGCACTCATGCCCAGGCCGTGCTGTTGCCGACTGGTTACGATCGCGTCCGTGTCCGTACTCCCCCTGGTCTTCACCAGCGGCTGGGCCAGCGGCATCAACGCCTACGCGGTGGTGCTGCTCCTCGGCGTCTTCGGTGCGACCGGTCTGAGCGACGACGTCCCCGAGTCCCTTCAGCGCCCTGAGGTCCTGATCACCGCCGGGGTTCTGTTCCTGTGCGAGGCGGTCGCCGACAAGATCCCGTACGTGGACTCGGCATGGGACGCGGCGCACACCGTGATCCGGCCGGCCGCCGGGGCCTGGGTGGGCGCGCTGCTCGCCGGGCAGAGCGGCTCGCTCTCCGATGTGGCGGCGGGCGCGATCGGCGGGTCGACCGCGCTGGCGAGCCATGCCGTCAAGGCCGGGACCCGCATGGCGATCAACGCCTCGCCCGAGCCGTTCAGCAACGTGATCATGAGCGTGGCCGAGGATCTCGGGGTCGGCGGGATCGTCACGTTCGCGATGTTCCATCCGGAGGCGGCCGCCGTCATCGCCGGAGTGCTGCTGCTCCTCGGGCTGCTGACGCTGTTCTTCCTCGTCTCGCGGATCAGACGGTTCCTAAGGCGCAGGGCCCAGCGACGGGAGGAGAGACGGCTGGCGCGGCGGCTGGGACCGCCCGGCTGACCTCCCCGGACGGGATTGTCGGTGGCGGCCGATAAAGTCCCTGGCATGGCACGGATTGCGGTGATCGGCGCCGGGATGGGCGCGATGGCGGCTGCCGCCCGGCTGGCCGTCGCGGGCCACCGGGTGGCGGTGTACGAGCGCGCGGCGACGTACGGCGGAGCGGTGGGCCGCTTCGCACGCGACGGCTTCCGCTTCGACACGGGCCCGGGGCTGCTGCCGCTGCCCGCGGTCCACCGCGACCTGTTCGTCAAGACCGGCAAGGAGCCGCTGGAGGCGTGCGTCGAGCTGGTCCAGGTGGATCCGTCGTCGCGGCATGTCTTCGCGGACGGCACCGCGGCCTCGCTGCCGAACGCCTCACGCGCGGGAGTCGTCACCGCGCTCGACGAGGCCCTCGGAGCGGGCGCCGGCGGACGCTGGGGCGACTTCCTGGTCCGGGCCCGCGAGGCCTGGGACCGGACGCGCCGACCGCTCCTGGAAGAGCCCCTGTGGCCGAACTGGGAGGTGCTGGCCGAGCGCGACCCCTATCCGGCGGTGCCGCACAAGCGGCTGCTGCGCACCCGGCGGGCGGGCACCCTCGCGGACATCGGCGCCTGGGAGCTGCGCGACCCCAGGCTCGCCTCGCTCCTGGAGAGCCACGCGCTGGCCTACGGCCTGGACCCCCGGGTCACCCCGGCGAGCGCGGCGGTGCTGCCGTACATGGAGCACGCCTTCGGCACCTGGTACGTCCGCGGCGGGATACGGGAGTTGGCCCGCGCGGTCCACGAGCGCTGCCTGGCCCGGAAGGTCGAGTTCGTCTTCGGCGCGGAGGTCACCGGGATCGTCGAGAAGGACGGCCGGGCGGCAGGGCTGGAGCTGGCCGACGGGACGGTCGCGGAGGCGGACCATGTGGTGGCGGGCGTCGCACCCGGCGTCCTGGACCGCCTCACCGCCGGGAGGGCGGTGCGGGGTGACGGCGATGTCGGACCGCGGCGCGGGGTGCCGAGCCGGCTGACGGTGCTGCTGGCGCTGCGCGGCACACGCCCCGAGGGCACCGCGCACCGGACGGTCGTCCACACCACCGACCGGCAGGGCGAGTTGGACCGGCTCTTCGGCGAGCCCGCGGGACTCCCGGCGACGCCCACGCTGACCGTGCTGCGCCCCGACGACCCCGGGCTGGTTCCCGACGGTGGGCACGAGGCGGTCACCCTGACCCTCCCGGCGCCCTCGGGTCTGCGCGTGACCGAGTCCGACGTGGACCGGATCCTGGGGGTCGCCGAGCGCGCGATACCCGACCTGCGCGACCGCCTCCTCTGGCACGAGACCCGTACGCCGGACGACATCGCGCAGGCCACCGGTGCGCCCGGCGGCGCGATCCCGGCGCCGGCCCTCGCCGCGGCGGACGGCCGTCTGCTGCACCCGGCGAACACCACACGTATGCCCGGGCTGTTCACCGTGGGCGGCTGGTCCCACCCCGGCGGCGGCCTCCCCCACGCGGGCATGTCGGGCGCGCTGGTGGCCGGACTGATCGTGGAGGGACCGGACTTCCGGGGCTCACAGTGACCGGCTCCCCGTAAGGCGTCGGACCACGCGCGAGGGCCCGGCGGCAGTCACCGCCGGGCCCTCGGCACACGTGCTCCCGCCCGCTCTGAGCCGGGACCGGCTCAGAACCGGTACTGCTCGTCGTACCCGTGCGCGTTGCCGTCCCCGCCACCGTTCCCCTGGTACGGATACGGCTGCTCGGGCGGGAGTTCGCCGCCGTACGCGTCGTCGGTGGTGCGCTGCTGCGGCACCCAGACGCCACCCGGCGGAGTCTCGCCGCCATAGGTGCCGGTGGCGTAGGAATCCTGGCCGTACGCCTGCTGACCGTACTGCTGCTGGCCGCCGTACGAGGCGTCGTAGGAGCCGCCGCCGTAGGTCTGCGTGCCGATGTACGGGTCGGAGTAGGCGGCGTACTGCTGCTGGCCGTTGTCGTAGCCGTACTGCTGCTGGTCGTAGCCCGCGTAGCCGTCGTACGCGAAGTTCTGGTCCGGCGTCTGGGCCGCGGCCGCGTAGGACGGGTCCGTCGCGGCCGCGTACGCGGCGTCGCTGTAGACGCCGTACGAACCGGTGTCGTCGGGCAGGGGCTGGGGCTCGTACACGGCGGTGCTCTCGGCCGCGGCCTCGGCGGGCTGCGGGCGGGTGAACACATCGTCGTGGTCCGGGTCGTACGCCTCCTCCCGGCGGTACGTTCCGGCAGCCGTCGGCTGTAGGTCGGTGACCTCCAGCGTCGGCTCCTGACGCGCTGCCTCGCCCCGGCGGCGCTTGCTGCCGCCGCTCTCGCGCGGGCGGTTGCCGACGGCCCAGCCGGCCGCGAAGCCGCGGCGGAAGGAAAGCGTGACGTACGTCTGTCCGACCGCGAACGCGGCAGCGCCCAGGCCGATGACGATGACGGAGGGGATCAGCACACCGAGCACCACGCCGAGGAAGCCGCCGAAGGCGAGCAGCCGCCAGCGCAGCCGCGCCTTGTACTGCAGCAGCACCTCGCCCAGCAGCCACAGCGCGACGATGCCGAACGCGATGTAGAGGACCGTCCAGCCCATGTACGCCCCTATCCCTGTGGTCGCTACGCAGTGTGTCGTACGACGATGCGACCGGTCTAGGCCTGCTGTGGGTGGTGCAGTCCCAGATTTTCGTAGATCTCCAGCGTCGCGGTGGAGTTGTTCAGCGTAATGAAGTGAAGTCCGGGGACTCCCTCGGCCAGCAACCTCGCGCAGAACTCCGTGGCGAACTCGATGCCAATGGAGCGTACAGCCGCCGGATCGTCTTTGGCTGTGAGGATCCGCTCTTGCAGAACGGACGGGATCGCGGCGTTGCTGAGCTGTGGCAGCCGTTCCAGCATCTTCACACTCGTCACCGGCATGATCTCGGGGATCACCGGGGTCTCGCAGCCGGCCGCGGCGACGCGGTCACGCAGCCGCAGATACGACTCGGGGTGGAAGAACATCTGGGTGATCGCGTAGTCGGCGCCGGCCCGGCACTTGTCGACGAAGCGCTCGACGTCGGCTTCCCAGTCGGCGGAGCGCGGATGCATTTCGGGGAAGGCCGCGACTCCCACGCAGAAGTCGCCCGACTCCTTGATGAGACGCACCAGTTCGGCCGCGTACGTCAGCCCCCTCGGGTGCGGCACCCACTCGCCCATCGGGTCGCCGGGCGGGTCGCCGCGCACGGCGAGCATGTTGCGGATCCCGGCGTCCGCGTACTGGCCGATGATGTTGCGCAGCTCCGCGATGGAGTGGTTGACCGCGGTCAGGTGCGCGACCGGGGTGAGCGTCGTGTCGGCGACGATCTGCTCGGTCTCCTTGACCGTGCCCGCGCGGGTGGAACCGCCGGCCCCGTAGGTCACGGAGACGAAGTCGGGGGCGACCGCCTCGACCCTCCTGAGCGCGCTCCACAGGTTCCGCTCGCCCTTGGGGGTCTTCGGCGCCGAGAACTCGAACGAGTACGTGGTCTTGCCGGACGCGAGCATGTCACGCACAGTGCGTGCGCGATCAGTCCTGGTGGATGCGGTTCCGAGGGCCATACCCGCAGGTTAGCCAGGGCCCGGCGGTCCCCCAACCGGATGACGGGCATTTGCCCGAATTGTCGACTTGTTGTCCACCCCTCGGACACCTGAGGGGTGGCTGCGCGGATGACCGCGCCGACGACTAGGCGTGACGGAGCCGCTTCGCGAACTCCTCCGCCGCCGCCTTCGGGTCGTCCGCCTCGGTGATCGCGCGCACGACGACGACACGGCGGGCGCCCGCTTCGAGAACCTCGTCGAGATTGCCGAGGTCGATGCCGCCGATGGCGAACCAGGGGCGGTCGGTGCCCAGGGCGGCCGTGTGGCGGACCAGGTCGAGGCCCGGGGCGTGCCGGCCGGGCTTGGTGGGGGTGGGCCAGCAGGGACCCGTACAGAAGTAGTCCACGCCCTCCTGGACGGCGGCGGCCTCGGCCTCGGCCTCGGCATGCGTGGAGCGGCCGATGAGGACGTCGGCGCCGAGGATCGCCCGGGCCGCCGGGACGGGGAGGTCGCCCTGCCCCAGGTGGAGCACGTCGGAGTCGACGGCGTGCGCGACGTCCGCCCGGTCGTTGACCGCGAGGAGCTTGCCGTGGCGGCGACAGGCGTCCGCGAAGACCTGGAGGTGCTCCAGCTCCTCGGCCGCCTCCATGCCCTTGTCGCGCAGCTGCACGATGTCGACGCCGCCGGCCAGGGCCGCGTCGAGGAACTCGGCGAGGTCACCCTGGCGCCTGCGGGCGTCCGTGCACAGATAGACGCGGGCGTCGGCGAGCCGGTCGCGGGCGGTGTCGGGCATGGTGGAGTTCCCCCGTTGTCGGTGGCTCACGGGCCGTCGGCCGGTGGCCTACGGACCGCCTGTCGGTGGCGTACGGACCGTCGGTCGGTGAACGTACGGACCGTCTCTCGGCGGTGTACGGACCGCGGCGGGGCATGGCCGGCCACGGTCCGTACACCGGACGGCTCTGTTCAGGTCAGACGGCGAGCGCCTGGGCGCGGCGCTTCACCTCCGTCCCACGATTCTCGCTCAGAGCCTGCGCGGGGGTACCGGGCAGGCTCTCGTCGGGCGTGAAGAGCCACTCGATCATCTCTTCGTCGGAGAAGCCGTCGTCCCGCAGGAGCGTCAGGGTGCCGGTCAGGCCCTTGACGACCTTGTCCCCGTCGATGAAAGCGGCGGGGACGTGCAGCGCGCGGTTCTCACCACGGCGTACGGCGATCACCTGGCCCTCCTTGACCAGCTGCCGGACACGCGTCACCTCGACGCCGAACTGTTCGGCGATGTCGGGGAGGGTGAGCCAGGCGGGGACGAGAGCATCAATCTTTGCGTCAATCTCGGTCACGCAACCAAGACTGCCATCCCGGACTGACAGTCGGTACCCGAGTCTCGCCCAGGTGGGGGTGAAATGGACATACTGCCCCCATCGAGGTGCTCCGCCCCCCTCGCCCGCGGCGGAACCGGGGAGTGCCCGAGAGTGCCCGGGGAGTGCTACACGACCGCCGCCTTCAGCGGGCGCGACGCGTCCGCCAGCAGCTCCGGGTTCATGGGGGCGCCCGACTCGATCAGCTTCCGGCCCTGGGCCAGGTCCCTCGGACGGCCCACCGCCAGAAGGGCGACCAGGCGCCCCTCACGCAGCCAGCACACCGTCCAGGCGGCCCCCTCCGGGTCCCCGCGCCACACCGTCGCGTCGGCGGTCGCGTGGTGGCCCACGTACTGGACGAACCGGCCGAACTGCTCCGACCAGAAGTACGGGACCGGGTCGTACGCCGCCGGGGCCTCCCCGATGATGTTCGCGGCCACCGTCCGCGGGCCCTGCAAGGCGTTGTCCCAGTGATGGACGAGCAGGCGCGCCTCGTAGCGTCCCGACGGGAAGGAGGCGCAGTCGCCGACCGCGTACACATCCGGCAGGGAGGTGCGCAGGTGGTTGTCGGCGAGGACCTCCTGGTGGGCGCCGAGCGCGATCCCGGAGCCGACGAGCCAGGCCGTGGCGGGACGGGCGCCGATGCCGACGACGACGGCGCCCGCGGGCACCCGCGAGCCGTTGTCGAGCACCACCGCGCCCGGCTCGATGCGCTCCACGCGCGCGTGGGTGAGAAGCCGCGCCCCGCTGTCGCCGTACCAGGCCGTCATCGGCGCGGCCACCTCGGCGGGCAGCGCCCCCGCGAGCGGCCGGTCCGCGGCCTCGACGACCGTGACCGCGCAGCCTGCCTCGCGCGCGGCCGTGGCGAACTCGGCGCCGATCCAGCCGGCCCCGACGACCACGATGTCGTGCTGCTGGGCGAGGACGGGACGCAGCCGCTCGGCGTCGTCCAGGGTGCGCAGCAGATGCACGCCCGGGACGCCCTCGGCGCCCGGCAGCTGGATCGGTTCCGCACCGGTGGCGGCGACCAGGACGTCGTACGGGACGGGGCCCGAGTCCGTGTCGAGTTCGTGGTCCTCCGGGCGCAGGCCGAGCGCCTCGCGGCCGAGCTGGAGCTCGATGCCGAGCGCCTCGAAGTCGACGTCGAAGGCGGAGCCCTCGGCCTTGCCGAGCAGCACGGCCTTGGACAGCGGCGGCCGGTCGTACGGCTGATGGGGTTCCGCGCCGATCAGCGTCACTCCGCCCGTGAAGCCCTGCTCCCGCAGGGCGACCGCGGTCTGCACCCCGGCCATGCCCGCGCCCACGACGACGACACGCCGCGCTGCCGTACGGCCTCGTTCCTGCGTCTGCTCGCTCACCTGATCACCATAGACAACTGACAGTTTGTCAGTCAGGGGGCGTGCTCAGTGACCTGCTCCACAACACTCGTCCCGTTGCCCGGCTGCGACTCCCACTCCCAGGTCTCCTGAAGACGCACACGGCCGTCCGCCAGCTCGATCACCGTGGAGACGCAGTGCCCGGACGATGTGGTCCCGTCGTGCTTCAGCTGCACGTACCGGAAGTCCAGGCGGTCCCCTTCACGCCTGCCCACGAGGTGGCCGCGTACGACATCGCCGCCCGCGTACTCGGCCCAGATCTCGCCGTCCTTCTCGTGGTACGTGAACCGGGTACGGGTACCCACCTGACCCGGCGCCTGGTCCGTGACCGGGGCGAGGACGAGTCCGTCGAGCGAACGGGCCATGGCAGGAGGCTCCCTTACTGAGGCAAACGGCACGGGCTAGGCTGGCCAACGTAAAGCACTCGCGGGAGCCCGGACGCACCGGGCTGAGAGGGAGGCTGGGACGGCCTCCGACCGTACGAACCTGATCCGGGTCATGCCGGCGAAGGGAGGGGCTGGACGCCCATGTCGCCTACACATACCTCCGACGTCCTCGTCGTGGGGGGCGGAATCATCGGTCTGGTGACCGCCTGGCGCGCCGCGCAGCGCGGGTTCGCCACGGCTGTGGTGGACCCCGACCCCGGTGGCGGGGCCGCCCAGGTGGCCGCCGGGATGCTCGCTGCGGTCACCGAGCTGCACTACGGCGAGCAGACCCTGCTGGGGCTCAACCTTGCCTCCGCGCGCCGCTATCCGGACTTCGCCGCCGAGCTCACCGAGGCGACCGGGCACGATCTCGGCTACCGCCGGTGCGGCACGCTCGCCGTCGCGCTCGACGCCGACGACCGTGCCCAGCTGCGCGAACTGCATGCCCTGCAACGCCGGTCGGGGCTCGAGTCGGAGTGGCTGAACGGCCGCGAGTGCCGCCGTCTCGAGCCGATGCTCGCGCCCGGCGTACGCGGGGGGCTCAGAGTCGACGGCGATCACCAGATCGATCCGCGCCGGCTCGCCAAGGCGCTGGTGGTGGCCTGCGAGCGCGCCGGGGTGGTCTTCCACCGGGTGTGGGCCGAGCGCCTGTTCCTGGTGCGGGGCCGGGCCGCCGGGGTCGTGACCAGGGACGGCGCCGAGCTGGCCGCGGGCCAGATCGTGCTCGCCGGGGGCAGCCTCAGCGGGCAGCTCGCGGGCGTCCCCGACGACGTACTGCCGCCCGTCCGCCCGGTGAAGGGACAGGTGCTGCGGCTGACCGTGCCGAAGCGGTACGCACCGTTCCTGAGCCGTACCGTGCGCGCCGTCGTCCGCGGCAGCCAGATCTATCTGGTGCCGCGCGAGAGTGGCGAGCTGGTCGTCGGCGCGACCAGTGAGGAGCTGGGCTGGGACACCACGGTGACCGCGGGCGGGGTGTACGAGCTGCTGCGCGACGCGCACGAGCTGGTGCCGGGGATCACCGAACTGCCGCTCACCGAGACCCGCGCGGGACTGCGCCCCGGCTCGCCGGACAACGCGCCGCTGCTCGGCCCCACCGAGCTGGACGGGCTGCTGCTGGCCACCGGCCACTTCCGCAACGGCGTCCTGCTCACCCCCGTCACCGGAGACGCCATGGCGCATGTCCTGACCACCGGCGAGCTTCCCGACGAGGCCCGCCCCTTCACCCCCAGGCGTTTCAGCACCGCCGTACTCACGGAGCAGTCCGCATGAACATCTCGGTCAACGGCGAGCGCCGGCGGATCGCGCCGGGCACCGCGCTCGACACCCTCGTGAAGACACTCACCGCGGCTCCCTCCGGCGTGGCCGCCGCCCTCAACGAAACCGTCGTCCCGCGCGCGCAGTGGTCCTCCACGGCCCTCTCCGAGGGGGACCGCGTCGAAGTCCTCACCGCCGTGCAAGGAGGCTGAACCATGGCTGACGATCCCTTCGTCCTCGGCGATACGCCGTTCTCGTCCCGGCTGATCATGGGGACGGGCGGGGCGCCCAGCCTCGACATCCTGGAGCGGGCGCTCGTGGCGTCCGGCACGGAGTTGACGACGGTCGCGATGCGGCGCGTCGACGCGGGCGTCCACGGCTCCGTGCTGTCCGTGCTCGACCGGCTCGGCATCCGGGTGCTGCCCAACACGGCCGGCTGTTTCACCGCGGGCGAGGCCGTGCTGACCGCGCGCCTGGCCCGCGAGGCGCTCGGCACCGACCTGATCAAGCTGGAGGTCATCGCCGACGAGCGCACCCTGCTGCCCGATCCGATCGAGCTGCTCGACGCCGCCGAGACCCTGGTCGACGACGGCTTCACCGTGCTGCCGTACACCAACGACGACCCCGTCCTCGCGCGCAAGCTGGAGGACGTCGGCTGCGCGGCGGTCATGCCGCTCGGCTCGCCCATCGGCTCCGGGCTCGGCATCCGCAACCCGCACAACTTCCAGCTGATCGTGGAGCACGCGCGCGTGCCGGTGATCCTGGACGCGGGGGCGGGTACGGCGTCGGACGTGGCGCTGGCGATGGAGCTGGGCTGCGCGGGTGTGATGCTCGCCTCGGCCGTGACGCGGGCGCAGGAACCGGTGCTGATGGCCGAGGGCATGCGGCACGCGGTGGACGCGGGCCGGCTCGCGTACCGCGCGGGACGCATCCCACGCCGCCATTTCGCCGAGGCGTCGTCCCCGCCGGAGGGGCGCGCACACCTGGATCCCGAGCGCCCCGCGTTCTAGTCGCGCAACAGTCACAGCTCTGCTGCATTCCGTCCCCGGATCAAGCGGACCGGGTGGGTGTGACAGTGGCGGCTCGTAGACTCACCTGCGTGGATACGACCCTTCAGGACCCCCTCCTCGGGCAGGTGCTCGACGGCCGCTACCGCGTCGACGCTCGGATCGCGGTCGGTGGGATGGCCACGGTCTACCGGGCCGTGGACACCCGCCTGGACCGTGTGCTCGCCCTCAAGGTGATGCATCCGACACTGGCCGCCGACGGCTCGTTCGTCGAGCGTTTCATCCGCGAGGCCAAGTCGGTGGCGCGGCTCGCGCACCCCAATGTGGTGCAGGTCTTCGACCAGGGCGCGGACGGGTCGTACGTCTATCTCGCCATGGAGTACGTGGCCGGCTGCACCCTGCGCGATGTGCTGCGCGACCGGGGGGCGCTGCAGCCGCGGGCCGCGCTCGACATCCTGGAGCCGGTGCTCGCCGCGCTCGGCGCCGCGCACCGCGCCGGGTTCGTGCACCGCGACATGAAGCCGGAGAACGTCCTGATAGGGGACGACGGCCGGGTCAAGGTGGCCGACTTCGGGCTCGTACGGGCTGTGGACACCGTCACGAACACCACGGGCTCCGTGCTCGGCACCGTGTCGTATCTCGCGCCGGAGCAGATAGAGCACGGCACGGCGGACACCCGCGTCGACGTGTACGCGTGCGGTGTCGTCCTCTACGAGATGCTCACGGGCGGCAAGCCGCACGCCGGGGACTCCCCGGCCCAGATCCTCTACCAGCATCTGCACGAGGACGTGCCGCCGCCGTCGGCCGCCGTGCCGGGGCTCCCCGCGACGCTGGACGAGCTGGTCTCCTCGGCGGCCGCCCGCAACCCCGGGCTGCGCCCGCCCGACGCGGTGGCGCTGCTCGCCCAGGTCCTGGAGGCACGGGCGGCGCTCAGCACCGAGCAGCTCGACGCCGTACCGCCGCAGGCCATAGCCACGCAGCACGGCGGCGCCGAGGACCGTACGAGTGTGATTCCGCGTTCGCTGACGGTGCCGCGGCCGCTGCCCGTCAACGAGGACGAGCAGATCAACCGGACGAGCCGGTTCGAGTCCCCGCCCGTTTCTCCGCGGCGGCGCTCCGGGCGCCCCCGGCGCGGGCCGCTCGTGATCGTCGCGGCCGTGCTGCTGGTGCTCGGCCTGGGAGCGGGCGTCTGGTACATCAACTCCGGCCAGTTCACCAAGGTCCCGCCGGTGCTCGCGAAGACGCAGGTCGAGGCCACGGCGCAGCTGGAGAAGGCCGGGCTCGACGTCAAGCAGGTCAGACACGACTACAGCGACACGGTGAAGCGCGGCACGGTCATCAGGAGCGACCCGAAGCCGGGCGCCCGGATCCGGGACAACGACTCCGTGACGCTGACCATTTCCGACGGCCCGAGGACCGTGAAGGTGCCCGATCTCGCGGGCCTCCCGCTGAGCAAGGCCAGGGCGGAGCTCAAGGCGGACGGCCTGGCTCCGGGCATGGTCTCGCGCGCCGTCAGCGACGACGTCCCCAAGGGCTCCGTGATCAGCACGGACCCGGCCGCGGGCACCGAGCGGCGCGGGGGTTCGGCCATCGCGTTCACCGTCAGCAAGGGCAGTCCGGTGGAGGTGCCCGAGGTCACGGGCGAGTCCGTGGACGACGCCACCGCGGACCTGGAGGACGCCGGCCTCAAGGTGCGGATCTCCTCGCAGCGGGTCACGTCGGCGGAGTTCGAGAAGGGCCAGGTCGTGGAGCAGTCGCCGGGCGCGGACGACGACAAGGTCGCCGAGGGCGACACGGTGACGCTCACGATCTCCAAGGGACCGGAGATGGTCGAGGTCCCGGACGTCGTCGGCGACAGCGTCGCCGACGCCCAGCAGACGCTGGAGGACGCCGGCTTCGAGGTCGACAAGGACCGGGGTCTGCTCGGGTTCTTCGGGGACGAGGTCAAGGACCAGTCGGTGGAGGGCGGCGAGAAGGCGCCCAAGGGGTCGACGATCACGATCAAGATCCGCTAGCGCGGAGCCGGCAAGAGCCGCCGACCGGGCGCCCGGGACCGCGTGACACCCTGATGGGGTGAACAATCAGCAGTCCCGCGGCGCCCTCGGCACGTCCGGCGCCACCCCCGACCTGCCCGACGCCACCCCCGGTCTCTCCCGCAACCCCGTCGGCGGCCACGTCCCGGTGGCCGGTGGCCTCCACTCCGTCGGTCTGGCCTACGCCCGCGACCTCGCGGCCGAGGCCGTGCAGGTCTTCGTCGCCAACCCGCGCGGCTGGGCGACGCCCGCCGGCAATCCGCGGCAGGACGAGGAGTTCCGCGCGGCCTGTGCCGCCGAGTCGATCCCCGCGTACGTCCATGCCCCGTATCTGATCAACTTCGGCTCGCACACCGAGGCGACCGTGGAGAAGTCCGTGGAGTCGCTGCGGCACTCGCTGCGCAGGGGGCGCGAGATCGGCGCCCTGGGCGTGGTGGTGCACACCGGGAGCGCCACCGGCGGACGGGAGCGGTCCGTCGCCCTCGCCCAGGTGCGGGAGCATCTGCTGCCCCTGCTCGACGAGCTGACCCACGACGACGACCCGTATCTGCTCCTGGAGTCGACCGCGGGTCAGGGCGCCTCCCTGTGCTCCCGGACCTGGGACTTCGGGCCGTACTTCGAGGCGCTGGACGCCCACCCGAAGCTGGGCGTGTGCCTGGACACGTGTCACATCTTCGCGGCGGGCCATGACCTCACCGGGCCGAGCGGGATGCACCAGACGCTCGATCTGCTGGTCGACACGGTCGGCGAGGGGCGTCTCAAGCTGATCCACGCCAACGACTCCAAGGACGTCGTCGGCGCGCACAAGGACCGCCACGAGAACATCGGCTCCGGCCACATAGGCGAGGACCCGTTCCGCGCTCTGATGACCCACCCGGCCACCGAGGGCGTCCCTCTGATCATCGAGACGCCCGGCGGAAAGGAGGGCCACGCGGCGGACGTGGAGCAGCTCAAGAAGCTCCGCGACGGCTGACACCGCCGAGGAACACAGGCGCGGTCGAGGAACACAGGAGCCAGACGCATGGGAATACCCCTGGGGGGTATGACGTTGCCCATCGGTACAGGCACCACCACTCACTCGACGTCGGGGGCTTTCATGCGGCACGACGCACACGCCGGACACCACGGACACGCCGAGCCCGTCGGCCACGAGGCGCACCCGCCCGCCCACAGCCCCGGGAAGGTCGGCTGGGCCATGGCCGCCCAGGCCACGCTCCACTGCCTCACCGGCTGCGCCATCGGCGAGGTGCTCGGCATGGTGGTCGGCACCGCGCTCGGCTGGGGCAACGTGCCGACGACGATCCTGGCGATCGTGCTCGCCTTCTTCTTCGGCTACTCGCTCACGTTGCGCGGAGTGCTGAAGGCCGGTGTCGGCTTCCGGACCGCCTTGCGGGTCGCGCTCGCCGCGGACACCCTGTCCATCGCCGTGATGGAGCTGATCGACAACGGCGTGATCGCGCTCTGGCCGGCCGCGATGGACGCCCACCTCGACGACGTGCTGTTCTGGGGCTCACTGGCCCTCTCGCTGGTCGCCGCGTTCGTGATCACCGTGCCCGTCAACCGATGGATGATCGGCCGCGGCAAGGGCCACGCGGTGGTGCACCAGTACCACCACTGACCCGCCCGCAGGGGGCCGGGACCCGGGGTCAGAGCTCGGGGCCTTCCCCGGGCTCTTCCTGGTAGGAGTAGCGCTGCTCCCGCCACGGGTCACCCACGTTGTGGTAGCCGCGCTCCTCCCAGAAACCGCGCCGGTCGGCCGTCATGTACTCCACGCCCCGGACCCACTTGGGCCCCTTCCAGGCGTACAGATGCGGTACGACGAGACGAAGCGGGAAGCCGTGCTCCGCCGTCAGCAGCTCGCCGTCCTTGTGGGTGGCGAAGATCGTGCGGTCGGAGGCGAAGTCCGCCAGCCGCAGGTTGGAACTGAACCCGTATTCGGCCCAGACCATGACGTGGGTGACGGTCGGGGCGGGCGGGGCGATCTCCAGGATCGTACGAGCCGGTATGCCACCCCATTCGGCACCGAGCATGCTGAACTTGGTCACGCAGTGCAGATCGGACACGACCGAGGCATACGGCAGAGCCGTGAACTCCTCGTGGGTCCAGCAGTGCTTCTCGCCGTCGGCGGTGGCTCCGAAGACCCTGAATTCCCAGCGCTCGGGACGGAACTTGGGTACGGGCCCGTAGTGCGTGACCGGCCAGCCGCGCTGCAGTCGCTGGCCCGGCGGAAGCTCCGACTGTGCGGCTTCTCCAGATTCTCGCTCCACCGGCTGACCCATGACTCCATCCTGACAGACCTCGACCGGTACACATGACCAGCCCCGTTCCGATTCGGGCAACTCCTACTAAGCGTGTACTTACTGGACGCCTTACGGTGCCGGTGCAAGGATGCGGCGCAATCTGCCCAGTCACCCGCCTGGAAGGAGCCTCTGCGATGCAGGGCGACCCCGAGGTCATCGAATTCCTCAACGAGCAGCTGACCGCCGAGCTGACCGCGATCAACCAGTACTTCCTGCACGCGAAGATGCAGGAGAACTTCGGCTGGACGAAGCTCGCCCAGTACACGCGGCGCGAGTCGTTCGACGAGATGAAGCACGCGGAAGTGCTCACCGATCGCATCCTCTTCCTGGACGGCCTGCCGAACTACCAGCGACTGTTCCACGTCCGGGTCGGACAGACGGTCACCGAGATGTTCCAGGCGGACCGGCAGATCGAGGTCGAGGCGATCGACCGGCTCAGGCGCGGGGTCGAGGTGATGCGCGCCAAGGGGGACATCACGTCCGCGAACATCTTCGAGTCGATCCTCGAGGACGAGGAGCACCACATCGACTACCTGGACACCCAGCTGGAGCTGGTGGAAAAGCTCGGCGAAGCGCTCTACATCGCCCAGGTGATCGAGCAGCCGGAGAGCTAGGCGGCCCCGGCCGGACCGAGGCGCCGCAGGCAACCGGAGAGCTAGGCGGCCTCGTCCAGTACCTCGACCCGCTCGTCCGCCTTCTCGGCCCGGGCGAACAGCGGCTGCGCCCGGTCCGCCGGCTCGCGGCGCGGACACGCACCCCGTCCCAGGATCTCCTGGATACGACGCACACAGCCGCCGCAGTCCGTGCCCGCCTTGCAGGCCGAGGCTATCTGCCGGGGGGTGCAGGCACCGCCGTCCGCGTGCTTCTTCACCTGCGCTTCGGTCACTCCGAAACAGCTGCAGACGTACACGCGGTTCACCTCCCGGCGGGATCTCTGGGTCGTGCCGTCCCGACTTGATCGGTGAGGCTAACCTAACCTTACCTGCCCTGTGGGACGCGGAAAAGTGCGAGGGGGCGCGGATCGTATGTGATCCGCGCCCCACTCCACACGCCCGTGACAGGCGAATCCGCTGGTCGGCGGCTACTGATGGGCGGCTACTGGTCCCGGTACATCTCGGCGACCAGGAACGCCAGGTCGAGCGACTGGCTGCGGTTCAGCCGCGGGTCGCAGGCCGTCTCGTAGCGCTGGTGCAGATCGTCGACGAAGATCTCGTCGCCGCCGCCCACGCACTCGGTGACATCGTCACCGGTGAGCTCGACGTGGATGCCGCCCGGGTGGGTGCCCAGGCCCTTGTGGACCTCGAAGAAGCCCTTGACCTCGTCGAGCACGTCGTCGAAGCGGCGGGTCTTGTGACCCGAGGCCGCCTCGAAGGTGTTGCCGTGCATCGGGTCGGTCACCCAGGCCACGGTCGCACCGGAGGCGGTGACCTTCTCGACCAGCTCGGGCAGCTTGTCGCGGACCTTGTCCGCGCCCATGCGCACGATGAAGGTGAGCCGGCCCGGCTCGCGGTCCGGGTCGAGGCGCTCGATGTACTGGAGCGCGTCCTCGGCCGTCGTCGTCGGACCCAGCTTGATGCCGATCGGGTTGCGGATCTTCGAGGCGAACTCGATGTGCGCGCCGTCCAGCTGCCGGGTGCGCTCACCGATCCACACCATGTGGCCCGAGACGTCGTACAGCTTGCCCGTGCGCGAGTCCACGCGGGTCAGCGCCGACTCGTAGTCGAGGAGCAGCGCCTCGTGGGAGGCGTAGAACTCGACGGTCTTGAACTCCTCCGGGTCGGTGCCGCAGGCCCGCATGAAGTTCAGCGCGTTGTCGATCTCGCGCGCCAGCTGCTCGTAGCGCTGGCCGGACGGCGACGACTTCACGAAGTCCTGGTTCCAGGCGTGCACCTGGCGCAGGTCGGCGTAGCCGCCGGTGGTGAAGGCGCGCACCAGGTTGAGCGTCGAGGCGGAGGCGTTGTACATCCGCTTCAGGCGCTCGGGGTCCGGGATGCGGGCCTTCTCGTTGAAGTCGAAGCCGTTGACCGAGTCACCGCGGTACGTCGGCAGGGTCACGCCGTCGCGGGTCTCGGTCCCCTTGGAGCGGGGCTTCGAGTACTGGCCGGCGATGCGGCCGACCTTCACGACCGGCACCGAGGCGGCGTACGTGAGCACGGCGCCCATCTGGAGCAGGGTCTTGAGCTTGTTGCGGATGTGGTCGGCGGACACGCCGTCGAAGGCCTCGGCGCAGTCGCCGCCCTGGAGGAGGAACGCCTCTCCCTTGGCGACGGACGCCAACCGGGCGCGCAGCTGGTCGCACTCGCCCGCGAAGACGAGCGGCGGATACGACTCGAGGTCCGCGATCACATCGCGCAGAGCCTCGGCATCGGGGTACTCGGGCTGCTGCGCCGCGGGCAGGTCTCGCCAGGTGTTGCCAGCGCTCGCGCTGGACTTAGCGTTCACGGTCACCCCCCCAACATTACGGGGTCGTGTCGGGCACCCCTTCACCTGCTCATCAATTGAGACGGACCGCGCTCGATCGACGACCGTTTCCCGGTCCCGGAGCCCACGTCGAGCTTGTTGCGGTCGATGCTGATCTTCACGCCGCCGTGGGTCTCGGTGCGGTTGCCCGCGTACTGGTGGATGCGCTGGTGATCGGCCCACAGATCGGCGGGGAGGACCGGGTCGGTGGTGGTCGCCTCGTCGTTCCAGTGGGCGAAGTGGATCACGTCGGGCAGCGTCCTGTCGTCGGCGTGCTTCACCAGGTCGGTGATGAGCGACGAGACACTGCCGTACGCGCCGGAGCGGTAGCCCAGCTCGTGCAGGCGCGTGGTCCAGGATTCGAGGTAGGTGAGCACCCGGGTGGTCACGGCGGTCCCGCCCGCGTAGTGCTCCAGGTCGTTGTAGATCACCGACCCGGGGCCGAACCCGACAGCGGCCGCCTGCCGCACCGCGTCGTCCGCGGCGTCCTTGCCCTGCGGCTCCGGGTCGGTGATCGAGGCGCAGCCGCCCAGGCAGCTGCCGCCGTCGGCCGAGGGCTGCCGGCCGACGTACAGCGGGAAGAACCGCCAGCCGTTCGCGTACTGGGTCTGCACCCATTTGGCGGTGAGCTTCGGCTGGGCGCAGGCACGGTTGACGCCGCCGACGTAGACGCCGATGGCGCCGTACCCGGACGTGCCCTTCCAGGCGTCCATGGAGGCCTGGCTCGGGGCGGTGCAGGCGTCGAAGCCCTTGCCCTTGAAGGTTGTGGCGTCGTCGGGGACGGCCGGCGCGGCCGGCACCTCGGCGCCCGACTCGGCCCGTGCGGAGGCGACGGGCAGGCCGGCACCCCGGAGGATCTCCTGGATCTGCTCACGGTCCTGTCCGTACGCGGCGGTCACCGCGATCTGGTCCGCGACGGCCCGGTAGGTGCCCGCCGTGCGGTTCTCGGTCACCTCGGCCGTGGCCGCCTCGGCCGGCTGCACCAGCAGTGCCTCGGTGCGCCCCTTCGCCCGCGCCGGGCAGTCCTGCCGGTCGCCCGGGGTGCCGAGATAGACGGCGTGCTGGTCGAAGCGGACGCAGGCCCCCGGGTCCTTGTCGAGGTCGATGACGTCCCAGCCGGCGGGGACGGCGAACTCGTAGCCCCGGTAGGTCACGCGGATGGTGTCGTCGGAAGACCGCGGGGCGGCCTGGGCGGCGCCCAGCGTGCCCGCGCCGAGCGCCGTGGCGGCGACCAGCGCCGTGAGCGGCCGTGCGGCGCGCCGTCGTCGTGGAGTCCAGGTCGTGTACACGTCGGTCCGAACCTCCGATAGCCCGATGATGTGCCCTCCTTCCACCCGGGAGGCCGGCGCGAAACCGCCTGTGTAGGCCGTGTGGGGGTGCCGCTCGGAGCTGTCCGCGACGGATGCCGGACCGGACGACCGGATCGGACGGCCGCACCGGACGACCGGCGGGCGGCCGAATCGGGTAAGGTGCCTGGCATGTTCGCGCACTCGATCCAGAACTGGTGGTGGACCGCTCATCCGGCGGCCCACTGACTGCGCGTACGCAAGACTTCGCGAAGGCCGCCCGAGGGGCGGCCTTTCGTGTTTCCGGACCCGGGCCGTTCCTCTCCACAAGGTTCCGAATGATCACGAATGATCACGAGGGAAGAGGAACGATGGATCTGACCCGACTCCTGCACGAGGACCGCCCGTTCGCCCTGCTGCGCCGCCGCACGCCGGGGCGCTCCACCGAGGACAGCGCGACGGTGGAGGTGCTGCTCGGCCCCGTCGCCACCTACGAGCGTCTCGCCGACCTCCCCGACGAGGGCCTCGCGCTCATTCCCTTCCGCCAGATCCGCGAGCGCGGCTTCGACGTCCGCGACGACGGCACCCCGCTGCTGGTGCTGACGCCCGAGGAGAGCCACGAAATCCCGCTGGAGCAGGCGCTGTCCCAGTTGCCCACGCATGACGTGCGGGTCGAGGACGGCGGCTTCGACGTCGCCGACGACGAGTACGCGGAGATCGTCGGGCGGGTGCTGCGCGAGGAGATCGGACGCGGCGAGGGCGCGAACTTCGTGATCCGGCGTACGTACGAGGGCGAGATCCCGGGATTCGGAAGGGCCGACGTGCTCGCGCTGTTCCGGCGGCTGCTGGTCGGCGAGCAGGGCGCGTACTGGACCTTCGTCGTGCACACCGGAACGGGGAAGGGGCCCGCAGGGTCTTCCCCGGAAGGGCGGGAGACGGGTGGGCGCACGCTGGTCGGGGCGAGCCCCGAGGTGCATGTGCGGATGTCCGGCGGGACGGTCGTGATGAACCCGATCAGCGGGACGTACCGCTATCCCGCCGAGGGGCCGACGCCCGAGGACCTCCTGGACTTCCTCGCGGACGGCAAGGAGATCGAGGAGCTCTCGATGGTCGTCGACGAGGAGCTCAAGATGATGTGCACGGTCGGCGACATGGGCGGGGTGGTCGTCGGGCCCCGGCTGAAGGAGATGGCCCATCTGGCGCACACCGAGTACGAGTTGCGGGGCCGTTCGTCGCTGGATGTGCGGGACGTCCTGCGCGAGACCATGTTCGCGGCCACCGTCACCGGGTCGCCGGTACAGAACGCCTGCCGGGTCATCGAGCGGTACGAGCCCCTCGGGCGGGACGGTGTCGGGCGCGGGTACTACGCGGGCGCGCTGGCGCTGATCGGCCGGGACGCGGGCGGGGCGCAGACCCTCGACTCCCCCATCCTCATCCGGACCGCCGACATCGACGCGGACGGCCGGCTGCGGGTGCCGGTGGGCGCCACGCTCGTACGGGGGTCGGATCCGGCGGGCGAGGTCGCCGAGACGCACGCGAAGGCGGCCGGGGTGCTGGCGGCCCTCGGGGTCCGTCCGGCCCGGCCGCGGCAGGAGGGCGTACGGCCGAGGCTGGCCGACGATCCGCGGGTGCGGGCGGCGCTCGACGGACGGCGGGCCTCGCTCGCGCCGTTCTGGCTGCGGATGCAGGAGCGGACGGACGCGCTCACCGGGCACGCGCTCGTCGTGGACGCCGAGGACACCTTCACGGCGATGCTGGCGCATGTGCTGCGCTCGAGCGGGCTGGAGGTGACCGTGCGGCGCTACGACGAGCCGGGGCTGCGAAAGGCGGTGCTCGCGCACGAGGGGCCGCTGGTTCTGGGGCCAGGACCCGGCGATCCGAACGACCCGGCCGACCCCAAGATGCGGTTCCTGCGCGCGCTCACCGCCGAGGTGCTCCGCGGTCACCGCCACGGGGTGCTCGGCGTCTGCCTCGGCCATGAGCTGATCGCGGCCGAGCTGGGCCTGGAGATCGTGCGCAAGGAGGTCCCGTATCAGGGTGCGCAGACCGGGATCGACCTGTTCGGGCGTACCGAGACCGTCGGCTTCTACAACAGCTTCGTGGCGCACTGCGACGACGAGACGGCGCTGGAGCTGGCGGCCCATGACGTGGAGGTCAGCCGCAGCGGCACGGGGGAGGTGCACGCGATGCGCGGACCCGGCTTCGCGGGCATCCAGTTCCACCCGGAGTCGGTGCTGTCGGTCAACGGCACCGCGGTCGTACGGGACCTGCTGGATCAGCTCCGCGGTGCCGACACGTTCTTCGAGCGGCGGCCCGCGGTGTAGTCGGGCGTGGTCGGGCAAGGGCTTCTCGCCGGACCGCACGGTGGTGACCGCCGGACAAAGGAGGGTCACCACCGTGACACCGGCCGGCCTCGGTCAGCCGAAGAAGACCCCGACCTCCTCGTACAGCTTCGGATCGACCGTCTTCAGCTTCGCCGTGGCCTCCGCGATCGGGACACGGACGATGTCCGTGCCGCGCAGGGCGACCATCTTGCCGAAGTCGCCGTCGCGGACGGCCTCGATGGCGTGCAGGCCGAAGCGGGTGGCGAGCCAGCGGTCGAACGCGCTCGGCGTGCCGCCGCGCTGCACATGCCCGAGGACCGTGGTGCGGGCCTCCTTGCCGGTGCGCTTCTCGATCTCCTTGGCCAGCCACTCGCCGACCCCGGAGAGGCGCACGTGGCCGAAGGAGTCGAGGGACTCGTCCTTGAGGACCATCTGGCCGTCCTTGGGCATCGCGCCCTCGGCGACGACCACGATCGGCGCGTACGAGGCCTTGAACCGCGAGGTCACATAGGCGCACACCTGGTCGACGTCGAAGCGCTGCTCGGGGATGAGGATGACGTTGGCGCCGCCGGCCAGGCCCGAGTGGATGGCGATCCAGCCCGCGTGCCGGCCCATCACCTCGCAGACGAGGACGCGCATGTGGGACTCGGCGGTGGTGTGGAGGCGGTCGATGGCCTCGGTCGCGATGCCGACGGCCGTGTCGAAGCCGAACGTGTAGTCGGTGGCCGACAGGTCGTTGTCGATGGTCTTCGGGACGCCGACGACGGGCACGCCGTACTCGTCGGTGAGGCGTGCGGCGACGCCGAGCGTGTCCTCGCCGCCGATCGCGATGAGCGCGTCGACCTCCTGCTTGGCGAGGTTCTCCTTGATCCGGCGGATGCCGTCGTCGAGCTTGAGGGGGTTGGTGCGCGAGGAGCCGAGGATCGTGCCGCCGCGGGGCAGGATGCCGCGCACCGCGGGGATGTCGAGCCGTACGGCGTCGCCTTCGAGTGGTCCCCGCCAGCCGTCCCGGAAGCCGACGAAGTCGTAGCCGTACTCCTGCACGCCCTTACGGACGACGCCCCGGATGACGGCGTTGAGCCCGGGGCAGTCGCCGCCTCCGGTCAGTACTCCGACCCGCATGGAAATATCCCTTCGCCGCGGTTGCCTGGTGAAGGTCACGCTAATAGTGATCCAGGTCACTTCGGCATGGTGCGGAAGGTCAATTCCGGTGAATTGTCGGGTAGTTGATCAGCGGATATCACCCGAAGGTGAGTATCGGGCGGTTTACGCCTCGTCCAGGCCCCGCTCTATCGCGTACCGCACGAGCTCCACCCTGTTGTGCAGCTGGAGCTTGCCCAGGGTGTTCTGCACATGGTTCTGGACGGTGCGGTGCGAGATGACCAGGCGTTCGGCGATCTGCTTGTAGCTCAGGCCCTTGGCGACCAGCCGCAGCACCTCGGTCTCGCGGTCGGTGAGCTGCGGGGCCCTGGGCTCGCCGGCGCCGGTGGCCGGGGCGGGCTCGGAGGCCAGGCGGCGGTACTCGCCGAGGACCAGGCCCGCGAGTCCGGGCGTGAAGACGGGGTCGCCGACGGCCGTGCGGCGCACGGCGTCGGTCAGCTCCTCCGTGGACGCCGACTTGAGCAGATATCCCGTGGCGCCGGACTTCACCGCCTCCAGGACGTCGGCGTGCTCACCGCTGGCGGACAGGACGAGGACGCGCAGCGCCGGGTTGGCGCCGACCAGCTCCTTGCAGACCTGGACGCCCGGCTTGGCGGGCAGGTTCAGGTCCAGGACGAGGACGTCGGGCGCGGCGGCCCTCGCCCGGCGCACCGCCTGCTCGCCGTCGCCCGCCGTGGCGACCACGTCGAAGCCGGACTCGGCCAGGTCGCGGGCGACCGCGTCGCGCCACATCGGGTGGTCGTCGACCACCATGACCTTGATCGGGCCCTGCTGCTCGCTCATCCTCGCTCCGCCTTCCCCCGTGCAGCCTTCGGGTGCCCCGGGTCCTTCGGTACCTTCAGTTCGACCTCGGTGCCCTGGCCCGGGACCGAGATCAGCTCGGCCGTGCCGCCGATGTCGCGCAGCCTGCCACGGATCGACTGGGCCACGCCGAGCCGCCCCTCACCCTCGGCCTGGGCGAGCCGCCCCGCCGGGATGCCCGGGCCGTCGTCGCGCACCGTCACGATCACCGCGTCCGGCTCGTCCTCGACCAGGATCCAGGCGCGGGCGCTGTCCCCCGCGTGCTTGCGGACGTTGTCCAGGGCGGCGCCGACCGCCGCTGCCAGCTCCTTCGCGGCGGCGTGGGCCAGCCGCACCGGGGCGCCGGGCTCCGAGAAGGTGACCTTCGCGGTGGCGTACGGCACGAGGAGCGCGCGCAGATCGAGCGGGCCCTCCTCGTCGGGCTCCTCCACCGCGCGGACGACCGCGCCCTGGGACTCGTCCTCCGACACCCGCGACGCCGGCAGTAAACCGCCGGCGACCAGGGTGCGCAGGGCCACCTCCTGCTCGCCGGCCATCCGGCCCAGCTCCGCGGCCTCGCCGCCGAGCACGGCACCGCGGCGCTGCACCATCGCGAGGACCTGAAGAACACTGTCGTGGATGTCTCGGGCGAGCCGCTCCCGCTCGCGGGTCGCGGCCTCGATCTCCAGGGCGCGCGCGAGGGTGCGCTCGGAGGCGCGGGCGACTTCGACGACGTAGCCGATCGCGATGGAGGCGACCCACACGAGGATCACGTTGTGCACGGTGTCCCGGGCGGGGGCCTGGCGCTCGAAGACGTTGGCGACGGCGACCGCCGTCGAGGCGAAGGCCGCCCAGCGCCAGCCGCCCTTGACCGCGAACGCCAGGACGGACCCCGCGGTCCATATCGACGGCAGCGTCGGCCCGCCCGCGACGATCCGCTCGTGCGCGTCGGCGAGCGGCGTGAGGAGGATGCCGACGAGCGCGATGGTGAGGTCGGCGGCCAGGAACCGCTTGGTGCAGCTCGCCGCGTTCGCGACCTTGGGGAGGGTCGCCAGGGTCCAGCCGCACAGCACGGCGTAGTAGGCGACGGCGACCCACGGACGGTCGAACGTGCCGTACGCGGTCGCGAAGAGCCCGACGGCGTACAACATCGTGAGCACGCGGTATCCGGTCAGCGCACGCCACAGCGGCTGCTCGACCGACATACTCATGACTCTGACCCGCTTGGCCATGTCCCCCACCCCCACCCCTGACGGACGCGTCTAGGAGCCGGACCGTTCCTTCTCCAGGGCCTGCCGGGCCTCGAGTTCCTTCTGCGCCTGCTTTTCGGCGTCCTTCTGGGCCTGCTTCTCGGCCTTCGCCGCGTCCGCGATCTGCCGCTTCGCGGCCGTGGCGTACATGTCGACGTACTCCTGGCCGGAGAGCTTCATGATCTCGTAGATGACCTCGTCGGTCACCGCGCGCAGCACGAAGCGGTCGTGCTCCATGCCGCTGTAGCGGCCGAAGTCCAGCGGCTTGCCGATGCGGATGCCCGGGCGCATCAGCTTGGGCATCACCTTCCCGGGCGGCTGGATCTTCTCGGTGTCGATCATGGCGACCGGGATGACGGGCGCGCCGGTGGCGAGTGCCACGCGCGCGAGACCGCCGGGCTTGCCGCGGTACAGCCGGCCGTCGGGCGAGCGCGTGCCCTCCGGGTAGATACCGAACAGCTCACCCCGCTCGATGACTTCGATGCCGCTCTTGATGGCCGCCTCGCCCGCGCCGCGCGCGCCGGAGCGGTCCACCGGCAGCTGACCGACGCCCTTGAAGAAGGCGGCCGTCATACGCCCCTTGATGCCGGGAGTCGTGAAGTACTCGGCCTTCGCGATGAAGGTCACCTTGCGGTCGAGGACCGCGGGCAGGAAGAACGAGTCCGAGAACGACAGGTGATTGCTCGCCAGGATGGCGGGTCCCTCGGCGGGAATGTTCTCGAGGCCTTCCACCCAGGGCCTGAAGGCAAGCTTCAGTGGCCCCCCGATGGAAAACTTCATGGCGCCGTAGATCAACCGAATGCCTCCTGTGTCTGTCGATCAGACCCTATCCCGGGGCACCCTCAAAGGAGCCGACGACCCTGGTCGGTGTCAGTGCGGTCGCGTACGGTGAAGTACGCCTCGAAGCCTCGGGGCACGCTCGTCGTGCTTTTCGTGATCACCCCCCTCATGAACACCCACCTCATGAACAGGAGACCGAAGGTGCCGGTCCTTCCTGGAGCCGAGCCGTACCGCCACGAGGGCGGGGAGGTCGGCGTCCTCCTCTGCCACGGCTTCACCGGTTCCCCGCAGTCGCTGCGCCCCTGGGCGGAGTATCTCGCCGAGCGCGGTCTGACCGTGTCGCTGCCCCTGCTGCCCGGGCACGGCACGCGCTGGGAGGACATGCAGCTCACCGGCTGGCAGGACTGGTACGCGGAGCTGGACCGCGAGCTGCGCGCCCTGCGCGACCGCTGCACACAGGTGTTCGTCTTCGGTCTGTCCATGGGCGCCGCGCTGGCGATGCGGCTGGCCGCGAAGCACGGGGACGAGATCAGCGGCCTCGTGCTCGTCAACCCGGCGAACAAGGTGCACGGCCCGGCCGCGTACGCCCTTCCGGTGCTGCGGCACCTCGTCCCTTCCGTGAAGGGGATCATCAGCGACATCGCGAAGGAGGGCGGCGTCGAGATCGGCTACTCCCGCGTCCCGCTGCACGCGGCCCACTCCATGCGGAACCTCTACGCGCTGGTCGACGGCGAGCTGCCCCAGGTCACCCAGCCGATGCTGCTGCTGCACAGCCCGCAGGACCATGTGGTGCCGCCGGCCGACTCGGCGCGCATCCTCAGCCGGGTGTCGTCCACGGACGTGACGGAGAGCCTGCTGGAACAGAGCTACCACGTGGCGACGTTGGACCACGACGCGGACCGGATCTTCGAGGAGAGCTACGCCTTCCTCGGCAGGCTCGCACCCGCCGTCGGCAAGAAGTCCGGGGTGGGACACGTGGACCAGCAGGAAGGGACGGCCACCGGTGGCTGAGCACGACTCCGACCGCGAGCCGGAGGAGAAGGGCGTGCCGATCGACGAGGAGGCCGCGTGGGCGGCGATCGTCGCCGGGTACGGCGAGGAGCCGCCGGACCCGCCCGGCGCGAAGCCGTTCAAGTCGATAGAGGACCTGGCACTCCTCGATCCGGAGACCAACGACGGCGACGCGGGAGCCGGTTCGGGTGCGGACCCGGGATCAGAATCGGATGCGGACCCGGGATCGGACTCCGCCTCGGACGCCGGCTCCGGGTCCGGGTCCGCCGACAAGCCCTCGGCCGGTAAGCCGCTGGGCAGTTCGGTCGCCTTCGCGCCGGGCATCGGCGGCGGCCCGCGCGACTACGCGGCGCCGGACGCGTCCGAGGACGACTTCGACGAGGACGACGAGGGCCATTTCGTACCGCCGGAGCCGCCGCCGCTGCCCGCGGCCGACGCGACGGCGAAGTTCGCCTGGCTCGGGGTGGTGGGCGGGCCGATCCTGCTCCTGCTGGCGGTCCTTCTGGGCTGGGACATGACCTGGTGGCTCACCACGGTCGGCATCGGCGGCTTCCTCGGCGGCTTCGCCACGCTGGTGATGCGCATGCGCACGGGTGACGAGGACGACGAGGATCCGGGGCGGGGCGCGGTGGTCTGAGCCCGACCGGCCGAGGCCCGTCCGGAGCAATCCGGGCGGGCCTTTCGCATGCCCGCGGCCCGGGCTTCTCGCCCGCCCCCCGGCCCGGAACTCTCGCAGGCTCCCGGCACTCTCGCAGGCTCCCGGCCCGGAACTCTCGCACGCCCCGGCCCGGAACCTGCCCATGCCCCGGCCCGGATGGAACTCGATCGCGGCGACCGGCGAAAGAGAGGTGAACCACCTGACAGAACCCAAGCCTTCGAGGCGTTCACACGAACGAAAGGAGCCCCGATGACCGTCGGACCGGACGTCGTCGCCCGCGAGGAGCATCGCGAGGAGAGTGACGCCCGCGTGATCGAACGGTCCCGGGACGAGCCCGAGCTGTTCGCCGCCCTCTTCGACCGATACGCCGGCGCCGTGCACCGTTACGCGGCCCGGCGGCTCGGTCCCGAGGCGGCGGAGGATCTGACGGCGGAGACGTTCACCACGGCCTTCAGGCAACGTCACACGTACGACCTCGGCCGGGCCGACGCCCGCCCGTGGCTGTTCGGGATCGCGACCAACCTCGTGGCCCGGCACCGAAGAGCCGAGGCGCGCCGCTTCAAGGCGCTCGCCCGGGTCCCGCAGCCGGTCGAGCACGAGGAGCCGGTCGCGGACCGCGCGGTCGCCAGGGCCGGCGCCACAGGGGTGCGCCGGGAACTGGCGGCCGCGCTGTCCGGGCTCTCCGCCCGGCACCGTGACGTCGTGCTGCTGGTGGCCTGGGGCGGCCTCGACTACGAGGAGGCGGCCCAGGCCCTGGGCGTGCCCGTCGGCACCGTCAGATCACGGCTGCACCGGGCCCGCGGCAGACTGCGCGAAGCACTGGGTGGCACCGATCCGACGGCTTTCCGGGAGGCAGACGCCCATGCATGACTCGCCCGAACTCGACCAGCTGCGCGACTGGGACGCGGGGGCACCCCCGCTCGACGACGAGACCCGGCACCGGGTGCGCGTCCGTCTGTTCGCAGCGATGAACGACCCGGCTCCGGTCGTACGACGCCGCCGTCCCGTCGTGCGCATCGCCCTGACCGCCACCGTGGCCGCGGCGGTCGCCGCCACGGTCCTGGTGGCGGTACGCGACGACGACGGAGGTGCACGGCGCACCGCGACACCGCCCTCCAGCAGCTCCCCGGCGCTGCGGAACGTGAGCGCGCGGACCGTGCTGTACGGGGCGGCGGCGTTCTCGCGCGAGCACGAGACGGCGGTCGCTCCGCGCGACGACCAGTTCATCTACACCAAGGAGATCATCAAGGAGACCGAGCGGGAGACCGGAGCGAAGAAGACCTACGTCGACGAGACCTGGCGGTCCGTGGACGACACCAAGCCCTCATGGATCATGGAGATCGGCAAGGGCTGGTGGTCGGTGCCGTACAAGAAGCGGCCGGGCGACCACGTGGAGTCGGTGTCCATGTGGCCGCCGCAGGACTGGGACACGCTCAAGAGCCTGCCGACCGATCCGGCGAAGCTCATCCTGAAACTCAACTTCGGTGGCAGGACCCCGCACTCGATCGACGAAATCGGGGATCAGGAATGGTCGCAGATCCACTTCTCCCTCGTCGGGCTGCTCATGCTCGTGCCGGTGATGCCGGAGGACCTGCGGCCCGCGGCCTATGAGGCCCTGGCCATGGTGCCGGGGGTGAAGGCGGTGCCGAACCAGAAGGACGCCGCCGGACGGAGGGGTGTCGCGATCACCTTCGACGATCGGTTCTCGCACCGCTCCAACGCCGAGACCGGGGCCGGCAACTCCTTCATCTTCGACCCGGACACCTACGAATTCCTGGGCTTCCGTGACACCCGCACCTCGCACGGCAGGACCTACGACCAGTTCTCGTACCTCGACAGCTGGGCCGTGACCGACAAGGCCAAGCAGCGTCCCCAGGCCGGCTAGGACGCGGGCACTCTGAGGGCGGCCAGGACCGGCAGGTGGTCCGTGGCCGCCCTCAGGTCCGCCTCCGTGACCCCGGGGTGGCCGAGCGGCACCCCGCACGCCAGGACCTCGATGCCCGGGGTGGCGAGGATCGCGTCGATGCGCTGGTGGGGGTCGGCGGGCGTGGAGGTGTACTCGGCGCCCCAGGGGGCCGTCGCCCAGCAGTCCCGGAGCTCGGAGGCGAGGCGCTTGAAGGTGCGGCCGTCGGGGCGTTCGTTGAGGTCGCCGCCCGCGATCGCGTGCGGGGTACCGAGGCGGGCCAGGTGGTCAAGGAGCATGCCGCCCTGTTCGTACCGTTCGTTCTTCTGGAGCGAGAGGTGACAGCTCAGCACACCGAGGCGGGCCCGGCCGAAGCGGACGACGGCGGTGGCGAAGCCGCGCCGGTGCAGACCGGGGGTGAGCGGGAGCAGGACGTCCTCGGTGCGCTCGACCGTGGCCCGCAGCGAGCACAGCAGCGCGGGGCCCGCGGCCGTGGCACCGCCGGAGAGGACCACCTGGCCGCAGGCCGACGCCAGCGGCGCCAGCTTCTTGCGCCAGCGGAAGAACCGCGGCGCCTCCTGGACGAGCACCAGATCGGGTTCGCAGGCGCTGATCACCCGGGCGAGCGCGGCGGTGTCGTCGCGCATCGAGCGGATGTTGTAGCTGAGCACCCGGATGACGGCGGAACCGTCCGGTTCGGTGCGCGAGGGGGGCAGCGGACTGGCGGCAGGGCTGGTCGGCATGGCGATCAAGATACGCCGACGGCTGGGGCCGCGGCGGAAACCGCGGCGCCCGCCGTACCCCTCGCGGGGTGCGGCGGGCGCCGTCGTCACACACGTATGCGCGTTACATGATCGGGTCGGGCTCCCGGGCCAGGTCGGCGGCGCCGACCAGGCCCGCCTTGTTGCCGAGCTGGGCCGCGATGACGTCGGCCACCGGCCGCCAGTTGCCGCCGACCAGCCAGCGCTTGTACGACTTGCGGATCGGGTCGAGGACCAGCTCGCCCTCGTCGGACAGGCCGCCGCCGACGATGAAGGCGGACGGGTCGAAGAGGGAGGCCAGGTCGGCGAGGCCCGCGCCCGCCCAGCGGGCCAGCTCGCGGTAGGAGTCGACCGCGACCGGGTCGCCCTGGCGGGCGGCCACCGAGATGTGCTTGCCCTCGATGCCGTCCGGGGTGCCGTTGCCGAGCGCCAGCAGGACCTCCGCGTTCTCCGGGGTCGCGTTGGCGCGCTGCTTCGCGTACCGCACGAGGGCGCGCCCCGACGCGTACTGCTCCCAGCAGCCCTGCGAGCCGCAGCCGCACAGCAGGCCGTCCGGGACCATCCGGATGTGGCCGAACTCGGCGGCCACGCCGAAGTGGCCGCGGCGCAGCTTGTTGCCGATGATGATGCCGCCGCCGAGGCCCGTGCCCAGCGTGATGCAGATGACGTTGCGGTGGCCCTTGCCCGCGCCGAACTTGTACTCGCCCCAGGCCGCCGCGTTCGCGTCGTTCTCCACGACGACCGGCAGGCCCACGCGCGCCTCGACCTCGTCCTTCAACGGCTCCTGCCGCCAGTGGATGTTCGGCGCGAAGTAGACCGTGGAGCGCTGACGGTTGACGTAGCCCGCGGCACCGATGCCCACTCCGACGATCTCGTGCCCCGCGCGGGCACCCTCCACGGCAGCGGCGATCGCGTCCACGATGGCCTGCGGCGTGGTGGGGGTCGGCACCTTGAAGGTCGAGAGGATGTTGCCTTCCTCGTCGACCACGCCGGCCGCGATCTTCGTGCCGCCGATGTCGACGCCGATGGTGAGTCCCATGAATCCCTCAGTTTCGGTCGAGCCCCGCTACTGCCAACCGTACCCGAGGGGGCTGTCAGTCCAAGTCGATGTGTTCCCCCGGCCCCTGGTCCCCGCCCCGGTGGCGGGGGTCGTGGTCCCGGGCCGTCCAGCGCTTCTCCTGGGCCTCCACGGCGGAGCGGTAGGCGGCGAGCAGCTCGGAGCCGGCCGCGGCCAGATGGTCGAAGACGTCCGGATTGCGCTCGATGACGGGCTCGACGACGGCCTTGGCCTGTCGCACCACCTGGCTGACCATCTGCTGGGCCGTCCCGGAGGTGGCCGCGTCGATCAGCGGCGACTGGAGCCCGGACAGCTTCTCGGCGACGGCGTCGACGAGCTTGCGCAGTTCCTCGGCGGCCGAGCCGGGCTGTGCGCCGTACTGGGCGCGGCGGCGGGCCTTCTCGGCGGCGAGATCCTCGGCGCAGGCCTTGGCCCAGGCGTCGCCGTCGGCTGCGCTCCCGCGAGCGCTCGACTCCGCTCGGCCGGGGGGAACCCGCGTCTCGTCGGCCGCGTCCTCCTGAGCGGCGTCGGACGTGGGGCGCTCTTCGCTCATGGCGGACTCCTGCCTACGGTTCGTACCTCCGACGTTACCCGAACGGGGTACGCGGTTCACCGGATCCGGGGCCACGGACCGCGACTCCGCCGGGAGCTCGCCGTCACCTTTCGCGGGGCCACAGGTCCGGGTCGGGCGCGAAGCGGATCCGCAGCTCGCCCTCGCGCAGGGCGGCGCCGGCCACGGTGCAGCGGCGCAGGGCCGACGGGAGCGGGACGATCCGGCGGAACTGTCCCGCGGTGACGACGAGTTCGTCGCCGCGCCGGAGGAGGTCGAGTTCGTCGCGTATGGCGCCGGGCAGCGGGATGTGCCAGACGAGCACCCCGTCGTCGGCGAGGCGGTCGGCGACGGACCACTCGACCGGCCCAGGCGCGTCGTTGACGCCGGGTACGGCGAGTGCGGCCAGGTCGTCCGCGCCGCGCGGGTCGTGTCCGAGGTGCGGGAGTTCGTGGAGCCGGTACTCCCCCCGCCACTCCTCGAGGAACTTGCGCTGCTGGGCGGCGAGGCCGGCCGACCAGGCGTCGTCGGCCTCCTCGGGCAGGAGCCGGTTCGCGATCAGGGTGTCGATGCGCACGGCGCGCAGGGCGAAGCCGGTGGCGGCGGCGCGGACGGCGTCGGCGCCGGCCGGTCCGGGCTCGGCGACCAGTCGTACGGTCGTGGCGCGGTCCTCGACGACCGCCTCGACCGCGGCGAGCTCCACGTCCCAGCGGGCGGCCGTCTCGTACAGCCAGTCCGCGGGCATCGGGACGCCGGCGAGCCGGCCGAGCACGGGGCGCAGGGCGCGGGCCGCCTGGCGTTCGGGCGGGAGGAGGCGGCGCAGATAGCGGCGCAGCTCCTCGGGGAGGGCGAGGAGGGCGAGCGCCTGCGGGGCCGGGGGGAGGTCGACGACGAGGAGGTCGTACGCCTCGGAGAGCGCGGCGTCGCGCAGGGCGCGCAGCAGGGCGAGTTCCTCGGCGCCGGGGAGGGGGGTGAGTTCCTCGGCGTCCAGGCGGGCGGCGCCGAGGAAGTCGAGGGCGGTGGCGGCGCGGTCCTGGAAGGCGGTGAGGTCCGCGCGGAAGCGGTCGGCGGCGTCGGGGCGCCAGGCGGTCAGGCCCGGTGCGGCTTCGACGGGGGCCCCGCCCGTCGGTACGCCGAGGGCGGCACCCAGGGTGTCCGTGCGGTCGGCGCTGAGCACGAGGGTCCGGGTGCCCGTACGGCTCGCCCTCAGCGCCGTGGCCGCGGCGACGGTGGTACGGCCGGAGCCGCCGGGGCCTGTGATCAGGAGGGTGCGCATAAGGGTGAACGCTACCCGTGCCTGGCCGGCGGACCTGGCTGGTCCCGATGGCGGAGCCCGTTCCCGGTGTCCGTGGGGCCGCGCCCCCGGCCCCCGCCGCGGCCGACCCCTACTTCTCCTCCGACTCCACCCTCTTCTTCAGGCCGGCCAGCGCGCGGTCGATGATGACCTTCTCCGCCTTGCGCTTGATCATGCCGAGCATGGGGATCTTGACGTCGACCGTGAGCTGGTACGTCACCTCGGTCGCGTCCGAGCCCGCCGGCTTCAGGAGGTAGGAGCCGTCCAGGGAGCGGAGCATCTGGGACTTGACCAGGCTCCAGGACACCTCGTGGTCGCCCGTCCAGGTGTACGCCAGGACCTGGTCGTCCTTGATCGCGCCCGCGTCCATGACGAGCCGGACCTGCTCGGCGCGGCCCTGGCCGTCGGTCCCGAGGACCTCCGCCTCCTTCACCTCGCCCGTCCAGTCCGGGTAGCGGGCGAAGTCGGCGATCACTTCCATGACGTCGGCCGGTGCCGCCTCGATCATGATGCTCGAGCTGGTGTGTTCCGCCATCGCCGTGGCTCCTCCAGGTGCGGTCCGGTGAGGGAGGGTGGTGCGCACGTGTGTGCAGCGTGAAGGCTACCGCGCACAGCCACCGGCGCTGTCACCCCACCTGACGTATCGGCACCCGGAGCGCTCGAAGCCGCTCACCACTCCAGCGCCCACGGCTTGCCGGACCCCGCGAAGTGCCCCACGTTCACGCACTCCGTCGCCCCGATCCGCATCCGGCGCACCAGCGGCTGGTGGACGTGGCCGAAGAGGGAGTAGCGCGGGCGGGTGCGGCGGATGGCGTCCAGCAGCGCCCGGCTGCCGCGCTCGAAGCGCCGCGCCACCGTGTCGTAGACCAGCTCCGGCACCTCCGGCGGGATGTGGCTGCACAGCACGTCCACCTCGCCGACCGCCTCGATCTTCGCCGCGTACTCCTCGTCGCTGATCTCGTAGGGCGTCCGCATGGGCGTGCGCAGTCCGCCGCCGACGAAGCCGAAGGTCCAGCCGCCGATCTCCACCCGCTCGCCGTCCAGCACGGTCGTGCCGGGTCCGGCGTACTCACGCCACAGTGTCGGCATGTCGACGTTTCCATAGGTCGCGTACGTCGGCGTCGGGAACGCGGCGAACATCTCCGCGTACTGCTTGCGTACCGCCTTCTCGATGGCGGCCGCCCGGTCGCTGCCGATGCCGGACCACAGCTCGGCGCCGAACGCCCGCGCCTCCTCGAAGCGGCGGGCGGTGCGCAGCTCGACGATGCGGTCCGCGTTCGCCACACCGAACAGGTCCGGGAAGATGCCGCGCGAGTGGTCGGCGTAGTCGAGGAAGAGCACGAGGTCACCGAGGCAGATCAGGGCGTCCGCGCCGTCGCCGGCCCGGGCCAGGTCACGCGCGTTGCCATGCACATCGCTGACCACATGGATGCGCTTCCTGCGGTTGCCGCCTGGTGAGAGTGCCATGGCGATCAAGCGTAAGCGTGTGCGGCAAAGGTGAATAGAGCGGGCCGGACCTGCGATTACTGGCTAGTCAGTAACCGCGTGCACTACCGTGATCGCAGGAACGCCACCATGTGTGACGCACAGAACATCTGGCCGGGACCCCCTGTCGAAGAAGCCATACCGGCGGGTAACGTCCGGGCAGTCCAGTCGTGCTCAGGAATTCAACAATGATGTCCCGAGCACCTGCCCGAGCCTTGGACCGCACCGTCGCATCACACAGAGTCGTGGCGCCGGCGCCCTATGAGGAGCAGCAGTCTTGCGCGAGTTCAGCCTTCCGGCTTTGTACGAGGTCCCTGCGGACGGCAATCTGACCGACATCGTCCGCAGAAACGCCGCGCAGCATCCTGACGTCGCCGTCATCGCCCGCAAGGTCGGCGGCAGCTGGCAGGACGTCACCGCCACCGCCTTCCTCGCCGAGGTGCGCGCCGCGGCGAAGGGGCTCATCGCCTCGGGCGTCCAGCCGGGCGACCGGGTCGGCCTGATGTCCCGTACCCGCTACGAGTGGACGCTGCTCGACTTCGCGATCTGGAGCGCGGGCGCGATCACCGTGCCGGTGTACGAGACCAGCTCCCCCGAGCAGGTGCAGTGGATCCTCGGCGACTCGGGCGCGACCGCCTGCGTCGTCGAGCTGGACACGCACGCGGCCTCGGTGGAGTCGGTGCGCGACCGGCTGCCCGCCCTCAAGCACGTCTGGCAGATCGACACCGGCGGCGTGGAGGAGCTGGGGCGCCTCGGCAGGGACGTCAGCGACGCCACCGTCGAGGAGCGCAGCTCGCTCGCCAAGGCCGACGACCCGGCGACCATCGTCTACACGAGCGGCACGACCGGCCGTCCCAAGGGCTGCGTCCTCACCCACCGCGCCTTCTTCGCGGAGTGCGGCAACATCGTGGAGCGGCTGCGCCCGCTCTTCCGCACGGGCGAGTGTTCCGTCCTGCTCTTCCTGCCGCTCGCGCATGTCTTCGGACGGCTCGTGCAGGTCGCGCCGATGATGGCGCCGATCAAGCTGGGCTGCGTCCCGGACATCAAGAACCTGACCGACGAACTGGCCGCGTTCCGGCCGACGCTGATCCTCGGTGTGCCGCGCGTCTTCGAGAAGGTCTACAACTCGGCGCGCGCCAAGGCGCAGGCGGACGGCAAGGGCAAGATCTTCGACAAGGCGGCGGACACGGCGATCGCGTACAGCCGCGCCCTGGACACCCCGTCCGGCCCGTCCCTCGGGCTGAAGATCAAATACAAGACGTTCGACAAGCTCGTCTACAGCAAGCTGCGGGCCGTTCTCGGCGGCAAGGGCGAGTACGCCATCTCCGGCGGCGCCCCGCTGGGCGAGCGCCTGGGCCACTTCTTCCGCGGCATCGGCTTCACGGTCCTCGAGGGCTACGGCCTGACCGAGTCCTGCGCGGCCACCGCCTTCAACCCCTGGGACCGCACGAAGATCGGCACGGTCGGCCAGCCGCTGCCGGGCTCCGTGATCCGGATCGCGGACGACGGCGAGGTGCTGCTGCACGGCGAGCACCTGTTCAAGGAGTACTGGAACAACGAGGGCGCGACCGCCGAGGCGCTTGCCGACGGCTGGTTCCACACCGGTGACATCGGCACCCTCGACGAGGACGGGTATCTGCGGATCACCGGCCGCAAGAAGGAGATCATCGTCACCGCGGGCGGCAAGAACGTCGCCCCGGCCGTGATCGAGGACCGTATCCGCGCGCACGCGCTGGTCGCGGAGTGCATGGTGGTCGGCGACGGACGCCCGTTCGTGGGCGCGCTCGTCACCATCGACGACGAGTTCCTGGGCCGTTGGGCCGCCGAGCACGGCAAGCCGGCCGGCTCCACCGCGGCGTCGCTGCGGCAGGATCCGGATCTCCTCGCGGCGGTCCAGAGCGCTGTCGACGACGGCAACGCCGCGGTGTCGAAGGCGGAATCGGTGCGGAAGTTCCGCATTCTGTCCTCCCAGTTCACCGAGGAGTCGGGCCACCTCACGCCGTCCCTGAAGCTCAAGCGTCATGTGGTGGCGAAGGACTACGCGGACGAGATCGAGGCGATCTACCAGAAGTAGGCGGCCCCGGTCGGGCGGTTCATGGCGCGGTGTCCTCGGCGAGGACCCGCGCCATGGTGCGTTCCGCGAGCGCGGTGATCGTCACGAACGGGTTGACGCCGATCGACCCGGGGACGAGCGAGCCGTCGGTGACGTACAGCTTCGAATACCCCTTCACCCGGCCGTAGTTGTCCGTCGACTTCCCGAGTACGCAGCCGCCCAGCGGGTGGTACGTGAAGTCGTCGGCGAAGGTCTTGTTGTTGCCGAAGAGGTCGTACCGGTAGATCGTCGCGTTGGCCGAGTTGATCCGGTCGAAGAGCTTCTTGGCCATGCTCACGGACACGGCGCTCTGGGCGGCGCTCCAGCCGAGCTTCGCGGAGTCGCTCGCCGCGTCGTACGTGAAGGACGCCCGCTCCGGGTTCTTGGTGATCGCCAGATAGAGGCTGATCCAGTGCTCCAGCCCCATGGGCAGCGGGGCGATCTCGGCGAAGACGGGGTTCGAGGTGTTCGCCCAGTCGTCGATGCCCATGACGGGCATGGTGGACTGGTTGGCCCCGACGGTGTCCCAGATGTGGTTCGCCCGGCCGGTCATCACATTGCCGTTGGTGCCCCAGCCGGTGCCCACGCTCGCGTCGAGGGCGGGCAGGGCGCCCGTCTCCCGGGCCCGGACGAGGAGTTCGGAGGTGCCGAGGCTGCCGCCGCCGAGGAACAGGTAGGTGCAGCTGTACTGCTTGGTCTCGACGACCGCGCCGGTGGTGTCGATCCGGTCGGCGGTCAGCAGGTACGTCCCGTCGCTCGCCCTTCGTATCTCGCGGACCCTCTCCAGTGTGTGGATGGTGACGTTGCCGGTGCCCAGCGCCGAGGCGAGGTACGTCTTGTCGAGGCTGCGCTTGCCGTAGTTGTTGCCGTAGATGACCTCGCCGGCGAGGGCGGACTTGGTGGCGGTGCCGGCCGCCTCGCGCTGCATGTAGCCGAAGTCGTAGACGTTCGGTACGAAGGTGGTCTTCAGGCCGGTGTTCGTGGCCGCCTTCCGCGAGGTCCGGGTGAACCGGTACCACTCGGTGGACTCGAACCAGGCGGGGTCGACCGTGTTGACGCCGAGCATGGTGCGGGCGCGCGGGAAGTACGTGCTGTACATCTCGGCGGCGTCCACGGTCGGGAACTGCTCGGCGAAGTACGACTGGAGCGGGGTGACGGCCATGCCGCCGTTGACCAGGGAGCCGCCGCCGACGCCCCGGCCGACGTACACGGACATGTTGGCGAAGTGCACCCGGTCCAGGACGCCCGGGTACGGGCTGATGTCCTTGTTGACGACGTCCAGCCACAGGAACTCGGCGAGCGGCGCCTCGGTGCGCGTCCGGAACCACATGGATCTCCGGTCCGGGGCGCTGGTGGAACAGAAGACCTTGCCGTCGGAGCCGGGTGTGTTCCAGAGTCCGCCCATCTCGATGACGAGCGTGCGGAGGCCGGCCTGGCCGAGGCGGAGCGCGGCCACGGCGGCGCCGTAGCCGGAACCGACCACGATGGCGGGTGCGGTCTCGACCGCGTCGGGCTCGGCGGCCCGCGCCGACTGGAGGCCGATCCGGGTGAAGCCCAGGGTGGCCGCCGTCTGGAGGGCGGCCATACCAAGGATTTGACGGCGAGTCAGGTGACGATGCGTCAGTTTTTCTGTCATGCGCGCAGCATGGGCGGATTATTCCGTTCCGCCTAGGGTCACGGCACGCTTTGGGGCACCGATTTGGGGCCGCGTCGAGGCGGGGGCTGGGCGCGCCCCGAAGCCGGGGCCTGGGCGCGCCCCGAGCGGCGATGCGCACCGCGCCGACGCAGAGTCATACGCTCACCCCGAGGCAGGGGCCTGGGCGCGCCCCGAGCGGCGATGTGCACCGCGCCGACCGCAGGGGCCCGCGTCCCGGGCAGCGGTGTGCGCCGCGCGGAGGGGAATCCTGTGCTCGTCTCAGAGCAGGGTCTTGAGCTTCTCCGCCAGCAGGTCCCAGCGCCACTTCTCCTCGACCCACTCGCGGCCCCGCTCGCCCATGCGGCGGCGCAGCTCGGGGTCGCCGAGGAGCGTGACGACGCGGTCGGCGGCCGCTTCCGGGGAGCCGCCGCGCACCACCCAGCCGGTCTCGCCGTCGAGCACCGCGTCGGGCGCCCCGCCGGAGTCGCCCGCGACCACGGGCAGCCCGGTCGCGGACGCCTCCAGATAGACGATCCCGAGCCCTTCGACATCGAGCCCGCCCCGGCGCGTACGGCACGGCATCGCGAACACGTCCCCCGCCCCGTAGTGGGCGGGCAGCTCCGACCAGGGCACGGCCCCGGTGAAGCGGACCGAGCCGGCGACCCCGGTCTCGTCCGCGAGCCTGCGCAGCTCCTTCTCGTACGGCCCGCCGCCGACGATCAGCAGGACGGCCTCCGGCTCCTTGGCGAGGATGTGCGGCATGGCGAGGATCAGCGTGTCCTGACCCTTGCGGGGAACGAGCCGCGAGACACAGACGACCACCGGACGGTCGGTGAGCCCGAGCCGGGCGCGGACCTCGGCGCCGCCCGAGCCGGGGTGGAAGGTCTTCTCGTCGACGCCGGGCGGCAGCTGGACCATCCTGCCGGCCGCTTCCGGCGTCAGCGCGGCGGCGATCCGCGAGCGCGTGTACTCGCCGAGATAGGTGATCGTGTCCGTGGACTCGCCGATCCTGCGCAGCAGCTGACGCGAGGCGGGCAGCTGAGCCCAGCCGGCCTCGTGCCCGTGCGTGGTGGCCACCAGCCGCTCGGCGCCCGCCCTGCGCAACGCGGGCGCCATCAGACCGAGCGGAGCCGCCGCACCGAACCACACCGACGTACAGCCGTGCTCCCGCAGCAGCCCGACGGCCCGCCGGGTGGCGCCCGGCGTCGGCAGCAGCATCGTGGTGCGGTCGCGTACGACGGTGAAGGGCTGCTCGGCGTCGAAGGCAGCCGTCGCCTCGACGCCCTCGCGGCCGCGCTTCCACGTGGAGGCGTAGACGACCAGCCGCTCGGGGTCCAGGCGCAGCGCCATGTTGTGCAGGAACGCCTGGATCCCGCCGGGCCGGGGCGGGAAGTCGTTGGTCACGATCAAGGTCTTGTGCATCGCAGGTCGACAGTACCGAACCCGTCCACGCGTGGTACTCACAGCTCCCCCCGGCCGTGCTTCACGGCTCTCGCACAGCCCTCCGGGAGATCATGGCCGCCCGCACGAGAGGCAGCGGGTAGCTTCGAGAAGCACGAGAAGGACACGGACAGGGGCGCAAAGGTGGACATCGCGGGCACGAGAAGGTTCCCGGCCTGGCTCCTGGCCTCCTGGGGCCTGACCAGGCTGGCGCTGCTGCTGTTCGTCTTCAAGGTGTTCGTCTTCCCGGGCCCGGACGTCACCGGCGACGTCTCGGTGATCTACCAGGGCTGGTACGAGACCCTGCGCACCGGCACCTTCCCGCTCGACGACGTCACCTGGCAGTACCCGCCCGCCGCCGCGCTCGCCATCCTCTCCCCCGCCCTGCTGCCCTTCCTCGACTACGCGTCGGCGTTCTTCGTCCTGGCCTTCCTCGCCGACCTGGCGGTCTTCTGTCTGCTCCAGTACACGGGCCTGCGCCCGGGCAGGACGCTGCGCGGCGCCTGGGTGTGGGTGGTGGGCGTCGCCCTGCTCGGCCCGACCGTGTACGCCCGCTACGACGTGATGGTCACCGCGGTCGCGGTCGCCGCACTGCTCGCGGGGGCCCGGCATCCGCGCGTGACGGGGGCGCTGATCGGCTTCGGGGCGCTGCTGAAGGTGTGGCCGGTACTGCTGCTGGTGGGCGCCGCCAGACGCCGGGTCTGGGCCTCGGCGACGGTGACCGTCGTCGCGGTCGCCTCCCTCTTCGCCCTGGCCATGCCCGGCGCCTTCGCCTTCCTGACCTTCCAGCGCGAGCGGGGCACCGAGGTGGAGTCGCTGGGCTCCCTGGTCTTCCATGTCGCCCGGCACTTCGGCTGGAACGGCCAGGTGCTGCTCAACTACGGCTCGGTGGAGTTCCTGGGCCCGTATGTCGGCGCGGTGAGCACCGCGGCCCTGTTCCTGACCGCGGTCGCCTTCGGCTGGCTGCTGCTGTGGCGGCTGCGCGCCAAGCGGTTCCTGGCGCACACGCTCGCGGACGCGGCGTTCACGGCGGTGCTGATGTTCACCGCCACGAGCCGGGTGATCAGCCCGCAGTACATGGTGTGGCTGGTCGGGCTCGCCGCGGTCTGTCTGTGCTTCCGGGGCAGCCGCATGACCGTGCCCGGCGGGCTGGTCCTCGCCGCGTGCTTCGTGACCGTGCTGGAGTTCCCCGTCTGGTTCTCGCACGTGGTCGGCAGCGACTGGATGGGCATCACACTGCTGTTCGCGCGCAACGGCCTCCTGATGGCCGCCGCGCTGACGGCCGCCCTGGAACTGTGGCGCGGCACGGTCCTGCCGCCGGTCCCCACGGTGCCCGGTCAGGCCACCCGCACCAGGGAGTCCCTGGCGTCCTCCTGACGGCGCACGCCGGGCAGGAGCGCGGCGCACTGCACCACCATGGCCAGCGCCAGGGCCAGACAGATCCCGGGCAGCCCGAGCCCTGACAGGGCGTACGCGAGCGGAAGCTGGACCGCCGTGCCGAGCAGCGTCACCCGCAGCAGCACAGGAGCGCCCCCGCTCCCCTCGAAGACCCCGCCGAGCGCGATGAAGCAGGCCATCAGCAGCAGATAGGGCCCGACGCAGCGCAGAAAGAGCACGCCCTGGTGCGCGACCTCGGGCCCGGCGCCGAAGGCGCGCATGACCCAGGGGGCGAGCACGCAGAGCAGGGCCGAGGCGAGCAGTCCCACCGTCCCCGAGACGACGACGGCCTGCCGCCCGATGGCCCGCCGCTCTCCCCCGCTCCCGGCTCCGGCCGAGCGGGAGGACGCCCGTCGGTCCGCGCCTCGCGTGTGCGCCGTGTGGATCGAGGCGGCCTGGCGCACCGCGTAGAAGGCCATGGTGGCGACGTACATCACCTTGTACGCGATCGAGTACGCGGCCACGGCGGTCACCCCGAGCCGGGCCACGATCGCGACGAGCACCAGCGCCCCGCCCTGGCGCACGGTGAAGTCGGCGGACATGGGCAGGCCGGTGCTCAGGGTCCGGCGCAGGGCGGCGCCGGTGGCCTCGGCGGGCCGGACGGCCGCGGCCCCGCGGAGCAGCGCGTTGCGGCGCAGGGCGAGCAGACCCACGCCGAGCGCGGCGCAGCGGCACAGCACCGTGGAGACGGCGGCGCCCCGGACGCCGTACCGGTGGATGAGCAACGGGTCGAGGGCCAGGATCAGCCCGTTGGCAAGCAGGGCGAGGCGCATCGGGGTGCGGGTGTCGCCGGCGCCCTTGAGGATGCCGTCGACGAGGTTCTGCGCGTAGAAGACGGTGATGCCCGGCAGGGAGATCGCGAAGTAGCCGACGGCGAGGGGCAGGGCCGGGCCCTCGCCGCCCAGCACCAGCCGGGCGAGCGGCTCGCGCAGCAGATATCCGCAGCCGGCGACCACCGGCGTGACCACCGCGCACAGCGCCCATCCCCCGCGCACGGCCGCCCGCACCGCGCCGGGGTCCTGCGCTCCCCTGGCGTGCGCGACCAGGACGGTCGTACCGGAGGCGAAGACCAGGGCGACTCCGAGCAGCACGTTCTCGGTGTTGGTGGCGACGGCCACGGCGGCCACGGCCGGGCCGCCGAGCCGGGAGACCCAGACGGTGTTGATGATCCCGGCGGCCACGGAGGCCAGCAGCGAGAAGTAGACGGGGCGGGCGAGCGAGATCAGTTGGGCGCGGTGGGCGTTCATGGGACCCCCTCGATGAGAGCTGCCTCGACGTGAGCTCCCTCAGGGCGGTATCTCGATTCGAGGTAGCCCGATTAGAGGTATCATTCTCGTACGACGACGGCAAGGTACGACGACGACAAGAAGGAGCCGACCCGGTACTGGAGCTGTCGTCGCCGGATCGGCCGGGCCGGGCCATCGGACGGGATCAGCCGAGCTGAGCCTTCAGATAGGCCCGCCACTGCGCGGTGAACTTCCGCGGCGTCGTGCCGAGTACGTCCTTCAGGGCGCCCTCGACCGCTCCCGCCCGCTTCCGGTGGTCCCCCACGGCCCGGTAGAAGTCGTCGAGCCGGACCTCTCCCCAGTGGTCCGCGATCATCCGGCAGGCCATCCAGCCGCCCTCGTACGCCTTCGCCAGCTTCCCCGCGTCCCCGCTGAAGCCGAAGTCCGCGTCGGCCGGCAGAGCGGCCGGCAGCTGCCCCTCCCGCACGGCCCGGTCCAGCTCCGGGGCGATCTGCGCCGCCGTGCGCCCCGAGCCGCGGTAGCCGACCCAGTCCGCGTAGCCCTCGGAGAGCCACAGGGGCGTGGCCGCCGTGGTGTGGGCGCGGGTGGCGACATGGGTGGCCTCGTGGGTGAGGACGACCTGCCTGCCGAAGTCGCCGAGCACGCCGTACGCGTCGGGGTTGACGACGATCCGGTCCGCCGGGGCCTTCGCCGCACCGCCCGCCTCCCCGGTGGTGACCGCCGCGATCCCCCGGTACCCGGACGCCGGCGCGCCGAGCAGCCCCGCCATCCCGTCCAGCGACTTCGGTACGAGCACCACCACCCGCCCCGCCCAGTCGGCGCCCCACGCCTGGGAGGCGGCGGGCACGGCACGGTCCGCCAGGTTCGCGTAACCCCGCAGCACCGAGTCCGGCTGCCCGACACCGAGGACGAGGCTGTGCTCACCGCGGACGATCCGCACGGCCCCCTGCTCCCACAGCTGCTCGCTGGACTTCTTCGCGGGCTCGTCGGACACCACGTACCACCCGCCGTCGCCGCGGGTCAGGCGCAGCATGCGGCCGGCCGTGACGGGCGCACGGTCGTATCCCTTGAGGCGGTAGTGGAGTTCGGCGGTGGCCGTGGCCCGCTCGCCGGAGCGGTGGAAGGCGGTGACGCGGTACGACCAGGAAGCCAGCGGGACACCGCGGAGGTTGCCGAACTCCTCGGCGCCCGTGGCGAGTTGGCCGGCGGCCGGGGCGACGGGCGACTCGGTCGCGAGGAACGCGGACCGGTCCCGGTGCAGCACCGCCGCGGCCCGCCGGTCGAGCACCCGCTGCACCTCGGCCGCCGAGGCGTCCCGCGCGGGCCGGCCACCGCAGCCGACCAGGGCGGCAAGCAGCAGCAGACAGCTCGCCAGCACCCCTGACGTACGCCCTCGACCAGCCACGTTTCCGATCGTACGCGGCGGTTCAGGGCCTCGTGACGGACGAGACCGGCATCATTCCGACCGGGTCGTAGCGCACCGGCGCCCCCGGGTACGGCGCGTGGATCACCTGGCCGTTGCCGACGTACATCCCGACATGGCCGGCATCCGACCGGTACACGACCAGATCGCCGGGCTGCGCCTGGGAGAGCGGCACCTGCCGGCCGGCGTACCGCTGCTCCTGCGAGGTGCGCGGCAGACCGACGCCGGCCTGCGCGTACGCCCACTGCATCAGTCCCGAACAGTCGAAGCCGCCGGGCCCGTTGGCGCCCCACACATACGGGCGGCCGAGCGCGGAGCGGGCCGCGGCGACGGCGGCCCCCGCGCGACCGCCCGGCGCGAGGACACCGGTGAGGTCGGGCATGCCGGAGCGACCGGCCCGCGACGCCCGTTCGAAGGCGGCGCGCTGGGCGTCCGGCAGCGCGTTGAGCAGCCGGCGCGCCGCCGCCAGCTTCTGCTCGACGGTCCGCTTGTGCCGGGCGACGGCCTTGCGGCTCTTCTCCAGCTCGGCCAGCCGGCCCGCGGCCTCCGCGCGCTCCTGGGCGACGTCACGCATGGCGTGCTGGAAGTCCTTCAACCGGGTCGCCTGACGGGCGCTGACGCGATGGAGCGCGGCGGCCCGGTCAAGATAGTCGTCCGGGTTGTCGGAGAAGAGCAGGGCGAGCGAGGGGTCCAGGCCGCCGGAGCGGTACTGGGCGCCGGCGAGCGAACCGAGCGCGTCCCGCATGGTGTTGATGCGCTCCTGCTGCCGGGCGATCTCGTCCTGCGCCTGCGACACCTGCTCGCGCAGGACGTCGGCGCGCTCGTCGGCCTTGTTGTACGCCTCGGTGGCCCGTTCGGCCTCCTCGTACAGGCGGTCCACCCGGGCCCGGGTGTCGTCGTGCGGGGCGGCGTCGGCCGGTACGGCGCCGAGTGCCGCTGCCGCGGTGGACAGTGCGCAGACCGCGGCACCGGCGCCCCGGTTGAAGCCGGACGGTGCAAGGCGGCGATGGGACCCCACGTGTAGCCGCACTCCCTTCCGCTGACGGACCCCCGGAGTTGGGGGAAACGCGGCAGACAGTAGCCGTGCGATCACACTCCGGCCAAAGGCCCCGACCGGCGCACAACGCCGACGCCCCGCCTCTGACGCAGGTCATCGGCGGGGCGTGGGGTCAGCGGGAGTCACCGCAATTCGCCCGATTGGGCGGCGCGGGGAGGGGGCCCTCAGCGGGTCCCGAAGGGTGTCAGATGCGGACGCCGAACTGGAACGGCATGTTGCCGATCGCCTCGTAGCGCACGACGGTGCCGGTACGCGGGGCGTGCAGCACCTGGCCGTTGCCCGCGTAGAAACCGACGTGGTGCTGGTCGCCGTAGAAGATGACCAGGTCGCCGACCTGGAGGTCGCTCTGCGAGTAGATGCGGGTACCGGCGTTGGCCTGCGCCTGCGAGGTGCGGGGGATGGAGACGCCGGCCTGCGCGTAGGCCCAGGAGGTCAGACCCGAGCAGTCGAAGGAGGAGGGGCCGGAGGCGCCGTAGACGTAGGGCGAGCCGATCTTCGACTGCGCGGCGGCGTACGCGGACGCGGCGCGCCCGGAGGCGGGCTTGGCGGAACCGCTGTCGTCGAGGGCGCTGCGCTCGCTGGCGCGGCTGGCGCGGCTCTGCTCGGCGGCGAGGGCCGCCTTCTCCTTGGCGGTCAGGGTGTTGAGAACCTTCTGCGCCTCGGCGAGCTTGCCCTGGACTTCCTTCTTCTTCTTGCTGAGCTCCGTGCGGGTGTCGGCAAGGTCCGCGAGCTTCTCGGAGGCTTCCTTGCGCTGCTGGGCCAGCGAGCGCTGCTTCTCCTGGATCTTCTTGAGCGCGTCGACCTGCTGACTGCTCAGCTGGTCCATCGTGGACGCCTTGTCCAGGAAGTCGTCCGGGTTCGAGGAGAGGAAGAGCTGGACGGAGGGGTCGATGCCGCCGGTGCGGTACTGGGCACTGGCCAGCGAACCGAGGCCGTCGCGCAGGTTGTTGAGCTCTTCCTGACCGCGGGCCACGTTGTCCTGGAGGGTGCCGATCTGCTTCTCGAGCTTGTCCTGCTTCTCCTTGGCCCCGTTGAGCTTCTCGGTGGCCTTCTCCGCCTCTTCGTAGAGCTTGTCGACCTTGGACTTGACCTCGTCCTTGCTCGGCTTCTCACTCGGCGCGGCGTTGGCGGCGTTCGCGCTGAGGACAACTGCTGCCGCTGCGGCGGTGGTGAGCACGGTCACACGGGTGCGGCTCGGCTGCTTGGGTCGACGGTGGGACGCCACGAAGGCGAGCTCCTTCTTCCTCCAGCCGCCTACCGACACGCCGGTGGGCGGTGCCCCTCCGCCGTCACTCCCAATGAGTGATCAACCGAGCGGGGGTTCGAGGCGACCCTAGTGACCTTCCTGTGATCGTTCAAATCCTCACGTGAAAAATCTCGGTCACCGAGCGCATTCTTTACACTCAACTCACATGCTGTAATGCGCGCTTGACGCTACGTTGCGTGAAGGTTCCGCCAATTCGGGCATCACGGACGGATGTTGCGGTTGGTGCGTACGTAACTCATGGGGTGAACGTGACAGATGTCCGCAGCCGTTTGCGAGGGGCAGGTTTGAGCCGCGTTCAGCCGCGCGAGAAGCGCTTGAGGAGCACCACGGACGCCACCGGGCGGGCGCCCGCCTTGGCGATGCCGTCCGCCACCTCGCGGTCGGTGGAGACGACGATGACGGGCCGGCCGGGCGGCTCCGCACGCACCAGCTGACGGATCAGCTCGTCGGCTGTGACGCCCGCTTTGGAGAACAGCACCCGCACTCCGCGCGGCGGCGCGAGCAGCACGGGAGCGGCCAGTTCGGCCCCGTCGAAGACGCACGTCACCTCGGCGCCGGTCTGCGCGGCGAGCTGCGAGAGCTGCCCGAGCAGTCTGAGGCGCTGCTTCTCCAACGGCATCTGCGGATAACCGGTCTTGGTGACGTTGTAGCCGTCGACGACCAGATGCGCCTGCGGCAGCGCGAGCAGCTGGTCGATGATCGCGGGGTCGTTTTCGGACAGCGCACGGGCGGCGATGTCCTTCGGGGTCATTCGTCCCGGTTCGACCGCGTCCACGGTCTCCGCGGGCCGTACGGACACGGGCGGCAGGGCGAGTTCACGCCGCAGCCCCTGCGCCGCGTCGAGCACCGTGTCGAGCAACAGCCGTACGCGCATGTCCTCGACGCTGCGCCCCTCGCGCGCGGCCTTGCGGCTGGCCTCCAGGGCCGCCTCGGTCTCACCGAGCCGCGCCTTGAGCCGCCGGGTCTCGCTCTCGGCGGCGGACACCTGGGCCTGCCCCTCGGCGCGGACGGCCTCGATCTCGCTCTGCACCTTGCGCAGCGCCGCCTCGCCGCGCTTGACGTCACTGAAGGCGCCGCGCAGCTTGCGGTGCAGCGATTCGGCTTCCTTCTTGGTCGATTCCAGCTCGGCGCGCAGCCGCTCGGTCTCCGCCTTCGTCCGGCCGCGGGCCTCGGCCAGCTCCTCGCGCAGCCGCTCCAGCTCGGCCCGGGTCTCGTCGTCCGCGCGCTCGGCGTCGGCACGCTGGGCCTCCTCGCCGGCGGCGGTCACCAGCTTCACCCAGCCCATGGGGCGCAGGACATAGGCCGCGGCCGCCACGTCCAGCGGGTCCGCGGCCGGGGGCGGCGAGCCGGAGTCGAGGGCGCCGGCCAGCTCCGGCTGAGCCTCTCTCAGCTTCTCGGCGATGCGCTGCCGGAAGATCGGGTCGGTCTCCAGAGCGGCCGCCATCGCGTTGCCGGCGAACTTGGCGCGCCGGTTCGGGGCGAAGCGGGCGTACTGCCTGAGCTGCGCGGGCAACTCGGCGACGGTCAGCCCGCCGAACCCGTCGGAGACGATCTGCACGACCCTGCGGCGCACGCCGTCGGGCAGCGGACGGTCGAGCACCTCGGCGGTGCCGTCGCCCGGCCCCCCGCCTGTGGTCTCCACCATCCGTCACCCCAATGCCTGTGCGGGGCCCGCTCCCGTCAGGAGCCGGCGCCCGGCCTGTCCACGAGTTCCACCTGGTCCACCGCGTTGCACCAGCGGCAGCGCACCGACTCGATGGTCTCACTGACCACGTCGCGCTCCTCGACGCTCGGCTCGCCCGCGAGGTCGAGGTGTACGTACTCGACGACCTTCGACGAGCGGGTCACGTCGAAACGCGTGAGGTTGCCGCACAAAGTGCAGCGCCACCGGGTCTCGGCAGTCGGCAGGGGAACCGTCATCGTGGCTGCTGTTCCTTCCAGTCTCCGGGAATCAGACACAGGATCTCACCCTACGGCCTGGCGGGTACTCGATGCCCGCCTGTCCACGGCGGCGAGGCACTCTGCGCGGTTCGGTCCCGTTACGCCATGCTCTGTTCCGTGATCAGCAGGTGGAGTACGACGGTCGGCAGCGCGGTCCGGGCACAGTCGGCGCCGGTGACGTACGGACTGATCGGCCTCTGCTGCCTGATCTTCGCGATCGGCCCCGCGGCGGGACTCAATCCCGCCCACGGCACCGGGGAGGGGCTGCTCGCCGCGCAGCAGACCTACTTCGCCCGCTGGGGCGTGGTGCCCGCGGAGCTCTTCAGCGGAGCCCCGCGCGCGGCACTCACCCCGGCCACGGCGCTCTTCGTGCACGGCAGCTGGATCCATCTGCTGGGCAACATGCTCTTCCTCTACGTCTTCGGGGCGATGGCCGAGGAACGCCTGGGACACCTCGAGTTCGCCCTGTTCTATCTGGGCTGCGGCTATCTCGCCCTGCTCGGGTACGCGGCGGCCAACGCCGGCTCGACGCAGACGCTGGTCGGCGCGTCCGGATCGATCTCCGCGGTCCTCGGCGCGTTCCTCTACCTGTTCCCCGGGGCCCGGGTGACCAGTCTCTTCCCGTTCCTCTTCTTCCTGCCGCTGCGCCTTCCGGCCTGGGTCGTCCTGCCCTTCTGGGCCGCCCTCCAGTGGCTGGCCGCGAGCCGCGTCGCCACCGGCCCGAGCGTCGCCTACCTGGCCCACCTGGTGGGCTTCTCGCTCGGCTTCCTCTACGCGTGGGTGCGCTACGGACGGACGACTAGAGTGAAAACCCCAGCAGCGGCCCCCGAGGGAGAAAACCAGCCGTGATCACCGCGATCGTGCTCATCAAGACCAGCGTGGACCGGATCCCCGAGATCGCGGAGTCGATCGCCGCCCTCGACTCCGTCAGCGAGGTCTTCTCCGTCACCGGCACGTACGACCTGATCGCCATGGTCCGCGTCAAGGCCCACGACGACCTGGCGGACGTCATCCCCGGCAGCATCAGCAAGATCCCGGGCGTCGAGGCCACGGACACGCACGTGGCGTTCCGTACGTACTCCCAGCACGACCTGGAGGCGGCGTTCGCGATCGGTCTCGACTCGTGAACCCCGCCTCCTGACCCGGAGCCCGGTCAGACCGCCGGCACGCAGCGCCCGTCCTCGGTCCGGTACTGCCACCGGGCACCTTCCCGCACGAGCTCCTTGACCGCGCGCACGAAGCGCTCCACGTGCTCGTCGGGGGTGCCGGCGCCGAAGCTGACGCGGATCGCGTTGAGGGACTTCTCGCCGGGCGCCGCCTCGGGGGCGCCGCACTCGCCCTGGACCTGCGGGTCGCTGCCGAGCAGGGTGCGCACCAGCGGGTGGGCGCAGAAGAGGCCGTCGCGGACGCCGATGCCGTACTCGGCGGAGAGCGCGGCGGCGAAGTGGGAGCTGTTCCAGCCCTCGACGACGAAGGAGATGACGCCGACGCGGGGGGCGTCGTCGCCGAAGAGGGAGAGGACCCTGACCTCGGGCACCTCGGCGAGACCCGCGCGGACGGTGCCGATCAGCTGCTGCTCCCGGGCGACGAGGTTGTCGTAGCCGGCCTCGGTGAGCGCCTTGCAGGCGGAGGCGATGGAGTAGGCGCCGATGACGTTCGGCGAGCCGGCCTCGTGCCGGGCGGCGCTCTCGTGCCACTCCACGTCCACCCCGCCGTCCGTACGCCGCGTGACCTTGCGGCTGGCGCCGCCGCCGGCGAGGTACGGCTCGGCCGCACGCAGCCAGTCGGCGCGTCCGGCGAGCACACCGGACCCGAACGGCGCGTACAGCTTGTGCCCGGAGAAGGCGACCCAGTCGACGTCCAACTCCCGTACGGAGACGGGGTGGTGGGGCGCGAGCTGGGCGGCGTCGAGGACGATGCGGGCGCCGTGCGCATGGGCGGCGGCGGCCAGTTCACGTACCGGCCACAGCTCGCCGGTGACGTTGGAGGCACCGGTGACGCACACCAGGGCCGGACCGTGCGGGTCACGGCCGGCGAGGGCGCGCTCGAGGGTCTCGACGGCCTGCTGGGGGGTGCGCGGGGCGTTCAGGTACGTCACCCGGGCGTCGCGCCACGGCAGCAGCGAGGCGTGGTGCTCGGTCTCGAAGACGAAGACCTGGCAGTCGGCCGGAAGGGCGGCGGCGAGGAGATTGAGCGAGTCGGTGGTGGACCGGGTGAAGACGACCTGGTCGCCGTCCCGGCAGTCGAGGAACTCGGCGACGGTCCTGCGGGCGTTCTCGAACAGGTCGGTGGACAGCTGGGAGAGATACCCGGCACCCCGGTGGACGGAGCCGTAGTAGGGGGCGTACGCGGCGACGTCGTCCCAGACGCGCTGGAGGGCGGGGGCGCTGGCGGCGTAGTCGAGGGCGGCGTAGGTGACCTCGCCACCGGTGACGAGCGGGACGGTGACCTCGCGGCCCAGAACGGGCAGGTGTCCCGAAATGTCACAGCAAACGGTCTGGTCGGCGGCAGCGGTGGAGACGGACATGGGTGTACTCCCGTGAAGAGCAGGCGGAATCACCGTGCCGGACAGCGCGAAACGCGCACGTCAACGGCACAGGAAAGGTGAAAAGGGGATTGCGGAGGCGGGGCTCGGCGCCCTATCGCATTCGCTTGCTCACGGAAGGCTCCCTCGAACGACCAGGACCCCTGGTGATTACGAGGGGTCCGCGCTTGCCGTAGACCTCGCTGCCTACGACCTGGTCTTCACCCGGGGCACCCCGCCACGGACGGAGGGTTGCCGGACAGTCGGCCGGGGCCTCATGACTGTCGCTCATGACCTGATACAGCATCTTGCCATACGATCTTCGACGCGCAAGGCGCAGTCCAGAATCCGGACCGCGCCCCGCGTCACCTCGCCACGGCTCAGGCGTTGCTGGCCGCCACCCACCGCTCCAGCGCCCTCTTCGCGGCTCCCGAGTCGATCGCCTCCGCCGCCTGCGCCATACCCGCGCGCAGCTGCTCCGCGAGGGTCCCGGCGCCCGGGGACAGGGCCACCAGGGCCGCCGCCGAGTTCAGCAGCACCGCGTCCCGTACCGGCCCCGTCTCGCCGTTCAGCAGGCGCCGGGCGACATCCGCGTTGTACGCCGCGTCCGCGCCCCGCAGCGCCTCCACCGGGACCAGGTCGAGGCCGACGTCGCGGGGGTCGAAGGACTCCTCGGTGACCTTGCCCTCGCGGACGACCCAGACCCGGGAGGTCGACGTGGTGGTCAGCTCGTCGAGGCCGTCGTCGCCGCGGAAGACCAGCGAGGAGTTGCCGCGCTCGGCGAAGACACCGGCCACGATGGGGGCCATGCGGGGGTCGGCGACTCCGACGGCCTGTGCCTTCACCCGGGCCGGATTCGTCAGCGGGCCGAGGACGTTGAACGTCGTCCGGATCCCCAACTGCCCCCGCGCCGCCGCCACATGCCGCAGCGCCGGATGGAACTTCACCGCGAAGCAGATGGTGATCCCGGCTTCCTCGGCCACCTCGGCGACCCGCTTGGGGGTCAGCTGAAGATTGATGCCGAGCTTCTCCAGGACGTCCGAGGAACCGGACGCGGAGGACGCGGCCCGGTTGCCGTGCTTGACGACCTTGGCACCCGTGCCGGCCACGACGATCGACGACATCGTGGAGATGTTGACGGTCTTCGCGCCGTCACCGCCGGTGCCGACGATGTCGACGGTCGCTCCGGGCACCTCGATCAGATTCGCGTGCTCGTACATCGCCCGGACCAGCCCGGAGATCTCCTCGACCGTCTCGCCCTTGGCGCGCAGCGCCACCAGGAACCCGGCGATCTGCGCGTCCGTGGCCTCGCCGCGCATGATCCGGTCCATCGCCCAGGCCGTGTCGTCCGCGCTCTGGTCGCGGCCGTCGAGCAGGCCGTTCAGCACCTCGGGCCAGGAACGGCCCGCCGCGATGTCGCCTCCAGCGGGGTTCACAGCGCTCATGGTCGCTCCTGGGTTCGTAGCCGTACGACGGTGGAACTCAGCCCCCTTAAGCCCCAGGGGGTGAGTCCACCCTATCCAGGTGGAGAGACGGCAAAGAGCCCCGTCCATGCAATGGACGGGGCTCCTGCCGTGGCGATCAGTACAGATCAGTCAGGTGATCAGTGGTGGCCGTGGCCGCTCGTGATCTCCTTGTACTCCTCGACGGTGGGCTTGGGGATCTGGTTGTCGTCCCCGTAGTACGCGCCGCTGAGCTTGGCGCGCAGCTTCTCCGTCACCTTGGGCTTGCGCTCGACACCGTTCTCGTCGACCACCGGGCCGATCGCGGCCGGCTCGTACTGCTCGTGCGCGGTGAGCGTGTGCAGCGCGTCCTGGCTGAGCGGCTCGTGGATCTCGATGAACTCACCGTGCGGCAGGCGCTTGATGATGCCCGACTCACGGCCGTGCAGCACCTTGTCCCGGTCCCGGCGCTGGAGGCCGAGGCAGATCCGCTTGGTGATGACGAACACGAGGACCGGCACGACGAAGAAGCCGATCCGGACGAACCAGGTGATCGAGTTGATCGACAGGTGGAAGTGCGTCGCCCAGAGGTCGTTGCCGCCACCGATGAGCAGGACGAAGTACCAGCTGATCCAGGCCGCGCCGAACCCGGTCCGGGTCGGGACGTTGCGCGGGCGGTCCAGGATGTGGTGCTCGCGCTTGTCGCCGGTGACCCAGGACTCGATGAACGGGTAGACCGCGATCGCGGCCAGGACCAGCGGGAAGATCACCAGCGGGATGAACACGCCCAGGACGAGCGTGTGACCCCAGAGGTTGATCTCCCAGCCCGGCATGACACGGATCAGGCCCTCGGAGAAGCCCATGTACCAGTCGGGCTGGGCGCCCGTGGACACCATGTCCGGACGGTAGGGGCCCATGGACCAGATCGGGTTGATGGAGGCGATCGCCGCGATGGCCGCGATGACACCGAAGACCAGGAAGAAGAAGCCTCCGGCCTTGGCCATGTAGACCGGCAGCAGCGGCATGCCGACGACGTTGTTGTTCGTCTTTCCGGGGCCCGCGAACTGCGTGTGCTTGTGGTAGAAGACCAGGATCAGGTGGCCGACCACCAGGCCGAGCATGATGCCCGGCAGCAGCAGGACGTGGACCGAGTAGAAGCGGGCCACGAAGTCGCCGCCCGGGAACTCGCCGCCGAAGAGGAAGAACGACAGGTACGTGCCCACGATCGGCACGGACAGGACCGCGCCCTCCATGAAGCGGACACCGGTGCCGGAGAGCAGGTCGTCCGGGAGCGAGTAACCGGTGAAGCCGGTGAACATGCCGAGGACGAACAGCAGGAAGCCGAACAGCCAGTTGACCTCACGCGGCTTGCGGAACGCACCCGTGAAGAAGACGCGCATCATGTGCACGAACATGCCGGCGAGGAAGATCAGCGCCGCCCAGTGGTGGATCTGCCGGATCAGCAGACCACCGCGCACATCGAAGGAGATGTGCATGGTCGAGTTGAACGCCTCCGACATCAGCTGCCCCTGGAGCGGGACATAGCTGCCGTTGTACGTCACCTCGTTCATCGACGGGTGGAAGAACAGCGTCAGATACACACCCGTGAGGATGATGATGATGAAGCTGTAGAGGCAGACCTCACCCAACATGAACGACCAGTGGTCGGGGAAGATCTTGCGCATGTTGGACTTGGCCAGGGAGTAGATCCCCAGGCGGCCGTCGGCCCAGTCGGCGACCCGCTCACCGGCGGGCGCCTTCCCGCGCGCACGCGAGTCGGGGGACGGTGTGTTTGACGTGGCGCTCATCCGCGCTCCCAGAATGCAGGACCGACGGGCTCTTCGAAGTCGCCGAGCGCCTCGAGGTAGCCCTCGTCGTTCACACCGATGCGCAGCTGCGGCAGGGCGTGACCGGCCGGGCCGAAGATCACTCGGGCACCGTCGGAGAGGTCGAAGGTGGACTGGTGGCACGGGCACAGCACGTGGTGCGTCTGCTGCTCGTACAGGGAGATCGGGCAGCCGACGTGGGTGCAGATCTTCGAGTAGGCCACGATGCCCTCGTGGGACCACTCGAGTTCCTTCTTGTCCTTGATGTTGTCCGGCTGAAGCCGGACGATCATCAGGGCCGCCTTCGCGATCTCCTTCTGGAAGTCCTCGTCGTGCTCCTCCAGGCCCTCGGGCTTGGCGAAGGTCAGCGAACCGACCGCGACGTCCGCGGGACGCAGCGGCTCGTTCGTGTTCATGTTGACGAGCTGGAGACCCTTGCGCCACATCGTGTGCCGCAGCTTGGTCTCGGGCAGCGGACCGAGGTCGCGCAGCAGCATGACGCCGGAGAGCGGGAACAGGGCCAGCGCGCCGAACATCGTGTTGCGGATCAGCTTGCGGCGGCCGAGCACGGACTCCTTGGCGCCCTCCTTGAAGTCGGCCAGAACCTTGGCCTTGACCTCCGGCGGCGCCTCGATCGGGTGCCGCTCGTCGGCGATCTCCACGTCGGACATCAGGGTGCGGGCCCAGTGGACCGCGCCCGCGCCGATCGTGAAGAGCGCGACGCCGAGCGACAGGCCCAGCGCGAAGTTCAGCGCGCTGATGTGCCCGATCGGGAAGACATAGATCGCCTCTTCCTTCGGGATCGCCACGTACGAGGCGATGAAGGCGACGGTGGCCAGCATCGACACCGTGAACAGGAAGGCGACGACACGCTCGGACCGCTGGGCGGCCCGCTCGTCGATGTCCTGGACGCGGTGCTCGTGGGGCGGCAGACCCGGGTTGGCGAACGGGTTCTGCTCGTCCGCGACGGCTACCGCACCGTGACCGTGCGCATCTTCGTCGGTGGCCCGCTCAGCGGGACGGTTCTCTTCTGGAATCTCTTGGCTACTCATGACTTCTTGGCCTTTGCGGTCCGAGCGGCGACCCAGACGGCGACGGCGATCAGCGTGCCGAGGCCGAAGACCCAGCCGAACAGGCCCTCGCTGACCGGCCCGAGGCCGCCCAGGCTGAGGCCGCCGGGCTCGACGGTTTCGTCACCGTTGACCGCGTCGAGGTACGCGATGATGTCCTTCTTGTTCTTCTCCGACAGGGTCGTGTCGGGGAAGGACGGCATGTTCTGCGGGCCGGTCTGCATGGCCTCGTAGATGTGCTTCGGGTCGACGCCCTCGAGGCTCGGCGCGAACTTGCCGTGCGTCAGCGCGCCGCCCTTACCGGTGAAGTTGTGGCACTGCGCGCAGTTGGTACGGAAGAGCTCGCCGCCCTTGGCGATGTCCGCGCCCTCGGGGCTGACCTGGTTCTTCGTCGGGATCGAGGGACCGGCACCGAGCGAGGCGATGAACGCCGCGAGCTGGTCGATCTCGGCCTGCGTGTAGATGACCTTCTTCTTCGGCACCTGAGCGCCGGGCTGCTGGGCCGGCATCCGGCCCGTGCCGACCTGGAAGTCGACGGCCGCGGCACCCACGCCCACCAGTTGCGGACCGTCGGTGGTCCCCTGACCGCCGGCGCCGTGGCAGCTGGCGCAGCCTACGGCGTAGAGCTTCTTGCCCTCGTCGATGGCGAGGGACTGGGCGGTGTCATCGGCCTGCGCCTTGCTCGCGGGAGCGAACGCGGCGTACAGCCCCCCGGTGGCCGCCAGCGCGAGGAGTAGGACGACGACCGCCGCCAGCGGATGGCGTCGTCGTGCGGAGAGCTTTTTCACGGATTACCCCGGTGTCAGGATCTTCTGCGTCGATGCTTCTGGATGTTCGGACTTCTGGCCCGATTACTTGATCATGTAGATCGTGGCGAAGAGGCCGATCCAGACGACATCGACGAAGTGCCAGTAGTAGGACACGACGATGGCGGCGGTTGCCTGCTCGTGAGTGAATCTCCGGGCCGCGTAGGTGCGGCCGAGGACCAGCAGGAAGGCGATGAGACCGCCCGTCACGTGCAGGCCGTGGAAGCCGGTGGTCAGGTAGAACACCGAGCCGTACGGGTCGGAGGAGAGCGAGAGCCCGTCCTTCTTGACCAGCTCGGTGTATTCGAAGACCTGACCGCCGATGAAGATCGCACCCATGATGAAGGTGACGATGAACCACATCCGGAGCTTCTTCACGTCCCCGCGCTCGGCGGCGAACACGCCGAGCTGGCAGGTCAGGGAGGAAAGCACCAGGATCGTGGTGTTCGTCGCGGAGAACGGGAAGTTGAGATGGCTCGCCATCTCCTTCCAGTGCTCCGGCCCGGTCACCGATCGCAGGGTGAAGTACATCGCGAAGAGGGCCGCGAAGAACATCAGCTCGGAACTCAGCCAGATGATGGTTCCGACGCTGGTGAGGTTCGGCCGGTTGACCGACGGGTGCGCGTGCCCGGTTTCTACTGTCGTTGCTGTCGCCACGACCGACATTATGTCGGTCGCTTATCTCGCCCTCACTCCCGGGGGTGCCGTTCGGGGTGTCCGAGCCCCATGTGCTGCCCATATGGCCCATCGAAGCCCTGTCCGAACCGGTGTTGACGAGGTGTTCAAGGGAGTAGCATCCGCGCATCGGTCCAAGTCCGTACGACGCTGATGTCTCGGAGGAAGAATGCAGCCGACCGCCACGGTGCTGGTCTACAGCGACGACTCCAACACCCGCGAACAGGTCCGGCTCGCCACCGGACGCCGTCCGGCGCCGGACGTGCCCGTGGTGGAGTTCCTGGAGTGCGCGACGCCGGCCGCCGTGATCGCGGAGCTGGACAAGGGCGGCATCGACGTCTGCGTGCTGGACGGCGAGGCCGTGCCGATGGGCGGGATGGGTCTCTGCCGGCAGATCAAGGACGAGGTCTTCAACTGCCCGCCCGTGCTGCTGCTGATCGGGCGACCCCAGGACGCCTGGCTGGCCACGTGGAGCCGTGCGGACGCCGCGGTGACGCTGCCGGTGGATCCGGTGGAGTTCGCGGCCGCGCTGGCCTCTCTGTTGCGTCAGAAGGCTCTGATCGGCTGAGAGCTCGGGGGGCCGTACCGCGCCTCGTTCGGGGCGCGGTGCCACCCCCCGGGTCTTCACACCGTCTCGGGCCGCAGCTTGGCCCGGTCCGCCGGGCTCGGCCCGTCCGGGGTGCCGGCCATCAGGGCGCTGCCCGTGCGCCAGTTCTTCCAGTCGAGGTTCCAGTCTCCGTAGCCGTTCCCGAACGGGTCCATGTTGTCGCCGTTCGAGTTGACGACCTTGACGATGTCGCCCTCCCGCACGGTGTCGAAGAACCACTCCGCGTTGCTGGTGCTCATCCCGGTGCAGCCGTGGCTGACGTTGGCGGACCCCTGGGAGCCGACCGACCAGGGCGCCGCGTGGACGTACTCGCCGCTCCAGGTCACCCGGGTCGCGTAGTACACCGGCAGGTCGTACGAGTCCGACGAGCCCTCGGCGATGCCGACGGTGGTACCGCGCATCCGTACGAAGTACTCCTTGCCCAGCACGACCTTGACGCCGTTGCGGGTCTCGAAGCCGGCCTTGCCGGTGGTGACGGGGATCTGGTTGATCTCCTTGCCGTTGCGGAAGACCGTCATCGAGTGTGCGGCGGCGTCCGTGACGGCGATCAGGCTGTCGCCGGTGGTGAGCTTCAGGGGCTTCACGTCGCCGCCCCAGAGCCGCTCGGCGACCTTGACGCCCTTCAGGTTGCTGTGCGCCGTGATGGTGGCGTGGGTGGGCCAGTACTCCTTGGGGCGGTAGTGCAGCGTCTTGTCGTCCACCCAGTGCCAGGCGCCCTCCACCACGGGCTTCGAGTCGACCTTGAGGGCGCGCTCGATGACCGTACGGGCGGCCTTGTCCTTGACGGGGGCACTGAGTGTGGCGGTGACGGGCTGGCCGACGCCGTACGTGCCCGCCTCGGGGCCGAACGCCACCCCCAGCTCCTTCTTGGTCTTCGGGACGCTGGTGGTGAAGGTGATGTCCTTGCGGCCGGGTGCGCCGTCCTCGTCCTCCGTGCTCACCCGCACCGTGTACCGGCTGCCGGCGGCCAGTGGTGAGGTGCTGTGCCAGCGGCTGCCGTCGGCGGCGAGTTCGCCCGCCACGTAGCGGCCGCTCGCGTCGGTGGCCGTGACGTCCGTGATGCGGCCGTCCGAGCCCGAGGCGGTGATCTCCAGGGGCTTGTCGGGGTCGGCCTTCTTGCTGTCGCCGACAGGGGCGTTGAAGGCGATCTGACCCGCCGCGTCGTACGGCTTCGCCGAGAGCGGGTGACCGTCGGAGGTGCAGGCGGTGAGGCCCGCCGCGCCCAGGGCGATCACCAGCAGGGTGCAGCTGACGACCGTGCGGTTTCGCGGTGAGTGGTTCATGGCTTCACGCTAAGAACCTCCGTCGGTCACGGCGCGGCGAGTGAGCCGAGCGAGGGACGGCGGACGCGAGAAAAGAAAGAGCCCGGACTCTCCTGACGGAGTGTCCGGGCTCCCGTGCGCTCAGCGCGTGCTACTGACCACGCCCGCGAGGGGCGGGTACTGCTGGGGCGGTTCCTACTGGGTGCGGCTCTCGCCGCGGTAGTACTCGAAGACCCAGCCCCACAGGCCGATCAGGATGATCGGGGCCGAGAAGTAGAGCAGCCACCAGCCGAAGACGACGCCCATGAAGGCCAGCGCGCCACCGATGCCGAGGGCGAGCGGCTGCCAGCTGTGCGGGCTGAAGAAGCCCACCTCGCCGGCGTCGTCCGCGACGTCGGCCTCCTTGTTGTCCTGGGCACCCGCGTCGACCCGCCGGGCCGTGAAGGCCAGGTAGTAGCCGATCATGATGCTCAGGCCGAAGGCCAGGAAGAGCGCGGTGGTGCCCGCCGGCTCCTTCGACCACACGCCATAGATGATCGCCATGGCGAGGATGAAGACGGCCAGCCAGATGAACATCTTGCCCTGGATCTTCACTTGCCGGCCTCCTTGCCACCAGCGACGGCGGCCTTCTCACCGTGACCGGCGTTCTCGAGCTGGTCGAGCGCGGCGATCTCCGGGTGGTGCAGGTCGAAAGCCGGGGATTCGGAGCGGATCCGCGGCAGGGTGAGGAAGTTGTGCCGCGGCGGCGGGCAGGACGTGGCCCACTCCAGGGAGCGGCCGTAGCCCCACGGGTCGTCGACGCCGACCGGCTTGCCGTACTTGGCCGTCTTCCACACGTTGTAGAGGAACGGCAGGATCGACAGGCCGAGCAGGAACGAGCAGATCGTCGAGATCGTGTTCAGGGCGGTGAAGCCGTCGGCCGCGAGGTAGTCCGCGTAACGACGCGGCATGCCCTCCGCACCCAGCCAGTGCTGGATGAGGAACGTGCCGTGGAAGCCGACGAACAGCGTCCAGAACGTGATCTTGCCGAGGCGCTCGTCGAGCATCTTGCCGGTGAACTTCGGCCACCAGTAGTGGAAGCCGGAGAACATCGCGAACACGACGGTGCCGAACACCACGTAGTGGAAGTGCGCCACCACGAAGTACGAGTCCGAGACGTGGAAGTCCATCGGCGGCGAGGCCAGGATGACACCGGTCAGACCACCGAAGGTGAAGGTGATCAGGAAGCCGGTCGCCCAGAGCATCGGGGTCTCGAAACTCAGGGACCCCTTCCACATCGTTCCGATCCAGTTGAAGAACTTCACGCCTGTTGGTACGGCGATGAGGAACGTCATGAAGGAGAAGAACGGGAGCAGTACGCCACCCGTGACGTACATGTGGTGCGCCCACACCGTCACGGAAAGGCCGGCGATCGCGATGGTGGCGCCGATGAGACCCATGTAGCCGAACATCGGCTTGCGACTGAACACCGGGATCACTTCGGAAATGATCCCGAAGAACGGCAGGGCGATGATGTACACCTCTGGATGGCCGAAGAACCAGAAGAGGTGTTGCCAGAGCAGTGCTCCGCCGTTTGCCGCGTCGAACACATGGGCACCGAACTTGCGGTCCGCCTCCAGGGCGAACAGCGCGGCGGCCAGGACCGGGAAGGCCAGCAGGACGAGCACACCGGTCAGCAGCACGTTCCACACGAAGATCGGCATGCGGAACATGGTCATGCCGGGGGCACGCATGCAGATGATCGTGGTGATGAAGTTGACCGAGCCGAGGATGGTGCCGAAGCCGGAGAAGGCCAGACCCATGATCCACATGTCGGCGCCGATGCCCGGCGAGCGGACCGCGTCCGACAGCGGGCTGTAGGCGAACCAGCCGAAGTCGGCCGCGCCCTGCGGGGTGAGGAAGCCGCCGACCGCGATGAGCGAGCCGAACAGGTAGAGCCAGTAGGCGAACATGTTCAGCCGCGGGAACGCCACGTCGGGCGCGCCGATCTGCAGCGGCATGATCCAGTTCGCGAAACCGGCGAACAGCGGCGTCGCGAACATCAGCAGCATGATCGTGCCGTGCATCGTGAACGCCTGGTTGAACTGCTCGCTCGACATGATCTGCATACCGGGCCGGGCGAGTTCCGCGCGCATGAGCAGCGCCATGACGCCGCCGATGCAGAAGAACGCGAAGGACGTCACCAGATACAGCGTGCCGATCGTCTTGTGGTCGGTGGTGGTGAGCCACTTGACCACGACATTGCCGGGCTGCTTGCGCCGTACCGGCAGCTCGTTCTCGTAAGAGTCCTCAGCTGCGGCGGCACCCTGGGGTTCGTTGAGGATGCTCACAGGTTGTTCGTCTCCCGGTTCTTCTCGTGGCTCGTCTGCGCGATGCCGGCGGGAACGTAACCGGTCTGCCCCTTCTTCGCGAGGTCCTTGAGATGCTGCTGGTAGCGCTCGGGGGAGACGACCTTCACGTTGAACAGCATCCGGGAGTGGTCGACGCCGCAGAGCTCGGCGCACTTGCCCAGGAAGGTGCCCTCCCTGTTGGGGGTCACCTGGAAGGAGTTGGTGTGGCCCGGGATGACGTCCTGCTTCATGAGGAACGGCACCACCCAGAAGGAGTGGATGACGTCACGCGAAGTGAGGACGAAGCGGACCGTCTTGCCCTTGGGCAGCCAGAGGGTCGGACCCGGGTTGTTGGTCTGCGGGTTCCGCGTGCCGGGCGTGCCGACGTCGTAGACACCGCCGGCGTTCGCCGGGAAGGCTTCCTTGAACCGGTCCGGAATGGCCGCCAGGTTCTTGTCGGTCTTCGCGTTGCCGGTCGAGCCGTCGACGTTCTCGATGTAGTTGAAGCCCCAGCTCCACTGGAAGCCGACCACGTTGACCGTGACGTCGGGCTTCTTGGAGAGGTCGAGGAGCTTCGACTCGTCGCGGGCCGTGAAGTAGAAGAGCACCGAGACGATGATGAGCGGGACCACCGTGTACAGCGCCTCGATGGGCATGTTGTACCTGGTCTGCGGGGGAACTTCGACCTTGGTGCGGCTGCGCCGGTGGAAGATGGTCGCCCACAGGATCAAGCCCCAGACCAGCACGCCGGTGGCGAGCGCGGCAGCCCAGGAGCCCTGCCACAGGGAGAGGATCCGCGGAGCCTCTTCCGTGACTGGGGTGGGCATGCCAAGGCGGGGGAAGTCCTTGTATGTGCAACCGGTAGCGGTCGCCAGGACCAGGCCCGCAGTCAGTGCCTGCAGCAGCTTCCGCCGCATCGGGCGCCGCGGCGAGCGGTCGGAGCCGTTGGGACTCACGTAGCGCCTTCCCGAGAGTCTCGCCCGCGCTGTTCGGCTGCGGCCTCGCTGGTCGGTCGCCGCCCTGCGTCGGGCAGGGGTTTGGATGTTTATGCGGACCAAACCCTACTGGACGCTATTTGGGGTCGCGCGGGGAGGGTGCCCAACGCGCCGCCGGACACCCCGAAGGGGTGGAATGCCCGACTCCGGGCCTCATCTGACGGCCCCTCCGACGTCTCGTACGACGCCTGCGCCCCACATCCCCGCCCTCGCCGCCGCCCACGTCCCCGTCCACGTCCCCGCCGAGCGCGCGGTTCGCAGGAGTGTTCGCAGGAGTTAGCGTGGCGGCGTGTCCTACTTCGACGCCGCGTCCGCCGCTCCCCTCCACCCCGTCGCCCGGCAGGCCCTTCAGGCCTCGCTCGACGAGGGGTGGGCCGACCCCGCACGCCTCTACCGCGAGGGGCGACGGGCCCGGCTGCTGCTCGACGCGGCCCGCGAGGCGGCCGCCGAGGCGGTGGGCTGCCGGCCGGACGAGCTGGTCTTCAACTCGTCCGGCACGCGTGCGGTGCACTCCGGGGTAGCGGGCGCGCTGGCGGGCCGGCGGCGTGTCGGACGCCACCTGATCGTGTCAGCGGTCGAACACTCTTCGGTACTCCATTCGGCGGAGGTGTTCGAGACGGAGGGCGGGACGGTGACCCGGGTCGCGGTGGACCGTACGGGCACGGTCGCGCCGGCCTCGTACGCCGAAGCTCTGCGCCCGGACACCGCGCTGGCCTGTCTCCAGTCGGCGAACCACGAGGTGGGCACGGAGCAGCCGGTGGCCGCGGTGGCCGACGTGTGCCGGGCGGCGGGGGTGCCGCTGCTGGTGGACGCGGCGCAGTCGCTGGGCTGGGGCCGGGTGGCGGGTGACTGGTCGCTGCTGACGGCGAGCGCCCACAAGTGGGGCGGCCCGTCGGGCGTCGGGCTTCTCGTGGTGCGTAAAGGTGTGCGATTCGCGCCCCAAGGGCCCACGGACGAGCGGGAGTCGGGGCGGGCGGCGGGGTTCGAGAACCTCCCGGCGATCGTGGCCGCCGCGGCGTCGCTGCGGGCGGTGCGCGCCGAGGCGGCGGAAGAGGCGGTACGGCTGCGGGAGCTGACGGACCGGATCCGGGTACGGGTGCCCGAGCTGGTCGGGGACGTGGAGGTGGTCGGCGACCCGGTCCGCCGGCTGCCCGGCATCGTCACCTTCTCGTGTCTCTATGTCGACGGGGAGACCCTGCTGCACGAGCTGGACCGGGCCGGTTTCTCCGTCTCGTCCGGCTCGTCCTGTACGAGCAGCACCCTGACGCCGAGCCATGTGCTGAGGGCGATGGGGGTGCTGAGCGAGGGCAATGTGCGGGTGTCGCTGCCGCTCGGCACGCCGGCGGAGGATGTCGACCGCTTCCTGGAGGTGCTTCCCGGCACGGTGTCGGCGGTCCGCGACAAGCTGGGCGCGCCGGTGTCGGCGCCCGCGACGGCCGTACGGGCGGAGTCCCTCGTCGTGGACTCCCTGGGCAAGCGGTGCCCGATCCCGGTCATCGAGCTGGCCAAGGTCATCGGGGACGTGCCCGTCGGCGGCACGGTCCGCGTCCTGTCGGACGACGAGGCGGCCCGCCTGGACATTCCCGCGTGGTGCGAGATGCGCGGGCAGGAGTACGTCGGGGAGGAGCCGGCGGACCACGGCTCGGCCTATGTGGTCCGCCGGTTGTCCTAGGTCCTGTCCGGCCTGATCGGCCGGACAGGGCCTGGTCAGGCGAGGTGCCGGCGGACCTCTACGGCCGCGTCGTCGCCGTACGCCTTGGTGAAGCGGTCCATGAAGTGGGCGCGGCGCAGCTGGTACTCCTGGGTGCCGACCGTCTCGATGACCAGCGTGGCGAGCATGCAGCCCACCTGGGCGGCGCGCTCGAGGGAGACGCCCCAGGCGAGGGCGGACAGGAAACCCGCGCGGAACGCGTCGCCGACGCCGGTCGGGTCCGCCTTGCGCTCCTCCTCGGGGCAGCCCACCTCGATCGGGTCCTGGCCGGCCCGCTCGATGCGCACGCCCTGCGCGCCGAGGGTGGTCACGCGGTGGCCGACCTTCGACAGGATCTCCTCGTCGCTCCAGCCGGTCTTGGACTCGATGAGCCCCTTCTCGTACTCGTTGGAGAAGAGGTAGGTCGCCCCGTCCAGCAGTATCCGGATCTCGTCGCCGTTCATACGGGCGATCTGCTGCGAGAAGTCGGCCGCGAAGGGGATCGAGCGGGACCGGCACTCCTCCGTGTGGCGCAGCATCGCCTCCGGGTCGTCCGCGCCGATCAGGACCAGGTCGAGCCCGCCCACGCGGTCGGCGACCGACTTGAGCTCGATCAGCCGGGCCTCGCTCATCGCGCCCGTGTAGAAGGAGCCGATCTGGTTGTGGTCGGCGTCCGTGGTGCACACGAAGCGGGCGGTGTGCAGCACCTCGGAGATGCGCACGGAGGCCGTGTCGACGCCGTGCCGGTCCAGCCAGGCGCGGTACTCCTGGAAGTCCGAGCCCGCCGCGCCGACCAGGATCGGCGACGTACCGAGCTGCCCCATGCCGAAGGCGATGTTCGCGCCGACGCCACCCCGGCGTACGTCGAGATTGTCGACCAGGAAGGAGAGGGAGACCGTGTGCAGCTGGTCCGCGACGAGCTGGTCGGCGAAACGGCCGGGGAAGGTCATGAGGTGGTCGGTGGCGATGGAGCCGGTGACTGCGATACGCACGGCGAGGACACGCTCCTGCGGGGGAAGGGATTGACAGTTCACGCTACCCGGTCGACGGGGGCCCACTGAAGCGGGCAAAACTACCCGATAGTAGATCTTTCTTCGTGGACCCGACCGTGTCTACGGTTCCGCTATGACGAACCTGAAGGTCCACGGCTCCGTCCCGCTCGACCTGGAGGGCGATCTGGCGTCGCTGCGCGGCGACGGCGCCCGGATGGCCCCGCACTGGGCGGCACCCGACCGGATCACCCCCCGCCCGGTCTCCCCGTCCCTCATTCACGGCGTGACCGTGCCGCCCGCCTCCGCGCGGCTCCTGGACGCGATGTCGGACTACGGGGACTGATCCGCACAGATTTCGATCCGCTGAGACAGAGCGCGCCGACGAGGGAACCGCGCGCTCCCCCATTGCGTCCCATCGCCGTCCCCCGTAAAGGGGATACGGCGTACGACCCTCCTGAGCCCCCTCTCCGACGGGGCAGGGTCGTCCGGGACAGCAGTGGAGCCAAAGGAGCGATGCGGTGAGCACCGAGCGACCCGACGACGACGCGAGCAGCGCGAGCGACGCGGTGAACACCGGGCGGCCCGACGGGGAAGCCGGCGACGCGTCCGAAGCGGCCGACGCCACCACAGCCGGTGAGGCTGCCGACGTCACTGAAGCTGCCGACGTCACTGAGGCTGCCGAAGCCAGTGACGACACCAAAGCCAGTGACACCGCCGAGGCCAGTGACGACACCAAAGCTGCCGAAGCCGCCGAAGCCGCCGAAGCTGCCGAAGCTGCCGAAGCTGCCGAAGCTGCCGAGATCAGCGAAGCCGTTGAAGTCACTGAAGACGCCGAAGTCGCCGAAGTCGCCGACATCACCGAGTCCGGTGAGGGCGTCGCGGGTGCCGACGAAGGCGCACCGCGTCGGCGGCGGTCTCCGGTGGTCGTGGCCTCGGTGGCGGCCGCGGTGCTGCTCGTCGGGGGCGGCGGGGCGTACTTCACCGCGACCGCGACCGGCGGCTCCGGCGGCCGTTCCACCGGCCCCGGCGGCGACGGCACTCCCCCGCCGCTCGCCCTCGACGGCTACAGCGAGGGCGGCAGGCCGGGCATCGCGGTGGGTGAGCCAAACCCCTACGGCGCGTCCTACCGGGCCGACGGCAAGCTCCCCGACGGCCCGGACTCCGCGCCCGTGTACCGGGCGACGGGCGAGGTGACGAAGGACGAGGTGGCGCGTCTCGCGCAGGCCCTGGCGGTGGACGGCACCCCGAGGCTGACCGGGGACGCCTGGACGGTCGGGGCGGTGAAGGACGGGTCGGGGCCGACGCTGCGGGTGACCAAGCGGGCACCGGGGATCTGGACGTTCAGCCGGTACACGCCGGGGACCGACAACCTCTGCACGAGCACCAAGGCGTGCCCGAGCGAATCCTCCGGACGGTCGGCCGCCGATCCGGTGAGCGAGGCCGCCGCCAGGAAGGCCGCCGCTCCCGTCCTGAAGGCGGTGGGCCAGGACGACGCGAAGCTGAACGCCGGCCAGGTCATGGACCGGGTACGGGTGGTGAACGCCGAGCCGAAGGTCGGCGGGCTGCCCACGCACGGCTGGACGACGGGCATCCAGGTCGGCGCGGACGGCCAGGTGGTCGGCGGCAGCGGCAACCTGAAGGCGCCGGTGAAGAGCGACACGTACCCCGTCATCAGTGCGCAGAAGACGCTGGACCTGATGAACGGTTCGGCGACGGGGGACGGCCGCAAGGGCATCGGCGGCTGCGCCAGCCCCGTACCGCTCAAGGACAAGGACGAGACGCCGTGCGAGGCGTCGACCGCGACGCCCACGCCGGAGCCGGTGGCCGTCGAGGGCGCCGTGTTCGGGCTGGCCTCGCAGGTGGTGGACGGGCAGCCGGCGCTGGTGCCGTCCTGGCTGTTCGACGTACGTCCGAAGGGGGCCGACGACACCTTCACCGTGACGCATCCGGCGGTCGACCCGCGGTACGTGGCCGCGCCGGGGGCTTCGCAGCCCACGGAGCCTTCGCAGGCGCCGAGCGGCTCGCCTGCCCCGCGGCCCAGCGACGGGTCGACCTCGGCGCCGACCAAGCGTGACGTCAAGGTGGACGGCTACACGGCCGACGGGAAGGACCTGACCGTGAGCTTCACGGGCGGGGTGTGCGGGGACTACGCGGCGTCGGCGAGCGAGAGCTCCGACGAGGTGAAGGTCACCGTGACCGAGACGCCCTGGCAGGACAAGGTCTGCATCATGATCGCCAAGGAGTACCACCGGACGCTCCACCTGGACGCGCCGCTCGGTGACCGCAAGGTGGTGGGCTCGGACGGCACGCAGATCCCGAAGGAGACGGCGGCGGAGCACCGGCTGCCGAAGTCGGCCCAGTCGGCTCAGCCGCAGTAGCCCCGGTCCGCCCGGTGCGGCTGCCCCAGTGGTGGCCGCACCGGTGGCGGCCACCGTGCCTGCGCGAAGGCCCGCCCGTGCCTGCGCGAAGGCCGCGCAAAAGGCCGTGGATGCTCGAAGGCGGCGTTCCCGTCGGAGGGGGACTGCCGACTTAGCACGTCTGCCGGTACGCCGCCTGCGTACGCGTACCGGTGGGTGCCGCGTGCTCAGCTGAAGGAGTCGCCGCAGGCGCAGGAGCCCGTCGCGTTCGGGTTGTCGATCGTGAAGCCCTGCTTCTCGATGGTGTCCACGAAGTCGATCGAGGCGCCGCCCAGGTACGGAGCACTCATGCGGTCGGTGACGACCTTGACACCGTCGAAGTCCTTCACGACGTCGCCGTCGAGGGAACGCTCGTCGAAGAAGAGCTGGTAGCGCAGGCCGGAGCAGCCGCCGGGCTGAACGGCGACGCGCAGTGCCAGATCCTCGCGGCCTTCCTGGTCGAGCAGGGCCTTGACCTTGGCCGCGGCGGCGTCGGACAGGATGATGCCGTCGCTCACGGTGGTGGTCTCGTCCGATACGGACATCTGCTTCTCTCCCGGGTTGTACGGAGACTGCTTGCCGACGGTTGCAACCGGCGGGGCCGCGGATTCATTCCGGGCCGAGCGTGTGTCTTTCCCTTGTCTGTCTTCATGCTCGCACATGCGCCGAAGCACGGACAGCGCCCTGTGGACAACCCCTCCGGCACGTCCAGGTCGGCCGCCGTTCGAGCCAGCGGGATTCACGTCACATCGACACTATGACCTTCGTCAAAGTGACGTGAACCGGTTATGATAGATAGCGTCAATTCGACGAAAAGGCATGTCCCGCTGGATCGCCTCCATGATCCAAGCGAGCCGCAGAACAGAAAGGGTGCGTGTCGTGACCACCGCCCAGCCCCAGGAGCTCGACGTACAGCCGACGCCCCTCGCCCTGCTGCTGCTCGGCCGTGAGGCCGACCCGAGGAGTGAGCGCGGCGTCGAGTGTCCCGGCGATCTGCCCTCGCCGTCCGACCCGGACCTGGTCGAGCGCGCCCGCGCGGCCAAGGAGAAGCTCGGGGACAAGGTCTTCGTGCTCGGCCACCACTACCAGCGCGACGAGGTCATCCAGTTCGCGGACGTCACCGGCGACTCCTTCAAGCTGGCCCGGGACGCGGCGGCGCGCCCCGAAGCCGAGTACATCGTGTTCTGCGGTGTGCACTTCATGGCGGAGTCCGCGGACATCCTGACGGGCGACGACCAGAAGGTCGTGCTGCCGGACCTGGCCGCCGGGTGCTCCATGGCCGACATGGCCACCGCCGAGCAGGTCGCCGAGTGCTGGGACGTGCTGACCGAGGCCGGCATAGCCGAGCAGGTCGTACCCGTCTCGTACATGAACTCGTCCGCGGACATCAAGGCGTTCACGGGCCGGCACGGCGGCACCATCTGCACCTCGTCGAACGCGCAGCGGGCGCTGGAGTGGGCCTTCGAGCAGGGCTCGAAGGTCCTCTTCCTTCCCGACCAGCACCTGGGCCGCAACACGGCCGTGCGGGACATGGGGATGTCGCTCGACGACTGCGTGCTCTACAACCCGCACAAGCCGAACGGCGGGCTGACGGCCGAGGAGCTGCGGTCCGCGAAGATGATCCTGTGGCGGGGCCACTGCTCCGTGCACGGCCGCTTCTCGCTGGACTCGGTGAACGACGTACGCGAGCGGATCCCCGGCGTGAACGTCCTCGTGCACCCCGAGTGCAAGCACGAGGTCGTGGACGCGGCGGACTACGTCGGTTCGACCGAGTACATCATCAAGGCGCTGGAAGCGGCGCCCGCGGGCTCCAAGTGGGCCATCGGTACGGAGCTGAACCTCGTACGCCGCCTGGCGAACCGTTTCGCTCCCGAGGGCAAGGAAATCGTCTTCCTCGACAAGACGGTCTGCTTCTGCTCGACGATGAACCGCATCGACCTGCCGCATCTGGTGTGGACCCTGGAGTCCCTCGCCGAGGGCAACCTGGTCAACCGCATCGAGGTGGACCGGGAGACGGAACAGTTCGCGAAGCTGGCGCTGGAGCGGATGCTGGCGCTGCCGTAACCCTCCGGGGCGCGGGGGCTCGGCCGTTGCGCGGCCCGGCTCGTCCGCGCCCGTCCGCCCACGAACGAAAAACCCCCGGGCCCTGGCCCGCACCGTGAGTGCGGACCAGGGCCCGGGGCGTGTGAAGACGTCAGGCCTGCGCGGGTTCCGGCTGCCCGGCGTCCGCGTCCGTCTCCGCCTCTGTCTCCGTCGGCGTCCCCGTCGGCGAGGACGGGTTCCCCGACTTCGCCGCCCGCTTCGCCGCCTTCTTCTTCGCCCGGCGCTCCTTACGGACCTCGATCACCGTGTAGAGCGTCGGGACCAGCAGCAGCGTCAGCAGCGTGGACGTGATCAGACCGCCGATGACGACCACCGCCAACGGCTGGGCGATGAAGCCGCCCTCGCCCGTGACGCCGAGCGCCATCGGGAGCAGGGCGAAGATCGTCGCCAGGGCCGTCATCAGGATCGGGCGGAGGCGGTGACGGCCGCCCTCGATCACGGCGTCGACCGTGCCGTAACCCTGCTTGCGGTACTGGTTGATCAGGTCGATCAGCACGATCGCGTTCGTCACCACGATGCCGATCAGCATCAGCATGCCGATCATCGCCGGGACACCCATCGGAGTGCCCGTGGCCACCAGGAGACCGATCGCGCCCGTCGCCGCGAAGGGGATGGAGACCAGCAGGATGAGCGGCTGGACCAGCGAGCGGAAGGTGGCGACCAGCAGCATGAACACGATCGCGATCGCCGCCAGCATCGCCAGGCCCAGGTTCTTGAACGCGTCGTCCTGGTCCTGCGAGACACCGCCGATCTCCGCCGTCGCACCGGTCGGCAGCTTCAGCGCGTCGATCTTCGACTGGAGCTTCGTGCTGACGGCGCCCGTGTTGTCGCCGGTCGGCCGTGCCGTGATGGTGGCGGCGCGCCGTCCGTCGATCCGGGTCATCGAAACCGGGCTGTCCACCAGCTTCACCGTCGCGATGTCACCCAGCTTCACCGCACCCAGGCGCAGGTTCCTCAGCTGGGCCGACGTCTCGGCCGGCTTGGCCGACCTGATCACGATGTCGCGCTCGGTGTCGTCGAGGAGCGCCTTGCCGCTCGTGGTGCCCCGTACCGCCTGGGTCACGGCCGCGCCGAGGGTGGTGTCGTCGAAGCCCGCCGCGGCGGCCTTGTCGTTGGCCCGCACCGAGAGGCGCGGCACGCTCTGCGCCATGTCGCTCGACACGTCCGTGACGTCGTCCAGCTTCGCGACCTCGGCACGGACCTGGTCCGAGGCCTTCCGCAGGACGTCCGCGTCGGCCGCCTTCACGACCACGCTCAGGTCCTGGCTGCCGAATCCGTCACCGGCCGACACCGTCGTCGTACCGATCCCGGAGAGCTTGGCGAGCCCCTCCTCGACGCTGTTCTGCACGTCCTCGTACGACGCCGAGTCGTCCAGCATGACCGAGTACGACGCCTGGTTGGTGTCCGTGCCGCCGCCGAAGGCCGCCAGGAAGCCGGACGAGCCGACGGTGACCTGGTAGTCCTTGACGCCCTTGACCCCGTCGAGCATCTTCTCGACCTTCTTGGCCTGGGCGTCGGTCGCCGCCAGGCTGGTGCCCGGCTTCAACTCCTGCTTGACGGTGAGGACTTCCTGCTCGCCCTGGTCGAAGAAGTTCGTCTTCAGCAGCGGCGCCATGCCGAACGTGCCGATCAGGATCGCGGCCGCGATCAGCACACTGGTGAGGCGGCGGCGCGTGGCGAAGCGCAGGACAGGGACGTAGACACGTTGGAGCCTGCTCCTCGCCTCCTTCTCCTCGGCCGTCCGGCGGGCTTCCTCCGCGTCGTCGGGCGTGCCCTTCGGGGCGCGCAGGAACCAGTACGACAGAACGGGTACGACCGTCAGCGAGACCAGCAGCGACGCGAGGAGCGCGGCCGTCACGGTCAGCGAGAACGAGCCGAACAGCTCGCCCACCATGCCGCCGACCAGACCGATGGGCAGGAACACCGCGACCGTGGTCAGCGTGGACGAGGTGACCGCACCGGACACCTCACGGACCGCCCTGAGGATCGCCTCCTGGCGCTCCTCGCCGTACCCGAGATGACGCCTGATGTTCTCCAGGACCACGATCGAGTCGTCGACGACCCGGCCGATCGCGATGGTCAGCGCGCCGAGCGTGAGCATGTTGAGGGACAGGTCGCGGGTCCACAGGACGATCAGCGCGAGGACCACCGACAGCGGGATGGACACCGCCGTGACGAGGGTCGAGCGGACCGACGCCAGGAAGACCAGGATGACGAGGACCGCGAAGAGCAGGCCGAGCGCGCCCTCGGTCGTCAGACCGTCGATGGACTTCGAGACCGCGGGGCCCTGGTCGCTGACGACGGTGATCGTCGCCCCCGAGCCCAGGTCCTTGCGCATGCCCGGCAGCTTGTCCTTGACCGCTTCCGAGATGGCTACGGCGCTGCCGTCGTGGTCCATGGTCACGTTGACGGCGAGGCTGGGCCTGCCGTCGGTGCGCGTGAGGGAGTCCGCCTTGGCGGGCTCCTGCTCGACGGTGGCGATGTCACCGAGGCGTACGGGCTTCTTGCCGGCCCCGCCCATGACCATCAGGTCCCGGATCTGCCCCAGCGAGGTGAGGCCGCCGCCGACCTGGACGGTGCGGTTGTGGCCGTCCTCGTCGAAGGAACCCGCCGGGACGGTCGCGCCGCCCGCCTGCAGTGCCTGGCCGATCGCGGCGGAGGTGACGCGCGCCTTCGCGGCCTTCTTGTCGTCGGGCGTGACGGTGACCTGGAGGTCGCGGACGCCGTCCACGGTGACCTGGCCGACGCCGCCGATGCTCTTCAGAGCGGGGACGACGGTCCGGTCGAGCTGATCGGCCAGTGCCTGCTGGTCCTTGTCGGAGGTGACGGCCAGGACGACGGTCGGGATGTCGTCGGTCGAACCGGCGATGACCTGCGGGTCGACAGCGTCGGGGAGCTGGACGCGGGCGCGGTTGACGGCCTGCTGGACGTCGGCGACGAGCTGCTTGGTGTCGTTGCCGTAGTCGAAGGACGCCCGGATCACGGCGTTGCCCTCGCTCGCCGTGGAAGTGACGCCCGTGATGCCGTCGACGGCCTCGAGGTTGTCCTCGATGGGCTCGACGACCTGCTTCTCGACCACGTCCGGGGACGCGCCCTGGTAGGGCGCCAGCACGGACACCATGGGCAGTTCGATGGTGGGCAACAGCTGCTGCTTGAGCTGAGGGATCGCGATGGCTCCGAAGGCGAGCGCGACGATCGACATCAGCCCGATCAGGGCCCGTTGCGCGAGGCTGAACCTGGACAGCCAGGACATGGATCAGGGTCTCTCTTCCGTGGCGGGCGCGGCAGGAGCGGGCACATACGAGCATCCGCCCTTACACAATGAGCCATCCCCGGTGCCCGATCCGTAGCCCGTGGGTCCATTTCCTTATCCGGCGCATACTGCGGGCGCAGTACGGCCCGGTGGAGGTCAGTCCACCCTTGGACGGACCAGCCCGGACTCGTACGCGATCACCACGAGCTGGGCCCGGTCCCGCGCGCCGAGCTTGGCCATGGCCCGGTTGACGTGCGTCTTCACGGTCAGCGGGCTGACTTCGAGCCGCTCGGCGATCTCGTCGTTGGAGTGCCCGCCGGCGACCTGGACGAGGACCTCGCGCTCCCGGCCCGTCAGCGCGTCGAGGCGCTCGGCCCGCGCCGGATCGCGCTCGTCGTCGAGGCCGTCCCCCTGGGCGAGGAACTTCGCGATGAGTCCCTTGGTGGCGGCCGGGGACAGCAGCGCCTCTCCCCCGGCCGCGACCCGGATCGCGTTCAGCAGCTCCTCGGGCTCGGCCCCCTTCCCCAGGAACCCGGACGCGCCCGCGCGCAGCGACTGGACCACGTACTCGTCGACCTCGAAGGTCGTCAGCATGACGACGCGGACATGCGTCAGCCCGGGATCCGCGCTGATCAGCCGTGTCGCGGCCAGCCCGTCGGTCCCCGGCATCCGGATGTCCATGAGGACGACGTCGGCCTGTGTCTCCCCCGCCAGCCGCGCCGCCTCCGCGCCGTCCGACGCCTCCCCCACGACCTCCATGTCGGGCTCGGAGTCGACCAGCACCCGGAACGCGCTGCGCAGCAGCGCCTGGTCGTCGGCGAGCAGGACGCGGATGGTCATACGGTCTCCTCCGGGGCGGTCGTACGGTTCTTGACCGGCAGGATCGCATGAACCCGGAAGCCGCCTCCGTATCGGCGGCCGGCGGTGCAGGTGCCCCCGATCGCGGTGACGCGTTCCCGCATGCCGAGCAGCCCGTGCCCACCGCCGTTCTCGGGCCCCTGGTCCGTGCCCGCCCCGTTGTCGAGAACGGTGATCTCCACATTCGGCCCCACCCGTACGACGCTGACCTCGGCCTTCGCCCCGGCGCCCGCGTGTTTTTGCACGTTGGTGAGGGCCTCCTGGATGACGCGGTACGCGGCCAGGTCGACGGCGGCGGGCAGGGTGGTGCCGTGGTCGGCGCGGGCGACCTCGACGGGGAGGCCGGCGTTGCGGAAGGTGTCGGCGAGTTCGTCGAGGCGGTGCAGGCCGGGGGCCGGCTCGGTCGGCGCCTCGGGGTCCCCGCTCTGCCGCAGCAACCCGACCGTGGCCCTCAGTTCGTTGAGGGCGGAGCGACTGGCCTCCCGTACGTGCGCGAGCGCCTCCTTCGCCTGGTCGGGCCGCTTGTCCATCACATGGGCCGCGACCCCGGCCTGCACGTTGACGAGGGCGATGTGGTGGGCGACGACGTCGTGCAGATCGCGGGCGATGCGCAGCCGCTCCTCGGCGACGCGCCGCCGCGCCTCCTCCTCCCTCGTACGTTCGGCTCGCTCGGCGCGTTCCCGGATGGCGTGCACGAAGGCCCGCCGGCTGCGTACGGCGTCGCCGGCGGCGGCGGCCATGCCCGTCCAGGCGAAGACGCCGAGGTTTTCCTGGGCGTACCAGGGCAGAGGCCCCGCGAGCATCGCGGACGCCGTCAGCACGGTCATGGTGAGCACGCCGACCCGCCAGGTCGTGGGCCGGTCCTTGGTGGAGGCCACGGTGTAGAGGGCGACGACGGCGGACATGGCGACGGGCGCGCGGGGGTCGCCGGTGACCAGCTCCACGAGGGAGACGGCGCCCGTGGCGGCGAGGACGGCCATCGGGGCGCGGCGCCGGAAGACGAGGGCCGCGGCGGCGAGTCCCATGAGGGTGAGGCTGAGGGCGCCCGGGGCGCGGGCGCCCCAGGTGGCGCCGTTCCCACCGTGGGGGTCCACGAAGGAGGCGCTCAGCATGCAGGCGAGGACGCCGGCGGCGAGGACGGCGTCCAGCGCGAACGGGTGGGCGCGCAGTCTGCACCGGGTGCGCTCGAGGGTGCTCACCCCGCAAAGGTACGGGGCCCTTGCAGGGGGCGGAACGGATGCCGACGTCGCGCCTGCCTGGTGGGGCGCCGGAATCGCGGCTGACCGGTGGGTTGCCCGGGAACCGCGGCCGGCGTGGGGAGGGTGGGTAGGTGGGTGGGTCGCGCAACCCAGCTCAGGCGGGGCACCGCCCGCATCAGCCCCGGCTCCAGCAGGGCACCACCCGCGTCAGCCCCGGCTCCAGCAGGGCACCACCCGCGTCAGCCCGGAATCAGACCGTCGTCGCTCAGCATCTCCCGGACCTCGTCCAAGGTCGCGTCCGGAGACGGAAGGATCAGCTCCGACGGCTCGAGCGAGGCGTCCGGAAGCGGGTCGCCCAGTCGGCGCACCGCCCCCAGCAGCGACCCCAGCGTCCGGTGGAAGCCTTCCTCGTCGCCGCTCTCCATCTCCGCGAGCAGCTCGTCGTCCAGCTTGTTCAGTTCGGTGAGGTGGCTGTCGTCCAGCCTCACCTGCCCCTCCCCCATGATCCGTACGATCATGTCGCCCTCCTCAGGCGTGGGACGTCACTGCTTGTCGAAGCGCGGAGTGTCCTGCGGCTGCTGCTGTGACGGGGACTGGCCCGTGCCGCCCTCGATCGCCTGCTGCGAGGAGGACGAACCGCCCGCCAGCTCCGCCTTCATGCGCTGGAGTTCCAGCTCTACATCCGTACCACCGGAGAGCCGGTCCAGCTCGCTCTGGATGTCGTCCTTGGCCAGCCCGGACTGGTCGTCGAGGGCACCGGAGGCGAGCAGTTCGTCGATCGCGCCGGCCCGCGCCTGGAGCTGCGCGGTCTTGTCCTCGGCACGCTGGATCGCCATGCCGACGTCGCCCATCTCCTCGGAGATGCCGGAGAACGCCTCGCCGATGCGGGTCTGTGCCTGCGCCGCCGTGTACGTCGCCTTGATGGTCTCCTTCTTCGTACGGAAGGCGTCCACCTTGGCCTGGAGCCGCTGCGCCGCAAGGGTGAGCTTCTCCTCCTCGCCCTGCAACGTCTGGTGCTGGGTCTCCAGGTCCGTCACCTGCTGCTGGAGCGCGGCCCGGCGGGAGAGGGCCTCGCGGGCCAGGTCCTCGCGGCCCAGCGCGAGCGCCTTGCGCCCCTGGTCCTCCAGCTTCGAGGACTGGGACTGGAGCTGGTTGAGCTGGAGCTCCAGGCGCTTGCGCGAGGTCGCCACGTCGGCGACGCCCCGGCGCACCTTCTGGAGCAGCTCCAGCTGCTTCTGATACGAGTAATCGAGGGTTTCGCGCGGGTCCTCGGCCCGGTCAAGGGCCTTGTTCGCCTTCGCGCGGAAGATCATCCCCATACGCTTCATGACACCGCTCATGGGCTTCGCGCGCCCCCTTCTGACGGACTCCAGCTCCAGCGACTACAACAGAACCCACAGTACGGGGCCTGCATCCATTACCGCACTGTTCGGGGACTGATGCGCTCATCCCCAAGGACGACTGCGTAGGCCCCCGCTCCGGCCCAGGGAGTAGGCGCCACCCGTAGGTGTCACCCACGGTTTGCCCCTGCCTGTCCCGACTCCTGTCCTGATCCCTGTCCCCTACAGACGCCTGGTGTTGCCGGATCGTTCCCACCTCGACTGGGGTCCATGCCCCGACACCCCGTACCCTTGGGTTTTGTGTTCCGTAGCCGTGCCAAGGAAGAGAAGGCCCCCGCCGACAAGGCGCCGGTGACCGACTCCAAGCAGCCCCGTCACCCGCAGGCCCCCAAGGGGCGCCCCACGCCCAAGCGCAGTGAGGCCCAGACCCAGCGTCGCAGCGTGGCCAACACGCAGACGACGCGCAAGGAGGCCGCCAAGCGGCAGCGCGACGAGCGCCGCGTCCAGCTGGAGAGGCAGCGCCAGGCGCTGGCCAGCGGCGACGAGCGCTATCTCCCGGTCCGCGACAAGGGTCCGGTGCGCAAGTTCGCCCGGGACTTCATCGACTCGCGCTTCTGCGTCGCGGAGTTCTTCCTCCCGCTGGCCGTGCTGATCCTCGTGCTGAGCGTGCTGAAGGTGGCGCAGCTCCAGAACATCGCGCTGCTGCTGTGGCTCGTCGTGATCGTGCTGATCGTGATCGACTCGATCATCAGCGCGTTCCGTCTGAAGAAGCAGCTGGACGCGCGCTTCCCCGATGTGCCCAAGAAGGGCGCCATCCCCTACGCACTGATGCGCTCTCTCCAGATGCGTCGCCTCCGGCTGCCGAAGCCGCAGGTCAAGCGCGGAGAGCGGCCCTGAGCGCGACGTCTTTCTCCGGGGGCGCGGCGGATGCCTGGCTGAGCAAGCTGGGCGGGCTGCGTGATGTCGTACGACAGGAGCTGGTGGCCCGGCAGCTCGACGAGCAGATAGCCGGGCGGTTCCCGGTGGGGCAGCGGCTGCGGGTCCTCGATGTCGGCATGGGCCAGGGCACGCAGGCGCTGCGGCTGGCGCGGGCCGGGCACCAGGTGACCGGGGTCGAGCAGGACGCGACGATGATCGCCGTGGCCCGCGAGACGCTCGCCGCCGAGCCGGAGGGCATCCGGAGCCGGATGCGGCTCGTGCAGAGCGACGGCCGGGACACGGGCGTGCACTTCCTGCCGGGCAGCTTCGACGTGGTGCTGTGCCATGGCGTGCTGATGTACGTCGAGGACCCGGACGCTCTGCTGGCGGGGCTCGCGCGGATGCTCGCGCCCGGCGGGCTGCTGTCCCTGCTGGTACGGAACGCGGATGCGCTGGCGATGCGGCCGGGACTGGCGGGCGACTGGGCGTCGGCGCTGACCTCGTTCGACACGACGGCGTACACGAACCGGCTGGGGCTCGACGTACGGGCCGACCGGCTGGACGCGCTGACATCGACGCTGGCCGGGATCGGGGCGCCGCTGCACGCCTGGTACGGGGTACGGGTCTTCACGGACACGGCCGCGGACGGGGCGGAACTTCCGGCGGACGTGGAGACGCTGCTGGCCGCCGAGGAGCGGGCCGGGCGGACGGATCCCTATCGGCAGGTGGCGGCCTTGCTGCATCTGTGCGGAGTGCGGGGCGGAGGAGCCCCGTAGGACCGGCGGGCTGCCGAGGCGTGTGCCACCGGCAGCCCGAAGGATGGGGTCTCGCGGTCCCCGTCGCCGGGGCGGTGAGGTCTCGCGGCCCCGTACGGCCTACGCGTCCTCGGCGTGCAGGCTCATCGGACCGTAGATCTCGGTGGTGTCCTCGAACAGCCGGACCTGGTCCGCGCCGCCCTCCTTGAGGTCCTTCCAGTACTCACCGATCCATGACTCGGCGTCCCCCTGCGTGGTGAACTCCTCCGGCGCGACCGCGGGCTGGACCTCCGCCCCGTCGGCCTTCTCGAACCGCCACGTCCATGCCGCCATGTACGCCTCCAAGGTGTGAGCACACTGCGGAGCCGAAGCCGGATCTTGATCGGCCCCCGCCCGAAGCCTAAGTGTTCCCCCGGTGGGCGGGCAGACACTCCCCGGCCTGCGTGAACCTGCGGGCCCGGCCCCGCGCCCCCTCCAGGCCCTCTCATGGGGAACCTGCCTGCCCTCTCATGGGGACCTGCGGGCCCGCTTGCGAGGACCTGCGGGACCTCTTATGGGGCCTCGGACGCGCAGGACCTGCGGCGGCACGCGAAAATCGGGTCCGTGGAACTGACTCTGCTCGGCACCGGTGCTCCCGCGGGACTCCCCCGCCCCGACTGTCCCTGCGCGGCCTGTGCGACCGCGCTCGGCGAAGCAGCGCGGGCGGCGACCGCGCTGCTCGTGGACGGCACGGTGCTGCTCGACCTGACGCCCGGCGCGGCATTCGCGGCCGCGCGCGCCGGGCGCTCGCTGGGCGGGGTACGGCAGGTGCTCCTCTCGCATCCGCACAACGGTCCCGCCGTCGAGGTGCCGGCGGGACTGCCGCAGCCCGCGCGGGTGCCCGACGGGCGGGAGTTGGCGCTGCTGACCGGGCACCGGGTGCGGGCGATGCCGATGGACGCGCCGGGCACGGGGTACGCGGTGACGGGGCCCGACGGGCAGCGGCTGCTGTATCTGCCGCCGGGCGGGGCGCCGGCCGGGCTCGACGAGACGGTTCAGCCGTACGACATGGTGGCCGCCGATGTGGTCGGTCGGCCGGACGCCCTCGCCCGGCTGCGCGCGGTCGGAGCCCTCGGGCCGACGACGGATGTGATCGCCGTGCACCTCGACCACGACGTGCCGCCGGGCGTCGAGTTGCGGCGGCGGCTCGCGGCGGCGGGGGCGCGGGCGGTGCCGGACGGGACGACGCTGACGGTGGGCGTGTACGAGGACGTACCGGATGTGCCCCGGCGCACGCTGGTGCTGGGCGGGGCCCGGTCCGGCAAGTCGGTGGAGGCGGAGCGGCGGCTCGAGTCCTTCCCGGACGTGCTGTACGTGGCGACGGGCGGCTCCCGGGGCGGGGACACCGAGTGGGCGGAGCGGGTGAGTGTGCACCGGGAGCGGCGTCCGGGCTCCTGGCGGACGGTGGAGACCTGTGACCTCGTGCCCCTGCTGAAGGAGGACGGGCCGCCGCTGCTCATCGACTGTCTGTCGTTGTGGCTGACGGACGCGATGGACTCCGTCAACGCCTGGGACGACGACGAGTGGGCGGGCGGCGGCGAGCGGGCGCTGCGCGGGCGGGTGGAGGAGCTCACGGCCGCGGTCCGCGAGACCGGCCGAACGGTCGTGGCCGTCTCCAACGAGGTCGGCTCCGGGATCGTCCCGGCCACGGCTTCCGGGCGCCGGTACCGGGATGAACTCGGGCGCCTGAACGCCGCGTTCGCCGCGGAGTGCGAGCACCTGCTGCTGGTGGTGGCGGGGCAGGCGATGGTGCTGCGGGGCGGCTGAGCCGGGGCCGGACCGGGCCGTGGTGTCGTGGACCGTCCGGAGGCTGATCCGCCAGGCACCCCTACTCCTCCCGGCGCGCGATGATCCGGTACGTGTTCGAGAAGCGGGTGCGGCTGAGGAGCGGGGCCAGTGCGTGGTCCAAGGCCGCGGCCGAGACCACCAGGGGGGTGGTGACGCGCAGCAGGGCCGTGCGCAGCCTGCGCCGGAGTTCGCTCGGCGGGGTCGCCCGCCAGGGTGCGTCCGCGGCCGGCAGGAGGCGGGCCAGGGCCAGGGAGACCGCGCCGGTGATGTCGTACGGGGTGTGCGGTTCGCGGCGGTCGGTGCGGACGATCACGCAGCCCCGTGCCTCCAGTTCGGCGAGCAGGTTGCTCAGGGGCATCAGATGGAGACGGCGGGGCTGGCCGTACGGCATCCACCACTTGCCGAGCAGCCTGCCGAACGCGCAGGCCGGGTCCGGTCCTTCGATCAGCAGATGGCCGCCGGGGCGCAGGACCGCGAGCGCGGCGCGCAGTTCCTCGCGCGGGTCCGGCGTGTGCTCCAGGTGATGGAACATGCTGACGACGTCGTAGCGGGCGCGCAGCCGTTGGATGATCTCCGGGTCGGTGAGGTGGCCGCGGTGGGCCTCCTCGACCCGGCCGGCCGCCCGGGCCCTTTCGACGCGCGGGGTGGGGTCGAGCCCGTCGAAGGCCGTGTACGGGTGGATCTCGCGGGCGCTCTCCGGGAAGTGGCCGTGCCCGGTGCCGACGTCGAGCCAGCTCTCCGGTTCGGGGATGGACAGCATGGCGTGGGCGGCGGTGCGGTGACGGCGGAGGTGGCGCCCTGCGCGGGCGAAGCCGAGAGCCCGGGGGAGGCTGCCGCGGGCGGCGACGATGCGCTCGGCGAAGCCCCCAGGTCTCTCGTGGCCCTCGGGGCCCTCACGGCCTTCGGGGTCTTCGGGGAAGTCGCGGCCTTCGGGGTCCTCGGGGAAGTCGCGGTGGTAGAACGCCAGTCCCTCGGTCGTGAGCCGGGGGTTCTGGAAGGTGTGCGCGCAGTCCCGGCACTCGTCGACGACGAACGAGCCCGGCTTGTGCTGCCTCAGGTCGGGGGTCCTGAGGCGGGTGCGCAGCCGCTTCGAGCCGCACCACGGGCAGTTCTCGCGGCGCGGTTCGTGGAACCGGTCGGTGCCCTGGGCGAGTTCGCCGAGGTACGCGGCGCGGCGCGCCGCGATCGCCTGCGGGGTGGGAGGCATGGCAGCTCCTGTGGGGCGACAGGTGCACATCGGGGCGTACGACAATACGCACTAAAGCGGAACGTATGGGATCTCGATCACGGGTGCAACGACGTGGTGCTGTCGTGGCGTCGATGGAGCGCAGCCGTGTTCGATCGCTCCCGGTACTGTTCGGCGAATGAGCTCGCTGAATCTCGACGACTTCTCCGACCTGATCGAGCGCCCGGACGGCGGGGTGCGCCGCGACGCCGAGGCGCGCCGAGAGCGACAGATCGTGCCGCCCGGGTCCCTGGGCCGCCTCGACGACCTGGGTGAGTGGCTGGCCGCGGCGCAGTCGGCGGTGCCGGTGCGGCCGGTCGAGCGCCCTCGCGTGGTGCTCTTCGCGGGCGACCACGGGGTCGCCTCGCTCGGCGTGTCGGCGCGGCCCGCGGGCAGCGCCGACCAGTTGGTGCGGGCGGTGCTGGAGGGCGCGAGCCCGGCGTCGATCCTGGCGCGGCGGCTGAACGTGCCGGTGCGGGTGGTCGACATGGCGTTGGACTGCGAGCCGGACGCCCTGCCGGAGAGTGTCGTACGGCACCGGGTGCGGCGCGGCAGCGGGCGCATCGACGTCGAGGACGCGCTGACCCTGGAGGAGGCCGAGGCGGCGTTCCGGGCGGGGGTCGCGGTCGCGGACGAGGAGGCGGACGCGGGGACGGATCTCGTCGTACTCGGTGATGTGAGTGTCGGCGGGACGACCGCGGCGGCCGTGCTGATCGCCGCGCTGTGCGGCACGGACGCGTCCGTGGTGACCGGGCGCGGGGGGCTGGCCATCGACGACCTCGCGTGGATGCGGAAGTGCGCGGCGGTACGGGACGCCTTGCGGCGGGCCCGGCCCGTGCTCGGGGATCAGCTTCAGTTGCTGGCGGCGGTGGGCGGGGCGGATCTGGCGGCGATGACCGGGTTCCTGTTGCAGAGCGCGGCGCGCAAGACGCCGGTGATTCTGGACGGCGTGGTGTCGGCCGCGTGTGCGCTGGTCGGGCAGCGGATCGCCTTCCGGGCGCCGGACTGGTGGCTGGCCGGGCAGAACAGCGGGGAGCCGGCGCAGGCGAAGGCGCTGGACCGGATGGCGCTGGAGCCGCTGCTGAACCACGGGGTGACGGTGGGCGAGGGCGCGGGCGCGCTGCTGGCGCTGCCGCTGGTACAGGCCGCGGCGGCACTGGCGGCGGAGCTGCCGGAGAAGCCCGAGGAGCTTGAGGCCGGGGAAGGGCCGGAGGCCGCGGAAGAGTCGTCGCCGGAGCCGGAGAACCCGGAAGCCCTCGCGGAGTAGGACAAGCGGAGTAGGACAAGAGGAGCAGTCGAGAGGGGCCCGCGAGCGGAGCAGGCGAGCGGAGCAGGCGAGCGGACGGAGACGGCGCGGCCCGGCACCCCGGGCCGCGCCGTAGTACGTCCGACCGGCGCGGCGGACCACGGCGGACCACGGCGGGCCACGCCGAACCAAGCGGTTCCCTCCACGCGGGAGCGGAGAGCCAGGGCGGGAACAGTCGTTTGCCGCCGTCCGGAACAGCGATTTTCGGCCGAACAGGCCGCCTACCGACCGGCCCACCCGCCCCCGGGACGAGCCGCCGTATCGTGCGTCGCTCCGCTCCTCCGCATGCACCCCGGCGCCCCATATCATCGCCCTTCATGGGAGATGCCCGAATTACCGCGGAACAGGAACGGACTCCGGCCCGGTCGGGCGGTGGGGAGGGGCGGTCCACCGGGACCTCGCAGCGGGCCGCGGCGTTCGTCGTCTGGTATCTGCGGGCTGTCACGTTCATCAACTTCCTCAGCGCCGTCTGGGTCTCCCTCGGCCAGGACGTACGGCGGCACAACCAGGAGAACTACTTCACGCCCTACCTGCTGACGGCCGGCTTCGCGTCGGGCGTGTTCACGATGTTCCTCGCCATCACCATGCGGCGCCGCAAGCGGGCCGCCTGGATCCTGAACCTCGTGCTCAGCGGCCTGTTCCTGCTGCTGTTCGCCTTCGCGATGTCCTTCCCGGAGATCCGGCAGTACGCCCAGAACTGGATCTCGATCGTCCTCACCGCCGCCTTCGTCGGCTCCCTCGTCCTCGGCCGCCGGGAGTTCTACGCCAAGGGCGACCGGTCGAACCCCAAGCTCGCCGCGGCCGTCGCGGTCGGCGGACTGCTCGCTTCCTCGCTGCTCGCCGCGCTCCTGGTGACCACCACCAACCAGGCGCCGGACGCGTACCGTTCGACCTTCCTGGAGCGCTGGAACTACGGCACCCAGCGGCTGGTCTCGGTCGCCGCCGACGGCTCCCACTTCCCGGGGATCACCACTCCCAACTGGGTCAACGTCGTCATCAACGTGCTCAGTACGCTGCTCGTGCTGGCCGTCTTCTACGCCGCCTTCCGCTCCCGCCGCGCCGTCGACCCGCTCTCCGAGGACGACGAGAAGCGGCTGCGCGCCCTGCTCGACAAGAACGGCGACCGCGACTCACTGGGCTACTTCGCGCTGCGCCGGGAGAAGAGCGTGGTGTGGTCGCCCACCGGCAAGGCCGCGGTCGCCTACCGCGTCGTCGGCGGCGTCTCACTGGCCTCGGGCGATCCGATCGGTGACCCGGAGGCCTGGCCCGGCGCCATCGCCCCCTGGCTCGACGAGGCCCGCGCACACGGATGGATCCCGGCGGTGATGGGCGCGAGCGAGGAGGCGGGCACCATCTACGCCCGGCACGGGCTCGACGCGCTCGAACTCGGCGACGAAGCCCTCGTGGAGACCGCCGAGTTCACCCTGGAGGGGCGGGCCATGCGCACCGTCCGGCAGGCGTACAACCGGATCGCACGCGCCGGGTACAAGGTGCGCATCCGGCGCCACGAGGACATCCCCGCCGACGAGATGGCGTACTTCCTGAAGCGTGCCGACGACTGGCGGGACGGGGCCACCGAGCGCGGGTTCAGCATGGCGCTGGGGCGGCTCGGCGATCCCGACGACGGGCAGTGCGTGATGCTCGAATGCAGGGATGCCGAAGGCGAGTTGCGGGCCCTGCTCTCCTTCGTGCCCTGGGGACCGCGGGGGCTCTCGCTCGACCTCATGCGACGCGACCGCGCCTGCGAGAACGGACTCATGGAGTTCATGGTGATCGAACTCCTGCGCCGCGCCCGGGAGATCAAGATCACTCAGGTTTCGCTCAACTTCGCCATGTTTCGTTCCGTCTTCGAACGTGGTGCACGCCTCGGCGCCGGACCGGTGCTGCGGCTGTGGCGGTCCCTGCTCAGCTTCTTCTCGCGCTGGTGGCAGATCGAGTCGCTGTACCGCGCCAACGCGAAGTACCGGCCCATCTGGGAGCCCCGGTTCCTGCTCTTCGAAAAGAGCGCGGACCTGCTGCGCATCGGTGTCGCCGCCGCGCGTGCCGAGGGGTTTCTGGAGGCGCCGGGGCTGCCGAAGTGGCTGCACCGCAGGCACCTGGAGTCGCACAGATGACCACAACGGACGGGGGGACGGATGTACGTCGACGGGGGACGGGCGAGGACGGCCGGATGAGAGCCCTCGCCCGGCTGGCCCGCGCCGAGTGGGGGGCGCTCGCCGTCACCGTGCGCACGGCGCTCGCCGAACGGCGCGGGAGGGCGATCCCGCTGACCATCGGGGCGGTGTGTCTGACGGCCCTGCTCCAGTTCGTGCAGAACCAGTCCTGGGGCTTCGGGTTCGTGCAGAACATCGGGGCCGTACGGGCCGAGGAACCGCTGTGGCCGGCCCTGCTGCGCACCCCGCTCTCCCTCTTCGTACCGGCGCTGGATCTGCCGGTGTGGGGTGCGCTCGCGCAGATCCTCGTCGTGTTCGGGATCGCCGAGATCTGCCTGGGCTGGTGGCGCACACTCGTCGTCGCGTACGTCGCCACCCTGGCCGGCACGCTCTACGCGCGCGTGTGCCTCACCCTCGACCCGGAGAGCCTGTTCGGGCTGCCCGCGACGGACGCGCAGGTCGTCGACACCGGTCCGTCGGCGGCCGTGGTCGGGCTCGCCGTGTTCGTGTGCTGGCGGTATCGCGCCTACACCACGGCGGGGGTGGTGATCGCGTCGATGGTGATCGAGGTCGCGCTGAAGGGGAACCTCGCGGGCAAGGAGCACCTCGCCGCCATCGCCGCGGTGCTCGTGCTGTGCGGGATCTCGGCGCTGCGTCACCGGCGAGCGGTCAGGACGCGGGCGGGATAGGCAGGTTCTCGGAGTCGGGTTTGCCGCCGATCCAGTCCTGGAACTTGCGGCGCGGGCCCGCCCAGCGGCGGTCGTGGCGGTAGGCGCGCAGGCTGGATCTGGCGCGGGCGCGCGGCCGTTTGCGGTAGAAGCGCCTGGCCCACGGTGAGCCGGGGCGGGCCAGGCGGATCGCGCCGACCAGGGCGACGAGCGGGACGATCACCCCGAAGATCGCGGTACGGCCCTTGCCCTTGCTCAGGGCGAGCAGCGCGAAGACGAAGTTCAGGCCGACGCTCAGGATGACGCCGCCGCGGTCGCGCAGCTCCTCCTGGCTGAGGTCGTTGACCCCGAACGGCAGGAAGCCCGCCAGGGCCAGGCCGACCAGGGCCGCGGTGACCACCACGACCTCCACGCTCTTACGGCCCTCCTCGGTCCAGTAGACGTCGTCGAGGTGCAGGAGCAGCGCGAACTCGTCGAGCACCAGACCGGCTCCGATGCCGAACACCACGGCGAAGGCGGCCGAGCCGAAGCCGTGCCGTTCGCTGGCCACGGCCCCGAAGCCGCCGATGACGATCAGGACGACACCGGGCACGACATGGTGGATGTGCAGGCCCCCTGCCTTGACGTTGCCGAACGGGCCCTTGCCGGCCCGGATCAGCCGGGTGATGACCCGGGTGATCACGAACGTCAGCACGAACGAGGCCAGCGCGAGAAGCAGCGGCAACTTGCCCGGCTCGATGATGTTGCGGTGCAACCAATGCCCCATAAGCGCACTTTATCCTCGGCCTTCGCCCTCGGCCGCCGCGCTCACCCCCGGGGCCGCCGGGTAGCCTGCGCCGGTGCCCAAGCCCCCGCTTCTCGACGGTCTCCGTTTCGCCTTCGGCACCCTGACCGTCCTGCCGGTCCGGGTGACCCGCTGGGACCGTGCCGCCGCGCGCGGCGGGATGTTGTGCGCGCCGGTCGCCGGACTGGTGGTCGGGCTGCTCGCCGCGGCGCTCGGCACGCTGCTGCTCCTGCTGGGCGCGAGCCCGTTGCTCGCCGCCGTGGCCACCGCCGCCGTGCCCGCCGTCCTCACCCGCGGGCTCCACCTCGACGGGCTCGCCGACACCGCGGACGGCCTCGGCAGCGGCAAGCCCGCCGAGGACGCGCTGCGGATCATGAAGCAGTCGGACATCGGCCCGTTCGGCGTGATCACTCTGGTGTTCGTGCTGCTCGCCCAGGTGGCCGCGCTCGCCCAGGCGTACGAGACCTCGTGGGCCCGGGGCGCGTTCGCGGCCGTGGTCTCGGCGGGCGCGGCCCGGCTCGTACTCACCCTGGCCGCGCGCACCGGCGTACCACCGGCGCGTCCGGAGGGCCTGGGCGCGGCGGTCGCGGGCACGGTGCCCGTAACGGGCGCGCTGCTCACCGCGGGCGCCGTCATCGCGGCGGCGGCCGGGGCGGGCGCCCTGTTCGGGACGTACGACGTCGTCCGTACGGCGCTGGCGGTCCTCCTCGCCGTCGCCGCGGCGGAGCTGCTCCTGCGGCACTGCACGCGCCGCTTCGGCGGAGTGACCGGAGACGTCTTCGGCGGCCTCGCGGAAACCGCGGCGACGACGGCCCTCGTCGTCCTGTCACTCGCCTGAGCGCTCTCCCGCGGGCGGCGTCCCGAACACGGTGGCGCCGAGCGGCGGTTGCTTCCCGATGCCGCCGCCACCCGCCCTGAATCAGCCATTCCGCGATGCCCCGGGCCAACTGTCCCGCACAGTGGAGGGGTTGTCCTTGACCACGGCTCGGGTCACCCGCAGTGGCCGGCGGGAGTGGCCACGGCCGCCACAGCGAAGTGAACACCCGTGGGAATGAGCGAAACCCGCACCCGCGCGTAGGCTCGTCCTCGGCATACCTCGGGCCCGGTCCGGGCCGCCCCCGTACTCCGCTCAGGGCCCGGCAGACGCCGTTCGGACGGCGGGCCCTAGGGTCTGTCGTCGGGCCGGTCGACCCCATCCGTTCGGCCACTGAAACTCAATGGAAGCGAGATTTCACCACCGTGACTGCTCTCACTCTCAGCACCGCCGCAGCGTCCGGCCTGCGCGCCGACGCGATCGTGGTCGGTGTGGCGAAGAGCCCGAAGGGCGACAAGGGACTCGTCGTCGCACCGGGCGCCGAGGCCGTGGACAAGGGGTACGACGGCAAGCTCGCCGCCGTCCTGGAGACCCTCGGCGCCTCGGGGGCCGAGGGCGAGGTGACCAAGCTGCCTGCACCGTCCGGCTTCAAGGCGCCCGTCGTGGTGGCGGTCGGTCTGGGCGCCGCGCCCGAGGACGGCCAGGACAAGGGCACGGCGTTCGACGCCGAAGCACTGCGCCGCGCCGCCGGTGCCGCGGCCCGCGCGCTCGCCGGTGCCAAGAAGGCCGCCTTCGCGCTGCCGGTCGCGGACGCCGCCGACGCCGGCACGATCGGCGAGGGCGCGCTCCTCGGCGCGTACTCCTTCGACGCCTACAAGGAGAACGGCAGGAACGCCAAGAACGGCAAGGCCCCGCTCGCCGAGGTCGTCCTGCTCGGCGGCAAGCCCCGCGACAAGGCGTTCAAGGCGGCCGTCGAGCGCGCCGTCGCCGTCACGGAGGAGCTCAACCGTGCCCGCGACCTGATCAACACCCCGCCGAACGACCTGAACCCGGAGTCGTTCGCCGCCGTCGCGCAGGCCGCGGCCAAGGAGCACGGCATCAAGGTGCAGGTGCTCGACGAGAAGGCCCTGACGAAGGGCGGCTACGGCGGCATCCTCGGCGTCGGCGCCGGCTCGGCCGCCGGTCCCCGGCTGGTGAAGCTGTCGTACACCTCGTCCAAGGCGAAGAAGCACCTCGCCTTCGTCGGCAAGGGCATCACGTACGACTCGGGCGGCATCTCGCTCAAGCCGGCCGGCCACAACGAGACGATGAAGTGCGACATGAGCGGCGCGGCGGCGGTCTTCGCCGCGGTCGTGGCCGCCGCCCGCCTGGGCCTGGAGGTCAACGTCACCGGCTGGCTCGCGCTGGCCGAGAACATGCCGTCGGGTACCGCGACCCGCCCCGGCGACGTGCTGCGCATGTACAGCGGCAAGACCGTCGAGGTGCTCAACACGGACGCCGAGGGCCGGCTGGTCCTCGCCGACGCGCTGTGGGCCGCGTCCGAGGAGAAGCCGGACGCGATCGTCGACGTGGCGACCCTGACCGGCGCGATGATGCTGGCGCTCGGCAACCGCCTCTTCGGCGTCATGGCGAACGACGACGCCTTCCGCACCGCGGTCGTCGAGGCCGCCGAGGAGGTCGGCGAGGACTCCTGGCCGATGCCGCTGCCCGAGCACCTGCGCAAGGGCATGGACTCCCCCACGGCCGACATCGCCAACATGGGCGAGCGGATGGGCGGCGGCCTGGTCGCCGGCCTGTTCCTGCGCGAGTTCGTGGGCGAGGGCATCACCTGGGCGCACCTCGACATCGCGGGCCCGGCCTTCAACGAGGCGGCCCCCTTCGGCTACACCCCGAAGGGCGGCACGGGCACGGCGGTCCGCACGCTGGTCCGCCTCGCGGAGCTGACGGCCGCGGGCGACCTGGGCTAGTGCCGTGACAGGCAACGGCGCCTGAACCGCCGGACAGTCCCTGGGGCTGTCCGGCGGGTCGGGCAACGACCCCGGGTGACCGCCACCCGGGGTCGTTCTGTCCGACGGATCGTCTCTCGCGGCGGACGAGTGGGACGTCTCACACACCGGCCCGGCGTCTCGCCCGCCCCCGACAAGTGCGAAGATGGGTTCTCGGCAGGACAGGGCCCCCACCACAGGGCCGAAGAAGAGCGGCCGGACACCAGCCGCCGACCGGTCACTGACGACCGGCGTGGCGCACATGCATGGAGGACGTGACGTGGCGAACGACGCCAGCACCGTTTTCGACCTAGTGATCCTCGGCGGTGGTAGCGGTGGTTACGCCGCGGCCCTGCGCGGAGCGCAGCTGGGCCTGGACGTCGCCCTGATCGAGAAGGACAAGGTCGGCGGTACCTGCCTGCACCGTGGGTGCATCCCCACCAAGGCGCTGCTGCACGCGGGCGAGATCGCCGACCAGGCCCGCGAGAGCGAGCAGTTCGGCGTCAAGGCCACCTTCGAGGGCATCGACGTACCGGCCGTCCACAAGTACAAGGACGGGGTCATCTCGGGCCTGTACAAGGGTCTGCAGGGGCTGATCGCCTCCCGCAAGGTGACGTACATCGAGGGTGAGGGCCGTCTGTCCTCCCCGACCTCCGTCGACGTGAACGGCCAGCGCGTCCAGGGCCGCCACGTGCTCCTGGCGACCGGCTCCGTGCCGAAGTCGCTGCCGGGCCTGGCGATCGACGGCAACCGCATCATCTCCTCCGACCACGCGCTGGTCCTGGACCGCGTCCCGGAGTCCGCGATCGTGCTCGGCGGCGGCGTCATCGGCGTCGAGTTCGCCTCCGCGTGGAAGTCCTTCGGAGCCGACGTGACGGTGATCGAGGGCCTCAAGCACCTCGTCCCGGTCGAGGACGAGAACTCCTCCAAGCTTCTTGAGCGCGCGTTCCGCAAGCGCGGCATCAAGTTCAACCTGGGCACCTTCTTCTCGAAGGCCGAGTACACCCAGAACGGTGTCAAGGTCACCCTCGCCGACGGCAAGGAGTTCGAGGCCGAGGTCCTGCTCGTCGCCGTCGGCCGCGGCCCGGTCTCGCAGGGCCTCGGCTACGAGGAGCAGGGCGTCGCCATGGACCGCGGCTACGTCCTGGTCGACGAGTACATGCGGACGAACGTCCCGACCATCTCCGCCGTCGGTGACCTGGTCCCGACGCTCCAGCTCGCGCACGTCGGCTTCGCCGAGGGCATCCTGGTGGCGGAGCGTCTGGCCGGTCTGAAGACCGTCCCGATCGACTACGACGGCGTGCCGCGGGTGACGTACTGCCACCCCGAGGTCGCCTCCGTGGGCATCACCGAGGCCAAGGCCAAGGAGATCTACGGCGCGGACAAGGTCGTCGCTCTGAAGTACAACCTGGCGGGCAACGGCAAGAGCAAGATCCTCAACACCGCGGGCGAGATCAAGCTCGTCCAGGTGAAGGACGGTGCCGTGGTCGGCGTCCACATGGTCGGTGACCGTATGGGCGAGCAGGTCGGCGAAGCCCAGCTGATCTACAACTGGGAGGCGCTGCCGGCCGAGGTCGCCCAGCTCATCCACGCCCACCCGACGCAGAACGAAGCGATGGGCGAGGCCCACCTGGCCCTCGCGGGCAAGCCGCTGCACTCGCACGACTGATCAGTCGCCGGCTGACCTTCAGCCACCGGCTGTACCCAGTCACCGCGTCACAGTTGGGCGCGACGACGACCACAGACTTCCGCACCATTTGTAAGGAGCAACAGAAACCATGCCGGTTTCCGTAACCCTTCCGGCGCTCGGCGAGAGCGTCACCGAGGGCACTGTCACCCGCTGGCTGAAGGCCGAGGGTGAACGCGTCGAGGCCGACGAGCCGCTGCTCGAGGTGTCGACCGACAAGGTCGACACCGAGATCCCCTCCCCCGCCGCCGGCGTGCTCGCGTCCATCAAGGTCGCCGAGGACGAGACGGTCGAGGTCGGCGCCGAGCTGGCCGTCATCGACGACGGCACGGGCGCGCCCGCCGCCGCCCCGGCCCCGGCCGCCGAGCAGGCCGCCGAGCAGGTCGCCCCGCCGGCTCCCGAGCCGGCGCCGCAGGCCACCCCGTCCACCGAGCAGGCCGCCCCCGCGCCGGCCCCGACCGCCGAGGCCGCCGCCGGCGCCGGCAGCGCCGAGGGCACCGACGTCGTCCTGCCCGCGCTGGGCGAGTCGGTCACCGAGGGCACCGTCACCCGCTGGCTGAAGGAGGTCGGCGAGGAGGTCTCGGAGGACGAGCCGCTGCTCGAGGTCTCCACGGACAAGGTCGACACCGAGATCCCGGCGCCCGCCTCCGGCACGCTGCTGCTCGAGATCGTGGTCGGCGAGGACGAGACGGCCGAGGTCGGCGCGAAGCTCGCCGTCATCGGTGCGCCCGGTGCCGCTCCGGCGGCCGCCCCGGCGCAGGCCGCGCCCGCGCCCGCCGCCGCCCCGGCCGCCCCGGCTCCCGCCCCGGCTGCCCCGGCTCCGGCCGCTCCGGCTCCGGCTCCGGCCGCCCCGGCCCCGGCTCAGGCCGCCCCCGCGGCGCCCGCCGCCCCGGCTCAGGCCGCTCCGGCCCCGGCCGCTCCGCAGGCCCCGGCCGCCCCGGCGCCGGCCCCCGTCACCCCGGCCGCGGCGCCCGCCGCGACCTCCGGTGACGACGGCGCCTACGTGACCCCGCTGGTGCGCAAGCTCGCCGCCGAGAACGGCGTCGACCTGGCCACCGTCAAGGGCACCGGCGTCGGCGGCCGCATCCGCAAGCAGGACGTCACCGCCGCCGCCGAGGCCGCGAAGGCCGCCGCTCCGGCGCCCGCCGCCGCTCCGGCCGCCGCGAAGAAGGCCCCGGCCCTGGAGGTCTCCCCCCTCCGCGGCCAGACCGTCAAGATGCCCCGCATCCGCAAGGTCATCGGCGACAACATGGTGAAGGCCCTGCACGAGCAGGCCCAGCTCTCCTCGGTCGTCGAGGTGGACATCACCCGCCTGATGAAGCTCCGCGCGCAGGCGAAGGACTCCTTCGCGGCCCGCGAGGGCGTCAAGCTCTCCCCGATGCCGTTCTTCGTGAAGGCGGCGGCCCAGGCGCTGAAGGCCCACCCGGCCGTCAACGCCCGGATCAACGTGGACGAGGGCACGATCACCTACTTCGACACCGAGAACATCGGTATCGCGGTGGACTCCGAGAAGGGCCTGATGACCCCGGTCATCAAGCACGCGGGCGACCTCAACATCGCCGGTATCGCCAAGGCCACCGCCGACCTGGCGGGCAAGGTCCGGGCGAACAAGATCACCCCGGACGAGCTGTCCGGCGCGACCTTCACCATCTCCAACACCGGCTCGCGCGGCGCGCTCTTCGACACGATCATCGTGCCGCCGAACCAGGTCGCGATCCTCGGCATCGGTGCCACGGTCAAGCGCCCGGCCGTCATCGAGACGGAGGAGGGTACGGTCATCGGCGTCCGCGACATGACGTACCTGACGCTCTCCTACGACCACCGTCTGGTGGACGGCGCCGACGCGGCCCGTTACCTGACCGCGGTCAAGGCGATCCTGGAGGCGGGCGAGTTCGAGGTCGAGCTCGGCCTGTAACCCGTATCGCCTGTACGGCTGGTAGCGACGCCCCTGTCCGGAGCTTTCCGGGCAGGGGCGTTGTCATGGGTCCGCACCGGGTCCGTACCGAGGGACACCTGCCGGGAGCGTGTAAGTCTCGTCTCACCTGCATGAAAGCGCCCCGCGCGCCCTTCCCGCGGCCGGGTCCGGCCTTATTGTCTAAACGTCAAACGCCCTAGGGGGCCGCCGAGTCCCCGTCCGAAGGAGCCTTCATGACCGCGCCCGTCGTCCACTCGCTGCGCGAACAGATCCGCGAGCACATCGTGGAGGGGATCGTCAGCGGGCGCTGGAAGCCGGGCGAGCGGATCGTCGAGCGGCGGATCGCGACGGAGCTGGAGGTCAGCCAGACCCCCGTACGGGAGGCGCTGCGCGAGCTGGAGTCGCTGCGGCTGATCGAGTCGGCGCCCAACAAGGGCGTACGGGTGCGCAACCTGACCGCCGCGGACCTCGAGGAGAGCTACCCCGTACGAGCCGGTCTGGAGGCCATCGCGGCGGAGCTGGCGGCCGGGCGGCTGGCCGAGGACTGCTCGGCCCTCGAACCGCACGTCGCGGCGCTGTACGAGGCGGACCGGCACGCCGACGGGACCGCCCAGGTGCGGCACACCGTGGCCTTCCACCGGGAACTGGTGCGGGCGGCGGGGAACTCCGTCCTGCTCCACACCTGGGAGGGCCTGGGCATCGAGGTCTTCACGGCCCTGTCCATCCGCTGGCTGGGGACGGTGCAGCAGTCGTACGCGGAGGAGCACGAGGCCCTCGTCGACGCCTTCCGGCGCCGGGACCCGCTGATCGCGGAACTCGTGAAGGCGCATGTGCTCGGGTGCGCTCCGCGAGCGTGACCCCGCGCAACCCCCCGTGACCCCACGTGACCCCGCGTGACCTCACGGCCCGCGACTCGGAGCCGGACACCCCGCCGCCCCGCCGCCGTGGCACTCTGAGCGCGTATGCGCTCACCTGCGGAAACCCTTCGATTCCAAGGCACCCGGTGCCCGCCCCGGAGGCACCCCGTGCCTACTTTCTCGTAATCAAGAGGTTTTGCCCCTCAACCCTTTGATCGATCATCGATCAGGGGGTTAAAGTCACCGACGGGCTTTCACCAGAGCCCGCCGCCCTGTCCTGCCAAAGACCAAGGGCACCCCAACCCCTTACCGACGAGGGCACCCACCCTCCGCATCCGGAAGGCGGCGCAATGACCGACCCCACCGCAATCCAGCCGAGCGAGCTCGACCAGCTCCCGGACCGCGACCCCGAGGAGACCGCCGAGTGGCAGGCCTCCCTGGACGCCGTCACCCAGGCGGCCGGGCCGCACCGTGCCGCGTACTTGATGCGCCGCACACTGGAGCGCGCCGAGGGCAACGGCATCGCGCTGCCGAAGCTGCTCGAGACGGACTACGTCAACACCATCCCCACCTCCGCCGAGCCCGTCGTGGACGGCGACGAGGAGATGGAGCACCGGATCACCGCGTGGAACCGCTGGAACGCGGCCGCGATGGTCACCCGGGGCAGCAAATACGGCGTGGGCGGCCACATCGCCACCTTCGCCTCCGCCGCCTGGCTGTACGAGACCGGCTTCAACCACTTCTTCAGGGGCAAGGAGGCGGACGGTTCCGGTGACCAGCTCTACATCCAGGGCCACGCCTCCCCGGGCATCTACGCCCGCGCCTTCCTCGACGGCCGGCTGACCGAGCACCACCTCGACCACTTCCGCCAGGAGTCCGGCGGCAACGGTCTGCCGTCGTACCCGCACCCGCGCCGTCTCCCCTGGCTGTGGGAGTTCCCGACGGTGTCGATGGGCCTCGGCCCGCTCTCCGCGATCTACCAGGCGCGCTTCAACCGCTACCTGACCAGCCGCGGCATCAAGGACGTCTCGCAGTCCCACGTGTGGGCGTTCCTCGGCGACGGCGAGATGGACGAGCCCGAGTCGACCGCGGCACTCGCCCTGGCCTCCCGCGAGGGCCTGGACAACCTGACCTTCGTCATCAACTGCAACCTCCAGCGCCTCGACGGCCCGGTCCGCGCCAACTTCAAGATCGTGCAGGAGCTGGAGGCCCAGTTCCGCGGTGCCGGCTGGAACGTCGTCAAGACGCTGTGGGGCTCGGCCTGGGACGAGCTGTTCCAGCTCGACACCACGGGCGCCCTCGTACGCCGCCTGCGCGAGGTACCGGACGCGCAGGTGCAGACGTACCAGACCCGCGACGCCGCCTACATCCGCCAGGACTTCTTCGGCGCCGACCCGGCCCTCGTCGAGATGGCGAAGCTGATCGGCGACGACAAGATCCTCGAGTGTTTCCACCTCTCCCGCGGTGGTCACGAGTCGCGCAAGGTCTACGCGGCCTACAGGGCGGCCGTGTCCCACAAGGGCGCGCCGACGGTGATCCTGGCCCAGACGGTCAAGGGCCACACCCTCGGCGAGGGCTTCGCGTCGAAGAACGCCAACCACCAGATGAAGAAGCTGTCGACGGACGAGTTCAAGCAGATGCGTGACCTGCTGGAACTGCCCATCTCCGACAGCCAGTTCGTCGACGGCGTGGTGCCCTACGGCCACCCGGGCGCCGACTCCCCCGAGGTCCGCTACCTTCAGGAGCGCCGCGCGGCCCTCGGCGGCCCGGCCCCGGCCCGCCGTACGCACCCGCTGGCCCCGCTGCCGGCCCCCGCCGACAAGACGTTCGCGTCCTTCGACAAGGGCTCCGGCTCGCAGAACGTGGCGACGACGATGGCGTTCGTCCGGCTGGTCAAGGACCTGGTCCGCGACAAGCAGACCGGCCGGCGCTGGGTGCCGATCGTGCCGGACGAGGCCCGTACCTTCGGTATGGAGTCGCTCTTCCCGTCCCTCGGCATCTATTCGCCGAAGGGCCAGACGTACGAGCCGGTCGACCGCGACCAGCTGATGTACTACAAGGAGGCCAAGGACGGCCAGATCCTCAACGAGGGGATCACCGAGGCCGGCTCCATGGCGGACTTCATCGCCGCGTCCACCGCGTACTCCACGCACGGCGAAGCGATGATCCCCTTCTACATCTTCTACTCGATGTTCGGCTGGCAGCGCACGGCCGACCAGATGTGGCAGCTCGGCGACCAGCTGGGCCGCGGCTTCCTGGTCGGCGCGACGGCCGGCCGTACGACGCTGACGGGTGAGGGCCTCCAGCACGCGGACGGCCACTCGCCGGTCATCGCCGCGACCAACCCGGCGGCGCTGACGTACGACCCGGCGTTCGCGTACGAGATCGCGGTCATCGTCAAGGACGGTCTGCGCCGTATGTACGGCGAGGCGGCCCCGGGCGAGGACCCGAACGTCTTCTACTACCTCACCGTCTACAACGAGCCGGTGCCGCAGCCCGCGAAGCCGGCCGGCCTCGGCATCGACGAGGGCATCGTCAAGGGCCTGTACCGCTTCAACACGGCCGAGTCGGCGGACCTGTCCCCCGCCGCCAACGCCCCGCGCATCCAGCTGCTGGGCTCCGGCACGGCGATCCACTGGGTGCTTCAGGCGCAGCGGCTGCTCGCCGAGGAGTGGGGTGTGGCCGCCGACGTGTGGTCCGCGACCTCCTGGACCGAGCTGCGGCGCGACGCGCTCGAGGCCGACGCGGCGCTGCTGCGCGGCGAGGAGCGGGTGCCGTTCGTCCGCCAGGCGCTGCACGGCGCCGAGGGCCCGGTGCTCGCGGTCTCCGACTACATGCGTCAGGTCCCGGACCAGATCGCGCAGTGGGTCGAGCAGGACTACTCGTCGCTCGGTGCGGACGGCTTCGGCCTCTCCGACACCCGTGACGCGGCCCGCCGTCACTTCGGCGTGGACGCGGAGTCGATCGTCGTCGCGGCCCTGGCCCAGCTCGCCAGGCGCGGCGAGGTCAAGGCCACGGCGGTGAAGGAGGCGCGGGAGCGCTACGGCCTGTAGGGCCTTCAGTTCCTGACGTTCGTTCGGTGAAGGGGTACGGCGACCGCCGTACCCCTTCGCTGTCGGTGGGGCCCGGCATCATGAACGTATGCGCGCTGCCCGGCTGATCAAAATGGTGCTGTTGCTCCAGTCCCGGCCCACCATGACCGGCGCCGAGCTGGCGCGGGAGCTGGAGGTGTCCGAGCGGACGGTCACGCGGGACGCGCAGGCGCTGTCCGAGGCCGGGGTGCCGGTGTACGCGGACCGGGGGCGGGCCGGGGGCTACCGGCTGGTCGGCGGGTACCGGACGCGGCTGACGGGGCTGGCCCGGAGCGAGGCCGAGGCGCTGTTCCTCTCGGGGGTGCCGGGGGCGCTGCGGGAGATGGGCCTCGAGGACGCGGCCTCCGCGGCCCGGCTGAAGGTGTCCGCCGCGCTTCTTCCGTCCCTGCGGGACGCCTCGCGGACGGCGGCGCAGCGGTTCCATGTGGACGCGCCCGGCTGGTTCAAGGAGCCCGATACGCCCGAGCTGCTGCCCGCGGTGGCCCAGGCGGTGTGGGACGACCGCCGGATCACCGCGCGCTACCGGCACGGGGACACCGGTGTGGAGCGGGAGCTGGAGCCGTACGGGCTCGTGCTGAAGGCGGGGGTCTGGTACCTATGCGCACGCGTGCCGGAGCCGGGGTCCTTCCGGGTGTACCGGATCGACCGGTTCACGGCGGTCGCCGCCGACGGGGAGCGTTTCGGGCGGGACGAGGACTTCGACCTGCCCGGCTTCTGGGAGGAACAGGCCGAGCGGTTCGCGCGGTCCCTCCTGCGGGCGGAGGTGGTGGTGCGGCTGTCGGCCCTGGGGCTGCGGAGACTGCCGTCCGCCCTTGATCCGGCGTCCGTGCGCCTGGCCCGGCAGACGTGCGGCGAGCCCGACGAGCGGGGCTGGGTGACCGTCACGCTCCCCGTGGAGTCGGAGGAGGTGGCCCACAGCCAGTTGACCGCCCTGGGCGCCGAGGCGGAGGTGCTGTCTCCGGTGACCTTGCGGGAACGGTTCGCGGGGGACGCGGCCCGGCAGGCGGAGCTGTACCGGTAGCGGCGCCGCCCGCGAGGGGGGCACGTCCGCCATCGGCATGGTCACGCCCGGCGATCTGCGGCACTCCGCGTGCGTCCCTCCCCTCCAGGACCGATGCTTGAGCCGTGATGGACGAGACGGAGTTCTGGGAGCTGGTGGACACGACCCGCGAGGCCGCCGACGGCGACCCCGAGGACCACGCCGACCTGCTCGTGGAACGGCTCGTCCGGATGGACCCGGACTCGGTGCTCGACTTCGCCCGCCACTTCGAGTCCCGCTACAACCGCGCCTACCGGTGGGACCTCTGGGGCGCCGCCTGGGTACTGCTCGACGGAGCCAGCGACGACGCCTTCGACTTCTTCCGCTGCTGGCTGATCGGTCAGGGCCGGGAGGTGTTCGAGGGCGCCGTGCACGACCCGGACTCCCTCGCCGAGCTCCTGGACGAGTTCGACGAGGAGCTGGACGGCGACGGCGAGGAGCTGGGGTACGCGGCGGACGAGGCGTACGAGCAGCTCACCGGCGTCGTCGCTCCCGACCTGGGCATTCCGCCGGCGGCGCCCGAGCCCGCCGGAACCCCGATGAACCTGGAGAACGAGTCGGAGCTCGCCGAGCGCTATCCCCGGCTGTGGGAGCGCTTCAAGGGCTGACCCCGCGCTCCGGCCCGGCGGAACGCCCCGCGGGTCAGGCCGCTCGGCGCCGGCTGAGGTCCGCGGGGATGTACGCCTGGGCATGGTCGGCCCGGACGGCGTGGTGCAAGGGCGCGGCGTTGGCCTGGTCGAGGGCGGACGCGGTGACCGCGCCCGGGCCGAGGACGACCGTCGCCACCGCGCAGACCACCGTCCACGGGCTGCGCGCGGCCTTGGTCCATCCGCCCGCCTGCTCCGTGGTGCGTGTACGGCTGCTGCTCATGATCCCCACCTCCGGTCGGCTTCTGCGAAGACCGTAGGAGGCCGGGATCTGAGAACGCTTCGCGCCGCCTGTGGCGTACCTGTGAGCTAGGTCCGGCCCTGGAGCCGCGCGGCCGCCTGCCGGAGTGCCGGGAGGTGGGCGGTGAGGGCCGCGCCGGGGCAGGTCGTCGGGAAGCCGTCGTTGTGGCCGGACAGGACAGGCAGTGTGGCGATGGTGCCGGCGGCGTACCGGCTCTGGCCGCTGGTGGAGACGAGGCGGACGCGGGAGCGCGGGTCGACGTCCGCGAGGCCGAGTTTCCAGGCGGCGAGCGCGGCGATGGCGTCGGTCACCGCCCGCGGTACCGGCGTGCCCTCGGTGAAGGTGCCGAGCGCCGCGATCCCCGCGGTGCGGTGGTTGAAGCCCTGGGCGTGGGCGCCGGTGACGGCCCGGTCGACGCCGCCCGCGCGGCCCTCGTAGATCGTGCCGCAGCGGTCGACGACGAAGTTGTAGCCGAGGTCGTCCCACTGCCGGGGGCCGATCTGGCCCGCGTACAGGGAGCGGATGATGCGGGGTGCGTCGGCGCAGTCGTAGGTGTTGGGCGAGTCGGTGTGGTGCACGAAGACCGCGACGACCTTGTCGTCGTAGCGCGGCGGCGGCTGCTTGTGCGTGCGGTCGTCGATCCAGCGGGAGCGGGGCACGATGGGCGGCCGGGCGGTGGTGTGCGCCGGCGCGGGGCGGCCGACGACGGGCGCCGGGTGCGCGGCCACCGTGCGGTCGACACCTGCCGCGCACAGCACCAGCGCCAGGACGGCGGCGAGACCGGGCCCACAGGCCAGCGCGACGAGGGCCGTGCGCCGCAGCCACGGCGAACGGCGCGCGCCACCCGGTCCTGGCACCTGTGGAATTCGTACCGGAACGCGTACCCGGCCCAGGACCCGCCGCGCACCTCGCAACACACGCATGCCCTCACCCTGGCGCCGGTCCCGGCCCGCCGCGATGTGCGCTGTGCCACCCGGCGGAACCATTGCCCTGGTCCGGGACGTTTTTACAGGTCCACGCATGCGTGACCGGTTCGGCGGGCTCCGCGTGTGCGTGCCTGATCACTGGGCCCGCCCTGCGCGTACTAAGGGGCCCAAGAGAAAGGCGGCCCCGTGGACCTGCTCGACTTCCTGCTGTTGCTGGTGATCCTGGCCTACGCGGCGTCCGGCTACCGGCGCGGGCTGGTCGCCGGGTGTGTCTCGCTGGCCGGTTTCGTGGGCGGCGCCGTCGTCGGCGTATGGATCCTGCCGTGGGTGATGAAGCTGGTGACACCGGGCACGTCGGCGGCGACGCTGACGGCCGTGCTGACGGTCCTCGCGCCCGCCGTGGTCGGGCACGAGCTGGCGGGCAGGCTCGCGCTGCGGCTGCGCCGCGAGCTGGACCGCGGGCCGCTGCGGGTGGCCGACGGAGTGGGCGGGGCCGCCGCGAACACGGTCGCCGTGCTGCTGGTCGCCTGGGTGGCGGCGAGCGTCCTGGGCGCCTCCTCGACGAGCATGATCACGACGTCGATCCGCAATTCGGCGCTGCTGGGCGCGGTGCAGAACACGATGCCGGACACCACCCCCACCTGGTTCTCGCGCGCGACGTCGGCGCTCACGCAGGCCGGCTTCCCGCAGGTCTTCAACCCGTTCGAGAACGAGCCGACGACGGGTGTCGCCAAGCCCTCCGGGGACAGCGTCACGCCGGCCGCGACGAACGCCGCGAAGCTGTCCACCGTGAAGGTCGAGGGCATCGCGGGCAGCCAGGGCCGCGAGGGCAGCGGCTTCGTGTACGCGGGGCAGCACGTGATGACGAACGCCCATGTGGTGGCGGGCATCGACGAGCCGACCGTCCGCGTGGGCGGGGTCGGGCGGGCGTACGAGGCCCGCGTGGTGCTCTTCGACCCGAACAAGGACGTGGCGGTGCTGTACGTCCCGGAGCTGAAGGCGCCGGTGCTGCGCTTCGACGACAGCGCGGCGCGGGGCGGCTCGGCGGTCGTGGCCGGTTATCCGCAGGACGGCGGCCTCGACCTCCAGGCGGCCACGGTCGCGGGCCGGATCAACGCGACCGGCCAGAACATCTACAACTCGGACACCGTCACCCGCGAGATCTACTCGATCCGCTCCACGGTCCGCCCCGGCAACTCGGGCGGACCGCTGCTGACCACGGACGGCCGGGTGTACGGCGTCGTGTTCGCGCGCTCCACCTCGGACAACGAGACGGGGTATGTGCTGACGGCGGACGAGGTGAGCGACGACGCGCGGCGCGCGGCGGCCGCGACGGATCCGGTGGGCACGGGCGACCTGGTCACCTCATGAGCGCGGGACCGCGGGTCGCAGAGCACGCCCCATGAGGACGTCGTCCACGTACTGCCCGTCCAGCAGGAACTCCTCCGGCAGGATCCCCTCCACCTCGAACCCCTCCGACTCGTAGAGCTTCCTGGCGGGGGTGTTGTGCCCGAGCACGCGCAGCGAGATGCGGCGTGCGCCCTGCCGCGCGGCGTGCTCCTGGACGGCCCGCAGGAGTGCCCGGCCGACGCCCGCCCCGCGTGCCTCCTCGGCGACGACGAGCCCCTGGATCTGCCGGACGTGGGAGTTGGCGGCGAGGGGGGTCGGGTACCCCAGCCGGATGTAGCCGGCCAGGCGTCCGCCCAGCTCGGCCACGAGGTGGTCGCGGGGGCCGAACCGGTCGCTGTAGAAGGGGTCGTACGGCGGTTGCGGGCGGGGCTGGACGGCGTGCAGCGTGGACCAGGTGACTCGGTCCAGCCGGGCGAGCCCGTCCTCGTCGTCGTGGGTCGCGAAGCGTATGTGCGGATCCGGCATGAGGATCACTGTACGGCGGCCGAACGGTGGCCGTCCCGGCGATTTCCCCGCTCACCCGGCAGGATGGACCCATGAACTCCGATGCGCCGCTTCCTCCCGGTTCCCGCGTCGCGATCGCCGGTGCGTCCGGGCTGATCGGTTCGGCTCTGGCGCGCTCGCTCACGGCGGACGGCCACGAGGTCGTACGGCTCGTACGGCGGGCGCCGCGCGGGAAGAACGAGGTCCGCTGGGATCCCGGGGAACAGCGGATCGACTCGGCCGGGCTCGTGGGGTGTGCCGCGGTGGTCAATCTGGCCGGGGCGGGCGTCGCCTCGCGGCGGTGGACGGACGCGTACAAGCAGACGATCCGCTCCAGCCGGGTGCTGGGCACCGCGACGCTGGCCGAGGCGATCGCCTCGCTCGACGAGCCGCCGGCGGTCTTCGTCAGCGGCAGTGCGATCGGCTTCTACGGCGACACGGGCGACCGGGCGGTGGACGAGACGGCGCCGCCCGGTGACGGCTTCCTGCCCGCCCTGTGCGTGGAGTGGGAGGAGGCGGCCGAGCCGGCCCAGGAGGCCGGCGTCCGTACGGTGTTCACCCGGACCGGCCTGGTGGTGGCCGCCGGGGGCGGTGCGTGGGGCAGGCTGTTTCCGCTCTTCAAGGCGGGTCTCGGCGGCCGTATGGGCGACGGCCGTCAGTACTGGAGCTACATCTCCCTGCACGACGAGGTCGCGGCGATCCGCCATGTCATCGATACGGCGTCCTTGTCGGGGCCGGTGAACCTGACGGCGCCGACGCCGCTGACCAACGCGGAGATCACGGCGGCGATGGGCCGGGTCCTGCACCGCCCGACGCTCTTCACGGCCCCGGCGCCGGTGCTCCGCGCGGCGCTCGGCGACATGGCGGGCGACATCCTGGGCAGCCAGCGGGTGCTGCCGGCCCGTCTGCTGGAATCGGGCTTCGCCTTCGCGTTCCCTGGCATCGAGGAGACCCTCCGCTCGGCGCTGCGCTGACGGAACCCAGGGCCCGTCCGGCGGGCAGGCCCTGGGCCGGCCGGGACCGCGACACCGAACCCCACGTCGTCGATCCGGTCCATGACGTCCCGGTCGGCACTCTCGGTGTCTTCGGCATCGGTGTGCGGGCGATACGCGGGGGTCGGTCCCGCCCGTTCGGACAGGGCGTCGCGGAAGCGGACCGCGTCCCACCACGACACGCCCTCGACGGGCGGCCGGCCGCAGGCGCACGCCGTGACACCCCGTGCCTCCGTGCGAGGCTCCCGCGCCACTCCCCCGACCCGGCGGCGCCCACCTACCCTCATGCCGAACTCGGGTATTCCAGAAGCCTGTTGGGGGCATGACGTTCCCAGCAGCCGCGCGACCTCGAGGAGGGGCCACGTGCTTGAGTCGGTGCACCAAGCAAGTGCGTACACCGCGGATGTACAACCCGCGGACGTCGTCATCGTGGGAGCCGGGGCGGCGGGACTCGCCGCCGCCCACCATCTGACCAGGGCAGGCCTCACCACCGCCGTCCTGGAGGCCGCGCCGAACGTCGGCGGCCGCATGTCGACGGAGAAGGTGGACGGCTTCCGGCTGGACCGCATGGGCCAGTTGCTCTCCACCGCGTATCCGGAACTCCGCAGCACCCCCGGCCTGGACGCCCTGCCCCTGCGGGAGTTCTCCCCCGGCGTGCTGGTCCACAGCGACGGCCACCTCCACCGCGTCGGGGAGCCCGGCACACCCCGGAGCGCAAGGGGCGCACTCACCGCTGCGCGCGCCCTCGCAAGCGCCCCCCGACAGCAGCGCACACCGCGCGCCCCCCGCACCCAAGGTGCCTCCCGCCCGGGCCTGCTGGGCAGTCCCGTCGGCCAGTCCCGGCTGGCCGGCGCACTCGCCCGGCTCGCCGCCACCCCGCCCGACCGGCTGCTGTCCCGCCCCGAACTCCCGGCCGCCCGGGCCCTGTCGGCCCTCGGCCTTCCGCCCCGCACGATCGACGGCTTTCTGCGCCCCCTGCTCGCCGCACTCCTGTGCGACCCGGCCCTGGAGACCTCCAGCCGCTGCGCCGACCTGGCCCTGCGTGCCTTCGTGACGGGCCGGCTGTGTGTCCCGGAGGGCGGCGCCGACGTTCTTCCGGAGCTGCTCGCGGCCACGCTCCCGCCGGGCACCGTCCACACGGGTGTGCGCGTCACGGCGGTCTCCACCACCTCCGTCACGACGAAGGACCACGGCGAACTCCGCTGTCGGGCCGTTCTGCTGGCCACCGGCGCCCGGGCCGCCGCCCGGCTGCTCCCGGGCCTGCGCGTCCCCGGCTTCCACCCGGTGACGGTCCTGCACCACACGACCGACGAGCCGCCGCTCGGCGACCCGGCCCTCGTCCTCGACGCCGAGCGCGGCGGCCCGGTGGCGCACACCGCGGTCATCAGCCGGGTCGACCCGAGCAGGGCCCCGGCCGGCCGCGCGCTCGTCTCCTCGACGGTCCTCGGTACGCCCCCGCCGCCGGACCGGCTGGAGGCGGCGGTCCGGGCCCAACTGGCCCGGCTCTACCGGACGTCGACCGCCCGCTGGGAGCTCCTCGCGATCCACCACGACTCCGAGGCGGTCCCGGCGATGCCCCCGCCGCACGATCCGCGCCGCCCCGTACGCCTGCTCGCGGGCCTGTACATCTGCGGCGACCACCGCGACACCAGCACGGTCCAGGGCGCGCTCCGCTCCGGCCGCCGCGCCGCCCACGCCCTGCTCACGGATGTGGGGGCAGGCCAGACCTCACTGGAGGAGCCGCTCGAGACGGCGGCCTGAGCGGACGGGGGCGCCCGTCCCCCACCGGGCGCCCCCCGTCCGCCCCAGCCGGCCACCGCAACGCCCCGCCCGGCCACCGCAACTCCCTGGCCGGCCACCGCAACTCCCTGGCCGGCCACGGAGACGCCCCCGACCGGCTACTGCAACGCCGTCACCCGGTCCCGGTACCCGCGTACGGGCGCCGCGTCCCGGTACGGCTCCAGGCGGCGCTCGAAGTCGCGGACGTACTCGATGGCCCGTACCGACCGCATCTCCGCCGCCTGCCCGGCCGCCTCCGCGCCCAGCAGGCAGGCCTGGTCCAGCTCTCCGAGCCCGAGCCGGGCCGTGGCGAGCACGACGCGGCAGAAGAGCCGGCTGCGGGCGTACCCCGGCGCACGCAGTTGCAGCGAGCGCTCCGCGTGCTGTGCCGCGGCCCGGAACTGCTGGAGGTCCCGGTGGCAGTGCGCGAACTCGTCGGCGAGCTGCGCCTCGTCGAAGAACCGTGCCCAGTAAGGGACTTCGTCGCCGGGGCGGGCCGCCTCCAGCGACCGCTCGGCACGCACCAGGGACGCCGTGCAGGCCCGTACCTCCCCCAGCACCCCGTGCCCGCGCGCCTCCACGGAGTGCAGCAGCGCCTGCACCACGGGCGGCGCCGACGCCCCGACCCCCTGCTGGGCCACCCGTGCGAGCTGGACGGCCTCCCGGCCGTGCCCGAGGTAGACGGCCTGGCGGCTCATGGTGACCAGGACGTACGAGCCGTACGCCCGGTCCCCGGCCGCCTGGGACAGCCGCAACGCCTGGACGAAGTACCGCTGGGCGAGCCCGTGCGCGCCGATGTCGTACGAGGTCCAGCCGGCGAGCCGGGTGAGGTCGGAGGCGGCGGCGAACAGGCGGCGCCCGGTCTGCTCGCCGTACGTGCCGCGCAGCATCGGCTCGGCCTCGTGCTCCAGATAGCGGACCAGGGCCTGGCGGGCGTGGCCGCCGCCGTACGCGTGGTCGAGCGCCCGGAACAGCTCGCCCACCGAGCGCAGCGCGGCGATGTCGCCGCCGGTGACCTTCTGGCCGGGGCCGCGCTCGGTCTGGCTGCGCTGGCGGGGCACCGCGGGCCGGCCCTGCGCGGGCACCCGGGCGGCGGGCGGATCGCCGCGGCCGACCCGGTCGTCGGCGCGGCCGATCAGCCAGTCCCGGCTGGGCACGACGAGCCCGGCCGGGGTGAACGCGATCTTGCGCAGCTCGGCGTGGCTGCCGGAGTCCTTGCGCCACAGCCCGCCGACGATGTCGATGGCCTCTTCGGGCGTCGCGGCGAACTCCAGGCCCGCGTAGACGGGGGCGCACGCGTCGAGGCCCAGGTCCTGGGCGGTGAGCCGGCGGCCGAGGCGGCGGGTGAACACCTCGGCGATGAGTGCGGGGGTGGTGCCCCGGGGCTGCTGCCCGCGCAGCCACCTCGTCACCGAGGTCTTGTCGTATCTGAGGTCCAGGCCGTGTTCGAGGCCGAGCTGGTCCACGCGACGGGCGAGACCTGCGTTGGAGAACCCCGCTTCTGCGATGAGCGCGGCGAGCTGTCGGTTGGGGGTGCGCTGCGCGGGTCGTTCCGTCATCTGCGGTGCGGTCTCCTGCCTTTCGATCCGCGCAGCGACCTTGCCGCGTGCCCGGATCGCCTGCGAACAGCCCTTATGGCCTGGGGTGACGGCGCGAATGTAGCGGAGGGTAAGCACGTGATCGCACGCTTCGGCGTCCATTCATCCGATCGTGTGAGGATTGACCGTCGGGCTGACGGACATCGGCCGGACGTACAGTGGCGTGGGCGCGTTACGTGCCTTACAAGGGTTCTGAGGGCTTCTAGGGAGGCGCTTGCCGTGAGTGAGTTGCGGTTCGTCCACATGGGATTCGGTGCCGAGGCCGTCGAGTACCAGGCGGCCTGGGACGAGCAGCGCCGTGTGCATGCCGCCCGTTTCCTGGACGAGGTCCCCGACACCTGTCTGCTCCTGGAGCACCCGCCGGTCTACACGGCGGGCCGGCGTACGGCGGACAACGAGCGGCCCCTCGACGGCACCCCCGTCGTCGACGTGGACCGCGGCGGCAAGATCACCTGGCACGGCCCGGGCCAGCTCGTCGGGTATCCGATCCAGAAACTGCCGCGCCCGGTCGACGTCGTCGCCCACCTCCGCCGCCTCGAAGAGGTCATGATCCGCGTCTGCGCGGAGTTCGGCGTGGCCACCAGCCGCGTGGAGGGCCGGGCGGGCGTCTGGGTCCTCGGCGACCCGGTGGAGCAGCGCCCCAGCCTCGGCGGCCTCTCCCTCGACTTCGACCCCCGCCTGGCCGACGACGAGTTCGACCCCCGCCTCAACGGCCCCGAGTACGCCCCCTCCAACGCCGGCCAGCGCCGCGAGGACCGCAAGATCTGCGCCATGGGCATCCGCGTCGCCAAGGGCGTCACCATGCACGGTTTCGCCCTGAACGTGAATCCGGACACGTCCTCCTTCGACAAGATCATCCCGTGCGGGATCCGCGACGCGGGCGTGACGTCCCTCGCGTACGAGCTGGGCCGCGAGGTCACCATCGGCGAGGTCCTGCCGGTCGCGGAGAAGCACCTGCGGGACGTACTGGAGAACGCGGACCTGAAGCCGCGCGAGGTGGAACGGGCCTCGGCCTGACCCCGGGGGAATGCACCCGCGTTCCCCAAGGTTGCCCACCCCGGGGACCAGGAACCGCACGGGCGTACCCTGGTGTACGCCGAAGAATCGAAGCTACAGGGAGCCGATGTGTCCGCAGTCGCACCCGACGGACGCAAGATGCTGCGCCTGGAGGTCCGGAACGCCCAGACCCCCATCGAGCGCAAGCCCGAGTGGATCAAGACCCGGGCGAAAATGGGTCCCGAATACACGAAGATGCAGAACCTCGTGAAGAGCGAGGGGCTGCACACGGTCTGCCAGGAGGCGGGCTGTCCCAACATCTACGAGTGCTGGGAAGACCGCGAGGCCACCTTCCTCATCGGCGGCGACCAGTGCACCCGGCGCTGCGACTTCTGCCAGATCGACACCGGCAAGCCCGAGGCCCTCGACCGCGACGAGCCGCGCCGCGTCGGTGAGTCCGTCGTCACGATGGACCTGAACTACGCCACGATCACGGGCGTCGCCCGCGACGACCTCGAGGACGGCGGCGCCTGGCTGTACGCGGAGACGGTCCGCCAGATCCACGCGCAGACGGCGGGCCGCGAGGCCGGCCGCACCAAGGTCGAGCTGCTCGCCCCCGACTTCAACGCCGAGCCCGACCAGCTGGCCGAGGTCTTCTCCGCGCGCCCCGAGGTCTTCGCGCACAACGTCGAGACGGTCCCGCGGATCTTCAAGCGCATCCGCCCCGGCTTCCGCTACGAGCGCTCCCTGAAGGTCATCACGGAGGCCCGGGACTACGGTCTGGTCACGAAGTCGAACCTCATCCTCGGCATGGGTGAGACCCGCGAAGAGGTCAGCGAGGCGCTCCGGCAGCTGCACGACGCGGGCTGCGAGCTCATCACGATCACGCAGTACCTGCGCCCCTCCGTGCGCCACCACCCCGTGGAGCGCTGGGTCAAGCCGCACGAGTTCGTGGAACTCAAGGAGGAGGCCGAGGAGATCGGCTTCTCCGGTGTCATGTCGGGCCCGCTGGTCCGCTCCTCGTACCGGGCCGGCCGCCTGTACCAGATGGCCATGGAGCTGCGTCAGTCAGCCGCTCCGCAGGGCGGTGCGCAGGTCGCCTCGCAGGCGGTCTGAGACGCCGGGCACACCCCGCTGTGGCACTCGGTGCCACAAGAGCGTGTGAATCTGCGCACAAGCATCTACCTCCGGTAATGGCGCATTCGACGCGGTCCCGGCCGTCCCCGCAGATGGGGACGGTGCCGGGACCGCGTCGGCGTCCATGGGCCGCGCATCAAGGCTTCATGGGTGTTTGACCGGTCGGTCACGCCCTGGTAACACCAATCAGTGACCCTGCTCTTACGCCACGTAGAGCCCCAGCCAGCGCCGCCATCCCGAGGGGGGACCTCCATCATGCAGGCCGCGCCCGTACGCGCCACCGCCATTCCGTCGTTCACCGATGCACTCCGTGCCGTCGAGTCGCTGCTCATGAGCGGCGGCCAGCGCACCGCCCGTCGCAATGCCTGGACGTCGGTCCAGGAGGACCGCCGCCGTGCCAAGGACCGGGTCGAGGCGCAGCGCGTGCTGGAAGCGGTGTCGACGCGTCCGTAGCCGCCGCTTCGCCGGTGCTGCCGTCGTCGGCGCTTGCCGGGCCACGTAGACTTCGTGGCATGGCGAGGAAGGAACCCGCAGCGGACGCTGCGAACCCGGGGCGACTCAAGCAGATCGCTCTCACTTACAAGATGACCCGCAAGGCCGACTCAAAGATCGGTCTTGTACTCGCGGCTGTCGGAATCATCACCTTCGGTGTCTTCCTCGCGATCGGCTTCTTGATCGGCCACCCGTACTATCTCGGCATTCTCGGCCTCCTGCTCGCCTTCCTCGCGTCGGCGATCGTCTTCGGACGCAGGGCCGAGCGCGCCGCCTTCGGGCAGATGGAGGGCCAGCCCGGCGCGGCCGCGGCCGTGCTCGACAACATCGGCCGGGGGTGGACGACGACTCCGGCGGTGGCGATGAACCGCAGCCAGGACGTGGTGCACCGGGCGGTCGGCAAGGCGGGCGTCGTCCTGGTGGCCGAGGGCAACCCGAACCGGGTGAAGAGCCTGCTGGCCGCCGAGAAGAAGAAGATGGCGCGGATCGTGGCGGACGTCCCGGTGCACGATGTGCTCGTGGGCACCGGCGAGGGCCAGGTGGAGCTGAAGAAGCTCCGTACGACCCTGCTGAAGTTCCCGCGCGTCCTGACCGGCCCGCAGGTCACCGCGACCAACGACCGGCTGCGCGCGCTGGGCGACCTGATGAGCAACATGCCGTTGCCGAAGGGTCCGATGCCGAAGGGGATGCGCATGCCGCGCGGTGGGCCGAAGGCCCGCTGACCTCCCTCGCACATGAGCTCGTACGACGAAGGGGGCGCCCGGAGAAATCCGGGCGCCCCCTTCGTCGTACGGAGATCATTCGTGCTACGGAGATCCTTCGTCGTACGTGGAGCGGGCGTCGTCGTACGCGGAACAGCCGTCGCCATACGCGGAACGGCCGTCGTCATACCGGAACGGCCGTCGTCGTACCGGAACGGTCAGATTCTGACCTCGACCGTGCGGGCCAGCCGGTCGTGCAGGCCCCGGCCGTCGCGGTCCCAGATCAGGGCCGGGATCGCGAGGCACAGCAGGACCGTGCGCACGACGGCGCGGAGCGGGTTCACGCGGCCCGTGCCCTCGGCGACCACCCGCAGACCGAACAGGCGCTTGCCCGGGGTGAAGCCCACCGTGCCGACCGTCAGGAAGCCGAGCCCGAGGAAGACGAGCAGCGCCCAGTTGCCGGTCGTCTGGTTGTAGCCGTGGGTGAGCAGGCCGTATGCGATCAAGAGGCACAGGCCCCAGTCGACGGCGAGGGCGCCGAAGCGGCGGCCCGGGCGGGCGATCGAACCCGGCCCCTCCTCCGGCAGACCGAGCTGTTCGCCCCGGTAGCCGAAGTCGGCCCCGGCTTGTTCCGCGGCCTCGCGGGGGCCGGAGAGCCACGATCCGATTACTTGCCTGTTGTCCACCCGTCCACGGTACTGCGCCCTCATATGCGCCAGGGATGGCGGGGTGTGCGTAGGCTGCTGTTGAACCCGAGCCGGTTAACTTCGGCGAAACAAATGGGTCATGCTTGAGAAATCCCCCGTCCCTATGGTCGGGTCCAGCGTGTGCCACCGCACTGGCCGCACGAACGAACTACCACCCCGGTCGGACATGGTCGGGAGTAGGAGGAGCTGGATGTTCCAGAACGCCGACGAGGCCAAGAAGTACATCGCGGACGAGGACGTCAAGTTCGTCGACGTCCGGTTCTGCGACCTGCCGGGCGTGATGCAGCACTTCACGATTCCGGCGGAGGCCTTCGACCCGGCCGAGGAGCTGGCCTTCGACGGCTCCTCGATCCGCGGCTTCCAGGCCATCCACGAGTCCGACATGGCGCTCCGCGCCGACCTGTCCACCGCGCGCGTCGACCCCTTCCGCCGCGACAAGACGGTCAACATCAACTTCTTCATCCACGACCCGATCACGGGCGAGCAGTACTCCCGTGACCCGCGCAACGTGGCGAAGAAGGCCGAGGCCTACCTCGCGTCGACCGGCATCGCCGACACCGCGTACTTCGGCCCCGAGGCCGAGTTCTACGTCTTCGACAGCGTGCGCTTCAAGACCGCGGAGAACGAGTCCTTCTACCACATCGACTCCGAGGCCGGCGCCTGGAACACCGGTGCGATCGAGGACAACCGCGGCTACAAGGTCCGCTACAAGGGCGGTTACTTCCCGACCCCGCCGGTCGACCACTTCGCCGACCTGCGTGCCGAGATCTCCCTGGAGCTGGCCAACTCCGGCCTCCAGGTCGAGCGCCAGCACCACGAGGTGGGCACCGCCGGCCAGGCCGAGATCAACTACAAGTTCAACACGCTGCTCGCCGCGGCCGACGACCTCCAGCTCTTCAAGTACATCGTGAAGAACGTCGCCTGGCGCAACGGCAAGACCGCGACCTTCATGCCGAAGCCGATCTTCGGTGACAACGGCTCGGGCATGCACGTCCACCAGTCGCTGTGGGCCAATGGCGACCCGCTGTTCTACGACGAGGCCGGTTACGCGGGCCTCTCGGACACCGCCCGCTACTACATCGGCGGCATCCTCAAGCACGCCCCGTCGCTGCTGGCCTTCACCAACCCGACGGTGAACTCGTACCACCGTCTGGTCCCGGGCTTCGAGGCCCCGGTCAACATGGTCTACTCGCAGCGCAACCGCTCGGCCGCGATGCGTATCCCGATCACCGGCTCGAACCCGAAGGCCAAGCGCGTCGAGTTCCGCGCCCCGGACTCCTCCGGCAACCCGTACCTCGCCTTCTCGGCGCTGCTGCTCGCGGGCCTCGACGGCATCAAGAACAAGGTCGAGCCGGCCGAGCCGATCGACAAGGACCTCTACGAGCTGGCCCCCGAGGAGCACGCGAGCGTCGCGCAGGTCCCGACCTCGCTCCCGGCCGTGCTCAGCGCCCTCGAGGCCGACCACGAGTACCTGCTCCAGGGCAACGTCTTCACGCCCGACCTGATCGAGACGTGGATCGACTACAAGCGCACGAACGAGATCGCCCCGCTCCAGCTGCGCCCGCACCCGCACGAGTTCGAGCTCTACTTCGACGTCTAAAAATTCGACGTCTGAAATCCGACGTCTGAAATCCGACGTCTGAAAAGCAGGCGCAACGCTGAGGGCCGCCACCTGGGAACACTTCAGGTGGCGGCCCTCTGCCGTGCTCCGTCAGGACACCAGAATGACCACGACTCCACCACCGAAGCCGTTGCCGAAGCCGTTGTTGAAGCCGAAGCCGTTGTTGAAGCCGTTGTTGAAGCCGAAGCCACAGTTGCTCACGAAGCCACGGCCACCCCAGTTGGAACAGCCATGGGTGGTGACTTGGGTGGGGGCTTGGGCCGGAGCGGCTGCCGAGGCCGTACCTGCTGCGCCGATCGCGGCGCCCCCGGCCATCAGAACGCCGACGGCAGATACCGCGAAGAGACGCCTCGCGCGTTGTGCCTTCATGGGTGAATCCTCCTTCCACCCTCCCGTGCGGTCTTTCCGAGGCACGAGACGGATGGCAGATGGCCGGGCCGCAGCGGAAAGTCCGGCGCGGTGTCGCCTGAGTGCGAGGACACGTAAGCCGCCGACGCGTCCATGACATTGGGCTGTCGGCCCCCGGTGGATGGGGATCTCGCCGACAGCCGGTGTACCCCCGGATTGCGGCTCTGTTCATTTCGGGCTGGTCCGTTCATAAGGTCTATTCGCCTTATGAAGGGCCAACCGCCATTAAAGGCTAGCCGCCCTTCGACCACTCAGCATCTTGGACGAAATGGGGTGCCGATCTCACCGGTGGCCTTTGCACCTCCTAGGGCTGATCGGAACCGCTTCATGGGCATCCGCAGGTGCACACTGGACAGCGGGACGGGTGCCTTAGTGCGGGGTGATGCAGATGCAGAGCCGGTTCCAGAGCGATCGGCGACTGACCGCGCGGATGACAGTCACACTCTTTCTCCTCGGACTGCTGTACCTGGCGTTCGTCGCCGCGCTGATCGTCCTGCTGAAGTCCTGGGTGCTGGTCGTGGTGATCGCGGCGGCGTTCCTGGGGGCGCAGTACTGGTTCTCCGACCGGATCGCGCTGTACGCGATGCGCGGGCGGATCGTGGAGCGCGAGGAGTACCCCCAGCTGCACGGGGTCGTCGACCGGCTGTCCGCGGTGGCCGACATGCCCAACCCGCTCGTCGCCGTCTCCGACCTGGAGATGCCGAACGCGTTCGCGACCGGGCGGAACGCCGATCACGCGGTGCTGTGCGTGACCACCGGGCTACTGCGACGACTGGAGCCCGACGAGCTGGAGGGCGTCCTCGCTCACGAGCTGTCGCACGTGGCGCACAAGGACGTCGCCGTGATCACCGTCGCGTCCTTCCTCGGGGTCATCGCCGGTCTGATCGTGCGGTTCGCGTTCTACTCGCAGTTCTTCGGCGTACGGGGACGGAAGGACCAGAACACCGTTGTGATCTTCATGGCGGTGCTGGCGGTGTCCGCGGCCGTGTACGCGCTCAGCTTCTTGCTCATCCGGGCCCTGTCCCGCTACCGCGAGCTGGCCGCCGACCGGGCCGCCGCCCTGCTGACCGGGCGTCCCTCGGCACTGGCGTCCGCGCTGACCAAGGTCACCGGTGACATCGCCCGCATCCCGACGAAGGACCTGCGGTCGGCGCAGGCCTTCAACGCCTTCTACTTCACGCCCGCCCTCGGCACCACGCCGGGCCTCGAGCGCCTCTTCTCCACACATCCGAGCCTGGAGCAGCGGCTCGAACAACTCGGCCGTATCTCCGCCGAGTTGGGCGAGGCGGCGACGCCCGGGAAGGCGCGCTGAGCACCGATGGGGTTCCTGGACATCCTGCTCGGCCGTACCAAGCCGGTGGCGCCCGACCTCGACCGGCTGTTCGGGCTGCCGTCGGCGGCCGTGACCCTGGAGGCCGCGGCCGGGTTCACCCCCACGGGTACGGGCGCGGTGTGCTTCTCGACCGTCGAGGGCGCGGCCTTCGCCGAGGCGCACCAGGAGGTGCGGGCCCTGCTCGACGCGGACTCCGAGCGACGGAACTCCCCCCTGCCCGAGCAGGGCCGGGAGCTCGGGGGCGGACCACCCGTCGAGCTCAGCCGGGACGAGTACGGCTACTCCTGGCTCGTCTCCCGGCGGACGCCCGACGACCTGCCGGCGCTGGTGAGCGATCTGCACGCGGTCAACAGCGCGCTGGAGGGCAGCGGCTTCGGGCCGCAGCTGCTCTGCTCCGTCGCCGGATTCCGGTCCGCGGCAACGGGCCGGGACGGCGGGCTGCGGCGGCTCGGGCTCGTCTACCTCTACAAGCGCGGCACGTTCTATCCCTTCGCGCCGCTGGCCGGTGCCGGCCGGCGGCGCGACAACGCGCTGGAACTCCAGGTCAAGGCCGCGCTCGCCGACGATCTGCGGATCGAGCAGGACCTGACCCGCTGGTTCCCGATCTGGGGCGCGCCCGGCCTGTGACCGGACCAGTACTAGTTCTTACGTTCCTGACGGCGGGCCTCGAGGGGACGCTCGCGGCGGTAGCGGCGCTCCCACTTGGCCTGCTGGTCACGGCGTTCGCGGTACGCGCGGTAGCTGGTGTCGGGGCGGGCGGACCCCGACGAGGAGCCTCCGGCGCCGGACGTGGGTGACGCCGAGGACGAGCCCCGCCCGTACTGCAGGTACAGGAAGAGCAGGACGGCCGCGGCGAGCCACCAGGCGTGGTTACCGAATCCTAGGAGGACCAGGACGACAGTCCCGGCAATGACGATGGTGCCCATGACGGGCCTCCGTGGGCGTGGGTGTGGGTGGTGCTCGTTGTCTCGACGGGGCGCTGGGGGAGGCGTCCGGCCGTCGGTGCGTAGAGAGTAGCCCCGAGTCCGCCTGGTGATGCCTGTCCGGCGGAAAGAGGTGCTGGGCAGCTCCGGTACGCGTGCCCAGCGTAGGGACGGAGCCGTAGAGCACGCACCTGCTTTTCGGCGGTACGTCCTCCTCCTGAACGACCGGGCGACGGCAGGGTCGTGAATGAATGGGGGCATGAGCGAGCTCCTCTCCTTCGCGTACGAACACGACGGCGAACGACTCAGCGGCATGTACGGCGGTGACGACGACGGGGACGACGCCGGGGGCGTAGAGGGTGGCCGGGAATCGCCCACCGTCGTGCTGCTGCACGGCGCGGGCGACGGGTGCGCGGGGCGCCTGCTCCCCCTGCTCGCGGAATTCGTCGCGCGCGGCTGCCGGGGCCTCGCGTTCGACTTCTCCGGGCACGGCCAAAGCACCGGCGCGCTGGCCGAGTCGAGCCTGCGCAGACGCTTCGCGCAGGCGGTCGCGGTGATCGACGCGCGGGTTCCCGGGGACGGTCCGCTGGTCCTCGTCGGGTTCAGCATGAGCGGGCAGACGGTGGCGGATCTCGCCGCGCACTACGGGGAGCGGGTGGCGGCCCTGGGCCTGTGCGCACCCGCCGTGTACGCGGCCGCGGCATGGCCGGTTCCGTTCGGTGCGGGCGACGGACGGTTCAGCGAGATCATCCGTGCGGCGGACAGCTGGCGGGAGTCTCCCGCGCTCGACGTCCTGCGGGCGTACGGGGGCCGGGCCGTGCTCGCGGTGCCCGGTACCGACACCGTGATCCCGCCCGCCGTGACCGCGGCGGTGACGGCCGCGCTCGCCACGAACGCCCAGTTCAGCCTGGTCGAACTGCCCGACGCGGAGCACACGCTGGGCCTGTGGTTCCGCGACCACGAGGACGACCGGCGGAGGTTCGTGGACGCCGTGCTCACCGGGCGGGGCGAGGGGGGATGGACGGCGACCCGGGCCTGGGTGGCGAAGCAGCTCCCGGCGGGCAGGCGCGTACGGGACTCGGCGCGGCTGCGGGGCGGCTGGAGTTCGCAGATACGCCGTCTCACTCTCGACGACGGCACCGGCCTGGTGCTGCGCACCTTCGTGCGGCCCTTCTTCCGGCGCCACGCGCCCGGACTGCTCTCCCGCGAGGCGTCCGTCCTCGCCCTGCTCGCCGCGCAGGACGGCACCCCCGTGCCCGAGGCCGTCGCCGTCGACGCGACCGGCGAACACTGCGACCACCCTTCGCTGCTGATGTCCCTGCTGCCCGGCGCGGTACGGGTCGACGAGGAGGATCTGGACCGGCGCCTCGACCTGCTCGCGCGGCAACTCGTCCGGATCCACACCGTCGTACCGGACGAACGGCCACGCCCCTACCAGGCGTGGACGTCGCCCGAGCGGGTCCGCACCCCCGGGGGCGCCCTGTGGGACCGGGCCGTGGCGGTGCTCAGGCGCGAACCGCCCGCGTACGAAGGGTGCTTCCTGCACCGGGACTTCCACCCCGGGAACGTGCTGTTCGACGGTGCGGGCGACACGCTGCGGATCAGCGGGGTCGTCGACTGGGTCGAGACCTCGTGGGGGCCCGCCGACCTGGACGTCGCCCACTGTTCGACGGCGCTCGCGCTGCTGCACGGGGAGGCGTACGGGCTGGGGTTCCGGGAGCGGTACGAGGCCCACGGCGGCCGGCGACTGGCGGACGGGGCGGACCACTTGTACTGGCGGCTGCTGGACACGCTGGCGTACTCCCCCGACGCCGAGAAGCTCGCGGCCCCCTGGCACGAGCTGGGCCGCACCGACCTGACGCGCGAGGTACTGGGCGCGCGGCTGGAGGCTTATGTGGGCGGGCTGTTGCGGCGGTACGGCTAGCTTCGGCGCGGGCCGGAGCCACGAGAGTGCGCACACCGTGTCCTGGCGGCGATCGAGGCGAAGGCGGCACGGGTGGGAGCGTGGCTGGGGCGGACGCGGGGCACGCCGCGCTTCCGGACCCCGCTGGAGCGGGAGTTGTCGTGAGGCGGGCGGGCGACGGGGCCGGCGCGGCCCCCTTCTCCCACGACGCCCGCGCCGGGCACCCCGTCGAAGACGCGGTGCCCGGCGCGGGATCTCAGCGCTCGGCGCGGGACCTCAGCGGCTGTACCTGATCAGCGCGCGGACCATGTGGCACGTCGTGTCCGACGGCGGGTGGACGCCGATGGTCTCCGCCGTGCTGCGGATCGTCTCGTTGCGCGCCTGGTTCGGGACGTACACCCCGGAGTCGAGCAGGGCGATGGCGAGGCGCATCGCCTTGAGGCGGCGGTTGTGGGTCATGTACCACTCGCGGGGGCGCCCCGGCGGCAGCGGGCGCTTTTCCACGGGCTGGTACGGGAGGTCCAGCGGGACCGGCCTCCTGGATGTGGACTGGGTCGGCTTCGGCTTCAGTGCGGCAGCGGGCACAGGCATCCTCCTGTCGCGGTCAGGGGACCGTCCGGAACCTCCGGCGGCACCCTCGAACACTGCTTCTATTCTACCGCTCGGCACTGACAAAAGCCGCTGGCCACACGGGCTTTGGGGTGGGTTGTGGCGCAGGCGCAAGGGGGTACGGCGGTTACCGTGTGGGCATGGAGATCTGGATCAATCCCGCCTGTTCGAAGTGCCGCAGCGCCCTCAGCCTGCTCGACGCGGAGGACGCCGAGTACACCGTGCGGCGCTACCTGGAGGACGTGCCGAGCGAGGACGAGATCCGCGGCGTGCTCCAGCGGCTCGGACTCGAGCCCTGGGACATCACGCGGACCGAGGAAGCCGTCGCCAAGGAGCTCGGCGTGAAGGAGTGGGCCCGGGACGCCGGTTCGAGGGACCAGTGGGTGCGGGCGCTCGCCGAGCACCCCAAGCTCATTCAGCGGCCGATCATCACCGCGGACGACGGCACCGCGCTCGTGGCACGCACGGAGGAGGCGGTACGGGATGCCTTGTCCCGGTAGCGGAAGGCCCTCCGCACCATCCCTGTGACGTACGTTACGTCGCTGACTCCTGTAAACCACTGAGTAACCTCGTTCGGCATCTCGTACATAGCGGCGTACGCTCCCCTACCGCTCAGGAGGCGCGGATGTCGCGCAGGAGAACTCTCAGCACCAAGAAGAAGCTCGCGCTTCTGCTCAGCGCCGCTGCGGTGGCCGGAGGCGGGGCCTTCGCCCTGGCCGCCACGTCGAACGCGGCGTCGGTGCAGAACGCCTCGAACTCGACGGTCTGCCAGGGTCTGGCCACCGCGATCGGCAACAACCAGAAGTTCATCGACGGGCAGCGCGCCAAACCGGACGCGCAGTCGGAGGCGCGGATCGCCAACCGCGAGGCCGTCATCGCCGAGATCAAGCGCCAGCAGGAAGCGTCCGGCTGCGAGGTCGGAGAGTCGGCTCAGGCGGCCGACGGATCGGCTGCGGCCGGGGGGTCGGCTCAGGACTCCCAAGCCACGCAGCCCTCGCAGGCCGCCACCGCGCCCGCGGACAACGCCTCGGCCACCGCGCCCGCGGAGAACGCCGGCGGCAACGCGGCCTCCGGGGAGCAGGTCTGCAAGGGCTCGACCGTCACGCTCTCCGGCGAGGGCGGCGCTCCGGCCGCGTCCAGCAACCAGTTCCCGGCCGGCACGAAGCTGAAGGTCACGAACCTGGACAACAACAAGTCCACGACCGTGGAGGTCACTTCGGTCTCCGGCAGCTGCGCCCTGCTCAACAACGCGGCCTTCGAGCAGGTCCGGGAGCCTGGCAAGTTCCTGATCCGCCGGGCTGTCATCGAGAAGGTGGGGTGACCCCGGACGCCATCGGAGTCATCGGCTGAGGAAGTCCGTCGGCCGGTGATCGAGCCGGGCCGGTGCCGTACGCGGCACCGGCCCGGCGGCGCGGGCGACCACCCGGTGGGTGACGGGGGGTCCCCTTGCTCGAGCGAAGCCGAGAGCTTGAGGGAAGCCGAGAACTCGAGGGAAGTCCTGCTGCTTCCGGCCGGGAGCAGCGGGACCTTCGTGCCGAGTGCGCGGAGCGCGCCGGACTCCGGGGGGCACGTAATCCCCCGCACCGCGGCCGGCTCCCGCACGGGGGTGTGGACCGCGGCGTTCGGCGCCGGGTGACGTCCGCCTCGCGCAAACCCATCGCATACGAGTCGTCTCCCCCGGGAGCGGACGGAACACGGTCCGGGCCACCGGGACGCGATAGCGGGTGCGAACACCGCCGCGGGCCCTCTCAGCGGGTGAGCCGCAGCACAGAGGCCCCAGGTAACACGGGGTTCACATTCGGGCAATGGTCGGGAAATCGCCTGTTGACAGGCTTCCGGCATCTCCCGCGGCGCCCCAGCCGCAGCGCCGCAGCACCCGCAGTGCGCCTACAGACACACCCCGAAGGATGTGGCCCGTGACCTTCAAGGCTGAGTACATCTGGATCGACGGCACCGAGCCGACGGCCAAGCTCCGTTCGAAGACGAAGATCCTGGCGGACGATGCCAAGGGTGCCGAGCTGCCGATCTGGGGCTTCGACGGGTCCTCCACGAACCAGGCCGAGGGGCACGCCTCCGACCGCGTACTCAAGCCGGTCGCCACCTACCCGGACCCGATCCGCGGCGGCGACGACGTCCTCGTCATGTGCGAGGTCCTGAACATCGACATGACGCCGCACGAGTCCAACACGCGTGCCACGCTGGCCGAGGTCGAGGAGAAGTTCGGCGCCCAGGAGCCGATCTTCGGCATCGAGCAGGAGTACACCTTCTTCAAGGGCTCGCGCCCGCTGGGCTTCCCCGAGGGCGGCTTCCCGGCCGCGCAGGGCGGCTACTACTGCGGTGTCGGCTCGGACGAGATCTTCGGCCGTGACGTCGTCGAGGCGCACCTGGAGAACTGCCTCAAGGCGGGTCTGGGCATCTCCGGCATCAACGCCGAGGTCATGCCCGGCCAGTGGGAGTTCCAGGTCGGCCCGCTGGCGCCGCTCGAGGTCTCCGACCAGCTGTGGGTGGCCCGCTGGCTGCTCTACCGCACCGCCGAGGACTTCGGCGTCTCCGCGACGCTGGACCCGAAGCCGGTGAAGGGCGACTGGAACGGCGCGGGCGCGCACACCAACTTCTCCACGAAGGCGATGCGCGAGGGCTACGACGCGATCATCACCGCGTGCGAGTCGCTGGGCGAGGGCTCCAAGCCGCTCGACCACGTCAAGAACTACGGCGCGGGCATCGACGACCGCCTGACGGGCCTGCACGAGACCGCCCCGTGGAACGAGTACTCGTACGGCGTCTCGAACCGTGGCGCCTCGGTCCGTATCCCGTGGCAGGTCGAGAAGGACGGCAAGGGCTACATCGAGGACCGCCGTCCGAACGCCAACGTCGACCCGTACGTCGTGACGCGTCTGCTCGTCGACACCTGCTGCTCCGCCCTGGAGAAGGCCGGCCAGGTCTGATCCGCACACCGGCTCCGGGAGGGGGCGTCCACCGTCGCGGTGGGCGCCCCCTCGCGTTGTCAGTGGCGCGTGCCATGGTGGGGACATGGAGATCGACGGCGCCCTCGCCATCAAGGTCGAGACGGAGAACTGGCAGCGGCACGCGCGCATTTCGGCGGAGCGGCTGCGGGAGCTGGTGGGGCGGATCGGCACGGCCGGCGACCGCTGGCTGGTGGTGCAGCGGATACCGGACATCCCGGATGTGTTCGCCCAGGTGTGGCACGAGGAGGGCGGCGACTACCGGCTGGAGCACCGGCTCACCGAGGACGCGTTCTTCGGTACGGACCTCACGGACCCGGATCGGGTGGCGGACCTCCTGACCGGCTGGGCGCGGCAGGAGGCGGCCTGGGACGCGGGCGTCACCTGGGAGCCGGTCGACCTCGGGCCGCAGGAAGAGGTGCCCGAGCTTGCGGACGACGTGCGGGGCAAGGTCGAGGACCGCGTGCGGACCCGGCTGCGCTGCGGCTACGACGACCGGAAGGTGCTGGCCGAGATCGCCGAGGAGTACCTCGTCGACGGGGGCGACCGGCCGGTGTCGAAGGCCCAGGCCCGGCGGTTGGTGGACCGGCTGTGGCTGGAGCGGCTGGCCGAGCAGGAGACCTGGGAGGGCGTCACCGACCCCGAGCGGCTCGCCCTCGCCTTCGCGGCGCTGGAGGCGAGCGGGATCACGGCCCGGGAGAACTTCGCGTGCTGCCGGGGCTGCGGCATGGCGGAGATAGGCGCGGAGCGCGAGGACGCCCGGGGCTTCGTCTTCTTCCACCAGCAGGTCACGGAGCACGCCGCCGACGGGTACGGACTCACGCTCTACTACGGCGGGTTCGACGGAGCCGAGCAGACCACGGTGGCCGTGGGACACGAGGTCGTGGCCGCGCTCACCGCGGCGGGGCTGTCCGCACAGTGGGACGCCTCCCCGGACAAGGCGATCTCCCTCACGCCGCTGACCTGGCAAAGACGGCTGGTCGGTTGAGGTGCGCAACGTCAACTTCACACCAAGGAAGCGTCCAAGCAGTGAGAGGAGTCTCCTGCCCGGGCCCGGTGTCTGCTTCAATGGGAGTATGGCCAGCTTCCAGAAGTACACCGCGACAGGTCGCCACGACCTCGAGCCCTTCTGGCCTTCCCGTCAGCACCACGACTTCGACCGGGTGTGTTGTCGCGCGATGAACGCGCCGGCCCTTTAAAGCCGTACACCTCCGGCCTTCGGCCAGCGCGCACGACGTACGTCCTCGACGACCCCGACCACGAACTCGCGGTCGTCGGCCTTCCCGACGAACTCCTCGCGCGAAAGAGCTGACCTCTCATGGCGAACACCCGTTCCTTCTCGTCCGTCGCGACCGTCCCCTCCCCCGCACCGTCCCCGGGCTCGGCACGGCACCGACTGCGTGCCGTCGACCGGGACGAGGTGGTGGACGTCGCCGACTTCCTGCCGCCGGGCGCCACCTGGCTGCCCGCGCCCCAGCACACCCTGCCCACGCTGCCGGGCCAGCCGCCGATGATCGGCTATCTGGTGCTCGTCCCGGCCGACCAGCAGACCGTGCTGCCGGTCGCCGTGCCGGACCAGCCCGAGGCGAGCGACCTCACCGCCGGCGACGGCCCGCTGATCCGCGTCGACACCGTGCAGCGCACCGCCGAGGTCGACGGACAGCCGCTCGACCTCACCTACCTGGAGTTCGAGCTGCTCGCGCATCTCGTCGCGCATCCGCACCGGGTGCACACCCGCGACCAGCTGGTCACCACGGTGTGGGGATACGGGCATGTGGGCGACGGGCGGACCGTGGACGTCCACATCGCCCGGCTGCGGCGCAAGCTCGGGGCCGATCACCGGCAGACGATCCAGACGGTGCGGCGGGTCGGCTACAAGTACACGCCGCCGACGGGTCGCTGAGCCGCTCCCGCACCACGCGGCGGATCTTCTGTCAGCAGATTTCCGTTCCGCCCCGCCGGTCCCGCGGGCAGAGTGGTCGGCATGAGACTTCTGATGCTGGGTGGTACCGAGTTCGTGGGACGCGCCATGGTCGAGGCGGCTCTCGGGCGGGGCTGGGAGGTGACCGTCTTCCACCGGGGACGGCACCAACCCCCGCCCGGTGTGCGGTCGTTGATCGGTGACCGCACCGCACCGGACGGGCTCGCCGCGCTCGCCGAGGCCGTGGCGGGGGGCGCACAGGAGTGGGACGTCGTCGTCGACACCTGGTCGGCTGCGCCGCGGGCCGTGCGGGACACCGCGCGACTGCTGGCCGGCGCGGCCCGGCGTTATGTGTATGTGTCGAGCTGCTCCGTGTACGCGTGGCCGCCGGCCGCCGGATACACGGAAGAGGCACCCCTCGTGGCGGACGCGTCCGCGGACGCGGAGCAGACCGACTACGCGCGCGACAAGCGGGGCGGGGAGCTGGCCACGCTCGACGCGTTCGGCGCGGAGCGTTCACTGCTCGTGCGGTCCGGGCTGATCCTCGGGCCGTACGAGAACATCGGCCGGCTGCCGTGGTGGCTCACCCGGACGGCCCGCGGCGGGCCGGTCCTCGCGCCCGGGCCGCGGGAGCTTCCGCTCCAGTACGTCGATGTGCGCGACCTCGCCGAGTGGACTCTGGGGGCGGCGGAGCGCGGACTGAACGGGGCGTACAACCTCATCAGCCCGCAGGGGCACACGACGACGGGCGAACTGCTCGACGCGTGCGTGCGGGTGACGGGCGGTGCGGCCGAGCTCAGGTGGACCGACCCCGAGGTGATCCTCGATGCGGGGATCGAGCCGTGGACGCAGTTGCCGGTGTGGGCGCCGCCGAAGAGCGAGGGGCACGCCGCTCTGCACAGTGCCGATGTGTCCCGGGCGCTGCGGGACGGGCTGCGCTGCCGGCCGGTCGCCGAAACGGTGGCCGACACCTGGGCCTGGCTCCAGGACATCGGCGGCGTCGCCCCCGGGCGGCCCGACCGGCCCCCCGTGGGCCTCGACCCCGAGGTGGAGGCGAAGGTGCTCGGGGTGTGAGCGTCGGCGGCGGGGGACGCCAGGGGTGCACCTGACCCCACCCCCCGCCCGGGTGCCCGGCCCAGTGACCCTGGGCGGCCGCTCGGTGAGACTGGGGACATGGAGATCAGCAGCGGCGGCAGCGGCATGGCGACGAGGGCGCGGGGCGTCGTACGCGACGGGACGAGGGCCCTCGTGCTGGCCGTGGTCGGGCTCCCCGGCGCCCTCGTCCTCTACGTACTGGCCGTCGTTTCCCTTCTCCTGGTGCCCCTCGGGGTCGGGATCGTCACCACGCCCTGGGTGCTGGCCGGTGTGCGCGGCTTCGCCGACTGGCGGCGGGTGGTGGCCGCCGAGTGGTGCGGGGTGCGGATTCCGTCCGGATACCGGCCCGTCCCCGTGGACGCCAACCCGTGGGGCCGGTGTTTCCGGCTGCTCAGTGACCGCGCCACCTGGCGGGACCTCATATGGCTCCAGGTCGACATGACCGCCGGATTCGTGACCGCGCTCCTGCCCGCCGCGCTGCTCTTCTACCCGCTGGAGGGGTTCGCTCTGGCGGCCGGGCTGTGGCGGGTCTTCACCGACGGTACGTACATCGGGTGGTGGTACGCCTTCGTACCGGTCTCCGGGCAGGCCTCCGCGCTCGCCGCCGGCGCCCTCGGCGTCGTCTTCCTGGTCGCCTCGTACCACCTCACCCCGTCCCTGCTGCGTGTGCACTTCCTGCTCACCCGGGCCGTGCTCGCCCCCGGCCAGGGCGAACTCGCCGAGCGCGTCCGGGTGTTGACCGAGACCCGGCGTGCCGCCGTCGACACCTCCGCCGCCGAACTGCGGCGCATCGAGCGGGACCTGCACGACGGGGCGCAGGCGCGGCTCGTCGCGATGGGCATGGACCTGGGGACGATCGAGGCGCTGATCGAGAAGGACCCGGCGAAGGCGAGGGAACTGCTCGCCCGGGCCCGCAAGTCGTCCGCCGACGCGCTCACCGAGCTGCGCGACCTCGTGCGCGGCATCCATCCGCCCGTGCTCGCCGAGCGTGGACTCGGTGACGCGGTACGGGCGTTGGCGCTGCGCGTCCCGATCGCGAGCGAGGTGAACGTCGACTTCGACGGCCGACGCGCGGCCGCGCCCGTCGAGTCGGCCGCCTACTTCGCCGTCAGCGAGGTGCTCACCAACGCCGTCAAGCACGCGGGGGCCGACCGCGTCTGGATCGACCTCCGGCACAGCGACGGCATGCTGCGGATCGCGGTCACCGACAACGGCAGGGGCGGCGCGCGGATCGGCACGGGTTCGGGCCTGGCCGGGATCGAGCGGCGGCTGGGTACATTCGACGGCGTCCTGGCCGTCAGCAGCCCCGCGGGCGGCCCCACCATGGTCAGCCTGGAGATACCGTGCGAGTTGTCCTAGCCGAAGACCTCTTCCTGCTGCGCGACGGACTGGTCCGGCTGCTGGAGGCGTACGACTTCGAGATCGCCGCCGCGGTGGAGAGCGGCCCCGAACTCACCCGGGCGCTGGCCGAGTTGACCCCGGACGTGGCGGTGGTCGACGTACGGCTGCCGCCCTCGCACACGGACGAGGGGTTGCAGTGCGCGCTCCAGGCCCGCCGGGACAGACCCGGGCTGCCGGTGCTCGTCCTCTCGCAGCACGTCGAGCAGTTGTACGCGCGGGAGCTGCTCGCGGACGGGACGGGCGGGGTCGGGTATCTGCTGAAGGACCGGGTGTTCGACGCGGAGCAGTTCATCGACGCCGTACGCCGGGTCGCGGCGGGCGGCACCGCGATGGATCCGCAGGTGATCCAGCAGCTGCTGTCGCGGCGTTCGGCCGGCAGCAAGCCTCTTGGCCGGCTGACCGCACGCGAACTGGAAGTGCTCGAACTGATGGCGCAGGGGCGGTCGAACGCGGCGATCGCGGGCCAACTCGTGGTCACGGAAAGGGCGATCGCCAAACATACCTCCAACATCTTCGCGAAACTGGGGCTTGAGGTCTCGGATGACGACAATCGGCGCGTGCTGGCCGTACTCGCCTATTTGGACCAGGGCCGCTGAGGATCCCAAGAAGATCAGCGCGGAGATCAGCGAGCGACCACCACTGAATTAAATTCAAAGTAACGTGGTGTACCCCGCTCAACTCCCGTTGAAACGGAGGCTTCTGCCCCCGTTGCGCCGGAAATGACCTCATGAACTTCTAAGAATTTCCAGGGTTTCTGAACACCTCAGGAGCCCCGTGCGTATGAGATGGAGCCGCTTCACTCCTGTCGGGCGCCTCGATGCCCCCGCAAGGAAGTCAGAGGAGTTCCATGGGACGCAACACAAGAAAACGCCGTTCGTCACTGGCCAACAAGGCCATCGCCGCATCGGCTGCCCTAGCGCTTGGCGGGGGCGGGCTCATCTGGGCAAATTTCTACGCTTCTGCCCACGAGACGAACTCGAACTCGTGGAAGAACAACACGAAAGCCGCCGCCGCCACGGTGGCCACGATCAGCTGCCCCGACATCGGCCAGAAGCTCACCAAGGTGCCGCGCGGCGCCAGGTCCGGCGTCTACAAGGAGCTGGCGACGCTCGACAAGCAGATCACCGAGGCGTACGCCCGGCTGGCCTCGACCCGTCAGGCTCAGACGAAGGACGCGAACTTCGTCCAGAACGCCATCCTCGGCCCGCTCAAGCAGAAGCGGACCGCGGTCATCGGCCGGATCAAGATCGACTTCAAGCGGGTCGGTGCCGCCGCCCCGAACTCGCTTGACGCGCTCGCCGCCTGTACCGGATCGGGCGCCAACCAGACGACTGCCGGTGGCCAGAACAACAACGGTCAGCAGCAGAACAACGGTGGGCAGCAGCAGAACGGCGGCCAGCAGCAGAACAACGGTGGCCAGCAGCAGAACGGCGGCCAGAACAACGGCCAGCAGCAGGGCAACGGCGGTCAGGCCGGCAACGGCCCCGTCGCCGCCGACTTCGTCGACATCACCAAGGTGCAGGCGAACGTCCAGGCGAAGGCCCGGGCCCAGGGCGGTGGCTCGACCGGCACGTTCACGAGTTCCTGCGGTGTGAACGCCAACAAGAAGTTCAACACCGACAACGTGATCGTGGCGCCCGGTGTCACCAACGGCGCGCACCACCTGCACGACTACGTCGGCAACCAGTCGAACGACGCCTTCGCCAACAACGACACGTTCGCGGCGGCCCAGACCAGCTGCTCCAACCAGGGCGACAAGTCGTCGTACTACTGGCCGGTCGTGCGTATCCAGAACGGTACGCAGGACTTCGACCAGAACAACGACGGCGGTGGCAAGGAAGGCAACGTCGGCCAGATCCAGCAGGCCAAGCAGGCCTCGATCAAGTTCGTCGGCAACGCGAAGAGCAAGGTCGTCGCGATGCCGAAGTTCCTGCGGATCATCACCGGTGACGCGAAGACCCTGACCAACGGTCTCGCGAACGCCAACGCCCACTGGAGCTGCACCGGCTTCGAGAACAAGGTGCAGCTGACCGAGCAGTACCCGATCTGCCCCCAGGGCAGCAGCGTGGTGCGCTCGTTCGCCTTCCAGAGCTGCTGGGACGGCCAGAACATCGACAGCGCGAACCACCGTACGCACGTGGCCTTCGCCGACGCCCAGGGCAACTGCGCCAACGGGTTCAAGGCGATCCCGCAGCTGACGATGCGTCTCGTGTACGACGTGCCTGCGCCGACCATCGAGAACGGTCAGATCAAGAACGCCTACGCGGTGGACGGATTCCCCGAACAGCTGCACAAGGCGAGCACCGACCACGACGACTTCATCAACGTCTTCGACGAGAACGTGATGAACCAGATGGTCAACTGCATCAACACCGGCAAGAAGTGCAAGTAACCGAATAGCGGCGCCCGATGAGGAGGCCGGCGGTGGGATCTCCCACCGCCGGCCTTCGCTGTCCGCCGAAGCGCTGTCCGCCGAAGCCCTCAGCCGCTGTGACCCGAGTGCGTGCCCTCATGGCTCGCGTCACTGCCGGTGCCCGAGCTGTGCGAGGCGTGCGAAGTTCCCTCCTCCATGGTCCCGCCGAGCTGTCCGCGCAGCGTCTTGACCACCTTCTGGTCCCCGACGGCGACCCACTTGGCGCCGACGAGGTAGAACCCGCCGTAGTCCTTGGCCTCGTTGAGCCACTCGCGCTGGCCGCGGTCGGTGGCGAAGGTGGCGAGGATGAACTTCCTGGAGGTGCTCTTGCAGACGGCCTGCCGGATCTCGTCGGCGTCCGTCTGGATGTCGGGCTTGCACTTCACCTCGGCCGCCAGGTCCTCCAGGCTGCCGGTCGCCGTCGCCGGAACCGCCTTCGCGGCGCCGTCGTCCGACCCGCTCGACCCGCCGCACCCGGTCAGTGCCAGCAGGGCGACGGCAGCTCCGGCCACCAGCTTCTCTCGCGTCAACCTCATGTGATCCTCCGGTCCCTTCAGGCGACATGATCTCGCCAGCTCCGTGCGCACCGTTGAGCACGGACGTCCGTCCCGTTAGCGTGCCGCACCTGTCGACACAGGGGGCACACAGATGAACGGTCCGTCGCGACGTACGGTGCTGGGCACAGCCGGTGCAATCGGCCTCGGAACCACCCTGGGAACGGCGATTCCGGCCCACGCCACTGAGAGCCCCGGCGAGGGCCCCGCCTTGGATACGGCTCCCGCACGCTCCGCGCTCAATCGGCTGCTGCCCGGGCATGCCGGACAGTTCCGGCTCAGTCTGGTCGGCCGGACCCGCGGGCGCGACCGTTTCCGGGTCACCGGCGGCACAGGGCGCATCCAGGTGTCGGGTACGACACCGGCCGTGCTGCTCACCGGGGTCCACTGGTACCTGAAGTACGTGTGCGGGGCGCACCTCGCGTGGAACGGCGGCCAGCTGGACCTGCCCCGGAGACTGCCCGCGCCCGCGCGCCCCCTCGAACGGTCCACCGCCCTGTCCCACCGCTTCGCGCTCAACGACACCAACGACGGCTACACGGCCCCGTACGCGGACTGGTCGTACTGGGAGCACCAGATCGACCTCCTCGCGCTGCACGGCTGCAACGAGGTGATGGTGATCGCGGGCACGGAGGCCGTCTACCACCGGGTCCTGAAGGACTTCGGCTACTCCGACACCGAGGCCCGCGCCTGGCTGCCCGCGCCCTCGCACCAGCCGTGGTGGCTGTTGCAGAACCTCTCCGGGTACGGCGGCCCGCTCTCCCCCGAACTGATCGCCGAACGCGCCGGGCTGGGCCGCCGCATCTGCGACCGGCTGCGCGCGCTCGGCATGGCGCCCGTCCTGCCCGGCTACTACGGGCACGTCCCCAAGGGCTTCGTGGAGCGCAACGGCGGTGACGCCCATGTCGTCCCGCAGGGCATCTGGCACGGCTTCGAACGTCCGGACTGGCTGGACCCGCGCACCGCCTCCTTCGCCGCGGTCGCCAAGTCCTTCTACCGCCACCAGAAGGACGTCTTCGGGAAGGCCGCCCACTTCAAGATGGACCTGCTGCACGAGGGCGGCACGGCCGGCGACGTGCCCGTGCCGGGCGCGGCCCGCGGCGTGGAGAAAGCCCTCCAGGCCGCCCACCCCGGGGCGACCTGGGTGATCCTGGGCTGGGAGGCCAATCCGCTGCCCGCCCTCCTCGACGCCATCGACAAGAAGAAGATGCTGATCGTCGACGGCGTCTCCGACCGCTACACGAGCGTCACCGACCGGGAGAAGGACTGGGGCGGCACCCCGTACGCGTTCGGCACGATCCCCAACTTCGGCGGCCGTACGACGATCGGCGCCCGCGCGCACCTCTGGAACGAGAAGTTCTTCGCCTGGCGGGACAAGGCGGGCAGCGCGCTCGCCGGGACCGCGTACCTTCCGGAGGCGGCCGACCGCGACCCGGCGGCCTTCGAGCTGTTCTCCGAACTGGCGTGGAGCGCCGGGAAGATCGACCGCGCGGCCTGGTTCTCGTCGTACGCCGACTTCCGGTACGGCGGACGCGACGCCTCGGCCCAGAAGGCCTGGCGGGCCCTGCACGACACCGCCTACCAGCAGCACGCCGTCGAGCGCAGCGACGCGCACGACTCGCTGTTCTGCGCCCGCCCGGACCTGGCCGCGAACCGCGCCGCCGAGTACGCGCCGCGCGCCCTCACCTACGATCCCGGCCGCTTCGACGCGGCGCTCAGCGGACTGCTCGGGGTGGCGGGCGGGCTGCGGGGCAGCGCCGCGTACACCTACGACCTGGTGGACGTCGCCCGGCAGGCGCTCGCGCACCGCAGCCGCCAGTATCTGCCGCTGTTGCGGGCCGCGTACGCCAGGAAGGACGCGGCCGCCTTCACCTCGCTGGCCACGCTGTGGCTGCGGCTCATGGGCCTGTCGGACGAGGTCACGGGCACCCACCCGGCGTTCCTGCTCGGGCCCTGGATCAACGACGCGCGGCTGCTCGCCACCGACGCCGGCGAACGCGCCGAGTTCGAGCGGACCGCCAAGGTGCTCCTCACGGTGTGGGGCGGGCGCGCCACCTCCGACGCGGGTGATCTGCACGAGTACGCGGGCCGGGAGTGGAACGGTCTGATGGCCGACTTCTATCTCCCGCGCTGGAAGAAGTGGCTGGACGCGCTGGCGGACGCGCTCGCCACGGGGACGCCGCCCGCGGCCGTGGACTGGTTCGCGGTGGAGGAGCCGTGGACGCGGGAGCGCAAGGACTATCCGCTGCGGCCGGTGGGCGATCCGTACCGGACGGCCGCGCGGGTGCGTGACGTCCTGGCGCGGGCGCCCTACCAGGGCTCCCTGAAGGTCACCGCCGAACCCGCCGCCTTCCCGCCCGGCGGGCACGCGCGCGTGACGGCCGTCTTCACCAACGTCAACGGGCTGCGGTCCACCGGCCGCGTCGACTTCGCGCTCACCGGCATCGACGCCGAGCCGCAGGGGCCGACGTCCCTGGCCGGAGTGCCGGCCGCCGGGTCCGGCACCGTCCGCTGGCGGGCGAGCGCACCCGGCACCCCCCTGGACCGGCCGCTGCGTCCGCTGCCGTACACGATCACGGTGACGTACGGCCCCACGGGCGAGGACCGGGTCAGCGGCGCGTTCGACGGCACCCTCTTCGAGGCGGGGCCGCTCGCCGCGGGCTGGAAGACGTACACGAACAACGCGGCCGTCATCGGACAGCTCGGCGACCGGTTCGCGATCGACGGGGCGGGCGCGGACCTGTGGAAAGGGACGGCGGAGTTCGGCACGGCGTACCGGGCGAAGGCCCTGCGGGACGGGGGCTCGGTCACGGTGAAGGTGGACGCGCAGGCCGTCACGGGTGCCTGGGCGCGGGCGGGGATCGTGGTCCGGGACAGCCTCGCCACGCCCGGTTCGGCGGGCTTCCTCGACCTCGCGGTCACTCCGGCCAACGGAGTCGTGCTCTCGTACGACACCAACGGCGACGGCACGCTCGACACGTACAAGCGGATCACCGGGATCAAGGCGCCGGTGCTGCTGCGGCTGACGCGGGCCGAGGGCTCGTACACCGGCGCCTGTTCGACGGACGACGGGGCGACCTGGCGGACGGTGGCGACGGTGCGCGTGCCGGGGGCGGCGGACACCCAGGACGTCGGGCTGTTCATGAGCGCGACGAACGGCGGGAGCGGGGCGCGCGGGACCGTGGAGTTCAGCGGCTGGAAGCTCGGGTAGGCGCCGGTTCCCAGAGCACGTAAACGCGATGTCGTCACGGGTACACCTGTGCGAAGGTGGGGCCCGTGACGACTGAGAACTGGGACGAGCGGGTCGCGGCCGCATGGGCCACCTTCGACGACTACGCCGAAAAGGACGCGGCGGACTTCCGCGCGGTGGTCGACGCCCTCGTCGCCGAACTGCCGGCCGACAGCCCCTTCGGCCCCTTCGAGCAGGCCTGCGCCTGGGACTCGACGGGCCACTCGGACAAGGCGGTGCCGCTGTACCGGGAGGCGCTGGCGCGCGGCCTGAGCGGCTACCGGGGGCGGCGGGCGAAGATCCAGCTCTCCAGTTCGCTGCGCAACATCGGGCAGGCGGAGGAGGGCGTCAAGCTCCTCACTCCCGAACTGGAGGGCCCGTCCGACGAGTTGGACGACGCCGTACGCGCCTGTCTGGCCCTGTGCCTGGCCGACCTCGGCCGCGAACGCGAGGGCCTGTCCCTCGTACTGGGTGCCCTCGCGCCCCATCTGCCGCGCTACCAGCGGTCGATGGCGAACTACGCGCGGCTGCTCGTGGAGCCGGAGGACTGAGCCGCCGCCCGCCCCGGGACCCATGAGGGCGCCCACCGGCACCGCATCTCGCGGCCCCGGCGGCGTCCCACCGCCACCGCATCTCGCGGCCCGGCGGCGTCCCGGCAGGTGGCGGGGGGCCAGGTGACCATCCAACGATTCGCTCGTTCTGCTGAACGTGCAGTCACAGGATGTCGCCCCGCGCCCCACCCCCGCCTCCGGACCGGTCGTCGACGTCGAGCAGGCCGAGGCCGCGCTCGTCGAGCACTACCCGCGACTCGTCCGCCTCGCCTATCTGGTGCTGCCGCCGAGCCTGGGCCGCAACCGGCGGGTACTGACCGCGCACGCCCTCACCCAGCGGGCCCTGCCCCGCGGCCGTACGTCCGCGGCCGTGATCCCCGCGCAGGCCAAGGGCCGCGACGGCGACCCGGGGTACGCCCTCGTACGCCTGCACGTCGTGCGTACGGCGCTGGAGGCGGGCCTGCCGCTCGGGCGCATGGCGTGGCCGAAGCGCTCCCAGCTGCCGCCGCTGCTGCCCCAGGTGTGGGGCCTGCGGCTCTTCCCGCGCTCGGGGGGTGCCGACGAACTCGCCCTGGACCAGCGCCTGTCCGCCCTGTCGGGGCCGGCCCGCGCCGCCCATGTGCTGCGTGGCCTGGAGAAACTTTCCGAGGACAGCGTGCGCCGGGTGCTCGACGCGGCGGGCGTCGCGGACCCGGCGGCGGCGATCGCCGAGGCGGCGAAGGTGCCCGCCCCCGACGCGCTGCTCGACTCCCCCGAGTTCGACCCCTGCTCGCTGCACGCGCGGCCCACCGATCTGATGCGGCGCAGGCAGCACATGAAGGCCGCGCTCGCCGCCGCGGCGGCCGTCGCCGTGTGCGGCGCCCTGCTGGGGCTGCCCGGCGGCGGCTGGGCTCCGGACGGTGCCGCCGCGCCGTCGTACGCGGAGAACCCGGCGGCGCGGGCCGCCCTGGATCCGGCCCGGCTGACGAAGACGGCGGCCACCGCGTGGAAGACGTCCGCGCGTACCGACTTCTCCGTGTGGCCCGCGCGCGGCGACCGCACCGGCGACACCGCGCTGCTGCGGCGCGCGCTCGCGGTGTGGGCGCGGCCGGGCGAGGCCGTGCGGGTGTCGGCGACGCCCGGCACCCCGTCGGGTGCCCCGGCCGGCCCGCCCCAGCTGCTGTACGCGGGCGACGTCGACTCCGCGCACGTGGTGCTGCTGTACGACGGACTGCGCATCGCCCGCTACGCCGAGCCGAAGGACGGCACGGGCGCCGCCGCGCTCGACTTCGCGCGGGTCGACGGGGCGAGCGGGGCCGAGGCCGAGGCGCTGGTGCTCGGCCGGGCCGACGGCAACGTCCGCTATCTGACGGCTCCCTGGGTGACCGGGGCGGCCGAGCGGGACCTGATGAAGCCGGCGTCCGGCGCGATGGACCTGAACCTGACCGACGGTGTCGCCGCGCCACTGGCCGGCTCCGCCCAGCGGACCGGCGCGTGCACCTCGTGGAACGCGCTTCAGCTGACGGACGGTTCGGGTACGCGGCTGCTGACCGACCTCGGCGAGCTGATCCCGGCCCACCTCACCACGGGGCGGCCCTCGGCACCCCGGGAGGCGTCGCGCACGGCGGCGCTGCACTCCTGGGCCCCGTTCGCCTGCTCGCTCGCCTCGGTGCGCTCGCAGGGCGTGCGGTCCGTGAACGCCTGGCAGTTCGCGCAGCAGGCGTTGCCGGACGGGAGCGGGTCGGCGGGGTGGGTGTGCACGCGGGCCGACACCTGGCGGGGCGGCGGTACGCGGGTGCTGGCGCAGTTCCACACGCCGGGCGGGGCGTACGGGGCGGTCGCGGCGAAGGCCGAGGACTCGCCGGCGTGCGGTGCGCGGGATCCGCATGTGCTGGCGGGGGTGTTGTGGAAGTCGGGGACGGGGGCGTGGTACTTGCTGGCCGCGGGCAGTTCGGACACGGCCTCGATCCGGGCGACGGGCGGCATCGACGGGGCCGCTGAGGGCAACCTGCTCACCGTGCGGACCGAGCGGGGAGCCCGGGCCGGGCTCAAGGGGGTCCTGGCGGACGGCAGGCCGATCTCCGGCCTTCGGTGAACGTCTCGTGCCGCATATGTGAACGACCTCGGTCGATCCGGTCCGTTCGAGGCTGGATTCGATCGGTAAGGTGTTCGTATGACAACCGGGGTACGCCGCAGGATGGGCGTCGAGGAGCGGCGGCAGCAGTTGATCGGCGTCGCCCTCGACCTGTTCAGCCGACGCTCGCCCGACGAGGTCTCCATCGACGAGATAGCCTCCGCCGCGGGCATCTCGCGGCCGCTCGTCTACCACTACTTTCCCGGCAAACTCAGCCTGTACGAAGCCGCGTTGCAGCGTGCGTCCGACGACCTCGCCGGGCGTTTCGTGGAGCCGCGGGAGGGACCGCTGGGGGCCCGGCTGCTGCGGGTGATGCGCCGGTTCTTCGACTTCGTCGAGGAGCACGGGCCCGGTTTCTCGGCGCTGATGCGCGGCGGTCCGGCGGTCGGCTCGTCGACGACCAACGCTCTGGTCGACGGGGTGCGCCAGGCCGCCTATGTCCAAATACTGTCGCATCTGAAGGTCACGGAGCCGCCCGTCCGCCTGGAGCTGGTGATCCGCTCGTGGATCTCGCTCGTCGAGTCGACGGCGCTGATCTGGCTGGACGGGCGGCGGATCGCGCGCGGCGAGCTGGAGGTCCAGCTCGTGCACGACTTCGCGGCGCTGGCGGCGATCAGCGCCGCGTACGACGACGAGCTGGCCGCGCTGCTGCGCGACGTGCTCAGGGACGAGGCACCCGACGGCCCCTTCAGCGACCTCGTCGTCCGCCTGATCGCGCTGACGTCTCCCCCGACGGCGTAGGAACTACGCGTCGAACTTCCGGTACGACGGGTCGAGGTCGCGGACCTCGGCGGAGGCGTGCAGGGCGAGTCCGCCGTCGGGCTTCACGTACTGGCGCAGCAGTTCCAGCGCCGCCTCGGTCAGCCTGGCCTTCGTCTCGTCGCTCCGCCCGGCCAGCAGTCCGAGCGTGACGTGCACGATCGCATGCCCCTCGCCGTCGGCGCCGACCGTGGTGTCCTCGCCCCTGCGGAACTGCGTCTTGCACGCCTCGGGCTTCGCGGCCGCCGTCCTGACGACCTCCTCGTGCAGGGCGCGGGCGAAACCGGGCCGGTCGAAGCCGGGGGCGAGCTCGGCGGAGTAGTCGACGGTGATCTGCGGCATGGGGCACTCCTGTTCCAGGGCGGGGGCGTTCTCACCCTAACCGCAGGGCCAGCAGCGCGATGTCGTCCTCCCGGTCCCGGCCGAAGCAGTCCAGCAGGGCGTCGCACAGTGCGCCCACACCGCTCGGGCCGTCGGCCGCCGCCATGCGCAGCTGTTCCATGGAGACCGAGAGGTCGGTGCCCCGGGTCTCGATCAGCCCGTCGGTGACCATGAGGAGCCGGTGCCTCGGCGTCAGGAACTCCTCCGTGGCCGGCGGGCGCTCCAGCCCGAGGCCGAGCAGCGGTCCCGCCGCGCCGGGGTAGCGGGCGGTGCCGTCGTCGTGGACGATCAGCGGCGGGATGTGCCCCGCGTTGGCGATGCTGACGTGTCCGCTGTCCGGGTCGACCAGGGCGAGACAGACCGTGGCGGTCGCCTCGGGGTGGTAGTGCTGGAGCATCCGGTCGAGCCGTGTGACGAGTACGGCCGGGTCGGGGTCCTCGACGCAGTAGGCGCGCAGCGCGTGCCGGATCTCCACCATGACGGTGGCCGCGTCCAGCGAGTGCCCGACGACGTCGCCGACCCCGGTGAGCACACCCCGCGAGGTGCGCAGCGTGGCGTAGAAGTCGCCGCCGATCTCGGTCTGCCGGGAGGCCGGCACATAGCGGACCGCCACCTCCATCCCCGGCAGGTCGGCGGGCTTCTGCGGCAGGAAGCTGTGTTGCAGGGTGAGCGCGACATGGCGCTCCACCTGGTACATGAGGAGCGGTTCCGCGGCGAGTGCGGTGGCCTGGGCGAGGCGGGCGACGAGCGCGCCGGTCTCCTGCGCCCGGGCGTGCGCGGGGGTGGCGAGGCAGACGGCCGGCTTGCCCTCCTGGGTCTGTGCCAGCACCACGCGCGCGTCCTCGGAGACGCCGGGCCGCAGAAAGCCCGCGGGCCACAGCGGGGCGGGCACCACGATGCTGCGCACTCCCGCGTGCCCGGCCGTGGTGCCGCGGATCAGCCGGGCGACGGCCTCGTGCGCCCCGGGGCCCGGCAGTGACGTGCGGGCCCGGCGCCGGGACAGGCCGGGGTACAGCTCGCCGTCCTCGCCGAGGACGAAGACGGCCGCGAAGTCGCCGGTGAGCCGCGCGGTGCCCTGGGCGGCGGCGTGGGCGAGTTCAGTGGGGCAGCGGGCCGCCTGTACGGCGACGATCGTCTCGGACAGCAGCGTCAGCCGCCGTGCCAGCGCCTCGGCGCCGGTGCGCAGCCGGGCGCCGCGCACCGCGGCCCGTACGACCGCCTGGATCTCCTCGGGTTCGGCGGGCACCGACAGATACGCGTCGCCGCCCGCGTCCAGGCCCTGGCAGCGGTCGCCGGGGGCGAGCGCCGCGGCGGAGAAGTGCACGACGGGCAGGGCGGCCGTGGGCGGCTGCGACTTGAGCCGGCGGCACAGTTCGAAGCCGCTCATGTCGGGCAGGCCGACGTCGACGAGGGCCACATCGGGCAGGGAGCCCGCGCGCAGCAGTACGTCGAGTTCGACGAGCGCCTCGCCGGCGCTGGCGACCGGGACGACGCTGTGTCCGGCCCGGCGCAGTACGGCGCCCATCGCGTAGCGGCTGGTGGGCACGTCGTCGACCACCATCACGGTGGAGTCCGTCTGCCGGCCGTTGGCATCCATCTGCGCAGCCCTCGGGACATGGGGGTGGGACGGACCGGGGCTTCCCGGCCCGTCCCACCACGTTAGTGCCCTAGCGTGCGACCTGCGAGAAGATCGCTACGGTACGCCCCGGAACGGCGAACATGCCCGATTTCGCCGTATAGGAAGCGGACTTGACGATAGGGTCGGCGCCCGCCGCCTGCACCGGGTGCAGCGCGTAGTCCTTCCCGGCGAGCGCGGCGACCGTCTGCTCCTGCTGGTCGGGCGTCGCGTTGAAGACGACGACGAGGTCGCCGAGCTTCATGGTGATCACTCCGGGCGTCTCGTCCTTGCCGGAGAGCGGGAAGGTGAGCTTCGACTGGACCTGGCCGGCCGTGGAGAGCGAGAAGTCCGGCTCGGTCGTACGGATCCTCAGCAGGTCCTGGTAGCCGGCCGAGGTGCCCTCGATCTGGTCGCAGCCCACCTTCACGGAGGTCAACAGCGGTGTGGCGTAGGGCCACTTGGACTTGTTGTCGGCCGCCATCGGCAGTCCGCGTCCGAAGCCGTTGCCGTCCTGGCAGTTCCAGTGGATGGCGTTGAACCAGTCGCCGCTGTCGTAGGAGTTGCGGTCGAGGGACTTGGAGCGCAGCAGGTCGGAGCCCGCCTGGGAGAGGGACGGTCCCTGCGCGAGGGCGGCCGTCGCCATGGCCAGGACCTGCATCCGGGCCCGGTCGCCCGCCGGGGTCCCCTTCGGCAGCTTGTAGGTGAGCGCGTCGTACAGGGACTCGTTGTCGTGCGCGTCGGCGTAGGCGAGGGCGTCGCCGGGCGCGTCCGCGTAGCCGGCCCCCGTGCCGTTGTAGTCGACCTCGGAGCCCGTGACCTCCTTGCCGCTGGAGTCGGTGAAGCGGTACTTCGCCAGGTTGCCGCTCAGCCCCACCTTGATGAGGTCCTGGTAGTGCAGCAGGCGGGCCTTCTGCTCGGCCGGTGTGCCGTTCGCGTCCGAGGAGTTGGGGTCGGTGTAGAGCCCCGACCCGAAGCCCTGGACACCGGGGTCGGCGTCGAAGGGGCCGCCTCCGCGTACGGCGTCGCGGGCCCGGTCGGAGAAGGTCGCGATGCCCGTGCCGGCCATGTTCTTCTGGGTGGCCTGCACGAAGCGGGCGTCGTCGGCGACCTCGCCGAAGTTCCAGCCCTCCCCGTACAGGATGATCTTCTTCCCGTCGACGCCGTCCTTCGCGACGGTGAGCGCGTCGAGGGCCTTGCGGACCGCCAGGATGTTGGCCTTGGGCTGGTGCCCCATGAGGTCGAAGCGGAAGCCGTCGACCTTGTACTCCTTGGCCCAGGTGACGAGGGAGTCCACGACCAGCTTGCCCATCATCGCGTTCTCGGTGGCGGTGTTCGCGCAACAGGTGCTCGTCGCCACGGACCCGTCGGCGAGCAGCCGCTGGTAGTAGCCGGGCACGATCCGGTCGAGCACGGAGGTGCCGGCCTGGCCGGCGGCCGCGGTGTGGTTGTAGACGACGTCCATGACGACCCGCAGGCCGTCCTGGTTCAGCGACTTGACCATCCTGCGGAACTCGACCGTGCGCCGGGTGCCGTTCGCGTCGGTGGCGTACGAGCCCTCGGGGACCGTGTAGTGGTAGGGGTCGTAGCCCCAGTTGTACGCGTCCTTCGCGGCGACCGCGGTGAGGCATTCCTGCTGCTTCTCGGAGTCCGCCGCGTACGAGGCGAGGTCGCAGTCGGTGGCCTGCTGCCCGGACTTCTTCTCCGCGATCGTGGCGATGTCGAAGGCGGGCAGCAGATGCACGTACGACGTGCCCGACTCGGCCAGCTGCCGCAGGTGCCGGGAGCCGTCGCTGTTCTTGTCGGTGAAGGCGAGGTAGGTGCCCCGGTCCTTCGCCGGGACGGTCCTGTCCGCCACCGAGAAGTCCCGGATGTGCAGCTCCTGGATCTCCGCGTCCCGCAGCGGCACGGCCTTGGGCTTCTTCAGCGACGACCAGCCGCTCGGGGCGAGGGACCTGTCGTCCAGGTCGACGACGAGGCTGCGCTCGGAGTCGGTGGTGAGGGCGACCGAGTACGGGTCGGTGACCTTGTTGGTGACGACCTTCCGGACGGTGGGCGCCCACACCTTCACGACGTACCGGTACGGCTTGCCCTTCCAGGACGCGGGGCCGGTGACGGACCAGACGCCGGTGGCGTTGTTCCGCTTCATCCTGACGTGGGCGCCGTCGAGCTCCAGCGACACGGACTGCGCGGTGGGCGCCCACACCGCGAGTGTGGGGTGCCCGCCCCGGAACGTGGGCCCGAGGTCCGCCTTCGTCGCGTCGTACAGATCGTCGAGCACGCCGGCGAGCTGGACGCCCGTCGCGGCCAGCACCGCTCCGTTCGCGGCTCGTTGCGAGGCGACGACCTGGCCGGCGAGAGCCTCGCGCACCCGGTCGCGGTCGCGTGGGTCGACGGACCAGGCGGTGTACGACTTCAGGTGCGGGAACGCGGCCTTCTGGGCGTCGGTGAGGCTGGTCTTCGAAAGCCGCAGCCACCGCTCGTCGTCGCTGGTCAGCGAGCCGTCCTTGACGGCGATCGAGCCGTCGCGCGAGGACAGCAGCTGGGTGGAGGCGGCCGCGTCGGAGCCGTTCCAGGCGACCGTGTTCCGGTCGATCCAGACCGCCTTGGAGGTGGTCAGGTCGAGGGCGGCCGCGCTGCCCGCGGGCTGCGGCAGCAGGTGGTTCTCCTGGCCGTTCAACAGCCACACCTCATGGCCGTCGGCCGTGAGGTCGAGCGACCGGTCGGCGGAGAGGTCCTTCTCGTCGCCCTTGTGGATGATGTAGCTGAGGCTGGTGGCGCCGTCGGTGAGCGGCACCTCGAAGACCGCGCCATAGGCGTCGGTCCTCACCGGCTCCAGGGGCTTGGACCAGTCCGTGGGCGTCGCGGCGCCCGTCCAGACGTGCAGTCCCCAGCCGGTGAGGTCGCCGTCGGCGCGGTGGTAGTGGATGACGGCCTTGGTCTTGTCCTGCGCGGGGTAGTCCGGCCGTTCGGTCCGTACGGTCTCCTTGCCCTGCTCGACCCAGACCTCGCCGGCCTTGGTGACGTCGATCGTGCGGTCGGCGGAGACGTCCTTGTCGCCGTCCTTGTCGATGACGAGGAAGTTCACGGTGGAGGCGCCCGGCTTCAGCTTGACGTAGGCGAAGGCGCCGTACGCGTCCCGGCCGACGAAGTCGTGCCCGGCGGGCCAGGTCGTCGACTCGCCGTCGGCCAGATCGCCCCAGGCGTAGAGCCGCCAGTCGGTGTAGTCGCCGTCGGGGCGCTTGTAGTGGACGATCGCGTAGTCCCGCGAGGAGGCCGTGGGAGTCTCCGCGGCGGGCGGGGTGCCGGTGGTGGACGCGGCCGTGGCGCTCGCGGTCCGCCCGGCCGCATCGATGACGACCGCCTTGTAGCGCAGGGCGGTACCGGCCGGTACGTCTTTGCCGATGGTCTGCGTGACCCTGTACGGGGCGTGGTCGGCGGAACCGAGGGTCCGCCACTTGGCGTTGCCGACCTGGGCGGCGAAGACGACGCGGTTGAGCCGGCCCCCGTCCACATCCGCGCTCAGCTCGACGGTGCCGGTGGCACCGGCGTCGGGCGCCTTCAGGGTCAGCGAGGGCTTCGCGGCGGGGGTGCCCGGCCTGCCCGCCGCCTTGAGGACGACGGCCGCGCCCGCGGGCACGGTGACCGTGATCTTCTTGTCGGCGTCGCTCTTCAGCACGTCGTCGGTGCCGTGGATTCCCTTGAACGCCGTGTCCGCGGACCCGGTGGCGAAGGTCGCCGCGCTCGCCTTGTCGGCGTTGTTGACGGCGACGACGTACTCCGTGCCGGTCCTGGCGTCCGTCCGGGAGAAGGCGTAGACGCCCGCGCCGTCGGCCGCGTACCGCTCGGTCTGGATGCCGTCGGCGAGAGCCGGGTTGTCCTTGCGGAGCTTGGAGAGAGCGGCGATCTCCTTGTAGAGCGGTGCGCTCGTGTCGTACGCGTCGCTCGCGTGGCCGCGGTCGGTGCCGATCTCGTCGTCGTCGAGATAGTCGGCGACCTTGGAGGCGAACATGGTCTGGCGGGCGTCCTTGTCGCCGCCGGAGCCGGTGAAGCCCTGCTCGTCGCCGTAGTAGACGACCGGGTTGCCCCGGCTGAGGAACATCAGCTCGTTGGCCAGCCGGTCCTTCCTGAGCAGTTCGGCGTCGGTCGCCTTCGGGTTGTCCTGGTTCAGGAAGTACCCGATGCGGCCCATGTCGTGGTTGCCGAGGAAGGTGACCTGCTCGTACGCGTTGGCCTTGTCGGTCGTGTACTTGTAGTCGTCGCCGAAGACCGAGGCGAGCTTCTTGGCGCTGCCGCCCTGCGAGGCGTACGACCGTGCCGCGTCCTGGAAGGGGAAGTCCAGCGTGGAGTCGAGGCGGCCCTGGGTGACGTACGGCGACGTGACCGACGTGTCGGCGGAGTAGACCTCGCCGAACATGAAGAAGTCGTCCTTGCCCCGCTTCTTCGCGTAGGCGTCGAGGGCAGTCGCCCACTGCGTCCAGAACTCCGTGTTCACGTGCTTCACGGTGTCGATCCGGAAGCCGTCGATGCCGAAGTCCCTGACCCACTTCTCGTAGATCTTCTCCATGCCCCGGACGACCTCGGGACGTTCGGTCCACAGGTCGTCCAGGCCGGAGAAGTCGCCGTGGGTGGAGCTCTCACCGGCGAAGGTGGAGTCTCCGCGGTTGTGGTACATCGTCGGGTCGTTGAGCCAGGACGGGACCTTGGCGTTCTTCTTCCGCGCCGCCACGGCCGGGGTCCGCGGGAAGGAGTCGCCGTCGACCGCCGGGAACTTCCTGGGGCCGTCCGTGTAGCCCGCGTCGTCGAAGGGCCTGCCGTCCTTGGTCAGGTACGGGAAGGCGCCCTTGGAGAGATAGCCGTAGGACTTCTCCTCGTAGTCGACGACGTCCGCGGTGTGGTTGGTGATGACGTCGAAGAAGACCTTCATGCCCTTGGCGTGCGCCTTGGAGATGAGGGTTTCGAGGTCCTTGTTGGTACCGAAGTGCGGGTCGACCTTGGTGAAGTCGGTGATCCAGTAGCCGTGGTAGCCGGCCGAGGCGTCCTTGCCGGTGCCCTGCACGGGCTGGTTCTTGAAGATCGGCGCCAGCCAGATGGAGGTGGTGCCGAGGCCCTTGATGTAGTCGAGCTTTCGGGTCAGGCCCTTGAGGTCGCCGCCCTGGTAGAAGCCCTTGTCGGTGGGGTCGTAGCCGGTGGACAGGCGTGAGCCCGTCAGGCCGCCCTTGTCGTTGGACGTGTCGCCGTTGGCGAAGCGGTCCGGCATCACGAAGTAGAACTGCTCGCGGGTGGCGTCGTGGCGAGCGGGCTCCGCGGCGAGCTTCGCGTCGGAGGGGGGCGCGGGCGGTGTCGCGGCCCGCGCCTCGAGGGGTTGCGCAAGCGATACGGCCAGTGCGGCGGCGGCAACGGCGGCCGCGGTCCGGCTGTGGCGGTGGGTGCGGCGCGTGCGGGGCGCCGACCCTCTCGGTATCAGGTCCACAGGCGTGAACTCCTAGCGAATACGGCGTACTTGGGTCCGACTCCACGCTGCGTCCCGGCTACGGTGCCGGGCGCCCGCGTGACCGTATCGCTTACGCAAGGTTTACAGCAAGAGTCTTGCAACAGACGGCAAGGACTTTCAGCAGGTGCTCTTGCCGGAGTACAGGGCGAGGGCCGTGTTGGCGCCGAGCGTCGCCGTGAACCGGCCGGAACTGTCGACCGTGACACCGGTGTTGTTCTGGACGTTGCAGTACGTGCCCGCCGTCAGCGAGGTCTGGTACGTGCGGGTGAGGGAGCCCGACTCGTGGTTGATCGCCACATAGCCCTTGGCGCCGCGGCCGAACGCGATCGCGTCGCCGCCGTTGTCCCACCAGTTGGTGACCGACTCGCCGCGGGTCGCGTTGCGGAAGGCGACCATCGCCTTGATCTCCGGCCAGGCGTGCTGGCACTTCCAGCCGTCCTGCCAGCAGGCGTTGACCGTGCCGCCGCCCGGCGGACCGGCGTCCGCGTCCGACCACTCGTAGCCGGAGTTGATGTCGGGCGCGCCGTACGGGTACGCCAGCATGAAGACATTGGCGAGGGTGTAGTTCGCCCCGTCCTTGTAGTTCAACGTCGAGCCATTGCGCTCGGTGTCGTGGTTGTCGACGAAGACGCCCGCGACCGAGCTGTTCAGATAGCCCCAGCCCTCACCGTAGTTCTTCAGGTAGGCGAGGTTCTCGTTGTTGAAGACCCGCTTGAGGTCGTACGCGTACCGGAACTCCTGGACGTCGCCGTTGCCCGTGTACTCGGTGGGCTGGACGGCCTCGCCGGAGGCGTAGATGACCTCCTGCTTCCAGTACACGGAGGGGTTGGTCAGCCGGGACTTGATGTTGGCGAGGTCGGCGGCGGGTATGTGCTTGACCGCGTCGACACGGAAGCCGTCGGCGCCGTAGCCGAGCAGGGTGTTCATATAGCCCGCGATGGTCTTGCGGACGTACTCCTCGCCCGTGTCCAGGTCGGCGAGGCCGACGAGTTCGCAGTTCTGGACGTTGGCGCGGTTGGTGTAGTCGGTGATCGTGGCCGTGCAGTCGTCCATGTCGTACGAGGAGTACAGGCCGGGGTAGTTGTACTTCGTGTACGCCGAGCCGCCGGTGCCGGTGCCGCTGCCCGCCGACATGTGGTTGACGACCGTGTCGACGACGACCTTCACACCCGCCGTATGACAGGTGTTGATCATGTTCTGGAAGGCGGTGGCGTCACCGAGCCGCCCGGCGATCTTGTAGCTGACCGGCTGGTACGAGGTCCACCACTGCGAGCCCTGTATGTGCTCGGCGGGTGGGGAGACCTGGACGTATCCGTAGCCGGCCGGGCCCAGGGTGTTGGTGCACTCCCTGGCGACCGAGTCGAACTTCCACTCGAAGAGGACGGCGGTGACGTCCTTGGTGCCGGGCGGCGAGGCCGCCGCAGTGGTCGGGGAGACGGCGGGCGGGACCGTGAGGCCCGCCGCGAGGGCGAGCGAGACAGCGAGCGCTTTCCTTGCCATGCGATGCTCCTGCACTTCGTCGTGCTGGTGAGGGGGAAGGGAACGTATCGCTTGCAGACAAGTTTCAGCAAGATGTCGTAATGACTTTCAACTACCGTATTGACGCGGGCAGTTCAGTGGCGCCACGCTGCCTACGGGCGGGGTGCGCCCGGCAGCCGGAACACCTCCACCGCATACAGAAAACGGTGCTCCGGCCCGCTGAGGACCGGAGCACCGCTCGCTGGTGTCTCAGACCGCCCACCACACGGTGGTGTCCGCCGGCAGCTGCGCCTCGTCGGTCCCGACCACGGTGCCCTCACCGCTGGCGACCAGGACACTCCCGTACGCGGGGACCGTGACCGCCGCGGCGCCGGTGTTCGCCGTGCAGACGAACTCCCCGCGCCTGAAGGCGAGCACGCCCGCGGGCGCCTCCAGCCAGGTCACCGAGTCGCCGGCGCCGAGGTCGGGCCGTTCGCTGCGGACGGCGAGCGCGGTGCGGTACAGCTCCAGGGTGGACCCGGTGACGCCCTGCTGCGCCTCCACGCTCAGCTCGCCCCAGCCCGCGGGCTGCGGAAGCCAGCTGCCACCGCTGCCGAAGCCGTACGACGACCCCTCGCGCGTCCACGGGATCGGCACCCGGCAGCCGTCACGGAAGCCGTCCTGGCCCTCACCCCGGAAGTAGGCGGGGTCCTGGCGCACCTCGTCCGGCAGGTCCACGACGTCGGGCAGGCCCAGCTCCTCGCCCTGGTAGAGGTAGGCGGAGCCGGGCAGCGCCAGCATCAGCAGGGTCGCCGCCCGGGCCCGCCGGAGCCCCAGCCGGCGGTCGCCGGCCGTACGGATCTGGGTGCCGAGGCCGGCCTTGTTGGCGAAGCGGGTGGCGTGCCGGGTGACGTCGTGGTTGGACAGCACCCAGGTGGCGGGGGCGGCGACCGGGCGCATGGCGTCGAGGGTGCGGTCGATGCACGAGCGCAGTTCGGCCGCGTCCCAATAGGTGCCCAGGTACTGGAAGTTGAAGGCCTGGTGCAGTTCGTCGGGGCGCACGTAGTTGGCGGTGCGCTCGATCGTGGGGGTCCACGCCTCGGCGACGAAAATGCGCTCGCCCGCGTACTCGTCGAGGATGGTGCGCCACTGGCGGTAGACGTCGTGCACGCCGTCCTGGTCGAAGAACGGCATGACATCGTTGCCCAGCAGCTTCAGCTGGTCGTGGGCACCAAGGTCGGGCAGCCCCTCGGCCTTCACCAGCCCGTGCGCGACGTCGATACGGAAGCCGTCGACGCCCATGTCCAGCCAGAACCGCAGGATCGAGCGGAACTCGTCGCCGACGGCCGGGTGCTCCCAGTTGAAGTCGGGCTGCTCGGGGGCGAAGAGGTGCAGGTACCACTCGCCGGGGGTGCCGTCCGGCTCGGTGACCCGGGTCCAGGCGGGGCCGCCGAAGATGGACTCCCAGTCGTTGGGCGGGAGTTCGCCGTTCTTCCCCTTGCCGGGGCGGAAGTGGTAGCGCTCCCGCAGCGGCGAGCCGGGGCCTTCGCGCAGGGCCCGCTTGAACCACTCGTGCTGGTCGGAGGAGTGGTTGGGGACGAGGTCGACGATGATCCTCAGGCCCAGTTCATGGGCGTCGCGGATGAGCGCGTCGGCGTCCAGCAGGTTGCCGAACATGGGGTCGACGGCCCGGTAGTCCGCCACGTCGTAGCCGGCGTCGGCCTGCGGCGAGGCGTAGAAGGGGCTGAGCCACACGGCGTCCACGCCGAGGTCGCGCAGGTACGGGAGTCGGGAACGTACGCCCTCCAGGTCGCCCATGCCGTCGCCGTTGCTGTCGGCGAAGCTGCGCGGATAGACCTGGTAGATCACCGCGTCGCGCCACCAGTCGCGGTGGGCGGCGACAGTGGCGAGAGCGGAGGTCGGGGCCTGGTCGGCGGAGTGCTGGCTCATGGCGTCCTTGATGCGATGGGGGTCCCCCCGCTCGAGCGCAGCCGAGAGTGGGGGAGGAGTCGGGTCGTATAGGCGGGTGTACGGGGCGGGAAGTGAGGCGGCCGCGGTGCCGGCGGGGTCTGGGGTTCCCCCCTGCTCGAAATGCTTGGGGGAGGACACCGCGGCCGCCACCCGCGCGCGGTGAAGCGCGCGGGAGTTTTCGGGCGTCGGGGGTGGGTCAGCCCTTCGTTCCGCCCGCGGTGAGGCCGGTCACCAGGTTCTTCTGCACAACGTAGAAGAACACGGAGACGGGTATCGCGATCAGCACCGCGGTGGCGGCCATGTAGTTCCACTGGGCGTCGTGCTGGCTCACGAAGGTCTGCAGACCCACGGCGAAGGTGTACTTCGAGTCGTCCAGCATGAAGGTGGTCGCGAACGCGACCTCGCTGACGGCGGTGATGAAGTTGTAGAAGGCCGCGACTGCCAGCCCGGGGCGGGCCAGCGGCAGGATCAGCCGGAAGAAGGTGCCGAAGGGGGTGAGCCCGTCCACGCGTCCCGCTTCGTCGATCTCGAAGGGGATGGTGTCGAAGTAGCCCTTGAGCAACCAGGCGCTGTACGGCACGGCCGTGGTGCAGTTGATGACGATCAGGGCCCAGTAGGTGTCGATGAGACCCAGTTGGCCGAAGATCTCGTACATCGGCACGATCAGGATGGCGATCGGGAAGGCCTGGGTGAGCAGCAGTACCCACATCAGCTGCTTGTAGCCGGGGAAACGCATGCGTGAGACGGCGTAGCCGGTGGTGGCCGCGACGAAGACACCGATGAGGGTGGTGCCGAGGGCCACGATCATCGTCGACTTGAACCAGTCGAAGAAGCCGGTGTTCTCCAGGACGAAGCTGTAGTTGGAGAAGCTGAGCTTGCCCAGGATCTTGCCCGGGTGCAGATAGTCGTCCTTGTCCGGGCCGAGGGACAGGAAGAACAGCCAGGCCACCGGGGCCAGCGCGATGAGGCTCGCCACGGCGAGGCCGCCGTGCAGGAGGGCGGCGCGAAGCGGGCGGCGCTCGCCCCGCCGGGGGGGCCGTCCGCTTCGGGGCTGCGGGTCAGAGACCGGTCCGGCCGGTGCCTTCTCGAAGGTCGTCGTGCTCATGGGGGCGGCTCCTGCGGCGTCAGACGGCGAGCTGGTCATTGCGCTTCAGCCAGCGGAAGTAGAAGGAGGTGAAGACGGTCAGGATCGACAGCAGCAGTACGCCGTACGCGGCGGACTGGGCGAAGTCGCGCGGCTGCTGTCCGAAGCCCAGGAAGTAGGCCCAGGTGACGAGGATCTGGGCGTCGGGTGCGCCCGTGGGTCCGAACAGCAGGAAGATGATGGCGAACTGGTTGAAGGTCCAGATGACGCCGAGCAGGACCACGGTGGAGCTGACCGCGCGCAGGCCCGGCAGCGTGACGTGGCGGAACCTCTGCCAGGCGTTCGCGCCATCCATCTCGGCGGCCTCGTAGAGCGAGGAGTCGATGGACTGCAGGCCGCCGAGCAGCGAGAGCATCATGAACGGCACCCCGCACCAGGTGTTGACCATGATCGCGGCGAACCGCTGCCAGAAGGTGTCCTCCAGCCACTGGGGCTGGGGCAGGTGAAGTGCGCCGAGGACCTGGTTGAGCACGCCGGAGTCGGCGAGCATGATGCGCCAGGAGAAGACGGTGACAAAGGTCGGCACGGCCCAGGGCAGGACCAGCAGCAGCCGGTAGAAGGTGCGGCCCCGCAGCTTCTCGTTGAGCATGAGGGCGAGGCCGAGGCCGATGGTGTAGTGCAGGGCCACACAGGCGGCCGTCCAGAAGACAGTCCACAGGAAGTGAGACCAGAAACGGTCGTACGCCGTCGGCCCGAACAGGATGTCCGTGTAGTTGTCCAGCCCGATGAACTTGTACGTGGCGTCGATGTGGTTGACGCCGATCGTGCGGGCCGAGTTGAGGCTGTTGGCGTCGGTCAGGGTCAGGTAGATGCCCCGCACGAGCGGATAGCCGACGAGTACGCCAAGCACGATCACCACCGGGGCGATCATCACGTAGGCGTACCAGTGCTTCTGGTAGCCGTTCTTGACGCGCTGCACCAGCCCGGGGCGCGGCGCTCGGTCACCGCGACGCTTGCCGGTCGCTCGGTCGATGGCGACTGTCATGGTTCGACACCTTCTGGAAGTTCTACGACACTACGGAGTGGCGGCCGGGACGGTGACGGCACAGGCCGATGGCCGTCGGATCCTTCCCCCCCTTCAGGGAGGATCCGACGGCCACACGGACTTACTTGCTGAAGTCCGGGACCAGCTTGGCGATCGCGAGCTCGGCGTTGCTCAGGCCCTTGTCCAGGGACTCCTTGCCGCCTGCGATCTTCGGCAGCTCGGTGTCCAGCGGGCCCCACAGGGAGCTGTACTCGGGCAGCGCCGGACGCGGCTGGGCGGCGGCGAGCACACCCTGGTAGCCGGCGATGCCCGGGTCGGACTTGACCTGCGTGGTGTAGGCGTCGTCCCGCGTCGGCAGCGTGGAGTTCTTGAGGGCGACGGCCTCCTGGGAGGACGCCGAGGTCATGAACTTCAGGAACTTCAGCGAAGCCTCCTGGTGGGCCTTGTCCGAGCCCGCGTACACCGAGAGGTTGTGGCCGCCGGTCGGGGCGCCCCCCTTGCCGGCGGAACCGGCCGGGACGGTGGCGATGCCGAGGTTGTCCTTCGTCTTGAAGGCCGAGCCCTTGTAGAAGTTGGTGATCTCCCACGGGCCCTGGATGATCGCGGCGACCTTGCCGTTGACGAACGCGTCCTGGATGTGGGCGTACGCGTCGGCGGTGGTGTCGGCCTTGTGCAGGCCCTTGCCGGAGAACAGGCTCTGCCAGGTCTTGTAGCCCTTGACCGCGGCGGCCGACTTGACGGTGATCTTCTTGGCGGTGGCGTCGACCGTGTCGGTGCCCTCGCCGTAGAGGAAGGTCTGCGCGTAGTAGGCCTGGGTCGAGCCCCAGTAGCCGTCGACGCCCGTCTTCTTCTTGATCGTCGCCGCGTCGGTCTTCAGCTCGTCCCAGGTGCTGGGCGCGGTGCCGATGCCCGCCTTCTGGAAGAGCTTCTTGTTGTAGACCAGCGCCAGGGTGTCGGTGACCAGCGGCACGCCGTACGTCTTGCCGTCGTACTGGGCCTGCTTGATCAGGCTGGCCTGGAACTTGTCCTGGTCCGCGAGGGCCTCCGTGCCGTCCAGCGGCAGGAAGTAGCCCTTCTTCGCGAAGGCGGGGGTCCAGCCGACCTCGGAGCGCAGGATGTCCGGGGCGCCCTTGGAGCCGGCGGCCGTGTCGAACTTGTTCTGCGCCTGGTCGAAGGGCACGTTGACGTACTTGACCTTGATGTTCGAGTTGGCAGCCTCGAACTTCTTGGCCAGGGCCTTGTACGTAGGCGCCTCATTGGTGGCGTTGGAGGTGTCCCACCAGGTGATGGTGACCGGACCGTCCGCCTTGTCACTGCCGCTGTCTCCGCCGCAGGCCGTCGCCGCGAGGGCGAGGGACGCCACCAGTGCGGTGGCCGCTATGCCACGCCGCATGAGTTCTCCTTGAGGGTGAAAGCCGGTGTGGTGGAGGAGACGGTCCCGTCCGCCGCTCCTGCCGGCTTGCCGCTGCGCCGAGGGGAATCCCCCGCTCGAACGAGGTCGAGGGTGGGGGAGGCCGCCGGGCGACGTGAACGTAACAGCGATGAAAGCGCCGCGAAAGACCTTGCAGCAAAAAAGTGCAAGGTCTGCCGACAGTTACCCCGCCGTGACCTGATCACGGAGGCCCGGGAACCCTGAGACACGGCCCTCCAGCGGGGCATCGGACACTTGTGCAAGACTCTGCAAGCTCTTGCCACACGTTTTCGTTGCGGGAATCATCCGTTGCGGGGACGCCGACCGGAATCAGAGGGAGCGCGATGACGCAGCAACCCGCAGGCGGCCGCTCGAACGCTCGCGCTCGGCGTCCGGTTGGTGGGCAACGCGTCACCCGGCCGGTACAGTCCACCCCTGTGACCACACGGCTTGCCGACATCGCAGCCCAGGCGGGGGTCAGTGAGGCGACTGTCAGCCGCGTCCTGAACGGGAAGCCGGGCGTCGCCGCGACCACCCGCCAGTCCGTACTGGCCGCGCTCGACGTGCTGGGCTACGAGCGCCCGGTCCGTCTGCGGCAGCGCAGCGAGGGCCTGGTGGGCCTGATAACCCCGGAGCTGGAGAATCCGATATTCCCTGCCCTGGCGCAGGTCATCGGTCAGGCGCTGACGCGTCAGGGGTACACGCCGGTGCTCGCCACCCAGACCCCGGGCGGGTCGACGGAGGACGAGCTGACCGAGATGCTGGTCGACCGTGGCGTGGCCGGCATCATCTTCGTCTCCGGCCTGCACGCCGACACCTCGGCGGACATGCAGCGCTACGACCAGCTGCGGGCGCAGGGCGTTCCGTTCGTGCTGGTGGACGGTTTCTCGCCCAAGGTGCAGGCGCCGTTCATCTCGCCGGACGACCGGGCCGCGATGACGCTCGCGGTCACCCACCTGGTGTCGCTCGGCCACACCCGGATCGGGCTGGCCCTCGGGCCCAAGCGGTTCGTCCCCGTCCAGCGCAAGATCGAGGGCTTTGTGCGCAGTGTGCAGGAGCAGCTCGGACTGAGCCCGGACGACGTCGAGCGGGAGCTGGTCCAGCACTCCCTGTACACCCTGGAGGGTGGGCAGGCGGCGGCCACCGCGCTCATGGACCGCGACTGCACGGCCGTGGTGTGCGCGAGCGACATGATGGCGCTCGGTGCGATAAGGGCGGCGCGCCAACGGGGCCTGGACGTGCCGAAGGACATCTCGGTGGTCGGCTTCGACGACTCCCCCTTGATCGCCTTCACCGACCCGCCGCTGACGACGATCCGCAAGCCGGTGCCGGCGATGGGTCAGGCGGCGGTGCGTACGTTGCTGGAGGAGATCGGCGGGACGCCCGCGCCCCACAGCGAGTTCGTGTTCATGCCGGAGCTGGTGGTGCGGGGTTCGACGGCATCGGCCCCTGGGGACCGAAATCGTCCGTAAGGCGGAGCATTCACGGCCCTCCAGCGGTGCGTAGGGTGTAGAACATGCGGCCAGGACCCGACCAGGGGATGATCGGTGCCGGAACGCTTTTCTGGCAGACTCTGTGCCCATGGGTGAGACGACCGTGACGACTCTGGATGGCCGGGACCCAGCTGATCCACAGCCCGTCGCGGAAGAGTCGAGAGACCGCGCGGAGGAGAGGTTCCTGCGCCGGCTGCGTGCGCCTCGGCGGCCCCGGTTCTGGTTCGAGATCCTGTTGATCGCGGTGAGTTACTGGACGTACTCGGTGATTCGCAACGCGGTGCCGGAGCAGAGGGCGCAGGCGCTGAGCAATGCGGACCTGCTGTGGCGGGTCGAGCATCATCTGGGGATCGCCGTCGAGAACTCGGTCAATCACGCGGTCAACTCGGTGACATGGCTGATCGTCGGCATGAACTACTACTACGCGACGCTGCACTTCGTGGTGACGCTGGGTGTTCTGGTGTGGCTGTACCACAGTCATCCGGGCCGGTACGCGGCCGCGCGCCTCGCGCTCTTCGCCACCACCGCCGTGGCCCTGGTCGGCTACTACTTCTATCCCCTGGCGCCGCCCCGCCTGATGAACGGCGCGGCCTTCGTCGACACGGTGCTGGTCCACCAGACGTGGGGTTCGATGGCGTCGGGCGACCTGAAGCACATGTCGAACCAGTACGCGGCGATGCCGTCCATGCACATCGGCTGGTCGCTGTGGTGCGGCCTGACGATCTTCGCGCTGGCGTCGGCTCCGTGGGCGCGGATCCTGGGCCTGCTGTACCCCGCGGGGACGCTGCTGGTCATCGTCGCCACCGCGAACCACTTCTGGCTGGACGCGGTGGGCGGCATGCTCTGCCTGTCCTTCGGCTTCCTGCTGGCCCGCCTCTGGTACGGCACCCTGCCGTATGCGCTGCCGCGCTGGGTCCCGGGGACTCGGGGGGCTCCGCTGCTCCCGGCGGAGACGTGAGGGAGACGGCCGGGTCCGGGTGACGGCGGGGGGCTCCGCCGACTGGGGACGCGAGGACAGCCGCGGCGCACCGCGTGCCGCGTGCCGCGTGCCGCGTACAGGCGAGCAGGGCAGCGCCGTCGCCGGGTACACGCGGGTACGGCAGCGCCGAGTGGTCCTGGGGCCAGGCGCCGTCCCGGCGGGACCCCGATCGTATACAACAGCGGTTTCGGCGCTCGTGTCCGTGACAACCGCGCGTTCCGCCGACGCCACGCTGCTCTTCCCCCGCGCTGAGGCTTCCCGGTCCGGGTGAGGGCCCCGCGGGGCGGGCCGGGAACCGATGCGAGCGGACCGACTCGGCCCCCGGCCGCGGCAGCTCCCGGGCCCCAGCCGCCCCGCCCCGCACCGCCATCCACGCGCCCCGGAGTCGTGGCAACCGCGCCGCCCGGCTCTCAGTGAGCCCCCGCCGCCTCCCGCAGGGCCTCCAGCAGCCCCCGCAGGGCCGGCTGCGGGGGTGCCGTCTCCCGTACCGCCGCGTAGATTCTCCGTACGGGCTCCGGGCCCCGGACCTCCCGCACCACGACCCCCGCGGGCCGGCCACCCAGCCCCAGCCGGGGAATCAGGCTCACGCCGAGTCCCGCCGCCACGAACCCCTGCGCGGTCAGGTAGTCCCCGCTCTCCACGACGAACCCGGGCCTGAACCCCGCGGCGGCGCACGCGTCGAGCTGAGCGTCCAGGCACGGCCCCGGCCACTCGCTCCCCACCCACGGCTCCTCGGCCAGCTCGCTCAGCTCGACCACCTCCCGGTCCGCCAGCCGATGCCCCTCCGGCAGCACCACCCGGTACGGATCGTCCAGCAGATGCACCAGTCGTATCCCCTCATGCCCGGCCTCGCCGGACCGCACGACCAGCGCCAGATCGGCCCGCCCCTCCTTCACGTCGGGCAACGGGTCCTCGGGGTCGATCAGCTTCACCTCGACCCGTACGCCCGGGTGTTCGGCCCGCATGCGGGCGAGCGCGGGCGCCACCAGCGGCGCCCCCGCCGTGGCGAAGTACCGCACCGCGAGCCGCCCCGTGCGCCCGGCCCGCAGATCGGCCAGCGCCGTCTCGGCCTCGGCGACCTGCCGTCCGATCGCGTCCGCGTACTCGGTCAGCAACAGCCCCGCCGCGGTGGGCCGCACCCCGCGCCCCGTCCGCTCCAGCAACTCCGTCCCCGTCTGCTTCTCCAGCGCCGCGACCGACTGGCTCACCGCGGACGGGGTGTACCCGAGATCCGCGGCCGCCGCGGTCACCGACCCGCTCAGCACCACGGCCCGCAGCACCTGCATACGTCGCACATCAAGCATGCAGCAGAGCTTAACGCAGCGTATAAAACTCTTCACTTGTCCTAACGAACGCCATCCCCAACCCTGAACACATGCCACCGCAGCTCACGACCGCACTCCGTATGGGCACCCTGGCCCTCCTCTGGGGCTCGGGCTTCCTCTGGATCAAACTCGCCCTGAACCACGGCCTCTCCCCCGCCCAGATCACGATCACGCGCTGCGCCCTGGGCACGCTGGTCCTGCTGGCGCTGGCCCGGCGCTCCGCCCAGCGCCTCCCGAGGGACCGCGCCACCTGGGCCCGACTCGCCGTGGCGGCGCTCCTCTGCAACGCCGTCCCCTTCGCCCTCTTCAGCGTCGGCGAGCAGACGGTCGACTCGGGCGTCGCGGGCGTCCTGAACGCCACAACTCCCCTGTGGTCCCTGCTGATCGGCGTCCTCCTGGGCACGGACCGTGTGCTGCACCCGCTCCGCCTGACCGGCCTCGTCCTCGGCTTCGCCGGTACGCTGCTGATCTTCGCCCCGTGGCATCGCTCGGGCCTCATGAGCTGGGGCGCCCTGGCCCTGCTCGGCGCGGCGGCGAGTTACGCGGTCGCCTTCGCGTACATGGCCCGCAAGCTGACCGGCCGGGGTGCGCCGATGGCCGTCTCGGCGGCGCAGCTTCTGATGGCCACCGCCTGGAGCACCCTGGCCCTGCCGGCCGCGGGCCCCGTGCACGCCGACGCGACAGCTCTGCTCGCCGTCACCGTTCTGGGTGTGTTCGGCACGGGCGTCACCTTCTACCTCAACTACCGCCTGATCGCCGACGAGGGCCCCACCAGCGCGGCCACCGTCGGCTACCTGCTCCCCGTGGTCTCGGTGGCGCTGGGCGCACTCGTCCTGGGCGAGACCATCGGACTCCGGGTACTCGCGGGGATGGCGGTGGTGCTGGCCGGGGTGGCGATGACCCGCGGAGTGGGAACCCGCGGGGGTTCACCTGCCGGCGCCGACGGGGCGGCGACAACCGGGAGTTCGCGCACCGGCGCCGACGAGGTGCCGTCCGCGTCCGCCCGGCGCCGCACCGGGGCGGCGCCTCACGCGCCGTAGAACTGCTCGTCCACCACGGCGCGGGCCCTGCGCGTGATGCGCCGGTAGTCGTCGAGCATGTCGCCCACGTGTCCGGGCCCGTACCCCAGGTACCGGCCCACGGCCGCGAGTTCGCGCCCGTCCGAGGGGAACGTGTCGCCCGCCCGTCCCCGCACCAGCATCACCGCGTTGCGCACCCGCGTGGCCAGCACCCACGCCTCGTCCAGTATCGCGGCGTCCTCGCCCGTGAGAAGTCCGGCGGCGCACGCGGCGGCCAGCGCCGGACGCGTCCGCGTCGTGCGCAGCCCCGGCTCCACCCACCCGTGCTGCAACTGAAGCAGCTGCACCGTCCACTCGACGTCCGACAGCCCGCCCCGCCCCAGCTTGGTGTGCAGCGTGGGATCCGCGCCGCGCGGCAGCCGCTCCGCCTCCATCCGCGCCTTCAGCCGCCGGATCTCGCGCACCGCGTCGTCCCCGAGCCCCTCCGCGGGATACCGGAACGGGTCGATCAGCTCGATGAACCGCTGCCCCAACTCCTCGTCGCCCGCGACGAATTCGGCCCGCAGCAACGCCTGCGACTCCCACACCAGCGACCACCGCCGGTAGTACGCCTCGTACGACGTCAACGTCCGCACCGTCGGCCCGGACTTGCCCTCGGGCCGCAGATCCGCGTCGATGAGCAGCGGCGGATCCGCGCTCGGAATCTGTAGCAGCCGCCGCATCTCGGACACCACGGCGTTCGCCGCCCGCGCGGCCTCCTGTTCGTCCACGCCTTCTCGCGGCTCGTGCACGAACAGCACGTCCGCGTCCGACCCGTAGCCCAGCTCGTACCCCCCGAACCGTCCCATCCCGACGACCGCGAACCGCGTCGGCAGGGTGTCCCCCCACCCCTCCCGCACCACGGCCCGCAGCGTCCCGGCGAGGGTGGCGGCCGTCAGATCCGAGACGGCACCGCCCACCAGGTCCACCAGCGCGCCCTGATCCGCCTCGGCCGGTGTCTCCTCGGTGCCGTAGGAGGAGACGATGTCCCTGGCCGCCGTGCGGAACAGCTCCCGGCGCCGCACCCCGCGCACGGTGGTGACCGCCTGTTCGGAGCCCCCGGCCCGGCCGACCGCGGCGAGGACCTCCTGCTCCAGCTGAGCCCGCCCGCGCGGCTCGAGCCCACCCCGGCCCCCGTCGCCGTCACCGAGCAGCGCCACCGCCTCCGGGGCGCGCATCAGCAGGTCAGGAGCGAGCCGGCCCGCCGACAGCACCCTCGCCAGGTTCTCGGCGGCGGCCCCTTCGTCCCTCAGCAGCCGCAAGTACCAGGGTGTCTTGCCCAACGCGTCGGACACCTTGCGGAAGTTGAGCAGCCCGGCGTCCGGATCGGCGGAGTCCGCGAACCACCCCAGCAGCACGGGCAGCAGCGTCCGCTGGATCGCCGCCTTGCGCGTGACGCCCGACGCCAGCGCCTCCAGGTGCCGCAGGGCCGCGGCCGGATCGGCGTACCCGAGGGCGACCAGCCGCTCCCGTGCCGCGTTCGGACTCAACCGCGCCTCGCCGGGGGCGAGTTGGGCGACGGCGTCGAGCAGCGGGCGGTAGAAGAGCTTCTCGTGCAGCCGGCGTACGACGGTGGCGTGCCGCTTCCACTCGCGGTTCAGGTCGGTGATCGGATCGGCGCGCAGCCCGAGCGACCGTCCGATGCGCCGCAGGTCGGCGTCGTCCTCGGGCACGAGATGCGTACGCCGCAGCCGGAAGAGCTGTATGCGGTGCTCCATGGTCCGCAGGAAGCGGTAGGCCTCGTCGAGCTGCACCGCGTCGGCGCGGCCCACGTAGCCGCCCGCGGCCAGCGCCTTCAGCGCGTCCAGGGTGGTACCGCTCCTGAGCGACGCATCGGCTCGCCCGTGCACCAACTGGAGGAGCTGCACGGCGAATTCGACGTCTCGCAGTCCGCCGGGGCCGAGCTTCAGCTCACGCTCTATCTCGGCGGCCGGGATGTTCGCGACGACCCTGCGTCGCATCTTCTGCACGTCGGCGACGAAGTTGTCGCGCTCGGCGGCCTGCCAGACGAGGGGCGCGAGGGTGGCGACGTACTCCTCGCCGAGTCCGATGTCCCCGGCCACCGGCCGCGCCTTCAGCAGTGCCTGGAACTCCCAGGTCTTGGCCCAGCGCTGGTAGTAGGCGAGGTGGCTGCTCAGGGTGCGCACGAGCGGGCCGTTCCGGCCCTCCGGGCGCAGGTTGGCGTCCACGGGCCAGATGGTGCCCTCGACGGTCGTCTCGGAGCAGATGCGCATCATGTGGGAGGCGAGCCGGGTGGCGGCCTGGACCGCCTTGCCCTCGTCGGCGCCGTTCGCCGGCTCGCCGACGAAGATGACGTCGACGTCGGACACGTAGTTCAGCTCGTGGCCGCCGCACTTGCCCATCGCGATGACCGCGAGCCGGCAGATCGCCGCGTCGTCGGGGGCGGCGGTCCGGGCGATGAGGAGCGCGGCGCGCAGGGTGGCGGTGGCGAGGTCGGCCAGCTCGGCGGCGGTCTGGGCGAGGTCGGTGGTGCCGCACACGTCACGCGCCGCGATCGACAGCAGACAGCGTCGGTAGGCGACGCGCAGCGAGACGGGGTCGGCCGCCTCCGCGAGCCCGCGCTCGAATTCCTCCACCCCCGGGTGCAGATCCCGTGGCTCGTACGTCACGAGTGCCTGCCAGTCCCTGGGGTGGCGGGCGAGATGGTCGGCGAGCGCGGCGGAGGCACCGAGGACGCCGAGGAGCCGGTCCCGCAGGGGTTTGGCCGCGATCAGCGTGTCGAGGAGCTCCCGGCGGGCGGTGTGGTCGTCCTGCGCCTCGACCAGGCGGACGAGTCCGAGCAGCGCCAGATCGGGATCGGCGGTCGCGCCCAGGGCTTCCAGCAGCACGGGGTCGGCCTTGACGGGCTCCAGCTCGGCGCTCTCCAGCAGCCGCTCGGCGGCCGACGGATCGGTGAAGCCGTGCCGCAGCAGCCGCGAGAAGGTACTGCTCCTGCGCCCCGGCGCCGTCATCCTCGGCCTCCCGTCTGCCCCACGTCGTACCTGCCCTCGGATCCTCGGATCAAGGTCGTACGAGTCCTCGGATCAAGGTCGTACGAGATCAAGGTCCTACGAGAGGGAGCCTAACCGGAGTGGGCGGGGGAAGCGCCGGGGCCGGGGGCGACGAGTCGCGCCGGAGTGCGGGGATTCCGCCGGACCGGGACCATGGTCGTCGGGCGGGGACCGTGGTCGTCGGGCGGGGACCGTTGCCGTCGGGCAGGGACCGTTGCCGTCGGGCGGAGACCGTTCGGGCGAGGTGGCCCGGGGAGACCCGAGGCGGCCCGGGCCGTCAGTTCACCAGGTCTTCATCCATCGGGTTGGGAAGCGCGGGGTGCGGGCATCTTGGCGTGTGCATGCTCTGTCTGCACCGCTCACGCCCTCGTCCCCCCACTCGGAGGTCCGAAGTGTCCGGCAGAAACGTGTACCGCCGCAGTCGTGCCCTCGTGGCATCCGCCGCAGCCTTCGCCGCAGCCGCGGTCGGGCTCTGGACCGGGTTCGGGGGCTCGTCCCCCGCGCAGGCCGCGGCCGCGGCCGCGGTCCCGTCCCCTGACCACGTCGTCGTCGTGGTCTTCGAGAACCACGCCTACAGCCAGGTGATCAACTCCTCCAGCGCCCCGTACATCAACTCGCTCAGGACCGGCGGCGCCAACCTCTCCCAGTCGTACGCCGAGACCCACCCGAGCCAGCCCAACTACTTCGCCCTGTTCAGCGGCTCCACGCAGGGCGTCACCGACGACAGCTGCTACACGCCCGGCTTCTCCTCCGCCCCGAACCTCGCCTCGGAGCTGCTCGCCGCGGGCAAGACCTGGGCCAGCTACAACGAGACGCTGCCCAGCCAGGGCTCGACGACGTGCAGCAGCGGCACCTACGCGCGCAAGCACAACCCGTGGTTCGGGTTCAGCAACGTACCGACGTCGAGCGCGAAGACGTTCACGCAGTTCCCGACGGACTACACGACGCTCCCGCAGGTCTCCTTCGTCGTCCCCAACCTGTGCAGCGACATGCACGACTGCTCGGTGGCGACCGGTGACACCTGGCTGAAGAACAAGCTGGGTGCCTACGCGAGCTGGGCCAAGACGCACAACAGCCTGCTCGTCGTCACCTTCGACGAGGACAACCGGCTCAGCGGCAACCGCATCCCGACGGTCCTGTACGGCCAGCAGGTGACGGCGGGTTCGTCCTCGTCGGCCACGTACAACCACTACGACCTGCTGCGCACCCTGGAGGACATGCACGGCCTGCCGCACGCGGGCAACGCGGCCTCCGGCAAGGACATCACCGGCGTCTGGACGTCCTGAGATGTACGTGGCGGACAGCCGCGCCGGTACACCGGATTCTCCGGCTCCGGAGTCTGCGCCGGCGTCCGCGGAAGGCGCCGCCCGGCCCCGTGCCGGGCGGCGCCGCGCCGCGGTCGCGCCCACGGTGCTCGCGCTCGGCACGGTCAGCCTGATCACCGACGTCTCCTCCGAGATGGTCACGGCGGTGCTGCCGCTGTACCTGGTGACGGGCCTTGGCCTGTCCCCGCTGGGCTTCGGGCTGCTCGACGGGATCTACAACGGTTTCTCGGCGCTGGTCCGGCTGGCCGGGGGCCATCTGGCCGACCGGGGCGGGGGCCGCCACAAGTGGGTGGCGGGGGCCGGGTACGCCCTGTCGGCGGCCTGCAAGCCCCTGCTGCTCCTGGCCCACACGCTCACCCCCATCGGCCTGATCCTGGCCGCCGACCGCACCGGCAAGGGCCTGCGCACCGCCCCGCGCGACGCGCTGATCTCACTGTCCAGCACGTCACAGACGCGCGGACGGGCGTTCGGCGTGCACCGGGCGATGGACACGGCGGGCGCGCTGTTCGGCCCGCTCGTGGCCTTCCTGATCCTGCGGGCCACGGTCGACGGCTACGACGCGGTGTTCACGGTCAGTTTCTGCGTGGCCGTGTCCGGTGTGCTGGTGCTGGTGCTGTTCGTGCCGGGCGGATCCACCCGGCCGCCCGCGACCACGGACACTCCCGGCCCCACTCCCCGCCCCACCCTCCGCGCCGCCCTCGCCCTCCTCCGCCGTCCCGCGCTCCGCCGCCTGGCCGTCTGCGCGCTGCTGCTCGGGCTCGCCACGGTCAGCGACTCCTTCGTCTATCTCCTGCTCCAGCGGCGCCTCGGCGTACCGGACCGCTGGTTCGCGCTGCTGCCCCTCGGCACGGCGGCCGCGTTCCTCCTGCTGGCCGTCCCGCTCGGCCGGCTCGCGGACCGGGTCGGCCGGTGGCGGGTGTTCCTGGCGGGCCACGGCGCCCTGCTGCTCACGTACGGGCTGCTGCTGTCGTCCTGGCACGGGACGGCGCTCCCGTACGCCGTCCTGGTCCTGCACGGCGGCTTCTACGCGGCGACGGACGGCGTGCTCATGGCCGCGGCCTCGGACAGCGTGCCGGACGAGCTGCGGTCGTCCGGCCTGGCGCTGGTCCAGACGGGGCAGGCGCTGGCCCGGTTCGTCTGCTCGATCGGCTTCGGCGCGGCGTGGACGGCGTGGGGCGACCGTACGGCGCTCACCGCGTCGGCGATGGCGCTCGCCGTCTGCGCGCTGTTCTCGCTCGGTCTCCGCCCACCCCGCCCACCTCGTTCAGAAGGCCTGGCATGACCCTTCGTACGCGCATCCTGGTCCTGATCTCGGCCCTCGTCGTCCTGGCGGGCGTGGCCACGGCCTCCGTCCTGCACGCCTCGGCCCGCGCCGACCAACGCGACCGGGCCCAGCCGGGCGGCCCGAGGATCACGGCGGGCACGGTCGCGCTGACCGGCGACAGCGGCCGCCTGATCTTCCGGAACATGGCGTGGGGCCCGCACCGCGACGAGCTGACGACGGTCCAGGCGTCGGACCCGGCGGGCCCGCGCACGGCGTCGACGGTCAAGTGCCTGCGCTTCCACGCGGCTTCGGGCACGGGGGTGTGCCTCCGGGCGGTGCACGGCACGGTCCAGGACACGTACCGGGCCGTCGTCCTCGACGCGCACCTTCACGAGACGGCTCACTACGACGTACCGGGCATCCCGTCCCGCGCCCGCGTCTCGCCCAGCGGCCGTTTCGCCGCCTGGACGGCCTTCGTCGGCGGCGACTCGTACGCGGGTACGAACTTCTCGACGCGGGCGGCGATCGTGGACACGCGCACGGGGAAACTCACCCCGTCCCTGGAGGCGTACCGCATCGTCAAGGACGGCCGGACGTACCGCGCGGCGGACGTGAACTTCTGGGGCGTGACGTTCGCGGCGGACGACCGCGCGTTCTACGCGACGCTGGCGACACGGGGCAGGACCTACCTGGTCCGAGGCGACCTCCACACCCGCACGGTCACCACCCTCCACACGAACGTCGAATGCCCGTCCCTCTCCCCCGACGGCACGCACATCGCGTACAAGAAGCGCGTGAAGGGCCTCCCGAAGGACGCCCCTTGGCACCTGTACGTCCTCGACCTGCGCACGATGCGGGAGACGGCACTCGCCGAGCCCCGCAGCGTCGACGACCAGGCGGTCTGGCGCGACGACCAGACGGTGGTCTACGCCCTCCCGGGCGACTACGGAGCGGACCTCTACTCGCTCCCGTCCGACGGCACGGACACCCCACGCCGTCTGCTGACGGCGGGGGTGTCGCCCGTGTACCTCGACTGAGCCCCCTGGTCCCCCTGCCCCCCTGGGTCCACGGCAGGCGGGGCGCGGCTCAGGAGACGTGCCCCAGGTCCAGCTCCGCCCAGGTCGTCTTGCAAGGGGCGGGCCCGTCGTCGACGCCCCACCGGTCGGCGTACGCCTCTACGAGGATCAGTCCGCGGCCCGACTCGGCGTCAGGGGCGTACGTCAGCTCGAACGGCTGTTGGAGGTCGGGCAGTTCAGGAACGTCGAGATCCAGGTGATGCCCAGCGATCACGACGATCACGCGGGTCTGACGGGCGGATTCCGCGTCTTCAAGCTCCGGAGCGGCACCTCCCTGGGGTACACGGAGGTACTGCACATCACCCGCCTGATCTCCGAGCCGAGAGAGGTGCAGTTCTTGGAGATGCAGTATGGAAGCATCCGAGCGCAGGCTCTCACGCCACGGGAGTCACTGGCCTTCATCGAGAAAGTGCTGGGAGAGACATGAGCGTTGAGTCCGTTCCCGGGGGCGGCACGCAGCTGGAGTGGTTCAAGAGCAGCTACAGCAGCGGCGAGCCGGGATCCGACTGCGTGGAGGTCGCCACCGCCCCCGACACCGTCCACATACGGGACTCGAAGAACAAGGAGGGGGCGCAGCTCGCGTTCCCGAAGGGCCCGTGGGCCGACTTCGTGGCGCACACCGCCAAGGGCTGACCCCTGCTCGGACCGCATGCGACGCGTGTCGGTTCTCATCCGATCGAGGTATCCGCTCGGGCCGCAGTGCAGGCGTGGCTCATATCCGGTGGACTACGCTGTGCGGCTATGAATACCGGGACGGCCTTGCGCCACACACGGATCGGTGACCCGGTGCTCTTCTGAGCGCCGTACGGGCCGGTTTGGGCCCGCTGTTCGATCGAGGCTCTTGCGCCGCTGCGCGGGCTCCGCCTCCGTCGTGTTGATCACAGGCTCTGCACCTCAACCACGACAGGAGTATGCATGCCCACCAAGACGTTGCGGATTCCCACCACGGACGGCCAGGCCGACGCCTTCGCCGCCTTCCCCGACCACAGCGAGCGGTACCCAGGGGTGCTGATGTACGCGGACGGCTTCGGCATCCGGCCCGTGCTGCGGGAGATGGCCCTCGAACTGGCCGGGCACGGCTACTACGTGCTCGTCCCCAACTCCTTCTACCGGCACGGCCCGGCACCGCTGGTCGAGCTTCCCGAGTACATCGGAGAAGGGATCCGGCCCGCGGTCTTCGCCCAGCTGATGCCCCTGATCGAGGCGCACACCGCCGAACGTGTCCTGAGCGACGCCGACGCCTACCTCAGGTTCCTCACCACCCAACCCGAGGTCGGCGCCGGACCGGTCGCGGTGACCGGCTACTGCATAGGCGGCCTCTACGCGATGCGCACCGCCGCGGCCCACCCCGACCAGGTGGCGGCCGTCGCCGCGTTCCACGGCCCGGTGGGTGTCGATGGGGCCAATCTCTTCTCCAAGCTCACCGCCCAGGTCCACCTCGGCCACGCCGAAGGCGACATGACGCCTGAGGCCCTCGGCGAGCTCAACCAGGCCCTGGATGCGGCAGGTGTCGGCTACACCTCCGAGATCTACCCCGGCACCATCCACGGCTTCACCATGTCCGACACCGACGCCTATAGCGCCTTCGGGCTGAAGCGCCACTGGGATCGCCTGCTCCCCCTTCTGGACCGCACCCTGGCCAACAGCTGAGGCTCCAGCCCGGAAACCAAGCCTGAAACGGCCGCGATCAGCAGACGGCATGGCGGGCCACACCGATGTCTCCATGGCCGTGGCCCGCCTCTATCGCGAACGAGGCTTCCGTAAAAAGCCAGGTCACTTGAGAACCCCGAGCCTCCGCGGTCGCAAACGACCTGGCATCCCAGCTCGTCAACGGCCCACCATGTGACAGTCGCAGTCCGGCAGGACACTCAAGCGGGTGATCACGCCTTCCAACTGTGGTGGTGGGCTGTGGTTAGGGGCGTTCACCTGCGTTCATGGGCGGCTCGACCATGGGCCGGGCCTCGATCTCGGTCCAGCCCACGGCTGTGAACGGGGCCCGATGAGACGGAAATTGAGACGGACGGCGGAGCCGGACTCGCTAGCATCCTCCGTGTCGAGGAGGAGCCATGACACTGGTGCGCAAGGGAGCACGACGCATCGTCGTAGACGGCACCGCTTACCGTTGGCGGCTGCGACGCAGGCCGACCTACTTCCAGGCATTGTCCTGGACACCGTGCACATTCGCGGTTGAGCATGCGGACACCCCCGGGACGACACTCGTGGTCTCCACCGACCGGCCGCATCCGAGCAATTGGGTCGGACGTGAGGCCAAGCCTGTGCTGCCGTCCGGCGTTGCCCAGGCCATCCAGCTTGCCCTTCACAAGGGTTGGACTCCGACGGCTCCGGGCTCCCCGTTCCACCTCGACCAGTCCGTCGGCTTCACCCGCTCGCCCTGAGCGGAGCAGTGAGCACCGCATCAGGAGTTCGATCGGGTGGCCTGCCTGGAGCCCTGGCGCTCATGCCGGTCCAGCGTTCACGGTCGCTCAAGACCGTGCGAGCGTGGCGTCCTGGCCGACGCCCGGGACTCAGCCGGCCTTCTCCTGGCGGGCCTCGACGCCCTGCTGACGCGCTACGCGGATGCGCTGCGAGAGCACGGGATTCCGCGGCCGCACTGAGCGAACGGGCCGTCCTCCGGCTCGCCGTGGGAGTGCGGCTCAATGGTCGTCGCGGATGGGGCGGCTGCTGTGGTGCTGCACTTCGCCGCTGTGCTGCCGCCTGCGGCCACTCGGTTCAGCACAGGAGTTGAACGTGTTCAGAAATGGTGTCAGCATGGCGGGGCCGTGATCGGTGAGCGGCTGAATCGCAGTCGCCTTTGGTGCTGCTTCTTTTGGGGAGGGAAGGGCCGTGCCGACCCACTCGTCCGGCCTCGCCAGGTACTGGCATACGGCGTTCGTCGCCTGCCTGCTCGCGCTCGCACTCGCGCTCACGGGATGCAATCCCCATATGTATGACGAAGTGCCCGCACTGCATGACGTGAAGCGGGCGGAAGTATCGGGGTCATGGATCGGCTACGACCGGACGAACGTTGTCTTCCGGCCTGACGGGAAGGCCGACATCCGTCTCTTGGACGGACAGGAATGGGACTTCGACGACAGGTGGCGCCTGTCAGGCACGGGAACCTGGAAGCTGACCGACAAGCGGACCGGATGGAACGACGGCCAGCATGTCCAACTGACCCTCACCTCACGCACCGCGGTCGCGACTCGTGCGCCGGAGCCGAACGAGCCGCTCGACCCGTCGGCCGACCGCCCCGAGACACCCAAGACCTACACCTGGACATTCGAGTTGCGGCGCGACGACAAGGAAGCGCTGAAGCTCTACTTCTTCTTCGGCGACCCTGACTCGCGCAGCACATACATCCTGCAGACAGACGCGCCATAGTCCATGTTGGCGGACCGGTCGCGCAGGCCGTCGGCTTCGTGTCCGCATCAGGCCTCTGCCGAGGTGGAGGCGGCGGTGTGTGAGCCAGGTGTGTGAGCCAGGTGCGCGGGCTTTCCGGTGAGGTGCGGTTCGAGAGGGCCGCCCGTGCGGCGGTCGCAAGTCCCTGACCAGCCTTAGGGATATCCCCATGTTTCACGACAGCCGAGCGGCGAACGGTTAACTCTCAAGTAACGTCCCCGGGCAATCCGCTCCACCGGCCTCCCCCCCCACCTCATCGGAGACCACCCCCATGTCCGCTGCGACAAACGCATTCGGCTCCGGTCTGCCGGACGCCCGATGTAGCACCCCCGCTCCTACCGTCCTGATGGACGACCAGGCCCTCGGGGACTTTCTCGACGCGGCCATCGGCGAGTATCAACTCATCACCGCCGAGGCCCCGTTGCCATGTTTCGCTCTCCTTCTCGGCAACGCGGAGGCGACGACGTACCACGTACAGCGCATCGCCTTCGGCCGTAACGCGCGTACCAGTGACCCAGCGGCTCGACGGGAGTTCCGCGAGACGATCGTGCCGAAGTTCGGGCCGGCCTACGAGAACGAGCACCGTGGCTGGTGGATGGACTCCCGCGACCTCCTCCGGGCGTCCCGCGAGGCCGACGCTCTGGGCATGGACCTGCTCGGCTCCATCCACATGCACCCGGACTGGCACCGCCTGGGCCCGCCGTCGGAACGGGGACAGACGCTCAGCGAGCGTCCGACTCCCATGGACCGCCATCTCTTCGGCCGGACCGAATGGCCCCTCAACATCATCTGCTACCTGGAGCGTCGGGGCGGAGTCTTCTACCACGCCCTGGCGGCCTGGGCCCCGCCTCCCCGGCGTTCGTCCGAGGGCACCGAGTGCCTCGAGGTCGCACTCCGGATCCGTACCAGTTCACTGACAAGGGCGTGAGATCGATGCACCAGCCGGAAGAAACGAACGCCCCCGCCCAGCAAGACACCCAGCAAGCCACCCAGGACGACGCGCGGGCGATACGCGCCCTGTGGGCCGAGATGGCCCGTGGCTGGGCGGCCGGTGACGCCGCGCTCTTCGCCGCGAGCTTCGCGGAAGACTGCGACTTCACGACCGTACGAGGCGACAAGCCGTCCGGCCGGACCGGCATCGAGGCCGGACACGACGCCCTCTTCCACGGGCCGTACGCCGGAACCGTCCTCGACGCTCGCGTCGTGGCCGTCCGATTCCTCCGCCCCGACCTGGCCACGGTCGAGGCGGAGTCGACCATCACCGCGCCGGACGGCGAGCCGCTGGCCACCACGCACGCGTTGGCCGTCGTGGAACGGACGGCGGAGCGGCGCTGGTCGATCAGGGCGTTTCACAACATGCTCCCCGCGCCCCGTCCGGCACAGCAGGCCCCCGGCCCGAGGGAGTCCACCGCGCACGAACCCGCCGTGAACGAACCCGCCGCGCACGAACCCACCGCGAACGAACCCGCCGCGAACGAACCCGCCGCCCGCCCGAAACTCCGCCACCTGGCCATCGTGGCCCGCGATCCGGAGAAGCTGGCCGAGTTCTACTCCTCGGTCTTCGCGATGGAACTCTTCCACCGCGATCCGGACGGCAGTTGCTTCCTCTCCGACGGCTATCTGTCCCTCGCCCTGATCAAACATCGGCTCGACGGTGACACCCCGGTCGGCTTCAACCACTTCGGTTTCCACATCGAGGACACGGCGGCCACCTCCGAGGCGCTGGTGGCGGCCGGTACTCCGAAGCCGGCCGAACGCTTCACCAACCGCCCCTTCGCCGAGTACCGGGCCATGGATCCGGAGGGCAACTGGTTCGACCTCTCGGAACACGGCTTCGGCGGCCCACGCCCACCGTCCGACTCCACCGGGTCCTGACCTTCGACCAGACGCTCCGCAAGGCCGCGCGGCGACGCACCAGCTGGGGCAGGGGCCCGAGGCGGAGGCGCCGCGCGTGCCGTGCGGCACGCCGGGTGAACTCACCGGGTGAGCTCTCCGGCGTGCCGCACGGCGACGGCGGTCGTCCTGCCGCAGACCTCTCCCCTACGTTCTGACCTGCAAGTTTCAACGCTCTACAGCTCTCCCCACAGGGCTGAAACCCGGTTGAAGCCATTCTGAACCGCCCCACCCGCAAGCTCTGCGGCATGACGACGACGAACCACGAACCCGCGATCGCGGCCACCGGGCTGCGGAAGTCCTACGGGGACAAGACCGTCCTCGACGGCATAGACATCCAGGTGCCCGCCGGCACGATCTTCTCCCTCCTCGGGCCGAACGGGGCGGGCAAGACCACGGTGGTCAACATCCTCTCGACGCTGATCTCCGCCGACGGCGGACAGGCGCGGATCGCCGGACACGACCTCGCCGCCGAGGCCCAGGCCGTTCGGTCCGCCATCGGTGTCACCGGTCAGTTCTCCGCGGTGGACGGCCTGATCACCGGCGAGGAGAACATGCTCCTGATGGCCGACCTGCACCACCTCTCCCGCGCCGAGGGCCGACGGGTGACCGCCGCACTGCTGGAGCGCTTCGACCTGGTCGAGGCCGCGAAGAAGCCCGCGTCCACCTACTCCGGCGGGATGAAGCGCCGCCTCGACATCGCCATGACCCTGGTCGGCAGCCCGCGGATCATCTTCCTCGACGAACCGACCACCGGCCTCGACCCGCGCTCCCGCCACACCATGTGGCAGATCATCCGCGAGCTGGTCTCCGGCGGTACCACCGTCTTCCTCACCACCCAATACCTGGACGAGGCCGACCAGCTCGCCGACCGCATCGCGGTGCTCAACGGCGGCAAGCTCGTCGCCGAGGGCAGTGCCGAGGAACTCAAGCGGCTCGTCCCCGGCGGCCACGTACGGCTGCGGTTCTCCGACCCGGTGGCGTACGAGCGGGCGGCGACCGCACTGCGCGAGACCAACCGCGACGACGAGGCGCTCACCCTGCAGATCCCCAGCGACGGAAGCCAGCGCGAGCTGCGCGCCATCCTCGACTGGCTGGACGCCGCCGGCATCGAGGCCGACGAGCTGTCCGTGCACACCCCGGACCTGGACGACGTGTTCTTCGCCCTGACCGGCAGCCCCGTCCCCGCCGACACCAACGCCGGCAAAGACACCGACAACGACAACGCCAAGGAGACCGTCCGATGAGCACCGCGTCCTACGCCTTCCGCGACAACCTCACCATGCTCCGGCGCAACCTCCTGCACGCCCGCCGCTACCCCTCCCTCACCCTGAACCTCCTGCTCACCCCGGTCATCCTGCTGCTGCTGTTCGTGTACGTCTTCGGCAACGTGATGAGCGCCGGCATCAACGGCGGCCACGCGAACCGCGCCGACTACGTCGACTACCTCGTCCCCGGCATTCTTCTGCTGACCGTGGCCATGACCTCGCTCGGCACCGCGGTAGCCGTGTGCACCGACATGACCGAGGGCATCATGGCCCGGTTCCGCACCATGGCGATCTCCCGCGCCTCCGTGCTGATCGGCCACGTGATCGGCAGCGTGCTCCAGACGCTGATGGCTCTGGTGCTGGTCCTGGGCATCGGACTGGCCATCGGCTTCCGGCCCGACGCGTCACCGGTGGAGTGGATCGCGGCGGCCGCTCTGATGGCTCTGACCAGCCTCGCGATGACCTGGCTCGCGGTCGGCATCGGTCTGGTCAGCCCCAACCCCGAGGGGGCCAGCAACATCGGGACGCCGCTGGTGATGCTGCCGTTCCTGTCCAGCGCGTTCGTGCCGGTGGACGCCATGCCGGGCTGGTTCCGCTGGTTCGCCGAGTACCAGCCGTTCTCGCCCCTCATCGAGACCCTGCGCGGGCTGCTGCTGGGCAGCGGGATCGGCACCAGGAACGCGGTGCTGGCCGTCGCCTGGTGCCTGGGGCTGTCGCTGCTGGGCTACCTGTGGTCCAAGGCGCGGTTCAACCGCGAGCCGCGGCACTGAGCTCGTGCAGCGCGGCCGCCCGCAGTTCCTCCCGCTTCAGGGTGGCGTACGTCGACCTCGCGTCGTCGTAGGCCGCCCTGTCGGCGTTCTCGGCAGCCTGCCGGGACCTGGCCGAGGACAAGGTGGGGAACTCCCGCACCGCCGGCATCCGCTCCGCCAGCGCCACCAGCCGTACGGCCGCCGGATCGCCCCCCGCCAGCCCGGCGAAGCCGAGCGCCAGCAACACCGTGCCGTACACCGGCAGTTCCGCCGGGGAACCGTCGCCCGAAGAGCGGGACAGCATCCCGAGCAGCCGTTCCCGCAGCCGCTCGGCCAGCCCGGCCACCGGCTCCAGCCGGCCGCGCTGCGCGTGCGCCGCGAGCGCGGCCGACTGGATCTCCAGTGACCACGGATCCACGAACGGATCGTCGGCGTGCAGCAGGCTGCCCTCCCGTATCCGCTCCACCGCCTGGCGCCACAGCCCCAGCCCGACCTCGGTCAGCCCGCGGGCCAGTGCGATCTCCGCGCGGGCCGGCAGATCGGTGCTGAAGGACTCGGCGGACTCCGGCTGCTGCTCCAGGGCCGCGAGTCCCAGCCAGTACTCCGCTTCGTCGACCTCCCCGCGCTGGAGACAGGCCAGCACCAGCCCCCAGCGGACGCCGATCGTGTCCGACCAGTCGCCGACCTCGTCGAGCGCGCTCAGCGCGGCCCGCAGATGGTCGTACGCCTCCGCGCCATGCCCGGACTTCAGGCACAACTCGCTGATCCGCCCATGACTGATCAGCCGCATGGCCGGATTCTCGAGCGACCCCAGGGTGTCAAGCATCCGGCGGGCGCACTCCAGCGCGCGCTCCGTCTCGTGCTCGGTCTCCCACACGTAACTGGCGACGCCTGCCGCCATGCCCGCCAGCATGGGCGCGTCGGCGTCGCAGAGTTCCCGCAGCCGCGTGTACTGCGGCGGGTGCATCTCCGGGAAGGCGCACAGCACGATGGCCAGCGCCCGCGCCAGCGTGTCCGGCGGGGCGGGCGGCAGCCGGCGGAGCGTGACGAGATGGCGTACTGCGTGGGGGCCGCGGCCCATGAAGAGGCAGGCCGTGCACACCGTCGCCGCGCTGCGCGCCGTCTCGACGTCCTCGGCGTTCTCGGGACCGGGACGGAAATGGGACAGCGGCCCGCCGGTCTCCTCGGCGAGGACGGCGAGCCGGGCGTAGTTGGAGCCGGTGGACCAGAGCGAGCCCAGCGCTGCGGTGAGAGCCGCGGTGGTGGGCCCGTCGGCGCGGGCCAGCGCGTACCGCAGGGCCAGGACGAGGTTGTCCTGCTCGGCCCGGATGCGGATCCACGGGCGCCGCGGACCGCCGCTGAACAGCACGTCGTGGTGCGCCCGCCCGAAGTCCCGGGCCCAGAGCAGGAACCGGGCGGTCACCGCCTCCTCCTCGCCGGCCTCCGCGCGCCGGGCGGCACTGAACTCCCGCAGCGTCTCCAGCATGTGGAAGCGCAGCCCGGAAGGGGTGTCCCCGACCTTGATCAGGGACTGCCCCGCCAGCTGCTCCAGCAGCGTCAGCGCGTCCGCACTCTCGCCAAGCGCGTACTGCGCGGCGTCCTCGGTGAACCCGCCGGGGAACACCGACAACGCGCGCATCGCGGCCCGGCCGTCGGCCTCCAGGAGATTCCAGCTCCACTCGACCACCGCCTGCAGCGTGCGATGCCGTTCGGGCGCGTCGCGGGCGCCGCCGCGCAGCAGCGAGAAGCGGTCCCGGAGCCGGCGCGAGATGTCGGCCACGGAGAGCACCCGTACCCGGGCCGCGGCGAGTTCGACGGCCAGCGGCAGCCCGTCCAGATGGCGGCAGATCTCGGCCACCTGGTCGGCGGGCAGTTCCACGCCGGGTCTGGCGGCCCGCGCCCGCTGCGTGAACAGCTCGACCGAGGTCGCCGGCGAAAGCTCCGGCAGGGCGTACACCGACTCCGAGGTCAGCCCCAGCGGGGCCCGGCTGGTGGCCAGGACCCGCAGCTCCTTCGACCGCGACACCAGGGCCTGTACGAGGTCCGCCGCACCGGGGATCACCTGCTCGCAGTTGTCCAGCACCAGCAGCGCGGGCCCGGCGCCCAGCGCGGCGACTATGCCGCCCACCGCGTCCCCGCCGAACCGGCCCTCCCCGGCACCGACCGCCGAGGCGACCTCACCGGCCACGTCGTCATCGGCGAGGACACCGGCCAGGGTGACGAAATGCACCACGGGCTGCGCGGCCGCCCGGCTCACCGCGTGGGAGAGCCGGGTCTTGCCCAGCCCGCCGGGACCGACGACCGTGACCACCCGCGCCTCGCGCAGCAGCCCGCTCACGGCGGCGACGTCGGCGTCCCGCCCCAGCAGCGGATTCGGCTCGTGCGGCACACCGTGCCGGACCGTCGGCACGTCCGCCCGCAGCAACTCCTGGTACACGGACCGCAGGCCGGGCCCCGGATCGGTCCCCAGCTCGTCCCGCAGCCTGCGGCGGTAGGCGTCGTACCGGGTCAGCGCCGCCGCCCGCCCGGCGGTCGCGGCCTCACACCGCAGCAGCTCCGCCAGCAGCTCCTCGTCCCGCGGCAGCTCCCGGGCCAGCCCGGCCAGCGGCGCCGCCGCCTCCTCCCGCCGCCCCACCCGGGCGAGCGCGAGTGCCCGGAAGCGGACCAGCGCACGATGCGCCCGGACCCGGTCGGCGCGCAGCGCCACCACCGGATCGTGCAGATCCTCGCCCGCACCGGCACCCACGCTCGCGTCCCAGAGCGCCAAGCCGGCCTCGGCCTGCGCCAGGACGCCTTCGTGATCCCCGGCCCGCGCCCGCTCGGCACTCGCCGCCTCGTACAGCAGCAGCGCGGAACTGTCGACCTGTGCCTCGTCCAGCGCCAGCCGGTACCCCGTCGGTGTGCTCACGATCAGCTCGGCGCCCAGCTGCGCCCTGAGCCGTGACACCAGGACCTGCACCGCCTTGCCCGGCCGCTCCGGCAGCTCGTCCGGCCACAGCCCCTCCACCAGTCGGCCGGTGCCGCAGCCGGTGCGCAGATCCCCGGCGAGCAACGCCAACAGCCCGCGCAGCCGGGGCGCGGTGATCTCCCGCCCGTGATAGGCGACTTGGGACAGCAGGGCCAACTCGGTGGTCATGCCCGAAGATTAACCAGCAGAACACCGAACGCACCCGCGGGACCGTTCCTAAAGACTGAGTGGGAGTGAGTCCTGTTGCCAGGACTCGTGCTCAGCCGAATGCCCCGAACGGTGTTGGGCGTTCTGGTCCCCCGCGTTCGCTCCGCGTCCGGGCCCGACGGATCGTGTCCGTGGTCCGGGAATGCGGGGGCGGGTTCCCTCACGCCAGGGGATGCCCGGTCTGGCCTGGACGGTCCGATGCCCCGCACGATCGCTCTGGTCGTGCGGGGGCGGTGCCGTCCGTCGCCGGATCGGATATCCCTGGGCGCGCCTTCCGATCGCCACGGCTGCCGCGTCGTGGCGAGTGGTCTTTCTGATCTTTGAGGTGAGGGGCTTTTGCCAGTGCTGGGCGCCCCAGCGGCTGGTGTAGGCCGGGTCCACGGCGATGATCGCGATGCCGGTGTGGTCGGCCATGGAGGTCAGGCGGGCGCGGAGCCTGCCGGTGGGCATGCCGGAGATGAGCTGCCTGAACCGGCGCTTGCGGCCGTGTCTCTCGCGCGTCTTGTCCGCGGTGAAGTCCAGGTCCTCGACGGCGATCGCCGTGACGCCGCAGGCCCTGGCCCAGTGCAACAGCCCGGTGAGAGCGTGCCGGACCTGCGCGTCGCGGTGGCCAGCCGGTCCGGACAGGTCGAAGGGGAAGCGGCGCGGGTCTCCTACGGGGTTGCCGTGGACGTCGAGGCGCCAGGCGGCGAGATGGTCGGCGTTCATGTCGACACCGATTACGCCCTGGGTGAGCGCGGCCTCGATCGGGACGGTCTGGGTGCGCGGGATCTGCCAGGAGGCGGTCAGGTACCAGCGCCCGCGGGCCGTGTCGTAGTGGATGCGGTAGGCGATGGCCCGGTTGGCCTCTACCCGGTCGGCCCACTCCTGCCCTCGGTGCGGGAAGTGCACCTGGCAGGCGAGGACGTACCGGCCGTGCGGGGCATTGGCCAGCTCCTTGAGCGGGGCCGGGAGCTTGATGCTCACCTCACCCTCGGGGCTGACGCGGACGGTCTCGTTGCCGTACCGCTTCCCGGACTCACCGTCGGCCTTCAAAAACCAGCGCTCGGCCTCCCACCGCTGCCGCCACCCGGTCTCGGTGAGCTGTGCGGCGGCCAGGTGGTGCCGGGTGCGGGCCAGGTGCTTGCCGCCCCGTACGACGTGCACGACCCCGGCATCGCGGTCCGTGCGAGCCTGCTCCAGCCGGTCTTCAAGGACGTGCAGGCGGCGGGCCTTGGCGTGCCACTCCTGCCTGCTGTGGTAGCCGCCCGGCGCCCGCCTGCCGCCCTTCTCCCGCAGAGGCAGGCACAGCCGGTGCCTGATCGTGCTGATACCGGCTTCCAGGCTCTGGATATGGGCGAGCTGGCAGCGGCGGGACAGGGCCCACTGGTCGTGGCTGGCCTTGGTGATGGCTCCCGCCCAGCGTGAGGAGGACAGGGGCGTCATTTCCCGCTTGCGCGCCGCCCACGCCTCACCGTCGTGCGCCAGAGCGTCCGCGCAGCGCGCCTTCAGATCACGGGAGGCCAGCGTGCCCAGATGTGCGCCCACCAGCCGCAACACCTCCTCATCAGCAGGCGCGAGCTGCTTGAGCCGGGTACGGACCGCCACCCCCGAAGGACCGGACGCGACAAACGGCACTGCCAGCTTCCGCAGCCCACCCACCCCGCCACCCCCGTACAGCCCTTGAAAACCCGGTCATCACACCCAACGAGCAACACAACAAAAGGTCACACATTCGACAGGCGAACTCCCCTTCCCGTCCGGGAACAGCAGCACCCAGCCCCGCCCGGGAACATCAACGCTCACTCATACACGCCAGAACACGCTCGTACACAGTCAAACGCCAGCAGTTCCAAACCCCGCCCAGCCGACCGCGTCCGGAATCCCCACCGCGCCAAACGAACCCTGTCGCCCTACGGAGCAGCGCGGCATCGACGTGTCCGAAGAAGCCCGCGCGCGGATCACCGAGTGCGGCGCCCCGGAGCTCCTACGCCACTGGTCGCGACGACTCTTGTCATATCTGCCGGCTTGCTCCCGGATCACGGCATAGCAGCGCCCGGCTCAGCGGGGATCGTGGGTTCGTTCCGGCACTCCAGGGCGTCGGCCATCGCCCGTGCCGAGTGCAAGAGGTACTTCATGTGGTCGCGGGCCGATGTACCGCTAGTGAGGGTGTCGGTCATGACGCCCGCCAGGGGAGTCTCGGTCTCCTGCCGCGAAGACGTGCCGGGAATCTTGCACTTGACGTAGATGCCGTACCGGACGACTCCCCTGGAGTCCTCCACCTGGTGCAGTTTCACGTCCGAATTGACCGGAGTGTTGGTCCCTTCCTCGGCGCCCTTCGTCTGGAAGTCGAAAGGAAGAGACGAGGGCCCGAATTCCACCTTCAGCTCTTTCTTCTTGCCTGCGTCGAAAGCAGTGATGGTGCACAGTTCGGACGACCAGTGGGATCCGTCCGAGCCCCCGGACTCCATCTGCTTGTAGTGCTGCGCCCTCGCGTCCTTCAAGTCGACGCCGCCCCTGTCCAGCTCACCACCGCCGGCCACGTCCGCATGGCTCTCGACCCACTCGATTCCCGAATCTCCCAGGGCTTCCTCGCAACCGTCCGCCGCCGAAGTCGACGCGTCACCCTCCGTGGAGCAGGACGTCGCCGTCAAGAACAGCGCTGCCACAGCCAAGGAGCTGGCGGAAACTCTCATCATCAGAATCCTCGAACGTCCTTGGTGTCGCTACGCGTGCGACCCTTGTTGTAAGCCTCTTCCGCCTCGTCCGACAAATCCCAGATCTCATCGTCGGACATGCCGTTCGTCTGCGCGTAATTCAGCAGCGGAATCATGGCATTGTGCTGGCCCATGTCTCTGGCCTTGTCGATTCCCTTGAGTGCCTCGTCCGTATTGTCGAACTCGTTCTCCTTCAGCCAGTCGAGCGTCTGGTTCGACATATGGGTCCATGTCGAGTCCGTCGTTGAACAGGTCGACAGAGGCGTCGAAGATGCTGGGACGGGCGTAGTCGCCGTCGACCCTCAGCTGTTCTCGCAGGTCGTACGCCATATTTCCCAGCTTGCCCAGTTCATCGTCGTGGACGACCAGGTCACCGTCACTGCTTGCACCGCCCCTTCCGCCGCCCCCTTAATCAGCAAGCTGATTAAGTTGCATCCTCGCGGACCGCTTCTCGGCAGCCTCGGCCTTGAGCTGTTCCCACTCGTCCCATGCCATGTGGGGGCCCTCCCCGTACGTCGGTCGTGCCAATGGACGCCTTCGCTTTCGTGCACGGTAGCAACTTGTATGAGCTACGGCCTAAGCCGGGCCAGCGCCACCAGGCGGCGCGCGAACACGGCATGCACGCTCTCAGGCACTTCTACGCCTCCGTCCTTTTGGACGCCGGCGAGAACACCAAGGCACTGAGTCACTATCTCGGACACAACGATCCGGGCTTCACGCTTCGCGTCTACACGCACCTCATGCCGAGCAGCGACGCGCGGGCCCGGAAAGCCGTGGACACCCTCTACAGCGACACACTTTCGACGCCTGACGGCCCGCAGACGGCCCAGGAGGACTGACACGCCATGGGGCCGACGGTCCATGACCGTCGGCCCCATGCGTCATTCAGCGGGACACCCGCCCTGATGACCGGCGCCTACAGCACCGGCAGGTTCTTCCGCAGCTCGAAGGCCGTCACCTCGGAGCGGTACTCCTCCCACTCCTGCTTCTTGTTGCGCAGGAAGAAGTCGAAGACGTGCTCGCCCAGGGTCTCGGCGGCCAGCTCGCTGCGCTGCATGAGTGCCAGCGCCTCGCCGAGGTTCTGCGGCAGGGGCTCGATGCCCATCGCGCGGCGCTCCGCGTCCGAGAGGGCCCACACGTCGTCGTCGGCGCCCGGCGGGAGCTCGTAGCCCTCCTCGATGCCCTTGAGGCCCGCCGCGAGGAGCAGCGCGTACGCCAGGTACGGGTTCGCGCCCGAGTCGAGGGAGCGGACCTCGACGCGGGCCGAGCCGGTCTTGCCGGGCTTGTACATCGGGACGCGGACCAGTGCGGAGCGGTTGTTGTGGCCCCAGCAGATGTACGACGGAGCCTCGCCGCCGGCGCCTGCCGTGCGCTCCGAGCCGCCCCAGATGCGCTTGTAGGAGTTGACCCACTGGTTGGTGACGGCCGAGATCTCCGCCGCGTGCTTCAGCAGGCCGGCGATGAAGGAGCGGCCGACCTTGGAGAGCTGGTACTCCGAGCCGGACTCGTAGAACGCGTTGCGGTCGCCCTCGAAGAGCGAGAGGTGGGTGTGCATGCCGCTGCCCGGGTACTCCGAGAACGGCTTCGGCATGAAGGTCGCCTGCACGCCCTGCTCCAGCGCCACCTGCTTCATGACCAGGCGGAACGTCATGATGTTGTCCGCCGTCGAGAGGGCGTCGGCGTAGCGCAGGTCGATCTCCTGCTGGCCGGGCGCGCCCTCGTGGTGGGAGAACTCGACCGAGATGCCCATCGACTCCAGCATGGTGATCGCCTGGCGGCGGAAGTCCATGCCGACGTTCTGCGGGGTGTGGTCGAAGTAGCCGGAGTTGTCGGCCGGGGTCGGGCGCGAGCCGTCCAGCGGCTTGTCCTTCAGCAGGAAGAACTCGATCTCCGGGTGGGTGTAGAAGGTGAAGCCCAGGTCGGAGGTCTTGGCGAGGGCGCGCTTGAGGACGTAGCGCGGGTCCGCGAAGGACGGGGAGCCGTCCGGCATGAGGATGTCGCAGAACATGCGGGCCGTGCCGGGGGCCTCGGCGCGCCACGGCAGGACCTGGAACGTCGACGGGTCCGGCTTGGCGATCATGTCGGACTCGTATACACGGGCGAAGCCCTCGATGGCCGAGCCGTCGAAGCCGATGCCCTCGTCGAAGGCCTGTTCCAGCTCGGCCGGGGCGACGGCCACCGACTTGAGGAAGCCGAGTACGTCCGTGAACCACAGACGTACGAACCGGATGTCGCGCTCCTCCAGTGTCCGGAGCACGAACTCCTGCTGCTTGTCCATCTTCCGCTTCCACCCATCCTTGCTGGTCAGGCCGCCTGCTCCCACGCCCGGGGGACGGTCGGGGCACCTGAGCATCCCACCACAACACCATTTCGTGCGCGTTGCGGACCTTGATCGGCCGGCCGACCTCGGCCTGAACGCCTCGCGTACAGCAGGTGTCCTGCTCTGACGCCCATCTTGCCTGCTCCGACGCGTATCCGTAATGGCCGCCCCTCGCGTTCTCTCCTGACCCACCTTAATTTGCATATCAGATGCAAGTTTTAATACCGTGCCGAGCAGACGAGAGGGGTACGCCCCGCCCCTCCGGCCCCGGCTCAGAGGAGTCCCGATGCTGTCCGAGCAGTCCGCCGCCACCGTGCGCGCCACCCTCCCCGCCGTCGGCGCGGCCGTCGGCGAGATCACCGCGCGCTTCTACGACCGGCTGTTCGCCGCCCGCCCCGAGCTGCTGCGCGACCTCTTCAACCGCGGCAACCAGGCGGCGGGGACGCAGCGGCAGGCGCTGGCGGGCTCGATCGCCGCGTTCGCCACGTACCTCGTGGAACACCCGGACGAGCGCCCCGACGCGATGCTGGACCGCATCGCCCACAAGCACGCCTCCCTGGGCATCGCACCCGGGCAGTACGCGGTCGTCCACGAGCACCTCTTCGCGGCCATCGCCGAGGTCCTCGGCGACGCGGTCACCCCCGAGGTCGCGGCCGCCTGGGACGAGGTCTACTGGCTGATGGCGAACGCGCTCATCGCCATCGAGCGGCGGCTGTACGCGCAGCACGAGAACACCGGTGACACCGGCGGCCGGCGGCCCTGGCGGGTCGTGGAGCGCGTGGACGAGACCGCCGACGTCGCCGCCTTCCGGCTGCGCCCGGCCGACGGCCGGCCCCTCCCGGACTTCCGCCCCGGCCAGTACGTGTCCGTCCGCGTCGAACTCCCGGACGGCGCCCGCCAGACCCGCCAGTACAGCCTCGTCGGCGCGCCCGGCTCACCGGAGCTGCGGATCGCCGTGAAGCGCGTCCACGGCGGTACGACACCGGACGGCGAGGTCTCGAACCATCTCCACGCGCGCGTGCGCGAGGGCAGCGTCCTGGAGCTCTCCGCCCCGTACGGCGATCTCGCCCTGGAGGCCACGGACGTGCCCCTGCTGCTCGCCTCCGCCGGCATCGGCGTGACCCCGATGATCGCGATGCTGGAGCACCTCGCCCTGACCGGCCACCGCGCCCCGGTCACCGTCGTGCACGCCGACCGCTCGCCGGCCGAGCACGCCCTGCGCGCGGACCACGAGGCGTACGCGGCCAAGCTCGCGGACGCGGCCGTCCACTTCTGGTACGAGCACCCGGAGCCGGGGCACCCGGCCGACCGCACGGGGCTCGTCGACCTGACCGGCGTGCCGGTCTCCGCCGGCACGCGCGCGTACCTGTGCGGTCCGCTGCCCTTCATGCGCGCCGTCCGTACCCAGCTCATCGAGAAGGGCGTGGCACCCGCCGACATCCACTACGAGGTGTTCGGACCCGACCTCTGGCTCGCCCGGGAGAGCTGAGGAGCGCCGGTGATACCCAGCAGCAGCGGCCCGGTCGGGGCCGCGACCATGTCCTGCACGGTCAGCGGGTCCAGCGACGCGAAGAACGCCTCCTGGGCCCGCCGCAGCGCGCCCCGCAGCCGGCACGCGGAGTTGAGCGGGCAGGGCGTGGACCCCTCGCAGTCGACGACGTCGCCGTCCCCCTCGAAGGCGCGCACGACCGCGCCCACCGAGGCCGTGCGCCCCGCCTCCATGAGCGCGAGGCCGCCGCCGCGGCCGCGGCGGGCCGTGATCAGCCCGAGGTGCTGGAGTTCGGCGACGACCTTCGCGGCATGCGTGTACGGCACGTCCATGTCCGCCGCGACCTCGCGGGTCGTGGGGCTGGAATCACCCGTGACGGCGAGCCGCATCAGGACACGCAGGGCGAGATCGGTGGAGCGCAGCAGCCGCATGGCGCCAGCGTAAATAATGCGCATCCACGGTTCAAATTATCGGGCGAAAGCCACCTCTTCGGCCATTCCTATGACCTTTCCCATGACCTTCCTGCAAACGGCCATCGGTGTCCCACTACGATCAGCGCACTCGACCGTCCCTCCCCCAAAGGACTCGCCATGGGTTCCGCCAAGAACACCAGCAACGCGCAGCGCAAGGCCCGCATAGAGGAGATGCGCCGGGCCGAACGTTCTCGTGAGCGCCGCAACCGGATACTCACGATCGCGGCCAGCGTGGTGGTCGTCGCCGGTCTCGTCGTCGGCGGTGTCGTCCTCGTCAAGTCTCAGTCGGACGACAAGGACACCTCGGCGAGTGACTCGAAGACTTCCTCGGGCCACTTCGTGACGGGTACGGACGGGGTGAAGACGTGGAAGGGCAAGCTGGGCCGTACCCACGTCACCAAGACCGTGGACTACCCGATGGAGCCCCCGGTCGGCGGTGACCACAACCAGGTCTGGATGAACTGCAACGGCGACGTCTACACCAAGGCGGTCAACAACATGAACGCCGTGCACTCCCTGGAGCACGGCGCGGTGTGGGTGACGTACAACAGCAAGGCGTCGGACGCGGACGTCAAGGCGCTCGCGGCGAAGGTCAAGAAGACGCCGTACACGCTGATGAGCCCGGTCGACGACCAGAAGGCCCCGATCATGCTCAGCGCGTGGGGCAAGCAGCGCACGGTGAAGAGCGCGAGCGACCCGGACGTCGACAAGTTCTTCGCGGAGTTCGTGCAGGGCAAGCAGACGCCCGAGCCCGGTGCCGCCTGCACCAACGGTCTGGCTCAGTGACCCGGCACATCGGCTGGGTCGCGGGGTCCGCGGCGGCCGTGCTCGTCGCGGCCGGGGCGATCACGTACGCGGTCGCGGAGGACGGCGGCTCGTCGGCGACGACGCCGACCGCCGGCTCCGCGGACGCCGGTTTCGCGCGGGACATGGCGGTCCACCACCAGCAGGCCGTCGAGATGTCGTACATCGTGCGCGACCGCACCAAGAACGAGGAGGTGCGGCGCCTCGCGTACGACATCGCGCAGACGCAGGCCAACCAGCGCGGCATGCTGCTGGGCTGGCTCGACCTGTGGGAGCTGCCGAAGGTGTCGGCGGACGCGCCGATGACCTGGATGGGCATGGGCGACATGGCCTCCGGCAAGGACGGCGCGCTGATGCCGGGCATGGCGACCAACACCGAGCTGAAGAAGCTGAACACGCTGAGCGGCGAGCAGGCCGAGGTCCTCTACCTCCAGTTGATGACCGACCATCACAAGGGCGGCATCCACATGGCGGAGGGCTGTGTCGCCAAGTGCACGGTCGGCGTGGAGAAGAAGCTCGCGCAGGGCATGGTCGACGCGCAGCAGTCGGAGATCGACCTGATGGCGGACATGCTCAAGGAACGGGGCGCGAAGGCGCGCGACTAACGCGCCCGCGCTCCGGGACGACTCGCGCGCCCATGCTCCGGGCCGGTGAAAGGGAAAACCCTCGATCGGAGACAGGGACCCTCCCAAAACGTCCCAAATAACCGCCAATCAAGGCCACTTGAGCTCTTCTTGGCCTTTTCATTCCCCTGGCATGAACGGTTCATCGCCAGAGTGGCCCCCACCACGTGATCCTTTTCCCCCTGCCCTCCTGCGGCACGGGGTCTACGCGGATCACCGGCCGACCACTACATGCGACGAACCGCATCGCAGGGGGTTCTATGAGATCCAACCGCGCCAGAACGCGCGCCGGGGTGAGCATGGCAGCGACACTGCCGCTGCTCGCCGGTGCGCTGGCGCTCGGCATACCCGCGGCCCATGCCGCGGACGGCCCGAGCCGTGACACGCTCGCGGGCACCAAGCCCGCGTGGGCCACGGCCACGGCGGACAAGGGTGCCACCGACAACGGCTCCCAGGTCTCCGCCCGGGTCTACCTGGCCGGCAAGGACGCGGCGGGCCTGGCCGCCTACGCGAAGGCCGTGTCCGACCCGAACTCGGCCTCGTACGGCAAGTACCTCAGCGCCCAGCAGGCGCAGGCGCGTTTCGGCGCCACCAAGGCGCAGGTCGCCGAGGTGACGGACTGGCTGAAGTCGGCGGGCCTGAAGGTCACCGGCAGCACGCAGCACTACGTCACCGTGACCGGCGACGTGGCCGCCGCCGAGAAGGCGTTCGGCACCCAGCTGCACAACTACGTCAAGGGCGGCAAGACCTACCGCGCCCCGGCGAAGACGGCTTCGGCCCCCGCGGCACTGGACGGCGCCGTCCTGACCGTCACCGGCCTGGACAACGCCCCGCACAAGGCGACCCACGCGGACACGCTGCCGCCGCCGGACGCCGTGTTCCACAACTCCGGGCCGTACTCCTCGTACTACGGCTCGAAGGTGGCGACCTCGCTGCCCAAGGCGTACGGCAAGAAGATCCCGTACGCGGTCAAGGGCTACACCGGCAAGCAGCTGCGGGCCGCCTACGGCGCGGGCAAGGCGACCGGCAAGGGCGTGACGGTGGCCATCACCGACGCGTACGCCTCGCCGACCATCGCCTCGGACGCGGCCACCTACGCGGGCAAGCACGGTGACGCGAAGTACGCCAAGGGCCAGCTGGCCCAGGTGCTGCCGAGCGACTACACGAAGACCGAGGAGTGCGGGGCGGCCGGCTGGTACGGCGAGGAGACCCTCGACGTCGAGGCCGTGCACGCGGTCGCCCCCAAGGCGAACATCGTGTACGTCGGCGCGGCGTCCTGCTACGACAGCGACCTGCTCGACTCGCTCAACAAGATCGTCGACGGGCATCTGGCCGACATCGTCTCCAACTCGTGGGGCGACATCGAGGCCAACGAGACGCCGGACGTCGCGGCCGCCTACGACCAGACGTTCAAGCTGGGCGCGATCGAGGGCATCGGCTTCTACTTCTCCTCCGGCGACAACGGCGACGAGGTCGCCAACACCGGTACGAAGCAGGTCGACACCCCGGCCAACTCCGCCTGGGTGACGGCGGTCGGCGGCACCTCGCTGGCGGTCGGCAAGGGCGACAAGTACCAGTGGGAGACCGGCTGGGGCACCCTGAAGGCCTCGCTGTCCGCGGACGGCAAGAGCTGGACGAGCTTCCCGGGCGCGTACAGCTCGGGCGCGGGCGGCGGCACCAGCAAGACGGTGGCGCAGCCGTTCTACCAGCGCGGAGTCGTCCCGAAGTCGCTCGCCAAGGCGAACGGTTCGACGCCGATGCGCACCGTGCCGGACATCTCGGCGATCGCCGACCCGAACACCGGTTTCAAGGTCGGCCAGACGCAGACCTTCCCGGACGGGACGCAGAAGTACGACGAGTACCGCATCGGCGGCACCTCGCTCGCCGCTCCGGTGATCGCGGGCGTCCAGGCGCTCGCGCAGGAGCAGCGCGGCGGCCGGGCGATCGGCTTCGCCAACCCGGCGATCTACGACCGCTACGGCTCCAAGCTCTACCACGACGTGGTGGACAAGCCGACCGGCCGTGACCTCGCCGTGGCGCGGGTGGACTTCGCCAACGGGTTCGACGCGGCCGAGGGTCTGCTGACCTCGGTCCGCAGCCTCGGCAAGGACAGCTCGCTGAAGGCCGTGAAGGGCTACGACGACGTCACCGGCGTGGGCTCGCCCGCTCCCGGCTACGTCACCTCGTACCGCCGTCACTGAGCCGACAGCGCGTCGCGCCCGCCTCCCTTCACCGGGCGGCGGGCGCACGTGTGTGCGGGGCCGGTGCCCGGGCGAGCGGCAGGACGACGACGCGGCAGGCACCGGACGGTGTCGTACGGCCGGGGCCGAGGGGCTGAGGGCGGCAGGGCATGCGGCCGTGATCGGCGCCGGGGGCGGGGCGGGAGCGGGGGCCGCACGGTGTCGGCCGGGGCCGCGCCGACTGTACGGACTGCCGGGGGCCGCCTGTACGGGCCGCGGGGGCGCCGCCTGTACGGGCCGCGGGGGCGCCGGGTGCACGGGCCGCAGGGGGCCGCGCCCGGGCGTGGGGCGCCCCACATCCCGCCCTCAGGACATCGTGTCGCTTTGACGATTACACTGGGCCCGTGCCTCAACTACGCCTCGCCCTGAATCAGATCGACTCGACCGTCGGCGACATCGCCGGCAACGCCGAGGCGATCCTCCGTTGGACCCGGCACTCCGCCGAGCAGGGAGCGCATCTGGTGGCGTTCCCGGAGATGGCGCTGACCGGGTATCCCGTCGAGGACCTCGCCCTGCGCTCCTCGTTCGTCGAGGCCTCGCGCACCGCGCTGAGGGAGCTGGCCGCCCGCCTGGCCGAGGAGGGCTTCGGGGAGCTGCCGGTGCTCGTCGGCTACCTCGACCGGTCCGAGAGCGCCCAGCCGAAGTACGGGCAGCCCGCGGGCGCTCCGCGGAACGCGGCGGCGGTGCTGCACCGCGGCCGGGTGGCGCTCACCTTCGCCAAGCACCACCTGCCGAACTACGGCGTCTTCGACGAGTTCCGCTACTTCGTGCCCGGTGACACGATGCCGATCGTGCGGCTGCACGGCGTCGACATCGCGCTCGCCATCTGCGAGGACCTGTGGCAGGACGGCGGGCGCGTGCCGGCCGCGCGGTCGGCCGGGGCCGGACTGCTGCTCTCCGTCAACGCCTCGCCGTACGAGCGCGACAAGGACGACACCCGTCTCGAGCTGGTGCGCAAGCGGGCCCAGGAGGCCGGCTGCACGACCGCGTATCTCGCGATGATCGGCGGCCAGGACGAGCTGGTCTTCGACGGGGACTCGATCGTCGTCGACCGGGACGGCGAAGTCGTCGCGCGGGCGCCGCAGTTCTCGGAGGGCTGCGTGGTCCTGGACCTGGATCTCCCCGCCGCCGAGGCCGAGCCGCCGACGGGGGTCGTGGACGACGGGCTGCGCATCGACCGCCTCGTCATCTCCGAGGAGCCGCTGCCCGCCTACGAGGCGGAGCTGGCCGGCGGATACGCGGACCGGCTCGACGCCGACGAGGAGGTCTACTCCGCGCTGGTGGTCGGGCTGCGGGCGTACGTCGCGAAGAACGGCTTCCGTTCGGTGCTGATCGGCCTCTCGGGAGGTATCGATTCAGCGCTGGTCGCGGCCATCGCGTGCGACGCGCTCGGCGCGCAGAACGTGTACGGCGTCTCGATGCCGTCGAAGTACTCCTCCGACCACTCCAAGGGTGACGCGGCCGAGCTGGCGCGGCGTACGGGGCTCAATTTCCGTACCGTGTCGATCGAGCCGATGTTCGACGCGTACATGGCTTCGCTCGGGCTGACCGGGCTGGCCGAGGAGAACCTCCAGTCCCGGCTGCGCGGCACCACGCTGATGGCGATCTCCAACCAGGAGGGGCACATCGTGCTGGCGCCGGGCAACAAGTCCGAGCTGGCGGTCGGGTACTCCACGCTGTACGGCGACTCGGTGGGCGCGTACGGGCCGATCAAGGACGTGTACAAGACGTCGATCTTCCGGCTGGCCGAGTGGCGCAACCGGGCGGCGGCCGAGCGCGGCCAGACCCCGCCGATCCCGGAGGCCTCGATCACCAAGCCGCCGAGCGCGGAGCTGCGCCCCGGCCAGGTCGACACGGACTCGCTGCCGGACTACCCGGTGCTGGACGCGATCCTCGAGCTGTACGTCGACCGGGACACGGGCGCCGACGCGATCGTGGCGGCGGGCTACGACCGTGAGCTGGTCGTCAAGACGCTGCGGATGGTCGACACCGCCGAGTACAAGCGCCGCCAGTACCCGCCGGGCACGAAGATCTCCGCGAAGGGCTTCGGCAAGGACCGCCGGCTGCCGATCACCAACCGCTGGCGCGAGCACTCGTGACGGTACGCGGGTGACGCGTCACGGCAGCCCGTAGGCAGGTACGCGAAAGGGGGCGCCCCGGCGAGGGGCGCCCCCTTTCGCGTACCCGGGAGTTCAGCGGTGTGCCGACTCCGTGCGCTGGGGAACGTGCGTGGCGACCAGCCGGCCACTCGTCGTGACCGCCACGGCGAGCGCGCGGCGGCGGTCCACCGCGTACGCCGTGCCCGCGACCGCCAGGCCCAGCACCGCGAGGGCGGCTCCAGCGAGCGCCGGGGAGGTGGCGCCGAAGCCCGCGGCCAGGGCGAGACCGCCGATCCAGGCGCCGCCCGCGTTGGCCAGGTTGAAGGCCGCCTGGTTGGCGGAGGACGCCAGGGACGGGGCCGCCGACGCCTTCTCCATGACCATCAGCTGGAGCGGCGAGCCCGTGACGAACGCGGCCGCGCCGAGGAGGGTCACACCGAGGGCCGCGCTCCACTGCGTGGTCATCAGGAGCGGGAACAGGGACAGCACCACGACCAGCGACACGAGGCCGCCGAAGAGCGTGCCGCGCAGCGAGTGGTCCGCCAGGCGGCCGCCGACGAGGTTGCCGGCCGTCGCGCCCACGCCGAACAGGGCGAGCAGCAGGGTGACGCTCCCGTGGGCGTAGCCGGCGGCGTCCGTCAGCATCGGTGTGATGTAGCTGTACGCCGAGAAGAGCGCGCCGAAGCCGGCGACCGTCGTGCCGAGCGCCAGCCAGACCGGCAGCGAGCGCAGGGCCGTCAGCTCGCCGCGCAGGCCGCCGGACGTGGCGTGGGTGTGGTCGTGCGGGACCAGCAGGGCCAGCGAGGCGATGGCGGCCAGGCCGATCGCGCTCACGCCCAGGAAGGTGGCCCGCCAGCCGAGGTGCTGGCCCATGAGGGTGGCGACCGGCACACCGGCGACGTTCGCGACCGTCAGGCCGAGGAACATCAGCGAGACCGAGCGGGCCTTGCGCTCGGGCGCGACCAGATTGGTGGCGACGACCGCGCCGACGCCGAAGAACGCGCCGTGCGGGAGGCCGCTGAGGAAGCGGGCCGCGAGGAGCCAGTGGTCGTCGGGGGCGAAGGCGGACAGCGCGTTGCCGACCACGAACAGCCCCATCAGACCGATCAGGACCTTGCGGCGGGACAGCCGGGCGGTGACGGCCGCCAGGAGCGGGGCGCCGATGACGACGCCGATCGCGTACGCCGAGACCAGGTGGCCGGCGGCGGGGATGGATATGTGCAGGTCGTCCGCGACGTCGGGCAGCAGACCCATGATCACGAACTCGGTCGTGCCGATGCCGAAGGCGCCCACGGCGAGGGCCAGCAGGGCGAGGGGCATGAGAGGCCTTTCACGAGCAAGGTGGTGGAGCGGCGCCCCGTGCGGGCAAGCTCCGTCCGTACATGACCGCGCGTGCACACCGCTGTGCACGCGCAGCTTAAGTTCATCTACGGAACAAATAGGCTCGGGCCGAGTATTCCACGAGCTAGGAAGCAGTTGCGGAGATCTTCACGCGGGCCGCGATCGGGAGGTGGTCGCTGCCCGTCCTCGGCAGGGTCCACGAGGTCACCGGATCGACGCCCTTGACCATGATCTGATCGATCCGGGCCATCGGGAACGACGCGGGCCAGCTGAATCCGAAGCCGCTGCCGGCCGCGCCCTGGGTGGAGCGCAGCTGCGAGGTGATGTTGCTGAGCGAGCGGTCGTTCATCGTGCCGTTGAGGTCGCCGAGCAGGACGACGTCCCGCAGCGTCTCGTCGGCGATGGCCTCGCCCAGCGCGTCGGCGCTCTTGTCGCGCTGGTGGGCGGTGAACCCGGCCGCCAGTTTCACCCGGACCGAGGGCAGGTGGGCGACATAGCCCGCGATCTCCCCGAACGGTGTGACGATCGTCGCCCGCATCGCGCGCGTCCAGCCCAGCTTGATGTCCACGGGCCGGACGTCCTTCAGGGGGTACTTGCTCCACAGCCCGACCGTGCCCTGCACCGAGTGGTACTTGTACGTCGCCGCCAGCGCCTTCTCGTACACCGGCACCGCCGTGGCCGTCAGCTCCTCGAGCGCCACGACGTCGGCTCCCGAGGCGGCCACGTCGCGGGCGGTGCCGGACGGGTCGGTGTTGTCCGCGTTGACGTTGTGGGTGGCGACGGTCAGATCGCCGCCGCTGCCGGCCCGGTCGGTGAGCAGCCCGCCGAAGAGGTTCAGCCAGACGATCGTGGGCAGCAGTACGGCGATCACGGCGGTCGCCGACCTGCGGACGAGCCCGAGGGCCAGCAGCAGCGGCACGAAGACACCCAGCCAGGGCAGGAACGTCTCCACCAGACTGCCCAGGTTGCCGATGGTGTTCGGGATCTGCGCGTGCAGCACCATCACCAGCGCGAGGACCACCGCGCAGGCTGCGACGACCAGTCCGCGGCGCCAGATCCCGCGGTCGCCGCGCAGGCTGTCGTACAGGCGCCGGAGCCGGGACCCTCTGCGGTCGGACTCCGAGCCGCCGCTGCCCGTCTCCGTCACGTACGCCTGCGCCATACCGTCGCCTCACAACCTGCCGTGCACACCGTCACTCCCGCGCCTACGACCCTAGGGGATGATCGGTTCCGATCTCGCCGTCCCATGACGGCCGTACGGGCACGAGGACGACGAACCCGGCGTCCGGAGTTCCGAATGAGGGCGCGTGACGGGGCCTCTGTGACGAAACGCGCACATTAGTGGTGCGGCGTACGCCGTTTGACGAGACGTACGCCGCTCGACGAGATGTGCGCCGTGTGACGAGACGTACGCTCCACGGCCCGGAACGTGTGCGCCTCACGGCCCGGTCGGGCGCAGTCCTGTCAGGAGGGCGTCGACTATCTGTTCGGCGAGCTCCTCGGGCAGATCGCCGTCGGGGCGCAGGACGGTACGCACGAGCATGGGGCCGACGAACAGGTCGTTGACGAAGTCGATGTCCAGGTCGGCCCGGAGCTCGCCGTTCTCCTGTCCGCGGCGCAGGACCTCCGCGCCGAGCCGGCGCCGTGGTTCGACCACGGTCGCGTGGTAGGCGGTCCAGATCCGGGGGCTGCTCTTCATCTGTGCGTAGACGTTGTGCAGGATCGCCGACGAGCGGGCGAGCAGGCCCCGTTGACGCAGCGACTCCAGCATGACGACGAGGTCGTCGCGCATCGAGGTGCCGGGGAGTTCGGGGTCGGCGGGCTCGGCGGCGCGCAGGACGTCGACGAAGAGCTCCTCCTTGTCGCGCCAGCGGCGGTAGATGGTGGCCTTGCCGACGCCCGCGGTGCGGGCGACGCGCTCCATGGAGAGGTCCGCGAGGGGGACGCCGTCTTCGAGGAGCTTCATCACGCCCTCGATGATGGAGCGTTCGACGGCCTCGCTCCGGGGGCGTCCCCTGGCGGGGCCCTCACGCCTGGCTCGGCTGTCCGCGAGGCTCACGTTCGACTCCGTCCCTGTCGCTGTGCTGGGGTGATTCTCCCCTGTGTACGCCGCTGCCGGGCACCCGCCGTCCGCGGGTGCCCGAGCCGCGTACGCGAGGTCAGTGGTCCGCCGTCACCAACTCCGTCTCCTCCTGGCCCTCCTGGGGCGCCGGGGGCCGGCCCGGCAGGAACAGCGCCACGATCACCGCGCCGAGCACGGCCACACCCGCGCCGCACAGGGCGGTGAGGTGCATCGCGTGCAGGAACGCGTCGTTGGCGGGGGCGACGAGGGCCTTGCCGTCCGGGCCGAGCTTCGCGGCCACGCCCAGCGTCGCCTCGATGGACTCGCCCGCGGTGTGGCGCACGGCGGGCGGGAGCTGGGAGAGCTTGTCCTCGATGCCGTCGCGGTACGTGGTGGACAGCACCGAGCCGAGGATCGCGATGCCGAGCGCGCCGCCGACCTGACGGAAGGTGTTGCTGAGCGCGGACGCGGAGCCCGCCTTCTCGCGGGGCAGCGCCTGCATGATGACCACGCTGGTCGGGGTCATGACGTGCGCCATGCCGGCGCCCATCAGGAAGAAGACGACCTCCAGGAGCCAGATCGGGGTGTCCGCGTCCAGCGTGGCGAACGCGGCGAGCATCGCGGCGAGGACCACCAGACCGGCCGTGGTCGTGGCCTTGTTGCCGAACCGGTCGACGACCAGCCGGGCCCGCGGCGCGAAGATCATCTGGGCGGCGGCCAGCGGCAGCATCAGCAGGCCGGTCTGGAGCGGCGAGTAGCCGCGCACGCTCTGGGTGTAGAAGACCGAGAAGAAGGTCACGCCCATCAGCGCGAAGAAGACCAGTGCTATGGCGGCGATGGCCGCGGAGAAGACCTTGTTCTTGAAGTACGTGACGTCGACGGACGGGTGGTCGCTGCGCTTCTCGAACACGACGAAGGCGGCGAGAACGGCAAGGCCGGCCGCGATGGTCGCCAGGACCTGCGGGTCGGTGAAGTCGGCGAGCTGACCGCCCTTGATGATGCCGTACACCAGAAGGACGAGCCCGATGACGGACAGGACGACACCGACGGGGTCGACGCGGCCGGGGTTCGGGTCGCGGGAGTCGGGGACCAGCCAGACCATCAGGCCCAGCGCGATGACCACGATCGGCACGTTGATCAGGAAGACCGAGCCCCACCAGAAGTGGTCGAGCAGCACGCCGCCGGTGATCGGGCCGATGGCGATGGCGATGCCGACGCCGCCGGCCCAGATGCCGATGGCCTTGGGCTGCTCGTCGCGCTCGAAGACGTTCATGAGGACGGCGAGGGTCGCGGGCATCACGAAGGCGGCTCCGAGGCCCATCACCGCGCGGAACGCGATGAGCTGCACCGGCGAGCCGGACTCGGCGGCGAGCGCGGAGCCGATGCCGAAGACGGCGAGACCGGCGAGGAGCATCTTCTTGCGGCCCAGCCGGTCACCGAGGAGCCCCGCGGTGAAGAGCAGCCCGGCGAACACGAGCGTGTAGGAGTTGATGGCCCACTCCAGCTCGCTCTGCGTGGCGCCGAGGCCGGTGGGAGCCGGGGTGGAGATGGTCTTGATGGCGACATTCAGGATGGAGTTGTCGAGCACCACGATCAGCAGGCTGAGCATCAGCACGCCGAGGATCGCCCAGCGGCGCCGGTGCACCGCTTCGGGGACCCGCCGTTCGGTCGGAGCAGCAGGAGTTGTCATGCCGCCGAGCGTAGGGTAATTCCGATACGGAACCGTCTCGTATCGAAATTCTTTACGGAGACCTTACGAAGAGACCTAGGTCACGAGACCTGGTCCCCGCCTCTCCTGCCCTGGTCTAGCCGCGCGTGGCACGAGGTGCCACCATGGAGGGGATCCGGGGACGCCGTGAGGGCGCCTCGAGATGACAGAAGGAGCCGTTGCGATGACGCAGCTTTCGGCTGCCCAGAAGCCGTCCGACAGCAGCAAGGCACTGTACGGAGGCAAGGGCACGCGTCGCATCACCATCCGCGACATCACCACCGCCAAGGAACGCGGCGAGAAGTGGCCCATGCTCACCGCGTACGACGCGATGACCGCGTCCGTCTTCGACGAGGCCGGCATCCCGGTCATGCTCGTCGGGGACTCGGCGGGCAACTGCCACCTGGGGTACGAGACGACCGTGCCCGTCACCCTCGACGAGATGACCATGCTGTCGGCCGCGGTCGTACGCGGCACCAGCCGCGCCCTGATCGTCGGCGACCTGCCCTTCGGCTCGTACCAGGAGGGCCCGGTCCAGGCGCTGCGCTCGGCCACCCGGCTGGTCAAGGAGGCCGGGGTCGGGGCCGTGAAGCTGGAGGGCGGTGAGCGCTCGCACCGCCAGATCGAGCTGTTGGTCGAGTCCGGCATCCCGGTCATGGCGCACATCGGTCTGACCCCGCAGTCCGTGAACGCCATGGGCTACCGCGTCCAGGGCCGCGGCGAGGAGGCGGCCCAGCAGCTGCTGCGGGACGCCAAGGCGGTCCAGGACGCGGGCGCGTTCGCCGTGGTCCTGGAGCTGGTCCCGGCGGAACTGGCCGCGGAGGTCACGCGGGTCCTGCACATCCCGACGGTCGGCATCGGTGCCGGTCCGGAGACGGACGCGCAGGTGCTGGTCTGGACGGACATGCTCGGGCTGACCGGCGGCAAGGTGCCGAAGTTCGTGAAGAAGTACGCCGATCTGCGCGAGGTCATGGGCAACGCGGCGAAGGCGTTCGCCGAGGACGTCGTCGGCGGGACGTTCCCGCTGGAGGAGCACTCCGTCCACTAGACGTTCAGACGTTCCACAGAGCCACTACGGCACCAGGGCAGCCCGCCGATCTTCCCCCGTCGGCGGGCTGCTGCCGTTCCAGAACCGGACAGGCCCTGGTCTCTGGAGGCGCGTCCGGATCCGGTTCAGCAGCCGGGTGCCGTCCTCGCCGCCGAACCACCGTGTGTGGCCCACGAAACGGTCGTACGCCAGTGCCGTGTCCGCGGTGGAGCCCATCACGCCGTGGAAGTAGCCCATCTCCGACAGCGCGGACTCGGCGTGCACGAGGGGCAGCAGCGCGGGCAGCGCGGCCGACTCCGCGGCGCTGAGGGGGCGTTGCTCCTGGTAGCCCTCCAGCAGTGAGACCCGGTACAGATCCGTGCCGGCCCCGGCGGCGTGGACCTCGTAGACCCACCCGCCGCGCGCGACGGCCCCGAGCACCTCGGCGAAGGGCGCGCCGTGCTCCCTCAGGTGCCGCAGGAACGCGTGCTCCTCGGCCGGCCCCTGAGGGGTGCGGCGGCGCTGTGGTGCCGTTTCACAAGGAGGCGGTGCCCGCCCCGCTCGACCACGGCCGCCGCCGACAGCGGGCGGACCGGACAGCTCCTCCGACCTGGCAGAACGGCCCGCAGCCGGCGTACCGGGGGCGGCTGTCGGCACCCTGTAGGCGGGCTGTCGGCGCCAGTCGGCGCCTGTCGGTGGTTTGTCGGTGGTGGCTGACACCTTGGCGGCATGACGCGAATCGACAACACGCCCCGGCAGGACGGAGCCGGCCCCTCGGCGGCCGTCGTCGTACGGGGGCTGGTCAAGCACTACGGCGAGACCAAGGCGCTGGACGGGGTCGACCTGGAGGTGCGCGAGGGCACCGTCCTCGGGGTGCTCGGCCCCAACGGCGCCGGCAAGACCACCCTGGTCCGCTGCCTGTCCACCCTCATCACCCCCGACTCCGGCCACGCCGTGGTCGCCGGCTACGACGTGGTGAAGCAGCCCCGGGGGACCCGCCGCGTGATCGGCCTCACCGGCCAGTACGCCTCGGTCGACGAGAAACTCTCGGGCTACGAGAACCTGTATCTGATCGGCCGGCTCCTCGACCTGCCCCGCAAGGAGGCCAGGGCACGGGCCGACGGACTCCTGGAGCGGTTCTCGCTCACCGACGCCGCCAAGCGCCCGGCGTCCACGTACTCCGGCGGTATGCGCCGCCGCCTCGACCTCGCCGCGTCCATGATGGGCAGGCCGTCCGTCCTCTACCTGGACGAGCCGACCACCGGTCTGGACCCGCGCACCCGCAACGAGGTGTGGACGGAGGTCAAGCGCATGGTCGCCGAGGGCGCGACCGTCCTGCTCACCACCCAGTACATGGAGGAGGCCGAGCAACTGGCCTCCGAGCTGACGGTCATCGACCGCGGCAAGGTCATCGCGGGCGGCCGCATCGACGAACTCAAGGCGCGGGTCGGCGGCCGCACCCTCCGCGTCCGCCCGGCGGACCCGCTGGAGCTGCGCCCGACAGCCGCGGCGCTCGACGACTTCGGTCTCACCGGCCCCGGCTCCGCGACCGTGGACCCCGAGACCGGCACCGTGGTGGTGCCGATCCTCAGCGACGAGCAGCTGACCGCCGTGGTCGGCGCGGTCACCGCCCGCGGCATCACCCTCGCCGGCATCACCACCGAACTGCCCAGCCTGGACGCGGTGTTCCTGTCCCTCACCGGCCACAAGGCCAGTGCCCCGCAGGACGCGTCCCCCGCGTCCCCCGAATTCGCGAAGGCCGCCGTATGAGCGCCACCACTGTCCCGACGCCCGTAGCGCACGACGAGGGCCGCATCGGGCTCCGCGGCAATCTGCGCCACATCGGCGCCCTGGTCCGCCGCAACCTGCTGTGGATCCGCCAGGACCCCGAGTCGATGTTCGACGCGGTCCTGATGCCGATCGTCTTCTGTCTGCTGTTCGTGTTCGTCTTCGGCGGCTCGATCGCCGGCAAGGGCCACCAGCACGAGTACGTCAACTACGTGGTCCCGGGCCTGATGGCGATGATGGGCATGAACATCGCCATGGGGGTCGGCACCGGTTTCAACCAGGACTTCCAGACGGGCGTGATGGACCGTTTCCGGTCCCTGCCGATCGCCCGCTTCTCGGTGCTGATCGCCAAGATCACGGTCGAGATCGGCCGCATGCTGGTCGCCGTGGCGGTCCTGCTCACGGTCGGCTTCATACTCGGCCTGTCCGTGTCGAACGTCCTGGGCCTGTTCGCCGCCGTCGGACTCGCGATGGTCTTCGGCTCCGGAATCATGTGGATCTTCCTGACCATGGGCGTGGTGATGAAGAACGCCCAGGCCATCCAAGGGATGGGGTTCCTTGTGCTGATGCCTCTGCAGTTCGGGTCGTCGATCTTCGCCCCGACCGACACGATGCCCGGCTGGCTCCAGGCGTTCACCGACTACAACCCGCTCTCGTCGCTGGCGGACGCCGCCCGCGGCCTGATGAACGGCGGCCAGCCGGTCGGCCACGACGTGCTGGTGACACTGGTCTGGTCGGTCGTCCTCACGGCCGTCATGGCACCGATCGCCATCCACAAGTTCCGCACCAAGAGCTGAGCTTCAGCCCCCCGGTCCGCGTCAGACGAGGGCGGCGGCCTCCTCCAGGGAGAGCCCGCCGCCCTCCGCGTACGCGGCCTCGTACGCCGCGTCGCCCAGCACGGCACGCACCCCCGCCTCGGCCTCCGCACGCACCTCGCGCTCCATCACGGACGGAAGGTGTCCCGGTGGCAGCAGCTGGTCGCAGACGGCCAGGCAACGGGCCGCGTCCGGGGCGCGCAGCCCGCCGTCCAGGCCGGTGAGCGCGATGGCCGCGGTGGTCAGATGCACCGAGAACATGTGCGGCGCGATCACCCGGGTCACCTGGTCCGCGGCCCGGGCCAGCGCCCGGCGCACCTTCTCCACCGCCTCCGCGTACCGCCCCTCGGTGGCGTCCAGCCACGCCTCCACACCGACCACGAAGCCGTCGAAGACCACGAAGCGGACGTCTCCGAAGTCCGTGCGCAGCATGCCCAGCTGCTCGCGGGCCTCGGCGAGACGGCCGGTGCGGCCGAGCCGGATCGCGAGGAAGAGCCGCGCGGCGGGCATGGCCTCGCTCACCATGCCCTGGCCCTCGTCCAGTACCTCCCGCAGAAGCTGCTCGCCCCGCTCCCCCTGGCCCGCGTCGATGAGGACGCTGCCCAGGCGGGCGCCCAGCACGGCCGCCTGGGCATGGGCGCCCAGCCGTTCGGCGTACGTGATCGCCGCCTCGTAGTCGGCGGCGGCGCGCGGGTAGTCACCGCTGCGCTCGCGGGCCTCGCCGCGCGCGGAGAGCGCCTCGGCCGCGCCCCAGACATCGCCGATGCGGATGAAGATCTCCAGCGCCTCGTCCGCGTCACGGGTCGCGTCGGCCGCCCAGAAGCTGCGGTTGGCGAGGACGTTGGCCCGCATCTGGAGGGCCTGGGCCAGCTCCCAGGAGTAGCCGAGTTCGCGGCAGGTGCGCACGGACGCGTCGACGACGGCGCGGGTGCTGTCGAGGTCGCCGGTGAGCATGACGGCGAAGAACCACAGGAAGCCGGGGCTGCGGCAGATCTGCGGCTGGCCCGGGCGGTAGGTCTCGCTGATGACCCGCAGCTTCTCTCTGGCCCGCGGGGTGTCCCACATCTCCAGGTCCATGTCCATGCAGGCGAGATGGACGAGGTGCACTCCGCGCCGGGCCTCGTCGAGGATCTCGGGGCGCATCGGCGGCGGGCTGTCCGTGCAGCTCTCGCGGAGCACGGGGGCCGGCCGTGCGGGCGCGGCGAAGGGGTCGGGGCCGAGGGCCATGACCGCGGTGGCCCAGGTGCGGGCCTCGATGCGCTGGTCGCGCATCTGCCAGTACCAGCACAGCGACAGGACCAGGCAGAGCGCCTCCTGCTCGTCCCGCGCGGCGACGGCGTGGCGCAGGGCGGTACGCAGGTTCTCGTACTCCAGCTGGAACCGTTCGATCGCGGCGCGCTGGCCGGCGCCGCGCAGCAACGGGTCGGTGGTGCGGGCGAGTTCGCGGTAGTACGTGAGATGGTCCCGTTCGGCGGCGGTGCGCTCGCCGGACTCGTCGAGCCGTTCGCCCGCGTACTCGGCGACGGTCTCCAGGAGCCGGTAGCGCATCCCGTCGTTGCCGCCGCCGTCCGCGAGGGACGCGACGACGAGGGACTTGTCGACGAGTGAGCCCAGCGCCTCCAGGGCGGCCGGGCCGCACACCGCCTCCGCGGCGGCCAGGTCGCAGCCGCCCGCGAAGACGGACAGCCGTCGCAGCACACCGCGTTCGTCGGCGTCGAGCAGCTCCCAGGACCAGTCGACGACGGCCCGCAGGGTCTGCTGCCGGGGCAGCACGGTACGGCTGCCTGAGGTGAGCAGCCGGAAGCGGTCGTCGAGCCGGTCGGCTATCTGACGGGGCGTCAACATGCGGAGGCGGGCGGCCGCCAGCTCGATCGCCAGCGGCATGCCGTCGAGGCGGCGGCAGATCTCGGCGGCGGCCTCCGGGTCGTCCTGGACCCGGAAGCCGGGCCGGGCCGCCGCGCCCCGGTCGGCGAGCAGCCGCAGCGCGTACGGCTCCGGCAGCGGCTCCACCGGCCGCAGCAACTCTCCCGGTACGCCGAGGGGTTCGCGGCTGGTGGCCAGCACCGTCAGCCCCGGGCAGCGCGCCAGCAGCTCCGCCACGAGGTGCGCCGCCGCGTCCACGACGTGTTCGCAGTTGTCGAGGATGAGCAGCATGCGGCGCCGCGCGCAGTGCTCGGCCAGCCGGACGAGGGGATCGTCCCGGCGTTCCGCGACGGCCCGCATCTCCTCGGCGCCGGCCCCGTGCAGCACGGTCTCCCGGGCCCCGAGCGCGGTGAGCACGACCTCGGGCACGACCTCCGGATCGTCCACCGGCGCCAGCTCGGCCAGCCACACCCCGTCGGGCATGCCCCCGGCCACGGCCTCACCGGCCTCCTGCGACAGCCGCGTCTTGCCGGCCCCGCCGGGCCCGAGCAGCGTCACGAGCCGCGCGGACGCGAGATCGCCGCGGATGGTGCCGATGTCGGCGTCGCGGCCGACGAAGGAGGTGAGGCGGGCGCGGAGGTTGCCCGGGGGCACGGGGGCGGCGGGGGCACGGGAGGTCCTGACGGAGCCGGCCGCCCCGCCCGCGCCGCCCGCCGTCACACCGCCGCGAAGGCCGTCCGGCCGCGGACCCGCACCCTCGGCCCTGCCACCGCCGTACGCCACCGGACCCGCGCCCTCGGCCCTGCCACCGCCGTACGCCGGGACGGCACCCGTGCCGCCGTGCCGCTCTCCGGCCGGGACGGCACCCGTGCCGCCCGTACCGCGCGTTCCGGGTCCCCCGCCCCAGCCCGGCGTGGGTTCACCGGCCGGGCTCAGCAACTCGCCGTGCAGGGCGCGCAGTTCGGGGCCCGGGTCGGAGCCCAGCCGGTCCGCCAGCAGCTGTCGTACGTCCTCGTACGCGGCCAGGGCCTGTGCCGGGCGGCCGGTGTCGCGCAGGGCGCGCAGCCGCAGTGCCTGGAGGGGCTCGTCCAGGGGGTGCACGTCGCACAGGGCGGTCAGCTCGGGCAGGCACTGGTCCGCCTGGCCGAGGGACAGCGCCGCGGTGAGGCGGGCGCGGCGCACGTCGAGGCGGCGGGTCTCCCAGCGGGCCGCCTCCGCGGTGCGGTCCGGCAGGTCCGCGAGGGCCGGCCCGTGCCACAGGGCGAGCGCGTCGTCGAGGACGACGGCCGCCTTCGCCGGGTCGCCGTCGGCCAGGGCCCGCAGGCCCTCCCCGGCGAGCCGCTCGAAACGGTGCGCGTCGACGTCGTCGGCGACCGCCGCGAGACGGTAGCCGCCGTGCACGGACTCCACCGCGTCCGCGCCGAGCGCCCTGCGCAGCCGCCCGACCAGTGCCTGAAGGGCGCCGGTCGCGTCGGCGGGCGGGTCGCCGTGCCACACCTCGCCGACGAGGACGGCGGCGGGCAGGGTCCGTGCGGGCCGCAGGGCGAGCACGGTCAGCAGGGCACGCAGCCGCGCCCCGCCGACCGGGACGGGCGTGCCGTCGGGGCGCAGTGCCTGGGTGGTGCCGAGAACGCGATAGCGCACGGGGTCCATTGTCTCCGGTGCCGTCACGACCGGTCACGGGGTTCGGGCGGTGCGGCGCCGGGGACGTCGAGTTCGACGAGAACGCCGGACCGGCCCTCGCCGAACCACTTCGGGCAGCTCGTCACGGCCTCCAGCGAGCGCGTCCCCGGCACCGGTTCGCGGGTCAGGGAGCCGGGGGCGAGGACCGCGTACTCCTGGTGCACCAGGTGGATCGCGCGGACCCGCCCGGTGGTCTCGGGCCACTCGCCGCCGTGCCGCTCGACCGTCAGCAGGCCGACCCTGCGGATCGGCTCCGCGGGTTCCGCGCCTGACTCGTCCACCGCGTCGGCGTTCAGCGCGGCCGTGAGCCCGGGACCTGCGGGCGGACCCGTCCGCAGCGTCCTGAGCACGCCGCCGTACTCGTCCCGTACCGCCTCGACGGACCCCACGAGCCTGCTCAGCTCGCGCTCCCAGTCGCCCGCGAGCACGTCGTCCGCGTCCATGAGCAGCAGCGGCCAGCTCACCTCGTCCCCCACCGAGAACGGCGTACCGCAGCACTCCATCTGCCAGTCCTCGTAGTACACGTACCAACGCCCCATGCCCCCACCTTCCCCGGAACTCCCGACCCACCGCGAGACGTTTTCGCAGTGCGCCCGGTACGGTCGGGCAGTCCCAGCCCATACGTACCAGCCCAGGGAGCCCCATGACCACCGCCGCCTCCCGGCGCAGTGACCGGAGGATCAGCCCCGTCTTCATCGGGATCGTGGCCGTCACGGCGGTCACCGGCTGGGCCGCGTGGACCGGGTTCGCCGCGCAGCCGGGGATCGCCGTCTTCCTGTTCGTGACGGCGGCGTGGATCGTCTCGCTCTGTCTGCACGAGTACGCGCACGCGCGCACCGCCCTGCACAGCGGTGACATCTCGATCGGCGCGAAGGGCTATCTGACGCTCAACCCGCTGAAGTACACGCACGCCCTGCTGAGCATCGTCCTGCCGGTGATCTTCGTGATCATGGGCGGGATCGGTCTGCCCGGCGGCGCGGTGTTCATCGAGCGGCAGCGCATCCAGGGCCGCTGGAAGCACAGCCTGATCTCGGCGGCGGGCCCGCTCACGAACGTGCTGTTCGCCGCCGTGTGCACCGCGCCGTTCTGGCTGCACGCCCTCGACGGGGTGCCGAGGGACTTCCAGTACGCGCTGGCGTTCCTCGCGCTGCTCCAGGTCACGGCGGCGATCCTGAACTTCCTGCCGGTGCCGGGCCTGGACGGCTACGGGGTGATCGAGCCCTGGCTGTCGTACGACATCCGCCGCCAGGTGGAGCCGTTCGCGCCCTTCGGACTGCTCGCCGTGTTCGCGATCCTGTGGATCCCGTCGGTGAACGGGGTGTTCTTCGACGCGATCGACGCGATCCTGAACGGTCTCGGGATCGACGACATCCACCGCTACTGCGGCCAGGAGCTGTACCGCTTCTGGCAGGGCGACAACGAGTTCTGCTCGGTCAGCTTGTGACGGACCCGCGCCCGCCGCGGCCCCGCCGCGCGTAGTACCAGGTCATGTTCGACGACAGTCCCGCCATCAGCACCCACACGATCCCCAGCCAGCTGCCCTGGACGAAGGAGACGACGGCCGCGGCGACCGACAGGACGCAGACGACGAGGGCGTAGAGGGCGAGGCGGGGCATGGGGCGGGCTCCTGTCGGGGGGACACTGCTTTCCCTCAGTGTCCCCCATGCCCTCGCGCGGCCTATACGTCGGTGACGCGCAGACCGGCGTGCGCCTTGTAGCGGCGGTTGACGGAGATCAGGTTGGCGACCAGGGACTCGACCTGGTGGGCGTTGCGCAGCCGCCCGGCGAAGATGCCGCGCATGCCGGGGATGCGGCCGGCCAGCGCCTGGACGATCTCGACGTCGGCGCGCTCCTCGCCGAGGACCATGACGTCGGTGTCGATCTCGGCGATCTCCGGGTCCTGGAGCAGTACCGCGGACAGGTGGTGGAAGGCGGCGGTGACCCGTGAGTCCGGCAGCAGGGCGGCGGCCTGCTCGGCGGCGCTGCCCTCCTCCGGCTTCAGCGCGTACGCGCCCTGCTTGTCGAAGCCGAGCGGATTGACGCAGTCGACGACGAGCTTGCCCGCCAGTTCCCCGCGCAGGGACTCGAGGGTCTTGCCGTGGCCGTCCCAGGGCACGGCGACGATCACGATGTCGCTGCGGCGCGCGGTCTCGGCGTTGTCGGCACCCTCGACACCGTGGCCGAGCTCGTCCGCGGCGGCCTGGGCGCGGTCCGTGGCGCGCGAGCCGATGATCACCTTCTGGCCGGCCCTGGCGAGGCGGTAGGCGAGGCCCTTGCCCTGGGGGCCGGTGCCGCCGAGCACGCCGACGACGAGCCCCGAGACGTCGGGAAGGTCCCAGGGGTCCTTGGCGGGAGCCTTCTGTGCACTGTCAGTAGAGGTCATGGGGTGACTTTACGTGCGTACCCCCGGGCGGTTCAGGTTCACGTGAGGGCCGTCACCGGGATGCGACGGAAGGTGATCGTCTCGTAGGCGCCGAAGTCACCCGTCTCGTAGAGCAGGCCGACGGTGTCCTGGTCGACGCGTACGAGATCGGAGTACGCGGCGGGCAGGCCGTCGAGCGGGTGGGCGGTGCGCCAGGTGGTGCCGCCGTCCGCACTGGCGCGGACGGTCATCAGGGCGCGGAAGGCGGGGTCGGCGGGCCCGGAGTACAGGAGCAGATCGGGGTCGCGGAGCTGGAGGACGCTGCCCTGGACGACGGGGGTGGTGAGCCCGGCCTGCGGGCGGAACGGCTTGACCAGGGTCTTCCCGCCGTCCTTCGAGTACGCGTCGGCACGGTTGCCGGGGGACGGGGAGTCGTTGCGGGTGTTGAAGTAGACCCGCCCGTCGGGGAGTTCGGTGGCCGTCGTCTCGTTCACGTTGATGTAGCCGTTGGTGTTCTCGTCGAGGTAGCCGAGGTACCAGCTCGCGCCGCGGTCGTCGCTGAGCAGGCAGTGCCCGCTGTTGTACTTGGCCTCCGTGCCGTTGTCCGTGCCGGTGGGCGGGACGGTGTGGTTGCCGGGTACGACGACGCGGCCGGTGGTGAGCTGGAGGGCGTGCCCGGGTGTGGTGGCGTACCAACGCCAGTTCGCCTTGCGCACCTGTCCGGTGATCTCACGCGGGCCCGACCAGGTCAGTCCGTCGTCGTCGCTGTGCTGGACCCATACGCGCCGCCCGTCGGCGGCCTTCACCTTGCCGCGCAGGATGGCGTCCTCGCTCGCGCCGGCCGCGCTGCGGACATGGACGAGGAGGACCCGGCCGGTGTCGAGGACGACGGGGGCCGGGTTGCCCGCGAGGTTGTCGCCGTTCTTCGCGACGGCCTGGAGCGGGCCCCAGGTGCGGCCGCCGTCGCCCGACCGCTTCAGCACGATGTCGATGTTGCCGTGGTCGTGCGCGGAGTCGACCCGGCCCTCGCAGAAGGCGAGCAGGGTTCCCACGCCGGTCGCGACGACTGCCGGGATCCGGTAACTGGCATAGCCTTCGCGGCCGCCGCGGAACGGTGTACTGGCTTCTGTCATCGGGGCTCCTCGAGGGCACCGTGGACTTTTGGTGACCGGCGACTGCCCAACTTGGGCGAATTCGTGGTGAACTCCGCGTCACGAGTGGCCGGTTGCGGCAGGATGCGTGCGTATGGATGCCGTACGGGTCGCGTTGCTGCGCGAAGTACTTGCCGGGACCGAGTGGTTGGGCGCCACCCGGCGCTTCGCGGGGACCCTGCGGGGTTCCGTGGTGTCGCACGGGGGCGGCCTGCTGCTCGTGGGCACGGCGGACTACGAGCCGTGGCATCTGGCGGCGCATCTGGTGGACGAGGCCGCCTGGTCGGGGACGCCGGAGCTGTCGCCGACGCTGGTGCGGCACGGGGCGCGGGCCTCGGATCCGGCGCACCTCGCGGTGGGCCTGGGCCGGATCGAGGCGGCGCGGCGCGGCGAGACCCTGCTCGTGGTGTCTCCGTCCGCGCCCCAGGCGCCGCTCCTGGAGCGCATCCACGACGCCCGGCGGGCGGGGGCGACGGTCCTCGCCCTCGACTCCGGCGACCGTGAACTCGGGGCGATGGCCCATGAGTCCCTCTCCGTACCGCCCGGTCCCGAGCTCGACCTCGACACGGTCCAGCATCTCGTCAGTGCCGCGGCGGGCGAGAACGCGCTGCCGGGTCCCCGCGGGCACCGGCGGCTGCGCGACCGGTTGTCCCGGCTGGCCGACCATCTGACGGCACCGCCGCCGGCACGCTGGTAGCGGACGCCGCGCCCGGCTCAGGGCGGTCCGGACGCGCTGCCGGCCCTGTGCCTGCCGAAGCTGATGGCGTACGACGTACGCACCGACGAACACGCCGAACGCCGGCGCGCCCACCGCGCCGAAACCGCCGAGAGCGCCTCCGAAACCGCCGAGACCGCGCCCGCCCCCTGACCTAGGGCTTGTCCTCCTCGGCGTCCGGCTCGTTCACGTCGTGCCACTTGGGGTCCGTCTCCCACTCCAGGTTGCGCTCCTGCGCCGTCTGCATCGCGTGCTCCGCCTCCTCGCGGCTCGCGTAGGGGCCGAAGCGGTCCTTCGCGGGGCACTCGGGGCCCTCTTCGACCTTCCGGTGGACCAGGCAGTAGTACCACTCGCCGGGCTTTCCGACCGTCCGCTTCTTGAACAGGGCCATGAGCGGCTCCTTTCGCCAGGATCATGGTGCCCCATGCTCACTGGTTAAACTCGCTGGCATGTCTGGCCAGTCGCTGCTCGTACCAGGGGAGCTCTCCCCCACCCGTCCCGTACCCGGAAACATCCGGCGCCCCGAGTACGTCGGCAAGCCCGCGCCGACGCCGTACACGGGCCCGGAGGTGCAGACGCCCGAGACGGTCGAGGCGATGCGCGTCGCCGGGCGGATCGCCGCACAGGCGATGGCCGAGGCCGCGAAGCTGATCGCCCCCGGCGTCACCACGGACGAACTGGACCGGGTCGCCCACGCGTACATGTGCGACCACGGGGCCTACCCGTCGACGCTCGGCTACCGCGGGTACCCCAAGTCGCTGTGCACCTCGGTCAACGAGGTCATCTGCCACGGCATCCCCGACTCCACCGTGCTGCGGGACGGCGACATCGTCAACCTCGACGTGACGGCGTACATCGGCGGCGTCCACGGCGACAACAACGCGACCTACCTGGTGGGGGACGTCGACGAGGAGTCGCGGCTGCTCGTCGAGCGGACCCGGGAGTCGCTGAACCGCGCCATCAAGGCGGTCAAGCCCGGCCGGCAGATCAACATCATCGGGCGCGTCATCGAGTCGTACGCCAAACGGTTCGGGTACGGCGTCGTGCGGGACTTCACCGGGCACGGGATCAATTCGTCGTTCCACTCCGGGCTGATCGTCCCGCACTACGACAGCCCGCACGCGACGACCGTCATCCAGCCCGGGATGACCTTCACCATCGAGCCCATGCTCACGCTCGGCACGCACGACTACGACATGTGGGACGACGGCTGGACGGTCGTGACCAAGGACCGCAAGCGTACGGCCCAGTTCGAGCACACGCTGGTGGTGACGGACAGCGGGGCGGACATCCTGACGCTGCCGTAGTCCCGCCCGCCGCGCGAAAGCCCGCTCCCTTCGGGGGGCGGGCTTTTCCTGTGGGCTTGATCGGAATCGGGGGTACGATTTTACCGACGGGATGTCGGGAACCCGTTGACTTAGGTAAGCCTAACCATAGAAAATCCGAGTGGCTCTCGTCCCCTCTTCGGCACCGGAGATCCCATGACCGCGTTCTCGACGCTCATTCGCACCGCCTCGCACGAGCAGCACGTGGAGGCGGAGACCTCGACGTTCATGAGCGATCTGCTCGGCGGCAGGCTGGGCGTGGAGGCGTACGCGCGCTACACCGAGCAGCTGTGGTTCGTGTACCGGGCGCTGGAGGAGAGCGCGGAGCGCCTGGCGGAGGACCCGGTGGCGGGGCCCTTCATCCAGCCCGAGCTGATGCGGGTGCCTTCGCTGGAGCGGGACCTCGCGCATCTGCGGGGCGCGGACTGGCGGAGCGGGCTCACGGCGCTGCCCGCGACGCGGGAGTACGCGCGGCGGGTGACGGAGTGCGCGCTCACCTGGCCCGGCGGCTACCTCGCCCACCACTACACGCGCTACCTGGGCGACCTCTCCGGTGGCCAGATCATCCGCGACAAGGCGGAGAAGACGTGGGGCTTCGCCAGGAAGGGCGACGGGGTCAGGTTCTACGTCTTCGAGCAGATCGCCAACCCGGCCGCGTTCAAGCGGGGTTACCGCGAACTGCTGGACGGGATCCGGGCGGACGACCTGGAGAAGCAGCGGATCGTGGCGGAGTGCAAGCGGGCGTTCGCGCTGAACACCGGGGTCTTCCGCGCCCTGGGCGAGGAGTTCCCACTGAGCGCCTGACCTGGCCGGCGCCTGACCTGCCCAGCGCCCGACCCGGTCGGCACCTGACCTGCCCGGCGCCCGATGCGGAGGTCGCGTCCTAGCGCTCCAGCAGGACGCGGCCGCCCACCTCCACCCACCCCGCCGGCTGCGGTGCCGTGAGGATCTGTGAGCCCCGGCCCTGGATGATGTTGAGCGCGCGGCCCAGGCGGTCCGTCAGGAGCAGGGCCGCCGCGCCCGTCGCCTCGTCCTCCTCGATGCCGTCGTCGCGGCCGGGGAAGGCACGGGCGCGGACACGGCCCGCGGCCTCGTCCTCCCAGGCCCAGGCGTAGACCCACTCGCCGGGCGGAGGCACCGGCAGCGCGTCGACCTCGGCGGCCGTCGCGTACTGGCGCAGCGTGCGCGGCGGCGCCCACTCCGGCCGTGCCTCGATCCAGCTGAACTCGCCGTCCAGGCGGGTGCCCACCACTCCGGCGGGCGTGACGAGTTCGGGCACGTCGAGCAGCCAGGCCGTGCCGACGCAGGGGTGTCCGGCGAACGGCAGCCGCAGGGTGGGCGTGTAGATGTCGATGACCCCGCGCTCGGGGTCGTCGACGAACACCGTCTCGCTGAAGCCGAGTTTGGCGGCGAGGGCCTGGCGGTCCGCGCACTCCGGCAGCACCGAGCCCTCGCGTACGACACCGAGTTCGTTGCCGTATCCGCCGCCGGGGCCGCAGAAGACACGCAGTACGTCGTAGTCAGTCACTCCGGCATTCAAACATCACCCGCGCCGCGAGCTCGTCCCAGGCCGCGGGGCCGCCGGGGAGGGGCCAGGAGCGGGTGGGGGCGTGTTCGTACGGCAGCCACGCCATGACGTCGCCGTACGCGCGCTCCATGGTGGCCCGCTGCCGGTCCGCCCAGGGGCGGGGGCGGTCCGCCAGGTCGGCCACCCGCCGCTCATGACTCGCGGTCACCTCGTCCGCCGTCCGCCGCCAGGCCTCGTCGTCCGGGGCGCGGGACAGCACGAGGCACACCGGGTCCCGACCCTCCGCCAGGGCCGCCACCGCCCGGTCGTGTCCGTCGAGGAGCAGCCAGCCGTCGAATGACGACACCCACCACAGGAGGACCGGCGCCAACGTGCCGTCGCGTGCGTGCTTGCGGTACGCCCGCACGCGCGGCGCGTCCGGCGGCGAGAGGCGGCGCAGCGGTACGACGCCCTGCCAGCCGCCCCCGCACCAGTCGAGGTGGATGCCGGGCCAGCCCCGGGCGAAGTCGTGGTGCCAGACGTACGGCGGAAACGAGCGCGCCTCGCTCAGCAGCCAGCGGGAGTCGTGGAGCGGGCCGTGCGCGGAGTCCTCCAGCCATCGCGCGTACTGGTCGAGCAGGCCGCGGCCCGGGTCCCGCGTCAGCGCCGAGCGGAGGGGCGGCAGGGGCGAGCGGTAGCCGTCGAGGCGGTGCACGAACAGGCCTTCGCGGGGCGGCTCCACGCGCCCCAGCAGAACGGGACGCTCCCCCTGGCGCAGCAGCATCCGGCCGTCCGCCGCCTCGAAGCGCAACGGTGGCGGACCGGGGCGGCCCCTGATGTCCAGGACCAGACCGCCGGGCGGCCGCTCTTCCCTGCGTGCCCTTGCCATCCCTTCCCTGCGTGCCCTTGTCATGGGGACAGCCCTCGCGGAGACAGTCGTCATGGGGACAGTCTCAAGGGGCGGGCCGGTACCCGTCGAGGGCGGCGCCGGGCAAGGGCGCACGCCGGTGATGCGGTGGTCGCGGTGGGGCACGGTCCGGGGCTCGCCGTCGTCCGCGCGCACCGGGTCGCGATTCGGTGCGCCGGGCATGCCGCGGCCGGGGGTCCGTCGGCCGCGGTCTTCGGTGAGCGGCTCCTCGCGGCGGTCCACCGACTTTCTTGACTCCCGCTTGACCTTCCCATGGGGTCTGTTTTAAGCCGACGTGATCAAGCCGTTCCTGTACACCGTCTATGAGAGCTGAATCACCGGACGACTGGGTATCAGTGAGGGAAGCCTCAGATAAGTTAGGCCAGCCTCACCATGCCGCGCGGGTGTCCGTGCGGTTTTTGTCCGTCGTTCTCTTGGAGCCTTCATGCGAGCCGTCCGACTCTCAGTCGTCACCGCCGCCGCCACCGCGGCCGCTCTGACCGCCGTCACGGGCTGCACGGAGAAGAGCACCGCCTCGGGCAGCGACGCGATCCAGGTGACCGCCGCCGACTCCAAGTGCGAGACCTCCACCAAGTCGGTACCGGCCGGCCAGGTCACGCTGAAGATCGAGAACAAGGGCTCCAAGGCCACCGAGGTCGAGATCGTCTTCCCGGACGACCGGATCGTCTCCGAGAAGGAGAACATCGGCCCGGGCACCAAGTACACGCTGACCGCCGAGGTGAAGGCGGGCTCGTACGAGATCGCCTGCCGCCCCGGCATGAAGGGCCACGGCGTCCGCCAGAAGCTCACCGTCACCGGCGGCAAGGTCGCCAAGCGGGACCCGCGCCTGGACAAGGCGGTCGCCGCCTACCGCGAGTACGCGCAGGAGCAGGCCGACGAGACGCTGCCCAAGGCCGAGGCGTTCGCCAAGGCCGTCAAGGCGGGCGACATCGAGGCCGCGAAGAAGGAGTTCGCGACCTCGCGCCTGGGCTGGGAGCGCACCGAGCCCGTCGCGGAGTCCTTCGGTGACATCGACCCGAAGGTCGACGTCCGCGAGGACGGCCTGGAGGACGGTCAGGATCCGGCCACGGACTGGACCGGCTGGCACCGGCTGGAGAAGTCCCTCTGGCAGGACAAGAAGATCGGCGACCGTGAGAAGAAGCTCGCCGACCAGCTGGTGACCGACCTGACCGACTGGCAGAAGCGCGTCGGCAAGGCCGAGATCACCCCCTCCTCGATGGCCAACGGCGCCAAGGAACTCCTCGACGAGGTGGCCACCGGCAAGGTCACCGGCGAGGAGGACCGCTACTCGCACACCGACCTGAGCGACTTCAAGGGCAACGTCGAGGGCGCGCAGAAGGCGTATGAGCTGCTGAAGCCGGTCGCCAAGGAGAACGACGCGGCCCTGGCGACGGAGCTCGACAAGCAGTTCACGGCGCTGAACACGCTGCTCGACAAGTACCGCACGGACAAGACCTCCTACGACTTCACCTCGTACGACAAGGTCGGCAAGGCCGACCGCAAGGAGCTCTCGGACGCGGTCAACGCGCTCGCCGAGCCCCTGTCCAAGCTTGCCGCCGCGGTCGTGAAGTGAGCGAGGCCCCCATGACGGACACCACGAACACCACCGAAACCACCGCAGAGGACGCGGGCGCCCCTGCCCCGTCCCGGCGTTCACTGATCGGCTGGGGCGGCGCGGGCCTCGCGCTCGGCGCCGCCGCGGCCGGCGGTGCGGTGGCCATGGCCCGCACCGGCAACGACGTGGACCCGACCGCCGCCGAGACGGGCGCCGCGATCGGTTTCCACGGCGCGCACCAGGCCGGCATCGCCACGCCGGTGCAGGACCGGCTGCACTTCGCCGCGTTCGACGTGAAGACCGACGACCGCGCCGCGTTCGTCCAGCTGCTGAAGGACTGGACGCGGGCCGCGGCCCGGATGACCGCCGGGCACGCGGTCGGCGAGGGCGCGTACGGCGGCCTGGCCGAGGCGCCGCCGGACGACACCGGTGAGGCACTGGGCCTCAAGCCGTCGCGGCTGACGCTGACGATCGGCTTCGGTCCTTCCCTGTTCGAGAAGTTCGGGCTGGCGGACCAGCGCCCCGAGGCCCTGGTCGACCTGCCGAAGTTCCCGGGCGACAACCTGGAGAAGACCCGCAGCGACGGCGACCTGTGCATCCAGGCCTGCGCGGACGACCCGCAGGTCGCGGTGCACGCGATCCGCAACCTCGCCCGCATCGGCTTCGGCAAGGTCGCCATCCGCTGGTCCCAGCTGGGCTTCGGCAAGACCTCGTCCACGACGCCGGACGCGCAGACCCCGCGCAACCTGATGGGCTTCAAGGACGGCACCCGCAACATCGCGGGCACCGAGACGGACCGGCTGAAGAAGTTCGTGTGGGTGGGCGAGGACGACGGTCCCCACTGGATGACCGGTGGCTCGTATCTCGTGGCGCGCCGTATCCGCATGAACATCGAGACCTGGGACCGCACTTCGCTCCAGGAGCAGGAGGACGTCTTCGGCCGGGACAAGGGCGAGGGCGCGCCGGTCGGCAAGGCCAAGGAGCGCGACAAGCCGTTCCTGAAGGCGATGAAGCCCGACGCGCACGTACGGCTCGCGCACCCCGACTCCAACGACGGGGCCACGCTCCTGCGCCGCGGCTACTCCTTCACGGACGGCACGGACGGCCTCGGCCGCCTGGACGCGGGGCTGTTCTTCCTCGCGTACCAGCGTGACGTCCGCAAGGGCTTCATCCCGGTGCAGCGCAGCCTGTCGCGCACCGACGCGCTCAACGAGTACATCCAGCATGTGGGTTCGGCGGTCTTCGCCGTCCCGCCCGGCGTCCGCGACAAGGACGACTGGTGGGGCCGCGCGCTGTTCTCCAAGGAGGCGTAGCCGGTGCTTTCCAACTATCTGATCGGCCTGCGCGAGGGGCTCGAGGCCAGCCTCGTCGTCTGCATCCTCATCGCGTACCTGGTCAAGACGGGCCGCCGGGACGCCCTGCGGCCGATCTGGATCGGTATCGCCGTCGCCGTCACCGTCGCCCTCGGCTTCGGGTGCGTCCTCGAATTCGGCTCCCAGGAAATGACGTTCAAGGCCCAGGAGATGCTCGGCGGCTCGCTGTCGATCGTCGCCGTGGGCCTGGTGACCTGGATGGTCTTCTGGATGCGGCGCACCGCCCGGCACCTGAAGTCCGAACTGCACGGCAAGCTCGACGCGGCGCTGGCGATGGGCACGGGGGCGCTGGTCGCGACCGCGTTCCTGGCGGTGGGCCGGGAGGGCCTGGAGACCGCCCTGTTCGTCTGGGCGTCGGTGCACGCGGCGAGCGACGGCACCCCGCGCCCGCTGATCGGCGTCGCCCTGGGCCTGGCCACCGCGGTCCTCCTCGGCTGGCTCTTCTACCGCGGCGCCCTGAGGATCAACCTCGCCAAGTTCTTCACCTGGACCGGCGGCATGCTCGTCGTGGTCGCCGCGGGCGTGCTCGCGTACGGCGTCCACGACCTCCAGGAGGCCGACCTGGTCCCGGGTCTGACGAACCTGGCCTTCGACATCAGCGCCACCATCCCCCCGGACAGCTGGTACGGCACCCTCCTGAAGGGCGTCCTCAACTTCCAGCCGGACCCGACGGTCATCCAGGTCACGGTGTGGCTGGTGTACCTGATCCCGACCCTCGCGATCTTCCTCGCGCCGTCGGGCCTCCTCTCCCGGAAGGGGAACGGGAAGGGGGAGGCGCAGTCGCCTCCCGCGGTCCGCGAGGAAGTGTGACGGCCGGCGAGGTCACGGTGTGAGCGCGGTAGTTGAACCCGGCGTCCGCGCGTTTCCCCGCCCCGGTAGGGTTCGCCTCCGGGAAGGGGAAGGTGAAGTACCTGATGAGCAGGGATCGCGGGGCTCGCGGGCTTCGTAAGTACGGCCGGTTCGCCCTGGCGACCGGCGCGGCGACCGCTTTGTCCTTGACGGCGAGCGGGTGCGTGGTGGTGCACGGCGAGCGGGAGGTCCTCCCGGCGGCGAAGAAGAGCGAGGCCACGCGTGCCCTCGCCGGCTTCCTCACCGCGTACAACAAGGCACAGAAGGCAAACGACCGTTCGCTGGACGCGGGCCGGGTGACCGGTGCCCTCGCCGACATCGACGGAGCGAAGCTCGAGGCCGGCCACAAGACCGCCCCGGCCGGGAACACGGACTACACGCCGCTCAAGCTGACCGACGCGAAGTTCGCCATTCCCGCGAAGGCGGGCTGGCCGCGCTGGTTCGTCGCCGACACCGCCTCCAACCGCGACAAGAACCGCTGGGTTCTGGTCTTCACTCGCGGCAGCGCGAACGACGTGTGGCAGGTGTCGTATCTGACGGCCCTCGCGCCCGCCGACGTGCCGCGGTTCAAGAAGGACAAGGACGGCTGGGCCGAGCCCGTCACGGCGGACGACGCGGCGCTCGCCGTACGCCCCCAGAAGCTCGGTGCGGCCTACGCGACGTATCTGAAGAGCGGCGGCGACACGTTCGCGGACGGCCGGTTCACCTCCGGGCTGCGGGCGGGGCGCAAGAAGAACGCGAGCAAGCCGGGGCTGGCGCGCCAGTACATGGACGAGCCGCTGAACTCCGGCGACCACGCCCCGCTGGGGCTGCGCACCACGGACGGCGGGGCGCTGGTCTTCTTCGTCACGCACCACTACGAGAAGCAGACGGCCGCGCAGGGCGTGAACATCACGGTCAACGACCCGAACATCAAGGCCCTGATGACGGGTGACCCCAAGCAGTCCCTGACCATGGAGTTCGTCTCGAACCAGGCGGTACTGGACCCGGCGAAGGGCTCCGGCGACCAACGGGTGACGTTCCTGAGCAAGGTGGCGGGACTGACGGCGGCGAAGGGCGAGTAGCCGGCCGCCGCCGCCCGCTCCTCGCGGCTAGCCCTGGTGCGGCCAGGCGGCGAGCCGGTCGGTGTCGGCTCCCGCGTAGCGGGCGCACGCGTCCGTGAGGACTTCGAGGAGGGTCAGCGGGTCGGGCAGGGGGTGCTCGGGCCCTCGTACCCAGTCGACCGTCAGATCACCGGGCAGCTGGGCGGGCGGTACGAGGACGTACGAGCCCCGGCAGTGCCAGCGCAGGCCCGGATGCTCGTCCATCGTCTCGGGGTGGCAGTCCAGCTCGCAGGGCCACCACTCGTCCTCGTCCTCCGGCGTACCGCGCGTCAGCGTGAAGAAGAGCAGCCGTCCGTCGCCCGTCGCGGCGACCGGGCCGACCTCGATGCCGGAGGCGAGCAGCCGCTCCAGGGCCTCGTCGCCCGCCTCGCGCGGCAGGTCGAGCACGTCGTGCACCATGCCCGTGGCGGTGATGAAGTTGGCCTGCGGCTGGTGCCTGGCCCAGCGCTCGATCTGGGCGCGGTCGGTCGTGGACTGCGTCTGCCAGGCGAAGGAGACGGGGTGCCGGGCGGGCGTGGGACAGCCGACCCGGTCGCAGGAACAGCGGTAGCCGGCCGGATGCGCGGCCGGCGCGAGCGGCAGCCCGGCGTCGGCAGCGGCGAGCAGCAGGGCCTCACGGCCACCGGCGTTGTCGGCGGCCTCCTTCGGGCGGCGTCCACGCAGCCACTGGGAGATCCTGCCCTGCCCGCTCGTGCGGCGGCCGAACTCTGCGCTCATGTATCCCCTCGCCTCACTGTGGTGCGGACAGCGTGCCTCGCGGCCCACCGTCCCCCTATGGTCCCACCATCCTGCGCCCCAGGTGACCGGAGCTCTCATCCGGGGTGGCGGGGGCGATGCCGCCCACGTCCCGGGTCGAGTGTCATTGCGCCCTTTCACGGCATTTACCCCCCTACCGTGATCGGCATGGTCACATGGATCACGCTCACGGGTGTCGGGCTCGCGGGTCTCGCCGGTCTCACTCCGCCGGCCCTCACCGGACACGGCGGCGGCCCCGCCCCGCTGGAGTGGGGCACCGGCCCGCTGACGGTGGCCTCCCTGCCCCGCGTCGTCCAGGTCGCCCATCGCGGCGGCGCCCGCGAGGTGCCGGAGAACAGCATGGCGGGCCTGACGGCGGCGTACGCGCGCGGTACGGCGCAGGTGCTCGACCTCGACACCCGCATGCTGGGCGACGGGACCCTGGTGGTGCTGCACGACGCGACCCTCGACCGCACCACGGACACCCACGGCCCGGTGCGGGAACTGCGGCTCGCCGACTGGCGGAAGGTGCGGGTGCGCCCCGAGGGCAGGGTTCCCGGGACCTGGCGGGCGGAGCGGCCGCCGACGGTCGCCGAGGTGCTGGATCGTTTCGGCGGGCGGGTGGTGCTGATGCTGGAGGCCAAGGACCCGCAGAGCCTCGGCGCACTGGCCGGGCTGATCCGCGGCCGCGGTCTGGCGCGGTCGGTGTTCGTGAACTCCAACCGGCCGGAGGTGGCCCGGCGCGCCCACGGTCTCGGCCTGGTCACCCAGCTGTGGCGCTCGGCGGAGCAGCTGCGCACCGACCGGCCCGCGCGCTGGGCGTCGTACGTGGATCTGCTCGACGTCGACCACAAGGCGCGGGACGCCGATCTCGTACGGGCCGTACGGTCCGGGATCCCCCGGGTGTGGGCGCACACGGTGGTGACGCCCGCCCAGCGCGACCGGGTGCTCGCGCTGGGCTGCAACGGCGTCGTCACGGACGCGCCGGGGCGGCTGGCCCGCCACCCGGTGAAGCGCCCGAAGGGGTTCAGGACGGCCGGCGCGGAGCCAGGCCGTTGAGGGCGTAGTCGACGAGGGTGTCCGTGTAGGCGTGGGTGATCGGGCCGGTGCGCTGGAGCCAGCGCTGGGCGAGCGGGGAGACGAAGAGTTCGAGCGCGATGCGCGGGTCGACGTCGGGGCGTACGTCGCCGTGCTCCTGTGCGGAGCGCAGCCGCCGCACGTACAGCTGGAGCTGGGGTTCGAGGAGCTTGGTCACGAACTCGGCGCCGACCTGTTCGTCGACCACGCCCTCGGCGGCCAGCGCCCGGGCGGGGATGTCGAACTTGGGATCGAGGAGTTCATCGACGGTGGCCCGCAGGACGAGCTTGAGGTCGGCCGCGAGGTCGCCGGTGTCCGGGATGCCGTTCTCCCCCTGGCCGCCCTCCTGGCCGCCCTCCTCCGGGCCGGGCCGGGCCGCGGCCTCGGCGGCCTGGGCGCTCAGGTCCGTGAACGCCTCCAGGAGCACCTCCGCCTTAGACGACCACCAGCGGTAGATGGTCTGCTTGCCGACGCCGGCACGGGCGGCGATGCCCTCGATCGTGGTCCTCGGGTAGCCGACCTCGCCGACGAGGGCGAGGGCGGCGTCGTAGATCGCGCGACGGGACCTCGTACTGCGGCGGGTGGAGTCGGGGACGGCTTTCTTGACCATGGGCCGAACCTACCAGGGCGACAAGACGGGGCGTCTCGCATGCGCGGCTCTCCGCGGGTGCCCGCCTCGTGCGCGCTCCCGCGGGCGGCCTCCCCGGCGCCGCCTCAGGTGGAGGTGTCCTCCGGGGGCGGCCAGCCGTCGCCCCACTCCGCGTCCCGGGCGGCCTTGTACAGCGGCCCATGACGTTTCGTCACCGTCTCGCGGTGGAGGGACTCGTCCGGGCCGCACAGATCGAGGAGCACCTGGCCCTTGCGGATCTGCGGCTTGCGTACGACCCGGGTGGGCGCCGGTGCGACCGGGAAGCGGGCGGCCGCGACATAGCTGAACTTCTCGTCCTCGTAGGGCAGGGAGCCGCCCTTGACCTGGCGGTGCAGGGAGGAGCGGCTGACCCGGGCGGAGAAGTGGCACCAGTCCTCGCCGGGGACGATGGGGCAGGCGGCGCTGTGCGGGCAGGGCGCGGCGATACGGAAGCCGGCGGCGATCAGGCGCTCACGGGCGTCGATGACGCGGGTGTAGCCGTCCGGCGTGCCGGGCTCGATGATCACGACGGCCTGGGCGGCGGCCGCGGCGGCGTCCACGACCACGGTGCGGTCGGCCTCGGTCAGCTCGCCGAGGACGTAGGAGATGGTGACGAGATCGGTGCTCTCGACGGTGAGCGCCGCTCCGATACGAGAGCGCTGCCACTCGGCGGACTTCAGCGCCGGGTTCGCGGCGGCGATCTCACGGCCCAGCGCGAGCGCGGGCTCGGCCCAGTCGAGGACCGTGACCGGGCGCTCGCCGTCCCAGGTCGCACTCACGGCCCAGGTCGCCGCGCCGGTACCGCCACCGATGTCCACATGGCTCGCCGGGGTCCACTGCGGCACCGCGTCCGCGAACGCGTCCAGTGCCGCGCACACCGCCTCGAACGTCGCGGGCATCCGGTACGCGGCGTACGCGGCCACGTCGGAACGGTCCCGCAGCACCGGCGCGTGCGTCGGGGTCCGCCCCCGGTAGTTGGCGATCAGCCGGTCCACCGCCTGGGCGGCCTGCTTCGGCGGCAGCCCGGCGAGCAGCCCGGCGAGGGCGGAGCGCAGCGTGTCGGTTGCGGAGGCGGGGGCGTTCACCTCGCGATTCTCTCAGGTCCCGCGCACGGCTCGGGCCAGCCGTGTGCCCGCCGCCGCCCGCGGCCCGCTGTCCGCCGGCCGGCGTCGCGGATGCACCGTGTTGGCCAGCAGCACCAGGAACGTGTCCGTCGCCGGGTCGAGGACCAGCGACGTCCCGGTGAAGCCCGTGTGCCCCACCGCGCCCCGGCACGCCAGCGCGCCCATGAACCACGGCTGGTCGATGGCGAAGCCCAGGCCCGGCGGCGCGAGCATCAGCTCGACGAAGTCCGGGCCGAGGATGCGGGCGGGGCCGTACGAGCCGCCCGCGAGGAGGGTGCGGCAGAAGACCGCCAGATCGCGGGCCGTGGCGAACAGGCCCGCGTGGCCGGCCACTCCGCCGAGCGCCCAGGCGTTCTCGTCGTGGACCACGCCCCGCAGCATCCCGCGGTCCGCCTTCGCCCACGGCCGCCGCTGGTCCTCCGTCGCCGCCGCCCCCGGGCACGGCCCGAAGCCCGTCGCGGTCATCCCCAGCGGGCGGGTGATGCCGTCGCGCACGAGGACGTCGAGCGAGCGGCCGGTGATGCGCTCCAGGACGTACTGGAGGAGGAGCATGTTGAGGTCCGAGTAGCGATACGTCCCCGGCTCCGACGTCGGCGGTTCGGCGTGCAGCAGCGCGAGGCGCGCCGCGTCCGAGGGGCAGTCGTAGAGCGGGAGTTCGGGCCGCAGCCCGGAGGTGTGGGTGAGCAGCTGCCGTACGGTGATGCCGTGCTGGGCGGCCGCGCGGAACTCCGGCAGGTACGCCGCCACCCGCGCGTCGATGCCGAGCGTGCCGCGCTCCAGCTGCTGCATCGCGGCGACCGCGGTGAACAGCTTGGTGAGCGAGGCCAGGTCGAAGGGCGTGTGCACGGTCATCGGCACCCGTGCCGCGGGCGGCAGTTCGACGCCCGCGTCCTTCTTCTCGTCGTACGCCGCATAGCGCACCGCCCACCCCGCCGCCTCCTCCACGGCGATCACCGGACCGCGTCCGGCGACCACCACGGCGCCCGCCGCCCAGGGGCGCTCGCCCTCGGTGAGGCCGCGCACGTCGTGGACGAGCCGGGTCAGTTCCCGCGGGTCGAGGCCGGCTCGCTCCGGGGTGTCGATGCGCAGTCTCGGTGCGCTCAGCTGTCCTCCCCCACGCTCTCGGCCGCGCTCGGGCCGGGGGTCCCCCCACCCTGCTCGCTCGCACGCCTCTTCCAGGGACGGCACAGTGCCATGAAGCAGGCGACGGCCACCAGTGCCGAGGCCAGTTGGACGACGGCCATCGGGACGGCGGTGTGCTCGCCCGCGATGCCGACGAGCGGCGAGGCGACCGCGCCGATGAGGAAGGAGCAGGTGCCGAGCAGGGCGGACGCGGAGCCGGCCGCGTGCCGGGTGCGCATCAGGGCGAGGGCCTGGGTGTTGGGCAGGGCCAGGCCCATCGCCGACATCAGGACGAACAGCGCGGCGGCGACCGGGGCGAGCCCGACGTGGCCGAAGACACCGGTGGACATCAGGAGCAGGGCGGTCGCGGCGAGCGTGATGACGCCGAGGCCGACCGCGAGGACACGGTCGAGACCGACCCGGCCGACCAGGACCTTGCCGTTGATCTGACCGGCGATCACCAGACCGACGGAGTTGAGGCCGAACAGGAGGCTGAAGGTCTGCGGGGAGGCGCCGTAGATCTCCTGGATCACGAAGGGCGAGGCGGAGATGTACGCGAACAGCGCGGCGAAGGCGAAGCCGCCGGCGAGCATGTAGCCGGTGAAGGCGGCGTCGGCGAGCAGCGTACGCATGGAGCGCAGGGCCTCGCCGACGCCCCCGTCGTGGCGTTCGGCGGGGTCGAGGGTCTCGGGGAGCCTGGTCCACACGAGCGCGGTGAGCGCGATGCCGACGACGGTGAGGACGACGAAGACGCCCCGCCAGTCCGTGACGCGCAGGATCTGGCCGCCGATGAGGGGAGCGACGATCGGGGCGACCCCGGAGATCAGCATGAGGGTGGAGAAGAACCGGGCCATCGCCACGCCGTCGTACAGGTCGCGCACCACGGCCCGCGCGATCACGATCCCGGCGGCGCCCGCGAGGCCCTGCGCGAGCCGGAAGGCGACGAGCAGTTCGACGTTCGGCGCGATCGCGCACAGCGCGGTGGCCACGATGTAGACGACGAGCCCGGTGAGCAGCGGCCGCCGGCGTCCCCACTTGTCGCTCATCGGCCCGACGACGAGCTGCCCGAACGCCATGCCCGCCAGGCACGCGGTGAGGGTGAGCTGCACGGTCGCGGCCGGGGCGTGCAGCGACCTGGTGACCTCCGGCAGCGACGGCAGGTACATGTCCATGGCCAGCGGCGGCGTGGCGGTGAGCCCGCCGAGCACGAACGTGACGAGGAGACCGGTACGGCGCAGGGCCGCGCCGCGCGCCGTACCGGACGGCTGCCGCGGGGGCCGCGGCGCCTTCGGGGACGGTGTGTGCGCGGGCTGCCGGGCCCGCGGGGACGGTACGGGCGCCGGGGCGGCGACCGCCGTGTTCGGTATGTCCCCCGCCGGGCCTTCCTGGCCGGGCGTGGTACGGCCCCGCTCGGGCATCTGCCCCTCCCTTTTCGTTCGGTCCGCGACCTATGCTCTCAGCTCGTACGGGGTGGCAGGGGTGCGAACCGAGGGGTGGACATGTCCAGCGAACGTGTGCGGTGGGGGATTCTGGCCACCGGAGGGATCGCGGCGGCGTTCGCGGCGGATCTGGTGGATCTGCCGGACGCGGAGGTCGTGGCGGTGGCCTCGCGCAGCGAGGAGTCGGCGAAGACGTTCGCCGAACGGTTCGGGATACCCCGGGCGTACGGCGAGTGGGGCGCCCTCGCCGAGGACGAGGACGTCGATGTCGTGTACGTGGCCACCCCGCACTCGGCGCACCGGGCCGCCGCCGGGCTGTGCCTGGAGGCCGGGCGCGGTGTGCTGTGCGAGAAGGCGTTCACGCTGAACGCGCGCGAGGCGGAGGAACTGGTCGCGCTCGCGCGGCGGCACGACGGCTTCCTGATGGAGGCCATGTGGATGTACTGCAATCCGCTGGTGCGGCGGTTGAAGGCGCTGGTGGACGACGGGGTGATCGGTGAAGTGCGCACCGTTCAGGCGGACTTCGGCCTCGCGGGCCCCTTCCCGCCGTCGCACCGGCTCCGCGACCCCGCGCAGGGCGGCGGAGCGCTGCTCGATCTGGGCGTCTATCCGGTCTCGTTCGCGCAGTTGCTGCTGGGGGAGCCCTCGGACGTCGCGGCGAGAGCGGTGCTCTCGGAGGAGGGCGTCGACCTCCAGACGGGAGCGCTGCTCTCCTGGGAGAGCGGCGCTCTCGCTTCGGTGCACTGCTCCATCAGCGGTGGTACGCCCGTCTCCGCCTCGGTCACCGGTTCCGCGGGCCGGATCGACATCCCGCACGGCTTCTTCTTCCCGGACCGCTTCGTCCTGCACCGGGACGGCCGCGACCCCGAGGAGTTCACGGCCGACCCGGCGGCCGGCCCCCGCAACAGCCTCAAGCACGAGGCGGCGGAGGTGATGCGTGCCCTGCGTGCGGGCGAGACCGAGTCGCCGCTCGTCCCCCTGGACGGCACGCTCGCGGTGATGCGGACGCTGGACGCGATACGGGAACGGGTCGGGGTGCGTTATCCCGGCGAGGGGCGCTGAACGAACGTTCGTAAGCTGTCCCGGAGCCGGGCCGGCGGGGCGGTCCGCAGGACGAACGTTCGTAAGCTATCCCGGGGTCACCCCGGCAAGGCAGCCGACAAGACGAACGTTCGTAAGCCAAAGCCGACCCGTCGCCACCCGCCCCCTCACACCGGCTTCAACCCCTGCTCCCCCACCTCGGTCACGAACGACGCGGCCGTCGTGAGCGGCGCTCCCTGCGTCGTCACGGCGGACACCGTCTTGAAGTCGGCCCGCGCCGCCTCCCGGCCCAGCTCGACCGTCACATAACCCCGCCGCCCGTTGTAGAACTTCAGATGCGGGTTGGCGGTCATGTACGTGTTCCAGTTCGCCGGCTTCTCGGCGCCGTCCTTGCCGCTGGAGACCGACGTCGCCACGATCTCCGTGCCGAGCGTCGCCGACGACGGGTCGTCGAAGTCGTCCTTGATGTCGAAGGCGTACCCGACGTGGACGTCACCGGTGAGCACCATCAGGTTCTCGACGCCGGCCGACTGCGCCCCGGCGAGGACCCGTTCGCGCGAGGCCCGGTAGCCGTCCCAGGCGTCCATGGACACCTTGGCGGCGGCGTTCAGGTCCAGCTTGCGCTGCGAGAAGGTGACCTGCTGCGGTACGACGTTCCACAGCGCCCGCGAGTCGCGCCAGCCGTCGATCAGCCAGCGCTCCTGCGTCGCGCCGGTGATGGTGCGCGCCGGGTCGTCCGACTCCGGGCCGGGGACGTGCGCTCCGTCGCCGTACGCCTGGTTGGAGCGGTACTGGCGCGTGTCGAGGATGTCGAACTGGGCCAGTCGGCCCCAGCCCAGACGCCGGTACATCCGGGCGTCCGGTCCGTCCGGCAGCTGGGGGCGGCGCAGCGGCTGGTTCTCCCAGTACGCGCGGTAGGCGGCGGCACGGCGCAGCAGGAACTCCTCGGGCGGGTCCTCGTTCTCGTCGATGTCGCCGGCGTAGTTGTTCTCGGTCTCGTGGTCGTCCCAGGTGACGACGAAGGGGTGCGCGGCGTGGGCGGCCCGCAGGTCCGGGTCGGACTTGTAGAGGGCGTACCGCAGCCGGTAGTCCTCCAGCGTCGTGGTCTCGTGGTTGAAGAGGTCGGGCAGGACGCGGTCGGTGTACTTCCGGGCGCCGCCGGCCGAGTTGACCGCGTACTCGTACAGGTAGTCGCCGAGGTGGAAGACGACGTCGACGTCGTCCTCGGCGAGATGCCCGTACGGGGTGAAGTAGCCGTCGTGGTAGGCCTGGCAGGAGACGGCGGCGAACCTGAGGCCGGCGACCCGGTCGCGGGTGGCGGGCGCGGTGCGGGTGCGGCCGGTCTCACTGACCCAGCCGCCGGCCCGGAAGCGGTAGTAGAGGACCCGGTCGGGGTCGAGGTGGCCGACCTCCACGTGGACGGCGTGGTCGAACTCGGGGTGTGCCGTCGCGGTCCCGCGTCTGACGATCCGGCGGAACCTGGCGTCGTGGGCCAGTTCCCAGCGCACGGCGACGCGTTCCGGGGGCAGGCCGCCGTCGGCCTGGTAGGGCGCCGGGGCGAGCCGCGTCCACAGGAGTACCGAGTCGGGCAGCGGGTCGCCGGAGGCCACGCCGAGGGTGAACGGGTCGTCGGTGAGCTTCGCCGCGTCGAACTCGGCGGCGCCGGCCACGCCCGCGCCGGGCAGGTTGACGGCGAAGGCGAGCGCGGCGGCCGCGCCGGTGACGGTGAGGAAACGGCGGCGCCCGAGGTGACGGGCGGCGGCGCGGAGTTCGGGGGCGTGCTGAGACGGATGCTGGTGGCCTGCGGGTGTCATCTGGCCCTCCCCTGACGGTTGTTGTACAAGGCATTGGAGTGGCCAGGGTCAACGATCTCCTGTCGCGTACACAACAGTCGGGTGTCGGACAGATGAGTTCCGTATGCCGGACCGCCCGGCCTGCGTACGCACAGCCCCTCCCGCCCCTCCCGTACGCTGCGGGCCCATGAATGCCATGCAGACGAAGATCGCGGTGGTGACCGGGGCGGGGTCCGGAATCGGCCGTGCCGTGGCGGCGGAACTGCTGCGCACCGGCTGGTCGGTGGCGCTCGCGGGCCGTCGGCCGGACGCCCTGGCGGACACGGCGGCGCTGGTGCCCGAGGGCGACTCCCTGGCCGTACGCACCGACGTCTCGCGGCCGGACGACGTGGCGGCGCTGTTCGCGGCCGTGCGGGAGCGGTTCGGCCGGCTGGACCTGCTCTTCAACAACGCGGGTACGTTCGGCCCGGGCGGGGTGCCGGTCGAGGAGCTGTCGTACGACGCCTGGCGCCATGTCGTGGACACGAACCTCAACGGCGCGTTCCTGTGCGCGCAGGCGGCGTACCGGCACATGAAGGAGCAGGACCCGCAGGGCGGCCGGATCATCAACAACGGCTCGATCTCGGCGCACACGCCCCGGCCGCAGTCGGTCGCGTACACGGCGACCAAGCACGCGCTGACGGGCCTGACCAAGTCACTGTCCCTGGACGGGCGTCCGTACCGGATCGCGGTCGGTCAGATCGACATCGGCAACGCGGCGACCGACATGACCGAGCGGATGCGGAGCGGAGTTCTCCAGGCGAACGGGGAGTTGGCGGCCGAGCCCGTCATGGACGTGGCCGATGTGGCGCGCACGGTGCGACACATGGCCGAACTGCCACTGGAGGCGAATGTGCAGTTCGCGACCGTGCTGGCGACTGCGATGCCGTACGCGGGCCGCGGCTGATCCACTTGGCGCAGGCGAATCTACACAAGCGGAATGCGAACATCCGGACCGTTGTGGCATGTGACGGGCTTATGCTCAAACCCTCCTTCACCAGAACTTCACATATGGAGCAGAGGGCTTCCGCCGGCCGCACGGTCCACACCGAGGGGGGAAGGCGGCAGTCGCTCCGTGGCACCGGGTGGGGGCGGACCTTGCGTGGGACCGCGAGGTGAGCACCGGGCCACGGGGCGGCTGCCGCGAACTTCGGCACCAGGCCCCCCGGGGGCTGCCGGTGAGCGTCAGCGCCGGGCCCGGCCGTTCGTCTCCCCCGCCCCCGGCTCCTTCTCCGCCGCCGCCTTCGCTTTCCCTTCCCCCTTCGCGTTCCCCTTCGCCTTCGCCCTCGTCTTCGTCCTCGTCTCCGCGCCGGCTTCCGTCCTGCGCCGGCGGGTGCGCAGGGCGACCGCCCCGCCCGCCAGCAGCGCCACCGCTCCCCCGGCCCCGGCGACCAGCCCCCACGACGAGTGCCCGCCGGCCGTGGACGCCCGCGCCCCGGCCGCCGGCTTGGCCGCCGCGGCGCTCGGGGTCGCCGTCGCGGTGGCCCCGCCCTCACTGATCGGATCGACCAGCGTGCCCACGGGCTTGGCACTCGCCGCGTGTGCGAAGCCCCAGTCGAGGAGCTTGGCGGTCTCCTCGTAGACGCCGTTGCCGCCGGACTTCGGATGCATCACGGTCACCAGCAGCGTGCGGCCGCCGCGGGTGGCGGCGCCGGTGAAGGTGTTGCCCGCGTGGCTGGTGTAACCGTTCTTGACGCCGATCAGACCGTCGTACGTCTCCATGCCCCACGCGCCGGTCAGCAGGCGGTCCGTGTTCTGGATCTGGAAGGTCTTCTTCCGGCCGGCCGGGAAGTCGGCGGTCCGCGTGGCGCAGTAGTCGCGGAAGTCGGCGTCGGCGAGACCGTGCCGGGCGAAGAGCGTCAGGTCGTACGCCGACGACAGCTGCCCCTTGTGGTCGAAGCCGTCCGGGCTCACCACATGGGTGTCCAGGGCCTGCAGATCCTCCGCCTTGGCCTGCATCTGGGCGACCGTCTCGGCGACACCGCCGTTCATGTGACTGAGCACGTGCACCGCGTCGTTGCCGGAACGCAGGAAGACGCCGAGCCACAACTGCTCGACGGTGTACGTCGTTCCGGCCTGGACGCCGACGAGGCTGGAGCCCGCCGGGATGCCGACCAGGTCGTCCGCGGTCACCGTGTGCCGCTCGGCGCGCTCGAACTTCTTCAGCACCGTGTCCGCGAACAGCATCTTCAGCGTGGACGCGGGCGCGAGCCGCCGGTGCGCGTTGTACGCCGCGAGCACCTCGCCGCTCTCGTGGTCGGCGACCAGCCAGGCGCGGGCGGTCAGCTTCTTGGGCAGGCCCGAGGCGCCGCTCACCTGGACACCGGAGCGGCCGAGCCGTTCACCGCCGATCACGGTTGCGGCGGACGCGGACGCGGGGGCGGCGGCGGCCAGGGGCGCGGCCGCGGCGAGGCCGAGGACGGCCCGACGGGAGAGGCGGGAGGAGTCACGCATTCGGGGACCGTACAAAGTGAGTCCGTGGCGTCCCACAGCGGGGTGACAAAGGCATGGCAAAGGCGGGGTCATGACGGAGTCACCGCGGGCGCGAAGAGGCGCGCGGAGGGCCCCGGGAGAGGCCGGGAGAGGCCGGGAGAAACGGGTCCGCCCCGTGCGCCGCTCCACCGTCCCACCGGACAACGCGCACCGGGCGAACCCGTCCTTTCTCTTCACCAAGGAGCCATTCAACTGGGGATTCCTGGCAATACGCCCTCCACAGCTTAGGAATCCGCTGTCTTATGCAAATTTGATTCCGGGCCCCACTTTCTCAGCCCAGACACATCCTTTACTCAGGACGACTCAAAGGTTTCTCCCTAGCTTGTGGCAGCGCCCACAGCGGGCGCCAAGAACCTTCGAGGAACGGGATGTTTGGCATCTATCTCAAGCGCGAGCTGAGCCGGCGCAAGAAGGCGGCTCTGGTCATCGCCATGGGTCTGGCGCTCGGTATCGCCCTGGTCATCACCGTCAACTCGGTGTCGGCCGGCATGCAGCAGGCACAGGACAAGGTCCTCAAGTCGCTGTACGGGCTCGGCACGGACATGACCGTCACCAAGGCCCAGGCGGCGCCCTCCGGCAACGCCTCGGGCAGACCCAAGTTCGACTTCGACGCCAAGTCGGACAGCAGCGACACCCAGAGCTCGGACCGGGTGATGACGCAGGGCGGTCAGGCCCTGAAGTCCTCGCTCGTCGAGAAGGTCGCGGCCCAGAAGGGCGTGGCGAGCGCGGTGGGCGCGCTGAGCCTGAACGTCACCAAGGTCGACGGTTCCTTCACCCAGGGCAAGGCGAAGTCGTCGACCACCCAGCAGCAGGGCGGCGGCCAGGGCGGTCCCGGCGGCGGCACCAGCACCGGCCAGCCGCAGGTGCAGGGCGGCGGCGCCTCCTTCGACGTGAACTCGTACTCGGTGGCCGGCGTCGACGTCACCCACCAGGACCTCGGCCCGCTCGCCACGTCGAAGATCACCAAGGGCAAGACGTTCACGACGTCGCAGACCAACGCGAAGGTCGCGGTGCTCAGCAAGTCGTACGCCAAGGAGAACAAGTACACGGTCGGCAAGACCATCAAGATCTCCGGCACCAAGTACACGGTCATCGGTATCGCGACGCCCGACAGCAGCGAGTCGACCACCGACGTCTACCTGCCGCTGAAGCAGGCGCAGACGCTCGGCGACTCGAAGAACAAGGTCACCACGATCTACGTCAAGGCGACCGACTCGAAGCAGATCGACACCGTCAAGACGACCATCCAGAAGAACATCGACGGGACGACGGTCACCACCTCCGCCGACCTCGCGGACACCGTCTCCGGTTCGCTGTCGACGGCCTCCAACCTGGCGACCAGCGTCGGCAAGTGGCTGTCCATCGCGGTCCTCGTCGCCGCGTTCCTCGTCGCCGCGCTGCTCACCTCCTCGGCGGTCAGCCGGCGCGTCCGTGAGTTCGGCACGCTGAAGGCGCTCGGCTGGCCCAGCGGCAAGGTCACCCGGCAGGTCGTGGGCGAGTCCATCGTGAACGGTCTGCTCGGCGGCGCCCTCGGCATCGCGATCGGTCTCGCGGCGGCGTACTCGGTCACCGCGATCAGCCCGACACTGACCGCGCAGCTCGGCTCCGGCGGGGGCGCTATGGGCGGCGGTCCCGGCGGCCAGGGCGGTCCCGGCCGGCAGGCCGCGTCCACCACCATGGACATCGCGCTGTCCGCGCCGGTCTCGCTGACCACCATCGCGCTCGCCGCGGGCCTGGCCATCGCCGGCGGTCTGATCGCCGGTGCGATAGGCGGCTGGCGCGCCTCCCGGATGCGCCCCGCCGACGCGCTGCGCAGCGTCCAGTAACCCTCTCCCTCCCCCTCCCCCCGACCGGGGCGCTCGTGTCCGTTCCCCCCGGGTCACGGCGCCCCGACCCCTTCCTTCTTCCTTCACGCTTTCACGGAGAACCCATGTACAAGCTCACCGGCGTCACCAAGCGCTACACGCGGGGCAAGGAGACGGTGGAGGCGCTGCGCGGCATCGACCTCGTCATCGAGGACGGCGACCAGCTCGTCATCCAGGGCCCCACGGGCGGCGGCAAGTCCACCCTCCTCCAGATGATCGGCGGCCTCGACCGTCCGTCCGCCGGCAGCGTCGAGCTGGACGGCGTGGACCTCGCCTCCATCAGCGAGGCCAAGCTGACCCGGCTGCGCGCCGAGAAGATCGGCATCATCTTCCAGGCGTTCAACCTCATTCCGACGCTGACCGCGCAGGAGAACGTCGAGACCGCGCTCGTGCCGCTGGGTGTGAAGCCCGCGGAGCGGCGCGAGCGGGCCGCGGACGCGCTGCGCTCGGTGGGCCTCGGCGAGCGGCTCAGCCATGTTCCGACCGAGCTGTCCGGCGGTCAGCAGCAGCGTGTCGCCATCGCCCGCGCGCTGGTCAAGAAGCCGAAGGTGCTGCTCGCCGACGAGCCGACCGGCAACCTCGACGAGGGCACCCGCGACGACATCATGGGCCTGCTCGAAGGGCTGTGGCACGAGTACGGGCTGACGTTCATCATGGTCACCCACGACTCGTCGATCGCCCGCCGGGCACCGCGCCTGGCCACCATCAAGGCCGGGCAGCTCACACTGACCGAGCAGGGCGGCGGGCTGCGGCGCGCCGCGGCACCCCAGTACGCCGAGCAGGGCGGCGGCCCGTACGGGCAGTAGCGGCTCGTACGGGCAGTAGCGGCGGCTCGTACGGGCGTTGGCAGTACGGCCGGTCAGGGGGGACTGATCCCCCCTGACCGCGGCCGCTCACCTCCCGAGAACGAGGGTGTGCGGGACGCCGTACGGGCGATCAGGCCTGACCGGTCTCGAAGTGGGAGATCCGGCCGTTGTCCTCGACGACGAAGCTCCACTTCGTGCGCATCTCGCCCCAGGTGTCGTTGCGGTAGCGGGCGATGAGGGCGCGGCCGCCCTTGGACTCGTTGTCGACGTTCATGTGGCCGTGGGAGGAGAAGATCTCCCGCTCGGTCCAGTCGGTGAGGTCACGGTCGGCCCCGTCGTCGGACATGGTCGCGCCGGAGGCGAGGAGGGCCTGGAACGCGTCCCGGTCGTGGGCGTTCACCGCGGTGACGAAGGCCCGGACGGCCGGGTCACTGAGTTTCGCTACCTGAATCGTCATGCCAGCAGACTCACACCGGCCCCCGGGCCTCGCCACCCGAACGGCGGCGCGGGCCGGTCGGGCACGGGTGATCGGTGCGACGGTGGAGGCACGGGAGGGGTTCGTTTCCCACTGTGTTTCCCGCTGTGTTTCCCGCTGTTCGTTCCGTCTGTTCCGGGAGTCGTCGTGACCTGTTTCGACCGAAGTGATCTGGGACTGCTGCTGCTCCGTCTGGGCACCGGCGGGGTACTGGCCGCGCACGGAGCGCAGAAGCTGTTCGGGTGGTTCGGCGGGGCCGGACTCGAGGGAACCGGTCAGTTCATGGAGTCCGTGGGCTACGCGCCGGGGAAGGCGAGCGCCACGGCGGCGGGACTCGCCGAGGCCGGCGGGGGCACGCTCCTCGCGCTGGGGCTCGCGACCCCCGCGGCGGGTGCGGCGGCGGCCGGCGCCATGGTGGGCGCGGCGGCGGTGCATGCGCCCAACGGGTTCTTCGCGCAGAGCGGCGGCTACGAGTACGCCGCGACCCTGGCCCTGTTGGGGGCGGGTCTCGCGGTGACGGGGCCGGGACGGTTGTCCGTGGACCATCGGCTCGGTCACGCCGTGAACCGCGGGTGGATGGTTCCGGTGGCGCTGGGTGTGACGGCGGCGGGCACGGCGGTGGTGGTGGGGGCGCGCAACAAGCGGCTGCGGCGGGCGGCACAGGGCGAGCAGGAGATGCTGTTCGAGGAGTGACGGGGCGTGGCAGGCTGCGCGCATGAGTGATCAGGGCATGGCTCCGGACGCATCCGCCGACCCCTGGGGGTCGATCGAGGACCTGCACTCCTGGCTGGACGCCCACCGGGCGCACGGCGGTCAGGAGGGCCTCCTGCTGCGCGTGCTGAAGCTGTCGGAGGAGGTCGGCGAGGTCGCCCAGGCGGTGATCGGGGCGACGGGCCAGAACCCGCGCAAGGGGACGACACACACGTGGGAGGACGTGCAGGCGGAACTGTGCGACGTGGTGATCACGGCGATGGTGGCGCTGCGCACGCTCGGCCCGGACGCGCGGGACGTGTTCGCCGCGCATCTGGCGAGGGTTACGGAGCGATCGCTGGGACCCCGAACCCCTTGAGGGGCGGCAGGACTTGACCACGGGCTACGAGCAACGGACGTATGCCGCCGGTGCCCTGGACGTCCGTCCGGTCGTCCGGTGTACGCACGACCGGAGTTGTTCACCCGGTGTACGTAGCGGGGCCGCCCCACGTTGGCGGGCGCGGCTGAGTCTTCTCGTCGACATCGAGCCGACGAAAGGGTCCCTGTGCTGGACTACGTTTCCCCCAAAGGCCGTCGTGCGGTTGCCGTGGCCACCGGAGTGCTTACGCTCGCCATCATGGGACCAGGTACGGGAAGCCAGGCGCGGGCGGCGAGTTTCGGCACCCCCGGCATCACACTGTCCGCGGCGTATCTGTCCGGCGCGGTCGGCGCGGCCGGGGACCCGGCCGTGACCGTGACCGTCGCGCAGAGCGGTGCCGACGCCGGGGCGCTCACGGTCACCGTCACCAAGAGCAGCAGGACCTCCGTGGCCACGACCGCCGACGTCGCCGTGACCGGCACCGGCGCCACCCGCCGGGTCGCCGTCGCCGCCCGCGGCCAGGGCTACACCGACCTCACGCTCAAGGTCACCGGCGTGGACGGGCAGAGCGCCTCGAAGACCCTGCACTACGCGGCGTCCGCCGCCGTCCAGCACGGCGCCGACACCCGCTACTTCACCGGTTCCAGCGACGCCTCGGCCGCCGTCGACGTGGGCGGGGGCCACGTGGTGGTCGCGGACGACGAGTCCAACGTCCTTCGTCTGTACGACCGTTCGGTGTCCGGCGCGCCCCTGAAGACCTGGGACTTCAGCTCGCGGATCGGGGTCTCGAAGGAGGTCGACATCGAGGGCGCCGCCCGCGTCGGCGACACGATCTACTGGACCGGCTCGCTCGGCAACAACAAGGACGGCGAGTACAAGTCCGCCCGCAACACGCTGTTCACGACCAAGGTGACCGGTTCGGGCGCGAGCACCTCCCTGTCGTACGGCGGCTCGTACGCGAAGCTCCGCGAGGACCTGGTGGCCTGGGACGAGGCGAACGGCGACCGCTACGGCTTCGCGGCGGGCACCGCGGACGGCCAAGTGCCCAAGCAGATCGACGGGTTCAACGTGGAGGGCCTGGAGTTCGCGCCCGGCTCGACCACGACCGCGTACCTCGGTTTCCGCGCCCCGCTGGCTCCCGCGGTGCCGGGCGGCAGGGCGCTCCTCGTCCCCGTCACCAACATCGACAAGGTGGCGACGGGCTCGTCCGCCGTCTTCGGTGCGCCGATCGAGCTGGACCTCGGCGGGCTTTCGGTCCGTGACATCCGTAGGAACGCGGCGAACCAGTACCTGATCCTCGCCGGTTCCTGGGCCGCCGACGACAACTCCGACCCGTACGCCCTCTACTCCTGGGACGGCGTCCCGGCGCACGCCCCGGTCAAGCGCCTCGACCTGCCGACCAGCGATCCGGGCGGCTGGGAGTCGGTCGTCGACGTGCCCGACCTCACCGTGTCCGGGGCCCGCGCCCAGCTGCTCACCGACGCCGGCTCGGCGGACCTGTACGGCGACGGCACGGAGGCCAAGGACCTCACCCACGACGAGTGGAAGAAGGCGCGGACGACCTGGTTCACGGTCACGAACTGAGCGCACGCGGCCGGGGCGCGGCCGCGGGCACGGTGGCTGCCTCGGCCGTTTCGGCTTGCCCCCGGCCTCGCGGCCGTACCGGCTTACCCCCCGGCCTCGGTCGGCGCAGGAGCCGCGGTCGGGAATGGCGCACGCCGGGACCGCCCCGCCCCGTGCTGCGCGATCACGCGTCGGGTTCAGCTCATTGCGTGAGCCGCTGTTAGACGGTCATGAGCACGGCGGGGCGAGTTCCCGGCCGCGGACGGGTGTCGCCATTGCCCTGTATGTCGCGGGCGAGGAGCATCGGCGGGGAGCCGAGTCCCAGCTGGAGGATCCGCATGGCAGCACCGCAGCAGACGCCCGCCTCCCCCGCCGTCCGTCTGATCTTCGAGTACGAGGGCGATACGGTGCGCCTCGTCTCCCAACAACCGGTCGATGCGGTGATCAGTGGCTTCGACGCCCCGCCCGAAGTGCGTCCCGGCAACTTCGTGGAGGTACGGGACGACAGTGGGCGGCGTCTCGCCCGCGTCCCCGCCCGCGGCGCCTTCGTGGAGAGCGCCGAGGTCTTCCCGGAGGACCACGCGGAGCCGATCACCCGGGTCGACGTGGAGGCCCGGGGGGCGTTCACGGTGATCCTCCCGGCACCGGCCGCGGCCACCCAGGTCGCCGTCGTCCGGGTCGCGCCGACGGGTCCCGAGGAGGGTGTGGCGCCAGGCGGCGGCGCCACCAGTCCACCGCCGGGAGCGGCGCCGGCCGTCGACCTCGCCACCTTCCGGCTCGAGCGGTAGGCGGCGGAGATGACCACGTCCGACGGCACCGTTCAGGGCCACACCCAGATCTTCGGATCCGCGCCGCGCAACCGGGCCTTCACCGTCGTACTGCTCGGTGACGGGTTCACCGCCGCCCAGCAGACCGACTTCAACAACGCCTGCGCGGCCTTCGTCACCGCGTTACGCGCCACTCCGCCCTACGACGAGCTCTCGCCGGCCATCAACGTCTGGCGGGTCAACGTCGCCTCCACCGACTCGGGCGCCGACGATCCCGCCGCGGCCGGCGGCACCGGCGCGACGGCACGCACCTATTTCGACGCGAGTTTCGGCGGCAACGGCATCCGGCGCCTCCTCATCTGCAACAACTCGACGGTCCTGACGACGGCCGCCGCGCAGGTGCCGGAGTTCTCCGTCGCCATCGTCGTCGTGAATTCCACGGTCTACGGGGGCAGCGGCGGGTCCGTCGGCACGTACTCCCTGGCCGGCGGCGCGACGGAGATCGCCCTCCACGAGATCGGGCACACCGCGTACGGTCTGGCGGACGAATACGCGTACTACGCCGGCGGCAACGAGACCGGGCACGATCACCATCCGGCGGGCGAGCCGGCCGAGCCGAACGTCACACTCAACACCCAACGCGCTTCCCTCAAGTGGGGCTGGGCGGTCGCCGCGAGCACGGCCCTGCCGACGATGAGCAACCCGGACTGCTCGACCGTGGACGGCCGGGCGAGCACGGTTCCCGCCGGGACGGTCGGCTGCTTCGAGGGTGCGCACTACTACCACTGCGGCGCGTTCCGGCCCGAGTACGACTGCAAGATGCGCGCGCTCGGCATCCCGTTCTGCCGGGTGTGCCGGCAGGTGATCTGGAACCGGATCGGCCCGCTCGCGACGCTGCCCGCCCGTCCCCGCACACCGATCAGCGTCGTCGCCCGCTATCCCGAGCATCTCGACGTCTTCGCGGTGGCGGCGGACGGGCGCACCATGTCCGACTGGTGGGACGCGGGCAGTGGCTGGGCCGGCTGGTTCCAGGTCTCGGGCGGGCTCGCCTCGCCCGGCGGAGCGGGCTCTCCGGTCACCTCGGTGGCGCGGTACGCGGGCCATCTCGACCTGTTCGTCGTCGGCACCGACAGCCGGGTCTACAGCACCTGGTGGGACCAGTCGAGCGGCTGGGCCGCCTGGTTCCGGGTCGGCACGCTCGTCGCGCGGCCCGGTTCGACGGTCAATGTCGTCAGCCGTTACAGCGACCACCTGGATCTGTTCACCACCGGGTCCGACGGCCGGACGATGTCGACGTGGTGGGACGCGCGTACCGGCTGGGCGGCGGACTGGTTCCACGTCAGCGGCGGTGTCGCGGCGAACGGCGCGACCGTCACCGCCGTCGCGCGCCACCCGTTCCACCTCGACGTGTTCACGGTGGGGACGGACAACCGGGTCTACAGCGCCTGGTGGGACGAGCGCAGCGGCTGGTCGGCGTGGTTCGCGCTGCCGGGCATCGTCTGCCGGCCGGACTCCACCGTGACCGCGGTGGCGCGCCATCGCGACCATCTGGACCTGTTCACCACCGCGTCCGACGGCCGGATCATGTCGACGTGGTGGGACGCGCGCAGTGGCTGGGCCCCGTGGTTCCAGGTGTCGGGCGGTGCGGCGTCGGCGGGCTCGCCCGTGACCGCCGTGGTGCGCTACACGAACCACATGGACCTGTTCGTCGTCGGTACTGACAACCGGATCTACTCGACCTGGTGGCACGACACCACGGGGTGGGCCGCCTGGTTCAACGTGTCCGGCGGCGTCGCCAAGCCCGGCAGCCAGGTCGCGGCGCTGTCCCGGGTCACCGAACACCTGGACGTGTTCGCGGTCGGCTCGGACGGCCTCGTCCACAGCGCCTGGTGGGACGCGTCGGGCGGCTGGTCGGGCTGGTTCCAGCTCGGCATCACCTGAGCGGGCCCGAGCAGCCACCCGAAAGGGCTCTGACCTGGCCATGTGGCCAGGTCAGAGCCCTGAGGACAGACGAGTCGGCCGCGCGTGCGGACCCCGTTTCCTGAAATCCCCCCGCTCCGTGCGACGGACCCGCCGCCCTGCCCCGTAGAGCAGACGACATCAGCTCACAGGGAGGGGAGCGCGACATGGCAGGGCACAGGGTCAGAGGCACCAGGGGTACGGCGATCGCGGCGGCGACCATGGCGGTTCTGACCGCGTCACAGGCGCCGGCGGCGGTCCCGGCACGGGCCTCCGTACCCCCGCGGCAGGCGCCCGCCGAGCACGGGCCGAGCGCGTCGGGCGACACCCGGTACCGCACCGAGCTCCCACCACTGCGGACCCGGGACCGCAAGGGCGGGGCGTCGGTGGCGGGAGCCGCGCTGCCGGCGAGCGTGTTCGCCGCCTACCGGCACGCCGAGGCGGAGCTCACGCGCACCGCGCCCGGCTGCCGGCTGCGCTGGCAGTTGCTGGCCGCGATCGGCCAGGTGGAGTCCGGGCAGGCGCGCGGCGGTCGGGTGACGGCGGACGGTACGACCCTGGCGCCGATCCTCGGGCCGCGGCTGGACGGCGGCGCCTTCGCCGTCGTGCGGGACACCGACGGCGGCGCGTACGACGGGGACCCGGCCTACGACCGGGCGGTCGGACCGATGCAGTTCATCCCGTCGACCTGGGCCCGCTGGGGCACGGACGGCAACGGCGACGGGCGGGCCGACCCGGACAACGTCTTCGACGCGGCGCTCGCCGCCGGGCGCTACCTGTGTGCGGGCGGGCGAGACCTCTCCGACCCGGCCGAACTCGACCGGGCTGTCCTCGGCTACAACCACTCGGAGGCGTATCTGCACACGGTCAGGGCCTGGTACGCGTACTTCCTGGAGGGGCACCGGGTGGTGTCGGACAGCTCCGCGAAGGCGTCGACACGCCCCGAGCCGTCGCAGCCGAAACCCACGCCGAAGCCGGCACCGTCCCCCCGCCCCAGAGCCTTCCCGTCCCGGACTCCGTCCGCGCCTGCCTCGCCGGCCCCCACCAGGTCACGTTCGGCGGGCGGGGCCGAGGGGACCGAGCAGCCCCAACTCCCCCGGCCCGGCACGGACATCGAGCTGCCCGGCGACGACCTGCTGCCCAGCGACGGTCCGCTGACCAGCAACGGTGTGAACTCGATGGCCTCCTCCCCCTCCACAACCGCGGATACTGGGCGGTAATGTCGCCACCCGCCGGACGGCACAGGACCGGCGGCTGAGCGCAAAGGGGCTCTCATGGCGACGGACATGCCGGACATGCCTGCGGAGATACAGGCGGCCCACGACCGTTGGCAGCGCATGTGGAGCCACCGCGAGCAACTGCTCAAGGTGGCCCGGCGCAGGTCGATGAGCCCGGAGGACGCCGAGGACGCGGTGCACGAGGCGATGCTGCGCGCCGCGGAGCGCCCCGACTTGGACGACGAGCGCCTCGGCGCCTGGCTGACGACCGTGACCATGCGGCTGTGCGTCGATCGGTACCGCCAGGTCAACCGTGAGGCCGAGGTACACCGCAGCCCCACGCTCGCCGCGCCGGGTCCGGTGCCCGTCGAGGAGGCGGTGTGCGACCGGGCCGAGGCCAGGTGGCTGGCCGTGCGCAGCGGGGAGCTGCCCGCGCGCCAGGCCGAGGCGCTCCGGCTGAAGTCCGAGGACCTCGACGTCGGCCAGGTCGCCGTGCGCATGGGGCTGAGTTATCGCACCGTCGAGTCGCTGCTCGCCCGGGCCCGGCGCACGCTGCGCAGCTCGCTGGCCGGAACGCTGGGCCTCGCCCTGTTCCTGTGGGGGCGCGGCAAACCGCGCGCGGGCGGACACACGCAGGCCGCGGTGGTGACGTCGACGGCCGCGACCCTGGTGGTGGCGGGGTTCGTGTTGCCGTACGTCCACAACGGGGACGGGCAGGGCACAGCTCCCCGTCCCTCCGTGTCCCGCATGGCCCAGACGACCACCCAGACCGTCCGGCCCGACGGCTTCGGCAGGGTGGCCGCCCCGAACGGCCGTGCTCTGTCGGCCGCCTCGACGTCTCACGCAGCGACGCCTACGGTGCCGCCCGGCGATCACGACCGGTCGCTGCTGCCTCTGTCGGTGCCACCGCTGCCGGATGCCTCGCTGTCACCGGTGCCGTCCGTCCCCGGCGTGTCCGACCTGCCGAGCGTGCCCGGCCTCTCCGATCTGCCGACCACGTCCACGGTCCCGACGACGCGTCGGGCCCTCCCGGAGGCTCCCGCCACGCCCCCCGCGCCGGCCGACGTACCGACCCCGACCGTACTGCCGTAGCACCGCCGGAAAAGGCACTGCCGCAGCACCAGCGGAAATGGCGCGGCCGCCGAGCTGCCGGAAACCCGGCCGCAAGACCCCCGAAAAAAACCGCCTCCGTCGCGACGGACGCCCGGCCCCTCCCCGTAGAGCAGATGTCGGAGCTGCTCCACGGCCGAAGGGTGGACCGGATGGGTGTCGAGATCTGTGTGGAAGGGCTGACCAAGTCCTTCGGTCAGCAGGTCATCTGGCAGGACGTCTCGCTGACGCTGCCCGCCGGGGAGGTCTCGGTCATGCTCGGCCCCTCGGGCACGGGCAAGTCGGTGTTCCTCAAGACGCTCGTCGGACTGCTGAAGCCGGACCGGGGTTCCGTGAAGGTCGCGGGCCGGGACGTCACCAAGCTGCGCGAGCACGAGCTGTACGAGGTGCGGAAGCTGTTCGGGGTGTTGTTCCAGGACGGCGCGCTGTTCGGCTCGATGAGCCTGTACGACAACATCGCTTTCCCGCTGCGGGAGCACACCCGTAAGTCCGAGAGCCAGATCCGGCGCATCGTGCTGGAGAAGATGGACATGGTCGGGCTGATCGGTTCGGAGGGGAAGCTGCCCGGCGAGATCTCCGGTGGGATGCGCAAACGGGCCGGGCTGGCACGAGCGCTGGTCCTCGATCCGGAGATCATCCTGTTCGACGAACCGGACTCGGGCCTCGACCCGGTGCGCGTCGCGTACCTCAACCAGCTCATCGTCGACCTCAACGCGCAGATCAACGCGACGTTCCTGATCGTCACGCACGACATCGCCTCGGCCCGCCAGGTGCCGGACAACATCGGGCTGTTGTTCCGCCGTGAGCTGGTCATGTTCGGGCCCCGTGAGGAGCTGCTGACCAGCGACGAGCCCGTCGTACGGCAGTTCCTGAACGGCCGGATGCAGGGGCCGATCGGGATGGCGGAGGAGAAGGACGCCGCGCAGGTCGAGCAGGAGCTGGCGCGGCTCGGCGACACGGACCGCGAACCCCGCCACGTCGGCAACGACATGACGCCGCGCCTGATGCCGGGCCCCGGCATCGCCCGTCCGGCCCGCTGGGAGGCGATCGCGAGACGCGAGGCCGAACTGCACCGGAAGGCGGTGACCGGCGCATGAGACTGTCACCCACCGGGGCGCTGAGGCACTCGGGGAGCCTCTTCGCGATGGCGCTGGACGTCGTCCGGACCATCCCCCGACGGCCTTTCCAGGCGCGGGAGTTCATCCAGCAGGCCTGGTTCGTCGCGAGCGTCACCATCCTGCCGACGGCGCTGGTGTCCATCCCCTTCGGCGCGGTCATCGCGCTGCAGATCGGCAGCCTGACCCGGCAGCTCGGCGCCCAGTCCTTCTCCGGGGCCGCCTCGGTCCTCGCGGTGCTGCGGGAGGCCTCGCCGATCGTCACCGCGCTGCTGATCGCGGGCGCCGGCGGCACGGCGATCTGCGCGGATCTCGGGGCGCGGAAGATCCGCGAGGAGATCGACGCGATGCAGGTGCTGGGCATCGACCCCATCCACCGGCTGGTCGTCCCGCGGGTCCTGGCGTCGATGGTGGTGGCGGTGCTGCTCAACGGCCTGGTGTCGGTGGTGGGCGTCGCGGGCGGCTACTTCTTCAACGTCGTCCTGCAGAACGGCACGCCGGGCGCGTATCTCGCCTCCTTCACCACGCTCGCCCAGCTCTCCGACCTGTGGGCGGCGGAGGCCAAGGCGCTGGTGTTCGGGGCGATCGCCGCGATCGTCGCCTCGTACAAGGGACTCACCGCGAAGGGCGGCCCGAAGGGCGTGGGCGACGCGGTGAACCAGTCGGTGGTGATCACCTTCATGTTGCTGTTCGTGACGAACTTCGTGATGACCGCCGTGTACTTCCAAGTCGTTCCGCAGAGGGGCTGAGTCGTGGCGCTGCTGAATCGTCTGGAGGAACTGGGCAGCCAGTTGTCCTTCTACGGCCGCTCGTTGGCGTGGACGGGCCGCACCGTACGCCGCTACAAGAAGGAGATCCTGCGGCTGCTCGCCGAGGTGAGCTTCGGACGCGGCGCCCTCGCCGTCGTGGGCGGCACGGTCGGCGTCATCGCCTTCCTGTCGTTCTTCACCGGCACGGAGGTGGGCCTCCAGGGCTACGCCGCGCTCAACCAGCTCGGCACCTCGAACTTCGTGGCGTTCCTCTCGGCGTACTTCAACACCCGGGAGATCGCGCCACTGGTGGCGGGGCTCGCGCTGTCCGCGACGGTGGGCGCCGGGTTCACGGCGCAGCTGGGCGCGATGCGGATCAGCGAGGAGACCGACGCCCTCGAAGTCATGGGCGTGCCCTCGCTGCCGTTCCTGGTGACCACCCGGATGATCGCCGGTTTCGTCGCGGTGATCCCGCTGTACGTGGTCGGGCTGCTGTCCTCGTACTTCGCCGCCCGCACCATCACCACCGGCTACTACGGGCAGTCGGCGGGCACCTACGACCACTACTTCCAGCAGTACCTGCCGCCGGTCGACGTGCTGTGGTCCTTCGGGAAGGTGCTCGTCTTCGCCGTCCTGATCATCCTGGTGCACTGCTTCTACGGCTACTACGCGAGCGGCGGCCCGGCGGGCGTCGGCGTCGCCGTGGGCCGCGCCGTACGCACCTCGATCGTCGCGATCAACGTCCTGGACTTCTTCCTGTCGCTCGCGATCTGGGGCGCCGGCACGACCGTCCGGATTGCGGGGTGAGCCGGATGAGAGTGCTGAGACTGCGGTTGTACGGCGTCGTGTTCCTCGCCGTGCTCGCGCTGCTGCTGTCCCTGTCCGTCGCCGTGTACCAGCAGGTGTTCACCCCGGCCGTACGGATCAAGTTGGAGGCCGACAGCCTCGGCAACCAGCTCGATCCGCGCGCCGACGTCAAGCTGCGCGGGCTGCTGGTCGGCGAGGTGCGCGCGGTGCATGCCGACGGGACGAAGGCGACGCTCGACATCGCGCTCAAGCCGGAGTACGTCGCGTCCATCCCGTCCGACGCGCACGCACGCCTGCTGCCCAAGACGCTGTTCGGCGAGAAGTACGTCGACCTGGTCGCGCCCGCGCGCTCCTCGGCCCGGCCCATCCGCGCCGGCGATGTCATCACCCAGGACCGCACCCGCGTCGGCATCGAGCTCCAGCAGCTGATGAACGACCTGCTGCCGCTGCTGCGGACCGTGCAGCCCGGCAAGCTCAACGCCACGCTCTCCGCGTTCGCCACCGCCCTCGAGGGGCGCGGCGACCGGATCGGCGACAACCTCACGCGCGTGGAGGACTATCTGCACCGCCTCAATCCGCACCTGCCCTCCCTCACCGAGGACTTCGCGCGGCTGGCCGACGTCGCCGAGGTGTACGGCGACGCGGCTCCCGACCTGATGGAGATCCTGCGCAACACCGTCACCACCAGCCGCACCCTGGTCGAGCAGCGGGACCGGCTCGCGTCCGCGCTCACCACGACGGCCACTGCCGCGGGCACCGCGGACGACTTCCTCGACGCGAACGGTGACCGGCTGATCACCCTGGGCCGGGTCTCCCGCCCCACGCTCGACCTCTTCGCCCGCTACTCGCCCGAGTACCCCTGCCTCTTCGCCGGCCTGGTGCGCGAGGAGCAGGCATCCGAGCAGGCGTTCCGGGGCGGCAAGATGCACATCACGCTCGAGGTAGTCCGACAGCAGGGGGCGTACGAACCCGGCGAGTATCCGCGCTACGACGATCGATCGGGGCCCAACTGCCGCGACCTGCCCCATCCGCCGGTGCCCGCGCCCGGGGTCCACCTCAACGACGGTTCGACGAAGGGAAGTGCGTCCGGCGGCCCGGGCGGCGTCTCCGCCACCCGGGCCGAGCAGCGCTCCGTCGGCTCGCTCGTCGCGCCCGTCTTGGGTGTGCCCGCCGACCAGGTGCCGCCGGTCGCGACCCTGCTGTTCGGACCGATGGCGCGCGGGACGGCGGTGAGCGTCGCATGAGGATCACGAGGATCATGAAGACCGCGAAGACCGCGAGGACTACGACGTCCACGAGGACGTCAGGAGCCCGGCAGGCCGCCGCCCCGCTGATCAAGTTCAGCCTGTTCGCGCTGGTGACGATGGTGGCGACGACTCTGCTCGCCGCCACCATCGTCAACATCTCCCTCACCCCCGAGCACACCTATCGCGCGGTGTTCAGCGACGTCACGGGCCTGGAGAAGGGCGACGACATCCGGGTGGCCGGGGTGCGGGTCGGCCAGGTCGAGGGCATCCGGATCAAGGACCGGACGCTGGCTGAGGTCACCTTCACTGTCGGTGAGGACCGGCCGCTCCTGAACAGCACCGGCGCGGTCGTCCGCTACCGGAACCTGGTCGGACAGCGATACGTCGCCCTGACCGAGGGCGCGGGAGACGCCACCCGGCTGAAGCCCGGCGCCACGATCCCGCTGTCGCGCACCCAGCCCGCACTGGACCTCAACGCGCTGCTGAACGGCTTCAAGCCACTCTTCGCGGCGCTCAGCCCGCAGGACGTCAACCAGCTCGCCACCGAGATCATCCGGACCCTCCAGGGCGAGGGCGGCACCGTCAACAGCCTGCTCGCGCACACGGCTTCGCTCACCACGACGCTGGCCGGCCGCGACAAGCTGATCGGTTCGGTGATCGACAACCTCAACACCGTGCTGGAGACGCTGGACCAGCGCGGCGCCCGCTTCTCAGGGCTGCTCAAGCAGCTGCGGCGGGTGATCTCGGGGCTGTCCGCCGACCGCAAGCCCATCGGGCAGTCCCTGGTGGGCATCGGCGACCTGACGGACGCCACCTCGGGGCTGCTCAAGGACGCGCGTCCGCCGCTGAAGGACGACATCGCCGAGCTGACCGATCTCACCGGAACGCTGAACAAGAACGAGAACACCGTGGAGGGCGTGCTGAAGCGGCTGCCGAACAAGCTGGGCGAGCTGACGGGGACGGCGTCCTACGGCTCGTGGTTCAACTTCTACCTCTGCGACTTCGACGGCCGGATCGTGCTGCCGAAGACGAAGCAGGTGCTCACTCCCGAGCTGCACGTGGCGAGGGCGAGGTGCGGCGCATGACGAAGCACTTCCTTCCGCGCAGGACCCGTAAGCGCCGCCCGGAGCCGCTGGTCAAGGTCCGTATCGACCCGCCCAAGCTCCCGAAGATTCGGCTGCTTCCGCGCCGGGCACCCCGCCCCCGCCGCCCGGAACCCCTGGTGAAAGTCCGCATCGACCCGCCTCGGATACGGCTTCCACGGATCCGCCGTCCGCGCCTCACCCCGTTCCGTGAGCGAAACCCCGTGGTGATCGGAGCCGTCGGCCTCACCTTCCTCGCGCTGCTGACCGTGGCCGCGTTCAACGCCGACAGCCTGCCGCTGATCGGCGGCGGCGAGACGTACAGTGCGGCCTTCTCGGAGGCGGGCGGCCTCAAGCCCGGCGACGAGGTGCGGATCGCCGGTGTCAAGGTCGGCAAGGTCAAGGACGTCGATCTGGACGGTGACCACGTCAAGGTCACCTTCAAGATCAAGGGCGATCCGGGGTTCGGCACCGAGACCGGCGCCTCGATCCGGGTCAAGACGATCCTCGGCGCGAAGTACCTCGCGCTGCGTCCCAAGGGACCGGGACAGCTGAAGCCCGGCAGCGAGATACCGCTGAAGAGGACGGTTCCGGCGTACGACGTCGTACAGGCGTTCAGCGATCTCACCACGACGACGGAGAAGGTCGACACCGACCAGTTGGCGAAGGCCCTGGACACCATCTCCACCACGTTCCAGGACTCGCCCGCCGAGGTACGGGCGTCCATCAAGGGCCTGTCGAAGATCTCCCGTACGGTCGCCTCGCGCGACAAGGCGCTGGGCGAACTCCTCGACCACGCGAACGGTGTCACCGGCGTACTGGCCGAGCACTCCGAGGACTTCACCGCGCTGGTCAAGGACGGCGGCAAGCTGTTCAAGGAGATCAGCAAGCGGCGCAAGGCGATCCACAAGCTGCTGAAGAGCTCCGCCGCGCTCGGCATCGAGCTCTCCGGCCTCGTCGAGGACAACGACAAGGAGATCGGGCCCGCGCTCAAGGGCCTGAACCGCGTGGTGCAGATGCTCGAACGGAATCAGTCCAGCCTCGACCGGAGCGTCAAGCTGCTCGCGCCCTACGTCCGGGTCTTCACCAACGCCCTCGGCAACGGCCGCTGGTTCGACAGCTACGTCCAGAACCTGGTCGCCGCTCCGGTGGTGCCGCGGACGGGAGGCGCGCAGTGAAGAACCTGAAGAGGCGCGTGGCCGTGGTCACCGCACTCGCCCTCGTCGCCGCGCTCACCTACGTGCTGTGGCCGCGCTCCGAGTCCGTGCACGTCACCGCGTACTTCCCGCGCACCGTCGGCATCTACCCCGGCTCGGACGTCCGCGTCCTCGGCGTCCGGATCGGCGAGGTCGAGAAGATCACGCCGGAGGGCGACCGGGTGCGGGTGGAGCTGAAGTACGACGAAGGCCGCAGGGTGCCGGCGGACTCCAAGGCCGCCATCATCAACTCCTCGGTGGTCAGCGACCGTTACGTACAACTGCTGCCGGTGTACCGAAAGGGCCCGGTACTGCGGAACGGCGCCGTCATCCCCGAGTCGCGGACGGCCGTACCGGTCGAACTGGACCGCGTCTTCGGCAGCCTGCACACGACGGCCGACGCGCTCGGCCCCCAGGGCGCCAACAAGGACGGCTCGCTGTCGCGGCTGCTCGGGGTGAGCGCGGACAACCTCGACGGCCAGGGCGAGAACCTCAACCGGACGGTCGAGGACCTCTCGCAGGCCGTCACCACGCTGTCCGACGGCCGCAAGGACCTGTTCGGCACGGTGCGGAACCTACAGGTGTTCACGGCGGCGCTGTCCGCCGACGACAAGAGCGTGCGGTCGTTCAACACTGGCCTCGCCGAGGTCGCCGGACAGCTCGCGGGCGAGCGCAAGGACCTCGCGGACGCGCTCAAGAACCTGGGGACGGCGCTCGGTGACGTGTCCGCCTTCGTGAAGAACAACAAGAGGTCCCTGAACTCGAACGTGAAGGGCCTGAGCAAGGTGACCAAGGTGCTCGTCACCCAACGGGCCGCTCTGGCCGAGCTGTTGGAGGTGGCTCCCACCGGCCTGTCGAACCTGAACAACGCCTACAACCCGTCCGCGGGCACCCTCGACACCCGCAACAACGCCCAGCAGGCACAGGATCCGGCCGCGCTGATGTGCTCCGTACTGAAGACGACCGGCGACGAAGGCGGCAAGAACCCCGACTGCAAGGAGCTGAAGAAACTCTTCGACTCCCTGCCGAAGGTGCCTCAGGGCTCCGCGGTGACGGGAACGGTCGACCGCACGCTCGGCGGCATTCTGGGGGCGAGCGCATGAACGCACTGCGCAAGGTCGGGGCGGTGGCGTGGGCCGCGGTCGGCTCGCTGCTGCTGTCCGGCTGCGAGTTCAACGGCTGGTACGACGTCCAGCTGCCCGGCGGAGCCGCCGCGGACGGCCACGCGTACCACGTCACGGTCGAGTTCCGCGATGTCCTCGACCTGGTGCCGCAGTCGGCGGTGAAGGTCAACAACGTCACCGTGGGCGCGGTCGAGGAAGTGCAGCTGGACGGCTGGCACGCGCGCGTACGGCTGCGGGTCGCCGACTCGGTGAAGCTGCCCGCCAACGCGGTCGCGGAGCTGCGGCAGACCAGCATGCTCGGCGAGAAGTACGTCGCGCTCTCCACCCCGCCCGGCACGGCCCCCGTGGGCCGGCTCGGCGACGGCGACCGCATCCCGCTGTCCCGCAGCGGCCGCAACCCGGACATCGAGGAGGTGCTGTCCGCACTGTCCGCGCTGCTCAACGGCGGCGGAGTGGCCCAGCTCAAGACGATCACCGTGGAGCTGAACAAGGCCCTGGACGGCCGGGAGGACCGGGTCAGATCGCTGCTCAAGGAGCTGAACACCTTCATCGGTGGCCTGGACGGCCGGCGAAAAGACATCATCCACGCCCTCAAGGCCGTCGACCGGCTCGCGGGGCGGCTCGGCAAGGAGAAGAAGACGATCGCCCAGGCCGTCGACACGATGCCGCCCGCTCTGAAGGTCCTCGCCGACCAGCGGCGCGATCTGACCAGGATGCTCACCGCCCTGTCGAAGCTGGGCACAACGGGCACCAAGGTGGTCAACGCCTCTCACGACGACACGGTCGCGAACCTCAAACAGCTGCGGCCGATCCTGCAACAGCTGAACAAGGCGGGCGCCGATCTGCCCAACTCCCTCGAGCTGCTGACCACTTACCCGTTCCCGCGCAACGCGGTGGACGCCGTCAGGGGTGACTACGTCAACCTCGACATCACGGCCGACCTCGATCTGTCCGCCCTGTACAGGAACTTGGCGGGCGGATCCGACAAGTCCGGCGGCGGGAACGGCGAGTCCACGCAGCCCGAGACCCCCGATATACCCGACCTCCCGGACCTGCCGACCGTCCCGACCCCCACCGCGCTGCCCAGCGCACCGAGCCTGCCGTCGTCCCCCTCGATGCCGTCGGCCCCGTCGGGCGGCGGCGGTCCGTTGTGCCCGCCGGTGTGCACCAGCAGCTACACCACCCGAGGAGAGCCGCCCGAGGGGATCGACCTCGCGCTCGCAGAGCTGATGCTGAAGGGGGTTCAGCCGTGATCACACGTACGGTCAAGGCCCAGTTGCTCGCCTTCGCCACCGTCACCGCCGTCGGGGTCTCGTACGTCGGCGCCGAGTACACGGGCCTGGTGGACGACGTCCTGGGCCGCGGCTACACCGTGCGGGCGGACTTCGCCGACTCCGGGGGCATCTTCCCCGGCGCCGAGGTCACCTACCGCGGGGTGCCGGTGGGCCGCGTCGGCGCGCTGCGGCTGACCGGCTCCGACGGCGTCTCGGTCGCCCTCGACATCAAGGACGGCGTGCCGCGCATTCCTGCGGACACCCTGGCCGTGGTGGCGAACCGCTCGGCCGTGGGCGAGCAATACGTAGATCTACAGCCGCGAACTTCGCATGGCCCATATCTCCTCGACGGCAGCGCCATCCCGCGCGGCAGCACCCGCGTGCCGCTGCCCACCACGGACCTCGTCCTCAGCCTGGACCGGCTGGTCGACTCGGTCGGCAAGGACGACCTGCGGGTCACCGTCGACGAGCTGGGCAAGGCATTCTCCGGCACCGGCCCGAACCTGAGCCGGCTGGTGGACTCGGGCAACGCGCTCGTGGAGTCGGCCTCCGAGTCACTCCCCCAGACGATCTCGCTGATCGAGGACTCGCGAAAGGTCCTCAAGACACAGGCCGACCAGGGCTCGTCCATCAAGTCGTTCGCGCACGATCTGGCGGCGCTCAGCGCACAGCTGAAATCGAGCGACGGGGACCTGCGCAAACTGATCGGCAACGCGACGCCGGCCGCGCAACAGGTGAACTCCCTGCTGAAATCCACCGGCCCACGGCTGTCGGTCCTGCTGGCCAATCTGATCAGCGGCGGCCAGGTCACGCTGGCCCGCCTGCCCGGCGTGGAGCAGTCCCTGGTCACCTTCCCGGCGCTGGTCGCGGGCAGCTACACGGTCGTCCCGGGCGACGGCACCACCCACTTCGGCCTGGTGGTGAACGCCGACGACCCGCCGCCGTGCACCCAGGGATACGGGACAACACGGCGTGACCCCTCGGACACCAGCACACGCGAGGCGAACACCGACGCGCGCTGCACCGCCCCGCGCGGAAACAAGACGTCGGTGCGGGGCGCGCAGAACGCCCCCGGCGCGTCGACCACTTCCGGCGGTACGAACCAGGCGGCGTATGTCACGCCGTACGACCCGGAGACCGGCACCGCGACCGGCCCGGACGGAAGGCCCGTCGAGATCGGCTCGACGGGCGGCCAACAGGCCGTTTTCGGAAGGGAGTCATGGCAATGGCTACTCGTCGGACCGATGGCATGAGCAGAGCCATGAGAAGTGTCCTGTCGGGCAGGGCCTGGTCGGTGGGGCTCGTCGTGGCGACCGTCCTCGCCACCGCGCTGACGATCTGGCTGAGCTTCGGGCTCTACAACCAGCGCGAGGCGGAGCAGCGGCGCCAGGACCTCCTGGCCGCGGCCCGCCAGTCGGCGCTGAACTTCACCTCGCTCGACTACCGGCACTACGACCGGGACAGCGCGAACGTCCTCGAGGGCGCCACCGGCGACTTCAGGAAGCAGTTCGCCGCGCAGACGGAGGAGCTGACGCAGCTGGTCACCCAGAACAAGTCGGTCTCCGATGGCCAGGTTCTGGAGGCGGGCATCGTCCGGTCCGACGAGCACTCGGCCCGCGTCCTGGTGGTCGCCGACAGCAAGGTGACCAACACCGCCGCCCCCAAGGGCGAGGCGCGCACCTACCGCCTACAGCTCGACCTGGTGCAGCGAAACGGCCGCTGGCTGACCTCCGACGTCGAGTTCGTCGGCTGACCGCTCCCTCCCCCCCCCCCGCCATACGACCCATGAGGACATGAGGAGTAAGACCGTGGCGAAGACGACCACCCGAAGCCGCGGCTCCGGTGCCGGATCCGGCACCGGGCGCACCATGACCGCGGCCGCCCGCGCGGCGGCCAAGCGCGCGGAGCGCGGCCACCGCGAACCGGACCCGGCGTCCACCGACGAGGTGGCCCCGGGACGGCCCGAGGCACCGGCCGCCGGCCGCACCGTGCTCATCGAGGCCCCCGATGAGGACGGCTGGGACGACCCGCCCGAGCCCTCGCCTGAGTGCTTCGAGGAGGACCCAGCGCAGGAGGAGGGCGAGCCCGGCCGCGGTACGGCTACGCGGCACGGTCGGCGGCGGCTGCTCACCGCCGCCCTGTGTGTCCTGCTCCTGGCGGGTCTGGTCGCGGCCACCGTTCTCGGGTGGCGCTACCGGGAGGGCGTGCGGGCCGAACAGGCACGCGGTCAGGCACTCGCGGCCGCACGCCAGGCGGCGCCAGTCGTGCTGTCGTACGACTACAGGCACCTGGACCGCGACTTCGCCGCGGCCCGCGCCCGGCTCACCGGCCACTTCCGCGACGAGTACCGGAAGACCACCACGACGGTGGTCGGCCCGACGGCCAGGAAATACCACGGGGTGGTGAAGGCGACGGTGACGCAGCCCACCGGCGGCTCCCCGGCAGCCTCCGTGATCTCGGCCTCGGCGGACCGCGCCGTGGTCCTCCTCTTCGTCAACCAGGTGACCACGAGCACCCAGGTCTCGGGCTCCCGCGTGGACCTGAACCGGGTGCGGATGACGGTGGCCCTTACGTCCCACGGCTGGAGGGTGAGCGGGGTCGACGCGCTCTGACGCGGACGCCGCCTGGTCGGCGTAGGCGCGGGCATCGGCGTATTCGACGTAACGCTCCATAAGAGGCGGCCGCACCCCCGGCCGTACGGGATCACCAGGTGTGAGCCACGTCCACCACGAGATGGTTGGCCGTCTGGAAGACCCGGAACGGCAGCCGGGCGCGGACGCCCAGTCCGGCCTGGGTGTAGCCCTCGGAGCCACCTGTGAACTTGAACTCCCGGAAGGTCCGGTACCCGGTGACGTCGACGGAAGGAAGCGGCGGGTAGGGCTGTCCGGTCGCCGGGTCGTAGCGCGGGGAGAACAGCGAGATCTCCAGAATGGCTCCGCCCTTGATCGGAACCACGACGTCGCTCGGGTCCTGGTGCAGTACGTCGACGTAGCGGACCGTGTAGCCGATCGGGTCGGCCGCCGTGCCCTGGGCGTCGAAGACCAGACGGTCGAAGCACTCGTGCTGTCCGGCCCTCACGTCGGTCAGTCGCCTGGAGGCAGCGGAGTCACCGGTCTTGTCCAGGCTCCCCCACGTCACGGCGCAGTCCACGGCCGTCGGCGCGGCCACCGCCGGAACCGTGCCGGCCAACAGACCGCCGCCCGCCAGCATCATCGCGGCCAGTGCAGTACCTATCCGTCGCATGACTACCCCCGGTAGCTCGCGTAGGTGTGTGTCTGTTCAGACCGGCGGCCTTCCGGAAGGTTGTGCACAGTGGAGCAGCCCATTGCGGCGCAGGGGCCCGTCCAGCACCAACCGCCCCGTGAGACCTCAGCGCTTTCCGCGTGCGCAGCAAGGCCGACCGGTTACCGTCGGCCCGACCGCCGCACCACTCCTGTCGTTACGGCTTACGCGCAAGTCCACCGTGCTCGGCGATGACCTCCGGGACGCCCGAACCGGGCTCCGGACGCCACTCCGTCACCGAGACGACACCGGGCTCGACAAGCTCCAGACCGTCGAAGAACGCGGTGATCTCATCGATGGAGCGCAGGTTGTACGGAACGGCGCCGCTGTTGTTGTAGGCGTCCTGGGCCTGCTCGAAGACCGGGTCGATGCCACGCGACCCGTCGTTGATGGAGAGGTAACTGCCCGAGGGCAGGGCTTCCATCAGCCGGGTGACGATGGAACGGGCCTGATCGCAGTCGGCGACGTGACCCAGGATGTTGCTGAGGATGAGCGCGGTGGGACGACCGAAGTCCAGCGTCTCGGCGGCGACCTCGAGAATGTGCTCCGGGTCCGTCACGTTGGCGTCGATGTAGGCGGTCGCGCCCTCGTCCGTGGAGTAGAGCAGCGCACGGGCGTGGGCGAGCACCATCGGATCGTTGTCGACGTAGACGATCCGCGCCTCGGGAGCGAGCCCCTGGGCGACCTCGTGGGTGTTCTGCGCGGTCGGAAGGCCGGTGCCGACGTCCAGGAACTGCCGGATGCCCGCCTCGGAGACGAGATACGCGATGTTGCGACGCAGGAAGGCACGACTGGAGCGGGCGATGGTGACGATCCCGGGAAACACCTCGGTGTACGCGTCACCGGCCGCCTCGTCGACGGGGTAGTTGTCCTTGCCGCCGAGCCAGTAGTTCCAGATACGGGCGGAGTGCGGCACCGACGTGTCGATCTTCTGCTGCTTTGCCGGCTCGGGCGTCGTCACAGGGTCGCTCATGATTCGTGTACGTCCTTCAACCGGGGCGGGATCATTCGCCGCACATCCTACGATCGAACTCCCGTTTCTTACTTGCTAGTTCATGTCTTCCTCCCGACAGCTCGCCGCACCGGGAGCGCAGTTCGTTCGCGCCACCCGCAGCGACGGCGCACCGTTGCGGTACCTCTTCGCCCCTGAGCGGGAGTCGTTCGACGAGTTCATCGCCGACGGCGAGAGCTGGACCGTCCGCCAGGGAGGACACCCCATGGCCCTCTGGGACGCCATCGAGCGTGCCCTTGTCGCCCGGCAAGACAACGGCAGTCCAGGTATCGAGACTGTGCGGCTCCGAGTCACCGACAGATCGCACTTGTACTGGATCGACAGCAGCCCGTTGCTGCGCTGGGAGCATCGGCTCGCCTGAACCGCCGCCCTCCGAGGAAGCCGCCGCCCAGCTCGCCGGAAGGACGACGAACCGCTGTCACAGCGGGCCGCCTCCAGCCCCACGAGGCATGGCTCCTTTCATGGCTGTGGACGTAGCCGCGCAGCCCCGTTCGAACCAGTGCGAACCGGGGCCCAGCGAAGCCCGCCAACACCCAAAAAGGGCCTCTGACCTGTGTTTTCACTGGTCGGAAGCCCTAGGAGGCAGACGAGTCGGGCTGTACGCCGGGGAGAGCTACCGCAACGCTATGACCTGTGCAAACGCGCAGGAAGGACGCTTCCGTGGCTACCTTGATGGCTACGTAAAGAGACGCCCCCGCCCCCGAGCGGCCCGGACGGGGGCTTCGTCGTTCTCAGGGTTCAGACGGTCTGCTCGATGCGCTCGAAGATGTCCGAGTCAGTCTCCTGCTGCCAGGTCGGCAGGTCGGCCCAGTCGGCGACGTATCCGGGCTTCGGGTCCTCGAAATGCTTGAACATCTGGGCGGTCCAGGAGATCGCGACGAAGCGGCCCTTCTGCTCGCGGGTGAGCCGTGTGGCGTGCCCTTCGCTGATCCTGATGAAGTCGCGCACCTGTCCGTATACGGCGGCGGCAGCCTCGCGCTCCCACACGGGCGTCTCGTCCCACGGAGTGACATAGCCGGGCTTCGGCTCACCGGGGTAGTGCTTGTTCACACCGGCGATCCACGCCTCGCGGAAGATCCGACCGTCACTCATGCACGTGTCCCTCTCGTCATGCGGTGCGCGAAAGCGCCGCGATTCGGTGATCCAGATCCGAGACTCGACCATCGGACATGAGCGGGGCAAGACGCCCTCGAAGTCCGTCCAGCTTCTTTCCGACGAATCCCGAGTTCGACCGGTCGGCCAGGCCAAGTACTGCCTCCGCGTACTGCACGACCTGATCGACGTCACCCCGGTGGGCCCCGAGGACGGCAAGGTCGCTCAGTACGGCTGCGCGGCGGCGCAGGGACAGCGGTTGGGCGAGGGCTGCGGTGAGGGCATCTTCCGCGAGGTCGGGACGGCCGAGCTGGAGGTAGCAGGCCCCTCGTTCCTCGGGGAGGCGGGAACCGTCGAAGCGGAGCCAACCGCCGTTGTGGGAATGGCCGTCGAGGGAGTGCACCTTCTCGGCTTCGTCAAGCGCTCGGGCGCAGCCGTCGATGTCGCCCACGGCCGCGCACACCTGGGCCTGGACGGCGGCGACCCAGTGGCGGGTGGACAGTGCGCTGTCGCCCCGCCGGGCGATCCGGGAGGCCACCGCCAGCAGGGGCTGGGCAGCGGGCGCGCGGCGCGCGTACAGCTCGACGTAGGCGTGGCGGGTCATGGCACAGGCCCAGAGGTCGTGATCACCACCAGCATGGGCAGCGTTGGCAGCCAGCGTGTAGCACTGAGCGGCGTCGGTGTACCGGTTGGCGTCGAAGAAGAGTTCGCCGGCGAGCTGGTAGAGGTCGGCCGTCATCGTGCACAGCCGGGCCCGGTCCGCTGCGGTACGCGTCTCGGCCAGGCCCTTCGTCAGGACGTCAAGCTGCTTGTGGACCGCCGGGAAGACGGTCGGCTTTGAGTCCGAGAGGGTGAAGACCTGCCACAGGCTGCGGTGCAGCTCCTCCCCTGTCTCCAGGAGCGCCGCCACTGTGTGTCCTCGGGGGGCCTCGTCCGAACCGGGCAGCGTGACCAGCGCGCCCGTGACGGCGAGCAGGCCCAGGACATCGCGGCGCTTCATATCGTCATCATCACCGTCGAGGAGGGGCGGGGTGTCAGGAAGCACGGCGGTTTCGGCCGGCTGTTCTTCGAAGAGAAGCCCTTCCAGCTCGGAGAGGGTGGCTCCTAACAGGCTGGCGATCTTGAGCCGTTGGTGCGGTTGTTGGCACGGCCACTTTCCCAACGGACCACGGTGGACGCGGCCACCGTAAGCGCTTCTGCGAACTCCTCCTGAGAGTAACCCTTTGCCACCCGCCGCTCGGCAAAGCGCCTACGCCTTAAAGCCATTGGACTCCCCTCACGAAGAGCACCTTCCTCACTCGCAACACCCGATGCCCGGAAAACGCCTGGGCACTGCGCGGGGTCCGCTCTGGGAGACGGTAACGGATCGTCGTTCACTGGTAACACGCCGCTCGGAGGTTGAAGGACCCTCCGGGCGGCTCCCCTGAGGGCCGCGCCGTTGTCCGTCCTAGCGGCGGCCGGCTGCTGCCCCATCCGAGAGGAGCGACCGCGTGACAACCTCTGATCCGCCCCGCAGGAACCGTGTTGCTGACGGCCGTACGTATACGCCGCCGGAGCCCCAACCGGGGGCGCCGAGCCGGACTCTGCGGGTACGGGCGGCCAGCGGCTGGGAGAAGTTCATGCGCCGCAGCGAGACGCGGCAGGAAACGGACACGTGAACCCAGTCGGGCCCGACGGCTACGAGCAGCACCCGCTCCTGAACACGAACGTCCGCGACGTCGCCTCGCGCGGGGAGGGCGTTCTCGTCGCCGTCACGCACGAGCTCCACAGCCACGGCACTGTCCGGGTCGCGCGCATCCGGCCCGAGAGTGGCGTCGAGTGGACGACCGCAGCCGGCAACATCCAGGCGGCTCGCCTCTGAGGCGGTGTCCACGGATCGCCGTCCGCACCGTACCGGCGCGGGCGGAGAACAGTGCCGGATCCCTCCCCCACCCCCAGCTCAGGGAGTGCCAGGAGGAGAACAGCCAGCTCTGCCCCTCGTGGGGGCAGACGTTCAAGCCCCGCTCACCCCTATCAGGCCCTTGCCTGCGGAGACGTCCCGCGTCTGGGTGAGCGGCTTTTTTCACCACGCCACTTTCAACCCAAGGAGTCCCATGACCGCCTCCGTCGCGCTCCCCGCCCCCACGCGACCGTGGGGTGTGGGCCGACTCGCGCCCTACCCGACGACCATCCGCCAGCCCCACGCCACGGTCGCCATCGACCCCACGACGCAACTCGGGGTGTTCCGCGACCGCGCCGGCCAGGTAGTCGAGATGGGCAAGCACGGCACCAGCTCCGGAACTGAGACCTCCACGACGACGAACTCGGACTCCAAGAACGATCAGGGTCACGATCAGGACAGCAGCCAGGACTGATGACCATGACCGACGAGAGGCCGGTTCTGGTGGCCACCGAGGCGGACGACATCACCGCCGACATGGTGATCACCGAGCTCAACCGGCGCGATGTGCCGGTGGTCCGGTTCAACCTCGCCGACATCGGCGAGGGCCTCACGGTGTCGGCTCGGTTCGGCACCTGCCCGGCCCCTGTGGTCGGGCAGGTGCGCACCTCGTCGAGAACCGCCGACCTGACCCGCGTCCGATCGGTGTACTGGCGCCGCCCGGAGTGGCCTTCGTTCCCCCACCTGTCCCCGGACGACTCCCGTTTCGCGGCGGCGCAGGTCCGCTACGGGCTCGGGGGCACCCTCTACGCCTTGGACCACCCGCTCTGGGTCAACCACCCGTTACGCATCGCCGCGGCCGACTACAAACCCGCTCAGCTCGCCCTCGCCCAGCAGCTCGGCTTCACCATCCCGACCACCCTCGTCACCAACGACCCCGCCGAGGCACGCGAGTTCATCCGCACTCAAGGAGACGTGATCTTCAAGACGCTGCGGTGGACCCCGTACACGCGCGACGGCGTGCCGGTGACCGGTTGGGCCGACCCCGTCACCGCCGACGAGATCGACGACAACGTTCGCATCACCCCGCATCTGTTCCAGGCCCGCGTGGACAAGGTCACCGACCTCCGCGTCCTGATCGTGGGCCAGCACACCTTCGCCGTACGTATCGACTCCGAACTGCTGGACTGGCGCAGGGACTACAGCGTCCTGACGTACACCGTCGAACACCTCCCCGACAGCGTGGACAAGGCACTGCACGCCTACCTGGACCGCCTGGAGCTGGTATCGGGGAGCTTCGACCTCACGGTGGACCGGGCGGGGGTCTACTGGTGGCTGGAGCTGAATCCCAACGGGCAGTGGGGGTGGCTGGAGAAGGAGACCGGCCTCCCGATGTCCGCCGCCTTCGCCGACCTACTCGTGCAAGGAGACCGCCAATGACCGACCCGGCATCCGAGCGGCGCCGTATGGCGGCCGTGCTCTCGAACAAGGGCGTCCTGAAGTCCCCCTGGCTGCGCGGGGCCATCGAGACCATCCCCCGCGAGCAGTTCCTCCATCCTGGAGTCTTCCTCGACGAGGGGCGGACCTGGCGGCCCGTCACCGCCCTCGGCACCGCCCCGGACGAGTGGCTGAAGATCGCGTACAGCGTCGACACCCTCACCACCCAGCTGGATGGCCACCTCACCGCCGACCGGGCCGGCGGACCCGTCGTGGGCGTGCCCACGTCGTCCTCGACCGACCCGACCACCGTCATCGGCATGATCGAGGCCCTGGACCTCACGGCGGGACACCGCGTCCTGGAGATCGGCACGGGCACCGGTTACTCCACGGCCCTGATGTGCCACTACCTCGGCGAGGACAACGTCACCACGGTCGAAGTCGACCCGCAGGTGGCGGCACGCGCCGATGCCGCCCTGGAGTCCGTCGGCTACTCGACGTGGACGGTGACGGGCGACGGGCTTCTCGGCCATCCGCACCGGGCACCGTACGACCGGGTCATCGCCACCTGCGCGGTGCGTCGCATCCCCTACACATGGGTCCGGCAGACGAAGCCCGGTGGCATCGTCCTCAGCACGGTCGGCTCCTGGCCCTGGGGAACCGGTCTCGCAAAGGTCACCGTTTGCGATAACGGCACCGCCGAGGGCGCGATCATCGCACGCTCCTCCTTCATGCAGGCACGGTCCCAGGCAGTGACGCCCTTGGCCGGCGACCTCTCCGCCCGCACCGCCTACGCGGACAGTAGGCGGCCCGCGCTGGTGTCTCCCCTCGTCCTGGAGGAGTGGATGCCCGCGTTCCTCGCGCAGCTCGCCGCACCCGGTGCGCAGTTCGTCCGCGCCGCCCGCAGCGACGGCTCGCCCTTGCGGTACCTGTTCGATCCGGAGCGGGAATCGTTCGTCGAGTTCATCTCCGACGGCGAGAGCTGGACCGTCCGCCAGGGCGGCCCCGTGGCTCTGTGGGACGGCATCGAACGCTCCGTTGTCGCCTGGCAGGACGCCGGGGCTCCGGATATCGATGCGGTGCGACTCCGCGTCACCGACCAGTCCCACGAGTACTGGATCGACAGCTGCCCGTCGCTGCGCTTGGAACACCGGCTCGCCTGAACCGCTATCCTCCGAGGGAGCCGCCCCCAGCCCGTAGGTAGCACGATGGACGACGAACCGCTCTCCGAATGGGTCAAGCGCCGTGACATGAAGAGGGGACAGCTCCGCGCGGCCCCTCTCGTCCCTGGCAAAGGCCTACAGGGGGCGCATCTGAATCCTGACGCACCGCGCGTGATCGAGCGATGGAACGGGCACATCTGGGAGTTCCACGGCTTCGCGGTGAACCTCGCCGAGGCACAGCGCATCCTGTACCCCGATAACAAGGTCGCCCCAGCCTCGGGGTCGGCGCCGAAGCTCGGTCCCGGAACCGGCAGGCACCGGAAGCCTCAGGCCCCGCGATAGTCCCGGTAACGAGCTTCATCCGCAATCCAGAAAGATCCCCGACGCCACGAGGCATGGCTACCTTCGTGGCTACGTACGTCGTCGCACGGTCCCGTTTGAACCGGAGCGGACCAGAGTCCAGCGAGACCCGCCCATACATGGAAAAAGCCTCTGACCTGCGTTTCTACTGGTCAGAAGCCCTGAGGGGCAGACGAGTCGGGCTGTACGCCGGGTTCTGTCGCCCGGTCGCCTCGCGGCGGCCGGGGAGACGGCCATCCATCTAGGACCGGCGTTGCCACCGGTCTCGTGCGGTCTACCCGCGGACTCGGGCGGGCAGCCCTCGAACGTCCGCGCAGAGCCGCCTTTCACAGCGGCTCCTTTTGACCTTGCTCCGGGTGGGGTTTACCTAGCCGCCTGAGTCACCTCAGGCGCTGGTGGTCTCTTACACCACCGTTTCACCCTTACCCGGCGCCGAAGCGCCGGGCGGTCTGTTTTCTGTGGCACTGTCCCGCGGGTCACCCCGGGTGGCCGTTAGCCACCACCCTGCCCTGTGGAGCCCGGACGTTCCTCGGGGAGGTCCTCAAGGACCCCCACGCGGCCGTCCGCCCGGCTCGTCTGCCGTGTCGACCATGCTACCGGGCGCGCGACCCGCCTCGCGCCGGAGGTCGGTCCCGAGGTCGGTCCCGAGGCGGCCACCACAGCGGATGCCGGGGCGGATACGGGGGCGGATGCGGGGGCGGGGTCCGGTCGTGGACTCGTGGCCGCCGTGGCCAGGAACGACCCCAGGAGGATCAGGCCGAAGGCCGCCAGGATCCCGGCCGTCAGCGGCTCGTCCAGGAGCGCCACCCCGGCCGCCACCGCCACCGCCGGATTCACGTAGGTGAACACCATCGCCCTGGTCGGGCCCGCCTCGCGGATCAGTTCGAGGAAGACCACGAAGGCCAGGGCCGTGCAGATCACGCCCAGGCCCGCCAGCGAGGCCAGCACCGACGCGGAGGGGACCGCGGTCGGCCGGGTCAGAGCCGCCGCCGGCGCGTACACCAGCGCCGCCAGCACCAGGCACGGGGCTATCAGCTGGAGCGTCGGCACCGGCTTGAGGTACCTCGCGATGATCAGCGGCGCGGTCGCATAGCCCAGCACCGTCAGCAGCACCTCGGCCAGCGAACGGGCGTCACCGCCGGTCAGATGGGGGACGGTGAGCACCACGACGCCCGCCAGGCCCAGCGCAAGACCCGTCGTCCGGCGCGCCCCCAGCCGCTCCGTGTCGCCGAAGAAGCGGGCCAGCGGGATGCCCACGATCGGGACGCCCGCGATCAGCAGCCCCGCCGTGGAGCTGGAGAGATGGCGTTCGGCGTCCGTCAGCGTCCACCAGGGGCCGATGATCTCCACGACGGCGAAGGCCAGCATGGGCCGCCAGTGCGCCCGTACGACCCTGGTCAGTCCTCCTTGCCGTACGGCGAAGGGCAGGAGCAGGGCCGCGCCCAGGGCACAGCGCGTGAAGACGACCATCGACGGGGACATGTCGTCCACCGCCACTTTGATCATCAGATAGGGAATGCCCCAGAGGACTCCCATGAGGGAGAACAGGAACCAGCCGCGTGCAGTCATGCGGCGAGTGTCGGCCGCGTCAGCACCCCCTGTCTTGAACGCTGTTGCGGTACGCCGCCGGAGTCACCCCCAGCACTCGGCGGAACCAGCGGGTGAGGTGGGCCTGGTCGGCGAACCCCACCAGGCCGGCGACCTCGGCCGGTCGCAGCCCGGACTCCAGGAGCCCGCGGGCCCGGACCACGCGGTACTGGGCGAGCCAGGCGTACGGCGGTATCCCCATCGTCGTACGGAAGGCACGCAGCAGCTGGTAGCGGGACAGGCCCAGGTCGGCGGCGAGGTCGGCGAGGGAGGGCGGGGTGGTGAGTTCGTCGGCGAGGCGGTCGCGGACGGCGTGTGCGATGTGGCCCGCGCCGGGCACCGTGTCGCTGACCTGGCGGGCCGTGGAGTGGCGCCGGGCGAGCGCGGTGAGCAGCCACGGCAGCCGGGACTCGGCCTCCAACGGGTCGGGGCAGAGACTGAGTTCGGTGTGTGCGGCGCGCAGGGCGGCGGCCAGTTCCGGGTCGTCGAGGAGCGGCTCGCGGAAGTGCGGGAGGCCGCCCAGGGTGCCGTCGGTGAGCAGTGGGGTCTGTGCGTACAGGGCGCGGTAGGCGTAGCCGTCGCAGGCGCCGGGGCCGCCGGTGTGCATCTCGCCGGGGGCCAGTACGACGATGGAGCCGGGGCCGGTGCGGATGTGACCGCCGCGGTAGTCGATGATCTCGGAGCCGCCGACGCAGACGCCGATGGTGAACTCCTCGTGGGCGTGCGGGGCGTAGCGGTGTTGGTCGAAGCGTGCGGTCAGCAGGTCGAGCGGCGGCCCGCAGCGGCCGAGGTGCGCCCGGGTCCACAGGGCCTGCTCACGTGCGCTCACCTGGCGTCCTTCCTGTCCCACCCACGTGCATGTCGCACCTGCTGCAGGGGTGCAACGTCCGGAGGCCCTCGTTCCATGCCGCGGGATGTGGGCGGGCCGGCCGTGGTCAGGCAGGTGCGAAGCGCACCTTGGCCGTACCGGGGTCCGCCTGGGTGAGCCGCACCCGCAGCCGCTCCCCCAGCGGCAGCTTCGCAGTGCCGCCGTCGATACGCGCGACGACGGCCGGAGACTCCAACTGGACGGTGCCGACGGTGGGTTCGCGCTCCTTCACGTCGACCACGCAGCCGTCGAAGACGTCGCCGACGCGGTCCTTGAGCAGCGCGGCCTCGACGATGTCGACGCACTCCCGCTCGACGGTGGCGGCCCGGTGGCTGCCGTCGGCCATCTCCTTGGGCAGGTCGTCGAGGGCGGCCAGGACCCAGTCCGGCGGCGCCTGGCCCGCGACGGCCGCGAGGCAGATCTCGGACGCGTACCGGTCGGCGAGGCGGCGCAGCGGGGCGGTGCAGTGGGCGTAGGGCGCGGCGACGGCGGCGTGGGTGGTGATCGCGGGGAGCGCGCCGTCGCGGAAGGTGGTGTAGCCGGCGCCGCGCAGCAGCGTCGTGCACTCCAGGAGGAAGGCCGCGTGGTGCGGCAGCCGCGGGTCGAGGGAGCGGATGAGCCGCGCGTACGAGACGTGGTGCGGCCAGTCGACGCGCAGGGCGTGGGCGGTGCGGCGCAGCCGGCCGACCGCGCCGTCGGGGGCGGCCGGGAGTGTCCGCAGGATGCCGGTGCCGTGCGCGAGCATCAGCTCGGCGGCGGCCATCCCGGTGAGGAGGGAGATCTGTGCGTTCCAGCGGTCGGCGGGCAGCGGGGCGCGGTAGGCGAGTGCGTACGTGTGGTCGTGTTCGACGATCTCCTGCTCGGGCACGTCGAGGGAGATGCCGCCGCGTTCGATCTCGAGGTTCTCGCGCAGCCGTCCGATGTCCTCGAGCAGGGCGAGCGGTTCCTCGGCCGTCGCCGTGTCGATCTGCTTCTGTACGCCCTCGTAGTCGAGCTGGGCGCGGCTGCGGACGAGGGCGCGGCGGACGTCGACCGCCGCGGTACGGCCGTCCGCGTCGAGGTCGATCGTCCACAGGACGGCCGGGCAGGTCTGGTCCGGGAGCAGGCTCGCGGCGCCTTCGCCGAGCCGGGGCGGATGCAGCGGGACCTTCTCGTCCGGGAAGTAGAGGGTGTTCACCCGGCGGTGGGCCTCGGCGTCCAGGGCACCGCCGGGTACGACGAAGGCGGCGACGTCCGCGATGGCGTACCGCACCCGGAAGCCGCCGCCGTGCCGGGACAGGTGCATCGCCTGGTCGAGGTCGGTGGCGGTGGGCGGGTCGATGGTGAACAGGGGGATGTCGGTCGCGTCGTACGACGGCGGTACGGGGGCCGTAGCGGCCCGCTCCGCCTCGGCGAGCGCTTCCGGCGGGAAGGTCCCGGGCACCCCGAGTTCGGTGCGCAGCGCGCCGAGGGCGGCCCGCAGCGGGGCCTCGGGGGCGCCGGTGACGCGGATTTTGGCGGCGGGGCATTGGGTTCGAGCGTTTTGGCGGGGGCGGGTGGGGGCGGCACCCCGGGCCTCCGGCCGCCCGCCAGGGCCTCGGGCCGCCCGCCGGGACCTCCGGCCCGCCCGTCTGCGGCGCCGCCCGCCCGTCCGGGGCGCCGCCCCACCGGCGCGGGACCGCCTCCCCTCCCGGCGCGGGATGGCCGCCCTGGCAGGGGCCTCCGTCCCCGGAGCACCGGACCGCCACCGCCGGGCAGAGGACCTCGACCCCGGGGCACCGGGCCGCCACCCCCGGCACAAGACCTCGACCCCCGGCACCGGGCCGCCACCCCCGGCACAAGACCTCCAGCCCCGGAGCACCAGACCTCCACCCCCGGCAGAAGGCCTCCGCCCCCGCGTGCAAACCCGTCTCGACCGCACCCATTAATCTGGCGCAAGCCCCCGCACCACGCCCCGAGGAGAACCCGTGCTCGTCCTGCTGCCGCCCTCCGAAGGCAAGGCCGCCTCCGGCCGCGGCGCCCCGCTGAAGCCGGAGTCGCTGTCGCTGCCGTCGCTCGGCGCGGCGCGCGAGGCCGTGCTCGACGAACTGGTCGAGCTGTGCGCGGCGGACGAGGACAAGGCACGCGAGGTGCTCGGGCTGAGCGAGGGCCTGCGCGGCGAGGTCGCCAAGAACGCCGGCCTGCGCACGGCCGGGGCACGGCCCGCCGGGGAGATCTACACCGGCGTCCTGTACGACGCCCTGGACCTGGCCTCGCTGGACCCGGCGGCCAAGCGCCGCGCGGGCAGGTCGCTGCTCGTCTTCTCCGGCCTGTGGGGTGCCGTGCACATCGGCGACCGCATCCCCTCGTACCGCTGCTCGATGGGCGTGAAGCTGCCGGGACTCGGGGCGCTGGGCGCGCACTGGCGTACGCCGATGGAGTCGGCGCTTCCCGAGGCGGCCGGGGGCGGGCTGGTGCTCGACCTGCGTTCCGCCGCGTACGCGGCGGCGTGGAAGCCGAAGGGGGAGGTCGCGGGGCGGACGGCGACCGTGCGGGTGCTGCACTCCCAGATCGTGAACGGGGTGGAGAAGCGTTCAGTGGTCAGCCACTTCAACAAGGCGACGAAGGGGAAGATCGTCCGCTCCCTGCTCGCGGCCGGGACCGCCCCCAAGAACCCGGCGGAGCTGGTGGAGGCCCTGCGGGACCTCGGGTACGCGGTGGAGGCGCAGGCGCCCGCGAAGGCGGGGAAGGCCTGGGCGCTGGACGTGGTGGTGACGGAGATCCACTGACCCGCACCACCCACCGCTGCACCGCTGCACCGTTGCGCCGTTGCAGCATGTGCAACACCCTTTGCGCGTGCTGCACACCATGGGCAGGATGAGGCCATGACCTCACCGCTGCCTCCCGCCGAGCTGCCCTCCTCGCCGCGCGCGTCCGTGCTGGATCTCGCTCCCGTCGTGCCCGTGGTGGTCGTCGAGGACGCCGCCGACGCGGTACCGCTGGCCCGGGCGCTGGTCGCGGGCGGCCTGCCCGCGATCGAGGTGACGCTGCGGACCCCGGCGGCGCTGGACGCGATCCGGGCGGTCGCGGCGGAAGTCCCGGACGCGGTGGTCGGGGCGGGCACGGTGATCACGCCGACGCAGGTGGCGGACTGCGTGGCGGCGGGCGCCCGCTTCCTGGTCAGTCCCGGGTGGACGGAGGAACTGCTGGCGGCGATGCAGGGGTCCGGGCTGCCGTTCCTGCCGGGGGTGTCGACCACGTCGGAGGTCGTGGCGCTGCTGGAGCGGGGGGTGCGGGAGATGAAGTTCTTCCCGGCGCGGGCGGCGGGCGGTACGGACTATCTGCGGTCGCTGGCCGGGCCACTGCCCCAGGCGCGCTTCTGTCCGACGGGCGGGATCGCCCTCGCGTCCGCCCCCGCGTACCTGGCGCTGCCCAACGTCGGCTGCGTGGGCGGGAGTTGGATGCTGCCCGGGGACGCGGTGGCCGCGCGGGACTGGCTGCGGATCGAGGAACTGGCGCGCGAGGCGGCGGCACTGGGCCGCTGACCCGACGGAGACGGCACGCCCCGTCGGCCCAGCGGAAGCGCGACGCCCCCTCGGCCCAGCGGAAACGGCACGCCCCGCCGGCTCAGCGGAAGCGCGACGCCCCGCCGGCTCAGCGGAGGTGCGACGTGTCGTTCAGCAGACGCACGGACGCGTTTCCGTCCGCGTAGTACGCCACGGCCGAGACGGAGGCCGCCGACAGTTCCATCCGGAACAGGGACTGCGGGGGCGCGTCGAGGGCGAGTCGTACGAGGGTCTTGATCGGCGTGACGTGCGAGACGAGCAGGACCGTGCGGCCCGCGTACGCGGCGAGGAGCTTGTCGCGGGTGGTGGCGACGCGCCGGGCGACGGCGGCGAAGCTCTCCCCGCCGCCGGTGGGCTCGGCCTCCGGGTCGGCCAGCCAGGCGTTCATGTCCTCGGGGTGGCGCTCGCGCACCTCGCCGAAGGTCAGCCCCTCCCAGGCGCCGAAGTCGGTCTCGCGCAGCCCCTCCTCGACGCTCACCTCGATACCGAGGCGGGCGGCGACGATCCCGGCGGTCTCGCGGCAGCGGGCCAGCGGCGAGGACACGACGGCCTGGATGGTGCCGCGTGCGGCGAGGGCGGCACCGACGAGTTCGGCCTGCCGGCGGCCCACGTCGGAGAGGGCCGGATCACTGCCACCGCTCCCCGAGAACCGCTTCTGCGGCGTCAGCGGGGTCTCCCCGTGCCGCAACAGCACGAAGGTGGCGGGGGCGCCGAGGTCGGCGGGCGGGGACGCGACGTTGCGCGCGGCCCGCACGTCAGCATCGGCCGGCACGGAGGCAACATCGCGCGCGGCCCGCGCGCCGGTGTCGGCAGCGGTGCCGCCCGGTTCAGGGACCGCAGGGCTCGTCGCCACGCGTCCACCGGCCAGCGCCGCCCGAGCCCTGGCCGCGCCCGCCGCCGCGTCTCCGGGTGGCCCCGTCGGCTCGGGGGCCGCGGGGGCCGGCGTCCGGGCGGACAGTTCCGCGGTGGACGTCGACGGGGACCACCGCTCCCCCCGCTTGCCGGCGTCCATCGCCTCGTTCGCGAGCCGGTCGGCGTGCTTGTTCCGCTCGCGCGGAATCCACTCGTACGTGACCTGTGACGGCGGGAAGACCGCCGCCGCTTCCCTCGCCAGCGGCTTCATGTCGGGGTGCTTGATCTTCCATCGGCCCGACATCTGCTCGACCACGAGTTTGGAGTCCATGCGGACGCGGATCCGGGCGGCCGGGTCCAGGGCGCGGGCCGCCTTCAGCCCGGCCAGCAGCCCCCGGTACTCGGCCACGTTGTTCGTGGCGACGCCGATGTACTCGGCCGTCTCCGCCAGCGTCTCGCCCGTCGCCGCGTCGATCACCACGGCGCCGTAGCCCGCGGGCCCCGGGTTGCCCCGGGAACCGCCGTCGGCCTCGACGATGAACTCCCGCACCACGCAGTCCTCTTACAGACCGGAGTCGGACGTGCGCACCAGGATGCGGCGGCAGTTCTCGCAGCGGACGACGGTGTCACGCGGCGCGGACCGGACGTCGTTCAGCTCGGTGATGTTGAGCTCGATGTGGCAGCCCTCGCACCGGCGCTGGTAGAGGCGGGCCGCGCCGACGCCGCCCTGCTGAGCGCGCAGCTTGTCGTAGAGCTTCAGGAGATCGGCCGGGACCGAGGCCGAGATGACCTCGCGCTCCTTCGTCACCGAGGCCGCCTCGCCGTCCAGCGACTCGAACGCCGCGTCCCGGCGGGCCGTCGCGTCGTCGATCTTCGCCTGCACGGAGGAGACGCGCCCGGTCAGCTCGGCGACCCGCTCCTGCGCGGACTCGCGGCGCTCCATGATCTCCAGGACCACGTCCTCCAGGTCGCCCTGTCGCTTGGCGAGCGAGACGATCTCGCGCTGGAGGTTCTCCAGGTCCTTCGGGGAAGTGACGGCGCCGGAGTCGAGGCGCTGCTGGTCACGGACGGCGCGCTGGCGCACCTGGTCGACGTCCTGCTCGGCCTTGGTCTGCTCGCGGGAGGTGTCGCTCTCCTCGGTCTGAGCGGCCACCAGCAGGTCACGCAGCTGCGTGAGGTCCTTGTTCAGCGACTCGATCTCGGCGTGCTCGGGCAGCGACCTCCGCTTGTGGGCGAGCTGCTGGAGGCGGGCGTCGAGGGCCTGGACGTCGAGGAGTCGGATCTGGTCGGCGGGCGCGGCGTTCAGTTGGGGGCTCCAAGGGAATCAGTGGTGGTGGACGCCGCGTGGGCGGTCCAGGGGTCGGTGACCGTCTTCGACACATGGACCCGCAGGTCCCAGCCGTGGCGGTCGGAAATCTCGTCGAGCTGGGCGGCTGCCAGCTCGCACCAGGGCCATTCCGTGGCCCAGTGCGCCGCGTCGAGCAGCGCGAGAGGACTGTGGGCGCGGTCCGCCATGAATTCCGACGCCGGGTGGTGGCGCAGGTCCGCGGTGAGGAAGGCGTCGACGCCGGCCGCGCGTACGTCGTCGAAGAGGCTGTCGCCGGAGCCGCCGCTGACGGCGACCGTACGGACGAGGGCCTCGGGGTCGCCCGCGACGCGGATGCCCTGCGCGGTGGCGGGCAGCCGTGCGGCGGCGCGTGCGGCGAACTCGCGCACCGTCACCGGGTGGTCGAGTGCGCAGACGCGGCCGAGTCCCCGGCGGCCGTCGGGGTCGCCCGGGTCCGGCACGAGGGGCCGTACGACACGCAGGTCCAGCGCTCCGGCGAGGGCGTCACTGACTCCCGGGTCGGCGCGGTCGGCGTTGGTGTGGGCGACGTGCAGCGCGATGTCGTTCTTGATCAGGGTGTGCACGGCGCGGCCCTTGAAGGTGGACGCCGCGACCGTCGTCGTACCGCGCAGATAGAGCGGGTGGTGGGTGACGAGCAGGTCGGCACCCAGGTGCACCGCCTCGTCGACGATCTCCCGAACGGGGTCGACGGCGAACAGGACCCGCGCGACCTCCTGGTCGGGGTCGCCCACGACGGTGCCGACCGCGTCCCAGGACTCGGCCCACTCGGCGGGCCACAGGTTCTCGAGCGCGGCGATGACTTCAGACAGACGGGGCACGGGGAAAGGCTACCTGCCCTGCGCCCCTGTCCCGCCGGTCGCGGGTGCATCGACCCGGCTCACCGGCCCGGCACCCGCCGCCGAAGGCCCCGGAGGGCGTGTGAACCGCACCGGGGCGAGCTCGGAACGCGTCGCACGCTCCCCGTCGAGCACACCCGCCCCCGTTTCCACAGGCGAATCGCGAGACCAGCACCCTTATGTGTGAAATGACCGCCCGCCCCTCTCACGTCTGTGCGTACGAAAACTAGCTTCGTCGCCGGAGGTGACCGAACGATGACGGTCTGTGCCTGGGAGTCTGTGGCGGAGAGCGGGAACGAGCGGGGCGCCCGGCCCGGATGTGTGATCACCGCTGACGGGTCCTACGCGGCACGCCTCGCGCTGGACGGCGAGTCCTGGTTTCCGGAGCGCTGGACGCTGGACGGCCCCGAGCCGTACGCCGTGCCGCTGCCGGGCAACCAGCCCGAGGAGCCCGGCACCGAGGTGCTGCCGATGTCCGACGGGCGGGTGCTGATCCACCGTGTCGCGGACCGGCGGCACACGTTCTCGCTGCTGTATCCGACGGGGCCGGCCACCGGTGAGCTGCCGCTCGGCGCGGTGGAGTGCCCGGACGAGGGGACCCGGCTGCGGCTGCTGCCGCCCGCGCCGGGCGGGGACCGGGCGTACGCCCTCGCGGTGGGCGGTGGCTCCACGGCGGTGTGGCTGGTGGCGGCCGGCGCGTTCGGGCCCGAGCATCTGGCCGAGGTGCCGGGGCACTGCTCGGGCGGGGTGTGGCTGGACGCGACGGGACGGCTGCTGGCCCTGGACCGCACGCTGAACGGTCGTACGAAGACGGTCGTGGTCGACCTGGAGCGCGGCGGCGAGATGTCGCCGCTGCTCCAGATCGCGGAGCACAGCGACGACCGGCTGCTCCTCGCGGACGCCGACAGCGGGCTGCTGCTCATCCGCTCGGACGCGCCGTCGCCGGGACACGACCGGCTGGGCTGGGGCGTACTGGGGAGCACGCTGCCGGTCCGCTTCCCGGAGTCCCTGCGGCTGACGGGCCCTCCGTCCCCCCTCGGCGTGAACGGGGGCGCGCCCCTCGTGCTGACACCGTTCGCCATCCAGCCGGGGCAGGTGCTGACGCCGGAGCGCTGTGCGGTGGCCCTGCGCGTCGACGGCCCGGCGGGCAGCTGGGTGGGGGTGTGGCGCCCCGCCGAACGCCAGATCCACCATCTTCCGGCGCCCGAGGGGTGGCTGGCGGGCACCGGGCTGTGGACCGAGGACGGGGTGCTGCATCTGCCGTTCGCGACGGCGGCGGTGCCCTGCGGGGTGGCGCGGGTGGCGGCACCGACGGGGACGGGCCCGGGAGATCCGGAGCGGTACGGCCCGGCCGCGCCGACGGCAGGACATACGCCGCCCGAGCCGCAGGCCCCGGATCCCTCGGGTCCTGCCGCCCCGCGTCCGGTGCCCCTGCAACAGGCCTCGCTCGCGGGCCGCCTGCTGAGACGCAGCGCACCCTCCGCACCGGCCCACCCCGAGGAGCCGGCGCCGCCGCACGCCGAACACTCCCCGCTTCCGGCCGAGACACCCCCCGCCACCCCAACTCCCGCCGTGGCAGCCCGATAGACTCACCCGGCTGTACGAAGGATCTTGTTGACGGGGTGAACACTTCCTATGAACGACACCAGCACCACCTGTCCACCGCTGCCCGAGGCTCAGGAAGCCGCAGATCACGGCCACGGCCGGCACCGGGGTCCGGTCTCCGCACAGGACGACGAGGCAACCCCTCGCGGCCGGCACCGCAAGCCGTCCGACTACCAGGCGGACCCCTGGCACTGAGTCAGCCCAGGTACTGAGTCAGTACCTGTATCGAGTCAGCACCTGTATCGAGTCAGCACCTGTACTGACTCATGGCACGCGGAGGAAGACCCGGCTCGAGCAGGGGGGTATCGCTCCCTCCTGCTCGACCGTCGGACGGCCGCTCAGCGACCCGGCGAGGCCGGGGAAACCGCGGCGTCCCGGCCCCGCCTGAGCCCCAGCACCTCCACCGCGGCGAACGTCTCGCCCTTCGGCCGGTCCGCGTAGTGCGGGGTGAGCAGCGCATCCAGTTCGTCGTAGGTGAACGTGTCCTGCTTGGTGTCGAACTTGGCTGCCACCCGCGGCCGTTCGACGATCGCGACCATGCCGCCATGCACGACGAGCAGCTGCCCGTTGACGCCCGCGGCGGCCGGCGAGGCCAAGTAGCCGACGAGCGGGGCGACATGTGCGGGCGCGAGCGGGTCCAGCCCTTCATCGGGTTCCGCGAAACCCGCGAACACGTCCTCCGTCATACGGGTCCGGGCGCGCGGGCAGATGACGTTCGCCGTCACGCCGTACTTCGCGAGCGCCAGGGCCGTGGACGTGGTCAGCCCGACGATCCCGCCTTTCGCCGCGGCGTAGTTGGGCTGGCCCGCCGAGCCCGCCAGGAACGCCTCCGACGAGGTGTTCACGATCCGTCCGTACACGGGCCCGTCGGCCGCCTTGGAGCGTGCTCGCCAGTGCACGGACGCGAAGTGGGTCGTGTTGAAGTGCCCTTTGAGGTGCACCCGGACGACCGAGTCCCACTCGTCCTCGGACATCGAGAAGATCATCCGGTCGCGCAGGATGCCCGCGTTGTTGACCAGGATGTCCAGCTTTCCGAACTCGGCGACCGTCAACTCGACCAGTGCACGGGCCTGTTCGTGGTCGGCGACGTCCCCGGTGTGGGCGGCGGCCCGGCCGCCCGCCGCGCGGATCTCGGCGGCGACCTCCTCGGCGGGCGTGCCCGACGCCGCGCCGGAGCCGTCCCGTCCGGGCTGCCCGTAGTCGTTGACGACGACGACGGCGCCCAGCCGGGCGAGTTCCAGTGCCTCGGCCCGGCCGAGCCCGCGCCCCGCGCCGGTGACGATCGCGGTCAGCCCCTCAAGTGGCAGTGACATCAGGGTCCTTAGCGGTGGTGGCGGTCGAATGCGGGTCAGATCTCGATGCAGGTACGCAGGGCGGTGCCCGTCCGCATCTGGTCGAGGGCCTCGTTGATCTCGGCGAGCGGCACCCGGTGGGTGATCAGGCCCTCCAGGTCGATGCGTCCGGCACGCCACAGCGCGATGGTCCGTTCGTACGAGCGCAGCACGTCGCCGCCGCCGTACATCGAGGGCAGGATCCGCTTCTCGTCGAAGAACAGCTCGAACATGTTGAGCTGGAGGAAGTCGTCCAGCGCGCCCGCGCCGACGACGACGAGTGTGCCGCCGCGCCGGGTGTTCTCGTACGCGGTCCGGGCCGTGGCCGACCTGCCGACGACCTCGAAGACGTAGTCGAAGCCCTCGCCGCCGGTCACCGCCTGCTTGGCCGCGGCCAGCTCGTCCGGCGACACCGCCTGCGTGGCACCGAACCTGAGCGCGGACTCACGGCGGGAGGCGACCGGGTCGACGGCGACGATCTCGGCCGCGCCCTTGAGGCGGGCGCCCTGGACGGCGGAGATGCCGACGCCGCCGCAGCCGATGACGGCGACCGACGAACCGGCCGCCACGTCCGCGGTGTTGAGGGCGGCGCCCAGTCCCGTGGTCACCCCGCAGCCGATGAGGGCGGCGATGTCGAAGGGCACGTCGTCCGGGATCGGCACGGCGCTGCCCGCGTCGACGACGACCTCCTCGGCGAAGGTGCCGGTGCCCGCGAAGCCGAAGACATCACCGCCGGGGCGCCTGAAGTTGGGCGTGCCCGCGTTCATGAACCCGGCCAGACACAGCTGGCTCTGGCCGCGCTTGCAGGCGGGACAGACCCCGCAGGCGGGCAGCCAGCACACGACGACCCGGTCGCCGGGCTTCAGGTGGCTGACGCCTTCGCCGACCTCGACGATCTCGCCGGCGCCCTCGTGCCCGGGTACGAACGGCGCGGGCTGCGGCAGTACGCCGCTCATCGCGGACAGGTCCGAGTGACACAGTCCGGTGGCCCGCACCCGGATCCTCACCCTGCCGGGCCCGAAGCCCACCGACTCGACGTCGTCGAGGACTTCGAGCTTGTCCTGGCCGATCTCGTGCAGTACGGCTGCGCGCATGGTGCGGCTCCCCTCGGGTGTACGGACGTACGGACGTACCGGGCTCAGGAGTGGGCGACGACGGTGTCGGCCAGCACGGGGGCGTCGTCCCGCTCGACGGCCGTCACCGAGACCTGGACCTGGCCGTCCCGTTGCCACATGCGGATGCGCAGCGTCTCGCCGGGGAAGACGACCCCGGCGAAGCGCGTGCGGTAGGAGCGGACGCGGGTCACATCCCCGGCGAGGCGGGTGTCGACGACCGCCTTGAGCGTCATGCCGTAGGTGCACAATCCGTGCAGGATGGGCCGGTCGAACCCGGCGAGCTTCGCGAACTCGGGGTCGGCGTGCAGCGGGTTCCAGTCGCCGGACAGGCGGTACAACAGGGCCTGGTCCTCGCGGATCGGCCGCTCGACCACGGCGGTGGGCTCATCCACCGGCGGTTCGAGGCGTGTGGACGGGCCCCGGTCGCCGCCGAAGCCGCCCTCTCCGCGGACGAAGATCTGGGCGTCGTTCGTCCACAACGGGCCCTCGGCGTCGGAGACTTCGGTGCGCATGACCAGGATGGCGGCCTTGCCCTTGTCGTAGACGGCCGCGATGCGCGAGGTGGCGTTCGCCGTGCCCGTCACCGGGATCGGGCGGTGGAGCTCGACGGTCTGGCCGCCGTGCAGAACGCGGGCGAGGTCGACGTCGACGCCGGGCATGGACAGGCCGCCGATCACGCCGGGTGAGCCGGCGCCCGCGACGGTGGCGAAGCTGGGCAGCACGTGCAGCCGGGACTCCAGGGTGTAGCGCAGCTCGTCGGGGCCGGTCGCCGGGATGCCCGCGCCGAGGCCCAGGTGGTAGAGCAGTACGTCCTTGTGGTCCCAGGAGATCTCGGCGGACCGGGGTTCCGCGGCGACGGCCTTGGCTGCGTCGATGGGCATGGGGCTCCTGATCACTAGTGCGTAAGACCTCGGTGCGGCCGTCCGCACCGTCGGCCGCACCGAGGTCGTCACTGGGCCGGGGAACCCGCCTGTTCTAGAACGCGTTCCAGTACGGCGACCCCTTGTATAGCCCAGCGCCCATTACTTGTGAAGGCTCCTGACACCATGTCAGATCGCGGCGCGCGGGTTCCGGCACCCATGACATTTGTCCCGGCGGATTCCGTACAAGCGCATCTGCCGCCCCCGCCTCCCGGCTCGTAGCGTCGTACCCATGACGAAACCCACGGGGACACCGGGGACGCGTCCGCCGCGTCGCGCGGACGGCGCGACAGGGGACGGGGAGCGGGGGCGGCGGACGGGGAGCAGGGGCGGGGAACGGCGACGGGGAACGGGGAACGGGGAGCAGAGATGACCGGGAACAGCGATCCGATGACCTGCCGCATCCACGAGGTGCGGGAGGCGCGGCGTGCCTGGAAGGAGGCGTGGCCGCCCCGGCGCGCCGCCTTCCGGGCCCGGCGGAAGTCCGGGGAGCCGGCCCCCGAGGAGATGGGTCCGCCGCACAGCGGTTTCGCCCTGCTGCCGTGGCTGCTGATGGGCATGGGCGCGTTCTCCAACCTTCTGCAGGGCACGACCCCGAACCCGTGGATCGGCGGGATGGGTCTGCTCGCCTTCAACTCCCTTTACATCTCCGTGGTGTTCCGCGCCTTCGTGAAGGAGAAGCGGGACGCGCCCGCGACCCGCTGGGTGCTCGTCGCGATGCTGGCGATCACCAGCGGGCTCGGGATCGGCTACGGCGGCAGCTGGCTGTACTTCTTCCCGCTGCTCGGCCTGGCGGTCGGCGCGGTCACCCGGGGCAGGACGCTCCCGAAGCTCGCGTTCGCCCTGAGCGCGCTGGCGGGGACCATAGCCGGGTTCCGGGACGGCTGGGGCGCGGTCGGCATCGGGTACGCCACCTTCCTGTCCACCGCGGTCACGGCGGCGATCCTCTCCCTCTCCGAGGCGGTACGGGAGCTGCGCGCGGCCCGCGAGGAACTGGCCCGGCGCGCCGTCGAGAAGGAACGTCTGCGCTTCTCCCGCGATCTGCACGACCTGCTCGGCCACACGCTCTCCGTGATCGTCGTGAAGTCGGAGGCGGCCCGCCGGCTGGCCCACCGCGACCTGGAGGCGGCGCTGCTCCAGGTGACCGACATCGAGTCCGTCGGCCGTCAGGCGCTGACGGAGATCCGCGAGGCCGTGACGGGCTACCGCGAGGGCAGCCTCACCACGGACCTGGACGGGGCCCGCTCGGCCCTGTCCGCGGCGAGCGTCGACCCCGTGGTCCGCCGGTCCGGCCCACCGCTCACGCCCCAGACGGAGGCACTGCTCGGCTGGGTGGTCCGCGAGGCGGTCACCAACGTCGTCCGCCACAGCGACGCCACCCGCTGCGAGATCACGGTCGACGGCACCCCGGACCGCGTCCGTCTGAAGATCACGGACAACGGCACGGGCGCCACGGTGTCCGAGCCCCTGGAGGGTCTCGGCGGCACGGGCCTCAAAGGACTGACCGAGCGTCTGGCGGCGGCAGGCGGCTCACTGGAGGCGGGCCGGGCCCCGAGGGTCGGCTTCCTGGTCACCGCGGAACTCCCGGTGGACGCGACGGAGCCGGCGAACGCGGAGTCGGCGAACGGAGAGTTGGCGGACAGGGAACCGGCGAACGCGGAGTCGGCGAGCACGGAGGCCGACTCGGGCGGGGCGGGTGCGCGGGGCGCTACGGAGGTGTCGGAGCGGGAACAACTCGCGTGACGTGCGCGCCCTACGCTTGCCCCGTGAACGAGATGCCGCAGGACCACCGGCCCGCCAAGTCCGTCCGGGTGCTGCTCGCCGAGGACCAAGGCATGATGCGTGGCGCCCTTGCCCTGTTGCTCGGTCTGGAGGAGGACATCGAGGTCGTGGCTCAGGTGGGCGCGGGGGACGCGATCGTCGACGCGGCCCTCGCTCACCGGCCGGACGTGGCGCTCCTCGACATCGAGCTGCCGGGGATGAGCGGGCTCGAAGCGGCGGCCGAGCTGCGGGAGCAGGCGCCCGGGTGCCGGGTGCTGATCCTCACCACCTTCGGGCGGCCCGGGTATCTGCGCCGGGCCATGGAGGCCGGGGCCGCCGGGTTCCTCGTCAAGGACGGGCCCGTGGAGGACCTGGCCGCCGCGATCCGGCGCGTGCTCACCGGGGAGACCGTGATCGACCCCGCGCTCGCCGCGGCCGCGCTCAGCGCCGGGCCCAATCCGCTCACCGCCCGTGAGTGCGACGTCCTCAAGGCGTCCGTGGACGGCGCGACCGTCGCCGACATCGCGGCCAAGCTGCGCCTGTCCGAGTCCACCGTCCGCAACTACCTCTCCTCCGCCATCGGCAAGACGGGCACCCGCAACCGCATGGAGGCGATGCGGGAGGCGCGGCAGCAGGGGTGGTTGTAGCGAGCCCCCCGCCGGGAGTAGCGGGGGCGTGCGCGCCACCGTCCGTCGGCTCAGCGAGCCCCCGTCGACCCCGTCACCACCGTCGACCGCGGCAGCCACAGCAGCATCAGCAGCGCCCCGCCGAGCAGCACGCATCCCCCCGTGCGGAACGCGAGTGCGTAGCCCTCCGTCAGGGCCTGTGCCGACCCGCGGCTTCCCGTGCGGGCCGCCGCGATCGTCGACATGACCGCGAGACCGAGCGAACCGCCCATCGTCCGCGACGTGTTGATCAGCCCAGACACCAGCCCGGCGTCCATCGGCGACGCCCCGGACGTCGCCAGCGAGGCGAGCGTCGTCGCCCCGAGGCCCCCGCCCAGCATCATCAGGATCCCGGGAAACATGATCGCGGTCGCGTACGTCCCGTCCGCCGTCATCGTCGACTGCCACCCGAACCCGGCCGCCGCCACCAGCGTGCCGAGCGCGGCCACATTGCGCGGCCCCACCACCGGCATGAGACGCGGCGCCAGCTTCGCCCCCAGCAGCACGGCCAGCGAACTCGGCACCAGCGCGAGCCCGGCGCCCAGCGGCGTGTAGCCGAGGACGTTCTGCGCGTACAGCGTCATGAAGAACCACATGCAGAACATCGCGGAGCCGTTCACGAACATGGCGACGTTCGCCGACGCCACCGGCCGCCGGCCCAGCAGCTTCAGCGGCATCAGCGGTTCCTTCGTCCGCGCCTCGACCGCCAGGAAGAGCCCGATCAGCGCGAGCCCGGCGCACAGCGGTACGAGCGTCGCGGCGGCCGTCCAGCCCTCCGCCTCCGTCTGCACGATCCCGTACGCGAGGGTCGCCAGGCCCGCCGTCACCAGCAGCGCGCCGGGCAGGTCGAGGCGTCGCCCGTCACGGGCCCGGCTCTCCGGCAGCCACCGCGCGGCCCCCGCCAGGACGACCGCGCCCACCGGCACGTTGATCAGCAGCACCCACCGCCACGTCAGGCCGTCCACGAGCAGCCCGCCGACGAGCCCGCCCGCCGCGCCCCCGCCCGCGCCGACCGCGGTCCAGGTCGCTATGGCGCGTGCGCGTGCGGCGCCCTCCGGGACGGCGGAGGTGACGAGCGTCAGCGTGGCGGGTGCGAGCACCGCCGCCCCCAGCCCCTGCACGGCCCGGGCGACCAGCAGTTGCCAGCCCTCCTGGGCGAGACCGCCGCCGAGGGACGCGAGCGTGAACAGGGCGAGCCCGGCGAGGAACGTGCGGTTGCGTCCGTACAGGTCGCCGGCCCGCCCGCCGAGCAGCATGAACCCCGCGAAGGCGATCGCGTACGCGTTCACCACCCACTGGAGTCCCGGAGCGCTCAGCCCCAGGTCGGCGCGCATCGACGGCAGCGCCACGTTCACGACGGACACGTCGAGGACGACGAGGAACTGTCCGGCGCAGGCGAGCGCGACCACCACCCAGGCGGGCGGTGCGGCACGGCTGGTCGTAGTACGGCTGTCTTCGGTGGCGGCGGCTCGGAGCATGGATGTCATGCTCTCAACCGGCCTACGCTCCTGGCATCGGATTTTCGCCGCAGCCGTACATCGGCCCGCAGGCCTAGTACTCCGGTCCTATGGAGTACGTCATGGAGTACGAGACCCCGAGCGCGGAGCACTATGCCCCGAGCGCGGAGCACTATGCCCCGAGCGCGACGGGCCGGTCCGCGCGCAGCAGCGTCACCACCGCCGCTCCGCCCAGTCCGATGTTGTGCGCGAGACCCACCCGGGCGCCCGGGACCTGGCGTGCCCCCGCCTCGCCGCGCAGCTGCCAGGTCAGCTCGGCGATCTGGGCGATACCCGTGGCGCCCAGCGGATGCCCCTTGGAGATCAGCCCGCCGGACGGGTTCACGACCCACCGGCCGCCGTAGGTCGTCGCTCCCGACTCGACCAGCTTCCCGGACTCCCCGGCCACGCACATGCCGAGTGCCTCGTACGTCAGCAGCTCGTTGATCGAGAAGCAGTCGTGCAGTTCCACCACGTCGACGTCCTCGATGCCGAGCCCGGCACGCTCGTACACCCGGCGGGCGGCCTCCCGCGACATCGGCCGGCCGACGACGTCGATGCAGGACCCCGACGCGAAGGACTCCTCCGTGTCCGTCGTCATCGCCTGCGCGACGATCTCCACCACCCTGTCCCCCAGCCCGTGCCGCTGCGCGAAGCGTTCGGAGACGACCACGGCGGCCGCCGCTCCGTCCGAGGTGGGTGAGCACTGGAGCTTGGTCAGCGGGCGGTGCACCGGGCGCGACGCGAGGATCTCGTCGACGGTGTACACGTCCTGGAACTGGGCGTACGGGTTGTGCGCCGAGTGCCGGTGGTTCTTGGCCCCGACCGCGGCCAGTTGCGCCTCGGTCGTCCCGTACTTCTCCATGTGCTCGCGCGCCGCGTCGCCGAAGATCTGCGCGGTGGGCGGGGTCGCCTCGAAGCCGTGCCGGGCGGCCATCACGCCGTAGTGGCGGGCGACCGGCGAGCTCCGGAAGTCGCCCCCGTCGGCCCCGCTCCCGAGCGAGCCGCGGGTCATCTTCTCGAACCCCAGCGCCAGTACGCAGTCCGAGATCCCGCCCTCGACGAACTGCCGTGCCAGCATCAACGCGGTCGAGCCGGTCGCGCAGTTGTTGTTGACGTTGTAGACGGGCACGCCGGTCAGGCCGAGTTCGTACGCGGCCCGCTGTCCGGCCGTCGACGCCTGGAAGCAGTAGCCGACCGGAACCTGTTCCACCTCGGTGTAGGCGATCCCCGCGTCCCCCAGGGCCTTGCCGCCCGCCTCCCGCACCATGTCCCAGTACTGCCAGTCACGGGTCTCGGGCTTCTCGAACCGCGTCATGCCGACGCCGGCGATATAGGCCTTCATGCCGCGAAAGATTAGAACACGTTCCATACGAGCGACAGAGCTGACGGTGCATCAGATTCTCACGGGAAGGTCAAGAATTCGTTAGTACGCCAAAGCATCGGAATAGTTGCCTGGGCGTACGGGGTTTACCCACCACTTATCCCGCACGGATCTCCCGAACGATCCCCTTCGCACCCTCTTTCCGGCCTGGAGGCCTCACGCAATGACGCACACGTCGACCGACCAGCCCGCCCGGAGAGCGACCGGCGCCCTCGTGCCGGTGCTCGCCTTCGCGGGCATCGTTGTCGCGGTGATGCAGACCCTGCTCGTCCCGGTCATCAAGGACCTGCCGACGCTGCTGAGCACGTCACCCAGCAACGCCACCTGGGTCCTGACCTCGACCCTGCTCTCGGGAGCCGTTGCCACGCCGATCATGGGCCGACTCGGCGACCTGTTCGGCAAGCGGCGCATGCTGTTCACCAGCCTGGCCGTGATGGTGGCCGGCGCGCTGGTCAGCGCGCTCACCAGCACACTGCTGCCGATGATCGTCGGCCGTACGCTCCAGGGCTTCGCCATGGGCGCGATCCCGCTCGGCATCGGCCTGATGCGCGACATGCTGCCCCGCGAGAAGCTCGGCTCGGCGATGGCCCTGATGAGCTCCTCGATCGGCGTCGGCGGCGGACTCGCGCTGCCCGCCGCGGCCCTGGTGGCCCAGCACACCGACTGGCACGCCCTGTTCTACGGCGCCGCGGGCCTCGGCGTCGTCTCCATCGTCCTCACCTTCCTCGTCGTGCCGGAGTCCCCGATGCGCGCCGAGGGCTCCTTCGACTATCTGGGCGCGCTCGGCCTGTCCGTCGGCCTGGTCCTGTTCCTGCTGCCGATCACCAAGGGCAGCGACTGGGGCTGGAGCTCGGCCACCACGCTCGGCCTGTTCGGCGCGGCGGTCGCCGTCCTGCTGCTGTGGGGCCTGATGGAGCTGAAGGTCGCCGCGCCGCTGGTGGACCTGCGCACCACCGCCCGCCCCGCGGTGCTCTTCACCAACCTCGCCTCGATCATGGTCGGCGTCTCGTTCTACGTCGTCTCACTCGTCCTGCCGCAGCTGCTCCAGCTGCCCGCCGCCACCGGCTACGGCCTCGGCCAGTCGATGGTCGTCGCGGGCCTGTGCGTGGCGCCGCTCGGCCTGACGATGATGTTCACGGCCCCCGTCTACGCCCGGATCTCGGCGAAGTACGGCCCCAAGGTCACCCTCATCATCGGCATGGTGATCATCGCCGTCGGTTACGGCGGCGGCCTCGGCCTGATGAACGCCGCCTGGCAGACCATCGTCATCTCGGTGGTGCTGGGCGCGGGCATCGGCCTCGCCTACTCCTCGCTGCCCGCGCTGATCGTCGGCGCGGTGCCGGCCTCGGAGACGGGGGCGGCCAACGGCCTCAACACCCTGATGCGGTCCATCGGCACGTCCGTGTCGAGCGCCGTCATCGGCATGGTCCTCGCCAACACCGCGCACCATGTCGGGGACGTCGCCGTCCCGACCATGCACGGCTTCCGCGTCTCCTTCCTGATCGCGACGGGCGCGGTGGCGGTCGGCCTGGTCCTGGCGCTCTTCCTGCCCCGGCAGCGCCAGGCGACCAAGCCGCAGCTGCGGGCCAGCAGCGAGGAGGACGCGGCGCTGGAGCGCGCGGCCGAGGTGCTCGGCGGCTTCCGCGGCCGGGTCCTGAACGCCGGGGGCGACCCGGTCGCCCGGGCCAAGGTCACACTGATCGACCGCCGTGGCCGCCAGGCGGGCGCGACGCTCTCCGCGGAGGACGGCAGCTACGCGCTCGCCGTACCCGCCCAGGGCGCGTACGTCCTGGCCGCCAAGGCCGCGGGGCACGGACCGCTCGCCTCGTCGGCGACGCACGCGGGCGACGACCGTCCGGTCGACGTCGATCTGTCGCTGCCGGGAGCGGACCGGAACAGCGGCGTTCCCGCCTGACCGGTGGGCGGCCCCCGGGCCGCCGTACGCGTCACTCCCGATCGCCCGCTCGCCCGCTCGCCCGCTCGCCCCCGTCGCACCCGCGACGGGGGCGAGCGCGTCGCGGGCCGGGCGCGGCCGGATGTTACGCGTTGAGCTCGGCCAGCACCCGCAGGGTGTGCGGGTCCGGGGCGAGCACCAGCAGGTCCGTCACCGGGCCCTTGCGCCACGATTCCAGCCGCTCGGCGATGCGCTCACGCGGTCCGACCAGGGAGATCTCGTCGGCGAAGGCGTCCGGGACGGCTCGCACGGCGTCCTCCCGGCGGCCGGCCAGGAACAGTTCCTGGATGCGCCGGGCCTCCTCCTCGTATCCCATGCGGGCCATCAGATCGGCGTGGAAGTTGCGGGCCGCGTGCCCCATCCCGCCGATGTAGAAGCCGAGCATCGCCTTCACGGGCAGCAGCCCCTCGGTGACGTCGTCGCACACCCGGGCGCGGGCCATGGGTGCCACGAGGAAGCCCTCACGGCGGTCGGCGAGCGCGGCCTCGTACGCCTCCGTCCGGGTCGGCGACCAGTACAGCGGCAGCCAGCCGTCCGCGATCCGGGCCGTCTGCGCGATGTTCTTCGGCCCCTCGGCGCCGAGCAGGACGGGCAGGTCGGCGCGCAGGGGATGGGTGATCGGCTTCAGCCCCCGGCCGAGGCCCGTCCCGTCTTCGCCGCGGTACGGGAGCGGGTGGCAGCGCCCGTCGAGTGCGACGGGCGCTTCCCGCCGGAGAACCTGGCGTACGACGTCCACGTACTCCCGGGTCGCGGTGAGCGGCGACCTGGGGAACGGGCGCCCGTACCAGCCCTCGACGACCTGCGGCCCCGACAGTCCGAGGCCGAGCATCATGCGCCCGCCGGAGAGGTGGTCGAGGGTGAGGGCGTGCATCGCGGTGGTGGTGGGCGACCGGGCGGCCATCTGTGCGACGGCGGTGCCCAGCCTGATCCGTGAGGTGTGGGCCGCGATCCAGGTCAGCGGGGTGAACGCGTCCGAACCCCAGGACTCGGCGGTCCACACGGAGTGGTACCCGAGCCGCTCCGCCTCCCGCGCCAGCGGCAGATGGGACGGGTCGGGGCCGCGCCCCCAGTAGCCGAGTGCGAGACCGAGCCGCATGTCCCCTCCAGGCATCACATTCTGACGGACCGTCAGCTGTACGGGTGCCTGCGACTGTACGACAACGGCCCCCCGCCCGAAAGGGCGAGGGGCCGTGCGCGCAAAGGGTGCGGGTCAGCCGCGCTGGATCCCGGACGCGTCCTGGAGGACGCCGCGGCGGCCGTCCTGCGTCTGGGCGACCAGCGCCGCGCCGCGCTGCTCGACGGCCAAGTACCAGGTGCCCGGCGCCAGTTCGGCGATCGGCGTCGGCGAACCGTCCTCGGCGTACAGCGGACGCGCCACCGGCACGGCGAACCAGAACGGCGAGAAGTCACCGGCGGGCTGGGCGGCCTGCGCCTGCTGGGGCGCCTGCGGCTGACCACCGAACGGCTGGCCCGGCTGCGGCTGCGGCTGACCGCCGTAGGGCTGCCCCGGCTGCTGGGCACCCGGGTAGCCGTAACCACTCGGCGGCTGGGCGCCGTAGGGCTGCGGGGCGACGGGCCTGGGGGCGCCGACGAGGGCGGTCTTGAGGGCTGGGACGAGTGGAGTGGCAATGGCGGCACCGGCCAGAATCAGCGCGGCGATCATGCCGAGGATGAGACCGGCACCCGCGCCGTTCGCGTCAATCGTCCACCAGAGCAGCGACCAGGCGGAAGCGACCGTCAGAGCTACGCCGACCGTCCCCATGTCGAGACCCGCCACCTTGCGCGGCTGCGGCAACGCCCGCGGGATCAGGATGAGCGCTGCTCCGACGACCCCGATCATGTAGGTGCCGAGCCCGAGACCCAGGCTGGAGCTCCAGGCGTTCGGGAAGTCGGCGCTTCCGCAGTAACTGCCGCTGCAGTCGGCTACGTCCAGAAACGACGCGATGAACAGCAACACCGCTGCTCCGATCACCACGCCGTCGCCTCGAGTGAGGGAGCGGATATTCACTTCACAGGTCCTTCGTCAGTCGTCTCGTCATCAGTGGAGGCATCGCTGTCACCATGTCGCCATCAGGCCCTGGTGTGAAGCGCGGGGGTGGCCCCTCATCGTAGGAAGGACACTATCGCCCGCCCGACGTGGGTGTCCGCCGGGTGGAGCCCGCTGATCACTACCCCCGCAGGAAACTCACGATTCCCTCAGATATCCCCTGCACTGCACACTGCCGCAACGCACCGCTGGTCAACAGTGCCGCACCCTTTACTGTCGCGCATGTTGCCGCATTCGCTGAACACCTGGGAAACCGTTGACAGATTGAGACCGCCCGGGCTCCTAGGCGTGACGAGCCCGGAGTCGTCACCGAAGCAACTGGAGGGCGAGCTGCCCGCGGCGCGGGAAGTTGCCGGTGCCGGTGCAGCCAGTCAGACGTGAGCCACCCACGGCCGGATGCGGCTCGCCGGGACACTCCGGCGAGCCGCGTCCTGGCCCGATGGGCAAAAGGACCCCGCTCAGCTATCGCTGGCTGTACTTGAAGCAGACACCGATCGGCTTGTACGCCTTCTTTCCTGTGTGGAAAGTTATCCAGCTGCCACCGGTAGTGCCTTGGACATCAAACTTCTTGCCGGAGTATTTCGCGTACGCCTTCAGGGTCCCGTACTTGCCCCGAGGCACCTCCTTGGAGCCACTCACTGTGATACTGCGGGACTTCGTCACATCCCAGCCGACACCGACGCTGATGGCCCCTTTGGTTGCGTCGATATGCTTCGAGAGCGTGGTGCTCACAGCCTCGGTCTGGTCTATGCGCAGCATCATTGCGCCCCGGCCGGAGGCTTCGGCGAGCGGGGTCTTCCCGCACGAGGTGCCGATGGACCGAACGTTGATCAGCCTCTCGGCAAGCCAACCACCACCGATCTTTGACACCTGTGCGTCCGCCGTGGTCGCTGCCGCCTCACGCGGCGCAGCGTGCACCGTGGCGTTCACGCCCATCAGGCCCAGGGTCATTGCGGCAACTGCCGCCCCACGCCGAATTGTTTGGAACTTCAACTGATCCCCCATGATCATAAACAAGCAAGTGTCGATCACCTGTGGTCAAGACAAGTTGATCAAGAGGGGTGCGCGAATGCAATCAATCTGAGATAGATCTGAGGTGCTGAAGGCGTGGCAATGTGGCCGCCGGGGATACCCCCTTCACGGCTGCAGGAAATTCACAATGCCGTCCGAGATCCCCTGCGCCGCCTTCTGCCGCCACGCATCGCTGGTCACGCGTGCCGCGTCCTTGCCGTCGCGCATGTTGGCGCACTCGATGAACACCTTGGGAACCGTTGACAGATTGAGACCGCCCAGGTCCTCACGCGTGACGAGTCCGGTGCCGTCGCCCACGTAGTTGGAGGGCGCGCTGCCCGTGACGCGGACGAAGTTGCCCGCGATGCGCTCGCCGAGGTCGCGTGAGGAGGCGACGATCGGGCGGGTGTCCGCGGCGCCCCCGTGCACCGCTCCCGGCAGGATGACGTGGAAGCCTCGGTTGCCCGCCGCCGAGCCGTCGGCGTGGATGGAGACGACCGCGTCGGCGTGCGCCCGGTTGCCGATGCGGGCCCGCTCGTCCACGCACGGGCCCCATGAGCGGTCGCCGTCCTGCGTGAACTTCACGGTGGCGCCCTCCTTCTGGAGGATCGTGCGCAGCCGGCGCGCGACGTCGAGTGTGAACCGGGCTTCGGTGTAACCGGCGTTGGTGGACGTGCCTGTGGTGTCGCACTCCTTCCAGTTCGTTCCGATGTTCACCTTGCGGTTGATGTCGGCCGTGTGCTGGAAGTTCCCGGAGTTGTGGCCCGGGTCGATGACGACGACCTTGCCCCGGAGCGGGCCGGAGGCGGCGGGCCCGGAGGTCGGGGAGGCGGGCGTGGAGGACGACGTACCCGGCTTCTCGCCGTCGTCCGTCGCGGAGGCCGCGGGGGACCCGGAGCCGCCCGCCGAGGACGACGACGCCGACGACTTCTTCGACGCCGAAGCCGACGTCGTGCCCCCGGCCGCCTTGTCCGAGCCGTCCCCGCCGCCCGGGGCGCCCACCGCCTCGTAGACGAGCCAGCCGAGCAGCGCGCCCGGCACGAGCGCGGCGAGCGCGACGGTCAGGGGCGCGCGCCGGAAGCGGCGCGGCTGGGGTGGATCGAAGTCCGGGCCTACGTATGACACGTCTGCGACTCTAACCGCGCCCTCAGATCCCTGCGCCCGTTCGCCGCAGGACGCGCAGCGAGTCGGTTGCCGAGACCTCCGTGAACGCGCCGGACTCCAGGGCCCTGAGGTAGACGCGGTACGGGGCCTGGCCGGTGAACTCGTCCTTCGGGTCCGGGAACACGTCGTGGATCAACAGCAGGCCGCCGTCGGCGACATGGGGCGCCCAGCCCTCGTAGTCGGCGCTCGCGTGTGCGTCCGTGTGACCGCCGTCGATGAAGACGAAACCGAGGGGGGTGCCCCAGATCTTCGCGATCTGCGGTGAGCGGCCGACCAGCGCGACCACGTGGTCCTCCAGGCCCGCCGTGTGAAGGGTGCGGCGGAAGGCGGGGAGCGTGTCCATCAGGCCGAGCGCCGGGTCCACCGTGTCCGGGTCGTGGTAGTCCCAGCCCGGCTGCTGCTCCTCGCTGCCGCGGTGGTGGTCGACCGTGAGCGCGGTGACCCCGGCCGCGCGGGCGGCGTCGGCGAGCAGGATCGTGGAGCGGCCGCAGTACGTGCCGACTTCGAGGAGGGGGAGACCGAGCCGTCCCGCCTCGGTCGCGGCCGCGTACAGGGCGAGGCCCTCGTGGCGGGGCATGAATCCCTTGGCGGCCTCGAAGGCGGCGAGAATCTCCGGCTTGGGCGCCGCTGACATGGGGTCCCCTCCTGCTGCGGTACGTACCCGACGCCGTCCATCGTGCCGCACGGCCCGGGGCCGGGGGACGGCGGGGGCCCGGCCGACCGACGCCCGGCTCGACGGCCGGCGCGCTGTTCGGCGGGGGCCCGGCCAGGTCATCGGCGGCCGGCCCCGGCCGCGGCCTCGGTCGGGACCGCAGCCGGGGTCGGGACCGCGGCCAGGGTCGGTCGCGTGGCTCAGCCCTTCGTCAGTTCCGATGCGGACGGCACCTGGTCCTTCACCTCGGCGCCCGCGCTCTTCCCCGCGTCCTTCACCTTGTTGATGATGTCGTCGTAGGTGTTCGCGGCCGCGTCCGTCGAGTCGCCCTTGCGGAGCTTGGCCGGCAGGCTCTTGAGCGCCTCGATGCCCGCGGTGAGCGGGGCGACGGCCTTGGCGAGCGTGGGGTCGCCCTGGGCGTTCTTCAGGGCCGCCTTGAGCCGGTTGTACGAGAACCCGCCCGCGAGTCCCGCCTTGACCAGCGCGACCTTGCGGCCCTTCGCGCCCTTCTTGAACTTCCCGGCCTTCCAGGGCTTCACGATCCACTGGTAGGTGGCCCCGGCGGCGAGCCCCGCGTTCGCCACGAAACGGGTCTTGGCGAACTTCTGCTTCTCCGCGGAACTGGTGCCGGTGGGAGTAGCGGTGGCCGCGGCGGCCGAGGTCTGCTGATCGGTGCTGTCACTGCCGCAGGCGGTGGCGCCGACGAACAGGGTGCAGCAGAGGGTGAGCGCCACGATGAGGCGCCGTATGGGTACGGGCACGGGATCCTCCGGGAGTGGGCGGTTCTCCCGGCAGCGTCACCCGGGGCGGAGGGCCGTGCCACCTGAGCGAACCCGTTCGGGTTCCTCCGGCGGGGTCGTTCCAGGTTTCAATCAGGATTGAGGGGCCATTCGCAGAACATGTCCCCTCGATATCGCAACGGTTCCAATCAGGCGGGGACGGTCATCGCGATCGTCGCGGACGTCATGGCCGTCATCCTCGGGCTGTGGATCCTCATGTATCTGCTGGACGCCAACCGGGCCAATGACCTGGTGCAGTTCGTCCACGACGTGGCAAGCTGGCTGGCCGGCTGGTCGCGTGACCTGTTCACCTTCGACAAGGCATGGGCCCGCGTGGTGGCCGGCTACGGGCTCGCGGCCGTCGTGTACCTCTTCATCGGCCACGCCATCGCCAACCGCATGCACCGCCACTGACGGACCGCACGCGGCACGACCGACACACCCCACACACCCCAGGCACCACCACCGGGGTGCCTATTCGCAGCAGTCCGGGTCAAGACCTCTCGGCAGGCGGTCGCCACTGAAGACCGCGCATGTCGCCTCGTCGCCACCCAGGGCCGCCACGGCGAGCAGCAGGGAGCCCGCCGTCCAACTGGTCAGCTCCCGGGGCCAGATGGCCTCGTCCTCGAAGACGTAGCCCGTCCAGTACAGGCCGGTCTCCGGATCGCGCAGGTGCTGGATGGACTGGAGGATCTCCAGCGCGCGGTCGGACTCGCCCATCACCCACAGGGCCAGGGCGAGTTCGGCCGACTCGCCGCCGGTCACCCACGGGTTGGGGACCACGCAGCGGACGCCGAGGCCGGGGACGACGAAGCGCTCCCAGCCCTCCTCCACACGGGACTTGGCCTCCGCGCCGGTCAGCGCGCCGCCCAGCACCGGGTAGTACCAGTCCATCGAGTAGCGGTCCTTGTTAAGGAACCGCTCGGGGTGCCGCCGGATCGCGTGCCGCAGCGCGCCCACCGCCAACTCCCAGTCGGGCTGCGGCTCCTCACGCTGCTCGGCGATGGCGAGCGCGCAGCGCAGCGCCTGGTGGATCGACGAGCTGCCGGTGAGCAGCGCGTCGTCGACGGCCTTTCCGTCGTCCTCCCGCTTCCAGCCGATCTGGCCGCCCGGCTGCTGAAGCCGCAGCACGAACTCCACGGCCGCGTACACCGTCGGCCACATCCGGTCCAGGAACGTGTCGTCGCCGGTCGCGAGGTAGTGGTGCCACACGCCCACCGCGACGTAGGCGCAGAAGTTGGTCTCCCGGCTTCGGTCGGTGACGTCCTCGAAGTCCCCGTCGGCGTAGGCCGCGTACCAGGAGCCGTCGCCGTTCTGGTGGGCGGCCAGCCAGGTGTACGCGCGCTCCGCCGCCTCGTGCTCCCCGGCCGCGTCGAGCGCCATCGCGGCCTCGGTGTGGTCCCACGGGTCGAGGTGGTGTCCACGGAACCACGGTATGGCGCCGTCCGGCCGCTGCACCCCGAGGATGCCGCGCACGGTGGCGCCGGCCTCCTCTGCGGTGAGGACCCCGGGCAGGACGAGGTGTTCTGTCCGGGGCGTCGTCACGAAGCGTCCACCGCGGCGGCGTCGACGGGCAGGTGCGGCTTGGTGGCGTACGCCACGAAGCTCTTGCCGATCAGCGGGTTCAGCGCCTGCTCGGCGACCCGGGTGGCCAGCGGTTTCTTCATGATGTCCCAGACCAGCAGCTTGTGGTACGCCCGCACGGGCAGCGCCTTGTCGTTGTCGACGCCGAACGCGCACTTCAGCCACCAGTACGGCGAGTGCAGCGCGTGGGCGTGGTGCGTGCCGTAGGGCTTGAGGCCGGCTTCCCTTATCTTGGCGAGCAGTTCGTCCGCCTTGTAGATGCGGATGTGGCCGCCCTCGACCTCGTGGTAGGCGTCCGACAGGGTCCAGCAGACCTTCTCGGGGCCGTAGCGCGGGACGGTGATGGCGATCCGGCCGCCAGGCTTCAGCACCCGCACCATCTCGGCGAGCACGCCCTTGTCGTCGGGGATGTGCTCCATGACCTCGGAGATGATCACGACGTCGAAGGAGGCGTCCGGGAACGGCAGCGCGAGGGCGTCGCCCTCCATGGCCGTCGCGGTGGCTCCGGCGGGCGCCTCGCCGGCCTCCTTCATCGCCGCGAACCACTTGGCGACCTCGCGGATTTCCTCCGCGTTCTGGTCGAGCGCGACGACCTGGGCCCCACGCCGGTAGCACTCGAACGCGTGCCGGCCGGCTCCGCAGCCGAGGTCCAGCACGCGGTCGCCCGGGGCGAGCGGGAACCGGGAGAAGTCGACGGTCAGCACGTGGCCCTGCTTTCGCGATCGGATACGACTATTTCTTCTGCTTCTTCAGCTGCCGCGCCGTCTGCTGTTCCGGCACCCGCCGCCTTCATGGCACCCGCCGCCTTCACGGGACCCGCCGCTGTTGCGGTGCCTACGGCCACGGCGGTGCGGCCCGCGCCTGCCGGGGCCGTGGAGCGGGCGATCGCCTCGCGGTAGTGGGCCGCCGTGCCCTCGGCGGCCTTCGCCCATGTGAACCGCGCCAGCACCCGTTCCCGCCCGGCGGAGCCGAGCCGCGTCCGCAGCGCCGGGTCGCCCAGGAGCCGGCTCAGCCCGGCGGCCAGCGCCCCCGCGTCGCCCGGCGGCACCGCCAGGCACGTCTCTCCGTCCGGGCCCGCGACCTCCGGGATCGCGCCGCCGGTCGTGGCCACCAGCGGCGTACCCGTCGCCATCGCCTCCGCGGCCGGCAGCGAGAACCCCTCGTACAGCGAAGGCACGCACGCGACCTCCGCCGACCGTACGAGGGCGACGAGTTCCGCGTCCGAGATGCCCTTCACGAACTCGACGGCGCCGTGCAGCCCGTACCGCTCGATGGCCTGGGCGACGGGGCCGTCCTCGGCGCGCTTGCCGACGACGACGAGGTGCGCCCCGGGGTGCTCGGTCCGTACCTTCGCCAGCGCCTCGATGAGGAAGACCAGCCCCTTGAGCGGCACGTCCGCGCTGGAGGTGGTGACGATCCGGCCCGGCACCTGGGGCACCGCGGGATCGGGCGAGAAGAGGTCGGTGTCGGCGCCGATGTGCACGACGTGGACGTGGTCCTGGGAGACACCCAGGTGGTCGACGATCTCCTGGCGGGAGGTGCCGGAGACGGTGAGGACCGACGGCAGCCGGCGCGCCACCCGCTTCTGCATGCGGGTGAACGCGTACCAGCGGCGTACGGACGCCTTGCGCTGCCAGCCCTCGGCCGCGTCCAGCTCCAACTGCCGGTCCACGGTGATGGGGTGGTGGATGGTGGTGACCAGCGGTGCGCCGACGTCGCCCAGCAGGCCGTAGCCGAGGGTCTGGTTGTCGTGCACGACGTCGAAGTCGCCGCGGCGGGCGCGCAGCTCGCGGCGGGCGCGCAGCGAGAAGGTCAGGGGCTCGGGGAAGCCGCCGGTCCACATCGTGCCGACCTCGAGGGCGTCGATCCAGTCCCGGTACTCGCCACGCCCGGGGGTGCGAAAGGGATCCGGCTGGCGGTACAGGTCGAGGCTGGGCAGTTCGGTGAGGCTCAGGCCGGGCAGGCCTTCGTCCAGCACCGGGTAGGGCTGGGAGCCGATGACCTCGACCCGGTGGCCGAGGCGGGCCAGCTCGCGCGAGAGGTGTCGTACGTAGACGCCCTGGCCGCCGCAGAACGGGTTGCCCTTGTAAGTGAGGAGCGCGATGCGCAACGGCACGTCGCCGTCAGCGGCCGAGCCCTCCTGGGGACCCGCCTCCATGGCCTCAGCGGTCACTTACGGCCCCCTTCTCCCTGCACGTTCCCGCGAGATTACGCCGGGACGCTAATCTAGAACAAGTTTCAGACTTGATCGTTCGAGGAGCATTGAATCTACCGGCAGGTAGCGCCGGTGTGAGCGGTGGATCAGGTGATTCGCGCCACGACGGACGGCCCTGCCATGCTGTGGGATCTCTCCTCCAGCTGACCCCCACGGAACGGGACCCATGCCTGCGGAAGCCAAGGTGGAAGCCAGTACCGGAGCCAGAGCCGCACGACCGGCCGTTCAGCCCGCCTCGCCGCCGCTGACGGAGCGGCAGGAGGCGCGCCGCCGCCGGATCCTGCACGCGAGCGCGCAACTGGCCAGCCGGGGCGGCTTCGACGCGGTGCAGATGCGTGAGGTCGCGGAGTCCTCGCAGGTGGCGCTGGGCACGCTGTACCGCTACTTCCCCTCCAAGGTGCATCTGCTGGTGGCCACGATGCAGGCTCAGCTGGAGCACATGCACGGCACGCTGCGCAAGAAGCCGCCGGCCGGGGACACGGCGGCCGAGCGGGTGGCCGAGACGCTGATGCGGGCGTTTCGCGCGTTGCAGCGGGAGCCGCATCTGGCCGACGCGATGGTCCGCGCCCTGACGTTCGCGGACCGCAGCGTCTCCCCCGAGGTCGATCAGGTGTCCCGGCAGACGACGGTGATCATCCTGGACGCGATGGGTCTGGACGACCCCACGCCCGAGCAGCTCTCGGCCGTCCGCGTCATCGAGCACACCTGGCACTCGGCCCTCATCACCTGGCTGTCCGGCCGCGCCTCGATCGCCCAGGTGAAGATAGACATCGAGACGGTGTGCCGCCTGATCGACCTGACGGAAGCCGACGAGACGCCGTAGCCGGCGACCGGCCGAGGAAACCGTGGCCGCGGCCCGGCCGAGGGAAACCGTGACCGCGGACCAGCCGAGGGAAGCCCTCGCCGCTGCCCGGCCGAGGGAAACCCTCGCCGCAGACCAGCCGAAGGAAACCCTCGCCACGGACCGACCGAAAGAAGCCCCGGCCGCAGACCGGCCAAAGGAAACCCCGGCCGTGGACCGGCCGACGGAATCGACCCTTGGCCGCGGACGCGGAACCGCTCACTCCTCCGGTGGGAACACCGGCTCCCCGCTCCCCAGCACCCTGATGACGATCGCCTCCACGGGGCAGCTCTCCGCCGCCGCCAGGATCTGCTCGTTGGCGTCGGTCTCCGGTTCGGCCGGCCGGGACTGCCGGGCGGAGTCGAGGCGGAAGGCGACGGAGGCGTGGTGGACGCACTGGGCGGAGCCGATGCAGACGGAGCGGTCGACCTCGATGTGCCAGCGGTCGCCCATCAGGCCCCGGCCCCCTCCACGCCCGTGGGAGCCTCGTACCCGGCCGGCAGGTGGATCATCTTGTGCTCCAGGAACTCGCCGTACCCCTCGGGCCCGAACTCCCGCCCGAGACCCGAGTTCTTGTAGCCGCCGAACGGGCCGAGCATGTCGAGGCTGAAGGTGTTCACGGAGTACGTGCCCGTACGGACCCGGCGTGCGACGTCGATGCCGTGCTCCACGTCGGCCGTCCAGACACTGCCGCTCAGCCCGTAGTCGGAGTCGTTGGCGATCTTCACGGCCTCGGTCTCGTCGCCGTAGGGCAGCAGGCAGATGACCGGCCCGAAGATCTCCTCCCGCGCGATCCGCATGGAGTTGTCGACGTCGCCGAAGAGGGTCGGCTCCACGTACCAGCCGCGGTCGAGTCCCGGTGGACGCCCGCCGCCCGTCAGGATCTTGGCGCCCTCCTCCTGGCCGATGCGGATGTAGTCGAGGTTGCGCCGCTGCTGCCGCCTCGCCACCAGCGGGCCGACCTGGGTCGCCGGGTCCAGCGGGTCACCGACCACCAGGGCGCTCGCCGCCGCCGCGAACGCGTCCGCGAACTCGTCGTAGCGCGAGCGCGGAACGAGGATGCGCGTCTGGGCCACGCAGGCCTGCCCGTTGTTCATCCAGGCCGCGGAGACGATCCCCGGCACCGAGGTCGTGATGTCCGCGTCCGGCAGGACCACCGCCGCCGACTTGCCGCCCAGCTCCAGGGTCACCCGGGTGAGATTGCGGGAGGCGACCTCCATCACGCGCCTGCCCGCGGCCACCGATCCCGTGAAGGAGACCTTGTCGATCCCGGGGTGCCCGACCAGGTACTCGCTCACCTCGCGGTCCGCCGGCAGGATCGACAGCACGCCTTCCGGCAGCCCGGCCTCCCGGGCGATCTCGCCCAGCAGATAGGCGTCCAGGGGCGATTCGGGCGACGGCTTCAGTACGACCGTGCAGCCGGTCAGCAGCGCGGGGGCGAGCTTGGCGGCGGCGACGAACTGCGGCACGTTCCACGGGACCACGGCCGCGACCACGCCCACCGGCTCGCGCCGCACCACGATCTTCCCGAGGACTCCGTCGCGGGTCTCCTCGTAGGTGAAGTTCCGCGCGACCGTGATCGCCGCGTCCCACACCATCATCGCGCCGAGGGCCTGCGCGAGGACGCTCCAGGAGTACGGCGAACCGTTCTCGGAGGAGATGACCCGGGCGATCTCCTCGTGCCGTACCGCGATGGCGTCCTTGATCCGGGTGACGACCTCGATGCGCTCGTCGAGGGTCGCGCGCGGCCAGGGGCCCTCGTCGAACGCCTTGCGCGCGACGGCGACCGCGCGGTCCACGTCCGCCGTGGAGGCGTGCGGCACCCGTCCGATGACCTCCTCGGTGTGCGGGGAGATCACCTCGATGACGTCCTTGCCCAGCGGGTCCGCCAACACCCCGCCGATGAACAGCTGTCCGTGTTCCACGAGCTCGGTCATGGCCGACTGCCTCCCGGGACGCACTCCGACGCTTCTCCGACGAGCTTCTCTGACGACCCATCAGATAGGAAGACTGATACCAGTTCCGGCCGACGGAGTCCACGGACCGGACAGGGTGCGGACCGGACGGGGCACGGAACGGTCGACCCGGGCTCCCATCGAAACGTGTTCTAGTTATAGTGACCGGAACGCGGCGATTGGGGAGCCCATGGCGCAGGTGTCCGACCACGGCGGAGGCGTACGGTCCATCAAGGTCCCCATCCCGGACAATCCCCTCGGCCACACGCTCGTGTACGTCGTCGACACCGACCGCGGACCGGTCCTGATCGACACGGGCTGGGACGACCCCGCCTCCTGGGACACCCTCACCGAGGGCCTGACGGCGTGCGGCACCTCGGCCGCCGAGATCCACGGGGTGGTCATCACCCATCACCACCCCGACCACCACGGCCTCTCGGGCCGGGTGCGCGAAATGTCCGGGGCCTGGATCGCGATGCACGCGGCGGACACCGCGGTGGTGCGGCGCACCCGCGAGGCCCGCCCCGAGCGCTGGTTCTCCTACATGACCGCCAAGCTCATGGCGGCCGGCGCCCCCGAGGCGCACGTGGCGCCCCTGCGCGCCGCCCGTCCGCGCGCTCTGCCGGGCCTGTCCCCCGCGCTCCCCGACCGCGAGATCGTCCCCGGCGACCTCGTCGGCCTCCCCGGCCGCCGACTGCGCGCGATCTGGACACCGGGGCACACCCCCGGACATGTGTGCCTCCACCTGGAGGAGGAGCATCCCGCTCAACTCCCCGGCCACGGACGCCTGTTCTCCGGCGACCATCTCCTCCCCCGGATCACCCCGCACATCGGCCTGTACGAGGACCCGGACGACACCACGGTCACTGATCCCCTCGGCGACTATCTCGACTCCCTGGAGCGCGTCGGCCGGCTCGGGCCCGCCGAGGTGCTCCCGGCCCACCAGCACGCCTTCACCGACGCGCCCGCCCGCGTACGGGAATTGCTCACGCACCACGAGGAGCGGCTGACCGGACTGCTCACCCTCCTGGACACCCCGCTCACGCCCTGGCAGCTCGCCGAGCGCATGGAGTGGAACCGGCCCTGGGAGCACATCCCCCACGGCTCACGGAACATCGCGGTCTCGGAGGCCGAGGCCCATGTACGCCGCCTGGTCAAACTGGGGCGCGCGGAGGCGGTACCGGGGAGCGACCCGGTGACGTACGTGGCGGTGTGATCCGGGGACGTACGTGGCGGTGTGATCCGCGGGACGGCCACTCACAGGCGGCCCTCAGGTCCGCTCGTACGGGCCGGTAGAGTGAGCGCGTCGTCATCACACCCGTACGGGGGGAAGCCGGTGCAAATCCGGCGCTGACCCGCAACCGTATGCCGCTCGCGCGGTGAGCCGGACTGCCCCGCACAGGACGTGACCGGCTCAGGTCACCGGCAGCCCGCCGATGACCGGCACCGTCGAGGTTCACGGGGTCGGAGCCGCCCGGTTGCCTCAGTGCGCCCGCGCGCCCGGCCCCTCCCAGGGAGAGGCATCCGCCGATCATGATAGTTCGCCGCAGCGCAGCGGTACTGGCCCTCACCGCCGTGATCGGCGGCGCCACCGCCCCGGTCGCCCTTGCCGACGACGCGTCACCGTCCGCGTCACCGTCGCGGGCTTTCCCCTCCGCCCTGTACGGCTCCACGGACCCGACGTACGACGGTGTCTGGCGCCAGTCGCTCGCGCTGCTCGCCCAGCACACGGTGGGGGTGCGGCCGGCCGCCAAGGCGGTGGACTGGCTGACCGGGCAGCAGTGCGCGAGCGGCGCCTTCGCGCCGTACCGCGCGGACGCGAGCGCGAAGTGCGACGCCAAGACGATGGTCGACACCAACAGCACGGCGGCGGCGGTGCAGGCGCTGGCGGCACTGGGCGGACACGACGCCGAGGTCGGCCAGGCCGTGCGCTGGCTGAAGGACGTGCAGAACAAGGACGGCGGCTGGGGGTACACGGCCGGTGGCGCGAGCGACGCGAACTCGACGTCCGTGGTGATCGGCGCGCTGGCCGCCGCGGGCGACGAGCCGAAGAAGCAGGTGAAGAACGGGAAGTCGCCCTACGACGCCCTGCTCGCGCTCTCCGTGCCGTGCGACAAGACCGGCGGCGGCGCGTTCGCCTTCCAGCCCGACAAGAAGGGCGCCCTCGCGGCGAACGCGGACGCGACGGCGGCCGGCGTGGTCGGCAGCCTGGGCAAGGGCTTCGTCATCGAGGCGGCCGGCAAGGCGTCCAAGGGGTCCGGGGAGTCCAAGGCATCCGGGCAGTCCAAGGGATCCGAGTGCGCCTCCGGTGACTCCTTCACGCCCGCGGACGCGGCGCACAACGGCGCCTCCTATCTCGCCGCGTCCCTGGCCAAGGCGCCCTACCTGAAGTCCGCGATGCCCGGCGCCAAGCCCCAGCCGGACTACGGCAACACCGCGGACGCGGTCGTCGCCCTGGCCGCCGCCGGGTCGACGTCGGCCACCGCCGGGCCGCTCGCCTGGCTGGAGAAGAACTCCGGTGTCTGGGCGGCGAAGGCCGGTCCGGCCGCGTACGCGCAGCTGATCTTCGCGGCGCGCGCGGCGGGCGCCCAGCCACGCGACTTCGGCGGGGTGGACCTCGTCGAGAAGCTCGGCGCGACGGGTCCGGCGGCGCAGGCGCCGTCCCGCGACTCGGCCGCGTCCGAGCCCGACGCGAAGAAGGTCGACCACAAGAGCGCGTTCAACGTCTGGTGGCTCGTCGGCGTCTGCCTCGTCGCCGGCATCGGCATCGGGTTCCTGCTCTCCCGCCGCAACAAGAGGCAGCAGCTGTGAGCCTCCGCGGGACGTCCGCCCTGGTCCTGGCCGTGCTCCTGCTGGTCCTCGGCGACGCGGGCCGGGCGGGGGCCACCGGCTACCGCTACTGGTCCTTCTGGGACCGCGTCGGCGGCAGCTGGACGTACGCGACCCAGGGGCCGTCCACCGCACGCCCCTCCGACGGCGACGTCCAGGGCTTCCGCTTCTCGGTCAGCGCCGACTCGCAGGACTCGGCGAAACCGCGCGGGACGGCGGGCTTCGCCGTGATCTGCGCGAGGACGCCCGCGCGGGAGGGCAGGAAGCGGGTGGCGCTGGTCCTCGACTTCGGCACGCGCGCTGACGCCCCGCGGGGCGAGACCCCTTCGGCGCCGCGTACGGCCTGCGCCCGCATACCCGACGACGCGACGACGGCGGACGCCCTGGCCGCGGTGGCACGGCCCCTGCGCTACGACACGAACGCGCTGCTGTGCGCCATCGCGGGCTATCCGCGGACGGGCTGCGGCGAGCAGGTGACGACGCCCAAGGAGCCGACGGCCAAGGAGCCGACGGCCACGTCCGACGAGCCCACGGCCACGTCCGACAAGAACGCGCCGCGGCCCGGTCCGTCGGTGGGGCTGCTCGCGGGCGTGGCGGCGGTGGCGCTGCTGGGCGCCGCGGCCATCTGGCGGGCCCGGCGCCGGCGGGGCTGAGACGAGGTGGGGACCATGACTGCCGCCACCGCCGCGGACCGCCGCCGCGCGCGGCGGGACCGATGGGCGCAGCCGACGGCGAACCGGACCAACGCCCTCCACCCGGGGGCCTGGTGGCTCTGGGCCCTCGGCCTGGGCACCGCCGCCTCCCGCACCACCAACCCCCTGCTGCTCGCCCTCCTCGTCGCCGTGTCCGCCTACGTCGTCGCGGCCCGGCGCACCAGCGCCCCCTGGGCCCGCTCCTACAACGCCTTCGTCAGACTCGCGCTCGCCGTCCTCGGCATCCGCCTCGGCTTCGCCGTCTTCCTCGGCTCCCCCATCCCCGGCACGCACACCGTCGTCGTGCTCCCCGAAGTCCCGCTCCCGCACTGGGCCCAGGGCATCCGCGTCGGCGGCCGGGTCACCGCGGAGGGGCTGGTCTTCGCCCTGTACGACGGTCTGAAGCTGGCCACGCTCCTCATCTGCGTGGGCGCCGCCAACACCCTCGCGAACCCGGCGCGCCTGCTCAAGTCGCTCCCGGGCGCCCTGTACGAGGCCGGAGTCGCCGTGGTCGTCGCGCTGACCTTCGCCCCGAACCTGATCGCCGACGCCCAGCGGCTGCGGGCGGCCCGTCGGCTGCGCGGCCGCCCGGACCGGGGGCTGCGCGGTCTGCTGCACGTCGGACTCCCGGTCCTGGAGGGCGCGTTGGAACGTTCGGTCGCCCTCGCGGCGGCGATGGACGCGCGCGGCTACGGCCGCAGTGCCGAGGTCCCGCCCGCCGTGCGCCGCACGACGGCCGCGCTGACGCTGGGCGGTCTGGTCGGCGTCTGCGCGGGCACGTACGGACTGCTGACCGCGGAGGGCGGCGGCTACGGTCTGCCCGTGCTGGGCGCCGGCCTCGCCGCGGCGCTCGGCGGTCTGTGGCTGGGCGGCCGCCGCTCCCTGCGCACGCGCTACCGGCCGGACGTGTGGGGCGTACGGGCGTGGCTGGTCGCGGGGTGCGGGGTCGCGGTGGCGGCGCTGCTGATCGTCTCCGCCGCGTACGACCCGGCCGCCCTGCACCCCGGTGTCGTACCCCTGACGGCGCCGGCGCTCCCCCTCCTGCCCGCGGCGGCGATCCTGCTCGGTCTGCTCCCCGCCTTCGTCTCGCCCGCTCCGAAGGAGTCCGCATGATCCGCTTCGAGGACGTCTCGGTGACGTACGACGGGGCGGCCGAACCGACCGTCCGGGGTGTGGACTTCACGGTCCCGGAGGGTGAACTGGTGCTGCTGGTCGGCCCGTCCGGGGTCGGCAAGTCGACGGTGCTCGGCGCGGTGAGCGGTCTGGTGCCGCACTTCACGGGCGGCACCCTGCGCGGCCGGGTGACCGTCGCCGGGCGGGACACGCGCACGCACAAGCCGCGCGAACTCGCGGACGTGGTGGGCACGGTGGGGCAGGATCCCCTGTCCCACTTCGTGACGGACACGGTCGAGGACGAACTCGCCTACGGCATGGAGTCGTTGGGGATCGCGCCGGACGTGATGCGGCGCCGGGTCGAGGAGACCCTGGACCTGCTGGGGCTCGCCGAACTGCGCGACCGGCCGATCTCCACCCTCTCCGGCGGCCAGCAGCAGCGCGTCGCGATCGGCTCGGTCCTCACCCCGCACCCGAAGGTCCTGGTCCTCGACGAGCCGACGTCCGCGCTGGACCCGGCGGCGGCCGAGGAGGTCCTCGCGGTCCTCCAGCGCCTCGTCCACGATCTCGGTACGACGGTCCTGATGGCCGAGCACCGGCTGGAACGGGTCGTGCAGTACGCGGACCGGGTGGCCCTGCTGCCGGCGCCGGGCGCCCCGCTGACCCTCGGCACCCCGCCCGAGGTGATGGCGGCCTCCCCGGTGTACCCGCCGGTGGTGGACCTGGGCCGGCTGGCCGGCTGGTCCCCGCTGCCCCTGACGGTGCGGGACGCCCGGCGCCGCGCGGGCGCGCTGCGGGAGCGGCTGGCGGCAACGGAGACACCCACACCGACGGCAACGGCAACGGCAACGGCGGCCCCCGCCCCTTCCCCCTCGCGTCCCCGCCGCCCCCGCCTCCTCCGCAAGCGCGCTCCCGTCCCGTCGGCCGCCCTCCCCGTGGCCGCCGTCGAAGCCCTCGCGGTCCGTCGCGGTCGGGTCGAAGCCCTCCGCCGCGTCGACCTCACCGCCTCCCCCGGCGAGATCATCGCCCTGATGGGCCGCAACGGCGCCGGGAAGTCCACCCTGCTCGGGGCCCTCGTCGGGCTCGTCCCACCGGCCGGCGGGTCCGTACGGGTGGGCGGCGCGGTACCGCACCGCACGGCCCCGCGCGACCTCGTACGCCGCGTGGGCCTCGTACCGCAGGAGCCGCGGGATCTGCTGTACGCGGACACGGTCGCCGCCGAGTGCGTGGCGGCGGACGGCGACGCGGGCGCCGAGCCGGGCACCTGCCGGGCACTGGTGTCCGAACTGCTGCCCGGTGTCGCCGACGGCACGCACCCGCGGGATCTGTCGGAAGGGCAGCGGCTGGCCCTCGCCCTGGCCGTCGTCCTCACCGCCCGCCCCCCGCTGCTGCTGCTCGACGAACCGACCCGCGGCCTCGACTACGCGGCGAAGGGCCGCCTGGTCACGCTGCTGCGCGCGCTCGCCGCCGACGGGCACGCCATCGTCCTGGCCACCCATGACGTGGAGCTGGCGGCGGAACTCGCCCACCGGGTGGTGATCCTCGCGGCCGGCGAGGTCGTCGCCGACGGCCCGACGGCCGAGGTGGTCGTCGCGTCACCGTCGTTCGCCCCCCAGGTGACGAAGATCCTGGCCCCGCAGCACTGGCTCACCGTCACCCAGGTCCGGGAGGCACTCGCATGAACCGGCACCCCGCCGAGCCCCTCCCCCAGGCACATTCTCAGGCGCATTCCCAGCCCCGGCCCCAGCCCCGGCCCCAGATCCAGTCCCGGCCCATCCGCCTGGGCCCCCGCTCCATAGCCGCCCTCGCCCTGGTCAGCGCGGTGGGCGTCGCCGGTTTCGGCTGGCCCCTGGTCGCCGGGCCGGGTTCGCAGCTCAGCGCCCACGCACAGGACGCTCCCTGGTTGTTCGCCGGGCTGCTCGTGCTGCTGGTCGGGGTCGTGACGGCGACGATCTCCGAGTCGGGGCTCGGGCCCAAGGCCGTCGCCATGCTGGGCGTGCTCGCCGCGACCGGCGCCGCCCTGCGGCCCATCGGCGCCGGCACCGCGGGGATCGAGCCCATGTTCTTCCTGATGGTGCTGAGCGGACGGGTGCTCGGGCCGGGGTTCGGATTCGTGCTCGGCGCGATCACGATGTTCGCGTCCGCGCTGCTGACCGGCGGGGTCGGGCCGTGGATGCCGTTCCAGATGCTGTCCATGGGGTGGTTCGCCATGGGGGCCGGACTGCTTCCGGGACCGATGGGGGTCCCCCCTGCTCGAGCGAAGCCGAGAGCTTGGGGGAGGCTGCGGGGGCGCGGCGAGGTGGGCATGCTCGCGGCGTACGGGTTCGTCGCCGCCTTCGCGTACGGCACCGTCATGAACCTCGCGGGCTGGCCCTTCATGGACTCGCTGGCCTCGACCGTCGCGTTCGATCCGCACGACGGCCTCGGCGGCAACCTCGCCCGCTTCCTCGCGTACTGCCTGGCCACCTCCCTCGGCTGGGACCTGGGCCGGGCCGTCGTCACCGTCGTGCTGACCCTCGCCCTGGGCCCGACCCTCCTCAAGGCGCTGCGCCGGGCCACCCGGCGGGCGGCTTTCGAGAGCCCGGTCACATTCGAACCGGGCCGAAGTGCGGCCCCCGTCACACCCGACGATCGCACCCCGTAGCCCCCCGCACGCGGTGCGTGACCCCAGACGTGAACCAGCCCACAGGACCTAGGTCCCCTACGAAGCTCGGTCGTAGCGAGATTCGGTGACATGGACGCGTCCTAACAGCCTCTGACCTGGGGATTGAGAGCCTCGTCACACAGGTGACCTTTGCCGCGGATGCGACCACCACTAGTAAAAGGGGTCATTGCGGACGTGTTTCCGACCTGTTTCTCTGGAGCAGTCGCCAGGCGCCGACGAGCCCTCACGGGCCGCGGCGCCGACGTACACCTCCTCCTCCTCCGGGTGGAGTGGGCAAGCGTGCGACTCCTTGTTCCCGAAGAAAGGCTCTCCGCGTGACCGTCTCCGTCATCCGCCGCATCGCGTCCCCGAAGAAGGCCCTCGCCGGTTTCGCCGTGGCCGCCGCCACGACCGGCATGGTGTTCGCCGCGGCTCCCGCCCAGGCCGCCACCCCCACCTCGGGCTCCTCCGCCCAGGCGGTCGCGCACAAGATGATTCCGGACGCCGCGCAGTACAACGCCTTCAGCAAGATCGTCGAGCACGAGAGCGGCTGGAACCCCGCCGCCACGAACTCCTCCTCCGGCGCCTACGGCCTGGTCCAGGCGCTGCCCGCGTCGAAGATGGCGTCCGCCGGCGCCGACTGGAAGACCAACCCGGCCACCCAGATCAAGTGGGGCCTGGACTACATGAACTCCCGCTACGGCAGCCCGACCGCCGCCTGGAGCTTCTGGCAGGCCAACGGCTGGTACTGATCAGCCGAAGCCCGTCCCCCATACGCCGAAGGCGGTGGCCCCTGATCCCCTGGGCCACCGCCTTCGGTCTGCCCGCCGTCAGTCCCGTACGGCGTCGAACCACCGCACCACCTGGGGCGCCGACTCCTTGAACACGCCGAAGTGGTCCACGTCCCCCTGGTTCACCAGCCGCGCCCGCTTCCCCCGTTCCGCCAGTTGCGCCACGCAGCTGTGCGTGTTCCCGATGGGTACGTCGGTGTCACCCGTCCCCGTGTACAGCCGCACCGGCACGTCCGGCTTCCAGTCGCAGGTGTGGTCGTTGACCCGCATCGCCGCCAGCAGGCCGCCCGTGGGGTGCCGCATCCGCTCGTAGAAGGCGGGCGTGAGCAGTTCCTTCACCGAGCGCGGCAGCGCCGTGACGATCTCCTCCTCCTCGTGCGTCCCGTCGTACAGGCCCTCGACCCGGCTCGCGTAGGGCGCGCGGAACACCTCGGCCGGGTCCTGGTAGATCGAGTGCAGCCGGTTCTGGGCGACCAGCCAGTACGAGGTGTAGAAGACGCCGCTGACGTCGTTGACCCGGCCGTCGTACAGCGCCGGGATCTCCTGGCCCTCCAGGTCGTACGGGCCGCTGATGGGCGCGAGGGCCTTCAGCCGGAAGGTGTGGTCGGCGCCCTGTCGCAGCGCCCGGCCCAGCGCCATGGCCACCTGGCCGCCCTGGGAGAAGCCGGTCGCGTAGACGTCGCCGGTGAGCGGCCGGCCCAGCTGCCGGGCCGCGGTGCGGGAGGCGCGCAGCATGTCGACGGACGCCGTCACCGAGGAACGGGTGTCCATATAGGGGTGCCGGCCGGGACCCTCACCCAGGCCCAGGTAGTCGGGTGCGGCCACGGCGCGGCCCGCGCCGGCGTTCAGATAGGACGGCACGCGCCCGAAGTCGTCGCCCGCCGAGGGCGCGTAGCCGCGGTTGACCATCGTGCCGTGCGTGTCGGACACGAGGTCGAGCCGGTGACCGCCGCCGGCCGGGAGCGTGAGCAGCCCGGTGGCCGTGGTGGGCTTCCCGTACGGGTCGACGGTCCGGTACGTCAGCCGGTACGCCCGGACGCCGTAGCGCACGGAGTCGGTGGCGATGTCGCGCCCGGCGAGGAACGCCCTGACCTCTCCCGCGTCGCGGTCGGCGACGGGGGTGACGGAGACGAGTGCGCCGCGCCGGGTCCCCGGGGCGGAGCGCTCCCCGGCCGCGGCGACGGGTGCCACGGCGATCCCGGTGAGCAGCAGGGCCGCCCCTCCGGCGAGTCCCCTCCTGGTCCGCCAACTGGTCCGTGTTTCATGGGTTTTGCGCGTGTCGTCTCTCATGCCCCTGACGCTAGGGACGCGCTCTTCACCCCGACATCCGAGAGTCCCCCGCGTCATGGGTGGACTTGAGTGCACCGTGCCCGTCCCCGCCGACCGGAGGTTCCATGAGCGCAGAGAGCACTGAGACGCAGCCGCACGACCCGGAGGCACGCGGGCTGCGCCTGGTGACGGTGCTGCTGGGGCTGACCGTGGTCAGCGGGCTGATCGACGCCGTGAGCTATCTGGGGCTCGGGCACGTCTTCACGGCGAACATGACCGGCAACGTGGTGGTGCTGGGCTTCGCCGCCGCGGGGGCGCCGGGCTTCTCGGTGCCCCACACGCTGACCTCGCTGGTCTCCTTCCTGGTGGGCGCGGTGGCCGGGGGACGCGTCGCGGTGCGGTTCGGCGGCGGCTCCCGCCGGGCCTGGGCGCGGGGCACGCTCGCCGTGGAGGCGGTACTGGTCGGCGCGGCCTCGGCGGTGGCCTTCGCGGCGCCGGGCGCCACGGGCACGAAGTACACACTGATCGCCCTCACGGCCTTCGCGATGGGTCTGCGCAACGCCACGGTCCGCAAGCTCGGCGTGCCCGATCTGACGACGACGGTGCTGACGATGACGCTGACGGGCCTCGCCTCCGACTCCCGCGTGGCGGGCGGCGGCGCCCACCCCCGTTCCCCCCGCCGCACCGCCTCCGTGGTCGCGATGTTCGCCGGCGCCCTGCTCGGCGCGTGGCTGGTGATCCACCACGGCCTGGGCATTCCGCTGGTGATCGCGGCGGTGATGGCGGGGGTGTTCGCGCTGACCGCGTCGGGGCGGGAGTGAGACGGCGCAGCCGAAGGCGGGTGTCTACAACCGCTGGATGATCGTCCCGGTGGCCAGCGCGCCGCCCGCACACATCGTGATCAGCGCGAACTCCTTGTCGCGCCGCTCCAGTTCATGCAGCGCGGTCGTGATGAGCCGCGCCCCCGTGGCCCCGACCGGATGCCCGAGGGCGATCGCGCCCCCGTTCACGTTCACCTTCCCCAGGTCCTGCTCGAAGACCTGCGCCCAGCTCAGCACCACGGAGGCGAACGCCTCGTTGATCTCGACGAGGTCGATGTCCTTCAGCGACATGCCCGCCTTCCCGAGCACCGCCCGCGTGGCGTCGATCGGCCCGTCCAGGTGGAAGTGCGGGTCCGCCCCGACCAGTGCCTGCGCCACGATCCGCGCCCGTGGCCGCAGCTTCAGCGCACGCGCCATCCGTTTGGACGCCCACATGATCGCGGCGGCCCCGTCCGAGATCTGTGACGAGTTGCCCGCCGTGTGGACCGCCGTCGGCATCACCGGCTTCAGTCCGGCCAGCGCCTCCATGGACGTGTCGCGCAGCCCTTCGTCCCGGTCGACCAGCCGCCACATGCCCTGCCCGGCCCGCTGTTCCTCCTCCGTCGTGGGCACCTGCACGGCGAACGTCTCGCGCTTGAAGCGCTCCTCCGACCACGCGGCCCCGGCCCGCTCCTGCGAGATCAGTCCGAGCGAGTCGACGTTCTCCCGCGTCAGACCCCGGTTCCGCGCGATCCTCTCCGCCGCCTCGAACTGATTCGGCAGATCCACGTTCCACTCGTCCGGGAACGGCTTCCCCGGCCCGTGCTTGGACCCGGACCCGAGCGGCACCCGCGACATCGCCTCGACCCCGCAGCTGATCCCGACGTCGATCACTCCCGCCGCGACCATGTTGGCGACCATGTGCGAGGCCTGCTGCGAGGACCCGCACTGACAGTCGACCGTCGTCGCGGCCGTCTCGTACGGAAGCCCCATGGTGAGCCAGGCCGTGCGCGCGGGGTTCATCGACTGCTCGCCCGCGTGGGTCACCGTGCCTCCGACGATCTGCTCGACGCAGTCGGCGTGGATGCCGGTGCGGCCGAGGAGTTCACGGTAGGTCTCGCCCAGGAGATAGGCGGGGTGCAGATGGGCGAGCGCGCCACCGCGCTTGCCGATGGGGGTGCGTACGGCTTCGACGATCACGGGTTCCGCGGCCATGGGAGTTCCTCTCCTCGGGCCTGTCCGGCGGATCAGGCCCAGCTCACCCGCGCGGCGCGGGCGTCCCGGCCCACCCGCCACGCTGAACTAGTACGCGTTCTAGTTCTGCGTGCAGTTTGCTGAGCGAGGCCGTCGCGCCGCAAGGGTCTTGCAGCCTCCGAAGCCGCGATCTGCACGAACTCCGCACGTAATTGGGGGCGCCGCGCCCCTTGCCACTTGTAGAACCCGTTACTACCTTCACGGCAATTCCTGATGGTCCGTCAGAATGACGGGAGTCGCCCATGCCCTGTCCAGCGCTGCCCGACGGGTTCGACCTCACCGACCCCGATCTGCTGCACCAGCGCGTACCCCTCCCGGAGTTCGCCGAGCTGCGCCGGACCGCGCCGGTGCACTGGGTCCCGCAACAGCACGGGCTCGCCGGCTTCCAGGACGACGGCTACTGGGCCGTCACCCGGCACGCTGACGTCAAGTACGTCTCCACGCACCCCGAACTCTTCTCCTCCTACCTCAACACCGCGATCATCCGCTTCCACGAGACGATGCAACGCGAACAGATAGACGCCCAGCGGCTGTTCATGCTCAACATGGACCCGCCGGAGCACACCAGGGTCCGCCAGATCGTGCAGCGCGGCTTCACTCCGCGCGCCATCCGCGCCCTCGAGGACACCCTGCGCAGGCGCGCCCGCTCGATCGTCGAGACCGCGCTCGCGGACGCCGGCCCGGACGGCTCCTTCGACTTCGTCACCCAGGTCGCCTGCGAACTGCCCCTCCAGGCCATCGCCGAACTCATCGGCATCCCGCAGGACGACCGCGCGAAGATCTTCGACTGGTCCAACAAGATGATCGCGTACGACGATCCGGAGTACGCGATCACCGAGGAGGTCGGCGCCGAGTCGGCCACCGAACTCATCGCCTACGCCATGAACATGGCCGCCGACCGCAAGCAGTGCCCGGCCAAGGACATCGTCAGCACGCTGGTCGCCGCCGAGGACGTGGGCAACCTCGCCTCGGACGAGTTCGGCTTCTTCGTGCTGATGCTGGCCGTCGCCGGCAACGAGACGACGCGCAACGCCATCACGCACGGCATGCACGCCTTCCTCACCCACCCCGACCAGTGGGACCTCTACAAGCGGGAGCGCCCGGCGACCGCCGCCGAGGAGATCGTCCGCTGGGCGACCCCGGTCGTCTCCTTCCAGCGCACGGCGACCCAGGACACCGAACTGGGCGGCAAACAGATCAGGAAGGGCGACCGCGTCGGCATCTTCTACTCCTCCGCCAACCACGACCCCGAGGTCTTCGAGCACCCGGACGTCTTCGACATCACCCGCGACCCCAACCCGCACCTCGGCTTCGGCGGCGGAGGCCCGCACTTCTGCCTCGGCAAGTCGCTGGCCGTGGTGGAGATCGACCTCATCTTCGGCGCGATCGCGGACGTCATGCCCGGTCTGCGCCTGACCGGCGACCCGCGCAGGCTGCGCTCGGCCTGGCTGAACGGGGTCAAAGGCCTCCAGGTGAGCGCCGGTTGACGGACACCGCACTCGGGCCGGCGGCCTCCCGGCGCCGTCGGCCCGTTTCGCGGGAGGCAGGGGCATCCCCCTACGCCCGCCCCTGCCTCCCTGAGGGGCCTTGTTGGGCTTTCGCCCGGCACGCCGACAGCACGCTCCCCCGAGTTCTCGGCTGCGCTCGAACAGGAGGGACCCCATGACGCCGCCCGGCCCGCCCTTCGGGCGGACGACGGGAATGTGACGACAGGCCCTAGCGCACGCAGTGACCGGGCCTCGCACGGTGCTGCCAGGTCGTGGGCGAGACGGCGACCGCGACACAACCGGTGATCGCCACGGCGAGCAGCAGCTGCCCGTCCGCCGCGCAGTGCACCGCGCGGCGCAGGCCGAGGACCGCGACGACCGCGCCGAGCAACAGGAACAGGCCGATCTCCAGCGGGCCTTCGAGGCCGAGCCGCAGCAGCGCGCCGTGCAGGGACTGGTTGGCGAGGTCGTCCGCGTTGCCGCCGAGGCCGACGCCCGCCACGTGGTGCACCCAGTACGTGTACGAGTCGTGCGGCAGCGCGGCCCAGGCGAGCGCCGTGCACGCGGCGAACGTGCCCCCCGTGGACACGGCGGCGCGGCTGCGCCCGGTGAACCACAGCAGCGGCGCGAAGAGCAGCACCGTCGGCTGGAGCGCCGCACCGACGCCGATCAGCACACCGCTCGCCCGCTCCCCACGCACGGTGAAGCAGCCGAGCAGGACGAGCAGGACCGGGATGACGCTGGTCTGGCCGAGGTAGAGGGTGTTGCGGACCGACAGCGACAACATCAGCAGGCTGATCGCGACCGGTGCGGCGAGCAGGGAGGTGCGCCGGGTCACGGGCTGCGGCAGGGCACGCGCGGCGACCAGGCCGAGCGCGACGACCAGCAGGAGCGTGCCGAAGGCCCAGCCCCAGCCGAGGGCCTGCTCGGCCGCCTTGGTGAGGGGTTTCAGGACGAGGCCCCCGAAGGGGGTACCGGTGAACTGCGTCGAGTCGTACAGCGACCCCTTCACATGCAGGACGCCGTCCGGGCCGACCCAGGTCTCCAGCTCCGTGAGCCGCTCTCCCCGGGGGGTGCCGAGGACGACGGCGACCTGTCGCATCGCCAGGACCGCGGCGATCAGCCAGAGACCCACGCGGGCCGCTTCCAGCCGGGTTCTCGCGGGCCCGGCCGGCCCCGCTCCTAAGACACCGCCCGCCCACCGCGCTCTGCGTTCGCCACGCCCCGCCGGCCCTCCCGCCCCGTTCGTGCCCCGCGCGCCTGTCGTTGTCCGAACCCTCAGAGGCTCGCACCGACCCCTGTGAGGGACGCAGGCAACCCCCTCTTCACCTGAGAGACGCCTCCCATTTGTCCGGATGACGATGGCGCGCGGAGGGTCCGGTTGCGGCCGGCCACCGCGACATAGATCACAAGCGGGTGTCCGAAAATCTGCCTCTCGGTGGGTAGACGCGCCTGGCGAAGCGGCATTTATGTGCAGTATGCATTGACTCGCACACGGTACGTAAGTGGGGCAAGTGCCCCTATGGTCGCTTTTCGGCTCACTTCCGGTGAGCGGCCCCCGGTCCGCCCCAGCGGCCCTGTCCCTGTCCCCGACGAAAGGCAGGCGAGCGGAGTCTTGACCCTCGCACCAGCAGCACCCGTAGCACCCCCCGTCCCTTCGACGACGGATGTCACCGTCACGGACCCCGCCCTGGTCAAACGCGCCGTCAAGGCCGCCGCACTGGGCAACGCCATGGAGTGGTTCGACTTCGGCGTCTACAGCTACATCGCGGTGACGCTGGGCAAGGTCTTCTTCCCGTCGGGCAACCCCACGGCGCAGCTGCTCTCCACCTTCGGCGCCTTCGCCGCGGCCTTCCTCGTCCGCCCGCTCGGCGGCATGGTCTTCGGCCCGCTCGGCGACCGGATCGGCCGGCAGAAGGTCCTCGCCCTCACCATGATCATGATGGCGGCGGGCACGTTCGCGATCGGTCTGATCCCGTCGTACGCCACGATCGGCGTGGGGGCGCCGCTGCTGCTCCTGCTGGCCCGCCTGGTCCAGGGCTTCTCGACCGGCGGCGAGTACGCGGGCGCGTCCACGTTCATCGCCGAGTACTCGCCCGACAAGAAGCGCGGCTTCTTCGGGAGCTGGCTGGAGTTCGGCACGCTCGCCGGGTACATCGGCGGCGCGGGCCTGGTCACCCTGATGACCGCCCTGCTGTCCTCCGGCGACCTGCTGTCCTGGGGCTGGCGCATCCCGTTCCTGATCGCGGGCCCGATGGGCATCATCGGCCTCTACCTGCGGATGCGTCTCGAGGAGACGCCGGCCTTCGCGGCGGAGCTGGCGAAGGCCTCGAAGAAGGAGCAGGACCGCCCGAAGGTGCCGCTGCGCGCCATGCTCTCCGGCCAGTGGCGCGCGCTGCTCCTGTGCATGGGCCTGGTGCTCGTCTTCAACGTCACCGACTACATGCTGCTCTCGTACATGCCGAGCTATCTGACGAGCGAGCTGAAGTACGACGAGACGCACGGCCTGCTGGTCGTGCTCGGCGTGATGGCGCTGATGATGATCGTGCAGCCCTTCGCGGGTGCGCTGACGGACCGGATCGGCCGCCGCCCGGTGATCGCCGCGGGCTGCGTGGGCTTCCTGTTCCTGTCGGTCCCGGCCATCCTGCTGATCCGTCAGGGCAGCCTGCTCGCCGTCGCGCTCGGCATGGGCGCGCTGGGCCTGCTGCTGGTCTGCTTCACCTCCGCGATGCCGGCCGCGCTGCCCGCACTGTTCCCGACGAAGGTCCGCTACGGCTCGCTGTCCATCGGCTTCAACGTCTCCGTCTCGCTCTTCGGCGGTACGACCCCGCTGGTGGTCACGGCGCTGATCGGGGCGACCGGGAACATGATGATGCCCGCGTACTACATGATGGCGGCGGCCGTGATCGGCGGCGCCGCGGTGTGGTTCATGGCGGAGTCGGCGGGCCGCCCGCTGCCGGGCTCGGCGCCTTCGGTGGAGCCCGCCGAACGCTGACCCCGCACCCGCCTCGCAAGACCTGGAACCACAGCCTCCGTCGTGCCGTCTGAGACCCTGTCCGACAGCACGACGGAGGGGTCACGGGGGATGTGGGATTTCGTGCGAGGGGTCGTACGGGGGCGCGTACTGGTCGTCGTACTGGCGCTGTCGGCGTTCCAGCTGGGGTCCCTGCTGGCACCGGCGTACGCCTGCGGCTGTGGCGCGATGGTGCCGGACGGCCGGCAGTACGTCACCGTGAACCGCGAGGTGTCCGCCGTCCGCTGGGACGACGGACGGGAACAGATCGCGATGAGTCTGACGGTCTCCGGGGACGCGCGGCGGGCCGCGTGGATCATGCCGGTCCCGCACCGGGCGACCGTGCGGCTCGGCGACCGCGCGCTGTTCGACCAGCTCGCCGAGGCGACGGCACCGGAGTACCGCACCCGCCACTACTTCTGGCCCCGGGACGGCGACTGGCCGTTCGACAAGAGCGACAACGCGGCCGCCGCCCCGGGAGCGGGCGCGGCGGCACCGCCCGTGGGTGTGGTCGACCGCGAGCGGCTCGGCCCGTTCGACGTGGCCCGGCTGACGGCCACCGACCCCGGCGCCCTCGGCACCTGGCTCACCGACAACGGCTTCCATCTGCCCGACCGCCTCGACCGGGCACTGCGCCCGTACGTCGACCAGGGCTGGGAGTACGTGGCGGTCCGGCTCGCCCCGAAGAGCGCGGACGCCGCCCTCGGCGGCACCCTGGACCCGCTGCGTCTCACCTTCGCCAGCGACCGGCCGGTCTACCCGATGCGGCTGTCCCGGCTCGCCCGGACCCCGCAGTCGCTGCGCCTGTACATCCTCGCCGCGCACCGCACGGAGCCGCGTTCGGCGATCGGCGGCGACCGGCCGCGGGTCTGGTTCGCGGGCCGGGTGACGGCCGCGTCCGGCCCCCTGGCGGGGCTCACCGAGGGCGGCACGGACTTCCTCACCACGGTCGACCAGGAGTTCCCGCGGCCGTCACGGATCTCCGGCGACCACGAACTGCGGCGCACGGCCGCGGACACCACGCGCCGCCAGATCATCTACCGCGACGAACTGCTGACGGCGGGCGGGATCCCCGTCTGGCAGCTGACGGTGGCGGGCGCCCTGGCAGTGGCGGTCATGGTGCTGCTGGTGCTGCTGCGAAGCCGGAGGCGACGCCCGGTACCGCCCCCGCCGCCGGTCATGCCGCCCCCGCCGGCCCACGCCCCGCCCCCGATCGGCTGATCTCCCCGGAGATCCCCTGACAGGGCGCCGGCCCCGCGACTATATTCGTTAGCGTATCTAGTTAGGTCAGCTAACTAGCCACAGCGAAAGGCATGGTGCATGAGCGAGTCGCAACAGCTCTGGGACGACGTCGACGACTACTTCACCACCCTGCTCGCCCCGGAGGACGAGGCGCTCACCGCGGCGCTGCGCGACAGCGACGCGGCCGGGCTGCCGCACATCAACGTCGCACCGAACCAGGGCAAGCTGCTCCAGCTCCTCGCCGAGATCCAGGGCGCGCGCCGCATCCTGGAGATCGGCACGCTCGGCGGCTACAGCACGATCTGGCTGGGCCGCGCGCTGCCGCGGGACGGCCGGCTGATCTCCTTCGAGTACGACGCCAAGCACGCGGAGGTCGCCCGCCGCAACCTCGCCCGAGCGGGCCTGGACGGGATCAGCGAGGTGCGGGTGGGCCCCGCCCTGGAGTCGCTGCCCAAGCTCGCCGACGAGCGGCCCGAGCCGTTCGACCTGGTCTTCATCGACGCGGACAAGGTCAACAACCCGCACTACGTCGAGTGGGCGCTCAAACTGACCCGCCCCGGCAGCCTGATCGTCGTCGACAACGTCGTCCGCGGCGGCGGGGTCACCGACGCGGGCAGCACGGACCCGAGCGTGCGCGGCACCCGGTCCGCCCTCGAACTAATCGCCGAGCACCCCAAGTTGAGCGGCACGGCGGTCCAGACGGTGGGCAGCAAGGGGTACGACGGCTTCGCACTGGCCCGCGTGCTGCCGTAGGGCGTGACACCCCCTGGGTCCGGTCAGGCATCGTGATAGAAGCCCACGTTGACGCTGCGGGGCTCGGAGCGGTCCTGGACGACGAGTTCGCCGGATCCGCCCCCGGGCAGCTTGGCCGTGCCGCCGTACGGGAGGGGCTGGGGCTGGAGACCGGCCAGGGTCAGCACCACCTCGGAGGAGGGCTCGGCGTGGGAGCCGCGCAGCCAGGTGACCTGCCAGGTGCCGTCCGGACCGCAGAGGAACTCCAGGTGGACACGGGAGACGAACAGCCAGTCGTCGGGGGTCGCCAGCCGGCACACGGCCTTGTCCCGGCCCACCCGCAGCACGGCGCCGGGCTCGCTGGGCGCGTCGGCCATGAGCATGCCGGCCGTCGCCCCGGCGTCCGCCCCGGAAACCGAGGCCATGGTGAGTTCGAGCACGTGCGCTCCTTCGAGTACCGGATGTCCAGCGGCCGTTGCGCCGTGGTCGGCACCCCGCCGCCGCATGATAATTCGCCCGATCGTCCATCTGGGTGACGTCCGGCACAATGGACGCATGACCGAGCGCAAGCCACCCGGCGTCAGCTTCGAGTCCTTCGTCGACAAACAGATCCGCGACGCGGAGGCGCGCGGGGAGTTCGCGCACCTCCCCGGCGCGGGCAAACCGTCGCCCGCCGTCACGGGCACGTCCTACGACGAACTGTGGTGGATCAAGCAGAAGATGGCCCGCGAGGGCCTCGCCGTGCTGCCGCCGACGCTCGCGCTGCGCAAGGAGGCGGAGGACACGCTGGCCGCGGCGGCCGGGGCGCCGTCCGAGCGGGTCGTACGCCGTCTCCTCGAGGAGATCAACGTCAAGATCCGCGACATGATGTTCAAGCCCCCGCCGGGACCGCCGCTGGGGCTGAAGCCGTACGACGTCGAAGAGATCGTCCGGGAGTGGCGCGAGCGCCGGGCCGGGCAGACTCCGTAGACCGGCGAGGCCGCGCCCCGGAACATGGTCCGGGGCGCGGCCTCGCCGTCATCACTTACGCGCCGTCATCGCTTACTCGCCGGCTCACCCTCGTGGGGCCGTCCGCCTCGCCGGTCACATGTGCAGCAGCCGCTCCGTCATCTCGCGATAGTCGCGCAGGGTGAGACGGAGCTGTTCGGTGTCGACGGTGGGGTGCCCGCCGGAGCCGGACTCGCCGGCGGCGGACCAAGAGGTTCGCAGGGTGCGCCGCTGCCGGGCCACGGCGTCCGCGAACCGCGCGGCGACCTCTTCGAGCACGTGATCGGCCTCTTCCACGGCGGCACGGGGCTCATCGACGAATCCGGCGACGGCGTGGTGCAGCCGCAGGGAGAGCTTGTCGCACTCGTCATGGGGGAGGAAAGGGGCTTCGTGGGCGGTGGCCCCGGGGTGCTGCGGGTGGGAGCCGTCGGAGTGGAGGCGGTCGGACCGGGGGCGGTCCGACTGGGAACGGTCTGACTGGGGGAGGTCCGACTGGGGGATCTTGGTGCGGAGACTCTTCGGCTGCGGGGCCTGCTCCTGGGGTATCCCCGTCCGGAGATTCTCCGGCTGCGGGCTCTGGGCCTGAGGGATCCCGGGCTTGGCGCTCCCGGTCCCGGCACCCGCGGCCCGGCTCCCGGCCCCCGGGCCGTCGGCCTGGCGGCCGGTGTCCCGCGGGCTCCCCGCCGGCCGGCCCTCGGCGCCGCCGACGCCGTCGCCGAACCCGTCGCCGTGGGTCGGTGCGATGCCGCTCGTACGCGTCTCACGCGTATCGCGCAGGTCGCGTGCCTCGCGTCCGCGCCCCGGTCCGGCCTTCGCCTCGTCGATCCTCGTCGGCTCGCGGCGTACCGCGCCCTCGTCGGGTGTCACCTCTGCCACGTTCCTCAACTCCCCTTCGCGTGACGCCTGTTGAATGCCCACGACAGATTGGTGCGGCCGCCGGCGGCCGTCCGGTCGGTGTGGGCCGGTGCCGAGGCGCCCTCGACGGCCCTCGTGTCCGTCGCGGACTTCGTGCCGGTCTGCGACTGCTCGGTCTTCGCGCCGATGCCCGCTCGGTGGCCATTCGTGCTCACCAGGTCCTCGAAGAGGGCGCGGGCCTCGATCATGGCCTCGCGCATCTCCTCCGTACCGGCCCCGTTCTCCGGCGCGCCGGCGGTGTCGGCCTGCGCGAACCGGTGCACCCTGCGGTAGCCGTGGACGTGGTGCGCATGGTGCACGGACAGCGCCTCGAGCTGCTCCTCGTAGCGGCCTCCGTCCGGGAAGCCGCGCTCGCCGGCCAGTTCGGCGAGCAGCTGGTCCGCCTCCGCCACCGCGTCCCGCGGCGAGTCGACGAAGCGCTCCTGGGCCGCCGTCCAGCGGGCCGCGTACTGTTCGCGGGCCGCGGGTTCCAGGGGACGCGTCTCCAGCGAACCGTGCCGCCTCACCCGCTCGGCGAGGTCGCGCTCGGCGGCCTTGGCGTCGCCGTCGTGCCGGGCGAGGGTGCGGTCGTACTCGGGCCCGAAGCGCCGCTGCAGGCTGCGCCCACCCTGCGGCCTACGGGCGCGAAGGAGCAGGGCGGCCGCGACAACGACGACGGCCGCCACGATCACGATCAGAGCGATGATCACGCCTGTGGACATGGTTGCCTTCCGTTTCCTCGGCCCAACGGGCCGGTTCTCCCACCGGGTTGCCCGGAAGACGTCGCTCAAACGGTGTCCGGCCGTCGGAACGGGGCGCGCGTAAACCATTTGCGAGCCCCCGGCCGCCCCTCCCCACAATGCCGTCATGATGCGTACGACACCCGGATGGACCGTTGCCCCGGAGCCCTTCGACTCACCTGTCGCCGCCGCGCTGTGGCGGGCGTACTACACGGAGGTCAGCGACCGCTGGTACCAGCTCCACGAGGGGCACGCGACCGACCCCGCCGAGCTGGAGCGCGAGATCGCCGCGGACCCGGGTGCGTATCTGGCGCCGCCGGACGGGGTGTTGCTGGTCGCGCGGTACGAGGGCGAGCCCGTGGGGACGGCGGGCGTGCGGCTGCTGGCGGCGAACACCGCCGAACTGAAGAGGGTGTTCCTGTTGAAGGAGACGCGCGGCCGGGGCGGCGCCGCCCCGCTCGTCGCCGCCGCGGAGGACGCGGCCCGCGCACTCGGCGCGGAGCGCATCGTGCTCGACACCCGCGGCGACCTGGTGGAGGCGCGCGCCCTGTACGCGAGGCTCGGCTACGCCGAGACCGAGCCGCACAACGACGAGATCTACGCCGACCACTGGTTCGGCAAGTCGCTGGTCCAGGCGGGCCAGGCGGGCCAGGCGGGCCAGGCGGGCTAGGCGGGCCCACCGTAGGGCCGGGACGTCGTCCCCTCGGCGCGCGGGCGTTCCGCGTCCGAGCCGCACAGTTCGGTGTTCAGTTCCTCGACCAGACTGGTCAGGTCGGTGGGGCGGTCGGGGCCCCACCAGTCGCCGAGCAGTTCGGCCAGGGACTCCGCACGGGCCTCGGACAGCTTGCCGGCGACCTCCCGGCCCCCTTCGGTGAGGACGAGGTCGAGCCCCTCGCGCAGCACGAGATGCCGCTCCTCGATCTGGCGCGCCGCGTCGAGCACGACGGTCAGCGGTACGGAGCTGTCCTCGGCGAGCTGCGCCGGCTCGGCCCAGCCGTACTTCTTGATCCGCAGCAGCAGCCAGCTCGCCGCGGGCAGCAGGTCGTAGCCGGCCCGCGCGGTGATCTTCTCGTAGATCGCGCTCTGCCCCTCGCGCGAGCCGAGCAGCGACAGGGCCCGGCACACCTCGTCGTACGACGAACGTTCCACCGGGTTGCTCGCCAGGGTCTCGGTGACGTCCGGCGCCGTGACGGAGCCGCGCAGCCGGTCCTCGTGCAGGAACCACGCCAGCACGAAGCCCAGCAGGGCGACCGGAGCCGCGTACAGGAAGACGTCGGTGATCGAGGCGGCGAACGCCTGGAGGACGGACGGGCGCAACGAGGAGGGGAGGTTCGCGATGCCGCGCGGGTCTGACTTCAGGGTGTCCGGGGTGATGCCCGCCGGGAGCGGGCGGCCGCTGAGCGCCGCCGTCAGCTTGTCGCCGAGACGGCTCGCGAAGACCGAGCCGAAGATGGCGACGCCGAACGAGGCGCCGATGGAGCGGAAGAAGGTGGCGCCGGAGGTGGCGACGCCCAGGTCCTCGTACGACACCGCGTTCTGCACGATCAGGACCAGGACCTGCATGACCAGGCCGAGGCCCAGGCCGAAGACGAAGAAGTAGACGCTCATCCGGCCGGTGGAGCTGTGCTCGTCGAGCTGGTGGAGCAGGAGCAGGCCGAGGGCGGTGACCCCGGTGCCCGTGACGGGGAACACCTTCCAGCGGCCGGTGCGGCTGACGATCTGTCCAGAGGCGGTGGAGGAGATGAGCATGCCCGCCACCATGGGCAGCATGTGCACACCGGACATGGTCGGCGTCACGCCCTGGACGACCTGGAGGAACGTCGGCAGGTACGTCATCGCGCCGAACATCGCGAAGCCCACGATGAAACTGATCACGGCGGCGAGCGTGAAGGTGCGTACGCGGAAGAGCTTGAGCGGCAGAACGGGTTCGGCGGCCCGGCGTTCGGCGGCCACGAACGCCGCCACCAGGACCACGCCGAGCACCGCGAGGCCGATGATCTGCGGCGAGCTCCAGCCCCAGGTGGTGCCGCCGAGTGAGGCGACCAGGACCAGGCAGGTGGCGACGGAGGCGATGAGGAAGGTGCCGAGGTAGTCGATGACGTGCCGCGCGGAGCGCTTCGGGATGTGCAGGGCGGTGGCGATCACGGCGAGCGCGGCGACTCCGACGGGCAGGTTGACGTAGAAGACCCAGCGCCAGCTGAGGTGCTCGGTGAACAGGCCGCCGAGCAGCGGCCCGAGCACACTGGTCGCGCCGAAGACCGCGCCGAACAGGCCCTGGTACTTGCCGCGTTCGCGCGGCGGGACGATGTCACCGACGATCGCCATCGACAGCACGATGAGCCCGCCGCCGCCGAGTCCCTGCACCGCGCGGAAGGCGATGAGTTCGGGCATGTTCCGCGCCATGCCGCACAGCGCCGAGCCGATCAGGAAGAGCACGATCGCCGTCTGAAACAGCTTCTTCCGGCCGTACTGGTCACCGAGCTTGCCCCACAGCGGGGTGGCCGCGGTGGAGGCGAGCAGATACGCGGTGACCACCCAGGAGAGGTGTTCCAGGCCGCCGAGGTCGCTGACGATGGTGGGCAGCGCGGTCGACACGATCGTCTGGTCCAGGGCGGCGAGCAGCAGGCCGAGGAGCAGCGCGCCGATGGGCACGAGGACGCTGCCGGGTACGCCGTCCGGTGCCGGGCGCCGTCGGACGGCGGTCGCCGCCGCGTGCTGCCGCTCTCCCGGCGTGCCCTGCGCATCCCCGGTCATGGAGACCTCCCTGGGGGCCGACGCTCCTGTCCGTCCTGCTCTCCCATCCTGGTCGGTGTGGCTGGTTATGGCCTGTCGAATCCGCCCGGAGGGACGGATTCCGGGGGCTCCTGGGAGATCGTGTGAGGGAGATCCGGATAATCTCTGGAGTTTCACCGGGGAGGGGACCCACACGTGAGCGGATCGAACGGACACGCCTGTCCGGAGTGCGGAGCACCTCGGCAGCCGAACGGCACGCCGTCCTGCGGATGCACCCGGCGGGCCTCCGACGCGCTCCGTGACGCCCGTACGGCGCAGGCGGCAGCGGCGGAGGACTTCGATCCGCTGCGGATCCGGCCCTATGTGGAGCTGGGGGGCGCGGCGGCGGGAGCGAAACCCGCGGGGCCGTCGGACGAGACCGTGCCGATGGTGGCCGTACCGGCGGAGGCGGGCGCGTCCGGCGCCGGCCTCTTCCCGGAGGGCGACGTTCCGGACGGCGACTTCCCGGTCGGCGACTTCCCGGAGGGCGCCGCGGAGCCCGGGTACGGGTCTTCCGGTCCCGGCGCCCCGGTGCCGCCCGCCCGGGACGAGCCGCCGCTGCGTCGGCGGCGTACCGTACTGCTGGCTTCGGGGGGTGTTCTCGCCGCCGTGGTGGCCGCCGCGGGGCTGGCCGGGGGTTTCTTCTCCTACGACGCTCCGCAGCGCGACGGGGCACTGCCGGACGACGTCCGGGCGAGCGTGCCGGAGGCGTCGTCCACCGCGGCGTCCGTGTCGGCGGCCGGGAGCGAGTCGGCGGCGCGGCCGTCGGCGGGGAGCGCGAGCCCTTCGCCGAGCGCGAGTTCGTCGCCGTCGGCTTCGGCGTCGAGCAGGGCACCGTCGCGGTCCGGGCCGGCCACGCCGAGCGGAACGCCGACGACCGCGCGGGCCACCGGCTCGGTACGGCCGACCTCGGGCAACGACCGGGACCAGCCGGCCTCCCCGGTCCTGCAACGCGGTGACAAGGGTCCGGAGGTCACGGAACTCCAGCTCCGCCTGAGCCAGTTGCTCCTCTACACCGGCAACGCCGACGGCACCTACAGCAGCCAGGTCGAGACCTCCGTACGCAACTACCAACTGGCCCGCGGCATCACGACCGACGACCAGGGCGTGTACGGGGCGGCGACGCGGGCGAGCCTGGAGTCGGAGACGTCGGAGCCTTAGCGTCCCTGACCACTCCGGCTTCGGGGACCGCCCGGGGTCGGAGAGGTCGAAGGCACACCGCTCCTGGCCGCTCCGACCGCCGGACCGCGCGGAGCCGCAGACGTCGGAGCCGTAGCGTTCCTGGCCACCTGACCTCAGGGCCACCCGGCCTCGGGGGCCACCCGGCCCCAGGCGCCGTCAAGCGCACCCCCGTCAAACCCCCCGCCCCGCTCAGCCCACGTGCAGCCGGATCGTCCCGTCCGTCGCGCTTTCGACCCGCACCTGTGTCAGGTCCCGCACCACCACATCCGGCCGGTGCGCGGCCGCCCGTGGCCCGACCCCCACGACCCGCATCCCCGCGGAGCGCCCCGCCTCGATTCCCGCCCCGGAGTCCTCGAAGACGACACAGTCCTCGGGCGCGACGCCCAGTTCGGCGGCGCCCTTCAGAAAGCCCTCGGGGTCCGGCTTGCTGGCCCCGACGGACTCGGCCGTGACCCGTACGTCGGGCAGCTCCAGCCCGGCCGCCGCCATCCGGGCCGTGGACAGTCCCACGTCCGCCGAGGTCACGAGGGCGTGCGGCAGCCCGGCGAGGGAGGCGAGGAACGCGAAGGCACCCGGGATCTCGACCACGCCGTCCATGTCGGCGGTCTCCTCGGCGAGCATGCGCGCATTGTCGGCGAAGTTCTGCTCCATGGGCCGGTCCGGCAGCAGCACCGCCATGGAGGCGTACCCCTGCCGCCCGTGCACGACCTTCATCACCTCGTCGGCGTCCAGCCCGTGCCGGTCGGCCCAGCGGCGCCAGCAACGCTCCACGACCGCGTCGGAGTTGACGAGGGTGCCGTCCATGTCCAGCAGAAGGGCCCGGGCGGTCAGAACGGTGGCGGCGGCCGGCATCGGCATGCTCCAAAGGGCGAGGGCAGGGGCCTGCTGCGACCCCGGAGGGACAAGGCGGCCCCGCCCGCCGGTCAGGGAGTGCGGGCGGGAGCCACTTTGTTCCTCCACGATACAAAACGAGCCCCTCCCGCGCCACCACCCCTGACCTGCGACAACATCCCGGAGCCCGGCAAAGACGCCATGCGGACACCGAGAGGCCACCCCCCGCACACCTCTCGTACGCCCCCGCGCACCCCCCGGCCCAGCCGACTCAGCCGACTCAGCCGGCCACCGCCTCGTACAGACTCCACGCGCCGAGCGCCAGCATCAGCAGGGCCGCGACCTTGGTGATGAGCCTCAGCGGCACCCTCTTCATCAGCGCCCTGCCGCCGACGATGCCGAGCCCGGCCACCGCCCACAGCGCGAGCACCGCGCCCAGGCCGACGGAGAGCGGATCGTCGTAACGGGCCGCGAGGTTGGCCGTCATGATCTGCGTGAGGTCACCGAACTCGGCGACCAGGATGAGCATGAAGCCCGCGCTCGAGACCTTCCAGAAGCTCTGGTTCTCGGGCTTGCGGATCTCCTCCTCGCCCTCGCCCTTCTTCATCAGCAGCACGGCGGCACCACCGAGGAAGAGCACACCGGTGAGCGCGTGCACGATCTGCTGCGGCAGCAGCGTCAGCACACTGCCCGCCGCGACGGCGAGGGCGACATGGAGGGCGAAGGCGGCGGCGACGCCGGCGAAGACGTACGAGGCGCGGTAGCGCGTGCCGAGGACAAGTCCGGCCAGGGCGGTCTTGTCCGGCAGTTCGGCCAGGAAGACGACGCCGAAGACGAGCGCCATGACACTGAAGCTGATCAAGGTTCCTCAATCGGTCGGGCTGCCCCACCGAGAGTGCTGTGACTGCGCTGCGACACCTCGGCACGGCAGCACACATGGGCACCCGCGCCAAAACGGCACGGGCAAGTGCACTGCTTGCCGAAGGTCTCGCTGGCCGACCCCTGAAACGAGGTCTGCCTCCGGGCGCCGGCTCAGACGAGCTGAGCAGTATGTCGACGGTCCGGCGAAGAGCTACTCCCCTTCTGCGCCGTCCATGCTACGCGATGGCCCCGCGGGCTTCGTAGGGACTTTGGTCCCACAAGAGGCGCAGGACTTTTGACCCCATCACGGGCCCCATCACAGATCTGGCCAAGATCCCGTCACGGATCCGGTCAAAGATCCCGTCACGGATCCCGTCAAAGATGCCGTCACGGATCCCATCGAAGATCCCGTCACGGATCCCACCGAAGATCCCGTCACGGATCCCGTCACGGATCCCGTCACAAGCCTTGTTCTGTCATGCGCACGTCACTATTTTCTCACCTGACGCACATCCCCCGGAAACAAGCCACCGCAAGCATGTGCTCGCTCGCCCCAACGTCCCCCCACCGCAAGGGAGTTCGCATGCCAAAGGTCTACGCGCGTCGACGGCTGAGCATACTCGCAGCCTTCACCGGCCTGATAGCCCTGGCCGGGATTTTCAACGGCCCGGCCGCCTCCGCCGCGCTGCCCACCCCGGTCAGCGCCGCCACCGCCCGCACCTACCTCGCCTCCCTCACCGTGGCGACGGAGAACCGCACCGGCTACGACCGCGATCTGTTCCCCACCTGGATCACGATCAGCGGCACCTGCAACACCCGTGAGTACGTCCTCAAGCGCGACGGTTCGAACGTCGTCACCAACTCCGCCTGCACGGCCACCAGCGGCAGCTGGTACTCGGTCTACGACGGCGCCACCTGGACCGCCGCCTCCGACCTGGACATCGACCACCTCGTGCCGCTGGCCGAGGCCTGGGACTCCGGCGCCAGCGCCTGGACCACCGCGCAGCGCCAGGGCTTCGCCAACGACGTGACCCGCCCGCAGCTCATCGCCGTCACGGACAACGTGAACCAGTCGAAGAGCGACCAGGACCCGGCCGAGTGGATGCCCCCGCTCAGCTCGTACACCTGCACCTACGTGCGCGCCTGGGTGCAGGTGAAGTACTACTACAACCTCTCGGTCGACTCGGCCGAGAAGTCCAAGCTGTCCTCGGTCCTCAGCGGCTGCTGAACATCCGGCAGTTCCCGGAACCTACCCACCCACCTCCGTCGTTCCGTACCGTACGGGGCGACGGAGGAGGGTGATCGGCATGGCGGGGCTGCGCCTGGGACCACTGCTGAGATATATCGACGACTCGTCCGCGACCGTCTGGGTCGAGGCGAGCCGTCCGTGCACCGCCGAGGTGCGGTGCCCGGGCGGCGCCGGCGGCACGGCCCGCACCTTCCAGATCGCCGGGCACCACTACGCGATCGTGCCGGTGAGCGGGCTCGCGCCGGCCACCGACACCTCGTACGAGGTGCTCCTCGACGGCACGCCCGTCTGGCCGCTGCCCGACTCACCCTTCCCGCCGTCCGTCATCCGTACCCCGGACGGGGGCACGGTCCGTGTCGCCTTCGGCTCCTGCCGCTGGGCCGCGCCGGCCGAGGACGAGAAGGACACCGTCGGCCCCGACGCCCTGGACACACTGGCCACCCGCATCGCCGCCGCACCCGAGGGCGAACGCCCGGATGTGCTCCTGCTGCTCGGCGACCAGGTGTACGCGGACGAGACCTCCCAGGCCACGCAGCACTGGCTCGCCGCCCGCCGGGACCTCGCCGAGCCCCCCTGGAAGCAGGTCGCGGACTACGAGGAGTACACCCACCTCTACGACGAATCGTGGCTCGACCCCGAGATCCGCTGGCTGCTGTCCACCGTCCCCAGCTGCATGATCTTCGACGACCACGACATCGTCGACGACTGGAACACCAGCGCCGCCTGGCTCGCCGAGATGCGCGCGACCCCGTGGTGGCGCGAGCGCCTGATGGGCGGCCTCATGTCGTACTGGGTCTACCAGCACCTGGGCAATCTCTCCCCGGCGGAACTGGCCGACGACCCCCTGTACGCCGCCGTCCGCGCCACCCCGGACGGCACGGACGTACTGCGCGCCTACTCCGCCCAGGCCGACGCCGACCCCGCCTCGGTCCGCTGGAGCTACCGCCGCGACTTCGGCCGCGTACGCGTGCTGATGCTGGACACCCGGGCGGCCCGGGTCCTCGACGAACAGAACCGCTCGATGCTCGACCCCGGAGAGGCCCGGTGGCTGCGGGAGCAGGCGTGCGCGGATCCCGGCTCGTACGACCACCTCCTCATCGGCACCTCCCTGCCCTGGCTGCTCCCCCACCTCGTGCACGACGCCGAGACGTGGAACGCCGCGCTGTGCCGTGGAAACCGGGGCGCACGCTGGACCCGCTTCGGCGAACGCCTGCGCAGACGGGCCGACCTGGAGCACTGGGCGGCCTTCCCTGAGTCGTTCGAGGCGCTGGCGGCGGTGATCGCCGAGGTGGGAGCGGGGGCGGACGCACCGGCGACCGTGTGCGTACTGTCGGGCGACGTCCATCACGCGTACGTCGCCGAGCCCACCTGGCCCGGGCCGGGGCCCGACGCCCGTGTGCTCCAGCTGACCTGCTCCCCCGTGCACAACTCCGTCCCGCTGTCCATCAGACTCGGCTTCCGCTTCGGCTGGAGCGGCCTCGGCCGGATCCTGGGGCGCCGTCTGGTCCGCCACGGCCGCTGGGAGCACACCGCCCTCGGTTGGCGCAAGACGGGCGGCCCCTGGTTCGGCAATCAGCTCATGATGCTGACCCTGCGCGGCCGTTCGGCATCACTGCGGCTCGAACAGGCGCGGGCCGACCGGAACGGGGGCGCCCGCCTGGACGCGGTCACGGAGTCCGTACTCACCGAATGAACGGCGCACAATTTCACCGGACTCATCACACAACCCACCCATTTTCCGCAGCTGTTGCCCGTGATGCTCGTGACGCATCCCACACCGGCACGGTCATCCAGGTCCGAGGCTCGGCTCCCGCTGAGCACGACGGCATGATGAGGCGGACCGTCCGCTTCCAGTGGGCGGTCTGCTGCCTTGCGCCCCACTCGCCCGGGAGTCACCCTTTTGTCTTCAGCGACCGTGTCATCCGTGCCGGTCTCCGTCGCCCTCGTCGGCGCGGGACCGCGCGGAACGAGCGTCCTGGAACGCCTCTGCGCCTCCGCACCGGAGCTCCTCGCGCCCGGCGTGCGCCTGACGGTCCACGTGGTCGACCCCGCGCCACCGGGCCCCGGCCGCGTCTGGCGTACCGCGCAGTCCCCTGAGCTGCTGATGAACACGGTCGCCTGCCAGGTCACCCTGTTCACCGACGAGAGCGTGGAGTGCGCGGGGCCGATCCGCCCGGGACCGAGCCTGTACGAGTGGGCGAGTGGCGGCGGCATCGGTGCCGGTGTCGGTGTCGGCGAGGAGCTGGGGCCCGACGACTATCCGACCCGCGCCCAGTACGGCCGCTATCTGGAGTGGGTGTTCGCCGAGGCGGTGCGCGGCGCGCCGCCCGCCGTGCGGGTCGAGGTGCATCCGGCCCGGGCGGTGCGCCTCGACGACGCCCCCGACGGCCGCCAGACGCTCACGCTCGCCACGGGCCGCACCCTGGAGGGCCTCGCGGCGGTGGTCCTGGCGCAGGGCCACCTGCCCACGGTCGCCGACCCGGCGGCGCGGCGTCTCGCCGCGCAGGCGGCCCGGCACGGACTGCGCCACATCCCGCCCGCCAACCCGGCCGACGTCGACCTCTCCCCTCTCGCCCCCGGCGAACCGGTCCTGCTGCGCGGCCTCGGCCTCAACTTCTTCGACCACATGGCCCTGCTGACGACGGCCCGCGGCGGCCGGTACGAGCGGACGGCGCGAGGGCTGGTCTACCGGCCCTCCGGCCGCGAACCGAAGCTCTACGCCGGCTCCCGGCGCGGCATTCCGTATCAGGCCCGCGGCGACAACGCGAAGGGCCCCTACGGCCGCCACCGCCCACTCCTCCTCACCGACGAGGTGATGGCCCGCTTTCGCAAACGCGCGGACTCCGGCGAGGCCCCGGACTTCCTGGCCGAGATATGGCCGCTGGTGGCGAAGGAGGTCGAAACGGTCTACTACGAGTGTCTGTTGAACCGCCGCGACCGCCTTCCGGAGCACCCGGCCTCCCCTCCGGACCGCCCGGCCTTCCGGGACCGTTTCCTCGCCGCCGCCCTCGGCAGCCCCGAGGAGAGCGCGGTCCTCGACGAGTTCGGCGTCCGGGGCGCCGACCGCTGGTCCTGGGACCGCATCTCCCGTCCGTATACGGGCCACACCTTCGACGGCCCCGCCGCATGGCGGAGTTGGCTGCTCGCCCGGTTGCGCGAGGACGCCGAGCAGGCCGCGCTCGGCAATGTCGAAGGACCCCTCAAGGCGGCCCTCGACGTGCTGCGCGACCTGCGCAACGAGCTCCGGCTGATCGTGGACCACGGCGGCCTGTCGGGCGCCTCGCGCCGGGACCACCTGGACCGCTGGTACACCCCGCTGAACGCCTTCCTCTCCATCGGCCCGCCCCGCCGCCGCATCGAGGAGATGACCGCCCTGATCGAGGCGGGCGTCCTGGACGTACTGGGCCCCCGCCTGGAGGTGCGCGCCGAGGACGGGGCGTGGGTGGCCCGCTCCCCCGACGTCCCCGGCTCGGCCGTGCGGGCCATCACACTCGTCGAGGCCCGCCTGCCGGAACCGGACCTGCGGCGCACCGCCGACGAACTGCTGGCCGGACTGCTGAAGACGGGCCGCTGCCGCCCCCACACCGTCGATGGTTACGAAACCGGGGGCCTCGACGTAACACCGCGCCCCTATCGTCTGATTGATCGTCAAGGCGCCGTGCACGCAAGGCGGTTCGCGTTCGGGGTGCCGACGGAAGGCGTCCACTGGGTGACCGCGGCGGGGGCCCGTCCAGGTGTGGATTCGGTCACGCTTTCGGACGCCGATGCGATGGCGCGAGCGGTTCTACGTGCGGCTGCGTCCGTGGCGGGACCGGAAACGGAACCGGACCCATGGCTGAATGTTGAACTTGCAAGCATTGATTAGGTACGCCTAACGTGGGTGCCTCGCTCGGTTTCCGTCCCCAAGACCGGTCCGTTCGCGGACCGAAACCAGACCGAAGGAGTTCCCCCACATGACCGGACGCCTCAACAGCGCCCAGCCCTTCGCCATCGGCCTGTTCCGCATCGTCGTCGGCCTGCTCTTCGCCTGCCACGGAGCCGCCTCGCTCTTCGGCGTCCTCGGCGGCGCCATGGGCAGCAACGGCGGCACCATCCCCGCCGGCACCTGGCCCGGCTGGTACGCGGCCGTCATCCAGCTGGTCGGCGGCTCCCTGGTGGCGCTCGGCCTCGGCACCCGTGCCGCCGCGTTCATCTCGTCGGGCTCGATGGCGTACGCGTACTTCGACGTCCACCAGTCCGCGGCCCTGTGGCCGATCCAGAACGGCGGCGAACTGTCGGCCCTGTTCTCCTGGTCGTTCCTGCTGCTGGTCTTCACCGGCTCCGGCGCCTTCGGCCTCGACCGGCTCCTCGCCGGCCGCTCGGCCGCGGCCGAGGAGAGCAAGCCGGCCTCGGAGCCCGTCGCCGCCTGACCGGACACCGGCACCCGCACGCACCCGCACTTGCACAACCGATCCGGCGGCACCCACGCAGCCGCGCATCCGGTCCACAGCCCGACGGCGCCCACACCTTCCTACGAAGATGTGGGCGCCGTTCGGTGAAGCGTGCGTGAACGACGCATGCGCCCCCCGTGGATCTCCTGTCACACCCCCCGCGTACGCTGTATGGCTGTCACAAGCCGCCCTGCCGCTCCCCCGCGACGTAGCGGCACGGTCGGGTCCACGGGGGAGTAGACGGGGGAGTTCTTCGGTGCTTGAAAGTGTGGGGTCGCTGACCGGCAGCCCTTGGATCTACGCCGTCGTGGCCGCATCGGTCCTCCTCGACGTCTTCCTGCCGGTCCTGCCGAGCGGCGTCCTGGTCATCACGGCGGCGACGGCGGCAGCGGCGGGCTCGGCCACGAAGGCGGTGCCGCACGACGCGCCCGACATCCTGGCGCTCACCCTCTGCGCGGTCACCGCGTCGGTGGCCGGCGACCTGGTCGCGTACCGCCTGGCCTGGCGCGGCGGCGACCGCCTGGACCGCGCCATCGCCCGCTCCCGCCGTCTGAGCAGCGCGCAGGAACGTCTCGGCGCGGCGCTCTCGCGGGGCGGCGGCACCCTGGTGGTGCTGGCCCGCTTCGCCCCCGCGGGACGCTCGGTCGTCTCCCTGGGCGCGGGCGCCGCCCACCGCCGTGTCCGCGAGTTCCTGCCCTGGTCGGTCCTGGCGAGTGTCAGCTGGGCCGTGTACAGCGTCGCCCTGGGCTATTTCGGCGGGCAGTGGCTGGGTGCCACCTGGCTCGCGACGGGCGTGTCCGTGGCAGCGCTGTTCGGGGCGGGCGCGGGCGCGGCGTACTTCATGCGCCGCCCGGCGTTGCAGGAGTAGCGGCGGGAGTACGGGCGCCACCCCGTACCTCCAGGCCCCCGAGCAGGTCGGCGGTGGCCACGGCGATCGCCTCCACCGCGTGCTCGAACACCTCACGGTTGTGCGCGGCGGGCGCGCGGAAGCCGGACACCTTGCGCACGTACTGGAGCGCGGCGGCCCGGATCTCCTCCTCGGTGGCCTCTTCGGGGAGTACGGGCGGACGGAGCGTCTTGATACTGCGGCACATGCGTCCAGTCTCGCGCGAACCGCACGGGAATACCCGCGCTCTCGCACCGGATTGTGCAGAGCATGACCACAGTGGAGATCCTCTATGTCGGCGGCCCCACGGCCGTTGTCGAACTCGGCGGCGTACGCCTGTTGACGGACCCGACGTTCGACGCCCCCGGCGAGTACCCCGTCGGCTCGCGGAAGCTGGTGAAGACGGCGGGCCCCGCGCTGCCGCCGACGGACCTCGCCCCGGTCGACGCCGTCCTCCTCTCGCACGACCAGCACCCCGACAACCTCGACGGCGCGGGCCGTGCGTACCTCACCGAGGCCCCCTGACGCTGTCCACCGCCTCGGCGTACGAGCGCATCGGCGCGCCCGTACGCGCCCTGCCCTCATGGGAGCACATCGAGCTGCCCCGCCCCGACGGCGGTGTGCTGCGCGTGACCGCCGTGCCCGCGCTGCACGGCCCCGAGGGCTCCGAGCCGATCGTGGGCGAGGTCACCGGTTTCGTCCTGTCCGGCGAAGGGCTGCCCACGGTGTACGTCAGCGGCGACAACGCCTCCCTCGACGTGGTCCGGGCGATCGCCGGCCGGCTCGGCCCGTTCGACGTGGCCGTGCTCTTCGCGGGCGCCGCCCGCACCCCGCTGGTGCCGGACGCGCCGCTGACCCTCACCAGTGAGGCGGCCGCGCGGGCCGCGGAGATCCTCGGCGCCCGCCATGTCGTGCCGCTCCACTTCGAGCACTGGGGCCACTTCACCCAGGACGGTGCCACGCTCACGAAGGCGTTCGCTCAGGCGGGGCTGACGGAGCGGCTGCACCTGCTGGAGCCGGGCGGTTCGGTACGGCTCTGACGGACGAGGCACCGGCGTCTCCCGAAGTACGGGATGGGCTTCTCCGAGGATTGACTGGATCGACTGAGGATTGACTGGCGTCCCGACCCGTGGTGATCATCGCCGGGGCCTCCGTGCGGAGGCCCCGGCGAGAAGATGGGGGAATCATGACGAACAGCGAACTCACGGTGGCGGTACTGGGCCCGGGCGGTGTCGGGGGGCTGCTCGCCGCGCTGCTGGCACGCTCCGGGCACCGCGTGATCTGCCTGGCCGGCGACGACACCGCGCGGGCGCTGCGCGAGCACGGCATCCAGGTGCGCAGCCGGCAGTTCGGCGAGTTCACGGCACGGGTCGAGGCGGACACGGAACTGCGCGAGCCGGTCGACGCGGTGCTGGTCGCGGTGAAGCACACGGCGCTGGAGGCCGCCCTGGAGCGCGTACCGGCGAAGGCGCTGGGAGACGGTGCCGAGGCCGGCCTGGTCGTACCGCTGCTGAACGGCGTCGAGCATCCGGCCGCGCTGCGCGCCCGCTACGGCGGCGAGCACGTGGCGCCGGCCGTCATCCGTGTCGAGTCGACGCGCGTGGCGCCCGGGGTGATCGAGCACAGCAGTCCGTTCGCCGAGGTCGATCTGACCGGCGCGAGCGTGCCCCGTGAGCGCTTGGACCGGCTGGCCGGGGCCCTGGAGTCGGCGGGGCTGCGGGTGCGCGTGTCGGCCGACGGGAACGACGAGGCGGCCACGCTGTGGGCGAAGATGTCGTTCCTGACGCCGTTCGCCCTGCTCACGACCCGGTACGGGGTGCCCCTCGGCGAGGTCCGCACGCACCACCGCGAGGAGTTGGTGGCGTTGACCGAGGAGATCACGGCGGTGAGCCGGGCATGCGGATCCCCGGCCGACGCGGCGGCGGCCCTGGCCCGCTACGACGCCTTCCCGCCGGAGACCAGGTCGTCGATGCAGCGCGACGCGGAGGCGGGCCGCCCGCTGGAACTGGACGCGATCGGCGGGGCGTTGCTGCGGGCGGCGGAGCAGCACGGGGTGGCGGTACCGGTGGCGGCACGGCTGATCCGGGAGGTGGGAGACGGGGTGCGCTGAGCCGCGCCCCCTCCCGGCACCCGCGCACCCGGCCCCCGACACCCGTTCGTGTGAAGTGGGCAAAGGAGCTCGCATCCAAAAATCGAACAGGCGTACCATTACCGGGTGGCTGAGACCTATGACTTCCCGAGTGACCTCCGCGCCGGTCAGGAGGAGTTGCACCAGGTCCGGGCCGAGCTTCTGGCCCTGCTGAAGCGACTTCCCTGGTCGGTGGAACAGCTGGACGGATTCAGCGACACCAACGGCTGGCGCAAGGTGGAGCGCCCCGCCTCGCCGGACTGGACCGAGGACGAACAGGCCGAGGTGGAGAAGCTCCGGCAGCGCGAACGGGAACTCGCGGTCTTCGTGACCTGCCACCGCTTCTGGGCGGAGATCGCACCGGAGAAGAAGGTCGACGCCCGGATGAAACTGAAGCACGCCCGCTAGCAAGCCCCAGCGAAAAGACCAAGGCCCGGGCCCCCGGATTCACACCGGCGACCTGGGCCTTGTTCACGTCCTGAGACCGCCTGAGACTGCCTGAGACTGGTGGACGCGGACGGTTTCGAACCGCCGGCATCCGCCTTGTGAGGGCGGACGTGGTCGGCGGCTTCGTTACCCGGGTCAGTTACGCCGGAGCGCTTGGAAGGCGCTGGGCGGGATCACCGGCGCATGCCCTCTGACCTCGCGTTCTTCGGCTGACGACTGCGGACGTACGGCGCCTTCGACACGCATTCGGCAGAAGGACGGACGACGTGTGTCGGCTGAAGCCACACGCCCGGGGTATCCGCCTGAACATGCTTGCTCTGATTGCCTACCGCTCGTACCACGGCGCAACGACCGTGTGGGCCTTCGTCGTTGCCATCCTCATCGTGCTGGTGGCGGGTTGGTACCTCCGACGCCGAAGGTAGTCGCGACACCCGCAGATCTGCGTCCGCGGGTCCGGCAGGCCGCTATGGACGGTTGATCGGGATCTCGTAGACGATCTCGCAGTGAGCGGCGGGCACCACGATGTCCGCACGATCAGGTCGTGCGGTCCGAGCAACATGTCCGCCCGGTAGTGGCCCTTCAACTGTTGCTGGAAGTACGTGATGAGCGCGGGGTCGACATGGTGCGGCGCCACGGGGCCTGTCACCAGGGCGGCGGCGGTGACGGACACGAAGGCACGGCGTTTCACTTCGCCCTCTTCATGGCGCTCGGGACGGATCCACCCCGGCGGCGTGGTGAACCCCAGATCTTCGGGCCCGCGGCCGAGCGCGTCATGGATGACGATCGCGGTCTCCTCCGACGGCCAGCCGGGGCGTTCGCCTTCCCTGCGTCGCCACGTGCGCGCCGACACCGGCCTCGGCGATTCGGCGCGGCTCGTGCAGGATGCGGCAGGAAACAGGCTCTTCGCCTGCCGCTCCTGCCGCCGGTCGTACGGTCGTATGACCTCGTACCGATCGGCCACTGCGGGGCCAGCAAATGGACCGCGGTCGACCAAAGCCACCTTGGAGCCATCAAAGTCGCGCTTCGCTTGCCTTGGGTGGCAAGCCGGGCGCGGTGTTCCATGTGTCGCGTCGACTACCCGTGGATGTTCTGCTCCCGCCTCGCAACCCGCCGCTGGCGGCGGACTGTAAAAGTAAGTGCGGCGACTAGAGCGGCGAACCACACCGTTATTTCAATGGCACCGAATTGGGATCCCAGGAGGAACAGGATGCCGAAGAAGATGGCCAGGATAACGACGATAGGGCCGATGAGCGACTTCATGTTTTCTCCTCTATACGCCGCTGCCGGCAATCTTCGTCTTGCCGGTACCAAACACCTGGACCTTGGCCCAAGGGTGAAGAATTGCGTAACAGCCATACTTGAATACGCATAGCTTAATTTCGCGCTTCATCTGCGACGTGGCGGACGACGCGGGGGTATATGACTTCGTGTTCACGATGCGCTTGGGTGCGATCTCCACGTCAACACTGGTGTTGGTGATGTCGTCGGAACGATCGCGCCAACCACGAACCTTACCGCCGCCGTAGTTGAAGCTGGCGTATGTGTGGTACTTGAATATAACGGTATGACTGTAGGCGCGGTGAGTATGCGTGATGTGGGTCACCTTCCACGTGCCCCCAGTGATGCCGGGGGCGACCGCGCTGCCCTGCGGGGCGACCTCGGTCTCGGCCGGCGTCGTTACCTCAGTAGACGGGTCACTGGGCGTCGCGGTCGAGGGGGGCATGACCTCGGCCAGCTGCTCAGGAGTCATAGGGGCCCCATTGGCGGGGGAGACGGCTTGACCGTTGGCGTTGATGACGGCCTCCGTCGTGGTGATCTCCTCCGGCGCAGTGGGGTCCGGGACTGAGGCAGCCAGGGCCGGGACCGACTTGATAACTGCGACATCCGCCGGCGTCTGAGTGCCGTCGGCGTGGTGCTGGAGTGCGATCCGGATCTGCTCGTCCGTCGGTGTCGCAGCCTGGGCGGAGGGTGCGATTGCAGTTACCATGGCAGATGCCGCAATGAATGTGCCAGCGATCGAGAAGAGCTTCGTCCGCTGTTTGAGCGTGGACAACTTGGTCCCCCATTGTTTGGTCGTGAAAGCTGACAGTGCTTGACAGCGAGGCATCCTCCCCATGCGCTTTGGCCGCCTTCGCCTTGTCACTGTCGATGTACGGACAGTATGGAGCTGTGAAGCTGAAGTAAATGCTTTCAGTGGTTTGTTGAGGATCTTCTGAGCTTCATGGAGTCAGAGGTCTCTACGTCAGCGATGGCGGCTCCGCGGACTTGCCACATCAGTGATTTCCGGAGAGTTCCTCCCCACCCCATCCCGGTGTCGAGGCGACGGAGTCCTACGGATGATTGCCACGTGATGCGCCTTTTGCACCCCTCAACCCGTGAACCGTATGGGCGTCGTCGATGCGGATGATTGATGATTCACCGAGTTGCACGGGCGTTCCTCACAATCGCTACGAGCCTGATGCTGAGGCTGCACCTGGAGGAGGTGCTTCCTATCGCGTTCCGACGGACGGCCCGGCCGGGGGAGTTGGGTCGTGACGGACGTCCGAGGGTGATCGTGTAGGTCGGCGTAGCGACTTTGGCCGGGAGCTGCTTTGGGGCGAGTGATCATGGCCCCGTAAGCTTCCGGCGAGTCGGGCAGTCTGTGGACCTGCCCGTTAAAGCACGACGTTGGGGCCATGATCTTCGAGGCTCGCCCCAAAGTGGCTGGCTAAAGTCGTGGAGCCGACCGCCCCAGCCACAGAGGGTGTCTCCCACTTCATGCCCGCAGTTCGCCAGCGCGCCGCCGGGCGCGGCCAGCCGGGGCGCAGACAGGAGGCAGGCCGCGCCGCAGAGGCGGCGCGCGCCCGCGCCGTGCGCGGGCCTTGATGAAGTAGGGAAAGTTCTATCCCGCTGGGATGAGGCGCTTGCCGTCGTGGCTCCACACGTGCGGGCCGTTGCCGTCCAAGGCGTCCGGGAGACGGATCGCGAAGACCGCGGAACACCTGGCCGAGTACGCGAGTGCCGGCCGAACCGGGCTCGTCTTCGTCGGTGCCCGTGGTGGTGTCCTGCGGCGCAACAACTTCCGGCGGATCTGGCTCCGAGCGCTCGACGCGACCGGTCTCGGTGACGTCCATTTCCACGATCTCCGGCACACCGGGAACACGCTCGCTGCCACCGGCGGCGCCACCACCCGCGAGCTGATGCACCGCATGGGCCACTCCTCCGTGCGGGCCGCGCTGATCTACCAGCACCTCGTCAACGGCCGTGACCACCAGATCGCCGACTACGTCGACGGTCAGATCAGGAAGGTGAAGCGGCCCCCGCGCGGCCCATCTGGCACGTAAGTGGCACGGCGCCGAAAAGTCGCCGAGAAAGATCAAGGCCCAGGTCCCCGGATTCACACCGGTTGACCTGGGCCTTAGTCGTGTCCTGAGACTGGTGGGCGCGGACGGTTTCGAACCGCCGACATCCGCCTTGTAAGGGCGGCGCTCTACCCCTGAGCTACGCGCCCAGGACGAGTCGACAGCCTACATTGCCCGGGGGCATGCCCTGCAAACCCGTATCGAAACCCGTACCGCCGGAGCGCGGCCGGGATACCGGGAAACGCTGCGGGAAGCACCGCGCGGAACACCCGGGCGGGGACGCCGCGCGAAACCCGGGCGCGGACACCGGGGGTTTTCCCCACCTCGGATCCGGGAGCGGCCCGGATCCCCTCGGAGGCCGCGGGTTCGTACGGTCGTAGCGCACCGGACGGTCCGGTTTTCAGGGGGAGATCTTCATGGCTGGCACAGTGCGCACCCGTCCTGCCCGAGGTACCGCACGTATCCGGCGTACCCGGGCACTCGCCGTCACCGGTGTCGTCGCCGTGCTGGTCGCCACGGCCGCCGCCTGTGGGGCCGACGCGACGGAGGACAAGGATCCGGAGCACCGGTCCTTCGCCCTCCCCGGGCGCACACTCACCGTCGACTCCGACGACTCGGCGCTCGAAGTCGTCTCGGCCGACGTCGACAAGGTCGAGGTCACCCGGTGGTTCCGCGGCAGCGTGATGGTCGGCAGGGATCCCAGGGTGACGTGGACCATGAAGGGCAACCGGCTCGTGCTGCGGATGAAGTGCTCGGGGATGGTCGCGGACTGCGCCGCGAAGCACCGGATCGAGGTGCCGCGCGGGGTCGCCGTCACCGTCGAGGACGGCGACGGGAGCGTGCGCGCGCGGGGCTTCAAGGAGGCGCTCCGCGTCAGTACGTCGGACGGTTCGGTGCGGGTGACCGACTCCACGGGGCCGCTCACGCTGCACACCGCCGACGGTTCGATCAGCGCGGCCGGCGTCGGTTCGCACCGGGTGGAGGCCGACAGCCAGGACGGTTCGATCCACCTCGAACTGGGCGTGGTGCCCGACCTGGTGAAGTCCAGGAGCCAGGACGGCTCGATCAGCATCACGCTGCCGCACGCCGCGTACCGCGTGACAACCGGCAGCGACGACGGAAGCGTGCATGTGTCCGTGCCCAGGGACGAGACCAGCTCCCATGTGGTCGACGCACACACGAAGGATGGAGCGGTCACGGTACGGACGGCAGGTTGAGGCCCCCGGCGAACCGGGCAACCGGATAGCCGGACAACCCGATAGCCGGACAACGGGTCTCGGTCTCGACCGCGAACCGACCGGCCCGTGTGTTCGTCCTCAACCGGTGGGAGAATGACACCGGGTAGGGCGGATGACAGCACGGGAGAGGGATGTGACGGCGACACCTTCACAGCCGTACACGCCGTTTGCGCCACGCGCACACCGACCAGGCGGGCCGCTCGGGCCCGGCGGTCGCTCCCGACGGATCTCGTCCGGCGCCGTCCGCGACGTGCTCACCCTCGTCGCCCTCCCCCTCGTCGCCGCTCTCGCCCTGCCCGCGGCCTTCGCCGGCGGCGGGACCCGGCGGTGGTTCGGCGGGCGGGCCGAGGGGCAGCGGGCCGAGGCCCAGGCCGCGAAGGACGCCGCCGCGGCCGCGTTCTACGAGCTCGACACCGCCCAGCGTGACCTGCGCATCTCGATAGAGACCATCACCGCCGTCGACGACTCCCCCGCCGCGCGCCGCGCGGTCTCCGACTTCGAGACGCTCGGGCGGCGGATCGACGAGGCCAGCCACCAGTACATCGAGGCCGTCGACGCACACGATCTCGACCGGGTCGACCTGGAGGCCGCCACCGCCTCGCGCGCCCGCGCCGAGCTGACCGCCGCTCGCGACGAGCTGGGCCGGGTCAAGCAGGAGCTGGATCGTTTCGAGCAGGGGCTCGGGCCGCTGCTCGGCAAGGCCGAGACCCAGCTGGCCCGGCTCGCCCCGGCCGTCGAACGCGCCCGCCAGGCCCTGCTCGCCGCGAGCAACGCGCTGGACGCCGTACGGGAGTCGGGGCTGAAGGCCGACGACCTCGCCGCCCGTCTCGCCGCCCTCGCCCCGGAGCTGACCAAGCTCAACCAGGGCGCCGGACAGCACGGTGTGCCGGGGACCCTGGAGCGCGCCGAGCGGGTCGCCCGGAACGCGGAGGCGGTACGCGCGGAGGCGGAGCGGCTGCCGGAGCGGGCCGCCGAGATCGACCACCGGCTGGTGTCCCTGCGGACCCGCGCCCAGGCGCTGACCACGCGCGCCGGGCAGGTGGATCCGATGCTGAGCGAGCTGCGGCGCCGGTTCTCGGCCGCGTGCTGGCAGGACCTCCAGCACGTGCCGGAACACACCGCGGAGAACGTACGGCAGGCCGAGCTGAAGCTGAAAGAGGCTCAGGCCGCGCGGGACGCCCAGCGCTGGCCGGACGCGACCTCGCTGCTGTCCACCGTGCGGGCACTGCTGAACAACACGGACGAGGCGGTGTCGGCGGCCGGGGACCGGCTGCGGCGGCTCAACGCCGTCGCGAAGGACCCGCAGCAGGAGATCGACCGTACGCGCTTCGCGATCCGCGACGCGCAGCGGCTGGCCATGGCGGGCCGCAACACGCCCGACCCGCGGCATGCCCGCCCCCTCGACGACTCCGTCGCCCGGCTCGACCGCGCCATCGGCACGCTGGAGGGGCGCCACCCCGACTACTGGCACTTCCTGACCGAGCTGGAGGCGGTGCGGCAGTCGGTCGCGCGGGTGGTGTCCCAGATCCGCGAGGAGCGGGGCACGGGCGGACCGTGAAGGGGGTCCGCGAGGAGGGTCCGTGAAGGGGGCGGCGTGCGTGCGCCCGGTGTTGGCTTCGCGGCCACCGCGGGCGGATCCTGAAGGGGTGCCGTACGGCCTCCGCCCTGCGGTGAGAGGAGGCGGACATGGCCACCCACACCCACGGACTGCGCCGGGGATCACAACGGTCGCGACGGTCGCGACGGACCAGAAGGATCAACCTCGACGAGCATCTGCCGGTCGACCACGGCCTCAGCAAGTTCTACCGGGTCGGCGCGGGGCTGATGGGGCTCGTGCTCCTCGCCTTCGGCGTCCTCGGCCTGATCAACCGGATCGGCTTCTTCAACACCCACGGAGACACGGTCGCGGGCCTGAACACCAACGGCGCACTGAGCGCGCTGTCGATCTGCGTCGGGCTGCTGCTGTTCGTCGGAATGGTGATCGGCGGGAACGTCGCGTCTACGCTCAACATGGTGCTCGGCATCCTGTTCATCCTCAGCGGCTTCGTGAACCTCGCGCTCCTCGACACCGGCTTCAACTTCCTCGCGTTCCACATCCAGAACGTGCTGTTCAGCTTTGTGGTGGGCGTCCTGCTGATGTTCTTCGGGATGTACGGGCGGGTCGGCTCGGCCCTGCCGCACGACAACCCGTACTGGCGGGCCCGCCACCCCGAACAGGTGGAGCGGGAGCAGCGGATGCGGACGTCGTCGGTGGAGTCGCTGCGGCGGGCGCACGACGTGCGGCAGCTGGCGACGCTGCGGGAGGCCGAGGTGCGGCGGCGGGCGAAGGCGTCCGGGGCGCTGCGGCCGCCGGGCGACGCCGGTTAACCTGTGCGCATGCCTCGCTACGAGTACCGCTGCCGGACCTGCGGCGACACGTTCGAACTGAGCCGCCCGATGGCGGAGTCCGCCGCCCCCGCGGCCTGCCCGGCCGGCCACGACGACACGGTGAAACTCCTGTCGACGGTCGCGGTGGGCGGCTCGGCCCCGGCCCCGTCTCCGGCACCGCGGGCGGGCGGAGGCGGTGGCGGTTGCTGCGGCGGGGGCTGCTGCGGGTGAGCGACGGGGGTGGCCTACGGGCGTAGGCAGCGGTCAGCGGTTGGCCAACAGTCGTTGACCAACCGCCGTCGACAAGGACCCGCCCTACCCCTCCCGCACCCCCCGCAAGAACTCCCGCAGAATCCGCTCCCCCGCCAGCACACCCCGCTCCGACAGAGCCGCGACCGCCGGCGCAGCCCACTCCGCGTCGGCCAGTTCGCCGTGCCCCGGCCGCCAGCCGCGGTCCGCGGCCAGCAGCAGGTCGGCGTCCAGCAGGGAGTCCCCGGCCGCGAGCGTGAGTCCGGCGCCGGTGCGGCGGGCGACCTCGCGCATCGCCGCGCTCTTGGTCAGCGGCTTCGGCACGGCGTAGAGCTTGCGGCCCTGGAGGGAGACCGTCCAGCCGCGGTTCTCCGCCCACACCGCGAGTTCCTTCACCCACGCCTCGGGCAGCAGCTCGCGCTCGACGACGAGATAGACGAAGAGGTCCTCGGCGACGCGCTGCTTGCGCAGCCACACCGGGTCGGCGGTCTCGGCCAGGTGGGCCTGCACCTCGTCCAGCGGCGCGCACTCGTCGGCGAGCCGCCCGGTGACCACATCGTGCCAGTCCGGGTCCGGCACGCCGTCGACCAGCAACTGCCCGCCGTTGGTGCAGATCGCGTACTTCGGGACGGGGCCCGGCAGGTTGATCCGCTGGTACTGCTTACGGGTACGGGTCGTGGTCGGCACGAACACCGCCGCGTCGCCGAGCTCGGTGAGCAGCCCGGCCGCGGTCTCGGTCATGTAGGACAGCGGCTTGTTCTCGTGCACCTCGACGCAGAGCAGCCGGGGCGCCCGCGCGTCCGGCATGGTCAGCGCGAGTGCGGCGGCCGAGTAGATCAGCGTGCGGTCGAGGTCGCTGGCGACGAGCACCGTGGGCCGGGCCATCAGACCGTCACCGCCTTGCCGTCGGCACCTGTGGCGCCCCGCGTGTACTTGGGGTGGATCAACCCCACGCAGGTGTACGGGAGTTCGGCGACCTCCTCGACGGGCACCCCGCGCTGCTCGGCGAGCAGCCGGACGTGGTCGAGGTCGGCGCCCGCTCCGGCGCGGGCGAGGATCTTCCAGGGGACGCGGCGCAGCAGTACGCGCGTGGTCTCGCCGACGCCCGGCTTGACGAGGTTCACGTCGTGGATCTCGTACTCCTCGCTGATCCGCTCGACCGCCGCCCAGCCCTCCCAGGTCGGGGCGCGGTCGGCGGAGAGCAGTTCCTTGACGCGGGCGTCGACCGTGTCCTCGGCCTCGGCGAAGCGGGCCGAGACGGCGTCGAGGAAGTCCACGGACACATCGGCACCGGCGAGTTCGCGGTAGAACTTCGCGCCGTGGAAGTCGTGCGGGCCGACCAGGTCGGCGCGCAGCACCGTGCGCGAAATCAGGCCGGAGACGGTCGAGTTGAGGCAGGCGGAGGGGATGAGGAAGTCCTCGCGGGTGCCGTACGTGCGTACGCAGGAGCCCGGGTCGGCGAGGACCGCGATCTCCGGGTCGAAGCCCGAGATGCCGTCGGATTCCTCGAACTCCCGTATGGCGTCGGCGAGTTCGCGGGTGATCGCGCCCTTGCCGGTCCAGCCGTCGACGAAGACGACGTCGGCCGGGTCGTGCCGGTCGGCCAGCCAGCGCAGCGCGTTGGCGTCGATGCCGCGGCCGCGGACGATGGAGACGGCGTAGTGCGGCAGGTCGAGCCCGTGCCGGTGCTGGGCCCAGCGGCGCATCAGGACCCCGACGGGGGTACCGGCGCGGGCGAGAGAGACCAGAACGGGACGGGGCGACCGCTCGGCGAGCACGATCTCCGTGACGGCGCCGACCGCCTCGGCGATACGGGTGGCCGAGTCGTCGAGCGCGGCCTGGAACAGCGCCTGGTACTGCTCGCTCGGCTGGTACTCCACCGGCAGCGACTCCGCGTAGTGGGCGCCGCCGCGCTGGATCGCCTCCTCGCGCTCCTCGGTCGGCGCTTCCAGCGTCACATCCGAGAGGTCCTGGAGCAGCCAGCCGACCTCGTCCGGCGCGTACGAGGAGAAGGCGGGGCCACGGAGAGGCTCGGGGAGCATGGGGGGCCTTTCGGGTCCGTGCGATGGTCCGGGAACGTACGAGGGGACGACGGCCAGCAGCACGCTCGGGGTGTGCGCGGCGAGCTGGGCCAGCAGTCCGTCGGGGGCGTGCAGCGCGGGGGTGTCGGCGGCCGAGTCGACGACGGCGACGACGGCGTCGAAGCCGGCCCCGGCGACGTTGTACGCGTAGCGCTCGCCGGGTCCGTCGTCCGGATGGTCGTGGGCGGGGAAGACGATGCGGCTGCGTATCGCGTAGCCGGGGTCGTCCACCGCGAGCACGGGTGAGCGGGTGGTCGTGGAGTACCGCACCTCGCCGCGGACGGCCTGTTCCAGCTCGTGGGCCAGCCGCAGCGGCGCGTACATCAGTTCCTCGAACCCGAGAACGAGTATGCGGCGGGCCTCGCCGGGTATCGCCTCGGCGAGCCGCGCCGCCATGGCGGGCAGGGCCCTGTCCAGGCGGGCGCGGTGCTCGGGTGTGAAGCCGTGCCGGCCGCCGTCGGGGAGGTCCCGGGGCCAGCCGAGAGCGACCCGGGTGACCGGCCCGAGGTCGCGCGGGGCGGGCTCCGCCGGTACGGCCCTCTCGTGCCGGGCGACCAGCTCCTGCCCCTTCTCCAGCACGCCCTCGGGCAGCTTCACCGTCCCCGAGGCGGCCGTGATCAGGTCCACCCGGGCACCGATCTCGCGCGCGAACTCGTCCAGGCGCCCGAGGTCGGCCGGGGAGCGCATGTCCACGAGGGCGACGACGACGTACCGGCCGCGCGGATAGCGCTCGTGCAGGTCGCGGATGGTGTTGAGGACCGTGTTGCCGGTGGAGAACTCGTCGTCGACCAGGACCAGCGGGCCGTCGCCCGCCAGCAGCGCCGGGTCCTCGGGCAGCAGCAGGTGGGAGGTCGCGTGGGAGTGGGACTCCTCGAAGCCGCCCGCCCGCGCGACGCCGGCGACGGAGCGGCGGGTCGAGTGGAGGTAGGGCGCGAGGCCCACCCCGTCCGCGACCGAATGGCCGAGCCCGGTGGCCGTCTCCGCGTAGCCGAGGACGACCGCCGTACGGGCCTCGTCGGCGCCAAGGAGCTCCCGCACCCGGCGCCCGAGGGCGACGCCGTACCCGTACACCACGGACGGCGACTGCGGTACGTGCTTGCCGAGCACGTTCGAGACGAGCAGATGCGCCCGCTTGGGGTTGCGCCGCAGCGCGAGCCCCAGCAGGTCGCTCAGCTTCTCGTCGCCGACGAGCTCGACACCGAGCCGCTCGGCGACCCACGTCCCGGACCAGACCACGTTGTTCATCGATTCCTTGTCTGTACGGCGCCGCACGGCGCCTGTACGGCATCTCCACGACGTCGGCGCGGCGTCTGTGTGGCGCCCGCACGGCGTATCTGTGGCGTCGGCACGGCGCCCTGTCGGCGTACGGCCGGTTCGGTTCAGTCGGGCAGTCCCGCGGCCAGCAGCTCCACGAAGCCGATGTCCTCGTTGGCCACCCCGAAAACCTCGGCGCGCTGGAGGGTCCGCTCGGCCCAGGCGCGATGCGGCTTCACCTCGTTCATCTTGTTCGTGTACGCGGAGCGCAGCACGCCCCCGCCGCCCCGCTCGGGCCGCAGGATGTCCTGGGCGTCGCTGAACTCCTCGTGGCTGACGACGGAGAGCGCGTGCACGGGCAGCACGTGCGAGGGGTGGATGCAGGTCTTGCCGAGCAGGCCGTTGGCCCGGTCGAGGGCGATCTCCCGCAGCAGGCCGTCCATGTCGTGCTCGATGAGCGTGTCGCGCAGCTGCTCGGCCTCCGGGGTGAAGGGGCTGCGGCGCAGCTGGGGCTTGAACATCCGCTCCTGGAGCCGGAAGTACTCCCAGACCGGGCCGGTCACCGTGAACCCGGTGCCGTCGGCCCGCCCGAGGACATTGACCACGTCGGCGATCACGGAGGCGACGATCTGGACGTCGTACGCGGTCATGTCGGGCGCCCGGCGCAGCCCGTACGAGGAGCAGAAGTCGGTGACGCCCAGGCGCAGCGCGAGGACCCTTTCGCGGAACTTGTCGACCGTGCGGAAGATCCCGGCCAGGGTCTCCCGGCGCGACTCGAGGTGCAGCAGATCGGGCGATTCGAGCACCGGCATGGCGAACAGGCGCCGCCCGCTCGCGGTCTCGGCCGCGGTGAGCGCCTCCAGGAACGGAACGCCCCGCTCCTCGGTGAACTTCGGCAGTACGAATCCGGACAGCACCCGAACGGCCGGGCCGAGCCGCCGCACGAGGTCCGGGATCTGCTCGGGGGTCCTGACCCGGACGAAGAGCAGCGGAAGCGGTACGTCCGAGCGTCCGGCGAGGTCGGTGAACTGCCGGACCAGGTTCTCCTCGGCGTCCACGACGTCCGCGTCGTCGATGGAATCCTCCAGGCACAACACCATGGAGACCACCCCGCGGCCGGCCTGCTTGACGACGTCGTCGGCCAGCTGCGGCCGGGTCGCCGGGCTGTAGAGGGTGGCCCCCAGGGCCGCCGCGAGCACGCGGGCGGGGGAATCGGCGCTGAAGACGGCCGGCTCCCGGTAGAAGAGGCGCTGTCGCTCCTCAGGGGCGATGTGCCCGAAATGACGCATAAAACTCCCCCGTGGCGGCTGGACGGCCCAGACAAGATGTGGCCGGTAATAGTACGTACTGATCCATGTCATGAGTTCCCACCGGGCATGAAGTTCAGGTAACTCGACCGTGTCACTCACGCAACGGTTGCTGCCATTGAAACGCGACCCCCACGTTGTCGTGACCAGGAGCGACAGGGCAGGATGACCGCATGACGCACGCGATGCTGAAGGGGTCGAACATCCCGCTGGACGCTACGGCGGTACGGGCGGTGCTGCGCTGGACCCCGGGACAGGGTGTCCCGGAGGTGGACGCCTCGGCGCTGCTCCTCGGCCCCGACGGACGTGTGCGATCCGACGAGGACTTCGTCTTCTACAACCAGCCCCGTCATCCCTCGGGACAGGTCAGGCTGCTCGGCAAGAAGCGGGAAGCCGAGGCCCTGACCGACACGATCCAGACCGATCTGACGGGTGTCGAGTCCGCTGTCGGACAGATTCTCCTGGTGGCTTCGGCCGACGACGTCACCTTCGACCGCGTCCGGTCGCTGCGCGTCCTGCTGTACGACGCCGCCGCCCCGGACGGCGAACCGCTGGCGTACTTCGACATCAAGCCGCAGACGGGCCAGGAAACCGCGCTGATCTGCGGTGAACTGTACAGGCGCGGCGAGGGCTGGAAGTTCCGGGCGCTCGGCGAGGGCTACCTGAACGGTTTGCAGGGCCTCGCGACCGATTTCGGGATCTCGGTGGACGAGTCGGACCCCACGGCCGGATCCGCACCCTCGGGCCCAAAATCCGCTCCCGCGGCCACGGCCGGAGCGGCCCCCTCCGCCTGGTCCGGGCCGGTGTCCGCGGCACCCGAGGCCTCCGTGCCGCTGCCGCCCGAGCAGCCCGCGCCGATGCCTCAGCAGTCCACGTACGGCTATCCGCCGGAGCCCACGCAGCAGCCGCCCGCGCAGCCGGCGTACGGCTACCCGCAGCCGGCCGCCGCAGCACCCACGACCCAGCCCGCCTACGGCTACCCGCAGCCGCAGACGGCGGCCGCGGTACCGCCCGCGTACGGCTACCCGCAGGCGGTGGGCGCCGCGCCCGACCCGGACTTCCGGCTGCCGCCGCAGGGGCCGCAGTTCATCGGCCGGTGAGCGGGGCGGGCCGGTGAGCGGGGCGGGTCAGCGGTCGGCCGACTTGTAGCCGCGCCCCCACTGGAGTCCCCAGCCGTAGAGGCGGTCGAGTTCGGCCTGGAAGCCGTACACGAACTTCACCTCGCGTCGCACGGTCAGTTCGCTCTTGACGTTCTCGATCAGCACGACCGCGCAGGAGCGGGCCTGCGGATGGCGTTCGTCGAGGCCTATCTCGATGCGTGGGCCGTTGCTCGGGAAGAGTGTGACGATCGCGTGCGTCCGGTCGAACGCCGGCGTCTGGTCGTAGATGTAGACGAAGATCAGCAGCCGTTTGATGTCGTCGCGGTGGTCGAGGTTGACGAAGATCGTCTCGCCCGACCCCGAGCCGAAGCGGTCGTCGCCGCTGAGCTTGATGTACGGCGGGTCGTTGAGTTCGCCGAAGAAGCCGCCCAGTGGCTGCACCACGCCCTTGGTGCCGTCGGCCAGCTCGTACATGCAGCCGAGGTCGAGGTCGACGTTGACCATGCTCTGGGTGTGCGCCTGGACGACCTCGGGGGTGAACAGCCTGAACGGGTGGCGCAGCAGGCTGCCGCGCTCGGGGCCGCCGATGTCGGACGTGCGCATCCGCCAGGACAGGTTGATGCGCAGATTGCCGGTGGCCGCGCCCTGCTTGGTGAGCGAGACCCGCTGGTGGCGCTTTGTCAGCTCGATCGCGTTGGTCGCGGCGCTGCCCGAGTCGAACTCGGTCGAGCGCCCACGCCACAGGTCGTCCCAGAAGCTCATGCCCGCCCCCACATATGAACCAAGAATGCCGCGGGGCGGCCGTGAGGACTCGTCCTCGACAGCCGCCCCGCTCAGAGCGTTCCCTTACCCCGGCCCGGTTCACACCCGCGTGACGGCGCCCTGACGGCGCCCCTGAGGCGAACCGAGCCTTTAGAAGGAGGTGTCACACCCCGGACGAGACCTCAGTCTTGTCCGAGGCCGTCGCTTTTCCCTCGGCTTCCGCAAGGGCCTTGTTGCGGCGCACGGAGGACCAGAAGGACCAGGCGATCAGGATGACGCCGACGAGACCGGTGATGACCTCGTGGATCTCGTACTGGATGGTGACGAGGAGGATCACGGCGAGGGCGCCGATGGCGTAGTGCGCGCCGTGCTCCAGGTAGACGTAGTCGTCGAGGGTGCCCTGGCGGACCAGGTAGACCGTGAGCGACCGGACGTACATGGCGCCGATGCCGAGGCCGAGCGCCATCAGGACGATGTCGTTGGTGATGGCGAAGGCGCCGATCACGCCGTCGAAGGAGAAGGAGGCGTCCAGCACTTCCAGGTAGAGGAACATGAAGAACGCGGCCTGGCCGGCGAGGACGACGGCCGGCTTCTTCTTGCCGGTCCGCGCCGCCTCCTCCTCTTCCTCGTGCTCCCGCTCCTCCTCTTCCTCGAGTTTGTCCTCGAAGTAGCCGGAGAGTCCGCCGACGACCATGTACGTGATCAGGCCGGCGATGCCGGAGATCAGCACCGTCTGCGCCTTGTCGACGTGCGCGCCGCCGTGCTGGTGGGCGTGGACCGCGAACGTCATGGAGGAGACCAGCAGCACGACCAGCGCGATGCAGACCGACAGCATGTCGACCTTGCCGAGCTTGGCGAGCGGGCGCTCGATCCAGCGCAGCCACTGGATGTCGCGCTCCTCGAAGATGAAGTCGAGGAAGATCATCAACAGGAACATGCCACCGAAGGCGGCGATCGCCGGGTGGGCGTCGGTCACCAGCTGCTGGTACTGGTCCTTGTCGGTGAGCGCGAGGTTGACCGCCTCGATCGGGCTCTTCTTGGCGGTCACCGCCACGATCACGACGGGGAACACCAGCCGCATACCGAAGACGGCGATCAGCACACCGACCGTGAGGAAGATCTTCTGCCAGAAGGCACTCATCTTCTTCAGGATTCCGGCGTTGACCACCGCGTTGTCGAAGGACAGCGAGATCTCGAGGATAGACAGGATCGCCACGATGCCGAAGGCGGTCCACCCCCCGTAGATCACCGCTGCGACCAAGCCGAGCGCGGTGACCGCAAACGACCAGCCGAAGGTTTTCAGAAGCACTGGCTACCCAATCGTGTATGTACGGGTCTCCCCCGCGCCGTACTCGGCTTTACCTAACGTTGACCGAAGTCTAGAGGGCTGCCCCTTCGGCGGACACAGGCGGGCCTAGGAGACGCTGACCCCGAAGTCTTGAACGATGCCCCGCAGTCCGGATGCGTACCCCTGTCCCACCGCGCGGAACTTCCATTCGCCTCCGTATCGGTAGACCTCGCCGAAGATCATTGCGGTCTCCGTCGAGGCGTCCTCGCTCAGGTCGTAGCGGGCCAGCTCCTGGCCGTCGGCCTGGTTGACCACGCGGATGAACGCGTTGCTGACCTGTCCGAAGGTCTGTCCGCGGTTGTCCGCCTCGTGGATCGAGACAGGGAAGACGATCTTGTCGACCTGGGCCGGCACCGTGGAGAGGTCGACCAGGATCGACTCGTCGTCGCCCTCGCCCTCACCCGTGAGGTTGTCGCCGGTGTGCTCCACCGAGCCGTCCGGGCTCTTGAGCTGGTTGTAGAAGACGAACCACTCGTCGCCCAGCACCCGGCCCTCACGGCACAGCAGCGCGCTGGCGTCGAGGTCGAAGGGGGCTCCGGTGGTGGAGCGCGCGTCCCAGCCGAGGCCGATCATCACCTGCGTGAGGTTCGGCGCGGCCTTGGACAGGGAGACATTGCCTCCCTTGGCGAGCGTGACGCCCATGATGCTGGTCCTCCCCAAGGTCGTACGTGCAGTGGTCAAGCGCGTCCGGCGCCGCACTCACGAGGGTGCGGCGCCGGACGGAGGAGCCGAAGACCGCCCGGCTCGGATGGTGACGTCAGGCGTCGACGTCAGACGTTGACGCCGAAGTCCTGGGCGATGCCGCGCAGGCCCGAGGCGTACCCCTGGCCGATGGCGCGGAACTTCCACTCCGGGCCGTTGCGGTACAGCTCGCCGAAGACCATGGCGGTCTCCGTCGAGGCGTCCTCGCTCAGGTCGTAGCGGGCGATTTCCGCGCCACCTGCCTGGTTCACCACGCGGATGAACGCGTTGCGCACCTGGCCGAAGGACTGCTGGCGGTTCTCGGCGTCATAGATCGACACCGGGAAGACGATCTTGTCGACGTCGGCCGGGACCGTCGCGAGGTCGACCTTGATCTGCTCGTCGTCGCCCTCGCCCTCACCGGTGATGTTGTCGCCGGTGTGCTCGACCGAGCCGTCGGGGCTCTTGAGGTTGTTGAAGAACACGAAGTTCTGGTCGTTGGCGACCTTGCCCTCCACGTTCGTCAGCAGCGCGCTGGCGTCGAGGTCGAAGTCGGTACCCGTGGTGGTACGGACGTCCCATCCCAGGCCCACGATGACCGCGGTCAGGCCGGGCGCCTCCTTGGTCAGCGATACGTTGCCGCCCTTGCTGAGGCTGACTCCCACTAGTCCTCCCAATGGTGTCCAGGGGCGGGGAGCCCCGTATGCGTTGGTATCGGATCAACGAATCGATCCTAGTGACGGGTTCCCGGGCCACGCAGGCCCTGGAACCGATGAATCACAGGGTGTCGAGCGCCTTCACGTACTCGTTGAGGTCGCGCGCGTCCGGCAGACCGTTGACGACGGTCCAGCGCACGACGCCCTCCTTGTCGATGATGAAGGTGCCGCGCACGGCGCACCCCTTGTCCTCGTCGAAGACGCCGTAGGCGCGCGAGGTGTTGCCGTGCGGCCAGAAGTCGGACAGCAGCGGGTACTCGAGGCCCTCCTGCTCGGCGAAGACGCGCAGGGTGTGGATGGAGTCGTTGGACACCGCGAGCAGCTGCACGTCGTCGTTGACGAACTTCGGCAGTTCGTCGCGCAGCGCGCACAGCTCGCCGGTGCACACGCCGGTGAAGGCGAACGGGTAGAAGAGCAGCACCACGTTCTTCTCACCACGGAAGTCGGACAGCCGCACGGTGGCGCCGTGGTTGTCCTTGAGCTCGAAGTCAGGGGCCTTGTCGCCGACCTGGATCGCCATTTTTTCCTGCGTCCCTTCGTGAGGCTGTTCGGGTGAGACCACCCTACGCAGCAAGCACGGCACACAGACGGACGGATGACACCCGGACGGGCGGACGGGACGAGGCCGTTCAGGCCGAACGGGGGCCTGGGGGCATTGCCCCCAGGCCCCCGGTTACGAGATACCCAGTGCTCCTAGCGGAGCGTCACCGCTTCGACTTGGCCGCCTTGGGCGTCGCCAGCCGGCTGCCGCTCCAGTCCTTGCCCACACTGACGCTCTTCGTCTGGGACAGGCCCGCAGTCGTCGCGGCTTCAGAGATGTCGCTCGGCTCGACGTAGCCGTCACGGCCCGTCTTCGGCGTCAGCAGCAGAATGGTGCCGCCCTCTTCGACGTACGTGGTGGCGTCCACCAGGGCGTCGGTCAGGTCGCCGTCCTCGTCGCGGAACCACAGCACCACGGCATCTGCGACGTCGTCGTACTCCTCGTCCACGAGCTCGCTGCCGATGACTTCTTCAATGGCCTCGCGGAGCTCCTGGTCGACGTCGTCGTCGAAGCCGATCTCCTGGACCACCTGCTCGGGCTGGAACCCCAGCCTTGCGGCAGGGTTCGTCCGCTCCTCCGCGTGGTCCGCGGTCGCGCTCACGGGTTGCCTCCTGATCATGTCTTGGTAGATGTCTTCAGCCACGCGCGTACGCGAGGCATTGGCCGTAGTCCACACGGGCGGGGCGGATCGCGCAAGTACCCGGCCGTCCAGACCGCCGAAACGGTGACGATCCTGGCGGTGTCGGCGCAACTCCAGGCATGAAATCACGGCCGGTGGTGACGCACACCACACCTTTCTGCCCCATTTGTGGATTCTGGAACCATTGACGCTTGCGAGAGTCGAATGACTTTACGGGAGGCGCCATGGACTGAGCGTATCGTTGCAATTTGGTCGGCCCCGACCCGCCGGTCTGTACGGACGTCTCGATTACCCCTCGGTAGAGATGACGATCGGGTTCCCGAGGTACACGATGGGGAACGGTGCAGGCCCATGGAAAACCGGCCTGAAGACAGCCCTCTGACAGTGAAGGAACAGCGTGGCTTCCGGATCCGATCGCAACCCGATCATCATTGGCGGCCTTCCGAGTCAGGTTCCTGACTTCGATCCCGAAGAGACCCAGGAGTGGCTCGACTCCCTCGACGCCGCCGTCGACGAGCGGGGCCGGGAGCGGGCCCGCTATCTGATGCTGCGCCTGATCGAGCGAGCCCGCGAGAAGCGCGTGGCCGTGCCCGAGATGCGCAGCACGGACTACGTCAACACCATCGCCACCAAGGACGAGCCGTTCTTCCCCGGCAACGAGGAGATCGAGCGCAGGATCCTGAACGCGACCCGCTGGAACGCCGCGGTCATGGTCTCGCGCGCCCAGCGGCCGGGCATCGGGGTCGGCGGCCACATCGCCACCTTCGCCTCCTCCGCCTCGCTCTACGACGTGGGCTTCAACCACTTCTTCCGCGGCAAGGACGAGGGCGACGGCGGCGACCAGATCTTCTTCCAGGGCCATGCCTCGCCGGGCATCTACGCCCGCGCGTTCCTCCTGGACCGGCTGGACGAGCGGCAGCTCGACGCCTTCCGGCAGGAGAAGTCGAAGGCGCCGTACGGGCTGTCCTCGTACCCGCACCCGCGGCTGATGCCGGACTTCTGGGAGTTCCCGACCGTCTCCATGGGCCTCGGCCCGCTCGGCGCGATCTTCCAGGCGCGGATGAACCGCTACATGGAGGCGCGCGGCATCGCGGACACCTCCAAGTCGCACGTCTGGGCGTTCCTCGGTGACGGCGAGATGGACGAGCCGGAGTCGCTCGGCCAGCTGTCGATCGCGGCGCGCGAGGGCCTCGACAACCTGACCTTCGTCGTCAACTGCAACCTCCAGCGCCTCGACGGCCCGGTGCGCGGCAACGGCAAGATCATCCAGGAGCTGGAGTCGCAGTTCCGGGGCGCCGGCTGGAACGTGATCAAGCTGGTCTGGGACCGCACCTGGGACCCGCTGCTCGCCCAGGACCGCGACGGCGTGCTGGTCAACCGGCTGAACACCACGCCGGACGGCCAGTTCCAGACGTACGCCACCGAGACCGGCGACTACATCCGTCGGCACTTCTTCGGTGACGACCACCGGCTGCGGGCGATGGTCGAGCACATGACCGACGACCAGATCCTGCACCTGGGGCGCGGCGGTCACGACCACAAGAAGATCTTCGCGGCGTTCTCGGCGGCCAAGGCGCACAAGGGCCAGCCGACGGTGATCCTGGCGCAGACGGTCAAGGGCTGGACCCTCGGCCCGAACTTCGAGGGCCGCAACGCCACGCACCAGATGAAGAAGCTGACGGTCGCCGACCTCAAGGGCTTCCGCGACCGCCTGCACCTGCCGATCTCCGACAAGCAGCTGGAGTCCGGCCCGCCGCCGTACTACCACCCGGGCCGCGACTCGGAGGAGCTCCAGTACATGCACGACCGCCGCAAGGGGCTCGGCGGGTACGTCCCGACGCGCGTCGTGCGGTCGCAGCCGCTGGCCCTGCCGGACGACAAGACGTACGCGGGTGTGAAGAAGGGCTCCGGTCAGCAGTCGATCGCCACGACCATGGCGTTCGTACGGCTGCTCAAGGACCTCATGCGGGACAAGGAGATCGGCAAGCGGTTCGTGCTGATCGCGCCCGATGAGTACCGCACCTTCGGCATGGACTCGTTCTTCCCGAGCGCGAAGATCTACAACCCGCTCGGCCAGCAGTACGAGGCCGTGGACCGCGACCTGCTGCTCGCGTACAAGGAGTCGCCGACCGGCCAGATGCTGCACGACGGCATCTCGGAGGCGGGCTGTACGGCCTCGCTGATCGCCGCGGGTTCGGCGTACGCGACGCACGGCGAACCGCTGATCCCGGTGTACGTCTTCTACTCGATGTTCGGTTTCCAGCGCACCGGCGACCAGTTCTGGCAGATGGCCGACCAGATGGCGCGCGGTTTCGTGCTGGGCGCGACCGCCGGGCGCACGACCCTGACCGGTGAGGGTCTCCAGCACGCGGACGGCCACTCCCAGCTGCTCGCCTCGACCAACCCGGGCTGCGTCGCGTACGACCCCGCGTTCGGCTTCGAGATCGCGCACATCGTGCAGGACGGCCTGCGCCGGATGTACGGCTCGTCCGAGGAGTACCCGCACGGCGAGGACGTCTTCTACTACCTCACCGTCTACAACGAGCCGATCCAGCACCCCGCCGAGCCGGAGAACGTGGACGTCGAGGGCATCCTCAAGGGCATCCACCGCTTCAGCGAAGGCACGGCGGGCTCGATCCCGGCGCAGATCATCGCGTCCGGCGTCGCCGTCCCGTGGGCCGTCGAGGCGCAGCGGATCCTCGCCGAGGAGTGGAACGTCAAGGCGGACGTCTGGTCGGCGACCTCCTGGAACGAGCTGCGGCGCGAGGCCGTCGAGGTGGAGCGGCACAATCTGCTGCACCCCGAGGAGGAGCAGCGCGTCCCCTACGTGACGCAGAAGCTGAGCGCCGCCGAGGGTCCGTTCGTGGCGGTGTCCGACTGGATGCGGTCGGTGCCCGACCAGATCTCGCGGTGGGTGCCGGGGACGTACCAGTCCCTGGGCGCGGACGGCTTCGGCTTCGCGGACACCCGTGGGGCGGCACGGCGCTTCTTCCACATCGACGCGCAGTCGATCGTGGTCGGGGTGCTGACCGAGCTGGCGCGCGAGGGCAAGGTCGACCGGTCGGTGCTGAAGCAGGCGATCGACCGCTACCAGCTGCTCGACGTGGCGGCGGCCGACCCGGGCGCGGCGGGCGGCGACGCGTAGACGCTCCGCGCCGGGACCGGTGGATGTCCGCGGGTCGCGGGGGGGCTGGGCAGCCGGCTCCCCGCGACCCTTGCGGGGAGCCCTGGGCACCTACGATGCGGGCATGAAGGAACAATCGGCGCAGGCCCGCTGGGAGCAGCACACCCAGCGGCCCCTGCTGGCGCTCGCGGTGGCGTTCGCCGTCGCGTATGCCGTGCCGATCGTGGACAGCGACGCGAGCCGTTCGCTGACCGGCGTGTGCACGGCGGTGGAGTGGGTGGTGTGGGGCTCTTTCGCCGCCGACTACCTCGTACGGCTGGCGATCACCGCGGAGCGCCGGGAGTTCGTCCGTACGCACTGGCTCGACCTGTGCGCGGTGGTGCTGCCGATCCTCCAGCCGCTGCGGCTGCTGCGGCTCGTCTCCACGCTGATGCTGCTGGGGCGGCGGGCGCGGATGGCCTCGCAGATCCGGCTGACGACGTATGTCGCGGGCTCGGTGATCGGGCTGCTGATGTTCGGCTCGCTCGCGGTGCTCTCGGTGGAGCGGGATTCGCCGAACGGGAACATCCGCACGCTGGGCGACGCGGTGTGGTGGTCGTTCACGACGATGACGACCGTCGGGTACGGAGATCATGCTCCGACGACCGGTCTGGGGCGCATGATCGCGGTCGGGCTGATGCTCTCCGGCATCGCCCTGCTCGGTGTCGTCACCGCCAATATCGCCACGTGGTTCATCTCTCGGTTCGAGAAGGACGACGTGGAGGAGCGGCGGCAGACGGCGGCGATCGAGGCGCTGACGGAGGAGGTGCGGGCCCTTCGGGCGGAGGTGGCGGCACTCAGCGGGGCGGCCGAGAAGCAGCCGCGTTAGCCGGTGCCGCCCGCGGGGTGGGTGATGCGCTCGCCTCCGCCGACGGGTCCGGAACGGGACCGGAGCAGGGCCCTGGAGCAGGGTCCCGGAGTAGGGCCTTGGAGCAGGGCCTAGAGAAGTCCGTTGCCCGGACTGGCCATCCCGATCAGCCAGATGACCGCCAGCAGCGTGTCTATCGCGCCCAGGACCAACGCGATCAGTGCCGGGAGTGGGCGGGCTCCCGCCCAGCTTCGGCCCATGCCGAGCCAGCCGCAGACGATCGCCACCGGGCCGAGGATGATCCCCAGCACGAAGAACCCGGCGATCGCGCAGACGAGGCCCACGATTCCGAGGGTTGCGCGATCCGGCCCGGTCCGCGACCACGTCCGGCCGCGTGAACGGGGGTACCTGCGCGTTCCGTGTCCGAAGCCCGCCATCATCAACTCCCTGGACCTTTCGGCCGGTTGGGTTCGATGTGCGGGTACCCCCGTTCTGTCGCGACAGACCTGCGTGCGCGCTGCCCCCCTCCGGCAGCGCGCCGCAGCCGGCCGCCCTCCCGCCTACGACCATGCCGTACGGAGGACTTGACTAACTGTGACCTGCGGCGCGTACCGAACGGGAGGGATCTTTAGCCACTTCACCCTGATAGGCGAAACAGCACCGGGAACGCGCCTGTCACAGCATCAGATGTGCCCGGCCCCCGCGCCCGCGGCGTCCGCGTTCTCGCCGCGCTTCGTGAGCATCGCGACCAGGATCGCCACGGCGGCGACCCCCGAGGCGACCAGGGACGCGAGACTCATCCCCGAGATGAAGGTGTCGTGGGCGACGCCCGTGATCTGCTCGGCTATCGCGGCGGGCGTCCCCTTGGGCACCGGTGCCACTCCGACCTGGACCGCCTCCGAGGCCTGGTCCAGCTGCGCACCGGTGAGCGGCGGCAGCTTCGCGTCCGCCCAGTTGCCCGCGAGGTCGTTGTCGACCTTGGAGGCCATCACGGCGCCGAGGACGGCCGTGCCCAGGCTGCCGCCGATCTGCATCGCGGCCTGCTGGAGACCGCCCGCGACACCCGAGAGCTCCATCGGGGCGTTGCCGACGATGACCTCGGTGGCGCCGACCATGACAGGAGCGAGGCCGAGGCCGAGGAGGGCGAACCAGAGCGACATGACCGCGCCGCTCGTGTCCGTCTCCAGCGTCGACATGCCGTACATGGCGATCGCGGTGAGCGCCATGCCGCCGGCCAGCGGGATGCGCGGGCCGGTCTTGGTGATGAGCATGCCCGCGACCGGCGAGCCGACGATCATCATGCCGGTGAGCGGCAGCAGGTGCAGACCCGCGTCGACCGGGCTCATGCCGTGCACGTTCTGCAGGTAGAAGGTCACGAAGAAGAGCCCGCCCATGAAGGCGATCGCCATCAGGACCATGAGGACGACGCCCGCCGACAGCGGCACCGAGCGGAAGAGGGCGAGCGGGATCAGCGGCTCGCGGACCCGCGTCTCCCAGAACCCGAACAGCGCGAAGCCGACCAGGGACGCGATCAGGAACGCCCAGGTCTTGCCGTCGCCCCAGCCCCAGGTCGGGGCCTTGATGAGCGCCCAGACGAGACAGAACATGGCGCCGGACAGCAGGGCGATGCCGAGGATGTCGAAGGAGCGCGGGGCGTTCTCGGCGCGGTGGTCCAGCAGGATCAGCAGACCGAGGACGAGCGCGAGCGCGCCGACCGGCACGTTGATGAAGAAGACGGACTGCCAGCTGACGTGCTGGACCAGCACGCCGCCGAGGATCGGGCCGCCCGCGGTCGAGGCGCCGATGACCATGCCCCAGATGCCGATCGCCATGTTCAGCTTCTCGGCCGGGAAGGTGGCCCGCAGCAGGCCGAGCGCGGCCGGCATGAGCAGCGCGCCGAACAGACCCTGGAACACCCGGAAGGTGATCACCAGGGCGATGCTGTCGGACAGCCCGATGGCCCCCGAGGCCGCGGCGAAGCCGACCACGCCGATGAGGAAGGTCTGCCGGTGGCCGAACCGGTCACCGATCTTGCCCGCGGTGATCAGCGTGACCGCGAGCGCGAGGAAGTAGCCGTTGGTGATCCACTGGACGTCGGCGAAGCTGGCGCCCAGGTCCGCCTTGATCGTCGGGTTGGCGATGGCCACGATGGTGCCGTCGAGGGCCACCATCATGACTCCGACGGCCACGGTTATGAGGGTGTACCACGGATGGCCGCGCAGCCCCTTGGCCGGCGCCTTGTCCGACGGAGCGAGCGGCGCCTTGTCCCCCGGCCCCGTCGTGTCGATGGTGGTCTGACTAGTCATGGACCGGAGGCTAGTGACAGCCACTGACAGTTGACAAACCACATCACAAGTCGGTAACTGTCACGCCGTCCGCGGATAGGCTGAGCAGGGAAGACCAGTTCGGAGAAGAGGAACGATGGACACGGCGGCACGGCCGGGGCTGCGTGAGCGCAAGAAGCGGCGCACCCGGGACGCGCTGCTGCGGGCCGCCCTGGAGCTGTTCCTCGCCCAGGGGTACGAGCGGACGACCGTCGACGAGATCGCCGAGGCCGTGGACGTCTCGCAGCGCACCTTCTTCCGCTACTTCGCCGGCAAGGAGGAGGCCGCCTTCCTCACCCAGCGGATCGCCGAGTCGCACTTCGTCGCCGCGGTGCGCGAACGCCCGCCGCACGAGGCCCCGCTGGAGGCGCTGCGCCGGGCGGTGCTGGAGAGCTGGGAGACCATCGGCGAGGCCATCGAGCAGGTCGTCCCGGTCGAACTCCACATGCGTACCTACCAGTTGATCGAGTCGACGCCCGCGCTGCTCGCCGTCCATCTGCGGCACTCCGCCGAACTGGAGGAGGAGCTGGCCCGCATCATCGCCGGGCGCGAGGGGCTCGACGTGGACGCCGATCCGCGGCCACGCGTCGCGGTGGCCGTCTTCGGCGGGGTGATCCGGGTGACCGGACGGCTGTGGGGTGCGGGCGGGAACCTCAGCGTGAAGGCGATCCGCGAGCAGACCGTCGCACACCTCGACGCGGTGGGGCCCGTACTGGCGGAGAAGTGGGGCACGCAGGCACCCCCGCGCCCGGCGGATGATCCACTGCCCGTGGAGTGAGTCCGCGCGCACGCCGGGGCCGCACTCGGAGACCCACCGGGCTTCAACGGCACACACGCGGCGTGCCGCGCCGATCCCTGCTGAGGCGACCCTGTCCCAATTCCCGTACGGGAAACGTGATCCGCCTCACTCAGTTACCGCGAGACCCTCTCGTTCTCCTAGTGTGTCCTCCCAGTGACTTCCTTCGACGCCTCCCCCCCACTGAACGTCTGGCGCGCACTGCTCGCGCTGGCCGTGGTCTTCGTGATGCTGGCGACCACCGGCTGGACCGCGGTGCACAGCCACCGGCGGGACACCCCCCTCCAGGCATCGCGCTCCGCGTGGCAGCACGGCAGCATCGGCGGGCGCCACCTGCCGGACGCGAACTCGGCGCCGGGCCGCATCGCCCGCTTCTTCGCCTCCCTCGACGCCTCCCAGCGGTCCCGGCTCGCCCACCGCTATCCGCTCGCGGTCGGCAACATGAACGGAGCGCCGGTCAAGCTGCGCTACCGGGCGAACCACATCGCCCTCGGCCAGCAGCGCAAGGTCGAACGCGGCCGCATGCACGACAACCGGCTCTCGACGGTCGGCCAGCAGGACGCGGGCAGCCGTATGCACCGCTTCGAAGCGCTCATGGGCAAGAAGCGGCAGATCCTCGCCTTCGATCCCGAGGGCTCGGGCCGGATCGCCGAGGTCTACGGAAAGCTGGACAAGGCGCAGCGGATCTCGGTCGTCGTCCCCGGCGTCGACACCGATCTGCTCACGTTCCAGCGCACGTTCCGCAAGTACTCGGCGCCGGTCGGCATGGCGCGCTCGCTGTACAGGGCCGAGCGGGCCGCGAGCCCGACGACGCGTACGGCCGTGATCGCCTGGGCCGACTACACCTCGCCCAGCGGGCTCGGCATCGACTCGGCCACGGCCATGCGCGCCGCGGACGGGGCGGTGCGGCTGGACGCGCTGGTGCGGGCCCTGCCCGGCCGCTCGCCGGTCGCGCTGTACTGCCACAGCTACGGCTCCGTGCTGTGCGGGATCGCCGCGCGCTCGCTGCCGTCGCGGGTGTCGGACATCGCGGTCGCGGGCAGCCCCGGCATGCGTGCCGAGAAGGTCTCGGGGCTGGGCACCTCGGCCCGGGTGTGGGCGATGCGGGACTCCGACGACTGGATCCAGGACGTGCCGCACCTCGAGGTCGGCGGCCTCGGCCACGGCGCCGACCCGGTGTCCCGGGCGTTCGGGGCACGGCTGCTGTCCGCGACGACCGCGAAGGGACACGGCGGCTATTTCGAGCCGGGCACCGACAGCCTGCGCAACTTCGCCGAGATCGGCGTTGGCGCGTATCACTCGGTGCGCTGCGCCGACGATGATGACGTCTGCCGGGCTGGTTTGTCCGGCGGGGCGACGGCCTGACGCGCGTAGAGGAAACAGGAATTGCGGTTTGCCGGGGAGGCGACGGAGGCGCGCGTGCCGCATACGATGAGCCGCATGGGTGACGTACTGGCCGGATTTCATGCCGCCTGGGAGTTCGAGTCCGACTCCGTGCTCATCCGCTTCGAACGGGGAATCCGTTCGCCGAAGCTGTTCCAGGCGCTCGGTGAACGTCGTGTCCCGCTGGAGGCGATCGCGGGGGTCACACTGACGCCGGGGAAGCGGGGGACGGTCGTCCTGCACGCCGTGCCGCGCGCGGGCGCCGACCCCTTGATGGAGGCGGCCGCCGGTCAGCTGAAGGACACCTGTGACCCCTACCGGCTGGTGCTGCCCGCCGAGCGCGAGACCCTCGCCGAGTACTACGCCGACGAACTGCGCGCGCGGCTCGCCGACGACGACACCCCCGCCGAGCGGTATCTGGTGGCGCCGCCCGAGGCTCCGCTCCAGTTCAAGGCGTACGACGGGAAGGCGTCCTTCGACGGTAAGCGGGTGTCGTTCCGCTGGTCGTGGACGGGGGCCTCGTCGGCGAAGTGGAAGGCCGGCGACCAGAACTTCCCGGTCACCGGCCTCAGCGGGGTCGAGTGGCGCTCCCCCGAGGTGTTCGAGGGCCATCTGCGGCTGCTGCCCCGCGAGCCGGCCGGGGCGAAGCCGGATCAGCCGGGGCAGCCCGACCAGGACCCGGCCGCGGTCGTGTTCGGGCTCGGGTACGGGCCCGTCCACGAGTCGCTGCCGTTCGCCGCGGCGGTGCTGGCGGCGGTGCGCTCCGCCGGAGGCGGGGCGCCGGCGCTCGCCTCGGTGCCGCGGCGCGATCCGGCCGACATCGCCGAGCGCATTCGTCACCTCGGTGAATTACACCGCGCCGGGCTGGTCACGGACAGCGAGTTCGCCACGAAGAAGGCGGAGTTGCTGGCGGAGTTGTAGCGGGCCGCCGGCGAGCGGGGAGACCGCTCCTGCCGGGGCCCGTTCCGCTACTCCCGGCCCGCCGACGTGAACGTCATGTCCGCGTAGCGGTCGCCCGCCACCTTGGCGGCGATCGGCTCCAGGAGCCCCAGCTCCTCCTCCGTGAGCACGATCCGGGTCGCCGTCGCGTTCTCCTCGACCCGGGCGCGCTTGCTCGTGCCCGGGATCGGTACGACCGGCAGACCGTGCACCGCCCCCTGCTGCTGCACCCAGGCCAGGGCGATCTGTCCGAGCGAGGCGTCATGGGCCTTCGCGACCGCGCGTACCGGCTCCAGCAGCGCCGCGTTCGCCGCCGCGTTGTCGCCCGTGAAGCGGGGCTGAAGACGCCGGAAGTCGTCCGCGGTCAGGTCCTTCTCCGCGTTCGCGAAGGACCCGGTGAGGAAACCGCGGCCGAGCGGTGAGTACGGCACCAGGGCCACGCCGAGCTCCCGGGCGGCCGGGACCACGCCGGCCTCGATGTCGCGGCTGAACAGCGACCACTCCGACTGCACCGCGGCGATCGGGTGCACGGCCTGCGCGGTCCGCAGCTCGCCGCCGGTGACCTCGCTCAGCCCCAGGTGCTTGACCTTGCCCTCGCGCACCAGCTCGGCCATGGCCCCGACGGTCTCCTCGATCGGGACGTTCACATCGCGGCGGTGCATGTAATAGAGGTCGATCACATCGACGTCCAGGCGCTTCAGGCTCGCCTCGACGGCCTGGCGGATGTACGGCCGGTCGTTGCGTATGACCCGCTTCGTCGGCTCGCCCGGCGGGATCGACAGGGCGAACTTCGTCGCGATGACGACCTCGTCGCGGTGCGCCTTGAAGAACGGGGACAGGAACTTCTCGTTCTCACCGGCGCCGTACGCGTCCGCGGTGTCGTAGAACGTGACACCGAGCTCCAGGGCCCGCTCCAGGGTGGCCCGCGACTCCCCGGCGTCCGCGGGGCCGTACGCGAAGCTCATGCCCATGCAGCCAAGGCCCTGCACACCGACCGTGGGGCCGTCGGTTCCGAGCTGGGCCGTGGCGATCCTGCTGTCCGTCATCGGGACCTCTCCGACGTCAGGGCGCGCCCTGCGTCCGCGTAGAAACTGATCTTGTGGTCGAGTACCGCGAGCGTGTCCTGGAGTTCGGCGATCCGGGCCAGGACGTCCCGGCGCGTCGATTCGAGGATCTCGTAGCGCTGGGTGTAGGTGCCGTCTCCCTCGCGCACCATTTCCGCGTACCGCACCATGTCGGCGACCGGCATGCCGGTGAGCCGGAGCTTGCCGACGAAGGCGAGCCAGTCGAGGTCGCGGTTGCTGTAGCGGCGCTGGCCGGTGTGCGAGCGGTCGATGTGGGGCATCAGGCCGATCCGCTCGTACCAGCGCAGGGTGTGCGCCGTCAGGCCGGTGAAGGCGACGACCTCGCTGATCGTGTAGCTGTCCTGGCCGTCGGGGCGGCGGTGCCGCTGGGGCGGCGCGGCACAGACATCGGTCGTGGTGCCGGTCCCCGCTGCCTCGGCCGTGCTCTCCATCACCGTCATGACCTCAACGCTAAAACCTTGGAGTGCACTCTAAGCAAGCGAATCCGTGGAAAAGGCGGAGACTGCCCGCGGCCCGGCCGAGGACCGTGCGGATCATGGGTGGCGAGCCCGACCCCTCGATGCGGCCGCCCCTGTCCGCCACTTAGGCTCGTACCCATGTCCCTGCAGAGCCTGGCGCTGATCGAGAACTGGCCCGTTTCCACCGCCGCCGCGGCCGTCGTCCGGGCGGACGGTACCGTGCTCGCCGCGCACGGGCCGGTCGACCACCGCTTCCCGCTGGCCTCGGTCACCAAGCCGCTCGCCGCGTACGCGGTGCTCGTCGCGTACGAGGAGGGGGCGGTGGAGCTGGACGAGCCGGCCGGGCCCCCCGGCTCGACGGTCCGCCATCTGCTCGCGCACACCTCCGGTCTCGCCTTCGACGAGCACCGGGTGACGTCGGCGCCCGGGGAGCGGCGGCTGTACTCCAACGCGGGGTTCGAGGTGCTCGGCGACCACATCGCCAAGGCGACGGACATCCCGTTCGCGGAGTATCTGCGCCAGGCGGTCCTCGAGCCGCTGGGCATGACGCGGACCTCGCTCGACGGCTCACCGGCCAGGGACGGCGTCTCCACGGTCGCCGACCTGGTGCGCTTCGCGGCCGAGGTCCAGGCGCCGCGCCTGCTCGACCCCCGTACGGTCGCGGAGGCGATGACCGTGCAGTACCCAGGCACGAAGGGCGTCCTGCCGGGCTACGGCCACCAGAACCCCAACGACTGGGGCCTCGGCTTCGAGATCCGTGACGCCAAGTCGCCGCACTGGACGGGGACTTCCTCCTCGCCGGGGACCTTCGGGCACTTCGGGCAGTCGGGTACGTTCCTGTGGATCGACCCGGTCGCCCGGGTCGCGTGCGCCGCGCTGACGGACCGCGCGTTCGGACCGTGGGCCGCCGAGGCGTGGACCCCGTTCACGGACGCGGTACTGACCGAGCTCCGGGCCGGCCGGGCCTGAACCGTGGGCCGCCCCCGGCCCACGCTCCGGCCGCTAGGCCATCTCCCACAGCAGCAGCTCCGCCGCCGTCACCGCCTCCGCCTCCAGGTCCTTCGCGGCCGTGATCCGGGCCGCGTCACCCGGCCTCAACTCCTCGCCGTCCAGGCGCACTTCGCCGCGGACGACATGGACGTACACGGACGCCGCGTCCGGGACGGCCGTGCGTTCCCCCGCCGACAGCCGGCGCACGTGGAGCATCGCCGCCGCCTCCGGGACCGCGTACGGGGTGGAGTCCGCGATGCCGTGGACCACCTCGTAGGACGCCTCGCCGCCGGGCTCCAGCGGGGCCAGCCACATCTGGACGAAGGTCAGCGGGTCCGGGCCGTCGTTGCGCTCCACGTGACGGACGCCGCCGGCCGAGCTGAGCCGCTGCACGTCGCCGGGGCGGACCAGCGACTCGTGGCCCGTGGAGTCGCGGTGGGTCAGCACGCCCTCGACCACCCACGTGACGATCTCCGTGTGGCTGTGCGGATGTTCGTCGAAGCCCGCGCCCGGGGCGAGCCGCTCCTCGTTGCAGGCGATCACCGCGCCGAAGCGGAGATTGTCCGGATCGTAGTGCGGGCCGAAGGAGAAGGCGTGGAGGGAGGAGATCCCGGCCGCCGGGTCCCCTCCGCGATAGCGCTCGCCGGCGCGCCGTACGTCCGTCACAGCCACCACGGTAGACCTGCGGGGCCGCGGCCGAGGGACCCGCCGCCGCACGGTCACGTCCCGATAAGGCAGTCTTGTCCACGTGCCCGAACCCCAATCCAGCAGTCCCGAGCCCGCAGCACGCGACGCCCACTCCCATGCCGCGACCCTGAAGCGGCTGGAGAAATCGTCCGGAAGCCTCGCCGCGCAGGCCATCACGCGCATGGACGAGACGCTGCCGTGGTACCGGGCGATGCCCCCGGAGAACCGTTCCTGGATCGGCCTGGTGGCCCAGGCCGGTATCGCCGCCTTCACCGAGTGGTTCCGGCACCCGGACACCCCGCAGGCCATCTCGACCGACGTCTTCGGCACCGCGCCCCGCGAACTGACCAGGGCGATCACCCTGCGCCAGACCGTGGAGATGGTGCGTACGACGATCGAGGTCATGGAGTCCGCGATCGACGAGGTCGCGGCGCCCGGCGACGAGTCCGTGCTGCGTGAGGCGCTGCTCGTGTACGCCCGCGAGATCGCCTTCGCCACCGCCCAGGTGTACGCCCAGGCCGCGGAGGCACGGGGCGCCTGGGACGCGCGGCTCGAGTCGCTGGTGGTGAACGCCGTCCTGTCCGGGGAGGCCGACGAGGGCGCCGTGTCCCGGGCCGCCGCGCTCGGCTGGAACTCTCCCGACCATGTCTGCGTGGTGCTCGGCACGGCACCCGAGGGCGACAGCGAGCTGACGGTGGAGGCGATCCGGCGGGCCGCCCGGCACGCCAAGCTCCAGGTCCTCACCGGCGTCCTCGGCAACCGGCTCGTCGTGATCGCCGGCGGCAGCGACAATCCGCTCGCCGTCGCCAAGTCGCTGATCGGCCCGTACGCGGCAGGCGCCGTGGTGGCGGGGCCCGTCGTGCCCGACCTGCTCGCCGCGACCCGGTCCGCGCAGGCCGCCGCAGCCGGGCTGAAGGCGTGTTTCGCCTGGCAGGACGCCCCGCGCCCGGTACTGGCGGACGATCTGCTCCCGGAGCGCGCGATCGCCGGAGACCCGAGCGCGCGCGAGCAGCTGGTGGAGGAGATCTACAGACCGCTCGAGGAGGCCGGCTCCGCGCTGCTCGAAACGCTCAGTGTCTACCTCGAGCAGGCGAGCAGCCTCGAGGGCGCGGCCCGTATGCTCTTCGTTCACCCCAACACCGTGCGCTACCGGCTTCGACGTGTGACTGACGTCACCGGTTGGTCGCCCTCGGATGTACGCTCCGCGTTCACGTTGCGGATCGCGCTCATCCTGGGGCGCTTGGCCGGTGGAGATCCCCAGACGTAGGTTTTTGTCGGGGCTCCACAAAACCCCCTGCCGTTCTTCGTCCCTGTCCTCACGGGCGGCCGTGGCCGTCCCCAAGAGAGAGTGTGAGAGTGCTCGTACTCGTCGCTCCCGGCCAGGGCGCTCAGACGCCCGGCTTCCTGACTCCTTGGCTCGAACTCCCCGGCGCCGCCGACCGCGTCGCCGCCTGGTCGGACGCCATCGGGCTGGACCTTGCCCACTACGGCACGCAGGCCGACGCGGACGCGATCCGCGACACGTCCGTGGCCCAGCCGCTGCTCGTCGCGGCGGGGATCCTCTCGGCCTCGGCGCTCGGTGACGTCGCGCCCGGTGCCGTCGCGGGTCACAGCGTCGGTGAGATCACCGCCGCCACCTTCGCGGGCGTCATCGACGACACCGCCGCGCTGACGCTCGTCCGCACGCGGGGTCTCGCGATGGCCGAGGCCGCCTCGCTCACGCCGACCGGGATGGCGGCCCTGCTCGGCGGGGACCCCGAGACGACGATTCCGCATCTGGAGAAGCTCGGTCTCACCCCGGCGAACGTGAACGGCGCGGGCCAGATCGTGGCCGCCGGCACCCTGGAGCAGCTCGCCGCCCTGGAGGCGGAGAAGCCCGAGGGCGTCCGCAAGGTCATCGCGCTGAAGGTCGCGGGCGCGTTCCACACGCCTCACATGGCGCCCGCGGTCGACGCGCTGGCGCGGGCCGCCGAAGCCCTCACGCCCGCCGACCCGGTGGTCTCGTACGTCTCCAACAAGGACGGCCAGGAGGTCGCCACCGGCGCCGAGATCCTGTCCCGCCTGGTCGGCCAGGTCGCCAACCCGGTCCGTTGGGACCTGTGCATGGAGACCTTCAAGAAGCTGGGCGTGACGACGCTCGTCGAGGTGTGCCCCGGCGGCACCCTGACCGGCCTCGCCAAGCGCGCGATGCCGGGCGTGAAGACCCTCGCGCTGAAGACCCCCGACGACCTCGACGCCGCTCGCGAGCTCATCGCCGAGGCGGTGACGTCCGCCGCTGTACCGGCGGGCGTCCGAGAAGGAGCCTGAGCATGTCGAAGATCAAGGCAAGGAAGGGCGCCCCGTACGCGCGCATTCTGGGCGTCGGCGGCTACCGTCCGGTCCGGGTCGTGCCCAACGACGTGATCCTGGAGAAGATCGACTCCTCCGACGAGTGGATCCGCTCGCGCTCCGGCATCGAGACCCGGCACTGGGCCTCCGACGAGGAGACCGTCGCCGCGATGTCGATCGAGGCGTCCGGCAAGGCGATCGCCGACGCCGGGATCACCGCCTCGCAGATCGGCGCGGTCGTCGTCTCCACCGTCTCGCACTTCAGCCAGACCCCGGCCATCGCCACCGAGATCGCGGACAAGCTCGGCACGAACAAGGCGGCCGCCTTCGACATCTCGGCGGGCTGCGCGGGCTTCGGCTACGGACTGACCCTCGCCAAGGGCATGGTCGTCGAGGGCTCCGCGGAGTACGTCCTCGTCATCGGCGTGGAGCGGCTGTCCGACCTGACCGACCTGGAGGACCGCGCGACGGCCTTCCTGTTCGGCGACGGCGCGGGCGCGGTCGTGGTGGGCCCCTCCGAGGAGCCGCACATCGGCCCGACGGTCTGGGGCTCCGAGGGCGACAAGGCCGGCACGATCAAGCAGACCGTGCCGTGGGACCGTTACCTCCCCCACTCTCGGCTTCGCTCGAGCGGGGGCACCCCCACCGGCGACGTCTCCCCGCTCCCGCTCGACAGCGAGGGCAATGTCAAGTTCCCTGCGATCACGCAGGAGGGCCAGGCGGTGTTCCGCTGGGCCGTGTTCGAGATGGCGAAGGTCGCTCAGCAGGCGCTGGACGCGGCCGGAATCACCTCGGACGACCTGGACGTCTTCATCCCGCACCAGGCGAACGAGCGGATCATCGACTCGATGGTGAAGACTCTCAAACTGCCGGAGCACGTCACGGTCGCCCGTGATGTGCGCACCACCGGTAACACCTCGGCCGCCTCGATTCCGCTCGCTATGGAGCGGCTTCTGGCGACCGGCGAGGCGAAGAGCGGCGACACCGCGCTCGTCATCGGATTCGGGGCGGGGCTCGTCTACGCCGCCACGGTCGTTACCCTCCCCTAGGCACACCGTCCGGATCTTTTCCGGCCGGAGTACCGCCACACCCTCTGGAAACACACCGAAGGAGCGCCTCATGGCCGCCACTCAGGAAGAGATCGTCGAAGGTCTCGCCGAGATCGTGAACGAGATCGCCGGGATCCCCACCGAGGACGTCCAGCTGGACAAGTCCTTCACCGACGACCTGGACGTCGACTCGCTGTCCATGGTCGAGGTCGTCGTCGCCGCCGAAGAGCGCTTCGACGTCAAGATCCCCGACGAGGACGTCAAGAACCTCAAGACCGTCGGTGACGCCGCCGACTACATCCTCAAGCACCAGGCCTGATCTTCCGATCACCTGGGCTGACTGCCCCGCCACCCGGCGGTGGCGCCGCTGAATCCTCGTATCCGTTGGAGAAAGAATTCCCGTGAGCCCGACCAATCGCACCGTGGTCGTCACCGGTATCGGCGCAACCACACCGCTGGGTGGCGACGTAGCCTCTACCTGGGAGGGCCTGGTCGCCGGACGTTCCGGTGTCCGTCCCCTGGAGCAGGAGTGGGCCGCCGAGCAGGCGGTCCGCATCGCAGCACAGATCGCCGTGGAGCCCGGCGAGGTCATTCCCCGTCCGCAGGCCCGCCGCCTCGACCGCTCGGCGCAGTTCGCGCTGATCGCGGCCAAGGAGGCCTGGGCGGATGCCGGTTTCACCGACAAGGCGGGCGCCGACCCGGCCGTCGACCCGGACCGCCTCGGCACCGTGATCGCCTCCGGCATCGGTGGTGTGACGACTCTGCTCGACCAGTACGACGTGCTGAAGGAGAAGGGCGTACGCCGTGTCTCCCCGCACACCGTGCCGATGCTGATGCCGAACGGCCCGTCCGCCAACGTGGGCCTCGCCGTGGGCGCCCGCGCCGGTGTGCACACCCCGGTCTCCGCCTGCGCGTCGGGCGCCGAGGCCATCGGCTACGCGATCGAGATGATCCGCACCGGGCGCGCCGACGTCGTCGTCGCCGGTGGTACGGAGGCGGCGATCCACCCGCTGCCCATCGCCGCGTTCGGCAACATGATGGCGATGTCCAAGAACAACGACGACCCGCAGGGCGCCTCGCGTCCCTACGACGTCGCCCGGGACGGCTTCGTCCTCGGCGAGGGCGCCGGCGTCATCGTGCTGGAGTCGGCCGAGCACGCCGCGAAGCGCGGTGCCCGCGTGTACGCGGAGGCGGTCGGCCAGGGCATCTCCGCCGACAGCCACGACATCGTGCAGCCGGAGCCCGAGGGCCGGGGCATCTCGCACGCCCTGCAGAACCTGCTCGACAGCACCGACCTGAACCCCGCCGAGATCGTGCACGTCAACGCGCACGCCACCTCGACGCCGGCCGGTGACGTCGCCGAACTGAAGGCGCTGCGCAAGGTGTTCGGCGACGACGCCGACCACTTCGCGGTCTCCGCCACCAAGTCGATGACCGGTCACCTCCTCGGCGGCGCCGGCGGTGTCGAGTCGGTCGCCTCGGTGCTCGCCCTGTACCACCGGGTGGCGCCGCCGACCATCAACGTCGACAACCTCGACCCCGAGGCCGAGGCCAACGCCGACATCGTCCGCGGCGAGGCGCGCAAGCTCCCCGTCGAGGGCCGCATCGCCGCGCTGAACGACTCGTTCGGCTTCGGCGGGCACAACGTGGTGCTGGCGTTCCGGACGGTCTGAGTTCCGGCCGTACGAGCGTGAAGGGCCCCCACCGGCTGGTGGGGGCCCTTCGTGCGTGCGGGGGTCGCCGAGGTGTCAGACGACCTGGTGCAGCCAGCGGACCGGGGCGCCTTCGCCGGCGTACCGGAAGGGCTCCAGTTCGTCGTCCCAGGGCTTGCCGAGGAGCTTGGAGAGTTCGGCCTCCAGGTCCGTCTCGCCGCGCTGGGAGCGGACCAGGGCGGCGCGCAGCCGGTCCTCGGGGATCAGGATGTCGCCGTGGATGCCGGTGACCGCGTGGAAGATGCCCAGGTCGGGGGTGCAGCTGTAGCGCTCGCCCTCGGCGGTCGGGCAGGGTTCCGCGGTGACCTCGAAGCGCAGCAGCTGCCAGCCGCGCAGCGCCGAGGCCAGCTTGGAGGCCGTGCCGGCCTCACCCTGCCAGGAGAACTCGGATCTCCAGGTGCCGGGGGCGGCGGGCTGCCGGATCCAGTCGAGGCTGACGCGCGTACCGAGCACGCTCGCGACGGCCCACTCGACGTGCGGGCACAGCGCACGCGGCGCGGAGTGCACGTACAGAACTCCACGTGTCGTCACCGGGGCCTCCACAGAGCAGGACATCTTGTAACTTAGCGGAACGGCAGTGGCGGAGCTGCCACGAAGCGAGGCTATCGCGTGGCGGCGCAAGGAGTGTGACGTACCGTCGGTCCCAGCGCCGCGAAACAGCGAGGTTTCACCCATGGGGACGTGCGGCTGACCGAGTATGTTCAACTGAACGAGGGGGACCAGGGATGCGGAACCGAGGCCATCGGTCATGGGCTGTCCTCGCCACCGTGGCGGCGGTTCTGCTGGGCGGGGCCGGCTGTGACGCGGTCGGCGGTGACGCGAGCGGTGCGCACAGCACCGGCACGAAGGGCCGTCCGTCCCCGAAGCCCACGCCCGTCTGGGACCGCAGCCCGGCGTCCCTCGCCGCTGTCGGGGACTCCATCACCCGCGGTTTCGACGCCTGCGCGGTGCTGTCCGACTGCCCCGAGGTGTCGTGGGCGACGGGCAGTGACGCCGACGTCGACAGTCTCGCCGTGCGGCTGCTGGGGCCGGTCGGGGCGGCCGAGCGCAGCTGGAACTACGCGGCGACCGGTGCGCGTATGGCGGATCTGCCCGAGCAGATGGAGCGGGCGGTGGCCAGGAAGCCGGAGCTGGTGACGGTGATGGTGGGCGCCAATGACGCGTGCCGGGCGTCCGCCTCGGCGATGACCTCCGTGGCGGACTTCCGCGCCGACCTCGAGGACGCGATGGCGACGGTGCGTCAGGCGCTGCCCAAGACGCAGGTGTACATGTCGAGCGTGCCGAATCTGAAGCGGCTGTGGTCCCAGGGCCGCACCAGTGCGCTCGGCAAGCAGGTGTGGAAGCTGGGCATCTGCCCGTCGATGCTGAGCGACGCGGACGTGGTGGACGCGACGGCGACCAAGCGGCGCGACAAGGTGCAGGCCCGGGTGGAGGCGTACAACGCGGTCCTGAAGGACGTGTGCGCCAAGGACCGGCGCTGCCGCTTCGACGGGGGCGCGGTCTTCGACTACCGCTTCGGCACGGCGCAGCTGAGCCACTGGGACTGGTTCCACCCGAGCAAGAACGGTCAGGCGCAGCTCGCCGCGATCGCGTACCGCACCATCACGGCGAGGCGTGCCGTGTCCTAGGCCGCGACCGTGTCCTAAAGTTCGAACATGAGTGAACTTTTCGGCACACTTCTCGACGGCGCGGCGGTCCGTCGGTGGACGCTGGAGCGGGGCGGCGTGCGGGTGCGGGTCCTGTCGTACGGCGGGATCGTGCAGTCGGCCGAGGTTCCGGACCGGGACGGCCGTACGGCGGACGTGGTGCTGGGCTTCGACGGTCTCGACGGCTATCTGGCGCATCCGGAGCCGTACTTCGGGGCGCTGGTCGGGCGGTACGCGAACCGGATCGCGGGCGGCCGCTTCTCGCTCGACGGCCGCGAGTACCGGCTGGCGCGGAACAACGGGCCCAACTCCCTGCACGGTGGCGAGCGCGGCTTCGACAAGCGCGTGTGGGAGGCGGAGCCGGTCGAGCACGGCGTACGGCTGTCCCGGGTGAGCCCGGACGGTGAGGAGGGCTTCCCGGGCCGTCTGGAGATCTCCGTGACGTACACCCTCGGCGCGGACGCCGCGCTGCGGATCGCGTACGAGGCGGTCACGGACGCGCCGACGGTGGTGAACCTGACGAACCACTCGTACTGGAACCTGGCGGGTTCGGGGAACGCGGGCGGTCACGCGCTGCGGATCGCCGCGTCCCGGCTGACGCCGGTGGACGGGAACCTCATCCCCAGCGGCGCGTTCGACGACGTGTCCGGCACGCGCTTCGACTTCCGGCGGCCGCGGAAGGCGGGCTCGGGGTACGACCACAACTTCGCCCTGGACAAGGGGGTGACGCGGGCTCCCGAGCCGGTCGCGGAACTGCACGATCCCTCCTCGGGCCGGGTCCTGACCGTGGCGACCACGGAACCGGGCCTCCAGCTCTACACCGCGGACCACCTCGACGCGTCCGTCCCCTTCGCCCCGGGCGACGGCATCGCCCTGGAGACCCAGCACTTCCCCGACTCCCCGAACCACCCGGACTTCCCGACGACCCAGCTGCGCCCGGGCGAGGTGTTCCGGTCGGAGACGGTGTACGGGTTCGGGGTGCGCGACTAGGGCCTGTCCGGTCGTGAAGAGGGACGAGCCCCGGTCCGGATGTCAGGTTCCGGACCGGGGCTGCTCTGGGGGGAGACTTGTCCCGGATCAGACGTTAATCGTCGCGGTGGGCCGGCGGACTCCGATCGGGCGGCTCGGCTGAATCTCGTACGAACCCTTCACATGTGGCCACACGCTCGTCCGCTCGTCACCCGCGAGGGGCCCGAGTACGTCACAGGCAATGGCGCACGCCACTTCCGTCACGCGATACTGCCGCCGTCCGGCAGCACCCCACGGCGACGGAAGGCCTGAACTCCCTTGACCTCCATACGTGTTCGGATCGGCATCCCCCCACTGGCACTGCTGGCCCTGCTGACGGGGCTCGTGACCCCGGGGACCGCGACCGCGGACGCGGCTCCCACGACGACCGTCGAGGAGCGGCGCCTCGACAAGGCCGTACCCCAGGAGATCCTGCGGCGTTCCGGTTTCGACTCCGTGGCACCGGGCTTCGCGCGGGCGCTCGGCTCGGCGCACTCGTACGCGCAGGCCCGGCGGATCGTCGTACAGCAGGGGTCCCGGCTGTGGCAGCGGGCCGTCGACCGGGCGCAGGGGCGGGGGCCGGCGGGCGGCGACCTGAGCCGGGACGACGACCGGCCGCTGTACTGGGCCCGCCTCGGGATGACACGTGAGGTACGCCTCTGGGAGCCGGAGTTCGCCCTGTCGGACACCCAGCGTGCCCGGCTGCTTTCCGGACTGGAGGTGTCCTCACGCGGTCAGAACGCCGTCCGCTACCCGCACGGCAGGGGTGTGAAGCGGATCCTGGTCACCGGCTTCGACCCGTTCACGCTCGACCGTGACATCCGTATCTCCAACCCGTCAGGCGCCACCGCGCTCGCCCTCGACGGCACGACGATCGAGACGGCGGACGGCCCGGCGCGCATCGAGACCGCCGTCTTCCCGGTGCGCTGGCAGGACTTCGCCGACGGCACGGTGGAGCGGGCGCTGCGGCCGCAGCTGCCCCGGGTCGATCTGTTCACGACGGTGAGCCAGGGCCGGGTGGGCCGCTTCGACGTCGAGCGGACCAACGGGGCCTGGCGGGGCGGCTTCCCGGACAACGACACCATCGGCAGGACCGAGACCGTCCCGGTCACCGACCCGGCCTCGCAGCCGCAGTGGACGACGACGACGCTGCCGTACCGGGCGATCGTGGCCGCGGACACCGGCCGTTTCCCCGTGTACGACAACACGAGCGTGACCGAGATCCCGGCGGGTGGCACGGCGGAGGTCGTGCGCCCCGACGGGCCGACCCCGGGCTCCACGGCCCGCGCCGGGGGCGGCGGGAACTACCTCTCCAACGAGATCGCCTACCGCGCGACGCTCCTGCGCGACCGGCTCGGCCTGCACGACAGTCTCCCCGGCGGCCATGTCCACACCCCGGTGCTGGAGTTCGGCACGGGCAACACGGACCCGGCGACCGGGACGGTCACGGACCCGGAGTTCATCCGGAACAGGCTGGACATCATCGGGCAGGTGCGGTCGATCCTGACCGTCGCGGCGGACTCGGTCGGGGCCGGCTCGGTCGCGACGGACCCGGTCGGAACGGACCCGGTCGGAACGGACTCAGTCGCGACGGAGCGCGCGCGAGGCTGAGCCCGGTTCCGCTTCCTCTTCGGTGTCCCCTTCGTTCTCCCTTTCCGTGTCCTCGCCGAGGAGTTCGCGGGCCATCAGGGTGGCGCCGCGACCGCTCCCGGCATCAGGAACACGGCGACGAAGGGGACCAGGAAGGCCAGGCCCAGGGGGGTGCCGAAGCCCCAGACCAGGAGCTTGCGGGAGCGGAGCAGGGCGAGGCGCTCGCGGAGCTGGACGCTGCGGCGCTGGAGTGCCACCGCCGTCAGCTCCTCCGTCAGGAAGAAGCCGGTGACGAAGAAGCCGATCACGGGGACGACGGTCTGGCCGACGAACGGGATGAAGCCGAGGGCGAAGAGGAGGATGCCCCACAGCACGGCCCGTACGACGATCCGGAGGCTGTCCCGTGCCGAGATCCACAGCTCGCGCCAGAGCGGGAGGCCGGACTCGGGGGCCGTGCCGTCCGGGGACACGTCCTGGTCGACCTTCTCGGAGAGGCTCTCGTAGAAGGGCTGGCCGACGAGGAGCGTGACCGCCGTGAAGGTGAGGACGGACAGGAGGAGGGAGAGGGCGAACAGGACGACGGTGAGGAAGCCGCGGAACAGGCCCTGCCAGGGGCTGGACCAGTCGTCGGCGAAGGGCGTGGCCCAGGCGACGAAGTCCTCGCCCCAGAAGGCCAGGGCGACGAGGGCGGCGGCGTAGAGCACCAGGGTTATCAGGCCGGGCAGCAGCCCGAAACCGTACTGCTTGCCGTGCCGGGCCACCCAACGCTGGCCCTTCAGGAGATAGCCGAATCCCGCCCCAAGATCACGCATGGGGCGAACTTTAGCCAAGCCGTCCCGCTTTGGCTAAGCCGGTGACACCATGCGCAGCGGCTGAACCGGCGTAACCGCCACCACCACGCGCTGCGGCTAAACCGGCGTGACCGCCACCACCACGCCCTGGTCCGCCGCCGGGGACACCGCCGCCGACACGCGTACCGCCACCGCTCGCGCGGCCCTCCCCGTGCGCGAGGCCGTCGCCACGAGGAGTGGCTGGATCTGTTCCAGGCCGGCGACCAGGCGTTCCTCGCCCGCGATCAGCAGCGGGCGCGCGGCCTTCGCGGTCGTCGCCGCCGCTTCCGTCAAGTCGGCCAGCGGCGGGAGTGCCGCGCGGACCACGCCCGCTCCGGCGGCGGCCGCGCGCTCCGCCAGGGCCACCTGGAGCGGGAGCAGCGGGGTCAGGGCCGCCGTGAGCGCGTCCGCGACACGGCGGAGTTCGGGCGAGGAGTCGCGCAGGACGTCGGCGGCGGCCCGGATCAGCGGGGTCAGCGCGAGCAGTGTCCCCGCGGCCGCGCCCGCCGCCGCGGGCAGCAGCGGGGAGGTCGCGTCGACCAGTTCGCCCAGCGCCGCCGAGGCCTCCCGCACCGCCGGCTCCACCGCGTCCAGGACCGGCAGCAGAGTGTCGCCGAGGGCGGCGAGCAGCGCCTGTGCCGGTTCGCTCACCGGGTGGACGGCCAGTGGCGCGCCGCTGGTGCCGAGCCGGGTCAGGGTGTCGACGATCCGGTAGAACGCCTCCTGGGCCTGCGGCGACGCGCTCGCCTCGGCCAGCTCCGCCGTGGTCTGCCGCAGCACGCGCAGCGCCTCGGCCCCCGACCCGTCGCGCGGGTCGAACGTGTTGATGGCGATTTTCGTGATGTTCCCTGCGGTGTCCAGGAGTTGGCCGGTGATGTCCGTGGTGCTGCGCGCCATGCGCACCACGTCATCCCTGCTGGGGAGCGACGGAATCGGGGACATGGGGTCTCCTCGCCTCGCACGATGCCGCGTCCAGCATGCCCCGTCCGGCCCGCCGGGGAGGCACCAACCGGGCATCCGGGCACGCGGACGGCCGGCCATCCGCGCGTCCCCGTCGGCAACTCCCGGAATTCGCGCAGGTGAACGGGCGTTGCCGGCGGTGTCCTGAGCCGGGGATCGGCGAGGAGCGCGGATGACGCAAAAGGACCAGGAGAGCCAGGAGAGCCAGGAGAGCCAGGAGAGCCGAGAGGGTCGAGAGGGTCGAGAGGGTCGAGAGAGCCGAGAAGGCCGGCGCCCATCTCGTCGTCGCGCTGCTCGTGCAGGACGGCACGCTGGAGCTGGACCGCGAAGTCGCCTCCTACTGGCCGGAGTTCGCGGCCGAGGGCAAGGGGGCGGTGACCCTGCGGGAGCTGCTCGCGCACCGCGCCGGGATCGTCGGCGCCGACACCGGGTTCACGGCCGGGGAACTGGCCGACGACCGGGTGACGCCGAGCGGATGGCGGGCCAGCGGCCGTTCTGGCGGCCGGGTACGGCCTTCGGCTATCACGCCCTGGTGATCGGCGCGCTGACGGGCGAGGTCGTGCGGCGGGTCACCGGCCGCACGCTCCAGGAGATGTACGAGGAGCGGGTGCGCGCCCCGTACGGGCTCGACTTCTTCCTGGGGCTGCCCGAGGAGCACGAGCCGCGTTTCCACTCCGTACAGCAGATGGACCCGCCGCCCGAGCAGCAGGCGGTGTTCGACGCGTTCCCGTCGGGCCCGCACACCTGAAGCCGGACACCCTCGGGGTGTTCGGGCAGATCCACTCCGTCGGGTACGACGTGGTGGCCCGCGACCACAAGGCGTTCGCGCTGGGCTTCCAGGCGACCGCGGACACCTTGTACGAAGGCCGCACCCCACGTCCAAGGGTGCGGCCTTCGTCATACGCAACGACTCCGTCAGGCCGGCGTCACGGTGAACGGTGCCGCGGGTCGCCTTTCGAGTACGGGCGCACCCGGTGCGCCCGTACGACGAGAGCGGCCTTCGGGCCTCAGAGCTTGACGATCATCTTGCCGGTGTTGTCGCCGCGCAGGACCCCGAGGAACGCCTCCAGGTTGTTCTCGATGCCCTCGACGACCGTCTCGCGGTACTTCAGCTCGCCGGAGCGGATCCAGCCGCCGACCTCCTGGACGAACTGCGACTGGAGGTCGTAGTGGTCGCCGACGAGGAAGCCCTGGATGCGGCCGCGGGTCTGGATGAGGCGGGCGAGGTTCTTCGGGCCGGGCGCCGGCTCGGTGTCGTTGTAGACGGAGATCATGCCGCAGACGGCGATCCGGCCGTCCCGGTTGAGCTGGCCGATGGCGGCTTCGAGGTGGTCGCCGCCCACGTTGTCGAAGTACACGTCGACGCCGTCGGGGGCGGCCTCGCGCAGCTGCTCGTTCACCGGGCCGCTCTTGTAGTTGAACGCGGCGTCGAAGCCGTACTCCTCGACCAGCAGCTTGACCTTGTCGTCCGAGCCCGCCGAGCCGATGACGCGCGAGGCGCCCTTCAGCTTGGCGATCTGGCCGACCTGGCTGCCGACGGCACCGGCGGCGCCCGACACGAACACCGAGTCGCCCTCCTTGAAGGAGGCGGTGCGCAGCAGGCCCGCGTACGCGGTGAGGCCGGTCATGCCCAGGACACCGAGGTACGCGCTCAGCGGCGCGGCCTCCGGGTCGACCTTGACGGCCTGCTTGGCGTCGACGACGGCGTACTCGCGCCAGCCCAGGAAGTGCAGGACGTGGTCACCGGCCTCGATCCCCTCGGCGTTGGAGACGACGACCTCGCCGACCGCGCCGCCCTGCATCGGCTGGTTCAGCTCGAAGGGGGCGACGTACGACTTGGCCGCCGACATCCTGCCGCGCATGTACGGGTCGACGGAGACGAACTTGTTCCGCACGAGGACCTGGCCCTCACCCGGCTGCTGGACCTCCGCCTCGACCAGGGCGAAGTCCTCGGGCTTGGGCCAGCCGACCGGGCGGCTTGCCAGGTGCCATTCGCGGCTGACGGCGGGGAGCTGGGGCGTGACGGTCATGGGGGCGCCTTTCCTGCGGTTACTGCGGTTCCTGCGGGGGTTCCGCGGGGGTTGGTGCGGGTTCCCGCGAGCGATCTAATACTTCAGTACCTGAAACAACCATGCTCCTGAATATTTCACTATGTCAAGTAAGCGGGTAGCCTGGAGTCCATGGCCACCCAGAAGACCCGCCCCGATGCTCTGACCCTGGAGGTCGTCGACCTGATCGGCACGGTCGTGGCGCGCTACCACGAGGAGTTCGAGGAGGCGGCGGCGGAGCACGCGCTGACGGGCGCGCAGGCACGGCTCGTCAGCCTTCTCTCCCTGGAGCCGCTACCCATGCGGCGCCTGGCCGAAAAGCTGAAGTGCGAGCCGTCGAACGTCACGGGGATCGTGGACCGGCTGGAGGCGCGGGGGCTCGTGGAGCGCCGCCCGGACCCCGCGGACCGCCGGGTCAAGCTGGCCGCCTGCACGGCGGAGGGCCACCGGGTCGCCCGCGGGCTGCGGGACTCGCTGGACTTCGCGCGCGAGCCGCTGGCGGGACTGTCCCACGAGGAGCGGCTGTCCCTGCGGGCGCTGCTGCTGCGCATGCTGGAGGCTTAGGGCCCGTCCGGCGGATCATGCCGGAGAGGCGGAACGCGACCGGGACCTCGGGCGTCACAGGAACGTGAGCAATTCTCTGCGTCTGTCCGGCGCCGTCCTGGCCGCCGCGTTCCTCCTGGGGACCGCGGCCTGCGGCACGTCGTCACCCTCCCCCGCGGCCTCCCCCGCGACCGGCACGTCCGCACCCGGCGAGAAACCGTCCGGGAGCGGTGGGCTCGTCCTCCAGGTGCGGGACGGCGGCGGCCTCGTCCCGGTCTCCCCCGCGGCCAACATCCCCCGCTTCTCGCTGTACGAGGACGGCACCCTGGTCACCTCGCCCGCAACGAAGCGGTCCGGTCTGCCCGGCCTGCGGGTGGCCCACCTCTCCGCCGCCGAGGTCCGTACGGTGGTCGGCGCCGCGCACGACGCGGGCCTCCCGCACTCCGGCCCCCTCGGCCCCGCCCCGCCCGCGGACGGGCCCGTCCGGTCGTACACGCTCGACGGGAAGCTCACCACGACGGTCGCGCCCGCCCTGCGCGACTGCACACGGCAACGCGAGCTGTGCGCCCTGGACAAGCGGCTCGACTCCCTCGCCGAGCCGTCCGGGACCTACCGCTACTCGGTCATGGCCGCCGTCTTCAACGAGAGCGGCAAGGGCCGCTCCCCCGGGGCCGCGACCTGGCCCCTGGGCCGCCTCTCCACAGCGGGCGAGCCGACCTCGGCCGGGCGGTGCCTGCTGCTGCGCGGCACGGATCTGAAGCGGGTGCGGGAGGCGGCCCGTACGGCGACGTCGAGCGCGTGGACGGACGGCACGGCGACCTACCGGATGGCACTGCGCCCACTGCTGCCCGGCGAGGACTCGTGCGCGGACGTGGTCGCCACGGACTAGCCGACCAGGGCCTGTCGTCGGACTCCCGTCGTCCGCCCGAACGGCGGGCACCGCGGCGTCATGGGGGTCCCCTGTTCTGGGGGTCCCCCTGTTCTGGGGCCCCCTGTTCGAGCGCAGCCGAGAACTCGGGGGAGCGTGCTCCCGGTGTGCCGGGCGCAGGCCCTCGTGGCGTCGCGGGGCAGCCGGGAGTCCGGCGACACACGCCCTAGGCCGACAGGCCTACGTGCACCACCACAGGAAGCGGTTGCACGGCTTGGAGGTCGACGGGGCCGGGGTCGGGTCCGCCGGTGTGGGGTTCGCGGACGGGGCCGTGCTCGTCTGCGGCGGGGGCGTGGCGGCGGGCGCCGACGTCGCCGTGCCGGGCGCGGCGGACGTGGCCACCGACTGCTCGTCCTCGTCCTTCTTCTTGTCCTTGCCGGACTTCTTGTCCTTGCCGGACTCGGAGGCCGAGGGGGAGGCGGAGGCGTCCGGTGAGCCGGAGGCCGAGGTGCCGTCACCGCCCGCGGTGTCGCCGATCGGCTCGGCCGTGGTCGCCGCGGAGGAGGACGACCCGTCGGCCGTCGCACCGCCGGCCGCGGTGGCCTTGGGAGTGGAGCCCGGCGCCTCGATGCCGAGTTCGGCGAGGCTCAGACCGCCCGCGGCCAGCAGCAGCCCCGCACCGACGAGCAGTGCCGTGCGACGGCGCCTGCGGTGTGCGGCGGCCTTGCGGTCACGCCGGCCGGCCCGTGGTGCCCCGCGGTCGCCGCGCCCACCGCGCCCCTTGGTCCCCCGCCGGCTCTCGGCCCGGCCGGGCCGCGCCCCGTCCGCCGCGGCACCCTCGGCCGACGACGCGTCCGCGTCCTCGGCGTCCGGGCGTGCGCCGGCCTCGTCCGCGTACGCGCGCAGCTCTTCGATCGGGGTGCCGCACCCCGGGCAGGCGAGGGCGCCGTTGAGGTGCCTTCGGCACGGGTCGCAGTAGTCCATGACGCGGGAAGACTAAGTTCCGTACGGGTCACGTTCCTAGTCACGGCTGTGAAAATTATGTGCGGAACCGCGTGTTCCGGCGTGTCACGCACGAAGTTCGCACCGTCGCAGGCGTGACGACAGCGGCATACCACCAAAATCCCCCGTCCACCGTTCCGTTCGACCCATTGACACTCATGGGGCCGAATCCTTACTGTCACGCCAGCATTTCGAACGTGTGACGAAATATCGAACAGAGCCGACGAAGACCGAAGCAGCAGCACTGACGAAGCTACAAGGGGCAACTGCCGTGCGCATCACCGGAATCAGCACACATGTGGTCGGAACGCCGTGGCGCAACCTGACCTATGTCCAGGTGCACACCGACGAGGGGATCACGGGTGTCGGCGAGACCCGGATGCTGGGCCACACCGACGCACTGATCGGCTATCTGCGGGAGGCCGAGGCCAATCACATTCTCGGCTCCGATCCTTTCGCCGTCGAGGACCTCGTACGGCGTATGAAGTACGGCGACTACGGCCGGGCCGGCGAGATCGTGATGTCGGGCATCGCCGTGATCGAGATGGCCTGCTGGGACATCAAGGGCAAGGCCCTCGGGGTGCCGGTGTGGCAGCTGCTCGGCGGCAAGGTCACCGACAAGGTCAAGGCGTACGCCAACGGCTGGTACACCACCGAGCGCACCCCGGAGGCGTACCACAAGGCCGCACAGGAAGTGATCGCGCGCGGCTACAAGGCACTGAAGATCGACCCCTTCGGAACCGGCCACTTCGAGCTCGACCACGACGCGACCCTCTACTCGGTCTCCCTCATCGAGGCCGTGCGCGACGCCATCGGCCCGGACGCCGAGCTGATGCTGGAGATGCACGGCCGCTTCTCCCCCGCCACCGCCGTCCGCCTCGCCCGCGAACTCGCGCCCTTCAAGCCGGCCTGGCTGGAGGAGCCGGTGCCGCCGGAGAACCTGAAGGCGCTGGAGAAGGTGGCCGCGAAGGTCGACATCCCGGTGGCCACCGGCGAGCGCATCCACGACCGGATCGAGTTCCGCGAGCTGTTCGAGAGCCAGTCGGTGGACATCATCCAGCCCGACGTCGGCCACATCGGCGGCATCTGGGAGACCCGCAAGCTGGCCGCGACCGCCGAGGCCCACTACGTCCTCGTGGCGCCGCACAACGTCGGCGGCCCGGTACTGACGGCCGCGAGTCTCCAGGTCGGCTTCACCTCCCCGAACTTCAAGATCCTGGAGCACTTCAACGACTTCGCGGACGCGGAGATCAAGAAGGTGGTGAAGGGCGCGCCGCAGGTCGTCGACGGCTACTTCCACCTCTCCGACGCGCCCGGCCTCGGCGTCGAGCTGGACACCGACGCGGCTGCCGAGTTCCCCCAGCAGCAGGCCCGGTTCGACCTGTGGGCGGACGGCTGGGAGCAGCGCAAGCCGAAGGGGAGCAAGTGAGCGGCGCGGTCGTCATCGAGGCGCCGGGCGAGTACCGGATCGTCGCGCACGAGCCGACGGCCCCGGCCGCCGGCGAGGCCCTGGTCCGTGTCCACGCGTCCGGCATCTGCGGCAGCGACCGCGAGGTCTACCAGGGCAACCGGCCCGAGGGGTACGTCCGTTACCCGCTCACCCCCGGCCACGAGTGGTCCGGCACGGTCGAGGCGGTGGGTGCCGGGGTGCCGGGGACCCTGGTCGGCCGCAAGGTGGTCGGCGAGGGCTTCCGCAACTGCCAGGTCTGCGACCGCTGCCACGCGGGCGAGACCACGCTGTGCACCGCCGGGTACGAGGAGACGGGCTTCACCCAGCCGGGCGCGATGGCCGCCACCCTGACCCTGCCGGCGCGGCTGCTGCACGTCCTGCCGGACGACGCCGACCTGACCGCCGCCGCGCTCCTGGAGCCCGCGGCCTGCGTCGCGGCGGCCGCCCTCAAGGCGAACGCCCGGCCCGGCGAGCGGGTCGCGGTGGTCGGCACGGGCACGCTCGGGATGTTCGCGGTGCAGTTCCTCAGGGCGGGCTCCCCCGCCGAACTGCTGGTGGTGGGCACCCGCCCGGACCGCGAGAAGCTCTCCCGGGACTTCGGCGCCACCGGCTTCCGTACGAAGGACCAGGAGCTGCCCGCCGACTTCGACGTCGTGATCGAGACCGCCGGGTCCGCGTCCGCCGCGCGCACCGCCGCCTCCCTGCTCAGGCGCGGCGGACGCCTGGTCCTGACGGGCATCCCGGCGCCGGGCGCCGAAGGGCTCGACCCCACCGATCTCGTCGTACGGCAGCTGGAGGTGCACACCGTGTTCGGGGCGCCGCCGGACGCCTGGGCGCACACGGTCCGGGTGTTCGGGGCAGGGCTCCTCGACCCGCTGCCGCTGGTCACGCACGAACTGCCGCTCGTCGAGTTCCCCCGGGCCATCGAGCTGGTGGGCTCCGGCGACCCGGAGGTCGGAAAAGTCCTTCTCCGCCCCTGAGCGGTACGCCGGTACGGAGTTCCTGACGCTCCGTACCGGCGTACACCCACCGAAACGAACCACGTCCGACATCTCGAACGCGAAGGACAGCTGTGACCGACGCTTCCCCTACGGCGCCCCGTCGACCCGGTGAGCAGGCACTCGCCGCGCTCGGCCTGGGCGCGCCCGCCCTCTCCCCCGCCGACGCCTCGCCGCACACCTTCCCGGGGGGCGGCCGCTGGCGCACCGAGGTGCCCTCCGTCGAGGGCCCCGAAGCGCTCGCCGTGGTCCTCAAGGAGTCCTCGCGGCTCGATGTGCCGATCCACCGGATCAGCCAGGGCAGCGGCATCTGGATGCTGACCGACGCCGAGATCACCGAGATGGTCGAGGCCACCGCCGCACGCGACATCGAACTCTGTCTGTTCACGGGCCCGCGCGGCACCTGGGACATCGGCGGCTCCACCCGCAGCGACTCGCGCGGCGGCGGACTGCGCGCCCGGGGCCACGACGCGGTGGCCGGCTGTGTCGAAGACGCCGTCCGCGCCACCGAGTTGGGCGTCAAGTGCCTGCTCGTCGCCGACGAGGGCGTGCTGTGGACCCTGCACCGGGCGCGCGTCGCGGGCATCATCCCGGCCGACACGACCCTCAAGGTCTCGGCGCTGATCGGTCCCGTCAACCCGGCCGCGTACGCCGTGTACGAGAACCTCGGCGCCGACTCCGTCAACGTACCGAGCGATCTGACGCTCGCTCACCTCACGGAGATCCGGCGGGTTTCCGCCGCCCCCATGGACATGTACATCGAGGCCCCCGACGATCTCGGCGGCTATGTGCGGATGTACGAGGTCGCCGAGTTGATCCGGCGCGGCGCACCGCTCTACCTGAAGTTCGGCCTGTCCAAGGCGCCCGGGATCTACCCGTACGGGCACCACCTGCGGGACCTGACCCTGAACACCGCCCGGGAGAGAGTGCGGCGCGGCCGGCTCGCCCTGGACCTGCTCGCGCGGCACGGAGCGGACGGCGACATGGCGCCGCTCGGTTCGCGGCTGCCCGGCACGCTCAGACGGTTCGACACCTCCTCATAACGTTCGAACAAACCCTCTTCACAAAAGACGACACAGCCGCGCACAATCCCACACACCTGTTCTCGGTCTTTCCTCGCCCCACTCTTCGGAGCGTGCCCGCACCGCGAGACCGAGCCGCGCCCACACATCAAGGAAGATGATCATGCGCAATCGCAGAGCCGCCCTCGCCGTCATAGCCTCCGCCGCCTCCCTCGCCCTCACGCTGTCCGCCTGCGGGCAGAACAGCGAGGGCGGCAGCAAGGACGAGAAGAAGAGCGCCAAGGGCTCCACGGTGGGTATCGCCATGCCCACCAAGTCCTCGGAACGATGGATCGCCGACGGCGCCAACGTGGAGAAGGACCTGAAGGCGGCCGGCTACAAGACGAAGCTGGTGTACGGCGAGGACGACCCCGACACCCAGGTCTCGCAGATCGAGAACATGATCACCCAGGGTGTCTCGGCCCTGATCATCGCGGCCATCGACAACAAGTCCCTGGACAACGTGCTCCAGCAGGCGGCCGACGCGAAGATCCCGGTGATCTCCTACGACCGCCTGATCCTCGGCACCAAGAACGTCGACTACTACGCCTCCTTCGACAACGAGAAGGTCGGCGAGCTCCAGGCCACGTACATCGTCGACAAGCTCGGTCTGAAGGACGGCTCCAAGAAGGGCCCGTTCAACATCGAGCTGTTCGCGGGCTCGAACGACGACAACAACACCAAGTACTTCTTCAACGGCGCGATGAAGGTCTTCAAGCCGTACCTCGACGACAAGAAGCTGGTCGTCAAGTCCGGCCAGAGCGCGCTGAACCAGGTCACCACCCTGCGCTGGGACGGCGGCACCGCGCAGAAGCGCATGGACGACCTGCTGACCTCGACGTACTCGAAGGCCCGGGTCGACGCGGTGCTCTCGCCCTACGACGGCATCTCCATCGGCATCCTGTCGGCGCTCAAGTCCGACGACTACGGCTCGAAGTCCAAGCCGCTGCCGGTCGTCACCGGCCAGGACGCCGAGGTCGCCTCGGTGAAGTCGATCATCGCGGGTGAGCAGACGCAGACCGTCTACAAGGACATCCGCAAGCTCGCCGAGGTCGCCACGAACATGGTCGACTCCGCGCTCAACGACAAGAAGCCGGAGATCAACGACACCAAGTCGTACGACAACGGCGACAAGGTCGTCCCGGCGTACCTGCTTCAGCCGGTGAGCGTCGACAAGAGCAACTACAAGCAGGAGCTCATCGACTCGGGATACCTGAAGGCGAGCGACGTCCAGTAACCGCCCGTTTCTCAAGGTTTCTCAAGGATTGGAAGGCACGACCATGGCGGGACCCGTCCTGGAAATGCGCTCGATCGTCAAGACCTTTCCCGGCGTCAAGGCGCTCTCGGACGTCACCCTGACCGTCCGTCCGGGCGAGGTCCACGCCATCTGCGGGGAGAACGGCGCCGGCAAGTCCACCCTGATGAAGGTGCTCTCCGGCGTTCACCCGCACGGGAGTTACGAGGGCGAGGTCCTCTTCGAGGGGGAGACCTGCCGCTTCAAGGACATCCGGGCGAGCGAGCAGCACGGCATTGTGATCATCCACCAGGAGCTGGCGCTGGTGCCGTACCTCTCCATCGCGGAGAACATCTTCCTCGGCAACGAACACGCCGCGCGCGGGGTCATCAGCTGGAACGACACGCTGAAGCACGCGAGCCGGCTGATGCGCCGGGTCGGTCTCGACGATCACCCGCAGACCCGTGTCGCCGACATCGGCGTGGGCAAGCAGCAGCTCGTCGAGATCGCGAAGGCCCTGGCGAAGGAGGTGAAGCTGCTGATCCTCGACGAGCCGACCGCGGCGCTCAACGACGAGGACAGCGGCAAACTCATCGATCTCATCCTGGAGTTGAAGAACCAGGGCATCACCTCGATCATCATCTCCCACAAGCTCAACGAGATCGAGCGGGTCGCCGACTCGGTGACGATCCTCCGGGACGGCCGGACCATCGAGACCCTCGATGTGAAGGCCCCGGAGACCACCGAGGAGCGGATCATCAACGGCATGGTCGGCCGTGACCTCGACCACCGCTTCCCGGAGCGCACCCCGCACCAGCCGGAAGCGGACGCGGCACCGGCCCTGGAGATCCGCAACTGGACCGTGCACCACCCGATCGACCAGCAGCGCAAGGTGGTCGATGATGTGTCACTCTCCGTGCGGCGCGGGGAGATCGTCGGCATCGCGGGTCTGATGGGCGCGGGCCGCACCGAGCTCGCGATGAGCGTCTTCGGGCGCACCTACGGCCGGTACGCGCAGGGCACCGTCCTCAAGGACGGCAAGGAGATCCGTACGAAGACCGTCCCCGAGGCGGTCGCCCACGGCATCGCGTACGTCACCGAGGACCGCAAGCACTACGGGCTCAACCTCATGGACACCATCGGCCGCAACATCTCGCTCAGCGCGCTGGGCAAGGTCGCCAAACGGGGTGTCGTCGACGACCACGAGGAACGCAAGGTCGCCGAGGGCTTCCGGAAGTCCATGAACATCAAGGCACCCACCGTCTTCGAGCCGGTCGGCCGGCTGTCGGGCGGCAACCAGCAGAAGGTCGTCCTCAGCAAGTGGATCTTCGCGGGTCCCGATGTGCTGATCCTGGACGAGCCGACCCGCGGGATCGACGTGGGCGCCAAGTACGAGATCTACACGGTCATCGACCAGCTGGCCGCCGAGGGCAAGGCGGTCGTCTTCATCTCCTCCGAACTCCCCGAACTGCTCGGCATGTGCGACCGCATCTACACCATGGCAGCCGGGCGGCTCACCGGTGAGGTTCCGCGTTCCGAAGCGACGCAGGAAGTGCTGATGCGCCACATGACCAAGGACAAGAGGTAGTACCCATGAGTGCCAATGTCACGGCCAAGACACCGGCCGAAGCGTCACCCGGGGGAAGTCCCTCCGGATCCGGTCCCGGCCTGCTCCGGCTGCTGGTCGACGGCATGCGCAGCAACATGCGCCAGTACGGCATGCTGATCGCCCTCGGGGTGATCGTGGCCCTGTTCGCGGTGTGGACGGGTGGCGACCTGCTCCTGCCGCGCAACGTGTCCAACCTCGTGCTGCAGAACAGCTACATCCTGATCCTCGCGATCGGCATGATGATCGTCATCATCGCGGGCCACATCGACCTGTCGGTCGGCTCGATCACCGCCTTCGTGGGCGGTGTGGCCGCGGTGCTGATGGTCAACCACGACGTGCCCTGGCCGCTCGCGGTGCTGCTGTGCCTGGCCGTGGGAGCGGCCGCGGGGGCCGCGCAGGGGTTCATGATCGCCTATCTGGGCATGCCGTCGTTCATCGTGACGCTCGCCGGCATGCTGATCTTCCGCGGTCTGACCGAGGTCTTCCTCAAGGGCCAGACGCTCGGCCCGTTCCCGGAGGGCCTTCAGAAGGTCGCCAACGGCTTCCTGCCCGAGGTCGGCCCGAAGACCAACTACCACAACCTCACGCTGCTGCTCGGTCTCGCACTGGTCGGCTTCGTGATCTGGCGTGAGATGAAGGACCGCAAGCGGCAGGCGGAGTACTCCCTCGAGGTGCTGCCCGCCAACCTGTTCGCGGTGAAGCTCGCCCTGCTGACCGCGGCGATCATCGCCCTCACCATGGAGCTCGGCAGCTACAAGGGCGCGCCGGTCGTCCTGCTGGTCCTGGCGGTGCTCCTGGTCGGCTTCGGCTACGTCATGCGCAACGTGGTGGTCGGTCGCCACGTGTACGCGATCGGCGGCAACCTGCCGGCGGCCAGGCTGTCGGGCGTCAGGGACAAGAAGGTCACCTTCCTCGTCTTCCTCAACATGGGGATGATGGCCGCGCTCGCGGGCCTGGTCTTCGCGGCGCGGTTCAACGGAGCCTCGCCGAAGGCCGGCGTCAACTTCGAACTCGAGGCCATCGCCGCGTCGTTCATCGGCGGTGCCTCGATGAGCGGCGGCGTGGGCACCATCCTCGGCGCCATCATCGGCGGCCTGGTCCTCGGTGTGCTCAACAACGGCATGAACCTCGTCGGCGTCGGCACCGACTGGCAGGGGGTCATCAAGGGCCTCGTGCTGCTCGCGGCGGTCGGCTTCGACGTGTGGAACAAGCGCAAGGTCGGTTCGTAAGTCAGCTCGGGCCCCGCCGGTCACCGGCGGGGCCCTTCCTTGTACAGGAGCCGCACATGGAACTGAACAGACGCACACTCATCGCGGGCACCGCGGCCGCGGGCATCGCGGCGACCACGCTCGGCGGGACGGCACAGGCCGCCCCGGGAAGCGGAAGGCCGGTGAAGGAGCTCTTCGGCAAGCTCGCCGACGGGACGAAGATCTACCGCTGGTCGCTGGAGAACGGCGGCACCCGGCTGAAGGTCCTGTCGTACGGCGGCATCGTCCAGTCCCTGGAGATCCCGGACCGGCACGGCCGCTACAAGAACGTGTCGCTGGGCTTCGCCACCATCGAGGACTACGTCGCGAAGACCCCGTACTTCGGCGCGCTCATCGGCCGGTACGGAAACCGTATAGCCAAGGGCCGGTTCGACCTCGACGGCAAGTCCTACCAGCTGTCCGTCAACGACGGGGTCAACAGCCTGCACGGCGGCGCCAAGGGCTTCGACAAGCGCCCCTGGGACATCGAGGGCTTCACCTCCGGTTCGGACGTGGGCCTGCACCTGTACTACACGAGCGTCGACGGCGAGATGGGCTACCCGGGCACGCTCAAGGCGAAGGTCACCTACACGCTGACCAGGCACGGCGACTGGCGCATCGACTACGAGGCCACCACCGACAAGGCCACCGTCGTCAACCTCACCAGCCATGTCTACTGGAACCTGGCGGGCGAGGGCAGCGGCTCGATCTACGACCACGAACTGAAGATCGCCGCCGCCCGCTACACCCCCGTCGACTCGGGCCTGATCCCCACCGGTGAGCTGGCCAAGGTCGCGGGCACCCCCTTCGACTTCCGCCGTACGAAGACCGTCGGCGAGGACATCCGAGAGGCGAACCAGCAGCTCCTGTACGGCAAGGGCATCGACCACAACTGGGTCCTCGACAAGGGGATCACGGCGAAGCCCGCGCACGTCGCGACGCTCCGGGACCCGTCCTCGGGCCGCACGCTGAGGATCGCGACGACCGAGCCGGGCCTTCAGTTCTACTCCGGCAACTTCCTGGACGGCACACTGGTCGGCCCCGGCGGGCACATCTACCGCCAGGGCGACGCGCTGTGCCTGGAGACCCAGCACTTCCCCAACTCGCCGAACCAGCCGGCGTTCCCGTCGACGGTGCTGCGGCCGGGCGAGACCTACCGCAGCTCGACGGTGCACTCGTTCGACGCCTGACGCGCCGCGGGTTCGACGCCTGACGCGCCGCGGGGCTTCGGGGTTCCCGAAGTCACACTTCATTCACACCAGTTGAACAGCGCCACCTCCGTATCCGTATGAGTGGGTGGCCCGTGCTCCCCCGCACGGGCCACCCAAAGACGGAGGGCCCGTCCTCCCCAGCGGGCCCGTCCCCTACGGAGGTTCCATGGCCGAAAACGTCACCTCGCTGTTCCGCAGCACGTCGGCGCACAGCCCGTCGATGGCCGCGCTGACGCGGGAGAGCGACGGGGCCGGCCCGGTGGACTTCTGTATTCCCTGCAACCCGTACTTCCCGACGCCCGCCATGTTCGACGACCTGGCCGGCCGGTTGCGGGAGATCATCACGTACTACCCGAGCAGCGCGGACACCATCACGGCCGAGCTGTGCAATCTGCTCCAGCTGCCGCCGCAGTGCGTCGCGATGGGCAACGGATCCACCGAACTCATCACCTGGATCGACCATCTGCTGGTCCGCGAGTCCCTCGCCATCCCCGTCCCCACCTTCGGCCGCTGGACCGACCAGCCGATGGAGACCGGCAAGCGCGTCGACATGTTCCCGCTCCAGGAGTCCAGCGGCTTCGCCCTCGACCTCGCCCAGTACGCCGAGTTCATACGGGCCCGCGGCACCCGGGTCGCCGTCATCTGCAACCCGAACAACCCCGACGGCGGCTTCATCCCCCGCCAGTCGCTGATCCAGTTCATGGACGCGATGGCGGACCTGGACCTGATCGTCATCGACGAGTCGTTCCTGGAGTTCGCCGACGCGGAGAACGAACCGAGCGTGGTCGAGGACGCGGTGATGCGCCCCAACGTCATCGTGCTGCGCAGCCTCGGCAAGAACTTCGGCCTGCACGGCATCCGCTTCGGCTATCTCGTCGCCAACCCTGCCCTCGCGGGCAAGGTGCGTTCCATGCTGCCCAAGTGGAACCTCAACTCCTTCGCGGAGACCGTGGTGTTCATGCTCAAGGAGCACGGCGCCGAATACCTGGAGAGCCTGCACATGGTCCGCCGGGACCGGCTCGACATGGCCCGCCAGCTCTCCGCGCTGCCCGGTCTGACGGTCTACCCGTCGCAGGGCAACTTCCTCTTCGTGCGCCTCCCCGTGGGCGCCGAAGGCACCGTGGTCCGGGACCGACTGCTCACCGAGCACCGCATCCTGGTCCGCGAGTGCGGCAACAAGATCGGTTCATCCAGCCGCTTCCTGCGACTCGTGGTGCGCCCCCAGGTGGACGTGCGTCGCCTGGTGTCCGGCCTGGAACAGGTGCTCTACGGGACCAGGAGGGGAGCCGCCGTGCCCGAGCTGGGCACAGGGACCAGCTACAGCTCGGGTACGGCGGCGGTGGACCGGTTGGTGGGGGAGACGAACGGGGCGGGGATGCCGGGTCTGGCGGCCCAGGCGGCGGGGATGCAGTCCCTGGCACCGGGGGCCGCCCAGGCGCAGAACCCCTACCCGCCGCAGTCTCCGTACCCGACACCGGCCCCGGCCGCGATGCCGGCGCCCGCTCCCATGCCCGCCCCCGCGATGCCCGCGCCGGCCCCCATGCCGTACGCCGCGCCGGCCGCGGCCATGCCGAGCATGGCTCCCGCCCCCAACGCGCCCATGCCGGGCATGGCCCCCGCCCCGGCCGCCGGGCTGACGGCGGTGGCGCAGACCGGCATGCCCGGTCTCGCCAGCGCCGCACAGAACAACCGCCGGGGCATGGGCGCCGCACAGGGCCTGACCGCCGCCCAGGTCAGAGGCCGCACCCAGCCGGAACCGACACCGGAGCCGACGGGCTGGCCGGCCGCGGGGGCGATGTACAACCAGGTCGGCTAGGTCCGTCGGCACCCTCCCGTCGCCCCCGGCGTTCCCTGCCGGGCCTGCCGGTCGAGGCGGGCGCCGGTGTCAGGAGGCGGCCCGGCTCCGCTTGAGCGCCTCGATGCCGGCCCGGTCGGTGTCGTCCGGCGCCGCGTTGAGGCGGTGGATCAGCACCCAGCGGCCGTCGTCCAGCGCTCCGGCGAAGACCGAGGCGTCACGCGTGGCCCCGTTGTGCCAGCGCAGGGGGCCCGCCGTCTGCCAGGTCGGCGCGGGCTCCCCCAGCCGGCGTTCCACCAGGAGGCGTACGACCAGGTCGGCCGCCGCGCGCGGGGTGGCCCACAGGCCTCCCGCGGGCAGGATCGCGCCGTGCATCGTCCACGGCCTGCGGGGCCAACCGAAGAGCCCCGGGGCGGGCAGGCGCCTGCTCGGGTCCGGGTGCGCGGTCACCTCCGCCAAGTCCAGCGGACGAAGGACGTACTCGGTCACCAGCTCCTCGTAGCCGGTGCCGGCCGCGGCGCTCAGGGCCTCGCCGAGGACGGCGTAGCCGAGGTTGGAGTACTCCTCCTGACGGCCGGCAGGGCGGGTGGCGATCGCGTCGAGCCGGTGCAGCAGCCGGTGCAGCGCGGGACGGTCGAACTCCGCGTACGGGTCCCGACGGGAGACGCGGGGCGGCAGACGGGGGAGGCCGGAGGTGTGCTGGGCCAGGTGCCGGAGCGTGATCCCGGTACCGGGGGCCGCGGGAAGCCACCGCTCGACGGGATCGTCGAGCTCGAGCACCCCGGCCGCGGCCATGCGGGTCAGTGCGGTGCCGGTGACGACCTTGGTGAGCGAGCCGATTTCGACGAAACGGTCCAGGGCATGACCGTCGCCGACGTCGGGGGGAGCCGCGTCGCTCAGAACGCAGGTCGGGGTACGGCGCACGATGGGGCCTTCGACTGGGGCGAGCCGGATCTTTCAATCGGGCGAGACGGTACGGCGCAGGGCGGAAGAACCACCGAACGACGCTGGGACGGGTGCTCTCATCCGGCAGCCCCCGCTGGAAGGTGATTCCGGTGGGGGCTGCCGGCAGAGGAGCGGCGGAGGCATACGCACGACCGGTCGTCGGTCGTGTGCGGCCGGCCGGTCAGTCGCGGCGGATCAGTTCCGGGTCGACACGGCGGCCTACCAGTGGCAGCGAGCTCGCCGCCGCAGCCGCTACCACGCCTGCCGCGGCGAGTGCCAGCAGTGGGACGCCGGGCAGATCCCAGCGGACCGTGCCGCCCCCGGTGATCAGGTAACTGGACTCGGCGAGTTTGCCCGTGACGAGTGCCAGAACCAGGCCGAAACCCAGCGGCAGCACGACTTGGGCGCACTGTCGGTGGACCAGAGAACGCGCGACAGCGACGCGCTGGCTCTGCCCGCCGGAGACCTGTGCGGGCCGACGCTCACGCAGTCCGCCGAGTCCGAGACGTTCGAGCACCTCGCCGGCTGCCGCGAGCGCGGGTCCCTTGCGCTGCCCGGCCAAGCGGAGCGGCAGGGCGGTGTTCTCCTCGACGGTGAGTTCCGGGAGCAACTCGCCGTATTGAAAGACGAATCCGAAGCGCTCCCGGCGGAGCACGCTGATCTCCTCGTCGGCGAGGTCGCCGAGTGCCCGCCCTTCGAACCGCACCTGACCGCGGGTGGCGGGCAGGACGCCGGCGAGACAATACAGCAGCGAGGATTTGCCGGAACCGCTCTGCCCGGTGATCGCCACGACTTCCCCGGGGGAGACCGAGAGGTGAGCGTCGCGAACGGCCGGCTGATTGCCGTAGGAGAGGTCAACTCCCGTAGCAGTAAGAATTTCTGACATGCTGTTGGCTTCCCCCAAAGAAGCGTGCGGGCCCAGGGGTACGCCCTGAGCCCGCGGTCTTGCCGGAGCGACCGACTACCTCTGGTAGTGCTTGGTCGGCGAGCAGTTGTCAGGGTTCAGTGAGCCCTTGTCACGGCAGACGCGTATGTACGCGTCGTCGGTGTGAAGGGCGGCGCCGTCCCAGTTCAGCTTGTCGAGGGGGACGGACTTCTTCTGCTTGCCGTTGTAGCGGCTCCAGTCGTAGCCCTCGACCCGCACCTGCATGTAGACGTTGTGCCCGTCACCGTTGTCGGCGTCGTTCAGATTCCCCGCCCATTCGAACGCGCCGTGGTTCTGGCCCGAGGGTCAGAACGCGTACGTGCCGCCCGTGAACGAGGCGCCACCGGTGCTGAGCGTCGGAATGGTGTGCCAGGAGACCGCCATCGCGGTCCCGGCGCCAAGGGCGAAAAGTCCGCCGGCAAGAACACCGACTGCCAACTTACGCATTATTCCTCCCGTTTCTTACTTGGCCCTGGTTGGTCGTGTTACGTCCAGAGTCGCGGCAAAACTTAACAGGAGGCAGGAAAAATGAAGACAGAAATAACCGAAATATATCCCGATTTGACCCGCCCCATCCATGGGGTTCTTTGCTTTTCCTTGACGCTCTACATTTTGAGGAAGTGCGTGATGTCCGGTTCATGATCATAGGTCGTCCCCCGGGGACACCGTTGCGCTTGGCCGGCTGCACCGAGGACGAGGCTCCCGACCTTGAGGTGCAGAGCAATTGCCAACAGAGGCAGGTTGGGTGACGTGCCATCAGGCGACGACCTCAACACGCTCGACCAGGACGCCGTTCGCGAACTCGGCACCCGCGCGCGTCAACGCTTCCGGCGCACCCGAACGACGCCTGCGGCACACCCCGCTCCCGTCACATGCCCGTGATTTCAGGCCACTTACGTCACAATCACGGAACCCGGAAGCCTCGCCGAGGCGGGACGCGTGAAGGGTGTTCAGTGCGGGCTGCCGTTCACCGCCAGCGCCCGCGTCAGCCATCGGCCGACGCAGCCATAGGTGAACCACCGCGTCCGGCAAGGTACTTGACGGCATGTCACTTTGCCCAACGCACAGCGCTTCAACAGGAAGTGTTCCTACGGTGCCGTGTTCATGACAGACACTTCAGAGCCCTCGATCGGGCGTCGCACCGTACTGATCGCGACCGGCGCCACGGCCGTCACCCTGGCCGTGAGCGCCGCCGCCGCGACTGAAGCCCCCACAGCCGACGCGAAGGACGCGGCCCCCGCCGCCGCGGCGGCCGTCTGCACCCTCACGAAGGAGATGACCGAAGGCCCCTACTACCTCGACGGCGCCCTCGTCCGCGCCGACATCACCGAGGGCAAGGCGGGCATACCGCTCAAGCTCGCGCTCACCGTCGTCGACGACTCCACCTGCGCCCCCATCAGCAACGCGCTCGTGGAGCTCTGGCACTCCGACGCGCTCGGCGAGTACTCCGGATTCGTCGGCAACAACGGCCACTCGGAGCCGGACAACGGCAAGTTCCTGCGCGGCGGCGTGCTGACGAACTCCAGCGGCGTCGCGAACATCACCTCGATCTACCCCGGCTGGTACCGCGGCCGCTGCGTCCACATCCACGTCAAGGTGCACACCGGCGTCACGCTCACCTCCGACGGCTCGTTCACGGGCGGCCAGGAGCTGCACACCGGCCAGTTGTTCTTCAACGAGACGGTGACGACGGCGGTCGCGAAGATCTCCCCGTACTCGACCAACACGGTCACCCGCACCACGCTCGCGCAGGACTCCATCTACGACGACGGAGGCGCCGCGTCCGGCCTGCTCACGCTCACGGCACTGGGCAGCTCGACGTCATCGGGGTACGCCGGGACGCTCACGCTGGGGGTCGACCAGGGCTGAGCTGATCCGGTTTCGACGTGATCCCGTTCCGGCGCGATCTCGTCCCGACGTGATCCCGTTCCGGCGTGATCTCGTGCCTGCGTGATCTCGTGCCTGCGTGATCTCGTCCCTGCGCGACATCGCGAACGAACATGTTCGCTACGTCCTTGTTCGTAGCGAACATGTTCGTTACTGTCTTCGTATGACACCGCACTCCCCCTCCCCCCGAAGCCGCCGCGAGCGGCCCGCCAAACCGGCCCTGACCCGGGCCGGGATCGTCGCGACCGCCGTCGAGCTGATGCGCGCCGAGGGGCTGGAGCGGGTCACCATGCGACGCCTGGCCCAGGAGCTCGACACGGGCCCGGCGTCGCTGTACGTGTACGTCCGCAACACCGCGGAGCTGCACGCGGCCGTCCTGGACGAGCTGCTGGGCGAGGTGGACCTGTCCCCCGTCCGGTCCGCGGGCGACTGGCGCGACCGGCTCGCACGCCTGCTGACGTCGTACGTGGAGGTGCTGTTCGAGCACCCGGCGCTCGCCCGCTCGGCGCTGGTGGCCCGCCCGTCCGGGGAGCACTACCTCGACCTGGTGGAGGCGGTCCTCGCGCTGCTCGCCGAGGGCGGGGCGGCGCCGGAGCGGGCGGCCTGGGGCCTGGACCTGCTGCTCCAGTACGGGACGGCGACGGCGGCCGAGCACTCCACGCGGGCCGAGAGCGCCGACGCGCAGCGGGACCGGGAGGCACTGACCGCCGTACTGGACAACTCCTCGCCGGACCGGCACCCGCAGATCACCGCCCTTGGCCCCGACCTGATCGCCGGGGCCGGCGAAGCCCGCCTGGCCTGGGGTTTCCAGGTGCTGCTCAGCGGAATCGTGACGGCACCGGACCCGGACACGACCCCGGCCGCGGGCACGGGCGCGGACGCGGGCACGGGCGCGGGCGCGGGCGCGGGCGCGGACAAGAACTCAGCCCCGGACACGGCCACGGACACCACACCGTAAGACCACCCTTCAAGGAGCTCACCATGTCCACGCACGCATCCGCGCACGGATCCACCCACACATCCACCCACCACCCCATAGCCGTCATCGGCGCCGGTCTCGGCGGTCTCGCCGCGGCCCGGGTCCTGCACGTCCACGGCATCGAAGCGGCGGTCTACGAAGCCGACGCGTCCCCGACCGCCCGCCACCAGGGCGGGATGCTCGACATCCACGGGGAGTCGGGGCAGGCCGCACTGCGGGCCGCCGGGCTCTACGAGGAGTTCCGGGCGATCGTGCACCCCGGAGGCGAGGCGACCCGCATCCTCGACAAGGACGGCACGGTCCGGCACGAGGAGGGCGACCGTCCGGAGGAGGGCGACCGCCCCGAGGTGGACCGCAACGATCTGCGCCGCATCCTCCTCGACTCGCTGCCCGAGGGCACGATCCGCTGGGGCGCGAAGGTGACGGGCGCGCGGGCGCTGGGCGGGGGCCGTCACGAGGTGACGCTCGCGGACGGCAGCGTGTTCACGACGGACGTACTGATCGGCGCGGACGGGGCCTGGTCACGGATCCGCCCGCTGCTCTCCCCGGCCACCCCCGCCTACACGGGCATCTCCTTCGTCGAGGCCGACCTGCACGAGGCGGCCACCCGGCACCGTGCGGCGGCCGAACTGGTCGGCGGCGGATCGATGTTCGCGCTCGCCGAGGGGAAGGGGATCCTCACCCACCTGGAGACCGACGGCTCGGTGCACGCGTACGTCGCCCTCAAGGCCGACGAGGACTGGTTGTCGACCATCGACTTCACCGGCACCGACACCGACACCGCCAAGAAGACCCTCCTGACGCACTTCGAGGACTGGGACGACCGTCTGCGCGCCCTGATCACCGACGCCGACGGAGCGCTGGTCCCGCGCCTGATCCACGCCCTGCCCGTCGACCACCGCTGGGAGCGCACCGCGGGCGTGACGCTCCTCGGCGACGCGGCCCACCTGATGTCCCCGTTCGCCGGCGAGGGCGCGAATCTCGCCCTGCTGGACGGCGCGGAACTGGCCACGGCCCTGGCCGCCCACCCCGCCGACCCGGAGTCCGCCCTCACGGCCTACGAGCGGTCCCTGTTCCCCCGCAGCCACCGGGCCGCCGGCGAGTCCGCGGCGAACCTCACCTTCATGTTCGGCCCGAACGCCCTGGAGGAACTGGTCGGCATGATGAGTGGGCACGAGCCGTCCGACCGCTGACCGAATAAGGCACGCGACGCGCGGAGTGCGTCCCAACTCCGGTGCATAACACAGAGGTTGGGAGTTAGGTCCCCAGCTCATTCACAGCGCCGCATCAAGGCTGTCCTCAGGTGCGCCCCTAATTTCCATGTCCATGACTGAGAACCAAGCGCAACACGAGCAGAACGACAACAACGTCCCGCAGCCCGCGAGCCACCGTCGGGACAAGAGTGTTCAGCGGCGCCGTATCCTCATCGGCGGCGGCACCATGGCAGTGGCGGGCGGACTCGCCATCGCGGGCATGGCCTCGGCCGACCCGGTCACGGACAGCACGACGAAGGCCGACACATCAGGTTCCGCGACCACGTCCGCCTCCACGTCCGCCACCACCTCCTCCGGCGTCTGCACCCTGAACGCCGAGGTCACCGAGGGCCCGTACTCCCTCGACGGCGCCCTCGTCCGCGAGGACATCCGGGAGGACAAGGAGGGCGTCGAGGTCCAGTACACCCTCACCGTCGTCGACACCGCGAACGACTGCGCCCCGCTCGCCGACGCCCTCGTCGAGATCTGGCACTGCGACGCGCTCGGCGAGTACTCCGGTTTCGTCGGCCGCAACGGCCACACCGAGGAGGACGACGGCACCTTCCTGCGCGGCGGGCAGCTGACCGACTCCGACGGCCAGGTCAAGCTCATCTCCATCTGGCCCGGGCACTACGTCTCGCGGGCCGTGCACGTCCACATGCGGGTGCACACCGATGTGACGCTCACCGACGACTCGTACACCGGCGGCGAGGTCATCCACACCGGCCAGCTGTTCTTCGACGCCGACATCAACACCGAGATCCAGGCCATCTCGCCGTACTCGGACAACACCACGAAGGAGACCCAGCTCGACGACGACTCCATCTACGACGACGGCGGCGCGTCGAGTGGTCTGCTGACGCTGACCGCGCTCGGCTCCAGTGTGTCGGACGGTTACAAGGCGACACTGACCGTGGGTGTCGACAGCTCCAGCTGAGCCGTCGACTCCCGCTACGCGGTCACGGGCTGCCGCTCCTCGGCCGACTCGGCCTCCGCCGCCCTCTCCCCCGGACGGGCGCGGATCGAGTACGCCAGGGCGGCAGCCCACAGCGCGCGGCGGACCACACCACACCCGGAATCCTCAGGGGTTCTCCCAGGCCGCGGGCTCCGGCCTCACGGGTTCTCCCAGGCCGCCGGTTCCGCGGCCAGTTCCCGTACCGGTGCGGGCAGTGCGTCCGCCGCGATGTCGGCGAGCGTGACGCCCTCCAGGATCTTGCGCACATTGGCGCGCAGGGCCACCCACAGCGGCAGCAGCGGTTCGGCGGAGCCGGTGTAGGTGAGGCCGGTGGGCCGTTCACCGCGTACGGACACGATCGGGCCGTCGACCGCGCGGATGACGTCGGCGACGGTGATCGTGTCGGCGGCGCGCGCGAGGCGGTAGCCACCGTTGCCGCCGCGCCGGCTGGCGACCAGGCCGCCGCGGCGCAGATCGCCGAGGATCCCCTCCAGGAACTTGTGCGGAATGTCCTGCGCGGCGGCGATGGCCTCCGCCTTCACCGGGCCGTCGTCCTCGCGGACGGCGAGTTCCAGTACCGCCCGTACCGCGTAATCCGCTCGTGCCGAGATCCTCATACGCCCATTGTCGGGCGTCGCGCTGTGGACAATGGCCGCACCCGCGCCCCCGAGGAGACTCCGTTGGTGTTGAGCAGACGTACCTTCAGCGCGATCGCCGGCACCGCCGCGCTCGGTCTGGCGCTTCGGCGGGAGCACCGGCGTGTACGCCGCCGCCACCGCCCCCACCGGCCCGGCCCCCGGCCCCCCGGCCCCGGACGGCCGCCCGCACACGGTGGGCTTCGACCAGTACTCCCTGCTCATCGACGGCAAGCGGGTCGTCCTGTGGTCCGGCGAGGTGCACCCCTTCCGGCTGCCGAGCCCGTCCCTGTGGCGGGACGTCCTGCAGAAGATGCGCGCCCACGGCTACAACGCCGTCAGCATCTACGTCTCCTGGAACTACCACTCCCCCGCCCCCGGCTCGTACGACTTCACCGGTGTCCGCGACCTCGACCTGTTCCTGCGCATCGCCGCCGAGACCGGCCTGTACGTCATCCTGCGACCGGGCCCGTACATCAACGCCGAGGTCGACGCTGGCGGCTTCCCCGGCTGGCTGACCGCCACCGAGGGCACGGCCCGCACCTCCGACCCGACCTACCTGTCGTACGTGGACGAGTGGCTGACGGCCGTCGACCGGATCGCGGCCCGGCACCTGTTCACCCGGGGCGACGGCACGATCGTCCTCTACCAGGTGGAGAACGAGTACGCCGACCACGTCACCAGTCCCCTCGGCCGCGACTACATGGCCCACCTGTACGCCAAGGTCCGCGCTGACGGCATCGACGTCCCCCTCTTCCACAACGACAAGGGCCGGAACGGACATTGGGCGCCCGGCACCTTCGACACGGGCGGCGAGACCGGGCGTTGGCTGTACGGCTTCGACGGCTATCCTTCCCCCTCCGCGCCGCCGCCCGACTGGGGGTACTTCGGCGTCGGCGGGGTGAAGGGCGGGTCGACGGCCAGCCCCCGGACCCCGGGGTTCGTCCCCGAGTTCGGCGGCGGCTGGTTCGATCCCTGGGGCGGGGCCGAGTTCGACGGCAAGGGGTACGCCGAGTCGCGCCGGACGCGGGACGCGGCGTACGAGCGGCGCTTCTATCTCACCAACCTCGCCAACGGCATCAAGCTCCACAACGTCTACATGACCTTCGGCGGCACATCCTGGGGCTGGCTGCCCGCGCCGATCGTCTACACGTCGTACGACTACGGAGCCGCCCTCGACGAGGCCCGGCAGCCGACCGCGAAGCTGGTCCCGATGCATCAGCTCGGGCATCTGCTCCAGTCCGTGCCCGAGCTGGCGAAGCTGGACCGGGCGGACGACGTCACGATCGACGAGGCGGGCGGCGAGGGGGGCGCCGACCTGGGGATCAAGGGGATTGAGGGAATCAAGGCGTACCACCTCGTCAACCCGGACACGAAGGCGCACTTCCACGTGCTGCGCAACGACACATCCGACGACCGCCGCGTCTCCCTCCACCTCGACTCCGAGACGTCCGTCACCGTGCCCGTGCCCGGCCTCGACGCCCGGCTGATCGCCACCGGAATCGCGCTCGGGCGCCGCAGGCTGCGGTACTCCAGCGCCCAGCCCATGCTGTGGCTCACCGCCGGGCGCCAGGACATCGCCGTGTTCACCGGCCGGCCGGGCGATCCGACGGAGACGCTGCTGGAGTGCGCGAGCAAGCCGAAGGTCACGGTGCTGGAGGGGACGGCCCGCTACGCGTACACGGACGGCGCGCTACGGGTGGACGCCGAACCCGGCGCCGCGGCAAGGGTGTTGGTGGAGGGCGGCGGCGCCACCGCCCCTCTCCTCCTGCTCTTCGCCGACGACGAGGCCTCCGCGCGGCTGTGGCGGTACGACACCCCGTCGGGGTCGGTCCTGGTACGCGGCCCGGCGCTGCTGCGGACGGCGACGGTACGCGGCACCACCGTGCACCTCGCCGGGGACACGGTGAAGGACGCGGACCTGGAGGTGTGGGCGCCGCGCGGGGTGTCCGACGTGGTGTGGAACCGGCGCACGGTGCGGACGCGCGCCACGGCCTCCGGCAGTCTGCGGGCCGTGCGGCGGTTGCCCGGCGCTCCGAAGGTGACGCTGCCCGCGCTCACCGGCTGGCGCCGACAGGCCGAGAACCCGGAGTCCGCCGCCGACTTCGACGACTCGGCATGGCGGACGGCCGACCGGACGTCGTCGTACAGCACGACGCCCGTACCCACCGGCGGGCCGGTCCTCTTCTCCGACGACTACGGCTTCCACTACGGGGACGTCTGGTACCGGGGCCGTTTCGAGGGCGGCTCCGTTGCCGACACGGTGTCCTTCTCCTATGTCACGGGCACGCAGGGGCTGCTGATGGCGTGGCTGGACGGGAAGCCGCTGGGCACGCACCGGATGCCGGTGCCGGACAAGAAGACGGTGCGGAAGGGGACCTGGTCGGCGACGGCGACCTTCCCGGTCGAGGTGAGGGAGACGACGGACGCCGGCCCGCACGTCCTTGCCGTCCTCGTCCGCCGGATGCAGCACGACGAGGACGGCAAGGCGAACGACAGCCACAAGGCGGGGCGGGGTCTGTCCTCGGTGACCTTCAATGGCGCCTCACCGGAGGTGAGTTGGCGCATTCAGGGTGAGGCGGCCCCCGACCCGGTGCGGGGGCCTTTGAACAACGGCGGTCTGTACGGGGAGCGCAACGGCTGGCACCTGCCCGGGTTCGCTGACGGCCGCTGGCCGGCGGCCGACTTCCCGCGCAGCGAGCGTCGGCAGGGCGTGACCTGGTACCGGACGGGCTTCCGGCTGACCGTGGACCCGGAGGTGGACGCCTCGATCGGACTGACCCTCACGGACGACGACCCCGCCCGCGCCTACCGCGTACAGATCTTCCTCAACGGCTGGAACATGGGCCAGTACATCAACGACGTAGGTCCCCAGCACACCTTCGTCCTGCCGAACGGGGTACTGAACACACGTGGGCCGAACACACTCGCCCTCGCCGTCCTGTCCGACGGGACGACGTCGTCGGGGCCGGGGAAGGTGGAACTGACGCTGCTGGGACGGGCGGCCGGCGGGGTCCCGGTGACGCTGGTGGACTCTCCGGGTCGGAGGAACTGAGGAGGCATCACGCCCGCTTTCCGCGCGGCACGTCGACCTCGGCTCGTACGGTCTTGCCGGGCGGGTCGCGGTCCAGCACCTCCCACCGGTCGGCGAGCGCCTCGACGAGGAGGAGCCCGCGCCCGGACTCCTCGAAGGGCTCCGGCGACCGTACGTCGCCGGGGCCGGGCGGGCGCAGTTCGTCGCGGGTGTCGGTGACCTCGATACGGACGCTGCCCGGGACGAGCGAGAGCCGCAGTTCGAAGTCGCGGCCCGGTACGCGGCCGTGGGTCACGGCGTTCGCCGCCAGCTCGGCGACGATCACGGCGACGGTGTCGGACGCGCGCGAGCCGTGCGGGATGCCCCAGGCGTGCAGCTGGTTCAGGGCGAGATGCCGGGCGAGGCGGGCGCCGAGCGGGGTGGCACTGAGGCGCTGGGTGAACACACGTACGGTAACCGGGCTTTGGGGGACGGATGGTGCGGTCATGCCCCCAATGTGGCGGTGATCGAGGGCACTTCACCAGGTCGGCGCCACGTACGTTGCGCGAGCGTACGTGGCTACGGGGTGGACAGTACCGGTCACTGGGCGTAACCATGGCCCGCGGGAGGTGACCGATGGCGGTCGATGGTGCGGTGGGGACGGGCGGCGGCGAGCCGGACGCGTCGGACAGTCTGCGGACGTTCGGGGCGGTTGTCCAGGCGCTGCGGGAGCATGCGGGGCTGAGCCGGGAGGAGTTCGGGGAGCGGGTGCGGTTCTCCAAACACACGGTGGCGTCGGTGGAGTTGGGCCGACGCATGCCGGATCCGACGTTCGTGGAGCGGGCGGAGGAGGTACTGGGGAACACGGGGGCGTTACGGAAGGCGGTGGGGCATCTGGCGCGGCAGCCGGGGTTGGCGGCGTGGTTCAGGCAGTGGGCGCGGTTGGAAGCGAACGCGATCACCCTGTATACGTACGAATGCCGGATGGTTCCGGGGTTGTTGCAGCCGGAGGCGTACGCGCGGCAACTGTTCGCGGATGAGTTGCCGCCGCTGGACGACGAACAGGTCGAAGCTCAGTGGGCGGCGCGGGCGGACCGTCAGCGGCTGTTGCGGGACCGCCCGAATAGCGCGTTCAGCTTCATCCTCGAAGAGCACCTGCTCCTGCGACGGACAGGCGGTGTGGGGGTCACACGAGGGCTCATCGACCACATCATGGAGGTCGCGCAGCTGCGAAACGTCGAGATCCAGATCATGCCGTTGGTGCGGGAGTCGCATGCCGGGCTACATGGTCCGATCCGACTGCTGGAGACCCCAGAGAACCAGTGGTTCGCTTACAACGAGGGCCAGCAAAGCGGGCTGTTGATCTCCGACTCAAAAGTGGTCAGCGTGCTCAAGCAGCGGTATGCCAGGATGCGTTCACAGGCTCTCACCTTGGTGGACTCCTTGAGCCTGCTGGAACGGATGCGAGGAGAACTATGAGCACCGACCTGGCCTGGTTCAAAAGCAGCTACAGCAGCGGTTCCGGCGACGACTGCGTGGAGGTCGCCCTCTCCTGGCGCAAGTCCAGCTACAGCAGCAGCGGCGACGGCGACTGCGTCGAGATCGCCACCTGCCCCTCCACCATCCACATCCGCGACTCCAAGAACACCCAGGGCCCCCGCCTCACCCTCTCCCCCACCGCCTGGGCGGACTTCGTCACCCACACCGCCCGGCCCTGACCCTCTGCCCCTCTGCCCCTCAGCCGTTCTTCTGGGCGGCAGCCCGCCGCTGCCGCTTGCCCAGGGGCGCCTGAGAGAGGTCCTCGGCCTCTCCCAAGTCCAGGAAGCGGAACGTGAAGGCGGGCCGGGCTCGTAGCTGAGGTACCCCTCGGGCGTGAAGGCCGCGCGCAGAACGTAGTGTTCCGCGGCACGGGCGAGGAGCCCGGCACGCTGGTCGGGCGTGAGCCCGTCGAGGACACCCCGGACGATGACGCGGAAGATGCGATCACTCATCCCGCGCCCCTAGCCAGCGGGATCGGCGCGCTGCCACTGCGTTTCCGGGAGCCGGCCGACGAGCCTCACGTGGAAAATTCACCGAGCCAGCTGCACTGGAGGAGACTCGACGCTATCCGTACAGCGCCTTCTGAATACCGTCAGCCGCCTGCTGCGCTTGCTCGTCCGTGAGATCCGTCGGCACAAATCCGCGAGACTTGACGTGCTCCATAAAGTCATCCGGGGCCGAGACTCCGTACTCGCGGACAAAGTACGCCCAGTACGTCGGCCACGCCCACTCCCCATCGGTTGAGAAACCAAAGGGAACGACAGGCCCCTTCTCCACGCCGAGGGGGTCAATGATGTTCCCCGCAGACATCAGCATCTGGGATCCCTCGAGATACTGAGCCAACGGTTCACGCAAAGAATCGTCGAGCTGACCGATCTGCTCCCGCAAGGAGATCTGTTCAAATCGTTCGGCATCCGCTGAATCGATTTCCGTAAAGGCTGGGAGGATGCGCATAGGACTCCTATCTCTAATCCACAGCCCACTCAGAGCGGGGGATTTCCTCGACGTAGCCACCGGGATGGTAGCGGTAGAAGGTATTCGGAAGTGCTGGCACGCTGTTGACGAACAGAAGAAGGTCACGGTGCACTCCGAAGCGTCCCCACTGGTCGGCGTAGAGGAAGCCGTCGGGAGCGATGACGGGTGCGTCCAAATCGCGTGCGAGTTGCGAGGCGAACGACCCGTCCACATGGCCCGTGTTGCATGACAGAAGCCTAATGGGTGTCCCAGGAGCGTAGTCGGCTCGCCTTCGAACGATGTCCGCCAACTGCCGAGGATTGAGTTCCCGTCCTCCGGCCGTGTCCATCAACGTGTTGTGTGGCGTGCCATGAGCCACGACGTCGTAATGCCCGGGAAGCGGCTTCGACTTCAAGGCTTCCCGGTAGAAGGCGTCATCCGGCCGCATCATGGAGAAGCCGTCCCGTTTCAGCCCCAGAGAATGCGTCTGTGGAGTGGGCGTAGGCGTGCCCCTGCCTTCGAGTCCGGGCCCGTCGTGGGGTGCACTCGCGTGCGGAACCGCGTGGTCGTCGAAGGGATGCGCCGGATTGCCGTCCGGTATTCCGTGATCCACCGGATCATGTCCGCCGTGGGCGACCTCAGCGCCTGCGCCGTGGTGCCCGTGCTCACCAGGCGCATGGTCACCGGTATGGCTCGCATCCTCCCCTATGCGACCTGCGTCATCCAGGCCACTGCCCTTGTGCGGAACCTCGTGGCCGCCGCCAGGCAGTGTGTCCGTGGTGGATCCGCCCGGCATGTCGTGGCCGGCGGTGGGAGTGGAGTCCACGTCGTCAGCACGTCCGCCGGACAGATCGTGGCCCGCCTGGCCGGGGAGACTGTCGCCCGCGTGCACGGTCGGGGTGCCCGCGTTGTCTCCGGTGCGGCCTACGTCGCCGAGGTCATCGCCCAGGCTGTCGCCGAGGCGGACCGTCTGGCCGGCGTTGTCGCCGACGTGAGCGGCGTTGTCCGCGGTGTGCGAGCCCGCTCCGACCAGCGCCGGTTCCCTGACCGGAGAGGGCGTGTGCGGCACGTCCGAACCGTCCGCCGGGTTACCGCCGGCGGACGGCTTGTCGACCACGTCGGTGGGCGCGTTGTCGACGCTGTCGACCACGTTGCCCTGGTGGTCGAGGATGTTGCCCTTCGGGTCCAGGTACTGGGCCGGGGCACCCGGCTCGGTCGGCAGTTTCGTCGTGCCCTCGGGGAACGCCGGGGTGTCGTCGGGGAGTTTGAAGTTGCCGTCGGGCAGCTTGACCGCGCCCTCCGGAATCGCCGCGCCCTCCGGGATATGCACCGACCCGTCGGGGAGTTTGAGCGCGCCCTCCGGGAGAGTGATCGCGTTGTCGGGGAGCTTGGGGATCTCGATGTTCCCGATCCCCTTCAGACCCTTCGCGATGTCACCGATCTTCGACAGCCCCGCGCCCGCGCCCTTGGTGATGTACGTCATCGGGTCGATGAACTTGCCCGCCTTGCCCGCGACGGACAGCACCTTCGCGACCGCGCCCGCCTTCCCGGCACCGGCCGCCGCCCCGCCCGCACCACCGGTGAACACGGTGGTCAGCACGTTGAAGGTGACCGCACCGGCAGCACGCCCGGGGTTCTTGCCCCACTCGTCCCACGCCACCAGCGCCTTGCCGGTCTCCTTCATCGCGGTACGCGAATCCCGCAGCCAGGAGGGCAGCTTGTCGTCCGGCAGAGTCCAGAACAGCGCGCTCGCACCCGGAATCGAGGAGATCGCCAGACCGGTCGCGAGCTGTGCGAGGCCCTTCCAGGCCTGCCCCATCGCGTCCCAGCCGCCGAACCCGACCAGCGTGCCCAGACCCTTGATGGTGCCCCAGACGCCGTCCACGATCAGGCCGTCCCACACGAACGACTTGACCCAGTGCCCGACCTCCCAGACGTGATGCTTCTCCTCCATCGGGTCACCCCAGGGAAGCTTCGCGTTCTTCAGGTCGTCCGCGTTGAACCCGTACTGGTCCTTACGGTCCGAACCGTCACCCGCCACCATCTGCGTCCCACCGAACAGCTTGGTGATCGCGTTGTGACACGTCCGCTCCGCCGCCCAGAACGCCGCGACCGTCGCCGTCACGTCATCCCGGATCTTGTTGTGCTCGTCGATCTTGTCCTCGTCGTACTCCCAGTCGTCGTCACCCTCGACCGAGCTGACGAACTTCGTCGCGTCCAGCTTCAGCTGCTCCAGCTTCTGGACCAGCGGACGCACCTCGGTCGCATACGACGACAGGGCACCGGACACCTTCTCCAGATCGTCCGCGAAACCGTCCGCGCGATCGGCCACCGGCTTCGTCGACGCGAACAACTGCTCCGCCTCCGGCGCCGTGTAATACGCCGACAACCCCTGGAACTGCGAGTGCACGTCCTTGCCGGTGGTCCGAATACTCCCGGCAACCGTCTTCAGACTGCCGTAGTCCTTCTCCAGCTGTTCCAGATTCCCCGTGAACTGCGGAATCGCCTCCGGCTTGATCACCCGGACTGCACCCCCGATTCGCTCACCGAGCTGTGGCAGGACGAGTGCCGCGAGGCCACCGTTCGCCTTCCCTGGAACGCCACCCGCAGCGCCGTTCCTCTCAGAGCGCCTCCAGTCCTACCCCGGATGGTCTGCGCACGACTTCGCCCGGCCCGCTCGCGTGGCATGGCCCGCACGCCCACGGAATCGATGTCCCAACCCGTCATCCTCAGCCCCCGCTGACAATCACAGACTCAACTATTCGATCATTTGTATCAATCGGGTGATCGACGGTCTATCAACCTTCAAGCCAAAGCCCGTTCAGGGAGCATCTCCCGGACGGGCTTCGACGCGCACCTGCCTCACACTCACTGGGGAAGTCATCGACCGCGTCCAGAAGCGGGGCTCGACGGCCAAAGTCGACCTTCAGCAGCGGCGGTTCCGGCGACTGCGTCGAAGTCGCCCTCTCCTGGCGCAAGTCCACCTACAGCAGTGGCTCCGGCGACGACTGCGTCGAGATCGCCACCTGCCCCTCCACCATCCACATCCGCGACTCCAAGAACACCCAGGGCCCTCACCTCACCCTCTCCCCCACCGCCTGGGCGGGCTTCATCACGCACGCGGCCGCCCGGAGCTGACCCCGAAAGATCGTTTGGAGTGGGAGTCCAAGGCGATCTGGACAGCGCGAAAGGGGCCTGTCACCTTGCTCTCATGACGTCATCGGGGGCTGATCACGAAGCCTTGGCTCTTGCCCTTGACCACGCGTGGCGGTGGTACGAAAACCGCATTGGGCGGGGGTACCAGGTCGTCAACGCCATGCTGATCTGGACAGCCATCCTGGCTACCGCGTACGCAGCGGCGCTGAACGCGGACATGCATGGCGTCGCCGGGCTCATCAGCTTGATCTGCGGCGCGAGCCTGGGCGGCGCCTACCGAGAAGGTAAGAGGCTTCGCGCCTCAGCCGCCTTGGCCGAAGACGTCATCATGAAAATTCAGGAGCGCTTGGCGACCACACTCACCATCGACTCACTACGACTGGTGGAACGCGAGCGGGCCGCCTCTTCCTCAAGCAGGATGTTCTGGCACCGCCCGGTCACGACGCAGACGGTCTTCATCGGCGTAGTCGTGTCGCTGAGCGGCGCCGTCTATACCTGGGTAGCCACCCCTTAGAGGTCCCAACAGAAGTCGTTGGGGGTGTGGGTGGCTGTCGGCTTGGGCGCTCGTTGGGTTGGCGTGGGGAGCAGAGTTGAGTTGCGCCCACGGGCCGCACGGATGGTACGGATGGTGGAGACTGGGTGGATGTCCCACGACCCCGGCGCAGTCCTGTTCATAGCGCTCGGCCTCGTACTTGTCGCCGCCGGACTTGTCTGGAAGGGGCGCGTCCTGCGCCCCCTCTCAGCAAAACGGTCCCAGGCGGCCCTGGCCCGGGACCGATCCAGGAATCTGCTGCGCGCCGCGGACATGGCGATCGCCGAGGCTCGCCGGAGGGCCGCACACGACGAACCGGTTGTCGTCACGGTCGGCGACGTGATCAGCGTGGCGCGTCAGCACTACGGGCACGTCTCTGTGGAGCGCGAACAGGCGGCTGCCGCCCTCCGCCGACGCTACGAGGCCGCCAGGTGCCGGGCGGACTGCGTGACGGACGCTTTCAACTGACTGCCCGCCGCCGCGTCGGCGGTCGCGTCGATCTCCGCCTTGATCGGTTGCCGTCCGCTTCGCATCCGGCGACGGCTGCGGCGAGATCTCACCACCCGGGATACCCCACGCTCACCGACCCCGAGTCGGCCGACACCTCGACGGACCGGTGCGACGCGGGCTGCTGGAGCTGGTCGTCGATGTGTACCCGGCCCGAACCGGCATGGCCACGGACGCGGTAGCGGGAACCCGGTGGGACCGTGACGGTCAGGGAACCGGAGTCGACCGTGCCGGTGACCCGGCGGGGTGCGGCGCCGAAGTCCAGTTCCACCGTGCCGGAGTCGGCCCGGGCGTGCATCTCGGGGGAGAACAGCACCGTGCCGGTCACGGACCCCGAGCCGGCGTGGGCGGTGACGGGGCCGTGGACCGCGTACAGCTTGACCGTGCCCGAGCCCGTGCGGATGTCCAGCGGGCCGGTGAGTCCGCTGGCCCGGACCGTGCCGGAGTCGCTCACCACGTGCACCGGTGTGCCGTCGGGAACCTGAAGGTCCAGCGCGATCCGGCAGCCCATGCTGGTCATGGCGAACGTGCCGTCGCACGCGGTGCGTATCTTCAACCGGTCGCCGACCCACCACCGTTCGACCTTGGGGGGACGGCTCAGCGACCAGGACAGTCGCTGCTGGATGCGGATGCCGCCGTCCCGGCCCGGGCCTACGCTGACCTCCGCGCTGCCCGCCTCCACGTCGACGGATCCGATCCGGTGCCGTTCGCTGGTCTCGGTCACGTGGGTCGAGCGGGTCTGGCGGGCGAACTGCCCGTACGCCTCACTGCCGAGAGGGGCCAGGACGAAGAGGGCGCTGATGACCGCGACGGTGATCCACAGGCCCCGGTGGCGGGGACGCGACGGCAGACTCATACGCCGTCCAGGAACCGCAGCACCGCCAGGACCCGGCGGTGGGCGCCGTCCGCGTGGGGCAGATCGAGCTTGGAGAAGATGCTGTTGATGTGTTTGGCGATCGCGCTCTCGCTCACCACGAGTTCCCCGGCGATACCGGCGTTCGACCGGCCTTCCGCCATCAGCGCCAGCACCTCGCGCTCACGTGGGGTGAGCCGCTCCAACGGGTCGGCACCGCCGCGGCGCAGCAGGAGCTGGGCGACGACCTGCGGGTCGAGCGCGGTACCGCCGCCCGCCACCCGGCGCAGCGCGTCGATGAACTCCTCGACGTCGGCAACGCGTTGTTTGAGGAGGTAGCCGATGCCGCCCGCCTGCGCGGAGAGCAGATCAGCGGCGTAGCGCTCCTCGACATACTGGGAGAGCAGCAGTACGGCCGTCTCGGGCCACTGCCGTCTGATCAGCAGGGCGGCTCGTACCCCCTCGTCGGTGAAGCCGGGCGGCATCCGGACGTCGACCAGCGCCAGCTGCGGCCGGTGTTCCTCGACCGCGGTCAACAGGCCCTCGGCGTCACCGGTTTCGGCGGCCACCTCGAACCCGGCCATCTCCAGCACCTTGACCAGCCCGATCCGCAGCAGGACCGAGTCCTCGGCGATCACAGCACGCACGGCAGCTCCACGGTGATGAGGGTCGGGCCCCCCGGGGGGCTGTCGATCTCGATGGTCCCGTCGACCGACCCTACGCGTTTGACCAGGCCGGCCAGTCCGGTGCCGTGCGCCGGATCCGCGCCGCCGGTCCCATCGTCGTGGACGGTGATCCGCAGCCGGTCGGCCCGGCGCCGCAACCGCACGCCGACCCGGGTGGCCCGCGCGTGCTTGGCGACGTTGGTGAGCGTCTCCGAGACGACGAAGTAGGCGACGGCCTCCACCGTGGGCGAGGGCCGCTCGGCCATGTCGACGGTCAGCTCCACGGGCAGCGGGGCGCGGGCGGCGATCCCGGAGAGCGCGGCGTCCAGTCCCCGGTCGTCGAGCACCGCCGGATGCAGGCCGCGCACCAGGTTGTTGAGCTCCTCGATGGCCTCCTTGGCCTCGCGGTGCGCCTCGTCGATGACCCGCCTCGCCTCCGGCGGCAGATCGGTGAGGGTGGCGCGGGCGAGCCCCAGGTTCATCGCCAGGGAGACCAGCCGCTGCTGGGCCCCGTCGTGCAGGTCCCGCTCGATGCGCCGGCGTTCGGCATCGGCCGCGTCGAGGGCTCCGGCCCGGCTGACGGCCAGGTCCTCGACCCGGCGCCGCAGTTCACCGGCCCGGCTGGGGCCGAGCAGCGCCGCCGCCGCACCGGTGTCGAGCCGGACCACGGCGGCCGCCACCCACGGGGTGAGAAGCAGCAGCAGGACACCGAGGACCGTGAGCGGTACATACTGCCGGGACCAGTCGGGCATCGAGGCCCGCAGCGGCACCGCCCACAGCCACGACAGCACCAGCGTGCAGACCAGTCCCACGCCCCAGGCGGCGACCACCACGACACCTCCGACGGCGGCCAGGGGCGCAGCCACCAGGTGATAGGCGCACTGCCGCCACGTCGACTCCGCACGCAGCCGGCCGGTCACTCCGCGCCAGGTGTACCAGGGCGCGGGCGCCGGGACGCGTGGCACGTCGAGTTCGAGGAGCGACCAGAAGCGGCCGCGTTGCAGGGCGGTGAGCACCCCGCTGGCGAGCAGCATCAGCAGGAGGGCGGTTCCGGTCTTCCAGGGGGCGCACAGGGCGAGCCAGAGGGCGGCCGCCGCGGGCAGCGCCAGGGGTAACCCGGCGGTGACGAAAGCGGTGTTGCGCCACGCCCAGGCCGACCAGGGCGCGTGTGCCGCGGCCCAGTCGAGTGCGCGCCGCCGCGGGCCGTTGGTTGGCATGAGACAACCGTAGACGGCCAGGTCAGGGCGGTGCCATGCAGTGGGGTTCAGGGCCGGGGTGTACCTGGCACCACCCCGGGGTCGGAACCGTGCGCTACTGACCCGGGGTGGGCCGGGCGGCTTGGCTTGAGGGCGTACCCGACCGGAAGCAGGAGACGCCATGTCCACCCTTGTGACGCCGCCCCGTTGTGCGACGCCCGCCCGCTCTCTGCCGGCCGCCGGGGGTCCGCTGTCCACGGCGCTGGTGTGCGGGGGTGCCGCTCTTCTGCCGTGGATGGTGGTGCTCGCCAGGACGCTGCCCGCGACGGCGGAGGTACGGAACTGGTCTTCGGCATGGGTGGGCCTGGACGCGGCCCTCGCCGTCGGGCTGGCCGGTACGGGGCTGTTGCTGCGGCGCCGTGACCGGCGTCATGTCCTGGCTGCGGCGGCCACGTCGGCGCTGCTAGTGATGGACGCGTGGTTCGACGTCCTGACGGCCCGGGCGGGCGTCGAGTTGCTGACGGCCGGCCTGCTGGCCGTCTGTGTCGAGCTGCCGTTGGCGGGGGTGTGCGCGCGGATCGCGGTACGGGGACTGCCGGGCCGGGATGCACGCTCCCTGGCCGGCCCGCACCGGCTCCCGGTAGAGCGATAAGCAGAGAATCGGACATATGGAAGGAATGTTAAAACCCTTCACAGGTAGGGTAATTCGCGCAGTGTGTGTATTCGCCGGTCCAGTCTCGGACCGGTCGTCCGCCCGCTGTCGGCCCATGCGGTGGAGCAGACATTTCCGTGTGCGGGACAAGACCCCCCACCCACCTCAGGGAGTGCCATGTTCACCCTCGCCTTGCCTACGCCGCCGCCACTCGCCCAGGCCCGGGGCTCCGGATTGAGTGCCGCGTTCGCGGCAGGGGCCGTCATTCCCGTGGGCGACACCCCCGGGGGAATCGCTCTCACACCCACTGGGACCCGCGCTTACGTGGCCAATCACGGCTCGAACACGGTGAGTGTGCTCGACACCGTCACCGACACCGTCATCGACACCATCGCCACAGGGGGCGGGCCCAACGCCGTAGCGTTCAGCCCGGACGGTACCCGGGCGTATGTGACCGTCGCCGACGACGGCCTCGTCAGCGTGATCGACACCGCCACGAACACCATCGTCACGGACATCGCCGTCGGGGCGGGAGCGACGGGGGTGGCCGTCACTCCGGATGGCAGTCGCGTCTACGTGACCCTGCAGAGTTCGGACACGGTGGGTGTGATCGACACCGCCACCAACACCGTCACGGCCTCCATCCCGGCCGCGGGCACGCCACTCGGACTGGTCATCACCCCGGACGGGACGCGCGCCTACGTCGCATGTCTGTTCGCGAATGCCGTCAGAGTGATCGACACCGCCACCAACACCGTCATCGCCACGATCCCCGTCGGTCCGGTTCCCATCCTGCTGGCGGTCAGCCCCGGTGGGACACACGTCTACGTCACGAACGTCGGCAACTCGACGGTGAGCGTGATCGACACGGCCACGAGCGCCGTCATCGCCACCGTCGGCGTCAGTGCTCAGCCGCGCTTCGCGGCAGTGAGCCCGGACGGCTTCCACGTGTACGTGGCGAACTCCGGCCCGGACACGGTGAGTGTGATCGACACCGCCACCCAGACCGTCGTCGAGAACATCGGCGTGGGAGACGGTCCCACCGGCATCGCGCTCCTGCCCGACGGAACGCGCGCCTACGTGACCAACGCGGTGGCGGGCACGGTCGGTGTCATGGCGACGACCGTGATTCCCGACCAGGGCTCGACGGCAGGCGGGACCACCGTGACCCTCACCGGTCACCACCTGGCCAACGCCACCGCCGTGCACTTCGGCACCGCCCAGGCTGTCATCACCGCCAACACGGCGACCTCGATGACCGTCACCGCTCCCGCCGGATCCGGTGCCGTTCCCGTGACGGTCACCACCGCGGGTGGCACCGGCACCCTCGGACACTTCTACTACGTGCCGGTCCCCGCCCTCAGCGGCATCAACCCCGCAGCGGGTCCCGTCGCGGGCAGCGATGACGAGATCGTCCTCACCGGCCGTCATCTCGCCGGAGCCATCGACGTGTACTTCGGCACCACCCGAGCCGTCATCCAAACCGTCTCCGACAACCAGGTCACCGTCAGGGCCGCCGGCGCCCCCGCACCGGGCGGCACCGCCGTCACCGTGATCACCGCCGGTGGGAGCGCGGGCGGCCTGTCCTACACGTACCTCGACCCGTCCACCGTCACCGGCGTCAGCCCCGACTCGGGACCGACCACCGGCGGCACCGAGGTGACCATCACCGGCACCGGCCTGGCCGGCACCGAGCAGGTCACCTTCAACGGCATCCCGGCAGCCTTCACCGTCGTCTCCGACAGCACCCTGACCGCCACCACCCCGCCCAGTGGCGCCGCCGGCCCCGTCGGCGTCACCGTCACAGGCCCCGGCGGCGCCCCGGCCGGAACGTTCACCTACGTCTCCGAACCCGACATCTGACGTACGCGCCGGCCCGCCGCGCCGCGCCACACCGGTGACGGTGACCGTCCGTCAAACCGAAGCCCGTCCGGGGAGCACCTCCCGGACGGGCTTCGGCCGCACGCCCTGCCTCACGCCTGCGTCATGCCTACGTCATGCCTGCCTCACGCCAGCCGGATCACGTTCCACGACAGCGGCGCGAGGGCAGCGGTCAGGGTGCCGTCCTGGAGTGCGGTCCCGGAGACCGTTCGCGGGGCGACCCGCTCCTGGTCGTCGAGGGTGTTGCGGGCGTCCGGGTCGGTGTCCGTCAGCACGCTGTGTTCGACGACCGACGTCAACTCCAGGCCGTTCAGGGCCACTTCGAGCGGCAGCGGCTCGGTGCGGCTGCGGTTGACCGCGAACACCGTGACCGTGCCGTCGTCCGCGCGGACCGCCGTGGCGTGCAGCAGGTCCGCCTCGCCGTACTTCTTCGTCTCGTACCGCGGCGAGTCCACCCGTACGTCGAGGACCTGTCCGCGCCCGTACCTGGCGGCCTGGGCGAACGGGAAGAACGTCGTCTGCCGCCAGGACGCGCCGCCCGGCTCGGTCATGATCGGCGCGATGACGTTGACGAGCTGGGCGAGGCACGCGACGGTCACCCGGTCCGCGTGCCGCAGCAGCGCGATCAGGAGCGAGCCGAAGACGACCGCGTCCAGCACGCTGTAGTTGTCCTCCAGGAGGCGCGGGGCCTCGGGCCAGTCCAGCGGGTCGGCCAGGGCGGACTCCTCGTGGCGGGACAGGTACCAGACGTTCCACTCGTCGAAGGAGAGATTGATCCTCTTCTTCGACTTGAGCTTCGCGCCCACGTGGTCGCAGGTCGCGACGACGTTCTCGATGAACGACTCCATGTCGACGGCGGAGGCGAGGAAGGAGTCCACATCGCCGTCGAGAGGTTCGTAATACGCGTGCAGGGAGATGTGGTCGACCAGGTCGTACGTCTCCGCCAGGACCGTCGCCTCCCACTCCGCGAAGGTGGACATGGACTGGCCCGAAGAACCGCAGGCGACCAGTTCGACGGAGGGGTCGATCTGGCGCATGGCGCGGGCGGTCTCGGCGGCGAGGCGGCCGTACTCCTCGGCGGTCTTGTGGCCGGTCTGCCAGGGCCCGTCCATCTCGTTGCCGAGGCACCACAGCCTGATGCCGAAGGGGTCCTTGTCGCCATGGGCCGCGCGCAGGTCCGACAGGGCGGTGCCCGAGGGGTGGTTGGCGTACTCCTGGAGTTCCAGGGCCTCGGCGACCCCGCGCGTGCCGAGGTTGACGGCCACCATCGGCTCGGCCTGCGGGCCGACCTTCTTCAGGAAGGCGACGTACTCGGAGAGGCCGAAGCGGTTGGTCTCGGTGGAGCGCCAGGCGAGGTCGAGGCGGCGGGGGCGCTCGTCGACCGGGCCGACCGAGTCCTCCCACTTGTAGCCGGAGACGAAGTTGCCGCCGGGATAGCGGATCGCGGTGACTCCCAACTCCCGTACGAGGTCCAGCACATCGGTGCGCAGACCCGCCTCGTCGGCCGCGGGATGGCCCGGCTCGAAGACTCCGGTGTAGACGCAGCGGCCGAGGTGTTCGACGAAGGATCCGAAGAGACGGGGGTCGACCTCGCCGACGGTGAAGGCGGGGTCGAGGGCGAAGCGGGCAGTGCGCATGGTGTCCTTTCGGGAGTGTGCAGCCTGTTCAGGCTGAGCCTCGGGACGGGAGCGACAGCGGCACGCTGCGGTTCAGGTCAGGTCGTCCCATGCCCTGCCCTTACTGTTCGATATTCCGGATCATGCTCGTAACTTCGAACGGGACCGTAAGGAGTAAGCGCTTTCGCGTCAATGCTTTGCGCAAAAGTCGACCCCCGCCCGATGGCCGGGCGGGGGTCGTGGTGAAGAGTGCGGGCCGTGAAGGGGCGGCGGCTCGCGCTAGCCGGCGAACGCCGGTTGCGGCAGGCCCTTTCCGGCGCCGGGGAGTACCAGCAGCGAACCGGACATCGGGTGCGGGGCGGCCAGGCCCGTACGGGCCGTCGTGATGTACAGGTCGGTCAGGCCGGCGCCGCCGAACGCGCAGGCCGTCGGGCGGCGCACGGGGAGTTCGAGCACGCGGTCCAGCGCGCCGGACGGCGTGTAGCGGCGGACCACGCCGCCGTCCCACAGCGCCACCCACACACAGCCGTCGGCGTCGACGGTGAGGCCGTCCGGGAATCCGGCGCCCTCCTCGACGGTCGCCAGCGTCCGCCGGCCGACCGGGCGCCCGTCCTCGTCCACGTCGAAGACGTCGATCCGACGGGTGGGCGTGTCGTTGAAGTACATCAGCCGTCCGTCGGGGCTCCAGCCGACGCCGTTGCTGATGGTGACGTCGTCCAGCACCGTCCGGGCCGTGCCGTCGGGGGCGAGGCGGGACAGCGTGCCGCCGCCCGGCGCCTCGTCGTAGCGCATCGTCCCCGCCCACAGCGAGCCGTCGGCCGCGACCGCCGCGTCGTTGCCCCGGCGGCCGGGGACGGGCTCGCGGTGCAGCCACCGGAAGTCGCGGCCCCCGGGGCCCTCGGGCCCGTAGAGGCCGACGCCGTCGCGGAGGTTCACCACCAGGCCGCCGCCCGCGCGCGGCTTGGCGGCGCCCACGTGCTGTTCGGTCGCCAGGACCGTACGACGGCCGGAGGCGGGGTCGTAGGTGTGCACCCTGGACCCGAGGATGTCGACCCAGATCAGCCGCTGGGCGGCGGTGTCCCAGGTCGGCCCTTCGCCGAGGGCCGCATGCGCGCGTACCGCGACGTCGAGGCCGGTCACCCCACGCTCCGGTGCCCGAGCCGCTCCGACAGCTCGGCCGCGCCCTTCACGGCGAGCTGCTCCAGCTCCACCCGGCGCTCGTCGCTCCAGCGGATCATCGGGATGGAGATGGACAGCGCGGCGACGACCTGCCCCGCCCGGTCGCGCACGGGCGCGGCGACGCAGCTGACGTCCGGATTGGACTCCCGGTTCTCCACGGCCACGCCCCGGCTGCGGATCTCGGCGAGGGCCTCGCGCAGGACGGCCGGATCCGTGATGCTGTTCGGTGTCATCGCGGCCAGTTCGACGCCGTCCGGGACCCGCGAGGTCAGCTCCGGGTCGGAGAGGGAGGCGAGGAGCATCTTGCCCACGGACGTGCAGTGGGCGGGCAGGCGCCGGCCGGCGGCGGAGACCATGCGCACCGCGTGCGTGGAGTCCACCTTGGCGATGTAGATGACGTCGGTGCCCTCCAGGATCGCCACGTGCACGGTCTCGTCGCAGGTCTCGGCGACGGAGCGGGCGACCTGCTGGCCCTCTGCGGCGAGGTCCAGCTGCTCGGCGTAGCGGCTGCCGAGCTGGTACGGCCGGACGCCGAGGCGGTAGCGTCCCGGCTGCCCCGGCACCTGGACGATGTAGGAGCGGGCGGCGAGCGTGGTGACCAGCTCGTGCACGGTGGTGCGTGGCAGCTGGAGTCTGCGCACGATGTCGGGGGCGGAGAGCGTGCCGTCCCCGTCGAGGAAGAGCTCGAGAATGTCGAGAGCCCGGGTCACGGCAGGTACGAGGCGTCCCACAACCGGCCCCCTCCTTGCGTCTGTGGTGACTGTGTTCGAAATCTCAACAGTCGATCGGCATGACGAACACAGGCTAGTCATAGTGGCTTGGCCGGGCAATGGCCCTGCGGTGCGGACGTTGCGGGAAGTGACGAGGGTGCAGCTCTGCGGCGTGCCTTTGGCTGTCGGCGTGCACCGATACCGCATACCTCTGACGGTCGGCGTGCCCGGGCTGTCGGCGTCCACGGCTACCGGCGGGCCCTGGGGCCGCCGAGTTCGCCGCGCAGCCGCTGTGTCCGCAGCACCAGCTCCAGCTCGAAGCGGCGGTCGGGGTCGTCGATCTCGCCGCCCCACAGTTCGCGGATCTGCCGGAGGCGGTAGCGGACGGTCTGCGGGTGGACGCCCAGGCGGGCCGCGACCTCCGGAGCCCCGCCCCGGGTCTCCAGCCAGGCCAGCAGTGTCTCCGCGAGGCGGCGCTGGTGCGTGGGGCCGCAGTGGGCCAGCGGTGCCAGGCACCGTGACGCCAGGTCGTCGATCAGCTCCTCCGGCTGCAACAGGACGAGCGCCTCCGTGTGCTGCGTGCAGTGCAGCACCTCGCCGCCCGGCAGCAGCCCGCGCTCCATGAGCCGTACCGCCGCCTCCGCCCAGCGCAGCGACTTCGCCGCCTCGGCCAGGGGGACGGGCGGGCCGATCGCGCCCGCCCAGCCGGTCAGGGCGCGGTGCAGCAGCTCCGGACGCCCGGCGGCGTCCGGCTCCGGCACGACCATGTGGGGCTGCTCGTACTCCATGTCGAGCAGTACACCCTGCCCGACCGCGGGGGCGACGGCCTCGCGCGCCGGACGCAGCAGTACGCCCACGGCGACCTTGTCGGGCAGCGGCCAGCCCACCCGGGCGGCCCGCTCGGCGAGCGCGTCGGCCGGGTCGCCGCGGTGGTGCTCGGCGAGCAGCAGCTCCATGAGACGCCGCTGAAGGCGCAGGCGCTCGCCCGCCTGCCGGGCCGCGGCCTCGGCGTAGCCGCGTACGGACTGGTCCACCAGGCCGTCCAGATACTCGTAGCCCGCGTCGACCAGTTCGTACATCGCCGGAGGCGGGATCTCGACCTGCTGGCCGATCTCCGCGAAGCGGCGCCAGGCCAGGCGTACGCCGAGCCGGTAGATCGCCTGGAGGGAGTCGAGGCTGCGGCCGTTCAGTCCCTCGCCGCGGCCGAACTCCTGGAAGACCTCGGGAGGGACGCGGGGGCGGCCCTCGGCGGTCTCCAGGTGCTGGACGAAGACCTCGATGGCGCGGCGGATGCCGACCAGTGCCATGGGCTCGCCGGAGTCGTCGAGAACGACGGGCAGATGCGGGTACTCACGGCGGATCTCGCACAGGATCTCCTCGGCGAGCAAGGGTGCCTCGGCCATCGCGAGCGCCGCGAACTGCCGCACCTGGAGACGCGGCACATCCCGCCAGGCCGAACGGGTCGGCAGGGCCGACGGACGGGCGGTCACGGGGCTGCTCCTGGAGTCGGTTTCTCCCGGCGGGCAGGCACCGTCAGCGCTCCTGGCCGGTGTGCTCGTATGTGATCAGTGGGGTGTTCGGCTGGTCCGGGGTCGCGTCGAGCAGGGCGACGATGCCGAGCGCGGCGCCCACGGCGAGTGCGGTGGCGGCCACGACGGTGAGAGCGGCGGCAAGCAGTCTGGACATCGCAGGGTGAGCCTCTCTGTCGGAGGTCGTCCCCACCCCAGCGCTCCACGGGACCGAAGGCGCACGGCCCCGTGGTCCCTGCCCGGCTTGCCGGTCCCGTCCGGCAAGTCCTCAGTCTCGGCAATGCATTGACACCCCGTCAAGGGTGCGCCTACGGTTCCCGGCCCGTACCGCACGCGCACTTTCCCTCTCGGTGTCGACTCACCCGTGGACATGCATATCCACCCGTACCATCCGCCTCACCTGGTGTGTCGAGCCGTCTCACGCCCCTGGAGTGCCCGGATGCGCCGAACCGCCTCACCCGTCTCCTTGATCCTGCTGGGCCTCGGGACGTTCCTCCTCGTGCTGGCCCCGCTGCTCGCCTGGTACGTGAAACCGCGTGCCGCCGTGAATCCGATCGACATCGACACCACCGCCGTCTACACCGGCACCGGCAGCGTCTTCGACGTCGACAAGGTCGACACCGTGGCCGGCCAGAAGATCACCGTCACCCAGCGCGTGCGCGGGAACGTCGCCGACAGCGAGCGCAGCGGCAAGGCGGTCTGGGACGTGACGACCACCGTCGACACGGACAAGTCGCTGCCGGCCGCCGACCCGCACGACGCGCTGGAGTTCATGCCGGGCCGCTGGGTCACCGACCGGAAGACCAACCGGCCGGCGCACTGCTGCCGGGAGAAGCCCTACTTCGAGGGCGACGCCTATCTGAAGTTCCCCTTCGACGTGCGCAAACACGCCTACCGCTGGTGGGACAACTCCCTCGGCGCGACCGTGACCCTCACCTACTCGGGCGTCAAGAAGATCCAGGGCTACGAGGGTTACCGCTTCACCGGCACCGTGCCCGCGACGCGGACCGGAACCCGCCTGGTGCCGGGCGCCCTGGTGGGCCGCCCGAAGAGCAGCCAGGTACTGGCCGAGGAGTGGTACGCCAATCACGGGATCGAACTGGTCGCCGACCAGCGCACCGGACGGGTGCTCTACGCCCAGGTCGGGCCCCGCAAGACGCTGCGGGCGCCGGGCGCGAAGAAGGACGCGGTCGTCCTCCTCGACAGCCGGAAGATCGCCTTCACCGCGGCCACCCAGAAGGACCAGGTCGAGCAGGCGAAGAAGGAGAGTGGTCAACTGCGCATGGTGGGGCGGACGTTGCCCATCGGTGCCGGTGTGGCGGGATTCGTCCTCGCTGTGGTGGGTGCCGTTTTGGTGGTACGCGGGCGCTCACATCCCGATACGTCCGAGTCCTCCCCGCCTCCGCCCACGATATGACGTGGCGTCAGCTCCACAAACCCCGGAAATTGTCACCTCGGTGAGTAGCCGCGCCGGACCGCTCGGCGAAAACTGTCCCACCCCACCCGAGCACAACCCGGCCACACCCGAGCGACAAGAAGAGCTCAGACCCCCCAGAAGGTCCCCCCGCACGGCCGACCGGCGAGCTGCCCGCCCGCCCTCCCCACGCTGAGTTCCGCACCCCGAGACGAGTTGGAGCACCCATGCCCCAGCACGTGCCGTCCTCACTGCGCGACGCCTTCCCGCCTGCCGCGCAGTACCCTCCGGACCCTCCGGCGCTCCCCCCACAGCCGCGCCGTATCGTCTTCCTCGCCCATCGCGATCTCGGCAATCCCGCGGCGGGCGGCTCCGAACTGCTCGTCGACCGGCTCGCCGACGGACTGACCCGCCTCGGACATCAGGTCACCCTGCTGTGCGGCGGACCGGCCTCCCCGGGGCTCCCGGCTCCTCCCCCGGGCTCTCGGCCTCGCTCGAACGGGGACCCCCATGAGCGGGGAGGTACCCCCCGGCACGACTACCGCGTCGTCTCGGCGGGCGGCGACCTCGGCCATTACCTGCGCGCCCGGTCCGCCTTCCACCGCCGGGTCGGCGCCTGCGACCTGCTCGTCGAGGTGTGCAACGGCATGCCGTACCTGGCTCCGCTGTGGCATCGCGGGCCGACCCTGTGCCTGGTCAACCACGTCCACACGGACCTGTGGCGGATGCGGTTCGGCGGGCCCCTGGCGCCGGCCGCGCGGCTGGGCCGAAGACTCGAACACTGGGCACTGGCCGGTGCGCAGCGCCGGAACCTGCTGGTCGCCGTCTCGCCGTCGACGGCACACGCGTTGCGCGCGATCGGCGTCGAGCGCGAGCGCATCCGGGTCGTGCACAACGGGGTCGAGGAACCGGGGCCGCGCGCGCCGCGTTCGCCCGAGCCGCTGTTCGTGGCGATGGGACGGCTCGTCGAGTACAAGCGGATCGATCTGCTGCTGCGGCTGTGGGAGCGGGTACGGCCGGTCACCGGCGGCCGCCTGGTGATCGTGGGCGACGGACCCGAACGGGCGCGCCTGGAGCAGCTCGCGGGGCCCGGCGTGGAGTTCGCCGGGCATGTCTCCGAGGCCGAGAAGCACCGGCTGCTGTGCGCGGCCTGGCTCCTGCTGCACCCCTCGGCGGTCGAGGGCTGGGGCCTGGTGGTGACCGAGGCCGCCGCCCGTGAGACCCCGGCGATCGCCTTCGACGTACCCGGTCTCAGGGACTCCGTGGCCGACGGCGAGACGGGAGTGCTGGCCCGCGGCGAGTCGTCCTTCGCGGCGGCCTGGTGCGCCCTCGCGCTCTCCTCCCACCGCCGTGAACTGATGGGCAAGGCGGCCCGCGACCGCGCCGCCCAGTACCGCTGGAAGCACACGGTCCGCCAGTTCAGAGCGGTGGCGGCGGAGGCGGTGAGGGGCCGGACCCCATGAAGGATCCCTCGATACGCCGCTCCCTCGCCCTCTTCCGTGCCTTCCGGCACGAGCAGGAGGACCCCGAGGCCTGCTACTCCCTGCTCGCCCGGGACGCCGCCGACCAGGTGGAGGCGTACGGCGGCCCGGTGAAGGCCCGTACCGTCGTCGACGTCGGCGGCGGGGGCGGCTACTTCACCGAGGAGTTCCGGCGGCGCGGGGCCGGCGCCTACCTCTTCGAGCCGGACGTAGGGGAGCTCGGCCCGAAGCCCCCCGCCGGGTCCGTCGTCGCGGACGGATATCTGCTCCCCCTCGCGGACGCGGTCGCCGACGTCTGCTTCTCCTCCAACGTTCTCGAACACGTGGCCGATCCGCAGACCTTCCTCAGCGAGATGGTGCGGGTGACCCGGCCCGGCGGGCTGATCTACGTGTCGTTCACCAACTGGCTGTCCCCGTGGGGCGGTCACGAGTGGGCGCCATGGCACTACCTGGGCGCCGAGCGGGCCCGCGCCCGCTACCGCCGGCGCACCGGACGGCCCGCCAAGCACACCCTCGGCGAGAACCTCTTCGCCGTGCACATCGGACCCACCCTGCGGCAGGTGCGCGCCCGCGACGACGTCACGGTCGTCTCGGCGCGCTCCCGCTACTGGCCGTTCCTCGCGGAAGCCGTCGCGAAGGCGCCGGGGCTGCGCGAGTTCGCCACCTGGAACCTCCTCCTCATCCTCCGGCGGTGTCCACCATGACGAGCACGGTCCAGGCCCCTCCTCCCGCGCCGGTACGACCTGTAGGGACCGCCGAGGGGCCGCCGGAAGGCCCGCGGTCGCGGCGCTGGCTGCTGGGGTTCTGGGCCGTGGTGTTCGTCCTGTTCCTGGCCGTGCACCCCGGGCGGACGACGTTCGACACCAAGCTGGGTGTCGCCCTCGATCCTTGGCAGTTCCTGTCCGACCTGGGGCAGCTGTGGCACGACCGGGGCGGCTTCGGCGGCATCCAGGACCAGTACGTCGGCTACGCCTGGCCGATGCTGCCGTACTACGGGCTGTGCAAGCTGATCCACCTCCCGGTGTGGCTCGCGGAGCGGCTGTGGTTCTCCCTCGTCGTGTCCGTCGCCTTCTGGGGCGCGCTGCGGCTGGCCGAGCGGCTGCGGATCGGCACCGGCCCGGCACGGCTGCTCGCCGCCGTGGCGTACGCGCTGTGGCCGGTGTTCACGGTCGTCGTCGGCTCGACCTCGGCCGCCGCGCTGCCCGGCGCGTTCCTCCCGTGGGTGCTGCTGCCGCTGACGAACGAGCGGCACAGCGCCCGGGTCGCGGCCTTCCGCTCGGCCCTGTTCATCCCGTTCATGGGCGGCGTCAACGCCGCCGCGACCCTCGCCTCGCTCCTGCCCGTCGGCCTCTACCTGCTGTCCCGCCCGCGCGGACCACGCCGGCGCAAGCTGATCGGCTGGTGGGTCCTCGGCGTGCTCCTGGCGACGGCCTGGTGGGTGGTCCCGCTGCTGATGCTCGGCATCTACGGCGAGAACTTCCTTCCCTACGTGGAGACTGCGCGGACCACGACGGACACCATGTCGGCGGTCGAGTCGCTGCGCGGCGCCGGGAACTGGGTGGCGTATCTGCACTTCGGCGAGGCCTGGCTGCCGGCCGGCTGGACCGTCGCGTCCTCCGTCCTCGTGATCGTCTGCTCGGCGCTCGCGGCCGGCCTCGGTCTCGCCGGGCTCGCCAGACGGGATCTGCCCGAGCGTCGCTGGCTGGTGCTGACCGTGCTGGCGGTCGCGCTCATCACCCTGGCCGGGTACGGCGGTTCGTTCGGCGCGCCCTTCCACGGGGTCGTCCAGGACTGGCTGAACGGCTGGCTCGTCCCCTTCCGCAACATCTACAAGTTCCAGACGGGGCTCGCTCTCGCGCTCGTGTTCGGCCTGGCCCATCTGCTGGGGGTCGCCGCGCAGGCCCGCGGGGCGCGTCCCGTGCGCGGCCGCCGGTTCGCTCCGCTGATCGCCGCCGTGCTGATCCTTCCGGGACTCGCCTGGCCCTACCTCAACGGCTCGGTCCTGCAGCCCGGCTCCTTCCAGGAACTCCCCCGGTACTGGCACACGACGGCCGACTGGCTGAAGAAGTACTCGCCCGACTCCCGGGCGCTCGTCGTCCCGGCCACCGCGCACGGCATCTACACCTGGGGCTCCCCCATCGACCAGCCCCTCGACGTGCTCGCCGACTCCCGCTGGGCCCAGCGTGACTACGTGCCCTTCGGCACCCCCGGCAACCGGCGCGCGCTGGACGCGGTCGAGCAGGCCCTGATGACGGGTGGCGAAGTCCCGGGCCTGGCCGACTACTTGAGCCGGGCCGGGCTCTACTACGTCGTCGTACGCAACGACCTGGACCCCGACCAGATCGGCTATGTACCGACCACGACCGTGAAGCGCACGCTGGAGCAGTCCGGCTTCCAGCGTGTCACCGGCTTCGGCCCGGTCATGACCGGGGGACGGATCGCGGACGACACCCCCATGCAGGTCGAGGGCCTGTATCCGCGCCAGCGCGCCGTGGAGATCTACGAGCCGGGCACGGACGTACCCCGGCCCGGGCAGGCCGGGCTCACCCCCGTCGCGGGCACCGCCGTCGTCTCCGGCGGCCCGGAGTCGCTGCTGCCGCTGTCCGCCGACCCCGCGATGCGCGACCGGGCGGCCGTGCTGACCGGCGACAGCCACCCCGGCCTCGGCGCCCCGGAGATGCAGGTGGTGGGCGACGGGCTGCGCAGGGCGGACACCCGCTTCGGGCTGGTCAACTCCAACACCTCGTACACGTATACGCGTGACGAGCGGAACGCGAGCGACAGCGCCCAGGATCCCGGCAGGCCACCGCACCAGATCCTGCCGGCCAAGGGCCTCGACCGTCAGACGGTGGCCGAACTGCGCGGGGCCCGCTCGGTGACGGCGTCCTCCAGCGGCAACTGGCTGTTCCACCTCCCGCAGTACGACCCGGTGAACGCGTTCGACGGCAACCCGGACACGGCGTGGGCGGAGGGCGCGGCGGGCTCGGCCGACGGGCAGTGGCTGCGGATCGCCTTCACCGGGTCCGTGGACCTGCCGTCGTCGTTCAAGGTGACCCCGCTGCCGCAGGGCGGGGTGCGGTCGGCGGCGACGCGGGTGCGCGTGGAGACGGAGAAGGGTTCCGTCACCAGTTATCTCCAGCCCGACGGCATGACCCAGAAGATCAACGTCCGTCCCGGCTCGACGAGTTGGCTGAAGATCACGATCCTCGACTCGGTGGAGCGGCGGACCGGGCTCACCGGAGCGGGCTTCTCGGAGATCCGGATCCCGGGTGTGCAGGTGACCCGGATGCTCCGGCTCCCCACGGACGCCTCCGGGTCCGACGCCGCGGCCGAGATCGTGTCGCTGCACCGCGCCGCCGACCCCACCGGCCTCTCCCCGACGGGCACGGAGGCGGGCCTGCACCGCCGCTTCTCGACGGCGGCGGCGGGGACGTACGAGGTGAAGGCGAGCGCGGTGCCGATCGCGGGCGAGGGGCTGGACCGGCTGCTGTACGAGGTGGCTCCGGACCAGCGGAGCCGGATCACCGCGACGGCCGGCTCGACGGCGAAGCTCGGCGCCGGCCTGTCGGCGCGCAATCTCACCGACGGGGATCTGACCACCGCGTGGATCGCCGGGGACAACCCGACGATCCAGCTGAGCTGGCCGGGCAAGCAAGCGGTCGGCTCCCTCGTCCTCGCCCCGGCGGGCGGGCTCTCGTCCCGTCCGACGAAGGTGTCGATCAGCTCCCCGGACGGGGCGGCGATCGCCGGGGTCGACGAGAACGGCTGGGTCCGCTTCGACCCGATCACCACCGATCGGCTGGACATCACCGTCACGGAGACGGCCCCCGTCACGGTGCACAACCCGGTCGCGGACGACGACCTGCAACTCCCCGTGGGCCTCACGGAGGCGTACATCCCGGCCCTCGACCAGTACCGGACGCCGCAGCCGTCGAGCACCCGGACGTTCTCGCTGCCGTGTGGGAAGGGGCCGGTGCTCGCGATCGACGGCAAGCTGTACGAGACGAGCGCGAGGGGGACCGTACGGGATCTGGTCGAGCGCCGGGGCATCGAGCTGACGCTCTGCCGGAAGGGGCGTGCGAGCGCGGCGGTGGACCTCGGCTCGGGAGCGCACCGGGTCGAGGCCGGGGACGCGGGGCCGCTGGCGGTGACGGACGTGACGCTGACCCGTGGGACGGTCACCGAGGCCGCGGCCGCCGGGCGGGCGCTGCGGATCGCCGACTGGCTGGGCGACCGCCGCGCGGTGACGGTCGAGGGGGGCGCGGCCTCGTACCTGACGACGTACGAGAACTACAACGACGGCTGGGAAGCCACCCTGAACGGCAGGAAACTCACGCCGGTACGGCTCGACGGCTGGCAGCAGGGCTGGCGCGTCCCGGCCGGCGCGGGCGGCACGGTCAAGCTGTCGTACGCGCCCTCGACGACGTACGAGGCCGGGCTGATCGGCGGCGGGGCCGGTGTGGCGGCCCTCGTGGGCCTCGCCCTGTGGCGGCGCCGCGCCCCCAACGCCGACGAGCCGCAGCCGCTGCCGCCGGCGCCCGGCCTCTGGCTCGGCACGGTGGCGCTGACGCTGGTCGGCGTCGTGATCGCCGGGTTCTTCGCCCTGCTGGTGCCGGTGCTGGCGCTGCTGGCGTGGAAACGGCACGCGCTGCTCGTACCGATCGCGTTCCTGGCGCTCGCGGGGGCGGGGATCGCGGCGGCGACGGGGGCCGGGTCGCCGGTGTCGGCGAGCGAGGGCGCGTTCGGTCCGGTGGCTCAACTGCTCGCGCTGATCGGGCTGTTCGCCGGTCTGGTGAGCATCCCGGAGCCGGTTGCCTCCGGCGGTGACGGGACGACGCACCGGGGCGCTGCCTCCGGCGGTGACGGGACGACGCACCGGGGCGGAGTACCGCCCGGGGCGCAGGCCCCGGCGGAGCCGTTGCGGACGGAGCCGTTGCCGCGGCGGCCTCGCGGCGGGAGCCTCCTGGGCAAGAAGCCGGGGGCGAAGCCCAGCGAGGAGAAGCCGGGGGCCACGGGCGCACCGGGCGCCGAGGCCGCAAGCGCACCGGGCGCCGGGCCCGCAAGGACACCGCATGCCGAGCCCGCGGGCTCGCCGCAGGGTGAGCCCGCGGCCGGCCACACCGTCTCCGCGCGCGGTCCCGGCCGCCAGGAGCCCGATCCGCCGACGGCACGTCCGCCGCTGCGCGGGCCGGGGTTCAGGGACGCCGCGCCGGACGACGACACGGGGAAGGGAGATACCCCATGACCGCGGTGGAGCACCCGGCACGCGACGGCACGAACGGCCCCGCGCGGCGGCCGCGGCGCATCCCGTTCCCCGTGGTCGACGAGGTGGCCCGGCACTGTCTCCAGGAGGAGGAGCCGGAGACGGTCCACATCGAGGTGCATCTGCCGGGCCGCCTGGACCCGGCCCGCCTGCGCACGGCGTTCACGCGGGCCCTGCACCGCCACCCCCGCATCCTGATGCGCGAGGCCGAGGGCCCCTGGTACCGCCGTCGCTACGAGTGGGAGCTGACGCCGGACCCGGACGTGGACGTGGTGTCGTTCCCGCCGCCGGACCGGGACGCCCTCAAACACGCCCGGGACCGCGCCCTGGGCGCCGCCCCGCCGCTCACCGCCTCGCCGCCGATCCGCCTCGAAGTGGTCGACGAGGACGACCCGTCGCACGGCACCGTCCTCTTCCTCACCATCAACCACACCGCCCTGGACGGCCCCGCGTGCCTGCGCGTCCTGGCCACCGCGGCGGAGCTGTACGGCGGCCGCGACAACTCCCCGTCGGCGCCTCCCGTACGGACGCCGGACGCTCCCCTGGAGCAGGTGGACACCCCGTCGACCTGGACCCCGCCCGCCCGCGTGGCCCACGGCGCTCCCGAGCCCTCCCCCGGCAACGGCGTACTCGTCACCGAACTGTCCGTCCCGCACCGCCCCAAGGGCGCCCCCTACACCGTGAACGACCAGCTCATGGTCGCCACGGCCCTGATGATCGCCCACTGGAACCGGGAACACGGCGCCCGCCCCCGCCCCCTGCGCATCACCATGCCCGTCGACGACCGCCCGCGCGGCACGGACATGCCCATCGGCAACGGCACCCGCCTGGTCGAAGTCCCCTTCGCTCCCGCGGAGTTGACCTCCGTCGACCGCGGTTCCATGCCCGACCTGCTCCGCCGCACCGCCGACCGCACCCGCGCCCTCAAATCCCTTCCGCGCCCCCAACTGGGGCACGGTGCTGCTCTGTTGACCGCGCCCGTGGTCCCCGTCCCCTGGCGCGCGGCCCTGACCCGCGGTCTGCGCAGGGCCGCCGCACCCTGGACGTCGACCACCCTGCTGAGCAACATCGGCCGCATCCCGTACGCCCTGGACTTCGGCGACACGGCGGGCCGGGCCCGCGCGGTGTGGTTCTCGGCGCCCGCGCGGATGCCCCGGGGCCTGACGGTCACCACCGCCTCCACCGCCGGCCGCCTCCATCTGGCCCTGCGCTGGTCGCGCACCCTGCTCAGCCACGGCGACGGCGCCCACCTCCGCGATCTGTTCGAGCAGAGTCTGCACGCCACGCAGGAGCGCCACCCATGACGACAACCACCCCCGTACGCAATGGACTTCGGGACTTCTATGAGGATCCCGCCGTCCCCGTCGCCTCCGGCACCCCGCGCAGCCTGCGGCAGGCCCGCATGCTGGCCGCCGCCCTCGGCCCGGCCACCGCGGGCGCGAAGACCGTTCTCGACATCGGCTGCGGCGACGGCACCGCGGCCGCCACCGCGGCCCCGTTCCTCGCCGGGCACCGGCTCGTCGGTGTCGACTGGTCCCAGGACGCCCTCAGGCGCGCGCACACCCGGCTGCCGTACGCCGTGCGCGGTGAACTCACCGACGGGGGGCTGCCGTTCGCGTCCGCCACCGCCGACGCCGTCCTGTTCAGCGAGGTGATCGAGCATCTCGTGGACCCGGACGGCGCCCTCGACGAGATCCGCCGCGTGCTGCGCCCCGGAGGTCATCTCATGCTCTCCACCCCGAACCTGGCCGCCTGGTACAACCGGGCGCTGCTGCTCGCCGGCGTACAGCCCGTCTTCTCGGAGGTCAGCCTGCGCGCGATCCACGGCCGCCCGGGCACCGAGGTGGTGGGCCATCTGCGGCTGTGCACCGCCCGTGCGCTGCGGGAGCTGATGACGGCATCGGGCTTCGAGGTCGTACGGCTGCGGGGTGCGCCCTTCCACGGCGTACCGCGCCCCCTGCGCCCGCTGGACCGCCTCGCCTGCGCGGTCCCGTCGGCGGCCTCGCTGCTGCTTCTGCACGCCCGAAGGACGTAGGCCGTGTGGTGGGGAGTGGCCGCGGCCCTGCTGGCGAACGTCCTCTACAGCACCGGGTTCGTCCTGGAGAAGCGGGCGCTCGCGAGCCTGCCTGAGGTGGACATCCGCCGCCCCGCCCGACTGCTGCGCCTGGTCCTGGGCAGCCCGCTGTGGATCGGCGGCTCGCTGTCCCTGGCCGCCGGATTCGGGGCCCAGCTCGCGGTCTACCGCACCCTGCCGATCGCCGCCGCCCAGGGCATCTTCGTCTCCGGCCTGGTCCTCCTGGTCCTGCTCTCCGCGCGCCTGCTCGGCGAGGAGACGACAGGCCGCGAGCGGTACGCGCTCGGCGCCATCCTCGCCGCGTTGCTGATGGTGGTGCTGTCGCTGCGCGAGGGCTCGGACAAGGTCAGCCGAAGCGCCCCCGTTCCGCTGATCCTCCTCGTCTGCGTGCCGTCGCTGGCGATGGGCGTCTGGCTGTACGGGTCCGCCGAGCGCCGCGCCCGCCATCGGCACCGGATGCCCACGACCGGGGTCGAATACGGCGTGGCGGTGGGCCTGTTGTACGGGGTCAGCTCGCTGGCGATCAAGGGGGTGTCGAGCTATCTGACGCCGGCCGACGGGCTGGGCGGGGCGGTGGTCGGCCTGCTGCGCTCCCCCTACCCGTACCTCCTGCTCTTCACCGGCGTGTTCGGCCTGGTCATGTCGCAGGCGGCGCTCCAGCGCTGCCGGGCCTCGCTGATCGTGCCCGTGTGCACCACGGTGACGTGTCTGTTCACGGCGGTGCTCGGCACGCTCGCGTTCGGCGAGGCGCTGCCGCACGAACCGCTGCGGCTGGCTCTGCGCCTGGCGGGCACGGCGCTCGCGGTCTCCGTCCTGCTGGCCATGCCGAAGCACGACACCGCACCCCAACCCTCCGCCGCGCCAAAGGAGTTGACGCCACCGTGAACCCCGACGACCCGCTGCTGAAGATACTGGCCTGCCCGCTGGACAAGGGTCCGCTGCACCTGCTCGTACCGGACTCCGAGAAGGACGGGGTGCTCTACAACCCGCGCCTGCACCGCCGTTACCCCATCGTCGACGGCATCCCGCAGCTGCTGCCGTCCTCGGGCGAACAGGTCACCGAGGACGAGCACGAGGAGCTGCTGAGGCGGATGACCCCATGACCCTCACACTGGCCGCCCGGCTCGCCCCGTTCCTGCCCACCCGCCTGGTCGCGGCGGCCGCCCGGCTCCTCTACCCTCGCTTCGAACCGGAACTCGCCCGCCTCGGCGACCTCTGCCCGCCGGACTGCCGCACGGCGGTGGACGTCGGCGGCTGGTACGGCCCCTGGACGCGCCTCATGTCGAGACGGGCCGACCGGGTCGTCACCATCGAACCGGTCCCCCACCTGGCGCGGCTGCTGGCCGCCGTCGCCCCGCCCAACGTCCGCGTGGTCCGGGCCGCCGCGTCCGACCGTCCGGGCACGGCCCCTCTCTGGCTGCCGCCGGACGACGCGGGCGACCGGGGCGTCTCCTCCCTGGTCCGCCGGGACATCCACGCCCGCGCGCTGGAGGTCCCGTGCGTCACCCTCGACGGCCTGGGCCTGCGCGACGTCGGCTTCGTCAAGATCGACGTGGACGGCAACGAGCTGGCGGTCCTGCGGGGCGCGACCACCCTACTCACCCGCGACCGGCCGGCCCTGTTCATCGAACTGGAGACCAGGATCCAGCCGATCGGCCCGGTCGTCGACTTCCTCGCCGGCCTCGGCTACGCGGGCTGGGTCCTCCCCGGCCGGACCTGGCTGCCGCTGGACCGGGCGATCCTGGAGGCGCACCAGGCCCGGACGTCGTACGTGGTCTCGCACGGCCTGCTGCGCCGGGCCCTCCCCTTCCGCGGCCCGCGCTATGTGAACTCGGCGCTCTTCCTCCCGGACGGCCGCCGCCCGGGCGCCCGGCGGGTGCGCGACGATGGACCGCATGCCCTCCGCAAAGCGACCCGACCGATCCGGTCCTCCCCCTAGGCCCGCTCGGTCCACCGGAGCCGCCGGATCCGCCGGCCCGTTCACGTCTCTCGACTTCCAGCTGGTCCTGCTGCGCCGCATGGCCGACCACAACCCGGACCTCGTCGACGACGCCCGCCGGAAACTGGGCGTCTCGGCCGCCGACATGCGCGAGGCGAACCGCCGCTGGCAGGCGATGCTGCACGCGCCGCGCGGGCGGGCCGCCGCCTCGCGCTACCGCTCGGTCCTCGGCACCCCCGAATCCGTGACCGAGCGCCGGATCGGCGACCTGACCTGCGAGGCCTGGCAGTGGCCGCTCCCCCTCTGGCCCGACCTGCGCTTCGAGGTCCTGGTGGCCCAGAAGGGCGCGGTCTGGAACGAGTGGCTGGTACGGGCACCGGGCGCGCCGGCCCCTGAGCTGCGCACGTCGGCGGACCTGCGCCCCTGGTGCTGCACGGTCGACGAGGTGGCCCGCGCCTTCGCCCCCGCCCGCCCGCTGGAGGGCACGGCCCCCACCCGCTGGGGCCTGTCGTTCACGGCCGCGGACGCGGAGGGCGTCCGACGGGAGTGCGCGGCGGAGTTCACCTGGGGGCTGCTTCAGCGGGTGTCGGTCACCGGGCAGCCGCGATGACCGCGTCCACGACCACGGGCAGCGAGTTTGGGTGCAGCCACAGGAAGAGGTTCGGTTCGACGAGTTCCAGCTCCATGACGACCGGACGGCCCTTTTCGTCGTCGACGAGGTCCACGCGCGCGTAGAGCAGTTCGGGGGCGTCCGGTACGGCGGCCAACGCGCTTTCGGCGACGGCGAGTTCGTCCGGGGTCGGCTGCCAGGGCCGCAGCCGGGGGTGGGGGATCTTGTCGGCGTCGTAGGGCGTGCCGGGGGCGAGTACGGCCCCCTTTCGGCTGGCGTGCAGAAAGCGACCGCCGAAGAACTGGAGCGCCCGCTCGCCGGTGGTGTCGATGTGGGTGAGGTACGGCTGCACCATCGCGGTGAGCCCCTGCTCGTGCATCCGCGCGAGCTGTCGTACGGCCGTCTCCCGCTCGCCCGGGGTGTAGCGGGCGGCGAGCCGGGCGCCCGCGCCTGAGGTGGGCTTCACGACGTACTCGTGGTCGTCGGGCAGGCCGAGGGGGTCACCCGGCGCGAGATACCGGGTCGGGACGACGGGAACCCCTGCCCCCGCCAGCTCCCCGAGGTACCGCTTGTCGGTGTTCCAGCGCACGACCGCCGCCGGATTGGCGAGGCGGGTGAGCTGTCCGCACCGCTCGGCCCAGGCCACGAACTCCGCCGCCCGCCAGCTGTAGTCCCACGTGGAGCGGATCACCACGAGGTCGTACGAGCCCCAGTCGGCGTCCGGATCGTCCCAGTACCGGGACGCCGCGTCGGCCCCGGCCGCCCGCAAGGCCTCGACCAGCACCGGGAGGTCGCGGTCCGCGCTGGTCTCGCCCTCGTCGGGCCGGTAGGTGACGAGCGCGATACGGGCCACGTCGGACTCTCCTCTTCGTACGTCGGATGCCGCCGCAGGCTAACAAGCGGCCGCGCAACCGGCGCAACCCATTTGACCTTCCCCTTCGGTGAAGCCCCAGCATCGGTGGCGGAACGAGGACCGAGGAACGAGACCACGGGGGAAGCGGGAATGCTCACGATCGGAGCCTTCGCGAAGGCGTGCCGGCTCTCGCCGAAGGCGCTGCGGCTGTACGACGAACTGGACCTGCTGCGCCCCGCCCGGGTCGACCCGGACACCGGCTACCGCTACTACGCGCCCGAGCAGCTGGAGCGGGCACGTCTGGTGGCGTGGCTGCGGCGGCTCGGCATGCCGCTGGCCCGCATCCGGCAGGTGTGCGCGCTGGACCCGGGCGGGGCGGCGCGGGAGATCCGGGCGTACTGGGCCCGGGTCGAGGCCGAGACGACCGCGCGCCGGGACCTGGCCCTGTTTCTCGTGGACCACCTCACCCAGTCGTCGCAGGCGCCCCAGGCGTCGCAGTCGTCCGCGTCATCCCCGTCGCCTCAGTCATCTCAGTCATCTCCGTCATCGAGGAAGGACACCATCATGCTGGAGCTGCGTTACTCAGCCCTTTCCGACATCGGCCTGGTCCGCGACGCGAACCAGGACACCGCCTACGCGGGCGCCCGCGTCCTCGCCGTGGCCGACGGCTGCGGCGCGGGCGGCGCGTCGGCCAGTACGGCGGCGGTGGAGGCCCTGAAGTTCCTGGACGAGGAGCCGCTCCCCGCCGGGGGCGTCCTCAACATCCTGGAGGACGCGGTCCAGGGCGCGGGCCGGGCGGTCCAGGACGTGGCCGCCGCCGTGGGCGGCTCCGCCCGGGACGAGATCGGCACCACCCTCACCGCGGCCGTGTGGACCGGCTCCCAGCTCGCCCTCGTCCACATCGGCGACTCCCGCGCGTATCTGCTCCGCGACGGCGAGCTGTTCCTGATCACCCACGATCACACGGTCGTGCAGTCGCTGGTCGACGAGGGCCGGCTGACGCCCGAGGAGGCCACCGTCCACCCCCAACGCGCTTTGCTTCTGAAGGCGTTGGGTGGCGGCCCGGTGCCGGACCCCGACCTGAAGCTGCACGACGCCCGCCCGGGCGACCGTTATCTGCTCTGCTCGGACGGCCTGTCCACCGTCGTACCGACCGAGGAGATCCGGCGGCTCCTGGCCGCCGCTCCCGTTCCCCAGGCGGCGGCTCGGGCCCTGGTCGACGCGGCGAACGCCGCCGGCGGTCCGGACAACGTCAGTTGTGTGGTGGCGGACGTGGTGGAGGCCGGGCGGCAGTAGGAACGCCGCCCGGCCCGCCGGGCCAGGGGGACCGTCAGCGTCGCTCGTCCCAGGCCGGGCTCTTCAGGAAGTGGGTGTCGTACAGCTCCTGGACCTCCAGCAGGCTCTCCGGCGGCACCTTGCCGTAGGCGATGCGCTCCAAATGGCGGAAGTACTCGAACCGTTCGACGCCGGGCGTGATGACGATGAGGATGTCGGCGTCGCAGCCGGGCGCGGCGGCGAAGGCGTGCGGCAGGCCGGGCGGTACGACGGCCAGGTCGCCGCGCTCCAGGGTGACGACCTGCTCGCCGGACAGGATCTGGGCGGTGCCGTCGAGCAGATAGAACAGCTCGGCGGAGCCCGCGTGGTGATGCGGCCTGGCGCCGTCGGCGCCGTTGGTGAGCGTGACCCGCTGCATGGACAGCGCGCCGCCGGTCGAGCTGCTGTCGGCCAGCAGCCGGACGGTGGTGGGGGCCCGGCCCACGACCTCGGCGTCCACGGAACGGACGATCACGGACTCGTCGAAGTCCGGCACGATGAGCGTCATCTCATGACTCCTGGGTGTGAAGGGGTGACCGGGCTCAGACGGCGAACAGCAGGGCCGCACTGGCGAGGACGACGACGGCGGTGGCGAAGTGGATGCCGAACGCGACCGCCCTGGTGCCGCCGTGGCGCAGCACGATCAGTGTGTCGCCGAGCGGCGCCAGCGCGACGACGAGCATGAACCACGCCTCGGGGCGGGCACCGGCGAAAACCAGCAGGACCAGGCCCAGGATGCCGAAGGTGGCGTCGCGCAGGCCCTTGATCTCGAGGTAGGCGGCGTCCCCGTCCGGCTTGGCGGGGACGCCGTAGCCGGCCGCCGCGGGCCGGGGCCGCAACAGGAAACGGGCGCCGATGAACAGAACGAACAGGTCGAGGACGGCGGCGAGGCCGTAGGCGGTGGCGGTGAGCATGTCCGGATCCCCCTTGCTCGGTGCTTCTGCGGTTGTTGGTGCCGGGCGCTTCCGCGGCCTTCTCGCTCGTCGCTTCGGCGCGGCGCCGCCTGCCTTCCAGACTGTTTTCTAGCGGCGCTAGCAATGAAATCGACGCTAGCATAGCGTCGACATGTTCGCTAGCGCTGCTAGAATTCCAAGCATGTCCATCCAGACGCGTCGGGAACGCGAACGAGCGGAGCGCGAGCGGCTGATCATCACCGCCGCGCGGGAGCTGGCCGAGACCGAGGGCTGGGACGCGGTGACCACGCGTCGCCTCGCCGCCGAGATCGAGTACAGCCAGCCCGTCCTCTACAGCCACTTCAAGGGCAAGGACGCCATCATGGCCGCCGTCGCCGTGCAGGGCTTCGCCGAGCTGGCGGTCGAACTGAGCGCGGCCCGCGCCGCGGCGGACGGCACGCACGGGACCCTCGCCGCCGTCGCCACGGCCTACGCCGCGTTCGCCGAGCGCCGCCCGGCCCTGTACGACGCGATGTTCACCCACGCCGTCGACCTGCCGTTCGCGACACCCGAGGCGCCCGCCGCCCTCCAGGGCGCGTTCGCCGGGCTGCTGCACGCCGTCGAACCGCTCGCCGGCGACGACGACCCGGGCCTGCTCACCGAGACCTTCTGGAGCGGTCTGCACGGCCTGGTCACGCTCATGCGCAGCGGCCGCCTGCCCCGCGAGGCCCATGCCCGCCGCCTCACCCTCCTGATCGACCGCTTCACACCGCCCCGGTGAACGGCGGCCGGGGTCGCCCACATCACTTACGAGGGACGGTTGCGCCGGCCCTGGTGTAGGAACGTTCTTGGTGTTCCGCAGGCTTTCCCCGACGTCCAGGCAAGGAGTACGCCGCGTGTCCTCCCTCTTCCCGGCCCTGTCAGGCGGTGCGGCCGAGCGGCGGCCCGCCCTGCGTTTCGGCGACCGCGCACTGACCTACGCGGAACTCGCCGCGGCCGCGGGTTGTCTGGCGGCCCGGATCAGCGGCTCGGGGCGGGTCGCCGTCTGGGCGACCCCCACTCTGGAGACCGCCGTCGGCGTCGTGGCCGCGCTGCTCGCCGGGGTGCCCGCCGTACCGCTCAACCCCAGGTCGGGAGAGAGCGAGCTCGGGCACATCCTCGCCGACAGCGCGCCGTCCCTGATCCTGGCCGCGGCCGGGGACGAACTCCCGTCCGCCGTACGGGGACTGGAGCGCGTCGACGTCGAGGTGAACGCACCCGCCGCCGGCGCCCCCGCCCCGGCCACCGGGAGCGTCACGGACGACGCCCCCGCGCTCATCGTCTACACCTCCGGCACCACCGGCCCGCCCAAGGGTGCCGTCCTCCCCCGCCACGCCATCGCCACGACCCTGGACGCGCTGGCCGACGCCTGGCAGTGGACCGCCGACGACGTCCTCGTGCATGCGCTGCCCCTGTTCCATGTGCACGGGCTGATCCTGGGCATCCTCGGTCCGCTGCGCCGCGGCGGCTCCGTACGGCACCTCGGGCGGTTCGGCACGGACGGTGTGGCGCGCGAGCTGAACGACGGCGCGACCATGGTCTTCGGCGTCCCCACCATGTACCACCGGATCGCCGAAGCCCTCCCCGACGACCCCGGGCTGGCCAAGGCGCTGGGCCGGGCCCGGCTGCTGGTCTCCGGTTCCGCCGCGTTGCCCGTCCACGACCACGAGCGGATCGCCGCCGCGACCGGGCGCCGGGTCATCGAGCGGTACGGCATGACAGAGACCCTCATGAACACCAGCGTCCGCGCGGACGGAGAACCGCGCGCCGGTACCGTCGGCGTGCCGCTGCCGGGCGTCCAGCTGCGGCTGGTCGAGGAGGACGGCTCGCCCGTCCCGTCCTGCGACGGCGAGAGCGTCGGCGAGATCCAGGTCCGCGGCCCGAACCTCTTCACCGAGTACCTCAACCGGCCCGACGCCACCGCCGCCGCGTTCACCGAGGACGGCTGGTTCCGCACCGGCGACATGGCGGTGCGCGACGCCGACGGGTACGTACGCATCGTGGGCCGCAAGGCCACCGACCTCATCAAGAGCGGTGGCTACAAGATCGGCGCCGGCGAGATCGAGAACGCGCTCCTGGAGCACCCAGGGGTGCGCGAGGTGGCCGTCACCGGGGAGCCCGACGACGATCTGGGCGAGCGGATCGTCGCCTGGGTGGTGCCCGCGGACCCCGGCACCCCGCCGGACGCCGACGAGCTGGCCGGCCATGTGGCCCGCCGCCTCGCCCCGCACAAGCGGCCCCGGACCGTGCGCTTCCTCGACTCGCTGCCCCGCAACGACATGGGGAAGATCATGAAGCGGGCGCTGCCGCAGGGAAGCGGGCACTGACGCATGGCTGACCGGCTCTCGGCCCGCGAAGCCATCGCCCTCCTCAGCGACGACTTCGACCGGCTCCCCGTCGCGGAAGGCGCGTACGCACCCGACGGCCCCCTGTCCTGGCAGGGCTACGACGCCTCGCGCGCCCGCGCCACCGAGCGCACCGGCGAGGACGAGTCCGTCGTCTGCGGCCGGGCGAGGATCGACGGCACCCCGGCGGTGCTGATCGCGTTCGAGTTCGGCTTCCTCGGCGGCTCGCTCGGCGAGCGCACCGGGGACCGGCTGGAGGCGGCGTACACCTACGCCAGGGCGCACCGGCTGCCCGTGGTCTCGCTCGTCGCGACGGGCGGCAGCCGGATGCAGGAGGGGATGCTCGCGCTCACCCAACTCCAGCGCGTGGCACGGCAGTCGGCGCTCACCCGCGCGGCCGGGCTGCCGCAGCTCGCGGTCCTGCGGGATCCGACGACGGGCGGCGGCTGGGCCACGCTGGGCGCGGGCGCCGATGTCGTCCTGGCCCTGCCGGGCGTCCAGGTCGGCTTCGCCGGCTCCCGGGTCCGCCCGCCCGACGCGGATCCGGCCGCGTACACGGCTCAGGCACAGCTGGCGGCGGGCTCGATCGACGCGGTCGTCCGGCCTCAGGAGCTGCGGGAGACGGTCGGCCTGTGGCTGGCCCTGCTCACGGCACCGTCGACGGAGCCCGCGCCGCCTCCGCCCGCGCTCGGCACCTCCGACAGGCTCCCGGACACCGGCTGGAGCGCCGTCCAGCGTGCCCGTTCTCCCGAACGACCCCGCGCGCAGGCCTATTTGGACGCGTACTTCACGCGCCGGGCCGCCATCGCCGGGGACCGCTGCGGCGGCACCGACGACGGGATGCTCTGCGGATTCGGCTTCAGCTCCGGCTCCGGCTCCGGCTCCGGCTCCGGCGAGCACGGCGGGCGGGTCGTCGCGTACGCCGCCCAGACCGGCACCGCCACCCGCCCCGCCGGCTACCGCACCGCCACCCGGCTGATCCGGCTGGCGGACCGACTCGGCATCCCCGTACTCACGTTGGTGGACACACCTGGTGCGGCCAACGACGCCGAGGCGGAGCGGCAGGGCGTCGGTGCCGCGATCGCGGAGCTGTTCGGCGCGGTGGCGACCGCCCGTACGCCCCTCACCACGCTGTTGATCGGCGAGGGCGGCTCGGGCGGCGCGCTCGCCCTGGCCGCGCCCGGCAACACCTGGGCCACGCCGGACAGTTACTTCTCGGTCATAGCCCCCGAACTGGCGGCCGCGATCCTCAAACGCCCGCCCGAGGAGGCGCCCGGCACCGCCGACCAGCTCCGCGTCCGCCCCCAGGACCTGGTCGCCCTGGGGGTCGTACGCGGCATCGTGCCCGGTGGCGCCGCTACCTCACCCCCACCGCCCGGATGATCTCCTGCTCGACCGAGCCGCCCCGGTCGTCGCGCGCCGAGGCGCGCAGGGAGATGTGGTGGGCGGTGCCGGGCACGGTGAGCGTCCCGTGCCAGGAGGCGGTGCCGCCCGAGAGGCGGACCGGCTGCCAGGACGTCCCGTCGTCGTACGACACTTCGAGGTGCCCGGCGCCGATGGTCCCGGTGTCCGGGGCGCCCGCGACGTAGGAGGCGAAGAGCCCGACCGGCACCCGGCCGCCGCCCCGCACGTCGCCCGTGAGGCCGGTGCCGATGTCGAAGGCGAGGTTGAGCAGCGGCAGGAAGGTCCAGCGGTCGTCGGGGGTGGCGGAGGACCTGAAGGTCCACTCGGCGTGGCCCTTCGTGGACAGCTTCCAGCGGTCCGGGTCCAGGGTGGTGTCCGTGACGACCTTGTAGGTGTGCTCGTCGGCCGGCGCGTCCCACACGTAGGCGCCGGAGCCGGTCCGCCGGTCGACGAGCGTGCCGTCCTGGTGGACGGCGGTGACCTGGGTCATGCCGCTGTCGTCGCTCCACACGTCGCCGAAGCCGGTGTGGTCGGGCCCGGAGTCCCCCCAGCCGGGCGTGTTGAACCGCATCATGGCGCCGGAGCGCTCCTGCCCCCAGCCGAGCCCGGTGCCGAGCCACGGATGCCAGACCGGCTTGAACCAGTCGAGGGCCGTGTGCGCCCCGCCCTGGTAGCGGTTGAGCCCGCCGCGCTCCTCCAGCGTGCCGTCCCCGACCGTCACCGACTCGTGCCACAGCTGACCGGGGCCGGTGGACACGTGGTCCGTTCGCTCGGCCGGGTAGTCGATCCGCTCCCGGAAGCCGATCCCGACGGGGAAGGCGTCCGTGAGCGAGTACCGGAACTCGCCGCCGCCCACCGGCCGCACGGCGTGGAACCTGGCCCGCACTGTGGCGAGTTCACGCCTGCCCGGCCGATAGGTCAGGTCACGGTCGGGAATCCGCCCCCGGTGACCTTCCGAGAGGTCGTACACATAGGGCGTGTTCGGCGTCCCGGTCATGTCGATCCTCCCCCCGGCCGCCCGCAGCCGGGCCGCGTCCGCCGCGTTCACCGTGGCGATCTGCAACGGCCGGTCCGCGTTGTCGTCCGTCCCCCACCAGGCGGTCAGGCGTCCGGCGCTGTCGTCGGTCACGAACAGGGCCTTGGCGCCGGCGTCCTGGGCGGCCTGGGCGAGGGCGGTGGGCTCGACGCCGTCGCCGAGCCGCGCGAGCACGGCCCTGCCCCGGACGCCGGTGAGCACGCCGCCGGTGAAGGACCCGACATCGACGAGCGGCGGCCGGCTGCGCCCTTCGGTCAGTGTGCCGCCGGACTGCACGACCGCCTCCCGTATCCCCCTGACCTCCAGGAGCGGCTTCCCGAGCCGCCACACGGTCCGGTACTCGAAGCTGCCCTCGGTGACCTTCGGGGTGGGCGCGGCGAAGACGCTGTCGTACGTGAGGGGCACCTGTACGGCGCCGAACAGGTCGGAGCCGCCGCCGCTGCGGTCGTACTCCATGAGCAGCTGCCGGGTCTCGGTGCGCCGGTCGACGTCGGCCTCGACCTCCCGCAGCCTGCTGCCGTCCAGGGTGATGGCACGGTCCCGGTCGAGGGTGATCTCGGGCGCGGCGAGGAAGCCGAGGCCGAGCGAGTCGGCGCCGTGGCCGCCGCGCACGTCGAGGAAGGAGGTCAGGCTGTACGTTCCCGGTGCGAGCCGCAGCGCGAGGGTGCCGGAATCACCGACGGACGCCGGATAGGGGTCGGTCCCGGCGGCCAGCCGCTGCACCACGAGGCCGGCGGCGGTCGCGGCCCCGGCGCGGTCCTTGACGTGCACGGTGAGGGAGTACCGCTCCGCCTCCTTGACCAGCCCGAAGGCGGTGTGCGCGACGGGCGCGCCGCCGGCCGAGGCGACGATCTGCCCGCTCGTCTCTCCCACCGGAGCCTTGGAGCCGTCGCCGGTCACGGTGGTGGCGGCGGTGCCGTGGGCGGGCACGGTGAGTGCGGTGTCGGCGAGGGTGGCGACACCGGCGGGCGCGCCCCGCACGGCGAGGCTCAACTCGACCGTCGTGTCGGAGGAGTTGGAGTAGGTGACCGTCTTCGTGACGGGTCGATCGGCGTCATGGGGCCAGCGGTGGAAGCCGAGGTCGGCGCTGCCCGTCGCGGTGACGCGGGCGCCGACGGCGTCCGGCACACTGACCCGACCCGCCCCCAACTGATATACGGAGGCGTCGAGTTGCTCGGACGTGGACATCAGCGCGTCCTTGAGCCGCGCGCCGGTCCAGTCGGGGTGCTGCTCGGCGAGGAGCGCGGCGACCCCCGCGACATGGGGCGTCGCCATCGACGTACCGCTCATGGAGGTGTAGTAGCCGGTGCCGGGGGCGAGCTGGGAGCGGGCGGCGCGGATGTCGACGCCGGGTGCGGCGAGGTCGGGCTTGAGGGCGTTGTCGCCGTGGCGCGGGCCGGCGCTGGTGAAGTAGGCGGCCCGGTCGGATGAGTCGACGGCGCCGACGGTCAGCGCGGAGTCGGCGGCGCCGGGCGAGCCGATCGAGGAGGGGGCACCGGTGTTTCCCGCGGCGACGACGAAGAGGGCGCCGGTCTCCTCGGAGAGGGTGTCGACGGCCTCGGCCATGGGGTCGGTCCCGTCGCTGGCCTCGGTCGATCCGAGGCTCATCGAGACGATCCTGGCACGCACGTCCCGCGCGGCCCATTCCATGCCCGCGATGATCTGGGACTCGCTTCCCGCGCCCTGGTCGCTGAGCACTTTGCCGACGGCGAGCGTGGCACCGGGCGCGACGCCGCGCTCCGTGCCGTCGGAGGCGGCGCCGCTGCCGCCGACGGTCGAGGTGACGTGGGTCCCGTGGCCGTTGCGGTCGGCGACCTCCTCCCCGTCGATGAAGCTCTTGCTCCGGGACACCCGGCCGGCGAGGTCGGGGTGAGTGGTGTCGACGCCGGTGTCGAGCACGGCGACGGTGACGCCGTCGCCCGTGAGCCCGGCGTCCCACGCGGCCCGCGTACCGATCTGCGCGTTGCTCTCGGCCATGTCGGCCTCGACCCGCGCGTCGAGCCAGACGTGCTCGATGCCGCCCTGCCGGGTCCAGGACCGCCAGAAGGTCCGCCCCTTGTCGGCGTCGACGGCGGCGGCGCCGATGCTCGTGAGCGAGCGCGTCCTGGTGGCACCGCTCGGTGTGACGGCCCGCGCGCCCTTGCCGTAGCCCACGATCAGCGGGGTCTCGCCGGTCTTCCGATCGCTGAGCCCCTGCCGGATCAGCGCGCTCACGTCGAACAGCCGCCGGTCGAGCGTGCCGGCCCGCAGATAGGGCAGGGCCTCGTCGGGTACGACGCTGACGGCGCCGCCCACGACCTGGGTGCGCACCGCTCCGGTGGCCCCTCGGGGCCGCTCGACGGTGACGGTCTTCTTCCCGCCGGGGAGGTCGGTGACGGTCACGGTGTCACCGGTGACAAGGGTGACGGTGCGGGCGGTGGAGGCGGGTTGCGGGGACGGCGGGGTGCCGGCGTCCCGCGCGGCCGCCCGCCCCATGGGCAGCAGGGCGAACACGAGCCCGGCCGACAGCAGTGCCGCCCCGCGTCTCGCTGGTCCTCTGGTCATCGATGCCCTCTCTTCGTCGGCGCCGGGCCCGGGTGCTGCGAAGAGTGTCGGGGGGCTTGTGCGGCAAGGGAGTTGACGGGACCTGGCGGGAAGGCGCCCTGGCGGCTTTCCGCCAGGGCGGCGGGGTACGAGCGGAAACCGGGACAGCCCCGAGTGCCGTCCGTGCCAATGGGGCGCCCCCCGCTGACGGGCATCCGCCGGCTCGCCGTCACGCACTTCCGCTCACACCTGTCCCGGGCCCACCGCCGCCCTCGACGGCCTGCTGAGCGGACATGCCGCTGCCCGGGTACGCCCTCCGCCGGAGCGTGTCACTGAACACGCCGACGGTGTGATCCTCGGCTTCGACGGCCCCTGGCCGCGCCGTACGCGCGCGGTGGAGGCGTATCCGCGCAGCCGCGGGCCCGACGCGTGGGTCCCCCCGGTCCGGCGGCCCGGCCGATCCACCCGTCCGGCGGCCCCCCACCCGGCCCCCCACAAAGGGCGACGCCCCGTCCGCGACCGCACGATGCCAGAGAGGACCGCCGCCCGGCGGAGCCCCACGGTCCGCACTCTCGGGAGGAACCGCCATGACCGTCAGTCTGGACCGACTGCGCCGCTGTCACTTCGCCGTCGACCTCGGGGCCGCCAGGACCCGTGTCTATGTGAAGGGCGCCGGGCTGGTCGTGGACCAGCCGAGTGCCGCCGCGATCAACACGCGGACCGGCGCGCTGATCGCGGTCGGGGAGTTCGCCGAGAAGATGACGGGGCGTACGCCCGCATACATCCGGGTCGTGCGGCCCGTGTCCGGCGGTACCGTCGTCGACATCGAGATGGCCCAGCGCATGCTGCGTCATCTGCTCGGCGAGAAGCTCCGCCGTGCCCTGCGCCGCAAGCCCCGGCTGCGGGCCGCCGCCTGCACCCCGCACGACGCCGATCCGCTGGCCCAGCGCGCGACGATCGAGACGCTGGTCGGGCTCGGCGCGCGGCGGGTCGAACTGGTCGACACGCTCGTCGCCGCCGCCGTGGGGTGCGGGCTGCCCGTCGAGCGGCCCGAGGCGTCGATGATCATGGTGTGCGGGGCCGCGGCCACCCAGATCGCGGTGCTGTCGCTGGGGTCCATCGTGACCGCCGACCGGATCCCCGTGGGCGGCGAGGCCGTCGACCACGCGATCGTGCAGCATCTGCGGCACCAGCACGAGCTGATGCTGCCGAGTCAGTCCGTACGGCCGCTCCAGATCGCCTTGTCCGGGAACGGGCTCACGCCCCACGGGCCGACCTCGACCGAGATCCACGGACGCGACGTGGCCACCGGGCTCGCCCGTTCCGTGCTGGTCGACACCGCCGCCGTACGCAACGCCATCCAGACCCCGCTCACGGCCGTGCTCGACGGCATCGGCAAGGTGCTGCGGGACTGCCCGCCCGACCTGGTGGCCGACCTCGCCGACCGCGGGATCATGATGGTGGGCGGCAGTGCCCTGCTGCCGGGGCTCGACCAGATGCTGCGGCAGGCAACCGGTATGCCGGTGTCCATCGCCGAGCGGCCCGACGTATGCGCCATACAGGGTCTCGGGGCCATGCTGGAGGGCCGGATCGAGCCGCTGCTCCTCGAACGGGTCGCCGGCTGACGCCGCGCCCCGACCCCGGTCCCGCCGATGGAGACGGTTCCCCGCCTGCCCGTCCCCCTGCTGAGGGCCGTCCTCGGCGTGGGCACCGACCTCGAACTGGAGCCCACGCTCCAGCACATCGTGGACAGCGCCGCCGAGCTGACCGGCGCCCGGTACGCGGCGCTCGCGACGGCCGACCCCGGGCACGAAGAACTCGCCCGGGTGCACCGGGCGGGACCGGCGCGGGGCGGCCCGGCACCCCACGGTCCGGCCCGCCCCGGCCGCGGTGACGACTGGCTCGGCGTCCCGATCCACGTCCACGACCAGGAGTTCGGCACCCTCTACCTCACCGGCAAGTCCGGCGGCCCCTTCACCGACAAGGACGAACGGATGCTGTGCGTCCTGGCCGCCCAGGCGGGCATCGCCATCGACAACGTCCGGCTGTACGCGACGGCCCGGCAGCGCGAACGGTGGATCGAGGGCGCCGCCGCCGTCACCACCGCGCTGCTCACCGGCCAGAACGCCACCGACGCGCTGATGACGGTCGCCGAGCGGGCCCGGATCCTCGCCGGCGCGGCCGCCGGGGTCATCCTGAAGCCCACCCCCGAGGGCGGCATGGAGATCGTCACGGCGTCCACGCCCGACGACCCCGGCGACATCGTCGGTACGACCATCGAGCCGGGCAGCCCGGTCCTCGCCCAACTCCTCGGCGGGGAAGCGGTGTTCATCGACGACACGGCGACCGACCCGCGTATGACGACGCGGGTACGGCACCGGTTCGGGCCCAGCATGATGCTCCCCCTCGAAGCGGAGGGCCGGCTCATCGGCACGCTCGCGCTCCCCCGCCGCCGCGGCGGCCGCCCGTACACCCCGGTCGAACAGCAGCTCGCCGCGCAGTTCGCCTCGCAGGCCGCGCTGGCGCTGGTCCTCGCGGACATGTGGCACAGCCGGAAGCGGCTGGCGGTGTACGAGGACCGCGATCGCATCGCCCGCGATCTCCACGATCTGGTCGTCCAGCGGCTGTTCGCGACCGGCATGATGCTGGAGTCCACCCAGCGCCGGGCCGCCGAGGAGGACGTGCACGAGACGCTCGGCCGGGCGGTCGACGCCCTGCGGTCCACCGTCCAGGAGGTCCGTACGGCGATCTTCGCGCTCCAGCAGCCGCCCGCCGACGCGCCCACCACGTTCCGCGGCAAGGTGCTGCGCGAGACGGCGGGCGCGGCCGGGGTGCCGGGGTTCCGGCCGAGCACGCGGTTCATCGGCCCGGTGGACAGCCTGGTCCCGGAGGCGGTCGCCGGTCATCTCCTCGCCGCGCTGCGCCGCGCCCTGGCCGCCGCGTCCCACCGCCCGGGCGTCGCCCGCGTCGAGGTCACGGTCGACGCGACGGCCACCCTCCCGGACGGCCGCGCCGGCGTCCGGCTGACGGTGCACGACGACGGGGTGCCGGACGACCACGAAGGGGTGCCGAAGGAGCGCGAGGGGGTGCCGGAGAACGACGGCCGGGCGGCCGAGCACGGCGACGGCGCCTCGCGCGGCACCGGCACCGGCACCGGCACCGGCACCACGGTCACCTGGCAGTACCCTCTCTGAGCCCCGCGCGGCCCGGCGGGTGCGCCGCGCGTACGACCGTCGCCGCGCCGTCACTCCCACGAGCCCCCGGCACCCGGCGAACGTACGTCGCCGTACCGGGCCCCCGCCGCTAGGGTGAGTTGGACGACGACCGCGGCCGCGGAGGTGGTTCTCGTGACTCGGATCGGCGTCACCGGGCATCGCCGGATCCCCGCCGTCGTCCTGCCCGCCGTGCTCGCGGGCATCACCGGGGAACTCCGCCGTCACGCCGCCGTCGAGGCGCTCAGCTGCCTCGCGGCCGGCGCCGACCAGCTCTTCGCCGACCTCGCCCTGGACAGCGGCGTCCCGCTGACCGCCGTGATCCCCGGCATGGACTACGAGGCCCATCTCGGCGGCGACGAGGTGCAGGCGTCGTACCGCAGGCTCCTCAAGTCCTGTACGGCGCGCGTGGATCTGCCCGTCGAACCGACGCACGAGGAGGCGTACTACGCGGCGGGCCGCTGGATCGTCGACCACGCGGACCGGCTGGTCGCCGTCTGGGACGGGCAGCCGGCCCGGGGGCTGGGCGGCACGGCCGACGTGGTGGCGTACGCCCGGCGCACGGGCGTCCCGGTCCGCGTCCTGTGGAGCTCGGGCGTCCTGCGGAGCTGACGCGCCCACCCGGCACCCCGTCAGGAACCGAACCGCACCAGCCAGTCCGTGTGCTGGGGGCTCACCAGCCGCTCCGCCTCCGCGACCGACTCGGCCCACCCCTCCTCCGTGACCGTCGTCCCCATCGCGATCCGCAGGGTGTCCAGGTCCTGCTCTATCAGCTTGTGCGCGTAGGTGAGCGGGCGGTGTCTGCGGACCTCCTGCCAGGCGACGCCCGCCGCCGCGGACGCGCTGAGCAGCCCGGTCAGGTCCCAGCGGCCGATCACCCCGGCGGCCCTGAGCACGGCCGCGATCAGCGCGAGCAGCGTCAGCAGGGCCGTGACGGAGGACCAGCGCACGGACGAGCGGTGGGCCTGGGAGGCCCGGTTGCCGTACCAGGTCAGCTGCTCCAGGACCCGCTCGCGCAGATAGAGGTCCCGGCGCGCCCCGAACGGCTTGGCCCGAACGGCCCGCATCACCGGGGTGATCTGCCCCGCCCCGACCGTCGCCGGTCCGTCCCGGGAGTCCTCCCACCCCACCTTGCGCAGTTCCCGGAGCCGCTCCTCCAGCCGCTCGGCGAACAGGGCGTCCGGGTGGGTGACACCGGAGTGGAAGGGGCCGCCGTGGACCATGTACATCCACGCCAGCGACTTGAGGGTCTCGGCCGCCGCACGGTGCGCCTGCCAGTGGGCGCGCGCCCGGCGGCGGGAGGAGTGCAGGCCGACGGCGATCGTCAACGCATAAAGGACCGCCGCACATGCTGCCGGAATATGACTGTTCAGTCGCTCGGCGAGCATTGCGGTACCGGTGGCGAGCAGCAGAACGACCAGTTGGGTACGGACGGCGCGGAACGACTCACTCTGCCGGCTCAACGCGCGGCGATCGTTGACGGCATAGAGCGGCGGCAGGTCGTCCTCGGTGAGCGTCGTACTCGGTCCGGGCGTCACCGCGCGCATTGACACCTCGCGGAGGCAGACTTATGAGGACAGTGTCGCCATGTTCCTCCCGAAAGGCGCCCAGCACTACCCCCAGGAGCCGACCAGTACCACCCGCTCGCAGCAGCAAGCCACTCGCAGAAGCTTGAGAGGCCGTGATAGAAGGGTCGCGTAATAGCACTCTGTCTCGGGTCTCATGCTCGATCCCTCTCGGGACGTGGTCCCCCGTGGGGCACGGCGACAGACCCGAACTCAGGAGCTAGACCCATGAACCTCACGGTCACCAAGACGAAGCGCGGTTCGGCCGCCGCTCAGCCGACCCACAAGAAGCTCGCGCCCCTCTCGGCCATCAACACCCACGAGGCCGCCGCCCTGCGGTCGACCGGCCGAGTGACCGATATTCCAGGCAGGCGCCCCACCAAACCGATCACATTCGACTCGGCACTGTAACGCACCGGACGCACCCACGCCCGTGATCCGCCAACTCCCTTGATCAACAAGCGAGTTGGTGGCATCGCGGGGTGTTTTAAGGCCCTAGACTGTGGTAAGTGACGGACACGGACAGGGATTCCTCGATCCAGCAGCTGGTTCTGAAAATCCATAGCAGGTGCAATCTCGCATGTGATCACTGCTATGTGTACGAGCATGAGGACCAGAGCTGGCAGGCACGCCCGGTCCTGATCGCCGAGGAAACCCTCGACAAAGTCGCCCACCGGCTCGCCGCATACACGGTGGACCGGAAACTCGAATCGGTTTCCGTGATCCTTCACGGCGGCGAACCGCTCCTCGTGGGACCGACCCGACTGCGGAACATCTGTGCGCAGCTCCGGAGCGTTCTGGACCCACTGACCACCCTGGATCTCCGAATTCACACCAATGGCGTGCGGCTGAACAGGGCGCATCTGGAGATCCTGAAGGAATTCGACGTCAAGGTCGGTATCTCGCTCGACGGTGACCGGGCGGCCAATGACCGTCATCGCCTCGACCACCGGGGCCGCAGCAGTTACGACCGGGTCGTCCAGGCCGTCGAACTTCTGCGCACCGAGGAATACCGCCATCTCTACCTGGGCCTTTTGTGCACGGTGGATGTGGCCAATGATCCGGTCGTGGTACATGACGCGCTGTCGGCGCTGGACCCGCCGCGTATCGACTATCTGCTTCCGCATTCCACCTGGGACAATCCGCCGCCCTCCGGCCCGTCCGGTTCGCCCACTCCGTACGCCGACTGGCTGCTGAAGATCTTCGACCGGTGGCTGGAGCAGGGGCGTACGGTCCCGGTGCGCACCTTCGACTCCGTCCTCAGCACCCTGCGCGGCGGGCCCAGCCTCACCGAGGCGATGGGGCTCGCCCCCTCCGACCTCGCGGTGGTGGAGACGGACGGCACGTTCGAACAGGCGGACTCCCTGAAGACCGCGTACGACGGCGCCCCGGCCACCGGATACGACGTCTTCCGGCACACGTTCGAGGAGTTCGCGCGGCATCCCGGCGTCCGGGCCCGGCAGCTGGGCATCGAGGGCGTCAGCGAGACCTGCCGCGGCTGCCCCGTCGTCCAGTCGTGCGGCGGCGGCCTCTACGCCCACCGCTACAGCACCGAACGGGGATTCGACAATCCGTCCGTGTTCTGTGCGGATCTGCGGGCCTTCGTGGACGGGGTGGCCGAGCGGATCACGGAGCGGGAGCTGTCCCCCGCGGTGCGTGGCGGGGACGAACTCCGGCTGGCGCAGCTCAGGCTGGGGCGAGAGGTGCTGGCGCGGGCGCACGACCGCCTCGCCGGCGATCCGGACGCCGACGAGGCCTGGCGGGCGCTCGTACGTCTGGACACGGACGACGCCACCGCCCCGCATCTCAACTCCGTCCTCGCCCACCCCTATCTGCGCCCCTCGCTGCACGGCTCCTGGGACGGGCGCGCCGGTCTCGCCCGGTTCATGACGGTGGCCGCGGCGGCCGCGGTGCACGCGGAGGCCGGCGTGACCCTCGCCTGGCACCAGCCCGACCGGGAACTGCACCTTCCGACGCTGGGGACGGTACGGCTGGCGCGGCCGGGGCGGGTCGAGCTCACGGTGACGCGGGACGGCTTCCGCATCCGCGGCGCCGACGCCACGCCCGACGAGCCGCCCGCCGAATGGCGCCCGCTGGAGACCCTGCCGCTCACGGACGGCACGTCTTTCCTCATCGACGACGCCGACCCGCACCGCGACTGCTACCCCGTCCCCGTCGCTCCGCCCCTCGGCTCCAGCGACCTGCGCGTCTTCCGCAAGCGGCTGCGCGCCGCGTACGAGCTCCTCGACGAGCGCGAGCCCGGCCGGCGTGACCGCGTGGACGCGCTCGTCGTCACCACGGTCACCCCGCTGATGGCCGGAACGGGCGTGCGGCTCGGCGACCACGGCATCGGCGCCCTGGGCGTGGCCGTCGACTTCGAACCGGAGGAGTTCGTCCGCGAACTGTCCCGCGCCGGACGCCGGGCCCGGCTCACGGCGCTGCGGCAGGTGGCGGATCTGAGCGTGCCGGGCAACCGGGCCGGACGGCTGCTCGAAGAGGCGAGCGAACAGCTCGGTACCGCCTCGTACTGGCGGCAGGAGCCCGAGCTGCGGGCCGAGGCACTGGCAGGGGCCGACCGCGCCCTGCGGACCCTGGCCGCCCTTCCGGAACGGGACCTGACCGAGAGCGGCGCCGTCTTCGCGGCCCAGCTGCGGACGGAGTGGCAGCGCCTCCATGACTGACGTGCGGCAACTGAGTTCGTTGTGCGATGAGTTGGGGGTGCGCTCCGGCGGCACCCTGCTGGTCCACGCCTCCCTCGGCGGGACCGGGCTGCGCGACACCGATGTCCGGGACGCCCTTCTCGGCGCGCTCGGCCCGCACGGCACACTCGTCGTCCCCACGTTCACGCCCGAGAACTCGGACACCTCCCGCGCGTACCGGGCGCTCACCGAGGGGATGGACGAGCGGGAGAAGGCGGCGTTCCGGGCGGGCATGCCCCCGTACGAGCCCGACGTCACCCCCTGCCCCACCATGGGCGTGCTCGCCGAGTGCGTACGGACGACGCCCGGTGCCGTCCGCAGCGCGCACCCGCAGACCTCGCTGGCCGGACTCGGGCCGCGCGCCGCCGAGCTGCTGTCGCACCACGACCCGACCTGCCACCTCGGCGAACGCTCACCGCTGGCCAGGCTGTACGCCGCCGGGGCCCAAGTCCTGTTGCTGCGCGTGGGGTTCGAGGTGTGCAGCGCGCTGCATCTGGCCGAGTACCGGATGACACCGGTGCCGCCGACGCGCACGTACCGCTGTGTGGTCGAAGAGCGGGGAAACTGGACCTCGTACGAGGATCTCGCCCTGAATGACGGCGACTTCGCGTCGATCGGGGCGCTGCTGCCGCGTGATCTTCTGTCGGAACGGGCATTTTCGGGAAAGACGGCCGTTCTGTTCGCCATGCGGGACGTCGTCGACGCGGCGACTGTTCGGATGTCCGGATATCGCTATGAAATGACGTGAAACAAACGGCCCCTGCGGGCCGTCGGTCGGGCACATTATGGTGTCCGGCCAGATGACGCCTTCGACGGGGTGAGGCGGGGCTTCATGGGCAGGGGGGCGCGTGGACGCAGTTGAACGGACTTCGGACAACAGGCCGTACTTTTTTCTCAGTTATGCCCACACGCCGTCCTGGGGTTCGGGCGGCCCGAACCCCGACCACTGGGTGCACGTCCTGTTCGCCGACCTGTGCAACGACATCATGGCGCTCACCGATCTGCCGGGCGGGGCACCCGCGGGTTTCATGGACCGGGAGATGCGCTCCGGGGACGGCTGGCCGGAGAAGCTCAGCGAGAACCTGGCCACCTGCCGGGTATTCGTACCCCTGTTCTCGCCGAGGTACTTCACCAGCGAGATGTGCGGGCGCGAGTGGTTCGCCTTCCACGAGAGGATCCTGCGGGCCCGCGCCACCGGTTCAGGGGCGGTGCCCGCGATCGTGCCGGCCTTGTGGACACACGTCGAATACAGCCAACTCCCCGACTCCGTAAGGCACATACACGTGGACCACGCCGCCTTCGGGGACCGTTACGCGGCCCAGGGATTCTACGGTCTGATCAAACTCAACCGGTTTCACGACGAGTACAAGGAAACCGTCCTCGGTCTCGCCCAGCGCATCGTGCAGGTCGCCCACGACTCCCCGCTGCCCTCCAGCCGGCCCCGCCCCTACGAGTCCACGCCCAGCGCCTTCAAACCGCGCGGCGAGGGACCCCGGCGCATACATCTGACGGTGGCCGCACCCACCCGGGACACCATCCCCGAGCACCGCGACGCCCGCCCTTACGGGGAGGACGCCCAGGACTGGAACCCGTACCACTCGGAGTCCACCCGGGCGCTCCCCTCACTGGCCGAGGAGCTGATCCGCTCGCTGGACTACCGCACCACCGTCTCCTCCTTCGACGACGAGGACCCGACCGGCGACATCCCGGCCGCCTCGGTCACCGAGGACGGCGAGGACGCCGCCGACAAGGTGCCGCCGACCCGCCCCGGCATCCTGCTCGTCGACCGCTGGGCGCTCCTCGACGAGGAACGGCGGCACAGACTCAAGGAGTTCGACGCGGGCGCCCGGCCCTGGGTCAGCGCGATCGTGCCCTGGAACCGCGCCGACCTCCAGTGCCACGGCGAGGAGGGCCGCCAGCTCACCGAGGAGCTGGACCGCACCCTGCCGCTGATCCTTGAGCGGGGCCGGCGCACCGACTGCCGGATGGCCGTCACCGGCGTACCCACCCTGAAGACCTTCATCGACCTGCTCCCGGCCGTGGTCGCCCACACCACCCGGCAGTACCTGAAACACGCGGAAGCCCATCCGCCTTCGGGCCCCCACCTGCCCAGGCCCCGACTGATGGGCCCCATCCACCCGCAGCCCCCGGACGCGGGACCCGACAACGGAGGAGAGGCATGACGGCCGCGCAGGACGGACGGATCATCACGTTCTACTCGTACAAGGGCGGCACCGGGCGCACGATGGCCCTCGCCAACACGGCGTGGATCCTGGCCGCCAACGGCAAACGGGTCCTGGCGGTCGACTGGGACCTGGAGGCGCCGGGCCTGGACCGCTTCTTCCGCCCGTTCCTCGACCCCCACGCGCTCGCGGCCACCTCCGGGATCATCGACATCATCAACGAGTACGCCTGGGCCGCGACCAGCGGCAGCCAGCGTTCCGGGGCCTGGCACCAGGAGTACGCCCACGTCGAGCAGCACGCCGTCTCACTCACCCCCGAGCGGCACGGTCTGCGCTTCGCGAAGGGCGGCTCGCTCGACTTCCTCTCCGCCGGGCGCCAGGACCGCTCGTACTCGGCGACCGTGTCCTCCTTCGAGTGGGACAACTTCTACGAGCGGCTCGGCGGCGGTCTCTTCCTGGACGCGCTGCGCGACGACATGAAGGCGTCGTACGAGTACGTCCTGATCGACTCCCGCACCGGCCTGTCCGACAACGCCGACATCTGCACCATCCAGATGCCCGACATGCTGGTGGACTGCTTCACGCTCAGCGACCAGTCCCTGGACGGCGCGGCGGCCGTGGCGCGCAGCGTCGAGGACGGCTACCGCAAGCGCAAGATCCGGGTGCTGCCGGTGCCGATGCGCATCGACGAGGGCGAGAAGGAGAAGGTCGACGCCGGACGGGCGCTGGCCCGGCTGAAGTTCGACGGACTGCCCAAGGGCCTCGGCGGCGAGGACCTCAGCCCCGAGGAGCTGTCCCAGTACTGGGGCGCCGTCGAGATCCCGTACCGCCCCTACTACGCGTACGAGGAGACACTCGCGACGGTCGGCGACGAGAGCGGGATCGCCAACTCGCTGCTGTCGGCGTTCGAGCGGCTGACCAACGTCATCTCCGACGGCGAGGTCGCCTCGCTGCCGCCGGTGCCCGAGCCGGTGCGGCTGCGCTGCCTGGACGCGTTCACCCGGCGCCGGCCGCTGACCACGGCGGCCGACGTCGTCGTCGCGTACGCGGCCGAGAACCGCATGTGGGCCGACTGGATCGAGGCCGTCCTCAAGCACTCCGGCTGCAACGTCACGCTGTACGACGTGTCCGCCGGCCCGGTCGAACGCCCCGACGCGGCGACCCGCGCGCTCGTCCTGCTGTCGAACGCCTTCCAGAAGTCCCGGTACGGGGAGGACGTCTGGCGCGCCTTCACCGGCGGCGACCCGGACGGCGCCCACCCCGCGCTGGTCCCGCTGCGCGTCGACGAGGTGCGGCTGCCCGACTCCTACCTCGCCCACGAGCCCGTCGATCTGCACCGCCTCGAAGAGGCCCAGTGCGTCGCCGGCCTGCTCAGCGCCCTGGAGCTGCCCGCCCAGCCCACCGACGGCGCCCCGGCGGCCCCCCGCTTCCCGGGCAGCACCCCGGCCACCTGGAACGCCCCCCAGCGCAACCAGACCTTCACCGGCCGCAACGTCATCCTCACGCAGGTCCGCGAGCAGCTGCGCTCCGGCATGTCCGTCGTGCTTCCGCAGCCGCAGGCCCTGACCGGCCTCGGCGGCGTCGGCAAGACGCAGGTGGCGCTGGAGTACGTGCACCGGTTCATGGCCGACTACGACCTGGTGTGGTGGACGTCCGCCGAGTCCGTGGACAACGTCGTCGCCTCGCTCGCCGAGCTGGGCGCCCGCATCGGCGCGCCCGGCGGCGAGGACATGGCCCTGGTCAGCCGCGAGACCGTGCAGATGCTCGCCCGCGGGGTGCCCACCAAGCGCTGGATCCTGATCTTCGACAACGCCGACAACCCCGAGCAGCTCACCCGCTACTTCCCGGCCGGGGGCGGCGGGCACATCCTCGTCACCTCCCGCAACCAGGCGTGGGCGACCCAGGGCCAGTCCCTGCCCGTCGACGTGTTCCTGCGCCAGGAGAGCATCGAGCACCTCTCCCGCCGTGCGCCGGGGCTCACCGCCCACGAGGCCGACCGGGTGGCGACCGCGGTGGGCGACCTGCCGCTGGCCGTGGAACAGGCGGCGGCGTGGCTGGCCGAGACCGCCACCCCGATCGAGGACTATCTGCGACAGCTGGCCGAGCAGACCACTGACGTCCTCGACCTCAACCAGCCCGCCGACTACCCCGAGACGGTGGCCGCGACCTGGAACATCTCCATCGCCCGCCTCAAGGACCGCTCGCCCGCCTCGGTACGGCTGCTGCAACTGTGCGCGTTCCTGGCGCCCGAGCCGATCTCCTCCCATCTGCTCTACAGCAAGGAGATGATCGACGAGCTGCGCAAGGTCGACCCCACCCTCCAGGAGAGCCTGCTCCTCGGCCGGGTCATCCGGGAGATCGCCCGTTTCGCGCTCGCCAAGGTCGACCAGGTCAGCAACAGCATCCAGGTGCACCGGCTGGTCCAGGCGGTGATCCGCTCGCAGCTGACGCAGGAGGAGCAGCGGCACGCCCGGCACGTCGTCCACACGGTCCTGGCCGGTGCCCGGCCGGACGGTGACGAGCCGATCGACGACCCGGAGACCTGGCCGCGGTTCGGCGTCATCTGGCCGCACCTGAGCGCCTCCGACGTCCGCAACTGCACCGAGAACGAACCACGCCGTCTGCTCATCGACCGCGTCCGCTACCTGTGGAAGCGCGGTGACTTCCCGGCGGCGCAGCAGCTCGCCGAGGACCTGCTCGGACACTGGAAGCCACTGCTGGGCGAGGAGGACGTGCAGTACCTGTATCTGCGCTGCCAGCTCGCCAACGTGATGCGCTCCCAGGGGCGTTACGTGGAGTCCCGGGCGATCAACACCGAGCTGCTCGAGCAGCAGCGCCGGGTGCTCGGGGCCGCACATCCGCACACGTACGTCACCATGTCCAGCCTCGCCAGCGACCTCGCCGCGCTCGGCGAGTACACCCTGGCGGTGGAACTGGCGCGCGAGGCGCACGACGGGTTCAGCCAGATCTTCCACGAATCCCACCGGCGCACCCTCAGCGCGGCCAACAACCTCGCCCTCGCGCTGCGGATGGTCGGCCGCTACGGCGACGCGCGCTCCCTCGACCAGGACACCTACGACCGCCGTATGGAGGTGCTCGGCCCCGACCACCCGTACACGCTGGCCTCGGCGGGCCGCCTGGGGCGCGACCTGCGCGAGGTCGGCCGGTACGAGGACTCGGTGTCCCTGCTGTCGCGTGCGTACGACGCCCACAAGCGCATCCTCGGCAAGGGCTTCCCCGGCACGCTGAGCTGCGCCAAGTCCCTCGCCGTGTCACTGCGCAGGACGGGCCGCCTCGAGGACGCCCGCCGGCTGACGACGGCGACCCGCGCCCAGTACCGGACCCAGTACGACGCCCACACCCCGGACTCGCTCGCCTGTGACCTGAACATGGCGGCCGACCTGTACGCGGCCGACGAGCGGGAGGCGGCGCGCGAGGTCGCCAAGGAGGCGCTGACCGAGTACATGAAGGTGCCGGGCGAGGAACACCCCTACACCCAGGCCGCGCTGAACAACCTGGGCATCTTCCACTGGGGCTGCGGGGACGCGGTCGAGGCGGAGGCCGTGTTCCGGCAGGTACTGCCCAGGATGTCGGACGTGCTCGGCGACCGGCATCCGCACACCCTGTTCACGGAGGCCAACTTCGCCAACGTACTGGCCGATCAGGGCCGTCTGGAGGAGGCCTGGGCGCTGGAGAAGCGGGCCATGGACACCCTGCGCACGGTGCTGGGACCGCAGCACCCGGAGACCCTGGCCGTGGTCAGCAACTGCGCGCTGACGCTGGGCGCCCTGGGCCGTACGGACGAGGCGCGCCGGCTGCGCGAGGAGACGCTGGCCGAACTGAACCGCCAGGGGCGGCAGTTGGGCGAGAACAACGGGATCATCCAGCTGACGGGGCATGAGCGGCGGATCTACCGGGACCTGGAGCCGCTGGCGGTGTGAGCCCTCAGCCCTGCCGCGCGGCGTCCGCCAGGAGCCAGGTCAGGACCGCCGGCAGGGCACGCAGGGCCGCGAAGTGCGCCGCCGCGGGTTCGAGGACCGCGGTGGCGCGCGGGATACGGCCGGCCAGCCAGGTGGAGTGCGCGGCCGGCGAGAAGACGTCCTGCGCGCCGTGCCACAGCAGCACCGGCACCCGGATGTCGGCCGGGTCGAACCCCCAGGGGCCGGTCAGCGCGAGCGCGTCGTCGACCCAGCCGTAGGGCGAACTGCGCAGCGCCTCGTGGTAGTTGCGCAGCAGCATGGAGCGGATGGCGCCGTCCGCGACGATCTGCCGGTCGTCGGCCGTCAGGTCGCCGCGCAGCTCTTCGAGCAGCCGTGCCGGATTGCTGCGGATCTTGGCCGAGCGCGGGATGAGCCGGGCCACGAACCGCTCGGGATCGTTGAACGCGGTGCGGAACTCATGGACGTTGGACGGGGCCATGCCCGCGAACCAGTCGAGCCCCTTCGCGTCCCGCGGGGCGAGCGTGACCAGGGCGGCGGCCCGGGTGACCCGGTCGGGCAGCAGCGCGGCACAGGCCAGCGCGTGCGGCGCCCCGCCGGAGCGCCCGGCCACGGCGAACCGGTCCAGCTCCAGCGCGTCCGCGACTTCGGCCACGTCCTGGACGACATCGGCGACGCGGCGGCCCGCCTTGCGGTCCGAGCCCCCGTAGCCGGGGCGGTCGTAGCTGATCAGGCGGGCGCCGCGCTGGTAGAGGAACATCGGGCGAGGCCGGGGGCCGACGCGGCTGCCGGGCATGCCGTGCAGCAGGAACACCGGCCGGCCGCGTGGATCCCCCGAGATCTCGACCTTGAGCAGTCGTCCGTCCGTCGTCCGGACCTGGTCGAGCATGCGCGTCTGAGTCTGCACAGCGCTCCCCCTCCCTCGGCCCATGGGCCGAGAACACGCTGCCCGATGCCTGCCCAAGGGGCAGACCCATGAAACGAACCGGCAGGTCGATACGGCTCCATATCAGGCCACTTGACGACGGCCCCCGCACGGATGCTCACGGCGGAGATCGGCGGAGATCACGGGAGCGTCCGGTACGTGGCATCGCCTCAGGCGCCGCCCGCCGGTACCGTCGTTCGGTCCCGTCACTTGGCCCCCTCGTTCGGCCCCGTCGTTCGGCCCCGTCGTTCGGCCCCGTCGTTTGGCCCCCCACCGGTGGGGAACCCGGGCCGGGAGGAGGCGGGTGTCATGCGTTTCCGGGATCGCCGGCAGGCCGGCCGGGAGCTGGCCGCCGAACTCCTGAGGCGGGCGGAGAAGGGCGAGCTGACCGACCCGCTCGTCCTGGCCCTGCCCCGTGGCGGTGTCCCCGTCGCCGCCGAGATCGCCCACGCCCTCAAGGCCCCGCTGGACGTGCTGGTGGTGCGCAAGATCGGAGCGCCGGGCCGTCCGGAGTCCGGGATCGGTGCCGTCGCGGGCGACGATCCGCCGTTCTTCGACAAGAGCTCGCTCGCCGTTCTGGGGCTCACCGAGGCGCAGCTCACTCAGGCCGTGGCCGATCAGCGGGCGGAGGTCCACCGCCGCGAGGAGCGCTACCGCGCCGGACGCCCCGCGCCGCGGATCCGCGGCCGCACCGTGATCCTCGTGGACGACGGACTCGCCACCGGTGTCACCGCCCGGGCCGCCCTTCGTCACCTGCGCGGACAGGGGGCCGCCGGCCTGATCCTCGCCGTACCGGTCGGCTCCCGCGCCGTCGAGACGCTGCACGAGGAGGCCGACGACGTCATCTGCCTCTACGAGCCGGAACTCTTCTACGCCGTCGGAGAGTGGTACGAGGACTTCGAGCAGCTCTCCGACGACGAGGTGATCGACACCCTGCGCTGACGCCGGGCTCTGCCGGTGCGCGGCGACGCTGTGTTGCGGGCCCCCGTACCCGGTGCGACGGTGTACCAGGGGGCGTTGCCGAAGTAGCGGCCTGGCAGGGGACAGCCTTGCCGGCGACGGCACCACGCGTCGATACACGGCTGAAGCGCGCCCCACCATCCTTGGCGCCCGGCACCCCGTGAGTCGGCGCGCGTCCACGAACCGGGGGATGCGCACAGAAAGCGGGAAATTCAATGGCGAACGGACCCATGGACAGGCGCGCCTTCGGCGAGCAGCCGGATCGGCCCGATGCCCCCTTCACGGGACGGGGCGCGGAGTACACCGGGCGGTACGTGATCCTGCTCGACCAGAGCAACCAGGAGAGCGGATTGGAGGCCCTGCGTGCCTCCGCCGACATCGCGCCGGTGGAGCGTATACGCGGGACCGACGCCGCGAACGTCGCCGAACTCCTGGAGCGCCCCGACGTCTCGGTGCTCTTCGAAGAACTGGGCGCCGCCGTCGTCGAAGTGCGGCCCGACCAGCGCCACGCGCTGGTGACCACGGCCGAGGCGGAGCCCTCGATCATCGCGGCCGAGCCGGAGCGCATGGTCTACGCCTCGGTGATCACCGCTCCCCAGCAGGCGCCGACCGCGTTCTTCCCGGCCTACCGCAGCGACGAGGGAGTGGTGGAACGCCACACCAAGGCCGAAATCGCCGCGGCCCAGGGCCCGGCTTGGGACGAGCGGAACTGGACCTGGGGCCTCCAGGCGATCCGGGCCAACATGTCCAGCCTGACCGGGCGCGGTGTGAAGATCGCCGTGCTCGACACCGGCGTGGACACCGACCACCCGGACCTCGCCGGGCGCATAGACGAGACGGTCTCCTTCGTGCCCGGCGAGACCGTCGAGGACGGCCATGGCCACGGCACGCACTGCATCGGCACCGCCGCCGGTCCGGCCAGTCCCCAGCAGGGGCCCCGCTACGGCGTGGCAAGCGAGGCCCGGGTACTCGCCGCGAAGGTGCTCAGCAACGCGGGCAGCGGTACCGACGGCCAGATCCTGGCGGCCATGGCCTGGGCCGTCGCCCACGGCGCGCGGGTGATCTCCATGTCGCTCGGCGCCGCGGTCCAGCCGGGTGAGCTCTTCCCCCAGACCTACGAGCAGCTGGCCCAGCGTGCGCTCCAGCGCGGGACAGTGATCGTCGCCGCCGCGGGCAACGAAAGCAGCCGCCCCCAGGCCATCAGGCCGGTCGGCCGACCCGCCAACTGTCCCTCCATCCTCGCGGTGGCCTCGCTGGACAGGGCACTCACGGTGTCGTCCTTCTCCTCCGCGGGCATCAACGGCCAGGGCGGCGAGGTCAACATCGCCGCGCCCGGCAGGGCCGTGCACTCGGCGGCCCCTGGCGGCGGGTACCAGTCGATGTCGGGCACCAGCATGGCCACACCGCACGTCGCGGGTGTCCTCGCGCTGCTCGCCCAGGCCGCCCCCAACGCCTCTGCGGAGGATCTCAAGGCCAGTCTGCTGTCCAGTGCGTTCCCGCTGACGCAGCCCGTCAGGGACGTCGGCTCGGGCCTGCTCCAGGCCCCGTGAGCGAGTCGCCCTCTTCCGGGCCGGTCGGGGTCATCCTTTCGGTCGACCCCGACCGGTTCGCGGAGGTGGTCGAGGCCGCGCGAGGGGCCGGGCTGACGGTCACGGGCGAGCAGGCGATCCTCGGCACGCTCTCCGGCACCATCGCGGAGGACCGGATCCCGGCCCTGAAGGCGGTCGCCGGCATCGAATCCGTCGACAGGGACCGCACCGTCCACCTCCCCCCGCCCGACGCCCCGATCCAGTGACCCAAGGAGACGCCCCGGGCCCGAGCCCGGGGCGTCGATCTCGTTCCGTCGCACCGCTCTCGCAGACGCTGCGCGAGTGGACCTCACAGGTCCGGGCCCGGTTACCACCGGACGGGTCGACCGCTCACGGCATCGATCGCGACGTCCTGCTGTCATGCCGCGGGCACAGCCCACCCGACGGGGTCGCGGCTTTCGACGTCGTAGATCACCTGGTCGGGACGGGTGCCCCGTTCGACAGCGAACGTGATCTTCCCGCGAAGGCACGAGCCGGGCCGCACGGCGGCACTTCCGGTGGGGTACTCAGGCTTCGGCACGCCGGATCCGCTGAACAGCGGGGCCCGGCCCCGGGTCCCGTCGGGGAAGCCGAGGGACCAGGGTGTCTGGGAAGCCATCACCGTGGTGCTGGTCGCGTCGGCGCAGAGCCGGACGTCGAGGGTGGCCCACACGGGGTGCGGGACGTCGGTGACGTCGTCGGACAGGGTGGCGCCCTTCGCCGGCTGGGTGTAGCCCATGACGGTCGTGGTGCCACTGATGTGGCTGCCGTCGGTGTCCGTGTCGCTCCAGTGGTGTCCGACGCCGATCTTGAGCGCCCCGGCGGCGGGTACGGGCTTGGCCGTGGCCTGCTTCGGCCTGGCATCCGGCTCGTCGGTGTGGCCGGGACCTGCGCAAGCGGTGGCGGCGAGCAGCAGAACGACGGCGCAGATGGTGGTGCGGGCGTGCAAAGTACCCCCAGGACTGACGCGTGCTGAGGGATCATCATGCGTCGCGTGAAAGCCCTGTGGGGGCGTTGTGCCTGTCTTGTGATGTCAACGGCCTCGACCGCTCGTCACGCGCGTGAGGCGTGCCCGACGTCGTCACGCCAGCGGATCGAGGAAGGTCAGCACCGAGGCGTCCTCTTCGATCAGCGGAATGAGGGCGGCGTTGAAAGGGCCGCCGTACGGGGCGTTCAGGTGCGCCTGGAAGGCGTCCTCGTCCCGGTACACCTCGAAGATCCAGTAGGCGCGCGGGGCGGCTGCCTTGGTGTAGACGTCGAAGGTGATGTTGCCTTCTTCCTCGCGCACCTTCAGGGCGTAGTCGCCGATCAGGCGGGCAACCTCGTCCTGCGCTCCCTCGCGGGCGGTGAACTCGGCGAGCAGGGTCTTCTTCACGGTCTCGTGTCCTTGTCAGTTGTGGGCGTCACTTGAGGGCGTCATTTGTCGGCGGAGTCGAGGTGCCGGACGACGGCCTTGTCCGGCTTCACCGTCAGGCGCCACCGGCGGTCGTCAGCTGTGCCAACTGGTCACGCCACGGCGGATTGGGACCGGCGACCGAGCAGGTCAGGGCCGCGACCCGGGCACCGAACCGGCAGGCTTCCGCGACCTCGTCGAGACCGAGATCGGTCAGCCGGCCACCGAGGAGTCCGCGGGCGCCGAGGTGATGCAGCAGGCCGGCGGTGAAGGAGTCCCCCGCGCCGACCGTGTCGACCACCCGCGTGGCCACAGCGGGCACCCGCAGTCGTTCGCCGTCGAGCGAGGCCAGGGCGCCGCCGGCGCCGAGCGTGATCACGACGAGCCGCACCCCCGCGGCATGCCAGATGTCGCACGCCTGCTCGGGCGGGGTGCCCGGCAGGAGGAGTTCCAGGTCGTCCTCGCTCAGGCGCAGGATGTCGGCGAGAGCGCACCAGTGCGCCAGCCGGGCGCGGTAGACCTCGGGGCGCACCAGCAGCGGCCGGACGTTGGGATCGATGCTGATGGTGGCCCGCGGAGCCGCCGCTGCCAGGAACTCCTCCACCGCCGCCCCGCCGGGTTCACGGACCAGCGCCAGCGACCCGGTGTGCACACAGGCCGTTTCGGACAGATCCACCCCCGCCAGTTCCCCTGGAGTCCACTGCCAGTCGGCCGTGTTCTGCGCGTGGAACGAGAACGCGGCCTGCCCGGTGGCATCCAGCTCCGCCACGGCCAGCGTGCTGGGCTCGGCGGCGGCGACGGCGTACGACAGGTCGACGCCGGACTCCTCCAGGTGGGCCCGGAACAGGCGGCCGAACACATCCCCGGACAGCCGCGCCAGGAAGCGGGCCGGCGTGCCCAGCCTGGCCAGGGCCACCGCCGTATTCGCGGGTCCGCCGCCAGGCAGCACCCGCAGAGCAAGTTCGTTCGAGGCGTTTGCCGGTTCGGTGAAGGCGTCCGCGACGCACTCTCCCAGAACAGTGATCTGACGCGGGCTCATGGGCTGCTCTCTCTCGGCAAGGCTCGAAACGGATCGGAACGGCTCTGAACGACTCTGAATGGCTCTGAACGGCTCTGAAAGGTCGGGCATGGGGCCTCGCGGCGACGCGGCCAGAGACCTGCCGCACGGAGACCACGGCTACGGACGTTGCCGATTTGTGACGAGTGGAAGGCATTGACGTTGCCTGGATCCGGAGTCCATCATCCTCGCCAGGCAGTGTCAACGATGACATAAGTCAACGATGACACCCCGGGCGGCGTGTCCTGATCCCAACCCCGTGCCGCCCGCTATCCCACAGGAGTCGATCATGTCTCGCACCACTCGCCTGTCCTCCTCGCTCCTCAGAGCCGCCGCGGTCACGGGCGTCGCGGCCCTCACTCTGACGGCCTGCGGCTCCGGCTCCGGCTCCGGTTCGGGCTCCAAGAGCTCCGGCTCGGGCAGCGTCAAGGTCGGTCTGATCACCAAGACCGACACCAACCCGTTCTTCGTGAAGATGAAGGAGGGCGCGGAGAAGGCCGCCAAGGAGAACGGTGTCCAACTGTCCACCGCGGCGGGCAAGTTCGACGGGGACAACGCCGGGCAGGTCACCGCCATCGAGAACATGGTCGCCGCCGGGGTGAAGGGCATCCTGATCACCCCGAGCGACTCCAAGGCGATCGTGCCCGCCATTCAGAAGGCCCGCGCCAAGGGTGTCCTGGTCATCGCCCTGGACACCCCGACCGAGCCGGAAAGCGCGGTCGACGCACTCTTCGCCACCGACAACCTCAAGGCCGGCCAGCTGATCGGCGAGTACGCCAAGGCCGTCATGAAGGGCAAGAAGGCGAAGATAGCCGCCCTCGACCTGGCGCCGGGCGTCTCCGTCGGCGTCCAGCGGCACAACGGTTTCCTGAAGGGCTTCGGCGCCACCGACAAGGACGTCGTGTGCGCCCAGGACACCGGCGGCGACCAGGCCAAGGGCCAGACCGCGATGGAGAACTGCCTGCAGAAGGCGCCCGGCATCAACGTCGTCTACACCATCAACGAACCGGCCGCCCTGGGCGCGTACACCGCGCTGAAGGCCAAGGGCCGGGAGAAGGACGTGCTGATCGTCTCCGTCGACGGCGGCTGCACCGGCACCCAGGCCGTCAAGGACGGCAAGATCGCCGCGACGTCGCAGCAGTACCCGCTGAAGATGGCCGCCGAGGGCGTCAAGGCCGTCGTGACGTACGCCAAGGACGGCAAGAAGGCGTCCGGTTACACCGACACCGGCGTCACCCTGATCACCGACAAGGCGCAGGACGGCGTCACGGCGAAGGACACCGGCTACGGCCTGGAGAACTGCTGGGGCTGAGCCGCCCCCTAGGCCCGTACGCGACACCGCCCCTCCCCTCAGCGGGGCGGTCGGCCCGCTCCCCGACCAGGGACGACCGCCCCCTTGTCCCGGCGGCGGGGCCTTGAGCCCTCGTCCTCCGACAAGGACCATCTGTCTTCCGACAAGGACTTCGCATGACAGCCACGACCTCGCCGTACGCCGAGCTCAAAGCACCGACCACGGCCCGCAGACTGCTCACGGCGCCGACCACCGGCCCGCTGGCCGCCCTTCTCCTGGCCTGCGCCTTCTTCTCCCTCTCGACCGACCAGTTCCTCACCGGCGGCAACTTCTCGCTGATCGTGCAGCAGGTCATGGTCGTCGGCACCCTCGCCATCGGACAGACCCTGATCATCCTCACCGCGGGCATCGACCTGTCGTGCGGGGCGGTGATGGCCTTCGGCAGCATCGTGATCGCCAAGATGGCGGCCGAGGGCTCCGTCCCACCGCTTGTCGCGATCGCTCTGGGCCTGGTCGTCTGCGGCGGCTTCGGCCTGCTCAACGGGCTGCTGGTGCAGAAGATCCCGCTGCCGCCGTTCATCGTCACCCTCGGCATGCTCAACGTGGCGTTCGCACTGACCCACATCTACTCCGAGGAGCAGACGGTCACCAACCTGCCCGGCCCGCTGACGGCTCTCGGGCAGACCTTCCCGCTCGGCCACACCGACATCACCTACGGCTCCCTGGTCACCATCGCCCTGTTCCTCCTCCTCGCCTACGCGCTGAGCAGCACCGGCTGGGGCCGGCACGTCTACGCCCTGGGCAACAGCGCCGAGGCCGCCCGGCTGAACGGCATCCGCACCTCCCGCCTGACCATCGGCATCTACACCGTGGCCGGCCTGCTGTACGGCATCGCCGCCCTGCTGCTCATCTCCCGCACCGGAGTCGGCGACCCGCAGGCCGGACAGACCGACAACCTCGACAGCATCACCGCCGTGGTCCTCGGCGGCACCAGCCTCTTCGGCGGACGCGGATCGGTCCTGGGCACCTTCATCGGCGTCCTCATCGTCGGCGTGTTCCGCAACGGCCTCCAGCTGATGGGCGTCGCCTCCATCTACCAGACCCTGATCACCGGAGTCCTGGTGATCCTCGCGGTGACCGTCGACCAGCTCTCCCGGAAGAAGGCCCGATGACCGCCACCTCCTCCCCCACGCCCGTGCTGCAGGCCCGCGGCCTGGTCAAGCGGTACGGCCAGGTCACCGCCATCGACGGCGCCGACTTCGATCTGCTGCCCGGCGAGGTCCTCGCCGTCATCGGCGACAACGGTGCCGGCAAGACCAGCCTGATCAAGGCGCTCACCGGCGCGGTGGTCCCCGACGCGGGCGAGATACGGCTGGGCGGCGAGCCCATCACCTTCTCCGGTCCGCAGAGCGCCCGCGCCCACGGCATCGAGACGGTCTATCAGGACCTCGCCGTGGCCGCCTCCATGGACATCGCCTCGAACATGTTCCTCGGGCGCGAGCTGCGCCGACCCGGCGTTCTCGGCAGTGTCTTCCGCATGCTGGACAAGAAGCGCATGCGCCAGGAGGCCGCCGAGCACATGGCCGACCTGAAGATCGGCCTGCGCTCGCTGACGCAGTCGGTCGAGACGCTCTCCGGCGGACAGCGGCAGGCCGTCGCGGTCGCCCGTTCCGTCGCCTGGGCCCGCAGCGTCGTCGTCATGGACGAACCCACCGCCGCTCTCGGCGTCAAGGAGTCGGGCCAGGTCCTGGACCTCATCCGCCGAGTCCGCGACAAGGGCATGCCGGTCGTTCTGATCAGCCACAACATGCCCCACGTCTTCGAGATCGCCGACCGGATCCACGTCCACCGGCTGGGCCGGCGTGCCGCCCTGATCAAGCCCTCCGATTACTCCATGGCCGAGGTCGTCGCCATCATGACCGGCGCGCTCAGCATCGACGAGGCCGGAGATACTGTCGTAGCGGATTCGGAGGCCGCCAAGGCCGCCGGAGTACAGGCCACCTGACAGCACAACCCAGCTCTCGCAGTTTCCGGCCGAGGCCGCGGCCGGAATCGAGAGCCCTCAGGAGACGGTTTCCTCCATGGCAGCGAACCGCCGCCCTACCCTGGCCGACGTCGCCCGAGAAGTCGGCGTCAGCGCCAAGACGGTCTCACGCGTCCTCAACGAGGACGGACCCGCCTCCGCGCAGACCAGGGAACAGGTACTCGCCGCAGTGGCCAAGCTCGGCTTCCAGCCGAACCTCATGGCCCGCAACATCCGCGTCGGCGGCCCGGACACCACCATCGGCCTGGTCATTCCCGACCTCGCCAACCCCTTCTTCGGAGCTGTGGCCCGTGCCATCGAGGACACCGTCCGCGAACGCGGACTGACCCTGCTCATGGGCTCCTCCGCGGACGACTCCGAGCGCGAACGTGCCCTGACCGACAAGTTCCTCGCCCGCCGCGTCAGCATCCTGATCGTCGTTCCGTCCGTCGGCGCCGACCACTCCCACCTCAAGTCCCATCGCACGGCGGGACTACCCGTGATCTTCCTCGACCGACCCGGAGTCGGCCTCGCCACGGACAGCATCGTCAGCTCCAACCGTGCCGGCGCCCACGACGGCGTCACCCACCTCATCGCCCACGGACACCGGCGCATCGGCTTCGTCGGCGACCTGCCCCCGAAGCTGTACACCCGTCGCGAGCGTCAGGCCGGTTACCGCTCGGCACTACAGGAAGCCGACATCCCCTACGACCGCTCGCTCGTCACCAACGCCCACGACCAGCGGGGCGCCGAGACCGCGACCGCCCAACTCCTCGGCCTGGCCGATCCCCCCACCGCCCTGTTCGCCGGCAACAACATCATGGCGCTGGGCATAGTCGCCGAACTGGCCCGCAGCAAGCGCAAGGACGTCGCCGTAGTCGCCTTCGACGACGTGGCACTCGCCGAGGCACTCGAGCCGGCCCTGACCGTCGTCGCCCAGGACGCGGAAGAAATCGGCAGAACGGCAGCGACCACCGCGCTGACCCGCCTGGACGGGGACCGCTCCCGAGCCCGCACCATCACCGTCCCCACCCACCTGATCGTCCGAGGCTCGGGCGAACTCCCCGTCCCCGCGTTACAGGAAGCGTGACTTGGAGTCGGCACCGAACCGCACGGCTGCCGGCACCAGGTGATCGGCATCCTGACGCCGCACGCCCCGCGCCACCGACGGACGCCGTCGGGGTGGGAGGCGCGCGGCGTTCTCGACGCGGGACGTCTTCGAGTGAACACAGCCACAGCGCCTGGGCGCTGATCTCGCCCCCGGCCGAGGCGGCCCCGGCTGGAGGGGACCCCGGCCGGGGCCTGCCCCATGTCTTGAGCGTCCGCGAAGCCACCCGCGCCGCCACCGGGCACCGTCCCGCCGGTGGGGGCGCGGGCCGCACCAGAGCGACAGCAAAACGGGGATTCTCATGGCCGAAACCATCCGGTCCGCACATAATGGGCCAGCAGGAGGCATCTCCACCAAAAACGAACAGCAATTCGAAGGGTCCGTACATGGCGTTACCTATGGGGGGCGGCGGATCCGCTCAACGGCCGGGGCACGGTCACTGGCCGGCGGCGAGTCTTCTCGGCGGACTCTCCGAGGAACCGCGCGAGCAGATGATCCGGCTCGGGCGGCGGGTGCGCTTCGAGCGGGGCGAACGGCTGCTACGGGAGGGCGAGTACGGTTCCTATGTGTTCCTCCTGCTGAGCGGCTGGTACAAGGTGCTGGCCAGGACGCCGGACGATCGCGAGGCGCTGTTGGCGGTCCGGGCAGGTGGTGACCTCGTCGGCGAGCTGGCCTGTTTCGACGCCCAGCCCCGGGTCGCCACGGTCGTGGCCGCCGGCAGGGGCAGCGCGAAGCTGATAGGCCGGCAGCAGTTCCTGGATTTCCTCGCGGCGTACGAGGAGTCGGCGCAGGCCGTGATGTGCGCGGTGGCCGGGAAGCTGCGCTGGGCGACACGGCGACGGCAGGACTTCGGCAGCTGCCCGGTGGGGACACGGGTGGCCCGGGTCCTGCTGGAGTTGGCCCGGGCGTACGGGCGTCCCTGCGCGACCGGGGTCTCGATCGGGGTTTCGCTGACCCAGCCCGAGTTGGCGGAGCTGGTCGGCGCCTCCGAACCGAGTGTGCACCGGGTACTGCGTTCCCTGCGCGAGCGGGGCGTCGTCGAGACCGGCTACCGCCGGGTCCTGGTCAGGGACCTCCCAGAACTCACGATCGCCGCCGACGGGGACGCCGCTCAACGGATCGTCCCCGCGAGCACCAGCCACAGGGTCGCCGCGACAACCATCGCGCCCACCCAGGCGAGAGCGCGGCTGGTGTAGACGTTCTTCAGCGCGGCGATCCTCGCGATGGCGTGCGCGGTCGCCCATGCCTGGGCCGCCAGCCGACCGTTGTCGGCCCCCGCGTGGTCCGCCGCGTCCAGGGAGAACCTGTTCGGCTCCGAGTGCCGCCCCGTACGTGGCCGGATCACCTGCACGAGCAGGTATCCCGACACGGTGAAGGTGACCACGTAGGCGAGGGACGCCAGCCAGAACAGTACGGCCGGCAGGTCGGTCGGTGCCGGAGCGCCGACCGACCCGATCTGCGCGGACACCACTGCCGCGAGCCCCACATGCACCGTGACCAGGGTCCCCGCCTTGGCATCCGCCTGCTGCGTGACCTGCTGGAACGACGCCATCGCGGCAACCGCCGCCGCCAACTCCCGGGCAGCCGGGTCGTGTTCGGCCATCACTCAGTGGCCACCGTGATGGAAGTGGTGGCCGGGGTCGTGGTGTCCCGGATCGTCGTGATGGAGATCGTGGTGGCCCGGATCGGGGTGGTACGGGTCCGGGTGGTACGGGTCGGCGTGATCCAGGTCCGGGTGGTACGGGTCGGCGTGATGCAGGTCCGGGTGGTACGGGTCGGCGTGATGCGCGTCCTGATAGTGCGGGTCAGCGTGACCCAGGTCCGGGTGATGCGGGTCGGCGTGATGCGCGTCCTGATAGTGCGGACCGGTGTGATGGGGATCGGAGTGGTACGGGTCCCCGTGATGCGCGGCAGCATGATGCGGGCCCGGGAGCCGGGGGGCTCCAGGGGGACCGCTCGCGTGATGACCGCTCGCGTGATGACCGCTCGCGTGATGACCGCTCCCGTGGTGGTCGCCCGGCTGGTGCCGCTGCCGCCCCGGGTAGTGGCCGTCGGTGCGATCGGCGTCGCGCGGATCCGCCTCGTCCGGGCCGTCGAAGTCCCCGCCCCCGCCCCCGTACGAGACACCGGTGTCAGGGCCGGTCAGCGCCCACTCCCGCAGCGTCTGACCGTGCGAAACCACCGCGGCCGCCACGTGAGCGGCACCCAGCGCCGGTACGACGAACTCACGCATCGCCGTACGGCCAGGCGAATGTCCCCAGATCACCGGCTCCGGCCGGGAATCCCGGACGGGAGCCGAGGGCGGCACATGCAGCCAGGCACCGCAGCCGAAGTCCTTCTTCACGACGGCCACGTCGATCCGGTGGAACCCGGCGGCCAGACCGCGCCCGTCGGGCAGGATCACGTCCCGGTACATCTCGTCCGGCACGGCCAGCGCCAAGTCGCTGCCGTCTTCGTTTTCGAGGGCGTCGCGCAGTCCGTCCGCGTCGACGAGCCGGTTGACCAGCACCACGGAGTCGCCCAGGTAACCGCGGTCGGCCCGGGAGACCGACCCCAGCGCGAGAGCGGCCCGCATCCGCATCCGGCCGAAGGCACCGGGCGTGCGGTTCGCCTGGTAGAGGCCGTCACGCAGGCCGAGGATCAGCGCCGGGACCACACGTACGGCGTCGATCCCGGCCGGGAAGACGACCAACTGGCCGTCCCCCTGCACCTGCTGCTGGGCACGGACGCGCAGCACCCGGGCCCGGCGCAGCGCGTGCTCGACCACGAGCCGGAGCCGGTACTGCGCGTCCTCCTGCGCGCGGTAGCCGTGACGGCTGTACTGGCGCAGGTCCACGGCCAGGCACAGCCGCCTGCGGTAACGGGCCATCACATCCTCGTCAACTCGGCGACCAGGTCACCGATCTCGTCGTCGGCGCGGCCCAGGAGCCCGTCCAGCCGGTTCAGTTCGCCGCGGCGCCGCTCGACCGCCTCCTCGCCCTGGTCCAGGACCTGGCGGGCGGAGGCCACACTGCGGGTGAGTTCCTCGATCCGGAAGGACATGCCCTGCGTGATCTCCCGCTGCATGGGCTCCATGGTGTCCGCGGCGAAGGCCCGGGCGGCCTTCTGGGCCTCCTTCGGTGCGGCCAACCGCAACTGGGTGGCCATCGCGCGGCCGATCTCCTCCCGCATCTTCTTCTCCACGCGCTCACCGGCGCCCTTGCCTTGGAACAAGCCCTGACCGATCAGGGCCGCCACCAGCACGGGCAGCCCGAACGGGGTGAGCGCCCAGGCCGCGCCGATGGCGAAGGCGGGCAGGAAGGTACGCAGCGCCTCCTTCGCCCCGAACCGCGCTCCGACCAGGGCGCCCGCCGGCCCGCTGAGCACGAACCCGCCCAAGCCCGCCAGGAACTTGGTCAGCGGCTCGTCCTCCCGGCCCTCTCCCGCGTCGGCCGCCCCGGACGCCCCGTGCAGGTCGATCCGGAGTTTCTCCAGGGCCGCCTCGAAAGAGGTCAGTTCGGCGTTCATCCGCTCGGCGAGCCGTTCCAGGTCCTGCTCGATCACGGGTTTCAGCGACTCGCCCACCCAGAGGGCGACCTTCTCCTCCATGGCCTTCGCCGTGCCGCCGGCGATCTCCTCCGCCACCTGCTGGGCACGCACTTTGGCTTTCAGGAGGTTCAGGCCGAGCTTGGTGGTGATCTCCACGTCCTGTGCGACCAGCGGCGCCTCGTCGGCGACGGCCGCGAGGAAGCCCCCGAGCAGGGTCTCCACCCGGTCCTGCAGCACCCGGGTCTCGTTGCGGATGTCCAGGGTGATCTGCTGGGCCTGCGCCTCCAGTTCCCTGAGGGGCTGCTGGGCGGCGGCCCAGTTCCGTTCCAGGTCACCGCTCTCCGCTTCGAGCATCTGGAGCTCGGAGGGGATGTTGCGGCGCAGTTCCCGTGCGACGCCGCGCACGGAGCGGGCCGGGGCGAGCAGCTTGACCTTGTGCCGCTCGGTCACGAGGTACCGTTCCAGTTCCCTCTCCACCGCCTCCACGCCGGTGCGGCGGAACGCCTCGTCGTCCTCAGCCATCCGGGCGCGCAGCGCCGACTTGCCGTCGACGAAGAAGAACCGGCTCCGGTCCCGGTCCTCGCCCCGCAGATCGGTGACGCGTCGCCGGGCGGAGGCCGTGACGTCGTCGCGCTCGTGATCGTCGATGGCGTCGAAGTAGGTGAACACGAAGAACGGGTCGTGCGCGCTCAGGTACTTCTTCAGGAACGTGGACTCGCTGATGCTCATCGGGGCGATCGCGTGCTGCAGGAAGATCACCGCGTCGGCCTTGCTGAGATGCGTGAGGGTGATGTCGTCATGGGTCTCGTACGCGTTGAGGCCGGGCGAGTCGATCAGTACGACGTTGTGGCGGCACAGCTCCAGCGGCCAGACCACCTCGGCCTTGACGTACGGGCTGCGCTCGTCGGCCGACGCGTTGTTCACCGTGATGAGTTCGATGAGCCGGTCCGGGTCGACGGCCTCGGGCTCGGCCGCGTCCGCTGTCCACAGCAGCGCGGCCGGCGACTCGCCGAACCTGACCTCGGTGATAACGGCGGTGGCGGGAACCGCCTTGACCGGCAGCACCCGGTCTCCCAGGAGGGCGTTGACGAAGGTGGATTTCCCACGGTTGAAGTCGCCGACCACCATCACGTGGAAGGCCTCGTTCTCGATCCGTTCGAGCAACGCCGTCACATCCCGGACGGCGCCGTTGTTGCCGATCTGTTCGGCGGCCTTCTCCGTCCGGCGGCACATCTCGGCCAGCCGCAGCCGCTGTTCGGCGGCGGCAGCGTACCCGCCTTCTACGGTCGTCATGGGCAGGCCGTCCTCTCCTTGGTTCATTCCTGTTCCTCCTCGGCCCGTACGCCGTCGGCGAGTGCGGAGCGGATGCCGGCGGCCAGCTCCGCCGCCGCGCTCGCCAGGCTCGGCCAGTCCGTACCGGATGCCGATGTCGATTCGACCGCCGCCCGTCGGGCGTCCGCCCAGGCCTGGTGGGACTCGCGGAGCCGGGCGAACATGTCCGCGTAGACATCGCCGAGCGCGTCGACGGCCCGCCGCTGGAAGACCCCCGCGCTCTCGTCGACCGCCCGCACCAGGACGGCGTCGACCTGGCGGCGCTGCTCCTCGGTGGCGTTCCTGACGTACGCCTCGGCCAGCAGCCCGCCGACCAGGCTGAGGACGCTGCTGTAGACCATCGGCGGCGGGCCGGACCGGTCGGAGTCCGATCGCGGGCCCTGGCGGGTGGCAGCGATCAGAAAACCGAGGATCGAACCGCCCTGGGCGCCCAGCCGGGTGACCAGGCGGGTCCTGGACAGGCTGGAGACCTCGCCGGAGATGTCCGGATCGGTGGACAGCTCCAGCGTGGCGGGCAGCGGGCTGCGTGCCGCGCCCGGCAGCCTGCGCGCCACTTCCCTGTCCAGCCAGTCGGTGTCCGCGGCCATGGCCGGCAGCAGGACCGTGCGCTCGGAGCTCCGGGCCAGCAGCGACAGTTCGTGCCCCAGCCGGACCGGCAGGTCGCGTTCCCACCAGGTTCCCGGTTCGGAGGCGCGCTCCAGGTCCCAGCGCAGCCGTTCGATGATGCCGTCGCGCCCCTTCTGGACATGTTCACGCAGCCGGGCGCCCAGATGGAGCTGACGTCCCGTCATGTCTGTCCGGAGCTGCTCCCACTGCCGGTCTTCGCTCTCCCGCAGCGCCTGCGCCAGCCTGGCCCGTTCCGCCACCTCCTCTTCCGGCAGCCGGCCGACCGCGTCGGCCTCGGCGGCGATCCGGGCCATGGCCTCGCAGTGGTCCGCCACTTGGGCGGCGATCCCCCGGTCGCGCCACAGCGCCCGTTCACTGTCCCGCGCGAACCCCTCCAACAGCACGCGCAGGGCGGCGAGTTCGGACTCTCCGCCGCCGGGCACGGGGGCGATCAGCACGGGCAGGCCGGCCAGGCCGGACAGCCGATTTTTGAGGTCCCGTACGGACTCCTCGCGGTCGTCGCCGTCCACCAGGTCCAGCATGGTCACGACGACGGCGACGAAGGGTACGTGCCGACACAGGACCTCCTCCTCCAGGAGGCGCCGCTCCGTGATGCTCATCGGGGAAAGGGCCGAGACGACGAACAGCACGGCGTCGCTTCCGGCCGCGGTCCGGCGTACCTGCTCGAACTGCTCCTCCGTACCGGAGTTGACCCCCGGCGTGTCCACCACTTCGGCGTCCAGACCGGCGAGCCAGTCATCGGCCACCGCCAAGGTCACGGTGGGTTCCGGGGGCCCGGCGGGAGCACCCGGTTCCCGTTCCGCCGGGGGGCCGGTCAGCCCGTCCCAGAGGGTGTCGTCGTCGAGCTTGCGCAGTTCACGGCGGCCGTCCGGCCGGCCGAGGGTCAGCCCCTCCGCGTCGGAGACCCGGATCACCACCGGCGCCCGCGTGACCGGAAGGGATCCCGTCGGCAGCAGATCACGGCCCAGGAGCCGGTTGATCAGCGTGGACTTGCCGCGGTTGAACTCGCCCACCACCGCGATGCGGAACGCGGGTCGGCCGCGTCCGGCGGCCAGCAGGTCCAGGGCCTCCCGGATGTGGTCCTGTCCGTAGTCCTCGGCGAGCCTGCGGGCCTCCCGCAGCGAGCCGGAGGCGGTAGCGCCGACGTCGCCGACGTGGGCGGAGGGGTCGGCCGCCGGCGGGGGGCCTGCCTCGGATCGGGATGCGCTGCTCACGGGTCATGACTCCTTGAGGTCGGGGACGGTCCGGCTGGTCTCCCGGCGCAGGGAGGCGACTGCGTCGCGGCGTCGCCGGGCATCCGTCGCGGTCTTCTCGGCGTGGGCGATCCCGGCGGCCAGTTCGGCCCGCCGCCGGTCGTGGGCCGCGGTGAGGCGGGCGATCTCGTCGCGCCACTCCTCGTCGTACTGCCGGCGGAGCGCGGCGACGCTGTCGCTGAGGCCCTCCGCGACGCGCGGCAGGCAGGCGGCGGCGAGGGCGCCGATCTCATCGTGCGCGGCGGCGATGACGGGACGGGCCTGCCGCAGGAACTGCTCCCGGGTCGCGTCGGGGCCGCGGCGCCCGATGAGCGCGCCGAGCGCGCCGCCGATGACGGTGCCGATGCCCGGGGCGACCAGGCTGCCGGCCAGGGCACCGGCCATCGCGCCGCCGCCGGTGCGCCAGTTGCCACTGCTGGTCAGCTGGGTGCCGATCGCGGTGAGCGCCCGGTCGATGCCGGACATGTCCGGGGCCGGGGGCTCCGGCCACACCACCTGGGGCACCGGGGGAGCCGTCCGGGCCTCGCCGGCCAGGTCGGTCAGCACGCTGTACTGGGCCGCGAAGTCCCGGGCGAGTTCCTCGGCAGCGGCGGTCAGCACCTCGCCGGCCCGTTTCACCGCCGTGCGGACGGCTTGCTGGGCGTCCCGCCGTAAGTGGCGCCGGACCAGCCGGGACACCTCCTCCGCGGCACCGGCCAGGTCGTTGATCTTCTCGCCCGCCACCGTGTTGCCGACTTTCACCTCGAGCGTCGTACGGGACTGCGCCGAAGTCCGGGTCAGGGTGGCGGCGTTCAGCTCCGTCCTGGCCCGGTCCCGGGTGCGCGCGGCCCAGGCGTCGAGGAAGGCGGGGAGGTCCGGCAGCGTCAGGGCCGCCAGTTCGCGCTCGCCACGGCTGAGGGCGGCGCGCCGGGCCTCGGCGGTCTCCTCCACCGCCGACAGCAGCTCCGAGAGCAACCCGAGCACCGTGGCGGCGACGGCCGACCGGCGGCTGTCCGCCGCGAGCCGTGCGATCCGCGCCTCCACCTCGAGGAACGACGCGAGATGGCCGGACCCACCCGGCTCGCGGACGCCGACAGCGGTGACCTCGCCCAGCGCCTTGCCCGGGGAGCAGGGCAGCAGCAGCGGATCCGCGCATCCCAGATCCCTCAGCCGACGCTCGACCACCTCGACGGCTTCGGAGCGTTCATCTTCGTCGAGCAGGTCGAGCTTGGTGAGGACGAACGCGCACCGGTCGTGATGGTCGCGCAGCGGCCCGGTGAGAAAGTCCACCAGGGTCAGCGACATCGCCGCGACGGCGGGCACCACCACCAGCGCCACGTCCGCCTGCCGCGCCGCGGCCTCGGCGAGCTCCCGGTGTCCACGTTCCGTCACGCTGAACCCCGGGGTGTCGATCACCGTGACGCCGGGGCCCAGCAGCCGGACCGGCGAGAGCACCCGCAGACTGCCCACCTCGTCCGCCAGTGCTGTGGTCAGCACCCGCCGCAGTGCCCGCTCCAAGGTGTCAGGCCCGGACTCCCGCCCCCGCCCCGCCCACCCGGCGAACGGCGCGGACGGCCACTCCAGGACGGAGTCGTCCGTGGTACTCACCATCAGGCCCTCGGCGCCCTCGCGGTATTCCAGCACCGTGGTCGTACGTGTCGTCACGAGGGCGGAGGACGGCAGCAACCGGCGTCGCAGGAAGGCGTTGAGCAGCGTGCTCTTGCCGCTGGACGTCTCACCGAAGACCGCCACCCGCAACTGCGGGTCGGCTGCCCGCGCCTGAACCGCGAGAAGCCGGGCCCGCAGCTCGTCGGAGCGTTCGGCCGGTAGACCGAGGCTGTCGAGCAGCCCCTCGATCCACCGCAGATGCCCGGTGACCACCGAGGTCCAGCCCGCTCCGGGACCGTCCACCACCAGCTGTTCCGTCACGGCATCAGCGTATGAACGACTGGATGGTCAACTCCTCGTCACATGATGGGATCGTCGACGATCTGCGCGCGTTCGTGGACGATGGCCCTGCCACATCCCATCGGCCGGCCGGTCGGCCCGCCCACGAGTGGCGGTGGCCTGCGCACCGTCGACATTGATGTCCCCGACATCATCGACGTATTCGACGTATTCGACGTATTCGACGTATTCGACGTATTCGACGTATTCGCCGATGCGGCCGGGCCGTCTTCAGATCGGACATGTACGTCGCCCGTCAGCACCGCCGCCGCGAGGGCGATCCGTCGAGGCCGCCGACCCCCTCCGCTCTGCCAACCGAGCCACGGGGCACCGCACGAGAGGGCCGGGTGCTCACCTGCCGCAGCCCGCACCAGCTACCCATCCGACGCGTCCATGCAGGTCAGGCAGGTATCCGCCGATGCAGACCGCCCTGGCGTCAAACTCGCGAGGAGCGGATTCCGTCCGTTGGACGAAAGTTGACGCTCCAGCACCTCGCAAGGAACGTTTCCGCAGGCCAGAGACCTGCACAGGTGGGGCGGGTGGGACTCGAACCCACGGCCGACGGTTTATGAGTCCTTTGGGGATCTCGGCGACCCTTGTCGATCCATGCTCATCCTTGATGTCTTCCCAGGTCAGACGCGCTGATCAGTGTCAGTCCTGTGTGGTGCTTGGCGATGCGTTCCTGTCCTTGTGGCCCCTCAATGGCCCCTGACGCTCCTTGAATGCCCGCCCAATACACCCGGACGTCGCTCCAACTCGGCGGACGCGCGGGATGCGGTTCAGCCGGCGCTGTCCAGCGGCCGTTCGATCGGCTCGTCACCATGGACCTCGGGGCCAGCACTGGGCTCTGCGGCAGTGGGTCCGCAGGGCCCAGCCTGCGATCGGTGGGGACGGTGACGCGGTGACCCCTGGAACAATGACTTGGGCTTCGACCACGAAAAGGGCCAACAGACCAACAATATGGAGGCGGCCCTAGTGATCAGGCTCGCACGTCTCGCTGCTGAAGTTCCTTGAGCACTCCGGCGACCGTCGCGAAGTCGTTGTCCACATGGAGGACGGTGTGCCCGTGGTGGACCGCGGTCGCACACACCAACAGGTCGATCGCTCCTGCCGCACGATGCTGACCCTGTTGTGTCAACTTGTACTGGGCGGTATCGACCCAACGCCAGGCATTCTTCGGAACGGGAGAGAGCAGGCAGAGTGCGTCCAGCTCCTCCGCGAGCTCGTCCCGGTGAGTCGGACTGGTTGCCGAGTAGAGAAATTCGGCACGTGTCGGCTCGCAGAGGTGGAACACCCCGGCGGCGATGTGCCCCTCCCAGGGTGCCAGAGCTCCGGGAGTGCGGAACAGGTGCCACAGGGCGGAGGTGTCGAGCAGGTATGTGATCACTCGAAGGCCTCGCGTCGGGCACGCTTGCCTGCGTAATACGCCGCCGCAGCCTGCTCGAACTCGCCACGTGCACCGCGCGCGGCCAGTTTCTCGGCGGCGTCGAGGCGCTTGATCCGGGCCACATAGTCCCGCAGGGCCGCGTTGACCGTCTCCTTCTTCGTCGTGACGCCCATCAGCCGCATAGCCTCAGCGAGCGCCTCGTCATCGAGATCAATCTGTGTGACGGACATCGAGCACCTCCAGCATCCACGATGTATGTCATCAAGATACATTGCCAACATTGAGGTCACCACCCAAGAGCAGCCCCCTGAGGCGGTGCACTGCCTCTCGCACCGTGGAGACTGCGCCGGCTGGGGAGGCACAAGGCGGCGGACTCCCTTCCCAATGCGATGGTGCTCCACCGCGAGAGTGGACAGTGCCGGTCCGGATCGCCTACCGCGGCACCGGCGTGGCGGACCTGCACCCGGCCGACGCGGTGCTGAACCTTCCGGACGCAATGCACTCGCACGGGCTGGCCAGGCTCGCCGCGATCGAGTCCGCCCGCGGAAGCTACGCCGACGCCTGCGAGCGGATCAACGCCGTTACCGGCTCCGGCAGGTCCAGGAACTCGCTGTCAGTGCCGCGGCGGACATCGACGCGTTCTACGACGCCCTGGTGCCCGCTCCCTGCACCGACACCACGCCACTGATCTTGTCGGTCGACGGCAAGGGCATGATGATGAGGCCCGAAGCCCTGCGCGAGGACACCGCCAGGGCTGCGGCCGCCAAGGGTGGCAACGCGATGAAGACCCGGCTGGCCTCCGGGGAGAAACACGGCAGGAAACGGATGGCCACCCTGGGAGCCGTCTACGATGCCGAACCCGCTCCGCGCACAGTCGACGACGGCAAGACGACGCCGTCCGCGGCGCGGCGCCCGAGCGCCGCCAGGGGCCGAAGGCCCGGTCGAAGTGGTTGTGCGGCTCGGTGACCGACACCGCCGCGCAGGTGGTGGCCGCCGTGTTCGACCAGGCAGAGCACCGCGACACCGGCCACCGTCGTTGCTGGGACGTCCTGGTCGACGGGGCCCGCCATCAGATCGACCTCCTCAAGGCCGAAGCACTACAGCGCAGCGTGGACGTCCACATCATCGTCGACCTGATCCACGTGCTCGAATACCTGTGGCGAGCAGCCTGGTGCCTGCATGACAGCATTTCCACCGCCGCACTCGAGAAAGCCGCCCACGCCGCCGGACAGCGTGGCACCCAGCGCAAGAGCATCGACGAGGCCATGAACTACCTGTCCGGCAAGGCCGAGCACCTGCGCTACGACACCGCCCTTGAACGCGGCTGGCCGATCTCCACCGGAATCATCGAGGGAGCATGCCGACACCTGGTCAAAGACCGCCTGGACATCACCGGCGCCCGCTGGGGCCTGTCCGGAGCTGAAACCGTGCTCAAACTGCGTGCCGTCCGCGCCAACGGCGACTTCGTCGCCTCCTGGGCGTGGCACCAGCAGCAGGAATCCATCCACAACCACCAGACGCGCTACCGCGACCAGGCCATAACCACTGCCTGATCGACAGCACCCTCATGGGATCTGCCCCCTTTCACTATGCGGCACGGGACGTCGGGCATGGCAACACAGGTGACCAACGTGAAGCCTCTGGTTCAACGGACGATCTTGTGGGGAGAACCGTCCTACCAGGGGCTTTGCGGCTGTCAGCAGCCAGGGCGCCCTACTCGACCACCGCAGGGAACATCCCGCTTCAAGTCACTTTGATCAGTTTAGCGAAAATCATTTCATCGAAAAAACCTCATTGTCAGGCGTGCCTTCACCGCAGAGGGCACCGGAGCACGGTGGCCTTATCGGAGTGCGCCCCGGCGGCTCCGTCCGGCTCCCGCCGTGCGCCCCTTCGCCACACCCACCGTGCGCTTCTCGACGCAGAGGTCGAAACGATTTTCTGTCCTTGTGCGCACCCCGCTCGCCTAATGTTCTATTTTTGACGAACATCGTGGGCCACAGTAAAGCTCTCTGGCTACTTTAGAATTTCACATATGATCCTATTTTCTCTGACGGCCTTGCGACGGAATCCGCTATGCACGTAGCTATTGCGTGCACCCGCTTCCTTGTTCCGGCTCCCGATGAGCCTGGACAGGACGGCAGTGAATCGGCCTCCGGTTCCCTGCCGGCCAGGAGGGGCGGTCGTGACACCTGTACGTCAGGAGAAGTCATGAAGAAGGCTTACGAGGCTCCGACGCTGGTCCGGCTCGGAACGTTCCGGAAGAAGACCGGGCTCTTGGGGCGCTCCGGCAACGACCGTCTCATCCTGAGCAAGAACTGACGAGCGACGGTTCCTGACCCGACGTCATGACTGAACTGCACGAAAGTGCGGGGACGGGCCCCGGCGACGCGCACTTCACGGTCTTCACCGACCGGGAGGACGCGACCGCCGTGGCCCGCTCCTTCGCCCGCCCCGGAACGCGAATCCTGCAGCACGCTTCGGGCCGGCCCTGGCTGGTGGGGCAGTGGCACGACCAGGAGATCGTCACCGCGCGCGCCGGCCACACGGCCCTCGCCGTCATCGGCTGCTGTCCGATCGACGCCGTAGAGCTCGAGCGCCAAGCCGGGCGGCTACGTGATCTCGCCGAACTCGACGCACTGGCCCGCTCCCTTCCAGGGAGTTTCCATCTCGTCGCCGCGCTCGATGGGCGGCTCAGGGTGCAGGGCACCGCCTCCGGGCTCCGGCTGGTATTCCATGCCCCCGTTGACGGAACGCAGGTGGCTGCCACCCGCGCCGACGTACTCGCCGCCGCGCTGGGCACCGACCCGGACGAGGAGCAACTGGCCATCCGGCTGCTGTGGCCGGTTCCCCATACACTCGCCGAGGCACCCATGTGGCGAGGGATCACCGCCGTGTCCCCCCAGGACGCGCTGATCATCTCGCCGGACGGCCGGACCGTACGCCGCTCGCGCTGGTGGACTCCGCCGGAACCGGTACGCACGCTCGCCGATGGCGCCCCGCTCGTCCGCGAAGCCCTGGCGGCGGCGGTCGACGCCCGTACCCGGCAGGGTGGCGTGGTCAGCTGCGACCTGTCGGGCGGCCTGGATTCCACCTCCATCTGTTTCCTGGCGGACCGCTCACCGGCCCGGGTGGTGGCCAGCACCTGGCCGGGTCGCGACCCCGCCGACACCGATCTGTACTGGGCTGAACAGGCCGCCCGCTCGTTGCCGGAAATCGACCATGTGGTCTGGGACGCCGATACCTCGCCGCTCGTCTACACCGGCCTGCTCGACATCGATGACCTGCTGGACGAGCCGACCATCGGCGTCATGGACCGATCAAGGGTCCTGCACCATCTGCCCGGCCTGGCGGAGCGGGGCAGCCGGTTGCACCTGACCGGCATCGGCGGCGACCACGTGGCCTGGTGCTCGGAGGCGTACTACCACCGGCTGCTCCGCACCCGCCCGCTGTTCGCGCTGCGCCAACTGCGCGGCTTCAGGGCCCTGTGGCAGTGGCCACTTGGCGGCACGGCACGCGCGCTGGCCGACTCGCGGCCGTACGGGAAGTGGCTGGCCGACTCCAGCGGCCGCCTGCGAGACCCGCTCCCCGCCACCGTCAGCACCAGCCTCGGCTGGGGCATGCCCCCTCGCCTGTTCGACTGGGTCACCGCCGACGCCGAACGGATGGCCCAACGGGCGCTGCGCGAGGCCGCCATGACCGCCGTACCGCTGCACCCGGACCGCGGCCTGCACACCGACCTCGAACAGATCCTTTCCTGCACCCGCATCATCCGCCAGTGGGACCGGATGGCCGCCCGGGCCGGAGTTCCGATGGCATCGCCGTTCCTCGACGACCGCGTCATCGAGGCATGCCTCGCCGTCCGCCCGAGCGAGCGCGTCACGCCCTGGCAGTACAAACCCCTCCTGACCGCCGCCATGAGCGGGATCGTGCCCGATGCGTGCCTGCGGCGCACCAACAAGGCCGCCGCTTCCATGGACGCATCCAACGGACTGCGCGAACACCGCGCCGATCTGCTGGCGCTCTGGGAGGGCTCCCGGCTGGAACAGCTCGGCCTCGTCGACGGCACGGCCCTGCGCCGGCTCGCCCAGCGTCCGGCCACACCCGAACTGCGCGACGCGATCCTCTACTCGACCATCGCCGCCGAAGTGTGGCTGCGCGGCCTCCACCGAACTAGCGAGCCCAAGGCCCCCGCCTCCTCATGACCACCGTTCCCCAGCAGAAAGACACCCGCATGGCATTGAAGTTCGGCGCCAATGTCTCCACTGCCGAGACGGACTACGGCACGGTCCTGCTGGACGAACGCGCCGGGGAATATTGGGAGTTGAATCCCACCGGCACCTTGGTGGTCAACACCCTGATGGCGGGCGGTGACGAAGCCGCCGCGGTCGTCGCGCTCGCCGACGAGTTCGACATCGACCTCGTCCAGGCGAAGCAGGACGTCGACGCCCTCGTACAGCAACTGCGGACCTCGGGGCTGGCCGAATGACGACCCCCAGCGCCCTGGAGCGGCCCACCGGCGTGCCCTTCGCCCGGCGCATGGCCGCCCGTCTCGTCCTTTCCCCCGCCCTCGCGCTCTCGCTCCTGCCGCCCCGCCGGCTCCGCGCCGTGCTCCACTTCGCATGTCGCGGAGCCATGCCGGCCACCGCCGCCCAGGCAAAGAACGCACGGGACGCGATGTGCGCGGTGAGCCTGCGCTGCGCAGGCCCGAAAGGCTGCCTGCCCCGTTCTCTGGGAGCCGCGCTGCTGTGCCGCCTGGGAGGGAGCTGGCCGACCTGGTGCACCGGGGTACGCGTGGTGCCGCCGTTCACGGCGCACGCCTGGATCGAGGCGGACGGCCGCCCTGTGGACGAGGGCGTACCCGACGACTACTTCACCCGGCTCATCACGGTCGCCGTCGCGAGCCGATCAGGCCGATGACCGACACCGTCGTGGATCAGACACAGTCGGCGGCCGAGGGCGACCGCTCCACCCGGGCCGCGATCGCCACCATGTACCGGCTCACCACCGGCCACCGGGCGTCCCTCACCCTCGCCACCGTACTCACCCTCGTCGGCTCCGCGCTCGGGCTCGCCCAGCCGCTCGCTGCCAAGCAGGTCGTGGACGCGAGCGGGCGCGGACAGGTGTTGTGGCCACTGTTGCTTCTCCTCGCCGGGCTCTTCGTCACCGAAGCGGCGACCGGCGCTGTAGGCCGCTTCGTTCTGGAGCGCATGGGCGAAGGCATCGTACGAGGGCTGCGCCACAGCCTGGTGGGGCGGCTGCTCCGGCTGGAGATGCGGGAGTACGACCGGCTCCGCAGCGGCGACCTGATCTCCCGGGTCACCACCGACACCACCCTGCTCAGAGAAGTCGTCTCCCAAGCACTGGTCGATCTGTTGACGGGTGCCCTCGTCGCGGCGGGGGCGATCGTCCTCATGGCGTGGATCGACCCGCTGCTGCTGCTCCTGATCGCGGCGACCGTGGCTACCGCCGCCGCGATCGTCGCCTCGCTTCTCAAGGGAATCCGGGCTGCCTCCGAACGCATGCAGACCTCCGTCGGCGCGATCGCCGCCGACCTCGAACGCGCGCTCGGCGCCCTGCCGATGGTCCGGGTTCACCGAACCGAGGACCGTGAAGCGGGCCGCATCGGAGAATGTGTCGAATCGGCGTACAGCGCCGGCGTACGCACCGCGAAACTTGCCTCCGTGATGAGCCCGGCGGTCGAACTCGCGGTACAGGGCTCCTTCCTGATCGTCCTGGTCATCGGCGGCCTGCGGGTCAACGGCCACGCCAACTCCCTCGGCGACCTGGTCGCCTTCCTGCTGTACGCCTCCTACCTGGTCCTTCCGCTGTCCTCGGTCTTCCGGGCGGTCGGCCTGATCCAGCGTGGCATGGGGGCCTACCAGCGCATCGAGCAGGCGCTGTCCCTGCCGGCGGAGCCCTCCCAGGAGACGCCGACCGTCCGGGCACGTACACGCGAACCGGCCCGGCAGACCGTCTCGTACGAGAAACCCGCCCTCGCCCTGCGGGACATCGGCTTCGGCTACGACCCGAGCCGGCCGGTGCTGCGCGGCCTCTCCTTCACCGCCCCTCACCGGTGCCAGACAGCCCTGGTCGGCCTGTCGGGTGCCGGAAAGAGCACGATCTTCGCCCTCATCTCCAGATTTTACGAACCGGACTCCGGGACCCTGCTCTTCGACGGCCTGCCCGCCACCGAACTGAGCCGCGCCGCATGCCGCGGGCGCATCGCCGTCGTCGACCAGAACACCCACGTCGTCCACGGCACCCTGTGGGACAACATCACCTACGCCGCGCCCGACGCCACCGAGGCCGAAGTGCGACGCGCCGTCGAGCTCGCCCAGCTGGAAGGGGTCGTACGGCGACTGCCGGGCGGCTTGTCGGGAATGCTCGGTGAGCGCGGCAGCAGGCTGTCCGCGGGAGAGCGCCAGCGCGTGGCCCTGGCCCGCGCCCTGCTCGCCCGCCCCTCGATCCTTCTGCTCGACGAGCCCACCTCCCACCTCGACACCCTCAATGAAACCGCGCTCACCACCGTGATGAAGGACGTCGCCCGGGAATGCGCCCTGCTGGTCATCGCACACCGGCTCTCCACGGTCCAGCACGCGGACCGGATCATCGTGTTGGACGAGGGCAGAGCCGTCGCCTGCGGGCGTCACGAGGAACTACTCACCAGCAGCCCCACTTACCGCGAACTGGCCGCCGGCCAAATGCTTCGGCCGGCCGCCACCCCGCCCTCCCCCGTGACGACCGCGCGCCATCCGCACAGCCCACTGTGAACCGGGCGAGCTTTCCGCGCTGAGCCAGTGTGGGTACTCGATGGTTCGGGGGGGCGAGGCGTGATGGGGGTTGTTCACCCAGCCACGGCCATAGCCACACACAAAGACCACCACCAGCCCGACAGCCCCAGCCGCAAGCACGAAACGGGCAACACGTCTCTTACCGCCCTCTGAGAGGGCGGTAAGAGAGTGCATAGGAATTTTTTCCTCACCTGAACGTGTGGCGGTGCGGCAGCCAGTGGGAGCTGCTCCCGCACGACTTGCTGCGCCGGCAGGTGCGGGAAATGGCGCGTCGGAAGGCGGACCCGGGCCTGGTGGTGCTCAACACCCAGAGCGTGCACGCGGCGGCTGGCGCGCCCGCAGAGTCGACGGGGTGTGATGCGGCAAAAAGTACCGGCCCGCAAGCGCGGCCTGGCTGTTGATGTTCTGGGGCTGGTGATCGCGGTGGTCGTGGTGGCCGCGTCGGCGCACGAGAACGCCGTCGGGATCACGCGGCTGGACAGGGGCGCCGCCGACACCGACGTACTGCGGCGCTCACTCGCGGTGGACGACGGCGGGAACGGTGAGGAACGCCGCCTGGTGCTGGTCGTGGACCAGCTGGAGGAGCTGTTCACGCTGTGCCCCGGCGGGCGGGAGCGGCGGGAATTCCTGGCCGCGGTCCTGGGTGTGGCGGCCCAGGTGCAGACGGCGAAGCTCCCGTCGGCCTGGTCATCTTCGGCCTGCGCTCCGACTTCTACACCCAGTGCGCCACCCATCCCAGGCTCCTCGAAGCGGTGGAAGGTAATCAGGTGATCGTCGGGCCGCTGTCACGGGCCGGGCCGCGGGAGGCGATCCTGCATCCCGCCCGCGCTGTCGGACTGGAGGTCGAACCGGGGCTCGTGCAGAGCCTGTTGCGCGACCTCGGGGCACCGGCACCGGACCACCCACACCCGGGAACGGACGAAGCCGACGCCTACGAGATCGGTCGGCTTCCACTGCTCGCCCATGCGCTGCGGGTCACCTGGCTGCGCCGGGCAGGCCACGTACTCACCGTGGACGGCTACGAGTCCACCGGCGGCATCGCGCACAGCGTGACGGCCGAAGCAGACCGCCGCTTCGACGGGCTGTACCCGCACGCGCAGCGCACCGCACAGTCCGAGGCGCGGCTCTGGTCGAGCAGGGCGTGCACGGCCTGGTGGCGCTCGCGGGTCCGGTCAGCGCATGGGTGGGCGGTGCTGGCCGGTCGGCCGGCGGTGGCGATCTTCTGCAGTTCCGCGACTGCGGCGGCCGAATCAGCCCGGAGAAACCATGAGCCTGGCCACGGCCGCGCCCTCCCGGCCCCTGTACGGCCCCTGGAATCTTGGCACCAGTCCCTCAGGGCGGCCGCCCGCACCGCGAGCGGGAACCTCGAACACCTACTCCGCCGCAGGTCAGAGGTTTTACGGCTCCCCCGAGCCTCCGGACTCCAAACCCACGAGCAGCGGATTCAGTCCGTTCAGGCAAAGTTGACGGACAGACACCCAAAAATGAACGTTTCCGCAGGTCAAAGACCTGCACAGGTGGGGCGGGTGGGACTCGAACCCACGGCCGACGGATTATGAGTCCGCTGCTCTAACCGGCTGAGCTACCGCCCCATTACGGCGCGTCGCGCACATGTGTGCGCGCCGTCTGCCGCAGCATAGCCGCTCATACGATCTCCTGCTTCGGATGGTCGACTTCGCATGACCATGAGGACTTCGCCGTGGCCTGCGCGGTTCCCCCGGACATGAAAAAGGACCCCTAAGGGTCCTCTTCAGGCTGCTCCCCCGACTGGACTCGAACCAGTAACCTGCCGGTTAACAGCCGGCTGCTCTGCCAATTGAGCTACGGAGGACCGAGCTCCCCCGACTGGACTCGAACCAGTAACCTGCCGGTTAACAGCCGGCTGCTCTGCCAATTGAGCTACGGAGGAATGCCTCGTTGCATCGAACGCACCTACCTGGGTATTCGCCAGGGGGCGCGCGCTCTCTGCGACACATACATTAGCGCAAGCAGGGGGGTGCTCCGCCAATCGGTACTCCCCGCACCCGATGACCGACCGCCGATCATCGATGCCGACACCAGGGACCTACACAAGGGAAAGGGTGGCCGCCATGCGCTACCGGCTCACGTTCGTCGCCGGACTGGCTCTTGGTTACGTGCTCGGCACGCGTGCCGGGCGCGAGCGCTACGAGCAGCTGAAGAAGGCCGCACATCAGGTCGCGCAGAACCCGGCGGTGCGCAACACCGCCGAGACGGCGGCCCTTCAGGGCCGCCAGTTCGCCGGCAAGGCGTACCACACGGTGAGCGAGAAGGTGGGCGATCACGTCCCCGACTCCGTGGCCGGCCGCGTGCGCTCCCTGCGGGAGCGCAACGCGAACGGCAGCGTCCGCAGCCGCGAGGACGACTGGGGCACCAGTAACACCTAGCGGGACGCCGACAACACCCGGCGGGGCGGCGCGGAGAGAGGCAAGCGGGCGGCACCACACCGCCGCCTCTGCCCGCGCCGCACCGCCGCTTCTGCCCCCGCCGCACCACCACCCCAGCCCGCGGCAACGCCACCTCAGCCCCCGCCGCACCGCCACCCCAGCCCGCCCCGCACCACCCCCACCAGCCGCGCCGCACCGCCCCCACCGGCCGCCCCGCGCCGCCCCGTCTGTCCGCGCTGCACGCCCACCTCTCTCCGTACGGCAGAATTTCCGCCATGGGGATAGTCGCCGGGTTGGACAGTTCGCCCGATTTCACTCGCATCGTCGTCTGCGACACGGACACGGGGGCCGTACTCAGGCAGGGCTATGCGCCGCACCCGGTCGAGACCGAGGGTGGCGGGCGTCCCTCCGACGTCGATCCGCAGGCCTGGCTGCTGTCCCTGGGCGAGGCCGCGAGCGGCGGGCTGCTCGAGGGCGTGCAGGCCATCGGCGTCTCGGCGCAGCAGAACGCGCTGATCCCGCTGGACACCCAGGGCAACACCGTGCGGCCCGCGATCGTCGGCGGGGACCGGCGCGCACAGGTCGCCGCCGCCGATCTGATCGACACGCTCGGCGGGCGTCAGGCATGGGCCGAGGCCGTGGGCTGCGTGCCGCAGGCCGCGCAGCCCGTGACCAAGCTGCGCTGGCTCGCCAAGTCGGAGCCCGACGCCGCGCTGCGCACCGCCGGACTGCTCCAGGCGCACGACTGGCTCGTGTGGCAGCTGCTCGGGCGGCCGGCGCGCAGGACCACCGACCGCGGTGGCGCCTCGGGGACCGGGTACTGGTCGGCGGCGACCGGCGCATACCGGCCAGATCTCGTCGAGCTGGCGCTCGGGCACCAGGCGCTGCTGCCCGATGTGCTCGGGCCGTCCGAGGCGGCGGGTACGACACCGGAGGGGCTGCTGATCTCCGCCGGGACCGGCGAGACCATGGCGGCGGCCTTCGGGCTGGGGATCGGGCTCGGGGACGCCGTGGTGTCGCTCGGCGCCTCCGGATCCGTGATGGCCGTCCACCCCGAGGCGCTGGTCGACTCCTCCGGAATGATCACCTCGCTCGCCGACGCGACCGGCATGCATCTGCCGGTCGTGACCACGATGAACGCGGTACGGACGCTGCGCGGTGCCGCCGAACTCCTCGGCGTGTCCGACCTGGAGGGCCTGTCCGACCTGGCGATGAAGTCGACGCCGGGCTCCCACGGGCTCGTCATGCTGCCGTACCTGGAGGGCGAGCGGACGCCCAATCTGCCGCACACCGCCGGGACGCTGGCGGGGCTGCGCCGGGAGTCGATGCGGCCCGAGCACCTCGCGCGGGCCGCGTTCGAGGGCATGCTGTGAGGGCTCGCCGACGCGCTGGACGTGCTGCGCGGGCGCGGGGTCGACGTACGGCGGATCTTCCTCCTCGGCGCGGCGGCGGAGCTGGCCGCCGTGCAGGCCGCGGCGCCGGCGCTGTTCGGCGTGCAGGTCGTCGTCCCCCAGCCGGCCGACTACGCGGCGATCGGCGCGGCCCGGCAGGCGGCCTGGGCGCTCGGCGTCTCCCAGGGCACGCTCTCCCCGGGGGCCCCGCCCGTGTGGCAGGGCGCGGCCGCCCAGGTCCTGGAGCCGGGCGAGGAACTCGCGGTGGGGCAGGCCGTACGGCAGCAGTACGTGTCGGTGCGCGAACAGACCCATCCGGGGGCGTTCAGGGCATAAGGGGCGAACGGAGGGGCACGGTCCTACGTCTCGGGGCTGACGCCTGTCCGTTCTTGGACCGCACTTGGGTTAATCAGTTGAGGTAACACGGGTGGAGTGTTCGACGATAGGGGGTGGTGCACCACTACCCGCCCTGTCGCCGACGACTCCGAGAGACCCCGCGTGCTCATACGATTGCTTCGTACCTACCTCAGTCCGTACCAGAAACCCATAGCCGTGCTGGTGCTGCTGCAGTTCCTGCAGACCTGCGCCACCCTGTATCTGCCCACCCTGAACGCGGACATCATCGACAACGGTGTCGTGGAGGGGGACACGGGCTACATCCTCGCCTTCGGCGGACTGATGATCGGCGTCTCGCTGGTCCAGGTCATCTGCAACATCGGCGCCGTCTACTACGGCGCCCGTACGGCCTCGGCGGTCGGCCGCGACATCCGGGGCAGCGTCTTCGACCGGGTGCAGTCGTTCTCCGCGCGTGAGGTGGGCCACTTCGGGGCGCCCTCGCTGATCACCCGCACGACGAACGACGTGCAGCAGGTGCAGATGCTCGCCCTGATGACGTTCACCCTGATGGTCTCCGCGCCGATCATGTGTGTGGGCGGCATCGTCATGGCGCTCGGTCTGGATGTGCCGCTGTCCGGGGTGCTGGTCGCCGTGGTGCCGGTGCTCGGCATCTCCGTGACGCTGATCGTGCGCCGGCTGCGCCCGCTGTTCCGGACCATGCAGGAGCGGCTCGACACCGTGAACCGGGTGCTGCGCGAGCAGATCACCGGCAACCGTGTCATCCGCGCCTTCGTCCGCGACGACTACGAGAAGGACCGCTTCCGGGGCGCGAACACCGACCTCACCGAGGTGTCCCTGGGCACCGGGCGCATGCTCGCGCTGATGTTCCCCATCGTCATGACGGTGGTGAACGTGTCGTCGATCGCCGTGGTCTGGTTCGGTGCGCACCGCATCGACAGCGGCGGCATGCAGATCGGCGACCTGACCGCGTTCCTCGCCTATCTGATGCAGATCGTGATGTCCGTGATGATGGCCACCTTCATGTTCATGATGGTGCCGCGCGCGGAGGTCTGCGCCGAGCGCATCCAGGAGGTCCTCGACACCTCCAGCAGTGTCGTTCCCCCGACCGCGCCCGTCGTCGAGCTGCGGCGGCACGGGTACCTGGAGATCCGGGGTGCCGGGTTCCGCTACCCGGGTGCCGAGGAGCCGGTGCTCAAGGCCATCGAGCTGACGGCGCGGCCCGGCGAGGTGACCGCCGTCATCGGGTCGACCGGCAGTGGCAAGTCCACGCTGCTGGGGCTGGTCCCCCGGCTGTTCGACGCCACCGACGGCGCCGTGCTCGTCGATGGTGTGGATGTGACGACCCTCGAGCCGAAGCTGCTCGCCAGGACCGTCGGCCTCGTACCGCAGAAGCCGTATCTCTTCGCGGGCACCGTCGCCACGAACCTGCGGTACGGGAACCCGGACGCGACCGACGAGGAGCTGTGGCACGCGCTGGAGGTGGCGCAGGCCAAGGACTTCGTGGAGCGGCTGGACAACGGCCTCGACTCCCCCGTCGCGCAGGGCGGCACGAATGTGTCGGGCGGTCAGCGGCAGCGGCTCGCGATCGCCCGCACCCTGGTGCAGCGCCCGGAGATCTACCTCTTCGACGACTCGTTCTCCGCGCTCGACTACGCGACCGACGCGGCCCTGCGGGCGGCGCTCGCGCGCGAGACCGCCGAGGCGACCGTCGTGATCGTCGCCCAGCGCGTGTCGACCATCCGGGACGCCGACCGGATCGTGGTCCTCGACGAGGGCCGCGTCGTCGGCACCGGCCGCCACCACGAGCTGATGGCGGGCAACGAGACCTACCGGGAGATCGTGCTCTCCCAGCTGACGGAAGCGGAGGCTGCCTGATGGCAGGGCCGATGGGGCGGATGATGGCCGGGGGCGGCCCTGATCAGCACTCGATGGACTTCAAGGGGTCGGGCAAACGGCTCCTCTCCCAGTTCAAGCCCGAGCGCGCGACCATGGCGGGGATGCTGGTCGCCGTGGTCGTGAGCGTGGGGCTCTCGGTGGTCGGACCGAAGATCCTCGGCAGGGCGACCGACCTGGTCTTCGCGGGGATCATCGGGCGGCAGATGCCCGCCGGGGCCACCAAGGAGCAGGTCCTTCAGTCCATGCGCGAGCGGGGCGAGGGCGGCGTCGCCGACATGCTCTCGGGGACGGACTTCACCCCGGGCAAGGGCATCGACTTCACCGCCGTCGGCAACGTACTGCTGCTCGCGCTCTGTACGTTCCTGGTGGCCGGCCTGCTGATGGCGGTCGCCACCCGGCTGGTGAACCGGGCCGTCAACAAGACCGTCTACCGCATGCGCGAGGACCTGCAGTCGAAGCTGTCGCGGCTGCCGCTGTCGTACTTCGACAAGCGGCAGCGCGGCGAGGTGCTGAGCCGGGCGACCAACGACATCGACAACATCGGGCAGACGCTCCAGCAGTCGATGGGTCAGCTCATCAACTCGCTGCTCACGATCGTCGGCGTGCTGGCGATGATGTTCTGGGTGTCGTGGCTGCTGGCACTCGTGGCGCTGGTCACCGTGCCGCTCTCCTTCTTCGTCGCCACCCGCGTCGGTAAGCGGTCGCAGCCGCACTTCGTGCAGCAGTGGCGCACCACCGGCAAGCTCAACGCCCACATCGAGGAGATGTACACCGGCCACACGCTGGTGAAGGTGTTCGGGCGGCAGGAGGAGTCGGCGGCGCAGTTCGCCGAGGAGAACGAGAAGCTGTACGAGGCCGGTTTCAAGGCGCAGTTCAACAGCGGGGTCATGCAGCCGCTGATGATGTTCGTGTCGAACCTGAACTATGTGCTGGTGGCCGTGGTCGGTGGCCTGCGGGTCGCGTCCGGCTCGCTGTCGATCGGTGATGTGCAGGCGTTCGTCCAGTACTCGCGGCAGTTCTCGATGCCGCTCACGCAGGTCGCGTCGATGGCCAACCTGGTCCAGTCGGGCGTCGCCTCCGCCGAGCGGATCTTCGAACTGCTCGACGCGGACGAGCAGCAGGCCGACCCGGTGCCGGGCGTGCGTCCGAAGGAGCTGCGGGGCCGGGTCGCGCTGGAGAACGTTTCGTTCCGGTACGACCCCGAGAAGCCGCTGATCGAGGACCTGTCGCTGAAGGTGGAGCCGGGGCACACGGTCGCGATCGTCGGTCCCACCGGCGCCGGCAAGACCACGCTGGTCAATCTCCTCATGCGGTTCTACGAGGTCAGCGGCGGGCGGATCACGCTCGACGGGGTCGACGTCGCGAAGATGTCGCGGGACGAACTGCGGGCCGGGATCGGGATGGTGCTCCAGGACACCTGGCTGTTCGGCGGCACCATCGCGGACAACATCGCGTACGGCGCCGCGCGTGACGTCACCCGCGGGGAGATCGAGGAGGCGGCGCGCGCCGCGCACGCCGACCGGTTCATCCGTACGCTGCCGGACGGCTACGACACCGTGATCGACGACGAGGGGTCCGGGGTGAGCGCGGGTGAGAAGCAGCTCATCACGATCGCCCGGGCGTTCCTGTCCGACCCGGTGATCCTGGTCCTGGACGAGGCCACCAGCTCGGTCGACACCCGTACCGAGGTGCTCATCCAGAAGGCGATGGCGAAGCTCGCACACGGCCGTACGTCGTTCGTGATCGCGCACCGGCTGTCGACGATCCGGGACGCCGACACGATCCTGGTGATGGAGAACGGGTCCATCGTCGAGCAGGGGGCGCATGCCGAACTGCTCGCCGCGGACGGGGCGTACGCGCGGCTGTACCAGGCGCAGTTCGCGCAGGCCGTGGCCGAGGTGGACTGACCTCCTGGGCCGAGGGGGCCGCCGCACGGCGGCCCCCTTTCAGTCCAGGTAGCCCCGCAGCTGGTCCGCGAACGCGTGGTCGCGGAGTTTGTTCAGGGTCTTCGACTCGATCTGGCGGATGCGTTCACGCGTGACGCCGAAGATGCGCCCGATCTCCTCCAGTGTGCGGGGGCGGCCGTCGGCCAGCCCGTAGCGGAGCTGGACGACCTTCCGCTCCCGCTCGCCGAGCGTCGACAGGACCGCGTCCAGATGCTCCCTGAGCAGCAGGAACGCGGCCGACTCCACGGGTGACGTGGCATCGCCGTCCTCGATCAGGTCGCCGAGGGCCACGTCGTCCTCCTCGCCCACCGGGGCGTGCAACGACACCGGTTCCTGGGCGAGGCGCAGTACCTCGCTGACGCGTTCGCCCGGCAGGTCGAGGTGGGCGGCGACCTCTTCCGGGGTCGGCTCGTAGCCCCGTTCCTGGAGCATGCGGCGCTGGACGCGGACCACGCGGTTGATCAGCTCGACGACATGGACGGGGACCCGGATGGTGCGGGCCTGGTCGGCGAGGGCGCGGGACATGGCCTGGCGGATCCACCAGGTCGCGTACGTCGAGAACTTGTAGCCGCGCGCGTAGTCGAACTTCTCGACTGCCCTGATCAGGCCCAGGTTTCCCTCCTGGACGAGGTCGAGCATGGTCAGGCCGCGGCCCACGTACCGCTTGGCGACGGAGACGACGAGCCGCAGGTTGGCCTCGATCAGACGGCGCTTGGCCATCCGGCCCATGACGACCAGCTTGTCGAGATCCAGGCCGAGTTGGGAGTCGAGATCGGGGGTGCTGCTCAGCTTCTCCTCGGCGAACAGGCCGGCCTCGACGCGGCGGGCGAGCTCGACCTCCTCGGCGGCCGTGAGCAGCGGGATGCGGCCGATCTCGCGCAGGTACTGGCGGAACAGGTCGGAGGAAGGGCCACCGGTGTCGTTGCTGCGGGCGCGCGGCGCGGGCGGCTCCGGTGCCTCGACGAGCTCGACCGTCTCCACGACGTCGACGCTCTCCACCGCGCCGGCCGGCGGCTCGTCCGGCTCGGGCGGGGCCGTGGGCTCCGTCTCCGTCTCGGGGTGGTGCGCGGCCCGGCTCTGCGCGGGTACCGCCGCGATGACGTCGGTCTCCGCGTCCGGCTCCGCGTTTTCGGCACTGATGTCGGTCTGGGCGAGGGTCTGGGTCTGCACGGGGGCGACCTCCAGGAATGTCGCTGCTGGGAGATGCGGCAGCGGTACGTCGGGGATGGGGTCGACGGCCTCACCGCCGACCATCCCGTAGTCGTTGAGCGGAACCGCGGGGGTGTGGGACCCGCTGTGGGCGGGCCGGCCGCGCTCCGAGGACTCAGGCACCGGAACCCAGTGTGGAGTACGACACATCGCCGCCACGAGGGGCGTGCGGTGACTTTTTGCGTCCGTTCCGTGACCACGTGCTGACCCTCGGGGGAAACCCGAGTGCTTGTTCGTGCCCTGATCTGGCACGATCCCCAGGTGCCCGGTTCCCGCTACGAAACCCACGTGACCGTCCGCTGCGACGGCGCCGCCGAGTCCGGACGGCTCAGCCGCTGGGCGGCCGCGGCCGGTCTCAAGCTGACGCACATCGTGCTGGCGCGGGGCCGGATGCCCTCGCAGCCCATGCTCACCCTGACGGGTTCCCCGTCGTACGCCGACGAATCCGCGCGGGCGGACGAAGTGACGGCGCGGCTGCGGGCGGACGGCTTCGAACCCGTCCGCGTCAAGATCGAGTCGACGCCGTGGGCGCCCGAGGTGCCCCGCGAACCGTGCGGCGGGGAACGGTACTTCGAGCATCATGTGAAGCTGCTGCTGGCGGCCGGCAGCGACCTCGGCGCGCTCGCGGCGCGGGTCGTCCCGCACGGCGCGCATCTGTCGTGGAACGCCCGGCGGGCGCACGGCGGCGGGTGGCACGAGCGGTTCGTGACACAGCGGTGCCGGGGCGTGGACGCGGAGGGGGCCGGGCGGGCGCTGGAGCGGTTGCTCCGGGAGCTGGACGGGCTTGAAGTGGTCGATGTGGAGCGGGAGTTCGTGCTCTTCGACAGTGATGTCTCCGTCGACGACGGGTGGATCGAGGAAGTCGGCGGCCGGTGGACGGCGGCAGCGGCAGCGGCAGCAACAGGGGCAGCGACAGCGGTACCGCAGGAGGTGCGGGGATGAGCGGGACGTGGCGGGGCTTCGGCTGGGCGAGCGGTGAGTTGCCGCGGGTGCCGTTGGACGACGCCACCCGCGAGGCGGCGAAGCTGCCCCGGACGCTGCGCCCGGTGGTCGCGGACGAGGTGACGCAGCGCCCGGTCTTCGACCCGGCCCTGAAGCAGTACGAGAACGCCTACCGGGCGACCGACCCCGGTTTCACCGACCCGACCAGGGGCGACGCCTGGCGGGCCGCGCGACGCCGGGCCCTGGAGCTCGTCCTGGCCGCGATCGCCGACTCGGCCTGGGTCGACGCGCTGGTGCTGCGCGGCAGCGTGCTGATGTCGGCGTGGTTCGGCGACGCCGCTCGCGAGCCCGGCGACCTGGACTTCGTCGTCGTACCGCACACATGGAAGATCGGCGACGGCCGCACGGACCGGATGCTCGAAGGGATCGCGGCGGCTGCCGAGGAGCTGGCCGCGGAGCGCGGGCCGCGTCTGGGGATCTCGGCGCGGGGGGCGGTGGTGGAGGACATCTGGACCTATGAGCGGGTGCCGGGCCGCCGTATGGTCCTGCCCTGGTCCACGCCGGGGCTGCCCGGCGGCCATGTCCAGCTCGACTTCGTCTTCAACGAGCGGCTGCCGGAGCCGGCCGAGCCGGTGGAGCTGCCCGGCGGCGCGATCGTGCAGGCGGCGACGCCCGCGCTGTCGCTGGCCTGGAAGCTCATGTGGGTGATCAACGACATGTACGCGCAGGGCAAGGACCTGTACGACGCCGTCCTCCTGGCCGAGCGGCATCCGCTCCCGTACGAGCTGCTGCACGAGGTGTTCCGGCTCTCGGGCGAGTGGCCCTACCCGTTCCGCGAGAAGATCCTCCTGGAGGACGTGGTGGAGGCGGTCGGGTACGTCGAGTGGAACCACTTCGTCAAGGAGTATCCGCAGTTCACCGACGACGAGCAGCTCTTCGCGGACCGGCTGGTGCGGGCCGTGGCGCCGACGTTCGACGGGCGGCCGGAGGTCTGAGGCCGGGCCCGGTCAGAGCGCCTGGGCGCCTCGCTCGCGCAGCGCCTGGTCGTACTGCTGGAGCACCCACAACTCGTTCTGCACGGCGGCCAGCTGGGCGGGGTCGCCGCCCGCGCTCAGGCGGGCCAGGCTGCCCTGGACCTCGCGCACGCGCCGCTCCACCGCGCGGCGGCGCACGGTGACCAGCTGGTCGCCCGCGTACGCCTCGTCGACCGTCCGGCGCATGATCGCCTCGACGGCCAGCTCCGTGACCATGGCGCGCACCGTGTCGTCCGGCGCGACCTCACGGACGCGGACCAGGTACTCCTGCGGGTCCTGGACGCCGTACTCCGCGCCGCCCGCCTCGATGATCGCCTCCCGTACGGCCGCGTACTGCGGGGCGGTGAACTCGTCGATCCCGTACGCGTCGAAGGCCGGGGAGACCAGCTCCGGGCGCTGGAGGGCGAGTTTGAGCAGCTCGCGCTCGGTGGCGTAGACGGGGTTGCGGAGGTGCAGGGCGGGGCCCGAGGGGACCTGGACGGCCGCGTACGACTGCTGGGGGCGCTGCTGGGCGGGGGCGGGGCCCTTGCCGCCCCGGTCGCGCGCCCAACGCGCCAGCTGGCTGACCCGCTTGACCACGAACTGGGTGTCGAGGATGCCGAGCATGCCCGCGAGCTGGACGGCGACCTCGTGCTGGGCGCCGCTGTTCTTGATGCGGGCCACGATCGGCGCCGACTCGTCCAGTGCGGCGGCGCGGCCCGCCGGGGTCTCCAGGTCGTAGCGCGCGACGATCTGGCGCAGCGCGAACTCGAAGAGCGGCGTACGGGGTTCGACCAGGTCGGCGACCGCCTCGTCGCCCTTCGCGAGGCGCAGCTCGCAGGGGTCCATGCCGTCGGGTGCGATGGCGATGTAGGTCTCGGCGGCGAACTTCTGGTCGTCCTCGAAGGCGCGCAGGGCGGCCTTCTGGCCCGCCGCGTCGCCGTCGAAGGTGAAGATCACGCGTGCGCTGCCGTTGTCCATCAGCAGCCGGCGGAGGATCTTGATGTGGTCGGTGCCGAAGGCCGTGCCGCAGGTGGCGATCGCGGTGGTGACGCCGGCCAGGTGGCAGGCCATGACGTCCGTGTAGCCCTCGACCACGACCGCCCGGCTGACCTTGGCGATGTCCTTCTTGGCGAGGTCGATGCCGTAGAGGACCTGGGACTTCCGGTAGATCGCGGTGTCGGGGGTGTTGAGGTACTTGGGTCCGTTGTCGGACTCGTACAGCTTTCTCGCGCCGAAGCCGACCACGTCGCCGCCGATGTCGCGGATCGGCCACATCAGCCGGCCGCGGAAGCGGTCGATGGGGCCGCGGCGGCCTTCCTGGGAGAGGCCGGAGAGGAGCAGCTCCTTGTCGGTGAAGCCCTTGCCGCGGAGATAGCGGGTGAGGTGGTCCCAGCCCTGGGGGCTGTAGCCGACGCCGAAGTGTGCGGCGGCGGCCTGGTCGAAGCCGCGCTCGGCGAGGAACTTGCGGCCCGTGTCGGCCTCGGAGCCGGTGTCGAGCTGCTCGATGTAGAACTGGGCGGCGATCTTGTGGGCCTCGACCAGGCGGATGCGCTCGCCGCGCTGGTGGGAGGGGTTGTATCCGCCCTCCTCGTAGCGCAGGGTGATGCCGGCCTGGGCGGCGAGGCGCTCGACCACCTCCGAGAAGGTGAGGTGGTCGACCTTCATCACGAACGTGATGGTGTCGCCGCCCTCCTGGCAGCCGAAGCAGTGGAAGAGTCCCTTGCTCGGGCTGACCTGGAAGGACGGTGACTTCTCGTCGTGGAACGGGCACAGGCCCTTCAGGTTGCCGCCGCCCGCGTTCCGCAGCTGGAGGTACTCGGAGACGACGGCGTCGATCGGGACCGCGTCCCGAACCGCCTTCACGTCCTCGTCGTTGATCCGTCCTGCCACGCGTGAATTCTACGGGGGCGCACCGACACTCCTGACGCGACGGCCCTCCCGACCGGGGGCGGCCCACCGCGCAGCGGCTGTCGGACGCGCCGCCCCCCAGAATCACAGGACGGAGGCGGACCGCGGCTCGGGGACACGACGACCTCCACGCCGGGGGGTCCCAGGCGCTGCTCGCCGCACAGCCACCGTCGGACGCGCCGCCCCCGGGGAACCACAGCACGGAGGCGGACCGCCGGCTCCGGGGCGCAGTCGGGGTCTCCGCTCCGCGTCGCGGCCGGGGTCTCCGCGACGCGGCCGGGGCCCGGACCCCAGGGCGCGACGGGTTCCCAGGGCGCGGTCCTGTGTCAGGGGGTCAGGGTCTCCAGTGGGACGTGCGGGTTTGCCAGGGCCTCCGTGTCCACCGGGGTTCCGGAGCGGATCAGGGCCTGGATCGGCTCCGTGACGTCCCACACATTCACGTTCATCCCGGCCAGCACCCGCCCCTCCTTCACCCAGAACGCGATGAACTGCCGCTTGCCCGCGTCCCCGCGGATCACCACCTGGTCGTACGTCCCCGGGGGTGCCCAGCCCGAGTACTCCATCCCCAGGTCGTACTGGTCGGAGAAGAAGTACGGCATCCGGTCGTACGTGAGGTCGCGGCCGAGCATCGCGCGCGCCGCCGCCGGCCCGCCGTTGAGCGCGTTGGCCCAGTGTTCGACGCGCAGCCGGGTGTCGAAGAGGGGGTGGTGGAAGGCGGCGACGTCGCCGGCGGCGTAGATGTCGGGGTCGGAGGTGCGCAGCCGCCCGTCGACCGCGATACCGCCGCCGTGGGCGCGGTCGGCGAGCGTCAGGCCCGCGGCCTCGGCGAGACCGGTGCGCGGGGCGGCGCCGATCGCGGCGAGCACGTCGTGCGCCGGGTGCTCCTCGCCGTCGTCCGTACGCGCGGCCAGCACCATGCCGTCCTGCCCGACGATCTCGGTCAGCCGGACGCCGAAGTGGAAGCGGACGCCGTGTTCACGGTGCAGCTCGGCGAAGACCTGGCCCAGCTCGGGGCCGAGAACGCCGTGCAGCGGGGTCGGCCCGTGCTCGACGACGGTGACCTCCGCGCCGTACTCGCGGGCCGCCGCCGCGACCTCCAGGCCGATCCAGCCGGCGCCCGCGATGACGAGGTGCCCGTTGTCCCGGCCGAGGGCGGCGAGGACGCCCTTGAGCCGCTCGGCGTGGGCGAGGCGTCGCAGATGGTGGACCCCGGCGAGGTCCGTGCCCGGGATGTCGAGGCGGCGGGGCTCGGCGCCGGTGGCGAGGAGCAGCTTGTCGTAGTGCACCAGGGTGCCGTCGTCGCCGAAGCGGACCGTCTTCGCGGCGCGGTCGACCGCGTCGACGGTCTGGCCGAGGTGCAGCTCGATGTCGTTCCGCGCGTACCAGGCGGGTTCGTGGACGAAGACGCTGTCGCGCTCCTCCTTGCCGAGCAGATACCCCTTGGACAGCGGTGGGCGCTCGTACGGGTGGTCACGCTCGTCACAGATCAGTATCACCCGCCCGGTGAACCCCTCCGCGCGGAGCGTCTCGGCCGCCTTCGCGCCGGCCAGACCTCCTCCGACGATGACGAATGTCTGATCCGCGTCGACCACTTGATTCCTCCTCGTAAGGATGTCGCCACATGCGAGCGTCCCGCACGCAGCGTGATGGGGGAAGAGGGAGTGGCCCGATCAGGCCACGCTGGGTCACACTGACACCGATTTCACGGCGGCAGGAGCACCCAGAGACCTCCTGGGGTCCCCCAGGTCACAGATGCCCCGTGAGCCTCGCGTGCAGCGACCGTGCCGCGACGTCGGTCAGTGAGGCGATCTGGTCGACTATCACCCGCTTGCGTGCCCGGTCGTCCGCCGCCTCGTCGAACAGCGCCCAGAACTGCGGGTCGAGCCCCTCCGGCGCGCGGGCGGTGAGCGCCTCGGCCAGCTCGGCGACGACGACACGCTGATCGGCGCGGAGCCGCTCCTGTTCGGCGCGCTGCATGACGTACCAGTCGGCGACCGCCTTGAGGACCGCGCACTCCAGACGGGCCGCGCGCGGTACGACGAGTTCGGCCGCGTATCTCGTCAGGCGGCCGCTGCCGTACGCCGCCCGGGTCGCGCCCTCCGCCGCCAGGCAGAAGCGGCCGATGAGCTGGCTGGTGGCGTCCTTCAGCCGGGCCTGGGCGACGGCCGACCCGTCGTAGCCGTGCGGCCACCACTCCTGGTCGAGGAGCCGGTCGAGGGCCTCGGCCAGCTCGGCGGGGTCGGTGTCGGCGGGCACGTACCGGCCGATGGCGACGGCGAAGACCGCCTGCCGCTCGGGCTCGGCGTGCAGACAGTTGGGGTCGATGTGGCCGGCGTGCAGGCCGTCCTCGACGTCGTGCACCGAGTACGCCACGTCGTCGGCCCAGTCCATGACCTGGGCCTCGAAGCAGGTGCGGTGGCCGGGGGCGCCCTTGCGGATCCAGTCGAAGACGGGGCGGTCGTCCTCGTAGACCCCGAACTTCGGTGACGTGGGGTCCGTGGGGTGGGCGCGACGCGGCCAGGGGTACTTGGTGGCGGCGTCGAGGGCGGCGCGGGTGAGGTTGAGCCCGACGCTCACCAGCTCGCCCGAGCCCTCGGACCGGACGAAACGCTTGGGCTCGATGCGGGCCAGCAGCCGCAGAGACTGCGCGTTGCCCTCGAAGCCGCCGCAGTCCTCGGCGAATTCGTTGAGCGCCTGTTCGCCGTTGTGCCCGAAGGGCGGGTGGCCGAGGTCGTGGGAGAGGCAGGCCGCTTCGACGAGGTCGGGGTCGCAGCCGAGGGCGGCGCCCAGCTCCCGGCCGACCTGGGCGCACTCCAGGGAGTGGGTCAGCCGGGTGCGCGGGCTGGCGTCCCAGGCGCGACTGCGGGTGCCCGGGGTGACGACCTGGGTCTTGCCGGCGAGACGGCGCAGCGCGGAGGAGTGCAGCACGCGCGCGCGGTCACGCTGGAAGGCGGTGCGCCCGGGCCGTTTGTCGGGCTCCACGGCCCAGCGCTCGACAGCGCTCTCGTCGTAGCCGACGCGCGTGACGGCGTCCTCGTACGAGACGGTTTCCTCGTAGTCCTCGTATGCCTGCGGGGTCCCGGGCGTGGTGCCTTCCATGCCCCGACACTAGACGCAGGCAGTGACAATCGGGACGTCAGCGTCCGTTTCAGGCCGTGGCCAGGGCCGGCACGGACGCGGGGCCGGTGGCGGATCCGGTGGCGGCGAGGGTCTGGTCGTAGCGGTGCAGGACGAGGCGGGCCATCGCCGGGTGGGCTCCGAGCGGGGCGGCGGCGATCCAGGGCGCGGCCTCGGCGCACGCCGTGGCGAAGCGGCCCGGGGCGGTGAAGTACGAGGCGACGGCGACCCGGTGGCGGCCGCGGGCGGCGAGGGCGCGCAGGGCGGCGGGCACCGTGGGCGCGGCCGCGGAGGCGTAGGCGGGGACGACGGGAACGCCGAGGCGTTCGGCGAGGAGCTGGGCGATACGGCGGGTGTCGACGGCCGACTCCGGGTCGCGGGACCCGGCGGCGGCGAGTACGACAGCGCTCGCCCGGCGGGCCGAGTCGCTCATCCGCGTGCGCCAGCCGGCCTCGGTCAGACGGGCGTGCAGGGTCTCCACGAGGAGGGGGTGCGGGCCGAGCGGGGCGGCGACATGGGTGCGCACCCGGGTGGCGGCGGCCGCGGCGTCGGGGATGTCCTGCTTGACGTGGTAGCCCCGGCTGAGCAGCAGCGGTACGAGGACTGCCCGGCTGTCGTCCTGAAGAGCCGCGAGCGTGTCGGGCAGCAGGGGCTCGTTCAGCTCGATGTGGCCCAGGTGCACGGGCAGGTGCGGGCGCAGTTCGCGGACCCGGTCGATCAGGGTGCGGACGGTGCTGAGGGCGCGCGGGTCGCGGCTGCCGTGGCCCACGAGGACGAGCGCGGGCGGCGCCGGCCGACGGGCACCGTTGAGCGAGACGAGACTGAGCTGACTGCCGAGCTGACTGCTGATCGCGTTCATGAGTTGCGCCGTACTGTCGAGGGGAACGGCCCGTGGCGGCCGACCGCCGGGGCGGAACGAGGACTCGTCGCGAGAAGGGTTCGACGCCGTCATGGACCGATCCTGACGGTACGAGGTTGCCGGGCCGTTGCGCGGCGATAACGGGTGTTTGCCGGTGCTTCACGCGGGCGGCGCCCACGGTGTGAGGAGCACCTCGGCCCCGGCCACGAACCGGATCACCGTTCGCCGCGTCTCCACTGCCGACACCGTCGACCTGGGGGGACACCTTCGATGGGCCTGCCGCGCCTGGGAATTCGCAGACCGCGCCTGCCACGCACCCGTGCCGGGCGGCGCCGGGCCGTACAGGTCGTGATGCTCGGGTGCGTGCTCGCGCTGCTCCCCGCCACCTGGATGTTCGCGGTGGCGGGCGACCGGCTGCGCACGACCGAGGACGCGCCGCGCACCGAGGTGGCGGTCGTCTTCGGCGCGGGCCTGTGGGCGGGCGAGCCGTCGCCGTACCTCGCGCACCGGCTCGACGCGGCGGCGAAGCTGTACCGGGCGGGCCGCATCGAGGTCGTCCTCGTCACCGGCGACAACAGCCGCGAGGACTACGACGAGCCGGACGCGATGCGCACGTACCTGACGCGGCACGGTGTCCCCGACGGCCGCATCGTCAGCGACTACGCCGGTTTCGACACCTGGGACTCCTGCGTACGCGCCAAGAAGATCTTCGGCGTGAACCACGCGGTCCTGATCAGCCAGGGCTTCCACATCCGTCGCGCGGTCGCGCTGTGCCAGGCGGCGGGGGTCGACTCGTACGGCATCGGCGTCGACGCCAAGCACGACGCCACTTGGTACTACGGGGGCACCCGGGAGATCTTCGCGGCGGGCAAGGCCGCCCTGGACGCGGTGTTCAAGCCGGATCCCCGGTTCCTCGGGCCGAAGGAACCAGGGGTGGGCGAGGCGCTGGCCGCCGACCGGTGACGTCGAGTCGGGAGTCGGGTCGTACCGTCACGGACCCCGGCGGTGCCGTTGGTGCGGCTGACCGCCGGGGAGTGGCTCACGGCGTGGCGGTCGCCGAGGCGCTCGCGGCGCTGTCCGGGGGCGGGGTCGGCGTGCCGCCGGGCGTCACGGTCGGCGTCGCGGTGGGCGAGGGCCCGCTCGGCGTCCCGGTGGACGGGGACCCGCTCGGTGCCCCGCCGGGCGGCGGGCTCCCCGCGCCGACGGTGTCGGCGCCCCTGCCCTCCTCCTCCGGGTCGACGGCGACCGTCAGCGTGCCGGTGAACCCCTTGACCACGTCCCCGGTGACGGCCATCAGCCCGTCCCTGGCGCCGCCGCCCGCGTAGACCGTGTCCTCGGTGAGCCGGGTGCGGGTACCGGTGTGCTCGGTGTACGGGGACGTCCCGTAGACCTCGTCGCCGTATCGGTCGTCGAAGAAGAGCTGCCCGGTCCAGTTGACCTTGCCGCCCTGGTAGGTACGGTCGGTGCTCGTGCCGCCGGTGTGCACCTTGACGTGGATGTGGGGGGCGCGCGGCGGGTACCAGCCGGGGAAGATCGTCGTGAACTCGACGGTGCCGTCGTCGCCGGTCGTCCGGTAGCCGCGCAGATACGTCCGTTCGTCCGCGCCGCTGGTATCCGTGCTCCCGCCGGCCGGCCCGGGCGCGGTGCCGGCCGGGCCGGCGGTCGGGTAACCGGAGTAGTGGCCCGCGGCGTCGCAGTGCCAGATCTCGACGGCCGCGTCCCCGAGCGGGGCACAGGACCCGGTCCGGTCGCGCACGGTCAGCCGCACCGTGAGCGGGACGCCCTTCTTGCCGTCGGTGATGTCCTGGCGGAACAGCGCGCCGTCCAGGTAGTACGACCCTTCCGTGGCGCTGGAGTTGAGTACGCACACGTCGGTGCCGGAGGCACCGTGCGCCGGTGAACCCGACGTGCGCGCGCCGGAGTCCGAGGAGCAGGAGCTGATGCCGAGCCCCATGGCGGCGCCTGCTGCCGCGCCGCCCAGCGCGAGGACCCGTCGACGAGTGATGTCGCTTTTGTCGCTGTCGGTCATGGCGGCGAGGTTAGGGGCGCCGCCCCGGCGGCCCGTGACGCCGCACGGGCCACCGCCCCCGCGGTCACCCGCACGAGGGGAGCGACACCGGAGCACCCGCACGACGGGAACGACGCCGGAGCACCCGCACGGTCCGGGGAGTGGACGGGCCGTCAGCGGCGGGCGTGCCAGTCGCCGCCCCCGATGAGCGTGCCGCGCGCCCGTAGCCGGGCCGCGACGGCGGGCGCGGCCACGTACACCCAGGCGCGTACGGCCGCGCCGTCGCCGCGGGTGACGTGCAGGGCCACCCGCTCGTACAGGTTGCCGGGGTCGCCCGGCACGTACTCCTCCAGCCGGTCCAGCGCCCCGAGCAGTTCCCCGTACGCCTCGGGCAGCGCGGTCACCAACTCCCCGCACACGGGCCCGGCGCCCGGCTCCTCCACGGCGTACGGGTATCCGGGCCCCTCGTAGAGCACGGCATCCCGCAGCCGGGCCGGCTCCTCGGACTCCGTGCGTCCGCGAAGGAAGAGGTCGTGGTTGTGCTCGCCGGGGCGCAGGGTGCCGTACACGAAGAAGGGGAGTGTCACCGGGTCATCATCGCCGTGCGCCGTGACCATGATCGGCGCCCCTCCGGGGCCTCCTCGGGAGCGTTGCAGAAACGATTCTCACCTCTCACACATCTCCACGCACGCGCTCTGGACATGACATGTCATGGCCCCTTAAATCTGAGCGGACATCAGTGGCCGATTTCATCCGCCACTCCCCTCTCTCCCGCTCCCCACCGCCCCACCCCCCACTTCCCCGCACACTCCCTGTACGTCCTATCAACGAGACCGATTGAGTCAAATACGGCACATCCGGGTGTCTCCGTCACATCCTTCTGCGCACGCTGGGCCACCGCCGGCGTGGCCACCGCGACCGCCACGCTGCTGGCCACGGCACTCGCCCCGACCGCGGGCGCGGACACCGGCCCCAGCAGGGCCACCGTGATCGACAACGCGGCCGCGGTGCTCACGCACCAGGCCGCACGCCTGGGCCTCACCGCCGCCCAGGGCACCAGCGTGCGCGATGTCGTCGTTGACGCGGACGGCGGCCAGCATGTGCGCTACGACCGCACATACCGCCACCTCCCCGTGCTGGGCGGCGACTTCGTCGTCCACCTGGCGCCGAACGGCTCCTACCGCGGCGCCGACCGGTCCACCAGGCGCGCCATCTCGCTCGCCGACATCACGCCCGCCCTCTCCGCGCCGAAGGCCGCCGACCTGGCCACGGCCGCGCTGCGCGCCGCGAACACCGGTGAGCTGCTGAAGAAGGTGACCGCCAAGCCCCAACTCGTCGTCGACGCCCTGCACGGCGCGCCGAAACTGGCCTGGCGCACCAACGTGGTGGGACAGGACTCGCTCGGCAACCCGGTCGCCCGTACGGTCCTCACCGACGCCCGCTCCGGCAAGCAGATCGACGCCTGGGACAGCATCGAGACGGCGACGGGCGACGGCAAGTCCCTCTACAGCGGCACGGTCGCGCTGGAGTCGACGCTGTCCGGATCGACGTACCAGCTCAAGGACGCGACGCGCGGGAACACGTACACGGGCGACGCGGCCAACAAGACGGATCTGTGCATCCTGGGCATCTGTTTCAGCCGCGCCCCCGCCACCCTCTTCACCGACGCGGACAACCACTGGGGCACGGGGGCCGCTTCGGACCGCTCCTCGGCGGCGGTGGACGCGCAGTACGGCACGAACGAGACGTGGGACTACTACAAGAACGTCCACGGCCGCAACGGCATCGCCGGCGACGGCAAGGGCTCCTACAACCGCGTCCACTACGGCAGCAACTACAACAACGCCTTCTGGGACGACAGTTGCTTCTGCATGACGTACGGGGACGGTGACGGGACGACCTTCGGCCCGCTGGTGGCGCTGGACGTGGCCGGCCACGAGATGTCCCACGGCGTCACGTCGAAGACGGCGGCGCTGACCTACTCGGGCGAGTCGGGCGGCCTCAACGAGGCCACCTCCGACGTCTTCGGCACCCTGGTGGAGTTCCACGCGAACAACTCCTCCGACGCCGGTGACTACCTGATCGGCGAGAAGATCGTCCGCTCCGGCTTCGGCAAGGCGGCCCTGCGCTTCATGGACAAGCCGTCGAAGGACGGCAACTCGGCGGACTGCTGGAGCAGTTCGGTGGGGAACCTGGACGTCCACTACTCCTCGGGGGTCGCGAACCACTTCGCGTATCTGCTCGCCGAGGGCAGCGGCGCCAAGACCGTCAACGGCGTCAGCTACAACTCCCCCACCTGCAACGGCTCCACGGTGACGGGCATCGGCCGGGACAAGCTCGGCGCGATCTGGTACCGGGCCCTGACGGTCTACATGACGTCCTCGACGAACTACGCCGGGGCGCGGACCGCGACACTGAGCGCGGCGAAGGACCTGTACGGCGCCGGCAGCACGGAGTACAACGCGGTGGCCGCCGCGTGGAGCGCCGTGTCCGTGGGCTGAGCCCTCGGAGTTCCCCCCGGTACCCCCGTATCACCGCTGCATACGGCCGTCTCACCTTCGGGTCGAGGCGGCCGTTCGCGCGCCGCGGCGGGCCCGCTCAGCGCGCGAGGTACGCGTCGATCGCGGCGAAGGTGGCTTCCGGCTGTTCGAGCTGGGGCAGGTGGCCCGCCTTGGGGATGACTTCGAACCGGGCGTCAGGGAAGGCATCGGTGTACGCGCGCCCGTAGGCGGGGGTGACGATCCGGTCGCTCTCCCCCCACAGCACCAGGGTGGGGACCGGGACGCGGGCCAGGCGGCCGCGGAGGGTGGGGTCGTGCATGTACGGGTCGCCCGCGAGTGCGCGCATGGTCGCCATGTTGGCCTGACGGGCGGCGAGTTGCCCGGCGGGGATGTCGGCGGGATCGACGTAGAAGCGGTCGGGGTCGTGGTAGGAGTACTCGGCGACTCCGCGCGCGTCGAGGGCGAAGAAGTCCCTGACCGGTTCGCCGTCGACCTGGATGCCGACGGCGTCGATCAGGACGAGCCCGGTGATGATTCCGAGGTCGTCGCGCGCGGCCAGCTCGGCGCCGATCCAGCCACCCAGGGAGGAGCCGACGACGAGCACGTCCCGCAGCCCCCGGTCCTGGAGGTGGCGCAGGTAGGCGAGGGCGATGTCGTCGACGCCGGCGAACCGGTCGGGGCGCGGGGTGCCGTTCCAGCCCGGGTGGGTGGGGACGAGGGTGTGCGCGGTTCGCGCGAGGTGGCCGGCGAGGGGCGCGACGGTGGCCGGGCCGCCGCCGCCGTGGAGGATCAGCACGGGCCGGCCGGTGCCGGCCTCGGACAGGGTGAAGGGCAGTTCGGAAGTCATACCAGGACCCTAACTAAGCATGTTTATATAAGCAAGCTTAGTCAGGTGCTAACCTGGACCCATGGCCGCTGAACTGCACCTTCTCGGAAGAGCCGTCAAGCAGACCCAGTACCGTCAGCACCGGGCGCTGGACAGTCGACTGGCGGGCGTCGGCACGACGCTCGCCCAGTGGGACGCGCTGCGCGCGATCAGCCGCTCACCGGGGGCGTCCGCCCGCGCGCTGGCCGCGGCGACGTTCCAGAGCGAGCAGGCGTTCGGCACCCTCGCCGGCCGGCTGGTGACCCAGGGCATGGTCGAACGCCGTCCGGGTCACGGCCGGCGCATCGAGCACCACCTGACCCCGTTGGGCGAGAAGACCCTGAAGGCGGGGCACCAGGTCGCCGAGGAGGTACTGGCCGAATGCTTCGCACCACTGTCCGAAGCCGAGCGCACGACCTTGCTGAATCTGCTCCGGCGCCTCGGCGACGAGGCGCCCGACGAATAACGACTCGGCGATTCACTGATTCGACGATGCACCGATTCCGCGATGCGCCGATGCACCGATGCACCGATTCGGTAGTGCAGCGGTTCGGTGGTGCACCGATTCGGTGGTGCACCGAGGCAGCGGTTCGGTGGTGCAGCGGTTCGGTGAATTGTTCGAGATGATTTCCGCGTGCGCCGCCACATGGCACAAGTCGGCACTTGTGAAGGATTCTGCGGCGACTGTGTGGATTCTGTAGTCGCGGACCGGGCGGCCATGCCGCATAAATCCTCCAATACGCTTCCCGAAAACTTCACCTCCCGATCAGGGCTTGCGGCAATACATACCGTGCAGTAGGCAGGTGAACCATGAACCTGTTCAGCCGCAACTCCTCGCCCCGCCGCGCCACCACCCCCGCCGCTCCGACAGTCCCTGCCGGTTCGACGGCCCCCGCCGGTTATTCCGCCCCCATTACCACCGTCACGCCGGATCCCGCCCTGGCGGCGCTGAGCGGAGAATGGGTCATCGACCCCGCACACAGCAGGATCGGGTTCTCCGTACGGCACGCCATGGTGACAACCGTGCGCGGGGCTTTCGCGGAATACGAAAGCCGCCTCTACTTCGACGGCCGCAACCCGGCTCGTTCCCGGGCCGAGATAGTGCTGTCCACCGCAAGCGTCCAAACCGGCGTGGAACAACGCGACGCCCACCTGATCGGCCGCGACTTCCTGGACGCCGCGAGGTATCCGCACCTGCGTTTCGCGAGTACGGCCGTACAACTCGCGAGCCCGGACGTCTACCGCATGGCCGGCGACCTCACCATAAGAAACGCCACCTGCCCCGTCGTCCTGGAGCTCACCTACATCGGTCACGTCATGGACCCGTTCGGCTATGAGCGGGTCGGCTTCGACGGCACCACCACGATCAACCGTTCCGACTGGGGCCTGACCTACAACGCCAGACTGGCCGAGGGCGGCGCCATGGTGAGCGAGAAGGTCCGCCTCCAGTTCGACATCGCCGCCATCCGCTCCACTCCGGCCGGCTGAGCGGGCATTTCGCCCGCAGGCTCCGGCCCGTCAGCCTCCGTACGGCCTCGTCCGCTTCGCCTCCCGCAACGCCTGCGCCCACCACACCAGTTGGTCCAGCATCACCTTCGCCGCCGCGGACGGACCGGCGGGGTCGTGGGGCCGGCCCCGTTCGTCGAACGCCGCGCTCGCGCCGTGGAACGACACCGTGTCGCGCACCGTCACCGCGTGGAGCTCCGCGAAGACCTGACGGAGGTGCTCGACGGCGCGCAGACCCCCCGAGACGCCGCCGTAGGAGACGAGGGCGACCGGCTTGGCGCGCCACTCGGCGTAGTGCCAGTCGATGAGGTTCTTCAGGCCGGCCGGGAAGGAGTGGTTGTACTCGGGAGTGAGGACGACGAACGCGTCGGCCGCGGCCAGCTTCGGCGTGACCTCGGCGAGCGCGGCGGTCGCCGCGGGGGACGGGGACATGGTCGTCGGCAGCGGAATCTCCGCCACGTCGACGACATCGGGCACGAGGTCGTCGCGCTCACGGACCTGACCGAGCAGCCACTCGGCGACGACGGGCCCGAAGCGGCCCTGGCGGTTGCTGCCGACGAGGACGGCGACCCGGACCGGGCCGTCGGCCGCAGCGGCGGCGGGAGCAGGAACAGGAACAGGAACAGGGGCAGAGACGGGGGCGGAGGACAACTCCACGGTCGTTGTGGTCTTCATGGCGCACAGCCTGGTACCTCAACCAATCTTGAGGTCAAGTCACGCCCCGCGCCCGACCGCACCCCACCCCCGGCCGAACCCCTCGGCCGCACCCCCGCACACCACTCGGGTCACCCGTTCACAGCCCACCCCCGCACCCTTCCGGTTCTTCTCCGCGACACCTCGGTCCCACCCCGGTGACCTGCCACTTTTTCCCCTGGCGCCGATCTCCGGGGAGCCCCTCCTGCACCCATTCTGCGTAGTTTTGACGTTCCGTCAGGAAGCGGACGCGGCCATGTGCCACTTACCTCGGGAGGGCAGGGGCACGACCGACGCAGCGGCACATGGGGGTGCCGCGGGCCGTGCCCTCTCGGAGGAGCAAGCACCATGCGACGTACCGCCCGTCTGCTGACCGGCACCGCGCTCGCCGTCGGCGCCGCGGGCCTCGCCGCGTCGCCCGCGTACGGCGGCGACAGCGGCATCCTGGAGGTGTATCCGTCCACCGTCGTACCCGGCGGCACCATCACGGCGAACACGGCGGCGTGCGGCGCGGCCACGGGTGACGCCAGCGCGGTCGGCGCGGGCACCTTCCCGCTGGCGCCCAGCGCGCACGAGCATGACCTCATCGGGCAGTTCCGGGTGCCGCCGAGCGCGCAGCCGGGGACGTACGAGATCGTCGTGAAGTGCTCCGGCGGCCGGCAGGTGACGGGTGACCTGATGGTCACACTGACCTCCACCAAGCAGCAGGTGCAGCCGAAAGGAAGTGTGAAGACTGGGGTCGGCGGCGCACTCGGCACCGACCCCGTACAGACCGCGGCCGGCGTGGCGGCTCTTGCCGTCGCCGCCGCGGGCGGTACCTGGCTCCTGCATCGCCGGGCGAGAGGCGACGGGATCTGACGGACACCCTCCGCTGTCCGTCCACCGGTACCGCCGTCCCCTCCCCCTCCGGGTCCGACGCCCCTCGCGGCCCGGAGGGGGCAGTGGGGCGCGAACGGGACCAGTCAGGAGGCGCGCGTGCCCAGGTTCGGCAACATCGCCATAGCGTCCGTGACCGTGGCCGCCCTCTGCTCCGGCGCATGGCTGCTGGGCAGCGGCGCCGAGAGCCACGCACCACCACAGCCGTCGGCCGCACAGGCGTCGGCCCGTGCCGATCGCGAGCAGTCCGCGGCGCCCGCGCTGCCGCCCTCCCCGCCCGACCGCATCCGCATCCCCTCGATCCGCGTCGACGCCCCGCTGATGGGCCTCCTCCTCACCCCGCAGGGCAGCCTGGACGTACCGCCCGCCGAGAAGAAGAACCTCGCGGGCTGGTACGAGGCGGGCACCACCCCCGGCGAGACGGGCACCGCGATCGTCGCCGGGCACGTCGACAACGCGGAGGGGCCCGCCGTCTTCTACGACCTCGGCGCCCTGAAGAAAGGCAGCTCCATAGAGGTGCAGCGCCGCGACGGAGCCACGGCCGTCTTCTCCGTCGACGCCGTCGAGGTGTACGAGGCCCGGAACTTCCCCGACGAGAAGGTGTACGGCGCCGCCCGCCGCCCCGAACTGCGCGTCATCACCTGCGGCGGCGGCTACTCGAAGACGACGGGTTATCAGGGGAACGTCGTCGTCTTCGCCCATCTGACGGGCAGCCACTGAGGGCCGTTGAGTTGCCGTCCGAGGACCGTTGAGGAGCCGTCCGAAGACCGATGAGGGGCCGTCCGAGGACCGTTGAGGAGCCGTCCGAAGACCGTTGAGGGCTACGCGATCCACTGGTTGTAGGCCAGATTGGCGACCAGCGCGAACACCACGGTCAGCAGCACGACCCGGACGAACCCGCTGCCCTTCTTCAGCGCCGTGTGGGCTCCGACCATGCCGCCGACGAGGTTGAAGACGGCCATCAGCGCGGCCAGCTGCCAGAACACCGTGCCCTTCCAGGCGAAGGTCGCGAGGGCACCCGCGTTGGTGCAGCAGTTGACGATCTTGGCGGTGGCGGAGGCCGTCACCAGGTCGAGGTGGAGGAGCGCGGTCAGGGCCAGCACCAGGAACGTCCCCGTGCCGGGGCCGATGAGCCCGTCGTAGAAGCCGATGCCGAGGCCCGCGAGGCCGATCGCCGCGAGCATCCGGCGCACCGAGACGGGCTCGGTCGACGGGGCCATGCCGAAGGCGGGCCGCAGGATCACGAAGGTGCCGACGCCGAGCAGCACCACCATGACGACCGGCTTCAGCACGGCCGTACTCAGCCCGGCGGCCACGAACGCGCCGGCCGTGGACCCGGCGAGCGCCGCCAGGCCGATCCGTACGGCGGTCCCCACATCGACCCGGGTCTTGCGGGCGTACGTCACCGCCGCACCCGCCGTCCCGACGATCGCCACGGCCTTGTTGGTGCCGAGCGCGTACGCGGCCGGGGTGCCGCCCGGCAGCCCGAGCAGCATCGCCGGCAGCAGCAACAGCCCGCCGCCACCCACCACCGCGTCGATCCAGCCGGCCGCGAGCGCGGCGAAACACAGGACGACGACCATGGTCAGCGATATGTCAGGCATGATCGGGACCTTATGGGACGGGGTAGGTGTGCCGTCCACGGACCTGAGGGTCTTCTGAGGTTCGGCCCGGCGCCACGTCCCCGTCTCACACCGGTCTCCCGACGCCCGCGCCGAACCCTCACACCTCCACCGCGCCCCCGCTGAGGGCAGCGTTCCCCCCGGGAAACAGGTGTGATGCGGCCGGGTAACACCGGCATCGCACGCTGCGGTCATGACTGTTCGGCGAACTCGGCACCGTCGGGGCACTCCCCCGGCGCTGTGAGGGAGCAGAGCCGCTCCGCTCCCGCCGCCGCCGCCGACGCACCACCGCAGCACCGCGACACCGCAGCACCGCTCCACCGCACCACCGCACCACCGCACCACCTGCTCACCAACGATGGAGGCTCCTGATGTCCACGACCGCACTTGTGGGGACCGGCCACCGCCCCACGATCGTGCTCGTCGGCCATGGCATGGTCGGCCAGCGCTTCCTCGAAGCGCTCGCCGAGCGCGGCCTGACCGCCACGCACCGCGTGGTCGTGCTGTGCGAGGAGCCACGCCCCGCATACGACCGGGTCCAGCTGACCTCGTACTTCTCGGGCACGACTCCCGACGAACTCTCCATGACGGACGCGGAGTTCATCACGGAGCACGGCATCGACCTGCGCCTCGGCGATCCGGCCGAGACGGTCGACCGGGAGGCGCGGACCGTGACGGCCCGCTCCGGGCTGGTGATCGCGTACGACACCCTCGTCCTCGCCACCGGTTCCTACCCCTTCGTGCCGCCGGTCCCCGGCAAGGACGCCGAGGGCTGCTTCGTCTACCGCACGATCGAGGACCTGCTCGCGATCGAGGCGTACGCGAAGTCACGGGCCACCACGGGTGCCGTCGTCGGCGGCGGGCTGCTCGGACTCGAGGCGGCCGGCGCGCTCAAGGGACTCGGACTCACCTCGCACATCGTGGAGTTCGCGCCGCGGCTGATGCCCGTACAGGTGGACGCCGGCGGTGGCGCGGCGCTCCTGCGCACCATCGAGGACATGGGGCTGACGGTCCACACCGGCACGGGTACGCAGGAGATCGTCACCGGTGACGACGGCGCGGTGACCGGCATGAAGCTGTCCGACGGCTCCGAACTCGCCACGGATCTGGTGGTGTTCTCGGCCGGTGTACGCCCCCGGGACCAGCTCGCGCGGGACTGCGGACTGCCGGTCGGCGAGCGCGGCGGCATCGCGGTGGACGCGCAGTGCCGTACCGAGGACCCGCACGTCTTCGCGATCGGCGAGTGCGCGCTCGCGGCGGACGGCCGGGTGTACGGGCTGGTCGCGCCGGGGTACGAGATGGCCGAGACGGCCGCCGCGACGATCGCCTCCGCCGACTCCTCCTTCACGGGAGCCGACCTCTCGACCAAGCTGAAGCTCCTCGGTGTCGACGTCGCCTCCTTCGGCGACGCGCACGGAGCGACCGCCGGCTGCCTCGACGTCGTCTACGCGGACTCCCGCTCGGGCACGTACAAGAAGCTGGTCATCGGCCGGGACGGCGAACTGCTCGGCGGGATCCTGGTCGGCGACGCGGACGCGTACGGCACCCTGCGCGCGCTCACCGGCTCCGTGCCGCCCGTCTCCCCCGAGCAGCTGGTACTGCCGGCGGGCGGGGGCGGCGGCGTGGCCCTCGGACCCTCCGCGCTGCCCGACTCCGCCGTCATCTGCTCCTGCCACAACGTCACCAAGGGCGCGATCCGCGGCGCGGTCACCGAGCACTCCTGCACGACGCTCCCCGAGGTCAAGAAGTGCACCAAGGCCGGTACCGGGTGCGGGAGTTGCGTCAAGGTCCTCGGCCAGCTCGTCAACGACGAGCTGACGGCGAGCGGCGTCGAGGTCGACCACGGTCTGTGCGGCTGCTTCACCCAGACCCGCGAGGAGCTGTACGAGATCGTCCTCGCCCTGCGCATCACCTCGTACCGGAGCCTGCTCGACCGGTACGGGCGCGAGGGTGCGCGCGGCGGTGACGGCTGCGAGGTCTGCAAGCCGACGGTCGGCTCGATCATCGCCTCGCTGGCCCCGACGATCGGCGCGAACGGCTATGTCCTCGACGGCGAGCAGTCGGCCCTCCAGGACACCAACGACCACTTCCTCGCCAACCTTCAGAAGAACGGCTCGTACTCGATCGTGCCGCGCATTCCCGGTGGCGAGATCACGCCCGAGAAGCTGATCGTGATCGGCGAGGTGGCACGGGACTTCGGTCTCTACACGAAGATCACGGGCGGCCAGCGCATCGACCTGTTCGGCGCCCGGGTCGAACAGCTCCCGCTCATCTGGACCAGGTTGGTGGACGCCGGCTTCGAGTCCGGTCACGCGTACGGGAAGTCGCTGCGCACGGTCAAGTCCTGTGTGGGCCAGTCCTGGTGCCGCTACGGCGTGCAGGACTCGGTCCGGATGGCGATCGACCTGGAGCTGCGGTACCGGGGCCTCAGGTCTCCGCACAAGCTCAAGTCGGCGGTCTCCGGCTGCGCCCGTGAGTGCGCCGAGGCCCAGTCGAAGGACTTCGGCATCATCGCCACGGCCAACGGCTGGAACCTGTACGTCGGCGGCAACGGCGGCGCCACCCCGCGCCACGCGGACCTGCTCGCCCAGGACCTGTCCGACGCCGAACTGGTCCGTCTCATCGACCGGTTCCTGATGTTCTACATCCGTACGGCCGACCGTCTGGAGCGCACATCGGTCTGGCTGGAGCGGATCCCCGGCGGCCTGGACCACATCCGCGACGTGGTCGTGCACGACTCGCTCGGCATCTGCGAGGAGCTGGAATCACTGATGACGGCACACGTGGCGAACTACCGCGACGAGTGGACCGAGACCATCAACGACCCCGAGAAGCTGGCCCGGTTCGTGTCGTTCGTCAACGCGCCCGACACCCCCGACCCGGTCGTCGGCTTCGTCCCCGAGCGCGACCAGATCAAGCCCGACCTGCCGCTGCTGACCATCGGCCACCGACCCCTGGAAGGAAGCGCCCAGCGATGACCCTGGCACCCGAGACGACCGCCCTGAAGGTTCACCTCAGCCTGGGGGGAGACTGGTTGTCCATCTGCGACCTGTCCCTGCTGACGCCGGGACGCGGGGTGGCCGCGCTGCTGCCCGACGGCTGCCAGGTGGCCCTCTTCCTCGACCGCGCGGGCCGTGTGTACGGCATCGACAACCGCGACCCGTTCAGCGGCGCGGCCGTCCTGTCCCGCGGCCTCACCGGCACCCACCAGGGCCGCCCGTTCGTCGCCTCCCCGCTCCTCAAGCAGCGGTTCGACCTGGAGTCGGGGCAGTGCCTGGACGACGAGTCGGTCCGCATCGCCACGTACGAGGTGCGTACCTCGTAGCGACGCCGCCACCGAGGCAGCCGAGCCGGCCGAGGCCGCCGTGTCCGTCCCGGGTTCGCGGGGGTTCCTCGTCGTCTCCGACGCTCGTCAGACCTTCAGTGCCTCGTACGTCACACCCGTGAGCTGCTCCGAGGCGGACCAAAGCCGCTCCCCCATCGCGTCGTTGAGGGTCCAGGGTGCCCGCCAGGACGGCGCGGGCGCCCCGCGCCACCCCGCGAACGACGGGCCGGTGAAGGAGTCGGGGCGCACCTCGGGAGCGGTCGCGGCGTACAGGACGGGCAGGGCGCCGGCCTCCGCCGGCTGCGCGAGGACCCTGTTTCCGAGCTCCACGATCCGCTCGGCGGCGCGGCGCCCCTCCATCCGCACCCCGGCGGTCTGCAGATTGGTGGCCGCGTACCCCGGATGGGCGGCGGCTGCGAGCACCTCCGACCCGTGCGCCGCCAGCCTGCGAGTCAGCTCGTGCGTGAAGAGCAGGTTGGCGGTCTTGGAGCGCGCGTAGGCGATCCAACGGCGGTAGCGGCGCTCGCCGTTGAGGTCGTGGATGTCGATGTTGGCGAGGGCGTGCATGCCGCTGGAGACCGTCACCACCCGCGCGCCGGGCGTGCCGAGCAGCGTCGGCAGGAGGAGCCCGGTGAGCGCGAAGTGCCCGAGGTGGTTGACGCCGAACTGCGTCTCGAACCCGTCCGCCGTCGTCCCGTACGGCAGCGCCATCACCCCGGCGTTGTTGACCAGCAGATCGAGCCGCTCGTACGGGAACCAGGCCGCGAAGTCCCTTACGGAGCCGAGGTCCCCGAGGTCCAGCCGCCCGAGCTCCACCTCGGCGCCCGGCAGTTCGGCGGCCAGTCGGTCCCCGGCCTCGGCACCCCGTGCCTCGCTCCGGCACGCGAGCACCACCCGCGCCCCCTTGCGCGCCAGCTCGCGGGCCGTGACGTACCCGAGCCCGCTGTTGGCGCCGGTGACCACGACGACGCGCCCCCGCTGATCGGGGATGTCGCTCGTGTTCCAGTCGGCCATGGCCCAGCTCCCTCCGCAGACGGACAAGTGGAGTGGCCTCAGCCTAGGCGTCCCGCGCAGTCGTCGGGGTCGCTGAGGCTCGTGTCCAGGTAGAACCACTCGGCGGTGGGGCTCGGCGCCGGGGCGGGTGCCTCGGCCGTCGCGGGCGCCTCGGCCATGGCGGGTGCCTCCACCGGGGCGCTCTCCTCGACGGGGGCAGCGGCGCGGCGGCGCCTGGGGAGCGGCGCTGTGCGGTAGCCCCGCGACCCGTGGCGGTAGCCCTGACGGAACGACTCCGCCGCGCCCGCCGCGCCCGCCGGGGGCGACGCAGGCGGCCTTGCCTCCTCCCAAGAGCCCGACGTCCTCGCCTCCTCCCAGGAGCCCGGCGCCGATGCTTCGGTCCAGGACCCTGGGGCCGCCGCTTGCGCCCAAGCCCCCGACGCGGAGGTCATCGCCCCGGCCCCGGAATCCCGCGCGGACGGTGTGTCCGCGCCCCCGGAACCCGGCGCGGACGCCATCGCCCCGGCCCGGCCGACGGGCCCAGTCTCCGCGGGCCCCGCCTTCGCCGGCCCCGGCATCAGCAGCTCCACCCGCAGCCCCAGCCCCCGCTGCTGCGCGGTGAAGTCCTCGACCTGGTTGCGGCAGGCGTGGTCCAGATGGGTCACCCCGGTCAGATCCAGCCGGATCCGTGGCCTGCCCGACGCGGCGGCGGCCTCCAGTGCCTCGATCACCTGCGGCAGCCGCAGGAAGGTGGCGTTGCCGGCCATGACGACCTTGGCCGTGTCCTCGTCGAGGTGCTGCCTGATGACCGTCTGCGACATGCGCAGCGCCGCCAGCACGATCCCGGCGGCGAGCCCGATCAGGACGCCTTCGAGCAGCGCGGTCGCCACGATGACCAGCGTGGTGAGGGTCATGACGGCGAACTCGCCCCGGTCCTGGCGCCACATCTTCGGGAACTCCTCGGGCGCGAACAGCTTCCAGCCGCTGTGCACGAGGACCCCGGCCAGTACCGAGATCGGGATCAGCGCGAGGACCTGGGGCAGCAGCAGCGCGAAGGCGAGCAGCCACAGGCCGTGCAGGACGCGGGAGAGCCGGGTCGTGGCGCCCGCCTGCACGTTCGCCGAACTGCGTGCGACGACCGCGGTGATGGGGAGCGCCCCGAGGATGCCGGCCACGGTGTTGCCGGCGCCCTGAGCGATGAGTTCGGCGTTGTAACGGGTGCGCGGCCCGCTGTGCATCCGGTCCACGGCGGCGGCGGTGAACAGGCTCTCCGCCGACGCGATGACCGTGAAGGTGAGGACGGACGAGATGATCGCCGCGTCCGCCAGCCCCGCGAACTGCTCGGGTCCCGGCATCCGCACGGCGGCCGGCAGATTCCCGACCTGGAGGGTCTTCACGTTCACGCCGGGCAGCGCGGCCACCGCGATGCCGATGCCGACGGCGACGAGCGCGGCCGGGATCTTCTTGACCGGGCCCGGCATCTTCTTCCACAGAAAGCTCAGCACGATGGTGACGATGCCGAGCAGGGCGGCGATGGCGGCCTGGGGATGAGTGACCGTTTCGCCGAGCAGTCCGGGAATCCCGGCCATGTTCTCGATGGGGGTGCCGGGGGCCTTGGTGTCGGCCATCGGGTACGCCTGGCTGAACATCAGCGGCAGTCCGATGCCGGCCAGCATGCCCTGGACGACGGCGAGGGAGATCGCCTGGAACAGTCGCCCGAGCCGGACCAGTCCGAGGACGATCTGAAGGATGCCGGAGCCCAGGACGATCACGCCGAGCATGGCCACCCCGTGCTCCAGGACGGTCTCCGAGACGAGCGCGGCGAGCCCGGCGGCGGGTCCGCTGACCTGGAGGGTGCTGCCCCGGGCGGCCCCCACCACCAGCCCGCCGATCACCCCGGAGATGATCCCCAGCTCGGCCGGGACGCCGGACGCGACGGCGACCCCGATGCACAGGGGCAGGGCGACGAGGAAGACGACGAGGGAGGCGGTGATCTCCGTACCGAGGTCAGCCTTCGCCCCCGCCTTCGGGGCGGTCCTCGTGGCTGTCTCCGGCACGGTCTCCGTGGCCGCGTCGGTAGCGGTCTTCGTGGCCGTCTTCGTCGCCGTCTTCGTCACCGTCTTCGCGGCCGTCCTGGTGTGCGCCGGAACGCGGCCACGCGCATGCGACCCGCTCATCCGGCGTGCACCCGGAAGCGCCCGTCGTCGTCCAGCTCGTACACCTGGCCGGTGTCGACCTCGTAGTACCAGCCGTGCAGCCGCAGCAGGCCCGTCTCCAGCCGCTGCCGCACCACCGGGTAACTCCGCAGCGTGGAGAGCTGGTTGACGATGTTGCACTGCGCCACGTCGGGCAGCGACGGGTCGTCGCAGGCCGTGCCGAGCATCGGCGCGAGGTCCGGGCGGGCCAGCTCCAGCCAGGCGTCCACGCCCGGCAGCATGGACAGGTCGTCGCCGGACTTCAGCGCTCCCATCGCCCCGCAGTGTGAGTGACCGCACACCACGACATTCTGAACTCCGAGCACCTCCAGCGCGTACTCGATGGTGGCGGCCTCGCCTGAGGCCCCGTGCTGTCCGTGCGGCGGAACGATGTTTCCCGCGTTCCGCAGCTCGAATATCTCTCCGGGCCGTGCGCCTGTGATCAGGGCGGGTATGACCCGTGAGTCCGAACAGGTGATGAAGAGCGCCTCGGGATATTGCCCCTCGGCCAGTTTCCGGTATTCACCGCTCTCGAAATCGACCTGCCGCTTGAACGACCGGGCATGGTCAAGCAATTCCTTCACGACACCTCCTGAACAGGGAGTTCGACCAGGTGGTGCCACCGTAGAGGGGTCATGACCAGACGAAGGTTAAGCCAACACTAAAGCGCCGCCAGGAATAGTCCATTCTTTGTCCGGCCTCGCCCGGCGCACCTTCTTCTTGTAGCGTGTCAACTTCACAGCTCAACTCCACAGCTCAACTCCACCGCACGGAAATGGAATTGTTCGTGCGGTCCGGCCAAGTCAAGGAGAGACGCGACGTATGGGCCTACGAGTGCTGCTCATCGAGGACGACGAGACAATCGCCGAACCACTCGCCGAAGGGCTCGGGCACTTCGGACTGACGGTTGATCACGTCGCCACGGGCACCGAGGGCCTGAGAGGTCCGTACGGGGATGTCGTCCTGCTCGACCTCGGGTTGCCGGACATGGACGGCATCGACGTCTGCCGGGGCATCCGGCAGGTCTCCGGCGTCCCCATCGTCATCCTCAGCGCGCGGGGCGAGGAGGCCGACCGGGTGCTGGGCCTGGAGCTCGGCGCCGACGACTACTTGGCGAAACCTTTCAGCATGCGGGAGCTGGTGGCCCGGGTGCGGGCGGTGACACGGCGAACACAGCGCGCCCGACCGGCCCACGAGCCCACACCGCCGACACCGACATCGACACCGTCGCCGCCCCCGGCACCTTCGTACGAGCCCACGTCCGCCCCCGCGTACCAAACCGCACCCCCGCCGTCGCACGAACCGGCACCGCGGCCCTCGTACGAGCCCCCGCCGCACCCCGCCCCCGGACCCGGCCCGCTCGTCGTGGACCGCAGGACCCGCCAGGTCTGGGTCGGCGAGCAGCCCGTCGTGCTCACCCCGAAGGAGTTCGAACTGCTCGCGCTGCTCACCGAGGACCCGGGCGCCGTGTACTCGCGGCAGCAGATCCTCGACCGCGTGTGGGATCCGCACTACCAGGGCCCGACCAAGACGCTCGACGTCCATGTCGCCACGCTGCGGCGGAAGTTGGGCCACCCGGCGTGGATCCAGACGCTGCGTGGAGTGGGTTTCCGGCTGGCCGTGCACACCGAGCCGAGCAGGCGGCGGCATCAGCAGGTGGCCTACCCGTGACCCGTCGGCTGCTGCTCAGCTACCTCAGCCTCGCCGCCCTCGTCCTGCTCTGCCTGGAGATACCGCTGGGCTTCGTCTACTCGCGGGGCGAACGGGAACGGGTCGTGGGCAAGGCGAGGGACGAGTCCGAGTCCGTGTCCATGTACGCCTCGCTGTCCATCACCGCGGGCCGGGCCGAGCGGGACCTGCCCGACCGGGCCGCCCACTGCGCCGAGCGCATCGGCGGCAAGGTGGTGATCGTGGACGAGTCCGGCGGCCTGCTGGCCACGTCGCACCCGCTGTCCACCGCCGAGGTGCGGGGACTCGCCGCCCGCCCCGGCATCGCGGCCGCGCTGCGCGGCACGTCGACGGTGGACGTACGGACGTCCACGATCGGCGGTGTGCAGTACCTGTCCGTCGCGGCCCCGGTCCGGCACGGCGCGTACCGGCAGGGCGCCGTGTGGATCACGCTTCCCACGCGGACGGTGCACTCCAGAGTGCACCACGTCTGGCTGCTGCTGGCGCTGGGCGGGCTCGCGGTGCTCACCGCGGTCGCGGTCGTGGGCTTCGCGATCGCCCGCTGGACGGGCCACCCGATCCGCGAACTCGAGCGCGCCACACACCAGTTGGCCGACGGCGGCACGGCGACGCCCGTGGCGGTCACCACGGGACCGCCGGAGGTGCGCAGTCTGGCGGCCACGTTCAACCGCACCGCGGCCCGCCTGGAACATCTGCTGGCATCGCAGCGCGCCTTCGCCGGGGAGGCCTCGCACCAGCTGAAGACCCCGCTGGCGGCGCTGCGGCTGCGCCTGGAGAACCTGGAGTCCGGGATGGCGCCGCACGCCCGCCCCGGCCTGACCGCCGCGATGACGGAGACGGACCGACTGGCGCGGATGGTCGAGGGGCTGCTGGCGATGGCCCGCCTCGACGAGAGCGCGGCCACCCGCGAACCGGTCGACCTGGACCGGGTCTGCGCCGAACGGCACCGCACCTGGACCCCGCTGTTCGAGCAGCACGGCGTCCGGCTGGTCCTGCTCGGCGACCCCGCCGGACAGGTGCTGGCGGTGCCCGGGGCGATCGAGCAGATCCTGGACAACCTGCTGTCGAACGCGCTGAGGGTGGCGCCGTCGGGCTCCGCGGTCACCCTCGACGTACGCCGCCCGCCGGCCCCGGAGCGCCGCTTCCACCACCGCCCGCCGGACCCGTCCCGGCCGTCGCGGGTCGCCCTCCACGTCATGGACGAGGGACCGGGCATGACCGAGGAACAGCGCCGCCGCGCCTTCGACCGCTTCTGGCGCGCCCCCGACGCGCCCAAGGGCGGTACGGGCCTGGGCCTGGCCCTGGTCCAGCGGCTGACCCACGCGAGCGGCGGCGAGGTCGAGCTGCGGCCGGCGCGGCGCGGGGGCCTCGACGCGGTGGTCCGCCTGCCGTCCGCGCGACCGCCCGCCCACAGCCACCCCTCCGGCAGAGAGGGCCGGCGCCGCCGCGGGGCTCCGGCCGTGCCGGCCTGAGCGTCTCCGACGTCGGCCACTCGCAGGCGGCCCACGCCGAAGGGGCGGCACCCCCGCACAAGGGTGCCGCCCCTTCGTCTTGCACGCCGGAGCCGTCGCCGTGTCGGTGAGGGTCAGGTGACCGACAAGGGCTCCGGAGCCTTTACCGGTGGTCGCTTCCCGCCGACTGCGAGGCCGCGCGCCCCGCCTCCAGGCGGGCCACCGGAATCCGGAACGGCGAGCAGGACACGTAGTCGAGGCCGACCTCGTGGAAGAAGTGGACCGACTCCGGGTCGCCGCCGTGCTCGCCGCACACGCCCAGCTTCAGGTCGGGCCGCGTCGCCCGGCCCGCGACCGCCGCGTCGCGGACCAGCTTGCCCACGCCGTCCTTGTCGATCGTCTCGAACGGGGAGACACCGAAGATGCCCTTCTCCAGGTACGCGGTGAAGAAGGAGGCCTCCACGTCGTCCCGGCTGAAGCCCCACACCGTCTGCGTCAGGTCGTTCGTGCCGAAGGAGAAGAACTCGGCCGCCTCGGCGATCTGACCGGCCGTGAGCGCGGCGCGCGGCAGCTCGATCATCGTGCCGATGGCCAGCTTCAGCTCCGTACCCGTCGCCGCCTGCACCTCCGCGATGACCTGGTCCGCCTCGTCGCGCACGATCTCCAGCTCCTGGACCGTGCCCACCAGCGGGATCATGATCTCGGCCCGCGGGTCGCCCTTCGCGGCCTTCCGCTCCGCCGCCGCCTCCGCGATCGCCCGCACCTGCATGGTGAACAGGCCGGGGATGACCAGGCCGAGACGGACACCGCGCAGGCCCAGCATCGGGTTCTGCTCGTGCAGCCGGTGCACCGCCTGGAGCAGGCGCAGGTCGTTCTCGTTGGAGTCCTTGCGGGACTCGGCGAGCGCGACACGGACCGACAGCTCCGTGATGTCCGGCAGGAACTCGTGCAGCGGCGGGTCCAGGAGCCGGACCGTCACCGGCAGGCCGTCCATCGCCTCGAACAGCTCGATGAAGTCCTTCTTCTGGAGCGGGAGCAGTTCCTTGAGGGACTCCTCGCGCTCCGCGTCCGTGTCGGCGAGGATCAGGCGCTCGACCAGCTCCCGGCGGTCGCCCAGGAACATGTGCTCCGTGCGGCACAGGCCGATGCCCTGCGCCCCGAAGCGGCGCGCCCGCAGCGCGTCCTCCGCGTTGTCCGCGTTCGCCCGCACCCGCAGCCGGCGCTTGCGGTCCGCGAACGCCATGATCCGGTGCACCGCCGCCACCAGCTCGTCGGCGTCGTCGGCACCCGCGTGCATCCGGCCCTCGAAGTACTCCACCACGGGGGAGGGCACGACCGGCACCTCACCCAGGTACACCTTGCCGCTCGAACCGTCGATGGAGACGACGTCGCCCTCCTCGACCACGACACCGCCGGGAGCCGTCATCCGGCGCCGCTTCGTGTCGACCTCGAGCTCCTCCGCACCGCACACACAGGTCTTGCCCATGCCCCGGGCCACGACGGCCGCGTGCGACGTCTTGCCGCCGCGCGAGGTCAGGATGCCCTCCGCCGCGATCATGCCGTCCAGGTCGTCCGGGTTCGTCTCCCGGCGGATCAGGATGACCTTCTCGCCCGAACGCGACCACTTGATCGCCGTGTACGAGTCGAAGACCGCCTTGCCGACCGCGGCGCCCGGCGACGCCGCGATGCCCCGGCCGATCTGCTCGACCTTCGCCTGGTCGTCGAAGCGCGGGAACATCAGCTGCGCGAGCTGGGCGCCGTTGACCCGCTGGAGCGCCTCCGCCTCGTCGATCAGGCCCTGGTCCACCAGCTGCGTCGCGATCCGGAAGGCCGCGCCCGCCGTGCGCTTGCCGACGCGGGTCTGGAGCATCCACAGCTGGCCGCGCTCGATGGTGAACTCGATGTCGCAGAGGTCCTTGTAGTGGTTCTCCAAGGTCGCCATGATCTGCATCAGCTGGTCGTACGACTTCTTGTCGATCTGCTCCAGCTCGGCGAGCGGGACCGTGTTGCGGATGCCCGCGACCACGTCCTCGCCCTGGGCGTTCTGGAGGTAGTCGCCGTAGACGCCCTGGTGGCCGGAGGCGGGGTCCCGGGTGAAGGCCACACCCGTGCCCGAGTCGGGGCCCAGGTTGCCGAAGACCATCGAACAGACGTTGACCGCCGTGCCGAGGTCGTGCGGGATGCGCTCCTGACGGCGGTAGAGCTTGGCGCGGTCGGTGTTCCAGGAGTCGAAGACCGCGTGGATGGCGAGGTCCATCTGCTCGCGCGCGTCCTGCGGGAAGTCCCGGCCCGCCTCGGTCTTGACGATCTTCTTGAACTTGGTGACGAGCCTCTTGAGGTCGGCCGCCTCGAGGTCCGTGTCGATCGTGACCTTCTTGGCCGCCTTCGCCGCCTCCAGCGCGTCCTCGAAGAGTTCGCCGTCGACGCCGAGGACCGTCTTGCCGAACATCTGGATGAGGCGGCGGTACGAGTCCCACGCGAAGCGGTCGTCGCCGGCCTGCTTGGCCAGGCCCTGCACCGACTTGTCGGAGAGGCCGATGTTCAGGACCGTGTCCATCATGCCCGGCATGGAGAACTTCGCACCGGAACGGACGGACACCAGGAGCGGGTCGTCGGCCTGGCCGAGCTTCTTGCCCATCTTCGCCTCGAGGGCGTCGAGGTGCGCACTCACCTCGTCACGCAGTGCCGCCGGCTCCTCGCCACTGTCGAGGTAGGTCTTGCACGCCTCAGTGGTGATCGTGAAGCCCGGAGGGACGGGAAGGCCCAGGTTGGTCATCTCGGCGAGGTTCGCACCCTTGCCGCCGAGGAGGTCCTTGAGGTCCTTGTTGCCCTCGGTGAAGTCATAAACGAACTTCACGCCCGCGACGCCGCTCTCGGCTACGTCAGCTACCTGGGGATCTTTGTTTTCCGACACGGGTCTCGACTCCTCGAGGACGCGGTGGCTGCCCTGACGGCGAGGAACATACCCAGATCGAAGGCACCTGGGTACGTCCACTTGCGCGTCATGCGCCTGTAACCACTCGTCCGCCACCAGATCGAAAGTCAAGGATCTGCCGCGAACTTCCCGTCGATGCGTTCACTTCTTGAACGAATCAACGCCCGTAGACTGCGAGTATTCGCTCACATGAGCGCCCATCTCTTCGTCTGAGTTAAGATCATGAATGATCGAGCAGTGGCACTGAGTGCCACCCCTCCGAGAAGTACAGTCAGCCAAGAACCGCTCATCTGAGCGCAACCCCTATCAAGGGTGGCAAGAATCACGCCGTTTGAGGCGGCGCGATTTCACCATGCGGACCGGTTCACGGACGGAAACACGCCCGTCATACGCCCCCGAGTCCCCCCGCGGAGGCCGGTCACACGCCCAGCGCGAGCAGCCGCTCCTCGACCCGCTCCGGCGCGTACAAGTGCTCCACGACCAGCGCGCCCGCCCCGATCAGCCCCGCCCGGTCCCCCAGCCGGGAGGTCACCACGTCCAGATGAGCGGTGGAGCGCGGCAGAGCCCGCTGGTACAGCAGTTCCCGTACGCCCGTGAGGAAGGGTGTTCCGGCCAAATCCCCGGCGATCATCAGGACCCCGGGATTCAGCAGCGTCACGACGGTCGCGAGAACGTCGCCGACCCGGCGCCCGGCCTCCCGGGCGAGCGCCACCGCCTCGGGATGCCCGGCGGTCAGCAGCTCGCGCACATCCGAGCCCGACGCGGCCGGCACCCCCGCCTCGGCCAGCCGCGCGGCGACGGCGCCCCCGCTCGCGACGGCGGCCAGGCAGCCGTAAGAACCGCACCGGCACAGCGCGTCGGTGCCCTCGGGCACCCGGATGTGGCCGATGTCCCCGGCGCCGCCGTCGATGCCCCGGTAGATGGTGCCGCCGACGACCACGCCCGCGCCGATCCCGGTGGAGACCTTGACCAGCGCGAACGCCGAGCAGTCCGGGTAGGCGGTGCGCTGTTCCCCGTACGCCATCAGGTTGGCGTCGTTGTCGACCAGGACGGGGACGTCCGCCCGGCCGTGCGCGTGCTCGGCGAAGGCCCGGCCCAGGCGGCCCCTTATGTCGTAGCCGTCCCAGCCCGGCATGATCGGCGGCTGGACGACCCGGCCCGTGTCGCGGTCGACCGGTCCGGGGACCGCGAGCCCGATGCCGCACACCTCGTCCGCCGGCCGGCCCGCCTTCCGCAGCAGCTCGGCGAACCAGTGGCCGAGCTCGCCGAGCACGGCGTCCGGGCCGTCGCCCAGGACCAGGAGCCCGGCCTGCTCGGCCAGGATCTCGCCGGTGAGGGAGAGGACCGCGGCGCGGGCGTGGCGGGTGTCGAGGTCGGCGGTCAGGACGACCGCGTGGGCGTCGTCGAACTCCAGAGTGATCGAGGGGCGGCCGCCGAGCGGGGAGTCCACCGGTCCGCCCGCGCCCTCGCGCAGCCAGCCCGCCCGGAAGAGGCGGTCCAGGCGCTGGCCGACCGTGGCCCGCGACAGGCCCGTGGCCTGCTGGAGCGCACCACGGGTCGTGGCACGACCGCTGCGCACCAGTTCGAGCAGATCCCCGGCGCTGGCCTGATTGCCCACTCGTCCGGCCCTTCCGTTCATGCACACCCTCTTGCGTTCACCAACTCTGCATTACATATTGAGTTTTGCGTGTTAAATAGACGTAACCCTACGGTAGCTACTGCCGAACCGCCTGGCCGGACGTCTTCGGGGAGACCTGAGTGGACCGCACAACCCAACTCACCGCCCGCCGTACGGACCTCACGGGTCCCGGGCGCACCTCCGGCCCACCCCCCGCACCCGGTGCGGGTGAGATCGTCCGGTCCGAGCCCGATGTATACGATCCGGCCTCAGCCGTGCGGACGGCAGGACAGGCGCGGACCGCCGGACCGGTGCGGTCGGCGGCTTCGCTGCACCTCAGGGCGGCCCGGGTGCTGGAGGACAACTGGACGGGCGCGTCCACCGTGCCCTCGCGCGGCCTGTACCCGCACCAGTGGTCATGGGACTCGGCGTTCATCTCGATCGGCCTGCGCCATCTGTCTCCCCTGCGGGCGCAGACGGAGCTGGACACGCTGCTCGGCGCCCAGTGGGGCGACGGCCGGATCCCGCACATCGTCTTCAACCCCTCCGTGCCGCTGGACGCGTACTTCCCGAGCCCCGACTTCTGGCGTTCCTCGACCGCGGGGCGCGCCGCGGGCGCCCCGCGCACCGTACAGACCTCGGGCATCGTGCAGCCACCGGTGCACGCGCTCGCGGCCTGGCTGGTGCACCTGTCCGACCCCGGGCTGTCCCGGTCGCGCGGCTTCCTGTCCCGGGTATACCCGCACCTCGCGGCCTGGCACCGCTATCTGCTGCACCGGCGTGACCTGGGCGGCGGCGGGCTCGTGTCGGTGGTCCACCCCTGGGAGCAGGGCATGGACAACAGCCCGACCTGGGACGAGCCGCTCTCGCGCGTCACCCCGGCCCCGGCCCGCTCCTTCCGCCGCGCCGACCTCGACCACGGCGCCGCCGAGGACCGGCCGACGGATCTGGACTACGGGCGGTATGTGCGCCTGGCCACCGACTACCGCGACGGGGAGTACGCCGACGGGCGCGGGGAGTTCGCGGTCGAGGACCCCGCGTTCAACGCGCTGCTGATCGCGTCGGAGCACGCGCTGGCCCGCATAGCCTGCGAGCTGGGGGCGGCCGGCACGGCTCGTCACACGCGGGCGGAGCGCCTGACGGCGGCCCTGGTGGACCGGCTGTGGGACCCGGCGGAGGGGATGTTCTTCTGCCGGGACGTGCGCACCGGCGACCTCGTTCCCGAACGAAGCGTCGCCGGGCTGATCCCGCTGCTGCTGCCCGCCCTCCCCCGCGACATCGCCGCCGCCCTCGTAGGTACCGCCTGCGGGCCGCACTTCGGTCTCGGTGACACCACCCGGCTCGTGCCCAGTTACGACCTCACCGGTGAGGCCTTCGATCCGCACCGGTACTGGCGCGGGCCCGCCTGGTTCAACACCAACTGGCTGCTGGAGCGCGGGCTGCGGCTGCACGGGGAGCGGGGGCGGGCCGACGCGCTGCGGGACGCGGCGCTGCGGACCGCCGACGCGTCCGGGTTCGCCGAGTACGTGGACCCGTACACCGGTGAGGCGTGCGGGGCGCTCGGCTTCAGCTGGACCGCCGCGCTCGCGCTCGATCTGCTGCACGAGCCGCACGAGCCCGACGAGCCCCTCGGACACGACGTGTCCCCCATGGGCATCGGCACGTTTCGGCACGAGTGACATGAATGACATGAGGGGCATGAGGGACATGAAGGACATGGGAGGGGACCGGGGATGACGGACCGGCATCATCTGCTCGTGCACGGCGGGACGTTCGCCGCAGTGGGCGACGGCGGGGACATCAGCGGGGTGCGGGGCGGCGGTTCCGGTTCACCGGACGGGTTGTTCGTCCGGGACGCCCGGCACCTCAGCCGCTGGCAGCTCACCGTCGACGGCGCGGTGCCCGAGGCGCTCTCGCCGGTCAGGGCCGGGGACACGGCCCGCTGCGTGCTCGTACCGCGCGGTGGCCGTCAGGAGCCGCCCGCGTACACCTTCTTCCGAGAACAGGCCGTCACCGAGGGCGCGTTCGTCGAGTCGCTGCGCGTCACCAGCAACCGCCCGGCGCCGACGACGGTCCGTATCGCGGTCACCGCGGACGCCGACTTCACCGACCAGTTCGAGCTGCGGTCCGACCACCGCACGTACAGCAAGGCCGGCGCGGTGCGCTCCCGCCAGGTCCTCGACGACGGCGTGGAGTTCAGCTATCAGCGCGGCGAGTGGCGGTCCGGTACGAGGGTCACCTCCGAGCCCGCCCCCGACGGCGTGGAGGAGACGGGCACGGGCGCCCGTCGCCTCGTCTGGACGCTGGACCTCGAACCGCACGGTTCCGCGGAGCTGTCGCTGCGGGTCGCCGCCCGTCCGCACGGCGCGGCGCACCCGGCGGAGGTGCCGGCCTCGCCCGCCGACGCCAGTGCCCGGCTCCTCGCGCTGGAAGGGGAGTTCCTGGGCGGCGTGCCCTTCCCGACGGGCTGGCCGGAGCTGGCCGCGGCCTGTGCGCGCGGCCTGTCCGACCTCGCCGCGCTCCAGGTCCCGGCGACGGGCCCGGACGGTGAGGAGCTGCGCGTCCCCGCGGCCGGCGCCCCCTGGTTCCTCACGCTGCTGGGCCGCGACGCGCTGCTCACCTCCCTCTTCGCACTCCCCTACCGGCCGCAGCTCGCCGCCGCCACGCTGCCCGCGCTCGCCGCGACGCAGGCGACCGAGGTCGGCGTGGGATCGGTGGCCCAGCCCGGCAAGATCGTGCACGAGGTGCGGCACGGGGAGCTGGCGCACTTCGGGCAGGTGCCGTTCGGGCGCTACTACGGCTCGGTGGACGCCACTCCGCTGTTCCTCGTCCTGCTCGGCGCGTACGTCGAACAGACCGGTGACGTGGCACTCGCCCGCCGCCTCGAGCCCAACGCCCGCGCGGCGGTCGGCTGGATGCTCGACCACGGCGGGCTCACCTCCCGCGGCTATCTCGTCTACCGCGCCGACGGGGGCGGCCTCGCCAACCAGAACTGGAAGGACTCCCCCGGCGCGATCTGTTCCGCCGACGGCAGCCGGGCCACCGGCGCGGTGACCGCGGCGGGTGCGCAGGGGTACGCGTACGACGCGCTGCGCCGCACCGCCCAGCTGGCGCGCACTGTGTGGGGCGACGAGGTGTACGCGGCGCTGCTCGAACAGGCGGCCGGGGATCTGCGCGACCGCTTCCAGCGGGACTTCTGGATGCCCGAACAGGGTTTCCCCGCGCTGGCGTTGGACGGCGAGGGCCGCCAGGTGGACGCGCTCGCCTCGGACGCGGGGCATCTGCTCTGGTCCGGGCTGCTGGACAAGGAGTACGGCGAAATGGTCGGCCGGCGTCTGCTGGAACCGGACTTCTTCTCGGGCTGGGGGGTGCGGACGCTGGCCGCGGACCAGGCGGCGTACCACCCGTTGTCGTACCACCGGGGTTCGGTGTGGCCGCACGACAACGCGCTGATCACGCTGGGGCTCGCGCGGTACGGGCTGCACGACGAGGCCCGTACGGTCGCCCACGCGCTGGTCGACGCGGCGACGGCGGCGGGCCACCGGCTTCCCGAGGTCCTCGCCGGGTACGGGCGCGACACGCATGCGGAGCCGGTGCCGTACCCGCACGCGTGCGTGCGGGAGTCACGGTCGGCGGCAGCGCCGTTGGCGCTGCTCACGGCGGTCGGGGGCGCGTAGCGCCGGACCGGCGGGCGGAGCCGGTCGGGTGCCGGTCCGGTCGCCGGTCCGGGTGGTTGACGAGGCGTTTGCCGGGTGTTTGCCGAGTGGTGGCCGGAGGGGGTTGAACGCACCTCTTCGGCCTGCCGTACGGGATGACGGCGGGTCCAGCCTCCCCAGCGTGAGCCGCCGCTCCATCTCGGGCTTCGCATGGAAGGACCCTCGGGTTGCCTCTCTTCACGCGCTCCAATCAGACACCGGACAGGGCCGGGGCAGCCACGGACGAGGGTCTGCCGTCGGCGGACGCCGAGGATGCGACGCCGGAGGAACCGGCGGCACCGCCGTCCGACGCCACCGCCGGGAAGCCCGAGCCCGAGCCGGAGGGCGCGGGGGCCGTGGCACAGGCTGCCCCGCGCACCCGCCGAGCCCGACTCCGTGCCCGCCACCCCGTAGCCGCCCGCGTTCTCTCCTGGGCCGTGACCCTGCTCGCCGGTGCGCTGGTAGTCGTCGCGCTGCTGCTGCCCAACAAGCCCGCCGACTTCCGGCCCTCCGAGTTCGCCCGTATCCCGGTGGAGGCGTTGCTCGGGGCCGCCGTGCTCATCGCGCTGCCGCGCAGGCCGCGGCTGTTCGCGGCGGTGCTCGGCGGGCTGAGCCTCGGCGTGCTCACCCTGCTGAACCTCCTCGACATCGGCTTCAACGAATTCCTCGGCCGCGGCTTCAACGTCGTACTCGACTGGTCCCTCCTCGGCGACGCCCAGTCGTACCTCAAGGACTCGGCCGGCGAGGCGGGCGCGCTCGGCGCCACGGTCGCCGTCGTCGTCCTCGTGCTCGCCGTGCCGGCCGTGATGGCGTGGGCGGTCGTCAGGCTCGGCAACCTCATGGCCCGGCACACCGCCATCACCACCCGGGCCACCCTGGTCCTCAGCACGGTCTGGATGACCTGCGCGAGCCTCAGCCTTCAGGTGGGCGGCGTGCCGATCGCCTCCGAGCACACCGCCGCCGTCGTCCGGGACCGCGCGGCGCGGGTGAAGGCGACCATCAGGGACGAGCGCGGGTTCGCCAGGGAGGCCAAGGCCGACACCTTCGGCAATACCCCCGGCAGCGAGCTGGTGCCCGATCTGCGCGGCAAGGACATCATGTTCACGTTCATCGAGAGCTACGGCCGCAGTGCCGTCGAGGACCCGATCATGTCGCCCGGCGTCGACGCCACCCTCGACGCCAAGACCAAGGAACTGGCCAAGGCCGGCTTCCACGCCAAGAGCGGCTGGCTGACGTCGGCCACGTACGGCGGCAGCAGCTGGCTGGGCCACTCCACCTTCCTGTCCGGCCTGTGGATCGACAACCAGAACCGCTACCGCACCGTCACCGCGGGCGACCACCTCACCCTCACCAGCGCCTTCAAGAAGACCGGCGACTGGCGCACGGTCGGCATCATGCCGGGTGTCCAGAAGGGCTGGCCGGAGGCGAAGTTCTACGGCCTCGACCATCTCTACGACGCCCATCACCTCGGCTACCAGGGCCCGAAGTTCAGCTGGTCGACGATGCCCGACCAGTACACGCTGGCCGCGTTCCAGCGCCTGGAGCACGGCAGGAAGCACGACAAGCCGCTGATGTCGGAGATCATCCTGACCTCCAGCCACCAGCCGTGGGCGCCCATCCCGAAGACGATTCCCGAGGACCAGGTCGGCGACGGCTCCGTCTACGACGCCGTCGAGAAGGCCGGCAAGAAGCCCGCGGACGTCTTCTACAACTCCACGAAGGTGAAGCAGGAGTACGGCAAGTCCATCCAGTACTCGGTGACCAGCCTCATCGACTACGTGGTGAAGTACGGCAACAAGAACACCGTGCTCGTCTTCCTCGGCGACCACCAGCCGATGGCCCGGGTCAGCGGCGACAAGGCCAGCCGGGACGTGCCGGTCGCGATCGTCGCCCACGACCCGAAGGTGCTGGACAAGATCACCGACTGGGGCTACTCCGACGGGCTGCGGCCCGCGCACGACGCCCCGGTCTGGAAGATGAGCTCCTTCCGCGACCGCTTCCTGACGGCGTACGGCTCCACCCCGCGCCCCTCGAAGGGCTGATCAGCCTCCGGAGGTGTCCAGCTCCGCGTCCTCGCTGATCCCCGCGCAGTCGTACGGGTCCTTCAGCCAGCCGTCCGGCAGCACCACCCGGTTGTTGCCGGACGTGCGGCCGCGGGGCCCGTCGGCGCCCAGGGGCCAGGCCTGGTCGAGGTCCAGCTCGGCGAGACCGTCGGAGAGTTCGACGAGCGAGGAGGTGATCGCGAGCCGCTTGCGCATCTCGGAGCCGACCGCGAAGCCCTTCAGGTACCAGGCCACGTGCTTGCGGAAGTCGATGACCCCACGCGCCTCGTCGCCGATCCACTCGCCGAGCAGGGTGGCGTGCCGGACCATGACGTCCGCGACCGCACGGAGCGTGGGGCGCGCACTGTCGTCCGTTCGCCCCTCGAAGGCCGCCACCAGGTCGCTGAACAGCCACGGCCGCCCCAGGCACCCGCGCCCGACCACGACTCCGTCACACCCGGTCTCACGCACCATCCGCACCGCGTCCTCGGCCGACCAGATGTCGCCGTTGCCGAGGACCGGGATCTCCGGCACATGCTCCTTGAGGCGCGCGATGGCGTCCCAGTCGGCCGTGCCGCCATAGTGCTGCGCGGCGGTGCGGCCGTGCAGGGCGATCGCGGTGACGCCCTCCTCGACGGCGATGCGTCCGGCGTCCAGATACGTGATGTGGTCGTCGTCGATGCCCTTGCGCATCTTCATGGTGACGGGGAGGTTCCCGGCCCCGCTGACGGCCTCCCGGAGGATCGCCCGCAGCAGGTTCCGCTTGTACGGAAGCGCGGACCCGCCGCCCTTCCTGGTCACCTTGGGCACCGGGCAGCCGAAGTTCAGGTCGATGTGGTCGGCGAGGCCCTCCTCCGCGATCATGCGGACGGCCTTGCCGACGGTCGCCGGGTCCACGCCGTACAGCTGGATCGAGCGCGGCTTCTCGGTCGCGTCGAAGTGGATCAGCTGCATGGTCTTCTCGTTGCGCTCGACCAGCGCCCGCGTGGTGATCATCTCGCTGACGAACAGGCCCTTGCCGCCATCGGCCGCGCCCTTGGGGGGCCGGCCCCCGGACTCCCAGCCATGGCCTTCGGCGAACCCCCGGCACAGGGTGCGGAAGGGCGCGTTCGTGATCCCGGCCATGGGGGCGAGGACGACGGGCGGCTGGACGGTGTGCGGACCGATCTGCAACGGGGAGACCATCGTGGCTGCGGGCGTGGACATTCCTCCATTGTCACGTACGACGACGCGTGCTCGGCACGAGTGGACGAAGCGTGCTCGGCACGAGATCACGACGCGTGCTCGGCACGAGATCACGTAAGCCGCGAGGCGCCCGGCAATGACCATGTATCACTCATTAGTTAGGCGCACTATCGAAGTCGTCGTACGATGGAGCAATGCCCGAGCTCAGTCCCCGCCGGCGTCTGCTGGTACTCGCGATCTGCTGCCTCAGCCTGCTGATCGTGAGCCTCGACAACACCGTCCTGAACGTCGCGCTGCCCTCGATGCAGAAGGAACTGCACGCCAGCGTGGCCGGCCTCCAGTGGACGATCGACGCGTACACGCTGGTCCTGGCCTCGCTGCTGATGCTGGCGGGCTCGACCGCGGACCGCATCGGACGGCGCCGGGTCTTCCGGACGGGACTCGTGCTCTTCACCATCGGCTCGGTGCTCTGCTCCCTCGCCCCGAACCTCGAGTCGCTCGTCGCCTTCCGCATGGTGCAGGCGGTCGGCGGTTCGATGCTCAACCCGGTCGCGATGTCGATCATCACCAACACCTTCACGGAGCCGCGCGAGCGCGCCCGTGCGATCGGCGTCTGGGGCGGCGTCGTCGGCATATCGATGGCCGCGGGACCGATCGTCGGCGGCCTGCTCGTGGACTCGGTCGGCTGGCGCTCGATCTTCTGGATCAACCTGCCGGTGGGCCTGGTCGCGCTCCTGCTCACCTGGCGCTACGTCCCCGAGTCCCGTGCCCCCAAGGCCCGCCGCCCCGACCCGGTCGGCCAGCTCCTGGTCATCGCCCTGCTCGGCTCCCTGACCTACGCGATCATCGAGGCGCCCAGCTCCGGCGCCGCCGAGATCCTCGCCTTCGGCGGCACCGCGCTCGCCGCGCTGATCGCCCTCCTGTGGTACGAGCCCCGGCGCGCCGAACCCCTCATCGACCTGCGCTTCTTCCGCTCCGTCCCGTTCAGCGGGGCGACGGTGGTCGCGATCAGCGCGTTCGCGGCGCTCAGCGGCTTCCTCTTCCTCTCCACGCTGTACCTCCAGAACGTGCGCGGTCTGTCCGCGCTGCACGCCGGCCTGTGGATGCTCCCCATGGCGGTCATGTGCTTCGTCTGCGCACCGCTGTCGGGCCGCCTCGTCGGCAGCCGCGGCCCGCGCTTCTCCCTCCTGACGGCCGGGATCGCGATGACCGCGAGCGGGGTGCTCTTCGCCGCGTTCGAGGCGGAGACCTCCGACGTCACGCTGGTGATCGGCTACGTCCTCTTCGGCGTCGGCTTCGGCTTCGTGAACGCCCCCATCACCAACACCGCCGTCTCCGGCATGCCGCGTGCCCAGGCCGGGGTCGCCGCCGCGATCGCCTCGACCAGCCGTCAGATCGGCGGCACGCTCGGCGTCGCCGTGGTCGGCGCGGTGCTGGCGTCGGGGGTGCGGACGGGCCCGTACCGACAGGTCTTCGAGTCGGCGGCCCGGCCCGGCTGGTGGATCATCGCGGGCTGCGGTCTGTCGGTACTCGTCCTCGGCGCACTGTCGAGCGGCGCCTGGGCCAGGGCCACGGCCCGCCGCACGGCACAACGCCTGGAGTCGACGGAGGTACGGGACGAGGCGGGGGTGAACGCGTGAGCGCGGCTCAGCCCTCCCGGGCCACCGCGATCTCCTGAAGCTTCTCCAGCCCCCGGCGCGACTCCTCGTCGGCGGGGGCGTAGGTCACCATGCGCGGGCCGTTGTGCGGACCCAGCCACAGGTCCGTGTGGTTCAGCGAGAGCAGCCCGACGTGGGCGTTGCGGAACTGCTTGAGCTTGCTGCGCGCGCTCACCACCTCGTGCCGCTCCCAGGCCTCCCGGAACTCCGGGGACTCGCCGCTCAGCCGCTTGAGCAGCATCTTCCAGGCGGGCTCGGCGAGATGGTCGGCCATGGAGGCGCGGAACTTGGCGGCCATGAGCCGCATCGTGTCGTCCAGTCGGACGATGGACGCCTGCCAGTCCGCGTTCGTGTAGCACAGCAGCATGCAGTTGCGGTCCACCGGCGCGATGGCGTCGAGGTCGCACAGCAGCAGCCCGTAGGTCCGGTTGTAGGCGAGGATGTCGTACCGGCTGTTCTGGATGCACGCCGGAATCGGCTCCAGCTGTTCCAGCAGGGCACGCTGGGCGTCGGTGACCGACGGGCAGTTCGCGCCGGGCTCGGGGTCGGCCGTGCCGGCCAGGTTGAACAGGTGGGCGCGCTCGCTGGAGTCGAGGAGCAGGGTGCGGGCCAGCGCGTCGAGCACCTGCACCGAGACCTGGATGTCCCGGGCCTGTTCCAGCCAGGTGTACCAGGTGACGCCGACCGCGGAGAGCTGCGCGACCTCCTCCCGGCGCAGACCCGGGGTGCGCCGCCGACGGCCCCGGGGCAGGCCGACCTGCTCGGGGGTGATGTGCTCGCGCCGGTGGCGCAGGAAGGCGGCCAGTTCATGCCGCCGGATCGCCGCCTCCCGCGTGTGCTGTGCCCGCGGGGTGTCCTGCGTCGCGCGGGCCCGCTCCTCGGCCGCCCGCACCGCCGTCGCCTGCACCGCCGTCGCCCGCACCGCCGTCTCCCGCACCATGGTCGCCATGCCTCCAGCCTGCCGCCCGCCGGACCCTGTTTCCAGGTAGTCCTTCTACCAGGATAAGGAGACTCTGGTACCAGCCTGAGAGTGGGCAGAGGCTGATGAACGTGACCGAAACTCTCACCTCACCCACCACTCGCTCCCCGGTGGCACCGCCCGTGCTCGGCGGACTCGGACTCTTCACGGTGCTGCTCGGTGCGGCACTGCCCCTCATCGACTTCTTCATCGTCAACGTGGCCCTGCCGACCATCGGCCGCGACCTGCACGCGAGCGAGACCGTCCTCGAACTCGTCGTAGCCGGGTACGGAGTCTCGTACGCCGTTCTGCTGGTCCTCGGCGGCCGGCTCGGCGACCTCTTCGGGCGCCGTGAGTTCTTCCTCGGCGGCATGGCGGCGTTCGGTCTGACCTCGCTGGCGTGCGGCCTCGCGCCGAGCGCGTGGACCCTCGTCGCGGCGCGTGTCGCCCAGGGCGCGGCGGCCGCGGCGATGCTGCCGCAGGTGCTCGCCACCATCCAGTCCGCGACCGAGGGGCCGCGCCGCGCCAAGGCCATGGGCCTGTACGGCGCGACCGCCGGGCTGTCCATGGTGGCGGGCCAGATCCTCGGCGGCGTCCTCGTGGCCGCGGACATCGCGGGCACCGGCTGGCGCTCCGTGTTCCTGGTGAACGTGCCGGTGGTGGTCGTCGGTCTGTTCCTGGCCGCCCGTGCCGTCCCGGAGACCCGCTCGCAGCGCCCGGAGCCGGTGGACGGCCCGGGCACGGTGCTCCTGGCCGTGTCGCTGCTGACCCTGCTGGTGCCGCTGACCGAGGGCCGGGCGGCGGGCTGGCCGCTGTGGACCTGGCCGGCGCTGGCCGCGTTCCCGTTCGCGGCGTGGGCGTTCTACGCGGTGGAGCGCCGGGCGGACCGGCAGGGGCGTACGCCGCTCGTCCCGCCGAGCCTGTTCGCCCTGACGTCTCTGCGGCGCGGTCTGGTGATGATCGTGCCGTTCTCCATCGGCTTCAGCGGGTTCATGTTCGTGATCGCGGTGGCGTTGCAGCGTGGCGCCGGACTGGGTCCGGTCCCGGCTGGGCTCGCCCTCGCGCCGATGGCGGTGGTGTTCTTCGCCGTCTCGCTGTGCGGGCCGCGGCTGGTGGCCCGGTACGGCACCCGGGTGGTGACCGCGGGCGGCCTGATCCAGGCGGTCGGGGTGACCCTGATCGTCCTGGCCGCCCTGCGGTCCTGGCCGGACCTGGGCGTGCTGGAGCTGCTGCCGGGTGCGGCGGTGGCGGGCGCGGGCCAGGCGCTCCAGCTGCCCGTCCTCTTCCGGATCATCCTGTCCGAGGTGCCGCCGACCCGGGCGGGCGTGGGCGGCGGCGTGATGATCACCACCCAGCAGTCGGGGCTGGCGCTGGGCGTGGCGACGCTCGGCTCGCTCTTCCTGGCCCTGGTGCCCGGCTGGGGCATGCGGGACGCGCTGGTGACGACGCTCCTGGTCCAGCTGGCCGGGGTGGCACTGACGACGGCGCTGAGCCTGCGTCTGCCGCGCTCGATCAGCTAGCGCGGCCTCGGGCCACCAACTCCCTCACCTCCGGGACGACTTCCCGCGCGAACCGCGGGGGTGAGTTCGGCGAGCGGCTCGGCCGGTACCGGTCCCGGCAGGTTGTAGAGGCGACGCACCGCCCGTGGATCCCGTCCCGCGGCGATGGCCGCTTCGTCCACGATCCGCTGCCCCACGGCGAGTTCGGCGGGCGGCACCCGGGTGGCGCTGGGCAGCCATCCGTCGGCGGTGCGCCCGATGAGCCGGAGCATGCGGGGGCCCAGGGCGCCGACCCAGATCCCGAGGGGATGCGCGGCGGGCGGTCCGGGCCGGGCCCCGTCGAGCCGGTAGTGCGTTCCGTCGACGGTCGCGCCGGCGCCCCCGCTCGCCCACAGGGCGCGGATCACGTCGATCGCCTCGGCCAGCGCCTCGACCGCCTCGCCGGGGGTACGCCGGGGCTGTCCCTCACCGGCGATGGCGTCCCAGTAACCCCCGGCGCCGAGCCCCAGCTCCACCCGGCCGCCGCTGAGGACGTCGAGCGCGGCGGCGGCGCGGGCGAGGCCGGCCGGGGGCCGCAGCGGCAGATTGGCGACGTTCGGGAAGACCCGTACGCGTTCGGTGTGCGCCGCGATGACGGACAACAGGGTCCAGGCGTCCAGGAAGTCCGGCCGGTACGGATGGTCGGGGACGCTGACGAGGTCGAGTCCCGAGCGGTCGGCGAGCCGCGCCGACTCCAGCACCGCGCGCGGGTTCTGGGCGTCGGGGGTGAGGACGGCGCCGAAGAGGAGGTCGTGACCGTAGTCGGGCATGGGAGGTCCTTGCGCCGGCCGGGATCGGGCGGTCGAGCCGCCCCATGTCGGGTCGCCACGAAATCATTACATGACGACACGATTACGTCGAGGGTAGGGTCACGGCATGGCAGTGAAGCCCGAAGAATCCGAGAAATCCGAAGAAGCAGACTTCACCCCCCTGCGCCCGCCCACGCTCCTCGCACTCCCCTCCTATCTCGCGGGCCATGTCGCCCGGATCGGACACCGGGCGCTGGTCGAGGCGCTCAAGGAGTACGACCTGCGGCTCCCGCACTTCGCGGTACTGGTGGGGCTCGGCGACTTCGGCCCGCTCCCCCAGCACGAACTGGCCGACCGCCTCGGCCTCAACCGCAGCCATCTGGTCGGTTACCTCGACCAGGTCGAGACGCAGCGGCTCGTACGCCGTGAACGCGACCCGCGCGACCGCCGCCGCCAGCGGGTCGCCCTCACCTCGGAGGGAACGGAGCGGCTGGGCGAGCTGAAGGCGCTCGCCGGCCGCTCCCAGACCGAGTTCCTCGACGCGCTGACGGAGACGGAACGGGACACCCTGATCGGCCTGATGCGGCGCATCGTCACGCGGGACGACGCGGCGCAACAGGCGATGAGCACACCGTGACGGCGGTCAACTCGCCGCGCAATTAACCCCGTTGATCTTTCCGATGCTGCACACTCCTTGCTGCGCGAGCGGACGGGCAGCGCACGCGGACAGTACGGACGGACAGTACGGACGGATGTGCGGGCAGGCATCGGACCGGATCGCAGACAGGTGTTCCTGGACGCTGGAGGCGTCATGCCGCAGATCAACACGAGCAAGGTCAGCCGCTGGGACCAGCACGGACGCGTGCACATCGTGCACGTCCAGCGGGCGGGGGTGCAGCGCGTGATCAGGTGTGGCACATGCGGCTGGCGCCAGGGGGCGCAGTTCCTGCCGTGGCTGAAGGCGGAGGAACACCTCGCGGAGGCCCATCAGGCGACGGTGGACCCGACGGGGGCGTGAGCCCGGCACCCGGGTCCATGCCAGGGCCCGTGCCCGCGCCCGCCGTTCCCCGGCACGGCGAGGCGTCGACGTACACGAGATATAACCGATGACATGACAGCACTCCATTGGAAACTGGTCATCGACACGCAGGACGCCCTCTCCCTGGCGGACTTCTGGGCGGCGGCCCTCGAGTACGAGGTGGAGGACAACAGCGACCTGATCGCCGGCCTGCTGGCGACGGGCCGGCTCCCCGAGGCGGCGGTCACGGAGCACGACGGCCGCCGCGTCTTCCGCGGCTTCGCGGCCATCCGCCACCCGCAGGACCCGCACGAGAAGGCGACCGGCATCGGCCAGGGCCGGCGCATCCTCTTCCAGGACGTCCCCGAGGCCAAGACGGTGAAGAACCGTCTGCACCTGGACGTCCACGCCGAACCGGGCGGCCGGGACGCACTCGTCGCGCGTCTGGAGTCCCTGGGCGCCGACCGTCTGCGCGAGGTGGACCAGGGACCGGCGGGACACTGGTGGATCATGCGGGACCCGGAGGGCAACGAGTTCTGCGTCGCCTAGTCACCTGGACGAGCAGGTGCGATGTGCCTCAGTGGCCGTGGGCGACCGGCGACCTGGCGAGGGGGCGCGGACACGTCTGGGGCGGCGCCGGGTCCGCGGGCGGGTGGACGGCCACCCTGCCCGAGGGCTCGGTGCCGCCCCAGACGTGCGAGCTCACCGAGGAGTTCAGTCCTCCTGCGTCCCGATGTTGACGGAACGGTCGACGGCGACGCACTGGTTCTGAGTGCTGCCGCCGTTGGCGGTGAGGGTGAGGTTGTTGGTGTTGCCGCAGGCGTTGTTCTGCCGGCCTTCCTGGGCGATGTTCTGCTGGAACAGGTCCGCCACGCTGGAGCCGCCTTCAACGCTCGCACCGCCGCTGGACTTCTTCGTGCCCGCGTTCACGGAGCGGTCCACCGTCACGCACGCCGTGTCCTGGCGGGCACCGGTGACGTCCGCGTTCAGGCCGTTGTGGTTGGCGCAGGCGTTGTTCTGCCGGCCTTCCTGGGCGATGTTCTGCTGGGACAGGTCCGCCGCACTGGGGCCTCCCACGGCCTCGGCACCACGGCTGGTCTCCACGGTGTGGCGGTTCTTGGAGCCATCGACCGTGGCGCACCGGTTCTTGGACCGCCCACCAGTCGCGGTGATGTCCGAGTCGTTGGCGTTGGCGCAGGCGTTGTTCTGCCGACCGGACTGCGCGATGTTCTGCTGGGACAGGTCCGCAACGCCGGAGCCTCCCACGGCCGCGGCGCCACGGCTGGTCTCCACGGTGTGGCGGTTCTTGGAGCCATCGACCGTGGCGCACCGGTTCTTGGACCGCCCACCAGTCGCGGTGATGTCCGAGTCGTTGGCGTTGTCGCAGGCGTTGTTCTGGCGGCCTTCCTGCGCGATGTTCTGCTGGAACACGTCTTCGCCGGAACCGCCCTCGGCGCGGGCCGGGCCGCCCTTGACCAGACTGTGCTTGGTGCGGGAGACGTCCTTGTTCACGCAGTCGGTGTCGGTCCGCGCACCGCTGAGGTCGAGAGTGGAGACGTTGGGGTTGGCGCAGCTGTTGTTCTGCCGGCCTTCCTGGGCGATGTTCTGCTGCTCCTGGGCCAGAGCTCCTCCCTTGGCCTGGGCGCCACCGCCCTTGTGCCGGGTTTTCTCGCTCAGCGAGGCGTCCTTGTTCGCGCAGTCGGCGTCGACACGGCTGTCCGACACCGGGTCGGCGTCCGTGGAGTTGGGGTTGGCGCAGAAGTTGTTCTGCCGGCCTTCCTGGGCGATGTCCTGCACCTCGGAGGAGCCTGCCTGTGCCCCACGGGCCTGGGCGCCACCGCTCTTGTCCGAGGTGTGCCGGCTCACCGAGGCGTCCTTGTTCGTGCAGTCGGTGTCGAACCGGCTGCCCGTCAGGTCGGGGAACACATAGTCGGGGCTGTCGCAGATGTTGTTCTGCCGACCTGCCTGGGCGACGTTCTGCTGGTCGAAGTTCCCGCCCGAGCGGCCCTCGGCGGAGGCCCCGCGCCCCTGGGAGTACGTGTGGTCGCTGACGGAGGTGTCTTCGTCGGCACAGTTACTTTGGATCTTGTCACCGCTCGCCGTCAGCGAAAACGTGTTCCGGCTGGCGCAGTCGTTGTTCTGGCGGCCACGCTGCGCGACGTTCTGCTGGGCGAGCCGGGTGGTCCCGCCCCCGCCCTTGGCGTCGGCGGGACCGGTGTGCACCTTGGAGAACCCATTGAAGGAGCCGTCCTCGGTCACGCAGCGCCCCTGCAGCCGCCCGCCGGTCAGATCCACCGTCTCGTCACCGGTCACGTTGGAACAGTGGTTGTTCTGACGCCCCTCCTGCGCGACGTTCGTCTGAAACACATCCCCCGTGCCGCTTCCTCCCTCCGCCCTGGCTCCAGGAGTGTCCGCACCGGCCGGCCCGCAGGCCACCGACATCACTCCGCCAACGACGGCCACCGCAACCGCTACGCACCTGGCTTTTCCCGCGCGCACGACGCCTCCCAGCTCAGTTGATCTCCTCGACGGCCCGTACGACGGCCGTCACTCACCAGGCAACGCCGAAAGGACAAGACGGACACGGGGTCCTTGTCCGGATTAACTCGGACGGTAGTGGAATTACCCCCATAACACGGCGAGTTCCGCCTGCCGACCGAGGTCCTCGACGCACGCCTCGGCTCAGCGGCGAAGTGGCGGAAAGCGGCGTACGCCAGGGTGCGTGGCTCAGGGAGCCGGTACGGGTTGATCAGGCACCTGCGTGGACGGTGCAGCTGGTCTGGCGTGTGGTCCGGCCGAGGGGGACGTCCACGCCGGTACCGGGGTTGCCGCAGGTCTGGTTCTGGTTGCCGTTCTGGGCGGCGTTGGCCTCCGGGCCGACCGCCTGGCCGGGCAGGACCGAGGCCCGACCGTGGTCGGTGTCGCCGGAACCGTGGGAGGAGCGGTCGGCGGCGGCGCACGTGGTGTGCTTGCTGATGGTGCCCATCACGTTGACGGTGAGGGCGTCGGCGGAGTTGCCGCAGTAGAGGTTCTGCCGACCGGTCTGGGCGGTGTTGGCCTGCGGCCCCACGCTGGTGCCACCCACGGCCCGGGCCCCCTCGGCGTGCGCACCCTGCTGGTGGCCGCCGTGGTGGTGATGGCCGTCGTCGGTGACCACGCAGGTGGTGTCCCAGTACATGTCCCCGGTCACGTTGACGGTGACCAGGTCGGCGGAGTTGCCGCAGGCGAGGTTCTGCTTGCCCGTCTGAGCGGTGTTGCCCTGCGGGCCCAGCGTGGTACCCCCCTCGGCCCGGGCCCCGCCGGCGTGGGCGCTGTTGTGGCCGGTGTGGCCGTCGTCATCGGTGCAGACGCGGTCGCGGTGCTCGATCTGCGCGACGTTGAGCCTGACCAGCCGGGCGGAGTTGCCGCAGGCCAGGTTCTGCGCCCCGACCTGGTCGATGTTCTGCTCACCGCTCAGGGGGATGTCTTCGAGCATGTCGGCAAACGCGGCACTGGTGCCGGCGGATGCCAGTGCACCGGCGGCAAGCACCACGGCCGCCACCCGGCGGACTCTCTGCATTCCTGCCCTGGGCGCCGCGTGCCGTCCTCGCTGTCCCATGCCAGCTCTCCTTGTCGGTGTCCGTCGGGCCTGCGTTACCCGCCATGACGAGTGCTCCGGCCGCGCGTGGCCGGAGCACTCGTCATGGGCGGGTAACGCCCGGCCGGTCGAAAAGTCATGGTCCGTCCATGTCCATGTGATGGCGGGCCGCCCGAGGGAGGGGTTCGGGCGGCCCCGGGGGGCTACCCGTCGCTTCGGTGAGGAGACGCTGCGGCCGAGTCGGCCTTTCGCCCCCCCCCGGGTCGACGACGTCGGTCCCGGGGCTGCTCGGGGTTCGTATCACTGCCCGTCGCCACGGCCTCTGCCGAGCCGCCGCCGGTCCGCGCACTCCGCTCTCCTCGTTCGGCAGGAACAGGGGGCCAGTCACTCAACGAGACCCGAAAACCCACGTCACGCCGACAAGTCTCCGGAGCCCCGCATGGCCCAATGAACACGACCGCCGGATCACAACGGCGGCATCAGGCCCCAGGAACTGTCCTGCGTGCGGCGGACGTTGGGCTCTACGTTGGAAGCCGACCGCAGTCACCACCGTCATCGCCCCGGCCGAGGAGACCCCGCCCCATGACCGACCACACGACCGCTCCCGGCGCGCAGGCGCGGCCGGAGTTCGACACCTCGGTGCCGCACTCGGCCCGGATCTGGAACTACTGGCTGGGCGGCAAGGACAACTACGCGGTGGACGAGGCGGCCGGCGACGCCTACAGCGCCGTGTACCCCGGCATCGTGACCATCGCCCGCAGCAGCCGCGCCTTCCTGCGCCGCAGCATCCGCCATCTGGTCGCCGAGGCGGGCATCCGGCAGTTCCTGGACGTCGGGACGGGGCTGCCGACCGTGGACAACACCCACGAGGTCGCCCAGGGAATCGCGCCGGAGTCCAGGATCGTCTACGTCGACAACGACCCGATGATCCTCGCGCACGCCCGCGCCCTGCTCCGCTCCACCCCGCAGGGGGCGACCTCGTACGTGGACGTCAGTCTGTACGAGCCCGACCGCATCCTGGCGGCCGCCGCCGAGACGCTGGACCTCACCCGTCCGACCGCCCTCATCCTCAGCGGCATCCTGGGGCACGTCCCGGACTACGACGAGGCACGCTCCATCGTCCGGCGCCTGCTGGACGGCCTGCCCTCCGGCAGCTATCTGTCCGTCAACGACGGCTCCCGGGGGACCGACCCGGACTACGAGCGAGCCCAGGACGGCTACAACGAGACCGGCGCGGTCCCGTACTTCCTGCGGCCGGTGGCGCGGATCGAGGCGTTCTTCGACGGCCTGGAACTCGTGGAGCCGGGCGTCGTCTCCGTACCGCTGTGGCGTCCGGAGGAATCCGGGGCCGACGCCCCCGCCCCCGCCCCGATCGGTCAGCACGGCGGCCTCGCCCGCAAGCCCTGACGCGATCCCTGGTAGCAGGCCGCAATCCCTGACGGTCGCACCGCCGGGGAGCCGGCCGGTCAGGCCCGCAGCCCCCGCAGTACCAGCTCCAGGAGCGCGTCGAACTCGGCCTCGATGCCGGGCTGTTCCCACTCCCGGGCGTAGCACGGGTCGTGGAAGCGGCCCGTGGCCTGGAAGAGGGCGCGGGCCGCGACCACCGGGTCGGACGCCGCGAACGTGCCACGGGCCACACCGTCGCGGACGATCGCGGCGATCTGGCCGGTCAGGTCCGCTATGTGGTCGTCGACGACCCCACTGCTCTCACCGGTCAGCACCATGAAGGTGGCGAACAGCTCCGGGTCGTCGCCCGCCTTGTGGCGCTTGGCGGCGAACAGCGCCGAGAACCAGTCCAGCAGCCGCTCCTGCGGATCACGGTCCTCCGCGACGATGCCCGACAGCGCCTTGGCCGTACGGTCCAGCCAGCGCTGGGTCACCGCCTCCCGCAGTGCGGCCTTCGTACGGAAGTGGCGGTACACACTCCCGTGGCTGACGCCGAGCGCGCGGGCCACGTCCACCACCGTGGCCTTCGCCGGACCGTGGCGGCGCAGCACCTCCTCGGTCGCTTCGAGGATGCGCTCGGCGGTCAGGGTCTCGGTACTCGGTGCCATGACGACGACCGTACCCGGCGCTGCCGTCAGCGCTCGCTGTCGAGGTGCGCCATCTGCGCCTGCGGGTAGCGCTCGCCCGCGGCGGAGTCCGCCGGTACGGCCGCCTCGATCGCGTTCAGGTCGGCGTCGTCCAGCGTCACCTCCAGCGCGCCCAGCGCCTCCGACAGCCGCTCCCGGGTACGGGCCCCGATCAGCGGCACGATGTCCGTGTTGTGCCGCTGGCCCCGCGACAGCACCCAGGCGATGGCGAGCTGCGCGACACTGACGCCCTTCTGCTCGGCGATCTTCCGCAGCGCCTCGACCAGAGTGAGGTTGTGGTCCAGGTTCTCCCCCTGGAAGCGGGGCGAGAAGGCGCGGAAGTCCGTCGCGGCCAGCTGCCGGTCGCGGGTGAAGTGGCCGGAGATCAGACCGCGGGAGAGGACGCCGTACGCGGTTATGGCGATGCCCAGTTCCCGGGTGGTGGGCAGGATGCGGTCCTCGATACCGCGGGAGATGAGGGAGTACTCGATCTGGACGTCCGAGATCGGGGCGGTGGCCGCGGCTCGGCGGATCGTCTCGGCGCCGACCTCGCTCAGGCCGATGTGCTTCACGTATCCCTTCTCCACCAGCTCGGCGATCGCGCCGACCGTCTCCTCGATCGGTACGTCGGGGTCGACCCGGGCGATCCGGTAGACGTCGATGTGGTCCACGCCGAGGCGCTGGAGCGAGTACGCGGCGAAGTTCTGCACGGCGGCGGGGCGGCCGTCGTATCCGATCCAGTTGCCGTCCGGGCCGCGCAGCGCGCCGAACTTGACGCTGGTCAGAGCCTGTTCGCGCAGGCCGGCGGGCGCCGTGCGGAGCGCCTCGCCGATCAGCATCTCGTTGTGGCCCATGGCGTAGAAGTCACCGGTGTCGAGCAGGGTCACGCCCGCTTCGAGGGCGGCGTGGATCGTGGCGACGGACTCGGCCCGGTCGGCCTCGCCGTACAACGAGGACATGCCCATGCAGCCGAGGCCGAGGGCGGAGACCTGGGGGCCGGTGGATCCGAGGGGGCGGGTGCGCATGAGGGCTCCTTGGGGTTTCCCGGCGGGAGGGGGGTCGCCGGGTGGGCTGTCGTGTCATCCACCCTGCCATGACAGCTGACAGATTTCAATATCTGTCAGCTGTCATCTGTTACCTCTCACCTGCCACTCGAGACCGGACGCCCTGCCCCTCTGGTCCAGACCTATTGACGAAAGGTCTGGACCAAGAGCAGTGTCATGCCTACGACACCTCACCGCACCCCCACCGGGAGGCCCGAATGATCCGTCGGAAGCTGCGCCTGCTCGCCGTCGCGCTGACCGCAGCCGTCCTGACCCCACTGTCGATCGCCACCGCCCCCACCGCATCGGCGGCCGACACCTGCGCCGTGAAGTCCCGCCCGTCCGGCAAGGTTCTCCAGGGCTACTGGGAGAACTGGGACGGCTCTTCCAACGGAGTGCACCCGCCCTTCGGCTGGACCCCGATCACCGACTCCCGTATCGCCGCGCACGGCTACAACGTGATCAACGCCGCGTTCCCGGTCATCCGCTCCGACGGCACCGCGCTGTGGGAGGACGGCATGGACACGGGCGTGAAGGTCGCGACGCCGGCCGAGATGTGCCAGGCCAAGGCGTCCGGGCAGACGATCCTGCTGTCCATCGGCGGGGCTGCGGCCGGGATCGACCTCAGCTCGTCCGCCGTCGCCGACAGGTTCGTCGCGACGATCGTCCCCCTCCTGAAGAAGTACAACTTCGACGGCATCGACATCGACATCGAGACGGGTCTCGTCGGCAGCGGCAACATCGGCCAACTCTCCGCCTCGCAGGCCAACTTGATCCGCATCATCGACGGGGTGCTGGGCCAGATGCCGTCCAACTTCGGGCTGACCATGGCCCCGGAGACCGCGTACGTCACCGGCGGCAGCGTCGCCTACGGCTCGATCTGGGGCGCGTACCTGCCGATCGTCAAGAAGTACGCCGACAACGGCCGCCTGTGGTGGCTGAACATGCAGTACTACAACGGCAGCATGTACGGCTGCTCCGGCGACTCGTACTCCGCCGGCACCGTGCAGGGCTTCACCGCCCAGACCGACTGCCTGAACAAGGGGCTGGTCGTCCAGGGCACCACCGTCAGGGTGCCGTACGACAAGCAGGTCCCGGGTCTGCCCGCCCAGTCGGGCGCCGGAGGCGGCTATATGTCACCGAGCCTCGTCTCCCAGGCCTGGCGGCACTACGGCAGCGGCCTCAAGGGCCTGATGACCTGGTCGATCAACTGGGACGGCTCGAAGAACTGGACGTTCGGCGACAACGTGAAGGCGCTGCAAGGCCGTTGAAGCCCCCGCGAGGCCGTCACAAGGGCTTGCAACGCCGTTGACCTCCCATGCGAAAGCCCCCGGTTTCCCGTACTCACGGGAAACCGGGGGCTTTCGCGCCGGAACGGAGGTCAGCAGCCGATCAGGCGCGCGGCGAGGTAGCCCTCGATCTGGTCGAGAGAGACCCGCTCCTGCTTCATCGAGTCACGCTCGCGGACCGTCACCGCGTTGTCGTCGAGCGTGTCGAAGTCGACCGTGACGCAGAACGGCGTGCCGATCTCGTCCTGGCGGCGGTAGCGGCGGCCGATGGCGCCCGCGTCGTCGAACTCGATGTTCCAGTGCTGGCGCAGCGCGGTGGCGAGGCCCTTGGCCTTCGGGGACAGCTCCGGGTTGCGGGAGAGCGGCAGCACCGCGACCTTCACCGGGGACAGCCGCGGGTCGAGGCGCAGCACCGTGCGCTTCTCCATCTTGCCCTTGGCGTTCGGCGCCTCGTCCTCGACGTACGCGTCCAGCAGGAACGCGAGCATCGCGCGGCCGACACCGGCGGCGGGCTCGATGACGTACGGAGTCCAGCGCTCGCCGGCCTCCTGGTCGAAGTAGGAGAGGTCCTGGCCGGAGGCCTTGGCGTGCGCGGACAGGTCGTAGTCCGTGCGGTTGGCGACACCCTCCAGCTCGCCCCACTCGTTGCCGCCGAACTGGAAGCGGTACTCGATGTCGGCGGTGCGCTTGGAGTAGTGCGAGAGCTTCTCGGCCGGGTGGTCGTACCAGCGCATGTTCTCCTCACGGAGACCGAGGCCGGTGTACCAGTTCCAGCGCTCCTGCATCCAGAACTCCTGCCACTTCTCGTCCTCGCCCGGCTTGACGAAGAACTCCATCTCCATCTGCTCGAACTCGCGGGTGCGGAAGATGAAGTTGCCGGGCGTGATCTCGTTGCGGAAGGACTTGCCCATCTGCGCGATGCCGAACGGCGGCTTGCGGCGCGAGGTCTGCTGGACCTGGGCGAAGTTGGTGAAGATGCCCTGCGCGGTCTCGGGGCGCAGGTAGGCGACGGAGCCGCTGTCCTGCGTGGGGCCGAGGTGCGTGGAGAGCAGACCCGAGAACTGCTTGGGCTCGGTGAACTGGCCCTTGTTGCCGCAGTTGGGGCAGTTGATGTCGGCGAGGCCGTTCTCCGGGGAGCGGTTGTGCTTCGCCTCGTAGGCCTCCTCCAGGTGGTCGGCGCGGTAGCGCTTGTGGCAGGAGGTGCACTCGGTGAGCGGGTCGGAGAAGGTGGCGACGTGCCCCGACGCGACCCAGACCTCGGTCGCAAGGATCACCGACGAGTCGATACCGACGACGTCCTCACGGGAGGTGACCATGTAACGCCACCACTGGCGCTTGATGTTCTCCTTGAGCTCGACGCCGAGCGGGCCGTAGTCCCAGGCGGCCTTCTGGCCACCGTAGATCTCACTACAGGGGAAAACGAAGCCACGGCGCTTGCTCAGGCTGACGATGGTGTCGATCTTGTCGGCGGCCACGGTGCTCTCTTCATTACGAACGGACGGCAGCGAATGCTTCAGGTTACCGGCGCCGCCCACCCCCGTATCAAATCGGTTGGGGTCACCATCCGGGACAGAAGCCTTGTTGACAATCGTTTCCAGTTTTGTTGAAAATGACTGTCATGAACGTACGACGACGCCTCATACCCGGGACCGCCGTGGCCGCGACCACCCTTCTCGGTCTCGGCACGCTCTCCGCCTGCTCGGACTCGACCGCGGCCGACGGCGGGAACGGCGGAAAGCTCGACGTGGTGGCGTCGTTCTACCCCATGCAGTATCTCGCCGAGCAGATCGGCGGGAAGCATGTGCGGGTCACCAGTCTGACCCAGCCCGGCCAGGAGCCGCACGACCTGGAGATCAGCGCCCAGCAGACCGTGCAGCTCGAGAAGTCGGACGCGGTCCTCTACCTCAAGAACCTCCAGCCCGCCGTCGACGACGCCGTCGCGCAGTCCGGGGTCAGGACGAAGATCGACGCCGCGTCGCTGACCACGCTGGAGAAGCACGGCAACGAGGTCGGCGGGCACGCGGCCGCGCACGACGACACCAAGGGCGAGGAGTCCGGCGGCACGGACCCGCACATCTGGCTCGACCCCGTGAAGTACTCCGAGGTCGCCCAGGGCGTCGGCAAGGCCCTCGCGAAGGCCGACCCCGAGCACGCCGCGGACTACCGGAAGAACACCGCCGCGCTGGTCGAGAAGCTGGACGGCCTCGACACGCGGTACGCGGACGGGCTGAAGAACACCGGGACCAAGGTCTTCATCACCACCCACGCCGCCTTCGGCTACCTCGCCGAGCGCTACGGCCTCACCGAGGAGGCCATCAGCGGCCTGGACCCGGAGTCGGAGCCCAGCGGGAACCGCGTGAAGGAGCTTGAGAAGATGGCGCAGGCGGACGGCGTCTCGACGGTCTTCTACGAGACGCTCGTCAGCGACAAGACCGCGAAGACCGTCGCCAAGGACGCCCGGCTCAGGACGGACGTCCTCGACCCGATCGAGGGCATCACCGAGAAGTCCCGGGGCACCGACTACTTCCAGGTCATGGAGTCCAACCTCAAGGCGCTGCGGACAGCCCTGGGTGCCAAGTGATCTTTACGGAGGACGGCATGGACGGTGTGGGCGGCATGGACGGCGTGGACGGCATAGGCGGTGCGAACGACCCCGTCATATCCCTGCGCGGTGTACGCGCCGAGCTGGGCTCGCGCCCGGTGCTGCGCGGCATCGACCTCGCCGTGCACCGCGGTGAGGTCGTCGCGCTGCTCGGCGCCAACGGTTCCGGCAAGTCCACCGCCGTACGCAGCATCATCGGCCAGGTACCGGTCAGCGGCGGCGAGATCGAGCTGTTCGGCACCCCACGCCGCGGCTTCCGCGACTGGAAGCGCGTCGGATACGTGCCGCAGCGCACCACGGCGGCGGGCGGCGTGCCCGCCACGGTGACCGAGATCGTCGCCTCGGGCCGGCTCTCCCGCGCCCGCTTCGGCATGCTGCGCAAGGCCGACCACCAGGCCGTGCGGCGGGCCCTGGAACTCGTCGGCATGGCCGACCGCGCCAAGGACTCCGTCGACGCGCTCTCCGGCGGCCAGCACCAGCGCGTGCTGATCGCCCGCGCCCTCGCCTCCGAACCCGAACTCCTGATCATGGACGAGCCGATGGCGGGCGTCGACCTGGCCAGCCAGGAGATCCTCGCGGCGACCCTGCGCGAGCAGGTGTCCCGGGGCACGAGCGTGCTGCTGGTCCTGCACGAGTTGGGCCCCCTGGAGCCGCTGATCGACCGCGCGGTCGTCCTGCGCGACGGCTGCGTCCTGCACGACGGCCCGCCCCCGCAGGCGGTCGGCCAGCACGCGCTGCCCGGCCACGACCACGTACACCCGCACGCGGCTCACGACGCCGAACCGATCCGGACGGGACTGCTGAGCTGATGACCTTCCTCGACTACGCCTTCATGCAGCGGGCCCTGCTCGCCGCCGTCCTCGTGGGCATCACCGCGCCCGCCGTCGGCATCTACCTGGTGCAGCGCCGCCAGGCCCTGATGGGCGACGGCATCGGCCACGTGGCGATGACGGGCGTCGGCCTCGGCTTCCTGCTGTCCTGGTCCCCGGTGTGGATGGCGACGGCCGTCTCCGTGCTCGGCGCGGTCCTCATGGAGCTGATCCGCTGGTACGGCAAAACGCGCGGCGACATCGCGCTCGCGATGCTCTTCTACGGGGGCATGGCGGGCGGTGTGATGCTGATCAACCTCGCGCCGGGCGGCAGCAACACCAACCTCATGTCGTACCTCTTCGGCTCGCTCACGACGGTCTCGCAGGAGGACGTGACGGCCATCTGCCTGCTGGCGGCCTTCGTCCTGCTCGTCACCCTCGGCCTGCGCCGGCAGTTGTTCGCGGTCAGCCAGGACGAGGAGTTCGCGCGGGTGACCGGCCTTCCGGTGCGCGCCCTGAACCTGCTCACGGCCGTCACGGCGGCGGTCACCGTCACGGTCGCCATGCGGATCGTCGGCCTGCTGCTCGTCTCCGCCCTGATGGTGGTGCCGGTCGCGGCCGCGCAGCAGCTCAGCCGGAGCTTCGCCGCCACCTTCGCCATCGCGGTGGCGATCGGGGTGAGCGTGACCATCGGCGGCACGGTGACCACGTACTACCGGAACGTGCCGCCCGGCGCGACGATCGTCCTGCTGGCCATCGGCGCGTTCATCCTGCTGACGGCGCTGGCGACACCACTGGCGCGCCGCAGGGCACGGGCCGCCGCACAGGAGACCGGCGACCCGGCCGAGTGCACGATTCCGGCCACCCGTAGCCCGGAACGGAAGGTCGGCGTCTGACCACGCACAGTCCGGGCTGGCACAATGGCCGGGCAAGGGCAGACGTGAGGAGGCAACGGTGACAACCGCTGGATCGCCCGTTCGGGGCCGCTCCACCCGGCAGCGTGCCGCCGTGGCGGCGGCGCTCGACGAGGTGGACGAGTTCCGCAGTGCGCAGGAGCTCCACGACATGCTCAAGCACAAAGGCGACTCCGTAGGGCTCACCACCGTGTACCGCACGCTGCAGAACCTCGCCGACGCGGGCGAGGTCGACGTGCTGCGCACCTCCGACGGCGAGTCCGTCTACCGCCGCTGCTCCAGCGGCGAGCACCACCACCACCTCGTCTGCCGCGTCTGCGGCAAGGCGGTCGAGGTCGAGGGCCCGGCCGTGGAGAAGTGGGCGGAGGCGATCGCGGCGGAGCACGGCTATGTGAACGTCGCGCACACGGTGGAGATCTTCGGTACGTGCGCGGAGTGCGCCGCGGCGAAGAGCTGAGGCCGGGACCTCCCGGGACTTGGGACGCGGGTCGGGTTGCGGTCGATGATCGACCGCAACCCGACCCGCGTCCGTCGTTTCGGTGCCCACGGCCGGTCCGGCGGCCGTGACGGCGGTGCGGAAACATGCCCTGCCGGACAGACCCCGTAGGCCGCTCGCGGCTGCTACGACAATGAGCGCCGGGTGCGCGGGACAGCGCGCCCGGCCGACTCCCCCGCCCGCCGTCGGCGCCGACGAGAAGTCCCCGACGGCCGGCCGGTAGACCAGCTCGCCCTGCCCCGTGCGGCATTCCGCCCCGCCTTCATGGCCGGATCGCGCTACCGGCGGTCAGCCGGTCCGGGCGGGAGGCAGAGGGATAACCCTTGACCTGCCGCCACCTTGCTGACATGCCCCGGTCAATGGTGCCACCCTTCCCCCAGCCATCCCCCACGTCTCGCGCACATCTTCTGGCCGTCACCACGGCCGCGCACCTCACTGCTCAGCTCGTCCCGGGCTGCACACCCCCGTCTGTCCGGTCTGTCACCGGCCGCCCCACGCGGCCGCCGCAGTAGGAGTACGAACGAGTGAGACGAACCCCCCGTAAGGCGACCGCCGCCGGAGCCTTGATGGCCGCCACCGCCTTTCTGACCGTCGGCATACAGGCCGTCCCGGCCACCGCCAAGCCCGCCGCGCCGCACCCCAGCCCCCTGCGCACCGGCGGCCAGGAAGCCAAGCTCACGCCCGCGCAGCACAGCGCCCTGCTCAAGAGCGCCGCGAAGAAGACCACGACGACCGCCGCCACCCTGGGCCTCGGCGCCAAGGAGAAGCTGGTCGTCCGGGACGTCGTGAAGGACAACGACGGCACGCTGCACACGCGTTACGAGCGCACCTGGGCCGGTCTGCCGGTCCTCGGCGGCGACGTCGTCGTGCACACCCCGCCCGCCTCGCTGGCCGCCGGCACGGTGAGCAGCACCTTCAACAACAAGCGCACCATCAAGGTCGCCTCCACCACCGCGTCCTTCACCAGGTCGGCCGCCGTGACCAAGGCGCTGAAGGCCGCCAAGGACCTCGCCGCCGAGAAGGCGACCACCGACAGCGCCCGCAAGGTGATCTGGGCCGGCAGCGGCGCCCCCAAGCTCGCCTGGGAGACGGTGATCGGCGGACTCCAGGACGACGGCACGCCCAGCCAGCTGCACGTCATCACGGACGCCACCACCGGCAAGGAGCTCTACCGCTACCAGGGCGTCAAGACCGGCACCGGCAACACCCAGTACAGCGGCACGGTCTCGCTGAGCACGACCCTGTCCGGGTCGACGTACCAGCTGTACGACACCACGCGCGGCGGCCACAAGACGTACAGCCTCAACAACGGCACGTCGGGCACCGGCACCCTGATGACCGACGCCGACGACACCTGGGGCACCGGCTCCGGCTCCAACACCCAGACCGCCGGCGCGGACGCCGCCTACGGCGCGCAGACGACCTGGGACTTCTACAAGAACACCTTCGGCCGCAGCGGCATCAAGAACGACGGCGTCGCGGCCTACTCCCGCGTCCACTACAGCACCGCGTACGTCAACGCGTTCTGGGACGACGACTGCTTCTGCATGACCTACGGCGACGGCACCAGCAGCACCCACGCCCTCACCTCGCTCGACGTCGCGGGCCACGAGATGAGCCACGGCGTCACCTCCAACACCGCGGGCCTGAACTACACCGGTGAGTCCGGCGGTCTGAACGAGGCGACCTCCGACATCTTCGGCACGGGTGTCGAGTTCTACGCCGCCAACAGCAGCGACGTCGGTGACTACCTCATCGGCGAGAAGATCGACATCAACGGCGACGGCACCCCGCTGCGCTACATGGACGAGCCCGACAAGGACGGCGGCTCCGCCGACAGCTGGTACTCCGGCGTCGGCAACCTGGACGTCCACTACTCCTCGGGCCCGGCGAACCACATGTTCTACCTGCTCTCCGAGGGCAGCGGCTCCAAGACCATCAACGGGGTCACCTACAACAGCCCGACCTCCGACGGTGTCGCCGTCGCCGGCATCGGCCGGGCCGCGGCCCTGCAGATCTGGTACAAGGCGCTGACGACGTACATGACGTCCAGCACCAACTACGCCGGCGCCCGCACCGCCGCCCTGAACGCGGCGACCGCCCTGTACGGCGCCAGCTCCACCCAGTACGCGGGGGTGGCGAACGCCTTCGCGGGCATCAACGTCGGCAGCCACGTCACCCCGCCGACGAGCGGCGTGACGGTCACCAACCCGGGCAGCCAGTCGTCCACCGTCGGTACCGCGGTGAGTCTCCAGGTCTCGGCCAGCAGCACCAACAGCGGCTCACTGACGTACGCCGCGACCGGCCTGCCCACCGGCCTGTCGGTCAACAGCTCCACCGGCGTGATCTCCGGCACCCCGACCACGGCCGGCACCTACAGCACGACCGTCACGGTGACCGACAGCACCGGCGCGACCGGCACCGCGAGCTTCACCTGGACCGTCAGCTCCAGCGGAGGCGGCGGCACCTGCGCCTCCACCCAGCTGCTCGGCAACCCGGGCTTCGAATCAGGCAACACCACCTGGACCGCGAGCAGTGGAGTCATCACCAACTCCAGCAGTGAAGCGGCCCACGCAGGCTCCTACAAGGCCTGGCTCGACGGCTACGGCTCCACCCACACCGACACGCTCTCCCAGTCGGTGACCATCCCGTCCGGCTGCAAGGCCAGCCTGACCTTCTACCTGCACATCGACACGGCGGAGACCACCACCAGCACCCAGTACGACAAGCTGACGGTGACCGCCGGATCGACGACCCTGGCGACGTACTCCAACCTGAACGCCGCCTCCGGCTACACCCAGAAGACCTTCGACCTGTCCTCGCTGGCGGGCACCACGGTCGCCCTCAAGTTCAGCGGTGTCGAGGACTCGTCGCTCCAGACGAGCTTCGTCATCGACGACACGGCGCTGACGACCAGCTGACCCCGTACGAACGACGGCAGCGGCACCCGGCGCCTTCGAGCGCCGGGTGCCGCTGCCGTCGTCGTGACGGTCAGGCGTCCTGGACGCCTTCGCTCCCCTTCATGTCCCGCTCCATCTCGAGCAGCTGCTCGTTCGGAACGGCGCCGCCGAAGCGGCGGTCACGGGAGGCGTACTCGACGCAGGCGCGCCACAGGTCACGCCGGTCGAAGTCGGGCCACAGCACGTCCTGGAAGACCATCTCCGCGTAACTCGACTGCCAGAGCAGGTAGTTCGAGGTGCGCTGCTCGCCGCTGGGGCGCAGGAAGAGGTCGACGTCCGGCATGTCCGGGTAGTACAGGTACTTCTGGATGGTCTTCTCGCTGACCTTGGCGGGGTCGAGACGGCCGGCCGCGACATCCTCGGCCATCGCCTTCGCCGCGTCGGCGAGCTCCGCACGGCCGCCGTAGTTGACGCAGAAGTACAGCGTCATGGCGTCGTTGTCCTTGGTCTGCTCCTGGGCGATCTGAAGTTCCTGGACGACGGACTTCCAGAGCTTCGGCATGCGGCCTACCCAGCGGATCCGGATCCCGAGCGCGTCCATCTCGTCCCGCCGGCGCCGGATGACGTCCCGGTTGAAGTTCATCAGGAAGCGGACCTCCTCGGGCGACCGCTTCCAGTTCTCCGTCGAGAAGGCGTACAGGGACAGGTTCTTCACGCCCAGCTCGATACAGCCCTTGAGGACGTCCATGACGACGCCCTCGCCGACCTTGTGCCCCTCGGTGCGCGGCAGCCCGCGCTCCTTGGCCCACCGGCCGTTCCCGTCCATGACACACGCGACATGGTTCGGGATCAGCTCGCCGGGGAGTTTGGGCGCGCGGGCACCGGACGGGTGCGGCTCCGGCGCCCTGTACTCGCGGCGCTGGCGTCCCAGGATCCCGCGTACGACCATGTGCTTCTCGTCTCCTTGAGCTGTGTCTGTACTTCTGTGCTTCCGTACTTCTGCGCTTCCGTGCTTCTCTACTTCTCGACGTAACGCAGGGAGCGCAGGCCGCGCTCCAGGTGCCAGTGCAGATAGGCCGACACCAGGCCGCTGCCCTCCCGGACGTACCGCGGCTCACAGGCGTCCGCGGTCTCCCAGTCTCCCGTCAGCAGCGCGCCGAGCAGCACCAGCGCCTGCGCCGAGGGTACGACGCTGCCGGGCACCCGGCAGTCGACGCAGACGGAGCCGCCCGCGGCCACCGAGAAGAACCGGTTCGGCCCCGGCATTCCGCACTTCGCGCAGTTGCTGAAGCTGGGCGCGTACCCGTTCACGGCGAGGGAGCGCAGCAGGAAGGCGTCGAGCACGAGGTGGGGTTCGTGTTCCCCCCGGGCGAGCGTGCGCAGCCCGCCGACCAGCAGCAGATACTGCTGCACGGCGGGCTCCCCCTCGTGATCGGTGAACCGCTCGGCGGTCTCGAGCATGGCCGTCCCGGCGGTGTACCGCGCGTAGTCCGTCACGATGGCGCCACCGTACGGAGCGATGGTCTCGCTCTGTGTGCACAGGGGCAGGCCGCGCCCGATCAGCTCGCTCCCGCGCGAGAAGAACTGCACGTCCACGTGGGAGAACGGCTCCAGCCGCGCCCCGAACTTCGACTTGGTCCGCCGCACACCGCGCGCCACGGCGCGTACGCGTCCGTGACCACGCGTGAGCAAGGTGATGATCCGGTCCGCCTCACCCAGCTTCTGGGTGCGCAGCACGATGCCGTCGTCGCGGAACAGACTCATGAGGCCCATTCTCGCCTACGGCGCCCGCGCATCGGCCCGGGGCGGCATGTTCCGTCCCTGCCGGGCCTCCCTTCAAGGCAGCTCGCCCCGGCTGCGTGCGTTGGCGTACGCCGTCGCCGCGCTGAGCCGCTCGGCCTGGGTCGCGCCCCGGACGGCCTCCGGCTCGACGTCCCACTCCCTGCCTCCGCCGTACGGCCTCAGCTGTACGTACGGTCCCTCGTACCCCATGACGATGCCCACTCTTCCGTTTCTGGTGTCGACGGCGTACGAGCCGATCGGCGGGTTCTGCGGGTTCTGCAAGTCCTGCGGGTTCCGTAAGTCCTGCGGGTTCCGCGGGTTCCGTGAGCTATGTGGCTTCACCGCAGCGCCGCCGCGAGCCGGACGGCGACGTCGACGGAACAGCCGCCCAGTTCGACGAGCGAGCAGGGTGCCTCTCGCGCAAGGACTGCCGGGTCGAGCCGCAGTGAGGGCAACGTGATTCCGACATTTGCGAGTGCTGCCCGCAATTCCTGCACTGCTTCCTCCGCCTCTTCGACGCAGAGCGCCGAGTGTCGTCCCCCGAGTGGTGTGTGTTCTGCCGTCACCGTGCTCCCCTTCCCTTTCAGGTTTCACTCTTCGCATCTCCATGGTGACGCTCTGCGCTTAGACTCGACAGGAGTCTGTGCTCTACAAATGCGGGGCAGCACAAAGGGGGGTTGGCCATGGCCAACGGTTCGCGACAGGCGGCGTGGGAGTTCTTCGGAGCGGAGCTGAAACGACGCCGGGAAGACGCGGGATTCACCCAGGTGGAGTTGGGATCACGGGTCTTCGTCTCGGGCGGCTACATCGGACAGTTCGAACAGGCCATTCGCAAACCGCAGTTGGATGTGGCACAGCGGATCGACGAGATCCTGCAAACCGACGGTTTTTTCGAACGCACATGGCGAAAGCTGATTGACGACAAGCGGTACGCGGATTACTTCGCGGAGGTTGTGGAGCTGGAGCGGGCGGCGACGAAGATCTGTCAGTTCGCTCCGTCGGTGATCCCAGGGTTGTTGCAGACGGCCGCGTACGCGCGGGCAGTGACCATCGCGGCCAACCCGTTCGTCACCGACGAGTATGTGGAAGAGAAGGTCTCCGCCCGATTGGAGCGGGCCCGCATCCTCAAGGACGCTACAAGGCCCGAGTATTGGGCGATCCTGCACGAGAACGTCCTGCGAGTACCCGTGGGAGGCCCCGCAGCCATGGTCATGCAGCTGGAGCACATTGCTGCGCTGGCGGACGGGCGGAGGGTGCTGGTGACGGTGGTCCCCCGCGAGGAGGGGGCCTGCGCGTCAATGGCGGCGATGATGCAGCTCATGGAGTTCGACGACGCTCCCCCAACCCTCTATACAGAGACGTCGTTTTCGGGCGAACTGCTGGACGACCCGGCGGTGGTGAAGCGAGCGCAGCGCGCATACGATCTGCTCAGGGGCGCCGCGCTGTCGCCGAAGACGTCCCTAGCCCTGATCGAATCGGCGGCTGAGGACTACAGACGATGCGCGAGTACGACCTGAGCAACGCCCGCTGGCGCAAGAGCACGTACAGCAACGGCGAAGGCGGCGAGTGCGTCGAGGTCGCGTACGACTTCATCGGCGCCGCCCGCTGGCGCAAGAGCACGTACAGCGACGACAACGGCGGCGAGTGCGTCGAGGTCGCCGACGGAGTCCCCGGCGTCGTCCCGGTCCGCGACAGCAAGGTGCCGGACGGCCCGGTCCTCCTCATCGGCTCGGCCTCCTGGACGGATTTCATCGGCGCCGTAACGGCGTGACCGCACCGCCCGCTCCCCGGTGATCGTCGGACCGCCCGCCGCGAGCCGGGGCCACCAGGCCCGCCTCGTAGGCGATGATCACCAGCTGCACCCGGTCCCGCGCGTCCAGTTTCGCCAGCAGCCGGGTCAGATACGTCTTCGCCGTCGCCACGCTGATGAACAGGCGCTCGGCTATCTCCGTGTTGGTCAGGCCCGTGCCGACGAGGGTCAGGACCTCCCGCTCCCGTTCCGTGATTTCGGTCAACTCGCGCCGGGCGCGCGGCTGTTCGGGACTGGCGACGAAGTCCTGGATCAGCCGGCGGGTCACGCCCGGGGCGATCAGCGCGTCGCCCGCCGCCACCACCCGCACCGCCGCCAGGATGTCGTCGAGACCCATGTCCTTGACCAGGAATCCGGACGCGCCCGCGCGCAGCGCCCCGTAGACGTAGTCGTCGTCGTCGAAGGTGGTGAGCATGAGGATGCGGACGTCACCGGGGGCCTCCGTGATCCGGCGGGTCGCCTCGATGCCGTCCGTGCCGGGCATGCGGATGTCCATGACGACGACGTCGGGGCGGAGTTCGTCGGCGAGGCGTACCGCTTCCTCGCCGTTCGCCGCCTCGCCCACCACGTCCATGTCCGCGAGGTCGGCGATGACCATGCGCAGTGCCGTACGGATCAGTTGCTGGTCGTCGGCGAGGACGACGCGGACGGCGCTCATCGTGCCGCCGCAGGCGCCGGGACGGGCAGGCGGACCGTCACCCGGAAGCCTCCCTCGGGGCGCGGGCCGGCGGTGAACTCGCCGTGCAGCAGGGCGACTCGCTCACGCATGCCGGACAGGCCGAACCCGGTGTCGGTGCGGGTGCCGCTGCCACGGCCGCGGTCGGCGACCTCGATGGAGAGCCGGTCGTCGTCGCCGTAGTCGATGGAGACCTCGCAGGAGTCGGTGGCGGCGTGCCGTACGACGTTGGTGACGGACTCCTGGATGATGCGGAAGGCGGACAGGTCGATGTCCGGCGGGAGTTGACGGCGTTCGCCCAGGCGGCGGACGTCGACGCGGACGCCCGCGGCCGTCGTCGCGGCGGCGAGGCCGTCGACGTCCGCGAGACCCGCCGCCTCCGGGGCCTCGCCGTGGTCGGCCTGGCGGAGGGCGCCCAGCATGCGGCGCAGCCCCGACAGTGCCTCGCGGCCCGTGTTCTCCACGGCCGTCATCGCCTCGCGCGCGGCCTCCGGCTGGGTGGTGACGACCCGGGCCGCCGCGCCCGCCTGGAGGGCGATGATGCCGATGCTGTGGGCGACCATGTCGTGCATCTCGCGGGCGATGCGCAGCCGTTCGGCGGTGACGGCCTGTTCGGCGGCCCGGGCGCTGAGCTTGTCGGCGTACTCGCGGGTGCGGTGCGTGGCGTTGCCGAGCAGCCAGGCGATGACGGTCACGAGGGCGACGGCCAGTTCGGCCGACATGCCGACGTCCCAGCTACTCAGGAGGCGTACGGCCATCCATGTCACCAGCATGGCGAGCGCCATGGAGAGGGCGATGACGCCGGTGCGGCGTCGGTGGCCGGCCGCGATGAAGTACAGGGCGACGTCGACCACCAGGAACTGGGCCAGCGGGACCTCCCCCACGCCCAGGGTGGTGGTGACCAGTCCGGCGGCGGTGAGCAGCAGGGCGAGGGCGGTCAGGGGCCGTCCGGGCAGCCGGCGGCTGCCCGTCAGGACCAGGGCGGCGGCCAGCACCAGGAACGTCAGGCCGTCCCAGCGGTACAGCTGCGCCGCGGGCCACTTGCCCGGCTCCGTCTCGCCCGGGAACCTGACGGTCGTCAGGAGCGTGAACAGCGTGCTCGCGCACCAGGTCACGGCCACCCAGACAGCCGGGGGCAGGCGTTTGAGCAGGGGAAGCGGCGGTGTGGCGGACATACGGCGATCGTAGGCGCGCCGTCGCGGGCGGTCATCGGACCGCGGACGTACAACCAGGGTCGACAGCCGTGCCGTTGGACTGCAGGCGGCGCACCCCGGAGGCCGTCGGTCTGACGTCGGTGCTGTCCGCGGAGGGCGCGGCGGCGGTGACGGCGGTGGTCGTGGACCTGCGGGATGTGTGAGGCGGGCGGCCACTGGGGGCACCCGGTGGTGCTCAGGCCGTCGGGAGGAGTGCCGCGGTGGGTCCGTACGCGGTGACCCGTCCGGCGTCGAGCAGGTGCACGGTGTCGGTGTACGCGGCCACCAGGTGTATCTCGTGGCTGACGAGGGCGACGGTCATGTCGCGTTCCGTCCGCAGGCGTCGCAGGACTTCCATGACGGCGACGGCGGTGTCCGGGTCGAGCGCGGAGGTGATCTCGTCGCAGAGCAGGACGTCGGGCTCGGCGGCGAGGGCCCGGGCGATGGACACGCGCTGGCGCTGTCCGCCGGAGAGTTCGGCCGGGTAGCGGCGGGCGAAGTCGGCGGGCAGTTCCACCTGTTCGAGCAGCGCGGTGATCCGGCCGGGTATCTCCGCCCTGGCGAGGCGGGTGTGCCGGCGAAGGGGCCGGGTCAGGGCGGCGCCGACGGTGCGGGACGGGTTGAGGGCGGCGAGGGGATTCTGCGGAACGAACTGGATGCGCCGGTGATGTTCGGGCCTGCGCCCGCGGGCGGTGTGGGCGAGCGGCTGCCCTTCGAGGGTGAGCGTCCCGGAGTCGGGGCGGTGCAGGCCGGCCAGGACCCGCAGCAGGGTGGTCTTGCCCGAGCCGGAAGGCCCGACGATCCCGGTGGCCGAGCCGGGCGGAGCGGTGAAGTCGACGCTGTCGAGAGCCTGTTGTACGCCATATCGGCCGCGGAACACCACGCTGACCGACCGTGCGGCGATCCCCTCGTCCGCGGCGCTCGCCGGGCCTGCCGCCACCACCGGTGCCGGTGCCGGCCTGCGCCGGCCCGGGACGCGGGGCGGTGCGGGGGCGGGCGCCGCGGAGACAGGCGCCACGGAGACAGGCGCCACGGAGGCGGGCCGTGCGGGGGCGGTCAGGCGTACGACGTGGTCGGCGCAGGTGTCGACGAGCTTCGGGTCGTGGCAGGCCATGACGATGGCCAGACCGCGTGCGGTGGCCAGGTGGCGCAGCAGGTCGGCGATGTCGTCGCGCAGGGCGGCGTCGAGTCCGGCCGTGGGCTCGTCCAGAAGCAGGATGTCCGGGGTACGGGCGAGGGCGCGGGCGAGCGCGACGCGGCGCTGCTGGCCCCCGGAGAGCGCGGTGGGCCTTCGGTCGGGGAATCCGTCCACGGTGGGGAGGCGGCATTCGCGCAGCAGGTCGGGCACGACGTGGTCGCCGGCGTCCGTGGCGGTCTCGGCGATGAGCCGGCGGATCGTCATGCGCGGGTTGAGCGCGGAGCCGGGGTCCTGGCCGACGTAGGCGATCCTGCTGCGGCGCAGTGCACGCAGTGCTGCCGGGGAGAGGCCGGGGACGTGGTGGCCGAGGACGTCCAGCGCGGTGCAGGCCAGTGCGGCTCGGGCGGGCAGGTGGCCGATCAGGGCGCGCAGCAGAGTGGTCTTGCCGGAACCGGAGGCCCCGGTCAGGGCGGTGATCTCGCCGGCGCGGACGGTCAGGCTGGTGGGGGGCAGGAGGACGGGACCGTCGGGGATGCGGATGCCGACGTCGGTCGCCGTCACCAGGGTCGCGGGTGTTCCGGCCGCGCCGGAGGCAGGGGTGTCGGGGGTGTGGCCGGTGGCCGGAGCGGGGGTGGGCGTGGTCACGGGGTGGTCACCGCCTTGCGTGCGGAGCGGGGCGCGAGGGAGGTGGCCGCGAGGTTGACGCTGATGGCGAGCAGGGCGATGGTCAGGCTGGGGGCGACGACGGCCCACGGGTTGAGGAGGATGCCCGGGGCGTTCTCGCGGATCATCAGCGCCCAGTCCGCGGCCGGGGGCTGGGGGCCGATCTGGAGGAAGCCGGCCATCGAGATGACGTAGACGGCTTCGACGAAGCGCAGGCCGAACAGGGCGAGGACGGTGCCCCGCAGGTTCGGCAGGAGTTCGCGGGTGGCGGTGTAGGTGACGCTTTCCCCGCGCGCCAGGGCGGCTTCGACGTATCCGGCGGTGGCCAGGGGGGCGGCGGCGCCTGCGACGACGCGTACGGCGTACGGGATGCCCAGGACGGTGGCTGCGCTGATGACGGCCCATCGACCGCCGCCGGGCCAGGCCAGTGCGATGAGCATGATGCCCAGGACGGGCGGCAGCAGGATGAACACGTCGGCGGTCCGCTCCACGGCGCGTCCCACGACGGGGTGCAGGACGGCGAAACAGCCGATCAGGGCGGCCAGCAGGGTGACGACGAAGGCGACCAGGAGGGCGCTGCCGATCAGGGCGGTGCCGCCGTGGAGCAGTCGGCTGAGCACATCGCGGCCGAGCTGGTCCCCGCCCAGCGGCGCCCCGTCGCCGGGGGGAGCGAAGGGGGCGGTGACGGGCTTGTCCAGGGGGTGGGCGGCGAGGTACGGGCCGGTCAGGGCGAGCAGGACCAGGAGGATGGCGGGCGTGACGCGGGGCAGCACACGGCCTCGCCCGTCGGCCGTGGCCGGCCTGCGGCCCGTCGTGGCGACGCTCATGAGGAGGCTCCCAGGACTCGGGCGCGGATGACGTCGGCGGCCAGCAGGACCAGGCTGATGGCGGCGCCGGCGCAGACGACGACGCCGGCGATGAGGGGGGTGTCGCGGTTGGCGACGGCGCCGGCCAGCACACTGCCGATGCCCGGGTAGTTGAAGAGCGTCTCCACCACCACCGCGCCGCCCAGCAGCATCCCGGTGGAGGTGGCCAGGCCGGTGGCGACGGCCGGGACGGCTCCGGGAAGCGCGTGGCGCCAGATGACGCGGTGCGGCGACAGGCCGTCGAGCTGGGCGGCCTCGACGTGCGGGGTGGCCGCCTGGTCGGCGAGCGCCCCGCGCACGATGGTGGTGTTCCATCCGGTCTGCGGGATGACCAGCGCGAGGGCCGGCATGATCAGCATGGTCCAGGTGGCGGGGGCACCGTCGGCACCGGTCAGGGTCACGGCGGGCAGCCAGCCCGTCCACAGCGACAGCACGATGAGCAGGCCGACGGAGACGACGAATTCGGGGATGGCGAACGCCGAGGTGGCGGCGTGGCCGACGATCCGGTCGGTCATCGAGCCCGGCCGGGCGGCGGTCCAGCAGCCGAGCGCCAGCGAGAGCGCGGCGGTGAGGACGAAGGCGACCGTCGCCAGCAGCAGGGTGTTGGGAAAGGGGTCGGCCAGCAGGTCGGTGACTTTCTGGCCGCGGGCGCTGGTGCCCAGGTCGCCGGTGGGCAGACCCGTCATCCAGTCGGCGAAGCGTTCCCACAGGGGCCGGTCCAGGCCGAGCAGATGACGGCGTGCCGCGACATCCGCGGCGCTGTCCCCACGCTCGGAGGTCGCGTTCGCCGCGTCCCCGGGCAACAGCTCCACCGCGGCGAACACGGCCGCGATCAGGATCGCGAGCATGAGTACCCGGCGGGCCAGCGCCGCACCCGCGCGGGCGAGCGGCGGCAGCACGCGACGCGACACGGTGGCCGCCCACGGCGGGGCGGCCGTCACGCCATCCTTGGACAACCGGCTCAACCCAGCCACACGTTCTCGAGCTGGACGCGGCCGTAGCCGGCGAGCTCGGGCAGACCACGGACCTTGGAGGCGGCCAGGTCGATGCCGTCGGCCATGCCCCACAGCAGATAGCCGGACCGGTCGTACTCGATCCGCTGGAGCTCCTTGAGTACCTCGGCGCGGGCCTTCGGGTCCGCGGTGGCGATCACCTTGCGGTAGGTCGCGTCGAACTTCTTGTCCGCGAAGCCGGCTTCGTTCTGCCCGGCCTCGCTGACCAGGGTCTTGGACGCGAAGAACACCACCGAGTCGTTGGTGCCCCAGTACGTCGTGTAGAGGTCGCCCTTGAGCCAGGTCTTCTCGTAGAACGCGCCGGACTCCTGCTTGACGACCTTGATCTTGATTCCGGCCTCGCGGGCCTGGGAGGCGAACAGGGTGGCGGACTCGGCGAGCCCCGAGATGTCCTCGGTGGTGACCAGCTCGTAGGTCTTGGACAGGTCGAACTTCGCCTCGGAGAGCAGCCGCTCGGCCTCGGCCAGGTCACGCTCCCGCTGCGGGACGTCCTTGGCGTAGCCGGGGTCGCCGGTTCCCATGATGTCGTTGGCGACGGTTCCGTATCCGGACAGGACCTGCTTGACCATGGCCTCGCGGTCCACCACCAGACGCATCGCCTCCCGCACCCGGGCATCGGCGAACGGGCCGTCCGCGGTGCGCATGACGAGGGGCATCGACATGTCGTCGGGGCGGCGCACCACCTGGACGTCCTTGCGGGACTTTGCCGTGCGCGCGGCGACCGCACCCGCGTTGGAGGCGACGTCGATCTGCCCGGCGAGCAGCGCGTTGGCCATCGCCTGCGGCGTCTCGAACATCGTCACCTCGATCGCGTCGAGGTACACGGTGCCGCCGTACCACTGGTCGTTGCGCACCAGGCGCGCGTTGCCGGCGCGGTACCGGTCGAGCTTGAACGGCCCGGTGCCCGGCGCCTTCGCCAACTCCTTGTCCGATGTGCCCTTCTTCAGTACGAACGTCGTCAGCCGGGTCAGGGGCGGGAGTTCGGCGTTCGCGTAGTCGGAGACCAGCACCACCGTGTCCTTCCCGTCGGCGGTGATGTTCTCGGCCTTGATGCCGGGCAGGCGGGCGGCCCCGGAGGGGGTGTTGCGCAGCCGCCGCAGCGACCACACGACGTCGTCGGCGGTGACCGGGCTGCCGTCGTGGAAGGCGGCGTCCTCGGCCAGCTTGAAGCGCCAGGTCTTCAGGTCCTTCGACGGCTCCCACGAAGCGGCCAGCCGAGGCTTGGTGTTGGGGTCGGCGCCCGGGACGGTGAGGGTGTCGTAGACGAGGGCGAGGATCAGGTAGTCGCTCTCGTTGCCCTGAGTGCCGTGCGGGTCACGGGTGATGGCGCCGGCGCGGCCGAGCGCCCCGATGCGGAGCGTGCCGCCCTTGCGGGGCTTGCCGCCCTTGTCGGAGGAGGCGGCCGACGTGTCGTCCCCGCCCCCGGAGCAGGCGGCCAGCAGCGCCGACGCGCCCATCGCCCCGCCGGCCAGCAGCACTTGACGCCTGTTGATGTTCACGTACGTCCCCGATCCCCGTCCCGAGCACCCCAGTGGTGCTTAGGTTTGCCTACCCTAATGACAATCGTTCCCGCAAGGGGATCTCGGCATGCAGGGTGCGCGCTGGGCATACGGGGCGCACGCCGGGCGCGTGCATTCACAGGGGCGCCCCGCCGCATCCCCCCGCCGGCTTCCGGCCACATCATATGGCCTGTGAATTAGGTATGCCTAACCTAAGTTCGGTGTTAGCGTTCGAACGCCCCCCCGAGAGCTGAGCCGCCCGCCGCGTGGGCCGAACTCCTGCTGCCCTCCTACTGGTTGACCGTCGCCGCACCTTCAGGACGTACGGCGCCCGACACCCCTGCCCCCACACGAAACGGACCACTTCGCCATGAGCACGGCAGCCGCACCTGCCCGTCAGCTCGACCCCGACTCCGTGAGTGAACTCCGCCAAGCCACAGAGCACATACACGCCGAATTCGGCACCTCGGCGACGACCCCCGCGCTGCTGAAGCGGATCGCGACGACCGCGAACGCGTTCGGCGACGGCCTGCGTCACCACTGCCGCCCCGTCGACACCGACGACGGACTGTTCGTCCTGCGCGGCCTCGACATCGACGACGCCGCGGCCGGTCCGACGCCGGACAGCTGGGCCACGGCCGGAGACAGCGGAGCGGCCCACGACATCACGCTCCTGCTGCTGGCCACCGTGATGGGCAACCCGATCGCCTGGGAGGGGCAGCAGGACGGCCGCTTCGTCCACAACATCGTGCCCTCGCCCGGCCACGAGACCGAGCAGACCGGCGCCAGCAGCACCGTGCTGCTCAGCCCCCACACCGAGGACGCCTTCCACCCCGGCCGCGCCCACCTGCTGATGCTCGGCTGCATGCGCAACCACGACGACATCGCCACCACCGCGGCGAGCGTCCGCAAGACGCGGCTGTCGGAGCGGGACGTGCGCACCCTGACCCGCCCGGTGCTCCCCATCCTGCCGGACGACGCCTACGCCGAGGCCCAGGGCTACGCCGAGGAGCCGCCGCCCGTGCCCGCCCTGTTCGCGAGCGAGGACGGGATCACGCTGCGCTTCGACCCCGCCTACACCCCCCTCGACCAGGCGGACGACGCCTACCGGAGCGCGTACGGGCGGCTCGGGGAAGAACTGGCCCGTGTCTCCGTCGCGGTCAGCCTCGCTCCCGGTGAGGTCCTGGTCGTCGACAACGACCTGGTCGTCCACGGCCGTGTTCCCTTCCAGGCCCGCTACGACGGCACCGACCGGTGGCTCAAGCGCGCCTCCGTCCGCGTTCCCGGGCGCCGCACCCGCCCCCTGACAGAAGCCCACGAGCACGGCTACGGCCAGAGCGCGATCGAAGCCCACGCGCGCTGAACCCCGCCCCGTTCCTGGAGGAATGACCATGCCTGACGCCTCGACCACCGCCGCCGCCGAACCGATACCCCGCGCCGACCGGCACCTGCGGATCCTCTCGACCGGCGATCTGGCCGGGATCGACATCTCCCTGGCCGACGTGGTGTCCACCGTGGAGGACGCCTACCGCACCCTGCACGCCGGTGAGTCCGACAACCCCCGCAAGCTCACCGTCAAGCCGCGGGACGGGCATTCGGTCGCGTACGCGATGCTCGGCCGGGACGGCTCCCGCGACGTCGTCGCCGTCAAGACCTCCTACAAGCACGGCCTGGACAAGGGGCGCGAGGAGCAGCACTACTACACCACGCTGACCCTCTACGACGATGTCACCGGGCTGCCCGTGGCGATGATGGACTGCTCCCGGATCGGATCGCTGCGCACCCCGGCGGTCTCCGCGCTGCTGGCCCGCGAATGCGCCGCCCCCGGTGCGCGCAGCGCCCTGGTCATCGGTACGGGCACCCAGGGCCGTCTGGCGCTGCCCTTCCTGCTGACGACGCTGCCCGGGCTGGACCGGCTGATGCTCTTCGGCACCCACCCCGAGGGCGTCACCGCGGTGCGCGAGCGGCTTCGGGCGCACTTCCCGGACCGGGACGTGGAGATCGTCACCGACGCGGGGGCCGCGGCCTCGGAGGCCGACATCATCGTGGCCACGGCCGGCGGCCACACCCCGGCCGCGGTCGGGGCGGACCGGCTCAAGCCGGGCTCCCTGTCCATCCTCGTGGGCCACGGTCTCGCCCCGTCGGCCCTGCACCGGGCCGACCGGGTGATCGCCACCAGCGAGGCCCAGATGAAGGTCACCGGCATCGACATGGCCGACGCCGACGGCGAACTCCGCGCGGTCGACGCCGAGTTCCCGCCCGTGATCACCGGCGACACCGCGGGCCGCCGCACCGCGACGGAGCGGATCTTCGCCTACAACAGCGGACTCGTCGTCACCGATATCGCGCTGGGGCACCGCTTCGCACAGCTCGCCCTCGAACAGGGCCTGGGCACCGAGGTGGCACTGTGGCGGTGACCGGGCCCCCCGCCCTTCCCACCCTTCCCGCCCTGCCCGACCCGGCCGCCGACGCCGTGCTGGGCAGCGGGCTGCTGGAGGAACTCGCCTACGCGCTCGGCGGCCCGTTCCACTTCCTGCTGCCCGACGCCTTCGACGCCAACCTGCGCGCCCTGCACAGCGTCCTCGACGAGACCGGCGTCGACGGTTTCGTGTACTTCGCGAAGAAGGCCAACAAGGCAGCCGTGTGGGCGGAACGATCCGCCGCCGGCGGGGCGGGAGTCGACGTCGCTTCCGCCGCCGAACTGCGCCAGGCCCTGGGGCACGGTGTGCGCGGGGAGCACCTCGTGGTCACCGGTCCGGCCAAGGACTTGGCACTGCTGGGACTGGCCGTCCGGCACGGTGCCCTGATCGCCGTGGACGCGCTCGACGAACTCGACACGCTCATCACCACCGTGTCCGGGGACCGCACGCGCCCGGCCCGGCTGCTGCTGCGCTGCCTGCCGCCCGCTCAGCCCCACAGCCGTTTCGGCCTGGGCGAGGCCGAAGTGGCCCTCGCCCTGGAGCGCTGTGTCACGGCGGGCGAAGCGGTCCGTATGGAGGGCTTCAGCTTCCACCTGTCCGGATACGACGTGAAGCTCCGCGCCGACCTGGCCGGGCACCTCGTCGAACTGTGCCTCAAGGCCCGCGTCCTCGGACTGGAGGCCGACCGCATCAGCATCGGCGGCGGCCTGCCGGTCAGCTACAGCTCCGCCGCCGACTGGAACACCTTCCTGACGCGACAGAACGGCGGCCACTACCACGCGGACAGGACGTTCGACCCCGACGGCTTCTACCCCTACCACTCACCGGTCGCCGGGGCGGACGCCCTGCGCCGGATCCTGGCCACGCGCCCCGAAGGGCACCGTCCAAGCCTCGCGGCGCTGCTGAACGACGCCGGCATCACGCTTCTGCTGGAGCCCGGACGCGCTCTGCTCGACCGGGCCGGCGGCACCGTCTTCCGTGTCCAGGGGGTCAAGGACCGGGACGGATACCAGCTCCTGACGGTGAACGGCACCAGCCTGAGCCTGTCCGAGCAGTGGTTCAACAGCGAGTACCTGCCCGACCCGCACCTGCTGTCAGCCCACCCCGACACACCGGACGCGGTGTGGCCGGCCGCCGTGGGCGCCGCGACCTGCCTGGAATCGGACATGCTCACGTGGCGCAAGGTCCCCTTCCCCCGCAGACCGCGCACCGGGGACCTGCTGGTCTACCCGAACACCGCCGGCTACCAGATGGACTCCAACGAGTCCCCCTTCCACGACCTGGCGCTGCCGCCCAAGGTGGTCATCGACCACACCGACCGGGCCCGCCCGCGCTGGCGCCTCGACCGTCACGCCCCCTGATCCCGAGCCGACGTCCCCCACCGATTCCCCAGGAGAATTTCGATGCCCGGATCCCTGCGGCGCCCGTCCGTGGTCTCCCGCGTGTCCGACCTCATCGGCTACACCCCGCTGCTGGAACTCGCGGCCACGGAGACCGGCAGCCGCCTGCTGCTGAAGCTGGAGATGTTCAACCCCACCGGCACCGCGAAGATCCGCATGGCCCGCCAGATGATCACCGATGCCGAGGAGCGCGGCGAACTGCGCGCGGGAGGCCGGATCATCGAGTCCACCTCCGGCAACACCGGCCTGGGCCTGGCCGTCATCGCCGCCGAACGCGGCTACACCTTCACCGCCGTCGTCGACAACCACGCCGCCGTCGACAAGCTGCGGGCCATGAAGGCCCTGGGCGCCGAACTGGTCCACGTCGTGGACGACGGAACCGACGAACTCGCCACCGCCGCCCGTGAGGAACTCGCCGAGGAGATGGCGCGCGGCCAGGACAACACCATCTTCACCGAGCAGCACAACAACCCCAGCAACGGCGTCGGCTACTTCCCCGTCGCCCACGAACTCCACGAGGCACTCGACGGCCGCCTCGACGTCCTCGTCGGGGCCGTCGGCACCGGCGGCGGCCTGTGCGGCACGGCCCGTGAACTGCGCACCCTCATACCCGGCTTCACCACCATCGGCGTCGAACCGAAGGGGTCGATCGCGTTCGGCGGCCCGGCGCACGACTACTACCAGTCGGGCACCGGCACGCCCGAGGGCGCCCCGATCGGTGCTCTGGTCGACTTCGGCCTCATCGACGAAGGGGCCAAGGTCGGTGACGTCGAGGCGTTCGCCACCTGCCGGGCCGTGGCCCGCACCGGCCTGCTCATCGGGGGCTCCGCCGGCGGCGTCGTCCACGAAGCCCTGACCCGCCTGCCCGGACTTCCGCCCGGCACGACTATGGTCGCCCTGATCAATGACGGCGGGGAGAAGTACATGGACACCGTCTTCAACGACGACTGGATGCGGGCCCGCGACCTCCTCGATCCCGCGGCGGAACGGGAAGTCGACGAACTCCTCACCAAGCTCCGCGGGAACCGATGACCCTCATGCTCACCACCCTCCTCCGCGACAGCCGCGCGCTCGCCGCCCTCGCCGTCCCGCTGATCCTCACCCAGCTCGCGCAGGTCGCCCTGACGACCACGGACACGGTGATGATGGGTCTGCTCGGCACCCGGGAGCTGGCGGCGGGCGGGCTGGCCCTCGTCATCTTCAACCAGCTGCGCACCATGGGCGTCGGCCTGGTCACCTCGGTCGGCAACCAGATCGCCGCCGCCGGGGCCCGGGCAGAACAGGCCGAGCAGGCCGAGGCCGAGCGGACGGCCGGCCGTGACGACGACGGCCGGGGCCACGCGCAGGAAGAGGCACACGAGGAGATGCGGGGCATCGTGCGCGCCAGCCTGGCGCTGGCCACCCTCGCCGGCCTCGCCGGTGCCGTCCTCATGATCCTCATCGGGCAGGCCCTCCCCTGGCTAGGCCAGGACGCCGCGGTCGCCGACCGGGCCCAGACGATGCTGTTCGCGCTCGCTCCCGGCCTGCTGCCCTGTCTCTGGTTCCAGGCGATCCGCCAGTTCACGGTCGGAATGCGGCGCCCCCAGGCCCTGCTCCGGATCACCGTCGCCTCCGTCGCCGTCAACGCCGGCCTCAACTGGGTCCTCATCCACGGCACCTGGGGCCTGCCCCGCATGGGGCTGACCGGCGTCGGTGTCGCCACCTCCAGCGTGTACGTCCTCACCTGCATCGCCCTCTACGTCTCGGCGAGGAAGGACGGCGCGCTCGCCCCGCTGCTCGCCCTGGACGTCATGAAGGCCGACCCGGCCGTCCTCAGGCGGCTGCTGCGTCTGGGGCTGCCGATCGCCGCGACCTACGGGTCGGAGGCCGGGTTCTTCTCCCTCACCGCGCTCATGGCCGGATCCTTCGGACCGGCCGCTCTGGCCGCGCACACCGCTGTCAACCAGCTCGTCTACATCGTCTTCCAGGTCGCCGTGGGCCTCTCGCACGCCGCGTCCATCAACGTCAGCCGTGAACTCGCCGTAGGCCGTTACGAAGACGCCGGCCGCATCAAGAACACGGCGCTCGCCTGCGCCGCGGCCGTCATGACCGTCGTCGGCGTCGTCTACCTCACCCTCCCCGAGCTGGTCCTGGCCCCGTTCCTGGAATCCGGCTCCGGGCAGGCCCTGACGATCGCCACCCACCTGCTCGTCGTCACCGCCTTCCTCCAGTTCTTCGACTGCGCCCAGAACATCGGCGTCGGACTCCTGCGCGGCCTCGACGACACCAGGAGCGGCTTCCGCATCACCCTCATCGGCTACTGGGCCGTCGGACTCCCCGCCGCATGGCTCCTCGCCTACGCCCTGGAACTCGACACCCTGGGCATCTGGCTCGGCCTCCTCACCGGCCTCGCCACCACCGCCGTCCTCCTCCTGCGCCGCTACGCGCAGTCCCTCACCACCCGATCCGCCCGGCACACTCCCCTCACGGCGACCTGACCGCATACGGGGTGACCGCACCCGTGGTGAGCGCGGGGTGGGCCGGGACCGCTACCAGCAGCCCGCCTGTCGTACGTACCTCCGCTGCCAGGGCGTCTCCACCGCATGCCGGTCGTAGTGGGCGCGGACGTACGCCACGGCCTCCTGAGGGGGTACGCCGTCGAGTACCGCCAGGCACGCGAGGGCCGTACCGGTCCGCCCCCGGCCCCCGCCGCAGGCGATCTCCACGCGCTCGGCGGCGGCCCGCCGCCAGGCGTCGGTCAGCACCTCCCGGGCCTGTGTACGGCTGCTGGGCAGGCGGAAGTCCGGCCAGCGCAACCAGTGCGCCTCCCAGGGGACTTCGGGCGGCCGCTTGCCGAGCAGATACACGGCGTACGTCGGTTCCTGCCCCTCCGGAAGAGGGCGGCGCAGGCCTCGGCCGCGGACCAGGCGCCCTGACGGCAGCCGCAGCACACCCACGTCCGTGGGACTCCAGGTGTCGGTCATCGGCCCAGCCTAGGCACTCCCCCGCTCACCCCACCCCCCGCGACTCCTCCGCCGCCCGCGCCTCGATGCCCCTGAAGTGGTCCGCCATCGCCCGTTGCGCGCCCTCGACGTCCCGGGCCCGCAGGGCCGTGAGGATGTCGCGGTGGCGGCGGGCCGTCACCGCCGGGGCCGGGTCGTCCGTCCAGTCACGGGCGCCCGCGACCCGGCGGAACACCGTCCAGAAGGCGCCGAGGAGCTGCGGCACAAAGGCGTTGCCGAGGGACGCGTACAGCAACTCGTGGAACTCCCGGTCCAGTTCGGCGAACGAACGGCCCGCCCGGCCGGCCGTCTCCATCCGCGCCACCACCGACTCCAGCCGGTCCAGCTCCGCCTCGGAGAGGGTCGCCGTGACCCGGCGGATCAGACCCTCCTCCAGGACCTCCCGGACCTGGAGGATCTCCGCCAGCGCGTCCGTGTCGTCGTCGGGCCGCGAGAGCGTACGGAAGGTGAGGCCGTCGACCAGCGGGGTCAGCGAGGCACGTCCGACGTAGGTGCCGTAGCCGTGTCTGATCTCCACGATGTCCAGGGCCTGCAACGCCTTCAGCGCCTCGCGCACGGAGTTGCGGCTGACACCGAGATCCTCCATCAGCTCCGTCTCGGTGGGCAGCGGCGCGCCGGCCCGGAGCCTGCGGTCGAGGATCAGCTGCACGACCTCGCGCCGTATCCGACTGTTCCCGGTCTCCTCGGACATGCGCCGCATCGTACGCGCGCCGGACGTCCCACGTCCCACCTCTGGTCCGGACTCCGTGGATCCGGCGTCAACTCCCGTCCGTCCGCACCGTCATTGGTCGCACCTGTGGCAGATACGCCATTCGTGTGCGAGCCCTTGACCGCCCTCACGGCCCCTCCTATGGTCACGCTGACCCAGGACGTAGGACGTCGTATCTCCTCACCCTTTCCAGACTCTCCCGCTGGAGGAACCGTGCGCGACGCGACCCACGACGTACCGGCGCTGCACCGCCGTTCGTTCCTGAAGTACTCCGGCGCGCTGGGCGCGGCCGCCGCGCTCTCCTCGTCGCTGGCCGCCTGCTCCTCGGGCCCGGAGTCCACCAACGACACCGGCGGCGGGGGCAGCGGCGGGAACCGGACGTTGACCGCCGTCATCGGCTATGGGAACGACGGCAGCTGGGATCCGACACAGACCGCGTCCGCCTTCAGCATGGCCGCCAACAACCACATCTACGAGGGCCTGCTCGACACCGATCCGATCTCCCGCGAGCCCTACGCGGCGCTCGCCACCCAGGTGCCGAAGGATCTCGGCGGCACGTCATGGAAGTTCACGCTGCGCTCCGGGGCCACGTTCCACGACGGGAAGCCGGTCACCGCCGACGACGTGGTGTTCGTCTTCGGCCGGATCCTCGACCCGAAGACCCAGACCCTCGTCAAGGGGTTCTTCGCGAGCTGGCTGAAGGACGTCCGGAAGATCGACGCACAGAACGTCGAGCTGGTGCTCAAGTTCCCCTTCCCCGAAGGGGTTTCGCGGCTCACGCTCGCCAAGATCATGCCCCGGCACGTCTTCTCCCGGCCGGGCGCCTGGGAGGACGCGATCAAGGGCAAGGCGGTGGGCTCGGGGCCGTACCGGCAGACCGCGCACCACCCGAAGTCCAACACCACGTTCGAGGCGTTCGCCGGCTACAACGGCCCGCGCAAGCCGGCCTTCAAGAAGATGAACTGGCTGACCATCGTCGACGCCGCCCCGCGCGTCGCGAAGGTCTCCGGCGCGAGCGCCGGCGCGCAGCTCGCCGACAACATCCCGTACGCCAACATCCAGCAGCTGAAGAAGGACGGGATGACCGTCGAGGGCGGGGCAGGGATGAACAACCTGTTCCTGATGTTCAACACCAAACACAAGCCGTTCGACGACGTGCGCGTGCGCCAGGCCCTCCACTACGCCATCGACACCGGCAAGATGGTCGAGGTCGCCCTCAAAGGCCATGGCAAGCCCTCGAGTTCGTTCCTCAACGAGGGCAACCCGGCTTACCGCAAGGCGAAGACCGTCTACGACTACGACCCCGAGAAGGCCAAGGAGCTTCTGAAGGCGGCCGGCGTCAAGGGACTGGAGATCGAGATCCTCTCGGTGAACGTCAGCTGGATCGTGGACTGTCTGCCGACCATCAAGGCGTCCTGGGACGCGATCGGCGTGCGGACCACGCTCTCCCCGCAGGAGACCACGGCCGTCTTCACGAAGATGGACCAGAAGCAGGACTACCAGGTCGTCGCCGCCGCCTCGAACCCCAACCAGTTCGGCCTCGACGCCGACCTGATCATGCACTACAACTACGGCCCCCAGAACCTGTGGATGCAGTACGCCCGCTGGGCCGGCGACTCCGTCGCCAAGCAGCTCTTCAGGGACATGGACCTGGCCACCCGGCAGCCGGACGCCGAGAAGAAGAAGTTGATGATCCAGGACTACATCGACGTCGTCGCCGAACAGGCCGTGCTCTACCCGGTCGTCCACAACGAGCTGATGACCGCCTGGGACCCGGAGAAGCTCAGCGGGATCAGGGCCCAGCCCTACCCCGGCGTCAATCTCCTCCAGGCCAAGTGGGCGTAAGTACAGGGGAGTCGCCGCAGTGATCGCCATCGCCAGAATCCTGGCCCGCCGTGTCGTCCTGCTCGTCCCGCTGATGCTCGGCATCGTGCTCTTCGTGTTCCTGGTGATGCGGTTCTCGGACGTCGACCCGGCGTCCGCGTTCTTCCAGGGCGCGAACCCCACACCGCGGCAACTGCACGACTTCCGGCAGCAGAACGGCCTGCTCGACCCGCTGCCGGTGCGCTACGTCCACTTCGTGGGCGACCTGCTGCACGGCGACCTGGGCATCAGCGCGCTGACCCGGGCGCCGGTGGTCGAGCAGGTCACCACCGCGCTGCCGCTCACGCTCCAGCTCACCTTCCTGGGCCTCGGCATCGCGGTGGTGCTCGCCCTGACCGGCGGAGTGACCGCCGCCATCTACCGCGACCGGCTGCCCGACCAGCTGGTCCGGGTGGTCTCGCTCACCGGCGTCGCCGCCCCCGGCTTCTGGCTGGCGCTGCTGATGATCCAGTACCTGGCGGTCGACCGGGGCTGGTTCCCGACCGGCGGCTACATCAACCCCGCCGACTCGCCGAGCGGCTGGCTCAGGACGATGACGCTGCCCGCGTTCGCGCTGTCCCTGCCGGTCGCGGCACAGCTCACCCGCATCGTGCGCACGGCCGTCGTCGAGGAGCTCGACAAGGACTACGTACGGACGGCGATCGGGAGCGGGCTGCCGCCGAGGGTCGTGGTGGGCCGCAACGTCCTGCGCAACGCCCTCATCAATCCGCTCACCGTGCTCGGCCTGCGCGTCGGCTATCTGCTCGGCGGCGCGGTCGTCATCGAGACGATCTTCTCCCTGCCGGGCATGGGGAAACTGATGATCGACGCCGTGCAGAACGGCGATCCCGCGGTCGTCCAGGGGGTCGTGCTGACGACGGCCACCGGCTTCGTCGTGGTGAACCTCGTCATCGACATCCTGTATCTGCTGGTCAATCCGCGACTGAGGGATGCGGCCCGATGATCACTCGTACGCGCCTCGCCCACGCCCTGTCCCGGCCCGGCGTCCGGCTGCGCCGACTGCCCCCGCTCTCGCGCATCGCCCTCGGGCTCCTCACCGTCGTGGTCCTGGCGGCCCTGTTCGCCCCGCTGCTCGCCCCGCACGACCCGCTCGACCAGCAGCCGCCGGCCGACGGCAGCGGGCACCCGTCCGCCGGGCACTGGATGGGGCAGGACAGCCTCGGCCGGGACATCCTCAGCCGGCTGATGTACGGCGCCCGCTGGTCCCTCGCCATCGGCCTCGGCGCCACCGCGCTCGCCCTCCTCGTGGGAGCACTCCTCGGCGCGGTCGCGGCGACCTCGCGCAAGGCGGTCGACGAGACGCTGATGCGGTGCCTGGACGTCGTGATGGCGTTCCCCGGCATCGCGCTCGCGGCGGTCCTGGTCGCGGTGTTCGGCGGCGGCGTCACGGTCCTGATCTGCGCGATCGCGTTCCTGTTCACCCCGCCGGTCGCCAGGGTCGTACGGGCCAACGTCCTCGACCAGTACGGCGAGGACTACGTGACCGCGGAACAGGTCATCGGCGCGCGCACCCCGCACATCGTGCTGCGGCACGTCGCCGTCAACTGCGCGGCGCCCGTGCTGGTGTTCTGCACGGTCCAGGTCGCCGAGGCCATCGTGTTCGAGGCGTCGCTGTCCTTCATCGGCGCGGGCGTACGGCCCCCGGACCCGTCGTGGGGCAGTGTCATCGCGGACGGCAAGAACATGGTGCTGACCGGTGGCTGGTGGGCGACCGTCTTCCCCGGTCTGCTGATGCTGGTCACCGTCCTGTCGCTGAACATCCTCTCCGAGGGTGTCTCCGACGCCTGGGCCGCCCCGGCCGCCCGGGACGTGCAGGGGCGTGACGACCGGTTGGAGACGCCTCGGCCCGGCAGCGGGGAGGTGCTGCGGCTGCCCGGCCTGACGGAGGCGGCCCTGCGGCTGCGCTCCCGCGCCCGGCCCCTGCCCGAGGGCCGGCCGGTCCTCGCCGTGGAGAACCTCGCCATCGGCTTCGACGCCCGCCACGGCGGCGTGGACATCGTCGACGGCATCAGCTTCGAGGTGCGCCCCGGCGAAGTCCTGGGCCTGGTGGGCGAGTCGGGCTGCGGCAAGTCGCTGACGGCGCTGACGGTGATGGGCCTGGAACCGAAGGGGGCACGGGTCCGCGGCCAGGTCCGTTTCCGTCAGCGGCAACTGGTGGGCGAGCCGATGCGGGTGCGCCGCAGGCTCCTCGGCCACGAGATGGCGATGATCTACCAGGACGCGCTGTCGTCCCTGAACCCCGCGATGACCGTCCGGGCGCAGCTGAAGCAGGTCGTGCGCAGGGGCGGGAAGCGGTCCCCGGCGGCCCTGCTGGAGCTGGTCGGCCTCGACCCCGAGCGCACCCTGCGCAGCTATCCGCACGAGCTGTCCGGCGGCCAGCGCCAGCGCGTGCTGATCGCCATGGCGCTGTCCCGCAGCCCCAGGCTGATCGTCGCGGACGAGCCGACGACCGCCCTGGACGTGACGGTGCAGGCGCAGGTCATGGAGCTGCTGCTGCGGCTGCGGGCGGAGCTGGGCTTCGCACTGATCCTCGTCTCGCACGACCTGGCCCTCGTCGCGGACGTCACGGACCGGGTGGTCGTGATGTACGGCGGTCAGATCGTGGAGACGGGGGTGACCGCGGACCTGGTGGAGGCACCGGCCCACCACTACACGCGCGGGCTGCTCGGCAGCGTGCTGTCCCTGGAGTCGGCGGCCCGGCGGATGACACAGATCGAGGGCGTCGTCCCCGCCCCCGCGGACTTCCCGGCGGGCTGCCGCTTCGCCGACCGCTGCCCGCTGGCGAGCGAGGTGTGCCGGACGACGGCACCCGGTCTGGCCGGGACGCGTACGCACACGGCGGCCTGCCACCATCCGGCCGTCGACCTGGTGACCACGGAGAGCGAGGCGGTGACGTGACCGGGCTGGTCTCGCTGTCCGGCGTCCATGTCGTTCACAAGGCGCGCAGCGGCGGCCTGTTCACCCGGGACCGGGTCCACGCGCTGACCGGCGCCGACCTCGCCGTCGCCCGCGGCGAGACGGTGGGCGTGGTGGGCGAGTCCGGATGCGGCAAGTCGACGCTGGCGAAGGTGCTGGTGGGGGTGCAACGGCCGACGTCCGGGACGGTGTCCTTCGGGGGCCGCGACCTGTGGTCGATGAAGCCGGCCGAGCGCAGGACGGTGGTCGGCGGCGGCACCGGCATGATCTTCCAGGACCCTTCGACGGCTTTGAACCGCCGTCTGACGGTCCGCCGGATCCTGCGCGATCCCCTGGACGTCCACCGGCGCGGCACGCCCGCCGAACGGGAGGACCGGGTACGGGAGTTGATGGCGCTGGTGGGTCTGCCGCGCGCCCTGGCCGACGGGCTGCCCGGCCAGCTCTCCGGCGGCCAGCGGCAGCGTGTCGCCATCGCCCGGGCCCTGGCGCTCGACCCGGATCTGGTGGTCGCGGACGAGCCGACGAGCGCGCTGGACGTGTCCGTACGCGCGCAGATCCTCAATCTCCTGCTGGACCTGAAGGAACGGCTCGGGCTGGCCCTGGTCTTCGTCTCGCACGACATCCAGACGGTACGCCGGATGAGCGACCGGGTGATCACGATGTATCTGGGCCGGATCGTCGAGGAGGCGCCGGCGGACGAGGTCACGGACGGCTCCCGGCACCCGTACACCCGCGCCCTCTTCTCCGCGACGCCCGGCCTGCTGGACCCGATCGACCCGATCCCGCTGGTGGGTCCGGTCCCGTCGGCGACGCGCCCGCCGAGCGGCTGCCCGTTCCGTACCCGGTGCTGGAAGGCCGACGCCCGGTGCGCCGGCGAGATGCCGGACTTCACGGCCGTGTCGGGTCCGGAGCACCGGTTCCGCTGCCACCATCCTGTGCAGGAGGGCGAGTCGACCCACGACCTCGTGGGCCAGGCCGCGTCCGCCTCCCCGGCCACCGCCATGGCCGACGTACCCGTCCAGCACGTCCCCCGGGAGCCTTCATGACCCTGCCCACCCCGTTGACCGGTGTCGTACCGCCCGTCTGCACCCCCCTGACACCGGATCGCGAGGTGGACGTCCCCTCGCTCATCAGGCTCGTGGACCACCTGGTGAACGGGGGTGTGGACGGCCTGTTCGTGCTGGGCTCGTCCTCGGAGGCGGCGTACCTGACCGACCGCCACCGCAGGCTGGTGGTGGAGACGGTGACCGCGCATGTCGGCGGGAGCGTCCCCGTCCTGGCGGGGGCGATCGACATGACGACGCCCCGGGTGCTGGACCACGTGGAGTACGTGACGGCGGCCGGCGCGGACGCGATCGTCGTGACGGCGCCCTTCTACACGCGGACGCACCCGGCGGAGATCGCCCGCCACTACCGTCTGATCGCGGCCCGCTCCTCGGTACCGGTCTTCGCGTACGACCTCCCGGTCGCCGTGCACACGAAACTGGACCCCGAGCTGGTCCTCGAGCTGGCGGCCGAGGGCGTCCTGGCCGGCCTGAAGGACTCCAGCGGCGACCTGGGCGGCTTCCGCGCCGTCGTCACCGGCGCCCGCGCGCGTCCCGACATCACCGGCTTCAGCGTTCTGACGGGGTCGGAGCTGTTCGTGGACTCGGCGCTGGCCCTGGGCGCGGCCGGGGCGGTGCCCGGGCTGGCGAACGTCGACCCCGAGGGGTACGTCCGCCTGGACCGTCTGTGCCGCGCGGGCGACGGGGAGCGGGCGCGGGCCGAGCAGGAGCGGCTGTGCGCGCTGTACGGGATGGTCGGGGCCGGGGATCCGGCGCGGATGGGCGGGAGTTCGTCGGCACTCGGAGCGTTCAAGGCGGCGCTGTTCCTGCGGGGAGTGATCGCGTGCGCGGCGACGGCGGAGCCGCAGGTGCCGCTCTCGGAGGAAGAGGTGGAGCGGGTGGGGAAGCATCTGGCGGCGGCGGGATTGCTGTGAGTCCCCCAGCCCGTCCGGCAGGTGGGCCCCTCACAGCTCCCCCACCGGCACCCGCCGGAACTCGATCGAGTCGTAGGGCCCGGCCACCCCGGTCTCGTACAGGATCCCGACCTTCGTGGCGCTCACCTGCACCAGGTCCGAGTACGCCGCCGGCAGTGCCGACAGGGTCTTCACCGTCACGAACGTCCCGCCCCCGTCCTCGCTCCGCCGGATCGCCATCGACCGGCGGGCGGTCGGCACGGAGGGCCCGGAGAAGAGCAGGGGCGCCCCGTTCCCCGTCAGTTGCAGCACGCTGCCCTGGACGACCGGGACGTCGTTCAGGGTGGGCTGGACGGCGTACGGGCGGTCCAGGGTCTGCGCGCCGTCGCCGGAGTACGTGTCCAGCCGGTTGCCGGCGCTCGTGCCGTTCTGGTCGCGGGCGCTGAAGTAGAGCCGTCCGTCGGGCAGTTCGGCGGCGGCGTTCTCGTTGGCGTTGTCGACGCCGTCGTAGGAGTCGTCGACGAAGCCGAGCCGCCAGGTGAGCCCGCCGTCGTCGCTGTAGATCGCGTGCGCGCCGTAGTACCTGGCCTCCCGCCCGGTGTCGGCCGAACCCTCGGGCGGCGCGGCGGAGTGGTTGGCGGGGACGACGAGGCGGCCGGCGTGCGGGCCCCGCGTGAGGGCCACCGCGTGGCCCGGGCCGGTCGCGTACCACCGCCAGTTCGCCGGCTTGACCTGCGCCGTGATGTCACGGGGCGCGGAGAAGTGCCGGCCGTCGTCGCGGCTCGTCTGGACGAAGACGCGGCGGCTCTGCTCGGGGGTCACCTCCCCGCGCATGATCTGCGCCTCGGTCACGGCACCGCCGTTGTAGGACGTGACCAGGACGATCCGGCCGGTCCTCGAATCCACCACCGGCGCGGGGTTGCCCCGGGTGTCGCCCCGGCCCGCCGCGACGACCGTCAGCGGGCCCCAGGCGCAGCCACCGTCGAAGGAGCGTCTGAGGACCACGTCGATGTTGCCGGTGTCGCCCGCGCCGCCTCGCCGTCCCTCCGCGAAGGCGAGGAGCGTGCCGGCCCTCGTCCTGAGCGTCGCCGGGATGCGGTAGGTGTCGTAGCCGTACTGGCCCGCGGTGTACGGCACGGAGGACGTGCAGCCGCGGGAGGGCGGCGGGGCGGCCGCGGCCGGGCCCGCCGTGCCGGTGACCGCGAGGGCGGTCACCAGCCCCACCGCGGCGGCGAGCAGGGTCGTACGGCTCCTGACGGACATGGCTCTCCCCGGGGGCGCGGCGGACATGGGACGTAGGATGTCCCGGGCAACGTAAGGCGTCCCGCGTGACACGACAAGAGCCGTACGGCACTGATGTTCTGAAGTGACGTCAGCCCTGGGCGGTACCGGGTGTGACCAGCCCCGACTCGTACGCCACGATCACCAGCTGGGCCCGGTCCCGGGCGCCCAGCTTGCCCATGATGCGGCTGACATGGGTCTTCGCGGTGAGCGGGCTGAGTCCCAACGACTCGGCGATCTCCGTGTTGTTGAGCCCGCGCGCGACCAGCGTGAGCACTTCGCGCTCCCGGCCGGAGAGGCACTCGGGGCCGACGGCCGCCGCCGGGGGCGGGACGGGGGTGCGCAGCAGGCGGGCGATCAGGCGGGCGGTGGGGCCCGGGGAGAGCAGGGCCTCGCCGGCGGCCACCGTACGGATGGCGTCGAGGAGTTCGGCCGGTTTCGTGTCCTTCACGAGGAAGCCGGAGGCGCCGGCGCGCAGCGCCTCCACGATGTACTCGTCGGTGTCGTACGTGGTGAGGACGAGGACCCTGACCCCGGCGAGGTCGTCGTCGGCGGCGATCAGCCGGGTCGCGTCGATGCCGTCCAGGTCGGGCATGCGCAGGTCCATGACGACGACGTCGGCCCGCTCGGACCTGGCCAGCCGCACGGCCTCCCGTCCCGTGCCCGCCTGCCCGACGACCTCCATGTCGGTGGCCGACTCGACGAGCATCGCGAAGGCGGCGCGGACGAGGGTCTGGTCGTCGGCGAGGAGTACCCGGACGGGCGTGGGCGGCACGGTCGGCGGGGTCATCGGACTCCTTCCGGGCGCAATGGCCCCGCTGTGCGGGCCGATGGGACATCGCCCCTGGTCAGCGGTAGTACGGCGAGCACCTCGAACCCCTCCTCCGGACCCGGCCCGGCGTCCAGTGTGCCGCCCACGCTCCGCGCCCGCTCCCGCATCCCGACCAGCCCGAAGCCGGGTGTGCCCCCGCCGGTGCCCGCGCCGTCGTCGGTGACGCTCACCCGCAGGGCGCCGTCCCGGTCGGCCACGCCCACCCGCACCGTGAGGTCCGCGCGGCCCCCGTGCCGCACCGCGTTGGTGAGCGCCTCCTGCACGATCCGGTAGGCGGCGGCGCCCACGGCGGGCGGGACACCGTCGGCCCGTACGGACAGCTCGACCTCGGCGCCGGCGGCCCGGGCGGCCCCGGCGAGGTCGGGCAGGCCGTCGAGGCCGGGCAGCGGTCCGTGCGCGCCGTACGGGGCCTGCCAGGAGTCGTCCGCCGTGTGCTCCCGCAGCACCTCCAGCGTCGTACGCAACTCGCCCCGCGCCGAACGGCACGTCTCCGCGATGTCGTCCAGCGCCTTAGCGACCGCCGCCCGGTCGAGGCGCTCGGGGTCGGCGGCGAGGACGTGCGCGGCCACGGAGGTCTGGACGCCGATCAGGGTGATGCTGTGCGCGAGCAGGTCGTGCAGGTCGCGCGCGATGCGGAGCCGTTCCTCGGCGACGCGGCGGCGGGCCTCCTCCTCGCGGGTGCGTTCGGCGCGTTCGGCGCGTTCGACGATCGAGGCGACGTACTGACGGTAGAAGCGGACGTCGACGCCGAAGAAGAGCATGGCGACGATCCAGCCGGAGATCCGCAGCAGTTCGACGGCCTGGTGGGTGTTGACGGTGAGCATCACGCTCACGGAGATGGCGAGGACGGTCATGCCGGTCAGGAGCGTGCGCAGCGGGCGGCCGGTGACGGCGACCGTGTAGAGCGCGACGTACGAGGCCGGGGTCGGCGCGGCGTGGTTGTTGTCGAGGGCGTGATAGGGCACGACCAGCGCCACCACCACGGCCAGGACGAGCATCGGGTGGCGCCGCCGCCACACCAGCGGCACCTGGGCGGCGAGCAGCAGCACCCAGCCGAGCGTGTCGGGCCGGCGGCCCTCGTCGGTGAACAGGGCGAGCGCCGTGCCGAGGACGGCGACCGCCACGGCCAGCAGCGCGTCGTTGCGGAGGGCGTGCGGGGCGGTCCGGGGGTCGCGGTTGACCGCCGCCATGATCCGCTCGCCCCGGCGGGGCCGCGCCGCTGTGGTGGTTGCCTGCACGGGTCCATCCTCCGCCAGGGGGGCGCCCCTCCGGCAGGGAGGGGCGCCCGGTGGCTCATAGAAATCCATGGAGATTCACAGGAGTTCATGCGGTGTCATGCGTGTTCATGAGGGTTCATACGGGTTCCGGCTGACGCTCGGGCCGCGGTGGATCGGGTTCTTTGGAGAGCCCGCCCGGCCACCACACCTTCCGGCCCAGCGCCACGCTCGCGCTGGTCACCAGATACGTACGGACGAGGAACGTGTCGAGCAGCACCCCGACCGCGATCACGAAGCCCAGCTCGACGAGCTGCACCAGCCCCATGTTCGTCAGCACGGCGAAGGTGGCGGCGAGGACGAGACCGGCCGAGGCGATGACACCCCCGGTGGTCCGCAGGGCGGTGAGCGCGGCCGCCGCGGGTTCCGCGCCCGCCGTGGACTCCTCCCGCATCCGGTGCATGAGGAAGATCCCGTAGTCGACGCCCAGCGCCACCAGGAACACGAAGGACAGCAGCCCGAGCCCCGGATCCGTGCCCTCGAAGCCGAACAGCGGCCCGAAGACCAGCCCGCCGATGCCGAGCGCCGCACCCCACACCGCGACCACGGCGCCGACCAGCAGCAGCGGCGCTACGAGGCCGCGCAGCAGCGCGACCAGGATCAGCAGCACGGAGGCGAGCACGATCGGTACGACGACCCCCCGGTCCCGGGCGTTGGTGTCCAACAGGTCGATCCGCTGGGCGCTGGGCCCGCCGACGTACGAGCCCGTCAGCGCGTGCCGCAGCCGCTCGATGGTCGCGGTCTCACCCGCCGACTGGGGCACGTCCTTCGCGATGACGGAGATCTCGGTCCAGCCGTCCCCCGTGCGCCCCTCCCGCACGCTGTCGACACCCCGCACGGTACGGATCCGCGCGAGCGTCCCGTCCGCGCGTCCGGCCGGTGTGATCACGGCGATCGGCTGGGTCGACCGCTCGGGGTAGGCCTCGGCGAGGGTCTCCATCGCCGCGATCGACTCGGGTTTGTCGACGAAGGTGTCCTGCTGCTTGATCGGACCGGGCAGGTTCAGCGCGCCCAGGGCGAGCGCGCCGAGCAGCACGGCACCGCCGGCGAGCACCGCCAGGGGCCGCCGCCCGGCGGAGGAGCCCATCGCGGCGAACAGTGACCGCCGCGCCTTCGGCTCACTCCCGTACGCGGGCACGAGCGGCCAGAACACCCGACGTCCGAGCAGCACGAGCACGGCGGGCAGCAGCGTCAGCATCGCGACGAGCGCGCACAGCACGCCGACCGTCCCCAGCGGCCCCATGTCCCGGTTGGAGTTGAGGTCGGCGGCGAGCAGGCACAGCAGCCCGGCGGCGACGGTTCCGGAGGAGGCGAGCACGGCGGGCCCGCAGCCGCGCAGGGCGGCGCGCATGGCCTCGTAGGGCCGCTCGAAGCGCCGCAGCTCCTCCCGGTAGCGGGAGACGAGCAGCAGCGCGTAGTCCGTCCCCGCGCCGAAGACGAGGATGGTCATGATGCCCTGGCTCTGCCCCGAGATCGTCGTCCCGAAGGCCTGGTGGAGCCCGTACGCGACGCCCATGGCCAGATAGTCGCCGACACCGGCCACGGCGAGCGGTACGAGCCACAGCACCGGGCTCCGGTAAATGAGAACGAGCAGCACGGCGACGACGGCGACGGTCGTGTAGAGCAGGGGCCCGCCGAGTGAGGCGTAGACCCCGGCGGCGTCGGTGGCGAGTGCGGCCGTCCCTCCGACTTCGACGCTCAGCCCGCCTTCACCGTGGGCGATGTGGCGTATGTCGTCGACGAGGGCGTCCCGCTCGTCCTCGTCGGCACCGGGCTCGTTGCTGGCGACCGGGTACATGAGGGTCGTACCGTCCGTCGACGGGACCCCGCGGGGTGTCCCGGTCAGCCGGTGCCGCCCGGCGATCTCGGTGACCTGCTCCCCCGCCACGGTCCGGTCGGCGGCGGTCAGCCCGCCCTCACGGTGATACACGAGCACCAGCTCGGTGGTCTCGCCGCCGGGCAACTGGTCCTGGATCCTGGCCACTTGGGTGGAGTCGGCGCTCGCGGGCAGATAGTCGACGACCCGGTCGTGCTGCACCTCGGCGAGCTTCGCCGCGAACGGTCCGACGGCGGCCAGCGCGGCCACCCACAGCCCGAGCACCAGCCAGGGCACGGCCCGCCGCCGTGAACGCGTCACACTCGTATTTCTGGCCCCCATGGACTGAACTCCCTCTGGACGGTGTCTGGACACACACCAGACTTCCGTCGCGGGAGGGGGGATTCCTCCGGCGCGAGGGCGAGTTGTCGCCTACTCCGGCGGGCGGCCCCCGGGCGGGCTTACTCCCCGGGGAGTACTCCGGCCGTAGGCGCTCGGCGCAGCGCGAGGGGGCCCCGGGACCGGGGAACCCGCGGTGCGGCGGAGGCGCGGGTCAGGAAGGCGTGCGCGCCGCCGCCAGCAACCGTGTCACGTCGTCCGAGCAGATCGTCAGCGCCGCGCCCACCGTGGCCAGCGCATCCCGCTCGGCCGGTGTGTAGGGGCCGTCCGCCAGGGCGATGCGGGCGCCCTGGAGCAGGATCGCCTCCCGGCCCGTGGCGGCGAGGTGCGGGGCGAGCGGGTCCAGGGCCTCGTGGAGCTCTATGGCCAGACCTGGGTCGCAGGGGCCGCCGAAGACGCGGCCCGTGTCGGCGGCGAGGGCCTCGACCAGCGCGCTGAGCTGGTCTTCCGTGCAGTCCTCGAAGCCCGCGGAGCGCACCGCGGACGCGGCCGTCTCCAGGGACGCGCGGGCACAGGTGCCGCCCGCGGCCAGCACGGCCAGCGCGACCGTGTGGACCGCCTCGCGCAGCATCGCGGAGAAGCGGACGGTGGTGGGGTGGTCGAGGACGTCGTTGCCGTAGTGGTGGCGGCAGGCCGCGCATTCGACGACGGGCCCGGTCTCACCGCGCGGCAGTACGGGGACGCCGACGAGCGTGAAGCGGCGGCGGCCGGTGAGCCGCTGGTAGTTGCGGTCACCCCCGCACCCCGGGCAGAAGAACTCGCCGTCACCGACGGGAGTCCAGGACGTCCGCGTGCCGAGGATCGACGTACGGATGCCAAGGATCTGTGGCACGCGGCCTCTCAGGACAACCCGGCCGTTTCGTCCCCGTCCTGGCAGCACGTCGCACCTCCGTAACGCCGCGGCAACATCGCCGCGTTGGCGTGATGTTAGCCACATTGTTGATGCGGAGTCAGTACCTCGGGCGAGACCCGTTCGTGACCGGGCCGGTGATTGGCCGGGATACGACACGGCCCCGCCCGCCGTAAAACGGCGGACGGGGCCGGAAAAGTGCCGGTCAGAGACGTCAGCGGGCGGCGCGGTTGACCGCGGAGACGACGGCCTTCAGCGACGCGCGTGTCGTATTCGCGTCGATGCCGATCCCCCACAGGACCTGCCCGTCGATCGCGCATTCGATGTAGGAGGCGGCCTGCGCGGAGGCGCCCTCGCTCATCGTGTGCTCGGTGTAGTCGAGCAGACGTACGTCGATGCCGACGGACTGCAGCGCGTCGAAGAACGCGGAGATCGGACCGTTGCCGCTGCCGGTCAGGACGGTGTCGACGCCGTCGACCGAGGCCTCGACCGTCAGCGTGTCCACGCCGTCCTTGTCCGTCGTGGTCTGGCCGGTCTTGACCTGGATACGGCCCCACGGGTTCCGCGGGTTCGGCAGGTACTCGTCCTGGAAGACCGCCCAGATGTCCTTCGGCGTGACCTCGCCGCCCTCGGCGTCCGTTTTCGTCTGGATGATCTTCGAGAACTCGATCTGCATCCGGCGCGGCAGGTCCAGCTTGTGGTCGTTCTTCAGGACGTACGCGATGCCGCCCTTGCCGGACTGCGAGTTGACGCGGATGACGGCCTCGTAGGAGCGGCCGACGTCCTTGGGGTCGATCGGCAGATACGGGACGGCCCATTCGATGTCGTCGACCGTGACGCCCTTGGCGGCCGCGTCGGCCTCCATCGCGTCGAAGCCCTTCTTGATGGCGTCCTGGTGGGAGCCGGAGAAGGAGGTGTAGACGAGGTCGCCGACGTACGGGTGGCGGGCGTGGACCTCCATCTGGTTGCAGTACTCGGCGGTGCGGCGGACCTCGTCGATGTTCGAGAAGTCGATCTGCGGGTCGACACCCTGCGAGAACAGGTTCATGCCCAGGGTGACCAGGTCGACGTTGCCGGTGCGCTCGCCCTGCCCGAACAGACAGCCCTCGATGCGGTCGGCGCCGGCCATCAGGGCCAGCTCGGCCGCCGCCACCGCCGTACCGCGGTCGTTGTGCGGGTGTACGGACAGGCAGACGTACTCGCGGCGGGACAGGTTGCGGCTCATCCACTCGAAGCGGTCCGCGTGCGTCGACGGCGTCGAGCGCTCGACGGTGGCAGGCAGGTTGAGGATGATCTCGCGGTCCGGTCCGGGCTGCCAGACGTCCATGACGGCCTCGCAGACCTCCAGGGCGAAGTCCAGCTCGGTGTCGGTGAAGATCTCGGGGCTGTACTGGTAGCCGAACGTGGTGCGCTCGTCCAGCAGCTTCTCCGCGTACTCCACGACCAGCCGGGTGCCGTCGACGGCGATCTGCTTGATCTGGTCCTTGGAGCCGCGGAAGACGACCCGCCGGAAGACGGGGGCCGTCGCGTTGTACAGGTGCACGGTGGCGCGCTTGGCGCCGACCAGGGACTCCACGGTCCGCTCGATCAGGTCCTCGCGGGCCTGGGTCAGTACGGAGATCGTGACGTCGTCGGGAATCGCGGTCTCGTCCTCGATGATCGACCGCACGAAGTCGAAGTCCGTCTGCCCGGAGGCGGGGAAACCGACCTCGATCTCCTTGTAGCCCATCTTCACCAGCAGGTCGAACATCTCGCGCTTGCGGGCGGGCGACATGGGGTCGATCAGGGCCTGGTTGCCGTCGCGCAGGTCGGTGGAGAGCCAGCGCGGAGCGACGGTGACCCGGTTGTCCGGCCACGTGCGGTCGGCGATGTCGACCTGCTCGTACGGGCGGTACTTGTGGATCGGCATGGACGTGGGCTGCTGGCGGTTCGCCATGATGCGTGGGCTCCTCGTGGTGTCCGGAAGGACGGCCGACGGCGCAACGCCAGACTCCGCGGGGAGGGGGTCGGCCTCTGCTTACAGGCCCTCGCCGCGGCAGCTAAGGAGGAGCAGCCCGAAACGCATGATGCTCCGCATGCTAGCCGAGCCGCGCCGGATGCGCGTGGCCCGTATCAGTATGCGGGACCGTGGCCAGGAATAGGACAAATAGTGCGCAATGCCACTTTCCGCACCGCCACGGAGGGCTCCCGCACCACCGCGGAGGCCCCGATACCACTCCCGGGCGGACTCCGGGGTTCCTTATCTCCGCATTTCACCAATCATGGTTGCGGGTGGTGACAGAGTCGTCACCCAGTGCAAGGGTGCCGGACATGACCACCAACGGGGGCTTCGAGCCCGTCTTCTGCACCATCGTCCCGCCGCACGTCCTCGACACGCTCGCCCAGCACGAGGACCCCGCGGTCGCCGAGCCCGCGCGCCGCACCCTGGAGCGCGACGCCCTCGAGCGCACCCACCGCCGGCTGACCACGGTCCTCGGCGCGCCCACCGTGGCCCCGCCCAGGGACGCGGCCGCGGACAAGCCGCAGCGCACGATCTACGACGCCAGGCACCACCAGGACCTGCCCGGCAAGAAGGTGCGCGGCGAGAACGACAAGCCCGGCAAGGACGCCACGGTCAACCGCGCGTTCGCCGGACTCGGCGCGACCTTCGAGCTCTATCTGAGCGCCTACACCCGCAACTCGATCAACGGCGAGGGCCTGCCGCTGACCGCGACCGTGCACTTCGACGAGAACTACAACAACGCCTTCTGGAACGGCGAGCAGATGGTGTTCGGCGACGGTGACGGGGAGATCTTCCTCGACTTCACCATCCCGGTCGACGTCATCGGGCACGAGCTGACCCATGGCGTCACGCAGTACACGGCGAACCTCACCTACTTCGGCCAGCCGGGCGCCCTCAACGAGTCCATGTCGGACGTCTTCGGCTCGCTGATCAAGCAGTACACGCTGGGCCAGACCGCCACCGAGGCCGACTGGCTGATCGGCGCCGGGCTGCTCGCGCCGCGCGTCACCGGCACGGCGCTGCGCTCGATGAAGGAGCCGGGCAGCGCGTACGACGACGACCTGCTCGGCAAGGACCCGCAGCCCGGGACGATGGACGGCTATGTGCGCACGGGCCGCGACAACGGCGGCGTGCACATCAACTCCGGCATCCCCAACCACGCCTTCTACCTGGTGGCCAACACGCTCGGCGGGCACGCCTGGGAGCGGGCCGGGCAGATCTGGTACGACGTGCTGACCGGCGGCGAGCTCCAGTCCCAGGCGAGCTTCGCGGACTTCGCCAAGCTGACGGTGGCGGCGGCGAAGGCGCGGTACGGGGACGGCGAGGAGCAGCAGGGGGTGCTGAAGGCGTGGGAGCAGGTCGGCGTGCCGACGTCGTAGCTCTTCGGGCCTGCGTCGTAGCTCTTCGGGCCGCCGCGTACTAGACAGGACCCATGCGTATCCAGGTGAAGCGTACGGGCGGGTTCGCGGGCATCGAGCGCCACGCCGAGGTGGACACCTCGGGGCGGGCCGACGCACCCGAGTGGCATGCCCTGGCCGAGCGGGCGGTCGCCGCGGGCCGGGGCACGCCCCCGATCGGAGTGCCGGACGGCTTCGGCTACGAGATCACCGTGGACGGGACAACGGTGTACGCCGCGGATCCCCGGCTGACCGAGGAGCAGCGGAAACTGGTCTCGCGGGTACTCAAGGAAGGGGCGTAACTCGCAGTTCACGCCGGGGCGTTGACTTACGTTACCGCCGGTACGGATGATCCGGCGCATGGCGACGAACCCGATATCTCAGTTCCCGGCCGGCTTCCTGTGGGGTGTCTCCACCTCGGCCCACCAGATCGAGGGAGCCGCGGACGAGCGCGAGCCCTCCGTGTGGGACGCCTTCACGGCCGAGCCGGGCCGGGTGAAGGACGGCTCGACGGCGGCGGTGGCCTGCGACCACTACCACCGCTACGCCGAGGACGTGGCGCTCCTCGCCGACCTGGGCGTGGACGCGTACCGCTTCTCCGTGTCCTGGCCCCGGGTGAACTCACCCGGCGGCCTCGACTTCTACGACCGCCTGGTCGACGAGCTGTGCGCGGCGGGCGTCCGCCCCGTGCCGACGCTCTTCCACTGGGATCTGCCCCTCGCGCTGGACTGGCTCGACCGGGACACGGCGGCGCGGTTCGCCGAGTACGCGGCACGCGTGGCCGAGCGCCTCGGCGACCGGGTGACGAAGTGGATCACCCTCAACGAGCCCGCCGAGCACACCCTGCTGGGCCACGCGCTCGGTGCGCACGCCCCCGGCAGGCAGTTGCTCTTCGACGCGCTGCCGGCGGCCCACCACCAGCTCCTCGCCCACGGTCTGGCGGTACGGGCGCTGCGCGCGGCCGGGGTCACCGACATCGGCATCGCGAACTCGCACGGACCGACCTGGCCGGCCTCCCAGGAGCCGGCGGACCTGGAGGCGGCGGCCTTCTACGACCTCCTCCTCAACCGCCTGTTCTCCGACCCGCTGCTGCTCGGCCGGTACCCGGAGGGGATCGGTGAGCTGATGCCCAAAGGCTCAGCAGGCATCGAGTCCGATCTGAAGGTCATCGCGGAGCCGATCGACTGGTACGGCATCAACTACTACGCGCCGACGAAGGTGGGCGCTCCCCAGGGCGCGGAGATCGAGTTCGGCGGGCTCACCCTTCCCGCGGAACTCCCTTTCTCCGTACGGGAGATCGAGGGTCACCCGGTGACGGACTTCGGCTGGCCGGTGGTGCCTCAGGCGCTGACGGAGTTGCTGACGGGCTTCCGTGAGCGGTTCGGCGACCGGCTCCCGCCGATCGTCATCACCGAGAACGGCTGCTCGTACGAGGGCATCGACGACCAGGAGCGGATCGCCTACCTCGACGGCCATGTGCGGGCGCTCCACCGCGCGGTGGAGGCGGGCGTCGACGTGCGCGGCTACTTCGTGTGGTCGCTGCTGGACAACTTCGAGTGGGCGGAGGGGTACGAGCGCCGCTTCGGGCTCGTACACGTCGACTACGACACCCTGGAGCGGACGCCGAAGGCCTCGTACGGCTGGCTGCGGGACGCGCTGCGGGCGCGGAGATGACCGCGGCCGAGCCCGTCACCTCCTCCGTGGAGGCCCTCGCCGAGCCCGTCGAGCGGGTCGGCCGTGGCTGGGCCTTCGCGCTCTCACTCGCCAACGGGGCGATCTGGGTGGGCTGGTACGGCCCGCTCCAGATCCTGCTCGCCTCCCAGGCCGAGGACTTCGCGCCCGGCACCGGCATGTCGAAGGAGACGATGCTGGCGTGGGTCACGGGCGCGGGCGCGGTGGTGTCGCTGGTCGCGAATCCGCTCTTCGGGGCGCTGTCGGACCGCACGACGGCGCGCCGGGGCCGCCGTACGCCGTGGATCGTGGCCGGGGCGGCGGGCGGTGCGCTGTCGCTGCTGCTGCTCGCGGGCGCGGGCGGGGTGTGGACGATGGCGGCGGGCTGGTGTCTGGTCCAGCTGACGCTGAACGCGGCGTTCGCCGCGGTCACGGCCGCCGTGCCCGACCGGGTGCCCAGACGGCAGCGCGGCGCGGTGGGCGGCTGGCTCGGGGCGGCGCAGATCCTCGGTGTGGTCGGGGGCACGGGGCTGGCGACGGTGGCGGGCGGGGTGGGCGCGGGGTATGCGGCGTGCGCGCTGTTCACGGCCGCCGGGGTCCTCCCGTACGTACTGAGGTACCGGGACCTGCGGCTGCCCCGTGCCGCGCGCCCGCCCTGGTCCTGGCGTGCCTTCGTGACCTCCTTCTGGCTGAGCCCGCGCCGCCACCCGGATCTGGGCTGGGCCTGGCTGACCCGCTTCCTGATCAACCTGAGCAACGCGCTCGTGCTCCTCTACCTCCTCTACTACCTGCGGGACCGCCTGCGGTACGACGACCCCGGACAGGGGGTGCTGATCCTGACGGCGGTGAACGGTGTGACCCTCCTGGCCACGGTCGTCGTCGGCGGGGTGTGGTCGGACCGCGTCGGCCGCCGCAAGCCCTTCGTGATCTGGTCGGGCGTCCTGATGGCGGTGGCGACGGCGGCCCTGGCGGCCTGGCAGACCTGGCCCGGCGCGGTCGTCGCGGCGGCGGTGCTCGGCGTGGGCTTCGGCGTCTTCGCCTCGGTCGACTTCGCGCTGATGACGGACGTCCTGCCGAAGGCCCTGGACCGCGGCAAGGACCTGGGCGTCATCAATGTGGCCAACGCCCTCCCCCAGGTGGCCGCCCCGGCCCTCGCCGCGCCGATCGTCACGTACCTCGGCGGCTACCGGGTCCTGTATCTGGTGGCGGCGGTGATCGGACTGGCGGGGGCCGTGCTGGTGGGGCGGATTCGCGGGGTCGACTGAATTCAGGTGCCGTGGCGGCGAGTTACCTGTTGGATGGCCGCGATGACTACTCAGAACCAGCCCCTCGACCTGCTCGAGGGCTACTACGACTCCGTGCCCCGCGCAGCCGGCCGGGCCGAGGACTTCGGACCGCTCACCCTCTTCGTACGGGAGACGGCGGGCTGGCCGTACTACGCGCGGCCGACCCTGGACTGGACGGGCCCCGCGGCCACCGCGAAGGACGTCGAGCGGGTCCGGGAGCGGCAGCGGGAACTGGGCGTGCCCGAGGCGTTCGAGTGGGTGGCGGAGGTGTCGCCGGGACTGCGGGAGGCGGTCGCGGCGACGGGGCTGCGGGTGCACGCGCACCCGCTGATGGTCCTGACCGAGGACCTGCCGCTGCCCGAACCGCATCCGCTCGTCCGCGTCCTGGGCCCCGAGGACCCTTTCCTGGCAAGCGCGTTGGCCGTCCCGCACGTGGCCTTCGCGGCCCCCGGCACCGCGGTGGGCGAGGCCGGGCTCGCCGAACTGGCCGCGGCGATCACCGACCGCGCCGGTGAGGTCCCGGGCGCCGCGGACCGTATCCGCGCGGGGCGCACGGTACTGGCCGCGGCCGTCGAGGACGGTGTCGCGCTCTGCTCCGGGATGCATCTGCCGGTCGGCCGGGTGAGCGAGATCGCGGGCGTCGGCACGCTGCCCTCGGCGCGACGGCGCGGGCTCGGCCTCGCGGTCACCGCAGCCCTGGTGGCCGACGCGCGGGCGGCCGGCGTGGACACGCTGTTCCTGTCCGCCGGGGACGAGGACGTGGCCCGTATGTACGGCCGGCTGGGATTCACCCGGGTGGCCACGGCCCTCATCGCGGAGCCCGAGGAGCCTGCGGAGCCCGAGGAGCCCGCGGGGCCCGCCGAGTAGCGGCTACGGGCCACCCGCGTCGAGGTCGTCGACGCGGGTGGCCTCCGAGCGGAAGACGCAGCCCCTCAGAACCCCAGCTTCCGCAACTGCCGAGGGTCCCGCTGCCAGTCCTTCGCCACCTTGACGTGGAGGTCCAAGAAGACCGGCGTGCCGAGGAGCGCCTCGATCTGTTTGCGGGACTTGATGCCGACCTCTTTCAGGCGCTTGCCCTTGGGGCCGATGATGATGCCCTTCTGGCTCGGGCGCTCGATGTAGACGAAGGCGTGGATGTCCAGGAGCGGCTTGTCCGCGGGGCGGTCCTCGCGCGGGATCATCTCCTCGACCACCACCGCGATGGAGTGCGGCAGCTCGTCGCGCACGCCCTCCAGGGCGGCTTCCCGGATCAGCTCGGCCACCATGACCTGCTCGGGCTCGTCGGTCAGGTCGCCCTCGGGGTAGAGCGCGGGCCCCTCCGGCAGCAGCGGGACGATCAGGTCGGCGAGCAGGTCCACCTGCTTGTCACCGACCGCCGACACCGGGATGATCTCCGCCCACTCGAAGCCCAGCTCCTGGCCGAGCTGGTCGATCGCGATGAGCTGTTCCGCCAGCGTCTTGCCGTCCACCAGGTCGGTCTTCGTGACGATCGCGATCTTCGGCGTCTTCTTGATCGACGCCAGCTCCTTCGCGATGAAACGGTCGCCGGGGCCCAGCTTCTCGTTCGCGGGCAGACAGAAGCCGATGACGTCGACCTCGGCCCAGGTGGTGCGCACGATGTCGTTCAGCCGCTCACCGAGCAGCGTGCGCGGCTTGTGCAGTCCAGGCGTGTCCACCAGGATCAGCTGCGCGTCGGGCCGGTGCACGATGCCTCGCACCGTGTGCCGCGTGGTCTGCGGCTGGTTGGCGGTGATCGCCACCTTCTGGCCGACCAGAGCATTCGTGAGGGTGGACTTGCCCGCGTTGGGGCGGCCCACGAAGCAGGCGAAGCCGGCGCGGTGGTCCCCCACTGCCTTAGTGGCGTGGGAGGTGCCCCCACCCTCGGACGGCTCGGATGACTGGGTACGAACGCTCATGGCGCCCATTGTCCCTGATCGTCGAGCGCCCGCCGCACGCCGTGCGTTCCGGAGGCGCACGGTGAGGGGACGGAAACGCCCACGCAACACGAAACACGCCGGAAACGCGTACGTGCCCGACCCGAAACGCGCGCCGGTGACGCTCTGACGACGCCCCGACACCGTTGGAGAGACCGTGACCCTGGCCGCCGCCCGGATCGACACCGGCGACACCGCATGGCTGCTCGCCGCCACCGCGCTCGTTCTCCTGATGACCCCCGGCCTGGCCCTGTTCTACGGCGGCATGGTCCGCACGAAGAGCGTCCTCAACATGCTGATGATGAGCTTCGTGTCGATCGCCCTGGTCACGGTCGTGTGGCTGGCCGCCGGCTACTCGCTCGCGTTCGGCGACGACCTCGCGGGCGGACTCATCGGCGGCCTGGACCACGCCGGCCTGGCGGACCTCGGTCCCGCCGACGTCCACGGCACGGTCCCCACCCTCCTCTTCGCCACCTTCCAGCTCACCTTCGCGATCATCACCGCCGCCCTCATCAGCGGCGCCATCGCGGACCGGGCGAAATTCGCGGCCTGGCTGGTCTTCGTCCCCCTCTGGGCGCTGCTCGTATACGTTCCCGTCGCCCACTGGGTGTGGGGCCCCGGCGGCTGGATCCTCGACCGCCTCGGCGCCCTCGATTTCGCGGGCGGACTCCCCGTCGAGATCACGTCGGGCGCCTCGGGCCTGGCCCTGTGCCTGGTCCTCGGGCCGCGCCTCGGCTTCAAGAAGGACGCCATGCGCCCGCACAACCTGCCGATGGTGATGCTGGGCGCCGGTCTGCTGTGGTTCGGCTGGTTCGGCTTCAACGCGGGTTCGGCGCTCGGCGCCAACGGACTGGCCGCCGCGGCCTTCCTCAACACGCTCGCCGCCGGCTGCACCGGCCTGCTCGGCTGGCTCTTCGTGGAGCAGAAGCGCGACGGCCACCCGACCACGCTGGGCGCCGCCTCCGGCGCGGTCGCGGGCCTGGTCGCCATCACCCCGTCCTGCGGCGCGGTCTCCCTGCTCGGCGCGCTGGTCGTGGGGCTCGCCGCCGGTGTCGTCTGCTCGTACGCCGTGGGCTGGAAGTTCAAGCTGAACTACGACGACTCGCTGGACGTCGTCGGCGTCCACCTGGTCGGCGGGATCATCGGCACCCTGCTGATCGGGGTCTTCGCGGCCAAGGAGATGACGGGCGGCACCGAGGGCCTGCTCTACGGCGGCGGGCTCGGACAGCTCGGCAAGCAGCTGGTGGCGGTCGTGGCCGTGGGGGCGTACGCCTTCGCCGTCACCTACGGCCTCGGGAAGCTGATCGACAAGGTCATGGGCCTGCGGGCGGCCGAGGACGACGAGCACCAGGGCCTGGACCTTACGGTGCACGCCGAGACCGCTTACGATCACGGGATTCTGGGGCACGGCGCCCCAAGCTCCGCGTCCGTCGTCCCCACCGCGCAGAAGGTCAAGAGCCAGGCATGAAGCTCATCACCGCGATCGTCAAGCCGTACCGCCTCGACGAGGTCAAGACGGCCCTCCAGGAACTCGGCGTGCACGGCCTGACCGTGACCGAGGCGAGCGGGTACGGGCGCCAGCGCGGCCACACCGAGGTGTACCGCGGCGCCGAGTACCGGGTCGACCTCGTCCCCAAGGTCCGTATCGAGGTCGTCGTCGAGGACGCGGACTCGGACGCGGTCATCGACGCGATCGTGAAGGCCGCGCAGACGGGGAAGATCGGGGACGGGAAGGTGTGGTCGGTTCCGGTGGAGACGGTGGTACGGGTCCGGACGGGCGAGCGCGGCCCCGACGCGCTCTGATCACCAGCGCCGCCCCCACGGCCGCCGTCAGCAGGAGCACCACCGCCGCCGGCCACGGCAGCGCGAAGAACGAGACGCTCGCCGACTCCCGCGTGTGCGGGGCGCTGGCCGTCAAGGTCACGTCGCCCCAGTCGAGTTGAGGGGATCCGCGCCACGGCTCGGTCAGCCGCACCCGCTGTCCCGGCAGCAGCTCGGCGGGGATCCTCGTCAGGCCGCGCGACAGGAGCGTACGGCCGAACAGGCCCTTCGCCGTCAGCCGCACCTTGGGGCCGAGGGTGACGTTGCCGGTGTTGCGGAGGGTGTACGAGATCGTCGCCGTGCCGGCTCCGGTGCCGGGGATCAGCGGCTGATGGTGGCTGAAGCGGACGTTCTCGACGGCGACGGCGGGGACGGTCGGGCCGTTCACCCGCAGATAGACGCGTGCGCCCACCGCCCGCCGCACCCCGACCGCGACCGAGCCGTCGCCCCGGTCGACGCGTTCGTCCAGGGCGACCAACGCGCCCGGGTGGTCGCCCGGTTCGGCCCGCTCCGGTACGCGCAGTGTGAACGGCACGGTGACCGTGTCGTGCGGTGGGACGGTCACCCGGGAGCGCGCGGGCTTCGCCCAGGCCCCCACCCCCCGCTGCCGCTCCGACCTCGTGCGCACCGCGAAGCCGCCGTCACGCGCGGTGTTGTAGGCGTCGGCCGCGTACAGCCGGAAGGTCAGCGGCTTCCCGGTCTTGTTGGCGACCTCGACCTTGTCCTTGATGGTGGTGCCGGGGTCGGCGGAGAGGTAGAAGTACGGGCGCGAGGCGAGCTGCGTCGCGACGGGGAAGACGGACCAGCTGCCGTTGTCGGCGGCGTACGAGGGCGTGGCGAGGCCGGCGGCGAGCAGGGCGGTCAGGAGGAGGACGTACGGCTTGCGCAGCATGGGTGCGGGCCCCCGGAGGCAGACGTCGACGACATGGTGGGCGGGCGGGTGCGCGCCCGGCCCACCTAGTGCCGTGGCAGGCAATGTTTGCCCGCGACGGGGCGAACGTTGCCTGTCACGGCACTAGGGGACGGGCCGGTTCAGGTGAGCGTGAGTGTCAGCACACCGGAGTACGAACCGGCCGGGGTGAACGCCGGCACGTTCAGCGAGAGCCGGGCGTCGACGGTGAACTCACCGCCGGTGACCGTGCCGTTGGGAGCGGACGCCAGAGTCGCTCCGGCGCTGCCCACGGAACCGGGCGAACCGGCCGCGCAGGTGCTCGGGCTGCCCGCCTTGGTGAGGCACACCGGGGTCCAGCCCAGCTTGGCCGCGTCGATCTTCGCCCCGCCGGGTCCGGTGAAGTCGGTGACCTTGCCGGTCAGGGACCAGCCCGCCGCGCCGCCGCGGAAGTCCTTGACGGTCACCGTCTGCAGCGAGCCGCGCGAGAAGCCGCCCTTGCCGAAGTCGACCGCCGCGAGGTCGACGGTGTCACCGGCCTGCGACATGGACAGGGTGCCCGCCGTGACCTTGGTGTTGATCTTCTGGCTGCCGGCCGGGACCGGCGTGTCGTCGATGACGACGTACGCGGCCGGGCCCGCGCCCTTGGTGTCGCTCCAGGCACTGCCCTCGTACGCCACGACACCGGTCGTCGCCTTGTCGTTCACGACGAGCGAGCCACTGACGGCGCCCTGCGCGTTGGCGGTGACGGTCGCCGTGTCCGCGGTCTGGGCCGTCCCCGCCCGCCCGGCGAGGGTGACGGTCGCGCCCGCGGTGAAGTTGCTGCCGGTGACGGTGACGCCGTCCCCCGGCTTCCCGGAGGCCGAACCGAGCGTGATGGCACGGTTGTTGACCGGCGTGGTGTCGGCGGCGGTGATCGTCTGGGAGACGGGCGCGGGCGGGCTGATGACCGTGCAGGGGGTGTCCAGCTCCAGGATGTAGCTGGTGTGGATGTTGTAGTCGCCGGGCGCGAGCGTGATCGCGCCGGGTGAGGTGACCGTGAAGGTGCCGGTCATGCTGAACGACGGGAAGGCACCCTTGCCCGGCACGGGATCGTTCTTCTTGGGTCCCGTGACCGTGACGGCGCCGGTCTGCGCGCCGCCCAGGGTGACCTTGCCGGTGGGCGTCATGATGTCGGCCGGGAGAGCCAGGTCGGTGGGGTTGCTCGCGGCGGGCGTGACCACCGTGTAGGTCACGGTGACCGTGTCGCCCACCTTGGGCGCGGTGTTGTCGACGTCGATCTTCGCGGCGGTCGTGCCGTCGATCGGCGGGATGCCCGCGATCGCGGGCGGTATGCAGTGCGTGGCGAAGTCCACCTGCTGTGAGACGGCACCGGCCGGGCAGGCCAGCGCCCCTCCCCCGGCGAGCGCGAGCGCGGTCGCTCCGAGCACCGCCGCCCAGCGGTGTCTTCGGGTTCTGGCAGCCATGTTGCCCCCTTTTGGGAGATGCGGGCGCAGCGGCTCTTTCTGCGCCGACAGGGGGTCATTGATGTGCAGGTTGTGTGAATAGTCAATGGACCCGCCGCACACCGACTGATGGGCCATCAGGTTCTGTCAATGTCACGTATGTCGCCAACTTGGCTTGCCCGCAGGCAAGTTGAAGGAACCGGTGCCGCGACGTGCGCGGGCGGCACCGGTCCGTACGTGCGGGCTTGGTTACCGCGGTGGCCTACTCGTACACGAACGGCCCGGGTGACTGGAGCCCCTGCGCCGTACACGTGATGGTGACGAACCCGAAGATCACCATCTTGAGGGAGCCGCCGTACGCCTGAAGGCTGTCGCCGGCGGCCACGGTGCCGCTGAGCGGGCCGACCGTGACGCCGGCACCGGCGGCGACGGCCGGGTTCTTGGTGCCGGTGAAGGCCGTGGTGCCGCCGCTCGCCTTCACCAGGGTGAGCGTGGACGTGATCGAGTCCTGGGAGAGCGCCAGTGGAGAGGTGATCTCGGAGGAGGAGAGGGTGATGGTGGCGGCGGTGCCGCTCTGGGTGGCCGTGAGGGTGGCCTCACCACCGCCGTAGGTGCCGCAGTCCGCGACGATCGTGGCCGTCTGGGGAGTGACGGCCTGAGCGGTGGGCGCGAAGGCGAGGCCGGCCACCGCCAAGGTGCCCGCGGCCAGCGCCACGCCTGTCCCGAGTCGCTTGCTTCTCATCGGATTCCCTTCCCTGATACGGGAATTGCCATGTGGGGGGACGGACCTGGGGCCCGCCGTGGACCGCGCACACGAACGCGTCGCCGGGGCACGGTGACGGGTGCGGGGAGAGGTGTACGCGGACCGCCCGCGAGCGGGGTGCGGCACGCCACGCGGCGGCGAATCTGACGGTCCGTCGGAATTGACGATTCCATTGAGGCGCCGGGGGCGTGGGATTGCAAGAGATGCCGACGGATTCTTCCAGGGGTTGGAAAAAGTGGCCGAAGAACGCTGTCGGTGACGCGGGAAGGGTTACGTCCCTGGGGGCTGCCGCCCCCAGACCCCCGCTTCGGCCCCGGGGATGGGACGGGCTGGGGCGGCGAGGGCTGGGGGCAAGGGCGGAATCAGCCCGCCGTCACCGTGACCCGCACGGCCCCGTCCGGACCGGCCACCAGCACCGGCGTCCCGGGGCCGCCCAGATCACGTACCGCCGCCCGGTCCTCCGCGGACGCCTCGGCGGATTCCGTCACCACCGCCGCCGCCTCCAGGGACTTCGCCCCGGACGCCACGGCCATCGCGACAGCGGTCTGGAGCGCGCTCAGCTTCAGCGAGTCGAGGGCCACGGTTCCGGCCACATACGTACGGCCCGTCTCGTCCCGTACGGCCGCCCCCTCGGGCACACCGTTGCGGGCCCGCGCCGAGCGGGCCAGGGTGACGATCTTGCGGTCCTCGGGGTCAAGCGCGCTGCTTTCGGTCATGCCCCGAGCATACGAAGAACCGGTGCGGCGAGAGCGAGCGGCTACCCGGCGACGGGGTACATCGTCCCGCGCCGCCCCTCCGGCGACGCCAGCCACTCCAGCTTCGCCGCGGTGTTCGCCTCCGGCAGCGGTGTGTGCAGCACTACCGTCAGATCGGGCCGCGCCGGCACCTTCATCGCCGTCGACTCCACGCACAGCAGGCCCACCACCGGGTGCTCCAGCTCCTTGCGGATCAGCCCGGCGTCCTGGATGTCCCGCTCGTCCCACAGCGCGGCGAACTCCTCACTCGCCGCCTTCGCCTGCGCCAGCACCTGCTGGAACCCCTCGTCGTCGGGGCAGGCGGAGCACGTCGCGCGGAACTGGGCGACCACCGTGCGCGCGTTCCGCTCCCAGCTGTGGGAACGCCCCCGGTAGAGCTGGTCGGTGAAGAAGTCGATGAGGCAGTTCTGCGTGTTCTCGGGCCGCATGCCGAGCACCACACCGGCCGCGTCGTTGTACATCACGCAGTTGTAGTAGATGTCCATGATGTGCGCCGGATACGGCATCCACGTGTCGATCAGCCGCCGCAGCCCCTCGCAGTCGTCCCTGCTCGCGGGCTCGGGCGCCGGCGGGTTCAGGCCGGCGAGGACGTACAGATGGCGTCGCTCGGCGTTGCTGAGCCGCAGCACGCGGGCGACGGCGTCCAGGACCTGCGGGGAGACGGAGATGTCCCGCCCCTGCTCCAGCCACTGGTACCAGGAGGCACCCACGCCGGCGAGCACGGCGACCTCCTCACGGCGCAGCCCGGGGGTGCGGCGCCGCGCGCCGCCGTCCGGCAGACCGGCCTCCACGGGTGTGACCCGGGCCCGGCGGCTCATCAGGAACTCGCGCAGTTCCCGCAGCCGATGGGTCTTGAGCGCGTCCTCGGCCACGTACGCATCCCCCTTGCGATGTGCGCGCGTTGCGCGTGCGATGTGTGTGCTGTCTCTCGGCGGTGCCTGGCGGTGTGCTGGTGGCACGTGTGGGGTGCCTGGTGGCGCCTGACGGTGCCTGGTGGTGCCTGGTGGTGCCTGGTGGTGCCAGCACCACCATAAGTTCTGACTCCCCACGGATATTCCGATCGCCCGAAGCTCTTGCCATGGCGATCGACACCACCTCATCCGCTCCCGTCCACGAACCGCAACCCCCTCTCGACACCCGGCTGTCGACCCGCGACAAGCTCGTGCTCTTCGTCCTGTGCGCGGCGCAGTTCATGGTCGCGCTCGACTTCTCCGTACTCAACGTCGCCCTGCCCGTCCTCGGCAGGGACCTGGGCATGAGCCAGTCCGCGCTCCAGTGGGCGGTCACCGCGTTCGCGCTGCCCTCCGGCGGCTTCCTGCTCCTCTTCGGCCGCATCGGCGACCTCTACGGCCGTCGCAGGCTGTTCCTGACCGGCCTGGCCCTCTTCGGCACGGCCTCGCTCCTTGCGACCTTCGCCTGGGACCCGGCGTCGTTCCTGGCGGGCCGCGCCCTCCAGGGCCTCGGCGCGGCGGCGATCGTGCCGACCGGCATGTCGCTGCTGACCACGACGTTCCCGGAGGGCCCCGCCCGCGACCGCGCCCTCGGCATCTCCGGCACGCTGCTGTCGCTCGGCTTCACGGTCGGCATGGTCGCGGGCGGCGTACTGACGGACGCGTTCGGCTGGCGTTCCACCATGGGGCTGCTCACCCTCTTCGCGCTGATCGTGCTGCCGCTGGCGCCCGGGCTGCTGCCCGAGTCCCGCACCCCGGACCGCCCGCGGCTGGACATCCCCGGCGCGGTCACCGTCACCGGCGGACTGCTGTCCCTGATCTACGCCCTGTCGACGGCCGCCGAACGCGGCTTCGGCGGCACCGACGTCATCGCGACGCTGGTCGCGGGCGTACTCCTGCTGGCGGCCTTCGTGACCGTCGAGTCCCACGCCGAGGCACCCCTCGTCTCGCTGCCCATGCTGCGCCGCCGCACGGTGGCCTGGGGCAACCTGGGCGGTCTGATCACCTTCTCGATGATGTCGACGGTGGTCTTCGTCCTGACCCTGTACCTCCAGGAGACCCTGGGCCTCTCGGCCTTCGAGACGGGCCTGGTCTTCGGGGTCCAGGGCGTGCTGTCGGCGGTGGCGGGGGCGAACGCCTCCAAGGTCATCGGCCGGCTCGGCGCCCGCCGTACGCTGGTGGTCTCCCTGGCCGGACAGGGCGCGTTCGTGGCCACGCTGGTGGCTCTCGGCGACGGCGGCTGGTCCGTGTGGCTCGCCACCGCCGCGGTGTCCCTGGCCAGCATGTGCCACCTGGGCGCGATCATCTCGTACGGCCTGACGGTCACCTCGGGCGTGCCCGACGACGAACAGGGCCTGGCCACCGGCCTGGTGACGTCGACCCAGCAGGTCGGCATCACCATCGGCATCCCGCTCCTGGGCGTCCTGGCCACCACGTCCTCGGACCTGCTCGCCGGGGTGCACACGGTGCTGGCCCTGGACGCCGTGATCGTCCTGGCGGCGGCGGTACTGATCGCGGTGGGACTGGGCCGGCGGCCCGCGACGGCCCCGGGCGCGGCCTCAGGGGCGGTCGAGGCGGAGGCGGTCGGCTCTCGGTAGGCCCGCGACCACCAGGTCGTACGAGTCCTCGACGAGCTCCCGGACCAGACGGTCCGGGAGCTCGCCGTCCACCGTGACGGTGTTCCAGTGCCGCTTGTTCATGTGGTAGCCGGGGATGATCAGTCCCTCGTACTCGCTCCGCAGCCGCACCGCGTCATCCGGGTCGCACTTCAGATTGACCGTCAGGGGCCGCGCGTCCAGGCGGGTCAGCGCGAAGAGCTTGCCCTGCACCTTGAAGACCGAGGTCTCCGGGGTGAAGGGGAAGTCCTCGACGGTCGCGTTGAAGGACAGGCAGAACGCGCGCAGTTCCTGCGGGGTCATTCCTCCTTCGCCCCCTCCGCCGAGGGTCCGGCCGGGTCGATCGGCTCCACGAGGACCGTCACGATCTTGTTCCGGCGGCCCGCCGACGTCTCCGCGGTCAGGCGGAGTTCACGGCCGTCGGGCAGTTCGACGACCGAGGAGGCACCGGCGATCGGGACCCGCCCGAGCGCCTTGGCGAGCAGTCCACCGACCGTCTCCACGTCCTCGTCGTCGTAGGCCTCGATGCCGTACAGCTCGCCGAGGTCGCCGATGTCGAGGCGGGCGGTGACCCGGTGGCGGTCGTCGCCCAGGTCCTCGACGGGCGGCAGCTCCCGGTCGTACTCGTCGGTGATCTCGCCGACGATCTCCTCCAGGATGTCCTCGATGGTGACGATCCCGGCCGTGCCACCGTACTCGTCGATGACGACCGCGACGTGGTTGCGCTCCTGCTGCATCTCGCGCAGCAGATCGCCCGCGTTCTTGGTGTCGGGCACGAAGGTGGCCGGGCGCATCGCGGTGGACACCAGCTCGGACTCGGCGTCCCGGCTGATGTGCGTCTTGCGGACCAGGTCCTTCAGGTACACCATCCCGACGATGTCGTCCTCGCTCTCGCCCGTGACCGGGATGCGGGAGAACCCGGAGCGCAGGGCCAGGGTCAGCGCCTGGCGGATGGTCTTGTAGCGCTCGATGACCACCAGGTCCGTCCTCGGCACCATGACCTCGCGCACGAGCGTGTCGCCCAGCTCGAAGACCGAGTGCACCATGCGGCGCTCCTCGTCCTCGATGAGGGACTCCTTCTCGGCGAGGTCGACCATCGCACGCAGCTCGGCCTCGGAGGCGAAGGGGCCGCGCCGGAAGCCCTTGCCGGGGGTGAGCGCGTTGCCGATGAGGATGAGCAGGGGCGGGATCGGGCCCATGATCCGGGCCAGCGGGAGCAGCACGTACGCGGCTGCCGTCGCCGTGTTCAGCGGGTGCTGGCGGCCGATGGTGCGCGGGGAGACGCCGACGGCCACGTACGACACGAGGACCATGACGCCGATGGCGACCGCCAGCGCCTGCCAGGTCCGGTCGAACTCCTTCAGGCAGGCGTAGGTGACGAGCGCGGCGGCCGCCATCTCGCACGCCACGCGCACCAGCAGGGCGACATTGAGATAGCGGGTGGGGTCGGCGGCGATCTGCGCGAGCTTCGCGCTGCCGCGCCGCCCGGACCGTACGGCCTCCTCGGCGCGGAAGCTGGAGACGCGCGCGAGGCCCGCCTCCGCGCAGGCGGCGAGCCAGGCGACGACCACGAGGGCGATGGCGCCGATGACGAGCTGGGGGCTCATGACACGGTCGGGGCCGGGGACGGGCCGGTCAGGCCCTTCTCCGCGCGCCAGCCGTCCACGATGGCGGCCTGGAGGCCGAACATCTCGGCCTTCTCGTCCGGCTCCTCGTGGTCGTAACCGAGCAGGTGCAGCACTCCGTGGACGGCCAGGAGCTGGAGCTCCTCGTCCATGGAGTGCTGCGTGGGTGCTTCCTTGCCCTGCCGCTCGGCGACCTCGGGGCAGAGCACGATGTCGCCGAGCAGGCCCTGCGGGGGCTCGTCGTCGTCCTTCATGGGCGGGCGCAGCTCGTCCATCGGGAAGGACATGACATCCGTCGGGCCCGGCAGGTCCATCCACTGGATGTGCAGCTGCTCCATGGCGTCCGCGTCCACGACGATCACCGAGAGCTCGGAGAGCGGGTGGATGCGCATCCGCGCGAGCGCGTAGCGGGCGATGTCGAGGATCGCCTGCTCGTCGACCTCGGTTCCGGATTCGTTGTTGACGTCGATCGACATGGTGCTGGCTTGTCTCCTGCTGCTAAATGTCACAACCCCTTGTGTCCGGCTTTGCCACGGGGCTTGTGGGAGCCGTTCTCGGAGCCGTTCTCGCTGTCGTACTTCTCGTACGCGTCGACGATACGGCCGACCAGCTTGTGCCGGACGACATCGTGCGACGTGAGACGCGAGAAGTGCACGTCGTCGACGCCCTCCAGGATCTCCTGGACCTGCCGCAGACCCGACTTCGTCCCGCTGGGGAGGTCGACCTGCGTCACGTCACCCGTGATCACGATCTTCGAGTCGAAGCCGAGACGGGTGAGGAACATCTTCATCTGCTCGGCGCTCGTGTTCTGCGCCTCGTCCAGGATGATGAAGGCGTCATTGAGAGTACGTCCGCGCATGTAGGCGAGCGGCGCCACCTCGATCGTCCCCGCCGCCATCAGGCGGGGGATCGAGTCCGGGTCGAGCATGTCGTGCAGCGCGTCGTACAGCGGGCGGAGGTAGGGGTCGATCTTCTCGTAGAGCGTGCCGGGCAGGAAGCCGAGCCGCTCTCCCGCCTCCACCGCCGGGCGGGTCAGGATGATGCGGTTGACCTGCTTGGACTGAAGGGCCTGGACCGCCTTGGCCATGGCCAGGTAGGTCTTGCCGGTGCCCGCGGGGCCGATGCCGAAGACGATCGTGTGCTTGTCGATGGCGTCGACGTACCGCTTCTGGTTGAGCGTCTTGGGGCGAATGGTGCGGCCGCGCGAGGACAGGATGTTCTGCGTGAGCACCTCGGCCGGAGTCTCCTGGCCGTCGCCCTCCCCGTTCTCGCTCGCCCTGAGCATGGCGATCGAGCGTTCCACTGCGTCCTCCGTCATCGGCTGCCCCGTGCGGAGCACCAGCATCATCTCGTCGAACAGGCGCTGGACGAGGGCGACTTCACCGGCGTCGCCGACCGCACTGATCTCATTGCCCCGGACGTGGATGTCGGCCGCCGGGAAGGCCTTCTCGATCACGCGCAGGAGGGCGTCGCCGGATCCCAGCACGGTGACCATGGGGTGCTTCGCGGGGACCGTGAAGTGCGCTCGTGCCTGCCCCTGCGCGGGGGTCTGAGCTGTGGGTGTCTGAGTCATGGGCCGGCTCTTGAGGCCTGCGGTTCCTCCTCGTCACGGCCGCGTAGCTGTGAGCGGCCTCGCGTTCCAAGAGTACGACGCGGGAGTGACAGTGCCGTAGGAGTTTTCGGTATGGGCGGGCGCAGGGCATTTCCCCCGGGCCGGTGTGGACAGGCGCGGGGCTTCTCACTCCTGCCGGTGTCGGCCGGCGCCCGCTCACGCCGAGCGGCCGAACCCGATCGTCGGTACCGCCCGCCGCAGCGGCCACGGGCGCGTCACCTCCGGGATCAGCCCCTCCAGGAACGCGTACCGGCGCAGCGCCGTCGGATCCTGGTCGTCGTACGACTGGACCCGGCGCCACCACGCGGCGATCTCGGACCAGCCGGGGGCCGACAGGGAGCCGCCGAACTCCTGTACGGACAGGGCGGCGATCAGGCCGGCGAAGGCCAGGCGGTCGGCCAGCGGCCAGCCGGCGAGCGTGCCGGTGACGAAGCCCGCCACGAAGACGTCGCCGGCGCCCGTGGGGTCCATGGCCTCGACGGCGATCGCCGGAACCTCCGCGGCCTCGCCGGTACGGCGGTCCACGGCGTACGCCCCGTCGGCGCCGAGGGTGACGACGGCCAGCGGTACGTGCTCGGTCAGCGCGTGCGCCGCCGCCCTCGGGCAGTCGGCGCCGGTGTAGCGCATCGCCTCGTCCGCGTTGGGCAGGAACGCCTCGCAGTGTCCGAGGTCGGCGAGCCCCGCCAGGTCCCAGCGGCCGGTGTCGTCCCAGCCGACGTCCGCGAAGATCCGGGTGCCCTCGCTCGCGGCCTGCGCGATCCAGGGGGCCCGGCTGCCCGGCGCGAGGGAGGCGACCGCGGCCCGTGCCCTGGGCGGGCAGTCCGGTGCGGTCTCCTCGGGGGGCGGCTCGTGGCCGTGGGAGACCATCGTGCGCTCGCCCTCGTACGCCATCGAGACGGTCACCGGCGAGTGCCAGCCGGGCACCGTGCGCGACGGGGAGAGGTCGATGCCCTCGCCCTGGGCGAGCGCGTCCCAGCAGTACTCCCCGTAGTGGTCGTCGCCGAAGGCGGCCGCGAGGGAGGTCTTCAGACCGAGGCGGGCCAGCGCGGTCGCCATGTTCGCGACGCCGCCGGGGCTCGACCCCATCCCGCGGGCCCAGGACTCGGTCCCGCGCACGGGGGCGGAGTCCAGCCCGGTGAAGATGATGTCGAGGAAGACCGGGCCCGTGAGGTAGACGTCCCAGGGCGGGTCGCCCGGGGCGCGCACGGCGGCCAGCGGGTCCACGTGGGTCTGGCGGTGCGGTCCCTCTCCGTTGGACGCGATCACGGTGCGCTCCCTGGGGTGGTGCGGATCCAGGCCAGTGTGCACCAAACGCCTCGCGGGGCGGCGCCGGTCACGCCGGTACCGTCCCGCGGGGCGGAGGGGGCGGAGGCCCCCGCCGGTCCCGGGGGACGGGGCCGGGCGGCCGGTTCCGTTGGCCCTCGGGCCCCCGGGCACGGGGTCCGTTGGCCCCCGGGCACCGGCCCACCGGCCCCCGGATCCACGGCCCCCAAGAACCACCGGCCACGGGCCACCGGCAGCCCCTCAGCCCGCAGCCCGCAGCCCGCAGCCCCGTACCAGCGCGGCACCGCAGGCGTGACCCACCCCGGATCGGCCACGCGCATCGCCGCCGCGTCGTCGCGGTCGCGCAGGGAGCCGTCGTCGTCGAGCCAGCGCCGGTGCAGGAACTCCAGCCGGTCCCGGTCGAGTTCGACGCCGAGGCCGGGCGCGTCGGAGACGGCGAGCTTGCCGCCCTCGAAGGTCAGCCGCTCGGTGAGCACGTCCTCCGACTGCCACGGGTAGTGGGAGTCGCAGGCGTGGTGGAGGTTCGGGACGGTCGACGCGACATGGGTCATCGCGGCGAGGGAGATCCCCAGGTGGGTGTTGGAGTGCATGGAGACGCCGACGCCGAACGTCCGGCAGACGGCGGCCAGTTCACGCGTGTTGCGCAGCCCGCCCCAGTAGTGGTGGTCGGAGAGCACCACCTGGACGGCGTCGCGCGTGAACGCCTCCTTGATCTCGGCGAAGGTCGTCACGCACATGTTGGTGGCGAGCGGCACGGACGTACCCGCGGCCACCTCGGCCATCGCCGGGGTCCCGAGCGCCGGGTCCTCCAGATACTCGAGCACGTCTCCGAGCTCCTCAGCGACCTTCAGCGACGTCCGCACGGACCAGGCCCCGTTGGGGTCGAGCCGCAGCGGCTGCCCGGGAAAGGCCTCGGCGAGCGCCCGTACGGCGGCGATCTCCTCCTCGGGCGGAAAGACACCGCCCTTGAGCTTGAAGGACGTGAACCCGTACCGCTCGGTGAACTTCCGTGCCTGCTCGACGACTCCGGCCGGATCGACGGCGGCCCCCCAGTCGTCCTTCTCGCAGGCGACCCCCTCGGGATGGCCGGCCCACTTGTAGAACAGGTACGCGCTGTACTCGACGGCGTCCCGCACCCGGCCGCCGAGCAGCGCGTGCACGGGCAGCCCGAGGGACTTGCCCAGGGCGTCCAGGCAGGCGACCTCGAACCCGGAGACGACGGACAGCCGCAGCTTGTCGGCGGTCTGCACGCCCCGCAGCCCGCCGACGTCGACCTGGTGGTCGACCCGGGCCTGATCGACGGCGACCTCGTCGGCGACGGTGAACAGCCCGTTGAGATCGGACACCTGACGGCCGATCACCTTGTCCGCGAACGGCCGGGCCAGCTCCAGGTACTTGCCGTCGCCGTACGTCTCACCCACTCCGGTGAGCCCGTCCGCGGTCACCACTTCCACGATCAGCCGGGGGGTGTACGGCTGGTGCACGCCCTGGGTGTTGAGGAGGGGCGGGTCGGCGACCAGGATCGGGGTCAGCCGGACTTCGGTGATGGTCAGGTCGCGGGTCACAGGGCGGCTCCTACGAGGTCGAGTCCGGTGCTCAGGAGGGAGGTGAGGTCGGCGAGATCGGCGGCCGAGGGGTCGGTGAGGGGGGCGCGTACGGGCCCCACCGGCCGGCCGCGCAGCCGGGCGGCCGCCTTCACCAGCGACACGCCGTAGCCGGGCACCCGGTCGCGCAGCTCGACGAACGGAACGTAGAACTCACGCAGCAGCTTCTCCACCGCCTTGCCGTGCCCGTCCCGCAGGGCCGCGTGGAAGGCGCCGGCGATCTCGGGGGCGAAGGCGTGCACGGCGGACGAGTAGGCGGGGACGCCGACGGCCGCGTAGGCACGTGCCTGGATCTCGGCGGTGGCAGCCCCGTTGAAGAACAGGAACCCTTCGGGCGCGGCCAGGGTGAGGCGCTGCAACCGGTCGAGATCGCTGTGCCCGTCCTTGAGCCCGACGACCCCCGGAATCCGGGCGATGCGCCGCAGCGACTCGACGCTGTAGGTGACCTGACCACGCTGGTACGCGATGAGCGGCAGCCGGGTCCGCTCCGCCAGCCGCTCCAGCTGCCCGACGAGCCCGTCCTGCGGCGCGGCGACGAGGTAGTGGGGCAGCACGAGCAGGGCATCGGCCCCCGCGTCCTCGGCGATCCGCGCGAACCGGGCGGCCTGGGCCCACCCGTACCCCGTACCGGCGACGACCGGGACCCGCCCCGCGGTCAGCTCGACCGCCGCGGTCACTACCTGCCGGTACTCGTCCTCGTCCAGCGAGAAGAACTCGCCGGTGCCGCAGGCGGGGAAGACGGCGCCGGGTCCAGCGGCGAGCTGCGTCTCCAGGTGCGCGCGGAAGCCGTCGAGGTCGAGGGAGCCGTCGTCGTGGAAGCTCGTCAGCGGGAACGACAGCACCCCGCGGGCCATCCCGCCGCGCAGCCGCTCGACGACGGCCGCCGTACCGGTATCGGTATCGGGACCGGTGCCCGTGCCCGTATCCGTGTCCGTATCCGTGTCCGCGCTCACCCTCACCGCCGTCATCATCTCCGGATCATCTCCGTATGTAGATGTCATCCATATATGGAGATGGAGATTAGATACGCGAACACCGACCGTCAATGGCGCCTCGCCCCCGCGTTTACGATCGCCGCATGCCGGAACCCACGGACGAGCGCGGCGTGCGCGAGGTCAAGTCGGCCGCGCGCACGGTCGACCTGCTGGAACTCCTTGCCGCCCGCGGCGACCGCCCCGCGCGCCTGACGGAACTCGCGGACGAACTCGACGTCCCCCGCAGCTCGATGTACGCACTGCTCCAGACCCTCGTCACCCGGGGCTGGGTCCGCACGGACGTCACGGGTTCCCTGTACGGCATCGGCATCCACGCCCTGCTGACGGGCACGAGCTATCTGGACTCCGACCCGCGCGTCCGCGTCGTACGCCCCTACCTCGACGAGGCCTCGGAGGCGCTCGGCGAGACGATCCACCTGGGACGCCTCGACGGCACCGACGTGGCGTACCTGGCCACGCGCGAGTCGCACGAGTACCTGCGCACGATCAGCCGGGTGGGCCGCCGTCTCCCCGCCCACGTCGGCGCCCTGGGCAAGGCGCTCCTGGCGGAACGCCCCGACGAGGCACTGCCCGAGGGCCCGTACGAGCAGGCCACACCCCACACGCTCACGACCCGCGAGGCCCTCGCCGCCGACCTGGCCCGCACCCGGGCCCGCGGCTACTCCGTCGACCGCGAGGAGGGCGTCCTCGGCATCGTCGGCTTCGGCTTCGCCCTGCGCTACGACACTCCCGCCCAGGACGCGATCAGCTGCTCGGTGCCGGTGGCCCGGCTGACCCCGGCACACGAGGAGCAGATCGTGACGGTGATGCGCGACATCCGGGCGAAGGCGGAGGCGGCGGCCCCGGGCCCGGCAGGGGCACCACGCTGGCGGTGACCGGGACTTCGCCGTCCGGCACCCCGGCCCGGCCCCGGCCGCCCACCAGCCAAAACGGGCGCATTTACCCGGCTACCCCCACCCCAAACGCAATGTGCCCCACATCACACCCCCCGCCCTTCTCCCCCCACCGCGTGCTTGATACAAATTGCCCGCGCGTTCCTGTCCGTCGACGGGCGTCGCCCAACCCCCCTTCTTGAGCCGCTCATTTCGCATGCCCTGGGAACGCCCGTGTCCGCCCGCACCACCACGCCCTGGCCCCTCGTCGCCCTTTTCACGGCCGGGTACCTCGCCGCGTACCTGCTGCCGACCACCGTCGGCAGACTCGACGCCGGTCTCCCCCTCTCCGCCACCCAAGCCGGTTCCATCGGCAGCGCCCTGCTGCTGAGTTCGGCCACCGCCGGCTTCGTCCTCGCCGCCAAGGTGGACCGCTTCCCCGGCGGTCCCCGGCGCCTCGCCCGCGCCGGCCTCCTTCTCGCCGCCGCCGGCTACGGCACCGCCGCCCTCACCCACACCGTCCCCGCGGTCATCGCGGGAGCGGTCCTCGGCGGGCTCGGCTCCGGCACCGCCACCACCGTGGCGGCCACCGGAATCGCCGCCCGGCACGACCCCCACCGCGCCTCCACCCTCGGCCTCCTGAGCGTCTCCGCCCTGGCCGGCGCGCTTTATCTGACGATCCCTCACCTCGGCCCGGGCCACGGCCTCCCGCTCGCCGCGCTCGCCCTCACCGCACTGCTCACCTGGCCCGCCACCCACCGTCTCCCCGCCACCGCACCCACCCCGCACACCGCGCCCCGCGGGACGGGCCGCCTGCCCCACCCCCGTTCGGGCCTGCTGCTCGCCACGGGCATCCTGTTCTGGTCCCTCTCCCAGAACTCCCTGTGGGGTGTCAGCGGCCGCATCGGCCTCACCCAGGCCGGCCTCACCGAGGTCACGGTCGGCGCGGTCTTCGCGGCAGCGCTCGGCGCGGGACTCCTCGGCGTGTCGGCCGCGGGCGCGCTCGGCCCGCGGCTGGGCCGCGCCCTGCCCATCGGCGCCGGCACCGCGCTCATCGCGGTGTGCATCGCCGTCAGCGCCTCCGCCACCGATCTCCGCACCTTCGCGACGGGCGAGATCGCCTGGAACGCGCTCTACCCGGTCGTGCTGTCGTACCTGATCGGCCTGGCCGCCTCGCTCGACCCGCGCGGCCGCTGGGCGGTCCTGGTCGGCTCCGCCTCCTCGCTCGGCACGGCGGCGGGCCCCCTCGCCGGCAGCCTGCTCTCCGCGCGGGCGGGCTACCCCGCCATGGGCGCGATCCTGGCCGTCGGCCTGCTGGTGGTCGCCCTGCCGCTGACCGCCGTGGCCCTGCACACCGGCGGCCGCCCGCTCCTGCCCAGCACGATCCGCCGCCGCGGCGGCGCCCCGGCGCAGCCGGCGGTCCTGGAGATCCCCCTGGACACACCGGCCGTGCCGAACCGGGGCGCGTACGACACAGCAGGGCCCCGGCAGGCAGCAGCCGCACCGGGGCCCGGAGCCTCCTGAGAACGCGCCCCGCTACGGCCGGCCCGGGAAGTCGTACGCCTCGACCTCGGCGAGATACCGCGCCCGCCGCTCCTCGTCGTGCTCCAGGAAGGACGCGACGAACGAGTTGCGGGCCAACTCCCGCATCCGTTCCTGGTCCAGCCCCAGCGCGTCCCGTACAGCGTGGAAGTTGTCCGCGACGTACCCGCCGAAGTACGCGGGGTCGTCGGAGTTGACCGTGCACAGCAGCCCGGCGTCCAGCATCGCGGGCAGCGGGTGTTCCGCGAGGACGTCCACGGCGCGCAGCCGCACGTTCGACAGCGGGCACAGCGTCAGCGGCACCCGCTCCCGGACGAGCCGCTCGACGAGCGCGTCGTCCTCCATGCACCGCAGGCCGTGATCGATCCGCTCGACACCCAGCACGTCCAGCGCCTCGGTGATGTACTCGGGCGGCCCCTCCTCCCCGGCGTGCGCGACGCGGCGCAGACCGAGGGCCGCGGCGGCCTCGTACACCTCGCGGAACTTGGCCGGCGGGTGCCCGACCTCGGCGGAGTCGAGACCGATGCCGATGATCCGGTCGAGGTAGGGCTTCGCGGCCTCCAGCGTCTCGAGCGCCGACTCGGCGGACTCGTCCCGCAGGAAGCACATGATCAGCTGGGTGGAGACCCCGTGGTTCTCGGTACTCCTGCCGAGGGCGCGCCACAGCCCCTCGACGACGGTCCCCATCGCCACCCCCCGGGCGATGTGGGCCTGCGGGTCGAAGAAGATCTCCGCGTGCCGCACGCCCTGCGCGGCGGCCCGCGGGAGATACGCGTTCGCGAGGTCCTCGAAGTCCTGCTCGGTCCGCAGCACGGCCATGAGCTCGTAGTACAGGTTCAGGAACGACTGAAGGTCGTCGAACTGATACGCCTTGCGGAGCTCGTCCGTGTGCGCGTACGGCAGCGGGACACCGTTGCGCGCGGCCAGCGCGAAGGCCAGCTCGGGCTCCAGGGTGCCTTCGATGTGGAGGTGCAGTTCAGCTTTGGGGAGGGGCATCGACGTATCGTACGGGCGTTTTAGTGGCGTTTCGGAACCGGCACTCGCAGCAGATCGTGCGCCACGGTCAGCTCACCCTCGAACCCGCCGGCCCGCGCCTCCCGCTCGAATGCGTCGGGGTCGGAGTAGCGCTGGCTGAAGTGGGTCAGTACGAGATGACGTACCCCCGCGTCCTTCGCCACCCGCCCGGCCTGGCCTGCCGTCAGGTGCCCGTGGTCCTCGGCGAGTTGGTGATCCCCGTCGAGGAACGTCGACTCGATGACGAGCATGTCGCACCCCTCGGCGAGCGCGTGCACGCCCTCACACAGCCGCGTGTCCATGACGAACGCGAACCGCTGCCCGTGCCGGACCTCGCTCACGTCCTCGAGCGAGACGCCCCCGATGGCCCCCTCCCGCTGGATCCTCCCGACGTCGGGCCCCTTGATCCCGTGCGCGGCGAGCCGCTCGGGCAGCATCCGCCGCCCGTCGGGCTCGACGAGCCGGTACCCGAAGGACTCGACGGGGTGGGAGAGCCTGCGGGTCTCGAGCACGTACGCGGGCGTGTCGGCGATCACGCCGTCGGCGGCGACCGGCGCCTCGGTGAGCGCCACGGTCTCCCGGTACGCCGTGGCGTACCGCAGCCGTTCGAAGAACCGCTGCCCGGAGCCCGGATAGTGCGCGGTGATCTCGTGCGGCACCCGGTCGAGGTTGATCCGCTGGATGACCCCGGCGAGCCCCAGCGAATGGTCCCCGTGGAAGTGCGTGACACAGATCCGGTGCAGATCGTGCGCGGCGACCCCCGCGCGCAGCATCTGCCGCTGGGTGCCCTCGCCGGGGTCGAAGAGGATGCCCTCGCCGTCCCAGCGCAGCAGATAGCCGTTGTGGTTGCGATGCCGGGTGGGAACCTGGCTCGCGGTGCCGAGGACCACCAACTCACGTACGGACATGTCGAGTTACCCGGGCGGCCACTGCATGCCGCGCCCGCCGATGACGTGGGCGTGGGCGTGGAAGACGGTCTGTCCGGCGCCGCTGCCGGTGTTGAAGACGACCCGGTAGCTCTCGAGCTTCTCGTCCCGGGCGACCTCGCCGGCCTCGCGGAGCACATCGGCGGCGATCGCCGGTTCGGCGGCGGCGAGGGCGGCGGCGTCGGGGTGGTGCACCTTGGGGATGACCAGCACGTGGGTCGGTGCCTGGGGGTTTATGTCGCGGAAGGCGACGGTGGTCTCCGTCTCCCTCACGAGGGTCGCCGGAATGTGCCCCGCGACGATCTTGCAGAACAGGCAGTCGTCCTGCGGCTCTCCCGCCATGTGCGTGCCTCCCTCGAACCGGATGATCGTTACCTCGGCATCGTATCGAGCGCGGGGGGCGACCACTCCCAAGGGCGGTCACCCCGGCGCCGCGTGCGCTACGACTCCGGCAACGACGGGGCCGTCTTCGCCGGGTTCTCCTCGAGGGCGGCCAGGGCGATCCGGATCGCCTCGTCGAGCTGGACGTCCCGGCCGGCCGCGTGGTCCTGCGGGGTCTGGACGACCTCGACGTCCGGGTCGACGCCGTGGTTCTCCACGCCCCAGCCGTAACCCTCCAGCCAGAACGCGTACTTGGGCTGGGTGACCAGCGTCCCGTCGACCAGCCGGTACCGGCTGTCGATCCCGACCACGCCGCCCCACGTCCGCGTGCCGACCACGGGTCCGATCCCCAGGGCCTTGATCGCCGCGTTGACGATGTCGCCGTCGGATCCGGAGAACTCGTTGGCGACGGCGACGACCGGTCCGCGCGGCGCGTCCTCGGGGTAGCTGTACGGCCGCATCCCGCGCGGCAGGTCCCACCCCACGATCCGGCGCGCCAGCTTCTCGACGACCAGCTGGGAGGTGTGGCCGCCGCGGTTCTCGCGGACGTCCACGACCAGTCCCTGCCGGGCGACTTCGATGCGCAGGTCGCGGTGGAGCTGCGCCCATCCGGAGCCGACCATGTCGGGCACGTGCAGGTACCCGAGCCGTCCGCCGGACTTCTCGTGGACGTACGCCCGCCGGTCGGCGACCCACGCGTGGTACCGCAGCGGCTCCTCGTCCGCGATGGGCACCACGACCGCGTGCCGCGGATCCCCGCCGCCGGACGGCGAGATCGTCAGCTCGACCGGCTTGCCCGCCGTCCCGACGAGCAGCGGCCCCGGCCCGGTCACGGGGTCGACCGGCCGCCCGCCGACGGCGATGACCGCGTCCCCGGCCCGCACCGCGACGCCCGGCGCGGCCAGCGGGGCGCGGGCGTCGGGGTCGGAGGTCTCCGAGGGCAGCACCCGGTCGACGCGCCAGCTCCCGTCCTCGTGCCGGGAGATGTCCGCCCCGAGCAGCCCCTGCTGCCGGTCGCCGGCCCAGCCTCCGCCCGCGGGGGAGACATAGGCGTGCGAGGTGCCGAGCTCGCCCTGTACCTCCCAGAGCAGATCGACCAGGTCGTCGTGTGTCGCGACCCGTTCGAGGACCGGCCGGTAGCGTGCCAGTACGCCCTCCCAGTCGACCCCGGCCAGGTCGGGCCGCCAGAAGTTGTCCCGCATGAGGCGGCCCGCCTCGTCGTACATCTGCCGCCACTCGGCGGCCGGGTCGACGGTCTGCCGTACCCGGGACAGGTCCACCGTGATGTTGGTGTCGCTCTCGTCGTCGTTCGAGGCGCGGCGGTCGCTGGGTACGACCTTGAGCTTGCCGTCGGTCCACAGCAGGACCCGTTTGCCGTCGCCGCTGACCGCGAGGTGGTCGGCGTCCGCGGCGAGGTGCTCGATGCGCTGCTGGGCGAGGTCGTAGCGTTCGAGTTCGGTCTTCGGGTCCGGGTCGTCCGGGGTGGCGCGGGAGGCGCCCAGCACTCCGCGTACCGGGTGGCGCAGCCACAGCACGCCGTCCTTGGCGGCCCGCAGGCCCGAGTAGCGGGCGGCCTCGACGGGGAACGGCACGATGCGGTCGCCGAGCCCGTCCAGGTCGATCCGGGTGCTCGGGGCGCCTTCGCTGTCGGGCGTCTCGTCCTTGTCGGGCGCGTCGAAGGGGCGTCCGTGCCGCTGCGGCCCGAAGGGGGACGGGGTGGTGGCGGCGAGGGTGATCAGATGCGGGCGCGAGCCGCCGACGAAGGCGAGGTCGAAGACGTGCTCGTCGTAGACCGGGTCGAAGGAGCGTGCCGACAGGAAGGCGAGGTGCTTGCCGTCGAGCGTGAACGCGGGCGCGTAGTCCCGGAACCGCAGCGGCGTCGCCTCGGTCACCGACAGGTCGGCGGTGTTGGCGAGCTTGAGCTGGCGCAGCGGTCGCGGACCGGGGTGCGACCAGGCCAGCCACGCCGAGTCGGGTGAGAAGACGAGGCCGGTGACGTCCCCGTCCTCGCTGCGGTCGACCTCCCGCACCTCTCCGGTCTCCTGTTCGACGAGCAGCACCCGCCCGTCGTGCGAGGCGACGGCGGCCCGGCTGCCGTCGGGGGCCATCGCGAGCCCGACGACACGGCCGAGCTGCCCGGCGGCGAGCCGGCGCGGGATGGCGCCGGGCGCGGCACCGGTCGCCGGGGCGAACTCCAGGGCGTCCTCGCCCTCGGCGTCCGTCACCCACACCACGTGCTCCTCGCCGTCCACGCGGAAGGTGCGCGGCAGCCGGGCGCGTACGCCGTGTTCGGCGGCGAGGGCGCGGGCGGGCCCGGAGCGGTGGGTGACCCAGTGGACGGCGCCGCGGACGGAGATCGCGCTGCCGCGTCCGGTGTGGTCGGGCGCGGCGGCCCCGAACCAGCGGGCCGCGCTCACGGGGTGCGGCTGGAGGTCGGCGCGCTGTCCGCCGAGCCGGATGTCGAGGCGTCGCGGCTCGGCCCCGTCGAGGTCGTCGAGGAGCCACAGCTCACCGGCCGAGGAGTAGACGACGCGGGTGCCGTCGGTGGCCGCGTGCCGGGCGTAGAAGCCGTCGATCGGGGTGTGCCGGCGCAGGTCCGAGCCGTCCGCGAGGGAGGAGTACAGCGCCCCGACGCCTTCGTGGTCGGAGAGGAACGCGACGCGCTCTCCCACCCAGGACGGGTACTCGATGTTCCCGTCCAGGTCCGCGTGGAGGCGTACGAACTCGCCGGCCTCTTCCCCCTCGGCGTCCCGGTCGATCCACAGCTTGCCCGCCGTACCGCCGCGGTAGCGCTTCCACCAGGCCGCCTCGCGCCCCATGGGAGCGGACAGCAGGAGGACGCCGGGGCCGCCGTACGAGACGTCGCCGACGGGCCCGTACGGCAGGGTGGTCGCGGGGCCGCCGTCGAGCGGGACGGCGCGGGCCCAGCTGCGGCGCAGTGAGGCCTGCCCGACCGTGCTGATGGCGAGCACCTGTCCCGCTGGGGTCCAGCCGCGCACCTGGGTCCTCGAACTGCCCCAGTGGGTGAGGCGTCGGGCGGGGCCGCCGTCGACCGGGGCGATGTGCACCTCGGGGGCGCCGTCGCGGGTGGAGGTCCAGGCGACGGTCGTGCCGTCGGGGGAGATACGGGGGTGGGTCACCGGAACGTTGTCGGCGCTCACCCGCCAGGCTCTGCCGCCGTCGAGGGGGGCGACCCACACGTCGTCCTCGGCGGTGAAGGCGACCAACTCGCCATGGAGGTGCGGGAACCGGAGATACGCGGGCGATGCGGGCTGTGTCACCCAATCACCCTAAGCAGCGACCGCGCCCTCGGGGAGGGGTTTGGATCACTTGCCCTCATCGGCTCCGCACGTCACTTCCCCTGGACCGGCCAGCAGGTGGGGTCGCCCTGGCACCAGATGGTCCTCGTCACGGTGACGGTGGGGCCCGGCTGTCCGGGGCTCGGCCGGTAGGTGACGGGCGGGGTGTACGTGGGCGTACTGGCGGCGTCGCAGTTGCCGAGGCCGTTCACGTGGAACCACTCCTTGCCGCCGACCGTGGCGGTGAGGTTTCCGCGGACGCACTTGCCGTCGACCGCGCGGGTGACCTTCCCCTTGACGGTGATCTTCTTGCCGTCCGAGGTCTGCCCCCGGCAGTCGACGGTGGCGACGGTGTTCGTGCTCGCGGTCGGCGAGGACGACTTGCCGGGCGTGTAGGCCTTGTTGCCGTTCCCGTACGTGGCCGTGCAGCTGAGCCAGCGGACGTTCACATGCTGCCGTTCGAGTTCCGTCGTCGCGGTCCGGTCGGTCGTGTACGCCACCGCGGCCGTGCTCAGATCGCCGGGCTGGCACGCGACGGCACCGCCCATGGCGACCACCGCGAGTCCGGCCGCCGCGGCCAGCCGGCGCCCGGGCGGGCGCTGCCCGCGCGATCGCCGCCCGCCTGGACGCTGCGTGAGCGGACGCTGCCTGAGTGGACGCCGCCAAATCAGCCTCAATGCCCCCATGGAGGGCAGCCTCCCACCGTCCCGCGCGTCGCGGTAGACCGCATGCGGCCACTCGGGGCGCGCCCACGTCACAATCGAGTCTCGCCCCGCCCCGCCCACCCGTGCCCTCGGGGTCCTTGAGGTGGGCGCCGCGCCTGCGGTCGGTCATGGGTGCAGGCAGGCGGCACAGTCCGCGACGAGCAGCCGTACTTGGGCGAGTTCCACGCTGTCCCCCGCGGAGGTCAGGACCAGCGGCCCGTACGGGCGAGCAGCAGCGCCGTCGCCACGGTCCCGGCGGTCGATGTGCGCAGCACGGTGCGCCCCAGGTGGAACGTCTTCGCGCCCACCCCGGTGAAGAGTTCGATCTCCTCGGGAGAGATCCCGCCCTCGGGGCCGACCACCAGCACGATCGACCCGGACGTGGGCAGTTGGGCCGTCGCGAACGGCTCGGTGCCGTGCTCCGTGTCCTCGTGCAGCACCGCCGCCAGATCCGCCGTGGCGAGAAGTGCGGCGACCTGCTTGCTCGTCATCGCGCCCGCGACCTCGGGGAAGCGGACCCGGCGGGACTGCTTGCCGGCCTCGCGCGCCGTCGACCGCCATTTGGCGAGCGCCTTCTGGCCCCGGTCGCCCTTCCACTGCGTGATGCAGCGGGCGGCCGCCCACGGGACGATCGCGTCGACGCCGGTCTCGGTCATGGTCTCGACGGCCAGTTCGCCCCGGTCGCCCTTGGGCAGGGCCTGGACGACGGTGATGCGCGGCTCCTCCGGCGGCTCCTCGGTCACCGAGTCCATCTGGACGATCAGCCGGTCCTTGCCCTCGGTGCCGAGCACCACGCAGTCCGCCCACCGTCCGGCCCCGTCCGTGAGGACGACGTCCTCACCGGGCCGCAGCCGCTTCACGGAGACGGCGTGCCGTCCTTCGGCGCCGTCGAGCACGTAGTGTCCGCCACCGCCCGCGTTGAAATGCTCGACCACGAACACCGGTGCGGTCATCGCGCGCCACCGCCCGACAACGCTGTCTTCGCGGCCTCGACCTCGTCGGCCAGGGTCCGCACCAGCTGTCCGGCGGGCAGTTCGCGGGCCATGCGGTGGCCCTGGCCGGCCCACAGCGCCATGCCCTGCGCGTCGCCCGCCTTGGCCGCCGCCTTGCGCAGCGGCGAGGTGAGGTGGTGGACCTCGGGGTAGGCGGCGGGCGCGTACGGCCCGTGCTCGCGCATGAAGCGGTTGACCAGGCCGCGCGCCGGACGCCCGGAGAACGCGCGGGTCAGCTCCGTGCGGACGAAGAGCGGGTTGGTCAGCGCCTGCTTGTGCAGGGCGTTGGCGCCGGACTCGGGCGTGGCGACGAACGCCGTGCCGAGCTGGGCGGCGCTCGCGCCGGCCGCGAGGACGGCGGCGATCTGGCTGCCCCGCATGATGCCGCCGGCGGCGACGATCGGGAGCGTCACGGCCTCGCGGACCTGCGCGAGGAGCGAGAGGAGGCCGATCCCCGCCCCGTCCGCCTCCGGGTTGTCGCGGTGGGTGCCCTGGTGGCCGCCGGCCTCCACGCCCTGGACGATCACCGCGCCGGCGCCCGCGCGCTGCACGGCGAGGGCCTCGTCGACGGTGGTCGCGGTGACCAGGGTGAAGGTTCCCGCGCGGGCGAGGGCCTCCAGGACGTCGCGGGCGGGGCAGCCGAAGTGGAAGGAGGCGACCGGCACCGGGTTGTCGAGGAGGACGGCGAGCTTGGCGTCGTAGCCGTCGTCGCGGCCGCTGTCGGGATCGCCGAGCTCGGTCTCGTACCAGGACGCCTCGCCGGCGAGCTGGTTGGCGTAGACCTCGACGGCGGCGGGGTCCGCCTGCTCGGGCTGCGGCATGAAGAGGTTCACGCCGAAGGGGCGGCCGGTCAGCCCGCGTAGCTGCTTGATCTCCTGGTACATGCCGTCGGCGGTCTTGTACCCGGCGGCGAGGAACCCGAGCCCGCCGGCCTCGGACACGGCGGCGGCGAGCTGCGGCACGGAGACGCCGCCCGCCATGGGGGCCTGCACGATCGGATGTGGGAAGAGATCGGTCAGCGCGGAGGACATGACGGCATGTTGTCACGTCCTCCGTACAAGTCCGAATCCGGCCGTGCTGCTGGCATAGGCCGGCGGAATGGGCTCGCGTCAGGCGGCGCGGGCACCGTCCTTCGGGGGCGAGATCAGGCCATCCGGCCCTGCGACCGTACTCGCGCCCCGTCCGTCGGTCCGGGGCGGCAGCCACCGGACCGCACCCATGTCAGCGGCCGTTGAACGCGTCCTTCAGCCGCGAGAACAGTCCCTGCTGCCCCGGCTGGAACTGCCCCGTGGGCCGCTCCTCGCCACGCAGCTTGGCCAGTTCACGCAGCAGGCGCTCCTGCTCGGGGTCCATCTTCGTCGGCGTGGTGACCTCGACGTGGACGATCAGATCGCCCCGGCCGCCGCCCCGCAGATGCGTGATGCCCCGGCCGTGCAGCGGGATCGACTGACCGGACTGCGTGCCCGGGCGGATGTCGACCTCCTCCATGCCGTCCAGCGTCTCCAGCGGGACCTTCGTGCCGAGGGCCGCCGCCGTCATCGGGATCGTGACCGTGCAGTGCAGGTCGTCGCCGCGCCGCTGGAAGGTCTGGTGCGGCAGCTCGTGGATCTCGACGTACAGATCACCGGCCGGACCGCCGCCGGGGCCGACCTCGCCCTCGCCCGCGAGCTGGATCCGTGTGCCGTTGTCGACACCGGCCGGGATCTTCACGGTCAGGGTCCGGCGGGAACGCACCCGGCCGTCGCCCGCGCACTCCGGGCACGGCGTCGGAACGACCGTGCCGAAGCCCTGGCACTGGGGGCAGGGGCGGGACGTCATGACCTGGCCCAGGAAGGACCGCGTCACCTGCGAGACCTCACCGCGGCCGCGGCACATGTCACAGGTCTGCGCGCTCGTCCCCGGGGCGGCACCCTCGCCGCTGCACGTCGTACAGACGACGGCCGTCTCGACCTGGATGTCCTTCGTCGTGCCGAAGGCCGCCTCGTCGAGCTCGATCTCCACCCGGATCATGGCGTCCTGGCCCCGGCGGGTGCGCGAGCGCGGTCCGCGCTGCGACGCCGTGCCGAAGAACGCGTCCATGATGTCGGAGAAGTTGCCGAAGCCACCGGCGCCGAAGCCGCCCGCGCCTCCGCCGCCGCTCTGCGAGAGCGGGTCACCGCCGAGGTCGTAGACCTGCTTCTTCTGCGGGTCCGACAACACCTCGTAGGCGGCGTTGATCTCCTTGAAGCGCTCCTGCGTCTTCGGATCGGGATTGACATCCGGGTGCAGCTCGCGAGCGAGCCGCCGGAATGCCTTCTTGATCTCGTCCTGAGACGCGTCGCGGCGCACGCCGAGTACGGCGTAGTAGTCCGTGGCCACTTACGACTCCGCCAGGATCTGTCCGACGTACCGTGCCACTGCGCGTACCGCTCCCATCGTTCCCGGGTAATCCATGCGGGTCGGTCCGACCACGCCGAGTTTGGCTACTGCCTCGTCGCCCGAACCGTAGCCGACGGAGACCACGGACGTGGAGTTGAGTCCCTCATACGCGTTCTCGTGACCGATCCGTACGGTCATGCCCGAATCCCCGGCCGAACCAAGCAACTTGAGGAGCACGACCTGCTCCTCCAGCGCCTCGAGGACCGGCCGGATCGTGAGAGGGAAGTCATGTCCGAAGCGGGTGAGATTGGCGGTGCCGCCGATCATCAGCCGCTCCTCGGTCTCCTCGACGAGCGTCTCCAGAAGAGTGGAGAGCACGGTCGTGACCGTACCCCGGTCCTCGGGATCGAACGCCTCGGACAGGTCCTGCACGAGCTGCGGCACGTCCGCGAAGCGACGGCCGGCGACCCGGCTGTTGAGCCGCGCGCGCAGATCCGCGAGGGACGTCTCCCCGAACGGCGCCGGGCAGTCGATCATCCGCTGCTCGACCCGGCCCGTGTCCGTGATCAGTACCAGCATCACGCGCGCGGGGGCGAGCGACAGCAGCTCCACGTGCCGCACGGTGGACCGCGTCAGCGACGGGTACTGCACGACGGCGACCTGCCGGGTGAGCTGCGCCAGCAGCCGCACGGTCCGGCCGACGACATCGTCGAGATCGACGGCGCCGTCGAGGAAGTTCTGAATCGCGCGCCGCTCGGGCCCGGTCATCGGCTTGACGCCCGCGAGCTTGTCGACGAAGAGGCGGTAGCCCCTGTCCGTGGGGATGCGGCCCGCACTGGTGTGCGGCTGCGCGATGTAGCCCTCGTCCTCCAGCGCCGCCATGTCGTTGCGCACGGTCGCCGGGGAGACTCCGAGGTTGTGCCGCTCGGTGAGCGCCTTGGAACCCACCGGCTCCTCGGTGCCGACGTAGTCCTGGACGATGGCGCGCAGCACCTCGAGCCTGCGTTCACTGAGCATCGCGCACACCTCCAGTCGTCCGCTCGCCGTTTCTCCTGGCACTCAGCGCGCGCGAGTGCCAGCATCCCCGCGCCCAGTGTACGGCTGTGAGGTACGGCCCCGGCAAGGGCGGTCCTGCGAAGTCGTGCCGAGGTGACCGACCTGTCCGGTGGTGTCCTGCCGGGCGGGGCGGCTGGGGCTAGCGTCTCCGTATGCGGGTGACTTGGGAAGAGGCGGGATGGGAGAGCGTGGCGCCGTTCGTCGGGCGGCGCCGGCTTCCGGGGTGGGACTGCACGGTCGGGCTGGTGATCGGCGACAGCGCGGCCCTCATGATCGACGCGGGGTCGAGTCTGCGGGAGGGCGCGCTGCTGCGGGCGGAGGCGCAGCGGCTGCTGGGACCCGGCCGCCGTGTGACGCATCTCGCGCTCACACACCCCCATTTCGATCATGTCTTCGGCGCGGCGGCGTTCTCCGGGGTGGAGGTCTTCGGCGCGGTCGGCCTGGACACGGCCCTCGCGCACGGCCGCGAGGAGCTGCGCGCGGACGCCGTGCGCAACGGCCTGGACCCGCGCGCGGCGGAGGGGGCCGCGGACCTGCTCGTACGCCCCCGCCACCATGTCTTCGGCGAGTGGACCCTGGACCTGGGCGGCGAGGTGCAGGTGCTGCTGGCGAACGTGGGTCCCGGTCACACGGCGTACGACCTGGCCGTCCTGGTGTCCTCCTCGCCGGAGGTCGTCTTCTGCGGCGACCTGGTGGAGGAGTCGGGCGAGCCCCAGGCAGGGCCGGACGCGATCCCGTCACACTGGCCGGCGGCCCTGGACCGGCTGCTGGACCTGGGCGGACAGGACGCTGTGTACGTCCCCGGCCACGGAGCCACGGTGGACGCGGCATTCGTCCGGACCCAGCGGGACGAACTGGCGGCCCGCTTCGGCATCGCGTAGCGACCCGCTTCGGGACGGCGTGGGCACGCCGGATTGCGGGACTCCCGGCGTGTCGGGGCGCCCCGCTCCTCCGTCTCCCGCCGCGCTTCTCCTATCGTCATGCGAATGCGCCAGTACTCGCCGGATCTGACCCCGCCGTGGAAGAAGCCCAAGCCCGTGCCCGAGGTCCCGGCGGACCCGGGTCTGGTGGTGGAGGAGCCCGGCACCGGCTTCTGCGGGGCGGTGATCCGCTGCGAGGCGGGCACGGTGACGCTGGAGGACCGCTTCGGCAAGCACCGGGTGTTCCCGCTGGAGCCGCGGGGCTTTCTGCTGGAGGGCCGCGTGGTGACCCTCGTCCGCCCGTCCGGCAACGCTCCCGTACGCCCCACCCGTACCGCCTCCGGTTCGGTGGCCGTCCCCGGCGCCCGCGCCCGGGTGGCCCGCGCCGGCCGCATCTACGTCGAGGGCCGCCACGACGCGGAGCTGGTCGAGAAGGTGTGGGGCGACGATCTGCGCGTCGAGGGGGTGGTGGTGGAGTACCTGGAGGGCGTCGACGACCTGCCACGGATCGTCACGGACTTCGCCCCGGGCCCGGACGCGCGCCTCGGCATCCTGGTCGACCACCTGGTCCCCGGCACCAAGGAGTCCCGCATCGCGGAGTCGGTGACGAGCGAGTACGCCTTGGTGGTGGGCCACCCCTACATCGACGTGTGGGAGGCGGTGAAGCCGGCGTCGGTCGGCATCCAGTCCTGGCCCCGTGTCCCCCACGGCCAGGACTGGAAGAAGGGCGTGTGCCGCGCGCTCGGCTGGCCGGAGAACACGGGCGCGGCCTGGCAGCACATCCTGTCCCGCGTGCGCTCCTACAAGGATCTGGAGCCGGAGCTCCTGGGCCGGGTGGAGGAGCTGATCGACTTCGTCACGGCCGGAGGTCCGGCCTGACCCCCGGACAAGCGCCGGACCCCGGCCGCCGACGGCTCAGTCCACCAGGTCCCTGACCACCGCGTCCGCGAGCAGCCGCCCCCGCAGCGTGAGAACGGCGTGGCCGGCGTCGTACGGGCCGGGCTCCAGGAGGCCGTCCGACAGTGCCCGGCGGGAGGCGGCCAGGCCGTCGGGGCGGAGCAGCGACAGCGGGCAGCCCTCACGCAGCCGCAGTTCGAGAAGAACGCGTTCGACGCGGCGGTCCTCCTCGGAGAGGAGTTCGCGTCCGGCGCCCGGGGACTTCCCCGCCGCCAGGGCGCCCGCGTAGGCCCCCGGGTGCTTCACGTTCCACCAGCGCACCCCGCCCACGTGGCTGTGCGCGCCGGGTCCCGCGCCCCACCAGTCGGCGCCCCGCCAGTACAGCTCGTTGTGCAGGCAGCGGCCCGCCTCGGAGGTGGCCCAGTTCGACACCTCGTACCAGTCGAAGCCCGCCGACGACAGGATCTCGTCGGCGATCAGGTACCGGTCGGCGTGGACGTCGTCGTCCGTCATCGGGACCTCGCCGCGGCGGATGCGGCGGGCGAGCTGTGTGCCCTCCTCGACGATCAGGGCGTACGCGGAGATGTGGTCCGGGCCCGCGCCGAGCGCCGCGTCCAGCGAGGCCCGCCAGTCGTCGTCCGTCTCCCCCGGTGTGCCGTAGATCAGGTCCAGGTTGACGTGGTCGAAGCCCGCCGCCCGCGCCTCCGCGACGCACCGCTCGGGACGGCCGGGCGTGTGCGTGCGGTCGAGCACCTTCAGTACGTGCTGCCGGGCGCTCTGCATGCCGAAGGAGACACGGTTGAAGCCGCCGGCCCGCAGGGTCGCGAGGTACGCCGGGTCCACCGACTCCGGGTTCGCCTCCGTCGTGACCTCCGCGTCGTCGGCGAGGCCGAACTCGTCGCGGACCGCCCCCAGCATCCGTACGAGGTCGTCGGCGGCCAGCAGCGTCGGCGTACCGCCGCCGACGAACACCGTGCGCACCGGGCGGGGGTCGTCACCGAGCACCTTGCGGGCCAGGCGTACCTCGTCGATCAGCGTCTCGGCGTAGTTGTCGCGGGAGGCCAGAACGCCTCCCGTGCCGCGCAGCTCGGTCGCCGTGTAGGTGTTGAAGTCGCAGTAGCCGCAGCGGGTCGCGCAGTACGGCACATGGAGGTAGAACCCGAGGGGACGCTCGGCAGCCCCGGCCAGGGCGTGCGCGGGCAGCGAACCGTCGTCGGGGACGGGTTCGCCGTCGGGAAGTGCGGAAGGCATGCCTTCCATTGTCCAGCACCGGCGGGGATGCCCGTTTACGTTCCTTCTCCCCGGCTCGGTGCTCCGCGCTCCGCCTGTAACACCAGCAGCGCCAGATCGTCCTCCGGCGGGCGCGCCCCGAACTCGTGCACCAGCCGTCTGATGCGTTCCGCGATCAGCTCGGCGCTCAGCCCCGCGCACCCCGCCAGCGCCGCCGCGAGACCGTCGCCGTCGTCGAACTGGTGCGAGCCGCTGCGCCGCTCGGTCACCCCGTCCGTGACGCACAGCAGCGTGTCGGCGGGGTGCAGCTCGAAGGTCTCGCAGGTGTACGTCGCGTCCTCGACGACCCCGAGGAGCGTCTGCGGCTGAGCCACGGGCCGTACGTCGCCGTCCGGGGTCAGCAGCAGCGGCAGCGGATGCCCGGCGGAGGCGAGCGTGCACCGCACCCCGCCCTCGAAGGGGACCAGCTCGCCGTAGAGGAGGGACAGGAAGCGGTTCTGCGGGCCCTCGTCGGCGCCGAGACCGGGTCCGCCCGCCGCCACCAGCGCCCTGGCCGCCGCGTCCGCCGCCTCGGTCGCGTCGTCGAGGAGGAGCTGGTTGAGGCGGTCCAGGACGTCCGCGACCTGGTAGCCCTCGCGCGCCAGGAGCCGCAGCCAGGGCCGGGCGAGCCCGATCACCACGGCGGCCTCGGGCCCCTTGCCCTGCACATCGCCGACGGCGAAGCACCAGCGCCCGTCCCCGGCCGGGAACAGGTCGTAGAAGTCACCGCTGGGTCCGCCCTTGTCGAGCGGCTCGTACACGAGGGCGCTGCGAACCCCGGGGATCTCGGCGACCGCGCCGGGCAGCAGTCCGCGCTGGAGGACCCGGCTGATGGTGGCCTGGCGCGCGTACTGGCGGGCCGCCCCGATGGCGAGGGCCACCCGGCGGCTCAGGTCCTCCACGAGGCCGGTGATCTCGTCGGGGTAGCGCAGCAGCCCGGCCCGCCCGATGACCAACGTGCCGAGCGGACGGCCGCCGGCGATCAGCCGGTACGCGAGCGCCGAGCCGCTCGCGCCGTGCGGGCCCAGTGCCTCGGCGGGCCAGGGCGCGGGCACGGGCCGGGTGCGCACCGACTCGGGCAGCCGGGGCGGGTGCCTCTCCAGCGCCCGGCGCAGGTCCTCGATGCGGTTCTCGCTGCCGTGCCAGACGCGGGCGAGCCGCGGCCCCGGAGCCATGCCCGTCTCGGGGCCGCGCCAGCCCGTCGCCTCGTCCTCCAGCCACACCGCGCACCAGTCGGCGAGCCGCGGTACGAGGAGCTGGCCGGCGAGCGCGGCGACCAGGTCCTCGTCGAGCTGTCCGGCCAGCAGGTCGGAGGCCTCGGCGAGGAAGGAGAGCGCGCCCCGGTTGAGCCAGTCGTGGTCCTGCGTGCCGCGTGGACCGGAGGCCTCGGGGTGGCCGGAATTCTCGGCGAACCCGATACCGAGCCCGATACCGAGCCCGGAATCGAGCCCGGAATCGAGCCCGGAGCGGTCGGGGTGCTCGGGGCCCTCGAAGGGCTCGAAGTGCTCGGAGCCCCCGACGTGCCCGAAATGGCCGGGATACCCGGGGTGCTCCGGCCCGAATATCTCGTCCGCCCGCAGCCCGCGTCCGAGGGAGCGCTCCCCGGCGTACGCCCCGATCCCGTCCTCGACGACCGGTGTCCCCTCGACGGGCAGCACGCCGTCGCCGGCCGGCGCCCCGTCGACAGGCAGCGCCCCGTCGACGGGCAGCCGGGCCCAGACGGTCTTGGCGCCGGTGCGGTACGTGATGCCCCAGGCCTCGGAGAGCGCGGAGACGAGCCGCAGGCCGCGCCCGTACTCGGGCGTGCCGTAAGGGCGTTCGGCGGCCGCGGTGCCGTAGGGGTGGCCCGCGGCTTCGTCCCGTACCGCACGCGAAGGGTGGCGGTCGGAGACCTCGACGACCAGCCCGGCCGGCTCCTCCTCGGACTCGTCGATGCGGCACACCAGGTCGACGTCCGTACCGGCGTGCACGACGGCGTTGGTGACGAGTTCGCTGACCACCACCACGGCGTCGTCGGAGAGCCGGCCGGGCAGTGACGCGGCGCCGGACAGGCCGAGTTCGGCCCAGTCGGCCAGCGCCTCGCGGACGAAGCGGCGGGCGGCGCCGGGCGCGAGAGAACCGCCGGGCAGCGTCGTACGCACAGTCGTGCGCCGTCCCGCCCCCTGGTGCGCGGGCGCGCCGGGGGCGCGGGATACCGCGTCCCGCTGCGTCTCCCGTTGCGTGGGAAAGGCCCCCATGGACAGCTCCCCGAGCAGATCGGACGAATACACCTCAGTTGATGCGGACAGAGTGACAGACTGGCCGCGCCCATAAGCGTCGAGTTACCGAAGTGGGCCGCCATGAGTGAGAACAGTGCTACGCGAGTGCTCGAAGACGGACAGATTCGAGCATCGGATCTGCGTCCGCTGCTCGCCGCCATGACCGCCGCCCGGGACGGAATCTTCACCCGGGTGCCGGAGACGGGGCACGGCCTGGTGGCCGAGCTGAGCACGGCCTTCAACCAGATCATGGACCGGAACGCCCACTTCAACTCGGAAGTGCAGCGCGTACGGCGGGAGCTGGTGCGGCACGGCCGGCTCGACGAGCGGCTGTCGGCGAGCCCGGGGCAGGGCTACTGGGCGGCCCGGGTCAGCGATGTGAACCAGCTGCTCGACGCGCTGGTGGCTCCGGCGGCGAACGCGACGCGGGTTCTGGACGCGGTGGCGGGCGGCGATCTGACCCAGCGGGTCGATCTGCACGACGGCAACCGGCAGTTGCGCGGAGATCTGCGCCGCCTGGGCCGGGCGGTCAACAAGATGGTCGACCAGCTGTCGCTGTTCACCGGCGAGGTGACCCGGGTGGCCCGCGAGGTCGGCACCGAGGGGCGGCTCGGCGGGCGCGCCAAGGTGCAGGGCCTGTCGGGGAGCTGGCGGGATGTGACCGAGGCGGTCAACACGATGGCGTCCCGGCTGACCGCGCAGGTCCGCGACATCGCCCTGGTGACCACGGCGGTGGCCCGCGGCGACCTGACCCGAACGGTGACCGTCGAGGCGACGGGTGAGCTGCTGGAACTGAAGCTCACCGTGAACACGATGGTCGACCAGCTCTCCGCGTTCGCCGACGAGGTCACCCGGGTGGCCCGCGAGGTCGGCACGGAGGGCCAGTTGGGCGGCCGTGCGCAGGTGCGCGGGGTGTCGGGGGTCTGGAAGGACCTCACCGACAACGTCAACTTCATGGCGTCGAACCTGACGTCGCAGGTCCGCAACATCGCCCAGGTCACCACGGCCGTGGCCAACGGCGACCTCAGCCAGAAGATCACGGTCGACGCACAGGGCGAGATCCTCGAACTCAAGTCGACGATCAACACGATGGTCGACCAGCTCTCCGCCTTCGCCGACGAGGTCACCCGGGTGGCCCGCGAGGTCGGCACCGAAGGCAACCTGGGCGGCCGTGCCCAGGTCAGAGGCGTGTCGGGGGTATGGAAGGACCTCACCGACAACGTCAACTTCATGGCGGACAACCTGACCTCGCAGGTCCGCAACATCGCGCTGGTGTCGACCGCCGTGGCCCAGGGCGACCTCGGCAAGAAGATCACGGTGGAGGCGAAGGGCGAGATCCTGGAGCTGAAGTCGACGATCAACACGATGGTCGACCAGCTCTCCGCCTTCGCCGACGAGGTCACCCGGGTGGCCCGCGAGGTCGGCACGGAGGGCAACCTGGGCGGTCAGGCGCAGGTCCGGGGCGTGTCCGGCGTCTGGAAGGACCTCACCGACAACGTCAACTTCATGGCCCTGAACCTGACTTCGCAGGTCCGCAACATCGCGCAGGTGACGACGGCCGTCGCGAACGGCGACCTGTCGAAGAAGATCACCGTCGACGCCCGCGGCGAGATCCTCGAACTGAAGGACACCGTCAACACGATGGTGGAGCAGCTGCGCGCCTTCGCCGACGAGGTGACGCGCGTGGCCCGTGAGGTCGGCACCGACGGGCGGCTCGGCGGGCGCGCGCAGGTGCTGGGCGTCTCCGGCGTCTGGCGCGATCTGACCGACAACGTGAACTACATGGCCGACAACCTGACCTCGCAGGTGCGGAACATCGCGCAGGTCGCGACGGCCGTGGCCCAGGGCGACCTGTCCAAGAAGATCGACGTGGACGCGCGCGGCGAGATCCTGGAGCTGAAGACCACCATCAACACGATGGTCGACACGCTGTCCTCCTTCTCCTCGGAGGTCACACGGGTGGCCCGCGAGGTGGGCAGCGAGGGCCAGCTCGGCGGCCAGGCACGGGTCGAGGGCGTGTACGGCACCTGGAAGCGCCTGACGACGAACGTGAACGAGCTCGCGCTCAACCTCACCACCCAGGTCCGCGCGATCGCCGAGGTGGCGTCCGCGGTGGCGCAGGGCGACATGTCGCGGTCCATCTCCGTGGAAACGCGTGGCGAGGTCGCCGAGCTGAAGGACAACATCAACCTGATGGTGGCCAACCTCCGCGAGACCACCCGCGCGAAGGACTGGCTGGAGTCGAACCTGGCGCGTCTCGCCGCGCTCATGCAGGGTCACCGGGACCTGATGGAGGTCGCGGACCTGATCCTGCGCGAGCTGACGCCGCTGGTGAACGCCCAGTACGGCGCGTTCTTCCTGGCCGATCCCGACGAGGACGGCGCCTCTCTGCGCACGACCGTCCCCGCGAAGGGGCTCGCGTTCATCGCCGGATACGGCTCGGCGCACTCGGTGACCGTCGACACGGGCGGCATGCCGGTCCACGGCCTCGTCCGCCAGGCCGCGCGGGAGAAGAAGCGGATCCTGGTGGAGGAGGCCCCACCCGACTACATCAAGATCAACAGCGGTCTGGGGGAGGCGGCCCCCGCGAGCGTCGTCATCATCCCGATCCTCTTCGAGGACAAGCTCCTCGGCGTGATCGAACTCGCCTCCTTCTCCCGCTTCTCCGATGTCCACCTGGCGTTCTTCGACCAGTTCGTGAACACCATCGGCGTCGCGATCAACACCATCATCGCCAACTCCCGCACGGAGTCCCTGCTCGGCGAGTCCCAGCGCCTCGCCATCCAGCTCCAGGACCGCTCGGACGAACTCCAGTCCCAGCAGGCGGAGTTGCAGCGCTCCAACGCAGAACTGGAGGAGAAGGCGGCCCTGCTGGCGACATCGTCCCAGTACAAGTCGGAGTTCCTGGCGAACATGTCGCACGAGCTGCGTACGCCGCTGAACTCGCTGCTGATCCTGGCCCGCCTGCTCTCCGACAACCCGGACGGCCATCTCTCCGACCAGGAAGTGCAGTTCGCGACGACGATCCACCGCTCGGGCTCCGACCTGCTCCAGCTGATCAACGACATCCTCGACCTGTCGAAGATCGAGGCCGGCCGGATGGACGTACGCCCGAAGAAGCTCCCGCTGATCAAGCTGCTCGACTACGTCCACGCCACGTTCCGCCCGCTCACGATCGACCGGGGGCTCGCCTTCGACGTCGCGGTCGGCGAGGACGTACCGCGCGAGATGTACTCGGACGAGCAGCGCCTCCAGCAGATCCTGCGCAATCTGCTGTCCAACGCGATCAAGTTCACCGCGAGCGGCCGGGTCGAGCTGCGCGTGGGCCGGGTCAAGGACCCCGAGCACCGCTACACCCGCGAGGACAGCGAGGAAGTGATCGCCTTCGCGGTCTCCGACACCGGCATCGGCATCGCGCCGGAGAAACTCCCGGTGATCTTCGAGGCGTTCCAGCAGGCCGACGGCACGACCAACCGCAAGTACGGCGGTACGGGGCTCGGGCTGTCCATCAGCCGGGAGATCGCCGGTCTGCTGGGCGGCCGGATCATCGCCGAGAGCGTCCCCGGCAAGGGGTCCACCTTCACGCTGTACGTCCCGGTCGTCAGCCCGGGCCACGCGGCGACCGGGCCGGCGCCCGAGGAACGTCCGCTGCCGACGCCCGAGCAGCTGTCCACCGAGTCGTACATCACCCACGATCCGGAGGACTCCTGGCCTGCGCCCACCAAGCTGGAGGAGTGGCAGGTGGGGCGCGCGGGGCAGGTGCTGCCCGGCCGGCGGGTGCTGATCGTGGACGACGACATCCGCAACGTCTTCGCGCTCACCCATGTGCTGGGCCGCGTCGGCATGCCCGTCCTGTACGCGGAGAACGGCCGCGAAGGCATCGAGACGCTGGAGCGCAATCCGGACGTCGAACTCGTCCTGATGGACATCATGATGCCGGAGATGGACGGCTACGAGACCATCTCCGTCATCCGCCGCACCCCGCGCTGGGCGGGCCTGCCCATCGTCGCGCTGACCGCGAAGGCGATGCCGGGAGACCGCGAGAAGTCCATCGCGCGCGGCGCCAACGACTACGTACCGAAGCCGGTGGACGTCGATCAGTTGCTGACCGTCGTCTGCGCGCTCCTGGACCCCGAGGGCGCGGACGCCGAGGAGCGGGACGACTTCGCCGAACCCACCGATCCGGGGCCGGTCACATCCGGGGAGCCCGCGGTCCCGCCGCTGACGGAGTGAGGCACAGTCACCATGAGCGCTGAGGAAACGACCGACGAGCGCGCCAGCATCCTCCTGGTCGACGACATGGAGGACAACCTGATGGCGCTGGAGGCCGTCCTGGGGTCCCTCAACGAGCCGCTGATACGCGCACGGTCGGGCGAGGAGGCGATGAAGGCGCTGCTGCGGCGGCGGTTCGCCGTCGTCCTGCTCGACATCCGCATGCCCGGTATGGATGGCTTCGAGACCGCCGCGAACATCAAACGGCTCGACCAGACCAAGGACGTCCCCATCATCTTCCTGACGGGTACGGACGCCGACGCGGGCTACGCGTTCCGCGGATACGCGACCGGCGCGGCCGACTATCTGACGAAGCCCTTCGATCCCTGGGTGCTGCGCGCCAAGGTGAGCGTCTTCCTCGACCTGCACCGCAAGAACCGCCAACTGGAACGGATGCTCGCCCGCGAACAGGAACGGTTCGACGAGCTGGCGGCCCGCCTGAGAGAGATAGGGACACGGGTGGCGTCGAGCGACCACCAGGAGGTCCTGGAGCTACGCCACCACGTGCAACAGATGGAGGAGCTGTTACGGGGGATGCGCCAGGGGCGGGGCGTCTGACGCCCCGCCCCTCCACGAACCTGCGCTCAGGGCGGGGTGTGTGACCCCCCGCCCCTCCAGGGCCGCTCAGGCCTCCCGCGACCCCGCGTACATCTCATCGATCAGGTGCTCGGCTGCATCACCGCGGGGGACGACCCCCGCACCCCCAGCCGACCCCGAGACCACCCGAACCCGACGCCTAAGCCTCCCGCGACCCCGCGTACATCTCGTCGATCAGATGCTTGTACTCGCGTTCGACGACCGGGCGCTTCAGCTTGAGGCTCGGGGTGATCTCGCCGTGTTCGATGTCGAGGTCGCGCGGCAGGAGGCGGAACTTCTTGATGGTCTGCCAGCGCTGGAGGCCACCGTTCAGTTCCGTGACGTAGCCCTCGACCAGGGCGACCGTCGCGGGCGCGGCGACCACGTCGGCGTACGACTTGCCGGCCAGGCCGTTCTCCTTGGCCCACTCCAGGATGGACGGCTCGTCGAGGGCGATGAGGGCCGTGCAGAAGTTCCGGTCGGCGCCGTGCACCAGGATGTTGGAGACGTACGGGCACACACCCTTGAACTGGCCCTCGACCTCGGCGGGCGCGATGTACTTGCCGCCCGAGGTCTTGATGAGGTCCTTCTTGCGGTCCGTGATGCGCAGATAGCCGTCGGGGGACAGCTCGCCGATGTCGCCGGTGTGGAACCAGCCGTCCGGCTCCAGCACCTCGGCGGTCTTCTCCGGCAGCCCGTGGTACCCCTCCATGATGCCGGGGCCGCGCAGCAGGATCTCGCCGTCGTCCGCGATCCGCACCTCGGTGCCGGGCAGCGGCTTGCCGACCGTGCCGGTGCGGTACGCCTCGCCGGGGTTCACGAAGGAGGCCGCGGAGGACTCCGTGAGGCCGTACCCCTCCAGGATGTGGATGCCGGCGCCGGCGAAGAAGTAGCCGATCTCGGGCGCGAGCGCGGCACTGCCCGAGACGCACGCGCGCAGGTTGCCGCCGAAGGCCTCGCGGATCTTGGCGAAGACGAGCGCGTCCGCGACCTTGTACTTGGCGCCGAGCCCGAACGGCACGGAGGCCGCGCCGGTACGGCGGAAGTTGTCCTGGCTGACCTTGGCGTACTCGCGGGCGACCTCGGCCGCCCACTGGAAGATCTTGTACTTGGCGCCGCCACCCGCCCGCGCCTTGGCAGCGACCCCGTTGTAGACCTTCTCGAAGATGCGCGGTACGGCAGCCATGTACGTCGGCTGCACCACCGGCAGATTCTCGATGATCTTGTCGACGCGGCCGTCGACGGCGGTGACATGCCCGACCTCGATCTGCCCGGACGTGAGCACCTTGCCGAAGACGTGCGCGAGCGGCAGCCACAGGTACTGCACGTCGTCCGCGCTGATCAGACCGGTCCCGGCGGTGGCCTTCGCCATGTACGACCAGTTGTCGTGCGGGAGCCGGACACCCTTGGGGCGGCCCGTGGTGCCGGAGGTGTAGATGAGGGTGGCGAGCTGGTCGGAGGTGATCGCGCCGACCTTCTCCTTGATCAGGTCGGGGTTCTTCTCCAGGTGGGCGGCGCCGCGGGCCTCCAGCTCGGCAAGGGTGAGAACCCAGTCACTGCTCTCCACGCCCGTGGGGTCGATCACCACGACATGGGTCAGCGCGGGAAGCTCGGCGCGCTTCTCCACCGCCTTCGCGAGCTGCGCCGCGTCCTCCGCGATCAGCACCTTGCTCTCGGAGTCGGCGAGGATGAACGCGGACTCGTCGGCGTTGGTCTGCGGGTAGATCGTGGTCGTGGCCGCGCCGGCGCACATGATGCCCAGGTCGGCCAGGATCCACTCGACCCGCGTCGAGGAGGCGAGGGCCACTCGCTGCTCCGGCTGCACACCCAGCTCGATGAGGCCGGCCGCCACCGCGAAGACCCGTTCGGCGGCCTGCGCCCAGCTCAGCGACTTCCAGTCGTCCGGGCCCTGGCCCGCGGGGGCGCCTCCCTGCTCGGGCGAAGCCGAGAGCTTGGGGGACGGTACCGGGTAGCGGTAGGCCTCGGCGTCCGGCGTGGCCGCCACGCGCTCCAGGAAGAGGGCCGCCACGGACGGCGGACGGTTCTCGATCAGGGTCTGTGTGTCGCTCACGACATCCTCCGGGGCCCGCGACAGTGCGTGCGACTGGCTCGATCGACTGCATCGACTGCTGTGCGGCTGGCTGGTTGCGGCTGTTGTTTAACTCGCGAGTAACTACCGAGCAGAGATCAGAGTAGAGCGCGTCCGGCCGGTGCGTAAGGGGCGACGCCCTGTCACTTCCTCCCAAGAACCACCGGGCGGACGCGCGAGGGCCCGCCGCGCCGGAGCGCAACGGGCCCTTGAAGCCGGGATACGGGGGGTGCCGGGTGGCTACTTCTTGCCCTTGGCCGAGCCGCCGCTGTCGTCGCTGGACAGAACGGCGATGAAGGCCTCTTGCGGAACCTCCACAGAGCCCACCATCTTCATCCGCTTCTTGCCCTCCTTCTGCTTCTCCAGCAGCTTCCGCTTACGGGAGATGTCACCGCCGTAGCACTTGGCGAGGACGTCCTTGCGGATGGCGCGGATGGTCTCGCGGGCGATGACCCGGGAGCCGATGGCCGCCTGGATGGGCACCTCGAAGGCCTGCCGCGGGATGAGCTCGCGCAGCTTGGCGACCAGCCGCACACCGTACGCGTACGCCGCGTCCTTGTGCGTGATCGCCGAAAAGGCGTCGACCTTGTCGCCGTGCAGCAGGATGTCGACCTTGACCAGGCTGGAGGCCTGCTCGCCGGTCGGCTCGTAGTCGAGGGAGGCGTAGCCGCGGGTCTTGGACTTCAGCTGGTCGAAGAAGTCGAAGACGATCTCCGCGAGGGGCAGCGTGTACCGGATCTCGACCCGGTCCTCGGACAGGTAGTCCATGCCGAGGAGGGTGCCGCGCCGGGTCTGGCACAGCTCCATGATCGAGCCGATGAACTCGGAGGGCGCGAGGATCGTGGCGCGTACGACGGGCTCGTACACCTCACTGATCTTCCCCTCCGGGAACTCGCTCGGATTGGTGACCGTGTGCTCGCTCCCGTCCTCCATGAGGACGCGGTAGACCACGTTGGGCGCGGTGGCGATGAGATCGAGCCCGAACTCGCGCTCCAGCCGCTCGCGGATCACGTCGAGGTGCAGCAGCCCGAGGAAGCCGACGCGGAAACCGAAGCCCAGCGCCGCCGAGGTCTCCGGCTCGTAGACCAGCGCGGCATCGTTGAGCTGGAGCTTGTCGAGGGCGTCGCGCAGCTCGGGGTAGTCGGACCCGTCCAGCGGATACAGCCCCGAGAAGACCATGGGCTTGGGGTCCTTGTAGCCGCCGAGCGCCTCGGTCGCACCCTTGTTCAGGGTGGTGATGGTGTCACCGACCTTGGACTGCCGGACGTCCTTCACACCGGTGATGAGGTAGCCCACCTCACCGACGCCGAGGCCGTCGGCCGGCTTCATCTCGGGAGACGAGACACCGATCTCCAGCAGCTCGTGGGTCGCGCCGGTGGACATCATCCGGATCCGCTCGCGCTTGTTGAGCTGACCATCGATGACTCGTACGTACGTCACGACACCGCGGTAGGAGTCGTACACGGAGTCGAAGATCATCGCGCGGGCGGGCGCGTCGGCGACACCGACCGGGGCCGGGACCTCGGCGACGACCTTGTCGAGCAGCGCCTCGACACCCAGGCCGGTCTTGGCGGAGACCTTGAGAACGTCCTCCGGGTCGCAGCCGATGAGGTTGGCGAGCTCCTCGGAGAACTTCTCCGGCTGAGCGGCCGGCAGGTCGATCTTGTTCAGTACGGGGATGATCTTGAGGTCGTTCTCCATCGCCAGGTAGAGATTGGCGAGAGTCTGGGCCTCGATGCCCTGGGCGGCGTCGACGAGCAGGACCGTGCCCTCACAGGCCGCGAGGGACCGCGACACCTCATACGTGAAGTCGACGTGCCCAGGGGTGTCGATCATGTTGAGGATGTGGGTGTTACCCGGCTCCTGGGTGGGCGCCCAGGGCAGCCGTACCGCCTGGGACTTGATCGTGATGCCGCGCTCGCGCTCGATGTCCATGCGGTCGAGGTACTGAGCGCGCATCTGCCGCTGGTCGACCACCCCGGTCAGCTGGAGCATGCGGTCGGCGAGCGTGGACTTGCCGTGGTCGATGTGCGCGATGATGCAGAAATTGCGGATCAGAGCCGGGTCGGTACGGCTCGGCTCGGGCACATTGTTAGGGGTCGCGGGCACGCAGGGTCCTGTCTCTTGAGGCGCCTGTCGCCTCGGGTCGGATCGATACGTAGGCTCCATGGTCCCACGGGCGGGGCCGTGCGACCGGTTTGGGCTGGTTGAAGGGGGTCCGAGCTCGGGTTTAGGCCGGTCGGACCAGGACTGGTAGCCTGGGTGGCTGTGTCTCCTGCCCTCTCTGCACGAGGCACTCCTGAAGAAATCAAACGGTGCGTGAGGCATCCCCTCGCGCGCCTGAACCTGAAAAGGCTCATTCGTGGCGAACATCAAGTCCCAGATCAAGCGGAACAAGACGAACGAGAAGGCGCGCCTTCGCAACAAGGCCGTCAAGTCTTCGCTCAAGACCGCGATCCGCAAGGCCCGTGAGGCTGCTGCCGCGGGTGACGTCGAGAAGGCCACCGAGTACCAGCGCGCTGCCGCGCGTCAGCTCGACAAGGCCGTCTCGAAGGGCGTCATCCACAAGAACCAGGCCGCCAACAAGAAGTCGGCGCTTGCTTCCAAGGTCGCGCCCCTCAAGGGCTGACACTTGATCCAACCGCTGGAGGAACCAGAGCGGGCCCTCTCATCCGCTCCCGTCCAGCACCCCGGGTCTGTACGCGACTGCGTTCGCCACGCGGGTACGGACCCACAAGCTTGACCCGAAGGCCCTGCCGTCTGTCCTTCCCCAGGACGGGCGCGGGGCTTTTCGCATACCCACCCGGGCTACCGACGCCTTGACGCTGCTCGGCCGCCTCCTGCACCCAGTCCGCCGACACCTTTGCGTTTTTCGGGCCGCCTCAGGCGCTTTCAGCCCGTCCGGCGTTTGAGGACGAGGCCGTGCAGGCCGAAGCGGGGGTCTGGGGGCGGCAGCTCCCAGGGACGGGATGGGACGGGTAGGGGCGGCGGGGGCGAATCCCGCGCAGCCGTCACCACGGCCGCCGGCTCGCTCACGCACATACGACCGGCCCGCTCACGCACATACGACTGGCTCGCTCACCCCAAACGAGGCGGGCCCCACAGCCCCGTACTCCCTACCCGCGTCGAGACCGCGCCGCCCCAGCAATGGCCACGACCGCCTTCTCCAGGGCGTACTCGGGATCATCCCCGCCGCCCTTCACTCCGGCGTCGGCCTCCGCGACCGCCCGCAGCGCCACAGCCACCCCGTCCGGCGTCCACCCCCGCATCTGCTGCCGAACCCGATCGATCTTCCACGGCGACATCCCCAGCTCACGCGCCAGATCGGCCGGCCGCCCACCCCGAGCGGACGACAGCTTCCCAATGGCCCGCACACCCTGCGCCAACGCGCTGGTGATCATGACCGGCGCAACCCCGGTGGACAGCGACCAGCGCAACGCCTCCAACGCCTCCGCCGCCCTCCCCTCGACCGCCCGGTCCGCCACCGTGAAGCTCGACGCCTCGGCCCGCCCCGTGTAGTACCGCCCGACCACCGCCTCGTCGATCGTCCCCTCGACGTCCGCCGTCAGCTGGGACACCGCCGACGCCAGCTCCCGCAGATCACTCCCGATGGAGTCGACAAGTGCCTGGCCCGCCTCGGACGTCGCGGACCTCCCCAACGCCCGGAACTCCCCGCGCACAAAGGCCAGCCGGTCCGCCGGCTTCGTCATCTTGGGGCACGCGACCTCCCGCGCCCCCGCCTTGCGCGCGGCATCCAGCAGGCCCTTGCCCTTGGCGCCGCCCGCATGCAGCAGCACGAGGGTGATCTCCTCCGCGGGCGCCCCCAGGTACGACTTCACGTCCTTGATCGTGTCGGCCGAGAGATCCTGCGCGTTGCGTACGACCACGACCTTGCGCTCGGCGAAGAGCGACGGACTGGTCAGCTCGGCGAGCGTGCCGGGCTGCAACTGGTCCGAGGTCAGGTCACGTACGTCCGTGTCGGCGTCGGCGGCCCGGGCGGCGGCCACCACCTCCTGTACGGCACGGTCGAGCAGGAGGTCCTCCTGGCCCACGGCAAGCGTGACGGGGGCGAGAGGGTCGTCATGTGCGGTCTTCTTGGCCATCGCGCCAAGCATCCCACGCGCCACTGACAACGCACCCACGCCCGACCTCCCCCGGCTCACCCCAAATCCGGGCCACGGCCGCCTCGCCCGGCGCCGGGCCCACGGCCGCGTCGCCCAGCGCCGGGCCGACGGGCACCTCGTTCAGTGCCCGGTCTAAGGCTCCTCCCGCCACCCGTCCCACTCCCCCGCGAACTCATCCAGCTCCTTCGGATCGAGCCGCCCCCTCTCGTCCCGTAGCACGAGGAGCCACTGGGCATCCTCGGCGTCGTCCTCACCAGCGAGCGCATCCCGTACGAGCTGCGGCTCCTCGTCGAGTGCGAACCGCTCCCCGAGCGCCTCCGCCGCCTCCTGAGCGGCATCACGGTCGGGCAGCACCAGCACATGTCTCACATCACTCACGGAGCCATTTTCCCGCTACGCCCGGCATTACCGACGCCCGGGTCGGCCACGGAAGCCGCAGGCGCGGACCGCTACTGGTCCATCCGCATCCCGACCTCGGCGAGGCCCGCCCCCCAGCCTGCACACCCCTCCGCCGAGTACCCCAATTACCCGATTTCGCCCCTCTTTTGCACGGTCGGCACCTGATCGAGCTCGATCCCGAACCGCTCCCGATAGACCCCCAGCACCTCCTCGTCCGTGCCCAGATCCGACACCTCCTTCCGGCCGTCGGCCGCCGTCACCGTGAACCTGCGACCGCTGAGCGTGATCCGCCCTCCGTCCTCCGTGACCCGCGAGCACACCAGCGACTGTGTGAAATGCGACTTCGGCGACGTGCTGTGCCACCACAGCCCGGCCACGAAGTCCCCGAGCACCCTCGGTCGCGTCTCCAGGCGGTACTGGGGCTTGCCGTCCCTCAGCACATCGAGGTCCCCGGATGCCGCCGACCCACCGCTGCTCCGCGCTCCCGCCGCGTCCACCCCCGCTTCGATCACCCGGAACGTGCCGCCCGGATCCACCTGCTCACCACGCTCCCCGAAGGCCAGCGGATAGTGACTGTGCGCCCCGAAGCCCACATCGGCCAGCCAGTCGCCGCCGTCGACCGTCCGCACCCGCAGCGCGAGATGGTCGTACGGCACTCCGAGCCGACCCTCCTCCCCGTACACCCGTGCCGCGAGCAGCGTCACGTCGAAGCCGAGCGACTCCAGCAACGCCCCGAACGCCCCGTTCAGTTCGTAACAGAAGCCGCCCCGTCGCGCGCCCACGACCTTGTCCAGCAGCCGCTTCTCGTCGAGCACGATCTCCTCGCCGAGATGGATCGACAGGTTCTCGAACGGCACGGTGCGCAGATGGTGCAGTTGAAGCTCGCGCAGCACATCGACGGTGGGCCACGCGGGGTGTGTCACGCCGATACGACGGAGGTAGGCGTCAGCCTGGGCGGAATTCATGGCATCAGTCTCTCGCCACCCGCAGCTCCGCGCCCGCACCGGCGACGGCGATCGCCCCGTCCTCGTCCGTCCGCAGCACCAGCGCGCCCTCGTCCCGCAGCGCCTTGACCGTGCTCGGCGCGGGATGGCCGTACGGGTTTCCGAAGGCTCTCGACTAGTAGTTCTAGGAGAGCCCCACCGTGGCAGCAAAACAGCAGGTCAGCGGCCCCGCGCAATCGACCCGACAGAGCACGCCCGTGACCACTCAGCTCAGGGGCGTGTCCGTCCTCCGCCTGTCCGTACTGACCGATGAGACCACCAGCCCCGAACGTCAGCGCGCTGCCAACGCTGCTGCCGCCGCTGGTCTCGGTATCGACCTGGGCGACCGGGAAGCCGTCGACCTGGGAGTAAGCGCAAGCAAGACAACGCCTTTTGAGCGGCCGGAGTTGGGCAAGTGGCTCCGCCGTCCGGACGATTTCGACGCGCTGTGCTTCTGGCGTTTCGACCGTGCCGTCCGGTCAATGGCTGACATGGACGACCTAGTCAAGTGGGCGCGAGAAAACAAGAAAGTGATCGTCTTTGCCGAGGGACCGGGCGGACGGTTGACGCTCGATTTCCGTAACGGTGTCGACCTCATTACCGAACTGATTTTGAAGATCTTCGCTTTCGCCGCGCAGTTCGAGGCTCAGTCCATCCGAGAGCGAGTCATCAGCGCGCAGGATGCAATGCGAGTCATGCCCTTGCGCTGGCGTGGTTCGCGTCCGCCGTACGGCTACATGCCCGCGCCACTCGACGGCGGAGGATGGACCCTGGCTCAGGACCCGGAAGCTGTGGCAGTCATTGAGCGCATCATCCTGGAGCTCATGGGAGACCCCAGTAAGAGTGTGCTCGGCAAAAGCGCAGCAGACGTCGCCCGAGGACTTAACGCGGATGGCATTCCGTCCCCCCGCGACCATTGGAGCCTCAAGAAAGGGCGCGACACAGGCGGAAAGACAGGCGGCCGGGCAGGCGAGACCGTGACCCGTGGGCGCTTCACGTGGCGCCACGGCAGCATCAAAGAACTGCTCACCTCTGAGCGCATGTTGGGCTGGAAGACACAGGACAACAAGCCCGTGAGGGACAGCGAGGGTAAGCCCGTGATGGCTACCGCTGAGCCGATCCTCACCCGTGAGGAATTCGACGCAATCGGCGCAGTGTTGTCCGAGCGATCCGTCGATAACAAAAAGGTCGACCGCGTAGACACCATGGCGCTTTTGCTCCGCATCATCCATTGCGAAGGCTGCGGACAGCGCATGTACCTGCACCGACCGTCCGCCAACAGCAAGAGCACCAGCAAGACGGAGACGTACAAGTGCGGCGCACTCACCAGGGGGCAAAAGTGCGATGCCCCGTCCATCATCAAGCGCGAATGGGCGGAGGAATACGTCGAGCGTCAGTTCCTATGGATGCTCGGCGCGCTGGAAGTAACGCACACCCGCACCATTCCGGGATACGACCCGCAGCCCGAGATTGACGCCACCCTCGCTGAGTTCGAAGAGCACCAGGCGCAGAGGGGACGTCAAAAGTCCAACGCAGGCAAGGCGGCATGGCAACGGCACGCCGATTCCCTCGACGCGCGACTCGCTGACCTTGAGAGCCGGGAAAAGACTCCGCCACGCGTTGAGGAAATCCGGTCCGGCAAAACGTATTCGCGAATCTGGGCAAGTGCAGATACCGCAGGCAAGCGCAAGATGCTCCAGGATGCCGGGGCGCATCTGAACGTCAAGCGCAGTTCTCGGGGCGGCTGGCGCAAGCTGGATGAGCGGCGGGTCGACTTCACAGTCCGCGACCCATTCTTCGCTGAGGCAGCAAGCGAACTCACGTCCATGGGAGACGAATTGGCCGCGAACGGCTGACTCTATCTGAACCACCGAAAACGAATGGCACCGGTCCGGCCGGACTTTGGCGAGTAGACGGACCGGTGTCCCTGAATGGGAAGGCACCAGCATGACACGCGAGCAGTGGGAGACGACACAGGAAGCCGCAGAGGCCGCCTGGTTCCGCAAGGCTGAGTGGCAGCGGATCACGCGCCAACTGGAAGCCCTGTACGGCGCCATGCGGGCCGGGGACACCTCCGTCTACACCAGGCAGCGGATAGGGCGCCTTGAGGCCCTCCAGCAGGCACTGTGCGGCTTCCCCGAGCAACTCGCCGCGTAGCCAGCGAGACACAGCCCCGTTCGGCCAGTCACTGACTCGGTCGAGCGGGGCTTTTCGCTGTAGCGGGACAGCGGAGAGGGCGCAAACTACACCCCCGAATCTGACACACCATCAGACACACCTACTCTGACCTGGTCTTTTACTTCCTCAATGTAGAAGTGTAGTTTGAGTACCTAAATCAGATATCGCAGTAATAACTAGCGGCGAAACTGAAACTGGCCTCCGTTCCTACACTTCTACACTCCCAACCACTGTCACCGAGCCTCCCGCGGGGCCATGCAATCGACTCGACAGACCCTAATTAGAGGGCAGCGGTAACGCCCCTCGCAGTGCGCTACGGATGCCGCCAGCATCGATCCTGCGCACGCTCACAGACCAAAGGCCCTACGGCCTGAGTTGAGCTGTAACCCGTCCTGGCGGCCGGGTCTCAGTTCCTCAGGCCGTAGGGCCTTTTTGTATTCCCGAAAGGGCTCAGGATGTCTCACCTACCCAGCTACGGTTCCGTACACAAGCGACTACGCAGGCTCCATGGGTCGGCGCGACTGCACCCCTGTGACTGGTGCGGGCGCACTGCCGATTCTTGGAGCTACACCCATCACCCTGACGCTGATGAGCATTTCGACGCTGAGGCGCGCCAACTGTGGTCCGCCGACACGTCGCATTACCGGCCCATGTGCCAGCGCCATCACAGGCAGCTAGACCGCACATTCCGCGAGAGCGGCTACGACCGGTGCCTACTACGCAAGCGGGTCAAGGGCCTACGTGAGGCCGCCTGGTCCGCTGTCACCGATGAACAGAGAGCGCATGAGGCAAAGGTGCGTGCGCCTGCCGCGCGTCTAGGTCGAATTCACGGCTACCGCTGAAAGGGAGGTTCCCATGTCGCCACTGCTAACCGAACCGGGGCGCGTCGGGATACGCGCTGCTTAGTCACTGTCTCCGTGCGCAAACGATCGGGCTCAGCCGGCTCGGGCATTGTGCCTGATCAGCGCGCTGCGCCCCGCCCCCTCAACCGTTCTCCTAATGCAAACCCCGAGAGGTGGCCACTGTGCCGACCCCCGCGAACATGCCCGGCGCCAAGCTGAGCGCGACCGCACGTGAACGGACCACGCTTTCCGCGCTGGTGGTCAGCCTGGCCGACGCGCTGGATTCGGCCGAGGAAATAGACCTAGATGGTGTCGAGGTACTTACGGGCCTACTCGCTGCGTATGTGGCTCTGCTGAATGTGCAGCGTGATCGAAAGGCTTCCGCGTGAACGACGATGCCGCTATTGCCTACGCACTAGCCGAGGTGCTCGAACCGGCACCCGGTGAGCATGTCGCTTTCTCTGACGTCTTCGCGGCTGTCCGTAGCCACCTGCTGAACACCTATGGACTCAGCGCCCCAATGGGAGAGGTCAAGGCAGTTGTCCGACGTACCGGTGTGCGACTGGGGAACGGCGGCGAATCCCGCCGACAGCACGTACACGACGTCCGCCTAGCTCCCTAACGACCCAAATACTAATTGTGTCCCTGGGAATCACCCGGGGCCTTCATTGATCGGAGATTACTCATGACTATTCCCCTACCCGCTGGCATTGAAATTCCGGACGCCGTCGCGAAGGCGCAGGCTGCCCTAGATGCCGCCTGGGATCGTTATGGCGAGGCGCAGATCGAATACGCCGACGCTCTCGATGACGGCTACCTGGAGCGCGCTCAGGCCCGTGACGCTGCTGCCGCTAAGGCTGCGACGCTGGCCGGTAAGCCAGTCCCTAAGGGCGAGTCCGAGGTTTCCCGGGTAACTGCTCTGCGCGGCACCGGCGTTGGCGTGATAGAGGCTCTAGAGCAGCAGATCCGGGCCGCTGGCGCTGTCGTGCAACGTGCCTGGGTGGCGAGCCTGCCCGAACTGCGAGAGCGGGTTGTAGAGGCGCTGAAGGCTTCGGAGGCGCAGGCCGAGGAGGCCGAGCGGGAGTACTACCGAACCCGTGGCGCTATCCGCACGGCTGTCTCTGCGCTGTCTGCCGTCGACCACATGGAACGAGGCAGGCCGGGCAACGCCCCTGTGTTCACGTCCAGTCCCGCCGATAACGGCTCGCTGATCCGGTTGGGCCGTGACTGGCTCAAGGTCAACACCATCAGCGTGGACTCGGGCGACTTTATCCGTGTGCGCATTGACGATCGCATCCGAGAGCTACCGGCCGAGACGGCAGAGAAGCTGATCAGCGCTGGCGTGGCTGCACGACTTGATGATGCCTGAGCCGCTGAGCGCCTTTCTGCCCGCTGACTGAGCGACTGGACATGGGGCCCGGCATTCCCGCTGGGCCCCTTTGCCGAGAAAGGAAAATGCACTAATGAGGCTGCGTGTCGGCTCGTTCTGCCGCCTGGATTACCAGGGCACCGAACACGGCCCCGGAGACGAATTCGTCGTGTCGGACGAGAGCGCCCCTCAGTGGCTCCGTACGGGCTTGGTGGTGCCTGCTGATGGCGTCTGGCCCGAGGATGCGACGCCAGCACCCAAGCCACCACCTAAGCCCGCTGAGAGCCATACAGCGAAGCCAGCGGCCAAGCCGGGTGAGTACGTGGCGCATGAGCCGTGCCAGCCTCCGGACTCCGGCCGCAAGTCCGTGTGCAGCGTGCCGAGGTGCCCGTGTCAGGTGCCCAAGGGGAAGTGTCTGGAATGCAAGCGAGCGCACGGCAGGCACCGCAATAGCTCAGCGCATCAAAGGGCGTACCGGTCCAAGGAATGGCAGCGGACACGAACGGCATTCCTCCGCGAGCACTGGCACTGTGAATGCGACGAGTGCATGTTGACCCCGGAAATCCTGAGGCCTAGGGCGCAGGTCGTTGACCACATTGACGGACTCGGCCCATTGGGTCCCCGCGCCCATGACTGGACCAATCTCCGGGCAATGACTACTGCTCACCACAACAGGCGAACCATGCGCGACCAGGGAAACGGAACGTGAGCGCTGGCCCATTTCACTCGTCACTTTGTGTGCCTGAAAGGGTCCTGGGGGGTGGGGGGTGATCAACTCGGCCCTTGGACCTCCGAGGCGCAGGGGAGGTCTCCGCCTGGTGCGCTCGGGGAAAAATACGCAGCGTGTTCAAAAACCGCATGCGACGCCCCTTAGTAACCAACCGAAAGTGACTCAACGTGAATAGCGAAAACCTTCGCCGTGGCCGCTCGCGCCCCGGTATCAGCCGCGTGATTCTACCTCCTGAATGCAGCCTGCCTGTGCCCATGCCTCCCGAGCGAGCCGAGGATTGGACCGATGGAATGCTGTCTCGATGGTCGTCACTCTGGAAGGGCCCCAGCGCAAATCTCTGGGATGACGCATGCGTCGGAATGGTCGCCCTCTTGGTGGAACTTGAGGCGCTCGGAACAGGCGTGAATGCCGCTCAACTGACCGAGGTTCGCCGCATTTCCGAGACCCTTCTACTGACTCCCGGCTCCCTGTCTGCCGCTGGTTACGCACTTGAGGGGTGGCCCACGTGAGCCAGGCTCGGCGTCGAGCAGCAGCGCAGCGAAATGCCCCTGCCACTTCCGAAAGACGTTCCAGTTTCGGCCCCTGGAATGACCGGGACGGCGCCGGTTGGGTCATCTGCGAGCGCCATGACTTCGGCATTCAGCCTGGGGGCTCAGGGTGTCTTCACTGCCGCCTAAATGACTTCCCCACCGACTGATCACATACCAGTTCTGGTAGGTGCCTTGACTCACTGAGCCGGGGCACCTTTTTAATGCCCTGGAGACCTCTTGCTGACTCGCCATTCAGTAACCAACTACGCCCGGTACGCAGCCCTGTTGGCGTCCATGCTCATATCGTTCGCCACACAGCAGCACCTCGCTGAAACGCACGGAGTTCCAGGCTGGCCGTCCTATGCCGTGCCGGTGGCCGTCGACCTGTTCCTAGTCTGGGCAGTCCGGTCACGCCGTGACGTCCTGTTCGCCGTGGCCGTGGCCGTGTCCGCCAACGTGGCCGGAGTGCTGACCGCGGAATCACTCGCCAGCGTCGACACGTGGGTTTCGGCCGGACTGCACGCCGTGTTCCCCGTGACCCTGTACCGGATGCACCGGCCATGGGTGACCGCTCAGGCGCCTGCCGTGGCCGTACCGGTCCCCGCGGACCCTGCGCCCCCGATAGTCGCTCCTGCGGCCACTGAGCCCCTGCCGGACAGTTGGCCGGACACCGACCTATGGCAGGACTTCGAAGCCAGCGCGCCGGATGCTCCGCAGGATGACCCGGTCACTCCCCCGACCGCCGAGGACGTGCGCACGGTCATGGCCTCACTCGCTGCGGACAATGGCCGACCGGTTACCGGCCGGATGCTGGCCGACCATTACAGCGTGTCCGAGCGGACCGGACGCCGGTACCTCGCGCTGGCCGGTGGCGAATGAGCGACCTACGCCACTACCTGTCCCTGTCCGCTGAGGAATTGAGCGCTCCCCTGTGGACTTTCCCGCCGCTTGATGTGTCGTTGGTCCAGCGTGCGCGCCGTCGCGTTCTGAATGCCGATCCTGAGTTGTACTCGCATGCCCTACTCGCTGAGGCTGATGAGCGCGTGACCGAGTTGGCCGAGACGGAATAGCAAGTGCCCCGATCCTGGATATTCCAGGGTCGGGGCTTTCCTGCATTCACGACATGTTAGCAATTGGAAATCATAAGCTCAGCCGGCTGCGCCCCTCGGTGGCTCTGACCTGGCATTATGCGGGGAAGTGGAGTTGCAGCGTCGTGCGCACAAGCTAAGTGACCTGGTGTTCAGCGAGTAGCGTTGCAACTTCCGGCACGTCCGCGTATTCGCGCAAGCGTTGAAGGATCACCCGGACCCGTTCCGCTGTCCGCTCCGAGGGAATGTCAGAGGCTAGCGAGACAACCCGTTCGGCTACTGCTGCCGCTTCCTCGGGCTCATTGGCATCAGCGAGCGCAACGGCCATCCATGACAGATACAGGGCCATTTCGCGGGTATGGGTCGCGTCGTATCCGCTGAGCACTTCCCGCAGCAATGGCACGGCGCGCAAGGGCCGGTGCAGCTCTGTGTAGACGCGAGATTCCATGACCCGCAGTTCGCCAGCGTCGACCCAATACATATAGGCGGGCGATTCCGTACCGGCGCTGTCGTCGCTGAGTGCCTGCCCGGCCTCCCCCAGGGCCCGCATTGCCTGTTGCCCGTTCTCTATTCCGCCCGCCTTGACGTGCGCCCATGCCACCCGGTCCAGGTACAGCGCGCGAGCCTTTGGCGGAGCGTCGGGACCAGTCTCATTGACCGCCGCACGGGCCAGTTTCAGCCCCTCAACTTCCCTGCCTGTGTTGCTGAGTTGGTAGGCCAGGCTTCCGGCAATGTTCCCGGCAAGGGTGTGATCCTCCGCCTGCCTCGCAGCGCTGATTCCGAGCCGGTAGATCCGCTCAGCTTCCGCATGCTGGCCAGCGTCGCTTGCAATCCATCCTGCAATCTGTGCCACCTCCCCTATCTGCCGCAGGAGTTGACGCCCTACCTCGCTGGTGTGACTGCCCTCCCGGTACAGCTTCACGGCGGAGCGCAGTTCACGCAGCGCGGGGCGGATCAGGTCTCCACCGGCTAGGACGTCGTCGGCAAGCCGTAGGCCATGCACCCGCTGTTGTAGGTCCTCCACTGCGCCCATTCCGATCCGGCGCCCTGAGTGGCCCTGTAGCGGGCTCAGTGGGTCACCCTCGGGCAGGAAGTCGGCCAGCGTCGGCAAAGGCGGCTCAGGGGGCGCCAGGGGCGCGCGCAGGGTATCCGCGGACACGCCTAAAGCGGCAGCGATGAACGGCAGCCATTCCCGCGGCGTGCGTTTCCCTGTCTCCCACCGGCTGACTTCCTGGCGGCCGACCGGATCACCAATGACCCCGGCTGCCCGGCACACCTCATGGGCTAGCCGTGCCTGGCTGTAGCCGCGCGCTTCCCGCAGCCTTTTGATGTTGGCCCCGATGGCATTGGTCATGCCTCAATTCTGGCCGACACCGGGCCTACAGGGGGCCACTAGTCACTGATCAATCCCAGGCGGAGGCTGAACGCCGGACAGTCGACGTGAGGGGACGGCATGGCAGCGAGCGCAGCGCCCAAGACTGAGGTAGACACGGCGGATTACGTGACGTACGCCCCTGCCGGGTCCACGTGTGCTGACTGCAAGCAGACGATCAACCGCCTTGAGCCCTGCCGCCGCTCCTGCATTGAGAGGCGATCCGGTCCACCGGCCGCTATCTATCGGCATTTCGAGTGCCCCCGATGATCCTTTTTGATCTTCGGACCCCCCGCCCCGGAAGGGTCGACCCGGAGACGTGCCCTGTCTGCGCGCTGCTACGGATGGGCGTGACCGAGGCAGTCAAGACGGGTGATCCGAAAGCGGCTGCCGCAACTGTTCGCGCCATGCATGTCCACATGGTGTGGGGCCATCCGAACGACCCGCGCAACGTCCGCCGGGCCTGACTTCCGCACCAGTGAGCGCCGGACAGGTCGAGCGTTCACCGGGGCGGATTGCAAGACGGCACGGGGACCGTTTCCCCGCAGCAGTTCAGCGAAGGGATAGGCACCATGAACGCGATCCCCGAGTACGAATTCGTCAGTGCGGCTGCCTGCCGTGACAAGAAAGTGGGCAACTGCCCGCAGGTGGCCGTGAACTTGCCGGGCGTGGTGGCATTGCGGGACAGCGAGCGCCCCGAGACCATCGTCACCATGACGCCCGACCAGTGGGTGACGCTCACCGACGCTGTCAAGGCCGGAGAGTTCGATCTGAGCGCCTGAGAGTAGGTCCCGTGGAGAAGTGCCCCCGCTGTGCCGCCGAGTGCCCTACAGACCCCGAGAACGGGTTGCCCTGGTGCGCACAGTGCGGGCACTTCTTCAACCTCTCTCCGTCCACGTGCAAGGGGTTGTGGTGGCGGCGCAATGCTTCCACCCGTTCCCCTGTCCAGCCACGTAAGCACTGACCGCAGCAAAAGGCCCCGTAGCGCCCCTGGGAACGTCCCGGAGCGCTGCGGGGCTACTGGTTGATCAGCGCTGGCTCAGAGCCGCGCGCAAGGCTTCCTCCAGTGCCCGAACCGCAGGGGCGTAGATCGGTTCGTTGAGTCGTTCACCGCGCAGTTCGGCGACGCTGGCAACATCGCCCACAGCACCGGCCAACTTCCGTACCAGCAGGCAGAGATCAGTGCGCGAGACTTCCGGTCGCTCCGCCATGGTCAGCGCGTAGGCGGCATCGTTGCGCGCCATTCTGATGAGGTGTGCCTCGGTGCGGTCTGCGATCTGCTCGACGCCGTCCTCGGGCGCTGCGTATTCCGCGCTGCCCTCGGGTCCGGTCCACGGTAGGCGGCGCAGGGACTCGGGCTTTCCAGCGGCGATAGGCTCCGTCATGCCGACTCCAATTCAGTCGGTAAGCCCCGGTGCGGAAGCCTTCACCCTTCCCGCCGGGGCACTGTCTTTCTGGCCCAATCAGGCTACGCGGATGAGGACTTCAGTAGTCGCGTGAATGAGCGGCGCTCGGACCCTCGGCACCCCCGCCCCTGTGGCCGAAGCAGTGCGCTGACCAGGGGCGACGTGCTAGAACTGGAAGTCACGAGTCTTCGGGTTGTCCCGGCCGCACGAGATCAACGCGAGCCGTGGGGCCACCCTGCGTATGAGCTCCGGGTCCTGGTAGGCCGAGCCATGGTGCCACACCTTCCTTGGACCCCACCAGCTCAGCTACCGTCAAGGGCATGAAGACCTCCGCCAGAGATCGGGTTCGCCGCGTCGGGATCTATGTCCGCATCTCAGATGACCGCGAGGGCGGGGGACTTGGCGTCAAGCGCCAGGAGGACGACTGCCGACTCCTCGCCGCCTCCCTCGGCTGGAGGGTCATCGAGGTCTACATCGACAACGACGTGACGGCCGCGGACCGCCGGAAGAAGCGCAAGGACTACCTGCGGATGCTGGCCGACATCGAGATGGGCTGCATCGACGCCATCGTGTCCTGGCACCCGGACCGCGTGTACCGCCAGCCCGTGGAGCTGGAGCACCTGATCAACATCGTGGAGGACCACAAGACCGAGATCGCGACCGTCAAGGCGGGCGACCTCGATCTGAGCACCCCCACGGGCCGGTTGGTCGCCCGGATGCTCGGGGCCATCGCGAAGTACGAGGTCGAGCACAAGCAGGAGCGCATCCTCCGCAAGATCCAGGAGCTGGTCGAGGCCGGGAAGATCCACAACTCCGGCCACCGGCCCTTCGGTTACACCCGGCTCTTCGACGGCGAGGGCTCACGCCGGAAGATCCTGGGCGAGATCCTGAACGAGGAGGAGGCCGCCCACATCAAGAAGTGGGCCCGCCGCGTCCTGGAGGGCGAGAAGCTCGGGACCCTGGTGGCCGAGGCCAACGAGGCGGGCATCAAGACGTCCACCGGCGGGGCCTGGTCGTACCAGGCCATGCGGTTCCTGCTGATGTCCGGCCGGATCTCGGGCCGCAAGGAGCACAGGGGCGAGATCTACGGTCAGGCCGTCTGGCCGAAGATCATCGAGCCCGAGGACAGCGACATGATCCGAGCCCTACTCGCCGAGCGCTCCGAGGAGTTCAAGGCGGAGTACGGCGAGCGGGACACCCCGGCCCTGAAGTACCCGCTGAGCGGCCTGGTGAAGTGCACGTGCAAGGTCTCGCACGTCGCGGGCGAGCCCTGCTCCTGCAAGGAAGAGGGGAAGAAGCACCACCGGATGAGCACGGGGCAGCGCGGGGACAAGGACATGCCCATCTATACGTGCAAGAAGGACGGGGGCGGCTGTGGAGGCCGGACGATCCAGATCCCCGACCTGGAGCCGCTGTTGGAGAAGCTCCTCTTCAAGCGCCTGGAGGAGGTCGAGGCGGCGGCCGAGGCGGACGACAACGACCCCCGCCCAGCGCTGGAGGCCAAGCTCGCCCGCTGGGAGCGGCGGAAGAAGGAGCTGGGGGACGAACTCCTGGACGGCGACCGCCCGGCCCGGGAGATCCGGGACGCGATCGACACCCTGAACGGCCGGATGGCCGGGGCCCGCAAGGAGATCGCTCAGTACGGGGTCAAGGCCAACCTCTCCGAGGTCAGCGCGGCCGAGCTGCGGAAGGCGTGGAAGGACTACTCCGTCGCCCGGAAGCAGTCGACGTACCGGGGGCTGATCCGAGAGATCCTGATCCACCCCGCGACCCGGCCCTTCAACGTCTGGAACCCGGACCGGGTCGAGGTGTTCTGGAAGTAGGTCAGACCTGGCCCTTGCGCCACGGCGCGGCCGGGTCGGCCAGAGTGTCGAGGATCAGCTCACACCAGGTCACGGCTGCGTTGACGGTCAGGCGGGCATGACGAACCCCCAGCCCGGACGGCGCGCTGGCCTGCCCGTGACCACTACCGAAGCCCTGGTTGCGCAGCTCCGCGACGCCCACGGCGATGTTCACCGAGCCGGAAAGGATCTTCTTCACGGCCTTGCTGCCGTCAGGCCCGTCGGGAGCCGAACCGGCGTCGAGCTTCAGTGCCTTCTGGACGGTGCTGACCAGAGTCGGGAGCGCGGCATTCTTGTCGATCTCGATGCTCAGCTCCCGGAGAGCCGTCTTCGCCGTGGCCTCGATGAGCTGCTTGGCGGCCCCGATCGCCCCGTGAGGATCGGTCGTCAGGTCCCGCCTGATTCGCTCCAGTTCGACCGCGATCCCCGAGCCGTCACTCAGGGTGCTCAGGTCCCGATCCAGGAGACGGACCGGCGCTCGCTCCCATGAGATTCGGCCGCTCTTGTCGAGCAGGAATCCGTCCCGCTCCAGTCGAACACCGATGTCCTCAAGCCACTTCGGGGTGCCCTGCTGGTCGGGGTCTCGGTACGCGCGAATGAAGTCCTCGAAGACGAGGAGAGCCCGGCGGACATGCTCAGGATCGCCCCAGTCCACGCCCTCCGCATAGAGCATGAAGGTGGTCCGCCGCTGCCCGGGGTCGTCGTACTTCAGCTCCTCGGGCGGGATGGGCGCGAACCCATGGTCCTCCCACAGCTCGGCCACGATCCGGATGGTCAGATCCGTGGCAAGAGAGCGGAACGCGTTACGGGTTGCTGCGCTCACCAGCTCCCGGCGGGCAGTGACGGTCATGGTCTGAAGATACGAGTAGACCCTGACATCGTCATGACCTTTTCCGACAAAGGCTCTCAACTCAGAGCTGGGCAGCCCGGGTGAGGTCCGTCTTCACCCGGCGGAGCATCTGGGTCTGGACCATGGTCAGCGGGGGCGCGGTGGCCATCTGACGCTCGACCCAGGCGGCCTCCTTGGCCTCCCTCTCGGCCCAACGGACCTGGTCCTTCACCAGGTTGCCGATGAGCTTCCGCATGGCCGGAGAGCGAAGGGGGCGGCCGTTCACGACGGGGCCGTACGAGACCTTCCGGCAGCCGCCGGGGGCCTCCGGGTCGATGACGACGAGGCCCTTCACGTCAGGAACTCCGGCTGAGCGGGCTCGTATCCGTTCGGACCGACGATCGGGCACAAGGCGCTCCCGTCCTCGTGACTCCAGGCGGGCGGGGCACCCCAGCACGGGGCGATGTCGGTCGCCGCGGATTCCTGCGCCGGCTCATGACACTCGGGGCACCTGGCGCTCACCCCTGGGCCTCCACCTTCAGCCAGCGGTCGGGGTGCTCCTCGGCCTCGCGGGCCTTCAGCTTCTCCACGTACTCCTCGGTGGCGTCGACCACCTGGTACACGACGCCCCGACTCGGCTTGTGCTCGTAGTCGTTCGAGAACGCGGTGACGGTGTAGAGCTGCTCGCTCACAGGGAACCCCCGTCCCACGCCTGGCGGGAGTCGTACCGCAGACCCTCGCGGTTCTCAGCGCCGTTACGGGAGATCTCGAAGACCTCCAGGGCCTTGTCCGGGTCGAAGGAGATCACCTGCATCGAGCAGTGCGGATCGGCATACGCCCACACCACCGCCGAGTGGCCGTCATCCAGCGACAGGAGACCGACCCGGTCCCCTCCGCTCGCCTCGTAATACGCCTTCTGCGTCCATTCCAAACTCATGCGGCCCCCTAGTGCTTCAGTTCTCGGTTCGGGTCGAAACAGGTCTTGTCGTTGTCATGGCCGCAGTCGCTGTACACGCAACAGGCGCAGGTGCATTCCGGGACGTGGTATCCGTCGGTCGGGCATTCGTACGTGAACTCATCGGAGTACGAACCGCCGATTCCGTTGGCCGCCTCGTACGTCTCGGTCAGCCACGTGCTCTCGCACTGGATGCAGGTGATGTACGGAGAGTTGGACGGTGCTACGTGCTGCACGATCGTTCACCAATCCCCGTCGAATACTTCGGGCTCGTCGTCGGCGAGCATCGCCATGGCCTGTTCTGCGGTGCCGCCCGGCGGGATGTATCCGCACCAGCATGTCTCGGTGTCACAGACGCAGCGGTCCTCCGCCATGACGACCTCCCCGAATTTAAATTCCACCCCCTGGGAACGCACGAGACCCTCGCCCGGGGGGAAGTGGGGCGAGGGTCTACGGGAATCAGGGTACAGGTTTTGTTGGTGCCCCTCAAAGGTCACCGTTAGTACCCCAAGGAATCCTGGAGAGGAGTGCGGAATTTAAATTCGAGGAGGAGTCGCGACGCCCAACCAGCGGGGGTCACCAGCAGCCCTCTTGGCCATGACCTTCGAGAGCTTGTCGAGCTGCACGCACCGCAGGAACTCGATGCGGTCATCATCGGCTGCACCCATCGCCATCACCCGGGCCTCGGCCGAGGAGGGGTCCTCTCGGGCGATCTTCTTCACGGTGCCCAGGGCGCTCTGGACGCCCCTCTGAGTGACCTCCAGGCCCTCCGACGTCTCCCGGAGGCCGAGATAGTCGTACGCGGCCCTCAGCTCGTCCTGGGAGGGCTCGCCGGGCTTCTCCGGCTCCGGGGCCTTCACGGCCTCCGGGATGACCACGGGCCTGTTCTGCGGCGGGCTCCTCGTCCACCCGGGCCGTCACGATGCCGGAGGTGGCAACCTCGGCGGCCTGAGCATGGCCTGTGTTTCGCAGGCCCTGATCCACCAGCTCCCGCAGCAGAGCCGTCTGCTCCCGCAGCAGCTCCACGACCTCGTCTCCACCCAGCGGGGTGGGCTCGTTACGTACGTACGTAGAGGGCTCGGATTCCGTACGTACGTATTGCAGTACGTAGACCTTGGAGCCCTTGCGGATCTTGACAGATCCCTGCTCCTCAGCGGCCTGGAGGATGGCGCCGCTCTTGCGGTTCAGCTCGGTGCTGGTGAAGGTCTGCATACGTACAGAATACCTACTCGATACGTAATTCGCTACGTAGTTACGTACGGAAGGGGTGGCCATCACTTCGGCATCTCCCGAAGCGATGGTCACCGCCCTGTTTCACGCGTACGTACTGGCGCAGATGCGGGCCCGCATGGCCGCCAGGACCTCGGGGTCGATCCGCTGCGGAGCCTCCAAGGATTCCTGAGCCGGCTGTCCCAGAAGGGGGTTCAACGAGGTGACCTCCTTGGCCTCCTCGACCAGCACCGCCGGGGTGCTCGGGACCGGTCCAGCCTCGGCCTCCTGGGCCCGCAGGTGCTCGTACAGGGCCAGCTCGTCCCCGGCCTCCACGAGGGCCCTCCAGGCCCCGTCAGCGCCCTCCGGGAGGGGGTTGCGCTCCAGGTACTCGGCGCGCTTCGGATTAGCCATGGAGAGGCGGTACGCGAGGTATCCGGCACCCGTGCCCCGTCGGGCCGCCGTGGCCTGGAGAGCCTTGTCCTGGGCCGCCCTGCGGTTGCGGATGTCGTGGCGGGAGACCCGCTCGTCGTACATGTCCCCCATGGCCTCGTCGAAGACCTGCGCCCAGGCGATCTCGTAGACGAACGAGCGGCCCTGACGGACCTTCCGGACGAGACCGGGGATCGCCTTGGTCATCCGGGCCAGGAGGTCCCGGACGCTCTTGGGGGCCAGGCCCAGCAGTCCGGCGATGTCGTCGGTGGAGAGGGTCACGTCCCGGAGACCGCACAGGACCGCGAGCTTCCACGCCTGGCGGCCGAGGGCGAACTCCGGGGCGTCCGGGCCCTGCACCTCGCTCCAGACGTCCAGGGAGGCATCCAGGGCCCGCAGGGTCCTCGCCTTCTGCTCCATGCCCTTCATCGTGTCCAGCTCCGAGAGGGTCTTCAAGCCGTTGGCCAGGACCTCCTGGGCCCTCTCGCTGATTGCGGCGGTGACTACCGCATTACCCCACCAAGCTCCTTCCTTCCCCTGCTTCTTGTCCAGGTCCCCCAGGCCCCCAGCCAGGGGGCCACCAGGGGCCTGAAGGTCTTTAGGTGAAGTACTGCGGTAGTCACCGCCGCTATTGGAGCGGAAGCGGACCTCCATGGAGTCGCGCTCCTCGGCGAGGGCGGAGGAGGACCCACGGGTCCTGGTCCAGAGGAACTTAAATTCGCTCAGGCCACCCTCGGGACCGACGGTCGCCCGGACGGTCTTGTCGGAGAGGTTGGTCCAACGGGCGAGTCCACGAGTCCCGGACAGGAAGGGGCGGGTCTCGATCTGCCATGAGAGCAGGTGCTCGATCAGGGTCTCGGAGCGGCCCACGGAGCGCGCGGCCATCTCGACGAGGTGGAGGGAGTTCACGGCGTCAAGGTCAACGTGACCCGAAGGGGAGGAGCCGCTAGAATTGGCAACGTTCTTCAAGGTGGTTCCCGTCTCGTGAAGGTGTGCGGGGACTGCTGGTCCTGAGAGGTGTAGGAGCCTCCTGGACCCGAGGAATTTAAATTCCTCTGACGCGGCCCCTGGGGTTACCAGCCCCGGGGGCTTCGTCGCGTCTGGGCCCCAGCATAAGCACCCAGATACCACGTTGGCGAACCTCCGAATTACTCGGACTTTCCTGTGTGCGAAGAATAGTCCGAGAGATTTCCCGGAGGCCCCAGAATGTAGGTCGGGTAGAAATAGGCGGCCCGTTAGTGCTACATTTCATTTGTCGCCGCAAGCGGCATCTCCCGCCAGAGAACTGACTCATCACTGCTCCGCCCACTGGACTACCGGCCGGGCGTTCTACGAGCGAGATGAGTTCTCTGCAATGAGCGTTTCGCACCTGCCCAGCATCTTCAGGGCGGTCCAGGAGATCTTCCCGGACACCGCCCTCCGCATGGGCTTCAGCACCGAGCACAAGGCGGCTTTCGTGGTGGCTGCCGACCTCGGCAAGGCCATCGACTACAAGGCCGACGCCGAGTCGTTCATCCGGTCCCTGGTAAAGGGTCCGGGAGATTCCCGGACCCTTTACGTGGGCAACGAGCTGATCCCGACCGCTGGCGGGCTTCAGACCATGAAGGTCATCTACAAGCGCGGGGCCTTCCACCTGATGATGAGGTCCAACCTCCCGAAGGCCGCCGAGTACCGGGACCAGGTCTTCGACCTCCTGGAGCAGATCGAGCGCGAGGGCTTCGTGGTCAACGCGAGCGCTCCGGTCGAGCAGCTCAAGACCATGAAGCCCCTGGTCGAGCAGACCATCGACGAGCTGCTGGAGGCCCGTCTCCAGGAACGCAAGGACTACCGCTCGATCATCCGGGCCGTCCGGGACGCTGGTGGTCAGGACCGCGACTTCGCGGACGTCCAGAACATGATCTACCTCGGGCTGTTCGGCATGACCGCTCAGACGGTCCGCGAGCGCCAGCCTCAGGTGAGCGGCGAGCGCTACAAGCGGGAGTACCGAAGCGCGAAGGCCGGGGATCTGCGGCCCTCGAAGGTCGCCAAGGACTTCCTGACCAAGGAGCAGCTCAAGGCCCTGGACGACGGGGTCAACTACATCACGTCGGTCCTGAACCTCCAGTGCCCGGACGGCGTGATGACCCTGGACGACATCAAGGGCGCTGCTCTGGACTTCGGCGCCCACATGCGCTCCCTGCGGGCCCGCCGAGCCGGCTCGGGCGTGGCCGCGTGAACGCCCAGGCCATCCGTGAGGTCCTCACGGACACGGAGCTGGCTCCGTCCACCCGCCTGGTCTGGGCGTACCTGAACGTCGCCGCCGAGCCGCAGAACAGCAGCTCCATCGGTCATGACCTCGGGTTCTGCCACTCCACGGTCTCCCACCACATCGGGGCCCTGAAGGACCGGGGCCTGGTCCGCAGGCGTAACGGCGTCTGGCTGCCGGAGGTGCCCCAGTGAGCGCCCTGGACCAGTACCTCGTCTGCTCCGGCCCGGAGATGGTCCAGGACCTGGTGGTCCTGGAGGACGGCTGCATCGAGGCCGTCACGACCCGCGAGATCCGGGTCTTCGAGTACCAGGCGGACCGCTCCCTGAAGGAGCTGTTCGGCCCGGACAAGGACCGCGCGCTGACCGCCTTCTGGCAGGACGTCGAGCGCTTCAACGAATTGAACGACATCAGCGGGGGGAACGACCGATGAACCAGCCGACCGTCAGCCTGAACGACTTGATCCGGACCCGGATCGAGGAGATCGCCGAGGACCTCTGGGCCAACCACCGCGTCATGCAGGTGCCGAGTGGAGAGGCCAGGTGGCTCGAAGTCGGACATGCCGTCGTCGCTGAGCAGTGGAGCTGCCACCAGAACCACGGAGACGGCGTCTGCGGAGAGCCGCTCGTGCCGTACCAGGTCGCCAAGGAACTCCTCGGCTGCCCCGAGGACCCCACGTTCCCGGAGGACGAGTTCAAGCGGGAGCTGATCCCCTTCGATCACCTGGACCCGATCTGGGGCTTCAACGCCAGCGAACTTATCCACTTCTCCGACGTCAGGGCCATGCACGGGGTCTACGGCGAGCCGTTCAATACCCCGGACGGGATCATCGAGTGGCGCTACCCGGATGAGGGGGCGCAGGGCTGATGTTCAGCGCGAACCACACCCAGGCGATCCAGTACGCCAATTACGCCCTCCATCTCCTCGCCCTCGGCATCGTCACCGGCCTGATCGCCGCGGTCGTCCGCCAGATGCGGAGGGCCCGGTGACCCTGAGCTTGACCGATCTGTTCTGCGGTGCCGGTGGGTCCTCCACCGGTGCCGCGATGGTCCCGGGCGTTCAGGTGGCCTTCGCCGCCAACCACGCCCGGGACGCGATCGACTCCCACCAGGCCAACCACCCGGACGCCGATCACGACTTGGCCGACATCTCCGAGGTGGAGCCGACCCGGTATCCGAGGACGGACTTGTTGTGGGCCTCTCCGGCCTGCACCGCCCACTCCCTCGCCTCTGGCAAGAAGCAGGGCCACGGCGAGTACGTGGACGGAGTGAAGGCCACGAGCGGCATCGACGAGGCCGCGATCAAAAGCCGCGCGACCATGTGGGACGTCGTCCGTTTCGCCGAGTCCCACCAGTACCGCGCGATGATCGTGGAGAACGTCGTCGAGGTCATGCAGTGGGGGCCGCCGGGGAAGCCCGGAGCGGTCTTCAAGGCCTGGCTCGACTCGATCCGCGCCTGGGGGTACGAGCACCGCCTGATCTTCCTGAACTCGATGTTCGCCCAGGCCCTCGGGCCCGGCGCTCCTCAGAGCCGTGACCGCTTCTACGCGATCTTCTGGAGGAGCGGCGAGAGGGCCCCCGACTTCGACAAGTGGCTGAGGCCCCAGGCCGAGTGCCCGACCCATGGCCCTGTGCGAGTCGTCCAGCGCTTCAAACGGCCGGACCGCCTGTACGGGAAGTTCCGCTCCCAGTACACCTTCAGGTGCCCGTACACGTCGTGTGCTGACCAGGCCCTGGAGCCGAAGGCCCGCGCGGCTGCCGCGGCCATCGACTTCAGCCTCCCGGCCAAGACCCTCGGAGAACGGAAGCGGCCTCTGGCTGAGTCGACGCTCCGACGGATCAGGGCGGGGTACCAGGCGTTCGCCAGCGACCACCTGCTCGTCCCGGTCGAGGGACGTCAGGGCAAGGTGGCACGTCCGGCCCATCTGCCGTTGAGGACTTGCACGACCCGGAACGAGACCGGACTCGCGCTGCGGTACATGGTCGAGCTGCGGGGTGGGGCGTCTTCCCACCGGGCCATCACGGAGCCGCTGGCGGCCGTCTGTGCGGGCGGCACTCACCACGGTCTCGTCCAGGCCCCGGCGATGACGCTGCCCTACTACTCCACGAGCAAGGCCCGTCCGGCCGCTGAGCCGCTCGGCACGGTCACCACGCTGGACCGTCACGCGGTCCTGCCGGGTGGAGAGATCGAGCACTTCGAGGACCTGAGGTTCAGGATGCTGGAGCCCTCGGAGTACGCCCGTGCGATGGCGCTGCCGGACGGCTACATCCTCACGCCGACGTCCAAGCGCAACAAGGTCAAGCTGATCGGCAACGGGGTCACGCCCCCGGCCGCCCGGGACTTAGTCGCCATGGTGGTCGAGGCCGTCACGGGCGAGGCCCTCGAACCCGCATGAACCTGACCGCAGTGGCTGACGCCCTCGCGCTGGAGGACTCGGAGACCGCCATGCATCTCGGAGTCCTCCTGGCCCTGGCCCACCAGGTCGCCCAGGGCCAGCCGGCTCGGATCCATGAGGTCCTCAGCCAGACCCCTGAGATCCCTGAGGGGGCCACCCGGGGCGAGTACGCCGCCCTGCTCCGCCTGACCGTCCTGGAGGTCCACCCATTACGCATCTAAGGGGAATTGCTGCCCTTCTGTTGGCTATGTTCGATCGCTACGTCGTCAAGCGCGTCAAGGAGCTTCCGTTTGAGTTCCTGCCGCGACGAATACTTTCCCGTGATCCCGAGCGACTGCATCCGCTTGCGCAGTTCCTCTACCCTCCGAATGTCGTCGGCGTAATGATGTGCATCGAATGGATCCCTCTTTCGTCTGCAGAAATAGGCCATCACTCGCTTGTTTGCCGCACAGAACCGGTCAATCTCATGTTCTGTGCCTGATGTGCCGTCGATGGCTCCGCCGTACTTCATCCAGAACAGAGCAACGCATGCATGGGAGGTATCTACCAAGCGTTGATCAATAACACGCTGGCCGGGAGTCCTTAGATCTGGGAAGACGTGCGTCTCCCAGGCAATCGGAATGAATGCCACTTTTTGCAATGAACACCTTCGGGCGTTCCATTCCGCCACCACCCTCCTCACGTAATCCCTTTCCTTCACATCACTCGGCGACGCAATGAAGATGGGCAGGATGTCGGCGTTGAACATGGTCAAAATGATTGCGAGCCGCTTCGACGCCCGCCACTTCGCTTAGGCCGTTCGTGTAATCGCCCGAATTACCGTCCTGGAGGTCCACCCATGAACCTGTACGAGTGCTTCGTCTGCGGCACCCCGCAGGAGGCCAAGACGTGCGACCGGTGCCGGAGTCGAATCCGCGGTGACCTCTCCGCCCTCCCCGAGCTGTACCGGGGGCTGGAGGGGTGCCGTCAGCGGGGACAGAACGGTGGCGGTGACGGGCGCTCCTCGAAGCGTCTGCACGCCCCTGTACCGGGCGATGAGAGGGTCTTGAATCTGCTCGGTCCCGCGAGCCGTCAGCCCGTCACTGACGCCCGGGACCAGACGGGCGAGACGCCGTTCCTCGCGCTGTTGGAATCGTGGTGCCAGGCGGTCTCCGAGGAAAGGGCGTTGGACCACGTCAAGACGAACGTGACGGCCATGACGGCCATGCTGACGGCCCACCTCCCCTGGATCTGCGATCAGCCCTGGGTTGTCGAGTTCGCCGAGGAGATCAGGGCGTTGGTCCACACGGTCCAGCGGATCACCATGACACAGCCGCGCAAGGAGCTGCTTAGGGGCGTCACGTGCCCGTCATGCGAAGGTCTGACGCTCGTCAGGCACTTTCCCGGGGACTGGTCGGCTGAGTGCGCGCTGTGTCCCTCGGTCCGGCTGGACGAGCGCGACTACCGGCTCTTGGTGCAGAGCCAGGCGCAGGGCCTGACGGCCTGAGCGTCAACCCCTGACGCCCGTCAGCGGATACCGCTAATCTGTTGCACAGATAACCGAAGACCGTCAGCGGGGGCCGGGCGCGTGCTTGGCGGCTGAGCCCGGCCCCCTAGACACCGGAGATGAGTCCTCCCGTGCCCAAGCTCGAACCTACCCTGGCGCCCTTAACGCCGTCAGGGTCAACTGCCGTTCCGACAACCCCGTTACCCCTACTCGTCCGCGCCGCCATCACCGGTGGACGCCCTGCCGTCCTCGCGGCGGCCCTCGCCCTCAGCGCCCCCGGTGAGTACCGCCTCGCCGTACTGGCCGGGTGGGACTGGCGCTTCGCCCTGATCATGCCGGGCGTCCTGAGCCTGTACGCCTCCGTCGCCGCTGCCATCGCGGGCTCCCTCCCGAAGGGCAGCACCGAGCGGAAGCAGGCCAACGCCGGTGCCCTGATCGCCCTCGCACTGGCCATGACGGCCCAAGTCGCCTCCCACCTGATCGAGGCCGGGTACCTGGACAAGTCCCCCGCCGTCGTCGTGGCGGTCAGCGCCGTGCCTCCTCTGGTGGCCGCTCACACGCTGCACCTGACGGCCGCCGCGACGCGCCTGACGCCCAAGGCCGTGAGGGTGGAGGAACCCGTCAGCGTGCCTGCGCCGGCTGTCCAGGAATCGTTGGAGACCGTGGCGCCCGAACCTTCGCGCCAGAACGCCCTGACGGCTCCGCCAGTGCCGTCAGTCCCGCTCGTGACGCCCGTCATGGAGGCCGACGAGCACGAGGCCTCGGAGGAGCCCCAGGAGGCCGACGAGGCCCCCGAGGACGAGCCCGAGGTGACGGAGGAGCCGGAGCCCGTCACGGAGCCGGAGAAGCCCCGTCAGGAGCTGACGCAGCGGGACCGGATCGACCAGGTCATCCGGGCTCTCTACGACGAGCTGGGCAACCGGCGTCCGGCCACCCGTCACATGGTGGCGGCCCTGACTGACGCGGGTCTCCCCAACAGCGAAGGCACCGCACGCGAGAGCAGGAAGCGCGTCGAGCTGGCTGAGCCCCACCTGAAGGACCTCCCGGACGCCATCGCGGCCTGAACCACACCCATCGGCGCGCTGCGCTCGCCATCAGCTTGAGCACGCGCGCCCACCTGCCCGGAGGTCGCCATGACCGACAAGATCCCCGATCCCCCGAACTACCCGCCGTACAGCGCCGGGTGCGCTCCGACCGAGGTCCACGTCCACCTCACCACCGAGCAGCCCGAGGAGAGCCGCTGGGACTTCCGCTGGCTCCAGCTCGGCCGGAACACCAAGTGCCTGCTCGTCTCCGTCATCACGGCCCCTTGGTGGGCCGGAGCCCTCCGGGACGTCCGCACGGAGCAGGGCCAGCCCGGCGCCTGGTTCATGGCCGGAGCGGCCCTCTGTGCGGCTCTGTGGTTCGACCACATCCGTCAGCGGTTCGTCACCCGCGTCTTCGTGTGGACCGCAGCCCTGGGGGCCGTCGGCGCCCTGCCCCTGCTCTCTGCCTTCGTCCGCATGATGACCGGGAGCCCCGCATGAACAGCGTCACCACGGCGACCGTCAGTCTCGGCGCCGTCACCATCGGCCTGGGGATCCTGGCCTGGCACCTCACGAAGTGGTGGCGCGGTGGCGGGAAGGGTCCTGGACCCGGTGGCGGAGGAGGCCGGGACCCGAAGGCCCTGATCCCGCTGCTCAGCTCGATGTCCCTCGGAATGATCGCGATCACGGCTGCCGGAGGACTGATCGGCACGGCTGCCGGGTTCCTGCTCAACACCGGAAGCCTGATCGGCAACTGGTCCCTGACGGCCGCGACGGGCACCGTGACGCCCGAGGTGACGCGGTCCGGCCTCAAGGCCCTGTCGCCCGGCGGATGCGCACTCTTGTGCATCTACTTCGTGGTCTGTGTCGCCTTGTGGAAGAGCGGCGCGAAGCTCCTGAAGGGGAAGATCGCGGCAGGCGTCACGGCGGGCGTCATGCTCGGCCTGAGCGCCGGGTTCAGCGGGATGGCCTCGGTCGCCCTCGTGACGATCACGAACACCGTCGGCGACAAGATCACGGGCGTGGTCCTGTGACCAGGTTCCGGAAGGTCATGGAGCGCCTCGCCAAGGGGAGTTCGGCCCTGACCGTCGGTACGGCCCGAGGCATCACCGCGTGGCTCAAGGCGGGCGAGAAGGTCTCGGACTACGTGGTCCGCGTCATATTCCTCACGATCCCCGGGGGAGTCCTCTGGGGGCTCCTGTCCGCCTCCCGGGCCTTCATGTGGCTCCTGGTGGTCATCTGGTGCATCGCCGCCTGGCGAGCAGCACAGCCGGCCCAGGAAAAGTCCGAGGCCAAGGAGCCCGACCTCCACCCCGACGACCTCGCGGATCTCCTCTGGGAGCTGGCCGGAGACCGCAAGGGAGTCCACCTCTCCCAGGTCGCCCAGCAGCTCACGAAGGAGACCCCGGGGAGGACCTGGAGCGTCAAGGACGTCCGGCGCCTCATGGAGGCCGCGGGGATCCCCACGCGCCACAGCGTCCGTGTGCAGGGCATCGGGGTGGCCGTGGGGGTCCACCGCCAGGACATCCCCGGCAGCCCCTCCCCCGCCCCTGTGAGCCCCTCTCCCCAAGGCGTAGAGCCGCAGGTCAACCCAGCTACGGCTACAGCTACTACGCCCTACGTCCGCGACCTCGGGGGAGGGGCTACGGCCACCTTCACCCCCGACCCCCAACAGCCCAACCGGACGCACGTGACCGTCGTCCGGCCCACCGAAGACTGAGGACAGTTCATGGACTACGCAGCGATGTACCGCCAGGCGATGGCGGACGGCTCCACCGACTACGCCCACACGATCGTCGTCTCCGCCACCCAGGCCGCCGAGGCCGGAGGCGTGAGCCCCGAGGAGCTTCGGGACCTCGTGAACGAGATCAAGGCGCACGAGGAGGGCTGATGAACCTGCTGAAGAAGATCCTCGTCCGCCTCGCACCCACCTACTGCGAAGCCGACCCGACGTACCAGTACTGCTCCTCCTGCGGCTGGTGGGTATCCGGCTGCCCGCACCAGAGCTGACCGCTCCAGGAACGGGTGAACGGCCAGCAGACGCCAGGGCTTCGGGCATAGCGTCCACAACGCGACAGGCAAAGCGGCACACTGTCCCGATGGCATACGACCTCTCGAAGGGTGCGCCCGCACCCAAGCCCGAAGCACAGATCTTCAAGGGCTACGTCGCGACCGTGACGCTCTACGCAGATCGCGCTCAGATCAAGCGCAAGCTCATGGGGAAGGTGACCGGCGCCAAAGACGCCGTGATCCCCCTCGGTGACGTCATCAAGGTGCAGTCCAAGGAGCCGACTCGACTCGTGAACGGGTACGTACAGCTCGCCACCGAGGAGGACCGGGGACAGCTCAGGATCGCCACGGCCGAGGCACAGAAGGCCATCGCGAACAACTCGCGAACCGTCCTCTTCACGTGGAACCAGCGAGAGACCTTCGCGGCCTACCTGGCAGCGGCTACCGCCGGAGTCCAGGCCCAAGGCGGCAACCCGTTCGGATGAGACGCACCTCGCCCGAGCCGTCAGTCGACGGACTCGTCGGCCAACCGGTGAGCCAGTACGGAAAAGTTGACGGGATCAGCCCTTGAGGGTGCCACCGTCGGCATGATGACGGCGTGAATCACATGACAATCGCCCTCTTCGGGTTGAACAAGGATTACACCGTCGCCCTGGTGGGCCTCACAGGGACGCTCCTCGGTGCGGTGGTGGCCTTCCTGGGCATCCGATGGCAGGTAAATCGCCAGGAGCGGGAAAAGCAACTCGACCACGCCACCAAGGAGTGCGGGAGAGCGCTGCTGACCCTGCTCCGACTGTTCAGGAAGGAGCCCGAGTACGTGAGCGGGGACGCGCCCGAGTCCTGGAAGAGCGACATGACAGACCAAGTGGATGTCCTCAAGCTCACCATCCCGCTCTTCCACCACAAGGACTTGAGGAAGCGGCTGAACTCCACGGTCGACATCTTGGCGGACTGGCATTACGTGGTCTTCGATGGCCCTGGCGGTCACGAGTATCCCGAATCCGCTCCGGTGATCCGGGAGGTACTCCAACACGCCGTCGACTGCATAGGTGCAGTCCGACGAGGAGCACGCCGGCTCCCCGAGGAGACCGAAGCCTTCAGAACGGCCATCGGCAACATCAGCGAGTTCTGGGCCTACGACGCGGACAGCCGACTCTGACCGTCACGACGTCCCTCGTGCAAATGGCCCGTCCTCGGCAACTGGGCCGACGGTGGAGGAGTTGACGGGTTCAGCCCCATGAGGTTGGCCCCGTCGGCATGATGATCGTCATGCAACCTGAAGTGCTCTCCGGTCTCATCGGTTTCGGCGGTGCCCTCGTGGGTGGTGCGGCGTCCTTCGGGGGCGTGTGGCTCACCCTGTCCCACCAGAGGAAGCTGGCCCGGGAGGCCCGCCTCGCGGAGATCGGCCAGGAAGCAGCGGACAAGGCCCTGAACGAGCTGATCACGCTCGGGGAGTTCCTGGGTTCGGTCAGGAGCGACGTCGCCACGATGCCCACGGACGAGCGGGCGTCGTACCTGGACACCGTGTTCGGCCACATGGAGAACGTCGAGAGGGCTGTGGCCCGCATCCCGAACCGGGAACTCCGCAACCGCGTGAAGTCCCTCCTGATCGTCATGCGCCGGTTCAGGGCCGCCGGTGTCCGGCACTTCTTCGCGGTGAGCTGGCTCGCGGAGCTGACGGACGAGCTGACCGACCTCCTGTCGGCCTACATCCGTTCCGATCCCCTTCCGTCGCTCTCCGAGCGGACAGAAGAGAAGCAGCGCAGGGCCGCCCAGCACGAGCTGGCCGAACGGCGGCGCTTCGAGTTGATGCAGGACCCCGACCCCGCCAACGTCGACCCCCGCGAGGAGGACGCCGACGACGACGGTCCGGCGTCATGACGCCCGTCAGAACGGGTGCTTGCACTTTGTACTAGTGCACCGCATAATCGCGATCAACAGGACACGTACGTCCTCATGCAGGCCCCGACTCCTCTGGAGATGCGGGGCTTTTCGCATGTGCACGGGAGGGCTTCAGTGGAGGACGAGATTTGGCTGACGATCCGAGAAGCATCCGACCTGACGGGCGTCAGCCCGCAGACGGTCTACTCGTGGATCCGCAGAGGCCACCTGAAAGTCGAGGGCCTCGATCACCGAGGCCAGAAGCTCTTCCGCCATCTGGACGTCGCGAGGGCCGAGATGGCCACGAGGGCGAAGGCCGGACGCGTGCTGGTCCGTGCCGCCTGATCCAGGAGCCCTGGGCTACTTCGGCATGACCATGCCCTGGTCCGTCACCTCGTAGCTCTGTAGACACTCCAGGAGCGCAGCCTCCGACACGTTGTACGGACCGCCAGCCTGCCGATTGCAGTACTTGCTCAGGATTTGACTCTTCTGCGCGAGGGATATCCCGGCCGGCTGGTTGCCCTGCGGCTGGTCGTCCACCTGATCCTGCACCCAGGAATCCTGGGAAGGACTGCCCGAGTTGTCGCCGGACCCCAGGACTGCACCGCCCAGGAAGAACGAACCAACGGCAACGGCGACAACGCCACCCCACAGGGCCACCGGCCGCTTCCACCAAGGCCTTTCCACCCCCGCCAGGATGCGTTGGTACTCCGGGTCGTTCTCGTACTCGTCCCGCCAGCCGTCCGGCGAGTCCGTCGAGTTAGCCGTGGTGTGCGCTGTAGGAGCGCCAGACGGGCGCGGGGGAACGTTCGGGGGAAGTGGCGACGGGTTCTCCACGACAGCCTCCTTGGAGCCCTGACCGGCAACTACGTCGTGCACGAGGAGTCGGGCGGCACAGAGTATGCATGAGACATACATGCGATCTACACATACGTCCGAGTCGTGATCTAGCCGTGAGTTTCGTCTGACGGCCGTCAGCACACCCGGCCCGCGAACAGCAAGGAGGCCCCATGGCCACCGTCGAGAACCAGAACCTGTACGAGTTCCTCCAATCGGCCCGCGTGAGCGAGATCGAGCTGAAGTACCCGGATGAGGTCAAGCGCATCAGCCGGACCCCTCTGGACTCCAAGGTCACCTGCACGCTCCTGGAGCTGGCCCGGTTCGCCAAGAGGGTTCGGGACGAGGCGAAGGCCGAGAGCCTGGACGAGTTCAAGGCCTGGGGCCATGACAGGCCCGTGAAGACCACCCTCATCTGACGGCCGCCTGACGCCCTGCCCCGGAGCGCCAGACGGCCGGCTCAGTCAGCTCTCGTCCTCAGCCTCCTCGGACGCCTGGGACCTCCTCTGGTCCCGGCGGTCACGAAGGAAGCGGATGACCTCGGCTCCGAGCGCGAGGGCTGCGGCGGCTGCACCAAGAGCCGCGTTAAGGGTGTGCACTGCTTGGTCCCTTTCCCCGGGACCTTGGGCCAACAGGCGTGCCAAGATCCCGGCACGTCTGTACATGCCTGGGTTCCTTGGTCACGCCCGCCCGACTGGGTTCCTCCGACTCTCGGAAGGAACCGGTCAGTCCTTTCGTCTGACGAGCAGTGGTGAGCTTCCGGCGCTACGCCCCCTCCTGGAAGCCCTACGAACAGGACCTACCCGAGCCTGAACATCAACAATCTCTGGAGCGAAGACCTCCTGACGGCCGTCAGCCCCTGACCGGTCACCCGTCACCACACGCACGTGAGGGGGTGAGCCGGCCATGGCCCGCACCTTCTCCGAAGCAGACGAAGCGACTCTGCGTCAGCTCCACGCTGACGGCGTCAGCCGCAACGCCATCGCCCGTCAGATGGGCTTCGCCGTCGGCACCATCACGAACCACGCGCGGCGCCTCGGGCTCTCCTTCGACAGGGAGGCCGTCAGGGCCGCCACGGACGCCCGTCAGGTCGATCTGAAGGACCAGCGTCAGCAGGCCCAGCAGCGCCTGATGGACTTCTTCAACCACCAGCTCGACCGTGCCGAGAGCCGGTACCTGGTGACGGGCTGGACCCACACCGGGGCGCCCGTTGCCGAGTGGCTCCAGGAGCCTCCGGCCCGGGAGACCAAGGACCTGACGTCCGCAGCGACCCAGGCCCTGGACCGCGCCCTGAAGCTCGCCCAGTTCGACGCGGAGCACGACGACAAGAACCTCTCGGCCATGGACCGCTTCCTCGGAGCGATGCTGAGCGAGCGTCCCGAGCAGGACGAGTAGGCCGTGGACCTCCAGCCGCTGACCGCAAAGCAGCGCCTGGGTGTTCAGATCAGCCGTCAGCACCAGATCACGATCTACGAGGGATCGGTTCGCTCCGCGAAGACCATCACGTCCCTGATCGACTGGCTGGACTTCGTACGCAACGGGCCGCCCGGCAACCTGCTGATGGCGGGGAAGACCACCAGGACCCTTCGCCAGAACTGCATCGACGAACTCGTAAGCATTCTCGGCACCCAGCTCTGCTCGTACAACGAGGGCAAGGGCGTCCTGACGCTCCTGGGCCGCCGCATCATCATCGCGAGCGGCAACGACGAGAGCAGCAAGGACAAGATCCGGGGTCTCTCCCTGGTCGGTGCGTACGTGGACGAGCTGTCCACCATGCCGGAGAGCTTCTTCTCGATGCTCACCTCCCGCATGTCGGACGCGAACCCGCGCCTGATCGGGACGAGCAACCCGGACAGCGCCAACCACTGGCTGAAGAAGAAGTACCTCGACAAGGCCCGGGTGCACCTGACGAGGACCGGTGAGGTCCGGACGCCCGGCAACGACCTGGACCTGGCCCGGCTGACGTTCGTCATCGACGACAACCCCACCCTGACGCCGACGTACGTGCAGCAGCGCAAGGCGGAGTACGCGGCCACGCCGCTGCTGTACAAGCGGCTGATCCTCGGTGAGTGGTGCATAGCCGAGGGCGCGGTGTACGAGGTCTTCGACGACCAACGTCACGTGGTCGACATCGTCCCGGAGATCGTGCAGTGGCTCGGGGTCGGACTCGACTACGGAACGAGCAACGCCACGGCCGCCCTCTTGGTGGGCATCGGCTCCGACGGGTGCGTCTACGTCACGAACGAGTGGCGTCATGACGGCCACACCGAGGAGCAGCTCAGCGACGGGCAGATCTCCCAGCGCCTCCGGACCTGGATGCGCACCCTCACCGTCCCCGGTAGCAGGGACAAGGGGATCGAGCCGCCCCGGCTGATCGTTGACCCGTCGGCCGCCTCCCTCCGGAAGCAGCTCCAGCTAGACGGCCTGGGCTCGATGCGGGCCCACAACAAGGTCCTGTCGGGCATCCGGATCGTGGCCAACCTGCTGGCCGCCGACAAGCTCCGCATCCATCGCGGCTGCACTCACCTGCTGGACGAGATGGCCTCGTACGTCTGGGACCCCAAGGCGTCCCTCCTCGGCGAGGACAAGCCCCTCAAGCAGGACGACCACAGCGTGGATGCCCTCCGCTACGCGATCAAGACGACTCAGCACATCTGGCGTCCCCACGTCGAACTCAACTTCGAGGAGGTGGCGTGATGGGCACCGCATGGCCTCCTCCGGAACTCGCCGATGTCTTCGCCCAACAGGACATCTGGAGCGCCTGGTATGCCGGGACCCCCGAGGGCCTGACGGACGCGTACCTCAACGCCCCGAACGACAGGCCCGCCGCGCGCCGGAAGGGCCTCCTGGCCCGTCTGGGGCGGTGGTTCTGGGGTCAGCCCACCCCGATGGGTGAGCGGCCCTCCAAGCTCCATGTGCCGCTCGCGGGGGCAATCGCCGCCGTCAGCGCCAACCTGCTCTTCGGGGCACCGCTGAACCTCACCGTGGACGACGCGGCCACCCAGGAGCGCCTGGACCAGCTCGCCGACGACACGACGTACGCCGTCCTGCGGGAGGCCGCCGAGATGTCGGCCGCCCTCGGCGGGGTGTACCTCCGTGTGGTCTGGGACCAGAGCATCCAGGACAAGCCCTGGCTGGTCGCGGCCTCCCCCGACATCGCTGTCCCCGAGTGGAAGTGGGGCCGGCTGAGCGCTGTCACGTTCTGGAACGTGATCCGCGAGGACGCAAACACCGTTGTCCGGCAGCTCGAACGGCACGAGCCGGGCTGGATCAGGCACTCCGTGTGGATCGGCTCGGCGAACGAGCTGGGTGTCCAGATGGCCCTGACGGACTTCCCGGAGACGGCTGGTCTCGCGGACCTGGTGATCGACGGCGACGGCATCCCGACCGGGACGCCGAAGCTCACGGCGCAGTACATCCCGAACCTGAAGCCGAACAAGCTCTGGCGTCACCTCCCCGCAGCCGCGAACCTCGGCCGCTCGGACTTCTCCGGTGTCGAAGCGCTTATGGACGCTCTGGACGAGGCGTACAGCGACTGGATGCGCGACCTGCGTACGGGCAAAGCCCGACTCCTGGTCGGGACAGAGGTCCTGGAGAACCTCGGCAAGGGCCAGGGTGCTCACTTCGACATCGACCGTGAGCTGTTCGCCCCGCTGAACCTGGAGCCCGGCGAGGACAAGGGCTCGGTCATCGAGCAGGTCCAGTTCAACATCCGCACCGAGGAGCACCGCGCCCTCTGTGCCGACCTGGCCGAACGAATCATCCTCGGTGCCGGGTACAGCCTTCAGACCTTCGGCGTGACGAGCGAGGGCAGCGGCAACCCGACGGCGACCGAGATCGCTGCTCGGGAGCGTCAGTCCCTCACGACCCGGGCGAACAAGACCAGTTACTGGCGTCCCGCCCTAGCCCACCTCTTCGGCGTGCTGCTGGAGATCGACCGGACCGTCTTCCGGTCCCAGGTCGTCCCCCAGATCCCCGACGTGGAGTTCCCCGACGTCGTCACGCCCGACCCGGGCGAGACCGCCCGTCAGCTCAACGACCTGAACACCGCCGGGGCCATCTCCACGTACGAGAAGGTCCGTCGCCTCAACCCCGACTGGCGGGATGAGCAGGTCCTCGAAGAGGTCGCGCGCATCAAGGCCGACCAGGCCGAGGCCAAGCCCCAGCCGACCCACCCCGCGAGGGCTCAGGAGCCCGCTGGACAGCCCGAGAAGAGCCCCGAGGGCTCACAGGTCAACGAAGACGTCAGCGAGCCGCTGGTGGCCCGCTGAGCCCGCATGGGCACCCCCACCCGACAAGGGAGAGCACGACCATGGCGACACCCGCAGAGCCCGGCACGGGCGCGGAGAACCCCGGCATTCCCCCGGAGGGCACCACGCCTCCCGAGGGCACGGCCCAGCCCGAGTCCGTCAAGGACGACAAGGGCAGCAAGAGCGGCGAGACGAACTGGCAGGCCGAGGCCGAGAAGTGGAAGGCCCAGGCCCGCAAGCACGAGGACCGCTCGAAGAGCACGACCACCGAACTCCAGCGACAGTCCGCCCTGCTGGCCCAGTTGGCCGAGAAGGCGGGCATCAAGCTCGACGACGGCAAGCCGGACGCCGAGAAGCTCACACAGCAGCTCACCGCCACGCAGGGCAAGGCCCGACAGAGCGCGGTGGAGCTGGCGGTGTACCGAGCCGCCACCAAGCACAGCGCGGACGCGGACGCCCTGCTCGACAGCCGGGGCTTCCTGAAGCAGGTCGATGACCTGGACCCGGACGCCGACGACTTCGCCACGAAGGTCGGCGACGCGATCAAGGCAGCTGTCGAGTCGAACCCGAAGCTCAAGACCGCCCCCGCCCCTCCCGCCCGTAGCGGGACGGAGATGTCCGGGCGCGGCGAAGGAGCCCGCAAGCCCACCAACCTCGCCGACGCCGTGGCAGCACGGATGCGCGGCAACTGATCAAAGGAAGAACCCATGCCCGTCACCCTGAGCGAGGCGAAGAACAACGCCACGGACGCCGTAGACGTCCAGGTCATCGACGAGTTCCGGAAGGAGAGCGCCGTCCTGGACGCGCTCACCTTCGACGACGTCGTGAACCCTGCCGGTGGCGGCGCAACCCTGACCTACGGCTACCGCCGTCTGGTCACCCAGCCCACCGCGGCCTTCCGTGCGCTCAACACCGAGTACGCCCCGAGCAACGTCCAGACGCAGCGCTACAGCGTCGACCTGGCCGTCCTCGGTGGCAGCTTCGAGGTTGACCGCGTCATCGCCAAGGTCGGCCCGGCCGCGTCCGGCGCCGTGGCGCTGAACATGGCCCAGAAGATCAAGGCGACCAAGACCCGCTTCCAGGACGCCGTCATCAACGGCGACGTGGACGGCGGCGAGGACGCCGACGCGGAGAACGGCTTCGACGGCCTGGACAAGGCGCTCCGGGGCTCCGACACGGAGTTCCGCGCGACCCAGACCACCAACTGGTCGGACTTCGACACCAACCCGGCCTCGGCCCAGGTGGCCCTGGACACGCTGGACGAGTGGCTCTCCCTGCTGGACGGCGCTCCGACCATGGTCCTCGGCAACAAGACCGCCCTGGCCCGTGTGCGTGCGCTCGCCCGGCGTGCGGGTCAGTACGTCCAGAGCCCGGTGGACGGTCTCCTCGGCCCCGGCGGCCGGCCCATCGTGCGCGAGCAGTACGGCAACATCGTGTTCGTCGACCCCGGCGAGAAGCCCGGCACCTCGGCCCCGATCATCCCGATCGAGACCCGGGACCCGGACAGCTCGACCTGGACCCTGGAGGTCACCGGGTCCCCGACGGGCGGCACCTACACGGTGAGCGTCACCGTCGGCGGCAGCACCCAGACCACCTCGGGCATCGCGTACAACGCCAACGCCTCCACCGTGCAGAGCGCAATCACCGGCCTCTCCAACGTGGGCACCGGCAACGCGACCGTCTCCGGCACGACCGTGAAGACCCTCACCTTCACCGGTGACCTCGCGGACCTGTCGGTCGGCGTGACCGCCTCGGGCGCTTCCCTGACCGGTGGCACCTCTCCGGCCGTCGCGGTGGCCCAGACGGGCAACAGCGCCGTCTCGGGGCTCACCGACCTGTACGCGGTCCGCATGGGCCTGGACGGCTTCCACGGCGTCACCACGGTCGGTGGCCAGATCGTCTCCACCTACCTCCCGGACTTCACCACCGCCGGCGCCGTGAAGAAGGGCGAGGTCGAGATGGGCCCGATCGCCGTGGTCCTCAAGGCCACCAAGGCGGCGGCCGTCTTCCGCAACATCAAGGTCCAGTAGCGGCGTCAGCCGCCTCCAAGGAGGACAACCATGGCGCGTACTGCGCTGACCCCGCAGCGGTTCGCCACCACCGGCCTGACCGCGACCTACGTGACGCCGGACGTGGCGGGGGTCTCCCTCCGCTCCAGCGGCAAGCAGGTGCTCCACGTCAAGAACGCCTCGGGGGCCTCGATCACCGTGACGCTCAAGATCGGTCGCACCGTGCAGGGCCAGGCCGTCACCGCCCCCACCGCCACGGTGGCCGCCAGTGCCGAGAGGTTCTTCGGCCCCTTCCCGGACGACTACGAGCAGCCGGACGGCACGGACACCGTGTTCGTCGACTTCAGCGCCGTGGCCTCCGTGACGGTCGCCTGCCTGTCGCTCTGACGTCAGGAAGGAGGCCGCCATGGCGTACGCCACGGTGGAGGAGTTCACCGACTACCTCGATCCGGATCCGGTCCCGGCCAACGCCTCCCGGCTCCTGGACCGAGCGTCCACCAAGCTCGACAGGCTCCTCACCGGAGCCGTGTACGAGACAAACGCAGACGGCCTCCCCACGGACCCCGCCCTCGCGGCAGTGTTCCGGGAGGCCGTCTGCATCCAAGCGCAGTACATCGGCGCCCTTGGAGACGAGACGGGGGCCAACGCCAACGTGGCCTCCATGACCTTGGGGAACCAGAGCATCGTCCGGGCCCTAGGAGGCCGTGACGGCAAGGGGACGACCCCCCGGGTCTCCCAGGACCTGCTGGACCTGCTCCAGGTGAAGGGGCTCCTGCCCGTCTTCCCGCGCGTCTGGGGGTGAGCCATGCTGCTCCTCCCCACTGACGACGTGACGATCCTGACCCGGCCCGAAGCCACGAGGGACCGCCAGAACAACCGGGTCGTCGACTGGTCCGACGCGGAGCGGACGACCTACCGAGCCCGCGTGCAGTTCCTCAGCTCCACCGAGACCGAGCAGCAGGGCGATCAGGTCATCACCGACCTGGAGGTCTTCCTCCCGCCCGAGGCCGTCGTCACAGCTGTCGACCAGGCCGAGGTGGACGGCGTCACGTACAGGGTTCACGGCAAGCCCCAGGTCCAGCGCGGAGCCGGGCCCATCGCCCAGCTCGACCACATGCGGATCGTCCTGCGAGAGGTCACCGGCTGATGGGCGCCTTCCAGCCCAACAAGGTCGCGATCGAGGCGTTGGGCTTCGAGGACTTCGTCCAGCAGGACCTGCACGAGCGAGCCGGCCGCGTGGTGGACGTCGCTCAAGCGACTGCCCCCGTGGACTCCGGTCGCTTCCGGGACTCGATTCACGCCGAGGACGGCTCCGACGGAGAGATCCTCGTGGTCTCCGACCTGGAGTACTCGGTGTACGTCGAACTCGGCACCCGGGAGCAGGCCCCGCACAACACGATCGCCACCGCACTCGATGCCGCAAGGGATTGATCCATGGCCACCTTCAAGCTCACCTTCCCGTACAAGGGCCGATGGCCCGGTGACGTGGTCGAGGTCCGCGACGACGAGGTCAGGGATCTCGTCCAGAGCGGCATCGGCCACCTGGAGGGCGCTGAGCCTGTGCTCCGGCTCGGGCGGCTCCCCGAGGTCGTCCAACCCCCCGAAGCCCCGCACGAGGCCACTGAGGCCCCGCCGGAGCCCGTCAAGCGCCGGGGCAAGACCTCGGCCGACTAGCAGGACCAGGAGGCCGCGGTGACCGTTCCCCTGACCTCTCTGGTCTTCCCGGACACGGAGCAGATGGTCGTGAACCACCTGCTCGAAGTGCTCGGGTACGAAGCCTCCACCGTGCGGCCGGACGGAGGCGCCTTCACCGAGGCGCTCCCCTTCATCTGGGTCAACCGCATCGGGGGCGTACGCGTCACCAGGACTTCCCAGGGCCGGAGCCTCCACGACGAGGCCCGGATCTCCCTGGACGTCTACGCAACTGAGGGCGCCAACACGTCCAGCCGGGTGGCCGCCACTGACGCGGTCGCCCAAGTCCGTGCCGCCTTCGAGCAGATGCACGGCACCTCCCGGGACGGCGGCTTCGTGCTGCGCACCTGGGAGGAGACGGGCCCTGCGGTTCGCCCCGAGGAGCCCAACACCAACGTCACGCGGATCGGCCTGATCGTCGGCCTCCGCGTTCGCCCTGTCTGACCCGCGACGCCATGGGCCATCCCGGCCTGTCAGGCATCCCCGCCTCGAACGGAACTGGCCATGCCCGTCTTCGTGATGGCGACAACCACAGGAGAAGAATCCATGTCTGCTGACAACACGCAGGTGAGGGTTGGCGTCACGGGCGCGGTCTACGTGGCCCCGGTCGGCACCACCGCACCCACCGAGCCGTACACCCCCTGGGGTGCGAACTGGATCGACCTCGGCTACTGCACCGAGGACGGCCTGACGGAATCCCTCAACGAGGACCGCCAGGAGTTCAAGGGCTGGGGCAGGAAGCGCCCCCTCCGGACCCAGATCACCAACCGGACCAACACCTTCAAGATCGTCACGCAGGAGACGAAGGCCCACACGGTCTCGCTCTTCTACGGCGTGGACATCGCCGACATGACCTCGTCCGGCACTGGCGACACCCAGTTCATCAGTTGGAACGAGCCGGAGAACCCGGAGCCGCTGTACTACGCACTCGGCATGGACGTGATCGACGGCGACTACCCGAAGCGGATCACCGTCGCCCGTGCCGAGGTCACCGCGAAGGGCGACATCGTCTACAAGGCGGACCAGACCGTCAGCTACGACCTGACGTTCACCGCCCTGGAGGCTGCGTCCGGCGTCAGCGCCATCAACTACATGCTCGGGAAGGTCCCGCTCCCGGCCTGACCCCTTCTGGACGCGCAGTGAATCACGGCCTCTGCCGTGAAGTCCCCATGCGTCCACCTCAATCCACTGGCCGGGGAGTCCTTCGCGGGTCTGCTCCTCGGCCAGTGCTTCCCCTGACCCGCGCAGACCCGCGAGAGCACGAGGAGTGCCGACATGACTCAGCCCAACCGCAAGCGCATCAAGCTGGAGACCCTGCGCGCCCAGCGTCTGGAGGCCACCGGCACCAAGGAGCTGGAAGTGATCGTGGAGGACGAGAAGTTCGTCTTCCCCCTGTTCAACTGGCTCCCGATCGCGACGTACAAGAAGATCCAGTCGCTCCCCGACAAGAACGACCTGATCGCGCAGACGGAGATCCTGCTCGGCAAGGAGAAGACCGAGCGGCTCTTCGAGCTGGGGCTCACCACCGGTGACCTGCTCGACATCTTCGACGCGCTCCAGGCCGACGCCGGTGTGAGCACGGGGGAATCGACCAGCTCCTCCGACTGATCGAGGAGCACCCCTCCGACCTGCGAGCGGACATCGCCCGGTACTTCCCCGGGCGGTCCCTCAACGAGTTCCACCGCAATGAGTCCGGCACCGGGACCATGTCCTGGCTGGAGCTGTGGGAGTTCGTGCTCGCCCTCCCGTACGACTCCATGACCAAGTCCGCCATGGCTGGCGACCATGGGCGCCGCCGCTGGACCGAATCGGACTACATGCTGCGGGAGCTGCTCGCCGTGGCGCAGTTCCAAGCCCGCATCGCCTGGGCCGGACACCACATCGAGGGCAAGGTCCCCGACCTCCCTCTGTGGGAAGAGCCGGACCGCCGCTCCCCCGAGCAGATCGAGGCGGACCGGGAGCTTGCCGTGGCACGGGCCGAACGGGCCCGCAAGTACCACGAGGCCACCAAGCCCGGCTCTCAGGACACCGAGTACGCAAAGAAGCTGGCGGCTGCCCTCGCGGAGCACCAACGGGTGGCTGCCGAAGAAACAGCGGCTTCCTGACGGTGAAGGCCAGGCCCCGCCCGACAACTGAATCGGAGGGGCGATGACCACCACCGTCGGCCGTGTCGAAGTGAGCATCGTCCCCGAAACCTCGGGCTTCGCCGCTCAGGCCGATGCCGCACTGACGCCCGCCATGGAGCGCCTGGGCCAGAAGCTGGGACGCACCCTGTCCCGGTCGATGACCCAGGCGCTCGACTTCTCGGGCATCGACAACGCTCTCCGTCGCTCACTGGACACGGCCGAGGCGTCTGCCGCCTCCAAGGGCCACCAGATCGGCAAGCGGTACGGCCAGGCCATGAAGGCCGGGCTCTCCACCGAGCTGCGCGGCCTCCAGGGGACGCTGGACGTCACCATCCGCCCCGTCATCGACCGGGGCGCCTACCGGGCCGTACAGGCCGATCTGAACTACCTGACGCGGCCCCGCACGGTCTCCATCAACGCCGACGCGGACACCCGTGTGGCGGCCGACGATCTCGCGCTCCTCACCCGGGCGCGAACGCAAACCGTCACGGTCAACCTCCGGACGGACGAGGCACGGAGCAATCTGCTCGACTTCCGCCGGGCTGCCGACGACGCCTCTGGAGCCGCTTCACGGGCCACCGAGTCCCTCAGCTCGGCCAGTGGGGCCGGGGGCCTCATGGGGGCCCTGAAGGGCGTGGGCGTGGCCGCCGCCCTGTCCGCGCTCCCCGCTCTCGGTGCCCTGGTTCCGATGATGGCCGGGGCGGGGCTCGCCGCAGGCACCCTCAAGCTCGGGTTCGCCGGGGTCGGCGACGCGCTGGAGCAGGCGGGCAAGGACCAGAAGAAGTACGAGGAGGCCCTCAAGAAGCTCAGCCCCGCGCAGCGCGCCTTCACCAAGGCCGTCGTGGGACTGAAGAAGGAGTTCGCGCCGATCGGGCGCGAGGTCCAGAAGGCCATGCTTCCCGGCTTCACCCGGGCGGTGAAGGATGCCGGGCCGGTGGTCAAGATCCTCGGCAAGCACATGACCGAGATGGGCGAGGCCTTCGGAGATGCTGCCGAGGGCGTCGGCCGGATGCTGAAGGACTCCGGTTTCCAGGACGACTTGCAGGCCAACCTGAAGCTCGGCTCGCAGTTCGTCCGCGAGATGACATCCTCGCTCGGCCCCTTCACCCGCAGTCTGCTCGACTTCGGCGCCGCTAGCGGTCCGACCCTGCGTGCGTTCAGCGACGGCATCGGCGGCCTGCTGAGCAAGGGACTGCCCAGCATGTTCAGCGGCTTGAGGGCCGGGATCCCCGGTGCGGCGAAGATGCTGGACGGCCTGTTCTCTGCGATCGACGACGTGCTCGGCGGCCTCGGCCGGCTGTCCGGCGAGGTGGCCCGCGACCTCGGCCCCGTCTTCGGTGAACAGTTCGCACTGTCCGGGTCGATCGTCACGGGTGCGATGGACGCCATACGCGGCGCGATGGTGCTGCTGCGGCCCGTCTTCAAGGACATCACCTTCGGACTCAAGTCGGTCCGCGACATCGCTGCGATTATCGGCCCAACCCTGCGGGACACGGGCCTTGCGATCTTCAGCGCGTTCGCACCGGTCGGTGATTCCGTCAACGGGGCGGTCGGCCCGTTGCAGCGCCTGAACCAGGCCATCGCCGCGAACAAGATCGGCATCCTCGAAGGCGCCCGCCAGTTCGGCAACGCCGTGATCGACATGACGAGCGCGGCAATCACCGCAGCACCGACGATCATCCATGCGTTCACGCTCGTCTCGGGCGGCATCCTGAGCGCGCTGAGCGGGGTAGCGCACGGTGCCGCGTTGGCGTTCGGATGGGTGCCGGGCATCGGCGGGAAGCTGAAGGCCGCCGACAAGGCGTTCGGAGATTTCAAGGACTCCTACATCGAGGGCCTGACCACCGCGGAGTCCAAGGCCAGCCACTTCGCTGCGTCGACCGCTCCGAAGCTGGCTGCGGGCAAGCTGAAGCTGAACATCAACAACTGGTCGGATCAGCTCGCCGAGGCGAAGCGGAAGCTGGCCACGGTGCCACCGTCGAAGCAGTCCGCGCTGAAGGCGACCATCAAGGACCTGGAAGCCAAGATCCGCTCTGCCCGGGGCCAGCTCGACAGCCTGGACGGCAAGACGGCGACGACCTACGTCAAGACCGTCTACGAGAAGGTCGAGGCACAGAACGCGCCCAAGTTCCGTGCGCGTGGAGGGCCGATCAAGCTGGCGGCCGGTGGGAATCCCAGCGGCCTAGTGCGCGGTCCGGGCACTGGTACGTCCGACTCGATTCCGGCGATGCTCTCCAACGGCGAGTACGTGATCCGCGCGAAGAGCGTCGCCAAGTACGGCATGGCGTTCCTGAACGCGGTCAACCAGGGGTCCCTTGGCATCAGCCGACTGGCATCCGGCGGTCTCGCGGGCTCGGAGGTCGCCAACGGCCTCGCGAGCGGCATGACGAACGGCATGTCGAAGGTCAACGACGCTGCCCGGGTCATGGCGGCTGCCGTTGAAGCAGGCGTCCGTACCGAACTCCAGATCGCCAGCCCCTCGAAGAAAATGCAGGCGCTGGCGAAGGAGATCGGTGCTGGCCTGATCAAGGGACTCACCGGGTCCCGGGATCAGATCAAGTCGACGTCGGCGTCCCTGGCCAAGTCGATCTGGGCAACCTTCAGCGGGTCCACGGACAACCGCCTCGTGGCGACGCTCAACCAGCAGACCAAGAAGCTGCTGGACCTCGCTGCCAAGCGGGACAAGGTGGCGTCGTCCCTCGCGGCGGGCCAGCAGATGGCCAAGGACCAGAAGGCCGCAGGGCTGTCTTTCGCGTCGATGACCTCCCTGCCGAACGGCGGGAACACCTTCGACGCCGGAGGCATCCTCTCGGGCCTGAAGGTTCGCCTGGGCCAGCTCAAGACCTTCTCGGGCAACGTCGCCAAGCTCGCCAAGATGGGCCTGTCCAAGGACCTGATCGGTCAGATCATCGCGGCTGGCCCGGATGGCGGAGCGGCCTACGCCGCTGCTCTGGTGAAGGCGACTCCGGATCAGCTCAAGGCGCTGAACAGCGCCCAGTCCCAGATCGCCAAGGTCAGCTCGTCGTACGGCAACTCCGCAGCGGACATCATGTACGACGCGGGCAGCCAGGCGGGCAAGGGCTTCCTGACCGGGCTCAAGGCCCAGCAGAAGGCCATCGAAAACTCGATGTCCGACCTGGCCAAGAAGATCCAGGCGGCCATCAAGAAGGCCCTGAAGATCAAGTCCCCGTCCAGGGTCATGGCCGAGATCGGCGAGCACGTCGGCCAGGGCCTGGTCATGGGCATGGACGCGACTCACGCGGCCATCGTCTCCAGCTCGAACCGGATGGCCACGGCCGTCCAGCGCGGCGTGGCAACTGAGCCGGCACAGCGAGCCGAGCAGGGCAGGACGGTCATCTTCAACGCCCACACGACGGACAAGCCGACCCGGCAGACCGTCATGGACGCCCTTCGAGACAGCCACGCGCTGTACAGCCCGCTCGTCGCCTGATCAGATCCCGGAGGGGCACGCATGCCGATCTTCGTACGCCCCTCCGGGATCGTTCTCCCGGGCGGCATCAACCCGCCACCGGTACAGCCGTTGGAGGTGCCCAGCCTCTCCTGGACGGACGCCAGGGGGCGCACGACGCTCCTGTCCGACTGGGAGAGCGGCTGGGTCCTCCAGCCCGGTATCCGGGGCCTGGACTTGCCCGGGTACGACTTCTACACCGACGCCTCGCCGGGCATCGACGGCAACGCCCTGCGAGGGCTTCGAGCCCAGGCCCGAGAGGTCTTCCTCCCACTGGCCTTCTTCGACGTCGACCGCTCCGGCTTCATGGCCCGCAAGCGGTCCTTTTTCCGTACCCTCAATCCCTCCCTGGGGCTGGGCACGCTGACCCTGACCGAGTCGGACGGCTCCTTCCGCAGCATCGAGGCGTACTACGTCTCCGGCGCGGAAGGCGACTTCGGGCAGGACACCTCCGGTCTCCACTGGCAGACCGTCGGCCTGACCTTCTCCTGCCCCAGCCCGTACTGGCTCGGGGCGGCCGTCCACCAGGAGTACGCGGCCGGGGCCACCGGGAGCTTCTTTCCGGTCCTGCCGGTGAAGGTCCGGGACTCCCAGGTCCTCGGCAACACCACGATCGACAACCCGGGGGACGCCACGAGCTTCCCGGTCTGGACGATCCACGGCCCAGCCACGTCAGCGGTCATCACGAACAACACAACGGGCCTGAACTTCTCTGTGACGGCCTCTCTCGGCTCCTCGGACGTCCTGGTCGTCGACACCCGTGAACGCGTCCAGACGGCCGTCCTGAACTCCAGCCAGAACTGGTGGCCCAACCTAGCCACCGACTCAGACCTGTGGGGCCTGGAGCCCGGCGAGAACGACGTCTCGCTGACCCTCGTCGGTACGGACAGCAACACCACGGTCCAGCTCGACTACCAGCCGCGCTTCCTGACCGCGTAGGGGGTGGAGATGGCCTTCGACCAGCCCCGTGTCACCGTCCAAGTCCGGGACGACAGCCTGGACATCGTCGGGGTGGTCGACGACTTCACCGCGCTGACCATCACGCCGCGCTTCAACGCGGTCGGGGCGTACGTCCTGAACATCGCCGCGGATTCCCCCAAGGCCCATCTGCTCGTCCCGGGCAACGGCCTGGTGATCCGTCGCGGTGCCGACGTGCTGATGTCCGGCCCCATCCGGGAGCCGAACTGGACCCGCTCCGACAACGACGGCGGCAGCGGCACCCTGACGGTCAACGGGGTCGACGACATGACCCTCCTGGCCGGGGCGACCTGCTGGCCCAACCCGACGGCTGCTCCGGGCTCCCAGACGGACTCGGTGTACAAGATCTCGGGGGTCGTGGCCGAGACGGCCATGCGGGCCCTGGTGAACCTGAACATCGGGCCGGGAGCCCAGGCGGCCCGGAAGATCTCGAACCTGACGCTGGCCGCTGACGGCGCCCACGGGGCGAGCATCACCAAGCAGGTCAACCAGTTCGACAACTTGCTGACGGCCCTCCAGGACATCGCCAAGACGGCGGGCCTGGGCTTCCGGATCGTCCAGGTCGGCAGCAACCTCCAGTTCCAGGTCTATGAGCCGGCGGACCTCTCGGCCTCCGCCAAGTTCTCCTTCGGCCTGGGCAACCTAACGGACGCCTCGTACTCCGTGACCGCCCCGACCTGCACCAAGGCCGTCGTGGTGGCGGGAGGCGGCAGCAGCCCCCGCGTGGTCTCCGTGACGACCCGGGCGGACGCGGCCTTCCCCGGCCCGTGGATCGAGCAGTTCGTCGACCTGACGAGCGTCGACACCGCATCCGTGGACCTCACGGCCCAGATGAACCAGGCCGCCAACGAGGCCCTGACCTCCGGCGCGGCCCAGGGCAACTTGACCATGACGCCCATAGACACCCCGCGCCTCCAGTTCGGGCGCGACTACACGGTGGGCGACCAGGTCTCGTGCCAGGTCAAGGGCGACTTCTTCGCCGACGTGGTCCGCGAGGTCAGCATCAGCTTCGACGCGCAGGGCGGATACCTCGCTAAGGCCGTCATCGGCTCCTCGGACTCCACGAACAACCAGGACGTCCTGGCCCGGCAGTTCCAGTACATCGCCCGCATCTTCAACAAGCTCCGGCGCCTGGAAACCAGGAAGCCCTCATGACCTGGAGGTCTCGGTGACTCAGTCGTCCTTCCCGTTCGGCTCCTCGCAGATCACCACCGAGGACCAGTGGTCCAGCTACTTCCGGATGTTCCAGGTGGACGGTGTCTTCGCCACCAGCGAGAACGGCACGGACCTGAAGGTCACTGCCTCGAACGCCTCCACCGTCTCGTTGGGGGCCGGAGAGGCCGTGGTGCAGGGCACGTACTACGCCAACACCGCCGCGCTCAACGTCAGCGTCCCGACCAACTCCGGTGGCGGCTCGGCCCGTAACGACCTGATTGTCCTGCGCCGGGACCCATCGGCCGACGCCACCACGGTGCAGTACAAGACGGGCGGCACGAGCTTCCCGTCCCTGACGCAGACCCTCAACGGCACCTGGGAGATCCCCCTCGCGCGGGTCACCGTGGCTGCTGGAGCGTCTGTCGTGCCTCCGGCGGGAGTCACGGACGTCCGCTGGTTCGTAGGGCGCCCCCCGGTCGTCGGCAGCGCCGCGTACCGCCGTCCCCCGGTCCGTGGGCAGCTCCACGTCGACAACGGCTCGGACGTGTACCTGGGCGACGGGACGAGCTGGAAGTACCTCGGCACCGCCGAGGACCCTGCCGCAAGCACCTACACGCCCGTGTGGGACGCCGGTGGGACCGCGATCAGCTGGGGCTCGGGCAGCACGAACATCGGCCGGTACAAGCGGATCTCGGGCAACCTCTACTGGGTCAAGATCCAGCTCCAACCCACCGGCAACCCTCCGGCGTACGACGACCCCATCCGCGTGACGCTGCCCTTCACACTCCAGGGCTCCACCCGCGATCTGTTCAACGTCGCCTTCAGCCAGGCCACTGCCAACGGCGGCCTCTCCTTCGTCGGTACCGGCATGACGTTCCCGACCGAGGCCAACAACAAGATCGCGCGTATCCGGGTGCCGCTCTCCGAGGGCATCTCCGGCACCAGCGGCGGGATCAACAGCCGGAACATCCTGACCAACTCGCCCTTCAACATCCAGAACGGCGACATCCTCACGATCACCGGCACCTTCGAAGCGGCCTGACCCCCGACTCACAGAATCAAGGAGGGGCCATGGCCCGTCATTTGTTCGGCCTCTCCCCGGCCGATGTCACCGTGTCCCAGTCCGGGACCTCGCTGGTCCTTCAGCCCGGCTCGGTCGGAACTGCCTGGGACGCCCGTTCCGGCGGTACCCAGATCACTGACCTGACCGACCTGAGCGGCACGCCGATCACCACCGTGACGTCCGACTCGTACTCCGTGATCGGCTTCTACGGGCCGGACGGCGTCACGACCATCTACCTGGACTTCGGCTTCTCCGGGGGGCGGGCCCTGATGCAGGCGACAGACCTGGGCAACGCCATCGACGACCTCCAGACGAACAAAGCGAACCTCGCTGGTGACACCTTCACCGGTCCGGTCGTTCTCTCGGGCACGGGATCCGACCTCACCGTGGGCGGCGTCGTAAACACCACCGGCCCGGCCACGGTCAATCTGGGCAGCGGCAGCCCGAGCTACGCGAGTCTGCCCAAGGGCATTGCGGGCCGCTCCGAGAATGCTGGCCTGATCATCGGCTCCTCGTACATCGGCGGGGACGACGACGGCACCGGCACGGACTCCACCGGCCGGCTCAACCTCTACTCGTACCAGCGCGCCAACGTCGGCAGCTTCGGCGAGAACATCCGGCACTTCATGATGCGCTCGGACGCCAAGACGATGCAGGCGTTCTACATCCCGGTGCAGACCTCGAACAAGAAGGGTGGGTACGACGCCACCACCCGCGACCCGCTCTCCACGGGCGTCTCGTGGAAGCCGGTGGTTTGGCAGGGCGCGCACTACGAGGCCAACGACCACGGATCGGTCCACGGGCACTGGGAGCTGGAGGTCGCCGACGCTACCGGTGCGCTCCAGGGGCGCCTGGAGATCCCCTTCATCGACCAGTCGAAGCTGAGCAACGCGGTCGACACCACGACCATCGGCATCGCGTGGACAAACATTCGCACCAACCTGGCGGACTTCTCCATCCGAGCCCAGAACATCACCAGCGGCGACTACGCAGGGCAGAACACCGCGCTGCGGATCGGCGGCAACAACACGGTGAACAAGGACGTCCTGCTGTCCATCTCCTCGGATATGCAGAACTCCGGCCGCCGCTGGGGCTTCCGGGCCAACACGGACACCGAGTCCACTGGCAACGCAGGCACGAACTTCCAGCTCCTGCGCTATGCCGACGACGGATCTCAGCTCGGAACCGCCCTGTTCGTCCAGCGCGCGGACGGTCAGATCACCACCGGATCGCCCGCCGCGAAGGGGGCGCGTCTCGCCTTGGTGTGGGGCACCAACGCGGTGCAGGGCTTCTCTGCTCAGCCGTCGTCCTCCCCGGGCGCAGCGGCCGGTTTCGACGCCGTCATGACGGCCACCACCGACCGGGCGTACCAGGCGAACGTCATCGGCGACGCCAACAGGCGCCTCGTCGTGTTCGCTGACGGAAAGACCGAGTGGGGCGACGGCACGGCCACGCGTGACGCGAACCTGTACCGATCGGCAGCCGGACGGCTGAAGACGGACACCGCGTTCTCGGTCGGTACCAACCTCCTGATCAATACCACCTCGGTGGGCGCGGGCGTCGGCGTGCTGGGAATCGCCAACGCCACGACGGTCCCCACAGCCAACCCCACCAGCGGCGGCGTCCTGTACGTCGAGGCCGGAGCCCTGAAGTACCGGGGATCGTCCGGCACCGTCACCACCATCGCCCCGGCCTGATCCGGGCTGAACCACACCCCTTGGAGAACACCATGCAGATGACCCCTGAGCAGCTCGTAGAGGAGTACCGGGACACCGTCCTGGAGCTGCACCTCACCCGCCGCCACGTGAGCGCCCTGGAAACCGAGAACGCCTCCCTGCGGGCCCAGCTCGCCCCGGCGGAGGAGCAGGGCCACAGCCACTCGCACGGCGAGGACGGCGGCCACTCCCACAACGACTGACCACAAGCCCCCGGCCCCGGGAGTTCCTGGGTGTGGTTCGCCCTGGGGCCGGGTCTTTTTAAATTCCATCGCCCTGTACTACAGGGGCGGTTACCGTCCCTGTGTGGATGTCAACAGGATCTTCGGCGAGCTGTTCCCGGGTGCCAGACAGTTCGCGCAGTCTGCGTTGGACGCTCTTTCGAAGGACGACGAACAGGTCTTCCTCCTGCACGCGGGCGTCAGCATCGAGCGACTCGCCAAGGCGGTGCTGGCACAGAAGAGTCCCTTCCTCCTACTGGAGACGAAGGGGAACGGGAACGAAGACGCCCTCTTCCAGATCGCTGGCCTGGAGCAGGGAAAGAAGATCCGCACCATCGGAGCGGCGACGGCCATCGCCCGACTCAAGCGTCTCGGCGTTCTCCCGCAGACCAAGGACACTGAGCTGGACGAACTGATCGAGCTACGGAACGGTGTCGCTCATCTCACGGCTGCGCATGATGGGTCTTTCGACGCCCTGGCCAAGTTCGTGGGAACGAGCACAACGTTGCTGACGGCCTGGGGCAGATCCGGCCCAGAGCACTACTGGGGGCCTCACTATGGCCTGGTGGAGCTGACCTTGAGTGAGGCTGGGGAGAAGGCCGCCCGTCACTTCAGCAGGCTCGTCGAACAGGCGCGCTATCGAGTGGCCCAGCGGGCCCAGGCCCTTCCCCAGACCGCCATGGAGGCGCTCCTGAAGGAGCGCTCGATCAATGTGGCTATGACCTGGCCTAATAGCCGAACCGTGCTCCTTCCACACAAGTGCCCGGCCTGTGGCAACCTCGGAGCGCTGCTCACCGGCCCTCCGGTCCTGATCACGAGCGGGAAGCCTGGCGAGGCGTTCCCCAGGAGGTTCTTTTGCCCCATCTGCGAACTCGACCTGAGGACCCCTGAGGAGTTGACGTCCGCTGGCATGGACAGTCGGGTGCCGCTTGTCGAGGCGAACGGAGAGCGGGTGCTCACCGAAGCCGAAGAAGCCCTTTGGCACCAGTTCCCCGATGGTGGTGGTGACGAGAACGTGTCCGCCGCCCGCTGATCCGCCATGAAGCCCCGGTCCCCCGGCCGGGGCTTTCGCATGTCCTGACCCGCGCCGGATCTTCCTGCGCAGACCCCGCAAGGAGACCCCGTGGTACCTGAGCTGATCAGGGCCCTGGCCGTAGCCCAGGAGGCAGGCGGCGGGCCCGACATAGGCAAGCTGCTCGGGCAGTTCGCCCAGTACGGCGTCGTCGGCCTGATCGTCGTCCTCCTGATCATCGGCGTCATCGTCCCGAAGTACGTGATGTCCAACCTCCTGACGGATAAGGACGCCTGGCGTGACGCCTTCGAGAAGGAGCGCGAAGCCCACCAGCTCACGCGGCAGCAGCTCGCCGCCGCTCAGGCCAGTGCCGACGTCGCCAACGAGCAGGGCCAGGCCATGGTCCGGCTCCTCGAAGAGTTCGGCCACCGGCCGCAAACAGCCCCCGGGAGCGCCTGAGATGTGGCCCTTCGCCCGTCGGAACCAGGTGTCTCCCGAGTCGGAGACCGCGAAGAGGGCCGCCGAGAAGTCCCTCAAGGATGCCCAGGCCGGGATGCCTGAGGCCCAGGCCCGGCTGAACGAGAGCCGCCGGGTGACGGAGCAGCTCAAGGCCCACAACAGGGCGAACGCCTACAGCGACTTCATCGAGGGCATCGTCCTCGGCCGTCTCCACCGCGACGCCTGAACGAGGAGGACCCCGTGCTCTACACCCTGACCCTGTACGTCCTCCTGGGGATCGGACTCGCCGCATCGGTCGGCTTCCTGGTCCTGCACCGCCCCCGGCGGTTCTTCCGGGTCACCGAGATCAACGCGTCCTGGTGGGTCATCATCGTCGGCCTGCTGTACGCGCGTTCCCTCATGCTCCTGGGAATCCGCGGTGCCCGACCCGGCGAGACCTGGTGGGACAGCGCCATCTCGATCGGGTTCCTTACCGCGATCGACGTTCTCCTCCTGGTCCGCTTCTTCTCATACCTCTGGTACCTGCGAGAGCACCCCGAGAAGCGCTCCTGAGACCTCTCCTCCCCCGCCCTCCCGGCCATTGGCCCGGAGGGCTTCTTCATGCCCGCCAGACCCCTGAGGAGCCGCTATGAAGCTCGTGACACGACGCCAGCTCGGATGGCCCGCCTCGGCCGCTCCGACCCAAACCTCCACCAAGGGCGTGAAGGTCCACTACGAGGGGACGGCCGTCTCGGTCGACCTGCTCAAGGACCACGCCAGGTGCCTGGCCGAGTGGCAGGCGATCCGGAAGAGCCACCTGGCCAACGTCCGCGAGAACTACTCCGACGTGGCGTACAACTACGCGGCATGCCCCCACGGGTTCCTCTTGGAGGGCCGGGGCATCGGCAAGCGGACAGGGGCCAATGGCAACCAGCCGCTGAACGTCGCGCACTACGCCATCGTGGGCCTGGTGGGCAGCGAGGGCCTGACCGAACCCACGGACGAGATGCTCTCCGCGATACGCGACGGCATCGAGCTGCTCCGCCAGCACGGCGCCGGGGACGAGATCCTCGGCCACCGTGACGGGTACGCGACCTCCTGCCCTGGCGGCCCGCTCTACGCCTGGGTGAAGAAGGGCGCTCCCCGCCCCACGGGCACTGAGCCGGCGCAGCAGTACGAGCCCTTCCCCGGGGCCGCCTGGTTCTCCAAGGGCCTTAAGAGCCCCGTCGTGGCCCGCATGCACGACCGCCTCGTGGCGGTCGGCTGCAACCGGTACAAGTCCTCGGCGAACAAGGACACCATCGGCTCCGGCGACGTCGCCTCCTACGAGGCGTGGCAGCGGCTCCAGGGCTTCACCGGCTCGGCCGCCAAGTGGCCCCCGGGCAAGACGACCTGGGAAGCTCTGCACGTTCCGAAGGGCTGACACATGGATGAGGACCCAGTCCCGAAGGAGTGGGTCCTCTGAGGGCTCGTACGTCCCTCCCAAGTCCTGCCTCGCCTGGCCCCGTCATGCGGTGTCCAGTCACGCCTTGCCGTGCGACGACCAGCCTACACACAAGCGCCCCACTCTCCTTCCCGGGAGAGTGGGGCGCTTTCGTGCGTTCAGGGTCAGTCGAGCTTTATGACGAAGTCCACCACGGTCGTGTCGCCCCGCCTCACGATCGGGTGGGCCACCTCCACGATCCGGCCGTCCTCGGCGATGTGGCGCCGCGTGTACCGCAGCACCGGTACGCCGGAGCCGATCTTGAGCGTCTTGGACTCGTGGTCGGTCGGCATCCCGCAGGTGAAGGACTCAGTGATCTCAGTGACCCGGATGCCGATAGAGGCCAACTGGGCCTGAGTCCCTCCCGGCCACGGCTCGTGGATGGGGTCGGCGACCGGAGATCCCTCCACGTCGCTCCAGCGCAGGTACGAGACGCTCATCTGGGTGGGCTGGTCGTTGTCGTGGAAGACGAAGTGGCGGGCCAACAGCGGCTCTCCCACCTCGCATTCGAAGAGGGCCGCCAGCTCCATCGTGGCCTCTACCTGCTCGTACTTCTTGTCGAGCCGGTACTCACTCCAGCCGATGCCCTGGTCCCGGGTGAACGGCGTGGAGGGGACCCCGGCCTTGTTGCGGTAGCGGTCGGCGGTCAGCCGGTGGATCGGAGGCCGCTCGCGAACTCGGGTCCCAGCGCGGGCCCGTGTCTCGATCAGGCCCTCATTCCGGAGCAGCGCAAGGGCGTTGCGGACCGTCGTCTCCAAGACCCCGTACTCCTCCGCGAGAGCCGGGAGGGTCGGGATCTGATCCCCGATTCCGAACTCCCCTGACGAGATGCGCTTCCGCAGCTCAGCGGCGATCCGCAGGTACCCGGGCCTTTCCACTGCCACACCACCGTTTCGAGTGATCGCCGCAATCTGTTGCACACATATTGCACCGTTCAGCTTGACCAGCGCCAACCCCGCCCGCCAATCTGTGCAACAGAAAGCGAGTATGTGATACACAGAAAGCCACGGAGCTGAGGGACAAGCATGCCCGAATCAGGACATACGTGGCGCCGGGAGTTCAAGGCGCATCCGGTAGAAGCCGACTCGGTCCGTCGATGGGTGGCCTGTCGCCTGGAGCACCCGGACGCGCCCCAGGTGGCCAACGAGCTTTTCGTCTCGGTCCTGTCCACGGGAAGCCCCGTGGTGGAGATGACCCTCTCCACGGCGGGCTCTCGCGCACGGATGACGGCGGCCGGCTCAGTCGAGATGAGCGCCCTCCAGAGCTACGGCCCCGGCTTCCGCATCATCAGCGGCCTCTCGGCCCTCTCCGGCGTGAACACCGACGGGCAGGGACTGTGGGCTCAGCTCACCTCTAAGACGCAGGGGACGGAGCAATGACCGATGAGTACCTGAGGGCGTACAAGGCCCTCTATGACCACGTCTTGAAGTGCCCGAACTGCTTGCAGGGCTGCGCCGAGGGAGCCGCTCTGCGCCGGGCCATGAGGGAGGCACGATGACGAAGTGCATCCATGGCGACCATGAGTTCCCGTTCGAGGACGAGACGGGGGCCTACTGCGAAGAGCACGGCGTGACCCTGCTGTGGAACCCTCCCCACTTCGCATGGGACGACCTGCTCGCGGAGCCCCGTCGCCTGCACAGCAGCGCCTTCCCGTGGCTGAGCGACCTGACCGACGAGCAGGCGTACGAGTTCCTCGGTGAGGTGATCGAGGCCGCCCAGGCGGCCGGGACCCACACCGCCTTTCTCCACGCGCTGGACGTTCTCGTGGGCCAGCACGCGCCCACCCCCACACTCCCTCACGGGGTCATGCCCTAGCGGCTCCCCCGGCCCTGGGAGGTCGAGAGGAGGCCCCGGTCGCTCTTGAGGTGAGGGCGATCGGGGCCTCTGTCACAGGACGATGATCGTGCCGTCCTGGGCCATGCGCGCGTTCCACGGGAGGGTCGAGCCGTCGAGGTCGTTGACCGACCCGGTCCAGGCGGGGGCCAGAGACCATTCGCCTCCGCCCCCTTGAAGGTACTGCTGGGCGTACATCGTGGACGGGTTAGCGACCGTGATCATGCACTTGTCCGGGAATACCGAACTGAACCCGACATGCACATAGGCAGTCGGGTTTTCGGCCTGTGCGGCGGTGGAAATCGAGGCGACGCTCTCCTTGTTCGCGTTGCCGTCGTTCCAACTATCCGCGCATGCCTGAAGAGATTCGTCCGGCGAGTCCACGACGTCGGCCTTGCCGTCATCCGAGGCGGAAGCTGTGGCGCCCCCTCCATCCGACTGAGCTGCGATGACACCCCCTACAGCGCCAGCGGCGACGACACACAGAGCGAGTGCGACGACCCTCTTCCGGGCTGACAGCACCCTTCGTAAACCTGGCCTCCCCGGGGGCTCCGAAGGGAATGGAGGAGTGCCCGAGGGATTCGTTGAAGACATACGACGAACGCTAGAGGAAGAGCACTGAGGGGCTCGATCTGTCCTCAGGGATCCGAGGGATATCCGGGCATATTCAGATGGCGTACAGCGCCTCCCGATACCCTGATTCGCAAACCCTCATTCCGTCCGGACCGTCAGGCGCCCGAGGCGTGAAGAGAGCCCCGGTCTCCGAGAGGTGACCGGGGCCTCCGGAGGATCAGTCCTCGGCCAGCCACTCGATCTCGTCGTCCGTCAGGTCCTCGATCTCCGGGATCTCGCCCTTGGCATAGGTGATCGACTTCGGGTCCCAGTGGCGGTACTCCCATCGCGCGTGAGAGGTGATCTGCTCGATGCTGTCGGTCGGCATGTGGGCGCGAGCCGCTTCCATGGCAGCGATGACCACCTCCCCGTACGTGTTCTCCAGGCGGCTGTACCGGGTCACCTTCTCGTTGACCTCGATCTCCAGCTTGATCGTGAGGATCTTCCTGACGCCCACGGGCCCTCCCTCGTCGTTGGACGACCAGTCTGATCCGCAGCACCAGCGAGCCGCCGGGGATCATCGGAGTTGACGCCGAAAACTCTCAAGTAAATGTCCTACAAGGAAAGTGTGGTGGGCGACCTTGAGGACGTCCACGGAACCCAGGCCCGCCGCGGCCGGCGATCTCAACAGCGCCTGCTGGGCCGGAGGTTCGAGGTCGCCCAGCAGCAACAGGCTCAACCCGGCCGACCGCACGAGCAGGGTGACACTCGCGTCGTTCGGGCCGTCCGGCGCCGGGGCCCGATCCGACGGTGGCCACAGCACCTGCCAGTCGAGCGCTCCGGCGCGGCGCCGCTCGCCCGCCGCGGCCCGCGTCAACGGAATGTGCCGGGCGGCCGCGTGGGCGCGTACGAACTCCACCTGGTCCGGCGGCTCCTCGAAACCGGTCGTCTCGATGGCACCCACCGAACGTCCGCGCAGCACACCCGGCAGCCCCGCCACATGGTCCGCGTGGAAGTGGGTCAGTACGACGAGCGGGATCCTGTCGACCCCGAGCGCGCTCAGACACCGGTCGACCAGTGCCGGGTCGGGTCCCGCGTCCACCACCACCCCGGTGCCGTCGCCCGCCGCGAGTACCGTCGCGTCGCCCTGCCCCACGTCGCACATCGCGAACCGCCAGCCGGGTGGCGGCCACCCCGTGATCACCCTGGTCAGCGGCGGCGGCTGCACCACCACGAGCAGAAACAGGCCGACGCACAGACCGGCCGGCCAGGGATGTCTCACCAGCCGCCGCCCGACAAGCACCACAGCCGCCGTGACCAGGGTGAGCAGCAACGCCCCCGTCCAACTGCCCGGCCAGTCCACACCTCCGCCGGGCAGCGCGGCCCCGGTACGGGCGATGTCCGCGATCCAGCCGACGGGCCAACTCGCGCACCAGACGAGCCCCTTGGCGACGGGCATCGCCACCGGAGCGACCGCCAGGGCCGCGAAACCCAGCACCGTGGCCGGCGCCACCGCGAACTCGGCGAGCAGATTGCACGGCACCGCCACCAGACTCACCCGGGCCGACAGCACCGCGACAACCGGCGCGCACAGGGCCTGTGCGGCGCCCGCGGCGGCCAGCGCCTCCGCCAGCCGTGGCGGCACCCGGCGCCGCTGGAGCGCGGCGCTCCAGCGCGGGGCGACGGTGAGCAGGGCGCCGGTCGCCAGCACGGACAGCAGGAAGCCGTAACTACGGGCCAGCCACGGGTCGTACAGCACCAGCAGCAACACCGCCGTGGACAGTGCCGGAATCAGCGATCTGCGACGCCCCGTGGCAATGGCCAGCAGCGCGATCGTCCCGCACGCCGCGGCCCGCAGCACACTCGGGTCCGGGCGGCACACGACGACGAAGCCGAGGGTGAGCACGCCGCCGAACAGCGCCGTCCCCCGCAGCGGGATGCCCAGCCAGGGGGCCAGCCCGCGCCGCTCGACCCGCTGGGCAAGTCCGGCAGGCCCGATGAACAGCGCGAGCAGGATCGTGAAGTTACCTCCGCTGACCGCGAGCAAGTGCGCCAGATCGGTTTCCTTGAAGGCCTCGTCCAGCTCGGACGTCACCCGCGAGGTGTCCCCGACGACGAGCCCCGGCAGCAGCGCCCGCGGATCCGGGTCGAGCCCGTCGGTTGCCTCCCGGAGCCCCGCGCGCAGCCGCCCCGCGAGCCGCTGTGCCCCGGACGGCTCCCCGGTCACCTCGGGCGGTGCCCCGCCCCGCACCCGCAGCACGGCCGCGACCCGGTCCCCAGCGGCCAGCGGTGGCGCGAGCCGCGCGAACACGCGCAGTCGTGTCGACGGCAGCAACGACAGCCAGGGTGAGCGCCGGCTCTCGACCGCGGTCCGCGCCCCTCCCCCGGAGAAGGCCGGTGCTCCCCTCGGCCCGGCCAGCGTCCGCGAGTGCGCGTCGACGATCACCAGCACCGGCGTACGGGTCGCCACCACCGTCCCGTCCGCCTTCGTCAGCCGCCGCACCTCCGCGTCCAACAGGACGGCCGTCGGCGCCGTGTGGTCCCCCTTGATCCGGGGCCGGGTGAGCCGCGGATCGGAGGTGACCTCGACCTCCGCGGTCACCTCGGCGTACTGACGCGCGAGCGCCGGTACGGGTCCGCGCCGCAGATCCGCGCCGTGCAGCCCGGCCGAGGCGGCGGCCGCGGCGACACACAGCAACACGGCGGCAACGGATGCCTTCGGCCACGATCCCCAGCGGTCCCGCTCACCCGATGGCCTTCTCAGGCCGCCGGCCGGGGCGCCTTGTGCACCCGTGCGCCGGGCGGCGAGCAACCCACCAGCGACCGCCACACAGAGCAGCACCACGCCCGTGACCCACCCGGCCGACGCATCCAGCGCCAGCGCGGCCGTCGCCCAGGCTGCCAGCGCGGGCGGCACCAACCGCAGGTCCGTCGGCCCATCCTGCTTGGGATGCGAGTTCCCCGCTCTGCTGCCGGAGGCGACGTGCACCGGTCGGCTGCCGAGGATGGTGGCGAGGGGGCCCGCGGGTCGGGAAGCACCGGGCGCGGGCGCCTGCGATGCCCCCGGCTCGGCGGGACCCCGCTCCTGCGTCGTCCTCATGGCCGCACGAGATTCTGCAGGTCCGCGAAGCGGCGGTCGCCGATACCGTTGACCTCGCGGAGCTCGTCGACCGAGCGGAAGCCGCCGTGCTGGGTGCGGTAGTCGATGATGTGCTGGGCAAGGACCGGGCCGACTCCCGGCAATGTGTCGAGCTGGTCGGCGGTCGCCGTGTTGAGGGACACGGGGGTCGAGGGGGTGGTGCCCGCCCCTGAGCCGCCGGTGGCTGTTGCGGCCGTTCCGGGGTCCGGCGCGGGTGCCGGGCCGCCGACCACCACCTGTTCGCCGTCCGCGAGAAGTCGCGCGCGATTGAGTCCCTGCATGTTCGTGCCGGGACGCACCCCGCCCGCCGCCCGCAGGGCGTCCGCGACCCGGGACCCGGCGGGGAGCCGCTGAATACCGGGGTTACGGACCTTGCCGCTGACGTCCACGACGATCACTGCCCCGGCACCAGCCGCAGTTCCGTTTCCCGTTCCCGATGCGGTTCCGGAGCTGGTGCCATCGCCGGTAGCACGAGCTCCAGCCGGGTCCCCGGGCTTCGCCTCCCGGCCGCCCCCTTCTCCTTCTCCACCGAAAGGAGCCGCCGCTCGCACGACCTCGGGTGCCCTGACCTCCTGGGTCCGTCCGGACCAGAAGTGCTGTGCGGCGAAGACGGCCGCGACGACGAGCAGCACGGTCAGCGCGGCCACGCTCCGCCGCTCCAGCCCACACCTCGACTGCAACCACAACGGCATCCGCTCCCGCACGGCGAGCCCGACCCGCTCCCGCCAGGCGGCCCCCACCACCCCGCCCGCGTCGACGCCCGAGCCACCGGCCTCGCCTACAGTGACGCCCGAGCAAGCAGCCTCATCCTCAGCGACGCCACCAGCGTCCGGGCCTCGCCCTTCGCGCACCCGAGCGACGCCGAAGCCCAAGGCCGTGCCTGCCGACGGTCCCCCGACATCCCGGTCCGCTTCCGGTGGTCCGTTCCCCCACTCCGGTCGCGGGCCGCCTTCTTCCGCGAAGAGGGCCTCCGCTCGCAGGCGGAGTACCTCGGCCGACGCATGGCGACGGCCGGCCCGGTTTCGCGGGTGGTGGCGATGGCGCGTACGGCCGTCGGAGACCGGCCCGCGGCCTGGTCCGCTGGTGGGACTCGCTGTGCGTGAACGTGATCGAAGTGCCATGCGACGAGGATCCGGCACCTCGCCATCCTCGCGATGATCATGCTCAATTCCCGGGGATTACTGCCCAGTTGTGGATAACTCCATCACCCACACGAGCCACATATGGCACACCGTCACCGGCAGCCTCGCCACACCTCACGGGCCACACCTCGCCTGCCACGCGCGACGCCCCGCCCGCCCCACCTCTCCTCACCGAGGCGAGACGACCGCCCCCAGCAAACCCGGCCCGGTATGGGCGCCGATCACCGCACCGACCTCGCTCACATGCAGATCCGCCACCCCCGGCACCCGCGCCCGCAGCCGATCCGCGAGGGCCGACGCACGTTCGGGAGCGGCGAGATGGTGGACGGCGATGTCGACCTGCGCACTGCCCGCACGCTCGGCGATGATCTCCTCGAGGCGGGCGATCGCCTTGGACGCCGTCCGTACCTTCTCCAGGAGTTCGATGCGTCCGTCGTCCAGCTGGAGCAGCGGCTTGACGGCGAGCGCCGAGCCCAGCAGCGCCTGCGCGGCTCCGATCCGGCCACCCCGGCGCAGATAGTCCAGGTTGTCGACGTAGAAGTACGTGGAGGTGCCCGCGGCCCGCTTCTCCGCGGCCGTGACCGCCTCGTCGACCGTGCCGCCCGCCCCGACGGTCTCGGCTGCCGCCAGCGCGCAGAAACCGAGGGCCATCGCGACCATCCCGGTGTCGACCACGCGCACGGGCACGGGCGCCTCGCGCGCGGCCTGGACCGCCGCGTCGTAGGTGCCCGAGATCTCGGAAGAGAGGTGGAGGGACACGATTTCGGTCGCGCCGGCCTCCGCGGCCTTGCGATAAGTCTCGGCGAAGAGCTGGGGACTGGGCCGGGACGTGGTGACGGGCCGTCGCTTCTGGAGGGCCTGGGCCAGGGAGCGGGCCGAGATCTCGGTACCCTCTTCGAGCGCCTGGTCGCCCAGCACCACGGTCAACGGCACCGCGGTGATGCCATGGCGCTCCATCGTCCGTGGCAGCAGGTAGGCCGTTGAATCGGTGACGATCGCGACATGGCGGGACATGAGCTGGAGGTTACCTGCCGGAACGTGCGGACGGCAGCCCGGCCCCTCCCCCCGGCGGTGACGCTGGGGAGATCAAGTCGTGCTTTCGGGACGAGGCTTCTTCTGCCAGGGATACGTGGGCCGTCGGCCCGGCGGGGTGATGGCTGACCGGGTCTGCTCCTCCGCCGTACCGGACTCGGGCGTCTCGGGCCAGGCTTGTCCGCCGGAGGTCGCGTCCTCGGGCGCCGGTGCCTCGGGCCAGGTGGACGCCGGGGTGGTCCGCTCGGTCGTCCAGTGCCGCAGGGCACCCGCCTCCATGTCGATCTGGGCACTCAGCGAGGCGAGGTCGTCGTCCGCGAACCGGCGGGCCCGGTCGCGTGCGGCCCAGCGCAGGGAGTCCGCGGAGTGGATGATCTGCTCCGTGCGCTCGCGCAGACCGGGCAGCCGCTGAGCGAGCTTCGTGCGGTCGGGTTCGGTCTCCAGGCGCCTGAGTTCGCCGTCCAGTTCGTGCCCGTGTGCGCTGAGTCGGTCGAAGAGGGCGAGCGACTCCTTCAGGGACTCGTCCTCGGCCACGCCCGCGTGCAGCGCGTCCTGCGTCGCACGCATCGAGGTGCGCAGCTTCAGTCGGAGCTGGGCCAGCTCGCCCACGGGGCCGGGCTGGGCAAAGGTCCTGGCCCGCAGAGTGGTGTCCTCGACCGTGCGGCGGGCCTGCGAAAGCGTACGGTCCACGCCGCGCTTGGCCGCGCCGACCGCCTTCACCGTGACGTAGGCGCCCAGCGCCACGAAGAGCAGGAAGAGAAGGGCGACGACTGCGATCACGGCTTCCACCACGCTCCTCCTCCGGTCGGCCGCGGCAGTTGCCGCGTCGCTCTTCAACGGTAAACGCAACGGGCAGGCCCGGAGTTCCAGAAGAACCCTGAACCTGCCCGTAAGGGACTACCCCGACACCTCCGCCGAGACGACGCCCTGATCAGGCGGTGACGATGTTCACCAGCTTCGGCGCCCGCACGATCACCTTGCGGATGCCCGCGCCGCCCAGTGCCGCCACGACCTTCTCGTCGGCCAGCGCCACCTTCTCCAGCTCCTCCTCGGAGATGGCGGGCGAGACCTCCAGGCGTGCCTTGACCTTGCCCTTGATCTGCACGACGCAGGTCACGGCCTCGTCCACGACGTACGCCGGGTCGGCGACCGGGAAGTCCTGGTGGACGACCGAGTCATTGTGGCCCAGCTTGCGCCACAGTTCCTCGGCGATGTGCGGGGCCAGCGGCGCGACCAGCAGGACCAGGGACTCGGCGACGGTGCGCGGCACCGGCCCACCGGCCTTGGTCAGCTGGTTGTTCAGCTCGGTGACCTTGGCGATGGCGGTGTTGAACCGCATGCCCTCCAGGTCCTGGCGGACGCCGTCGATCGCCTTGTGCAGAGCACGCAGCGTCTCCTCGTCCGGCTCGGCGTCGACGACCGTGACCTCGCCGGTGGCCTCGTCGACGACGTTGCGCCACAGCCGCTGCAGCAGCCGGAACTGGCCCACCACCGCGCGCGTGTCCCACGGCCGCGACACGTCCAGGGGACCCATCGCCATCTCGTACAGGCGCAGGGTGTCCGCCCCGTACTCGGCGCAGATCTCGTCCGGAGTGACCGCGTTCTTCAGGGACTTGCCCATCTTGCCCAGCAGTCGGGAGACCTTCTCGCCCTGGTAGTAGTACGCGCCGTCGCGCTCCTCCACCTCGGCGGCCGGCACCGCGATGCCACGGCTGTCGCGGTAGACGTAGGCCTGGATCATGCCCTGGTTGAACAGCTTGTGGAACGGCTCGGCCGACGAGATGTGCCCCAGGTCGAACAGGACCTTCGACCAGAAGCGCGCGTACAGCAGGTGCAGCACGGCGTGCTCGGCGCCGCCGACATACAGGTCGACGCCACCGGTCGGCTGCCCCTCGCGCGGGCCCATCCAGTACTGCTCGATGGCGGGGTCGACCAGCTTCTGGTCGTTGTGCGGATCCAGGTAGCGCAGCTCGTACCAGCAGGAGCCCGCCCAGTTGGGCATGGTGTTGGTCTCGCGACGGTACTTCTGGGGACCACGGCCGTCACCCAGGTCCAGGGTGACGTTGACCCAGTCCTCGTTGCGGGACAGCGGGGTCTCCGGAGACGTGTTGGCGTCGTCCGGGTCGAAAGTGCGCGGCGAGTAGTCCTCGACCTCCGGCAGCTCCAGGGGCAGCATCGACTCGGGCAGGGCGTGGGCGATGCCGTCCTCGTCGTAGACGATCGGGAAGGGCTCGCCCCAGTAGCGCTGGCGGCTGAACAGCCAGTCGCGCAGCCGGAAGTTGACGGTGCCCTCGCCGAGGCCCTTGCGCTCCAGCCACTCGGTGATGCGTGCCTTGGCCTCGACGACACCCAGGCCGTCCAGGGAGATCTCACCGCTCGACGAGTTGACGATCTTCGCGTCGTACGAGGCGAACGCGTCGTCCCACGTGCTGGGGTCCGTTCCGCGGTCGTCGGAAGGCTCGACGACACAGCGCATCGACAGCTCGAAGGCGCGCGCGAACGCGAAGTCACGCGTGTCGTGCGCCGGGACGGCCATGATCGCGCCGGTGCCGTAGCCCATCAGTACGTAGTCGGCGATGAAGACCGGGACCTGCTCGCCGCTGACCGGGTTGGTCGCGTACGCGCCCGTGAAGACGCCGGTCTTGTCCTTGGCCTCGGCCTGGCGCTCGACGTCGGACTTCGAGGCGGCCTGGGCACGGTAGGCGGCAACGGCCTCGGCCGGCGTGGCGTGGCCGCCGGTCCACACGTCGTGGGTGCCCTCGGGCCAGGCGGCCGGGGTGAACTTCTCGACCAGCGGGTGCTCGGGCGCCAGCACCATGTAGGTGGCGCCGAACAGGGTGTCCGGGCGGGTGGTGAAGACCGTGACGGCTTCGCCGTCGATCGGGAAGTCGACGCGGGCACCCTCGGAGCGGCCGATCCAGTTGCGCTGCTGCAGCTTGATGGCCTCGGGCCAGTCCAGCGCGTCCAGGTCGTCCAGCAGCCGGTCGGCGTAGGCGGTGATGCGCATGTTCCACTGGCGCAGCTTGGCCTTGAAGACGGGGAAGTTGCCGCGCTCGGAACGGCCGTCGGCGGTGACCTCCTCGTTGGCCAGTACGGTGCCCAGTCCGGGGCTCCAGTTGACCGGCGCCTCGGAGGCGTACGCCAGGCGGTACTCGCCCAGGACGTCGGCGCGCTCGGCGGCGGTCAGCTCCCGCCACGCGCGCGTGGCACCGTCAGCGCGCGGGACGGCGCGCTCGCCGGACTCGAACTGGGCGACCAGTTCGGCGATCGGGCGGGCCTTGTTCGCCTCCTCGTCGTACCAGGAGTTGAAGATCTGCAGGAAGATCCACTGGGTCCACTTGTAGTAGTCCGGGTCGATCGTGGCGAACGACCGGCGCTTGTCGTGGCCCAGGCCCAGCCGGCGCAGCTGGACCTTCATGTTCTCGATGTTGGCCTCGGTGGACACGCGCGGGTGCGTGCCCGTCTGCACGGCGTACTGCTCGGCGGGCAGGCCGAAGGCGTCGAAGCCCAGGGTGTGCAGGACGTTGTGGCCGGTCATGCGCTGGAACCGGGCGAATACATCGGTGGCGATGTAGCCCAGGGGGTGACCGACGTGCAGTCCCGCACCGGAGGGGTACGGGAACATGTCCATGACGAACTTCTTGGGCTTGGCGACCAGCGCGGGACCCCCGGCCAGGTCACCGGTCGGGTTGGGCGCCTCGTACGTACCCTCGGCGTCCCAGAAGTCCTGCCAGCGTGCCTCGATCTCCGCGGCCACGGCGGCCGTGTAGCGGTGCGGCGCGGCCACCTCGGAGGCGGCAGCGGGGTTCGTCTCGCTCATGATCCTCAAAGCTCCATCGATCGTCTCTGCCAGCGGCCTGGAAATGAAAAAACCCCTCGCACAGGAGGGGACGCCGCGCCGATTCCGACCACGAATCGTCAGTGGTCTGGGCTGATCAGCGCGGCTCGCTAAGCAGAAGGCGTACGGCACGCATGGCGTCAGGGTACCGCAGGGCCCGAGCACGCCGCGACGGGCTTCCACGGCGACACGTTTCACACCGGTGACGCCGAACGGAGAGCCTGCTCCGGACGTATCACTCGTTGCGCCCGACGCCGAGCGCGAGTTGTGAAGATCCAGAAAAGTTGAACGAGATTCAAATATTACTCCGCGTAACGGTCGCTAAGGGACATCGCAAGCATCACATTGCCCTTTGATAACAACGCAATAACTCAAACCTCGTACCGCTCGGTTTGCAGCCACTTAGAGTGCGGCAGCGGGACCGCTTTCCCGAACTGCTCGGAGTTGCCCCCATGAACCCTCGTCGTAGTAACAGCTCGCTCCCCACACCGGGCCGATCGGCCTACGGTGCGGCGACGGCTGCCACTCTGCTGCTCATACCCGTGATTGTGCTGGTCGGAGGTGATGGACTCCGGGACTTCCTCAACTTCGGCGCCGGCGTGCTGTCGCTGGTCGCCCTCTCCTGCTCCGTGATCTGGGGCCTGGTCGCAACGGACCGGCTGTTCCTCAACACGCGCCAGCGCATCGTCGCGCAGGCCGTGCACCGGACGACCGCCATCTCCTCGGTCGCCTTCCTGCTGCTGCACGTCACGGTGAAGCTGGCGCTCGACCACACCCAGCTGATCGCCGCGCTGATCCCCTTCAGCCTCGGCGTCACCGGTTCCGCCGGCCTCATCGGCTTCGGCTCGGTCGCCGGGCTGCTGATGATCTTCACCGCCATCACCGGCGCGCTGCGCAACGCCTTCGCGACGTCCTACCCCGTCGCCGCGCGCTGGCGCGCCATGCACATGCTGGCCTACCCCGCCTGGTGCTGCGCCCTGGTCCACGGCCTGTACGCGGGCCGTGAGGCGAAGCCGATCTTCGTGATCCTGTACAGCCTCTGCCTGATCGGCGTCATGGGCGCGCTCGCCCTGCGCGCCGCCCCGCGCCCGTTCAAGCGCAAGGTGGCCGACCGGATCGTCGCCATCATCGGGAACGGCGCTCCGCTCGGACGCGAGGATCTGGAGGCGAGCCGCGCCCGCAACGCGGAGTCCATGGCGGGCTCCGGTGGCCGTTCCGGTGGCCGTTCCGGCGGCTCCGGGAGCCGGGACGCCGAGGAGTCCATCCTGGCCGCTTCGCAGCGTATGGCTGCGTCCTCCGCGTCCCCGTACGACGCTCCCCCGGCGTCGCGCAGCATGACCCCGGAGCCCGGCAACGGGTTCGCGGCCGCCTATCGTGCGACATCCGCCACACCGCGCGCGCAGGACCCGTTCGGGGCCGACGGAACCCAACGCATGGACCTGCCGATGGACATGCAGGCCACGGAGGCCATGCCGCGTGTCGACGACGGCGCCTCGAACGCTCCCCGCTGGCCCGCGCCGTCCCCGCCGCCGGTCGGTGAGGCCCCGCGGTCCTCGTTCGACCCGATGAACGACACCTATGCTGGCGGCATCTCGTACCAGGGCTACGACAATTCCTACGCGCAGGGTGAGTCGAACGTCCCCTACGGCACGTACAACACGAACGACACGTACAACAGCGGTCCCGCCACTGAAACGCTGCCCGGTGCCTACGACGCGCCGGGCTCCGGCGAACCCTGGAACGCGCCTTCCGGAGGCTTTTAGTGAACGAGGCCCTGCCCGACGTCCCAGAAGTCCGCGTGGTCGGGCTTCCGCAGCTCACGTCGGGCTTCGACCTTGTCGAAAGACTCGATCTACCGATGCACCTCAAGGTGCACGGCCCGCTCGAGCCGATGGGCGGCGAGCAGCTCGCGCAGCTCTCGGAGCGCATCTCCCTGAAAGGCCGCGGCGGCGCGGGCTTCCCCTTCCACAAGAAGCTGCGGTCGGTCGCCGAGGCGGCGATCAAACGCGGTGTGCGGCCCGTGGTCGTCGTCAACGGAAGTGAGGACGAGCCCGCCTGCCGCAAGGACACGGTGCTCATCAACCGTGCCCCGCACCTCATCCTGGACGGCGCCCTGCTGGTCGCGGAGGCCTTGGGCGCCCGCACCCTGGTGATCGGTGTGACCCGTGAGTCGACCCAGCGGTCGATGGAGGCGGCGCTCTCCGAGCGCGGCCTGAGCAACCGGCGCGGCGCGGCCATACGCGCGCGCGTGCAGCGCAATCCGATCCGCATGGTGACCGGCGCGGCAGCCTCGCTGATCCGCTCCATCGACGGCGGTCCCGCCATCCCGCCGGGCCGCAAGGTCAGCGCCTCGCAGAACGGCGTCGGCGGCGCACCCACCCTGCTGTCCAACGCCGAGACGTTCGCCCAGCTGGCGATCGCGGCCCGCATCGGCGCCGAGCGCTACTGCAACACCGGCCTGTACGACGAGCCCGGCACCGTCATGCTCACGGTTTCCGGCGCGGTGGCCCGCCCCATGGTGCTCGAGGTCCCGACCGGTGTGCCGCTGCGGTACGTGCTCCAGCTCGCCGGTGCCCCGCCGGTCCCGCAGGGGGTGCTGACCGGCGGTTACCACGGCAAGTGGATCGACGCGGCGACGGTCAACGAGGCGATCGTCTCGCGCAACTCCCTGGACGCGGTCGGCGGCGCGCTCGGCGCGGGCGCCATCCTTCCGATCAGCCAGGAGACCTGCCCGCTGGGCGAGTCGCTGCGGGTGGCGCAGTGGCTGGCCGACGAGAGCGCGGGGCAGTGCGGTCCCTGCTACCTCGGCCTGCCCGCCGCGGCACGTGGCATGGCGGACATCCTCAACGGTGGCGGCCCGGCCGCCCTGGAGGCCCTCAAGCAGGTCGCCAAGGCCGTGAAGCGGCGCGGTGCGTGCTCGCACCCGGACGGCTCGGCGATGTTCCTGGAATCGACCGTCAAGGCGTTCACCGACGACCTGGCCGCGCATGTCCTGGGCAACGGCTGCGGCAGGCCCGTGGAAGGCGTACTGCCGCTCTTCGAGGACGGCCAGCTCCCCGCCGGCATCTCGAGCGGACAGCAGCAGGAGGAGTCGGGTCCCAGCCGACAGAAGATCTACGTCGACTGGACACTGTGCAGGGGACACGGCCTGTGCGCCGACATCCTCCCCGAGGTCTTCGAGCTGGGCGCCGACGGCTTCCCCACCGTCGCACAGGCACAGGTGCCGCGGTACGCGGAGACGAAGGCACTGCGCGCGGTGCGCCGCTGCCCCGCGCTCGCGCTGCGCCTCGAGGAGGACACCCGCTCCGCCCCGGCCCGCAACAACCTGCCCGTCCTCTCCCAGGGACGCGGCCGCCGGGCCCTCGGCCGCTGAAACACGTCGAAGGCGGGCCGCCCGAGTCGGGTGGCCCGCCTTCCGCACGCCCGGGGGCGCGGCCCCCGAATGCGTCACACATGACGAAGGCGGGCCGTCCTGATCGGACGACCCGCCTTCAATTCCTGTGGAGCTAAGGAGAATTGAACTCCTGACCTCCTGCATGCCATGCAGGCGCTCTACCAACTGAGCTATAGCCCCTTGCGGCCACGCGGCGAAGCCGCATGTTGACCGTGTCGCCCGGTCTCCCCGGCGGCGACGCCAACATTACACGGTCCGACGGGTGCACCACCAAATCGTTTCCGTGCTGCACGGACAATACGGACATGGGGGATAGTGTCGGCCGTCATGACCTTGATCGACCTCCCCCGGGTGTGCCGCCGTACGCCCGTCGCCCTGGGGGCGTGCCTGCTGTCGTTCACGGCGTTCTGGATCGCGCAGCGGGCCGCACACGTGTCGATGATCGACCTGATGGTGTACCGGGCCGAGGGCGCGACGGTACGCGCGGGCGGCGACCTCTACACGCTGCGTACGACCTCGGCCCGGTTGCCCGCCACATACCCGCCCTTCGCCGCGCTGCTGTTCACCCCGCTGACGGTGCTGGACCCGGCGGACCTGCGCACCCTGGCGACGGCGGGGAACCTCGCGCTCCTGGTGCTGTTCGTGTGGCTCACCCTGCGCATCGTCGGCCACGCACGCGTGGAGACCCTCTGGTGGGTCTCGGCGGCGGCGGTGTGGTGCGAGCCGGTGTGGACGACACTGCGGTACGGGCAGATCAATCTGCTGCTCGCCGTGCTGGTGCTGTGGGACCTGGCCCGGGGGCCCGGGCAGCGTTGGGCCGGAGCCGGTATCGGCATCGCGGCTGCGGTCAAACTGACGCCCGCGCTGTTCGCCGTGTTCCTGCTGGCCACCGGAGTGATGGCGCACACAAGGCAGCGCTCCGGAGGGCCGTGGCTGCGGCACGCGCGTGCCGCGGCCGCCACGTTCGCCGGGGCGACGCTGCTGGGGGCCGCCGTCCTGCCGTACGACTCCTGGCGTTTCTGGACCCGCGTGGTGTTCCAGACGGGTCGGGCCGGGCTCGCCGAGGACACCGCGAACCAGTCGCTGCGCGGAGTCCTCGCGCGGCTGCTGCACACGCCCGAGCCGGGCCTGTGGTGGGCCGCGGTCGCGGCCGTGGCGGGTGCGGCGGGCCTCGCCGTCGCGGTGGCCGCGGAGCTGCGCGGCCAGCGGGCCTGGGCGGTCACCGCCTGCGGGATGACGGCACTGCTCGTCAGCCCGGTGTCGTGGTCGCACCACTGGGTGTGGTGCGTACCCATGGCGGTGGTTCTCGCGACGCTGAACGGGGCGTTCGTCCTCGGTGCGGCACTGGTCTTCTGCTCGTACGCCCTGTGGTGGGTGCCGCACGGCGCCGGACGACTCGAACTGCACCAGAGCGGAGCCGAGTTGACGTTGTCGGCCCTCTACGGAGGAACGGCTTTCGTCTTCCTGTCCCTCGTGGGGGGCGCGCTCGGACGCACGCCCCGCTCGGATCAGGCGGTCGCGAAGGAGTAGAAGCGTTTGAGTGTGCAGTGCTCGTCGAGGAGACGGCCGTAGATCGGCTCGCCCTCAAGCTCGCGGTACGTCTCGATGGGGTCGCCTTTTATGATCAGCGCCCGTGCGCATTCCTCGCACCAGTATTGGTAGTCGTGGTTGACCGGTTCCATGTCGCGGACGATCGGTGTGCCGCTGCCACACCAGTCGCACTTTCGCCTGTGTGCACCCATCGATCAGCTCCAGCTGTGGCCGCAGGCCGTGCACACGTAGGAAACACCGCCGTTGTCCCCGAGGACTTGGGCAACGTGGGCCGAGCCGCAGGAAGGGCAGTCGAGGAGGGCGGCTCTCTTCCGGGTCGCCGCCACTGCGAGGAGATCGTGGATCTCCCCGCGGATGCTCGCAGGCATCGCTACTCCCTCCCGTCGGGCCGCGCCCCCTTCCGGCCGTTTGATTCTGCCACGGCCGGAGCAATACGGTCAGCGACGCCTTCGTACCAGTCCGGACACGGCACCCGTCGCGGCCGTCCCGGCCAGCGCGTACATGCACACGAGGAGCGCGTCCGCAGAGGTATACGCCCCAGGTGCCCCAAGTGACTCAAGCCGGTTCAAGAACAGTGTGCCGAAGGCCGCGATGCCGATCAGCTGACCGAGCTGGGTGACCGTGGCGAGCAGTCCGCTGGCGTCTGCCGCGTCCTCGGGCCGCACGGTGGCGAGCGCCGTGGTGAGCGTGGGGCTGAAACCGAGCGCCAGGCCGACCCCGACGCCCGCGAAGGCCGCGTACAGCCGCATTCCGCCGTCTCCGCCGCCGTGCAGCGACCAGCCCACGCCGGCCATGGAGAGCGCGGCGACCGCGAAGCCGGTCGGGATCAGGGCGCCCTGCCAGGAGGCCGGCCAGCTGCGCCAGGTCAGACCCACCAGGCCGAAGACCACCGCGGTCGGCGCGAAGGTCAGCCCGGCGTGCAGCGCGCTGTAGCCGAGACCGCCCTGGACGTGCAGCGTGAGCGCGAACAGGAACCCGGCGTTGACCGCCATCACGGCGATGAGCCGGAGGACCGCCAGGCCGATGCCGGGGTGACGCAGCACCCTCGGAGCGATCAGCGGCGCCCCGCCGCGCCGGGCGAGCCGGGACTCGTACCCGCAGAACAGGACGAAGAACACAGCGGCCGCGGCGAGCGACAGCCAGGACCACAGCGGCCAGTCCTCCTCCTGGCCGAGCACCAGCGGCACGGTGAACAGCGAGACGGCGGCGGCGAGCAGCACCAGACCGGGCAGGTCGAGCCCGCGCGAACGCTCCAGGGCCCGGGCGTCGCCCCGCGGCAGTACGCGGCTGCCGGCGGCCAGGAGCACGATGCCGACGGGCACGTTGACGAGGAACACCGGCCGCCAGCCGGTGCCGAACAGGTCGGCGCTGACGAGGAGGCCGCCCAGCACCTGCCCGGCGGCGGCGCCGGTGGCGAGGACGGCGGAGTAGGCGCCGAGCGCCCGGGCCCGTGCCTCGCCGGTGAAGTTGCGCTGGATCAGGCTGAGCACCTGCGGGATCATCGCGGCCGATCCGGCGCCCTGCACGAGACGGAAGGCGATCAACTCCCCCGTGCCCTGGGCCAGTCCGCAGGCCAGCGAGGCGGCCGTGAACAGCGCGAGACCGGCGAGATGGACGCGGCGGTGGCCGAGCAGGTCGCCGAGGCGGGCGCCGGTGATCAGCAGGACGGCGTACGTGATGGAGTATCCGGCGATCACCAGTTGCAGTCCGGCGCCGGAGGCGTGGAGTTCGGAACCGATCGTGGGTACGGCGACGTTCACGATGAACACGTCGAGCATGGCCATGAACTGGGCCGCGAGCACGACCGCGAGCAGCCGTCCGGGGCGATTGTCAGTGCCAGGGTCTTTACTGGTTGCAGGAGTTGGACCGGGCACGGAACCCGGTCCCGCGGGGGTTGTCGTCGTCATGCCATCGAGCCTGGCGGCGGCCGGATACGGGTAACGAGAGCCCGCCGATGCTGGTACTGACAGCACCTGGCAGCGGACGGCTCGCGGCCCACAATGGATGACGGGGGATGTGACGATGACCACGACACAACGCCGCAGGCCGGAGCTGGCGGCCTTTCTGCGGAGCAGGCGGGCCCGGGTGACACCGGCCGACGTGGGCATGCCGCCGGGCTTCCGGCGCCGCACACCGGGGCTGCGCCGCGAGGAGGTCGCGCAGCTCTCCGGCGTGGGCGTCACCTGGTACACCTGGCTGGAGCAGGGCCGCCCGATCAACGCGTCGCCGCAGGTCCTGGACGCGGTGGCACGCACGCTGCGCCTGGACCATCCCGAGCGCGAGCATCTGTACCACCTGGCGGAGGTGCCCTACGAGCCGGGCCCGGCAGGCCTCGCACAGCAGATCGAGCCGGAGATCCAGGACATCATCGACGCCCTCGACCCTCACCCGGCCGTCGTCTACAACTCGCGCTACGACGTCCTCGCCACCAACCCCGCCTACCGCGACCTGTTCGTGGTGCCGGCGACGATCGAGGTCGCCGCGCCGAACGTGCTGTGGACACTGTTCAGCGTCCCCGAGAAGGACTGCCCGGTGGTGTACCGGGACAAGGAGCTGCCGGTGATGGTGGCCACATTGCGCTCCTCGTACGGCAGACATGTCGGCGAGCCCGCCTGGGAGGACTTCATACGCGGGCTGTCGGCCGTCAGCCCGTACTTCGCCGAGCTGTGGGCGAGCGGTGAGGTGATCCCGCCGGGGCCGCGGGTGAAGACGTTCCGGCACGCGGCGGTGGGCGAGCTGCGGATGACCTCGGTGTCGCTGTCGATCAACGGACTGCCGGAGTGCCGGATCGTGGCGTACACGCCGGAGGACGCGGACGCGCGCAGGAAGGTGGCGGTGCTCCGGGAGCGCAGGGAGAAGCTGTGGCCGCCCTCCGACGGCCACCGTACGGAGACCGCGATTGCCGACGCTGGGTGAGCCGGGGGCAGCAAAAAATCCCGCTCCCTGACGGGAACGGGACCTTCTGTAATCGATCTTTGACAACTCAAGAGTGCGTATCGAGAGTGTCGATCTGTGGAGCTAAGGAGAATTGAACTCCTGACCTCCTGCATGCCATGCAGGCGCTCTACCAACTGAGCTATAGCCCCTTGTGTTCTTCCCGCTCGGCGGGGTCGAACAAGAAGAACTTTAGCCTGCGACCAGCCGGAAAGTGAAATCCGGGTCCCGGCCCGTGATGAGGCTGCGTCAGTCGTCGTCGCCGAGCACCGGCTCCGGCAGCGTGCCCGCGTTGTGCTCCAGCAGGCGCCAGCCCCGGGCGCCCTCACCGAGCACCGACCAGCAGCAGTTGGAGAGGCCGCCCAGGCCCTCCCAGTGGTGGGACTCCAGGCCGAGGAGGCGTCCGATGGTGGTGCGGATGGTGCCGCCGTGGCTGACCACCACGAGCGTGCCGTCCTCGGGGAGCTTCTCGGCGTGCCGCAGCACGACGGGGGCCGCGCGGTCGGCCACCTCGGTCTCCAGTTCGCCGCCGCCGCGGCGGACCGGCTCCCCGCGCTTCCAGGCGGCGTACTGGTCCCCGAACTGGGCGATGATCTCCTCGTGCGTCAACCCCTGCCAGACGCCGGCGTAGGTCTCGCGCAGACCCTCGTCGTGGGTGACATCGAGACCCGTGAGCGCGGCCAGCTCGGTGGCCGTGGCGGCGGCGCGCCTGAGGTCGGACGCCACGATCGCGTCCGGCTTCAGGGAGGCCAGCAGCCGGGCGGCTCGGCGGGCCTGGCCGACGCCGGTCTCGGTGAGCTCGACGTCCGTGGTGCCCTGGAAGCGGCGCTCCACGTTCCAGGACGTCTGGCCGTGCCGCCACAGGATGACGCGGCGGCCCCGGCCCGGCTTCTTCCCGGCGTCAGGACCCACGCCGCTGCTCACCGGAGCTCACCATCCAGTTCGGCGGCCTCCTCCGCGTCCTGGAGCTTGGCGTGCTCGGCGGCCTTGCCGCGCGTCGCCTGGGCGTCGGCGGGCAGCGCCAGCTCGGGGCAGTCCTTCCACAGCCGCTCCAGTGCGTAGAAGACGCGCTCCTCGCTGTGCTGGACGTGCACCACGATGTCGACGTAGTCGAGCAGCACCCAGCGGGCTTCGCGGTCGCCCTCGCGGCGGACGGGCTTGACGCCGAGCTCCTTGTTCAGGCGCTCCTCGATCTCGTCGACGATCGACTTGACCTGGCGGTCGTTGGGGGCGGAGGCCAGCAGGAAGGCGTCCGTGATCGACAGTACGTCGCTGACGTCATACGCGATGATGTCGTGCGCGAGCTTGTCGGCGGCCGCCTGCGCGGCGGTATTGATGAGCTCCAGAGAGCGGTCCGTGGCGGTCACTACAAGGCTTTCGGTCGGCGGTCAGGGGGGTGCGGGGGCGGATGGCGAAGCCACTGATGGAGCCGCCCCCACGCAAAATCACTACCTCAAGGGTCTCACGGACCGCCGACGCCACCCCACGTGATGGACGGAGCACGCCCCGGACCTGCCGGGGCGTGCCGTCGGTCATCCCGTGGAGCCGCTCACCTGGTAGTCCTGGCCGAGGATCACCGAGACGTTGGCGTTCGACGTGACGCTGCCCTTCTTCACCGAGCTGGTGGGCAGGCCCAGGGTCTTGGCGACCTCGATCGCGTTCGCCTTGTCGGCGGCGTCCGCGTAGGTGATCCGGGACAGGGTCTGGGCGGTGCCGGTGCCGGCCTCGACGAAGGTGTAGCCGCCGTTGACCAGGACGACGCGGGCCTTCTCGGTGGCGTCCTTGTTGCCGGTGGCGTTCTTGATGCCGACCCGGACGGCGTCGCCGGCCTGGGGGCTCTTCACGGTGCCGCCGAGCAGGTCCTTGACCACGCTGTCGGTGGTGCTGAGGGTGCCGTCGGCCTGGACCGGCAGCAGCGCGGTCTTGTAGTCGCCGCCCTTGGCGTGGTCGGCGAGCTTGGCGAGGAAGGTTCCGAGGTCCTTGTCGCTCAGGGACGGGTCGAGGATCTGGGCGAGCGTCTGCACGGTGGTCGTGGCGGCCTGTGCGTCGGAGGACAGCTTGCGCAGGACGGCCTGCATGACCTGGCCGAACCGCTCCACCTGGGCGTTCTGGGACTCGCCGGAGGCGCGGTAGGTGGCGTAGGCGACCGCCATCTTGCCGCTGAGAGTCTGGTCGTCGCCCTTCTGCACGAGGGGCGCGGTGCCCTTCTTCTTGGAGTCGGGGTCGGGCACATCGGTGTCGGTGTCGATGTCGATGTTGCCGACGAGTTCGACGAGGTTGTTGAGGTACGGGGTGTCGAGACGCCAGGTGCCCTCGATGTCGGTGCCGAGGACGGTGTCGATCTCGTCGCGGGTGTCGGACGAGCCGTCGTCGTCGACGGACTTGGCGAGCGTGGTCGCGGTGCCGTCCTCGCCCGTCAGGGCAAGGGAGTTGGGCAGCAGGACGGTGGCACCCTGCTTGGTGGTGGTGTTGTTGACGAGGAGTGCGGTGGAGGTGCCGCCGCCCTTGGTGTTGTGCAGGTGGACGACGACCACGTCGCGCTTCTGGGCGCCCGTGGCCGTCGCCGTCCCGGTCTTGGCGTCCGAGGACGTGCCGGGAAGCTTGCCCGCGTACCAGAGGTAGCCGACCCCGCCGACCGCCACCAGGGCGAGGACCACGACCAGGGCGACGACCCGGCTGCGGGCACGGCGCTTGGCCTCCTCGCGTCGTTCGGTGCGGTTCTCGGTGAACTTCAGCCAGTCGATGACGTCTTCGGAGTCGCCGTCGGGCTCCTCGACGAAGGCGAACTGCTCGGTGCCGTCGTCACGGTCGGCGCGGCCGTCACTCTCCGGCCCGCCGTCGGGCGCGGCCTGCGCGGACCGCGTACCGCCCCCCGTTCCGCTCTCCGCCGGACCCGCCTGCTGCGGGATGTACGCGGTCTGCTCGGCGACCCGCGGCTGCTGCCCGCCGGTCGCGGTCCGCCCGTAGGGGTCGTACGCGGTCCCCGTGGAGGCGGTGCCGTACGGGTCGTAGGAGTCGTACGGAGGGACGGCCTGCTGCTGACCGGTGTCATAAGGAGACACAGGTTGTTGTTGACCGGTGTCATAGGACGACACAGGCTGCTGCTGACCGGTGTCGTACGAGGGCGAGGGCTGCTGACCGCCGTTCGCGTACGGGTCGTAGCCGTATCCCTGTTGCTGCTGCTGCTGTTGTTGCTGCTGCTGCTGCCCGGCGTACGGTTCGTACCCCTGGTGGGGCTGCGACGGCACCTGCCGGTACACAGGCTGCCCGAACTCGTCGTAGCCGACGAGCTCGTACTGGTCGCCGCCCGCGTATCCGTCGTATCGGTCGTTCACCGGTGCCCCTCTCGACTCACTCGCCGCGGTACAGCTCACGCTTGTCGATGTAGCGCACCACACCGTCCGGCACCAGATACCAGACGGGGGCGCCGTTGGCGACCCTCGCACGGCAGTCCGTGGACGAGATGGCGAGCGCCGGGACCTCGACGAGCGAGACGCCCCCCTCGGGCAGACCCGGGTCGGCCAGGGTGTGGCCGGGGCGGGTGACCCCGATGAAGTGCGCGAGGGAGAACAGCTCTTCCGTGTACCGCCAGGTGAGGATCTGGCCGAGCGCGTCGGCGCCCGTGATGAAGAAGATGTCCGTGTCGGGGTTGAGGGCGCTCAGATCGCGCAGGGTGTCCGTGGTGTAGGTCGGGCCGCCGCGGTCGATGTCGATGCGGCTGACCGAGAACTGCGGGTTCTCGGCGGTCGCGATGACCGTCATCAGATAGCGGTCCTCGGCCGGGGTGACCTTGCGGTCGGTCTTCTGCCACGGCTGTCCGGTCGGCACGAAGACCACCTCGTCGAGGTGGAACTGCGCGGCGACCTCGCTGGCCGCCACGAGGTGCCCGTGGTGGATCGGGTCAAACGTTCCGCCCATGACGCCGAGGCGGCGCTTGCCCGGATTCGACGGGCCGTTGCCCGGGCCGCGCCGCGCGCCGTGCACCGTGCCACTCGCCGGACCGGTAGGCATGTCCTGCTCTCCCATGCGTGCAGACCCTACCGGCCCGGTCGGCGGACTCTGTTCGACAGGCCCCCGCGAACAGCCGGTATCGGGCCCCGGGGGCGGCCGCAGCCGGGCGCCTGCGGGCGGCCGGGACCGGTCCCCGTGCCGGAAAGCCCCGTACCGGAAGGGCCCTTACCGGAGATCAGCGGTCGCGGTTGAAGCGGGTGGTGATCCACAGCAGGAGCAGCAGGATGACGAGGGCGCCACCGCCGGTCATGTAGGGGCTGAGGCTCTCGTGGTTGCCGCCGTGCTCCTCGCCCTCGGCGGCAAGGGTGACCAACTGGGCAGCGGTGCTGTGGAAGCTCATCTTCGGCAGGACCTATCCGGTGTGGGCGGGATAAAGATGTCGGCTCATCGTAAGCGGGCGCCTGTGGACCGATCACCTCGACTCCGCCGTTGGGGACACGCGTTGCCGTGGGGCCCGTACGGGGGACGGCCCGCGCGGGGCCCGTCAGTCGTCCCGCTTGTAGCCCCGCAGCAGGAACCACGCCGTGAGTACGCAGCCGACGACCATCACGACCAGTACGACGCGGAGCAGGCTGCCCGACCCCTCGCGTTCGGCGGCGCTCGCGGCCTGGGTGAGCCACTCGGCTGTCGGGATGTGTTCCATGACGACGACTCCTTCGCTGTACTGCCCGTCAACGGTATCTCCGCCTAGGCTGGACCCCGCTTCGGGGGCACATTGGGCAAACAGACGCACATGGGGGAACACATGTCCGACGACAGCCATGAGCACAACGGGCACGAGAACGTGCCGAGCAGGCAGCGCAGGCGCTTTGCGGGGATCTCCTCGCGCGCGTACGAACATCCGGCCGACCGATCGGCGCTTGTCGCCCTGCGTAAGCTCAGCGGCTTCGACACGGTCTTCAAGGCACTCAGCGGTCTGCTGCCCGAGCGCAGCCTTCGGCTGCTGTTCCTGTCCGACTCCGTACGGGTCTCGGACGCACAGTTCGCGCACCTCAACGACATGCTGCGGGACGCCTGTTACATCCTGGACCTGGAGAAGGTCCCGCCGATGTACGTCAACCAGGACCCACAGCCGAACGCGATGTGCATCGGCCTGGACGAGCCGATCATCGTCGTCACGACCGGGCTCGTCGAGCTGCTGGACGAGGAGGAGATGCGGGCGGTCATCGGCCACGAGGTGGGCCACGCGCTGTCCGGCCACTCGGTGTACCGCACGATCCTGCTCTTCCTGACGAGCCTGGCGCTGCGGGTGGCGTGGATCCCGCTGGGCAGCCTCGCGATCATGGCCATCGTGACGGCCCTGCGCGAGTGGTTCCGCAAGTCGGAGCTGTCCGCGGACCGCGCGGGTCTGCTGGTCGGCCAGGATCTGCGGGCCTCGATGCGCGGTCTGATGAAGATCGCGGGCGGCAACCACCTGCACGAGATGAACGTGGACGCGTTCCTCGCGCAGGCCGAGGAGTACGAGGCCGGAGGTGACCTGCGCGACTCCGTGCTGAAGATCCTCAACGTCCTCCCCCGTTCGCACCCCTTCACCACGGTCCGGGCCGCCGAGCTGAAGAAGTGGGGCGAATCCCGCGACTACCAGCGGATCATGGACGGTCACTACCCGCGCCGGACCGAGGACAAGGACGCCTCGGTCAGCGACTCCTTCCGGCAGTCGGCGGCCAGCTACGCCAGCGACGTGAAGAACTCCAAGGACCCGCTGATGAAGCTGGTCAGCGACATCGCGGGCGGCGCGGGCGACCTCGGCGGACGGGTACGGCGCGGCTTCGGCGGCTTCGCCGGCAGCTCCCCCGGGGACGCGGGTGGCTCCGCCCAGGACGCCCCGCCCCACGACGCCCACCCGGACGACGAGAGCCCCAACGGCAACGGCTGACCCCGGGGCTCAGGAGGGCCGAGGCCCAGGCCCAGGCTCGGACGGGCCGAGGCCCAGGCCCAGGCGGCCGGATCCAGAAGGGCAAGCCTCACAGCGGTCGGCAGCGGATCCAGCAGATCCGCGCAGTCCGGGCAGTCCGGGCGGATCACACCTTCGGCTGTGCGCTCGCCGCCAGCGAGCCGCACAGGGCCGTGGCGCTGCCGGTCGCGTACGGATCGGTGCCGGCCGGGCCGCCCGCCTTGGCCGTCTGCCCCGCGAGCAGCGGGTGGAGATGGTCCGCCGCGTCCTCCGCGCAGGCGAGCGGCCCGGCCTGGACGTACGAGACGAGCAGCTCGGCCTGGTGCATGCGCAGGTCGTCGCGGTCGAAGCGGAAGGTCAGCTCGCGCCGCACGGTGAACAACGACGTCTGGGCCTTGGTGTCGGAGCCGGTCGGCCGCAGTGCGTACACCAGGGTGTGGTCGGCGGTGACCTCAAGGGTGTCGGAGCTGGTCTCGGCGGCCTGCAGGGTGCCCTGTACGCGGATCTTGCGGTCGGCGAGCTCGGCGCGGGAGGGGTCGAAGCGGACCAGCCAGCCGGTGGGCGCGTGCCGGCCGTCCGCGGCCGGGTGGTCGAAGCTCTGGTCGAACTGGTCGAGCTGTTGCGGGTCGAGCAGGATGCGTACGGGCCGGGTGGCGCCGCCGGTGAGCACTGCCGGGTCGAGCGACGACTCCACGAGGTAGTCCTTGACGGTCGTCAGGGCGGTGACGACCTGGCCGTCGGAGAAGTGCGCGGTACGCCGGGAGGCGGGCAGTGTGATGCCCTCGGCGCCGATGCGGAACTGCGCGGCGGGGCTGTGCGCGTACAGCGCCTCGGCGTCCGTGGCGCCGGGGACGGCGGACTGCGGCGCCAGGGGTATGACCGTCATCCGCAGCGGCTCCACGGGCTGCGCCTTGGGCGTCTGGTACGGGTGGCGGACGCCCATGTAGATCGCGGTGCCGAAGGCGACGGCGATCAGCAGGACGAGTATCAGCGCCTGCCGGGACAGACCGCGGTGGAGGGGCGGCCGGCGCCGTACCGCCGGGGCGTGGTCCCCCATCCGCTCCTGCGCGGAGAATTCCTGGAGGCGGGCAGCACGGACGAACGACTCGTCGAAAACGACGGATCGGTACTCGTCCTCCCCACCTCCGGGAGCGCCCTCGGGTGTCCCCTCCGGTGGGTTTCCAGGCCCGCCCATACCTTCAGGGTAGGTCTCCCGGAGCCCCGGTAAACGCCCTGGTACACGACAAGTTCTGACAGGTTCCCACCAGGATTTCGAACGGGTGTCGAACGGGTGTCGAACCCCGGGTCAGGGCGGGTGCGGGCAGCCTCCGGCCCGCGGAATCTGCGGCTCAGGGCGTGTACGTGGGCCACTCGCGCTCAGGGGGTGCGGGAGGCCACTCGCGCTCAGGGGGTGCGGGGTTCCGCCGACACCGCCGGCGGCGAGTACTCGGCCGAGGCCGAGGGGCCCGTCCCCGTGCCTGTCCCCGTGCCCGCCTCCTGACCTTGCTCAAGGCCCGTCGAGGCAGGCGGCGGGACCTGCTCCTGGCGGCCCGAGGAGGCGCCCCGGTAGACCGCCGCGAAGGCCAGCGCGACCATGCCAACGCCCATCACGAGGGCGAGAATCCAGGCGACCGGGCGGTGCCAGCGGACCTGCCTGCCGTAGGGCCGGCCGTAGGTTCCCGGCGCTCCGTAGCGGCCCTCCAGGACCTCCGTGTCGTCGAGGTCGTCCAGATCCCGGTGGTGGCCGAAATCACCGCCGTCGGGGCCGAAGCCGTCCTCATAGCGCTCGTCGTCACCGCGTACGCCACGGGTGTGCGCCCGGCGCGCCTCGGCCTCCTGCGCTTCCGCGCGGGCCTGGGCGGCCGCCAGGAGGCGTTCGACCGCGGTCGGCTCATGGACCACCGCCGCCCGCACGAAGGCCTCGTCGAAGACCACGGAGGCGAACTCTTCGTCCATACCCCCGCGGTCGCGGTCGTCGTCGGGCTCCCCGCCGTCAGGGAACGACGGCGTGCCCCCCACGTCCTCCGGCACGGATCCAGAGTAGACCTGGGGGGTCAATTTGGGCAGACGGTATGGAAATTCATCCACCTGACGAGACGACTCACAGGTGAGGGTCAGGAAACAGCCGCACCGGTACGCACCAGTAGTCATCAGCACTCACCGGTGTGTCCGCAGCAGCGGCTCAGCGCCGTACGTGACCGTCCCCGGTCACGATGTACTTCGTGCTGGTCAGCTCCGGCAGCCCCATCGGGCCCCGGGCGTGCAGCTTCTGCGTGGAGATGCCGATCTCCGCGCCGAAGCCGAACTCGCCGCCGTCCGTGAAGCGCGTGGACGCGTTCACGGCCACCGTCGTCGAGTCGACCAACTGGGTGAAGCGGCGCGCGGCCTGCTGCGAGGTGGTGACGATCGCCTCGGTGTGCCCGGAGCTCCACAGCCGGATGTGCGCCACGGCCCTGTCGAGCGAGTCGACGACGGCGGCGGCGATGTCGTACGACAGGTACTCGGTGTCCCAGTCCTCGGTCGTCGCCTCGACGACGGTGGCCTTGGAGTCCTTGGCGTATGCCAGCACGCGCTCGTCGGCGTGCACGGTGACCCCGGCGTCCGCGAGGGCGTCCAGGGCGCGCGGCAGGAACTCGGCGGCGATGTCCTGGTGGACCAGGAGCGTCTCGGCGGAGTTGCAGACGCTGGGCCGCTGCGCCTTGGAGTTGATCAGGATGTCGACCGCCATGTCGAGGTCGGCCTGCGCGTCGACGTACACGTGGCAGTTTCCGGTGCCGGTCTCGATGACCGGGACCGTGGACTCCTCGACGACCGTGCGGATCAGGGAGGCGCCGCCGCGCGGGATGAGCACGTCGACCAGGCCGCGGGCGCGCATCAGCTCGCGTACGGAGTCGCGGCTCTCGCCGGGCACGAGCTGCACGGCGTCGGCGGGCAGCCCCGCCCCGCCGACCGCGTCGCGCAGGACGCGTACGAGGGCGGTGTTCGACTCGTACGCGGACGCCGAGCCCCGCAGCAGCACGGCGTTGCCGGACTTCAGGCAGAGCGCGGCCGCGTCGACGGTCACGTTCGGCCGGGCCTCGTAGATGATCCCGACGACGCCGAGCGGCACGCGGACCTGGCGCAGGTCGATGCCGTTGGGGAGGGTGGAGCCGCGGACGACCTCACCGACCGGGTCGGGCAGCGCCACGACGTCGCGCACGTCCGCGGCGATCGCGCGCACCCGCTCCGGGGTGAGCGTGAGCCGGTCGATGATGGCCTCGCTGGTGCCGGCCTCACGGGCCCGCTCGACGTCCTTGGCGTTGGCGGCGACGATTTCGCTCGTACGGACTTCCAGCGCGTCCGCGATGGCGAGCAGCGCGTCGTCCTTCTCGGCCCGCGGCAGCGGCGCGAGGTCCGCGGCGGCGGCCTTGGCGCGGTAGGCGGCCTGGGTGACCGGGGTCATGGAGTCGTACGGCGAAAGCGTGGTCATGAGGGAAGGGTAGTGCGACGGACGGGCCCGTCCACCGGCTATCCCACACCGCGAGACAGGCCCGGAACGGCCATCCGGCCCCTCAAGCCCCCAAGATCACCACGGTTCTCAAGGCCTCCGGAGCCCCCACGGTCCTCAAGGCCCCCACCGTCCCCACCGTCTTCAAGGTCCTCAAGGTCCTCAAGGTCCCCATGGACCTCATGACCCGTCAGAAGGGATGGACTCCGACCGGCGTCGCCGGCAGCGGTCCGTACCCCTCCGCGACCCGGTGGTGGTAGGTCTCGCGGTCGATGACCTCCAGGCCCACGATCTCCCACGGCGGCAGCTTGGCGGTCTGGCGGTGTTCGCCCCACAGGCGCAGCGCGACCGCGGCGGCGTCGTGCAGGTCGCGGGCCTCCTCCCAGTAGCGGATCTCCGCGTGGTCGTTGGCGTAGCGGCTGGTCAGGAGAAAGGGATGGTCGTGGGCGAGCTGTTCGAGGCCGCGCCGTACCTCCTTCAGCGGAGCCTCACCGCCCGAGACGCTGAGCGTGACGTGCCACAGGCGGGGCACCTCCACCGGCTCCTCGCGCTCGTACGAGTCGCCCTCGTACACGTCGCCGTCGTACGTGTCGCCGTCGTATGTGTCGCCGTCGTACGTGTCCCCGGCCGCGACGCTCGTCAGGGCGCGTTCCTCACCGACCGCGCGCGTGGCGCCGACGCTCCGGGAGGTGCCACCATCGCGGGACGCGGCCGCCCCAGGGCGCACTCGTCTCACGACGGCCTCCTTTACGCAATGGTCGTGCGGAATGTGTCCCTGAGACAAAGTTGAGCAGGCGGGAGACCTCCGCGTGGCGGTTTTACGGAACGTCCCCCGCCACGAAGCCGGGATTCGGCCGCGTATGTGTGGCGTCCGTCACGGTTGCAGCAGGACGAGATCGTCCCTGTGTACGACCTCTCGTTCGTACGCGGGACCGAGCTCGCGCGCCAGTTCCCGCGTCGAGCGGCCGAGCAGCTGCGGGATCTCCTTGGCGTCGAAGCTCACGAGCCCCCGCGCCACCGCGCGCCCCTCACTGTCGCGCAACTCGACGGGGTCCCCCGCGGTGAACTCGCCCTCGACCGCGGCGATGCCCGCGGGCAGCAGCGACTTGCGCCGCTCGACGACCGCGCGCACGGCCCCGTCGTCGAGGGTGAGCGCGCCCTGTGGAGTGGACGCGTGCTGAAGCCACAGCAGCCGGTCCGCGGAGCGCTTGCCGGTGGGGTGGAAGTAGGTGCCGGTGTCCCGGCCCGCGAGGGCGTCGGCGGCATGGACCGCGCTGGTCAGCACCACGGGGATGCCGGCCGCGGCGGCGATCCGGGCCGCCTCGATCTTGGTGACCATGCCGCCGGTGCCGACCCCGGCCCGGCCCGCGCTGCCGATCTCCACGTGCGCGAGGTCCTGCGGGCCGTGCACCTGCGCCACCCGCGACGTACCGGGCTTGCTGGGATCGCCGTCGTACACGCCGTCCACGTCGGACAGCAGGACCAGCAGGTCCGCTCGTACGAGGTGGGCGACGAGGGCGGCGAGCCGGTCGTTGTCGCCGAAGCGGATCTCGTCCGTGGCGACCGTGTCGTTCTCGTTCACGACCGGCAGGGCGCCCATCGCGAGGAGCTTGTCGAGGGTGCGGGAGGCGTTGCGGTGGTGCGCGCGGCGGCTGGTGTCGTCGGAGGTGAGCAGCACCTGACCGACGCGGATGCCGTGGCGGGCGCAGGAAGCGGTGTAGCGGGCCACCAGAAGGCCTTGGCCAACGCTTGCGGCCGCCTGCTGCCGGGCCAGGTCCTTGGGGCGCCTGCGCAGCCCCAGGGGCGCCAGACCGGCGGCGATGGCTCCGGAGGAGACGAGGACGATCTCCTTCTCGCCGCCGCTGCGGCTCTTGGCGAGTACGTCCACGAGGGCGTCGACCCGGTCGGCGTCCAGTCCGCCCGCGGCGGTGGTCAGGGACGAGGAGCCCACTTTGACGACGATCCTGCGGGCCTGAGCCACACCCTGCCTTGCCGCTGACACGTCTTCCCCAATGTTCCGAACCGCCCGGTGTCTGCAATCTACGGGAACGCCGGCGTCGGGCGCCGCCGCGTTTCGAGGTGCGGACAGTGACGCCGCGCACCGAACCCGGACCGCGATGTCCGTTTTACGGTGAGTGTTCTCACGAAGATTGCTTGCCGGGCCGCGGAAGCCATACGGTCAGTGGTCGACCTTGGTTATGCGGGTCGACACCACCCCCGCTTCCCCCCATCCGCCGCACCCTTCGCAGGAGCCCAGCCAGTGCCCTCCGCAGGCCTCGCCCCACGCCGCATCGCGCAGTTGTCCACGCTGCTCGCGATGTTCGCGCTCTTCACGGCCCAGATCGTCTCCGCGCTGCTGCCGAACGTCCCGGTGTTCATCGCGGCGAGCGCGGCCGGCCTCGCCCTGGACGTGTACCTGCAGTACCGGGACCCCGGTCTGCTCGCCCTCCTCGGCAAGGTCCGCTTCGACGTCACGGTCCGCCAGCTGCTGCGCGACATGCTCATCCTCGTGGGGTTGCAGCGGATCGACGACATCGAGCCGCTGAACGAGCAGGCGCCCCTGGTGATCGCCCTGTGCGGTTTCTACGCGCTGCACTTCACCTGCCAGGCCGTCGCGGTCCTGGTCCGCCGCTCCCGCACGCTCCCGGTCGTCACCCGCAACATCGACGCGTCGGCGCTGCGCCTGTCCGCCGCCCCGCCGCGCATTCTGGCCCGCCGCCAGGGCCACCGGCTGCTGACGTTCTCCATCCCGACCACGATCGGCCTGCTGATCACCGCGGCCACCACCGACGCGCTCTGGGGCGGCATCGGCGTGGGGATCGCCATCGCCCTGCTGCTCGGCGGCATCGCGTACCTCGGCACCTGGCTGACGAAGAAGAAGCGCGCCAAGAGCGAGCAGCAGGTGATGGAGTGGCTGGACAAGTGGCTGGCGAAGTACAAGCCGACGGTCGCCATGTACTTCTCGGGCGGTACGTCGTCGGCGTACCAGGCGAACATGTGGCTCTCCACGCTCTCCGCGGTCGAGGGCAAGCCGCTGATAGTGCTGCGTGAGCGCTTCATGGTGCAGAAGATCGAGGCGACCGACGTGCCGGTCATCTGCTTCCCGAAGGTGTCGACGATGTTCTCGCTGGAGAACTCGACGCTGAAGATGATGCTGCACCCGGCCAACGCCGCGAAGACCTCGCAGGTGCTGCGCATCCCCACCATCAAGCACGCGTTCATCAACCACGGCGAGAGCGACAAGCTGTCGTCCTGCAACCCGTACGCGAAGGCGTACGACGAGGTGTGGGTCGCGGGTCCGGCCGCGCGCGAGCGTTACGCGCTGGCCGAGGTCGGCGTCGAGGACAAGGACATCGTCGAGGTCGGCCGCCCGCAGCTGGCGCCGATCCGCCCCTACTCCGGGGCGCCGACGGGAACGTACACGACCGTTCTGTACGCCCCCACCTGGGAGGGCTGGGACGGCAACCCGGGCAACACCTCGGTGGTCCTGGCCGGCGAGAACATCGTGAAGCAGCTGCTCGCCGACGACGGCGTGCGCCTGCTCTACAAGCCGCACCCGATGACCGGCTCCGTCGACCCGCGCGCGGGCGCGGCGAACGAGCGCATGAAGGCGATGATCCGCGAGGCCAACACCAGGCGTTCGGGCGCCCGGCCGGGCTCCGAGGCCGCGGCCGAACTGGCCCGCCGCACCGCCGAGCTGGACAAGCTGACCTCCACCGCGTTCCGTGTGAGCGCGGACGAACTGGAGCGGATGATGCTCCAGGGCACGCCGAGCGGTGACCGCGAGGCGGCCATCGCCGAGGCCACGCTGGCCTGGGAGAAGGCGTACTGGGCGTCGTTCCCGGAGTGGGAGCACCAGATCATCACCGACGCGCGCCCGGCGATCTTCGCCTGCTTCAACCAGGCTGACCTGCTGATCAGCGACGTCTCGTCGGTGGTCTCGGACTGGCTGTCCAGCGAGAAGCCGTACGCGGTCGCCAACACGTCGGGCATGTCCGAGACGGCGTTCCGCGTGGGCTTCCCGACGGTCTCCGCCGGCGTGATCCTCACCCCCGCCGCGGACGGCGTCCCGGCGCTGCTGGAGTCGGTCCGCCACCCGGAGAAGGACCTCTTCACCGCGGCCCGCGCCGAACTGAAGGAACACCTCCTCGGCCCGTCGGACCCGCCGTCCCTGGCCCGCTTCAACGCGGCGATCGCGGACCTGTGCACGAAGGCGGACGAGCGGCGGGTGCGGATGGAGTCGCGCCTGGCGGTGGAGATCCCGTCGCCGCGCGGCGCCGCCGAGGAGACGGCACACGAATCGACGCAGGGGCTCCAGGCCGAGGACGACGGGGCGGAGGACTCGGTCAACGCGTAGCCGTCGGCCACGCGGCCCAGACGACGCACCGACGCACCGACGCACCAATGCCGAGGACCCGGGCTTTTCGCCCGGGTCCTCGGCATTTCACTGACCTCGATCGGCCCGACCGCAATTGGCCCGACCTCGGACGGTCTGGCCTCGCATCGCCCGACCTCGGACGGTCTGGCCTCGCATCGCCCGACCTCGCAAGGCCTGACTTCGCATGGCCTGACCTCGCATCGCCCGACCTCGCATCGCCTGGCTTCGAAACGTGCTGGTCCGGCCTCCGATGAGGTCGGACCAGCACCGCGCCGGAGTCCTAGAACGGCTCGAAGTCGTCGTACTCCTTCTCCGCGTCGTCCCGCTCCGCCTGCTTGTCGCGACGGCGCTGGGCGGCGGGCCGCGGCTCGTCGAGGCGGTGGTCCTCGCCGCGGCGGCCGAGCATCTCCGCGCCGGCCATGACCGTGGGCTCCCAGTCGAAGACGACCGCGTTGTCCTCGGGGCCGATGGCGACGCCGTCGCCCGCGCGGGCGCCCGCCTTCATCAGCTCCGTCTCGACACCGAGGCGGTTGAGGCGGTCGGCGAGGTAGCCGACGGCCTCGTCGTTGTTGAAGTCGGTCTGGCGCACCCAGCGCTCCGGCTTCTCGCCGCGCACGCGGTAGAGGCCGTCCTCCTCCAGTACGACCGTGAAGCCGGCGTCGTCGACCGCCTTCGGGCGGATGACGATCCGGGTCGCCTCCTCCTTCGGCTTGGCCGCGCGCGCCGCGCCCACCAGCTCGGCGAGGGCGAAGGACAGCTCCTTGAGGCCCATGTGCGCCACCGCCGACACCTCGAAGACGCGGTAGCCGCGCGCCTCCAGTTCGGGGCGGACCATCTCGGCCAGGTCCTTGCCGTCCGGTACGTCGATCTTGTTGAGGACGACCATCCGCGGACGGTTGTTGAGGCCGCCGCCGTACTGCGTCAGCTCCTCCTCGATGATGTCGAGGTCGGAGACGGGGTCGCGGTCGGACTCGAGGGTCGCGGTGTCCAGGACGTGCACGAGGACACTGCAGCGCTCGACGTGGCGCAGGAACTCCAGGCCCAGGCCCTTGCCCTGGCTGGCGCCCGGGATCAGGCCCGGCACGTCGGCGATCGTGTAGACCGTCGAGCCGGCCGTCACCACGCCCAGGTTCGGGACGAGGGTCGTGAACGGGTAGTCCGCGATCTTCGGCTTGGCGGCGGACAGGACGGAGATCAGGGACGACTTGCCCGCGCTCGGGTAGCCGACGAGGGCCACGTCCGCGACCGTCTTCAGCTCCAGGACGATGTCCTGGAAGTCGCCCGGCTCACCGAGCAGCGCGAAGCCCGGCGCCTTGCGGCGGGCCGAGGCCAGCGCCGCGTTGCCGAGGCCGCCGCGACCGCCCTGGGCGGCTACGTACGAGGTGCCGTGGCCGACCAGGTCCGCGAGTACGTTCCCCGCCTTGTCCTGGATCACCGTGCCGTCCGGGACCGGCAGGATCAGGTCCTGACCGTCCTTGCCGGAGCGGTTGCCGCCCTCGCCGGGCTTGCCGTTGGTGGCGCTGCGGTGCGGCTTGTGGTGGTAGTCGAGAAGCGTGGTCACGGACTGGTCGACGACCAGGATCACGTCACCGCCACGGCCGCCGTTGCCGCCGTCGGGGCCGCCGAGCGGCTTGAACTTCTCCCGGTGTACGGAGGCACAGCCGTGGCCTCCGCTACCCGCGGCGACGTGCAGCTCGACGCGGTCCACGAAGGTGGTCATGGTGGGGTGCCTCCAGCACTTTCAGTCACTTCGGTTGCGTACGCAATGTATTGCGCATTGCGTACGAGATGTCTCTTGCGTACTCGCGTACTGCGTTCTGTCTACAACATGCGAAAGGCGGACCCACTTCCCGTTCGGGAAGTGAGGTCCGCCTCGCGAAAGATTCCGATCAGGCGACCGGAACGATGTTCACGACCTTGCGGCCGCGGTGCGTACCGAACTCGACCGCACCGGCGTCCAGCGCGAACAGCGTGTCGTCCTTGCCACGACCGACACCGCTGCCGGGGTGGAAGTGGGTGCCACGCTGGCGGACCAGGATCTCACCGGCGTTGACGACCTGACCGCCGAAGCGCTTCACGCCGAGCCGCTGAGCATTGGAGTCGCGACCGTTCCGAGTGGACGATGCGCCCTTCTTGTGTGCCATCTCTCCTCAGTCCCTTACTTCGCAGCCGTGGGGATCTCAGTGACCTTGATCGCCGTGTACTGCTGGCGGTGGCCCTGACGACGGCGGTAACCGGTCTTGTTCTTGTAGCGAAGGATGTCGATCTTCGCGCCCTTGTGGTGGTCCACGACCTCGGCCTGGACCTTGATGCCGGCCAGGACCCACGGGTCACTCGTCACGGCGTCGCCGTCGACAACGAGCAGGGTCGAGAGCTCGACCGTGTCGCCAACCTGGGCAGTGGAAATCTTGTCAACCTCAACGATGTCACCGACAGCAACCTTGTGCTGGCGGCCACCGCTGCGCACGATGGCGTACAAGCGGATCTCACTCTCTCGCTCGGAACGGAATCCCCGCAGTCCAGCCGCACGCACCGCAAGCGGCCTCTCCCTGGCGCCAGGCGCCGGGAGGATGAGGTTTACGAGGAAGAGGCGCATCTGTGGACACGCCGACGGCCAAGGTTACGGGGCGGCCCCCGAAAGGGTCAAACCGGGGTCCGCCGCCCGTCCCGGCACGCCTCAGGTCAGGGTCTTCTCGCCGTCGTCCGGCAGCGGCTTCACGCCCTTGCACAGGTCCGTGGTGTCCGCGGTGCCGGGATAGGCGACCTTCGTGACCCGGTCGAAGTGGGTCTTGTACATGTCGTGCACGGTGTCGTCGTCGACCTTGACGATCGACTCGTCGTTCTCGCGCAGGGCCGGGCCCGTGTAGTTGCCGGATCCCGTGAAGCTGACCTTGTTCTTCACGCCGTCGTACATGCCGTCGATGAGGATGTACTTGGAGTGGATGATGAACGGCGTCGCCAGCTTCTGGCCGGGGTTCAGGGGGTCCCGGTCGTCGTTGTAGCAGCGCACGGTCGGGCCGCCGGAGGTGTGCAGCTTCTCCCAGGTGCCCTTGGTGCCGCCGGAGCTCTTCGCGCTGTCGGTCTCGGCGTAGACGATGCTCACCGAGCAGCCCGCCTTCTTCAGCGCGAGCAGCTTCTCCGCGATCGCCATCCGGGTGAGCTTGAAGATCGCGACGCGCACCTTGGTCTGCTGCTTGACGCCCGCGCTGTCCTTGTACGTGCACTGGACGTTGTTGAGCACCGAGTAGACGGTGTCGGTGTCCCGGGTGTTGCCGGCGCGCGGGAAGAAGTACGCCTTGTAGAGGCCGTTGCTGACCGTGCGGTAGTTCCAGGACGCCCAGTCCTTGGTGACCATCGTGTTGAAGTAGTCGGAGTAGGCGTCGTACATCGTCGGGTTGTTGGGCAGCAGTAGCGCGTCGTTGAAGAAGCGGGTGTGCGCGGAGGGCGTGGAGTTGGAGGTCGTCTCGACGACGACGTTCGTGGCGCCCTGGACCGCGGAGAACAGCCAGAACTTGTTGTGCATGATCGACTGCCCGAATTTCGGATCGCCGAGGCAGGACTTGTTCGCCGGGCACGTGGTGACGTACGAGCCCTGCGCGCGGTCGGTGCCGAGCGCGGCCGCGAGCGTGCTGTACGAGGTGTTGGTGGGCCGGTCGCTGACCGAGGACTCGTCGAGCAGGATCTGCACGTTGACGCCGCGGTTCTTGGCGTCCACGAGCGCGTTGACGACGGACGCCTCCCACACGTGGTAGACCGCGACCTTGATGGTCGAGCCGGGCAGCGCAGCGCCGGTCAGCTCGATCAGGCGGGTGCGGATGGCGTACTGCTGGTCCGTCGTGCCGAGCGGGTCGTTGAAGATCGGCCCCTCGGTCCACGTCGGGTTGTCGGCCTCCGCCGTACCCGCGGACGCCACGGCCTGGACTCCCGCCGCGGACAGCACCGTCGCCAGGGCCACGGCCTGGCGTCCCCCCTTGACCGGCTTCACAGCACGGTGTCGCCCAGTGCCCTTCAGGCGCACGCGCGCCATTGCGATCCCCTCCCCCTGCGCGGGTGAGCGTTCTCCCCAACGCTCATCCGCGGAAACGTTTCATGTGACTAGGTGAGTTTTACAGGTAGCTCGCCGTGATCCAAGAGGGGGGTGGCAGTCAGGGGTGTTGAGGGGGATTCGATAACGGGCGAAATCATCCCGGACCACCCCGCTGAACGCCGATGCCCCGCCCGGCGCTTGGCGCGCCGGGCGGGGCATCGGGACCGAACGTCAGGCCTCGTCGGTGGAGGCGGTGACCGTCGACGGGGCCGGCTGGGACGCCGCCGCCGTCTTCTTCGACGTCGACTTGGCAGCCGTCTTCTTGGCTGTCGTCTTCTTGGCCGTCGTCTTCTTGGCGGCCGTCTTCGTGGCCGCGGTCTTCTTCGTCGCCGCCTTCTTCGCGGTCGCCTTCTTGGCCGTCTTGCGAGCGGCCGTCTTCTTGGCCGGGGCCTCCTCGGCCTCACTCGAAGCAGCCTCAGCCGACGGGGCCTCAGCCGAAGGGGCCTCACCAGACGGAGCCGCACCGGCAGCGGTGTCGGCCGAAGCCGTCTCGCTCGACGGTACGACCACCACGGCCGTCTCCTCGGACGAGGTCGGCGCCGTGGCCTTGCGGACCGCGCGCCGGCGCGGACGGGCCGGAGCCGCGCTCTCCACGGGCGCCTCGGGCCCGGCGGCCGGCTCGGCCACCGGCTCAGCGGGCTGCTCGGCCTTCGGCTCCTCCGCCTCCGGCGCGGACGCCACCACCGTCACCGTCTCCGCCTCACCGGCGGCCTTGGGCGAACCGGCGGGCGCCGACACCTTCCGGGTCGCACGACGACGCGTACGCCCCTTGGGAGCGGCCTCCTCCTCGGCGACGGCCACGGGCTCGGCGACCACGGGCTCGGCGACCACGGGTTCGGCGGCCACGGGCGGCTCGACGACCGGGTCCTCGACCGCCATCGGCTCCGCCTCCGCGGCAGCCCGCGACTTAGGCGCGCGCTCCTCGGCCCGCGACCTCGGCGCACGCTCCTCGGCCCGCGGGGCACCCGCCGGAGCCGACGCCCGCCGGGTCGCCCGGCGCCGCGAACGGCCCCGGGAAGCGGCGGCCTCGGCCTCCGCGGCGCTGCTGTACAGCTCCTCGTCGGGCTCGTAGCCGGGCGCGGGCAGCGCGACGGGGGCAGCGACCTCGGCGGCCACCTCGGCCTCCGTCTCCGCGACAGCCTCGTCCGGCTCCGGCTCCTGCGCAAGCTCGTGCTCGTGCTCGTGCGGGAGCTCCTGCTCGGCACCGCCACGCCCGCGCTTCTTGCGCTTGCCGCCGCCACCGACGGACGTCGGCTGCTCCATGTGCACGATGACACCGCGTCCGTTGCAGTGGACACAGGTCTCGGAGAAGGACTCCAGCAGGCCCTGGCCGACGCGCTTGCGCGTCATCTGGACGAGCCCCAGCGAGGTCACCTCGGCGACCTGGTGCTTCGTACGGTCCCGGCCCAGACACTCCAGCAGGCGCCGCAGCACCAGGTCCCGGTTGGACTCCAGCACCATGTCGATGAAGTCGATGACGACGATGCCGCCCAGGTCGCGCAGCCGCAGCTGGCGCACGATCTCCTCGGCCGCCTCCAGGTTGTTCCTGGTCACGGTCTCTTCGAGGTTGCCGCCCTGACCGGTGAACTTGCCGGTGTTGACGTCGACCACGACCATGGCCTCGGTCTTGTCGATCACCAGCGAACCGCCGCTGGGCAGCCAGACCTTGCGGTCGAGCGCCTTCATCAGCTGCTCGTCGATCCGGTACGTCGCGAAGACGTCGACCTCGGAGGTCCACTTCGAGAGGCGGTCGGACAGGTCGGGCGCGACGTGGGCCACGTACCCGTGGATGGTCTCCCACGCCTCGTCGCCGCTGACGATGACCTTGGTGAAGTCCTCGTTGAAGATGTCGCGGACGACCCGGACGGTCATGTCCGGCTCGCCGTACAGCAGGGTCGGGGCGTTGCCGCTCTTCGCCTTCTTCTGGATGTCCTCCCACTGCGCCTGGAGCCGCTCGACGTCACGGCGCAGCTCGTCCTCGCTCGCGCCCTCGGCGGCGGTGCGCACGATGACGCCCGCGTCCTCGGGGACGATCTTCTTGAGGATGGTCTTCAGGCGGGCGCGCTCGGTGTCCGGCAGCTTGCGGCTGATGCCGGTCATCGAGCCCTCGGGCACGTAGACCAGGTAACGGCCGGGCAGGGAGACCTGGCTGGTGAGGCGGGCGCCCTTGTGGCCGATCGGGTCCTTGGTGACCTGTACGAGGACCGACTGGCCGGACTTCAGCGCGCTCTCGATGCGGCGCGGCCCGTTGGCCATGCCGAGCGCCTCGAAGTTGACCTCACCGGCGTAGAGCACGGCGTTGCGGCCCTTGCCGATGTCGATGAAGGCGGCCTCCATCGACGGCAGCACGTTCTGGACCTTGCCCAGGTAGACGTTGCCGACGTACGAGGTCGACTGCTCCTTGTTGACGTAGTGCTCGACGAGCACGTTGTCCTCGAGGACGCCGATCTGGGTGCGCTCGCCGCTCTGGCGGACGACCATCACACGCTCGACGGCCTCACGGCGGGCCAGGAACTCGGCCTCGGTGATGATCGGAACACGGCGGCGGCCCTGCTCGCGCCCTTCCCGACGACGCTGCTTCTTGGCCTCGAGGCGAGTGGAGCCCTTGATGGACTGCACCTCGTCGGACGGGTGCTCGTCCTTCTTGCTGCTGCGCGGCTCGCGGACCTTCACGACGGTGCGCTCGGGGTCGCTCTCGCCGGGCTCGGCGTCGGTGCCGGAGTCACCGGCGCGACGACGGCGGCGCCGACGGCGACGGCTGCTGCTGGAGCCGGCACCGCCCGACTCCTCGCGCTCGTCCGCCTCCTCGTCGTCCTCTTCGACCTGCTCGGCGGTGTCCTCGACGTCCTGCTCCGCCTGCTCGGCGGCCAGGTCGTCGGACTCGCCGGACTCGTCGTCCGCGTCGGCGGACTCGCCACGACGGCGACGACGGCCGCCACGGCGACGGCGACGGCGCGAACCGGTCTCCTCGGCCTCGTCACCGTCGACGGAGTCCTCGGCCTCCTCGGCCTCCTCCGTCTCCTCGACGACATCCTCGGTGGCGGTCACGGCGGCCGGCTCGTCCTCGGCGCCGCCACGGCGACGGCGACGGCGCGAACCCGCGGTCGAACCCGCGCCCGACCTGGCAGTCGAACCCGCGCCCGATCCGGCGGCGGCACCCGCACCCGACTCGGCGGCCGCTTCCGCGGTCTCCTCCTCGACGGGCTCCGCCGGCCGCTCCACCGCGGCCTCGGCGGCAGCGGCAGCGGCCGCCCGCTCCGGCGTCTGGAACATCGGCTCGGTGAACACCGGCGCCTGGAACACGGCGACGGCGGGCCGCGCCGGCCGGCGACCGGAGTCGTCCCCGGTGACCTTGGGCGCGGGCGCGGAGAAGCCGACGGCGGCCTTGCGGGTGGCACGACGGCGGGAACGGCGCGGACCGGCGTCCTCCGCCGTCTCGGCCGCGGCCTCAGCGGCCGGGGCCTCCTCGGCCTGGGCCGCGGCCCTGGTCTCGCTCGTGGCCTTCGCCTCGGCCTTCGCTTCGGCCTTCGTCGCGGCCTGGGCCTCGGTCTTGTCGCTGGCGGTCACGGGCGCCTCCACGCGCTCTTCGGCGGCGTCGCCCGTGGGCGCGGCGGCGGGCGCGGTCACCCGGCGGGTGGCACGACGGCGGGCACGGCGCGGGGCCGCGTCCTCTGCCTCGGGGGTCTCCTCCTGAGCAACCTCAGGAGCGACGGCGGTCACCTCGGCCTCGGTGGTCACCGGCGCCTCGGCAGCCTCGGTGGCCTCAGTCGCCTCGGCGGCCTTGGGCGCACCGGCGGGCGCGGATGCCCGGCGGGTCGCGCGACGGCGCGTACGTCCCTTGGGAGCGGCCTCTTCCTCGGCCGCGGCCTCACCGGTCTCCGGCGCGGAGACCTCGGCGGAACCGGTCGCGGCGGTCACGGACTCAGCCGCGGAGTCGGTCTCGGCGGCCGTGGCGCTCTCCGCGGCCTCCGGCGCGCCCGCGGGTGCGGACACCCGGCGCGTGGCGCGACGGCGGGTACGGCGCGGAGCGGCGTCCTCGGTGGCAGCCGCCACCTCGGCCGGCTCGGCGACGGCGGCCTCTTCGGTCTCTTCCGTCCCGGCAGCCTCCGCGGCCTCCGCGTCCTCTGCGGTCTCCGCGATGTCCGCGGGCCGTGTGATCGGCGCGGTGGTCTCCGCCGCGGCCTCGGCCGGCGCGGTCGCCCCGGTCGCCGTCTCGGCGACTGCCGCCGGCGGGCCCGCCGGGCGGGATGCGGCACGGCGCCGACGACGCGGCGGCAGGGTGTCGCTGGGAGTGTTGTTGTCGGAACCCTCAGTGGGTTCGATGGGCTCGAGCATGCGGGTGGATCTCCCGTCAGGCTCCCGGGCGCCGCGCCTGGTCCGGCAGTACCGGTGACGTCCGCGGCTCGCGCGTTGCGCGGTGCCGCCGTCCGGGGCGCGGGCGCCGCACGGGAGCTCTCTGTGTCCTGTCTCGCCGGTTCCGCACGCCATGTGTGCGTACGGCCTGGCGAAAGTCTTGTGGTCGGTGCGCTGCCCGACCCAGGTGGCTCCCGAGTACAAGGGCGACGCTACGACGTCCGTCCCTACGCGGAACCTTCCGGCACCGGCGCCTTCGCGGCGGCAGTCGCGGCGGCCATGGATGGCGCGGTCGCTGCTGCCTCGCGGTCGGGCGCGAGCGGGTCGGTCACCGTGCCGGTCTCTTCATCGAACAGCCCCTGCGCCAGCCTGGTCACCGCTGCGGGGACCGGCGGCGCCAGGTCGGCCACGGCGCGAAGACCGGACAGGACGTCGTCGGGTCGTACGGCAGGCGTCACGTGCCGAACAACCAGGCGCAGTATCGCACAGGGCTGGTCCGTCGGCCTATCAGCCTGTGGACTGTGCGTCTCGACACGTGCGTCAAGGCCTGCCACAGCACCACGGGCGTCGAAGGTGCGCATCCCGTTCTTGGTCTTGCGCTGGACCTCGACGGTCTCGGCCGTCTTGAAGGCCTCGACCGCGCGCTCCGCGTCCGCCGGGTCCACGCCGTCGAGGCGCAGCTCCCACACGGAAGCGGTGAGCCGGTCGGCGAGCCCGGACGTCCGGGCCTCGACCGCGTCGACGATGTCGAGCCCGGTGGGCAGCGACTCGTCGAGCAGCTCGCGCAGCTTGTCCGGGTCACGCGCCTCGGTGAGCGCGATCTCCAGATATTCCGCCTCACTGCCCGTGCCGGTGGGTGCGGCATTGGCGTACGACACCTTCGGATGCGGCGTGAACCCCGCCGAGTACGCCATGGGCACCTCGGCACGGCGCAGCGCACGCTCGAAGGCGCGCTGGAAGTCTCGGTGGCTGGTGAACCGGAGGCGGCCGCGCTTGGTGTAGCGCAGTCGGATGCGCTGCACCGCGGGTGCGGGCGGCGGGCCTTCGGGCTGTCGCTTGCCCAGTGTCCTAGTCCTTCGTGAGAACGGTCGTACTGCTACCTAGAGTACGTGCCTCAGCGGCTCCCGGTTCCCGCCGGGCGACCGGCTGCGGCTCACGCGGACCGCCGAAGAGCATCCGCCGGAAGTCGGCGCGCGCCTGCCGGGCGGACTCGCGGGCGGTGGCGAGCGCCTGCCGGGTGACCCTGCCCACGCCGCGCGCGGCCTCGGCGGCGGGCCGCAGGACCATGTCGCGCACGACGTGCCCGACCGGGGTCAGCACGGTTCGGTACACCCATCGCACGGGCTCCACGAAGACCCACCGGTACACCCACCGCACGGGCTCCACGAAGATCCACCGGAAGAGGGTGCCGAGAAAACGTCCGACGACGAGCGAGAGGCGTCCCGCGACGCGCCAGGCGTGCCCCAGCGCATCGCCGATCTCCCGCGCGACGACCGCCAGCACGCGTCCGACCGGCGTGAGGATCCAGCGCCGGACGGCCAGCGCGGGCAGGACGAACAGGATGCGCAGCGTCCAGTGGAGGACGGCGCCGATCCCGGTGACGGCCATGCCGCCCAGCCAGGCGACGCCCCTCGCGACCCAGGCGATGCCGTGCCCGAGGGGTGTGAGCACATGGCGGTACGACCACAGCGCCGGTATGACGAGCAGGTGGCGCACCAGCCACGCCACCGCCGCGTACGCCCCGAGGCCGACCGTCGCGAGCACCAGCCCGAGTCCGCGGAGCAGCCAGGCGATGCCGTGTCCGACGGGGGTGAGCAGGGTCCGGTACACCCAGGCGAGCCCGGCGCCGATCCCGGCGAGGACCCGGCCGAGCCCGGCGCCGATGCCCCGCAGCACCCAGGCGGTCCCAGCCCCGATCCTGACGAGGACCCAGCCGAGTCCGGCCCCGAGGCCCCGCAGCACCCAGGTGATCCCGTGCCCGAGGGGCGTGAGGACGTTCCGGTACAGCCACCCGGCGGGGACGACGAACAGCACGTACCCGAGCCGGGCGAACCCCTTGCCCACGGGCACGACGACGTACCGCCACAGCGTGACCCACGGCCAGACGAACACGGCCCGGGCGACCCACTGGAGTGCCCGCCCCACCGGCCGCAGCACGGTGTCCCTCAGGAACCGCCCGCCGACGACCAGCGCGTCCCACACCATCCGCACGGGCACGACCAGCACAAGCACGACGATCCGCACGGGAAGACGGATCGCGACGACGAGGCACCCGTCGGGCGGGGGCTGCTGGGTGGACGGCTTTTCCAGATCCATGTCAGCGAAGACGCGTCAGCGAGCTGCATGGATGCGGCCGGCGGATTCCAGTACCGCAACGTTCCGCCCCACTCGTCCCCCGAACTCCACGCGGTCGGCCTCGATCACATCGACACGCACCACCGACACGCACCACCGCCTCGCTCACCTCGGTGCCGCGTTGCGTGCCGTTGGTGGCGGCGGGAAACTGAAACCGGTGCCTTCTTCAGCGGAGCGCGAGGCAGGAAGGCATCCGTCGGGCCGACGGCAGTACCGAAACGGCGACGGAAACGACGTGCACAAGCCGCTTTTAGAGCAGCGGCGACCCGGTGGGCCAGGGTCCTTGACGTCACGGCTCGTGCAGCACGATGCATCATCCGCGTTCCCCTGAGCGCACGGCGCCCGCCGCCTTCCCCCTCACTGGACGGAGCGGAGCCATGCACTCTCTGAGGCGAAGGCTGGGAGTTTGTTCCCTTGCGGTGGGCTTCATTGCTGTGCTGGCTGTGCCCTCGGCCGACGCCGCGGTCCCGGCAGGAGCCGGTCAGGCGGACTTTCCCAAGGTTTCCTGCGGATGGCCGGCGGTGGTCAGCCCCAGCAGGTTGAACTTCGCGTTCCCCGAGACCAACGCCACCTACTGGGTCATGCCGTACCAGTTGGCCAAGGGTGACCGGCTGGTGGTGGACGGAACCTATCCATCAGCCCGTTTCACATCGCTGACGACGTACGACGTCAAGGGATCGACGGTCGACTCGCTCGCCGACAAGGCGATCACCCCGAATTCGGGAAGCAAGAACCCGTTCGCCCAGGCCAACGCCGGCACGAACCCTGCCGAGCACCGGTACCGCGTCACCGTCCAGAGCGGAGTCGCAGCCACCCCCGGCCACAACACCTTGGCCGCGACCGCCGACAGCGCCGCGTCCGGCGCCGGGTTTCTCGCGTTGAGGATCTACGTGCCGGACGAGGAGTCCGACCCCACGGGCGGCGTTCCCCTCCCCGCGCTCTCCCTACAGCACCAGGGCGGCAGCACGAGCACCTTTGACACCTGCGCGAATGCCGGATCTGCCCACGGCGACGCCGGACCACTGGCCGGGTTCCTCCGGCAACTGGTGAAGAAGTACGCGCCTCCGGGGGGCTTCGAGGGATGCGGGAAGTCGACTCCGAGCGCTCCGGACTTCGCCGTGCCCAACAAAGCCGAAGGGCTGTTCCCCAACCCCTACAACAAGTACCTGTGCACCCCGGTCAGCCATGAATCCGGCCGCATCGCCGTCATCCGCGGCAAGGCACCCACCTTCCCCGACACCATCCAGGGCCAGTCGGTCCTCACCAAGACACAACTCAGGTACTGGTCGCTCTGCCAGAACCAGTGGCAGCTTCCCTACCCGTCGAGTTCCTGCGCCGCCGACTACCAAACGGCCCTGAAGGACGGGCAGTACACCTTCGTGGTCTCCACCCCGCAGGACCGGCCCACCAACGCGACCACGACCGACAAGGTCACCTGGATCTCCTGGGGCCCCACCGACGTCAACGGCATCCTGCTCTTCCGGAACATGCTCCCGGCCGGGGACTTCCACAACGCCGTGCAGAACATCCAGAAGGGACAGGACCCGGCCACGGTCATGGGCCCGTACTACCCGACCATCACGTACTGCGCCAAGGCCACGTTCGAAAAGGGCGGACCGGACGCCTGCCCGGCCCGGTAGGCCGCGAAGGCCCGGTAGACCGCGAAACACCCGCCACATCCGCACGCAGGCCGACGAACACGACTGAGACCCGCACGACTGCGGCCCGCACGGCCGGAGAATGACTGAGGCCCTCTCGACCGAGAGGGCCTCAGGAGCCCGCAGGCCCGCTTCGCCTCAGTGGCTGTGACCGCTGACCGCAGGCTTGTTGACCGTCAGCGGCAGCAGCTTCTTGCCCGTCGGACCGATCTGGATCTCGGTCTGCATCGCCGGGCAGACACCGCAGTCGAAGCACGGCGTCCAGCGGCAGTCCTCGACCTCGGTCTCGTCGAGGGAGTCCTGCCAGTCCTCCCAGAGCCATTCCTTGTCGAGGCCGGAGTCCAGGTGGTCCCAGGGAAGGACCTCCTCGTACGTGCGCTCACGCGTGGTGTACCAGTCGACGTCCACGCCGAAGGCGGGGAGGGTCTTCTCGGCGCAGGCCATCCAGCGGTCGTACGAGAAGTGCTCGCGCCAGCCGTCGAAGCGGCCGCCGTCCTCGTAGACCGCGCGGATGACGGAGCCGATGCGGCGGTCACCGCGGGAGAGCAGGCCCTCGACGATGCCCGGCTTGCCGTCGTGGTAGCGGAAGCCGATCGAGCGGCCGTACTTCTTGTCGCCGCGGATCTTGTCGCGGAGCTTTCCGAGACGGGCGTCCGTCTCCTCCGCGGACAGCTGCGGGGCCCACTGGAAGGGGGTGTGGGGCTTGGGGACGAAACCGCCGATCGACACCGTGCAACGGATGTCGTTCTGACCGGAGACCTTGCGGCCCTCGGCGATCACGTTCATCGCCATGTCGGCGATCTGGAGGACGTCCTCGTCCGTCTCCGTCGGCAGGCCGCACATGAAGTACAGCTTCACCTGGCGCCAGCCGTTGCCGTACGCGGTGGAGACCGTCCGGATCAGGTCCTCCTCCGAGACCATCTTGTTGATGACCTTGCGCATGCGCTCGGAGCCGCCCTCCGGCGCGAAGGTGAGACCGGACCTCCGCCCGTTGCGCGTCAGTTCGTTCGCCAGGTCGACGTTGAAGGCGTCCACCCGGGTGGAGGGGAGGGAGAGGCCGATCTTGTCTTCCTCGTACCGGTCCGCCAGGCCCTTGGCGAGGTCGCCGATCTCCGAGTGGTCCGCCGAGGACAGGGACAGGAGGCCGACCTCCTCGAAGCCCGTCGCCTTCAGGCCCTTCTCGACCATGTCGCCGATGCCCGTGATGGAGCGCTCACGCACCGGGCGCGTGATCATGCCCGCCTGGCAGAAGCGGCAGCCGCGTGTGCAGCCGCGGAAGATCTCGACCGACATGCGCTCATGGACCGTCTCCGCGAGCGGGACGAGAGGCTGCTTGGGGTACGGCCACTCGTCCAGGTCCATGACCGTGTGCTTGCTGACCCGCCACGGCACACCGCTCTTGTTCGGTACGACGCGGCCGATCCGCCCGTCCGGGAGGTACTCGACGTCGTAGAAGGCGGGGACGTACACCGATCCCGTCCTCGCGAGACGGAACAGGACCTCCTGGCGGCCGCCGGGACGGCCCTCCGCCTTCCAGGCGCGGATGATGTCGGTCATGTCGAGCACGGCCTGCTCGCCGTCGCCGATGATCGCCGCGTCGATGAAGTCCGCGATCGGCTCGGGGTTGAAGGCCGCGTGGCCGCCGGCCAGGACGATCGGGTCGTCGAGCGTACGGTCCTTGGACTCCAGCGGGATGCCCGCCAGGTCCAGGGCCGTGAGCATGTTCGTGTAGCCCAGCTCCGTGGAGAAGGACAGACCGAAGACGTCGAAAGCCTTGACGGGACGGTGGCTGTCCACCGTGAACTGCGGGAGCTGGTGCTCCCGCATCAGCTCCTCGAGGTCGGGCCACACGCTGTACGTGCGCTCGGCGAGCACGCCCTCGCGCTCGTTCAGCACCTCGTAGAGGATCATGACGCCCTGGTTGGGCAGCCCGACCTCGTACGCGTCGGGATACATGAGCGCCCAGCGGACGTCACAGGCGTCCCAGGGCTTGACCGTGGAGTTGAGCTCTCCGCCGACGTACTGGATCGGCTTCTGCACATGCGGGAGCAGAGCTTCGAGCTGCGGGAACACCGATACAGCGGTTTCGGCAGGCATCTCGCGAACTTTCGTGAGCTGACAGGGGTGACCATTCAGCGTAACGCGGCCGGAGAGACCCGCCGCACACTCAGACCCGGGCCTTGCGCCGGGCCTTCTTCCACGCCTTCGGCAGCGCGCTCTCGTCGGCCGCCGCCCGCTGCTCCTCCCGGCCGTACAGCACCCCGTAGGTGAAGGAGCTCTCGCCCGCCTCCTGCGCCTTCTCCGCCAGGTCCCGCAGGGCGTCCCGGGACATGACGCTGTCCTGGTGGTCGCCCAGTAGCTTCTGCACGTCCTTCATGGACTTGGCCTGGGACTTGGCGGCCCTGCCGAGGGCGGGGGCGGCGACCTCCGCGGCGTACCGCGTCCGCTTGGCCTTCTTGCGGGCCTCGTGCATCGCCAGGTCGCGTTCCTTGCCGGGCGGCAGCTCCAGGGCCTTCGTCACCAGCCGGGAGAGCTTCTCGAAGTCCTTCCGTACGGCCTTGCCGAGCACCTTCCGCGGCTTGCGGCCGGCGGCCTTGCGCAGGGGAGGATCGGAGACGAGCGCGTCCAGGGCGGCGAGCAGATACAGGTAGCGCCGGCCGTCGAGCACCGCGATCAGCGCCTTCCGGGAGCCGGCATGGCGCCGCTGCGACCAGCTGCGCACGCGGTTGTGCACCGGCCCCGACAGGAGTGCCCTGGGAAGCTCGTCGAGTTCCGCCGACAGCCGTTCGGTGATGACCTCCTGGTCGCGGTCCACGCCCAGCTCCCCCGCCAGCCACTTCAGCTCCACGCGGACGGGGTCGGTGACCGTGCGGTCCAGGACGGCGGTGTACGAGCGCAGGGTGTTGCGGATGCGGCGGGTGGCGACCCGCATCTGGTGCACGGCGTCCGGCAGGTCACGGCGGACGGCCGGGTCGAGTTCGACGAGGGCGTCGCGCTGGGCGCGGAGGTAGGCGAGGACGTGGTCCCCCGCGGTGGTGGGGGGCTCGGGGGCCGCCGGTGCTCCGGTGAGCCGCTTCGCCGCGGCTCCGGTCTCCTCCAGCGCCCTGGCCAGCTTGGACGTGGACGTGGACCGGTGCAGGCCGGCCTTGAGGAGTTTCTTCTCGACCCGGTCGAGGAAGGCGGGGTCGCCGCCGTCCGCCAGCTCCGCCTCGATCTCGGTCCACTGGGTGGCGCCCTCGCCGCCGTCGAGGCGCTCGGCGCGAACCCGGTCGACGCTGACCTCGGCGAGCAGGGCGCCCGAGGCGTCGAGCAGATGGTGGACGTCGCGGGAGGACCGCAGACGTACGACGGGAACGAGCTCGGCGTCCCGGATGCGGGAGCGCACCAGGGAGGAGAGGTGGTGGGGCACCGTGTCGGCGAGGGGGGCGTGGATCTCGTCGCGTACGTCGTCGGCGACGGGCAGTTTCAGGTGCCAGCCCTCGTCCTCGCCGCCGATGCGGCGGCGCAGGGTGATGGAGTGGGCGGCGAGCCGTTGGTCGGCCGTGTCGAAGTAGGTGGCGTCCAGCTCGGTGACGCCCTTGCCGACGACGCTCGCGACTCCGGGGACCGCCGTCAGGCCCGGCAGGCCCGCGCCGCTGCCGGTCGCGGGTCCCTCGTACTTTCGCTCGATCTCTCGCTTCGTGTCCGCCATGAAATGAATCTAGACGCGAATCGGGGCCGAGGGCAGTCCGCCCGCGGCCCCGCCACGCATTCCAGGCCGAGCGGTCCAAACCGGGCAGGTCGGGAAAGTCCGCTGGGGTTCGGCGGCGCCCCGAGGGGGCGCGGGGATCCGTGCGATCAGCCACGACGGCGCGGCAGACGACCGACGGCACATCGCGGCACTTCCGGCGGAGCGCTCAGGCCGACATCGGCCGCTGCACCCTGATCGACTGCAACAGTCCGACCGCCACCCAGACCGCGAACATCGACGAGCCGCCGTACGAGACGAACGGCAGTGGCAGACCCGCGACCGGCATGATGCCGAGGGTCATGCCGATGTTCTCGAAGGACTGGAAGGCGAACCAGGCGATTATCCCGGCGGCGACGATCGTGCCGTACAGCTCGGTCGTCTCACGGGCGATACGGCACGCCCGCCACAGCACGACGCCGAGCAGCAGGAGGATCAGTCCGGCGCCCACGAAGCCCAGCTCCTCGCCCGCGACCGTGAACACGAAGTCCGTCTGCTGTTCGGGCACGAACTGGCCGGTGGTCTGGGAGCCCTGTCCGAGGCCGGTGCCGAAGAGACCGCCCGAGCCGATCGCGATACGCGCCTGGTTGGTGTTGTAGCCGACGCCGGCCGGGTCGAGCTCGGGGTTGGCGAAGGCGGCGAAGCGGTTGATCTGGTACTCGTCCAGGATGTGCAGCTGCCAGACCGCGATCGCGCCGAGGGCGCCCGTGCCGAGCAGGCCGAACACCCAGCGGTTGGAGGCGCCGGAGGCGAGCAGCACGCCGAGGATGATGATCACCATGACCATGACCGAACCGAGGTCGGGCATGAGCAGGACGACCAGAATCGGTACGGCGGCCAGGCCCAGGGCCTGCACGACCGTGCGATGGTCCGGATACGGCTTGTCGCCCGCGTCGACCCGGGCGGCGAGCAGCATCGCCATCCCCAGGATGATCGTGATCTTCACGAACTCGGAGGGCTGGAGCGAGAAGCCGCCGCCGAACACGATCCACGCGTGCGCCCCGTTGACCGTGGCGCCGAGCGGGGTGAGCACGAGCAGGATCATGAACACCGAGAGGCCGTAGAGGATCGGCACGGCGGTGCGCAGGGTGCGGTGGCCGAGCCAGACCGTGCCGACCATCAGGCCGAAGCCGATGCCGGTGTTCATCAGGTGACGGATCAGGAAGTAGTACGGGTCGCCCTGGTTGATCTCGGTGCGGTTGCGGGTCGCCGAGTAGACGAGGGCCGCGCCGATCAGCGAGAGCGCGACGGCCGAGAGCAGTATCGGCCAGTCGAGGCGGCGGGCCAGCGAGTCGCGGGCGAAGATCCGCGTCCAGCCGGCGCGGTCGGGCCCGTAACCGGAGACGGAGAAGCTGTTGCCGGTCATATCGGGATCCTCCGGCTGTTCTTCGGGCCGCGGGTCATGTCAGCATCCTCCGCCGCTTCCTGGGGCGGGCCGTGCGCCTTCGGGTGTCGCGGTTGCCGGTGGTCGGTGAGGGCGTGGTGGCCGCCGGGCTGTCGGTGGCCGCCGGCTGCCCGCCCTCCTCGCTCGTCTGGTCCGCCTTCGGGTCGTACTTCTCGACCTTGGGGGCGTCGATCGAGCCGTCGTTCTGGATCTTGGGCAGGCTCTTCTCCGGGGTGGGCAGCAGCGCCTTCTTCCGGTCGATCGTGCCGTCCTGGGAGACGCCGTACAGCGCGTCGTAGATCTTGCGCACCGCGGGGCCCGAGGCGCCGGAGCCCGTACCGGCCTGGGAGATCGTCATGACGACCGTGTAGTCCTTGGTGTACGTGGCGAACCACGAGGTGGTCTGCTTGCCGTAGACCTCGGCCGTGCCCGTCTTGGCGTGCATCGGGATCTTGTCCTGCGGCCAGCCGCCGAACCGCCAGGCGGCCGTACCCCGGGTGGCGACGCCCGCGAGGGCCTCGTCCATCTGATCCCGCGTCGACTTGCTTATGGGCAGCTTGCCGTGCGACTTCGGCTTGATCTCCCGCACGTTCTTACCGTCGGCGCTGACGACCGCCTTGCCGACGGTGGGGTCGTACAGGGTGCCGCCGTTGGAGATCGCCCCGTAGATCGTGGCCATCTGGATGGGAGTGACGAGCGTGTCGCCCTGACCGATGGAGTAGTTGACCGCGTCACCGGCGCGCATCTTGTTGCCTTCGAGGCAGTTCTCGTACGCGATCTTCTCGACGTAGTCGCCGTCCTTCTTGCCGGACTTGCACCAGGCGTCCTTGTTGGCCTTCCAGTAGCTCTGCTTCCACTGGCGGTCGGGGATACGGCCGGTGACCTCGTTGGGGAGGTCGATGCCGGTCTCCTTGCCGAGGCCGAACTGGTGGGCGGCCTTGAAGAACCAGTCGTTCGTCTTCTTCTTGGGGTTGATGCCCCCGTCCCTCTTCCACTCGTTGTGGGCGAGGCCGTAGAAGACGGTGTCGCAGGAGACCTCGAGGGCGCGGCCGAGCGAGATCGGGCCGAAGTTCTCCGACTCGAAGTTCTTGAAGACCTGACTGCCGATCGAGTACGAGCTGGTGCACGGGTAGTGGCCGTTGAAGTCATAGCCCGCCTCGACGGCGGCGGCCGTGGAGATGACCTTGAAGGTGGAGCCGGGCGCCGACTGACCCTGAATGGCGCGGTTCAGCAGCGGGTAGTTGGACTTCTTGCCGGTGAGCCTGGCGTAGTCCTTGGCGGAGATGCCGCCGACCCAGGCGTTCGGGTCGTACGTCGGGTTGGACGCCATGGCGACCACACGGCCGGTCTTGGCCTCCATCACGACGACCGCGCCGGAGTCCGCCTTGTAGTTTTCGTTGGTGTTCTTGTCGAACTGGGTACGGGCGACCTTCATCGCGTCGTTGAGCTCGTACTCGGCGACGCGCTGCACACGGGCGTCGATGCTGGTGACGAGGTTGGAACCGGGCTCGGCCGCGTCGCTCTTGGCCTTGCCGATGACCCGGCCGAGGTTGTCGACCTCGTAGCGGGTGACGCCGGCCTTGCCGCGCAGCTCCTTGTCGTACTGGCGCTCAAGACCCGAGCGGCCGACCTGGTCGGAGCGCAGATACGGCGAGTCGGAGTCCTTGGCCTGCTGGAGCTCGTTGTCGGTGACCGGCGACAGGTAGCCGAGGACCTGCGCGGTGTTGGCCTCGCCGGGGGCGGCGTAGCGGCGCACGGCCTCGGGCTCGGCGGTGATGCCGGGGAAATCCTCGGAGCGCTCGCGGATCTGCAGGGCCTGCTTGGCGGTGGCCTCGTCGGTGATCGGGATGGGCTGGTAGGGCGAGCCGTTCCAGCAGGGCTGGGGCGTCTTGGCGTCGCACAGCCGGACCTTCTCTATGACGTCCTCGGGCTTGAGGTCCAGGACGCCCGCGAGCTTGGTGAGGACGGCCTTGCCGTCGTCCTTCATCTTCAGCAGATCGGTGCGGGAGGCGGACACGACGAGGCGGGTCTCGTTGTCGGCGATCGGCACGCCGCGCGCATCGAGGATCGAGCCGCGTACGGCGGGCTGGACGACCTGCTGGACGTGGTTGCCGGAGGCCTCCTTGGCGTACTCGTCGCCGTTGCGGATCTGGAGATACCAGAGGCGGCCGCCGAGGGTGCCGAGCAGGGAGAAGACGAGGATCTGGATGACGACGAGGCGGATCTGGACCCGTGGGGTCCGACCGGTCTCGGGGATGTTGGTCACTGCTGCTGCCTCCCCCTCTCAGTGCGCGTACGAGACATACGAGTACACGGCGAACCTGTGGACACGGGCGGTGAAGTCCCTTGTGGTCACAGCCGCTTGACCCCCTTGATGCGTCCCGCCCGGGCCACCCGTGCCTTGACCGCCTTCGCGCGCAGCCCGCCACGCTGGCCGCCGATGCGCAGACCGGTGCCGGAGGACAGCCAGCCCGAGGAGACGTCGGCCGCCTTGGCACCGGAGCCGCCCTCGGCGAGCGGGTCGTTCTCGGCGCGCCGGGCCAGTGCCATGATCCCGGGGACCACGAACGGCGCGAGCAGCAGGTCGTACACGGCGGCCGTCACCAACAGGCTGACGAGGCCCACATGTCGGGCGGCGGTGTCGCCGACGAGGGCGCCGACGCCCGCGTACAGCAGGGTCGTGCCGATCGCCGCGGCGACGACCACGGCCATGGGGCCGGACGCGGACTTGAGGCGGCCGTTCTCGGGCTTGGCCAGCCCGGCGAGGTAGCCGATGACGCACAGGACGAGGGCGTAGCGGCCCGCGGCGTGGTCGGCGGGCGGCACGAGGTCGGCGAGCAGGCCGGCGCCGAAGCCGATGAGGGCGCCGCCGACATGGCCGTAGACCATGGCGAGGCCGAGGACGGTCAGGAGCACCAGGTCGGGGACGGCGCCCGGGAGGTGGAGACGGGCGAGGACGCTCACCTGGATCACCAGGGCCACCACCACCAGGGCGGTGGAGAGCAGCATCCGGTTGAAGCGCATGGGGGTTCAGCTCCTACTGCTGTTGCTGCTGGCCGTCGGCGGACGCGTTCGCGGAGGGGGTGACCGTCACGGTCACGGTCGGCGTGGGCGTCGGTCTGGGCTTGGGAGGCAGCACCTCGTCGCGCGGGTCCTTCTTGGGCGCCGCGACGACCACGCCGACGATGTCGAGCTTCGTGAACGAGACATACGGCGTGACGTAGACCGTGCGGGTCAGGTCGCCGCCGGAGGGATCGACCCGGGAGACCACGCCGACCGGTACACCGGGCACGAACGGCCGGTCCGCCTGCGAGCCGAAGGTGACCAGACGGTCGCCCTTCACCACCTTGGCCTTGCCGTTGAGCAGTTGCACGCGCAGCGGGCGGTCGCCCTGTCCGGAGGCGAAGCCGAGTTCGTCGCTGGACTCCATGCGCGTGCCGACCGTGAAGTCGGGGTCGTTGGCGAGCAGCACGGTGGCGGCGTTCGGGCCGACCGTGGTGACCCGGCCGACGAGACCATCCCCGTTGAGGACGGTCATGTCGCGCTTGATGCCGTCGTTCGCGCCGACGTCGATGGTGACGGTCCAGGAGAAGCCCTGGGCCGCTCCTATCCCGATGACCTCGGCGCCCTTGATCCCGTACTGGCCCTCGCCCGCCACCCTGATCATCTTGTTGAGCTGCTTGAGGCGGCTGCGGTTGCGGTCGTCGCTGCCGAGCTTCGCCTTCAGGGCCGCGTTGTCGTGCTCGAGTTGGGCGATGCGGTCGTGCCGGCTGCCGGAGTCGCGTACGGCCGCGACCGCGTTGCCGACGGGGTCGACCGCCGACGACACCCCGTTCTCGATCGGGCCGAAGACCGTGGCGGCGGCCTGGCGGGCACCGTCGACCGGTGAGTCCTGCCCGCCACGGATGTCCACCGTGATCAGCGCGAACGCGATGGCGACCAGCAGCACCAGGAGCAGCCGGCTCTCTCGTGTGTCCCTCACGTGCGGCGGCCGTGCCTTCCTCGTCGGAATTCGTGTATGGCTCACCCAGAAGTACCCCGGAGGGCGGACCAACGGGTGTCATGGGGGAGCTTAAGCCTCAATATCAACGATCCGCCGTACGAGAAGGGAGCGTCTCGTACGGCGGAATCGAAGAGTTACGTCATCTGCGCGGCTGGGCGTCCAGGACCTGCTGGAGCGCCTCGAACTCCTCGACACACTTGCCGGAGCCGAGCGCCACGCTGTCCAGGGGGTCCTCTGCGATGTGGATCGGCATGCCGGTCTCGCGGCGCAGCCGCTCGTCGAGGCCGCGCAGCAGGGCTCCGCCGCCGGTCAGAACGATTCCGCGGTCCATGACGTCGCCGGACAGCTCCGGCGGACACTTGTCGAGAGTCGTCTTGACCGCGTCCACGATCGCGTTGACCGGTTCCTCGATGGCCTTGCGCACTTCGGCCGCGGAGATGACGACGGTCTTCGGCAGCCCGGAGACGAGGTCCCGGCCGCGGATTTCGGTGTGCTCGTCAGTGTCGAGGTCGTACGCCGAACCGATCGTGATCTTGATCTGTTCGGCCGTCCGCTCACCGAGGAGGAGCGAGTACTCCTTCTTGATGTGCTGGATGATCGCGTTGTCCAGTTCGTCGCCGGCGACGCGGATGGACTGGGCGGTGACGATGCCGCCGAGCGAGATGACCGCGACCTCCGTGGTGCCGCCGCCGATGTCCACCACCATGTTGCCCGTGGCCTCGTGGACCGGCAGGCCGGAACCGATGGCCGCGGCCATGGGCTCCTCGATGATGTGCACCTGGCGGGCACCGGCCTGGGACGACGCCTCGATGACCGCGCGGCGCTCGACACCGGTGATGCCGGAGGGCACACAGACGACGACGCGGGGGCGGGCGAGGTAGCGCCGCTTGTGGATCTTCAGGATGAAGTAGCGGAGCATGCGTTCGGTGATCTCGAAGTCGGCGATCACACCGTCCTTCAGCGGACGCACGGCAACGATGTTGCCGGGCGTGCGCCCGATCATCTTCTTCGCTTCGGAGCCGACCGCGAGGATGCCACCGGTGTTGGTGTTGATCGCGACGACGGACGGCTCGTTGAGTACGATCCCGCGACCCCTGACGTACACCAGCGTGTTGGCGGTCCCGAGGTCGACAGCCATGTCACGGCCGATGAACGACATTGAGTTCCCCATCAGGATTCGTCTGGCCTTCCCAAGTGGAGCGTTTGATGGCTTTGGTTGGGGTGGCGAAGTGGGTGCTGTGACGTGAAGGCTTACATCGTAGTCTCGCCTGCACGAACACTGTGCGAGGGTCTTCGCCATTGTCAGCAGATGATGCACCGCCTCGCTTCTGGAGACGGGCGATCGGGGGTAGGCGTTCCCCCGATCGACACGCATATGCCAAAGGACGGCCGATTTCTACGGCCGCCCCAGGTCGGCATCCAAATGATGTGACGGTCCCTCAAAAACTATTCGTCCGGTCAGACCCGGCCGGGGAAGAAAATCTTCAGCTCGCGCTCGGCGGATTCCTCCGAGTCCGAGGCGTGGATCAGGTTCTCGCGGACGATCACACCGTAGTCGCCGCGGATGGAACCGGGCGCGGCGGCGATCGGGTCGGTCGGACCGGCCAGCGCGCGGACACCCTCGATGACCCGCTCGCCCTCGACGACCAGGGCCACGACCGGGCCGGACGCCATGAACTCCACCAGCGGCTCGTAGAAGGGCTTGCCCTTGTGCTCGCCGTAGTGCTGCTCCAGCGTGTCCTGGTCCAGCGTGCGCAGTTCCAGCGCGGTGATCGCCCAGCCGGCCTTGCGCTCGATACGGCTGATGATCTCGCCGGTCAGGCCGCGACGAACGGCGTCGGGCTTGAGTAGGACGAGGGTGCGCTGGCTCACGGTGGTGGCTCCTTCAGGTCACATATGTGCGGGTGACCGAGGTTACAGGGCGTGTCGGGGTGCTCGTCACGCAGCGTCAGGTGGTACTGGAGCGGGGTGGTCCGCGGCCTGCGCCGCGAATCTCGCCTTCGCCTCGTCGATCTTGCGGCCGTAGTGGACCGACGCCCACCACAGGGCCGCGAAGATCGCACCCAGGAAGAACATGCTGGGGACGATGAAGCCGGAGGCGATCAGGGCGATCTGCAGGGCCCAGCCGAGCTGGACGCCGCCGGGCCGCGTGATCATGCCGCAGAGCAGGACGCACACCGCCATGGCGATGCCGCTGACCGTCCAGACCGTGCCCGTGGACAGGTCCGGGTCCTTCATCGCGACCAGCCCGGCGAACCCGATCACGAAGACCTCGCCGATCAGGGTCGAAGCACAGAGCGTACGCACAGTGGTCAGCCCCTCCCGAGGAGCAGTCGGGCCTCGCCGACGGTGATGACGGAGCCGGTGACGAGGACGCCGCCGCCCGCGAACTCGCCCTCTTCCTCGGCGAGTGTGATCGCGGCCTCCAGCGCGTCGTCGAGGCGCGGCTCGACCTGGACGCGGTCCTCGCCGAAGACCTCCACGGCGATCGCGGCCAGCTCGTCGGCGTCCATCGCGCGATGGCTGGAGTTCTGGGTGATCACGACCTCGGCGAAGATCGGCTCGAAGGCCTCGAGCAGCCCCCGGACGTTCTTGTCGCCGCTGGCCCCCACCACTCCGATGAGCCGGCTGAAGTCGAAGGCCTCGCCGACGGCCTCTGCGGTGGCGCGGGCGCCCGCCGGATTGTGGGCCGCGTCCAGGACGACGGTCGGCGAGCGGCGTACGACCTCCAGGCGGCCCGGCGCGGTCACCGCGGCGAAGGCCTTGCGGACCGTGTCGAGGTCGAGCGGCTCGGGCCGCTGGGAGCCGACGCCGAAGAACGCCTCGACGGCGGCGAGCGCGACGGCCGCGTTGTGCGCCTGGTACGGACCGTGCAGCGGCAGGTACACCTCCTCGTACTCGCCGCCGAGGCCACGCAGCGTCAGCAGCTGTCCGCCGACGGCGACCTGACGTGAGACGACCCCGAACTCCAGGCCCTCCCGGGCCACGGTCGCGTCGACCTCCACGGCCTTCTTCAGCAGCACCTGCGCCGCGTCCACCGGCTGCTGGGCCAGGATCACGGTGGCGTCCTGCTTGACGATGCCGGCCTTCTCCGAGGCGATCTCGCCGGGTGTCTCGCCGAGCCGGTCGGTGTGGTCGAGGTCGATGGGCGTGACGACGGCGACGTCACCGTCGATGACGTTGGTGGCGTCCCAGCTGCCGCCCATCCCCACCTCCACGACCGCCACGTCGACGGGCGCGTCCGCGAAGGCCGCGTACGCCATGCCGGTCAGGACCTCGAAGAAGGAGAGCCGGAACTCCTGCTGGCCGTCGACCATCTCGATGTACGGCTTGATGTCGTCGTACGTCTCGATGAAGCGCTCGGCGGAGATCGGGGCGCCGTCGAGGCTGATGCGCTCGGTGACCGACTGGACGTGCGGGCTGGTGTACCGGCCGGTGCGCAGGTCGAAGGCGCCGAGGAGGGCCTCGATCATGCGGGCGGTGGAGGTCTTGCCGTTCGTCCCCGTGATGTGGATCGAGGGGTACGCGCGCTGCGGGTCCCCGAGCACGTCCATCAGGGCGGTGATACGGCTGACGGAGGGCTCCAGTTTGGTCTCGCCCCAGCGGGTGGCGAGCTCGGCCTCGACCTCGCGCAGCGCTTTGTCGGTCTCGGGGTCGGCGGGACGCGCGGGCACGTCGGCCTCCGGCGGGCCGCCCTGGGTGCGCAGGGTGCGGCTGCCGGCCTCGATCACGGCGAGATCGGGGTCGCGATCGGTCTCGGCGTCGACGATCTCTTCGAAGCGGTCACTGTCGTCCGGTGGGAGCTCACTCACGGGGCCAGTCTACGGAGCGGGACCGACACAGGCGCGGGTGGCTGGTGCGGGCCGGGGTGGGTGTCGCCGACGGGCGCCGGAAGAGCGCCGGCAGGCTGCCGCACGCGCCGGCCCTCCCCCGGCCCACGGCCTCGCTCGAGCCGGGCCCCACCACCTCGGCCGCACGGCTGCCCGAGACTGCCCACAACCAGGACGACGCGCGCAGGCCCGGCGGCCGGGACGACGCACACACGCCCCGCAGCCGGAACGACACACAGCCCAGCCGCCCGCCCTCCCCGCCTCACCACCTCGCCCGCGCCAGGCCCCCTCGCCCCGGCCGCACGACTGCCCGCAGCCGCAACGACGCACGGACGCCACCCACAGACCCCGCGGCCGGGACGCCACACACAGACCCCGCAGCCAAGACGACACACGCAGGCCCCGGAACCCAAGGAGTTCCGGGGCCTGCGCTCATGTACACCGGCCGGCTAGGCCTCCGGCATCCGGTCCAGCTGTGCCTGGATGCGGGCGATGTCCTCGTCCGCCTTGGCGAGGCGGCCGCGGATCTTGTCCACGACGTGGTCCGGCGCCTTCGCGAGGAACGCCTCGTTGCCGAGCTTGGCGCCCGCCTGTGCCTTCTCCTTCTCGGCCGCCGCGAGGTCCTTGGCGAGCCGCTTGCGCTCCGCCACGATGTCGATCGTGCCGGACAGGTCCAGCGCGACCGTGGCACCCGCGACCGGCAGGGTCGCCGTGGCCGCGAAGTCCTCGCCCTCCGGCTGGAGACGCAGCAGCTGACGGATGGCCGCCTCGTGCGGGGCGAGCGCCGTATCGTCGAGGGTCAGCCGGGCCGGGACGCGCTGGCCGGGCTGGAGCCCCTGGTCGGCGCGGAACCGGCGGACCTCGGTGATGACCGACTGAAGGGTCTCGATCTCCTTCTCGGCGGCCTGGTCACGGAAGCCCGAGTCAACCGGCCAGTCGGCGATGACGACCGACTCGCCGCCCGTGAGGGTGGTCCACAGCGTCTCGGTGACGAACGGGACGATCGGGTGGAGGAGGCGCAGCGTGACGTCCAGGACCTCACCCAGGACCCGGCCCGACACCTTCGCGGCCTCGCCGCCGCCCATGAACGTCGTCTTGGACAGCTCGACGTACCAGTCGAAGACCTCGTCCCACGCGAAGTGGAACAGGGCGTCCGACAGCTTGGCGAACTGGTAGTCGTCGTAGAGGGCGTCGACCTCGGCGACCGTGGCGTTGAGCCGGGACAGGATCCAGCGGTCGGTGGCCGACTGCTGCTCGACGGGCGGGAGTTCACCCTCGACCGTCGCGCCGTTCATCAGCGCGAAGCGCGTGGCGTTCCAGATCTTGTTGGCGAAGTTGCGCGAGCCCTGGACCCAGTCCTCGCCGATCGGGACGTCGACACCGGGGTTGGCGCCACGGGCCAGCGTGAACCGGAGCGCGTCCGAGCCGTACTTGTCCATCCAGTCCAGCGGATTGACCGCGTTGCCGAAGGACTTCGACATCTTCTTGCCGAACTGGTCGCGGACCATGCCGTGCAGGGCGATGGTGTGGAACGGCGGGGTGCCGTCCATCGCGTACAGGCCGAACATCATCATCCGGGCGACCCAGAAGAAGAGGATGTCGTAGCCGGTGACCAGGACGGAGTTCGGGTAGAACTTCGCGAGGCTCTCGGTCTGTTCGGGCCAGCCGAGGGTCGAGAACGGCCACAGGCCGGAGGAGAACCAGGTGTCGAGGACGTCGGTGTCCTGCGACCAGCCCTCGCCCGTGGGCACCTCGTCGTCGGGGCCGACGCAGACGACCTCGCCGTTCGGCCCGTACCAGACGGGAATGCGGTGGCCCCACCACAGCTGGCGCGAGATGCACCAGTCGTGGAGGTTGTCGACCCAGTCGAAGTACCGCTTCTCCATCTCCTGCGGATGGATCTTGACCTTCCCCTCGCGGACCGCGTCACCGGCGGCCTTGGCGAGCGGGCCGACCTTGACCCACCACTGCATGGACAGGCGCGGCTCGATGGTGGTCTTGCAGCGCGAGCAGTGGCCCACGGAGTGGACGTACGGCCGCTTCTCGGCGACGATCCGGCCCTCGGCGCGCAGCGCGGCGACGATGGCGGAACGGGCCTCCAGGCGGTCCAGCCCCTGGAACGGGCCGGAGACCGTGATGACCGCGTGCTCGTCCATCACGGCGATGTTGGGCAGGTTGTGCCGCTGGCCGATCTCGAAGTCGTTCGGGTCGTGGGCCGGGGTGACCTTGACGGCGCCCGTGCCGAACTCGGGGTCGACGTGGGTGTCGGCGACGACCGGGATGAAACGCTCGGTGAGCGGGAGGCGGATGGTCTTGCCGACGAGGTGCTTGTACCGCTCGTCGTCCGGGTGAACGGCGACGGCCGTGTCACCGAGCATCGTCTCGGCACGGGTGGTGGCGACGACGATCGTGTCGTCCCCCTCCCCGTACTTCATGGAGACGAGCTCGCCGTCGTCGTCCTGGTACTCGACCTCGATGTCCGAGATGGCCGTGAGACAGCGCGGACACCAGTTGATGATGCGCTCGGCGCGGTAGATCAGCTCGTCGTCGTAGAGCTTCTTGAAGATGGTCTGGACGGCCTGCGACAGCCCCTCGTCCATGGTGAAGCGCTCACGCGACCAGGCGACACCGTCACCGAGACGGCGCATCTGACCGGAGATCTGCCCGCCGGACTCGGCCTTCCACTGCCAGACGCGCTCGACGAAGGCCGCACGCCCCAGGTCGTGCCGGGACTTGCCCTCCTTGCCCAGCTCCCGCTCGACGACGTTCTGCGTGGCGATGCCGGCGTGGTCCATGCCGGGCTGCCACAGCGTCTCGTACCCCTGCATGCGCTTGCGGCGGGTGAGGGCGTCGATGAGGGTGTGTTCGAAGGCGTGCCCGAGGTGCAGGCTGCCCGTGACGTTCGGCGGCGGGATGACGACCGTGAAGGGAGGCTTGTCGCTCTTCGCGTCGGCCTCGAAGTAACCGCGCTCTACCCAGCGCTCGTACAGCGTCCCCTCTACATCGGCCGGCGCGTACTGGGTCGGCAGTTCGGGTTCGGACGCTGGTGGCTGCTGCTGAGAGTTCTCGGTCACGGAGCCAGTTTAGGGGTGTCACCGCCCCGTCCCGAAACACGATTCTTTGGTAACGGTAAGCCCCCCGGTGCCCCGGTGCCCCGGTGACTACGCCAGGATGTTCGGACCACATAAATATCTGGAGGGGAACCCAGAAATGAGCTTCAACCAGCCGGGCCCGTACGGCGGGCAGCCTCAGCAGCCCGGGCCGTACGGTCAGCCGGGCCCCTACGGCCAGCCGCCGCAGGCCCCCCAGCCCGGCTACGGTTACCCGCAGCAGGCGCCCCAGCAGCCCGGCTACGGCTACCCCCAGCAGGCTCCGCAGGGTGCCCCGCCGCAGCAGCCCCCGTACGGCCAGCAGCCCGGCTACGGCCAGCAGCCGCCGTACGGCCAGCAGCCTCCCTACGGCGTCCCGCAGCCGCCGGCTCCGGGCGGCGGCAAGAAGAAGACCGGCCTCATCATCGGTGCCGTGGCGGTCGTGGCCGCGGTCGCGGTCGGCGCGTACTTCGTCATCGGGAGCGGCGGAGGCTCGGGCCTCGCGGACGACGGTGCCCACAAGCTGACGACTCCGCAGACGGTGCTCAGCGAGTACAAGCGGGTCGGCAAGGGCGGGGAGAGCTCCAGCAACAGCACCGTGAAGGACCTCGCGGAGAGCGGCGTCAAGAACGGCAAGTCCGTCGTCGGCTTCTACTCGACGGCCGACTTCGGCAACTACGACCCCGAGAACCCCTCGGACACCAGCGACCTGCCCAGCCAGTCCGAGCTCCTGACGGCCAAGGGCGTCACGATGGCGGGCGGCTACGGCACGATCGCGGACCCCAAGGCGGCCCTGGACAAGTTCTTCGCCGCGCTCAAGAAGAACGCCGAGGAGAGCTCCTCCGGCAGCAAGTCCGAGCTGATCGGCTCGCCCGAGTCGGTCGACCTCGACGGTGCGGTCATGAAGTGCCAGTCGGCCAAGAGCACCAACTCGCTCACCAAGAAGGTGTCGACCGACTGGTTCTGCGCCTGGGCCGACTACAGCACGATCGCCATGGTCTCGCCCGGTGACAACACGGGCAGCGTGTCGAAGGACGTCGCGGCGGACATCACCACGAAGCTCCGCGACCAGGTCCGCGTCAAGGCCTGACACCGCACGGCTGCGCGGCCTGACGCGCGGTACGGCTTGAGGCGTCGAAGGGGGGGGGCCAAGGACAGGCTAGACCGGGGGCCCCTTCGTGTGCACGTACGTACCGGCGGCTACGCCGTCTTCTGCTCCCCCGGGCCCCGGCCGCGGGCGTCCCTCGGGATCAGCGTCGGGTTCACGTTCGAGTGGACGACGTCCGCGGTGATGACGACGCGGGCCACGTCCTTGCGGGACGGGACCTCGTACATCACCGACATCAGGACTTCCTCCATGATGGCGCGCAGGCCACGCGCGCCGGTCTGGCGGAGGATCGCCTGGTCGGCGATGGCTTCCAGGGCCTCGCGCTCGAAGTCCAGCTCCACACCGTCGAGTTCGAAGAGGCGCTGGTACTGCTTCACCAGTGCGTTGCGCGGCTCGACGAGGATCTGGAGCAGGGCCTCGCGGTCCAGGTTGTGGACCGAGGTGATGACGGGGAGCCGGCCGATGAACTCGGGGATCATGCCGAACTTGACCAGGTCCTCGGGCATGACGTCCTCGAACTGGTCCTTCGACTCCAGCTCCCGCTTCGAGCGGATCGTCGCGCCGAACCCGATGCCCTTCGCGCCGGCCCGGGACTCGATGAGCTTCTCCAGGCCCGCGAAGGCGCCGCCCACGATGAACAGGACGTTCGTCGTGTCGATCTGGATGAACTCCTGGTGCGGGTGCTTGCGGCCGCCCTGGGGCGGGACCGAGGCCGTCGTGCCCTCGAGGATCTTCAGCAGGGCCTGCTGGACGCCCTCACCGGACACGTCGCGAGTGATCGAGGGGTTCTCACTCTTCCTCGCGACCTTGTCGATCTCGTCGATGTAGATGATGCCGGTCTCGGCCTTTTTGACGTCGTAGTCCGCTGCCTGGATGAGCTTCAGCAGGATGTTCTCGACGTCCTCGCCCACATAGCCCGCCTCCGTGAGCGCCGTCGCATCGGCGATGGCGAACGGAACGTTGAGCATGCGGGCCAGGGTCTGGGCGAGGAGCGTCTTGCCGGAACCCGTGGGGCCGAGCAGCAGGATGTTGGACTTCGCCAGCTCGATCGCGTCCTCGCGGCTCTGGCCGCCGCCGTTCTCACCGGCCTGGACCCGCTTGTAGTGGTTGTACACCGCGACCGAGAGAGCCTTCTTCGCGGCCTCCTGGCCCACGACGTACCCCTCGAGGAACTCGTAGATCTCGCGGGGCTTGGGAAGTTCCTCCCAGCGCACCTCGCTCGTTTCCGCGAGTTCTTCCTCGATGATCTCGTTGCAGAGATCGATGCACTCGTCGCAGATGTACACACCGGGGCCTGCGATGAGCTTCTTGACCTGCTTCTGGCTCTTGCCACAGAACGAGCACTTGAGCAGATCGCCGCCGTCACCGATGCGTGCCACGGTGTGCTTCCCCTTCGCCTGGGAGACGCCTAGGTCCAGCGGCTCCTGGTGCTGCCTTATGTCCGACGGTACCTTGCCGGGCCCCCCGTTCGGGCCCCCCTTGGCACGGTTCACTTTGACGTGCACCGTGCCAAGGAGCGGCAGACGATACAGCGCCGCGTCACGCGACCGCCGAGTTGTTCATCTTCCGGGTGGAGATGATCTGGTCGATCAGGCCGTACGCCAGCGCGTCCTCGGCCGTGAGGATCTTGTCGCGCTCGATGTCCTCGCGGATCTTCTCGATCGGCGTGGTCGAGTGCTTGGCCAGCATGTCCTCGAGCTGCGAACGCATCCGGAGGATCTCGTTCGCCGCGATCTCGAGGTCGGAGACCTGGCCGCGGCCGGTCTCGCTGTAGGGCTGGTGGATCAGCACGCGCGCGTTCGGCAGCGCCATGCGCTTGCCCGGCGTACCGGCGGCCAGCAGGATCGCGGCGGCGGAGGCCGCCTGGCCCATGCAGACCGTCTGGATGTCGGGCTTCACGAACTGCATCGTGTCGTAGATGGCCGTGAGCGCCGTGAAGGAGCCGCCGGGGCTGTTGATGTAGACCGAGATGTCACGGTCGGGGTCCATCGACTCCAGGCACAGCAGCTGCGCCATGACGTCGTTGGCGGAGGCGTCGTCGATCTGCACGCCGAGGAAGATCACGCGCTCCTCGAAGAGCTTCGCGTACGGGTCGTACTCGCGCACACCCTGCGAGGTGCGCTCGACGAAGCGCGGGATGACGTAGCGGGACTCCGCGCGGGCGCCGGTGTACTCGGCCTGCGTGCGGGCGTGGAGGCCGCTGCCGGGGTAGTCGTTCACTGGATGTCTCCTGAGACCTGAAAGGGGCTTAGGCGGTCGACTGGGGGGCTTGAGGGGCTTGTCTACGTGGTCGCGCGCCGGCTTGTGCCACCGCGCGCCGCGTACGCCGGTTACGCCGCCCCGGTGCCGCCGCCGCCCGGCATGCCGGCAGCGGTGGGCATGATGTCGTCGATGAGGCCGTACTCCTTGGCCTCGACCGGGTCGAACCAGCGGTCGCGGTCCGAGTCACGGGTGACCTGCTCGACCGTCTGGCCGGTGTGGAAGGCGGTCAGCTCCGCCATCCGCTTCTTGGTGTGGAGCAGCCGCTCGGCGTGGATCTTGATGTCCGACGCGGAACCGGCGAGGCCGGCCGAGGGCTGGTGGATCAGGATCTCGGCGTTCGGCAGCGCGAAGCGCTTGCCGGGGGTGCCCGCGCTGAGCAGGAACTGGCCCATCGAGGCCGCCATGCCCATGGCGATCGTCACCACGTCGTTCTTGATGTACTGCATGGTGTCGTAGATCGCCATGCCGGCCGTGATCGATCCGCCGGGGCTGTTGATGTAGAGGTAGATGTCCTTGTCCGGGTCGGAGGCAAGGAGCAGCAGCTGCGCCGTGATCTTGTTGGCGATGTCGTCGTCGACCGCCTGGCCGAGGAAGATGATCCGCTCGCCGAGCAGCCGGTTGTAGACCTGGTCGCCGAGGCCACCACCGATAGGGTCGCCGGCAGCTGTGGGCATCAGATTCGTCACGTATCCACCTGCTCGTCTTACGACGGCGCCGGGCCGTCTCACGTCTTCTGCTGGGGGCGTGGGACCCCGGTGCAACACCGCTCGGGGCGGCTTCGGGGACTCCCCTGCCCTCGTATTCATGGACCCTAACGCGCAGGCAGGCGGAGGCCATCCCGCTTCCACGACTGTTCGCTGTGAGCGCATGCGCGTGCGCTGCGCTGCGTTGGGGGGTGGGTGCGCTCGGGTGGGCGGGGCGGGTGCGCTCGGGTGGGCGGGGGTGGGTGCGCTCCGGTAGGCGGGGCGGGTGTGCTCCGGTGGGGGTGCCTGCGTGATCCCCGGCACGGGGGGTCCGCCCGGAGGGCCTGGTGGGGCTCCGCCCGGGAGCCGGGAGGCCCCGCCCGGGAGCCGGGGTCCCAGGCCGGGACCGAGGCCCGGCTCCGGGGGCCGGGGTCGGGCCCGGGGGCCGAGGACCCAGGCCCGGGTCCGGGGTCTCAGGCCCGCGGTCCGGGGTTTCAGGCCCGGGAGCCAGGGGCTCAGGGCCCGGTCCGGGGGTCCGGCTCCGGGAGTCAGGGGACCAGGCCCGGCTCCGCAAGCTGGGGTCCCAGGCCCGGGGACCGAGGCCCCGGTCCGGGGCCCAGCTCCGGGAGTCAGGGGACCAGGCCTGGCTCCGCAAGCCGGGCTCCCAGGCCCGGGGACCGAGGGGGTCCGGGGGCCCGGCTCCGGGAGTCAGGGCCGAGGCCTGGCTCTGCAAGCCGGGCTCCCAGGCCCAGGATCCGGGGGCCCGGGGCCTGGGTCCGGGGCCCGGGGCCCGGCTCCGGCAGTCAGGCGACCAGGCCCGGGGACCGAGGGGGTCCGGGGGCCCGGCTCCGCAAGCCGGAGTCCCAGGCCCGGGGACCGAGGCCCCGATGCGGGGGCCAGGGCTCAGGCCCCGGGAGCCAGGGGCCCAGGCCCCGGTCCGGGGCCCTGCTCCGGGAGTCAGGGGACCAGGGCCGGCGGCCGGCTCGAGCATCGGGCGGGGGCGGTTCGGCGCCGTCGGGCGGCGGCGTACGGGCCGATCGTCGCCCCGGCGGGGAAGAGGCGGCCTGCGGGCCTCGGCGACCACGGGCGTCTTCTGCCCGCAGCGTGCGGCGACGGGCCGCGGGCTCGTGGCCGCACCGGCGGGCAGCCACGAGTACCGGGCCGTTCGACGCGTCCGGCGACAGGCCCCCCAGGCCTGCCGGCCCAGACGGCAACAGGCCCGTCGGCTCGGTCCGCGGCGGGCCCCGGGGCGGCCGCGGACCGAGCCGACGGGCCCGCACGAGGCCTCCGGCAAGACGGCGCACACGGCACCGGGCCCCGGGGCGCGTGATGCGTCCCGGGGCCCGGTGTGTGACTGGTGGTGCGCCTGAGGGTTACGCCTCGGGCTTGTCCTCGGTGGACTCCTCGGCAGCCTCGGCGGCCTCGGTCGTCTCCGGGGTGGACTCGGTCTCGTCCTCGTCGTCCAGGTCGACGATCTCGCCGTTGGTGTCCTTCACCGTGGCGGCCTCGACCACGACGGCCAGCGCCTTGCCGCGGGCGACCTCGCCGACCAGCATCGGGACCTGGCCACCCTCGACGACCGCCTGGGCGAACTGGTCGGGGGACATGCCGGAGGAAGCCGCACGCCGCATGAGGTGCTCGGTGAGCTCCTCCTGGTTGACGTTGAGCTTCTCCTTGTTGACGAGCTCGTCGAGGACGAACTGCGTCTTGATGCCCTTGACCGCCGCTTCCTTGGTCTCGGCGTCGAACTCCTCGACCGTCTTGCCCTGGATCTCGAGGTACTTCTCGAGGTCGAGGCCCATCTGGCCGAGCTGGTGGTGCTCCAGGTTGTGCTTGCGGGTGTTGATCTCGTCCTCGAGCAGCTTCTCGGGGACGGGCACCTCGGCGAGCTCCAGCAGCTTCTCCAGGACGCGCTCCTGGGCCTGCGTGGCCTGGTCGTACTGCTTCATGTTCTCGAGGCGCTTGCGGCTGTCCGCCTTCAGCTCCTCCAGGGTGTCGAACTCGGACGCGAGCTGCGCGAAGTCGTCGTCCAGCTCGGGCAGTTCGCGCGCGGCGACCTGGCTGACCTTGACGGTGACCTCGGCCTCCTTGCCGGCCGCCGAGCCACCCTTGAGCTCGGAGGTGAAGGTGGTCTCGCCACCGGCCTCCAGGCCCTTCACGGCGTCGTCGATGCCGTCCAGCAGCTCGCCGGAGCCGATGGTGTAGGAGACACCCTCGGCGACGCCGTCCTCGAGGACCTCGCCGTCGACCTTGGCCTCCAGGTCGAGCGTCACGACGTCGCCGTCCTCGGCGGCGCGCTCGACCGGGGAGGTCGACGCGAAGCGCTCACGCAGCTCGGTGACGGCCTTCTCGACGTCCTCGTCGCTGACCTCGACCGCGTCGACCTCGACCTCGATGCCGGAGTAGTCCGGGATCTCGATGGTCGGGCGGACGTCGACCTCGGCGGTGAAGTTCAGCGTCTCGCCGTCCTTCAGCTCCGTGATGTCGACCTCGGGCTGGCCCAGCGGGTTCAGCTCGGCCTCGTTGACCGCCTCGGTGTAGAACTTCGGGAGCGCGTCGTTGACGGCCTCCTCCAGCACGGCACCGCGGCCGAACCGCTGGTCGATGACGCGGGCCGGGATCTTGCCCTTACGGAAGCCCTTCACCGTGACCTGCTGGTTGATCTTCTTGTACGCCGCGTCGAGGCTGTCCTTGAGCTCCTCGAAGGGCACCTCAACAGTGAGCCGAACCCGAGTCGGGTTCAGGGTCTCCACGGCGCTCTTCACGGTTCGGTCTCCTTGTGGCTGACTTCTTGGGGGGTTCTACTGCTTGGTTCTGCCGAGTCGGCAGTGCCTCAGCGGATTCGCGGGCCCTTGAGAGACATAAGAATGCAGACACGGGCGCGCAACCTGCATAGTAACCGCAGGCGGTACACGCCCCAAAAGGTGATCTTGCCGGTGGACCGGCACGATGGTCGGGGTGGCGGGATTTGAACCCACGGCCTTCCGCTCCCAAAGCGGACGCGCTACCAAGCTGCGCCACACCCCGTCTGGTGCGACACGTAGGGTACATGCCCGCAGGCAGTGCGGCTGCCGCATTTCGCGGGCTCCGGCGCGCGGCGGGAAAGGGGTGTGCGACAGGGCCGCACGACCCGCTACGATGCCTTCAGTGCCGCGGTCACTGACCTGCGGCGCGACCTGTGCGGGCGTAGCTCAATGGTAGAGCCCTAGTCTTCCAAACTAGCTACGCGGGTTCGATTCCCGTCGCCCGCTCCATTCGCCTCAGGCCCGGCGAGGGATCCATTCCCTCGCCGGGCCTGAGGCGTTTCGGAAGCCTTCCGGGCCGCGGCACGGCGGCTGCGCAGGTGGAGGCGCAGGGCGAAGGCCGCGTCCGTGGAGTGTCAGCCGGCCGCTGGTGTCGTACCGCAACGGAGTACAACGAGCGGAACCCGTGCACGACGCACGCGATGCACGGGACACACGGGACATGCGGGGCGTCCGGGGGTATACAGGTCGCCCGGGGGTATACAGCGCGTCGACGACCGGGATCACCGGGCATGGCGTGACTCGGCACAGCGCGGCGCGGCGGCGTCCGCGTACCGCTCGCGGACGACCCGGGCCGCCGACCCCGGCGACTCCCTCCGCGCGCCCGCTCAGAAGCTGATCGAGTTGATCGTCTCCGCTATCGAGTCGAGGAACCGGTTGATGGACGGAGCCATGCCGGTCGAGGCGAGGAAGAAGCCGAAGAGGACCGCCACGATCGCGGGGCCCGCCTTGATCGATCCCCCTCGGATCAACACCACCAGGATGATCGCCAACAGCAGTACCACTGACAGCGAAATGGCCACAACTGATCACACCCTCGGTCGGTCCGCACTCCCGGCCCGGGGGCGCCAACTCAGCACACCCCCGCCAGAACCATCGTGCCACCAACCGGCCCTCCATATGCGGCCGGTGAGGCATCGTCGACCACTTCAGTCCCGGGAGCCCGCCCGGAGGCCCGCAGGCCCGCACCCTCGACGAACGCGCGACGGCGGCCCGACAGCGGGGCGAGGGCGCCGAACAGGACTGCCCCGCACAGCAATTCGAGAGTGCACCCGACAGGAAATTCAAAGTGATCGTTTCCATGTCCACACAACTTGTCCGCAGACAATTCGAATGAGGTAATCAGCCGGACATTTCACCAGAGTCGCCTGCGGACGCTATGCACCATTTAGTACGGATGAATGCGGACACAACACCCGCCCGGGGTAGGCCAATCGACGCGCATACCTGCGGATCGGTGTGAGCTAGAGCACGTACCCACCGATGTCGACTTCCTCAAATCCGGGGTATGCGCAGGCGAAAGCAGGATTCACATCGAGGGTTTTACGAAATCCCATAGACAACGCTAGGGTGCCTCAGATGTTCACCGCTGCCTCGTCCCCCGCATGCGCAGCGAGGTCCCGGACCGTCCCGCCGAGTTCCCGGTGGGAGGCTCTGTGACGAACTCGCTACGACCGCACGGCCAGCACGGAGCGCCGCTCCCCCCGGCACAGCCGCCGGTGGACGGAGTGCCGAGTCCTCGTGCCCCGCAGAACTCGTCGTCCTCGCAGATTTCACAGACCTCACGGGGTGCCTCACAGGCCGCCTCCCCCGAGAGCAAACCGGTCAAACAACGCGACGCGTTCTTTGACAACGCCAAGTACCTGGCCATCGTGTTCGTCGCGATGGGGCACGCCTGGGAGCCGCTGACCGACCACAGCCGCGCCGCCGAGGCGCTGTACATGGTCGTCTACACCTTCCACATGCCGGCCTTCATCCTCATATCCGGCTATTTCTCACGTAGTTTCGACATGCGGCCGGACCGGCTCAAGCGGCTGGTGACCGGCGTCGCCGTGCCCTACGTGCTCTTCGAGGTGGCGTACTCCCTCTTCAAGCGCTGGGCCGACAACGACCCGGGGCATCCGATCAGCCTGCTCGACCCCTGGTATCTGACCTGGTTCCTGGTCGCGTTGTTCGTGTGGCGGCTGACCACCCCGCTGTGGAAGGTCGTGCGCTGGCCGGTGCCGCTCGCACTGGCCATCGCGGTCCTCGCCTCCGTCTCACCCGACATCGGCGACGACCTGGACCTTCAGCGGGTGCTTCAGTTCCTGCCGTTCTTCGTCGTGGGCCTGTTCATGAAGCCCGAGCACTTCCAGCTGCTGCGCCGCCGTGAGGTGCGCGTCCTGTCGGTGCCCGTCTTCGCGATCGCGCTGGCGGTGGCGTACTGGGCGGGTCCGCGCATGAACTCGGCCTGGTTCTACCACCGGGACAGCGCGCAGGAGCTGGGCGCGCCCTGGTGGGCCGGTGTCGTGATGACGCTCGCGCTCTTCGGCTGCTCGCTGGTGGTCACCAGCTGCTTCTTCGCCTGGGTGCCGCGCCGCAAGATGTGGTTCACGGCGCTCGGCGCGGGCACGCTGTACGGCTATCTGCTGCACGGCTTCATCGCCAAGGGCTCCCGGTTCTGGGACTGGTACGACGCCGCGTGGTTGCAGACGCCGTACGGCGAGGTCATCGCGACCGTGTTCGCGGCCACGCTGATCACCGTGCTGTGCACGCCTCCGGTGCAGCGGATCTTCCGGTTCGCGATGGAGCCGAAGATGGAGTGGGCGTTCAAGCGGGACGCGACAGAGATCGCGCGGGAGCGGGCCAAGGCCTAGTACCGGTACCCGCACCTGCACCTGTGCTTGTACTTGTACTTGTGCTTGTGCTTGTGCTTGTACTTATGAGTCGTGCGTCGGTGGCCGGGGTCCTCAACGGACCCCGGCCACCTTGCTGTCACGCGCCTTTCAGGTGCCGCATCAGCCGTTCGAAGTCCTGCCAGCCCGACAGGTCCGACGGGTCGCCCGGCAGCGGGTAGTACAGGGCCGGGCGGGTCTTCGGGCCGAGTTGGACGGGCGGCTGCGCCAGGGGGGTGCGGCGGGCACGGTCGCCGGGCATCGCGCGGACCTCCTCGGCGCCGAGTGCGAACGCCAGCGGGACGCCGGGGCCCTCGAAGCGCGGCGGCACGGACAGGTCGCGGCGGGCCTTGCGGATCTGGACGAGCATCGACTGGAGGTCGTGCCGGGTCGCGAGGGTCTCCGCGACCTTCGGCAGGGCGTCCACCGGCGGCTCCTCGCCGGGGCCGTAGCCGAACGCCAGTGTGACGTCCTCCTCCACACCGCCCGTCGTACGGCTGACGCGGACCGTCGCGAGCCCCGGCCGCTCCGGGCTGCCGACGACCACCAGCCAGGTGGGCGCGGGCGACCGCTCGAAGGCCACGTCCGTCAACTGCCGCAGGGACCAGGGGAGGTTGGCGGGTTCCTCGGTGCCCCAGCCGGCCGGCGGTTCACCGGTGATGCCGCGCCATACGGACTCCAGGGCACCGCCGAGCACGAGGCGGTCGTCGGCCGGGTGGATCGTGCGGAAGGAGATGGCCAGTTGGCGCTCTCCCGTGTCGCCTTCCTCCGCGAGGCCCTTCTTGAAGGCGTCGGCGACCGGGGTGTGCGGGTCCTGCGGGGTGGCGTCGGGCGACTCGACCGTGGCGAACAGGCCGTTCGTCCACTGGAGCACGGCGCCCGACAGACCGTCGTAGTAGCCGTCCTTCTCGTCCTGCACGACCCACCGCGAGGGCCAGCCCGGCAGGCTGTTGCGGACGGCGGGGGAGAGGCGGGTGCCCGCGGGGGTGACGATCTGGAGGCCGAGCTCGGCGTTGGCGGCGGCGCGCAGCGCGTCCGAGAGCCAGGCCGTCATGGCGACGACCGGGCGGTCCTGGATGACGACGGCGACCTTGTCGGTCAGGACGTCCACGGCGGGCTGCGCGGCGGCCGGCGTCGGCGCGGCGCGCACCCCGTCCGCCTTCACCACGGCCAGCGAGCCCGCGGCCTGCGGTGGCCAGGCGGTGCCCCCGACCAGGGAGGCGAGCCGCGCCGCGAACGTTCCGGCGAGTTGCTCGGCCTCCTTGACGCCGGTGGTGGCGCGGGCCTCGGTCCACCAGTACGGCACCTCGGGCTCCGTCGCGCCGAGCAGCCGCTGGGCCTCGCCCCTGACCTGCACGAGCAGCGGCGCCTCCACGGAGACCAGGGGGCGCCCCTCCTCGTCGCAGAGCTGGACGACCGCGCCTTCGCCCTCGGCGCCCACCAGCTTGTCGGGGCCGCCGGAGAGCAGGCCCGCGAGCACGCTCAGCGGGTCGGGCATCTTCTTCGTGAGGGCGATGACGTCCTTGGTCATGAGGTGGGCCGGTCCTTCGCGTCGCTCGGCTTGGGTGTCGTACGGCATACGGCTGGCGGCGTACGGCTGGCTCGGGTGTCGTACGCCTCTGCTGTCCGGGACGCCTCGTGCGCCCCGGACGGTTTCCCCTCCGGATCACCCGGCCGCGTACACCGTCTGGATCAGCCGGTTCGGTTCGCCCCTGCGGACCAGCACCCCGCGGCCCGAGGGCTGCTGGGTGGCGTACACGCCGGGGAAGAGCTGGCCCTCGCTGCGGTCGCCCGCCATCACCAGCGCCGAGGCGCCCGACTCGCGCAGGCCCTGGAGCAGCGGCTCGTACAGGCCGCGCGCGGCGCCCGCGACACGGCGGGTGAGGACGAAGTGGAGGCCGATGTCGACGGCGGAGGGGATGTACGGGATGAACGGGGCGAGCGGCTGCTGGCCCGCGGTCGTCAGGACGTCGTAGTCGTCGACGAGGATCACGATGCGCGGGCCCGAACCCCAGCTGCCCGGTTCCAGGTCCTCGCTGTCGGCGCTCTCGTCCGGCAGCCGCTTCTCCAGTTCGGTGGCGATACCCGCCGAAAGGCCCGCGCACAGCTTGGAGTTGTACGCGTACCCGCCCCGGTACTCCTCGGGGATCGCCCCGCGCAGACCGCGCCGCGGGTCCATCACCGCGAAGACCAGCTCGTCCTCGCTGTAGCGCTCGATGAGCCCGTCCGCGATCACCTTGAGCAGGTTGGTCTTGCCGCACTCGCTGTCACCCATGATCACCAGGTGCTGGTCGTGCGCGAACAGGTCGAGCAGGACCGGCGCGAGCTGGGTCTGGTCGAGGCCGATGGGCACCCGGCGCGGTTCGGCGGCCGGACCGGGCAGCAGCTGTGGTTCCAGGATGTGCGGCAACACCCTTACGGGCTGGGCGACTTCGCCGGTCCAGGTGGCGCGGACGGTGCGGGCGGTGCGCTCCAGGACCGCGCCGAGGTCCGCCTTGTCGGGGAGGCCGTCGGTGCGCGGCAGGGCGACCTGCGCGAACAGCTTGCCGTCGGTGAGGATGCGGCCCTTCTCCTCCGGCGCGAGGGTCTCGGCGAGCTTGCGGTCGATGCTGGACTCGCTGGGGTCGTTCAGGCGCAGCTCGACACGGGTGCCGAACTGGGACTGGGTGGCGATGCGCACATCGTTCCAGCGGAGCATGCCGGCGACGACGTGGATGCCGTAGCCGCCGCCGCGCTTGAGGATGTCGACGACGGCGTCGTCCAGCTCCTCGAAGTCGTCGCGCAGCGCGCCGAAGCCGTCGATGAGCAGCACGATCTCGGTGGAGGCGAGTTCGGGCAGGCGGCCCGCCGCGCGCAGGTCGCGCAGTTGCTCCAGCGAGTCGATGTTGTGGACGCGGAAGAGTTCCTCGCGCTGGTTGAGCATGCCGCGTACGGAGTCGATGGTGCGTCCGGCGCGCTCCCGGTCGGCGCGGCCGGCGACCCCGCCGACGTGCGGCAGCCCGGAGAGGGCCTGGAGGCCGCCGCCGACCAGGTCGAGGCCGTAGATGCCGACTTCTTGCGGGGTGTGCGTCAGCGAGAGGGAGAGCGCCAGGGTCCGCAGGAGGGTCGTCTTGCCGGACTGGGGGCCGCCGATGACCGCCGCGTGGCCGCCCGCGACCGTGAGGTCCAGGTACCACTGGCCCTGCCACTGCTTGGTCGGGTCGTCCAGGACGCCGAGCGGCACCTGGAGCGGGCCGCGGCGCTTGGCGAGCTGCATGCCGCGGGCCCCGACGTCGAGCGGGCCCGCGACCTTGTCGAGGGCGATGGCGTCGGGCAGCGGGGGCAGCCAGATCTGGCGTACGGGCGCGGTGTCCGCGTTCTCGATCTGCTCGACGAGGACGCCCATCTCGGTCGGCCCGGTCTCCCGACGCCGCATCTTCGGCTCGTCGGGTCCCGAACTCTGGGACTCGCCGAGGGTGTTGAAGGCCTGGTACTCGAGCGCGAGCGGTCCGGTGTCCTCGGTCTCGCGCTGCACGGGGCCCCGGTAGCCGCCGGAGACGTAGCTGGCCTTGAAGCGCTCGTAGTGGCTGGTGTCGACCTTGAGGTAGCCGAAGCCGGGCAGCGGCGGCAGGTGGAAGGCGTCCGTGGTGTCCAGGACCGTACGCGACTCGTCGGCGGAGAACGTCCGCAGACCGAGCCGGTAGGAGAGGTAGGTGTCCAGGCCCTTGAGCTTGCCGCCCTCGATGCGCTGGCTGGACAGCAGCAGGTGGACGCCGATGGACCGGCCGATGCGGCCGATGGACAGGAACAGGTCGATGAAGTCGGGCTTGGCGGTGAGGAGTTCGCCGAACTCGTCGATGACCACGAAGAGGTGCGGCAGCGGGTCCAGGTCGGGGCGCTTCTCGGCGCGCAGGGCGGCGTAGTGGCCGATGTCGGCGACGTTGCCCGCGTCCTTGAGGACCTGCTGGCGGCGCTTGACCTCGCCGGCCAGTGACGCGTGCACACGCTCCACCAGACCGGCCTGGTTCTCCAGGTTGGTGATGACGCCGGCGACGTGCGGGAGGTCCGCGAAGGGGGCGAAGGTGGCGCCGCCCTTGTAGTCGACGAGGACGAGGGCGAGGTCCTCCGGCGGATGCGTGGCGACCAGGGCGAGGACGAGGGTGCGCAGGAGTTCGGACTTGCCGGAGCCGGTGGCGCCGACGCACAGGCCGTGCGGGCCCATGCCCAGCTCGGAGGACTCCTTCAGGTCCAGGAGTACCGGCTCGCGGGAGTCGCTGATGCCGATCGGGACGCGGAGGAACGCTCTTTCGCCGCGCGGCGCCCACAGCTGGTCGAGTTCGAGATGGGCGACGTCGTCGATGCCGAGCAGTTCGGCGAAGTCGACCGGGCCGGTCAGCGGCGCGTCGACCATCGACTCGGCGGACAGCCGCATCGGGGCGAGCATCCGGGCCAGGCCCTCGGCGAACGGGACGCTGACCTCGTCGACGGTGCCGTGCGCACCGATCGGCTCGGCCTCCCGCAGGTCCTCGATGACGATGCGGTCGCCGTCGACGGTGATCCGGACCCCGACGCTGCCGGGCTCCTGCACCCGCTGGTCGAGCAGGTGCAGCACCGTGACACCCATGTCGCGCAGGCCGACCGCGTCGTCGGGTCGTGGCAGGTCGACGGCGTCCTCGCCGTGCCCGTCGGTGACGACGAGCAGCCGCGAGGACATCGAGAGGGCGTCCTTGCCGGACAGGCCGCGGCGTACCTCGGCCGCGAAGGAGGCGCGTCGGCGCAGCTCCGGGCCGATCTGGCGGGCGAGTTGAGGCGTGGAGGGGGCGATGCGCCGGGCGGCGACCGGCCCGTCGAACTGCTCGGTGTCGAGGAGGTGGGGCAGCCACTTGGCCCACTCCCAGTCGGCCAGCCGGTCCCCCGGCACGGCGAGCGCCATGGCGACGTCGTCGGGGGCGTGCGTGGCGGCGGCCTGGACGAGCAGGGCGCGGGCGACGCGCAGGGTGTCCTCGCGGGGGCCGATGACGCTGATGTTGCCGACGCGGTCGAGCGGGACGGTGAGCGGGAGTTCGGTGCCGGTGCTGAAGCGGGACATCAGCGCGGACGCCTCGTTCAACATGAACTGGTCGGGCGGGGTGAGGACGGAGGACCCCTGCTGGGCGACCTTGAGGTCGCGTACGGGCATTTCGCCGGTGCCGACGCGGACGCGCAGGAAGTCGCCGTCCACCCGGCGGCGCTCCCACAGCCGCGCCGGGTCGCGCACTATGTCGTACAGCGCGTCCGGCGGCGGATTGAGGACCCCGGCGCGTTCCCGGCGCTCCCGCTCCTCCTTGGACAGTTCCTCGCGCAGGTCCTCCAGGTAGGCGAGATAGGCCTCGCGCTGGGTTCGGCGCGTGCGCTGGGCCTTGCCGCGCTGGGAGAAGACCAGGGCCATGGAACCGACGATCGTGACGACGAGGATGATCGCGCCGAGCCCCGCGAACTGGCTGTTGCGTACGACGGTCATCATCACGACGGACGACATGACGCCGGCGACGGGCAGCAGCGAGGTCGCGATGCTGCCGGACTTGCCCTCGGGCAGGTTGGGCGGCGCCTCGATGGTGCGCGGCTCGGACGCGGCGGCGGGACGGGTGGTCCGGGCCGGGCGGTGGATCAGTCGGGTGCTCATCTTCCTTCTCCTCCCCCTGAATCAGCGGCGCTGCTGGGAGAGCTCGAAGACCTGGGCCGCCAGGCGGGTGGCCGCCAGGCGGGTGGGCTGCGCGAGGAGTTCCGTGCGGATCACGCCCCCGGCCGCCAGATGCCGGTCGTACGGCAGGAGCTGGACGCTCGCGCCGGTCGCCCTCAGTTTCTCGGCGGCCTTGTCGAGGTCGAGTCCGGAGTGCGGCACCGTCTCGGTCAGCACGACGACGGTCCCGGCGATGACATGCCGGGGCAGCCCGCGCATCCACTCCAGGACGGCGTACGTACTGGAGACGCCCTCCAGCGTCGCGGGCACCGCCAGCACCCGCGCCTGCGAGGCGGACAACGCGACGCGGGCGACCTCGGCGGGCAGCGTCTCGCAGTCCACGACGGTCACGCCGAAGTAGCGGCGCAGCGACACCATGACCTTCTCGTACGACCTGAGGTCGAGCATCGCGCCGATCTGCCCCTGGCTGCCCGGCAACAGCCAGGCGTTGTCGGGGAGTTGGACGAGGTAGCCGGTGACGTCGAGCAGTGACATCTGCGGTTCGACGATGCCGGCGACGTCCCCGGTGGTCCAGCGCAGCGTCTCGGCGCCGAGCCGGAGCGGCAGTGTGCCGAGCGCGGGGTCGGCCTCGACGAGGAGGACGGGGTCGTGCCGGTAGTGCGCGTACGTGGTGCCGAGCAGCGCCGCGATGGTGGACTTGCCGGCGCCGCCGCGGATCGAGGTGACGGCGATCTGCCGTCCCGTGGTCACCGCCTGCTGAAGGACCTCGGCGGTGGCGGTGGTCTCGGCGACCTCGCGGGCGGCGGAGGAGGAGACGGTACGGCGTACGGCGCGCACGGCACGGGTGGCGAAGGGCTCGCCGTGCCGGGGCTTGAGGCCGGCCCCGGCGAGGGTCTTGTCCACGACGGGGCGGGAGTCGGGGGTGCGGGCGGGACGTGCGCCGGGGAGGTGGGCGGCGGACCGGGCTTGCGGCTGCGGGGCGTGCGGCTGCTGGGCCGTGTACGCCTGTTGGGCCTGGGCCTGGGCCTCGGCGGGTGCGGAGGGCTGGTGGGTGCGCCGGGTACGGGGTGAGCTCCGTGGCCGCCCTGACCCTGGTGCGGGCACGCCGGGTACCTTGTGGCGGGGTCGCCCTGCGGCGGCCGCGGAGCCCCCGCGGCAGGCGTGCCCTGCGCCTGTGCGGCCGGCCCCTGCGCGCTCTGCTGCCGCGCGGCACCGCCCTTCAGATCGCGCAGCACATCGCTCTGCCAGTTGTCGCCGTTCGGCATGTCGCCCTTCTCTCCTGCTCTCTCCTGCGTTGTTTCCCCTGCGGCGCGGCCCCGCCACCGCAGCGCCCGTGTGCCGACTCACCGCGTGTGCCGGTGTGCCGACGTCGACTCAGAACTTGTTGAGCAGTTGCCCGTAGATACCGAAGACGCCGACGGCCAGCGGGAAGAGCCCGATGACGCCGATGGACTCGATCAGGTCGGCGCTCCGCCGGAGCCGGACCTGTACGTGCTCGGGCGGCTGCACGGCGAGCACGAGCAACGGCAGCACCGAGGCGGCGCACAGCACGATGAGCGGCGCGGCACCGCCGTCGTGGTCCAGCCACACCATGACCAGGCGTACGCCGAGGAGGGCCGCGGCGGCGAACAGCGCCACCACCTCGGCGACCAGCGGGAACGCCCGGGCCCGCGACAGCAGCACCACCGCGGTCAGCGAGGCGAGGGTCACGGTCCACACGGTCGGCGTCCCGGCGGTGGTCACCAGCCAGCCCCCGGCGGCGGCCGAGGCGGCGGTCGCGATGGTGGCGAGGGCGAGCCCGCGGTGCGTGGCGGCCAGGGCGTTGCCCACCTGGTGGCGGCTGACGGAGACGCCCCCGGAGCGGCGGTCGTCGAGGCCGGTGAGCCCGGACGCCATCAGCGCGAACCGGGGCAGCAGCCCGAGCAGCACCACGGAGAAGACGGCCATCACGGCGCCGAGCCGGGCCGGCTGGTCCTGTACCGCGGCGACGGCTTCCCAGACGATCGCGATGACGGCGGTCCCTCCGGCGCCGATGAGTCCGCCGCGGCCCAGCGGCGAGAAGAACGCGAGCAGGACGAGCGTGAGCACCAGCGCCGCCACGACGGCGGCGAGGCGGGCCGTGCCCGGCCAGTGGTACGCGTCGGCCGCGGTCCACGCGGTGAGCAGCCCGAGTCCGCCGCAGGCGAGCAGCAGGGCGGTGGCGAGGCCTCGGTTGCCGTCCCCGATCCTGGCGACGAGAGCGCCGGTCACCAGGAACAGAAGCGTGGCGGCGACCAGGCCTCCGGTGAGGGACTCCAGGGCGAACTCGCGGCGGGCGAGTACGGCCGCGAGCACCGCGAAGGCGACGGTCGCCACCCCGGCGCTCGCCCGGCGCGCGGAAGGGCGCCAGCGCCAGGCCCGCAGGTCGAGGTCGTCGGCCACCTGGTCGGTCACGTCGTGCACGACCGGGGCGGGCGGCGCGGAGTGGGCGCGTACGAGCTGGAGTACCGCGCCGTCGGCGACCTCGGCCGAGGACAGCGTGGCGTCGTGCGGCAGCACCGAGCCGTCGGAGGTGATCAGCTGTCGGGTCATGGGGCGCGCGGCGGCCCGGTCGTCGAGCAACTGGAGGATGTCGGGAAGCAGTTGACCGATCGGGGTGTCCGACGGCAGGACGATGTCGGCTCGCCGTCGCTCGCCGACCAGGGTCACTCGGCTCAGCTGGGCCCGGGAAGTCGTTGCAGTGCTCACCACTTACGGGAACCTATCATCGCGAAGTTTCGGGAACGGGCCTTCCATGACGCGTTCATGCCCGCTCGTGCGGCCTCGTTCACTTCTTCTCCGAACCCTGTGTCGGGGTCCCGCCCGAGGCCTTGGGTGTGGCGCTCTGCCCCGACGGGTTGTACAGCTGCTCCTGCTGCTGTTGCTGTTTCTTCTGCTCGGCCTTCTGCTTCGCCAGGGTGGCCTGGAGGAAGGACCAGCCGATGCATCCGGCGCACAGGACGGCGGCGATCGCGATCCCGGCGAACACCTTGCCGAACCGCTCGTCCACCGTGCGGCGGCCGCGCTGCGCGCCGAACAGCAGCGCGTCGCGCATCCGCCGCCGGCGCACCGCCACCGACTCCAGCAGCTGGCTGTCGTAGTCCCGTGCCATCAGTCGTCCCGGTCCTTCAGTGGTCGCACGTCCAGTGGTCGCACGTCTTCGTCCGCCCGCCGTCAGTCCTCGGCGCCGAGGCCGAGATACGCGCGCATGGCGGCGTACTTGAGGGTGAGCCGCTCGGCGGTCGGGCCGTCGAGTACGGCGAGCCGCCGCGGGTCGGCGTTGTGCGCGAGGTCCGCCGCCTTGACGAGCCGGGCCCCGGGGGTGGCGAGGATGCGCCGGGCGTACGCCTCGGGATCCTCCCCCGCGCGCTTGGTCACGGCCCGGACGACGTCCTTCGTGCGCTGCGACAGGGCCGCGTCCGCCAGCCACCGCTCGCTGAGCACGCCGTCCTCCACGGAGTCGTGCAGCCAGGCGGCGGCGACGAGTTCGTCCGCTCCGCCGCGAGCCCGTACTCCCTCGGCGACGGCCTGCAGATGCTCCGCGTACGGCCGTCCGGCCTTGTCCTTCTGCGCGGCATGCGCGGTGCGCGCGACGGCCTCGACCTCCGCCAAGGCCATGAGCCGCGGCTGCGCCTGTGCTCGCCCTTCCTGCGGCATAAAGCAGGCTCCCCCTAACTTTGCCTCTGCAACATAAGGCATGCATGAGCGGGCAGTACACCCCAGGTACGGGTGCTACGACTGGGTCAGACCCTGCGCGATCATGAAGCAGATCCACAGGACCGGGACGAGTGCCACGTAGGCGAGGCCCCGCCGGTGCACCGGCTCACCGGGGTCGACCTGCGGGCCGTGCTGCCCGGGCTGCGGGGGCTGGAGCTTCGTCACCTTGCCGCGGGCGATGAGGTTCCAGACGAGCGTGAACGGCGTGAACAGGAACAGCGAGAACGGGCTCCACCAGCCCTGCCACAGGGTCTGGGTGGTCATGGCCCGCTGGACGCCCAGCCCGCAGGTCGCGCACATCGGCCCGGACAGCTTCTGGAACGACATCAGGATCAACAGGCCCCGATGGGCCCGGAAGGTGACGTCGACGGCGGGCGCACCTCCACAGAACTTGCACGAAAGGTACGCACCGGGCCCGTACGGGGCGCCCCACTGGGGGCCGGCCTGCGGAGGTACGGCGCCGTACCCGGGGGCGCCGTACCCGGGGGCCTGCGGGTGACCGCCCTGTAGGGCATAGGGGTTGGCCTGCGGCTGGGCGTAGGGATTGGCCTGCGGGTGCGGCTGCTGGTGCGGGTTGGGTGCCGGCGGCGTGGTCATGGTGCTTGTCCCCCGTGGAGTCTGCAATGTTTCTGATCACCTGAGCGGATATGTGTACCGCGCGGAGCGCGCCGACACCAACTCAGGGCCCTCGGCCTCAGCGACTCCGCGACGGCGTCCAGCGGGCCTTCCGCCACGGCCCGGAACCGGCCGTCGGCTAGTCGCTCTTGGCGAGGGCGTCGACCGCGGCGGCGTTCGGGGCGTCGGTGAGGGAGCCGGGCAGGGGCCGTCCCGTGCCGCCCGGCTCCGGGTCGGCCACCAACTCGGCGAGGGCCTCGGACGGTCGGATGCCCCGTTCCTTGGCTTTGCGCAGCCGACTGCCCCAGGAGATGCCCGCGTTCACCCCTCGGGGTCCGGCGGCCTGCCGCGGCTCGTACGCGGCGGCGTCGTCCTCGTCGCCGGCCCACACGTACCCGAGGACCCCGCCGCCCTGCTTGTCGACCACCGTGAAGTACTGCACCGGCTTCTCGGTCCAGTCCCGATAGCGCGGCGGGCCGCCCGGGCTCTCCACGAACCTCAGGTCGTCGTCGAAGCGCGGGTTGATCGGTTGTTCACTGCTCATGAAGTCCACATTCCTTTACCTCTGCCTGATCCGCAACGAGGGTCCGCCGACGCCGCTCGCTACGGCCTGGGCAGGACCTCCCCGTAGACGTGCCACTTGCCCGCCTCGTCCATGAAGACGCGCGTCACCTTGTACTGGGTACCGCGGGCGAGGAGCAGCTCCCGTTCCCCGGGGTGCTTGGAGATCTTGTCCAGCCAGAGGGCGGGCGTCCCCTTCGGTACCCGCCAGTGCATGACGACCGGCTTCCACGCGAAGGCGGGCGGCACCGTCCTGCCGAGCGCCGACGAGGTGTACGCGCCGTCCCCGTAGGTGTTGCCCAGCATGTCGAGCGGCGACCTCAGCTTGAGGTGCTCGATCCCGGTACCGCGGACGATCATGATGTCCTCGGGCACGGGACGGGTGCCCATGACGCGGTCCATCTCGTCGATGGTGTGCAGCGTCTCGGGATACACATCGGGGTTCTCGCCCCGGAGGTGGCTGTTGATCTCCGTGTAGTCGTGACCGGTGTACGTGCGGAGCGCCTCTCTCCCGGAGGGGTCGAGGTTGTCCACGTAGTCGTTCCAGTACGCGTCGCCGTACGCCTGCCCCGCGTCGTCGCTGAGGCTGGCCGCGGGGTTCGTGCCCCGCTCCAGTTCCGCCGTGGCCACCGCGTGTTTCTCCGCGTCGGTGGCCAGTTCTTCGAAGTCGTCCCCCGACATGTGCGGCTCGTACTCGAACGGCTCCCCGGCCCCGCCGTGCCCCGCCGCATCCGCACCCGAGTGCCCCGGCGCGACCGGAGTGTCGGTGCCGTGGTGCGCGGCGGCGTCCACGGCGGCGTGGTCGACGCCCGCGTGGTCGCCGACGTGCGCCGCGTCGTCCGTGTGCCCGGTGCCGTCGTGCCCGTGACCCGGCCCGTCGTGCCCGGAGCCGTGGGACGCGTCGTCCGTGTGGCCGCCCGGGGTGTCGTGCCCCGTGCCGTGCGGCTCCGGCGGGTGGCCGCCGCCGCTCGGGAGGTCGTGCCCGGTGTGCGGGGTGCCCGTCGGCACGTCGTGCGGCGTGGCCGTCGGGGTGTGGTCGTACGACGTCGGTGTCCCGTCGAACGTTCCGCTCGGCGTGTGCGCGGCCGTACCGCTGGGCGTGTGCCCGGCCGTTCCGCCCGGCACATGGTCCGCGGCACCGCTCGGCAACGACGTGTCGTAGTGACCGCCCGTCGGCAACGAATCGCCCGCATGCGCCACGCCACCAGGCAGACCGTCACCGGCACGCACCCCGGAGAGCGCGGGCTCCTGGATGGTCCAGTGGGCCGGGAGCACCGGCTCGTGCGGGACCGGCGTCGTGTCGACGACACCGCCCGGGCCCACGAGATCGCCGTTCGGCTCCAGGAGGCGGCCGTCGGGGAGTTGCACCGAACCGTCGGGGAGTTTGGGGATCTCGATGTTGCCGATCCCCTTCAGGCCCTTCGCGATGTCACCGATCTTCGACAGGCCCGCGCCCGCGCCCTTGGCGACATACGTCATCGGGTCGATGAACTTGCCCGCCTTGCCCGCCACGGACAGCACCTTCGCGACCGCGCCCGCCTTCCCGGCACCAGCCGCCGCACCACCCGCACCGCCGGTGAACACGGTGGTCAGCACATTGAAGGTGACCGCACCCGCGGCCCGGCCCGGGTTCTTGCCCCACTCGTCCCACGCCACCAGCGCCTTGCCGGTCTCCTTCATCGCGGTACGCGAATCCCGCAGCCAGGAGGGCAGCTTGTCGTCCGGCAACGTCCAGAACAACGCGCTCGCACCCGGAATCGAGGAGATCGCCAGACCGGTCGCGAGCTGTGCGAGACCCTTCCAGGCCTGGCCCATCGCGTCCCAGCCGCCGAACCCGACCAGCGTGCCCAGACCCTTGATGGTGCCCCAGACGCCGTCCACGATCAGGCCGTCCCACACGAACGACTTGACCCAGTGCCCGACCTCCCAGACGTGATGTTTCTCCTCCATCGGGTCACCCCAGGGAAGCTTCGCGTTCTTCAGGTCGTCCGCGTTGAACCCGTACTGGTCCTTACGGTCCGAACCGTCCCCCGCCACCATCTGCGTCCCACCGAACAGCTTGGTGATCGCGTTGTGGCAGGTGCGCTCCGCAGCCCAGAACGCCGCGACGGTCGCCGTCACGTCATCCCGGATCTTGTTGTGCTCGTCGATCTTGTCCTCGTCGTACTCCCAGTCGTCGTCACCCTTGACCGAGCTGACGAACTTCGTCGCGTCCAGCTTCAGCTGCTCCAGCTTCTGGACCAGCGGACGCACCTCGGTCGAGTACGACGACAGGGCACCGGACACCTTCTCCAGATCGTCCGCGAACCCGTCCGCCCGGTCCGCCACCGGCTTCGTCGACGCGAACAACTGCTCCGCCTCCGGCGCCGTGTAATACGCCGACAACCCCTGGAACTGCGAGTGCACGTCCTTGCCGGTGGTCCGGATACTCCCGGCAACCGTCTTCAGACTGCCGTAGTCCTTCTCCAGCTGTTCCAGATTCCCCGTGTACTGCGGAATCGCCTCCGGCTTGATCACGACGTCTGCACCCCCGGCTTCATCGGATCAAGATCCGGCGCCGACAACGCCTTGCGCTGCGCCTCCGCGGCCATCTCCTGATCCCCGTTCAGATACGCCGTCGTCGCATCCACCGCACCCTGCAACGACTTGCCCGCCCGCGCCGCGATGAACTTCAGGTCAGTGGCCGCGTGTTCGGCGTACTGGGACAGGGCGAGAGCGACCAGACCGCCCGACGGCTTCTCGCCGCCCTGCTCGCCGCCGCCCTCCGCGGAGATCGTCCCGGCGTTCGTCGCCGCCGACGTCAGATGCTTCCCGTACGACTTCGCATGCGTCTCGATGTGCGACGCCGTCTCACCCGTCGTCTTCAGCACACCCTGAATACCCTGCGGCTTCAGATCCCAGCCGGTCATCCGCGTCGTCCTCCGCGTTCCCCGTTGCCCACGCCCGTGTCAGCCGTCGACTGTCGGCTCAGCCGATGTTGTCGACCGCCGCCTTCGCCTTCGAGATCGTCGACTGCGCCGTCCCGTCGTTCTTCTCCAGCGTCGTCTTCAACAGCTGGATAATGCTCTTCACCTCGGTCGACGCGCGATTCCACCGCAGTTCCTTGCCGTGGTACTCATCCGCCACACCATCAGCCGCGAAATCCGACATCGCCGCCTTCACCTGCCGGTCCCGCGCCGCGATGACCTCCTCCAACCGGCCGATCACCGCCTGGATATTGCCCTGCGCATCCGCCGACGCACCCGTGTCGTACGACCGACGATCCGAACCCGCACCAGCCATCACACACCACTCCCCGTCAAAAGAAGATCAACCACAGCCCGGCCCACCCAAGCTCAACGCCCGGAGAAACGCGCCCCGTCGAAGTTCGCCGCCTTCTCGTTCGTCCGCGCGTTCTCGCCCTGCTCCTGATCACCCGAACCGAACGCCGACTCCATCCCCGACTGACCGCCCAGAATCCCCGAGAGCGCCGAGTTCAAGCTCGCCGTGATCTCGTCCGACCGCCCCTTGAACGAATCGAACGCCACCCGGCCCGCACCGTTGAACTTCCCCTCCAACGGCTGCGCGGCCTGCACCAATTGGCGAATCAACGTCCCCAGATCGTCACTCGACCCACGCGAGTTACTGATCAACGTCGACAGAACCTGCGACCCCATGTCGAACTTCATCTGGACTCCCCCGTCCGGGCTGGCCGGCCAGGGAGCCGGCGGCTGGTTTTCGTCGTACCAGAAGTCATCTCTATCAACATGCGGATTGCCTGTGCAATCGACGATTACAGTCCTGCGACAAAGGCGACCGAGCTCTCACCTGGGGTGACGAGACAAACCCCAACCCTGCGCCGCAATGCCGACATTCAGGCGGGCGTCGCGCTATCGCTCCCTTGCCGGGCGGAGGGCGGCCCGGGCCGGGAGGGTGACGGCGGTCAGGCCGAGGAGGAGGACGGCGCCCGCGAACGAGCCGTACACGAGGGGCGGTATGTACGGGGACCGCCCGGTCAGGCCCCTCACCATCGGGACCAGGGTGGCCAGGGCGATCGCCGTGCCGAGGACGATGCCCGAGAGGGCGACCAGCAGGGCCTCCCAGCGGACCATGCGCAGCACCTGACGCCGGGTGGTGCCGATCAGGCGGAGCGTGCCGAGTTTGCTTCGGCGTCCGAGGACCGTCATCACCAGGGTGTTGACCGCGGCGACCGCCGCGAAGCCGCCGAGCACGGCCGCCATGACGGTGTTCGCCCAGGCGTTGAGCGCGCGGTCCAGGGACTCCGCGGTGGTGTAGTCGGCGCGGTCCAGGACCCTGCCCAGCGGAGCGAGTGCTCCCGCCCGGCCGCCCTTCGTCCAGATCTCCGTGTCCAGGGCGGAGGTCACATGGGTCGCCAGGTCGGCGCGCGGCAGCGTCACTTGGGACAGGCCGAGGCCGCGCCCGTACGTGGCCGCCAGTATCGGAGACGCCTTGGTGCCGTCGGGCAGCCGCAGGTGCACGCGGTCGCCGACCCGCACATGGGCGCTGTCCGCGAGCGAGGCGTCGAGCGCCACCCGGCCCGGTTTCAGGCTGAGCGCGCCGTGCTCGACGTCCAGGTCCTGGACCCGGGCCAGGTCCGCCGCCGAGCCCGTGACGCCCTGCGTGGTCGCCGACTCCAGCGAGCCCGCGGCCGGGATCAGTACCGCCGTTCTCAGCACGCCCACGGCGGTGGTGACACCGGGCGACGCGGCTGCCTCGTGGACGGCGGCCGGGGCGAGGCCCGCGTCCGACGTGACGATGTGGTCGGCGGTGATGCCGGCCCGCTGCTGGTCGCGTGTGGCCCGTTCCTCGCTGGTGTGCAGGAAGACGAGTACGGAGGAGAAGGCCATGGCGAGCACGATGGGGGTGAGGGCGGAGGCCAGCCGGCGGGCGTTGGTACGGGAGTTGGCGGCGGCCAGGACGGCGGGGGCGCCCGCGCCGCGCAACGGCAGTCCGAACAGGGCGGCGCAGACGCGCGCGACCAGCGGGCCGAGCAGGGCGACGGCCAGCATGAAGAGCATCACGATGCCGAGCGAGGCGTTGGCCGCGTCCTCGCCGTCGAGGGAGTCGGCGAGCCCCGCGCAGACGAAGCCGCCGACCGCCGCGGCGATGCCCAGCGGGGTGCGGATCCAGCCGGGCCTCAGCCGTTCCACGGAGGCCTCGCTGAGCGCACGGCCCGGCTTGATGCGGGAGGTGCGGTGGGCGGCCAGGTAGCCGGCGAGGAGTGCGGTGAGGAGTACGGCGCCGATCGCGGACAGCAGCGGGATGTACGACACGGACAGCCGCACCGCGTGCGGGACGGCGCCCTTGTCCTGGAGTTGGCCGAACCACCAGCGGGCCAGGGCGATTCCGGGCAGGCAGCCGACTGCTCCGGCGAGGGGGGCGACGAGCAGGGTCTCGGTGGCGATGCTGCGGCGCACCTGCCGAGGGGTGGTGCCGATGGCCCTCAACAGGGCGTACTCACGTGCGCGTTGGCCGACGGAGAGCGCCACGGTGCCGGCCGCCGTGAAGACGGCGACCAGGGTGGCGACACCGCCGAAGGAGCCGCCGAGCCCGACGAGCAGTTCCTTGGCCTGGGCGAGCGAGGCGTCCTCGACGGCACCCCGGTCGTCGCCGGTGTGGACCTGTGCGCGGTCACCGAGGGCCTTGGCCACCTGGGCTTCGAGAGCTGCGGCGGTCACGCCTTCCTTCGGCAGTACGGCGATGGCGTCGACGCGACCGGGGTGGCCCGAGACGCGTACGGCGTCGGTGTCGGCGAACCAGACGGTGGGGGTGGCCTGCTCGGCCGTCGTGCCGGACACCCGGAAGGTGCGGGGTCCGTCGGCGGTGGTGAGGGTCACCCGGCCGCCCACGGCGGCGCGCCCGGCGCCGGAGAGGACGACCTCGCCAGGGCCCGGCGCCCGTCCGGACATCGGCCTCTCGCCGGTGAAGGCGGTGGATCCCCAGCCGTGCGCGGTGCGGGCGGCGCCCTTCTCGTCGAGCACGGGGAAGGTCACGTCCGCGATCGCCGTACGCGCCCCCGGCACCGAACCGGCCCTGGCCACGAGGGAGTTGTCGATCCGGGCGGTGTCCGGGAGGGGCTGGGCCTCGTCGTCGCGGTCGTCGCCGTGGCCGGTGACGAGGTGGGCGCGCTGGTCGGCGGCGGCCACCACCGGGGCACCGGAATAGCGCTGCGGCGGCACCGAGGCGCGTAGTCCCGTCTCCAGGAGGATGCCGCAGGCCGACACGATCAGGGCGGCCATCGCGAGGGCGACGAACGTACCGGCGAACGCGGCGGGCTTGAAGCGGACGGCGGCGCGGGCCAGGCCGTTGGGCACGAACATCAGGCCGCCGCTCCCTCGAAGGACGGCGTGGTGAGAGCGGCCACCCGGGCGGCGATCCGCGGGGCGGTGGCGCGTTCCAGGTGGTCGACGATCGAGCCGTCGGCGAGGAAGAGGACGCGGTCGGCCCAGGCGGCGGCCGTCGGGTCGTGGGTGACCATGACGACCGTGGCGCCATGGACGTCGACGGCCTGGCGGAGCAGGCCCAGGATCTCGGCGGCGGTGGTGGTGTCGAGGGCGCCGGTCGGTTCGTCGGCGAAGACGACGTCGGGCCGGGTGACCAGGGCGCGGGCGATCGCGACCCGCTGCTGCTGCCCTCCGGAGAGCTGCCCCGGCCGGCGCCGCCCCTTGTCCTGGAGGCCTACCTGGGCGAGCACCTCGGCGGCGCGGCGGCGGTCGGGGCGGTGCCCGGCCAGCCGCAGGGGCAGCACGACGTTCTGCTCGACCGTCAGCGACGGCAGCAGGTTGAAGGCCTGGAAAACGAACCCGAGCCGCGAACGGCGCAGCGCCGTCAGCTTGTTCTCGCTCAGGCCGGTGATGTCGGTGCCGCCGAGGTGTACGGTCCCGCCGCTCGGCCGGTCGAGGCCCGCCGCGCACTGGAGGAACGTGGACTTGCCGGACCCCGAGGGCCCCATGACGGCCGTGAAACTCCCGCGCGCCAGGGCGAGATCAACACCGCGCAGGGCATGCACGGCGGAACCACCACGCCCATACCGCCGCCGCACACCCCGCAGCTCGACGGCCCAGTCGGCGCCGGAGACGGCCCGGCCGACGCTGGGGGCGGTCCTGTCGACGCCCGGGGCGGTCCTGTCGACGCCGGGGACGGCCCCGTAAGCGCCCGGGTCGGCCCCGTCAGCGCCGGAGGCGAGCGGTGTCCGGCCGGGGATCGGCCCGGGGATCCGTCCGGACGCCCGCTCGTCGATCTCGCGCCGCCTCTTGCGCAGGCCCATGACCTGGTCCGCCTTCCGTCCGTCCGTCGAGATGTCGAACGTACGGATTCGGGACCTCCGCGGACCATGGAGACCGCCGCCGGATCGGGGGTGGGGTTAACCCGAGCCCGCCCGCATGCGTGGTGCCGGTATCGGACCGGCCGGCCCCGCGGATGCCCTCCGCGCCCGCCCCGGTGCTGCTGCTCGCCGGCCGTCCGGCACGACACGGGACGTGGAGTGCGGGGGCCCGGCCCGGGACGCCTGCTCGCCCCCCCAGGGGGACCCTCAGCGCGCCGCCGCGGTCGGGCCGTCCCGGCAGACCAGCAGGAGCGCCCGGTCGTCGTTCACGTCCTTCGCCACCGCCTCGATCAGATGCCACGCCGCCCCGTGGAAACCGCCGGCGACATACCGGTCCGCCTCCCCCGTGAGCCGGTCGATGCCCTCCACGATGTCCCGCTCCGCCGTCTCCACCAGACCGTCCGTGAACAGCATCAGCACGTCACCGGGCCGCAGCGACCCCTTCACCGGATCGAACTGCGCGCCGTCGTAGACGCCGAGCAGCGGCCCCTCGGCGGCCTTCTCCTCCCACCGCCCGCTGCCCGCACTGAGCTGCAACCCCGGCGGATGCCCGGCCGAGAACAGCTCGTAGTCCCCGGAGTCCAGCTCCAGCACCAGATGGATCGACGTCGCGAAGCCCTCGTCCCAGTCCTGCCGCAGCAGATAGCCGTTCGCCGCCGGCAGGAACGCGTGCGGCGGCAGCGACCCCAGCAGCCCCCCGAACGCCCCGGACAGCAGCAGCGCCCGCGACCCCGCGTCCATGCCCTTGCCGGACACGTCCGTCAGGACGACCTCCAGCGTGCGGCCCCCGTTCGTGCGGGCCGCCACCACGAAGTCGCCCGAGAACGACTGCCCGCCGGCCGGCCGCAGCGCCATCTCCCGGTGCCACCCCAACGGCAGCTTGGGCAACTTGCTCTGCACCCGGATACGTTCCCGCAGGTCGAACAGCATCGTGCCGCCCCGCCGCCACGGCACGCCCACCCGGCTGCGGAACTGCGCGATCAGCAGGCCGAAGAAGCCGCAGGCGGCCACGACCAGCACCACACCCGGCGTGACCCGCGACGGCCCCTCCGTGTACGGGCCGAGCTTCACGGACTCGACGATCAGCGCGCTGGCGGCAGCGGCGTACAGCCCCAGCAGGCTCGACGGCCGCAGCAGCAGCCCGCCCGCCACGATCGGCAGCACCAGCGCGGCCGGCGAACACCACACGGAGTTCATCAGGGTCGTCGCCGCGATCAGCGGGATCGTCAGCAGCAGACCGGCCAGCGCGATCCAGTCCGAGCCGTCCCCGCGGAAGTAGTCGACAGCGGATCTGCGCACGCCGGTGCGAGCCCGGTGCCACTGCTTCTTCAACCGGGCCGTGAACGTCTCGGCTGCGGCGCGCCGCTCTCGTCCTGCTGCCATTGCTCGGGACCCTATCCATCGGACCAGCCCCTTGGCACGGGAGGTCCCACTTGTCCCCCGTCCGAGCGCTGAACTTCACAGAAAACCGGCAGGTCCGGCCCGCACGGCCGGGGCGAAATTCCCTCGCTCGCCCCGCATTGCCCTGGTAGGCATGCTCCATGACCACTGATGTGCGCGTGCTGCGGCAGGACGACTGGAATCTCTGGTACGACACCCTGATCCGTGCGTTCGGTGGGGTCGCGGAGGCGTCCGAGGAGCGTGAGCTGTGGCAGACGCTCACCGAATGCGACCGTTCCATCGGTGTGTGGGACGGCGACGCCTGTGTGGGCACCGCGGGAGCGTTCAGCTTCCGTGTCACGGTGCCGGGCGGCGCGTCGGTGCCCGCCGCGGGCATCACGATGGTGAGCGTCGCGGCCACGCACCGCCGCCGCGGGGTTCTGACGGCCATGATGCGCCGGCAGCTGGACGACATCCGGTCCTGGGGTGAGCCCCTCGCCGTACTCACCGCGTCCGAGCCGGCGATCTACGGCCGGTTCGGCTACGGCATCGGTACGCACCAGCTCACCGCCGACGTCGACACCAGCCGCGTACGGCTGTCCGTACCGCCCGGCACGGACGACGTACGACTGCGGTACGCCGTCCCCGCCGACGTACTCGACGTGTGCGAGGCGGTCTACGCACGGCTGGTGCCGGGGCGGCCGGGTATGCCGGCCCGGCGGCCGGGCTGGGACCGGCTGATGGTGCTCGACCCGGAGAGCCGACGGGACGGGGCGTCGCCGCTTCAGTGCGTGGTCGCGGAGCGCGACGGCGAGACCGTGGGGTACACACGGTTCCGGGTGAAGCCCGACTGGGAGCCGTCCGGGCCCAAGGGCACGGTCGTCCTCCAGGACCTGGAGGCGCTCGACCCGGCCGCCCACGCGGCGCTGTGGCGGTTCCTCTTCGACATCGATCTGACGTCGCACCTCAACGCGCGCAACCGGCCGCTCGACGAGGCGTGGCTGCACCTGGTGTCGGACATCCGCCGCTGCAATCTGCGGAAACGGGACTCGCTCCACGTACGGCTGGTCGACGTCGGCGCGGCGCTCGAAGCGCGCACGTATCAGGCGCCGGTGGACGTGGTGTTCGAGGTCGAGGACGCCTTCTGCCCCTGGAACGAGGGGCGTTGGCGGCTGACGGGCGACGGCAAGGGCGCGACCTGTGTGCGTACCCGTGACTCGGTCGATCTCGCCCTGTCCGTAAGGGACTTGGGGGCGGCCTATCTCGGCGGGGTGTCCCTCGTGTCGCTGGGCGCGGCCGGGCGGGTACGGGAGCTGCGACCGGGCGCGCTGACGGAGGCGACGTCGGCGTTCTCCTCGGCAATCGCACCATGGCTACCGCACGGCTTCTAGACCACCGGGGCGGCCGCCCGCGGTTCCAGACCTGAGTGACACCCGTCGGCCGACCGGGCCCCCGGCGGCCGACCGGCGTCGCCCCCGGCGCCAACCCTCGGCGGCAGCCCCCGGCGGCAGCCCGTGGTCACGCCTGTTGGCAGGTCGGGCACCAGAACAGGTTGCGGGCGGCGAGACCGGCGGTGCGGATCTCGCCGCCACAGATGTGGCAGGGCAGGTTGGCCCTGCGGTACACGTAGACCTCGCCGCCGTGATCGTCCACGCGCGGCGGGCGGCCCATGGCCTCGGGGGTGTGCTCGGGCCGGACGGTGTCGATGCGGTTGTTGCGGACGCCCTCGCGCATGAGCGCGACGAGGTCCGCCCAGATCGCGTCCCATTCGCGGCGGGTGAGCTCCCTGCCCGTGCGGTACGGGTCGATGCCGTGCCGGAAGAGAACCTCGGCGCGGTAGACGTTGCCGACGCCCGCGATGACCTTCTGGTCCATGAGCAGGGCGGCGACGCTCGTACGGCTGCGGGAGACACGGTCGTACGCGCGGGCCGGGTCGGCGTCGGGCCGCAGCGGGTCGGGGCCGAGGCGGTCGTGTATCGCGCGCTTCTCGCCGTCGGTGATCAGGGCGCAGGTCGTGGGGCCGCGCAGGTCGACGTACGACGTGTCGTTCGCGAGGCGCAGCCGGACGGTGTCCGTGGGGGGCGGGGCGGGTGCGTCGCCGAAGCCGACCTTGCCGAAGAGGCCGAGGTGGATGTGGATCCAGTCGGCCCGGCGGAAGCCGAGGAAGAGGTGCTTGCCGTGGGCGTCCGCCGTTTCGAGGACCGTGCCGTCCAGGAGGGCGGCGGCGTCGGCGAACTTGCCCTGCGGGCTGGTCACGCGTGCGGCCGCGCCGCCGAACCTGGCTTCGTAGTCGTCGGCCAGGCGGTGAATCGTGTGCCCCTCGGGCACGGACGCCTCCTGTTCGTACGGTCTGCCGTACGGCGGAGGAGAGTCTTCGTCCCCTCCGCCCTCACTCGATCACCGGACGGACCGAAGAATCAGCCCGGCCGGCGGTGAAAGGTGCGGCTACTGCTGCGGGTGGTGGGCCGGGATGGCCGGCAGGTCGCCCGTCGTCTCGTACGCCGACAGCATGTCGATGCGGCGGATGTGGCGGGCGTCACCGGAGAACGGCGTGTTCAGGAAGGTCTCGACGAACTTCGTCGCCTCCTCCTGCGTGTGCATGCGCGCACCCACCGCGACCACGTTCGCGTCGTTGTGCTGCCGGCCCAGCGACGCGGTCTCCTCGCTCCAGGCGAGCGCCGCGCGCACCCCCTTCACCTTGTTCGCCGCGATCTGCTCACCGTTGCCGGAGCCGCCGATCACGATGCCGAGGGCGTCGGGGTCCGCCGCCGCCCCCTCTGCGGCACGGAGGCAGAACGGCGGGTAGTCGTCCTGGGCGTCATAGATGTGGGGCCCGCAGTCGACGGGCTCATGGCCGGCCGCCTTGAGCCACTCGACGAGGTGGTTCTTCAGTTCGAAACCGGCATGATCAGAGCCGAGGTACACGCGCATGGTTCCGAGTGTGACACGGCCGTTTCGGATCGGCCGCCCCGGGTGCCCAGCAGGAAAAGTGTGAGCCTCACTACAAAACCTCAAGGAAACCTCAAGTAACGATCCGGATTCAAAGGTTCACGAATTCCTTTGCCTCGGATTCACTGGACCAGCTCGTACCACCGCTCGTGCGAGTGCCCCGTACACCGCTCGTACGGGAATCTGCTCAACGGCGCAAAGGAATTCCCTCCATGACCTCGCAGCCGACCCTGTCGAAGGCCGAAAACGGCCCGGACCGACCCGGAGAACCCGGCGGCGGCCTCCAGGCCGGACTCAAGAACCGTCACCTTTCGATGATCGCCATCGGTGGCGTCATCGGAGCCGGTCTCTTCGTGGGCTCCAGCACCGGCATCGCCACCGCGGGCCCAGGCATCCTTCTCTCGTACGCCCTCGTCGGCACGCTCGTCGTCCTCGTGATGCGCATGCTCGGCGAGATGTCCGCGGCCAACCCGACGTCCGGCTCCTTCTCCGCGCACGCCGACCGCGCGCTCGGCCGCTGGGCCGGGTTCTCGATCGGCTGGCTGTACTGGTTCTTCTGGGTGGTGGTGCTCGCCGTCGAGGCGACCGCCGGGGCCAAGATCCTCGAAGGGTGGATGCCCGGCGTACCGCAGTGGGGCTGGGCGCTCATCGTGATGGTGGTGCTCACCGCGACCAACCTGGTCTCCGTCGGTTCGTACGGCGAGTTCGAGTTCTGGTTCGCCGGGATCAAGGTCGTGGCGATCGGCGCGTTCATCGTCGTCGGCGGCCTCGCGATCTTCGGCGTGCTGCCGGGCGTCGACGCCCCGAAGGCCGGCCTCGGCAACCTGACCGACAGCGGCGGCTTCCTGCCCCACGGCCCCGGCGCGATCCTCACCGGTGTGCTCCTGGTCGTCTTCTCCTTCATGGGCAGCGAGATCGCCACGCTGGCGGCCGGTGAGTCCGAGGACCCGCAGCGCGCGGTCACCAAGTCGACGAACAGCATCATCTGGCGCATCGGCGTCTTCTACCTGGGCTCGATCCTGGTCGTCGTGTCGCTGCTCCCGTGGAACGACCCGTCGATCAAGGACAAGGGCTCGTACGTCGCCGCCCTCGACTCCCTCGGCATCGCGCACGCCGGTCAGATCATGAACTTCATCGTGCTGACGTCGGTGCTGTCCTGCCTCAACTCCGGGCTCTACACCGCCTCCCGCATGGCGTTCTCGCTCGGCCAGCGCGGGGACGCGCCGAAGGCGTTCGCGCGGACCACGTCCCGCGGTGTGCCGCTGGCCGCGATCGTCGTGTCCGTCGTCTTCGGCTTCGTCGCCGTCTTCTTCAACTACAAGTTCCCGGACTCGGTCTTCCTCTTCCTGGTCAACTCCTCCGGTGCGGTCGCCCTGTTCGTCTGGCTGGTGATCTGCTTCTCGCAGCTGCGGATGCGCAAGATCATCCAGCGGGAGTCGCCGGAGAAGCTCGTCGTGAAGATGTGGCTGTACCCGTACCTGACCTGGGCGACGGCCGCGCTGATCGTGTTCGTGCTCGGTTACATGCTGACGGACACGGAGCACGACGGGCGCGAGACGGTGCTGCTGTCGCTGCTCGTGGCCGCGGTGGTGCTGGTGATCGCCGTGGTGAAGCAGAAGCTGGACGGTTCCCGGGCGGTGGCTGCCGCGGGTGCCGACGAGCCGGCTGTGGCCGAGGCCGTGGCCGACGCGCACTGAGCGGTAGTACATAGAGGTACGTAGAGAAGGGGAGCCCGGCGGCACACGCCGCCGGGCTCCCCTTCTCTTTCTCACGGCTTCTTTCTCACAGTGGCGTGAAGCTCTTCTTGACCCGTTCGTAGGCCGGGACCGCGCTGCCCTCGATGTCCGGGTGGTACCAGGTGCTGAGCTCGTAGGACGTGCCGCGGCTGCGGAAGCCGAGCAGCCTTACGTGCCAGTACTGCCCCTTGGCCGTGACGTTGTACTCCCAGACCACTGCGGGCGCGCCGCGGAACGTGGTCCGCTCCAGGCGGATCCGCCGGTAGTTCAGGCCCTTCTCGCGGTCCTCCTCCGCGACCTGCCACTGCTTCAGCAGGTCGCCCCGGGCCGGGGTCGCGTTCGCCAGGATCTCCTGCTGGGCGTCGGGCGAGGTGTAGTGCACCTCGGTGCCGCTCTGCACCACTCGTTTCCAGCCCTTGGGCGGAACCCACGCGTACATCCCGGCCTCGGTGCGTGACCCCGGCGGCAAGCTCGGCGGGCGTGAGGTGCCGTCGACCGTGGGCGACCGCGAGGGCCCGCCGGACGAGGCGGACGGCGCCGACGACGTGGCGGAGGACGCGTCGCGGTCGTGGCCGGGCGATCCGCCGGTCGCGGCGATGACGACGACGGCTACGGCACCGGCCGCGACGACACCTCCGGCTGCCGCCAGCCCCATACGGCGCCGGTGACGCGGCGGCCTGGGCGCGGACGGCAGGGCCGGGCCGGGGAGTTCACCGGGCGACATCGGGGACGACGTCGGGGCGGCGCCGGGCCACCCGGGCAGTCGGCTCGCGGTGACCGCGTTGGCCAGTGCGGCGTGACTTCCCGTACCGGGAGCGGCACCGCCGCGGGACGGGCGCTCCCCGGCCCCCGCCCGCTCCGGAACTCCCGAGGCAAGCGGCTCGGCACGGCCTGCGGAGGGAGCCTCGGTGGAGGCGTTGCCCACGGCGGGGGACGCGGTGGGGGACGCGGTGGGGGACGCGGTGGGGGACGCGGTGGGGGGTACGAGGGGGGCTTCGGGGTGGTGGGGTTGTGCGGGGAACGGGAGCGGCGTGGGGAGAGCGGGGGCGGGGGCCGGGGAGTGGCTGGGCTGGGTGACTGCCGTATGGCCGGGTCCGACGGCGGGCGTCTCCCTCGTCGGCGGGGCCTCCGGTGGGACGGCCCGGGTGGGCCGCCCCGGTATGGCGTCCTGGACGGGCTCGGACCACCGCGGATCGGCATCCGGCCGCGTCTCCTCCGGGGCCGTCCGGGCCGCGCGGATCAGGGCCGTGTCCAGGAGCGCGCGCGTCGGGGATTCCAGCCGCCGGCCTCCGGAGCCGGCGTCCGGTCCGCCCTGCTCGGGCTCGCCCTCCTCCCCCGGCTGCCGCACTCCCCGCGGCACCGCCCCGACTTCCGACTCCGCGCCCGCCCCGGCTCCCGATTCGGCTCCCGGCCCAACCCGCAACTCAGGTCCCGACCCGGCGCCCGGCTCACCCCCCGATCCGGCGCCCAGCCCAGCCCCCCGCTCCCCGACCGCTCCCTCCCCTCTATCCCCTCCATTCCCTCCATCCCCAGAACCCGACCCGGCCACCTCGACACCCGCCGCCTCGACACCCGCCCCGGCGGCACCCGCCCCGGCATCACCCGCCCCGGCGACACTCGTCCCCGTGGCCACCAGCGCCTCCAGTGCCGCCGCCACCTCCTCGAGGCCGGGCCGGACCGAAGGCTCCTTTTCCAGCAGCGCGGCCAGGATCTGCCGTAACCCTCCCGCCTCCGTGGGCAGTTCGGGCTCCTCGTACAGCACCGCGTGCAGCGTCGCCAGGGTCGTCGAGCGCGAGAACGGGGAGTGGCCGCCGAGCGCCGCGCACAGCGTCGCCCCGAGGGACCACACGTCGGACGGCGGGCCCTGCGGACGGCCGGACACCCGCTCCGGGGCCATGTAGTCGGGCGAACCGACCAGCATGCCGACCATCGTGAGCGCCTTGGCGTCCTGGATCGCGGCGATGCCGAAGTCGGTGAGGACGACCCGGTGCCCCAGGTTCTCGACCAGGACGTTCCCCGGCTTGATGTCCCGGTGCAGCACACCCCCCGCGTGCACCTGCCGCAGCGCCGCCACCAGTTCGCGTCCGATGCGTGCCGTCTCCCCCGGCCCGAGCGGTCCGTCCTCCACCACGATCCGCTCCAGCGAGCGGCCGTCGACGAGCTCCATGACGATCCACAGCCGGTCGCTCTCGTCCACCACGTCGTAGACGCGCACGACATTCGGATGGCTGATCCGAGCCGTGGCCCTGGCCTCGCGCAGCGTGCGTTCGCGGCGGGTGCGCGTGTCCTCTGCGTCGAGTCCGTCTATCCGCATTTCCTTGACGGCCACCTGACGGTCCAGCATTTCGTCGGTGGCACGCCACACCCGCCCCATTCCCCCCTGCCCGATGCTCTCGACCAGCCGATACCGACCCGTCACCAATAACCCCGGAACACCGCCACCCGAATTACCCGGCAATCCCCTGCACCCCCTCCACGCCCACCTCGGCGCGCACCCCGACGCACTTCCCCACACACGCCCCAGCAGAAACACAATGGTCACACTTCAGGCAGTACCAGCATAGTGCGGAGAAATCTTGTGGTACCTCTTCAAGTACTGCGAATTCAGGCGCAGCCAAGGGGGACGAACATGGGTTCTCGTCACATGACGGCCATCACGGGATCGCTGCTCACTGCATCTTTCTCGGCAGTGATGATCTTCGCGTGCACCGCCACCGCGGATGACCAGGGACCGGCGAGCGGCAAAGGGGGAAAGCCCGTCGACGAGGCACCGGCGGGTGTAAAGCTGACCACGCTGCTGCCCTCGAAGATCTCGGTCGACAACAGTTCGCACAAAACGGCGATTACGGCCACGGTAAAGAACGGGGGAACCAAGGACAGCGGAAAGATCAGGCTTTTGGTAGCCGGTTTTGACGGTCTCGTGGTCAAGAACGTCAAGGGCTGCACGGCAATTGCCAAAGCGGATCTTCCGCCGGGTTCGAACAGCGCATTCAGCTGCGCCATCGACAACCTCGCGGCCGGCAAGTCGACGTCGTACGCCGTCGACGCGACGTTCGACACCGGCAAGACCGGGAAGATCTGTCTTCCGGTCCAGACGAGCGACGGGAAGAAGACCTACTGGCAGCAGGGCCCGGTGCCGTTCGGTACGACGAACCCGTCACCGAACGCCCCGGCCACCCCGCTGCTGCTCGGCACCGACAACAAGCCGGTCGCCCCCGGCGGTGACCGACTGGCCGACACCGGCGTCACGGAGGACGTCCTGCCACTGGCCGCGGCGGGCGTGACGCTGGTGGCGGCGGGCGCGGCGGGCCTGTGGTGGACCCGTCGCCGGCCCGAGCCACAGCCCTGACCCACCCGAGGGGCTGGGGCGCCGAGCCGAGCGCCCCAGCCCTCCTCTTCGACTCAAAAGGCTGACGGTGAGTGTCAGGTTATGTGGCCACGATGCGCTCATGGACTCGAACACCGCAGACACCACCGAACCTCTCGCCCTCCGGCCCGCGGACCCCGGCTTCGAGGAGGAACTCGCCGGTTTCCAGACCGGATTCACCCAGCGTCCCACCGTGGTCTTCGCCGCCGCCTCGGCCGCCGACGTGGCCGCCGCCGTGGCGTACGCGGCGGCCGAGGACCTGCCGGTCGGCGTCCAGGCCACCGGACACGGCCTGCCGGGCGGCGCCGAGGGCGGCGTACTCATCACGACGAAGCGCATGGACCGGGTGAGCGTCGACCCCGTGTCCCGCACCGCCCGCGTCCAGGCGGGCGTCCGCTGGGGCCAGGTCGTGGCGGCCGCCCAGCCCTACGGGCTCGCCCCGCTCAACGGCTCCGCGCCGGGCGTCGGCGCCGTGTCGTACACGCTGGGCGGCGGACTCGGCATCCTGGCGCGGGAGTTCGGGTACGCGGCCGACCATGTGCGCGCGCTGGACGTCGTCACCGCGGACGGGCAACTGCGCCAGGTGACCCGGGAGTCGGATCCCGGCCTGTACTGGGCCCTGCTCGGCGGCGGCCACAACTTCGGCGTCGTCACCGAGCTGGAGATCGGCCTCGTCCCGGTGGCCAGGCTGTACGGCGGCTCGCTCGCCTTCGACGGGCGCGAGGTGGACCCGGCGGCCGTGCTGCGCGCGTACGAGCGCTGGACGCGGACCGTGCCCGACGGGCTGACCTCGTCCTTCGCCGCCGTCCCCTACCCGGACCTGCCGGGGCTGCCGCCGCACCTGCGCGGCCGGCACGTTCTCTCCGTACGCGTCGCGTACACCGGCAGCGACGGCGAGCGGCTCGTCGCCCCGCTGCGGGAGACCGGCCCGGTGCTCGCGGACTCCCTCCGGGTGATGCCGTACGCCGAGAGCCACACCATCCACAGCGACCCGGACTTCCCGCACACGTACTACGGGGACAGCGCGGTGCTGAGCGAGCTGGACGTCGAGGCGGCGGCCTCGGTGCCGGCCCTGGCCGCAGCGGACGCCCCCGTGATGAGCGTCGTACAGATCAACCATCTGGGCGGGGCGCTGGCGCGCCGGGCACCGAACTCCGTACCGCACCGCGACGGGCGTTTCCTGGTGCGGCTGCTCGCCATGGCCGACCGGGACACGGCCCGCGAACTCCTCGACCCGGCCCTTGCCCGGCTCGCGCCGTGGACGATCGGGCGGGCGCTGAACTTCGCCTTCGGGGCCGGGGACCGTACGGAAGGCCTGTACGACCCCGAAACGCGGAAGAGGCTCGCCGGGTTGAAGTCGGAACACGACCCGGCGAACCTCTTCCGCAGGAACTACAACCTCACCGGTTGAGGAACTTCCAGGCGGTGGGCAGCACGCCCATCGCCAGCGCGGCCTTGAGCGCGTCGCCGATCAGGAACGGGGTCAGACCGGCCGCGATCGCGGCGGTCAGGGACATCCCGGTGGCGAAGGCCAGGTACGGGACGCCGATCGCGTAGATGATCGCCTCGCCGAGCAGCATCGCGCCCGCCGTGCGCAGCACGGAGCGGTCGGCGCCGCGGCGGGCCAGCGCGCCCACGACGGTGGCGGCCAGGAGCATGCCGAGGATGTAGCCGAAGGACGGGGCCGCGGCGCCGGAGCCGCCGCCGGCGAACCACGGCACACCGGCCATGCCGACCAGCGCGTACACGGCGAGCGAGAGGAAACCGCGGCCGGCGCCGAGCGCGGTGCCGACGAGGAGGGCGGCGAAGGTCTGGCCGGTCACCGGCACCGGAGAGCCGGGCACGGGCAGCGAGATCTGCGCGGCGAGCCCGGTGAGCGCGGCGCCACCCAGGACGAGCGCGGCATCGCGGACGCGGGAGGCAGGCAGCAGATCGGCGAGAACCTGGCCGGAACGGGGGGCGCTGGCGACAGCCGTGCTCATGGGGACTCCGCGGGTGTGGGCACTGAAGGACACGGTGACGCTATCCCAGGGGTCCGCGGCCGATCACCGTCAGCCGTCCACAAAGCGGAGATCGCACTCTTGGTGGGCTTCACACAAAGGATGCGACATACACCTGCGACGAGGTGACGCCGGTCACTGAGGTGGATCGATTCTCCGCACGTCGGCGACCGGGGCGGGGACTGTAGGGTCCCACCAAACCGGGCGGGCCCCCTGGCCGGATCCGCCAGGCAGGGCCTACTCTTCGAGCCATGGTCCCCCAGGCAGAGAACTTCGCGTCGCGTCGCTATGTCGACCTGCGACGCCAGGGCACGGCCACCTGTCGCCGCTGAGGCGGGGCGGAGACCACCAGGAAACGGATCCGGCTCGCTGACCGAAACAGCGCAGTGTCGGACCGGCTCCCGAGGAAGATCTCCATGCCCCGTACCGCGGCACCCACTCTCCTGCCCCCTCAGCCCCCTCAGCCCCCTCAGCCCCCTACGACCGTTCTGCGGGCCGCCGACAGCGCGCGCCGCAGGACCAGCGCCAGCGCGGTCCTGCGGTCCGTGCTCGAGCACGGGCCGGTCGCCCGCAGCACCGTCGCCCGGCTGACCGGGCTCTCCCCCGCGTCGGTGACCGACTACTGCGCCCGGTTCGCCGAACTCGGCCTGCTCCATGAGGCGTCCGTGCCCCGGCGGTCGGGCGGGGTCGGGCGTCCGCACGTCCCCGTCGACCTGGACGACTCGCGGTTCGTCGTCGGCGGGGTGCATGTGGCGGTGCCGTACACCACGGTCGCGCTGCTCGATCTGCGCGGCCGGGTGGTGGCCGAGCGCCGTCTGAAACACGACCGGACCGAGCCCTCCCTGGTGCTGGCGCGGGCCGCCGACGGCCTGGCCGCGCTGCTCTCGGCGGCGGCCGACCGTACGCCGCTGGGTGTCGGCGTGGCGGCCGGGGGCTGGGTGGACCGGGACTCCGGGACCATCGTGGAGCACCCGCTGCTGGGCTGGCGCGACATCCCCGTCCGGGACGTGCTCGGCGCGCACACCGGCCTGCCGGTCCAGGTGGACGGGCACGCGCGGGCCCTGGTCGGCGCGGAGCGGCTGTTCGGGCGGGCCCGCGGCAGCCGGAGCCTGCTGCACCTGTTCGTCGGCAATGTGGTGGACGCCGCCTTCGCCACCAACGACGAGGTGCACCACGGTCCCCGTTCCCAGGCCGGCGCGATCGCCCATCTGCCGTTGCGGGGCGGTGCGGAGACGTGCGACTGCGGGCGTGTCGGCTGCCTCCAGGTCGAGCTGAGCGAGCGGGCGCTGTGCCGGCGGGCGCGCGCGGCGGGCCTGGCTGTCGGCGTGAACCCGGTGCGTGTGGTCGAGGCGGCGGCGGGCGGCGACCCGGTGGCCGTACGGCTGCTGGTGGAGCGGGCCCGGATGATCGGGCGGGCGGCGGGGCTGCTGCTCGACATTCTCAATCCGGACACCGTCGTGGTCACCGAGATCGGGATCATCCACCGGGAGGACTGCCTGGCGGCGCTGCGCGAGGCGGTCGGTCCGCAGCGGGCGGCGGCGGTCGTGCCGACCAGTTTTCCGGATTCGGTGCTCGCGGTGGCGGGCGGTTCGGTGGCTCTCGACGTGCTGTACCGAGATCCGCTGGGCGTGTCACCGGGGGCGACTTAATTCAGAAACTCGGAATGTTGACAGGCATTGCACCAGGCCAGGAGCATCGTATTCATGAGCCCGCTCATGAACTGTCGCACCCTCTGTTGCTGACACATTGACGCACTGACGACCAGGACGACCAGGACGACCAGCCAGGTCACACGGCCCCTCGGCCGCCTGGCCACTTACTGGTGATCCGTCAGGCGATTTCCTGCCGCGCCCCCGGCGCGTGCCGCTTCCCCCCCCCGCATTCCCCTTTTCCGGCTTCGCCCTGCCCGGAATTCCGCGCGCATTTCTGCCCTGCCACCTCGGCGCGCGCATTCCTGCCCTGCCACCTCATGGAGTCCTGTCATGCCACCTCTGTCCCCGTCCACGCCCGGCGTCGACCGGCGGCTCTTTCTGACCTCCCTGCTCGGCGCCACGGCCGCCGCCGCCGGACTGAGCGGCTGCGCGGACAGCAGTGCCGCCGCCGCCAAGGGCTCATCCCCGTCCGCCCCGCTGGCCACGAAGATCCCGTCCGGTACGAGCCTGAAAATCGCCTCGTACCAGAACGTCCAGCAAACCCAGTTCAGGCTCGCGGGCCTGTCCAAGCTGCCGTTCACGGTCTCCAGTTGGGCGAACATCGGCGCGGGACCCGATGTCATCAACGCCTTCCGCGCCAAGTCGCTGGACGTCGCCAACAACGCGGGCATTCCGCCGATCCAGGCGCACTTCCAGGGATTCGACGCGAAGATCGTCGCGATCAACATCACCCGCAAGCCCAATTACGTCTTCGCCACGAAACCCGGCAGCGACATCCGGACGGTCGAGGAGTTCAAGGGCAAGCGGCTGGCGTTCTCGCAGGGGCAGGCGCAGGGTGTGGTCCTGCTGCGCGCGCTGAAGAAGGCCGGGCTGAAGTACGACGAAGTGGACCTGGTGCCGCTGACCAGCAACCAGTTCCTCACCGCCCTCCAGGCCGGCCAGGTGGACATCGCCCCGCTCGCCAACCAGCAGTCCCCGGCCTACCTCAAGCAGTACGGCTCCAAGGGCGCCCACACCATCCCCACCGACGTCGTCGACCTCCTCAACCTGCTGTGGGCGCCGACCTCCGTGCTGGCCGACTCCGCGAAGGCGGCCGCGGTCGCCGCGTACATCCCGCGCTGGGCCAAGGGCCAGGTGTGGGCGTACGAGCACCCCGACCAGTGGAACAAGGAGTTCTACGTCAAGACGCAGAACCTGACCCTCGCCCAGGCCGAGTCGATCACCAAGCTCGCCAACAAGCCGCTGTTCCCGCCGAGTTGGGACGAGGCCGTCACGTGGGAGCAGGAGACCGCCGATCTGCTCGCCGAGGGCGGCTTCGTGAAGGCGTTCAAGGTCGGCTCGCTCTTCGACCGCCGCTTCGAGGGCATCGCCGCGAAGGCCGTGCCGGCGGAATACCGGAGGTGACCGGCATGACCACCACCGATGTGCCGACAGCCACGGCGCCCACCACCACCGAACCCCGCCCCGCGCCCGCCGAGAAGTCCCGCCGGGACCAACGGATCAGGCGCCGGACCCTCGCCCCCGGCAAGCGCCTGCCCGCCTCGCGCCTCATCGGCCCCGCCCTCTTCCTCGCCCTGTGGGCCGCCGCCTCCGCCGCCGGACAGCTGGACCCCGGCGCGATCCCGGCGCCCTGGACGGTGCTCCGCACCACAGGTCAGCTGTGGAGCGCCGGCACGCTCCCCACCGACGTACTGACCTCGCTGGAACGCGCCGCATACGGCTTCGCCCTCGGCCTGAGCGCCGGGGTGCTCCTCGCCCTCACGGCCGGGCTCAGCCGGGTCGGCGAGGCGCTGATCGACGGGACGGTGCAGCTCAACCGGGCGATCCCGACCCTCGGTCTGATCCCGCTGTTCATCCTCTGGCTGGGCATCGGCGAGACCTTCAAGATCGCGATCATCGCCATCGTGGTCTACATCCCGATCTACCTCAACCTGCATGCCGCACTGTCCGGGATCGACCACCGCTTCGTGGAACTCGCCGAGGTCCAGGGGCTGTCCAGGCTCCGGTTCATCCGCGAGATCGTCGTCCCCGGCGCCCTGCCCGGATTCTTCGTGGGTCTCCGGCTCGGGGTCACCGGGTCCTGGCTGTCGCTGGTCGTTCTGGAGCAGATCAACGCCACCAGCGGCCTCGGCTACATGATGTTCCAGGCCCAGAACTACGGCCGTACGGACATCATCCTCGTCGGCCTGCTGATCTACGGCGTCTTCGGCCTGGCCTCCGACAGCGCGGTCCGCCTCTTCGAACGGAGGGTGCTGTCATGGCGACGCACACTGAGCAACTGACCCGTCCTGCCGTCCGGCTCCAGGGCCTGACCCGGTCCTTCGCCGACCGTACGGTCCTCGACGGCATCGACCTCGACCTCCCGGCCGGACAGTTCACGGCGCTGCTCGGCCACAGCGGCTCCGGCAAGAGCACCCTGCTGCGCGCCGTCGCCGGACTCGACCACGAGGTCACCGGCAGCGGGCAGCTGACCGCCCCCGAGCGGGTGTCCGTCGTCTTCCAGGACTCCCGGCTGCTGCCCTGGCGCCGCGTCCTCGACAACGTCCTGCTCGGCACGGACGGCAAGGAGGCCGCCGAACGCGGCCGGGCCGCCCTCGCCGAGGTGGGCCTCGCCGGACGCGAACGGGCCTGGCCGGGCGAGCTGTCCGGCGGCGAGGCCCAGCGCGCCGCGCTGGCCCGCTCGCTGGTCCGCGAACCCGAGCTCCTGCTGGCCGACGAGCCGTTCGGCGCCCTGGACGCGCTCACCCGGATCCGGATGCACACCCTGCTGCGCGAGCTGTGGGAACGCCACCGGCCCTCCGTGCTGCTCGTCACCCATGACGTGGACGAGGCGATCGTGCTCGCCGACCGCGTCCTCGTGCTCGAACGGGGCCGCATCGGCCTCGACCTGACCATCGACCGCCCGCACCCGCGCTCCTACCGCGACCCGCTCCTCGGCGAGTACCGCGAACGCCTGCTCACCGCCCTCGGTGTCACGGAGCACCAGGGCGCCCAGGAGGACCACCAGTGACCGCCCCGCGCCAGCTCCACCTGAACGCGTTCCTGATGAACACCGGCCACCACGAGGCCTCCTGGCGGCTGCCCGAGAGCGACCCGTACGCGAGCGTCGACCTCGCGCACTACGTCGAACTGGCCCGTATCGCGGAACGCGGCACCTTCGACTCGCTGTTCCTCGCCGACGGTCCGGTCCTCTTCAACCGCGTCGGCCAGCGCCCCTCCGGCGCCCTCGAACCCATCACCCTGCTCACCGCCCTGGCCACCGCCACCGAGCACATCGGCCTGATCGCCACCGCCTCGACCTCCTACAACTCCCCCTACAACCTGGCCCGCAGACTCGCCTCCCTCGACCACCTCAGCGGCGGCCGGGCCGGCTGGAACATCGTCACCACCGCGGGCGCCGAGGCCGCCCGCAACTTCGGTCTCGACGAGGAGCCCGCCCACGCCGCCCGCTACGAGCGTGCCGCCGAGTTCCTCGACGTGGCGCTGAAGCTCTGGGACAGCTGGGAGGACGACCTGATCGTCGCCGACAAGGCGGCGGGCGTGTGGGGGGACGACCGCAAGATCCATCCGCCCCGGCACCAGGGGCCGTACTTCCGTGTCGAGGGCGCGCTCAACGTGCCCCGCACACCGCAGGGTTACCCCCTCCTCGTCCAGGCCGGCTCCTCGGACGACGGCAAGCGGTTCGCGGCCCGGTACGCGGAGGCGGTCTTCACCGCGCAGCAGACGCTCAAGGACGCGCAGGACTTCTACGCCGACCTCAAGTCCCGGACGCGGGAGGCCGGCCGCGATCCCGACCACGTCAAGATCCTGCCCGGCATCGTCCCGGTGATCGGTTCCACCGAGGCCGAGGCACGCCGAAACGAGCAGGTCCTGGAGGACCACATCGTCCACGAGCACGGTGTCGAGCGCCTCGAACACCTTCTGCACCTCGAGCCCGGCACGCTCCGGCTCGACGCCCCGCTGCCCGCCGATCTGCCGCCGGAGAGCGCCATCGAGGGGGCCAAGAGCCGCTACACCCTGGTCGTGGAGCTGGCCCGGCGCGAACGGCTCACCGTCCGCGAGCTGATCGGCCGCCTCGGCGGCGGGCGCGGCCATCTCACGTTCGCCGGCACGCCCGAGCAGGTCGCCGACGCCATCGAGGAGTGGTTCCGGCACGGCGCCGCCGACGGCTTCAACATCATGCCCGCCGTCCTGCCGTCCGGCCTCGGCCTGTTCGTCGACCACGTCGTGCCGATCCTCCGCGCCCGCGGCCTGCTCCGCACGGAGTACGGCCCGCGCCGGACCCTGCGGGAGCGCTACGGCCTTCCGCGCCCCGCCAACCAGTACGCCACCGCACTCTCCGCACTCTCCGCACTCGCCACCCGCTGAAAGGACCGTCCCAGATGACCGCCATCGAGATCCGCAAGGTCACCGCCCACATCGGCGCCCAGGTGTCCGGCGTCGACATCGGCAAACCGCTCGACGAGGAGACCGTCACCGCCCTGCGTGACGCGCTGAACGCCCACAAGGCCCTGGTCTTCGACGACGTCGACCTGGACGACGCGGGCCAGCAGGCCTTCGCCCGCCACTTCGGCGCGCTCACCACCGCCCACCCCACCGTGCCCGCCGTGGAAGGCGCCCCGAACGTGCTGCCCGTGGACAGCGAGCGGGGCCGTGCCAACCACTGGCACACCGACGTCACCTTCGTCCTCAACCCGCCGCAGGCCAGCACCCTGCGCAGCATCACGATCCCGCCGTACGGCGGCGAGACCCTGATCGCCAACGCGGCGGCCGCCTACCGGGACCTGCCGGAGCCGCTGCGCGCCCTCGCCGACACGCTCTGGGCCGAGCACACCAATGACTACGACTACGCGGTTCCGGACGAGGCGGTCGACGAGGAACAGGCCCGCCAGCGCGCCCAGTTCACCTCCATCACCTACCGGACGGCGCACCCCGTCGTCCGCGTCCACCCGCTGACCGGCGAGCGCGGTCTGTTCATCGGCGGCTTCGCCCAGCGGATCGTCGGCCTGTCGACGGGCGAGTCCCGCAAGCTCCTCGACCTGTTCCAGTCGTACGTCACCCGGCCGGAGAACATCCTGCGCTGGCGCTGGTCCCCGAACCAGCTCGTCCTGTTCGACAACCGCATCACCCAGCACTACGCCATCGACAACTACGACGGCCGGCCGCGCCGTCTCAACCGGGTGACCGTCGCCGGCGACGTACCGGTCGGCATCGAGGGCAAGGAGAGCTACTCGATCGCGGGCGACGCCTCGCACTACACGCCGGTCGCGGTCGCGGCGTAGCCCAAGTCGCGCGGCAGACGCCGCCGGGCGCGGGGTGACCGGACCTTCACGCTCCGTGTCGTCGCCGTCCGTATCGTGGGCAGCCTTTCCGTTCGACCGGAGAGGCTGCCCAGACTGTGGGCGTTTTTACCCATCTCACGACTGGACGAGCCGCGCCCATGTCCTCCCGCACCACCCTTGACACGGCACCGGAGACATCCGCTGCCGACGCCCCCCTGTCCCACGGCCTCAAGCAGCGCCACCTGTCGATGATCGCTCTCGGCGGAGTGATCGGCGCGGGCCTGTTCGTCGGCTCCGGCGCGGGTATCGCCGCCGCCGGGCCGTCGATCGTCATCGCTTACTCGGTCTCCGGCCTGCTCGTCATGCTGGTGATGCGGATGCTAGGCGAGATGTCGGCCGCCTATCCCTCGTCGGGCTCCTTCTCGGCGCACGCCGAGCGGGCGATCGGCCCCTGGGCGGGCTTCACCGCCGGCTGGTCCTTCTGGGTGCTGCTGTGCACGGCCGTCGGCCTGGAGGGCATCGGCGCCGCGAAGATCGTCACCGGCTGGCTGCCCGGCACTCCCGAGTGGGGCTGGGTGGCCCTGTTCATGGTCGTCTTCTGCGTGGCCAATCTCGCCGCCGTGAAGAACTTCGGCGAGTTCGAGTTCTGGTTCGCGGCGCTGAAGGTCGGCGCGATCAGTCTGTTCCTGGTCCTCGGCGTGCTGGCCATGACCGGAGTGCTGCCCGGCACGGACTCTCCGGGCGCCTCGAACCTCCACGACTTCCTGCCGAACGGCAGCGAGGGCCTGGTCATCGGTCTGCTCGCGTCGGTCTTCGCGTACGGCGGTCTGGAGACCGTGACGATCGCGGCGGCGGAGTCCGAGAACCCGGTCCAGGGCGTCGCGCGCGCCGTGCGCACCGCGATGTGGCGCATCGCGCTCTTCTACATCGGCTCCATGGCGGTCATCGTCACGCTCGTCCCGTGGGACTCGAAGGAGGTCGTCGAGAAGGGCCCGTACGTCGCCGCCCTCGACCACCTGGGCATCCCGGGCGCCGGTCAGCTGATGAACGTGGTCGTGCTGGTCGCGCTCCTGTCGGCGATGAACGCCAACATCTACGGCTCCTCACGCATCGCCTACTCGCTGGTGGAGCGCGGACAGGGCCCGAAGGCGCTGGGCCGGGTCTCCGGGGGCGTCCCGAGGATCGCCGTACTGGTCTCCTGCGTGTTCGGCTTCGTGTGCGTGGTCCTCAGCTACTGGCGGCCGAACGACGTCTTCCCCTGGCTGCTGAACATGATCGGCGCGGTCATCCTGGTCGTCTGGATCTTCATCGCGGTCTCGCAGCTGCTGCTGCGCCGCAAGGTCGAGCGAGAGGCACCGGAGAAGCTGGTCGTGCGGATGTGGGCGTACCCGGTGCTGACCTGGGTGGCCCTGGCGGGCATGGCGGCGATCTTCATCCTGATGGCCCGGCAGCCGGACACCCGCGTACAGCTCTACTCGACGGGCGCCATGACGCTGGTCCTGGCCGCCGTCGGCTACGCCTGGCAGCGGGCACGCGCGCGGGCCTGACGGTCAGCCACTGAAGGGCCCTCGCACGGAGGACGGTTCGTGCGAGGGCCCTTTTGCGTGCCCTCGCACGCACATCCACTCTCCTGCTGCTAGCGTGCACTTGCAAGCACTTTGCAATAAGAGGTCGGAGGGGACCCCGCATGCCCGTCTACACACTCCCTGAACTGCCGTACGACTACTCCGCGCTCGCGCCCGTGATCAGCCCCGAGATCATCGAGCTGCACCACGACAAGCACCACGCGGCCTATGTGAAGGGCGCCAACGACACGCTGGAGCAGCTCGCGGAGGCACGCGACAAGGAGTCGTGGGGCTCGGTCAACGGGCTGGAGAAGAACCTGGCCTTCCACCTCTCCGGCCACATCCTGCACTCGATCTACTGGCACAACATGACGGGCACCGGCGGCGGCGAACCGCTGGCCGCGGACGGCGTGGGCGACCTGGCGGACGCGATCACGGAGTCCTTCGGCTCGTTCGGCGCGTTCAGGACGCAGCTGTCCAAGGCGTCGGCGACGACGCAGGGCTCCGGCTGGGGCGTCCTCGCGTACGAGCCGCTGAGCGGCCGGCTGATCGTCGAGCAGGTCTACGACCACCAGGGCAACGTGGGCCAGGCCGCCACGCCGATCCTGGTCTTCGACGCCTGGGAGCACGCCTTCTACCTCCAGTACCGGAACCAGAAGGTCGACTTCATCGAGGCGATGTGGCAGGTCGTCAACTGGCAGGACGTGGCCCGCCGCTACGAAGCGGCCAAGTCGCGCACGGACGTCTTGCTGCTCGCCCCCTGAGCGGGATATATGAAACGTCCTGCTCGTGATCGTCTTCTCACCGTTCACCGGGCAGGCGGAAAAGAGGAAGACCCCCGCGAGGACGTGACTCGCGGGGGTTTTCCGGTATGGAGGCACTTGGGCGCGGGGGGCTTCCGGTACGGACGGCTCCGGGCCATGGTGGCGGGATGCCGAATCCACAGCCCCTGACCTGCCAGACCTGCGGCAGCAGGGAGATGCATGAGCCGTTGACCCCGGACGAGAAGGCGTGGCTGCGCGGGCAGCTCGGCAATCCGATCGGGGACAATTACTACAAGTGCGTCAACAGGCTCTCCGACGAGAAGATCTGCCGCAATCTCCGTACGCACGGGCACGAGAAGCACTTCCGGGACACGAAACGGCTCCCTGACAAGCTTGAGTGAACCGCGCCGCCGACCCCCGGGGGTGGGACTTACAGGTTGCTGAAGTCCGGCCCCTGCGACCGCGAGCGCTTGATCTCGTAGAAGCCCGGGACCGAGGCGACGAGGAGCGTGCCGTCCCAGAGCTTGGCGGCCTCCTCGCCCTTGGGCGCCGGGGTGACGACCGGGCCGAAGAAGGCGATCTGCTCACCGTCGGCGCCGGGGACCGCGATGACCGGCGTGCCCACGTCCTGGCCGACCTTCTCGATGCCCTCCTTGTGCGAGGCCCGCAGCTCGGCCTCGTACGGGGTGGAGTCCCAGTGGTCGAGGAGCGACGCCGGCAGGCCGACCTCGTCCAGGGCGGCGGCGACGGCCTCCTTCGTGGGGCCCTCCCCCTGGTTGTGGAAGCGGGTCCCGAGCGCCGTGTAGAGGTCGCCGAGCACCTTGGCCCCGTGCTCCTGCTGGGCCGCTATGACGACCCGTACCGGCCCCCAGGCCTTGGTCTCCAGCAGCTCGCGGTACTCCTCGGGCAGCTCGTCCAGCTTCGGCTCGTTGAGCACCGCGAGGCTCATCAGATGCCAGCGGACCTCGATGTCCCGAACCTTCTCCACTTCCAGCACCCAGCGTGAAGTCATCCAGGCCCAGGGGCACAGCGGGTCGAACCAGAAGTCGACAGGGGTCTTCTCGGACATGGCTCTCCTCGGAAGGCGGTCTTTCCCGGGGCAACACCACCGGCCGCCCGTCCCATTCCCGGATGCCCGGCGTCAGGGGCACATGGCAGGATCGGTCCTGTTCAGCCCCGCGCAAGACGCCACGTACAAGTCATCACGAGGGAGTGCCGCCCGTGCCCGGTGAGAATCTGTCCCGCGACGAGGCCCAGGAGCGGGCCGCACTGCTGTCCGTCGACGGGTACGACGTGTCCCTCGACCTGCGCTCCGCCGTCGGGGACAGGGACGACGAGCGCGCGCCGCGCACCTTCCGCTCGGTCACCACGATCCGCTTCCGCTGCGCCGAGCCGGGCGCCACGAGCTTCGCCGACCTCATCGCGCCGAGCGTCACGGCCGTCTCGCTGAACGGCAGGGACCTCGACCCGGGGGAGGTCTTCGACGGCGCCCGGATCCTGCTGGAGGACCTCGCCGCCGAGAACGAGCTGGTGGTCGATGCCCAGTGCGCCTACTCCCGCACCGGCGAGGGCATGCACCGCTTCGTCGACCCCGAGGACGGCGAGGTGTACCTCTACACGCAGTACGAGCCCGCCGACTCGCGTCGCGTCTTCGCCAACTTCGAGCAGCCGGACCTCAAGGCCCCCTTCCGCTTCGAGGTCCGGGCGCCCGAGGGCTGGGTCGTGTGGAGCAACGGGGTCGGTGAACTGACCGACGGCGTATGGAGGTTCGCCGAGACCAAGCCGATCTCGACGTACATCACGGCGGTCGTGGCGGGCCCGTACCACTATGTGACCGACTCCTACTCCCGCACCTTCGACGACGGTACGACGCTGGAGATCCCCCTCGGCGCGATGTGCCGCAAGGGCCTGGCCCCCCACTTCGACTCCGACGACGTGTTCCTGGTGACCAAGCAGGGGCTGGACTTCTTCCACGACCACTTCGACTACCCGTACCCGTTCGGCAAGTACGACCAGGCGTTCGTGCCCGAGTACAACCTCGGCGCGATGGAGAACCCGGGACTCGTCACCTTCCGCGAGGAGTTCATCTTCCGCGGCAAGGTGACGCAGGCGTCGTACGAGGGCCGGGCGAACGTCATCCTGCACGAGATGGCGCACATGTGGTTCGGCGACCTCGTCACCATGGAGTGGTGGGACGACCTGTGGCTCAAGGAGTCCTTCGCCGACTTCATGGGGGCGTTCTCGCTGGTCGGCGCGACCCGCTTCAAGGACGGCTGGATCACCTTCGCCAACCGCCGCAAGGCGTGGGCCTACCGAGCCGACCAGCTGCCGTCCACCCACCCGATCACGGCCGACATCCGCGACCTCCAGGACGCCAAGCTCAACTTCGACGGCATCACGTACGCCAAGGGTGCCTCCGTGCTGAAGCAGTTGGTGGCGTACGTGGGCCGGGACGCGTTCCTGGAGGGCGCCCGCCGCTACTTCAAGCGCAACGCGTACGGCAACACCCGTCTCGGCGACCTGCTGTCGGTGCTGGAGGAGACCTCCGGGCGCGACCTGGCGACCTGGTCGCGGGCCTGGCTCGAGACCGCCGGGGTCAACTCCCTCACCCCGCAGGTGATCCTGAGCGCGGACGGCCGGATCACGGAGCTGTCCGTCCTCCAGGAGGCGGCCGAGTCCCACCCCGAACTGCGCCCGCACCGGGTGGCGGTGGGCCTGTACCGCAGCGAGGCGGGTGCGCTCACGCGGTACGCGCGGGCCGAGGTGGACGTGTTCGGGCCGCGTACGGTCGTGGGCGAGCTGGCCGGCAGCGCGGCACCGGACCTCGTCCTGGTCAACGACGACGACCTGACGTACTGCAAGATCCGCTTCGACGAGACGTCGCTGGCGACGCTCAGGTCCCATCTCGGCGACATCACGGACCCGTTGGCGCGGGCCCTGTGCTGGTCGGCGCTGTGGAACCTGACCCGGGACGCGCTGATGCCGGGGCGGGACTTCATCGATCTCGTACTCCGTTTCGCGGGCCGGGAGTCGGACATCGGCGTCCTCCAGATGCTGCACGCCTGGGCCAACTCGGCGCTGACGTTCTACGCGGCACCGGAGTGGCGGGAGACCGGCGCGCGCCTGCTGGCGGACGGCGCGCTGAAGGAGCTGCGGCTCGCCGAACCCGGCAGCCAGCACCAGCTCACCTGGGCGCGTTTCTTCGCAGCGGTGGCGTCGAGCGAGGCCGATCTCCAGCTGCTCCAGGGCCTGTTGGAGGGCACGGCGAAGATCGACGGACTGGACGTCGACCAGGAGCTGCGCTGGACGCTCCTGGAACCCCTCGCCGCCCACGGCACGGCGGACGAGAGCGTCCTGGCCGCCGAACTGGCCCGCGACGACACGGCCTCCGGCAAGCGCCACCAGGTCCGCTGCCTGGCCGCACGCCCCTCGGCCGCGGTCAAGGCGCAGGCGTGGGCCTCGGTCGTGGAGTCGGACGCGCTGTCCAACGCGCTGGTCGAGGCGACGATCGCCGGGTTCACGCAGCCGTCTCAGCGGGAGCTGCTGGCGCCGTACGCGGCGAAGTACTTCGCGGCGATCGAACGGGTGTGGACGGAGCGCTCGATCCAGATCGGGATGGACGTGGTGAAGGGCCTGTTCCCCGCGCTCCAGGACTCGCAGGAGACGCTGGACGCCACGGACGCGTGGCTGGCGGCGCACGAGGGTGCCGCACCGGCGCTGCGCCGACTGGTCCTGGAGGCACGGGACGACCTGGCGCGCACGCTGCGCGGACAGGCGTGCGACAGGGCGGCGGCCGTGTAGGGCGCGCAGGGCATGCGGGGCCTGGGGGCGGCGGTTACGAAATACAGGCATCCAAAGCCGTAACCCGGACCGTCTCCCCTCCGGACCAGCCCCTTTCGGCAGTCGAACGCCCGTACTTTAGTGTCACCTTGTCCCGAATTGTCGACGGGCGTGTAACAGCGGTTAGGGGACGGATCGGGCGCGGGAAACCCCGCTTCATGAACCACAACACCCCGCTCTCCCCCCGCCCCCTCCACCACCTGTCCGACGCGCAGCGCCGGGTCCTGACCGCGACCCAGCTGCGCGCCCACGGAGTCACGGCCGCCGAGACGCACGAGCAGTGCCGGCCGGGCGGCCCCTGGCAGCAGGTCCTCCCGGGCGTGTACCTGCTCCACGCCGGTCCGCCCACCTCCGAGGAGTGCCTCCACTCGGTCCTGATGTACGCGGCCCGCGCCCCCCTTTCGCCCGACGCCGCCCGCCATCCCCACCCAGCCGGGCGCGCAGGAGCCGCACGCGCCGCAGCCCTACCAGGACGCGATGATCACGGGCCTGGCGGCACTGGCGCTGCACGGCTTCGCGTCGGCGCCGCCGTTTCCGTCCCTCGACAAGATCGACGTACTGGTGCCGAAGCCGCGCCGGCTGCGCTCGACGGGCTACGCGCGGATCGTCCGCGCCTCCGCGCTGCCGGACGCGTCCGTTGTCGCGGGCGTGCCGGTGGCCCCGGTCCCGCGCGCCTTGGCGGACGCGGTGGCGGAGTTGTCGGACGCGGGTGTCGTACGCCGGCTGCTGACGGAGGCGGTACGCGCGGGCCACTGCGAACCGGCGTCCGTGGTGCGGGAGTTGACGCAGGCGCGGCTGCTGGGGCGCCCGCACGTGGTGGACGCGGTGGACTCGCTGCTGGCGGAGGGCCGGGCGATCGCGGAGGGCCGCCTGTACCGGATGGTCCGCGAGCACGGCCTGCCCGACCCGGTGTGGAACGTCGATCTGCGGCTACCCGGAGGGCCCCCTCTCGGGGGCCTGGACGCGTACTGGCCGGAACAGGCGGTGGCGGTGGAACTGGACACCCGGGCTCCGCGCCAGGGCCATCGGCAGGACGCCGAGGACGCGTCGTGGTCGGAGTACGCCCGCAAGCGCGAGCTTCTGGAGCGGCTGGGCATCACGGTCGTCCACATCACCCCGAAGAAGCTGAGGGACGCGATGGAACAGCAGGCGGCGGTGATCCGTACGGCCATGATGGCGTCCGAGGACCGGGATCCGGCGGCACACGTCGTGGTGCTTCCCCGATAGGGGGCGGGCGGAGGCATCAGGAGCGGAAGCATCAGGAGGGGAGTGGAGGGGTCACCGGTCCGCCGGCGGCCCCTCCTCGTGCGTGCGGGTGCGGGTGCGGGTCCGAGTTCTGGTGCGGGTGCGGGGCGAAACGGGCGCGTACAGTCTTGCCGACATCGGCGCGGAGGAACCAGTCGAGTTCGGCGGTGAGGTGCCGCACGACGAGGAGCCCACGACCGCCCTCGCCGTCGGGTTCGGCGGCAACCTCGGGAAACGCCCGCACAGGATCCGCCACCTCGACGAGGAGCCCATCTCCCTCCAACTCGGCGATCCGCACCCACAATTCGCGCCCAACCACACGCGCATGCCGTACGGCATTGGCGACGAGCTCCGACGCCACGAGCACGGCGTCGTCGATATCGCCGCCCCACTGCCACATCGTCAGCCGCCGACGGACGTGAAGCCGGGCGAGCCGGACACTACGCAGGGTCATGGGGTAGCCCATGCTCCAGTCGTGGGCGAGGAGGGTGGGGGGTTCGGGGGTGGGCATGTGGGGTCCCTTCATCCGCAATGTGTCCAACTAGCGTGTTAGAGCTGACAGGACCCCACAATCGAACATGCCCTGAATATTCAATCCCGCCGATATTGGACTATGCCCGAATCTGAGCAAGCGGCTGCGCGCGGGCAACACGGAGTGTCACACTCGGCGCTGCAAGAGCAGCAACACGTACTGCGGCACAAAGGCGGTGCACATGGCAGCGAAGCGCGGGCGGACGGCCCAGCGGCTCGAACTCGGCTTGCAGTTACGCCAACTACGAGAAAACTGCGACGGGGGCGACCGAGGCGTCGGCCTCACCCGCAAGCAAGCGGTTCAGGGACTGCGCATTTCGGAAGCGTCTCTGCAACGGATCGAAACGGGATCTCTGAACTTCCGGTTTGTAGGCGACCTGAGGAAGCTCCTGACGAAGTACGGCGTCACCGACGAGGACGTCGTCGACTCGCTGATCAGCCTCAACCGGGAGTCCAACCAGCAGGACTGGCTGACGCAGTACCGGGGCCTGATGCCCTCGGGGATGCCGGGGTTCGTCGGACTGGAGCCGGAGGCACACGCCATGAAGGCCTATCACCCGACGCTGGTGTACGGCCTTTTGCAGACTGAGCGCTACGCCCGTGCCGTGCACGAGGTGCAAAAGCCGATCGAGGAGTACACCACGGAGTTCATCCGAAGTAGCGTGGAGCTGCGGATGAAGCGCCAGGAGGTTCTCACCCGGGAGAGCCCCGTCAAGCTGCACGTCATCCTGGGAGAAGCAGCCTTGCGGTATCCGATCGGGGGCGCTGAGGTGATGCGCGAACAGTGCGCGCGGATCGAGGAGTTGTCGGGGTGGGACCACATCACCGTTCAGGTGCTGCCGTTCCGCCCGAGCTACCGCTCGATCAACGACTTCGCGATCCTCGACTTCGGCAACAATCTGCCGCCCCGGGTCCAGGCGGACAGCGCCTGGGGCTCCGTCTCCACCTCGGACAAGCCCCGTGAGGTCGACCGCTTCAGCCGCCGGTTCGACACCATGACAGCGTCGGCGCTGCCGCCCGAGGACACCCCCGAGTTCCTCCACCGACTGGAACGAGAGCTGTAGACCCATGCACCCGCGCCCCACTGCACCCGAAATCGTCCCTGAGCAGGCCTGGTTCAGGTCGTCCTACAGCGACGCCGGCCAGAACTGCGTAGAAATAGCCGCCCCCACCCCCGGTACCGACATCGCCATCCGCGACTCGAAGAACCCGACCGGCCCCTCCCTCCTCGTACCGGCCGCGGCGTGGTCCGCCTTCGTCACGGGCATCCGTACGTGACCATGCGCCTGGCGGTGCTGCTGGCCGGCGGCGGGGCGCACTCGGCCTGAGTTTCTCCCTGAAGTGCACGCCGCGGCGGCCGGTTCGGTGTTGATGTACTCCCGGCGCGGGAACGACTCACGGCGATTCTTCATCGGATTATCGTATTCGCCACCTTTGCCTCGGTAGGTCTCTTTCACCTCTTCCGGTGCCGTCTTTCCGGTCGGTTCAATCGAGTCACGCGGCGGTCTGCTTTTCGTCCCATCCCTTCGCACGCGTCTCGATCTTTTGCCGTGTTGCCTCGTAAGGGCACGGAGTTGACCAGTCACTCGTGCAGGGCCAGCGGGCTTCCGTCTGGAATCGACCCCCAGAAGAAGAAGGCTGCACGATGACAACCATCTCCCTCGTCCAACCATCGACGGCACCGGCCGGTACGCAGGTCACGATCGTCGGCAGCGGCTTCACCGGTGCGACCGCCGTGAAGTTCGGCGCCACCAACGCCACGAGCTTCTCCGTGCTGTCCGACAACGTGATCACGGCCGTGGTCCCGCCCGGCAGCGGATCGGTCCTGGTCACCGTGGTGGCACCCAGCGGCACCAGCAACGGCGTCAGCTTCGCCTACACCGTGCCGGTCATCACGGTCATCAATCCCACGTCGGGACCGGCTACGGGCGGCACGTCGGTCACGATCATAGGCACCGGCTTCACCGGCGCCACCGCCGTGAAGTTCGGCGCCACGAACGCCACGAGCTTCACCGTGCTGTCCGACAACGTGATCACCGCCGTGTCTCCACCGGGAACCGGCACGGTCCAGGTCACCGTGGTGACACCCAGCGGCACCAGCAACGGCGCCACGTACAACTACGTCCCGACCCTGACCAGCCTGAGTCCGGCCTCGGGCCCCGCCGCGGGCGGCACCGTGGTCACCCTCACCGGCACGGGATTCACGGGTGCGACGGCGGTGACCTTCGGCGGGACACCGGCGACCAGCTTCACGGTCAACTCCGACACCCAGATCACGGCGACCGCTCCGGCTCACGCCGCGGGGACGGCAGCGGTCACGGTCACCGGCCCCGGGGGTACCAGCAACTCCCTCCCGTTCACCTACATCCCGGTGCCGGTCGTGATCGCACTGGCCCCCGCTTCGGGACCGGCCGCGGGCGGCACGTCGGTGACGATCATCGGCACCGGCTTCACCGGCGCCACCGCCGTGAAGTTCGGCGCCACGAACGCCACGAGCTTCACGGTGCTGTCCGACAACGTGATCACCGCCGTGTCTCCGCCCGGAGCCGGTACGGTCCTCGTCACGGTGGTGACGCCCGGCGGCACGAGCAACGGCGCCGCGTACAGCTACACCGGGACACCGGTACCGACGCTGACCAGCCTGACCCCGACGTCGGGTCCGGCCGCGGGCGGCACCGTGGTCACCCTCACCGGCACGGGATTCACCGGCGCTACAGCGGTGACCTTCGGCGGCACACCGGCAACCAGCTTCACCGTCGACTCCGCCACCCAGATCACAGCCACCGCCCCGGCCGGCACCGGGACGGTACAGGTGCAAGTCACCACCCCCGGCGGGACCAGCAACACCCTCGCCTACACCTACGTCTAGGCGGGGTCCGCCTGATCGACGGTGAGACCTAGCACCCACATCCAGGACGCGATCACCCTTCGGTTCGTCAGCGGTCACGCGGACGAGTCCGGAGGGTGATCGCGTCCTCCCCTCGCGTTCTCCCCGCCTCTTCACCTGTGCCTCGGTTCCGCCTCGTCGTCAGTCGTCAGCCCTTGGTCAGGACGAGCTCCGTGTTCCGGTCCTCCGCCGTGCCCGACAGCGTCGACCGGGCGCCGGGTGCGTTGAAGCCCAGTTCCCGGTAGAGCGCCGCCAGGCCCGTCTGGGTGAGGTCGGCGAAATCCGTGCGGTGCGGGGCCGCCGACTCGATCAGCGTGGTGAACAGGGAGATCGTGCCGTCCTTGTTGTCCACCAGCTCGATGATGCGGGCCAGCTGGGGGAAGTCGACGTGCGAGGCCGTGGAGATCTCCCAGAAGGCGCCCTTGGAGCCCTTGTTCGGCGCCGCGTGCGCGGTGATGTCGTTCTTGTGGCTGTGGCCGTTCACCCAGGCGGCGACGTTGGGGTGGTTGCCGAGGACGGAGACCAGTTCGGCGCCGCCGTGGCGCTTCTCGCCCGGGTGCGCGGGGTCCGTGTTGAGGTTGCGCATCGTCTTGCTGGTGTGGTGGCTGAAGACGATGACGTACGAGTCCTTGTTGTCCCGCAGCGTCTTCTCCAGCCACTTCAGCTGTGCGGTGCCGATCGAGCCCTCGTAGTGGCCGCCCGGGTCGGTGGTGTCGAGGCTGATGCCGAGGACGTCGTCGGCGATGCGGAAGACGTAGTACTGGGTGCCCGCGGAGAGGTTGGCCTCCGAGTAGCCGTGGCCGATGGGGCCCGGGCCCGTGTGCGCGGGGTCGAGGTGCGCCTTGAGGTACTCGGCCGGGGTGAAGGGCGCGCGCGCCTCGTCCGGGGTGACCGAACGCATGTGTCTGGCCTGGGACTTGAGCATCGCCTTGAAGTCGACGCCCTTGGGGTCGCCGCCCTTCTTCACGTTGTCCCAGATCGCCTTTCCGGCCGCCTGGTCCAGCGTCATCAGCTTCTTGCCGCCGACCGCGACCTCGGCGAAGTAGGAGTCGCCGGGCGCGTAGCAGCCGCCGGGCAGGGCGTCGTGGTTGCCGACCGTCGAATACCAGGGGAGGTTCAGGCCCGGGCTGCGCAGCTCGCGGATGGCCGCCGCGAGGAAGCCCTGGATACGGGGGAAGCCGAGCTGCTTGTCGGCGTCGCGCAGCGCCGCGTCCGGCTGCCAGTAGAGCTTGAGCCCGCTGCTCTGGACGCCCTCGTAGTGGCGCGGGTCACCGGAGTTGGGGGTGACCCTGCCGCCGCTCATCACCTTCAGGAACCAGTCCAGCTCCGTCTTGGAGTTGTTGTCGGTGTTGTCGCCGGTGGTCATCACGAAGTGCAGCGGGGTGCCGGTGACGGGGGCACCCCGCAGCGCGTTCACCCGCTCGACGAGCGAGACCGCGCCGGCCACCGACAGGGACTCCTGCGGGCGCCAGGCGCTGGCGGTCTGGGAGCGCAGATACTCGTAGCGCAGGGGGTGCTGCACATCGACCAGGTGCAGGTCGGTGAACTGCACGAAGGAGGCGAGGGCCGTACGCCGTCCCGCGCGGCCCGCCTTGGGCGTGGCCAGGTCGCCGCGCACGACGCGCTTCCAGGCGGCGCCGTCGCCGAGCCGCCGGTAGCCCGAGGAGCCGGACCGGGCGGCGGCGACGCTGCTCAGGGTGGTGCCCCGGGTGTACGGGGCGAGTGGCGCGGCCGGCGCCTGGCGGGACACGGCGAGTGCCTCGCCCGTGGCGGCGTGGGCGGGTGCGGGCACCTCGGAGCCGGGACGCAGGGCGAAGCCGAGACCGGCGGAGAGGGACACCGCTCCGGTGGCGGCGAGCAGCGAGCGGCGGTCCAGGGCGCCGGCAGCGGCATGGGCGGCGGTGGCAGTGGCGGCAGCGACAGAGCGTATGCGCGACATGGCGCGGTCTCCCCGAGTGCGAACGCTTCGGCAGTGGTCGCGGGGGGCGCGTTACGCAAACTCCCCGCTCACACTGGATCGTTGGCACCGGGAATGGCCTGCACGTTAACGAGGCGGCAACGCGCAGCGCCGATCACCGTACGTGGATCTTGGACTGCCGCGCGGCCACCCCACGCGCCCACGACCCCTCTCCGAACGGCCTGGAGGCGGTCACTCCGTGTTCATCTTCCGGGGTAGCGACCCTATTTTGCCGGGCGGGCGACCCGTCCCGTGACCGGACGCCGCCGCCACAGCGCGAGGCCTATGTCGACCACCCCGACCCGGGGCAGCCCGGGTACGGCGTCCAGGTCCTGCCAGGCCGCGAGGTCGGTGGTGCCGCCCACCTCCGGGCGCAGTTCGCCCCCGACGACCCGTCCTTCGTAGACGAGCCGTACGCCGTGGTGGTCGGTGGGGGTCCGCAGGCGGCGCGGGAACGTGCGCCGGACGGAGTCCACGCCGAGCAGCCCGGTGACCTCGATGTGGTAGCCGGTCTCCTCCTCCACCTCCCGCAGGACGGTGTCGTAGGGGTCCTCGCCGTGCTCCATGCCGCCGCCGGGCAGGGTCCACTCGGGCTTGCCGTCGGGGTCCTGCGCCCGGGCGAGCAGGAGCTTCCCGTCGCGGACACAGATGGCGTAGGCCGCCACCCTCAAGTTCTTGCGCACGCCGTGACGTTAGCGTGCCGGCTCCGGATTGGCAGGGGAGTATGCGGGGGCGGACCAGCGCAGGGGCAGTGCGGACGGGGTCTCGACGGCCTCCTTCACCCGGAAGCGGACCGTGCGCTCCCCGTCCGCGGCGAACTCCGTGCTCGCCGTGCCCGTGAGCTGGAGGGTCGTGCCGGATTCCCAGTCCAGGAAGAGCAGTCCGGCGCGGGGGTCCAGCGACAGGTTCCCCAGGGTCAGGAACATCGAGTTGCCCGGGTAGTCGCGCCAGCTCAGCTCGCCGGGGGAATCGACGCGTACGAAGCCGGGGTTGCCGCCCCGGTGGCTGGCGTCCGCGCCGTGTTCGTGCACGGTGGCCAGGAAGAAGGTGTCGGCCTTCGCGACGAACTCGCTTTGTGAAGCGGTCAGTTCGGTGGACCGCCGGGCCGGCTTCGGTGCGCGGTCCAGGCGCTCGTACGACTCCCTCCTCTGCAGATACTTCGGGCAGTTGGAGAAGACCTGGTCGGCCGTGATCGCGAAGCCGCGGGGTGTCGGGCGGGCGTGGCCGTCCAGGCGCATCCGGCGGCGTGTGCGCGGGTCGAGGGCGATCGTGCCGACGGGGGTGCCCTCGGCGGCGAGCGCCGGTGCGAGCGGGTCGTCCGGCCGTACTCCGCCGGCGACCGAGATCTGCCGGGGGCCCGTGGCCCGTACGAATCCGGGCTCGCCCGTGACCGGCGAGGCCCACACCGCACCGCTCGCCGGGTCGGCGGCGCCCAGCACCAGCAGCGGCTGGAGTCCGAGGAAGGCGGCGGCCACCGGCCGGATGCCCTGCCCGATGCCCCGGCCCACATGATCGGCGAACTCCCGGACGCCGAGTCGGTCCTGTACGGCGCGCGAGCCTGAGTGGTACGTCATGACACGGCCGCCCCTCTAGAAGAATCCGCACGTCGGAGCGGTCGCCGAGGGGGCCGGCGCGCCGTCCGTGCCGCTCGGCGCGTAGATCTCCAGGCGGGTGCCGTCGGGGTCGTGGAAGAAGATGCCGCCGGACGCCGAGCCCTCGCGGTGGGCGACGACTCCCTCGTAGGCGAACTCCACCCCGTAGGCGCGCAGGGAGCTCTCGTACGCCCTCACCTGTTCGACGCTGTCCACCTCCAGGGCGAGGTGGTGCAGGCCGGCGCGCGTGGTGTCGTACGACCCCTGCGCCTGCTGCCAGAGCGTGAGGACCGGGCGGTCGTCCTCGCCCTCGGCGCCCAGGAACGCGTACCTGCGGTCCTCCTCCTTGCTCTCGCCGAGCAGCCGGAAGCCGAGCGCGACCTGGTAGAAGGCGAGCGAGCGGTCGAGGTCGGTGACGTTCAGGCCGACGTGGCCGGTGCGGAGTGCCATGGTGATCCCCTCTGGAAGCTAACCTCTATCGATGACATTAGGGGTTAGAACAGGAGAGCGTCAACCGGTCACGTACTCTTGAGTGGTTAGCCCAGGTCAGCAGCAGAGGGAGCCGTCAGATGTCCGTCACCCGTGACCCGCGTCCGCTGACCGGTGAGCCGGTCTCGCTCGATCTCCTCAACACCCGGTGGAATCGCGAGGGCGCGACGCAGGACCTGCTGACGGACACGGACGGGCTGGCGGTGTGGCTGGCCGCGAACGCGCTCGACTTCCCCGCCGACGACACGGTGCTCCGGCATGTGCTCCAGGCGCGGGACGCGCTCGCGGCGGTGGTGGACGGGTCTCTCGACGAGGGGGCCGGGCGGGTCGACGCCGTTCTCGGTCACGGGCGGATCCGGGCGACCCTGACCGCCGAAGGGCCCGGCGAGAGCGTCGAGTTCGAGGACGCGTCCTGGGGACCGGCCTGGCTCGCCGTCCGCGACTACCTGAAGCTGCTGAACACCGCCCCCGACCGCATCCGCCACTGCGCCCACGACAGCTGCATCCTGCACTTCTTCGACACCTCGCGGAACGGCACGCGGCGCTGGTGCTCGATGGCCGCCTGTGGCAACCGTGCGAAAGCGTCCCGCCACTACGCGCGCACAAGAGAGGCCTGAGCCCCGGCCGGCTACGCGCGTAGGTCGCAGACGCGCCGCCGAATTGCCCGGGCCTGAACCTATGTGTCCGCTGTGACGTATGGCGGAAGTACGCCACGAGTCCATCCCACCCCGGTCAACTCTCCCCAAACAACCGCCCCTTAGGCAAAGCTGAGCGGTCATCCGGGTTCACATACCGGACTGTCGCGATCGTGTCCCGCCAGACCAGCGGAACCGGTCGCTCCACGCTCGTTCCTTTACCTACAAGGGATGCTGATGACCCCCGACCCTCAGCCCGCTCCGACTTCGGGCGCGAGACGCGTGGCCCGCATAGCCGTGGCCGCAGGCCTGGTGGCCGCGCTCTCCGCGGCCGGGCCGATACCCATGGCCCTCGCCGCGGACCACGCCCCCGCCACACCCGACCCGGGCACCAAGTCCGCGACGGCCAAGCTCGGTTCGAACGACGCGGACCTCCTCGCCGAGGCCAAGGCCGACGGCGCGAAGAACGTCACGATGATGATCGCCACCGCGGCCGGCCAGACCGAGCAGGTCGCCGACCAGCTGGACGCGGTGAAGGGCGGCTCCGTGGGCCGCGCCTACGACAAGCTGGGCTACGTCCGCGCCACCGTCCCGACGGCCAAGGCCGACGCGGCCATCGCCGCCGCCGCGAAGCTCTCCTCCGTGCACGGCATCGACCTGCGCCAGGAGATCGCGCTCGACGACCCGGCGCCGAGCGCCGACACGGCCAAGGGCGCGTCCTCGAAGGCCACGGGCACGTACTCCGGCCCGTCCAAGAGCACCCCCGCCGAGAACCCGTACAACCCGTCCTTCGAGACGGGCGCCGTCGACTTCGTGAAGGACCACCCGAAGGCGGACGGCCGGGGCATCACCATCGGCGTCCTCGACTCGGGCGTGGACCTCGGCCACCCGGCGCTCCAGAAGACGACCACCGGTGAGCGAAAGATCGTGGACTGGGTGACGGCCACCGACCCGCTCCTGGACAGCGACGCCACCTGGCGCCCGATGGTCACCTCGGTGGCCGGCCCCACGTTCACCTACAGCGGCAAGACCTGGACGGCGCCCGCGGGCTCGTACCAGATCAGCACGTTCAAGGAGTCCGCGACGACCGGCGGCGACGCCAAGGGCGACGCCAACCGCGACGGCGACACCACCGACTCCTGGGGCGTCCTCTACGACGCCGCGACCGGCAAGGTCACCGTCGACCTGAACAACAACGCCGACTTCTCCGACGACCAGCCGATGAAGCCGTACAAGGACGGCCACCAGATCGGCTACTTCGGCACCGACGACCCGACGACGGACGTCGTCGAGCGCCAGCCGTTCGTCGTGGAGATCCGCAAGGACGTCCCGATGGACCCGCTCGGCGGGACCTGGGTCGGCAAGAAGGCCGACTTCGTCAACATCGGCGTCATCGAGTCCGAGCACGGCACGCACGTCGCCGGCATCACCGCCGCGAACGGCCTGTTCGGCGGCAAGATGAACGGCGCCGCCCCGGGCGCGAAGATCGTCTCCTCGCGTGCCTGCACCTGGACCGGCGGCTGCACCAACGTCGCCCTCACCGAGGGCATGATCGACCTCGTCGCCAACCGTGGCGTGGACATCGTCAACATGTCCATCGGCGGTCTGCCGGCGCTGAACGACGGCAACAACGCGCGCGCCGAGCTCTACACGCGTCTCATCGACACCTACGGCGTCCAGCTGGTGATCTCCGCGGGCAACTCCGGCCCCGGCGCCAACACCATCGGCGACCCCGGCCTGGCCGACAAGGTCATCTCGGTCGGCGCGGCCATCTCCAAGCAGACCTGGGCCGCCAACTACGGCTCCCAGGTGGAGAAGCCGTACGCGATGATGCCGTTCTCCTCGCGCGGCCCGCGTGAGGACGGCGGCTTCACGCCGACGCTGACCGCGCCCGGCGCCTCGATCAACTCCACCCAGACCTGGCTGCCGGGCTCCCCGGTCGCCGAGGCGGGCTACTCGCTGCCGGCCGGCTACTCGATGCTCCAGGGCACGTCGATGGCGTCCCCGCAGGCCGCGGGCGCTTCGGCGCTGCTGCTGAGCGCCGCCAAGCACAAGGGCATCGAGCTGACGCCCGCCACCCTGCGCACGGCGCTGGCCTCGACCGCCGACCACATCAAGGGTGTGCAGGCGTACGAGGAGGGCGCGGGCCTCATCAACATCGTGGACGCGTGGGAGTCCATCAAGGACGACGCCACGGCGCACGACTACACCGTGAAGGCGCCGGTCGACACCGCGATCGACGACGCGTTGAAGACGCCGGGCTTCGGCACGGGCCTGTACGACCGCGAGGGCGGGCTCAAGGCCGGTGACAAGAAGACGTACGACGTCACCATCACGCGTACGTCCGGCGCCGACAGGGCGATCCGGCACGAGCTGTACTTCGAGAACAACGCCGCCGGTACCTTCCGGATCGTCGGCTCGGACGAGGTCAAGCTCCCGCTGAACCAGCCGGTGACCGTCAAGGTCCAGGCCGCCCCGAAGTCGGCCGGCCTGAAGAGCGCGATCCTCGAGGTCGACGACCCGCGCACCGAGGGCGTCGACAAGCAGATCCTGTCGACCGTCGTGGTCTCCGCGCCGGTCAAGTACACGTACTCCGCGTCGGGTTCGGTGCAGCGCAACAGCACCACGTCGTACTTCGTCACGGTCCCCGAGGGCGCCAAGTCCCTCGAGGTCGCGATCGGCGGGCTGAAGGACAAGAGCCAGACCCGGTTCATCGCGATCCACCCGTACGGCACTCCGGTCGACAACACCGGCACCCCGTACTGCTACCCGAACTACCTCGACGGCAACGGCTGCAAGCCCGACGTGCGCGCGTACGCGGACCCGCAGGCCGGCGTCTGGGAGATCGAGGTCGAGTCGCGCCGTACGTCGCCGCTGCTCGACAACCCGTACAAGCTCGACGTCGCCGTGCTCGGCGCGGCCTTCGACCCGGCGGTCGTGACCGTTCCCGAGGCCAAGGTCGGCACCCCGGCCGCCGCCGCCTGGAAGGTGACGAACAACTTCGCCGCGCTCGACGGCAAGCTGAAGGGCGGCCCGCTCGGTTCCTCGAAGAACGCGCGGCCGACCATCGCCGAGGGCGCGACGCAGGTCACCACGGTCGAGGTGCCCACGGGCGCCAAGTCCCTCGACGTCGCCATCGGCAAGGTCTCGGACGCGGCCGCCGACCTCGACCTGACGGTGAAGAACGCCGCCGGGACGGTCGTCGGGTCGTCCGCGGACGGCGACTCCGAGGAGGCCGTCTCCGTCGCCTCGCCCGCCGCCGGCACGTACACCATCGAGGTCGCGGGCTACTCGGTCCCGTCGGGCTCGACGGCGTACGACTACCAGGACGTGTTCTTCTCGTCCTCGCTCGGCCAGGTCACGGTCGACGAGTCCGCGCCGGTGAAGCTCGGCACGGGTGACTCGGCGACGGTGTCGGGCTCGGTCACCGCCGCGGCCGCGGCGCCGGAGGGACGCGAGTTCTTCGGGCAGGTCCAGCTGGTGAACGCGCGCGGCACGGTCGCGGGCCTGGGCAGCGTGAAGATCGAGAAGGTCACGCCGTAGTCAAGGCCACGCCGTAGTCGTGGTGCGGTCTTGAGGGCGGGCGTCCGGGAACGGGCGCCCGCCCCTTTCTCATTCGCAGATGAGGTTCCGCGACTCGGGCAACGCCTTGCGGATCCAGGCGCGTTCATGGGCGATGTCCTTCTCGCCCGTGGTCCAGATGTCGGGCACCGCGGAGTCGCGCGGGATGCCGATCAGCACGTGGTCGCCCTGGTGGAGCCGTGGGTCGACGTCGTGGTCCATCACGAAGGTGACCTGGTCCTTGCCGGCGGCGGGCTTGTAGTAGCGGTCGACGGCGAGGGCGATGCGGTCCTGGTCGGCACCGGGCACCGGCTCCACGTCCGCCACCGTCCCCTCGACGATGAGCCGGGCACAGGCGACGTACCCCGGCGCGGTCCGGGACGAGGCGTCCGCCTTCCCGCCGCTCGCCTTCGAGTCGGCGGAGACCCCGTCCCCGCCGGACGCGGCGAGCCATCCCATCCCGACGACGGCACCGGCGACGGCGGCCGCGACCAGGGTGCCGAAGGCGACGGCCCGGGCGGCGGGGCGCCGGGAGCGCCTGCCGGGACGGCCCGGGGGACGGCCCGCGTGCTCCCTGGGCGCCGGTACCGGTGCCGGCCGTTCCGCTGCTCCCTCCGGCTCCGCGAGCGCGGCTCCGATGATCCCCAGCTGCTCCCGCAGCACCGCCACGTCCGCCAGCGCCGCCCGGTGCTCCGCCATCAGCGCACCGTCGGTCTCCGCCCCCGCGGGCAGCGGCTCGTCGGTGATCGCGGCCATCAGCGCGTCCACGGCCCGCTCGCCCGCGTCGCTCTCGTTCTCGGCCACGTCACACCACCTCGTCCTCGTGCAGACGGTCGCGCAGGGCGCGGACCGCCGTGTGCAGCCTGCTTTTGACCGTGCCCTCGGGGATGCCGAGCTCCTCGGCTATCCCGCGCACGGGCAGGTCGGCGTAGAAGCGCAGGACGAGGACCTGGCGCTGGGCGTCGGGCAGCTCGTCCAGGCCCTGCGCGACGGCGAGCGAGAGCACGCTGGAGTCCTCGCCGGAGGGGTGCTCCAGCTGCCGCAGCGAGGCCAGGCGCTCCCCCAGCCGCTCCTGGCGGCGCTTGGCCCGGTGCCAGTCCATCGCCAGATTGGAGGCGACCACGGCCGCCCACGCGGAGACGTCACGCGGTGCCTCGTCCCCGCGGGCCACCCGCTCCAGCAGCCGCAGACGGACCTGCTGCACCCCGTCCGGCAGGTCCGCCTGCGGCACCCCGCCGAGCGCGAGCACCGCTCGCACCCGCCGTTCCTGAGCCGCGTCCAGGGGATCGTCCGCACCGGCGTACGCCCCCTGGGCACGGCGCGCCATTCTGCGCAGCACAGCCACCCCTCCCCGCGTTTCCCCTATGACGCCGCAGGCGCCGGAAACGTTCGGCGCCGTTCGGCCCGGTTTCCGGATCGGTGGCAGAGGCGTACGTCACACCGGCACACAGGTCCGGACGACGACGGTACGGCCGCTCCGTACGGCTTCCGGTGCGGGGCGGCCGACGGGCGCATATCTTCGAGGCGGGCCGCCCGGCCGCCGCAGGATCGGGGCCCGGCCGCCGTGCGTGGCGCGTCCCACTCCTCGGGCGGGACGGGAAAGGATTGGACACGCGGCCACCGGTCAGACGCATGATGTAAAGGCTGGACCACGTCATACGCACGCAAAGGGAGTCACCGTGAGGGTCGGAATCGTCGGAGCCACCGGTCAGGTCGGCACGGTCATGCGCAGGATCCTCGTGGAGCGGGACTTTCCGGTCACCGAGCTGCGCCTGTTCGCCTCGGCCCGCTCGGCCGGGTCGGTCGTCGACGGTGTGACGGTGGAGGACGCCTCCACGGCCGACTACACGGGCCTGGACATCGTGCTCTTCTCCGCGGGCGGCGCCACGTCCAGGGCGCTGTGCGAGAAGGTCGCCGCCCAGGGCGCGGTCGTGATCGACAACTCTTCGGCGTGGCGGAAGGACCCGGCCGTACCCCTGGTGGTCGCCGAGGTGAACCCGCACGCGATCGCGGACCGCCCCAAGGGCATCATCGCCAACCCGAACTGCACGACGATGGCCGCGATGCCGGTGCTGAAGCCGCTGCACGAGGAGGCGGGCCTCGAAGCGCTGATCGTCGCCACCTACCAGGCGGTGTCCGGTTCCGGCGTCGCGGGCGTGGCGGAGCTGCACGGCCAGGCGCAGAAGGTGATCGCCGACGCGGACAAGCTCACGCACGACGGCGAGGCGGTCGACTACCCCGAACCGCAGGTCTACCAGCGCCCGATCGCCTTCAACGTCGTGCCCCTCGCCGGCTCCCTCGTCGACGACGGTCTGCACGAGACCGACGAGGAGCAGAAGCTCCGCAACGAGTCCCGCAAGATCCTGGAGATCCCGGCCCTCAAGGTCTCCGGCACCTGCGTCCGCGTCCCGGTCTTCTCCGGCCACTCCCTCCAGGTCAACGCCCGCTTCGCGCGTCCGCTGTCCGTGGAGCGCGCGACGGAGCTGCTGGGCGGCGCGCCGGGCGTGGCCCTCTCGGAGATCCCGACGCCCCTGGAGGCGGCCGGCAAGGACCCCTCGTTCGTGGGCCGCATCCGCGCGGACGAGACCGTCGACAACGGCCTCGCGCTGTTCATCTCCAACGACAACCTCCGCAAGGGCGCCGCGCTGAACGCCGTACAGATCGCGGAGCTGGTGGCGGCCGAGCTGAAGGGCTGACGCCCGCCTGTCGCTTGTGCGGCTGAGGTCGGCCGGCCGCGTCAGGGCCTGCGCACCTCGTACAGGAAGCAGCCGTATTCCACGGCCCGCACATGGACGAGCCGCGTCTCAGGGTCGCCGAAGGCCTCCGCGAAGGCTTCGTCGAAGGCCTGGTCGGCGGCGGCCGCGTCCGGGACCTCCACGAGACGGCCGCCGAGGATCCGGCCGTCGGCGGAGTAGCGGCGGACGGTGCGGTGGGCGCCGGTGAACGGGTGGCCGTCCCCGGCCGGTCCCTCGCACTCGGCCGCATGGATGAAGACCGGCCCCCGCTCGTCGTACGCCCCCGGCTCGGCGCCCGTCTCGGCGGCCCAGCGGCGCAGCGGGGCGTACGAGACGAGGACGATGTGCTCGCCCGGTTCGCTGCGGCGCAGGCAGCAGCGGAGCGGGGCACCGCCCTCGTCGTCGGTGAACGGTACGCGGGGGCGGCCCGCGTCGTCGGTGTCGCGGAGTTCCTTCAGGGCGCTCGGCCCGATCGGGCGTGCGGTGTACGTCGTGCGTGCCGTGTGCGTCGGGTACGTCGTCATGCGTCCAGGCTCGCGCCCGCGCCGTCCGGGCACCGGCGGGAAACGGACATCGCATTCCGTGCAGCTCCCGTGGAAGGATGACGCAACCCACACATAACGAGGAGATGACCGCGTGCCTGGCACAAACCTGACCCGCGAAGAGGCGCAGCAGCGGGCGCAGCTGCTCACCGTTGACTCGTACGAGATCGATCTCGACCTCTCCGGCGCGCAGGAGGGCGGCACCTACCGGTCCGTGACCACGGTGCGCTTCGACTCCGCCGAGACCGGCGCGGAGTCCTTCATCGACCTGGTGGCGCCGACGGTCCACGAGGTGACCCTCAACGGCGACACGCTCGACCCGGCCGAGGTCTTCAAGGACTCGCGGATCGCGCTTGCGGGCCTGCTGGCGGGCCGCAACGTGCTCCGCGTCGTGGCGGACTGCGCTTACACCAACACGGGTGAAGGTCTGCACCGCTTCGTCGACCCCGTCGACCAGCAGGCCTATCTCTACACCCAGTTCGAGGTGCCGGACGCCCGCCGGGTCTTCGCCTCCTTCGAGCAGCCCGATCTGAAGGCGACCTTCCAGTTCACCGTGAAGGCGCCGAGCGGCTGGACCGTCGTCTCCAACTCGCCGACGCCCGAGCCCACGGACGACACCTGGGTCTTCGAGCCGACGCCGCGGATCTCCACGTACATCACGGCGCTCATCGTCGGGCCGTACCACTCGGTGCACAGCGTGTACGAGAAGGACGGCCAGTCCGTTCCGCTCGGCATCTACTGCCGGCCCTCGCTCGCCGAGTTCCTCGACTCCGACGCGATCTTCGAGGTCACCCGGCAGGGCTTCGACTGGTTCCAGGAGAAGTTCGACTACGCGTACCCCTTCGGCAAGTACGACCAGCTCTTCGTGCCGGAGTTCAACGCGGGCGCGATGGAGAACGCCGGCGCCGTCACCATCCGCGACCAGTACGTGTTCCGGTCCAAGGTGACCGACGCCGCGTACGAGGTGCGCGCCGAGACGATCCTGCACGAGCTGGCCCACATGTGGTTCGGCGACCTCGTGACCATGGAGTGGTGGAACGACCTGTGGCTGAACGAGTCGTTCGCCACGTACACGTCCATCGCCTGCCAGGCGTATGCGCCCGGCTCGCGCTGGCCGCACTCCTGGACCACCTTCGCCAACTCCATGAAGACGTGGGCGTACCGGCAGGACCAGCTGCCCTCCACCCACCCGATCATGGCCGAGATCAACGACCTCGACGACGTGCTCGTCAACTTCGACGGCATCACGTACGCCAAGGGCGCCAGCGTCCTGAAGCAGCTCGTCGCGTATGTCGGCATGGACGAGTTCTTCGCGGGCGTGCAGGCGTACTTCAAGCGTCACGCGTTCGGGAACACGCGGCTCAGCGATCTGCTGGGGGCGCTGGAGGAGACCAGCGGCCGTGACCTGAAGAACTGGTCGGAGAAGTGGCTCCAGACGGCCGGTATCAACATCCTGCGTCCTGAGATCGCCACCGACGCGGACGGTGTCATCACCTCGTTCGCCATTCGCCAGGAGGCGCCGGCCCTGCCCGCCGGTGCCAAGGGCGAGCCGACGCTGCGGCCGCACCGCATCGCGGTCGGCCTGTACGACCTCGACGAGGCGAGCGGCAAGGTCGTGCGCGGCGAGCGGGTGGAGCTGGACGTGGACGGTGAGCTGACCGCCGTTCCGCAGCTGGTCGGCAAGCGCCGTCCGTCGGTGGTCCTGCTCAACGACGACGACCTGTCGTACGCGAAGGTCCGCCTCGACGAGGAGTCCCTCGCGTTCGTGACGGAGCACCTCGGTGACTTCGAGGCCTCCCTCCCCCGCGCCCTGTGCTGGGCCTCGGCCTGGGACATGACGCGTGACGCCGAGCTGGCGACCCGCGACTACCTGTCCCTGGTCCTGTCGGGCATCGGCAAGGAGTCCGACATCGGTGTCGTGCAGTCGCTGCACCGCCAGGTGAAGCTGGCGATCGAGCTGTACGCCGACCCGGCCGCCCGCGAGAACCTGGTGAACCGCTGGACGGACGCCACGCTGGCGCATCTGCGCGCGGCCGAGGCGGGCAGCGACCACCAGCTGGCCTGGGCGCGTGCCTTCGCGGCGACCGCGCGTACGCCGGAGCAGCTGGACCTGCTGGAGGGGCTGCTGGAGGGCACGCAGACGATCGAGGGCCTGGCCGTCGACACCGAGCTGCGGTGGGCGTTCGTGGAGCGGCTCGCGGCCGTGGGCCGGTACGACGAGACGGAGATCGCCGGCGAGTACGAGCGGGACCGCACGGCGGCCGGTGAGCGGCACGCGGCGACCGCCCGGGCCGCGCGGCCGACCGAGGAGGCGAAGGCGGAGGCCTGGGCCTCGGTCGTCGAGTCGGACAAGCTGCCGAACGCCGTGCAGGAGGCGGTGATCTCGGGCTTCGTGCAGACCGACCAGCGTGAGCTGCTGGCCCCGTACACGGACAAGTACTTCGCGGCGGCCAAGGACGTGTGGGACTCGCGCTCGCACGAGATGGCGCAGCAGATCGTGGTCGGGCTCTACCCGGCGGTCCAGGTCTCGGAGGAGACGCTCAGGAAGACGGACGAGTGGCTGGCCTCGGCCGACCCCAGCCCGGCACTGCGGCGGCTGGTCTCGGAGTCCCGGTCGGGCGTGGAGCGGGCCCTGAAGGCGCAGGCGGCGGACGCGGCCGCGGCGTAACCGGAGTTACGTGAACGAGGGCGCCCGGCATCCCGCCGGGCGCCCTCTGCCGCGCTCAGGAGCCGTTGGGGGTGGTCGCGGTCGTTGCGGTGGTCGCGGTCGGCGCGGTCGGCGCGCTCGGCGCAGCGGTCGCACCCGGCACAGTCGGCGCGGCAGTCGCCGTCGGCACACTCGGCGCAGCGGTCGCCGTCGGCGCGCCCGGCACAGCGGCCGCGCCCGGCGCGGTGGTTGCGGCGTTCGAGTTCGGCCCGGCGTCCAGCGGAACCGCCGTGGTTTCACGGTGTCGGCGTCGGTCCTGGGCGCGGGGCCTGAGCTGGCCGAAGACCGTCGCGCCGAAGGCCACGGCCATGCCCGCCAGCTGCACCGGCGTCAGCGCCTGGCCGAGGGCGGCCCAGCCGATGACGGCCGCGGTGAGCGGGGAGAGCGGGCCGAGGAAGGTGACCTGGGTCGCGGTGAGCCGGCCGATGCCGCGGAACCAGAGCCAGTACGCCACCGCCGTGTTCGCCAGCGCGAGATAGAGGTAGCCGCCGATCGCCCGGCCGTCCAACGCGGGCGGCGTCCCCTCGACGAGCAGGGCGATCGGGGCGATCAGCAGTCCGCCCGCGGTGAGCTGCCAGGCGGTCAGGGCCAGCGGGCCGACCCCGGCCGGGCGCCCCCACCGCTTGGTGAGCACGGTGCCGGTGGACATGGAGGCGGTGGCGGCGAGGGCGGCGAGCACACCGAGGGGGTCGAGCGCGCCGGCCGCCTTCAGCACGACCAGGCTGACACCCAGGGCCGCCGCGATACCGGTCAACAGCGTACGAACGGTCGGTCGCTCACTGAGCAGCGCCGCCGCCAGCCCGGCCACGAACAGCGGACCCACCGAGCCCACGACCGCCGCCATGCCGCCGGGCAGCCGGTACGCGGAGAGGAACAGCAGCGGGAAGAAGGCGCCGATGTTCAGCGCACCCAGCACCGCCGACTTCCACCACCAGGCGCCGCGCGGAAGCACCCGGGCGAGGGCGAGCAGGAGCAGCCCGGCGGGCAGGGCGCGCATCAGGCCCGTGAACAGCGGACGGTCCGCCGGCAGGAACTCGGTGGTGACGGCGTAGGTGCTGCCCCAGGAGACGGGGGCGAGCGCGGTGAGCGCTATGAGCGGGGCACGCGTGGAGCCGTTCTTGGTCATCTGGGCACACCCTCGGTCGATATGGACTGGCGGTAAGTAGCTTAGCGCTAAGCTACTTACTGGCAACCCACTTTCTTGCGGGTGACCGAACGGCGACGGATACTCCCTCCATGAACGCGAGCCGCCCGATCACACCCCCCAAGGACCCCGTCGACGCGATCATCGAGCAGTGGGCCGCCGCCCGGCCGGACCTCGACACCGCCGCGATGGAGGTCTTCGGGCGCGTCTTCCGGCTCTCGCGGACGATGGGCGACCGGATGGAGAAGGCGTACGAGCGGTTCGGGATCTCGCGCGGCGAGTTCGACGTGCTGGCGACCCTGCGCCGTTCCGGCGAGCCGTACACCCTCTCGCCCCGCCAGCTCTCGGCGACGCTGATGCTCACCACCGGCGGGATGACCGGCCGCCTGGACAAGCTGGAACGGGCGGGGCTGCTGCGCCGCTCCCCCGACCCGCACGACCGGCGCGGGCTCCAGGTGACGCTCACGGACGAGGGGTTCCGGCTGATCGACGAGGCGGTGGAGGCCGGGCTCGCCGTCCAGACGGAGGCGCTCGACGCCCTCGACGCGCAGCAGGCCGGCCAACTGGCCGACCTGCTGCGTCAGTTGCTCGCCGGAACCGTCAGCCCCGCCCCAGGGAACTGACCAGCGCCGCCTCGACCTGAGCGGCGTCGCGAGCGTGCGCCGCCCAGGCGACGTAGATGGCCTCCTGATGCCGACATGCCGGGGCTTCCGTCGGCGCCGGGGCCGCCCGGCGCGCACGCCGGGGTGAAACGCGTCGAGGGAGCCCGCGCACCCTTGGGTGCGCGGGCTCCCTCGACGGAAGTGAGAAGGGTGGTGAGTCGTCAGCCCTGCTTCGGCTGCTTGTGGGACTTCTCGCCGACGATCACGAGACCGGCGATGACCACGAACAGCACGATCGGTGCCGCGACGAAGAGACCCAGCGTGTCGATCACGCTCAGCCCCGGGCCGGGGTCGTCGCCGTCGTCGCGGACCACCGCGAGCGCGGGGGACGACATGAGCAGCATCATCAGCGTCGTACCGGCAGCCAGGGCGCCGGCGCGCAGGGCGTTCTTCTTGTCCACGGTGCCAACGTAGCGAACGCCCGAACGAACCGCGCGCCCGGGGTGCCGTTCGGGAGACCGGGGAACCGCGCAAGACCCGCCGCCGCGCCCCTCCCCCGACCTCAGCCCCGCTCCCCGCACCTCGCGCCGCCCGGCGCCCCGCCCCCCGCCGGAAGGCCCCGCAGCACATCCACCAACGCGTGCAACCGCGGCGCGGCCGCCAGCTCCTCCAGCGTCACCGGACGGCCCCGCGCATCGGCGATCGGCAGACGCCAGTTCGGATACTGGTCCCACGTACCCGGCAGGTTCTGCGGGCGCCGGTCGCCCACCGCGTCCGGCAGCCACAGGCCGACCAGCCGGGCCGGGGTGCGCAGCAGAAAGGCGTGCACGGCCTGGATCTCGGCCTCCTCGGACACCGAGCAGATGCCCCCGCTCGCACCCTTGAGCAGTCCGAGCCGGGCCAGCAGGGCCAGCCATTCCGCCGTGTCCGCCGCCGCCGCGGCCCGCTCCTCCTCCAGCGGCCGGGCCAACAGGCCGAGACGGTCGCGGAGTTCGACGTGCGCGCCGGTGAGCCGGGCGGCGGTCGGCGGCAGGTCGTGGGTGGTGGCGGTGGCCAGGCAGTCCGCGCGCCAGCGCTCGGGCGGCAGCGGCAGCCCGTCCCCCTCCCAGTCCCGTTCGAACCACAGCACCGACGTGCCGAGCACGCCGCGCGCGTGCAGCGTCTCGCGCACCCCGGGTTCGACCGTGCCGAGGTCCTCGCCGATCACCAGTGCCCCGGTGCGCGATGCCTCCAGGACGAGGATCGCGAGCATCGCCTCGGCGTCGTACCGGACGTACGTTCCCTCCGTGGGCGGCCGCCCCTGCGGCACCCACCACAGCCGGAACAGCCCCATCACGTGGTCGATGCGCAGGGCGCCCGCGTATCGGAAGAGGGCGCGGAGCAGACGGCGGTACGGGGCGTAGCCGGACTCGGCGAGGCGGTCCGGTCGCCAGGGCGGCAGGCCCCAGTCCTGGCCGAGCGCGTTGAAGGCGTCGGGCGGGGCGCCCACCGACATGCCCGCGGCGAAGTACTCCTGCTGCGCCCAGGCGTCGGCGCCGACGGGATGGACGCCGACCGCGAGGTCGTGCACGAGTCCGACCGCCATGCCCGCGTCACGCGCGGCCCGCTGAGCGGCGGCGAGCTGCTCGTCGGTCAGCCAGGCGAGCCAGGCGTGGAAGTCGACGCGGTCCATCAACTCGCCGCGCGCCCGGGCGGTCTCGGCCGAGCGCGGGTCGCGCAGCCCGGCCGGCCAGCCGTGCCCATCGGCCCCGTACACCTCGGCCAGCGCGCACCACGTCGCGTGGTCCTCCAGCGCCTCGCCCTCCTCGGCGAGGAAGTCGACGTAGGCGGCGCGCCGTCCGGGTCCGAGGGGCACGGCGTGCACGCGTTCCAGCGCCTCCCGCTTCAGCTCCCATACGGCGTCGCGGTCGATCAACGCGCCCTTTCGCAGGACGGATTCGCGCAGCCGGGCGGCGCGGTCGAGGAGCGTACGGACCGGACCGGGGTCGTCGACGTACGCGAACTCGGGAACGTCCTCGACACGCAGGTGCACCGGGTCGGGGTAGCGGCGGGAGGAGGGGCGGTACGGGGACGGGTCGGTGGGGTCGCCCGGCACGGCCACGTGCAACGGGTTGAGCTGCACGAATCCGGCGCCGAGCGCCCGGCCCGCCCAGGCGGCCAGCTCGGCGAGGTCACCGAGGTCGCCCATGCCCCAGGAGCGCTGGGAGAGGAGGGAGTAGAGCTGGACGAGGAGTCCGTAGGCGCGTCCGGGCGGCGCGGACAGCCGGGCGGGCGCGACGACGAGATGGGCGTCGGCGCTGCGGCCGTCCGGTGCGGTGATGTGTAACGCGTGGACACCGGGCGGGAGCTGCTCGGCCGAGGCGCGGGTCTCGCCCTGTTCGGTCTCGATGCGCAGGCGGGTGCCGTCCGGCAGGTCGGTCAGCGCGGCGGGCGGCTGTTCGCCCCAGCACACGACGGTCGGCGGCAGCAGCCGCCGGCGCAGCTCCGTCTCGCGCGCCGCGAGGGCACGGTGTACGGCGTCCGGGGTGCCCGCGTCGACGCCGAGCGCGGCGAGGGCCGTGGTGACGGCGGCGTCCGAAGCGGCGACCGTCCGGCCCGGGGAGGGGCTGTAGGAGGTGGCAACGCCATGGAGCGCGGCGAGCCGCGCCAGCGGCGCCTCACCGACACCGTGGGCCTCGTGGGCCCCATCGGTCTCGTCGGCGCCATGGATCCCGTCGGCCGCATGAGCCCGGTCGGCCTCACCGGGTTCGTCCGTCTCGCTCTCACCCGTCTCGGCCGGGGGCATCTAGAACCCCGCGGGGTCCGGGCCGGCGGCGGTACCCGTGGCCGTGGGCTCACTGGTCAGGGGGGTGGCGTCGGCGAGCGGGGGCTCGCTGGTGAGGGGCTCGGCGTCGGGCAGGGGCGGCTCGCTGGTGAGCGGCGCCTCGGCGCCGGCCCCTTCGGCGCTGAAGGCGTACAGCAGGTGCTCGGGTCCGGCGGACGGCTCCGCCTCAGGTTTGGACAGGGCCGAGAGCAGAAGATGTGCCGATGCGGCCACGGGGGCCTCCTTGGCGTCGTCGGGAAGCGGGTGAAATCAGCCCTACCCAGTCGACGCGTTTGCAGACGTGCAAGGCCGGACAACGTGCGTCAGGTCACCGACCGTGCACGAAAGACTCTCACGAACTCCGCTATTCACTCGCTACATATATCCAGTGCATAATGATCTGCATGAGCACCCGCCACATCCTGCTCGGACTGCTCGCCGCAGGGCCGAGCCATGGCTACGACCTCAAGCGGCGGCACGACGAGCGGTTCCCGCAAGCGCGGCCCCTCGCCTACGGGCAGGTCTATACGACGTTGCAGCGCCTGGTCCGCGACGGTCTCGCCGAGGTCGACGGGACCGATTCCGACGGCGGCCCCGAGCGCACCCTGTACCGCTCCACCGACGACGGCTCCCTGGAGCTGACCCGCTGGGCCGGTGAGATCACCCCGCCCGCTCCCTTCGTGACGAACGAGATCTTCGCCAAGGTCGTCGTCGCGATCCTCGCCTCGGGGGACCCGGCCGCGTACCTGAGCGCACAGCGTGCCGCGCACATGGCACGGATGCGGGAGCTCACGGCCGTGAAGACCGCATCCGGCGCCGATCTGGCGACCGTCCTCTCGGCCGACTACGCCCTCAACCACCTCGACGCCGATCTGCGCTGGATGACCACCACAGGCGCCCGGCTCACCACTTTGACCGCGGAGGTCGACGCAGCATGAGCAACCCACTCCTCGCGGCCCGGGGACTCGTCAAAGCCCACGGCTCCACCCCGGCACTGCGCGGCGCCTCGGTGGAGCTCCGGGCGGGCGAGATCCTCGCCGTCACCGGGGCCAGCGGCAGCGGCAAGTCCACGCTGCTGCACTGCCTCGCCGGGATAGTCCGCCCGGACGAGGGTGCCGTCGTCTACGGCGGCGAACGCCTCGACCAGCTCCCGGAGAACCGGCTGAGCGAGCTGCGGCGCACGGAGTTCGGCGTGGTGTTCCAGTTCGGACAGCTGATCCCCGAGCTGACCGCGCTCGACAACGTGGCGCTGCCCCTGCTCCTCGCGGGCACCTCACGCAAGGCGGCGCAGGAGCGGGCGGGCGAATGGCTGGAGCGGTTCGGCGTCCGCGGGCAGGAGGAGTCGCGGCCCGGCGAGCTGAGCGGCGGCCAGGCACAGCGGGTCTCCCTGGCGCGGGCCCTGGTGACCGGCCCGAAGGCGGTCTTCGCGGACGAGCCGACCGGCGCGCTCGACTCCCTCGCCGGGGAGCAGGTGATGACCGCGCTGACCCACACGGCCCGCGAGTCCGGCACGGCGGTGCTGCTGATCACGCACGACGCGCAGGTGGCGGCGTACGCGGACCGGGAGGTGTCGCTGCGGGACGGGGTCGTGATCGCCGCCGGACACCTCCCGAGCGGGGCCGACACGTCGGCGGAGGTGACTCGATGAGGACCGATCTCCGGCTCGCCCTGCTGCTGATCCGCGGCTCCGACCGGCGTGAGTGGTGGCGGGTCGCGCTCACGGCGGTGGGCGCGATGGGCGCCACGGGGCTCGCCCTGGGCGCGACGGCGATCGTCTCGCTCCGGGGGCAGTACAACGTGCCCCTCGCGAACGGGCTGCTGAACCAGCCCGGGGAGCGCTCGGGCGTGATCCTCACGCTGCTGCTCCTGCTGGTCCCCGTGCTCGGCTTCCTCGGGCAGTGCGCCCGCATCGGCGCACTGCACCGCGACCGGCGGCTGGCCGGACTGCGCCTCGCGGGCGCCACGCCGGGCCAGGTGCGGCGGATCGCCGCCCTGGAGGCGGGGCTCACCTGTCTGCTCGGCTCGGTGGTCGCCACCGTCTTCGCCGCGCTGCTCCTGCTGAGCCAGTGGCAGCATCCGCCGGCGACGGTCTGGGCCGGGTTCGCGCTGGTCATGGTGGCCGTACCGCTGCTGGGCGTGCTGGTGAGCACCCTCGCGCTGCGTCGGGTGATCGCCTCCCCGCTGGGCTGGGTGCGCCGGGTGCGCCCGCAACCGGGCAAGGGCCGGGGTCCGGGCCTCGCGTTCATCGCGGCGGCGCTGGTCCTCCTCACCGTGGGCCTCGTCATCACTCCGGGCACCTTCGGCGGGTTCGGCACGGCCCCGCTGCTGATCTTCACCGTGGTGGTCGTCACCGGTATGGGCGCCGTCTGGCTGACCGGCGCCACCGCCCGGCTCACGGGCCGGCTCCTCGCGGCGCGCACCGGGAACCCGGCGACCCTGATCGCGGCGGAACGGCTGCGCGACGACCCGTGGGCCGCCGCCCGCACCCATGCCGCCGTCCTGCTGGTGACCGTCGTCGGGACGGCATTCGTGGGCATCCGTCAAACGCTGCTCGCCGGCCTGACCGGGCGCGACAGGCGGATGTTCGCCGACAACATGTCCTTCTACACCACCGGCATCAATCTGACGGGAGCCGCCATCCTCGTCGCCCTGGGGATCACGCTCGCGGGGCTCGCCGTAGGCACCGCGGAATCGCTCGCCGCGCGCCGCCGGGGCCTGTCCGCGCAGGCCGCCGCCGGGGTGCCGAGGCCGGTCCTGGCCAAGGCCCTGCTCCTGGAGACCGCCCTGCCGCTCGCCCCCGCGGTGGCGCTGGCCGGCCTCGGCGGCATCGGCATCGGCGTCTTGTACGCGGCGGCGTTCGGTGAGGGCATACCCGTGCTGCCGCTGCTGGTGCCGCCGGCCGTGTACGCGGCCTGCCTGCTCGCCGCGGCGGCCTCCCTGCCGCGTCTGCGCCGCTCGGTACACCCGGCGGAACTGCGCTACGCCTGACTGTCCGGCACGGGATGCGTCCGGCCCGGCCGCCACCGGACCCGGCCGACACCGGACGCGCGACGGTCCGGCCCCGGGGGCACAGGGGACTTCCGGGGCCGGACCGAAAGGCGTGCGGGCCAAAGGCGGGCGGGCAATACGAAGGCCCGGGTCGTCAGGCGGAGATGCCGTCGATCCGGGCCATCGCGTCGTCCGCGCCGTACGGCTGTAGGTAGGGCAGCCAGCGCGGGTCCCTATGCCCGGTGCCGATGATGCGCCAGGCCAGACCCGTGGGCGGAGCGGGTTTGTGGCGCAGCCGCCAGCCGATCTCGAAGAGGTGGCGGTCGGCCTTGACGTGGTTGCAGCGGCGGCAGGACGCCACCACGTTGTCCCAGGCGTGCTGACCCCCGCGGCTGCGCGGGATGACGTGGTCGACGCTGGTTGCGACGCCACCGCAGTACATGCACCGGCCGCCGTCGCGGGCGAACAACGCCCGCCGGGTCAGCGGAACGGGCCCCCGGTAAGGGACCCGTACGAACCTCTTCAGCCGGACCACGCTGGGTGCGGGGACAGTAACGGTTGCGCTGTGCATGAAGGCGCCGGATTCCTCGAGGCAGACTGCCTTGTTCTCAAGGACGAGGACGAGCGCGCGGCGGAGCGGTACGACGCCGAGTGGCTCGTACGACGCGTTGAGGACCAGGACATGCGGCACGGATGCCTCCTTGTACGCCGGCGGCGCGTGGCTCGCGCCGGGACGATCTGCAGTCAGTCTCCCCTCTTGCCTGGTGGAAGCGCCACCATGTCCCGGTAACGGGCTGGGAGTGTTTTCGACCACACCTTTCTTGCTCCCCGGGACCACACCCCGTTCATCCCCAGGTGAGCACGGTCTCTCCCTCGAACATCGCAACGATCCACACACGATGCCCCGTTAGTGTGGTGGGTCTGCCCGTCCGGTGACATTTCCGTGACCTTGACGACCTTGACCGCTTCGCCGGGGGCAGACGCAGCACCTGGAGGTACCTGCCGTGTCCTTGCCCGCCGTCCTACTGGCCGCCGGTGTCACACCGTCCCCGTCTCCCTCGCAGACGACGGACCCGGCCACCGCCACGCTCCAGGACGCCCAGCACAGCGCGACGAACGCCGCGAGCTGGGTCTCGCAGAACTGGTCCACGTGGCTGGCGATCGGTCTGCGCGTCCTGCTGATCCTGGTGATCGCGGGCGTGCTGAGAGTGGTGGTGCGGCGGGCGATCACCAAGCTGATCGACCGCATGAGCCGCACGGCGGAGGGGGTCGACGGCACGGCGCTCGGCGGTCTCCTGGTGAACGTGGAGCGCCGCCGCCAGCGTTCCCAGGCGATCGGCTCGGTACTCCGCTCGGTGGCGTCGTTCCTGATCCTCGGCACCGCCGCCCTGATGATCCTCGGCACCTTCGAGATCAACCTGGCCCCGCTGCTGGCGTCGGCCGGTGTCGCGGGTGTCGCGATCGGTTTCGGCGCCCGGAACCTGGTCACCGACTTCCTCTCCGGCGTCTTCATGATCCTGGAGGACCAGTACGGGGTCGGCGACACGGTCGACGCGGGCGTCGCGTCCGGCGAGGTCATCGAGGTGGGCCTGCGCGTGACCAAGCTGCGCGGCGACAACGGCGAGATCTGGTACGTCCGCAACGGCGAGGTCAAGCGCATCGGCAACCTCTCCCAGGGCTGGGCGACGGCGGGCGTGGACGTGACCGTCCGCGCCTCCGAGGATCTGGACCGGGTGAAGGCCACGCTCGACGACGTCGCCGAGCGGATGAGCAAGGAGGAGCCCTGGAACGAGCTCCTCTGGGGCCCGATCGAGGTCCTCGGCCTGGACAGCGTCCTGCTGGACTCGATGGTGGTCCATGTCTCGGCGAAGACGATGCCGGGCAAGGCTGCAGCCGTGGCCCGCGAGCTGCGCTGGCGCATCAAGCGCGCCTTCGACGCGGCGGACATCCGCATCGTGGGCGGCCTCCCGTCCCAGCCGGACGGGGACCCGGTCCCCGACCCGACGGCGACGGTCGCGGCCCCCTCGGTCTACTCGAACACGGCGTCCCCGCAGGCGGAGGCGGCATCCCCGCTCACGCCGCCCGTGCGCCCCGCGCCGAAGTAGGCGGCACGAGAGAAACAGGCCGTACGAGAGAAACAGGCCCTACAGAGAAGCAGGCCGTACGAGAGAGGCGGCGCCCGGGACACACGGGGCGCCGCCTCTCGGCATGTTCGGGGAACCCGTCGCCGCCTCTCCGCGCGTACAGGGAACCCGTAGCCACCTCTCCGCGCGTCGCGCTCTCAGCCGGTCAAAGGGCGTGCGTTCCGGCAACTGCGCCCCCGCGCGCCCCTTTCCGCCGGGCCGAGCGCGTCTGCCCCGTCGTGCACCGGCTGGGGAGGGGGGAGATCTCCCGCACGGCCGCGGGCTGCCACGTAACGACTTGGTTGCCCGCCCGTGGCCGGTATTGACGCCTCCGCCACCCCCGGCCTACGTTCCTCCCACCAATAGGAAACTTTCCTAACAATGATCTCGCGATGGACTTCCCGGCGGTCACGCTGGGAAGCTGGGCAGTCGAAAGGCAGGTGGCGACACACATGGCAGGATCCGCCGGCACGCCGGGCACCCCGCGCGTCCTGCGCGCCATGAACGACCGCGCCGCCCTCGACCTGCTCCTCGAGCACGGCCCGCTCAGCCGCACCCGCATAGGCAAGCTCACCGGACTGTCGAAGCCCACCGCCTCCCAGCTCCTGGCCCGCCTCGAAGCCGCCGGGCTCGTCCTGATGACCGGCACCAGCGAAGGACGCCCCGGACCCAACGCCCAGCTCTACGTGGTCAATCCGGGCGCGGCCCACGCGGCCGGGCTCGACGTCACCCCCGAGCGCATCCTCGCCGCCGTCGCCGACGTCACCGGGCGGACCGTGGGCGCGTACGAACTGCCGACCCCCGGCCGGCGCCCGGCCCAGCCCGTCGTACGGCAGGTCACCGACGCCCTGGACGGCGCGGTGAAGGCCGCCGGCCTGGCCCGGGACGACATCCACCGGCTCGTCATCGGCACCCCCGGCGCCTTCGACCCCAACACCGGCCGGCTGCGCTACGCCTCCCACCTCCCCGGCTGGCACTCCCCCACCCTCCTCGACGAACTCGCCGCCGCACTGCCGATGCCGGTCGAGTACGAGAACGACGTCAACCTCGTCGCGATCGCCGAGCAGCGGCTGGGCGCGGCGCGCGGGCACGCGGACTTCGTACTGCTGTGGAACGAGGGCGGACTCGGCGCCGCCCTCGTCCTCGGCGGCCGGCTGCACCGCGGCTGGACCGGCGGCGCCGGCGAGGTCGGCTTCCTGCCCGTGCCCGGCGCACCCCTGGTCCGCCAGGTGACCCGGGCCAACAGCGGCGGCTACCAGGAGCTGGCCGGTTCCCAGGCCATACCCGAGCTGGCCCGCGAGCTCGGCATCGAGGACATACCGCCGGGCCCGTACGCCGAGGTCGCCGCCACCCTCGTCGAGCGGGCCGCCGGCCACGACGACGGCCCCTACCGGCAGTTGCTGCGCACGTACGCCACCGGTCTCGCCACCGGTCTCGCCTCGCTGGTCTCCGTACTCGACCCCGAACTCGTCGTCCTCAGCGGCACCTCGCTCAGCAGGGGCGGCGAGCCGCTGCGGGCCCTGGTGCAGGCCGAGCTGGAGGACCTGGCCGCGTCCCGGCCGCGCCTCGTCGTCGGCGACGTCCACGAACACCCCGTGCTGCGCGGCGCGTTGGAGAGCGCGCTGGCGGCCACCCGCGACGAGGTCTTCGACACCTCCCGCTGAGTACACCCTCCCGCTGAGCACACCTCCCGTCGAGCGCACCTCCCACCGAGTACACCTCCCGTCGAGCGCACCTCTCGCCGAATCACCCCCAAGCCCGAGCCCGCACTCGCCCCGTCCCGCCCGCCCCTCCGAGGGAGACCCCGTCATGCCCGCAATGTCCAGAAAGGTGGCTGTCGCGCTGGCCGCGTCCGCCTCGATAGCCCTCCTCGCCACCGCCTGTACCGGCCAGTCCGACGCCGGCGCGAACGACGACGCGTCCAAGGACACGACGATCAACTTCTGGCATGCGTGGAGCGCGCCGGGCGAGGTCAAGGCCGTGCGGTCGCTGGTCGCGGGCTTCGAGAAGGCGCACCCCAACATCCACGTCGACATCGTCGCCAACATGACCGACGACAAGATCAACCAGGCGCTGCGCGCCGGCGGTGACAAGGCCCCGGACGTCATCTCCTCCTTCACCACCAACAACGTCGGCAAGTTCTGCTCCTCCGGTGCCCTCGTCGACCTCAACCCCTTCTTCAAGAAGGCGGGCGTCGACCCGGCCACCACCTTCCCGAAGGCGATGAACGAGTACACCCAGTTCGACGGCAACCGCTGCGCGGCGCCGCTGCTGGGCGACGCGTACGGGCTCTACTACAACAAGACCGCCTTCAAGAAGGCCGGGATCACCAGCCCCCCGAAGACCTGGTCGGAATTCGAGAAGGACGCCAAGAAGCTCACCCTCACCAAGGGCGACTCCTACAAGCAGCTCGGCTTCATGCCGAACTACCACGGCTGGGAATCGACCACCGAGCACTACTTCGCGCAGTTCTCGCCGACGTACTTCGACCGGAGCGGCAAGTCGAACGTCGCCGAGGACCCCGCGTTCGAGGCCGGGTTCACACTCCAGAAGAAGCTCGTGGACGAGCTCGGCGGCTACAAGAAGCTGGAGACCTACCGCGCCACGCTCGGTGACGAGTGGGGCCCCAAGCACCCCTTCCACACCGGCCAGGTCGCGATGCAGCTGGACGGCGAGTGGCGCCTGGGCATGGCCGAGGAGGCCAAGCCTGACTTCGAGATCGGGGTCGCGCCACTGCCCGTCCCCGACGACCGGGCCGACCAGTACGGCAAGGGCTACATCACCGGCACCATCACCGGCATCGCCGCCACCAGCAAGAAGCAGAACGCGGCCTGGGAGTTGGTGAAGTACATGACCACGGACACGGACGCGGTGGTCGGCTTCGCCAACGACATCCACAACGTGCCCTCCACGCTCGCGGCCCTCAAGTCCCCGAAGCTGACGTACGACCCGCGCTTCAAGACGTTCCTGGACATCGCCGCCGACCCGAACTCGACCACGACTCCCGCCTCCGTCAACGGCGGTGTGTACCTCGTGACCATCCAGGAGTTCGGCTACGCCTACGAGAGCGGCAGGGCCAAGGACCTCAAGGCGGGCCTGGCGGGGACCGCGAAGCAGATCGACACGGACATCGCGCAGGCCAAGTAGCCATGACCACGTACACGCTGCGTGCCAAACGCCGCCGGGCGGCGTTCAGGACGGCCGCCTTCATGTCGCCCTGGCTGATCGGCTTCACGGTCTTCTTCGCGTATCCGCTGATCTCGACGGTCTACTTCTCGTTCATGCACTACGACGGCTTCAAGCCGCCGACGTGGAGCGGGACGAAGAACTGGACGTACGTCTTCGAGCACTACCCGCTGTTCTGGCCCGCGTTGCGCAACACCCTGTGGCTGGTCCTCGTCATGGTGAGCCTGCGCGTCGTCTTCGGGCTGGGCGTCGGGCTCCTCATCACGAAGATCAAGACGGGCACGGGCGTCTTCCGCACCCTCTTCTACCTGCCCTACCTCGCCCCGCCCGTCGCCGCCACCATGGCCTTCGCCTTCCTCCTCAACCCCGGCACCGGGCCGGTCGACTCGATCCTGGAGAAGGCGGGCATCCCGGCGCCCGGCTGGTTCAACGACCCCACCTGGTCCAAGCCCGCCCTGACCCTGCTCGCCCTGTGGGGCATCGGCGACCTGATGGTCATCTTCATGGCCGCACTGCTCGACGTCCCCCAGGAGCAGTACGAGGCGGCGGAGCTGGACGGCGCGTCGGCCCTTCAGCGCTTCCGGTACGTGACGCTCCCGAACATCTCGCCGATCATGATGTTCGCCGTGGTCACCGGCGTGATCCAGACCATGCAGTACTACACCCAGCCACTGATCGCCGGAAAGGTCGCGTCGGGCGTCATCCAGGGCGCCGGTACGCAGTTCGAGCCGGGCTACCCCGACAAGTCGACGCTCACCCTGCCCCAGCTCGTCTACAACCTCGGTTTCCAGCGCTTCGACTACGGCTCCGCCTGTGTGGTCGCGCTCGTGCTGTTCGCCCTGTCCATGGTGTTCACCGCGTTCCTGATGCGGCGCCGGGGCGGCCTCATCCAGGCAGGTGACTGACCATGACCCAAGTGCTGGACAAGCCGGTGGAGTTGACGACAACGGTCTCCCCGGCCGAGCGCACCGCCCGGCGCCGGGCCCTGCTGGAGTGGGTCGCGGTCCACTCGCTGGGCGTGGCGGCGGCCCTCTTCTTCGTCCTCCCCTTCGTGTTCGTGTTCCTGACCTCGCTGATGAGCGACACCCAGGCGCTCAGCCGCGATCTGATCCCGCACACCTGGCAGTGGGGCAACTACCGGAAGGTGTTCGACACCCCGGGCTTCCTGACCTGGTGGAAGAACACACTCCTGTACGCCGGTGCCGGCACCGTCATCACGGTCGTGTCGTCGATCCCCGTGGCGTACGCGCTCGCCAAGTTCCGCTTCCGCGGGCGGAATCTGTCGCTGATGCTGGTCATCTCGATGATGATGCTGCCGCCCCAGGTGATCATCATCCCGATGTACCTGTTCTGGGCGAAGCAGCTGGATCTGTCGGGCACGCTGTGGCCGCTGATCATCCCGATGGCGTTCGGGGACGCGTTCTCCATCTTCCTGCTCCGCCAGTTCCTGATGACCATCCCGAACGAGTACCTCGACGCGGCGAAGGTCGACGGCTGCGGGGACCTCAGGACCCTCCTGAAGGTCGTCCTGCCGATGGCGAGGCCGGGCATCGCGGCCGTCGCGCTCTTCCAGTTCTTCTACGCCTGGAACGACTACTTCGGCCCGCAGATCTACGCGTCCGAGAACCCGGGCGCCTGGACGTTGAGTTACGGCCTGGAGTCGTTCAAGGGCGCGCACCACACCGACTGGAATCTCACCATGGCCGCGACCGTCCTGGTCATGGCCCCCGTGATCCTCGTGTTCTTCTTCGCGCAGAAGGCGTTCGTCGAGGGTGTCACGCTCACCGGAGTGAAGGGCTGACGTATGAAACTGGCAGTTGTGGGCGGGGGGTCCACGTACACCCCCGAACTCATCGACGGCTTCGCCCGGTTGCGGGACACGCTGCCCGTCGAGGAACTGGTCCTCGTCGACCCGGCCGCCGACCGCCTCGAACTGGTGGGCGGCCTCGCCCGGCGCATCTTCGCCAGGCAGGGCCACGACGGCAGGATCGTCACCACGTCCGACCTGGACGCGGGCGTCGAGGGCGCCGACGCGGTGCTGCTCCAGCTGCGCGTGGGCGGACAGGCCGCACGCGAGCAGGACGAGACCTGGCCGCTGGAGTGCGGCTGCGTCGGCCAGGAGACGACGGGCGCGGGCGGTCTCGCCAAGGCGCTGCGCACGGTGCCGGTGGTGCTGGACATCGCCGAGCGCGTCCGCCGCGCCAACCCGGACGCCTGGATCATCGATTTCACCAATCCGGTGGGGATCGTGACGCGCGCCCTGCTCCAGGCCGGTCACAAGGCCGTCGGGCTGTGCAACGTGGCGATCGGCTTCCAGCGGAAGTTCGCCGGGCTGCTCGGCGTCGCCCCCGCCGACGTCCACCTCGACCACGTCGGCCTCAACCACCTCACCTGGGAGACCGGGGTGCGCCTGGGCGGCCCCGAGGGCGAGAACGTCCTGCCCAAGCTGCTCGCCGAGCACGGTGACGCCGTCGCGGGCGACCTGCGCCTGCCGCGCAGCATCGTCGACCGGCTCGGCGTCGTCCCCTCGTACTACCTGCGCTACTTCTACGCGCACGACGAGGTCGTACGAGAGCTCGGGACCAAACCCTCGCGGGCCGCGGAGGTCGCGCGGATGGAGCGGCGGTTGCTGGAGATGTACGGCGACCCCGCGCTCGACGAGAAGCCGGCGCTGCTGGCCGAGCGGGGTGGCGCGTACTACTCGGAGGCGGCCGTGGACCTCGCGGCCTCGCTGCTGGGCGGGGGAGGCAGCCCGTACCAGGTGGTGAACGCCTACAACAAGGGCACGTTGCCCTTCCTGCCCGACGACGCGGTGATCGAGGTGCAGGCCGCGGTCGGCCCGCACGGCCCCACCCCGCTGCCGGTGCCGCCGGTGGACCCGCTGTACGCGGGGCTGATGGCGAACGTCACGGCGTACGAGGACCTGGCCCTTGAGGCCGCGCTGCGCGGCGGACGCGACCGGGTGTTCCGGGCGCTGCTCGCGCACCCGCTGATCGGCCAGTACGGGTACGCCGACGCCCTCACCGACCGGCTGATCGCGCACAACCGGGAGCACCTCGCGTGGGCGTGAGCACAGACGTCCCCGCCCTCGACGGAGCGAGCGTGCTCGCGATCGACGCGGGGAACAGCAAGACCGACGTCGCGGTCGTGGCCGCCGACGGCACGGTCGTCGGCGCCGCGCGCGGCGGCGGGTTCCGTCCCCCGGCGGTGGGGGTGGAGACGGCGGTGGACGTGGTCGCCGACGCGGTGGGCCGGGCCTTCGCCGCGGCCGGCGTCACCTCGGTCACGCATGTCTCGGCGTGTCTGGCGAACGCCGATCTCCCCGTCGAGGAGAAGCAGTTGGCGGCCGCCCTGCACGCGCGCGCGTGGGGCACGAGTGTGGAGGTGCGCAATGACACCTTCGCGATCCTGCGGGCGGGCGTCGCCGAGCCGCACGGGGTCGCGGTGGTGTGCGGCGCGGGCATCAACTGCGTGGGCATGCGCCCCGACGGCCGCACCGCGCGTTTCCCGGCCATCGGCCGCATCTCCGGCGACTGGGGCGGCGGCTGGGCCCTGGCGGAGGAGGCCCTGTGGCATGCGGCGCGGGCGGAGGACGGGCGGGGCGGCCCGACGGCCCTGGCCCGTACGCTCCCCGCGCACTTCGGCCTGGAGTCGATGTACGCGCTGATCGAGGCGCTCCACCTGGAGCACATCGAGCACTCCCGGCGCCATGAGCTGACACCCGTCCTGTTCGCCACGGCTCGCGACGGCGACCCGGTGGCGCGGGCCGTCGTCGACCGGCTGGCGGACGAGGTGGTGGCGATGGCCGTGGTCGCCCTGACCCGCCTCGACCTGCTCGCGGAGGAGACCCCCGTGCTGCTCGGCGGCAGCGTCCTCGCGGCCCGCCACCCCCAACTCGACGACCGGATAAGGGACCTGCTGGCGGCCCGCGCCCCCAAGGCGGTACCCCGGGTGGTCACCGCAGGGCCGGTCCTCGGCGCGGCCCTGCTGGGCCTCGACCACGTGCACGCCCCGGAGGAGGTCCACGCGCGCGTACGGGCACACTACGAAGGAGCGTAGGGGCGTAGGGGCGTGAGGTGCATGCGGGGCGGGCGGGGCGGGCGGGGCGGGCGGGACATGAGGGCGTGAACCTCCCCGTTCGTACGGGAACCGAACAGATACAGGGTCGCGTATTCATGACCGGAGGATGGCGCGGGGAGTACTGCCGTGCGCCGGAATCCGCACGACCGCGCCGCGATCCGAACAAGATCGTGTGAAGGCCTGTGCGGATGTCAGTCCCGGCGGCGATACTTGCGGCCGTGCACCTCTGTCCGTGCCCCCGCGGCACCGGGCGGGGGTGACCGGCGGATGACCATGGGGGAGGTCAAGTGACACACCCGCAGAAAGGCAGCGCGCCACCGGCCCAGGCCGCACCGACGACGCCGGCCCTGCCGCGGTCCGGCGTGCCCGGCGCGCGGGAAGCGCCCGGCGCGCGTGCGTCACAGGGCCGCCCCGACCCCGCCCCGCCCCGCCGCACGGCCTGGGCGGAGGGCGTCGACCAGCTGCGGGCCGCCGCGACGACCGAGCCCGGCCGGCTGCGCCTCATCGGCGCCGTCCTGGCCCTGCTCGTGGTCGCGTTCGGCGCGGTCACCGCCTGGCAGATGACCGACCGCTCGGCCGCCGCGGACGACGTGCTGCACAGCAGCCAGCCGCTGAGCGCGGGCGCGGCGGACATCTACCGCTCGCTCGCCGACGCCAACACGACCGCGTCCAGCGGCTTCCTCGCGGGCGGCGAGGAGCCGGCGGGCTCCCGCACGCGCTTCGAGGACGACATCAGGACGGCCGCCGACAAGCTGGTCGTCGCCGCCGCCAACTCCGAGCCGGGCTCGCCCTCCGCGGACACCATCGCCAAGCTCAACAAACTGCTGCCCGAGTACAAGGGCCTGATCGAGCGGGCCCGCGCCAACAACCGGCAGGGCTTCCCGCTGGGCGGGGCCTATCTGCGGTACGCGAACGACACGATGCAGCAGAAGATGCTGCCGGCCGCGCAGGATCTCTACACCAAGGAGAACCAGCGGCTGCGCTCGGACTACGACAGCGCGACGCCGTACCCGTGGGCCGCGATGGGCCTCGGCGTCCTCGCTCTCGCCGCGCTCGGCTGGGCCCAGCGCCGCAACTACCGGCGTACGAACCGGGTGCTGAACCAGGGCCTGGTCGCCGCCACGGCCGCCTCCGCGGTGGTCCTGCTCTGGCTGGTCGTCGGACACACCGTCGCGCGCGCCGGCCTCGACTCGTCGTACGACCACGGAGTGCGCTCGCTCAACGTGCTGCACGACGCCCGGATCGCGTCGCTGAACGCGCGGGGCAACGAGAACCTGACCCTGGTCAGCCGCGGCGCCGAGACCAAGACCCTGCCCGACGAGAGCGTCGAGGACGTCTTCGACTACAACTTCAAGCAGGACATGAAGAAGCTCTCCGCGGGCCTCGCCGAGGCGAAGTCGCTGGCCGACGACCAGGCGGGCGGGCAGCCCGTGACGGCCGCCACCGGGAACATGGAGGAGTGGCAGTCGCGCCACCGGGAAGCGCGCGCGGCCGACGACTCCGGCAACTACCAGGCCGCGCTGGACAAGGTCATCGGCTCCAAGGCGGACAAGCCGACGGGCGAGTGCTTCGACGGCGTCGACCACAACCTGGAGCTGGCCCTCGCCCACGAGGAGACCGAGTTCAAGCAGGCGGCGGGCGACGGCCGGGACGCGATGACCGGGCTCTCGGTGGGCGCCGCGGTGCTGGCCGTGCTGGGCGCGGCGGGCGCGGTGCTGGGCATCGGGCGCAGGCTTTCGGAGTACCGGTGAGAGGGGGAGCCGCGATGACCGCACGACGCCTGAGGGCGAGCCTGAAGGGCTGGGGCGGCGTAGGGGCGATGGCCGTCGCCTGCCTCCTCACCGCCGTCTTCGTCCTGCTGCCGCTCACCCGTGCGAGCGGGGAAGGCGGTGCGGGCGTCGGCGGCCAGGGCGTGGCCGAGGGCACGCAGGTGAGGGACGAGACCTGCGACCACCCCGAGCGCAAGAGCCCGCCGGCCTCGAACGACGAGAGCGGCGCGGCGATCAAGGCCATCAAGAAGCGCGGCTATCTGTCGGTCGGTGTCGACCAGAACAGCTACCGCTGGGGCTACCGCGACCCGAACAGCACCAAGAAGGGCAGCGACCTCGAGGGCTTCGACATCGACCTCGCCCACCGGATCGCGGACGAGATCCTCGGCAAGCCGAACGCCGACGTCCGGTTCCACGCCATCCCCACCAACCAGCGCATCGAAGCGATCAGGAGTGGGCAGGTCGACATGGTGGTACGCACCATGACGATCACCTGCAAGCGGCTGGCGGACGTGGCGTTCTCCGACCCCTACTTCCGCACGGGCCAGCAGGTCCTGGCCCCGAAGAAGTCCGGCATCACGGGGTACGACAAGTCGCTCGCGCACAAGAGGATCTGCACGGCGGCGAGTTCGACGGCGTTCGACACGCTGACCGCCGACCGGAAGGCGGGCAGGCTCGTCGTGTCCGCCCGCATGTCCGAACCCGTCCCCAATCAACTCGACTGCCTCGTAAGGCTCCAGCTCGGCCAGGTCGACGCGGTGGTGACCGACGGCGCGCTCGCCGCGAGCCAGGCCGCGCAGGACCCGACGGTCGAGCTCAAGGGCGCCGCCTTCACCGACGAGTACTACGGCGTGGCGATGAAACTGGACGCCAAGGATCTGGTACGCCGGGTCAACCAGGTACTCGTGGACTACCGCAGGAGCGGCTGGCAGGCCTCGTACGACACCTGGCTGTCCCCGACCCTGGGGAAGAACTCGGGACCGTCGAAACCGCCCGCCTCCTAGAAGAAGCAACCGACCTGATACCACCCGAGAGTTACCCGGGCGCACCGGACAGGCGCGCAGGGAACGACCGAGAGCGAGAGGTGATCGATGGGCGTCACGGGACCCCCCGAGCCGGTGCTGGACCGGGACGAGGTGGACCGTGCGCTGGCGCGGCTCGGTGCGGAGCACGAGGCCATCGAGACCTCGCTCCTCGCCCTCCAGGACCACGCGGGCCGCAGACTCCTCGAAGGCGCCGAGCTCACGGGCACGACCAAGGAGCGCTGGACGGCCGCCGAGGCGTCGATCACCTTGCTGTGGGCGTACTTCGACGCGTACTCGGACGCGCTGCGCTCGGCGCGCGACATCCGTTCGCGCCGGCGCTGGTCGAGCCGTGAGGACCTGGTCGAGCTGACCGGGATCCTGCGCGGCGCGACCGTCACGGTGGCGGGCAGCACGACGGCGACGGCGAACGCGCCGACACTCGCGGGCACCGGCAAGCTCAGCGAGCAGTTCACGCTGGCGGCGCTCGTGGACCGGATGAACGAGCTGTACGCATCGTCGCTGGACATGGTCGTCGCCGCCGACGCGGTGTGGTCGGCGCTGCCCGCGCGGATCGATTTACTGGCCGCGGAGTTGCAGCGCACCCGGCGACTCGCGCACTCGGTGGGCGTGCGCCCCGGCGAGCACCCGGCGGGCGACGACCTGGAGCGGATCACCCGCACGCTGACCCGGCTGCGCGAGGAGGTCATCTCCGACCCGCTGACGTACTGGGTTCCGGCGCCGGGGAGTTCGGCGCCCGGCGGCGGACGTCCGGACACGACGACGTACGACCGCGAGGCGCGCGCCCTGGAGGACGTGCGCCGGGAGATCGACGCCGTGCTCACCGTCCGGCAGGACGCGGAGGCGCGGCTCGTCAGGCTGCGGGACGTCCTCAGCCGCGCGGACCGCACCCTCGCGGAGGCGCGCAGTGCACGCGGCGAGGTGCTGGCGAAGATCGCCGCGTCGGAGGTGCCCGCGGTCAGCGGTCCGCCGACCGCGCTTCAGGAGCAGTTGCAGACGGCCGCCGAGTACCGCAGACACGCCCAGTGGCACCGTCTGTCGCCGCTCCTGGAGTCGCTGGAGCAGCGGGCGGAGGACGAACTGCTGCGCGCCCGCGAGTCGTTGACCGCCGTCACCGCGCCTCTGGCGGTCCGTGCGGAGCTGCGCGGCCGCCTCGACGCGTACAAGGCGAAGGTCGCCCGGCTCGGCTTCGCGGAGGACCCGCTGCTGATCGAGCGGTACGACGCGGCCCGCCGCATGCTGTGGAGCGCGCCCTGCGACCTGCGGGTCGCCGAGGAGGCGGTGCTCCGCTATCAGCGGGCGGCCGCCGACCTGTTGAGTCCGCGGGTGCCCGACCAGGGCGGTCCGACCGACCGGAGGGGGCCCGTCGCGTGAGCGGTGGAGGTGGTGCGGCGTGAGTGAGGCGCAGCAGAAGTGCCAGCGCCCCGGTTGCACGGGGTCGTACGAGGACGTGGGCGGCGGCGAGCTGTACTGCGACATGTGCGGGCTGGCGCCGGTCGTCGCGGCGGGCGGCATGGTCGGTTCGCCGGCGACGGGGATCACCGGCGGTGGCCGGGGCTCCCGGGGTTCGGGGAGCAGTTCCCGCGCCAGCTCCCGGGCGTCCTCGCGTTCCTCGCAGTCCCGGCGCTCGGTGTCGGGTCGGCTGTCGCGTGCCCTGTCGGGGAAGACGTCCGGCCGCTCGGTGTCGGTACGCAGCTCGGGTTCGACCGCCGGGACCTCCGGGCGCAGCCGGCTCGGCATGGGCCTGGTGCAGGTGCCGGACGTGCCGCGGCCCGATCCGCGCGCGATGGTGCTGGAGAACCCGGAGGTGCCCGAGCGCAAGCGGTTCTGCTCGCGCTCCGACTGCGGGGCGCCGGTGGGGCGGGCGCGCGGCGAGCATCCGGGGCGCACGGAGGGGTTCTGCACGAAGTGCGGTCACCCGTATTCGTTCGTGCCGAAGCTGCACACGGGTGACGTGGTGCACGGCCAGTACGAGGTCGTGGGCTGTCTCGCGCACGGCGGCCTCGGCTGGGTCTATCTCGCCGTGGACCGTGCCGTGTCCGACCGCTGGGTCGTGCTGAAGGGCCTGCTGGACACCGGTGACCAGGACGCGATGGCGGCGGCGATCTCCGAGCGGCGTTTCCTCGCGGAGATCGAGCACGCCAACATCGTGCGGATCTACAACTTCGTGGAACACCTGGACCAGCGCACCGGCTCGCTCGACGGCTACATCGTCATGGAGTACGTCGGCGGCAAGTCCCTCAAGGAGATCGCCAACGACCGCCGTACGCCCACCGGGAAGCGGGACCCGCTGCCGGTGGAGCAGGCGTGCGCGTACGGCATCGAGGCGCTCGAAGCGCTCGGACACCTGCACAGCCGCAACCTGCTGTACTGCGACTTCAAGGTCGACAACGCGATCCAGACCGAGAACCAGCTGAAGCTGATCGACATGGGCGCGGTGCGCCGGATGGACGACGAGGAGTCGGCCATCTACGGCACGGTGGGCTACCAGGCGCCGGAGGTCGCGGACGTCGGCCCGTCGGTCGCCAGCGACCTGTACACGGTCGCCCGCACCCTCGCCGTACTGACCTTCGACTTCCAGGGGTACACGAACGTCTTCGTGGACTCGCTGCCGGACCCGGACCACATCGAGGTCTTCCGCCAGTACGAGTCGTTCTACCGGCTGCTGGTCCGCGCCACCGACCCGGACCCGGTCCGCCGGTTCGCCTCCGCGCAGGAGATGACGGAGCAGCTGACGGGTGTGCTGAGGGAGGTCGTGTCCCTGCAGACGGGCCGCGCCCGGCCGGCCCTGTCGACCCTGTTCGGGCCCGAGACCAAGGTCACGGACACGGTGTTGTTCGCGGAGCTGGAGGGGGACGTGTCGCGGCTGGGGGCGCGCGTGGTGCCGGTCGGAAAGCGGGGCCGGGCGGCGAGTACGGCGTCGGGTGTCGTCCCGGGCCGCGGCACGCGCACCCTCGTCAAGCCCCTCGACACGGCCGCCGCCGCCCTCGCGCTGCCGGTCCCCCGGGTCGACCCCGGTGACCCCAACGCCGGGTTCCTCGCCGGGCTCATGACGTCCGGCCCGCTGGAGCTCGTCGCGGCGCTCGGCAACGCCCCCTCGCCCTCCGTCGAGACCCGGCTGCGCCAGATCCGCGCCCGGCTGGAGAACGGCGACTCGCACACGGCGCTGGAGGTCCTCGCGAAGCTGGAGGACGAGCGGCCCGACGACTGGCGGGTCGTCTGGTACCGCGGTGTGGCCGCGCTCGTCACCGGCGACCACGAGGTCGGCGCGCTCTCCTTCGACGCGATCTACGACGCCTTCCCGGGTGAGCCGGCCCCCAAGCTGGCCCTCGGGCTGTGCGCGGAGGTGCTCGGCCAGCTGGACAACGCCGCCGAGTACTACCGTCTGGTGTGGACGACCGACCCGAGCTATGTCGGTTCGGCGTTCGGCCTGGCCCGCGTCCAGCTCGCGGCCGGCGACCGGCGCGGTGCCGTACGGACGCTGGAGTCGGTGCCCGAGTCGTCGATCCACTACACCGCGGCCCGCGTGGCCGCCGTACGGGCGCGCCTGAGACACCGTACGAACGAAGCGCCGGAAGCGTCCTTCCTGGACGACCTCGGCGCCGCCGCCGGGCAGGTCGAGGCGCTGAACGGCTACGGTCTGGACGCGGTGCGCCGTGAGCAGTTGTCCACAGAGGTCCTTGGCTGCGCGCTGGACTGGGTACTCTCCGGTAGCCAGGGTTCCGCTCCGCCTCCGGACGGCGGACGCGCACTGCTCGGCAATGAACTGGACGAGCGCGGCCTCCGCTTCGGCCTGGAGCGCTCGTACCGGACGCTGGCCCGGCTGGCGCAGGGCGGCGAGGAAAGGATCGACCTGGTGGAGCGTGCCAACCGCTACCGCCCCCGGACGTGGGTGTGATTGATGTCGCAGATGCCTCAGCCGACGGCTCTTTCGAGGTGCCCCAGTTGCGCGGAGCCCCTCGAGTCCGGTGACCGTTTCTGCGGTGCGTGCGGGTACGACCTCTCGGCGGTGCCCGTGCCGCCGCAGGACACGCCCACGCTCACCATGAACGGCGCGACGCCGCGGCCCCCTTCACAGGTCGCGTCCGTGGACTGGCCCATCGCTCCCGAGGTGGACGGCTCCCACGCGCCTGCCGCGGTGCATCTGCCCACCGACCTGCCGGGCACGGACTCCGGCGGCTCCGAACTGCCCGCCGGGAAACCCGCCATGAGCGGTTCGACGGGGGTACGGTTCGACCGGCCCGCCGAGCCCGACGACTATCCACTGGCAGCGCCCCGCCCTGCCGCCGACCCACGGACGGCCGACTTGCCCACTCCCCCGGCCGGCACCAAGCTCTGCGTGGCCTGCCGCGCGGGCCATGTCGACAGCGACGGCTACTGCGAGAACTGCGGCCACGCACAGCCACGCGAACGCGACCACATGGAGCAGGAGTTGGACGCGGTCGCCGCCGTCAGCGACCGCGGCCTGCGCCACCACCGCAACGAGGACGCGTTCGCGGTCTCCTCGACCGCCCTGCCCGACGGCTCCCCCGCCGTCGTGGCGGTCGTCTGCGACGGGGTCTCCTCGGCGACCCGCCCCGACGAGGCGTCCCTCGCCGCCTCCCGCGCCGCGGGCGAGTCGCTGCTGGCCGCCCTGCCCCGCGGCACCCATCCGCAGCAGGCCATGCACGAGGCGATCATCGCCGCGTCGCACGCCGTCAACTCCCTGGCCACGGAACCGGAGACGGCCCAGGAGCACTCCCCGCACCAGAACGCGCCCGCCTGCACGCTCGTCGGCGCCGTCGTCACCACGAGTCTGCTGGTCGTCGGCTGGGTCGGCGACAGCCGCGTGTACTGGATCCCGGTGGACCGGGCGCTCCCGCCGGTCCGGCTCACCGAGGACGACTCGTGGGCCGCGCAGATGGTCGCCGCCGGTCTGATGAGCGAGGCGGAGGCGTACGCGGACGAGCGCGCCCACGCCATCACGGGCTGGCTCGGCGCGGACGCGTACGAACTGGAGCCGCACACCGCTTCCTTCAAGCCGGACCGGCCGGGCGTGGTGGTGGTGTGCACCGACGGGCTGTGGAACTACGCGGAGGCCGCCGAGGAGATGGCGGAGATCGTGCCCCTCGACGCCGCGCTGAGGCCGCTGCACAGCGCCCAGGTGCTTGTGGGCCACGCCCTGGACGGCGGGGGCCACGACAACGTAACAGTGGCCGTCCTCCCGTTCCCGGCCCCGCCGCAGGGGGCAGGATCCGCCTGAGGGACGGATCCGCCTGAGGGGCCGCGACGGTGCTTTCCCGGCCGGCGGGGGCCGGCTCGGGGAGCGACGGGGGTCGACCCCAGGACCGGAGGGGACCGGTCCGCCACCAGTCATCACCTCACAGCGATGGGGTTCTTGAGGGGGATCAGAGAAGGCATGGCCAATTTCTCGAAGTCGAACGCGCCGCAGTTCTCGGTGGACGTCTATCAGAACGAGTACCTGCCGGAGGGCGGCCGCGAGGTCAACGCCATCGTCACGGTGACAGCGACCGGCGGCGGCACGACCAAGAGCGCGGTGGCCGCTCCCCGTCCGTACGCGTCGGGAGCTGCCCCGGACGCGGCCGTGGCCGTCATGGTCGACTGTTCGGGCTCGATGGACTACCCGCCGACCAAGATGCGCAACGCCCGTGACGCGACGGCCGCGGCCATCGACACCCTGCGGGACGGCGTGCACTTCGCGGTGATCGGCGGCACCCATGTGGCCAAGGAGGTCTACCCCGGCGGCGGACGCCTCGCCGTCGCCGACGCGCGCACCCGCGACCAGGCCAAGCAGGCGCTGCGCAAGCTGAGCGCGGGGGGCGGCACCGCGATCGGCACCTGGCTGCGCCTCGCCGACCGGCTGCTGTCCTCGGCGGACGTGTCGATACGGCACGGCATCCTGCTCACCGACGGCCGCAACGAACACGAGTCGCCCCAGGACCTCAGGGCCGCACTCGATGCCTGTGCCGGACGTTTCACCTGTGACGCGCGTGGAGTCGGCACCGACTGGGAGGTCAAGGAGGTCACCGGGATCGCGTCCGCGCTGCTCGGCACCGCCGACATCGTCGCCGACCCGGCCGCCCTGTCCGAGGACTTCACGCGGATGATGGAAACAGCCATGGGCAAGGAGGTCGCGGACGTCGCGCTGCGGCTGTGGACACCCGTCGGCACGGCCATCAAGTTCGTGAAGCAAGTGGCCCCCACGGTCGAGGAGTTGACCGACCGTCGCACCGAGGCGGGCCCGCGCGCCGGGGACTACCCCACCGGCTCCTGGGGCGACGAGTCCCGCGACTACCACGTGTGCGTGGAGGTGCCCGCCGCCGGCCTCGGCCAGGAGATGCTGGCCGGCCGGATCTCCCTGGTCGTCCCACAGAGCGACGGCAGCACCCAGAACCTCGGCGCGCAAGGGCTCGTACGGGCGGTCTGGACCGACGACATGGAGGCGTCCACGTCGATCAACCCCCAGGTAGCGCACTACACAGGTCAGGCCGAACTGGCGCAAGTCATCCAGCAGGGTTTGGACGCCCGCAAATCGGGAGATGTCGACGGAGCAACGGCCAAACTGGGCCGGGCCGTCCAACTCGCCAGTGCGTCGGGGAACACGGATACTGCGAAACTGCTTGCGAAGGTGGTGGACGTGGTCGATGCCGCGGCAGGTACTGTGCGATTGAAGGCCAAGGTGGAAGAGGCCGACGAAATGACCCTCGAAACACGGTCCACAAAGACTGTTCGTGTAAAGAAGTGACCTAGAGGGACACTGACAGCAGCGAGCCCGACCCCCTGGGGCCATCCCGAGGGGTTGGAGAAACCCGGCCATAACGGCCGGAACAGGAAAGGGGGAAGCGCCGACATGCCGACCTGCCCGAACGGACACCAGTCGGGTTCCGACGACTGGTGCGAGATCTGCGGTCACCGCATGGCAGGTGCCGTGCCCCCGCCGCCTCCGCCACCACCGCCGGCTTCCGGATACGGCTATCCGCCGCCCGGCTCGCCTCCGCCGCCTCCGGGCGCGGGAGGCCAGCCCGGGGGTCAGCCCGGGGGGCGCCCGCACCTGTCCTCGGGGCCCGAGCCGGAGCTGTGCCCGCAGTGCCGCACGCCCCGTGAGGGCGGTGCGCCGTTCTGCGAGGAGTGCCGGTGGAACTTCCTCACCAACACGGCCACCTCGTACACGCCGGCGGCCCCCCGTCCGTCGACGCCCAATCCCGCGCCGCGCTTCCAGCAGGGCGGCCCCGGGCAGCCGACCGGGCCCGGCGGGGACCCGTACGAGTACCAGAGCTCGCGCCCGTCGCAGATGAACCGGCCCGCGGAGCCGATCCCGCCGGGCCCGCCGTACGGCGGTGACCCCTCGGGCCCGTCCGGCCGGCCCGGCTTCGGCGGCGACCCCTCGCGCCAGCCCGGCTTCGGCGGTGACCCGTCGCGCCCTCCCGGCTACGGTGGCGATTCATCACGTCCTTCCGCTTTCGGTGGGGATTCCTCGCGTCCGTCCGCTTTTGGCGGCGACCCGTCTCGTCCCGTCCCGCCGCCGCCCGGGCCCGGTGGGCCGGGTGCGCCCGGTGGGCCGGGTGCGCCCGGTGGGCCGGGTGCGCCCGGTGGGCCTGAGAGCACCGGTGGTCCCGGTGCCCCGCCGTCGTTCCAGCAGGCCGGACCGCCGCCCGTGTTCCAGCGGCCGGGTCCGCCCGCTCCGCCCGCGTTCCCGCAGGAGACCGGGCAACCGCCCGTACCCCGGCAGCCCGGCGGCCCGTCCTTCGGCGGCGGTGACGACGACTGGGTGATCTCCCCGCCGTCGTCGTCCTCCCCTGGTGGCCCCGGCGGTGCTCAGGGCGGCGGCTACGGCTACCCGCAGCCCGGCTCCACCCAGGCGCCCCCCGGCCCCGGCTACCAGCAGCAGCCGCTGACCTGGAGCGCGACGATCGGCCCCGACCGTGACTACTTCATGGCGATGATGCAGCGCTCGGGCCCCGAGGCGGCGGGCCTGAACCTGCCCGCGTACTCGCCGGAGCAGCAGCGCACGCTCACCGGCAACCAGATCAGCATCGGCCGCCGCCGTCACTCCACCGGCGACACCCCCGACATCGACCTGTCGGTGCCGCCGGAGGACCCGGGCGTCTCGCACCAGCACGCGGTCCTGGTCCAGCAGCCGGACGGCTCCTGGGCGGTCGTCGACCAGAACTCCACCAACGGGACCACGGTCAACGGCGCCGAGGAACCGATTCAGCCCTTCGTGCCGATCCCGCTCCAGGACGGGGACCGGGTGCACGTCGGGGCGTGGACGACGATCACGATTCGCCGGGGCTGAGCGGCGGCATTCGTCCGCGCAGGCGTACGGAATTCACGGCAGTGGCCAGGTGTACGGCCCTTCGGGGTCGTCCAGCCAGGCCCAGGAGCGCCCGTCGCCGACCGTGACCCCGTACCGCTCGCGCCCCGGCTGCCCCTCGCGCTCCCACAGGGTGTACGCCTCCTGCGGGTCGAGGCGGCCGGCGGTCAGGGTCAGCAGGAACCGGAACAGCTCGTGGCCCCTGGCCCGGCGCGGCAGCCCGCCCAGGTTCGGGGGCTCCTGCTCGGGCCGTACGACACCGCGCAGCGGTACGAAGTAGGCGGGCGTGTGCAGGAAGTGCCCGGTGGCGTACCCGGCGTCCCGTACCCGCAGGGCGATCAGACCGGTCGCGAACGGCGCCAGGATGCGGGCTCCGGGAACGCACTGGGCGAGCCAGGGGCGCGGGATCGACGTCAGCGTGCAGGTGGCGATGATCCGGTCGAAGGGGGCGCGGGCGGGCACTCCCCGCGCGCCGTCGCCGGTGACGACCGCCGGGTGGTGTCCGGCGGCGGCCAGGTGCTGCCGCGCCGACTCGGTGATCTCGGCGTCGAGGTCGACGGTGGTGACCTGCTCGTCGCCGAGCCGGTGGGCGAGCAGGGCCGCGTTGTACCCGGTGCCGGCACCGATCTCCAGGACGGCGTCCCCGTCCCGCACGTCCAACTCGACGAGCATCTTCGCCATCAGGGAGGGCTGACTGCTGGAGGACACCAGCTCCCCGTCGCGCACCCGGGTCGCCAGCGGGGCGTCGGCGTACGCGCCGCGCACCCAGCGCTCCCGGGCGCGCGGGTCGGGGCTGTCGCGCCACAGGCGCTCGTAGCCGCCGACGGCGCCCGCGTAGTAGTACGGCACGAAGAGGTGGCGCGGGACCGTCTCGAACGCCTCCCGCCACCGCGGATCGGCATCCCAGGCCCCGCTCGCGTCGATCTCGCGCAGAAGTACCGCCCGCGCCGACGCGGCGAGGGCCTCCAGGTCGTGGTCGAGTGCGTGCGCGCTCATGTCTCCACTGTGCTGCGGCAGACGCCGTGAGGCGAGCGCCACACCCGACGGATCCGGAACCGGCGCCTCGGACCGGGTGCGCCTCTCCCCTCCTGAGACCGCTGGTCCTAAGCCTTCAGTCCTCGGTCACCGCGTCTGAGACCATGGACGGGTGAATGAGATTCGGCGCGGCACGCTTCAGGAGCAGACCTTCTACGAGCAGGTCGGCGGCGAGGAGACCTTCCGGCGTCTTGTCCACCGTTTCTACGAGGGCGTCGCCGGGGACCCGCTGCTGAAGCCCATGTACCCCGAGGAGGACCTGGGTCCGGCCGAGGAGCGATTCACGCTGTTCCTGATCCAGTACTGGGGCGGCCCGACGACATACAGCGAGCAGCGCGGCCACCCCCGGCTGCGGATGCGCCACGCCCCCTTCGCCGTCGACCGGGCCGCGCACGACGCCTGGCTCAAGCACATGCGGGTCGCCGTCGACGAGCTCGGCCTCTCCGAGGAGCACGAGCACACGCTGTGGAACTACCTGACGTACGCCGCGGCCTCGATGGTGAACACGGAGAGCTGACGCCCGGCCCGCTCCTGGTGCGGCCTGGTCAGCGGACGCTGACGTCCAGCGCGCCGAGGCCCGCCCTGCGGACCGCGATCGATCCGTACGGCGTACGCAGCCGCAGCCACGCGCCCGACGAGAAAAGCCCGAGCGGCGCCTCGTCGGGCGTGCTCGTGCCGCCCGGTGCAGGGCGTAGGAAACCCAGCGACTGAGCCGCGTGCGCGGCCCGCACCGGGAGGCGTGTGTCGCCCAGCGTCCGGGACCAGATCTCCCGCCCGATCCGGTCGAGTTCGGCCCGGGTACGTCCTTCGGGCGGCAACTGCTGGGTGCGGGAGCGGAATTCGCTCACCGCGGCGGCCACCGTCGCCCGCAGCGCGTCCGGCGCGGGCAGTCCGGGCTCCGGCTGCCAGCCGCCCCGGGGCGGGAGCAGTCCGGCCCACGGCGGCCCGGTGACCGCGGCGGGCACGACGGCCGTGGCCGCCGACTCGTCGATGGACTCCAGGAGTTCACCGGCCGAGACGGTCACATCGAGCGAGACGTCGAGGCCGTCCTCGTACGGCTTGCCGAGCCGCGCCGTCCGGATCGCGAGGACGTCGAAGGACGGCGGCCGTCCGAAGACCGCCAGCGCGGTCCCGGACGCCTGAAGCCGCACCGCCGCCCCGCGGTCGTAGTGGATCAGCCGGGCGAGGAAGGCGGCGAGGTCCGCCGCCTCCCCCTCGTCGGCCAGGTACAGGACGGTCATGCCGCGACGGTCTCGGTCACGTCGTCCCGGTACTCCTCCAGGAACTCCCGTTCCTCGGCGGTGATCCGGCGCGGCCGCTGCGCCTCGAAGTCGAACGGCACGACCACCGTCGCGGCCCGGACGTAGAGCTGATCCGCGTCCTTGACCTCATAGGTGATCGTGAACGACGCCGCTCGGATCTCCGTGATCCACAGCTCGATGTCCACCGGCTCGCGCCGGTGGACCAGCTGCCGCTTGTAGTCGATCTCGTGGCGCGCCACCACGGACCCCTGCTTGAACTGCTTGCCGGGGGGAGACAGGAAGTCGATACGTGCTTCCTCCAGGTAGCGGAGGAAGACCGCGTTGTTGACGTGGCCGTACGCGTCCATGTCCGCCCAGCGCAGCGGGCAGCGGTAGATGTGCCGCAAGATCAGCCCCGAGTCAGCTTCTTGTAGGTGGCGCGGTGCGGACGCGCGGCGTCCGGGCCGAGCCGCTCGACCTTGTTCTTCTCGTACGACTCGAAGTTGCCCTCGAACCAGAACCACTTGGAGTCACCCTCGTAGGCGAGGATGTGCGTGGCGACCCGGTCGAGGAACCAACGGTCGTGGGAGACGACCACCGCGGCGCCCGGGAACTCGAGCAGCGCGTTCTCGAGCGAGGACAGCGTCTCCACGTCGAGGTCGTTGGTCGGCTCGTCGAGGAGCAGCAGGTTGCCGCCCTGCTTGAGGGTCAGCGCCAGGTTGAGGCGGTTGCGCTCACCACCGGAGAGGACACCGGCCGGCTTCTGCTGGTCCGGGCCCTTGAAGCCGAAGGCGGAGACGTACGCACGCGAGGGCATCTCGACCTGGCCCACATTGATGTAGTCCAGCTCGTCCGAGACCACGGCCCACAGGGACTTCTTCGGGTCGATGTTCTCGCGGCTCTGGTCGACGTACGAGATCTTGACGGTTTCGCCGACCTTGATCGTGCCGGTGTCCGGGGTCTCCAGGCCCTGGATCATCTTGAAGAGCGTGGTCTTGCCGGCACCGTTGGGGCCGATGACACCGACGATGCCGTTACGCGGCAGCGTGAAGGAGAGGTCGTCGATGAGAACCTTCTCCCCGAAGGCCTTGGAGAGGTTGTTCACCTCGACCACGATGGAGCCCAGGCGCGGGCCCGGCGGGATCTGGATCTCCTCGAAGTCCAGCTTCCGCATCTTGTCGGCCTCTGCGGCCATTTCCTCGTAGCGGGTCAGACGCGCCTTGGACTTGGCCTGCCGGCCCTTGGCGTTGGACCGCACCCACTCGAGCTCTTCCTTGAGCCGCTTGGCGCGCTTGGCGTCCTTCTGGCCCTCGACCTTGAGGCGGGACTGCTTCTTCTCCAGGTAGACGGAGTAGTTGCCCTCGTAGCCGATGGCGCGGCCACGGTCGAGCTCCAGGATCCAGCCCGCGACGTTGTCGAGGAAGTACCGGTCGTGGGTGACGGCGACGACGGTGCCGTCGTACTTCGCGAGGTGCTGCTCCAGCCACTGCACGGACTCGGCGTCCAGGTGGTTGGTGGGCTCGTCGAGGAGCAGCAGGTCGGGGGCCTCGATCAGCAGCTTGCACAGCGCGACACGGCGGCGCTCACCACCGGAGAGGTTCGTGACCGGCCAGTCGCCGGGCGGGCAGCCCAGGGCGTCCATGGCCTGCTCCAGCTGAGCGTCCAGGTCCCACGCGTTGGCGTGGTCCAGGTCCTCCTGGAGCTTGCCCATCTCCTCCAGGAGCGCGTCCGAGTAGTCGGTCGCCATCAGCTCGGCGACCTCGTTGAAGCGCTTGAGCTTGCCCATGATCTCGGCGGCGCCGTCCTGGACGTTCTCCAGAACGGTCTTGGACTCGTCGAGCGGCGGCTCCTGGAGCAGCATGCCGACCGTGTAGCCGGGCGACAGGAACGCGTCACCGTTGGAGGGCTGCTCAAGGCCCGCCATGATCTTGAGAACGGTGGACTTACCGGCACCGTTCGGACCGACCACACCGATCTTCGCACCCGGCAGGAAGTTCAGGGTGACGTCGTCGAGAATCACCTTGTCGCCGTGCGCCTTGCGCGTCTTGCGCATGGTGTAAATGAACTCAGCCAAGAGAAACCGTCCGGACGCTTGAAATCGGCAGTGGGCAGATACACCCCATCTTGCCTGACTGCCACCCCTCGAAGGAAACCCGTTCGGTCAGGGGTCCGTGACCTGGACGTTCGCCGACCGCCCCGGTAGCTGCTCTGTCACTGGTTGTCGCCGTCGATCACTGCCGAGCGCCCTCGCCCGGCCCGGGGACGGCCCGGAGTCGTCGATACGCAGCCTGCTCATGGCGTCACGGCCCGTCACTCGCTGTTGAGTTACCAAGGTGCTGTGTGCTGCTCAGTCCTGCGTCGATGTCTTCTTGTTGCGGACGAGGACGAGTGCCGCGCCGCCGATGACCACCAGGGCTATCGCCGTGCCCGCGATGAACGGCGTCGCGCTCGAGCTGCCCGTCTCGGCCAGGTTCGTGTCCGTGGACGTGCCGCCCACCGTGGCCGGGCTGGGTTCGCTGAGCGTCTGGGTCGCGTCGCCGCCCGCGCCGCTCTCGGTCTTGCAGTCGAGGATTCCCTTGAAGCGCTCCTCGAAGCCGCCCGGCCCCTTGATGGTGAAGTCGTACGCCTGGTCCTCCTGGAGCGGGATCGTCACCGTCTGCGACTTGCCCGCCTCGATGGTGTACTCGCTCCCCATCAGTTCGAACGTGAACGCCTCGTCGCCCTCGTCGGCCGCCGTGATGTCGACCCCGCCCTTGGCGCAGTTCCTCACCGCGGACAGCGCGGGTATCGCACCCTTGACCGCCCAGTTCGCCGTCGCGGTCGCGGAGACCGTCGACTCGCTCGAGCCCGCGAGTATCTGGGTCTGGCTGCGGGACTCGGAGGCGAAGGCGCGGCCGACCGGCACGGTGGTCGACGCCTGCACCGTCAGCGCGACCGAGCCGTCCGCGGCGTCCTTGGGCACGTCGAAGTAGATCGGCCTGCCGTCGGCGGCGGAGGTGATCGCCTTGCCGTCCTTGCCGACGATCTTCACCCCGTTCGCCGTGGCGTCCACCGGCGGCGTCACCGTCACGCTGTCCGCGTTCGTGTGCACCGTGACAGGGCCGAGGCGCTCGCCCGCATGCCCCGAGACCGCGGGCGGGTCCAGGGTCAGTGAAGCCGCGGGCTCCGCCAGATTCCGCGCGGCCTTCTCCAGGTAGTCCGCGAGCTTCTCCGCCTGGGGGTCGACCGCGTCCACGTCGGCGCCGTCCGAGTAGCGCCAGATGGCCACCTGCGTTCCGGCCGCCGCGTCCTGCTCGGTGAGGCCGCTCGCGCCCGCCTGCCGCGCCAACGCCGTCAGGTTGTTCACCTGCGGATAGGAGTTCTGCAGGATCCAGCGGATCCTGCCCGCGTTCTCGTTGCCGCTCAGCGATGTGCCGCTCCAGGGGGTCTCCTGGTACCTGGCGTCCTTCTGTGTCGGGTTGTGGATGTCGATGCAGTACGTCTGCAGCATGCCGCCACCGTCGACGGCCATCTCGAACAGGCCCGCGGAGACCTGCTCGTCCCCGCCGTTGTCGTGGATCACCGCGTCCCCGTACGTCTTGAGGCCGCCCATGGTGGCGGTCGCGCCGCCCCCGCTCTGCGGTGTCGAGTCGGCGACGGCCGGGCCCGCGGTGACCAGGGCACCCGCGGCGACGAGGCCGGACACCAGCGTCGCGGCGGCGAGGCGGGCGGCCCCCCGTCCACGCACGGACAGCGCCGAGAACGCAGAGAACGCAAATGACACAGAATTCCCCTTCGAGCAGGACCGGTTGACGTGGGGGGTGTGGTCCCGCCAGCAGAATCAGAAGCCCCGAGAGCTATGCCCGGCATCCTAAGGACGCGGCGCACCGCTCTCCCCGGACATGTCATCGGATAACCGATCCGACTCGGAATCGTTATCGCTTGCACAGGCTGTGAGCTGCGCTTATCGACGAATCAATGGGACCGTTCGGAACGCTTTCGCCGATAAGCCGCAGTTCGGTCGACTCCACCCGACGGCACCTGACATCACGTCACTCCAGCGGGCTCCGGCTGGGGTTGGTGCTCCACCGAGGGCTGACTTCCTGGCTCTGTCTCCCAGTTGGGCTCCGGCCGCGCGGCGGGGCTCACTCCCGCTTCCCCGTCCTTGGCCGAGGGACGGCGAAATGCCGACGTGCCGCGCGAGAGATCGTGGCCGACCGCCAGCGCGTCGATGTCCGCCGAGGTCCAGTTCTGCCCCTCGCGCGCCTCGGTGCGCACCTTCAGCCTGCCCTGCACGACGACCGGATCCCCCACGGACAAAGACGCCCCCACGTTGGTGGCCAGGGCTCGATTCGCCCACACCGTGAAGAAGTTGGTGTGCCCGTCCTTCCACTCGCTCTTCTCGCGGTCCCAGTACCGCGACGTCACCGCCAGCCGGAACCGCGCCGATGCGCCCGACGCCAGCTCCCGGTACACCGGCCGCGTGGCGACGTTCCCCACCACGCACACGATCGTCTCGTTCATCGCGAACCCCTCCCTCGTCCCGGCGCCCACGCCGGGCGGATACGCGTACGGGCCCGTCCCGTACGGCTGCGTCTGCCGCGACGACCGCGTCCGTGCGATCGCCGCGAGTTCAGACTGCCTCCGTCGGCCCGAGCCCGCTGAGCGCTGTGTGCTACCGCCCGGTTGTGGACAACTCCGTCACCCGAACGGGTCCCCCCTCACCCCACCCGAGCCTGCACCCCCGCTCCCGTCCCGGCTCCGGCTCCCGCGCCGACCCCAGCCGCGCCGGCCCCAGCCCCAGCCCCGGCCCCCATGACCTTCGCGTACTGCTCCCGCACCTCCCGATACCGCAGCAGCTCCGCCGCCACCGGATCCAGCACCCGCGCCCTGCCGCACCCCCCGGCCGCCTCCCTCAGCCGGCGCTCGGCCTCGAGTCCGTACCGCCGGGCCGGCCCCCGCGCCGCCAGCCTGCAACTCCACTCCACAACGGGTCCCCCGACGATGCCCGCGACCATCAACAGCACCGGCACCCCGAGATTCGGCGACATGAACCCGATCACCTGCCCCAGCAGCCACAGGCCGCCGAAGACCTGGAGGAGCGTCATCGACGCCTGAGCGAGCACGGCGACCGGCCACCAGCCCGGCCGCGGCGGCCGCCCCGCCGGCGACCCCGTACGCACCACAAGCTCGTCCAGCGCCTCCGGCAGCCCCTGCGACCCCCGTACGGCCGCCTCGCGCACCGCCTGTGCCCACGGCGCGGGCAGCCCTACCGCGGCCCGGTCCGCCACCGTACGTACGGCCTGCTCCACGCGCTGTCGGGCGGTCGCCTCCTCGTCCGCGGGCGCGCCCACCCTGAGGCGACCCGTGGTGGGTTCGCTCCGGTCCTGGTACCACCGCCACAGCCGCAGCCAGGGCGTGCCGCACGCTCGGTTGGCGTTGCGCAGCCACGCGCGCTCGGCGGCCTCGCCCGCAGCGGTCGCACCCACCGCGTCCGCGAGCCGGCCGGCGAAGTCGTCGCGCGCCTCCTCGCTGAGGCCGGTACGCCGACCGGTCGCATAGACGGGCCGCAGGCGCGCACCGGCCGCTTCCACATCGGCGGAGATGCGGCGCGCGGCGGCCCCGCGCTCGGCCAGGAACTGCCCGAGCGACTCGCGCAGTTCGCCGACGCCGTCCCCGGTGAGGGCGGACAGCGCGAGCACGGTCGCGCCCGGCTCGCCGTACTCCCCCAGAGCGATCCCGTCCTCGTCGAGCAGCCTCCTGAGGTCGTCGAGAACCTGGTGTGCGGCCTCGCCGGGCAGCCGGTCCACCTGGTTGAGGACGACGAAGGTGACCTCGGCGTGTCCCGCCATGGGCCGCAGATAGCGCTCATGGAGGACGGCGTCCGCGTACTTCTCCGGGTCGACGACCCAGATGACCGCGTCGACGAGCGCCAGGATCCGGTCGACCTGTTCGCGGTGCTGCACGGCCGCCGAATCGTGGTCGGGCAGGTCCACCAGGACGAGCCCGCGCAGTTGTGCCTCTCCTTCAGGGCTCTGGAGGGGGCGCCTGCGCAGCCGTCCGGGGATGCCGAGCCGGTCGATGAGCGGGGCCGCGCCGTCGCTCCAGCTGCACGCGATGGGCGCCGCGGTGGTCGGCCTGCGTACGCCGGTTTCCGAAATGGTCACTCCGGCGAGCACGTTGAAGAGCTGGGACTTGCCGCTGCCGGTCGCGCCCGCGATGGCGACGACGGTGTGCTCCCCGGACAGCCGGCGCCGCGCCACCGCCTCGTCCAGTACCCGGCCTGCCTCTGCGAGCGTCCGGCTGTCCAGCCGGGTCCGCGACAGCCCCACCAGCTCGCGCAGGGCGTCCAACCGCGACCTCAACGACCCGTCGTACGCGAGGGGCTCGGGCGGCTGGACGGCCTTGCTCCTGGTCTCCAGGAGGGCGGCCACCTCCTGTTGCCCGTCGGCCGTCTCGGACACGCGCCGGGCGATCAGCCCGTCGCCCCAGGGCTCGCCGGACTCCGTGGAATCCGCGGGTTCCGTGGACTCCGTACGGCCCGACGCGTCGGCGTCGGCGGCCGACGGGGGCGGGAAACCGCGCTTCACGCGTGTGTGAAGCGCATCGCGCTCCACACGTGCGTGCCCGCCGTCTGCGTCACCGGCGGCGTTGTCCCCGCCGGAGCCCTCCCCCGTCGGCTCATCCTTCCCGGGCCGGTCCTTCCCCGATCGGTCCTTCCCGGGCCGGTCCGTCACGGGTTCATCCCGCGTACCTTCGCCTCCCGTAGCTACGTCTCCCGTGCCTTCGCCCTCGCCCCTCGCGCCGTCACCCCCCATGCGCTCGGCCGCCGTGGGCTCGTCCTCGGGATGATCGGCGTGATCCGTGTGGTCAGTGACGGCAGTCACCGCGGTCACCTCTCCTTCTGCAGTACGGACAGCGCGGCGATGAGTTCGGCCTGTGGCTCGGCGTGCACGTCGAGCGCGTCGAGGGGGGCGAGACGGCGCTCGCGTTCGATGTGCAGTGTCGTGTCGACGTACTCGGAGAGCAGCCGTCCGCCCCGGTCGCGCAGTCTGAGGGCGCCGTGCGCGCCGATCCGCTCGGCGAGCCCCTCTCCGGCGGCCCGCGCCCGCCGGCCACCCAGCAGCGCCGTGGCGACGAGGGCGGCCACCACCTCGGCGTCCGGCGCGAGGCTCTTGTCGAGGTTGCGGACCTCTTCCTCGGCGTACTCCTCGAGGACGCGCCGCCAGCGTCGCGCGGCCATCCCGATCCGGTGTTCGGCGCTCTCCAGCGTGGGATCACGGTCCGTCAGCTCCGGGGCACCCGAGGCGGGCTCGCGCCGCCAGGCCTCGTCGACGCGCTCGTCCGCGGCCGTGACGGCGCACAGCAGGAGCGAGCCGAGGCTTTCGACGAGCGCGTCGAGCAGTTCGCCGGCGGTGCAGTCCAGCGGATAGGCGCGCCATCGCTTCAGCGCGTCACCCGCGAGCACGGCCCCGGCCTGCAAACGCCCCTTCACGCGCGCGTACTCGCTGTCGTACGCCCCGTCGACGGCCGCGGTGAGGCGCAGCGCGGCGGCGTACTGTGCGGCCGCCGCGCCGGCCAGCTCGGGCATGCGCGACTTGAGCGAGTCGAGGACTCCGTACGCCGTACGGGCCATGGCCTGCTGCCGGGCGGCGGGGTCCTGCACCTGCTGGATGAGCCAGGTCCGCAGGGTCGCCACCGCGGTGGCCGGAAGAAGCCCCCCGCCCCACGCGGACTCGGGCAGCTCGGGCACGGTGAACCGGGGGACGTCGCCGAGCCCGGCCTTGGCGAGCAGGGCCCCGTACTGCCGCGAGACCTCGGACACCACCTGATGGGGCACCCGGTCGAGAACGGTGACCAGGGTCGCCTTGTTCTCCTTGGCGGTACGCAGCAGATACCACGGCACCGCGTCGGCGTAGCGGGCGGCCGTGGTGACCATGATCCAGATGTCCGCGGCGCAGATCAGCTCGGCGGCGAGGACACGGTTGTCGGCGACGAGGGAGTCGACGTCGGGCGCGTCGAGGAGGGCGAGCCCGGGCGGCAGCGTCTCGGCGGTCTCGATACGCAGCGTCCGCTCCCCCCGTTCGACCAGGGCGTGCAGATCGTCCCCGGGTTCCTGATGGGGCACCCACACGCGCGTGAGGTCGGGCAGTACGCGCATCCCGCTGAACCAGTGATGGTCCTCCGGATGGCATACGAGCACCGGCGTACGGGTGGTCGGCCGCAGCACGCCCGCCTCGCTGACCCTGCGCCCGACGAGGGAGTTGACGAGGGTCGACTTGCCGGCCCCGGTGGATCCCCCGATGACGGCCAGCAACGGCGCTTCGGGGTCCCTCAACCGGGGCACCAAGTAGTCGTCGAGCTGCGCGAGAAGCTCGTCGCGGTTGGCACGCGCGCGTGGAGCCCCCGCCAGGGGCAGCGGAAAGCTTGCGGCGGCGACACGGTCGCGCAGGGCGGAGAGTGCGTCGAGCAGCTGAGGCCGTACGTCCAAGGTCACCACATGCGAAGAATGCCCAATTTTGGAGGCTTTCTGAAGCATATAGACATGTCTGCGCGCCGACAGGACACAGGGGACGGAAGGGACGACTGGGGCGCAGGCATAACGAGTGCACAACACCCGGTGCGCCAGACGCCAAAAGCGGTGCACGATTCGTACCTGCCTGCGATTATCAGGACCGCTTCACTGAACCTCCACATCGAGCCACGGAGGGGAAGCGCCAGGGACAAGGACCCGGGAGCCCTATCCTTGTCCCGGCAAGGTCGCGGATCCCGCCCACACCCGGGCACCAGGACAGAGGCCACCACACCCGGCCCCCGTAGCTCAGTGGATAGAGCAGGCGCCTTCTAAGCGCTTGGCCGCAGGTTCGAGTCCTGCCGGGGGCGCAAACCCAGCCTCACCAGCGGAAACGCCGATGGGGCTTCTTCGTGTCCGGTTCGCGCAGCGCTGAGACCAAGCGCGTCCTCGATGAACCGGCGTCCGAGCCGGCACCACAGCCGAGAAGCCCCCGACGGTACGCGACCGCCAGGGGCTTCCCCGTGCTCGTACGTGCTACGCGTACCGGTAGATCCCGCTGTGATCCTCCAGCTGGTCCGGTGTCACGTCCCACGGCGGCATCCTCTCGTGCCGCGCGACGATGCGGCCACGCTGGGCGTCGCCCCGGGCGGGCTGCTGCTCGGGGAGATAGCGGGCGCCCTGGTGCCTCTGCTGCCAGCGGGACCAGAGGAGGTCGACGAAGGCGTGGTGCATCCAGAAGACGGGGTCGTTGACGGAGGCGCCGCTCACCATGTGGCCGCCGACCCAACGGTGGACCCGGTTGTGGTTGCGCCACGAAGCGGCTCCCCGCCCCGGACCCCACCCCTCCAGCCTGTTGCGGAATCCTTTGGCGGACGTGGAGTTCCACGGGGCCGTGTCGTAGACGGGATCGTCGAGGGCGCCCTGCAGATCCCTGGCCGTCGGCAGCGCGATCGGGTCCCGGGAGCGGCCCAGGTCACGCATGAGGTACTCGGCGTCGGTGATCCCCTCCTTGATGGGCCACCCACCGTGACGGTAGGCGAAGGGGCCGGTGGTGACCTGGCGGTCGGATTGCCGCCCGGTGCCGCCGAGCAGGTCCTCGGTCCACGGTGCGGCCGTCCGGCTGCGGCTGCGCGTCCAGTCCCAGTACGGCATGGTCACCGACTCGTCCACCCGGCGCAGCACCCGCTCCAGGTCCAGCAGAAACATGCGGTGCCAGGGCAGGAAGGAGGGTGCCATGTGGGCGGCGCGCAGGCCGGTCTCGCCGTCGGCAACGTAGTACTTGATGTGCATGCGCACGAACTCGTCGTACTCGCCGCGGCGTTTGACCTCGAGCAGTGCGGCGACGAGCCGACGCCGCTCGGACCGGGTGAGCGTGCTGACGTCCTTACGCGTGTACACCACTGCCATGATCCCTCTCGGCTCCCTTGCGCCCGCCCGGCGTACCGCTGTCGTCCATGTGGCCGCCACCGCCGTGCGGCACGCCCAGCCGTGCGGTGGGGCCGAGTTCGTCGACGGCCGCGCGCGCGGCGGCGAGCACTGTCGGATACGACCGGTAGTGGTCGACCATGGTCATCCAGCTGCCGTCGGCCCGGCGCATCAAGTGCAGCGGCCGCCCGTCCACGGTGACGTGCCACGCGCCGGAGTAGGCGTCCCCGGACCGCTGGGCGTCGTACCTGTCGCCGACGATACGGCGCCCGCGATACGTCTCGTCGAACCGCGCCTCCTCCGGGCCGGCCGACCCCGACGCCGCCAAGACCGGCGCCAGCGTCACTCCGGCCCCCAGCGCGAACAGCACCCGCAGCACCCGCCGCCGTCCCGTGACCTCCGTGGGGCTGACGGCGGGCCGCGGACACATGGAGTCGGCCACAGGGCTCGCGGAGTCGGCCGCTGTGTTCACCGCCCCGGTCACCGCTCCCCCGGACGCGACCTCGGCGACCGCAGGCCCGGCCACGGCTCTCCCGGAGTCAGACCCGGTGAGCGCGGATGACCGAAGGAGGCCGGTCCCTCCGCCGGCGTGGCGCACCGGGCCTTGAGGGGCGGCAGGTCGGCGGCTCGAAAAGGGCACGTTTCGCTGGTGGTTGAGGTCACCGCGGAACTGTATCGACGCACCGGAACATACCCATGCGCTCGTTCACCCGAGCGGACCACCCGCGCCAACACGACCACACGAATGAGGGATTCTCCGACCACCCACAGCCGAACAGACCGAACACCGAACACCGAACACCGAACAGACTGAACCGACCGAGCAGACCGAACAGGCCGAGCAGTCCGGACAGCCCGCACCTCCGGCCTCCGCCCGCCCGGCAGGGCCGCCGACCCATAACTTCCCCTAAATGCAAGTGGAGTTACTGTTTCCCCTCGGCAAGGCCGTGACATCGAAGCGGCCCGCCGGACAAACCGACGGGCCGCCATGAAAAGCCGAGAGCAAGGGCCGATCCCGCATGCGGCGGAATCGACCCCAGTTCGTCCACAGGCTCTTGAGGCGCAAGTCCGGCAGAAAGCCGGAGTGAAAGCCCGGGACGGCCTCCGAGTAAAGGCCTGAGACCGAAGAGCGCCCGAACCGCTCAGCCCAGGGGAAGTCCGCCGATCAGCCGGGCGTTCCCCTGCTGGGTGAGGGAGTCCGCCGCCCCCTTGACCGTGCCGAGCGCGGAACCCTTGTTGTCCGCGTGCAGCGGCGACAGGTTGACGGGGCCCTTGGTGAGCTGGTTCACCGCTCCGGTGAGGCTGGCGGGCGGGACCTCCGTGGCGGCGTGGGCAGCGGCGGGCGCGACCGCACCGGCCAGAACCATGGAACCGGCAACGACGGCGGCAGCCTTCAGAGACTTCATCGTGTTCCTTTCTTCGGCAACTCGGAAGTCACCAGCGGGAATTGCTTCACCGCCCCTAACGAGCCCCGAACGTCGCGGAAACCCCGTACATAGAAAATTCCGGCACGCCGCACGAGGGTTCACCCGAATGAAGGCCGTATCTCATCCGCGTTTCTCATCTTCTTATGAACGCGAGAAAGCGATGCGCCGGACCGGTGCCGAGCAGGTCGGCGGTGACGGTGTTCACGAGCGCGGTCGGCGCCGTGGGCGTCGCGGGCGGTGGGTGACGCCGGTGGTGCCGACCGCAGTTCGGCAGGCCCCTCGGCTGTCACAACAGCCAGGCGGGACACCTGACACGAAATCATCCGCTTTCATTTTACTTGTCGCTCTTGCCCGGTAAATACGGAACAGCGGGATAGAGTGACGCGTTCCCGAATCAACCGAAAAGTTGACGTTTCTCGTGAAAGGCAACGCCGGTCATGCCTCACACCCGGGGTCTTCCACCACGACACGCACTGGGGTCCGCCTGTCCGACGGGCCGTCAGGGCGGGCCGGACGCCTTCCAGGTGGTCCCGCACGGTGGTGACCAGCCGGCCTTCCGGATCGCCGTGCGGCGCCACGTGGCAGCGGGCCGGAGCGCTCTTCGTCGCCGTCGAGGCGAAGCGATGACGCTCGCTCCCACCGCCCCCGGCTCCGCCCGTACGTGAGGGATCCGCGCATGTACCAGCCAGCAACCGCCCCTTCGCCGCGCGTCCTCCACGTCACCCAGCCGGTGGACGGCGGCGTCGCCCGCGTGGTCACCGAGCTGGTGCGTGCGCAGCGTGCGGCCGGTTTCGACGTCACGGTCGCGTGTCCCGGCCACGGCCTCGCCCAGGCAGTACGGGAACTCGGCGCAGGCGTACGGCACTGGTCCGCCACGCGGGCGCCGGGACCGTCGCTCCCCGGTGAGGTGCGCCGGCTCGCTCGCCTCGTCGAGGAGGTCCGGCCCGACGTGCTGCACGCCCACAGCGCCAAGGCCGGTCTCGCCGCCCGGCTGGCGGTACGGGGGCGGATCCCGACGGTGTTCCAGCCGCACGCCTGGTCGTTCGAGGCGGTCGGCGGGGTCACGGCGGCGGTCGCCACGGCGTGGGAGCGGTGGGGGGCGCGGTGGGCCGCCCGCGTGGTGTGCGTCAGCGAGGCGGAGCGCGCGCGAGGCGTACGCGCCGGGGTACGCGCCCACTGGCGGGTGATCCCCAACGGCATCGACCCGGGGCGCTTCCACCCCGCCGCCGTCACCACCGTACGAGCCGCCCTCGCACCGCTCGCCGGCCTCGATCCGGCCGCTCCGCTGGTGGTCTGCGTGGGACGGCTGTGCCGGCAGAAGGGGCAGGACGTGCTGCTCGAGGCGTGGTCCTCGGTGCGGCGGCGGGTGCCCGGGGCCCGGCTGGCGCTCGTCGGGGACGGGCCACAGGAGCGGCCACTGCGTCACCTCGCGCCCGAGGGCGTGCTGTTCGCCGGGGCCGTCGCCGATGCCGTCCCCTGGTACCAGGCCGCCGACCTGGTGGTGCTGCCGTCCCGCTGGGAGGGCATGGCGCTGGCCCCGCTGGAGGCGATGGCGTGCAGGCGTCCCGTGGTGGTCACGGACGTGGCCGGGGCGCGCGAGAGTCTGCCGCCCGGCCACCGGGAGCACTGTCTGGTGCCCGCCGGCCGGCCGGGCCCGCTGGCCGACGCGCTCACCAGGGCGCTGCTCGATCCGCTGCTGCGCGAATCGCTCGGCCACCAGGGGCGCCGCCACGTACTGACCGCGCACGACGTGCGGCACTCGGCCGAGGCGGTCGCGGCCCTCTACCGCGAACTCCTCGGCACCGGGCGCACTTCGGCCGACCCCGCGGAACACGCCGAGTGCGCCGACCCCGCGGAACACACCCAGTGCGCCGACCTCGCGGAACACACCGAGTGCAGGGAGTCCATCCGCTCGTGACCGCCGAACGTACCCTTCCTCCCCCAGGCGGCCAGCCACCGGTACACGGATTCCCGCCCGTCTCGGTCATCCCCCCGCGCGATGCCACGGCCGGCTTCCGGTTCCCCGCCGGGCAGCGGACCGCGGCGCGGCGCCCCCATGGGCTGCCCCTGCTCGCCGCGGACGCGGCCGCCGCGCTCACCGCCGCCCTGGCGCTCCCCCACCCCCTGCTGACCGTTCCCCCCCTGCTGCTCGCCGTCCTCTGTCTGAACGCGCGGGCGGCGCTGTACCGCCCCACCGCCGTGCCCGCCGTCCTGGACGAACTCCCCGCCGTCTGCGCCCGGATCGCGGTGGGCTGGTGCGCGCTCGCGGCTCTGGTCGCGGCGCTCTCCCCGGCCCACATCCTGTCCGCCGGCACGCTGCTGACCGGCTGCGTCCTCCAGGCGGCGGCGAGCTGCGCGGGCCGCGGCACGCTGCACTGGCGCCGCCGCCGGACGCTGGTCCGTCACCCCGCCGCGGCCCTCGTCGTCGGCCCGGCCGCCACCGCCCGGCGCGTGGCCGCCGCCTTTCTGCGCCGCCCCGGATGCGGCCTCAGGCCGGTGGGCATCCTCGCCGACGACGCGGCCGGCGGCGAGGGGCTGCCGGAGCTCAGCACGGGCGAGGAGGCGCAGCGGGCCGTCATCCAGAACGGCGTGCGGGCCGTGCTCATCGTGGGCCCGGTCGGCGAACACGGCCCACTGCTGCGGGCGTTGGCCGAGTCGGGCTGCGCGCTGTGGGAGGTCGACGCGGACGTACCGGCGTACGACCGGGCGGGGAGAGCCGCGTACGAAGGGGCCGGGCGCACGACCCGCGACCGGGCCCCGGGCGAGCGGATCGCCGGCTTCCGCTGCCGCCGCCTGGATGTCCGCCGACACCTCGGCAGTCCCGCCAAGCGCGCCTTCGACGTCCTGGTCTCCGGGGTCCTGCTCCTTCTCGTCGGCCCGGCGCTGCTGGCCTGCGCGGTCGTACTGCGGGTCAGCGACGGGCCGAAGGTCGTCTTCCGCCAGGAGCGTGTCGGCAAGGACGGCCGCCCCTTCACGCTGCTGAAGTTCCGTACCCATCGCCCGGCCGACGCGCACGAGGCCGCGACCCGCTGGAGCGTGGCGGACGAGCGGAACATGAGCCGCTTCTGCCGCTTCCTGCGCCGCACCTCGCTCGACGAGCTTCTCCAGCTGTGGAACGTCCTGCGGGGCGACATGAGCCTGGTCGGGCCGCGCCCCGAGCGCCCGTACTTCGTCGCCAAGTTCAGCCAGCTCCACCCCGGCTACGCCGCCCGCCACCGTATGCGGACCGGCGTCACCGGGCTCGCCCAGATCCATGGGCTGCGCGGCGACACGTCCATCGAGGACCGCGCCCGCTTCGACAACGCCTACATCGACGACTGGTCCCTGTGGCAGGACATCTGCGTCCTGCTGCGCACGGCCGCCGCGCTGGTCCGCGCGACGGGGAGCTGAACGCCGGTGAGCCACGCATGCGCCCCGCCCGCCGCGCGCGGGCTGACGCCCGTCCTGCCGGTGGTGGCGGTGGTCGCCCTGCTCGCGCTGCCCGTCGCGCCGGGGGGCGAGGGCGGGGCGACCCTCGCCGACGCCGCGTCCGGTGTCGTCGTGCTGTGCTGCGCGGTACGTCTGCTGCGGCATCGGCGGCGCCCCCTGTCGCGTACCGCCGCCGTGGTGCTGGGCCTGCCCGTGGTCGGGTTCGCGGTGGCGGCGACGGGGGCCGCGACGCCGGGCGCGGCGGTCGCCGGCTTCGGGCGCTATCTGCAGATCTTCGTACTCGTCCCGGCCGCCGTGCTGCTGCTCGTCCGCGACCGGCGCGACCTGCGGCTGCTGGTCTGGTCGATGGTGGGGCTCGCGGTGTGGCAGGGGGCCCTGGGGGTGCACCAGTACGCGACCGGGACCGGCGCCTCGTACACGGGCCGGGACATCCGCGCCGTCGGCACCTTCGGGCCGGGCGACATCATGGGGATGGCGACCGTCGTCTCCTTCGGGCTGGTGTGCGCGGTGGGGCTGGCGCTGGGACCCGCGTCGGCACGGCAGAGGGTGTGGGCCGGGGTGTGCGCGCTGCTGCTGGTGATGCCGCTGGCGGTGTCCTTCAGCCGGGGCGCGTGGATCGCGACGGCCCTCGCCTGCGGGGCGCAACTGGTACTGGCGGGCCTGCGCCGGGCGGTCAGGGCGGGCGCGGTGGTGGCCGCCGTCGCCGTGATCCTCGTCGGCGGGTTCGGTGTCGGCTCCACGCTGCTGGAGCAGCGGCTCAGCAGCATCGGGCAGGTCGCCGACGCACCCGACCAGTCGGTCACCGACCGGTACACGATGTGGGCGGCGGCCACCGACATGTGGCGCGAGCGGCCGCTGACGGGCATCGGCCTCAAGGGCTTCCCCGACCACCGCGACGGGCACGCCTCGCTGGCACTGTCGTCGGGCAGCGACACCGAGGGCGCGAACGCGGCGTACCGGAGGCAGCCGCTGCTGTCACCGCACAACATGTATCTGCTGGTGCTCAGCGAGCAGGGGCTCATCGGGCTGCTGACGCTGGCGGGGAGCTGGCTCGCGCTGCTGGTGCTGGGGCTGCGGAGGCTGGTCCGCGCCCGCGGGGCGAACGACCCCGGCCTCGACTGCGCGCTCATCGCCTGCGGCCTGCTGGTCTGGCAGCTGATCGACTTCGTGTACGCCGACATCGGCGGTCCCTCGACCGTTCTCAGCGCCGTCTGCTTCGGACTGACGGCGTGGTGGGCACTGGCGAGTCCCGGTCCGGCTGTCGCCGAGGCGGCGCCGGCGTACCCCGGTACGGCTGTCGCCGAGGAGGCCGCCGCACGATGACGGTCACCCCTCCGCAGGCGGGGGACGCCACGATTCCCCCGGCGCGCCTCGGCGCGGACCGCCCGGACCCCGGCAGCGCCAGGGCCGTCTCACAGGGCTTCCTCGCCAGGGCCGCGCTCGTCACCGTCGGCCTCTCCCTGGCCGGTGCCCTGCTGGGCCTCGGCCGGGACCAGGTGCTGGCGCGCCTCTTCGGGGCCGGGAGCGAGACGGACGCCTTCCTGGTCGCCTGGACCGTACCGGAGTTCGCGGCGACGCTGCTGATCGAGGACGGGCTGGCCTTCGCGCTCGTCCCCGCGTTCAGCGCGGCCGTGGCCCGCCGCCGTACCCACGGCGATACGGGCGACCCGGTGCGCGCCCTGGTCCGCAGCACCCTGCCCCGCCTGTCACTGGCGTTCGCCGTCGCGTCGGCGCTGTTCGTCTTCGGGGCGCCGTACCTGGTCGAGGCGCTGGCGCCGGGGCTCCACAACCCGGGGTTCGCGGTGGACTGCACCCGGCTGACCGGCACCTGTGTCCTGACCTTCGGGCTCGCCGGATATTGCAGCGCGGCCCTGCGCGGGCACCGCCGGTTCGTCGCGCCCGCGGCCATCTACGTCGCGTACAACACCGCCATCATCACGGCGATGTTCGCCCTCGGCGCGCGCTGGGGCGTACGGGCGGCCGCGGTCGGTGTCGCGGTGGGCGGGGCCCTCATGGTCGTCACCCAACTGCCCTCTCTGCTGAGGCAGTTGCACCGCAGGCAGACGGCGCCCGCGACAGACAGGGCGGATCCGACGGACAAGACGGACGCCGCGGACACGGCAGTCACGGCAGACCCGGCAGACCCGGCGGACACGACAGTCACGGCAGACCCGGCGGACACGGCAGACGCGGCAGCCCCGGCGAAGGACCGGCGCACCATGAACCTCACCCTCATCGTCACCGTCCTGCTCTTCGCCCTGTGCCGCCAGTCCCAGGTCCTCGTCGAGCGGTTCCTGGCCTCCACGCTCCCCGCCGGCGCCATCTCGCATCTGAACTACGCCCAGAAGGTCGCCCAGATGCCGATGGTGCTCTCCCTGATGCTGTGCACGGTCACTTTTCCGGTCGTGGCGCAGGCGCTGGCCGAGGGCGACACCGAGCGGGCACGCGACCGCGTCGAGTGCGACCTCCGGGTGGTGTCGTGCGTCGTACTGCTCGGCACGGCGGCCATCGTCGCGTGTGCCCCGCAGCTCGTCCACCTCCTCTTCCAGCGGGGCGCGTTCACCGCGCGGGACACCGCGGCCACCGCCGCCGTGATGCGGGTGTACGCGCTCGGGCTGCTCGGCCAGGCACTGGTGGGCGCGCTCGTCCGCTCGTACTTCTCGGCGGGGCGGCCCACCTGGTACCCCATGGCCGCCATGACCGCCGGCATCGTCGCCACGTCGTGGCTCGGCGCGTGGGCGGTCGGCTCGTTCGGCGTGCTGGGGATCGCCGCGGCCAACGCGGCCGGCATCACCCTCACCGCACTGATCCTGCTGTACGGCATGGGGGCGCGCAGCGTGCCGATCCGTACCCGGCGGGTGCTGGCCGAGATGAGCAAGCCGCTGCGCGCGGCGGTGGTCGCCTGTGTCGTGGGCGGGTTCTGCGCGAGCCGTATCGACTCCCCCGCCCTCGGGCTCGCGGCCGGCGGCACGGCCGTGACCGTCGTCTTCCTCCTGCTCGCCCGGGTCCTGGGCGTGCAGGACCTCGCACCCGCACTCCGTACCGTCACCCGAAGGCTGCCGTATGCCCGTATCCGCTGACCCCGCACCGTCCGCCGGCCCGGCGCCCGACCCGACCCGGCGCAGACCCGGCCCACCCCCGTGGGTGGCGATGTACCACTCCGTGGGTGACTGCTCCTACGACCCGTACCGCGTCACCGTCTCGCCCCGCCGCCTGGACCGGCAGCTGGGCTGGCTGCGTCGCCGGGGTCTGCGCGGTGTCGGCGTGCGCGAGCTGCTCGCCGCGCGCGCCCGCGGCGCGGGGCAGGACCTGGTGGGGCTCACCTTCGACGACGGGTACGCCGACTTCGTCGCGCACGCCCTGCCGCTGCTGCGCCGCCACGGCTGCGGTGCCACCCTGTTCGTGCTGCCGGGCAGGCTGGACGGGGACAACGCCTGGGACCCGCTCGGCCCGCGCAAGCCGCTGCTGTCGGCGGCGGGCATCCGGCAAGCCGCCGCCGAGGGCGTCGAGATCGGCTCGCACGGCCTCACGCACGTGGACCTGATCCGGGCCGACGACGCGTTGCTCCGCGCCGAGGTGAGCGACAGCAGAGCACTGCTCTCCGAAATGACCGGTGCTCTCGTCGACGGCTTCTGCTACCCGTACGGGAGGGTCGACCGCCGCGCCGTGGACGCCGTACGGGAAGCGGGCTACACGTACGCCTGCGCCACCGGTCCCGGCGACCTGACCGGCCCTCTCGCCCTGCCCCGCGTCCACGTCGGGGAGCACGACACGGCCTGGCGGCTGCATCTCAAGCACCGGCTGCACCAACTGCGCCGGCTGCACCACCGCCCCGCCGAGAGGGTGTGAGCCTCCCGCGATGCCCGAGTTCAAGGCACTGCACATCATCACCGGCCTCGGCGTCGGCGGCGCGGAACAGCAACTCCGGCTGCTGCTGCGCCACCTGCCCGTCGACTGCGACGTCGTGACGCTCACCAACCCCGGCACGGTCGCCGACGGCCTGACGGCGGACGGCGTCCGTGTCGTCCACCTCGGCATGACCGGCAACCGCGACCTGTCCGCGCTGCCACGCCTCGTGCGCCTGATCCGGTCCGGCGGCTACGACCTCGTCCACACCCACCTCTACCGGGCCTGCGTGTACGGCAGGACGGCCGCGCGCCTGGCCGGCGTCCGGGCCGTGGTGGCCACCGAACACTCCCTCGGCGAAACGCAGCTGGAGGGCCGCGCCCTGAGCGCCGGCGTGCGCGCGCTGTACCTGGCCAGCGAGCGGCTGGGCCGCACCACGGTCGCGGTCTCGGGCCCGGTGGCCGACCGGCTCAGGCGCTGGGGCGTACCCGAGCCGCGCATCGAGGTGGTGCCGAACGGCATCGACGTGGCCCGCTTCCGCTTCGACCCGGTCACCCGCGAACGCACCCGCCGCCGGCTCGGGCTGCCGGAGGGCGCGTATGTCGTCGGCGGCATCGGCCGGCTGACCGCGGGCAAGCGGTTCGACGTCCTGATCGGCGCGCTCGCCCACCTCCCCGGTGACTGCTGGCTGCTGCTGGTCGGCGGTGGCCCGGAGGAGAACGTGCTGCGCCGCGCCGCCCAGCGGGCGGGGGTGACCGACCGGGTGCTGTTCACGGGCGAGCGGCCGTACGAGCCCGACGGCACCCCCGTTTCTGATCTGCCGGCGCTGACCTCGGCGATGGACGTGCTCGCCTCGCCGAGCCCGGAGGAGGCCTTCGGCCTCGCTCTCGTGGAGGGCCTGGCGGCGGGGCTGCCGGTGCTGTACGCCTCCTGTCCGGCCATCGAGGACCTGCCGCCGCGTTCCGCCGAGGCCCGCCGGGTGCGGGGTGGTGCCGACGCGTTCGCCCACGCACTGGCGCAGACGCGCGCCCTGGCCGAGGCCCGGAGTTCGTGCCCGCCGAGCCGCACGGTCTCCGTCGCTGCCCGCCACTACTGCATCACCCGCAGCGCCGCACAGCTCATGGACGTGTACGCGGCCGCCGTCTCCTGTTCGTCCCCGTCCCCGTCACCCCTGGGAGTGACCGTCTGATGAACCTCATGACCTCCATGGCCGATTCCGCGACACCCCCGGCCCGGCGGCATCCGGCGCACCGGCGCCTGCGAGCGCTGCCGCCGTGGTCCCTGCTCGCGGCCGGCACTCTCGCCGGAGCCCTCGCCGGGGGCGCGTACGGCGTCCTCACGCCGCCCGCCTACTCGGCCACCGCCTACGTGATCGCCGTACCGACCGCCACATCGGATCCGCAGGCGGCGCTCGGCCTCGCCCAGGCGTACGGCCGGGTCGCCACGCAGCTCGCGGTACTCGGCGACGCCCAGGTGTGGGCGGGCGTGCCGGTGAAGACGCTGAGGGAGAATGTGCAGTCGGCGACCTCGCCGGACGCGCCGATGGTCGCCGTGACGGCCACCTCCGCACGCGCCGATCTCGCCACCGACATGGCCAACGCGGTCTCCCGCTCGCTGATCCGGCACGCCAACGACACCAAGAACGCCACGCACGTCGAACTCCTCCAGTTCTCCCGGGCCGTCAAGCCCGCCAAGCCGTCCTCGGCGTCCCCGGCGCTGACCGGTCTGGTGGGCGCGAGCGCGGGCGGCCTGCTGGGCGGCCTCGCGCTGCTGGTCCGCCCGCGGCGCGCCGCCGACGACGACGCGCGTCCGGCCGCCGTGCCCGGCCCGGCCACCGCCGCCGACGCACACGGCCAGCTGTGAGCGGGGCGCCGCGGGCCGAGGGCGGCACTCTGCGGGCCGAACTGTGCACCGACGAGCGGGAGTTCGCCGCGCTGGGCCCGGCCTGGGGGCGCCTGTACCGCAGGTGCGGTGCGGCGACCCCGTTCCAGAGCCATGCCTGGCTGCACTCCTGGTGGACGTCGTACGGCAGGCCCGGCCGGCTGCGGCTGGTACTGGTGCGCGACGGCGGCGAACTGCGGGCGGTCGCGCCGCTGATGCGGGTTGGGCGTCCGCTGCCCCGGCTCGTCCCGCTGGGCGGGACGATCTCCGACTACGGCGATGTGCTGCTCGACGACGAGCACGCCGACCAGGCGGCGGCCGCGCTCGCCGAGGCACTGTCGAGGGCCGCCCGCACCACACTGATCGACTTCCGGGAGGTCCGGCCGGGCGGCGCGGTCGAGCGCGTCTACGAGTGCTGGCGCGGACCGCGCCGCCGGGCGGGCGACTCGCTCTGCCTCGAACTGCCCGCCCTACCGATGGCGGAGCTCGCGGCCCGGCTGCCCGCGGCGAAGGCCCAGCGGGCGCGGGCCAAGCTGCGCAAACTGACCGCGCTGGGCGTGGAGCGCCGGACCACGGACCCGGACCGGGTGGACGCGGCGCTGCGGCTCCTCCTCGCGCTGCACCGGTTGCAGTGGCAGGGCCGCAGGGTGACGCCGGAGCACCTCCACGAGCGGTTCGCCGCGCATCTGGTGCGCGCGGTCGGCCCGATGGTGCGCTCCGGCGACGCCGTGGTCACCGAGTTCCTGCTGGAAGGCGAGGTGATGGCGGTCGACCTGACGCTGCTGTCGCCGCGTCTTGCGGGCGGCTATCTGTACGGCGCCCATCCGCGGCTGCGCGAGCGGAAGGCGGATGTCGCCGCGATGCTGCTGGACGCCTGCGCGCGGCACACCGCCACCGGTGGGCACGACACGCTCAGCCTGCTGCGCGGCGACGAGCCGTACAAGTACAACTGGCGCCCCGAGCCCGTGGTCAACCAGCGGTTGCTGCTGGCCCGGCGGCGCACCGCCCCGCTGCTGTCGGCGATCGTCTGCGGTGTCGCCGCGCGCAGCCGGGGCAAGGAACTCGTGCGCGGGTGGTGGGAGCGGGGTGGCGGCGGGACCTGAGCCGCCCGCCGCCACCGGCGGCTCGCCGGGTCATGGGGTCACCGGATGCGCGACCACCAGTCGAAGCGGACGCAGAGCTTTCCGCCGAGCAGGTACTCGGCCCAGGTGCCCAGGTCCAGCGGCGAGCATGCCTGGAGAGGCAGGGGCAACGGGGTGGGCTGGGACGTCGACCCCGGGGTGGGCGCCGGCGTCGGCACCGGGGACGTCGGCTCGGGCTCGGTGCGGCCGGAGAGCGCGGACCGGTACTCCTCGGCCGCCTTCGGGTTCTGTCTGCACCGCCACACGCCGTGCGGGCAGTAGTCGGTGAGCGTGTTGTACAGCGGCTTGTGCTCGTCCATCCAGGTCAGCATGCGCCGCATGTACGCCGCGTTGTCGCCATTGCGGAACAGTCCCCATTCCGGGTACGAAATGGGCTTGCCGTGTTCCTTCGCGAAGTCGACGTGTTTCTGTAGCCCGTACGGCTCCGACACCTGCTCGTCGAATGACATTCCCTGCGGCTGGTCGTACGTGTCCATGCCGATGATGTCGACCGTGTCGTCGCCCGGATAACAATCCGTCCAGGGAACGGCGTCGTGCCCGCGGCTCGGCGCGAAGTCGAACCGGAATTTCTGGCCCGGCACCGCGCGCATGGTGGTGACGATTCTGTTCCAGTACGTCTTCCAGGCCTCCGGGTCCGGCCCGCACCGATGGGTGTACGTCGTGCCGTTCATTTCCCAGCCGAGCACGAGGACGGTGTCCGGCACCTTCAAGTCGACCAGCCGCTGGGCCAGTTGGCGGTAGTGCTCGTCGAACTCCCCGGCCGCTCCCTGGCGCAGCAAGGTGCGTACCTCGGTGTAGGAGTGGCTCTCCTCGTTGCGCTCCAGCATGGGCACGTTGAGGACGAGGATCCGGTCGTCCCTCTCCCGACGCCAGTTCGCCCAGGTGTCGAGGAAGCGGGGGGCGCCTTCGATGTTGCTCCAGCGGTCGCCCGGCAGGTAGGTGTGCCCCACGCGCAGCTCGGCGCCGTCCAGCCACCGGCTGAGTTTGGCCATCCGGGTCACGCCTCGGGGGCCGTAGTCGAGGTAGGCGCCGAATGCGGGGGGCGGGGCGGGCGGTTCGGCGGTGGCCGGTGCTGTTGCCGGTGCTGTTGCCAGTGCCGGTGCCGGTAGTGATGCCGACGCTGATGCCGTTGGCACCGCCGTCGCCGCCGCCGTCGCCGCTGTCGTCGGCACCGGCACCGGTACCGGTGACTTGGCGGCCGCTTCCTCCCGGGCGCCCACGGCGTATCCCAGTCCCGGCATCAGGGCGGCCGACGCGGCAATGCCGGCCGCGATGTACACGGGCCATCTTCCGCGGCGCCGTTGCTGTGCGGCCATGACTGATCCTTTATCCACTCATCGGCAGCAGCCTTTACGCGTGTGCGCCGCCTGTTTTTCGTATCCCTCCGACAATCAGTCATATGTATGCCCATCCTGTGAACAGATTCTCTGTCTTTGCATCCCCTGACCACCCGCACGAGTGAGCACTGGGCCGAACGGTCGCTGCTTTTCCCGACCGAATAAGCGGCCGCGAACGCACTCGGGTGCCGGACGCGATTCGTCCGGCACCCGAGGTGAAGCACTGACTACTGACTAACGACGGGACGCGGCTCGGCCTCGTCGGTACAGGATGGCGCCGCCCGTCAGCAGCAGCGCGGCGACACCCGAAGCCGCGAGCATCTGCTCCCCGCTGCCGGTGTCGGGAAGGGAAGGCCGCTCCGCCACGGGCGTGGTGGCCGGTGGCGTCCACGTGTGCGGCTTCGTCGGCGGAGTGGTGGGCGGCGTCGTGGGCTTCGCGGGCTTCGTGGGCTTCGTGGGCGGCTTGTCGCTGTCGTCGTCGTCGCCATAGCCGGCGTCGTCGCCATAGCCGCCGTCGTCGCCGTAACCGGCGTCGCCGCCATTGCCACTGTCGTCGCCGTAGCCGACGTCGCCGCCGCCATTGCCACTGTCGTCGCCGTGAACGCCGTCATCGCCGTAACCACTGTCGTGGCCGGCATCGCCCTGCTCACGGTCGTCGTCCTTGCGGCCGGACTCGTGGGACGAAGCCGACGGCGCCTGCGTCTTCGGAACCCCGCCATTGCCGTTGTCATGGCCGTGAACGGCGTCATGGCCGTGAACGGCGTCATCCCCGTAACCACTGTCCTGGCGGGCAACGCCATGGTCACGGTCGTCGTCACTACGGCCGGAGACATGGGCCGCAGCCGACGGCGTCTTCACCTTCGGAGCCCCACCGGTGCTGCTGGCGTCGCCGTGAACGGCGCCGACGCCGCCGTGCTTACGGCCGGAGTCGCGAGGCGCGGCCGACGCTCCGCCCGACTTCGGCGCCGACGACCCGCCCGACTTCGCAACCCCACCGGTACCGCTGGCGTCGCTGCGAACGGCGTCATCCCCGTAACCACTGTCCTGGCGGGCAACGCCATGGTCACGGACGTCGTCACCACGGCCGGAGACATGGGCCGCGGTCGACGGCGCCTTCGCCTTCGGAGCCCCGCCAGTGCTGCTGGCGTCGCTGCGAACGGCGTCATCGCCGTAGTCGGCGTCATCGCTGTAACCACTGTCGTGGCTGTGGTCGCCGTGCTCGCTGTGGCCACTGCCGTAGGTGTCGTGGGACGCCGTCGACGACGCCTCCGCCGTCGGAACACTGCTGGCGGCGTCGCCGTAATCGGCGTCATCGCTGTAACCACTGTCGTGGCTGTAGTCGCCGTGCTCGCTGTGGCCACTGCCGTAGGTGTCGTGGGACGCCGTCGACGACGCCTCCGCCGTCGGAACACTGCTGGCGGCGTCGCCGTAATCGGCGTCATCGCTGTAACCACTGTCGTGGCTGTAGTCGCCGTGCTCGCTGTGGCCACTGCCGTAGGTGTCGTGGGACGCCGTCGACGACGCCTCCGCCGTCGGAACACTGCTGGCGGCGTCGCCGTAATCGGCGTCATCGCCGTAATCACTGTCGTGGCCGTAGCCGCCGTGCTCGCGGTCGTCGTCACTACGGTCGGAGCCGTGGGAAGCTCCGGGAACGTCCGGAGCCTGGACGGCGTCACCCGACAGGGCGCCGTGCGATCCCCCGGTGGTCCCCTCGGAGTGCGGGTCCGCGAACGCCGGGATGGCGTACAGGGACAGGATGCTCGTCGCGGCGGCGGCCACGACCATTCCCTTGCTCAGGTTCTTGCGCAATCTCGTCGTCTTCCTGCTCGAATAAGTGGGAAAAGCCGGCCCCGGACCGAAGGAACAGGCCGTTGCACACCGCGATCTGATGGGAGCAGCGACTGCGCGAGTCCTGCTCGCGAGCTGCACCCCGCATCGCGGCTCGACTGGTCGCACCGCATCATCGACGCCAGTCGCGTACGAGCCCTGAGATCGTGTCCTGCATGGTGAGGCATGGGTTCGGATCCGCGCACACAGGAAGCGAGAGGGCTGACTCTCTCGTCAGCTCTTTCCCCTCTTCCTACGGCTGTGACCCGAGACAGCTTCCCGCCTCCCGTGGTTTCGCCTCCGCTTGATCTTCTGGCTAGTCCAGTGATGGGATCCGGTGAAGTGCCAGTACCGACAATCCGAACATCGGTAGATACGGTCCGGGATTCTCTCTAACAGCGGCTGTTTGATCAGCCAGATCCTCGCCTCGGATTCAGTACGGAAAGATGCTTTCCCTGTCTCCGGACAACGCGGCAAGATGATCGTATCACTCATATTCCCTCCGAGGCGCGATTCGACTCACATTCCTCTTCACTAGAAGGAGGGAATCAATACTGCAACAGCAGGAAAGCCCGCATCAACCAAGTGCCATTCTTGCGGATGAATGGCCATCGAAATTCATCCGCATGGCCCTGTATGGCAACTGAAAGTAAATTGAGCTGATCGGATGATATTGCACCGGGCAAGCGGGTACGGGCTGCTCCGTTCGGCGCGACGGGGAGTCATTGTGACTCGCGTGGCGGGCTGGAGTCGATCAGCGGCGCAGCGATGGCCTACGTACAAGCGGTCATCGGAGGGGGCTGGAGCAGCAGAAAAAACGTTACTTCAAAGGACCCGAAAAAGGGTCAGCGGCCAATAGAAGGATGGCCGCTGTCAGTATTGGATTAACCCTGCGCATACATGAAAGGATCCGGCTCTATTCGGCGCCCCGCCGGCCGGTCCGGACAAGGTGCGCTCTGCCGCAGACTTCGCGGAGACCGTGATTCCCTGAGACGCCGGGTCGCGCGACACACCTGCCGGGCACAGGGGACTGGCCCGCGTTCACATCAACAGGACGCGTCCCCTGAACCGACTGCCGGGCGATCACCCGTTCACTGGCGTGGACCGATTTGCGAGCAGAAATTGCCGATATTCGTGATGTTGTCGCCCAACACGGTGATCGGCGCATTGATCGTGATCAGGGAGGCGTTGAATGCCTGTTCACACTGCAGAAGCTGCGTGTTGTCGACGGCGGCGTGCGGGTCGCCACCGCGGTCGTCGGCCTGGACTGTCCCGGCACCCGTCAGACCGATGCCGCTGACAGCGGCGGTCACCAGCATGACTTTCTTGAACCTGTGCATATACATCTCCATGTGTTGACTCAGGGCAACTACGAAACGCAAAAGGGGACGTCGAGCTGTTGTCGCCTCGACATCCCGTGTGCCATGAAAGCTTCCCCCTCCGCCCTGCTGCCCCGAGTCGGCAGTCGATCGGGGCGCCCGACGCGCCGAGGGCCGAGGAGCGGTCTCGCACCGGAGGTGCGAGACCCGGCTCTTCACAGCGCCCCGGAATCAGTCCTCGACGGGACCGACCACCGTGCAGAAGTTGCCGATGTTCTGGCTGTTGCCATCGGTGGACGCGAGCTGAACGGGCGCGAACGCCAGGCCACCCTCGAACTCCTGGTGGCAGTTCACGGTCTGCAGGTTGTCAATGCTGACGCCGGCCGGGTCGTCGTACAGGGGGCCATCACACGCGTGGGCGACCCCGCCACCGAGAGCCATGCCACCGACCATGACCGCTACGGCCGCGACCTTCTTGAACTTGCTCATCACTTCTCCGATTTCTTCGCGCACCCGGGCCCCTTACGGACCGTGCCCGGACGATTACAGAAGATAACACGCAGCACACTTAACGCCGAATTTCCCGATACTCCATATTGAGTAGTAATTCATACTCATATCCGTCTTTCCCATCGGCTCGCCGAACTGCGCCGCAATAGCGGGCGACCGTTCGGGGGAGAGTCGGGCCCGTGAGAACCAAGGGATGGAGGACCGGCCGAGGAGCGGGTCCCGCACGGAGGTGCGAGACCCGGCTCTTCACGGCGCCCCGGAATCAGTCCTCGACGGGACCGACCACCGTGCAGAAGTTGCCGATGTTCTGGTGGTTGTCACCGAGGGCAGCCGCCCCCTGGACGGGCGCAAAGAGGGCGCCACCCGCGAACTCCTGGTCGCAGTTCACGGGCTGCAGGTTGCCGATGATGACGCCGGACGGGTCGTCGTACAGGGGGCCATCGCCGGCGTGGGCGACCCCGCCACCGAGAGCCATGCCACCGACCATGACCGCTACGGCCGCGACCTTCTTGAGCTTGCTCATCACTTCTCCGTTTTCCTTCGCGCGCCCGGATCCCTTACGGACCGTGCTCGGACAGTTACAGACGATAACATGCAGCACACTTAACGCTGCATTTCTTGATACTCCATATTGAGTAATGACTCATGCCCATATGCGCTTTCCCCCATCGGGCTCACCGAACTGCGTCGCGATAGCGAGCGACCATTTGGGTGAGAGCCGGGCCCGCGGAAAGTGCGGGGTGGAGGGCTGGCCGACGAGCCGACGTCATGGAAATCCAAGGACGGCTCCCTGAGGGGCGCGAGACCCGCGCCTCAGAAGGGGAGAGCCGGCACTGGGCCTTGAATCGGGGCGCCCGATGCGCCAAGGGGCGAGGAGCGGATGTCGGGCCTCGCACCAAAAGCACGAGACCCGGCATTTCGCAACGCCCCGGAATCAGTCGTTCCTGGGCCCGATCACCGTGCAGAAGTTGCCGATGTTCTGGCTGTTGGAGCCGGCGAGGGCCGCACCCTGAATGGGCGCGAAGGCGAGGCCACCCTCGAACTCCTGGTTGCAGTTCACGGTCTGCAGATTGGGGATGATGATGTCAGCCGGGTCGTCGTACCCGTGGCCGCCGGCTGCGTTGGCGACCCCGCCACCGAGAGCCATGCCGCCCACCATGACCGCTACGGCCGCGACCTTCTTGAACTTGCTCATTACTTCTCCGTTTTCTTCGCGTGCCCGGAACCATTACGGACCGTGCTCGGACAGTCACAGACGTTAACACAGGGCTCACTTAACGCTGCATTTCCGGCACATCCATTTGAGTGAGTGTTTGTGTCTATATATGCTTTTTAATCCAAATGACTTCTCAGGCTGCGCCGTAATAGTGAGTGACCATTCGGAGCGGAGCCGGGACCGCGAGAACCAGCGTCGCGATGGCCGTACAGGCCGCACAACGCAAGCTGGTCTCGCACCCCAAGGTGCGAGACCAGCTCTTCCCAGCACCCTGGAATCAGTCCTCGACGGGACCGACCACCGTGCAGAAGTTGCCGATGTTCTGGGAGTTGCCCTCGGTGGACGCGAGCTGAACGGGCGCGAACGCGAGGCCACCCTCGAAGTCCTGGTGGCAGTTCACAGGCTGCAGGTTGCCGATGATGACGTCAGCCGGGTCGTCGTACCCGTGGCCGCCGGCTGCGTTGGCGACCCCGCCACCGAGAGCCATGCCACCGACCATGACCGCTACGGCCGCGACCTTCTTGAGCTTGCTCATCACTTCTCCGATTTCTTCGCGCGCCCGGATCCCTTACGGACCGTGCTCGGACAGTCACAGACGATAACACAGGGCTCACTTACCACTTCATTCCCGGCAGATCGGGCTGAGTGCGACTAAATGTTTTATATGCCCTTTAGTCATACCGGAGGCGCGGACCGCACTGCGGCAGGCGGCGACTGTTGCGGGCAGCCCTCGGGAGGCCAGTGACCGTGGGCAGGCCGGCGCAGAAGAGGCCAGGCAGCAAGGCCCGATGGGAGGAGTGGCCGACCGAGCGCCCGGCCTCGTCACGGAGGTGGGGCCGGCGCTCGGCCGGTGGCCGCGGCATGGTCGGCGTACGGGCACCGGCCGGACGCGCTGCGTGGGAAGCCGGTCCGCTGCGTGCCGTGCGGGGTCTCCGCTCCGGCACGGCACACAACCCGTCAGCAGCAGACCGTCCGCCGCGGTGAGCGCCCGCGGCGCGCTACGAAGCCGCCGTCTTCGGCGTCGCTCCCTCGTCCGTGCGGGCCGCGGCGGGAACGTGCGCTACGGAGCGTTGGGGATGGGTCTCGAAGAGGGCGCGGGCAAGGCTCGTCGAGACCGGTGGGTGATCCTCCGTCGACCTACGACACCACGTCCTTGCGGGCGAAACCCCGGAAGGCCAGCGCGAACAGCACCAGGGCGTACGTCAGGGAGATCGCCGTGCCCTGGATCATGCCGCTCCACTCCAGTTGCGGCTGTACGGCGTCGGCCCAGGCGAACTGCCAGTGCGCGGGCAGGAAGTCGCGCCAGTCGCCGAGGGCGGTGACCGCGTCCAGCACGTTCCCCACGATGGTCAGGCCGACCGCGCCGCCGACCGCGCCCAGCGGGGCGTCGGTCTTGGTCGACAGCCAGAACGCCAGCCCCGCGGTGACCAGTTGGGACGCGAAGATGTACGCCACCACGACGAGCAGACGCTGGGCCGCCGTGCCCGCGGGCAGGGTGCCGCCGGTGGGAATCTCCAGCGGGCCCCACCCGTACGCGGCCGTGCCCACCGCCAGCGCCACGACCGGCAGCAGCACCATCGCCGCAAGGCTCATCCCGAGCGCGACGACGAGCTTGGACCACAGGAGCCGGGCCCGGGGCACCGGGGCCGCCAGCAGATAGCGCAGCGACGACCAGCTCGCCTCGGAGGCGATCGTGTCACCGCAGAACAGCGCGACCGGGATCACCAGGAGGAAGCCCGCGGACACGAACAGGTTCACCGCGGCGAAGTTCCCGCCGGACGCGGTGGCCGTGTCCATCAGCGTCACCCGCCCGTTGCGTGCGCCGGGTTCGCCGCCGATCGCGAAGGCGGCGACCAGCACGAACGGCAGCACGGCGAGGATCGCGCCCATGACGAGAGTGCGGCGCCGCTTCAGCTGCCGGACGAACTCGACCCGCAGCGGCAGCGTCCGCCGCGCGCGGTATCCGTCGGCCGTCTCGGTCCGCTCGACGAGCGTGCTCATGCGGCACCTCCGATCAGGGTGAGGAAGGCGTCTTCAAGCCGGCGGTGCGGTCCCACCGACTCCACGGGCACTTCGAGCCGTACGAGCTCCACGACCAGCCGCCCGGCGCTGCCGTCGGTGTCGAGGCGGACGAGAAGTCCCTCGTCCGTGCGGACCGCCGAGGCCACCCCGGGCAGCGCGCCCACCTTCTCGACGACGGGCTCGTCCACCGGCGTGCCCGTGCCCACGAGCAGGGTGTCGCCGGAACCGACGATCTCGTGCACCGGGCCCGCCTGGACGAGGCGGCCGCGGTCCATGACCACCAGATGCGTGCAGGACTGCTCGACCTCCGCCAGCAGGTGGCTGGAGACGATCACCGTGCGGCCGGCCGCCGCGTACCGGATCATCACCTCGCGCATCTCGCGGATCTGCGGCGGGTCGAGGCCGTTGGTCGGTTCGTCGAGGATGAGCAGGTCCGGCAGGCCCAGCATGGCCTGGGCGATGGCGAGACGCTGGCGCATGCCCTGGGAGTACGTGCGCACCGCGCGGGCCAGCGCGTCGCCCAGGCCCGCGATCTGCAACGCCTCGTCCAGGTGGGCGTCCTCGGACGGGCGGCCGGTCGCCTGCCAGTACAGCTCCAGGTTCTCGCGGCCCGACAGATGCGGCAGGAAACCCGCACCCTCGACGAAGGAGCCCACCCGGGACAGCACCGGCGCGCCCGGCCGGATCGCGTGCCCGAAGACGTGGATCTCGCCGGCGTCCGGCTTGATCAGGCCCATGAGCATGCGGAGGGTGGTGGTCTTGCCCGCGCCGTTCGGTCCGAGCAGGCCCAGCACCTGGCCCTTCTCCACCCGGAACGACAGGTCCCGTACCGCATACCGGTCCGCGGACTTCGCGTACCGCTTGCTCAGGTCCGTGATCTCCAAGGGGACTTCGGCGAGTGCGGGATCGGGTGCCGGGGTCGCCGTACGACGACGGCCCGACAGCAGCAGGGCCAGCGCCACGACCACTCCGGCCAGGGGCAGCCACCACACCCAGGCGGGCAGCGGCGCGGCCGCGGTCGTCACGCCGGGCGCGGTCGGCACCAACAGGTCGCCCTTCAGGGACACCGTGTACGTCGCCGGTGCCGTCGGTGACGCGTAGCCGAGGTCCGTGGAGGCCAGGACGAGGCGCAGCCGGTGCCCGCTCCGCACCTCGTGGTCGATGGCGGGCAGGCTCAGGGTGACGTCCTTGCCCTCCTTGGCGCCCTCGACCCGGATCGGGGTGACCAGTTGCGACGGCAGCACCTTCTGGGTGCCGCCCGGGCCGACGTCGTACACCTTTCCGAACAGGACGGTGTCCTCGCTGGTCGACTTCACGTGCACCGTCGCGGTCGGCGATCCGCTGATCCGCAGGTCGCGGGTGACGGGTGCCGAGTCGAACCGCGCGAACTGCCCGGGGAAGTCGAGTGACGCTCCGATGCCGAGGGACGACAGCTGGGAGAGGCCTCCGGAGCCGCCCAGGCCGGGGAGGGCGGAGAGCGCGGGCGGGTTCGCCCCCGCCGGGTTGGCGAAGTTCTGCTCGCGGCCGCTCAGCGCGATCGTCCGCCGCCCGCTCCGAAGGCCGGGGTACGTCTCCCCGCTCGCGCCCCGCAGCTGGGCCGTTCCGTCGGTCGAGTTGACGCCGCCGGTGCGCGTGACCCGGAAGGCCGGGCCGGTGTCGACGCCCTTCTCGTCCTTCAGATAGCGGTCGAACCATGCCCCGACGCGGGCCTGGACACGGTTCGTCTCCATGTTGCCGCCGTCGTGGCCCCCGGCGATCCAGTCGACGTCCACGGGCGCGCCGTTGGCGCGGATCGCCCTGGCCGCGGCGTCCGCCTGGCCGAGGGAGAAGAGGGAGTCGGACTGGCCCTGCACGAGCAGGGTGGGCACCTTGATGCGCTTGCCGACGGCGGACGGCGAGCGGACGTCGAGCAGTGCGCGCGCCTGCGCGTCCGGCTTCCCGGACTCGGCGACCCGGTTGTACATCGCGCAGAGCTGCGCCTCGAACTTGTCGCAGCCGCCGCCGGAGTTGATGAAGAGGCCGGCCCACAGCTTCTTGAACACGCCGTTCGGGAACAGAGCGTCCGCCATGTTCCAGTACGTGATCGCCGGGGCGATGGCGTCCACCCGGTCGTCGTACCCCGCGGCCAGCAGCGAGACCGCGCCGCCGTACGAGTCGCCTGCTGCGCCGACGCGCGGGTCACCGCTCTTGTCGAGCTGGACCTCGGGCCGCCGGGCCAGCCAGTCGATGAGCTTCGACACATCGGCGACCTCGGCCTTGGGGTCGTTCAGCCCGATCTTGCCCGTGGAGCCGCCGAAGCCTCGCGCCGACCAGGTCAGCACCGCGTATCCGTCGCGGGCGAGCTTCTGCGCCTGGTCCCGCACATCGGCCTTGCTGCCGCCGAAGCCGTGCGCGAGGAGGACGGCGGGGCGGCGGCCGGAGCCCGCGGTGAAGTACGACGTGTTGATCTTCACCCCGTCGCCCATCGCCATGGCTCTGTCGGTGCGGTGCACGGGTGGCGCCTCGTCCGAGGCGACGGCCGTCCACGTACCGGCACCGGCCAGCACGACGACGGCGGCCACCGCGGCCACCAGTCGGCGCGGCCTGCGGAATGCGGGCAGTCGAAGATCCATGCGTCAACCGTACGGGCCGCCACCGACAAGCGATGCAGCCACCGGGCGGAAGTGGTGCCCCTCCCCCAGGCGTACGGTCCCCTCCCCGCGTACCGCAAGCGTGGTACACGGGGAGAGGACCGCCCGAACGACGTCGCCCGTGCCGCCCTGGGCAGGGCCGGGCTCCGCGGGGCCTACTCCTGTGTGTCCTCCGGGATCGACACCAGCCAGCGGGTGTCGCGGCGCGGGCGCAGGTAGAAGGCCCAGTACAAGGTGGCCACGGCCGTGATGCCGCCGGTCCACAGGAGGTAACCGGTCTCCTGCTGACTGAGGATGTAGGCGAGGACCACGATGAGCAGGACCGGCATCGCGGGCCACAGGGGCATCCGCCAGGCCGGCGTGTGGGCGTGGGAGCCGCGCCGGGCGAGCAGGGCGGCGACCGCGACGAGCAGGTACATGCCGGTGACGGAGACGCCGGTCACGCCGTACAGGGTGTCCAGGTTGACGAAGCACAGGAGCGCGCCGGGGACGCCGACGGCGAGGGTCGCGACCCAGGGCGAGCCGAAGCGGCCGAGCTTGGCGAGGCCGTGGTTGACCGGCTCGGGCCAGGCCTTGTCGCGGGCCGAGGCGAACAGGACGCGGGAGTTCTGGATGACCATGACGATGCCCGCGTTGATGATCGCGAGGGCCACGCAGAGGCTGACGAAGGTGCCGACGGCGGAGTTGGACCAGGCGGTGACCATGGAGCTGATGTCGCCGCCGGTGAGCGTGGAGAGATCCGAGGCGCCCATGGTGATCGCGACGACCGGCACCAGGATGATCACGGTCGAGATGGCGAGGGTAGCGAGGACCGTACGGGCGACGTTGCGGCGCGGGTTCTCCAGTTCCTCGGAGAGGTAGACGGCGGTCGAGAAGCCCTGGGTGACGAAGAGGGCGATCGCGAGCCCCGAGACGACCAGCATGCCCGTCACGGTGTCCGTGTGGCCCCCGGAGCCGGCCACCTGCATCGAGACCAGACTGCCGGCTCCGCGCTCGCTGTGGGCGAAGCCCAGCACCGCCACGACGGCCGCCGCAATGACTTCGAGGACCAGGAAGACTCCGGTGATCCAGGCGTTGGCGCGCAGGTCCAGCAGGCCGGCGAGGGTGGCGAGGAGCATCACGCCGGCGCCGGCGACGGCCGGGTCCAGGTGGACGATCGGCGCCAGGTAGTCCGCCGTTCCCATGGCGATCACCGGCGGCACGATCATGACAACGAGCAGGGAGAGCACGAAGACCAGCCAGCCCGCGAGCCGCCCGGCCATCGTGGAGACCATGGCGTACTCGCCGCCCGCGCTGGGGATGAGGGTGCCCAGCTCGGAGTAGCAGAACGCCACGGCGATACAGAGCAGCGAGCCGATCGCGATGGTGAGGGCGGTCGCGGTGCCGAGTGAACCGAAGAGGTCCGGTACGACCACGAAGAGCGTGGAGGCGGGCGTCACGCACGAGAGCGTGAGCAGGGTGCCGCCGACGATGCCGATGGAGCGCTTGAGCTTCTGAGGGCCGTCGGACGTCAGGGGGCCGGCGTCCAGTACGGGAGTCTCTGCGGGGCGGAGCGTGTCGGTCATGAAGCGGTTCCGATCGACTCGTGCGTCAGGTGTTTCGGGCGGGAGCGCTATCGCCTCCGGCGGCTCGCGTCGTACGTCACTTCGTCCGCTCCCGGCGCTGATGGAACCTTGACGAAAACCGTCGCGTCAATAGGTGTTCATCTACGGAATCCGTAGCTGAAAGATGATCCACATGTGATTTGCGTCGCGGATGGTCAGTCCGTGCGCTCTCTTCCGCCCGTGCGGGAACCGCAGCGCGCACCCCGAAAAAAATGAGGCCGTCCGCGATGCGGACGGCCTCGGAGACCCTACGGGGGTGCTCAGTGGTTGCGCGGGAAGCCCAGGTCGACGCCCGCCGGGGCCTCGGACGGGTCCGGCCAGCGGGTGGTGACGACCTTGCCGCGGGTGTAGAAGTGCGTGCCGTCGTTGCCGTAGATGTGGTGGTCGCCGAAGAGCGAGTCCTTCCAGCCCCCGAAGGAGTGGTAGCCCACCGGCACCGGAATCGGCACGTTCACACCGACCATGCCCGCCTCGACCTCCAGCTGGAAGCGGCGGGCGGCGCCGCCGTCCCGGGTGAAGATCGCGGTGCCGTTGCCGAACGGCGAGTCGTTGATGAGGGCGAGGCCCTCCTCGTACGAGTCCACGCGCAGCACGCACAGCACCGGGCCGAAGATCTCGTCCCGGTACGCGTCCGCGGACGTCGGCACCTTATCGAGCAGCGAGAGGCCGATCCAGTGGCCGTCCTCGAAGCCGTCGACCGTGTGGCCCGTGCCGTCGAGGACGACCTCGGAGCCCTGCGCCGCCGCGCCCGCCACATACGAGGCCACCTTGTCGCGGTGCGCCTTGGTGATCAGCGGACCCATCTCGGAGGCCGGGTCGTTGCCCGGACCGATCTTGATCTTCTCGGCGCGCTCGCGGATCTTCTCCACCAGCTCGTCCCCGATGGCGCCCACCGCGACGACCGCGGAGATCGCCATGCAGCGCTCGCCGGCCGAGCCGTACGCGGCCGAGACGGCGGCGTCGGCGGCCGCGTCCAGGTCCGCGTCCGGGAGGACCAGCATGTGGTTCTTGGCGCCGCCGAGCGCCTGGACACGCTTGCCCTTCGCGGAGGCGGTCGTGTGGATGTAGCGGGCGATCGGCGTCGAGCCGACGAAGGACACCGCCTTGACGTCCGGGTGCTCCAGGAGGCGGTCGACCGCGACCTTGTCCCCGTGTACGACGTTGAAGACGCCGTCCGGCAGACCGGCCTCGGCCAGCAGCTCGGCCAGCTTCAGGGCCGCCGACGGGTCCTTCTCGGACGGCTTCAGCACGAACGTGTTGCCGCACGCGATGGCGAGCGGGAACATCCACATCGGCACCATGGCCGGGAAGTTGAACGGCGTGATGCCCGCGACGACACCCAGCGGCTGCCGGATCGACGAGACGTCCACCCGGCTGGCGACCTCGGTCGACAGCTCGCCCTTCAGCTGCACGGTGATGCCGCACGCCAGGTCGACGATCTCCAGCCCGCGCGCGACCTCGCCGAGCGCGTCGGAGTGCACCTTGCCGTGCTCTGCGGTGATCAGCTCGGCGATCGCGTCCCGGTTGGCGTCGAGCAGCGCCCGGAACTTGAAGAGGATCGTGCTCCGCTTGGCCAGCGAGGACTGGCCCCAGGTCGCGTAGGCGTCCTTCGCGGCGGCGACCGCGGCGTCCACCTCGTCGACCGTCGCGAAGGCGACCTTCGTGGTGACCGCGCCGGTCGCCGGGTCGGTGACCGGCCCGTACGTGCCCGACGCGCCTTCGACGGTCTTGCCGCCGATCCAGTGGTTGACGATCTTCGTCATGACCGAGTACTCCTTCACAGATGGCGGCGTCGGGTCGAGACGTGCCGTTCGTACAGCTCACGTGCCTTGACCGCCGACGAACGGGTCGCGGTCTCGGCCACAGGTACATCCCACCAGGCCTGTGCCGGAGGCGCGCCCGACACTGTGTCTGCCGTTTTGGTCTCCACGTAGACACATGTGGGAGTGTCGGCGGCGCGGGCTTCCGCGAGCGCTGCCCGCAGGTCACGGACCGTCTTCGCGCGCAGGACCCGCATGCCCAGGCTGGCCGCGTTGGCGGCGAGGTCGACGGGCAGCGGAGCCCCCGTGTACTGGCCGTCCTCGGACCGGTAGCGGTACGCGGTGCCGAACCGCTCGCCGCCCACCGACTCCGACAGACCGCCGATGGACGCGTACCCGTGGTTCTGGATCAGCAGGACCTTGATCGCGATGCCCTCCTGCACGGCCGTGACGATCTCCGTCGGCATCATCAGGTACGTGCCGTCGCCGACCAGCGCCCACACCGGGCGGTCGGGGGCGGCCAGCCGTACGCCGATCGCGGCCGGGATCTCGTAGCCCATGCAGGAGTAGCCGTACTCCAGGTGGTACTGGTCGCGGGAGCGCGTCCGCCACAGTTTGTGCAGGTCACCGGGGAGCGAGCCGGCCGCGTTGAGCACGATGTCGGACTCGTCCACCAGTTCGTCGAGGGCACCGAGGACCTGCGGCTGGGTGGGCCGGATGTCCGGATCCTCGGCCTCGAACGCCGCGTCGACCCGGTACTCCCAGCGCTCCTTGTCCTCCGTGTACTCGCTCACGTACGCGGGCGGGACGCGGTGCTCGTGCATCAGCAGCGCCTCGGTCAGCTCCTGGAGGCCGCTGCGGGCGTCCGCGATCAGCGGCAGGCCGGAGAGCTTGTGGCCGTCGAAGGGCGCGATGTTCAGGTTGAGGAAGCGGACGCCGTCGCCGGTGAAGAGGGTGTGCGAGGCGGTGGTGAAGTCGGTGTACCGGGTGCCCACGCCGATCACCAGGTCCGCCGTGCGGGCCAGCTCATCGGCGGTCGCGGTGCCGGTGTGGCCGACGCCGCCGACGTCCTGCGGGTGATCCCAGCGCAGTGAACCCTTGCCGGCCTGCGTCGAGGCGACCGGAATGCGGGTGGCCTCGGCGAACTCCGCGAGCGCCTCCTCGGCCCGGCTGTGGTGGACGCCGCCGCCGGCCACCAGGAGGGGGCGCCGGGCCACCCGGATCGCCCGCACGGCCTCCGCGAGTTCGGTCGGGTCGGCGCCCGGACGGCGCACGGTCCAGGTCCGCTCGGCGAAGAACTCCTCCGGCCAGTCGTACGCCTCCGCCTGCACGTCCTGCGGCAGCGCGAGCGTGACCGCGCCCGTCTCGACCGGGTCGGTGAGCACCCGCATCGCCTGGAGCGCGGCCGGGATCAGCGCCTCGGGGCGGGTGACGCGGTCGAAGTACCTCGACACCGGACGCAGACAGTCGTTGACCGACACATCGCCCGCGTACGGGACTTCGAGCTGCTGGAGGACCGGGTCCGCCGGGCGCGTCGCGAAGGTGTCGCCGGGCAGGAGCAGGACCGGGAGGTGGTTGACGGTCGCGAGGGCGGCGCCGGTGACGAGGTTCGTCGCACCCGGGCCGATGGAGGTCGTGACCGCGTGGGTGGACAGCCGGTTCGACTGCCGGGCGTAGCCGACCGCCGCGTGCACCATGGCCTGCTCGTTGCGGCCCTGGTGGTACGGCATGTCGTCGGCGTACTCGACGAGCGCCTGACCGATCCCGGCGACGTTGCCGTGGCCGAAGATGCCCCACGTCGCGCCGATCAGCCGCTGCCGTATGCCGTCGCGCTCGGTGTACTGGGCGGCGAGAAAGCGCACCAGCGCCTGTGCGACCGTCAGCCTCGTCGTCGAGGTCATCGGTACCCCCCTGTGCTCTCTACGTGGTCCGGGTGGAAGCAGATCCGCCACTGCCGCTCCTGACCCGGCCCCGCCATGACGTTCAGGTAGTACATGGCGTGGCCCGGCTGGGCGACCGACGGGCCGTGCCAGCCGTCGGGGACGAGGACGGCGTCGCCGGTGCGGACCTCCGCGAGGACGTCGGATCCGCCCACGCGTGAGGGGAATACGCGCTGGTACCCGAAACCGTTCGGGCCGTCGATCTCGAAGTAGTAGATCTCCTCGAGTTCCGTTTCGGCTCCGGGCCGGTTCTCGTCGTGCTTGTGCGGCGGGTACGAGGACCAGTTGCCGCCGGGGGTGATGACCTCGACGGCGATGAGCTTGTCGCAGTCGAAGGCGTCGGCGGAGGCGAAATTGCGCACCTGGCGGGCGCAGTTGCCGCTGCCTCGGTCTTCGACGGGAACCTCCGGCGCGGGGCCGTAGCGGGCGGGGAGTCGGCGCTCGCACTTCGCTCCTGCCAGGGCGAAGCGGCCTCCCGCGCCGGAGGCGATCTGTGCCCGGGCGTCACGGGGCACGTACGCGAAGTCGGTGACCCCCGCGAACACGCTTTCCCTGCCCAGGAGTTGGAACTCTTTGCCCTCGATTTCCACGGTACAGGCGCCGCCCAGGGGAAGCACGATCCACTCACTGTCACCGGTGGTGAAGGTGTGGGTGCCGCCCGGCGCGAGCTCCACGATCCGCAGGCTGCTGTACGTCCAGCCGGCCCGCTCGGGGTCGATGTCGAGGACGTACTGGGGGCCCGAGGTGGCGCCCTGGGGGACGTACAGGTTGGTGGTCATGCGGCCCTCACAGCAGTCCTACGGCGGTGTCCACGGCGGCGGCCACATCGCCGTCCGCCGGGTACAGCAGCGACCGGCCGACCACCAGCCCCTGAACGGTGGGAAGTTGCAGCGCGCCGCGCCACTTCTCGTACGCGCCCTCCTGGTCCTCGCCGACGTCGCCGCCGAGCAGGACGGCGGGCAGCGTCGAGGTCTCCATGACCCGGGCCATGTCGTCCGGGTTCTCGGTGACGGGGACCTTCAGCCAGGTGTACGCCGAACTGCCGCCGAGGCCGGCGGCGATGGCGATGGACTTGATCACGGCCTCGGCGCTCAGATCGTTGCGGAGCTTGCCGTCCGCCCCGCGTCGGGACAGGAACGGCTCGACGAAGACGGGGAGTCTGCGCGCGGCCATGTCGTCGATGGCCCGGGCGGTGGATTCGAGGGTGTTGAGGGATCCCGGGTCGTCGTAGTCGATCCTCAGGAGCAGCTTGCCCGCGTCGAAGCCGAGGCGCTCGATGTCCTGCGGGCGGTGGCCGGTGAAACGGTCGTCCAGTTCGAAGGAGGCGCCCGCCAGTCCACCGCGGTTCATCGAGCCGATGACGACCTTGCGGTCGAGGGCGCCGAGGAGCAGCAGGTCGTCCAGGATGTCGGCGGTGGCGAGCACGCCGTCCACGCCGGGGCGGGACAGCGCGAGGCAGAGCCGCTCCAGGAGGTCGGCACGGTTGGCCATCGCCAGGGTGCGGTCGCCGACGGCAAGGGCACCGCGGGCGGGGTGGTCGGCGGCGACGATCATCAGCCGGCCGGTGTCGTTGCCGAGGAGGGCGCGGCGGGGGCGGCGCGCGGCGGCCTCGGCGATCGCCTCGGGGTGGTGGGTGCGGGTGCGGACGAGGTGGGCGACGTCCACGCGCGCGTGCGGAGTGCCGTCGCCCACGCGCGCGTGCGTGGGGCCGTCTCCGCTTCGTGCGCGTGCGGGGCCGTCGCTGCCTCGCGCCGGCGCGCCGCCGTCTCCTGCGCCTTGTTCGTCTCCGTGCCGGCCCCCGCCGACCTGCCCCGCCCTCACAGGACCGCTCCCGCCGTGAGCGCGTCCTCGACCTCGGCCGGGGTGGGCATCGCGGAGGAACACTCCAGGCGGGAGGCGACGATGGCGCCCGCCGCGTTCGCGTACCGCATGAGCCGCTCCAGGTCCCAGCCGTCGAGGAGCCCGTGGCAGAGCGAGCCGCCGAAGGCGTCACCTGCGCCGAGGCCGTTGAGGACCTTGACGGGCAGGGGCGGGACCTCGGCCGTCGTACCGTCGCGATGGACGGCGAGGACGCCCTTGGGGCCCTGCTTGACGACGGCGAGTTCGACACCCGCGGCCAGCAGCGCGCGAGCGGCCGAGTGCGGGTCCCGCTCTCCCGTGGCGATCTCCACCTCGTCGACGTTGCCGACGGCGACCGTGGTGTGGCGCAGGGCCTCGGTGTAGAAGGGGCGGGCCTGTGCGGGGTCGGCCCAGAACATGGGGCGCCAGTCGAGGTCGAAGACCGTCGTACCGGACTTGGCGCGGTGGGCGAGGGCCGCGAGGGTGGCCGTGCGGCTGGGCTCCTCGCTCAGGCCGGTGCCCGTCATCCAGAAGATGCGCGCGGCGCGGATCTCGTCCAGGTCCAGCTCGTGCGCGTCGATCTCCAGGTCCGGCGCTTTGGGCTGCCGGTAGAAGTAGAGCGGGAAGTCGTCCGGCGGGAAGATCTCGCAGAACGTGACCGGTGTCGGCAGCCCGGCGACCTGCGTGACCCAGCGGTCGTCGACACCGAAGCCGCGCAGCGCCTCGTGGATGTACGTGCCGAACGGGTCATCACCCGTCCGTGTGACAACCGCGGTGCTGCGGCCGAGCCGCGCCGCGGCCACCGCGACGTTCGTCGCCGAGCCGCCGAGGAACTTCCCGAAGGACGTCACCTGTGGGAGGGGCACGCCCGTCTGCAACGGATAGAGGTCCACTCCGATCCGTCCCATGGTGATCAGGTCGTACGCCATCGACTCCCCTTCGCAATCGGCTGCCCACAGGTCTAGTCGGGTCGCGGGAGCCCTGTCAATGTTTTGTCCAGACATTCGGACGACACCTTGACAGCGCTTTCTCCCGGTCGGAAGCTGGCGCCCATGACGTCGTTGTCACCACAGTCCTCACTCTCCCGCATCCGCGTCGGGTCGGCTCCCGACTCCTGGGGCGTCTGGTTCCCCGACGACCCCCGGCAGGTGCCCTGGCAGCGCTTCCTCGACGAGGTCGCCCGCTCCGGGTACGAGTGGATCGAACTGGGCCCGTACGGCTATCTGCCCACCGACCCCGCGGTGCTCACCGAGGAGACCGCGCGGCGCGGGCTCAAGGTCTCCGCCGGCACGGTGTTCACCGGGCTGCACCGGGGGCCGGACGTGTGGGAGTCCACTTGGGCGCATGTGTCGGACATCGCGGCACTCACCCAGGCGATGGGCGCGTCGCACCTCGTCGTGATCCCGTCCTTCTGGCGCGACGACAAGACGGGCGAGGTACTGGAGCCGAGCACGCTGACCGCTGAGCAGTGGCGGCACCTCACGACGGGGACCGAGCGCCTCGGCCGTGAGGTGCGCGAGCGCTACGGGCTGGAAATCGTCGTCCACCCGCACGCCGACACGCACATCGACAGCGAGGAGAACGTCACCCGGTTCCTCGACGGGACCGACTCGTCCGCGGTGTCGCTGTGCCTGGACACCGGGCACTACGCGTACTGCGGCGGCGACAGCGTCAAGCTCATCGAGACCTACGGGGAGCGGATCGGCTACCTGCACCTGAAGCAGGTGGACCCGGAGATCCTCGCCGACGTCCGGGCCGGCGAGGTTCCCTTCGGTCCGGCCGTGGCCCGTGGCGTGATGTGCGAGCCGCCGTCCGGCGTACCGGCACTGGAGCCGGTGCTGGCGGCCGCGCAGAAGCTGGACGTCGACCTCTTCGCGATCGTCGAGCAGGACATGTACCCGTGCGAGCCGGACAAGCCACTGCCGATCGCCCAGCGAACCCGGGCGTTCTTGCGGTCCTGCGGGGCGTAGAGGGGCCGCGGGAGGCGCGGGGCTCCGGGTTCCTGGCCCCTGCGGACTCTGCGGGCTGTGCGGACTCTGCGGGCTCTGCGGTCCGCCGAGCGCTCGGGGCTCGGCGGACCGGGCTCGGGACTCAGGGCTCGGCACTCGGGGCTCGGCGGACCGGGCTCGGGACTCGGGGCTCGGCGCTCGGGGCTCGGCGGACCGGGCTCGGGACTCGGGGCTCGGCGGACCGGGCTCGGGACTCGGGGCTCGGCGGACCGGGCTCGGGACTCGGGGCTCGGCGCTCGGCGCTCGGCGCTCGGCGCTCGGGGGGACCGTGCGCTTTTTCCGAGACCGGGAGGATCGGCTGACGGCACGCTGCGCGTTCAGCGGGAGCCCGGGGGAAGCGGGGAGCCGGCGGGCCGGATACGGCGCGGCGGGTCCGGCCCGTCCTGCGTGCCGGGGAAATACCTCGCTCGTGTCACAAAGTCCCTCTTCCTGTCACATCCGTCACGTGTAGGCGGGTCCCGGGTCACACTCGGTCAACAGACGCTTTCCTCTCCTCACTCTCTGTCGTTCACGGGGCACAGGCTTTGTGATCGCCAGCGCAGCGTCCGGCTCCCCCGACGGCCGTCCCGGCCGACGCCGCGGCGCGCGCGGGGAGGTGCCACTGATGACCGACCGTCGCCTTTGGTCGTACAAGGAGATCGCTGCGCACATCCGGGTCCAGCCGGACACCGTGAGGTCGTATCGCAAGCACGGTCTGCTGCCACCGCCCGACCATGTGGAGGGCGGGAAACCCTACTGGTACGCCGACACCGTCCGGGCCTGGGTCGCCTCCCGGCCGGGCAACCGCGGCCGCAGAGACCTCTGACCGCGTCGCTGCCGCACCCTGCCCCCGACGTGGGCGGGGTGCGTGCGCCGGCACCGGCGCCCTCGGACTACGGGCTCAGCGCCACGGTTCGATGACCGTCACCCCCGCCCCCGGGGCCGTCCCCATGGCCGCCAGCGCTATCGGGGCCGTGTCCAGCGGGATCGCCGAGGTGACCAGGAGGTCGGGGCGCAGCACCCCCGCGCGCACCAGCTCCAGCATCGGCGGGTAGGCGTGCGCCGCCATGCCGTGGCTGCCGAGGACCTCGAGTTCGAGGCCGATCACCCGGGCCATGGGGACCGGGGTGGAGCCGGTGGACGAGGGCAGCAGGCCCACCTGGACGTGCCGGCCGCGGCGGCGCAGCCCGTTCACCGAAGCCACGCAGGTGACGGGTGAGCCGAGCGCGTCGAGGGAGAGATGGGCGCCGCCGCCGGTCAGCTCACGGACCGCCGCCGCCGTGTCCTCGACGCGCGAGGCGTCCACACTCGCGGCCGCGCCGAACTTCCGTGCCAGGTCGAGGGCTTGGGGCGAGACGTCGACGGCGACGACGCGGGCGCCGGAGGCCGCCGCGATCATCACCGCCGACAGTCCGACGCCGCCGCAGCCGTGCACGGCGACCCACTCCCCCGCCGCCACCCTGCCCTGCGCCACCACCGCCCGGAACGCCGTGGCGAACCGGCAGCCCAGCGCCGCCGCCGTCCCGAACGACAGCTCGTCCGGCATCGCGACCAGGTTCACGTCCGCGTGCTCCAGCGCCACGTACTGCGCGAAGGAGCCCCAGTGCGTGAATCCCGGCTGGGCCTGCCGCTCGCACACCTGCTGATCGCCCGCCGCGCACGCGGCGCAGCTTCCGCAGGCGCAGACGAACGGTACGGTGACCCGGTCGCCGGGCCGCCACCCGCTCACCCGGGTGCCCACCGCCTCGACCACGCCCGCGAGTTCGTGCCCCGGCACATGCGGCAGCGTGATGTCCGGGTCGTGCCCCACCCACCCGTGCCAGTCGCTCCGGCACAACCCGGTCGCCTCGACCCGCACCACGACCCCGTGCTCCGAGGGCTCCGGATCCGCCACCTCCCGCACCTCGGCCGGCTCCCCGAACCGCTCGAACACCACCGCACGCATACGCCCAAGCCTTCCGCCCGCGTCCAGGACCTCCCACCGACCGGAGAGCCTGGAGATCGTCTCTTCGGCCGAACGCTAGCCGGGTGCCGCGACCTTGTCCCGCTCCTGGTCGGCCTCCTTCTCCTCGGGCGCCGCCGGAGGCTCCCCCTCGCTCAGTCCGAACCGCTCGTGGAAGCGCCGCAGTGGCGCCGGGGCCCACCAGGTGGCCCGGCCCGTCAGCCGCATGACCGCCGGTACCAGCAGGCTGCGTACGACCATCGCGTCCATCAGGACCGCCAGCGCGATGCCCAGGCCGAGCATCTTGGTGTTGGTCACTCGCGAGGTGCCTATCGCCACCATCACCACGGCCAGGATGACCGCCGCCGCGGTGATCAGGCCCCCGGTGCGCTGGAGGCCGAAGCGGACCGCGTCGCGGTGGTCGCCCGTGCGGTCGTACTCCTCCTTTATCCGGGAGAGCAGGAAGACTCCGTAGTCCATGGAGAGGCCGAAGGCCACACAGAACATCAGGACCGGAAGGGTCGTCTCGATCGAGCCGGAGCTGGTGAAGCCGAGCAGGCCGGAGAGATGGCCGTCCTGGAAGACCCAGACCACCGCGCCGAACATGGCCGTCAGGCTCAGTGCGTTGAGCAGCACCGCCTGGACGGGGATCAGCACGCTGCCCGTCAGCAGGAAGACCAGGAACAGGGTGACCACGGCGATGAAGCCCGCTGCCCAGGGCAGCTGGTCGGCTATCGCGTGTTTCGAGTCCACCAGGACCGCGGCCGTGCCCGTCACCGAGGTGTCGAACGGGGCGTCCGTCGCGCGGAGTTCGCCCACCAGGCGTTGGGCGCCCTCGTCGACGGCCTCGCCCTTCGGCTGCACCGCGAAGTACGCCGTGTCGCCCTTCACCAGGGGACCGTCCACGCGGCGCACCTCGGGCAGTGCGGCGATCCGCTCCTTGTAGGCGGTGTACTGCGTCTCGGTCGCCCGTCCCTCGGCGAGCACCTCCAGACCGCCGCCGGGGCTGCCCGGGAAGCCCTCCCGGATGTGCTGCTGCACCACATGGGCCTCGGCGCTCGAGGGCAGCTGGCGGTCGTCCGCCGTGCCGAACTTCACGCCCAGGAAGGGAAGTCCGAGGACGACGAGGCCGACCGTGGTGGCCACGGCGAAGAGGGGTGCCCGGCGCATGACGAGCGACGCCATCCGGCCCCAGGCGGCTCCTCCGTCGGCCGTCCGCTCCCCGGCGGCCGTCCGCTCCCCGGCGGCTCCCGCCCCGGTCGTCTCTCGTGACTTCCCACGTCGGAACACCCGCCGCAGGTCCAGCGAGTTCACCCGGTGTCCCAGCAGGACGAGGGCGGCCGGCAGGAGGATCAGCGCCGCACCGGCCGCCAGCAGCACCACCGCGATGCCCGCGTAGGCGAAGGAGCGCAGGAAGTACTGCGGGAACAGGAGCATGGCGGCCAGCGAGACGGCGACCGTGAGGGCCGAGAAGAGGACCGTGCGCCCGGCCGTGCGCAGGGTGGCGGCGATGGCTGCCGGCGGCTCCGCGCCCGTCGCCAGCTCCTCGCGGAACCTGCGCACGATGAACAGGGCGTAGTCGATGGCGAGGCCGAGCCCCAGGGCCGTGGTGAGGTTCATCGCGAAGACGGACACGTCCGTGAACTCCGTGATGCCGCGCAGCACCGCGTTGGTCCCCAGGATGGCGACGATGCCGACGCCGAGCGGCAGCAGGGCGGCGACCGCGCTGCCGAAGACCATCACCAGGAGGACCAAGGTCACCGGGAGGGCGATCAGCTCGGCCCGGGTCAGATCCTCCCGGATGGTTGTCTGCATCTCGTGCCGGACGGCCACCGGGCCGCCGACCTTGACCTTCACCGGCCCGTGCGCGCCCCGATAGGTGGGCGCCAAGCGGTCCAGGGTCTCGCTCGCCGTCTTCTCGTCGCCTGTGATGCGAGCCGCGACGAGCGCCTCGTGGCCGTCCTCGGCGCGCAGGGTGGGTGCGCCCGACTGCCAGTACGAGCCGACGCCCGTGACGCCCGGCTCGGCGGCGAGCCGCGCGGCCAGCCGCTTCGCCTCCGCGGCGACCGAAGGAGCGTCGACGGACCGGCGCCCCGAGTCGACGAGGAGCAGCAGGTTGGGCTGTGAGCCGGGGAACTCCCGCTCCAGCACCTTGGTCGCGTAGGTGGACTGCGCGGCCGGGTCCTCCCAGCCCCCGCTGCCCAACCGGTCGGCGACCCCGCCGCCGGCGACCACCGCGAGGGCGGTGAGCAGCAGCGCGACGAGCAGCGAGAGCCGTGGCCGCGCGGTCACGAACCGGGTCCAGCCACCCAGCCGCACGCCACCGCCCGGATCCCTCCCCGGCCCACCGCCCCGGTCGGGTCGCTCTCCGTCATCTGCGCTGTTGACTTCGGACATGACGCGGTGTCCCCTTCACCGTGACCCCGCGTCCCGGTACATCCGTGCAGGCAGCATGGGTCGTCCATTGCCATAGACTGGCAAACACGAGTAGTCGCTCGCGTTTTTCAAGAATGCGAGTGACCACTCGCGTTTGTCAATCGCGTCCCGAGAGCTGGGGATAACTCGTGCCCGAGAGTCAGCAGAGCGAGGAGCAGCGGCCGAACACCTCCGACGAACAGGACACTTCCGAGGAGCAGCGGCCGGGCGACAAGGACAGACCGCGCCGCCGCCAGGCCCGCGGCGAGCGCCGTATCGTCCAGCTCCTGGAAGCCGCGGCCTCGGTCTTCTGCCGGGCCGGCTACACCGGCGCGAGCACGAACGCGATCGCCCGCGAGGCCGGCGTCTCGCCGGGCACGCTGTACCAGTTCTTCCCGAACAAGGAAGCGATCGCCGTCGGCCTCAGCGACCGGCTGCTCCACGACTGGCGGGAGTCGCACGGGCAGGCGCTCGCCGCGGAGAACATCGGGCTCCCGCTGGACGAGATGCTCGACGCGGTCCTCGACCCGCTGATCGCCTTCAACGTCGAGAACCCCGCCTTCGGCGTCCTGATGCACGGCCCTGACACCCCCTGCCGGATCACCGAGGAGAAGGGCGTCCTGGGGGGCGCGATCCTCACCCGCGTCGAGGAGATCATCGCGGGCTATCTGCCGGACGCCCCGCCGGACGAGCGCACCCGCACGGCGACGATGACGGTCACCCTTTTCAAGGCGGGCCTCGACCTGGTCATGTCCCATGAGGGCGCCGAGCGGGACGCGTACATCGCCGAGCTGAAGACGGTCATGTACCGCTACTTGAAGCCCCTGGTCGAGGACACCGCGGGCTGACCCGCCCCACCCGGCCGTCCACCGGCGTCCACCGGCTCGCTCACCGCCACCGCCACCGAGCGGACGCCTCCCCAGCGGGGTTCACCCCGACGGACGCTTCCTTCGCTTCCCCAGCGGGCTCTCACCCGACCGACGCATCCCCACCGTCGCGCCCCCGGCGTTTCCCGCGGGCGCTCGGCCCTCATCGCCTCACTGATTCGAGTGAACCGAGCGCACCCGTCGACCCATCGCGCCCCCTCTTGGGTAAATACCCCCTAGGGGTATACTGTAAGTCACCTAAGCCCCACGCGCCTCGATGAGGAGTAACGACATGACCGCCGAGACCGAAACCCCGGGTTCCACCACGACCGTCTACCAGGTGAGCGGGATGAGCTGCGGACACTGCGAAGGTTCGGTGTCCAGCGAGATCGCCGAGATCGCCGGCGTCAGCTCGGTGAAGGCCGTCGCGTCCACCGGCGAGGTCACCGTGGTCTCCGCCGCGCCCCTCGACGACGAGGCCGTGCGCGCCGCGGTCGACGAGGCGGGTTTCGAACTCGCCGGCAGGGCCTGAGCACCGAGCCCCCTGGACCTCCCCTCTCCCCACTCTCCACACCGGGCCGTACCGACCAGCTGATACTGGATCCGTGCGGTCCGGCACATTCTCTGGAGTACGGACATGAGCAGCACCACCGCAGAGGCACCGATAGGCCCGGCCTCGCAGGTCGAGCTCACCATCGGCGGGATGACCTGCGCCTCCTGCGCGGCCCGCGTCGAGAAGAAGCTCAACCGGATGGACGGCGTCACAGCCACGGTGAACTTCGCGACGGAGAAGGCGAGGGTCTCCTACCCGGCGGAGGTGGAGGTCGCCGACCTCATCGCCACCGTGGTGAAGACCGGCTACACGGCGACGGAGCCGCCACCACCGCGGCCCGAGGCGCCCGAGGAACCCCAGCCGTCCCGGGCATCCGAGGAAGACCCCGAGCTGACGTCGCTGCGCGGGCGGCTCACCGTCTCCGTCCTGCTCGCCCTGCCCGTCGTCCTGCTCTCCATGATCCCGGCCCTCCAGTTCGACAACTGGCAGTGGCTGTCGCTGACCCTCGCCGCGCCCGTCGTCGTCTGGGGCGCGCTGCCCTTCCACCAGGCCGCGTTCACCAACGCCCGGCACGGCGCGGCCACCATGGACACGCTCGTCTCGGTGGGCACGCTCGCCGCCTTCGGCTGGTCCGTGTGGGCGCTGTTCTGGGGGCACGCCGGGATGCCGGGCATGCGCCACGGCTTCGACTTCACCGTCTCCCGCGGGAACGGCGCGTCCACGATCTACCTGGAGGTCGCCGCCGGTGTCGTCGCGTTCATCCTCCTCGGCCGCTATCTGGAGGCCCGCTCCAAGCGACGCGCGGGTGCGGCCCTGCACGCCCTCATGGAGCTGGGCGCGAAGGACGTCGCCGTCGTACGGAACGGTCGTGAGGTACGCGTTCCGGTGACCCGGCTGACCGTCGGCGACCGCTTCGTCGTACGGCCCGGCGAGAAGATCGCCACCGACGGCACCGTCGTCGAGGGCGACTCGGCGGTCGACGCGTCCATGCTGACCGGCGAGTCGGTACCGGTGGACGTGACCGTGGGGGACACCGTCACGGGCGCGACCGTGAACGCCGGCGGGCGCCTCGTCGTCGAGGCCACGCGAGTCGGCGCGGACACCCAACTCGCTCGGATGGCACAGCTCGTCGAGGCCGCGCAGAACGGCAAGGCCGAGGTGCAGCGCCTCGCCGACCGCATCTCCGGCGTGTTCGTGCCCGTCGTCCTGCTGATCGCGCTCGGCACGTTCGGGGTCTGGCTCGCGGTCACCGATGACACGGTCGCCGCGTTCACCGCGGCCGTCGCGGTGCTGATCATCGCCTGCCCGTGCGCCCTGGGCCTGGCCACCCCGACCGCGCTGATGGTCGGCACGGGCCGCGGCGCCCAGCTCGGCATCCTCATCAAGGGCCCCGAAGTCCTGGAGTCCACACGCCGCGTCGACACCGTCGTCCTGGACAAGACCGGAACGGTGACGACCGGCCGTATGACCCTCCAGGAGGTGTACGTCGCCGAGGGCGCCGCCGAGAAGGAGGTCCTGCGGCTCGCAGGAGCCCTGGAACACGCCTCCGAGCACCCGATCGCCCGGGCGATCACCGCGGGCGCTCAGGAGCGCGCAGGGGCCCTTCCCGCGCCGGAGCGCTTCGAGAACGTCCCCGGGCTCGGCGTACGCGGGCGCGTGGAAGGTCATGAGGTCCTGGTGGGCCGGCTTCCCGAGGTGGCCCTCCCGGAGGGCCTGGCACGCGCCAAGGCGACGGCCGAGGCCGAGGGGCGTACGGCCGTCGTGGTGTCCCGGGACGGCGTGGCGCTCGGCGTCCTGACCGTCGCCGACGCGATCAAGGAGACCAGCGCCGAGGCGGTACGCGAACTGCGCGCCCTGGGGCTCACGCCGGTGCTGCTGACCGGTGACAACCGGGCGGTCGCCGAGTCGGTCGCCCGTGCGGTCGGCATCGACGAGGTGATCGCCGAGGTGCTGCCGCAGGACAAGGTGGCCGTCGTCGAACGGCTGCGCGGACAGGGCCGTACGGTCGCGATGGTCGGCGACGGGGTCAACGACGCGGCCGCGCTCGCCACCGCCGATCTGGGGCTCGCGATGGGCACAGGGACGGATGCGGCGATCGAGGCGAGCGACCTGACGCTCGTGCGCGGGGATCTACGGGTGGCGGCGGACGCGATCCGGCTGTCGCGCAGGACGCTCTCCACGATCAAGGGGAACCTGGTGTGGGCCTTCGGCTACAACGTGGCCGCGCTGCCGCTGGCCGCGGCCGGGCTGCTCAACCCGATGATCGCGGGGGCGGCCATGGCCTTCTCCTCGGTGTTCGTGGTGACGAACAGCCTTCGGCTCAGGACATTCTCATGACGTTGAGGCAGGAGTCCCTCTAGAGTCCAACGCGGGCCTCACATAAGCTCTTCACAAGGCTCGCGCATCATCCTTACGCTTGGGCCTCGATCGCCGTATCGGTTCTCTTGCGCACCTTCAGGACATATGCAAGAGACGCAGATCACAGTGATGTGAACGTAACCACCGAAGGGGTTCGTGAGTCTAAGTTGGCGATGTCAGAAGCGTCTTGGGGGGCGTGACTGGCATCTGGGGATGTCTTGGGGGACGTTCCCGGAACTGCGTTGCCGGGGCACGTACACCGGGGAGCTTTGAGCGGCCCTCCCGATCCGTACGCGTCCCGGCAGACCGCGGTAGCGCAGGGGGTTTTGCTCGTTTAGCTCGCAGCGATTCAGGCGCTGTTCCCACAGACGCCCGGCCGGATCCCGTGGGGGGAATCCGTACCGGGACAAGGAAAGCGCCCCGACTGCCGGCCCGTGGGGGGACCGGTAGCGGGGCGCTTTCCGTTTTTTCAGGCTCGGTTCGCCTCCGGGGCGCCACAGCCGGTGTCGGAGGCCGATCGGGCTCGGCCCTTCGGGCCTTCGCGCGTTCGGCCTCCCGGCGCCGGCGCACCCCTTCGGCTCACTCGCCGAGGCGAGCCGGAGTGACCGGGAGGCAGTCCTCGGTGTTCCGGCTGGTTACCGGCCCTCGACCGGGACGAAGTCGCGCAGGACCTCGCCCGTGTAGATCTGGCGCGGGCGGCCGATGCGGGAGCCCGGCTCCTTGATCATCTCGTGCCACTGGGCGATCCAGCCCGGAAGGCGGCCGAGGGCGAACAGGACCGTGAACATCTCGGTCGGGAAGCCCATGGCGCGGTAGATCAGACCGGTGTAGAAGTCCACGTTCGGGTAGAGCTTGCGCTCGACGAAGTAGTCGTCGGCCAGCGCGTGCTCCTCCAGCTTCAGCGCGATGTCCAGCAGCTCGTCGGACTTGCCGAGCGCCGAGAGGACGTCGTGCGCCGCCGCCTTGATGATCTTCGCGCGGGGGTCGAAGTTCTTGTAGACGCGGTGCCCGAAGCCCATGAGCTTCACGCCGTCTTCCTTGTTCTTCACCTTGCGGATGAAGGTGTCGACGTCGCCACCGCTCGTCTGGATGCCCTCGAGCATCTCCAGGACGGACTGGTTGGCGCCACCGTGCAGCGGGCCCCAGAGGGCGGAGATGCCGGCGGAGATCGACGCGAACATGTTCGCCTGCGACGAGCCGACCAGACGCACGGTGGAGGTCGAACAGTTCTGCTCGTGGTCCGCGTGCAGAATCAGCAGCTTGTCGAGCGCGGAGACGACGACCGGGTCCAGGTCGTAGTCCTGCGCCGGGACCGAGAAGGTCATGCGCAGGAAGTTCTCGACGTACCCGAGGTCGTTGCGCGGGTAGACGAAGGGGTGACCGATCGACTTCTTGTAGGCGTACGCCGCGATCGTCGGAAGCTTGGCGAGAAGGCGGATCGTGGAGAGATTGCGCTGCTTCTCGTCGAACGGGTTGTGGCTGTCCTGGTAGAACGTCGACAGCGCGGAGACCACCGAGGACAGCATCGCCATCGGGTGGGCGTCACGCGGGAAGCCGCGGTAGAAGTTCTTGACGTCCTCGTGCAGCAGGGTGTGCTGCGTGATCTCGCCCTTGAACGTGGAGAGCTCGTCGACGGTCGGCAGCTCGCCGTTGATCAGCAGGTACGCCACCTCCAGGAAGGTGGAGCGCTCGGCCAGCTGCTCGATCGGGTAGCCGCGGTACCGGAGGATGCCCTGCTCACCGTCGAGATAGGTGATCGCGGATTTATAGGCGGCAGTGTTGCCGTACCCACTGTCCAGAGTCACCAGACCGGTCTGAGCGCGGAGCTTCCCGATGTCGAAGCCCTTGTCGCCGACGGTGCTGTCGATCACCGGGTAGGTGTACTCGCCATCGCCGTACCGCAGTACTACAGAGTTGTCGCTCACGTCATCCCTCACCGACGTTGTGCCTCTTCTTCGAGGTGCCCTGACTGTCTCTACCATCCCCCATTTGGCGCAGGAGAGTGCACTCGGGGTCGACCATTGGGCCTATTGGCGGCACTGAGTGCCGCCAACCTGCTCATCCTGCCCCCTTCGCCCTGGTTCTGGAAGTGCTCTGTGACCTTCACGACTCGTTTGATCGATCATTTTTTGCGACGCCTTCCGCCACGGGGCGTCGGGCCGGTCGATCAGGGGGCGAGAGGCCGCGGGGAAAGCCTGAAGTCCAGGGCCGTGCAACGCCGTCCGGCCGATACCGTGCGCACCGCCTGGCCTATCGCCTTGCGCGAACCGACGAGGACGACCAGCTTCTTGGCGCGGGTCACCGCTGTGTAGAGCAGATTGCGCTGGAGCATCATCCAGGCGCCGGTGGTGACCGGGATCACCACGGCCGGGTACTCGCTGCCCTGCGAGCGGTGGATGGTCACCGCGTAGGCGTGCGCCAGCTCGTCGAGTTCGTCGAACTCGTACGCCACCTCCTCGTCCTCGTCGGTCAGCACCGTCAGGCGCTGTTCATCCAGGTCGAGGGAGGTGACAACGCCCACGGTGCCGTTGAAGACACCGTTTTCGCCCTTCTCGTAATTGTTGCGGATCTGGGTGACCTTGTCGCCGACGCGGAAGACGCGGCCGCCGAACCGCTTCTCGGGCAGGTCCGGGCGGGCGGGGGTGACCGCCTGCTGGAGCAGGCCGTTGAGCGTGCCCGCGCCGGCGGGGCCCCGGTGCATGGGGGCGAGCACCTGGACGTCCCGCCGCGGATCGAGGCCGAACTTGGCGGGAATGCGACGGGCCGCGACGTCCACCGTGAGCCGGCCGGCCTCCTCGGTGTCGTCCTCGACGAAGAGGAAGAAGTCCTTCATCCCGTCGGTGAGCGGGTGCCGGCCGGAGTTGATGCGGTGCGCGTTGGTGACGACTCCGGACTGCTGGGCCTGGCGGAAGACGCGGGTGAGGCGGACGGCGGGGATGGGGCCGCCGTCCGCGAGGAGGTCCCGGAGCACTTCGCCCGCGCCGACGCTGGGCAGCTGGTCGACATCGCCGACGAAGAGGAGGTGGGCGCCCGGCGGGACCGCCTTGACCAGCTTGTTGGCGAGGAGGAGGTCGAGCATGGAGGCCTCGTCCACGACCACCAGGTCGGCGTCCAGCGGGCGGTCCTTGTCGTACGCCGCGTCGCCGCCGGGCTTCAGCTCCAGGAGCCGGTGCACGGTGGAGGCCTCGGCGCCGGTCAGCTCGGCGAGGCGTTTGGCGGCGCGGCCGGTGGGGGCGGCGAGCACGACCTTGGCCCGCTTGGCGCGGGCCAGCTCGATGATCGAACGGACCGTGAACGACTTGCCGCAGCCGGGGCCTCCGGTCAGGACCGCGACCTTCTGGGTGAGCGCGAGCCGGACGGCCTCCTCCTGCTCGGGGGCCAGCTCCGCCCCCGTACGCCCCTTGAGCCAGTCGAGCGCCTTGTCCCAGGCGACGTCGTGGAAGCCGGGCATCCGGTCCTGGTCGGTGCGCAGGAGGCGCAACAGCTGGGCGGAGAGGGAGAGTTCGGCGCGGTGGAAGGGGACGAGGTAGATGGCCGTCACCGGGTCCCCTCCGTCGGGGCCGGGCAGCCGCTCCCGTACGACGCCGGGCTCGCCGTCCTCCTCGCTCGGCGCCGCCAGCTCCGCGAGGCACTCGATGACCAGCCCCGTGTCCACCTGGAGCAGCTTCACCGCGTCGGCGATCAGCTGCTCCTCGGGGAGGTAGCAGTGGCCCTGGTCGGTGGACTGCGAAAGGGCGTACTGGAGACCGGCCTTGACGCGCTCCGGGCTGTCGTGCGGGATGCCGACGGACTGGGCGATCTTGTCGGCGGTGAGGAAGCCGATGCCCCAGACGTCGGTGGCGAGGCGGTAGGGCTGGTTCTTGACGACGGAGATGGAGGCGTCGCCGTACTTCTTGTAGATGCGGACCGCGATGGACGTCGACACCTCGACGGTCTGGAGGAAGAGCATGACCTCCTTGATCGCCTTCTGCTCCTCCCAGGCCTCGGTGATCTTCTTCGTCCGCTTGGGTCCGAGCCCGGGAACCTCGATCAGCCGCTTGGGCTCCTCCTCGATGATCTGGAGGGTGTCGAGGCCGAAGTGCTGGGTGATGCGGTCGGCGAAGACGGGGCCGATGCCCTTGACGAGGCCGGAGCCGAGATAGCGGCGGATGCCCTGGACGGTGGCCGGGAGCACGGTCGTGTAGTTCTCGACGGTGAACTGCTTGCCGTACTGGGGATGGGAACCCCAACGGCCCTCCATCCTCAGCGACTCCCCCACCTGGGCGCCGAGCAGCGAGCCGACGACGGTCAGCAGATCGCCGGCGCCACGGCCGGTGTCCACGCGCGCGACCGTGTATCCGTTCTCCTCGTTGGCGTACGTGATCCGCTCCAGTACGCCTTCGAGCACGGCCAGGTGCCGCTCTCCGGTACCTGGCTGTGCCGCCCGACTCGCCCCACTGGCCATGATCCGACGCTACCGTGCGGGACTGACAGAGGGATGGCTCGGGCGGTCCGCCGTCGGCGTTCCGGAGACCTAGTCGCCGTCCTTGCGCCACGCTCTCGTCGGCTGCCCGGTCTCGTCCCACTCCCGGTCCGACAACATGGTCAACCCGTCCTCGGCGAACTCCCTCTCGGCAGCGAGCGTGCCGTTCGGGTGCCAATCCCGTGTGATGCCGACAGGGCGTCCCCCGCGTGCCATCCCTTCGGACCGAAGAGTGCCGTCCTTGTACCACTCCTGGTTCGGACCGTGCAGCACTCCGTCCGCGTAGGTTTCAAGGCTGACGACAGCACCGCCGAGGCGTTCTTCGACCTCGCCCGTGAACAGCTCCCCGCGGTACAGCAGCCGCTGTCCCGGATCCATGTCGACCTCGGGGTCGTCGATGTCGATGCGACGCATACGGGGGCTCTCCTCATCCTGCCGACGGAGTCAGACCACGGTGGTACGCGGAGCGCCGGCGCTCCAGCCACAGCAGGCCGGCCTTGTGCACCTGCTCGGCACGCAGGGATCCTGATGCCTGCGTGCCTGTGTTCAGAGCTGATCGGTCAGGTCCGGGCCGCGTCCGTCCTCCGCGTCCGGAGTGCCGACTCCGTGGCCTTCGGCCCTCCCGAAGTAGGTGGGTTCACCGGGTTCCGCCGCCACCCCCACCAACGCGTCCAGCTCCTTCAACGCGACTGCGAGCCGCGGAGCGTTCTGCTGGTGCACTTCCGGATGCGGTGTGCCACGAAAGTCGAAGGGGCCCCAGATGTCGTGGAAGACGGAGACATCGGCCGACAGCCCGAGCGGCTCCGAGGAGACCGTCAATTCCACGAGACGGTTTTCATGACGCTGCGCGCCATGCTCATCGAGCCACATCCCGGGTCCCGTGACGAGGAAGCCACTGAACTCGGCCTGCGGAAATCCGACAGGGCGCAACGCCTCGACGCGCTGGGCCACCTGCTCGTCGTCAAGCGGCCACAAAAGCCGCAAACGCGTCTTCGCGATCGCACCGCCCAATTCGGGTACGACCCAATACCATTCCAGGGAAGCCGGCTTCATCAGGTCGTGTTTCAGCAGCACAGCCGACATGTGAGCAGCCGTAACGAGCGCTGAGCGCAACCCGGGCGGCGCGTAGTCCTCCAGGTCCCAGAACCAGGATGCGCATTCCTCGGGTGCGCGCATCAAGGCGGACATACGTTTCAGTTCACCTCGACCATCGGCGGTCAGTTGCGCTCGGCATGCCATTCCTTCGTCAGGTTTCCGTCCTCGTCCCATTCAAACAACGCCAACTGACGCAACCCGTTGTCGCTCATAGTCATCCGTGCCGCCAGCCTGCCGTTGGGGTGCCAACTTTGAAGCTCTCCCACGGGAACCCCGTCACGCATGACTCCCTCCGACCGTAGGGTCCCGTCCATGTACCACTCACGGGTCGGCCCGTCTTCGACACCGTCCTTATAGGTGTTGAGACTGACGAGCGCACCCCGTTGGTACTCGACAACCTCCCCGGTGAACAGTTCTCCGCGGTAGAGCAGCCGCTGGCCCATATCCATGTCGACCTCAGGGCCGTCGATGTCGATCCGCCTCATGTTGCACCTCACCGCGAGCGCCAGTGCCCCTTGGAGGGGGTGTGGTGGGATTGGCAGATCTGGGCAACCCGAGTCTTCAACCAGGCCTGATCACAGCCGTCAGAACTGGCCCAGATCTGCCAATTGCGCTCTGATCGGCATCCGCAAGCGGATTGCCGCCAGGTCAGGCACCGCTCAACTTCGAAGACCCGGTAACCGTAAGCGCTGCGCAGACCGAAATCGAGGGCCACATCAGGGGGTTCGTTCCCGCAGGTCAGCGAGGCTCGCACGACGCTGCTCGGTCGTGGTGTCCACCTTCCCCGTGCCGTTCTCGTCCGGAAGACGGGACAACTCGTCCAGAGCGGCCGACGGCGCAAGACCGCGGTCGTGCGCGGCGCGCAGCCGTTCCAGCCAGAGCAGCCCCGCCTTGTACGCTTCCTCATCCCCGACATCCACGGGCTCGAAGCTCGCGGCATTCTCCACGTCGCTGGCCCAGATATGACCAAGCAGTGTCTGCTCAGCATGCACCGGCATGTACTGCACTTCTCCGGTCGCCGTACGCTTGTAGCCGATACGTCCGAACCCGGGCGCGTGTGTGAACTCCTGGTACCGATACGGGATTTCGAACCGAGACCACACGTCCGAAGCTGAACCGTCTTCCTCGAAGTAGTTTTCGACGCCTGTTTCGGACGGCTTCCCGAAATACGTCGGGTCGTCCGGATCGGTTTCCGTGTCCAGCGCCTCCGAGAGATCACGCAGGGCTGCGGACAGCCGAGAACCGTTCTCAGCGAACACAGAGGGCTGAGCACGCCCCTCGAGGTCATACGGCATCCAGACGTCGCTGTACGTCACCAACTCGACACTGACGTAATCGAGCAGAGCGGACGCCCCGAGCCGGAACAGCCCCTCTTCACGGATCGCCTCGCCTGCGCGCATGACGATGCCGTCGCTCTTCGCGTCGGCATATACCGAGCCGACCTCTCCCGGATGCGCTGCGGCCGCGATCCGTGCGGCCATCTGACGCGCGACCTCTCCCGGAGGGGCGGTCGCATCGAGCTCGACCGTCCCCTGGAACAGATAGCTGTTCGGCTTGCCCGCCTCATGCACGGCCACCGAGACTTTCGGAATGCCGATCATGAGTTCGTGCGCATTCAGGACCTCATAGGCAGCAAGCAGTTCGTGGAGGCAGGCGACCACATTGTCCTGCTCCTGGTGTTCGCGCCCCCAGGTCCACCGAGCGACAGGAGTGGTGGCGATCACAGTGTTCCCTCCGGCATGAACTTGCCTCCGGGCGGGATGGTCAGCACCCCGTCCTCGACGCGAATGACAAACTGGATCCCGGACTTTCCGTAAACGTCCGTGAGACGCTGCTCGGTCCGAAGGGCCAGGTGGTCGGCCAATGTGCCCTTCGTGTCGACCACAAAGGTATTGAAGTCGGCACCCGACGACTCCATCTGCTTCATGTTATCGAAGATCTTCTTGACAAGCCTCTTCGGGTTCTGGACTTCCTTGAACTGATAGCCGTGGACCTTGCCCTCTGCATCCCTGGCCATCACGTCAAGATCCGTGCCTTCTCCTGCCCTGACACCCGGCTTGATCTCCGAACCGCCCTTGAGCTCGAACGAGATGTCGTGAACTCCGCTCTCGTACAGTCGATTGCCGAGACGCAGTTGCTCGATGCCGCCGGACATCTTGTCGGCGTGACTCAGGCTGGAGATCACCTGGTCGTAATTCTTGAGCCCGTTGAACCGGCCGGACGCCATGGTGTCGGCGATCTCCTTGCCGGCGGGGTTCTCGGCAAGGTTTGCCAGGACCCGGTCCAGGTCCGCCGGTTTCACGTTCGACCCACGTAGCTGATCACGGATCTGCTGTTCGGTTTCACCGCCGCGCTCGAACGGGCCGGAGTCCTCTGCCTTCTCCCAACCACCTGCGTCGTCGGCACCACCGGCGCCGGGATCGTGAGGACCGCCGGGATCGTGAGGACCGCCAGGATCGTGAGGACCGCCAGGTCCGTCGCCACCAGGTCCGTCGCCGCCCGTAGTGGGGCCTTCGTGGCTGCCAGGGCTCGAACCATCACCGTGGCTGCCCGTTTCTCCACCTGTGTGGCCGTCCGTGTGACCGCCGGTGGGCGGCTCGTGGCTGGCGGACGGACCGGTGCCGAGGTCGTCGGCTCGGCCGCCGGGGAGGTGATCGCCTGCGGTACCACCCGGGAGATGGTCCGCCGATCCCCCGGGGAGGTTGTCGGCCGCGCGGCCACCCGGGAGGTTGTCTCCGACATTGCCGCCCGGGAGGTCGTGGCCCGCCTGGCCGGGGAGGTTGTCGCCCGCGTGCACGGTCGGGGTGCCCGCGTTGTCTCCGGTGCGGCCTACGTCGCCGAGGTTGTTGTCCAGGCTGTCGCCGAGGCGGACCGTCTGGCCGGCGTTGTCGCCGACGTGAGCGGCGTTGTCCGCGGTGTGCGAACCCGCGCCGACCAGGGCCGGTTCCTTGATCGGGGAGGGCGTGTGCGGGACGTCCGAACCCGCGGCCGGGTTCCCTCCGGTCGGCTTGTCGACCACGTCGGTGGGCGCGTGGTCGACGTTGTCCACCACGTTGCCCTGGTGGTCGAGGATGTTGCCCTTCGGGTCCAGGTACTGCGCCGGGGCACCCGGCTCGGTCGGCAGTTTCGTCGTGCCCTCGGGGAACGCCGGGGTGTCGTGCGGCAGCTGGAAGTTGCCGTCCGGGAGCTTGACCGCGCCCTCTGGGATCGCCGCGCCCTCCGGGATATGCACCGACCCGTCGGGCAGTTTGAGCGCGCCCTCCGGGAGAGTGATCGCGTTGTCGGGGAGCTTGGGGATCTCGATGTTGCCGATCCCCTTCAGACCCTTCGCGATGTCCCCGATCTTCGACAGCCCCGCGCCCGCGCCCTTGGTGATGTACGTCATCGGGTCGATGAACTTGCCCGCCTTGCCCGCGACGGACAGCACCTTCGCGACCGCGCCCGCCTTCCCGGCACCGGCCGCCGCACCACCCGCACCACCCGTGAACACGGTGGTCAGCACATTGAACGTGACCGCACCGGCAGCACGCCCGGGGTTCTTGCCCCACTCGTCCCACGCCACCAGCGCCTTGCCGGTCTCCTTCATCGCGGTGCGCGAATCCCGCAGCCAGGAGGGGAGTTTGTCGTCCGGCAGAGTCCAGAACAGCGCGCTCGCACCCGGAATCGAGGAAATCGCCAGACCGGTCGCCAGCTGTGCGAGGCCCTTCCAGGCCTGGCCCATCGCGTCCCAGCCGCCGAACCCGACCAGCGTGCCCAGGCCCTTGATGGTGCCCCAGACGCCGTCCACGATCAGGCCGTCCCACACGAACGACTTGACCCAGTGCCCGACCTCCCAGACGTGATGCTTCTCCTCCATCGGGTCACCCCAGGGAAGCTTCGCGTTCTTCAGGTCGTCCGCGTTGAACCCGTACTGGTCCTTGCGGTCCGAACCGTCACCGGCCACCATCTGCGTGCCACCGAACAGCTTGGTGATCGCGTTGTGACAGGTGCGCTCCGCAGCCCAGAACGCCGCGACGGTCGCCGTCACGTCATCCCGGATCTTGTTGTGCTTGTCGATCTTGTCCTCGTCGTACTCCCAGTCGTCGTCGTCCTTGACCGAGCTGACGAAATTGGTCGCGTCGATCTTCAGCTGCTTGAGCTTGTCGACGAGGGGGCGGATCTCGGTGCCATACGACGACAGCGCCCCGGACACCTTCTCCAGATCATCCGCGAACCCGTCCGCCCGGTCCGCCACCGGCTTCGTCGACGCGAACAACTGCTCCGCCTCCGGCGCCGTGTAGTACGCCGCAAGCCCCTGGAACTGGGAGTGCACGTCCTTACCGGTGGAACGGATGTGCGACGCGTCCGTCTTCAGATCGCCGTACGCGCTCTCCAGCAGCGCCAGATCCCCCGTGTACTGCGGAATCGCCTCCGGCTTGATCACGACGTCTGCACCCCCGGCTTCATCGGATCAAGATCCGGCGCCGACAACGCCTTGCGCTGCGCCTCCGCGGCCATCTCCTGATCCCCGTTCAGATACGCCGTCGTCGCATCCACCGCACCCTGCAACGACTTGCCCGCCCGCGCGGCAATGAACTTCAGGTCGGTGGCCGCGTGTTCCGCGTACTGGGACAGAGCAAGCGCCACCAGACCCCCGGCCGCCTTCTCCCCGCCCCCGCCCCCGCCGCCCTCGGCGGAAATGGTGCCGGCGTTCGTCGCCGCCGACGTCAGATGCTCCCCGTACGACTTCGCATGCGTCTCGATGTGCGACGCCGTCTCACCCGTCGTCTTCAGCACACCCTGAATACCCTGCGGCTTCAGATCCCAGCCCGGCACCACAACCCCCGTGAAACGTAAATCCCCGACACCTACCGCCGGCTCAGCCGATGTTGTCGACCGCCGCCTTCGCCTTCGAGATCGTCGACTGCGCCGTCCCGTCGTTCTTCTCCAGCGTCGTCTTCAACAGCTGGATAATGCTCTTCACCTCGGTCGACGCGCGATTCCACCGCAGTTCCTTGCCGTGGTACTCATCCGCCACACCATCAGCCGCGAAATCCGACATCGCCGCCTTCACCTGCCGGTCCCGCGCCGCGATGACCTCCTCCAACCGGCCGATCACCGCCTGGATATTGCCCTGCGCATCCGCCGACGCACCCGTGTCGTACGACCGACGATCCGAACCCGCACCAGCCATCACACACCACTCCCCGTGAGAAGAAGATCAATTCACTGACCGAAGACCCGGAGACCCGGAGATCCAGACACTCGGAGACCCGGACACCCTGCCCAGCGGCCTACCGGCCCGAAAAACGCGCCCCGTCGAAGTTCGCCGCCGCTTCCTGCGTCCGCGCGTTCTCGCCCTGCTCCTGATCACCCGAACCGAACGCCGACTCCATCCCCGACTGACCGCCCAGAATCCCCGAGAGCGCCGAGTTCAAGCTCGCCGTGATCTCGTCCGACCGCCCCTTGAACGAATCGAACGCCACCCGGCCCGCACCGTTGAACTTCCCCTCCAACGGCTGCGCGGCCTGCACCAACTGACGAATCAACGTCCCCAGATCATCACTCGACCCACGCGAGTTACTGATCAACGTCGACAGAACCTGCGACCCCATGTCGAACTTCATCCGGACTCCCCCTATTGCGAGTTGACGCCACAGAACGTTTGTCCACTCACCATGTTCGCCAACGGGCGTCACACCCGCAACCATCTGAAGTCACAGCCCTGCTACAGCGGCCTTACCGCCCCAGCCACCCCACACCCCGCATCCCACAGCCCACATCCCACGGGGGACCCCCGCTCATAACCCCACTCACAACCCCCGCTCATCTGAGCACTCCACATCACGATCTGATCTCGACGCCCCCCGCAGGTCTTGATTAACCCCGATGTAATCGATTCCAATCCTCCATGTAACCGATGTAATCGATTCCACGAGCTGGTTTCGCGTGGTTTCACGGACTCACAAGGAGGTGGTCCGGCGATGGCGAGCATCAAGGACGTCGCCGCCGCGGCGGGGGTGTCCGTCGCCACGGTGTCCCGTGTGCTGAACGACCACCCGTCGGTCAGCGACGACGCCCGCGCCCGCGTACTGGCCGCCGTCCAGGAGCTCGGCTACCGGCCCAACGCCGTGGCCCGCTCCCTGCGCACCGACCAGACGCGCACCCTCGGCCTGGTCATCAGCGACGTACTGAACCCGTACTTCACCGAGCTGGCCCGTTCCGTCGAGGAGGAGGCCCGCGCCCACGGCTACAGCGTGATCATCGGCAACGCCGACGAGCGGCCCGAGCTACAGGACCACCACGTCCGTACGCTCCTCGACCGCCGTATCGACGGGCTGCTGGTCTCCCCCACCGACGGCGGGTCGCCGCTCATGCTGGACGCCGCGCGGGCCGGCACCCCGATGGTCTTCGTGGACCGGTGGATCCCGGGCGTGGACGTACCGGTCGTCAGGTCCGACGGGCGGGCGGCCGTACGCGATCTCGTCGCCCATCTGCACGGGCTCGGGCACCGCAGGCTCGCCATCATCGCGGGCCCGGCGGCGACCACGACCGGCAGCGAGCGCGTCGAGGCCTTCCGGGAGGCCATGGCCGAGTACGGGCTGCCCCTCCCCGACGCCTACATAGGCCAGGGCGACTTCCAGGCCGAGAGCGGGCGCCGCGCCACCGAGCGGTTCCTCGATCTGGCCGAGCCGCCCGAGGTCGTCTTCGCGGCCGACAACCTGATGGCGCTCGGCGCGCTGGACGCGATCCGCGCCCGCGGCCTGCGGGTTCCCGAGGACATCGCGCTCGCCGCGTTCGACGACATCCGGTGGTTCGTGCACACCGATCCGCCGATCACCGCCGTCGCCCAGCCCACCGGCGAGCTGGGGCGGGCCGCCGTGCGCGCGCTCGTCGACCGCATCGAGGGACGGCCCCCGCAGTCCGTGACCCTCCCCGCCCGGCTCGTCGTACGCCGCTCGTGCGGCGAGCCGGCCTCCCAAGAGCAGACGTCCCAAGAACCGACCTCCCAAGAGCCGTCCCCCGTAACGAACAGGAGCCAGTCGTGAGCAACGCGGACGAGTTGCTGCGCATCGAAGGCATACGCAAGACGTTCCCCGGCGTCGTCGCGCTCGACGGCGTGGACTTCGATCTGCGCCGCGGCGAGGTGCACGTACTGCTCGGCGAGAACGGCGCGGGCAAGAGCACCCTCATCAAGATGCTGTCGGGTGCCTACCGGCCCGACGGCGGGCGCGTCCTCGTCGAGGGCGAGGAGGTGCGTATCCATGGGGCGCAGGACTCCGAGGCGCTCGGCATCGCCACCATCTACCAGGAGTTCAATCTCGTTCCCGATCTGACGGTCGCCGAGAACATCTTCCTGGGGCGGCAGCCGCGCCGCCTCGGTCTGATCGACCGGAAGAAGATGGAGGCGGACGCCGCCGAACTGCTGGCGCGGGTCGGCGTCCAGGTGTCGCCACGCGCGCGGGTGCGTGAACTCGGTATCGCACGCCTTCAGATGGTCGAGATCGCGAAGGCGCTGAGCCTGAACGCCCGTGTCCTGATCATGGACGAGCCGACCGCCGTGCTCACCTCCGAAGAGGTGGAGAAGCTGTTCGCCATCGTGCGCCAGCTGCGCGAGGACGGCGTCGGGATCGTCTTCATCACGCACCATCTCGAGGAGATCGCCGCCCTCGGGGATCGCGTCACCGTCATCCGGGACGGGAAGAGCGTCGGACAGGTGCCCGCATCCACCAGCGAGGACGAACTCGTACGCCTCATGGTGGGACGCTCGATCGAACAGCAGTATCCGCGCGAACGGCCGGACTCCGGGGCCGCGCTGCTCAGCGTCGAGGGGCTCACCCGGGACGGCGTCTTCCACGACGTGAGCTTCGAGGTGCGGGCCGGTGAGGTCGTCGGCGTCGCGGGGCTCGTCGGGGCGGGCCGTACGGAGGTCGTACGGGCCGTCTTCGGGGCCGATCCCTACGACCGGGGGTCCGTGCAGGTCGCGGGCGCGCGGGTGCCGCGGCACGACGTCAGCGCGGCGATGAGCGCCGGCATCGGCCTCGTACCCGAGGACCGCAAGGGTCAGGGGCTCGTCCTCGACGCCTCCGTCGAGGAGAACCTCGGGCTCGTGACCATGCGGGCGGCCACCCGTGGCGGGCTCGTCGACCTCAAGGGGCAGCGGGACGCCGCCGCCCGGGTCGCCGGACAGCTGGGCGTGCGGATGGCCGGGCTCGGCCAACATGTGCGCACGCTCTCCGGCGGCAACCAGCAGAAGGTCGTCATCGGCAAGTGGCTGCTCGCGGACACCAAGGTGCTGATCCTCGACGAGCCGACGCGCGGTATCGACGTCGGCGCCAAGGTCGAGATCTACCAGCTGATCAACGAGCTGACGGCCGCGGGCGCCGCCGTCCTGATGATCTCCAGCGATCTGCCCGAGGTGCTCGGCATGAGTGACCGGGTGCTGGTGATGGCCCAGGGCCGGATCGCGGGCGAGCTCGGGGCCGACGAGGCGACCCAGGACTCCGTGATGGCACTCGCCGTCAGTACGAACCAATACAAGCCAGATAAGTCAGATAAGCCAGACGCGAGTGCAGGCAAGACAGACCAGAAGGAGGCCCCCCGTGGCCACTGACACGCTCAAGAGCACAACGGGCGCGAGTGGCGCCTCGGCGGTCCGCCGGCTCCTGCTCGACAACGGGGCGCTCACCGCGCTCATCGTCCTCGTCGTCGCGATGTCGGCGCTGTCCGGCGACTTCCTGACGACGGACAACCTGCTCAACATCGGCGTCCAGGCGGCCGTGACCGCCATCCTCGCCTTCGGTGTGACCTTCGTGATCGTCTCGGCGGGCATCGACCTGTCGGTCGGTTCGGTCGCGGCGCTCTCGGCCACCGTCCTTGCCTGGACGGCGACTTCGCACGGCCTGCCGGTCGTGGTCGCCGTGGCCCTCGCGGTCGCCACCGGCGTAGCGTGCGGTCTCGTCAACGGCTTCCTGATCTCGTACGGGAAACTACCGCCGTTCATCGCGACGCTCGCCATGCTGTCGGTGGGCCGCGGTCTGTCGCTGGTGATCTCGCAGGGCAGCCCGATCCCCTTCCCCGACTCGGTCTCGCACCTCGGTGACACGCTCGGCGGCTGGCTGCCGGTGCCCGTCCTGGTGATGATCGTGATGGGTCTGATCACCGCCCTGATCCTCGGCCGTACGTACATCGGGCGCTCCATGTACGCGATCGGCGGCAACGAGGAGGCCGCGCGCCTGTCGGGCCTGCGGGTGAAGAAGCAGAAGCTCGCGATCTACGCGCTGTCGGGTCTGTTCGCGGCCGCCGCGGGCATCGTGCTCGCCTCCCGGCTCTCCTCCGCGCAGCCGCAGGCCGCACAGGGGTACGAGCTGGACGCGATCGCCGCGGTCGTCATCGGCGGCGCCTCGCTCGCGGGCGGTACGGGCAAGGCGTCCGGGACGCTGATCGGCGCGCTGATCCTGGCGGTGCTGCGCAACGGGCTGAATCTGCTGTCCGTGTCCGCGTTCTGGCAGCAGGTCGTCATCGGTGTCGTGATCGCGCTGGCGGTGCTCCTCGACACGCTGCGCCGCAAGGCCGGGGCGACTCCGGTGGCCGGTGCCTCGAGTGGCGGCAAGGGCAAGCAGGCGATGACGTATGTGATCGCGGCCGTGGTCGCGGCGGCCGTCGTGGGGGCGATGTCCTTCCTGCACAACGGCTCGTCGGCTTCGCCGACGCAGAAGATGGGCCTGTCCCTCTCGACCCTCAACAACCCCTTCTTCGTACAGATCAAGACGGGTGCGCAGGAGGAGGCGAAGAAGCAGGGCGCCGACCTGACGGTCACGGACGCGCAGAACGACGCCTCGCAGCAGGCCAACCAGGTGCAGAACTTCACCAGCTCGGGCGTCGGTTCGATCATCGTCAACCCGGTGGACTCGGACGCGGCGGGCCCGGCGGTGCGCTCCGCCAACAAGGCCGACATTCCCGTCGTGGGCGTCGACCGGGGCGTCAACAAGGCGGACACGGCCGCGCTGGTCGCCTCCGACAACGTCGCGGGCGGCAGGCTGGGCGCCAAGGCGCTGGCCGAGAAGCTGGGCGGCAAGGGCAGGATCGTGATCCTCCAGGGTCTGGCCGGCACCTCCGCCAGCCGTGAGCGCGGGGCGGGCTTCGCCGAGGGCCTGAAGGCCTACCCCGGCATCAAGGTCGTCGCCCGGCAGCCCGCGGACTTCGACCGCACCAAGGGGCTCGACGTCATGACGAACCTGCTCCAGGCGCACCCGGACGTCCAGGGCGTCTTCGCCGAGAACGACGAGATGGCGCTCGGCGCGATCAAGGCGCTGGGTGCCAAGGCCGGAAAGTCGGTCTCGGTCGTGGGCTTCGACGGCACGCCGGATGGGCTGACGGCGGTCAAGTCGGGCACGCTGTACGCGTCCGTGGCGCAGCAGCCGAAGGAGCTGGGCCGGATCGCGGTGCAGAACGCGCTGCGGGCGGCCGAGGGCAAGAAGGTCGACAAGACGGTGAAGGTGCCGGTGAAGGTGGTCACGGCGAAGAACGTGGCGGCCTTCGGCGGCTGACACCGGTGGGGCGGCCGGACGACGGGAGTCGTCCGGCCGCTCGGCCATTGCTCCAACTCACCTCTGTAGGGAGACAGTTCATGTACGACTACGACCTTCTGGTCGTGGGATCGGCCAACGCCGACCTGGTGATCGGGGTCGAGCGGCGGCCCGCGGCGGGAGAGACCGTGCTCGGCTCCGATCTGGTCGTCCACCCGGGCGGCAAGGGCGCGAACCAGGCGGTCGCCGCCGCCCGCCTCGGGGCCCGTACGGCCCTGCTGGCGCGGGTCGGCGACGACGCGCACGGCCGGCTGCTGCTCGACTCGCAGCGGCGGGCGGGCGTCGACACCGTGGGCGTGCTGGTCGGCGGGGCGCCCACCGGGGTCGCGCTGATCACGGTGGACCCGTCCGGGGACAACAGCATCGTGGTCTCGCCGGGGGCGAACGGCCGGCTGGCGCCGCGGGACGTACGGGCCGCGGACAGCCTCCTCCGGTCCGCCGCCGTGGTCTCGGCGCAGCTGGAGATCCCGCTGGAGTCGGTCGTGGAGGTCGTACGGAATCTGGCGCCCGGCACCCGTTTCGTACTGAACCCGTCGCCGCCCCGGCCGCTGCCCGAGGAGGTGCTGGCGGCCTGCGATCCGCTGATCGTGAACGAGCACGAGGCGCGGGTCATCGCGGGCGGTGAGCTGGACGGTTCCCCCGAGGACTGGGCGGCGGCGCTGCTGGCGCTGGGGCCGCGTTCGGTGGTGGTGACGCTGGGCGCCGAGGGTGCGCTGGTGGCTTCCGCCGAGGGCACCGCCCGGGTGCCGTCCGTGCGGGTGGACGCGGTGGACACGACGGGTGCGGGCGACGCGTTCACGGCGGCGCTGGCGTGGCGTCTGGGGCTCGGCGAGTCGCTCGTGCGGGCCGCGGCGTACGCGGCCCGGGTGGGGGCGTCCGCCGTCACCCGCTCCGGCGCCCAGGCGTCGTTCCCGACGGCGGAGGAGGTCGCGGCGCTGTGAAGAAGGCCGGAATACTGAACCGTCACCTGGCCGGCGCGCTGGCCGAACTGGGGCACGGGCACGGAGTGCTCGTGTGCGACGCGGGGATGCCGATCCCGGTGGGGCCGCGGGTGGTGGACCTGGCGTTCCGGGCCGGGGTGCCGTCGTTCGCGGAGGTGCTGGACGGGCTGCTGGACGAGCTGGTGGTGGAAGGCGCGACGGCCGCGCGCGAGGTCCGGGAGGCGAACCCCGGGGCGACGGCGCTCCTCCAGACGCGCTTCCCCGCGCTGGAGCTGGTCCCGCACGAGGAACTGAAGTCCCTGTCGGCGAACGCGCGGCTGATCGTACGCACCGGGGAGGCACGGCCGTACGCGAACGTGCTGCTGCGCTGCGGAGTGTTCTTCTAGGCGTCGTACGGCTTCGCCCAGGCGTCGTACAACGTCAAGGGGCCCGGTCTTGTCGACCGGGCCCCTCTGCTTTCCCCTCCGAATCAGAACCCCCGCGATCCCCCCGGATCCCCCTCCAGAAGTCCTGATGCCAAGTACGACCCGCGGAGTACGGGAAGGGTTGCACGGTGTTCCGAGAAATTTTCGGCGTGCCGGCGAACCAGGGCACACGTAACCCGAAAGTGCCCGGCAAGCCCTACCCCACGTGCTCCGCGAACCGTGCCGCGGTCTCCGCCAGGACCTCGCGGCCGTCGCGTGCCCACAGCGCGTCGTTGAACAGTTCGACCTCGATCGGGCCCGAGTAGCCCGCCGCCTCCACGTAGCCCTTCCACTCCCGCATGTCGATCGCGCCGTCGCCGATCTGGCCGCGGCCGTTGAGGACGCCCTCGGGCAACGGCGTCGTCCAGTCGGCGAGTTGGAAGGTGTGGATACGGCCGGACGCACCGGCGCGGGCGATCTGTGCGGGAGCCGTGTCGTCCCACCAGATGTGGTACGTGTCCACCGTGACGCCCACCTGCTCCGCCGGGAAGCGTTCCGCGATGTCCAGGGCCTGGGCCAGGGTGGAGACCACGCAGCGGTCCGACGCGTACATCGGGTGCAGCGGTTCGACGGCCAGGCGTACGCCCCGGGACGCCGCGTACGGGCCCAGCTCGCCCAGCGCGTCCGCGATCCGTTCCCGGGCGCCGTGCAGGTCCTTCGAGCCCGCCGGGAGGCCGCCCGACACCAGGACCAGTGTGTCCGTGCCGAGGGTGGCCGCCTCGTCGACGGCCAGGCGGTTGTCGTCCAGCGCCCGGGCCCGCTCGGCCGGCTCGATCGCCGTGAGGAAGCCGCCGCGGCACAGGGTCGTCACCGACAGGCCCGCGTCGCGGATCAGCTTCGCCGTCGCCTCGACGCCGTACGACTGGACCGGCGCGCGCCACAGGCCCACGCCGGGGACGCCCGACTCCAGGCAGGCGTCGACCAGTTCGGGCAGGTCCAGCTGCTTGACCGTCATCTGGTTGATCGAGAAACGCTCCAGGGCCGCGCTCATCGGCTCACTCCGTACAGCGACAGCAGGGTCTTCATCCGCGCCTCGGCCAGTTCCGGCTTCGGGAACAGGCCCAGGCCGTCGGCGAGTTCGTACGCCTTCGCGAGGTGCGGGAGCGAGCGGGCCGACTGGAGGCCGCCCACCATCGTGAAGTGGTCCTGGTGGCCGGCCAGCCAGGCCAGGAAGACCACGCCCGTCTTGTAGAAGCGGGTGGGAGGCCGGAAAAGGTGGCGGGAGAGGTCGACCGTGGGGTCGAGGAGTTCCCTGAAGCCCTTCACATCACCCGTGTCCAGTACCCGTACCGCTTCCGCCGCCAGAGGCCCGAGCGGGTCGAAGATGCCGAGCAGGGCGTGGCTGAAGCCCTTCTCGTCGCCCGCGATCAGCTCGGGATAGTTGAAGTCGTCGCCCGTGTAGCAGCGCACGCCCCGCGGCAGCCGGCGCCGCAGCTCGACCTCGCGCCGGGCGTCCAGCAGGGAGACCTTGATGCCGTCCACCTTGTCGGGGTGCGCGGCGATGACCTCGAGGAAGGTGTCCGTGGCGGCGTCCAGGTCGGACGAACCCCAGTAGCCCGCCAGCGCCGGGTCGAACATCGGGCCCAGCCAGTGCAGGATCACCGGCTCGGTGGCCTGGCGCAGCAGCTGGCCGTAGACCTCCAGGTAGTCCTCGGGTCCGGAGGCGGACGCGGCCAGCGCGCGCGACGCCATCAGGATCGCCTGCGCCCCCGACTCCTCGACAAGGGCGAGCTGCTCCTCGTACGCGGCCCGCACCTCGGCCGGCGTCCCCCCGGCGATCTGGTCGGTGCCCACCCCGCAGGCGATACGGCCGCCGACCGCCTTCGCCTCCGCCGCCGACCGGCGGATCAGCTCCGCCGCGCCCGCCCAGTCCAGGCCCATGCCGCGCTGCGCGGTGTCCATCGCCTCGGCGACGCCGAGCCCGTGGGACCACAGATGGCGCCGGAAGGCGAGCGTGGCGTCCCAGTCGACCGCGGCGGGCGAGTCGGGGGTCGTGTCCGCGTACGGGTCGGCGACCACGTGCGCCGCCGAGAAGACCGTACGGGAGGTGAAGGGCGCGCCCGCGGTCGGGGCGAGGGGCTCGGTGCGCGGGACGTACGTGCGCAACTCCCCTCCCACGCCGGGAAGTCGGATGGTCACAGCGAGATCTCCGGCACGTCGAGACGGACGCCCTCGGCCGAGGACCTCAGGCCCAGCTCGGCGAGCTGGACGCCGCGGGCGCCGGCCAGGAGGTCCCAGTGGTAGGGCGCGTCCGCGTAGACGTGCTTGAGGAACAGCTCCCACTGGGCCTTGAAGCCGTTGTCGAACTCGGTGTTGTCCGGGACCTCCTGCCACTGGTCGCGGAAGGAGTACGTGGCGGGGATGTCGGGGTTCCAGACCGGCTTCGGGGTCGCGCTGCGGTGCTGGACCCGGCAGTTGCGCAGGCCGGCGACGGCCGAGCCCTCCGTTCCGTCGACCTGGAACTCGACGAGCTCGTCGCGGTTGACGCGCACCGCCCACGAGGAGTTGATCTGGGCGATCGCGCCGCCCTCCAGTTCGAAGATGCCGTACGCGGCGTCGTCGGCCGTGGCGTCGTACGGCTTGCTCTGCTCGTCCCAGCGCTGCGGGATGTGGGTGGCGGTGAGCGCCTGGACGGACGTCACCCGGCCGAAGAGTTCGTGCAGGACGTACTCCCAGTGCGGGAACATGTCGACAACGATGCCACCGCCGTCCTCGGCACGGTAGTTCCAGGACGGGCGCTGGGCGGCCTGCCAGTCGCCCTCGAAGACCCAGTAGCCGAACTCCCCGCGGATCGACAGGATCCGCCCGAAGAAGCCGCCGTCGATGAGGCGCTTGAGCTTGAGCAGGCCCGGGAGGAAGAGCTTGTCCTGGACGACGCCGTGCTTGACGCCGGCGGCGTTCGCGCGGCGGGCCAGCTCGAGGGCACCTTCGAACCCGGTGGCGGTCGGCTTCTCGGTGTAGATGTGCTTGCCGGCGGCGACGGCCTTCTTGATCGCCTCCTCGCGGGCGGAGGTGACCTGCGCGTCGAAGTAGATGTCGATGGAGTCGTCCGCGAGGACCTGGTCCACATCCGTCGACCAGTGCTCCAGGCCGTGCCGCTCGGCGAACGCCTTCAGGGCGTGCTCGCGGCGGCCGACGAGGACGGGCTCGGGCCACAGCACGGTGCCGTCGCCCAGGTCGAGGCCGCCCTGATCGCGCAGGGCGAGGATCGAGCGGACGAGGTGCTGGCGGTAGCCCATGCGTCCCGTCACCCCGTTCATGGCGATACGCACCGTCTTGCGTGTCACGTCATTCCCTTCGTACGCGTCCGGCGCCGCGTACGCCCCGACAGGTAAGCGTCGCAGCAAGCGCTTTCTATGAAAGGAGACGCTAGCCTCTGTGCGGCGGATCGGACAAGACCGCGTGGATGACGAGATGCGCGCAGTCGGGTACGACGGGATGCGCAGGCTGCGGTACATCTCACGCGGGTCCCAAGATCCGCGGCCGAGGACGACGAGATGCGCGACCGGAGGACGACGACGATGACGGTGACCCTGGCGGACGTGGCGGCACGCGCGCAGGTCTCGCCCGCGACCGTGTCGCGTGTGCTGAACGGCAACTACCCGGTGGCCACGTCCACTCGGGAGCGGGTGCTGCGGGCGGTGGACGAACTGGACTACGTCCTGAACGGGCCCGCGAGCGCCCTGGCCGCCGCGACCTCCGACCTGGTCGGAATCCTGGTGAACGACATCGCCGACCCCTTCTTCGGGATCATGGCGAGCGCGATCCAGTCGGAGATCGGAGGGCCCGGCGGACGCGCGGGCGGCGAACGGCTCGCGGTGGTGTGCAACACGGGCGGCTCGCCCGAGCGCGAGCTGACCTACCTCACGCTGCTGCAACGCCAGCGCGCCGCGGCCGTCGTGCTCACCGGCGGCGCGGTCGAGGACACGGCGCACGCCGCCGCGGTCTCCGCGAAGCTGCGGAAGCTGGCGGAGGCGGGGACCCGGGTGGTGCTGTGCGGACGGCCGCCCGCGCCGGAGGCGGTCGCGCTCACCTTCGACAACCGCGGGGGCGGCCGGCAGCTCACCGAGCACCTCATCGGGCTCGGCCACCGGCGCATGGGCTATATCGCGGGCCCGGAGGAACGCACGACGACCCGCCACCGTCTGGAGGGCCACCGCGAGGCGCTCGAGGCCGCGGGCGTCGAGGACGACCCGCGGCTGACGGTCCTCGGCCGCTACGACCGCCGCTCCGGCTACGAGGCGACGCTCGAACTCCTGCGCCGCGACCCGTCGCTCACGGCGGTGGTCGCGGCCAACGACACGGTCGCCCTGGGCGCGTGCGCCGCGCTGCGGGATTCGGGGCTGCGCATCCCGGAGGACGTGTCGGTGGCGGGCTTCGACGACCTGCCGTTCGCGATCGACGCGGTACCGGCGCTGACGACGGTACGACTGCCGCTGACCGAGGCGGGCGCCCGGGCCGGCCGGATCGCGATGGGCCGCGAGGAACCACCGCCGGGCGGGATCGCCACGGTGCGCGGAGAACTGATGGTCCGAGGGTCCACGGGGGCACCGCGGGGGTGAGGGTGCGGGGGCGGGGGCGGGGGCGGGTGCCCCCGGTTCGCGAGCGGTCGTCGCCGGTACGTGAACGGTCGTCGCCGGTACGTGAACGGTCGTCGCCGGTACGTGAGCGGTCGTCGTCGGTACGCGAGGCCGAACCGCCCCGTCCGACCGCCCCCGATCCGCTGCGGTCGTCGCCGGTACGTGAGCGGTCGCTCTGGGCGGCTCTCGCCGGCCGATGGACGACGGGCCGAAGCGGTCGTACGCTCGGATCGCATCTCTGACTGAGTCAACTGTCTCCGGGGGGCGATCATGACCGTCCACGACATCCGCTCGTTCAACCGCTTCTACACGAACGTCATCGGCGCGCTGGACTACGGCCGCCACCTCTACGCCCCGTACACGCTCACGGAGTCCCGTGTGCTGTACGAGCTCGCGCACTCACCCCGCACCGACGCGGCCGACCTGCGGACCGAACTCTCCCTGGACGCGGGCTACTTGAGCCGCATTCTCAACAAGTTCGAGGACGACGGGCTGATCCGGCGCTCCCCCTCGGAGCGTGACCCGCGCCGCCGCCACATCACGCTCACCGCACGCGGCCGGGACGCGGCCGACCTGCTCGCCGAGCGGGCCCGCGCATCCGTCGGCGCGCTGCTCTCCACCGTGCCCGCCGCCGACCACCCCCGCCTCACCGAGGCGATGCGCACGATCCAGGAGCTCCTCTCCGCCGGCCGCCCGCCGCGCCGCGAGGACGTGCTGCTGCGCGAGCCGGCCCCGGGCGACCTCGGCTGGATCGTGCAGCGCAACGCCGCCGTCTACGCCGCCGAGTACGGGTGGAACACCGACTACGAGGGCCTGGTGGCGCGTATCGTCGCGGACTTCGCGCAGGACCACGACCCGCATCTGGAGCGGGTGTGGATCGCGGAGGTGGACGGCCGTCCGGCGGGCTGTGTGATGTGCGTACGGGACGAGGCACCCGGCGCGGCACGCCTGCGCCTCCTCCTGGTCGAACCCGACGCACGGGGTCTGGGCATCGGCGACCGCCTGGTGAGCGCGGTGGTCGAATTCGCGCGCGGTGCGGGCTACCGCGAGGTGCTCCTGTGGACCAACGACGTGCTGTCCGCCGCCCGCCACATCTACCAGCGCCACGGTTTCGTCCTCCTCGCCGAGAAGCCGCACCGCTCCTTCGGCGCGGACCTGGTGGGGCAGGACTGGCGGCTGGACCTGCACGAAGCACATGAGTGACGGACGGGATCACAAGGCATAGGGTCCTCAGGCATGAAACTGGCCTTCTCCACCCTCGGTGTTCCCGGCCTCCCCGTCCCCGACGTCGTACGGCTCGCCGCCACGCACGGCTACCACGGTGTCGAGCTGCGCGCCCACCCCGAGGAACCGGTGCACCCCGGCCTCGGCCCGGCCGAGCGGGCCGAGGTGGCCGCCGCGTTCAGGGCGGGCGGCATCGAGATCCTGGGCCTGGCGGGATACGCGCGGGTCGCGGCGCCGGGCGACGACGACCCCGTCCTCACGGAGATCCGCGGACTCCTCGACCTGGCCCGCGACCTGGGCGCCCCCTTCGTACGCGTGTTCCCCGGCGCGGTTGCGGAGCAGAGCCGCGCGGAAGCCGACGCGACGGCGGCCCGGCGGCTGGGCACGGCCGCGGAGTACGCCGCCGACGTCGACGTACGGATCCTGCTGGAGACCCACGACTCCCATCGCACCGGCGCCGACGCGATCCGCGTCCTCGGCCCCGTCGGCCACCGCCACGCGGGCGCGCTGTGGGACGTGATGCACACCTGGCTGGGCGGCGAACAGCCCTCCTCGACGTATGCGGCCCTGGCCCCGCACCTCGGATACGTGCAGGTGAAGGACATCGCGTCCGCCGAGGACACGACCCCGCTGCCGCTCGGCACCGGCGTCCTCCCGCTCGCCGAGTGCGTGGAACTGCTGTCGCGGGAGGGGTGGGACGGCTGGCTGTGCTGGGAGTACGAGAAGCGGTGGTACGAGCAGGCGGCGCCGCTGCCCGGTCTGCTGCGGGCGGGCCGGAACCACCTGGCCCGGCTGCTCAACGAGTCGGCGTAACACGCACCCCGACCGCACGGCCATAACCGGCAGCTCCCCTGCGATGTCCGGCAACTCCGCTGCTTTGAGGGCTGATTACCCTAGAATTCCGGACATGGAAGGGGCCAACCTGGCGATCGCTCTCGTCGGCTTGATTGCCACGGTGGCGTCCACGTACTTCGCCTGGGTTCCGCTGCGGAACCGGGGCGGTCCCGGCCGGCGCCGCGGTCGCGACCCGGGCCCCGACCCCGCGCCCCGCCCCACCCCTCCGCCACCGCAGGCACAGACGCAGGGCCCGTACGACGTGTTCGTGTCGTACGCGGACGCGGAGGCCGAACGCCGCGGAGCGGCTGGCGGAGCGGCTGCGCGAGGCGGGCGTGTCGGTCTTCCTGGTGCGCTGGGTCGAGCCGGGGCTGGTCCCCCTGCTGGAGACCGAACGGGCCCTGGTGGGTGCGACCCTCGGAGTGCTGCTGTTCGGACCCGGAACGATGGCCGACTCGCGGATCAGGGAGGAATACGCGGTCCTGCTCCAGCGCGTCCACGGAGGCGGTTTCCGGTTCGTACCGGCGCGGGCCGGGAGCGTCGAACTCCCGCCGTTCGCCGACATCCGCCGGCCGGTGGATCTGCGGGAGCCCGGCACTCCGCGCTACGACGGCGAGGTCGCCCGGCTGGCGGACACCGCACTCAGGCTGCGGCGAAGGACGGACGTCTGAAATGGGCGGGCGTCTGAAAGGGACGGATGCCTGAGATGGACGGACGGCTGCGATGGTGGTGACCCGGCCGTGGCGGCTGCCGCGCAGCACGGAGGTGCGCGAAGTGCGTCGCGGGCGGTACGGGCGGACCGTGCTGGCCCGGCTCGACGGCGAGGCCGGTGAAGTCGGCGAAGTCGGTGACCTGGTGGCGGTGCGCTATATACCGGCCGGGCTGCTGATCCACCGCCCGCGGGCGGAGGCCTTCTGGACGGACGTCGCACGGCTGACCGGCCTCGAAGCGCCCGAGGCGGTCCCGTTCCGGCAGTACGTTCACGCACCCGGGTTCACGGCCGCGTACACCCGTTCGGCCGGGGCGGTCGAGGCGGTCGGCGGTGCGCTGGTCAGCGACGCGGTCGAGGGCGTCACCCTGTCGCGGGTGCTGGACCGGCACGGAGCCCTGCCCCCGGCCGCCGCGCTGCTCGTCGTCCACAGGGCGTTGCGGGCGCTGGCCGCCGCACACGGGCGTGCAGTGGTCCACGGTGACCTGCGGCCCGCCAAGGTGCTGATCGACGCCGACGGGGTCCCGGCCGTGACCGGCCTGGGGCTGGCCGCGCTGACCACCGGCGCCGCCGGGCTGCGTGCGCCGGAGCTGTGGCGAGGCGGCGGGGCCGCGACGCCCGGCGGCGACGTGTACGGGACGGCCTGCGTGCTCCACCTCTGCCTGACCGGCGAACTCCCTTTTCCTGTACGGCAGTTGTTCAGTCTGATGGCGCGGCACACCACGGCGCAGGTGCCGATGGAGGCAGTCCCCGGGCCGCTGCGCGCTCCGCTCGCCGCCGGGCTGACCAAGGATCCGGCACTGCGGCCGGGCGCCGAGGCCCTGCTGGCCCACCTGGAACGGACGGCGCGGACGGCGCTCGGCCGCGACTGGGAGGAGCGGGGCGGCTCGGCGCTGAGGACCCTCGCCGCACCCCTGACCGAGGCGCTTCCTCTGACATCGCCGAGTGCGGAAGACCGTCCACACGCCGACTCATCACACGAAGGTGTGCTGATGATGTGACAACAGGGCGGAAGGAGAGGCTCCTCCCTTACCTTGGTCGCTCCCCGGAGCCGACGACTCGGTCCGACCGCCGCGCGCAGGAGGTCCAGCGGTTGAACGACGTGTTCCTCTCCTACGCGGCCGCCGACGCCGTCTGGGCCACGAAGCTGGCCGAACATCTCGCCGGGCACGGGCTGTCGGTGTTCTTCGACCAGTGGAGCATCGAACCCGGCCAGGTGGTGATCCACGAGCTGGAGGCAGCTCTCCTCGCGTCCACCAACGGAATCGCCGTGATCAGCCCGGCGTCCGTCCGCTCGGCCCCCGCCATGAACGAGTACGCGGTGCTGGCGGGCGCGTCGGCCACCCACGGACTGCGGTTCATACCGGTGCTGCTCGGGCAGGTGGCCGCGCCTCCGTTCGCCGCCCAGCGCGTCTGGCGTGACTTCAGCGACGCGACCGGCCAGGAGTTCACGGACAAGGTCGCCGAACTCGCGGCCGTCATCGCCCGGCGCCCCGCCCCCACCGGCGCCGGCGCCGCGTCGTCCCGGGACAACCTGGCCGCCGTCCACCCCTCCCCGCCCCGGCCGCTCACCGCACCGGAAGAACCCGCCTTCGTCGTGTGCTGCGCGCCCGCCGACGCCGCGTACGGCGGGCGGCTGACCGAGCAGCTGCGCGCGGCCGGGCTGCCGGTCTGGTCGACGGGGGATCTGCGGCCCGGGGACGCCCAGTTCTGGACGATCAGACAGCAGCTCCGGTACGCCGTGGCAGTCGTCGTGGTGATGACTCCTCAGTCGCAGGACTCCGACGACGTCACCCGCATGATCCTGGAGGGCCAGGTGCACGGGCGGGCTTTCGTCCCCGTCCTGCTGGACGGTGAGGTCAACTACCACCTGGCGGCCACCTGGCATGTGGACGCCCGTCACGGGGGCCTGCTCGACGAGGCCGAGCTCGGCCTGTTGCGCCTGCTGCACGAGGACGTGACACAGGGCCGACCCGCCCGCCTCCCCGAAGCGGCCCCCGCCCGGGGCTCGGCCCCGGCCGTCCGTATGACGACACCCGCCGTAGGTATGGCGCCGCCGGCCGTCCGTATGACGACACCGGCGGTACACACGACGGCTCCGGAGATACGCACGACGGCTCCGGCGGCGCGCATGACGGCCCCGGCCGCGCTGGAGCGGCTGCGCGCCCACCTCGCCGAGGACGAGTACGAGCATGCCGACCTGCTGACCACCCGGCTCGTCCTGGAGACGGCGGGCCGCCTCGGCGAGGGCTGGTTGAGCGAACGGCACGCCGCCGCACTGCCGTTGGAGCTGCTGGCCGGCATCGACGCGCTGTGGACCGCCCACTCCCACGGCCGGCAGGGCTTTGGGCGCCAGCGCGCACTGGCGCCCATGGACCGGGGCGGGCGGGGTTCGCGCTTCCCCGACCTGGGCGCCGCGCTGGGCTGGCGCGACTCGGCCGAGGCCGCCGTACCCCGGCTCTACCAGGACTTCGCACGGCGGGCGGGACCCGGCAGACGGGCCGGGTTCTTTCCCACGCTGCGCGATCCGGGCCGTGAGAACAACCCCGACTGGTACGACCGTTGGAGCTCAACCGTGCTGGCGGTGCACGCACGGCTGCGAGAGTGGAAGGCCGCCCCATGCTGACTCTGTTCGTGTTGCTGGTCCTGCTGTCGGCCGCCGGGTGGATCGGCTGGACGGGGCGCGTCGTCGTGCCGGCCGACCATGTCGGCATCGTCAAACGGAACTTCGGCGCCGCACACTCCGACCCCTCGTTCAAAGAGGTCAACCCCGACAACGCACGCGGGGTACGGGCCCGCACACTGCTCCCCGGCGGCTTTCACTGGCTCACACCGCTGCTGTACTCGGTGGAGTGCGTGCCCAGGCTGCACATTCCGGCAGGCATGCTCGGCCTGGTCTCGGCCACCGAGGGCCGTACCCGGACCGAAGGCCGCCCGCTCGGCCGGCACGTCGCGTGCAACAGCTTCCAGGACGGCGAGGCGTTCCTCCGCGGCGGCGGCGAGCAGGGCGTGCAGGTGACGACGCTCAGCGGCGGCCAGTCGTACTACATCAACACCAGGCTGTTCCGCGTCGAGACGGTACCGCGCACCTATGTGCCGCCGGGCACGGTCGGCCTGGTCCAGGCGCAGGCGGGTGCCGTCCGGCCCCCCGACCAGCGGTTCGGCCGGCACGTCGAGTGCAACAGCTTCCAGGACGGCGAGGCGTTCCTGCTCGGCGGCGGTGAGCAGGGCAGGCAGCTGGCCATCCTCGGCGGCGGGGCGTACTACGACATCAACCCGGAGCTGTTCGACGTCATCACGGTCGACAACGTGACGGCCTCCCGCGACGGACTGACCGAGGCCCACCTCCAGGACGTGTCCATCGAGGAGGGCTGCACCGGGGTGGTCATCACGCTGGACGGGGCCGAGCCCCGCCAGGACACCACCGGCACGGTCGCACCTCGGGTGGAGGGCCACGGCAGCTTCCGTCGGCCCTGGGTGTTCCTCGCGAAGGGCGGCGAGCGGGGCATCCAGGAGGAGACGCTGGGCGAGGGAACCACCTACTCCCTGAACCCCTGGTTCGTACGGGTGATGCTGATCCCCACGCGCGTCCTGTACCTCACGTGGCACAACAAGCGGGAGTCCGAGTCCGACAACTACGACGCGGACCTCGGACAGATCACCGTCAACGTCCAGGGCTTCGACCTGGACGTCGACCTCACGCAGAACCTCCAGATCCCGCGCGGCGTGGCGCCGCGCCTGGTCAGCCAGTTCGGCGGCGTGCGCACCTCCGGACTGGGCGGCCTCGTCGACGACCCGACCCCCATGCAGCGGTTCGTCAGGAACGTGCTCGGCAACACGGTCGCCGGGTACTTCAACGAGATCGCCGTGACGAGTTCGGTGCTGGAGTTCCTCGGCACCTACCAGGACATCCGCAAGGACCTCACCGACCAGGTCACGCACGCGCTGGAGAAGTGGGGCGTGGGCATGCAGGGCACCGCCCTCGGCAGGTTCATCCCCCGGGATCCGTCCCTGCTCGAGAAGCTCAAGGAGAAGTTCGCCGAACAGGCGCGGCTCGCCAACCTCGAAGTGGGCGTGGAGCAAGCCAAGTTGAAGGACCTGATCGACACGTACGAGGCGCTGGCGGAAGCCCGGCGCGTCGGCCTCGAACTCCAGAAGGAAGTGGAACTGCTGGGCCGGGAGAACGTCACGCTGATCCGCGTCGTGGGGGAGTTCGCCAAGTTCGACGTCCCGCAGTACGTCGGCGGGGGCGGCGACATCTCGGAATACGTCCAGATGCTGCCGCTGACCGTCAAGCAGGACCTCCTGGCCCGGCTGCGCAACCTGCACGGGGGGCGGCCGGTCGACCCGGGCCAGGAGAGGCCGGTACTGACGAAGGAATCCGACGCCATGGACGACGACACGGACGACACGATCGACGGTGACGTCCGCCTCGTGGACTGAATCACGTGCCGTGGATCATCTTCTTGATCTCAGGCAGCGTCCAGTCGGAGTCGACGTCGATGAAGATGACGTCGTCGGACGACTGTTCCAACGCGATGGCGATGGCGGGGTCCACTCCCTCGATCGCATAGGCGGTCGTCGAGGTCGGCGTCGTTCGACCGTCGCTGTCGTCGTTCGGCGTGTCGTCGCACGGCGGAAGGGTGGCGGCACCGAGTTCGTCCCCGAGGGTGAAGTCCCTGGCCGCCGAGCCCGCGTACGTGCGGCTCTGGTACTCGACCAGGTACGCGCAGGACGACGCGGACGCGCCGCCGTCGGACGACGTACAGGCGACGGACATCGTGACCAGTAACGCCGCCGGCAGCATCCACACGGATCCGGTCCTGCCGATCGGGAGTACGGCTTTCATCGCCACGGCCTTCATCTCTACGGCCTTCATCTCTACGGCCTTCATCGGTACGCCTCCTCTTGGAGCGTTTCCGCTTCCGTGGACGGTGCGGAGGCCGCACATCACCGTCCGGCCTCATGAATACCGACGCCGCGGAGGTCCAAGGTGTTCGGGCCGCCGGAACGTTCTTTCCCGGGCGCCAGTGACGTCAGCGCCACCCCGCCCGCCAGCAGCGCCGCCGCGCCCCAGCGCATGGGACCGATCGGCTCCCCCAGGAACAGCGCCGCCGACGACATGCCGAAGACCGGGACCAGGAGGGAGAAGGGCGCCACCGTGGACGCGGGGTGACGGTGGAGCAGCCAGCCCCACGCCCCGAAGCCGAAGACCGTCGTGATCCAGGCGACGTAGAGGATGACGCCCGCGCCCTGCCAGTCGAGTGAGCCGAGCGCGTTCAGGTCGGCGGACGGCCCCTCCGTCAGCAGCGACAGCCCCAGCAGCGGCACGACCGGCACCGTACTCACCCACACCATGAAGTTCAGCGGGTCCGGCGGGGACGCCTTGCGGGTGAGGACGTTGGACGCGCCCCAGCAGACCGCCGCCCCTATCACCAGGGCGAAGGCACCGAGCGGGCCGCCCGTGCCCTCGTCGACGGCCGCGAGCCCCACCCCGCACAGGGCGACCGCCATGCCCGCCAGCCGTATGCCGGTGGGGCGCTCACCCAGCGCCGCGAAGGCGATCAGCGCCGTGAAGACCGCCTGGATCTGGAGGACCAGGGAGGACAGCCCGGCCGGCATGCCCGCGTCCATGCCGATGAAGAGCAGACCGAACTTCGCGACGCCGAGCACCAGCCCCACCGCCACGATCCACTTCCACGCCACCTTCGGGCGGCCCACGAAGAAGACCGCCGGAAGCGCGGCGGCGAGAAACCGGAGGGCGGAGAAGAGCAGCGGCGGGAAGTGCGCCAGGCCCACCTCGATGACGGTGAAGTTCACGCCCCAGACGGCGGCGACGAGGACGGCGAGGCAGATGTGAGCGGGTCGCATGCGTCGAGGATCACGCCCGGAGACCGTGAAGCACCAGCGATGATTACTGCATGGTTGGATGAAGCATCCCTGATGAAAGGGACTCACGTGCTCGATCTCCAACGGCTGCGCGCCCTGCACGCCGTCTCCGTCCACGGGACGGTCGGCGCCGCCGCGGCCGCCCTCGGCTACACACCGTCCGCCGTGTCCCAGCAGATCGCCAAGCTGGAACGGGAGACCAGGACCGTACTCCTGGAACGGCAGGGGCGCGGGGTGCGTCTCACCGAGCAGGCCGAGCAACTGGCTGCCACGGCACAGGAGTTGCTCGCCATCGTGGAGCGGGCGGAGACGGAGCTGGAGGAGCGGCGCGGGCTGCCCGCGGGGCGGCTGACGGTGGCGGCGTTCGCGAGTGCGGCGCGGGGGCTGATGCCGGGTGTGCTCGCCGACCTGGCCGCGCGGCATCCGTCGCTGGACACCCGTCTGACCGAGGTCGATCCGCATCTGTCGGTCGACCTGGTCGCCAAGGGCGCGGTCGACGTCGCGGTCGCGCACGACTGGGACATCGCGCCGCTGCCGGCCCCGCCGGGGGTGGAGCAGGCGGTCATCGGGGACGACCTGTGCGATCTGCTCGTCCCCGCCGGGCATCCCCTCGCCGGCCGGGCGTCCGTGCGACGTGCGGAACTCGCCGGTCAGCGCTGGATCTGCCAGCCGCCCGGCCGGGTCTGCCACGACTGGCTGGTGCGGACCCTGCGCGCGGCCGGCTGCGAGCCGGACATCGTCCACCAGGCCGACGAGAACCCGACGCTGGTCGCCCTGGTCGCGGCCGGCCTCGGCATCGCCCTGATCCCCCGCCTGGGCCGCGGCCCGCTCCCCGACGGAGTCGTCGCGGTGCCGCTCGCCCCGATGCCCGTACGGCGCCTGTACGCCCTGTGGCGCGCCGGTGCCGCACGTCGGCCCGCGATCGCGGAGACGGTACGCACGCTCCAGGCCCACTGGACGGAGGAGCGGACGCCGGCCCACCAGGGTGACGTGTGAGCCCGCACCACGCCCGGCCCGCGGGCCCGCCCGCAACACGCCCGCCCCACCGCCTGCGCGAGCCGAGCCGGGGCGGCACACCCCGCCCGTCCCGCCGGTCACCCCCGTACCGACTTCCCGGCGTCCCGCGAAACCCGGGAACCCGGCCCCGCCCCGCTTCGTCCAATGCGCATGCTGCCGGATGAGTCTCCGCGGTGCGGTGTCGGCCTCGCTGCTGGCTGCGAATGCTGACCTCCCTCTCCGCCGCACGCGGCCGGCAGCACGCCGTCACCGGCGCGCCCCCCTCCGACAGCGCCGGTGACGGCCCCTTACCGGGCTGCGGCCCCATCCCGCGTTACTGTGCACCCTCTTGACTGGAAGAAACTTCCCGGATATTCGTGACCCCTCGGAAGTTTCCTTCATGAGGGAAGGTGCGCAGATGCGCGACTCCGGCACGGGAAGCACGGGAAACACGGGAAACACGGGAAACACCGCACAGCCGTCCAGACGTACCGTCCTCGCCGCCACCGCGGGTGCCGGCGCCGTTCTCGCCGTCAGCGGGACCGCACACGCCGGCCCGAGCGGCGACCGGAAACTCCGCGCCCTCATCTCCCGTATGACGCTGGAGGAGAAGGTCGGGCAGCTCTTCGTGATGCGGGTGTACGGCCATTCGGCCACCGCGCCCGACCAGGCCGACATCGACGCCAACCTCAAGGAGCTCGGCGTACGGACGGCCGCCGAGCTGATCGCCACGTACCGCGTCGGCGGCATCATCTACTTCACCTGGGCGCACAACACCCGCACCCCGCACCAGATCGCCGACCTGTCCAACGGCATCCAGAAGGCCTCCCTCGACCAGCCGCGCGGACTGCCCGTCCTGATCGCCACCGACCAGGAGCACGGGATAGTCGCGCGCGTGGGAAAGCCCGCCACCCTCTTCCCCGGCGCGATGGCCATCGGCGCCGGGGGCTCCCGCTCGGACGCCCGCACGCTCGGCCGGATCGGCGGCGCCGAGCTGCGCGCGCTCGGCATCCTCCAGGACTACTCCCCCGACGCCGACGTGAACGTCAACCCGGCCAACCCGGTCATCGGCGTACGGTCCTTCGGCGCCGATCCGGACGCGGTGGCCGGTCTGGTCGCGGCGGAGGTGAAGGGGTATCAGCAGTCCGGCGTCGCGGCGACCGCCAAGCACTTCCCGGGGCACGGCGACACCGCCGTCGACAGCCACTTCGGCTTCCCGGTCATCACACACAGCCGCGAACTGTGGGGGGAGCTCGACGCGGTCCCCTTCCGGGCGGCCGTCCGGGCCGGCATCGACTCCATCATGACCGCGCACATCATGGTCCCGGCCCTGGACGCCTCCGGCGATCCGGCGACGCTCTCCCGCCCCATCCTCACCGGCATCCTGCGCGAGGAACTGGGCTACGACGGGGTCGTGGTGACGGACTCCCTCGGCATGGAGGGCGTACGCCAGAAGTACGGCGACGACCGCGTGCCCGTGCTGGCCCTGAAGGCCGGTGTCGACCAGCTCCTCAACCCGCCGTCGATCGACATCGCGTGGCACGCGGTGCTGAACGCGGTGCGCGGCGGCGAGCTGACCGAGGCCCGCCTCGACGAGTCGATCCTGCGCGTCCTGCGGCTGAAGTCGAAGCTCGGGCTGCTGCACGACCCCTATGTCACCGAGCGCGGCGTCGACCGGACGGTGGGCACCCCGGAACACCTGCGCGCGGCGGACCGCATCGCGGACCGTACGACCACGCTGCTGATCAACAAGCAGGGCCTGCTCCCGCTGTCCCGCCGTACCCGCCCGAGGGTCCTCGTCGTGGGCGCCGACCCCGCGTCACCGTCCGGCACCGACGGACCACCGACCACCGTGCTCGCCGCCGCCCTCACCGAGCTGGGCTTCACGGCGACGGCCCTGTCCACCGGCACGGCACCGTCGACGGCGACGATCGCCAAGGCGGTGGCGGCGGCCGGGAGCGCCGACGCGGTGGTGGTGGGCACGTACAACGTGACGGCGGGCAGTTCTCAGCGCACCCTGGTGAACAAGCTGGTCGCCACGGGCGTCCCGGTGGTCGCGGTCGCCATCCGCAACCCGTACGACGTGGCCCAGCTCCCCGACGTCGGCGCCTGCCTGGCCTCGTACTCCTGGACCGACGTCGAACTGCGCGCGGCGGCCCGGGTGATCGGCGGGCGGGTGACACCGCGGGGGAAGCTTCCGGTGGCGGTGCAGCGCGCGGACGCGCCGGAGCAGGTGCTGTATCCGATCGGGTACGGGCTGACGTACTAGCCCTACGCCGCTTATCCGGCGCAACGCCCCCAACTGTCGCAAAGCACCCCGGATGTCTGGCGTGGACCCGTGTCGCGGGTCACGCTGGACCGGGGGTGCATCGGGGGAATGACCATGCGAGCGAGACCGGCGCTGCCGGGCGGGCTGCTGACGGCTGTGCTGACGCTCCTGTCGGCGGCGGTGGTCTCCGGGTGCTCGCAGCAGTCCGGCGGCCAGGCCGGTCAGCCGACACAGGGGACGACGTCCACGCGGCCCTCGGGGTACGGGGCGGTGTTCCTCGCGGTCGACGAGTGCAGTTCCTTCGGGACGACGAGCTTCACGGAAGTGCCGTGCACGAGCGAACGGGCGGCGGCGCGGGTGATCGCCCGGTACGACGGGAAGCCGTCGGACGGCCCGGCCTGCCCGGCGACGACGGACTTCGTCCTGCACATCAGCGAGACGCGGCCCGCGTCGGACGAGGACGGGGACGGCGCGGTGCCGCGGGGATACGCGTGCATGCGCAATCTGGAGCCGCCGCACCCGGGTGATCCCGGGGGCGGGGGCGGCCCGCGCACGATCGTCGGCGACTGCGTGTACGGCGCGGGCCGGGGCGAGGTCCGCGAGACGTCGTGCGACGGCAAGGGCAGGAAACCCCCCGAGTACCGGGTGACCTCGGCGGTCCCGAAACGCTCCGACTGCCCGAGGTCGACAGCGCTGTACGTCCAACTGGGCGGCCCCACCCCGGTGGGCTGCGCCCGGCCTGTGTGAACCGACGGCTGAGAGACGAGCGGCACCCGGCGGGCGCGAGGTGGACGGCGCCCGGCTGATGCGGGGTGGGCGGCGCGAGGCGGCCTGCGCCAACCGGTGCCAGGCGGGCGGCATCCGGCCGATGCGGACGGGCCACGCCGACCGGTGCGACGCGGACGGCGTCCGGCTGTTGCAGACGGGCTGGGCGGCGTACGGTGCCGGGGCTCGCCGGTCACCGTCGTCGGGGGTCCGCGCCCGTCAGGGTTGCGCACCCGTCAGGGTTGCGCGCCCGTCGGCGGCCGCCAGTCACCACGGCCGGGACGCGCGCCCACCAGGGACGCGCGCCCGGCGCAGCGCGGCACGGTCGGCCGGCGCGGCGCGGTCCGGCGTTTCGCCGGACCGTGCCGCGACGGCGCGGTCGGTCGCGTTACGGGCGCAGCGTCGGTTCGCGGTCCACGTCCCGGCGGTCCAGCTTCGCGTCGTACTTCGCCAGGGGCTTCGCCGCCGACGGGTCCGCCTGGACCGCTGTCGAGGCCACGCCCGCCCACTCCAGGATGCGGGCCGTCGCCAGCGCCTTCTCGTCGGCGACCAGGCCCGCGACGTTGGCGCCGTGGTTCAGGCCCGGTGCCGCGAAGACGTACGAGTCACGCGCGCCCGCCCCGAGGCGGAAGCGCTCCGCGCCCCACGGGTCGTTCTGGCCGTAGACGAACAGCATGTGCCGGGCGTGGTGGCGCACCCAGCCGTCCACGTCCCGCATCGCCCCCGGCTGGAACTTCATCGGGATGGAGCGCGGAACGAAGTTCCGAGGAGGCTGGTAGCCGTAGCGGACCAGCTTCTTCTCGATGTACGGGAAGTGGATCGTCGGCGCGCCCAACTGCGTACCCGCCTGGTAGTAGTACGGCGTGTACGTCTCCAGGCCCTGGTCGGCGTAGGCCGAGAACCCGGAGATCGTGTCGACCGAGTCCCAGATCGCGTCGTCCGTCGCGTGCGCCGCGTCCGCCGGGATCGCGTCGCAGTCCGACAGCAGGCTGTACTGCCAGAAGCCCCAGACGTAGTCGAGGACGACCGCCTCGTACGCCTTGTCGAGGCTGCCGATCGTGGTGAACGTGTAGCCGTTGTCGGCCGCGTACGCCGCGTACTTCTTCTCCAGCGGCTCCCGCCGCACCAGCGCCTCGCGCTGCACGGCGTTCAGCTTGTCGCGGCACTCCTTGGTGCCGACGTTCGCGAAGAAGCGGTCGTACGCCGAGTCCTCGTCGTTCACGACGTCGTTGGGGGCGACGTACGCGACGACGCCGTCCATGTCGCGCGGGTAGAAGCGCTCGTAGTACGTGGCGGTCATGCCGCCCTTGGAGCCGCCCGTGGACAGCCACTTCTGGCCGTAGACCGCCTTGAGGGCCTTGAAGATGCGGTGCTGGTCGCTGGCCGCCTGCCAGATGTCGAGCTTGGACCAGTCGGCCGGGTCGGGCCGGGACGGGTTGAAGAACCGGTACTCCATGGAGACCTGGTTGCCGTCCACGATCTGGGTGGGCTCGCGGCGGCTGGGGGTCGTGGAGACGTTGTAGCCGCCGGTGTAGAAGACCGTCGGGCGCGAGGTGTCCTTGTGCAGCACGGTGATGCGCTGCTGGAACGTGCCCTTGGACGGGTGCCGGTGGTCGATCGGCTGGGTGTAGTTCAGGACGAAGAAGCGGTAACCCGTGTACGGCTTCTCCTGGATCAGGCTCATGCCCGGTATCGCGAGCAGCCGGTCCTTGATGTCGGTGTCGGCCGCACTGGCGGAACCCGTGGCCTCCGGCTGAGCGGCGGTGGCCGCCCCGGCCGTGCTCAGCGTGCCTATGAGCACCGCGAGCGCCAGCAGCCATCTGAGCGCCTTGCGCATACACCCTCCCCTGGAAATTACGCAGATGTCCGCCGGAACTTAGCGGAATCAACTGGCGTAACACCAGGGAAAGTTGGCCGAACCTGTGAAATGGCTCAGCAGAGGATCCAGCCCGAGCTGACCGAGGCCGACCCGACGCGCCCCTTGATCCACACGCAGCGGTGTCCGGCGTGAACCGTCACCGGGCCCGCGTGATGCGTGTAGTGGCCCTGGTCGACCACGGGCCGGTTGCCGCGTGCCTGCACGCTCACCGACATCCACCTCGGCCCGCTCCGCTTCTTCGGGAAGGTCATCGCGCACACGTATCCGTTGCGCTTGAAGACCTGTACGGAGCCGGTGGAGAAGGAGAGGGTACGGACCTTGCGCCCGGAGCAGTGGTCGGCGGCGGCTGCCTGTGCGCTCACCGGACTCGCCAGGGCGAGCAAGCCGGACGCGGTCAGTACTGCCGTGCCCAGCGCCAGCCGCCGACGTATCGCACCTTTGTCCACTGTGGTCCCTCCCGCCGCAAAACAGCGTACTGATGTACGGACGCACGGCGTACACCGGATGGTTGCGCCCCGGTTGTGCGCCCAGGCGTGAAGGCCTTGCGCATCGGGCGCCCCCAGCGGGCGGAGGCCAGACGCCGCCATCAGGAGGGAGACGGGCGCCGTCGTCAGGCAGGACACGGGCGCACGCCCGTCAGGCGGAGACGGGCGCACGTTCGACGGGCGAAGGCGCGCGGAGACGGGCGCCGTCGTCAGGCGGAGGACGCCACCGGCTCCCCTGGCTCGGCCGCTCCGACGAACGTCCGCCACAACTGCGCGTACCGGCCGCCCAGCTGGAGCAGCTGCTCGTGGGTGCCGTCCTCGGCGATGCGGCCGTGGTCCATGAGCACGACCCGGTCCGCGCGGGCCGCGGTCGTCAGGCGGTGGGCGACCACCAGGGTCGTACGGCGGCCGGCGACGCGGTCGGTCGCCTGGTTGACCACGGCCTCCGTCGCCAGGTCCAGCGCGGCGGTGGCCTCGTCGAGGAGGAGGATGTCCGGGTCGACGAGTTCGGCGCGGGCCAGGGCGATCAACTGGCGTTGTCCGGCGGACAGGTTGCGGCCGCGCTCGGCGACCTCGTGCAGATAGCCGCCGTCGAGCGTGGCGATCATGTCGTGCGCGCCGACCGCGCGAGCGGCGGCCTCCACCTGGGCGTCGGTCGCGTCGGGGCGGCCGTAGGCGATGGCGTCCCGGACGGTGCCCTGGAACAGATACGCCTCCTGCGGCACGACGCCCAGCCGGTGCCGGTACGACGTCAGGTCGAGGGCCCGCAGATCGGCGCCGTCGACCGTGACCCGGCCACCCGTCGGGTCGTAGAACCGCGCGACCAGCTTCACCAGCGTCGACTTGCCCGCGCCGGTCTCACCGACGAAGGCCACGGTCTGCCCGGCGGGGATGGCCAGGGAGACCTCCCTGAGGGCCTCTTCGTCGTCCCCGTACGCGAAGTCGACGTCCTCGAAGACGATGTCACCGCGCAGCGAGAGCACCTCGAGCGGCTCGTCCGCGGCCTTCGTCGACGTCGGCTCCTGGAGCAGCTCCTGGATCCGGCCCAGCGACACGGTCGCCTGCTGGTAGCCGTCGAAGACCTGGGAGAGCTGCTGCACGGGCGCGAAGAACAGGTCGATGTAGAGGAGGTACGCGACCAGCGCACCGGTCGTCAGCGTTCCCGCGTCGACGCGGTGCGCGCCCATGATCAGGACGGCGGCCGCGGCCACCGACGACAGCAGCTGTACGAACGGGAAGTAGACCGAGATCAGCCACTGCCCGCGGATACGCGCCCTGCGGTAGCTGTCGCTGCCGTCCGCGAACCGCTGCCGGCCCGACCGCTCGCGCCGGAAGGCCTGGAGGATCAGCAGCCCGGAGACCGACTCCTGAAGGTCCGCGTTCACCGCCGACACCCGCTCGCGGGCGAGTTCGTACGCCTTCACACTCGCCCGGCGGAAGAAGAACGTGGCGATGATCAGCGGCGGCAGCGTCACGAACACCACCAGCGCGAGCTGCACGTCGATCACGAGCAGCGCGACCATGATGCCGAAGAAGGTGACCACGGAGACGAACGCGGTGACGAGCCCCGTCTGGAGGAACGTCGACAGCGCATCGACGTCGGTGGTCATCCGGGTCATGATCCGCCCGGTCAGCTCCCGCTCGTAGTAGTCGAGCCCGAGTCGTTGCAGCTGCGCGAAGATCTTCAGCCGGAGCGAGTACAGGACCCGCTCGCCCGTCCGGCCCGTCATCCGCGTCTCGCCGATCTGCGCGGCCCACTGGACGAGCACGGTGAACAGGCCGAGCCCGGCGGCGGCCCACACCGCGCCGAGGGCCATCCGGGTCACCCCCTGGTCGATGCCGTGCCGGATCAGCACCGGAAGCAGCAGGCTCATCACCGCGTCGACCGCGACCAGGCCGAGGCTGATGAGCAGCGGCGCCCCGAAACCGCGCAACAGCCTGCGCAGCCCGTACGACTGTTCGGGCGTGACCGCGCGCGCCTCGTCGATGTCGGGGCGGTCGCCGGCCGGGGGCAGCGCCTCGACCTGGGCGAGGAGTTCGGGAGTGGCGGGCATTCCGGCGAGCGCGGTGTCCTTGGGCTCGCGGTCGCCGGTCCACAGGTGCGGAGTGACGCCCCGCTCGGCGTCGAACTCCGCGTCCAGTTCGTCCCGTACGGAGGTGTCCTCCCGCACCGGGAAGGGCTGGGCGTGGCCGGGCGAGACCCCGCCCAGCTCGTCCGGGTCGGTGAGCAGCCGCCGGTACAGGGACGAGCGCTCCTGGAGCTCCTCGTGCGTGCCGATGTCGGCGAGGCGGCCGGCGTCGAGGACGGCGATGCGGTCGGCGAGGTTCAGGGTGGAGCGGCGGTGGGCTATGAGGAGCGTCGTACGGCCCCGCATGACCTGCTGGAGCGCCTCGTGGATCTCGTGTTCGACTCGGGCGTCCACCGCGGAGGTGGCGTCGTCGAGGACGAGCAGGCGCGGGTCGGTGAGGATGGCGCGGGCGAGGGCGACGCGCTGGCGCTGGCCGCCGGAGAGGGTGAGGCCGTGCTCGCCGACCTTGGTGTCGTACCCGTCCGGCAGCTCGGCGATGAAACGATCCGCCTGGGCGGCACGGGCCGCGGTCTCGATCTGCTCCCGGGTGGCGTCCGGGCGGCCGTACGCGATGTTGGCGCGCACGGTGTCGGAGAAGAGGAAGGAGTCCTCGGGGACGAGCCCGATCGCGGCCCGCAGGGACTCGGTCGTCAGCTCGCGCACGTCGTGGCCGCCGACGAGGACCGCGCCGTGGGTGACGTCGTAGAAGCGGGGCAGCAGCAGCGACACGGTCGACTTGCCGGAGCCGGAGGAGCCGACGACGGCGAGGGTCTCGCCGGGGCGGATCTCGAAGCTCAGCCCGTCGAGGACCGGGCGGCCCTCCTCGTAGCCGAACAACACGTCGTCGAACTCGACGGTCGCGGGCGCGTCGGACGGAAGGGTCTTCTTCCCGTCCTCGATCGACGGCTCGGTGTCGATCAGCTCCAGGACCCGCTCGGCGCCGGCCCGGGCCTGCTGCCCGACGGTCAGCACCACGGCGAGCATCCGCACCGGTCCGACGAGCTGCGCGAGATACGACGAGAAGGCGACGAACGTACCCAGCGTGATCTGACCGCGCACGGCGAGCCAGCCGCCGAGCGCGAGCATCGCGACCTGGCCGAGGGCGGGGACGGCCTGGAGAGCCGGGGTGTACTTGGCGTTCAGGCGGATGGTGCGCAGCCGCCCCGCGAAGAGCCGGCGCCCGACCTCCCGGAGCTTCCCGGTCTCCTGGTCCTCCTGCCCGAAGCCCTTCACCACGCGTACGCCGCTGACCGCGCCGTCGACGACACCCGCGACGGCGGCGGCCTGCGCCTGCGCGTACCAGGTGGCGGGGTGGAGCCTGGAGCGGCTGCGCCTGGCGACGAACCAGAGGGCGGGGGCGACCGCCAGCGCGACCAGGGTGAGCGGCAGCGAGAGCCAGGCCATGATCCCGAGCGAGATCAGGAAGAGCAGGACGTTCCCGATGGTCATCGGGAGCATGAAGAGGAGGCCCTGGATCAGCTGGAGGTCACTGGTGGCGCGGCCGACGACCTGGCCGGTGGACAGCTCGTCCTGCCGCCGCCCGTCGAGCCGGGTGATCGTCCCGTACATCGCCGTGCGGAGGTCGTGCTGGACGTCGAGGGCGAGACGTCCGCCGTAGTAGCGGCGGACATAGGTGGAGGCGTACACGAGGACGGCGGCACCGATGAGCGCGCCCGCCCAGGGGGCCATGTCGCGGGTGTGGTTCCCGACGACGTCGTCGATGATCACCTTGGTGATCAGCGGGACGAGCGCCATGACGGCCATGCCGGCGAGCGAGGAGCCGAGCGCGAGGACGACGTCCTTGGGATACCGCCAGGCGTATCCCGCGAGCCGATACGCCCAGCCGCGCGGCTCCCCCTCGTGCGCTGTCTCCCCCTCGTGCGCTGTCACGCCGGTGCCTTTCCGTCCGTCCATCCGTCCTGATCTTCCGGAAGGCACCAACGCACAACGAACCGGATTTCATCCCTCCGCAACAATCGGCGGGCTTGCACGCAGGGAGTACGCAGACCTGGGCGCCCAGTGAAGGACAGTTCACCAGGCGCAGCGTCTTCCGGTCGAGGGCGTCGGAGAAGCTGTCGAGGGTGACGGAGGACGAACGGGCTCGGTCCGCGTGAGCGCGAGCGTGGGCGGACCCGGCGGCGGACAGACAGGTGGCCGCCGCCGGGGCCGGCGGTGACGTCAGCCGGTGGCGGGCACCGCCGGGAACGCCTCCTTGGGCGTGTCCGTGGGCACGTACCGCTGGACGCTCGCGCTGCTGGTGGCCGGCACCAGGTCCTTGTGGATGGCCTTGGCCACGGCCTGGATGGTGTCGACGCCGTAGTCCATGGTGCTGTTGCCGTGGGTGAGCACGGTCATCGTGTAGTCGTGGCCGCCGCCGTTGAAGGTGCCGACGCTGTGGACGCGCCAGCCGTGCGTCGCCCGGGACAGCCAGCCGTTCTTGACGTGCACGGCGACGGACGAGGGCGCGCCGGCCGGGGTGCCCCAGCGCTGCGAGGAGACGACCTTGCCCATCAGCTTCAGGATGTAGGCACGGGAGTTGTCGGTCAGGACGGAGTTCTTGGCGGTGACGAGGGCGAGCAGCTTCTGCTCGTCGCGGACCGTGATCTGGGTGAGGCCCCAGTAGCCGTCCGCTCCCGGCTTCGTCTGCGTCATCCCGGCGGCAGCGAGGAAACCTTTCACCTTGGTCACGCCCAGCTGCCTCCACAGTGTGCTGGTCGCGGTGTTGTCGGACTTGGTGATCATGTCCGTGGCGAGGTCGGTCTCGCGCGACGTGAGATAGCGGTTGTGCTTCTTGGCGTCCCACAGCAGCGTGGCCAGCACGGTGACCTTGACGACGCTCGCCGAGTCGTAGGCGGTGCTGGAACGCAGGGTGCAGCTCGTCTTGGTGGTGCGGTCGTAGAGGCCGACCGCGATCGTGCCCTTGCGGTTCGCGAGAGCCGCGGTGATGTCGCTCTGGAGCTTGGCGGCCAGGCCTGCCTTCTCCGAGGTACAGCTGACCTGGGGTGTCCCCACGGCAGCGGCGGGCGTCGCGGCGGCCGCGAGCGGTATGAGCATCCCGGCACCGAGGCTCACTGCGAGCACACGGGCACCCCGGGACATCCGGTGAGTCATGAAGGCTTCCCATCCCCTTGAAGCGGTACGAGCGCGCCACGGGCGCACTCGCCTCCCTTGACTCACGGAGATGACCGAAAGTTGTACGCGCGTTCCACGGACAGGGGTTCGGTGCGGCCCGAGTGTTGTGCGCACCCGGGCCGACGCCTGCCCTCCGGCCGTGCGCGCCGCACCAGACGCGAGGGGATCAGGCGCGGGTGAAGCGGACGCGGGTGAATCAGACGTCTGTCGCAGGGCTTTCGGTGTCGTCCTCGGGGCCTTCACCGGCCGGCCCGGGGAGCCGGGCGCCCCTGCTCTCCGCGATGCGGCGAACATCGCGGAGTGCCTCGGCCATACGGGCCGCCAGGAAACGGAGTTGCGCGGCGGTGGCCTTGTGGTCGGCGAGCATGTCGGCGGCGTGGTCGAGGATCTGGGCCGCCATGCCCAGCTGCACACTCTCGACGCTGTCGGCCATGCGGGAGACGTATCCGGTCCCGTCGCCGACGACGTAACAGGGCTTGCCTTCCGGGCCGGACCACGGGAGCAGCCGCACGGTTTCCGTCCGGTCGCTGGTCACGCGGGCACCTCCACACGGTGGATGATCCGCGGGCCGATGTCGATGCCGTGAATGATCCGAGGGCCGACGTCGATGCCGTGCACGGCGAGCCACAGGGCGCGTCGCCGGGCTCGCTGCCGCCGCGCTTCCTCGCTCCGCTCATGGGCGACGAGATAGGGGCGGACCATCGCGTTGTCCTCGCCGCGCAGGGGGCGGGACCCGTCGCGACGGGCGGTCCGTCCAGGGGCGTACGAGGGGGTGGGGCGTCGGTGCGCCGGGGCGGTGACCGCGCGGCGACGGCGTCCCGTGCCGGGGAGCAGAAGCCGCAGCAGCGGCTCGAAGAGGCGGGCGATACGGTGGCTCATGTCGTCAACTCCGTTGGGTTCGTTGATGGCCACGCCCCCGGACCGGTCGCTCGGTCGCGGGGGTCTCGCTTTGTGTGGCGATCCACTCACAGAGTGCGACGGGCCGGGCTAGGCTCGCCAGAGGGCGGGGTGTGACCAGGCATTTGTCACAAAGGAGTTGGCCATGACCAGCACGTACGGTGACTGGCTGAAGCAGCAGCGCGAGACGGCGGGACTGACGCAGCAACAGCTGGCCGACGCGGCGGTCATGACGCGCTCGCACATCGCGCACATCGAGGCGGGCCGACGGACCCCGTCCAAGGAGGACGCGCGACGCCTGGACGAGGTCCTGAACACAGGGAATGTGCTGAGCAGCTTTCTGCCGCGGGAGGACGCGGCGGTCGCCGACTACTTCGAAGCGGCGCTGCTGCTCGAACAACAGGCGGTGAGGATCAACGAGTTCGCCCTGTCGTTCGTTCCGGGCATCCTCCAGACGGAAAGGTACGCACGTGCGGTTCTGAGCAAGTCCTTCCCTCCTGCGAGTGATGAGGAATGTGACAGGCTCGTTGTCACACGCCTTGAGCGCGCGAAGATTCTCGATGCCCCGGGGGCGCCCGTAGTCTGGGCGACGCTGGACGAGGCGGTGCTACGTCGCGTCGTGGGCGGGCGAGAAGTCATGGCGGAGCAGCTCATGCACCTCGTGTGCTTGGCAGAGTGTCGCCGGGTCCGCGTCCACGTGCTGCCGTTCGCACTGGGCTTCCATCCGCTGATGGAGAGCATGCTCAGTCTCATGTGGTTCGAGGACCAGCCGCCGGTGGCGTACAGCGAGGGCCTCCGCATGGGAAAAGTGCACGACTCCCCGTCCGTGGTTCAGGAGTTGCAGGGTCGCTACGCTCTCGCGTTGAGCGACGCACTGCCGCTGAAGGAGTCAGTGGCTCTGCTGAGGGCAACAGCGAAGGACTACGGACACCATGGCTGACCAGATAATCCCGAACGCCGCGACGCTGCGAGGCTGGCGCAAGTCGTCCTACAGCAACAGCGAGGGCGGCAGCTGCCTCGAGGTGCTGGACGGCCACCCCTCCGGCGTCCCCGTCCGCGACTCCAAGGTCCCGCACGGGCCCGCGCTGGTCTTCTCGCCCGCCGACTGGGCATCGTTCGTCACGGCCGTCAAGGACGGCGAGTTCCCCGCCTGAACAACCGGCGACGCCCGGTTGACCAGCACTACGCAAGACCGGCGCTACTGGTCGTCGCGGTCGAGGTACACGTACTGGTCGATGTCCAGCGACGCCCCGGCCTCGGCCAGCCAGGCCAGCAGGGCCGCGCTCAGGAAGATGCCCTTCTGCTGCGGGTCCTCGGGGTCGGTGAACTCCTGGACGACCACCAGGCAGACGTCAGCCTCCCCGGAGCCGGCCAGCCGCCCCAGGGCCGCGGCGAACTCCGGCCCCCACCCGAGGACCACCGGTTCGAGATCCTCCGGCCGCCCGGGCCCGCCCGCGGCCAGGACGTGCCGGATCCAGGTCGCATGCGCGCGCGGCGGCGACTGGGGGCGTCTGCGGCTGCCGATCGCGGTCGCTTCGTCGGGCCCTGTCCCCAGCCGCGCGGAGATCTCCTCCGGTTGCAGGGACTCGCTGACCACCCTCAGGTACATCCGGAACGCGCTCACGGCCGGTACCTGTGTTTCGTCGGAACGGTCAAGCATTCCCGGCGGAGCCCCGTTGACGTAGCCGCGAATCTCATACATACCCTGACTGCCTCCCTGAACCAGCGTGTCACGGTTCTGCCGCATGAATTGACGATGAGCCGCCCACACGCTGTGAGCGGCTCTTCATCATTTCCTGCTGGTCAGGTCACGGGCTACGGAGCTCCTATGCGTAGAAATTCACCATAGATTCGATGCAGCAGAACTGCATACCGAAAATGGGCGTCGACAACTTCTCGCTCTTCCGTGGTCGCGCCTTCGCCGAATCGTTCCAAGCGAGAGATGATCCCTTCAAGCAAACCCATGACGTCCCCCCGGGCCGGCTTGAATATCCCCTCGTCGACAAAAAGGATCACCTGGGTCACATGTTCGTCAGCGAGAGCTAGGTCGCCATGAATGAGTGCCAGGTTCTCGCCTGCGCGCAACACATTCTCGCCGCGGCGTAGACCGGGGAACGGCAAGCGTCGCCAGAGAGCGTAGTCCTCCATAAAGTCCGACAACGACTCATCCTCTCATTAGTCGGCGCCATACCAGAAGGTTACGACCTTGCCGTCGGGGCCGATGATCCCGCCCTTACCCGTCTGGGGGTCCACGTATTTTATCCCGCGCGACCCGTCCGCCAACTCCTCCAAGCTGGCGTTGAGCCCTCTCTTCCCTCCTGGCCGGGCAATGCCCGTCGCCCAGCCTTTCGCATCCTGGAGGTACTGCTCACGCGTGACACCGCGCGCCTTCGCATGCTTTTCCCAGTGGTATTCGAACTGATCCTGAGAGGACCTGCCGCTGGGGTTATGGAAGACGCTGTCGATTTTCTCGGTGCACAATCCTGCGTTGTGCACCAGTACGGGCACCGTACCGGCGAGCACGTAGTAGGTGTGGAGGTCGTTGACGGTCAGGTTGTAGGCGCCCTGCGGCTCCTTCCAGTGCGTGACCTTGTCGATCCGGACCCCGGTGCCGTCGGGGGTACGAAGGGTGTCACCGGAGTTGAGGTCGCGGGCGTCGGCCCACCGCCCCCGGTTCTCGACCCAGAAGGGGTGGCGGTCGGTCGCGGTGAGCGCGGGCGGCCCGTCGGCCGCGTCGCCGGCCAGGGTGACGCCGGTGAAGTCCTCGTCGTCGGGCGTGTAGATCGTGTCGTCCACCGGGCGCGAGCCCGTGGTCCCCGCTTCCGGGTCGGTGGCCAGGACGCTGTCGCCGACGGTGATCTGCTCGATGGGCAGGGTGGTGGTGCCGTCGCCCATGAGGACCCGCGTGCCGGCCGGGAAGCTGTTGCAGTCGGGCACCTTGTCGCCCTTGCGGGCGGCGCGGATGTCCTCCGGGAGCAGCTTGCCCCCGTACTTGAGCCAGCGCATGACCGCGAGCGAGCCCAGCACCCGGTCGGTGCTGCTCACCTTCTCACCGGTGGCCAGGTCGGTGCCGGTGATGGCCTCGATGACGCCCTTGCCGTCCCCGATCCCGGGCAGCAGGTTGAGCAGCATCGACATCCGGCGCTCCTGCGCGGCCCGTTCCCCGGGAGTGGTGTCCTTCGAACCGATCTTGTCGGCGATGCCGGAGAAGTCGAAGTCGAACTCGGGTACCTCGTGGAGCTTCGACGCGGCCTTGCCGATGCCGTCGACGGCCTTCTTCGTCTCGTTCAGCCCCTTGTTGGCCTCCTTGATGCCCTCGTTGAGCTTGTCCATCCCCCGGTTGGCCTTCTCGATGCCCTTGTTGGCCTTGTCCAGGCCCCGGTTGACCTCGGCCGTGGCCTTGTTCATGTCATCGAGGGCGCCGTTCATCTTGTCGAAGCCGGCGTTTATCTGGTCCAGGCTCTTGTTGATGTCCTTGAAGAAGCCCGCGATGTCCCAGGTGTCCTTCGGCGGCCGGTCGTCGACGGGCTTGGGGTCGGGGTAGTAGTCCCCCACCGCGACGGCGAGCACGGCGAGGGCCTCGACCGACTCCGTGTGGGCGTCGAGTATCCGGGACGCCTTCACGACGTCGGTGCGCAGCTTGTCCACGTGCGGCTTGGCGGCCTTGAGCGCCTTGACCGTCTGCTCGTAGATCTGCTTCTTCTTCTCCGGGTCGGTCTCCTTGTCCGGGTCGAGCAGGAGGAGGGGCTTGAGCTTGTGCAGCTCGGTCAGCTCCTTCTCCAGCCCCTTGAAAGAGGTGCCCTCGTCCTTCATCGCGTCACGGGTGACGTAGAGGAAGACGCCCACGCCGAGGCCGAGCTTGGCGGACTTGAGGGCGAACTCCTTCAGGCAGGCGGGCCGTTCCAGCAGCGGCTGGGAACCGCAGTCGGAGTACTTCGCCACCTTGGCCGCGATCTCCAGCAGCGTGGGCTCCGGCTCCCGCTTCGGGGCGGGTCCGGCCGCCGCGGCCGTGCCCACGCCCGCGCCTACGGTCAGGCACAAGGCGGTCGCGAGCGTGACGATCTTCTGTTTTACGTGCAGGTACATGTGTTCCTCAGGGCGCGGACCCCAGGGCGCCGTTCGACGGCGCGGGTCCGCGCTTCCCCCTGGGCGGTCGGGCCGCCCTCGTGCTGCGTGCGTGTCAAACGCGTGGTCGCAAACACCGTAAACCGTTACCTTCGGTCATGTTCAACTCAACGCCGCACGCGGTCACATACCGCGCCCGACGCGGTGCCGAGATGCCGGCGGCCGGCACGAACGGACTCCCATGACGCGCACCGCCCGTCATATCGCCTCCCCGGCTCCGGATCACGCCCGGCCCGCCCCCGGGGTACCGGCGCTGCTCAGGCGATCGTCCTCCCGGACCCCGTCGGGGAACGGCGTACGCAACTGCTCCACGACCTCGACGAGATGCGGTTCGAGCATCAGTGCCGCGGGGTGAGGCCCAGCCTGGTCACGTCGTCGTAGCGGCGGCACATCTCCTCGACCCGGGCCTCCACGAAGGCCAGCGCCTCGTCGAGGCCGAGACCGTCGGCCTGTTGCCGGTACGGGACATGGACCCCGGCCGGCCACTCGCCCATGTCCCGGTCCAGGTCGAGCCGGACGAACGCCTCCAGCGCGATCCCCGCCTCGGTGAAGGTGAGGGTCACGGCGAGACGGTATTCGTTCGGCTCCTGGTCCCGGGCCAGGTCCATCCAGATGACGGCGTGGTCGAGCGTCACCTGCGGTGCGCCGTCCACGACGTCGAGCCGTACCTGCGGGCTGAGCGCCGAATCGCCGTCGTCGCCGGAATCACCGCCGAAGTCGCACGCCAGATAGGCGCCGAGCATGAACTCGGCGAGCTGTTTCTGGAAGCGGTCCAGCGACAGCAGGAATCCGGCGAACTGCTGCTCGGCAGAGGGCACCGTGCACGCTCCTGGGTTCTCGAAGGCACATCGACGCGATGAACCCCCTGGACCACGAGCAACTTCCCGGCAGTAGGCCCGTTCTCGGCTCGGGGACGCCGCTGCGGGCAGGCGTCGGCCCTCCCGTGGGGAGGCCGGGAGGGACGGCGCGGCCCCGCCCAGGTGGCAACACGCGGGCGGGGCCAGGGGTGGGTGCCTCACCGGGGGAGAGAGGATCACCGCTGTCACAGCATTGCACTCGATTCGGCCACACAACAGAGTTATGACTGAAAAAGGACGTCAGGTCCAAGACCACGGTCCGGGTCGGCAAACCGCTCCCGGGTGACGACTGAATCGAGGCTCCCCCAGGTGGGGCGGCAGCGGCCTCGGGCAGACACACAGGTATGAGGTCCACGTACCGGCGGCCGGTGTCCCCGGAGGGCCGGCCGTTCTCTTACCCGTATCTCATTCATCCACAGCCTGCGCCCAGGTACGGCACAGCCCGTGCCCATCGGGCGTGTGCAAGGTGCACTGGTGACATCTGCCACCGACCCACTGTCCTCGGCCCCGGCCCCGGCCCCGGGCCGCTCCACGACCCCCGGCGCACCGGCCGCCGAGCCGGCCCAGGAGCCGTCCCCCTCCCCCGCCACACCCCGCTGGTCGCTGCCCGCCCTGGTCGCGATCATGATCCTGGCGGCGGTGCTGTACTCCTGGAACCTGTCCTCCTCGGGCCTCAACAGCTTCTACAGCTCCGCCGTGTTCAGCGGTACGCAGAGCTGGAAGGCGTGGTTCTTCGGCTCGCTCGACGCGGGCAACTTCCTGACCGTCGACAAGCCGCCGCTCGCGCTCATGGTCATGGGCCTGTCGTGCCGGGTCTTCGGCTTCGGCACCTGGCAGATGATGCTGCCGATGATCGTGGCCGCGCTCGGCACGATCTGGATCCTGCACTCCTCGGTGAAGCGGGTGTTCGGCCACGCGGCGGCCACGATCGCCGCGTTCGTGCTGGCGCTCACCCCGATCACCGTCGCCATCAACCGCGACAACAACCCCGACACGCTGCTCGTCCTGCTGATGGTGGCGGCCGCGGCGCTCGGGCTGCGCGCGACCCGGGACGGCAGGCTGCTGCCGCTGCTCGGCTCGGCGGTGTGCTTCGGGCTCGCCTTCAACACGAAGATGCTCCAGGGCTACATCGCGCTGCCCGCCGTCTTCGCGGTCTGTCTGTACGCGTCGGGCCTCAGCTGGGCGAAGCGGATCCGGAACCTGTCGCTGGCCGCCGTGGCCCTGGCCGTGTCGAGCTTCTGGTGGGCGACCGCCGTCTCGCTCGTGCCCGCCGACGACCGGCCGTACATCGGCGGTTCGACGGACGGCACCGCCTGGAACCTGATCTTCGGTTACAACGGCCTGGGCCGCGTCCTCGGCGGCGAGGGCAACGGCGGAGGCGGCGGTGGCGGCGGTGGCGGCGGCTTCTCCGGTACCGCGGGCCTCGGCCGGCTGTTCAACGACATCCTGGGCGGCCAGATCTCCTGGCTGATCCCCTTCGCGGGCATCGCCCTCGTCGGCGGCCTGGTGCTGTGCGGCCGCGCCCCGCGCACCGACCGGACCCGGGCCGCGCTGGTGCTCTGGGGCGGCTGGCTGCTGCTGCACTACGTCACGTTCGCCACCGCCGAGGGGACGATGCACCCGTACTACACGACCGCGGTCGCCCCGGGCATCGCGGCGCTGTGCGGAGGCGGCGGCGTCCTGCTGTTCCGTGCCTTCCGCGGCGGTGACGTCCGCTGGTCCTGGGTCCTGCCCGCCGGGCTCGCGGTCACCGGCATCTGGGCGGTCGTGCTGCTGCGCCGGGCCGACGGCTGGAACACCTGGCTGTGGCCGGCCATCGCGGTGGTCATGGCGACGGCCGTCGTGGGCCTGCTCGTCTTCCGCTCCGGCACCCGCGTACGGCTGCTGGCCGCGTCCCTGGCGGCGGCGATCGTCGCGGCTCTCGCGGGCCCGGCGGCGTACTCGTTCGCCGTACCGGCCGGTGCGGGGGGTGCGGGCGGCGGCATGGGCGGCACCAACCCGACCGCCGGCCCGTCAACCGGCAACGGCGGCTTCGGCGGCGGCCGGGGCGGCCCCGGCGGCAACGCGGGCGGCCCCGGCGGCGGGATGCCCGGCGGCACCCAGCAGGGCGGTCAGGCGGCCGGCCAGGAGGGCGGCCAGCAGGGCGGTCCGACGGCGCCCGGTGGCGGCGGAACCTGTGAACTGCCCAGCGGCGCCCCGCAGGGCGGCGGGAACGGCGGCTTCCCCGGCGGCGGCACGGGCGAGGGCCCAGGCGGCGGCACGGGCGGCGAGAACGGCACGGCTCCGGGCGGCACAGGCGGTCAGCGCGGCGGCGGTGGCGGCATGGGTGGCGGCATGGGAGGAGAGACCAGCAGCGAACTGATCTCGTACCTGGAGAAGCACCAGGACGGCGCCAAGTGGCTGCTCGCGGTGTCCAATTCACAGTCCGCCGGGCAGCTGATCCTCAGCACCCACAAGCCCGTCATCTCCATGTACGGCTTCACCGGCACCGACAAGGGCATGACGGTCGCCAAGCTCAAGGAACTGGTGAAGAAGGGCGAGCTGCACTACATCCAGGTCGGCGGCTCGGGGATGGGCGGCGGCATGGGCGGCGGCAACAGCGTCAGTGCCGCGGTGACCGCGTGGGTGCAGAAGAACGCCACGGCGGTGAAGGAGAGCGCCTACAGCAAGACCACCACCTCGGAGTCGAGTGCGACCACGAACTCCGACTCGAACGCCGGCACGAACTCCGACTCGCAGAACGGCCAGTCGGCCCAGTCCACGTCGACCCTCTACCGCCTGGATCCGTCGGACGTCGGCTGACCACCAGCCCGGCTCCGGCAACCACGGCCCCTGACCGCTCTCCCGGTCGGGGGCCGTTCGGCATGCCGCATCGCGTGCGCAACACCTGCCGCATCGCGTGCACATCAAGCGACTTGCCGGTTTCCGACATGGAACCGACACCTCCCGTTCATTGACCGGACCTCATGTCCATGTCACGATCCGGTTGCCCGCTCAATCAACACGCGTAGAACGGACTCCCCACGATGCCCGCGACAACGCACATACGCCGCTGGAAGACGCTGGCGCTGACCACCTCCGCCGTACTGGTGGGCCTCACCCTGCCGACGCTGACCGCGGCTCCCGCGAGCGCCACGACGACCGCGTACGACAGCACGTACTACAAGAACGCCGTCGGCAAGACCGGCACGAGCCTGAAGTCCTCGCTGCACACGATCATCAGCAGCCAGACCAAGATCTCGTACTCCGCCGTCTGGAACGCGCTGAAGGTCACCGACCAGGACCCGAACAACAGCAACAACGTGATCCTGCTGTACAGCGGCGTCTCGCGCAGCAAGTCCCTCAACGGCGGCGACGTCGGCGACTGGAACCGCGAGCACACGTGGGCCAAGTCCCACGGCGACTTCGGCGAGGCGACCGGTCCCGGCACGGACCTGCACCACCTGCGCCCGGCGGATGTCCAGGTCAACAGCATCCGGGGCAATCTGGACTTCGACAACGGCGGCAGCACGGTCACAGGCGGCGGCGGCAGCCTTGTCGACTCCGACTCCTTCGAGCCGCGCGACGCCGACAAGGGCGACGTGGCCCGCATGATCCTCTACATGGCCGTGCGGTACGAGGGCGACGACGGCTGGGCCGACCTCGAGCCCAACGAGAAGGTGAACAACGGCAGCAACCCGTACATCGGCAAGCTGTCCGTCCTCAAGCAGTGGAACGACGAGGACCCGCCGAGCGCCTTCGAGGAGAAGCGCAACCAGGCCATCTACGACACCTACCAGCACAACCGCAACCCGTTCATCGACCACCCGGAGTGGGTGGAGGCGATCTGGTAGTCCCCCCGACGCGGCCCCGCCGCGTGGCCCCCGCCGGGCGTCTCCTGATCCACTCTGGAGATCATGGACGCGGACGTCCGGCGAAGGGATGGGACATTGGGCTACTGCCTCGAGATGAGCACCGGTGACATGCGCGATGTGATGCGGCTGCTCACGGCGGTGGAGCGGACCCCGGAGCAGGAGCGGGCGCTCGGGATCGTGCGCGAGGGATGCGCGAAGACCGACGCCCGGTTCCGGGAGCAGGGCATCGGTCTCGACGTGTCCGTGGAGCAGGCACTCCACGAGTTGATCGAGGGGGTGCCCGGCGGGGCTCGGGGGGCCGCGTACACGTACGCGTTCCACGAGGTGGTGGCGGCGCACTTCTCCGACCCCACGGATCTCGGCGTCTGGAGCCGGCCCTCGTGGTTCTTCGCCCTGGACGACGAACTGGCCCGGCACGGGATCCCCGCGGACCTGCTGCCGGGCTCGTTCCTGTTCAGTGGACCGCCGCTGCGGCTGCCGCACCCCGGGGACGCGTTTCCCCAGATCGGCGTCCTGCCGACACCGCGGGCCGCCCCCCTGGCCACCGCGTACGAGGCCGTCGCGGACCGGCTCGGACCCGACTACCGGGCCACGGCGCGCAAGTTCGCGGAACTCATGCGGTTCGAGGCGGAGGAGTGGGAGAGCGCCCAGCAGCTCGGGCAGACACTGGACAGCATCTTCTTCTGGTTCCGCTGAGCCGGGCGTCTCGTGGCCGAGGCGCGCGGAGGCCGGGCTGAGTCCGGGCGGGTTGCCCTTCGCGGTGCCCGAAGGGGCCATGCCGCTGGCATGAAGGGCAGCCTTCCGCCCGGTGTCCCCCCAATGACGCCCAGGCATACAACCAGTGACCCGCCGTTCGAGTCGTACTCCCTGGACGCGGCGCCCCGACGCGCCGAACTCAAACGTCTCGAAAGGCAGTTGCATGTCCCGAGCACGACGCAGAACCCGTTCCGCGCGGCTGACCGCCCCTCTGGCCGCCGCGGTGCTGCTCGCCGGCGGAGTCGGTGCCTGGGCGCTGACCGGGGCCTCGGCCCAGGCCGCCACCGGGACCGCGGACGCCCAGGACGACTTCAACGGCGACGGCTACGCCGACCTCGTCGTCGGCGCCCCGAACGCCACGGTGTCCAGCAAGGCCAAGGCGGGCTACGTGGCCGTCACCTACGGCTCCGCCAGTGGCCTGTCCGCCGCCGACAAGAAGATCGTCAGCCGCTCCACCAGCGGCGTCCCCGGGGCCGCCACCGCGAGCCAGCGCTTCGGGTCGACCTTCACCAAGGGCGACCTGGACGGCGACGGCTTCAGCGACCTCGTGATCGCGGGCGGCACGGCGGGCTCCGTCGTGCTGTGGGGCTCCGCCTCCGGCCTCACCGGCGGCACGAGCATCGCCGGGTACGGGGACAGCCCCCAGGCCGGTGACTTCGACGGCGACGGCAAGACTGACCTCGCCCTGTTCGCCCACCAGCAGGTCGAGGGCGACGATCCCCCGAGCGGCGCGGCCACCGTGTGGAAGGGCCCGGTCTCGCGTGCCGGAAAGCCCACCGCCACCCTGCCCGTCCTGGCCACGTCCGCCGGCTCGATCAGCGGTCCCATCAAGTCCAGCCAGGCCGGCGACATCAACGGCGACGGCAAGGACGACATCGTCCAGTGGATCTACACCGGTGACGGCACCTGGGGCAACCGCCTGCTGTACGGCGGCGGCAGCAAGGGCTTCACCGGCGGCTGGGTACCCGGCGACGGCGTGGGCGACCTCACGGGCACCGGCATCGGGGACGTGAACGGCGACGGGTTCGACGACGTGGTGGTCGGCGCCGACGGCTGGAACAGCAAGGTGCGGGTCGCGCTCGGCTCGGCCTCCGGCCTGTCCGAGTCGCGTGTCCAGAGCTTCGACCAGGACCTCGCCGGCTTCCCGGGCGCCCAGGAGGAGGGCGACGAACTCGGCGCCTCGGTCTCGGTCGGCGACGTCACGGGTGACGGCTACGCCGACATCGCGCTCGGCATACCGGGCGAGGACGTCGGCACGATCGCCGACACCGGCTCGGTCGCCCTCGTCCACGGCAGCGCCTCCGGCGTCACGGGCGCCGGAACCCAGGTCTTCCACCAGGACACCGCCGGGGTGCCCGGAGTCGCCGAGCAGGACGACCGGTTCGGTGTCGCCGCCGCCCTCCTGGACGTCGACGGCAACGGCCACCCCGACCTCGCCGCGGCCTCCACGGCCGAGAACGCGAGCAACGGCGCGGTCTGGGTGCTGCGCGGCGACGCGGCCGGCCTCTCCGCCAAGTCGGCCTTCGCCTTCGGCCCGAAGACCCTGTCGGCCCCCTACACGAACGCGCTGTTCGGCTCGTTCCTGCGGTGACCTGCTGAACCGGGTACGGCGGGGCGGTCGGCCATTCCGCCGTACCCGCCCCCGCCGTACCCGCGCCGTCAGCCCAGGTGCGTCGGCGCGAACATCCGCAGCACCGCCGGCAGCAGCACCACCGACGGCCCCGGGGTCGCCAGCGCCTTCGCCAGGTCCACTTCCAGCGTCTCGCGGGTCGTCCGCACCCCCGACACCCCGAACGACTCCGCGAGGGCCACATAGTCCGGGCGGGACAGCTCGGTCGCCGTCGCCTCGCCGAAGGTGTCCGTCATGTACTCGCGCAGGATGCCGTAGCCGCCGTCGTCGACGATCAGCCAGGTGACGTTCAGGTCGTACTGCTTCGCCGTGGCCAGTTCGGCGATGGAGTACAGGGCTCCGCCGTCACCCGAGACCGCCAGGACCGGGCGGGTGGGGTCGGCCGCGGCCGCGCCGAGGGCCGCCGGGAAGCCGTAGCCGAGACCGCCCGCGCCCTGCGCGGAGTGCATGGAGTTGGAGCCGCGGGGGTCGAAGGCGGACCACGCCCAGTAGGCCAGGATCGTCATGTCCCAGAACGACGGGGAGTCGTCCGGCAGGGCCCGGCGCACGGACGCCAGTACGTCCTGTTCCAGGGTGAGTTCCTGGGCGGCGATGCGTTCACGGACGCGGGTGAGGACGGTGCGTACGCGGTCCGCCGCCGTCGGGTCGGTGCGTTCCCCGACCGTCTCCAGGAGCGCGGAGAGTGCCAGCCGGGCGTCCGCGTGGATGCCCAGTGCCGGGTGGTTGGACTCCAGCTTGCCGAGGTCGGCCTCGATCTGGATCACCCGGCCGCGCGGCTTGAACGTGTGGTAGTTCGAGGACAGTTCGCCGAGCCCCGAGCCGACCACCAGGAGGACGTCCGCGTCCTCCAGGAAGTCCGTCGTGTGACGGTCCTCCAGCCAGGACTGGAGCGACAGCGGGTGCTCCCAGGGGAAGGCGCCCTTGCCGCCGAAGGTCGTGATCACGGGGGCGTCCAGCTTCTCGGCCAGCGCCCTCAGCTTTCCGGCCGCGTCCGCCCGTACGACCCCGCCGCCGGCGATGATCGCGGGGCGGGCGGCGTTCGACAGCAGGTGGGCCGCCACCGCCGTCAGTTCGGGGCGCGGGACCACGTCCTCCGGTGTCGCGTCGAGCGCCGTCACCACCGGCAGGCTCGTCTCGGCGAGCAGGACGTCCTGCGGGATCTCCACCCACACCGGGCCGTGCGGAACCGTCAGCGCCGACTCCCAGGCCGCCGCGATCGCCGACGGGATCTGCGACTGCGTACGGACCGTGTGGACGGACTTCACCACACCCCGGAACGACGCCTGCTGGTCCGGGAGTTCGTGCAGATAGCCGTGGCGGCCGCCGCCCAGTCCGGCGGTCGGGATCTGGCTGCTGATCGCGAGGACGGGCGCCGAGGCCGCCGCCGCCTCCTGGAGCGCGGCCAGGGAGGTGAGGGCGCCGGGGCCGGTGGAGAGCAGCAGCGGGGCCGCCTCCCCGGTGATCCGCCCGTACGCGTCCGCCGCGAAACCCGCGTTGTTCTCCACCCGCAGGCCGATGTACCGCAGGTCCGACCGCCGCAGCGCGTCGAACATGCCGAGCGCGTGCTGGCCCGGCAGGCCGAAGACGGTCGTCGCGCCGAGACCGGTGAGGGTCTCCACGACCAGGTCCCCGCCATTGCGCCCCGGGGGTGGGTTCAACGCGGCTGACGTCTCGGCGGCCGTGGGGCGAAGCACCAGGTCGTGGTCGTGGGTCACTTGTTCCGGGCCTCCGCAATCTGACGGGACATGATCGTGGTGAGCTCGTACGCCGTGTGGGACGCGGCGACGGCCGTGATCTCGGCGTGGTCGTACGCCGGGGCGACCTCGACGACGTCGGCCGAGACCAGGTTGCAGGACGCGAGGCCCCGCAGGATCTCCAGGAGTTCGCGCGACGTCATGCCGCCCGCCTCCGGCGTCCCCGTGCCGGGCGCGTGCGCCGGGTCGAGGCAGTCGATGTCGATGGAGATGTACAGCGGACGGTCACCGATGCGCTGGCGCAGCTGGTCGGCGACCTCGTCGGCGCCGCGGCGGTAGATGTCCGCCGAGGTGACGATGCCGAAGCCCATCTTCTCGTCGTCGGTGAGGTCCTGCTTGCCGTACAGCGGGCCGCGGGTGCCGACGTGGGAGAGCGCCTCGGTGTCGAGGATGCCCTCCTCGACGGCCCGGCGGAACGGGGTGCCGTGCGTGTACTCGGCGCCGAAGTAGGTGTCCCAGGTGTCGAGGTGCGCGTCGAAGTGGAGCAGCGCCACCGGGCCGTGCTTCTTGGCGACCGAGCGCAGCAGCGGCAGCGCGATGGTGTGGTCGCCGCCGAGGGTCATCAGCCGGGCGCCGGTGCCGAGCAGCTCGTCGGCCGCGGCCTCGACCGTCTCCACGGCCTCGTTGATGTTGAACGGGTTCGCCGCGATGTCACCCGCGTCCGCGACCTGGGCGAGCGCGAAGGGCGAGGCGTCCTGCGCCGGGTTGTACGGGCGCAGGAGCCGGGACGCCTCGCGGATCGCGTTGCCGCCGAAGCGGGCGCCCGGCCGGTACGAGACGCCGGAGTCGAACGGCACACCGACCACGGCGACATCGGCGGTGCCGACCTCGTCGAGGCGCGGCAGCCGGGCGAAGGTCGCGGGGCCGGCGTACCGCGGGACGCGGGACGAGTCGACGGGGCCGCGGGGCGTCTCGTTGCTGCTCATGGGGGGTTACCTTTCCTGCGCTTCGTTGCGTTTTGACTCTACTGGGGGGCCGGGACCGGCTCCGCCAGGGGTTCGGGGGTCCGGCCCGCGAGGCGCTCACGCCAGGCGGCGAGGACCGCGGCGTCGGTGGCGGGCGTGGCCAGGGAGACGATCACGTACGCGGCCAGCGAGGACAGCAGTCCGTAGTAGACGGGCTCGTTGGCGAGGATGCCGAACGTCGCCATCAGGCCGATGACCGCGAGGCCGCCGACGATCACGGAGGCCAGCGCGCCGTGCACGGTGCCGCGCTTCCACAGCAGGCCGCCGAGGATCGGGACGAGCAGACCGCCGACCAGCAGGTTGTACGCGACGGTCAGCGCCTCGACCACGTCGTTGAGCGCGATCGCCGTACAGATCACCGCGACGCCCATGACCAGGATGAACAGGCGGTTGCCCCGGACCTCGTCGTGGTCGTCGCCCTTGCGCGAGGAGACCCCCCGCAGGCGCGACCAGATGTCGTTGTTGGCGACGGTGGCACAGGCGATGAGCGCGCCGGAGGACGTCGACATGACGGCCGCCAGTGCCGCGGCGAGCACCAGGCCCCGCACGCCGACCGGGAGTTCGTCCTTGACGATGGTCGCGAAGGCGGAGTCGGCGCTGGGCAGCGTGGGGTAGAGGACCTTGGCCGCGGTGCCGATGACGGCGCCGGCGAGCGCGTACACCAGACAGTACGTACCGGCGACCGTGCCGCCCCACTTCGCCGTGGTGTCGCTGCGCGCGGTGAACACGCGCTGCCAGATGTCCTGTCCGATCAGCATGCCGAAGGTGTAGATGAGCACGTAGGTGAAGATCGTCTCGCCGCCGATGCCCAGCGGGTCGAAGTACTCGGTGGGCAGCTTGGCCTTCATCGCGCTGAAGCCGCCCGCCTTGACGATGGCGATGGGCAGCAGCAGGAGCAGGACGCCGATGGTCTTCACCACGAACTGGACCATGTCCGTCAGCGTGATCGACCACATGCCGCCGAGCGTCGAGTACGCGACGACGATCGAGCCGCCGAGGATGATCGCGAGCGTCCGGTTCATGTCGAAGAGGACGTCGAAGATCGTGGCGTAGGCGATGGTGGACGTCACCGCGAGCATCAGGGTGTACGCCCACATGACGACGCCCGAGATCACGCCGGCCCGGCCGCCGTACCGCAGGTCGAGCATCTCGGAGACGGTGTAGACCTTGAGGCGGGCGATGCGGGCGGAGAAGAAGACGGAGAGCGCGAGCAGGCCGAGGCCGATGGCGAAGACCATCCAGGCGCCGGAGAGGCCGTACTTGTAGCCGAGGCCGACGCCGCCGATGGTGGACGCGCCGCCGAGGACGATCGCGGCCATGGTGCCGGAGTACATGGCGGGGCCGAGGCGGCGCCCGGCCACCAGGAAGTCGCTCTTGGACTTGGCGCGGCGCATGCCCCACCAGCCCATGGCCAGCATGCCGGCCAGATAGACGACGATCACTGTGTAGTCGACGGCCATGGGGCCCTCCTTCGCGCACTCTCGGTGGCGTGTCGTGCAGATGATTGGGGGATGACCGGTGGCTGATCGCGGGGACATACGCCCGTACCCGCGGCTGCCGGTGGCACTGACACTAGGTGGCCGGAAAGCGACACTGAAGTGTACGTTTCATCCATCACCGCCATCCCGGATGGAGGGAACATCCACCATGCCGGACCCATCCGCACCATCTGCATCGTCAGCATCATCCGCACCAAAAACAACAGCGGCACCAGGAACACCAGCAGCACCAAAGACCTCAGCGGCCCCAGGAACACCAGCCGTACCGCCCACCCCGCCCGTCCCGCTCGCCGCGCTGCTGGCCCGGGAGGACCTGGCGCTGCGGCAGATCGCCGGGCCGACCGACCGCGACACGGTGATCCACTGGGCACACACCTCGGAGATGGCCGACCCGTACCCGTATCTGCTGGGCGGCGAGCTGCTGCTGTCCGCCGGGGTGCACATTCCGGAGGCGGCGGGCTCGGGGACGTACTTCGAGGACTATGTCTCGCGGATCGTGGCGGCGGGCGGCGCGGCGCTGGGCTTCGGCCTGGCCCCGGTGCACGACACGGTGCCGCGGGCGCTGGTGGCGGCCTGCGACGCGTACGAGCTGCCGCTGCTCGAAGTGCCGCCGCAGACGACGTTCTCGGGTGTGGCGCGTGCGGTGTGGCAGCTGATGGCGCAGGCCCGGCTGGCGGAGCTGCGGCGGGTGACGGAGGCCCAGCGGAGCCTCGCGGCCGCCGCCGCCCGCCCGGACCCGGTCCCCTCGGTGCTGCGCCAGCTCGCCCAGCGGGTGGGCGGCTGGGCGGCGCTGTACGGCCCGGACGGGGCGGAACTGGCGCGGGCGGGACGTATCCCGGAGGCGCCGGACACGCCGACCGCACAGGCGCTGGCCGAGCTCGCGGCGGTGGTACGGCCGAGCGAGCCGAGCGCATCACCCGCCTCCCCCGCTCCCGCCCCGTCCCCCACCCCGTCCTCCGCCACGGACAGCGTCGGCGGGGTCCACCTCGCCGCCTACGCGCTCGGCACCGGCCAGGGTTTCGTCCTCGGGGTCGCCTCCGCGCGCCGGGACTCCGGCGACCACACCATCGCCTCCGTGGCCGCGGTGCTGCTCTCGCTCCTCACCGGCGAGCACCAGAGCGGCAGCGGGGCGGCCCGCTCGGCGGCGCTCGTACGGCTTCTGCTGGGCGCCGCCCCGGAGGCGGTCGCGCCGCTGCTCGGCGGGGAGCGGTGGGTCGTGGTGCACGCGCGCCCGGTGGCGGACGGTCCCGCTCCGGACGCCGTCGCGGCGTCGGCCCTGGGCGCGGCGCTGGGCTCCGCGCTCGTCGACGCCGGCGGGGACGTCGTACGCGTCCTGGTGCCCGGCGACCGGGCACCGGCCGCGCAGTCGGGCTGGACGCTCGGGGCCAGCGTGGCGGTGGCCCCGCACGAGTGGGCGGCCGCCGACACCCAGGCGGCCCGCGCGCTGGCCCGCGCCCGCGCGACCCGCTCACCGCTGGTGCGGCACGGCGAGCGCCCGGGCCTCACCGACCTCGTCGCGCCGGCGGACGCGGCGGCCCACGCCCGTACGCTGCTCGCCCCCGTCGCCGACACCCCCGCGCTGACCGAGACCCTGCGCACCTGGCTCTCCCTGCACGGCAGTTGGGACCGTACGGCGGTGGCCCTGTCCGTGCACCGCAACACGGTCCGTCAGCGCATCACCCGGTGCGCGGCGCTGCTGGGGGCGGACCTGGACGATCCGGATGTGCGGATGGAGTTGTGGTTCGCGCTGCGGCACGGCTGACGGCGGCCCGAACCAAGTGACTCCCGTCCCAGGCCGCGGAACACCGGCGCCACCCGGCGGGGCACCCCGGCAGAATGGACCCATGCCGATAACCGGGACCCCCAGCCGCGCCGAGCTCGTCGACCACCTTGTACGGACCCGTATCGCGGGCGACGTCGCCACGCCCCGCGAGAACAACCTCTCCCACTACCGCAAACTGGCCAACGGCGACCGCAACTACTGGCTCGGTCTGGAACTCGGCGACCGCTGGAGCGACGAGCAGGACGTGCTGGCCGTCATGGCCGAGCGCTGCGGCGTGAACGACGACCCGGAGTACCGCTACGGCCAGGACACCATCGACCCGGAGCTGACGGTGGACGCCCTGGACCGCATGGCGGCACGGCTGCGCAAGGCCGCGGCCGGCCGGCAGCGCGTCCTGTTCGCCACCGGCCACCCCGGCGGCCTCCTCGACGTGCACCGCGCCACCGCCGCCGCGCTGCGCACCGCCGGCTGCGAGATCGTGGTCATCCCGGAGGGGCTCCAGACGGACGAGGGGTACGTCTGGCAGCTCGCGGACGTCGCGATGCTGGAGCACGGCGCCAGCCTCTGGCACACCCACTCGGGAGAGCCGATGCGCGCCGTCCTGAACGGTCTGGAGCGTGCGGGGCGCCCGCTGCCCGACCTGGTGGTCGCGGACCACGGCTGGGCGGGCTGCGCGGGCCAGCTGGGCGTCGACTCCGTCGGCTACGCCGACTGCAACGACCCGGCTCTCTTCCTCGCCGAGTCCGAGGGCACCGTCCAGGTCACGGTCCCCCTCGACGACCACGTCAAGAGCCCCCGGCACTACGACCCGATGACGGCGTATCTGCTCTCCGGGGCGGGCCTGGCGTAAACGGCGGCCGGCCCCGCCCCGGGGTTACGGGGGTGGGGCCGGGAGCGTCGGCAGCGGTCCGGGTCAGCGGGGAATCCGGACCACATCAGCGGGGAACGCGGACCACGCCCTCCTGGATGACCGAGATGGCCAACTGCCCGTCCTGCGTGTAGATCCGGGCCTGCCCGAGCCCGCGCCCGCCGGACGCGGACGGCGACTCCTGGTCGTACAGCAGCCATTCGTCGGCCCTGAACGGCCGGTGGAACCACATCGCGTGGTCCAGCGAGGCCCCGACGACGTCCCCGGTCACCCAGCCGCCACGCCCGTGCGCGAGGAGCACGGAGTCGAGGAGCGTCATGTCGGAGACGTACGTGGCGAGACAGACGTGCAGCAGCGGGTCGTCGACGAGCTTGCCGTTCGTGCGGAACCACACCTGGGAGCGGGGTTCGCGGGGCTCGCCCACGGTCCCGAAGGGCGGTGCGTCGACGTAGCGCAGGTCGACCGCCTCGCGGGCCTCCAGGAGCCGGTCGATGACGACGGGCTCGGTGAACAGGTGCGCGTACCGCGGCAGCATCTCCGCCGCCGTGGGCAGCGTCTCCGGAGCGGGTGCGGGCGGCATGTCCGCCTGGTGCTCCATGCCCTCCTCGTACGTCTGGAAGGACGCGGAGAGGTGGAAGATCGGCTGCCCGTGCTGGACGGCGACGACACGGCGCGTGGTGAAGGAACGGCCGTCGCGGATCCGGTCGACGGTGTAGACGATCGGCGCGCCCGGGTCCCCCGCACGCAGGAAGTACGCGTGCAGGGAGTGGGCGAGCCGGTCCTCGGGAACCGTGCGGCCCGCGGCGACCAGTGCCTGCGCCGCGACCTGCCCGCCGAAGACGCGCGGGACGACGGCGGACCGGGACTGGCCGCGGAAGATGTCCTGCTCGATCCGCTCGAGGTCGAGTAGATCGAGCAGGGACTCAAGTGCCTGACTCATAGGTCAGTTGTACCTTGAACTTTTTTCGCGGAGCTTACAGGCCCATGTCCTTGGCGATGATCGTCTTCATGATCTCGCTGGTGCCGCCGTAGATGCGGTTGACGCGGTTGTCCGCGTAGAGGCGGGCTATCGGGTACTCGTTCATGAAGCCGTAGCCGCCGTGCAGCTGGAGGCAGCGGTCGATGACACGGTGCGCGACCTCGGTGGCGAACAGCTTGGCGCTGGCCGCCTCGGCGGGGGTCAGCTCACCGGCGTCCAGGGCCTCGGTGGCCCGGTCGACGACGGCCTCGGCCGCGTCCACCTCGGCCTGGCAGGCGGCCAGTTCGAACTTGGTGTTCTGGAAGGCGGCGACGGGCTGGCCGAAGACGACCCGCTCCTGCACGTACTGCTTGGCGAACCGGACGGCGGCCTTGGCCTGCGCGTACGCGCCGAAGGCGATGCCCCAACGCTCGGAGGCGAGGTTGTGGCCGAGGTAGTAGAAGCCCTTGTTCTCCTCGCCGAGGAGGTCCTCGACCGGGACCTTCACGTCGACGAACGCCAGCTCGGCGGTGTCCGAGGTCTTCAGGCCGAGCTTGTCGAGCTTGCGGCCCACCGAGTAGCCCTCGGCCTTGGTGTCCACCACGAAGAGGGAGATGCCGTGGCGGCGGTCCTCCTTGGTGGGCGCGGAGGTGCGAGCGCAGACGATCATGCGGTCGGCGTGCACGCCACCCGTGATGAAGGTCTTGGCGCCGTTGAGCACGTAGTGCGTGCCGTCGTCGGAGAGCTTCGCGGTGGTCTTCATGCCCGCGAGGTCGGAGCCGGTGCCCGGCTCGGTCATCGCGATGGCCCACATCTCCTCGCCGGAGACGAACTTCGGCAGGAAGCGCTTCTTCTGCTCGTCGGTGGCGAGCAGCTTGATGTAGGGCAGGCCGAGCAGCACGTGCACACCGGAGCCGCCGAAGGAGATACCCGCGCGGGCGGTCTCCTCGTACAGGACGGCCTCGAACTTGTACGAGTCGATGCCCGCGCCGCCGTGCTCCTCGTCCACGCGGATGCCGAAGACGCCCAGCTCGGCGAGCTTGTAGTAGAAGTCGCGCGGCGCCTGGCCGGCGGCGAACCATTCGTCGTAGACCGGGACGACCTCGGCCTCGATGAAGGCGCGCAGGGTCTCCCGGAACGCCTCGTGATCCTCGTTGAACACCGTACGGCGCACCGCTACCTCCACCTTGGGTTATGTCTAAGCGCTTGCTCAGACATAGGTTACCGACCGGTTGCGACAGTCGTCCAGGGCAACCACCCCGAGACGCTCGTCACGCCCCGGCGGCCCCGAAGGCACCTCGCGCCATACGGTGAAGGAGTGCGGCGGTCCCCGCGCGCCCCGGAAGCGCGCCCGGACGCCCCAGGTGTGGCGTGGAGTTCAGCAGGCCGAAGACGGAGTGCACGGCGGAACGGGCGGCGGGTTCGTCGAGGCCCGGGTACACGTTGCGCACCACCTCCACCCACAGCTCGACGTACTGGCGCTGGAGCTGCCGCACGAGCTTGCGGTCACTGTCCCGGAGGCGGTCCAGCTCACGGTCGTGCAGGGTGATCAGGGGGCGGTCGTCGAGCGCGAAGTCGATGTGCCCCTCGATGAGCGAGTCGAGGAGCGCCTCGGGGTCGCCCTCCGCCTCGGCCGCCCGGCGCTTGCCGCCCGTCAGCAGCTGCCCGCTGATCCCCACGAGCAGCTCGGCGAGCATCGCGTCCTTGCCCGCGAAGTGCCGGTACAGACCGGGGCCGCTGATGCCGACCGCGGCACCTATCTCGTCGACCCCCACACCGTGGAAGCCGCGCTCGGCGAAGAGCCGGGCAGCCTCCTTGAGGATCTGCTCGCGGCGGGTGGGGGCGTCGGTTCTCGTGGCCATGGAAGCAATTCTAGACAGGGAGGTTAGCGGTCGTTAACCTGAAGGAAATGCGTTAACGCTCATTAACTGGTGGACCACTGGGTGAGGGGACCGCAGGATGCAAGAGGCACCGGAGCTGACGAGCGCGGCAGACCCCGCGTCGGAGGCCTGGCGGGCCAACGAGGCGGCGCACCGCACGCTGGGCGAGGAGCTGCGCGCCAAGCTGGCGGCGGCCCGGCTGGGCGGCGGCGAGCGGGCACGGGCGCGGCACACCGCGCGCGGCAAGCTGCTGCCCCGGGACCGCGTGGACACGCTGCTGGACCCCGGATCACCGTTCCTGGAGCTGGCCCCGCTGGCGGCCGACGGGATGTACGAGGGGCAGGCCCCGGCCGCGGGGGTGGTCGCCGGGATCGGCCGGGTCGGCGGCCGCGAGTGCCTGGTCGTCGCCAATGACGCCACCGTCAAGGGCGGCACGTACTACCCGATGACCGTGAAGAAGCACCTGCGCGCCCAGGAGGTGGCCCTCGAGAACCGCCTCCCGTGCGTGTATCTCGTCGACTCCGGAGGCGCCTTCCTGCCCATGCAGGACGAGGTCTTCCCGGACCGCGAGCACTTCGGGCGGATCTTCTACAACCAGGCACGGATGTCGGGCGCCGGCATCCCCCAGATCGCGGCCGTCCTCGGGTCCTGCACGGCGGGCGGCGCGTATGTGCCCGCGATGAGCGACGAGGCCGTGATCGTGCGGGGCCAGGGCACGATCTTCCTGGGCGGCCCGCCCCTGGTGAAGGCGGCCACCGGCGAGGTGGTGACGGCCGAGGAGCTGGGCGGCGGCGAGGTCCACGCGCGCGTGTCGGGCGTGACGGACCATCTGGCGGAGGACGACGCGCACGCGCTGCGGATCGTGCGGAACATCGTCTCCACCCTGCCGGCGCGGGGCCCGCTGCCCTGGGCGGTCGAGCCGTCCGTCGAGCCGAAGGTGGATCCGTACGGGCTGTACGGCGCGGTGCCGGTCGACTCCCGCACCCCCTACGACGTCCGTGAGGTCATCGCGCGCGTGGTGGACGGTTCGCGCTTCGCCGAGTTCAAGGCGGAGTTCGGGCAGACCCTGGTCACCGGGTTCGCGCGGATCCACGGCCACCCGGTCGGCATCGTCGCCAACAACGGCATCCTGTTCTCCGAGTCGGCCCAGAAGGGCGCCCACTTCATCGAGCTGTGCGACCAGCGCGGCATCCCGCTGGTGTTCCTCCAGAACATCTCGGGCTTCATGGTCGGCCGGCAGTACGAGGCGGGGGGCATCGCCAAGCACGGCGCCAAGATGGTCACGGCCGTCGCCTGCACCCGCGTGCCGAAGCTGACCGTGGTGATCGGCGGGTCGTACGGCGCGGGCAACTACTCGATGTGCGGCCGGGCGTACTCGCCGCGCTTCCTGTGGATGTGGCCCGGCGCCAAGATCTCCGTGATGGGCGGCGAGCAGGCCGCGTCGGTCCTCGCGACCGTCAAGCGCGACCAGTTGGAGGCGCGCGGCGAGTCCTGGCCCGTCGACGACGAGGAGGCCTTCAAGGACCCGATCCGCGCCCAGTACGAGCAGCAGGGCAGCGCCTACTACGCGACGGCCCGCCTCTGGGACGACGGCGTGATCGACCCGCTGGAGACCCGGCAGGTACTGGGCCTCGCCCTGACCGCGTGCGCCAACGCGCCGCTTCCCCAAAAGGACTACACAGCGCCCGGCTTCGGCGTCTTCCGGATGTGAGGGTGGGAATGTTCGACACCGTTCTTGTGGCCAACCGGGGTGAGATCGCCGTCCGCGTCATCCGTACCCTGCGCGCGCTGGGCGTGCGCTCGGTGGCCGTCTTCTCCGACGCCGACGCGGACGCACGGCACGTCCGCGAGGCCGACACGGCCGTACGGATCGGTCCGCCGCCGGCCGCCGAGAGCTATCTGTCCGTGGAGCGGCTGCTGGAGGCGGCCGCCCGGACCGGCGCGCAGGCGGTGCACCCGGGGTACGGCTTCCTCGCGGAGAACGCCGGCTTCGCGCGTGCGTGCGCCGACGCGGGGCTCGTGTTCATCGGGCCGCCCGCGGACGCGATCTCCTTGATGGGCGACAAGATCCGCGCCAAGGAGACGGTGCAGGCGGTCGGCGTCCCGGTGGTCCCCGGCTCCTCGGGCAGCGGCCTGACGGACGCCCAGCTGGTCGACGCGGCACGGGAGATCGGCATGCCCGTACTCCTGAAGCCCAGCGCGGGCGGCGGCGGCAAGGGCATGCGGCTGGTGCGCGACGAGAGGCTGCTCGCCGACGAGATCGCCGCCGCCCGCCGCGAGGCCCGCGCCTCCTTCGGCGACGACACGCTCCTCGTGGAGCGTTGGGTGGACCGCCCCCGGCACATCGAGATCCAGGTCCTGGCGGACGGCCACGGCAACGTGGTGCACCTGGGCGAGCGCGAGTGCTCGCTCCAGCGCCGCCACCAGAAGGTCATCGAGGAGGCGCCCAGCGTGCTCCTCGACGAGGCGACCCGCGCCGCGATGGGCGAGGCGGCGGTCCAGGCGGCCCGCTCCTGCGGCTACGAGGGCGCGGGCACCGTCGAGTTCATCGTCCCCGGCGGGGACCCCTCCTCGTACTACTTCATGGAGATGAACACCCGCCTTCAGGTCGAGCACCCGGTCACCGAGCTGGTCACCGGCCTCGACCTGGTGGAGTGGCAGCTCCGGGTGGCCGCGGGCGAGCGCCTTCCGTACGGGCAGCGGGACATCGAACTCACCGGGCACGCGGTCGAGGCCCGCATCTGCGCCGAGGACCCCGCGCGCGGCTTCCTTCCCTCCGGGGGGACGGTGCTCGCGCTGCACGAGCCACAGAGCGACGTGGTGCGCACCGACTCGGGCCTCTCCGAGGGCACCGAGGTCGGCAGCCTGTACGACCCGATGCTCTCCAAGGTCATCGCGTACGGCCCCGACCGCCCGACCGCGCTGCGCAGGCTCCGGGCGGCGCTCGCGGAGACGGTCACACTCGGCGTGCAGACCAACGCCGGGTTCCTGCGGCGGCTGCTGGCCCACCCGGCGGTCGTGGCGGGGGACTTGGACACGGGCCTGGTGGAGCGGGAGGTGGACGGGCTCGTCGCGCAGGCGGTCCCGCCGGAGGTGTACGCGGCGGCGGCGCTGCTGCGCCACGCCGCCCTCGGCCCCCAGGCTTCAGGGACCTCGGATTCCTCCGGGTCCTTCGGGACATCCGGGTCCCCCGGGACCTCAGGGGCCTCCGGCTCGTCCGGGGCCTCCGCCTGGGTCGATCCGTTCTCCGTGCCCGACGGCTGGCGTCTGGGCGGCGAGCGTGCCTGGACGGCTCACCACATGCGGCCGGCGGGGCAGGATCCCGTGACCGTCCGCGTGCGCGCCACGGCGGACGGCGGCGTCGAGCTGCTACTCGACGACGGACTGCCGCCCCTGCGGGGCACGCTCCCCGTAGCGGTGGCCGCCCGCGGGGGCGCCGCGTCCCGGTTCGCCTTCCGGCTCGACGGCGTCACCCACACCTTCGCCGCCCTGCCGGACGGCACCTGGCTGGGCCGCGACGGCGACTCCTGGCACCTGCGCGACCACGACCCGGTCGCGGCGTCCCTCACCGGCGCCGCCCACTCCGGCGTCGACTCCCTCACCGCCCCCATGCCCGGCACGGTGACCGTCGTGAAGGTCGCCGTCGGGGACGAAGTGGCCGCCGGGCAGAGCCTGCTGGTGGTCGAGGCGATGAAGATGGAGCACGTCATCTCCGCCCCGCACGCCGGCACCGTCAGCGAGCTGGACGTCACACCGGGCACGACCGTCGCCATGGATCAGGTGCTGGCGGTCATCACCCCCGCAGAGGAGGAGACGGCATGAGCACCCCCGAGTCGGGCCTCCCCATGGTCGTACCGGCCCAGGACCTCCCCGCCCGCGTCCGCATCCACGAGGTCGGCGCGCGCGACGGCCTCCAGAACGAGAAGGGGACGGTCCCGACGGAGGTCAAGGCGGAGTTCATCCGCCGCCTCGCCGACGCGGGGCTGACCACCATCGAGGCCACCAGCTTCGTCCACCCGAAGTGGGTGCCCCAACTCGCCGACGCGGAGCAGCTGTTCCCGCTCGTGAGCGACCTCCCCGTGGCGCTCCCGGTCCTGGTGCCGAACGAACGCGGGCTGGACCGCGCACTGGTCCTGGGCGCCCGTCAGGTCGCCGTCTTCGCCAGCGCCACCGAGTCCTTCGCGAAGGCCAACCTCAACCGCACGGTGGACGAGGCGCTGGCCATGTTCGAGCCGGTGGTCACCCGTGCGAAGGCCGCGGACGTGCGGGTGCGCGGTTACCTCTCCATGTGCTTCGGCGACCCCTGGGAGGGCGCGGTCCCGATCCACCAGGTCGTGCGGGTCTGCAAGTCCCTCCTGGACATGGGCTGCGACGAGCTGAGCCTCGGCGACACGATCGGGGTCGCCACCCCCGGCCATGTCCAGGACCTCCTCGCCGAACTGACCGAGGAGGGCGTGCCGACCCGTGCGATCGGCGTGCACTTCCACGACACCTACGGCCAGGCGCTCGCCAACACCCTCGCCGCGCTCCAGCACGGCGTCACGACCGTCGACGCCTCCGCGGGCGGCCTCGGCGGCTGCCCGTACGCCAGGTCCGCGACCGGAAACCTCGCCACCGAAGACCTCGTGTGGATGCTTCAGGGCCTCGGTATCGACACCGGAGTCGACCTCGCCCGTCTCACCGCCACGAGCGTGTGGATGGCCGAGCGACTGGGCCGGCCCAGCCCCTCCCGCACCGTCCGCGCCCTCTCCCACAAGGAGCAATGACCGCCATGGACCACCGTCTCACCCCCGAGCTGGAAGAACTCCGCCGCACGGTCGAGGAGTTCGCGCACGACGTCGTCGCCCCCAAGATCGGCGACTTCTACGAGCGGCACGAGTTCCCGTACGAGATCGTCCGCGAGATGGGCCGCATGGGCCTGTTCGGGCTGCCGTTCCCGGAGGAGTACGGCGGCATGGGCGGCGACTATCTGGCGCTCGGCATCGCCCTCGAAGAACTCGCCCGCGTCGACTCCTCCGTCGCCATCACCCTGGAGGCCGGGGTCTCACTGGGCGCGATGCCGATCCACCTCTTCGGGACGGACGCGCAGAAGGCGGAGTGGCTCCCCCGGCTGTGTTCCGGCGAGATCCTCGGCGCCTTCGGTCTCACCGAGCCGGACGGCGGCTCGGACGCGGGCGCGACGCGCACGACGGCCCGCCTGGACGAGTCGACGAACGAATGGGTGATCAACGGCACCAAGTGCTTCATCACCAACTCGGGCACCGACATCACGGGGTTGGTGACGGTCACGGCGGTCACCGGCCGGAAGCCCGACGGGAAACCGCTGATCTCCTCGATCATCGTCCCGTCCGGCACGCCCGGCTTCACGGTCGCCGCCCCGTACTCGAAGGTCGGCTGGAACGCCTCGGACACCCGCGAGCTGTCCTTCGCCGACGTCCGCGTCCCGGCCGCGAACCTGCTGGGCGAACAGGGCCGCGGGTACGCGCAGTTCCTGCGGATCCTCGACGAGGGACGGATCGCCATCTCGGCCCTGGCCACCGGGCTCGCCCAGGGCTGCGTGGACGAGTCGGTGAAGTACGCCGGGGAACGGCACGCGTTCGGGCGGAACATCGGGGCGTACCAGGCCATCCAGTTCAAGATCGCCGATATGGAGATGAAGGCGCACATGGCCCGCGTCGGCTGGCGTGACGCCGCGTCCCGCCTGGTCGCCGGCGAGCCCTTCAAGAAGGAGGCGGCGATCGCCAAGCTCTACTCGTCCACGGTCGCCGTCGACAACGCCCGCGAGGCCACCCAGATCCACGGCGGCTACGGCTTCATGAACGAGTACCCGGTGGCCCGGATGTGGCGCGACTCCAAGATCCTGGAGATCGGCGAGGGCACCAGCGAGGTGCAGCGGATGCTGATCGCAAGGGAGTTGGGGCTCGTGGGCTGAGTCCCGTCGCGCACGGGCTGCTCACAGGTGCGGCCGCGGGGCGCCCGCCCTCTGGACAAACAGTGAGGTTAGGCTAACCTACCTTCGAACTTGTCCGGCGGACGCTCCGCCCCGTTCGAAAGCAGTCACACTCATGTCCAACGCCCGTGCCACCCATCTCACCCGTCGCGGCATCCTCGCGGCAGGCGGCGCCTTCGGCCTCGGTGCCGCGCTCGCCGCCTGCGGGGACGACAAGGCGAAAGACAGTGGCTCGGACAGCGGGACGGCGGCTGCCAAGTCCGGCCCCTGGTCCTTCAAGGACGACCGCGGCCAGACCGCCAAGGCGGACAAGACCCCGTCGAGCATCGTCGCCTTCACCGGTGTCGCCGCCGCGCTGTACGACTACGGCGTCGACGTCAAGGGCGTCTTCGGCCCGACGAAGACCAAGGACGGCAAGGCCGACGTCCAGGCCGGCGACCTCGACATCAGCAAGGTGACGATCCTCGGCAACGAGTACGGCCAGTTCAACATCGAGAAGTACGCGGCCCTCGCGCCCGACCTGCTGATCACCACGATGTTCGACGACGCCGGCTCGCTCTGGTACGTGCCCGCGGAGTCCAAGAAGAAGGTCCTCGCCGTCGGCGCCCCGAGCGTCGGGATCTCCGTCTACGACCGCCAGTTGACCGAGCCCCTCCAGCGCATGCTGGCGCTGGCGAAGTCGCTCGGCGCCGACACCTCCTCCGCCACGATCACCAAGGCCAAGAAGCGTTTCGAGGACGCCGCCGCCCGACTGCGCGCGGCCACCAAGGCCAACCCGGACATCAAGGTGCTGGCCGGTTCCGCGAGCCAGGACATCTTCTACGTCTCGACCTCGAACCTCTCCATCGACCTGGAGTACTTCAAGGCCCTCGGCGTGAACTTCGTCGAGCCCTCCGCCTCCGCGCTGAAGGCGAGCGGCGGCTGGTTCGAGAACCTGAGCTGGGAGAACGTCGACAAGTACAAGGCCGACGTCATCATCATGGACAACCGCTCCTCGACCATCCAGCCCGCCGACATCACCAAGGCGACCTGGAAGAAGCTGCCCGCCGTCAAGGCCGGCCAGGTCACCGCCCGCAACCCCGAGCCGATCCTGTCGTACGACAAGTGCGCCCCGCTGCTCGAGGACCTCGCCGAGGCCATCGAGAAGGCGAAGAAGGTCAGCTGACACCCCCGCCGGTGACGCTCCGGCCGGGCCCCACCGGCCGGATCACCGCCCCCTGACGATGACTCAGGAGCACTCATGACGACGGCTGTGGCCGCCCCGTTCCGTTTCTTCTCCCTCCAGGTCGTACGGACGAGGCGGCTCGGCCCGTCTCTGCTCCGCGTCACCTTCACCGGCGCCGACCTGCACGCGTTCGCCTCCGACGGCCGCGACCAGAGCCTGTCGCTGTTCCTGCCGCACCCGGGGCAGACCGAGCCGGCCGTCCCGATCGAGCTGGGCGACAACTGGTGGCAGGGCTGGCGCGAACTGCCCGACGACGTACGGGCGGTGATGCGCTCGTACACCCTCCGGGCCCTGCGCCAGGACGCCCATGGCAACACCGTCGAGATCGACATCGACTTCGTGCTGCACGGCGTGGAGCCCGGCGCGGCCGCCCCGGCAGGCCCCGCCTCCCGGTGGGCCTCACGCGCCACCGCCGGCGACCGGGTCCTGCTGCTCGGCCCCGCGGTCGCGGACAACCGGGCGATCCGCTTCCGCCCGCCCGAGGGCACCGACCTGGTGGTCGTCTGGGCCGACGAGACGGCCGTCCCCGCCGCCTCGGCCATCCTGGAGTGGCTGCCGGCGGGCACCCGCGCCAAGGTCTGGCTGGAGGTCCACGACGCCGGAGACATCCAGGACCTGACGACCGAGGCGGACGCCGAGATCACCTGGCTCGTACACAGCGAGCGCGAGACGCGGGGCGAGGGCTCCCCCATGGCCCTCGACGCCGTCCGAGCCGCCGCGTTCCCGCCCGCCGAGCGCCCGTACGCCTGGATCGCGGGCGAGTCCGGCTGCGTGAAGGAGCTGCGCCGCCATCTCGTACGCGAGCGCGGGATCGACCGACGGCAGGTGACGTTCGTCGGCTACTGGCGACAGGGCCTGAGCGAGGAGCAGTTGCGCGAACAGGAGTGACGGCGGTCACGGCGAGGGGCAGGTTTAGCACGCAATAACTTAGGTTAGGCTAGCCTAAGTTGATGTCGGGGCGCTGCGCCCTCTCCCCTGCCCCTCTCCTCTGTTCCGCACGGACTGTCCCCTCGGAGGACCCCCACATGCGCTCGCACCTGCTCAATGACACGACCGCGGATCGGTACCGCCGTTCCGTGACCGAAGGAATAGAGCGGGTGGCGGCCAAACTCGCCACCACAGCAAGCCCGTTCACCGGCATCACGGTCGACGCCCTCGCCCCCCGGATCGAGCGGATCGACCTCGACCGCCCGCTGCACGACACCACCGCGGTCCTCGACGAGCTGGAAGAGGTCTACCTCCGCGACGCCGTCTACTTCCACCACCCGCGCTACCTCGCGCACCTCAACTGCCCGGTGGTCATCCCCGCGGTCGTCGGCGAGGCGATCCTCTCCGCCGTCAACTCCTCCCTCGACACCTGGGACCAGTCGGCGGGCGGCACCCTGATCGAGCGCAAGCTCATCGACTGGACCAACGAGCGCATCGGCCTCGGCCCCGCCGCGGACGGCGTGTTCACCAGCGGCGGCAGCCAGTCCAACCTCCAGGCGCTGCTCCTCGCCCGCGAGGAGGCCAAGTCCGACGACCTCGCCAGACTGCGTGTCTTCGCCTCCGAGGTCAGCCACTTCAGCGTGAAGAAGTCGGCGAAACTGCTGGGCCTGAGCGCGGACTCGGTCGTCTCGATCCCCGTCGACCACGACAAGCGCATGCAGACGGTCGCGCTCGCCCACGAGCTGGATCGCTGCAAGCGCGACGGCCTGCTCCCCATGGCCGTCGTCGCCACCGCCGGCACCACCGACTTCGGCTCCATCGACCCGCTGCCCGAGATAGCCGAGCTGTGCGCCCAGTTCGGCGCCTGGATGCACGTCGACGCGGCCTACGGCTGCGGGCTGCTCACCTCCCTGAAGCACCGGGACCGGATCGACGGCATCGAGCGCGCCGACTCGGTCACCGTCGACTACCACAAGTCCTTCTTCCAGCCGGTGAGTTCGTCCGCCGTGCTGGTCCGGGACGCCTCCACCCTGCGCCACGCCACCTACCACGCGGAGTACCTCAACCCGCGCCGCATGGTCGAGGAGCGCATCCCCAACCAGGTCGACAAGTCCCTCCAGACCACTCGTCGCTTCGACGCGCTCAAGCTGTGGATGACGCTGCGCGTGATGGGCGCCGACGGCATCGGCCAACTCTTCGACGAGGTCTGCGACCTGGCGGCCGAGGGCTGGAAACTGCTCGCCGCCGACCCGCGCTTCGACGTGGTCGTGGAGCCGTCCCTGTCCACCCTCGTCTTCCGCTACATCCCGGCGGCCGTCACCGACCCGGCCGAGATCGATCGCGCCAACCTGTACGCCCGCAAGGCCATCTTCGCCTCCGGCGACGCCGTCGTCGCGGGCACCAAGGTCGGCGGCCGCCACTACCTGAAGTTCACCCTGCTCAACCCCGAGACCACGGCGGACGACATCACCGCCGTGCTCGATCTGATCGCCGGCCACGCCGAGCAGTACCTGGGAGAATCCCTTGACCGCGCTTCCTGAAGCCATGGAAAAGACGTCCGCAGGCAAGACGTACGACTTCGTAGGGATCGGTCTCGGCCCCTTCAACCTCGGCCTCGCCTGCCTCACCGAGCCGATCGCCGAACTGGAGGGCGTCTTCCTGGAGTCCAAGCCGGACTTCGAATGGCACTCGGGGATGTTCCTGGAGGGCGCGCACCTCCAGACGCCCTTCATGTCGGACCTGGTGACCCTCGCCGACCCGACCTCCCCGTACTCCTTCCTGAACTACCTGAAGGAATCGGGCCGGCTGTACTCGTTCTACATCCGGGAGAACTTCTATCCGCTCCGGGTCGAGTACGACGACTACTGCCGCTGGGCCGCCTCGAAGCTCTCCAGCATCCGCTTCGGCACGACGGTCACCGAGGTGACGTACGAGGACGACGTGTACGTGGTCCGCACGGAGGCCGGTGACCTCTACCGCGCCCGCCACCTGGTCCTCGGCACGGGCACGCCCGCGTACCTCCCGGAGGCCGTCCAGGGCCTGGGCGGGGACCACATCCACAACTCCCGCTACATGCAGCACAAGCAGGAGCTCCAGGCCAAGGAGTCGATCACCCTGGTCGGCAGCGGCCAGTCCGCCGCCGAGATCTACTACGACCTGCTCAGCGAGATCGACGTCCACGGATACCGGCTGAACTGGGTGACGCGCTCCCCGCGCTTCTTCCCCCTCGAATACACCAAGCTCACGCTGGAGATGACCTCCCCGGAGTACATCGACTACTTCCACGCGCTGCCGGAGCCGACCCGCTACCGCCTCACCGCGGAGCAGAAGGGCCTGTTCAAGGGCATCGACGGCGACCTCATCAACGAGATCTTCGACCTGCTGTACCAGAAGAACCTGGGTGGCCCGGTCCCCACGCGCCTGCTGACCAACTCGGCGCTGAACGGGGCGACGTACGAGAACGGCACGTACACCCTCACCCTCCGCCAGGAGGAGCAGGAGAAGGAGTACGAACTGCGCTCCCAGGGCCTGATCCTGGCCACCGGCTACCGATACGCCGAGCCGGAGTTCCTGAAGCCCGTACGCGACCGGCTGCGCTACGACGCCCAGGGCAACTTCGACATCGCCCGCAACTACGCCATCGACACGACGGGCCGCGGCGTCTTCCTCCAGAACGCCGGCGTGCACACGCACAGCATCACCAGCCCCGACCTGGGCATGGGCGCGTACCGCAACGCGTACATCATCCGTGAGCTGCTCGGCACCGAGTACTACCCGGTCGAGAAGACGATCGCGTTCCAGGAGTTCGCCGTATGAGCACCCCTGACATAGGCACCTTCACCGTCCGCCCGCTCGACCCGACGCGGGACGCCGAGCTGCTGCACGGCTGGGTGACCCACCCCAAGTCCGCCTTCTGGATGATGCAGGAGGCGAGACTGCACGACGTGGAGCGCGAGTACATGGCCATCGCGGCCAGCGAGTACCACGACGCGTTCCTCGGACTGCTGGACGACGAGCCCGTGTTCCTGATGGAGAAGTACGACCCGGCGCACGTCGAGCTGGTCGGCCTGTACGAGCCCGAGCCCGGCGATGTCGGCATGCACTTCCTGGTCGCGCCGACGGACACGCCCGTGCACGGCTTCACCCGGGCCGTGATCACCGCGGTGATGGAGCACCTGTTCGCCGACCCGGCCACCCGGCGTGTCGTCGTCGAACCCGACGTGGGCAACAAGGCCGTGCACGCCCTGAACGAAGCCGTCGGGTTCGTGCCCGAGCGCGAGATCCAGAAGCCGGAGAAGAAGGCGCTGCTGAGTTTCTGCACACGCGAGCAGTTCGCAGCAGCGGTGCGAGGAGCAGCCGTATGACCCAGTCCGACGCCGTGGCCCACCTCTCCCCCGAGCGCTGGGAGCGGGCCAACCGCCTCCTCGTCCGCAAGGCGCTCGCCGAGTTCGCCCACGAGCGGCTGCTCACTCCGGAGGCCGCCGGTGACGGCGCGTACGTCGTCCGCAGCGACGACGGCCTGACCCGCTACCGCTTCACCGCCCGCCTCCGCTCCCTCGACCACTGGCAGGTCGACGCCGAGTCGATCACCCGCCACCGGGACGGCGCCGAACTCCCGGTTGCCGCCCTGGACTTCTTCATCGAGCTGAAGAAGTCGCTCGGCCTGAGCGACGAGGTGCTGCCCGTCTATCTGGAGGAGATCTCCTCCACCCTCTCGGGCACCTGTTTCAAGCTCACCAAGCCGCAGATCCCCGTCGCCGAGCTCGCCGAAGCGGGCTTCCAGGCCATCGAGACCGGCATGACCGAGGGCCACCCCTGCTTCGTCGCCAACAACGGCCGGCTCGGCTTCGGGGTCCACGAGTACCTCTCGTACGCCCCCGAGACCGCGAGCCCGGTGCGGCTGGTGTGGCTGGCCGCGCACCGCTCGCGGGCCGCGTTCACGGCGGGCGTGGGGATCGAGTACGAGTCGTTCCTGCGCGAGGAACTGGGCGAGCAGACACTGAACCGCTTCGCTGCCACCTTGCGCGACCAGGGCCTCGACCCCGACGACTACCTCCTCATCCCCGTCCACCCCTGGCAGTGGTGGAACAAGCTCTCCGTCACCTTCGCCGCCGAGGTCGCCCAGCGCCGTCTCGTCTGCCTCGGCGAGGGCGACGACGAGTACCTGGCCCAGCAGTCCATCCGGACGTTCTTCAACAAGTCCGCCCCCGAGAAGCACTACGTCAAGACGGCTCTGTCCGTCCTCAACATGGGCTTCATGCGCGGACTCTCGGCCGCCTACATGGAGGCGACCCCGGCCATCAACGACTGGCTGGCCCAGCTCGTCGACAACGACCCGGTGCTCAAGTCCACCGGCCTGTCGGTCATCCGCGAGCGCGCGGCCGTCGGCTATCGCCACCTGGAGTACGAGGCCGCCACCGACCGCTACTCCCCGTACCGCAAGATGCTCGCCGCCCTGTGGCGCGAGAGCCCCGTGCCCGCGCTCCAGGAGGGCGAGAGCCTGGCCACCATGGCCTCCCTCGTCCATGTCGACCACGCGGGCGCCTCCTTCGCGGGCGCGCTGATCGAGCGTTCGGGGCTGTCGCCGGTGGAGTGGCTGCGCCGCTATCTGCGCGCCTACTTCACGCCGCTGCTGCACAGCTTCTACGCGTACGACCTCGTGTACATGCCGCACGGCGAGAACGTCATCCTCGTCCTCAAGGACGGCGCCGTACAGCGCGCGATCTACAAGGACATCGCCGAGGAGATCGCCGTCCTGGACCCGCAGGCGGTGCTGCCGCCCGCGGTCGAGCGGATCCGCGTCGAGGTCCCCGAGGACAAGAAGCTCCTGTCGATCTTCACGGACGTCTTCGACTGCTTCTTCCGCTTCCTGGCGGCCGACCTGGCCGACGAGGGCGTCCTCGGCGAGGAGGACTTCTGGCGGACGGTCGCCGAGTCCGTACGCGAGTACCAGGAGTCGACGCCCGAACTCGCCGACAAGTTCCGGCAGTACGACATGTTCGCGCCGGAGTTCGCGCTGTCCTGCCTGAACCGGCTCCAGCTGCGCGACAACAAGCAGATGGTGGATCTGGCGGATCCGTCCGGCGCACTGCAACTGGTCGGCAACCTGAAGAACCCGATCGCGGGACTCTGAAGCCGGGTGGGGCTCAGGAGACGGTCCTCCTGAGCCCCGCCTTCCTCACCTACGCACCGGGCCAGGGAACCTGGGGGGACCGGTAGTACCGGATCCCCCGCGCCTCCCACCGCGGCCCCTGCGCCGCGAGCCGCACCTTGTACGTGTCCCAGTCGTGGGTCGACGCGGGCGACCAGCCGAGTTCGGCGACGCCGGGCAGCCGCGGGAAGACCATGTAGTCGATGTCCGCGCCGGTGACGATCGTCTCCGTCCACAGCGGCGCCTCGACGCCCCTGATCGACGCGCCGGGGGCTCCGGCGAGGTAGGTGCCCGGATCCCAGTCGTACGCCCGCCGCACCTCGACCAGACCCGCCCAGTCCTGCCCGAGCGGGGTGTCCGCGGTGTACTTCATGTCGAGGTAGATCCGGTCGGCCGGCGAGAGGACCAGCCCCGTCCCGTTCTGCGCGGCCTTCACGACCTGCGCCTTCTCCGCGGCGCTGGTGTCGTCGAGCCCCCAGTACTGGGCGAGCGCGCCCTTCGCCGGGGTCGCCCCGGTCAGCTGATGCCAGCCGATCACCGTCTTGCCGTACTTGGCGACGACGGGCTGCACCTTGTCCATGAAGGCCACATAGTCGGCGTGGCTGGTGGAGTGGGCCTCGTCACCGCCGATGTGGAGATAGCGGCCGGGTGTGAGCGCGGCCAGCTCACGGATGACGTCGTCCACGAAGTCGTACGTCACCGGCTTGCCCACGCACAGCGAGCTGAAGCCGACGTCGGTGCCGGTGTAGAGCGGCGGCGCGGTGCCGTCGCAGTTCAGCTCAGCGTAGGAGGCGAGGGCCGCGTTGGTGTGGCCCGGCATGTCGATCTCCGGGACGACCTCCAGATGGCGGGAGGCCGCGTACCGCACGATCTCCGTGTACTGGGCCTTCGTGTAGAAGCCGCCTCGGCCGCCGCCCACCTGCGTCGATCCGCCGTAGGTGGTGAGCCGCGGCCAGTCGTCGAGCGCGATGCGCCAGCCCTGGTCGTCGGAGAGGTGCAGATGCAGCTTGTTGACCTTGTACAGCGCCAACTCGTCGATGTAGCGCTTGACCTGGCCGACGTCGAAGAAGTGCCGGGACACGTCGAGCATCGCGCCGCGGTAGCCGTAGCGCGGGGTGTCCTTGATGGTGCCGCCCGCGACGAGCCAGGGTCCGGGCTGTACGGAGTTCTTCTCGACCGCGGCCGGGAGGAGCTGGCGCAGGGTCTGCACGCCGTGGAAGAGCCCGGCCGGTGCGGCGGCGGTGATGGTGACGCCGTTCCTGCCGCTGTCGAGGCGGTATCCCTCGTCGCCCAGCGAGCGTTCGCCCAGCCGGAGCCGGATGCCTCCGCCGCCCTGGGAGGCGACCGGCAGCCGGTAACCGGTGGAGGGCCGCAGGATGCCCGCGAGGTACTCGCCGACCTGTCGTACCTCCCGCGAGTCGTCCACACGGATGCGGGTGTCCCGGGTGATGCGGTACGGCGATCCGCCCGGGTCGACCGAGGCGGGGGCCGGAACGACCTGGCCGAGCGGGCTCGCCGTCTTCGCGGCCGCGGCGGGCGCCGAGCCGGCGACGGAGAAGCCGGCAGCCGCCACGAGCAGCAGCGTGCCGAGAAGACGGGGCGTTCTGTGGTGCTGTCTCACATGCGCTCCCTTCCATGGACCCCAACGGGCATGGGCCCCAACGGCTATGGGCCGCACTGGGGATGAACCCCAATGGGTATAGACCACTCTCCCGCAGAGCCGGTGGAACCATCCCCCTCATGGCGGAAGTCATCCAGAAGAACGGGGCAGGGGTGCAGGCGCGGCCGCCGCGTCCGACGGCGCCCGCTGCGGACGTACCGCCGCAGGAACCAGCCAAGCAGGCGGTCCTCGAGCGGAGGTGAGGACCGCGCCGCTCCCGCCGGTCAGACCCGGCGCGCCACCGTGAAGTGGTCGATCTCCACGCCGCTCTCGGCGATGCCGCGCACCCTCATCGTGGCCGTGCGGCCCTTGGCGGCGGGCGTCACGTCGACGCGCAGGAACGAGTAGTCGAGGTAGCGCACGCGCGACCAGGCGACCGTCTCGTTCTGCTTGCCGCCCTTGAGGTTGACGAACGCCGACACGGACTCGACGTCGTTCTCGTGGCCCTCGTACGAGTCCGGGGCGGTGAACGCGTACAGGCTGCGGCCCGCCGCGCCCGCCGTCACGTAGACGACGCCCTCCGTCTCGGGGTACGCGGTGCCGCCGATCGGCAGCTTCTTGGTGACCTCGTCGCCCTTGATGACGTCCGTGCGCTCGTACTGGTGGTTGTGGCCGTTGATCACCAGGTCGACGGTGTACTTCTCGAACAGCGGCACCCACTCCTGGCGCACGCCGCCCTCGGAGGAGTGCGCGGTCGAGGTGCAGTAGGCGCAGTGGTGGAAGAACACGACGATGAAGTCGATGTCCTTCGCCGCCCGGTACTTCTTGAGCCGCGCCTCCAGCCACTTGGTCTGGGTGCCGCCGGAGATACCGAGGTTGGCGGGGATCTCGAAGGACACGTCGTTGGCGTCCAGCGAGATGACCGCCGTGTTGCCGTGCACGAAGGAGTAGACGCCGGGCAGGTTCGCCTTGTCCGGGCCGTTCTCCGGCAGCTGCCAGCGGGCCTCCTCGCCGCCGTAGCCGTTGGGCGAGTACCAGGCCTCCATGTCGTGGTTGCCGTACGACACCATCCACGGGACGGACTTGGCGACCGACTCGGTCTGGGCGAGGAACTGGTCCCAGATACGCGAGTCGAAGCCGGTGTCGCCGGTCTTGCCCGCGCCGGCCGGGTCCGCGTACGCGATGTCGCCGGCGTGCAGGTGGAAGGCCGGGTTCTGGCCGAGCAGCAGGGCGTCGTTGGCGAGGCCGTGGTAGCCGACGCCCTCGTCGCCGAAGGCCGTGAAGGTGAACGGCTCACTGTGCGCGGGCGCGGTGGTGAAGGTGCCGAGGGTACCCACGAGGTGCGGGGCGGCCGGGTCGAAGCCGTCGTGGCCGACGCCGTAGTAGTACGTCCTGCCCGGGCGCAGGTGGGTGAGCCGGGCGTGCAGGTAGTACTGGGTGTGGTCGCCGCTCGCGCCGACGCCGGCCGGGGTGTGGAGGGCGCGGACCTCGGCCTCGATCTTGCGGGAGAGGTCCCAGGGGTGGGCGCCGATCCGTATGTACGGCTTCTTCACCGCGACCGGGACCTGCCAGGAGACCGTCATCTCCGTGCGCGGGTCGGTGCCGTAGGCGAGGTGGCGGCCGAAGGGGGCGACGAGGGCGCCGTCGACCTTCTCGGCCGAGGCGGCCGCCCGCTGCGCGGGAACCGCGGCCCGCGCGGTCGCCCCCGGGACGAAGGCGCCACCGGCGACGGCACCCAGGGTCACGGCGCCGCCTCTGATCATGTTGCGCCGCGAGAACCTGGCGCGAAGGTATTCGTGCTGCTCGGCCATGCTCATGCGCTCGGCGAGCTTCTCCGGTACGCCCATGCGTGGGATGTCCATGGAGTCAGAAGTTGCTCCGCACAGGCAACGGGGCGCAGGACACAGGATGGACAGCGCTCGAACAGGGCCCCATAAGAGTTTCAACAGCCACTTGCCCGAAATCGGGCAGGATTCTTGCGAATCGGCCTTCAGTACCCCAAGATCTACCGGGTGCACGACGAACTTGTTGATCATCTGACGCGGTCCACGCCCCTCAACCGGGGCGAGGCGCTGCGGGTGATCCAGGACGTGCTCGCCTACTTCGACGAGACGACCGAGGAATACGTCCGTCGCCGCCACCGCGAACTCCAGGCCCAGGGCCTGGTGAACGCGACGATCTTCGAACGGATCGAGGCGGACCTGAAGTACCGCGCGGTCGCGCCGCCGGAGCTCACGCTCAGGCAGCTGCGCCGCATCGTCTACGGCTAGATCGCCTGCGACTGTCTACAACTAGGGGACCACCTGTATGTGCGGGATTGTCGGATACATCGGGAAGCGTGACGTCACTCCGCTGCTCCTCGAGGGACTCCAGCGCCTGGAGTACCGCGGCTACGACTCCGCGGGCATCGTCGTCACCAGCCCGAAGACGGCCGGCCTGAAGATGGTCAAGGCCAAGGGCCGGGTCCGTGACCTGGAGGCCAAGGTCCCCGCGCGCTTCAAGGGCACCACCGGTATAGCCCACACCCGCTGGGCCACCCACGGCGCCCCGTCCGACCTCAACGCGCACCCGCACATGTCGCAGGACAACCAGGTCGCCGTCGTCCACAACGGCATCATCGACAACGCCTCCGACCTGCGGAAGAAGCTCGAGGCCGACGGCGTCGAGTTCCTCTCCGAGACCGACACCGAGGTCCTCACCCACCTGATCGCCCGCTCCCAGCAGGAGAAGCTGGAGGACAAGGTCCGCGAGGCGCTGCGCGTGATCGAGGGCACGTACGGCATCGCGGTCATGCACGCCGACTTCCCCGACCGCATCGTGGTGGCCCGCAACGGCTCCCCGGTCGTCCTCGGCATCGGCGAGAAGGAGATGTTCGTCGCCTCGGACATCGCCGCGCTGGTCACCCACACCCGTCAGATCGTCACGCTCGACGACGGCGAGATGGCGACGCTGAAGGCCGACGACTTCCGTACGTACACCACCGAGGGCACCCGGACGACGGCCGAGCCGACCACCGTGGAGTGGGAGGCCGCCTCGTACGACATGGGCGGCCACGACACGTACATGCACAAGGAGATCCACGAGCAGGCCGACGCCGTGGACCGCGTGCTGCGCGGCCGGATCGACGACCGGTTCTCCACCGTGCACCTCGGCGGCCTGAACCTGGACGCCCGCGAGGCGCGTGCCGTGCGCCGGGTGAAGATCCTCGGCTGCGGCACCTCGTACCACGCGGGCATGATCGGCGCCCAGATGATAGAAGAGCTGGCCCGCATCCCCGCGGACGCCGAGCCGGCCTCCGAGTTCCGCTACCGCAACGCGGTCGTCGACCCCGACACCCTGTACATCGCGGTCTCGCAGTCCGGTGAGACGTACGACGTGCTGGCCGCCGTGCAGGAGCTGAAGCGCAAGGGCGCGCGGGTCCTCGGCGTGGTGAACGTCGTCGGCTCGGCGATCGCCCGCGAGGCGGACGGCGGCATGTACGTGCACGCCGGACCCGAGGTCTGTGTCGTCTCCACCAAGTGCTTCACCAACACCACGGTCGCCTTCGCGCTGCTCGCGCTGCACCTGGGCCGCACCCGTGACCTGTCGGTCCGCGACGGCAAGCGGATCATCGAGGGCCTGCGCAAGCTGCCCGCCCAGATCTCCGAGATCCTCGACCAGGAGGACGAGATCAAGAAGCTGGCCGCGCAGTACGCCGAGGCCCGCTCGATGCTCTTCATCGGCCGTGTGCGCGGCTATCCGGTGGCCCGTGAGGCCTCCCTGAAGCTCAAGGAGGTCTCGTACATCCACGCCGAGGCCTACCCGGCCTCCGAGCTGAAGCACGGCCCGCTGGCCCTCATCGAGCCCGCGCTGCCGACGGTGGCCATCGTCCCCGACGACGACCTCCTCGAGAAGAACCGCGCCGCCCTGGAGGAGATCAAGGCCCGCAGCGGCAAGATCCTCGCGGTGGCGCACCAGGAGCAGGAGAAGGCCGACCAGACGATCGTCGTCCCGAAGAACGAGGACGAGCTGGACCCGATCCTGATGGGCATCCCGCTGCAACTCCTCGCCTACCACACGGCGTTGGCGCTGGGCCGGGACATCGACAAGCCCAGGAACCTCGCCAAGTCGGTGACGGTGGAGTAGGCGTCACCTCCGACAGCAGTACGAACGGGTCCCTGTGCGTGTCACCAAGCGCACAGGGACCCGTTCCCACAGGGGCCGGGGCGCCCATCCCCGGCCCGCGGCTGTCAGCCGGCGGCCGTCACCCCCCGGCCGGCAGCGCGTCGGGGGAGGGCGGTGGGCCAGTGGGCCAGGGCCGCCGTCGCCGCGTACCAGGCGACCGCGCCCGCGGCCACCGCGAACCAGCCGCCGATCCTGCCGAGACCGTCGTTGCCCGCGAAGTGCGCGATGGCCAGCAGCAGGAGCGAGACGGCGAACAGGCCGTAGGCGCCCTGGTCGAGGACGCCGCCCGCCGCCCCGAGCGTCAGGCTCAGTGCGACCAGGGCGAACAGCAGGAGGAAGAGGCCCGCGGCGTTGTCGGACATCCGGCTGCCGGCGGTGACGGCCCAGGTGAACCACAGGGCGCCGAGCGCCGAGAAGGCCGTACCGGAGGCCGCGTCGCGTTCGCGCAGGGCCAACAGGCCCGCGACGAACAGCGCCACGCCGCCGACGTAGTGGGCCACTGATACGGCGTCAGCCGCCGTCACTCCGTCGATCACGTCGGCGTACCCGAGCCCGAAGGCCAACAGGGTGATCCCGAGGGTGAGTCGGCCGACGACCGTGGTGGTGCTTCCCGCGGAGACGTCATTGTCCACGGCGGGCTCCCTTCGTACATGTGCGATGGTGCGGTGACCGAGTTATGCCCTTCACAAGGGCACAAACACCTCTACGTGTGAGTAGATTCGGGCATCTGCACAAGGGAGTCGGCCGCTCCCAGGTCTCATCTCACCTGGGACGACGGCGAGTTACGGAATAACGATGACCGGGCGCTGGGCGCGCTTCGCCAGCCGCCCCGCGACCGAGCCGAAGAGACGGCCGACGATGCCGTGCGTGGAGCCGACGACGATCGCGTCCGCCTCGTACTCCCGCCCCACCTCTTCGAGTTCGTGACAGATGTCGCCGCCGCGCTCGACCAGGATCCAGGGCACCTCGGCCAGATACTCCGCGCAGGCGAGTTCGAGCCCGAGGACCTCGGTCCGGTGGTCCGGCACATCGACGAAGACCGGCGGCTCGCAGCCGGCCCACACCGTGGTGGGCAGCCGGTTGGCGACATGCACGATGATCAGGCCCGACCCGGAGCGATGGGCCATGCCGATCGCGTACGCGAGGGCGCGCTCGCTGGACGTCGAGCCGTCGAAGCCGACGACGACCCCGTGCTTGAAGGCGGGGTCGCAGGAATGGCGTGGCTCTTCCGCCGCCAAGGGCTCGGCCGCCGTGGGATCGGCGACGGGGCGCTTGCGGTCCGCAGGTTCGAAGAATTCGTGACCGGCCATGAGTGTCTCGGCGTTTGGATCCTCGTGGGTGGGACGACAGTGTGCGGCGGAGCTGTGTCCGGGAATCATCTTCCCAACCCCATACCCCCAAGGGTACGGCGGCACGCCTCCTCTGCCCAGGCCCCGCACACGCTGCGCGGGGTTCCAGGGAGCATGCATGAGGGGGTGCCCGTAACGCAATGGTTGCTGCCCCGTACAGGCGGTTTGCACAGGGGTCGCACAGCCGTACGCCCCGCGGCCGGCGGTACCGCCGGCCGTACCGCCAGGAGTACCACCGGGCACCACAGTGACCGACCGATCGAACACGCGTTGAACCCCGTGCCACCGCCACAGGGAGCACGCCATGCCCGTATCCCGCACCTCCCCCACCTCCCGCACCTCCCCCGACGACCTGCGCCGGACTCCCGCCCAGGGGGCGCCCCCGTCCCCGGCGCGCCCTTCGGCCGCACCGCCGTCGGACACGGCGAGCGATGTCGTCCGCTGGGCGGTCTTCAGCTGCGCCCTGGTGCCCGTGGTCCTCGTCTGGTACGGCACCTCGCTCGCCGGGGCGGCCGGTACGGCGCTGGGGCTCGCGGCCGTCACCGGGGTCTGCCGGATGCTGCTGCGGCAGTCCGAGCGAGGGGCGGCGCGGCTGTCGGACGAGGCGGCCCGGCAGCGCGTCCCGCACCGGGGGCGGCACGGCAGGAGCGGTTGGCAGGGGACGGGCGGGGCACACGGGAAGAGTGGCTCGGGGGCGCACAGAGGCGGCCGCCACACGGCGGGAAATACGCCGGTCGACTGACCGGTTTCCGCGCACGCGCCCGCATACTTTCAGCCAACTTCTGACCACCGTGCACCCCTGGCTCGAACACCCCCTCACCCCCCGTTCCACCTGGGCCGAAAGGGTCTCCGGGGACCCGCGCACCCTACGGGGACCGGCCACTGGGACAAGGCGCACTTCCCTGCACGGCTCACGAGTGCAACGCTTCGTGATCGAATGCTTCACGCCAAGTTGCCATGTCGACAATCTGCCGGATGGTGAACTGGTCACGCCGGCACCACACGACACAGTAGATTCGATCATGACTGTCTTACGGCGGGGGACTCGTGCAGGACCGAGGGGAAACGTGCAGGAGCGACACAACCGAGGAGCCGCGACCACCGAGGGGGGCTTAGCAGTATGAGCCACGACTCCACTGCCGCGCCGGATGCCGCGGCCCGGAAACTTTCCGGGCGACGCCGCAAGGAGATCGTCGCGGTGCTGCTGTTCAGCGGCGGCCCCATCTTCGAGAGTTCCATACCGCTTTCGGTGTTCGGGATCGACCGTCAGGACGCCGGCGTGCCGCGTTACCGGCTGCTGGTGGCCGCCGGTGAGGAAGGCCCACTGCGGACCACAGGAGGGCTTGAACTCACCGCACCACATGGCCTGGAGGCGATCTCCCGGGCGGGCACGGTCGTCGTGCCGGCCTGGCGGTCGATCACCTCGCCACCGCCGGAGGAAGCGCTCGACGCACTGCGCCGGGCGCATGAGGAGGGTGCCCGCATAGTCGGGCTGTGCACCGGCGCCTTCGTGCTGGCCGCGGCCGGGCTGCTCGACGGCCGTCCGGCGACGACCCACTGGATGTACGCACCGACGCTGGCCAAGCGCTACCCGTCGGTCCATGTCGACCCACGTGAGCTGTTCGTGGACGACGGAGACGTACTGACATCGGCGGGTACGGCGGCCGGAATCGATCTGTGCCTGCACATCGTGCGGACGGACCACGGAAACGAGGCGGCGGGCGCGCTCGCCCGCAGGCTCGTGGTCCCCCCGCGCCGGAGCGGCGGGCAGGAGCGCTACCTCGATCGGTCTTTACCCGAGGAGATCGGCGCCGACCCGCTCGCCGAGGTCGTCGCCTGGGCCCTGGAGCACCTCCACGAGCAGTTCGACGTGGAGACGCTCGCCGCCCGCGCGTACATGAGCAGGCGTACGTTCGACCGCCGGTTCCGCTCGCTCACCGGGAGCGCTCCCCTGCAGTGGCTGATCACCCAGCGGGTGCTCCAGGCGCAGCGGCTCCTGGAGACGTCGGACTACTCGGTGGACGAGGTCGCGGGCCGCTGCGGCTTCCGCTCGCCGGTGGCGCTGCGCGGGCACTTCCGCCGCCAGCTCGGCTCCTCGCCGGCCGCCTACCGGGCCGCCTACCGGGCCCGCCGTCCGCAGGGTGAACGGCCCGTGGATCCGGACAGCGTCGTGGGACCGCCACCGGCGCTGCCGCAGGAGGCCCCGGTCCCGATGCAGACGCGCCGCACGGCGGCCGCGAGCTCACTGGGTCCGGCCGCGTCCCTGTCCACGGAACCGGGCAAACACGGGTCCCACGGATCTCATGGGTCTCACGGGTCGCATGGATCACATGGGTCACATGGATCCGAGCTGTACGCGGCCGGGCGGCCCAGCCTGCCGGGGCAGCGGAGCGCGCCGTAGGACTGCCGTGACAGCAGGGCGGGCGAGGCATCGTGGGTCGTACCACGGTCCCCCGCCCGCCCTGTTTCCGTGGTGCCGGGCCGGGTGCGGCCGCGCTCACGGAGGTGCACGGGCGGTCCGCGGAGCCGGGGCGGGCCATAAGGTAAGACACATGAACGATCGCATGGTGTGGATCGACTGCGAGATGACCGGTCTCTCGCTGTCCGACGACGCGCTCATCGAGGTGGCCGCACTGGTCACCGACTCCGAGCTGAACGTACTGGGCGAGGGGGTGGACATCGTGATCCGCCCGCCGGACGCCGCGCTGGAGACGATGCCGGAGGTGGTGCGCACCATGCACACCGCCTCGGGCCTGCTCGACGAGCTGGCGGCCGGCACGACGCTGGCGGACGCCGAGGCGCAGGTGCTCGCGTATGTACGGGAGCACGTCAAGGAACCCGGCAAGGCTCCGCTGTGCGGAAACTCGGTCGGCACCGACCGCGGCTTCCTCGCCCGCGACATGTCGGCGCTGGAGACCTACCTCCACTACCGGATCGTGGACGTCAGCTCGGTGAAGGAGCTGGCCCGCCGCTGGTACCCGAGGGCGTACTTCAACAGCCCCGAGAAGAGCGGCAACCACCGCGCGCTGGCGGACATCCGCGAGTCGATCGCGGAGCTGCGCTACTACCGCGAGGCCATCTTCGTACCGCAGCCGGGCCCCGACTCGGAGACGGCCCGCACGATCGCCGCGAAGCACGTGCTGCCCGCGCAGTAGCCGCCCCGACGGGGCCCTTCGAGGGCCCCGAAGAAAGGCGGGCGCGAGCACCCCCTCGGACCCTGTACACTTTTTCTCGGCCGGTCGGAGAGACCAAACGGAGAACCACCGGTCATGGTGGGTGTAGCTCAGCTGGTAGAGCACCTGGTTGTGGTCCAGGATGCCGCGGGTTCAAGTCCCGTCACTCACCCTGCAAGAGGCCCCGGTCCGCGAAAGCGGACCGGGGCCTCAGTCGTGTGACCTGCAACCAGTCGTGTGACCTGCAAGCAGTCGTGTGACCTGTAACACGGGACAGTGGGCGGACGATCAAGGGGCATGGATTCGTTCCACCCAGCGCCATCACCACTCTCACCGTGCTCACCCGCACCAGGGGGACTCTCCGTGCTCCGCTCCGCCAGAGGCCGTGTCGTCACCACCGTCCTCGCCGCCACCGCCCTTCTCCTCGGCGCGCAGGGCACGGCCACCGCCGCCGCGCAGCGGGCCAACACCGAGGGCGGGTACGCCCTGTGGAACGCCGACCCGGACGGCGCCACCCCGGGCGACTCCGTCCGGGCCTGCGACACGACGACCGACGGGTGGGGCATCGAGGCCCGGCTCGACATCAACCGCGACGGCACCATCGACCGCACCGCCTCCACCCGCGGGCGGACCGCGCCGTACTGCACCGCGTGGAAGAGCGGCGACATCCCCGAGGGCGCGCCGGTCGCCGTCTACGCGGTCACCGTCAGAGGCGACGACACCAAGGACAAGGGCGGCCTGATCTGGAGCCACGCGTAGGGTCCGGGACCCGTTGCGACGCATCCAGGTGTCCCGGCATCCCGCCGACGGGTGGCGGACGTTGCCCGGCGTGCCGGGACAAGGCCCCTACCGTGGCGGGCACTTCGGAGCGGGACGCGCCGCCCCGTAGGCTTCGCCCGATGCCCGCGCACCCCGAACCCGCCGAACCCCCCGAGCCCCCCGGCCCCGCCGCGTCCGTCGGGACCACCGGGACCACCGGGACCACCGGGACCACCGGGACCACCGGGACCGCCAGGATCATCCGCACCGCCCGCCTCGATCTCCTCCCCCTGCGCGTCGAGCACGCCGAGGAGATGGCCCAGGTCCTCGGCGACCCGGCGCTGCATGCCTTCATCGGCGGTGTGCCCGACACCCCGGCCGCCCTGCGCGCACGCTACGCACGCCTGGCCGCCGGCTCGCCCCACCCCGGCGTCCGCTGGGTCAACTGGGTGCTGCGGCGGCGTGCGGACGCGTGTCTGGTGGGGACCGTGCAGGCGACCGTCACGGGCGAGGTCGCGGAGATCGCCTGGGTGGTGGGCACCCCGTGGCAGGGGCGGGGCTTCGCCTCGGAGGCGGCCCAGGGCCTGGTCGACCGGCTCACCCGGCAGTCCGGGTCCGTACGCATCGTCGTCGCCCATGTCCACCCGGACCATCACGCCTCCGCGTCCGTCGCCGCCGCGGCCGGGCTGTCACCGACCGACCGGGAGCAGGACGGCGAGATTCGGTGGGAGCTCACCGTACGGGCCTGACCAGGGGTGCCGACCAGGGCCTGACCGTACGGGCCTGACCAGCGGCTGTCCGGGCAGGGGCACCAGCCACCGCGGGGCCGGGTCTACGAAGACGCCCGCCGCACCAGCTCCGACGGGAGCACCAGCTGACGTCGCTCCAGGCCCCGGGACACCGCCGGGCGCCGGTCCGCGATCTCGTCGAGGAGCAGGTCGATCATCGCGCGGCCCATCTCCTCGATCGGCTGGCGGACGCTGGTGAGCGGGGGGTCCATGTGGCGGGCGATGGCCGAGTCGTCGTACCCGACCAGTGCCACGTCGTCCGGGATACGACGGCCGGCCTCCCGCAGGACCTGGCGCGCGCCGGCCGCCATCACGTCGGAGCCCGCGAAGACCGCGTCCAGCGCCGGGCAGCGGGCCAGCAGTTCGGTCATCGCGCGCCGGCCGCCCTCCTCCGTGAAGTCACCGGCGACGATCAGGCTCTCGTCGACCGGGCGTCCCGCGTCCCGCAGCGCCTCGCGGTAGCCGTCGACGCGGCGCTGGGCGCCGTAGACGTCGAGGCGGCCGGCGAGATGGACGACGTTGCGGCGGCCCTGGTCGATCAGGTGTTCCACGGCGACCCGGCCGCCGCCGAAGTTGTCGGAGTCGACCGAGGGCAGCGTCTCCTCCGCGGATCTGCGGCCGCTGATCACCGCCGGGATCTCCAGCTGGGCAAGGAGGTCGGGCAGCGGGTCGTCCGCGTGCACCGAGACCAGCAGGACACCGTCCACCCGGTGCGCCGCCAGGTACTGGGCCAGCCGCTGCCGCTCCCGGTCGCTGCCCGCGAAGATCAGCAGCAGCTGCATCTCGGTCTCCGACAGCGCGGAGCCCACGCCCTTGAGCATGTCGGAGAAGTACGGCTCCGCGAAGAAGCGGGTCTCCGGTTCGGGGACGACCAGGGCGATCGCGTCCGTGCGGTTGGCGGCGAGGGCACGGGCCGCCGTGTTCGGGACATAGCCGAGCTCCGCGACGGCCGCCTCGACGGCCGCGCGGGTGGCGTCGCTGACCCGGGGGGACCCGTTGATCACCCGGGAGACCGTGCCGCGGCCCACCCCGGCGCGCGCGGCGACCTCCTCAAGGGTCGGCCGCCCGCCGCTCCGGCCCCGCGCTCCGTGGCCTGCCATTGGCTCCGCCTCCCGTCGACCCACACTGGCCTGGAATCTAACAGTCCCATCCGGGCCGGCGACCGGCCCCGGTGCGGCCCTCCCCGAGCCCCGCACCGGCCGAAAAGGCCTCATCGGCACCCGCCGACGGGCCTGAATACCGCCCGCCCGGAGCGAGTTGGCGCCACCTCGCGGAGTTAGTTAACAGGCCGATAACTGAACGCATCTCGCCATGTCCGCTCCCTTGACACCCCCGCCCGGACCGACGACTCTTCAACACATCACTTGTGGGAGCGCTCCCACGGTACCTGACACATACACATCCCGCACGTTCCCCGCCCGAGCCGCAGCGAACAACTAACGGGCCCAACCATGCAGTTGGCCGGGGGGTCGGCACGTCAGGGCAACAGGAGGACGCCATGCGAGCATTCACCCTCCCCCCCTCTCGGCTTCGCTCGAGCGGGGGGACCCCCATCGTCCGCCGGGCGGTGGTCCTGGCGGCGGTCGCGTCGCTGGGCGCCGGGTTGCTGGCCGGCTGCGCCGACGACAGCGGCGACGGCGCTTCCGACGGCTCGTCGTCGGACGGCAAGGGGAAAACCACCCTCACGCTGGGCCTGTTCGGCACCCAGGGCTTCAAGGAGGCCGGGCTCTACACCGAGTACGAGAAGCTCCACCCCGACATCAAGATCACTGACAACGTCGTGGAGCGGAACGAGAACTACTACCCGGCGCTCCTGAACCACCTCACCACCAACAGCGGCCTGATGGACGTGCAGGCCGTCGAGGTCGGCAACATCGCCGAGATCGTCGCCACCCAGGCGGACAAGCTCGTGGACATGTCCAAGGTCTCGGGTGTGGACAAGAGCAAGTGGCTGGACTGGAAGTGGGCGCAGGCCACGACCAAGGACGGCAGGACGGTCGGCCTCGGCACCGACGTCGGCCCGATGGCGATCTGCTACCGCAAGGACCTCTTCGAGAAGGCCGGTCTGCCCACCGACCGGGAAGAGGTCGGCAAGCTGTGGGCGGGCGACTGGAGCAAGCTGGTCGACGCGGGCGAGAAGTACAAGGCGAAGGCGCCCAAGGGCACCACGTTCATGGACTCCCCCGGCGGTCTGATCAACGCGATCCTCAGCAGTGAGAAGGAGAAGTTCTACGACTCCTCCGGCAAGGTCACCTACAAGACGAACCCGGCCGTCAAGAGCGCCTTCGACCTGACCGCGAAGGCCGCCGAGGAGGGGCTGGTCGGCGCGCAGACGCAGTTCCAGCCGGCCTGGGACACCACGATCGCCCACAGCAAGTTCGCCACGGTGGCCTGCCCGCCGTGGATGCTCGGCTACATCAAGGGCAAGTCGAAGCCCGAGTCCGCCGGCAAGTGGGACGTGGCCGCCGCGCCCAAGTCCGGCAACTGGGGCGGCACTTTCCTCGCCGTGCCGAAGAGCGGCAAGCACGTGAAGGAGGCGGAGGCGTTCATCACCTGGCTGACCGCGCCGGAGCAGCAGGCGAAGCTCTTCAAGGTGCAGGGCAGCTTCCCGAGCGCGCCGAGCGCGTACAGCTCGTCCGCGGTCACCGGCGCCAAGAACGAGATGACCGGTGACTCGCCGATCGGCACGATCTTCGCCAAGGCCGCCCAGTCCAGCCCGGTGCAGACGATCGGCCCGAAGGACCAGATCATCCAGCAGGGCCTGACCGACAACGGCGTCATCCTCGTGACGAAGGGCAAGTCGCCCGAGGAGGCGTGGAACACGGCCACGAAGACCATCGACAACAACCTGGACAAGTGACCGCCATGGCCACCCGGCACGACACCGCCGCGCCCCCCGTGAAGGAGGGGGGCGCGGCCCCGGCCCGCGCGTCGGCCGACGCCGCGCCCACCGAGGCTGAGCAGCGGCACCGGGCCCGGCTGTCCCGCCGCTGGCAGCGGGACATCCGGTGGAGCCCGTACGCCTTCGTCTCGCCGTTCTTCCTGCTGTTCCTCGCGTTCGGCCTGTTTCCGCTGATCTACACCGGCTGGGCCTCGCTGCACCAGGTGGAGCTGACCGCGCCCACCGACATGGAGTGGGTGGGTCTGCGCAACTACACGCGGATCTTCGACGACGACTTCTTCTGGAACGCGGCGAAGAACACCCTGACCATCGGCATCATCGCCACGGTGCCGCAGTTGCTGATGGCGATGGGTCTGGCCCACATCCTCAACTACAAGCTGCGCGCCTCGACCTTCTACCGGGTCGCGATGCTCGCGCCGTACGCGACGTCCATCGCCGCGGCCTCGCTGGTGTTCGTGCTGCTCTTCGGGCGCGACTACGGCATGATCAACTGGGCGCTGCACCAGGTCGGGATCGGCGCGGTCGACTGGCAGAACGACAAGTGGCCGTCCCAGTTCGCCGTCTCCTCGATCATCATCTGGCGCTGGACCGGTTACAACGCGCTCATCTACCTGGCGGCCATGCAGGCCATCCCGCAGGACCTGTACGAGTCGGCGGCGCTGGACGGAGCCAGCCGCTGGCGGCAGTTCCTGCACGTCACGCTGCCGGCGCTGCGGCCGACCATCCTGTTCACCGTCGTGGTGTCGACCATCGGCGCCAGCCAGGTCTTCGGCGAGCCGCTGCTGTTCGACGCGAACAAGGGCGCGTCCGGCGGCGCGGAACACCAGTTCCAGACGCTGGGCCTGTACCTGTACGAGCAGGGCTGGGTGAACCAGCACCTGGGCCGGGCCTCGGCCATCGCCTGGACGATGTTCCTGATCCTCATCCTGGTCGGGATCGTCAACTACGTCATCTCGCGCCGGCTGCGCGCCAGTAGTTAAGGAGTACCGGCCGTGACGACGACCCTGACGCCCCCCGCCGACAGCGCGGACAACGCCGCCGACGCCGCCAAGGCACCCCGGCGCTCGCGCCGCCCGCGCTCCGCTCGGGCCGGCGGAACGCTGCACGGCGGCCCGATCGCGTACGCGATCCTGATCCTGTTCACCCTCGGCTCGCTGTTCCCCCTGGTGTGGACGGCGATCGCCGCCTCCCGCGACAACAACCGGCTGGCGCAGACCCCGCCGCCGTTCTGGTTCGGCTCCAACCTCTTCCGCAACCTCGACGTGGCCTGGACGGACGCGAACCTGGGCGAGGCGTTCTTCAACACCACGTTCGTGGCGGGGGTCTCGGCCGCGGCCGTCGTCATCATGTCGACGATCGCCGGGTTCGCCTTCGCCAAACTGCGTTTCCGGGGCCGCGGCGCCCTGATGCTGATCGTCATCGGCACGATGATGGTGCCGCCGCAGCTGAGCGTGATCCCGCTGTACATGATGGTCGCCAAGCTCGACTGGACCGACCAGCTCCAGGCGGTGATCCTGCCCTCCCTGGTGAGCGCGTTCGGCGTGTTCTTCATGCGCCAGTACCTGATCCAGGCCCTGCCGGACGAGCTGATCGAGGCCGCCCGGGTGGACGGCGCGAGCAGCTGGCGCGTGGTGTGGCACATCGTGTTCCCGGCGGCGCGTCCCGCGATGGCGGTCCTCGGCATGCTGACGTTCGTGCAGACGTGGAACGACTTCCTGTGGCCGTTCCTGGTCCTGACACAGACCGGCAACCCGACCGTGCAGGTCGCGGTGGCGGGCCTCGGCCGCGGATACACGCCCGACCAGTCCCTGATCATGGCGGGCGCGCTGTTGGGCACGCTGCCGCTGCTCCTGGTCTTCGCGATCTTCGGCAAGCAGATCGTCGGCGGCATCATGCAGGGCGCCGTCAAGGGCTGACGCCCCGCTCCGGAGGGGCCGGGTCACCGCCGCCCCGGCCCCTCCTTCACTTCCCCTACTTTCGTCGGTCTCCCCGACCTCCGATGGGAGCGCTTCCATGCCTGAGTCCGTGACGCCCGCCTCGACTTCCGCGGCACCTGTGTCGCCCGCCGAGACCTCCGCGGCGCCTGTGGCATCCGCCGAGACCTCCGCGGCACCTGTGTCGCCCGTGACGTTTCCTCCCGCCTTCCTCTGGGGCGCGGCGACCTCCGCGTACCAGATCGAGGGGGCGGTGCGGGAGGACGGCCGCACGCCCTCGATCTGGGACACCTTCAGCCATACGCCGGGAAAGACGGCCGGTGGCGAGACCGGTGACATCGCTGTCGACCACTACCACCGCTATCGCGACGACGTGGCGCTGATGGCGGAGCTCGGCCTTGGCGCGTACCGCTTCTCGGTCTCGTGGTCGCGGGTGCAGCCGATGGGCCGGGGCCCCGCGGTCCAGCGCGGCCTGGACTTCTACCGCCGGCTGGTGGACGAACTCCTCGCCCACGGCGTCAAACCGGCGCTCACCCTCTACCACTGGGACCTGCCGCAGGAGCTGGAGGACGCGGGCGGCTGGCCCGAGCGCGACACCGCGTACCGGTTCGCGGAGTACGCGCAGATCGTGGGTGACGCGCTGGGCGACCGCGTCGAGCAGTGGATCACGCTGAACGAGCCGTGGTGCAGCGCCTTCCTGGGCTACGGCTCCGGGGTGCACGCGCCGGGCCGCACGGACGCGGCGGCTTCGTTGCGCGCGGCGCACCATCTGAACCTGGCGCACGGCCTGGGCACCTCCGCGCTGAGGGCCGCGATGCCGGCCCGCAACACGGTCGCGGTGAGCCTCAACTCATCGGTGGTCAGGACCGTTTCGGACAGTCCCGCGGATGTGGCCGCGGGCCGGCGGATCGACGACCTGGCCAACGGGGTCTTCCACGGCCCGATGCTGCACGGCGCGTATCCGGCGGGGCTGTTCGCGGCGACGGCCTCGGTGACGGACTGGTCGTTCGTCCAGGACGGCGACCTGGAGGCGGTCAACCAGCCGCTGGACGCGCTGGGGTTGAACTACTACACGCCGACGCTGGTCTCGGCGACGGAGTCGGCCCCGGCGGGCCCCCGCGCGGACGGCCACGGAGCGAGCTCCTTCTCCCCCTGGCCGGGCGCGGACGACGTCGTGTTCCACCTGACCCCCGGCGAGCGCACGGAGATGGGCTGGTCGATCGACCCGACCGGCCTGCACGAACTGATCATGCGTTACACGCGGGAGGCGCCCGGGCTGCCCCTGTACATCACCGAGAACGGCGCGGCGTACGACGACAAGCCGGACCCGGAGGGCCGGGTGCACGACCCCGAGCGGATCGCGTATCTGCACGGCCATCTGACGGCGGTCCGGCGGGCGATCACCGACGGCGCGGACGTCCGCGGCTATTACCTCTGGTCCCTGATGGACAACTTCGAGTGGGCGTACGGCTACGGCAAGCGTTTCGGCGCGGTGTACGTGGACTACGCGACGCTGGCCCGTACGCCGAAGTCGAGCGCGCGGTGGTACGCGCAGGCGGCCCGGACGGGGACGCTGCCGGGGGCGACAGCCGCCGAGTAGGCCATTGCCCGGGGGATACGGGGGGGGAAGCGGGGGACGGGGCGCGGCACCTGAGGGGGGTGCCGCGCCCCGGCCGGGTGGGGGGAGGTCCGGCCGGGGCGCGCGTTCCCCCGTGGAGGAAGGTCCGCGCGGTGCGGGGCCTACTTGTACGCGCCGAGCGCCTTCGAGAAGGCGTTCGCGTCCTGGACGATCGAGCTGCACGTCGCGTCGGCCGACGGCTTCGCGCCGCCCGCGCACTGCTTGTCGCGCGTCGCCGACCACATCGACAGCCAGCCGAGGCCCTTGGACTTGGCGAAGTTCACCAGCTGGGTCGCGTCGTCGACCTTGAAGATCTCGGACGCCACGTCGTTGACGCCGAGCATCGGGGTGACCGCGACGGCCTTCCACGCCGCGCTGTCCGACAGGCCGAGGACGCTCTTCACCTGCGCCTGCGTGGCCGTGGCCGCCTGCTCGGCGTAGGTGCCCATGTCACCGCTGTACGCGGGCCCGTAGTCCATCGCCATGATGTTGACCGTGTTGATGGACACGCCGTTCGACTTGGCGTCGGCCAGCAGGTTCACGCCGTCCTGGGTCAGGCCCTCCGGCATCACCGGCAGCGTGTACGAGACGTCGAGGCCGGGGTGGGCCTTCTCCAGCTTCGCGATGGCCTGCGCCCGGCGCGTGTTGGCGGCCGTGTTCGGCAGCGCGCCGCCCTCCACGTCGAAGTCGACCTTCGTCAGCTTGAAGGCGTTCACGACCTTCTCGTACGCCGTCGCCAGCGCGTCGGCCGATGAGCACGTCGTGGCCAGCTCGGAGCCGGAGGCGCCGCCGAAGGAGACGCGGACGTCACCGCCCTTCGCGCGCAGGTCGCCGATCTGGGCCGCCACTCCGTCACTGCCCAGGTCCGTCACACCGCCCCACTTGGGCGTGCAGCCGCCGCCGTCCGTGATGAACGCGAGGTTGTAGTCCTTCACGCCGGTGGCGCCGGCGGCGGCCAGCAGGTCGAAGGCGGGGTAGAGGGAGGTGTCGACGTAGGGGGCGAAGCCGGCGCTGGTGGTGGTGCCGCTGCCGGGGGTCTCGGAGGCCGACGGGGTGGGAGTCGGCTTCGTGCTCTGCGAGGCGGTCGCAGTGGGCGTCGGTGTCGGCGTCGGCGTCGGTGTCGCGGACTGGGTCGGGCGGCCGCTCGGCTCGGGCGTGGCGCCGTCGTCGGCGGAACACTTGACGCCGTCGATGAGGCAACCCGTCGGGTTCGCGCTGCCGTTGACGACGAAGCCGACGGTCACCGACTTGCCCGCCGCCAGCCCGTTCTTGTCCCAGGTCGGCGGCTTCACGGTGACGTGCTGCCCGCTCACGCTCGACTCGCCGTTCCACAGCGAGCTGAGCTTGGTACCGGAGGGCAGGTCGAACTGGAGCGTCCAGTCGGCCTTCGTCTGCGCGGTGTCGTTCGTGATGACGTACTGCGCGGTGTACCCCGTCGACCAGTCGCTGGTCTTGGTGTACGCGGCGCCGACACTCGCCGCCTGGGCGGTGCCGGTGAACAGGAGGGCGCCGCCGCCGACCACGGCCGCGGCGACGATGCCGCCTATCGCCTTGTTCCGACCGCTGACCTTGCGCCGGTGCGTACTGCTCATCGCGTGCCTGCCTTCGCTGCTCACGGGGTGCCCCGGGGGTCCACACGGGATTTCCAGGGGTGGGTGCGGCAGCACGCTAGCGATCCGGAATCGGGCAAACCGCTTGATCCGGGCGGGGGTTGCGGATCTTAGGGTGCGCTTAAGGAAGGCATCGGGGGCGGTTAAAGGTAGAGACCAATTGGGTGCCGCTCACGCGGAAGCATCACCTCGCCGCTGCCGCTCACGCGGAAGCGTCACCTCGCCGCCATGCGCCACCGACGCCGTACGGACCCCCGGTGTCCGCGTCGCACCGGCGCCCGGCCGTCCAGCTGGATCCAGATCCGGACCTCCGTCCCGCCGAGCACCGACGAGCCGATGCGCACATCGCCGCCCGTCGACTCCGCGAGGCGGCGCACGATGTCCAGCCCGAGCCCCGTCGAGCCGTCGCTCCCCGAGCCGCGGCCCCGAGCCATCGCCGCCTCGGGGTCGGGGATTCCCGGCCCCGCGTCCGACACCAGCACGATCACCGCGTCCTCGCCGTTGTGCACGTCGACCGCGAACGCCGTGCCCTCCGGGGTGTGCCGGAACACGTTCCCGAGCAGCGCGTCGAGGGCGGCGGCGAGGTCGGCGCGGGCGACGGGTATGCGGACCGGCCGGTCCGCGCCCGCGACCCGGACCTTGCGGCCCTCGTCCTCCGCGAGCGCCGACCAGAAGTCCATCCGCTCGCGCACCACTTCGGCCGCGTCGCACCCGGCGCCGAAGCCCGGCGCGGCGGTCTGCGGCTTGGCCTCCCGGGCCGTACGGATGATGGTGTCGACCTCGCGCTCCAGTTGTGCGACGGCCGCCCGGGTCTGCTCGGCGGCCGGCCCGTCGCCGAGCGAGGCCGTGTTCAGCCGCAGCACGGTCAGCGGCGTACGCAGCCGGTGGGACAGATCGGCCGCCAACTCCCGCTCATTGGCCATCAGTTGAACGACCTGATCGGCCATCGAGTTGAACGCGACCGCCGCCAGCCGCAGTTCGGTCGGCCCTTCCTCGGGCACCCGTGCGCCCAGCTTTCCCTCCCCCAGTTCGTGTGCGCCCTCGACCAGGCGCTGAGCCGGCTGCACCATCCGCACGCCGAGCCGGTCGGCGACCGCGACCGAGCCGATGATCAGTGCGACCCCGACGGCGGCGAGCACCGCCCAGGCCGTGCCGACGCCGTTGCTGACCTCGGACTCGGGGACGTAGACCTCGACGACGGCTATCTCGCCGGAGCTGAGCGCGGTGGGCTGGAGCAGCGTGGAGCCGCCCGCGACCTCCGCGGTGGAGGCGCGGCCCAGCTTCCGGGTGGTGGTGATGTCCTTGTCGGCGGCGCGCTGCCGCCCGATGTCGGACGCCGCCTTGCCGTCGCTCGCCGGCAGGTGCACGGCCATCCCCTCGTCCGAGGCCGCGGAGGCGACGACGCGCTCCAACTGGTCCCGGTCGGTGGTGATGGAGAGCGCGGGCGCGACGGCGGCGGCCTCCCGCTCGGCGTTCGAGAAGGCCCGGTCGCGCGCCATCTCCTTGATCACCAGGCCCAGCGGGACCGCGAAGGCGACCACGACCATCGTGGTGACCGCCACGCACACCTTGACCAGTGCCCATCTCATGGCAGCGGCTCCCCCTGTGATCGCGCACCCCACGACGGCTCGCCCCGCGGCGGTTCCAGCTTCACTCCGACGCCCCGCAGGGTGTGCAGATAGCGAGGCTTCGCCGCCGTCTCGCCCAACTTGCGCCGCAGCCACGACAGATGGACGTCTATGGTCTGGTCGTCCCCGTACGACTGCTGCCAGACCTCGGCGAGCAGCTCGCGCCGCGCCACGACCACACCGGGCCGTCCGGCCAGGAAGGCGAGCAGGTCGAACTCGCGCCGGGTGAGATCGAGTCGTACGCCGTCCAGCTCGGCCTGGCGGCGCAGCGGGTCGATGGCGAGCCCGCCGACCCGGATCACGGTCGACGGCGGCGCCTCCCCGGCGGCCGAGCGTGCCCGCCGCAGGACCGCCGCCATGCGCGCGGCCAGGTGTTCGACCGAGAACGGCTTGGTCAGATAGTCGTCCGCGCCCGCGTTGAGCAGCCGGACGACCTCCGTCTCGTCGTCCCGCGCGGTGGCGATGATCACCGGTACGTCGGTGATTCCGCGCAGCATCTTCAGCGCCTCGGACCCGTCCAGATCGGGCAGTCCGAGGTCGAGGATCACGACGTCGAAGGAGAAGTGGGCGACCTCGCGCAGCGCCTCGAGGGCGGTGCCGACGCTGCGCACGGTGTGCGCGGCCTCGGTCAGATGCCGGATGAGGGCCGAGCGTACGAACTGGTCGTCCTCGACCACGAGCACACTTGCCATGGGCGGCACCGTACGCCATACGGGTCAGGGGCATCCGGAGCCTGTGGACAACTCCACAGGGCACGCGCCGGACAACTCCGGCTGTGCGTGATCCATCAGACATCCGTGCGATGCCCGGAGACACCCGTGGGGCGGGTGAGGCAGTATGACCCGCGATATGACCGGGATGCGCAGAGGACTTGTACACGTTCTGGCCTGGTCGCTCGCCACGGGCGCGGCGGTCACGCTGTCGTGGTGGGGTGTCCACACGGTGATGGCGGGGACCGCGTACGACCCGCCGCGCGCCCTGCCCATCACCGCGGGTGACGCGGCGACACGGAAGCCGGAACCGCTGGCCTCCTCGACGGAGCGGGCGCAGCCGTCGAAGAGCCCGTCGAAGGGCCCCTCGCACCGCCGGGCGCCGAGCGGGAAGCCGGCCCCGACGCCGTCCCGGACGGCGTCCTCCTCCCCCTCACCCACCACCTCCGGCCAGGTCAAGAGCTACGACACCGACGGCGGGCGGGTGGTCTTCGACCTCGGCAGGACGTCCGCGACCCTCGTCTCGGCGACGCCCGGATCCGGCTGGTCGATGCAGGTGTGGAAGACGGAGACGTGGATCCGCGTGGAGTTCAGCTCGGGCGCGGACCGGGTGACGGTGTTCTGCACGTGGCACGACAGCGCGCCGCGGGTGGACGTCCAGAACTACTAGGCCCGGTACGGCGGATCATGCCGGACCTGCTCTGTGCGCTCACCGGAACACCGAGGGCGGTGGCGGCGGTGACGCCACCGCCACCGCGTCCAGGACCGGTACGGCTCCGCCGGTGAAGTCGGTCAGTTCCTTGCCGTGCTCCACGCGCGCGGGGTGCGGGTCCGAGGCCGCGCGGCGGGTGAGTTCGGCGATCGGCAGCGGGTGGCCGGAGCCGACGAGGACCGCGTTGCCGAAGCGTTTGCCGCGCAGCACGGTCGGATCGGCGACCAGCGCCAGCTCGGGGAAGACGACCGCGGCGGTGGCGATCTGGCCGCGGAGGTGGGCGAGCGGGGGGCCGTCGGCGAGGTTGGCGGCGTAGACGCCGTCCGGCTTCACCACCCTCCGCACCTCGGTGAGGAACTCCGTCGACGTCAGGTGCGCCGGTGTGCGGGCGCCGCTGAAGACGTCCGCGATCACCAGGTCCGCCCAGTCGTCGGCCACCTTGGCGAGCCCTTCGCGGGCGTCCAGGGAGCGCACCCGGATGCGGGCGTTCGGGTCCAACGGCAGCTCACGGCGGACCAGTTGGACGAGGGCCGCGTCGCGTTCCACGATCTGCTGGGTGGAGCGGGGGCGGGTGGCGGCGGCATAGCGGGCGAGGGTGAACGCGCCGCCGCCGAGGTGCACGACGTGCACGGGCCTGCCGGGCGGGGCGACCAGGTCGATGACATGGCCGAGGCGCCGCTGGTACTCGAAGCTCAGAAAGGCCGGGTCGTCGAGATCGACGTGCGACTGCGGGGCGCCGTCGATGAAGAGAGTCCAGGCGCGCGCCCGGTCCCGGTCGGGTATCAGCTCGGCGAGCCCGCCGTCGACGGGCTCGACGACGGCCTCGGCCGCGGTCTGCCCGCGCCGCCCGCCACGCCCGTCGTCGGACCTCTTTTTCTTCGCCCTCGCCATCCCGCCATTATCGGCGTGCGGGAGCGGGTCGGCTCAGCGAGGGGGGTCGTACGCCGCTGGCCGATGAAGGGCTGCGCGGCCCTGCTTGCACGGCTGCGCGGCCCTGCTTGCACGGTTGGTGTCCGGCTCAGCGACAGTTGTCCGCGGCCTCGATCAGCCGCGCCGCTTCCCCCAGCGCCGCCCGCAGCACCGCCGGATCCGTCGCCAGCTCCGCGTCCCCGGGCGGCAGCAGCCAGTCCGAGCCCTCGACCGGGGGCTCGGGCACAAGGCTCTGCCCCCGTCCGCCGGTCTGGGTGCACGTACTGCCGGGCACGTCCCAGGCGTCCGCGGTGCCGGGCGGCACCAGGAAGCCGAGGGTGTCGCAGTCGTTGTCGTGGAGCACGGGGCCGACGGAGTCGCCGGCGCCGCGGCGGAGAATGTCGACCGCCTCCAGACCCTGTCGTGCCGGAACGGTCACGAGGTCACAGGCGGACTCCGGCCGCGGTGGCGCGCTGCTCTCCGGGGTCGGCCGGTGCTGCGCCGTCGACGACGTACGGAACTCGGTGCTCTGCCTGGTCTGCATCCCGGCCTCCAACACGGCAGCCCCTCCTCGACGAGTGAGCGGGTCGGGAGTTCGGGCGGCTCCCGGTCCGTCGGGTTCAACGCGCCAGAACGTCAACGGCTACGGCATAACACCGCCGCAAAGGATGGCAGTTCATGGCAGATCCTGTATGAGATATCCGGTTTGTAGCCAAACATCGCATGGCGGCACCGGTGGGCCGGGTACGTTCTTGCACCGCCGGACACAGGGAACAACCGGGCACCACCCGTACAACTGATCCCGAATCCGGCATGGTTCGACGGTTCGCAGAGAGGGCCCCGCCATGGCGTCGTCAACGGTGACCTCGTCCCAGCCCCCCACGCCACCGCGGCCGAACCTCGCCTTCCGGCAGTTGCGCGGACAGCGCTCACCGGGCGAGTTCGCCTCGGCGGTGCGGCGGGCCGCGCGCGAGATCGGCGAGCGGGTCAGCTGTGACGCGCGCTACATCGGGCGGGTGGAGGCGGGCGAGATCCGCTGCCCCAACTACGCCTACGAACGCGTGTTCCTGCACATGTTCCCCGGCCGCACCCTCACCGACCTGGGTTTCGCACCCCGCTCCGCGGTACGGGGCAGGGGGGCGGCGCGCACCACCGACGATGCGCCTCCCCCACGCACCGAGAGCCCTTTGCGCGCCTCGCATGAGATGGAAGGGGCGTGCGAGACGTATGACATGCCAGATCCGTCGCACGAAACGCAGGCTCCGCAGGACCCGTACGACCCGTACGACCCGCTCAACCCGCAGCACGCGCCAGACCCGTTCAACCCACAGCCCACGCCAGACCCGTACGACACACACCACACGTCAGACCTGTACGACACGCACGAGTACCACGATCAGAACCACGAGGAGAGCGACGTGCAGCGTCGCGCATTCATGACGGGCGGCACCGCCACGGTGGCAGCCGCCTCGCTGGGCCCCTTCGGGCTCACCTTCGGCAGCCCGGCGGCGGCCGCCGGACGTCCCGGCCACCGGGCGGGTTCGTCCGAGGCGGGCGCCCTCGAAGAGGCCGTGCGCAGAATCCGGCTGCTGGACGACCGGCACGGCGCGGACGGCCTCTACCGGCGCGCGTCGGCCCCGCTGCGGACCGCGTACGCGCTGCTCGACGCGGGGACGACCCGGCAGTCGACCGCGGACCGGCTCTACATGGGCGCGGGGGAACTGGCCATCTCGGTGGGCTGGCTGGCCCACGACTCGGGCCGCTTCGACGACGCCCGCTCGCACTACGCGGAGGCGCTCGCGACCGCCCGCATGGCCGGGGACCCGGGGCTTGAGGCGCACGCGTTCTGCAACACGGCGTTCCTCGCGCGCGACGCGGGCCGGCCGCGCGAGGCGGTGCGGGCGGCGCAGGCGGCCCAGCGCGCGGCCCGCCCGCTGGGCTCGCCCCGCCTCATGTCGCTGCTCGCGCTGCGCGAGGCGGGCGGCTGGGCGGGGCTCGCGGACCGGGCGGGCTGCGAGCAGGCGCTGGCCCGGGCCCAGGCCCTCTTCGAACGGGGCCCTTCGGAGACGGACCCCGAGTGGATGACCTTCTACGGAGAGGCCGAACTGGAGGGCCTGGAGGCGCAGTGCTGGTCGACGCTCGGCGACTGGCCCCGTGCGGCCCGCCACGCCCGCCGGGCCGCGCACCTCCAGGACCCGCACTTCACCCGCAACATCGCCCTCTACACGGCGGAGCTCGCCGACGACCTCGCGCGCGGGGGCCGTCCCGACGAGGCCGCGATGGCGGGCCTGCGGGTTCTGGAGCTCCTCGGCCAGGTCCAGTCCTCCCGCGTCCAGACGATGCTGGCGGGCACCGCCCGGGTCCTGCTGCCGCACCGGAGGGCGTCGGAGGTGTCGGCGTTCCTGGAGCGGCACGCGAGCCTGCCGCGCATGGCGTGAGACTCCGCGCCGGCCCGGGACGGCCATCCCCTTTCAGGCGATCCCGTACGCGGTCAGGCGATCCGCTGCTCGCCCTGGTGCACCAGATGCCCCAGATCGTTCCAGCTCTCGATCGCGGGCTCCCCGTAGGCCCATCCCAGCACCGAGAGGGACGTCGGACTGAGCCTGATACGCGCGGCGAAATCGATCGGCAGGCCGAGCCACCGCGCGCCGATCGAGCGCAGGATGTGCCCGTGGGCGAACACCAGGACGTCGCGGTCCTCGGCACGCGCCCAGGCGACGACCTCGTCCGCGCGCGCGGAGACCTGCGCGAGGGTCTCGCCCTCGGGGACGCCGTCGCGCCAGATGAACCAGCCCGGCCGCACCTTCTGGATCTCGGCCGGCGTCATGCCCTCGTACGCCCCGTAGTCCCACTCCATGAGCGGGTCCCAGGAGGTGGCGCGGTCACCGAAACCGGCCAGTTCGCATGTCTCACGCGCGCGTGCCAGCGGACTCGTACGGATCTCGGCGTCGAAGAGCCCGTCGAAGGGCGCCCGGTGCAGCCGTTCGCCCAGCAGCTTGGCGCCGCGCCGGCCCTCTTCGAGGAGCGGAATGTCCGTCCTGCCGGTGTGCTTCCCGAGCAGGGACCATTCCGTCTGTCCATGCCGGGCCAGCAGGATGCGCGGTGCCATGAGCGGCCTTTCCGGGAGAAATGAGAGGTGGGTTCCTTCCATCATCGCGCACGCTGAAGCGGGGCAACCCGGCGGGCGATCTCGGCGTCTTTGAGAGCCGGGGGCGCCCCGCAGGGGGCGCGCACATACGCCGTAAAGTGATGCGACCGTGCCGCCGGGCACCGCAGCTGATGTGAAGGGGGAGGGCGATCGGATGCCGCAGACCGTGACACCAGGCATCGAGAGGGCGGTGCCGAAGACCCGGCTGCGCTGGTGGACCGAACTGCCGCTGATCGTCCTCGTGTACGCCTCGTACTCGGCGGGCCGGCTCCTCGCCCGGGGCGATGTCTCCACCGCCGTCGACCACGGTCTGGCGATCCTGCGCATCGAGAAGGCCCTGCATCTCAACGCCGAGCATCCGCTGAACCGTCTCTTCACGCGCGAGGCATGGCTCGGTGTGCCGGCCGACTTCTGGTACGCCTCGCTGCACTACCTGGTCACGCCCGCGCTCCTGATCTGGCTCTTCCGCTCCCGCGCGGTGCGCTACAGAGCCGCCCGGACCTGGCTGTTGACGTCCACGTTCATCGGCCTGATCGGCTTCACCCTGCTGCCGACCTGCCCGCCCCGGCTGCTGTCTCAGGGCCACGGCTTCGTCGACACGATGGCCCAGTACAGCTCGTACGGCTGGTGGGGCGGCGAGGCCAGCGCGCCGCGCGGCCTGGGCGGCATGACGAACCAGTACGCGGCGATGCCGAGCCTGCACGTGGGCTGGGCGCTGTGGTGCGGGGTGATGCTGTGGCGGTACGGCCGCACCCCCGCCGCCAAGGTCGCGGGCATCGCGTATCCGCTGCTCACCACGATCGTCGTGATGGGCACCGCGAACCACTACTTCCTGGACGCCGCGGCGGGCGCCGCCGTGATGGGAGCCGGCCTGCTGCTGACCCCGGCGATGATGCGGCTCGCGGACCTGGCCAAGGAGCGCCTGAGCGCCCGCTCCGCACCCGTCGCGGCCGCCTCGCAGGGCGCAGGTTCCTCAATTGTCAGTGGGGAGTGCCAGACTTCCCCGGGTGAGCGAATTCCCCGACAGCGCGTATCCCGCCACGGTCCGGGAGCCGAGCCCGGTGCCACTCCCGCGGACGCGGGGGACGGCGCTCCGGCAGCGGCTCGCTGAGCTGCGCGGACCCTCCGTACCGCCCAAGGCGCTGGACGCGCGCGCTCTCGCCGCGCTCGCCGCGAATCCCGGGTGCAGCAGACGTGCGCTCCTGGACGGCGCGGGCGTGAACAAGGCGGTGCTGGCGGACGCGCTCGGTTCGCCGTCCGCGTTCGGCCAGTCGCAGTTCGCCTTCATGCGGGGCAACGCGTTCGAGGCCCGGGTCAAGGCGGACGGCGGCGCGGAGCTGCTGCGGCTCGTGCACGAGAAGCTGGACCCCGGTGCCGAGCCGCCCACCGACTCGCTCGTGCCCGATCTCACGGCCGGCGGCCCCGAGGGCCGCGCGGCCCGTACGGCGCTCGCCCTGCGCGAGGCGACCGGGGCCGGCGCCTGGACGCTCCTCGACCACCCCATGCTGGCCCTCGATGTCGCGGGCTCGCCCGCCTTCCTGGAGCCGGACGCGGTGGTCGTGCACCCGGACGGCAGCTGGACGGTCGTGGAGATCAAGTCGTTCCCCGTGCTGGACGGTTCGGCGGACCCCGCGAAGGTGGGGGCGGCCGCCCGGCAGTCCGCGGTGTACGTGCTGGCGCTGGAGGACGTCGCCGCGCGCCTCGATCCCGCGCCCCCGGTCCGCCACCGCGTCCTGCTGGTCTGCCCGAAGGACTTCTCCAACCTGCCGACCGCCTCCGCCGTCGACATCCGCAAGCAGCGCTCGGTCACCCGCCGCCAGCTGACCCGGCTCACGCGCGTCGAGGAGATCGCCGACGCCCTCCCCGAGGGCACGTGCTTCGCGCCCGACCTGCCGCGCGGAGAGCTGACGGCCGCCGTGGAGTCGGTCCCGGCGGCATACGCGCCCGAGTGCCTCGCCGCCTGCGAGCTGGCCTTCCACTGCCGCGACCACGCGCGCGCCGAGGGCGCGGTGACCTCCCTGGGGCGGTCGCTGCGGGCCGAGCTGGGCGGCCTGGCGACGGTCGACGACGTACTGGCCGCGGCCCACGGCACGGCCGGGGACCCGGACGACCCGGCGGTGGCGGCCCTGCGCAGGGCCGCTCGGCTGCGGGCCGAGGCACTGGACGCCGCAGGGCCGACAGCGACCGGGCCCGGTACCGGGTACGCGGGAGCCGAGGGCCTCGGCGCCGAGCGGCCGGAGGGCGCCCCGTGTCGCTGATCTCCGCCCTCGCCCGGCTGGAGGCCGCGCAGACCGGCCGCGCCCAGCCCGCTGCCACGGTCCGGCACCGGCACCTGTCCGAACACCCCCTGGTGTTCGTGCCACTGACCACCGCCGGTGAGGCCGGGGCCCCGCTCGGGGCGCTCGTCGGCACCGACCGGCACGCGCCGCGGCTGCTCGTCGTACCGCAGCCGCGCGACCGTGACCTGCGGTTCGCGTTCCTCGCCGAGCTGGCGGACATCGTCCTGCCGTACCTCGACGGGTACGCCGACGTCGTCGAGGCCGCCGAGCGCAGCGAGACCGACCCGGAGACCGGCAAGCGAGTCAAGGTCGAGGTCGAACTGTGCGCGGACGCACCGCAGTTGATCGTGCCGAGCCGCGCGGGCGTCGAGTTCGTACGACTCCTGGGCCGCTCCATGCGCTTCCGCCGCACCGCCGAGCAGGAGCCGGAGGCCCCGCACCCCGCGCCGCCACGCGTACCGCTGCTGGGCCGCTGGCTCACGCACTTCGGGGAGCGGGCCCGGGTGCCCGGCTCCTCCCTGCTCCTCGCCCTCACCGAGGTGCTGGGACGGCACTGGGCGACCGGGCAGAGCAGCCTGGAGGACCAGCATCTGGGCGCGCTGCTGGCCTGGATCGAGCCGCCCGCCGGGGAGTCGGGCGCGACGGCCGCGCTGCGGGCCGAACTCCAGCGGGACTCCGGCGGCCAGCTCCTGTGCCCGCCCGCCGGACCCGCCACCGACCCCGCGTTCGACAACAAGCTGCTCGCCCCGGCCATCGAGCGCTACGACCGTGCGCGGACGCGGCTGGCCGCCGCCGAGGACGGCCTGGAGGCCGACGACCGGCTCGGTGAACTCACCTCCGCCGAGCGGGAGATCCGCGCCCTCGTCGCCGGCCTCACCCGGCCCACCTGGGACGCGGTGTGGCGCGGCCTCGACCTGCTGCGGGCGCTGCCCGAGGGCGCGCACGTCGACGACCGGTGGACCCGCGACCGCTGGTCGTTCACCGGACACCGGGACCGGGTGACCGCCGGGGAGCCGCCGCAGCCGCGCCGCGACGACGCGGTCACCGCGGCGAACAAACTGGCCACGCGCGAGCGCGAACAGGCCCGGCTGGACGCCCAGGAAGCCCTCGACGACCCGCTGGTCATGGCCGGCCGGCGGCTGGCGGGCGAGGCCTTCGCGGGGGAGGTCACGGATGTCGTCATGGCGTACAGCGAGGGCAAGCGCCCGAGCCCGCGCCCGTTGGTCACCGTGCGCACGGAGGACCGGCCGCACCTCGGGGAGCGTACGAAGGTCTTCCGCCCGCTCGGCGGGAAGCCGCAGGCCGCCGAGTTCGTCGGATACGAGGACGACGGCACCCTCGTCGTGCTGCGGATCGTCGACAAGATGGGGCGCGGCAAGGAGCCGGAGGCCGGGTCCGTCCCCGAGAAGGGCGACCGCCTCTGCTTCACGCTCTTCGAGCACGAGCAGCGGGGTGGCGCGAAGCTGCCCGATCCGGAGGCGACACCGTGGACGCACGGCGGACCGCCGGGTGACCCCGAGGCCGTACCGCTGCCGGACCCGGTGACCGAGGAGGACGTTCTGTGACCACCGCGTTCGATTCGGGGGCCGCGCGGGAGCCGGGCGGCGGCTTCGATCCGGGAGCCGCGGCCACCCGTGCCACCGACGCGATTCTGCGCGACACGCTGCACGGCACGCACCGCGGTGTCGTCGTGGACTCCCCGCCGGGGGCCGGCAAGTCGACGCTCGTCGTGCGGGCCGCGCTCGAACTGGCGTCCGCGGGGCGCCCGCTGATGGTCATCGCGCAGACCAACGCCCAGGTCGACGACCTGGTGCTGCGGCTCGCCGAGAAGGACTCCGAGCTGCCGGTCGGACGGCTGCACAGCAGCGACCCGGACCCGTACGACAAGGCGCTGGACGACCTTGCGAACGTGCGCAAGTCGACCAAGGCGGGCGATCTCGCGGGGCTGGACGTCGTCGTCTCGACGGCCGCGAAGTGGGCGCACGTCAAGGACGTCGAGCCGTGGCGGCACGCGATCGTCGACGAGGCGTACCAGATGCGCTCGGACGCGCTGCTGGCCGTGGCGGGCCTGTTCGAGCGGGCGCTGTTCGTGGGCGACCCGGGGCAGCTCGACCCGTTCGCGATCGTCGGCTCGGAGCAGTGGGCGGGCCTGTCGTACGACCCGTCCGCCTCCGCCGTGACGACGCTGCTCGCCCACAACCCGGAGCTGCCGCAGCACCGGCTGCCGGTTTCCTGGCGGCTGCCGGCGTCCGCCGCGCCGTTGGTCTCGGCGGCGTTCTACCCGTACACACCGTTCCGCAGCGGCACGGACCACGGCGACCGGCGGCTGGCCTTCGGCGTGGCATCGGACGGCTCGGGTCCCGACCGGGTGATCGACGAGGCGGCGGAGTCGGGCTGGGGGCTCCTCGAGCTGCCGGCCCGGCACACGCCGCGTACGGACCCCGAGGCGGTACGGGCGGTCGCCCAGGTCGTACGACGGCTGCTGGACCGGGGCGGGGCGGCGGTGTCGGAGCGGTCGGCGCGTCCGGTGCCGCTGACCCCCGACCGGATCGCCGTCGGCACGGCCCACCGGGACCAGGCGGCGGCCGTCCGCACGGCGCTGGCCGACCTCGGCGTCGCGGACGTCACCGTGGACACGGCGAACCGGCTCCAGGGGAGGGAGTTCGACGTGACGGTGATCCTGCACCCGCTGTCGGGCCGCCCGGACGCGACGGCGTTCCACCTGGAGACGGGCCGACTGTGCGTCCTGGCCTCCCGGCACCGGCACGCGTGCATCGTGGTCTGCCGGGCGGGCCTGCCGGAACTCCTGGACGACCACCCCTCGACGGAGCCGGTACAGCTGGGAGTGACGGTGAAGTTCCTGATGGCTGGGAGGCGATGATGTCCACCTGGGACCACCTCTCCGAACACCGGGTGACCTGGCGGCCCTGACGAAGCGCGCCCGCGCCGGACCGGCAAGCGCCAGGCGCCACACCGCCCAACCGCCGGACGGAGTCCGGCACGCCGCCGGAGGCGGCCGATGAATACAGCCCCGGATGGATGGGAGGCCATGATGTCCACCTGGGACCACCTCTCCGAACACCGGGTGACCTGGCGGCCCTGACCGGTGCCCCGCCGGGGGCTGGGGCGGGGCGTGTCGGGTGAAGGGGTGGGGACGCGCGAGCCGGGGTGGTCCGTGGGTTCCCGTTCGCGCCCGTCGCGCTCCCCGGGCCCACTTGCGCGGCCAAGGGACAATGGACGGTGGCCCTCTCTCAGCCGGGCGGGCCCTGAATCGTACGAGGAGGAGAAGACATGGCGGAGCCCACGCCGCGTCGGAACGAACCGCGGCTACGCCCCGCGCCCCTGCTCTTCGAGCCCACGGAGGCGGCCGGGGACCCGGAGCACTTCTTCGACCTGGAGTCGATCGACGACCCCCGGGCGCTGCTGGCGCGGGCGACGGAGCTGACGCACGCGTTCCGCGCGGCGGCCGACCGGGCGGTCGAGTTCCAGGCGGTCGCCGCGGCACAGCTGGCCGATCCGCGGCGGTTCGACCGGCTCACACCGGCGGACATCGCCGAGCGGGCGGAGTGGACCGAGGACTACGCGAAGAAGATGGTGGAGTTCGGCCGGGATCTGCTGCGGGGGCGGGAAGGGAACGGACCGGCGGACATGCTCTGAACGTCCGGAGGCGCCCGCCCCGTCCCTCGGCACCCAGCCCCGGGCACCCGGCACCTGGACCCCCCGCCCCCGGCCCCCGGCACTCGAATGGCCGTTTGGCATATGCCGGGTGGGCAAGATACCCCACCTGACCCCCACCCGTCCCCAATTCGCGCAACTCTCAGGATCGGACCGCTCACTGCCGGTAGATCTGACCGGTATGAGCAGCGAACCGCACCCGGCAGCCGATCCGCTCCCCGACCGCTTCGACGTCACCGGAGTCACCGCGGAGGGAGCCGCCTGGCTCGCCTCGGCGGGAACGTATCCGCGCAGCACGCTCGCCCTCTGGGAGGAGCGGCCCACCGCCCCGGTCGTCCTGCCCTGCGGTACCGCCTTCGACGTCGTCAGCGCACCCACGATCTTCGGCCGCCGCATGCTCGACCGGCTGTGGGACGAGGGGCCGGGCTCCGGACCGGTCGCCGCCTACCGGTGCCGCATGCTGCTCTTCGCCGCACCCGGCACCGCCCAGCGCCTCCCCTCGCTGCTCGACTGGGAGGAGTGGGGCGCAGGCGGCGCCGCCGGGCCCGGCCGGAGTGCCGGAATCCCGCCGCTGCTGTGCCACGGGCCGGGCGACGCGGTGACCGTGCCGGCGCTCGGGACGGACCTCGGCGAGGGTGCCGCCGGCCGCCCCGAATCCCGGTGGCTGGTGGCCCCCGACACCCGCCGCCCCTGGCTTCCCGGCCCCGAGATCCTGGTCTGGGCGGCGGTCCGCGCGGCCCGCGCCGCCGCCTCCGCCGCCGTACGGATATCGATTTTTCCTCCCGCCGATCAGGATGCTAAGGTCTACGACGTCAGCAGGCGCCGCTAGCTCAGTTGGTTAGAGCAGCTGACTCTTAATCAGCGGGTCCGGGGTTCGAGTCCCTGGCGGCGCACGCTAGCGATGGCGAGGCACGTTCGCGGAATACGCGAACCGGCCTCGCCATCGTTGTTTTCGCGCGCCTTCGCCACGCGTTGTACGCGTGTTGCGGAGTGCGGTTCACCCCGTCGCGATCTGCACCGTCCACGCCCCGGACGGCGTCCGGTCCTCCACCTCCACCTTCACGCCCTCCCCCGGCACCGTGAAGCTCTCGCCGAGGCCCACCGGGGCGTCCGCGAGCGGCGGGTAGACCGAGTCGCCCCAGCAGGACTCGGAGTGCGGGTGGGCGTCGACGACCTGCACGGGCCCGGCACCGGACTCGGCCTCGCTGCGCACCCGGTAGACGAGGATGCCCTGCGAACAGGTCGAGCCGTCGTTGCCCACCGGACCGCGCGCCTCGAAGGCGAGCGCGCTGTCGGGACCGGTACGCACCACCGCCAGCTTGGTCCCGCGCCCCACCCCGAAGGCGGTGGCGGGCGCCGGCACCTCCGGGCCGTGGGACACCGCGTCCGAACTGATGCCCGCACCGAGAAGGCCCGCACCCGGACTCGCGCTCCCCGCCACCGGCTCCACTCCAGCCACCGGCTTCGCTCCCACCACCGGCTCCACTCCAGCCACCGGCTTCGCTCCCACCACCGGCTCCACTCCAGCCGCCGACGCCGCCGCCGACGCCACCTCCGGAGTCGGCGTCGCCCCCGCCGCGGCAGCCGGTGCCGGCCCCACCCCCAGCGGCTCCAGCGTCAGCCGCGTGCTCCCGCGGCTCCGCACACACACCACCTGGTGCGGATCCAGCCACCCCAGCCTCCACTTGTGCCAGGCGAACAGGTCGGGCGCGAGGCCGAACTGGCTGCCCATCAAATCCCAGTCGCCCACGTAGGTGTCCCAGTCGCCCTTGCCGTCGGTGGGGCGGTGGTAGAGGTCGGGCAGGTCGAAGACATGACCCGTCTCATGGGCGAGGACGAGATGGTCCGGCGGATGCTTCTCGAAGACCGTGACCACCCGCCGAATGTCCTTGCCGTCGGCCCGCAACGGCGCGTCCAGATTCACGACCTTCGTCGCGTCCGAGTCCACGCCCGGCGCGTCCGGGTCGGCCACGAAGTACACGACGTCGTACCGCGAGAAGTCGACCTGCCCGTCGGCCACGGAGAGCGCGTCCCGCAGATAGGCGGCCCGGTGCTCGGCGTTCCAGTCCCGCCGCATGGCGTACGACGTGGAGGCGTGCGGCATCCGGATCCACCCCGGCAGCGCATGCGGGCGCAGGGTGAACCTTCCGTACGAGGCACGCTCGAAGAACTGACTGGTGGCCGGGAAGTAGTCGGCGGTCAGCTCACTCGGCGCGGTCAGTGGCGCCGAGTCGGGGAACGACAGGAACACCATCACCGCGTCGAGCGGGCGGGTCGGTCGCGGATAGGCGGCGTTCCAGGTGTCGACGCCCTCCGAGTGGTGCGCCCCGGTCCGCCTCAGCTCACAGGCCGCACCGGGTTCGGCGAGGGCGGGCCCCGTGACCAGCGAGGTCGCCGCGAGTGCCGCCATGGAGGTGAACACGGCCGCGGTGCTGCGCCAGCGGAGCCCCCCGTCACGGACACATCCCTTCAATGGGAGTTGGCGCGGCAAATCGACCTCCGGATGCGGCTCACGGGACACCGCACCCAGCCTGTGCCGAGTTGTATTACTTTGCCCTGTTTATCTGCACCAGAAGGGTGAGGCGCTCCGGGCGGAGACCTCGCACATGACCACTTCGACACCCCGAACGCTCACGGAACGTCACAAGCGATCGACAGGCGTGGAAACCGGCCCAGGTGCGGGCAGAAACGATCTGTCAGAACGTGGGCTCGTTCCGCGACACTGGGACAGTGGCTGGAAGGCCCTTGGGTCAGCCTCTATGATCGGCACACTTTCCTGCACGGACACGGCTTGTGCGACCGCCCACCACGCGGCCGACCACCCCGGCGAGACCCCGAGATCCGTACGAAGAACGAGTGCACTGCGGGAGCGAGCGGTGAGCGGAACGTCCGAAGGGCCGGCGCCCACGGCAGACCTCATCCGGCCGGCCGTCACAGAGCGTCACATCGACACACCTCCTCGTACGACCACGACCAGCGCGTCCCCCTCCTCCACCGGCGCCGCCTTCGCCGCGGCCCCCCTCGCCATGGCGGTCGTCGACCGCGAGGGGCTCGTCGTCACGGCCAACGAGACGCTGGGCACGCTGCTGGGCACCGACGCGGACGCGCTGGCCGGGAAGACCGCCGCCGACCTGGTGGACCTCTCCTCCGACCCCCGCGCCTGGCACGCGTACCGCGAAGTGCTGCGCGGCCGGCAGGCCCGGCTGCGCTGCACCCGCCGGCTCAAGCACCCCGACGGGCGCTCGTTCTGGGTCCAGGTGACGGTCTCCCCGCTGCCCGAGGAGGAGCGGGCGATACTGCTGTCGGTCGCCGACATCAGCGCCGGCCGTGAACTCCAGGCGCGGCTGCGGCACTTGCAGATGCACGACCCGGTGACCCGCCTGCCCAACCGCACGCTGTTCTTCGAACGCCTGTCGGCCGCACTGGAGGCGGAGGCGTACGAGGAGAGTGGCACCGGCCGCATCGGGCTGTGCTATCTGGACCTCGACGGCTTCAAGGCGGTCAACGACACGCTCGGCCACCGGATCGGCGACCGGCTGCTCGCCGCCGTCGCCGAACGGCTGACGCGCTGCGCGGAAGAGGCGGGATACGCCAGGCCGAGCGCCCCGCTGGTGGCCCGACTCGGCGGCGACGAGTTCGCGCTGCTCGTGGAGGACTCGACGGGCACCGACCAACTCGCCGACCTGGCCGAGTCGGTGCTGAAGGCGCTCCAGGCCCCCTTCGACCTCTCCGGCCAGCGACTGTCGGTCTCCGCGTCGATCGGCGTGGTGGAGCGGCACGCGGCGGGCACCACCGCCACCGGTCTGATGCAGGCCGCCGACACGACGCTGTACTGGGCTAAGGCCGACGGCAAGTCCCGCTGGACGCTCTTCGACCCGGAGCGCAACGCACACCGTATGACCCGCCAGGCCCTCTCCTCCGGTCTGCGTCCGGCGATCGAGCACGGTGAATTCGTACTGGAGTACCAGCCGTTGGTGGGCATGGAGGACGGCCGCCTCCGCGGGGTCGAAGCCCTCGTCCGCTGGAACCATCCGCAGTTCGGGATGCTGACGCCGAATCGGTTCATCGGACTGGCCGAGGAGGACGGCTCGATCGTGCAGCTCGGCCGCTGGGTGCTGGCGACCGCCTGCCGGCAGGCCCGCCGCTGGCAGCTGGAACACCCGGACGCACCGCCGCTGTTCGTCAGCGTGAACGTGGCCGTGCGCCAGGTGTGGGACTCCGACCTGGTCACGGACGTGGCGGAGATCCTCGCGGAGACGGGCCTGGCCCCGCACCTCCTCCAGCTGGAGCTCACGGAATCGGCCGTCATGGGCTCGGCCGGCCGCCCGCTCCAGGCCCTCCAGGCGCTCAGCGACATGGGCGTGCACATCGCGATCGACGACTTCGGTACGGGCTACTCGAACCTGGCCTATCTCAGCCGGCTACCGGTCTCGGTGCTGAAGCTGGACGGCTCCTTCGTACGCGGCTTCCAGTACGACACCTCCGAGAAGCACGACGGGACCGACGCCCGCCCGAACCCGGCCGACGAGGTCGTCGTCGAGGCCATGATCCAGCTCGCCCACCGGCTGGGGCTGACGGTCACGGCCGAGTGCGTGGAGACCTCGGCCCAGGCGTCCCGTCTGCGCGGCATCGGCTGCGACACCGGCCAGGGCTGGCTGTACTCCCGTCCGGTGGCGCCGGATCGTATCTCCGAACTGCTGCGGACACCGGCCCGCCGGAGCAGATCCGAACCGATCTGACCTGGTCAGACCCGGTCAGACCGGTCCTTGGCCGGCCTGAGCCGCGTCGCCTCAGCCGGCCGTGGGCAGCCCGTAGGCGTCCGCGATCAGTTCGTACGAGCGCAGGCGTACGTCGCCGCTGTGGGCGTTGCCCGTGATCATCAACTCGTCGGCGCCGGTGCGCTTCTGGAGGTCGTCGAGGCCGGCGCGGACCTCGTCCGCGGTGCCGTGGATGACGTTGGAGTTCCAGGTGGCGACGAACTCGCGCTCCATGGGACTGAACTCGTACGCCTCCGCCTCCTCCGGGGTCGGGACCAGGCCGGGGCGGCCGGTGCGCAGGCGGACCATGTTGAGGGCCGCGGCCAGGACCTGGCGGCGGGCCTCCTTCTCGTCGTCGGTCGCCAGGGCCGAGACGCCGATCAGGGCGTACGGGGCGTCCAGCACCTCGCTCGGCCGGAACGACTCGCGGTAGAGGTCCAGCGCGGGGACGGTGTTCTGCGCCGAGAAGTGGTGCGCGAAGGCGAACGGGAGTCCGAGGATGCCGGCGAGGCGGGCGCTGAAGCCGGAGGACCCGAGCAGCCAGATCGGGGGGCGGTGCGGGGACTGGACGCCGCCGGGCGAGGTCGACTGGATCGGGCCCGGGACCGCGTGGATACGGGCGTAGGGGTGGCCGTCGGGGAAGTCGTCGTCCAGGAAACGGGTGAGTTCGGCGAGCTGCTCGGGGAAGTCGTCGGCGCCCTCGTTCAGCCGGTCGGTGCGGCGGAGGGCGGCGGCCGTCGCGCCGTCCGTGCCGGGCGCGCGGCCGAGGCCGAGGTCGACGCGGCCCGGGGCCATGGCCTCCAGGGTGCCGAACTGCTCCGCGATGACGAGGGGCGCGTGGTTCGGGAGCATCACGCCGCCCGAGCCGAGCCGGATACGGTCCGTGTGGGCGGCGAGGTGGGCCAGGATCACGGCGGGCGAGGACGAGGCCACACCCGGCATCGAGTGGTGCTCGGCGACCCAGTAGCGGTGGAAGCCGCGGGACTCCGCGAGGCGGGAGATCCGGACGCTGGTGCGCAGGGCGTCGGTGGCGGTGCGGCCCGCGCCCACGGTGACCAGGTCCAGTACGGAGAGGGGGACGGGGGCGGTGCCCTGTGCCGTGCCCCGGATCTCGTCCGCCGTCTCGGCCGCCGTCTCGTCCGCCGTCTTGGCCGTCGTGTCGCCTGCCGTCTCGTCTGCCGTCACGGTGGATGCCTCCTGTTTGGTGCGTTGCGTCTCCACCGCGCACTAACAGGAGGCAGTCCCCGCTTATTCCCGGCGCGCCTTCTCCCGGGCGCGGCCTGGGCGCGCCTTCTCCCTGGGCAGGCCCCGCTCCCGGGCGACAGCCCCTAGTGGACCTGCACGAGCGGCTCCTTCGTGAAGAGGGTGCCGAGTCGCGGGGCGTTCACCCGGCGGTCCGCCAGGCGCAGCGCCTCCCAGACCGTGACCTGGTTGGCGGTGAGGACCGGCTTGCCCAGGGCCGCTTCCAGGGCCTGGATGTGCGACGCCGTGTGCAGGGCCGTGTCCGGGAGGAGGACCGCCTCCGCTTCGGGGTGGTCGGCCGCCCGGGCCAGCGCGAGGACCTGCTCCTCGTCCCACGTCGCCACCTCCGCGGCCGTGATGATCCCGGAGCCGCGGACCGCGACCACCTCCACGCCCGCGTCCTTCAGGAACGCGGCGAACAGGGCCGCCACGTCGTCCGGGTAGGTCGCCCCGATCGCGACCCGCCGGACGCCCAGCTCGCGCGCCGCGTGCGCGAAGGCGAAGGAGGTCGAGGAGGCCGGCAGGCCGGCCGTGCGGGCGAGGCTGCGGACCTGGTCGTGGGCGCCCTGCCAGCCGTACACGAAGCTGCCGCTGGTGCAGGCCCACACCACCGCCTCGGCACCCGACAGCCGCAGCTCCTCGACGCCCGCGGCCAGCCGTGCCGCCGAACCCATCTCGAGGAGCGCGTCCACCCGGTGCGCGTCCTCGCCGATGTCCGTGTGGACCAGGGGAAGGCGGATGTCACTGCCCAGCAGTTGCTCGATGCGCGGATAGTCGTCCTCCGCGGAGTGGCCCGGGTAGAGGAATCCGAGTGCGGTCATGCCCAACCTTCCTGTTCTTCCGGCAGTACGGGCCCCGGCACCGGACGGGCGGACTCGTCGAGCAGCGCCTGATAGGGACCCACCGCACGGGTACCCAGGTGACGCAGTGCGGCCCACATCGTCACTTGGTTGGCCGAGATCACCGGGATGCGCAGCTCCGCCTCCAGCTGGGGGATGACGTCGTACGTCGGCAGGTTGGTGCACGAGATGAACAGCGCGTCGGCCGTGCCGCCCGCCGGCAGGCGCCCGCCGACCGCCTGCCGCGCCATGTCCACCACGTCGCGGTACGGCACCTTCCAGATGTGCCGGGTGAGGCCCATGAAGGCACGTCCCGTCACCCGTACCCCGCCCCCCACGAGGTAGTCCTCCAGGGACTGGGTCACCGAGACGGTGTACGGCGTCACCAGCGCGATGCGCCGGGCGCGCAGCTCCGCCAGCGCGGCGAGCAGCGCGCCCGAGGTCGTCAGCGACGGCACGGCGCCCGCGCGCGTCATCGCCTCGCACATGGCCCGCTCCCCCGCGATGCCGCCGACGAAGCTGCCCGAGGTGCAGGCGTACGCGACGACCTCGGGCGCGACCGCGTTCAGCGCGCGCACCGCCTCGCCGAGCGTCTCGTGCTCGGAGACCAGCCGGGCGAGGTCCAGGCTCACCTCGACCGGCACGAACGGGGTCCGCGTGAGGTGCAGCGAGACGTCGTCCGGCACCCAGCGCCACAGCTCACGGTCGAGCGCGAAGTCGAAGGGGGCGACAACACCGACACCGCGCTGCGGGCGCGGCCCGCCCAGGAAGGAGACGTCCATCGGCAGACCCCAGTCTCACGAAGGGAAACGGGTGGGCAACGGACCGTGTGCGGGTCCGTGTTGACGAAGGTAGGTTCGGGTGCGAGCGTGGTCAATCCGCGCATCTCAGACGGCCACGGCCCACCTTCATTTCCCCAGAAAAGCGGACGCGCATTGCGAAACGGTTTCCCGACGATGTCCGGTCCCCCGTCCGAAGCGACCCTTCTCGTCCTGGATGCCGAGCCGCCGCCCCGGCTCGGCACACTCACCGGGCGGGTACGGATCGAGCACGCCGACGAGTCCACGCTCGCCGAGCGGCTGCCGTCCGCGGATGTGCTGCTGGTCTGGGACTTCACCTCGCACGCGGTGCGCCGGGCCTGGCCGGGTGAGGGCCCGCGGCCGCGCTGGGTGCACACGGCGAGCGCGGGCGTGGACCATCTGATGTGCCCCGAACTCGCCGCGTCCGACACGGTGGTGACGAACGCGCGGGGCGTCTTCGACCAGCCGATCGCCGAGTACGTCGCGGCGCTGGTCCTGGCGATGGCGAAGGACCTGCCGCGAACCTGGGACCTCCAGCGGCAGCACGAGTGGCGCCACCGCGAGTCGCAGCGGGTGGCGGGCACGCGCGCGTGCGTGGTGGGCTCCGGCCCGATCGGGCGGGCGATCGCCAGGACACTCAAGGCACTCGGCATCAGGACGGCCCTGGTGGGGCGCACCCCGCGCACCGGCATCCACGGTCCGGACGACCTCGACCGGCTGATGGCGCGCGCCGACTGGGTGGTGTCGGCGGCGCCGCTGACAAAGGCCACGCACGGCATGTTCGACGCCCGGCGCTTCGGGATGATGCAGCCGTCGGCCCGCTTCATCAACGTGGGGCGCGGGCAGCTCGTCGTCGAGGAGGCGCTGGCCGAGGCGTTGTCGAAGCGGTGGATCGCGGGGGCGGCGCTGGACGTCTTCGCGCACGAACCGCTGGTCCGGGAAAGCCCGTTGTGGGAGGTGCCCGGCCTCATCGTCTCCCCGCACATGAGCGGGGACACGGTGGGCTGGCGCGATGAACTCGGCGCGCAGTTCCTCGAGTTGTTCGAGCGCTGGCAGGCGGGCCGGCCGCTGCCGAACGTGGTCGACAAGCAGCGTGGGTACGTACCTGGACACTGAGCTGCCGAACCTTCTGGAGGGCGGGCGGATGACCGAACTCACCGAGCTGACCGCGGTACAACTCGTCGACGGCTACCGCAAGGGCGAATTCAGCCCCGTGGACGCGGTGCGGGCGACCCTGGAGCGGGCCGAGCGCATCCAGCCCGCCGTGAACGCCTTCGTACTCCCCCACGCTCTCGACTCCGCCCGGGCGGAGCGGTTTCCGCCGGCCGCGCACGAGGCGCTCGCGCGGGCGGCCGAGTCGGCGGACCGATGGCGGCGCGGGGAACCGGCCGGTCTCCTGGACGGCGTCCCGGTCACCGTCAAGGACATCATCCTGCAACGCGGCAGGCCGACCCTGCGCGGCTCCAAGGCCGTTGATCCGCAGGGGGCTTGGGGCGAGGACGCGCCGTCCGTGGCCCGGCTGCGGGAGCACGGTGCCGTCTTCATCGGCAGGACGACGACGCCCGAGTTCGGCTGGAAGGGGGTCACGGACTCGCCTCTGACGGGGGTCACCCGGAATCCGTACGACACCTCGCGCACGGCGGGCGGATCGAGTGGCGGAAGCGCGGCGGCCGTGGCGCTGGGCGCGGGGCCGCTGTCCCTCGGCACGGACGGCGGCGGCAGCGTCCGTATCCCCGCCGGTTTCTGCGGGATCTTCGCGCTGAAGCCGACGTACGGGCGAGTGCCGCTGTATCCGGCGAGCGCGTTCGGCACGCTCGCGCATGTGGGGCCGATGACGCGGGACGCGGCCGACGCGGCGTTGGCGATGGACGTGATCAGCGGTCCCGACGCACGGGACTGGTCGGGGCTCGGGCCGGTCGGCGGGTCGTTCACTCAGGCGCTGGCGGGCGGGGTACGGGGGCTGCGCGTCGCCTACTCGCCCTCCCTGGGCGGGCAGGTCGCGGTGCGGCCCGAGGTCGCCTCGGCGGTACGGCGGGCGGTGCAGGGGCTGGCGGGGCTGGGCGCGTACGTGTCCGAGGCCGACCCCGACCTCACGGATCCGGTGGACGCGTTCCATGTGCTGTGGTTCAGCGGGGCGGCCCGGGTGACGCAGCATTTCGGGCCGCAGCAGCGGGAGGTGCTGGATCCGGGGCTGCGGGAGATCTGCGGGATCGGGGCGCGCTTCTCGGCGCTCGACTACCTCGCCGCGGTGGACGTCCGCATGGACCTCGGCCGACGGATGGGCCGCTTCCACGAGTCGTACGACGTGCTGGTCACGCCGACGCTGCCGATCACGGCGTTCGAGGCGGGCGCGGAGGTGCCGGCCGGCTCGGGGCTGCGCCGCTGGACGGGGTGGACCCCGTTCACGTACCCGTTCAACATGACGCAGCAGCCGGCGGCCACGGTCCCGGTCGGGGTGGACGGGGACGGACTCCCGGTGGGGATGCAGGTGGTGGCGGCCCGGCACCGGGACGACCTGGTCCTGCGGGTCGCGCACGCGCTGTACGAGGCGGGAGTCGCCGGTATCGGGGCACCGACCGAAGTGTAGGGGGCGGCGTTGTGGCGGTCGGCCGGCGACTAGGCGCGGCGGAAGCTCAGGGTCTCGCCCTGCGCGCCCGATCGCCACAGGTCGTTGCACGCCTCGGCCATCGCGTCCAGGCCCTCGACCACCTGGCCCCAGACGATGCCCGGCACCCAGCCCACATCGCCGTTGAGCAGCAGGTTGTTGCGCTCGTAGAAGAGGGCGAGGTCCACCACCGTCTCCTGCTGGGCCTTTCCGTAGCCGTAGGCCTTCGTGCCCAGCTCCGCGCCGGAGAAGGTGAAGTAGCAGAGGTCGCCGGGGATGGGCGTGACCGTCGGGTTCTCCAGGGGCGGTTCCTGGGCCGCGAAGGGCGGGAAGAGGGCGTAGACCTCGTTGCGCGCGTACTTGGCGTGGTAGACGTCGGAGCCGAGGGGCAGCGCGTCCCACACCGCCTGGCAGGTGAGGGGCGCGCGGTCGTCGAGAAGTCGGGCGGTGCAGCGCACTGCGCGCTTGTCGAGCGCGACTTCGAGGTATCGGTCTGCCATTCGTGCCTCCCTGATGCTCTTGCGCTCGTGCCTGCCCAGTCCGGCACGGGCCAAGCCTGTGGGGCCCGAGGGGAGAGGGGCTAAAAAAAGACTGGAATATCTTCAGACTGTTCGGGTAGCCGGGCGCCCATGGCTTCACCGCAGGGAAACACCTCAGGAAGCATGCCCCGAGACAGACTCCGCCGCCGCTCCCTCCTCGCGGGAGCGGCGGCCCTCGCCACGGTGGGCACGGTCGGCGCGACCAGCGGATGCAGCCGGGTGGCCACCGCCGACACCGGGGACGGGGGCCATCTGCTGGAGCAGCTGAGGGCCAGGGGAACCGTACGGCTCGGCATCGCGGGCGAGCAGCCCTACGGCTACATCGGCAAGGACGGAAGGGTGACGGGGTCGGCGCCGGTCATCGCCACCCGTATCTTCAACGAACTCGGCATCGACCATGTCGAGCCGTTCCCCACCGACTTCGGCTCGCTGATCTTCGGCCTCAACTCCCTCCAGTTCGACGTGGTCGCCGCCGGGATGTACATCACCCCGGAACGCTGCGGGCAGGTCGTCTTCGCCGATCCCGAGTACCAGATGAAGGACGCCTTCATCGTGCGCAAGGGCAACCCGCTGAAGCTGCGCACCTACGCGGACCTCGGCAGGTCGAAGGCCCGCGTGGCCACCGGCATCGGCTACGCGGAGATCGACTACATCAAGGAGGCGGGGGTCAGGAAGGTCGACACCCTGCCGGACCAGCTGGCCGGTCTCCTCGCCGTCGAGCAGGGCCGCGTCGACGTGTTCGTCGGCACCGCGGTCACGGTGCGCAACGTGGTCAAGGAGACCGGGAGCAGCAAGGCGGAGGCGACCGCCGAGGTCACGCCCTATCTGGACGGCAAACCGGTCACCGACGTCGGCGCCTTCGCGTTCCGCAGGCCGGAGCGGAACCTGCGCGACGCCTACAACCGTGAGCTGCGCAAGCTGAAGCGAAGCGGTGAACTCCTGGAGATCATGCGGCCCTTCGGCTTCACGAAGGCCCAGATGACGACCATCACGGCCGAGGAGAAGTGCACACCATGAGTGAGATAAGCGCAGGCTTGTGGGAGCTGCTCCTCAAGGGTGTGTGGATCACGGTCCAGTTGACCGTCTACAGCGCCGCGCTCGGCGCCGTGGTCGCCTTCACCGTCGGCCTGGCCCGTACCCATCGGCTGTGGGTCGTACGTTTCCTGTCCGGGGCCTACTTCGAGGTGTTCCGCGGTACGTCCGCGCTGGTCCTGATGCTATGGGTGTTCTTCGTGGTGCCGCTGACCCTGGGCTGGCAGCTGGTCCCGATGTGGGCCGCCGTACTCACGCTCGGCTGCACCTACGGCGCCTACGGCTCCGAGATCGTGCGCGGTGCCGTCGCGGCCGTCGCGCCGGCCCAGCGCGAGGCGGGGATCGCACTGAGCTTCACACCCGCCCAGCGGCTGCGGAAGATCATCCTGCCGCAGGCCTGGCCCGAGATGGTGCCCCCCTTCAACAACCTGCTCATCGAGCTGCTGAAGGGCACCGCCCTGGTGTCCGTCCTCGGCGTGGGGGACATCACCTTCGCCGCCCAGCTGGTGCGTAACGCCACCGGACAGAGCGCTCCGGTGTACACGGTGATCCTGGTCATGTACTTCGTGCTCGCGTTCCTGCTGACCCGGGTGATGCGCCTGGTGGAGCGCAGGGCCAAGGCCGGCATCGGGCAGTCCCCGGCCGGCGGCGCCGCCGTGACGCAGAAGACCGGCCTCGGCCCGCAGCAGGACTTCGCCCGCAGCTGGTCCGGCCCCGGAGGTGCCTCGTGAACTGGAACTGGTCCACGCTCGGCGACTTCATGCCCCGGTTCTGGGACGGTGTCCTGGTGACGCTCGAGGCCCTGGTCCTCGGCTCGCTGATCGCCTTCGCCCTCGGACTGGTCTGGGCCCTCGCCCAGCGCTCGTCGCTGAAGGCGGTGCGATGGCCCGTCCTGGCCGTCACCGAGTTCATCCGCAACACCCCGCTGCTCGTGCAGCTTTTCTTCTTCTTCTACGTCCTGCCCGAGTGGGGCATCACCCTGTCCGCGCTGGCCACCGGCGTGATCGGCCTGGGCCTGCACTACTCCACGTACACCGCGGAGGTCTATCGCGCGGGCATCGACGGCGTTCCCGTGGGCCAGTGGGAGGCGGCCACGGCGCTCAGCCTGCCCCGTTCGCGCACCTGGACCGCGGTCATCCTGCCGCAGGCCCTGCGCCGCGTCGTGCCCGCCCTCGGCAACTACGTCATCGCGATGCTGAAGGACTCGCCGATGCTCATGACCATCGGCGTGCTGGAGATGCTGGGCGAGGCCCGCCAGTTCGGTTCGCGGACCTTCCACATGAACGAGCCGATCGTGCTCGTCGGCGTCGCCTTCATCGTCATCGCCTACCCCGCCTCCCTTCTCCTCCGAGCTCTGGAGCGCCGCCTTGCCCGCTGACACCACCCCCTCGACACAGACGGCCGGCCCCACGGTGGACGGCGACGAGCTGATCCGCTTCGAGAAGGTCACCAAGAGCTTCGGGTCCCACACCGTGCTGGACTCGCTGGACTTCTCCGTCGACTCCGGCAAGCACGTCACCCTGATCGGCCCGTCCGGCTCCGGCAAGACGACGATCCTGCGGCTGCTGATGACGCTGACGAAGCCCGACTCGGGCACGATCAGGGTCAACGGCGACTACCTCACCCACGAGGAGAAGAACGGCGCCCTGGTCCCGGCCGGTGAGAAGCACGTCCGCGAGGTCCGCAAGAACATCGGGATGGTCTTCCAGCAGTTCAACCTGTTCCCGAACATGAAGGTGCTGCGCAACGTCACCGAGGCGCCCGTCACCGTGCTCGGTCTGGCCAAGGACGAGGCCGAGCAGCGGGCCCGTGAACTGCTCGACCTGGTGGGCCTCGCCGACAAGGCGGACGCCTATCCGACCCAGCTGTCGGGCGGGCAACAGCAGCGGGTCGCGATAGCCCGGGCCCTCGCCATGCGCCCCCAGGTGCTGCTGCTCGACGAGGTGACGTCGGCGCTGGACCCCGAGCTCGTCGCGGGCGTCCTGGACGTCCTGCGCGACATCGCCCGCAGTACGGACATCACGATGCTCTGCGTGACCCACGAGATGAACTTCGCCCGGGACATCTCCGACCAGGTGCTGATGTTCGACGCGGGCCATGTGATCGAGTCCGGGTCGCCGGAGAAGATCTTCGGCGACCCCGACCACGAGCGCACCCGCGAGTTCCTGAGCGCGGTCCGCTGACGGAAAGCAACCGTCAGACCATGACTCGGGCATATGCCAGGGTGGCGCGTTCCTGCTGAGAGGCGTGGAACGCGCCACCAATCTTGTCAACCCCTGCCCTCTTCACCCCTCTTGGCGGCTATCGTGGACACAGCCAGGCTGTCCGGAAACGGCCCACAAAAGCGCAGGGGGAAACCGTGGCGCTGAAGCACGAGCCGACCGCCCCGAACCACTCGGCCCAGGACGCCCTCCGCGTCCTGGAGACGGTGGCCCGACACTCCACCGGCGTCACCGACACCGAACTCGCCCGTCGGACCGGTCTCGGCACGGAGCGGCTGACCGCCCTCCTGCGGATGCTGCGCAGGGAGGGATACGTCGAACAGGTCGCCGACGGGGAGTACGTCCCCGGTGCCTCCCTCAGCAGGCTGGGTTCCACGCACGGCCATGACCAGGCCCTGCGGGAGAAGCTCCAGCACACCCTCGACCGGCTGCGCGACTCCGTGGGTGCCGCGATCTACATCAGCCGCTACATAGACGGCGAGGTGCACGTCACCCAGTGCGCGGAGGGCCCGACCACGCCCGCCGTGCACGAGTGGGTCGACTTCCGCTCCTCCGCCCACGCCAGCGCGGTCGGCAAGAGCCTGCTCGGCCAGCTCGATCTCAACGGACGCCGCGACCACCTCGCCCGCCACAAGATGGCCCGCCTCACCTCGCGGACGATCACCAGCGAGCGGGTGCTGCTGTCCCGTCTGGACGCCCAGCCGCCGACGGTTCCCGTGCTCGACCTCCAGGAATACGCGGTCGGCACGGTCTGCGCGGCCGTCCCGATCACCGCCGGCTCCTCCGTGGGCTGCCTCGCCCTGTCCCTGCCGATCGAGCACGCCCACCGCCTGCGGCAGGCGGCGGAAACGCTGAACAAGGGGGCGGCGCCGGTCCTGCTCTCGCTGGCGATCTAGAACGAATCCGGCCACCGGGGGCGGCCCGCCTCCGGTGCCCCCGGGTATACCCCCGGGTGGTCATCAGCACCCTTTCGGACCAGGTAGTATTTCTTTTGTCGCCGACCGCGAGAGCGGAAGGCGAGAGTCATGCGCCGCTAGCTCAGTTGGTTAGAGCAGCTGACTCTTAATCAGCGGGTCCGGGGTTCGAGTCCCTGGCGGCGCACAGATGAGAAGCCCCTCGCGAGAGCGAGGGGCTTCTTTGCGATCCGCGCCCCTCGGACCTACGCCCTGGTGAGGAGCTCCTCCCGCCCCCGCGCCCGGTACTCGTCCACCAGCCCCGCCACATCCGCCCCGGTGAGCCGCCGGTAGCAGCGCTCCCCGGGCGGCCGCCACCACACCGGGTCGGCGCACCGGAACCCCTCCCGCCGCAGCCCCGCCCGATGGATCTTGTTCGTGGCCGTGACCGGCATCCGCTCCACGACCCGGACGAACCGGGGCGCCATCTTCGTCCCCAGATCCGGCTGGGCCAGCAGGAACGCGGCGAAGCCGAGCGGGTCGAAGTCACCGGCGACCGTCGCCATCACCTGGTCCCCGGCCACCGGATCCGGCACCGCGTACACGGCGACGGCGGCGGCACCCTCGTACCGGGCGAGGATGTTCTCGATCGTCGCGGCGGCGAGGTTCTCGCTGTCGACGCGCAGCCGGTCGTCCGTGCGGCCGGCGAAGTAGAGGAACCCGTCGGCGTCCCGGTAGAACAGGTCACCCGTCCAGTACCAGCCCGCCCGCCGCCTCGCCGCGTCCGCCTCGGGATTGCGCCAGTAGCCCTCGAAGGGGTTGGGCCCGCGGTTCACCAGCTCCCCTATCGCCTCGGCCCCGTTGCCGAGCCGGCCGGCCGCGTCGAACTCGGCCGGCGGGCACTCCTCGCGGGTGTCCGGGTCGAGTACCGCCAGGTCGTCCCCGGGGGCCGCCCGGCCGACCGCCCCCGGCGGGGTGCCAGGACGCCACTGGATCGCCGCGCCGCCCTCCGAGGAGCCGTACCCCTCCACCAGCCGCACCCCGAACCGCCGCTCGAAGGCCGCCGCGTCCACCGCCCCCGCCTCCGTGCCGAAGCCGAGCCGCAGCGGGTTGTCCCGGTCGCCGGGCCGCTCCTCGGTGGCCAGGATGTACTGGACGGCACGCCCCACATACGTGAAGTACGTCGCCCCGTACGCCCGTACGTCCGGCAGAAAGCCCGAGGCCGAGAAGCGCCGGCGCAGCGCCACCCCCGCACCCGCCGCGAGCGCGGGCGCCCAGTCGGCGATCACCGCGTTGCCGTGGAACATCGGCATACAGACGTAGTGCACGTCGTCCGGGCGCACCCCGAAGTGACCGACGAGTGAGTGCCCGGCGGCGGCCAGCCGGCCCTGGGAGCAGATCGCGGCCTTGGGGGCGCCCGTCGAGCCGGAGGTGAAGTACAGCAGGAGGCGGTCGTCCGGGGTGGCCCGGGACGCGTCCGGCTCCGCGTCGGCGTAGGGCGCGAGCAGTTCCTCGTAGGCGTCCGTGTCGGTCACCAGCAGGCGTACGCCGGGCAGTTCGAGCCCGTCGAGGAGCGGCAGGTGGGCGCGCTCGGTGACCACGACCCGGCACTCGGTGTGCCGGATGTCGCGGGCCAGTTCGGGGCCGCGTCGGGTGGGGTTGAGGCCGGCGACGGCCGCACCGGCGACGGCGGCCGCGCTCAGCCACAGCGGGTACTCGGGGGTGTTGTCGAGCAGGACCCCGACATGCGGTTCGGCGCCGGACGCCAGCAGGCCGGCCAGCAGCTCCGCGCGGGCCGCCGCGCCCGCCGCCATCTGGTGATGGCTGAGCACCCGCCCTTCGAACCACAGCCCCGGCCGGTGGTCGCCCCACCGTTCCCGCACCAGCTCCGCGACGGTACGCCTCATGGACTCCATGGACGCGCACGGTAATTGACGTACCGTCAGATGTGGAGACGCGTGCGTGCGGCCCCTTCTCCCCGCCGCTACGGCATGGTGCTGAACCCGCCGTCCCCCGCGAAGACTTCGGTGTACGTAACCATGAAGCCGACGCAGGACACGGCGACCACCCCGAGGAACACCAGGATGCCGATCGTGCCGGCCAGGGCCAGGCCGCGCGCCGGGGCGTGGGCGGTGGCCCGGTCGGGGCGCTCGGCCGTGTAGTGCACGGTGACGATGTCGCCCGGGACGGTCGTCCCCGGGCCGTTCGCCTCGTCGAAGCGGATCGTGAGGCCGTCGCCGCTGGTGAACTCGTAGACGTGGTGCTGGGTGGTGCTCACGGAGGTGTCACCGCCGCCACCGCTGGTCGTGGTGTACGCCCGCAGACAGCGCGCCTCGGCGACCAGTCCGCTGTTCCAGTTGCTCCTGAGCTGGAGCGAGCGCCTGACGACCACGGTCGCCATGGCCAGCACGCCGGCGATGATCAGGCTGGGTATGGCATAGAAAATGACGTCCATCGTTCTCCCCCGGTGGCCGGTACTGGCTCCACGCACGTCGTCATGGTCATGTCGACGTGCGTGGAACCTACCCGCCCGGACCACGGGAGAGCCTCAAGCAGGGCTCAGAAAGTGACGTCGGCGCACGAGTAGAACGCGTTCGCCGTGTCCGCGATCGTCCAGACCCCGAGGATGACGTGGTGACCGCTCAGCCCGGTGGGCAGGGTGCCGCTGTGGGAGAGCGTGGACGGCGGGCGCTGGTTGTTGTACGGCACCGTCAGGAACGGCGTGGTGTTCAGATCCGCGCGGGTCAGCGCGTGGTTCTGGTTCCAGCCGGCCTTCGTGACGTAGTACTTGAAGTCGGTCGTGGCGTGCGAGGCGGTGAACTGCCAGCGGAAGCTGTAGCTCTGTCCGCCCGTCACCCTGGTCGTGGGCCAGGCCGTGCCCGCGGGGGTCTTGGGCTGGTTGAGCTGGCCGAAGTTGGAGTGGCCCGCCGAACAGATCTGTCCGTCGGCCGGTCCGCCCGCGGGGAAGCCCTTGGGGCCCTCGACGCTCTGGGGCTCCCACTGGATGTCACCGCAGTTGGCCACGGACCCGCCGGTCGCGCACATCTTCTGCCGGCTGAGGGGCTGGTCGGTGTAGCCGTGGGCGCCGGCCGGGCCGGTGGAGAGCACGAAGGTGCCCGCCGTCGCGAGACCGATGACGGCCGCGTACACCTTGGCCTTCCCGGCCGCTTTCCCGGTCGCTCGCCGGGGCTCTTTCCTGGTCGTCCGTATGCGCATGCTGACGCTCCTGGAGGACGTGGGGGAGGTTCTCGTGAGCTGCGCGCGCGGTGTTCAGGTCTAGACCAAGTCTCAGATTATTGGTGTGAGTTCAACATGTCCATACCAATCACGACGATTCTCTGTGTCCCGTGTAGAACGCCACCGTCAGGTCCTTCACGAGTGCCTTGCGCTCGTAGTCGTCGAGCTCGACCAGGCCGCGCATGGTCAGCCGCGTCACCGTGTCCTGGACCGAGTCGACGACCGAGGTGAGCACCGTGTCCCGGTGCTGGGCGTCCAGCGCGGCGATCCGGCGGCGCTGCATCCGCGCCGCGACCTCGGGGGCGTACTCGATCCGCGTCGGCTGCGCCGAGAACACCTCCAGGCCCACCGGCGCCGCGTCCGCCGCCACCAGGCGGGTGAGCGTGTCGCCGACCGCGTCGACGTTGCGCAGGCTCACCGTGTCCTTCACGACGGGCGCCTCGGCCGGAACCTGCGGGAGCACCCGAGCGAGCGCCGACTCCACGCACTCGCGCAGATAGGTCTGGTGGTCGTCGATGCCGAGCAGGGCCCGCGCGGTGTCCTTGACCCGCCAGGTGACCAGGACGACCACCCGCAGCGGCACCCCGTTGGCGTCGACCGCCGGCATCGGCTCGCTGCGCCAGTGCCGCAGCCTTACGTCGACACGGCGGCGCAGCAGCAGCGGGTTCACCCACATCAGCCCGGTGCGCCGGATGGTGCCCCGGTAGCGGCCGAAGAGGCCGAGCACCCAGGCCCGTCCGGTGCAGCCGCGGGCCAGGCCGCCGAAGCCGAACAGACCGAGCGCCCCGGCTCCGGCGTACGCGGCCCACTGGGCGGGACCGAGCCCGGCACCCTCGTACCAGGGCAGCGCGCCGCCCAACTGGTGCGCGACGTCCCCGGACAGACTCTGCAGCACCCGTGCCGCGACCGGCGGCAGGACGCCCGACCACCACGAGGTGACGACACAGCCGGCCACCCCGCAGACGCCGGCCAGTACGCCCGCCGCGCCGGGCAGCACCCGTGCGGGGCGTTCCACCAGCTCCGGATCGACGACCGGCACCGGGCGCTCCCTGACCGGGACGGACCGGCGTAGGCGCGGCTGTTCACCGGTGCCGCGCCGGCGCCCCACGACGGCGGGCGCCGGCGGCACGGAGACGGGGTCGGGGTCGGGGTCGGGGTCGTCCCGGAAGAGGAGATGGACGGGGATCTCGGTGGTCGACTCGTTGTGGATGAGCCGGGCGGGCCGCGGAGCGCCGTTGTGCGGCGGGCCTTCGGACTCCGGCGTGTTCGACGTTGTCGTAGTCATACGTGCCTCCATGCCTCCGCGCGTGGAAGTGTGGTCATGAGCCGCGTCAGGCGAACAGCCGCCGCCAGGCCTCGGGCCCCGGGTGGCCGTCGGCCGCACCACCGCGCCGGCCCTTGGCGCGCGGGAACGCCTCGACGCTCCGCCGGTCCCCCACCGGGCTGCCCGTGACCCCGGAGCTGTCGGCCGGCGGAATGTCCCGCCCCTTCCTTTCCAGCAGGTAGGCCCAGGTCGTCGGGTCCGGCAGCCCGTCCGCCCCCGCCCCTTGCCAGCCCTGCGCCTCCTGGAACGCCTGGGTGGCCCGGCTGTCCGCGTCCGACCAGCGCGGGCCCGGCCCGGTGGCGTAGAAGCGGGCCCCGCCGCGGTCGACGAGGAGCCGGCCGAGCTGGGTGACGTAACGGTTGTCGGCACCCGGCCCGAAGTAGGCGTCGCCCGGGTAGTCGGGAACCACTTCCAGGGGCACGGCCGCGGGGGACCCCGAAACGCCCACGTCCTCCAGCACGCTCATGTAGCGGTACGCCACATAGCTGTCGGAATTGCTCCAGTAGGCGTACGGAGTGGCCTGCATCCGGGCGACCGGGGGCGTTTCCTCGTAGGCGAGGTATTCCGTGTGCGTGTAGTCCGTCCAGCCGCCGAAAAGGACGACGTGCGAGCCCTTCTCCGGGTTGTCGGGATTATGGAAGAGGAGAATGTCGCCGGGCTTGATCTCCTCCTTCGAAATGCGGACGCCGAACTTGTCCAGGCTGCCCGTCCATTCGTTGTCGCCGAGGTTCCAGGCCATCGAGACAAAGCCCGAGCAGTCCTGGCGGTACCCGTCGGACCAGTAGGCGCTCATGCTGTACGGGATCTCCGCGGCGGTCCATGTCCTGGCCCGGTCGATGATCGCGGCCCGGGTGGTCGGGGGCGCTTTCACGGTTGCGGGGCGGCCGCCGGGGCCATGCAGCGGAGCCTTGCCCCCCTGTGGGTTCTGGGGCTCGTCACCTGCGGGAACGCCCGGCCGAACGGGGCCGTGAGCGGCGGCGACGGCCGGCATCGAGTGGCTTGCGCCAAGGACCGCACCGGCCACCGCGGCCAGGACCAGCGCTCCGCGGGCCGCCGGGCGGACGAGCTGTCCCGACAGCGCGAAAGGGGACTCCCCCGCCCTCGGACGACCTCCCGAGGGGGCACCCCCGGCGCGATGCCAGTGAACACAGCCGGGGCAGTCGCAGCCGCTCGCGGGATCGAATTCCTCGAATTCCGGAGTCGCCATGCGATTCCCCTCACACTCCGGGCGGGTATCCCGGTGGAAGTAACCTCGCTTCTGCACGGTCGCAGTTTCTCAACTGTCGTCCGATGTCGCATGCTGACGGTCCGAATGATGTACGGGCCCTCCCGGAGGGCCTCCCGGCCGGTCTCCCGAACGGCTGCCGGACGCCGCCCCGGCCCGCCCTGCCGTCGGGAGCACCGCTCGGAGTCGGGTAGAGTTCTCGGGTCAGCGGGCGCCGCTAGCTCAGTTGGTTAGAGCAGCTGACTCTTAATCAGCGGGTCCGGGGTTCGAGTCCCTGGCGGCGCACCGACCGGAAGGCCTCTCGCAGCAGCGAGGGGCCTTCCGCCGTTTGGCCGGATACCCTCTCGCCATGGCGCGCGACCTGCAAGAGCGGATCAAGAAGCTCATCATCGACCGGCGGCTGCCCTCGGGGGCCGTGCTGCCGACCGAGCCCGAACTGATGAAGCTGCTCGGCGCCAGCCGGAACTCCGTGCGCGAGGCCCTCAAGGCGCTCCAGGCGATGGGCATCGTCGAGATCCGGCACGGCTTCGGGACGTACGTCGGGCCGATGTCCATGGCCCCGATGATCGAGGGGCTCGCCTTCCGCACGGTCGCCGGGCACCGTCGCGGCGAGGACTCCCTGCTCCAGCTCCTGGAACTGCGCGAGGCGATGGAGACCGGGCTCGTCTCGCGGCTCGCCGGCCGGGTCGCGCCGCGGGATCTCGTTGAACTGGATGGCCTCGTCGACCGTATGGAGAGGGAGGCCGCCGAAGGAGCCGGCCTCGCCGAGACGGACCGCGCCTTTCACGCCACCCTCTACCGGGGCCTTGGCAATGTATTGCTGAGCGAGGTCCTGGAGGCCTTCTGGGACGCCTTCCACCGCGTACGCACCGATCTGGCGGACGTGCCGCAGGACCCACGGGTCACCTGTCGGCAGCACCGGGAGATCCTCGACGCGGTCCGCTCGGGGGATTCCATACGGGCGGAGGAGGCGATAAGGGAGCACTTCGGCAACATCCGTACACGGCTGGCCTCAACGGAACCAATCGCACCCACAAGGCGTCCCAATTAGCGCGTATGACCGGTAAACACCGCGTTTCGCGTCTTGCGATCAAGCCGGACACCATAGAACCCTGGGCTCCAAGGGACTGCCGATGCACGGCAGTTGGGGGCACGGTCCGGTTGCGACGCGCGATGGGGATGGATGGGGGCCCCATGAGCGGATGCCGAGAGTGGGAATCATGCAACCGGAAGGTCTCGTTTCCATGTCTTTCCCGTGTGGATGACGTGGTGACACCGACCTGCCACTGATCCGTCCGCCACGGTCGAGGGGGACCAAAGCGGGCGAAAGACCGACGAACACGCATCTGACCTTGCGTGTTGGGGGGAATGACTCATGACGTCGACGCCGACGGGCGCCCGACAGAACTTCGATCCGTCAGAGACGACCCAGCTCAGGGTGCCGGGTCACAGATCCGGCAACACGGGCAGCTTCCGCAGAATCAAGAAGAACCTGCCGAGATACGACTACGAGCACTACAGCCGTCTCGCGGGTCCGCTCACCCAGCCCGACCCGCACCAGCCGTACAAGGTGCAGTACCGCACGCTGCTCTCGCAGGAGCCGCACCGCCTGCGCGCCGCGCTCATGCTGGGCGCGGCACCGCTGCTGTCACTGGTCCTGCTCGGCTGGCTGCTCCAGCCCGAACACTGGACCGAACGGGACTATCCCGCCTACGACTTCCTGCCGGCTCTCGACATAGTGATGCTGGTCTCGATCGGTCTGATCGAGTTCTTCCGCTGTATGAACGTGCTGTCGAACGCGCACGCCACCCTGGTCGCCCGCGACCCGATCCCGGTGGTGCCCGAGACCGGCACCAGAGTGGCCTTCCTGACCTCCTTCGTGCCCGGCAAGGAGCCGCTGGAGATGGTGACGAAGACCCTGGAGGCGGCCGTCCGGCTGCGCCACCGGGGCCTTCTGCACATCTGGCTCCTGGACGAGGGCGACGACGCGGAGGTGAAGGCGGTCTGCGAGCGCCTGGGCGTGCACCACTTCTCCCGCAAGGGCGTCGCCAAGTGGAACCAGGCCAAGGGTCCGCACCGCGCCAAGACCAAGCACGGCAACTACAACGCCTGGCTGGAAGCCCACGGCGACGACTACGACTACTTCGCCTCGGTCGACACCGACCATGTGCCGCTGCCCAACTATCTGGAGCGGATGCTCGGCTTCTTCCGTGACCCGGACGTCGGCTTCGTCATCGGCCCGCAGGTGTACGGCAACTACGACAACCCGATCACCAAGGCCGCCGAGTCCCAGCAGTTCCTCTTCCACGCCCTGATCCAGCGGGCCGGCAACGCCTACGGCGCGCCGATGTTCGTGGGCACCTCCAACGCCGTACGCATCAAGGCGCTGAAGCAGATCGGCGGTCTGTACGACTCGATCACCGAGGACATGGCGACCGGCTTCGAGATCCACCGCCACAAGAACCCCGCCACGGGCAAGAAGTGGCGCTCGGTCTACACCCCGGACGTCCTCGCGGTCGGCGAGGGTCCGAACGCCTGGACGGACTTCTTCACCCAGCAGCTGCGCTGGTCCCGGGGCACGTACGAGACGATCCTCAAGCAGTACTGGAAGGGCTTCTACTCGCTGCCGCCGAGCAAGCTCTTCAACTACACCATGATGATCATCTTCTACCCGATGTCGGCCCTCAACTGGATCCTCGCGGCGCTGAGCTGCGCGCTGTTCCTGGGCCTGGGCGCCTCGGGCGTGAACATCGACCCGACGGTCTGGCTGATGCTGTACGGCAACGCGTCCGCGCTGCAGATCGGCCTGTACGTCTGGAACCGCCGGCACAACGTCTCCCCGCACGAGCCCGAGGGCTCCGGCGGTGTGGCGGGCATGATCATGTCGGCGCTCTCCGCGCCGGTCTACGCCCGCTCGCTGATGGACGCCGTGCTGCGGCGCAAGAGCAAGTTCGTGGTGACCCCCAAGGGTGATTCGGCGAGCCCGGACACGCTGTTCGGGACCTTCCGGATCCATCTGTTCTTCATCCTGGTCTTCGCCGGTTCGATCGCCGCCGGCCTGTTCCTCGGCCACGCCCACCCGGCGATGATCACCTGGGCCTCGTTCGCCCTGCTGATCACGGCGTCGCCGATCCTCGCGTGGCGCTGGACGCTGCGGCAGGCGAAGCGGCGGCCGGCCGCCGTGGCCGACCCGGCCGAGCCGCCGGACGCCCCGGTGACACCGCCGCAGCCCGCTCCGGCGCACGCGCGGCCCAAGCCCAGCTGGGCCGCGGACGCGGGGAACGCCACGGGCTCCGCCGGCTCCGCGGACTCCACGGCCGCGGGGAATGACCAGACCATGCAGATCGCCCTTGGGGGACACAAGAAATGAAGGACCAGGCCGGCCGCCGCCGCGCTCGTCGCATCGCGATAAGCGGGGCGGTGGTCCTCGCACTGGCCGGGATGAACGGGCCGTGGCTGTACCGCTTCGGAACGGAGAAATACCACCAGTACACGATCAACAAGCCCGAGTACAAAGCCGCCAACGGCCACTGGGACGTCATCGACTTCCCCGAGGAGTACCGGCTGAACACGATCCACGCCGCGCTCCTGCACACGGGCAAGATCCTGCTGATCGCGGGCTCGGGCAACAACCAGGACAACTTCGACGCGAAGAAGTTCGACACCCGGATCTGGGACCCGGAAAAGCGCACCATCAAGAAGATCCCGACGCCGAAGGACCTCTTCTGCACGGGCCACACACAGCTCGCGAACGGCAATCTGCTCATCGCGGGCGGCACCAAGCGGTACGAGAAGCTGAAGGGTGACGTCACCAGGGCCGGCGGCCTGATGATCGTCCACAACGAGAACCCGGACAAGCCGATCACCCTGCCCGCGGGCACCGCGTTCACCGGCAAGCGGAACGGCAAGACGTTCGTGTCGAAGGACCCGGTGCTCGTACCGCGCGCGAAGAAGGTCTTCGACAAGGCGACGGGCAGGTTCCTGCGCAACGACCCGGGCCTCGGCCGCATCTACGTCGAGGCGCAGCGCAGCGGGCAGAAGTACGAGACCGGCACGCAGGACAACTACCGCATCGGGGGCCTGGCCGGCGCGAGCGCCCGCAACACCTACGGCATCGCCCAGAAGCTCGCCCTCGACAAGAAGGACTTCCAGGGGATCAGGGACGCCTTCGAGTTCGACCCGGTCGCCGAGAAGTACATCAAGGTCGACCCGATGAACGAGGCCCGCTGGTATCCGACGCTGACCACCCTGTCCGACGGCAGGGTCCTCAGCCTCTCCGGCCTGGACGAGATCGGTCAGCTGGTGCCGGGCAAGAACGAGGTGTTCGACCCGAAGACCAAGAAGTGGACGTACACGAAGGGCGTCCGGCAGTTCCCGACGTACCCGGCGATCTCGCTGATGCAGAACGGCGAGCTGTTCTACTCGGGCGCGAACGCCGGATACGGCCCTGACGACGTGGGCCGTGACCCCGGCGTCTGGGACCTGGCGAGCAACAAGTTCACCAAGCTCCCCGGGCTGAGCGACAAGAACATGCTGGAGACGGCCGGGACCGTGCTGCTGCCGCCGGCGCAGGACGAGAAGTACATGGTCGTCGGGGGCGGCGGGGTCGGCGAGTCCAAGCTGTCCAGCAACCGGACGCGGCTCATCGACCTCAAGGCGAAGAACCCGCGCTTCGTGGACGGGCCGACGCTGGAGAAGGGCACGCGCTACCCGCAGTCCTCGATCCTCCCCGACGACACGGTCCTGGTCTCCGGCGGCTCGCAGGACTACCGCGGACGCGGCGACTCGAACATCCTCCAGGCCCGGATCTACGACGCGAAGACGAACGGCTTCAAGCGCGTCGCCGACCCGCTGGTGGGCCGCAACTACCACTCGGGGTCGATCCTGCTGCCCGACGGCCGGGTGATGTTCTTCGGCTCCGACTCGCTGTACGCGGACAAGGCGAACACCAAGCCCGGCGTGTTCGAGCAGCGCATCGAGATCTACACCCCGCCGTACGTCTACCGGGACTCACGGCCCTCCCTCTCGGGCGGCCCGGGGACCCTCGCACGCGGGGCGTCGGGCACGTTCAAGTCGGCGCACGCGTCGTCCATCAAGACGGCGCGCCTGATCCGCCCGAGCGCGTCCACGCACGTCACGGACGTGGACCAGCGGTCGATCGCGCTGGACTTCAAGAAGTCGAAGGACGGCATCACGGTGACCGTCCCGAAGAACCGCAACCTGGTCGAATCCGGCTGGTACATGCTGTTCGTGACGGACGACCAGGGGACCCCGAGCAAGGCCCAGTGGGTGCGGGTTCCCTGACCTCCCGCGCTCATACGTGACTGGGGGCGCCCTCCGCAGCGGAGGGCGCCCCCAGTCACGTACGGGCTTCCCGTCTCGTACGGGCAACCCGTCACGTACGAGCTACCCGTCACCTACTGGCTACTTGGACGCGCGGGCCAGCTTCAGCGCATAGTCGGACCACCACTCGCCCGCCTTCGGGCCGCCCTTGCACGTGCCGTCCGACTCGCCCGGGCGTTTGACCCACACATACGCGTCCACCAGCGGATCGGCCGTCTTCGTGGACGGGGTCTCGCCCAGCGCCCGCCCCGGCGGGTTGCACCAGTTCTCGTCCGCCTTGCCCGCCGTGTACGGCCCGTTGCCGTTGCGGCTCGTGTCGATCACGAAGTGCTTGTCGCCGACCTTCGCCGACAGCTGCTTGCCGTACGCGATGGAGTCCCGCGTCGTGTAGAAGTTGGAGACGTTGACCGCGAAGCCGTCGGCCCGGTCGACGCCCGCCCGCTGGAGCGGCTGGAAGATCTGGTCGGGGTGGCCCCAGCCCGCGTTGCCCGCGTCCAGGTAGACCTTGGTGTTCTTCAGCGCTCCGAGCTTGGCGATCGCGCCCTTGAGCAGGTCGTAGCGCTCCTCGTGGAACTCGTCCGGCGTGCAGCCGTCGACGATGTGCAGCAGCGCGTCCGGCTCCAGGACCACCGTCGTGTTCCGGTCCCCGATGCCCTTGGTCACGCCGTCGATCCAGGCCCGGTACGCGTCGCCGTCCGCGGCGCCGCCCTGCGAGAACTGCCCGCAGTCGCGGTGCGGAATGTTGTAGAGGACGAGGAGCGCGGTGCGGTCCGCCTTCTCCGCGGCCTCCGTGTAACCGCGCGCCTCCGCTTCCGGGTTCTCCGGCCCGATCCACTCCCCCGTCGGCTGCTCCGCTATCTTCCGGATTTGCTCGGCGTCGTCCTTCCTGCCCGCTCTCGCGTAGGTGGCGAGCTGCTCGGCCGCGTTCCCCTCGGGGTTGACCCAGAACGGGTCCGAGCCTTTCGGCCGCTGCGCGATGTCAGCGCCCCCGCCGCCCTTCTTGCTGTTGTCCTCGGGAGCGGAACACCCCGCCAGCAGCAGCGCGGCCCCCGCCAACGCCACGGCCGCCAGTGCCCCGGCCCCCCTCTTCCCGTACATCCAACTCCCCCTTGGGTGTACTGCCCGAAGTCTCAATCCTGACATAGGTGTTGCGTCACCGAAGGCGACAATCAACCCTTGTCGGTGAGCTGTTACAGCCCCGAACGCCCCCTAGGCCGCAGCGCTCATACGTTCTAGAGTGGCCCCCGACAGCCCTGGCCCCCGGCCTGTTCGCGCCATCCGCGACACCTGGATCGACCCCCACACCTCCCGCGCCGACGCCGGGTTACTCCCGCAGCCCGTGCGCGCGCGGTCGAGGACCGGTCCGGTCGGCGGCCCCGGGGGGAGCGGGCCGTCGGCCGGGCCAGGTACGTGTGCGCGAGCCGCTACGGTCCGCTGCCCGTCAGGTAGGCGTTGACCACCACGTTCGCCGTGTAGCCGCCGCTGTCGCGGTCGAAGGAACCGCCGCAGGTGATCATCCGCAGTTCGGCCCGGCCCGGCTTTCTCGGTCCGTAGGCCTGCTGGGCGTCGAAGCGGTCGCGGGCGAGGACCTGTACGTCGTCCACGGTGAACTCGGCGACCCGGCCGTCGTCACGGACCACCCGGACCGCGTCGCCGGGCCGCAGCGTGCTGAGCTTGTAGAAAATGGCGGGCCGGGTCTCGGTGTCGACGTGCCCCACGAAGAGGGCGGTCCCGGCCGCCCCGGGTTTCACCCCGGCCGCGTACCAGCCGACGACTCCCGGCTGGTCGAACGGCGGTGGCTGCACGGCGCCGTGCCCGTCGAGGCCGCGCGCCACCACGGGGGCCTGCACGCCCATCGCCGGGATGTCGACGCGCTGCGGCAGCGCCTCCCCGAGCGGTTCGGCGGAGTGCGGCAGTTCCACTTCGAGCGGCCGCCCGACCGCCGCCACGTCCCCGGTGGTCCGCGCGGACATCCCCGGCGGTACGTCGGTCACCTGCCGGCCCCACAGCCACAGTCCGAGCAGCAGCACCGCCCAGGAGATGCCCATCAGCAGACGACCGTTACCGGAGGAACGCTCCCGGTCGGACATGTCACTCACCGCTTCCGGCCGTACGGCCGTACGGCCGCGTCATCTCGGTCATGGCGTTCAGCCCGTTTCGCTCTGTCCGTTCCGCTCCCTGTTCCGGTCAGCCCGGCCCGCTCCGGTCAGTTCGTTCCGCGGTTCCGGCGGGCGGCGCCGCGTACCGCGCACGCGGCGATGCCCGCGAGGGCGAGGCCGACGAGGACGTTCCCGGCGCCGGTCTCCCGGGCTTTCTCGGACGCGAGGTGTGCCGTGCCGCCGCCGCCCGCGTTCACGGGCGCGACCGGAGAGGCGGGCGCGGCCGAGGAGAGGGGCGCGACAGAGGAGAGGGGCTCGACAGGAGAGAGGGGCGCCGCGGGGGAAGGGGGCACGGCCGAGGAGAGGGGCGCGGCCGGGGAAAGGGGCGCCGTCGGGGCCTCGGCGGGGGTCGCCGGGGACGCCCCGGCGACGGTGAGCGCGGCCCTGACCTTGTCGTCACGGCCGTCGCAGCTGATCAGGACGTCGTAGCTGCCGGGCGCCAGCAGCGTACGGACCCGGCTCTCGCCGACGAGGACGCCGTCCTTGCCGACGAGTGGCGTGTCCGCCACGAACGCGTCCGATGCCGCCGTGCCGGTCCTGCCGTCGCAGCCCCGCGCCGCGAGCCTGATGTCGCTGCCCGGGGCGGGGGACGCCGGGGACACGCCGACGCCCGTCGAGGCCGCCGCGTACGACGTGGGGGTGAGAGCGGCCGCGACGACCGCGCCCGTACAGACAGTGAGTCGCAATGAACCCATCGTGAACCTCCAGATACCTGGAGACTCCTCCTCGGGGCGCGGTCCCGCATCCGCAGAGCGGGGCCGACTGCTCCGTACGGGTGCTTCGGGTTTCAGACCGGGCCCTCGCGTTGCGAACCCGGCGTTCAGGGTTTCCGATCCATCAGATCCACCAGATCCACCAGATCCACCAGATCAATGAGATCCATGAGCTCCATGAGATCCATCAGATCCAGTCGACGAGGTCCGCGATGGAGTCGACGACCTTCGAGGGCCGGTACGGGTAGTTTTCGACCTGGTCGGGTCCCGTCAGGCCCGTGAGCACCAGGAACGTCTGCATCCCGGCCTCCATCCCGGCCAGCACGTCGGTGTCCATGCGGTCGCCGATCATCGCGCTGGTCTCGGAGTGCGCCCCCAGGGTGTTCAGGCCGGTGCGCATCATCAGCGGGTTCGGCTTGCCCGCGAAGTACGGCTTCTTGCCGGTCGCCTTGGTGATCAGGGCCGCGACGGCGCCCGTGGCGGGCAGCGGGCCCTCGGCGGACGGCCCGGTCTCGTCGGGGTTGGTACAGATGAAGCGGGCCCCCTTGTTGATCAGCCGGACGGCCTGGGTCATCGCCTCGAAGGAGTACGTGCGGGTCTCGCCGAGCACCACGTAGTCCGGCTCGTGGTCGGTCAGCACGTACCCGATGTCGTGCAGCGCCGTGGTCAGGCCGGCCTCGCCGATGACGTACGCCGTGCCGTCGGGCCGCTGGTCGCCGAGGAACTGGGCGGTGGCGAGCGCCGAGGTCCAGATGTTCTCGACCGGCACGTCCAGGCCCATGCGCCGCAGGCGGGCGTGCAGGTCGCGCGGGGTGTAGATCGAGTTGTTGGTGAGGACGAGGAAGGGCTTGCCGGACTCGCGCAGCTTCTTTATGAAGGCGTCCGCGCCGGGGATCGGGACGCCCTCGTGGATGAGCACACCGTCCATGTCGGTGAGCCATGACTCGATGGGCTTGCGCTCTGCCATGTGCGATCTCCTGCCGTACGCGGTGGCTGCGTGAGTCCCAGCAGCGTCGACGTCCAGCGTAGCGATCAGGGTGGGGGACGGTCGGCGGCGGTCGGCGGCGGTCAGCGGCGGTTGCGGTGGAGCAGTGGGCCGGCCGCGGCCAGCAGGACGCCGCCCACGACCAGCAGCAGGGTTCCGAACACCGCCCCGAGCCCGTGCGGTGCCCGCGGCCCCGTCCGGGCCAGCTCCTCGGCCCCGTCCTCCCGCGGCAGCGGGGACCCCGTCGGCGCGGGGGAGGCGCTGCCGTCACCGGCGTTGCTGTCGTCACTGCTCGTGTCGCCGTCACCGCTCGTGTTGCCGTCACCGCTCAGGTTGCCGTCACCGTTCTCGGTGCCGTCACCGCTCCCGGTGCCGTCGCCGTTGCCCTCGCTCGCGTTGCCCTCGCTCTCATTGCCGTCGCTCGCGTTGCCGTCGCCGTTGCCGGCGTCGACGACGACCTGGAACCGGTAGTCGTTCGACTGCCCCACCCAGTCCCCGTCGGCGCCCCGCCGCTGCACGATCGCCGCGTTCGCCACCACGGCGTCGGGCACGGTGCCCGCGGCGACCGTGAGCCGCACCTTGACCGTGAGCGTCCGTCCCGGCGCGACCGTGAAACCGGGGAAACCGTCGTCGAAGACCCCGACCAGCTCGTCCTGGTCGGTGCGCTCGAAGGTGACGGGGTGCGGGCGGGCCCCTTCGAAGAACTCCAGCCGGGGCTGAGTGACGGTCAGCACGCGCTTCTCGTCGACGAGTACGACGACGGGGTGGATGTTCCCGCACGGGTGGGCGGTGGTGTTCTTGAGGTCGATGAACCAGGTGCCCTCGGCGCCACCGGCCTCGTAGGAGCCGGGGCCGCCGTGAATGCGGGTGGCGAGGGGGAAGGCGCCGACGACGGGGGTGGTGCAGGTGGGGCTACGGTCCGCCGGGAGGGGGACCGCCAGGCTGGTGGCCACCGGGCTGGAGGCCACCGGGTTGGTGACCGCCGGGCTGAAGGGCGCCGGGCTGGAGACCGCCGATACGAGGGCAGCCGGTCTGGGGCCAGCTGATGCGAGGGCAGTCGATCTGCGGGCAGCCGATTCGTGGGCAGCCGATTCGGGGTCCACGGATACGGGGTCCACGGATACGCGGTCCACGGATACGGGGACCGCCGGGAGAGCGGCTGCCGGGGTGGGCGCCTGCGCGAGGAGGGCTGCGGCGGCGAGGGCGAGTGGCAGAGACGAAAGCGTGCGCAGTCGCATGAACATATGAACTGCCATATGCATCGGACCCCGGCTCCGGGGCCTCGCCACGCCCTGCACCCCCCTTCCGATGTCCGAATTCCCCCCGGTCAGCCGAACAACTCGCCTTCTTCCGGCCGCCCTCCGTTACCCGTCCGCCCGCCCGAACAGCGGCGCGAGCAGCAGCTGGGCCGCTCCCTCGGCGACCCCGCGCTCCCCGCCCGGCGCGATGCGTACCGGAACGGCCGCGGTCGTGCCCTCACGGCGGGCGCGTTCGTCGAGAACGGCGCCGACCCCGCGGACGAACGCCTTGGGGTGGGCGGCGACGGTACGCCCGCCGAGCAGTACCAGGTCGATGTCGAGCAGTCCGGCCAGATTCGCGGCGCCCGCGCCGAGGACCCGCGCGGCCTCGTCGACGGCACCGCGGGCCACGGCGGCCAGGCACAGCGCCTCGATGCAGCCGCGGTTGCCGCAGCCGCACGGCGGTCCGTCCAGCTGGATGACCTGATGCCCGAACTCCCCCGCCCCGGTCCTGGCCCCCCGGTGCACGGCCCCACCGATGACGAGCCCGGCACCGAGCCCGGTCCCGAGGTGCAGGTAGGCGAAGGACGCGGAGGAACTCGCGGGCCCCGAGGATTCGGCGGAACCCCACGGCGGGGCGTACACCCCGTTCACCCCGTACGCCCCGTAGGCCTCGTGATCGCCCTCGACCACCCCGCCCACAGCCAGCCCCAGCGCCGCCGCGTTCGTGTCCTTGTCCATGACCACGGGCACCCCCAGCCGCCGGGCCAGCGCCTCCCGCAGCGGAAACCCGTCCCACTCGGGGAACCCGGTGACCCGGTGCAGCACTCCGTGCACGTGGTCGAGCGGTCCGGGCAGCGCGACGCCGACACCGAGCACCGAGACCGAGCCCCCGGCCGCCAGCAGCGCCTCCACCTCCCGCGCCGCCCCTTCCACCAGGGTCTCGGCGCCCGCCCCCAGGTCCAGCGGCGCCCGGCGCTCCGCGACCACCGCACCCGTCAGATCGCAGAGCAGCGCCCGCAGCTCGTCCCGGTCCAGATGCAGCCCCACCGCGTGTCCGGCGCCGGGCACCAGGCACAGCACGGTTCGCGGCTTGCCGCCCGTCGAGGCGCGGCGGCCCGCCTCCGCCACCAGACCGTCCGCCCGCAGCCGGGCGGTGATCTTGCTGACGGCCTGCGGGGTCAGCCCGGTCCGCTCGGCGAGTTCGAGGCGGCTGATGCCGGCCGGCCCGGCGGTGCGCAGCAGATCGAGCACCAGCGCCGCGTTGTGCCCGCGCAGCCCCAGCAGATTGACGCCCGCCTTCACACCCGACTTCGCACCCGGCTTCACCCCGGCCCCCGTCTCCGACGCCACTGCGGGCCTCGCGCCCGCCGTCCCACCCGACTCCTCGTTGCTCCTGTTCACGTAGGCCATTCTCCCCCGCGCTTGCACTTTGGCAACAGCGTTGCGAAAGTAGAACCATGAGTGGATCCATGACTGGCACAGCTTCCGGCTCCGGCACCCCCCTCCGCGTGGCCCTGGTCGGCTACGGGCTCGCGGGCTCCGTCTTCCATGCCCCGCTGATCGCCGCCACCGAGGGCCTCGCGCTCGACACGGTGGTCACGACCAGCCCGGAGCGGCAGGAGCAGGCCCGCGCCGAGTTCGGCGACAGCCTCAGGTTCGCCGCGACCCCCGACGACCTCTGGTCCCGCGCCGACGAGCTGGACCTGGTCGTCATCGCGTCCCCGAACAAGACGCACGTCCCGATCGCGACCGCCGCCCTCAAGGCCGGCCTCCCCGTCGTCGTGGACAAGCCCATCGCGGGCACGGCGGCCGAGGCACGCGAGCTGGCCGCCCTCGCCGACGAACGCGGCCTGCTGCTCTCCGTCTTCCAGAACCGCCGCTGGGACAACGACTTCCTGACCCTCCGCAAGCTGCTCGAGGAGGGCGAGCTCGGCGACGCCTGGCGCTTCGAGTCCCGTTTCGAGCGCTGGCGCCCGCAGCCCAAGGGCGGCTGGCGTGAGTCCGGCGACCCGGCAGAGATCGGAGGTCTGCTCTACGACCTCGGCAGCCACCTCGTCGACCAGGCGCTGGCCCTCTTCGGCCCCGCCGCCTCGGTGTACGCCGAGTCGGACGTCCGCCGCCCCGGCGCGGAGACCGACGACGACACGTTCATCGCGGTCACGCACACGAACGGCGTCCGCTCCCACCTCTACGCCTCCGCGACCGCGGCCCAGCTCGGCCCGCGCTTCCGGGTGCTCGGCTCACAGGCCGGTTACGTGAAGTACGGCCTCGACCCGCAGGAGGCCGCCCTGCGTGAGGGCGATCGGCCCACGGGTGACGGGGACTGGGGCGTCGAGCCCGAGTCGCTGTGGGGCCGCGTCGGCGCCGGCGAGTCCCCGCTGAGCGGCGGCGGCACCCCCGTACCCACGCTGCCGGGCGCGTACCCCGCCTTCTACGACGCCGTGGCGAAGGCGCTGCGCGAGGACGGCCCCAACCCGGTGACCGCGTACGAGGCCGCGGACGCCCTGGACGTCCTGGAGGCGGCCCGCCGCTCCGCCCGCGACGGCGAGACCGTGATCGTGTGACCAAGGAGACCGACGAGACCGAGGAGGCCCAGGTGACTGAGGAAATGCAGATGACCGAGGTGACCGAGGTGACCGAGGCGGCCAAGCCCCCGACGATCCCCGAACTCGAAGCCCAGGAGCGCCGTTTGACGCTCCCGCACTTCACATACGACGACGCGTGGGCATTCGGCAACCTGCTGGTGGAGCTGGCACGGCGGCGCTGCGCCCCCGTGGCCGTCGACATCCGCCGCGGCGGACAGCAGCTCTTCCACGCGGCACTGCCCGGCTCGACCCCGGACAACGACGCCTGGATCGACCGCAAACGCCGCGTCGTCGAGCGCTACGGCAGTTCGTCCTACCTCGTCGGCTGCCGCTTCCGCGCCAAGGGCACGACGTTCGAGGAATCCTCGCGCCTGGACCCGGACAAGTACGCGGCGCACGGCGGCGCGTTCCCGATCACGGTGGAGGGCGCGGGCGTCGTCGGCACGGTGGTGGTCTCCGGACTCCCGCAGGTGGAAGACCACGCACTGGTGGTGGAGGCCCTGGAGCAGTTCATGACCAGGCCCTGGAGCAGTTCCTGAACACCCGACGGAACAGACCCCCGCACCCTGTCAGGGGCGCGGGGGTCTGTTTTTTCAGGGGCGCGGGGAACTGCGCGATCAGCCACACACAACCCGCGGCTCACGAACCCTCCGCAGCCCCCGCCCCCACCCCCGCCCCTGCCTCACCCAGCGGAGCGCCTACGCATCCTTGAACTCCTGCCGCTGACGCCCGAGCCCCTCGATCTCCAGCTCGACCACGTCACCCGCCCGCAGGTACGGCTTCGGCTCGGGCCGTCCCATCGCGACCCCGGCCGGCGTACCGGTGTTGATGACGTCACCCGGGTACAGGGTCATGAACTGGCTGACGTACCGCACCACTTCGGCGACCGGGAAGATCTGCTCGGCCGTCGTGCCGTCCTGCTTCAGCTCGCCGTTGACCCAGAGCCTGAGCGCGAGGTCCTGCGGGTCGGGGACCTCGTCCGCCGTCACGAGCCAGGGGCCCAGCGGGTTGAACGTCTCGCAGTTCTTGCCCTTGTCCCAGGTACCGCCGCGCTCGATCTGGAACGCGCGCTCGGAGACGTCGTGCGCCACCGCGTACCCGGCGACATGCGCGAGCGCCTCCTCGTGCGACTCCAGGTAGCGGGCCGTACGTCCGATGACGACCGCGAGTTCGACCTCCCAGTCGGTCTTGGCCGACCCGCGCGGCACGAGCACCGTGTCCTGCGGGCCGACCACCGTGTCCGCCGCCTTGAAGAAGATCACCGGCTCGGTGGGCGGCTCGGCGCCGGTCTCGCGGGCGTGGTCGTGGTAGTTCAGACCGATGCAGACGACCTTGCCGATCCGGGCGAGCGGCGGTCCGACGCGCAGCCCGGCCGCGTCCAGCGCGGGCAGCTCACCGGCCTGTGCGGCGGACCGGATCCGGCCGAGCGCCGCGTCGTCGGCGAGCAGCGCACCGTCGATGTCCGGGACGATGCCCGACAGGTCCCGCAGGGTCCCCTCGGCGTCGAGCAGCGCGGGCCGCTCCGCCCCGGCCGTACCGACTCGCAGCAGCTTCATGATCACAATCTCCCTCGATCGCGGCAGCCCGGTCCGATGGGTGCAGCCATCGGAGGACTGGTCGATCCTCCAAGGCCGACGTGCACTCCGCAATACCTTGTTCACGGACTGGACTCAGGAGGACCGCTTCAGGAGAACCGCTTCAGGAGGACCGCTCCGGTACCGGGTACAGCGCCGCCCGCTCGACCGCGCTCCACGTCGTGCTGGTCACCACGTACAGCGCGGCGGCCAGCGGCACGAACGCCACGGTGAAGAGCGTGAAGAAGGACATCAGCGGCATGAACCTGTTGATCGCGCCCAGCCCCGGCACCTGCTGCTCGCCGTCGCCCACCGGGAGCGGGTTCGCCGCCATCGTCCGCTTCGTACGGCGGTAGTTGAAGGTCGCGACCGCCGCGACGATCGCGAAGAGGCCGAGGTAGACCAGCCCCTGCGTCCCGAACGGCCCGCCGTCGCCCAGCGCGTCCGCCCAGCGGTCGCCGAGGGGCGCGGTGAACAGGGTGTGGGTCAGCAGTTCGTTGCCTTCGCCGCCGATCGTCGTGTTCGAGAACAGGTGGTAGAGGAGGAAGAAGGCGGGGAGCTGGAAGAGCCCGGGCAGACACCCGGACAGCGGCGAGACCTTCTCCTCGGCATGCAGTTCCAGCAGCGCCTTCTGGAGCTTCTCGGGGTTCTTGCCGTGCTTCTTGCGCAGCTCCGCGACCTGCGGCTGGAGCCTCGCCCGCGCCCGCTGCCCACGCGCCGACGCCCGGGACAGCGGGTGCACCAGGAGCCGTACGAGCGCGGTGAACAGGACGATCGCGGCCGCCGCGGCGGAGGCGTGGAACAGCGGCTGGAGCACGTCGGCGAGTTGCTCGACCAAGCCGGCGAAAACGGACATGACAGTGGACATGAAGGTGAACATGGGTGAGCCCTCCGGGGGCCTCGTCGTGCCGGGGATACGCATGGCGGCATGACGACCCGCGCGGGGTCACCGGAGATTCAGGGGATCCCTACGCGGCCGTCAGGAGGGCGTGTCCGGGCGCTCGGGGGCGCGTACGCCCCGATGCGTCGGGATCGCGTTGGGGCAGGAACGCCGTGCGCTGCTCGCGGTCGCGGATGGCCGTCCGTACGCGCGTACGCGGGACGGCGGGCGCGCAGCGCGCGGCGATCAGCGCGCAGGCGGCGAGCGCGGAGCCGGCCGCGGCGGTCGCGGCGAAGGCGACGGCGGCGGAGAGACTGCCGGCGTCGAGGACGGCCAGCTCGAGGAGGAGCACGAGCAGCACGGCGGCGGGGCGCATGGCGACCCAGGTCCGGATCATGAACTGCCCCTCCCCTCCTGCTCGCACATCCTTTTGAGGCTCCCTGCCGTTTATACAGGATCCGCGGCAGAGGATCCGCTCCACCCGGTCGTCGTCTCCGCCGGCGCTGTCGGCGCCGGCGGCAGCGGCGTTCAGCGTGGCGGGGCTTCGGGAGCCCGAGGACGACGGGGTCCAGCCGGTTCACGAGCGGGACTTAGCGAGGAGCCCGAGGACGCATGGAGGCGAGCTTGCCCCACACCACCAGGCGGTAGCGGGAGGTGAACTCGGGGGTACAGGTGGTGAGCGTGAGGTAGTAGCCGGGGCTGCGGTAGCCGTACGCGGGCCGGACGGTGCTGCGGGGCACCCGCGCGATGACGCCCCCGTCGCTCGCCGAGGTCTGCGGGAGGGTCCGGTCGACGACGTACGTGTAGGTGGCCGTCCTGGTCTCCACCTCGACGGTGTCACCGCGGCGGAGCCGGTTGAGATACCGGAAGGGCTCGCCGTGGGTGTTGCGGTGCCCGGCGAGGGCGAAGTTCCCGGCCCGGCCCGGCTGCGCCGTCTTCGGGTAGTGGCCGACGTACCCGTGGTTGAGCACGCTCGCCTTGCCGATGCCTTCGGCGACGGGGACCCGGAGGGAGAGGCGGGGGATGGTGAGGACGGCGTACGCCTGGGAGGGACGGGGCTGGGGGGCCGGGGTCGCGTGGGCCGCGTTTCCGTCCCGGGACGGGCCGGCGCTCGCGGACCCGTCGCCCCCGTCGCCCCCGTCGCGCCCGGACCTGTCGCCGTCCGCCGCCGCCGTGCTCGCGGACTCCGGTGCCGACGGACTGCCCCACTCCCGCTCCAGCGCCCGCACCCCGCGCTCGGCGTCCCGCTGGGCCTGCCGGTTGGTCCACCACAACTGGTGGACGACGAGGAGCAGGAGGACGACCCCTACGGTGACGAGGAGTTCCCCGCCGGTCCAGAGCGTGCGCCGGCGGAGGTCACGTCGCCGCCGAGTGCGCTGCTGCACCACCGGCACACCGGGAGCCCGCATGCGTACGCCTCCTTCACCGGGCCCGCACGATAAGGGCTGCCCCTTCAAGTCACCAGCCCCGTACGCCTCCGCACCCCCCATGTCTTCGTCGACGGGCTCTTCATACACAGGTTAGGGAAAGGGCTGTCACAACCCTCGACAACCTCACCCGGCACACCCGATGCTTCGTCATGCCCACGACGAATCCAGGCTTCGATCTCACGGGATTCAGGACGGACTCAGCACGGACCCAGCACGGACCCAGCACGGATTCAGGACGGATTCAGGACGGAGAGGTCATGATCCGACGCAGGACACTGCTGGCCGCGGCCGGCGGTACGTTCCTCGGCAGCGCACTGGCGACAGGCACCGCACGGGCCGACGCGACGATCGCCGTCAACCCCTCGACGACGTACGGGAAGTGGGAGGGCTGGGGCACGTCGCTGGCGTGGTGGGCGAACGTCTTCGGGGCGCGGGACGACTTCGCCGACCTCTTCTTCACCACCAAGTCGGTCACGTACAACGGCAGGACGCTCCCGGGCCTCGGCCTGAACATCGCCCGCTACAACCTGGGCGCGTGCAGCTGGAACAGCGTGAGCGGCGAAAGCATGGTCGCCTCCGCCAACATCCCGGCCTTCAAGCAGATCGAGGGCTACTGGCAGGACTGGAACAACGAGGACCCGACGTCCTCGGCCTGGAAGTGGACGGCGGACGCGGCGCAACGCACCATGCTGGTCAAGGCGACGGCGCGGGGCGCGACCACCGAACTGTTCGCGAACTCCCCGATGTGGTGGATGTGCCTGAACCACAACCCGTCGGGCGCGTCCGGCGGCGGCAACAACCTCCAGTCCTGGAACTACCGCCAGCACGCCTCGCACCTGGCCGCCGTGGCCCTGTACGCGAAGTCGAACTGGGGCGTGAACTTCGCGACGGTCGACCCCTTCAACGAACCCTCCTCCAGTTGGTGGACGGCGACCGGCACCCAGGAGGGCTGCCACATGGACGCGTCGGTCCAGGCGGCCGTACTCCCGTATCTGCGCAGCGAGTTGGACAGGCGGGGCCTGACGGGTACGAAGATCTCGGCATCGGACGAGACGAGCTACGACCTGGCCCGCACGACCTGGGGTTCGTTCGGCTCGTCGACGAAGGCGCTGGTCAACCGGGTCAACGTGCACGGTTACCAGGGCTCGGGCGGCCGCCGCGACCTCCTGTACACGGACGTGGTGACGACGGCGGGCAAGGCCCTGTGGAACTCGGAGACGGGCGACAGCGACGGGACCGGCCTGACCCTGGCGAGCAACCTGTGCCTGGACTTCCGCTGGCTGCACCCGACGGCCTGGGTCTACTGGCAGGTGATGGACCCCAGCTCCGGCTGGGCGATGATCGCGTACGACGCGAGCACGCTCCAGCCGGGCGCGGTGCAGACGAAGTACTACGTGATGGCCCAGTTCAGCCGCCACATCCGCGCCGGGATGACGATCGTCGACACGGGGGTCGGCTACGCGGCGGCGGCGTACGACGCGACGGCCAGACGCCTGGTGATCGTGGCCGTGAACACCTCGACGTCGGCCCAGACCCTGACCTTCGACCTCTCCCGCTTCAGCACGGTGACGGGCGGCACGGGCGGCCTGGTCCGCCGCTGGAACACGGTCACGGGCGGCGGTGGCGACCTCTACGCCGCGCACTCGGACACCTACCTGAGCGGAAAGTCACTGAGCGTGCCGTTCGCGGCGGGCGCGGTGCAGACGCTGGAGGTGGACGGAGTGACGGTATGACCGGTGGCCCCGCCGGCCCGGAGTGACGGTACGACCCACGGTCACGCCGCTCCGGAGTGACGGTGCGACCCGTGAGCCCGCCCGGCACGAGTGACGGTGCGCTCCCTGGCCCCGCCGGAGCCGGTGTGAAGGCGTGCCCCCGTGGCCCCACTGGCCTGCACTTCTCTCTTCTTCCCGGGCCGACGGCAGTACGGTGTCAACCATGCGCCCCGACACGCCTGCCGAGAACGTCGACCACCACGCCGAAGCGGCACGCCTGGAGCGGACCGCCGGCCTGTATCCCGAGGACGCGGAACACCTGCTGTTGCAGGCCGCGGCCCATCTGGAACTGGCCGGCCACCGCCCACGCGCCACGTCGCTGTACGACAGCCTGCTCTCCTCTTCCACACCCCTGGAGAACCCCCACCTGGTACGAGCCCTGAAGGCGTCGAACCTGTGGGAGTACGGCCACGAGGCCGAGGCGCGAGCGATCATCGACGGAATCCGCGCCGCGTCCCCGCGGGACCCGGCCCCGTGGGTGATCGTGGCCGAGGCGCTGGAGCAGCACGACGAGCTGGAGGCGGCGCAAGAAACGTTCACGCAGGGGGTGACCCTCCTGCTGACGGACGTACCGGAACCCCCGTACTCGACCCTCCCCCTCCTCTTCGGCCGCCACCGGGTCCGCCGCATGCTGGGCGCACCGCACGACGAGTGGGACACCCGGGCGGACACGCTCAACTCGTCCTCGGTCTCCCTGGACGAACTCCACGACCCGAAGCGGATCTGGTCCCTGGGCTCGAACAACCCGGCGGAACTGGAGGCGGAGATCAGCCGCCTCCGAGCGGAACTGGGCGTGTACCGGGAGGCCCTCTCCCGCCCGTTCCCGGTGGCCGTCCTGCACTGGCCGGCCCAGGAACTCACGGAACTGCTGGCGGCGTTCCCGTCCCTGTCCGCCGAGTACCCGTCCCACGAGCAGCACCTCGCGACGATAGAAGCGTCCCTGAGGGAACTGTCCGCCTCCGGCACCCCGAACCTGGGCATCGTCACGGGCACGGTCCCGTCGTACGAGGCGTTCGCGGCCTCGGAGGCCTCGTCCCCGGCAGACGGCTCACTCCTACCGCAGTACGCGACGACACTGGCGGCGCGCGGACTGGCAGTGGCTTGGCCGCCGCAGCGGACGGGTGAGTGTTGGTGTGGGTCTGGGCGGGTTTATGGGGAGTGTCACGGGGCGGAGTAGAGAACCCGCTCCGACCCCGTGCCCCTCAGCCGGCCGCGACCCCAGCCCTACTCCTGGCTGGGGTCACCCTTCTCCAGCCACCACTCGCGGTGATAGCGGACGTAGTCCAAGTGGACGTGGTGCTCTTTCTTCCTCTTGAGCTTTGACAGAACGTTTCCGCCGAGCTCCCCGGCACGCACGATGATCGACCAGTCGTCTTCGATGATGATGGCCCCGATATCAAGGCGCACATGGCAGTTGGGGCAGAGGCAGAGGACGTTGGGCTCCACGTCAGGGCCACAGTGCGGCTTGCCAAGGGGTCGGATATGAGCGCCCTCGCTATACGGCCGCCCGTCCGGACCCACCAATCGCAGACCGCACGCCTGGCACTCCCCGCCATAGAGGTCCTTGACGTTCCTTGACACCGCAGCGTCACGCACCAGTCGCTGGATCCGCGCAGCACGTGTCTTGGGGAACTTCTCCCCTTGTGAGGACTCTTCCTCCGATTCCTCCTCGGACTCGCCTTCAGCCGCTTCCAGTTGCTCTTGCGGCAGGTCCAGCTCTTCCTGCTCGTCCAACAAGTCGGCGATCTGTTGCTCCACCGAGGTCGGGTCTTGAAGCTCATCAGGGAGCCGCCTCAGATCAAACTGACATATCTCGATGGGCGTGCCATCCGGCGCCGGCCACTTCGATAGCGCCGTACGAATTTCCGTAATCTCGTACAATCCGTCATATCGATAGCAATCGATCGGGGAGTATCGCGAATCCCCTTTCCAGCCACGAATAACACGAATGGGGTGTCGGCGCTCATAGCTCCGCTTAAGTGCAGCATTGTCTTGATACGTCCAAGATTGGCTACAGCGGAGCTTCGGAACGCCCCCATCCTTGTACTTTTCCTTGTCGGGCGACGCTCCCGTGTACCGCACCCAAGACCAGTCGTCCTTGTCGTCGTCGTAGCCCCCGTGCAGGACGATGGCGTCGGCGACATCGCTGCCATCCTCATCGGCGAGCCACGAGATGCCTCTCATGGTGTCTCGATGCAGATTGTTTCGCTTCACCTGCTTCCGCCTGTGAAACTCCGCCGCCGGGGCGATGCCTTCTATGTGACCGATTCTTCGCTCTCCCACTCAGCCATACTGGAGCGGATCGATCACTCATGTCACTCATTGGTCCAGAGCAGACCGGTTCTCTACCTACTTCCGACCGACTTGCGTCGTAATGACGTTGGATCGACACCCGTGTGTCAGTGGCCCCTGTTACAACTGGTCATAGCCGCATCAGCAATCAGGGGGGCCAGCGTGAGTCAAGCGGGAAATCTGTCGCAGCCTGTCGCGGGGGTGTACGAGGAGCTCATCACCCAGCGCATGCAGGTACAGATGAAGCAGCTGAGTGCGGCTGGTTGGAAGACCATCGACGCCGATGTCAGCGAGGAATCTTCTCCTCATGTGATCGCTCGACACCTAAGCCAGGCCATAGCGCAACGACTTGAGCAAGTGCCGCACGACCAACGGGTCGCCCTTGCCAACCAGATCATGGCGTCACTCGCTGCCGACACGGCCGCCCCTCCCTGGCCCAACACCAGCGACGCTGTCGAGCTCATCGCTGACGGACCTCGCCAGCTCCTGGCTGTGGCCGAGCAGGAAGCTCCTGGTGTCTACGCCGTACGACCACTGACACCGCTCTCCGAGACTGCCCTGATCACCAACTCGCCGGAGGATCCCAGTCTTGGAAGCGAGTTGCGCGCTGAACTGGCTACGGCCGACCGGATTGACCTGCTCTGCGCCTTCGTGAAGTGGTACGGCCTGCGCGTGCTGGAAGATTCGCTCCGCGCTGCCAAAGAACGTGGCGTGCCCATCCGTGTCATCACGACCACGTACATCGGCGCCACCGATCGGCATGCCCTTGACCGCCTGGTGCGTGACTTCGGTGCTGAGGTAAAGGTCAACTACGAAATCCGGTCCACGCGGCTGCATGCGAAGGCGTGGCTCTTCCGGCGGAACAGCGGCTTCGACACCGCGTATGTCGGCAGCTCCAACCTTTCCAAGGCCGCATTGCTCGATGGCCTGGAGTGGAACGTACGCCTGTCGTCGGTCGCCACTCCCGCCGTACTCAATAAGTTCGAGGCGACCTTCGATGCGTACTGGAATGACAGTGCGTTTGAGGCATACAACCCTGATGACGACGGTGAGCGGCTCGACCAAGCCCTGTCGCAGGCAGGGGGTACCAGCAGCACGGCGGACCTGAGGATCAACCTGTCCGGCCTTGAGGTACGCCCGTTTCCGCACCAGCGCGACATGCTCGAACGGTTGCGTGTCGAGCGTGAAATCCGCGGCCGGAACCACAACCTCTTGGTCGCGGCCACTGGCACCGGCAAGACGGTCATGGCGGCCCTGGACTATCGGGCCCTGTGCCAGAAACACGACGGCGGCGCCCCGCGGCTGCTCTTCGTGGCGCACCGCAAGGAGATCCTCAATCAGTCGTTGCGCATGTACCAAGAGGTGCTCGACGACGCGTCCTTCGGAGAGCTGCTCTACACAGGCGAGGATCCTCGTCGCTGGCAGCATGTGTTCGCCAGCGTCCAGTCGTTGAACGTCCAGCGGCTGGAGCAGCTCGCTCCCGATCACTTCGACATCATCGTCATCGACGAGTTCCACCACGCTACGGCGGCCACCTACCGGCGGGTCATCAAGCACTTCAAGCCGAAGCAACTGTTGGGCCTTACTGCCACCCCTGAGCGGATGGACGGCCTCAACGTGCAGGACGAGTTCTTTGAAGGGCGCATCGCAGCCGAACTGCGGCTGTGGGAAGCCCTAGAGAACGACCTGCTGTGCCCCTTCCACTACTTCGGCATCCCGGACGGAACTGACCTCACAAGCATTGGATGGAAGCAGGGCGCGTACGCCGATCGCGACCTTGGCAACCTCTATACGGGCAACCATGCGCGCGCTCGCATCGTGGTCAAGCAGATCCAGGACAAGGTCTCCAACCCGGGGGCGATGCGTGCCCTCGGCTTCTGCGTGAACAAGGCTCACGCGCACTTCATGGCTGACTTCTTCCGGGAGGCCGGCTTCCAGGCAGCGGCACTGGACAGCGACTCACCCGCCGGTGTGCGGGCGCAGGCTCTGTCCGACCTGCGCAACGGAAAGCTCCAAGTCATCTTCTCCGTCGACCTGTTCAACGAAGGTCTCGACATACCTGACGTCGACACCTTGCTGCTTCTGCGCCCCACAGGCAGCGCCACGGTCTTCCTACAGCAGCTGGGGCGGGGCCTCCGCCGCACCGAGTCGAAGCCTGTGCTCACCGTCCTCGACTTCATTGGCCAACACAGAGCGGAGTTCCGCTTCGAGGAGCAGTTCCGGGCCTTGACGAACCTCTCCCGCAATCGACTCGTCGACCACATCGAGCACGACTTTCCACAGCTCCCCTCCGGTTGCCAGATCATCTTGGAGGGCAAGTCCAAGGACCTCGTCCTCGACAACATCCGCACCCAGCTGGGCGCGACTGTCAAGACGCTGGTAAAGGAGGTGAAGGACTACGGCACGCCCCGTCTATCGGATTACCTTCGCGAGAGTCGCCGAGAGATCAAGGAGCTCTACAAGAGCGACAACTCCTGGACGACGATTCTCCGCAGGGCAGGCCTGATTGATGCAGCAGCACCGTCTGGCGAGACGGAGCTACTCAAGCGCGTCCACTCGTTTCTCCATGTCGATGACCCAGACCGCGCCCGCGCCTACCTTCGCCTACTCGCGGACGACGCTCCCCCGTACGAGTCGCTCACTCCGACCGAGCAGACGTACGCCGCCATGCTCTTCTTCAACCTCTGGGATAACGCCGGAGGCTTCACCAGCTTCCAGCAGGGTCTTGAATCGTTGCGCGCTCAGCGGGTGTTCCGCGACGAGCTCCGACAGGTGCTGTCGTACGTCATGGAGCAGTCCGACCACTTCCCGATCCCGCTGTCGGGTCCGCACAGCAGCGTCCCTCTGAAGGTCCACAGCTCTTACAACCGATCGGAGATCCTGGCCGCCCTTGGTGTTGCGCGTTTCGGCGGCCAGATGCCTCGGTCGTTTGCGCAAGGAGTCCAATGGGTCGAGGAGATTAAGACAGACGCCCTGTTGATCACCTCGGAGAAGAACGAGAAGGACTTCTCTCCCACCATTCGCTACAAGGATTACGCATTGAGCCCCACGCTCTTCCACTGGGAGTCGCAGAACGCGATCGCCGCGAACTCCCGCACGGGATTGCGCTACCAACAGCACGAGCAACAAGGCAGCCACGTCCTGTTGTTCATGCGCCGCTACAAGAGCACCGATATCGGTAAGTCTCAGCCATGGATGCTTCTAGGCCCGGCAACGTACGTGGAGCACACCGGCAGCAAGCCGATGGCCATCACCTGGCGTCTTCAGCATGAGCTCCCAGCCGACGTGTGGACGTACTCGGCCATTACTCCTGGATGAGCCTCACTCTGCGCCCCCGCCCGGCTCAGCCTCACAGTGCATCTGAGCACGGTCCAACGCCTCATCCACGTCACGGCCATGAGCTTGAAGCCAGCGGAGGACGTCGGCAATGACGTTGATCGCCGTCTCCTCCGCTACGGCCACACCCACCCCTAACGCGCTCGACCCCGTGATGCGCGGCAACTGCGCTGCCCGGTAGAGACCGAGCATCGCTCCTGCTCTTGCCACGCGAACACCCCCACTATGGCCATGCGGCGAGCTCAGGTTGGTGGACAGCTCGCACCAGGTGACCTTGCGGTCGGGTTGGAGTTGGACGCCCCAGCGGTCCGCGACAGCCTCAACGAGAGCCATGCCACGTCCGCCTTCAGAGTCGGCTTCGGCCTGGACGAGGGTCGGCAGGGCACGCGTGTCTGGGTCGTGGACTTCGATGCGCAGGTGGGTGCCGTTCATGGACACGGCGAGCGTTGCAGGGGTGCCGCGGCCGACGTGAGTGATGACGTTCGACACGAGTTCGCTCACGCAGAGTTGAGCCTCGTCGATGAGCTCATACAGGCCCCAGGCCCTCAGGTGTAGCCGCATGACGCGGCGCAGGCCGGCTACTTCCTCAGGTTCAGCCGTGAAGGCCAAGTCCCACGGCTTTCGTGACATACACGCTTCCTGGATCACGAAGACCCCTTCCTCGCATGTCGTCTCCCCTGACTCAGCCTGATCAGCGGAGCGTTACGCACACTCACAGCGAGTTGCGTCACTGGCAGGATGACGGGAACGCATCCCGCCATGCAATGTGCACGGCGGGATTCCCACTTCTGAGTGATTGGCAATCATCCCCCTTGGCGCGAGACTGAACACCCGTTACTCGAAAGAGGGTTGAGATGGCCGGTTCACCGACGGCACGACGTCGCCGTCTCTCGATCGAGCTGAAGAAGCTCCGCGAGAAGGGCGCGCTGACCTGCGCCCAGGTCGGCGAGGCGCTGGACTGGAGCGGCTCCAAGGTCAACCGGATGGAAACGGGCAGCGGCCGGGTCCAACCGTCCGACATCGACGCCTTGTGTCGGTTCTACGACACGAGTGACGAGCTGCGCGAATTCCTCATGTCGCTGGCCCGACAGGCCAAGACGCGCGGCTGGTGGCAGGTGCACGGTGCCGGTGTTCCGGAATGGTTCAACATCTACATCGGCCTGGAGCAGGACGCTTCCACGTTTCGCCAGTACCAGTGCGAGTTGCTGCCCGGCCTCATGCAGACTGCGGCCTACGCCGGTGAACTCCACAAGACCGGTGCGCACCTGTCCGCCGAGGTCATCGACCGGGCGGTACGGGTACGCATGGAGCGCCAGGCCATGCTGACGCGATCAGACGCCCCGGACGCCTGGTTCGTGGTGAACGAGGGCGCGCTGCGCAATGTCATCGGGGACAGCTCTCTCATGCGGGAACAGCTCGAACGCGTGCTGGATGCAGCTGATTTGCCGAGCGTGACCCTGCAAGTACTCCCCTTCGACTCGGGCACCTATCCGGCCACCGGCTCGTTCACCATGCTTGGCTTCCCTGATCAGGAAGACCCGGACATCGTGTACCGGGACGGCATCACCGATGCCGTCTATCTGGAAGGCGAGCACCATGTACGTGAGTACACCAGGGCCTTCGACGGTCTGCGGGCAGCGGCCCTGAGTCCTCAACGTTCCAGCCGGCTGATCAAATCTGTTCTGAAGGAATACGCCAGGTGAGCATTGCAGAGTCCAAGGTCGACGACAGCTCGATGTGGTTCACGTCGTCGTACAGCAACGGCGCCGGTGGTGAATGCGTCGAGTGTGCCAGTTCCGATGACAACGCCCTCATACGCGACTCAAAGCGCCTCGGAGGGCCGGTCGTCGGTGTTCCAGGACTGGCCTGGCACGCCTTTGTACGGGCGTTGAAGCGGGGGGAGCTGGGCTGAGTCAGAGGGGGTCCATGCCGGTGGCGTACCGCGTGACGGCTGGGCCCCTCGTCGACCGCTTGCCCCGCCGGGCTCGCCACACAAGCGCTGGCTGCCGATGTCAGTGGTCCTCCCTAAGGTGGCGTCGATCTCATGGATCTCAAACCGGGAGGGGCGGCGCGATGGGTGCCAGTGGTTGGGAGTACGTCACTGCGTACGAAGGCAGTGTCGAGGAGTCTCTGGAGGCTCTGCACGCGCAGGTCTTCGAGGAGCTGTACGGGGACGACGACGATTACCGGAGCCTTGCGGAGTTGTGGGAGGACGAGGAGTTCATGGGCGAGGAGGGGACCCACTCGATCCTCGACATCGACCGCGTCGTCCACACGACCGCCGCCCCCTCGGAGCACAGCGACAAGGACTACGGAACCCTGCGCCCGTTGGGGCGCGAACGTCTCGTGCATCACTTCGGGACCGACCGGCCGTCGCCCGCCCGGTTCCAGGAGCTGCTCGAACAGGCCGAGGCGGCTCTCACCGGTCCGTCCAGCTCTGAGGAGACGCTTCTCGACGAGTGCCGCATGCGGTGGACCGGCGTGTACGTCGTTCTGTACACCGATGAAAAGCCGACCCACTTGGGCATCTTCGGGTGCTCCGGCGACTGAGCGGTACCGGAGGACGAGTTCGCCTCGCGACGCGACTCACGACTACTGCAGTGCCTCTATCGCCTGCAAGATCAAGGCGCGTGCGTCTGCTCCGTAGACCGCCATGCCGCGCAGCCGCTCGAAGGCCTTCAAGTACAGCTCGACTTCGGATGGTTGGGTGATGTTGACCTGGGCGGAGAGGAGTTCCACGGATACGAGGCTGTCGTCGTACACGTGGAACAGTTCCTGTGGCCACAGGGCACGGGCCGGCGTGGCCCTGGGGATGATGCCGAGCGAGACCGCGGGGAGGGCTCCGGCGGTGAGCAGGTAGCCGAGCTGGGCCGCCATCGCGTCACCGTCGCCCAACTGGTAGTAGAGGACGGCTTCTTCGATCAGCATCACGAACCGACGGCCTGGTTCGTGGATGATCTGGGAGCGTTCGAGGCGGGCGGCTGCGGCCTGCTCGGCGTCGTTGGGGACGTCGAGCAGTTGGGCGTTGGTGCTGAGTACGGCTTGCGCGTATCCCTCGGTTTGCAGGAGGCCCGGGACCAGGGTGGGCGAGTAGACACGGAAGAGGTGGGTCGAGCGGTACAGCTTTACGTAGCTGTCCTGCAGTTGCCGCAGCCCCTGACGGACCTGCCGCTGCCACTCCATGTACATGGACTCCGCGTCCCGCGATGCGGCGATCAAGTCGTCCGCGCGGTTCTCGGCTCGGCAGGCGGAGCACCATCGGCGGATGTCCATCGGTGACGGAGGCGTCTTGGCGTTCTCGATGCGTGACGTCTTGGCGTGGTGCCAGCCGCACCGGCCGGCCAGCTCTACGACCGTGAGCCCCGCCTCCTTCCGCAGCTCGCGCAGTCGGCTCGCGACGTTCTTGCGAGCCTCTTGAGCCGATGACGAGGGGGAGATGGGCATGAACTGGCCTGTCCGGTGCTTCCTGTTAGTGGATCTCGTACTGATCGTGCGGGATGGCGCGCTCCCACACCGCCTCGAAGGCGTCCGCGCATTGTTTGACTATGCCTGGCTCGGTGCGCAGCTCGAGCGGCGGGTCCGCCCAGTCTCCGCTGCCGGTGAAGTGGTTGAACAGCACCTGCGCGCCGTCGAAGATCCATAGGTCACAGCCGGGAAGCATCAGGTCGCTGGCGTTTCGCCTCGACAGCCAGCGGACCTGCTCGCCTGCCTGAATGTTGACGGGGGTTCCGGCGTGCTCGTAACGGATGTAGTCCGTTACGGGTTCGGAGACGATACGCGCCCTGCGGACGGTGACTCCGCGGTCCCTTGCGCGGGAGATCAGGTCAACCCAGGGCGCCCAGTATGGGGAGCTGGGGTCGGAGTCTCGGTTGCCGCTGCGCTGCCACTCGTTGAAATCGGCGTCCTCATCGCCGACTCCATACGCGTCTCGCATTTCCAGGTGGACGGCTGAGTGCCGGGCCGCTTCGAGGAGATCGTCAAAGCGCAGCTCGTTCTGCGGCATCGCAGGCCTCCCTCAGCAGCGGCACCAGATGCACGGGAAGGCGGATCACTGTCTCGTGCTCGGGGATGCCCTTGTCGTGCCCCGGAGCGGTGTTCCCCACGCACTCGGTTCGTGTCCGGTCGTCGGCAATGTAGCTCTGCAGCACGATGTCGGCGTTCGCCAGGTCCACCCAGGCCGTGGGTGATCCGCTCTATCCTGTCTCGGGATCGATACCGATGAGCCGTAAGGCCATGACTGCCTCTCTTCTTCTGCATGTGCACTGATGTGCATCAAAGTCCTCCTCTTCGAGTGCGTCGTCAAGAGGCGTGAGGTGGCCTTCACTTGCTGGAGAGTGAATCCATGCACATTTATGCACACTGCTGGAGGCGGCTGACTCGGTGTCTCTAGCGTCGTGACCGGTGACAAGCACCGTGTCTCTCGGTCCCTGCGCAGGCCGCGTCATGGGTCGAGGGAGTAACTCCGTTGGAGGCAGGCGGGAATGGCGACACAGCAGGCAATGGACGCGTTCTGGGCGCCTTGCCGGATCAGCTCCATATGCCAGTGGAATCGGCCGTGAAACGTCTGTCCCTTCTGTCCCATTCCCTGTTTGCTGGCTGCGGGGGCCTCGGTCCCCGCGACCGGTACTACGCGGGACACGTAGGACACAGGGGGACGTATGAGAGACGTCGACCGGCTGCCGTCGCAACGGTGGGCCCTGGAGCAGGATCGGGAGCGGGTCGCCGGGGAGATGCGCCGGCTCAAGGAGGTGTCCGGCCTCAGTTTCAGCAAGCTCGCCGCGAGAACGCACTACAGCCGGTCGTCGTGGGAGCGGTTCCTCAACGGGAAGAAGCCGGTGCCCCGCGCGGCGGTGGAGCAGTTCGCCTCCGCGCTGGGGGACGAGGCGGGCAGCCTGTTGCTGAGCGGAGGCAGTGCCCCGGAGGCGGCCCCCGAGTCCGCGGTGGCCGGGCGCGGCCTCACCGCCGACAGCCCCGCCGACGAGGGCCCCGCCCACGACCGCGGACGCAACCGCGGCGGTGCGCGCGGTCGGCCGGTCACGCTCGGCGCCTTCGTCGCCGGGGTGGCCGTGGGCGCGCTGGCCGCGGCTGTCACCGGCCTCCTGTCGGAACGGGGTGCCGCGGCGCGCAGACCGTGCGACGGGTGTATCTGTCCCTCCGCCGTCCCCCGCTTCCCGATCTGGCAGTCGCGTACGTACCACGTCTGAGGCAGGAGGGGCGCGAGCGTCCCAGGACGTCTCATCCCACGCCCTTCCCCTGATGGGACATCCGCTTCTGGGCGAGTCTGCTGCCGAACGACCGCCATCGACCGCCACCGGCTGCCCATGGCTGCCGCCGGCTGCCCATGACTGCCACCGGCTGCCCATGGCTGCCATCCACTGTGGCGTCGTCGCAGAGCTTTCCCTACGTGGAAGGAACTCGTTATGCATCGGATTCTCGTGCGGAGCGGTATTGCCCTCGGAGGTGCGGCGCTGGCCGCTGTCGGGGCCCTCGCGACGGCCGGCCCCGCGAACGCGGCGTGGTCGGACTGTCCCGCCGGGTCGCTGTGCGCCTACCTCGGCACCAACGGCTCGGGGGACCCCGGAACCGTGTCCGGCGACAACAACAACCTCCTCCAGTACAACAAGTTCAACAACGCCGAGTCGCTCTACAACCACGGCAACAGCTGCAACGTGCGCATCTTCTCCGGCCTCAACAAGACCGGATCCAGCTACGTTCTCGACCGCGGCTACACGAATCCCACCCTGGCCGGGACGGTGTACTGGCACAACGTGGCCTCGAACGACTGGTGCGTGTGAGCACACTCCCCGCGCGGCGTGCCGCAGTGCCGACGGCGCTGGCAGTGCTGTTCGCCTCGGTCCTGGCCGGCTGCTCTCTCGACGGAGCGGCCGGTCACGGGCCGGCCGCGTCCGAGCCGCCCGATGTACGTCCGCTGTCCGGCGCCGCTTCCTTCAGCCACGCCCAAGCCGTACGCCTCCACGACCTGGAGGAACAGGCCATCGCACCGTGCATGGCGGCGCGCGGTCAGCGTTACACGCCGCAGCCCCGGGTCGCCTCCGCGCGGAGCGAGGAGACGAATCCGTACGGGCTGCTGGGGCCGCGCAAGGCGGCCGCCGACGGGTACGGCATCGTGGGCGAGTACCTGTACCTCCGGTCCTCCCCGCCTCCCTCCGGCGACGAGTCCCGCGCCCCCGCGTGGCGACGGGCGCTGACCGGCACCGCGAAGCACCGGGTGTCGGTCCGGCTGCCGGACGGCTCCCGCGTCGAGTACTTCGCGGACGGCTGCGTGGCCCGGGCGCGCGCCGAGGTGTACGGCGCGGACTGGGACCGGACCGAACCTGTGGTCGCGGCACTGTCGACCCGGGTTCTGGCCGCCGTCGAGAAGGACCCCGACTACCGTGCGGCGATCCGGCGTTGGTCCGCCTGCATGGCGGAGACGGGACACCCCGCCGACGATCCGCAGGCATCGCGGGCCCGGCTGAACGGTCGTCTGGCGAAGGCCGCTGCCGACCCGACGTCGCTGCGGGCACTCGGCCGCGAGGAGATCCGTACGGCGACGGCGGACGCCCGGTGCCAGGCGCGGGCGGAGCTCGCGAAGACCATCGGCAGGGTGCAGCGGTCGGTGGAGAAGCGCGTGCTCAGCGCGGCCGAGAGGGGTGTCGTCGCACGCCATGTCGCCGCGAAACGCGACGTGCTCAAGGCCTCGATGACATCGGGGGCGTCCAGGTCAGGCCGATGACGCACCTCCGTACACAGAGGTGAGTCATCGCGATGACAACCTCCGGCTCAAGCGTCGCGCCGGGGGTCGCGCCGGAAGGTCAGAACCGGCGCGTTAGCCTCGGTTCGTCCCGAACAACACCGGCACAGGCGCGGCGACGCGGCAGCAGGAGGCAGTGATGGCGAAGGTTCCTACGGCAGTGGTCGCCGCGAGCGGGCTCGTCGGCGGGTACGGGGTGGCCCGTTGGACCAAGAAGCGGCAGCTGGGCGGAGTCGTCCTGGCCACCGCCGGGGCCGCGGCCGCGCAGCAGTGGCGGCGGCAGGCCGGCGGGAAGGCCGCCGGGGCGCTCACCGCCGCGTATGTCGCCGCCTTCGCCGGGTCCCACCCGCTCGCCAAGAAGGTGGGCGCGTGGCCCGCCGTGTTCGGGGTGGCCGGAGCCGTGGCGCTGGCCTCCTGGGCCGTCGCGGACCGGCGCGCCTGACCTCCTGCCCCCTCCTGGCCTCCGGTGCGGAACGCCCCTCGGGTCCGGCCAGGGTGTCCCGAGGTCGGCGACAGGGCTACGTCGAGGAGCTGCCGGACGACGAGTGGGCGCCGGGGGCCGCGAGCGCGCCCCGCGGTCCGGGCCGGCCGTCGTCGGCTCCCCGGAAGGCCTTGCGGTACGCGTACGGACTCGTCCCCACCACCCGCCGGAACCGTTCCCGGAACGCCGTCGGTGAGCCGAACCCCGCCTGCGACGCGATCCGTTCGACCGGGTACGTCGTCGCCTCCAGCAGATACTGCGCCCGCCGCACCCGCGCCAGGTGCAGCCACTGCAACGGAGTCGTGCCGGTCTGCTCGCGGAAGCGGCGGTTGAGCGTACGGGTGCTCATGCCGGCGTGGGCGGCGATGTCGTCCAGGGTCAGATCACGGCCCGCGTTCTCCTCCAGCCAGCCGAGGAGCGGCTCCATGGTCGTGCCGGCCGGTACCGGCGGCTGGTCGTGGACGATGAACTGGGCCTGTCCGCCCTCCCGTTCGAGCGGCATGACGGACATCCGGGCGGCATGCGCGGCGACGGCGGAACCGTGATCCATGCGGATCATGTGCAGACACATGTCGAGGGCCGCGGCCGCGCCCGCCGAGGTGAGGAACTGGCCGTTGTCGACGTAGAGGACGTTCGGGTCGACGGTCACGGCGGGGTACCTGGCCGCCAGGTCCTGGGCCGCGACCCAGTGGGTGGTCGCGCGCAGCCCGTCCAACAGGCCGGTGGCGGCGAAGACGAAGGCGCCGACGCAGACCGAGGCGATACGCGTGCCGTTCGCGGCCGCCGCGCACAGCGCCTCCGCCACGCCCGGCGGGAGCGGGACGGTCGGGTCGGCGACGCCCGGCAGGATGATCGTGTCCGCTTCGGCCAGCGCCTCCAGACCGTACGGGGCACGCAGCGCGAACAGGCCCGCGCTCACCTCGTCGTCCGCCGAAGCCGAGCAGACCCGGATCCGGTACGCCGCCCGGCCGTCCGGCAGCCGGGCCCAGCCGAAGGTGTCGATCGGGGCGGAGAGGTCGAACGGGATGACCTGGTCGAGCGCCAGTACGGCCACGGTGTGCATGGCTGAAGCGTAGGCGCACAACGGATTACGGTCAGCCGGGTCAGGCCCTCGAAAAGCCACCTGCCGGCACCCGCAAGCCGCCTGCCCGCGCCCGCGCGCCCCCACCGGGAGCCCCGGGAGCCCCGGAAAAACAGAAATCCCGGACATCCCGGCAAACCGCGTGCAGCATCCTGTCGGGAAAAGCCTGGCGCGCCCGGCATGGCGGGAATCCGTTGACTACTGGCAGAACCGCCACTTCTGCAAGATCCTCCCCGCCCCTACCGTCACCCCGTGACCAAGTTCCTCCTCGCCGTCCACGTCATCGCCGCGATCGTCGCCATCGGGCCCGTCACGGTCGCCGCGAGCATGTTCCCGCCGACCGCGCGCAAGGCCCTCGCCGCGCCGGACGACGCGCAAGCTCTCGCGACCACCCGGCTGCTGCACAGCATCTGCCGCGTGTACGCCACCGTCGGCGTCGTCGTCCCCGTCTTCGGATTCGCCACGGCGAGCAGCATGGGTGTGCTCGGGGACGCCTGGCTGATCGTCTCGATCGCGCTGACCGCGCTCGCGGCCGTGGTCCTCGGCGCGCTGGTGCTGCCCCGGCAGAGCGCGATCATGGAGGGCGCGGGAGACCGCGCGGCGACGGTTCAGCTGGCCATGTTCACCGGAATCTTCAACCTTCTGTGGGCCACCGTCACCATCCTGATGATCATTCGACCGGGGTCCACCACGGGCGCATAGGATCCCGCCCATGTACGCACAGCAAGAGCAGTCGACGCCGGGGGCCTACCTGACGTTCGTGGAGCGCCAGTTGTCGGCCGACGGATGTACCACCCGGTGGGAGGACTGGGCCGGGGTGCCCGTCCTGGTGGGGCGGCGGGCCGACTTCCGGCTGAGCTGGATGGCGACGAGGCTGCACCTGTTCACCGTCGCCGCGGCGGTCCCGGAGGTGACCGTTCCCGTCATCTCCACCTTCACCGACCAGGTGATGAAGTACGCCAAGGACACCAAGGGCGGTCTCCCCGTCGGCCTGCAGAACGGGGTCGGCGCCTTCCCCGTGCTGGTCAGCGACCGGATCGACCCGGCCGCCGTCCAGTGGGCGGAGGAGCAGCAGCGCCTCAAGTTCGCCTGCATGACACGGCCCGTCGTGGTCGACAGCGCGCGCCGGTACGTGGCGATGTACCGCGGCAAGCCGGCCCTCGGACGCGTCTACGCCTCGCACTTCATCGAGAAGGGGTCGCAGTACTTCTACGGCCAGTAGGCGCCGGTGGAGCGGTGCCTCTCGGCCCGTGGCCCGGTACATCTCGGCCAGTAACCCGGTACTTCTACGGCCCGTAGCCCGCCGTCACCGGCGGTGAGCGAGGCTCAGCTCCTCGTCCACCAAGTCTGCCCTGAACTCCCGCGCCACCGCCGCCGCGACCAGCACTCCGACCCCGATCAGCAGCGTGAAGAACCCCCAGACCAGCGGCCACACACCCGCGAACCCGTCCGGCGGCCCCGGGTGCGTGCGCAGGGAGACGTACAGCAGTGCCGCCGGCGGTACGGCCACCAGCAGCACCGGCCAGCCCAGCGAGTCCCGGTGGCCGAAGTAGGCCGCCAGGGCCAGCAGGATCACGGCGAGCGCGACGACGCCCACACCCGTCACCGGGGTCGTCTCCTCGACGGCCCCCGGTGACGGGGCCCGGTTGTTCAGGTCCCATGGCAGGCAGAGAAGATACGCCGCCGAGGCGAGGGCGGCGCCGAGCACGCGGGTCAGCCAGCGCTCGGGCCAGGGGCGCGTGTGCAGAGGGCTCAACAGCTTCTCGGTCATACGTACGAGGGTCACGGTGCGGGCGCCGGGCCGACAGAGTACGCGTACTCACCTCACGTACTCAGAACCTCAGGCCCTCAGGCCCTCAGGCCCTCAGGTCCCCGACGCCGACGCGGGCGCGGGCGCCGTCGTCTGCGCCACCGACAGCGGCTCCGCGATGTCCTCCAGCGAGCGCCGTTCCGCGTTCACCGCGAGGAACGCGGCGACCAGGCCCGCCGCACACATCAGCCCCGCACCGATCTGGAAGGCGAGCACCGTGTCGCCGACCACGCCGGACTCCGTGAGGTCCGCGAAGACCAGCGGGCCGCTGATGCCGCCGGCGGCCGTGCCGAGCGCGTAGAAGAAGGCGATGGCCATCGCGCGGGTCTCCATCGGGAAGACCTCGGAGACCGTCAGATAGGCGCTGGAGGCGCCCGCCGAGGCGAAGAACAGCACGGCGCACCAGCAGGCCGTCAGCGTCATCGCGCTCAGCGAGCCCCGGTCGAAGAGCCAGGCCGTGCCGAACAGGAGGAGACCGGAGAGCAGGTACGTCGACGCGATCATGATCCGGCGGCCGACCGTGTCGAAGAGCTTGCCGAGCAGCAGCGGGCCGATGAAGTTGCCGGCCGCGATGACGGCGAAGTAGTAGCCGGTGCCGCCGGTCGGCACGTCGTAGAACGTGGTGAGGATGGCGCCGAAGCCGAAGGTGATCGCGTTGTAGAGGAACGCCTGTCCGATGAAGAGGGCGAGGCCGAGCACCGCACGCTTCGGATAGCGCCCGAAGACCGTCTTCGCGATGAGGCCGAAGCCGATGCTCTTGCGCTGCTCGATGGTGATCTCGCTCTCCGCGCGGGGCAGCGGCTCCCCCTTCTCCTGCTCGATCTCCCGCTCCACGGAGGACACCAGCGCCTCGGCGTCCTCGCCGCGGCCGTGGATGAACTGCCACCGCGGGCTCTCCGGCACATGCCGCCTGACCAGCAGGATCACCAGCCCGAGGACGACGCCGAGGGCGAAGGTGAGCCGCCAGCCGAGGTCCTTGGGGAAGATCGACGTGTCCAGCATCACGATGGACAACAGCGCTCCGCCGATCGCGCCCAGCCAGTAGCTGCCATTGATGATCAGGTCGACGCGGCCGCGGTACTTGGCGGGGATGAGTTCGTCGATCGCCGAGTTGATGGCCGCGTACTCGCCGCCGATGCCGAAGCCGGTCAGAAACCGGAAGGTGAAGAACCACCAGGAATTGAAGGACAGCGCGGTCAGCGCGGTCGCCGAGAGGTAGACCACGAGAGTGACCATGAAGAGCTTCTTGCGGCCGAAGCGGTCGGTCAGCCAGCCGAAGAACAGGGCGCCCGCGCAGGCGCCCGCCACATAGAGCGCCGCAGCGACACCGGTGACCTGGGCCGAGGTGATGGACAGGCCGCTGCCGTCCTCGGACAACCTGCCCGCGATGTTGCCGACCGTGGTGACCTCCAGGCCGTCCAGGATCCATACGGTTCCCAGGCCGATGACGATCATCCAGTGCCAGCGGGACCACGGCAGCCGGTCCAAGCGGGCCGGTACGTCCGTCGTGACGGTTCCGGTGGCGGCCGGACCATGGGCCTGTGGCGCTGAAGCCGACATGGCTCTCTCCCTCGAGTGACCACTCCTGTGTGACGCACTCCCGGATGCCCTCGACGGCGTATTTCACGCCCCCAGAAGGCGCGACACCGTATAGATCAGCAGTCCCGCGAGCGATCCCACCACCGTGCCGTTGATCCGGATGAACTGCAGGTCACGGCCGATGTGCGCCTCGATCTTCTTCGTCGTGTGCTCGGCGTCCCAGCTCGCGACCGTGTCCGTGATCAGGGAGGTGATCTCGTCCCGGTACGTCGTCACCACGTACACCGCCGCGCCCTCCAGCCAGCCGTCCACCTTGGTCTGGTACTTCGACTCCGTGGCCAACCGGGCACCCAGCTTCAGCAGCGAGGCCCGCACGCGCAGCCGCAGCTCGCTGCGCTCGTCCTCGGCGGCCGACACGATCATGGAGCGTACGGCCGTCCAGGCGGACGCGATCAGGTCCTGGACCTCGCCGCGGCCGAGCACCTCGCCCTTGAGGCGCTCCACGCGGACGCGGGTGTCCGTGTCGGACTGGAGGTCGGAGGCGAAGTCGGTGAGGAAACGGTCGAGGGTGCCACGGGCCGGGTGCGCGGGGGCGTCGCGCATCTCCGTGACGAAGCGGAGCAGCTCCTTGTAGACGCGCTCGCCGACCTTCTTGTCGACGAACCGCGGGGTCCAGCCGGGGGCGCCGCCCTGCACCGCGTCCATGACCTGCTCGTCGTGCAGGACGAGCCAGTCGTGCGCGCGGGCGCAGACCAGGTCGACGACCCGCCGGTGGCCGCCGTCCGCGACGATCCGCTCCAGCATCTTCCCTATGCCGGGCGCCACCTCCTGGGCGTCGGCGCGCCGTGTGATGGCCTCGCCGACCACCGCCTGCACATCGGAGTCACGCAGGACCGTGAGGGCGCCCCTGAGCGCGGTGGCCAGCTCGGCGGTGACACGGTCGGCGTGCTCGGGTTCCGCGAGCCAGGCGCCGAGGCGGCTGCCGATGCCGACGGCGCGCAGCCGGCTCCGCACCACGTCGGAGGAGAGAAAGTTCTCACCGACGAACTCGCCCAGGGAGACGCCGAGCTGGTCCTTCTTGGTGGGGATGATCGCGGTGTGCGGGATGGGCAGGCCGAGGGGGTGCCTGAAGAGGGCCGTGACCGCGAACCAGTCGGCCAGCGCGCCGACCATGCCCGCCTCGGCCGCGGCCGCGACATAGCCCGCCCAGGGGCCGGCGCCCTGGTGGGACGCCCACTTGGCGACGACGTACACGAGCGCGACGAAGAGCAGCATCGCGGTCGCCGTGGCCTTCATCCGGCGCACGCCCCTGCGCTTCTCCTCGTCGGCGGGGCTGAAGGAGGTCATCGCGCGGTTCGTGGCGGCGCCGGGCCGGGCATGCTGCCCTGCGGCGCCCAGTTCTTCCGTGTTCGTACGTTCCATCCGCTCCACCCGTTCGGTGACCTTGTACACATTGTCCCTTCCTGACCGACTCCTGGAACGGAACAGGAGTTCCCCGCGTCTGTTCGGGCGGGGGAATCAGCGGGGGTCCGTTCCGGTTCCTCCTACCCCATGACGCATCATGGGGTCATCACATCGGAGCCTCGGGCTCCCATTGCCCGAGGAGACACGCACCGCATGACCAAGCGTCACGGTTATGCCTTGCTGGCCGCGATATGCACACTCATCGTGGCCATCTCAGCCGCCATATACATAGGCGCCGGGGCGGACGACGGCCAGGACCAGAGCGCCCTCGCCGACGACCGCCCCCCACGCAACTCCGCCGCCCCGGCCTCCACCGGCACCTGGGTCGGCGCCTGGTCGGCCTCCCCCGCGGGGGCCGAGCCGGGCACCGAGACGGACGGCCTGGCGGGCCGGTCCGTGCGCAACGTCGTCCACGCCGGCATCGGCGGTACGGGTGCCCGCGTCACGCTTTCCAATCTCTTCGGCCAGCAGCCGCTGACCATCACCCACGCCACGATCGCGGTCGCCGCCACGGCGAACAGCGCGGCCGCCAGCACCGGCACCATGCGCCGGCTCACCTTCGACGGCGCCACCTCGGTGATCGTGCCCGCGGGTCAGCAGGTGCTCAGCGACGCCGTGCGCGTCACGATCCCGCACGACAGCGACGTCCTGGTGACCACCTACTCCCCGACCCCGTCGGGCCCGGTCACCTACCACCCGCAGGCGCGGCAGATCTCGTACGCGGCCCAGGGCGACCGCGTGGAGGACGTCACCGCGACGGCGTACACCGAGCAGACGACGTACTGGCGTTACCTCACCGCGCTGGACGTGCTGAGCAACGAGTCGAGCGGCACCCTCGTGGCGATCGGCGACTCCCTCACCGACGGCGTGACCTCGACCGTGGGCACCAACAGCCGCTGGACGGACATCCTTTCGGACCGGCTGCGGGCCTCCGCCGGCACCGGCGACGTGCCCCGCTACAGCGTCGTCAACCAGGGCATCAGCGGCAACCAGGTGCTGGCCGCGGGCCTCGGCCGCCCCGCCGAGAACCCGAGCGGGCTGTCCCGCTTCGGACGTGACGTGCTCGACCGTACGAACGTCAAGGCGGTCGTCATCGACCTCGGCGTCAACGACATCCTGCGGAACCCGGGCCGGGCCGACCCCGACCGGATCGTGGCCGGGCTGCGCACCCTGGTCCGGCAGGCGCACGCGCGCGGACTGCGGGTCGTCGGCGCGACGCTGATGCCGTTCCAGGGCCACCGCGGCTACACCCCTTACCGCGAGACGGTGCGCCAGGCCATCAACGCGCAGATCCGCGCGGGCCAGGTGTACGACGCCGTCGTCGACTTCGACAAGGCGCTGCGCGACCCGTACAACCCGCGCAAGCTGCGCTCCGACTACGACTCGGGCGACCATCTCCACCCGAGCGACAAGGGCTACCGCACGATGGCGGACGCGATCGACCTGGCGGACCTGACGGGCGCGGTCCCGGCCGAGCTGTAGAAACTGCTCGGCCGGTCATGCCGGGGAAGGGCCCGCGGAGTCAGTCCCGGTGGCGGCGGCGGTCCCGGTCCTCCCGGCGGGCCTCCCGGCGCTCCCGGTGCAGTTCGTGGCGCTGCGCGTGCCGCTCCCGGCGCTCCTCGTGGCGCTCGCGCACCAGGTCGCGGTGCTCCTCCAGCGCCTCGCGGGCGGTGTCGTACACGTCGTCCAGCTCATCGAGGGTGTCGCGGACGTCACGGCCGTCGCTCCCGGACCCCTGAAGCTCCTTGCGGGCGGCCCTGCGCTCCAGCTTCTCCTGCCGGCGCTGTTCCTTCAGCCGCAGCCGCTCGGCCCGGGTCAGCTTGCGCTCCACGCCGACGCCGCCCCAGAAGGCGAACCCGGTGACGATCACGCGGGGGGCGCCGGGCTCGCCCGGGACGCCCTCCTCACGGTGGTCGAAGCCGCCCATGACGCCGATGCCGCGGACGACGACCTCGACGCCCGGCGGTACGACGACGTTCATCCCGCCCATGATCGCCACGCAGTTGACGACGACCTCGCGGTCCGCGAAGTACGCCTCGCGCAGATCGATCTCACCGCCGCCCCAGAAGGCGAAGGAGTTGAACCGCTTGGGCACCGTCCAGCGCCCCTTGCGCTGGAACCCCGCCATGATCGCCACGGCCCAGCTGGACGAGCCGTCGCCCCCGACGATCCGCTCGGCCCAACTCCCGCTCGGCGCGGGCTGCTTGACCATCGAGACCGGGGGTGCGCCGACACCGGCGGCCGGCAGGTCACGGGTGATCGGCGTCAGCTCCCCGTAGGTGCGCGCCTTGTAGGTCGCCTCCAGCCGCTCCTCGAACTCCTCCATGTCGAGACGGCCCTCCGCGACGGCGTCCCGCAGCTGTTCGGCGACTCGTTCACGATCGGCGTCGGAGGCACGCAGCTCCGAGGGTTCCTCGTCGGTCATGGACAGCAGCCTACGAGTTCCCCGCCCGCCGGGCTACGAGACCACGTGCTCCGCCTGCTCCGGCGGGGGTTGGGGAGTGTCGCCCATGGACTGAAGCATCTTCGCGATCACGGCCTCGATGTCCGGCTCCCGCACCGACAGGTCCACCAGCGGATACGCCGCCGCGATCCTGGCCACCAGCGGGGCCGCCGACTCCGAGGCGGGGAAGGCCAGCCACTGCCGGGGCCCCTCGACCTTCACCACGCGCGCGGGCGCCGCCTCGATCGGCGGCAGCTCACGCGCCAGGTCGACCACGAGCGTGCGCTCGCTGTCGCCCACCTCGTGCAGCCCGGCCAGGGGACCGTCGTACATGAGCCGCCCGTGGTCGATGACCATCACGCGTCCGCACAACTGCTCGATGTCCTGGAGGTCGTGCGTGGTGAGCAGCACCGTCGTGCCCCGCTCGGCGTTCAGCTCCCGCAGGAACTCCCGGACCCTGGCCTTGCTGATGACGTCGAGGCCGATCGTCGGCTCGTCCAGGTACAGCACCTCGGGATCGTGCAGCAGGGCCGCCGCGATGTCGCCGCGCATCCGCTGGCCGAGGGAGAGCTGACGGACCGGAACGTCCAACAGATCGCCCAGTTCGAGGAGTTCGACACAGCGGTCGAGGTTCTCGCGATAACGCCCGTCCGGGATGCGGTACATGCGGTGCATCAGCCGGTACGAGTCGATCAGCGGCAGGTCCCACCACAGCGTCGTACGCTGCCCGAACACGACCCCGATACGGGCCGCGAGCCGGGTCCGCTCGCGGGACGGGTCGATGCCGGCGACCCGCAGCCGGCCGCCGCTCGGCGTCAGGATCCCGGTCAGCATCTTGATGGTGGTCGACTTGCCGGCGCCGTTCGGGCCGATGTAGCCGACCATCTCGCCGCGCGCCACGGTGAAGGAGAGGGAGTCCACCGCCCGCACCCGCCGCCGCTCGCTGCGCAGGAAGCCGGTCTTGCGGCGCACGTCGAAGACCTTCTCGACGCGGTCGAGCGTGATGAAGTCACCGTCTGGCATCCCTAACTCCCTGTACTCCGGTACGAACGCAGTCCCGCACGCCAGGCGAGCCCCGCCAGCGCGCAGCAGGCCGCCGCGACCAGGGGCGGGGTGAAGGCCACCCACGTCGGCAGGTCGAGCGGATACGGCCGCCCCAGCACATACAGCGCGGGCAGCCAGTTGACGAAGGCGATCGGCACGACGAAGGTCACTCCGCGCACCAGGTCGGCGGCGAAGACGGTCGGCGGGTACTGGAGCAGCGTCTGGCCGCCGTACGTGAAGGAGTTCTGCACCTCGGAGGCGTCCTGCGCGACGAACTGGAAGGCGCCGCCCGCCACGAACACCGCCGCGAAGATCGCACCGCCGCTGAGCATCATGAACGGGACCATCAGCACCTTCAGCGGGGTCCAGGCGATGTCGAGTGCGGCGACGGCGTACCCGAAGACCAGCAGCCCCTGGGTGATCCGGCCGAGGCGGCGCAGCGCGAAGCGGTCGGCGGCGACCTGCGCGAGCACCGGCGCCGGGCGCACCAGGAGGGTGTCGAGCGTGCCGTCGCGCACCCGCCGCCCCAGCCGGTCCATCGAGCCGATCGCGAGGTCGGCGAGTCCGAAGGCGATGCCCGCGACGCCATACAGGAAGGCGATCTCGGGCAGGGTGTAGCCGCCGAGCGCGTCGACCTGCGAGAACATCAGCAGGATGGCCACGAAGTCGAGGGCGGTCGCCCCGAAGTTGCCGAAGGTGGTCATCACGAAGGAGGCGCGGTAGGCCATCGTGGAGCGGATCCACATGCCGGCGATCATGCGGTAGGCGCGCAGACCGTCCGCCAGCCGCGCCCCGACCCGTCCCTGCCCCGCCGCGCGGCTCCTGGACCCAGCCACCTTGGGCCCAGCCTCCTTGGACCCAGCCACCCTGGACCTAGCCACCCTGGACCACCACCCGCCGGGTCGCCACCGACTGGAGCAGGCGCCCGGCCGCGAGGAGCGCCACCGCCCAGGCGCCCTGGAAGGCGTACGTGGCCGGCAGTCCGGCGCGGCCCATCAGGGCGTCCGCGGGGGCCTGGAGCAGCGAGGCCCAGGGCAGCGCGCGGACCACCTCGCCGAGCGCGCCGGGGAAGGCGTTGAGCGGCAGCACCATCCCCGAGCAGAACATCCCCGTGATCCAGGCCATGTTGGTGACACCCGCCCCGTCCAGCAGCCAGAACGCGGTCAGGGCGACCAGGTAGCGGATCGCGAAGCTGACGAGCATCGCGAGGAAGACCGCGACCAGGGCCGCCGCCCAGCGCAACGGGTCGGCGGGCAGGGCCAGTTCGAAGAAGAACGCGCCCAGCACCATCGGGATCACCCCCCGCCCCAGAAGCTGGAACAGCGCCCGCCCCAGATCCCCCGCCAGCCACCACAGTTGAAGGTCGGCGGGCCGGTAGAGGTCGATCGCGATGTCACCCGTACGAATGCGCTCCATCAGCTCGTCCTCGAAGCCACCGCCCCCGATGGCCAGCGTCATCAGGAGCGCCTGGCCGATCCACACGTACGTGAGCGCCTGCGCCTGGTCGTACCCTCCCAGATGGGGTCGCTCGTCCCACAGGGCGATGTAGGTGTATGCCAAGATCAATCCGAAGACTGTGTTGGTGAACACCCCGGCCGCGGTGGCCGTCCGGTAGGTCGCGTACCGCCTGAAACCACCGGCGGCCACGGCGGCGTACAACCGCCCTGTCCCCACGAGGAACCCCTTCCGCAGCGTGCCGGGCCAAAGCGCAGGAGCCTAGTGCGCGGGCGAAGTGGCGTGCCACGCATTTTCCGGCCCGACGCGTGCCTGGTGTCGGGAACGGAACGCTTGGTGCGACAGTCTTCAAGAGTGGGCGCAAAAGGCGTACGAGGGCGTACGGGAACGTACGAGGCGAAACAGGAGTCCGGCACCAAGATGAGCGACGAGCCGCAGCCGCAGCAGAGCAGCCAGGGCTGGGCACCCACAGACCCGGAGTCGACCGCTCCGGACACCGCCGCGGACAAGAAGCCGAAACGGCCCAAGCGCACCGGCTGGCGCCGGCTGATCCCGACCTGGCGGCTGGTGCTCGGTACCTTCGTCGGCGTGGTCCTGATCCTGGTCGGCCTGTTCGTGCTCGGCTACAACCTGGTCAAGATCCCGCCGGCGAACACGACCGCGACCAAGCAGAGCAATGTGTACCTGTACGCGGACGGCAGCCAGCTCGCCCGCGACGGCGAGGTCAACCGGGAGATCGTGACGCTCGCGCAGATGTCCAAGGGTGCCCAGCACGCGGCGCTCGCCGCCGAGGACCGCGACTTCTACACCGAGTCGGCCGTCGACCCGAAGGCGATGATCCGGGCCGCCTGGAACACGGCCACCGGCAAGGGCAAGCAGTCCGGCTCGACGATCACCCAGCAGTACGTGAAGAACTACTACCTGGCCCAGGAGCAGACCGTCTCGCGGAAGGTGAAGGAGTTCTTCATCTCCATCAAGCTGGACCGCGAGAAGAGCAAGGACGCCATCCTCGAGGGCTACCTCAACACCAGCTACTTCGGCCGCAACGCGTACGGCATCCAGGCCGCCGCCCAGGCGTACTACGGCGTCGACGCGAAGGACCTGACCGTCGGCCAGGGCGCCTACCTCGCGGCACTGCTCAACGCGCCGAGCGAGTACGACGTGGTCGCGCACCCCGAGAACAAGTCCGCGGCCCTCGCCCGCTGGAACTACGTCCTCGACGGCATGGTGAAGAAGAACTGGGTGACGCAGTCGGCCCGGGACAAGGTGAAGTTCCCGCAGCCCAAGCAGGCCGTGGTCGCGGCCGGCATGTCCGGCCAGCGCGGCTATCTGGTGCGGGCGGTGAAGGACTACCTGACCGAGCACAAGATCATCGCCGAGGACACCCTGGACACCGGCGGCTACCGCATCACGACGACCCTGCAAAAGCCCAAGCAGGACGCCTTCGTGAAGGCCGTCGACGACCAGGTGATGGACAAGCTCGACAAGAAGAACCGCAAGGTCGACAACTACGTCCGCGCGGGCGGCGTCTCCATCGACCCGGCCACCGGCAAGGTCATCGCGATGTACGGCGGGATCGACTACACCAAGCAGTACGTCAACAACGCCACCCGCCGCGACTACCAGGTCGGCTCCACCTTCAAGCCGTTCGTCCTCACCTCGGCCGTGCAGAACGGCTCAGTTACCCAGGACGGCCGCACGATCACCCCGAACACCGGCTACGACGGCACCAACAGGCGTCCCGTGCAGGGCTGGACCGGCGGCACGTACGCGCCCGAGAACGAGGACGGCGTCTCGTACGGCCCGATCTCGGTCCGCGAGGCGACGGACAAGTCCGTGAACTCGGTGTACGCGCAGATGGCCGTGGACGTGGGCCCGTCCAAGGTCAAGCAGACGGCGCTGAAACTGGGGCTGCCCGAGAACACACCCGACCTGAACCCGTACCCCTCGGTCGCGCTCGGCACGGCCACCGCCAGCGTGCTGGACATGGCGGAGGCGTACGCCACGCTCGCCAACCACGGCAAGCACGGCACGTACACGCTCGTCGAGAAGATCACCAAGGACGGCGAGGGCGTACAGCTGCCGAAGCAGGCCGCCAAGGCGGCCGTCAGCCGCGAGGCCGCCGACACCACCACGTCGGTCCTCCAGAGCGTCGTCCAGAACGGCACGGCCACGGCCGCGCTGGCCGCGGGCCGGCCCGCGGCCGGCAAGACCGGCACCGCGGAGGAGGACCAGGCGGCCTGGTTCGCGGGCTACACGCCCCATCTCGCGACTGTCGTCGCCGTGATGGGCCAGGACCCGGAGTCCGGCAAGCACAAGGCGCTGTACGGCGCGATGGGCCTGCCCCGGATCAACGGCGGCGGCGCGCCCGCGCAGATCTGGGCGCAGTTCACGAAGGCCGCCCTGAAGGGCAAGCCGGTCGCCGACTTCGACCTCCGGCTCCAGGCCGGCGCGCAGGAGCAGCAGCCCCTGCCGACCGGACCCGGTGACGAGCCGGGCACGGGCGGCCAGGACAACGGCGGTACGACCTCGGACGGCGGCCAGACCTCCGAGCCCACGACCGAGGGCCAGACGGACGGCGGCACCCCCACGACGGGCGGCACGACCGACGGCGGCACGCCCACGACAGGCGGCACGACGGACGGCGGGACCACCGACGACGGCGGCACGACGGACGGCGGCACCACCGACGACGGCGGCACGACCGACGGCGGCACCACTGACGGCGGCGGCACGACAGGCGCCGGGGGGACGACGGACGGCGGCGACGCGACGGGAGCCGGGGGTACGACGGCGGGCCTGTTCGGCCGGTAGAGAGAGCACCTCGGCAGCGCAAGCGAAGGGGGCTGGTGACAGCGGTCACCAGCCCCTCGGCCGTACGTCCTCCAGGCATCCGGAGGTGCCTCCGGGTACCTACAGACAGGTCCAGGTACCTACAGGTACAGGCCCGTCGAGTCCTCGGACCCCTCGAAGCGGTCCGCGGCCACGGCGTGCAGGTCGCGCTCGCGCATCAGGACGTACGCGGTGCCGCGTACCTCGACCTCGGCGCGGTCCTCGGGGTCGTAGAGCACCCGGTCGCCCGTCTCCACGGTCCGTACGTTCTGTCCGACCGCGACGACCTCGGCCCAGGCCAGGCGCCGGCCGACCGCCGCCGTCGCGGGGATCAGGATGCCGCCGCCGGACCGGCGTTCGCCCTCGCTGGTGTCCTGCCGCACGAGAACGCGGTCGTGCAGCATCCGGATCGGCAGCTTGTCGTCATGGGTGCTGTGCTTGTGCAGTTTGGCGCTCACGTCCCGAACCTACCTGCCTTTGCCCGCTCCGTCCGCAGGCGGGTCAGCGCTTGCGCCGACGGGAGCCGACGGCGACCAGCCCGACGACCCCGACCACGACGAGCGCCACGGGCACGATGCGCTCCAGGCGCGGCGCGCCCTCCTTGGTGACCAGCTGGCCCTTCACATCGCTGACGGCCCGGTTGACGCCGACGTACGCGCGTCCGAGCGTGTTGTCGATGTGGGAGACGACCTTGGCCTTGGCGTCGCCGACGATCGTCTTCGGGTGCACCCGGACGCCGATCTCGTCGAGCGTCTCGGCCAGCGTGTCGCGGCGGCGCCTGATGTCCGCCTCGATCTGCGCCGGAGTTCTGGTATCCGGCGTGCTCGACGTGTCCGCCACCGCGTTTCCTCCGTGGTCGTTGCGACGTGTTCCGTGCGTGGTCCGCAAGCTTTTCTGCGTCCGTGGTCGACAGTCTGTCAGCTTCGTGCCGAACGCACCCCGCGGCACCCCCCATCGGGCGCTGTCGCGGCCATGTCGGCGGGCGCCATTAGGCTCGTTCGCGTAACCCGCCCCTTGCCACGTGAGGTACCGATGAGCGAGCGACTCCAGCCCGGCGACACCGCCCCCGCCTTCACCCTGCCGGACGCCGACGGCAACGAGGTCTCCCTGGCCGACCACAAGGGCCGCAAGGTCATCGTCTACTTCTACCCGGCCGCCCTGACCCCCGGCTGCACCAAGCAGGCCTGCGACTTCACGGACAACCTGGAGCTGCTGGCGGGCGCCGGTTACGACGTCATCGGCGTCTCCCCCGACAAGCCCGAGAAGCTCGCGAAGTTCCGCGAGCAGGAGAACCTGAAGGTCACGCTGGTCGGCGACCCGGACAAGCAGGTCCTGGAGGCGTACGGCGCCTTCGGCGAGAAGAAGCTGTACGGCAAGACGGTCGTCGGCGTCATCCGCTCCACGGTGGTCGTGGACGAGGAGGGCAAGGTCGAGCGGGCGCTGTACAACGTGAAGGCCACCGGCCATGTGGCGAAGATCATCAAGGATCTGGGCATCTGAAGGATCTGGGTATCTGACGGTCTTCTTGTGACGGAAGTCCCTCTGCGCGGGGACTTCCGTTTGCGTTCGCCACCTCGGAGCAGGTGATCCTCTGGAAATTTGTCTCCAGAAGCGAAGGGATCACTCCATGGCGGCCACCGAGCCCGGCCCCGTCGAGGCCGCTGCCGGCCCTGAGGCGGTCAAACGCCACCGCAGACTCTTCCGTGCCGTCGCCCGCCGCAGAAACCCTCCCCTGCGGCGCACCGACATCACGGTGACCGACGAGCGGGCGGTGAAGCGTGCCGTCAAGGCGGCTTCGCTGGGCAATGCCATGGAGTGGTTCGACTTCGGCATCTACAGCTACCTGGCCGTCACCATCGGCCATGTCTTCTTCCCGTCCGGGAACGGCACCGTCCAGCTGCTGTCCTCGTTCGCGACCTTCGCGGTCTCGTTCCTGGTGCGGCCGCTCGGCGGCATGGTCTTCGGCCCGATGGGCGACAAGGTGGGCCGTAAGAAGGTCCTCGCCCTGACGATGATCCTGATGGCCATCGGCACCTTCGCCATCGGGCTGATCCCGCCGTACGCCACCATCGGCTTCTGGTCCCCGGTCCTGCTGATCCTCTTCCGCCTCGTCCAGGGCTTCTCCACGGGCGGGGAGTACGGCGGGGCGTCGACCTTCATCGCCGAGTACGCCCCCGACAAGCGCCGGGGCTTCTTCGGGAGCTTCCTGGAGTTCGGCACGCTCGCCGGGTACGTCGGCGCGGCGGGGCTCGTGACGGTGCTGACGACGGTCCTCGGCAGCGGCGGCATGGAGTCCTGGGGCTGGCGCGTCCCGTTCCTCGTGGCGGGCCCCATCGGTCTCGTCGGCCTCTACCTCCGGCTCAAGCTGGACGAGACGCCCGCGTTCCAGAAGCTGGAGGACAACTCCGCACGCAAGGCGACCGACGCGGCCTCCACCGTGGAGACCACCGCCAAGGGCGACCTGGCGAAGATCTTCCGGAACCACTGGCCGACGCTGATCCTGTGCGTCTGCCTGGTCGGCGCGTACAACATCACCGACTACATGCTGCTGTCGTACATGCCGACGTACCTGTCCGACGAGATGGGCTACAGCGAGACCCACGGCCTCCTCGTCCTCATCGTCACCATGCTGCTCCTGATGCTGGTCATCAGCCAGGTGGGCAAGCTCTCGGACCGCTACGGCCGCAAGCCGCTGCTGATGGCCGGCATGCTGGGCTTCCTCGTCCTGTCGATCCCGGCCTTCCTGCTGGTCAAGCAGGGCAGCCTGGTCGCGGTCTCGGCGGGCATGCTGATGCTCGGCCTCTCCCTGGTCTGCATGCTCGGCACCATGTCCGCGGCGCTCCCGGCCCTGTTCCCGACACAGGTCCGCTACGGCTCCCTCTCGGTCGGCTACAACCTCTCCGCGTCCCTCTTCGGCGGTACGACCCCGCTGGTGATCACCGCCCTGATCAGCGCCACCGGCACCGACATGATGCCCGCGTACTACGCGATGGCGGCGGCCCTGGTCGGCATCATCACGGTGGCCTGCATGAAGGAAACGGCCCAACAGCCGCTGGCCGGGTCACCCCCCTCGGTGGAGACCCCGGAGGAGGCGGCGGAACTGGTGGAGAGCCGCACCCCGATGCCTAGGCCCTGACGCCCGCCGCACCACCGCACGGCCCGTACCGGACAGCATCCGGGTACGGGCCGTTTCGCGTCCCGCACGAGGTCCGGCGTGACCGCCGGAGCCGCCGTCTTCCCCGCCGAGCCCCGCCGCCCGGTCGTCGATCAGGTCGAGCCAGGTGGCCCGCCCCGGCGTCCGAGCCGGTGCCCGTCAGGCTTGGGCGACGTTCTCGGACGCCACCCGGGCGAGGGTGTCCGCCACCGTTGTGCAGGCGAGCCGGGTCACGGAGCGCAGCTCGGCGTCCGAGGTGCCGGCCCGGCTCAGTACGGCCAGCGACTGGTTGACAGCGATGACGAACGTGGCGAGCTCGTCGAGCGTCCGGGGGGCGGCCGAGGAGTCCGCCAGTGCCGCGCGGACCCGCTGGCGCTGCGTGTCGAGCAGGCCACGCACGTGAACGCCGCTCTCCTCCTTCAGCGTCAGTGACTGCGCGGCGGACTGGGCGATGAGGCACCCCACGGGGACCGACGGGTCGGCGATACGGCCCAGGATGACGTCGAAGAACGCCTCGACCGCGCGCACCGGATCACCGGGGTGCGCCGCGAGCGCCTGCTCGTACTGCGCGCCGTAGATCGACGCGTAGCGGTCGAGGCACTGGCCGAACAGGGCGTCCTTGTTGCCGAAGGCGCCGTAGAGGGAGCCGCGGCCGAGGCCCGTGGCCGCACCGAGGGCATCGAGTGAGGCGTCCGCGTACCCGCGCTGCCAGAACACCCGCATGGCCTGGTCCAGGGCCGCGCTGACATCGAACTGCTTCCGGCCGGACACAGCGTGTACCTCCCGTTTCTCGTCCTTGCCGTGAGCTTACCCGCATCTTGGATCGATCGGTCGGTTGATCTTTGACCGATCGATCCAAGATGGTTAGCGTGGCGGTCATGAATCTGCCGCCCACCCACCTGCCCACGCCCGAAGGCCCCGGTTCCGTCTCTCAGGTGCCGAACCTCCCGGCGCGATTCACCGAAACCTTCACCAGCCGGTACGTCGACACCGGTGAACTGCGCCTGCACGCCGTCACCGGCGGCCAAGGACCTGCGCTGCTGTTGCTGGCCGGCTGGCCCCAGACGTGGTACGCCTGGCGCCTCCTGATGCCGGCGCTGGCTCAGGACTTCCAGGTCGTCGCGGTCGATCCGCGCGGTGTCGGGCTGTCAGACAAGCCCCTGGGCGGGTACGACACCGGCACGCTCGCACGCGACATGGTGGCGCTGATGGACGCGCTCGGGCATCAGCGCTTCGCCATGGTGGGTCACGACGTCGGGATGTGGACCGGCTATGCCCTGGCCGCGGACCACCCCGACCGGCTCGACCGCCTGGCCGTCGCCGAGGCCGCGATCCCGGGACTGTCCCCCTCACCGCCCCTCTTCGGCAGCCGGGTGGCCAACGACCGCCTGTGGCACTTTGCCTTCAACCGCCTCACCGACGTCAACGAGCAGTTGGTCAGCGGACGGGAACATCTCTACTTCGGCCGCCAGTTCGCCACGAAGTCCGCGAAGCCGCTGCCCGACCACGCCGTCCAGCACTACGTCGGCATCCTCGCCGCCGACCCGGAAGCCCTGCGGTCCAGCTTCGAGTTCTACCGCGCGCTCGATACGACCATCGCGCAGAACCAGCGGCGCCAGGCCCGACGGCTGTCCCTCCCCGTCCTGGCGATCGGGGGAGCGGAGAACATGGGCGCATCGGTCAGCGAAACGATGAAGCTTGCCGCCGACGACGTGGAGAGCCTTGTCCTCCCCGAGTGCGGCCACTACCCCGCCGAGGAGACCCCGGAGGCGATGCTGGCCGCGCTGACCGCGTTCCTGGCCCCGTACCGGGACGGGCGGACCGCGGCGGACATCCCCACGGCACGGGGTACCGACGCCTAGCGGTCAGCCCGGACCGTAAGAGGACCCGACGCCTTCGGAGGCCACAGGCCGTGCGGCCGCCACGCGATCACCGACACGTAGTGCCGTGGCGGAAAGCGCCGTTGACCATGGCCGAGCACCGCATCACCGGTAGCATGGGCTGGCGCACGCGGCCGTTGCTGAATGGTATAAGCGGAGGTTTTAGGTGCCTCTGGGCTTTACGCCCATGTGGGTTCGAATCCCATCGGCCGCACACACCCAGAGGGGCCGTCCGACGAGACGGCCCCTCTTCGTGTCTCAGCCCAACAACTCCCGCACCACCGGCACCAACTCCCGGAACGCCTTGCCGCGGTGGCTGATCGCGTTCTTCTCCTCCGCCGACAGCTCCGCGCAGGTGCGCGTCTCGCCCTCCGGCTGGAGGACCGGGTCGTAGCCGAAGCCGTTCGTGCCCGTCGGGGTGTGGCGGAGCGTGCCCCTCAGTTGGCCCTCGACCACGCGCTCGGTCCCGTCCGGCAGGGCCAGGGCCGCCGCGCACGCGAAGTGGGCGCCCCTGTGCGCCTCGGAGATGTCGGACAGCTGGGCCAGGAGCAGGTCCAGGTTGGCCCGGTCGTCGCCGTGGCGGCCGGACCAGCGGGCCGAGAAGATGCCGGGGGCGCCGCCCAGGACATCCACGCACAGGCCCGAGTCGTCGGCGACCGCCGGGAGTCCGGTGGCCCGGGCGAGGGCGTGCGCCTTCAGGAGGGCGTTCTCCGCGAACGTGACGCCCGTTTCCTTGACGTCGGGGATGTCGGGGTACGCGTCCGCGCCGACGAGGTCGTGGGTGAGACCGGCGTCGGCGAGGATCGCCCTCAGTTCGGTGATCTTTCCGGCGTTGCGGGTGGCGAGGATCAGACGGGTCATGGGGTCCAGTATCCCGGCCTCGCGGAGGTGCCCGTTACGGCGTGCACACCTTCGTCAGTTCGCCCGCCGCGTCGGTGACCGGGCTGATGTCCGGGGTCTCGTCGCCGTTCTTGACGGCGTCACGGACGTTGGAGACCGCCTTCTCGAGGTCGTCGACCGCCTTGTTGACGTCGGCGTTGTCGGTCTTGTCGCCGATCTTGTCGAGGTTCTTCTCTATGGCGTCGAGGGACTGGTCGGTCTGTGTCGGATCGTCGGCCGCGTTCTCCACCGCCTGCTGGAGGTCGGTGACGCTGTCGGCGATGGAGTCGGCGGCCTGGACGCAGTCGAGAGCCTTGCTGACGGCGTCGCAGCCGACGACCGCCGGAACGGCGACGAGTGCGGCGACTACGGCGAATGCGGCGGTGCGGCGGCGGTGGCGCGCGGCCATGGAACGGTTCCTCCCCCTGGACATGATGTGGTCGACGGACGCACGGCTGGACCGTGCGCCCGCACCCTTAAGAACGCGAAGGATCAGCGTGTGGTTGCCTCCAGGGCCGCACGTTGGATCACCGCCAGTTCGTCGCAGCCCGAAACCGCCAGGTCGAGAAGGGCGTTGAGCTCCTTGCGGTCGAAGGGTTCCGCCTCGGCGGTGCCCTGGACCTCGACGAAGCGGCCGTCGCCGGTGCAGACGACGTTCATGTCGGTGTCGGCCTTCACGTCCTCCTCGTAGCAGAGGTCCAGCAACGGCACCCCGCCCACGATGCCCACCGAGACCGCGCTGACCGTGCCGGTGAGCGGCTTTCGGCCCGCCTTCACGAGCTTGCGGCCCTGGGCCCAGGCGACCGCGTCGGCGAGGGCGACGTACGCGCCCGTGATCGCGGCCGTGCGGGTGCCGCCGTCGGCCTGGAGGACGTCGCAGTCGAGGACGATCGTGTTCTCGCCGAGCGCCTTGTAGTCGATGACCGCGCGCAGGGAGCGGCCGATCAGACGGCTGATCTCGTGCGTACGGCCGCCGATCTTGCCCCGGACCGACTCGCGGTCGCCGCGGGTGTTGGTGGCGCGCGGGAGCATGGAGTACTCGGCGGTGACCCAGCCTTCGCCGCTGCCCTTGCGCCAGCGCGGGACGCCTTCGGTGACGGAGGCGGTGCAGAAGACCTTCGTGTCGCCGAAGGAGACGAGGACGGAGCCCTCGGCGTGCTTGCTCCAGCCGCGCTCGATGGTGATGGGGCGGAGCTGTTCGGGCGTGCGGCCGTCGATTCGAGACATGCCGATGAGCCTAGCCGCAGACGGGTGAGGGGCCGCCTCCGGTTACCGGAAGCGGCCCCCGATGAGTGTGGAGAGCGTTCAGAGAGCCCGGCGCGGAGCCGGACTCACATCATGTCTTCGATGTCCGCGGCGACCGGGTCCGCGTCCGTGCCGATGACGACCTGGATGGCCGTGCCCATCTTGACCACGCCGTGCGCGCCGGCTGCCTTGAGTGCGGCCTCGTCGACCAGGCTCGGGTCGACGACCTCGGTACGCAGCCGGGTGATGCAGCCCTCGACCTCTTCGATGTTGTCGATCCCGCCGAGCCCGGCAACGATCTTCTCAGCCTTGGTGGCCATGTCCTACTCCCTGATCCGAACCGCTTTGTCGCAGTAACCCACAGTTGGCCCATCTTCGCGAGCGGTCATGGTGCCGGTGCCGAATGATGACGTCACGACAGCGCGACGACCGTCCGGCAACTGGTCTACACCACCTGTCGGACGGTCGCCAAACGCGGGGAGGACGCCCATGAGTGCCGACAGCGCCGCCGCGCCCGCCCGGCCCCGCTGGAGCCACCTGTTCCAGGGCCTGCAGAAGATGGGCCGCAGCCTTCAGCTGCCGATCGCCGTGCTGCCGGCCGCGGGTCTCCTCGTCCAGCTGGGACAGCCGAACGTGTTCGGGCCCGAGGGGCTGGGCTGGACCGATGTCTCCAAGGTGATGATGGGCGCGGGCAGTGCGCTGCTCGACGGTTCGCTCGGCCTGCCGCTGCTGTTCTGCGTCGGCGTCGCCATCGGCATGGCGAAGAAGTCGGACGGTTCCACGGCGCTCGCCGCGGTCGCCGGCTTCCTCGTCTACTACAACGTGCTGCGCCAGTTCCCGCAGGACTGCGCGAGCGGGGCGAAGGCGGTGGTCACCGGCTGCCGGGCGGCCGACGGCACGATGGTGGCGTTCACGTACCAGAATCCGGGTGTCTTCGGCGGCATCGTGATGGGGCTGCTCGCCGCGTTCCTCTGGCAGCGTTACCACCGTACGAAGCTGGTGGACTGGCTCGGCTTCTTCAACGGCCGGCGGCTCGTGCCGATCATCATGGCGTTCGTCGCCGTCGCCTTCGCCGTGGTGTGCCTGTGGGTCTGGCCGCCGATCGGTGCGGCGCTGGAGCACTTCAGCGACTGGCTGGACGGCCTGGACGCCTGGGGCGCGGGCGTGTTCGGCGTCGCCAACCGCGCACTGCTGGTCGTGGGGCTGCACCAGTTCCTGAACGTGCCCATCTGGTTCCAGTTCGGCAGTTACACCAAGCCGGACGGGCAGGTCGTGCACGGTGACATCAACATGTTCCTGGCGGGCGACCCGAACGCGGGCCAGTTCACCTCGGGCTTCTTCCCGATCATGATGTTCGCGCTGCCGGCCGCCGCGCTGGCGATCACGCACTGCGCCCGGCCGAACCGTCGCAAGGAGGTCGGCGGTCTGATGCTGTCGGTGGCTCTGACCTCCTTCGTCACGGGCATCACGGAACCGCTCGAGTACTCCTTCCTGTTCGCCGCCCCGCTGCTCTACGCGGTCCACGCCCTGCTGACCGGTGTCTCGATGGCGGTGACGTGGGGCCTGGGTGTGCACGACGGCTTCAGTTTCTCGGCGGGGCTGATCGACTACGTCCTCAACTGGAACCTGGCGACCAAGCCGTGGGCGATCGTTCCGATCGGACTGTGCTTCGCGGCCGTGTACTACGCGATCTTCCGTTTCGCGATCACGAAGTTCGACCTCACCACTCCGGGGCGGGAGCCGGAGGAGGAGGTCGAGGACATCACGAAGGCGTAGTCCCGCGGCGGCCACGAAGGCCCCCGGACCTGCCGGTCCGGGGGCCTTCGTCATGAATCGGGCACGTTCTCACGCTATGGCCGAGGCCACAAAATTCGCGGGTTCCTTATCCAGCCTTCACCGTGCTACAACAGGTCTACACCACTGAGTGGTGTAGACCACGTCGGCCCCCGCCCACCCCTCTTTGTCCCCTGGGCGGCGCCTTGCCCTCCCCCAGCCTCCGGCCGGGGGGATCCCCAGGAGGAAGTTGTGTCCACGGCCAGCGCCGCTCCCGCGGCCGAGCAGAAGAAGAAGGGCTCCGGCGCGATGGCTGTCCTGCAGCGCATCGGCCGCAGCCTGATGCTGCCGGTCGCTGTCCTGCCCGCCGCCGCCCTCCTGGTGCGGCTCGGCAACGCCGACATGCTCGGGCGCCCGTCCTTCCCCTCGTTCTTCACCAAGATCGCCGGATTCATGTCGGCGGGCGGCAACGCGATCCTCGACAACATGGCGCTGCTGTTCGCCGTGGGCATCGCCATCGGCTTCGCGAAGAAGTCGGACGGCTCGACCGCCCTCGCGGCCGTGGTCGGCTACCTGGTCTTCAAGAACGTGCTCGCCACGTTCACCGACAAGAACCTGCCGAAGGTCGCCACGGCCGTCGACGGCAAGGTGGTCATGGTGGACGCGCCCGTGGACGCCAAGGTCCTCGGTGGTGTGGTGATGGGCATAGTCGTCGCCCTGCTGTACCAGAAGTTCTACCGGACCAAGCTGCCCGACTGGGCCGGGTTCTTCGGCGGCCGCCGTCTCGTCCCGATCCTCTCCGCCTTCGCGGGCCTGCTGATCGGCATCGTCTTCGGCTACATCTGGCCGGTCCTCGGCACGGGTCTGCACAACTTCGGTGAGTGGCTGGTCGGTTCGGGCGCCGTCGGTGCCGGCATCTTCGGTGTCGCCAACCGTGCGCTGATCCCGATCGGCATGCACCACCTGCTGAACTCGTTCCCGTGGTTCCAGGCGGGCGAGTACCACGGCAAGAGCGGTGACATCGGGCGCTTCCTGGCGGGTGACCCGACCGCCGGACAGTTCATGACCGGCTTCTTCCCGATCATGATGTTCGCCCTGCCGGCCGCCTGCCTGGCGATCGTGCACTGTGCCCGCCCCGAGCGCCGCAAGGTCGTCGGCGGCATGATGTTCTCCCTGGCGCTGACCTCCTTCTTCACGGGCGTGACCGAGCCGATCGAGTTCACGTTCATGTTCATCGCGCCGGTCCTCTACGCCATCCACGCGGTCCTCACCGGTGTCTCCATGGCGCTGACCTGGGCCCTCGGCATGAAGGACGGCTTCGGCTTCTCGGCCGGCGCGGTCGACTTCGGCCTGAACCTCGGCATCGCGACGAACCCGTGGGGCCTGGTCCTGGTGGGCCTGTGCTTCGCGGCCGTCTACTACGCCGTCTTCCGCTTCGCGATCACCAGGTTCAACCTCCCGACCCCGGGCCGCGAGTCGGACGAGGAACTGGCGGAGCTGCAGAAGGCCGAGGCCAAGTAGCAGCCCGTACCAGCCACGCGTGAAGGCCCCCGGAGGATTCTCCGGGGGCCTTCTCGTGCGTGCGGGGCGCTACGGGTGTCAGATCTCGTACGACAGCCGGGGCGCCGCCAGCTCCACAGGACCGGTGAACGTCTCGCGGGCGTCGGCGAGGTTCACCTGGGGGTCCGTCCACGGGGGGATGTGGGTCAGGACCAGGCGGCGGGCACCGGCGCGGGTGGCGGTCTCGCCTGCCTCGCGGCCGTTGAGGTGCAGGTCCGGGATGCTCTCCTTGCCGTGCGTGAACGCGGCCTCGCACAGGAACAGGTCGGTGTCCCGGGCGAGTTCGTCGAGGGCCCCGGTCACGCCCGTGTCCCCGGAGTAGGTCAGGGAGCGGCCGCCGTGTTCGATGCGGATGGCGTACGCCTCCACGGGGTGCCGCACCTTCTCGGTGTGCACGGTGAAGGGGCCGATGTCGAACGTGCTCGGCTTCACCGTGTGGAAGTCGAAGACCTCGCTCATCGAGGAGGCGGAAGGAGTGTCCGCGTACGCGGTGGTCAGCCGCTGTTCCGTGCCCTCGGGTCCGTAGACCGGGATCGGGGCGCAGCGGCCGCCGTCGTGACGGTAGTAGCGCGCGACGAAGTACGCGCACATGTCGATGCAGTGGTCGGCGTGCAGATGGCTGAGGAAGATCGCGTCGAGGTCGTAGAGACCGCAGTGGCGCTGCAACTCGCCGAGGGCGCCGTTGCCCATGTCGAGGAGCAGCCGGAAGCCGTCGGCCTCTACGAGGTAGCTCGAGCAGGCCGATTCCGCGGACGGGAACGACCCCGAGCAGCCGACGACGGTGAGCTTCATGAGAGCTGGAACCTCCGCGCTGACAGGAAATGCAGAGAGCAGATTCAGGGGGCGGATACAGGGGGCGGGCACGCGAAAACAGGGGTCGTGCGGTCCGTCGAGCGTAAGGCGCAAAAGGGCGGCTCGCTCCTCCGCCAGGGGCCGTTGTGGGCGAACTCACCTGTGGTGTCACCGGTTCGGCTGGACCGGAAACGCACACGCGTGCGCCGGAGCCGCCGACGGGTAATGCGGATAGGGCGGGCGGTGGGACGTACGCGCCGGTACCGTCGTCCGTATGGACACGTCATGGTGGCTGGCGCTGGCGGCGGTGGTGCTGCTCGCGCTCGTCGCGACGCTCGTCGACGGCTGGGGGCGCCGCGGGCGCAGGCCGTCCGGGCGTACGCGTCCGCCGGGGCATCCGGGCGCGCCCGGGCGGCCGCAGCCCGCCGAGATCTGGTGGGCGAACGTGCCCTACGAGGAAGGGGCCGGCGTCAAGGACCGGCCCTGTCTGGTGCTGGCGGTGCGGGGCGGCCGGGCGACGGTCGCGAAGATCACCAGCAAGTACCACGACGAGCGGGCGGGCGTGATCCCGCTGCCACCGGGGGCCGTGGGCGACGCCCATGGGAGGGCGAGCTTCCTGGAGACGGACGAGCTGCGGGACGTTCCGCTGCGGGAGTTCCGCCGGCGGGTGGGGGTGGTGGATCCGGTGCTGTGGGATCAGGTGCGGTATTTGGCGGGGTGAGACGGCGGTCAGTGGGGCGAGACCGCGGTCAGACGGCTGAGGCCGCTGTCAGAAGGCTGAGGACGCGGCGCCGACAGCTCGGCCGGGACTGAAGGTCTCAGCCCCGGCCCGCTGTCGAAGCGTGTGGTCACGCCCAGAGTTGTCCCTGAAGCGTCGCGATCGCCTCTTCTGTCGTGGCCGCGGTGTAGACGCCCGTCGACAGGTACTTCCAGCCGCCGTCCGCGACCACGAAGACGATGTCCGCCGTCTCCCCCGCCTTGACCGCCTTGTTGCCCACGCCGATCGCCGCGTGCAGCGCCGCGCCCGTGGAGACGCCCGCGAAGATGCCCTCCTGCTGGAGCAGCTCCCGGGTGCGGGTCACCGCGTCCGCGGAGCCGACGGAGAAGCGGGTGGTCAGCACCGACGCGTCGTACAGCTCGGGGACGAAGCCCTCGTCCAGGTTCCGCAGGCCGTACACCAGGTCGTCGTAGCGCGGCTCGGCGGCGACGATCTTGATGTCCGGCTTCTGCTCGCGCAGGTAACGGCCCACGCCCATCAGCGTGCCGGTGGTGCCGAGGCCGGCGACGAAGTGGGTGACGGAGGGCAGGTCGGCGAGGATCTCGGGCCCGGTGGTCGCGTAGTGCGCGCCCGCGTTGTCCGGGTTGCCGTACTGGTAGAGCATCACCCAGTCCGGGTGCTCGGCCGCCAGTTCCTTGGCGACACGGACCGCCGTGTTGGAGCCGCCGGCCGCCGGGCTGGAGACGATCTCGGCGCCCCACATGCCCAGCAGGTCACGGCGCTCCTGCGAGGTGTTCTCCGGCATCACGCACACGATGCGGTAGCCCTTGAGCTTGGCCGCCATGGCGAGCGAGATGCCCGTGTTGCCGCTCGTCGGCTCCAGGATCGTGCAGCCCGGTGTCAGCCGCCCGTCCTTCTCGGCCTGTTCGATCATGTGGAGCGCGGGGCGGTCCTTGACCGAGCCCGTCGGGTTGCGGTCCTCCAGCTTGGCCCAGATCCGCACGTCCTCGGACGGCGAGAGCCGCGGCAGGCGCACCAGAGGGGTGTTGCCCACCGCGGCGAGCGGGGAGTCGTAGCGCATCGCTGATCAGCGGCCGATCAGACCATGCCGCCGGCCACGGCCGGCAGGATCGTCACGTTGTCGCCGTCGGTGAGCTTGGTGCTGATGCCGTCCAGGAAGCGGACGTCCTCGTCGTTCAGGTAGACGTTGACGAAGCGGCGCAGCTCGCCGCCCTTCTCCTCGTCGACGATGCGGGCCCTGATGCCCGCGTGGCGGGTGTCGAGGTCGGTGAACAGCTCGGCGAGGGTCTCACCGGTGCCGTCTACGGCCTTCGCACCGTCGGTGTAGGTGCGGAGGATGGTGGGGATGCGGACCTCGATGGCCATGGTTGCGGGCTCCTGTCGGAAGGAATTCAGGTCGGTGGGCGCGCGGCAGCGCGAAGAAGCTCCGGGTTACGCCTACGCCGGTTGCTCACGGCCGTACGGCGGCAGGATCAGCGCCTACAGAGGGCGCTGTTCAGCCTGCACAGGTCGACGTGCAGCCGCGCCACGAGCAGCGTGCCCGGCGCCTTCTCGCTCACGTCGTGGAAAACCATGGGGTCATCGTATCGATTCCCGGTCCGGGTCCCGGAATGTGATCTCGCATTCCGGACGCTCGGGGGCCGAGGGATGAGACCGCGGGGTGAGGTCGAGGGGTGAGGTCGAGGGGTGAGGCCGCCGGGCGAGGCCGAAGCGTGAGATCGAAGGGTGAGATCGAGGGTGAGATCAGTAGGCCTCGACGACCTTGACCTCCTCCTCCGTCACCTCGCCCGCCACGATCTGGAACGAGCGGAACTGGAACGGCCCCGCGTCGTCCGCGTCCGCCGTCGAGACGAGGACGTAGTGGGCGCCCGGCTCGTTCGCGTACGAGATGTCGGTGCGGGACGGGTACGCCTCGGTCGCGGTGTGGGAGTGGTAGATGATCACCGGCTCCTCGTCGCGGTCGTCCATCTCGCGGTAGAGCTTGAGCAGGTCGCCCGAGTCGAACTCGTAGAACGTGGGCGAGCGGGCCGCGTTGAGCATGGGGATGAAGCGCTCGGGGCGGCCGGAGCCCTCCGGGCCCGCGACGACGCCGCACGCCTCGTCGGGGTGGTCCTGGCGCGCGTGCGCGACGATCTGGTCGACGAGGGCCTGGGTGATGGTCAGCATGTCGGTCAGGATAAGCAGAAGGGCCGTCCCGTACCGAGGCGTGGTACGGGACGGCCCACATGCTGGATTTTGTGCGGGAACTCCGTGCGGTCAGCCGACCTTCTCGAACTTCGGCTCGTGGCGCTCGGCGACCTGCGGGTTGCGGGCCTTGAGGACGTACCAGCCGATGGCCAGCGCGGCGGCCCAGACGGCCATCACGTAGAGGCAGACCCGGGAGTCGGCGTCGTACGCGATCAGGCCGGTCACGAAGAGCAGGAACACGATCGCGACCCAGCTGCACTTCGCGCCGCCCGGTGCCGGGAAGGAGGACGCGGGCAGTCGGCCCGCGTCGACCGCGCGGCGGTACAGGACGTGGCTGACCAGGATCATCAGCCAGGTCCAGATGCCGGCCGCGGTGGCCACCGAGGTGACGTAGCCGAAGGCCTTCTCCGGGACGACGTAGTTGAGGATCACGCCGATGCCCATGAAGAGGACCGAGATCGTGATGCCGAAGGCGGGCGTCTTCGAGGCGGAGAGCTTGCTGAAGACCCTCGGGGCCTCGCCGTTGTCCGCGAGCGTGCGCAGCATGCGGCCCGTGGAGTACATGCCGGAGTTGCACGAGGACAGGGCCGCGGTGAGGACGACGAAGTTGACGATGCCCGCGCCGGCCGGGATGCCGATCATCGCGAAGGCCTTGACGAACGGGCTCACGCCGGGCGCGAACTCGGTCCACTTCACGACGCAGAGGATGACGGTGAGGGCACCCACGTAGAAGAGGGCGATGCGCCAGGGCAGGGTGTTGATCGCCTTCGGGAGGGTCTTCTCCGGGTCCTCGGACTCGCCCGCCGTCACACCGACCAGCTCGACGGCCAGGTAGGCGAACATGACGCCCTGGAGGGTCATCAGGGACGAGCCGATGCCCTTGGGGAAGAAGCCGTCGAACTGCCAGAGGTTGGCGACGGAGGCGGTGTCACCGGCCGAGCTGAAGCCGAAGGTGAGCACACCGAGGCCGATCACGATCATGCCGATGAGCGCGGTGACCTTGACCATCGAGAACCAGAACTCGATCTCGCCGAAGAGCTTCACCGAGATCAGGTTGGCCACGAACAGGACGACCAGGAAGACCAGGGCCGTCACCCACTGTGGGACGGCCGGGAACCAGTAGTGGACGTAGATCGCGGCGGCGGTCAGTTCCGCCATGCCGGTCACCACCCACATCAGCCAGTACGTCCAGCCGGTGAAGTAGCCGAAGAACGGGCCGAGGAACTCGCGGGAGTACTCCGCGAAGGAACCCGACACCGGGCGGTACAGGAGCAGCTCGCCGAGCGCCCGCATGATGAAGAAGATGATCACGCCCGCGAGGGCGTACATGAGGATCAGGCTGGGCCCGGCCTTGGCGATGTTCGCCCCGGCGCCCAGGAACAGGCCGACGCCGATGGCGCCGCCGATCGCGATCATCTGGACCTGGCGGCTGCCGAGCCCGCGCTCGTACCCCTCTTCGGGGGCGTCGCCGCCCACGGCCCCATTGCCGTCGTACTGCTTGTCGACCTGCGATGAGGTCATGTTGGTGCGCCTTTCTCCACGCCGACCCGAGCCAGTCCCATGGCTTCGGATCGGGTTCCGATCCCCCCGGATGTGATGGAGCTTGTGCCTGGCCGGCGATCCGCCGGCTCGGTGGCGCACCCGAGCGGACATGGGTGGTGTCCGTCGGGCGGTCGTGAAGATTTATCACGGCCGCAACATTGGTCGTCCGGGACGTGTGTGGCACACGCCTCAGGAAGAAGCGGACAAAGATGACCTGATCGACCCATAACAGGCCGCAACGGTGACAGGATCGTTATCCGGATTTGAGCGTCCTCTGAGCGAACACCGGAGGAGGCTCGAACGCCTGTGAATCAGGACATAAGGGTCTCGATCAGGGTCTCCTGCAACCCGCCGAGCCAGAGATACGCCATCACCATCGGCTTGCGCGGGTCCTCGTCCGGCAGCCGGTAGAGGAGGTCGGTGTCCTCCTCGTCGACGACGTCGAGCCGGGAGCCGATCGCCAGCCGCAGGTCGTTGAGCGAGCCCAGCCACTGCCGGGACTCCTCCGGCGACAGCTTGAGGACCGCGCCGCCCTCCCCCGCGACCGTCATCCCGTCCAGGGTGCGGATCACCACGAGGGCGTTCTCGCGCTTGCCTGCGCGCAGGTCGTTCTCCGTGAAGCGGCGGAACTCCGAGGAGTGCGCACGCTGCTCCTCGGCCTCCTCGGGCGAGCCTCCCTCGCCGCCGGGGCCGCCGTAGGCGTCCGGGAAGAGGCGCTGGAGGACGGGGTCGGAGGGCGGCTCGCTCGGCCCCTCGGCGAACAGTTCGGCGAGCGGGTCGGCGGCGGCGTCCTCCGCGGGGCCCGGGCCGATCAGCTCCAGGAGCTGGACCGCGAGCGAGCGGATGATGGAGATCTCGACCTCGTCGAGTGCGACGGCCGCGCCGCCGCCGGGGAGCGGTTCGAAGTGTCCTGGCATGAAGTGAGTTCGCTACTTCCGGTCCTGCTGAAGGGTGGCCCACAGACCGTAGCCGTGCATCGCCTGCACGTCGCGCTCCATCTCCTCACGCGTCCCGCTGGACACGACCGCGCGGCCCTTGTGGTGGACGTCGAGCATGAGCTTGGTGGCCTTGTCCTTGGAGTAGCCGAAGTACGTCTGGAAGACATACGTCACATAGCTCATGAGGTTGACGGGGTCGTTGTGGACGATCGTCACCCAGGGGACATCCGGCTCAGGTACGGCGAAGACCTCCTCTGCCGACTCGGTCTTTTCGATCTCTAGGGGTGCGGGAGCCGTCACACGGCCCATGCTGCCACCACAGAGGGGGGCCCGCACAAATGGACTGCGCAAATCGGACCTACAAATCGTCAGACTGACGAGATGGGGGTACGATCGCGGACCATGCGGCAATCCCCGGGGGGACAACCCCCGGACCCCCGGCCGACACCGGGGGCGTCCGGAGCGAATTGCGAGGAAAGCACAGTGAACCCAGCGGACCTTGGGCTGCCGGTGGATGTTCCGTCGACGGCACTCTTCACCGACCAGTACGAACTGACGATGCTCCAGGCCGCACTGGCCGCCGGGACCGCCGAACGGCGCTCGGTCTTCGAGGTCTTCACCCGACGGCTGCCCGAGGGGCGGCGGTACGGCGTCGTGGCCGGGACCGGGCGCGTCCTGGACGCGGTCGAGAACTTCCGCTTCGACGCCGCCCTCCTCGGCTTCCTGCGCGAGCGGCGGATCGTGGACGAGCCGACCCTGGAGTGGCTCGCCTCGTACCGCTTCCGGGGGGACATCTGGGGCTACCCCGAGGGCGAGGTCTACTTCCCGGGCTCGCCCCTGCTGCGGGTCGAGGGCTCGTTCGCGGAGTGCGTGCTCCTGGAGACCGTGATCCTGTCCATCCTCAACCACGACTCGGCCATCGCGGCCGCCGCCTCCCGCATGTCCTCCGCCGCCGGTGCGCGCCCGCTGATCGAGATGGGCGCCCGGCGCACCCACGAGCTGGCCGCCGTCGCCGCCGCGCGGGCCGCGTACGTCGGCGGCTTCGCGACCACGTCCGACCTGGCCGCGGGCTTCCGGTACGGGATTCCGACGGTCGGTACCAGCGCGCACGCGTTCACGTTGCTGCACGACACCGAGCGGGACGCCTTCCGGGCCCAGGTGGACTCGCTGGGCCGGGGCACGACGCTGCTCGTGGACACGTACGACGTCGCCGAGGCCGTACGCATGGCCGTCGAGATCGCCGGGCCCGAGCTCGGTGCCGTGCGCATCGACTCCGGGGACCTGCTGCTCGTCGCGCACCGGGTGCGGCAGCAGCTGGACGACCTGGGCGCGACCGAAACGAAGATCGTGGTGACCTCGGACCTGGACGAGTACGCGATCGCCTCGCTGGCCGCGGCGCCCGTGGACGCGTACGGCGTCGGCACCCAGCTGGTGACGGGATCCGGCCATCCGACATGTTCGATGGTCTACAAACTGGTGGCCCGCGCCCACTCGGCGGACCCGGCGGCTCCGCTGGAGCCGGTGGCGAAGAAGTCGACCGGCGGGAAGACCTCCATCGGCGGGCGGAAGTGGGCAGCGCGCCGGCTCGACGAGCACGGGGTGGCCGAGGCCGAGGTGATCGGGACGGGGCCCGTGCCGGCCGGTCTGGAGGGCCGTCAGCTGCTCGTGGAGCTGATAAAGGGCGGCCAGGTCGTCGCCCGCGAGTCCCTCGACGTCGTACGGGACCGGCACGCGGCCGCCCGTGCCGGTCTGCCGTTGTCGGCGAACCAGCTGTCGCGCGGGGAGCCGGTGATCCCGACGGAGTACGTGTGACCGAGCCCCCGTCCGGGCGGGCGGGGGCCTCGGAAGCGGCGGGGGAAGCGGAGGCGTCGGCAGGGTACGGCTCCGGCCACCCTGGCGGAAACGCGAATGAACGGGCGACCGGCGGGCATGCAATGGCAGCGCCGCCCGCGCACCGGCACGACGCCGAATGCCCCCTCCCGCCCCGCACGCGAAGTCTCTAGGCTCGGTAGTTCATATACGTACGGCCGGGCCCGCACCCCTCCTGCCCGCGCCACTCCCGTCCGCACCCCTCGCCCCCCCCGCCTTCCTCTCCCCTCCACCACACCTCTGCCAAGCCGAAGGACACCGACCATGCGCCGCGCCTTGATCGTCGTAGACGTGCAGAACGACTTCTGTGAGGGGGGCAGCCTCGCGGTGGCCGGAGGTGCCGATGTGGCTGCCGCGATCACCGAGCTGATTGGGCAGGCGCCCGCCGGGTACCGCCATGTCGTCGCCACCCGCGACCACCACGTCGCGCCCGGCGGCCACTTCGCCGACAACCCCGACTTCGTCCACTCCTGGCCCGCGCACTGTGTGGCGGGCACGGAGGGGGTCGGCTTCCACCCGAACTTCGCACCCGCCGTCGCCTCCGGCGCGATCGACGCCGTGTTCGACAAGGGCGCGTACGCGGCGGCGTACAGCGGGTTCGAGGGCGTCGACGAGAACGGGGTGTCGCTGGGCGACTGGCTGCGGGCCCGGGAGATCGGCGAGGTGGACGTGGTGGGGATCGCCACGGACCACTGCGTGCGCGCTACCGCGCTGGACGCCGCGAGAGAGGGGTTCCGCACCCAGGTGCTGCTGGACCTCACGGCCGGCGTGGCCGAGGAATCCACGGAGCGGGCACTGGAGGAACTGCGCTCGGCGGGCGTGGAACTCTCGGGCAAGCCGGTGGTGTAGCTGTAGCGGAGCGGAGGCCTCCGGCGAGCGGGAGCGGTGAGCGGGAGACGGTCGGTTCGGCACCGCGGGAGAGCGCCGTCGCGGCCGATGCCACGGAGCGGCAGCCGGCCGGGCTCGTATCCCGGGAAGGCGCCGTCGCGGCTGATCGCCGTCGTGGCTGCACGGCCCGTGCCTGCGCGGCCCGCCACTGCACGGCTCGCGGCTGCGCAGCATCGCGGCGGTGGCAAGCCGTCGCCGGGGCAGTGACCGGCGGCCGTCCGGCAGCCGTCGCGGCGGCGCAGCCCCCGGCGCCGAGATCGGGCTCATCCGCCCCGGTCGCAGCCTCCGGCGGACCGGCCCACGAGTGGCCCGCCCGGCCGACCCGGACGCGCCGCACCCATTTCCTACGCCTGCGGTGCCGGGCGGCGCAGGAGCGCTCTGATCGGGTGCCAGAGTTCTGTGGTCGGTCCCGGGGGTGTGACGCCGCTGTCCGGGGCCGTGCGCCACAGCAGGCCGTCGGGATGGTGCAGGACCGCCGTGATTTCGTCCGGGGTCGGGGGTGCCGCGTTGCCTCGCAGGTAGACCGCGCGCATGCCCAGGTTGCGCAGGCGGGTCAGCGCGCGGGCCCGGTTCTGGGCGAGTACGAGGACGCGGACGCAGTCCGTGGCGGTGCCCATGGCGGCACCGGCGCCGAGGGCGACGGCCGTGCCCGAGCCGGGCGGGCTGGGCAGGTTCAGTGCCACCACCACGCTTCCGTTCGGCAGCTTGCAGAAGCCTCCTGCGGCCATGCGGTCATACCCCCGTGCGAGCCGGTGTCAATAAGAAAACCACAGCACGCACCTAAACACGATCGGCCGCAACCCGCCAGGGGGCTGCGGCCGATCATGCTCTGACCTGCGTAAATGTCAGTTACTTCGTCGACTTGCCCACCTGGACCGTGATCGTCGAGCCATCCTTCGGCTCCTTCACAATCTTGATCTTGGTGTTGGTGTCAGTGACCTTGACGCTGCCGAACGGGTTCGCCGCGTCGTAGTACGAGCCCTTCCGGTCGTCGAAGGCCGGCACGCCCTTGTGCGACTTGATCTTCAGCGCGACGTCGGCGTTGTGGAGCGTGAACGCGTCGGTCTTGTACGTGCTGAAGGTCGAGTCGAAGGCCTGGATCTTGTTCCGCAGGACCGTGCCGTTGGCCCACTTCAGCGCCTTGGCGTGCGCGTCGACCGGCAGGATCAGACCCTGACCCGGGTGGACGCTGGTGTTGTCGTCCGCCTGCGAGGTGTCCCACAGCCAGACCAGCAGACCGTTCTGGTACGGGTAGTGCTCGACCCAGTCCGGACGCGTCGTCGAGAAGCCGAAGTTGTACGGGCCGACCTTGAGGGTCTTGTCGTACGAGACGTACTGGCGGTTCTCGGCGAGGTAGTACTGCGCGTAGTCCTTCGTGAAGGACGCGCCGATGCGGGAGAAGCCGGAGGCCGTCCACGCCGCGTCCGCGGTCTCCGCGTTGTCGGAGAAGAGAGCCGTGCCGTCGGCGGTCACGGAGATCTCGTCGGCGGCGAAGCCCTTCTGCGCCGCGCCGCCGTCCGTCTGGTAGCGGAAACGGACGTCGACCTTCTGGCCCGCGTAGGCGTCCAGCGAGTACGACAGCTTCTTGTACGCGTCGGTCGAACCGGTGAGGGCGGGCTTGTCGCTGCCGTCACGCGGGATGGCGGTGCCGTTCGCCGTGCCGTCGAGCGCGGTCCAGTTGGCGCCGCCGTCGGTGGACGCCTCGGCGTAGAGGTAGTCGTAGCCGCTCTCGATGTCCCACCAGCCGTCGAGGTCCAGCGTGGCCTTCGACTTGCCGGTCAGGTCGACCGAACGGGTCAGCGTGTTCTTGAGGTTGTTGCCGCTGCCGCTCCACCACTGGGTGGCGCCCTGCGCCGGGGCGACGACCTCGGTCTTGACCGCCTTGTCGGGCAGCGAGACCACCAGCGCCTGCTTGTTCCTGGTGTTGTACTCGGCGACACCCAGCTTGTGCGTCGACTTCGTCGCCGCCTTCGCCTTGGCGTAGTTCAGCCAGCCCAGCTGGAGCTTGTCCCAGGCGCCCATGTCACCGGGCAGGTCGCCGATGGCGTTCTTGCCGGTGCCGAGCCAGGAGCCGGCCGACATCAGCGTCCAGAAGCCGGTGCCGTTCTCGCCGCCACCGGAGGTGTCGTACTCGTCCGGCAGGCCCAGGTCGTGGCCGTACTCGTGGGCGTAGACGCCGAGTCCGCCGTTCTCCGGCTGGATGGTGTAGTCGCCGACCCAGATGCCGCTGTCGCCGATCTGCGTGCCACCGAGCTTGTTTCCGGCCGGGCCCGTGGCGCCCGCGTCGGTGCCGAACGCGTACCAGCGGTGGGCCCAGATCGCGTCCTCGCCCTGGGCGCCGCCGCCCGCGGACTCGTCCTCGCCGGCGTGCACGATCTGGAAGTGGTCGATGTAGCCGTCGGGCTCGTTGAAGTTGCCGTCGCCGTCGAAGTCGTAGCGGTCCCACTGGTCGTACTGCGCCAGGGTCGCCTTGATGGCCGCGTCGGACTTGCCGGCCGCCTTCTGGGCGGCGACCCAGGCGGTGACACCGTCGGCGACGGCGTTCCACGCGCAGGTGTCGCACTTGTTGGAGCCGTAACGGGCCTCGTTGTAGGGGACCTTGACCCAGTCGCTGACCTTGCCGTTGACCGAGTAGCGGCCCGAGGACTGCTTCTCGTAGTACTTCTTCAGCGACTCGGTCTTCTTGCCGGTGCCGAAGTAGAGGTCCTGGAAGTGCTTCTGGTTGTAGTCCGCCTGCCAGGCCGTGCTGTTGTCCTTCTTGCGGTCGGGCGCGGCGATCTTGTTGTGCAGCGGGCCGGCGGTGCCGCCGTACGTGCTGTCGATCTTGTCGCCGAACTCGACCAGGACGGTGAAGATCTGGTCCGTCTGCTCCCGGCCCAGCTCGACGTACTTGCTGTCGCCCTTCTTGCTCTTGAGCTTCACGACCTGCGAGCCGCCGCGGTTCTGCACCTTGGCGTCGCCGGATATGACCTGGTTCAGAGCCTCTTGGCGCTGGGCCGCCCGGGTCTTGCTCAGCGGGCCGTCGAGGTCGTGGTCGACCTTGGTCTTGGCCGGCTGCGGGTCGCGCCGGTCCACGCTGGTCGTGGCTTTGGCGTCGTCGGCCTGAGCCACGGCGAACGTCGAGAACGTGGCGGTGGCCGCCGCGAGTGCGACACCGATCGCGGTCGCTCTGAACGTCCAGGGTCTGCTGGTCACTTGAAATCCTCCCCCGCGTCCGTCCGCGCGGAAGGGGGGTCCAGTGTGATGGAAGGTCCGCGCGCGTCTACGCGTGTGTCAAGTGACGCCATTTGACCGGAGGTTTACAGGAAAAGACAGACCTTGACTTGGACAGATCAAATGCACTATGCGGAGCGCTCGTTCGCTATACGGACGGCATCCTGGTTCGCCAACCGGCGCGTCGGCGTGTCCAGTTGGTGGACCGCATGACTCCGTGCGCCCCCTATGCACCGGCACCGTGGGTTAGGTCACGCTTACTACTCGTTCCGATGGGGCATGCAGGCGAATAGAGTCGGTTGGCGGAGCGTCGGAATGTCGATGGATTGCCCAGTCGACACCGTTGTCTCCCCTTGATTTCCAGATTCCCGGCGCCATCCAAAACTTGTCCGCACCCTCCCCCATCGCGAGAGGCCCGGGGGGAGACCCCCACCCCGAGGAATGGCCATGCCTCGTCCGACCGCCGCACAGCTCGCCTACGGTTCCTGCACCGTGATCTTCTCCACCCTCGCCATGCTGCTGCTGTCACAGACGAGTTCGGGCCTGGGGATCGCCGTGATCGCCCTCGCCGCGCTCGCCCTCGGACTGCTCGTGGCCCTGACGGTTCCCGTACCGAAGCCGGCGCCCGCCGCCGTCGTCTCGCGGCCGGCCACACCGGAAGAACGTGTTCCGGTCCAGCGCGAGACAGCTTCCGTCGCCGCCGGGGCCGAGCCGACGGGTTCCTGAGGCCTGCCGGAAGGTTCCTGTTCCCGAGACCTGCGGGAAGGTTCCTGTTCCCGAGACCTTGGAAGGTTCCTGCTCCCGAGACCTGCCGGAAGGTTCCTGCACACGCACCGGCGGGCCCGTGTTCCCACGGACCCGCCGGTTTCCGCTGAGCTGTCCGCCGGCCGCCGCCGCGCTGCCGGTCAACCGGTGCTGACCACCACCGTCTTCGCCGCCTTGTCGTGCAGGCCCTGCTTGTAGGGCTTGTCGAAGAAGCTCCAACCACCCGCGATCGCGGTCCAGATGCAGGCGCAGCAGAACGCGAACGGGATCCACAGGACGGCCGCGCGGATCAGGGAGGTCTGCATGGAGGGCGTGGCGCCGTTGTCGAGATTGGCGACGCGCAGATTCAGCAGCTTCTTGCCGAGCGTCTGCCCCGACTTGGAGATCAGGAAGGTGTCGTACGCGATGTAGAGGACGGCGGCGATCACCTCCCGCCCGAACGCGCCGGCGGACGTCATCCTGTCCGCGTTCAGCGAGTACGGGCTGAAGCCGAACGCCCAGGACAGCAGCACCACCACGATGCCCACGAGGATCATGTCGATGATCCTGGCGAGCACCCGCTTGCCGCTGTCGGCGAGCGGGGGCATCCCCGAGAGGGGGTCGGCGCCGCCGTACGGGCCCCCGCCGTAGGGACCGCCCCCGCCGTAGGGATCGCCCCCGCCGTAGGGATCGCCGCCGTACGGCCCGCCCGCGGGGGGCTCGTTGCCGTACGGGGAGCCCCCGGGAGGCTGGTTGCCGTAGGGGTCGCCCCCGGGAGGCTGGTTGCCGTGCGGCCCGCCCCCGGGAGGCTCGTTGCCGTACGGGGAGCCGCCGCCCTCGGCGGGCGGGGGCTGATGCTTCCTGAACGGGTCGTCTTCCGGTCGGCCGGGGCCCGGGGGCGGCGGTTCGCTACTCATGGCCCGAGTCGACCGCGAACCCTCCGGCCGCGCATCCGGCGAGCCGCCGTACGGGGTACGGAATCGGGACGTACGGTTCACTGCTCCCGCCCGCCGCCCCGCCCCGCGGCTATCCCGCCACGAACGTATGGGCCGCCTTGTCGTGCCAGCACTGCCGCCAGGGGCGGTCGAACAGGCACCACAGGACGCCCACGACACCGATGCCGAGCAGTCCGGGAACGCTGTAGACGAGCCAGCGGCGCAGGGCCAGGCCGAAGGACGGCGGTTCGTGGCCCTCGATGTCCCGGACCTCCAGACCGCACAGCTTCTTGCCGAGCGTGCGGCCCCACTTGGCGGTGGGCAGCGCCTCGTAGAGGACGCCGAACAGGAGCAGCACGCCCAGCACGATGCCGAGGTAGACCGCGGTCGTGCCGTCGAGCAGCCAGACCGTGACGGTCTCGCCGGAGAGCTTGGCCGCGTCGACCTTGTCGTTGATGTGGTCGATCGCCTTGGTGCCGAGCGGTACCGCGGCCACGCCCGTGACCGTCGCCAGGACCAGGGTGTCCACCAGCCGTGCCGCCAGCCGCTTGCCGAGCCCGGCGGGCCGCGCCGCCGCGTGGGCGCGTGCGGCCGCCTGGAAGATGTCGTCGACCGGCGGCTTCCACGGGGCGACGGGCTGCTCGCCCTCGGGCCCCGCCAGTCGGTGCACCTGCTGCGCCCAGGAGGGCTGGCCGCCACCGTCGCCACTCGTCATGGGCGTCGCCGAGAAGGCCCCGCCGCCGGCCTGTGGCGGGACGGTGGGAGACGGCTGCGGGGAGAGGGAGCCGGCGGGTTGCTGGGAGTGGGAGCCGGCCTGCTGCGGCGGCAGCGCGGGCTGCGGCGCGGACGGCTGGGGGCCGCCCGGGCGCGGGGCCGAGGCGGCCCGCTGCGGGGGCGGTCCGGCCTGCTGCGGGCCTGCGGGCGGCGCCTCGGGGTCCAGGCCCAGGGCCTGCCGTGCCGCGGCCTGAGCGCTCGGCGGGGACGCGGCGAAGGGCTGTTCGGCGGCGGCCGGCGGCGTGCTCCCGTCCTGCTCCCCCGTGCGCGGGGACCGCGCGCGGAACGTCATGGTGCCCTCGGCGGGGCCGGTGCCCTGGTGGCCGGAGGTGTCACGCGGGCCCGCGTCACCGTCGCCGTGGCCGGGCCGCCGGAAGACCACCGTGCCGGCGGAGGCCGGCGGCTGCGCGGAACCGGAACCATCGGCTTCCGCGGGCGGAATCGTCGCCGTCCCGTCCGTACGTGCGGTGCCGTCCGGGTGTCCCGCCCGGCCGTCGGGGCGGGGCGCCGCGTCGGCCGGGTCCGCGGCCCGCGGGACGCGCGGGTCGGCGCCCTGCGGCGCGCCCCAGGAGACCCGGCGGTCCGGGTCGCCGCCGAAGCCGGTCTGCCGGGCGCGCTCGGCGCCCCAGGCGGAGGCGGGCTCGGGCCTGCTGCCGTGCTGGGCCTCGGCCGGGCTCACCCGCCGGGAGTCGGCGGCGGGCTCGGGGTCCTCGTCGAAGAAGTGCGGCCCGGTCTCCTCGACGGAGGCCGGGGCGTGCCGCGCGCCGGGCGGGGGCGCGAGCGGTTCGCCGTCCGACGGCGCCGGACGGCTCGAACCCGGCACCCAGGCGGTGCCGTTCCAGTAACGGACATATCCAGGAATGGACGGGTCCGGGTAATACCCTTCGCGGGGCCTGTCGTCACCGGGGGCCGGGGTTGGGGCGCTCATGTCCGTCGTCCCGTATCTGCTCGGGGGTCGTGTTGGGCATACACATCTATCAGACCCGCGCACAACCCCGGGCGGCTCCGGCCGCACGCCCCCCTTTCCGGGCGACACCGCACCCGTCCTTCACACGACCGGTACCGACTCGGAACCCATTCGGCCCCGACCCGGAACCCATCCGAAAGAAAGTTCTCCGAACCCGTGCGCTGGATCCGGGGGCTTTCGCACTCTCACCCGTACGGGGTCAGAACAGCTTGCCCGGGTTGAGGATGCCCAGCGGGTCGAACGTCGTCTTGATCGCCCGCTGCATCTCCACTCCCACCGGGCCGATCTCGCGGGCCAGCCACTCCTTCTTCAGGACGCCCACGCCGTGCTCCCCGGTGATCGTGCCGCCGAGCTCCAGGCCGAGGGCCATGATCTCGTCGAAGGACTCGCGGGCGCGCCGGGACTCCTCGGGGTCGGCGGCGTCGAAGCAGACGGTGGGGTGCGTGTTGCCGTCGCCCGCGTGGGCGCAGACCCCGATGGTCAGGGCGTACTTCTCGGCGATCCGCTCGACGCCCTCGAGCATGGCCCCGAGCCGCGAGCGTGGTACGCACACGTCGTCGATCATCGTCGTGCCCTTGACCGCTTCGAGTGCGGTGAGGGACAACCGCCGCGCCTGGAGCAGGAGTTCGGACTCGGCGGCGTCGTCGGCGGGGACGACCTGGGTGGCGCCCGCGGCCTCGCAGAGCGCGCCGACCGCGGCGAGGTCGGCGGCCGGGTCGAGGGTGTCGAAGGCGGCGAGCAGCAGCGCCTCGGTGGTCTCGGGGAGGCCCATGTGCGCCATGGCGTTGACGGCCTTCACTGTCGTACGGTCCATCAGTTCGAGGAGGGACGGTACGTGTCCGCCCGCCATGATCCGGCAGACCGCGTCGCAGGCGGCGGCGGTCGACGCGAACTCGGCGGCCAGCACCAGCTGCTGGGGCGGCTGCGGCCTCAGTGCCAGGGTGGCCCGTACGACGATGCCGAGGGAGCCCTCGGAGCCGACGAAGAGGCGGGTGAGGTCGTACCCGGCGACGCCCTTCGCGGTACGGCGGCCGGTGCTCATCAGCCGCCCGTCCGCCAGGACGACGTCCAGGCCGAGGACGTACTCGGCGGTCACCCCGTACTTCACGCAGCACAGGCCGCCGGAGGCCGTGCCGATGTTGCCGCCGATGGTGCACATCTCCCAGCTCGACGGGTCCGGCGGGTAGTACAGGCCGTGTTCGCCCACGGCGCGGGAGAGCGTCGCGTTGATCACGCCCGGTTCGACGACGGCGATCCGGTCGACGGGACTGATCTCGAGGATGTGGTCCATCTTGGTGAGGGACAGCACGATGCAGCCGTCCGAGGCGTTGGCGGCGCCCGACAGGCCGGTGCGGGCGCCTTGCGGGACGACCGGGACGCGCAGCTCGGTGGCGGTGCGCATGACGTGCTGGACCTGTTCCACCGTGCGGGGCAGGACCACGACGGCCGGGGTGCCCGCCGCGCAGAAGCTCGCCATGTCGTTCGCGTAGGAGGCCGTGACGTCCGGGTCGGTGAGGAGGGCCTCTGCGGGCAGACCGCTCAGCAGGCGGTCCACGAGGTTGCCGGTCGCTGGTGGATCTTCGTCGGGCGACGTTTCGCTACGGCTCATGATCACAGGTTCGCACCCGGGGCCATCGGTGTGAACCCCGTCCGCGGTGCTCTTCGTGTCCCGGGATGTGGTCTTCGTATTGACGCACAGTGAGCGGCATGGAGATCGAACAGCAACAGCCGTTGCCCTCCGAGCGGGGCCTGTCCCCTGTTGCCAGGCGTGCCCTGATCGGCGCGATCACCGGGTGTTTCGTCCTCGGCGGGGTGCTGATGCTGCTGCCGCCGGCCGGGCGGGAACCCGCGGCGCCGCCGGCGCCTGCGGCGGGCCCGATGGCGGGGCCGGTGGCGCAGGCGAAGGCGGCCGTGGGGGCCGGGGTGCCCGTCGCGCTGCCCGCGCTGGCGGCGCTCGTCACGGATCACGAGACACATCTGCGGGCCCATCCGCGGGACGCGCGGTCGTGGGCGGTGCTCGGGGCCGCGTACGTCGCGCAGGGGAAGGGGACGGCCGACGCCGCGTACTTCCCGAAGGCCGAGGAGGCGCTGCGTACGTCACTGAACGTGGCGCCGCGCCGGAACGCCGAGGCGCTGGGCGCTCTCGCCGCGCTGGCGAACGCGCGCGGGGACTACCGCGAGGCGAAGCAGTGGGGGGAGGCGGCGGTGAAGATGGCGCCGAAGCAGTGGCCGGCGTACGCGCAGCTGATCGACGCGTACGACGGCCTCGGCGACTACAAGGCCACGGGGAAGACGCTGGACAAGCTGCTCGGCCTGCGCGCGGGGCCGGCGGCGGCGGCGCGGGCCGCTCAGGTGTACCGGGCGCGGGGCTGGCGCGAGGACGCGGCGGCGGCGATCGCGGACGCGACGGCGCGGGCGGGCAGTCCGGCGGAGCAGGCCGTGTACTGGCAGCAGGCGGGCGAGCTGGCGTGGGAGCGCGGGGAGCCGGAGCAGGCGCTGCGGTACTTCGAGACGGCGTTGCGGACGGATCCCGACCGGCACGCGGCGCTGGCCGGGCAGGGGCGGGCGCTGGCCGCGCTGGGGCGGACGTCGGACGCGGTGAACGCGTACCGGGCCGCTCTCGCGAAGCAGCCGTTGGCCGCGTACGCGGTGGAGCTGGGCGAGCTGTACGAGTCGCAGGGGCTCGGGGGTGCGGCGCAGGTGCAGTACTACCTGGTGCGGGAGCGGGTGCGGCAGGACGCGGCGGGCGGCGTGAACAACCGCCTGGTGGTCGGGCAGTTCGAGGCCGACCACGGGGATGCGGAGGTGGCGGTACGGGAGTTGCGGGAGGAGTGGAAGCGGCAGCCGAGCATCCGGGTGGCGGACGCGCTGGGGTGGGCGCTGCACCGGGCGGGGCAGGACCAGGAGGCGCTCGGCTTCGCCACGAAGGCGATGGACAAGGAGCACGGGGGCGGGGTGCGCAGCGCCCTGTACGCGTACCACCGCGGCGAGATCGAACGGGCGCTCGACCAGCTGGCACCGGCGCGGCGCCATCTGGCCGAGGCGCTGCGGATCAACCCTCACTTCTCGCCCTGGTTCGCTCCGATGGCGAAGGAGACACTAGCCGAACTCGGGGAGCCGCCCGCGGAGGGGCTGCCGGGTGACGAGGAAGTGGAGGCCGCTGAGGCCGAGGCCGCCGAGGCCGCGGAGGCCGCGCAGACGCCGGAGGCCGCGGAGTCGGTGGATCCCGCGCAGACGGAGCAGGTGCCGCCCCCGGGCGCGTCGACGCCGGTTCCGCAGGAGCCGGAGGCCCGCTGAGCCCGGGGGCCGCCGACGGGCCGGCGGTGCCGAACCCGCGGCAGCCCCCTCGGTGCCGGCCGGAGTCAGACCGCGGCCGTGCCGATCAGGGCGTTGCGGGTGACCGGCGCCGCCAGCTCCTCCCGGGCGTCCCGGGCCGCGCCGCCTACAGGTTGCCCCGCTTCTCCTGCTCCCGCTCGATCGCCTCGAACAGGGCCTTGAAGTTGCCCTTGCCGAATCCCATCGAGCCGTGGCGTTCGATGATCTCGAAGAAGACCGTCGGGCGGTCCTGGACCGGCTTGGTGAAGATCTGGAGCAGATAGCCGTCCTCGTCGCGGTCCGCGAGGATCTTCAGCTCGCGCAGGGTGTCGACGGGGACGCGGGTGTCGCCCACCCACTCCCCGAGGGTGTCGTAGTACGAGTCGGGCGTGTCCAGGAACTGGACGCCGGCGGCGCGCATCGTGCGTACCGTCTCGACGATGTCACCCGTGTTCAGCGCGATGTGCTGGACGCCCGCGCCGCCGTAGAACTCCAGGTACTCGTCGATCTGGGACTTCTTCTTGGCGAGGGCGGGCTCGTTGATCGGGAACTTGACCTTGAGCGTGCCGTCGGCCACGACCTTCGACATCAGCGCCGAGTACTCGGTCGCGATGTCGTCGCCCACGAACTCCTTCATGTTCGTGAAGCCCATGACCTTGTTGTAGAAGCCGACCCATTCGTTCATCCGGCCGAGCTCGACGTTGCCGACGCAGTGGTCGATGGCCTGGAAGGTGCGGTGGGCGGGCGGTTCGACGATCGGGGCGGCGGCCACGTAGCCGGGGAGGTAGGGGCCGTCGTAGCCGGTCCGGTCGACGAGGGTGTGGCGGGTCTTGCCGTAGGTGGCGATCGCGGCGAGGACGACCGTGCCGTGCTCGTCCTTCAGCTCGTACGGCTCGGCGACCGAGCGGGCGCCGTGCTCGATCGCGTACGCGTGGGCGGCGCGGGCGTCCGGGACCTCGATGGCGAGGTCGACGACGCCGTCGCCGTGCTCGGCCACATGGTCGGCGAGGAAGTGGCCCCAGGGGGTGGCGGGCTTGATGACGGAGGTGAGGACGAAGCGTGCCGAGCCGTTGGTGAGGACGTACGAAGCGGTCTCGCGGCTGCCGTTCTCCGGTCCGGAGTACGCCACAAGCTGCATGCCGAAGGCGGTGGAGTAGTAGTGCGCGGCCTGCTTGGCGTTGCCTACGGCGAAGACGACCGCGTCCATTCCCTTCACCGGGAAGGGGTCGGCCTGCCGGGCGGTGTCGGGAGTGTGGTGTGTGGTCTGCGTCATGGCGGCAGGGTCGCTCCGTTCCGCAAGGTGCGCAATAGTTGGCTTGTCCGCTGGACAATGTGTTCAGTGCACCGCCCATGGCGTGGGGCTGCATGTACAGGATGACCACTGGAGGGGCTGCCGTGGCGATCGATCATCTGGACGGCCGGCTCCTGGTGCTGCTGGCGCGGGAGCCGCGCATCGGAGTGCTCGAGATGTCCCGGCGGCTCGGGGTCGCGCGCGGCACCGTGCAGGCGCGGCTCGACCGGCTTCAGTCGAATGGAGTCATCCGCGGCTTCGGACCGCAGGTGGACCCGGCGGCGCTCGGATATCCGGTGACGGCCTTCGCGACGCTCGAGATCCGGCAGGGGCAAGGGCCCGACGTACGGGCGCACTTGACGACCGTGCCGGAGGTGCTGGAGCTGCATACGACCACGGGCAGCGGCGACATGCTGTGCCGGCTGGTGGCCCGCTCGAACGCCGATCTCCAGCGTGTGATCGACCGGGTTGTCGGCTTTGATGGCATCGTCCGGGCCGCCACGGCGATCGTCATGGAGAACCCCGTTCCGCTGCGGATCATCCCGCTGGTGGAGCAGGCCGCGGAGGACCGCGACCGACGGGAGTGACCGAGCTTCTGGGGTGACAGCGTGTGAACTTCCTGGAGTACCTCGGCAGCCACCGCCAACAGTTGCTCACGGATGCCTACCAGCACGCCAGCGCCGTCTTCCAGTGCATGGTCGTCGCGACCGCCATCGGTGTGGTGGTCGGCGTCGTCACTTATCGCAGCGAATGGGCCGGAAACCTGGCGACCACGACCACGTCGACCATTCTGACCATGCCGTCGCTCGCCATGATCGGTCTGCTGATCCCGGTCGTGGGTCTCGGCGTCCCGCCGACCGTCATCGCGCTCACGCTGTACGGGCTGCTGCCGATCGTCCGCAACGCGATCGTGGGCCTGCGCGGGGTCGATCCGTCGCTGGTCGACGCGGCGACGGGCATCGGCATGTCCCGTGCCGCCCGGCTGCTGCGGGTCGAGCTGCCGCTCGCCTGGCCGCCGGTCCTCACCGGGATCCGGGTCTCCACGCAGATGCTGATGGGCATCGCCGCCATCGCCGCGTACGCCTCGGGACCCGGGCTCGGCAACGAGATCTTCCGCGGCCTCGCCTCCCTGGGCAGCAAGAACGCGCTCAACCAGGTGCTCGCCGGCACGATCGGGATCATCATCCTCGCACTGCTGTTCGATGCCGCGTACGTCCTCATCGGACGGCTGACCATCCCGAGGGGGATCCGTGCCTGACGTGTCCGGGACGTCCACCGAAACCCCTGCCGACGAGGGTCCGACCGCCGGCGCCCCGGCCACCGGGGCCCCGGCCCCGACCTCCGGCGCCACCATCGAGCTGGAGAACCTGACCAAGCGCTATCCGGGCAGCCACGAGCCCGCGGTGGACAGCGTCAACATGCACATCAAGGCCGGCGAGCTGGTCGTCTTCGTGGGCCCTTCGGGGTGCGGGAAGTCCACGACCCTCAAAATGATCAACCGGCTGATCGAACCGACCGGCGGCCGCATCCGCATCGGCGGCGAGGACGTCACCGACATGGACCCGGTGAAGCTGCGCCGCAAGATCGGGTACGCGATCCAGTCCTCCGGGCTGTTCCCGCACATGACGGTCGCCCAGAACATCGCGCTCGTTCCGAAGATGGCCGGCTGGCCGGGCTCGCGGATCAAGGCGCGGGTCGAGGAGATGCTGGACCTGGTCGGCCTCGACCCGGCGGAGTTCCACGGGCGCTATCCACGTCAGCTCTCCGGCGGCCAGCAGCAACGCGTGGGGGTGGCGCGGGCGCTCGCGGCCGATCCGCCGGTGCTGCTGATGGACGAGCCGTTCGGCGCGGTGGACCCGATCACCCGCGATCACCTCCAGGACGAGCTGATCCGCCTCCAGTACGAGCTGCACAAGACGATCGTCTTCGTCACCCACGACTTCGACGAGGCGATCAAACTGGGCGACCGGATCGCCGTCCTGCGCGAACGGTCGCACATCGCCCAGTTCGACACCCCGGAGGCGATCCTCACCAACCCCGCCGACGACTTCGTGTCCGGGTTCGTGGGTGCGGGCGCCGCGCTGAAGCGGCTGAACCTCACCCGCGTACGGGACGTGGAGATCCACGACTACCCGGCCGTGACCGTCGACGATCCGCTCCAGGAGATCTTCGGCAAGCTCCGGTCGTCCGGTACGAACGAGATCCTGCTGCTCGACCGGCGGCGCCGCCCGTACAAGTGGCTCAGGCGCGGTGACCTCATGCGCGCCAAAGGGTCGCTGGCCCGCGCGGGCACCCTGGTGTCCGACACGGTGACCAGGGACGCCACGCTGCGGGACGCCCTGGAGGCGGTGCTCACGGACAACGCGGGGCGGGTCGCGGTGACCGGGCGGCGCGGGGAGTACACGGGCGTGGTGGACATGGAGACGCTCATCAACTCCGTGCACGAGATGCTGGAGGCCGACCGGCTCGACGCGATGGAGCACCAGCACGAGCTGGAGGAGGCACGGGCCCAGCAGACGCACGCGGAGCAGGAGGGCGTCGACGCCGGGGAGGAGAAGGCGTGACGACTCCCCGGCTGGACGAGGACGGGACCGCGCGGCGGGAGGAGGACGGAGCCGAGGCCGCTCCGGCTCCCCCGGCAAAGCCCCGCACCGCTCGGCTCACCTGGCAGAAGCTCACCGTTCTGCCCACCGTCCTCACGGCCTTGCTGCTCGCCACCTGGGTGTGGTTCCAGCAGGCGCGCCTGGACCCGCTCTCCGAGAACGCGCTGTCGAACGGGCAGGTGTCGAAGGCCCTGTGGCAGCACATCCAGCTCACCGCGATCTCCACGTTCTTCGTGCTGATCATCGCGATCCCGCTGGGCATCCTGCTCACCCGCAGGGCCTTCCGCAAGGCGACCCCGATCGCGATGACCATCGCGAACATGGGGCAGGCGACCCCCGCCATCGGTCTGCTGGCGCTGCTGGTGATCTGGCTGGGCACCGGCCAGAAGGCGGCCCTGATCGGCATCATCATCTACGCGATCCTGCCGGTCCTGGCCAACACGATCGCCGGTCTGAAGGCGAACGATCCCACGGTCCTGGAGGCGGCGCGCGGCATCGGCATGTCCTCGCCGGGGGTGCTCACCCGGATCGAACTCCCGCTGGCCGTACCGCTGATCCTCGCGGGCGTACGCACCGCCCTCGTCCTGAACGTCGGCACGGCGACCCTCGCCACCTTCGGCGGAGGCGGCGGACTCGGGGTGCTGATCACCACCGGCATCACGAACCAGCGGATGCCGGTACTGGTCCTCGGGTCGATCCTCACGGTCTCGCTGGCCCTGCTGGTCGACTGGCTCGCCTCGCTGGCGGAAGTGCTGCTGCGGCCGCGCGGGCTGGAGGTGGAGACATGAGGCGCGGGTGTCTGCTGCTGGCCGGGGTTCTGGTGGCCGCCGCCGGCTGCGGGCTGACCAGCGGCTCCCCGATGGTCGACGACGTCAGGCCCGGCTCGATCGGCAAGGGCGAGCCATTGAAGGGCGCGCATCTCACGGTCACGTCGAAGGAGTTCACCGAGCAGCTGATTCTCGGCGCGATCATGGGCATCGCGTTCCAGGCGGCCGGCGCGGACGTCCTCGACCGCACCGGGATCCAGGGGTCCGTCGGCGCGCGCGAGGCGGTCAAGAACGGGGACGCGGACGGCATGTACGAGTACACGGGCACCGCCTGGATCACGTACCTGGGCAACAGCGAGCCCATCACCGACCCGCTGAAGCAGTGGCAGGCGGTGCGTGACGCGGACCTGAAGAACGGGGTGACCTGGCTGGCGCCGTCCACCCTCAACAATACGTACGCGCTCGCCATGAACCAGGCCAACTTCAAGAAGTACGGCACGAAGACGCTGTCCGACGTGGCGGCGCTCGCCAAGCGGGACCCGAAGGCCGTCACGCTGTGCGTGGAGAGCGAGTTCGCCAACCGCGCGGACGGACTGCCGGGCATGGAGAAGGCGTACGGCATGAAGCTGCCCGCGGCCGACATCACGCAGATGGACACCGGGATCATCTACACCCAGGTGGCGAAGGGGAGTTGCACGTACGGGGAGGTGTTCACCACCGACGGGCGCATCAAGTCGATGAACCTGGTGGTGATGCGGGACGACAAGAAGTTCTTCCCCAACTACAACGTGGCGCCCGAGATCAACACGAAGGCGCTGAAGAAGTATCCGGCGATCGCCGAGGTCCTCGACCCCGTCACGAGGAAACTCGACAACACGGTGGCCCAGGACCTGAACGCCAAGGTGGACGTGGACGGACAGGACCCGCACCAGGTGGCGTTGGACTGGATGAAGGAGGAGGGGTTCGTCAAGGGAGGGTGACTTGCAAAGAACCCGTTGCAACAGAGTCTTTGCAACGCTATCTTTGTACGCATGACGGAGGAGCAGGAACGGCCTCAGAAGCCGCAGCAGCAGTACCGCACCCTCGACGCCCGCTCACTGCGCGGCCTCGCCCACCCCCTGCGTATGCAGCTGCTGAGCGCGTTGCGGCAGCGAGGGCCGGCCACCGCGTCGCAGCTCGCCGAGCGCCTCGGCGAGTCCAGCGGGGCGACCAGCTATCACCTGCGACAGCTCGCCGCCCACGGCTTCGTCGTGGACGCCCCCGAGCACGGCAAGGGGCGGGAGCGCTGGTGGAAGGCGGCCGACGAGGGCCTGGACTTCGACGACGCGCTGCTCAAGGACCCCGACCCGGCCGTGCGCGGCGCCGCCGACGTGTTCCTGCATGAGGTCGCGACGACACACGCCAGGGAGCTGTCGACCTGGCTGGGCACCCGCAACGACTGGTCCCGGCAGTGGATCAGGGCCACCGACATGAGCGACATGACGCTACGGCTGACACCCGACCTCGCCCGCGAACTGATCCGCGAGATGCACGACCTGGTCGAGAGTTACCGCGCGCTGGCTCCCGCCGAGGGCACCCCCGACGCCGAGCAGGTGCGCATCCACACGCACGCCTTCCCCTTCACCACGAACTGAAAGGCACTCCGATGATCGACCCTGTCACGCACCTGGCCCTGCACCACACCCGCGCCGCCGAACTGCGGGCCGAGGCCGAAGCGCACCGGCTCGCCACCGAGGCCCATCAAGCCCGTCAGCCCCGGAATCTGCGCGCCCGACTCGGCTGGACCCTAGTCGAGGTCGGCCTGCGCATCGCCTCCGCACCCCGGATGACGGTGACACCGGCCCACTAGCAGGCGGGGACCGAGTCCTTCCCCTTCTCCAGGTTCGTCAGGGCGTCGACCGCGCCCTTCAGCGTGGTCACCGGAACCAGTCGCAGGCCCTTCGGCAGTTCCGACTTCGCGTCCGCGCACTCCGCCTTCGGCACCAGGAAGACCGTCGCCCCGTCACGCCGGGCGGCCTGGGTCTTCAGGGCGACCCCGCCGACCGCGCCGACCTTTCCGTTCGCGTCGATCGTGCCCGTACCCGCGATGGTGCGGCCGCCCGTGAGATCGCCGCCGCTGCCGTCGCCGTCCAGCTTGTCGATGATCCCGAGGGAGAACAGCAGTCCCGCGCTGGGGCCGCCGACGTCGGCCAGCTTGAGCGTGACCTTCACGTTCTTCTCGTTCAGGTAGGACAGCGCCGCCTGGGCGGCCGTGTCCTGCGACTGCTGCATCTCCGCCGCGTTGTGCTGCTCGATCTCCTTGACGCTGTTCCCGCTCGGGTAGACCGAGTCGCGCGGCATCACCGCCCGGTCCGTACGGAACCACCCGTCCAGCACATCGCCGAGAAACACGTCGGCGTCCGGGCCCGTCGCCTCGATCGTCGTCATCCGCAGCTGCCCGGTCGTCTTCCGGGTCGCCGCGCCGCTGATCGTGATCACCGCGTCGCCCTGGTTCTCTCCGAGGACGTTCGCCGTCATGCCGGGCTGCGCCACGGAGAACGGCAGCGGCGCGAACACCGCCGTGGCGAGCAGCGCCACGACGGGGACGGCGCAGACGGCGACGGCCTTGGGACGCGAGAGGCGAGAGAGGCGAGAGAGCACGGGATCAATCTAACGTCACCGCCCCGCGGCACCTCCGTACAGGTCGCGGCGGGCGCTCGTGAAGCGCCGCAGCGCGTCCGGCGGCGGCTCGGTGCCGATGCCCGGCGTACGCGGCACGGGCGGATGGCCGTCCTGAAGGACGAACGGTTCGGTGAGGTCCTCGGCGAAGTACCGGCTGCAGGCGGAGGTGTCCCCGGGCAGGGTGAAGCCGGGCAGGGCGGCGAGGGCGAGGTTCGGCGCCCGCCCGATGCCCAAGATCACGCCGCTCCTGAGCGACCGACTGCGCTCTTCTTCGGCGACCGTCAGCGCAGCGCCTCGGCCACTTCCCGGGCCGCGTCCACGACCCGCGGCCCCACCCTCTCCGGCACGGCGTCCACGAGCATGACGACGCCGACGCTGCCCTCGACCCCGGTCACACCGAGGAGCGGCGCCGCGGCACCGCTCGCCCCCGCCTCCAGTTCCCCGTGCGTCAGGGTGTATCCGGGCTCGGTGACCGGCGCCTGCCGGGCGGCGAGTATCGCCCGTCCGGCGGCCCCGCGGTCCAGCGGATGCCGGAACCCGGCGCGATACGCCACGTGGTAGTCCGTCCACGTCGGCTCGACCACGGCGACGGCAAGCGCCTCCGTCCCGTCCACGAGGGTGAGATGGGCCGTGGCCCCTATGTCTTCGGCCAGCGCACGCAGTGCGGGCAGTGCCGCCTCGCGCACCAGCGGATGCACCTGGCGGCCGAGCCGCAGCACTCCCAGCCCGACCCGGGCACGGCCGCCCAGATCACGGCGTACGAGAGCGTGCTGTTCCAGCGTGGCGAGCAACCGGTACACAACGGTCCGGTTCACGCCGAGTTTGTTGGAAAGCTCGGTGACGGTCAGCCCGTGATCCGTGTCGGCGAGCAACTTGAGGACCCTGAGGCCCCGGTCGAGCGTCTGGGAGGTCTCCGCGGTCACGACGCCCACTCCTTCGTGGTGAGGTCGGCAGGCCTCCTCGCGGCGGATGCATCGCCGAGTCCCGTCAGCGACGCGCTTCAGAGGCCGCCGATGGCTGGCGGCCCGGGTTCCTCCCGGGCTCAGTCGCTTCACGGCTGCGCTCCGCGGCGGCGCTGCCACGGGGCGTGTGCGTAGCGGGACAGTAGCGAGCCGGTTCGCTCAGCGGAAGGCTCCGTCCAGAATCCGGTCACCGACCGGTACGTACTACTTGTGTTTGCCCCGATACGCCCAGCGCTCACCACCCGGCGTACACCACTCTCACACACAGCGCACACGCGGGCGTCCGCTCTGCGGTACCTCATGGGGATCCTGGTCCTTCCGGACCGGACTACCCAGACCGGACTACCCGGACCGGACTCCCCGGACCGGTCACCGCATCCGGGGCCCAGGCAGGTCAGCGCATCCGGGTGGCCCACTCCTGCACCTTGGCGATCCGCTGCCGCAGCTGCCCCGCCGTCGCCTCCGCGCTCGGCGGGCCGCCGCACACGCGCCGCAGCTCGGTGTGGATCACTCCGTGCGGCTTGCCGCTCTGGTGCACGTACGCGCCCACCATCGTGTTGAGCTGCTTCCGGAGCTCCAGCAGCTCCTTGTGCGTGACGACGGGACGCCGTTCGGCGGGGAGTTCGACGAGGTCGGCCTCCTCGTCCGGCTTCTTGCGGCTGTGCGCGATCTGCCGGGCCTGCCGCTTCTGGAGCAGGAGTTGCACCTGGTCGGGCTCCAGCAGCCCCGGAATTCCCAGGTAGTCCTGCTCCTCCTCGCTCCCCGGGTGGGCCTGCATGCCGAATTCGGCACCGTCGTAGAGGACCCGGTCGAAGACGGCCTCGGACTCCAGCGCCTCGAAGGAGAACTGTTCCTGCTCCCCGGTGTCCTCGTCCTCCTCCCGGTTCGCCTCCTCCATCTCCTTCTCGGACTCGGCGTACGGGTCCTCCTCGCCCTCCTTCTTGGGCTTGTCGAGGGCGTGGTCGCGCTCGACCTCCATCTCGTTGGCGAAGGTGAGGAGGTCGGGGACGGTGGGGAGGAAGACGGAGGCGGTCTCGCCGCGGCGCCGGGACCGTACGAAACGGCCGACGGCCTGCGCGAAGAAGAGGGGGGTGGAGATGGTGGTGGCGTACACCCCGACGGCGAGCCGGGGCACGTCGACGCCCTCGGACACCATGCGGACGGCGACCATCCAGCGGTCGTCGCTGTGGCTGAACTCGTCGATGCGGCTCGAGGCGCCGGTGTCGTCGGACAGGACGAGGGTCGCCTTGGTCCCGGTGATCTCGCGGATCAGCTTGGCGTAGGCGCGGGCCGATTCCTGGTCGGAGGCGATGACGAGGGCGCCGGCGTCCGGGATGGCCTTGCGGACCTCGGTGAGCCGGCGGTCGGCGGCGCGCAGCACGCTGGGCATCCACTCGCCGCGCGGATCCAGTGCCGTACGCCAGGCCTGGCTGATCGCGTCCTTGGTCATGGGCTCGCCGAGCCGGGCGGCGATCTCGTCGCCGGCCTTGGTGCGCCACCGCATGTTGCCGCTGTAGCTCAGGAAGATGACGGGCCGCACGACCCCGTCGCCGAGGGCGGACCCGTATCCGTACGTGTAGTCGGCGGCGGACCGCCGGATCCCGTCGTTCCCCTCTTCATATGTGACGAAGGGGATGGGGTTGGTGTCGGACCGGAAGGGCGTACCGGTGAGGGCGAGCCGGCGGGTGGCCGGTTCGAAGGCCTCCAGGCAGGCCTCGCCCCACGACTTGGAGTCACCGGCGTGGTGGATCTCGTCGAGGATGACGAGGGTCTTGCGCTGCTCGGCCCGGTTCCGGTGCAGCATCGGGCGCACCCCGACACCGGCGTACGTGATGGCGACGCCGTCGTACTCCTTGCTGAGCGGTCCCGCGCTGTACTCGGGATCGAGTTTGATCCCGACCCGTGCGGCGGCCTCCGCCCACTGCTTCTTCAGATGCTCGGTCGGCGCGACCACGGTCACCTGCTGCACGACGTGGTGGTGCAGCAGCCAGGAAGCGAGCGTCAGCGCGAAGGTCGTCTTGCCGGCGCCGGGCGTGGCGACGGCGAGGAAGTCACGCGGCTGCTCCTGGAGGTACCTCTCCATCGCCCCTTGCTGCCAGGCACGCAGCTTGCTGGCGGTACCCCAGGGGGCACGGCCGGGGAAGGCGGGAGAGAGGTGGTGCGAGGAGGCGCTGGCGGCGGTGGTAGTCACGGTCTCCGTAGAAAAGGGGTCGAATCGAAGGGGCCGCGCGCGGCGCGTCGGGCAAGGCGGTGGGGGGACGGGCGGGCGGCTCGGCGAGGGGGGTCAGGCGGCTCGGCTACGTATGACAACCGGGCCACCCTACCGGCGACCCGGTTGTCCCAACGTGCGTAAGACGCCGGGTCACCCGTCGATGGGACCCAGCTCACAGCACGCTCCGCAGCCCCGCGATCACCCCGGTGCCGGCCTCCGCGCCGGAGGCCACGCCGATGACCAGCGGGTACGTGGTGACCTGGGCGGCGCGGGCCGGATCGGCGAGGCGGATCACCGCTCCCGCAGCCGTGTCGTCACCCACGCCCCCACCAGCGCCACCGCCGCCATCGGCAGGAACACGGCGGCGAAGGCGGCGGGATGGGAGCCGGACGCCGCCGTGGCGGCATCGGTGACGGTACCGCCGCCCAGCGCCGCGAAGGCGGCACCGCCCGCGGACAGCAGGAGCACGTTGGACAGGCCGTCGGAGATCTGTAGCGCGGCGGAGTTGGCGCCGGCCTCCTCGGGGGCGGAGAGGTGGAGCAGGAGGACGCTGCTGGAGGAGATGACCAGCCCCATGCCGAAGCAGCCGAACGCCCAGGCGACGGCGACCGTCCACACCGGCACCGCGTCGATCAGCACGCTGGGCGCGGCGGCGATGGCGGCGGCGACCAGCACCATCCCGAGCGTCATCAGCCGGTCCCGGTACGGCTCCACGCGCGCCCGCGCCTGCACGAAGGAGCCGAGCGCCCACGTGCCGCCGCCCGCCGCGAGCGAGAACCCGGCGAGCGTCGGCGACAGCCCGCGCTGGGTGACCAGCATCAGCGGCACGAAGGACTCGGCGGCGACGAAGGACCCCGCCGCGACCCCGCGCAGCAGCACGACGGACGGCAGCCCGCGCGCCGCCCGGTAGGTGCCGCGGGGCAGCAGGCCGAGGGCGGCCGGAACGAGCAGCGCGGCGCCCGCGACGGCCGGGACGAGTGACAGCGCGCGCAGGTCCTGGGCGGCGTACTGAAGGAGTGCGGCGCCCAGCGAGATACCGAGGGCGAGGCGGATGCGGTGGGCGTCGAAGGGTGCCGCCACGCCGGCGGCCGGACGGCCCGCCCGCCGCCGTATCCGGGGCAGCGCGAGCGCGAGCGGAAAGACGACGAGCACCGGGATGCCGACGAACACCCACCGCCAGCCCAGGTGTTCGGTCACCGCGCCCGACGCCAGCGGGCCCACGATCGACGGGATCACCCAGCACGCCGCGAACGCCGCCATGATCGCCGGCCGCAGCCGCCCCGGATAGGCCCGCCCGACGACCACGTACAGCGCGACGATCACCAGGCCGCCGCCGAGCCCCTGCACGGCCCGCCCCAGGACGAACAGCCACATCGTCCCGGCGGTCCCGGACAGCAGCAGCCCGGCGGCGAAGGCGGCGATGCCGGCGGTCAGCGAGCCGAGCGGACCGCCCCGGTCGGACCACTGCCCGGCGAGCACCATCCCGAAGAGGCTCGTGGTGAAGTACCCGGAGAAGGCGAAGGCGTACAGCGAGACCCCGTCCAGCTCACGCGCCGCGACCGGCATCGCCGTCCCGACCGCCGTCGCCTCGAAGGCGATGAGCAGCACGACGGAGACGATCCCGATGCTCAGCGCCCGGTACGACCGCCCCAGCACACCTTCTCCGTCGGGCGCGGGCGGGACGGCGGAGGCGTCTGCGGCGGAGGTGTCTGCGACGGCGGCGTCGCGGGGTTCCAGGGCACTCATGCAGGTCAGAGTAAGGGCCGTAGACCCGATTGACCCCTGTCGGGAGATGGTGACCGGCTAGGACCTTGGTCGTACGACCATCGCTCAGCAAAGGCCGCGAATCCACCCCTAGACGAACGCCGCACGGCCGTCGCCTCACGAACGCCGTACGACCGTCGCTTCATGAACGGCGCACGACCGTCGTTCATGAACGGCGTATGGCAGTCCTGTTGCAGGGCCCCCGCGCCTCTTGAGCCCCACGGCCCGCCCGCCCTACGGTCGACCCATCAGGTTCGGAACGAGTGAGCCGTGCCGCACCTGAGAACGGCCGTGTGCCCGAGTGGCTTAGGGACTCGCCTGCAAAGCGAGGTACGTGGGTTCAATTCCCGCCACGGCCTCCCTACCGCGTCGCGGCCGACCACTGGCGGGTGGTCGGCCCGATGTCGTATCGGGCCTCTGACCCGCCGGCGGAACGGGCCTAGGCGTAGAGCCCGCCGCCCGCCTGGTCCTCGAACGCGTCCGGCCAGTAGCGCAGGCCGTCGTCCTGCGGGGTCACCGGGGTGGGGTCGCAGGCCATGGGGTCGACCAGGGCCAGGGTCTGGGCCATCGTGGCCGCCAGCTGCTCGTAGGACCCCGTCAGGTCGTGGTCCGCGTCGAGCGCCTTCTCGCGGTGCAGCAGCCACGCCGTGAACGCGAGCGTGGAGATGTCGGTGTTGAGCGGGCGCAGCATGCCGTCGGGCTCGCTCCAGCACAGGACCGCTCCCGTGGCGCCGTCGACGACCAGGCTCGTGTCCTCCAGGAGGTGGCCGAGGCGTATCAGGTGGTCCGCCCCGGCGGGGAGCTCGCCGTCCGTGAAGGCGCCGGAGAGCTCGTCCGCGTAGTGCTCGGCCAGCGTCGGCAGCGGTACGTCCGTGTCGACTTCGAACCAGTAGCCGTTCTCCGGCAGGCCCACCTCGCGCAGGAAGCGCCGGGTCGGCTCGTGCGTGAGCGCGGCCGGGAAGTCGACGTCCTCGAAGCGCACGATCCCGAAGGCACCGAACTCCTCGTCCAGCAGGCGCGGCGGCAGGTCGAGGGCGAGGCCCGCGCCGGGGCCGGCGATCCGGGCGAGGGGGCGGATCAGGGCCGCCATCCGCCAGTACGGCGCCACGTCGTCGCCCGCCGTCGAGGTGAAGACCGCCGACAGCTGCTCCGACGCCGCCGCCACCGCCTTCGGGCCATGGCGCCCCTCGTACGCGGCGAACTGCCCGCGGGAGCCCGCCAGTTCCTCCGTGGCCGCCGCGAACCGCACCAGCGCCTCCAGGGAGGGGGCCAGCGGGGAGCGGTCCATCAGACTCGCGCTCCCGTGGAAGTACGTCGTCGAGACCGCGCCCGTCGCGCCGTCGAGCACGACCGACTCCAGGTCCCGGTCGAAGGTCCGCAGCGCCCCTATGACCAGTTGGTCCCGCAGCTCCCCGGCGAGCTTCTCCGCGTCGTCCACCAGGTCCGCCACGCGGCGCAGCCCGGGCCGCGGCGGCGTCGTCGCCTCGCGCAGGGCGTCGAATCCCAGCAGCGCGCTGTCGGCCGGCAGCCCGGGTCCCGTGAGCCACTGCCGCGTCCGCGCGTGCGTGACGTACGGGTCCAGATCCGCCTCGGTCAGCGTGATCACGCCACCCGCTTCAGTCGTGCTCATCGTTCCCCCGCGTGCCTCGTCCCCAGAGCGGAAAGGCCTTGCCCCCACGGCCGTCCCCCATCGCGAAGAACGATACGCCGCCCCACTGACAACGCCCGAAAACCCAGGCCCCGCCCCGGTTTCTGGTCCAGCCACAGCCCGATCCGGGCGCGCCTGATGCCATCAGGGCATCAGGGCATCAGGGCATCAGGGCATCACGTGAGGTACACGCCGCCCAGCACCACGACCACCGCCGCCAGCACGAAGAGCAGCACCACCAGCAGCAGCTTCCCGACGGCGGGCGCGGGTTCGTAGCGCGGAGGCTCCGTTTCCCGCACGCCGGGCGGCTGCGGCCGCGTCATGGCGCCGTCACCACCGCCGCCTGCGGGCGGATCGGCAGACGGTTCACCGGCCGGCCGGTCGCCGCCCGTACCGCCGCGGCGACCGCCGCCGGTGACGTCACCACCGGCACCGCGCTGGCCGCCTTCGCGCCGAAGGGGGCGACGACGTCCCGTTCCTCGACGAGCTTGACGATGCGGATGTCGGGCGCGTCCAGCGAGGTCGGCAGCGCGTACCCGGTGAGGTCGGGGTGGCGCACCAGCCCGCGCGCGGTGCGCAGGTTTTCCGTCAACGCGATGCCGACGCCCTGGGTGACGCCCGCCTCGATGCGCGCGGCGAGCTGCGCGGGGTTGAGCACCCGGCCCACGTCCTGGGCGAGGGCGAGTTCCACGACCCGTACGGAGCCCAGTTCGATGTCGACGTCCACCACCGCGCGGATCGCGCAGAACGCGAGGCCCACGAAGGCGTCGCCCTGGCCGACCGCGTCCAGCGGCTCGGTCGGATGCGGCCGGCACTGGGCGGTGGCCCAGAGCTCCTTGCCGTCCAGCGCCTCCGTGACGGTCGTCGACAGCACCCCGTCGTACGACGTGATCTTGCCGTCCGTGATCTGCAGCAGCTCCGTGGACATGCCGAACTTGTGCGCCAGGGGCTGGAGCAGCTGGGTGCGCACCATCTTCGCGGCGCGTTCCACGGCTCCGCCCGACACCCAGGTGTGGCGGCCCCGGCAGCCCGCGCCGGCCGGCGGCTGGTCCGTGTCGACCGGCGCCACGTGCACCTCGTCGATGCCCAGCGTCTCCTGGACGATCTGCCGGGCGAGGGTCGTGAAGCCCTGGCCCGTCTCCACCGCCGCGCACAGGACGGTGGCGACGCCGTCGTGCACCTTCACCGTCGCCGTGGATACCTCGTCCGCGCCCTCGGCGCCGAGCATGTGCACCATGCCGAGCCCGTAGCCCACGCCACGGCGTACGGCGCCGGGTTCGCCCGCGCCCTCGGGGCCGCCCGGGAGCAGCCACTCCTCCTCGGGCGTGTCCTTGGGGAGCGCGGGCAGGGGGAAGTCCCTCACGGCCTGGAGCAGTTCGGCGACCGGGGCCGGGCACGTCACCGTCTGGCCCGTCGGGAGGACGTCCCCGGTGGCCATCACGTTGCGCATCCGCAGTTCCGCCGGGTCGATGCCGAGCTTCTTGGCGAGCTTGTCCATCTGCGCCTCGTACGCGGCGCACACCTGCATGGCGCCCTCGCCGCGTACGTGCCCGGAGGGCGGGTTGTTCGTGCGTACCGCCCAGCCCTCGATGAACGCGTGGGGGACGACGTACGGGCCGCAGGCGAAGGAGACGGCCGCCGCCAGCGCCTCCGCGGAGGTGTCCGCGTACGCGCCCGCGTCCAGCAGGATCTGCGCCTCGACCTTCACCAGCCTGCCGTCGGCGTCCGCGTGGTGGCGGTAGCGCAACAGGGTGGGGTGCCGGTGGACGTGCCCCAGGAAGGACTCTTCGCGCGTTGCGGTGAGTTTGACCGGGCAGCCCGTCTTCAGGGCCAGCAGCCCGAGCGGGATCTGGAAGCCCTGGTCCTCGCGGTCGGCGGTGGCACCGGGCACTCCGGTGACGACGACCTTCACGCGGTCGGGTTCGAGGCCGTAGCAGGCGGCGGCCGAGTCGCGGTCGGCGTGCGGGTCGGTGGAGGCCACGTACAGCTCGACCCCGCCGTCGGGGCGGGGCACGGCGAGACCGGCCTCCGCGCCGATCGGGGCGGGGTCCTGGCGGCCGATGCGGTACAGGCCCTCGACCACGACCTCGCCGGCCGCGTCCGGGTCGCCGTGCCGCAGCGGGATGTGCCGGATCAGGTTGCCGTCGGGGTGCAGGGGTTCGGCCTCGAAGGCCTGTTCCGGGTCGGTCACCGGGTCGAGCACCTCGTACTCGACGATGACGGCGGCCGCGGCCATGCGCGCGGTGTCCGGGTGGTCGGCGGCGACGGCCGCGAGGGGCTCTCCGTGGTGGCGTACGACCTCGGAGGCGAACACCGGGCGGTCGGCTGTGCCGCGGCCGTGCGGCACCTGGCCCGGCACGTCCTCGTGGGTGACGACGGCCCGAACACCGGGCATCTCGCGCGCGTGGGTGGTGTCGATGGAGAGGATGCGGGCGTGCGGGTGCGGGGAGCGCAGTACGGCGGCCCACAGCAGGCCCTCGGCCCACAGGTCGGCCGCGTACGGGAAGGTGCCCTCCGTCTTGGCGCGGGCGTCGGCGGACGGCAGGGAGACGCCGAGGCCGTGCGGCAGCGGTTCGGGGGCGGCCGCGGCGGCCGCCGTGGTCGCGGTGGCGGCTTCGTTGCTCACGCCTGGCCTCCGTCCTGGCCGTACCGGTGGTGCGCGTCCGGGGGGTCGAACGCCGAGGGGTTGACGCCGCCCGCTCCGGGGCCCGCCTGGTGCGGGATACGGGCCTCGTCGGCGTCCTGCGCCGACTCGGCCTCGGTGTGCGCCTCACGTTCGGCGACGACCTCGCGCACGGCGTCCAGGACCCCGCGGTAGCCGGAGCAGCGGCACAGGTTGCCGCACAGCGCCTGGCGGGCCTCCAGCTCGGTGGGCGCGGGATTGCCCTCCAGGAGGTCGTGCACGGTCATCGCCATGCCGGGTACGCAGAAACCGCACTGCACGGCGCCGCACTTGGCGAGCGCCCGCTGCACGTCCGAGGGCCGCCCGTCGACGGCGAGCCCCTCGACGGTGCGCACCTCGCTGCCCGCGGCGGTGACGGCGGGCACCAGGCAGGACGCCACGAGCCGCCCGTCGACCTGGACGTTGCAGGCCCCGCACTCGCCCTGCGAGCAGCCGTCCTTGGCGCCCGCGAGACCGAGCCGCTCGCGCAGCACGTAGAGCAGCGACTCGCCGATCCAGGCGTCGGTGACGGGCCGGTCGGCGCCGTTGACACGCAGGACGTAGGAGGCCACGGGGTGTTCGTCGTGGTGGTGCGCGGAAGCGGGGTCGTCGGCGCCGGTCTCCTCGGCGGACGCGCCCTGCGCCTGCGAAGCCGCGGACGGGTCGGGGCCGGAACCGGACGGCTCCGCGGCCGGGGGTTCGACGGCGGCCTGCGGGTCCCCGGCGACGGGCGGTTCCTCGGCGGCCGGCTCGGCGTCGGGAGCGTCCGCGGCCTCCGCCGCCCCAGCCGTCTCGTGGGTCTCCGTCGCATCGAGGGCGCCGGAGGGCTCAGGAGCCTCCTGGGCGGCCTCGGGCGCCCCGGGATCGGCTCCCGCCCCGAAACCCGTGTACGGCCCGCCGGAGGGCTCCACAGGGGCTTCGGCGGGCAATTCCGGGCCCGGGTGACCCGCCGCTTCCTCCGACTCCGGGGACCACAGCTGCCCGGCGGGCTCCGTCGCCCACGGCGCGGCCGCGCCGCCGGGGAGCGTGGCGGGCGGGGTGCCGCCCCACTGCTCGACCAGCGACGAGGCGCTGAACTCACCCGATTCGTCCGGTAGATCACCGTCGGCCACGGGGATCGACCACTGCCCGGTCACGTCGTGCCCGGAGGCGGCGTCACCCCGCGCCGACTCCTCGAAGGCCCACTGCCCGGTGCCGCCGGGGTTGTACATGAAGGCGTCCTGGGCGACGTCCGGGGACGCGGGCCCCGGGTCGGGCCACTGGACGCCCTCGACGGGCGCGCCCCAGGCTCCCGGGGCCGACGGGTCGGCGTCGGCGCCGGGCGCGGCCGTGATCGGCGGGGGCACGTAGCCGTGGCCGGGGGCGGCCAGCGGGGTGTCCGACGCCAGGAGTGCGTCGATGCCGCCCTCGGGAAGCTGGACGAAGGTGGTCGCCCCGTCGTCGTAGTCCCCTTGCGGCAGCCGCTCCCAGGCTCCGTGGGTGCGCCCCTGAGGGGTGCCCTCTCCGTGCTGGTCGTCGGTCACGACAGTGCCCTCCCCAGTGCTCGTCGGGCCAGCGCGGCGACGGTGCGCCGCAGGTGCAGTACGGCGGCCGGCAACTGCTCCACGGAGCCGTCCTCGGCCGGTACGGGATCCGGGATGCAGGCCGCGGCGACGTAGTCCCCGAAGGCCGTGAGGGCCTCCGGCACGATCGTGCGGCTGTTGTCCCAGTCGATCAGCTGGGCGACCCACTGTTCGGCCTCCAGCGGGCGCAGCGGCATCGGCGCTATGGCCCCCACCGCGCAGCGCACCCCGCGCCGGGCGGGGTCGAGGACGAGCGCCACCGAGGCGGTGGCGCGCCCGGGCCCGGTCCGTCCGGTCGCCTTCAGGAAGACCTGCGGGGCGTGCAGCAGCGGGACGCGCACGTAGCCGATGAGTTCGCCGCCGCGGAGCATCTCCATGCCGGCGAGCAGGTGCGAGACCGGGATCTCGCGGCGGGCGCCGCCCGGGCCCGCGATGATCAGCGTGGCTTCGAGGGCGGCCAGCACGGGCAGCGCGTCCCCCGTGGGGGCGGCCGACGCGATGTTGCCGCCCAGGGTGCCCGCGTTGCGGATCTGCGGCGGGCCCGCGGCCCTGGCCGCCGCCGCGAGGGCGGGGATGAGGGCCGCGAAGTCGGGGCGTCCCATGCGTGCGTGGGTGAGGCCCGCGCCGAGCAGGGCGTGGCCGTCCTGGTACTGCCAGCCGCGGATCTCGTTGATGCGGCCGAGCCCGACGAGGGCGGCGGGCCGCAGCTGCCCGGAGTTGACGGCGGCCATGAGGTCGGTGCCGCCCGCCACCGGAACGGCGGTCGGCATGGCGGCCAGGGCCGCCACGGCCTCGTCCAGTGAACCGGGCAGCGTCACGGCCTGCGCCGCCTGCGGTGCGTGCGTGGTCAAACCGGCTGCCCCTTCCCGCTGCCCCACCTGGTCCCACCTGTGTTGCGCGTACGGTACGTGCTGACAGGGCGGACGTGGCAACTCTGGCACATCTTCCCCGACTGTCGACGCGGGGGTCCGCTAGGAGGCATTCGCCCCCGTCACCTGGGAGATGGTCCGTTTTGGCACGGCATCACCCGTCGGTGCGCATTGCCACTCTTCAGTGACTCTTGTGCGGTTTTCCCTCACACGTTCCCCTACGCGTTCGGGGGCGGCCCCTCGATCGGGCGTCCGAGCACACCCGGCCGCCGCTGCCAGGGCAGCGGTCCCGTGGGCGGGCGGTAGGCCACTCCCAGGGCGTCGAGCCGTCCGTAGTGGGCGGTCATCCGCCGCTCGAAGTCGGCGAAGTCCCGTTCGGCGGGGGCGGGCAGCGCGCTCCAGGCGACCTCGGCGAAGGCCGCGAGCCGCGGGAACGCCTGGTAGTCCACGCGTGCGTGGTCCTCCATCACCTCGGTCCACAGATTGGCCTGGGTGCCCAGCACATGGCGCGCCTCGTCCTCGGTGAGCTGCGGCGGAACGGGCTCGAAGCGGTAGACGTCCTCCAGGGTGCGCACGTACCCGATGGGCACCGGCTCGTCCGCGCCGCCGTCCTGGCGGTGGTCCAAGTAGACCTGCTGTTCGGGGCACATGACGACGTCGTGGCCCGCGCGGGCGGCCGTGATGCCGCCCTGGTAGCCGCGCCACGAGGAGACGGCGGCCCCTTCCGGGAGGCCGATGTCCGCCGTCTCACCTCCGGGCGCGCGTGTCCCTGCGGCGCGTGTCGCTTCGGCACGTGTCCCTGCGGCGCGGCTCCCGCCCTCCAGGATCTCGTCCCAGCCGATGAGCCGGCGCCCGCGCGCGGCGAGCCAGGTGCCGAAGTGCCGGACGAACCACGCCTGGAGCGCGTCCTCGCCCGTGAGCCCCAGCTCCTCGATGCGGGCCTGGACGGCGGGCGACTGCTTCCACTGGTCCTTGGCGCACTCGTCGCCGCCGATGTGGACGAAGGCCGAGAACGCGGCGGCGTCGGCCGGGAACAGCTCCAGGAGTTCCTCGAACACGCCCTCGTAGAAGCGCAGGGTGTTGTCAGTGGGGGCGAGTACGTTTTTGGAGACGCCCCAGTCGTCCCAGACCGTCAGGGAGGTCGTGTCGATGACGTCGGAGTTGCCGAGTTCCGGATACGCGGCGATGGCGGCCTGCGAGTGGCCCGGGATATCGATCTCGGGGACGACGGTGATGTGCCGCTCGGCCGCGTAGGCGACGATCTCGCGGATGTCGTCCTGCGTGTAGAAGCCGCCGTGCGGCTTCTCCTCCCACCGTTGTGAAGCGCGGTGGCCGAATTTGGTGCGCGCCCGCCAGGATCCGACCTCCGTGAGCTTCGGGTACCGCTTGATCTCGATGCGCCAGCCCTGGTCGTCGGTGAGGTGGAAGTGGAAGACGTTGAGTTTGTGGGCGGCCATCAGATCCAGGTGGCGCAGGACGCCGTCCTTGGGCATGAAGTGCCGGGAGACGTCGAGCATGACGCCGCGCCAGGGGAACCGGGGCGAATCCTGAATGTGCGTCAGCGGCAGCCGCCACTGCCCGCCGGGCAGCGGCGCCCGCCGGTGGGCGCCGGGACCGAGCAGCTGCCGCAGGGTCTGGGCGCCCCAGAAGAGCCCGGCGGGGCCGCCGCCGACCAGGTGCACCGCGTCCGGCGTGACCGCGAGCCGGTAGCCCTCCTCGCCGAGGTCCCTGGTCACCGTCGGGTGGACGGACAGCCTGATCCCGCCGTCGCCCGGTGCGAGCGGGAAGCCGGTGGCCGCCCCGATCGTGCCGCGCAGCCATCGCGCGGTCCGTTCGGTCCCGGCACCCGCCGCCAGCCGGGTGTCCGGGCCCAACTCGAAGAAGCCTTCGCCGCACGCCCCCACGTGCCGGGGCGCGGGAATCAGTGCCATCACGTCGGTCACGTCGGTCACGTCAGTCCTTTACCGCTCCGCCGAGGCCCGACACGAGCCGCCGTTGCACGAGTACGAAGAAGACCAGCACCGGAATCGTCATCACCGTGGACGCCGCCATCACACCGCCCCAGTCGGGCTCGTCCGGTTTGTAGAAGACGAGGAGAGCCATCGGCAGCGTCGACTGGGACGTGTCGCTGATGATGAAGGACTTGGCGAACAGGAAGTCGTTCCAGGCCGAGATGAAGGAAAAGACACTCGTGGCCACCAGCCCCGGGAAGACCAAGGGGAAAAGGATCTGCCAGAGGAATCTCGCCCGGCTCGCCCCGTCGATGTACGCGGCCTCCTCCAGCGCGTCCGGAACGGCCTTCACAAAGCCCCGCAGCATCCAGATCGCGAACGGCAGCGAGAAGGCGATGTGGGGCAGGATCAGCGAGCCGAGCGTGTTCAGCTGACCGAAGTCCCGCATCAGGAAGAAGAGGGGGATCGTCAGGGCTTCCACGGGCACCATCTGGGCGACCAGGAACATGATCAGCAGGGTGGTCCGGAATCGGAAGCGGAATCGGGTCACCGCGGTCGCCGCGAGAAAGGCGATCAATGCGGAGACGACGACCACGGAGCACGCCACCACCAGGCTGTTGAGGAAGTAGCGGCCGAATTCCTGCTGTTCGAAGACGCGCCGGAAGGAATCCAGCGAGGGGGACAGCGTCCAGGGCCGCGGCCGCGTCGACTCGATCTCGCCCGCCGGTTTGAGGGCGCTCAGCACCATCCAGTAGAGCGGGAACGCGACGACGACCGCGATCAGCAGCGCGGACGCCTCGGCGGCGAGCCGCCAGGGCCGGCGCACCAGCCCTCGTATCGAGGTCACAGTTCCTCCCCCTGCCCGCGCAACAGCCGCAGATGGACGAGGGTGACGGCCAGCAGGATCACCAGCATCACCACGCCGATCGCCGAGCCGAGGCTGTACTGGGACGACGCGAACGCCTTCTGGTACGCGTACACGTTCAGGACGAGGTTCTGGCCCGCGATGCCGCCCCCGTTCGTCATCACGTAGATCTGCGTGAAGACCTTGAAGTCCCAGATGACCGACTGGATGGTGACGACCACCAGGATCGGCCGGAGCATCGGCGCCAGTACCGAGCGCCAGATGCGCCACTGCGAGGCGCCGTCCAGGGCGGCGGCCTCCAGGACCTCGGCGGGTACGGCGCGGATCCCGGCGTACACCGTGACCATCACGAACGGGAAGGAGCACCAGACGACTTCCAGGAGGACGAGCGCGAAGGCGCTGTAACGGCCGTACGTCCACGAGTGGTCGCCGAGGCCGAGCATCCGGTCGACGGGCCCGAAGTCGGGGTCGAAGAGGAGCAGCCAGACCGTCGAGCCGGTGATCGCCGGGGTCGCCCAGGCGCCGAGCGCGGCCAGCATCAGCGCGAGGCGCGGCAGGGCGCGGACCCGGGTCAGCAGCACGGCGAGCGCGCATCCGACGGCCAGGGTGGAGACCACGCAGGCCGCCGCGAACACCACCGTGGCCAGCAGCACCTGCCAGAACTGCTCGTCCCCGAAGAGCGTCGCGTAGTTCCCGAACCCCTGGAAGGTGGTCGGCTCCCCGCCGCTGACCTGGGCCTGCGTGTACTCCAGGAACGAGATCAGGCCGAGCTGGTAGACGGGGTAGACGAGCAGCCCGCCGAGGACGACCAGGGCGGGGGCGAGATAGATCCAGGGCGTCCGGGCCGCGCCCCGGGGGCGCCTTCCGGGGTGAGCCCCGACGGCCTTGTCGGCCACCGCGCCCCCGGTGCGTTCACCGAGGGCGGTGTTGTGCGTCGTCATCCGCTCAACCCGCGGAGCTGAACGCGTCGTTCATCTTCTTGGCGGCTTCCTCCGAGGCGGCCGCCACGTCCTTCTTGCCGCTGATGACCTGCTGGAACATCGTCGGCAGCACCAGCGACGAGTCGATCCCCGCCCAGGCGGGCGAGGCCGGCACGAACTTCGCGCCCGCGGCGAGGGTCCGGACGAAGGGCTTGACGAACGGTTCCTTCGCCGCGACCTGCTCCCGCACGTCCGAGAACGTCGGCAGGAAGCCCATGGCGTCGAAGAGTTCGCTCTGCGTCTTCTTCGACGCGAGCCGCTTCATCAGGTCGACGGCGAGTGTGCGGTGTGTCGTGCTCTTCAGGACACCGATGTTGTTGCCGCCCGCGAACGCCGGCGCGATGTCACCCGGCTTCAGCCCCGGCAGCGGCACGACCGCGTACGCGCCCTTGACCTTGCCCGCCTCGATCGCCTGGTGGCTGAAGTCGCCGCCGATCGCCATGGCCGCCTTGCCGGAGGCGAACGCGGTCACCGTGTCGTTGCCGCCCATGCCCGCGCACTTGGCGGCGGGGCAGTTGTCGTCGCCGAAGAGGGAGGTGTACGCCTTGATGCCCTTCCGGGCGGCCGCGCTGTCGATGGTCGAGGAGTACGAGCCGCCCTTGCCCTGCGCGAGTTCACCGCCGTGGGACCAGATGAAGGGCATCGCGCCGTACGTGTACGCGCCGCCGACGGCGAGTCCGTACAGGTCCGGCTTCGCCGCCCGGATCTGCTTCGCGGTCGCGATCAACTCGGCCTGCGTCCTGGGTACTTCGAGTCCAAGCTCCTTGAAGATGTCGGTGCGGTAGTAGAGGGCGCGTACGCCGACGAAGTAGGGGGCGCCGTAGATCCTGCCGTCGACCGTCACCGACTGCTTGGCCGTCGGGTCGGTGTCCTTGGACTCGCTCCAGCCGGTGAAGTCCCGGGTGACGTCCGCGAGCCCGCCGTCCCTGACGTAGCCGGCGGTGTCCGTGTTGCCGTACTCGATGACGTCGGGCGCGCTCTTGGGGTCGTTGAAGGCGGCCTTGACGCGCTGGGCGCGGGTCTCGACGGGGATGTACTCGACGTTGACCTCGGTGCCCTTGTGGGCCTTCCGGAAAGCGGCGACCGTCTCGTCGACGACCTGCTGCTTCGGCTTGTTGTCGACCTCCTGGAAGAGCCAGACCCGCAGGGTGCCGGTCTTCTCGTCCTTGCCGGAGGAGGAGTTGCCGGAGCTCTGCGGGGCGCAGGCGGTGGCGGTGACGGTCAGGACCGCGGCGACGGCAAGCGCCGCGAGGGAGACGGCCGTTCGGGGCGGGCGAGGCGTACGGGCGGTGCGGGCCAGGGGCACTGCGAGCTTCACGAGCTTCCTCCGGTGGGGGGCGTTGCATCATGCGCAATGACGGTTTTGCTCTGCACAACACACCGGAGGCTATGGAGTACATGAACATGCCCACAAGAGGCATGAGCGAAGAGAGGTCTCAACCAATCCTCTCGACCGCTCCCCCGCGCGCCCTGCCCCAGGCACGACAAAACCGCGGCACCCCCTATCGGGGAGTACCGCGGTCGTGCACGGTCCGCACGGCACAGGCCGAAGGCCGCGAAGGCGTCACTGCGCCCCGCCGGGGCGCGCGCCTTACTTCTTGTCGCCGCCCTTGTCCTTGTCCCCGCCGGCGCCCATGGACTCGTAGATCTCCTTGCACATGGGGCATACGGGGTACTTCTTCGGGTCCCGGCCCGGGACCCACACCTTGCCGCAGAGGGCCACGACGGGTGTGCCGTCGAGGGCGCTCGCCATGATCTTGTCCTTCTGGACATAGTGGGCGAAGCGCTCGTGGTCCCCGTCGCCGTGCGACACCTGCGGTGTCGGCTCTACGAGGGTCCCCGTCCCAGTGCCTCGCTGGGGCTGGGTCTCAGGCTCAAGAGTGCTCATGCCGCCAAGGGTACTGAAGCCCGGGCCCATCAGTTGAGCGACGGGTCGTCCGGATACGTGGCCACCATCGCCAGCTCGTTGCGCTGGCGGCGGAGCACCTCGCGCCACAGGCGTTCGGGCGACGGGGAGGAGACGTCGCCCGGCTCCGACTCCACGACGTACCAGGCGCCTTCCACCAGCTCGTCCTCCAGCTGGCCCGGGCCCCAGCCCGCGTACCCCGCGAAGATCCGCAGGCTGCCGAGGGCCTTGGCGAGCAGTTCGGGCGGTGCCTCCAGGTCGACCAGGCCGATCGCGCCGTGCACACGCCGCCAGCCGAGGGGCGCCCCGTCGACGGAGGCGCCGCCGGGGATCACCGCGACACCCAGCGCCGAGTCGAGGGAGACCGGGCCGCCCTGGAAGACGACGCCGGGTTCGCCCGCGAGGTCCGCCCAGCCCTCCAGGATGTCGCTGACGTCGACCGGCGTGGGCCGGTTGAGGACGACACCCAGCGAGCCCTCCTCGTCGTGGTCGAGGAGGAGCACCACCGCGCGGTCGAAGTTCGGGTCCGCCAGGGCGGGCGTGGCCACGAGCAGCCGCCCTGTGAGCGAGGACACCTCGGTCATGCCAGACATGATCCCGCATCTTCCCTTCAAGTGGGGAGGCAATACGGGTACGCGAGTGAATGCAGCTCAGGGCGCATCGGTGCGCCCCGAGCGCACGCCCCGAACGGTGACCCCGTGTGTCCGATTAGGCACGGTTCGTGTTGTGGCAAAGCTATGACGTTGCTGGGAGCTACTCGGGCTTACTGAAGGGGGGTGGGGGGCCATTACGCTTGCTTCTTCGGCGCCGCCCAACTGGCCTGCCGACGCCCCCCTGCCCAACTCATCGGAACGCGAGATACATGACCGTCAACGGCTCAGACGATGTACTGCTTGTCCACGGCGGAACCCCGCTCGAGGGCGAGATCCGGGTCCGCGGTGCGAAGAACCTCGTGCCGAAGGCCATGGTCGCCGCCCTGCTGGGCAGCGAGCCGAGCCGGCTGCGCAACGTCCCCGACATCCGCGACGTGCGCGTCGTGCGCGGACTGCTTCAGCTGCACGGGGTGACGGTCCGCCCGGGAGAGGAGCCGGGCGAACTGGTCCTGGACCCGTCGCACGTCGAGAGCGCGAACGTCGCGGACATCGACGCGCACGCGGGTTCGTCCCGTATCCCGATCCTCTTCTGCGGCCCGCTGCTGCACCGCCTCGGGCACGCGTTCATTCCGGGCCTGGGCGGCTGTGACATCGGCGGCCGGCCGATCGACTTCCACTTCGAGGTGCTGCGGCAGTTCGGCGCGAAGATCGAGAAGCGGGCGGACGGCCAGTACCTGGAGGCTCCGCAGCGGCTGCGTGGCACCAAGATCCAGCTGCCGTACCCCTCCGTGGGCGCCACCGAGCAGGTGCTGCTGACGGCCGTCCTCGCGGAGGGCGTCACCGAGCTGGCCAACGCGGCGGTCGAGCCGGAGATCGAGGACCTGATCTGCGTTCTGCAGAAAATGGGCGCGATCATCGCGATGGACACCGACCGCACCATCCGGATCACGGGTGTCGACTCGCTCGGCGGCTACACCCACGCGGCCCTCCCGGACCGCCTGGAGGCCGCCTCCTGGGCGTCCGCGGCGCTGGCGACCGAAGGCAACATCTACATCCGCGGCGCCCAGCAGCGCTCGATGATGACGTTCCTGAACACCTACCGCAAGGTCGGCGGCGCCTTCGAGATCGACGACGAGGGCATCCGCTTCTGGCACCCCGGCGGCCAGCTGAAGTCGATCGCGCTGGAGACGGACGTGCACCCCGGCTTCCAGACGGACTGGCAGCAGCCCCTGGTCGTGGCCCTCACCCAGGCCACGGGCCTGTCGATCATCCACGAGACGGTGTACGAGTCCCGGCTCGGCTTCACCTCCGCGCTCAACCAGATGGGCGCGCACATCCAGCTCTACCGCGAGTGCCTCGGCGGCTCCGACTGCCGCTTCGGCCAGCGCAACTTCCTGCACTCGGCGGTCGTCTCCGGCCCCACCAAGCTCCAGGGCGCCGACCTGGTCATCCCCGACCTCCGCGGCGGCTTCTCGTACCTGATCGCGGCCCTCGCGGCCCAGGGAACCTCGCGGGTGCACGGCATCGACCTGATCAACCGCGGCTACGAGAACTTCATGGAGAAGCTCGTGGAACTCGGCGCGAAGGTCGAACTGCCCGGCAAGGCACTCGCCTGACCCCAGCCCCACCAACCCCGGCCGCGGGCGACACCGCCCCGGCTGGGGGTCCGGGGTCCCGGACAGGCACGGCAGGCGCGGGAAGCGTACGTACGACGATGGGGCGGCCACCCGGTGAGGGTGGCCGCCCCATTGGCGTTGCCGGGTCTCGTACGCCGTCCCGCAGGCGTACGGACGGGCTTACTTGCCCTTGGCGGCTTCCTTGAGCTTCGAGCCCGCGGAGACCTTGACGCTGTAGCCCGCCGGGATCTGGATCGGGTCGCCGGTCTGCGGGTTACGCGCGGTGCGAGCGGCACGGTGGGTGCGCTCGAAGGTCAGGAAGCCGGGGATGGTGACCTTCTCGTCGCCCTTGGCAACGATCTCGCCGACGGTCTCGGCGAACGCGGCCAGAACGGCGTCGGCGTCCTTGCGGGTCACCTCGGCGCGGTCGGCCAGCGCGGCCACCAGCTCACTGCGGTTCATGTTGTTACTCCCGTGTTCTTCTTGCCGTTGAGGCGTGAGATCGAAGCCGATGCTGCCAGGGTCCTCGGTGAGTCCCCGGACCCGGGTCCGTCGTCAGACCCTCGCGCCCGAAGACGCATCCTGCCCCCACCTGCGGCGGGAAAGCCAATCCGGCACCCGTTGGAGTCGCGAGAACACCCTTGGGAGTCACACGGAAAGCGCCACTGCCTCAGTGTGGTGACGCTCCGTCCGCTCCCGGCAGCGGATCGCAGGGCCTGGAAGGCCTGAGCCTGGCCGCCACCCTAGAGGGCGGCCCAGGGCCCCACGTTCCGCGACGCGCCGGTCCCGGAGGGGCGTGGTACCCGTCACAGCCGTCCTTACGCGTCCTTGCTGTCCGACTCCGTCACCCCGGCCGCCTTCGCGGCAGTGCGCACCGCTCCGGCGACCGCGCCCGCAACCTTCTCGTTGAAGACGCTCGGGATGATGTAGTTCGGGTTCAGCTCGTCCTCGGTCACCACGTCCGCGAGAGCGGCCGCGGCGGCCAGCATCATCTCCGTGTTGACGGTACGCGACTGGGCGTCCAGGAGGCCACGGAAGACGCCCGGGAAGACCAGCACGTTGTTGATCTGGTTCGGGAAGTCGGAGCGTCCCGTGGCGACCACGGCCGCCGTCTGACGGGCCACCGCCGGCTCGACCTCGGGGTCCGGGTTCGCGAGCGCGAACACGATGGCGTCCTCGGCCATGGCGGCCACGTCGTCCCCGTCGAGGACGTTGGGGGCCGAGACGCCGACGAACACGTCGGCGCCGCGCACGGCCTCCTTGAGCGTGCCCGTCAGGCCCTCGGGGTTGGTGTTGTCGGCGATCCAGCGCAGCGGCGAGTCGGCCGCGGCGTTCACCAGGTCCTCGCGGTCGGCGTGCACGACCCCGTGGATGTCCGCGACGACGGCGTTCTTGACGCCGGCCGCGATCAGCAGCTTGAGGATGGCCGTGCCGGCCGCGCCCGCGCCGGACATGACGACGCGGATGTCGCCGATCGCCTTACCCGCCACACGCAGGGCGTTCGTGAGGGCGGCGAGCACGACGATCGCGGTGCCGTGCTGGTCGTCGTGGAAGACGGGGATGTCGAGGGCCTCGCGCAGCCGGGCCTCGATCTCGAAGCAACGGGGCGCCGAGATGTCCTCGAGGTTGATGCCGGCGAAGCCGGGAGCGATCGCCTTCACGATCTCGACGATGGCGTCGGTGTCCTGGGTGTCCAGGCACAGCGGCCAGGCGTCGATGCCGGCGAAGCGCTTGAAGAGGGCCGCCTTGCCCTCCATGACCGGGAGGGCGGCCTTCGGACCGATGTTGCCGAGGCCCAGCACGGCCGAGCCGTCCGTCACGACCGCAACGGAGTTGCGCTTGATGGTGAGGCGACGGGCGTCCTCGGGGTTCTCGGCGATCGCCATGCAGACGCGGGCGACACCCGGCGTGTAGATCATCGAGAGATCGTCACGGTTGCGGATGGGGTGCTTGGACTGCATCTCGATCTTGCCGCCGAGGTGCATCAGGAACGTACGGTCGGAGACCTTGCCGAGGGTGACGCCCTCGATGGTGCGCAGCTGCGCGACGATCTCGTCGGCGTGCGAGGTGGAGGTCGCCGCGATCGTGACGTCGATCCGGAGCTTCTCGTGCCCGGACGCGGTGACGTCGAGGCCGGTCACCGAGCCTCCGTGGGACTCGACGGCCGTGGTGAGCTGGGAGACCGCTGTTCCGCTCGCGGGCACCTCCAGCCGGACCGTCATCGAGTAGGAGACGCTGGGCGCCGTTGCCATGGCCGACTTCCTCTGCTTTCACCGGATACTGCGCTGGTACTGCGCTTATTACTGACCTGCGGGTTATGCCGTCCGATCGTCGCACCTACCGCGGAGTACGCGGTAGCCGCCCCGGATTGCGATCGTTTTGTTCGCAACCAAGTGAGCCACTTTCGGAAACAAACTTCCACCATACGAGATGTGTTGCGGTGGTGGAAGGGTGACCCCGCCGAAGGCCGCCGGGCCGCCTCGCGGAGGCCGACGCCGCGTAAATGAACTTTCGGGACGGGAATTGCCTTGCGGGAATCGTTTGTTACCGTGGACGTGACACCGGCTCGATCCAAGCCCCCGGGCCCAACCTTCGTCGCTACGAGCGACCACTTGCCGCGAGGCGAGCATGGCGGGTCGGTGTCGTAACGTGGCGGAGGCCCACACCATTTGATGGTGTGGGCCTCTTGCTGTCGGCCGGTCCCGGCACCCCCGGGCTGTCGGCCGGTCCCGGCACCCCCGGCGGTCCCGGCCGCCGCTCAGTCCCGCAGCAGGTCCGGCACCCCGCTCGCGTCCGGCTCGTCCCGGTCTCCCGAGACCACCGTCAGCTGCTGCGTCGCGCGGGTCAGGGCGACGTACAGGACGCGCAGTCCGGCCGGGGACTCGTCGGCGATCTCCGCCGGCGAGACGACGACCGTCGCGTCGTACTCCAGGCCCTTCGCCTCCAGGCTGCCGAGCGCCACCACCCGGTCGCCGAGCCCGGCGAGCCAGCGGGCCGCCTCCTCGCGACGGTTCATGGCGACGACGACGCCCACGGTGCCGTCGACGCGGTCGAGCAGCCGTGCGGCCTCCTCCCGGACCGTCTGCGCCAGCGAGCCCCGTACGACCCCGAAGCGCGGCTCCACGCCCGTGGAGCGCACGGCGGCCGGCGACTCGGAGCCCGGCATCGCGAGCGCCAGCACCTTCGCCGCCAGCTCCGCGATCTCGGCGGGGTTGCGGTAGTTGACGGTGAGGGTGAAGCGGCGGCGGGGACGGCTGCCGAGCGCCTCGTCGCGGGCCTCGGCGGCCTCGTCCGGGTCGGACCAGGACGACTGGGCGGGGTCGCCGACCACGGTCCACGTGGCGTGCCGGCCCCGGCGCCCGACCATCCGCCACTGCATCGGCGTGAGGTCCTGCGCCTCGTCGACGATCACATGCGCGTACTCGGTGCGCTCCTGCGCGAGGCGCTCGGCACGTTCGCGCTGCGACTCCTCGCGTACGGGCATCAGCTCCTCGAGCCCGGTGAGGTGGTCGAGGGGGTCGAGTTCGCGCCTCTTCCGGGGGCGGGCGGGCTGGCCGAGGATCGCCTGCAGTTCGTCGAGCATGGCCACGTCGTGCACGGACAGCCCGTCGCGCCGGAGGGAGCGGGCCACTCGGCGCACCTCGCCGGGGTTGAGGATGCGCCGGGCCCAGCGGCCGAGGCGCCGCTCGTCGGCCATGGCGGCCAGCACGCCCCGCGGGGTCAGCTCGGGCCACCAGGCGTCGAGGAACCCGATGAAGGAGTCCTCGGAGGTGACGTCCTCGTCGAAGGACGAGCGCAGTTCGGCGGCCAGCTCGGGGTCGTTGTGCCGGGTGCCGGCGCCGGAGTGCGCCCAGAGGGCGTCCAGGAGCAGTTTGCGGGCGCGCGGACGCAGCAGGTTGACCGGAGCGGTACCGCTGAGGGCGGTCTCCCGGATCCGGTCCAGCTCGCGGGCCTCCAGCTCCAGCCGGCGCCCGAAGGCGACGACGCGGAGCCGGGTGGGCGGCTCGGCGGGGGCCTGGTGGCCGGTGTCGTCGTCGCCGAAGGCGAGCTGCTCGGCGTCGGCGAGGGGGCGCTCCGCGCTCGCGGAGGACCGGCCGGCGCCGCCCGTCCGCGAGCCGTTGGCACCGGCGGAGGACCCACCGGCGAACTGCCCACGGGTGGCCGGCCCAGCGACGGACGGACCCAGCTCCAGCGCGCCCCGGGCGGCCTTCCGCAGCACCTTCAGCATGCGGTGCGAGCCCTTGGCGCGGGCCACCGACGGGGAGTCGTACAGGGTCGCCTCCGCGCCGTCGACCAGGGAGCCGATCGCGCGGATGGCGACCTGGCCCTCCTCGCCGAGCGACGGCAGGACGCCCTCGGTGTAGGCGACCAGGAGCGGGGTCGGGGAGACGATCAGGATGCCGCCCGCGTATCTGCGGCGGTCCTGGTAGAGGAGGTAGGCGGCGCGGTGCAGGGCCACCGCGGTCTTGCCGGTGCCGGGGCCGCCCTCGACGTACGTCACGGAGGCGGCGGGGGCGCGGATCACCAGGTCCTGCTCCGCCTGGATCGACGCCACGATGTCCCGCATGGTGTGGCTGCGGGCCTGGCCCAGGGCGGCCATCAGGGCGCCGTCACCGATGACGGCCAGGGGCTCGTCGTTCAGCGACGCCGTCAGCTCGGGGCGCATCAGGTCGTCCTCGACGCCGAGGACCTTGCGCCCCTTGGAGCGGATGACCCGGCGGCGTACGACGCGCCCGGGGTCGACCGGCGTGGAGCGGTAGAAGGGGGCCGCGGCGGGTGCCCGCCAGTCGATGACCAGCGGCGCGTACTCCGCGTCGAGGACGCCGATGCGGCCGATGTGCAGGGTCTCGGCGATGTCCGCCGTGTTGTCGTCCCGGACGACGCCCTCGGCGGGCTCGACGGCCGTGTACGCCCCGTCCGGGCCCTTCTTGCCGTCCTTGCCGAGCAGCAGGTCGATACGGCCGAAGAGGAAGTCCTCGAACTCGTTGTTCAGGCGGTTGAGGTGGATCCCCGCCCGGAACACCTGGGCGTCGCGCTCGGCGAGCGCCCCCGGCGTACCGACCTGGCCGCGCTGAGCTGCGTCCTGCATCAGGAACTCCGCCTCGTGGATCTTCTCCTCGAGACGGCGGTACACCCGGTCCAGGTGCTCCTGTTCGACGCTGATTTCCCGGTCTCGTACGGAATCCTGAGCGGAGTCCGATGCCGAGTCCTGGACGGAGGACTCGTCGACCGGGCCGAACGCGGTTTCCTGTTGAACCTGAGCGGCCACCGGGCCCCCTTCTGACGTGCTGGGCAGCCGTCAACCGTACGCGAAGGGGACCCCTGGAGGCTACGTGGCAGTGCCGAGTTCGCTCACACGTTCACTTCGACGAGCCGCTTGCCGTCGAAGGTCATGACCTCGAAGTGGTCGATCTCGTTGGGCTTGAAGGCCGCGCCGCCGTGGACGTAGAGCGGGTTCTTGGCCTGTTCGGTCTTGGCGTCCTTGATGCCGTAGCCCCACTTCGGGACCGCCCAGGACGTGACCGTCTCACGCTCGCCGTTCTTGCCGACGGCGATCAGGGAGCACTTGAGCGGGCCCTTGACGTTCTTCAGCTGGAGGACGGAGTGGGTGCCCCAGTCCTTGGAGTCCATCGCGATCACGGCGTTGACCTTGGTGCTCGAGTCCGTCGCCGAGATCTTCTTGGACATGTGCATGAAGGCGTCCTTGGCGGGGCTGGTGGCACTGGCCACCGGCTCCTTGCCGCCGCCGTCGCCGTTGACCGCCATGACGACCAGCGGACCGCCGATGATCATCGCGGCCGCCGCCGCCAGCATGAAGAAGCTGCGCCTGCGCTTCAGGGCGCGCCGCTCGGACACCTCGTCGACCAGCCGCTCGGCCAGCCGTGGGCTGGGCCTGGCGGACAGGGACTCGCCGATGGCAGGGGTGCCCTGGGAACTCGGCAGGTCCGCGAGCGCGGCCAGCATCGGTTCCATTCCGGCGAGGTCGTCGAGTTGCTGGGCGCACCAGTCGCAGGTGGCGAGATGCGCTTCGAAGGCGGTCGCCTCGGCGTCGTCGAGGATGCCGAGGGCGTAGGCGCCGACTGTTTCATGCACGTCGCCCGGCCCCTGTGCTCCCGCTGTTCCGCGCGCGGACCCCGGACCTCCGGTTCCGCTTCCATATCCCCCGTACATGTTCATGCCGTCACCCCCCGCTCCTCCAGAGCCAGCTTCATCGACCGCAGGGCATAGAAGACCCGCGAGCGCACCGTTCCACTGGGGATGCCAAGCGTCTCGGCCGCCTCATTGACCGTACGCCCTTTGAAGTACGTTTCGACCAGGACTTCCCTGTGAGCAGGGGTCAGGTCGTCCAGCGCGTCCGAGAGTGTCATCAGCCACAACGCCTTGTCGATCTCGTCCTCCGCGGGGATGACCTCCAGCGGCGACGGGTCCACCTCCTGCGGCCGGGCCTGCCGGCTGCGGTGGCCGTCGATGACGATGCGCCGGGCGACCGTCACCAGCCAGGGGCGTACCGAACCGGTCGCTCGATTGAGCTGGCCGGCGTTCTTCCAGGCACGGATGAGTGTTTCCTGTACAACGTCCTCGGCGCGCTGCCGGTCTCCGGCAACCAGTCGCAACACATAAGCAAGGAGGGGACCCGCGTGTTCCCGGTACAGCGCACGCATCAGCTCCTCGTCCGGCTCGGGAGACGGAGAGGAAGAGGACGGAGACATGCGATGTCGGGCCCTGGACCTTCGTTCATCAGCCACGGCGGAATCCTTACGCACGCCCACCTCCGGTGTCCGGGGGTTCCCCCAGTCATTCGCTCGTCACTGGGTACGCGGACGGGCCCGCCCGTGTTCAAAGTGAGACCAGAAATTTCTTGGGTCAGGTGTGGAACGGGCCTCTACGGGGCATGCATTTCGCCCCCAAGGGGACATACGGCCGCCCACCAGGGGAGACCCGTTTCACAGCCGACGGAGATTTCACTCTCAGGCTTGGCTCGATGATGGTGTGAACTTTTGACTTGACTTCGGTGGAGGAATTGTCGAGAAGATCCTTCTCGACGCCCGCCGGCGCCCCTCCGCCTGTCCGGAAAGCCGCCCAACCACGTGCCCTCCAGGGGCACATGAGCGGATGCACCGATGCGCACACTGCCCAAGGTTGCACCTTATGTACGCGCGTGCGCCCTGGGCTTCATCGACGGCGAGCGACGTCACACCGGCACCAACCCCGCCCGCCGGGACGTGTTCACGCCGGTGTCGGCCCCGCGGGCAATACACCTAGGCCCGGGCCAGTGCCGCGCGGCGGCGGTGGCGGGCCACTCGTTCGCGGTTTCCGCAGGTCTCGCTCGAGCACCAGCGGCGGCGTCGGCCACGGGACGTATCGAGGTACACGAGGGGGCAGTTGTCCCCTTCGCAGTGGCGCAGGCTTGCCCGGGCGGCCGGGTCCGTGAGCAGCTCGACCGTGTCGCGGGCGATCGCGGCGAGGAGTTCCCCGCACCCGGGCGCGGCCGGCAGTCGCCGTACCAGCACCCCGTCGTCCGCGCGCACCGCGCACAGCGGAGGCGGCGAACCGAGCGCGACCGCGTTGACGCGCGCCAACGCCGCGTCCACCGGCCGCCCTTCCAGCTCCCCGTGCACCAACTGTCCGATCTGTCCGCGCAGTTCGCGGAACCGGACGGGCCAGGAGGCGTCCGCCTCCGGCAGTGGCGTGCCCGGTGGTACGAGCCCGGATCCGGTGGCCCACGCACGCAGCCGGTCCGCCGAGTCGAGCCGTTCCTCGGGGTGCGTGGTCGCCAGCAGGTCCAGGCAGATCCGCCCGGAGTCGAACCGCAGCTCGTACGAGGCCGTGGCCGTGCCCGATGCCATGTGCCTGTCACCGCCTTGGGGTTACCGCCGGAAGTGAGCGGTCGGTGAGATCAGCCGGAGGAAAGGCGCCCGGGGGTGCCTCAGGGTGCGTACTCCCTACAGTGCCCGCCCGCGCCCGCCACCGGAAGCCCCGATACCGGCCCCGGTCGCGGCCCCGCTGTAGACGTCATGGACGGCGTGGACGCCCGCTTATGCGTCCGCGCGCCTCAGCCATGTCCCGTGCGCGGCCACGGCGGTTGACTTACCGGCATGACACAGAACAGCACGGGGCGGCGTACGACCGCCGGAGGTGTACTGGGTGCGGCCACGGTCGCGACGGGCCTGATCGCCGGGGTCTTCTACGTGTTCGCCTGCGCCGTGATGCCGGCCCTGGCCCGCAGCGACGACCGCGTCTACATCGAGGTCATGCAGAACATCAACGACGTGATCCAGAACCCGGTGTTCTTCCTGAGCTTCCTCGGCGCGCTCGTGCTCTCGGCGCTCTCCGCCTGGCAGTTGCGCGGCTCGCCGGGCCGCTGGTGGGTGTTCGCGGCGCTCATCGCGTACGCGCTCGTGTTCCTGTTCACCGTCGTCGTGAACATCCCGCTCAACAACGACCTCGCGCACGCCGGCGCCCCGGCGGGGGTCGCCGATCCGGCCGCCGTACGCGCGAGGTTCGAGGGCCCGTGGGTGGCGTGGAACGTCGTACGGGCGCTGCTGTCCACGCTCGCGCTGGCCCTCCTCGTCCGCGCGCTGTTCCTGCGCGGCAGGGCTCACGCGTCGGCGTACTTGGCGTCCGCCGCCGGGTCGAGGGCGAGCCGGTAGCCGCGTTTGACCACCGTCTGGATCAGCTTGGGCGCGCCGAGTGCCGTGCGCAGCCGGGCCATCGCCGTCTCGACGGCGTGCTCGTCCCGGCCGGCCCCCGGCAGCGCCCGCAGCAGCTCGGCCCGCGCCACCACCCAGCCCGGCCGGCGCGCCAGGGCCCGCAGCAGGGACATCCCGGCGGGCGGTACGGGCCGCAGCGCTCCGTCGACCATGACCGCGTGGCCGCGGATCTCGACGCGGTGGCCGGCGATGGGGAGTGTACGGGCCCGCCCGGGCAGCTCCTTGCACAGCAGTTGTACGAGGGGGCCGAGCCGGAAGCGTTCGGGCTGGACGGTGTCGACGCCCCGGGCCTGGAGCGGCAGCGCGGTGACCGGGCCGACACAGGCGGGCAGCACGTCGTGGTGGAGGGCGGCGAGGACGTCGGACAGCAGCCCCCGCTCCTCCGCCCGGGACAGCAGGGACGCGGCGGCGGGCGCGCTGGTGAAGGTGATCGCGTCGAGGCCTCGGGTGACGGTCGCGTCGAGCAGCCGGTCGACGGGCGTGATGTCCTCCGGCGGCATCCACCGGTACACGGGTACGCCGACGACCTCCGCTCCCCCGGCCCGCAGCGCCTCCACGAAGCCGGGCAGCGGCTCGCCGTGCAGCTGGATGGCGACACGGCGACCGTCGACGCCTTCTTCGAGCAGCCGGTCGAGCACCTCGGCCATGGACTCGGAGGAGGGCGACCACTCCTCCGTCAGCCCCGCGGCGCGTACGGCGCCCTTGACCTTGGGCCCGCGGGCCAGCAGTTCGACCCCCCGCAGCCGCTCGATCAGATCCTCGCCGAGACCCCACCCGTCGGCGGCCTCGATCCACCCCCGGAACCCGATCGCGGTCGTCGCCACCACGACGTCCGGGGCCTGTTCGATGAGTCCCTTGGTGGCGGCGAGCAGTTCGCTGTCGTCGGCGAGCGGCACGATCCGCAGGGCGGGGGCGTGCACGACGGAGGCACCGCGCCGCTGGAGCAGCGCGCCGAGCTCGTCGGCCCGACGTGCGGCCGTCACGCCCACGGTGAACCCGGCGAGCGGTCCGTGATCTTGTTGAGCCGGTAGCTGCTGTTCGTCGTACATGCGTCTGGCTCTCGTCCCGCTCGAGTCGGTGCGCTTACGTGCCGATCGAGCCTGTCAACGGTGCGTGACAGGCTCGGTTCGGCTTCATGTCAGCGGTGTTACGTCACACCTCGACATAGCTGAGCTGCGGCTTCGCCCCGGAGGCGGCGGTGGCATGGGCTTCGGCCCCGGCCTGGCGGCGAAGGTATACGGCCCAGGTGACCGCGAAGCAGGCCGCGTAGAAGGCGAGGAAGGAGACGAAGGCGCCGGTGCCGGAGCCCACGCTCAGGAACGACTGCCGGAAGGCGAGGTTGATGCCGAGCCCGCCGAGCGCGCCGACGGCTCCGATGAGCCCCATGGAGGCGCCGGACAGCCGGCGTCCGTAGGCGGCCGCCTCCTCCCCTTCGAGTCCCTTGGCGACGGCCTTGGCGTGGAAGATCCCGGGAATCATCTTGTACGTGGACCCGTTGCCGAGGCCGCTGAGCACGAACAGCGCGATGAACGCGGTGGTGAACAGCGGCAGCGACTTCTGCATGGACGCGATCACGATGACACCGGTGGCCGCCGCCATGCCGACGAAGTTCCACAGCGTGATCTTCGCGCCGCCGTAGCGGTCGGCGAGCCAGCCGCCCACGGGCCGGATGAGGGAGCCCAGCAGCGGGCCGATGAAGGTGACGTACGCGGACTGCAACGGCGTACGGCCGAACTGCGTCTGCAGGACGAGACCGAACGCGAAGCTGTACCCGATGAAGGACCCGAACGTCCCGACGTACAGGAACGACATGATCCAGGTGTGGGCGTCCTTGACGGCTTCCCGGGCCGCGCCGGTGTCGTTCTTGAGGGACGCGATGTTGTCCATCTTCACGGCGGCGAGGCCGGCGGCGAGCACGATGAACGGGATGTAGATGCCCAGCAGTACGCGCGGGCCGCCACTGGCCCCGATGACGGCGAGCCCGACCAGCTGCACCACCGGCACCCCGATGTTGCCGCCGCCCGCGTTGAGCCCGAGCGCCCATCCCTTCTTCCTGAGCGGGAAGAAGGCGTTGATGTTGGTCATGCTGGAGGCGAAGTTGCCGCCGCCGATACCGGCGAGCATGGCGCACACCAGGAAGGTGGTGAACGAGGTGCCCGGCTCCATCACCACGAAGGCCGCGATGGTGGGGATGAGCAGGAGGCTCGCGGAGACGATGGTCCAGTTCCGCCCGCCGAACAGGGCGACGGCGAAGGTGTAGGGGACGCGGACGATCGCGCCGACCAGCGTCGCCATCGACACGATGAAGAACTTGTCGGCGGGGGTGAGCCCGTACTCGGGTCCCATGAACAGCACCATCACGGACCACAGGGTCCAGATGGAGAACCCGACGTGCTCGGACAGCACGGAGAAGAGCAGATTCCGCCGCGCGGTCTTCTCCCCCTTCTCCTCCCAGAAGGCCTCGTCCTCCGGATCCCACTCCTCGATCCAGCGGCCTTTCCTGCTCGGCGGACTCGCTGCGGGGGCTGTGCTCGGGGCTGTCATGACGCCTCCACGGTTCTCCGGGGCTCGGTGCTCGTGCTCGGTGCTATGTGCTCGGTGCTCGGTGTCGCGCAACGAGTGACGATCCCGAAGGTAGGGAGACCGCGTTTCGGGGCTGTGGCTGTGGGTGACCGGGTTGGAACGTTGCTCTCACGCGGGAGCGGGGGCGTCGGTGAGGACGCGCCGGTGACGCCGGGACCGTAATCTGAAGTGCTCGGCACACTCGCGCGCCCTCAGCCGGAGCTCCAGCGGTCACAGCACAGGAGGAACCATGGCCGGTCAGTTCGAGGCAACCGTCGAGATCAGCCGCCCCGTCGAGGAGGTTTTCGCCTTCCTCGCCGACGGCAGGAACGACCCCGAGTTCAGCCCCCGGGTGCAGGAGATCACGAAGACGCCGGACGGCCCGACCGCCGTGGGCACGGTCTTCACGAGCACGGTCAAGGACGCCGGTATGAAGACGGGCCGGAAATTCCGGATCACCGAGTTCGAGGCGCCCCGCAGGATCCGCTGGACGGAGATCTCGAAGAACGTCGTCACGGCGGACGAGGGCGGCTACGACCTGGAGTCCACCGGCGCGGGCACGACCCGCGTGCGGATCTTCAACGTCCTGGAAGGCCACGGCGTCGGCAAGCTCCTGGTGGGCTTCGCCCTGGGCGCGGCCCGCAAGGACGCGAACGCGTTCGGACAGCGGATCAAGGCGGCGGTGGAGGCGTCCTGAGGGCCGTTCCCTGAGGGCCATTCCCTGATCGCCGCGGGTTCAGAGGTCTCAGTAGCTGAGAGCTTCTTCCCCGGGCGTCCCCCAGACGGTGCCGGCGAGCGGGGAAATGTAAATGATCCGATCCCCGGATTGTGTCGAGAATTCGAAGCTCGTGGAATATCTCCCTTCCGAGGTGGAAACGGTCCGGCAGTGCCCCAGCACTTCCCTGCCCACCCGTCTCAACTGCCGGTCGACCCATAGCGGTATCAAGCCGAACCAGAAGAGGAAGGGGACCGGGAAGGCAACCAGAAACAAGCACACCCATGCCAGAGCGTCCATCCGAAAATCATGGCACGCCCCACCAGCCTCAAGGAGGCCTACATCGCGGGTCGTTCCGTTCGGCGCGGTGCGGTTCTCAACTACGGGCCAGTCCTTCGACTACGTCGATGGCCCCGTTCCGCAGCGGCTCGACACAGTGCGGTTGGACTCGCAACTCCGGCAGGCCGACCCTCACCATGTTGACGATCAGCCAGGCCTCCCGCCGGCGGAAAGGAGTGCCGGCGCACCCATGAAAACGCGCCATCCGACGGGAGGTTCGGCCAGGAAGACCGAACGCGCGAAAACTACGGCGGATCCCACGAGGACGGACTGGAAAATCGACATGAAGGCGGACGGCCCCTGATAGCACCGTTTCCTTTGCGCAAAACCTTCGAGCAGGATCCCGAAGACGATGCCGAACGGCCCGAGGACCAGCGCACCTCGGCCACCGCATTCATTGCGTGGCCCGCAATGACTCCACGCTACGGCCGTGATCAGGGCCAGCGATACGCCCCCCCATGCCGCCACCCCGTACGCGCCGAACGACCCCAGCCCCCCCCCCCCCCCCCCGGACCGCCATGATGCCTCGCGTCTTGGGTTTCACCGTTCGGCCCGTCACCGGAGGCGACCGAAGGCGGGCGGCCCGGCCGGGCGGGACAGGGACCTCCTCGCCCGGACCGGGGGTCAGACCTGGCGGGCCCGGGGCCTGCCGCGCTTCTTCCCGTTCGGCCACAGCCGTGGGCCGCGTTTCGCCGCGATGTCCTCGATCCAGCCGAACGCGAGGATCGCGAGGCCGATCAGTGGCCAGACCAGCACGAACATCCAGAACGTGTAGGTCGAGTCGAGTGCGGCCACCGCCTGCTCGTTCTGCATGAAGGGAAGGTCGTAGGCCCGGTCGATGAGCGGACCCGTGGCCATGATCAGCATGTTGTGCCACAGGTAGATCGTGACCGCGCGGTTGTTGGACAGGGTGACCAGCCTGTCCCACCGGGCGAGCCGGCCCGGCAGTTCCTGCCACGACGGGGAGTACTGGAGCAGGATCGCCACGAAGCCGAAGGACCAGGTCGCCTGGGCCAGGGGGATGTCGTTCAGGTCCCAGCCCTCGGGGCCCTGGTGACCGGACGCCCACCACAGCCCGAACGCCATCAGGAGGGTGGCGCAGGAGACCGCCGCATAGCGCGGGATCCGCCGGAGCACCCCCTCCTGGTGGGCCAGACCCAGGACCCAGCAGCCGCCGTACACGGCGAAGTCGGTGACCGCGTTGCCCGTTTCACCGGGGATGGTGACCAGGCCCGTGCCGAGCACCGCGGTCAGAGCGAGCGGGGCGAGCAGCGTCGCCCACGGCACGCGGCGCAGCGCCCACAGCAGCAGCGGGGAGGCGACGACGAACCACAGATACGCGCGCAGGTACCAGAGCGGGCCCACCGCCTGCTCCGCCCAGGTGCTCTCCAGCAGCCCGGAATCGGAGCCGAGGGACCAGGGGTAGGGCGGGGCGCCGACCGGGACGAGATAGTCGAACAGTTCGACCACACCCCAGGTGCCGCCGAGGTCCGGGTCCTTCGCCGGGTTCCAGCCGCCCGCGAACATCAGGGTCAGCAGCACCGCGCTGAACGCCCACAGGGGAGGCAGGAGTCGTCGGATCCGCCCCCTGATCACGCTCGGTGCCGGGCGTTTGAGCGAGCGCGCCATCAGGGATCCCGCCAGCGCGAACATCACGCCCATGGACGGGAACAGGATGGTCAGCCATGCCCAGCCGAACAGGTGGTACACCACCACGCGGACCAGCGCCAAGGAGCGCAACAGGTCGAAGTAGCGGTCCCGGCCTGGCCTTTGGGGAGCGGCCTCGGGGGACGGGGCGGGAGCCGGGGCGGGAGCCGGTACCGGTACCGAAGCCGGTACCGATGCCGATGCCGATGTCGCCGGGTATTCGTGCGCCGTCATCCGACCGGCCTCCGTTCGCTCTCGCTCCCCGCCGTCCGCTGCTGCGGAATGGATCCCGGCGCCTCCACCACGCCCGTGCGCCGCAGCTTCTGCCAGCGCAGCCGGCCGCCGACGAGCGCGGTGATCCAGGACTGGAGCAGGACGACGTACATCAGCTGCCGGTAGAGGATCTGCTGGAGCGGAAGCGACACCAGGTGGGTCATCCGCTCGCGGTCGAGCCGGAACGCGTACGCCGCGCAGACCGCCTGGACCGCCAGGACGCCGAGCCAGGCGAGGACCGTCTTCTGGGTGGGCCCGAAGATCACTCCGTACAGCAGGAAGACGTCGATCAGCGGCGCCAGCAGCGGGGCCACCACCATGAACAGGGCCACCAGCGGCAGCCCCACCCGGCCGAAGCGGCCCGACGGGCCCCGTTCGACGAGCGCGCGGCGGTGCTTCCAGATCGCCTGCATGGTGCCGTACGACCAGCGGTAGCGCTGCGACCACAACTGCTGCACGGATTCCGGGGCTTCGGTCCACGCGCGGGCCTTCTCCGCGTACACCACCCGCCAGCCGTCGCGGTGCAGTGCCATCGTGATGTCGGTGTCCTCGGCGAGCGTGTCGTCGCTCATGCCGCCGACGCGTTCGAGGGCGCTGCGGCGGAAGGCGCCGACGGCTCCCGGGATCGTCGGCATGCAGCGCAGGAGGTCGTACATCCGGCGGTCGAGGTTGAAGCCCATCACGTACTCGATGTGCTGCCAGGCGCCGATGAGGGAATCCCGGTTGCCCACCTTCGCGTTGCCGGCGACCGCGCCCACCCGGGGGTCGGCGAAGGGCTGGACCAGCTCGCGGACCGTCGCCGGTTCGAAGACCGTGTCGCCGTCCATCATCACGATCAGGTCGTGCCGGGCGTTGGCCAGGCCTCGGTTGAGGGCGGCGGGCTTGCCCGCGTTGTGCTGTCTGACCACCCGTACGTCCGGCAGCCGCAGGCTCTCCACGAGCCGTGCCGTGCCGTCGCTCGAACCGTCGTCGACGACGATCACCTCGACCGGGTGTTCGCTCGCCGTGAGGGAGCGGACGGTGTTCTCGATGCACTTGGCCTCGTTGTACGCCGGGACCAGCACCGACACCGGTTCGGTGACCGGGGCCGGTCCCCAGCGGAAGTCCGGGCGGCGCACCCTGCGGGCGTGCGTGCCCGACAGGAGGAGCATCAGGCCGAAGCGGGTGAGGACGAGCCCCCCGATCACGGCGAGCCCGACGACCAGCATGCCGGTGATGCGGTCGGCTGCCTGGACCAGGAAGATCCACGCGTTGCCCTTCCACCGGTCGACGCCGGTGACCGGGGTGTGCGCGCTGGGAGCGCCGAGCGCCTCGGACAGGTTCTCGAACTCGTAGCCCCGTCGCTGGAGTTCGGGCAGGAACCGGTCGAGTGCCTGCACGGTCTGGTGGCGGTCGCCGCCGGAGTCGTGCATCAGGACGACGGCGCCCTTGCCGCCCCGGGGAGTGGCGCGGCGGATGATCTCGTCGACGCCGGGCTTCTGCCAGTCCTCGCTGTCGGTGTTGTTGACGACGGTGATGTAGCCGCGGGTGCCGATGTACTCGGTCACCGGCCAGGACTCGTTGTCCATGGCGTCGGCGAAGGACGAGTACGGCGGGCGGAAGAGGGAGGTGCGGATGCCGGCGGCGCCGGCGAGCGCGAGCTGGTTCTGGGACAGCTCCCAGTCGATGCGCTTCTTGGACTGGTAGGCGAGGTCGGGGTGGTTGAAGGTGTGCACGCCGACCTCGTGGCCCTCGGCCACCAGGCGCCGTACGAGGTCCGGATGGCGTGAGGTCATGGTGCCGGTGACGAAGAAGACCGCGTGCGCGTGGTGCTTCTTGAGGACGTCGAGGACCTTGGGCGTCCACTGGGGGTCGGGGCCGTCGTCGAAGGTGAGGACGAGCCGGTGGTCGGGGAGGCTCAGGCTGGTCGTACGGCCGCCGCGGGTGTCGATGACCGGTCCGCCGTCGAGGATCTTCTCCGGCACCTGGTCGGTGGCGGCCGGGGGCCGGATGCGGTGGTCGGCGAGGATCTCGCTGTGCACGAAGCCGCGGAGCATCAGCATCGCCATGACGGCGAGCAGGAGGAGCGAGGGCAGCAGGAACCGCATGGGCAGCCGACGGCGGCGGGCGTCCGGGGCGGTCGGGGCGTCGGGGGCGGCCGGTGCGTCGGGCGCGGGAGGACGGCCGGTGCGGGGCCGGTTGGTGCGGGGCCGGTTGGTACGGGGTGCCATCAGAGCACGGACTCCGAGGGTGAGGGGCCGGCGGCGGGGGGCTCCCCTGACGGCTGTCCGACGGGGCCGTTCGCGACGGGGGCGTTCTCGACGGAGCCGTTCGCGACGGGGACATTCCCGGCGGAGCCGTTCGCGACGGGGCCTGGGCCGCCGGTCGCCGTGGACGGGGACGGGTCGGGGGTGACCCCGCCCGAGGGTGTGGGGGCCGGCGATGAGCCGTCGACCGGGTCGGACGGTCCGGGGGCCGGATTCTTGGTGCTGCTGCTGCCCGGCTTCGGCTTGGCGGTGCTCGCCGACGGCCGGGGGTCGGTCGAGGCGGCCGGGGCCGAGACTCGGGCCGAGGGTCCGTGCGTCGAACCGGCACCGCCCTTCGACGGCCTCTTGCCCGCGTCGCCCGTCGCGCCGGCGCTCGGAGGGAAGGCCGCCGGCGCGGACGGGTGCGCCCGGTGGCTCGGCGGCGGGGAGGTGTCGACCCGGGCGGCCGGTGTGTCGTCCTTCTGGCGGGGCACCGGCAGCCAGGGCGCGTTGGAGTTGCCCGACAGGAGCGTGGCGACGATGACCACGGCGTAGACGGCGCAGGCGATGCCGACGACCATGCCGAGCCTGCGTAAGCGGCGCCTGCGGCGACCGGACTCGTCGACGAACACCGGCCCGTCGGAGTCCTGGCCACCATCGCCGACCAGACCGCCGCCCCGCTCGACCAACGGTTCGTCCAACTGTCGTCCGCTGCCGTCGAGTTGGACGGTGACCTCATGGGGGTCGTGGCTGTGCCCGGGGGCACCGGACCGTTCCCAGACGGTCGACGGGACCGTGGGCCGCGATGGGGCGACGGGCACGTGATCCACCTGGTCCACGTGGCCCGAAGGGGGCGTGGGAACGCGCTCGGGCTCCCGGCCGGGGTCCAGGACGCGATCGCGGTCGGGCTCGGCGGCCGTTCGGGGGCGGGGCCCGGCCGCGGAACCGGCGCTTGCGCCGGCGCTCCGCCCGATGACGGACCCGACACTCCGCGCGATCACGGACCCGGCACTCCGCCCGGTCACCGACCCGACGCTCCGCCCTGTCCCCGACCCGACGCTCCGCCCTGTCCCCGACCCGGCGTTCGACCGACCGCTCGCCCCGGCCGTCAGCCAGGCCGCCGTTGCGCCACCGGCTTCCGGCCAGACGACCGGCTCGGGCCCGGCGGCCCGGCCCGCGACCACCCGATCGAGCGGGTCGGTTCCCCGTCCGCCCGACGGGTCGGTCTCACGTCCACCCGTTGGGTCGGTCTCACGTCCGCCCGACGGACCGGATTCCCGTCCGCCCGACCGATGGGATTCCCGTCCGCCCGACGGACCGGTTTCACCGCCGGGCGGCGAATCGGCTTCACGTCCGGGCGACGGATCGGTCTCGGGCCCGAGCGGCTGGTCGACGCCCCGGCGATCACGTTGGGCGCCTTTCCGCCAGTTCTTCACGCGCACGTACATCCCCCCACGGGACAAATAGCGGGCGCGCGCACGCCTCCGGGCCTGCGTACATTTCATCGAACCGGGACACCACCCGACCGAAGCGCCCCTTTTATCATATGATGCCCGGACCGCGAATGTAGCGCGCTGGGGCACCCGGTACAGGGGAAGTCAGCTGCGGTTCATCATGATGAGTGCATCCCTGGCCGGAATCCACCCTTCCGCGGGCCGCAGCAACCATCCTTCCTCGGTCGCCAATTCGGTCGCCGCACACCGGAGCGCATCGATGCCGGGATGCGTCACCCCCTTGCGCCACACGAGCGACACGGGCGACAGCGGGACGGGGTCGACGAGGGGCCGCAGCACCGCGTGCGGCATGGCCGGGAAGTCCACCACGGCGAGGACCGGGCACCGCGTCTTGGCCATGATCCGCTCGAACTCCTCGGGCCCGAGCGCGAGCGGAGCGGGCGGCGCGACCTCGATGCCGCGCCCCTCGAAGAGCAGACGGGCGAGGTCGGTCCATTCCGGCGTCCGGGGATTTCCGGCACCCGCGTACACCGTCTCGCCCGCGAGCGCGTCCAGCGGCACCTCGTCCAGCCCGGCGAGCCGGTGGTCCTCGGGCAGGATGACCGCCATCGGCTCGTACCGTACGGGCTGTTGTTCGAGCCGGGACCGGAGCGCCGGGTCGAGTCCGGCGAACCGCCCGAACGACGCGTCGATCCGCCCCGCGAGGATCTCGGCGGCGGCGCCGGTCAGACCGCTCTCGAAGCGGGCCATCAGCTCACTGTCGGGGGCGAGTTCGCGGGCCCGGGCCAGGATGCGGGTGCTGAAGAGCCCCGGGCTGTTGACGTCGACGAACAGCGGCCGCCCGGCCTCGCCCCGGCCGAACGCGGCGAGCAGCGCGTCCTGTGCGGCCAGCACGCGGCGCGCGTACGGCAGCAGGCGGGTGCCGTCGGCGGTGAGGGTGACCTGGCGCGTCGTCCGCAGGAACAGCTCGGTGCCGAGCTCGCGCTCCAGTCGCCGGATGTCCCGGCTGAGGGCCTGCTGAGCGACGTACAGACGGACGGCGGCGCGGGTGAAGTGCAGCTCCTCGGCGACGGCGACGAAGGCGCACAGAAGGCGGGGGTCGACGGACATCCGGCGAACTTACAACTCAAGTGCGTCAATCGCACCGGAGTAAGTGTTGGACCGCAGGTCAGGACGCGGGCGACGGTTACCTCATGCCGCAACCGTCCTCCTGCGAAGCCCCCTCCCCGCCCCTCTCCACAGCCCCGCCCCCGCCCCCGTCCCGCAACCCCTACCTACGTCTCTTCACCGTCCCCGGCACGCGTGCCTTCACCGTCGGCAATCTGATCGCCCGGCTTCCCATGGGCATGTTCAGCGTGAGCGCGGTCGTCATGATCGCCGGTTCGCGGGGTTCGTACGCGCTCGCCGGTGCCGTCACGGCGACGGGTCTGGCGGCGACGGCCCTGGTCGCCCCCTTGATCGCCAGGCTGATCGACCGCCATGGTCAGGCGCGGATCGCGGTACCGGCGACGGCGGTCGCCGCGCTCGGCTCGCTCGCGCTCCTGCTGTGCGTGCGCTACGGGACCCCGGACTGGACCCTCTTCGCCGCGTACGCCGCCACCGCCACGACGCCGAACACCGGGGGCATGTCACGCGCCCGCTGGGCCCATCTCTTCAAGGGCGACCCGGCGGCCGTACACACCGCGAACTCCTTCGAACAGGCCGCGGACGAGCTGTGCTTCATGCTGGGTCCGGTGCTCGCGGCCTTCCTGTGCGGGACGTTCTTCCCGGAGGCGGGGACGCTGGTGGGCGCCGTCCTGCTGATGTCGGGCGTCCTGGTCTTCGCGGCGCAGCGTTCGACTCAGCCGCCACCGGGGGGACGTACGAAGGCCAGGTCCCCCCTGCGGTCCCCCGGAATGCCCCCGCTCCTCCTCGGCTTCCTCGCCATCGGCGCGGTCTTCGGGGCGATGGAGGTCGTCACGATCGCGTACGCGGACGCGCGGGGCCACAAGTCGGCGGCGGGTGTCGTCCTCGCGCTCCAGGCGGCCGGTTCGTGTGCGGCGGGACTGCTGTACGGGGCGCTGAAGCCGGCCGGTCCCGCCGAGCGGCGCTATCCGTGGTGCCTGACCGCGATGGCGGCACTGCTGATCCTGCCGCTGCTCGCGGCGCGGCTCACCGGCTCGCTGCTCGCGCTGGCGGGCGCGCTGCTCCTCGCCGGGATGGCGACCGCCCCGACCATGGTCACCGCCATGACGCTGGTGCAACAGCGCACCCCTGAAAGCCGGTTGAACGAGGGCATGACGCTCGCCGTGACCGGGCTCCTCGGCGGGATAGCCTGCGGTTCGGCGACCGGCGGGTGGGTGGTGGAGCAGGTGTCGGCGACAGCGGGGTACGGCGTGCCGGTCGCGGCGGCCGCGCTGGCACTGCTGATCTGCCTCGCGTCTCCTGCGGTGCGCGCCAGACGGACCATGCGCGTCAGACGGGCAGTACGTACCAAGCGGGCAGTACGTACCAAGCGGACCGAACGTGCCAAGCGGACCGAACGTGCCAAGCGGACCGAACGTGTCAGGCGAACCGTGCGCGTCAAGAGGACCGCGGGCCCGACGACCGGGGGATGACCCGGCACCGGGCCGGTCCCTTGGCCAGCAGGGTGATCCCCGCCCCCAGCGGTACCTCTTCCTCGCCCACCGCCTCGAACTCGAACTCCCGGATCAGCACCGCGAGCCCCAGGACCGACTCCAGCATCGACAGATGCTGTCCGATGCAGGCGCGCGGACCGCCGCCGAACGGGAACCAGGCGTACCGCGGACGGCCCGCCTCCGCCTCCGGGGTGAAGCGCTCGGGGTCGAACCGCTCCGGGTCCGGCCAGTAATCGGGGTGGCGGTGCGTGACCCACGGGCTGACGAAAAGGTCGGCGCCGGCCGGAATGCGTACCCCGTCGACCTCCGCGTCCGCGACCGCGCGGCGGCCGATGACGGGCGCGGACGGGTACAGCCGCATCGCTTCCTTCAGCACCATCGTCAGATACGGCAGCGCCTCCATGTCCGCCGCGGTGGGCGCCCGTCCGCCGGGTCCGCCCAGGACGCGGTCGGCCTCGTCCCGTACCCGCCGCTGCTGCTCGGGGTGGCGGGCGAGCAGGTGCAGGGCGAAGGCCAGCGCGGTCGCGGTGGTCTCGTGGCCGGCCAGCAGGAAGATGAGCACCTGCTCGCGGAGTTCGGCGGCGTCGAGGCTGCCGTCCTCGGCGTTCCCGGCCCGGACGAGAAGGGTGACGAGGTCCTCGCCGCTCTCCTCCCCGCCGTCCCCCTCGTTCTTCCGGTTACGGCGGCTGTCGATGATGCCGTCGCAGAGCGCGAACAGCTCCGCCTGGGTGCGCGCCGCACGGCGGTTGGCGGGCGTGGGCCACGTGCGAGGCGTCCTGACGGGCGCGAGTCCACGTTTCAGCGCGTACTCCTGGAGCAGGGGCAGCGTGCGCTCGATCACCTCGAACGTCGTCTCCATGTCCGTCCCGAACAGGATCCGGCCGACGACGCGCAGGGCGAACCGGTGCATCTCACCGACCAGTTCGACGCCGCCGCCCGGAATCCCGCGCCAGGCCTCGGCCAGACCGGCCGCCTCGTCGGCGACCTGCCCCGCGTAGCCGTCCACGCGGCGGCGGGTGAACAGCGGCTGGACGAGGCGGCGCTGGCGGAGGTAGGTGGCGTCCTGGCTGGTGAGCAGTCCGTTGCCGACCGAGTCGCGCAGTTCCCCGTAGAAGACGTTGTCCTTGCGGAAGTTGCCGGATTCCGTCGCCAGGACCTGCTGGGCGCCCTCGGCCGAGAACACGGCGTAGATGTCGGCCCGCAGCCCCGGCGGGCCGGCCCGGAACCGCACCACGTCGCCGTGGTCGCGGCGGGCCCGCAGATAGGTGGCGAGGGGGTCGTTCAGCAGGTCGTTCATGGAGCCCAGCAGCGGGTGTCCCGCCACGATCGGCGCCTGCGCCGCACCGGCGGCCGTCACTGCTGCCATGTTCTGCCGCCTCCCTGTGAACCGCACACCTGCGCGAGTCACAGTAGTCCGACGGGTGACAGGAGTTGAGGCGGCGCGCGGCGACGAGACCTCGTCGCCGCGCGCCGCGTCTACCGCTCGCGCCCGTCGAGAACCTCCCGGATCACCCGCCGCGCATGGCCCGCCATGACCGGGTTCGTGTCCCGGTAGTAGCGCAGTTCGACGAGGGCGATCGACAGCGCCCAGCCGCGGCCGCGCGCCCAGGACGCGTCGTCGGCCGCCACGGCTGCGCGGAAGGCCTCCCGTACGTCGCCCGGCAGCACGTACCACGCCACGATCAGGTCGACGGCGGGATCGCCCAGCCCCAGGCACCCGAAGTCGATGACGGCGCCGAGCCGCCCGCGGTCGACCAGCACGTTTCCCGGTTGCAGGTCCGCGTGGATCCAGACCGGCGGGCCCGCCCACACCGGGGCCCGCAGAGCCGTCTCCCAGACGGCTCTCGCCGCGTCGGCGTCGACGACCCCGCGCAGCTCCTCGATCGCCTCGCGCGTCACGGTGTCCCGCACCGCCAGATGCTCGCTGCGGTAGGAATCGGGCCCGCCCGCGGGGTCGACCCGGTGCAGCGCATCGATGAACCCGGCCAGGTCCTCGGCCAGCAGGCCGGGTGCGACGAGGTGCCCGACGTCCGGTGTCGCACCGTCCAGCCAGCGGTAGACGGACCACCGGAAGGGGTAGTTCCCGGCGGGCAGCCCCTGGCCCAGCGGTACGGGCACGGCGACCGGAAGCCGCGGGGCGAGCCACGGCAGCCAACGGTGCTCCTTCGCCACGTCGCCCTCGGCCCCCGCACGGCGCGGCAGCCGTACGACCAGGTCCGCGCCGAGCCGGTACATGGCATTGGAGGTGCCACCGGAATCGACCGCCTCGACGCCAAGGCCCGCCCACCGCGGAAACTGCCCGGCGACCAGCCGCTGCACGAGGACTACGTCGATATTCAGTTCGTCGGTACGCATCGCGGCGAGCCTACTGTCGGACCGCTCGCCCATCGAAGCGGGGCGAGGTGGCCATCCGCGAGCTGGGCTACCGGCTGCACGCGGGCTCCCGGGCGCTGGGGCCAGCAGCAGGCGCCACGACCAGACGCGCTCCTGCTGACCCAGGAGGAGGGCACGGAGGGACTGCGCAGGGTCGCGGACACGGTCTCGTCGACGCCCTGATCGTGATGGATGTGCAGTTGAACGATCCGCACCTGCCCTTGCTGCGGGCGCTGGACCGGCCGTCCGTGATGATCGGGTTCCCTTCCCGGCCCGCCGGACCGACCTGCATCGACCTCGACTTCCGGGCGGCGGGCGAGGTGTGCGTGGAGCAGCTGGCACGGCTCGGGCACCAGGTCGTGGCCCTCGTCAGCCCGCCGCCGGAGGTATACGTGCGCGAGACGGGGGTCGCCCAGCGTGGTGCAGGGGTTCACGGCAGCCGCCGACCGGCACGACCTGTCGTCCTCGGTGCACCCCCGCGAGGCCGCGCCCGCCGCCGCCCGCCGGGTCGCCGAGCAGCCGCTGCGGGAGCGGCCCGCGCTCACCGGGGTCGTCGTGCACAACGAGCCCGTCCTGAAGCCGCTGATCGACGCCTCGAACAACTCGGCCTGGGCGTTCCGGGCGACCTCTCCATCACGGCAATCTGCCCCGACGAACTGGCGGAGAGCGCCCGCATCCCGCTCACCTCGGTCGCTCTCCCGTCCGCGGAGGTGAGCGCGGGGGGCCGTGGACCTGCTGATGCGAAAGCTGTCCGGCGCACCGGTACCCGCGGCCACACTCCTCGCCCCCACCTGACAGAGCGGGCCAGCACGGCACCCCGGCCCTGACCGTCCCGAGGAGCCCTGGGCATGCATGAGGCCCGCACTCGGGTGAGCGCGGGCCCCTGTGATGCGTTCAGTGAGACGGCACCGACGCCGGCGGCGGCTCCTCTTCGACCAGGAACTCGACGGAGTCCACCAAGAACTCACCGTAGTGGAGGGCGGATCCGATGGCCTGCATCCTTGTGTACTGGTGCGGAGACAATGATCGGTCAGAGGCGTTGACTATGGTGCTGAGCAGCACCCGGAACGCCAGGTCCGGAGTGCAGCGGCGAGCGCAGTCGACGAGCGCCTCGCGCACCTCGGTGTCCAGGAACTCCGCCCGCTCGACCTCAGCGATGACGGCGTCCTGGCACGCCCAGCCGTCCTCCGTATCGGCTCCGGTGAGCGGGCGTACGTCCGCCTTCGCGGCCAGCCGGGCATCACACAGGCCGATGACCGTCCGCGTCCACTCCGATCCTGAGGTCCCCTCGAAGCTCGCCATGTACTGCGCTCCGGCGTTCCACAGCACCTCGAGCGTCTCCGAAGGGAGGTTGTCGAGGAGTGTCCGTGCATCGCGACGGACTGCCAGTGCCAGCTCGTCGGCCGATTCCGAGAGGTGTTTCGCGACGACGTCGGCGGCCGTGGGCCCGTCGTAGGTCCAGTCCTGGTGGAAGAAACTCATCACCCACGAGGCACCGAAATCGAATGCGGTGAAGCGCTCCACTGGATGTCACCTCCTTATATCGGGTAGCAGGTTTGCACGTAGTAGCCGAAGGGATGCTTCCCCGCTGTACTCGGCACCCTCACGAGCTTGATGAAGAACTGGTTGCCTGCTGCCGCGCTGGGCCTGCCAGTCGACGGACGGACGCGGCGACCGTCAGGACCCGGAACAGGACCCGGAACAGGACCCGGCGTCTGGTCGAGCAGGGCGCGACGCCCCCCGTGTGCCCCCGGAGGGTCACGCGCCGCCACTCGGGCCGCGGCATCGTCGCCGCCTTCCGCATCCGGAGTCGGCGCTGACGTCTCGGCGCATGACAAAGGCCCCGTCGCTCGAAAGCGACGGGGCCTTGCCCACATGGGATGTGGAAGTCCGGGAGGACCTCCTGATCGTGGAGATGGCGGGAATCGAACCCGCGTCCACCGGTGCAGAATCAGGGCTTCTCCGTGTGCAGTTCGCTGCGATTTTCTCGGCCCCGGCGATCACGCGAACAAGTCGCCGACGGGCCCAGTCACTGTTTGATTTCCCATCGAACCCCGTGACCGGGCTCGATGGTTTAGTCCCCTAGATTATGCCAGGGTCCGGGTCGGGAACACTCCCGGGCTGACACCCATTAAGGGTCCCTCACTCACTGCTTATTAGGCAGCGAGGGCGAAGGACTGGGAATCGCTCTTGGTATTGGCGATTATTTTTTGCGACATATGGTTTACGAGATCATTGCCGCTTCCTCGACACGCTTCCCCTGCTTCAACAGCCGCTGTCGAAACCGATCATCCCCATGTTGATTTTTCAAACCGCTCCGCACCCGCTGTGAGGTGCAGAGCCCATCGTACGTGACCAACGCACGACGATGCCAGCCTATTCCCGCGGGCCGACCGCCCTACTCGCCCCGCTGCTTGCGCTTGGCCGCCGCGATCGCCCGGTCCGACTCCCGCCGGTCCTGCTTCTCCCGCAGGGTCTGCCGCTTGTCGTACTCCTTCTTACCCCGTGCCAGCGCGATCTCGGCCTTCGCGCGACCGTCCTTGAAGTACAGGGCGAGGGGCACGATCGTGTGACCCGTCTCCTCGGACTTCGACGCCAGCTTGTCGATCTCCTCGCGGTGCAGGAGCAGCTTCCGCTTGCGGCGCACGGTGTGGTTGGTCCACGTGCCCTGGCTGTATTCGGGGATGTGGGCGTTGTGCAGCCACGCCTCGTTCCCGTCGATCTGGACGAAGCCGTCGGTCAGCGAGGCGCGTCCCTGACGCAGCGACTTCACCTCCGTGCCGGTGAGCACGAGCCCGGCCTCATAGGTGTCGATGATCGCGTAGTCGTGGCGCGCCTTCTTGTTCTGCGCGACGATCTTGCGCTTGCCGTCCTTGACCTTGCCGGAGGCTCCCCCGCCCTGCTTCGGCTGGGACTCTTTCGGTACGTACATGCCCTTACTCATAGTGCTGGCCATTTTCGCACTACAGGGGGGTCGGAGGGAAAGCCGATTACGAAGGATCTCCGAGACCGCTCAGCACGGTCCCGGCCCGCTCCAGCGCCTCCGTGTCCGCCTCCAGGTCGGGGGTGATGCCGCGGCCGTCGACACTGTGGCCGGAGGGGGTGCGATAGTGCCCCACGGTCAGCTCGGCGACGGAGCCGCCGGGCAGCCGGCTCGGCATCTGGACCGAGCCCTTGCCGAAGGTCCTGGTGCCCACGACGACCGCGCGCCCGCGGTCCTGGAGAGCGCCGGTGAGCAGCTCGGCCGCGCTCATCGTGCCGCCGTCGACCAGTGCGACCAGGGGCCGCGTGGTGTCGGCGCCGGAGTCGGCGTGCAGGGCGCACTGCTCACCGTTGACGTCGTACGTCGCCACCAGGCCGCCGTCGAGGAAGGCGGACGCGGCGGTGACCGCCTCGGTGACCAGTCCGCCGGAGTTGCCCCGCAGGTCGAGGACGATCCCGTCGGCGTGGGGCGCGTCGGCCACGGCGGCCCGTACGCGGTCGCCGGAGCCCTTGGTGAACGCGGCGACCTTGATCACGGTGACGTCGTCGGCGAGCCTGCGCACGGTGACGGGGTCGGTGGACAGGCGGGCGCGGCGCACGGTCTCGTCCCACGCGTGCGTGCCGCGCGCCAGGCCGAGCCGGACCCGGGTGCCGGCGGCCGCGTCGCCGGCGTCGCCGCGCAGTAAGGAGACGACATCGGTGACGGGCTTGCCCGCGACGTTCTCGCCGTCGACGGTGCGCAGCCGGTCACCCTCGCGGATCCCGGCGGCGGCCGCGGGCGAGCCGGACTGCACCCGGCTCACCTCGATACGGCCGTCACGTTCGCGCCGGGCCCACAGGCCCACGCCGGTGTACTGGCCGTCGAGGGCCTCCTCGAACTCCTCGTACTCGCCCTGGGAGTAGACGGCGCCCCAGCGGTCGCCGCTGCGGCTGACCGCGCGCTCGGCGGCCTCCACGGGGGACTTGCCGTCGGCCGCGGCCTCGGCGGCCGCCTCGGCGACGTCCTCGCGGTGGCTCGCCGGGGCCGGGCGGGCGGAGGAGGCTTTCCGGCCGGAGTCGTCCGGTTCGTCGAACGAGCCGGTCGCGGCGCCCGCCACGAGGACGCTCGCGAAGAGCAACGTCAGGGCCGCCCCGCGGCCGAAGCGGCGGGGTTCACAGAACGGGTCGGGGCCTGACATGCCGGTGAGTCTAGGACAACACGAAGGGCCGTACGGTCTGTTGCCCGTACGGCCCCCTTGGCGTGCGTCACACCTTCAAGTACTTGCGCAACGCGAAGAACGCGGCGAGCCCGGGCATCAGCACACTCGCGGCGAGGATCAGCGGCAGCTTGGTCAGCACGGCGTCCCAGCCCACGAAGTTGATCAGGTTCAGCTTCTCGGACAGAGCCATGCCGTGGTCGATGGTGAAGTAGCGGCCGACGACCAGGAAGAGGCAGGCCACACCACCGCCGATCAGACCCGCGACGGCCGCCTCCATGATGAACGGCGCCTGGATGTAGAAGCCGGAGGCGCCCACGAGCCGCATGATGCCGGTCTCCCGGCGGCGGCTGAACGCCGAGACGCGCACGGTGTTGACGATCAGCAGCAGGGCGACGATCAGCATGAGCGCCATCAGCGCGAGCGCCGCCCGGTTCATCAGGTTCAGCAGTCCGAAGAGGTTGTCGAGAATGCCCTTCTGGTCCTGCACCGACTGCACACCGTCACGGCCGTCGAAGGCGGTCGCGATGACCTGGTACTTCTCGGGGTCCTTCAGCTTGATGCGGAAGGACTCCTGCATCTGGTCCGGGGTGAGCGAGCTGGCCAGCGGGGAGTCGCCGAACTGCTCCTTGTAGTGCTTGTACGCGTCGTCGGCCGACTCGGGCGTCACCTTCTCGACGACGGGCATCTTGTCGAGGTCGCTCTTGATCTGCTTCTTCTGCTCGGTGGTGACCGCCCCCTTGGCACAGTTGGGGTCGGACTCCGCGTCGCTCTTGTTGCAGAGGAAGATCGAGACGTTGACCTTGTCGTACCAGTAGCCCTTCATCGTGCTCACCTGGTCGCTCATCAGGAGCGAACCGCCGAACAGGGCGAGGGAGAGGGCCACCGAGACGACGACCGCGAAGGTCATCGTCAGATTGCGACGGAGACCGACACCGATCTCCGACAGAACGAACTGGGCGCGCATGGCGTCTGGTCAAACCTTTCCGTGGATCGTCAGTGCTGGTAGCCGTACACGCCGCGCGCCTGGTCGCGGACGAGTCGGCCCTTCTCCAGCTCGATGACGCGCTTGCGCATCTGGTCCACGATGTTCTGGTCGTGGGTCGCCATCACCACGGTCGTGCCCGTGCGGTTGATGCGGTCGAGCAGCTTCATGATGCCGACGGAGGTCTGCGGGTCGAGGTTGCCGGTCGGCTCGTCGGCGATGAGGAGCTTGGGCCGGTTGACGAAGGCCCGGGCGATCGCGACGCGCTGCTGCTCACCGCCGGACAGCTCGCCGGGCATCCGGTCCTCCTTGCCGCCGAGCCCGACGAGGTCGAGCACCTGGGGCACGGACTTGCGGATCTCGCCCTTCGACTTGCCGATGACCTCCTGGGCGAAGGCGACGTTCTCGGCGACCGTCTTGTTGGGCAGGAGACGGAAGTCCTGGAAGACGGTCCCCAGCTGCCGCCGCATCTGCGGCACCTTCCAGTTGGAGAGGCGCGCGAGGTCCTTGCCCAGGACGTGCACCTGACCGTGACTGCACCGCTCCTCGCGGAGGATCAGCCGCAGGAAGGTGGACTTTCCGGAGCCGGAGGACCCCACGAGGAACACGAACTCGCCGCGCTCGACCTCCAGGGAGACATCCCTGAGAGCGGGGCGGGTCTGCTTGGGGTAGACCTTGGAGACGTTGTCGAATCGGATCACGGATGCACCACGGGTCGCCGGGGGTAGGTGAGCGTGACCATACGCGAACCGGGAGTGCGAGCGCAGTCGGCGTACACGGTTGCGCGAGGCTTGCGCGTTTTGTCATGGCTCTGAAGGGTCACAGAGGCGATTTCGAAGAGCTCCTTCGGGACATCGTCGGCGCATCTTTCAGGCCTCACACCCGCCGGAACGGGGCAGGATAAGGCGAGCCGCGCCGAAATCCGCGGAACCTGGCACAGTGGAGTGGGGAACGGTTGCGTTCCCCGAAGCGTTGTGTAACCGGAAACGGCGCAAGGAGGGCGAGCGCATGACGTACGACCGATTGGTGTGCGCTAACTGCGCGGCGCCCGTCAGTGAGGGCCGCTGCCCTGTCTGCCGTGCGAACCGGGAGCGGCTCCAGCAGGAGGGCCCCTTCGCGGGACTGAACCCGATGGCGCTGATCGCGCTGCTCGCCGTGCTGATCGCGGCGCTGGCACTGCTGGCCCACCAGACGGCGTAGGGCCGCCGGAAGCCACACAGCCCACACAGCCCGCTCAAGGCGGGTACGGGGCGCGTACAGGGCGTATGAGAAGGGCCCGGAGCGGCTGCTCCGGGCCCTTCTTCATGCGCTGTGTCGATCAGGTCAGGCGGCAGCTGCGCCGCGACCGTTCACGAGGCGCGGCAGCATCCGGAAGCCGATACCGCCGGCGATCATCGTGGCGGCGCCGATCAGCAGGAACGCGGTCTCGCCGGCACCGGTCTCCGCCAGCTCACCGTCGCTCTTGCCCTGGGCGGACGTGTCCGAGCCGGTGTCGGTCAGGGCCGAGGAGCCCTTGCCCTGCTCGACCGGCTTGTTGCCGCCGCCGTCGGTGTCGGTACCGCCGGTGGAGGAACCACCGGAGGTGTTGCCACCGTCGGTGTTGCCACCGTCGGTGCTGCCACCATCGGTGCTGCCACCATCGGTGCTGCCGCCGTCGGTGCTGCCGCCGTCGGTGCTGCCACCGTCAGTGGTGCCGCCGTCCGTCGTACCACCATCGGTCGTGCCGCCGTCCGTCGTACCACCGTCAGTGGTGCCGCCGTCGGTCGTACCACCGTCAGTGGTGCCGCCGTCCGTCGTACCACCGTCAGTGGTGCCACCGATGCTGACGCCGCCGCCGTCGGTCGCACCCACCGTGGTGCCGCCGTCGGTCGTACCACCGTCGGTGGTGCCGCCGTCCGTGGTGCCGCCGTCGGTCGTACCGGCCGAGGTACCGCCGTCGGTCACACCCACCGAGGTGCCACCGTCGGAGGTGCCGCCGTCGGCGTCGCCCGCGGTCGTCACGCTGACATCGGCGGACACCCCGCCCTCACCGATACCGACGCCGACACCGACGCCGAGAGCGGAAGCGGCACCTGCGGCGGTCAGTGAGGCACCCGCGGCGATCACGGCACCCGCGGCTATTCGCGCGACGCGGATCCGCGTCTTCTTCGTCATTTGGCTGCTACCCCCAGTAGCTCATCGTCAATGGAGCAGCGCCCGGGGCCGCGATCAACGGGGATGGTTCAGAAAGCCCCCCGGTTCACATGCACCCCAGTAATGCGCATGCCACGCGCCACCATTCCCATTTTTCAAAGCAACGTCAAGGCTGTTACGCACGGGATGTCAGGTAAGTGATCATTTGCCGGACAGAGCGGTCTGTGAGTGTGACGTAAAACCCAGACATCCACCCCCACAAACGACACAACTGCCGTCCATGGGACGGCAGTTGTCATGTCGACAAAGCGGCTCGACCGAGCCGCGTTACTTCTCCTGCTGCTTGCGCCAGCGAATCCCGGCCTCGAGGAACCCTTCGATCTCACCGTTGAAAACGGCCTCCGGATTGCCGACCTCGTACTCGGTCCGCAGATCCTTGACCATCTGGTACGGGTGCAGGACGTACGACCGCATCTGGTTGCCCCAGGAATTGCCGCCGTCGCCCTTGAGGGCGTCCATCTTGGCCTGCTCCTCCTGCCGGCGCCGGTCGAGCAGCTTGGCCTGGAGGACGTTCATCGCGGACGCCTTGTTCTGGATCTGCGACCGCTCGTTCTGGCAGGAGACGACGATGCCGGTGGGCAGGTGGGTGAGGCGCACCGCGGAGTCGGTGGTGTTCACGCCCTGGCCGCCGGGGCCGGAGGACCGGTAGACGTCCACCCGCAGCTCGGACTCGTCGATCTCGATGTGGTCGGTGGTCTCCACCACGGGAAGGATCTCGACACCCGCGAAGGAGGTCTGCCGACGCCCCTGGTTGTCGAAGGGGGAGATCCGCACGAGCCGGTGCGTGCCCTGCTCCACCGACAGCGTCCCGTACGCGTACGGCACCTGGACGGCGAAGGTCGTGGACTTGATGCCGGCCTCTTCGGCGTACGACGTCTCGTAGATCTCGGTCTTGTACCCGCGCTGCTCGGCCCAGCGCAGATACATGCGCTGCAGCTTCTCGGCGAAGTCGGCGGCGTCGACGCCACCGGCCTCCGCCCGGATGTTCACGAGGGCCTCGCGGGAGTCGTACTCCCCGGAGAGCAGCGTCCGGACCTCCATCTCGTCCAGTGCCTTCTTGACGGCGGTGAGCTCGGACTCGGCCTCGGCGCGGGTGTCCGGGTCGTCCTCCTCCTCGGCCATCTCGAAGAGGACGCTGAGGTCGTCGATCCGGCCGCGCAGGGCCTCGGCCTTCCGCACCTCCGCCTGGAGGTGGGAGAGCTTGCTGGTGATCTTCTGCGCCGCCTCGGGGTCGTCCCACAGGGACGGCGCGGCCGCCTGCTCCTCGAGCACGGCGATGTCTGCCCTCAGCTTGTCGAGGTCCAAAACGGCCTCGATCGACTCCATGGTCGAGGAGAGGGACTTGAGCTCTTCGGATACATCGACGACTGCCACGCCTCCAGCGTAACGGCTACGACAAGCGGGGCTCGCCCCTCGTCCCCGTGCGGGACGGCCCGCGGACGCCCACCGGCGTGCGGGGCCGTGCCGGCCCCGCCGACGCACCGCCTCACGGAGACTCCGGCGCCGAATTCCTCGTGTCCGACGGAGTCGCCCCCGCGTCGTCCCCGGATGTGGCGGCCCACGTGCCGACCGCCGCCGCGACCACCAGCACGACCGCGGCCACCCCCAGCGTGATCCGCCGCCGCCGCGCGGTCGCCCGGTGCCGGGCCGACCCCGGTCGCGGCGCGCCGGGCGTGCGCGGCGCGCGAGCCGTGCCCCGCGCCCCGCCCGCCAGTTCATCGGGCCCCGGCACCCGCATCGACGTGTGCGTGTCCCGGTTGGAGTCCGGCTTGGCTCCCGGTACCAGCGGCACGGACCCCCGCCGGACCCGCGCTCCCGTCACCGTCTCGCCCGGCGGGTCCTCCGCCTCCGGCGACTCTTCCTCCGGCTCCGTGTCCGGCTCGTCCACATCCAGCGGCGGCATCCCGGCCAGCAACGGCAGCTGCTCCCGCAGCCGCGCCCCCAGCTCCGAGGCCCGCAGGCGCGACGCCGGTGCCTTCGCCAGGCACTGCACGAGCAGTTGCCACAGCTCCTCGGGGATACCCGGCAACGGCACCACGGTCTCCGTGACGTGCCGCCGCAGTACGGCCCCCGGGTGTCCGCCGCCGAACGGCGTGAACCCGGCCAGCAGCTCGTACAGCACCGTCGCCAGCGCGTAGATGTCCACCGACGCCCGCGGCGGCAGGCCCTCGATGATCTCCGGCGCGAGATAGTCCGGAGTGCCGATGATCTTCGTCGCCCGGGTCCGCCGCGGTGAGTCGATCAGCTTCGCGACCCCGAAGTCGGTCAGCAGCGCGGGGTGCGAGCCCCCGGGTCCGAGCGGCCCCTGCATGTCGAGCAGCACGTTCTCCGGCTTCACGTCCCGGTGCACCACACCCGCCGCGTGCGCCGCCGCCAGGCCGTCCGCGACGTCGGCCACGATCGCGACCGCCGCCTCGGGGGCCAGCCGCCGCTCCCGGTCGAGCCGGGTCCGCAGATCCGTACCGCGGACGAGATCCATGACGAGCGCGAGGTCATTGCCGTCGACGACGAGATCGCGCACCGAGACCACGTTCGGATGGTCGAGGCCGAGCAGCGCGGTCCGCTCCTGGACGAAACGCCCTACGAGCTCCTGGTCGGACGCGAGGTCCTCACGCAGCAGCTTGATGGCGACGGGCCCTTCGGGTCCCTCGCCCAGCCACACCGTGCCGGCGCTGCCCCGCCCCAGGATCTGGTTCGCGGTGTACCGGCTACCGATCTTCCGTGCCAAGACTGCTCCTACAGGGGACGCGTGTTGTCGCTAAAACTACGCGCCGGAAGAGCCAACCTTCACCGCGGAGACGGAAATCACCCATCAGATGTCGACAAATCCCCAGAGTCGGTGAGCTCTTGGGGTTTTTGTCGCTGACTGCGGGGAGCCGGTTGCTAGTTGCTGGTTTTGTCCGAGCCCCCGCCCAGATCGCCGATCCACCCGCTCACCTTGTTGAACCAGTGGCTGAGCTCACTCCAGTACCCCCTGCCCGTCCCGATCCACTCCTGAAGGGGACTCAGCTCCCAGACCAGCCACCCGGCGACGAACAGGATGATGACGGTGAACAGGCATCCCTTGAGGCAGCCGAGCCCCGGGATCTTCATCGGGTTGGCACCGCGCTGGCGCGGCTGTCGCGGCTCGGGCTCAGGCCGCGGCGCGGGCTGCCGCGGCTGCGGCTGGTGCCGCTGAGGCTGCCGCTGCGGCTGCTGCTGCGGCGCGGGGGCGTACTGCTGGGGCTGGGGCTGGCGTCGGGGCTGCCGCTGCGGCTGCCCCTGAGGCGCGTACTGCTGGGGCTGCTGCTGCGGATACCCGTACCCGGGCCCGGGCTGCTGCTGGGGCTGCTGCTGCGGCCGCGCGACCTGCCGCTGGGGCCGGCGGCGCAGCGGGTCCTCACTCGGGTCGAGATACGACTGGACCTGCGTCTGCTCGTTGCGATCGCGGGCCGCGCGCAGCTGGTTCTGCCAGGGGTGCGGCTCCTCGGGCCCGGACTGCCCGTTCGGCCCGCCGGGCTGGTGCTGCGGCACCGGCGGCATGACGGCGGTCGGATCGGCGGCGCCGCGGTGCGGCAGGACGGAGGTGGGGTCGGCGTCGCCCGAGGTGTGCGGCAGGAAGCTGGTCGCCGCGTTCGGGTCGTACGCGCCCGCGCCCTGGGGCAGCACCTGCGTGGGGTCGGCCGCGCCGGGCACGCCGGGCACCGTGGCGGGTGTCGGATCGGGGGCCAGCAGCGCCCCGACGCCCTCCGCGGCGGCGATCTGCGCGGCACTCGCGTGCACGCCGACGCCCCCGGCGACGACGCGCAGTGCGCGCGCGAGGTTCTCGGCGCTGGGCCGCCGGTCGGGGTTCTTGCTCAGGCAGCGCTCTATGACCGTCCACAGCGGGTCGGGAACGGTCGAGGGCCGGCGGGGCTCGGCGCTCAGGTGCTGGTGCAGCACTTCGAGGGCGGACCCGCCGGCGAACGGCGGACGCCCCGTGATCAGCTCGTACAGCAGGATGCCGGCGCCGTAGATGTCGACGGCGGAGGTCTGCGGGCGCCCCTCGGCCGACTCGGGCGCGACGTACGCGGGCGTGCCCACGAACTCGTGCGTCCGGGTGAGTCCGGGGGAATCGGCCAGTCGGGCGATGCCGAAGTCGGTGAGCATCGGGTGCATCTGGCCGCCGTCCTGCTTGAGCAGGACGTTCGCGGGCTTGAGGTCGCGGTGCACGACCCCGTCGGCGTGGCTGGCGGCGAGCGCGTCGGCGACCTGGGCGGTCAGCAGGGCGGCGGCGACGGGCGTGAAGGGCCCGTTCTCGCGGAGGTAGCGGTGCAGGTCGGGCCCGTCCACGAGGTCCATGACGAGCGCCAGCAGGTCGCCCTCGACCACGAGGTCCCGCACCCGCACGATGTTCGGGTGGGTCAGGCGCAGCAGGACGGAACGCTCCCGCAGGAACCGCATGACGACGTCCGCGTCGCTCGCGAGCTCCTCCTTGAGGACCTTGATCGCCACGGTCTCGCCCGGCTGGCCCGCGACGGCGGCCTCGGCGCCCGCGGTCTCGCGCTGACGAGCCCGCCAGACGGTGCCCGTGGCGCCCCGTCCAAGCGGCTCCTCAAGGAGGTACTTGCTCCCTACTGGCCGCACGTCATGCGCTCCTTGTTGCTTGCTTGCCTGGTCCGTCCACCCTGCTACAGGTGTTCCGACCCACTGTAGTGCCGCAGAACCTGGCACCGGGCTGTCGTCGGCCTGTGCTTCCCGAGGGGACCTGTGCTTCCCGAAGGGCTGCGCGGAGGACTTCGCACGGACTTCTCAGATGTTCGGTGGAAAGACGCCGGTTGCCGGCACTTGGTTGCCGGAGCCGGGCGTGACCGATCTCAAGCGGACGCCGGTCGGGCACTGGTCAGGCACTTTTGCGGGCAGAGCCGACCAATCAAGATCACTTGTCGGTGGGTGGGGGGCGGGTTGTCAGTGGCAGGTGCGAGGATGCCTCCAGTTACTGGCCGACGTGCTCGTGTGCGGTGGGGGAAGTCCGCGGTGGGGGATCGCGGTGCGGCTTCGTCTCCGTCGTGCGGGCGCCCGTGCAGAAGGGACCGCTGACGGCGATGCAGATCCGGCTGACCGTCGTAGATCCGCTGGGGCCGCCCTCGGAGCCGCGGGCGCGTGCCGCGAGCTGCGATGTGCTGGTCACCGCGCCCGCCGGGACGGCGCTGGCCGCGGTGGCGTCGGGCCTGGCCTCGGCGGTCGCGGGCGACGGGGGTGCCGCCCAGCCCGAGCGGAGCCGCGAGAGCGGGGGCGGTCCGGTGGTGCTGTACGCGGGAGCCGAGCGGCTCGACGCGCAGCGCTGCACGCTGGGCGAGCCGCCGCTGACGGACGGTGCGGTGCTGTCGCTGGGCGCGCCCGTGGAGCCGGGTCCCGACGTGGCCGCTGTCACGGCCGAGCTGCATGTGGTGGCGGGGCCCGACGCGGGCGGGGTCCATCTGCTGCACGGGGGGCAGATCCAGATCGGCCGGTCCGCCGACGCGGATGTCCCGCTGGACGACCCGGACGTCTCCCGGCTGCACTGCGCGGTCACGGTCGCCGAGGACGGCCGTGTCTCGGTCGCCGACCTCGGCTCGACGAACGGTACGACGCTGGACGGCAGGCGGGTGGGCGACCGCGCGGTGCGGTTCGCACCGGGGGCGCTGCTGCGGCTCGGCGAATCGGCGCTGCGGCTGGCTCCGCCGGGCGGTGTGGAAGCGGTCGGTACGGCCCCGGACGGCGAGGGGCATGTCCGGGTGACCGACGGGGGTGCGCCTGGTCTCGGTGGGTTCCGGCTCGCGTGGGGGCCGGGCGGGGCGCGGGGGCTTCCGGAGGTACGGCGCCCGGTGTGGGCCGTTCCGCACGCGCGCGGGGGTGGCGGGGCGGGGCGGGGCGCGCCATCCGGCGGCGCGTCGGCCGCCGCCTCCGGGGACGGCCGCCCCTCGGGTGAGACGCACCACGCCTTCGGGGCCTCGGCATGGGGTGCCGCGGGGGGCGCCCCTAGCGCCCCCGCGGGAGGTGCCCCGGGCGCCCAGGAGCACGGCCCCGTGGAGCCCCGTTTTCCCGCACCGGTCGTGCCGGGGCAGGGCGGCGCCCCCCGGATCGAGAGCAGGCGGACGCCGGAGTCGGGCGGCACGGGCCCGGACGGGCGGCCCGTCGCCGGGCCCGGCGGGGCTTCTGCCGGAAGGCCCCGTGACGTTCCCGGCGCGGACACCCGTGACCTGCGCGGGGGAAACGCCCGGGACGTACCCGGCCGAGACCCCCGTGACCTTCCCGGCCAAGGCCCCGGCGAGGGGCGCGACCGGGGCCGCCGCGAGGTGCCGGGCCAAGGCCCCGGTGGGGTTCCGGGCCATGGACACGGTGAAGCACACGGCCGGGGTCCCGGTGAGGGGCACGGCCGAGGTCCCGGTGAAGCACACGGCCGAGGCCGCCGCGACGCGCCGGATCGCGGTCCCGGCGACGTTCCCGGCCGAGGTTCCGGCCACGATTCCGGCGGCGTTCCCGGACAGGGCCCCGGTGACGGGCATCCTCTAGGTTCCGCTGAGGGGCCCGACCGTGGCCCCCGCGAGGGGTACGGCGCGCGTCCCGGTGAGGTGCCGGGACCGGATGACCTACGTGGTGGGATCCCTGGTGCGGGCCCCCGCAAAGGGACCCCGCTGCGGGGCACCGACGTGCCGCAGGGCGCGCGCAGGCGCGGGGGGTTCTCCGCGTGGGCGCGGCGGCTGACCGGCGGGCGCGGGGAGCCGGCCGGGGACGGGCCTCAGGCGTACGACGAGGACACGGCCCGGGTGCCGGAGCCTGCGGTCACCGGGGCGCAGGCGCCGGAGAAGTGGCCGGACCCGGCGGCCCTGCTGCTGACGGCGCTCGGGCCGGGCCCGCGGCTGTGGGAGCGCGGGCCGGGACACCCGGAGGCGCTCACGGTGCGGCTGGGCACGGCCGACCGGACGGCGCCGGACGGTTCGGGACTGCTGCCCGCGGTGCCCGTGACCGCCGGGCTGCGCGAGGCCGGCGCGCTGGGCCTGGCCGGCCCGCGGGCGCGTCTCGCCGGGCTGGCCCGCGCCGTCGTGGCGCAGCTCGCCGCGCTGCACTCCCCCGACACCCTGGAGATCGTGCTGATCAGCGGGGACCGGTCCCGTCCGGTGGAGGAGCGCACCGCCGAGTGGTCCTGGCTCGGCTGGCTGCCCCATCTCAAACCGGCCCACGGCCAGGACTGCCGCCTGCTGCTGGCGTACGACCGCGACCAGACCGCCGCCCGCACGGACGAACTGCTGCGCCGCCTGGAGGACCACCTGGCGGACACGGACCACACGCGTAACGCACCCCAGGACCTCCCCCGTCCGGCGGACACACCGGACACCGCCCTGCGCGGCGGGGCCCGTCGTCCCTCCTGGGCGCGGGACGACCAGCAGGACGGCGACGACACGTTCACGGGCCCGTACACCGTGGTGATCGTGGACGGCGATCCCGGCGGCGCCGATGTGCGGGAGGCCGTGGTGCGCCTCGTGCAGGACGGAGCGCAGGCCGGGATACATGTCATCTGCCTGGCCGAGACGGCGGCCGCCTCGCCCTCGTCGCCGGTGACGGAGACGTACGAGGCGGCGTGCGCGGTCTCGCCGGCGTTCCGGGAGTGCGGGGCCGTGGCCCTGCTCAGCGGTGACGTGGCCACGGCGCTGCGCCTGCTGCGGGTCGCGCCGGGCGAACCGCCCCGTCACGCACAGGAGCAAGGCCAGGAGCAAGGCCAGGAGCAGGGACAGAGGCAGGGACAGAGGCCGACCACAGATCATGCGCGGGGCCCGGCCACGGGTCAGAGCCAGGGGCCGGACGCCGGACACACCCGGGACACGGCCGCCACGCGCGGCCGCCACGGCTCCGCCGGTGCCGGTGCGCCTCGTCCGCGCTCCGGCCCGGGCGCGGACGAGCGGACGCATCACGACCACACCGGACGGGCGCTGCGCGACTCCCTGGACCGTGCCCCGGCCGGGCGCGCCGACCACGGTTCCGCGACCCGCGCGCACCGGGGCCCCGTGGGACACGGCACGGTGGCCGCCGTCGACGCCGTCTCCTCGGCGTGGGCCGAGCGGTTCGCGCGGGCGCTGGCTCCCCTGCGTACGGACGGCAGCGGGGACCGGCACGCGCGCGTGTCCGCGCCGCTGCCCCAGGCGGCGCGGCTGCTGGACGAGCTGGGACTCGCCCGCGCCACCCCGGCTTCGCTGATGGCACGCTGGGCGGACGCGGCGGACGACCCGGAGACGCGCGGCGGGCGGGCGGCGGCGGTGCTGGGCGCGGGGCCGCGTGGACCGGTGGGCGTGGACCTCGTCGCCGAGGGCCCGCATCTGCTGATCGAGGGACCGGCGGGCAGCGGGCGTACGGAGCTGCTGCGGGCCCTGGCCGCGTCGCTGGCCGCGGCGGAGCGTCCCGACCGGCTGGGGATCGTCCTCATAGACGGGCGGGACCGCGGTGCGCACGGGGCGGGCGCCGGCGACGGGCTGCGCGTCTGTACGGACCTGCCGCATGTCACCACGCACCTCGCCGCCAACGACCCGGTTCGCATGCGGGAGTTCGCCCAGTCGCTGAGCGCCGAGCTGAAGCGGCGGGCCGAGCTGCTCGGGCGGCTCGGCTTCGCGGAGTGGCATGCGCAGCGCGCGGTGCCGGCCCGGATCGTCCCGCAGCGGACGTCGCGCATACGGCCCGCGCCCAGGGACCCGGGCACGTCCGGTGCCCCAGGCGCGCCCGGCGCCCCCGGCACGTCCGACCCGGCCGGCGCCGCGGACCTGGACACGCCCCCGAGTTCGACGCTGCGGCTGCGCCCGGCGGCGACCCGGGAGCGTACGGAATCCGGGCCGCCGGCCCGGCTCGTCGTGGTGGTCGACGACCTGGACGCGCTGCTGTCGCCCGCCCTCGGGTCACCGGGACGGCCCGCGGCCGGTTCGGTCGTACGGGCGCTGGAGGCGGTGGCCCGGGAGGGCGAGCGGCTCGGGGTGCATCTGGTCACCGCATCGAGCCTCGAGGGGCGTACGGCTCAGACGGAGCCGGCCCGGGCGGCCGCGCTGCGGATCACCCTGGAGGCGGTGTCGCCGGGCGTCGACGAACCGGCGCCGGGGCGGGGCCAGTTGACCTTCGCGGACGGCCGGGTGATCCCCTTCCAGGGGGGCCGGGTCACGGGCCGCATCCCCCGCACGGCCACCCTCCGCCCCACGGTCGTCCCCCTCGAATGGCATCGCATGGGCGACCCGCCCGCCCGCCGCCCCGTCCGCGAGCTCGGCAACGGCCCGACGGACCTGGCCCTGCTGGCCAGCGCCCTGGAGCGCGCGGCACGCTCGGTATCGGCCACGGAGGTGCCGTCGCTGCTGTGAGTCCGCCCCCAGGCGCCCCGGCCCGCCTCACCGTACGTCACGACGCGGTCACGATCACCCGGTTGACACTGCGGGCGCTCTTGCCGCCCCCGTCGCCCGGGGCGTAGACCAGAGCGCACGGGACACCGCTCGGACGTTCGACGAGGAACGATGAACGGGGCAATCATGCGCAGCACAGCTCGTACCCGCAGGTCCGCCCAAGCCGCAGCAGCCGTCGTATCCGCCGCACTCGCGCTCACGCTCACCGGATGCGGCAGCAGCGACAAGAAGAGCGACGACACCACCGAGAGCAGCGGCGGCAAAGAAAGCGGCGCCACCGTTCAGCTGCCCAAGCTCGACGGACAGACGCTGGAAGTGGCCGCCGTCTGGACCGGCCCGGAGCAGAAGAACTTCACCAAGGTGCTGGACGAGTTCGAGAAGCGCACCGGCGCCAAGGTCAACTTCGTACCCACCGGCAACAACACCTCCACCTTCCTCGGTACCAAGATCGAGGGCGGCAAGCCGCCGGACGTCGCGTTCCTCCCCCAGGTGGGCGTGCTGCACCAGTTCGCCGACAAGGGCTGGCTCAAGCCCCTCGGCGCCGACGCCCAGGCCCAGCTCGACAAGAACTTCTCCACCGGCTGGAAGGACCTCGGGGCGTACAAGGGCAAGCAGTACGGCGCCTATGTGAAGGCCGCCAACAAGTCCCTCGTCTGGTACAACACCCAGGCCTTCGACGCGGCGGGCATCACCAGGATGCCCAAGACGTGGAAGGACTTCCTCGCCACGGCCCAGACCCTGTCCGACGCGGGCTCTCCCGCCGTCTCCATCGGCGGCGCCGACGGCTGGACGCTCACCGACTGGTTCGAGAACATCTACCTCTCCCAGGCCGGTCCGGAGAAGTACGACCAGCTCGCCGCCCACAAGATCAAGTGGACGGATCCCTCGGTCAAGGAGGCGCTCACCACGCTCGCCCAGCTGTGGGGCAAGGACGACCTGATCGCGGGCGGCCGCTCCGGCGCGCTCCAGACGGAGTTCCCGAAGTCGGTCACCCAGACGTTCTCCGGTGACACCCCGGCCGCGATGGTCTTCGAGGGCGACTTCGTGACGGCGAACATCAACGCCGACACCAAGGCGAAGGTCGGCACGGACGCGAAGGTCTTCCCGTTCCCGGCGGCCGGCGCGAAGGCGCCGGTGGTCAGCGGCGGTGACGTGGCCGTGGCGCTGAAGGGCGGTGCGGGCGCCCAGGCGCTGATGACCTTCCTCGCCTCGACCGACGCGGCCGAGATCTGGGCGGCGCAGGGCGGCGTCATCTCGCCCAACAAGGCGATGGACACGGCCACGTACAAGGACGCCGTGACGCGGGACATCGCGAAGGCGCTGCTCGCGGCGGGCGACGACTTCCGGTTCGACATGTCCGACCAGGCCCCGGCCGCGTTCGGCGGCACCCAGGGCGTCGGCGAGTGGAAGGACCTCCAGGACTTCCTGAAGAACCCGAAGGACGTCGCGGGCACCCAGCGCAAGCTGGAGGCCGACGCCGCCAAGGCGTACAAGAACAGCTGACGGCGCGGACACCAGGACATGTCGTCTTCGGTAGCGAAGGCGGAGGGCGCCGGCGCACCGCCGCCGGTCTCCTCCGCCGCCCCGCGCAAGAGCGTGACCGGGACCAGGCTGTGGGTGGCGGTGCTGTTCCTGCTGCCCGCGCTGGTGCTGCTCGGCGCGCTCGTGGTCTACCCGATCGGGTACTCGGTCTGGCGCAGCCTGTACGACGCCGACGGCTCGGGCTTCGTAGGCCTCCAGAACTACGGCGAGATCTTCACCGACAGCCGGACCCTGACCGCGGTCCGCAACACCGCGATCTGGGTGGCGGTCGCCCCGGCGATCGTCACGGTCCTCGGCCTGATCTTCGCCGTGCTGACCGAACGGGTGCGCTGGGGAACGGCGTTCAAGCTGATCGTCTTCATGCCGATGGCGATCTCCATGCTCGCCGCCGGCATCATCTTCCGGCTGGTGTACGAGCAGGATCCGAACCAGGGCGTCGCCAACGCGGTCGTCACCTCCGTGCACGACGCGTTCGTGGACTCCTCCGTCTATCCGAAGGCCCGCCCGAACGCCCAGGTCAGCGACTTGAAGGCGTCCAGCGGCGGCTCCTTCACCACGACGGGGACGGTCCACGCGGGCACCCCGGCCCTGCTCCCCCTCGTCGGCATAGCGCCGAACAGGCTCCCCGGCACTCCCGCGGACGCCGAGGAGCCGTCGGGCAGCGGCGTCACCGGCACCGTCTGGCTGGACTTCAAGCTCGGCGGGGGCGGCACCAAGGGCAAGGTCGACCCGGGCGAGAAGGCGCTGAAGGGGGTCACGGTCGAGGCGGTCAAGGACGGCACGGTGGTCGCCTCCGCGCGGAGCGGCGCCGACGGCACGTTCAGCCTGCCGGACCGGGCCGACGGAGCCCGGCTGCGCCTGCCCGGCTCGAACTTCGCCGCGCCCTACAACGGCGTCGACTGGCTCGGCCCGACCCTGGTCACCCCGGCCATCATCGGCTCGTACGTGTGGATGTGGGCGGGCTTCGCGATGGTGCTGATCGCGGCGGGCCTGGCCGGGGTGGACCGCAATCTCCTGGAGGCCGCCCGGGTGGACGGCGCCAACGAGTGGCAGGTGTTCCGGAAGGTCACGGTGCCGCTGCTCGCGCCGGTCCTGGTCGTCGTCCTCGTCACGCTGATGATCAACGTGATGAAGATCTTCGACCTGGTCTACATCATCGCGCCGCAGCCCACCCAGGACGACGCCAACGTCCTCGCCCTGCAACTGTTCCTGTCGTCCTTCGGCGGCGGCGGCAACTACGGCGTGGGCAGCGCGATCGGCGTCATCCTGCTGCTGCTCGTCCTGCCGGTGATGTTCGTCAACCTCCGCCGTCTGAGGAAGGAGCGCGAGCGGTGAGCGCCCTCGACACCTCCGTACGTGCCAAGCGGTCCCTGGCCGCCCGGGTGGCGAGCGGTGCGGCGGGCGGCGTGCTGCGCGTCTTCCTCCTGCTGGTCGCCCTGTTCTGGCTGGTGCCCGCGTTCGGTCTGCTGGTCTCGTCGTTCCGGGAACCGACCGACATCGCCGCCTCGGGCTGGTGGAAGGTCTTCACGGCCCCCTCTCAGCTGACCGCGAAGAGCTACCGGTCGCTCCTGGAGAACGGTGACGTCACGCACGCCCTGTTCAACACCGTCTGGATCACGGTGCCGGCGACCCTGCTCGTCGTCGTCATCGGCGCGATGGCCGGCTACGCCTTCGCGTGGATGGACTTCAAGGGCCGCGACTGGTGGTTCATGGTGGTGGTGGCGCTGCTCGTGGTGCCGGTGCAGGTGGCGCTGATCCCGCTCTCCGATCTCTTCGGCAAGGTCGGGATCTTCGGCGACATCATCGGCGTGGTCCTCTTCCATGTCGGCTTCGGGCTCCCGTTCGCCATCTTCCTGCTGCGCAACTTCTTCGCGGAGATCCCGCGGGAGCTGCTGGAGGCGGCGCGTCTCGACGGGGCGGGCGAGGCACGGCTGTTCGCGACCGTGGTGCTGCCGCTGGGCGCGCCGGCCATCGCGTCCCTGGGGATCTTCCAGTTCCTGTGGGTGTGGAACGACATGCTGGTCGCCCTGGTCTTCTCGGACTCCAGCTCGCAGCCGCTGACGGTCGCCCTCCAGCAGCAGGTGCGGCAGTTCGGCAGCAACATCGAGATCCTGGCGCCGGGCGCGTTCATCTCGATGGTGATCCCGCTGGCCGTGTTCTTCGCGTTCCAGCGGCAGTTCGTGTCCGGGGTGATGGCGGGCGCGGTGAAGTAACGCGTCCTGTGCGCCGTCACAGGGGCGGGCCGGCGACCGGTCCGCCCCTGCCTGCGCCCCGGCGTCCCCCGGATGCCACATCTGGCGTAACCGGATCACCCCTTCGGCCGTTTCCGGGCAGATGCCCGCGCCGACCCATGGATGTCCGTTGCCCAGGTTCAGTGTCATCGTCCCCGCGTACAAGGTTCAGGCGTACCTGCATGAGTGCCTCGAATCCGTGCTGGAGCAGTCCTTCCCGGACCTCGAACTGATCGCGGTCGACGACTGCTCACCCGACGCCTGCGGCGCGATCATCGACGAGTTCGCGGCCCGTGACACCCGGGTACGGCCCGTCCACCTGCCACAGAACACGGGTCTGGGCCGGGCCCGCAACGCGGCCCTGGCCGAGGCCACCGGCGACTACCTGATCTTCCTGGACGCCGACGACAGCCTGACGCCGGGCGCACTCCAGGCCGTCGCCGACCGGATCAAGGAGACCTCCGAACCGGACGTCCTGGTCTACGACTACGCGCGCACGTTCTGGTCGGGCGAGACCGTCCGCAACCGGGAGGCGGGGCAGCTCACCGAGCAGGGTCCGGCGCCGTTCCGCCTCGACGACCGTCCGGGCCTGCTCAACGTCCTGATGGTGGTCTGGAACAAGGCGTACCGCCGGGAGTTCGTCGAGCGCGAGGGCTTCACGTTCCCGCCCGGCCTCTACGAGGACACGCCCTGGACGTATCCGGCGCTGATGGCCGCGGAGACGGTCGCCACCCTCGACCGGGTCTGCGTCCACTACCGCCAGCGCCGCCGGGGCAACATCCTCGGCACCACCGGCCGGGGGCACTTCGACATCTTCGGCCAGTACGACCGGGTCTTCGCGTATCTCGACGGGCATCCCGAACTGGCGCACTGGCGGCCGGTGCTGTTCCGCCGCATGGTCGACCATGTGGCGACGGTGTTCACCCGGCGCGGCCGGCTGCCGCGCGGCAGCCACGCCGAGTTCCTGCGCCGGGCCCGCGCCCACTACCGCCGCCACCGCACCCCGGGTCCCCCGGCCCGTCCCCGGTTCCGGCTGCGGCACGTCCTCGTCCGCCTGGGCAGCCACCGCACCTACCGTCTGCTGTCCCTGGCCTCCCGCACCCGCGTCCGCACCGCGCGGTCGGCCACCGCCGTCCTCGGCCGCCTGGCCGGCGTCGCGCTCCAGGCGCACTACCGCCTCCAGCGCCGGCTGCCCGTGCGCGCCGACCGTGCCGTCTTCGCCAGCCACCAGGGGCAGGGTCACGGCTGCAACCCGGGCGCCTTGGAGGCCGCGTTCCGCACGCTCGCGCCGCACATCCGCACGGCGTGGATCGCGCGCCCCGAGCACCACCACACCGTCCCGGCCGCGACGCGCCGGGTGCGGCCCGGCTCGGCCGCGTACTGGACGGCGCTCGCCCGCTCCAAGTACCTGGTCAGCAACGCCGACTTCGACCGCCGGCTGCGCAAGCGCCCCGGCCAGATCGTGATCCAGACGCACGCCGGGACCCCGCTCAAGCGCATGGGTCTCGACCTCCAGGACCGGCCGGCGGCGGCCCGCGACACGGACTTCGCCCAGGTGCTGCGCGGCGCCGACCAGTGGGACTACTGCCTGTCCGCCAACCGCCACTCCACCCTTGTATGGGAGCGCGTCTTCCCGTCCGGGTTCACCACGCTGGAGTACGGCCAGCCCCGTAACGACCGCTTCCAGCAGGCGACTTCGGCGGACGTGACCCGGCTGCGCGAGTCGCTCGGCATCCCGCACGGCTCGGTGGCGATCCTGTACGCGCCGACGTACCGCGACTACCGCCGCTCCCAGCGCCACCTCCTCGACCTGGAACGCGTCCTGCGGCAGCTCGGCCCGCGCTATGTGGTGCTGACCCGCGCGCACCCCTCGTACGGCGCGCCCCTCACCCGCTCCGACGGCGCCCGTCTGATCGACGTGAGCGGCCATCCGAGCGTCGAGTCCCTGTGCCTGGCCTCGGACGCGCTGGTCACCGACTACTCGTCCCTGATGTTCGACTACGCCAATCTGGACCGCCCGATCGTCGTGTACGCGGACGACTGGGAGGCGTACGAGGCGGCCCGCGGCACCTACTTCGACCTGCGCGCCTTCCCGCCGGGCGCGGTCGCCCGCACCGAGGAGGAGCTGATCGACATCTTCGCCACCGGCCACTGGCGCGGCTCGCGTGCGGCGCAGCTGCGTGCCGCGTTCCGCGCGCGTTTCTGCCCGTACGACGACGGGCGCGCCGCCGAGCGGGTGGTGCGCCGGATCGTGCTCGGCGAAGGCGCAAGGGAAGGCGAAAGGAACAGCGAGGGCGACGGCGGGGCGACGGGTCTGCCGCCGGTCGTGCCGCTGGCCGGGCGCCATCCCGTCCCGTCGGCCGCGGCGGCTCTGGCGAGGCCGCCGCTCGCGACGGTGCCGCACCCGGCCGGTCCCGTCCCCGTCGTCGACAGTCCGTGAAGCACCTTCGCTCGAACAGGGGAACCCCCGTCGTCAGCCGGCGCCCCTTCGGACGACCGGGCCGCTGACCCGCGGATCAGCACCCATCAGCACCCCGGTGAGAAATGAGCCCCCGACAGAGAGACCGGAATGCCCCGCTTCAGCATCATCGTCCCCACCCATGACGTAGCCGGCCGTCTGTCCCGGTCGCTGGACTCGGTCCTCACCCAGTCCTTCGGCGACTTCGAGCTGATCCCGGTCCGCGACGCCCCCGGTTCCCCGGCGGGTGCGGTCGTGGCCGAGTACACCGGGCGGGACGCCCGCGTGGTCCCGGTCGTGTCACCGCCCTCCGGCGGGCTGAGCGCGGCGCGCAACACCGGCCTCGCGGCGGCGACCGGCACGTATCTGCTGTTCCTCGACGGCGACGACGTCCTCGCGCCGGGCGCACTGGCCGCGCTCGACGCGCGCCTGAAGGAGACCGGCGAGGTGGACGCCGTGTACTTCGGCCACGAGCGGGTCCACTGGTGGGAGGCCGAGAAGACGAACACGCCCCCGCTCGGCCGGGCCCCGCACGGCGCCTTCGCCCCCGCCGAGGCCCCGCACCTGACCGGCGTCACCCTCCCGGCCTGGAGCGCCGCCTACCGCCGCGCGTTCGTCACGGAGCACCGGCTCGCCTTCCCCGCGGGCCTGTTCACCGACATCGGCTGGGGCGGCCTGGTCACGCTCGCCGCCGAGCGGGTCGCCCTGCTGCGCTCGGTGTGCGTACGGCATCTGCTGCGACGGCAGGGCAGCCGGCTCGCCGTGCCGGGTGAGCACCAGCTCGAACTCCTCGACCAGATCGACCTGGTGCTCACCCGTGCCGCCGAACTGGGCCTGCCGGCCTACCGGTCGGGGCCGCTGTTCGGACAGCTGTTCGCCGCGGTCCTGAAGACGGCCGCCCGTCCCGAGCGGCTGCCCGCCCGTCGCCGGCGTGCCTTCTTCCGGCGGGCGGGGCGGCTCTACCGGCGGCATCGCCCGGCCGCCTTCCAGCCGCCGCCGGGCAGCGTCGGGGTGCAGCACCGGCTGCTGGCGGCCGGTGCGTACAGCGCGTTCTGGGCCCTGCGCGGCGCCAACCGGAGCGTGGCGAAGGCAGCGGAACGGATCCCGCGCCCGCGGATGCCGCGCACCCGCACCCGGTACGCCCTGGGGCTGCGCCGCCCGCTCGACGAGAACCTCGCCGTGTACTGCGCGTACTGGGGCCGCGGCTACGCCTGCAACCCGGCCGCGATCCACGCCAAGGCCCGCGAACTCGCCCCGCATCTGCGGTCGGTGTTCCTGGTCGAGGCGGACGCGGTGGGCGAGCTGCCGCCCGGTGTCGAGCACGCGGTCATCGGGAGCCAGGGGTACTGGGACGTGCTGGCGCGCGCCAAGTACCTGATCAACAACGCCAACTTCGCCGACGGGGTCGTCAAGCGCCCCGGCAGCGTGCACCTCCAGACCCAGCACGGCACCCCGCTGAAGAAGATGGGCGTCGACCAGTCGACGTACCCGGTGGTGGCGGCGGCGACCGGCAGCTTCGCCAAGCTGCTGACCCGCGTGGACCGCTGGGACTACAACCTCTCCGCCAACCGCCACTCCACCGAGATGTGGGAACGGGCCTTTCCCGGCACCTGGGAAGCCCTCGAATACGGCTATCCGCGCAACGACGTCTACTACACGGCGACCGCCGACGACGTCGCCCGCGTCCGGCGCGAACTCGGCGTCCCGGACGGCAAGACGGCCCTCCTGTACGCGCCCACCCACCGCGACCACAGCGCGGGCTTCGAGGCGCGGCTGGACCTGGAGGCGTTCTGCGAGGCGCTCGGCGAGGACTTCGTCGTACTGCTGCGCGCCCACTACTTCTACGACGAGGGCGACCGCGGGGGCGGCGGCCGGATCATCGACGTCACCCGGCACCGTTCCTCCGAGGACGTCTGTCTGGCCGCCGACGCGCTGATCACGGACTACTCGTCGATCATGTTCGACTACGCCAACCTGGACCGCCCGATCGTCGTGTACGCGGACGACTGGGAGGTCTACCGGGAGACGCGGGGCGTCTACTTCGACCTGCTGGAGGGCCCGCCCGGGCACGTGGCGCGTACCCCCGAGGAGTTGGCCGGCCTGTTCGCCGACGGATCGTACGCGGACGCCGGGTCGGCCGTGCTGCGCGCCCGGTTCCGTGAGCGCTTCTGCCAGTTCGACGACGGCCGGGCCGCCGAACGGGTCGTACGGCGGGTGCTGCTCGGCCAGCCGCCGCAGGCGATCCCGCCCGTCGTCCCGCTCGCCGAGCGCACCCCGGCCCCGGCCCTCGTGAGGAGCTGACCACCGTGCCCCGCTTCAGCATCATCGTCCCCGTCTTCAAGGTGCAGGGCTATCTGCGCGAGTGCCTCGACTCGGTCCTCGGGCAGTCGTACCGGGATCTGGAAGTGATCGCCGTCGACGACTGCTCGCCGGACGGCTGCGGCGCCATCCTCGACGCGTACGCGGCCCGCGACCCGCGCGTACGCGTGCTGCACCTGCCGGAGAACGTCGGCCTGGGCCGGGCACGCAACGCCGGAATGCCGCACGCCACCGGGGACTACCTCTTCTTCCTCGACAGCGACGACACCCTCACCCCGGGCGCCCTGCGCGCGCTGGCCGACCGCCTCGACGAGCTCCCCGGCCCGGACGGCCCCGATGTGCTCGTCTTCGACTACGCGCGCACCTATTGGTGGGGCGGCACCCGCAGAAACGTCCTGGCGCGGGTGCTGGCCGAGGCGGGCGCGGGCACCTTCACGGCCGCCGAGCGTCCCGAGATCCTCGACCTGCTGATGGTGGTCTGGAACAAGGTCTACCGCCGCGACTTCGTGGAGAAGCACGGCTTCCGGTTCCCTCCCGGCTACTACGAGGACACGCCCTGGACGTTCCCCACGCTGCTCGGCGCGGAGCGGATCGCCGTGCTCGACCGGATCTGCGTCGCCTACCGGCAGCGCCGCACGGGCAGCATCCTGTCCACCACCAGCCGCAAGCACTTCGACATCCACGACCAGTACGAGCGGGTCTTCGCGTACGTCGACTCCCGCCCGGAGCTGTCGAGTTGGCGGCCCTGTCTGTGTCACAAGATGGGTGAGCACTGCCTGGACGTCCTCGCCAAGCCGGACCGGCTGCCCGAGTCGGACAAGGAGGAGTTCTTCCGGCGCACGGCCGAGCTGTTCCGCAAGCACAAGGGCGGTCCGACGCCGCCCGGACTCCGCGTCCTGGAGGGCGGTTTCACCCGCTACCGGGCCGTGCGGGCGGCCAGGTCGCTCGACCTGCGCGCCCGCCAGGTCCGTGCCGCGGCCGTCGTACGGCTCAAGCGCGGCTGGTCAAACGTGCACGGACACCGGCCGCTGGACCCGCATCTCGCGGTGTACTCGGCGTTCTCGCACCGCGGGGTGCTCGGCGACCCGGCCGCCGTGCACCGCGCGGCCCGGGAGCTCGCCCCGCACATCAGGGGCGTGTGGGTGGTCCGCGCGGACCAGGTGCCCTCGCTTCCGCCGGGCGTCGAGTACGTCGTCCCGGACTCCCTGCGCTATCACCAGGTCACCGCCCGGGCCACGTACTTCGTCAACAACGTCAACTGGCCCGGCACCCTGGCCAAGCGCCCCGGCAGCGTGCACATCCACACCCACCAGGGCACCCCGCTCAAGTACATGGGCGCCGATCTGCTGCACAAGCCGGGCGCCCGGCACGGCCTCGACGTGCCGCAGATGCTGCGCCGGGCCGACCGCTGGGACTACAGCCTGGTCGCCAACCGCCACTCCGAGCTGGTCTGGGACCGCGCCTATCCGTGCCGCTTCACCTCGGTGCGCACCGGCAGCCCCCGCAACGACGTCCTCGTCCGGGCGCGCCCCGGCGACGGCGCCGACGTCCGCGCCCGCCTCGGCATCCCGGCCGGTCACACGGTCGTGCTGTACGCGCCGACGCGCCGCGACTACGTCAGGGGCGGCCACGTCGACCGGATCGACCTGGCCCGGTTCGCGGAGGATCTGGGCGAGGGACACTCACTCGTCGTACGGCTGCATCCCTCGCTCGCGGACGGTCCGGCGCGCGGGATGGGGCTGGCCGAGCTGCACCGGCGGGGCGTCCTGGTCGACGCGACGACCGAGCCGCACGTCGAGGAGCTGATGCTCGCCTCGGACGTCCTGGTCACGGACTACTCGGCCCTGATGTTCGACTACGCCAACCTGGACCGGCCGATCGTGATCCACGCCGACGACTGGGGGACCTATACCGCGAGCCGGGGCGCCTACTTCGATCTCACCGCCGACGCGCCGGGTCATGTGACGCGTACCCACCGGGAGCTGGCGTGGCTGTTCGCCTGCGGTGGGTGGCGGGACGAGGAGTCGGCGGCGCTGCGGGCCGGGTTCCGGGCGCGGTTCTGCGAGTTCGACGACGGGCGGGCGGCCGAGCGGGTGGTGCGGACGCTGATGCTCGGCGAACAGGACCTGCCCCTGCCGGTGCCGGCGCCCGCACAGGCCGCCCGCGACCTGCTCGCTTCGTCATGAGGGCCGCGGTGCGGGCCCTGCCGCGGCCGACACGCACGAACGCCCGTACCTGGGTGGTCGTCCTCGCCGCCGTGTTCGCCGTCCTGCAACTCGCCAACGTCACCGGGCGGGACACTCCCGACACCAAGAACTACCTGTCGTACGCGCTGAGTCTGCGCGGCGACAGCAAGCGGGAGTCGGCCGCCACCGCCATCGACTACGTGTGCGCGGGCCGGGCGTCCGCGGCACGCCGCGAGCAGAGCGTCGACGTGAACCGCTTCCAGGCTCCGAACCCCACCCGGCGGGTCACCGAGAAGTGCCGGCGCGACCTGTGGGCGGGGGTGGACAGGCGGCTGCGCGCCGGACAGACCTCCGGGCACATCGCGCCGTTCACGTCCGAGCGGTTCATGCGGATCTTCGAGGCGCGGCCCGGATATCCGATGCTGCTGCTGCCGTTCGTGACGGTGTTCGGCGTGACGTGGGGCATCTGGCTGTCGAGTGTGCTCGTCACGGTGGCCGGGGGCGTGCTGGCCTTCCTGATCCTGCGCACCCTGCGCGCTCCCACCGGCGTGGCGCTGACCGGCCAGGCCCTCTTCTACGTCCTGCCGTGCGGCACCACCGCCATGCGCCCCATGACCGAGGGCCTGCTGCTGGCGCTGACACTGGTGGCGCTGTGGGGCTGTGCGCTGACACTGCGGGGCAACCGGCCGGGGACCGGTGTGCTGCTGGTCACCGCGGCGCTCGTACTGCTGTTCGCGGTGAAGCACTCGCAGGCCCTGTTTCTCGCGCTGTGCCTGGCGGGGGCGTGCGCGGTGGTCGGCGTACGGCGGCGCGGGCGCGGGCGCCTGCCGGGGCAACCGCTGGTGGTCCTGGGCGCGGTGGCGGGCTGCGCGGTCGCCGGCATCCTGCTGGCGGCGCAGGCACTGCACTACCCGTCCGAGTCCGAGAGCGTCCAGGACCTGTTGACCGACCACTTCGCCCGGCCCGACCGCGCCCGGCCGTGGCCGGAGTTCCTCGGTCTGGAGGGCAACTTCTGGCTGGAGTGGCTGCGCCGCCAGTTCTGGGAGCCGCTGTTCCTGACCTCGCTGGTGGCGTCGGCCTGGGGAGCGCTGAAGCAGCGCCCGGCCTTCGGGGTGTTCCTGCTGGCGGCCGCGTTCACCGGCCTCGTCACCCACGCGGCCCACCCGGACATCACCGTCTACGGCGGCCGGCTGATCGTGATGGCGTGGCTGCTGCCGGTGGTCGGGCTGCCGCTGCTGCTGGAGCGGGCGGTGCGGGTGTGGGCACCACCGGGCGCGGTGCCGGTGCCACGGCCCCTGATGCACGAGAGCGGCACGCACTCGATGCGGTGAACTCCGCGGGCGACCGCCGCCTCAGCCGCCCAGGCGACCGCCGCCTCACCCGCCCGTACGTCGTCGCGCCGGGCCGACCCCCGCCCCGCCGTCACCGGAAGGCGAGCGGCAGTGGCGGTGCGTGGCGGCCGGCCGGGCCTGTCGGGTCGGCCGGCCTGCTCGACGACTGCTTGCTCGACTGGCTCGACTGGCTCGACTGGCTCGTCCTACTCGACGACGAGCTCGACCTCGATGTTGCCGCGGGTGGCGTTGGAGTAGGGGCAGACCTGGTGGGCGGTCTCGACCAGCTTGCGGCCGGTCGCCTCGTCCACGGAGTCCGGCAGCTCGATACGCAGGGTGACCTTGAGGCCGAAGCCCTCACCCTGCTTGCCGATGCCGACCTCGGCGGTCACGGCGGCGTCGCTCACATCGACCTTCGCCTGCCGGCCGACGAGACCGAGGGCGCTGGCGAAGCAGGCCGCGTAACCGCCGGCGAACAGCTGCTCCGGGTTGGTGCCCTGACCGTTGCCGCCCAGCTCGGCCGGCGGGGCCAGCTGGACGTCGAGCTTGCCGTCGGAGCTGATGGCGCGCCCCTCGCGCCCGTGGGTGGCGGTGGCAACAGCGGTGTAGAGCGCGTCCATGGAAAACCATCCCTCTCAAAGGTCGTGTACGGCGGCCGGTCTTCGTCTTCGACCGCCTCACGGGTAGAAGTAGAGCACACAATTCAGTTGTACACAACTTAATGGTGGACAAGAGCTACCCTGGAGACATGAGCGCCATCCCGACCCCCAGCACCGAGGCCCCCGCCGACGAGAACTACCTCCGCCTCGACCGCCAGATCTGCTTCTCCCTCAACGCGGCCTCGCGCGCCTTCAACGGCGTCTACCGCGTCGTCCTCAAGGACCTGGGGCTCACCTACCCCCAGTACCTGGTGATGATGGTGCTGTGGGAGCACGGCGCGCTGCCCGTGAAGAAGGTCGGCGAGCATCTGCGCCTCGACTCCGGCACGCTGTCGCCGCTGCTCAAGCGTCTTGAGACGGCCGGGCTCGTACGGCGCGAGCGCAGCGCGAAGGACGAGCGGTCGGTGTACGTCCACCTCACGGAGGAGGGCACGGCGCTGCGCGAGCGGGCCCTGCTGGTGCCGGTCAGGATCGCCACGGCGACGGGCCTCGGCCTGGGGGAGATCGAGGACCTGCGGACCCGCCTCGACCGCCTCACGACGGCACTGGACGAGGCGGCGCTGGAGGAGACACCGGGCTGCGCCCAGGGTTAGGCCGTGTCCGACGACTCCCGCCGGGCAGCCGACGCGGAATGTCGGACACGGCCTGGAACTTCAGACACGGTCTGGAACTAGGGACGGCGTACGTACAGGCGCACGGTCGAACCCTTCTGCACGAACTCCGCGCGCGGCACGAACTCCTCGTCCAGCACCGCCCGTTTGAGGCGCTCGACCGGACTGCGCGAGGACCAGCCGGGGCGCAGCGCGTAGGTCTGGGCGACCACCCAGAGCCGGTCGAGCCGTCCGAGCCGGCGCCGCAGCTCATCGGCCCCGACCTCCCGCCCGTAGAGGCTCCCGTCCACGGGCGCGGGCACGCTCAGCGCGACGTCCCGCGTCCGGCGGAAGTCGTCGGGATACGTGAGAGCGGCCCGGCGTCCGAAGGCGGGCAGGAACAGCAGGGGGTCGCCGGGCCGCGTCTCCCGCCCGGCCACGCGGGAGACGGCGGCGAGGTTGTCGGGGCGGCGGTCGGCGCTGCGGTCGGCCTGGAGAACGGGGAGCCGGGAGGCGAGGACGAGGGCGATGGCGAGAACGCCGAGGAGAGGGGTGCGGGCGGGCGCGAAGTGACCCCCGGCCCGTAGCCGTCCCATGACCCCCGCCACCCGATCCGCGCCGCTCGCGACCAGCAGCGGCATGCCCGCGAGCGCGTACAGCACGTACCGCTCGTCGTAGAGGGGCCGAACCTGCGACACCGCCAGCAGGACCACCGGCGGAACGGCCACCAGCGGCAGCGCGACACCCCCCAGGGACAACTCCCCGCGCGGACCTCTCCGTACGCCCACGCCGGCGAGCACCAGACACGGCACCAGCAACAGACCCGGCGCCCCCGCGAACCCCTCCAGCAACCGCCCCGCCGCCCCCAGGTCCGGCACCGCGAGCCACGCCACCTGCGCTGCCTGCCCCTGCGAGACGACCACCACCGGCAGCAGCACCACGGCCACACCCCCCACCGCACACCCCCACGCCCGCCACACCCTCCCGCGCACCCGGGCGAGCGCCAGCGCACAGGCGTGGGCGAGCAGAGCCAGCACCGCGAACTCGTGCAGCACACACGTGACACCGGCGACCGCCCCGTACGGCCACCAGCCCCCGCCGCGCACGGCCCTGACCAGCAACAGCGTCGACCCCGCCACCCCGGCCGAGACCAGCGCGTACGAACGGCCCTCCTGCGCGTAGTGCCCGGCCATCGGCGTGACGGCGTACAGCAGCCCCGCCCACAGGCCGACCCGCGGACGACACAGGCGGACGCCCAGCGCGGCCACCAGGCCCGCCGTCGCCGCCGCCCCGAGGACCGACGGAAGGCGCAGCACCACCTCGTCGGGGCGAGCGAAGGCGGCCCACCCGGACAGGACCGTGCGCATCACCAGGTAGTACAGGCCGTGCACCGCGTCCACACCGTGCAGCAGCCGCCAGATCTGCGGCACCGAACGGTGCGCGACCTCGAAGGTGACCGCCTCGTCGCGCCACATGCCGCCGCGGTCGAGCCCCCACAGCCCGAGCGCGAGCATGACGAGGACGGGGGCGAGGACGGATACGAGCACATGCACCGGCACGGGCAGAAGCGCGGACGCGACCTCCGCACGGGTGCGGGTACAGGTACGGGCGACGGGTGGCCGGTCCTTGCACAAGCTCGACATGCGCCCGATTTTGTGCGATTAGCCAACGTTCAATAGAGATTGACGGCGTATCTCCGCAAAAACGGCATCCATGCGGCTTACGATCCGGCGTTGATGAGGACCTTGAAACGCCACCCCCTGCTCCTCCTCGGCGCGGCCTGGCTGGCCACCCGCGCCCTGATGCTGTGGCTGCTCACCCACGAGCGCCTCGCCCTGCTGGGCCGGGGCGGGGTGTCGAGCGAGGTACGCAACCTGTACTTCCGCTGGTACGGCGTCCTGTCGCACGGCACCTATCCGGCCGGCGACCACCTGTGGCAGTACCCGCCGGGCGCGGGTCCGGTGCTGCTCTCCCCCGCGCTGCTGCCGGCCCTGACCTACTTCCAGGCGTTCGTGGTGCTCACGCTCCTCACGGACGCCGTGATCATGCTCTTCCTCGCGCGCGCGGGGACCCGGCCGGGCGGCCGCAGCCTGCACGGTGCGGCGCTGTGGACGGCGGGCCTGCCGCTGCTCCTGCACCTTCCGCTCGCACGCTACGACGTGCAGGTCACGGCGTTCGCCGTCATCTCCCTGTTGACGTTGTCGCGCTCCCCGCGCGCGTGCGGCGCGTTCGCGGCGATCGGCGCCCTGGTGAAGGTCTGGCCGGCCCTGGCACTCATCGGCACGCCGACGGGCCGGACCACCCGTCGGGCGTGGACGTCGGCCGCGGTCACCGGGGCCGCCCTGCTGACGCTGCTGACCGCCCTGTTCCGCAACCCCTTCGACTTCCTGCTCCAGCAGGGCGGCCGGGGCGTGCAGATCGAGTCGCTCGGCGGCACGGCCCTCGCCTTCGCCCGCCGGGCCGGCTGGCCGGGGCGCGCGCGGTATCAGTTCGGCGCGATGGAGTTCGCGGGCCCGCATGTGCGCGCGGTGGCCGCGGTCTCGCTCGGGCTCACCGTCGCCGCGTTCGGGCTGCTGCTGCTGTGGCGGCTGCGGGCGCGCCGCTGGACGCCGGCCACCCCGTACGACGCGGCGCTCGCGGCGGTCCTGCTGTTCACGGTGACGAGCCGGGTGATCAGCCCTCAGTACATGGTGTGGCTGATCGGCCTGGCCGCCGTCTGCCTGACCTCCCGGCACACCACACAACGGCCCGTCGCCCTGCTGGTCCTGGCGGCCTCCGCGGCCAGCACTGTGGCGTACCCCGCCTATTACGGGGAGGTCATCAACTCCACCTGGACGGGCTGTCTGCTGATGCTCCTGCGCAACGGCCTGCTGGCCACGGCCGCGGGCCTGTCGTTCGTGCGCCTGTGGCGAGCCACCACAAAAGACCCCGAATCCGGCACCCCCCGTCCGGAACTCCGCCCCGATCCTGTCCGTCTTCCCCACAAGACACTAACTGCCTCTTAACGGAAAATTACCTACAACTTCTACTATCCCGGTTCGTGGAATCAATGCCGCCTCACGCTTCACAGGTCAGCGTCGTCGTCATCGGATACGACGACGCTGCGCACGTGACGGACGCCGTGCGCTCGGCGCTGGCCCAGGGTCCGGCCGTCCGCGAGGTGATCGCCGTCGACGACTGCTCGTCCGACGGCAGCCCCGGGCTGCTGGACGCGCTGGCCGTCGAGGACACGCGGGTGCGGGTGCTCCGCCGCGAGGTCAACAGCGGCGGCTGCGGCACCCCGCGCAACGACGGGATCGACGCCGCGACCGCCCCGTACACGATGTTCCTGGACAGCGACGACATGCTGCCGCCGGGTGCCGTGGAAGCGCTGCTCGCGGCGGCCGACCGGCACGGCGCACAGGTCGCGGCGGGCCTGTGCGTGCGCCGTGAGCTGCCGTCGGGCCGCGAGGTCCCCTGGCAGCCCGAGCTGTACACAGAGCCGGCGCTGGTCCCGCACCCCGCCCGGCTGCGGCGCCTGGTCCACGACACGCTCTGCGTCAACAAGCTCTACCGCACGGACTTCCTGCGCGAGCACGCCATCCGCTTCCCCGACGGCCGCTTCCCTTACGAGGACTTCGTGTTCTCCGCGCGCGTGCTGGCGGCGGGACCGCGTATGGCGCTCGTCCCGGACACGGTGTACGTCTGGCACGTACGCAGGTCCGCCGAGCGGCTGTCCATCTCGCTGGACCGCGCGGGCATCGACAACTGGCAGGCCCGTATGGCGGCCGCGGCGCAGGCGTACGACATCCTGCTGGGCGCCGGTGAGAAGCGCCTCGCGCGGGCGGCGCGCGCCAAGTTCCTCGACCACGAGCTGCGGATGTACACGCGGGAGCTCGATCTGCGCGGCACGGAGTACCGGCGCGAGTGGTGGACGCTCACGCGCGCGTACCTGTCGGCGTTCGACGCGGCCGAGTTCGCGCTGGCGCCGGCGCCCGGGCGGGTCATCGCACGCGTGGTGCTCGCCGCCGAGGAGCCCCGCGACCTGCCCCGGCTCAAGGAGCTGGCGGCACGCCCGGCCCGGCTGCACCCGCCGTACGCGCGCGCGGCGGACGGCACTCCGGTGTGGTCGGCGGACCTGCCTCAGGTCCCGCTGGACCACGTACTCGTCCGGCCCATGCACCTGCTGCCCGTCGCCGTCGACGCGGAACTGCGGCCACGCGCGCGTGGCACCCGGCTGCGGCTGCGTCTGCACGAGCTGTACGGGCGGGTGGCGGACGCGGGACCGGCCTCGGTGAACCTGGAGTTCGTGCACCGGGAGGGCGGCCGGGTGGGTACGGCGGCCACGGCCCCGCTGCTCGCGGACCCGGAGTTCGACACCTGGTCTGCGGAGGTGCCGGTGGACCTGGCGGCGCTCGGGTCGGGCACCTGGGACCTGCGGCTGACGCTGCGCTTCCACGACGGCACGAGCCGCGACACCACCGCCCACGCGGTCGCGGGCCCCGGCCTGCTGCGCCGCGGCGTGGTGCCGAGCGGGCGGCACGGGGTGCTGCTGGTCCAGCCGTACGCGACACACTCGGGAGCCCTGGCACTGCGTGTGGCGACCGGGATACAAGGAGTGACATCCGTCATGGGTCGAAGGCTCCGGCGCCTGCTTCACTGGTGAATGACCGCAAGGGCTCAGGGACAAGCCTCAGGGGCGGGACTCAGGGACGGGATTCAGGGACAAGGGAAGGGCCGCACATGACCTGGCTGATCACCGGCGGCGCCGGTTACATCGGGGCGCATGTCGTGCGAGCGATGCGCGAAGCGGGCGACCGGGCGATGGTGTACGACGACTTGTCCACGGGCATCGCGGAGCGCGTCCCCGACGGCGTGCCGCTGGTGGTGGGCTCGACGCTGGACGGCGGCCTGCTGCGCCGCACGCTCGCGGAGCACGCGGTGACCGGTGTCGTGCATCTGGCGGCGAAGAAGCAGGTCGGCGAGTCGGTGGAGCTGCCCCTGCACTACTACCGGGAGAACGTGGAGGGCCTGCGGGTACTGCTGGAGGCCGTCACGGACGCCTCGGTCCCCTCCTTCGTGTTCTCGTCCTCCGCGGCCGTGTACGGCATGCCGGACGTGGACCTGGTGCGGGAGGAGACGCCGTGCGTGCCGATGTCGCCGTACGGCGAGACGAAGCTCGCCGGTGAGTGGCTGGTGCGCGCGACAGGCCGGGCGACGGGCCTGTCCACGGCATCGCTGCGCTATTTCAACGTGGCGGGGGCGGCGACGCCGGAGCTGGCCGACGCCGGGGTCTTCAACCTGGTCCCCATGGTCTTCGAGAAGCTCACGGAGGGCGCCGCGCCCCGCATCTTCGGCGACGACTATCCGACGCCGGACGGCACCTGCGTACGCGACTACATCCATGTGGTCGACCTGGCGGAGGCCCATGTGGCCGCGGCCCGTGCGCTGGAGGCGTCGCCGGGCGCGGGCCTGACGCTCAACATCGGCCGCGGCGAGGGTGTTTCGGTGCGCGAGATGGTCGACCGCATCAACGCGCTCACGGGCTACGACACCCCGCCGACCGTCGTGGCGCGCCGCCCCGGCGACCCGGCCCGGGTGGTGGCCTCGGCGGACCGTATCGCCGTGGAGCTGGGCTGGAAGGCGAAGTACGACGTCCAGGACATGATCACGTCGGCATGGGAGGGCTGGGTGCGGCTGCATCCGGGGGCGACGCGGGGATAGCCGTCGGCAGCTGTCCGCGGTTCCTCCGGGCCGGGCGCTGGACGCGCGGTGGTCGCCCCCCGGCCGGCTATGCGCTCACGGCTGCCGTCAGCCGGGGAAACGTGACACCGGTCAGATCCTCGGACGCCGTCCACAGGCGGCGGGCCGAGACCGGGTCGCCGGCCGCGGCCGAACGGCCGACCAGCGTCGGGCCACCGCGCATCTCGCCGAAGCCGTCGGGACCGACGTAGCTCGCGCCGGGGAGGTCCTGGACGGCGGCGTACAGGGTGGGCAGCGCGCCCGCCCTGTTGTCCTGGGCGATGAAGCGGTTGCCCACCCGCATGAGGGCGCGGCGCAGGGCGCTGCCGTCGTGGCTCTGCAGGTTGGTGGCGGCCCAGCCGGGGTGCGCGGCGAGGGCCCGTACGGGCGAGGCCGCCTCGGCCAGCCGGCGCTGGAGTTCCAGCGTGAACAGCAGGTTGGCCAGCTTGGACTGGCTGTAAGCGGTGAGGGGGGCGTACTCGCCGGTCAGGTTGAGGTTGTCGAAGTGGATGTAGGGGCTGCCCGGCATCCGGTGCGCGCCCGACGACACGGTCACGACGCGGTCCTTGATGCGCGGCAGCAGCAGGTTGGTCAGGGCGAAGTGCCCCAGATGGTTCGTCCCGAACTGCATCTCGAAGCCGTCCTTGGTACTGGCCTCGGGGATGTTCATGACGCCGGCGTTGTTGATCAGCAGATGCAGGTCGCCCTGCCAGCCGGCGGCGAACTCGCGCACGGAGGCGAGGTCGGCCAGGTCCAGGCGGCGCACCTCGACGCTGCCGTGGACGCCGGCCGCGGCCGCCTCACCACGCTCGAGATCCCGTACGGCGAGGACGACATGGGCGCCCGCCCGGGCGAGGGCCTCGACGGTGGCGATCCCGAGCCCGCTGTTGGCGCCGGTGACGACGGCGGTACGGCCGGTCTGGTCGGGGATGTCACCGGCGTTCCACTTGCCGCGCGCACTACCGCCCGCAGTCGTGCTCCGCGTCCTGTTCGATGTCCCGCTCTGTGTCTTAGGCATGCCCTCAATGTAGGCGCCGACAACAATGCTGTCAATGACAACAATGGTGACGCCGACAACAATGTTGGCGTCGAATACATGGCCGATACACTGCGGCCATGGCTACGCAGACCCGCCGTTACCACCACGGAGACCTTCGCGCCGCGCTGCTCACCCGGGCCGAGGAGACGCTCAGGGAGAGGGGCCCGGCCGCCCTGTCCCTGCGCGAGCTCGCTCGCGACCTGGGCGTCAGCCATGCCGCACCGAGTCGCCACTTCAAGGACAAGCAGGCCCTGCTGGACGCACTGGCACTGACGGGCTTCGGCCGGCTGGCCGCGTCCATGGCGGCGTCGCGGGAGTCGGCGGGCGAGACGTTCGCCGAGCGGCTGGCCACCATGTCCCGCGCCTACGTGGACTTCGCGACGGCCAACGCCGAGCTGCTCGACCTGATGTACTCGATCAAGCACGATCCACAGGCGTCCGAGGCCCTGGTCACCGCGTCCCAGCAGTGGGCCGAGCAGCTGGTGGAGCTGATCGGGGCGGGTCAGCGCCGGGGCGAGGTACGGGAGGGCCCGTTGGAACGCGTCGGGCTGCCGATCTTCGCGACGCTGCACGGCTACGCCAGCCTGGCGGTGAGCGGCATGCTGCCCGCCGACGCGGTCGAACACGGCCTGGCCGACGTGATCGCACACATGCTGCGGGGGTGCGCACCCGACCAGGCCGCCGCCCCCCTCGTACCCTGACGCGATGACCGCCGCCGACGCCCACCCACCCCACAACGTCCGCGCACCCGGGCCCACCGCGCACGACGCCACCGCGCCCGCCCCGCCCCGCGTCACCGCGGCCGGACCGGCCCCGCACGACATCACCGCCCCCGACTTCACCCCGCACGCGGTCGCCACCGTCCTCGGCTCCGCCGTCGGGGACGCGCTCGGTGCGCCCTTCGAGTTCGGGCCCGGGGGCGCCTTCTCCGCGCGCTTCCCGAGGGCCGGGCACGGGAGCGAGATGTGCGGGGGCGGCGGCTGGGACCCGGGCGAGGCGACCGACGACACGCAGATGGCCGTACTCGTCGGGGAGTCGCTGCTGGAGTGCGGCGGACTGGAACTCCCCGACATCTTCCGGCGGTTCCAGCGGTGGGCCGCCGCCCGGCCCAAGGACATCGGGCTGCAGACCGAGGACGTCCTCACCAACGGCGAGCCCTGGGACCGCGCCGCCGCCCTGCACTTCCAGGTCAACCAACGGGCCGCGGGCAACGGCGCGTTGATGCGCGCCGCGACCTCCGCCGTGCACTTCGCGGGCCGTGGCCGGGACGCCACCATGGACGCCGGCCGCCGTATCGCCGCGCTCACCCACGGGGACCGCGCCGCCTGGGAAGGCACCGCGATCTTCCACGAGGTAGTCCGCGTCGCCCTCGCCGGGGGCGATCCGCTCACCGCCCTCCCGGACACCCTGGCCGCCGTCCACCCGGACCACCGCGCCCGCTACGCGACCGTCCTCGCCCCGGACTGGCACCCCGACCAGGCCACGGAGTTCAACGGCGCGGTCTGGCCCTGCCTCGGCTCCGCCGTCTGGGCGCTACGCACCACCGACTCGTACGAGGAAGCCCTGCGCGCCGCGGTCGATATCGGCGGTGACACGGACACCGTGGCGGCGGTGACCGGCGGCCTGGCCGGGGCCGTGTACGGGCCGGACGCGATCCCGCGTCGCTGGACCGAACCGCTCCACGTACCGCTTCCGGGCTTCGGCGACCGGGTTCTGGGGGCCGCCGAACTGGCTGGACTGGCCCGCCGGCTGGCCGCATGAGGTCTGATCGGCCTGAGGCCTGACCCGCCTGAGGCCTGATCCGCCAGAGGCCTGATCCGCCAGAGGCCTGACCCGCCTGACCGGTCCCGGCGAGCCCGGACGGTCAGGCGGGCGAGCTCGTACTCACCGTCGCCGCGGGTCGCGTCTAGCGAGCCGACACCCAAGTGCCGCCTCAATTAGCGCACTTGACGCCCTGACGGACTGGCCTCACAACGCCTTCAGCGCCGCCGCCGTGGCCCGCGCCAGGCTCGGCAAGTAGCCCATCGGCAGCTTCGGCCCCCGTACCACCACCGCCCGCCAGTACAGCGGACCGGAGATCACATCCAGCGCCAGCTCGGTGTCGATGCCCTCCCGGATCTCGCCGCGCTCGGCGGCCGCGGCGACGATGCCGCTCGCGACGCTCTGCTGCCCCTCCCGCAGCGCCTTCTGCATGGCCTCGGCGATGTCCGGGTTGCGGGCCGCCTCCGCCTGGAGATCCGGAATGATCTGCCCGGCGACCGGGTGGCGCAGGGCGCGGGACGTCACCTCGTACAGCAGCCGCAGGTCCCCCTCCAGGGAGCCCGTGTCGGGCGCGGGCAGCCCCTGCACCGCGACCGCCGAGACCAGGTCCAGGACCAGGTGCAGCTTCGAACGCCAGCGCCGGTACACCGCCGTCTTGCCGACACCCGCCCGGCGCGCGATCCCCTCGATGGACATCCGGGCGTAGCCGACGGCCGCCAGCTCCTCGAAGACCGCCGCCCGGATGGCCTCCGTCACGTCCTCGCGGAGTACGGCCGCCCCGGCGGGGGCCCTGCGCCGCGGGGTCACCTGGGAAGCGTCGGCGTTCGTCGTCATGCGCACCAGCATAGGGCGCGACGACGAAACGGTTGCGTTCCGACGTAAGGACGCCCTACGCTCGCGTTGCGACGATACGGTCCCGTCCCGACGTAAAGAACAGTAAAGAGCTCCGTAAGAACCGTGCGAAAACGCCGGAAAAGCGTCGCCGGCCGGGGCTCGACGACGGATGATTACGGACCGGTTCGCGCATCCGACCCCCTCGGGACCGCTTCGCGCACCCCGAGCCCCCGAGCGAAAGCAGCGGATGTGAGCCAGGCCCTCCACACACCGCCCTCCCCGCCCTCCACTGGCGCCACAACCCCCACGGGCGCCACGGGCGCCACGGCCGCCGCGCCGGCCGAGACCCCGGCGCAGCTCGCCGCGCGGTACGGCCTCGCGGTCAGCGGCGCCCGCCCCTCCCTGCCCGGGTACCTCCGCCGGCTGTGGGCGCGGCGCCACTTCATCACCGCCTTCGCCACCGCCAAGCTCACCGCCCAGTACAGCCAGGCCAGGCTGGGCCAGCTCTGGCAGGTGGCGAACCCGCTGCTGAACGCGGCGGTCTACTACTTCATCTTCGGCATCCTGCTGAGCACCAAGAAGGGCGTGCCGGACTACGTCCCGTTCCTGGTCACCGGCGTTTTCGTGTGGACGTTCACGCAGAGCTCGATCATGGCGGGCACCCGCGCGATCTCCGGCAACCTGGGCCTCGTACGGGCCCTGCACTTCCCACGGGCCGCGCTGCCCATCTCCTTCGCGCTCCAGCAGCTCCAGCAGCTGCTGTTCTCGATGTGCGCGCTGGTCGTGATCCTGCTCTGCTTCGGCGTGCCGCTCAGCTTCTCCTGGCTGCTGGTCGTGCCCGCGCTGGCGCTCCAGTTCATGTTCAACGCGGGCGTCGCGATGATCGTGGCCCGGATGGGCGCCAAGACGCCGGACATCGCCCAGCTGATGCCGTTCCTGCTCCGTACCTGGATGTACGTCTCGGGCGTGATGTGGAGCATCGAGAAGGTCATGCACAACAAGGACCTGCCGCACGCCGTGCTGCTCGCCCTCCAGTGCAACCCGGCCGCCGTCTACATCGACCTGATGCGGTTCGCGCTGATCGACAGCTTCCACGCGGACCAGCTGCCGCCGCACGTGTGGGCGGTGGCGACGGGCTGGGCGCTGCTCGCCGGCGTCGGCGGTTTCATCTACTTCTGGAAGGCTGAGGAGACGTACGGCCGTGGCTGAGAACACCGAGAACACGACGAGCACCGCGAGCACCGCGACCACCGCGACCACCGAGAAGATCCCCACCGTCATCGCGGACGGCGTCGACGTCGTCTACCGCGTCAACGGCACCGGCGCGGGGCGCGGTACCGCCACCGCCGCCCTGAACCGCATGCTGCGCCGCGGGCAGGCCGAGAAGGCGGCGGGCGTGCGCAAGGTGCACGCGGTCAGGAACGTCTCCTTCACCGCGTACCGGGGCGAGGCCATCGGTCTGATCGGCACGAACGGCTCCGGCAAGTCCACCCTCCTCAAGGCCGTCGCCGGACTGCTCCCCGTGGAGAACGGCAGGATCTACACCGACGGCCAGCCCTCACTGCTCGGCGTCAACGCGGCCCTGATGAGCGACCTCACCGGTGAACGCAACGTCCACCTCGGCGGCCTCGCCATGGGGATGTCCCGCGAGCAGATCAGGGAGCGGTACCAGGAGATCGTCGACTTCTCCGGCATCAACGAGAAGGGCGACTTCATCACGCTCCCCATGCGGACGTATTCGTCCGGCATGGCGGCCCGGCTGCGCTTCTCCATCGCCGCCGCCAAGGACCACGACGTGCTGATGATCGACGAGGCCCTCGCCACCGGCGACCGCTCCTTCCAGAAGCGGTCCGAGGCCCGCATCCGCGAGCTGCGCAAGCACGCGGGCACGGTCTTCCTGGTCAGCCACAACAACAAGTCGATCCGCGACACCTGCGACCGGGTGCTGTGGCTGGAGCGCGGCGAGTTGCGCATGGACGGACCGACGAACGACGTCCTCCGGGAGTACGAGGCCTTCACCGGCGGCACGGACAAGACCACCAAGACCACCAGGACCGCCAAGACCCCGAAGCTGCCGAATCCGACGAAGGAGCCGAAGGAGTCGATGCAGCCGGAGAGTCCGAAGAGCCTGAAGAGCCCGAAGCAGGAGCAAACGCAACCAAAGGCAGAAAATGCCTCTCTTCCCTCCTGAGGAGTAACACCACTTACACCTTTTATCGGATTAGTGCCACGATGGCGCGTAAAGGGACGTAAAAGGGAAGTAACAGCGTGCAGCCGGCAGGGAAGGGGTCCGCGTGCAGCCAGGACTGAGTGTCATAGTCCACGGCCCCAACGAGCAGGGCCATCTCGGCGAACTCCTGGACTCCCTCGGCGCGCAGCCGTTCGCCGCGGCCGAGGTGGTCGTCGCGGCCGTCGGCGACTGGGCCCGGCAGGAGGCCGAGCGGCACGCGGCACGCGACCCCCGGATCGTCCCGCTGGCACTGCCGGAGGGCACCGGCGAGGGCGCGGCCCGTGCGGCGGGCGCCGCCCGGGCCACCGGCCGCTGGCTGCACTTCGTGCACGCCAGGGACGGTCTGCCCGCGGGCGCCCTGCGCATGGTCGCCGACGCCACGGCGGACGCCCCGGACACGGCGGACCTCGTGGTGTTCGACCACATCCGCTCGTCCTGGAACAAGACCGGCGCGCCGAGCGGCGACGGCTGGATCTTCGCCCGCACCGGCCGCCGCTCCCTGGACCTGGCGGGCTTCCCCAACCTGCTGCACCTCGCCCCGCTGCTGGGCAACCGCGCGATCCGCGCGGACTTCTGGCGCGACCACGACCTCGCGGACGAGGCCTTCGCGCACGACGAGTCGTACCTCGCCCAGGCCACGCTCCTGCACGCCCGACAGGTGGCCTGCCTGGACCAGGTCGCGTACGAGGTACGGCAGTTGCGGGCGCAGAGCCTGCCGCCGGTCGGCGCCGAGGAGCGGTACGCGGTCGTCTCACGGCACGAGGCGCTCCAGCGGCTCGCGGCCGGGCGGGACCTGGCGGAGCGGCCGCGCGCGGTGCTGTACGAGGTGATGGTCCGCGAGTGCCTGCGGACCTTCGCCCGCAGCGGGATGCCGGAGCCGGTGGCCCGGGAGTTCTTCCGCCGGGCGTCGCGGGCGGCCGTGCAGTGGCGGCCCAGGAACCACCGGCGCCCGGCCGGCTTCGAGGGCATCCGCCGCTCGCTCCTGGAGGAGAACGCGTACGCGAAGTACCGGGCGTTCCAGGCCGCCAACCACAAGCGGCGCGACCTGAAGTCGGCGGTCGTGGCGCGCAAGCGCCGGGTCGGCGCGAAGCTCAGCGACCACCATTACCGCCGGGCGCTGAGCGGCCCGGTCGACCCCGGCCTCGCGGTGTTCTCGGCGTACTGGGACCGCGGGGTGTCCTGCAACCCGGCCGCGATCGCCGCGAAGCTCGCCGAACTCGCCCCGCACATCCACCCGGTGTGGGTGGTCGCCCGGAACAAGGCGGCGCTGCTGCCCCCGGGCACCGACCACATCGTCCCGGGCACCCGCCGCTACTGGGAGGTGATGGCGAGGGCGAAGTACCTGGTCAACAACGTCAACTTCCCGAACTCCGTGGTGAAGCGCCCGGACGCGATCCACCTCCAGACCCACCACGGCACCCCGCTCAAGCGCATGGGCCTCGACCAGCGGGAGTTCCCCGCCGCGTCCAAGGGCCTGGACTTCGGCGCCCTGCTGGCCCGCATCGACAAGTGGGACTACAGCGTCTCGGCGAACAGCCACTCCACCCGTATGTGGGAACGCGCGTACCCCTCGCACTACATATCGCTGGACCACGGCTATCCGCGCAACGACGTCTTCTACTCGGCGACCGCGGACGACATCCGCGCGATCCGCGACCGCCTGGGCATACCCCCCGGCCGCCGGGCCATCCTCTACGCCCCCACCCACCGCGACTACGAGGCCGGCTGGACCCCGCGCCTGGACCTGGCGTCCCTGGCCGACCGCCTCGGCGAGGAGACGGTGCTCCTGGTGCGCGGCCACTACTTCTACGGCGGTGCGGCCTCCCCGCTGGCCGGTCTGCGCAGGTCGGGCCGGGTCATCGACGTGTCGACGTACGACCCGGTCGAGGAGCTGTGCCTGGCGGCCGACGCCCTGGTCACGGACTACTCGTCCATCATGTTCGACTACGCCAACCTGAACCGCCCCATCGTCATCTACGCCGACGACTGGGAGACGTACGCCAAGACGCGCGGCGTCTACTTCGACCTGATGGCGGAGGGGCCCGGCCAGGTGACGCGTACGCAGGACGAGCTTGCGGCCGTGTTCGAGTCGGGCGCCTGGCGGGACGAGGGCGCGCGCAAGGCGCTGTCCGCGTTCCGGCGCCGCTTCTGCGAGTTCGACGACGGACGGGCGGCCGAACGCGTCGTACGCCGGGTGTTCCTGGGACAGAGCGAAGAGGCCCTGCCGTCGGTGATTCCCGTGGACGAGCGAACGCCCGCGCCGAGCCCGGAGGAGGCGGCCCGATGACAACAACGCCCACTACGCCCGCAACGCCGACAACACCCAATGCGCCGACGCCGGACGTGACGATCACGGTCATCGTCTACAACGACGCGGAACGCCTGCCGCGCGCGGTCGCCTCCCTGCTGCGCCAGACGCACCCCGCCATCGAGATCATCATCAGTGACGACCACTCGACGGACGCGACGCCTTCCGTGGCAAGGGAGTTGGAGGCGTCGGACCCGCGCATCCGCTATCTGCGCCTGCCGGAGAACAGCGGCGGTTGCAGCGCCCCGCGCAACCGGGCCCTGGAGATCGCCCGGGCGCCGTACCTGATGTTCCTGGACAGCGACGACGAACTCCCCGAGAACGCCGTCGCATTGCTCCTGGCCGCCCACCGCGAGCGGGAGGTCGACTTCGCGATGGGCGCGGTGGAGCGGATACGCGTCGACACGGGCCACCGCTCCACCTGGATGGCTCACCTGGTCGACGAGCGCCGCACGGTCGACGGCATCGAGGCCGAACCGGGCCTGCTCTTCGAGCACCTGGCGACGAGCAAGATGTACACGCGTGACTTCCTGGACCGCCACGCCCTGCGCTTCCCGGAGGGCATCCACTACGAGGACCAGCTGTTCTCGGCGCAGGCGTACTGCCTGGCGAAGTCGTTCACGGTGATCCCGCAGCCGGTGTACCGCTGGTACATAGCGCCGTACGTGGCTCAGGACGCGGCGTCGATCTCCAACCAGCGCCACAAGCTCAGCAACGTCAGTGACCGCATCCACGTCCAGACGCTGATCGACGACTTCCTCGCCGAGAGCGGGCACGAGTCGCTCAGGCAGGACAAGGACTACAAGTTCCTCAAGCACGACTTCCGGATGTACGCGGGCGACCTCCCGTACCGGGACGAGGACTGGCTGACGGGCTTCGCGCGGATCGTGACCCCGTACCTGGAAACCCTTTCCCCCGGCGCGTACGCCCTTCTCCCCCGTGCCGAGCGCGTGGTGCTCCAGCTGGTCCGCGACGGCCGGCTGTCCGAGGCCCAGCTCGCGGCGCGCGGCCTCGGCCACAGTGTGGCCCCTCGGGAGACGACGGCCGACGATTCCGGCTGCCTGTACTGGGGCCCTCGGCTCCCGTCCTCCGACTGGGCCCGCCGGGAGCTCGACGTCACGGAACTGGGGCTGGACTCGCGCCCGTTCCCGAGCGCCCAGTTCCGTCACGAGATCACGTCCGTGACCCCCGGCCGGGGCATGACGGTCGACCTGACCATCCGCACGTACGACCCCGGCCTGCGCCTCCCGGTCGGCCCGCAGCGGGCGAGCGTGGTCGTCGCCCCCGGCAGACGGCGCCTCATGGTTCCCTTCCGCCTTGACCCGGTACGCCCTGGGGTCTTCGAGGGCCGGGTCCGGGTGGACCTGGCGGCCGCCCCGCTGCCCGTCCAGGGCTTCGACGGCGTCCGCCATCCGCTGCTCCGCCTGGAACAGCAGGGCCTGGCGAACACGGGCGTGCTCCTGGCCCCCCTGACCTTCCCGACCCTGCGGGCGACCCGCCCCGGCTCCCTTCGGCACGAGGTGACGGTGGAACCGGAGGGCAAGGCCGCCGGCCGTCTCCAGATCCGCTGGCGCCCGGTGGGGGTCACGGCGCGGGTGGCGGGACCGGTGGCCCGGAAGGTGGCGGGACCAAGGGTGCGCAGGGCGGCGCGGCTGGTGCGCAGCGCGTTGCGGTAGGGCCGTCGCGCAGAGCCTTCGACGCCGGACGCCGAGATCCCTCGGCCGTCCAGCGTTCACCTCACCAGCGGTCCGGCGCTCACCTCGTCAGCGGTTCGGCGCTCACCCCTTCAGCCGTCCGGCGCTCACCCCTTCAGCGGCTTCGCCGCGGCGTCATCGCACCACCGCGTAGAGCACCTGTCCGCCCGGCCCCGCGGCCACCCGCCGCAGCCCCGGACCCCCGCCGGCCGCGAGTCCCCCGTCCCCGGGCCGCTGCACCACCCACCGCACCCCGTACTCCCGCAGCACCCCCAGCCGCTCGTCCCGGGACGACCCCGCGGCGAAGTACCGCCGCACCGCGGCCTCCCGCCGGGCCTCGTCGGACAGGAAGAAGTCCGGATACCCGGGAGCCACCGTGTACGCCCCGTACGCCGGGATCTGCCGGGACGGAAACGTCTTGGCCAGCACCACATCCCCGTACCGCACCCACGGCGTGATCCAGTGGTACCCCGCCCAGGGCTCCCGGTACTTCGCCGCCACCGCCTCCGGCAGCGCCCCCCGCCCCACCACGTACCCCAGCGTCCCGATCTGCGTCCACACCCCCACGGCCAGAGCGCAGGCGAGCACCACCGCCCCCGCGGCCCGCACGGCCCCCCGGGACGCCCCGGCCACCTCCACGGCCGCCGCGACCTGCGCCGGGATCAGCGCGGCCGGCAGTACGCGCCCCCATGAGTAGTGCCCGGTCAGCCCGCCCAGCGCGAACACGGCCGCACCCAGCAGGAAGAACACGACGAGCGGATCCCGCGGATCCCGGCGGGCCCGCACCCCGAGCGCCACCACCCCCACCAGCGCCAGCCCGTACCGCGCGAGCAGATCCCGGTACAGCGCCCGGTGGATGTCCTCGAGGCCGCCCACCCGGAAGAGCGCGAAGAAGTCGTAGTAAGGCCATACGACGAGCAGCAGCACCCCCACGGCGGCGGCGGCCCCGAGCCGCAGCCACACGTGCCGCCCCACGCGCGCCCCGATCACGGTCGCCAGCGCGCCGAGCGATGCCACCACCCCGGTGAACTGGTGGCTGAGCAGAATCACCGCCCACAGCAGACCGAGCCCGAGGTAGACCTCCCATCCAGCGTCCGGCGAGGCCTTCAGCGCCCGGGTCAGCAGCGCCCAGAAGTGGAAGGCGAGCCCCAGGGCGAACACGCTCGGATAGGCGACCGTCAGCGCGAGGGAGTTGAGCCCGAGGAAACCGCTCCAGTTGAACAGCTGCGTGCCCCACAGGAAGAGCACGCACAGCACGGCGAGCGGCGGCGCGAACCGGTGGCCGCTCAGCGTACGGGCGTACCGCCAGATGCCCGTCACCAGCAGCCCGAGGCCGACCACCGCGCCGAGGCGCAGCACCACGAAGACGGACAGGCCGGTCACCTTCGCGACACAGCCGAGCAGCACGGTCCACGGCGAGTAGTACGGACTCGGCGTGTCCGCGTCGACCAGGGGATTGCCGGGGTCGAGGAGGTGGTGCCGCAGCCGTTCCACGGTCGCCGCGTGCATGCCGAGGTCGCCGTTCCAGGGCAGCCGGACGATGACGAGCAGCAGCAGGACGACCAGCAGCGGCACCGCGGCCCACAGAGAGGTCCGGACCGCTCCGAGGGATGCCCTAACCGCGACGCGCATCGTGCTGGAACACCCACGTCCGATACACCAGGAAGCGGAACGCCGAGGCCAGGACGATGGACAGTGCCTTCGCCAGGTTGGAGCCGATCGGCCCGCTCATGCCGAGGCCGTGGTAGCCGACGTAGAAGAGCACGCTCTCCATGACGACGCCGAGCCCGCTGAAGGCGAAGAAGAGCGCGATCTGGCGGCGGGTGCGGGAGGCGCGGTCGCGGTAGGCGTAGCAGCGGAAGCCGATGTAATTGGTGCCCATGGCGATGACGCTGGCGAGCACCGTGGCCGCCATCGGCGCCCACTTCATGCCGTGCAGCGCGAGGTTGAAGACGAGGAAGTTCACCGCGACACCACTGCCGCCGACGACCCCGAACCTGGCCACTTCGAGCGCGAGCTTCCGGAGCCGGGCGCTTGCCGGAGGGGGCGCGGGGATCACGGCGGCCCGGTGGGCGACCTGGGGCCGCCGCTCGGAGAGGTTCACTGTCACGGGTCCGGGTCCTCCATATTCATCCGACGATCAGGCCAAACCCTAGCCCAAATGTCCCGTTTAGCAGGAAAGGGTAAAATTCATGCCGGAATTCCCCTAGGGCTCGGCAAGAAAACGGACAGTCCCCGGACACGCGAACGGGGGCGCCCCGGGCCGGTCCGGCCCGGGGCGCCCCCGTCGTCGTACGCGTCGTACCTACGCGGGACCTACGAATGCGTCCGCAGCAGCGTCCGCATCGTCCGCATCGCCACCGACAGGTTCGCCAGGTCGAACGCGTCCGAGCCCTGGATCTCCTCCAGCGTCGTCCGCGCGCGGCCCAGGATCGCCGCGTTCTTCTCCTCCCACGCCTTGAAGCGCTGCTCGGGCGTGGAGGTGCCGTTGCCGACCGCCAGGACGTCGGCGGTGAGCGACGCGTGGGCCGCGTACAGGTCCTCGCGGATCGCCGCGCGGGCCATGGACTGCCAGCGGTCGGAGCGCGGCAGTTCGATGATGCGGTCCATGAGCTGGGTGATGCTCAGACGGTCGCCGAGGTCGTAGTACACCTCGGCGACGGCCATCGGGTTCTTGCCCATGCGGTCGGCCACCGAGACGATGTCGAGCGCCGGGAAGGCGGAGGAGAAGCCGGCCACGCGCGTGGCGAGCTCGTCCGGCACGCCGGCCGCCGTCAGCTCGTCGTAGATCTTCTGCCACCACTCCTGGTCCGCGCCGCGCAGCAGCTTGGGCAGCTCGTCCCAGACCTGCTTGACCCCGTCCTTGAAGAACGCGATCGTCTCGGTGAGCTGGAGCGGCTGCGGCCGGTTGTTGAGCAGCCAGCGCGTACCGCGCTCGACGAGGCGACGCGAGTGCAGGCGGATCCGGGTCTGGACGTCCGCGTCGACCTGGCTGTCGAGCGCCTCGACCGCGTCCCACACCGCGCTCGACTCGAAGATCGCACGGGCCGCGGTCTGCGCCCTGACGATCTCCTCCAGCGAGGCGCCGGTCTCCTCCCGCAGCCGGTGCAGGAAGCTCGTACCGCCCGTGTTGACCGTGTCGTTGACCAGGACGGTCGTCACGATCTCGCGGCGCAGCGCGTGCGTGTCGATCTGCTCGCGGAACTTCGTGCGCAGCGCCGTCGGGAAGTACGCGTGCAGCAGGCTCTGCAGATACGGGTCGTCGGGCAGCGAGGTGCCGAGCAGCTCGTCGGAGACCGTGATCTTCGTGTACGCGAGCAGGACGGCCGTCTCCGGACCGGTCAGGCCCTGGCTCGCGTTCAGCCGCTCACGGATCTGCCGGTCGCTGGGCAGGAACTCCAGGGCCCGGTCGAGGTGCTTCTCGCGCACCAGGTGACGCATGAAGCGCTGCTGGGCGTGGAGCATGTCCGGGGACTGGGCGAGCGCGTTGGCGATCGCCACGTTCTGCGCGTAGTTGTTGCGCAGCACCAGGTGGCCGACCTCGTCGGTCATCTCGGCGAGCACCTTGTTGCGCTGCTTGACGGTGAGGTCGCCCTCCGTGACCAGGGCGTTGAGCAGGATCTTGATGTTCACCTCGTGGTCGGAGGTGTCCACGCCCGCGCTGTTGTCGATGGCGTCGGTGTTGATCCGCCCGCCGCTGCGCGCGAACTCGATCCGGCCGAGCTGGGTCAGTCCGAGGTTGCCGCCCTCGCCGACGACGTCGACGCGCAGGTCGGCGCCGTCCACGCGGATGGCGTCGTTGGCCTTGTCGCCGACGTCCGCGTGCGACTCCGTGCTCGCCTTGACGTATGTGCCGATGCCGCCGTTCCACAGCAGGTCGACCGGCGCCTTGAGGATCGCCTTCATCAGGTCGGCCGGGGTCATCTTGGTGATGCCGGCCTCGATGCCGAGGGCCTCACGGATGTGCGCGTTGACCGGGATCGCCTTCGCGGTACGGGGGAAGATCCCGCCCCCGCCCGACAGCAGCTCGGTGTTGTAGTCGGCCCACGACGAGCGCGGCAGCTCGAACAGCCGGCGCCGCTCGGCGTACGACGTCGCCGCGTCCGGCTTCGGGTCGATGAAGATGTGCCGGTGGTCGAAGGCCGCCACCAGCCGGATGTGCTCGGACAGCAGCATGCCGTTGCCGAACACGTCACCGGACATGTCGCCCACGCCGACGACCGTGAAGTCCTCGGTCTGGGTGTTCACGCCCAGCTCCCGGAAGTGCCGCTTCACGGACTCCCAGGCACCGCGCGCCGTGATGCCCATCTTCTTGTGGTCGTACCCCGCCGAGCCGCCGGAGGCGAAGGCGTCCCCGAGCCAGAAGTTGTACGACTCGGCGACCTCGTTGGCGATGTCCGAGAACGTCGCCGTGCCCTTGTCTGCGGCGACCACGAGGTAGGTGTCGTCCTCGTCGTGCCGTACGACGTCCGCCGGGGGCACGACCTCGCCGGCGACCAGGTTGTCCGTGATGTCGAGCAGTGCGGAGATGAAGGTCTGGTAGCTGCGGATGCCCTCCGCGAGCCACGCGTCCCGGTCCACGGACGGATCGGGCAGCTGCTTGGCGACGAAGCCGCCCTTCGCGCCGACCGGCACGATGACGGTGTTCTTCACCATCTGCGCCTTGACCAGGCCGAGGATCTCGGTGCGGAAGTCCTCACGCCGGTCGGACCAGCGCAGACCACCGCGCGCGACCTTGCCGAACCTGAGGTGCACACCCTCGACGCGCGGCGAGTACACCCAGATCTCGTACGCCGGACGCGGCGCCGGGAGGTCCGGGATGGCCTGCGGGTCGAACTTCATGGAGACGTATTCGTGCGGCTTGCCGCCGAGCGCCTCCTGGAAGAAGTTGGTCCGCAGGGTCGCCTTGATCACCGTGAGGAAGGACCGCAGGATCCGGTCCTCGTCCAGCGAGGCGACCTGGTCGAGGGCGGCGTCCAGCTCCTCCAGCAGGGCGTCGGTCAGCTCGACGCCGGCCCGCTGGCGGTCCGGGGACATCCGCGCCTCGAAGAGGCTCACCAGCAGCCGGGTGGTGTGGACGTTGTTACGGAGGGTGTCCTCCATGTAGTCCTGGCTGAAGGTGGAACCGGCCTGGCGCAGGTACTTGGCGTACGCGCGCAGCACCATCGCCTGCCGCCAGTTGAGCCCGGCGCTCAGGACGAGGGCGTTGAAGCCGTCGATCTCGGCCTCGCCGGTCCAGGTGGCGGCGAACGCCTCCTGGAACCGCTCACGGCCGTCGTCGCCGAGGGAGTCCCCGTTGCCGCTCGCGGACTTGGGCAGACGCAGCCCGAAGTCGTAGATCCAGGCGGTCGTACGGTCCGAGCAGCGCAGCTCGTACGGGCGCTCGTCGGTGACCTCGACGCCCATCCGGTTGAGTGCGGGCAGGACCGCGGACAGCGAGACCTGCTCACCCGTGCGGTAGATCTTGAAGCGGCGCTCGGAGGGCGAGGCGCCCACCGGCTCGTACAGGCTGAGCGCGAAGTCTTTGCTCTGGTCGCTCGTGAGCTTTTGCAGGTGCACCAGGTCGGCGACGGCGGCGCGCGGCGTGTGGTCGGCCTTGTAGCCCTCGGGGAAGGCGTTGCCGTAGCGACGCAGCAGCTCGGCGGCGCGCTCCTCGCCGCACTCCGCGTTCAGTGCCTCGGCGAAGGCGTCGGCCCAGGAACGGGCGGCCTCCACGAGCCGCGCCTCGATGCGCTCCTTGTCGGCGTCGGACAGCTGCGGCAGCTCGGTGCCCTGCGGGACCCGGACCACGAAGTGCAGCCGGGACAGGATCGACTCGGTGTTCCAGGCCGTGAAGTCGACGCTGGTGCCGCCGAGCTCCTCCTTGAGGATGTCGATGATCCGCAGGCGCACGCCGGTGGTGTAGCGGTCGCGGGGCAGGTAGACGAGGGCCGAGTAGTAGCGCCCGTACTCGTCCTGGCGCAGGTAGAGCCGCAGCCGCCGACGCTCCTGGAGGTACAGCACGGAGGTGACGATGGAACGCAGCTCGTCCACGGGCGTCTGGAACAGCTCGTCGCGCGGGTAGGTCTCCAGGATCTGGAGCAGGTCGCGGCCGTCGTGGCTGTTGGGCGAGAAGCCGGCCCCCTTGAGGACCTCCTCGACCTTGCGCCGGATGACCGGCACGCGCCGCACGGACTCGGTGTAGGCGGCGGACGAGAACAGTCCGAGGAACCGCCGCTCCCCGATGACCTCGCCGTTCTCGTCGAACTTCTTCACGCCGACGTAGTCGAGGTAGGACGGGCGGTGCACGGTCGACCGGCTGTTGGCCTTGGTGAGGATGAGCAGCTTGTGCTCGCGGGCCTTGGCGCGGGCGTCGGCGGGCAGCCGCTCGAAGGAGGGGCTCACGGGGTGGCTGTCGTCACCGGCGTGGTGCGGGTCGGAGCGCAGGATGCCGAGCCCGGTGCCGGGTACGGCGGCCAGCGAGTCGTCGCCCCGCAGCTCGTACTCGCGGTAGCCGAGGAAGGTGAAGTGGTCGGCCGACAGCCAGCGCAGCAGCTCGCGGGCCTCTTCGACCTCCTGGTCACGCAGGTCGTCGGCGGTCGGCTCCTTGGGCAGCTCCTCGGCCATGCGCAGCGCCGCGTCGCGCATCTTCTCCCAGTCCTCGACGGCCTCACGAACGTCGGACAGGACGCGCAGCAGGTCGGCGGTGATCTGCTTCAGATCGGCGCGGTCGGTCTCGCGGTCGATCTCGACATGGATCCAGGACTCGAGCGCCGCGTCGTGCGGCAGCTCCCCGGCGGGCGGCGGGGCGAGGACGTCGATCAGCTTGCCGGTGAGGTCGCGGCGTACGACGACCTGGGGGTGGATGACGACGTGGATGCCGCGCCCCTGCCGCGACAGCTCGTTGGTGACCGAGTCGACGAGGAAGGGCATGTCGTCGGTCACGACCTCGACGACGGAGTGGCTGCACGTCCAGCCGTTCTCCTCGACGGTCGGCGTGTGGACCCGCACGTTGGCCGTGCCCTGTGGGCGGTTCTCGGCCAGCCTGTAGTGCGAGAAGGCGGCTCCGAAGACATCGACCGGGTCGCGGTCGGCAAGGTCCTCCGGGGCGGTGTGCAGGTAGTAGCGCCGGAGGAACGCGAGCACGGTGTCCCGGTCCGGGATTCCGTCGCCCGTCGTTCCAGTCGGTAGGTGCCCCCCGACCGGACTGTTCTCAGCTACGCGAGCAGCCCTCTCGAGCAGCTCGGCCTTTGCTTCGTCCAGCTTGGTCTGCATTGTCCTCTGGCTCCTGTCGCGCGCCGTTGCGTGACGTAGAAGAAAGTACGGTCTCTTCTCCGACGTAACGCCGTGACGCGGGGTGTCCGGTCTGGTCCGACGCTATGCCGCATGGAGAGATGAGCGGGGGGTTATCGGCCATTCTCGGCACCTGCGGCGGCTGTGACGCTGCTCTCGGCAACGCCATCGGCCCAGGTACCCCGAGCATGCCGTCCCACCCGCGGAGACCAGCGACCGCCCGGTCACGGATGTCGTCCGTGCTCACCGGGCGCGGGGCAGGGGCGCCAATGCCCCCGCGAGATATCGCGCTGATCACGCCACAAGGCTATCGCTCCCGACGGGGGCCCCGTCATGAGCCGTATGTGTACAAAAGCGGGGGTGGAACTTTGACGTTCTGCACAGGGGCGGAGGAGCGGTTTTCCCACTAGGTCCTGTGGTCACGTTCTGAGCGCTGCCGTCACGTTTTGGCCGTCCGGGAGGGCGGGGCCTGGTGGCGCCTGGCGGGGGCACGGCGACCGTCGAGGGGCTGGGGCACACGGCATCGGGCGTGTGCAGTCGCGAGGCATCGCGTCCGGTCGTGGCGTGAGGCCTCACGCCGCAACGCACCGCAACGCACCGCAACGTGATGACAGTGCTCGCCTGGCACATCCAGCGGCTGCCTACCTGTGGCGAGGGTGCTGACACCCTCGCCCTCGCCCCTGGCCTCGCCCTCCCGCAGCAGCCGCACGCCGGACGGCGTCACGCCGCCAGTCGGCCGGCCTCCTCGACCGCCTCCGCCAGCGTGTCCACCACGGGCACACCGACTCCTTCGAGGCTGGCGCGGCTGTGGGAGCCGCCCGTGTAGAGGACTGCCTGCGCACCGACGTGCAGAGCGGCGACCGCGTCGTCGGCCGCGTCCCCGATCACCACCGTGCGCGCCGGATCGACGCCCGCGACGCCCGCGAGCGCGCCTATGTGCCGCACCATGTGCTCGGCCTTGCTGCCGCCGGAGGGGCCGGTCCGCCCGTCGACGCGTATGAAGTGCGGCTCGATCCCGAATCCCCGTACCAGCGGGACCAGTTCGTCATGGACGTACATGCTGAGGATCGACTGGCTGTGCCCCGCCGACTGCCACTCCACGAGCAGCTCCGCCGCTCCCTCGGTGAGCCCGCAACCGACCCTGTGCTCCGCGTAGTACCGGTGGAAGATCTCGTCCATGATCTCCCACTCGGCGTCCGTCGGCAGGCGCCCGATCAGCCGCTCGTAGAACTTCGGCACCGGCACGCAATAGAGCGCCCTGTACCGCTCGAGCGTGATCGGCTCGAGCCCCAACTCCGCGAACGCCGCGTTCGTCGCCCCGATGATCGCCGCATTGTCATGGAACAGGGTCCCGTTCCAGTCCCAGACGATGTGCGCTGCTCCGTGCATCCCCATACCAAGAACGTACCCGCCCCCACTGACAATCAAGGTCGGCGCACGTCGGACCGACTGCGAATGCCCGTGCGCCCCGCCCCCGGACCGCCCTCGGCCTGTCCCCGCAGGCCCCTCCAGCTCCTGCTCCCGCGCCCCGCAGGCCCCCTCAGCCCTCCAGCCCCACGAGGTTCGGGATCTCCTGCCTGGCGTACCAGAGCAGTTCGTGGTCCTCGGCCCCGTCCACGACGAACTGCGCGGCGTCGTCCCCGCCGTCCGCCGCGGCCAGCGCCTCCACGGCGGCGGTCACGTCCGCCTCCGCGTCGCCGGAGTCGACATGGACCGCGGCCGCCTTGGCCAGCGGTACGGCCCCGGCGACCCGCACCTCGCCGAGCGCCGCCGGGTCCAGCCCCAGGTCCGGGTCGGCGCTCGCCGCGCCGTCGGCCACGTCGACCGCGACCACGACCCGGCGCCGCACGGCACCGGGGTCCGCCGCCAGCAGCCGCAGGGAGGCGAGCGCGGCCCGGTTCAGCGCCGCGTACTCCAGCTCCTCGATGTCCTCGGAGAGGTACCACTCGCGCAACGCGGGCGTGACGGCGTACGCGACGAACGGTCCCGCTCCCAGCTCACCCGTCTTGTACGCCTCGGCGAGACCGGAGAGGGTCAGGGGGACGTAGACGCGCATGGCGAGCCGCTTTCGTAGTCGGTAAGGGGCGGCCGGAAGGCCCGTGGGGAGGGCTCCGAGGAGATCGTTCCCGCGCCCCGGCAGTCACCCCAGGATACGTGCGCGAGTCCCCTTTCGGGTCCCGCCCCGCACCCTCCGGGGCGTCCACCCACGGCCCCGTGGATCACCCGGTGCGCCCCAGGAACGCCAAGGTTTTCGCCCCCGCCACTCACTCTGATAGGTGAAGATTCCGGCCGCTCCGGCGCGCACCCGCCGTCCTTGCAGCACCCGTCCCCCGCCCCGTACAAGATCCCCAACGCGAAGTTACCGCCCGGTATCAACCGGGCTCGCGGACCGCTCAACCGCTCACGGAACGGGGACACCGCATGAACAAGGTGATGACCAGGACGAAGCGCCACCCGGGCATCCGCCCGCCCGTCCGCCACGACACCCGTCGCCCGGGCAGCACACCACGGCGTACGGCCCCCGGCGGCAGCCCGCCGCGGACGGCGTCGGCCGGCGCCCCGCACCCCCGCCCCACCGACCTCTTCGCCGACCGGCTCCTCTCCGTCCTGAGCGGCCGCCGACCGGTGCACAGCATGCTCCGCCACACCGCGGGCCGCGCCTACGACGAACTGGCCTGGCTGGCCGAACGCGGCCCCCTGCGCGCCCGCGGCACCAACCCGGTCGTCCGCGACATCGGCTACTACGTCCCGCGCCCCGGAGCGATCGAGGCCTTCGCGCGCATCGGCGCTGGCGACCAGCTCCGCGCGATGGCGTTCCGCCTGGAGTACGGGCCCGACAACCGCTGGCGCTGCACGGCGGTGGAACTGGGCGGTCCCCGCATGCCGCACATGGACGACGACTAGGAACCCCGGCCAGGGACCACGAGCAGAAGCGACAAACAGAAGCGACGAACAGAAAGCAACGCGCCGAAGCAACGCGCCGAAGCGGCAACACGGGCCGGCGACGCGCAACGCAGAGGGCCGGACACCCACAGGTGCCCGGCCCTCAGAACCGCCACGTCACTGCCGACCCGCCGGGGGCAGAGCCCCGGCCGACGTCACTTCTTGCGGCGCCGCCCGCCCTTGGACTGCTTGCGGCGCTCCGCACGCGTGAGGCCGTCCGCCTCGGACCGCACGGGCTCTTCGTCGTCGTCGCTGCTGAAGTCGCCCTCGATGATGCCGCCCTCGCCGTCCACGGTCGGCGCGGAGAAGTGCAGCCGGTCCGGCCGCTGCGGGGCTTCGAGCCCCTTGGCGCGGATCTCCGGACGGGCGCCCGCCTGCGCCGGCACCGCGTCCTCCTTCTCCAGCGAAGGCTTCTCGTCCTCGACCGGGACCTCCTCGACCTGCTGCTCGACCTGGACCTCCAGGTTGAACAGGTAGCCGACGGACTCCTCCTTGATGCCGTCCATCATGGCGGTGAACATGTCGAAGCCCTCGCGCTGGTACTCGACCAGCGGGTCCTTCTGCGCCATCGCGCGCAGGCCGATGCCCTCCTGGAGATAGTCCATCTCGTAGAGGTGCTCGCGCCACTTGCGGTCGAGGACCGACAGAACGACCCGGCGCTCCAGCTCACGCATGATCTCGGAGCCGAGCTGCGTCTCACGCTGCTCGTACTGCTCGTGGATGTCGTCCTTGATGGACTCGGAGATGAACTCGGCCGTCAGACCGGCACGGTCGCCGGCCGCCTCCTCCAGCTCATCAACGGTGACCTTCACCGGGTAGAGCTGCTTGAAGGCGCCCCACAGCCGGTCGAGGTCCCACTCCTCGGCGAAGCCCTCGGCGGTCTCCGCCTCGATGTAGGCGTCGATCGTGTCGTCCATGAAGTGGTGGATCTGCTCCTGCAGATCCTCGCCCTCCAGGACGCGGCGGCGCTCGCCGTAGATGACCTCGCGCTGCCGGTTGAGGACCTCGTCGTACTTGAGGACGTTCTTGCGGGTCTCGAAGTTCTGCGTCTCGACCTGCGACTGGGCGGACGCGATCGCGCGCGTGACCATCTTGTTCTCGATCGGCACGTCGTCGGGGACGTTCGCCATCGACATCACGCGCTCGACCATCTGGGCCTTGAACAGCCGCATCAGGTCGTCGCCCAGGGAGAGGTAGAAGCGGGACTCACCGGGGTCGCCCTGGCGGCCGGAACGACCGCGCAGCTGGTTGTCGATACGCCGCGACTCATGGCGCTCGGTGCCCAGCACGTAGAGACCGCCGAGTTCCTTGACCTCTTCGAACTCGGCCTTGACGGCCTTCTCGGCCCGCTCCAGGGCGGCGGGCAGCGCCGCGGCCCACTCCTCGATGTGCTCCTCGGGGTCGAGGCCGCGCTGGCGCAGCTCCGCCTCGGCGAGGTCATCGGGGTTGCCGCCGAGCTTGATGTCCGTACCACGGCCGGCCATGTTCGTGGCGACCGTCACGGCGCCCTTGCGGCCGGCCTGGGCGACGATCGTCGCCTCACGGTCGTGCTGCTTCGCGTTCAGCACCTCGTGCTGGATGCCGCGCTTGGAGAGCTGCTGCGAGAGGTACTCGGACTTCTCGACCGAGGTGGTGCCGACGAGGATCGGCTGGCCCTTCTCGTGCTTCTCCGCGATGTCGTCGACCACCGCGTCGAACTTGGCCACCTCGGTGCGGTAGATCAGGTCCGACTGGTCCTTGCGGACCATCGGCTTGTTCGTCGGGATCGGGACGACGCCGAGCTTGTAGATCTGGTGGAACTCGGCGGCCTCGGTCATCGCCGTACCGGTCATGCCGGAGAGCTTGTTGTAGAGGCGGAAGAAGTTCTGCAGGGTGATCGTGGCGAGCGTCTGGTTCTCGTCCTTGATGTCCACCCCTTCCTTCGCCTCGATCGCCTGGTGCATGCCCTCGTTGTAGCGGCGGCCGGCGAGGATACGGCCGGTGTGCTCGTCGACGATCATGACTTCGCCGTCGATGACGACATAGTCCTTGTCCTTCTTGAAGAGCTCCTTGGCCTTGATGGCGTTGTTCAGGTAGCCCACCAGCGGCGTGTTCACCGACTCGTAGAGGTTGTCGATGCCCAGCCAGTCCTCGACCTTGGCGACACCGGACTCGTGGATGGCGACGGTGCGCTTCTTCTCGTCGACCTCGTAGTCCCCGGTCTCCTCGATGCCCTTGAGGGTGTTGCCCGCCTCGCCCTTCTTCAGGCGGGTGACCAGCTTGGCGAAGTCGCCGTACCACTTGGTGGCCTGGTCGGCCGGTCCGGAGATGATCAGCGGCGTACGGGCCTCGTCGACGAGGATGGAGTCGACCTCGTCGACGACCGCGAAGTTGTGGCCGCGCTGCACCAGTTCGTCCTGGGACCACGCCATGTTGTCGCGCAGGTAGTCGAAGCCGAACTCGTTGTTCGTGCCGTACGTGATGTCGCACCCGTACTGCTCGCGGCGCTGGGCCGGCGTCATGTTGGCGAGGATGCAGCCGACGCTCAGACCCAGGAACTTGTGGACGCGGCCCATCATCTCGGAGTCGCGCTCGGCCAGGTAGTCGTTGACCGTGATGAGGTGGACGCCGTCTCCGGAGAGCGCGTTCAGATACGCGGGCAGGGTGCCGACGAGCGTCTTGCCCTCACCGGTCTTCATCTCGGCGACATAGCCGAGGTGGAGCGCGGCGCCGCCCATCATCTGCACGTCGTAGTGCCGCTGGCCCAGAACGCGCTTGGCCGCCTCGCGGACGGTGGCGAACGCCTCGGGCAGCAGGTCGTCGAGGCTCTCGCCGTCGGCGTACCGCTGCTTGTACTCATCGGTGAGGGCCCGCAGCTCGGCGTCGGAGAGGTCGACGAAGTCCTCTTCGATGGAGTTGACCTGGTCCGCGATGCGGTGCAGCTTGCGCAGGATCTTGCCTTCGCCTGCACGCATGATCTTTGAGAGGACGGACACGGGGGTTGGTCTCCTTGCCGGTCGGGCCTGGGACGGTTGGTTTCCATTGACATGACTGAGCAACGGCCATCGTAAGCGAGGACCCCGCCGCGCCGGGAGGTCTGCCGCTGACAGCCACTAGGACAACGGGCGGGCGTGGCGGAAGGTGCCGCGTCGACAGCACGAAAAGTGACGACGCCCTGACACAGCGCAAAACGATGGCGCCGCTCGTCACGCCCGGAGCAGAATCGGGCGATGGAACCCGCCACGCTGACCACCGATCGTCTTGTCCTGCGCACCGTGGGCACCCAGGACACCGACGCCGTGTACGAGGCAGCCCAGGACCCCGAGATCCAGCGCTGGACCACGATCCCGTCGCCCTACCTTCCGGAGCACGCGGCGAGCTTCACGGATCAGCTGGTGCCCGAAGGCTGGGCGAACGGCTCCATGTTCACGTTCGGCGTCTTCCTCCCCTCCGGCGAACTGGCCGGCATGCTCGCCCTCTCCATGCGCGCCCTCGGCGTGAGCGAGGTCGGCTTCTGGGCGACGAAGGAGCACCGCGGCAACGGCTACATCACCGAGGCCGTCCTCGCCGCCTCCCACTGGGCGTTCACCCGGATGTCGATCGACCGCGTGGAATGGCGCGCGCAAGTGGGCAACACGGGCTCCCGCGCAGTGGCCGAACGCGCCGGCTTCACGATCGAGGGCACCCTCCGCTCAGCGATCAACAACAAGGGAGTACGGCGGGACTGCTGGGTCGGCTCCCTGTTGCCGTCGGACCTGGGACTGCCGTCGACAGCGCCGTACCTTCCGACGCCGCGCTAGGGCCCGGATCCCCGTCTCCCCAGCTCAGCCCCCATTGTCAGTGCCACCCCCTACCGTGTGACCATGCCGAGCCTGCCGCGCCCCACCGCCGAACTCTCCGCTGACGACGCCCGCCGCATCGCCCTGCGCGCGCAGGGATTTTTGGGCGCCCCCGACCGTAGGGCGGGCGTGCGCGGCGTGCTCCGCCACCTCGGAGCGGTCCAGCTCGACACGATCTCGGTGCTCGCCCGCTCGCACGAGCTGATCCCGTACGCCCGCCTGGGCGCGGTGGGCCGCAAAACGGTCGAGCGGGCGTACTGGACCACCGCATCCGCCGACGCCTCCCCGGCACACCCCCACGCGTTCGAGTACTGGTCGCACGCGGCCTGCATCCTCCCCATCGAGGAGTGGCCCCACTTCGCCTTCCGCCGCCGCGCCTACCGCGCCCGCCCGCACTGGAACCACGAGCTGCCGGACGGCACGTACGACCAGGTCATCAAGCAGCTCCGCACGGAAGGCCCGCTCACCGCGACCGAGTTGGGCGGCGCGAAGAAGACCAGCGAGTGGTGGGACTGGTCGGGCACGAAGGTCGCCGTGGAGCGCGCGCTCATGTACGGCGAGGTGGTGTGCGTCGAGCGCCGCGGCTGGAAGCGGGTGTACGACCTGGCCGAGCGTGCCGTCCCAAAGACGCTGCTGCACGACGAGTTGGACGACACCGAGTGCCTGCGCCGTCTCGTCCGCCTCGCGGGCCAGTCCCTGGGCGTGGGCACACGCGCGGACATCGCCGACTACCACCGTCTCAAGGGCGAGCAGTTCGACGCGGTGATCGCGGACTCGGGTCTGGTGCCGGTGGCGGTCGAGGGCTGGTCCAAGCCGGCCTGGGCGGACCCGGCGGCGCTGGAGACGGCCCCGCGCGGCCGCCACCGCACGACGCTCCTGTCCCCCTTCGACTCCCTGGTCTGGGAGCGGGCGCGCACAGAGCGGATCTTCGGCTTCACCCACCGCCTGGAGGCATACGTCCCGAAGCCGAAGCGGATCTACGGCTACTTCGCGATGCCGGTGCTCGCGGGCGGGCAGCTGATCGGCCGCGTGGACCCCGCGCGCGAAGGCAGCACCCTGGTCGCCAAGCAGGTGACCCTGGACGGCCCCACGGCGGTCCCGGGAGTGGCGCAGGCCCTGGTGGAGGCCGCGACCTGGGTGGACTGCACGGACGTACGAGTGGAGCGGGTGGACATCCCGGAACTGCGCGAGCCCCTCGTCAGGGAACTGGCCCGCACCCTGGGATGACCCCGGGCGAACGCCTGTCGGGTGCCGCTACCGGATCTCGAGGATCTTCTCCCGCATCGCGTACACCACCGCCTCCATCCTGGAGTGCAGTTGCAGCTTCTCCAGGATGTTGCGCACATGGTTCTTCACGGTGTTCTCGGAGATGAACAGCTCCTTCGCGATATCGCGGTTGTTCATCCCGGTGGCGACCAGCTTGAGGACTTCCAGTTCGCGGTCCGTGAGCCGCGGCGCGGGCACCAGACGGCGCTCGTCCGTCCGCTGGATCATCGACTTGAACTCGGTGAGGAGTTTCGACGCCATGGAAGGGCTGATCTGCGACTGCCCGTCGGCGACCGCGCGAATGGCCGTGGCCACCTCGTCCGTGGAGATCTCCTTGAGGAGATAACCGGTCGCGCCCGCCTTGATCGCGTCGTAGAGATCGGCCTCTTCGTCGCTGATCGTCAACATGATGATCTTCGCGCTGGGCGCCACCTCCTTGATGGAGGTGCACGCCTCGATCCCGCCGCGCTTGGGCATCCGTACGTCCATCAGCACGATGTCGGGCAGCAGATCCGCGGCCTTGTCCACGGCCTCCGCGCCGTCGCCGGCCTCTCCGACGACCTGGATGTCCTCCTCGGCCGCGAGCACGATCTCCAGACCGCGGCGGAAGAGGGCGTGGTCGTCCACGACAAGGACTCGGATGGGCTCCTTGCCCGGAGAGTCCGCGTCCGGGCCCATGCCGACGACGCCGCCGTCGGCATCGTCGTCCCGCATCGGTCCGAAGCTGTCCGCCATGGTTCCTCCCCCTGAAGGCTGTGGCCTGTAGTCCTGTGCCATCGCCAACCCAAGGCAACGGCCCACCGGTTGGGCCGGTGCGGCCATGATTCCATGCCCGGACGACAGTGCGGTGACAGACCGCGGTGCGAACGGGGCGCACACCGGTGCCCCTGGGGGCGCACACGCACTCCAGGGGCACCGATCCAGTTGTCAGCCGGCGAGGTCAGCCGCCGAGTGCACCGCCCGCGTCGGCCGACTGCGCCTGGGCGACCATCGGGTCCGTGCTGAGGTGGATGACGCCGTAGTCGTATGCGTGCCGCCGGTAGACGACACTGGGCTCCTTGGTCTCGGAGTCGACGAACAGATAGAAGTCATGCCCGACCAGCTCCATCTCGTAGAGCGCCTGGTCGAGCGACATCGGGGAAGCAACGTGGGTCTTCTCGCGGACCACGAGGGGGCCTTCGCCCTTGACCTCGAGCGAGCCGATCTTCTTGGTCGGGATACCGTCCGACTCCGCCTCACTGACGATGCCGCCGCTCCCGTTCAGCGTCGCTGCGCCCGGAACGGTGTCGGCGACGTCCGCGGCGGAGAGCCTGCCCGCACCGCGGCGGGTGTGGCGCTTGTCGTGCTCCTTGCGCAGCCGGGCTTCGAGCTTGTCCGCCGCCAGGTCGAGCGCCGCGTACGGATCGCTGGCCGCTGCCTCCGCCCGGATCACCGGTCCGCGGGAGCGGAGCGTGATCTCCACTCGGTCGCAACGGTCGGCCTGCCGGGGGTTGGGCTCCTTGGACACCTCGACGTCGAGGCTGATCACCTTGCCATCGAGCTTCTGGATCTTCTCCAGCTTCAGCTTCTCGGCCACGTGCTTGCGGAACCGCTCGGGCACCTCGGTCTTGCGGCCCTTGACGACGATGTCCACGCAGAACTCCGTTCCCGGATCACTCCGCATCCCTGGCGGAGCATCTCCCTTTTGCACCAGGCCCCGGTGAGCACCGGAACCTCGGACTCGGTGACGTCCACCTCCTCCTCCCCCGTGGGCGAGATCTCCACCCCACCGGTGCGGGTGATTGCAGAAAACCCGCGGCACGGCATTCGGATATGCGAGGTGCGGGCTGTGCCATTCCCTCACAACCGAACATATCTCGCCTGGACGGATGTCGTCACCCTCTACCGCGGCGTACCTCCGTTCAGGTGAAATTACCCTCTGGTTACCTGCAACGATGCAAGTTCGTGGTCAGTTCCAGTTTATTTCGAAAGCGTCCGGAGAAGCTGCGACAACGGCTGCTCGGACCCCGTCTCCGGCATCGCTCGTACGCGCCATTCTCCGTACGGCTTCTGTCCGCTCCGGCTCCGTCACTGTCGCTCCCACCATCCGTTCTCCCGTTGTTTCCCGCGTTCCTTCTCCGTACACCTGCGTGTCCGCCATCGCGGCCCGCACCGCGCGGGCCGCCTCCGCCAGCGAAGCGCCGGTCGTCATCAGGTCGTCGACGAGCACGACCCGCCCCCCACCGGCCAGCAGCCGGGCGCCCCCGGCGGCCACCTCCAGCGCGCCCGCGAGATTCGCCAGCCGCTGCCGGGCGTTGAGCCCCGACTGGTCTGCCACGAACCGCCGCTGCCGCAGCACGGCCGCCACCCGCGCCACCGTCCCGGCCCGCCGCAGCTCTCCCGCCGCCGCGAGCGCGATCCGCCGCGCGGGATCATGCCCCCGCGCCCGCACCACCCGCCGCGACGACGGCACCGGAACCAGCAGCACGGACTCCCGCACGACGCCGCCTCCGGGCCGCACCGGCCCGTCCCCGCACCAGGGCCTCGCAGACCCCAGCCCCGCCCGCACAGCCCCCGCCAGAGCCGTCCCCAGCGGTCCTGCCAGCGCCAGCGCACCGCGTTCCTTGTGCGCGAGGAGCGCCGCCCGCACCCCGCCCTCGTACGCCGCCGACGCGTGCACGACAGGCAGCCCCGACGGCTCCGGCTCCGGTCGCACCCGGCACGGCGCGGCCCCGTGAAGGGCGGCACGGCACTCCGGGCAGAGCACCGTACGAGGCTTGCCGCAGCCTCCGCACTCGGCCGGCAGCACCAGATCCGTGAGGTCCTGCCACCACCCCCGCATGCCCACCACTGTGCCAATGCCCGCGCTGTCCTGCCAGACCTGTGGACAACTCCCTGTGGACAACCGGCCACCATCGCCACAGGCCGTCACCCACACGGGGGACGGCCTGTGACGCGGAAGCCTCGAATGGCCTCTCACCTGGGACAACGGGGCTCAGCCCGGATAGACCGGAGCCGTCCCCTCCTTCATGACCTTCTGCCACTGCGCTCCGGACGACAGCCGTACGATCCCGTCCTCCGAGTACGCCACCAGCGGCAGCCGCTCGTCCTCGGACGCCGCGATCTGCTGCACGCCGGTCAGCGAGGCGGGCGCCGAGCCCGACGGCGTGGAGCCGTCGACCTGGACGTACCGCATCTGCTGCACACCGCCCTTCTCGCGCCCGACCACCACGAGCCGGCTGTCCCCGGCCCACGACATGGCCGTGACCTCCTCCAGCTGCGGTGTCACGGAGTGCAGTTCGAGAATCGACACATCGGCGCGCTCATCGGCCTTGGTCTCCCGCTCGATACGTCCGATCTGCAGAGACGTCTTGCCGTCCCGTTCCACGATCAGCGCGATCCGCACGCCGTCGGCAGCCACTCGTACGGCGTCGATGCGCCCGTCGAGCCTGGGCGTGCGCACCTCCAGCGGTTCGCCCGAGCCCTTCTGCAACAGGAGCAGCCGGGACTTCGCCGGGTCCCGGTCGGCCACCCACAGGTCACCTCCGCCGTCCCAGCTGGGAGTCGTCAGCCGGTCCTTCTCGGTCGTGCCCGCACTGTGCACGACCGCCTCGCCGAGCGAGGCACCCGACACCAGCGACCCGACGTACAGCGAGCTCCCGTCGAACGAGACCCCGGCCGCGGTGACCTCGTCACGCGAGACCGCCGCAGCGCGCAGCTTCTTGGCACCCTCACCCAGCGCCCCAGGCACCGGATCCGGGTCCTTGCCGTTGCTGCTGCCGGACAACCGCACGAGCCGCTGCTCGCCGTCGATGAAGTACTCGTACTCGCCCGACTTGCCCGTGCCGTGCGAGGCGATGCTCTCGGCCTCGGCCTCCCCGAGATCGCACAGCGTGGACCCGTCGGACCGCTGCAGCTCCACCTCGTCCACACCCGTGGGCGTCAGATCCTTGAGCGTGAACAGAAGTTGGGCCGCCATCTTGGTGCACTGCGCCCGTCCGACGCGGTCGGCCTTCTTGTTCAGCGGCACCGTCAGCTTGTTCTGGTCGTCGGGCGCCAGCGACGTGACGCCCTTCTTCAGCCCCGTGTCGGTGGGGAAGCTCGACCTCGCCACCGGCGCCAGCCAGCGCGTGGGGCCCTTCAGCAGCTCGGTGACCATCGCCGTCACCGGGTCCACCTTGCCGCGTACGTACACCGGGTCCGCGACGGTGCCCAGCTGACCGCTCGTCCCGGCGGGCACGTTCGAGGCGAAGTAGTACTTGTTGACGGACTTGTAGTTGCGTTCGAAGTCGGACTTGCCCATCACCACGCCCTGCGGGAGCGCGTCGATGCGCCACTGCCCGGTCTTCCGCTGCAGCGTGAGATGCACCGTCCCGGTGTAGTCACCCGAGTCCGGCGCATACGCGTGCTGCCCGTCCACCTTGGCGAGCCTGCTGCCCGTCAGCGTGTACGCGAAGTCGTCGCCGGTCTCCCGGTTCCTCGTGCGCTCCGGCTCGGGATTCGGCCCGTCGGCGAGCACGGTGGTGGACTTGTAGGGCCGCCACTGCTTCGAGGCATCGCCGGTGAGGTACTCCCGCGCCGTCTCATACTGCGGGTCGTCGCTGGTCAGCGCCTCCAGGAAACCCTGGACGATCTCAGCGGGCGCGGCATCCTCACGCGGCGGCATCGCGAACACCCGGACCTGCGCGTCCTGCCGGGGCGTCGACTCGACACCCCGCAGATCCCCGCTGTCCGGCATCGAGGCGCACCCCGTCAGCAGCACGGCACCACAGCCGACGTACGCCCCCAGCCGCAGCGCGCGCCGTCGGCCGCCCCCCTCAGCGCCCACGAAATGCCTCCCCTTGCCCGCTGCCGCTCTCGGGCGGCTCCTGTGTGCTCCGTCCCCCGCTCGCCGGGGGCGTGTCGTTCTGCTTGCGTGCGCCGCCCGCGGGCCGCGGCACCACCCGCGCGCCGTTACCGGGCAGCGCGGTGGGGTCGGCTGTGGGGGTCGCCGTCGCCAGCCGCGGCGCCATGGGCGCGCGCGGGGGCATCTGCGGCGGCGCGTTCTCACCGGCGGGCTGGACGGGCACCGTGGCGAGCTTGCCGGAGCCGCCGAGCGGCAGACCGGCACCATTAAGTCCACGATTACGCCGCGAGTCCTTGGGCTCCAGCGGTATCGGGGATCCCCGCAGCGGCTCGTCCGCGGTCCGCGGCAGCGTCAGCCGGAACTGCGAACCGCCGCCCGGCTCACCCCATGCCTGCAACCAGCCGCCGTGCAGCCGGGCGTCCTCCAAGGCGATGGACAGCCCGAGGCCCGTACCACCGGTGGTACGCGCGCGTGCCGGATCCGCCCGCCAGAAACGGCTGAACACCCGGGTCGCCTCGCCGGGCTTGAGCCCCACCCCGTAGTCACGCACCGCGACAGCGACCGCGCCGCCCGCAGCGGCGAGCTTGACCACCACGTCCTTGCCCTCACCGTGCTCCACGGCGTTGACCACGAGATTGCGCAGCACCCGCTCGACGCGCCGGGCGTCCGCCTCGGCCACCACGGGCTGCTGGTCACCGACGACACGTATGTGCGTGCCCTTCCGCTCGGCGAGCGGCTCGGCCCCGCTGACGACCCGCCGGACGACCTCCCGCAGGTCGATCGCGTCCGCCTCCAGCGCCGCCGCGCCCGCGTCGAAGCGGCTGATCTCCAGCAGATCCGCGAGCAGCGACTCGAACCGGTCCAGCTGGTCGGCGAGCAGTTCCGCGGACCGCGCGGTCACCGGATCGAAGTCCACGCGCGCCTCATGGATGACGTCGGCCGCCATCCGCACGGTCGTCAACGGCGTACGCAGCTCGTGCGACACGTCCGACACGAACCGCCGCTGCATCCGCGAGAGGTCCTCCAGCTGCTGAATCTTCAACTGAAGGTTCTGCGCCATCTTGTTGAAAGCCTCGCCGAGGCGCGCGATGTCGTCCTCGCCCGTGACCTTCATACGTTCTTGCAGGTGCCCGGCGGACAGCCGCTCGGCGATCCCCGCAGCCATCCGTACCGGCGTGACCACCTGGCGCACCACCAGCCAGGCGATGGCCCCGAGCAGCACCACGACGAACAGGCCCGCCGTCGCCAGTGTCCCCTTGACCAGGCTGAGCGACTTCTCCTCCTGGGTGAGCGGGAAGAGGTAGTACAGCTGGTAAGGGTCGCCGTTGGGGTCGTTGACCTGCTTGCCGATGATCAGCGCCGGCTGCGCCTCACGGCCGTGATCGGTGTAGACGATGCGGGTGTAGCTCTGGGCCACGCCCAAGCCGGCGTCGACGCGTTTCCGCAGGCCTTCCGGCACGCTGAGGCTGGGTTCGACGCCGCCCGACGCGCGCGGCCCCAGACCCCTGTTCTCGTTGTCCGCGGCCCTGGTGCTGAGCGTCACGACGTCGAAGGCGCCCTGGCCGCCGCTGGAGAGCGAGGCCACCAGGTCAGTCATCCAACCGCTGACGTTCTGCACGGGGGTGCCGGCCGCTCCGGCGTTTTCGTCCCCGCCGCTCGCGCTCGCCGTGCTGTCGGCCCTCTGCCCGGCGACGGTGAACCCGCCCACGGCCTGACTCTGGGATGCCTTCACCTTGGCGTCCAGCAAACCGTTGCGCACCTGCCCGATGACCACGAAGCCCAGCAGGAGCACCACGCCCAGCGACATCAGCAACGTGGTGACGACGATCTTGAGCTGGATGTTGCGCCGCCACAGCCGCATCACGGGCAGCAGCGGACGACGCACCCAGCGCATGACGAGCCGGAGGACCGGGCTGCCCTGGACTCCGCCCTGCAGCAGCCCGCCCTCCATGAACCGTCCCCAGCGAGAGCCCGTCATCTTTCGGCCGACAGGCCGCCCCGAACGGGCCCCCGGCTGTCCGGGTGCCGAAGCGGCACTGTCCCGGGACATGTCAGCTCGGTCCGGCCTTGTAACCGACGCCACGGACGGTCACCACGATCTCCGGCCGCTCCGGGTCCTTCTCGACTTTGGAGCGCAGCCGCTGTACATGCACGTTGACCAGGCGGGTGTCCGCCGCGTGCCGGTAGCCCCAGACCTGCTCGAGCAGGACCTCACGCGTGAACACCTGCCACGGCTTGCGGGCCAGCGCCACCAGCAGATCGAACTCCAGCGGCGTCAGCGCGATCGACTGCCCGTCCCGCTTCACGGAGTGACCCGCCACATCGATGACCAGGTCACCTATGCCGAGCTGCTCGGGCGCCGGCTCCTCGGACCTCCGCAGCCGCGCCCGGATACGGGCCACCAGCTCCTTTGGCTTGAACGGCTTCACGATGTAGTCGTCCGCGCCCGACTCCAGGCCCACCACGACATCGACGGTGTCGCTCTTGGCCGTGAGCATCACGATCGGCACCCCGGACTCCGCCCTGATCAGGCGGCACACCTCGATACCGTCCCGGCCGGGCAGCATCAGGTCCAGGAGCACAAGATCGGGCTTGGACTCACGGAAAGCGGCCAGCGCCTTGTCGCCGTCGGCTACAAAAGACGGCTCAAAACCTTCACCACGCAACACAATGCCGAGCATCTCGGCCAGTGCGGTGTCGTCATCGACGACAAGGACTCGTCCCTTCATAAACGACATCATCCCATTAGCTAATCGTTACCTGGCGTGACCTGGCACACAGCTCGGCGAGCGCCGATGCCGTGACGGGCGAGACGGCGCCCTCTTCGGTGACGATCGCCGTCACCAGCTCGGGCGGCGTCACGTCGAACGCCGGGTTGTACGCCTGGGTCCCCAGTGGTGCCACCGGTATCCCGCCTCCTGCTTCCGCTCCCGCCACCGGCACCTGGGGTGCTGTGACCTCGGTCACTTCATGACCGGCACGCTGTTCGACCTCGATGGATGCCCCGTCCGGGGTGTCCGGATCCACCGTCGTCACCGGCGCCACCACAATGAACGGCACATGGTGATACCTGGCAAGGACCGCGAGCGGATAGCTCCCCACCTTGTTCGCCACCGAACCGTCGGCCGCGATGCGATCGGCCCCGATCAGCACCGCGTCCACTTCCCCCGCCGCGAACAGCGAGCCGGCCGCGTTGTCCGTGAGCAAGGTGTACGCCATCCCGTTGCGCGCCGCCTCGTACGCCGTCAGACGAGCACCTTGCAGCAAAGGCCGCGTTTCGTCCACCCACAGCCTGCGCAGCCGCCCCTCCCGGTGCGCCGCCAACGCCACCGCGAACGCCGTTCCCTCACCCCCGGACACCAGCGCCCCGGTGTTGCAGTGCGTCAGCAGCCGGTGCCCACCGCCCGGCAGCAGCTCGTCGAGCAGCGCAAGGCCGTGCTCAGCCATCCGCGCGCTCGCCTCGGCGTCCTCCCGGTGCAGCGCCCGCGCCGCCTGGAGTGCCGCCGCCGCGGCCCGCTCCGGATCACCGCCCCCGGCGAGCGCGTCCCGGTACGCGGCCCGGGCCCGGCGCACGCCGACAGCGAGGTTCACCGCGGTCGGCCGGGCGCCGGACAGCGCCTGGGCGGCCTCGTCCACGTCGAAGCCGCGCGCGGCGGCGAGCGCGACGCCGTACGCCCCGGCGATCCCGAGCAGCGGTGCCCCGCGCACGGCGAGCGTGCGAATCGCCTCCACCAGCGCCGGCGCGTCCGTGCACACCAGCTCGACCTCCTCGGCCGGCAGCCTTGTCTGGTCGAGAAGGACCAGCACAGGTCCCTCGGGCGGTTCGTCCCAACGAATCGCCGGTATCTCCGTCGGCCGGTTGTCCTCGCCTGATTGCGCGTACTGATCAGCCATGCGGTCAGTCTGCCCCGTATCCGGCGGACAATTGAAGGTGTGCAGCCCACCCGGCCCCCGGTCCCTCGACGGGCCCACCGTGGCACGATGGCTGCCAACCCGCCGCCGCGACCGCGGACCACGGGCAGCGTGAAGGAGCGACGATGAAAGACACTCCGGGCTGGGCCTCGCCCGGATCTGCCTCCTCCGACGGGCAGGAGCCGGACGCCTCCGGCGCCGCGCAGCCCCCGGAGCAGCCCTCGGACCAGAGCGGCGCGGACCAGTCGCAGCCGCCCTCGAACTGGTCCAAGGAGCAGCCCCCGCCCGGGCAGTGGACCGCTCCCCACCCCCAGGGCCCGGGCCAGGCCCCGCCACCACCACCGCCCGGCCCGGGATGGGGCGGCCGGCATCCCGGCGGCCCGGGAGGTCACGGCGGCCAGAGCGGTGCCTGGGGCGGACCCGGCTACGGAGGTCCGGGGGGACCGGCCGGCTGGGGCGGCAACTGGGGCGGCCCGCCGCCCGCGGCCAAGCCCGGCGTGATCCCGCTGCGCCCGCTCGGCGTCGGCGAGATCCTCGACGGCGCGGTCTCCACCATGCGCATGTACTGGCGCACGGTCCTCGGCATCTCGCTGGCCGTCGCCGTCTTCACGCAGATCCTCGTCATCCTGCTCCAGGGGCTCGTCCTGGACGACAGCGCCGGCACGGACACCCTCAACGACCCGAGCGCCACCGTCAGCGAGCTCAGCCGCGCCATGGGCGAGGCCCTGCTGAACTCCGGCGTCGTCCTCCTGATCACCCTCCTCGGCACCATCGTCGCGACCGCCCTGCTCACGACCGTGACCAGCCGGGCGGTGCTCGGCAAGTCGGTGACGACCGCCGAGGCCTGGCGCGACGCGCGGCCCCAGCTGCTGAAGTTGTTCGGCCTGACCTTCCTGCTGCCGCTCATCGGCCTCGCCATCATCGCCGTCGGCGCACTGCCCGGGGTACTCGTCGTCCTCGCCGGCGCGACGGACGCGGGCGCCTCGCTGGCCGTCCTCGGTGGCCTCGCCGCGGCGGTGTGCGCGCTCTGGGTGATGATCCGCTTCTCGCTCGCCTCGCCCGCCCTGATGCTCGAGAGGCAGAGCATCCGGAAGTCGATGAGCCGCTCCGCGAAACTCGTGCGCGGCTCGTGGTGGCGCGTCTTCGGCATCCAGCTGCTCGCCACGATCATCGCCAACATCGTCGCGTCGATCGTCGTGATCCCGTTCGCCTTCCTGGCCGCCGCGCTGAGCGGCGACGGCATCTCCGGCATCCTCACCAGCGGCACCGGCGGCCTCGGCTGGACGTTCCTCATCGTGAGCGGGGTCGGCTCGGTGATCGGTGCCATGCTCACGTTCCCCATCACCGCGGGCGTGACCGTGCTGCTCTACATCGACCAGCGCATCCGCCGCGAAGCCCTCGACCTCGACCTGGCCCGCGCCGCCGGCGTCCAGGACTACGGCTCCACCGCCCCCGGCACCACTGCGGGGAGCTGATGCGGTGAGCCTGGCGGGGGGAGTTCTCACAGCGGTGCCGGCCCTGCCGCGCGCAGCCGGAACAGTCGTACGCACGCTGTTGCCCTCCGGCGACGAACCACCGGTGACGATCCCGCGCGATCCCGCGCGGGAGGCCGCCCGGCGGGAACTGTCGAAGCGGATGTACCACAAGAACGATCCCAGCCTGTTCGAACGTGCCCTGAACGCCTTCTGGGACTGGGTCGACCGCCTGTTCAACGCCGCGTCCACCGCGACACCGGGCGGCGCACTCGGCCTCCTCGTCATCGTGCTTGCCGTGCTGGCGGTCGGCGGCGCCCTGTGGTGGCGCCTGGGCACCCCGGGCAGGGCCCCGCTCCCGGCGGCCGCGCTGTTCGAGGACCGCCCCCGCAGCGCCGCCGAACACCGCGCGGCCGCCGAGGCCCACGCCGCCCAGGGCCACTGGAACCAGGCCGTCCAGGAGCGCATGCGTGCCGTTGTCCGATCCCTGGAGGAACGCGCCCTCCTCGACGTGCGCCCGGGCCGCACCGCCGACGAGGCGGCCTCGGAAGCGGGCCGTACGCTTCCCGTCCACGCCGAGCGACTGCGCGCCGCGGCCCGGGACTTCGACGACGTCACATACGGCGGACGGGCCGCGGGAGAAGGAACGTACCAGCGCCTCGCCGCCCTCGACGCCGACGTGGACCGGACCCGGCCCGTGCTCATGAGCAACGCCCACAGCACGGCCCACAGCGCCCGCCAGGGAGCCGCCGAATGACCGCCGAGGCCGCGCTTCCGTCCACCTCGGCCTCCGCCACCGCCCGCCAGGTGTGGACCCGCGCGCGCGGTGTCGTGCTCGCCCTCGTGATCCTCCTGGCGGCCGCCGTCGCGATCGCCGCGATCCGCTCCGGGGACCAGCACGGCCGCCTCGACCCACGCTCCGCCGACCCCTACGGCAGCCGTGCCGTCGCCGAACTCCTCGCCGACCGGGGCGTCTCCACGCGCGTGGTCACCACACTCAGCGAGGCACGCACCGCCGCCGGCCCCGGCACGACCCTCCTGATCGCGGTCCCGGATCTGCTGACGCACCGCCAACAGTCCCTCCTGTACGCGGCGACGGAGAGCTCCGGCGGCCGTACGGTCCTCATCGCCGCCAAGTCCCCCTCGATCGGCACCCTCGCCCCGGGCGTCACCGCCGACCCCGCCCTCAGCTTCGATTCGAAGCTCACCCCCGGCTGCGGACTGCCGGCCGCCCGCCGCGCGGGCGCCGCCGACACGGGCGGCATCCGCTACACCACGAGCGTCTCCCACGCCGACTCGTGCTACCCCAGCGACGGTCTGCCCACCCTCGTACGCGTACCGGCCGCGTCCGGGAACGGCGACACCGTCGTGCTCGGCGCTCCCGACATCCTCTACAACGACCGCCTCGACGAGCAGGGCAACGCCTCGCTCGCCCTCCAACTGCTCGGCTCCCGCTCCCACCTGGTCTGGTACCTCCTCTCGCTCTCCGACGACTCGGCCACCGACACGGGCGACCGCACCTTCATGGACCTGCTCCCCTCGGGCTGGCTGTGGGGCACACTGCAGCTCTTCATCGCGGCAGCGCTGGCCGCCCTCTGGCGGGCACGCCGACTCGGCCCCCTCGTACCCGAACGGCTCCCCGTGGCGATCCGCGCCTCCGAAACCGTCGAAGGCCGCGCCCGCCTCTACCGCAAAGCCAACGCCCGCGACCGCGCGGCCGCTGCTCTGCGCTCCACCACCCGCACTCGCCTCGCCCCCCTCGTAGGCGTCCCCGTCGCCCAGGCGCACGCGCCCGAAGCCCTGCTCCCCGCCCTGTCCGCCCACCTCCGCGACGACGGACAGGCCCTGCACGCCCTGCTCTTCGGGCCGCCGCCCCGCGACGACGCGGCCCTGATCGCACTCGCCGACCAACTCGACGCCCTCGAAAGAGAGGTACGCCGTCCATGATGGCCCCGACCACTGACAACGCCGGGTTCGCCGGGGATGCGGGCACCGCCCGCTCCTCCCTGGAGGCCCTGCGCACCGAGATCGCCAAAGCCGTGGTCGGCCAGGACCCCGCCGTGACCGGCCTCGTCGTCGCCCTCCTCTGCCGCGGACACGTTCTCCTCGAAGGAGTCCCCGGAGTCGCCAAGACGCTGCTCGTCCGCGCCCTCGCATCCGCGCTCGAACTGGAGACCAAACGCGTCCAGTTCACCCCCGACCTGATGCCGAGTGACATCACCGGCTCCCTCGTCTACGACGCCCGCACCGCCGAGTTCTCCTTCCAGCCCGGCCCGGTCTTCACCAACCTCCTGCTCGCCGACGAGATCAACCGGACCCCGCCGAAGACCCAGTCGTCCCTCCTCGAAGCGATGGAGGAACGCCAGGTCACGGTCGACGGCACTCCGCGCCCGCTCCCGGAACCGTTCCTGGTGGCAGCGACGCAGAACCCGGTCGAGTACGAGGGCACGTACCCCCTCCCCGAAGCCCAACTGGACCGCTTCCTCCTCAAACTGACGATCCCTCTCCCTTCCCGCCAGGATGAGATCGACGTCCTCACGCGCCACGCCGAGGGTTTCAACCCGCGCGACCTGCGCGCCGCCGGCGTACGCCCCGTGGCGGGCCCGGCCGATCTGGAGGCCGCCCGCGCCGCAGTCGCCAAGACGGCCGTCTCCCCCGAAATCACCGGCTACGTAGTGGACATCTGCCGCGCCACCCGCGAATCCCCGTCCCTCACCCTCGGTGTGTCGCCGCGCGGCGCAACGGCGCTGCTGGCCACCTCCCGAGCCTGGGCCTGGCTGACCGGCCGCGACTACGTGATCCCCGACGATGTGAAAGCCCTGGCCCTCCCCACGCTCCGGCATCGCATCCAACTCCGCCCGGAGGCCGAGATGGAGGGCGTGACGGCCGACTCGGTCATCAACGCGATCCTCGCCCACGTTCCCGTCCCCCGCTGATGGCACTCACGGGACGCGCCGCCCTGCTGGCGGCTCTCGGCACCCTCCCCGTAGGCATCTGGGAACCCAGCTGGGCCGGCATCCTCGCCGTCAACGCTCCCCTGGCACTGGGCTGCGCCTGCGACTTCGCGCTGGCCGCCCCCGTACGCCGCTTGGGCCTCACCCGCTCCGGCGACACATCCGTACGTCTCGGTGAAACGGTCGACGTGACGCTCACCGTCACGAACCCTTCGGGCCGCCCTTTGCGCGCCCGTCTGCGCGACGCCTGGCCGCCGAGCAGTTGGGAGCCGGGTACCGAAGTAGCCGCGTCCCGGCACCGCCTGACGGTCCCTCCGGGCGAACGCCGCCGTCTGACGACCCGGCTGCGCCCCACCCGCCGTGGCGACCGCCAGGCGGCCCGCGTCACCATCCGCTCATACGGCCCGCTCGGCCTGTTCTCCCGTCAGGGGAGCCACAAAGTCCCCTGGACGGTACGAGTCCTGCCGCCCTTCACGAGCCGCAAGCATCTCCCTTCCAAGCTGGCGCGCCTACGCGAACTCGACGGCCGCACCAGCGTGCTGATCCGCGGTCAGGGCACGGAGTTCGACAGCCTCCGCGAGTACGTTCCTGGTGACGACACCCGCTCGATCGACTGGCGGGCGACAGCCCGCCAGTCGACGGTCGCCGTGCGCACCTGGCGTCCCGAACGTGACCGCCACATCCTTCTGGCCCTCGACACGGGCCGCACCTCGGCCGGCCGAGTCGGCGACGCGCCGCGCCTGGATGCTTCCATGGACGCGGCCCTCCTCCTCGCGGCCCTGGCCTCCCGGGCCGGCGACCGCGTGGACCTCCTCGCCTACGACCGCCGGGTACGCGCCCTGGTCCAGGGCCGCGCGGCACGCGACGTCCTCCCGTCCCTGGTCAACGCAATGGCGACACTGGAACCGGAGCTCATTGAAACGGACGCGCGCGGACTTACGGCGACCGCACTGCGGACGGCCCCGCGCCGCTCCCTGATCGTCCTGTTGACCAGCCTCGACGCAGCCCCCATCGAGGAGGGGCTCCTCCCGGTGCTGCCCAGGCTCACCCAGCGCCATACGGTCCTGGTCGCATCGGTGGCGGACCCGTACATCGCCCACATGGCGACGGCACGCGGCAACACGGACGCGGTCTACGAGGCTGCCGCCGCGGCTCAGGCTCAGACGGACCGCCATCGCACGGCCGAACAACTGCGCCGTCACGGAGTCACGGTCGTCGACGCGACTCCGGACGACCTCGCACCTGCCCTGGCCGACGCGTATCTGGCACTGAAGGCCGCCGGCCGCCTATGACGCCGCACAGAGACAGGAAGGCCTTTTGAATGAGGCTCGCCTCTCTCTGAACGACCCGGGAAAACAGAAAACCCCCGCACCGGGAATCCCGGGCGGGGGTTTTCTATAAAATTTGTTCGGCGGCGTCCTACTCTCCCACAGGGTCCCCCCTGCAGTACCATCGGCGCTGTAAGGCTTAGCTTCCGGGTTCGGAATGTAACCGGGCGTTTCCCTCACGCTATGACCACCGAAACACTATGAAACTGTCAACCGCACCATCCCGTGACCATGGAATGGGGTTGTTCGTGGTTTCAGAACCAACACAGTGGACGCGAGCAACTGAGGACAAGCCCTCGGCCTATTAGTACCAGTCACCTCCAGCGGTTACCCGCCTTCCAGATCTGGCCTATCAACCCAGTCGTCTACTGGGAGCCTTACCCTCTCAAGGAGGTGGGAATACTCATCTCGAAGCAGGCTTCCCGCTTAGATGCTTTCAGCGGTTATCCCTCCCGAACGTAGCCAACCAGCCATGCCCTTGGCAGGACAACTGGCACACCAGAGGTTCGTCCGTCCCGGTCCTCTCGTACTAGGGACAGCCCTTCTCAATATTCCTGCGCGCGCAGCGGATAGGGACCGAACTGTCTCACGACGTTCTAAACCCAGCTCGCGTACCGCTTTAATGGGCGAACAGCCCAACCCTTGGGACCGACTCCAGCCCCAGGATGCGACGAGCCGACATCGAGGTGCCAAACCATCCCGTCGATATGGACTCTTGGGGAAGATCAGCCTGTTATCCCCGGGGTACCTTTTATCCGTTGAGCGACGGCGCTTCCACAAGCCACCGCCGGATCACTAGTCCCGACTTTCGTCCCTGCTCGACCCGTCGGTCTCACAGTCAAGCTCCCTTGTGCACTTACACTCAACACCTGATTGCCAACCAGGCTGAGGGAACCTTTGGGCGCCTCCGTTACTCTTTAGGAGGCAACCGCCCCAGTTAAACTACCCATCAGACACTGTCCCTGATCCGGATCACGGACCCAGGTTAGACATCCAGCACGACCAGACTGGTATTTCAACGACGACTCCACCCACACTGGCGTGCGGGCTTCAAAGTCTCCCAGCTATCCTACACAAGCCGAACCGAACACCAATATCAAACTGTAGTAAAGGTCCCGGGGTCTTTCCGTCCTGCTGCGCGAAACGAGCATCTTTACTCGTAGTGCAATTTCACCGGGCCTATGGTTGAGACAGTCGAGAAGTCGTTACGCCATTCGTGCAGGTCGGAACTTACCCGACAAGGAATTTCGCTACCTTAGGATGGTTATAGTTACCACCGCCGTTTACTGGCGCTTAAGTTCTCAGCTTCGCCAAACCGAAGTTTGACTAACCGGTCCCCTTAACGTTCCAGCACCGGGCAGGCGTCAGTCCGTATACATCGCCTTACGGCTTCGCACGGACCTGTGTTTTTAGTAAACAGTCGCTTCTCGCTGGTCTCTGCGGCCACCCCCAGCTCACCAAGTAAATTGGATCACCAGTGATGGCCCCCCTTCTCCCGAAGTTACGGGGGCATTTTGCCGAGTTCCTTAACCATAGTTCACCCGAACGCCTCGGTATTCTCTACCTGACCACCTGAGTCGGTTTAGGGTACGGGCCGCCATGAAACTCGCTAGAGGCTTTTCTCGACAGCATAGGATCATCCACTTCACCACAATCGGCTCGGCATCAGGTCTCAGCCTTAATGCGCGACGGATTTACCTATCGCACGGCCTACACCCTTACCCCGGGACAACCACCGCCCGGGATGGACTACCTTCCTGCGTCACCCCATCACTCACCTACTACCACCTTGGGTCAGCGGCTCCACCACTCCCCTTTGCCCGAAGGCTCCAGGGCGGCTTCACGGCCTTAGCATTAATGGGCTCGATGTTTGACGCTTCACAGCGGGTACCGGAATATCAACCGGTTATCCATCGACTACGCCTGTCGGCCTCGCCTTAGGTCCCGACTTACCCTGGGCAGATCAGCTTGACCCAGGAACCCTTAGTCAATCGGCGCACACGTTTCTCACGTGTGTATCGCTACTCATGCCTGCATTCTCACTCGTGAACCGTCCACCACTGCCTTCCGGCGCGGCTTCACCCGGCACACGACGCTCCCCTACCCATCCATACAGGCGTTGGCCCTATTGTATGAATGACACGACTTCGGCGGTACGCTTGAGCCCCGCTACATTGTCGGCGCGGAATCACTAGACCAGTGAGCTATTACGCACTCTTTCAAGGGTGGCTGCTTCTAAGCCAACCTCCTGGTTGTCTGTGCGACTCCACATCCTTTCCCACTTAGCGTACGCTTAGGGGCCTTAGTCGATGCTCTGGGCTGTTTCCCTCTCGACCATGGAGCTTATCCCCCACAGTCTCACTGCCGCGCTCTCACTTACCGGCATTCGGAGTTTGGCTAAGGTCAGTAACCCGGTAGGGCCCATCGCCTATCCAGTGCTCTACCTCCGGCAAGAAACACACGACGCTGCACCTAAATGCATTTCGGGGAGAACCAGCTATCACGGAGTTTGATTGGCCTTTCACCCCTAACCACAGGTCATCCCCCAGGTTTTCAACCCTGGTGGGTTCGGTCCTCCACGAAGTCTTACCTCCGCTTCAACCTGCCCATGGCTAGATCACTCCGCTTCGGGTCTTGAGCGCGCTACTAAATCGCCCTATTCGGACTCGCTTTCGCTACGGCTTCCCCACACGGGTTAACCTCGCAACACACCGCAAACTCGCAGGCTCATTCTTCAAAAGGCACGCAGTCACGACGCACCGAGTAAACTCGATGCGCGACGCTCCCACGGCTTGTAGGCACACGGTTTCAGGTACTATTTCACTCCGCTCCCGCGGTACTTTTCACCATTCCCTCACGGTACTATCCGCTATCGGTCACCAGGGAATATTTAGGCTTAGCGGGTGGTCCCGCCAGATTCACACGGGATTTCTCGGGCCCCGTGCTACTTGGGTGTCTCTCAAACGAGCCGCTGATGTTTCGACTACGGGGGTCTTACCCTCTACGCCGGACCTTTCGCATGTCCTTCGCCTACATCAACGGTTTCTGACTCGTCTCACGGCCGGCAGACCGTAAAAGAGAGATCCCACAACCCCGTATACGCAACCCCTGCCGGGTCTCACACGCATACGGTTTGGCCTCATCCAGTTTCGCTCGCCACTACTCCCGGAATCACGGTTGTTTTCTCTTCCTGCGGGTACTGAGATGTTTCACTTCCCCGCGTTCCCTCCACATACCCTATGTGTTCAGGTATGGGTGACAGCCCATGACGACTGCCGGGTTTCCCCATTCGGAAACCCCCGGATCAAAGCCTGGTTGACGGCTCCCCGGGGACTATCGTGGCCTCCCACGTCCTTCATCGGTTCCTGGTGCCAAGGCATCCACCGTGCGCCCTTAAAAACTTGGCCACAGATGCTCGCGTCCACTGTGCAGTTCTCAAACAACGACCAACCACCCGTCACAACCCGCCGAAGCAGATCTTTACCGGGGCCGGCACTGAAGGCAGCCACAATCGGCCGTACCCTCAGACACCCAACAGCGTGCCCGACACCCTCGCCCTCCCATGTTCGCTTTCCACGCCGAAGCAGTACTTGCCAACCTGAGCAGGTCGAGTGTGCCGAATAATCAACGTTCCACCCTTGAGCAACCAGCATCAGACAGTCGCTGATGTACTGGCCTCTGACCTCACCCCGAAGGGATCGGTAAGAAGTGCTCCTTAGAAAGGAGGTGATCCAGCCGCACCTTCCGGTACGGCTACCTTGTTACGACTTCGTCCCAATCGCCAGTCCCACCTTCGACAGCTCCCTCCCACAAGGGGTTGGGCCACCGGCTTCGGGTGTTACCGACTTTCGTGACGTGACGGGCGGTGTGTACAAGGCCCGGGAACGTATTCACCGCAGCAATGCTGATCTGCGATTACTAGCAACTCCAACTTCATGGGGTCGAGTTGCAGACCCCAATCCGAACTGAGACCGACTTTTTGAGATTCGCTCCACCTTGCGGTATCGCAGCTCATTGTATCGGCCATTGTAGCACGTGTGCAGCCCAAGACATAAGGGGCATGATGACTTGACGTCGTCCCCACCTTCCTCCGAGTTGACCCCGGCGGTCTCCTGTGAGTCCCCATCACCCCGAAGGGCATGCTGGCAACACAGAACAAGGGTTGCGCTCGTTGCGGGACTTAACCCAACATCTCACGACACGAGCTGACGACAGCCATGCACCACCTGTACACCGACCACAAGGGGGGCACTATCTCTAATGCTTTCCGGTGTATGTCAAGCCTTGGTAAGGTTCTTCGCGTTGCGTCGAATTAAGCCACATGCTCCGCTGCTTGTGCGGGCCCCCGTCAATTCCTTTGAGTTTTAGCCTTGCGGCCGTACTCCCCAGGCGGGGAACTTAATGCGTTAGCTGCGGCACCGACGACGTGGAATGTCGCCAACACCTAGTTCCCACCGTTTACGGCGTGGACTACCAGGGTATCTAATCCTGTTCGCTCCCCACGCTTTCGCTCCTCAGCGTCAGTAATGGCCCAGAGATCCGCCTTCGCCACCGGTGTTCCTCCTGATATCTGCGCATTTCACCGCTACACCAGGAATTCCGATCTCCCCTACCACACTCTAGCTAGCCCGTATCGAATGCAGACCCGGGGTTAAGCCCCGGGCTTTCACACCCGACGTGACAAGCCGCCTACGAGCTCTTTACGCCCAATAATTCCGGACAACGCTTGCGCCCTACGTATTACCGCGGCTGCTGGCACGTAGTTAGCCGGCGCTTCTTCTGCAGGTACCGTCACTTTCGCTTCTTCCCTGCTGAAAGAGGTTTACAACCCGAAGGCCGTCATCCCTCACGCGGCGTCGCTGCATCAGGCTTTCGCCCATTGTGCAATATTCCCCACTGCTGCCTCCCGTAGGAGTCTGGGCCGTGTCTCAGTCCCAGTGTGGCCGGTCGCCCTCTCAGGCCGGCTACCCGTCGTCGCCTTGGTGAGCCACTACCTCACCAACAAGCTGATAGGCCGCGGGCTCATCCTGCACCGCCGGAGCTTTTAACCCTCACAGATGCCTGCGAGAGTATTATCCGGTATTAGACCCCGTTTCCAGGGCTTGTCCCAGAGTGCAGGGCAGATTGCCCACGTGTTACTCACCCGTTCGCCACTAATCCACCCCGAAGGGCTTCATCGTTCGACTTGCATGTGTTAAGCACGCCGCCAGCGTTCGTCCTGAGCCAGGATCAAACTCTCCGTGAATGTTTTCCCGTAATCGGGACGACACCACGAGAGCGGAACGGCCGGGCGGAATAAGCCCAGCCGTTCACAGCGTCCTCGCTGTGCGCCTACCGAACAACGTCGGCAGGACTTTTTCAAAGGAACCTCGTCCCAGCCGATCGGCCGGAGACGGGGTATCAACATATCTGGCGTTGATTTTTGGCACGCTGTTGAGTTCTCAAGGAACGGACGCTTCCTTTGTACTCACCCGAGAGACTCTCTCAGGCTTTCCTCCGGGCGCTTCCCTTCGGTCTTGCGTTTCCGACTCTATCAGACCGTTTTCCGATCCGATTTCCTCGGCGCTTTCCAGGTTTCCGCTTTCGCGTTTCCCTTTCCGGCGGTTCCGACTTTATCAGAAGTTCTGGGCCGGATTTACCGGCTTCCATTTCCGAATCATCGGGAGTGGCTTCTCGGAAATCAATGTTCTCCGGAAGCAAGCAGACTCTAACCGATGCCACCGGACGTGTCCAGTTCTAGGCAACTGTTCAAATCTACCTCCTCGCCTGAGCCGTGTCAACGGCTCCTGCGGGGCGAACAGGAGACTAGCAGGTCAACGGAGGGCAACGCACATCGGCGCAGCGCTCGCACCTCACGCGGCCGTCGGAACGGTCGCGCTGCGCTCCGCCGCCTCGATGTCACCGGTGTCGCCGGCTCGTGTCGCGCGGCCTCCCAGGACATAGACGTACGTCAGAAACGCCAGTTCAGCGGCGATGCCTATGCCTATTCGAGCCCAGGTCGGCAGGCCCGACGGAGTGACGAAGCCTTCGATGGCGCCGGAGACGAAGAGGACCAGGGCGAGACCTACGGCCATGCCCAGGGCGGCGCGGCCTTCTTCCGCGAGTGCGGTGCGGCGGGAGCGGGGGCCGGGGTCGATGAGGGTCCAACCAAGGCGCAGGCCTGTGCCGGCGGCTACGAAGACGGCCGTCAGTTCCAGAAGGCCGTGCGGGAGAACGAGACCCAGGAAGGTGTCGAGGCGGCCCGCCGAGGACATCAGGCCGAGGCCCACACCCAGGTTGAGCATGTTCTGGAACAGGATCCAGAGGACGGGAAGGCCCAGGAAGATGCCCAGAACCAGGCACATCGCGGCAGCCTGAGCATTGTTCGTCCACACCTGGGCCGCGAAGGACGCGGCGGGGTGGCTGGAGTAGTACGTCTCGTACTCGCCGCCGGGGCGGGTGAGAGCGCGCAGTTCGCTGGGGGCCGCGATCGAGGACTGGACCTCGGGGTGTGTGCCGATCCACCACCCCAGGAGGACCGCTGTCACCGTGGAGAGCAACGCGGTGGGAACCCACCAGTGGCGCGCTCGGTAGACCGCGGCGGGGAATCCGTACGCAAGGAAGCGTGTGACATCACGCCAAGAGGCCCGGCGGGTCCCTGTCACCGCACTGCGCGCGCGTGCCACGAGTTGGCTGAGACGGCCCGTGAGCTGGGGGTCCGGGGCGCTGGACTGGATGACGGAGAGGTGCGTCGCGGTCCGCTGGTAGAGGGCGACGAGTTCGTCGGCCTCCGCTCCGGTGAGCCGACGTCGGCGGCGCAGCAGGTCATCCAGACGGTCCCACTCGGCACGGTGGGCGGACACATAGACGTCGAGGTCCATGGGATGTACTGCTCCTCGTCCTCTCGTACTGCGTGTCAGCTTGTCGTACTGCGGCGCGATGTGCCCTCAGCTTGGCAGACTGGCGGTTCACGGGGCGGGGCAGGGAAGGACGGCAAGCGTGAGTGAGCTAGTGACAGGCGAGGCGGTGGCGCTGGAGCTGCGCCCCGCGAAGCTGCCGAGCCGGGCGCTGGCCGTGTTGCTCGACCTGACCGTGGCGGTGCTCGCCTATGTCCTCGTGACCATCGCCTTGGTGGCTTCGACGGCCGGGCTGGATGAGGCGGCGCGGTTCGCGGTGTCGGCCGCGGCTTTTGTGCTGGTGCTGGTGGGCGGGCCGATCGCGGTGGAGACGCTCAGCCATGGGCGCTCGCTCGGGAAGCTGGCCTGTGGGCTGCGGGTGGTGCGCGACGACGGTGGGCCGATCCGGTTCCGGCATGCGCTGGTGCGGGGCGCGGTCGGGGTGATCGAGATTCTGATGACGTTCGGGATCGTCGCGTGCATCGCCTCCCTCGTGTCGGCGCGAGGACGACGGCTCGGCGATGTCTTCGCGGGGACGTTGGTCGTACGGGAGCGGGTGCCGACCGGGCGTGCCGCCTTCGTGCCTCCGCCTCCCCCCTGGCTGGCCGGACGGTTCTCCGGCCTCGATCTGTCGGCGGTCCCGGACGGGCTGTGGCTCGCGATTCGTCAGTACCTGACGCGGATGCAACAGCTGGATCCGCAGGTCGGCTGGACGATGGCGGAGCGGCTCGCGGCCGATCTCGCGGCGTGCACGGGAACGCCTGCGCCTCCGGAGGTTCCGCCGGCCGCGTATCTGGCGGCCGTGGTGCAGGAACGGCAGGCGCGGGAGGCTCGGCGCGCGTTCGGCGCTGGAGCGGGCATGGGCGAAGGCGTCGCCGGAAGTGCGGCCCCGGCCGTGGGAGGGCCGGTGGCTCAGGGGCCGGGCGCAGGCCATACGGCGGGGCGACGGCTGACGGTTCCCGCTGATCCGTCCTATCCGTCGCTTTCCTCGGTCCAGCCCGCGACGCCTACGCAGCCGCAGGCACACGCTCGACCCCACGCTCCGTCCTCCGACCCGGCTCAGGACAAGCGGCCGGACCGCCCCGCCACCGGATTCGCGCCGCCCGCGTAGGCGTACGCCGGCCGAACAGGCCGGCCCGGGGCGGCGTCAGCGGCGTTGGCCGCTCACGGGCCGGTGTCGGCGATCGGGCGGGCCTTTCGGTTTCTCACGCGGATGCCGACGGCGGCGACTCGAGGTGCTCCAGCTCGATGCCGGGTGCCGCGAGCACGACGTCGCCGGAGATGTGGACAGTGTGCTGCTCCCCCGTGTCCAGGGCTGTGACCTGGTATTCGTCCACGGTCAGGGGGCCGTTGTCAGTGGCGTGTGCTTCTCTCGAGATCAAGGCCCAGGACTGGTCCACGGTGCGGGGGGCGAGGACGGGGTCCGTGAAGGCGACGAGGCGTACGCGGGTCGCGGCGGAAGAGGGGGTGAGGCGCAGGAGACGGGCGGTGGCGACGAGGAATGCCGGGGACGTGCCGGTGAAGGCGTGGGCGCGGACATTGCCTTCGGTGGCATGCGTGCCGGTGGGGTCGGTGCGGACCCAGGTGACGCCCTCGAGGGCGGCGCCGCGGACCTGCCAGCTCGCGGCGTGAAGTTCAAGGCGGATGGGGCGGCCGAGGTCGTCGAGGGCGAGGTCGACGGAGCCGGCGTGGTCGCCGGAGGGGGTGGTCAGCTGGGAGACGTAGCGCCAGCCGGAGGGGCCGGGCGCGCAGTGGAAGTGCTCTTCACCGAGGGGGGTGTGGTCGTGCGGGTCGTGAAGCGAATATCGGCCGCGGGGCATGGGGGTCCTGGGTCTTGACGGGCTGGTCCGGAAACGGGCAGGCCCCCGGCACGGGGGTGCGGGGGCCTGCCTGGGACCTGCTGCTGAAGGGTGCGTCAGTGCACGGACGCACCTACCGCATGCTGGGTTACCGACTCAGCGGCGGTATCAGTAGCGGTAGTGGTCCGACTTGAACGGGCCCTCGACCTCGACGCCGATGTACGCGGCCTGCTCGGGGCGGAGCGTCGTCAGCTTCACGCCGAGCGAGTCGAGGTGGAGGCGGGCGACCTTCTCGTCGAGGTGCTTGGGCAGCACGTAGACGTCGGTCGGGTACTCGTCGGGCTTGGTGAACAGCTCGATCTGGGCCAGGGTCTGGTCCGCGAAGGAGTTGGACATCACGAACGACGGGTGGCCGGTGGCGTTGCCCAGGTTCAGCAGGCGGCCCTCGGAGAGGACGATGAGGACCTTGCCGTCGGGGAACTTCCAGGTGTGGACCTGCGGCTTGACCTCGTCCTTGACGATGCCCGGGATCTGCGCAAGGCCGGCCATGTCGATCTCGTTGTCGAAGTGGCCGATGTTGCCCACGATCGCCTGGTGCTTCATCTTGGCCATGTCCGAGGCCATGATGATGTCCTTGTTGCCCGTCGTGGTGACGAAGATGTCGGCCTTGTCGATGACCTCGTCGAGGGTCGTGACCTGGTAGCCGTCCATCGCCGCCTGCAGGGCGCAGATCGGGTCGATCTCGGTGACGATCACGCGGGCGCCCTGGCCGCGCAGGGACTCCGCACAGCCCTTGCCCACGTCGCCATAGCCGCAGACGACCGCGGTCTTGCCGCCGATCAGGACGTCGGTGGCGCGGTTGATGCCGTCGATCAGGGAGTGGCGGCAGCCGTACTTGTTGTCGAACTTCGACTTGGTGACGGCGTCGTTCACGTTGATCGCCGGGAACAGGAGGGTGCCGTCGCGGTGCATCTCGTACAGGCGGTGCACGCCCGTCGTGGTCTCCTCGGTCACGCCGCGGATCTCCGAGGCGAGCTGGGTCCACTTCTGCGAGCCGTCGGTGATGGTGCGGTGCAGGAGTTCGAGGATGACGCGGTGCTCGTCGGACTCCGCGGTGTCGACGGACGGAACCTTGCCGTCCTTCTCGTACTCGACGCCCTTGTGGACGAGGAGGGTGGCGTCACCGCCGTCGTCCAGGATCATGTTCGGGCCGCCGGTGGGGGTGTTCGGCCAGGTCAGGGCCTGCTCCGTGCACCACCAGTACTCCTCCAGGGTCTCGCCCTTCCAGGCGAAGACCGGGACGCCCTGCGGGTTGTCGGGCGTGCCGTTCGGGCCGACCGCGATGGCGGCCGCGGCGTGGTCCTGGGTGGAGAAGATGTTGCAGGAGGCCCAGCGGACCTCGGCGCCCAGGGCGACCAGGGTCTCGATGAGTACGGCGGTCTGCACCGTCATGTGCAGGGAGCCGGTGACGCGGGCGCCCGCGAGGGGCTGCGCCTCGGCGTACTCCTTGCGGATCGACATCAGGCCGGGCATCTCGTGCTCGGCGAGGGTGATCTCCTTGCGGCCGAACTCGGCCAGGGAGAGATCGGCGACCTTGAAGTCCTGTCGGTTGTCGACAGTCGTCATTGGGGGCTGCTCCTCGGGGTTGGGGCGAGGTGGATACGGCTGGTCTGCGCGGCGGCGCGGGCACCTCGAGTGCCCGCGGAGGACACACCAATGCCCGGTGCGTGCGTACGCGCAGCGCAGTCCGTCGGAGGCCCTCTCTCCCTCGGCCGGTCCGCTGGGGACCGCCCGACCGCCATCAGCAGCGACGTCTGGCTCGGCCTCCAAGCTACACCGGCGGCGCGGCGGGCCCCAGTCCGCGTCCGAGGACGCCCGGCGACTTCCGGCCGGTGGCCGCGCGGACGCCGGGCGGCTGCCGCAGGCCCGGGCGCGGGCGCGGGGCGTGCTCAGGATGTGCGAGTGATCGCGCGGCGGATGCGGCCGGACGGACCATGCATGGCTGAGGGGCGGAGCCGGGGGATGCCGGGTTTCGGGTGCGGCTCACTACGGCTGGGAAGGAGCGATCATCTTCGGGGTCGGCCTCGCTGTGGCCGGTCTCGATCTGGCTTGTCGCGGCCTGGGGTCGTGCGGCCGAGGGCGGCTGTGGTGCCGCCCTCGGCCGACGGACGTATGGGGGTTCGTGCCGGACGAGGGATCAGTGGGCCGTTTCAGTGCCCGGTCGGCTGCGTCGGCGCCGGTCCCCCGGGCGTCGCCTCGCGGTCCGGGCCCTTTGCCGCTTCGGCCTCGCTGTAGATGTCCGGCTCCAGGTAGATCACGCGGGCGATCGGGACCGCCTCGCGGATGCGGGCTTCGGCGGCGTTGATGGCGTGCGCGACTTCGGCGGCCGTGTCGTCGTGCTGGACTGCGATCTTCGCGGCGATCAGCAGTTCCTCGGGGCCGAGGTGGAGCGTGCGCATGTGGATGATGCCGGTGACCGTGTTGCCGTCGACGATGGCGGCCTCGATCTTCTTGACGTCGTCGACGCCCGCGGCCTCGCCCAGGAGGAGGGACTTGGTCTCGGCGGCCAGGACGAGCGCGATCAGGATGAGCAGGATGCCGATGCAGAGCGTGCCGATGCCGTCCCAGATGCCGTCGCCCGTGATCAGGGCGAGGCCGACGCCGCCGAGCGCGAGGACGAGACCGATGAGCGCGCCGAAGTCCTCCAGGAGGACGACCGGCAGCTCGGGGGCCTTGGCCCGGCGGATGAACTGCGTCCAGGACAGCTTGCCGCGCAGCTCGTTGGACTCCCTGATGGCGGTGCGGAAGGAGAAGCCCTCGGCGATGATCGCGAACACCAGGACACCCACCGGCCAGTACCAGTGCTCCAGCTCGTGCGGGTGCCGGATCTTCTCGTAGCCCTCGTAGACGGCGAACATGCCGCCGACCGAGAAGAGGACGATGGAGACGAGGAAGGCGTAGATGTAGCGCTCGCGGCCGTAGCCGAACGGGTGCTGCGGGGTCGCCTCGCGCTGGGCCTTCTTGCCGCCGAGCAGGAGCAGGAACTGGTTGCCCGAGTCGGCGAGCGAGTGCACGGCCTCCGCGAGCATCGACGACGAACCGCTGAAGAGGAACGCCACGAACTTCGATACCGCGATCGCGAGGTTGGCGCCGAGTGCCGCCACGATCGCCCTGGTGCCGCCTGACGCGCTCATGTGTTCGCCATGTCCCTTCGTACGTACGCCGTGCAGGCCTTTGCCCGTCCTTTGCCGGTGGGCCATTGTTGCAGCCCGGTCCGACAGCGGCGCGTCAGGCCGTCCGCCGGGGCAGCACTACGCGACGACCGTGGCCCGGAAGATCGTGCCGTCCCCGGACACTTCGGCCTTTTCGCCCGCCGGTACGAACACGGACTGGCCGGCGGCGAGCTGATGTTCCCCCGCCTGCACCGAACCCGCCGTGCAGAGCAGGATCTGCGGGGTCGGGCGCGTGAGGTCGTGCGGCGTCGCGCCCTCCGGGAGGACGTACCGGGACAGGCGGAACTCGTCGATGGGGGTCTCGTAGACCTCCTCACCGTCGGGGAACGCCTCCGGGCGCAGTACGCCGGGGTCGCTCGCCTCGAAGCGGACGATGCGCAGGAGTTCCGGCACGTCGACGTGCTTGGGGGTCAGGCCGCAGCGCAGGACGTTGTCGGAGTTGGCCATGATTTCGACGCCGAGGCCGTTGAGGTAGGCGTGCGGGACGCCGGCGCCCAGGAAGAGGGCCTCGCCGGGCTGTAGTTGGACGTAGTTGAGGAGCATCGCCGCGATCACGCCGGGGTCGCCGGGGTAGTGGTGGGCGATGTCGGCGTACGGGGCGTAGTCGCCGCCGAGGCGGGCGCAGGCGGCCGCGGCCTCGGTGACCGTGTGGGCCATCTCCTCGCGGTCCGCGGAGAGGACGGCCGTCAGCACCTCGCGCAGGGCGGCCTCTTCGGGGTGGGCGTGCAGCAGGTCGACGTACGGCTTGAGGGAGTCGACGTCGAGGCCCGCGAGCAGCTCGGCGGCCGCTCCGGGCGCACGGAAACCGCACAGGCCGTCGAACTCGGTGAGGGCGCAGATCAGTTCGGGCTTGTGGTTGGCGTCCTTGTAGTTGCGGTGGCCCGCGTCGATCGGGATGCCACGGTGCTCCTCGTCCTCGTACCCCTCCCTCGCCTGCTCCAGATCGGGGTGCACCTGGAGGGAGAGGGGGGCGCCCGCGGCGAGGATCTTCAGCAGGAAGGGCAGGCGGGGGCCGAACCTGGCAACCGCCGCGGGGCCCAGCTCGCGTTCGGGCGCCTCGTCGATCACCTCGTTGAGCGGGCCGCGCGCGGTGCCCGAGGGTGCGCCCGGGTGGGCGCCCATCCACATCTCCGCCTGCGGCTCACCGGTCGGCTCCACGCCGAGCAGTCCCGGGATGGCGGTGGTCGAACCCCAGGCGTAGGGGCGGACGGTGTTGTCGAGGCGGTCCATCGAAGTGTCTTCTCCGTACGTACGCTGCTCAGCGGGCGCGGGTCACCAGGCTCGGGTCGTCCCGGGTGGGTCACCCCTGTGGGTCACCCCGTGTGGGCCATGATCAGGCTCCTGAGGCGAGCGCCAGGTAAACGGCCGCGAAATCCGTGATGGCGATCATCTCCGCGAGGGTCTCCAGCTCGCCGCCCTCCTCCGGTTCGAGTTCGCTGATCGCCGTGTCGTGGCTGAGGGCGAGTTCACGGGCGGCGGGGGCGGCGCTGAGGCCGCCGGTCGGGCGGTCGCGGAGCAGCACCACGCGCGCGTGGAGGGCCTGTGCCTCCTCCACGCGGTCACGGAAGAAGTCGTCCGGGTCGGCGCCCGCGGCGAGCGCACCGGACAGCAGGACGCTGTGCGCGGCCAGCGCCTCCGGGAGTTCGGCGGTGAGCGCGGGGCGGCCGGCCAGCTCCGCGAGCGCGGCGGTGAAACGGCGGCCCGCGGGTCCCGCGGTGGGTCCCTCGGTCCAGATCACCGGGAGCGCGTCGGCGAGGTCGGCGGCGAGCGTCTTGGCGGGGTTGTTGTAGGTCGCGATGGCCGGGCCGCAGCGTTCGGCCACGTGGTCGAGGCGGTCGGCGACCTTCTGCAGGGCCTCGGGCGGTGCGGCGAGCAGCCCGGCCCGGTCGAGGAGCGCGAGCAGCGGGGTGAGCAGCGCCCACAGGACGCCGGGCGCGGACGCGGCGAGGGGTGCGTCCTGGTCGTACGGGGCGGTCGCCATCGGCGCGAACAGGCCGTGGGCGCCGTCCACCGCCTCGGTGATCGGAGTGCGGGCGGGGGCCACGGCGACGACGGTGCAGCCTCGGCGGTACGCCTGGTCGACCAGGAGCGAGAGGCCGGGTTCGCTGCCGTCGGGGGTGGCCACCAGGAGGAGGTCCACGGGGCCGGCCCAGCCGGGCAGTTCCCAGCGCAGGGCGCCGGCGGCGGGGGCGACGCCGGTGGGATGGATACGGGTGACGGGGCAGCCGACGCCGGCGAGGGCGCCGAGCAGGTCGGCGACGCCCGCGGGCGCGGTGCCGGGGCCCGCGATGAGGACGGCGCGGGGGCGGCCGTCGGGCTTGAGCTCGGTGATCCCCGCCTCGGCAGCGAGCCGGACGGCGGTGCGGACCCGGGCGCCGGCTTCGGCGGCGCCGCGGAGCAGTCCGCGCCGGTCGGCCTCCGCGAGCGCCTCGGGGGCGTCGAGCAGCGATTCGTCGAGCATGGGCGGCAGCCTCCGATCGCCGGTTGGTCCGTTACGCGGGGCGGCGGGCCTCGTCGACGAGCAGTACAGGGATGCCGTCCCGGACGGGGTAGGCGAGGCCGCAGTCCTGGCCGGTGCAGATCAGCTCGCTCTCCGCCTCCTTGAGGGGGGCGTGGCACGCCGGGCAGGCGAGGATCTCCAGGAGGCCGGCTTCGAGCGGCATGTCGGGTCCCTTCGGGGGGCGGGTAGTGCGGTGATGTGGCCTGGTCAGGGTACCGCCGCAAGGGGCGGGGTGTCGGGGTTGGGCGGGGCCGGGGCCGGGGGTGGCGCAGGTGTTGTCTCGCCTCCGCCGCCCCTGTTCGGCCTCTTCCCGGGGGCTGTGTCGCGGCCCCCGCGGCCCCGGTCGGCGGGACTCAGCCCCTGATGATCGCGAGCACTTCGTCGCGTACCTTCGCCATCCTCGTCTCGTCCCTCGCCTCGACGTTCAGGCGGAGCAGCGGTTCCGTGTTCGACGGGCGGACGTTGAACCACCAGTCGGCCGCCGAGACCGTCAGGCCGTCCAGCTCGTCCAGCTCGACGCCGTCCTGGCCCTCGTACGCGGCCTTGGTCGCGGCCAGGCGGCCCTGCTGGTCGTCGACCGTGGAGTTGATCTCCCCGGAGCCCGCGTAGCGGTCGTACTCGGCGACCAGCTGGGGCAGCGGGCCCTCCTGGCCGCCCAGGGCCGCGAGGACGTGCAGGGCGGCCAGCATGCCCGTGTCCGCGTTCCAGAAGTCGGCGAAGTAGTAGTGCGCGGAGTGCTCGCCGCCGAAGATCGCGCCGGTGCGGGCCATCTCGGCCTTGATGAAGGAGTGGCCCACGCGCGTGCGTACCGGCGTGCCGCCGTTCTCCCGCACGACCTCGGGGACCGACCAGGAGGTGATCAGGTTGTGGATGACCGTGCCCTTGCCGCCGTGCCTGGCCAGCTCTCGGGCGGCGACCAGGGCGGTGACCGCGGACGGCGAGACGGGCTTGCCGTGCTCGTCGACGACGAAGCAGCGGTCGGCGTCGCCGTCGAAGGCGATGCCGATGTCGGCGCCCTCCTCGCGCACGCGCTCCTGGAGGTCCACGAGGTTCGCCGGGTCCAGCGGGTTCGCCTCGTGGTTCGGGAACGTGCCGTCCAGCTCGAAGTACATCGGGACCAGCGTCAGGGGCAGTCCGGCGAAGACGGTCGGGACGGTGTGGCCGCCCATGCCGTTGCCCGCGTCGACGACGACCTTCAGGGGGCGGATGGAGGTCAGGTCCACGAGGGAGCGCAGATACGCCGCGTAGTCCTCCAGGGTGTCCCGCTGCGTGATCGTGCCCGGCGTGGCGTCCGAGGCGGCCGGGGCGCCCGAGTCCAGCCAGGACTCGACCAGCTCGCGGATCTCGGCCAGGCCGGTGTCCTGGCCGACCGGGGTGGCGCCCGCGCGGCACATCTTGATGCCGTTGTACTGCGCCGGGTTGTGCGAGGCGGTGAACATCGCGCCCGGCAGGTCGAACGCGCCCGACGCGTAGTACAGCTGGTCCGTCGAGCAGAGTCCGATCTCCGTGACGTCCACGCCGCGCGCCGCCGCCCCGCGCGCGAAGGCACGTGACAGACCGGGCGACGAGGGCCGCATGTCGTGGCCGATGACGATCGCGCGCGCGCCGGTCACCTGGGCGAAGGCCGCCCCGAACAGTTCGGCCAGCGACTCGTCCCACTGGTCCGGGACCACGCCGCGGACGTCGTACGCCTTTACGAGCTGCGACAGATCAGCAGTCACGGCCAACCTTCCTGGAATCTCAACGATGCCCCCCAAACTACCTGCTGAGACCGACAGTCGGCGGTGCCTCGGCTGTGGTGGGGCCGCGTCCTTACCGGATCGGCCCCGGCGTCCGGGCCGCCTCCTTGCCGAAACGGCCGCGCCGGCCTACCGCCTCCTTGCCGAAGCGGCCGCGCCGGCCTACCGCGACCGGCCCGGAACGGCCGTGCCCTCCCCCGGGGCCGGGACCGGCGCGGTTCCGTCCGGGTCAGGGCAGCATCCAGTCCAGTACCGGTGAACTCTGCCCGGCCACGATCAGGCACATCACCAACAGCAGCCCCACACTCCACGGCAGTACCTTGCGCAACAGGTCGCCCTCCCGGCCCGCGAGTCCGACCGCCGCGCACGCGATCGTCAGGTTCTGCGGCGAGATCATCTTGCCGAGCACGCCGCCCGAACTGTTGGCGGCGGCGAGCAGTTCCGGCGAGAGGCCCGACTCATGGGCGGCGCTCACCTGGAGGGCGCCGAAAAGCGCGTTGGCCGACGTGTCGGAACCGGAGACGGCGACACCGAACCAGCCGAGCACCGGTGACAGGAAGGCGAGTCCCGCGCCGGCCGCCGCCACGAAGTGACCGATCGTGGCCGCCTGCCCGGAGAGGTTCATGACGTACGCGAGGGCCAGCACCGACGTCACGGTGAGGATCGCGAACCTCAACTCGCGCACTGTCGCCAGCCACTCCTCGACCGCCACGCGCGCGTGCATCCCGAGAACAGCCACCGTGCACAGTCCGGCGAGCAGCACGAGCGTGCCGCCGGTCGACACGATCGGCCAGATGAAGACGTTCCCTCCGACGGGCTTGCCGTCCTGGCCGACGACGTTCAGGAACGGCCAGTCGAACGTGCGCGTCGCCCCGGCCAGCCAGTCCTTGCCCACGGGGATCTGGGCGACGGAGAAGATCGTCACGATCAGCGCGTACGGGGCGTAGGCCCGCAGGACTTCGGGGCGCGGGTCCTCCTCGTCGAGGTCCTCACTGCGTACGCCGGTCAGGACCGCTGCCCGTACGGGTTCGGCGGCGGGCCTGCGCGCGTGCGGCACGGCCACCAGGGCGCCCGCTCCCGCCAGGGCCGCGCCGATGTCCGCGAGTTGCGCGGACACGTAGTTGGAGGCGGCGAACTGGGCGGCGGCGAAGGCGACTCCGCACACCAGGGCGGGCACCCAGGTCTCGCGCAGGCCTCGCCGTCCGTCCACCAGCCCGACCAGCACGAGGGGCACCACGAGGGCCAGCAGTGGCGTCTGGCGGCCCACCACGGAGGCGACGGTGTCCAGGGGCAGCCCGGTGACCTGGGCGAGCGTGACGACCGGTGTGCCCATCGCGCCGAAGGCGACCGGCGCGGTGTTGGCGACCAGGGCGACCACGGCGGCACGCACCGGGTCGAAGCCGAGTGCGACCAGCATCACCGAGCAGATCGCGACGGGCGCGCCGAAGCCCGCGAGGGCCTCAAGGAGCGCGCCGAAGCAGAAGGCGACGACGAGCGCCTGGATGCGCGGGTCGTCGGACAGGCGCCCGAAGGAGCGGCGGAGGATGTCGAAGTGCCGGGTGCGGACGGTCATCCGGTACACCCACAGGGCGTTGACGACGATCCACAGGATGGGGAAGAGGCCGAAGACGGCTCCCTGGGCGGCGCTGGAGAGCGTCTGGCCGAGGGGCATGCCGTACGCCAGCCGGGCGACGAGGGCGGCGGCCGCCTGGCCGATGAGGCCCGCTCGGTGCGCCTTCATGCGGACGCCGCCGAGGAGCACCAGGACGATGACGAGTGGCAGGGTCGCGACGAGTGCGGACAGGCCGAGTGAGCCGGCGACGGGTTCCAGTTCCTGGACGTACACGGGCGCCTCCCCGGGTTCCGCCATGCGGAAAGCGTTTTCTCGCGGGTGACGGAATGGTCGTGTCCGCAACAACTCCGCGTCAATGGGCGTGCACCACTCGACGAAACGGGGCCCCGGGGAGGGGCGGCCTGGAGTAGTCGGCCGGAGTCAGAGGGGAGGGAAGCCCGGAGGGGTCGGCCGGGGTCAGTTGTCCGGCGAGCGTCCGGAGAGGCCGGCCGGGCTCAGCCGTCCGTGTCCGGGCTCAGCTGTCCGGGCTCAGTTGTCCGGCGAGCGCAGCACCCGCAGATGGCCGCGGCGTGCGACCTCCATCGGGTCCGCCCTGCGCGCGCCGCCCGCGTCCGCCGCGCGCTGCTGCGGGCGGGCCGCCTCGCGCACCGCGTTGGCCAGGGCTTCCAGATCGTCACCGCTGGGGCGTGCGGGCGCCGAGCCGTCGAGGAGCCGGACGACCTCCCAGCCACGCGGCGCGGTGAGGCGCTCGGAGTGCTCGGCACACAGGTCGTAGCAGTGGGGTTCGGCGTAGGTGGCGAGCGGGCCGAGGACCGCGGTCGAGTCGGCGTAGACGTACGTCAGCGTCGCAACGGCCGGACGGCCGCAAGCGGTGCGCGAACAGCGACGTACAGGGCTCACGATGTTGGACGGTACCGCACTCTTGAGCGGGCCGCGACGACTCTCCCCCGGGTCACTCCACCGTGTCGTGCTGTGACACGCCCCACACACCCCTCCGAACACCCCACACTGACCTGCGTGGACGGCTCCGGGCGGAATGCCGAACGCCGCTGAATCCGGTCATCTCTCGGTATAAACCACGCCAATTGGCATGAGGTCGGCGGTCTCGTAGGGATACGGAATCGAGCCCAACCTTGGCTGGAATGGTCATCTAACGACATGCCGCGCAGCGTCGGCGGAGGCGGTGGACGCAGGACCCTCCGAGGTCCCGCCCAAACCTCGCGCGGGCGGCGTGGGCGGGCGGCCGCGCGAGCCGCCGCGTGGGGGCCGGGCGCGCGGCCCCGGCGAGGACTACGCTTCGTCAGTGATGGACAACCCCGTACCGCCCCGCGCCGCAGCACCCGGGCCCCGCCGCCGCGACCGCCACGGCAGAGGCATGCGCGGCCCCATCGCGCCGCCCCAGGTGCCGCTCGCCGCGAGTCGCGCCGAGGTGTTCGCCGATCTGGTGCAGGACTCCGTGGAGCGTCTGGAGCGGCGCTGGGCGCAGCTCGCCGACATCGACTTCCTGATCCTCGAGGTGCCGCGTCTCGACGGCCCGGGCGGAGGCTGGGGCGAGGACTCGGTGCCCCTGGGCGGCACGATCGCCGCTCGCGAAGGGCACCCCGCGCGCGTGGTGGTCTACCGGCGCCCGATCGAGATCCGTACCAAGGGCCGCGACGAACGCGCGGCGCTGGTCCACGAGGTCGTCGTCGAGCAGGTTGCCGAGCTGCTGGGGCTGACCCCGGAGACGGTGGATCCCCGGTACGGCGAGGACTGAGGGCCCCGGGCCCCGGCACCGGCTCGGCCCCGTTCCCACGCGAGGACCGGTCGGCCCTCGCGAAAGCCCGGCGGATCGCTACTTCTGCAGCACCGAAAGATCCTGCTCCGCCTCCGGTACCGCCACCGCCCCACGGTCGTCCGGCAGGGTCTGGATCGTGAACGCCGGTAGGCCCTCACCGGCCGCCTCGAGGGTGCGGGCGGCGTAGACGGGGCCTGCGGAGACCGGCTCGACGGTGAGCGCGTACGTGCCCTTGAGGCCGCTCGGGACGGGCGCGTCCACGTTCTGGGTCGTGCCGGCCTTGATCGTGTACGTCTTCGTCACCGGCGTACCGCCCCCGCTGCCGGCCGATGCGGTGACCTTGACCTGGGTGGTGCGGGCCGGGGCGGTCAGCGCGAGCGTGGTGCCCTTGGAGCGGTTGCCGGCGACCGTCGCGCGCGTGCCCACCGGGGCGGTCGCCGGGATGAACGCCGTCTCCCGCTTGTCCCCCTTGCCGCGCACCACCCGCAGGGCGGCCACCACGGGGACCGACGTGTCCGAGGGCGTCAGCAGCAGGGAGCCGGCCTCGCCGCGCGTGACGTCGCCGAGGTCGACGGCGGCCGTCATGCCCGCCTTCACATGCAGCGTCTCGTTGCCCGCGGGGGTGATCTGCCCGGTGGGCGAGGCGAGGCGCAGCTTCAGGTCGGCGTCGGAGTCCCCGGGGGTGAAGGCGACCAGGCGCACGTCCGTGGCGTCCTTGGGGATGCCGGGCAGGACGAGACTGCCCGCCGGGTCGGCGGAGGCGGCCAGCCAGTCGCCGCCGAGCTTGTCGTCGAGGGCCTGGACGGCGGCGGCGACCCGGCCGCTGCGGACGGTCACGTGAACGGTGACGTCGGTGTCCGTCTCGTCGGTGAGCGTGGACAGCAGGATCGGCTCGCTGGAGTGCGGCTGGACCGTGATGCCCTCGCCCAGCGTCGACTTGAGGGCGCCGTCCTTCCCGTACAGCTCGATGTCGACGACCGCCGCGGAGTCGTCGGGGTTCGTCAGGTGCACGTAGTCGGTACGGCCGTCGGCGGTGCCGGCGCCGGGGAACCAGAACTCGGAGTCCGGGGCGGTGCAGTTGGTGCCGAGCAGACCGCGTCCGGTGCCCGCGGCGACCTGGGTGGTCTCCTGGACGGTCCAGCCGGGAGCGAACCTGCCCGTGGCGGTGCCGATGAGGCCGGGCGTCTCGGCGCCCTCCGCGGTGCCGGTGACCGGCTTGCCGGGCTCCTTGGGCCGCACGACGGGCGCTCCGGTGTTCTTCTTGCCGCTCTTGCCGCTCTTGCCTGCGGTCGAACCGTCCGCCGACTGTCCGTTCGCCGCGGCGAGTTCGGCCTTGCCGCTGCCGCCGGCGCCCTTGGTGACGGGCGTGAAGGCCGTGTACGACGTCTCGGCGAGGTCTGAGCTGCTCGGCTCGGGGCACAGCAGGCTGGTGCGCTCCACGGGCAGCTGGGCGGCCGCCTTCGCGGTGCTGTCGCCGGACGTGTCCGGTGTGCTGAGCGCGGCGAATCCGGTGACGGCGGCGAGCGCGGTCGCGCCGGCGATCAGGGACAGGGTGGTGCGGTTCACTGCTGGCTCCCGTCGGGGCGCTCACTGTCGGTGCCGTGGTGCGGGGGATGCGGCGGGTGCGGGGGGTTCGCCGGGTCGTACGCCGTCGGGTCGTAGCCCTGGGTGTAGTTCTGGTCGTACGCCGTGGACGTGCCCCCGTAGGCGTACGGGTCGTACTGGCCGCCCTGGTAGGGGTCCGCCTGGTACGGCTGTTCGTACGTGCCCGCCGGGTACTGGGGGGCGGCCTGGTACTGGTCGCCGCCGTAGGTGCCGTACTCCGCGCCCCCGTAGCTCGCCGCGTCCCACTCGTCGTACGGCTGCTGCTGGGGGATCGCGGCGTGGGCCGGGGCCTCCTCCGGAGAAGGGGGCGCGGTGGAGCCGTCCGCGGCGGCCTGTTCGGCCTCCGCCTCGGCCTGGGCGCGCAGCCGGCGGGCGCGGCGGCCCTCGCCCGCGGTCTCCTGGGCGGGGATCGCCTCTTCCTCGGGAAGGTCGTCGTCCACGTCACGGCGGCGGCCCGGCAGGGCGAGCACCACCAGGACGACGGCGAGTGCGCCCTGCGCCCACAGCCAGCCGGTGTGGCCGAGCGGCGCGTCGAAGGTGACGTCCAGCTTGCCGCCGGAGGCCGGGAGTTCGAAGCCCTGGGCCCAGCCGTCGACCGTGGTGCGGGTGAGCGGCTTGCCGTCCAGGGTCGCGGTCCAGCCCTCGTCGGCGGTGTCGGCGATCCGCAGTACGCGGCCCGCGGCGCCCGGGGGAAGGGTGGTGTGCAGTTCGACGGGGCCGGCCGCGACGGGCTCCGGTTCGCCGGAGCCGGTGACGATGGCGGCGCGGGAGACTTGCCGGTCCACGCGCCACAGGGCGCTCCCGTCCCCCTGGCTGAGCCGGCTCAGGCCGGGAGTGGCGTCCAGGACGCGGCTGACCTCGCGGGGCGCGCCCTTGCGGACCAGGACGTAGCGCACGGCGAAGCCGCCGAGTTCGTCGGCCTGGTCGGCGCCGGAGCCCGCGACGAGGTTGGCGACGACCTTGTCGAGCCGCTTGTTCTCGCCGCCCGCCGCCGCGAGTTCGGCATCGCCCAGCCGGGCGCCGGAGCCGCGGACCAGGGTGTAGCCGACGCGGGCCGGTGAGGTGCTGTTGAGGACGAGGGTGCGAGCCTGGTCGCGGGTGCCGCTCTCCTCGGCGACGAACGCGGGCACCTGGACCGGGTCACGGCGCTCCACGGGGCCGTCGGCGCCGCCGATCATCCACCCCGCGGCGACGAGCAGCGGGCCGGCCGCCGAGGAGAAGGCGATGAGCGCGGCCACCGGCTGCCGCCAGCCGAAGCTCTGCTCGGCCACGCGCGCGCGTGCCCCGTCGGCGCCGAGCGCGGCGGCGGCCAGGAGGGCGAGCCCGTAGACGAGGGTGGCGGGGCCGGCCCAGGCGGAGCGGTTGGACAGGACCGCGAAGACGAGCGCCACCAGGGCGACCGCCCAGGCCGTCCAGATTCCCGGCTGGCGTTCGGAGCGCAGCAGGGCGGCCAGCGCGGCGAGCACGATGCCGATGAGCATGAGCCCGCTGACGGTGCCCGGACCGCCGGGCCCCGCACCGAGCAGGTCGGTCACGGAGGCCGCGCCCGCGCCGAACTTCAGTCCGGCCTCCGTGAAGAAGCCGAACGGCAGCAGCGTCAGCGACCAGGGGGCGAGGACGAGCAGCGGGGTGCCGAACTGGGCGATGAACCGCAGCCCGTAGGCGGTGATTTCGCCGCGGCGCACCACGAGGAGCGCGAGACCGAGCACCAGCGCGATGGGCCACACGATCGGTGTGAAGGCTGTGGTGAACGTCAGCAGCAGTGCGTAGGCCCAGGTGGCCCGCCAGCTGCCGCGCGTGCCCGAGGCATGCGCGAGGCCGCCGGCGGCGATGCCCGCGCGCGCGATGAGCGGCAGCAGGATCGCGAGGACCGCGGTGCCGATGCGGCCGCCGGCGAGGGCGCCGGTGGCGGCGGGCAGGAAGGCGTACACGACGGACACCCACGCGCGCAGCAGCCGCGATTCGACGAGCGGACGCGAGGCGAAGTACGCGGTGATGCCGGCCAGCGGCACCGAGCAGACGAGCAGCACGGTGACCGCGAGCCCGGTGGAGCCGAACAGGACGCTCGCGAGCAGGGCGACGAGCGCGAGATAGGGCGGCGCGGACTGTGTGCCGCCCACGCCCACCGGGTGCCAGCCGTCGAGATAGCGCGACCACAGCTCGGAGGCGTCGGCGGGCGCGGGCAGCAGTGCGCCGCCCGCGAGCGCGCCACCGCCGAACAGTGCGCGGCAGGCGACGAGCGAGACGAGCAGGAGGACGACGAAGAGCACCGGACCGGGCTTGCGGGCGATGCGCTTGAGCCGGGCGAACTGTTCGACCTGGAGGAAGTCGGCGTCGTCGCCGCCCGGTCCGGACTCCACCGCGCCGCCGTGCCGGCCGGCCGAGGAGGCTTCGGGGTCGGAGTTGCCCGTCAGGTTGCCGGCGAACTGCTCGACGGTGGCCCGGACGGTCGCTCCGGGCGGCGGGAACAGCGGGCGCAGTTCACCCTTGTCGACCTGCGGGCGCCCGCGCCTGCGCCGCCCGGCGATGATCCGCTCGGGCCGCAGCAGGGTGCCCAGCAGACCGCGGATCTCGTCGACGGCCTGTCCGGGGACCTTGCCGACGAGATAGGCGACGGTGCGCAGCAGGGTGCCGAGCACCAGCCGGATCAGGATCCAGGGCAGCTGTGCCGTACGGGCGTTGACGAGGAGGGTGTAGACCGCGCCCGCCTTGTCCACCTTGTGCGGGGACGCGGAGGTACGGCCCACGCAGTCGACGGCGCGGCGCTCGCGGGAGGCGGCCTCGGCGTGCCGTACGACCGCTTCGGGGGCGACGAGGACGCGGTGGCCCGCGGCCGTGGCGCGCCAGCACAGGTCCACGTCGTCGCGCATCAGGGGCAGCCGCCGGTCGAAACCGCCGAGCTCTTCGAAGACGTCGCGCCGGATCAGCATGCCGGCGGTGGAGACGGACAGCACCGGCCGTACGTGGTCGTGCTGGCCCTGGTCCTGTTCGCGGCGGTCCAGACCGGTCCAGCGGCGGCCGCTGTTGGCGATGGTGACGCCGACTTCGAGGAGTTGTCTGCGGTCGTACCAGCCGCGGAGCTTGGGGCCGACGACGGCGACCTCGCGGCCCAGCTCCTGCTCGTTCTCCACGATCCTCAGGAGGTGGGCCAGGGCGTCCGGGTCGGGGGCACAGTCGTCGTGCAGCAGCCAGAGCCACTGTTCGGGCTCGCCGTGCGGGAGGTCCGGCAGGTCGTACGCGTCGTCGCGCCAGCTGCGGGTGACGGGGTCCCAGCCGCTGGGGCGCTTGAGGTACGGCAGGTCGTCCGGGGTCAGTACGGCCGCGGCTCGGTTGGCCTCCTCGACGGCCTGACCGAAGCCGGTGCGCCGGGCCAGGTGCAGCACCCGGTCGGCGCCGAGCGCGTCGGTGAGCAGCTGGGCGGAGGCGTCCGCGCTGCCGGTGTCGGCCGCGACGGCGTTCTGCACGGGACGCTCCTGGCCGAGCACGCCTGCCAGCGCGTCGGGCAGCCAGCGGGCGCCGTCGTGGGAGACGAGCACCGCCGTCACCACATGGCGCGGAAACTCGGGCGGGCTGGCCGGGTCGAACGGCGCGGTGGCGGCGTCGTATTGGGCTGCCGTATGACTGTGCACGGACATCGAGGTGCGGGCCCCGGTTCGATGGACTGCGGTGGACGTCTGTGTCCGGCGGGGACAGCGGGACGTCTCGGACGAGGGCCCACACTAACGGCTGGCCAACACGGCGGCCCGCCGCCTGTGGATAACCCACCTGCGACGGGCCGTTCGTTACGTAAGGGTTGTGTGCCTATGGGGGAGCGGAGCGGACAACGCGCGTGTGAAGGTCTCCGGGAGACGGCTCCTCAGATCGCGGCCTTCTTCAGCCGACGCCGCTCGCGCTCGGAGAGACCGCCCCAGATGCCGAACCGCTCGTCGTTGGCGAGCGCGTATTCGAGGCACTCGGAGCGGACCTCGCAGGCGAGGCAGACCTTCTTCGCCTCGCGGGTGGAGCCGCCCTTCTCGGGAAAGAAGGACTCGGGGTCGGTCTGGGCGCACAGTGCGCGCTCCTGCCAGCCGAGTTCCTCGTCCGCGTCGTCGACCAGCAGTTGCTGCACCAGCTCGGTCATGTGCGCCCCTCGTCTGTCTTCGCGTCCCCGTGATGCTGTCGTTACCGATTTCGGCTGAACGACACGAGTGAAATTACAAGTGTGCCGATCCGCGCCAGTCAAGCCGAGATCTGCTATTGAGCCCCTTATTCACTCTGCGGAACCAAGGCTATGCGGAAAGTGTTCAAATCGGGATAAACGCCTACAGCCATCGGTGACCACAAGAGCCCAGGTCGGACCTCCAGCCCTCCACAGGGAAGGACGCCCGTATGTTCGATCTCGTTCCGACGCGAACATCGAAGCGAACCGGATCACATTCGGATCACGGAGCCGCCACGAGGTTTGCGCGCCCGGTTGTGCGCCATGTGTCCCCGGCGGCTCCTGAACAAACCTTTCGCCAGCGAGATGAACCGGATGAGGTGAAACACCTCTCACATACCGGACACCAAGTTGACAGCGGAAGTGTGAACCGATGTCCTTGTGGGCATGCTCGCGAACTTGGCACTCACCTCGACCCGCACCGCCGGGTCCCACGGTGCTGCCCGCGCTCGCTGTAGCTGTTGCTGTTCCAGCTGTTGAGCCGTACCGCGCTCCGGCTGCCTCGCCGCCACTGAGGCGAATGACCGCCCCCACCCGGGCACCCCTCCCCGTCCGCAACCCGGACGGTCCTGGTCCGCGACACCCCAGCACCCCCACGCCGAGGAACCACCGCACCCATGAACAGCGACAGCGACCTCCAGATCGCCGGCGACATCCTCGAAGTACCGCACCTTCTCCAGCCGCCGCGCGAGCACCCCGCCACCGTGGCCGAGTTCGTCGGCCTCGCCCGCTCCATCGCCGCCGACCGCTCCCAGTGGGAGCACCTCGTCCAGTACGACGCCACCTCCCGCTGGTACCACCGGCTGCGCACCGGGCCCGGCTACGAGGTGTGGCTCCTTTCCTGGGTGCCCGGGCAGGGCAGCGGGCTGCACGACCACGGCCGCTCCTCCGGCGTACTCACCGTCCTGGAGGGCGCACTGACCGAGCGGACCGAGCGCGGGACGCGCGCGTTGGGCGCCGGGGCGCAGCGGGTGTTCGCGCCGGGGTACGTCCACGAGGTCGTCAACGACGCCCTCGAACCGGCCGTGAGCCTGCACGTCTACTACCCGGGGCTGACCGAGATGCCGATGCTCCCCCGGTCCGAGCCGAGTTCGGCAGGGGAGACCCCCATCGCTCATTGCGCGTCCGTCCCGACGACCGCGTGACACGTTGTCGTACCCGCCTGCAAGACTTGCCGCCATGCGCATTGTGGTTCTGGCAGGCGGCATCGGCGGTGCTCGTTTTCTGCGTGGTCTCCAGCGGGCCGCGCCCGACGCGGACATCACCGTCATCGGCAACACCGGGGACGACATCCACCTCTTCGGTCTGAAGGTCTGTCCGGACCTGGACACGGTGATGTACACCCTCGGCGGCGGCATCAACGAGGAACAGGGCTGGGGTCGGGCCGACGAGACCTTCCATCTCAAGGAGGAGCTCGCGGCGTACGGGGTCGGCCCCGAGTGGTTCGGTCTCGGCGACCGGGACTTCGCCACGCACATCGTGCGGACGCAGATGCTCGGGGCGGGGTATCCGCTCAGCGCCGTCACCCAGGCGCTCTGCGACCGGTGGAAGCCGGGGGTGCGGCTCATCCCGATGTCCGACGACCGGATCGAGACCCACGTGGCCGTGGACATGGACGGGGAGCGCAAGGCGGTCCACTTCCAGGAGTACTGGGTGCGGCTGCGGGCCTCCGTGCCGGCCGTGGCCGTCGTCCCGGTCGGCGCCGAGCAGGCGAAGCCCGCGCCCGGGGTGCTGGAGGCCATCGCCGAGGCGGACGTCGTGCTCTTCCCGCCGTCCAACCCGGTCGTGTCCGTCGGCACGATCCTCGCGGTGCCCGGCATCCGGGAGGCCATCGCCGAGGCCGGGGTGCCGGTGGTCGGTCTCTCCCCCATCGTCGGGGACGCGCCCGTGCGGGGCATGGCCGACAAGGTGCTGGCGGCGGTCGGCGTCGAGTCGACGGCCGCGGCGGTCGCCGAGCACTACGGCTCGGGGCTCCTCGACGGCTGGCTCGTCGACACCGTGGACGCGTCCGTGGTGGAGCGGGTCGAGGCGGCGGGCATCCGCTGCCGGGCGGTGCCGCTGATGATGACCGACCTGGACGCGACGGCGCAGATGGCACGCGAGGCACTGGCACTGGCGGAGGAGGTGCGGACGCCTTGAGCGGACGGCTTCCCCCGGAACCCCGGGAAGCGGGGCTCGCGGGCCACGGGGATCCCGCAGGGGCCGCCGGGCGCGGTGCGCGCGGCGGCCAGGGAGCGGCCGCCGCGGCGGCGAACGGACAGGGACCGGCCCCCGCGGCGGCGGGCGTCCCGGCCGACGCACCCTCGTCGGCGCCCGGGCATCCCGCCCCGGCCGACGCACCCTCCACGACGCCCGGGCATCCCGCCCCGGCCGTCCCGGCCCACGCGCCCGGCTTCCGGGTCTGGGCCGTGCCCGGTCTTCCCGAGGTCGCGCCCGGCGACGATCTCGCCAAGCTCATCGCCGCCGTCGAGCCCGGCCTCGTCGACGGTGACGTTCTCCTCGTCACCTCGAAGATCGTGTCCAAGGCCGAGGGGCGGATCGTGCGGGCGGACGACCGCGAGGCGGCCATCGACGCCGAGACCGTACGGGTCGTGGCGCGGCGGGGCGCGCTGCGGATCGTCGAGAACCGGCAGGGTCTCGTCATGGCCGCCGCCGGCGTCGACGCGTCCAACACCCCTTCCGGGACCGTGCTGCTGCTCCCCGAGGATCCCGACGCGTCGGCGCGGGCGATCCGGGACGGGCTGCGGGACACGCTCGGGGTCGATGTCGGCGTCGTCGTCACGGACACCTTCGGACGGCCCTGGCGGACCGGTCTGACGGATGTCGCCATCGGCGCCGCCGGTGTGCGCGTACTCGACGATCTGCGCGGCGGCACGGACGCGTACGGCAATCCGCTGAGCGCCACCGTCGTCGCCACCGCCGACGAGCTGGCCGCCGCCGGTGACCTGGTCAAGGGCAAGGCCGCCGGGCTGCCCGTCGCCGTCGTGCGGGGGCTGCCGCACGTGATCGCCGGGGACGACGAAGCGGGAGCGCGCGCGATGGTGCGCGGCGGACGTGACGACATGTTCCGGCTCGGCACGTCGGAGGCCGTGCGGGAGGCGGTGACCCAGCGGCGTACCGTACGGGCCTTCACCGACGAGCCCGTCGACCCCGGTGCCGTACGGCGTGCCGTGGCCGCGGCCGTCACCGCGCCGGCGCCGCACCACACGACGCCCTGGCGTTTTGTGCTCCTGGAGTCCGCGGAGTCGCGCACCCGGCTGCTGGACGCCATGCGGGACGCGTGGATCGCGGATCTGCGCGGGGACCGGAAGACCGAGGAGTCCATCGCCAAGCGGGTCAGACGCGGGGACGTGCTGCGCAACGCGCCGTATCTCGTCGTGCCCTGCATGGTCATGGACGGGTCCCACAGCTACGGCGACGCGCGGCGGGACGCGGCCGAGCGGGAGATGTTCGTGGTCGCCACCGGCGCCGGGGTGCAGAACTTCCTCGTCGCGCTCGCCGGGGAGCGGCTGGGCTCGGCCTGGGTGTCGTCGACGATGTTCTGCCGGGATGTCGTACGGCGGGCGCTGGGGCTGCCGGAGAGCTGGGAGCCGATGGGAGCCGTGGCCGTGGGGCACGCGGCGGAGGAACCCAGGGACCGGCCCGCGCGCGACGCCGGGGCGTTCATCGAGGTGCGCTGAGACGATTCGGCCGAGGGGCGGCCGGGACCGCCTACCCTCGTAAGGCACCCCGAGCATCACTAGGACCTCATCCGTGGCTGGACGCTTCTCCCCTCGGCCCACGCGTACGACCGTGCGCGGCGGGCATGTCGTGGTGCCCGGGGCGTCCGGTGCGGTGCCGCGGCCCGCTCCCGCCACCGGGCTGCGGCGCGGGTGGACCCCGCCCTGGCCGCTCGACCTCGGGATCGTGCTCGGGCCGCTGCGGCGCGGGCCCGGCGATCCGACGTTTCGTACGACACCGGACGGGGCCGTGTGGCGGGCCAGCCGTACGCCCGCCGGGCCCGGCACCCTGCGGGTCGCGCTGCGGGGCGGCGCGGTCGAGGCCGAGGCGTGGGGCCCGGGGGCGGAGTGGCTGCTGCATCAGTTGCCGGAGATGCTGGGCTCGGCCGACGACCCGGACGCCTTCGAGCCGCGCCACCGGCTGGTCGCGGTGACCCGGCACCGGCGGCCCGGGCTGCGGCTCACGCGTACGGGACTGGTGCTGGAGTCGCTGATCCCGTCGGTCCTGGAGCAGAAGGTCACGGCCGACGAGGCGTACCGGGCATGGCGGCTGCTCGTACGGAAGTTCGGGGAGCCGGCGCCCGGGCCCGTGGAGGGGCGGATGCATGTGATGCCCGAGCCGCGGACGTGGGCGTTGATCCCGTCCTGGGAGTGGCATCGGGCGGGGGTCGACAACAAGCGGGCTTCGACGATTCTGCGGGCGGTGCGGGTCGCCGCGCGGCTGGAGCAGGCGATGGGGATGGAGCCGGCGCAGGCTCAGGCGCGGCTCGAGGTGGTGTCGGGGATCGGGCCGTGGACGTCGGCGGAGACCGTGCAGCGCAGTCACGGGGCGGCGGATTCGGTGACGGTCGGGGATCTGCATCTGCCCCGGATCGTGGGGTACGCGCTGGCGGGCGACCGGGACGCGGACGACGCCGCGATGCTGGAACTGCTCGCACCGTATGCCGGGCAGCGGCACCGTGCGGCCCGGCTGATTCTGCTGTCCGGCCGCACGCCGCCGCGCCGGATGCCGGGTATGCCGCGTACGGACATCGGGAAGTTGTAGGGGCGGGCGCGGCTGCCCCACATCGGGTGGGCAACCGCGTGTCGGGGGGCGCGGGGTTCTCTCGCCCCCGCCGCCCCCGCCCGTCCCCTCCCCGGGAGCTCAGCCCCGGACGCGCACAATCGCCGGGCGGGCTGAGCGCCCCTACTGGTCCGAGGAGAACCGCACCGCCCCCGCCGGAATCCTCGCGTCGCACCACACCCGTACACCGTCGCGGAGTTCGTTGTCCGCGCCGATCACCGCGCCGTCGCCGATGACCGCTCCCGTCAGGATCGAGCGCTCGCCCACCCGGGAGCGGGCGCCGAGCAGGGAGTCCGTGATGACCGCGCCCGGTTCGACGACCGCGCCGGACAGGAGCGTGCTGCCGAAGATGCGGGCACCCTCGCCGACGAACGCGCCCTCGCCGACCACCGTGCCGCCCGTCAGCTTGGCGTCGGAGGCGACCGAAGCCGTCGGCAGCACCAGGCGGTCGCCGCAGCGGCCCGGGACCGCGGGGGACGGGGCACGGCCCAGAACCAGGTCCGCCGAACCGCGTACGAAGGCCGCGGGGGTGCCCAGGTCCAGCCAGTACGTCGAGTCCACCATGCCCTGGAGGTGTGCTCCGGCGGACAGCAGGCCGGGGAACGTCTCGCGCTCCACCGAGACCGGGCGGCCCGCCGGGATCGTGTCGATGACCGAGCGCCGGAAGACGTACGCCCCCGCGTTGATCTGGTCGGTGACGATCTCCTCGGGGGTCTGCGGCTTCTCCAGGAAGGCAGTGACCCGGCCCGTCTCGTCCGTGGGGACGAGGCCGTACGCCCTCGGGTCCGTCACCTTGGTGAGGTGCAGGGAGACATCCGCGGCCGTCGTCTCGTGCGTGTGGACCAGGGCACGGATGTCCAGGCCCGTCAGGATGTCGCCGTTGAAGATCAGCACCGGCTCGTCGGGGCCGGAGTGGAGGCGCGACGCCACGTTGCGGATCGCGCCGCCCGTCCCGAGGGGCTCCTCCTCCGTGACGTACTCCAGGTGCAGACCGAGAGCCGAGCCGTCGCCGAAGTACGGCTCGAAGACTTCGGCGAGATAGGAGGTCGCCAGGACGATGTGGTCCACGCCCGCCGCCCTCGCCCGCGCCAGCTGATGCGTGAGGAACGGGACCCCGGCCGCCGGGACCATGGGCTTGGGGGTGTGCACCGTGAGCGGACGAAGCCGGGTGCCTCTGCCGCCGACCAGGAGGATCGCTTCTGTCACCTGTCGTCTCTGCTTCCTGCTGGGGCCGGCCGGAACCGCGTTCGGCCGGCCAGTGTATGCAGACCGGGTAAGACCGTCCCGCAGGCCGGGTAAGACCGTCCGACGGCCGCTCCGACGGCCGCCTGTACCACTGCGGGGCGCCCACCGGCCGGCCCTCAGCGGCCCTGGTAGCGGGCCGAGGTGGAGCGGGCCGAGCCGAGCTTGCCGTAGAGCTGCTTTCCTGGGCACTCCGTGGCGAACCCGTCCCGATGGCCGGAGATCACGTTCAGTCGTACGTTCTTTCCTTTTCGGTAGAGATTGCCACCAGCGGACTTCAGGTATGTCTTGCCGCGCGGATTGGCTCCGAAGAGGCCGAGCTTCCAGGCGGTGAGCTTGGCGATGGCATTCACCGCGGCGGCGGCCGGCTTGGTGGAGCTGAACGTGCCGAGGACCGCGATCCCCATGCTGTTGGAATTGAAGCCGAGGGTGTGGGCGCCCATGACGGCCTTTGTCACCCCGCCGGCCCGGCCTTCGTAGATGTTTCCGCACTTGTCGACGAGGAAGTTGTAGCCGATGTCGCGCCAGCCACTGCTCAGGACGTGGTAGCGGTAGATACCGCGGATGACTGAAGGGGCTTGCGAGCAGCTGTACTTGTTGCCCGACGCCGTGTGGTGCACGAAGGCCGCCTTGACCTTGCTCGTGTAGACGAAGCTCCGCGCACGCAGGCTTTCGTCGGCGCCCCAGCCGTGGCGCGTGATGATGCGCGGGCGCGGGCCGATGTACGGCTGTGTGCGCGGCGCGCTCCCCTGTTCGGCCAGCAGCTCCCGCTCGGTCTGCTCCTTCGACAGGGCCGGAATCTCGGTGGCGGCCTGCGGCGCGAGACCGGCGCGCGAGGAGCCCTTGGGGGTGCCGGCCGCGGGCTGCGCGCCCGGGTCGACCAGTTCGAGGCGGAGGCCGCCGGGGAGCGCCCGGGTGTCCGGGGCCGCGGCCCGGTCCCCCTCCGCCCGCACCCGGACCTCGACACCGTCCGAGTCGCCCACCCACAGCGGCGCGGTGGATCCGCGCGCCCGGTGCGAGGAGCCCTCCGCGGTGTCCGGGTCGGGCGCGTGTTCGTGGCTGTGTGTCTCGACGTCCTGCCAGCCGGACCAGTGGGTCGTGCCCTCGGCGCGGGTACGGACCTGGACCCGGCCGTGCAGTTCGGTGGCCGGGTCGTTCCAGACGACGCCGACCAGCGAGAAACGCCGTACGTTCCGGGGGGTCAGCCCCTGTTCGGCCGCCGCACCGACGGCCCGGGTGCCGGAGAGGGGGGCGAGGGGGAGGGACTGGGTGCTGCCGGGGACGGTGGCCTCGGTCGCCACCGGGGAGCCCGCGGGGTCCGCGGCGGGACCCGCACGGTCCGCGGCGGGGCCCGCCACGTCCGCCGCGGCCCCCGTCCGGTCCGAGCCGGTCGCCGACGCCGAGGGTCTCGCCTGGGCCGGAGCGGTCAGGGTGAGTGGAAGGACCAGGGCCGCCGCGCAGGTGACGCCGATCGAGGAAGCAAGGTAATCACGCATGTCCTTGATCCTGGACAAAGCCACGCAAATCTGTCCATCGGGGAATTGACGGCCAGTCGGCCCACGGCAGGCCGCGTTCGCCCGAACCGGTGGCCCCGCCCGTCTGCCCCGACCGCCGCCCCCGCGTACGCTTGCGCGCGTGAACGCCACCGACCGCACCCCTGCCGACCTGCTGCGATCCGCGCTCGCCGCGGACCCCGCGCGCCCCTTGGTGACCTTCTACGACGACGCCACGGGCGAACGCGTCGAACTCTCTGTCGCCACCTTCGCCAATTGGGTGGCCAAGACGGCCAACCTGCTCCAGGGCGAGCTGTCCGCCGAACCCGGCGACCGGCTCGCACTGCTGCTGCCCGCGCACTGGCAGACGGCGGTGTGGCTGCTGGCGTGCGCCTCGACGGGCGTCGTCGCGGACGTGGGCGGTGACCCGGCCGCCGCCGACCTCGTCGTCAGCGGACCCGACACGCTCGACGCGGCCCGCGCCTGCTCCGGCGAGCGCGTCGCGCTGGCGCTGCGCCCGCTCGGCGGCCGGTTCCCCAAGACCCCGGACGGTTTCGCCGACTACGCCGTCGAGGTACCGAGCCAGGGCGACCGCTTCCAGCCGTACGCGCCGGTCGACCCGGAGGAGCCCGCGCTGATCGTCGCCGGGGCGGAGCACACGGGCGCCGAGGTGGTCGAGCGGGCCCGCGCGGAGGCCGCCGGCCTGGGGCTGACGGGGCCGGGGTCACGTCTGCTGTCGGGGCTGGGTTACGGCACCTGGGAGGGGTTGAGCGCGGGGCTGTACGCGCCGCTCGCCAGCGGCGGGTCCGTGGTGTTGTGCCGGCATCTGGAGCAGTTGGGTGAGGACGCGCTGGCGAAACGGATCGAGAGTGAGCGCGTGACGGCTACGCGCCGCCACGCGAGCTGACAGAAGCGGTCCGTCGGCGAACCGCGGGTCCGTCGGCGAACTGCGGGCCCGCCCGTGAACCACAGGCCCGTCGGCGACCGCGGGCCCGCCCGTGAACCACAGGCCCGTTGCGGCTGGTCCCACAGTTCCCCGCGTCCCTCGCAGGAGCACCGCACAGGGCCGGGGATTCACCCGTTCGGCCCATCAGCGCCCACCCCCGGCCCGCGGCCCGGGTCATGGTCGTAGGAGCACCACACGCTCGTACGCCATGAGGGGGTGGACAGCCGTGACCGACACCGCGGGCACGCCCTCCGGCGACGGGCCTGAGCAGGCGGCCGTGCCGGGACCGGGGGGCGGAGCGTCCCCCATCGGCGCCGGGCTCGTACGCCGCCGGCGGCGCTGGCTGCGGCACACGGCCTTCGGTGTCGCAGCCTTGGTGCTCGGTGCCGCCGGGGCCGGGTGGGCCGTGTACGAGAAGCTGAACTCGAACATCACCGCGGACGAGGCCGCCGCCGCCGAACTCGCCCGGTACGAGAAGGAGCGGCCCACCTCACTGGTGCGGGACGCGCAGAACATTCTGCTGATCGGGTCCGACTCGCGGTCGGGGGACGGCAACAGCCAGTACGGGCGGGACACCGGGACCGAGCGGTCCGACACCACGATCCTGCTGCATCTGCCCGCGAACCGGCACAGCGCGACCGCGGTCTCCCTGCCCCGCGATCTGATGGTGGACATACCGAGCTGCCGCCGCCCGGACGGCACCCGTACCGCGCCGACCTTCGCGATGTTCAACCAGGCCTTCGAGACGGGCGGTTCGGCCTGCACGATCCGTACCGCCGAGAAGCTGACGAACGTCCGGATCGACCACCACATGGTCGTCGACTTCAGCGGCTTCAAGGAGATGGTCGACGCGGTCGACGGTGTCGAGGTGTGCCTGAAGGACCCGATCGACGACAAGGACGCCAAGCTGCGACTGCCGGCGGGCAAGCAGTTGCTCGACGGGGAGCAGGCCCTTGGCTATGTGCGGGCCCGCAAGAGCATCGGCAACGGCAGCGACACCGACCGGATGGACCGCCAGCAGCGCTTCCTCGGGGCGCTCGTCAACAAGGTGCAGGGCAATGACGTCCTGCTGAACCCGGTGAAGCTCTATCCGGTGCTCGACGCGGCGACCTCGTCCCTCACCACGGACCCGGATCTGGCGAGTCTGCGCGGACTGTACGAACTCGTGCGCGGTATGCGGAACATTCCCCCCGAACGCGTGCAGTTCCTGACGGTGCCGCGCACGTCGTACGTGAACAACGCCAATCGCGACCAGCTCGTGGAGCCCGACGCGGAGAAACTCTTCGCCCGGCTGCGGGCCGACGCCCCGCTGGAGGTCGCCAAGGACTACGCCGGTTACGACGAGCAGTCGGGCGGTGACGGAACACTGAGCGGAAAGCCGCTCGACACACCCGCCGGCACCCCGGATCCGACACCCACTTTCCGCGGGAACACGGCCGCCGAGGACGGCTGCGAGTAAAGCGCACATCAAGGCAAGGAACGCCCAACCTAAGAAGTCTCTGGGAAATAAGGCGGATTGCCCGGTTGTAGGGAAGTGTAATTTGTCACCGCCGTCGCTTGACGCTGAACTGGGCGGATAGTGTGAGCGATCCGGTGCACCCGGCCACGAGGACTGTCCTGGGGTCGCGCACTGCTTGACCGAGACCCGAGCGCCTTTGAGGGGGAAGGCGCCGCGTGGCCCCGACGGAGGATTCAGACAACCGTGGACGCGCAAGGCCGTGGGCGGGCGGACAACATCGACCCCGCAGACCAGTGGGTACTGAACCCGGACACCGGCGAATACGAACTGCGACTGAGCAGTTCCGGACCGCAGTCGTCGGTGCCGGGACCGCGCAGGTCCGCCTCGCGCAGCTCGGCGGGCCGCGCCCGTTCAGCCGCGCCGGGCCGGGACACCCGGCAGAGCCCTGCCCCGGACCTGGTGCCGGGGCCGCGCCGCCGTCGAGGCGTGCCGGACGAGCCGCCGCCGGGCCGGCGCCGGGGACGTACGAAACCGAAGAAGTCCAGAACCAAGAAGATAGTGCTGTGGACGGGCGGCTCCATGGCCTTCGTCCTGGTCGCCGTCACGGCGGCCGGCTATCTCTACCTCAAGCACCTCGAGGGCAACGTCCAGACGACGGACGTCGGCGACGCGGCCAAGAGCAGCTTCAGCAAGGACGACGCCTTCAACATCCTGATCATCGGCACGGACAAGCGCACCGGTGCGGGCAACGAGGGTTACGGCGACAAGGGCAGCGTCGGGCACGCCGACACCAACATCCTGCTGCACGTCTCCAAGGACCGTACGAACGCGACGGCGCTCAGCATCCCGCGTGACCTGATCGTCGACGTTCCGGACTGCGAGACCAAGCAGGCCGACGGCTCCAAGAAGGTCATCGGCGGCTCGCAGAACGTCCGCTTCAACACGAGCCTCGGCCAGGGCGGCCGCGACGCGGGCTGCACCATGCGCACGGTCAAGGCGGTCACCGGAATCTCGCCGGACCACTTCATGATGGCCGACTTCAACGCGGTCAAGACGCTGACCAGCGCGGTGGACGGCGTCACGGTCTGCGTGGGCAAGGCGGTCAACGACCCGGACTCGCACCTGAAGCTGCCCAAGGGCGAGTCCACGCTCGAGGGCGAGCAGGCCCTCGCCTTCCTGCGCACCCGGCACAGCTTCGGCAACCAGGGGGACCTCGACCGCATCAAGGTGCAGCAGCAGTTCCTCGGCGCGCTGTCGCGCAAGATGACCTCCAGCGACACCCTCACCAACCCCAAGAAACTGCTGGACCTGGCCGAGGCCGCCACCAAGGCGCTCACCGTGGACACCGGCATCGGCAAGGTCAGCACGCTCAAGGACGTGGCGCTGGAGCTCAAGAAGGTGCCGCCGAAGAACATCACCTTCACCACGGTCCCCGTCATCGACAACCCCGCCGAGAAGGTCCACGCGACGGTCGTCGTCAACCAGACGACGGCCCCCCAGGTCTTCAGCATGATCAAGGACGACGTCTCCTTCACCGCGGTCAAGCAGGAGAAGAAGAAGGAGAAGGCCGCGGTCGCCGCCCGGCTCAAGGGCTCCCGCTCCGCCGCCTCCGACGTCCGCGTCGACATCTACAACGGCGGCGCCCCCTCCGGTGCCGCACAGGAAACTCTCAGCTGGCTGCAGAACACTGAGGGCGTGACGAAGTCCAGTCAGCTCGGCAACGCCGGCAAGACGCTGAGCAAGACGACCCTCGAGTACTCTCCCGACCAGGCCGACCAGGCGCGCAAGCTGGCCGACCTCATGGGGCTGCCGGCGGCGCAGATGAAGCCGGGCAAGAGCGAGAAGAACGCACAGGGTCTGCCCGCGATCGTGCTGACCCTCGGCAAGGACTTCAAGGGGGCCGGGGAGCCCCTCACCACGCCGTCGAAGGCGCCCGAGAACATCCAGAAGGCCACCGCCGACAAGCAAGTCTGCTCCACGTGATGACCTGACGGGTCCGTCCTGCGTCCTACAGGGCGCCGATACATCCGGCCGGGCGCCTCGGGCGTCCGGCCGGACGCTGATACACCCAGTGGATCCAGTACATCCAGTACGAGTGCTTCCAGTACCTCCGGTACGAGTACTTCCAGCGGATCCAGTACATCCAGTACGACGCGCCGAGCGTCCAACTGGGCATGGCTACACCGGCGGGGCGCGCGAGGCGTCCCGCCGCACCGCACGGCAGACAGATCGGGTGGGGCGCGACGGGGCGTTCCCCCGACGCGGAACGGACCCGTTTGTCGGGCGCAGGGTGGGGAGGGCAGGGAGATGGTGCAGAGCAGTGTGCGTCGAAAGGGGGCGCGACCACGTGACCGGCAGACCGGTGAACCGGGCTGGGACGACAGTCTGTACGACGACAACGGCGAGCCTGTTCAGGACGGCCGCGGCTCCGGTCGAGGCGGCGGCTCCGCTCAGGGCGGCGGCGACGGCGACGGTCCACCCGACGAGGCGAAGGGCCACAGCCGCCACGGCGGCGGGCGCCGGCGCGGCGGCAAAGGGGACGGGGGCGGGGGGCGCCCACGTCGCAGACGCCGCGTCCTGCGCTGGTCGGCGACGGTTCTGGCGGTCCTGATACTTGGCACCGCGGGTGCCGGATATCTCTACTACCAGCACCTCAACGACAACATCAAGAAGGACGACCTGTACCTCGGCGACGACAAGGACAGGGCGGCCAAACCCAAGGCGAACGCGGCGGGCCAGACCCCGCTGAACATCCTGCTGATCGGTTCGGACGCGCGCGACTCCGCGGCGAACCAGAAGCTCGGCGGCGCCAAGGACACCTACGGCGGGACACCGCGCGCCGACGTCCAGATGCTGCTGCACCTGTCGGCGGACCGCAGCAACATGTCGGTGGTCAGCATGCCGCGCGACACGCTGCTCGAGATCCCCAAGTGCACCGACCCGAAGACCAGTCACACGTACGCGGCGATCACGTATCCGACGATGACGAACAACTCGCTCGGCCGCGGCGGACCCGGCTGCACCGTCGCCACCTGGGAGAAGTTCACCGACATCCACATCGACCACTTCATGATGGTCGACTTCGCGGGTGTGGTGTCGATGGCCGACGCGATCGGCGGTGTCCCGGTCTGTGTGGACGCCAACATCTACTCGCACACCTCCACCGGCCACGGCTCGGGCCTGAAGCTGAAGGACGGCACGACGTCCATCAAGGGCAAGCAGGCCCTTCAGTGGCTGCGCACGCGGTACGGGTTCGAGGACGGCAGTGACATAGGCCGGACCAAGGCCCAGCACCAGTACATGAACTCGATGGTCCGCCAGCTGCGCGAGAACGCCACACTGAGCAACCCGAACAAGCTGCGCAAGCTCGCCGAGACCGCCACCAACGCGCTCACCGTCGACGACGGCCTGGGCACGGTGTCGAAGCTCTACGACCTGAGCAAGGAGCTGAAGAAGGTTCCGACGAGCCGGATCACCATGACCACCATGCCGTGGGTGTACTCGTCCGACGGCAACCGCGTCCTGCCCAAGCCGAACGACGCGGCGAAGGTCTTCCGGCTCCTGCGCGAGGACATCGCGCTGGACGGCAAGGACAAGAAGAAGTCCCCGGCCCAGAAGGCGGTGGCCCCCGCCCACGCGGACGACAAGATCGCGGTGCAGGTGCAGAACGGCACCCGGACCAGCGCACTGGCGCCGGTGGGCGGACGGGCGAACGCGATGGCGCAGCTCCTCGTCGGCAAGGGCTTCACCGGGGCGGCGGCCGACTCCTCGACGGTGCTCTCCGAGGACAAGACGGTCATCCGCTATCCGAGCGCGGATCTGAAGGGCGACGCCCAGCGGGTGGCCAAGTCGCTCGGCGTCCCGCTGAGTTCGGTGGAGAAGTCGGCGAGCGTCTCCGGGGTCACGCTGATCGTGGGCGGCGACTGGCGGTCGGGCACCACGTACAAGGCGGCGGAGGACGACGACACGACGCCGGCGTCCGCGAAGCTGGACAAGGGTTCGGACACCGGGGCGTGCATGCACGTGGACCCGGACTACACCTGGTCATGACGGAGTCGGGCCCCCTCCCGAGCCGAAGGGGCCCCGACTTCTCCGCTGTGCGGCTCAGTTGGAGCCGAGCACCGCGGGCCGGCGCGAGGCGATGACCTTCTTGGCCAGGGCCTTCGGGCTCGTCAGGAAGCCGAAGCCCCACGACATGTGCATGGTGGCGAGGGCGACCGGGATCTGCAGACGGGCCTTCAGCGGCAGCCGCTTGCCCGCGGGGAGCGAGCCGAGGGCGATCGCCGCCAGATAGCCGCCGGGGACGACGAGACCCCACGGAGTCAGGGCGAGCCCCACCACGACCCCCGCGGCTATCGCGCACACCGCGGTCGGCGGGGCGAGGTAGCGCAGGTTGATGGAGCCCTCGTGGTAGCGGGCGACGACATGCCGCCAGCGCCCGTAGTCCTTGTACTGCTTGGCGAGGGCCCGCACGCTCGGGCGCGGCCGGTACGACACCTTCAGCTCGGGCGAGAACCAGATGAGCCCGCCGGCCTCCCGGATCCGGAAGTTCAGCTCCCAGTCCTGGGCGCGGATGAACTCCTCGTTGTAGCCGCCCTGTTGTTCGAGGGCCTCGCGCCGGAAGACACCGAGGTAGACGGTCTCGGCGGGACCGGCCTCCCCACCCGTGTGGAAGGCGGCGTTGCCGACGCCGATCTTCGAGGTCATCGCGGCGGCGACCGCGTGCTCCCAGTCGTTCTCGCCCTCGGCGTGCATGATGCCGCCGACGTTCTGCGCGCCGGTCTCCGCGAGGAGGCGTACGGCGGTCGCGATGTAGTTCGGCGAGAGCATGCCGTGCCCGTCGACGCGTACGACGACGGGGTGCCGGGACGCCTTGATCGCCGCGTTGAGCGCGGCGGGGGTGCGGCCGGTCGGGTTCGGCACGGTGTGGACCCTCGGGTCCTCGCGTACGAGTTCGGCGGCGATCTCCTCCGTCCGGTCCGAGGACGGACCGATGGCGATCACCACCTCCATCTCGCCGTCGTACTCCTGCGCCAGGATCGCTTGGACGGCCCCGCGCAGATGCCGCTCCTCGTTGAGGACGGGCATGATCACAGATACGGCGGGGGGCTGCACGTCAGACTTCTCGCTCATCGGACGTCACGTTACCGCGAACGGGGGACACGGGCGCGCGCCGCCCGGCCACCGGACCGGGCCGCAGATCGTATGGGCCTACGGTGCTCACGGATCCCCACCCCCATGCCTTCGCGGAGGTGTCCCCCCATGCCCACACCGCCCCGCTCCCCCGCCGCCCGCCCTCCACGACGGCCGCGGCCCTCCCCCGCCCGGCGGCCGCCCGTACGGCCCAGGCGGCCCAGGCGGCCCGGCTGGTCCATGCGGATGGTGACGACGCTGTCCGTGGTGGTCCTCGCCTCGGCGGGGATCGGCCACGCCGTGGTCACCAGCCTCGACGCGGACATCGCGCGGGTCGACCCCTTCAAGGACATGAAGAACCGCCCCGCGGCGGGCACCGGCATGAACGTCCTGCTGGTCGGCACGGACGGCCGGGACAAGATCAGCGCGGCCGAACGGCGGAAGTACCGCCTCGGCGGCGCCCCCTGCCACTGCACGGACACGATCATGATCGTGCACATCTCCGAGGACCGGGAGCGGGCCAGCATCGTGAGCCTGCCGCGCGACTCGTACGCCGAGATGCCGACGCACACCGACGGGATCACCGGCAGGCGGAGCCGCCCGCAGCCGATCAAGCTGAACGCGGCGTACGCGCAGGGGGGCCCGAATCTGACCGTACGCACCGTCGAGAACATGACGCACGTCAAGATCGACCACTATCTGGAGGTCGACTTCACCAGCTTCATGAAGACGGTGGATGTGCTCGGCGGCGTACAGATCTGCACGCCGGAGCCGCTGAAGGACTCGTACACCGGTCTCGACCTGGCGGCGGGCACGCACCGGCTGAGGGGCGGCGAGGCGCTCCAGTACGTGCGCGCCCGGCATGTCGACGGCGCCTCCGACCTGGGCCGCATGCAGCGCCAGCAGCGCTTCCTGGCGTCGCTGGTCGAACAGACGACGTCCTCCGGGGCGCTGCTGAACCCGCTGAAGTTCCGGGACGTGACCCGGGCCGTGCTCGGCTCGGTCCGGGCCGACCGGGGCTTCGGCACGGACGAACTGCTCGACCTCGGGCGGGCGATGCGGAACTTCTCACCCTCCTCCAGCGAGTTCACGACGGTGCCGATCAGGGACATGACCCACGTCGTCAAGGGCATCGGCTCCACCCTGAAGTGGGACGACGCCAAGGCCCAGAAGCTCTTCCAGTCGCTGCGCGACGACCAGCCGCTCGTCCAGCACCGCAGCAGGAGCAGGACCCTGCGGGTGGACGTCGCTCCCCAGCAGATCCGGGTGCAGGTGGAGAACGCGACGCTTACGGAGGGGCTCGGCGGCCGGATGGACCGCGCGCTGGCCGCGACCGGCTTCCGGACGACGCGGCAGCCCACGAAGGCGGCCCAGACCCTGAAGCGCACGGTCGTGGCCTACGACCCCCGCTGGGACCGCTCCGCGAGGTCCCTCGCGGCCGCCCTGCCCGGCTGCGAGCTGCGCGCGGTGCCCGGGCAGGGGCCCACGCTGAAGGTGCTCGTCGGGGCGGACCACACGAAGGTGCAGCGGGTGAAGGCGGCGGATCAGCACCAGGGGGAGTTCGGGGTGGTCACCGGGGACCAGGTGGTGTGCCCGTAGCTTCGCGGGCTCCGTGGCTACGCGGCTGCTCCGGCCGCGGCTACGCGGCTGCTCCGGCCGCGTCAGTCGTCGAGCCCCTCCGCCGCGCGCTTCTCCCGCAGATCCATGATCGCGCGGCGGCGGGCGAGACGGTGGGTGCGGCGGATCTGGGCCTCCTGGTAGCGGCGCTTGTCGCGCTCGGTCTCCGGCAGGACCGGGGGCACGCGGCGGGGCTTGCCGTCGGCGTCGACGGCGGCGAAGACGAGATAGGCGGAGCCGACCTGGGTGGCCGGCGCGGACTCGTTCCAGCGTTCGGCCAGGACTCGTACGCCGACCTCCATGGAGGTGCGGCCGGTCCAGTTGACCTGCGCCTTCACATGCACGAGGTCGCCGACCCTGACCGGCTCCAGGAACACCATCTCGTCCATGGAGGCGGTGACGGCCGGGCCGCCGGAGTGGCGTCCGGCCACGGCTCCCGCCGCGTCGACGACGAGTTTCATGATCACGCCACCGTGCACGGTCCCCAGAAGGTTCGTGTCGTTGTGGGTCATGATGTGGCTGAGGGTGGTCCGGGAGGCGGAGGTGGGCTTCCCGGGGATCTCGCCCGGGCCTTCGCCCGGAGCCGCACCCTGATGTGCGCCCGGAATTTCTGATTCCGCAGCGGTGGCCTGGTGTGTCATGGCCTCCACCTTATGCCGGGACGACAATCGGGAGACTTTGTGTCAGCTTGGCCACAGCACTGACCCGGTTTTCCGGCAACCCTTGTAAGGCATGTGGTCCAGCACTGCACACTGGGCGGCATGAACGATTGGCCCGAGGGAAGGTCCGGCGACAACCGCAGCAACGGTGGCGGCCGCTACGGACGAGGCAGCGCCGGCGCACAGCCCGAGGGCGCGCGCGTGATGCGGCAGGTCCAGCGCGGCTCCGGCGGACCGGGGCCGTACCAGTCCGCGCCGCCGTACGGCGGCGGCGTACCCCAGCAGCCGTCGTACGTCGACGGGCAGGGGTACGACGACGGATACGACAGCGGCTACAACACGGGCCATGTCTACGGCACGCCGAACGGCGGCGGCCCGCAGGGACCGGGCGGCATGGGTACGCGGGGTCCGCGGCCCGCACCGAACTGGCGCCGGCGGATCAAGTGGACCGCGATCACGCTGGTCACGCTGATGGTCGTGGTCTCCGTCAGCACCTACTTCTGGGCCGACTCCAAGCTCAACCGCGAGGTCGACCTCTCCAAGGTCATCGACCGGCCCGACACGGGCGAGGGCACGAACTACCTGATCGTGGGCTCCGACAGCCGCGCGGGCATGTCCGCCGAGGAGAAGAAGAAGCTGCACACCGGGTCCGCCGAAGGCAAGCGCACGGACTCGATGATGATCCTGCACACCGGGGACAACGGCTCCACGCTGGTCTCCCTGCCCCGTGACTCGGACGTGGAGATACCGACGTTCAAGGGCTCCACGTCCGGCAAGACCTACCCGGGCACGGGCCGCCACGTGAAGCTGAACGCGGCGTACGCGGAGGACGGCCCCGAGCTGCTCGTCCGCACGATCGAGTACAACACCGGCCTGCACATCGACCACTACGTGGAGATCGGCTTCGCCGGCTTCGCGAACATCGTCGACTCGGTCGGCGGCGTGGAGATGACCCTGGACAAGGGCTTCAAGGACACGTTCTCGGGCGCCGACTTCAAGGCGGGCAAGCAGACCCTCAACGGTGAGCAGGCGCTGGCCTTCGTCCGCACCCGGCACGCCTTCGCGGCCTCGGACCTGGAGCGCACGAAGAACCAGCAGAAGTTCCTGTCGGCCCTCGCCCACCAGGTGGCGACGCCGTCCACCGTCCTCAACCCGTTCAAGCTGTACCCGACGCTGAGCTCGGGCCTCGACACCCTGATCGTCGACAAGGACATGGGCCTGTTCGACCTGGCCGACATGTTCTGGGCGATGAAGGGCGTCACGGGCGGCGACGGCACGTCCATGAACATGCCGATCTCGGGCTCCTCGGGCGGCAACCTCGTCTGGGACAAGGCGAAGGTCAAGGCCCTGGTGAACGAGCTGAAGAACGACGAGAAGGTGACGGTGTCGGGCAACTGATGACACCCGCCCCGACCCGAGCCCTCGGCGAGCCGCCGTTCGACGCGGTGCTGTGCGACGTCGACAACGTGATCCGGTTCTACGACCCGTCCGGGCTGACCGCTCTGGAACGCGCCGTCGGGCTGGCCGAGGGCACCACGGCCAAGGTGGCGTTCGCCCCGGAGGCGGTCCGGCCGGTGCTGCTGGGCCGGATCACCCCCCAGGAGTGGGTGCTGTCGATCGTGGACGGTCTCACCGGCCTGGTGTCCGGGACACAGGCCCATGAGCTGGGGAAGGCGCTCATCGAGCTGCCTTTTGGGGCCGACGGGACGGTCGTGTCGCTCCTGCGCCGCGCCCGGACCCGGATGCCGCTGGTCCTCGTCACCAACGCGACGGTCCAGCTGGAGGCCGACCTGGCGTCCCTCGGCCTGTCCGATCTCGCGGACCACGTCGTCAGCAGCGCCCGCGTCGGCCTGGTCAAGCCGGATCCGCGGATCTTCGAACTCGCCGCGGCCCGGGCGGGCGTACGGCTCGACCGGTGCCTGTTCGTCGACGACACCCGGGAGAACGTGGACGCGGCGGCCGCCCTTGGCCTGCGCGCCGTCCACTTCCACGAAGCGACGGATCTGGAGCGGGCGCTGGCGCCGCTTCTCTGACCGGCTCACCACCCCATGCGAACGGCCCCCGGCGCGCTGCCGGGGGCCGTGCTGTCTCCGCGGGCCGAACGAAGCCGCCGAGCTGCCGCTAGGGCAGGTTCCTCGCCATGACGATGCGCTGGACCTGGTTCGTGCCCTCATAAATCTGGGTGATCTTGGCGTCGCGCATCATGCGCTCGACCGGGTAGTCACGGGTGTAGCCGTAGCCGCCGAGCAGCTGGACCGCGTCCGTGGTGACCTCCATCGCCACGTCCGACGCGAAGCACTTGGCCGCCGCGCCCTGGAAGGTGAGGTCCTTGTCGCCGCGCTCCGACTTGGCGGCGGCCGCGTACGTCAGCTGACGCGCGGCCTCGATCTTCATCGCCATGTCCGCGAGCATGAACTGGATGCCCTGGAAGTCGGCGATCGCCTTGCCGAACTGTTTGCGCTCCTGGACATAGCCCTTGGCGTAGTCGAGGGCGCCCTGGGCGACACCGAGGGCCTGCGCGGCGATCGTGATGCGGGTGTGGTCCAGGGTCTTCATCGCCGTGGCGAAGCCCGTGCCCTCCTCGCCGATCATGCGGTCCGCCGGGATGCGCACGTTGTCGAGGTAGACCTCGCGGGTCGGCGAGCCCTTGATGCCGAGCTTCTTCTCCGGGGCGCCGAAGGAGACGCCCTCGTCCGCCTTCTCGACCACGAAGGCGCTGATGCCCTTGGAGCGCTTCGTGGGGTCGGTGACCGCCATGACCGTGTAGTAGTCGCTCACGCCCGCGTTGGTGATCCAGCGCTTCACACCGTTGAGGACGTAGGAGTCGCCGTCGCGGACCGCCCGCGTCTTCATCCCCGCCGCGTCCGAACCCGCGTCCGGCTCGGAGAGCGCGTACGAGAACATCGCGTCGCCCTTGGCCAGCGGCGACAGGTACCTCTTCTTCAGGTCCTCGGAGCCGGAGAGGATCACCGGCAGGGAGCCGAGCTTGTTCACGGCCGGGATCAGGGAGGACGACACGCAGACGCGGGCCACCTCCTCGATCACGATGACCGTGGCCAGCGCGTCCGCGCCCGCGCCGCCGTAGCTCTCGGGTACGTGCACGGCGTGCAGGTCGTTGGCGACCAGGGCGTCCAGCGCCTCCTGCGGGAAGCGGGCCTCCTCGTCCACCGCGGCGGCGTACGGCGCGATCTTCGCCTCGGCCAGCGCGCGGATCGCGTCCCGGAGCATGTCGTGCTCCTCGGACGGGCGGTACAGGTCGAAATCAGCCGATCCGGCCAAGGTCTCTCACGCTCCAAGGATGCTAATTACCGTTAAGTAACCCAAATTTTAAGGGCCTGCCCACAGGACGCATACGTGAGCTTGGCGACAGGGGGAAGTTGCCCGGTGAAGCGGCCGGGCATGCCCCGACTATGCTCGGGCACCGCACCCACGGCCGCTGAACTCTGGAGCACCCATGGCCCTCAAGATCACCGTGATCGGCACCGGCTATCTCGGCGCCACACACGCCGCGGCCATGGCCGAGCTCGGTTTCGAGGTGCTCGGTCTCGACGTCGTGCCCGAGAAGATCGAGATGCTCCAGCGGGGCGAGGTCCCGATGTACGAGCCCGGTCTCGAGGAGCTGCTGCGCAAGCACGTCGCCGGGATCGAGGGGTCCACCGGGCGGCTGCGCTTCACCATGGACTTCGCCGAGGTCGCGGAGTTCGGCGACGTCCACTTCGTCTGTGTGAACACGCCGCAGAAGCACGGTGAGTACGCGTGCGACATGTCGTACGTCGACAGCGCCTTCGAGGCACTCGCCCCGCATCTGAAGGCCCCCGCCCTCGTCGTCGGCAAGTCCACCGTGCCCGTCGGCTCGGCGGACCGGCTCGCGGCCCGGCTCGCGGAGCTGGCGCCCGCCGGTGAGGACGCCGAGCTCGCCTGGAACCCCGAGTTCCTGCGCGAGGGCTTCGCCGTCCAGGACACCCTGCACCCCGACCGGATCGTCGTCGGCGTGCGCAGCGAGCGCGCCGAGAAGCTGCTGCGTGAGGTGTACACGACTCCGGTCGCCGAGGGCTCGCCCTTCGTGGTGACCGACTTCCCGACCGCCGAGCTGGTGAAGACCTCCGCCAACTCCTTCCTCGCCACCAAGATCTCCTTCATCAACGCGATGGCCGAGGTCTGCGAGGCCGCGGGCGGCGATGTCGTCCAGCTGGCCGAGGCGCTCGGTCACGACGACCGGATCGGCAAGAAGTTCCTGCGGGCCGGGATCGGCTTCGGTGGCGGGTGCCTGCCCAAGGACATCCGTGCCTTCATGGCGCGCGCCGGCGAGCTGGGCGCCGACCAGGCGCTGACCTTCCTGCGCGAGATCGACTCGATCAACATGCGCCGCCGTGGCCAGATGGTCGAGATGGCGCGCGAGGCGCTCGGTGGCGGATCGTTTCTGGGGAAGCGGGTCGCCGTCCTCGGTGCCACCTTCAAGCCCGACTCCGACGACGTACGCGACTCGCCCGCGCTGAACGTCGCCGGGCAGATCCACCTCCAGGGCGGCCAGGTCACGGTGTACGACCCGAAGGGCATGGACAACGCCCGGCGGCTGTTCCCGACGCTCGGCTACGCCGACTCGGCGGTCGGGGCCGTGCGGGGCGCCGATGTCGTACTGCACCTGACCGAGTGGCGCGAGTTCCGTGAGCTGGACCCGGCGGCCCTCGGCGAGGCCGCCTCGGCCCGCGTCCTGCTCGACGGGCGCAACGCCCTCGACCCGCAGCTGTGGCGCCGGGCGGGCTGGACGTACCGCGCGATGGGCCGCCCCACCGCCTAGCCGGGGCCTGTCGGCCGGACCGGACGAAGGACACCGGTCCGGCCGAGGCTCAGTCGGCCGGACCGGTGTCTGTTGCATTCTGCCCCACCGGGGTGCCCGGCGAGCGGCGACCACCCAACCGGCCGTCCGTAGCGGGCCTGGACGAGGCGCTCGCGGGCCGGATCGGGTTCACGCGGGCCCGGCGGGGCACCCGTGCTGTCTCTGTGTCTGCTGACCGATAGCCGGAGGACGAGATGGCCGCTGTGACCCGTTTCCGCTCCGTCGTGCTGGACTGCCCCGATCCCCGGGAGCTGGCCCGTTTCTACGCCGGGATCGTCGGCGGCTCACCCGAGGACGAGGACCCCGACTGGGTCGTGCTCCAGGTCCCGGGCGGTCCGCTGCTGTCCTTCCAGCGGGCGCCCGGACACACCCCGCCCGAGTGGCCGCGGGCCGACCGGAACTCCCAGCAGTTCCATCTCGACCTCGACGCCGGGGCCACCTGGGAAGAGGTCGACGCGGCCCACGAGAGGGTGCTGGCGCTCGGCGCGCGGCCACTGGATCTGGAGGACGACGTCAAGAAGGACTTCCGGGTGTACGCGGATCCGGCGGGGCATCCGTTCTGCCTCTGCCGGATCGAGGAGTCCTGAGCCCGCTCGACCGTCTCAGCCGTCCAGGTCGGCGCGTCAGCAGTCCAGCTGCCCCAGCGTCGCGTTCGACGGTCCCCGCTTCGCCTGGAGGTCCCGCGCCACGTCCTCGGCCGCGCCCAGCACCCGTACCGCGTTCTGCCAGGTCAGCTTGGCCAGGTCGGTGCTCGACCAGCCGCGGTCGAGCAGCTCCGCGAGCAGGTTCGGGTAGCCGGAGACGTCGCTCAGGCCCTCCGGGGTGAAGGCCGTGCCGTCGTAGTCGCCGCCGATGCCGATGTGGTCGACGCCGGCCACCTCGCGCATGTGGTCCAGGTGGTCCGCCACCGTCGACACGGTGGCCACGGGGCGCGGGTGCGTCTCCTCGAAGGCGCGGTGGACCTTCATGGCCTCCGGTGTGGTGTCCAGGTGGTGGAAGCCGTTCGCCCGCATGTTCCCGTCCGCGGCGGCCGTCCAGTCGACGGCCGCCTGGAGCACGAACTTCGGTACGAACGTCACCATCGCCACTCCCCCGTTGCCGGGGAGCCGCTCCAGTACGTCGTCCGGGATGTTGCGCGGGTGGTCGCACACCGCCCGCGCGGAGGAGTGGGAGAAGATCACGGGCGCGGCCGTGGTGTCCAGCGCGTCCCGCATGGTCGTCGCCGCCACGTGCGAGAGGTCCACGAGCATGCCCTCGCGGTTCATCTCCCGGACGACCTCGCGGCCGAACTCCGACAGACCGCCCACCGCGGGCACGTCCGTCGCCGAGTCCGCCCACGCGATGTTGTCGTTGTGGGTCAGCGTCATGTAGCGCACGCCCAGCGCGTACAACCCCCGCAGCGCGGCCAGGGAGTTGTCGATGGAGTGGCCGCCCTCGGCGCCCATCAGCGACGCGATACGGCCCTCCGCGCGCGCCGCCTCCATGTCCGCCGCCGTCAGCGCACCCCGCAGATCGGCGGGGTGACGGGCGATCAACTGCCGTACGCAGTCGATCTGTTCGAGCGTCGCGGTGAGGGCGCCGGGCAGGTCCGAGCGGACGTACACCGACCAGTACTGCGCGCCGACGCCGCCCTCGCGCAGCCGCGGGAGGTCGGTGTGCAGGTGGGCGCGCTGGTCGGTGGCGATGTCGCGGGCGTCGAGGTCGTAGCGGACCTGGGAGCGCAGGGCCCAGGGCAGGTCGTTGTGGCCGTCGACGACGGGGAACTCGGCGAGGAGTTCGCGGGCGCGCTCCAAAGAGGCCTGCTCCGGCGAGGACATCCGCGTCACTTCCCCGAGCCGAAGCCGAAGCCGCCCGACGCGCCGTCGACCTTGGCGCGCAGCCGCTTGCCCTTCTCGGTGGCCTGGTCGTTCAGTTCCTGCTGGAACTCCCGCATGCGGGTGAGGAGTTCCGCGTCGTGCGCGGCCAGCATCCGCGCGGCCAGCAGGCCCGCGTTGCGCGCGCCGCCGACGGAGACGGTCGCGACCGGGACACCGGCCGGCATCTGCACGATCGACAGCAGCGAGTCCATGCCGTCGAGGTACTTCAGCGGGACGGGCACGCCGATGACGGGCAGCGGGGTCACGGACGCCAGCATGCCGGGCAGATGGGCGGCGCCGCCCGCACCCGCGATGATCGCCTTCAGCCCGCGCTCCGCCGCCTGCTCGCCGTACGCGATCATCTCGTGCGGCATCCGGTGCGCGGAGACGACGTCCACCTCGTACGGGATCTCGAACTCGTCGAGGGCCTGCGCTGCGGCCTCCATGACGGGCCAGTCGGAGTCCGACCCCATGACGATGCCAACTACGGGTGCGGTCATTCGGTGATCGTGCCTCTCAGGTAACCGGCTGCGTGACGGGCGCGCTCGAGGACGTCGTCCAGGTCGTCGCCGTAGGTGTTCACGTGGCCGACCTTACGGCCGGGCTTCACGTCCTTGCCATACATATGGATCTTGAGCTGGGGGTCGCGGGCCATGCAGTGCAGGTACGCGGAGTACATGTCCGGGTAGTCGCCGCCGAGGACGTTCGCCATGACCGTCCACGTGGCGCGCGGGCGCGGGTCGCCGAGGGGGAGGTCGAGGACCGCGCGGACGTGGTTGGCGAACTGGGACGTGATCGCGCCGTCCTGGGTCCAGTGGCCCGAGTTGTGCGGGCGCATCGCCAGTTCGTTGACGAGGATGCGGTGGTCGCCCTCGGCGGTCACCGTCTCGAAGAGCTCGACGGCCAGGTGACCGACGACGCCGAGTTCCTTCGCGATGCGCAGGGCCAGCGCCTCGGCCTCGAGGGCCAGCTCGTCCGAGATGCCGGGCGCGGGTGCGATCACCGTGTCGCAGACGCCGTCGACCTGCTGGGACTCGACGACGGGGTAGGCGACCGCCTGCCCGTGCGGCGAGCGCACGACGTTCGCCGCGAGTTCCCGTACGAAGTCGACCTTCTCCTCGGCGAGGACCGGGACGCCCGCGCGGAAGGGGTCCTCGGCCTCCTCGGCCGAGCGCACGAACCACACCCCCTTGCCGTCGTAGCCGCCGCGGACGGTCTTGAGGATGACGGGGAAACCGTCGCCCTCGGCCGCGAAGGCGGCGACGTCGTCGACGTCGCGCACGATCCGGTGCCGCGGGGACGGCACCCCGATCGCGTCGAGCTTCGCCCGCATCACGCCCTTGTCCTGGGCGTGCACGAGCGCGTCAGGCCCCGGGCGGACGGGGATGCCGTCCGCCTCCAGGGCCCGTAGGTGCTCGGTGGGTACGTGTTCGTGATCGAAGGTGATCACATCGCACCCCTTCGCGAACTCGCGCAGCGTGTCGAGGTCGCGGTAGTCGCCTATGACGACATCGCCGACGACCTGCGCCGCGGAATCCTGAGGGGTGTCACTGAGGAGCTTGAACCTGATGCCGAGCGGGATGCCTGCCTCGTGTGTCATACGAGCGAGCTGACCCCCGCCGACCATGCCGACTACCGGGAACGTCACGCTCCAAGAGTATCGGCCGCGCCATAGTGGCCGGTTTCGGTACCTGAGGGTGCCGCTTCCGGGGCCGCCCATGGGTGGGTCTTTGCGTGGCCGTGTGCCGGTCCACAGGCACGGCACACGGTCGCTGGTTAGCATGGCTGGGTCGACGAAACGCTCGACGCATCCGACCGACAGGGGCTGGCTACACGATGGGCAGTGGCTCCACGGGCCTCAAGGACAAGCCCCACGGCTCCGTGCGACGGCAGTTCGACCAGCTCACGCGCGAGATCGCGAAGTTCGGCGCGGTAGGTGGCGCGGGCCTGCTGGTCAACCTCCTCGTGTTCAACCTGGTACGCAGTGTCACCGGCCTCCAGGTCGTCCGCGCCAGTGTGATCGCCACGATCGTCGCGATCATCTGCAACTACATCGGCTTCCGCTACTTCACGTACCGGGACCGTGACAAGAGTGGCCGCACCAAGGAACTGACGCTGTTCCTGCTGTTCAGCGCGGTGGGCCTGGTCATCGAGAACGGTGTGCTGTACGTGGCGACGTACAGCTTCGGCTGGGACAGCCCGTTGCAGAGCAACATCTTCAAGTTCCTCGGCATCGGCCTCGCGACGCTCTTCCGCTTCTGGTCCTACCGCACATGGGTGTTCCGCACGCTGCCGGCCCGGGAGGCCATAGCGAGTGCGGAATCGTTCCTTGAGGAGGAACCCGAGCGACCCCGGCCCGGGTCCAGCCCCCGGATCCGCTAGGCCCTGTCGTCACCTTCCCGTCTGCCGGGCGACCGGAGCGGGCCCGGACTTGGAAGGTTCCCGGCCCGCGTGCATACTGACTTCATGCTCGCGCACCCGACCTTCCTCTTTACCTATGGCAACCGGCCCACCGGCTGCCATGGTCGTGCTGCTTGAGCCACTGACAAGCGACTTCCCAGGCGCCCCGGGCCGACAAGGCCCGGGGCGTCTGGCGTTTCCGGGTCCTGCCGATCCGGGGCACCCCTTCCCACAGAGGAGCCCCACCATGGCCGAAGTACTCGACAGGACCGGCGCCCGTACCGTCGAGGCCGCCGATGTCATCAGCGGTGCCCGTGAGCGCATCGACTCCCTCGACGACCGGATCATCGGGCTCGTCCAGGAACGGATGGCCGTGTCCGCCGTCATCCAGGAGGCGCGGATCGCGTCGGGCGGCCGCCGGGTGAACCTCTCCCGCGAGATGGAGGTCCTCGGCCACTTCAGGGACGCCCTCGGCAAGCCCGGCACCTCGCTGGCCATGACGCTGCTCGAACTGTGCCGGGGCCGCATCTGAGAACGGCGCGGGCCCGGGTACGACGGGTGTCCGGCGTACCCGGTGCGTACGCCGTCTCACCCGTACGGCGCGTGACCGGGCCGCGTGGGCTTCGTTGGTCCCGATGTCCGTGCCAGCCAGGGGCGGGCTCGCAAGAACCACGCGTGGCTCCGAATGGAGCGATGAGGCGCACGGATCGTGCTGTGCGTCGTGGGACCTCGCTCCAGGGTTGTGACCGGACGGCAGGGGACAGCAGCCCGGTCACCCAAGTACGGTCGGCTCCGGGGACGCCCGGGGCCGGCCGGCGGAATCTGTTCAAGGGCGGTCGAGACGGTTGCGAAGGCCGCGGACCATCCAGCACGATGCGTAGAACAGCCCGTACGGCGGCACAGCCCCGGCGGCCATGGCGACAACCGGGCCGTCCCCAGTCCGGGTCCCGGTCCCGGTCCCACAGCAGACAACCGCAGACACACGCATCGCACCGCCTGACTGCCAATGGTCGACACCATGCGCACGCCCCGAGTGCGCCGGGCGCACGACGGCGGCCGTTCCAGGTGATCGAGATGATCGGGTCGACCCGGGTTCAAGCGGCGCAACCCCCCGGCGCCGCTTCCCAGGCACCGGCGCTGCCCTGACGTCGGTGCTGACGAAGAAGGGCCCCGCGGACGGATCCGCGGGGCCCTTCGCCCGGTCTCGCTCCGGCGGACGCCCGCGCTCAGGCCGTCGCCTTCTTCAGCTTCTTGAGCTTCTTCAGCTGGGCGTCGACGATCGCGGACGGGACCTTCACCTTGTCCCCGTCCAGCATGTTCATCGCGGTGAAGGTGACGACGGTCGTGCCGACGCGTACGACGGTGAAGGTCGTCGGCACCGAGGCGCCCTCGATCGAGCCGAGGAGCCGGTACGCGACGGACTCGTCGCCGAGACCCGGGTCCTTGAGCACCTTGACCCCGGAGTACTGGTAGCCGGTGTGCTCGTACTTGGTGCACTTGCCGGTCGACGTGCGCAGACCGTCGAGGACCTGCTCCGCCTCGCCGGAGCCGTACGCGAGGAGCGCCAGGGAGGTGACCGAGGCGTCGAGGTCGTCCTTGGCGGCGAAGCTGCGGCCCACGGCGGCCCGCGCGGCCGGGTCGCTGGTGAACAGGAACATGTCCGCGACGGGCTGGCAGGCAGCCGGGTCCGCCGGTACGGAGTCGAGGCCGATGTCCGACGCGGCCGTCTTCTTGACCCCGTAGCCCTTGACGTCACCGGACGCCAGGGCCGCCTTCTCCAACTCGGCCCGGGTCAGCGCCCCGCTGCCCGCGGGCGATGCCTTCGGGTCGGCCTGGGCCGCCTCCGAGCCCTTGGCCTTCGACGGCTTCGCCCCCTTGCCGCCGTCACCGCCGCCCCCGCCGCACGCCGCGGTCAGCCCCAGCGCGGCCGCCACCGAGACGGCCACCGCGATCCGCGACACCTTTGACTTCACGTTTCCCACCCTCACGCATCCTTCGACATGGCCCCCGTCGTGGCCCGGCGCGACAGGATCGCACAGACTTCTGGCGCGTGACATCGGCCGTCGGCGGCGGAGTCGACCCGTATTCCCATGTGACTCAGGACACATGGGAATTCCGTGAAGGGGAGGGCAACCCTTTACTCATCTCACCGGTCACACATAAGAACCAATGGCCACATCCGTGCCCAGCGGCGCTTGAAACAGAAGAAGGACCTGGGCTCGGAGGGGGGCACAGGTCCTTCTTCTTGCCCGGACTTCTTGCCCGGAGACCTTCTGCCCGGGAAGGGGCCGCTACTCCTTCGGCGGCACCGTCGGCATCCCCAGGAACGGCAGCCTGAGCGCGCCGAACGCGTCCGCCGGGACCGCCGGGTGCCGCGGCTCCACCGGCTTCAGGCGTTCGTACGCCGCTCCCTGCGCCGGACGCGGGTCCGCCTCGCCCTTGTTGGGCCAGTACGACATCGCCCGCTCGGCCTGGGCCGTGATGGTGAGCGACGGGTTCACGCCGAGGTTCGCGGAGACCGCGGCGCCGTCGACGACCGAGATACCGGGGTGGCCGTACAGCCGGTGGTACGGGTCGATGACCCCCGACGCCGGCGAGTCGCCGATCGGGCAGCCACCCAGGAAGTGCGCGGTCAGCGGTGTTCCCATCAGCTCGCCCACGTTGCTGCCCGGGAATCCGTTGATCTCCTCGGCGATCACGGTCGCGGCCTGCGAAGCCGCCCTGATCTGCTTGGGGTTGGGCGCGCCGTGCCCCTGGCGTGCCGTCAGCAGGCCCTTGCCCGCGCCCTTCGGTTTCAGATACGTCGTCAGGGAGTTGTCCAGCGACTGCATCACCAGGCCGATGATGGTCCGCTCGGACCAGCGGCGGTTGGAGAGCGAGCGGGCCACCAGCAGCGGGTGTTTCGCCGCGTTGGCCAGCCAGGCGAGCAGCCGCGAGGAGCCCTCCGCGTAGGGGACCTGGAGGATGGACAGGCCGCCCATCGCGTTCGAGCCCCGGCCGTAGCGGACCGGCTCGATGTGGGTGTTCGCGTCGGGGTGGATGGAGGACGTGATGGCGACCCCGCGCGTGAAGTCGACCGTGGGCTCGCCGTGCGCCTTGCGGTAGCGGCGGGAGTCGGTCTGCGCGCCGACCAGCGCCTCGGAGTTGGTACGGGTCAGCTCGCCCAGCCTGCCGGACAGGTAGGGCAGTTGACGGCCCTCCTTCATCCGGTGCAGCAGGGTCTGCGTGCCGTACGTACCGGCGGCGACGACCACCCGCCGCGCCTTGAAGGTCCTGCCCCGGCCCTTGCGCTTCTCGTCGGTGGGCAGGGTCTGGACCGCGTACCCGCCCTGCGAGTCGTCGGTGACCGCGACGACGGTCGTCATCGGGTGCACGACGGCGCCGGCCCGCTCGGCGAGGTGGAGATAGTTCTCGTTGAGGGTGTTCTTCGCCCCGTGGCGACAGCCCGTCATGCACTCCCCGCACTCGGTGCACGCCTTGCGGGCGGGCCCCGCGCCGCCGAAGTAGGGGTCTTCCACTTCGCCGCCCGGCTTGGCCTTCGCCGTCCCGTCCGCGTCCTGCCCGTCGCCGAAGAAGACACCGACCGGCGCCATGTGGAAGGTGTCACCGACGCCCATCCGCCCGGCGGCCGCCTTGAGGTGGACGTCCGACGGCGTCATGGTCGGGTTGAGCCGCACGCCCAGCATGCGCCGCGCCTGGTCGTAGTACGGCTTCAGTTCCTCCTGCCAGTCGGTGATGTCCTTCCACTGCGGGTCGTCGAAGAAGGCCTTCGGCGGTACGTAGAGGGTGTTCGCGTAGTTGAGGGAGCCGCCGCCGACCCCGGCGCCCGCCAGCACCATGACGTTGCCCAGGAGGTGGATGCGCTGGATGCCGTACATGCCGAGCCTGGGCGCCCACAGATAGTTCTTGATGTCCCAGGAGTTCTTGGGCAGCGACTCGCGCGTGAAGCGGCGGCCCGCCTCCAGCACGCCTACGCGGTAGCCCTTCTCGGTGAGCCTGAGGGCCGTGACCGACCCGCCGAAGCCGGAACCGACGACGATGACGTCGTAGTCGTACGGGTAGCCCACCGGCGGTTGGGCAGAGTTCTCCTGTGGCACGTGTTCTCCTCGCTGCGGGTCGTCCGTGGTCGCTCGCGCAGTTCCCCGCGCCCCTTACGGGGCGCTAGCGCAGCCGGAGCGCCTTCATCGCCTTGAGGCTGCGGCTCATGAACTCCGCGTACTTCTCGTCGTCCATGCCGAGCGACGGCGCCATCGGCAGCAGCCGCTGGTGGGCGACGGTCTGCGCCTCGGTGTACTTGAGGATGCCTTCGGAGCCGTGGCGGCGGCCGAGGCCGGAGTCCTTCATGCCGCCCATCGGCGACTGGACGCTGCCGTACGCGGGCGCGTAGCCGTCGTTGACGTTGACCGTGCCGGTGCGCAGGCGGGCCGCGACCGCGCGTCCGCGCCGGCCGTCCTTCGTCCAGACGGACGCGTTGAGGCCGTACGGCGTGGAGTTGGCGAGTTCGACCGCCTCGTCCTCGGTCTTGAAGCGGTAGAGGGAGACGACCGGGCCGAAGGTCTCCTCGGTGCACACGGACATCGGGGCCTCGACACCGTCGAGGATGGTGGGCTCGTAGAAGTAGGGGCCGATGTCCGGGCGCGCGACGCCGCCCGCGAGGAGCTTCGCGCCCTTCGCGACGGCCTCGTCGACATGCCGGGTCACGGTCTCCAGCTGGCGCTCGCCGACCAGCGAGCCCATGTCGGCGCCGTACGCGAGGGACGTGCCGAGCCGCATCGCCCTGGTCCGGGCGGCGAAGCGCTCCGCGAACGCGTCGGCGACGGACTCGTGGACGTACAGCCGCTCGATGGAGATGCACAGTTGCCCGGCGGAGGAGAAGCAGGCGCGGACGGCGCCGGCGGCCGCCTTGTCGATGTCGGCGTCCTCCAGGACCAGCATGGCGTTCTTGCCGCCGAGTTCGAGGGAGACGCCGACGAGCCGGGCGGCCGCGCCCTGGGCGACCTCGCGGCCGGTGCGGGTGGAGCCGGTGAAGGAGACGTAGTCGGCGTGCTTGACCACCTCGGGCCCCACGACCGGGCCTTCGCCGATGACGACCTGGAAGACCTCGGCGGGCAGCCCGGCCTCGATGAGCAGGTCGCGCGCCCACAGGGCGGTGAGGCAGGTCTCGGTGTCGGGCTTCATGACGAGGGCGTTGCCCGCGACGAAGGCGGGCAGCGCGTCGCCGACCGACAGCTCCAGCGGGTAGTTCCAAGGGGCGATCTGGCCCACGACCCCCCGCGGGTGGCGGAGTTCGGTGACGCGCGTGAGCGTCGGCATGGCACCGGCGTGCCGCTTGGGCTTCAGGTACGCGGGCGCCTTGCGGCCGTAGTGCCGGGCGGCGACCGCGACGGCCTGCACCTCTTCGTGGGCGTGCAGCCGGGCCTTGCCCGTCTCCAGCTGGATGAGGTCGAGGACCTCGGCCTGCCGGGCCAGCACCAGGTCGTGGAAGCGCAGGAGGACGGCGGCGCGCTGCCGTACGGGCGTCGCGCCCCAGGCGATCTGCGCGGCACGGGCCCGCTCGAAGGCGGTCGCGACGTCCTCGGGGGTGGACTCGGGCAGGTCGGCCAGCTTTTCGCCGGTGAACGGCGTGTGGTTGGCGGTACGGCCGGAGCCGACCACTCCCTTGGTGAGCTGGGCGACCAGCTCCGGCGTGACCACGTCGGCGGCGGTACGGGCGCCCGCGGGGGCGGGAGCGAGGGGATTGGTGCCGGTCGTGTCGTCGGTGCCGGTCTTTTCCGGGGCCTGCGAGTCCGTCATGAGCGGCAGCGTATGCCCGGCCGGAGACTTTGGGTACCCGTCGGTAACGCGCTTTCACGGAGTGCGCACATGGCGCCAGTGATCAGTGGCAACGAATGGGCTGATCAGGGGGTTGTCCGATGCCGGCCGGTGGATGTCCGATGGTCGGCCGGTGGTCGGCCGGTGGATGGCCGGTGGTCGGCCGGTGGTCGGCCGGTGATTTCCGACGGTTGTCCGGCGGGGACCGGACAGACCACGGCTTTCAGCGAGGCGTCCCCGCACCCCGCGCGCGCCCCTTCGGCAGCGCCGTGCGCCCCACCGTCGCCGCGAGCTTGCGCAGTCTGCGCCAGTCCAGTGGGGGTTTCGCCTCGGGCACCCCGGGCCGGTCACGGGGGACCCGTACCCGCAGGGCCCCCGGCTCGATACGGCATCGCACGGGCGTGGGCAGGACCAGCGCCTCCCCGTCGACGCCCACGTCGATCTGCGGGCGGTCGGCGTCGACGAGGACCTCGCGGGCGGTGAGCACCGTGAGGCCGGTCGCGTGCCGGCCGAGCAGCAGCCCGGCGGCCTCGGCAGCGCTCTCCACCTTGATGCCCAGGACGCCGAGCACCCCGGACTCCAGGCGCTCACGTCGGCCGAGCCCGGCGGGGTCGTCCATGCGGTACGGGTTGTTGCTGATCAGCAGGGCCTGGGGCGCCTCGATCACGGCGTCCTGCGCACGGGCGGTGAGCTGCGGGCCGCGCTGCCCGGTCAGCAGGTCCGGCAGCAGTTCGAGCGTGGTGCCCACCTTGTCGTCGCGGTACGCGGGACTCTGCACGACCGCCGCGTACGCGCCGAACGAGGCGTTGTTCACGAACGGATGCTCTCCGGCGAAGCCGAGGTCCACCCGTAGTTCGACCCCGTCGGCGAGTGCGTCCAGGCAGGTCGAAGGATCGTCCCGGTCGAGCCCGAGGTCCAGGGCGAAGTGGTTGCGGGTACCGGCGGAGACGACCAGGAAGGGGATGTCGTGCTCGGCGGCGACGGCGGCGACGAGCGCCTGCGTACCGTCTCCGCCTGCGACGCCGAGCAGGTCGGCTCCGTTCGCCACGGCTTCCCTGGCGAGCGCGGCGACGTCTTCGGGTTCGGGCCTCTCGGGATCGAGCAGATGGACGCGCGCCCCGAGCCGCTCCGCCTTCTCGCGCAGCCCGAACCGTTCGACCTTCCCGCCGCCGGAGCGCGGGTTCATCAGGAAGAAGGCCCGCTCGGGAGCGGGCGTCTCGTACTCGGTCACCCGCACGTGGTGCGAGCGCGTACTGCTGAGCGCGGTCTTCCCGGCCCAGACGGCCACGCTCCACAGCACGAGCGACACGACGACGACCCACAGCAGTTGCGCCGCGTGGAAGAGCACGATGACGCCGACGGGCGAGCCGACGGCCAGCACCGCGGCCGCGGCCCGGACCACACCCCGGCGCGTGAGCACCCACCAGAGCGCGGCCGCGGTGACCACCGCGCCGAGCAGCCCGGCCCCGACGAGCAGCAGGCTGCCGACCCCGGCGGTCACGACGGGCAGCACCACGGCGAGCACGGCAGCGCCCAACGAGCCCCGGGCCGCCCACCGCTGCGCCGCATGGTCCCGTTCTTCCAGCACCACACCCACGGCCGTCGCCTCGCCTTCCGGTCACGCCCTGATCATGCGGTCGTCATGCGGTCGTCAGGGGCATCGTAGGGCGCGGGAGCCTGTCGCCCGCCGTTCCAGCGCGGTCACGCCGCGGCGACTCGATCGGCGGCGGGCGGTCCGATCTCGCACCACAGCAGCTTCCCGCCCCGCCCGAAGAGGCCGCCCCCGAGCGGGTACCCACCCCACGCGTCCGCGTAGTGGCATACGAGGAACAACCCACGCCCGCCGTCGGCCTCGACGGGGGCAGGGTGGACGGGGTGCGGCGGGCCCGGGCGCTTGTCGAAGGGGGGCGGGATGTGGGGGTTGGCGTCCCAGACGCTCACCCGGAGCCGGGCGCCGGCCAGGGCGCGGAGGCGGAGGGTGGCGGGGCCGGTGGTGTGGCGGTAGGCGTTGGTGACGAGTTCCGAGGTCACCAGCTCGGCGGTGTCGGTGAGCCCGGTCAGCCCGTGCCCGGCCAGGACCGCCCGGAGAGTGACGCGGGCGATGCGCGGGGCACATCGGTCGTGGGGCAACTGAAGCACGTACGCCCAAGATGGGGACGCTTCGGACTTCGGCGGGGATACGGTGACCATGAACGCCTCCTGCGGTGGCGGTACTTGGGTTTGCTCTCCGGCCCCGGCCGGGCGGTGGCATGTCGCGTGCGTGCGTGCGTTTGGGCAGGCAGGGCGGTGCGCTTCCGGCTTACCGGTGGGGTCAGTTGAGCGGCTTGAGACTCACCGTAAGGGTGGCCGTAGAATGGTTTCTACGGAATCTGCGGATGCATCCGACGTTCCACTCGTGTGGGTGACCCGCGCATTGCTCATGGCAAGGGAAGTGGAAACACATGCCGCCACGGCAGACACCCACGGCGCGCCAGCTCCGTCTGGGAGTTGAGCTGCGCAAGCTGCGTGAGGGCGCGGGACTCACCGCCCGAGAGGCCGGCGAGATGATCGGCGCCAACCAGGCCGGGATCAGCAACATCGAGACAGGCCGCTTCGGGCTCAGCGAGCAGCGCATTCGCACCCTCGCCCATAACTACGACTGCACCGACGAGCCTTTGATCGATGCCCTCGTCGCCATGGCAGCCCACCGCGAACGCGGCTGGTGGGAGGAGTACCGAGACACCCTCCCGCCCCGCTTCCTCGACGTCGCGGAGATGGAGCACCACGCCAGGGCCCTGCGGGTGGCCCAGGTCATCAACATCCCCGGCCTGCTCCAGACCCCGGAGCATGCCCGCACTCTCTTCCGCCAGGTGGTCCCGGCCCTACGCCCGCACGAGATCGAGTACCGCATCTCCCACCGCATCAAGCGCCAGGCCGTCCTTTACCGCGAGCAGGCACCGTCGTACACGGCGATCGTCCACGAGGCCGCGCTGCGCATGCGGTTCGGAGGCCCCGAGGTGTCCCGGGCTCAGCTGGACCACATCATCGAGGTGAGCGAACAGCCGCACATCACCGTGCGGGTCATCCCCTTCGACGGCACCGTGTTCCCCACCGTCGGCCATGGACTCGACTACGCCTCCGGGCCCGTTCGCGCACTCGACACCGCGCAGCTCGACGCAGCCCACGGCAGCGAACTCATCGACGCCCCGGCACAGTTGACCAAGTACCGACTGATCCTGGACCGCATGGAGAATGCCACCCTTGAGCCGGATGAGTCCCGCGACCTCATCCACCGCATCGCCCACGCCGCTTGAAGGACGACCCCGTGACCGAACTCAACTGGCAGAAGTCCACCTACAGCGAGGAAGCCTCTTCCTGCGTCTACCTCGCCACCACCCCCACCGGAACGATCCTCCTCCGCGAAAGCGACGAACCGGAGATCGTCCTTAACACCGGCACCCGCCAGCTCAGTGCCCTGATATCCGCCCTGCGGAATCGGGCCGCCCTGTAAATTCCTGATTGAAGGAGGAACCCCACCAGTACCTCCGTACCTGGAGAGGGTGCGTCCTCGCCGCCCGGGAAATCCTCATTCCTAAAGCGTTTGACGCCTGCTCGACCTACGCTTCATAGTCTCTTCACCGCGGGCGCCCAGGCAGTCCGCGGTGACGTCACAGCAGGTGGGCGGGGATTTTCGGTCAACTGTCGGCCGAATTTCGATGCCGCTCGACCGACCCGACCTGACGATGCAATTTCGGCCATTGACTGGATCAAGGACGCCGCTGCGAAGTTCGACCTGAATCCTGGGCACTGCGTCCGGGCAGCCCGAGCCGGCCGCCCCGGCAGGCGGGTCGGGTCAGGTCCGCCCGTTCTTCACCGTCACCAATGACCTTGCCCTCAAAGTCGGCTGACCTTCTCTCACCTCATACCGCTCCTGTTCAGAAAGATCACTGCCATGCATAGACCCGCTCGCTCCCGCGCCGCCGTCGCCGTCATCACGTCCATACTTTCCCTTTCTCTGGCGACCGGCTGTTCCGGGACCAAGTCGGACAGCGCTGACGACGGCTCCGGCAAGGGCTCCCGGTCGACCGGGGCGGCCAAGGCCCTGAGCAAGCCCGAGTTGGCGAAGTCGATCATCGCCCAGGGCGACGTCAAGGGGTACAAGGTCGGGTCCGCCGACCGGGCCGACGCGGCCACGACTTCCAAGGACGACATCAAGGTCGTCGACGAGAAGTGCGAGCCGCTCGCGTACGTGCTGAGTGGCTTCGCTCCGGGGGACTCGACGGCGTACGTGAACCGCCAGGTCACCGAGAAGAAGGCTGCGCCGAGCGCGGCGTCGGACCTCTCCGAAGACGCGACGGAAGAGGAGTTCGAGGATGCCCTCACCGAAGGAATGAGCGTGTCGGTGACCATCGTCTCGCTCTCCTCGTACGAGGGGGACGGCGCCGAGAAGGCCACGACCTCCGTCTCCGACGCACTCGACGCGTGCGCGAACGGGTTCAAGGTCTCCTCCGACGGCGACAGCCAGAAGTTCACCAAGGTTGCCGAGGAGAAGAGCTCCGGCGAAGGTGACGATTCGGTGGCGTTCGCGGTGACCGGGGACATGGACGGTGACACGGGCACGGTGCACGGCGAGGTCGTCCGGCGCGGCAGCGTCGTCGCCACGTACTACACGCTCAACCTGGGGGCGATGATGTCCGGGAAGGCGTACGACATCCCGGCCGAGATCATCGCGGCCCAGACCTCAAAGATCAGCTGAACCCCGTCGGGTTGGGGTCCACCGCCCCGGTGGACCCCAGCTCACAGCTTGTCGACGTCCAGGTTCGCGATCGCCGTCTTCGCCACCTCGCGGCCGCGCTCGGTGAAGTCGCCCTTGCCCGGATAACTCACCGTGAGTTTGTACATGTTGCCCGCGGAGTTCTTGTAGTAGAAGATCCGCACCTCGCGCGGGCGGGGGTTCTGGCTGTCGGTGGTCGTGTAGACCACCGTGTTCTCGGCGGCCTTCTTGCCCTGGTACGAGGTCTCGGCCGTGCGCGTCTTCGGTTTCTCCGGCATGGAGAGTTCGTACGCGCCGCTCTCCTTGAACTCCCCGTTCTCGGCGTACATCTCGGCCGCCGCGGAGTCCTTGATCTGGTTGCTGGTGTCCTCGGACTTCTTCGCCAGGTGCAGGCCGATCCAGATGCTGCCGCTCCAGTCGCTGTACGTCACCCAGTTCTTGTCGGTGTCGCTCTTCTCCGGCCTGCTCACCTGGTAGTCCGCCGGTACGGCCAGCGTCGCGTCCAGCCTCGGGACCTCGCGCTGCTTCCAGGTGTCCGGCAGCGGGCCCGCGAAGGGATCCGCGATCACCAGGTACGCCGCCACCGCCGCCGCGACGACCGCCGCACCGAGGCCGAACAGCGCCTTGCGGCCCACCCGGAAGCCCTTGCCGCCGGGGCCCGCGATCTGCACGACCTGCGTCTGCTGCGGCGGCCTGGCGGCGTCCTCCAGGAGGCGGCGGACCTCGGCCGCGTTCGGGCGGCGCGCCGGGTCCTTGTTCAGCAGTCCGTTGATGACCTGCGCCAGGGTTCCCTTCGCCGCGGCCGGGGCAGCCGGCGTGGCGTTGAGGACGGACTGGAGCGTCGCGGGGGTGTTGCTGCGGCGGAACGGCGAGACGCCCTCCGCCGCCGCGTACAGCACCACGCCGAGGGACCACAGGTCGCTCGCCGGCCCGGGGCGCTGGCCCAGCACCCGCTCCGGCGCGATGTACTCGGGCGAGCCGACGAAGCCGCCGGTGTCCGTCAGATTGGTCTCGCCCTCGATCTGGGCGATGCCGAAGTCGGTGAGGACGACCCGGTCGTGCCGGCCGAGCAGGACGTTGTCCGGCTTCACGTCGCGGTGCAGGATGCCCGCCGCGTGCGCGGCCTCCAGCGCGCCGAGCACCTCCAGGCCGATTTTCGCCGTCTCACGCGCCCCGAGCGTGCCCTCCTGGAGCGCGGCGCCCAGCGAACGGCCCTGCACCAGCTCCATCACGATCCACGGCCGGCCGTCCACGACCGCCACGTCATGGACGTTCACGACCGCCGGGTGGTCGAGGCGGGCCGCGGCGCGTGCCTCGCGGCGCATCCGCTCGAACACGTTGGCCCGTTCACGCTCGGGAAGGTGGTCCGGGACGCGCGGCTCCTTGACCGCGACCTCACGGTCCACCGTCTCGTCCTTGGCCCGCCACACCGTGCCCATGCCACCGTGGCCGAGCTTGGCGAGCAGCCGGTAACGACCGGCGATGAGGCGGCCGGTGCCGGGTTCGCCGGGCGGCGTCTCGGGCATCGCCTGCGGGGGCATCTGCTGCGTGGGGTGTGCATGCGCGTGTGCGTGCGACTGGGGCTGGGGTTGCGGCTGCGGCTGCGGCTGCGGCTGCGGCTGCGGCTGCGGCTGCGGCTGCGGCTGCGGCTGCGGCTGGGCGTACGGGTTTCCCGGGTGCGGGACACCCGGACGCGGTGGTTGCAGACCGAAACTCGTCGGCTCGTCGGCCCCGTAGGAGACTCCCCCGTTGTTGCTCATGCCTCCATGCTTATCGCGGCAAGCGCTTCGCCAGCCAGCCGCGTCCGTTTCCAGTCACAGACTCGTGACGCGGAGCGCCCTTTATGGCCCGCATATCCCGCATTGCGGAATTACGAAACTGCGAACGTGTCCACCGCGACGTCGAAGTACTCCTTCGCCTCTCGCACCTTGCCGACCGGCGCCGACACCCACACGTCGTACATCCGGCCGCCCTCCTCCCAGCACAGGTCGTACGTGTGCCGCGGCCCCTCCGCCGTGCTGAAGCCGTTCCAGGTGAACTCCCAGAGCGCGGCCGGGTGGTCGCCGTGCGTGGTCTCGGTGACCCGGCCGTCGCGGTAGCCGGGGTTCGTGGACGGCCCCTTGGTGTCCGCGTGCCGCATCACCGCGAGCGGTCCGCCCACCGCCGGGTCCGCCGTCCTGATGCCGATGCGGAAGATCTGCCCCGGGGACATGTAGAAGATCCGCTCCCCCTGGGGTACCCGGGTGAATCCCTCGGGCACCGCGAGCGAGTACCCGTTGGTGTCATGGGTCAGCCCGTATCCTGAGGGCGCATTGTGGGCGCCAGCCGTGTCCGACGAACGCGTCGCGGTCACGGTGGGCGCGGGGGTCGGCGTCGACGACGGCCGCCCGGCCGAGGACTAGGCGGACCGCGAGGGGCCGGTGCTCACCGAGGTCCGCGGCCGCGAACTCGTGGGCCCGGGACCGCCGCCGTCCACGCCCTTGTGCATCAGCAGCGCGGCGGCCGACACGCCCGCCCCGGCCATCGCCGCGACCAGCGCGGCCGCGATCAGCACCCCGCGCCTGGAGTGCCGGGCGGCTTGCGCCGCCGTGGCCGCCGTGGGCGTGGCCTCCGGCTCCTGCCGTGGCGGCGCGTCGGCGTGCAGTGCCTGCGCGCGCGGCACGTCCCGCTGTGTCGGCGTGTACCCGGCCCCCGTCGGCACCCGTGGCGTACGGCCCGTGTCCAGAAACTCCCGCAGCAGCCGGGCCGCCTCCGCCGCGTCCAGACGCCGGTCCGGATCGCGCTCCAGCAGCCCTCGTACGACCGGAAGGATCGGTTCGGCCTGGGCCGGCGGCCGGATGTCGTCGACGACCACCGCGTGCAGGATGCCGCCCAACGAGTCGCGGCGGAAGGGCGATTCACCGCTCAGGACGGTGCACAGCAGCGCGCCGAGGGACCACAGGTCGGATTCCGGCCCTGTCCTGACGCCGGACATCCGCTCGGGCGCGGTGTACTCAGGCGACCCGACGAACGACCCGCTCTCGGTGAGCGTCGTGGCACCCGCGACCTGGGCGATGCCGAAGTCGGTGAGGACGACCCGGTCGCTGTCGGCCTCCAGAAGGACGTTGGCGGGCTTGAGGTCGCGGTGCAGGACCCCCGCGCCGTGCGCCCGCCCCAGCGCGCCCAGCAGGTCGATGCCGATGCGTGCCGCCTCGCGCGCGTCGACCGGGCCGTCCGCCGAGATCCGGTCGGCGAGCGAGCCTCCGCCGATCAGCTCCATCACGATGTAGGGGCGTTCGTCGTCCACGACGACGTCATGGACGACGATGATGTTCGGGTGGCTCAACTGGGCGACCGCGCGGGCCTCGCGCAGGGTGCGCTCGCGCTGTAGCCGGGCCTCCTCATCGGAGAGCGAGGTGTCGAAGGCGAGTTCCTTGACCGCCACCTGCCGGCCGAGCAGCTGGTCGGTCGCGCGCCATACGACGCCCATGCCGCCCCGGCCGATCCTGGCATCCAGCCGGTAACGGCCCGCGATGACGCGGACGTTCTCCCCCTCGGTCCCCATGCGCCCCATCATGCCGCACCGGACGAAAGCCCTCCGGGTAGCGACGGGTGAGTGGCCGACAAACGACGTGACCGGTGCGTTTCGTCAGTGCGCCATGTGCGCCCCGTGCGCCTCATGCGCCCCGTGCGAGCCCGTGTGTCCGGCGGCCGAGCCCGTATGTCCGGCGGCCGCGCCCGTGCGTACGGCGACAGCGCCCGTGCGTCCGGCGGCGGACCGCCCGTCAGGCGCTCTTCGGCCGCCAGCTCTGGAGCACGGTCGTGAACTGCTTGCGTGTGGTCGCCCAGTCCTCCGCGGGCGAGGACATGTAGATCGCGTACTCGACCCCGTCCCGGGAGACGTAGGTCTCCTCGATGGCGCGGCGCGGTCCGGGAAACTCTATGTCCTTGGCCAGCGCCGTCCACGTGTACTCCCAGAGGGAACCCCTGCGGTCACGGTACGTGTTGACCTCCATGCCCACCCGCTTGTAGTCGACCAGCCGCTGGAGCTGCTGCTCCAGGTCGATCTGGTGCTGGTACGGGTCGCTGAAGTCCGGGGAGTCGTCGATGGCGATGCGGATGAAGTGCTTGCCGCGGTCGGGCGTGTAGTCGATCTGCTTGAGGTCGCCCTGGATGCCGTAGACCTGCCGCTTCCAGCCCTTGGGCAGGGACAGGCCGAAGCCCACGGGGTCGGTCACCGGAACCCAGTTGTCGGGGACGGCACCGGCGGTGGTCTCCGGGTGCGTACTCGCCGCGGCGCTGCCCTTGTCCTGGCCCGTGCCCTTGTTCCAGTCGTCCGCGTATTTCATCGCCGCCGCGCCGCCACCGCCGACGAGTGCGGCGAGCACGAGGGCGATGACGGCCGTACGGCCTCGGCGCCGTTTCCGGGGCACGGCGGGCGCGGCCGAGGCGGTCGCGAACGCGGAGCCCGTGACCGGCTCGCGCGGGGTGGCGTCGGCCGGGTCCACCCCCTGCGCCCCCTGGGGCCGCGGCACATGGGTGGTGGTGTTCCCCTGTCTCAACTCCCCATGGAGCGTCCCCACATATGCCTGCGCCGCCCGCGGCCGCCGCCCCTCCGCGGCCTCGGCGAGCATCTGCTCCGCCTCGTCGGAACCGGGGCGCTCGGCGGGTTCCTTGCGCAGCAGGGCGGTGATGACGGGAGCAAGGGCACCGGCGTACTGCGGCGCGCCGGGCTCCTCGCCCACCACCGCCTGCATGGTCGACAGTGGCGAGGTCCGCCGGAACGGCGACTTCCCCTCCACCGCCGCGTACAGCGTCGCCCCCAGTGCCCACAGGTCGGAGGAGGGCCCGGGGTCGTGGCCGCGCACCCGCTCGGGCGCCAGATAGTCGACGGACCCGACGATCTCCCCGGTACGCGTGATGGTCGTGTCGCCCTCGACCTGCGCGATCCCGAAGTCCGTGAGCAGCACGCGCCCGTCGGTGGCGAGGAGTACGTTGCCGGGCTTCACGTCGCGGTGCAGTACGCCGGCGGAGTGCGCGGCCCGCAGTCCGCGCAGCACCCACAGTCCGATCCGGGCCGCCTCGACGGGCTCCACCCGTCCCCGCTCCTTGACCGCGTCGGCCAGCGAGCCGCCCTCGACCAGCTCCATCACGATCCACGGCCGGTTGTCGTGCTCCAGGACGTCGTGAACCGTGACGACGGCCGAGTGGTTGATCCGCGCGGCCGCCCGCGCCTCGGCGTTGGTCCGGGCGAGCAGCCTGGGCCGGTCGCTCTCCGAGACGTACAACGCGGCGGTCAGCTCCTTGACCGCGACCGCGCGGTGCAGCACCTCGTCGTGGGCGCGCCACACCCGGCCCATGCCACCGCTGCCGATCGAGTCGACGAGCCGGTAGCGGCCCGCGAGGAGCAGGCCCTGCATCTGATTCACGTTTCCCCGCAATGGTCTTGACAGAGGTCAGACTAAAGAGCAGCCCCCCGCACTGGAAACCGGCGCGGTCGTACGGAGACCGCACTGTGACGGTTCTCCCTTCCTTGTACGGGAGGGAACCATCAGGCATTCAGCGCGTTCCGCCCGCGCGAACGTCGTGGATCAGCCGAATTCAGCCGCATTCACTCGGACTTGGACTCGCGGATTCGCTGGATCCGCCGGATCCGGCGGGATTCGCTGGATCCGGCGGGATTCGCTGGATCCGGCGGGACGCGCTGGATCCGGCCAGATCAGCCGATCAGCCGGATCAGCCGGATCAGCCGGTGACTTGATACGTCCGCGACGCCTGCTCGTACAGCCGGGTCACCTCGTCGCGTTCGGCCTCCGGGCCGCGTAACTGCACCACGTGGTAGCGCCCGCCGACGACGATCGCGAGATTGCGTACGAACAACTCGCGTCCCTGACCGTCGGTCCAGGTGAACTGCCCCTCGGCCATGGTCCGCCCGCCGACGTCGATACGCCGCATACCGCTGGACGTGGCCCAGGTCGAGTCGCGGAACGGCTGTAACTCGCTCTCCGTCTCGCGCTGGTACGTCAGCGGATCGCTGCCGTGGTCGGCCGTGCTGTCCCGCCCGGGTACGACGATGAGCTCGAAGTCGCCGTGGGAGTAGACGATCCGGCCGCGCCCGTTCTTCGGCGCGCGGTCCCAGCCGGTGGCGACCGCGACGCGGAAGCCCTCGGGGTCCTTGCGCAGGGTGAAGCCCTGGGCGACGTCGGGGTCGGTGGTCTGTTCCCGCGTCGAACCCGAGGACCCGGAGGGGCTCTTGCCCGAACCCGGGGAAGTCTGGTCGGGCCGCGGCTCGCTGCCGCCGCCCGACTGCTCGGGCGCGGGGCTGACACCGCCGGCGGCACCGGTCCGGTCGCCGTCCGAACGACTGCCGCTGTCGCTGTTCGGTGAGGCCTTCGGCATGAACACCATCGCGTACGCGACCGCCGCGGCGAGAACGAGCAGTATCAGCAGGACCAGGTTCCGGCCGAGCCTCTTCGGCCTGGGCGGGCGGCCGTCCTTGGCGCGCTTGTGACGGGCGTGCGGGGTGGTCGCGGGCAGCCTGGCGCGACGCCTGCGGACGAGCTCGCCGCGGCGCCGTACGATCGGCAGCCGACGGGGGTCGACGGGGGGCGCCGCCACGACGTGCGCGCCCGCCTCCGGCTCGGGGGCGGACCGCACGAGCGAGCGCAGCCAGCCGCGCACCTCCTCGAAGTCGAGCCGTTCGGTCGGGTCCTGACGCAGCAAGGACTCCACGACGGGCCGCAGCGGCCCGCACTCCTCGGCGAACGCGGGCGGCTCGGCGCACACCAACTGCACCAGCTCGGCCGTGTTCTCCTCGGGATACGGCGCATGCCCCTGCACGGCCCTGAACAGCAGTGCGCCGAGCGCCCACAGATCGGTCGCGGGCCCGATCGGCGCCGCCAGCTGCCAGTTCTCGTGCACGGGCCCGGCCTGCTCGGGTGCCCACCGCTCGGTGACGGGCCCGATGACGGCCATCCGCGCCTGTCGCGCCCGCTCGGCGGCGAGCGCGGTGGTGGGGCCCCGGCGGGGCACGGAGGCGGCGGACGGGCCGGAGGGGGCGGACGAGCCGGAGACCAGGTGGTCCCAGTGGGTGGGAGGCACCGCGTCGGCGGGAGTGGGCGTGGAGACGGGCGCGTCGGCGGGAGCGTGCGGGACGCTGCCGTTCTCGTACGTGCCGCTGCCGTTGCCCGGGGTTCCGTACGCACCGCCGACGTTCGCTCCGCCGACGTCGCCCGGAAACCCACCGGGCCAGGAGTTCGTCCGGGCCACGCCGTACGGGTCGGCGATCTGCCCCGGCAGCGCACCGGGGAGGTGCTCCACGCCGTGTCCGGGGGACTGCGGTGCCCGACCTTCGGCGTCGGCGGGCCGGGGTGCGGGCAACGCCGCCCGCCCGCCCCGCTGTGCCTCCTGGACCCGCGCCGCGGCCCGCGCCCCGGCGCGATACGCGGCGATCGCCCCGGCCCGCTGCGCACGCGCGTCACCGCCGCCTTCGAGGGCGCGCGCTCCTCGGGCGGGTACTTCGCCGCCGGGCGTTCCCGCCACCGGGCCCACACCGCCCGCCCGCGCCTCGATCGCGGCCCGTCGCGCGGCTTCCGCCTCCGCGACCGACATGCCCCCGGCCGCCGCGCCGACGGCACCTCCGGCCGCGCCCACCGGACCACCGGAGCCCGCGCCGATGCCGGGGCGGCCGGAGCCGGCGCCGGGGCCGGACCCGATGCCTGGCGTGCCGCCCGCCGCCGCGCCGCGCACCGCACCACGGCCGTTGCCACCGGTGCCGTCGCCTCCGTCGTCCCCGCGCGGCTCGAAGTCCCGGACCGGCACGGGGTCGTACCCGCACAACGCCTCTTCCGCCGCCCCGGCCGCCAGGCCCGTCAGCATCACGCGGCCGTCGTCGCAGACGAGCACCGTGCGCACCGTGATGTTCCGGTGCACCCAGCCGTGCGCATGCAGCACCCGCAGCGCCATGAGGACATCGGAGGCGACCTCGGCCGCCCGGTAGGGACTCAGCGGTTTGTCCGCGAGCAGCGCCGCCAGCGGCCGGGCGGCCACCAACTCACTCACTATCCACAGCGACCCGCCCTCGGCGAACACGTCGAAGACCTGGTCGAGCCGGGGGTGGTCGGGTATCTGGGCGGCGGCCTGCGCGGCCTCGATCGCGCGCCGCACGGCCGGTTCGGCGGGCCGGCGCGTGGCCGTACGCGCGGAGGCGCGCCGCGTCCCGCCGTCGCGCGCCACGAACCCCGCGGGCAGCCCGTCGGCGTCGAGCACCTCCGCCTCGACGACCTCGGGCAACGGCACCTGCCGTACGAGGACTTCCTGCCCGCTGTAGGTGTCGAAGGCCCGGGTCTCGGCGAGTTCGTACTCGTCGGACGGCGGCAGTGGCAGACGGTAACGGTCGGCGAGTACCCGTCCCGCATATTCGTCCACGATGCCTCCCCCGGCCGCCCGGTCGGTCAGTTCCGTTCGCCTTGCGTCCCGTTCTGGATGCGTACGGTCCGCAACTACTCACGATACGTGCCGGAGGCAAGCCACAATGTGGGGATTCAACATCTCACCACCCTCACGCGTGGCGGAACGTCACCTCGGTGCGCGGTACGTCACGACTTCGGCTGGAACGTCTTGGCAAGCGTTTGCCATGTGTCCTTGCGCAGATCGCTGTCCCATTCCGACGCCTTCGCGGTGTACATCAGCGCGTATCCCTGATGCGCGTTGACGACGAATCCGCGGTCTATCGACCGGTACTTCGTGCCGCCCTCCGTGTAGGTGAACTCCCAGTCGGCCGTGTTCCAGCCGCGGTAGTCCACCTGCTCTATGCGGATCCGCTTGTACTGCGAGCGCACCATGTACTGCTCTTGGTTCTTCCAGTCGGCGACCGGGTCGTCCTTGGGCGTGGTCGTCCAGCCGACGAGCAGCTTCTGCCCGTCAGGACCGGTGAAACGGGCCCCCGCGGCTCCCGTGGACTGGTACTTCCAGCCCTTCGGCAGCCCGATCGAGAACCCCTGACTGCTCTTGTACGTCTTCACGGAGCTGTCGCCCGACCCGCTGCCGGAGTCGTCCGAACCTCCGGACCCGCTGGCCGTCCCGGCGGACGAACTGTCGTCCGTCTCCTGCTCGTCCGACCCGGTCCCGGTGTTGTCCTTGCTGCCGCTGTCCGTGTGCGTACCGCCGCTGCCGCTGCCGCTGCCGCCGGCCTTGGGCGTGCCGCTGCTGCCCGCGGTCGTCCCGCTGGACGTCCCGCTGGATGCCGCGGCCTTGGTGTCGCTGCTGCCCTTGTTGTCCTTCGAACTGCCGTCGTCGCCACCGAGGGTGAGGGCGAGCACGACTCCGAGCACGGCCAGCACCACGACCACCGCGACGATCACCAGCGTCCGCCGCGGCACCACGTCGGTGAGCGGCGCCCTGGGCACGGACCGGGGGGGCCGGTCCGGCTCCGGCACGACGGGCCATCCCGAACTGGGTTTCACCGGACCGGAGTTCGACCCGACGACAGCACTTTCGCGCCCACCGCCCCCCACGGCCGTCCCCTGGCCGACGCCGCTCCCCGTGCCCGCCGGCGTCGCCGCGGCGGAGGAGCCGGGCTTACCGGCCGAGGACGGGTTGGGCTTACCGACCGCGGCGGCTCCCGGCTTACCGGGGGCAGGCGCGCTTGCGCTCGCCGAGGAGCCCGCGGAAGACGTACCGGCACCCGCGGCCCCGGTCCCCCCGGAGACGTCCGTACCGCCGGACTTGGCGCGTGCCGCGGCCGAAGCCGTGGCCGCCCCCGCCGCCTTGCGGACCGAGCGCAGCGCACCGCGGAACCGATCCGCGGCCTCCTCGCCCCGCTTGGCTCCGGAACCGCCCGAACTTCCCTTGCCCGTGCCCTCCTCCGGCACCGGCGGCAACGCCACGACCCGCGTCGCGTCCACCGGCTCCGGCTCCTTGGGCTGGGGCGCGTGGAGCACCTCGTTGAGCATCGCCCGGGCGCCCGCGTCGTCGAGCCGCTGCTCGGGGTCCTTGGCGAGCAGCCCGTAGATGACGCTCCTCAGCGGACCCGCGTTCTTCGGCTCCTCCAGCGGCTCGGTCATCACCGCGGTCAGCGTCGCGATCGCGGAACCCTTGTCGTACGGCGGCACACCCTCGACCGACGCGTACAGCAGTCCGCCCAGCGACCACAGGTCCGCCGCCGGTCCCGGCTTGTGCCCGCGCGCCCGCTCCGGCGAGATGTACGAGGGCGCGCCGACGAGCATGCCGGTCGAGGTGATCGACGGGTCGCCCTCGACCTGTGCGATACCGAAGTCGGTGAGCACGACCCGGCCGTCCTCGGCGATCAGCACGTTCGACGGCTTCACGTCACGGTGCAGAATGCCCTCGCGGTGCGCGGCCCGCAGTACGTCGAGGATCGCGAGCCCGACCTCGGCAGCCCGCTTCGGCTCGAGCAGCCCGTCCTCACGGATGGCCTCGGCGAGCGACTTGCCCTCGACGAGCTCCATCACGATCCACGGCCGGTTGTCCTCGTCGACCACGTCGAAGACCGTCACCGCACTGTTGTTGCGGATCCGGGCGATCGCCTTGGCCTCCCGCAACGTGCGCGTGATCAGCCGCCGCTTCTCGTCCTCGTCGATGCTCGTCGGGAACCGCAGCTCCTTCACGGCGACCGTACGGCCCAGGGTCTCGTCCTCGGCCCGCCACACCGTGCCCATGCCGCCGCGGCCGAGTACGTCTCCCAGCCGGTACCGCCCGGCGAGGAGACGTCCGCTCTTGTCCTGACGGGATGCTCCCGCCCGCTCCGCCTCCGACATGCGTCCCCTCATGCAACCCGCCCTGACAGAGCCTCCATTGTCACCCACGCGAGGACCGCCCGACGCCCAGGGTGGTTCTACGCGGGGGGACCGCCCGCCGCCCGTGTCCGAACGTGCCGCATGATGGGCCGCTACACGGAGGGACCGCCGATGCCGAAGCCCCGGACAGCCCGGACACCTCGGACACTGCTGGCCATACCCGTGTCCCTGGCCCTCCTCGGTTTCGCCCCGGGCGGCTTTCAGGCTCCCACGACTCCGGCCACGGACGCCCTCCTCCCCCTGCTCGTCACTCGAGGCGGGGCTCCCGCTGCCGCCCTGCTGGCCCGCGAGGAGTCCGGCATCCGCTTCGCCCGCGCCGGCCGGGGAATCGACCGGGCCGACCATTTCCGCGCCGGCAGCATCACCAAGACCTTCATCGCGACGGTCGTGCTGCAACTGGCCGCCGAACACCGGCTGTCCCTGTCGGACTCCGTGGAGGATCACCTGCCCGGCCTGGTGCGCGGCGCGGGACACGACGGCCGGGCCGTGACGCTGCGCGCCCTGCTCACCCACACCAGCGGTCTGGCCGACTTCACCGCGGACACCGCAGGCACCGTCCCCGTGACTCCGCTTCAGGCCGTTCGCATCGCTCTCACCCACCCCCCGGCCGACCGCGGCCGCTTCGCCTACTCCAACACCAACTACGTCCTGCTCGGCATGGTCGTCCAGCAGGTCACCGGCCACTCGTACGCCGTCGAGGCCGAGCGCCGCATCGTGACTCCCCTCCGTCTGACGGGCACCTCGTTCCCCGGCGCCCGCACCGCTCTTCCCGATCCGCACGGCCGCGCGTACGCCGCCGACGGAACCGACGTCACCGAACTCGACCCGCGCGTGGCCGGCGCGGCGGGCGAGCTCGTGACCACCCTCGCCGACCTGGACCGCTTCTACGCGGCGCTGCTGGGCGGCGAACTGCTTCCCGCGCATGGGCTGCGCGAGATGCTCGACACCCGTACCGCACACGGCTCGTACGGCATGGGCCTCTATCCCGTGAAGCTGCCGTGCGGCACCACGGTGTGGGGGCACAACGGCCGGATCTCCGGCAGCTACGTGCGCACCGCAGCCACCGTCGACGGCCGTCGTGTCCTCACCTTCCGGGTGAACACGGACGGGGTCTCAGAACCGGGCCTCGAACCCGCGGTGCTCGCCGCCGAGTTCTGCCCCCGCACCTCGTAGAACGGACGGGTTTCGAGCAGAGATCCCAGCCTCTTACACCCGTTCGAGTGATGTTCAGGAGGGGACGGGGCGGACACCGAAGGGCAGCCGGATCACCGCGGCACGATGTCCGGCGCCCCCAGCCGCGCCGCGTCCGCCGTCAGGTCGTCCGGCTGGCGCTGCGACTCCCGCTCCGCCTCGACCCGCTTCTCGTAGTGCTCGATCTCGCGCTCGATCTGGTCCTTGTCCCAGCCGAGGACCGGCGCCATCAGTTCGGCGGCCTCGCGGGCGCTGCGTGTGCCGCGGTCGAACGTCTCGATCGAGATGCGGGTGCGCCGGGTCAGTACGTCGTCCAGGTGCCGCGCGCCCTCGTGCGAGGCGGCATAGACGATTTCCGCCCGCAGATAGTCGTCGGCGGCCTGGAGCGGCGCGCCCAGCGAGGGATCGGCCGCCACCAGGTCGAGCAGTTCCTCCGCGAGCGAGCCGTAACGGTTCAGCAGGTGCTCCACGCGCACCACATGGAGCCCGGTGCGGGCCGCGATCCGCGCTCGCGCGTTCCACAGCGCCCGGTACCCCTCGGCGCCGATCAGCGGAATGTCCTCGGTGACGCAGTCGGCGACGCGCTGGTCGAGGCCGTGCACCGCCTCGTCGACCGCGTCCTTGGCCATGACCCGGTACGTCGTGTACTTGCCGCCCGCGACGACCACCAGCCCCGGCACCGGATGGGCCACGGTGTGCTCGCGCGACAGCTTGCTGGTGGCGTCCGACTCTCCGGCGAGCAGCGGCCGCAGACCCGCGTACACGCCCTGGACGTCGTCGCGCGAAAGGGGCACCGACAGCACTGAGTTCACGTGTTCGAGCAGGTAGTCGATGTCCGCGCTGGAGGCGGCCGGGTGTGCCTTGTCGAGGTCCCAGGGGGTGTCGGTGGTGCCGACGATCCAGTGGCGCCCCCACGGGATCACGAACAGCACGGACTTCTCGGTCCGCAGGATCAGACCGGTCGTGGAGTGGATCCGGTCCTTCGGCACGACCAGATGTATGCCCTTGGACGCCCGTACGTGGAACTGCCCCCGCTCCCCGACCATCGCCTGGGTGTCATCGGTCCACACCCCCGTGGCGTTGACGACCTGCCGGGCATGGATCTCGTACTCCCCGCCGCCTTCCACGTCCTGCACCCTGGCACCGACAACGCGCTCGCCCTCGCGCAGGAAGTCGGTCACGCGCGCGCGGTTCGCCGCCTTCGCGCCGTACGCCGCCGCCGTGCGCACCAGCATCGCCACATAGCGGGCGTCGTCCATCTGGGCGTCGTAGTACTGGAGCGCGCCGACCAGCGCCTCCTTCTTCAGGGCCGGCGCGACGCGCAGGGCGTGGCTGCGGGTCAGATGGCGGTGCGTGGGCAGTCCGCGGCCGTGTCCGGGCGCCATCGACATGGCGTCGTACAGCGCGACCCCGGCGCCCGCGTACAGCCGCTCCCAGCCCTTGTGCTGCAAGGGGTAGAGGAACGGGACGGGCTTCACGAGGTGCGGCGCCAGCCGCTCCAGGAGCAGCCCGCGCTCCTTGAGTGCCTCGCGCACAAGGGCGAAGTCGAGCATCTCCAGATAGCGCAGGCCGCCGTGTATCAGCTTGCTGGACCTGCTGGATGTGCCGGACGCCCAGTCCCGTGCCTCGACGATGCCTGTGGACAGGCCGCGTGTCACGGCGTCCAGCGCGGTACCCGCGCCGACCACGCCGCCGCCCACGACCAGCACGTCCAGCTCGCGCTCGGCCATTCCCGCCAGTGACTCGGCGCGCTCCGCCGGCCCCAGTGTCGCTGTCCTCACAGCTGCCTCCCGCAGTTCGTCGCGCCGGCCACACCCGTAAGGCGAGGCCCGGCTCGCATCCCCCCTGCCCAAATTCTGACCGTGTTGCCCGTCTTCGGCCACCACCCGCCCGCAGCCTGTGGACAACACTCACGGAAACTCGCCCAACCAATCCCGCAAATCGGTCATATTTACTCCTAGTCTGACATTGCGCTCGCTCGTTCTGTCCACAGGGCTTGCGCGACTGTCCCGCTTCGGCTACTGGGAAGGACGGCCCACGCAATGCCCGCAGATCTCGCCGTCATCGGACTCGGTCATCTCGGCCTGCCCCTGGCCCAGGCCGCCGTCGCGGCCGGTATCCCCACGGTCGGGTACAAGACCGGCCCCGAGGGGGGTTCCCTCACCGCCGCCGAACTGCGCCGGATGCTCTCGGGGGGCTTCCGGACGACGACCAACCCGGCCGAGCTCGGCCGGGTACGCACCGCCGTCATCTGCGCACCGACCCCGCGCGGCGCCGCCGGCGCGCTCGAGCTGAGCCAGGTGGAGGCCGCCGCCCGCACCCTCGCGGCCCGGTTGCGCCCGCACACCACCGTGATCCTGGAATCGCCCGTACACCCGGGGACGACCGAGGAATTCCTCCGTCCGCTCCTCGAAGAGGGTTCCGGACTCCGGGCCGGCCGTGACTTCCACCTCGCGTACTCACCGAGCCGCGTGGATCCGGGAAACCGTGACTTCGGCTCCGCCAACACCCCCAAGGTGATCGGGGGTCTGACCCCCGCGTGCACCGAGTCGGCCGCCGCGTTCTACGGCCGCCTCACCGACAAGGTGGTACGCGCGCGTGGACCCCGCGAGGCGGAGACCGTGCAGCTCCTGGAGACCAACTACCGGCACGTCAACATCGCCCTGGTCAACGAAATGGCTGTCCTCTGCAACGACTTGGGCGTCGACCTGTGGGACGTCATCCGCTGCGCCGAGACCAAGCCGTTCGGCTTCCAGGCCTTCCGCCCGGGCCCCGGTGTCGGCGGCCACGCGGTCCCCCAGGACCTGACCGGCCACTCGGGGCGCACCCTCCGGATGGTCGAACTGGCGCAACAGGTCAACAACCACATGCCCCAGTACGTCATCCAGCGCGCGGCGACCCTCCTCAACGAGCACGGGAAATCGGCCCGCGGCGCGCGCGTGCTGTTGCTCGGCGTCACCTACAAGCAGGACCTCGCCGACCAGCAGGGCTCTCCCGCCCACGAGATCGCGCTGCGTCTGATGGAACTCGGCGCGTCCGTCAGCTACCACGACCCGCACGTCCCTGCCTGGAGCGTCCTCGACCGCCCGATCCCGCGCGCCGACTCCCTCTACGAGGCGGCGGCAGACGCAGACCTCACGATCCTGCTCCAGCAGCACCGCACGTACGACCTCCAGGGCCTGTCCGTGAAGGCGCAGCTGCTGCTGGACACGCGGGGGGCCACTCCGACGGGGGCGGCGCACCGGTTGTGAAGGGGGGCGCCCGGGGCGGCCCGGGCTGCGGGGGCTGGTGGCGTCCGGCGCTCGCCGTCGGTACCGTAAGAAAGCAGGTGGAGCCCACCGCAGGGGGTACTGCGGCAGGCTCCTGAATGGTGAACGGAGTGTCCACCCCTAGGTTTTGTAGGGGTGGCCGCTCACCAGCCGAAGATCAGGTGGAGCCCACCGCGGCGGCTACCGCGGCAGGCTCCTGAATGGTGAACGGAGTGTCCACCCCTAGGTTCTATAGGGGTGGCCGCTCACCATCCGAAAATCCGCAAGATCCACCTCCTCCGGCACTTCACCGTCCACAGACGGATCCGGTCCCAGCGGGTGGGCTTGCGATGACGTCCCATGGGCGCCCCCTTCCACGACACCGCCCAGTAGCCCGGTGGACGGTCCGTCGGAAATCGGGCCGGGCCCCGAGGGCCGGGGTCCGGAACCGTGTCCTTGGAAGGGGGCGCTCCAGAAACCTGGGGCGCCGACCCGGACGCTATCGCTCACACCCCCGCCGATCGGCCCGCTTTCGCCTCGAAGGCAACCCTGCGCCCCCCGGCCGCACAACGCGCCCCATCTGCGCCCTTGGGCATGCGAAGGGGGCCTTCACCCATCTAGGGTGAAGGCCCCCTTCGTTTCTCAGGCCGATCGTTTCTCAGGCCGAGCGCGGCGTCACCGCTTGTGCTGCGCGTCCGCCACCGTCACCTCGACGCGCTGGAACTCCTTGAGCTCGCTGTAGCCGGTGGTGGCCATGGCGCGGCGCAGGGCGCCGAAGATGTTCATGGAGCCGTCCGGGATGTGCGAGGGCCCGGTGAGGATCTCCTCGATGGTGCCGACGGTGCCGAGGTCGACCTTCTTGCCGCGCGGCAGCTCCTCGTTGACAGCCTCCATGCCCCAGTGGTGGCCCCTGCCCGGCGCGTCCGTGGCGCGCGCGAGCGGCGAGCCCATCATCACCGAGTCGGCGCCACAGGCGATGGCCTTGGGCAGATCGCCGGACCAGCCGACGCCGCCGTCCGCGATCACGTGCACGTACCGGCCGCCGGACTCGTCCATGTAGTCGCGGCGGGCAGCGGCGACGTCGGCGACCGCCGTGGCCATCGGGACCTGGATGCCCAGCACGTTGCGCGTGGTGTGCGCGGCGCCGCCGCCGAAGCCGACCAGCACACCGGCCGCGCCCGTGCGCATCAGGTGCAGGGCCGCGGTGTACGTGGCGCAGCCGCCGACGATCACCGGGACGTCGAGCTCGTAGATGAACTGCTTCAGGTTCAGCGGCTCGGCGGCACCCGAGACGTGCTCGGCCGACACCGTCGTACCGCGGATGACGAAGATGTCCACGCCCGCGTCGACGACCGCCTTGGAGAACTGCGCCGTGCGCTGCGGGGACAGGGCCGCCGCGGTGACCACGCCCGAGTCGCGCACCTCCTTGATGCGCTGCCCGATCAGCTCCTCCTTGATGGGAGCCGCGTAGATCTCCTGGAGGCGGCGGGTCGCGGTGTCCGCGTCCAGCTCCGCGATCTCGTCCAGCAGCGGCTGCGGGTCCTCGTACCGCGTCCACAGGCCTTCGAGGTTGAGCACGCCCAGGCCGCCCAGCTCACCGATGCGGATCGCCGTGGCCGGGGAGACCACCGAGTCCATGGGAGCGGCCAGGAAGGGCAGCTCGAAGCGGTAGGCGTCGATCTGCCAGGCGATCGAGACCTCCTTCGGGTCCCGGGTACGGCGGCTGGGGACGACGGCGATGTCGTCGAAGGCGTATGCCCGGCGGCCGCGCTTGCCCCGCCCGATCTCGATCTCAGTCACGTCTTAGGCCTTTCCCTCTTCGCTTCTGCGCCTCCCAGTATCCCCGACGCCCACGACGAGGGCGGCCCCGGAACCTTCCGGGACCGCCCTCGTCCGTGCTTCACGCGTGCGTGGATACCGTGAACTGCTACCTGAGTACTACTTGCTACGGCTGTAGTTCGGCGCCTCGACCGTCATCTGGATGTCGTGCGGGTGGCTCTCCTTGAGACCCGCCGACGTGATGCGTACGAACCGGCCGTTGTCCTGGAGCTCGGGCACGGTGCGGCCGCCTACGTAGAACATCGACTGACGCAGACCGCCGACCAGCTGGTGGACGACCGCGGACAGCGGGCCGCGGTAGGGCACCTGGCCCTCGATGCCCTCGGGCACGAGCTTCTCGTCGGAGGCGACGCCCTCCTGGAAGTAGCGGTCCTTGGAGAAGGAGCGCTGCTCACCACGGGACTGCATGGCGCCCAGGGAGCCCATGCCGCGGTACGACTTGAACTGCTTGCCGTTGATGAACAGCAGCTCGCCCGGCGACTCCTCGCAGCCCGCGAGCAGCGAACCGAGCATCACCGTGTCGGCGCCCGCGACCAGGGCCTTCGCGATGTCGCCGGAGTACTGGAGGCCACCGTCGCCGATGACCGGGACGCCGGCCTCCTTGGCGGCGAGCGACGCCTCGTAGATGGCCGTCACCTGGGGTACGCCGATACCGGCGACCACCCGGGTCGTACAGATGGAGCCGGGGCCGACGCCCACCTTGATGCCGTCGACACCGGAGTCGATGAGCGCCTGGGCGCCGTCGCGGGTGGCGATGTTGCCGCCGATGACGTCGACGCCGCCGGAGTTGGACTTGATCTTGGCGACCATGTCGCCGACCAGTCGGGAGTGGCCGTGCGCGGTGTCGACGACGATGAAGTCGACACCCGCCTCGATGAGGGCCTGGGCGCGCTCGAAGGCGTCACCGGCCACACCGACGGCCGCACCGACGAGCAGGCGCCCCTCGGCGTCCTTCGCGGCGTTCGGGTACTTCTCCGCCTTGGTGAAGTCCTTGACGGTGATGAGGCCCTTGAGGATGCCGGCGTCGTCGACCAGCGGAAGCTTCTCGATCTTGTGGCGGCGCAGCAGCTGCATCGCGTCGTTGCCGGAGATGCCGACCTTGCCGGTGACCAGGGGCATCGGCGTCATGACCTCGCGGACCTGGCGCGAGCGGTCCGTCTCGAAGGCCATGTCGCGGTTGGTCACGATGCCGAGCAGCTTGCCGTTGCCGTCGGTGACCGGGACGCCGCTGATGCGGAACTTGGCGCAGATCGCGTCGGCCTCGGCGAGCGTGGCGTCCGGGTGCACGGTGATGGGGTCGGTGACCATGCCGGACTCGGAGCGCTTCACCAGGTCGACCTGGTTGGCCTGGTCCTCGATGGACAGGTTGCGGTGCAGGACGCCGACGCCGCCCTGGCGGGCCATCGCGATCGCCATGCGGGCCTCGGTGACCTTGTCCATGGCGGCGGACAGAAGCGGGATGTTCACCCGCACGTTCTTGGAGACGTGCGAAGCGGTGTCGATCTGGTCGGGCGCCATGTCCGACGCGCCCGGCAGCAGCAGCACGTCGTCGTAGGTCAGCCCGAGTGTCGCGAATTTGGCGGGCACTCCGTCGACGTTGGCAGTCATGACACCTTCCCCAAATGGCCTTGATCGGTGCGGATGTCCATGCTAACGGGAAGCACGGCTCTCTCATTCCACGGTTTGGACTGCTCTGCGGCTTCGTAGGTTCGTACGGGATGGGTGGCGCCCCCGTTCACCCCGGCGCGCGGGGAAGCGCCGAGCCCGGACGGGGACGGCTCGCCGCCGCCGGTCCACACCGCCTCACTGCTCGCCGTTGTGGGGGACGGGCGCAGCGCCGCCCCGGCGAGAAGCGCAGCTCCCTGAGACCCGGCTGCCGCTCGGCCGACTACTGCTCGGCCAGCGCACGCAGTCGGCTCAGTGCCCTGTGCTGCGCGACCCGGACCGCACCGGGTGACATTCCCAACATCTGGCCCGTCTCCTCGGCCGTGAGGCCCACCGCGATCCTCAGCAGGAGCAGCTCGCGCTGGTTCTCGGGGAGGTTGGCCAGCAGTTTCTTGGCCCATTCGGCGTCGCTGCTCAGCAGGGCCCGCTCCTCCGGGCCCAGGGAGTCGTCCGGCCGCTCGGGCATCTCGTCGGACGGCACGGCCGTCGAACCCGGGTGGCGCATCGCGGCGCGCTGAAGGTCGGCCACCTTGTGCGCGGCGATGGCGAAGACGAACGCCTCGAACGGGCGGCCGGTGTCCTTGTAGCGCGGCAGCGCCAGGAGCACCGCGACGCACACCTCCTGCGCCAGGTCCTCCTGGAAGTGCCGCGCGTCGCCCGGAAGCCGGGACAGACGGGCGCGGCAGTAGCGCAATGCCAATGGGTGAACGCGGGCGAGCAGGTCGTGTGTGGCCTGCTCGTCGCCGTCGACCGCGCGATGAACGAGCGCACCGATCACCGTCGTCTCGTCGTCACGCATCGGTCCATGGTGCCTCGGCGTCGACCGCTCCGTGGCACCGCGTCCATAGTTGTGCACCGAAGCGTTATGAGCAGGTGCGCCGGAACTCATCTCCTGCGCCCTCCCCTCCCGCTCGACCGACTTGTCCCCAAGGAACTCCACACCTCAAGGATGCGGCATCCGCGGCGAAACGAGCAGCGGGCACCCGGCGGGCCTCTTTGCCAAACGGCTCCGAAGGTGTTCCTGGGCCTCTCCGGCGTCGCCCGGCCCCGCCCACCATGAGGTGAGCGGGGATCTCCGCACCCCCGTTACAGCTCACCTAACGGACCAGGCCCCACCGGAAACCGAGCGCCACGGCGTGCGCGCGGTCCGAGGCGCCGAGCTTCTTGAAGAGCCGCCGGGCGTGCGTCTTGACGGTGTCCTCGGAGAGGAACAGCTCACGGCCGATCTCCGCGTTGGAGCGGCCGTGACTCATGCCCTCCAGCACCTGGATCTCACGCGCGGTGAGCGTCGGCGCTGCGCCCATCTCGGCGGAACGCAGTCTGCGTGGCGCGAGCCGCCAGGTGGGGTCGGCGAGCGCCTGCGTCACCGTGGCCCGCAGTTCGGCGCGCGAGGCGTCCTTGTGTAGATAGCCGCGGGCACCGGCGGCGACGGCGAGCGCCACCCCGTCCAGGTCCTCGGCGACGGTGAGCATGATGATGCGCGCACCCGGGTCGGCGGACAGCAGCCGCCGGACCGTCTCGACACCGCCCAGACCGGGCATGCGTACGTCCATCAGAATCAGGTCCGAACGGTCGGCACCCCAGCGGCGGAGGACTTCCTCGCCGTTGGCCGCCGTCGTGACACGCTCGACGCCGGGCACGGTCGCCACCGCGCGGCGGAGCGCCTCTCGGGCAAGCGGGGAGTCGTCGCAGACGAGGACGGATGTCATGGCCGCCCTCCGCAGCTGATGCGCGTCACCTTGAGCCTCCAGGCTGGTTACGAATCGTCACCGGTGCGGTCGACACTCGCCGACGGAAACTGCCGCCTGCCCGAGCGCTTGTTCCTTCAACCGCCTCGCACTCTCAACGACGGTCACTCGAAAGAGTTACGGGGCGGTGAGCCATCTTCGGCACTCTACGTGAGGGCGCGGACACAGTGCAGACATGCACGACGGACCCTCAACGTTTCATCACAACCCGTGCCCCATTTAGCCGGTTTTCTTCCCGTTTGCTGGTGTCTGGGGCTAGATTCGCAATGAGTCATATTTTCATCTCCTTAGATCGTAGATGTACGGTCGTGGGCAGGTAGCAGCCCAGAACGCCGACAAGGGGACACGTAATGGCAGATTTCTCTCGCCTTCCCGGTCCGAACGCGGACCTCTGGGACTGGCAGCTCCTCGCGGCCTGCCGCGGGGTCGACAGCTCGCTCTTCTTCCACCCGGAGGGTGAGCGCGGTGCGGCACGGAGCGCTCGCGAGAACTCGGCCAAAGAGGTCTGCATGAGATGTCCGGTGCGCGCGCAGTGCGCGGCCCACGCGCTCGCGGTGCGCGAGCCGTACGGCGTGTGGGGCGGACTGACCGAGGACGAGCGCGAAGAACTCATGGGGCGGGCGCGGAACCGGCTGGTGTCGGCGGCGACGAACAGCCGCGACACCGCCTCGAACAACTGAAGGAACGTTTCTGCACACGGGTACGCACACGCGTGCCCCTATTTTTGGTGCGCGGCATTCCCGAGGCGTCCCCCAAGGAAGGGCGCGGATCCCGAAGAAGCGCGCTGATCCCGAAGAAGAGGGAGGTCAGCGAGTTGCGGCCGCTGCCAGCTGGTCCAGTGTCGCCGCCACCGCGGGCACCTGGGCCAGATCCGGGAGCGTCAGCGCGACGATCTCCCGCCGCACCGGCGGTTCCACCGCCACCGTGCGCGCGCCCCTGGGACGTACGGACTCGATCGCGAGCTGCGGCAGTACGGCCACGCCGAGACCGGCGCTCACCAGACCGACCACCGCCGGGTAGTCGTCGGTCGCGAAGTCGATCCGGGGAGTGAAGCCGGCGCTCTCGCACACCTCGACGAGCTGACCGCGGCAGCGCGGGCATCCCGCGATCCACGGGTCCGCGGCGAGGTCGGCGATGGCGACGGACTCGGTCCGGGCCAGCCGGTGCCCCTCGGGGACCAGGCCGACGAGACGGTCGGTGAGCAGGGGGCGTACGACCAGGTCGTCCCATTCCTCGGCGCCGGCCGCACCCTCGTACCGGAAGGCGAGCGCCACATCGCAGTCGCCCTCGCGCAGCATCTCGACCGAGCGCGGCGGTTCGGCCTCCTCCAGGGAGACCCGGGTGCCGGGGTGCGCGGCGCGCAGGGCGGCCAGGGCGGTCGGGACGAGCGCCGAACTGCCGCTGGGGAACGAGACGAGACGTACGCGCCCGGCGCGCAGTCCCGCGATGGCGGCGACCTCTTCCTCGGCCGCCGTGAGTCCGGCGATGATGCCCGCGGCGTGCCGGACCAGGGCCTCGCCGGCCTGGGTCAGGCGCATTTCGCGGCCCGTGCGGATCAGCAGCGGTGTGCCCACCGACGACTCCAGCGCCTTCATCTGCTGGCTGACGGCGGGCTGGGTGCAGCCCAGCTCGCGCCCCGCCGCCGAGAAAGAGCCGGTGGCGGCCACGGCACGCAGCACGCGGAGATGTCGGGCCTCGATCACCCTGTGAGCATAAGCGCATCTTGGGCCAACCTCTGAATATCGCGTCGACACTTTGACCGCCCGTCACCTAGCGTGCGGGCATGATGCTTCTGTCGCTGAACGTGGGCCGGGCACGGGCCGTGGAGTACACGGACCAGCCGGAGGGCGTGACCGGTATCGACAAGCGCCCGGTGGACGGGCCGGTGCGGATCTCGGCGCCCGGGCCCAAGGGGGTCGGCGCGAGCGGCGTGGCCGGGGACGCCGTGTGCGACACCCGCCACCACGGCGGGGAACACCAGGCGGTGTACGCGGTCGCCCGCGAGGACCTGGACGGCTGGGAGCGCGAGCTGGGCCGCGCGCTGCCCAACGGCGTGTTCGGCGAGAACCTCACCACCGAGGGGCTCGACGTGTCCGGCGCGCGGATCGGTGAGCGCTGGCGCATAGGCCCCGACGTGGTCCTCGAGGTGACCTCCGGGCGGATTCCGTGCCGGACCTTCCAGGAGCATCTCGGGGAGCGGGGCTGGGTCAAGCGGTTCACGCACAAGGGCGCGCCGGGCGCGTATCTGCGGGTGGTCGAGCCGGGTGAGATCCGGGCGGGCGACCCGGTCGAGATCGTGCACCGGCCCGGCCACGAGGTGACGGTGGCGCTCCAGTTCCGGGCCGTCACGACGGAACGGGAGCTGCTGCCGCGACTGCTGGCGGCAGCGGAAGCGCTGCATCCGGAGGCACTCGCGCGGGCCCGGGAGTACGTGGAGAAGTACGAGGCGTAGAAGAGGGGTGGAAGCGGAGTCGTACGAGGCGTGGAACTCGTCTTCCGCGAACGGGCCTTGGCGGCAGCCCCGGCCGCCCCGCCACCCGACCGCGCGTCACGGTTGCCGAACGGCCGGGCCCGGAGAGCGGACCGGCGCACTCCGGGTCACTAACCTTGGCCCATGACAACGGCTCTGATTACGGGATCGACCGCGGGAATCGGTGCCGCGTTCGCGCGGCGGCTGGCGGCGGACGGGCACAACCTCGTCCTGGTGGCACGTGACACCAAGCGACTGCGTGAGCAGGCCACGGAGTTGCACGACCGGCACGGCATCGAGGCGGAGGTGCTGACCGCGGACCTGGCGACGGACGACGGCATCGAGACGGTGGCCGCCCGGCTGGGCGACCGCAAGAACGCGGTCGATCTGCTGGTCAACAACGCGGGCTTCGGCAACAAGGGCCGCTACCTCGACGTGTCGATGGCCGACGAGCTGAAGATGCTCAAGGTGCACTGCGAGGCGGTGCTGCGGCTGACGAGCGCGGCGGCGGAGCCGATGCGCGAGCGGGGGCGCGGCGGGGTCGTGAACGTCGCCTCGGTGGCCGCGTTCGTACCGCGCGGCACCTACGGGGCGTCGAAGGCGTGGGTCGTGCAGTTCACCCAGGGCGCGGCGAAGGACCTGGCCGGCTCCGGCGTCCGCCTGATGGCGCTGTGCCCCGGCTTTGTGCGCACCGAGTTCCACCAGCGGGCCGGCATGGGCACGGACAACATCCCCAAGTGGATGTGGCTGGACGCGGACAAGCTGGTCGCGGCGGCGCTGGCGGATCTGGCCCGGGGCAAGTCGCTGTCGATTCCGGACCCGCGCTACAAGGCGCTGATGGGACTGGTGAAGGTGACCCCGCGGGCGCTGCTGGGCGGGATCTCCTCGAAGACGGGGCGGAAGTACGGGCCTCAGTGAGAGGTGGCGTCACCTCTGTGGTGGGAAAATGGGGGTGTTCGACCGGACCCGGGGGGCCGGAGGTGACGTCATGACATTTCTTCAGCTCATCGACTGCAAGACCAGTCGGTTCGACGAGATGAACCGGCTCATGGACACATGGGTCGAGCGGACCAAGGGGAAGCGGACCGCGTCGCACAGCGTGATCGGGAAGGACCGGTCCGACGCGTCGCACATCGTGGAGATCGTGGAGTTCCCGTCGTACGAGGAAGCGGTGCGGAACTCGAACCTCCCGGAGACCGACAGCGTCTTCCGGGAGATGGTGGCGCTCTGCGACGAGATGCCCACGTTCACCGATCTGGACGTGGTGCGGGACGAGCAGCTGTACGCGGGGACCGTCCGCAGGTTCCTCCTGGAGGTGGCCACCGAGGGCGAACTGCCGCCGCTCAACGACGTGATGGCGGAGAACTACCACGACCACGACCCCGCCAACGAGCAGGACGCTATCGGGCTGGACGCGATGCGGCGCGAGATCGAGATGTGGCGCCGTGGGTTCGACTTCGCCTTCACCGTCGAGGACCAGCTCGCCGAGGGGGACCGGGTGTGCACCCGGTGGAGCTGGAAGGGCGACCACAAGGGGGACTTCATGGGGATCCTGGCGACCGGCAAGCAGGTCACGATGACCGGGACGACCGTCTTCCGGTGCGGCGAGGACGGCAAGATCGTCGAGGGGTGGTGGCAGTACGACCGGCTGGGGCTGCTGGCCCAGTTGGGCGCGCTCGACGAGCTCGAGAGCTAGACGCCCGGACCGTGCTCGGCGCGCCCGGGAACCAGTGGTTCCGGACAGCGCTGAGGCCCGGCACCCCGTGTGGGATGCCGAGCCTCGGTGACGCTTACCGGCCGGCGTCAGTGATGCCTGGCGTCAGTGCGAGTGGCCGTGACCGTGGCCGTGGCCCGCGTCGGCCTCCTCTTCCGCCGGCTTCTCGACGACCAGGGTCTCGGTCGTCAGGAGCAGGGACGCGATGGACGCGGCGTTCTCCAGGGCGGAGCGGGTGACCTTGACCGGGTCGATGACACCGGACTTGACCAGGTCGCCGTACTCGCCGGTCGCGGCGTTGAAGCCCTGGCCCTTGTCGAGCTCGGCGACCTTGGAGGTGATGACGTAGCCCTCGAGGCCGGCGTTCTCGGCGATCCAGCGCAGCGGCTCGACGGCGGCGCGGCGGACGACCGCGACACCCGTGGCCTCGTCGCCGGTCTTGCCGAGGTTGCCCTCCAGGACCTTCACGGCGTGGACGAGCGCGGAGCCACCACCGGAGACGATGCCCTCCTCGACCGCGGCGCGGGTCGCGGAGATGGCGTCCTCCAGACGGTGCTTCTTCTCCTTCAGCTCCACCTCGGTGGCGGCGCCGACCTTGATGACGCACACGCCGCCGGCCAGCTTCGCGAGGCGCTCCTGGAGCTTCTCGCGGTCCCAGTCGGAGTCGGTGTTCTCGATCTCGGCCTTGATCTGGTTGATCCGGCCGGCGACCTCGTCGGAGCTGCCGCCACCGTCGACGATGGTGGTGTCGTCCTTGGTGACGGTCACGCGGCGGGCGGTGCCCAGCACGTCCAGGCCGACCTGGTCGAGCTTGAGGCCGACCTCCTCGGCGATGACCTGACCGCCGGTGAGGGTGGCGATGTCGCCGAGCATGGCCTTGCGGCGGTCACCGAAGCCGGGGGCCTTGACCGCGACCGCGTTGAACGTGCCGCGGATCTTGTTCACGACCAGGGTCGACAGTGCCTCGCCCTCGACGTCCTCGGCGATGATCAGCAGCGGCTTGGAGGCGTTGGCCTGGATGACCTTCTCCAGCAGCGGCAGGAGGTCCTGGATGGAGGAGATCTTGCCCTGGTGGATGAGGATGTACGGGTCCTCGAGGACGGCCTCCATGCGCTCCTGGTCCGTCACGAAGTACGGCGACAGGTAGCCCTTGTCGAAGGCCATGCCCTCGGTGAAGTCCAGCTCCAGACCGAAGGTGTTGGACTCCTCGACGGTGATGACACCGTCCTTGCCGACCTTGTCCATCGCCTCGGCGATGAGCTCGCCGACCTGGCTGTCCTGGGCGGACAGACCGGCGACGGCGGCGATGTCGGACTTCTCGTCGATCGGGCGGGCGGTCGCGAGGAGCTCCTCGGACACAGCCTTGACCGCGGCGTCGATGCCCTTCTTCAGGAGGGCGGGGGACGCGCCGGCGGCGACGTTCTTCAGGCCCTCGCGGACGAGCGCCTGGGCCAGCACGGTGGCGGTGGTCGTACCGTCACCCGCGATGTCGTTGGTCTTGGTCGCCACCTCCTTCACCAGCTGGGCGCCGAGGTTCTCGTACGGGTCCTCGACCTCGACCTCGCGGGCGATGGTGACACCGTCGTTGGTGATGGTGGGGGCGCCGAACTTCTTGTCGATGACGACGTTGCGGCCCTTGGGGCCGATCGTCACCTTGACCGTGTCGGCAAGCTTGTTGACGCCGCGCTCGAGGGCGCGACGGGCGTCCTCGTCGAACTTCAGGATCTTCGCCATGGGAGCGATTCAGCCCTCTCGGAAAACTGCGGAAAGCTAGTGAAAGCCTGGGAAAACGAACTGCGCCCCGGGCGCCCGGCTTGTTGATGGTCGCGGGGGCCAGGGGCGCAGCTCACAGCACATGCTTCGAGATGAATTACTTCTCGACGATCGCGAGCACGTCGCGAGCCGAGAGGACGAGGTACTCCTCGCCGTTGTACTTCACCTCGGTGCCGCCGTACTTGCTGTAGAGCACTACGTCGCCGACGGTGACGTCGAGCGGAAGACGGTTACCGTCCTCGAAGCGACCCGGGCCCACCGCAAGGACGACGCCCTCCTGGGGCTTCTCCTTCGCGGTGTCCGGGATGACCAGGCCAGAGGCCGTGGTCTGCTCGGCGTCGAGCGGCTGGACCACAATGCGGTCCTCGAGCGGCTTGATGGCAACCTTGGAGCTGGCGGTCGTCACGATCCGACCTCCCCCTTCGGAGATCTCACGGGGTTAACTGTCTGAGGTGGCGACCAGGTCGATCCGTCGTCGCGGGTGCCGGACCTGCCCGTCGCTACTGGCACTCTCCAGTGGGGAGTGCCAGACCTGAGACTATGACCGCGGTTAGCACTCGGTCAAGCGGAGTGCCAATTGCGGCGGCGTGGCGCGCCGATCCGTCCGGTCTCCGGCGGCGTACGACGTGGTCTCGGCTCGGAGAACGTCGCCCCGGAGCGGGAAGTTCCGTACGACCGTGCGGATATGTCCGGCGACCCCGGTTGCCGTATGCCGCACCCACCCGACGACCGGCCCGACTCCCGTGTGCCGCACTTTTCCGACGACCGGCCCGACTCCCGGCAGCCCGAGCCCGCTCTCGCGCACGGCGATGCCATCGCCGGTGGCCGCATGTCACCACGCGGGCTCGCTGCACCTGGCCCTCGGCGCCGTCGTGCTGCTTTTCACGCTGAACGTCTGGCACGACGCGTACGCGTTCTCCCACCCGGCCCCGCTGCCGCCGTGCCCGACCCGGGCGGGCGTCCCCTGTGCGCCGCCGGATCAGAGATAGTCCTCCAGCCGCCCCACCGTGAACCCCTGTGCCTGGACGCGTCGCAGCAGACGTGCCGTCAGGGTCGTCAGGGAGTCGCCGTCCGGGTTCCCGGGGTGGGCGAGGACGATGTCACCGCGGTGCAGCCGGTGGGCCCGGCCGCGGTAGGAAAGTCCGTCCGCCCGCATCGACGCCCGCCACAGCACCACCGCCGTGACCCCGCAGTCCGCGGCGGCGCGCAGCGTCGTACGGTCGTACGCGCCGGCCGGCGGCCGCAGGAAGTACGGGCGCCGGCCGAAGCGCGCCCTGAGCCGGTCCCGCCCGCCGCAGATCCCGGCGCGCTGCCCCGCGTACGGCAGTCCGCGCAGCGAGGTGGCGCCGAGGGTGCCGTTCTGCACCGTCGCGCCGACCGACCTGAGGCGCGCGACGTGTGCGTACCCCGGTCCGACCTCACTGTCCGTGACGAACACGCTGACCGGCAGCCGCAGTTCACGGACCATGTCGGTGAACCGGGGGTCCTTCTCGGCGCCGTAGTAGCCGCCGTCGTAGGTCACGTCGTACGTCAGGAAGACCACCTTGTCGTGGGTGGCGACGCGGTCCACGACGGGCGGCAGGGCGCGGTGGCCGGTACGTACCGGGAACGGGGGGTGGTCGGGGGCGGGAGCGGGGGCGAGCGGGGCGGAGAGCCCCCAGCGGCGGTATGTCTGCGCGCCGGGTTCCTGCGGTCGGCGCACTTTCTGCGCCGCTTTCTTGCCCAGCCGTTCGATGGGGTCGACGGACTGGGCGCAGCCGGTCAGCAGCGTGGCTGCGAGCAGCCCGGCGACCAGCTGCCGCGCCGTCACAGGTAGTCCTCCAGGCGGGCCACCGCGTACCCCTCGTCCGTGACCTTCTCCATGAACCGGCGGATCATGTCGGGCATCGTGCCCTGCCAGTCCTCCTTGCCCCGGAAGTGGGTGAGCACGATGTCGCCGGGGTGCAGGCTCTGGTCCGTCTCGCGGTACTCCCAGTGGTCGACGAAGACCTCTTCGTTCCAGATCGGGGCGTACTTGATGCCGCAGGACCTGGCGGCGCGCAGGGTGTCCCCGTTGTAGTTGCCGTAGGGCGGCCGGAAGAGCGCGGGCCGCTTGCCGAGCCGCTTCTCCATGATGTCCTGCATGCCGCAGATCTCGTGCTCCTGCTCCTCGTACGACAGTCCGGGCAGGTAGGGGTGGGTGAGGGTGTGGTTGTTGAGGGTGACGCCCTGGCGGCGCATCTCCCGGAAGTACCCGTAGTCGTCCTCGACGAGGTAGTTGCTCAGGAAGGCGGTGTACGGAATCTTCAGGTCGCTCATCATCCGCAGGAACGCCGGGTCCTTCTCGGCGCCGTCGTCGATGGTGAGGAAGACGACCTTGTCCTTGGTCGGGACGGTCGTGAAGACGGGCGGCAGGCCTTCCCCGTCCGTGACCTCGAAGCCCTTGCGGAACGTGATCACCGGCTTCTTGACCGGGGGTGCCGGCGCGGTCAGCGGCGTCTTCGTCAGCCCCCAGCGCTTGGCGGCCGCGGCCCGGGCGGCGAGCGAGAGGCGCAGTTTCGAGGCGTACGAGTCGAGGGCGCGGGCGGGCGGTGCCTTGAGCGGCTGCGGGCCGGGGGCCGGCCGCACGGGGCTGTCCGCGCCGGCGCAGCCGGAGGCGAGGGCCGCCAGGGCGAGCACGGCGACGGCAGCCCGGGGCGCCACCGTCCGCTTCGCGCGCTTTTCATCATTTTGTCGTACGGGTCGCATGGCGCCGGATCCTCGCAGCCCGGGGCCTTCGCGCCGGGCCGACACCTCGGCCGGACGCACACCGTCCACCGACTGGCCGACAATGGCCGGGTGAACGACCTCTCCTTCGCCTCCCTGCTCACCCCTGAAGGCCGCGCCCTGCTCGACGAGGTGCGCGACACCGCGCCGGCGCGGGAGCTGGCCGTCGCGACCCGGCTGCGCCGCGAGCACCCCGCGGAGCTGGTCTCGGCGGCCCTCGGACAGGCGCGGCTGCGGCAGCGGGCGGCGGCGAAGTTCGCGGCCGAGGACGCGGCGCGGATGTTCTTCACCCCGAACGGGGTCGAGCAGTCGACGCGCGCGGCGGTGGCGACGCACCGGGCGCTGCGGCTTCGGGAGCTGGGGGTGACGTCCGTGGCCGATCTGTGCTGCGGCATCGGCGGCGACGCGATCGCGCTGGCCCGCGCCGGGATCCGGGTCCTGGCGGTGGACCGCGACCCGCTCACGGCGGCGGTGGCCCGCGCGAACGCCGGGGAACTGGGCCTGACGGACCTGATCGAGGTGCGGGAGGCGGATGTCACGGAGGTCGACCCGGGCCCGTACGACGCGGTCTTCGTGGATCCGGCGCGGCGCGGCGGCCGGGGCCGTGTCTTCGACCCGGAGGCGTACTCGCCGCCGCTCTCCTGGGCGATCGGTACGGCCCTCGCGGCACCGCGGGCCGCGCTGAAGATCGCGCCGGGCATCCCCCACGAGGCGATCCCCGCCGAGGCCGAGGCGGAGTGGATCTCGGACGGCGGGGACGTGAAGGAGGCGGTGCTGTGGTTCGGCACCGAGCCGGGGCTGGTGCGGGCGACCCTGCTGCCGGGCCCGCGGGTCCTGCGCGGCCGCGGCCTGCCGGACCCCGCGGTGCGCCCGCTCGGCCGGTATCTGTACGAGCCCGACGGCGCCGTCATCCGGGCGCATCTCGTCGCGGAGGTCGCCCAGGAGCTGGACGGCGGCCTCGTCGACGAGACGATCGCCTACGTCACGGCGGACGAACTGCGCCCGACGCCGTATGCGACCGCCTACGAGATCACCGACCAGCTCCCCTTCAACGTGAAGAAGCTGAGGGTGCTGCTGCGGGAGCGGGAGGTCGGGATCCTGACCGTGAAGAAGCGCGGGTCGGCCGTCGAACCGGAGGAGCTGCGCAAGAAGGTCAAGCCGCACGGCCCGAACTCGGCCACCGTCTTCCTGACCCGGGTCGCGGGCGCCCCGACGATGCTGATCGGGCACCCGGCGGTCCCGTAGCGGGAACCGGGTGCGCGCATCGCACCGGCGCTTCCCTGTCCGCTCCGCTGCCCGCCCCCCTGTCCGCGCGCGCCCTGTCCGCGCCCTTCCGCCCGGGCCGGCAACTGTCCGCTCACTGCCCGCGCCCTTCCGCCCGGGCCAGCAACAGCTCCCGTTCCCGTTCGTTGCGGGTGAGGGCGGCGGCACGGGCGAACTCGGCGCGGGCCTCCGTCGTACGGCCGAGGCGGGCGAGCAGGTCGCCGCGGACACTGGGCAGCAAGTGGTAGTCACGCAGGGAGGGTTCGGCGGCGAGGGCGTCGACGATCTCCAGGGCGGGGCCGGGGCCCTCGGCCATCGAGACGGCGACCGCGCGGTTCAACTCGACGACGGGGGACGGGGAGCGGGCCGCGAGGAGTCCGTAGAGCGTGACGATCTGCGCCCAGTCGGTGTCCTCGTACGCGTAGGCCCGGGCGTGGCAGGCGGCGATCGCGGCCTGGAGGGCGTACGGGCCGAGGCCGCCGGTGGCGACGGCGTTGGCGCGTCCGAGCGCGGTGAAGCCCCGGCGGATCAGCATCCGGTTCCAGCGGAGCCGGTTCTGGTCCTTGAGGAGGACCGGCTCGCCGGACGGTCCGGTGCGGGCGCCCGCGCGCGACTCCTGAAGCTCCAGCAGCGCCGCCAGCCCGTGCACCTCGGGCTCCTTGGGCATCAACTCGGCGAGTACGCGGGCGAGTCGGAGCGCGTCCTCGCACAGGGCGGGGCGCAGCAGGTCGTCGCCGGCGGTGGCGGCGTACCCCTCGTTGAAGATGAGGTAGATGACCTCCAGGACCGAGCCCAGCCGGGCTTCGCGTTCCGGTCCGTACGGGACCTCGAAGGCGACCCCCTTCGTCGCCAGCGTCCGCTTGGCGCGCACGATGCGCTGGGCGACGGTCGCCTCCGGCGCGAGGAACGCGCGGGCGATCTCGGGCGTGGTCAGCCCGCCGAGCAGCCGCAGGGTGAGCGCGATGCGGGCCTCGGCGGACAGCACGGGGTGGCAGGCGGTGAAGACGAGCCGCAGCAGGTCGTCGTCGATGTCGTCGGGGTCGGCCGGCTCGTCGAGGTGGTGCGGGGCGGTCGACGAGAGGTCCCGCCCCACCTCCTCCAGCTTGCGGGCGTAGCGCTCCCGGCGGCGTACGAGGTCGATGGCGCGATGTTTGGCGGTGGCCGTGAGCCAGGCGCCGGGGTTGTCGGGCACCCCGTCCCTCGGCCACTGCTCCAGGGCGGCGACCAGCGCGTCCTGCGCCAGTTCCTCGGCGATACCGACGTCCCGCACGATCCGGGCGACGCCGGCGATGATGCGGGGCGACTCGATGCGGAAGACGGTTTCGACGGTGGCTTCGATGGCGGCGGTGGCGGTGGGCTGCTGTTCCACAACCCACCATCACACACCCACGGGGACGGCCGGGCCAAGCCACGACTCGAGCCGCGGCTCGGCGCCTGGCCCGGCGCAGGCTCAGCGCCTGGCTCAGCCCTCGGCGATCTCCCGCACCTCACAGGTCACGGTCCAGTGCTCCTCGTGCACCTTCAGGAACCGCTTGGTCCACTCCAGGGCCTCCGCCATGTCCTTGCACTGCATGAGCGCATAACCGCCGACGACCTCCTTGGACTCGGTGAAGGGCCCGTCGGTGACGGACAGCTCTCCGCCGGCCCAGTGCACTCGCTTCCCCTGGGCGGTCGGCGTCAGCCCGGCGGTGTCGAGCATGACGCCCGCCTTGGTGATCTCCTCGAGCAGCTCCCCCATGCGCTGCATCAGTTCGGGGCTCGGTCCCTCGGCGGGCGCGGTGCTCTCGTCGATCTGGATGAGCGACAGGTAACGCGGCATGGTGACTCCTTCGACTGCGGCACGACGGCGGGGCGCGTCCCCGCCGTCCAGGCTGCCGGACGGGGTCTCTCCCCGCCTCTCACCTGTGCGTCGAACGGGGTCCCCGCGGATCGACACGGCCGCCGGAATTCTTCGAAGAATTTTCCGCGCGGGGCGTTTCCGCAGGTCGCACGGGAGGGGATCAGCGCAGCGACGTCCACAACGCGCTCGCCGCCGGTTCCTTCGCCACCACCCGGTTGGGGTCCGAGGGGGCCGTCGCCACCGGCAGCATCACCGTGCTGACCCGCTCCGACGACAGGCCCTTCAGGCTCTCGCCCAGGTTCATCAGTTCGCCCAGGGAGTCGAGACCCGTGTCCGTGGTGAGGCTGCCCGTGATCGCGTCCGCGACCTTGTAGAGGCCGGTGGGGTCGGTCAGGAGGTTCGTCGAGGCGATCTGGTCCAGGAGTGCCTTCACGAGCTTCTGCTGGAGTCCTATGCGGCCCAGGTCGCTGCCGTCGCCTATGCCGTGGCGGGTGCGGGCGAGGGCCAGCGCCTGCTTGCCGGTGAGGTGGTGCTCGCCCGCCTTGAGGTGCAGATGGCTCTTGTCGTCGTCGATGTCCTCGTCCGTGGTCACCGTGACGCCGCCCAGCGCGTTCACCAGCTTGGCGAAGCCGGAGAAGTCGATCTCCAGGTAGTGGTCCATGCGGATGTTCGTCAATGACTCGACCGTCTTCACCGCGCAGACCGGGCCGCCCACCGCGTACGCGCTGTTGAACATCGCGTTGTACGCCACCGCCGTCGTACCGCCCGACGTCAGCGGGCACGAGGGGCGCGTGACCAGCGTGTCGCGCGGGATGCTCACCACCGTCGCCTCCGTCCGGCCCTCGTCGATGTGGACGACCATCGCGGTGTCGGAGCGGGCACCCGAGCTGTCGCCCCCGCCGAGCGTCGCGTTGGCCTTGCCGCTGCGCGAGTCCGAGCCGAGGACCAGGATGTTCAGGGCGCCGCTGGGGAGGGGGGTGGCCGAGGCGGACGCCGACGCGGCCGGAGACGGGGAGGTCACCGACCGCGCCGGGCGGTCGTCGCCGAGCGCGCTGTTGATGTCGACGCTCTTGATGTTGTGGTTCAGACGCCAGTACGCCCAGCCCGCCCCGGCGGCGCCGAGGACGAGGCCGCCGGCGAGCGCGATGCCGACGCCCTTCAGCAGGCGGGACCGCCGGCCCGGACGTCTGACCGCGCCCCCGTTGTCGTCCCCGCGCTCGTCTTCTCCAGTCACGCGGAGGAACATAAGTCCGAATTATTACGAGCGGGGACGTGTGACCGGCATTCTTGCGAAAATCTCAGACTTCTCAGGCGCGTCTTACCCCAGCGTCACTGTCGGCAGCGGGTTGCTTCCGCTCCATGACGCGTTGAAGCCGAAGGTGACCGAACCGCCGTTCGGGACGGTGCCGTTGTAGGAGGCGTTCGCGCAACTCACCGCCGTCCCCGACTGGGTGCACGTCGCGTTCCACGCCTGCGTGATCTGCTGGCCCGCGCCGTACGTCCAGCTCACCTTCCACGCCGACAGGGAGGCCCCGGAACAGGCGATCCGCACCTGGCCCGTGAAGCCCGCGTTCCACTGGCTCGTGACGCTGTACGTCGCCGTGCACGCGCCCGTGGGCGGTGTCGAGGTGCCCCCGAGTGCCGTCGCGATCGCGTGGTACGCCGGTTTCGGCGCGTAGTTCTCGTCGTACGGCGTCGCCGCGCCGTAGCCGGAGAAGACGTCCGGGATCCAGGAGTCGGAGTCCGTGAAGCCCCAGACGGTGACGCCGACGCACCGGGTCACCGCCACGCACGCGTCCAGCACGGCCTTGTAGTCGGCCGCCTGCTGCGTCAGCTTCGCGTCCGTGGCGGGCAGCTGCATACGGATGTCCAGCTCCGTGATCGCCACGTCCACCCCGAGGTCGGCGAAGCGCTGGATGTTCTGCTGGAGCGTGGACGGCACCTGGCCGAGCACGAGGTGGGCCTGGAGGCCGACCCCGTCGATCGGAACCCCGCGGTCCTTGAGGGACTTGACCAGGTTGTAGAGCGCGGTGCTCTTCGCGTTGACGCCCTCGACGTTGTAGTCGTTGATGTAGAGCTTCGCGCTCGGGTCCGCCGCGCGCGCCGCGGTCAGGGCCTGGGCGATGTAATCGGAGCCGAGGCCGTTGTACCAGAGGGTCGAGCGGTAGGTGCCGTCCTCGTTGAACGGCTCGTTCACCACGTCCCAGGCCGCCAGCTTGCCCTGGTAGCGGGTGACTTCGGTGGTGATGTGGTTCTGGAGCAGCGTGCCGAGCTGGGCCGGGGTCCAGGTGCCGTTCGTCAGCCAGCTCGGGTTCTGGCTGTGCCAGACCAGGGTGTGCCCGCGTACCTGCTGGTTGTGGGCCTGCGCGAAGGCGACGATCTGGTCGGCCTCGGTCCAGTTGTACGTGCCCTGGGTGGGCTCGACCGAGCCCCACTTCATGGCGTTGCCGGGGGTCAGCGAGTTGAACTGGGCCCCGGCGATGTCGCCGTACGTGCCGGTCAGCTTGGAGCCGGTGACCGCGGTACCGATGACCTTGCCCTTGGCGGCGGCGAGGTCACGGAGCGGCGTGTCGGCGGCGTGCGCGGCGGGGGCCGCGGCCAGCAGGGCGGCCAGGGCCGCGATGCCGGTGAGCAAGGACGCCGGGGATAAGCCTGATCTTTTCAGAGATCTCATGGCGGGTGCCTCCGAAAGTTTCGGTCGTGCAACCGATTGGCTTCGGAGAGTGTGGAGGGGCGCGCCTCACCCGTCAATACGGAAACAGCGAATACAGGAACAGCGAATACAGGAACGGCGAATACGGAAGCGGCGAATACGGAAACCACGCACGCGGAAGCCACGGTCCGTTCCCTACGCCTACGCCTGCGCCTACACCGGCGCCGGCGCGGCCCCCGTACTGCTGCGCACCACCAGACTCGTCGCCAGTTCCACCCTGGTCGCCACCGAGGCCCCCGCCTCCCGCCCCAGTTCCAGCACCAGCTTCGCGGCCGCCTCCGCCATCTCCGTCAGCGGCTGCCGTACGGTCGTCAGCGGCGGCCCCACCCAGCGCGCCACCGGCAGATCGTCGAACCCGACCACGCTCAGGTCCTGCGGGATGCGCAGCCCCAGTTCGCGCGCCGCCTCGTACAGGCCCAGCGCCTGGAGGTCGTTCCCGGCGAACACGGCCGTGGGGCGGTCCGGCCGCCGCAGCAGTTCGAGGCCCAGCCGGTAGCCGGCCTCGTGGTGGAAGTCCCCCGCCTTGACCAGCCCCGGATCCACCGGCAGCCCCGCCGTCTCCAGCGCCGCCCGGTAGCCGTCCACCCGCGCCCGGCTGCACATCATCCGCGAGGGCCCGCTGATCGCGCCGATCCTGGTGTGCCCGAGTTCGACGAGATGCCGGGTCGCGGCCAGCCCGCCGTGCCAGTTGGTGGCGCCGATCGACGGCACGTCGTCACCCGGGTCGCCGGCCGGGTCCATCACCACGAACGGGATGGATCTGCTGGTCAGCAGCGCACGCTGGGACTCGTCGAGCCCGGACAGCACCAGGATCACACCGTGCGGGCGGCGGGCGGCGACCTGGTCGGCCCAGGTCCGGCCGGGGGTCAGCCGGCCAGCGCTCTCGGACAGGACCACGCTCAGCCCCTCGTCCCGCGCGACGTTCTCCACCCCTCGGATGACCTCCATCGCCCAGGCGCTCTCCAGCTCGTGGAAGACCAGGTCGATCAGGGGCGAGCGGGTGGCCTCGGCCCGGCGGCGGCGGTAGCCGTAGGAGCGGAGCAGCTCCTCGACCCGGGCGCGGGTCGCCGGGGCGACGTCGGCGCGGCCGTTGAGCACCTTCGAAACAGTCGGCGCCGACACGCCGGCCTCGCGGGCGATCTCGGCGAGCGTGGCGGTCTGGGTCGAGCGGGCCATCGACTGTGTCTGCACGGGATTCTCGGGATTCTCGGGTTTCTCGGGATTCCCGGGCTTCCCGGGCCTCTCGGACTTCTCCGGCTTCATGGGCGGGATCGTAGGCCTGGGTGAACGCTCGGCGGACCCCCTGCGGCGGTACGCGCACTCGGAACATTCGTGGATTGGCGCGAAACATTCGATGGCCCCCTGTCCGTGCCCTGCCGCCCCGTCCCCGGCAGGGCACGCCCCCGCTCACTTCACCCGCACCTCGCACCGCAGCCGCCGCTCCCGTCCCACCACCCGCTCGGGCCCGGTCAGCGTCACCGGCACCGTGTACCGCACGTCCCCGTCCGCGCTGGACACCCCCAACCGCAGCTCCAGCGCCCCGGGTTCGACGATCCGCTCGCCGTCGGGGCCCGTGTACGCGGCCAGGTCCGCCGGAACCGTGAAGTGGACCTCCCCCGACGCGCCGGGTTCGAGGGGCACCCGGGCGTACCCCACCAAGCGGACCACCGGCCGCGCGACCTTGCCGACCGGGTCGTGGAGGTAGAGCTGGACGACCTCCGTGCCGGGCCGTTCCCCGGTGTTGCGGACCGTCAGGCGCAGCGTCGTCTCGCCGTCCGTGGGGAACGACGCGTCGTCGACCGACGGGGCCTGCCAGTCGTACGTCGTGTACGACAGCCCGTGTCCGAAGGGGTACAGGGGGGTCGGGTCGAGGTTGCTCGCCTCGCCGTGCCGGCCGAGCGGCGGGGCGAGGTACGTCCACGGCTGTCCCGCCGGGCCGCGCGGCACGCTCACCGGCAGCCGGCCCGACGGGTTGACCCGCCCGGACAGCACCCCGGCCACGGCCGGGCCTCCTTCCTCGCCCGGGAAGAACGCCTGCACCACCGCGGCGCACCGGTCCGCCCAGCGCCCGAGCGCGTACGGGCGCCCGGACAGCAGGACCAGGACGACCGGCGTCCCGGAGGCGAGGGCCCGGTCCACCACCTCGCCCTGTCCGTCGGGAAGTTCGAGGTCCGCCGCGTCGCAGCCCTCCCCCGAGGTGCCGCGTCCGAACAGCCCCGACCGGTCGCCGACCGCGACCACACACACCTCGGCCGCCGCCGGGTCGGTCACGAACTCGGCGTCCGGCAGCTCCGTGCGCAGCGCCTCCAGCAGCGTCGGCACGGCGACCCCCATCGGGACCCCGGGGCGGTCCAGGAGGACATGGCGGGGGAAGGTGTAGCAGCCGAGCATGGCCGCCGGGTCGTCGGCGTGCGGCCCGAGGACGGCGATCCGGCGGGCCCCCGGAGCGAGCGGCAGCAGGCCCCGGTCGTTGGCGAGCAGGACGACCGACTCCTGTGCCAACTGACGTGCCAGCGCCCGCATATGGGGCGGGTCCAGGTCGACCGGGGCCTCGGTGGCGGGCGGCGCCCAGTCCGGGTCGAGCAGCCCCAGCTCGCACTTCTGCGTCAGCACCCGCAGCGCGGCCCGGTCCACCAGTTCCTCGTCGAACGGCCCGGCCCCGAAGCACCGCACCGCGGGCAGCTCCACGTCCACCCCGGCCGCGAGCGCGAGCGCCGCCGCCCCGGCCGGGGAGTCGGCGAGCCCGTGGGCCGACTCCAGGAAGGAGACCCCGAAGTAGTCGGAGACGACGGTGCCGGTGAACTGCCATTCGTCCCGCAGCAGGTGGGTGAGCAGCCGGTGGTGCGCGTGCGCGGGCAGTCCGTCGATGTCGTTGTACGCCGCCATCACCGACCGGGCGCCGCCCTCCCGTACCGCCATCTCGAAGGGCGGCAGGATGACGTCGGCCAGTTCGCGCGGGCCGAGCGACGCGGGCGCGTGGTTGCGGGCGCCGCGTGAGGCCGAGTAGCCCGCGAGGTGCTTGAGCGTGGCTACGACGCCGGACGACTGAAGGCCCTGCACGTAGGCGGTGCCGACGGTGGCCACGAGGTAGGGGTCCTCGCCGATCGACTCCTCCGTGCGCCCCCAGCGCGGATCCCGTACGACGTCGAGGACGGGGGCCAGCCCCTGGTGCACGCCCACGGCCCGCATCGAGGCGCCGATCGCGGCCGCCATCTCCTTCACCAGGTCCGGATCGAAGCTGGCGCCCCAGGCGAGCGGTGTCGGAAAGATGGTCGCCTGCCAGGCGGTGAAGCCGGTGAGGCACTCCTCGTGGGCGAGGGCGGGCAGCCGGAAGCGGTTCGCGGCGCGGATGCGTTCCTGGAGGAACCCGAGCCGGGCGGCGCCCTCGGCCGGGTCGACGGGCGCCGTGCCGAAGGGGCGGGTGAGCTGGCCGAGGCCGTGCGGGAGCAGCCCGGCGAGGTCCACGCCCTCGGACAGCGCGTGCTGGAGCGGTGCCACGTCCCCGCCCGGTGCCTCGTCGGAGCCGGGCCAGACGCCGTAGAGCTGGGCGGTCTTCTCCTGGGGGGTCATCCGGGCGAGCAGGTCGGCGGCGCGGACGGCTGCGGGCAGAGCGGGGTCCTGCCAGGGGTGGGTCATGTAACTCCTCACGTCTGTACGGGGGTACGACGGGCCCTAGCCCTTGGTCGCGCCGAGCGTGATGCCGCCGATCAGCTGTCGTTCGGCGACGGCGTAGAAGGCCAGGGCGGGCGCCATGGCGAGCACCAGGTACGCGAAGATGCGGGCCACGTCGGAGGCGTACTGGCCCTGGAACTGCTGGATGCCGACCGGGATCGTCCACCAGGTGGGCTCGCTGAAGACCAGCAGCGGCAGCAGGAACTGGTTCCAGCTGCTGACGATGGCGAGGACGGAGACCGTGCCGAGGGCGGGCCGGGCCAGCGGCAGCAGGACGCGCCAGAAGAAGCCGAAGGGGGAGCAGCCGTCGAGGGTCGCCGCCTCCTCCAGCTCGCCGGGGATCTCCCGGAAGAAGCCGCGCAGGATGATGATCGTCACCGGCAGCCCGAAGGCCGCCTCGGGCAGGATCACGCCCCACGGGTTGTCGAGGAGCCCGAAGGTGCGCAGCAGGATGAACAGCGGCAGGATCGCCACCGCGAACGGGAACATCAGCCCCATCGTGAACAGGGTGAACATGAACTCCCGCCCGCGGAAGGCGAACCGGGCCAGGGCGAACGCGGCGAGGGCCGCGGTCACCACCGTGACCAGGGTGGCTCCCACCGCGATCACCGTGCTGCTGCCGATGGACCGCCAGAACGCCCCCGAGCCGAGCAGGGACGTGTAGTTCGAGGTCACCCAGGGCGAGGGCAGCCCGAACGGGTTGCCGGAGAGCTGGTCGGTGGACTTGAAGCCGGAGACGATGGCGTACAGGAGCGGGGTGACCATGAAGACGCCGACCACCCAGAGGATCGCGTACACGGGGAGGGCGCGCAGCCTCCGGCGCCGTACGACGCTCGTCGGCGGACCCGTCGTCGGTCCTGTCGTCGGTCCTGTCGTCGGTCCCGTCGGCGCGCTCATCGGTTCGCTCGCATGGTGGTGATGGCTCCTTCGGTGTCACGGCGCAGCACGAAGCGCTGGTAGGCGAGGGCGAAGACCAGGCTGATCAGGAACATCACGACGCTGATGGCGCTCGCGTAGCCCATCTGATAGCGCTTGAAGCCGTACTGGACCATGCTGATCGCCATCGTCTCGGAGGCGTGGTCGGGGCCGCCGGTGGTGATCACCCAGACCAGGTCGAAGAGCTGGATGGAGAAGACGACGGACAGGAACGCGCTGATCCGCAGGGTCGGCGCGAGCAGCGGCAGCGTGATGTGGCGGAAGCGCTGCCAGGTGCCCGCGCCGTCGATGCGCCCCGCCTCGTGCAGTTCGGCCGGGATGCCCTGGAGGCCGGCCAGGTGGAGCATCATGTGGAAGCCGAAGTACTTCCAGGTCATGACGAGGAAGAGGGTGGGCAGAACCGTGTTCCGGCCCGCGAACCAGTCCCCGCCGAGGCCGTCGAGCCCGACCGCGCCGAGGACTTTGTCGGCGAGCCCCTCCCCCGGCGCGAAGATCATGCCGAACAGCACGCCGGTGATGACCTCGGACAGGATGTACGGGGCGAAGAACAGCATCCGGTAGACGGCCCGCCCGCGCAGCTTCTGGTTGAGCAGCACGGCCATGGCGAGGGCGAACGGCAGCTGGAGGACGACGGAGAAGCCGATCAGCAGCCCGCCCCGCCACAGGTCCCCGAGGAACACGGGGTCCTTGAGGAGCCGGGTGTAGTTGCCGAACCCCGTGACGTCCGTGGGCGAGCCGAATCCGCCCCAGTCGAAGAAGCTGATGTAGATGGCGTAGCCCATCGGGACCAGCACGAGCAGGCCGAACAGGATGAGGGCCGGGACCGTGAAGACGAAGGCGCCGAGCCAGTCGCGCAGCCGGCGCGATGCGGGCGCGGGGCCGCCCGCGCGGGGGGAGACGGGCCCGGGGTCCGGGGACTTGCCGAGGTCCGGCACGTACGCCGGCGGGGTAGAGGTCGAGTGCGGCGACGGGGTAGAGGTCGAGTGCGGCGACGGGGTCGAGTGCGTCATCGGCGTCCGCTAGCTCTTCTCGCTCTTGGCGACCTGGGTGACCGAACGCGTCACCTGCTGCGGGGACTTGGAGCCGGCGACGAGCGCGGCGACGCTGTCGTTGATCTCCTGGCCGACGGCGGGGGCGTAGGCCTGGTCGAGGTAGAGCTGGAAGCCGGTGGCCGCGTTCAGCGCGTCCGACACAGCGGTGAGGTTGGGGTCCGTCAGCGCGCCGCGCGCGTCCTTGGACACCGGTATCAGGCCGGTCTCCTTGACCAGTTTTCCGGCGAACTCCTTCTCGCCGAAGAACTTCAGGAACTCCACCGCCGCCTCGGGCGCGCCCTTGCGCACCGCGTGGCCGCCGCCCCCGCCGAACACCTCGGTGAGCGCGCCCTTTCCGCCCTCGACGGCGGGGAAGGAGAAGAAGCCGAGGTCCTTGCCGAGACCCTTGCCCGCGTCCTTCTCGACGACCGGCGCCCACTGGCCCATCAGCTCCATGGCCGCCTTGCCGTTGCCCATCGCGGCCGCCTCGCCGGTGGGCGTGGAGTAGCCCGCGCCGAGGAACCCCTTCTGGAAGGGCTGGAGCGCGACGAGGTCCTTGAGGTGCTGGCCGGCCTTGACGAAGCCGTCGCCGGTGAAGTCGGCGTCGGTGGCGGCCTTGTGCATCGCGTCGAGCCCCGCGACACGCATCGAGAGGTACGCCCAGTAGTACATGCCGGGCCACTTCTCCTTGCCGGCCAGGGCGATGGGCGTGATCCCGGCGGACTTGAGGGACCTGACGGCGTCGAGGAAGCCGGACCAGGTGGTGGGCGGGGTGTCGATGCCCGCCTGCTTGAAGAGCGCCTTGTTGTACCAGAAGCCGACCGCGCCGATGTCGAAGGGAACGGCGTACGTCCTGCTGTCGAACCGGTAGGCGGCGAGCGCGGCGGGCACGTAGGTGTCCGTCCAGGAGGAGACCCGGTCGGTCAGGTCCTCGACCAGGCCCGCGTCGATCTGCTGCTCGAGTACCCCGCCGCCCCAGGTGTGGTAGATGTCCGGCAGCTTCCCCGAGGCGGTCTGCGCGGTCATCTTGGACTTGTACGCCTCGTTCTCCAGCGTCACGATCTTGATCTTCACGTCGGGGTGCGCGGCCTCGAACTCCTTGGCGCGCTGGGCCCACAGCTTCTTCGCGGGCTCGGTGGTGGTGATGTTCCACCACTCGATCGTGGTCTTGCCCGAGCTGTTTCCGCTGTCGGAGGAGCCGCACGCGCTCAGCGCGGCCGCGCCCACTCCGGTCGCCGCGGAGGCCGCCAGGAAACCGCGGCGGGAGAGAGAGGTGTTGCCCAACGCTCGCATCGCACACCTTCCGGAAGAGAGCCGATAATTATCGGTCGAGTGCGCACGGAAGCTACGGGTGTACGACAGGTGTGTCAACGGCCCTGACAAATACCGGTGTTATCGAGACCCGGACGGAAGCCGGACGAGAGCCGGACGGGACGCGTGACGGGGCCCGGACGGGGCCCGGACGGGCCCCGCGGCGAGGTCAGCCGCGCGGGGCCGTACTCGCCCGCAGCACCAGCTCGGTGGCCAGCTCGACCCTGGGCGACGCGGGCTCCTCACCGGCCGCGAGCCTGAGCACCGTCCGCGTCGCCAGCTTGCCCATCTCCGCCAGCGGCTGACGGACGGTCGTCAGCGGCGGCGCCGACCAGCGGACCTCGGGCAGGTCGTCGAACCCGACGACGCTCATGTCCTCCGGCACCCGCAGCCCCCTGCGCCGCAGCGCCTCGATCGCCCCCAGCGCCATCTGGTCACTGGCGGCGAACAGCGCGGTCGGCGGCTCGGCCAGGTCGAGCAGTCGGGTGCAGCCGTCGAATCCCGACGCGTGGTAGAAGTCGCCCGGCACGATCAGGGCGTCGTCGACCGCGATGTCCGCGCCCTCCAGGGCGGCCCGGTAGCCGTCGAGCCGCGCGCGCGAGCACAGCAGCCGTGGCGGCCCCGCGATGAACCCGATCCGCCGGTGCCCGAGGCCGAGCAGGTGTTCGGTCGCGGCCAGGCCGCCCGCCCAGTTGGTGGCCCCCACGGTCGGCGCGTCCAGGGAGGGCGAGCCGGCCGGGTCGACGACGACGAGCGGGACGCCGAGCCTGCGCAGTTCCTCGTGCATACGGGGTTCGAGGACGGACGTCACGAGGATCACGCCGTCCGAGGCGCGGGCGCGGAGATTGGTCATCCACTGCCGGGCCGAGCCGGACGCGCCGTGGATGGCCGACACCACCGTGCCGACGCCCGAGGCGTGCGCGATCTCCTCGACCCCCCGGATGATCTCCACGGCCCAGGGGCTGTCGAGGTCGTTGAACACCAGGTCGATGAGGGCCGCGCGGTCGCCCGGGGCGGACGACTTGCGCTGGTAGCCGTGGTGACGCAGCAGGTCCTCGACCCGGGCGCGGGTCTGAGGCGACACGTCGGAGCGGCCGTTGACCACCCGCGACACGGTGGGCACCGAGACGCCGGCCTGCCGGGCGATCTCGGTGATGGTCACCTTGTTCTTCATGCTCTCCCGGGCCACGTGCCCACCTCCGTTGCCGAAACCTTGCAGGAGTCTTCCGGAAAACCGGGCTCGGCGGGAAGGTTACAGGGGCGGCGGGAGAGGGTCAGTTCGCCTGGGCTGCGGCGTGCGTGACGAAAGCGCCCCAGGCGGTGGGGGTGAGAGCGAGGTGGGGGCGGGTGAGGTCTTTTGAGTCGCGGATGTGGATGGTGGTGGGGGTGGGGGCGACTTCGATGCAGTTGTCGCCCTGGGTGCCGCTGTACGTGGACTTGCGCCAGTTCAGGGCGACTTCGATGCAGTTATCGCCCTCTGTGCCGCTGTAGCTGGACTTGAACCACGCCAGTTGGGTGGTGCTCATAGCTCTCCTCCGATGCGCTCCAGCAGGCCGACGGAGTCCAGGGGGCTGAGAGCCTGCGAGCGGAGTGTTGCATACCTGCGGTGCAGGACAGCGGCCTCTTTCGCGTCGGTGATCAACCGGCCGGTTTTCTGCCCCTCCGAGTAGGCGAGGCGCCTGCCGTCCGGAGTCTCCAACAGGGCGAGCGGACCGTCCAGCCCCGCGTGAACCTCGCAGTCCAGCGGCATGATCTGGATCTCCACGTTGCGGAGTTGAGCGTACCCAAGCATGTGGTCCAGCAAGCTCCGAGTGACCTCGACGCCGCCGAGGCGCCGCCGCACGATGTGCTCGTCGATGACGAAGCTGAACGAGGTGTTGGGGCACTCGCGGAGCATCCGCTGCCGTTCCATTCGGGCGACGGCCTGAGCCTCCACCTGCTCGTCCGACAGCGGCGGGATGCTGTTGCCGAACACCACGCGCGCGTACGGCTCGGGCTGCAACAACCCCGGAACCAGACGGCATTCGTACGTGGCCAGACTCACCGCTTCCCGCTCAAGCCGCGCCCACGCCTTGAACCACGCCGCGAACCCCGGCTGCCGCGCCATGAACCGAAACGCCCTGCGCAACGCCCCCGTATCCCCCAGCGCCCCCTCCGCCAGCTCCACGAACCGCTCGTCCGCCAGCCGTCGCCCCAGCTCGATGGACGCCACGGAGTGCTTGGACAGATGAACCCGCGCCCCGAACTCCTCCCGGCTCAGCCCCGCATGCTCCCGCAGCCCCTGCACGAACCCGCCGAACGTCTTCATGCTGTCCGACGACTCCGGCTCACCACCCTGCGCCGACCACCCCATGTCATGTGCCATGCACCCAGAGTCACGACACCAATACCGTACTGTCCACCCCGGACCCGCGTACTCCGCCGACAGTACGGCCGTACCACCTGGCGTCAGCGGCCGCTTCCGGTCAGCTCACACCCACCGACTCGAACCGCCACCGGTGCACGGTCCGCGTCACCAACTCCCCGTCGGGGTCCGGGAGTTCCGGCAGTTCGGCGTCGTACGCGGCATCCCACCACGTGATCACCAGTACCCGGTCCTGCGGCGCCCGCAGGACCTCGCGCCGCAGGGGCCGTCCCGGGAGGTCCTGCTTCTCGACCCAGGCCAGCAGTTCGTCGCCGCGGCCCTCGACCGCCCGGGCCTCCCACATCAGCGCGACGGTCACGAGTACAGGTTCTCCTTGCTGACCTCGTGCACGTGATCGTGGCCGTGCGTGTGCGCATGCGTGTGCGCGCGCCCGGGCACGTGCGGGTCCGTCACCGGCAGCGACGAGTCCGCGGACAGGTCCCAGTCGGAGGCGGCACGCCCCCGCGCCACCATCTCCGCGCCCAGCGCCGCGACCATCGCCCCGTTGTCCGTGCACAGCTTCGGGCGGGGCACCCGCAGCCGGATCCCGGCGGCCTCGCACCGCTCCTGGGCGAGCGCGCGCAGCCGCGAGTTGGCCGCGACGCCGCCGCCGATCATGAGGTGGTCGACGCCCTCGTCCTTGCAGGCGCGTACGGCCTTGCGGGTCAGCACGTCCACCACCGCCTCCTGGAAGGACGCGGAGACGTCACGCACCGGCACCTCCTCACCGGCGGCCCGCTTGGCCTCGATCCAGCGGGCCACGGCGGTCTTCAGACCGGAGAAGGAGAAGTCGTACGCGGGGTCGCGCGGCCCGGTGAGACCGCGCGGGAACGCGATCGCCTTCGGGTCGCCCTCGCGCGCGTACCGGTCGATGACCGGACCGCCCGGGAAGCCCAGGTTCAGCACGCGCGCGATCTTGTCGAAGGCCTCGCCCGCCGCGTCGTCGATGGTCGCGCCCATCGGCCGCACATCGGAGGTGATGTCCGTGGAGAGCAGCAGCGAGGAATGCCCGCCGGACACCAGCAGCGCCATGGTCGGCTCCGGCAGCGGCCCGTGCTCCAGCTGGTCGACGCAGATGTGGGAGGCGAGGTGGTTGACGCCGTAGAGGGGCTTGCCGAGCGCGTAGGCGTACGCCTTCGCCGCCGAGACCCCGACGAGCAGCGCGCCGGCCAGGCCGGGACCGGCGGTCACGGCGATGCCGTCCAGGTCCTTCGCCGAGACGCCCGCCTCCTTCAGGGCGCGCTGGATGGTCGGCACCATCGCCTCGAGGTGCGCACGGGAGGCGACCTCGGGCACCACACCGCCGAAGCGGGCGTGCTCGTCGACGCTGGACGCGATGGCGTCCGCGAGCAGGGTGGTGCCGCGGACAATGCCGACGCCGGTCTCGTCGCAGGACGTCTCGATGCCCAGGACGAGCGGCTCGTCGCGTGAGTCAGCCATTGATCTCGGTTCCTTGTGTTCCTTGTACGGAGGTCGAGGGGTCCTGGAGCCGCATCACCAGGGCGTCCACGTTCCCCGGCTGGTAGTAGCCGCGCCGGAAGCCGATGGGCTCGAATCCGAAGCGTTCGTAGAGCTTCTGGGCGCGGACGTTGTCGACGCGGCACTCGAGCAGGACCTCGGCGCACTCGAACGCGGTCGCGGCCCGCAGCAGCTCGGTCAGCAGGGTCGCGCCGAGGCCGGTGCCCCAGTGGTCGCGGTCGACGGCGATGGTCTGTACGTCGCCCACCTCGCCGGAGGCGACGAGTCCGCCGTATCCGACGATCTTTCCGTCCTCCTCGGCCACGACGTACCGCCGGGTCGCCCCGGCCCCTCGGGAGTGGGCCAGCTCGGACCAGAACATGCCCCGGGACCAGGCGTCCTCGGGGAAGAGGTCCTTCTCCATCTCGAATACGGGATCGATGTCCCACCAGCGCATCTCGCGCAGCACGACCGTCACTTCGGGGTGACCACCTTGTAGTTCTTGGGCACCTGGGCGTCCGGCCGGCGCAGGTAGAGGGGGCGGGGCGCCTCCAGCTCCTCGCCCGCGGCGAGTTTCTCCGCGGCCAGGGAGGCCAGCGCGGCGGCCGACAGGTGCTCGGGCTCGCGGGCGTCCGGGAAGGCGTCGGGGTAGAGCAGCGCGCCGGCGCCGACCGCGGGCAGACCACGCAGGTCCAGGTCCCCCGGCCGGTCCACGGCGGGCTCGGTGACCCGCGTGCGGGCGTTGTCGTAGCGCGCCCAGTAGACCTCCTTGCGGCGCGCGTCCGTCGCCACGACGAAGGGCTCGTCGAGGCCGGAGGCGTAGGCGAGGCCGTCGAGGGTGCACAGGCCATGTACGGGCACCCCGAGGGCGAGCCCGAAGGTGTCGGCGGTCATCAGGCCGACGCGCAGCCCGGTGTAGGGGCCGGGGCCCACGCCGACGACGATGCCGGTGACGGCGTCGAGCCGCGTGCCCGCCTCGGCGAGGACCCGGTCGACGGCGGGCAGCAGCAGTTCCCCGTGCCGACGCGCGTCCACCTGGCTCGACGAGGCGACGACGGACGTCCCGTCGTGCAGGGCGACGGTGACGGCGGGGGTGGCGGTATCCAGAGCGAGCAAGAGCACGCAAACAGCCTACGGCGCCCGAGCGCAACGCACGGCCGACCCGGTCTGCCGTACACCTGCTGCTACCGTCACAGCAAAGACGTACGAGTACACCCGCGCAGGGGTTCGAGAGGTGGGCACAGGTGGCTAAGGGCAGCTCGGGATTCGTGGCCGGGCTCACCGTGGCGGCCGTCGCCGTGGTCGGCTTCCTCGCCTTTCAGGCGTCGGCGAACGTGCCGGACACACTGGGCAGGTCGGCCACCTCCAAGTCCCCCTCGGCGGTGAAGTCGAAGGCACCCCGCGACAAGAAGAACCCGGTGGCGCTGCCCGCGGACTCCGGCAAGGGCGAGCGGGTCGTCTACTCGATCGACGACGACCGGGTGTGGCTGGTGGGCGCGAACAACAAGGTCCAGCGCACGTTCAAGGTCACGCCGGGCACGGTGGACCCGCTGCCCGCCACCTACGCGGTGACCTCCCGTTCCAACGCCGTCTCCGGCTCCGACGGCACCCCGATCGAGCACGTCGTGCGGTTCGCTTCGAACGAGGGCGTCACGATCGGCTTCAGCGCCGCGGTCGACGGCTCGACACCCGCGCCCGTGCCCACCAAGAAGCTGGGCGGCATCCGCGAGTCCCGCGCGGACGGCGACGCGATGTGGGAGTTCGCGACGATCAGCCAGAAGGTCGTCGTCATCAACTAGAGGTCAGCGCCCACCAGGAACCAGGAAGCAGCGCCCGTCAGGAACCAGGGGCCGGCGCCCGTCAGGAACCAGGGGCCGGCGCCCGTCAGGCCGCTTCGGGGCGCCGGAGCTCCACGGGCTTCACCGCGGACACGGACACGGGTGCGGGCGCGCGTGGCGGCGTGGAGACCGCCCGCGCCGCGGCGCACGACGCCAGCAGGTCCCGCATCGACACCCCGGCGCTCGCGCGCGGCGGCGCCTCGTCTCGTTCCGAAGCCGGCATGGACGCCTCCTGAGGGCCGGGGGCGGACGTAGTTAGGTAGACCTAACTACGAACTGGATACCATGTGACCACGCCGGGGACGCCGCACGCAACATCTTGCCGACGGCTTGTCGGAACGTTAGGTCGAACATACGAACACCGGGCGTACCGGAGTGACGGAAGTGCCTGGAGTCAGCGCCTGTGACTGCCGGTGGCTTCCGATGACTATTGGTGACTGCTGGTGACTGCTGGTGACTGCTGGTGATCGCCGTGCGATCAGGCGGAGAGCACGCCCAGATCCACGGTCGCCCACCGCTCCCCGAGCCCCGTGACCGTGACATGCCGTACCTCGTCGGTGGTGTCACCGACGGCACGGTGGATGACGACGTTCAGCCGGTCGTCGGTCAGTTCCTCGACCTTGCCCTCGCCCCACTCCACGACGATCACCGAGTCGGACAGCGAGACGTCGAGGTCGAGGTCCTCCATCTCGTCGAGTCCGCCGCCCAGGCGGTACGCGTCCACGTGGACCAGGGGCGGACCGTCACCGAGGGAGGGGTGTACACGCGCGATCACGAAGGTCGGGGAGGTGACCGCGCCCCGGACCCCGAGCCCCGCGCCGAGGCCGCGCGTCAGTGTCGTCTTGCCGGCGCCCAGCTCCCCGTTGAGCATCACGAGGTCGCCCGCGCGCAGCAGTTTGGCCAGCCGGTGGCCCAGCTCCCGCATCTGGTCGGGAGCGTTGACGATCAATTCGACGGACACGATCTCACCCGGGTTGCGCGCTGCTGCTGGTGCTTCCATAGCCACCCACGGTAGCTCCTGCGGGGACCGCACCCGAGCGCATGAGGAGGTCGGCGAGGCGGTCCGTGACCACCTCGGGGTGTTCCAGCATCACGAGGTGTCCGGCGTCCGGCACGAGCACCAGCTCCGCGTCCGGCAGCAGGTCGGCGATCGCCTCACTGTGCTCGCTCGGGGTCACCAGGTCCTTGACGCCGGCGAGGACGAGCACCGGCAGCTCCGTGAAGCTGGCCAGCGCCGCCGTCTTGTCGTGGTCGGTGAACGCCGGGTAGAACTCGGCGACCACGTCGATCGGCGTGCCCTCGATCATCCGCTCGGCGAACCGCTCGACCGCCGGATCGACGTCCCGGGACGCGAACGAGTACCGCTTGATGATCCCCGCGAACAGGTCGGCCGTCGCCCGCCGCCCCCGCTCCACCAGCTCGGCCTGCTGCCCCAGCGCCTTCAGCACCTGGGGCAGGACGCGCCGCACGACGTTGACGCCCGCGACGGGCAGCCCGAAGTTGACCTCGCCGAGCCGCCCCGACGACGTACCCACGAGAGCGACGCCGACGACGCGGTCGCGGATCAGCTCGGGGTACCGGTCGGCGAGGGCCATGACCGTCATGCCGCCCATGGAGTGCCCGACGAGCACGATCGGCCCCTCGGGCACGGCCGCGTCGATGACGGCCTTGAGGTCGTTTCCGAGCTGATCGATGGTGACGGGGGACCCGTCCTGCACCTGGGCGACCCCGCGCCCGGACCGCCCGTGGCTGCGCTGGTCCCAGTGCACCATGCGCACCACACCCTGCAACGCGGCCCGCTGGAAGTGCCACGAGTCCTGGTTGAGGCAGTAGCCGTGACTGAAGACGACGGTGACCGGGGCCGGGGCCTTGCGCCCGAACAGCCGGCGGCGGCGCGGCGCGAGCGTGGCGTCCGGCTCGACGTCGTCGACCTCGTAGTACAGCGCGGTGCCGTCGTCCGCGTACGCCTTGGCGGGGGTGCCGCGCAGCGTGCCGTACGGTGCCGCCGAGTCGAGCGCGAGCCTGGCCTTGCGGCGCATGCCGCGGCCGACGGTGAGCCGCTCGATGGCGACACCGGCGGCGGCACCCGCGGCCACCACGCCTATCGCGGCGCCCGCGATCCCGGCCCTGCGCCAGTTCCCGGCGGCGGAGGCGGCCGAGGCCGCGCTCGCGACGGCCGCCGCGACCTCCACGGCCTCCGCGCTGCTCTCGCTCACGTCCCGCTCCTCCTCGCCAGGCGGCTTCGCTCGTCGTGTCGTGTACACATGGTCGTTCACATGACCCGGGTCAGCGTGATCGACTACCGACTACCTGTTCGCTTCCCCGTCTTGTTGGTTATTCACCTTCACGTAGACGCGCGGCACGCGGGTTCCGATCCGGGTCACGATTTCGTACGCGATCGTGCCCGCCGCCTTCGCCCAGTCCTCCGCCGTGGGCTCCCCGCGGTCGCCGGGGCCGAAGAGCACCGCCTCCGCGCCCGCCCCGGGCTCGTCGCCGCCCAGGTCGACCACGAACTGGTCCATCGCGATCCGCCCCGCGACCGTCCGCCACTTGCCGCCGATCAGGACGGGCCCGGAACCGGAGGCGTGGCGCGGGATGCCGTCCGCGTAGCCGACGGGGACGAGGCCGAGGGTGGTGGCGCCCGGGGTGACGTAGTGATGCCCGTAACTGACGCCGTGACCGCCCGGTACGTGCTTCACCAGCGCGAGGGACGCGGCGAGCGTCATGACCGGGCGCAGCCCGAAGTCGGCGGGGACGCCCAGCTCGGGGCTGGGCGAGATGCCGTACACCGCGATCCCCGTACGGACGAGGTCGAAGTGACTGTCCGGCAGGGTCAGCGTGGCGGGCGAGTTGGCGATGTGCCGCACCTCGGGGCGCACGCCCTGCCGCTCCGCGTACGCCACCATCTGGCGGAACAGGGCGAGTTGGGCCTCGATGGAGGGGTGCCCGGGCTCGTCCGCGCAGGCGAGGTGCGACCAGAGGCCGGTGACCCGGACGAGCCCCGCGGCCTCGGCGCGCAGCGCCTCGGCGACGAGCCCCGGCCAGTCCTCCGGCTGGCAGCCGTTGCGCCCGAGCCCGGTGTCGGCCTTCAGCTGGACACGCGCGGGCGCGCCCGCTCCGGCCGCCGCCTCGACGACCTCGCGCAGCGCCCACAGCCCGCTGACGCCCAGGTCGATGTCGGCGTCGATCGCCTCGCGCCAGGGGCCGCCGGGGACCCAGAGCCAGCACATGATGCGCCCCGGCAGCCCGGCCGCGCGCAGTGCGAGGGCCTCCTCCGGCGTGGCGGTGCCCAGCCAGGTGGCACCGGCCTCGACGGCGGCGCGGGCACACGGAATCGCCCCATGGCCGTACGCGTCGGACTTCACCACGGCCATGAGGGCCGCGGCGGGCGCGTGGGCGCGCAGGGTCCGCACGTTGGCCCGCAGGGCCGCCAGGTCGATCTCGGCGCGGGCGCGCAGGGGCGCTGTCTCTCTTGTCGTCATCGCGCCCCCAGTGTCTCAGAGGGGTACGACAGGCCCCGAGCGCCGTGGCTCTCGGCCGCTCGCCCCGCTCATGTGCCGGCCCTGCGCCCCCACACGTACACCCGGTCGTTCTTCTTCAGCACGCCCCACAGCGTGCGGGCGTCGGCGAGCCGCAGGTTCACGCAGCCCCAGGAGCCGTTGGGGTTGTAGATGTCGCCGTAGACGGCGTGGAAGGCCTGGCCGCCGCTGAAGAACTGGCTGTACGGCATGGGGGTGTTGTAGATCGTGGACACGTGGTTCTTGTGCTTCCAGTAGACCGTGAACCACCCGGTCCTGGTGCGGTACCCGGCGCGTCCGCTGCGCATCGGCACGGGCCCGTAGACGACCTTCTGCCCCTTCTGCACCCAGGTGAGCTGACGCGCCAGGTCGACGCAGGCGACGCGGTACGTGCGCACCGGGCACTTCCCGGCGGCGTTCGGGTTCTTCCGGGCGGACAGGAGCTGCATGTGGGCCCAGGTGACGGGCCCGGCGTAGCCGATGGCGGGCTTGATCTTGTAGCGGGTCTGGAAGGCGCGGACGGCGACGCAGTCGGCGCCGGACTGCTTCCCGTCGACCTTGAGCTTCAGCCACCGCTCGACCTGACGCTGGTAGGGGCCGGTGCGCTTGCTGCACGCCTGCTGCGCGACGGCGTCGCCGAGGGGGACGTACTCGACGAGGGCGTCGGCCCCGCGGGCGGCGTCCCGCGGCTCGCCGGCGTCCTCTTCGGCATGGGGTGTGTACACCTGGGGCGGGAGGGCCTGGTCGGGCGTGTCGACCTGCCAGGGCTGCTGGGGGCCCGGGGGCACGCCCGGGACGAGTGCGGCGAGTTCGCTGCCCGGGCCGGGGGCGGGGGGTGGCGGCGGCTGGGCGACGGCGCCGCACGCGGTCAGTGCGGGGAGCGCGGTGGCCACCGCGAGCAGTCCCGCGGCACCGCGGCACGCCATTCGTGTGCTGATCATGCAATCAGCGAACGCGGCGGGGCGGGGCGCCGGGGGAAGCCGCGCGGCGATGTCACCCATACGCAGCCGTACACCCCGCCGGACGCCGCTCCCGGCGACCTGCGCGGCCAAGTACGTACGCCCCGGCCGCCGAGTCGGCCACACGCACGGCACGGCCCCGCACGCACGACACGGCCCCGCACGTACAGCCCGGCCACCGCCGCAACCGCCTGCCCAGCCACGCACGTACGGCCCGGCCGGCACCGCAACCGCCGGCCAGGCCGCCCGCCTACCGCTCAGCCCCCGCTCAGGGCGCCCGCTCAGCGGCATGCCTACCGCGCGGCCTCCGCCCAGGCCGCCCGCTCAGTCGCGCACGTCGCGTCAGTCGCGCACGTCGCGCCAGGCCTCCGGGATCGTCTCCGCCAGGTCGTGGGCCCCCATCGGGGCTCCGTCCGCCGCGTACCGCCCCGCGAGCCCGTGCAGGTACGCCGCCACGCTTCCCGCGTCCAGAGCCGGGAGTCCCGCCGCCAGCAGCGACCCCGCCAGCCCGGACAGCACGTCCCCGCTCCCCGCGGTGGCCAGCCAGGACGTGCCCGTCGAATTCACCCGTACGGCCCCGCCCCCCGAGTCCGCCACCAGCGTCGTGGACCCCTTGAGGAGCACCGTCGCTCCATAACGCCCCGCCAGTTCCCGTACCGAGACGAGCCGTGCCCGCTCGACCTCCTCGCGCGACACCCCGAGCAGCGCCGCCGCCTCCCCCGCGTGCGGAGTCATCAGCGTGGGCGCCGTACGGCCGCGTACGGCGTCCCGGCCGGCCAGCCGGAGCCCGTCCGCGTCCACCAGCACGGGCACGTCCGCCGCCAGCACCTCCGCGACCACCGGCGCGTCGTCCCCGGCGCCGGGCCCCACGACCCAGGCCTGCACCCGCCCGGCCTGCTTCGGCCCCTTGTCGGACACGAGCGTCTCCGGGAAGCGGGCGAGCACGGCGTCCCCGGCCGGCCCGACGTACCGCACGGCACCCGCCCCGCCGCGCAGCGCGCCGGCCACGGCGAGCACGGCCGCGCCCGGGTACCGCGCCGACCCGGCCGCGATCCCGACGACACCCCGCCGGTACTTGTCGCTCTCGGCCCCCGGCACCGGCAGCAGCCGCGCCACGTCCGCGTGCTGCAACGCCTCCAGGTCGGGCCCGTCGGGCAGTTCGAGCCCGATGTCCACGAGCCGCACGGAACCGGCGTACTCCCGCGCCGGATCGATGAGCAGCCCCGGCTTGTGCGTCCCGAAGGTCACGGTCAGGTCGGCCCGCACGGCCGCGCCCGGCACCTCGCCGGTGTCGGCGTCGACGCCACTGGGCAGGTCGACGGCGACGACGGCCGCCCCGGACCGCTCGACGGACTCGGCCAGGAGCGCGGCGTCCGGCCGCAGTCCGCCCTTGCCGCCGATGCCGACGATGCCGTCGACCACGAGGTCGGCCCGCCGGATCAGCTCCTCGGCGGGGCCGGTCCCCGTCACGCTGCCGCCCGCCCGGCGCAGCGCCGCCAGCCCTGAGGCGTGGGCGCGCCCGGCCGCGAGCAGCACCGCCGTGACACCCGCTCCGCGCCGGGCCAGCCGGGCTCCGGCATACAGGGCGTCCCCGCCGTTGTCCCCGCTGCCCACCAGCAGCACGATCCGCCGCCCGTACACCCGGCCGAGCAACTGGGCGCAGGCCGCGGCCAGTCCCGCGGCGGCGCGCTGCATCAGCGCCCCCTCCGGAAGCCTCGCCATGAGCGAACGCTCCGCCGACCTCACCGTCTCCACGCTGTACGCAGTACGCATGCCCCCGAGTCTCCCGCACGGCCGGGCGAAGCGCGCGATGTCACCCCTCGGCCACCACCACCGCCGAAGCCACCCCCGCGTCATGACTCAGCGACACGTGCCAGGACTGCACGCCGAGTTCGGCGGCCCGTGCCGCGACCGTGCCCGTCACGCGCAGCCGCGGCCGGCCGCTGTCCTCGACCCAGACCTCCGCGTCGGTCCAGTACAGGCCCCCGGGGGCGCCGAGGGCCTTGGCGACCGCCTCCTTCGCCGCGAACCGGGCCGCGAGGGAGGCGATGCCCCGGCGTTCGCCGTTCGGGAGCAGCAACTCCCGTTCCAGGAACAGGCGGTCGGCCAGTCCAGGCGTCCGTTCCAGCGACGCCCGGAACCGGTCGATCTCCGCCACGTCGATACCGACCCCGATAATGCTCATGCCCGCACCCTACGGCGACGTACGGGCCCTTCCGGGCGACCCCGCCCGCTCACGCCACGGCGAACTCGCCGCACACACCGCTCACGCCGCTCACGCCGCTCACGTCACAGCGACCACGCCGCACACGCCACAGCGACCACCGCCGCCCGCACCGCGGCGCCCCCGCCGCTCACTCCACGGTGACCGACTTCGCCAGGTTCCGCGGCTGGTCCACCTCGTTGCCGCGCGCCGTCGCCAGCTCGCACGCGAAGACCTGGAGCGGCACCGTGGCGACGAGCGGCTGAAGGAGCGTGGGCGTCGCCGGGATCCGGATCAGATGGTCGGCGTACGGCACCACCGTCTCGTCGCCCTCCTCCGCGATCACGATCGTGCGCGCACCCCGCGCCCGGATCTCCTGGATATTGGAGACGATCTTGTCGTGCAGCACGGACCGTCCGCGCGGGGACGGCACCACGACCACCACCGGCAGATCCTCCTCGATCAGCGCGATCGGCCCGTGCTTCAGCTCGCCCGCCGCGAAGCCCTCGGCATGCATGTAGGCGAGTTCCTTGAGCTTCAGGGCGCCCTCCAGGGCCACCGGATAACCCACGTGCCGCCCCAGGAACAGCACCGTCTTCTTGTCGGCGAGCGAGCGCGCCAGCTCCCGCACCGGCTCCATGGTCTCCAGGACCCGCTCGACCTCGTTCGAGATCCGGGACAGGTCGCGGATCACGGCCTGGATCTCGTCGCCCCACTTGGTGCCCCGCACCTGGCCCAGGTACAGCGCCACCAGATAGCAGGCGACGAGCTGCGTCAGGAACGCCTTCGTGGACGCCACCGCGACCTCGGGCCCGGCGTGCGTGTACAGCACCGCGTCCGACTCGCGCGGGATCGTCGAGCCGTTGGTGTTGCAGATCGCCAGCACCTTGGAGCCCTGCTCGCGGGCGTGCCGGAGCGCCATCAGCGTGTCCATGGTCTCGCCGGACTGCGAGATGGCGATGACCAGCGAGCGCGCGCCCAGGATCGGGTCCCGGTAGCGGAACTCGCTCGCCAGCTCGACCTCGCACGGGATCCGCGTCCAGTGCTCGATGGCGTACTTGGCGATCAACCCGGCGTGGAAGGCCGTACCGCACGCCACGATCACGACCTTGTCGACCTCGCGCAGCTCGGCGGCCGAGATCCGCAGCTCGTCGAGCGTCAGCGAGCCGGCCGCGTCGATACGGCCCAGGAGCGTGTCGGCGACCGCCTTGGGCTGCTCGGCGATCTCCTTGAGCATGAAGTAGTCGTAGCCGCCCTTTTCCGCCGCCGAGGCGTCCCAGTCGACGTGATAGGAGCGCACGTCGGCGGGTCGGCCGTCGAAACCGGTGACCGTCACCCCGTCCCGGCGCAGCTCCACCACCTGGTCCTGGCCCAGCTCGATCGCCGACCGCGTGTGGGCGATGAACGCGGCCACGTCCGAGGCGAGGAAGGCCTCGCCGTCCCCGACGCCCACCACGAGCGGCGAGTTCCGCCGGGCCCCCACGACCACGTCCGGCTCATCGGCGTGCACCGCGACCAGCGTGAACGCGCCCTCCAGGCGCCGGCACACCAGCCTCATCGCCTCCGCCAGATCGGCGCTCGCCGAGAACTCCTCGGCGAGCAGATGCGCGACGACCTCGGTGTCCGTCTCGGAGGCGAGGTCGTGGCCCCGCTCGGCCAACTCGGCCCGCAGCAGGGCGAAGTTCTCGATGATCCCGTTGTGCACGACGGCGACGCGGCCCGCGTTGTCGAGGTGCGGATGCGCGTTGGCGTCCGTCGGCCCCCCGTGCGTGGCCCACCGGGTGTGCCCGATGCCCGTCGTACCGGCCGGCAGCGGCCGTTCGACCAGTTCCTTCTCCAGATTGACCAGCTTGCCGGCCTTCTTGGCGGCCGCCATCCCACCGTCCGCCGGCACGGCGACGCCCGCCGAGTCGTACCCCCGGTACTCGAGCCGCTTCAGTCCGGCCATCACGACATCGAGCGCCGACTGCGACCCCACGTATCCCACGATTCCGCACATGAGCGGCAGCCTAGGCGCCGAGAGCCGCCCGAACACGGCAGTCCGTGCCCGAAATCGGAAATTCTCACCGGGGTACGGCCGCCCCGCCGAGCCGTACCCCGGCACCCGAGCCTCCTGAGCGACCTTCCAGCCGCTCCACGCTCACTCCCGGCTCACACCCGCCTCACTCCCGGTCCCCACGCGCGATCCGGTCGATCGCGTCCTGCACCATGCCGAGGTACTCGACCTCCTCGCAGCGCGGCTTGCTGCCCAGCTCGTACAGGGCGAGACAGTCGTTGAGGTCCTCCCCGAGATCCTCGTCCGGCAGATCGGTGGCGAGTTCGCTGCACACCTTTCCGGCGAGATCGGGCTGCGGGCACGCGGGTGTACGGCGTAACAGATCGCGGATGTGCACATCACGGATACGCATGGCAGAAGCCACCCCAACCCCCCGGTCGTTCCAGGAGGCGGCTCGCTCCCGGATGGCGGGAAGCTATCCCCGTCCGCCACCGCGGTCCATACCTGGCGCACAGCTCTCACCAAGACGAGGGTGACGCACCCCACCCGCCGCTCCGTTCAAACTCCCGTAACAATGGACTGTGATCTCTCCGGTCTCCTCGATACCCCGGAGCGCCCACCGGTCCAGGCCGGAGGCGACTCCCTACCTCGACCTCACCCGTGCCGAGTGGAGCGCTCTGCGCGAAAAGACGCCGCTCCCGCTGAACGCCGAGGAGGTCGAGAAGCTGCGCGGCCTGGGCGACGTCATCGACCTCGACGAAGTACGGGACATCTATCTGCCGCTGTCGCGCCTCCTCAATCTGTACGTGGGAGCGACCGACGGCCTGCGCGGCGCGCTGAACACCTTCCTCGGCGAGCAGGGCTCCCAGTCCGGCACCCCGTTCGTCATCGGGGTCGCCGGCTCGGTGGCGGTCGGGAAGTCCACCGTCGCCCGCCTTCTCCAGGCCCTCCTGTCCCGCTGGCCCGAACACCCGCGCGTCGAACTGGTGACGACGGACGGGTTCCTCCTCCCCACCAAGGAGCTCGAGGCCCGCGGCCTGATGTCGCGGAAGGGATTCCCCGAGTCGTACGACCGCCGCGCGCTCACCCGCTTCGTCGCCGACATCAAGGCGGGCAAGGACGAGGTGACGGCCCCGGTCTACTCCCACCTGATCTACGACATCGTCCCCGGCCAGAAGCTCACGGTCCGCCGCCCGGACATCCTGATCGTCGAGGGCCTGAACGTGCTCCAGCCCGCCCTGCCGGGCAAGGACGGCCGCACCCGCGTCGGACTCGCCGACTACTTCGACTTCAGCGTGTACGTCGACGCCCGCCCCGAGGACATCGAGCGCTGGTACCTGAACCGCTTCCGCAAGCTGCGCGCCACCGCCTTCCAGAACCCGTCCTCGTACTTCCGCAGGTACACCCAGGTCTCCGAGGACGAGGCGCTCGACTACGCGCGCACGACCTGGCGGACCATCAACAAGGTGAACCTGCTGGAGAACGTGGCCCCGACCCGCGGCCGGGCCGCCCTCGTCGTCCGCAAGGGCCCCGACCACAAGGTGCAGCGCCTGAGCCTGCGCAAACTGTGACGGCTACGCTGCGGCCATGCTGCACCTGCGTCTGATCACCCCGTCCGGCACGACCGACGACGTGGTCCGTCTGATCGAGAGCACGGTCGGCACCACCCACCTGGTCGTGCTGCCGGGCGCCGCCCGCAACCCCGCGGGAGATGTCGTGATGTGCGACGTCGCCCGCGAGGCCGGCGACGAACTGATCGCCGGGCTCCGCCGGTTGGGCCTCGACAGGACCGGCTCGATCGCCGTCGAGAACATCGACCTGTCGCTGTCGAAGCGCGCCGCCGACGCGGAGGACGAGGCACCGGGCGAGGGCGCGGACGCGGTGCTGTGGGAGCACCTGGAGGGCGCGACGCACGAGGAGTCGACGCTGTCGATAACGTACGTCGCCTTCCTCACGCTCGCCACGATGATCGCGGCCTGCGGGGTCGTCCTCGACAACGCGATCCTGATCGTGGGCGCGATGGCGGTGGGCCCGGAGTTCGGCCCGCTGGCGGGCTTCTGCACGGCCCTGGTCCAGCGGGCCCCGCGCCTCGCCCTGCGCTCGCTGGTCGCGCTCCTGGTGGGCTTCGCGGTCGCCCTGCTGGTAACGGTCGGCTTCACGTACCTCATGGACGCGGTGGACCTGTTCAGCGCGGTCAAGCTGGACGCCGAGCGCCCGAACACCAACTTCATCTACCGGCCCGACGCGTTCTCCTTCGTCGTGGCCGTCCTCGCGGGCGTCGCCGGCACCCTCTCCCTCACCTCGGCGAAGTCGGGGGCCCTGGTCGGCGTGGCGATCTCGGTGACCACGGTCCCGGCCGCCTCGAACGCCGCGGTCGCCTTCGCGTACGGCGAGTACCACCAGGCCTGGGGCTCCACCGAGCAACTGCTCCTGAACCTGCTCGGGATCGTCCTCGCGGGCACCCTCACCCTGCTGGCCCAGAAGTACTTCTGGACCAGGCAGCGGCAGCGCCACAACGCCGGTCGGCCGAGCACCCCTTGAGGGGGGCGGGGAACCGCGCGACCAGTCACGCACGGCCGCGGCTCCCCACCGGCACAACCCCCGGCCGCTACCCGAGCGCGGACTTCACCGCGTCGGCGAGCCGCCCCGCGACCGACCGCGCCTGCTCGATGTCAGCCGCCTCCACCATGACCCGCACCAGCGGCTCGGTCCCCGACGGACGCAGCAACACCCGCCCGGTGGCACCCAGTTCACGCTCGGCCTCGGCCACCGCGGTGGCCAGCTCGGCGGAGGTCTTCACCCGCGCCCTGTCGACGTCCGGAACATTCACGAGCACCTGCGGCAGCCGCTCCATGACGGACGCGAGGTCCTGGAGCGTACGGCCCGTCTGCGCGACCCGCGCCGCCAGCAGCAGCCCGGTCAGCGTGCCGTCACCGGTGGTCGCGTGGTCCAGGATGATGACGTGCCCGGACTGCTCGCCGCCGAGGGCGTAGCCGTGCTCCTTCATCTCCTCCAGGACGTAGCGGTCGCCGACCGCGGTCTGCACGAAGGACAGCCCCTCGCGTTCCATGGCCAGCTTGAAGCCCAGGTTGGACATGACCGTCGCGACAACGGTGTCGGAGCGCAGTGCGGAACGCTCCCGCATCGCCAGCGCGAGTACGGCCAGGATCTGGTCGCCGTCCACCTCGGCACCAGTGTGGTCCACGGCGAGGCAGCGGTCGGCGTCACCGTCGTGCGCGATACCGAGATCGGCGCCGTGCTCGACGACAGCGGCCCGGAGCTTCGCCAGGTGCGTGGAGCCGCAGCCGTCGTTGATGTTGAGCCCGTCCGGCTCGGCACCGATCGTGATGATCTCGGCCCCGGCCCGCGTGAACGCGTCGGGCGAGACCCGGGCGGCGGCACCGTGCGCCTCGTCGAGGACGACCTTGATCCCGTCGAGCCGGTTCGGAAGCACGCTCATCAGATGGGCGACGTACTGGTCGGCGCCTTCGCCGTACGACGTCACGCGGCCGACGCCCGCACCGGTGGGCCGGTCCCAGGGAGCGCCGGTGCGGTGCTCCTCGTAGACGGCCTCGATCCGGTCCTCGAGATCGTCGGCCAGCTTGTGACCACCACGGGCGAAGAACTTGATGCCGTTGTCCGGCATGGCGTTGTGGCTGGCGGAGAGCATCACGCCGAGGTCGGCGCCCAGCGCGCCGGTGAGGTGCGCCACCGCGGGGGTGGGCAGCACACCGACAAGCAGGACGTCCACGCCCGCGCTGGCCAGGCCCGCGACCACGGCGGCCTCCAGGAACTCCCCGGACGCGCGCGGATCCCGCCCGACGACCGCCACCGGCCGGTGGCCCTCGAACGTGCCCGCCTCGGCCAGTACGTGTGCCGCCGCGACAGAGAGGCCGAGCGCGAGCTCAGCCGTCAGATCCGCGTTGGCGACACCGCGCACGCCGTCCGTGCCGAAGAGTCGTCCCACTGGTGTCCTCCGAACATTCGCAATTCTCGAAGAAGCCTGAAGAGGCTTGAAGAGACTCAGGAAACCGACAAAGGGTCAGTTTCGATAAGCATCCAATCACGCAAGCCTTTGAGCGCCTTGTGTCGTTATACGCCCCTGGCCGTGATAAACGAACGCCCCGGCGGCACACAGCGTGCCGCCGGGGCGAACGGTCGTACGAAGCAGGCAGCGATTAGCGCTTGCTGTACTGCGGGGCCTTACGGGCCTTCTTGAGACCGGCCTTCTTGCGCTCGACCGCACGGTCGTCGCGCTTGAGGAAGCCGGCCTTCTTGAGCGCGCCGCGGTTGTTGTCGACGTCGGCCTCGTTCAGCGCACGGGCGACACCCAGACGGAGCGCACCGGCCTGACCGGAGACACCGCCACCCGAGATACGGGCGATGACGTCGTAGCGGCCCTCGAGCTCGAGCACCTTGAAGGGCTCGTTGACTTCCTGCTGGTGCACCTTGTTGGGGAAGTAGTCCTCAAGGGTGCGGCCGTTGATCTTCCACTTGCCGGTGCCCGGGACGATCCGGACGCGGGCGATGGCGTTCTTGCGACGGCCCAGGCCGGCGGCCGGCTGCGGCTCGCCGAAGCGGGACGCCACCGACTCGGAGGTGTACTCGCCCTCGACGGGGACCTCGGACTCGGTGGTGTAGCTCTCGATGTCGACAACCTCGGTCTCTTCGACCGGCTGCTCAACGGTGGTCTCGGCCACGATTCTCCTCAGATTCTGTTCAGTCTTAGGGGGTGGCCGGAACTACTGCGCGACCTGGGTGATCTCGAACGGCACCGGCTGCTGGGCAGCGTGCGGGTGCTGGTCGCCCGAGTAGACCTTCAGCTTCGAGAGCACCTGACGGCCCAGGGTGTTCTTGGGGATCATGCCCTTGATGGCCTTCTCGACGGCCTTCTCGGGGTTCTTCGCCAGCAGCTCGTCGTAACGGACGGAGCGCAGACCACCCGGGTAACCGGAGTGGCGGTACGCCAGCTTCTGGGTCTTCTTGTTGCCGGAGAGGTGGACCTTGTCCGCGTTGATGATGATGACGAAGTCACCAGCGTCGACGTGCGGCGCATAGATCGGCTTGTGCTTGCCCCGCAGAATGTTCGCGGCAGTGGTCGCCAGACGGCCCAGGACGACATCCTGGGCGTCGATGACGTACCACTGGCGAGTAATGTCGCCGGGCTTGGGGCTGTACGTACGCACGGTCGTAGCCTTCGCTTCTTCAGTGAGTGGGTCCTGACATGGCCACCACGGACGATGTACGACAGCCCTGGCGGACCTCGGTGACGCAACCGAGTCCTGCCGCTGGTCATCGGCCCGGTGGACCGGTGTAAGGGCCCCTCACGTGAGAATGAGCAAGCCAATACACATAACGAACATGCAGGATACCTGCGGTGCCCCGGATGGGTCAAAACGGGGGACAGCAGGAGGCGCATGTCGCTTATCAGGGTACCTGGCCCGCTTCCCGTTGCACCAACCACCCGGAGATGTCTTTTTTGCCCGTGTGCAGTCAGGTCAGGCCAGGGAATCACGTGCCTTCCGAAGCGGAACGGCATCCCCCGAGCCCCGTCTAAGATGCGGCCCATGAGCTATGGGCAGGGGGAGCCCCCGTGGGATCCCTGGAAACCGGGTTCCCAGCAACCACAGTGGGGCAACCAGACCGATCAGACTCCGGACTGGGCGGCGCTCGCCGAAGCGTCCGAGTCGCGCAACAAACGCCGTCGACTGCTGCTGATCGTCGGCGGTGCCTTCGCCACGGTCGCGATCGGTGCCGCCGTGGCGGTGGCCGTGGTGTCCGCCAATGACGGCACCGAGGCCTCGAACAAGCCCGCCAACCTGCCGGCCACGGCGGACATCCCGAGCAGCAGCACCGCTCCGGCCCCGTCGTTCGACCCGACGACGGCCCCACCCCCGCTGGATCCGAAGGACTTCATCTCCAGCGCCAAGAAGGACACGGCCCCGCTCAGCCCGGACATCCTCTTCCCGAGCACCGAGCTGACGATCGGCGGCCGCGCCTACCAGAAGGGCGCCACGGCCTCCACGACGAACTGCGCGTCGGCCGTGCAGGGCACGCTTCCGCAGGCCCTCACCAGCAACGGCTGCACCCGCGTCATGCGCGTCACCTACTCCGGCAAGGGCGGCGTGGCGGTGACGGTGGGCGTGGCCGTCTTCGACACCGAGGCCAAGGCGAGCAAGGCGAAGACCGCGGCGGACAACAAGAGCATCATCACCTCGCTGCCCGGCCAGGGCGTCGCCGCCTTCTGCCGTACGGCGGTCTGCCGCTCGACCACCAATGCCTACGGCCGCTACGCCTACTTCACGCTGGCCGGCTTCACGAACGGCAAGGACGTGACGGAGAAGGACGCCGCGGTCTTCACGACCGGCGACGACCTCGCCGAGTACACGTTCCGCCAGATCCGCCAGCGCGGCGAGGCCCAGGCCTCGGCGGCCGCCAACAAGTAGAACCTCAGCAGCACCCCGCCGCGGGCAGTGTCCGCTTGTTCCGTGCCTCTTTGTTGCGCGCGGCCAGCAGCTCGTCGGCGGGGTAGCCGACTTCTTCGAGCGTCAGCCCGTGCGGCCGTACGACATGCACGGCCGAGTCGCGCACACCCACGGCGAGCACCTTCCCCGGCCAGTCGGGCCCGCGGTGCCCGTCCCCCACGAACAGCAGCGCCCCGATCAGCGAGCGCACCATGTTGTGGCAGAACGCGTCGGCGCACACGGTGGCGGTGATGACCCCGTCGTCGCCGCGCACGAGGCTCAGCTCCTGGAGCGTACGGATGGTGGTCGCGCCCTCGCGCTTCTTGCAGTAGGCGGCGAAGTCGTGCTCCCCGACGAGCCGTCGGGCGGCCTCGTTCATGGCGTCGACGTCGAGCGGCCAGTCGTGCCAGAGGACGTGACTGCGCAGAAGGGGGTCGACGCCGCCGGTGTTGTCGGTGACGCGGTAGGCGTAGCGCCGCCAGATGGCCGAGAACCGCGCGTTGAACCCGCTGGGCGCCTCGGTCAGCGACCACACCCGCACATCCTTGGGCAGTCGCCCCGCGAGCCGCTTGAGCAGCTTCTCCTGATGCTCGGCCCACAGCTCCCCGGGCAGATCGACATGCGCCACCTGCCCCCGCGCGTGCACACCGGCGTCGGTGCGTCCGGCGACGGTCAGCTCGTACGTGGTCTCGCCCGACCGCGTCACCGTCCGCAGCGCATCCTCGATCTCGCCCTGTACGGTCCGGCGCCCCGCGGCCTGCTTGGCCCACCCCGAGAACTCGGTCCCGTCGTACGACAGGTCCAGCCGCACCCGTACGAACCCGGGCTGTACTTCATCACTCACACGTAGATCCTTCTCAGGGCCAGAACGTCTCCACAACGGGAAAGCGGGCCCGCCCCGAAGGGCGGACCCGCTCAACGCAAGGCAGAGCCTCAGGCGTCCTTCGACTCCTCGGCGGCCTCGTCGGCCGGCTTGGTGTCCTCGACGACCTCGGCGGGAGCCTCGGTCTTGGCCTCGGCGTCCTTGGCGGAACGCTTGGTGGCGGCCTCGGCCTCACCCGTGGCCTGCTGAGCGACCGTCAGCGCCTCGACCAGCTCGATGACAGCCATGGGCGCGTTGTCGCCACGGCGGTTACCGATCTTGGTGATGCGGGTGTAGCCACCGGGACGGTTCTCGTAGCGCGGGCCGATCTCGGTGAAGAGCGTGTGCACGACGCTCTTGTCCGTGATCACCTGGAGCACCTGGCGGCGGTTGTGAAGGTCACCCTTCTTCGCCTTGGTGACCAGACGCTCGGCGTACGGGCGCAGGCGGCGGGCCTTCGCCTCGGTGGTGGTGATGCGGCCGTGCTCGAAGAGCGACTTCGCGAGGTTCGCGAGGAGCAGCTTCTCGTGCGCGGCGCTGCCGCCCAGACGGGCACCCTTGGTGGGCTTCGGCATGGTGTTTCTCCTAGGTGTCTGCCCCGGCCGTATCAGGTACCGAGGTCAGTGTCCGAGCGGGCGATTGCCCGTCGGAGATCCGGGGGCAGCCTCGTAGAGGCGCCCCCGGAAGGGGCGCGGGGAACTGCGCGACAAGCCACAGCGCACCCGCACCCGAGAACCGGCAGCCGGTCCCGAGCTCTTAGTACTGCTCGGTCTCGACGAACCCGGCGTCCGCGTCGTCGTCAGCGCCAAAGGCGTCGGCGGCGGCGGTCGGGTCGAATCCGGGCGGGCTGTCCTTGAGGGCCAGGCCCATGCCGGCCAGCTTCGCCTTGACCTCGTCGATGGACTTCGCACCGAAGTTGCGGATGTCCAGGAGGTCGGCCTCGGAGCGGGCGACGAGCTCACCCACGGAGTGGATGCCCTCACGCTTGAGGCAGTTGTACGACCGAACGGTGAGCTCCAGCTCCTCGATCGGCAGCGCCAGATCGGCGGCGAGGGCGGCGTCCGTCGGGGACGGGCCCATGTCGATGCCCTCGGCGTCGATGTTGAGCTCGCGGGCCAGACCGAACAGCTCGACCAGGGTCTTACCGGCCGACGCCATGGCGTCACGGGGACGCATGGCCTGCTTGGTCTCGACGTCGACGATCAGCTTGTCGAAGTCGGTGCGCTGCTCGACACGGGTCGCCTCGACCTTGTACGTGACCTTCAGCACCGGCGAGTAGATCGAGTCGACCGGGATGCGCCCGATCTCCTGACCGACCTGCTTGTTCTGAACGGCGGAGACGTAGCCGCGACCGCGCTCGACGGTCAGCTCCATCTCCAGCTTGCCCTTGCCGTTGAGCGTGGCGAGGACGAGGTCGGGGTTGTGCACCTCGACACCGGCCGGGGGCGCGATGTCGGCGGCGGTGACCAGACCCGGACCCTGCTTGCGCAGGTACATCACGACCGGCTCGTCGTGCTCCGAGGAGACGACCAGCTGCTTGATGTTGAGGATGAGGTCGGTGACGTCCTCCTTGACACCCGGCACGGTGGTGAACTCGTGCAGAACGCCGTCGATGCGGATGGACGTGACCGCCGCACCCGGGATCGAGGAGAGGAGCGTACGACGCAGGGAGTTGCCGAGGGTGTAACCGAAGCCCGGCTCCAGCGGCTCGATCACGAACCGGGAGCGGAATTCGTCGACGACCTCTTCGGTCAACGAGGGACGCTGAGCGATCAGCATGTGTGAATCAGATCCTTCTTTCGTGGACGCCCGCTATTTGACGCCCGACGGAACCGCACGATGCACGGTGCGGGTATTGCAAGGGTACGGGCGGCACCGCTCCGAAGAGCCGTACCGCCCGGAACCTCAAGACAACCGAGCCTCAGACGCGGCGGCGCTTGGGCGGACGGCAACCGTTGTGCGGGGTGGGGGTGACGTCCTGGATGGAGCCGACCTCGAGGCCAGTGGCCTGGAGGGAACGGATCGCGGTCTCGCGGCCGGAGCCCGGACCCTTGACGAAGACGTCAACCTTGCGCATGCCGTGCTCCTGCGCGCGGCGGGCGGCCGACTCGGCGGCCATCTGCGCGGCGAAGGGGGTGGACTTGCGCGAGCCCTTGAAGCCGACGTGGCCGGCGGAGGCCCAGGAGATCACGTTGCCCGAGGGGTCCGTGATCGAGACGATCGTGTTGTTGAACGTGCTCTTGATGTGCGCGTGGCCGTGAGCGACGTTCTTCTTTTCCTTGCGGCGCACCTTCTTGGCAGCGCCCTGACGACCCTTGGGGGGCATCTATAACTCCTACGGGGAGGTGGTCGGTCCTACAGCGAAGACCGCTGGTTCGCGGCACTCCGGGGCGAGCCCCGAATTCCGCAGCGTCCGCTGAGGACTACTTCTTGCCCGGCTTCTTCTTACCGGCGATGGCGCGACGCGGGCCCTTGCGGGTACGCGCGTTCGTGCTGGTGCGCTGACCGTGAACGGGCAGGCCACGGCGGTGACGCAGACCCTGGTAGCAACCGATCTCCACCTTGCGGCGGATGTCGGCCTGAACCTCGCGACGGAGGTCACCCTCGGTCTTGAAGTTGTTGTCCACGTACTCGCGGATCCGGACCAGCTCCTCCTCGGAGAGGTCACGGACGCGGGTGTTCGGGTTGACGCCGGTCTCGGCCAGCGTCTTCTGCGAGAGGGTCCGGCCGATGCCGAACACGTAGGTGAGGGCAACCTCCACGCGCTTTTCACGCGGGATGTCAACACCGGAAACGCGTGCCATTCAATGGCTCCAGTTGTCGTTCGGAGGTCTTCCACAGAACCGGCTCCCGGCCGCCGTACTAGGTACGAACCGGGTCCCCGGCCTCCGACCGGGGGTATCGGACGCGAGTGTTCTCAATGAACGCCCAGGTCCGGGATCTGCGTATGAACATGTACTACTTGCGTCGCGCGAAGTTCTGCGGATGCAGAGGGTGCGGTCGTGCGTCAGCCCTGGCGCTGCTTGTGGCGCGGGTTGTCGCAGATGACCATGACCCGGCCGTGACGGCGGATCACCCTGCACTTGTCGCAGATCTTCTTGACGCTCGGCTTGACCTTCATTGGGTGAGGTTCTCCGGGTCAGTGCCACCACCCCGCCAGAAGCGGGGCACAGGCAAGATCTACTTGTACCGGTAGACGATCCGGCCACGCGTCAGGTCGTACGGAGACAGCTCCACCACGACCCGGTCGTCAGGGAGGATGCGGATGTAGTGCATACGCATCTTGCCGCTGATGTGTGCCAGAACCTGGTGGCCGTTCTGGAGCTCAACCTTGAACATGGCGTTCGGCAGAGACTCAACGACAGTGCCCTCGATCTCGATGGCACCTTGCTTCTTGGCCACGCTTCGCCTTTCGAATCGACTACCTTGATCGACTTCGTACGAGCGCATGCAGGCATGCGGGTGCACGAGAGCCGACGAGTCAGTCTACGTCAGCGCACTCCGAAAGACGAATCGAGGGAGAATGCCCAGCTACGGAGATCATTAACCGAGAGCGCCCCTAGGCGTACCTATGCGAGCGGGTCCGGCGCCGCCGTGATCCCGTACTCCGCGAGCTTGGCCTTGCCGCCGTCGGGGGCGGTGAGGACCAGCGGGCCCTCCTCCGTCAGCGCCACCGAGTGCTCCCAGTGCGAGGACCACGTGCCGTCGGTGGTGATGACGGTCCAGTCGTCCTCGAGCACCTCGGTCTTCGGTGTGCCGAGGGACACCATCGGCTCGATCGCCAGGCAGAAGCCGGGCACCAGCTTCGGACCCTTGCCGCGCCGGCGCTCCACATAGTTCAGCAGGTGCGGGTCCATGTGCATCTCGGTGCCGATGCCGTGGCCGCCGTAGTCCTCGACGATCCCGTACTTGCCGCCGCCCGGCTTCGGCTGGCGGCGGATGTACGTCTCGATGGCACGGGAGACGTCGACCAGGCGGTTGCCCTGCTTCATCGCCGCGATGCCCGCCCACATCGACTCCTCCGCCACCCGGGAGAGCTCGACCAGCTCCGGAGCGTGGCCGGAACCCACGAAGGCGGTGTAGGCGGCGTCGCCGTGCCAGCCGTCGATGATCGCGCCCGCGTCGATGGAGATGACGTCGCCGTCCTTCAGGACGGTCTTGTCGTCCGGGATGCCATGGACGACGACCTCGTTGACCGAGGTGCAGATCGTGGCGGGGAAGCCGCCGTAGCCGAGGAAGTTCGACTTGGCACCGTGCTCCGCGAGCACCTTGCGGGCGACCTCGTCCAGGTCCTTCGTGGTGGCGCCGGGCACGGCCGCCTCACTGGTGGCCGCATGGACGGCGGCCACGACCAGCCCCGCCTCACGCATCTTGGCGATCTGCTCGGGGGTCTTGATCTGCACCATGAGGTCCTGCGCTCTCCGTCTTCTCGGTCTTCTGACCCGTCGGCCGCGCACCTCGCCGCCGGCGGCCACGTCATGCCGTCGCTCTGCCTACACAACAGTACGGCCGCGGCACCCCTACGGGCACCGCGGCCGAACAGGTGTGACGCCTACTTGCTGGCGTCCTCGCGCTTGAGTGCGTCCATCGCGCGCTGGGTGACCTCTTCCACCGGACCGAGCGCCGAGATCGTCACGACCAGGCCCTGCGCCCGGTAGTAGTCGATGATCGGCTCGGTCTGCGTGTGGTAGACCTCCAGCCGCCGGCGGACGGTCTCCTCGGAGTCGTCGTCACGCTGGTACAGCTCGCCGCCACAGACGTCGCAGACGCCTTCCTGCTTCGGCGGCTTGTACGAGACGTGGAAGACGTGCGCCGAGTCGTTGCGGCAGATGCGGCGGCCGGCGATGCGCTTGACCACCTCGTCCTCGGGGACCTCCAGGTCCAGCACGGCGTCCAGCTTCATGCCCTCGGACTTCAGCATCTCGTCCAGCGCCTCGGCCTGCTTGACGTTGCGCGGGAAGCCGTCGAGGAGGAAGCCGTTCACCGCGTCGGGCTGCTCCATGCGGTCCTTGGCCATCGCGATGGTGACCTCGTCCGGCACCAGGTTGCCCTCGTCCATGTAGGACTTGGCCAGCTTGCCGAGCTCGGTCTGCTGGCTGATGTTGGCCCGGAAGAGGTCGCCCGTGGAGATGTGCGGGATTCCCAGGTTCTTGGCGAGGAACGCGGCCTGCGTTCCCTTCCCTGCACCCGGCGGCCCGACGAGGACGATTCGCATCAGCGGAGGAACCCTTCGTAATTGCGCTGCTGAAGCTGGCTCTCAATCTGCTTCACCGTCTCGAGGCCCACACCCACGATGATCAGGATGCTGGTACCACCGAACGGGAAGTTCTGGCTTGCCCCGAAGCCAACCAACGCCATCGTCGGTACGAGAGCGATCAGACCCAGATACAGCGAACCCGGCCAGGTGATCCGGTTGAGCACGTAGCTGAGGTACTCAGCGGTCGGTCGGCCAGCCCGGATGCCCGGGATGAAGCCACCATACTTCTTCATGTTGTCCGCGACTTCCTCGGGGTTGAACGAGATCGCCACGTAGAAGAACGCGAAGAAAACGATCAGCAGGAAGTAAGCCGTGATGTAAATCGGGTGGTCGCCCTTGGTCAGGTTCTGTTCGATCCAGCTCTTCCAGCCGGAGGTGTCCTTGGAGAACTGCGCGATCAGGGCGGGAATGTAGAGCAGCGACGACGCGAAGATGACAGGAATCACACCTGCCTGGTTCACCTTCAACGGGATGTAGGTGGACGTACCGCCGTAGGACCGGCGGCCGATCATGCGCTTCGCGTACTGCACCGGGATACGGCGCTGGGCCTGCTCGACGAAGACCACCAGACCGACCATGACCAGGCCGACCGCGATGACGGTGCCGAACTCGATCCAGCCGTCGGCCAGCGAGCCCTGCTGCTTGATCGCCCACAGCGCGGACGGGAAGCTCGCGGCGATCGAGATGAACATCAGGATCGACATGCCGTTGCCGATACCGCGGTCGGTGATGAGCTCACCGAGCCACATCACGACAGCCGTACCGGCGGTCATGCAGATGACCATCGTGATGGTGGTGAAGATCCCCTGGTCGGGGACGATCTGGTTGCCCACCGGGCAGGTGCCGAACAGCGCCCCGCTGCGAGCGGTCGCCACCAGGCCGGTGCCCTGAAGGATGGCCAGGGCGACCGTCAGATAACGGGTGTACTGCGTGATCTTCGCGGTTCCCGCCTGTCCCTCCTTCTTGAGGGCTTCGAGACGCGGGATCACCACGGTCAGCAGCTGCAGAATGATGCTCGCCGTGATGTACGGCATGATGCCGAGCGCGAAGATCGTGATCTGCAGCAGCGCGCCACCACTGAACATGTTGACCAGACCGAACAGGCCCTGGTTGCCCTTCGACGCTGAGTCGATGCAGGTCTGGACGTTCTTGTAGTCGACGCCCGGGATCGGAATGTGCGTACCGAGGCGGTACACGACGATGATCGCGAGCGTGAAGAGCAGCTTCTTGCGCAGGTCGGGCGTCCTGAACGCCCGGGCGAACGCGGTGAGCACGGTGCCTCCTGCGACCCCCGCGCTACTGCGTCAAGGGTGACGGTCTTGAGGTTCGACGGATACAGACGAATACGTAACGGTCAACTGGCGCTCTGCGTGCCCCCGATTGGAAACATGCAGTGAAAGTTGGCAGTGCAAGCCACCTTACCGGCGAGACCGCCCCCTAGGAACGACCAACCGGGGATACCCCTTTTGTGGGTATCCCCGGTCGGGATCGCTCAAGTCATCGAGGCGCCTGAAGGACTCAGACGAGCTCGGTGACGGTACCGCCGGCGGCGGTGATCTTCTCCTTGGCGGAGCCGGAGACGGCGTCGACCGTCACCTGCAGCGCCACGGAGATCTCGCCCTGGCCGAGGACCTTGACGAGGCTGTTCTTGCGAACGGCACCCTTGGCGACGAGACCCTCGACGGTGACCTCGCCACCCTCCGGGTACAGCGCCGTCAGCTTGTCGAGGTTCACGACCTGGTACTCGGTCCTGAACGGGTTCTTGAAGCCCTTCAGCTTCGGGAGGCGCATGTGGAGGGGCATCTGCCCACCCTCGAAGCGCTCCGGAACCTGGTAACGGGCCTTCGTGCCCTTGGTACCACGACCGGCCGTCTTACCCTTCGACGCCTCACCACGGCCCACACGGGTCTTCGCGGTCTTGGCGCCCGGGGCGGGACGGAGGTTGTGGATCTTGAGCGGGTTGTTCTCCGCCATGATCAGTCGACCTCCTCAACCGTCACGAGGTGGCGGACGGTGTGCACCATGCCGCGGAACTCAGGGCGGTCCTCCTTGACGACCTGCGTGTTGATGCCCTTGAGACCAAGGGAACGCAGGGTGTCGCGGTGGTTCTGCTTGCTGCCGATGTACGACTTCGTCTGCGTGATCTTGAGCTGAGCCATGATTACGCACCCGCTCCCGCACGTGCACGCAGGAGAGCCGCGGGGGCGACGTCCTCGAGGGGCAGACCACGGCGAGCCGCGATCTCCTCGGGACGCTGCAGACCCTTGAGGGCCGCCACGGTCGCGTGCACGATGTTGATCGCGTTGGACGAGCCGAGCGACTTCGACAGGATGTCGTGCACGCCGGCGCACTCGAGAACCGCACGCACCGGGCCACCGGCGATAACGCCGGTACCGGGGGAAGCAGGCTTGAGCAGGACGACGCCCGCGGCCTTCTCGCCCGTGATCGGGTGCGGGATGGTGCCCTGGATACGGGGGACCTTGAAGAAGTGCTTCTTGGCCTCCTCAACACCCTTGGCGATGGCGGCCGGCACCTCCTTGGCCTTGCCGTAACCGACACCTACGGTGCCGTCACCGTCGCCCACCACGACCAGCGCGGTGAAGCTGAAGCGACGACCACCCTTCACAACCTTGGCGACGCGGTTGATCGCGACGACGCGCTCAACGTACGCGGTCTTCTCGGCGGCAGCAGCGCCGCCGTCACGGCCCTTCCGGTCCCGCCGCTCGCCGCCACCGGCACCGCTTCCGCGGCGCTGGGGTCCAGCCATTGGAATTACCTCTCTCTGTTTCCGCTAGCTACGGAACCGACTCAGAACTTGAGTCCGGCTTCGCGGGCGGCGTCCGCCAGAGCGGCAATGCGCCCGGCGTACTGGTTTCCACCACGGTCGAATACGACAGCCTCGACACCGGCGGCCTTGGCACGCTCGGCGACCAGGGCGCCGACCGACTTGGCCTGCGCCGACTTGTCGCTCTCGCCGCCGCGGATCGTCGTGTCCAGGGTCGACGCCGACGCGAGGGTGTGACCCTTAACGTCGTCGATGACCTGGGCCACGATGTGGCGGTTGGAGCGCGTCACGACCAGGCGAGGACGCTCAGCCGTACCCGAGATGTGCTTACGGATCCGGATGTGACGACGCTTGATGGCAGCACGCTTGTAAGCGTCGCCCTTAGCAATCTTGACACCGTATGCCATGGCTTACTTACCCGCCTTTCCGACCTTGCGGCGGATGACTTCGCCTTCGTACTTGACGCCCTTGGCCTTGTACGGGTCGGGCTTGCGCAGCTTGCGGATGTTGGCCGCAACCTCGCCGACCTTCTGCTTGTCGATGCCCTCGACCGAGAAACGAGTGGGGGCCTCCACCTTGAAGGTGATGCCCTCGGGGGCCTCGACGGTGATCGAGTGGCTGTAGCCGAGCGAGAACTCCAGGTTGGAGCCCTTCGCCAGGACGCGGTAACCGACACCGCTGATCTCGAGCTTCTTCACGTAACCCTGGGTCACGCCGGTGATCATGTTCGCCACCAGCGTGCGGGACAGGCCGTGGAGGGCCTTGTTCTGACGCTCGTCGTTCGGGCGGGTGACGTTCAGAACGCCGTCCTCGCCCTTAGCGATCTCGATCGGCGCCGCAATGGTGTGGGAGAGAGAGCCCTTGGGGCCCTTCACCTGGACCGTACGGCCGTCGATGGTGACGTCCACGCCGGCGGGAACCGTGATGGGGAGCTTGCCAATACGCGACATAGCTGTTTCCTCCGTTCCCTTCCGTTACCAGACGTAGGCGAGAACTTCTCCGCCTACGCCCTTCTTGCCGGCCTGCTTGTCGGTGAGGAGCCCGTGCGACGTGGAGATGATCGCCACGCCGAGGCCGCCCAGCACCTTGGGCAGGTTGGTGGACTTCGCGTACACCCGGAGACCGGGCTTGGAGATCCGCTTGATGCCCGCGATGGAGCGCTCACGGTTCGGGCCGAACTTCAGCTCGAGGACGAGGTTCTTGCCGACCTCGGCGTCCTCGACCTTCCAGCCCGTGATGAAGCCCTCCTGCTGGAGGATCTCCGCGATGTGCGACTTGATCTTGCTGTGCGGCATACCCACGGTGTCGTGGTACGCCGAGTTCGCGTTACGCAGACGCGTAAGCATGTCTGCGATCGGATCAGTCATGGTCATGAATTGGCCTTCGGCCTCTCTCGCCGGGGTTTCCTGTATGCGCCATCCCTCTCCCCACTCATGGGCGGGACGGGTGCGGTGCGGGGACCTACGGCGTAGTAAGTCGTACGGGCGTCAGGCGCCCAACCCTCCTAGCCTAAGCCATGGAGAGGTGGGCACCTGACAGAGCCCTTTGCTTACCGAGAGCCCTGGAATCCCTGAATTGCGGGGACTACCAGGAGCTCTTGGTCACGCCCGGCAGCTCGCCACGGTGAGCCATCTCACGAAGGCAGACGCGGCACAGGCCGAACTTGCGGTACACGGAGTGCGGACGACCGCAGCGCTGGCAGCGCGTGTAGCCACGCACACCGAACTTGGGCTTACGAGCAGCCTTGGCAATCAGAGCCTTCTTCGCCATCTCGCTTACGCCTCCTTGAAGGGGAAGCCGAGGTGACGGAGAAGGGCACGGCCCTCAGCGTCGTTGGTCGCCGTGGTCACCACGGTGATGTCCATACCCCGGACGCGGTCGATCTTGTCCTGGTCGATCTCGTGGAACATGACCTGCTCCGTGAGACCGAAGGTGTAGTTGCCACGGCCGTCGAACTGCTTGGGGGACAGACCACGGAAGTCGCGGATGCGCGGGAGCGCGAGCGACAGGGTGCGGTCCAGGAACTCCCACATGCGGTCGCCACGGAGCGTGACGTGGGCACCGATCGGCTGACCCTCACGCAGCTTGAACTGCGCGATGGACTTGCGGGCCTTGGTGACGGCCGGCTTCTGACCGGTGATCGTGGTGAGGTCGCGAATCGCGCCATCGATCAGCTTGGAGTCGCGGGCGGCGTCGCCCACACCCATGTTGACCACGATCTTGACGAGGCCCGGGGTCTGCATGACGTTCTCGTACGAGAACTCTTCCTGCAGCTTGCCCGCGATCTCCTCGCGGTACTTCGTCTTGAGACGCGGAGTGGTGGTGGTAGCCATCAGATGTCCTCACCCGTCCGCTTGGCAACGCGGATCTTGTTGCCCTCGTCGTCGAAGCGGTAACCGACGCGCGTGACGACCTTGTTGCCGTCCTTCTCCACGACGAGCTGAACGTTGCTCACGTGAATGGGGGCTTCGGTGGTCACGATGCCGCCGGCCTGCGAACCGCCGGCGGTGGGGCCGGCCTTCGTGTGCTTCTTGACCCGGTTGACACCCTCGACCAGGACGCGCTCGTCGCGCGGGTAAGCGGCAATGACCTTGCCCTGCTTGCCCTTGTCCTTGCCGGTGATGACCTGAACCGTGTCACCCTTCTTGATCTTCATGCTTACAGCACCTCCGGCGCGAGCGAGATGATCTTCATGAACTTCTTCTCGCGCAGCTCACGGCCGACAGGGCCGAAGATACGGGTGCCGCGAGGGTCGCCGTCGTTCTTCAGAATGACGGCGGCGTTCTCGTCGAAGCGGATGTACGAGCCGTCCGGACGGCGGCGCTCCTTGACGGTGCGAACGATGACAGCCTTGACGACGTCACCCTTCTTCACGTTGCCGCCCGGGATCGCGTCCTTGACGGTGGCGACGATGACGTCACCGATGCCCGCGTAGCGGCGACCGGAGCCACCGAGCACACGGATGCAAAGGATCTCCTTCGCACCAGTGTTGTCGGCGACACGCAGTCGCGACTCCTGCTGGATCACGTCTATCTCCTGATTGTCTGCCGGTTCCCGGGGCGGGACCGTCTTCTAGGACGGTCCCGCCCCGAGCCTGGCGGAACGAACCTGAGGGATACCCCTCAGGTAATTACTTGGCCTTCTCGAGGATCTCGACGACGCGCCAGCGCTTCGTCGCAGACAGCGGCCGGGTCTCCATGAGGAGGACACGGTCGCCGACGCCGGCGGCGTTCTGCTCGTCGTGGGCCTTGAGCTTGTTCGTACGGCGGATGACCTTGCCGTACAGCGCGTGCTTGACGCGGTCCTCGACAGCGACGACGACGGTCTTGTCCATCTTGTCGCTGACGACCAGACCCTCACGGGTCTTGCGGAAACCGCGCTGCTCGTTGGTCTCAGTCACGTTGCTCTCGCTCATCAGGCGCTCTCCACCGTCTCGATGCCCAGCTCGCGCTCACGCATCAGGGTGTAGATCCGCGCGATGTCCTTGCGGACGGCCTTGAGCCGACCGTGGTTCTCGAGCTGACCGGTCGCCGCCTGGAAGCGGAGGTTGAACAGCTCTTCCTTGGCTTCGCGAAGCTTCGCGAGAAGCTCCTCGTCACCCAGTTCGCGCAGCTCGGACGCCTTGGTACCGGCCGACATCACGCTTCACCTGCCTCGCGCTTGACGATCCGGCACTTCATCGGCAGCTTGTGGGCTGCGCGAGTGAGGGCCTCACGGGCGATCTTCTCGTTGGGGTAGGACAGTTCGAACATGACCCGGCCCGGGTGCACGTTCGCGATCCACCACTCCGGCGAACCCTTACCGGAACCCATGCGGGTCTCGGCAGGCTTCTTCGTGAGCGGGCGGTCCGGGTAGATGTTGATCCAGACCTTGCCGCCACGCTTGATGTGGCGGGTCATCGCGATACGGGCGGCCTCGATCTGGCGGTTCGTCACGTACGCCGGCGTGAGGGCCTGAATGCCGTACTCGCCGAACGAAACCTGCGTACCGCCCTTGGCCTGACCGCGGCGCTTCGGGTGGTGCTGCTTGCGGTGCTTGACCCTACGGGGGATCAGCATGATCGGTCAGGCCTCCGTTCCGGTGCTCTCAGCCGGAGCGGCAGCCGGAGCCTCGGCCTTGGGGGCCTCGGCAGCGGGAGCCTGCTGCGGCTTACGACCGCGACCGCCACGCTCGCCACCGCGGCCACCACGGGCCGGGCGGTCAGCGCCACCACGGGCCGGGCGGTTGCCGGCGCGGGCAGCGGCGTTCTCGGCGCGGACCTCGGCGATGTTCTTGACGTCGCCCTTGTAGATCCAGACCTTCACACCGATGCGGCCGAAGGTCGTCTTGGCCTCGAAGAAGCCGTAGTCGACGTTCGCACGAAGCGTGTGCAGGGGCACACGACCCTCGCGGTAGAACTCCGAGCGGGACATCTCGGCGCCGCCGAGACGGCCACCACACTGGATCTTGATGCCCTTGGCGCCCGCCTTCATCGCCGACTGCATGCTCTTACGCATGGCACGGCGGAAGGAGACGCGGGAGGACAGCTGCTCGGCAACGGCCTGAGCAACCAGCTGAGCGTCGGTCTCGGGGTTCTTGACCTCGAGGATGTTCAGCTGGACCTGCTTGCCCGTGAGCTTCTCGAGGTCACCGCGGATGCGGTCGGCCTCGGCGCCACGGCGGCCGATGACGATGCCGGGACGCGCGGTGTGGATGTCCACCCGCACGCGGTCACGGGTGCGCTCGATCTCAACCTTCGAGATGCCGGCGCGCTCCATGCCGGACGTCATCATCCGACGGATGGCGACGTCTTCCTTGACGTAGTCCTTGTACAGCTTGTCGGCGTACCAACGGGACTTGAAGTCCGTGGTGATGCCGAGCCGGAACCCATGCGGGTTAACCTTCTGGCCCATTACCGGGTTCCTTCCTTGCTGCTGACGACCACAGTGATGTGGCTGGTCCGCTTGCGGATCCGGTAGGCACGGCCCTGGGCGCGCGGCCGGAACCGCTTCAGGGTCGGACCCTCGTCGACGTACGCCTCGGAGATGAAGAGGCTGTCGGCGTCGGTGTGGTCGTAGTTGTGCGCGGCGTTGGCAATGGCGCTGTCAAGCACCTTGCCGACCGGCACGCTCGCGGCCTGCGGGGCGAAACGCAGGACCGCCTGAGCCTCCGTGGCATCCATGCCACGGATAAGGTCCACCACGCGGCGGGCCTTCATGGGCGTGACGCGGATGTACCGCGCCTGGGCCCTGGCTTCCATGGTTGTCCTTCCAGTGTCTGTCATGGTCAATCCACCCCGCTGTTAGCGGCGCTTCGACTTCCGGTCGTCCTTCACGTGACCCCGGAAGGTGCGCGTCGGCGAGAACTCGCCGAGCTTGTGGCCGACCATCGACTCGGTGACAAACACCGGAATGTGGGTCTTGCCGTTGTGCACCGCGATCGTGTGGCCGAGCATGGCCGGGATGATCATCGAGCGACGGGACCAGGTCTTGATGACGTTCTTGGAACCAGCTTCGTTCTGGGCGTCCACCTTCTTGATCAGGTGGTCGTCGACGAAGGGCCCCTTCTTGAGACTGCGCGGCATCTAAACCCGCTCCTAGCGCTTCTTGTTCGTCTTGCGGCGGCGGACGATGTACTTGCTCGAAGCCTTCTTCGGCGAGCGAGTACGACCCTCCTTCTGACCCCACGGGGAGACCGGGTGGCGACCACCGGAGGTCTTGCCCTCACCACCACCGTGCGGGTGGTCAACCGGGTTCATCGCCACACCGCGAACGGTCGGGCGGACGCCCAGCCAGCGCTTACGGCCGGCCTTGCCCCAGTTGATGTTCGACTGCTCGGCGTTGCCGACCTCACCGACGGTGGCGCGGCAGCGCGCGTCCACCATGCGGATCTCGCCGGACGGCATACGGAGCGTCGCCATGGCACCCTCACGCGCCAGCAGCTGCACGGAGGCACCTGCGGAGCGGGCGAACTTGGCACCGCCACCGGGGCGGAGCTCGATCGCGTGGACCGTGGTACCGACCGGGATGTTGCGGAGCGCCAGGTTGTTGCCCGGCTTGATGTCGGCCCCAGGACCGTTCTCGACGCGGTCACCCTGCTGCAGGTTGCGCGGGGCGAGGATGTAGCGCTTCTCGCCGTCGGCGTAGTGCAGCAGCGCGATGCGCGCGGTGCGGTTGGGGTCGTACTCGATGTGCGCGACCTTCGCCGGCACGCCGTCCTTGTCGTGACGACGGAAGTCGATCACTCGGTAGGCGCGCTTGTGTCCGCCACCCTGGTGGCGAACGGTCACACGACCGGCGTTGTTACGGCCGCCCTTGCTGTGCAGCGGGCGGACCAGCGACTTCTCCGGCGTGGACCGCGTGACCTCGACGAAGTCGGCGACGCTGGAGCCACGACGGCCCGGCGTAGTCGGCTTGTACTTGCGGATTCCCATTTCTCAGTCCTCGTCCGATATTCGGACCAGGGCGCTCCGTTAGGAGGCCTGGCCGAAGATGTCGATACGGTCGCCCTCAGCGAGGGTCACGATCGCGCGCTTGGTGTCAGCGCGCTTACCGAAACCGCTCTTGGTGCGCTTGCGCTTGCCCTGGCGGTTGATCGTGTTGACCCCGGTGACCTTGACCGAGAAGACCGCCTGGACGGCCTGCTTGATCTGGGTCTTGTTGGCGCCAGGCGCGACGATGAAGGTGTACTTGCCCTCGTCGAGGAGCGCGTAACTCTTCTCGGAGACGACCGGCTTGACGAGGACGTCACGGGGGTCCGTGAAGCTCTTGCTCAGCGGCGTCTCGACGGTGTTCTTGCCTTCGGCCTCGTGGCGCTTCGCCTTGGCGACGCGCGCGGCCTTGGCGGCCTTGGCGGCCTTCGAGGCAATGCTCGGGTGACGCGTAGCCATCAGGCTTCGCTCCCTTCGGTGTCAGCAGCCGACGACTGCGGCGCGCCAGACACGAAGGACTCGAAAGCGGCCTGGGTGAAGACCACGTCGTCCGAGACGAGAACGTCGTACGTGTTCAGCTGGCCCGGCTCCAGGATGTGGACCTGGGGCAGGTTGCGCGCGGAAAGCAGCGCGGCCTCGTCGGAGCGCTCGATGACCAGGAGCACGTTCTTGCGCTCGCTGACCTTGCCGAGGAAGCTCTTCGCGGCCTTGGTGGAGGGGGTCTCGCCCTCGATCACGCCGGTGATGACGTGGATGCGAGCGTTGCGGGCCCGGTCGGTGAGGGCGTGGCGCAGGGCCGCGGCCTTCATCTTCTTCGGGGTCCGCTGCGAGTAGTCACGCGGCGTGGGGCCGTGGACGACGCCACCGCCGGCGAACTGCGGCGCACGGGTCGAACCCTGGCGCGCGCGGCCGGTGCCCTTCTGGCGGTAAGGCTTCTTACCACCACCGCGGACCTCGCCACGACGCTTGACCTTGTGCGTGCCCTGACGGGCAGCGGCCAGCTGCGCAACGACGACCTGGTGAAGCAGCGGGATGCTGATCTTCTCTACGTCGAAGATCTCGGCCGGGAGCTCAACGGTCCCGGCGTTGTCGCCGGAGGGCGACAGAATGTCAATGGTGCTCATAGTCCTCAGGCCCCCTTGGCCGCAGTGCGGACCAGGACGAGGCCGCCGTTCGGACCAGGAACCGCGCCCTTGATGAGGAGCAGGCCCTTCTCCGCGTCAACGGCGTGAACGGTCAGGTTCTGGGTGGTGACCCGCTCGTTGCCCATGCGACCCGCCATGCGGAGGCCCTTGAACACACGGCCCGGGGTGGCGCAGCCACCGATGGAGCCGGGAGAGCGGTGCTTGCGCTGGGTGCCGTGACCGGCGCCGAGGCCCTTGAAGTTGTGACGCTTCATGACACCGGCGAAGCCCTTGCCCTTGCTCTTGCCGGTCACGTCCACCTTGACGCCGGCCTCGAAGGTCTCGGCGGTGATCTCCTGGCCGAGGGTGTACTCGCTGGCGTCAGCGGTACGGATCTCGACGAGGTGGCGGCGGGGGGTGACGTCGGCCTTGGCGAAGTGGCCCTTGAGGGGCTTGTTCACCTTGCGCGGGTCGATCTCGCCGAAGGCGATCTGGACCGACTCGTAGCCGTCGGAGTCATTCGTACGGACCTGGGTCACGACGTTCGGACCGGCCTTGACGACGGTGACCGGAACAACACGGTTGTTCTCGTCCCACACCTGCGTCATGCCGAGCTTCTCGCCCAGGATGCCCTTGATCTGCTTAGCCATCTTCAGATCACCGGCCTTCAGAGCTTGATCTCGATGTCGACACCGGCCGGGAGGTCGAGTCGCATCAGAGAGTCAACGGTCTTGGGGGTCGGGTCGAGGATGTCGATCAGGCGCTTGTGCGTGCGCATCTCGAAGTGCTCGCGCGAGTCCTTGTACTTGTGCGGCGACTTGATGACGCAGTACACGTTCTTCTCAGTGGGCAGCGGCACCGGGCCCGCGACCGACGCACCAGTACGCGTCACCGTCTCGACGATCTTCTTCGCCGAGGAATCGATGACCTCGTGGTCGTAGGCCTTGAGCCGGATGCGGATCTTCTGTCCCGCCATGGCTACTCAGTAGTCCTTCGTCTCGATAAAACGCTCTGGAGCCCGGGGGTTCGCGTCCTGACCTCCGACCCACGCGGTCGGGTGTGTCGCGCTCTTGCTGACAGAGATATCCGATATGGATTTCCCTACCGAGGGACACGGCCCGAAAAAAACCGCAGGACCGGGGGCACAACACCCACCGGGCGCCTGGTCGGCACCCCGCTGAAACTTCCCGGAAGATTCCCGTACGTCCGCCCCAGCGCTGCCTTTCGACAGATCGGGCGACGAGTACTGTGGGACTCGCTTCCAGTCCTCCCGGCGGGAGGCGCACAGCATCGGCACTCGACCGAGCAACTCCGACAGTCTGCCATACGGGGCACGGGCCTGGCCAATCGGGCCGAGGATCGTACCCCGAGGGTGACGCAGGTCAAACCCCGGGCACTCAGCAAGGGTCGCACACCGATCCGCCCGGGGCACACGCGTCCGACCCCGGTGCCACCGGCCGGCCGGGAACGTGAGCACATGTGCTCATCCCGGCAGCCCCCTTCCGGGTGAACAGAACATGTCCGTGCATGGAACCCGACATCGCTGACGACCCTCTCCTCAGGTGAAAAACCGGAACGAGTGAGCACAGCAGCGCCCCCGACCGCTGCGAACAGCGGACGGAGTACGGCGTGCGATTCAGGGCTGTCCCGGGCCACCCCATACACAGGACGACCGACCCCAAGGGCGGGACGGCCGACACCGAGCCAGGGCCGCCCGGCCCCCTGCGCAGGACGACTCGGCGTGCCGTACTGCTCGGCGGTGCCGTCGCCGCGGTTGCCGCGGCGGTCGGGTGCGGGCCCTCGCGGTCCTCCGGGGCAGCCACCGCCGCGCCCTCCCCCGCCTCCGGAAAGCCCGCCGTCCAGGGCCGGCACGCCCTGCTCATGCAGGTCCTCGCGCACCCCGACGACGACCTGTACTTCATGAACCCGGACACCCAGTACGCCGTCGCCGCGGGCGTCCCCCTCGTCTGCGTGTACGTCACCGCCGGTGAGGCCGACGGCGTCAACAAGATCCCCGGGCAGCCGCATCCGCCCGCCGACAAGGCCGCCTACTCCTCAGCGCGCCACCAAGGCCTGCGGCAGAGCTATGCCGCACAGCTCGGGCTCCCCCTCTTCACCCCGTGGAACAAGTCCGTCGCCGCACTGCCCGGCGGGCACCTCGCCGAGGTCAACTCCCTTGAGAACGAAGGGCGTCGCGTCGACCTGGTCCATCTCAACCTGGCCATGCACACGCCCTTCGGGCACATGGGCGTACCGGCGCTCTGGCGGGAGCGGGGCCTCGCGCTCGGCACGGTCGTCGCCGACGGTTCACCGCTGAGCACGGTCCAGTCGTACGACCACGACGGCCTCCTCGACGTCCTCGTCGGCCTCTTCGAGCGGTACCGCCCCACGCTCGTGCACACGCTCGACCCCGACCCGGACATCCAGCACAGCGACCCCGTCACCCGGATCCACGACAGCGAGCAGCCCGGCTACTCCGACCACGCCGACCACACCGCCGTCGCCTCCTTCACCTGGGCCGCGATGGCCCGCTGGGCCCGGACCTCCGCCGGCGGCCCGCCGCCGTTCGCCACCGTCGCCTTCCGCGGCTACTACAACCACCACTGGCCCGACAACCTCCCCCCGGCCGTCCTGCGCCCCAAGGCCGCCCACCTGGTCCCCTACGGCGCCGCCCCGCACTGGGAGTGCGGGAACCCGGCCGGCTGCGGTGACTACAACGTGGGCGGCGAGCGGCCGCTGCGCAACCGCAAGGGCTGGGTGCGCTCCACCCACTACCGCTATCCCGGCCCGCGGCTCGCGCTGGCCGAGGAGGCGGACGGCCGGCTGACCGCGTACGGCGTGCTCGGGATGCGCGCGGTGCGCTGGCGCGAGACCCCCGAGGGCACCTTCGGCGACGCCGTCGACCTGGGCGGCGGGCCGCTCGCGCCCGTGCTCGGTGCCGCCGCCCTCGACGACGGACGGCAGCTCCTGTTCGGGCTGCGGCTGGCCGCTGTCGAGGGGCGGGGCGGGCCGGACGTCCGCGAGATCGTGCTGCTCGAACAGGCCGCCCGGGGCGGCGGTTTCCGGGCGTGGACCGGGCTCGGGAACCCCGAAGGCGACGACGACCGCGGTCGTCGTATCGGGACACCCGTCGCCGTCACCGGCCGCGACGGACGCGTCCACCTCTTCGTACGCAACGCCGATCACGGCGTCAGCACGCGGGTGCGCGGGCGGGACGGCCGCTGGTCGCCGTGGCGGGACCTCGGCGGCGGGCAGATACAGGACGGGCTGACCGCCGTCGTCGGCTCGGACGGCGAGGTGCGTGTGTACGCGCCCGGGCGCGACACCGTCCACCAGTGGACCCCGGACGGGCCGGTGACGCCCGGCACCTCGGGGACCGGGTCCCTGCCCGCGCCGGCCGACGCGATAGCCGTGTCCGGCGACCGCCTCTACTACCGGCCGCCCGCCTCGACGTCCCTGATAGCCACGGACGGTCCCACCGTCGTCTTCCCCGGCTACGGTCCGGTGAGTGCCGCCGGCTCCTACCTCCTCGGCCGCGGCGTCGACGGCGCGCTCCGGCTCCTGCACGACGGCCGGGCCACCCGGGCGGTGCCGGCGCGGACCACCCTGGACGGCCCCGCCCTCCGCCTCACCCGCCGCGGCCCGGCCGCGGCGGGCCTGTCCCCGGACGCCCGGCCCTGGCTGTGGCGGGCCCGCCGCTCGGGCACGGGCACGGGCGCCGGATCCTCCGCTCAGAAGGTCTGAGCCGCCCCCTAGGGCCTGTCGGCTTGGCCCGCCGCTGCCGCCGCTGCCGCCGCCCGCAGGCTCGCCAGTACCGCAGTCAGCACCGGATCGTCGTCCGATCCCGCCCGTACCGCCGCGAAGACGTGCCGCGTGGGCGACGGCCCGGCCGGGGTGCGCAGGACCAGACCCGGCCGGTGCAGTGGCTGCGCGAGGCGCGGGACCAGCGCGACACCCAGACCCGCCTCGACGAGCGCGGCGAGCGACTGCCAGTCGTTGACGGCGTGCCGGATGTCCGGCGTGAAGCCGTTCGCCGCGCACACCGACCTGGTGATCGCCCCGCAGCAGCTGCGGGCGTCCCCGACGATCCAGGCGTCGCCCGCCAGCTCCCGCAGCCCCACCTCCGGCCGGCCCGCACAGGGGTGGTCCCGGGGCAGCGCCAGGTCCAGGACGTCGGTCGACAGGTCGGTGCGCGCGTAGCGGCGGTCCGTGTGGGGCGGCGCGGCCGCGAAGTCCACCGCCACCGCGATGTCGACCTCGCCGGCGTCGAGCCGGGTGAACAGGTCCGGGGGTTCGGCCTCGACCACCGCGACCCGCACCCGCGGATGATGCTCGGCCAACCGGCCCAGCGCGTTTGGCAGCAGCCCGCTGACGGCGCTGGAGAACGCCCCGACCGTCACCGCCCCACGGCGCCCCTCCTCCCACGCGGCGAGATCGGCACGGGCCCGCTCCCACTGCGCGGCCATCACCTCGGCGTGCTCCAGCAGCACCCGCGCCTGCCCGGTCAGCCGCGCCCCGCGCCCCTGCCTGACGATCAGCGGGACCCCCACCTCCCGGGCCAGCGCCGCCAGCTGCTGCGACACGGCGGAGGGCGTCAGATGCAGCGCCTCGGCGGTACGGGCCAGGCTCCCGCGCCGCTCCAGTTCCCGCAGCACACCGAGCCGTCGCAGATCGACCGTGAAGGAGTTCCTTACCGGTTCCATCCAGAGACATTAACTGGACCTGCATGATCGCTCCGGCCCATCATCGAGGCCATGAGCACACCCCCGATCACCGGCGAGCACGGCTTCCTGCTCCTCCACGGCTGGCAGAACCGCCGCCCCGCCGCCCACTGGCAGAGCTGGCTCGCCGACCGCCTCACCGCCCGGGGCCACGCGGTCACCCACCCCCAGCTCCCCGAGCCCGACGACCCCGACCTGGACACCTGGCTGGGCGAACTCCGCACCCACCTCACCGCCTCGCGGCCCCGCACCGTCGTCTGCCACAGCCTCGCCTGCCTGCTGTGGCTGCACGCGGCCGCCCGCGGTCTCGTCCCCGCCCCCGTGGACCGGGTGCTGCTCGTCGCCCCGCCGTCCGGCAGCGTGCTCAAGGGGTACGCGGAGGTCGCGGCCTTCGCTCCCCCTCCCGTGACGCCCGCGCACCTCGCCGCCGCGGCCACGTACACCCGTCTCGTCGCCGCCGACAACGACCCCTACTGCCCGGACGGCGCCGCGGCCGTGTACGCCGAACCCCTCGGCCTGCCCGTCGACGTCCTGCCCGGCGAGGCCCACCTCGACCTGGACGCGGGCTACGGCTCCTGGCCCTCGCTCCTCGACTGGTGCCTCGACCCGTCGAACAGCACGCCCGTCACGCCCCGCTGACCGCCCGCAGGGTGCGCGCGAGCTCGTGGTACGCGGTGGATTTCGCGTTCACGCCCTCCACGCTGTAGTCACCTCCCACTTCATGACGTTCTCCGCGGTCACCGAGCTGAACTCGCGCCCGGTCGTCGCCCGGCACGTCGCGTCGTCGGCCGGCGTCGTCATGTCGGACACGGCAAAGGGGCCCGTACGACCGAAATCATTACGGACCCCTATCAATGAGCTCGCGAGGAGCTACCAGGTCAGACCGACAAGAACTACTTGTTGATCTTGGTGACCTGGCCGGCGCCCACGGTCCGGCCACCCTCACGGATGGCGAACTTCAGGCCCTCCTCCATGGCGACGGGCTGGATGAGCTCAACGGTCATCTCAGTGTTGTCGCCGGGCATGACCATCTCCGTGCCCTCGGGGAGGGTCACAACACCGGTCACGTCAGTCGTACGGAAGTAGAACTGCGGACGGTAGTTGTTGAAGAACGGCGTGTGGCGGCCACCCTCGTCCTTGGACAGGATGTAGGCCTGGGCCTCGAACTCGGTGTGCGGCGTGACCGAACCGGGCTTGATGATGACCTGGCCGCGCTCGACGTCCTCGCGCTTGATGCCACGGAGGAGCAGACCGACGTTCTCACCGGCCTGGCCCTCGTCGAGCAGCTTGCGGAACATCTCGATGCCGGTGACCGTGGTGGTGGTCTTCTCGGTCTTGATACCGACGATGTCGACGGTCTCGTTGACCTTGAGGACACCACGCTCGATACGACCGGTGACGACCGTGCCACGACCGGTGATCGTGAAGACGTCCTCGATCGGCATCAGGAACGGCTTGTCGACGTCACGCTCGGGCTGCGGGATGTTCTCGTCGACGGCCTTCATCAGGTCGAGGACGGACTGGCCCCACTCCTTGTCGCCCTCAAGGGCCTTGAGCGCCGAGACCTTGACGACCGGAAGGTCGTCGCCCGGGAACTCGTACTCGGAGAGCAGCTCACGAACCTCGAGCTCGACGAGCTCCAGGATCTCCTCGTCGTCCACCATGTCGGCCTTGTTCAGGGCGACAACGATGTAGGGGACGCCGACCTGGCGGGCCAGGAGCACGTGCTCCTTGGTCTGCGGCATCGGGCCGTCGGTGGCCGCGACCACGAGGATGGCGCCGTCCATCTGCGCCGCACCCGTGATCATGTTCTTGATGTAGTCCGCGTGACCGGGGCAGTCGACGTGGGCGTAGTGACGCGTCTCCGTCTGGTACTCGACGTGCGCGATGGAGATCGTGATACCGCGCTGGCGCTCCTCAGGAGCCTTGTCGATCTGGTCGAAGGCCGAGGCCTCGTTCAGGTCGGGGTACGCGTCGTGCAGCACCTTGGTAATGGCGGCCGTGAGGGTCGTCTTACCGTGGTCAATGTGACCGATGGTGCCGATGTTGACGTGCGGCTTAGTCCGCTCGAACTTCGCCTTCGCCACTGGGTCCTCCTGTGGAGTGGTTCTGGTACGCCTTACTCATCGGCGCCAGGTGATCTTTGCTGGGATGCCGCCCGCCGGGGTTTTCCCCTGCCGGGTGAGCCCCGGCGGTCGGTGTCAAGCCTAAAGCGTGTAAACGGGGTGTGTTACTCGCCCTTGGCCTTCGCGATGATCTCCTCGGCGACGTTCCGGGGAACCTCGGCGTAGGAGTCGAACTGCATCGAGTAGCTTGCGCGACCCGAGGTCTTGCTGCGGAGGTCGCCGACGTAGCCGAACATCTCCGAGAGGGGCACGAGGCCCTTCACGACGCGGGCGCCGCTGCGCTCCTCCATGGCCTGGATCTGGCCACGGCGGGAGTTGAGGTCGCCGATGACATCACCCATCGACTCCTCGGGCGTGGTGACCTCGACGGCCATCATCGGCTCGAGCAGCACGGGGCTGGCCTTACGCGCGGCCTCCTTGAAGGCCTGCGAACCGGCGATCTTGAACGCGAGCTCGGAGGAGTCGACCTCGTGGTAGGCACCGTCGAGAAGCGTGACGCGGACGCCCGTCATCTCGTAGCCCGCGAGGATGCCGAACTGCATGGCCTCCTGCGCACCGGCGTCCACCGACGGGATGTACTCCCGCGGGATACGGCCACCGGTGACCTTGTTCACGAACTCGTACGCCGGACCATCGGTCTCGGTGATGGGCTCGATCGCGATCTGCACCTTGGCGAACTGACCGGTACCACCGGTCTGCTTCTTGTGGGTGTAGTCCACGCGCTCGACGGTCTTGCGGATCGTCTCACGGTAGGCGACCTGCGGCTTACCGACGTTGGCCTCGACCTTGAACTCACGGCGCATACGGTCGACCAGCACCTCGAGGTGCAGCTCGCCCATACCACCGATGATGGTCTGGCCGGTCTCCTCGTCCGAGTGAACCTGGAAGGAGGGGTCCTCCTCCGCGAGACGCTGGATGGCGACACCCAGCTTCTCCTGGTCACCCTTGGACTTGGGCTCGATGGCGACCTGAATGACCGGCGCCGGGAAGTCCATGGACTCCAGGATGACCGGGTTCTTGTCGTCCGAAAGCGTCTCACCCGTGGTGGTCTGCTTCAGGCCCATCACGGCGACGATGTCGCCGGCGCCCACCGCCTCGATCTCCTCACGCTTGTTCGCGTGCATGCGGTAGATCTTGCCGATGCGCTCCTTCTTGCCCTTGACGGAGTTCAGCACGGCAGTGCCGGACTCCAGGCGGCCCGAGTAGACCCGGACGAAGGTGAGCTTGCCGAGGTGCGGGTCGCTCATGATCTTGAACGCGAGGGCGGACAGCGGCTCGTCCTCGGACGGCTTGCGCTTGACCACGACCTCGGGGTCCTTGACGTCGTGGCCCTCGATGGCCTCGACGTCAAGCGGGGTCGGGAGGTAGCGCACGACCGCGTCGAGCAGGGGCTGAACGCCCTTGTTCTTGAACGCGGTGCCACAGAACACCGGGGTGACCGTGACGCCGTCACCCTTGCCGGACGCGATGGTGATGCGACGGATCGCGGCGTACAGCTGCTCCTCGGTGGGCTCCTGGCCCTCCAGGAACAGCTCCATGATCTCGTCGTCGTTCTCCGCGACGGTCTCGACCAGCTTGCCGCGGTACTCCTCGGCAGCCTCGGCGTGCGTGGCGGGGATGTCGACGACGTCGTACATCTCGCCCTTCGCCGCCTCGGCGGACCACACGAGCGCCTTCATGCGGACCAGGTCCACAACGCCCTTGAAGTCCATCTCGGCACCGATCGGCAGCTGCATGATGATCGGAACGGCACCGAGCCGGTCCTTGATCATGTCCACACAGCGGTGGAACTCGGCGCCGGTACGGTCCAGCTTGTTCACGAAGCAGATGCGCGGCACGCCGTAACGGTCGGCCTGACGCCACACCGTCTCGGACTGCGGCTCAACACCGGCGACACCGTCGAACACCGTGACGGCACCGTCGAGGACGCGCAGCGAGCGCTCCACCTCGACCGTGAAGTCGACGTGCCCCGGGGTGTCGATGATGTTGATCGTGTAGTCGTTGTCCTCGAGCGGCCAGTGACAGGTGGTGGCAGCAGAGGTGATCGTGATGCCACGCTCCTGCTCCTGCTCCATCCAGTCCATGGTGGCAGCGCCGTCGTGGACCTCACCGATCTTGTAGCTGACGCCGGTGTAGAAGAGGATCCGCTCGGTGGTGGTCGTCTTACCCGCGTCGATGTGGGCCATGATCCCGATGTTGCGGACCTTGGCCAGGTCAAGTGAAGTGGTAGCCATAAGGCTTCAGTCTTCTCTCGGTCTCGATGTGGGTTGCGACTACCAGCGGTAGTGCGCGAAGGCCTTGTTGGACTCGGCCATCTTGTGGGTGTCCTCGCGCTTCTTCACAGCGGCACCAAGGCCGTTGGAGGCGTCGAGAAGCTCGTTGAGCAGACGCTCGGTCATGGTCTTCTCGCGACGGGCGCGGGAGTAACCGACGAGCCAGCGCAGGGCGAGCGTGTTGGCACGACCGGGCTTGACCTCGATCGGAACCTGGTACGTCGCGCCACCGACACGGCGGGACTTGACCTCGAGGGTCGGCTTGATGTTCTCCAGCGCGCGCTTCAGCGTGATGATCGGGTCGTTGCCCGTCTTCTCACGCAGACCCTCCATGGCGCCGTAGACGATGCGCTCGGCGGTGGAGCGCTTGCCGTTCAGCAGCACCTTGTTGATGAGCGACGTGACAAGAGGAGAACCGTAGACCGGGTCGATGATGACCGGGCGCTTCGGGGCGGGGCCCTTACGAGGCATTCTTACTTCTCCTTCTTGGCGCCGTAGCGGCTGCGGGCCTGCTTGCGGTTCTTGACACCCTGGGTGTCGAGCGAACCACGGATGATCTTGTAGCGAACACCCGGCAGGTCCTTCACACGGCCGCCGCGCACGAGCACGATGGAGTGCTCCTGCAGGTTGTGTCCCTCACCCGGAATGTAAGCAGTGACCTCGATCCCGCTGGTCAGACGCACACGCGCGACCTTACGCAGGGCCGAGTTCGGCTTCTTCGGGGTGGTCGTGAACACACGCGTGCAGACGCCCCGACGCTGAGGAGAACCCTCAAGTGCGGGCGTCTTGTTCTTCTCGACCTTGTCCTGCCGGCCCTTCCGGACCAGCTGCTGGATCGTAGGCACTACTTCTCCGGTTTCTGTGTGCCGAATGGTGAAGCTAACCTGGAACATTGCCGACCCACGCGGTCGGGTGTGTCGAATGCTGCAGACTCTCGCCGTGAAGCAAAAGGGCGCAGATTACGGTGGCCGGTGACGGCTCCCCTTGTGCGGTTGAAGGCACGCACGAGAGCCAGGGCACACCCCAGGCACAAGGTCTGAGCGTACCTACCTCATACGCTGCGGTCAAAACAAATGGACCGCACTAGCATCACTGAGCGGATCATGCCAAGGCCCTGAGCCCTTGGGGATCTTCATCCGGACGCCAGCGCCGCGGCTATCAGGACCGTCAGGAGCAGGGCCCAGCCCGCGACCGACAGCCAGCCCAGCACGAGACCGGCCATCGCGAAACCCTCGCCGCCCTCGCCGGTGCGACGCATCTCGGAGCGCGCCGTATGGCCCAGGATCACGGCGGGGACGCCCGTGACGCCGGCCGTCATCAGGGTGAGGACACCGCAGACCATGGCGGCGACCGCCTTGCCGTTCGTCGCCGGGGGCGGGGCGGGCAGGAACGTCCGCGGCACCGGCCCGGAGGCCGCCGACAGGGGTACGGGGCCCTGCGGGAGGTCTCCCACCAGCACGGCCAGCTCACCCACCGTACGGGCCGCGTACGCCCGTGCGACCCGCTTCTCGAACTCGGCCTGCTCCAGGCGTCCCTCCCCGAAGCCCGCCCGGAGCACATCCACGGCACGCTCACGGTCGGCATGCGAGGCGAGCATCGCCGGCGCGCCTTGCCCCTGCCACGGCTGCGGACCGTTCTGCCCCTGCCACGGCTGCCATGGCGTCGGGTACGACACGGGCACACCTCCCCCGGACGGCTGGATCCCTCCATCATGCTCCAACGAGGCATTTCCGGCACAGGTTCCCGACCAGTCCCTGCAGGGCCCCCACAGCCCCGTACAGGCGGTGTGGGCACGGCGGTCCGCGGCCCCCCGGGAACGCCGACGGGCGGCCACCCCGAAGGGTGACCGCCCGTCAGTCAGACGTACGCCTTACTGGTTGTACGGACCGTAGTCGTAGTCCTCCAGCGGAACGGCCTGGCCGGAGCCCGTGCCGAACGGCGAGTAGTCGATGTCGTCGTAGCCGACGGCCGAGTACATCGCGGCCTTGGCCTCCTCGGTCGGCTCGACCCGGATGTTGCGGTAGCGGGACAGACCCGTACCGGCCGGGATGAGCTTACCGATGATGACGTTCTCCTTGAGGCCGATCAGGGAGTCGGACTTGGCGTTGATCGCCGCGTCCGTCAGAACCCTGGTCGTCTCCTGGAAGGACGCCGCCGACAGCCACGACTCGGTCGCCAGCGAGGCCTTGGTGATACCCATCAGCTGCGGACGGCCGGAGGCCGGGTGGCCGCCTTCCTGGACCACACGACGGTTCTCGGTCTCGAACTTCGAGCGCTCGACCAGCTCGCCGGGCAGCAGCTCCGCGTCGCCCGACTCGATGATCGTCACCCGGCGCAGCATCTGCCGGATGATGATCTCGATGTGCTTGTCGTGGATCGACACACCCTGCGAGTTGTAGACCTTCTGGACCTCGCCGACCAGGTGGACCTGGACGGCACGCTGACCCAGGATGCGCAGCACGTCGTGCGGGTTGGTGGCACCCACGGTGAGCTTCTGGCCCACCTCGACGTGCTCGCCCTCGGTCACCAGGACACGGGCGCGCTTCGAGATCGGGAACGCCGTCTCGTCGCTGCCGTCGTCCGGGGTGACGACGATCTTCTTGGTCTTCTCGGTCTCCTCGATCCGCACGCGGCCGGAGGCCTCGGAGATCGGGGCGACACCCTTCGGCGTACGGGCTTCGAAGAGCTCGACGACACGGGGCAGACCCTGGGTGATGTCGTCACCGGCCACACCACCGGTGTGGAAGGTACGCATCGTCAGCTGGGTACCGGGCTCACCGATGGACTGGGCGGCGATGATGCCGACCGCCTCACCGATGTCGACCAGCTTGCCGGTGGCCAGCGAACGGCCGTAGCACATGGCGCAGGTGCCGACCTGGGACTCACAGGTCAGGATCGAACGGGTCTTGACCTCCTCGACACCGTGGTGCACCAGCTGGTCGATGAGCACGTCGCCGAGGTCCACGTTGGCCGGCGCGATCACCTTGCCGTCGATGACGACGTCCTCGGCGAGCATGCGGGCGTAGACGCTGGTCTCGACGTCGTCCGTCTTGCGCAGCACGCCGTCGGCGCCGCGCTCGGCGATCTTCAGCTTCAGACCGCGCTCGGTGCCGCAGTCCTCCTCGCGGATGATGACGTCCTGCGAGACGTCCACCAGACGACGGGTCAGGTAACCCGAGTCGGCGGTACGCAGGGCGGTGTCCGCCAGACCCTTACGGGCACCGTGCGTGGAGATGAAGTACTCCAGCACGGACAGACCCTCACGGAACGACGCCTTGATGGGACGGGGAATCGTCTCGTTCTTGGCGTTCGACACCAGACCACGCATACCGGCGATCTGACGCATCTGCATCATGTTTCCTCGGGCACCCGAGTCAACCATCATGAAGATGGGGTTCGTCTTCGGGAAGTTCGCGTTCATCGCCTCGGCAACCTCGTTGGTCGCCTTGGTCCAGATCGCGATGAGTTCCTGCGTGCGCTCGTCCTTGGTGATCAGACCGCGCTCGTACTGCTTCTGGACCTTCTCGTCCTGCGCCTCGTAGCCCTTGACGATCTCCTTCTTCGCCTCGGGAACGACGATGTCGGAGATGGCCACGGTGACGCCGGAGCGGGTCGCCCAGTAGAAGCCGGCCGCCTTCAGGTTGTCGAGCGTCGCCGCCACGATGACCTTGGGGTAGCGCTCGGCGAGGTCGTTGACGATCTCGGAGAGCTGCTTCTTGCCGACCTCGTAGTCGACGAACGGGTAGTCCTCGGGCAGCAGCTCGTTGAAGAGCGCGCGGCCCAGGGTCGTCCGCAGGCGGAAGGTGTCACCCTGCTGCCACTCCGGCTCGCCCTCCTCGCGGGCCGGCGGGGTCCAGCCGCGCGGCGGGATGGTGCCCACCGGGAAGCGGATGTCCACGCGGGACTGCAGCGAGAGCTCGCCGGCGTCGAACGCCATGATCGCCTCGGCGACGGACGCGAAGGAGCGCTCCTCGCCCTTGACGTTGCGCAGCGCACCGTCGGTGGTCAGGAAGAACAGACCGAGGACCATGTCCTGGGTCGGCATCGTGACCGGGCGGCCGTCGGCCGGCTTGAGGATGTTGTTCGAGGACAGCATCAGGATGCGGGCCTCGGCCTGCGCCTCCGCGGAGAGCGGCAGGTGCACGGCCATCTGGTCACCGTCGAAGTCCGCGTTGAACGCGGTGCAGACGAGCGGGTGGATCTGGATGGCCTTGCCCTCGACCAGCTGCGGCTCGAAGGCCTGGATGCCGAGGCGGTGCAGCGTGGGCGCACGGTTCAGCAGAACCGGGTGCTCCGCGATGACCTCTTCCAGGACGTCGTACACGACCGTGCGGCCGCGCTCGACCATCCGCTTCGCCGACTTGATGTTCTGCGCGTGGTTCAGGTCGACCAGGCGCTTCATCACGAACGGCTTGAAGAGCTCCAGCGCCATGGCCTTGGGCAGACCACACTGGTGCAGCTTCAGCTGCGGACCGACGACGATCACGGAACGCGCGGAGTAGTCCACACGCTTACCGAGCAGGTTCTGACGGAAACGACCCTGCTTACCCTTCAGCATGTCGCTGAGGGACTTCAGCGGACGGTTGCCGGGGCCCGTGACCGGGCGACCACGACGGCCGTTGTCGAAGAGGGCGTCGACCGCCTCCTGGAGCATGCGCTTCTCGTTGTTCACGATGATCTCGGGCGCGCCGAGGTCGAGAAGCCGCTTCAGGCGGTTGTTGCGGTTGATCACGCGGCGGTACAGGTCGTTCAGGTCGGAGGTCGCGAAGCGGCCACCGTCCAGCTGCACCATCGGACGCAGGTCCGGCGGGATGACCGGCACGCAGTCGAGCACCATGCCCTTGGGGCTGTTGCTGGTCTGCAGGAACGCGGAGACGACCTTGAGGCGCTTGAGCGCACGGGTCTTCTTCTGGCCCTTGCCGGTACGGATGATCTCGCGGAGGCGCTCGGCCTCCTCGTCGAGGTCGAAGGACTCCAGACGCTTCTGCAGCGCCGCGGCACCCATCGAACCGTCGAAGTACGTGCCGAAGCGGTCACGCAGCTCGCGGTAGAGGAGCTCGTCGCCCTCGAGGTCCTGGACCTTGAGGTTCTTGAAGCGGGTCCACACCTCGTCGAGACGGTCGATCTCGCGCTGCGCACGGTCGCGCAGCTGCTTCATCTCACGCTCGGCACCCTCGCGCACCTTGCGGCGCACGTCGGCCTTGGCGCCCTCGGCCTCCAGCTCGGCCAGGTCGGTCTCGAGCTTCTTGGCGCGGGCCTCGAGGTCGGAGTCGCGGCGGTTCTCGATCTGCTGACGCTCGACGGAGACGTGCGCCTCCAGCGAGGGCAGGTCGCGGGTGCGACGCTCGTCGTCGACGTACGTGATCATGTACGCCGCGAAGTAGATGACCTTCTCGAGGTCCTTCGGGGCGAGGTCGAGCAGGTAGCCGAGGCGCGACGGGACGCCCTTGAAGTACCAGATGTGGGTGACGGGAGCGGCCAGTTCGATGTGGCCCATCCGCTCACGACGCACCTTGGCGCGAGTGACCTCGACGCCGCAGCGCTCGCAGATGATGCCCTTGAAGCGGACACGCTTGTACTTACCGCAGTAGCACTCCCAGTCCCGGGTCGGACCGAAGATCTTCTCGCAGAAGAGTCCGTCCTTTTCGGGCTTGAGGGTGCGGTAGTTGATGGTCTCGGGCTTCTTGACCTCGCCGTGGCTCCACTGACGGATGTCGTCAGCGGTGGCCAGACCGATCCGGAGCTCATCGAAGAAGTTGACGTCGAGCACTATGCGTCAATCCCTCTCAGGGTTGTAAGTCATGGGGTCTGATACGGGGGTCCTGGGGCCGGCCGGAGGCTCAGGGATCTTCATCGCTGAGCCTCCGGACCGGACTCCCGTCAGACCTCTTCGACGCTGCTCGGCTCGCGCCGGGACAGGTCGATGCCAAGCTCCTCCGCCGCGCGGAAGACGTCCTCGTCGGTGTCGCGCATCTCGATGGACATGCCGTCCGAGGACAGCACCTCCACGTTGAGGCACAGGGACTGCATCTCCTTGATGAGCACCTTGAAGGACTCAGGGATGCCGGGCTCGGGAATGTTCTCGCCCTTGACGATGGCCTCGTAGACCTTCACGCGGCCGGTGACGTCGTCGGACTTGATGGTCAGCAGCTCCTGGAGGGCGTAAGCGGCGCCATAAGCCTCAAGCGCCCACACCTCCATCTCACCGAAGCGCTGGCCACCGAACTGGGCCTTACCACCCAGCGGCTGCTGGGTGATCATCGAGTACGGACCGGTCGAGCGGGCGTGCAGCTTGTCGTCGACCAGGTGGTGCAGCTTCAGGATGTACATGTAGCCGACCGAGATCGGCTCCGGGAACGGCTCGCCGGAGCGGCCGTCGAACAGCGGCGCCTTGCCGGTCGGGAGCACCATGCGCTCTCCGTCGCGGTTCGGGATCGTGTGCTGCAGCAGACCCGCGAGCTCGTCCTCACGCGCACCGTCGAAGACGGGGGTGGCGACGTTGGTGCCCGGGGCGACCTGGTCGGCCTCGATGGCCTGCAGGCGCTGCGCCCAGTCGTCGGCGAGTCCGGAGACGTCCCAGCCGCGGCTGGCGAGCCAGCCGAGGTGGATCTCCAGGACCTGTCCCGGGTTCATTCGGGACGGGACACCGAGGGGGTTGAGGATGATGTCGACCGGGGTGCCGTCCTCCAGGAACGGCATGTCCTCGATCGGCAGGATCTTCGAGATGACACCCTTGTTGCCGTGGCGGCCGGCGAGCTTGTCACCGTCCGTGATCTTGCGCTTCTGCGCCACGTAGACACGAACCAGCTGGTTCACGCCCGGCGGCAGCTCGTCGCCCTCTTCACGGTCGAAGACGCGGACGCCGATGACCTTGCCGATCTCGCCGTGCGGCACCTTCAGCGAGGTGTCGCGCACCTCGCGCGCCTTCTCACCGAAGATCGCGCGGAGCAGGCGCTCCTCCGGGGTCAGCTCGGTCTCACCCTTGGGCGTGACCTTGCCGACCAGGATGTCGCCGGCGACGACCTCGGCACCGATACGGATGATGCCGCGCTCGTCGAGGTCGGCGAGGACCTCCTCGGAGACGTTCGGGATGTCCCGGGTGATCTCCTCGGGGCCGAGCTTGGTGTCACGGGCGTCGACCTCGTGCTCCTCGATGTGGATCGAGGAGAGGACGTCGTCCTGCACGAGGCGCTGCGACAGGATGATCGCGTCCTCGTAGTTGTGACCCTCCCACGGCATGAACGCCACGAGCAGGTTCTTGCCGAGCGCCATCTCGCCGTTCTCGGTCGCCGGGCCGTCGGCCAGAACCTGGCCGGCGATGACCCGGGCGCCCTCGTCCACGACAACCTTCTGGTTGACGGACGTGCCCTGGTTGGAGCGGGAGAACTTGTGCAGGCGGTACGTGGTGTACGTGCCGTCGTCGTTGGCGGTGGTGACGTAGTCCGCGGAGACCTCCTGGACCACACCGTCCTTCTCCGACTTGAGCACGTCGCCGGCGTCGACGGCGCAGCGGTACTCCATGCCGGTGCCGACGAGCGGCGCCTCGGACTTGATCAGCGGCACGGCCTGACGCATCATGTTCGCGCCCATGAGGGCACGGTTGGCGTCGTCGTGCTCGAGGAACGGGATCATGGCGGTCGCGACCGACACCATCTGGCGCGGCGAGACGTCCATGTAGTCGACGTCGTCACCGGGGACGTAGTCGACCTCTCCGCCACGACGGCGGACCAGGACGCGGGTCTCCTCGAACCGGAAGTCGTCGCCGAGCGGCGCGTTGGCCTGCGCGATGACGAATCGGTCCTCTTCGTCGGCCGTCAGGTAGTCGACCTCGTCGGTGACGACACCGTCGGTGACCCGGCGGTACGGCGTCTCGACGAAACCGAACGCGTTGACGCGGCCGTAAGAGGCGAGCGAGCCGATCAGACCGATGTTCGGGCCTTCGGGGGTCTCGATCGGGCACATGCGGCCGTAGTGCGACGGGTGCACGTCACGGACCTCGAAGCCGGCCCGCTCACGGGAGAGACCACCCGGGCCAAGAGCCGACAGACGGCGCTTGTGAGTGAGACCCGACAGCGGGTTGTTCTGGTCCATGAACTGCGACAGCTGGCTGGTGCCGAAGAACTCCTTGATGGAGGCGACGACCGGCCGGATGTTGATCAGGGTCTGCGGCGTGATCGCCTCGACGTCCTGAGTCGTCATGCGCTCGCGGACGACGCGCTCCATACGAGCCAGACCCGTGCGGACCTGGTTCTGGATGAGCTCGCCGACGTTGCGCAGACGACGGTTGCCGAAGTGGTCGATGTCGTCGGTCTCGACGACGATCGAGGTGCCGTTGTCGCCAACGGTCTCGGTCTCACCGGCGTGCAGCTTCACCAGGTACTTGATCGACGAGATGATGTCCTCGACGGTCAGGATCCCGGCGTCCAGCGGCGCCTCGCCGCCCAGCTTCTTGTTGACCTTGTAGCGGCCGACCTTCGCGAGGTCGTAGCGCTTCGGGTTGAAGTAGAGGTTCTCAAGAAGCGTCTGCGCGGCCTCGCGGGTCGGGGGCTCGCCCGGACGCAGCTTGCGGTAGATGTCGAGCAGCGCGTCGTCCTGGCCCTGGGTGTGGTCCTTCTCCAGGGTGGCGCGCATGGACTCGTACTCGCCGAACTCCTCGAGGATCTGCTCGGTCGTCCAACCGAGAGCCTTCAGGAGAACGGTGACGGACTGCTTGCGCTTGCGGTCGATGCGGACACCGACCATGTCGCGCTTGTCGATCTCCATCTCCAGCCAGGCGCCCCGGGAGGGGATGACCTTGGCGGAGAAGATGTCCTTGTCGGACGTCTTGTCGATGGAGGAGTCGAAGTAGACACCCGGCGAGCGGACGAGCTGCGACACCACGACACGCTCGGTGCCGTTGATGACGAAGGTGCCCTTGTTGGTCATGAGCGGGAAGTCGCCCATGAAGACCGTCTGGGACTTGATCTCGCCGGTCTCGTTGTTGGTGAACTCGGCGGTGACGAAGAGCGGGGCCGCGTACGTGAAGTCGCGGTCCTTGCACTCGTCGATGGAGTTCTTCGGGGGCTCGAAGCGGTGGTCGCGGAACGTCAGGGACATCGACCCGGAGAAGTCCTCGATCGGAGAGATCTCCTCGAAGATCTCCTCCAGACCGGACTTGGTGGGGACGTCCTGTCCGCTGTCCAGAGCCGCCTCGACACGAGCCTTCCACGCGTCGTTGCCGAGCAGCCAGTCGAAGCTCTCGGTTTGCAGCGCAAGAAGGTTCGGAACCTCGAGGGGCTCCTTGATCTTTGCAAAGGAGATGCGCAGCGGGGCGGTGCTGGCGCCGTTGTTCGTATTCGCGGTCGAGGCAGTGCGCGAGGCGGCCAAGAGGGGGTCCTTCCGAGGGCTCGGACTCACTACGCGCGTACCGGCCCCCCACTGGGGCACCAGGACAGGCCGTTCCTGATTCGGCCAAAAGGCCAGGTCAGGGAGATCCGGTCATCGGTGCTCAAGCGAGGGCATGCCCCTGGTGACGGGCAGGAGGCAGCTAACAGGCAGCGCAAAGGGTCAGTGTAGCCACTAGGCACACTGATGTCCAGTGCGGGTTTTTTGAGACCCTCGTCGTTCTCAACCCCTGTTGCAAGCCACGCCCTCAATGCACATCGATACTGCCCTCTTCGCCGCCGATCCATGCCTCGGATCCGGATCGTTGTGGCGACGCGTCCTGAGAATTGCGCGCTGCGTGCAGTTCGTCAAGGCCCCCCATGCCCAAACCGGGTGCTGCCCTCGTCACGTGCAGCCCGTCTTGCTGCCTGTCACCGGCGGCCGGAGGCACAACGAAGATCACCATACTCGTCGCGACCGACAGTGCAAGGCAACCGACCTCCGACCCCCTGGAACGCCGAAGAGCGACCACCCAGTTGGGTGATCGCTCTTCGGTGCGCTCGCGTTACAGCCTCTCCAGGAGAGGCTGTATCAGCTCAGCAGGAGTCCGTGCGGACTCGTCGGGTCACTTGACCTCGACGGAGGCGCCGGCGCCCTTGAGGGACTCGGCAGCCTTCTCGGCGGCCTCCTTGGCGACCTTCTCGAGGACGGGCTTCGGAGCGCCGTCGACGAGGTCCTTGGCCTCCTTCAGACCCAGGGAGGTCAGCTCACGCACGACCTTGATGACCTGGATCTTCTTGTCGCCGGCACCCGTGAGGATGACGTCGAACTCGTCCTGCTCCTCGGCGGCCTCAGCGGCGGCGACGGGGCCGGCCGGGGCAGCGGCGACCGCGGCGGCGGCGGTGACGTCGAACTTCTCCTCGAACGCCTTCACGAACTCGGCGAGCTCGATGAGGGTGAGGGACTCGAACTGCTCGAGCAGCTCTTCCTGGGACAGCTTCGTCGCCATTTGGGCGATCCTTCCACTATTCGGCTGGTGCCGGATGTACTGGTGAGGCGGGCGTACGTTCGGCCCGCTACGACCGTCGCCTCAGGCGGCGGTCAATGCGCGAGCCGAATTACTCGGCACCGCCCTGCTCGGCCTTCTTGGCACGAAGCGCCTCCGCGGTGCGGACGAACTTCGAGGGAAGCGCCTGGAAGAGCGAGGCAGCCTGGGACTGCTTGCCCTTGAAGGCACCCGCCAGCTTGGCGAGCAGAACCTCGCGGGACTCGAGGTCCGCAAGCTTCTTGATCTCGTCGGCGGACAGCGCCTTGCCATCAAGGACACCGCCCTTGATGACGAGGTTCGGGTTGTCCTTGGCAAAGTCACGAAGACCCTTCGCCGACACCACCGGGTCACCGGTGATGAAGGCGACCGCCGTCGGACCGTTGAACAGGTCGTCGAGCGTGTTGATCCCGGCCTCGTTGGCCGCAATCTTGGTCAGCGTGTTCTTCACCACGGCGTACTGGGCGTCTTCACCGAGCGAACGGCGCAGCGTCTTGAGCTGCGCCACAGTGAGACCCCGGTACTCGGTCAGCACAGCGGCGTTCGAGCTGCGGAACTGGTCCGCGAGCTCGGCTACCGCGGCAGCCTTGTCGGGCCTTGCCATAGAGCGTCGGCCTCCTTCCGGGTGATGAGGACCGCTCAGAAGGGGCTGAGGAAAACGAAACGCCCCGGCGCAGGCGCACGGGGCTTCGCTCGACCGGTCGGGATCCTTTACGGAGCCTGTCCGGGAGCAATTCCACAGTCACCTGCGCGGGTCGTCCGCCGTTCAGCGGATCCTTCGGTCACCGCGCCCTCATCCGAGCACGTGGCAACGACCAGCGGTCTTTGGCTTCTCTGGGAGAGTACGCGAACGGGTTGCCGTCGGGCAAATCCGCTCGGTCGGCGCAGTCCTTGGCGTCCTGGAAGGACGTGCCGAGGACGAAGGTCTCGCCGCGCGCTGTCCCCGCGCCGGCCTTCCGGCCTTCCGCACGTCCCCGGAGGCGAGCAGGAGCTTCACCGACCGGTTCGGTGTGGTGTTCTGCCTCTGGCCCTTGAGGTACGCGCCAGAGCCGCCGGACAGCTTCGCCAGGTAGCCGTACGCGTACTTACATCGACGTGGCCCCGGCCTGGCGCATCGTGTCGGCCGTCATGGCGCCGGTGTACGTGAAAAGGGACGGGCCCCGCATCTCGAGAGGTTGCGGGGCCCGTGCACTTTTGACGCGTTCGCGACGCGGCTACCGGGGTGAGCGGGAGGCTCAGACGGCGGCCGGGTCCTCCTCGGTGAGGAGGTTGCGGGTGCGGTTCGAGTCGATCGGAATGCCGGGGCCGATCGTGGTGCTGATCGCGGCCTTCTTGATGTAGCGACCCTTGGCGGCGGACGGCTTCAGACGAAGGATCTCGTCGAGGGCCGCGCCGTAGTTCTCCACCAGCTGCGTGTCGTCGAAGGACGTCTTGCCGATGATGAAGTGCAGGTTCGAGTGCTTGTCGACGCGGAACTCGATCTTGCCGCCCTTGATCTCGTTGACGGCCTTGACGACGTCCGGAGTCACGGTGCCGGTCTTGGGGTTCGGCATGAGACCACGGGGACCGAGCACGCGGCCGAGGCGGCCGACCTTGCCCATGAGGTCCGGGGTGGCGACGACGGCGTCGAAGTCCAGACGGCCCTTCGACACCTCGTCGATGAGCTCGTCGGAGCCGACGATGTCGGCGCCCGCGGCACGAGCGGCCTCGGCACGGTCACCGGTCGCGAAGACCAGGACCCGGGCGGTCTTACCGGTGCCGTGCGGGAGGTTCACGGTGCCACGGACCATCTGGTCGGCCTTGCGCGGGTCGACACCCAGACGGAAGGCGACCTCGACGGTGCCGTCGAACTTGGACGTGGAGGTCTCCTTGGCGAGACGGACGGCCTCGAGCGGGGCGTAGAGCTTCTCCCGGTCGATCTTGGCGTCCGCAGCGCGGAGAGCCTTGCTGCGCTTGCTCACAACTGCTCCTGTGTGTTCTGAAAGGAGTCGTGGTACGGGCCGAGCAGGCCCTGCCACGGTGGTTCTACGAAGGTGGGGATCAGCCCTCGACCGTGATGCCCATGGAACGGGCGGTGCCGGCGATGATCTTCGACGCGGCGTCCAGGTCGTTGGCGTTGAGGTCGGGCAGCTTCGTGGTGGCGATCTCGCGGACCTGCGCCTGGGTGATCTTGGCGACCTTGGTCTTGTGCGGCTCGCCGGAGCCCTTCTCCACACCCGCAGCCTTGAGGATCATCTTGGCGGCCGGCGGAGTCTTGGTGATGAAGGTGAAGGAACGGTCCTCGTAGACCGTGATCTCCACCGGGATCACCCAGCCACGCTGCGACTCGGTCGCGGCGTTGTAGGCCTTGCAGAACTCCATGATGTTGACGCCGTGCTGACCCAGCGCCGGGCCGACCGGCGGAGCCGGGTTGGCGGCGCCGGCCTGGATCTGGAGCTTGATAAGCCCCGTGACCTTCTTCTTCTTGGGAGGCATGTGCTCTCTCCGGGTCCTAGTGAGAGTTTTCAGCCGTCCGGTCCGGATCATCCGGATGGAGGCATACCGCACAACGATAACGGGTATCTATGCGCGGCCAAAAACCGAGCAGGTCAGACCGGCTGCGAGAGCCCGTCTGACCTGTTCGGAAGACGTACGTCCAGAAGGTGTTAGTTCTTCTGGATCTGGTCGAACGAGAGCTCGACCGGGGTCTCGCGGCCGAAGATCTCGACGAGGCCCTTGACCTTCTTCGAGTCGGCGTTGATCTCGTTGATCGTCGCCTGCAGCGTCGCGAACGGGCCGTCGGTGACGGTGACCGAGTCGCCGACCTCGAAGTCCAGCACCTGGACCTCGACCTTGCGCTGCGGAGCGGGCTTGCCCTCGGCCTCGGCGGCCTCGCGGGCGGCCTTCTCCTCGGCCTCCGGGGCGAGCATCTTGACGATCTCGTCCAGGGTCAGCGGGTACGGGTCGTAGGCGTTGCCCACGAAGCCGGTGACACCGGGAGTGTTGCGGACGACGCCCCAGGACTCGTTCGTCAGGTCCATGCGCACCAGCACGTAGCCGGGGAGCTTGTTCTGGCGGATGGTCTTGCGCTCGCCGTTCTTGATCTGCGCGACCTCTTCCTGCGGCACCTCGGCCTGGAAGATGAAGTCCTCGACGTTCAGCGAGACGGCGCGCTGTTCGAGGTTGGTCTTCACGCGGTTCTCGTAACCGGCGTACGTGTGGATCACGTACCACTCGCCGGGAAGGGTGCGCAGTTCCTCGCGCAGAGCGGTGACGGGGTCGACCGGCTCAGCCTCTTCCTCGGCCTCCTCGGCCTCGTCGGAGACGGCCAGGTCCGCTGCGTCCACGTCGTCCTCGAGGTCCGTGCCGGACTCGTCCTCGACGTGCACGGCCGCCTCTTCGGCGGGCTCGCCGGCATCGGCGTCGGCAGCCTCAAACTCGTCCTCGACGTCCGCGCCCTCGACGATGTCGAGCTCGTCGTCAACGGACTCGACCGACTCGATGGCATCGTTCAGGTTCGGGTCAGACACGGTGGCTGCTTCTTCCTGGGTACATGGGGGTGGAACACGCGAAAGGGGCGCCGGGTACGGCGCCCTTCGCTTCTGGCTCAGCCGAAGACGTACTTGGCTGCGTGGTTGAGCCCATAGTCAATCACGGTCACCAGGGCGATCATGATGACGACGAAGACAATCACCACTGTCGTGTACGTCGTCAGCTGGTTTCGAGATGGCCAGACGACCTTGCGGAGTTCCGCGACAATCTGGCGGTAGAAGAGGGCAAGGCGCTTGAGCGGGCCCTTCTTGGCACGCTTACCGCCCTTGCGGGTCTTCTTCTTGGACTCCGGCGCCTCATCCTGGGCATCAGGCATGTCGATGGAGCCCACGGCGTCCGTCACTCGTCCTCACCTGATTCCGGGTCGTGGCCGTGCCGCGCCCGGTTGAGCCGCACGGCGGTGCAATGCTGTACGTACATGCGCACACATCCTGGCGAAGGAGTGTGTAGCAGGGCCGGAGGGACTTGAACCCCCAACCGCTGGTTTTGGAGACCAGTGCTCTACCAATTGAGCTACGACCCTTTGCTGTGTCCCCAACGTACCGCATCCGCCCGAGTGCTCGGTGTGCACCGGGTGAGTGCGGCCGGTGAAGGCCAACGAGGTGAGAGTGTACGTGGTCCGCGGCCGGTCGTCGAACAGAAAGTGTCCGTACGGGGATTGTGCGCCACTGTTCGATCCGTGTGCGGCGCGTGTGCGCTCCGTGTACGGCCGTTTGTTCAGTCTGTGAAACCCGTGTGCCGGGGGCGTTTCCGGTCTGAAACGATGGGTCCCATGAGCGCTGCAACCCCTCCCACCGAGCGCCGGGTCTCCGCCCGAGTCGGCGCGATCTCCGAGTCCGCCACCCTCGCCGTGGATGCCAAGGCCAAGGCCCTCAAGGCCGCCGGACGTCCGGTGATCGGCTTCGGCGCCGGTGAGCCCGACTTCCCGACCCCGGACTACATCGTCCAGGCCGCCATCGAGGCCTGCTCGAACCCGAAGTACCACCGCTACACGCCGGCCGGCGGCCTGCCCGAGCTGAAGGCCGCCATCGCCGCGAAGACGCTCCGCGACTCGGGCTACGAGGTGGACGCCTCGCAGGTCCTGGTCACCAACGGCGGCAAGCAGGCGATCTACGAGGCCTTCGCCGCGATCCTCGACCCGGGCGACGAGGTCATCGTCCCCGCGCCGTACTGGACCACCTACCCGGAGTCGATCCGTCTCGCCGGCGGTGTCCCCGTCGACGTCGTCGCCGACGAGACCACCGGCTACCGCGTCTCGGTCGAGCAGCTGGAGGCCGCCCGCACCGAGAACACCAAGGTGCTGCTCTTCGTCTCCCCGTCCAACCCGACGGGCGCGGTCTACACCCGCGAGCAGATCGAGGAGATCGGCCGCTGGGCCGCCGAGAAGGGCCTGTGGGTCCTGACCGACGAGATCTACGAGCACCTCGTCTACGGGGACGCCGAGTTCCACTCCCTGCCGGTGGTCGTGCCCGAGCTGGCCGACAAGTGCATCGTGGTCAACGGTGTCGCGAAGACGTACGCGATGACCGGCTGGCGCGTGGGCTGGGTCATCGGTCCCAAGGACGTCATCAAGGCCGCGACGAACCTCCAGTCGCACGCCACGTCGAACGTCTCCAACGTGGCGCAGGTCGCCGCGCTCGCCGCCGTGTCCGGCGATCTGACGGCCGTCGCCGAGATGCGCGAGGCCTTCGACCGCCGCCGCAAGACCATCGTGCGGATGCTGAACGAGATCGGCGGCGTCCTGTGCCCGGAGCCCGAGGGCGCGTTCTACGCGTACCCCTCGGTGAAGGCGCTGCTCGGCAAGGAGATCCGCGGCAAGCGCCCGCAGGACACGGTCGAGCTGGCCGCGCTGATCCTGGAGGAGGCCGAGGTCGCGGTCGTCCCCGGCGAGGCCTTCGGCACGCCGGGCTATCTGCGGCTGTCGTACGCCCTGGGTGACGAGGATCTGGTCGAGGGCGTCAGCCGGATTCAGAAGCTGCTGTCCGAGGCGAAGGACTGACGTTTTCGTACGCCTTCAGGGCGGCGATGTCGTTTTCGCGCTCCACGCGCGCGTGCGGGCCCGGGCCACTCGGTTTCGAGTGGCCCGGGCCCGTTTCTTCGTTCGGGCAAGCCCTCGTACAGGGAAAGCGCTACCGGCACGACACCCGCGTACGGCAAGATCCTGGAATGGAGCACGTACGTGATGTCTCTGAGTTGCCGAAGGCCCATCTGCACCTGCACTTCACCGGCTCGATGCGGCCGAGCACCCTGCTGGAGCTGGCCGACAAGTACGGCGTCCGGCTGCCCGACGCGCTGACCAGCGCAGAGCCGCCGAAGCTGCGGGCCACCGACGAGCGGGGCTGGTTCCGCTTCCAGCGGTTGTACGACGCGGCGCGGTCGTGCCTCAGAGAGCCCGAGGACATTCGGCGGCTCGTGCGCGAGGCCGCCGAGGAGGACATCAAGGACGGCTCCGGGTGGCTGGAGATCCAGGTCGATCCGACGTCGTACGCGCCCCGTCTGGGCGGCCTGATCCCCGCGATGGAGGTCATCCTGGACGCGGTGGACTCGGCGGCGCGGGAGACCGGTCTGGGCATGCGGGTGCTGGTGGCAGCGAACCGCATGAAGCATCCACTGGACGCGCGCACGCTGGCCCGCCTCGCCGTGCGGTACGCGGACCGCGGCATCGTCGGCTTCGGGCTCTCCAACGACGAGCGGCGGGGCATGGCGCGGGACTTCGACCGGGCCTTCGCGATCGCGCGCGAGGGCGGCCTCCTCGCGGCTCCGCACGGCGGCGAGCTGACCGGCCCGGCGTCGGTCAGGGACTGCCTGGACGACCTGGACGCCTCGCGGATCGGGCACGGAGTGCGGGCGGCCGAGGACCCGCGGTTGCTGAAGCGGCTCGCGGACCGGGGCATCACCTGCGAGGTCTGCCCGGCCTCCAACGTCGCCCTGGGGGTCTACGAGAAGCCCGAGGACGTACCCCTGAGGACTTTGTTCGAAGCCGGGGTGCCGATGGCGCTCGGCGCGGACGACCCGCTGCTGTTCGGCTCGCGGCTCGCCGCCCAGTACGACATCGCGCGCCGCCACCACGGCTTCACGGACGCCGAACTGGCCGAGCTGGCCCGGCAGTCGGTGCGGGGTTCGGCGGCGCCGGCGGACGTCAGCCGGAAGCTGCTGTCCGGGATCGACGACTGGCTGACGAGCCCGGCCGCCTGAAGGGGGAGACCTAGGACCTGTCCGGTCGATCACGGTGGAGGAAAGCAGCGGCGCCTTGTCAGCGCCGGTGAGCGGGGTGTGGTGCGTGCGGCTGCGAGGCGGAGGAGGGCGTCGACGCGGAGCGTCGGCAACCGACGACAACGCCGCAGATGTGCGTGCCACACCCCGCGTCTCCGCCGTGATCGACCGGACAGGTCCTAGAGCTCCACTCCGACGGTCACCGGCTCGTTGACCAGCGTGATCCCGAAGGCGTCGCGTACTCCGGCGACGACCTCGCGGGCCAGCGCGAGCAGGTCCTCGGTGGTGGCCTCGCCGCGGTTGGTGAGGGCCAGGGTGTGCTTGGTGGAGATACGGGCGGGTCCGCTGCCGTACCCCTTGGTGAAGCCGGACTTGTCGATCAGCCAGGCCGCGGACGTCTTGGTGCGCCCGTCGCCCGCCGGGTACGCGGGCGGCACGGCGTCGGCGCCGAGCCGCTCCCGCACGCGCGCATGGAACGCGGCGCACTCCGCCTCCGTGAGGATCGGGTTGGTGAAGAAGGACCCCGCCGACCAGGTGTCGTGGTCCTCGGGGTCGAGCACCATGCCCTTGCCGGAGCGCAGCCCCAGAACGGTCTCGCGGGCGGCGGCGAGCGGCACCCGGTCGCCGGGCTCCACGCCCAGCGCGCGGGCCGTCTCGGCGTACTTGACCGGGGCGCTCAGGCCGTCCGCGTCCTCCAGCTCGAAGCGGACACGCAGCACGACGTAGCGCTCGGGGTCGGCCTTGAAGCGGCTGTGGCGGTACGAGAACGCGCACTCGGCGTTCGGGATCGTGACCGTCTCGTGGGTCTTCCGGTCGTAGGCGATCACCTCGGTGATCGTCGACGACACCTCCTGACCGTACGCACCGACGTTCTGGATCGGCGTCGCGCCCGCTGAACCAGGGATTCCGGCGAGGCACTCGATCCCGGCGAGCCCGGCTTCGACGGTACGGGCGACCGCGTCGGTCCACACCTCACCGGCGGCCAGCTCCACCTTCGTACCGTCGAGTCCGAAGCCGGTCGTGGCGATCCGCAGGGCGGTGCCGGCGAAGCCCTTGTCGCCGATGACCAGGTTGGATCCGCCACCGATGAGCAGCAGCGGCGTACCGGAGTCGTCGGCCTCGCGGACGGCTGCGATCACTTCGGCGTCAGTCGTTGCGGTGATCAGCCGGGTCGCGGGACCCCCGAGCCGGAAGGTGGTCAGCGGGGCGAGCGGGGCATCGTGGAGTTCCTGCACGTGCACCAGAGTACGAGACGGGGTCGGCCGCTTTGGCACGCACGGGAAACGGCCCCGCCGGTCGGGCGGGGCCGTTTCTCTTTTGTACGCGGCTTGTGCGCGGCGCGTCTCTGTTCGTACGCGACGAGGGTTCGCTTTCCGGACTCAGTGGCCGGCCGTCTCCAGGACCGCCTTCTCGGCCGGCTCGGAGGCGGCGGCCGTGTCCGACGCGGAAGCAGTGGCCTCGGCCGCCTGCGCGCTGCGCCGGGTCGGGATGGCCAGCGCCGCGATCCCCGCGAGGGCCACCATGGAGGCGCCCACCACCAGCGCGGGCCGGAGGCCGTCGACGAAGTGCTGCGGGGTCTCGTAGCCGCCCTGGGCCGAGAAGATCGACGACATCACGGCGATGCCGAGCGCGCCGCCGACCTCGCGCAGGGCGTTGTTGGCGCCGGAGGCGATGCCCTGCTCCTGCGTCCGGACGCTGGACATGACCAGGGCGGAGGCCGGGGCGAAGTACAGGGACATCCCGATGCCGCTGATGATCAGCGCGGGCAGCTGGGCGGTGTACGTGGCGTCGGCGGCGACCACGGCGGCGTAGTACGCAAGCCCGGCGGCCTGGAGGAAGAGCCCGGCGGCGACGACCGGGCGGCCGCCGATCCGGTCGGAGAGGTAGCCGGCGATCGGCGCGACGAGCATCGGCATGCCGGTCCAGGGCAGCATCCGCACGCCCGCCTCGGTCGGCGAGTAGCCGAGGACGCCCTGCATGTACTGGCTGAGCAGGAAGATCGAGCCGAACATTCCGAGGAACATCAGCAGACTCGCGGCGTTGATCCCGGCGAAGGCACGGGAGCGGAAGAGCCGCATCGGCAGCATCGGGTTCTTGGCGCGTATGCCGTGCAGGACGAACGCGGTGAGCAGGGCCGCACCCGCGAAGAGGCCGGTCAGGACGAACGGGCTGGTCCAGCCGTCGGCGGGCCCGCGGACCAGGCCGTACACGATCCCGAAGAGGCCGCCGCTGGCGAGCAGGGTGCCGGGGATGTCGAGCGGTGCGCCGGTGCCGTGCGACTCGGAGAGGCGCAGCCGGGCGAGCGGCAGGAGTGCCAGGCCCAGCGGGACGTTCAGCCAGAAGATCCAGTGCCAGGACACGTGTTCGGTGAGGCTGCCGCCGATGAGGGGCCCGGAGGCGACCGCGAGTCCGTTGACGGCACCCCAGATCCCGTAGGCCATTCCGCGCTTGGCGGCCGGGACGGCGGCGGTCAGCAGGGTGAGCGTCAGCGGCATCATGACGGCCGCGCCGACACCCTGGACCGCGCGGGCGGCGATCAGCGAGTCGATGCCGGGTGCCATGGCCGCGGCTGCGGAGGCGCCGGTGAAGACCGTGATCCCGGCGAGGAAGAGCCGACGGCGGCCGAACCGGTCGCCGAGCGCCGCGCCGAACATCAGCAGCACGGCGAAGGTGAGCGTGTAGGCGCTCACGGTCCACTCCAGGTCGTCCAGCCCTCCTCCGAGGTCCTTACGGATGGAGGGCAGTGCGGTGGTGACGACGAGATTGTCGAGGGCCGCCATGAATCCGGCGACGCTGGTGATGACGAGGGCCCAGGCGGCTCCCCCGCGACGTGCTGTCTGCTGTGACATCGCTCCCCCAAAGAGTGAATGCACTCCGGATGGTTAGTTATTGATGACTAACTTTTGTGCCCATGAAAAGGCGACGACATCCGCCTCCCCTGTACCGCTTCCGCAGCCGAGTTCTACTTCTCCAGCCGGCCCGTGATCCGCGCCGACGGATAGAGCCCTTCCCAGACTCGGTGCTCGGGCGGAAAACCCATGGCCACCAGGCAGTTGACGAGCATTCCGTACGCCATGAAGGTCGTCGTCTCGTCCTTGTCGCCGCCGAGCGGCAGATGGACGGTGTCCCACAGGCGCATCCAGCCCGCCCGCACCGCCTCAGCGAGTTCGTGGTCCCCGGCCTCCTCGGCGGCCGCCGAGGCGACGTACGTCTGCATCTGCATCAGCAGCTGCTCCGGGCGCTCCGCGATGACCCTGGTGTACGCGTTCGCCATGGAGTGCAGAGCCTCCTCGCCCCGCAGCCCCTCGGCGGCTTCCTCGAAGGTGCGCCGGGTGTCCTCCATGCAGCGCTCGGCCGCCGCGAGGAAGATCGCCTTCTTGCTCGGGAAGAGCCGGAAGAGATAAGGCTGCGAGACACCCACACGCTTGGCGATCGCCTCGGTGGACGTGCCGTAGTAGCCGCCCCGGCCGAACTCACTCATCGCCGCGCGGATGACGCTCTCGCGCCTCTCCTCTGCGCTCATCCTGACCATGCGACTAAGTTAGTGCTCAATCACTAACTACGTCAAGTGGGCTCGTGCGCGTAAGCAGCAGGGGCGTGCGGGTGGATGGACGGACGGGTGCGGGTGGAGGGATGAGCGGGTGGGTCGGTGGGCCGCTGGGCCGCTGGGCCGGTGGATGGAAGGGTGGATGGGGTGGATGACGCGAATGAGTAAGGGGCGCCCGCAATTGCGAGCGCCCCTTACCCGTGCTGCCGTCAGGCCAGCCGCACAACCGCCCGCGACATGCCCAGCACCTTCTTGCCCTCGCTCATCGCCGTGAGGTCGACGCGGACCGTGTTGTCGTCGAGCTTGGCCGCGACCTTGCCGGTGACCTCGATGGTCGCGCCCTGGTCGTCGTTCGGGACGACGACGGGCTTGGTGAAGCGGACGCCGTACTCGACGACCGCGCCCGGGTCGCCGGTCCAGTCGGTGACGACGCGGATCGCCTCGGCCATGGTGAACATGCCGTGCGCGATGACGTCCGGCAGCCCGACCTCCTTGGCGAACTTCTCGTTCCAGTGGATCGGGTTGAAGTCCCCGGAGGCGCCCGCGTACTGCACGAGCGTGGCGCGCGTCACGGGGAAGGTCTGCGCCGGCAGTTCGGCTCCGACCTCGATGTCGTCGTACGCGATCTTCGCGGTCATCGTCAGCCCTCCTCGGCCGCGCGGGCCACCAGCTTGGTGATGGCCGTCACGACGTGCTCGCCCGCCTCGTCGTGGACCTCGCCCCGGACGTCCACGACGTCGTTGCCCGCGAGGGACTTGATCGACTCGATGGTCGAGGTGACCGTGAGCCGGTCACCGGCGCGGACCGGCCGGGTGTAGGCGAACTTCTGGTCACCGTGCACCACGCGGCTGTAGTCGAGGCCCAGCTGGGGGTCCTGGACGACCTGCCCGGCCGCCTTGAACGTAATGGCGAACACAAAGGTGGGCGGGGCGATCACATCGGCGTACCCGAGCGCCTTGGCGGCCTCCGGGTCCGTGTACACCGGATTGGGGTCCCCGACGGCCTCCGCGAACTCGCGGATCTTCTCCCGGCCGACCTCATAGGGGTCGGTGGGCGGGTAGGACCGCCCCACGAAGGACTGGTCGAGCGCCATGGGCTCGGCACCTCCTGGTTGTCTTCGTCGTCTTCGCTGATGTACCGGCCCACTGTCCCCGGTCCGGGCGGGACGCCGTACCGCGCCGCAAGGGCGCCGCACAACGACGCGAGGCCGCCCCCCGCGAAGGGGACGGCCTCGTGTACGAGCCTGATTTATCGCGTTTCGCGGTGCGCGGTGTGCGCGTTGCAACGCGGGCAGTGCTTCTTCATCTCCAGTCGGTCCGGGTTGTTACGCCGGTTCTTCTTGGTGATGTAGTTCCGCTCCTTGCACTCCACGCAGGCCAGCGTGATCTTCGGGCGGACGTCGGTGGCAGCCACAGGAGTGCTCCTTGACGAACGGATGGGACGATGAACGCATAAAAGAGTAGCCGATCGAAGGACCGACCCCACAATCGGCTACTGTCAGTAGCGGTGACCGGACTTGAACCGGTGACACAGCGATTATGAGCCGCTTGCTCTACCGACTGAGCTACACCGCTTTGATGAGATCGGGCCCCGCCTTGCGGCGGGGACCTCTCACACCAGAGCCCCAATACGGAATCGAACCGTAGACCTTCTCCTTACCATGGAGACGCTCTGCCGACTGAGCTATTGGGGCGAGCGATGAAGACATTACACGGTCGCCTGCCGATCGCCCAAATCCGTTTCGCGCCACCCTCCCAGGCCTGTTCTCCGGCGTTCTCCCGTGGATCTCGGAACGCTCCAAGGCCCTCTCGCGAGCCCAGGAACGACAGGGGTCACGGCGGGTTACAGGAAGCGTCAGGAGGCGACAGCCCTGCCGCCCGTCCCTCTGTTCACAGCGGCCTCGAACCGCCTCAGCAGGACCGTGGACCACACCAGCCCGAGCGCTGACCACGCCGGTACGACTATTGCCCTCCTCCCCGGCACCGGCGGACGGCCACCCTAGGCTCGACCCACTCTGCGTGATCTTGCCCACTTCTGCGCAGCCGCCCCGAGACCCAGGAGCTCGATGCCCGACAGCCGACCGCAGCCGCCCCACTCGTCGTCGGGACAGACCGACCCGGCCGGCCTCCTGCTGTGCGGAGCGCGGCTCACCGACGGACGGACCGTGGACGTGCGGCTGGGCGGCGGGCGTATCGAGGCGGTCGGTACCGCCGGGAGTCTGGCGACGGACGCGGTCGGCGCGCGCGTGGACCTCGCCGGCTATCTGCTCCTGCCGGCCCCCGTCGAGCCGCACGCCCACGGGGACACGGCCCTGTCGGCCGACGGCGCGGGACCTGTGTCGTACGGCGCTCCGGAGGTCCAGCGCCGCGCGACCGAGGCCGCGTTGCTGCAACTCGGACACGGGGCGACGGCTCTGCGCGCCCACGTACACGTGAGTGACGTACAGGGCCTGGACGCACTGACGGCGGTGCTTCAGGCACGACGGTCACTGCACGGGCTCGCCGAGTTGTCGGCGGTGGCGATGCCACGGGTGCTGACCGGGGCCGCCGGGGCGGACGGGGTCGCGATGCTGCGCGACGCGCTGAAGATGGGCGCCGCGGTGGTGGGTGGCTGTCCGGACGCCGACCCGGATCCGACGGGGTACGTGGAGACGGTTCTGGAACTCGCCGCCGAGCAGGGCTGCCCCGTCGACCTGCACACGGACGGTGACGATCCGGCCCGGCTCGCCCGGCTCGCGGCGATGGCCGGCGGGCTGCGTCCCGGGGTCACGCTGGGCCCTTGCGGGGGGCTGCGCCGACTGCCCGCCGAGGTCGCCGCACGCATCGCGGACCAACTCGCCGCGGCCGGGGTGACGGTGGTGTGCCTGCCGCAGGGTGGCTGCGGGGGCGCCGACCGGCCCGGTACGGCGCCCGTACGGCTGCTGCGGTCGGCCGGCGTGCGGGTCGCGGCCGGCAGCGGCGCTCTGAGGGACGTGTCGAACCCGGTGGGCCGCGGGGATCCGCTGGAGGCCGCGTATCTGCTGGCCTCGCGCTACGGGCTGCGGCCCGAGGACGCGTACGACGCCGTGAGCACCGCAGCCCGGGCCGCTCTCGGCCTGCCCGAAGTACGCGTGGAGGCGGGATTCCCGGCCGAACTGCTCGCCGTACGGGGCGACCGGCTGGCCGGGGCGCTGTCGCTCGCGTACAGCCGGATCGTCGTACACCGGGGGCGGGTCGTGGCGCGGACCAGCGCGGTGCGGGAGTACTGCAACTCGGCGGCCGCGGTGGCGCTGGACCTGCCTCGGCAGGGGCGGGGAGAGCCGTCGTGAACTCCGCGCGGGACGGCCGTGACCGCAGCACTCGCCGCCGGGCAGAGGGAGGGGTTGTGAGGGCCGTGGCCGCCGGGTCGGGAGAGCCGTTGTGACGGCCGTGGCCGCCAGGTCGGGAGAGCCGTTGTGACGGCCGTGGCCGCCAGGTCGGGAGAGCCGTGACTGCCGTGTCGGCCGGGAAAGCTGGGCCTCGGCCCGTGTTGTGCGGCGAACGCGCCCATCCGGGCGTACGGTCGGAAACATGCGCATTGTCATCGCTGGAGGTCATGGTCAGATCGCGCTGCGGCTGGAGCGGCTGCTCGCCGCGCGCGGTGACGAGGTCGCGGGGATCATCCGCCGCGCCGAACAGGGCGACGATCTGCGGGCGGCCGGCGCCGAGCCGGTGCTCTGCGATCTGGAGTCGGCCTCCGTCGAGGAGGTCGCCGCTCATCTACAGGGCGCGGACGCGGCGGTGTTCGCGGCGGGCGCGGGCCCGGGCAGCGGCGTCACCCGCAAGGAGACGGTGGACAAGGGTGCGGCGATCCTGTTCGCCGACGCGGCGGAACGGGCGGGCGTACGCCGCCACGTCGTCGTGTCCTCGATGGGCGCGGACCCGGCGCACCCGGGCGACGAGGTGTTCGACGTCTATCTGCGCGCCAAGGGCGAGGCGGACGAGTACGTACGCAGCCGTCCGTCCCTGGACTGGACGATCCTGCGCCCGGGGATGCTGACGAACGACGCCGGCACGGGCCTCGTACGCCTGGAGGCGCACACGGGCCGCGGCCCGATCCCGCGCGACGACGTGGCCGCGACCCTCGCGGAACTCGTCGACACCCCCGCGACGGCCGGCCTGACACTGGAAGTGATCAGCGGCTCCACGCCGATCACGGTGGCGGTGAAGGCGGTGGCGGGGAACTGACTCCCCTCAGCAGAGCCTCAGAGGAGCGAGCAGATCCTCAGGGGAAGTCAGAAGAGAGGCATCTGTCCCGGGAAGTCCGGGATGACGTATCCGTCCAACGTCGGTTGTGCCGCGCCGAGTTCGGCCTGCTTGCGTGACCCGGGGCACGAGACGAGTTCCCTGCTCTCCCGCGCCCCCGGCGGGTCGTGCCGCGCGAACCGCCCGGCGACGACGGCGATCTCACGACGGCACTCGGGACAACTCCTGCGACGAGACGACATGCCGCTCAGCGTACGGAGGAACCCAGGCCACGGGGACTGCGGCGCGGACCGGGCGCCCCTACGGGAGTTGCCTGAGGCACGGTGACCCGGGGGCATCCGCCGGGCCGGGGCCGCAGGCTCGTCGTACGGGACGACACGTCAACATGGCCGCCTTTCTCGCGCTCGTACGACGGGAGTCCCGATGTCCGCCACCGCGCCCCCGCTGGCAGCTCTCTCCGCCGAACTCTCCTTGCTGCGCCCCCGGATGGAGGAGGTGAGCCGTGCCATCCATGCACGGCCGGAGCTGAAGTTCGCGGAGTTCCATGCCGTGGAGGTGCTGACCGGCTGGCTCGCCGAGGCGGGCTTCGCGGTGCGGGCGGGAGCGGGCGGCCTCGATACGGCGTTCGTGGCGGCGCACGAGGGGAGCGAGCCGGGCCCGTACGTCGCCGTACTCGCGGAGTACGACGCGCTGCCCGGAGTCGGGCACGGCTGCGGCCACAATCTCATCGCGGCCGGTGGCGCGGCGGCCGCGATCACCGCCGTACGCGCCCTGCCTCACCACCCGGGCACGATCGCCGTCATCGGTACCCCCGGTGAGGAGATGGGCGGCGGGGGCAAGGTCAGGCTGGCCGACGCCGGGGTCTTCGCGGGCGTCGACGCCGCGGTTATGTTCCACCCGGGCGACCGCTCGCTGACCACGCAGCACGGGTTGGCGGCGGCGCATCTGAGGGTCGGTTTCACGGGGGTGAGCGCGCATGCCGCGAGGTCACCGTGGGAGGGGCGCAGCGCGCTGGCGGCCGCGCAGCTGTTCCTCAACGCGATCGACGCGATGCGTCAGTTCGTACCGCCGACCGCCCGACTGCACGGCATCGTCTCGGACGGCGGCCAGGCCCCGAACGTGATCCCGGCCCATGCCGCGGTGGATCTGTACGTACGGGACCGTACGGCGGCGTCGGCCGAGGCGCTGGTCGAGCGGGTCCGCAGGGCGGCCGAGGGCGCGGCGCTCGCCACCGAGACCACGGCGGAGGTCCACGAGACAGGCCCGCTGTACGGGGAGCGCCGCGACAACACGGTGCTCGCCGAACGCTTCGGGGACACGGTGCGCGCGCTGGGCCTGGACATCACGGCCGCCGGCCCCGACAGCCCCGCCGGTTCCTCCGACATCGGCAACCTGTCCCAGCTGCTGCCGGTCATCCATCCGTACATCCAGATCGCCGAGTTCGGTACGCCGAGTCACTCCGACGCGATGCGGGAGGCCGCGGCGACCCCTCTCGCCCACGACCGCGCCGAGGTCGCGGCGGCGGGGCTGGCTCGGGTGGTCACTGACCTGGTCCTGGATCCGGGGGTGTTGGAGGCGGCGCGGGCGGAGTTCGTGGGCCGCTGAGATTGCGACGGACAGCGGGCATCCGGCGTCGCTCGCGTCCCGCGCCTCCATCGCCTCCATCGCCTCCATCGCGTACCTCGCGTACCTCGCGTACCTCGCGTACCTGCGCCCCACCCATGTCGGTCGTCATCGTCCTGGAGGGCGCGGTCGCGGCCGGGCCGCGTGACGGTCGCGGTACCACTCCTCGTAGGGCCGGCCGCGCGGAGAGCCGGGGCCGGCTGCCGAGCCGTCCCGCTGGCGTCGTCGTCCGGCGACGCCCGCGCCCTGCTCGCCGTATCCGCGGCCGGCGACCGCAGCAAGGCGGACCAGGACCCCTGCGCCGGCAGCCGCCGGCGCAGGGCTACCGCTGCCGGTACGCCACCGACTGGGTGGCCGACAAGACCAAGTGGGGGCTCTCTGTCGACCCCACCCAGGAAGCCGCACTCGCCGAGGCCCTGAGCCGCTGCCGGGACGTCCCCGTGTAGGTCACTCTCGCGCGGTAGTTCCAGACTAGAAGCCGGCCTTGGTGCGGAACTCAATGTCGGTCTCGTCGGCGCCCGGGTCGGTGCTGCCGGCTCCGTCGTCGCCGCCGGTCTCGTCGACGCCAGAATCAGTGCTGCCGCTTCCGTAGTCGCCGGTGTCGTCCACGCCGGAATCGGTACTGCCGCTTTCATTGACGCCGTCAGGGTCTTCGTCCAAAGCGACCAGGCCATGCTGTAGGGCTGCCGGTGCAGCCATGGCAGTCACCGGCAGCGCCAAGCCGCCACCGGCCAACGCCACGGAAGCCGTGACGACCACAAGACGACGGTTCCAGGAGCGCTTGGTCATCGGAATTCTCCATTCGGTATTGCGGGGGGGGCGTGCCATTCACCCCTCGTCGAAATCTGGGATATTCGCAGCTCCCTATTGCCCGGGTTCGCCCTGGTGGGAACTGCTTCCAACAAACCAGGACCGGAGGCCTCCCGGCACGTCACTACAAGACGTGGCTTGACAATCGAAAACCGGCGGCTCGGTGAGTGCTGAGCCGCCGGTTTGCGCGGTGCGTGTCGAGCGCGAGACAGAACGTGGCGTGTGCTCGGGGAGCTGCCCAAGGCCGCGCCCGGCTGCCGACGTTGCCGTCAGATCCAAGGCATGGCGCCGCCCCTGCCGCAGAGCCCGGGGCGGGAGCCGACGAGGTTCGACTGTTCGCCAGTTCAGAGCCGACTTATCGAGACAGGTGAGTCGGCTCTTGTGAATCGGGCCCCCGAGTTCTCCTCAGCGTGGACGCGAAAGACGCCGCCCGCCAGGACGTCCGAAAAGCCTTTGGTGCAGCCCGGAACCGAGCAGGCTTGCCGGAGACCCATCTCCTGCGGCGGGACCGAGGAACCACCGGAGGACGTTGAACGCACACTCCACTGGATGGCCAAGAACTCGGCACCTGTCGCTGCCCTCGAAGACCCCGCAACCGTCCGACTCCCGCTTGCCGCCCTGGCGTTGAAGCTCGATGGCAAAGCGGCTGCGGCCCGCACCGTGAAGCGCAAGCGTGCCTGCCTGAGTCAACCTGCTCACCACGGTGAAGTGGACCGTCCCGAAGTCGGCGCAAGAGGTGACGGGAGGCGCACCAAGCCCGGCATCTCAAGGCCCGAGCGGAGAAGGACTCGCGACCGGTACCCATCCCTCCCTCACTTCGTCCGGCAGCTCCGGCAGCACCGGCAGCACATCGCCACCCAGGGCACGGCGCCTGACGGACGGTTGTTTCGAACCAATCGCGGGGGGCTGCTGCAAGAAACCGGGTACGGGGAACTCTGGGCGGGCAACGGCTCGTGAAAGGGTACTCACCGAGTCCGAAGCCGCCTCCCTGCTCGCGCGGCGGCCCTACGACCCGCGTGGCGCCGGGGTCTCCTTCTGGCCGAGTTCCGGCGTGGACCCGATGGAGTGCGCCCGGCGAGCAGGCCACACGATCGCGGTGCTGTTCAGGGTGTACGCGGAGGTACTCGCGCAGACCCAGGAGCGGGCAACCGCCGGAACGACGCTGCCCTGCTGGAGTGGAACGAGCCGGAGTGACCGCGCGCCCCCGTCCCCCGGGGGACGCCTGGGGGGACGCCTGGGGGACGCAGGCGAGATCAGGAATGGGATCCGGTCGGGACACAGTGTGGCAAATCGCCGATTTTCGATTCAAATCGAAAGATCGCGTTCGATAACGAAGAGACCCCCTCCGATCCACGTTTCCGCAGTTCGGAGGGGGTCTACCTTCATGTGGCGGCGCCAGGATTCGAACCTGGGAAGGCTGAGCCGGCAGATTTACAGTCTGCTCCCTTTGGCCGCTCGGGCACACCGCCGGGTTTGCCGCCCTTCGAACCGCTTTTCGGCGGTGCTCCGTGGCAACGACGTAAACGATACCCGATGCCCGGGGGTGCTTCGCCACTCGATAGATCGACGCTCGGAGGGGAGGGGGTGGCTAGGCTTATGCGGATGCGGCCCGGGTCCGACGCGGGCATCGACGGCCGCGCCCCATGCACCCCGGAACACCCCGAACCAACCCGATACAAGGAGCCACAGGACATGGCCGACTCCAGTTTCGACATCGTCTCGAAGGTCGAGCGGCAGGAGGTCGACAACGCCCTCAACCAGGCCGCCAAGGAAATCTCGCAGCGCTACGACTTCAAGAACGTGGGCGCCTCCATCGCCTGGTCCGGCGAGAAGATCCTGATGCAGGCGAACTCCGAGGAGCGGGTGAAGGCCATCCTCGACGTGTTCGAGACCAAGCTGATCAAGCGTGGCATCTCGCTGAAGGCGCTGGACGCCGGTGAGCCGCAGCTGTCCGGCAAGGAGTACAAGATCTTCGCGTCGATCGAGGAGGGCATCTCCCAGGAGAACGCGAAGAAGGTCGCGAAGGTCATTCGCGACGAGGGCCCGAAGGGCGTGAAGGCCCAGGTGCAGGGCGACGAGCTGCGCGTCAGCTCGAAGAGCCGTGACGACCTGCAAGCCGTGCAGGCGCTGCTCAAGGGCCAGGACTTCGACTTCGCCCTGCAGTTCGTGAACTACCGGTAGATCAACGCTGGATCACCGCGTGTACGGCGTCGACCACGGCGTACGACGTACACCGCCGGAAGGGTGGGCACCCCCGCGGTGCCCACCCTTCCGTTCTCGTCTCTCGTCATCTCCGGTCGGCTGCGACTCGGGGATGCGCACTCAGCGGCGTGAGTCTCCGAACAGGAGGCGGTAGATGATCAGCAGGACCAGCGAGCCGCCGATCGCCGCCGCCCAGGTGGCGCCGTCGTAGAACTGCTTGGTGATCGGGTGGTCCAGCCAACGTGCCGATATCCAGCCCCCGATGAAGGCCCCCGCGACACCGATGACGGTCGTGCCGATGAAGCCGCCCGGGTCACGGCCCGGGAGCAGGAATTTGGCGATGGCGCCTGCCAACAGCCCCAGAATGATCCAGCCGACGATACCCATGCCGTGACCCTGCCTCTCCGCACTGTGCCTGCGCTGTACTCCTGCTCCGGCCAGGCTGTGTTCATGTGCCGCGTTCATGTGCCGCCGCTGTCGCTGAGGACGCCTCGCCGACGGCTGCCGGTTGCGCTGATCAGTAGGGTGCGGTCCATGACACAGTCCGGGGCGGGGCCATCCGGGGGCTTTGGGTTGCGGCGGACCCTCGGGGTCGGGGACGCCGTCGTCGTCGGGCTCGGGTCGATGGTCGGGGCCGGGATCTTCGCGGCGCTGGGTCCGGCGGCACGGGCCGCGGGGTCCGGACTGCTGCTCGGTCTGGCGGTCGCGGCCGTCGTCGCGTACTGCAACGCGATGTCCTCGGCCCGGCTGGCCGCCCTGTACCCCGCGTCGGGCGGCACGTATGTCTACGGGCGCGAGCGGCTCGGGGCCTTCTGGGGCTACCTGGCGGGCTGGGCGTTCATCGTCGGGAAGACCGCCTCCTGCGCGGCGATGGCGCTCACCGTGGGGGCGTACGTCTGGCCGGGGCAGGCGCACGCGGTGGCGGTCGCCGCCGTGGTGGCGCTGACCGCGGTGAACTACGGCGGCATGCAGAAGTCGGCCCTGCTGACGCGGGCGATCGTGGCGGTGGTCCTGGCGGTCCTCGCTTCCGTGGTGGTCGTCTGTCTCGGCTCCGGGGCCGCGGACGCCGGGCGGCTGGCCGTCGGGCTCTCCGGCGGCGCGGGCGGGGTGCTTCAGGCGGCTGGTCTGCTGTTCTTCGCGTTCGCCGGGTACGCGCGGATCGCCACCCTCGGTGAGGAGGTACGCGATCCGGAGCGGACCATCCCGCGCGCCATCCCGCTGGCCCTGGGCATCGCCCTGGTGGTGTACGCGGCTGTCGCCGTCGGTGTCCTTTCTGTACTGGGGGCCGACGCGCTGGGACACGCACCGGCGCCGCTGGCCGACGCGGTGCGGGCGGCGGGCGTGCCCGGTCTCGTGCCGGTGGTGCGGGTGGGCGCGGCGGTGGCCGCGCTCGGCTCCCTGCTCGCCCTCATCCTGGGCGTCTCACGGACAACGCTGGCCATGGCGCGGGACCGGCAGCTGCCGGGGGCCCTGGCCGCCGTGCACCCTCGCTTCCAGGTGCCGCACCGGGCGGAGCTGGCCGTGGGCGCGGTGGTCGCCGCCCTGGCCGCAACGGTGGATGTGCGGGGCGCGATCGGTTTCTCCTCCTTCGGGGTGCTGGCCTACTACGCGGTCGCCAACGCGTCCGCCTGGACCCTGAGTTCGGCACCGGCGTCGCGCGCCGTTCCGGCGGTCGGGCTCCTCGGGTGCGTGACATTGGCGTTCGCACTGCCGGCGGTGTCGGTGGGCGTGGGCGCGGCTGTACTGGGTCTGGGGGCGGCCGCGTACGGCATGCGGCGGTGGGGGGCTTCGCGGCGGCCGTAGCAGCAGCGGCAACCCGGTGGCCTCCGTGGCCGCCGGCCCGGTAGCCGACGTGGGTGTGGGGCGCTCGGCTAGGAGGTCCGCGCGGCGTCCGTGCGTATATGGAAGTCGGCCCAAGGGGCCAGGTCCATATCGTCATTGGACTCGTCGTACCAGCCTGTTCCGTCCAGCCAGGTGCGCAGCCACTCCGCGAGTCCGGGCGCGTCCACGTACCAGGCGTGGTGGGCGTCGTCGGCGTTCGGCTCGAAGAGCAGGACCGTGCCCTGCGGGGTGCGGCAGTCCACGCACGCATACATTCCACAGCCCCAGTGGGATATCGGCAGGATTCCCTCGGGCCAGGGCCAGTCGGGGTCCTTGCGGCCGCTCTCGCGGTTGGCGAGGTACTGCGGGACAACGGCCGGCTCGCCCGACGGCGGGCTGTCGAGCAGGGGCAACAGGCCGTACTCCGGGCCGAATCCGCCGTCTCCTATCCGCAGGTAGAGCGCGGCGAGCAGGGGAGGCAAGGGGAAGCCGAGGGCGGCCTCGGCGCGGGCCAGCGCGGCCGTGTCCACGGGCTCGGGGAGCGAAGGCCAGCCCCACGGCCGGGTGTTGCGGGCCTCTTCCGCCACCTTCTCCAGCAACTGCTCGGTCTCGGTCATGGATTCATCATGCAGCGCGGCACTGACAATCGAGCGGGCCTGTGGATAACCGGCGGGCTGTGGGCCTTCCGGTCCGCCGGCCGGGCCCCCGTTCCCGTTCCCGTTCCCGTTCCCGTTCCCGTTCTGTCAGCGTGTCGCGAAGGGCTCGTCCGTGCGTACGATTTCGCGTCCCAGCGGGAGCAGTGAAATGGGGAGCAGCTTGAAGTTGGCGATGCCGAACGGGATGCCGATGATCGTGAGGCACAGGGCGATGCCCGTGACGATGTGGGCAAGGGCCAGCCACCAGCCCGCGAGGACCAGCCACAGGACGTTGCCGATACAGGAGGGCGCGCCCGCGTCGCGGCGCTCGACCGTCGTATATCCGAAGGGCCACAGGGCGTATACGCCGATGCGGAATGCGGCGATGCCGAACGGGATGCCGATGATCGTGATGCAGAGGAGCACACCCGCGAGCAGGTAGCCGAGGAACAGCCAGAAGCCGCTCAGGACGAGCCAAATGACGTTCAGGATTGTCTTCACTGGTGACGACCTGCCATCTGCTCCAGACGGGCGATGCGCTCCGTCATCGGCGGGTGGGTGGAGAACATCTTGGAGAGACCCTGGCCCGGGCGGAAGGGATTCGCGATCATCATGTGGCTCGCGGTCTCGATACGTGGTTCGGGGGGCAGTGGCAGTTGCTTGATGCCCGCGTCGAGCTTGCGGAGGGCGCTGGCGAGGGCGAGGGGGTCGCCGGTGAGCTGGGCGCCGGACGCGTCCGCCTCGTACTCCCTGGAGCGGCTGATGGCGAGCTGGATGATCGTGGCGGCGAGCGGGCCCAGGATCATGATCAGGAGCATGCCCAGGAGGCCGGGGCCGTCGTCGTCGCTGGAGCGGCCGACCGGGATCAGCCAGGCGAAGTTGACCAGGAACATGATCACCGAGGCGAGGGCTCCGGCGACCGAGGAGATGAGGATGTCGCGGTTGTAGACGTGGCTGAGTTCGTGGCCGATGACACCGCGCAGTTCGCGCTCGTCCAGGATCCGCAGGATCCCCTCGGTGCAGCACACGGCCGCGTTGCGCGGGTTGCGGCCGGTCGCGAACGCGTTCGGTGCTTCCGTGGGAGAGATGTACAGGCGCGGCATGGGCTGGCGGGCCTGGGTGGAGAGCTCGCGGACCATGCGGTACAGCGTGGGGGCCTCGAACTCGCTCACCGGGCGCGCGCGCATCGCGCGTAGAGCCAGCTTGTCGCTGTTCCAGTACGCGTAGGCGTTGGTGCCGATCGCGATGAAGAGTGCGACGACCAGACCCGTACGCCCGAAGAAGCTGCCGATGACGATGATGAGTGCGGACAGTCCCCCGAGGAGTACGGCGGTCTTGAGCCCGTTGTGCCGGCGGTGCACGGTACGCCCTCCAAGTGGTGCGGCAGGGGAACCCTTTGTCTGCGGATGCTGTTGACTCCACCTCTCAGTGGACCCTCCCGTACTGGTCAACGCCAGGCGAGGAGCACTAGTTCCCTTGTGCGCGCACCGGCGCGCGTGGGCCGTCCGGGTGGTGGCGGATGACGATCCACGCGCGCGTGCCCCGCGGTTTCAGCGGAGGCCGGTGTCCGATTTCAGAAGAGGCCGGTGTCCGAGAAGCGCAGGACCAGCTGGGGCGCTCCGGAGAGGGCGACTCCCAGCACGGCGGTCAGGGCGATCGCGGCCGTCAGCGGTGCCGGGACGCGGTGCTTCTCGGGCTCGCCCTCGGGAGCGCGGAACAGCAGCGTCGTCCACTGGAGGTAGTAGAAGAGCGCGATCACTACGTTGACGGCCATCACCACGGCCAGCCAGCCAAGGCCCGCGTCGACGGCGGCCGAGAAGACGGTGACCTTCGCGAACAGGCCGATGATGCCCGGCGGCAGTCCGGCCAGACAGAGCAGGAAGAAGCCCAGGAGCAGGGCCGCGAGGGGGTTCGAGGCGTACAGGCCGCGGTAGTCGCTGACGCGGTTCAGCACCTTCGTACGGCCCACCAGGGCGGCCACGGCGAAGGCTCCGAGGTTCACGGCCGCGTACATGAGGGCGTACGCCACGGTCGATCCGATGGCCTTCTCGGCGTCCTTCGAGTACGCCGCGGCGGCGATCGGCACCAGGAGGTAGCCGGCCTGGCCGACGGAGGACCAGGCCAGCAGCCGTACCGCGCTGTACGCGCGCGTGGCCTGCTGGCGCAGGGCACCGACGTTGCCGACGGTCATGGTGAGGGCGGCCAGCGCGGCGAGCGCCGGACCCCAGACGTCCGCGTACGAGGGGAAGGCGACGACGGTGACGAGGATCAGCCCGGAGAAGCCGACCGCCTTGCCGACGACGGACAGGTAGGCGGCGATCGGCAGGGGCGCCCCCACGTAGGTGTCGGGCACCCAGAAGTGGAAGGGGACGGCGGCCGTCTTGAAGGCGAAGCCGACGAGGGTGAGCACGACGCCGGTCTGGGCGAGCGTGTGGAGCTGGCCGTCGACGTGCTGGATCTTGCGGGCGATCTCGGTGAGGTAGAGCGTGCCCGTGGACGCGTACACGAAGCTGACGCCCATGAGGCTGACCGCGGTCGCCGTGACGGACGAGAGGAAGAACTTCAGGGCCGCTTCGGAGGACTTCTTGTCGCCGCGCTTGATGCCGACGAGTGCGAAGGCGGGCAGAGAGGCGACCTCCAGGGCGACGATGAGGGTCGCCAGATCGCGGGAGGCGGGCAGCAGGGCGGCGCCGGCGGCCGAGGAGAGCAGCAGGAACCAGAATTCCCCTTCGGGAATTTCCCTGTCGGCGTCCTTCAGGGCGGTGACCGACAGGAGGGCCGCGAGGAGCGCCCCGCCGAGGACCAGGAACTGGATGGCGAGGGTGAAGTGGTCCGCCGTGTAGCTGCAGGTGTTCGCGTCGCCCGTCAGGCAGAAGGTGGCGCGGTCTCCGTCCAGGAGGGGCAGCAGCAGGAGCGCCGAGGCGGCGAGCCCCGCGACGGACACCCATCCGAGGAGCGCCTTCTTGTGGTCGCCGATGAAGAGGTCGGCGACGAGCACGACGAGTCCGACGACCGCCGCGAGCGTGGGCGGGGCGATCGCGAGCCAGTCGACGGACTGGACCAGGGAGCTCATCGGGTGCCTCCTGCGAGGAGCTGCTGCACGGCCGGGTCGGTCAGGCCGAGGAGGGCCCTGGGCCAGAGTCCGGCGACGACGGTGAGGGCGACGAGCGGTGTCCAGGCGGCGAACTCGTAGCTCTGCACGTCGGCGAGGGTCGAGATCTGTCCGGACTCCTGTGGGACGGCGCCCATGCAGACGCGGCGCACGACGACGAGCATGTACGCGGCGGTGAGCAGGGTGCCGAAGGCGGCGATGGCCATGAACGTCAGGAACGCGGGGCGGCTGAGGTCGTCGGCGGGCTTGAACGCGCCGAACAGAGCGAGCATTTCGCCCCAGAACCCGGCGAGGCCGGGCAGCCCGAGTGAGGCGACGGCGCCGAAGGCGAGCAGACCGCCGAGGCGTGGGGCCTTGGCGTAGAGGGCGGCGCCGGTCTTCTCGGCGAGGGTGTCGAGGTCGGTGCTGCCGGTGCGGTCCTTGAGCGCGCCGACCAGGAAGAAGAGGAGGCCGGTGATGAGGCCGTGGGCGATGTTGGCGAAGAGCGCGCCGTTCACGCCGGTCGGGGTCATCGTCGCGATGCCGAGCAGGACGAAGCCCATGTGGCCGACGGAGGAGTAGGCGATGAGCCGCTTGAGATCGCCCTTCGCGCCCTGTTTGGCGAGGGCGAGGCAGGCCAGGGATCCGTAGATGATTCCGACCACGGCGAACGCGGCGAGGTACGGCGCGAAGGTGCGGAGTCCGTCGGGCGCGATCGGCAGCAGAATCCGGACGAACCCGTACGTACCCATCTTCAGCAGCACGCCGGCCAGCAGGACGGAGCCGACCGTCGGCGCGGCGGTGTGGGCGTCCGGGAGCCAGCTGTGCAGCGGCCACATCGGCGTCTTGACCGCGAGCCCGATCCCGATCGCCAAAACGGCGATGACCTGCACGGATGTGGTCAGCGACCGGCCGTTGTCAGTGGCGAGTGCCACCATGTCGAATGTGCCCGCCTTGATTCCGATCAGGAGCAGGCCCAGCAGCATGACGACGGAACCGAGCAGTGTGTAGAGGATGAACTTCCAGGCCGCGGCCTGGCGTTCCGCACCGCCCCACCGGGCGATGAGGAAGTACATCGGGATGAGCACCATCTCGAACGCGAGGAAGAACAGCAGCAGATCGAGGACGGCGAAGGTCGCGAGGGTGCCGGACTCGAGGACGAGGACGAGCGCGACGAAGGCCTTAGGGGTGGGGCCCGCAGGCATTTTGAAGTAGGAGTACAGCGCGCAGAGGAAGGTCAGCAGCGCCGTCAGGACCAGAAGGGGGAGGGAAATGCCGTCGATGCCGAGGTGGATGCGCACATGGAGTGCGGGGATCCAGCTGATGTCCGTCGTGGCCTGCATCTTTGACGGGTGGTCGTGGTCGAAGCCGAGCGTCAGGGCGATCGCGGCGATGAGCACCGCACCGGTGACGGTCACGCCGTGCCGCAGCACGGCCTGGTCGGGCGACTTCCCCTTCAGCCCGGGCGGGGCCGGCAGAAGAGCGGCGGCGGCCCCGATGAGCGGGCCGACGACGATGAACGCGAGAAGGATCTGCATCACTGACTCGTTGATATCGATCACGCCTGCTCACGCTCCTGTGGCGACGAGGAGGGCGGCGACCGCCAGGACGACGGTGCCGGCGAGCAGCGCGCTCACATAGGTCTGCACATTGCCGGTCTGGGCGCGCCGTACGGCCGCGCCGAGCAGCCGGGGCACGGCGCTCGCGCCGCTTACGTAGGTGTCGACGACCTCACGGTCGAGGAACCGGACGAGGCTTGCCGCCGCCTGCACCGGGCGGACGAAGAGCGTCGCGTACACGGCGTCGAGGTGGAAGCCGACGGCCGCGTGGCGGTGCAGCGGGCCGAGCAGCAGCCGGCCCGGGTCCGCCGGGTCGGGTGCGTAGGCCACGTCTCCGTACACCGACTCGTGAATGGCGATGGCCTCGGCCTCGACGTGCGCGGCGTCGCCCTCGGGGTGGGCCACGACCGCACCCAGCGGGACGCGGACCGCCAGCGCGGAGGTGTGCCGCCAGGCGCCGTAGGTGATGAGTCCGCCGGTCAGGGCGAGCCCTGTGCCGAGGACCGATGTGGTGAGGGTGGGCGCCAGGTCGCGGCCGTCGAACCAGTCGGGCAGCAGCCCGTAGGCCAGTCCGAAGGCGAGTGACGGGACGGCGAGCACCCACAGCACGGCGGTCATCACCACGGGCTGCCTGCCGTGATCGGGAGCTTCGACGCCCCGGCCACGGAAGGCGAGCAGCCACAGGCGGGTCGCGTACGCGGCGGTGAGTACGGCGGTGAGCAGGGCGGCGACGAGGACGATCCAGCCCGCGGCGCCGGGGGCGTGCTCGGTGTGGCCGGTGGCGACGTGCTCGGCGGCGCCCAGGACGGACTCCTTGGAGAAGAAGCCCGCGAAGGGCGGGACCGCGGCAAGCGCGAGGAGCGCCACGGTCATCGTCCAGTAGGCGTCGGGGATGCGGGCGCGCAGGTCCTTCATCCGGGACATGGAGGCCAGCGAGTTGGTACCGGCCGCGTGGATGATCACGCCCGCCGCGAGGAACAGCAGCGCCTTGAAGACGCCGTGGGACAGGAGGTGGAAGACGGCGGCACCGCGGTCGCCGACGGCGAGAGCGCCGGTCATGTAGCCGAGCTGGCCGATCGTCGAGTACGCGAGGACGCGTTTGATGTCGTCCTGGGCGAGCGCGGCGAGCCCGGAGCCGAGCATCGTGACGGCGGCCATGACGGCGAGGACGACCAATGCGGCCGAGGAGGCGGCGAAGACCGGGAGGAGCCGGGCGATGAAGTAGACACCGGCGGCGACCATCGTCGCGGCGTGGATCAGCGCGGAGACGGGCGTGGGACCGGCCATCGCGTCGGGGAGCCAGGTGTGCAGCGGGAACTGCGCCGACTTGCCCGCCACACCGGCGAGGAGGAGCAGGGCGATCAGCGTCGGGTGGTCGAGTCCGCCGTTCGCGACGGCGCCGAGGACCTTCGTGATGCGGAAGGACCCGGCGTCGGTGGCGAGGGCGAACAGGCCGATGAGGAAGGGGACGTCGCCGAGCTTGGTGACCAGGAAGGCCTTGATGGAGGCGGCGCGTGCTTCGGACGTCTCCCAGTAGTGGCCGACCAGGAAGTACGAGCAGATGCCCATGATCTCCCAGCCGACCAGGAGCAGCATCAGGTCGCCGGAGTAGACGACGAGCAGCATCGCGGAGGTGAAGAGGGAGACGAGAGCGGAGTACGAGGGGTAGCGCGGGTCGTCGCGCAGATAGCCCGTCGAGTAGATCTGCACGCAGGACGCGACCAGGCCGACCAGGACGGCGACGAGGGCGGCGAAGCCGTCGATGTGCAGGGCGAGCTCGATGGGGACCGAGCCGGTGGGCGTGAGCTCGGTGGCGGCGTCGATGGCCTGGCCGCCGCCCTGGCGTACGGCGACCACCACGGCGAGGGCGAACGCTGTCAGGGTCGGCAGGACGGCGAGGGGGCGTACGAAGCCGGGTGCCGTGCGGCCCAGCAGGAGGCCGGCCGCGGCGGCCAGGAACGGAAGGAGGGGGACGAGGACGGCGAGGGTGGTCGTGGTCACGCGGTGGCCTCAGCCTTCTCGGCCGCGGTGGGTGCGGAGCCGTCGGTTCCGGGGCCGTCGGGCTCGGGGCCCTCGGCGGTGTCGCGGAGCTTGTCGATGTCCGAGGTGCCGCGGTTTCGGTAGACGGCGAGGACGATCGCCAGGCCGATGCCGATCTCGGCGGCGGCGATGGCGATGGTGAACAGGGTGAGGGCCTGGCCGGAGTGAAGGGTGTCCCGGGCGGTCTTGGACAGCCAGACGTCGAAGGCGACGAGGTTGAGGTTGACGGCGTTGAGCATCAGCTCGACGGACATCAGGACCAGGATCGCGTTACGGCGGGCGAGGACGCCGTACAGGCCCGTGGAGAAGAGGAGGGCGGAGAGCACGGCGGGATAGGCGAGGTGCATCAGCGGGCCCCTTCCTTTTCGCTCCGGGCGCTCGGGAGGCTCGTGGTGGTCGCCGCGTCCGCCTTCGCCTTGCGGGAGAGGACGATCGCGCCGACCAGGGCGGCGAGGAGGAGGACGGAAAGGGCTTCGAAGGGAAGGACCCAGTTCTGGAAGAGGCTCGCGCCGGTGACGGCGGTGGAGCCGGCGGCGGCGCCGTTCAGGTCGAGCCACGTCGTGCGGAAGGCGTCGACGACGACCCAGACCAGGGTGGCGGCGGAGGCGACGGCCACGGTGAGGGCGGCCCAGCGGTTGCCGGAGTCGGCGTCCGGGGAGCGGCCGATGGGGGCCTTGGTGAGCATCAGACCGAACAGGAGGAGGACGACGACGGAGCCGACGTAGATGAGGACCTGCACCCAGGCGATGAACTCGGCGGTGAGCAGGAGGTACTCCACGGCGAGACCGCCGAGGGTCGCCACCAGCCACAGGGCGGCATGTACGAGCTGCTTGGTGGTGACGGTGACGATCGCGGCGCCGAAGGTGACGAGGCCGACGAGGAGGAAGGCGATCTCGATGCCGGTCGGGGAGAGGAAGCCGTGGGATTCGGCGGCGACCGCGGTCGCGACGTGAGCTGCTGCGGGGGTCACGCTTCTCCCTCCTGCGGCTTCGGGGCGGCGTCGGGCGCGCCTTCGGCGGCGGACCCGGCCTCGGCAGCTGCCTCGGCCTGCGCTGCCTCGGCCTGCGCCGCATCAGTCTGTGCTGCCGCGGCCTGTGCTGCCGCGAGCTTCTCCGCGGTTTTGCGGGCTGCGGCGATCTCCTTCGGTTCCTCGGCGGCGGGGTCGAGGGCCGGCGGGGCCGGGACGGTCCACATCCACTCGCGGAGCTTGTCGCGCTCGTGGGTGAGTTCGTGGATGTCGGTCTCGGCGTACTCGAACTCCGGTGACCAGAACAGGGCGTCGAAGGGGCAGACCTCGATGCAGATACCGCAGTACATGCAGAGGGAGAAGTCGATGGCGAAGCGGTCGAGGACGTTGCGGCTGCGCTCGCGGCCGCCGGGGGCGGCGGGCGGGACCGTCTCCTTGTGGGAGTCGATGTAGATGCACCAGTCCGGGCACTCGCGGGCGCACAGCATGCAGACCGTGCAGTTCTCCTCGAAGAGGCCGATGACGCCGCGGGAGCGGGGCGGGAGTTCGGGCTGGGCGTCCGGGTACTGCGCGGTGACGGTCTTCTTCGTCATCGTGCGGAGGGTGACGGCCAGGCCCTTGGCGAGGCCGGAGCCAGGAATGGGGGCCATGGTTACGAGATCACCACCTTGACGATGCCGGTGAGGGCGATCTGGGCGAGGGAGAGCGGAACGAGGAGGGTCCAGGAGAGTTTTTGGAGCTGGTCCTCGCGGAGGCGGGGGTAGGTGACGCGCAGCCAGATCACGACGAAGGCGAGGAGCGCGGTCTTCAGCAGGGTCCAGACCCAGCCGAGGCCGTCGGCACCCCAGGGGCCGTGCCAGCCGCCCAGGAAGAGGACGGTGGTCAGGCCGCACAGGACGACGATTCCGGCGTACTCGGCGAGGAGGAACAGCGCGAAGCGGAGACCGGTGTACTCCGTGTACGCGCCGAAGATGATCTCCGAGTCGGCGACGGGCATGTCGAAGGGGGGTCGTTGGAGCTCGGCGAGGCCGGCTACGAAGAAGACGATCGCGCCGACGATCTGCCAGGGCAGCCACCACCACTGGAAGGCGTCGACGATGCCGAGGAGGGAGACTGTGCCGGCCGCCATCGCCACCGAGGCGGCGGTGAGCAGCATCGGGAGTTCGTAGGCGAGGAGCTGGGCGGCTGTGCGGAGGCCGCCGAGGAGGGAGAACTTGTTGGCGGAGGCCCAGCCGGCCATGAGGGAGCCGAGGACTCCTACGCCCATCACCGCGAGGACGAAGAAGATGCCCGCGTCGACGACCTCGCCGACGGCGCCTTCGCCCGGTCCGATGGGGATGGCGAGGAGCACCAGGAGGTACGGAAGGAGGGCCACGGCGGGGGCGAGCTGGAAGATGCGGCGGTCCGCGCCGGCCGGTACGACGTCTTCCTTCTGCGCGAACTTCACACCGTCGGCGACGAGTTGGGCCCAGCCGTGGAAGCCGCCGGCGTACATCGGGCCGAGGCGGCCCTGCATGTGCGCCATCACCTTGTGCTCCGTCTGACCCACGATCAGGGGGAACGTCAGGAACACGACGAACACCACGAGGAGTCGCAGGGCGACGTCGAGAGCGTCGTTCACTGCCGGCCTCCTGTGGGGTCTTCGGGGGTGGGGGTCGTGTCCGGGGACGTCTCCGGGCGGGGGCCGGCGGGGCGGACTTCGGAGTCGGCGTCGGCCGCGTCGGTACCGGCTTCGGCACCGGCGTCGGCCGCGTCGGCGCCGGAACCGGCACCGGCCGTATCCGCGTTCGCATCCGCATCCGCGTCTGCATCCGCCCCGCCCGCGCCGGTCTCGGTCGGGGGTTTCGGGGTGGGTTCGGGTGCGGCTTCGGCTTCGGGCTCGTCGAAGGCGGGGCGGGCGTGGTGCCAGGGGGCGTCCGAGCTGCGCGGGGCGGGCTTCGGGGTGGTGCGCGCCGCCGTCGGCGCGTCCTCGCCGGTGCCGGCCGGTGCGGGTGTGTCGGCCGGTGCGGGTGCGTCGGCCGCGTCAGTCGCCTCGGCCGCCTTGGCCGTATCGGCCGCCTTGGCCGTATCGGCCGCCTTGGCCGTATCGGCCGCCTTGGCCGTATCGGGCCGCACCCGCTGCGTCGCCGAGCCCTCGCTCGCGCTGCGTGCGCGGCGCGGGCCGGCCGCGGGCGGCGTCGGCTCCGTAGCCGACGGGCGCTGCGTCACCGAGCCCTCGGAAGCGGTTCGCGCGCGGCGCGGTGCAGTCGGAACCTCCGTGGAGGCGTCGGGGGTGGTGCCGGGCGTGGCCGTCTGGCTCACCGATCCCTCGGACACGGTTCGCGCGCGGCGGGGCGTGGACGGCGCCTCTGTGGGGGGCGGGGTCGCGGGCGCCGCCGCCTGGCTCGCCGAGCCCTCCCCCGCCGTACGCGTGCGGCGGACGGGGCGTTCGCCTGCGGCGCGGGCCGGGCGTTCGCCTGCCGCCCGGGCCGCGCCGCGCGCCGGGCGGGCCGGGGCCGGGGGGAGTTGGCCCTTCAGCGGGCCCCAGTCGTTCGGGTCGGGGACGCCCGGGGGGAGCATCTGGCGGCGCTTCGGGCCTCCGTGGTCCGACTCGCCCGGTTCCTTCGCACCGGGCCACGCCTTGGCCACCCGCGCGGCCAGCACGAAGTCCTTGCGAAGGGGGTGGCCCTCGAAGCCCTCGGGCAGGAGCAGGGGGTCCAGCGCCGGGTGGCCCTCGAAGGTCACGCCGAACATCTCGTGGGTCTCGCGCTCGTGCCAGCCCGCGCCCGCGTAGACCCCCACGGCGGTGGGGAGGACGGGCGCCTCGTGCGGGACCGTCGTACGGACGAGGAGGCGGCGCACCGAAGACGGAGACGGAGGCTGAGACGGGGATGGGGACGGGGGCTGAGACGGGGACGGGGGTGAGGGCAGGGCGACGACGTGGGCCGAGACCAGGAATCCCCTGCCCGGTTCGTCGACCGCGCTCAGCCAGTCGAAGTAGGTGCAGCCCAGAGCGTCGCGTGCCGTCTCCAGGGCGGAGATCCAGGAGGTCGGGGGTACGTCGACCGTCAGGACCTCGTACGACGCCTCGGCCGTGGCCTCCGTACCGAAGAGCTCCTCGGCGGGAGCGGGGAGCCAGCCGACGGCAGTCATCGGGCGCCCCCCTCGGCCGTGCCCGCGCCTGTGCCCGCGGCCGGCGGCCGGACCAGGTCGCTCTGGAGTGCGGCCGCCGAAGGGCGGGGCGAGCCGTACCGCTCGCTCAGCGACTCCCGTGCGATCTTCTCCTGGAGCTTGAGGATGCCTTGGAGCAGTGCCTCGGGGCGGGGCGGGCAGCCGGGTACGTACACGTCGACCGGGATGATCTGGTCGACGCCCTTGGTCACGGAGTACGAGTCCCAGTACGGGCCGCCGCAGTTCGAGCAGGCGCCGAACGAGATGACGTACTTCGGCTCGGGCATCTGCTCGTACAGCCGCTTGACGGCCGGGGCCATCTTGTCCGTGACCGTGCCCGAGACGACCATCAGGTCGGCCTGGCGCGGCCCGGGCGCGAACGGGATCACACCGAGGCGGATGAAGTCGTGCCGGGCCATCGACGCGGCGATGAACTCGATCGCGCAGCAGGCCAGGCCGAAGTTGAAGACCCAGAGCGAGTAGCGGCGGCCCCAGTTCAGGACCACCTTCATCGGCTCGGGTGCCAGGCGGGCGAGTGCGCCCAGCCGCTTCGGCTCCGGGAGCAGAACAGGTTCGGGGGTCACGTCCATGCCAGGACGCCCTTCTTGTATGCGTACAGCAGGCCGACGGCCAGGAAGCCCAGGAAGATGAACATTTCCACGAGCGTCGCCGCGCCGTAGCCGGGCGCGGCGAAGACCGTCGCCCAGGGGAAGAGGAAGATCGAGTCGACCGCGAAGATCACGTACAGGAACGCGTAGACGTAGTAGCGGACCTGGGTGTGGGCCCAGCCCTCGCCGACGGGATCGACTCCGCACTCGTAGGTCAGGAGTTTCTCGGGGGTGGGGACCACGGGCCGCAGCAGGTGTCCCGCCCCGAAGGCCACGGCGACGAACAGCACACCGACGACGGCGAGCAGTCCCACGACCGAATAGGAGTGGAAATAGGACTGGAGGTGGTCCGCCGCGACCGCATTCCCAGCGGTCCCAGCCCCGGTCCCCGTGACGACGGTCGGCTCCGGCACCTCAGCCCCTTACTCCTTGACCCTGTGACTCGCGTGAACCCTGTGTTCGACGATCTGTACGCACGGGAGTCTAGGGCCTGCTAAAGAAAGGGTAAGCAGCCCGTCGTGCCCAGACCTGATCAAAGGGGTCCCTGACCTGATCCAAGGGGTCCGGGGCGGGACCCAGGGTGAAGCCCGGGGTGGGGTTTTCCCCAGTGGATCGTGGCGGTCCACCTCATGGCGCCGCGGCTCGCCGCCAGGCACGCTGACGGCTATGACCGAACGCATCACAAGCCCCGGCCTCCGGGAAGGCGAGCGGCTGCCGCTCCCTGGCAGCCGGGACACCCGGGACGGCGAGCGGCTGCCGCCCCTGCGTCTCGCCCTGGACGGGCACACCTGGCGGGAGATCGCGCATCTCCTCGCGAACCTGCCGATGGCGCTGATCGGCTTCACCTATGTCGTGACGGTGCTGTTCACGGGGGCTGGGCTGACGGTGACCGTGATCGGTTTCCCGTTGCTCGCGGCCGGGCTGTTGGGGGCGCGGCAGCTGGGCAAGGTGGAGCGGGCCCGGGCCAGGCTGCTGCTCGATGTGCGGGTGGACGAGCCGAGTCCGCTGCCGTTGCGCAAGGGCAGTGGTGGGCTGTTCCAGCAGTTGTGGATGGGGCTGAAGGACCCGGTGGGCTGGCGGACGTTCCTGTACGAGTTCATCCGGCTGCCCTGGGGCGTCGTGACCTTCTCGGTCACGTTGGTGTCGCTGTTCGTCGCGTGGCCGGTGCTGCCGTTCATCGCGCGCGGGCTGACCAGTGTGGACCGGGCGATGGTGCGCGTGCTGCTCTCCCCCTCCGACGAACTGGAGCAGCGCATCGCCGAGTTGGAGTCGGACCGCGGGGTCGTCGTGGACACGGCGGCCGCCGACCTGCGGCGCATCGAACGCGATCTGCACGACGGGGCGCAGGCGCGGCTGGTGAACCTGGCGATGGGGCTCGGTCTGGCCAAGGAGAAGTTGCTGGAGGGCCAGGCCGACGAAAGCGTCGCGGCCATGGTGGACGAGGCGCACGGCGAGGTGAAGCTCGCGCTCCAGGAGCTGCGCGACCTCGCGCGTGGCATCCACCCCGCGGTCCTCACCGACCGCGGTCTCGACGCCGCGCTGTCGTCCGTCGCCTCTCGCTGCACGGTGCCGGTGAAGGTGACCGCCGACCTGCCGACGAGACCGGCCGCGGCCATCGAGGGCATCGCGTACTTCACGGTCTCCGAGCTGCTGCAGAACGTCAGCAAGCACAGCGGGGCCCGTTCGGCGTCCGTCGATGTGTGGCGGGCGGACCAGCGGCTGCTCATACAGGTGTGGGACGACGGGCGGGGCGGGGCCGACGTCGGAGGCGGTACGGGGATGGCGGGGCTCGCGGACCGGCTCGGCGCGGTCGACGGGCTGTTCGTCATCGAGTCGCCGGTGGGCGGCCCGACCACGATCACGGCGGAACTGCCGTGGCGCGACCGGCGGGAGGAACCCCGGCCGTAGCCGCACACGGCCGGGCGTGAGCCGGGGTGAGCCGTCACAGGCCGGCGGGTCCGACTCGGAGGACGAACCGACACGGGCAGCCGGTCCGACTCGGAGGACGAGCCGGAGCGGGCGGGGTGGGGCGGTCGTACGCGGGGCGTACGGCCGCTTCTTCATACGCGCGGCGCGGAGGTAGGGAAAACCCCCGGCCCAGGACGCCGACGCGCTCCATGGTCCGGCGGGCGCGCGGCCAGCAAGGTGGACGTAGAAGCCGAGAAGCAGCACGAGCGGGACCAGCAACACGAGCAGCACCAGCGGAACGAGCAACACGAGCGGAACGCGCAACACGAGTGGGAACGCGCAGGACCGAGCAGGACCGAGCAGAACGGATGACGCCGATGGCCACGCAGTACGGGCAGGGATACGGAGACTGGGACAGCCCTGGATCCCCGGGCGCCGGGGAGCGACGGCACCGGCTCCCGGCACCGTTGAGGGCGCCGATCGAGGCCCGTAGCTGGCGCGAGTTCGGCTATCTGATGCTCGGTCTGCCGGTCGGCATCGCGATGTTCATATACGCCGTCACGATGTTCGCGCTCGGCGCCGGACTGCTGGTCACGTTCCTGGGGATCCCGGTGCTGGCGGCGGCACTGGCCGGATGCCGCGGTTTCGGAGTGCTGGAGCGGGCGCGGGCGCGGCGGCTGCTGGGCCTTGAGGTGGCCGATCCGGAGCCGCTGCGGATGAAGGGCCACGGGCCGATGGCGTGGATGGGGGCGATGCTCAAGAGCGGGGCGTCGTGGCGGCATCTGCTGTACGCGGTGCTCCAGTTCCCGTGGGCCGTGTTCGCGTTCGTCGTGGCGCTGAACTTCTGGGCGTACGGGTGGGCGCTGCTGACGTACCCGCTGTGGTTCTGGGTCTTTCCGATGTACGGCGGCCAGGGCGGCCTTCAGCTGTACGGCGACCAGGCGCACAGCATCTACCTCGACAACCCGTTCGAGATCACGGTGACCGCCCTGGTGGGGCTGTTGTTCACGATGGCGACGCCCTGGATCGTGCGGGCGCTGACCACGGTCGACCGGTTGCTGGTGCACGGGCTGCTCGGCCCTTCGCGGCTGGCCACACGGGTGGTGGAGCTGGAGTCGGACCGTGGCGTGGTGATCGACACGGCCGCCGCCGATCTGCGGCGCATCGAACGCGATCTGCACGACGGGGCGCAGGCCCGCCTGGTGGCTCTCGCCATGGACCTCGGTCTGGCCAAGGAGAAGCTGGCGGAGGATCCGCGGGAGGCGGCACGGATGGTGGACGAGGCGCACGGCGAGGTGAAGACGGCGTTGCAGGAGCTGCGGGATCTGGCGCGCGGGATCCATCCGGCGGTGCTGACGGACCGGGGGCTGGACGCGGCGCTGTCCGCCGTGGCCTCGCGCTGCACGGTGCCGGTGCAGGTCGAGGTGGATCTGCCCGCGCGGCCGGCGCCGGCGATCGAGGGGATCGCGTACTTCACGGTGTCCGAGCTGCTCCAGAACGTCAGCAAACACGCCCGGGCGACTCGGGCGACGGTGGATGTGTGGCGGGTGGAGAACCGGCTGCTGCTCCAGGTCGTGGACAACGGGGTGGGCGGTGCGGACGTCTCCGGCGGGTCCGGGCTGGCCGGGCTCGCGGGACGGCTGGACGCGGTGGACGGGATTCTGGTGGTCGACTCGCCGGTGGCCGGGCCCACTCGGATCACCGCGGAGCTGCCCTGGCGGGGGTGAGGCCCCGGGGGCGCACGGGGGCCCACGCCGAGGGAGCGACCGCGCGCCGCCGCGCCCCCCTCTGCCCCAGCAGGAGCCCCCTACCTGCACCTCCGCGCCCCCTCGAAACCGCCCCCGCACCCCCACACCCCCTCAAAACCGCCCCACATCCCGCGCGCCACCCTCGAAACCGCCCCACACCGCCCGCGCCACCCTCGAAACCGCCCGGCACCCCCGCGGACACCCCCGCGGACACCCCCGTGCCACCCCTCACGAACCCGATCGCCCCCCACAAGGCCCCCCAGCCCCGCCACCGACCGACGCCCGCCCTGCCATCGGCCTGTCCCCGAGCGACCCCCGACCAGCCACCGATCAGCCACCGAAGATCCGTTATCGGCCGCTCGGGGTCCGAAATCGGGAACCCCCACCCCTGTATTCCCGTGGCCAGGGCCCGTCCGGGTCCGAATGCTGGAATGCTGGGACTGGCGTACGGGCCACAACGGGCCTGGGGCGGGGTGTGGGGGGCCGAGGATCGTGGAGGACAGGGTGCGGGTGGTCATCGCCGAGGATTCAGTGCTGCTCAGGGAGGGCCTGACCCGGTTGCTGACCGACCGCGGGCATGACGTCGTGGCGGGTGTCGGCGACGGCGACGCACTGATCAAGACCATCGGCGAGCTGGCGGCCCAGGACGAGCTGCCGGACGTGGTGGTGGCGGACGTGCGCATGCCACCGACACACACCGACGAAGGGGTCAGGGCGGCCGTACAGCTGCGCAAGGCGCACCCCGAGGTCGGGGTGCTCGTGCTGTCGCAGTACGTCGAGGAGCGGTACGCCACCGAGCTGCTCGCCGGTTCCAGCCGCGGTGTCGGCTATCTGCTCAAGGACCGGGTGGCCGAGGTGCGCGAGTTCGTCGACGCGGTCGTCCGGGTGGCCCAGGGGGGTACCGCGCTGGATCCGGAGGTCGTGGCGCAGCTGCTCGGGCGCAGCCGTCGGCAGGATGTGCTCACGGGGCTCACCCCGAGGGAGCGGGAGGTGCTGGGCCTGATGGCCGAGGGGCGGACCAATTCGGCGATCGCCCGACAGCTGGTCGTGAGCGACGGCGCGGTCGAAAAACACGTCAGCAATATCTTCCTGAAGCTCGGATTGTCCCCGAGCGACGGCGATCACCGGCGTGTTCTGGCAGTGCTCACCTATCTGAACTCCTGATCGACTGACACTGTGTCAGACACGTGTCAGTCACGCGTCCGACAATCAACGAATGCCATGCGGCAGTCCATTGAGCACCAGAACCGAAGGATGAGCGCGGAGCGTCTTCAGGGGAAGCGCCGGGGGGCGAGTAAATCATGACAAGTCAGGGTGTCCGGCCGTCTCAAATCGGCGTCCATCATGCGAACGGCCGAGGGAAGGCGACCCTTACCGACGTAGGGTTGACCCTGGGAAGGTCGCCGGCACGACCGCTCCCGGACAGCCGCCTCGAAGGAGGTCCAGTTCAGTGACCAGCCAGGTCAGCAGTACAACGGAACAGGCCGACGAACCCGTCGTGGGAGAGCAGCGCAAACCGGCGGGCGCGAAGGACGTACGCCGACTCGATCGCGTGATCATCCGGTTCGCCGGGGACTCCGGTGACGGTATGCAACTCACCGGTGACCGCTTCACCTCAGAGACGGCGTCCTTCGGAAACGACCTCTCGACCCTGCCGAACTTCCCCGCCGAGATCCGGGCCCCCGCGGGCACGCTGCCCGGGGTCTCCTCCTTCCAGTTGCACTTCGCGGACCACGACATCCTGACCCCCGGCGACGCGCCGAACGTCCTCGTGGCGATGAACCCGGCCGCCCTCAAGGCGAACGTGAGCGACCTGCCGCGCGGCGCGGAGGTCATCGTCAACACGGACGAGTTCACCAAGCGCGCCATGCAGAAGGTCGGGTACGGCACGAGTCCGCTGGAGGACGGCTCGCTGGACGGCTACAGCGTCCACCCCGTCCCCCTGACCACCCTCACGGTCGAGGCGCTCAAGGAGTTCGAGCTCTCCCGCAAGGAGGCCGAGCGCAGCAAGAACATGTTCGCGCTGGGGCTGCTGTCGTGGATGTACCACCGGCCGACCGAGGGCACCGAGAAGTTCCTGACCACCAAGTTCGCCAAGAAGCCGGCCATCGCGGCGGCCAATATCGCCGCGTTCCGGGCCGGCTGGAACTTCGGCGAGACGACGGAGGACTTCGCGGTCTCCTACGAGGTCGCCCCGGCCCAGTCCGCCTTCCCGGCCGGCACCTACCGCAACATCTCCGGGAACCTGGCCCTGTCGTACGGCCTGATCGCGGCCTCCCGCCAGGCGGATCTGCCGCTGTACCTGGGCTCGTACCCGATCACCCCGGCCTCCGACATCCTGCACGAGCTGAGCAAGCACAAGAACTTCGGCGTCCGCACCTTCCAGGCCGAGGACGAGATCGCGGGCATCGGCGCGGCGCTGGGGGCCGCCTTCGGCGGTTCGCTGGCGGTCACCACGACCTCCGGGCCGGGTGTGGCCCTCAAGTCGGAGACGATCGGGCTGGCCGTCTCCCTCGAGCTGCCGCTGCTGGTGGTCGACATCCAGCGCGGCGGCCCGTCGACCGGCCTGCCGACCAAGACCGAGCAGGCGGACCTGCTCCAGGCGATGTACGGCCGCAACGGCGAGGCACCGGTCCCGGTGGTCGCGCCGCGCACGCCGGCCGACTGCTTCGAGGCCGCCATCGAGGCGGCGCGGATCGCGCTGACGTACCGCACGCCGGTGTTCCTGCTCTCCGACGGCTATCTGGCCAACGGCAGCGAGCCCTGGCGCATCCCGGAGACCGACGGGCTCCCCGATCTGCGCGTGCGGTTCGCCCAGGGACCGAACCACACCCTGGACGACGGCACCGAGGTGTTCTGGCCCTACAAACGTGACCCGGGGACCCTGGCCCGCCCGTGGGCGATCCCGGGCACGCCGGGTCTGGAGCACCGCATCGGCGGCATCGAGAAGCAGGACGGCACGGGCAACATCTCGTACGACCCCGCCAACCACGACTTCATGGTGCGTACCCGCCAGGCGAAGATCGACGGCATCGACGTCCCCGACATCGAGGTCGACGACCCGGACGGGGCGAGCGCCCTCGTACTGGGCTGGGGTTCGACCTACGGGCCCATCACCGCGGCCGTACGACGGCTGCGGACGGCCGGGGAGTCCATCGCGCAGGCGCATCTGCGCCACCTCAACCCCTTCCCGTCGAACCTCGGCGCGGTGCTGAAGGGGTACGACAAGGTGGTGATCCCCGAGATGAACCTCGGTCAGCTCGCCACACTCATCCGGGCGAAGTACCTGGTGGACGCCCACTCGTACAACCAGGTCAACGGAATGCCGTTCAAGGCTGAGCAACTCGCCACGGCTCTGAAGGAGGCCATCGATGACTGAGACGTCCACGGAAGGCACGGGCACGATCGAGGCGCTTTCCCTGGTCCCCAAGGCCGAGGCCAGGCAGTCCATGAAGGACTTCAAGTCCGATCAGGAAGTGCGCTGGTGCCCCGGCTGCGGTGACTACGCGGTCCTGGCCGCCGTGCAGGGCTTCATGCCCGAGCTCGGGCTCGCCAAGGAGAACATCGTCTTCGTCTCGGGCATCGGCTGCTCGTCCCGCTTCCCGTACTACATGAACACGTACGGCATGCACTCCATCCACGGCCGCGCCCCCGCCATCGCCACGGGCCTCGCCTCCTCCCGCCGCGACCTGTCGGTCTGGGTGGTCACGGGTGACGGCGACGCGCTGTCCATCGGCGGCAACCACCTCATCCACGCCCTGCGCCGCAATGTGAACCTCAAGATCCTGCTGTTCAACAACCGGATCTACGGCCTCACCAAGGGCCAGTACTCCCCCACCTCGGAGGTCGGCAAGATCACCAAGTCGACGCCGATGGGCTCGCTGGACGCGCCCTTCAACCCGGTGTCGCTCGCCATCGGCGCGGAGGCGTCGTTCGTGGCGCGGACGGTGGACTCCGACCGCAAGCATCTGACGGACGTGCTGCGCCAGGCGGCCGCCCACCCCGGCACGGCGCTGGTGGAGATCTACCAGAACTGCAACATCTTCAACGACGGCGCCTTCGAGGTCCTCAAGGACAAACAGCAGGCCGAAGAGGCCGTGATCCGGCTGGAGCACGGGAAGCAGATCCGCTTCGGCGCGGACGCCGCCAAGGGTGTCGTACGCGACCCGCTGACCGGCGACCTGAAGGTCGTCACCGTGACCCCGGAGAACGAGGCGCGGATCCTGGTCCACGACGCGCACTCCGCGTCCCCGACCACGGCCTTCGCCCTCTCCCGCCTCGCCGACCCGGACACCCTGCACCACACCCCGATCGGTGTGTTCCGTGCCGCGGAGCGGCCGGTCTACGACGCGCAGATGTCCGAGCAGCTGGACACGGCGATCGAGCAGAACGGCAAGGGCGACCTGGCCGCGCTGCTCGCGGGCGGGGACACCTGGACGGTCGTCGGCTGAGCCGCGCGCACCTTCACGAGGCCCGGGCCCCAGCGGCCCGGGCCTCGTCGTACGACCGGCGGGCCCGCTCCACGTCGTCCATCCGCTTCTCGGTCCACACGGCCAGCGCCCGCACCTGCGTGGCCGCCTCGCGCCCGACGTCGGTGAGCGAGTAGTCGACGCGCGGCGGGATGACGGGCTTCGCGTCCCGGTGGACGAGTCCGTCGCGCTCCAGGGTCTGCAGGGTCTGCGTGAGCATCTTCTCGCTGACCCGGCCGATCGCGCGGCGCAGCTCGCTGAAGCGGTACGAGCGCTCCAGCAGCTCGATGAGGACGAGGACGCCCCAGCGGCTGGTGACGTGCTCGAGCACCAGGCGGTACGGGCACATCGCCTCGGCGATGTCGTACTTGCCGGCGGACTGCGTGGCGGCGGTCTTGCCGGCGGACGGCGTGGCGGCGGGCTGCGTGGCGGCCGGCGCCCCGCTGACTGCTGGGGTGCTTACGGACATGCCAGTACCTTACTTCAAAGTGGGTACTTTCGCTGAGTTAGTGCACCTCCTAGGGTTAGTGCCATACCCGCCCACAAGGAGATTCCGTCATGAGCATCGTCGTCACCGGCGCCACCGGCCACCTCGGCAGCCTCGTCATCGAGCAGCTGCTGGAGAAGGTCCCGGCCGACCAGATCACCGCGGTCGTCCGCAGCGCGGAGAAGGCCGCCCCCCTCGCGGCCCGCGGTGTGCGGATCGCGGTCGCCGACTACAACACCCCCGAGACCTTCGACGGCCTCCTCGCCGCCGGCGACCGCGTGCTCCTCATCTCCGGCAACGAGTTCGACAAGGGCCGCGTCGGCCAGCACAAGGTCGTCCTGAACGCCGCCAAGGCCGCCGGCGTGGCGCTCCTCGCGTACACCAGCGCCCCCGGCAGCCTGACGGCCGCCCTCGCCGACGACCACCGCGGCACCGAGGAGGCGATCTTGGCCTCCGGAGTGCCGTACGCGCTGCTGCGCAACGGCTGGTACAACGAGAACTACACCGAGCAGCTCGCCCCGGTACTGGAGCACAACGCCGTCACCCACGCCGCCGGCGAGGGCCGGATCTCCTCCGCCGCCCGCGCCGACTACGCGGCCGCCGCCGTCGCCGTACTGACCGGCGAGGGCCACGAGAACAAGACGTACGAGCTGGGCGGCGACGCCGCGTGGAGCCTCGCCGAGTACGCGGCCGAGCTGAGCCGGCAGACCGGCAAGGAGATCGCCGACAACGCCGTCTCCCCGGAAGCCCTCGTCGGCATCCTGACCGGCGCGGGACTGCCCGGGCCCTTCGCCACGATCCTGGCGGGCGTGGACGCGTCCATCCAGAAGGGCGAGCTGGTCATCGACAGCGGCGACCTCTCCCGCCTGACCGGCCGTCCGACCACGCCGATCGCCGACTCGATCGCGGTGGCCCTCAAGGGCTGACGCGCCACTCGGGGACGCACCCCCGGCTGTCATGACCGTATGGCGATACGGGCATGACAGCCGGGGGTGGTCGGCGCTACCTTCGTGGAGGCTGTGCGGGAGCAGCCGCGCGTGAGGGAGGTGTCGGTGGCCGTGCAGTCGAAGGGCGCGACGGGGTCGAAGAGCGAGCAGCGGACAGGTCTGCTGAACGGAGTCGCCGCGTACGGCATGTGGGGGCTCGTCCCCCTGTACTGGCCGCTGCTGAAGCCCGCCGGGGCGGTCGAGATCCTCGCCCACCGGATGGTCTGGTCCCTCGCCCTCGTCGCCGTCGCGCTGCTGGTCATGCGGCGCTGGGCCTGGGCCGGCGAACTGCTGCGGCAGCCGCGCAAACTGGCCCTCGTCACGGTCGCCGCGGCGGTCATCACCGTCAACTGGGGCGTCTACATCTGGGCGGTGAACGCCGGACACGTGGTCGAGGCGTCGCTCGGGTACTTCATCAATCCGCTTGTCACCATCGCGCTGGGCGTCCTGATCCTCAAGGAACGGATGCGGCCCTGGCAGTGGGCGGCGGTGGGCGTCGCCTTCACCGCCGTGGTCGTCCTCACCGTCGGCTACGGCCAGCCGCCGTGGATCTCCCTGTGCCTCGCCTTCTCCTTCGGGACGTACGGCCTGGTGAAGAAGAAGGTCAACCTCGGCGGCATCGAGTCACTGGCCGCCGAGACCGCGATCCAGTTCCTGCCCGCGCTCGCCTATCTGCTGTGGCTGACGGCGAGCGGCGGCTCGACCTTCGGCACCCAGGGCGGCGCGGGTCACGCGGCGCTGCTCGCCTCCACCGGCGTGGTCACCGCGATCCCCCTCGTCTGCTTCGGCGCCGCCGCGATCCGCGTACCGCTCTCCACGCTCGGCCTGCTCCAGTACCTGGCGCCCGTCTTCCAGTTCCTGCTGGGCATCCTCTACTTCCACGAAGCCATGCCGCCGGAGCGCTGGGCGGGCTTCGCACTGGTCTGGCTCGCGCTGTCGCTGCTGACCTGGGACGCGCTGCGGGCGGCCCACCGGGCGTCGCGCGCGCTCCGGACGGCGCCGAGCCGCATCGTCGCGGACGAGCAGATCACGCCGGTATACGAACACCCGTGACCGAATATCGCTCTTGACGGAGAGTTAGTCGCACATTCACCATCCAGGCACCCCATTCGCCAGGGGATCCCGGTGCCCCACTCCTGGGTCACCCGTGGATTCCCCATGGAATTCGGAGCCCCCCACATGAAGCTCTCCGTTCCTGGGCGCGCCTCGACGGCTCTCGTCGTCGCGGCCGCCACGCTCCTCACCGGCGGCGCGATATCCGGGGCCGCACCGGCCCCGGTGGCGGCCGCCGCCGCGCCCGATCTCCCCGTGGCCAACGTGAAGGCCCATCTCGCCCAGCTCCAGTCCATCGCCACCGCCAACGGCGGCAACCGCGCGCACGGCCGCACCGGCTACAAGGCGTCCCTCGACTATGTGAAGGCCAAGCTGGACGCGGCCGGATTCACCACGACCGTCCAGCAGTTCACGTCCTCCAGCCGCACCGGGTACAACCTGATCGCCGACTGGCCCGGCGGCAACACAAATCAGGTTGTCATGTCCGGCTCACACCTGGACAGCGTCACGGCCGGGCCCGGCATCAACGACAACGGTTCCGGCTCGGCGGCGGTCCTGGAGACCGCGCTGGCCGTCGCCCGCACGAACTACCAGCCCACCAAGCACCTCAGATTCGCCTGGTGGGGCGCCGAGGAACTGGGCATGGTCGGCTCGCGCTACTACGTCAACAGTCTCTCCACCGCCAACCGTTCGGCGATCAGCGGCTATCTGAACTTCGACATGATCGGCTCGCCGAACCCCGGCTACTTCGTCTACGACGACGACCCGACCATCGAGAAGACCTTCAAGACCTACTTCACGGGCCTCGGCATCGCGACGGAGCCGGAGACCGAGGGCGACGGCCGCTCCGACCACGCTCCGTTCAAGAACGCGGGCATTCCCGTCGGCGGCCTGTTCAGCGGCGCGGACTACATCAAGACGGCGGCCCAGGCGGCGAAGTGGGGCGGTACGTCGGGCAAGGCCTTCGACGCCTGCTACCACTCCTCGTGCGACACGTCGTCGAACATCAACGACACGGCACTCGACCGGAACGCGGACGCGCTGGCGTACGCGGTGTGGTCGCTGTCCTCGTAACGCCGGGGTAGAACCGGAGTAGAACCCGAGTGGAACCGAACCCGTAGGGCCCTGAGTTCTACGGGCCCTACGGGTTCTTCGGGTCTACGGGTCCTGTGGGTTCTTCGGGTCTACGGGTCCTGTGGGTCCTGTGGGTCCTACGGGTTCTCGGTGAGGGTGCGGGCGCGTTCGGCGAGGCGGCCCATGCGGTTGCGGGCCGACTCGAGCTGGTCGAGATCCTCGGCGGCGGGGCCCGGCTCGGCGGCGAGTTCGGTCCACACGCCGATGAGGTCCCGGCCGAGGTGGAGGCCCTGGACCGGGTCGCGGACGGCACGCCAGGCGGCGGCCGCGCTCTGGACGTTGCCGTAGGCGCCACGCGGGTCGCGAGCGCGGCGGCGGAGCCGGGCCAGGTCGAGGGAGAGGTGGAAGGAGCGCAGGGCGTCTCCGGCCAAGTACGCGATGTACGCGGTGAGTTCACGCAGCCGCAGAACGTCCGGATGCTCCGGGCCGAGGGTGGCGGCGGCCCCGTGGACGGCCTCCTCGGCCATCGCGGCCGCCTCCTCGATCCGGCCCTGCTTCACGGCCTCGTTGATCCGGGCCATGGGTGCGGCGAGCGGTCCGGCGGCGGCACCGTCGGGCCCTGACCCCGACTCCGGCGCCAGTACGGCCTCGGCCACCGAGTCGAATTCCCGCACGGGAGGTTCCTTGACCTCCTCGACCTCGGCCACGGGGACGGTCCTCGGCGCGGGGGTGGGCTTCCAGGCGGGGGCCGCGTACGGGTCCAGGTCGGGGTCAGCGCCGGATCCGGAGCCGGAGTCGATGTTCGGGCCGGCGTCAGGGGTGGGCGTACGCCCCTGTGCCGGTGCCGGTGCGGGTGCAGGTGCCGGTTCCGGTGCGGGCGCCGGTTCCCATGGCGCGGGCCCGGGCGGCGGTGTGGCCGTCGTCGGGGCGGGGCCGAACGCTCCGGTCGGGGGCGAGACGGTACCGGGGGCCGGAGCCGGGGCGCCTTGGCCGGTGGGGGCGCCCGGGAGCGCCTGTGCGAGGCCGGGCGCCACAGTGATCCAAGGGGCCTGTTCCGGCACGGCACGCAGAACGAACGTCGAGACGGTGCCTCCGGCGCGTACGGGCGTCTCCTCCGCCTCGCTCGCCACCGCCTCGGCCCCCTCCGGCACCTTGGGCCCCTTGGGCGCCTCGGGGGCCTGGACCTGCTCGGGCTGGTGCGTCGCAGCCGATTCGGGCAGGGCACGCAGCACATGCGTCGGCGTCGAGGCGGGACGCTCCACGGGAGCGGGAGCGGGAGCCGGTGCCGGTGCGACGGACTGCTGCGGGGGCGTCCACTGCGCGGCGGGCGTCGGCTCCGCCACCGCCCGCAGCAGGTGCGTGGCCTTGTCACGGCGCGGCGGCGGCCCCTGGGGCGCGTCACCCGGCACGGGCGGGCCCACCGGACCGGCGACAGGCCGCTGCGGCACGGGCGGCTCGACCACCGGCCGCGGGGGCGATGGCGGGGGCGGAGGCGGAGGCGGAGGCGCCGCGGCTTCCCCGCCACCGGCCGCTCCCGTACCCCCGGCCGGCGTTCCCACCCGCACCGGCTCGCCCGTGAACTCGCTCGACCCGTCCCCGTGCACCCGGATCGGCACCACGCACCCGATCCGTTCGTCGTGGACCGACGCGAGGACGGGGTGGCCGGTGGCGAGGGTGAGACGGTGGAGGTAGTTCAGCACGGCTTCCTGGAGCGTCTCCCCCGCTCTCGCGACGACCGGCATGCCGCCGACCGTCGCGCCGCCACCCGGCGTTCCGTCCTGGGCGACCGGCACCCGGACCTCGATCGGGGTCACCCCGGCGTCCGCGTCCGTCCGGGGCCCGGATCCCGCGGCGGAGCGCCCCCGCCTGTGTTCGCGGCTGAGTCGAGACATCGTTCCCTCACTCGGGTCGGTCGGCTGAGGAATCGGTTGGGGAACCGGTCGGCGAAGGGGTGTATGCCAGCGTACGCGGGCCGGACCGCGCGACGTTCGTTCCCGTACGCGCCACGGTTCCCCTCCTCGTCTCAGCGTCGGCCACGGTGCCGGACCCGGCCGTCGCACGCGCCGTCCCCGTGGCCTCTGTACTGATGTACTGATGTACCGAGTCAAGTCTCCCGGTTCCCGCCCGCGTCTCGCGTCACCACGGCGTCACAGACTCGTCCCAGGAACCGGCACCCCGTTGGTTCGGCCGTTCACCGGACCCGAAGAATGGGGGACGACCAGGAGGAGAGTGGTGATGCAGGGGAGCGCGCAGCCGGAGCACGGACCGGGCGGGCCCGAGATCTGGATCCGCGGGCCGGTGGGCGGCGGCGAGCCGCAGCCGCGCCGGGAGGCCGCCCAGGTCAGCGCCAGCCCGCGGCGGTTCTCCTGGGTCGCCACCCACGGCGGGGCGGGCACCACGACGCTCGCCAACGTCTTCGGCGGCCACGACGCCGGACGGAACTGGCCCCGGCCCGAGCGCGGCGAACCGGCGTCGGTACTCCTGGTCGGGCGTACGCACGCGGCCGGTCTTGACGCCGTCTCGCACACCGTCGACACCTTCCGGCGGGGCGAGGCGCCGCCGGGGCTCGACCTCGACGCCGTCGTCCTGGTCGCGGACGCGCCGGGGCGCCTGCCGCGTCAACTCGCCCAGCGGATCAAGGTCATCGAATCGGTGATCGATGTGTACCGGGTGCCGTGGGTGCCCGCATGGCGGACCGGTGAGCTGGACGGTCCCCCACCGCGCGAGTGCGAACAACTGGGCCGCCTGACCGGCACACCGGCTCCGCAGACCGGGAGAAGAGCGCCGCGCTGACCTCCCCACCGCGGCCGTCCCGAGGGGTACCCCGGCAGCACCCACCACTGACGTCCCGAGGGGTACCCCGGCAGCACCCACCACTGACGTCCCGAGGGGTTCCCCGGCAGCCGGCCCGTGCCGGCGCACCCTGGACGGCTGCATGCACATGCACATATTGTCTGTGCATATAGTCGCCGTGCGTTCCAGCATCCAAGGAGTCGTCATGCCTCGCCGCTTCCTCTTCGTCCTCGGCAGCAGCCGCAGCAACGGCAACACGGAGCTGCTCGCCCGCGCGGCCGCCGAGCAGCTGCCCGGCGATGTGGAGCAGCAGTGGATCAGCCTCGCCGGTCACCGCCTGCCCGACTTCGGGGATCAGCGGCACGACACCGACCACGGCCGCCCCGCGGACGACGAACTCGCGCTGCTGCTCGACGCCACCGTCGCCGCGACCGACGTGGTGATCGCCTCGCCGCTCTACTGGTACTCGGTGTCCAGCCACACCAAGCGCTACCTCGACCACTGGTCCGACTGGCTGCGTGTCCCCGGTCTCGACTTCAAGAAGACCATGGCGGGCCGGAACCTCTGGGGCGTCACCGTGCTCGCCGCCGACGAGCCCTCCGTCGCCGATCCTCTCGCCGGCACGCTCAACAACACCGCCGCGTACCTGGGCATGCGCTTCGGCGGCGTCCTCCTCGGCAACGGCAGCGCCCCCGGCGACGTCCGCAAGGACACCGAGGCGCTGACGCGCGCGAAGACGTTCTTCGCGCGGGAGCCGGAGCTCGCCCGTTTCCCGCACCAAGCTGTCTGAGAGCTGCCCGGAAGCGGCTGCGGCGGCCGGAAGCAGTTACGCGGTGATGTCCTTCGCCGTGAAGCGCGCCCAGGCCGCCGAGCCGAAGACCGCCGCGTAGAGGGCTTGCAGGCCCAGGTTGTGGAGCAGGTCGTCCCAGTAGACGGGGTCCCGCATGAGGTCGGCGAACGACAGCCAGTAGTGCGAGAAGAAGTACGGCTGGAGTGCGTGCAGTTGGGGGATCTGGTCGAGGATCTGGACGGTGATCAGCAGGCCCACGGTCGTCGCCATCGCCGCGATGCCGCTGTTGGTCAGCGTCGAGACGAACAGGCCGAGCGCCGCCACACCGACGAGCGACGCGGCGACCACCAGGGCGATCAGCAGGGCGCGGGCCAGTCCTTCGCCGAAGCTGATCCGGGTGCCCGAGATCGTCGTCAGCTCCCCCAGCGGGAACAGCAGCGCGCCGACCGCGAGCGCCGAGACCGCGACGACCAGGGTGGCGACGACGCAGAAGGCCATCGTCGTCGCGTACTTGGTGAGCAGCAGGCGGGTGCGGCCCGCGGGGGCGACCAGCAGGTAGCGCAGGGTGCCCGCGTTCGCCTCGCCGGCGATCGCGTCGCCCGCGATGACACCGATCGCCATCGGCAGGAAGAACGGCAGTGTCGCGGCCAGCGCCGTGAAGACCAGGAACAGTCCGTTGTTGGTGATCTGGGTGATGAACGCCGGGCCCTCGCCGCCGCCCCCGCCGGGCCCGGAACCGTCGTTCGTCTCGATCTTGACCGCGATCCCGACAAGGACCGGTACGGCCGCCAGGACGGCGAGGAGGGCGAGCGTGCGCCAGCGGCGGAAGGTGGTGACCAGTTCGCTGCGCAGCAGGCCGAGGGTCCACAGCGGGCTCGGACGGCGTACCTCTCCGGCCGCCGCGGTCGTCACTGCCTCAGCCCGCGACATCGAAGCCCTCCCCCGTCAGCGCCACGAACGCGTCCTCCAGTGAGGCCCGTTCGACGCCGAAGCCGCGTACGCGGACGGCGGCCGTGACCAACGCGGCGTTCAGCTCGGCGAGTTCGCCGTCCGGGGGTTCCCCGGTCACCCGGTCCTCGGCCACCACGATGTCGGCCACGCCCTGTTCCTTCAGCACCCGTGCCGCATCCGTCACGTCCGGGGTGGTCACCACCAGGCGTCCGCGCGCCCCGGCGGCGAGATCCGCCACCGCGCCCTGGGTGATCAGACGTCCCTGCGCCATCACCGCCGCGTGCGTGCACACCTGCTCGATCTCGTCGAGCAGGTGGGAGGAGAGGAAGACGGTGGTGCCGTCGGAGGCCAGCTCCCGCACCAGGGAACGGATCTCGCGCATGCCCTGCGGGTCGAGGCCGTTGGTCGGCTCGTCCAGGACGAGGAGGCGGCGGGGCTGGAGGAGCGCGGCCGCGAGCCCGAGCCGCTGCTTCATGCCCAGCGAGTACGCCTTCGCCTTCTTGCCGGCGGCGGCCGTCAGGCCCACCCGGTCCAGCGTGGCCGCGACCCGCGTACGCCGGGTGCGCGGGTCGGCGGTCGGGTCGGCGGCGTCGTACCGCAGGAGGTTGTCGCGCCCCGAGAGGAAGCCGTAGAGGGCCGGGCCCTCGATGAGGGCGCCGATGTGCGGGAGCACGGTGCGCGCGGAGCGGGGCATGGGCCGCCCCAGGACGCGCGCCGTGCCCGAGGTCGGCTCGATCAGGCCCATCAGCATGCGGATGGTGGTGGTCTTGCCGGAGCCGTTGGGCCCGAGGAAGCCGAAGACGCTGCCCGCCGGGACGGTCAGATCGAGCCCGTCGACGGCGAGCTGTCCGCCGCGGTAGCGCTTGGTGAGGGCGCGGGTGACGATCACCCCGTCCCCCGGGGCGTCACCCGCACCCGCCGGCCCCGGCTCCGACTCCGACTCCGGAGCCGACTCCGGCTCCGGGCCCGGCTCGGGGCCCGGCTCCGCGGCGGACAGTTCCTCCATACGCTCCCTCACTTCGCCGAGCCCGACGCGGCACTCACTTTCCGGCGTTCGCCGCCTTCACCAGCGCGTCCTTGGTGACCGCACCCGCGTACACCTTGCCGTCGTCCGTGATCAGCGCGTTGACCAGGCGGGTCGAGAAGACCGTGCCCGAGCCGAACGAGCCGCTGACGTGGTCGCCGAGGGAGTTCAGGAACCCGGAGACGTCGCTGTTGCCGGACGAGTCGGAGCCGGTCGGCAGGCCCGAGCCGCCTCCGTCGTCGAGCCGGACGATGGTGCTCCAGCCCTTGCCCATGGTCTTGAGACCGTCGAGACCCGCGCCGAGGTCCTTGCCGGAACCGGGCTTCCCGGAGTGCTCGGGGACCTTCGCCCCGTCACCGTCCTGGGTGACCTTCGTGCCCTTCGGCGGCGTGAAGTCGAACGTCGACGCCGACGGCTTGGCGAAGGTGACCTGGGTGAAGCCCGCGTCCACGACGGCCGCGCCGCCCTTGGCCGGGGTCAGCGTGAACTTCAGCGGCAGCCCCGTCTTCGCGTCCACCGCGATGGTGATCGCGCCGACCGTGGAGCCGGACTGCTTCGGCTTGATGACCAGCTTGTACGCGTCGCGGCCCGCGACCTGGGCCGTGCCGTCGACCGCCACGGACGTCGTGTCGTCGACCGCCTTCAGCGCCTCGTCGGCCATCTCCTTCGGCGTGGCCGGCACGTCGTCAGGCCGGGCCTTGTCCGACTTCTCGCCGCTCGCCGCGTCCTTCGCGTGGTACGCCTCGTTCGACGCGCTGTCGTACGCCCAGACGTCGGCGCCGTTGCGGATGATGCTGTACTCGGCGGCCTTGTCCAGGAGCGAGAGCTTCTGCTTGTCCTCGCCGTCGGCCGCGACGCGCAGCGTGTGCGTGCCGGAGGCCAGCTCCATCAGCTTGGCCGAGGGGTCGGCGGACGAGCCGTCCCCGCCGGAGCCCTGGGCCGCGCCGGACAGGAAGCCGCTCTCCAGCCCGCCCAGGTCCGGCAGGCCCAGGTCGGTGCTGATCTTCACCGTGCCGGACAGCTGCTGGACGTCCGACTTGGCGATCTTCTCGATGAGTTGCTGTGCGGTGATCTTCGGCAGGTCCGGGTCGCCGGAGTCGGCGAGCGCCGGGACGAGCCCGATGGTCGCCGCCGCCAACCCCACCACCGTGACCGGGACGACGTACCGCGTGGCCTTGCGTCGGCCGGCGCGCACGTCCTCGGCCTCGTCGGCCCTGGTGCTGTCGTCGGATTCGTACGGTGCCATGTGTGCCTTACCTCCGTCGTCGGCGGCGGCCTACCGTCCTGCACTTCCCCCGAGCTCGGACTTCGCTCGCGCGGGGAGGTGCCCCCACCCTCTGGCCGCCATTCTCACCCGAATTGCTGTGAAGTGGTGACTTCCATATGACCAAATCGGCCGCGAAGAAGCGTCAGACCCCGGGCTCAACTCCGTGTACTGCTGGGGTATGACATGACAGGGGTGACGCCTCCCCCGACCCGTAGGGGTCGTGCGGGGCAGGCGCCACCCGGGTGACCTCCTGGTCAGCGCTGCACGAACACGTAGTCGGCCTGGTACGGCACGCCCACGACCGTGCCCGGCGAGCAGGAGCCGGCCGGGGCTACCCCGCCCACGGTGTTCAGACGCAGGATCTCGGCCGTGTGGGCCAGCAGCCCCCGGTGCTTGCCGGACCGGGTGGCCTTGAGGTCGAGCTCCGGGATGTTCTTGTCGCCGTTGGCCGTCTTGCTGATGAGCGTGCCGGTGACGGCGCTGCGGTCGGGGGCGACCCACTGTGGAGTACCGGAGTTGGGCTTCACGAACGAGTGCGCGATGTCGCCGCCGAGCCGCGCGGCGACGTCCCGCTGGGCGAACGCGTAGCCGCCGCCCTCGGCGGGCTTGCACTCGTAGATCTGCTTGCCCTTGACCACCGATGCCTGGAAGTTGTTCAGGGCGTGCCGGAAGTCGAAGGCGGTGGTGACCTTGTGGAGCTGGCCGCGGACGGCTCCGCCCGGGAACTGCGCGGTGTGCAGATTGGCGTAGAACGCCCCCGGGTCGGTCTTCAACTGCGAGAGCAGCGCGGCGTCCTTGACCTTGACGGACCCGACGACGCTGTGGTGCCGGACGCCCTTCTCCAGGAGCTCGCTGAAGTCGATCTTGACGCCGCCGTTGGTCCCCTTGGCGCCCTGGTGGATGTGGAGCAGGGTCGGCTTTCCGGTGCCGCGCCAGGTCACGGCGACGGACACGGTGTCCCCCTTGACCCTGATGAACTCCAGGGCCGCGCCGTCCTTGTCGCCGACGGCGGGACCGCCGGCGACCGGGACCTCGTTGGCCCCTCGGAGACTGGCGGCGAGGATGGCGCCCCCACTGCCGCCGCTGCCGCCGACGGCACCGCCCTGCGTGACGATGCTCTGGCCCCCGTGCCCGGTGTGGGCCGTGCCGTGGCCCGCCCCGCCGTTCCCGCCGGCGGCGACCGCCGGGATGACGGCGGCGGCCACTCCGGCCGCGGCGGCCACCGCGACACCGGTGATGATCAGGTTCTTGCGGCGCTTCGCGAACGTAGCGTCAGTACCCATGATCGGAAAACTCCCCGTTTACCGACTGACACCCCCTGTGTCAGCTTCTGTGCGGGAGTACGGAATGAATCTCAGCCTGGACTCATTCTAAGGATGTGACCTGCATCACAACACGGACGACCTGCCGGTATCGGGCAGAAACCAACCCGGCCTCACCCGGCCCGGTGCACCACCGCGTCGCACAGCTCGATCAGCGCGGCCTTCGCGTTGCACTCCGCCAGCGGCGCCAGGGCGGCCCGCGCGTCCTCCACGTACCGCACGGTGTCCTTGCGGGCCTGCTCCAGCGCGGGGTGCGCCCGCAGCCGGGTCAGCGCCTCCGCGTGCCGCGCGTCGTCCGTCAGGTCGGAGTCCAGCAGCTCGCACAGGGCGATGTCCTCGGCCAGCCCGAGCCGGGCCACCCGCTCCCGCAGCCGCAGCACCGGCAGCGTCGGAATGCCTTCGCGCAGATCCGTGCCGGGCGTCTTCCCGGACTCGTGCGAGTCGGAGGCGATGTCGAGCACGTCGTCGGCGAGCTGGAAGGCCACGCCCAGCCGCTCCCCGTACTGCGTGAGCACGTCCACGACCGTCTCGTCGGCCCCGGACATCATCGCCCCGAACCGGCACGCCACCGCCACCAGCGCCCCGGTCTTGCCGCTCAGCACCTCCAGGTAGTGCTCCACGGGGTCGCGGCCGTCCATCGGCCCAGCGGTCTCCAGGATCTGCCCGGTCACCAGCCGCTCGAACGCCTCCGCCTGGACGCGCACCGCCTCCGGGCCGAGGTCGGCGAGGATGTGCGAGGCGCGGGCGAAGAGGAAGTCGCCGGTGAGGACCGCGACCGAGTTGCCCCAGCGGGCGTTCGCGCTGGGGACCCCGCGTCGCACGTCCGCCTCGTCCATGACGTCGTCGTGGTACAGCGTGGCGAGGTGGGTCAGTTCCACCACCACGGCCGAGGGCACGAGCCCCGGCGCGTACGGATCACCGAACCGCGCGGCGAGCATCACGAGCAGCGGCCTGAACCGCTTCCCGCCCGCGCGCACGAGATGCTGCGCGGCCTCCGTGATGAACGGGACCTCGCTCTTGGTGGCTTCGAGCAAACCCTCCTCGACAGCCGCCAACCCGGCCTGGACATCGGCTTCGAGAGCCTGGTCCCGCACGCTCAGCCCGAACGGCCCGACGACGGTCACGAGGGGTCTCCTGTCTGCTGACGTCTACTGACGATCACACGGTCGGTCTCAAGGTCGGTCACTAGCTCGATGACGTCGCCCGTCGAACACTCGCGCTTGTCGAGCTGTTTGTCGATCTGTCGCTGCCATCACTCAAGTCAGCGTATCCGGTCACGTTTCGATCACCACGAGCGCCCACGGTTCCAGGCCGGGCGGTATCGGATCACGACCGGTATGTTCTTGATCAGGTGATAACAAGGTATATGTAGCGATACAAACGGGAGTGGATACAGTGTCCCGTAGGTCACCCCGATGAGCGCGCGCATCCGGACGTCCTTTCCCTACGAGACCACCCACGACGACCTCCTCGTCCCGCTCCAGGACGGAACACGGCTGTACGCGCGCGTGTGGCGCCCGCTGACCGGCGAGCCGGTCCCCGCCCTGCTGGAGTACCTCCCGTACCGCCTCACGGACGAGACCGCCGCCCGCGACTGGCAGCGCCACCCCTGGTACGCGGGTCACGGCTACGCCTCCGTCCGGGTGGACATCCGCGGGCACGGCAACTCGGAGGGCATGCCGGGCGACACCCACGCGGAGGCGGAGGCGGCCGACGGGGTGGAGGTGATCGAGTGGCTGGCGGCCCAGCCCTGGTGCAGCGGGCGGGTCGGCATGTTCGGCATCTCCTGGGGCGGCTTCGACGCCCTGCGGATCGCGGCCCGCGCGCCCGAGCCGCTCAAGGCGGTCGTCACGGTCTGCTCGCCGGACGACCGCTACGACCACGACGTCCACTACCGGGGAGGCTCCGTCCTCGCGGTCGGCATGCACGCCTGGGCGGCGACGATGCTCGCGTTCGCCTCCCGCCCCCCGGACCCGGCGCACGTGGGCGCGGTGATGTGGCGGGACATGTGGACCGAACGCCTGGAGTCGGTGACCCCCTTCATCCACACCTGGCTGGAGCACCAGACGCGGGACGGCTACTGGCGCCCCGGCGGCGTCCGCGAGGACTACGGCGCGATCAGGGCCGCCGTCCTCGCCGTCGGCGGCTGGCACGACCCGTACCGCGACACGGTGCTGCGGCTGGTCGAGTGCCTTCCGCCCGATCGTGTGCGGGGGCTGATCGGCCCGTGGTCGCACCAGTACCCGGACCGCGGCCTGCCGCCCGGCCCGGCGATCGGCTTCCTCCAGGAGACGCTGCGCTGGTGGGACCACTGGCTCAAGGACACGGACACGGACACGGACACGGACACAGGCACAGGCACGAACGGAGTGATGGCCGAGCCGCTGCTCCGCTCGTACATCGGCGACTCGCATCCTCCGGCGACGGTGTACGACGTCCTGCCGGGCCGCTGGGTGGGGGACGCCGCGTGGCCGTCGCCCGCCGTGACCCCGGTGTCGTACGGGCTCCAGGGCGCGCCCGTGCTCGTCCGGTCGCCGATGCACACGGGGGTGGACGCCGGCCGCTTGCTGCCCGTGGGGAACGACGCCGACCTGCCGCCCGACCAGCGCGACGAGGACGCGAAGTCGGCGTGCTTCGAGTTCGAAGTGGCGGCGGAGACCTGGGTGCTGGGGCGGCCGAGGGTGCGGCTGCGGCTGACCTCGTGGGCACCCCGGGGGCAGGTGATCGCGCGGCTGTGCGAGGTGTTCCCCGACGGCTCGTCGACCCTCCTCACCCGGGGCGTCCTGAACCTGTCGGCACGCCACGGCCGTGACCGCGCCACGGCATGGCAGCCGGGCGCGACGGAGGACGTGACCTTCGAGCTGAACGGCATCGGACACGCCTTCCCGCCCGGCCACCGCATCCGCCTCGCGGTCTCCTCCGCGTACTGGCCGTGGATCTGGCCGCAGCCGGGCTCGGAGGCCGGCTTCACACTGGACCCGGCGGGCAGTGCGCTCCAACTGCCGGTGCGGGCAAGGGAGTCGGACCCGGCCATTCGCTTCGAGGAGCCGGAGCAGGCCGAGCCGCTCGGTGTCGTCAGCCCGGTCACTCTCGACGAACCCCGGCCGGAGCGGCTGGTCGTACGCGATGTGGCGGCCGGCCGGTGGCGCCTGGAGGACGACCCGCGTTTCGAGGACGACCCGCGTCACGGCGGTACCCGGGTGTACCCCGACGGGCTGGAGCTCACCGAGGACGCCCGGGAGACCTACACGGTCGACGCGTCCGACCCCCTGTCGGCCCGCACCCGCTCGGACTGGTCGATCCGGCTGCACCGCCCGGACCTGGCGTGGGACGCGAGCGTGCGGACGCGGTCCGAAGTCACCTGCGACGCGGCGGACTTCATCACCTCGGACGAGGTGATCTGCAAGGACGGTGACGAGGTGGTGTTCCACCGGACGTGGCGGAAGAGGATTCCCCGGACAGCGGGATAGCCGGAACTGTCCGAAATGGCATGAAGTATCCGCGCTTAGCGCGCGGTGGGCGCTCCAGGAAAACCGTGCCCGAGTTGCCCGTATTGGGTGGTAGCTCCGTAAAATTCCATCCACGCACGTGAATTGGGTCACGCGGGCGTGGATCGCCACCCCACATCCGGAACGTCAACTTCCCCTTTGCGAAAGGCAAGTTGACCCCTGTCTCCCTAATGCATCAAATGATCCTTTTGCCTGGCATCAAGGTCAAATACACCGTGCTGTGATTTCGCCACTTGTTCCCGACATGTGCTCTCGCATACGTTCCGGACCCGGGCGGATCGCCAAATCCTGCCGCCGCCCGATCAATCCACCACTCACTCACGCACGGCAGGAGCGGGGAAACCAGGTAAGTCGCCGTCCGGTCACCACGCCGGAGCGGCTCGGGGTGAAGCCGCGTCCTCGGACGCGGCCGGGCATCTCCAGCCCGAACCCGACAGCTCACCTCGCAGGCGCCGGAGAGGAAATTCGACATGCCCGCGTTCGCCATGCCCGCCCGATTCGCCCGCACCCTCGCCGTCGCGGGAACGGGTGTCGCCGTCCTCGCCCTGCCGCTCCTGGGGGCGACCGGCGCGTCCGCCGCCACCCCCGCCACCACCGCGGCCGCTCCGTCCTCCGCCGTGACGTACACCAACAACCTCGACGGCTGGATCCGTGAGTCCCTGGACATCATGGCAAAGCACAACATTCCGGGCACGTACAACGGCATCTACCGCAACGTCATCCGCGAGTCGTCCGGCAACCCGCTCGCCATCAACAACTGGGACTCCAACGCCGCGAAGGGCACCCCGTCCAAGGGTCTCCTCCAGGTCATCGACCCGACGTTCGCCGCGTACCACGTGCCCGGCACCGCGTTCGACCCCTACAACCCGGTGGCGAACATCACGGCGGCGTGCAACTACGCCGCCGCGAGGTACGGCTCGATCGACAACGTCTTCGGGGCGTACTGAGCCGACCTTCCGGCCGCTTACCGGCCGGGGAACAACCGCTCGAGGACGACGGCGATGCCGTCGTCCTCGTTCGACGTGGTGATCTCGTCGGCGACGGCCTTGAGCTCGGGATGGGCGTTGGCCATGGCGACGCCGTGGGCCGCCCAGTCGAACATGGGGATGTCGTTGGGCATGTCGCCGAAGGCGATGGTCCGCGCCGGGGTGAGGCCCAGGTGATCGGCGGCGAGGGCGAGCCCGGTCGCCTTGGTGATGCCGCATGGCTGGAGTTCGACGGTGCCGGGTCCCGACATGGTGACCGTGGCGAGCGAACCGACGGCTCCGCGGGCCTCGGACGCCAACTCGTCGTCGGAGAGCAGGGGATGGCGCAGCAGGACCTTGCTGATGGGCTCGGTCCACAGGTCGTCCCGCCGCGGCACCCGTACGGCCGGAAGCGTCGGGTGCGGCATGAGATAGCCCGGCTCGATCAGCGTCAGCCCGTCCACGCCGTCCTGGTCGACGGCCGCGTACACCTCTCCGACCTCGGCCTCGATCTTGCCGAGCGCGGTCTCGGCCAGCTCACGGTCCAGGGTCACCGACCACAGCAGACGGTTCGCGCCGGCGTCGTACAGCTGCGCGCCCTGTCCGCACACCGCGAGCCCCCTGGTGCCGAGGGCGTCGAGCAGTGGTCGCACCCTGGGGGCCGGCCGTCCCGTCACCACGAGGTGCTGGGCGCCGGCCCCGGCCGCCCTCGCCAGCGCGGCGAGGGACCGGTCGGAGAACGTGTCGTCGCGGCGCAGCAGCGTTCCGTCCAGGTCAGTGGCGATGAGTGAATATGCGGTGGGAGCGGCCATGATCGAGAGGATACGGATCGAACGCCCCATCGGCCCGGCGGGAACCGGACGACGTCCGGTATCTCGTGCGCAACGACGCCCGTCACAGGGGCCGTTGATCGCGGGGGCGTTCGGCCGCGGGGGCCGTTGACCGTCCGGCGGGGTCGGTGGGACAGCTCGGCCGGCAGACCGCCCACCCGCCGTTCGCTCTCGTCGCGGACCGGGCGTACGGCGTCGACGCCCTGACCCGCCGGGTCGTCGAGCGTCCGGCCGAGGAAGGGGCGCGATTCCCGGCGCGCCCCTTCGGTGCGGCCGCCGCCTCAGCCGTGCGCCCCCGCCAGGTGCTTCGCCAGGCGCGGGGACGCGAACTCGGTACCGCACACGAAGCGCATCACCGGTCCGTACGACGCCGCGGCCGGCAGGCCCGTGAAGTACAGGCCCGGCACGGACGACCGGAACCCCGCGCCCAGTTTCGGCGTGCCCCGGCTCACCACCAGTTCCGTGCGCAGCTCGTGCCCGAGGAAGTCCATCGCGGCGATGTCGACGCGGTAGCCGGTCGCCGCGATGACATGGTCGGCCGGCAGCTCCTGCGTACGGCCGCCGTGTGTCCGGAGTGTGAGGACCGGTGATCCCTCGGACGCGTGGGCGCGGGCGACGGACGCCACCTCACGCACCTCCACCTTGCCCTCGAAGCGGTCCCGCAGCCACCATGCGCCGAGCGGGCCGAGCACCCGGCGTACCAGGTAGTGGCGGGCCTCGGCGGGCAGATACCGGTACGGGTGGGGGTAGTAGCTCAGCGCCCACAGCGACCAGGCGCGGCCGAAGGGCGACTCGGGGCGCAGCCTCGGCTGCTTCCACGGCGGCGCGCCGAAGGACACCCTGCCCCGGCCCCGGGAGACCACGCGCACGTGCGCACCCGCCTCGGCGGCCAGCGCGGCGGTCTCCAGCGCGGACTGGCCCGCGCCGACGACCACGAGTTCCTTGCCCGCGAACCGGCTCAGGTCGTGGTGCTGGGAGCTGTGCGAGACCGGGCCGGTGGGGGTGGGGCCGTCCACGGCCGCTCCCGCGAGTTCGGCGGGCAGATGGGCCAGCCCGGACAGGCCCGTCGCCACCACGACCGCCCGCGCGGTGAACAACTCACCCGAGTCCAGCTTGAGTTCGAAGCCACCGCCCGCCTTGCGGTCCACCGAGACGACCCGCACCTGCTCCAGGCCGGGCACCAGCTGCTCCTGGAACCACCGCCCGTACCCGATGAATGTCTCCACGGGGATGATGTCCTCGTCCGTGACGAGCCGGGCGATGCCGGCCGCGTCGCAGTAGTCGACGAGGCGGTGGCCGCGTTGGGGGGCGTCGATGGTGGATGCCGCCGGAGTCGACTTCAGCAGCATTCCGGCGGGCATGTGGTCGCGCCAGCTCACCATGGGATCACCGAAGACGCGGACCGGGATACCGCGCGCCCTCAGATGGGCCGCGGTGGACAGGCCGAACGGCCCGGCACCGATGACTGCTACCGGTTGAATCACGAAGTCCCTCCCCAGGACGTGCGGTGCGGCGCGGAGCGCGCACTCGTGCCTACTTCGCAGTGGAACTGTTGGTGCCGCCGCGGCGGTTGGTCCGCCACAGCTGATACAGGTGCTTCGCGCCCGGCCGCACGAAGCGCGCGAGCATCGTGAAGAACGGCCGCAGGTCGTCACCCGCGAGCCAGGCCAGCTCCGTACCGCTCGCGCGGGCCGGCGCGTGCGGCGTCGTATAGCCGCTGCGGCGGTAGGCGAGCAGGGCCGGCAGGTCGATGTTCTCCACGATGTAGCGGTGGCCGGCGCGCTGTTCCCCCTCCGGAACCGTGCGCCCGGTCAGGTCGAGGTGCATGGCGCGGACGACGTCCACCCCCGACTCGTTCTCGAAGAGGCGGAACTGGGCGCCCATCCGTGGGTTGAAGTCGAGGAGCTTGTACTGGCCGTCGCGCCGGTCGAAGCGCAGGTCGAGGTCGATGACGCCGCTGAAGCCGATCTGCTTGATGAAACGCGCGGCGAGGTCGGCGAGTTCCGGATTGTCCACGACGTACGCGTTCGCCGTCATCCCGGCGTGCGGCGGCCAGGAGCGGACCTTCACGCCGGTGAACATGGCGAGCGGGGTCGAGTCCGCGTCGAAGTAGGCGTGCACGATCCAGTCTTCGGCCTCCTCTCTCGGCAGGTACTCCTGGAGGATCACTCCGGGGTGGTCGCCCCAGTCGCGGGCGAGCGTGAGCAGTCCCTCGCGGGTGGCGATCCGCGTCGTGCCGTTCACCGCGGGCCGGGACCGGCGGACGAACGCTTCGCGGTTCTTGGCCACGAGCGGGAAGCGGGCCTTCTCGGCGAAGCGCACGATGTCGTCGTACGACTGCGGGAAGGCGGCCGCCGGGCTGGGGATGCCGTGCTCCACGCACAGTTCGTGCAGCCCCTGTTTGCTGGCGAGCCGGCGCGGGAGCTTGGCGTCGACCCGCGGGAAGAGGAAGCGGCCCCGGTCGGCCAGTGCCTCCTGGTGCTCGGCGATCAGGACGGCCGCCTCTTCGTCGGTCGGGATGAGGACGGCCGGACGGCCGATCAGGTGCCCGATGCGCAGCAGCCCTTCCACGAGCCGTTCCGGTTCCTCCGTTCCGGTGGTCGGCCAGACGAAGGCGCGGCGCAGATAGCGCGAGGCCGCCGCGGGCGTGTAACGGTCTTCGGTCATCGCATACATCGGTATGCCGAGCCGTCCCAGGCTGCGGATGGCGCCCACACCGCCGTGATGCAGCGGGTAGTCGCCGAACTTGACGATCAGCCCCGGCACGTCACGGTCCGCGTCGAACGGCACGCTGCCGGTGCTTCTGGCCACGGGTCCCCCCACGTGTCCCCCCTACGGACCGGACCCACCCCGTCCATGTCCCCAAAGGACGCTAAGCCGGAATTGAACCCTCCGACAAGACCTATTCGGACATTGCGAACTCTTTAGGCACTGCCCAAGAGCGGCAACGCACCCGTAACGTGTGCCGCAACCACACGGAAAGCGAGGCAGCACCCGATGCCCCCCTTCGATGTCCCCGAGGGCGATCCCTTCGGCCCGCACAATCTTCCGTACGGCGTGTTCTCCCCGGCGGGCTCCGGCGAGCAGGCCGACCGGAGCGTGGGCGTCCGGCTCGGCGACCACGTGCTCGACGCGGGCGCGGCAGCCCGCGCACTCGGCTCCCCGTACGCCTCCCTGCTGGCGCGGCCGACCCTCAACGCGCTCCTCGCGGCGGGCCGCACGGCATGGTCGGACGTGCGGCGCGCGATCACGGCGTGGGTGACGGTCCCCGCCCACCAGGAGGCCGTCGCACCGTTCCTGCATCCGCTCTCCTCGGTGACCCTGCACCTGCCCTTCGAGGTCGCCGACTACGTCGACTTCTACGCCTCCGAGAACCACGCGCGAAACGTCGGGCAGATCTTCCGCCCGGACGCGCCCGACCCCCTGACCCCCAACTGGAAGCATCTGCCGATCGGCTACCACGGCCGCTCCGGCACGGTGGTGGTGTCGGGCACGGAGGTCGTACGCCCGTCCGGCCAGCGCAAGGCCCCCACGGACGCGGCGCCCGTCTTCGGCCCTTCGGTCCGGCTGGACATCGAGGCGGAGGTCGGCTTCGTGGTGGGTACGCCGTCGCCGATGGGCCGGTCGGTGGGCCTCGGCGACTTCCGGGACCACGTCTTCGGGCTGTGCCTGTTGAACGACTGGTCGGCGCGCGACATCCAGGCCTGGGAGTACGTCCCGCTGGGCCCGTTCCTCGGCAAGTCGTTCGCCACGTCGGTGTCGGCGTGGATCACCCCACTGGACGCGCTGGAGGACGCGCGGGTGGCGCCCCCGGCGCGCACCTACCCGCTGCTGCCCTATCTGGACGACGCGGACGAGGAGCCGGGCGGCTACGACCTGCGCATCTCCGTCCGGATCAACGGTCATACGGTCTCGGAGCCGCCGTTCTCCACCATGTACTGGACGGCCGCGCAGCAGCTCGCGCACATGACGGTGAACGGGGCGTCGCTGCGGACGGGCGACCTGTACGGCTCGGGCACGGTGAGCGGCCCTCAGGAGAACCAGCGCGGCTCCCTCCTCGAGCTGACCTGGAACGGCCGGGACGCCCTCGAACTCCCCGACGGCAAGCGGACGTTCGTGGAGGACGGGGATGTCGTGACGCTGACGGCGTGGGCACCGGGGCCGGACGGGACGCGGGTGGGCCTCGGCGAGGTCACCGGCCGCGTGGTGCCGACCGTCTGACACGACCCTTCGGCCGACGGGGCCTTGCACTCACCGCTGGACACAGGTCTTGACACAGGCCGCGATCAGCGGCGCCAACGGCGGTGAGTGCACGTCGTCCGTCCGGGACTTTCACGGGCTTGACGTCAGCAGAGCTCCAGCCGTTTCGGCGATCGCCCCGCGAAGCGGCACACTCGGGCGAACGGCACGCTTCGACGAACGGCATGCCACGAAAAACGGCGCGCTTCGAAAACGGCACGCTTCGAAGAACGGTGGCAGATCTTGCCCCGGCTCCGCCGAACCCGCAGGTCAACGGCATGTCCGACGGAGCGGCAGGTGGCGCAACACTCCGGCAACACCACACCCGCGAGCCCGTCGGTATCGTCCGACCCATGCCCGCCGAACGCATCCGAGACCACGCCGGCCAGGGCGCGACCACCGTCGCCGCCCACCGGCGAAGGCTGCGCGCGGACCGGGCCAGGCAACTCGCCGACCTGCTCCGTCACCAAGTGCTGACCGGCGGTTTCCCGGACGGCACCCTCCCCCACGAGGCCGCCCTCGGCGCCGACTACCGCGCCACGCGGGGCACCGTCCGCCAGGCCCTCGACCTCCTCAGGGCCGAGGGTCTCGTGGAACGGCTCCCCGGCGTCGGCACGGTCGTCGTCGCCCAGAAGTACCCGCACGGGCTCGACCGGCTGATGGGACTCGCGGAGACCCTGCGCGAACACGGCCAGGTCAGCAACGAGATCCGTACGGTCGGCCCCGTCGCCGCCCCCGCCCCGGTCGCCGAACGCCTGCGCGTACCCCCCGGCGCCGACGTCCTCTACATCGAGCGGCTGCGCCGCCTCGACGGCCTCCCCCTCTCCCTCGACCTCACCTACGTCCCGCTCGACCTCGGCACCGCCCTGCTCGGCGCCGACCTGGAGAACACCGACGTCTTCCGGCTCCTGGAAGCGATCACCGGACAGCCCCTCGGGCACGCCGAGATCACCCTGGAGGCGGTGAACGCGGACGCGCACTCGGCCGCCGTACTCCAGGCACCACGCGGCGCGGCCGTACTGATGCTGGAACGGCTCACCCACCTCGCCGACGGCCGCCCCGTCGACCTGGAGTTCATCCGCTTCCGCGGCGACCGCATCACGATGAGCGGCCTGCTGCACCGCTCCCGGTAGCCCCGGCATCTCCGTAGCCCCGCCATCCCTGTAGCCCCGCCATCCCCTCGCCGTACTGATTCCTGGAGACAGCCATGCCCTTGGCGCCCCAGCGGGCCGACGTGCCCGTGACCATCGACGAGTCGAAGTGCATCGACGGCTGCACGCTCTGCGTGGACATGTGCCCGCTGGACTCCCTCGCCATCGACGAGAGCAACGGCAAGGCGTACATGCACGTCGACGAGTGCTGGTACTGCGGCCCGTGCGCGGCCCGCTGTCCCACCGGCGCGGTCACGGTCAACATGCCCTATCTGCTCCGGTGAGAGGCCCGAACTTCCATGAAACGCACGACAGTTGCAGTAGCGGCGGGTGCCCTTCTCCTCCCGCTGACCGGCTGCGGCGGTGACACGCGGGCCGGCTCCGGCGACACGGTCACCGTCACCGTCGGCTACCAGTCCAAGACCATCAACACCGTCACCGCGGGCACCCTGCTCCGCTCGCTCGGCTCCTTCGAGCGGGAGCTGAACTCCCTGGGCGACGGCGTCACCTACAAGGTGAAGTGGCAGGACTACGCCACCGGCGCCCCCATCACCGCCCAGATGACCGCCGGGAAGATCGACATCGGCTCGATGGGCGACTTCCCCCTGCTGATCAACGCGGCCCGCGGCACGCAGCTCGGCAAGCCCACCCACCTGGTCTCGGTCACCGGCTACAACCTGCGCGGCGGCCTCAACACCATCGTCACCGCGCCGAACTCGCACCTCGCGTCCCTCAAGGACCTGCGCGGCAAAAAGGTGTCGACGAGCATCGGCTCGGCGGCCGACGGCACCCTCGTACGCGCCCTGCGGCGCGCCGGAATCGACCCGGACAAGGGCATCGAGAAGCTCAACCAGCAGCCCGCGGTAGGTGCTTCGGCACTCTCCGCGGGCAGCGCGGACGCCCTCTCCCAGTTCGTCGCCTGGCCGGGCCTGCTCGCCTACCAGGGCAAGGCCAAGGCCCTGTACGACGGCGCGGAACTGAACCTGCCGACGTTCCACGGGGTCACGGCCCGCGAGGACTTCGCCAAGCGCCGCCCCGCCGTACTCCAAGCCTTCCTGAAGGCCCAGGCAGAGGCGACGGACTATCTGAACGACCACCCCGTCACCGCCGCCGAGAAGGTCGCCGAAGCCACCGGCCTGCCCGCCGAGGTCGTCTACCTCTACAACGGCGCGCACGGCATCGCCACCTTCGACCCGGCGCTGAAGCCGCGGCTGATCTCGGCGCTCAAGCAGGACGTGTCGGTCCTGAAGTCGGCGAAACTGATCGGAAATGTCGACGTGGACGCCTTTGTCGACGACCGGTACGCGAAGAAGGCGCTCGGCTCGTCGTACACCGCGGGACTCACCGCGGCGCCCGCCCCGGCCGCGAGCGAGGTCTGGCCGAAGGGCGCCACCCGGACCCGTTCCTTCGCCACCCCGACCGCGCTGCTGCGCCATCTGGCCGCACATCGTGACGGCATCCGCGCCGCGTACGTCCCCGACGCCACCACCGGCACCCCGTGGTTCGCGGACAAGGCGGTGTGGGTGGCGGACGGCGACCGGCTGCTCCCGTTCGTCGCACCGGCCACCGCTCGGGCGTACGTCGCCGGGCACCAGGGCGCGCGCACCGTCTCGTACGCCGCGGCGCTGGCCCGGGCGGCCTCATGACCCGCTATGCGCTGCGCATCGGCTCCCTGGCGGCCGCGCTCGCCACCTGGCAGCTGCTGACCAGCCGGAACGTCGACCTGTGGCTGCGCTTCTCCCAGTTCCCGACGGTCGCCGACGTGGCCCGCGCCTTCGCCGGCCGCCTCGGCGGCGACGACTACTGGACGGACCTCACCGACAGCCTCACCCGCATCCTCACCGGCTTTCTGCTGGCGGCGGTCCTGGGCGTGGCGACGGGCGTCCTGGTGGCGCGCTCCCGCCTCGCCGAGGACCTCCTCGGCCCCCCGCTGGAAGTGCTCCGCCCGATCCCGGCGATCGCGCTGGTCCCGGTCGCGATCCTGCTCTTCCCCTCCAACGAACAGGGCATCGTCTTCATCACCTGCACAGCCGCGTACTTCCCGGTGCTGGTCTCCACCCGGCACGCCGTGCGCGCCCTGACTCCGGTGTGGGAGGAGGCGGTTCGCACCATGGGCGCCGGACGGTGGCGGGTCCTCGGCTCGGTCGTCCTGCCGGGCGCGCTGCCCGGCATCTTCGGCGGCCTCTCGGTCGGCATCGGCGTCTCGTGGATCTGTGTGATCTCCGCCGAGATGATCTCCGGCCAGTACGGCGTCGGCTACCGCACCTGGCAGGACTACACGGTCGTGGACTACCCCGGGGTGTTCGTCGGCATGGTGACGATCGGAGTACTGGGCTGGGCGACATCCACCGCCGTGGAGGTCGCGGGCCGCCGGCTGACGCGCTGGCTGCCCCGTACGTCGTACGTCCCCGGCGCACGCGTACGCGCCACCGCACCACCCGTCGCGCCCGCCGTCGTCACCGCCGGTCCGAAGACCGAGGAGGAGGTGCCCCGTGACCAGCTTGTCCGCTGATCCCGGAGCCGGACTCGGAGCCAAGAGCGAGACCGGGGCCGAAGCCGCGCCCGGAGCCGCGTCCGGAGCCGGGCTCGTCCTGCGCTCGGCCACGCTCGGCCGCCCGGGCACCCCCGCGCTCAGCGGGGTGGACCTCGAGGTGGCCCCCGGCGAGATCCTCACCGTCGTCGGGCCCTCCGGCTGCGGCAAGTCGACCCTGCTGCGCACCTTCGCCGGGCTGCTGCCCGCCCTCGCCGGAACCGTGGAACAGGACGGCCGCCCCCTCACCTCCCCCGGCGCCGAACGCGCGCTGGTCTTCCAGGAGGACGCCCTGCTCCCCTGGCGCACCCTGCGCGCGAACGTGGAACTCCCCTTGTCCATACGGGGTGTCCGGCGTCCCGCGCGACGGGAACAGGCCGCGGCCTGGCTCGCCCGCGTCGGACTCGCCGCACAGCACCGACAACTGCCGCACCACGTGTCCGGCGGCCAGCGCCAACGTGTCCAGCTCGCCCGCGCCCTGGCCGGCCGGCCCCGCGCCCTCCTCATGGACGAACCCTTCGGCGCCCTCGACGCCCAGACCCGGGCCGGCATGCAGGACCTCCTCGTCGAGGTGCTGCACGGCACCGGCGCCACCGTCGTCTTCGTCACCCACGACGTGGACGAAGCCCTGTTCCTGGGCGACCGCGTGGCCCTGCTCGGCGCGGGCCGCCTCCTCGGCGTACGGGACGTGCCGCGCCCCCGCGACCGCTCGGCCCACGACGACCCGGCGCGGCACGCCCTGCGGCGCGAGGTCCTCACGTCACTCGGCCCCTGAAGCACCTGAAGCACCTGACTGCCTGAAACCCCCTGTCTGAAGCCCAGTACCTGAAAGGGACCCCGGTGGAGATCCCCGCCCTCACCGACGCCGAAGAACTCAGCTGCGACGTCCTCGTCATCGGCGGCGGCACGGCCGGCACGATGGCCGCGCTGACGGCCGCCGAACACGGCGCGGACGTCCTCCTGCTGGAGAAGGCGCACGTCCGCCACTCCGGCGCCCTCGCCATGGGCATGGACGGCGTCAACAACGCCGTCATCCCCGGCCGCGCCGAACCCGACGACTACGTCGCCGAGATCACCCGCGCCAACGACGGCATCGTCGACCAGTCCACCGTCCGCCAGACCGCCACCCGCGGCTTCGCGATGGTGCAGCGGCTGGAGTCGTACGGCGTGAAGTTCGAGAAGGACGAACACGGCGAGTACGCGGTCCGCCAGGTCCACCGCTCCGGTTCGTACGTCCTGCCGATGCCCGAGGGCAAGGACGTCAAGAAGGTCCTGTACCGGCAGCTGCGGCGGCGCGAGATGCGCGAACGCATCCGCATCGAGAACCGTGTGATGCCGGTGCGCGTACTGACGGCCGAGGGGCGCGCCGTGGGGGCGGCGGGCTTCAACACCCGTACGGGACAGTTCGTCTCCGTCCGGGCGGGCGCCGTGATCCTGGCGACGGGAGCCTGCGGCCGGCTCGGTCTGCCCGCCTCCGGCTATCTGTACGGCACGTACGAGAACCCGACGAACGCGGGCGACGGCTACGCGATGGCGTACCACGCGGGCGCCGAACTGACCGGCATCGAGTGCTTCCAGATCAACCCGCTGATCAAGGACTACAACGGGCCGGCCTGCGCCTACGTCGCCAACCCCTTCGGCGGCTACCAGGTCAACCGGCACGGCGAACGCTTCGTCGACTCCGACTACTGGTCGGGCCAGATGATGGCGGAGTTCGCGGCCGAGGTCGCCTCCGACCGGGGACCGGTCTACCTCAAGCTGAGCCACCTCCCGGAGGAGTCGATCACCGCGCTGGAGTCGATCCTGCACACCACGGAACGCCCCACGCGCGGCACCTTCCACTCCGGCCGGGGACACGACTACCGCACCCACGACATCGAGATGCACATCTCCGAAATCGGCCTGTGCGGCGGCCACTCGGCCTCCGGCGTACGTGTCGACGAGCACGCCCGCACGACCGTGCCGCGCCTGTACGCCGCCGGCGACCTGGCCTGCGTCCCGCACAACTACATGATCGGCGCATTCGTCTTCGGCGACCTGGCGGGCGCGGACGCGTCCCGGTTCCGGGCGTACGAGGGCGAGCTGCCCGCCGGCCAACTCCACGAGGCCCACGAGCTGATCTACCGCCCACTGCGCCACCCGGACGGCCCGCCGCAGCCCCAGGTCGAGTACAAACTCCGCCGCTTCGTGAACGACTACGTGGCCCCGCCCAAGTCCGGCGCCCGCCTGTCCCTGGCCCTGGAGTCCTTCGAGCGGATGCGCGCGGACATCGCCGCGATGGGCGCCCGCACCCCGCACGAACTGATGCGCTGCGCCGAAGTCACCTTCATCCGCGACTGCGCGGAAATGGCGGCCCGCGCCTCTCTCGCCCGCACGGAGTCCCGCTGGGGCCTGTACCACGACCGCACGGACCACCCGGCCCGCGACGACGCGTCCTGGTTCCACCACCTCGACCTGCACAAGTCCCCCTCCGGCTCCATGGAGTTCACGGCCCGACCCGTGGCCCCGTACCTGGTCCCGGTCGACGAATTCACCCCGACCGGGGGCGCCTCGCGCCATCTGGGCGAGGTGCACCCGGAGGGAGTGGCCACGGCGGGGGCCCGGGAGACGGCACCGATGGCCTCACCGCCGGAGCCCCTCACGACCGGGATAACGGACACCCCCGGGATCACGGGGACCACAGGGACCACGGGGATCACCGGCGAGGACGAGAGTGGCGCGAGCGAGGTCACCTCGCCCCGGCTGCTCGAACTCCTCGCCCTCGCGGAGGAAGACGCCGACCTCGCGACCGTCGCACCGTACTTGGCGGACCCCGAACCCGCCGTCCGCCGAACGGCCGTCACGATCCTCACCGAAACCGTGCCGCCCGGCACGGGCCCGGCGCTCGCCACCGCGCTCGCCGACCTCCACCCCGCCGTACGCACCACCGCCGCGGCCTCCCTCCGTGAACTCGTCGAGACCCTCACCCCCGAACCGGCCCTGGGCGAACCCCTCACCCGCGCCGTCACCCACGACGATCCCGTCGTCCGTGCCGCCGCCCTCGACGTGCTGCGAGCCCTGCGGATGGGAGACACCGGCCTCTTCGCCGCCGCGCTGGCCGACACCGAGGCCGCGGTCCGCATCGAAGCGGTACGGGCACTGGTCTCCGTCGACGCGGACCGGGCGCTGCTCCTCGCCGCGGCCGACCCCTCCCGGGAGGTCCGCGTCGCCGTCGCCAAAGCCCTGGCCACCCTGGGCTCGAAGCACCCCGCCGGCCCCACCGCAGCGGACTCCACCGACGACGGTGTCCTGGCCGCCCTCGACCGGCTCACGGGAGACACCGACGCACTCGTCCGCGCCGCCGCCTTCGAGGCGCTGGCCGCCACCGGGTGCCCGCCGCTGCTGACCGCCCGGGCCGTCGCCGCCCGGTCCGACGCCGCCTGGCAGGTCCGCTCCGGCGCCGCCACCGCACTGTCCGCGGCGGCCGCCGACGCTGCCGTGCCCGCCCTGTCCAAGTCGCTCGCCGACCCGAACGCCGACGTCCGCAAGGCGGCGGTACTGGCGTTGGTCCGCCACGCGGAATCCGAGGGACCCGGCTCCCCCGACGCCCGCGCGGCCCTCGCCACCGCCACCACCGACTCCGACGCGGACGTCAGGGCGTACGCGTCACGCGCCCTGTGACGGACGGCCGGTCCACCGTGCCAGGTGTACTGACCCGCAGGGTTGCTGACGCGGGCTGATCAGGGGCTGTCCCCCGCACTACATCCACTCCTCCGGCTCCGGTTCCTCGTCCATCTCGGGCCAGTCCGGAGCCGGCTCGGCTTCGGCCGTCGGGGACTTCTGGGTGTCATCACCGGGTGTCCCGCCCAGCGCGGCGAGTGCCCCCAGCACGCCCTCCCCGTACGTCGCCAGCTTCTTCTCGCCCACCCCGCTGATGGTGCCCAGCTCCGCCACCGAGGACGGCCACGCCGTGACGATCTCCCGGAGCGTGGCGTCGTGGAAGATGACGTACGCCGGGACGCCCTGCTCGCGCGCCTGCTCGGCGCGCCAGGCGCGCAGGGCCTCGAAGGCCGGCTGAAGTTCCGGCGAGAGCTCGGCCACGGCCGCCTTCGGCTTGCGCTCGCCCTTGGCGGAGCCCGCGCCGGAGCCCGCCGAGGACCGGGATGCCGTCGGCTTCGGCGGATCCTTGCGCAGCGGCACCTCCCGCTCGCGCCGCAGCACCGTCCCGCTCGCCTCCGTCAGCACCAGCGTCCCGTACTCGCCCTCGACCGCGAGCAGCCCCTGCGCCAGTATCTGCCGTACGACTCCGCGCCATTCTCCTTCGGTCAGCTCCTCGCCGATGCCGAACACGGACAGCTGGTCGTGGTCGAACTGGATCACCTTCGCCGTGCGCCGCCCCAGCAGGATGTCGATGATCTGCACCGCACCGAACTTCTGGCGTCGCTCCCGCTCCAGGCGCCACACCGTGGACAGCACCTTCTGCGCCGCGATCGTGCCGTCCCAGGTGTCGGGCGGCACGAGGCATGTGTCGCAGTTGCCGCAGCCGCCGGACTGCGGGTCCTGGCCGAAGTAGGCGAGCAGCTGGCCGCGGCGGCACTGTGCCGTCTCGCACAGCCCCAGCATCGCGTCCAGGTGGGCGGCGGCCCGGCGCCGGAACGCCTCGTCGCCCTCGCCGCCCTGGATCAGCTTCCGCTGTTGTATGACGTCGTTCAGCCCGTAGGCCATCCAGGCCGTGGACGGCAGTCCGTCGCGGCCCGCACGGCCTGTCTCCTGGTAGTAGCCCTCGACGGACTTCGGCAGGTCGAGGTGGGCGACGAACCGCACGTCCGGCTTGTCGATGCCCATGCCGAAGGCGATCGTCGCGACCACGACGAGGCCTTCCTCACGCAGGAAGCGGGACTGGTGGGCCGCACGGGTGCCCGCGTCCAGGCCCGCGTGGTACGGCACCGCCTCGATACCGTTGCGGGAGAGGAACTCGGCCGTCTTCTCCACCGAGTTCCGCGAGAGGCAGTAGACGATGCCCGCGTCGCCCGCGTGCTCGTCGCTCAGGAAGGACAGCAGCTGCTTCTTGGGGTCGGCCTTGGGCACGATCCGGTACTGGATGTTGGGGCGGTCGAAGCTCGCCACGAAGTGCCGGGCGGTCGGCATGCCCAGGCGCTGGGTGATCTCCTGGTGCGTCGCGTGCGTGGCCGTCGCCGTGAGCGCGAGCCGCGGCACGTCCGGCCACCGCTCGCCCAGCAGCGACAGCGCCAGATAGTCGGGGCGGAAGTCGTGACCCCACTGCGACACACAGTGCGCCTCGTCGATGGCGAAGACCGAGATCTTGCCGCGTGAGAGCAGATCGAGGGTCCCTTCCAGCCGCAGGCGCTCCGGAGCCAGGTAGAGCAGGTCCAGCTCCCCGGCCAGGAACGCGGCCTCCATCGTGCGCCGCTCGTCGAAGTCCTGCGTCGAGTTGATGAACCCGGCGCGCACGCCCAGCGCCCGCAGCGCGTCCACCTGGTCCTGCATCAGCGCGATGAGGGGCGAGACGACCACCCCCGTACCGGGTCTGACCAGGGCCGGGATCTGGTAGCACAGCGACTTGCCGCCGCCGGTCGGCATGAGGACGACCGCGTCGCCGCCGGCCACCACGTGCTCGATGACCGCTTCCTGCTCACCGCGGAAGGCCTCGTACCCGAAGACGCGGTGAAGCGTGGTCAGCGCCTCGCTCTCGTCCAGTGCCTCCGCCGTGCTCATTCCGGTCACCACACCCGTCCCGCCCATCGCCTGTCCCCCGTCCGTCGTGCTTCGCCCACGACAGCCACCATAGGGCTCCGCGCCGACACCGTCGGAGTTATCCACAGGCTGCGACCGACCGGCTCTCCTGCGTGCCCGGCTCCGGTCGCCGGCTCCCCTGCGTGCCCGGCTCCCGTCGCCGGCTCCGCCGCGTACCCGGCGCCGCTCAGCCGGTCGGCGCCCGTACGTATCCCGGCCGGGCGCCGACCCGGCCCGTCGGCTGCCTCCGAGCGCCCGGCCTCCTGACCACCCGCCTCCTGACCACCGGCCTCCTGACCACCGGCCTCCCGGACATGCGTCGGGAGGCGGCTCCGCAGGAGACCGGGTCCCGAAGCTCAACCGAACGTCAGCGGACGAAGACCCCCGACTAACCGGCCAGATCCAGGAAGTACTGCGGTGCGACCCCCAGCACCAGCGTGACCACCACGCCCACCCCGATCACCGTCGTCGTCAGCGGCGACGGCACGGCCACCGTCGGCCCCTCCGGACGCGGCTCGCTGAAGAACATCAGCACGATCACCCGGATGTAGAAGAACGCGGCGATCGCCGACGAGATCACACCGACCACGACGAGCGGGGCCGCGCCGCCCTCCGCCGCCGCCTTGAACACGGCGAACTTTCCGGCGAACCCGGAGGTCAGCGGAATGCCCGCGAAGGCCAGCAGGAAGACCGCGAACACGGCCGCCACCAGCGGCGACCTGCGCCCGAGCCCCGCCCACTTGGACAGGTGGGTGGCCTCGCCGCCCGCGTCCCGGACGAGTGTGACCACCGCGAAGGCCCCGATCGTCACGAACGAGTAGGCGCCCAGGTAGAAGAGGACGGACGAGACACCGTCCGGGGTCGTCGCGATGACACCCGCGAGGATGAAGCCCGCGTGCGCGATCGACGAGTACGCGAGCAGCCGTTTGATGTCGGTCTGGGTGATCGCGACGATCGCACCGCCGAGCATGGTGACGATCGCGACGGCCCACATGACCGGCCGCCAGTCCCAGCGCAGGCCCGGCAGGACCACGTACAGGAGCCGCAGCAGCGCGCCGAACGCCGCCACCTTGGTCGCCGCCGCCATGAAGCCGGTGACCGGGGTCGGCGCGCCCTGGTACACGTCCGGCGTCCACATGTGGAACGGCACCGCGCCCACCTTGAACAGCAGCCCCATCACCAGCATCGCGGCGCCGACGAGCAGCAGCGCGTCGTTGCCCATGGTGCCGGCGAGCGCCGGGTCGACGTTCTGCACGGTGCCGTCGACGACCTGCGCGATCGTCGCGTACGACATCGAGCCCGCGTATCCGTACAGGAGCGCGATGCCGAAGAGGGTGAACGCGGAGGCGAAGGCGCCGAGCAGGAAGTACTTGACGGCGGCCTCCTGCGACATGAGCCGCTTGCGGCGGGCCACGGCGCACAGCAGGTACAGGGGCAGCGAGAAGACTTCCAGGGCCACGAAGAGCGTCAGCAGGTCGTTGGCCGACGGGAAGATCAGCATGCCGCCGACGGCGAAGAGGAGCAGCGGGAACACCTCGGTGGTGGTGAACCCTGCCTTGACCGCCGCTTTCTCGCTGTCGCTGCCCGGCACGGACGCGGCCTGCGCGGCGAAGGAGTCGACCCGGTTGCCGTGTACCTCCGGGTCGAGGCGCCGTTCGGCGAAGGTGAACACGCCGAGCAGTCCGGCGAGCAGGATCGTGCCCTGGAGGAACAGGGCCGGTCCGTCGACGGCGATCGCGCCCATGGCCGCGATGTGCGCCTTCGTGGTGCCGTATCCGCCCGCCGCGAGCGCCACCACGGCCGCGAAGGCGGCGGCGAGCGCGACGACGGACACGAACACCTGGGCGTAGTAGCGGGACTTGCGCGGGACGAACGCCTCGACCAGCACTCCGACGAGAGCCGCCCCGATGACGATCAGGGTGGGCGACAATTGCCCGTATTCGATCTTGGGTGCGTCGATCTTGGAAATCGGATCGGCCGCCGTTGTCCACAGGCTGTGGACGGCTGATGCGCTCACTTGGCCGCCTCCACCTCGGGCTTGGGGTCCTTCTCGTGTACGTCGGACATGGTCTGCTGGACCGCTGGGTTGACGATGTCGGTGACCGGCTTCGGGTAGACGCCCAGGAAGATCAGCAGCGCGATCAGCGGGGCGACCACCAGGAGTTCCCGCGCCCTGAGGTCCGGCATCTCGGCGACCTCCGCCTTCACCGGGCCCGTCATCGTGCGCTGGTAGAGGACGAGGGTGTAGAGCGCGGCCAGGACGATGCCGAAGGTGGCGATGATCCCGACCGCCGGGTAGCGCGTGAACGTGCCGACCAGGACCAGGAATTCACTCACGAACGGCGCGAGGCCGGGGAGCGACAGGGTGGCCAGGCCCCCGATCAGGAACGTGCCGGCGAGCACCGGCGCGACCTTCTGCACGCCCCCGTAGTCGGCGATGAGCCGCGATCCGCGCCGGGAGATCAGGAAGCCGGCGACCAGCATCAGGGCGGCCGTCGAGATCCCGTGGTTGACCATGTAGAGCGTCGCGCCGGACTGGCCCTGGCTGGTCATCGCGAAGATGCCCAGGACGATGAATCCGAAGTGCGAGATCGACGCGTACGCCACCAGCCGCTTGATGTCCCGCTGACCGACCGCGAGCAGCGCCCCGTAGACGATGCTGATCAGTGCGAGCACGAGGATGACGGGCGTCGCCCACTTCGACGCCTCCGGGAACAGCCCGAGACAGAAGCGGAGCATCGCGAACGTGCCCACCTTGTCGACGACCGCCGTGATCAGTACGGCGACCGGGGCGGTGGATTCCCCCATGGCGTTGGGCAGCCAGGTGTGCAGCGGCCACAGCGGCGCCTTCACCGCGAAGGCGAAGAAGAACCCGAGGAACAGCCACCGCTCGGTGCTGGTCGCCATGTGCAGCGAGCCGTTGGCCCGCGCCTGCACGATCTCCTGGAGCGAGAAGTTCCCGGCCACCACGTAGAGGCCGATCACCGCGGCCAGCATGATCAGGCCGCCGACCAGGTTGTAGAGGAGGAACTTCACGGCGGCGTACGAGCGTTGCGTCGCCGCCGCCTCGTCGCGCTGCGCCGCGGTGACGGCGGATTGATACGCGCCGTGGGCGCGGTCCCCGAAGCCTCCGATGAGGAAGTACATCGGGATCAGCATGGCTTCGAAGAAGATGTAGAAGAGGAAGACGTCGGTGGCCTCGAAGGAGAGGATCACCATCGCCTCGACGGCCAGGATCAGAGCGAAGAAGCCCTGGGTCGGCCGCCAGCGTGAGGACCGGGTCTCCAACGGATCGGCGTCGTGCCACCCCGCCAGAATGATGAACGGGATCAGCAGCGCGGTCAGCGCGACCAGCGCCACCCCGATGCCGTCCACGCCCAGCTCGTACCGCACCCCGAAGTCCTTGATCCAGGGGTGGGATTCGGTGAGCTGGTAGCGGGCGCCGCCCGGCTCGAAGCGGACCAGGACCACCGCGGCGAGCACCAGCGTGGCCAGTGAGACGGCCAGCGCCAGCCACTTGGCGGCGGTGCGTCGCGCGGCCGGCACGGCGGCCGTGGCGAGCGCCCCGAGGGCCGGGAGCACCGCCGTCGCTGTCAGCAGAGGAAAGGACATCGGTATCAGACCGCCCTCATCAGCAGGGTCAAGGCGATGAGGACCGCCACACCGCCGAACATCGAGACCGCGTACGACCGCGCATAGCCGTTCTGGAGCTTGCGGAGCCGTCCGGAGAGCCCGCCGACCGAGGCCGCCGTGCCGTTGACGACGCCGTCGACCAGGGTGTGGTCGACGTACACCAGGGAGCGCGTGAGGTGCTCCCCGCCGCGGACGAGCACGACGTGGTTGAAGTCGTCCTGGAGCAGATCGCGCCGGGCGGCCCTGGTGAGCAGGGAGCCGCGCGGGGCGAGCACCGGGACGGGGCGACGCCCGTACTGGGCGTACGCGATTCCGGCGCCGACGACGAGCAACACCATGGTGGCCACCGTGACCGAGAGGGCGCTGACGGGCGAGTTGCCCTCCGAGTGCCCGGTGACCGGCTCCAGCCAGTGCAGGAAACGGTCGCCGATGCTGAAGAACCCGCCGGCGAAGACCGATCCGAAGGCCAGCACGATCATCGGGATCGTCATGGAACTCGGCGACTCGTGCGGATGCGGCTCATGGCCCTCCGCATCGGGCTGCCAGCGCTTCTCCCCGAAGAAGGTCATCAGCATCACGCGCGTCATGTAGTACGCGGTGATGGCCGCGCCGAGCAGGGCCGCGCCGCCGAGGATCCAGCCCTCGGTGCCGCCCTTGGCGAAGGCCGCCTCGATGATCTTGTCCTTGGAGAAGAAGCCGGACAGACCCGGGAAGCCGATGATGGCGAGGTAGCCGAGGCCGAAGGTGATGAACGTGATCGGCATGTACTTCCTGAGGCCGCCGTACTTCCTCATGTCCACCTCGTCGTTCATGCCGTGCATGACCGAACCGGCGCCGAGGAAGAGCCCGGCCTTGAAGAAGCCGTGCGTCACCAGGTGCATGATCGCGAAGACGTAGCCGATCGGGCCGAGACCCGCCGCCAGCACCATGTAGCCGATCTGCGACATGGTCGACCCGGCGAGCGCCTTCTTGATGTCGTCCTTCGCGCAACCGACGATCGCACCGAACAGGAGCGTCACCGCACCGACGACGGTGACGACGAGCTGTGCGTCGGGCGCCGCGTTGAAGATCGCGCCGGAGCGGACGATCAGATACACACCGGCGGTCACCATGGTCGCGGCGTGGATGAGGGCCGAGACCGGGGTCGGGCCCTCCATCGCGTCCCCGAGCCACGACTGCAACGGCACCTGGGCGGACTTGCCGCAGGCCGCGAGCAACAGCATCAGGCCGATGGCGGTGAGCTTGCCCTCGCCGGTGTCACCCACGTGGGTGAAGACGGGTCCGAACGCGAACGTCCCGAACGTCGTGAACATCAGCATGATCGCGATCGACAGGCCCATGTCGCCGACGCGGTTGACCAGGAAGGCCTTCTTCGCGGCGGTGGCGGCGCTGGGCTTGTGCTGCCAGAAGCCGATCAGCAGGTAGGAGGCGAGGCCGACGCCCTCCCAGCCGACGTACAACAGCAGGTAGTTGTCGGCGAGGACGAGCAGCAGCATCGCCGCGAGGAACAGGTTCAGATAGCCGAAGAACCGGCGGCGGCGCTCGTCGTGCTCCATGTACCCGACCGAGTACAGGTGGATGAGTGAGCCGACGCCGGTGATCAGCAGGACGAACGTCATCGACAGCTGGTCGAGCTGGAAGCCGACGTCGGCCTTGAAGCCGGCGACCGGGATCCAGCTGAACAGGTGCTGCGTGAAGGTCCGCTCCTCGGCGCCCTTGCCCAGCATGTCGGCGAAGAGCACCACGCCGATCACGAAGGAGGCCGCCGCGAGGACCGTGCCGATCCAGTGGCCGACGGCATCGAGCCGCCGGCCACCGCACAGCAGTACGGCCGCTCCGAGCAGAGGCGCCGCCACCAGCAGCGCGATCAGGTTCTCAGGGTTAGTCACGGTCCAGCGCCCCTTACAGCTTCATCAGGCTGGCGTCGTCGACCGAGGCCGAGTGGCGGGAACGGAACAGCGACACGATGATCGCGAGCCCGACCACGACCTCCGCGGCGGCGACGACCATCGTGAAGAAGGCGATGATCTGGCCGTCGAGATTGCCGTGCAGCCGGGAGAAGGCGACGAACGCGAGATTGCAGGCGTTGAGCATCAGCTCGACACACATGAACACCACGATCGCGTTCCGTCTGATCAGTACGCCGGTGGCGCCGATCGTGAACAACAGGGCGGCGAGATACAGGTAGTTGACGGGGTTCACTTCGACGCCTCCTCGGTCCGCTTCGGGCTCACCGGCTCGACGTCGGTCCGCTCCAGGCGCTCCTCGGCCCGGCGCTCCAGAGCCTTCAGGTCGTTCAGCGCCTCGGTGGACACGTCACGGATCTGGCCGCGCTCCCGCAGCGTCTTGTTGACGGTCAGCTCGGACGGGGTGCCGTCCGGGAGGAGGCCCGCGATGTCCACCGCGTTGTGCCGGGCGTAGACGCCGGGGGCCGGCAGCGGCGGCAGGTGCTTGCCCTCGCGTACGCGCTGCTCGGACAGCTCGCGCTGGGTCTTGGCCCGCTCGGTGCGCTCGCGGTGGGTGAGCACCATGGCGCCGACGGCGGCCGTGATGAGCAGGGCGCCGGTGATTTCGAAGGCGAACACGTACTTGGTGAAGATGAGGGCGGCGAGGCCCTCCACGTTGCCGTTCGCATTGGCCGTGCCGAGGCCGTCGAACTCCTTGATGGACGCGTTGCCGATGCCCGCGAACAGCAGGGTGCCGAAACCGAGCCCGCACACCAGGGCCAGCCAGCGCTGGCCCTTGATGGTCTCCTTCAGCGAGTCCGCCGCGGTGACGCCGACGAGCATCACCACGAACAGGAACAGCATCATGATCGCGCCGGTGTAGACGACGATCTGCACGACGCCCAGGAAGTAGGCGCCGTTGGCGAGGTAGAACACCGCCAGGATGATCATGGTGCCGGCGAGGCAGAGGGCGCTGTGCACGGCCTTCTTCATGAGGACGGTGCACAGGGCGCCGATCACGGCGACGGTGCCGAGGATCCAGAACTGGAAGGCCTCACCGGTGGAGGTGGAGTAGGCGGCGAGCTGCGCGCTCATGCCTCCACCCCCTCGTCCTGAGGCTTCTCGCCCTTGGAGACGGCGACCTGGCGCTCGGTGCCGGGGGCGGCCTCCGTGACCAGACCCCGGTAGTAGTCCTGCTCGTCCATCCCGGGGTAGATGGCGTGCGGGCTGTCGACCATGTTGTCGTCCAGTCCGGCGAGCAGCTGCTCCTTGGTGTAGATGAGGTTGGCGCGGCTGGAGTCGGCCAGCTCGAACTCGTTCGTCATCGTCAGCGCGCGCGTGGGGCATGCCTCGATGCACAGGCCGCACAGGATGCAGCGGGCGTAGTTGATCTGGTAGACCCGCCCGTACCGCTCGCCCGGCGAGTAGCGCTCCTCGTCCGTGTTGTCGGCGCCCTCCACATAGATGGCGTCGGCGGGACACGCCCAGGCGCACAGCTCGCAGCCGACGCACTTCTCCAGGCCGTCCGGATGGCGGTTGAGCTGATGCCTGCCGTGGAACCGCGGGGCGGTGGTCTTCTGCTGCTCCGGGTACTGCTCGGTCAGCCGCTTCTTGAACATGGCCTTGAAGGTCACGCCGAAGCCGGCGACGGGGTTCTGGAAACCGGGACCGGTCTCCTTGGGTTCCTCAGCCATCGGACGCCTCCTTTCCGTTCGCAGGTCCGTCACTCGCAGTATCCGGCCCGCCACTGACAATCAACTCGCGATCGCGGCGCGGGCGGCGTCGCGGCACCGGCGGGAGCGTCTGTCCCGGCAGCGGCGGTACGGGGAAGCCGCCCGCCATCGGGTCGAAGGCGGCGGGCTCCTCGGCGGGCGCGGCGGCCTCCTTCGACTTCTCGCGGAACATGTCGGCGACGAAGGACAGCAGCAGGAGGACGAGGACGCCGCCGCCGACGTACAGCGCGATGTCGGCGAAGTCGTAGTTCTCGTTCCGCAGGGTCCGCACGGTCGCGACGAGCATCAGCCAGACCACGGAGACCGGGATGAGGACCTTCCAGCCGAGCTTCATCAGCTGGTCGTAGCGGACGCGGGGCAGAGTGCCGCGCAGCCAGATGAAGAAGAACAGCAGCAGCTGCACCTTCACCACGAACCAGAGCATCGGCCACCAGCCGTGGTTGGCGCCCTCCCAGAAGGTGCTGATCGGCCAGGGAGCCCGCCAGCCGCCCAGGAAGAGCGTCGTCGACACGGCCGAGACCGTCACCATGTTCACGTACTCGGCGAGCATGAACATCGCGAACTTGATGGACGAGTACTCGGTGTTGAAGCCGCCGACCAGGTCCCCCTCGGACTCCGGCATGTCGAAGGGGGCGCGGTTGGTCTCGCCGACCATCGTCACGATGTAGATCACGAACGAGACCGGCAGCAGGACGATGTACCAGCGGTCGTGCTGCTGCTCGACGATCGTCGAGGTCGACATCGACCCGGAGTAGAGGAACACCGAGGCGAACGCGGCGCCCATGGCGATCTCGTAGGAGATCATCTGCGCGCAGGAGCGCAGGCCGCCCAGCAGCGGGTACGTGGATCCGGAACTCCAACCCGCGAGCACGATCCCGTAGATGCCGACCGACGCGACCGCGAGGATGTAGAGCATCGCGATCGGCAGGTCGGTGAGCTGCATCGCCGTACGGTGGCCGAAGATCGAGATCTCGTTGTCGGCCGGCCCGAAGGGGATCACGGCGATCGCCATGAAGGCCGGGATGGCCGCGACGATCGGCGCGAGGACGTACACCACCTTGTCGGCGCGCTTGACGATGAGATCTTCCTTGAGCATCAGCTTGATGCCATCGGCGAGCGACTGGAGCATGCCCCAGGGGCCGTGCCGGTTGGGGCCGATGCGCAGCTGCATCCAGGCGACGACCTTGCGCTCCCACACGATGGAGAACAGCACGGTGATCATCAGGAAGGCGAAGCAGAAGACGGCTTTGACGACGACCAGCCACCAGGGGTCGCGGCCGAACATCGACAGGTCTTCGGCGGCGAGGTACGGAGTCATGCCTGCACCTCCTTGGGAGCCTCGGCGGCGAGTGTCGCCGCACCGATGCGGACGAGTGCGCCGGGCAGGGCCCCGGTGTCGGAGGCCACGCCTTGCCCGGCGGAGTTCAGCGGGAGCCAGACCACGCGGTCGGGCATCTCGGTGATCTGCAGCGGGAGTTCGACCGTCCCGGCGGGACCGGTGACGGCGAGCAGGTCGCCGTCCTTGACGCCCGCCTCGGCGGCCGTGGCGGCCGACACACGCGCGCGTGCGGCGTGCCGGGTCCCGGCGAGTGCGTCGTCGCCCTCCTGGAGACGGCCCTGGTCGAGCAGCAGCCGGTGGCCCGCCAGCACGGCCTCCCCGGCGGCCGGACGCGGCAGCTGCGCGGAACCCTCGCGGGGGTCCGTCGCCCGCAGCCCGTCCCAGGCGCCGAGGCGGTCGATCTCCGAGCGCGCGGTGCGCAGATCGGGCAGCCCCAGGTGTACGTCCATGGCGTCGGCCAGCATCTGCAGGACCCGCGCGTCGGTGGGCGCCAGCCTGCGGGTCATGTGGTCGGGCTTGAGCGCGGCCTCGAAGAAGCGGGCCCGGCCCTCCCAGTTGAGGAAGGCGCCCGCCTTCTCGGCCACCGCGGCGACCGGCAGCACGACGTCCGCGAGTCCGGTGACCTCGCTGGGCCGCAGTTCGAGCGACACCAGGAAGCCGACTTCGGAAAGAGCGGCACGCGCGCGTGCCGGGTCGGGCAGATCCGCGACCTCGACGCCCGCCACCACCAGGGCCCGCAGTTCGCCGCCGGCGGCGGCCTCGACGATCTGGCCGGTGTCGCGGCCGTAGCGGTGCGGGAGTCCGGAGACTCCCCAGGCCGCCGCGACCTCGTCCCGCGCGCGCGGGTCGGTGGCCGGACGGCCGCCCGGCAGCAGCGACGGCAGCGCGCCCACCTCGATGGCGCCGCGCTCCCCGGCCCGGCGGGGGATCCACACCAGTTCGGCGCCGGTCGCGGACGCCGCCCGTACGGCGGCGGTGAGCCCGCCCGCCACGCCGGCCAGTCGCTCACCGACGACGATCACCGCGCCCCCGGTGCGCAGCGCCTCGGCGGCCTTCGCGCCGTCGCCCTCCAGGCCGGCCCCGCTCGCCAGGGCGTCCAGCCACTCGGGCTCGGTACCGGGTGCGGCGGGCAGCAGCGTGCCGCCGGCCTTCGCCAGGCCCCGGGTGGCGTGGGTGGCGAGCGAGAAGGTCCGCTGCCCGTGTTTCTGCCAGGCCTTGCGCAGCCGCAGGAAGACGCCGGGCGCCTCCTCCTCGGACTCGAAGCCGACGAGCAGGACGGCGGGCGCCTTCTCCAGCGAGGTGTACGTGATGCCCGTACCGTCGAGGTCGCGGCCGCGTCCGGCGATCCGGGCGGCCAGGAAGTCGGCCTCCTCGCTGCTGTGCACGCGCGCGCGGAAGTCGATGTCGTTCGTGTCGAGCGCCACGCGCGCGAACTTGCTGTACGCGTAGGCGTCCTCGACGGTCAGGCGGCCGCCGGTCAGAACGCCCGCGCGACCCCGAGCGGCCAGCAGTCCCTGCGCGGCGGCCTCCAGCGCCTCGGGCCAGGACGCGGGTTCCAGTTCACCGGATTCACCCCGTACGAGAGGCGTCTCGAGCCGGTCCCGCTGCTGCGCGTACCGGAACCCGAAGCGCCCCTTGTCGCAGAGCCACTCCTCGTTGACCTCGGGATCGGGGGATGCCAGGCGCCGCATGACCTTGCCGCGCCGGTGGTCGGTGCGGGTCGCACAGCCGCCGGAGCAGTGCTCGCACACCGAGTGCGACGAGACGAGGTCGAACGGGCGTGAGCGGAAGCGGTACGCCGCCGAGGTCAGCGCGCCCACGGGGCAGATCTGGATGGTGTTCCCGGAGAAGTACGACTCGAAGGGGTCGCCGTCGCCGATGCCGACCTGCTGGAGCGCGCCCCGCTCGAGCAGCTCGATCATCGGGTCGCCCGCGATCTGGTTGCTGAACCGTGTGCACCGGGCGCACAACACACACCGTTCGCGGTCGAGCAGCACCTGGGTGGAGATCGCGACGGGCTTCTCGTACGTCCGCTTCTTTCCCTCGAAGCGGGACTCGGAGTTGCCGTGCGACATCGCCTGGTTCTGCAGTGGGCACTCACCGCCCTTGTCGCAGACCGGGCAGTCCAGCGGGTGGTTGATGAGCAGCAGCTCCATCACGCCGTGCTGGGCCTTTTCGGCGGCCGGGGAAGTGAGGTGAGTCTTCACCACCATTCCGTCCGTACACGTGATCGTGCAGGACGCCATGGGCTTGCGCTGGCCCTCGACCTCGACGATGCACTGGCGACAGGCGCCGGCCGGGTCGAGGAGCGGGTGGTCGCAGAAGCGGGGGATCTCGATGCCGAGCTGCTCGGCGGCCCGGATGACCAGGGTGCCCTTGGGCACGCTGATCTCGGCGCCGTCGATCGTCAGCGAGACGAGATCTTCCGGCGGGAGCGCCGCCTCTCCCCCTCCGGAGGGAGCGCTGGTGGTCACAGTCATGCGTTCACCTCCGTGCGGTCGGCCCAGGCCGTCGACCTGGCCGGGTCAAAGGGGCAGCCGCGGCCCGTGATGTGCTGCTCGTACTCCTCACGGAAGTACTTGAGCGAGGAGAAGATCGGCGAGGCGGCGCCGTCGCCGAGGGCGCAGAAGGACTTGCCGTTGATGTTGTCGGCGATGTCGTTCAGCTTGTCGAGGTCGGTCATGACGCCCTTGCCGGCCTCGATGTCGCGCAGCAACTGCACGAGCCAGTACGTCCCTTCACGGCACGGCGTGCACTTGCCGCAGGACTCGTGGGCGTAGAACTCGGTCCAGCGGGTGACCGCCCGGACGACGCAGGTGGTCTCGTCGAAGCACTGGAGCGCCTTGGTGCCGAGCATGGAACCGGCCGCGCCCACGCCCTCGTAGTCAAGGGGCACGTCGAGGTGCTCGTCGGTGAACATCGGCGTCGAGGAGCCGCCCGGCGTCCAGAACTTCAGCCGGTGGCCCGGCCGCATCCCGCCGCTCATGTCGAGGAGTTGGCGGAGTGTGATGCCGAGCGGGGCCTCGTACTGGCCGGGGCTGGCGACGTGGCCGCTGAGCGAGTAGAGCGTGAAGCCCGGGGACTTCTCGCTGCCCATCGACCTGAACCATTCCTTGCCCTTGTGCAGAATTGCGGGAACTGACGCGATCGACTCGACGTTATTTACAACAGTCGGGCACGCATAGAGGCCCGCGACAGCAGGAAAGGGGGGACGGAGCCGCGGTTGACCACGGCGGCCTTCGAGCGAGTCGAGCAGTGCGGTCTCCTCACCGCAGATGTACGCGCCCGCGCCCGCGTGCACGGTGATTTCGAGGTCGAGGCCACTGCCCAGGATGTTCTTGCCGAGGTAGCCCGCCGCGTAGGCCTCTCGTACGGCCTCGTGCAACCGCCGCAACACGGGGACCACTTCACCGCGCAGATAGATGAAGGCATGCGACGACCGGATGGCATAGCACGCGATCACCATGCCCTCGATGAGGCTATGCGGGTTCGCGAAGAGGAGCGGGATGTCCTTACAGGTTCCCGGTTCCGATTCGTCGGCGTTGACAACTAGATAGTGCGGCTTTCCATCGCCCTGAGGAATGAACTGCCATTTCATTCCCGTGGGGAATCCGGCACCGCCGCGGCCGCGCAGACCGGAGTCCTTGACGTACGCGATGAGGTCGTCCGGCGACATGGCGAGCGCCTTGCGCAGGCCCTCGTACCCCTCGTGCCTTCGGTAGACGTCCAGCGTCCAGGACTTCTCCTCGTCCCAGAAGGCGGACAGCACGGGTGCGAGCAGCTTCTCGGGACTGGTCTCGTTGATCTCGGGTGCCAAGGTCATCACTCCCCCTCCTCGGCAACAGGACCCGCCGGGTGGGACGGGTCGGAGTCCGACGTGTCCTGCGGCGCGTCGTGCGAGCTCAGGTGCTCGGCCGGAGACGGTTCGTGCGGCGGCTCGTCCTGGGGGGCACCGGAGCCCCTCGGGTGGACCACGCGCGCGGGGGCGCTCTCTCCCTTGGCCAGGCGCAGGCCGGTCAGCGAGGCGGGTCCCGCGCTGCCGCTCGCCTCGACGGCCCCGTCCCGCTCGTCGGGGAAGCCGGCCAGGATGCGGGCGGTGTCCTTGAACGTGCACAAGGGGGCACCGCGCGTGGGCTCGACCGGCGCTCCCGCGCGCAGGTCGTCGACGAGCCGCTTGGCGCTGGCCACGGTCTGGTTGTCGAAGAACTCCCAGTTGACCATCACGACCGGAGCGAAGTCGCAGGCCGCGTTGCACTCGATGTGCTCCAGGGTGACCTTGCCGTCGTCGGTGGTCTCTCCGTTGCCGACGCCCAGGTGGTCCTGGAGGGCGGAGAAGATCGCGTCGCCGCCCATCACCGCGCACAGGGTGTTGGTGCAGACGCCCACCTGGTAGTCACCGGACGGCCGCCGCCGGTACATGGTGTAGAAGGTGGCGACCGCGGTGACCTCCGCCGTGGTCAGGCCGAGGATGTCGGCGCAGAACTGCATGCCGGTGCGCGTGACATGGCCCTCCTCCGCCTGCACGAGGTGCAGCAACGGCAGGAGCGCCGAGCGGGAGTCCGGGTAGCGGGCGATGATCTCGCGCCCGTCCCGCTCCAGCCGGGCTCGAACGTCGTCCGGGTAGTCGGGCGCGGGCAGTCGGGGCATGCCCAGGCTGACGCCCTGCTCCGAGGAACTGGTGGTCACCGGTCGACGCCTCCCATCACGGGGTCGATGGACGCGACGGCGACGATGACGTCGGCGACCTGGCCGCCCTCGCACATCGCCGCCATGGCCTGCAGGTTGGTGAAGGACGGGTCGCGGAAGTGGACCCGGTAGGGGCGGGTGCCGCCGTCGGACACGGCGTGCACCCCTAGTTCGCCCTTGGGTGACTCGACCGCCGAGTACGTCTGTCCCGGCGGGACGCGGAAGCCCTCGGTCACCAGCTTGAAGTGGTGGATCAGGGCCTCCATGGAGGTGCCCATGATCTTCTTGATGTGATCGAGGGAGTTGCCGAGCCCGTCAGGTCCCAGGGCGAGCTGGGCGGGCCAGGCGATCTTCTTGTCGGCGACCATGACCGGTCCGGGAGCGAGCCGGTCCAGGCACTGCTCGACGATCCGCAGGGACTGGCGCATCTCCTCCAGGCGGATCAGGAAGCGCCCGTAGGAGTCGCAGGTGTCGGCGGTCGGGACGTCGAAGTCGTACGTCTCGTAGCCGCAGTAGGGCTGCGACTTGCGCAGGTCGTGCGGGAGGCCGGCGGAGCGGAGGATCGGGCCCGTGGCCCCGAGGGCCATACAGCCCGCCAGGTCGAGATAGCCGACGTCCTGCATACGGGCCTTGAAGATGGGGTTCCCGGTGGCGAGCTTGTCGTACTCGGGGAGGTTCTTCTTCATCTTCTTCACGAACTCGCGGATCTGGTCCACCGCGCCCGGCGGCAGGTCCTGGGCGAGTCCGCCGGGACGGATGTACGCGTGGTTCATCCGCAGGCCGGTGATCAGCTCGTAGATGTCGAGAATGAGTTCACGATCACGGAAGCCGTAGATCATGATCGTGGTGGCGCCGAGTTCCATGCCGCCGGTGGCGATGCACACCAGGTGCGAGGACATCCGGTTCAGCTCCATCAGGAGCACCCGGATGATCGAGGCGCGGTCCGGGATCTCGTTCTCGATGCCGAGGAGTTTCTCGACGGCGAGGCAGTACGCGGTCTCGTTGAAGAACGGCGTCAGGTAGTCCATGCGCGTCACGAACGTGGTGCCCTGGGTCCACGTCCGGTACTCGAGGTTCTTCTCGATGCCGGTGTGCAGGTAACCGATGCCGCAGCGGGCCTCGGTGACCGTCTCGCCGTCGATCTCCAGGATGAGGCGGAGCACCCCGTGGGTGGACGGGTGCTGCGGACCCATGTTGACGACGATGCGCTCGTCGTCGGACTTGGCGGCGGACTGGACGACCTCGTCCCAGTCGCCGCCGGTGACCGTGTAGACGGTCCCTTCCGTGGTCTCGCGCGCCGAAGCGGCGGATGCGTGGGAAGTGCTCACGAGTACGACCTCCGCTGGTCCGGAGCCGGGATCTGGGCGCCCTTGTACTCGACGGGGATGCCGCCGAGGGGGTAGTCCTTGCGCTGCGGGAAGCCCTGCCAGTCGTCCGGCATCATGATCCGCGTCAGCGCCGGGTGACCGTCGAAGATCAGGCCGAAGAAGTCGTACGTCTCCCGCTCGTGCCAGTCGTTCGTCGGATAGACGGAGACGAGCGACGGGATGTGCGGGTCGGCGTCGGGGGCGCTGACTTCGAGGCGGATCAACCTGTTGTGGGTGATCGAGCGCAGGTGGTAGACGGCGTGCAGCTCGCGGCCCTTGTCCTCCAGGTAGTGCACTGCGCTCACGCCCGTACACAGTTCGAAGCGGAGGGCCGGGTCGTCGCGCAGGGTCTGGGCGACGCGGAGCAGGTACTCGCGTTCGATGTGGAACGTCAGCTCGTCGCGGTCGACGACCGTCTTCTCGATGGCGTTCCCGGGGACGAGTCCCTGTTCTTCCAGGGCGCCCTCCAGCTCGTCGGCGACCTCGTCGAACCAGCCGCCGTAGGGGCGGGCGGCCGGGCCGGGGAGCCGGATGGAGCGGACCAGGCCGCCGTAGCCGGAGGTGTCGCCGCCGTTGTTGGCGCCGAACATGCCGCGCTGGAGGCGGATCTCCTCGCCCCCCTCGCCACGCTGGCCGGGGAGGTTGGAGGCGCCGAGGTCCTTCTCGGGGTTGACCCCGTTGCCGTTGGCGTTGGCGTCGCTCACCGCAGCAGCCCCTTCATCTCGATCGTCGGGAGCGCCTTGAGCGCCGCTTCCTCCGCCTCGCGGGCCGCCTCCTCGGCGTTCACGCCGAGCTTGGAGCTCTGGATCTTCTGATGGAGCTTGAGGATCGCGTCGATGAGCATCTCGGGCCGCGGCGGGCAGCCGGGCAGATAGATGTCGACCGGCACGATGTGGTCGACGCCCTGGACGATCGCGTAGTTGTTGAACATTCCGCCCGATGACGCGCAGACCCCCATGGAGATCACCCACTTGGGGTTGGGCATCTGGTCATAGACCTGCCTGAGCACCGGCGCCATCTTCTGGCTGACCCGGCCGGCCACGATCATCAGATCCGCCTGGCGCGGTGAGCCGCGGAAGACCTCCATGCCGAAGCGCGCGAGGTCGTAGCGGCCGGCGCCGGTGGTCATCATCTCGATGGCGCAGCACGCCAGGCCGAAGGTGGCGGGGAAGACGGACGCCTTGCGCACCCAGCCCGCGGCCTGCTCGACGGTCGTCAGCAGGAATCCGCTCGGCAGCTTTTCTTCGAGTCCCATGTCGTTAAAGGCCCCTCAGTCCCATTCCAGACCGCCGCGCCGCCATACGTACGCGTACGCGACGAAGACGGTGAGCACGAAGAGCAGCATCTCCACGAGCCCGAAAACACCCAGGGCGTCGAAGGTGACGGCCCAGGGGTAGAGGAAGACGATCTCGATGTCGAAGACGATGAAGAGCATCGCCGTCAGGTAGTACTTGATGGGGAAGCGCCCGCCGCCGGCCGGCGTGGGGGTCGGCTCGATACCGCACTCGTACGCCTCGAGCTTGGCCCGGTTGTACCGCTTCGGACCGATCAGCGTGGCCATGACCACGGAGAAGATCGCAAAGCCTGCCCCGAGGGCTCCCAGTACGAGGATCGGCGCATACGCGTTCACGCTCCTCGCTCCTCTCAGTCGGCACTGACTGCATGGGGGTCCCCCCTGGTCGAGCGGAGCCGAGACCTTGGGGGAGGTTGCGTCGGGCGAGCACTCCCGCCTCACACGTCCCACGAACCCCGTGCGTCCCGACGAAGATCGCGTACATGTGAAGCAGGTCACAAGCCCAACTGCTGCGCATCCTATGCCCGGCGGTCTGTGATCTGCGACACGGGGGTAAGTAAGGAGTTTGTGATCTCTGCCACCTGGCGAAGGATCATGAAGCCGGATGAGCGGTGATCTTCATACGCGAAGCATCCGAGTGATCACCAAGCGGTGACATTTTCCCTCGTCGCCGCTGGTCGAGGCGGTCTTGCATTATCAAGGCGCGTCCACTCAGGGCAAATTGGTGCTGGACCAGATCCCTTGATAGTGGGGCCCGTTCACACCCCCGAGGGAAGAGAAGCGGACGGAAGTGGACGCGTGCACGCATTCACGAGCGGGCGCGCTCGTCGGCCCCGCGCGGGACGCCCTCGCTCGGGCGGCCGAACTGTGACCTGTGCCACATCCGCAGGGGGGTCAAATAAACCGGGCTTGGCCACCGGGCACAACCGGTGGTAGGTGCAGGGCAATTCGGGCGTAACGATGAAAGACCGTGATCACAGGCTTGATCCGCGGTGTCCGCAATGCCCGTTACGGCGTCAATAAAGAACGGCGCGCCCAGGATTCGGGGCATCGATTGAACAACTGTGGCGCACCACACGTTTCTTGAAGGTATGGAGGAGCCCCTGGTACCGCTTGTACCCATGTCCCACACCGCTCACATACGAAGCCATCGGAAGCCCCGCCGCAGCACCCCGAAAATCTCGGTGCGCGCCGGAGTCGCCGGTGGCGTTCTCAGCACCCTGGCAGTGGCCGGCGCTGCCGGTGCGGCGAACGCGGCCGAACCCGTGACGCAGACCGTGGAACTGCCCACCCTGACGGCCGACCTGGCCACTCAGGTCGCGCAGTCCGCGGACGCCACCCAGCAGGCAGCGGCCAACTACGAGCTGCAGGCCGAGCGTGACGCGGCCGCCGCCAAGGCCGCAAAGCAGGCCAAGTCGGACCTGGCCGACGCGAAGAAGAAGGCGGAGGCCACGAAGAAGGCCGAGGCCGCACGCAGGGCAGCTGCCGAGCGTGCCGCCTCGCGCAGCGCCGAGCGGGCCACCCTCAGCGCCTCGGCGAGCGCCTCTACGGGCACGTCGACGTCCACGTCCACGTCCACGGCCACCGGTTCGGCCGCGGCGGTCATCGCGTTCGTCAAGGCGCAGATCGGCGACGCGTACGTCTCCGGCGGCACCGGCCCCAACTCGTGGGACTGCTCCGGCCTCGTCCAGGCCGCGTTCAAGCAGGTCGGTGTGAGTCTGCCGCGCGTCTCGCAGGACCAGTCGACGGCGGGCACCCAGGTCTCGCTGAGCAACCTGCAGCCGGGCGACATCCTGTACTGGGGTGGCGCGGGCAGCGCGTACCACGTGGGGGTGTACGTCGGCGACGGCATGTTCGTCGGCGCGCAGAACCCGTCCACCGGCGTCGTCGAGAAGCCCCTCTCGTACGACCCGCCGACCGGTGCGGTGCGCGTGCTCTGACCCGGCGACGCGCCGAAGTCCCGTCTGTGGGGCGCCCCTCCTTCGGGACGGGCGCCCCACAGTCACATCACCTCACACCGGACATGTCGGTCAACTCCCGGATCGCGCACCCGGATCGCACACCGCTCGACGCCCGGATCGCCGGGAGTCATGGCAGAGGGACAGCGGGCGGAGAAGGCGCGGGCAGCGCGGGCGGACGGTCACGCGGGGCGTGGAGCCGTGTTGCGTCATGCCGCCCGCACCGGGGCGTCACGCCTTCGGCGCCACCTTCGACAGCCCGTTGATGATCCGGTCCATCGCGTCGCCGCCCGTGGGGTCCGTCAGGTTGGCGAGCATCTTCAGGGTGAACTTCATCAGGAGCGGGTGCGTGAGGCCGCGCTCCGCCGCGATCTTCATGACCTTCGGGTTGCCGATCAGCTTCACGAAGGCCCGGCCCAGCGTGTAGTAGCCGCCGTACGTGTCCTTGAGCACGCGCGGGTAGCGCTGGAGCGCGATCTCACGCTGGGCGGGGGTCGCACGGGCGTGGGCCTGGACGATGACGTCGGCCGCGAGCTGGCCGGACTCCATGGCGTACGCGATGCCCTCGCCGTTGAACGGGTTCACCAGGCCGCCGGCGTCGCCGACGAGCAGCAGCCCGCGCGTGTAGTGGGGCTGACGGTTGAAGGCCATCGGCAGCGCGGCGCCGCGGATCGGGCCCGTCATGTTCTCGGGCGTGTATCCCCAGTCCTCCGGCATCGAGGCGCACCACGCCTTCAGGACTTCCCGCCAGTCCAGTTCCTTGAAGGAGTCGGAGGTGTTGAGGACGCCGAGGCCGACGTTGGACGTGCCGTCGCCCATGCCGAAGATCCAGCCGTAGCCCGGCAGGAGCCGGTCCTCGCCGGGGCCTCGGCGGTCCCACAGCTCCAGCCAGGACTCGAGGTAGTCGTCCTCGTGCCGCGGGCTCGTGAAGTACGTACGCACGGCCACGCCCATCGGGCGGTCCTCGCGGCGATGCAGGCCCATCGCCAGGGACAGGCGCGTCGAGTTGCCGTCCGCCGCCACCACCAGCGGGGCGTGGAAGGTGACCTCGCGCTTCTCCTTCGAGTCGGCGTCACCGAGCTTCGCGTGGACGCCTGTGATGCGGCCCGTGCGGTCGTCGATGATCGGCGCGCCGACGTTGCAGCGCTCGTACAGCCGCGCGCCCGCCTTCTGTGCCTGACGGGCCAGTTGCTCGTCGAAGTCGTCGCGCTTGCGGACGAGGCCGTAGTCCGGGAACGAGGCGAGATCCGGCCAGTCCAGCTGGAGCCGGACACCGCCGCCGATGATGCGCAGGCCCTTGTTCCTGAGCCAGCCCGCCTCCTCGGAGATGTCGATGCCCATCGCGACCAGCTGCTTCGTGGCGCGCGGCGTCAGGCCGTCGCCACAGACCTTCTCGCGCGGGAAGGCGGTCTTCTCCAGCAGGAGGACGTCCAGACCGGCCTTCGCCAGGTAGTACGCCGTCGTCGAACCGGCTGGCCCGGCCCCGACGACGATCACATCGGCGGTGTGTTCGGAGAGGGGCTGGGGCTCGGTCACGGCGGGGGCTCCCCAAGACTCGAAATCAACGTGCTGACGGGCACTGGACATGGGCAGTCTATTCAGCGGTACCGACCCACCTGCCTGAAGGGCTGCCCCTGTGAACAGAGCTCTCCCCGACGTACGGCTGCGCGTCCCCACCGACGAGGACGCCTTCGCCTGGCACCGGATCTTCGCCGACCCCGAGGTCATGGAGTTCCACGGCGGCAAGGCCGCCGAACTGTCGGTCTACGAGGAGCTCACCGCCCGTCAGCGCAGGCACGACGCCGAGCGCGGCTTCTGTCTGTGGACCTTGCTCGACGAGTCGGGCGAGGTCATCGGCTTCACGGGCGCGCAGCCGTGGCCGCACGAGTGGGGCCCGAAGGGCGAGATCGAGATCGGCTGGCGGCTCGGGCGGGCCCACTGGGGCAAGGGGTACGTCACCGCCGCCGCGCACGCCACCCTCGAACGGGTGCGCGCGGCGGGCGTGTCCGGCGTCGTCGCCATGGTCGACGCCCGCAACGAACGCTCCATCGCCGTGACCCGACGTCTCGGCATGGAGCTGGTGGAGACCTTCACCACGCCGACCGCCCAGCGACTCGGGCACTGCTACCGACGCGAGCTGTGACTGTATGTAACCAACTGCTACAGAAAGACATCTGACGCTTCCGGCCGACACCCCCGTGCGGTTACCCTTCCAGTACCGCTGGGGGTGACATCTGTGCATATACCGCCCAAAACACCCGAAGTGCGCGTGCCGCGGCTTGTCGGCCTGATGGCCGTGGACGCGCGCGAGACGGCCGAGGCGGGCGGCGTGCTGCTCGCCGCGCCGGACCGCCCCGACTCCCCTCTCACGTTCCTCGACTTCGTCGTGCGCCAATATCCCCCGCCCGGCACGGAGGTGCCGCGCGGTGCCGTGGTCACCGTGTGGTTCGACCTCGGCGAGGGCGGGGGCGGCGGGGGCGCGGGGGTGCACGAGCCGCGCCGGCCCATTCCGCCACCGGGCGGGCTGCGCCGCGAGCTGGACGAACCGGGTGACCCCTTCAAGGTCCTCAGGTGAGCTGCCAGGAGTCGAGGGCGACCCGGAACGTCTCGGCCAGGCCGCCCTCCCACAGCTCGTCCTTGCCGACGAGCATGATCGCGTACTCGGTGCCGTCCTCGGCGACATAGCCCTGGTCCGCCGCGTGGACGGTGCGGCCGGACCCGTCGGTGTACGTGTACTCCCAGATCGCGCCGTCGCGGCCCTGGAAGGTGTTCCGCTCCAGCCTGATCCGCTGGTAGCCGGCGTCCTTCTTCTTCGCCGTCTTCTCCAGGGTCAGGAAGTTGTCGTACGAGGTGTAGCCCGCGTTCGCGATGACGCCGACCTGCACGTGCTCCAGACCGGTCGAGCCCGCGTACGTCACCTGCGTGCCGTTCTTCACGCCCTCGCGCGCCCAGACGTCGGGTACGGCGAGGGAGAAACCGAAGGGGTCGTCCAACCGGTGGTAGCCGGCGGGAAGTTCGAAGGGGGAGGCAGTGGCTTCGCCGGTGGCCCCGTCCGTCGCCCTGTCCGTCGCTTCGTCCGTGGCCGTGTCCGTCGCCCCGCTCGTCGGGTCCGCGAACGGCGTCGCCGACGGCGAGTCGGAGGCCGTCGCCGTCGGCTTCGTCCTCGGTTTGCCGGAGGACGTATCGCCCTTCTGGTGGTCCTGCCAGACCAGCACACCGGCCGCCGCGCCCCCGCCCACGACGAACGCGACGGCGAGCGTCACAGCCCAGACCACGGCGCGGCTGCGGGGCTTCGGGGCGGCGGCGGGCGGCTGCGGGCCGAGTGGGAAGGCGTGGAGGTCGTACGCGGTGGGAGTGTGCGCGGGCGTGCTCGGCACCGGCGGCACGGGCGGCATCGGCCGGCCCACCGGAGTCTGCGGAACCGGGGAAACCGGCGGAACCGGCGGAACCGGGGAAACCGGGGAAACCGGGGAAACCGGGGAAACCGGGGAAACCGGCGGGCCCGGCGGAACCGTGGGCGGTGCGCTCATGCCCGTCCGTCCGCCGGCCACCCGCACCAGATACGGCGCCACGAACGTCGCCGCGGAGATCCACAGCAGCCCGAAGAGCAGTGCCTCGGGGAAGCTCAGCCCCGCGTCGAGCGTGCCGCCCGCGGACAGGCCCGAGGAACCGAAGTCCGAGGACGTACTGCCCGACATCTCGGTGCCGAGGCCGCCGAGCCCGGCCAGGATCAGGAACAGGCCGAGGAAGACGCCCGCCGCCAGCAGCTGTTCCCCGCGGCTCGTCGAGCGGCGCGCGGCGACGACGCCCAGGATCAGCGCGCAGACCACACCGAGCGCCAGCGCGCCCACGACCGCCCAGGCGTTGGTGACGTCGGCCAGTTCGGAGAGCCCGAAGGCGTGGTGCTCGTAGCCGCCGCCGTACGGCGAACTCCCCTGCGCCCGCGCCCCGACGGGCACGCCCCAGGAAAGACCGAGCGCCAGCACGGCGAGGTTGGGCAGTACGAGGAGCGCGACCAGGAGCGGTGAGACGCCGTCCGCGCTCCACGCCTGGTCCAGGTCGTCGAGCCGGGCGACGGTGATGAACGCGACGACCGAGCAGAGCGCGAGGACGACGGTCAGGGCGCGCAGCGCCGTACCCGTGGCGCGCAGCAGCGTCCGGGCGCCGGGGTGAGCGGCCCACCACTGGTCCGGGCCGACGCGGTGCAGCACGCCGCAGGCCACGGCGAGGGAGAGCAGCAGGGCACCCAGTGCGGAGAGCGCCGGGGAGGCGGAGATCTCGACGCCCGCGATGGTGGGCTGGGCGAAGAGGCCGAGGAGCAGTACGGCTCCGGTCACCAGGAGCGCCACCCGCACGGCGGCCTCGAGTCCGGCGGTCGGACTGCCCGGGGCGCGCACCGCGAGCCGCCCGCGCAGGAGGCGTACGCCGACGCAGAGCGCGGCGATCCACAGGACCGTGACCGTCAGCGGCACCAGCGAGAAGGAACCCCCGCCCGTGACGTCCCCGGCCGCTCCCTGGTCGTAGCCGCCGCCGAACCCGGTACCGGAGCCGTAGCCGTAGCCGGAGCCCGACGCGGCCTTCACCTCGAAGCCGCCGCCGAGCGCCTGGAGCAGCAGCGCCAGCGCGATCCGCAGCCGGTCGCCGAAGCCGACGAATTCCTCGGAGTCCTGCCCGTACTTGGGGATTCCCAGGGCCACGGCGGAGACCAGCAGCAGTCCTACGGGCCACAGCGCGGCCTGTGCGGCTCCGGCCCAGTCACCGCGGAAGGTACGGCCGAGGAAGGCGCCGACGGGCGAGGGCCGGGCGGGACCGGGGGCGTACGCCGGGGGCGGCGGGCCGACGGGAGGCGCGACGGGCGGGACGGCGGGAGGCGCGACCGGCGAAACGGCGGACACCTCGGGCACCTCGGGCGCCGCAGACACCTCGGGCGCAGATGCGTCGGGTGCTTCGGACGCGTCGGATACGTCGGACGCGTCGGACGCCACCGCTACCCGTTCGCGCCCGCACCGCATGCAGAAGCGGGCCTCGGCGGGAGAGGGTGCCCCGCAGTGCGGGCAGTACGACGCCATGCAAACGCTCCGTCATTCATAAGTCTCATGCCGTGATCGGACGTAAGCAACGGACGGAGATTTTCGTTGACCGGTTCCCGTCAGCCCCACCCTCGTACGGATGAATTGACCGGCACCTCAGGAATCTGGGGCTAGACGGCCTTGAATCCCCGGTGCAGCGCCACGACTCCGCCCGTCAGGTTCCGCCACGCCACCTTCGACCAGCCGGCCTTGCGCAGCCGCTCGGCCAGCTCGGGCTGGGTCGGCCAGGCGCGGATCGACTCGGCGAGATAGACGTACGCGTCGGGGTTGGACGAGACGGCACGGGCGACCGGCGGCAGCGCGCGCATCAGGTACTCGGTGTAGACCGTGCGGAACGGCGCCCACGTCGGGTGCGAGAACTCGCAGATCACGACGCGGCCGCCCGGCTTGGTCACCCGGTACAGCTCGCTCAGCGCGGTATCGGTGTCCTGGACATTGCGCAGCCCGAAGGAGATCGTCACCGCGTCGAAGGTGTCGTCCTTGAAGGGCAGCTTCGTCGCGTCGCCCGCCGTGAGCGGCAGCCAGGGGTGGTTCTTCTTGCCGACGCGAAGCATCCCGAGGGAGAAGTCACAGGGGACGACGTACGCACCCGCACGGGCGAAGGGGAGCGAGGAGGTGGCGGTGCCCGCCGCCAGGTCCAGGATCTTCTGCGCGGGCCGGGCGTCGACCGCCTTCGCGACCTCCCGGCGCCACACCCGGTCCTGTCCGAGCGACAGCAGGTCGTTCGTCAGGTCGTACCGTTCCGCCACGTCGTCGAACATCGAGGCGACTTCGTGCGGCTGCTTGTCCAGAGATGCGCGGGTCACGCCCCCATTGTGGCAGCACGGGCCGGGCGCGTCGGAGGCGCCCGGCCCGTACGCCGGTCGGTGAACTGCTCCTCAGGGCAGCAGCTTCGGCTTCTTCTTCGCGGCCACGTCCTCGACCCAGCCCACCAGCGGGACGGCGATCCAGATCAGCGCCCAGCCGATGCCGAACATGAACCACTGGCTCTCCAGCGGCAGCCACTTCTCGAAGGCGGGCACCTTCCAGAACTGGTCGATCAGCGGGACCGCGAGGATCAGCGCGATCTCGTGCCACAGATAGATCGTCACCGCTCGCCCGTTGAAGATCGTCACGATCCGGTCGAGCCGCTTGAAGCGGGCCAGCCACGCGAAGTCGACGTCGTAGTGCGCCTTGAAGTACATCAGCAGCGCCACGAAGCCGGCCGACCAGAAGGCCTGGGCGAGCGGGTTCTCGTCCAGGTCGTAGGTGCCGAACTCCCCCTGGTGCGCGAAGGCGTACCAGCCGCCGTACGCGAGCGCGGCCAGCGACAGCGCGACCACCGCGACGGGCTTCAGCCGCTGGAGCACGCCCTCGCGGTGCGCGAAGCCGACGAGCCAGCAGAACAGATAGGTGGCGATGTCCGTCAGCGCGCTGCCGAAGCGGTTCCACGGCGGCTGCCAGCCGAACTGGAAGACCACGATCGGGACGAGGGAGAGCAGCAGCACCGGGATCGGCGCCTTGCGAAACACCCACAGGAGCACCGGGGAGAGCCAGACGAACCAGAGGTACGTGCGCAGGTACCAGAGGATCTCGTACGCCTGCGAGCCCCACGCGTTGCCCGGCGGGTCGCCGACCGGCACGATCCAGTAGACGATCTCCCAGCCCGGCATCCAGCCATGGATCATCATCGCCAGCACGACGAAGACTCCCCAGAACCAGAAGGGGGGCAGGAGCCGGCGCATCCGGCTCTTGACCACCTTGAGCGCGGGACGCTCCAGCGACTTCGCCATCAGGGTGCCGGCGAGCGCGAACATCACACCCATGGACGGGAAGACCAGGCCGGCCCAGGCCCAGCCGAAGGTGTGGTACGTCACGACACGGACCAGCGCGACGGCGCGCAGCGCGTCGAAGTAGCGGTCGCGCCCGCCGGCTTTCGCCTTCGGCCGGGGTTCCGGAGCGTCCGCCCCCGGTGCCGGGGCGTCCGCCCCCGATGTCGCGCCCTCGGGCGCTTCCGCTTCGGGTGCCGCCGGGACCGGATCCATCTGGACCGTGCTGGTGACGGCCGCGGCCTCCGGCTGCGCGGGAGCGTGCTGCCACTGCTGCTCGTACGGTCCGGGCTGGACGTACCCCTGCCCGTACGGCTGCTGCTGCCCGTACGGCGGCGGATACTGCTGCCCGTACGGCTGTGCCAGTGGCTGCTGCTGTCCGTACGGCTGAGGCTGTGACTGCGAGGGCTGCCCGTACGGCTGTGACTGCGGCTGTGGCTGCTGCCCGTAGCCGTACCCCTGTTGCTGCTCGGGTCCCCAGCTCATCAGCTCACCCCCGCCGGGGTGCCGACCTCGCCCGTGCGCTTCAGCTTCTGCCAGCGCAGGCGGCCGCCGGTGAGGGCCGTGATGCAGGAGTGGATCAGGACGAGGTACATCATCTGGCGGTACGCGAGCTGTTGCAGCGGCATCATCAGGAGATACCGGTACTTCTCGCGGTCGAGCCGGAACGCGTAGGCGGCGCAGACGAGTTGGACGACGAGCACCGCCAGCCAGGCGAGCAGGGACGCCCAGAAGTCCACGAAGATCATCGAGTAGACCGTGAAGACGTCGATCAGCGGCGCGAAGACGGGCGTGACGATCTGGAAGATCACGACGAGCGGCATCCCGACCCGGCCGAAGCGGCCCGATGGACCCCGGTCCGTCAGGGACTTGCGGTGCTTCCACAGCGCCTGCATGGTGCCGTACGACCAGCGGTAGCGCTGGGACCACAGCTGCTTCAGCGAGCCGGGCGCCTCGGTCCACGCGCGCGCGTGCTCCTCGTAGACGACCCGCCAGCCGCCCCGGTGCATGGCGATGGTGATGTCGGTGTCCTCGGCGAGCGTGTCCTCGCTCATCCCGCCGACCTCCAGGACCGCCTCGCGGCGGAACGCGCCGATGGCGCCCGGAATGGTGGGCATGCAGCGCAGCAGGTCGTACATGCGGCGGTCGAGGTTGAAGCCCATCACGTACTCGATGTGCTGCCAGGCGCCGATGACGGTGTCGCGGTTGCCGACCTTGGCGTTGCCCGCGACCGCGCCGACCTCGTCGTCCGCGAAGGGCTGCACGAGCCGGCGCACGGTGTCCGCTTCGAAGACGGTGTCGCCGTCCATCATCACGACGATGTCGTAACTGGCGTTGCGCACTCCGTTGTTGAGCGCGGCAGGCTTGCCCGCGTTCTCCTGGCGCAGGACCCGGACGTTGGGTATCCGCATGGCCTCCACGATGTCGGCCGTGCCGTCCGTCGAGCCGTCGTCGACGACGATGATCTCGATCGGATGCGTGGACTGCGCGAGGGAGTTGATCGTGTTCTCGATGCACTCCTTCTCGTTGTACGCGGGCACGATCACGCTGACCGGCCTGGTGATCTCCGGCCCCCAGCTGAACCGGCGCTTGTTGCGCTGCCGGTAGTGGGTGCGGGCGAGGACGAGCATCATCGCGAACCGGCCCATGACGGCGACGCCCACGACGACCAGACCGGACGCGAGCGCCGGCATGCTCCACTCGGCGAGGGCGACCGCCGCGACCAGGGCCTTGCCCTCGTACAGGGTCGCGCCGGTGGCCTTCCGGTGGGCGGCCTGCTCGATCGAGGTCGCGGTCGCGCCGGTGGCCGTGCCCGTGCCGGCAGCCGCGCCGGGCTGCCGGCCGTTCGCCGTCCCACCGTTCGCCGTCCCACCGTTCGCCGTCCCACCGTTCGCCGCCCCGCCGTTCGCCGTCTGATCGATCGGCTGCTGCCCGGTCCCGGTCCCCGCGCCCGCCCTGCCGGCGGCGGTCGACGCCCGGTCCTTGGCCAGGGCGCCGCTGACGGTGGTGAAGGTGTAGCCCTTCGCCTTCATCTTCTTGATGTACTTCGGCAACGCCACCAGGGTCTGGTCGCGGTCGCCGCCCGCGTCGTGGAACAGGACCGAGGCGCCGTTGTTCTTCTTCGGCGTGGCCGTCTTGATGATGCTCGCGACGCCCGGCTGCTTCCAGTCGTCGCTGTCGGTGTCGATGAACACGCTGGTGTAGCCCAGCTTGGCCATCCGCTGGTAGACCGGCCAGCTGTAGTTGTCGATGGCGTCGGCCTCCGCCGAGTACGGCGCGCGGAACAGCGTCGTCGTGATGCCCGCCGCCCCCGCGAGGGCGAGCTGGGTCTGGTTCAGCTCGCGTTCGACGCGCGCGGTGCTCTGGTACGAGAGGTCGACGTGCGTGAAGGTGTGGATGCCGACCTCGTTGCCCTGGTCGACCATGTCCTTCACGGCGTCCGGGTAACGCGTGACCATCGAGCCGACCAGGAAGAACGTGCCGGGCACGTCGTTGTCCTGGAGGATCTTGAGGACCTTCTCGGTGTACGTGGGGTTCGGACCGTCGTCGAAGGTCAGGACGATGGTCTTCTTCGGTACCGACTTCGGGTCCACCGTGCCGTTGCTGGACGTGAAGATCGGGCCCGCTTCGAGGATCTTCTTCGGCACCTTGTCGTAGGCGGCGCTGTCGCGTACGCGCTGGTCGCTGAAAACCTCGCCCCGCAGGTAGCCGTCAAGGAGCATCACACTCGTCAGGCCCAGCAGGAGCAGCAGGGCGAGGATCACGCGCGGTTTCTGCAGCGCGGCGGCCTTGCCGGCGGCCCGTTCCATCCGGGAAGGGGCGCGCCGGCGGCCGCGCGAAGGCGTCGTCTTAGTCATGGGTGTGTCTGCGCTCCGGGTCAGTTGGCGCCGGTGGAGGAGGCCGCGCCGGGGGTCACTGCCGCCGACGGGGCGGCGCCCGTGGGCGCTCCGGTGGGGACGCCCGAGGGCGGGGTGCCGGTGCGAGCGCCGCCGCCCTGCGGCCCGAGACCCCCGCCGCCGGGGGCGGCCTGGCCGCCGCCGAAGGGCGTGATCGAGTTGCTCAGCGAGGTGCCCCACCCCATGAACGCCATGCCGAGCACGACCACGTAGCCCAGACAGGCCACGCAGACGAGGATCCCGAACCGGCGCAGCAGTCGTGACCTGCGCCCGGAGTTGTCAACGAATACGGGGCCCTCTTCGGACCCATTGCCGCGTTTGCGGCCGCGGCCGCGCACAGGGGAACGGTTTTCGATGTCGGACTCGGATTGCATTCCCCGGATATTAGGGGCCCTTTATGTGCCGACTCCTTTGCTTCACATGTGAGGCGCCCATGAGAAACGGTCCATCCTGTCACTTTCCTGAGAGAATCCCAGAACGTCTGCGCAGCCAATGACCGACACATATGGGCGATATGCACCCTTTCAGCACCCGACTTATCCGTCTTATGCACTTTCCCTCACGGGGATTCCGTGCCTCTCCCGCATTCAAGGTCCACGGTCGGGTGTGACACCTTTCCACTTGGGAATCGCGCTTTGTTTCCATCCTGAGACAGAAATCACGAGAGCGGGTGCATGCGCAATGAGGAGTTTCCTGAAGCCGGCCGCCGGGATTGTTTGCCTGGTGACCATGGCCTGTGCGGGGTGCTCCTCGGGCGGTGACGGCTCGTCGGACACGGCCTCCTCCGAGCCGTCGGGGACCAGCTCACCGGCCGGCTCACCGACCGGCTCACCGACGCGGCAGGCACAGACGTCCAGCACCGCGTACGCCCCGTACGTGAGTGCCACGACCGCCTCGGACATGGACCCGGCCGGGTCGCCGTCGACGTACAACCTGGCCTTCGTGATCTCGGACGGCAGCGACTGCACGCCGAAGTGGAACGGGACGTACGCGATCGGCAACTCGGCGGTGGCATCGCGGATTTCGGCGCTGAAGGAATCCGGTGCGAGCGTCCGCGTCTCCTTCGGCGGGGCGTCCGGGAAGGAACTGGCCGAAACCTGCTCCAGCGCGTCGAAGCTCGCGGAGGCCTACGGTGCGGCGCTGGACGCCGCCGGGGCGACGCTGGCCGACTTCGACATCGAGGGCGACACGCTCACGGACTCGGCCTCGGTCGAGCTGCGTTCCCAAGCGATCGCGCTGCTGCAGAAGGACCGCTCCGACCTGAGCGTCTCCTTCACGCTGCCGGTCATGCCCGCGGGCCTGGACGACGACAGCATCGCCCTGCTGGAGTCCGCGAACGACAACTCCGTACAGGTCGCCACCGTCAACATCATGACGATGAACTACGGCAGTTCGTACGACGGCGACATGGGCGACTACGCCCTCACCTCGGCCGAGGCGGCCCACGACCAACTGGCGGACGTGTTCGGGCTGTCGAGCAAGGGCGCCTGGCAGGGCCTCGCCCTGACCTCGATGATCGGTGTCAACGACGTCGACAACGAGACGTTCACGCTCGCGGACGCGGCCCAGGTGCGGTCGTTCGCAGAGGAGAAGGGCGTGGCGTGGGTGTCGATGTGGTCGACGTTCCGGGACCAGCAGTGTGACGACGGCTCGAAGTCGAACGACGCGGCGACCGACTGCAGCGGGGTGAAGCAGACGAGCGGCGCGTTCGCCGAGGCGTTCGCGGGGTGACCGGGCCCCGTGGCCGCCCGCCGGAGGGACCCTAACGGCGGCGGTGGACCAGGCGCCCGGCGCACACCGTGGCGATGCACGCGCCCGCCCCGTCGAAGACCGCGAGGTCGGCGCGGCCCATGTCGACGATCGCCGTGCGCCGGCCGCGGGACAGGACGACGACGTCGTTCCGCTCGGCGGCTGCCCGGAGTTCGGGCGTACCGGCGTACTCCTCCAGCACGGCCACCGCGCCCAGCTTCAGCACCGCGTGAACGCGTTCACGCGGTGTCGGCGCGTCCGGGAGCGGGCCCTCGTGGACGCGGGCGGGCCCGAGGACACCGGGCCAGCGCCGTACACGAGCCCCCGGGAACCGCTCCTGGAGCTCGGCCAGTGACCCCGTGGCGGCGACCCGGACGCCCTGCACGGCGACGGCGCCGTCCTTGACCGGCTCCGGGTCGTCCCACGTGTACCGCAGTTCGTCGGCGGCGTGAATGGTCAGCACCGGGACGCTAGTTGGAGGTGAGGAGCTTCAGCTCGGGGTGCGCCGTTCCGCCCTCGATCGCCGTCGACGAGATGTGGGACATGACCCGCTCGTCGACCGGGTCGTTCGCCGGGTCGTCGTGCACGACGAGGTGCTCGTACGTCGTCGCGCGCTGGGCCGGCACCCGTCCCGCCTTGCGGATCAGGTCGATGATCTCCATGCGGTTCGAGCGGTGCTTGGCGCCGGCCGAGGAGACGACGTTCTCCTCCAGCATGATCGAGCCGAGGTCGTCCGCGCCGTAGTGCAGGGAGAGCTGGCCGACCTCCTTGCCGGTGGTCAGCCACGAGCCCTGGATGTGGGCCACGTTGTCGAAGAAGAGGCGGGCGATGGCGATCATCCGCAGGTACTCGAAGAGCGTGGCCTGCGTACGGCCCTTGAGGTGGTTGTTCTCCGGCTGGTACGTGTACGGGATGAAGGCCCGGAAGCCGCCCGTCCGGTCCTGTACGTCACGGATCATCCGCAGGTGCTCGATGCGCTCGGCGTTGGTCTCGCCCGTGCCCATCAGCATGGTGGACGTCGACTCGACCCCCAGCCGGTGCGCCGTCTCCATGATCTCCAGCCAGCGCTCCCCGGACTCCTTGAGGGGGGCGATCGCCTTGCGGGGCCGCTCGGGCAGGAGCTCCGCGCCCGCGCCCGCGAAGGAGTCGAGGCCGGCGGTGTGGATGCGCTGGATCGCCTCCTCGACGGAGACGCCGGAGATCCGGGCCATGTGCTCGACCTCGGACGCGCCGAGGGAGTGGATGACCAGCTGCGGGAAGGCTTCCTTGATCGCGGCGAAGTGCTTCTCGTAGTACTCGACGCCGTAGTCGGGGTGGTGTCCGCCCTGGAACATGATCTGCGTGCCGCCGAGTTCGACGGTCTCCGCGCAGCGGCGCAGGATGTCGTCGAGGTCGCGGGTCCAGCCCTTGGCCGTGTCCTTGGGGGCCGCGTAGAAGGCGCAGAACTTGCACGCCGTGACGCACACGTTCGTGTAGTTGATGTTCCGCTCGATGATGTACGTGGCGATGTGCTCGGTCCCTGCGTACCTCCGCCGGCGTACGGCGTCGGCGGCGGCGCCCAGCGCGTGCAGCGGGGCGTCCCGGTAGAGGTCGAGCGCCTCCTCGGGGGTGATCCGCCCGCCCGCGGCGGCACGGTCGAGGACGGACTGAAGGTCGGCCTTCTCGGTCACCGGAGCGTCCCTTTCGTAAGGGTTGTGGACAGTCCGAACCAGCCTACGCCAGGGCCGTCCGCCACCCGACGTCAGGCAGCGCTAGCGGGTGCGAGCAGCGCTGCCCCACGTGAGCGGCACTAACTGGTGTAAGCCCCGATCAGCAGCCCCACGAACGCCCCCGCGATCAGAAACGGCCCGAACGGGATCGACGTCCTGCGCCCGGCCCGCCGCGAGGCCACGAGCCCCAGCCCGTACAGCCCGCCGAACAGGAACCCGGCGAACGTGCCCAGGACGACCGTGCTCCACCCGTACCAGCCGAGCACCGCCCCGAGCCCCAGCGCCAGTTTGACGTCGCCGAAGCCCATGCCGTTCGGGTTGACGAGGAAGAGGACGAAGTACGCGCCGCCGAGCGCGAGCGCCCCGAGCAGCGCGGTCAGCCACTCCCCCGCGTGCTCGGGCGCGAGCGCGGCCACGCCCAGCAGGGCGGCCGCGGCACCCGCGAGCGGGAGCGTGAGCACGTCCGGCAGCCGCTGCACCCGGAAGTCCACGATCGTCAGCAGCACGGCGAGGGGCGCGAGCAGCAGCCAGACGGCCAGTTCGGGGCGGGTGCCGGTGGCGAGGGCGAGGGCCGCGCAGACCAGGGCGGTGGCGGCGCAGACGAGGACGGCGGAGGGCCCGTACACCGTGCCGTCCGGGCACCGCGCCCGTCCGAGCCAGCCGCCGGGGCCACCGGTGATCGGGTGCCCCCGCGGACACCGGTCGCGCCACGGCTCGTCGGGTTCCACGCAGAGGCGATACGCGGCCCGGGGCACGAGCAGACCCGCCGCCGCACCCCACAGAGCGGCAGGGCCGGTCAGCCAGACATCGAAGTCCACGTCCACGCCGACACCTTACGGAGCGGATCACATTGCGGGGAGGGCGCGGATTTCGTCAGCATGGGTCACCGGCGGCGGCCGTCGCCGTGGGACGGGGAGGGGCGGGACGCGTGGGCGGATCGGCACGGCCGAAGCGGCGGAAGGCGGCGGGTGCCGCACTCCGCTACGCGCATGTGCGCGACCGCGGGCCCGTGCGAGGGTCCCGGGGGTCGAAGCGGGAGACGGTACTGGGCTGTGCGGTCGCTCTGGCCGTGGCCGCGCTGCTGATCGGATTCGCCGTCGCGGACCGGGCCTGGGGGCCGGACATCTGGCGCGGCACGGCTCCCGGCTGGCCCGGCGGGGGGTACGGCTTCGCGGCCACCGTGGGCGTGCTGCTGCCGTGGGCCGCGGCCGCCGCGCTCACGTCGTTCGGCCGGGTGAACTGGCGTCGGAGCAGGGCCCGTTCGCTCGGCTGGTCCGCGTCGGCCCTGGCCGGTGCGGCGCTGTCGGCGCTGCTGCTCCTCGTGGTCTTCGCGGCGTTCGTGCCGAAGAAACGCCACCGCGGGTACGACTGCTACCGCGAGGGCGGCGCCTGCTGGGTCCACACGCAGTACCCCTACGTGTGGGCCGTGGGCCTCGCCGCGACCGTGACCGGCACGGCCCTGCTGGCCGGCGGCCTGGCCGCGTACTTCCGCCGGCAGGCCCCGAACGGCCCTCCCCCGCCGACTACTTGACCTTCGACATCCGTGATGTCGGATTCCCGGCCGCCTGATTGTCCGTCTCGTAGCTGAGGTCGTCCCCGACGGGCGTCAGCCGCACCTCGTGCCTCCCGGTCGTGCACGTCGAGGGGTTGGTGTCCTTGGCCACGCTCGTGGCGACGAGCTGCTGCGCCGTGGCCTTCTTGAGAAGGAGTACGTCGTCGCAGGTGCCGCCGAGCTGATCGGTCGACCGGAAGGTGCCGATCTCCTTGCCGACGGCGGCCTCGCCGATGGTCACGCGGAACGTGCCCGCGGGCAGTGTGCCGCCCAGGGCGAGGGCGTCGCCCTCCCAGGTGCCCAGGTAGGACTTGGGGACGGCACCGTCCGCCCCGTCACCGGGGTCCGACCGGCTGGCGCTCGCGGTCGCGGCGGGCGGACTGTCCGCGCTCCCGCTGCTGTCGCCGCCGCTCGAATCCCCGCCCTCCAGCAGGCCGAAGAGGAACGCGGACCCCACGGTCACGGTCGCCAGCGCGCCCGCGACAGCCAGCGCGACCGTGCAACTCACCCGGCGCCCCCGGCCACCGGTTCCGGGCGCCGAGGTCGCGGCCACGCTCACCGAGACCCTGCCGGGCGGCCCGGACTCGGGGGCGACGGCCAGCGGCACTCCCGGCACGGCGTCCTGCGGCTGCGCGGGCGGCTGTGACTGCGGTTGCGGCTGTGGTTGCGGCTGCGGCTCGGGGCGCGGCTGCGCCTCCGCGGGGCGGGGCGCCGGCATATAGGCGGGCGTGGCCAGGTCGGGCGGCGGTCCGAAGACACCGGTCGGCGGCCGCACCGAAGGAGTGCTGAACTCCACGGGCCCCGAGGGCACCGCCTCCGCCGCCCCCGCCACGTCCAGGTTCAGCAGCTGCACGGCGCTGCGGCTGACCTGCTCCACCAGGGGTCCCGGCAGCCAGCCGCCCGTGACCAGCCGGGCCGCGCCCTGCGGGGCGAGCCGCTCGGCCACCTCGGCGGGGCCGGGCCGCCCGTCCGGGTCCTTGGCCAGGCAGTGGGCGACCAGCTCCCGCAACTCCCCCTCCAGCGAGCCGAGTTCGGGCTCCTCGTGCACGACCTTGTAGAGGAGCGAGGCCGAGGAGTCGCCGGGGAAGGGAGGTGCGCCGGTTCCCGCGTACGCCAGGACCGCGCCCAGCGAGAAGACGTCCGCCGCGCCCGCGATCCCCTTGCCGAGGATCTGCTCGGGCGACATGTAGCCGGGCGAGCCGACGGAGACGCCCGTGGAGGTCAGGGAGGCCGTGCCGTCGGTGGCGCGGGCGATACCGAAGTCGATGAGCAGGGGCCCGTCGAGGGTGAGGAGCACGTTCGAGGGCTTCACGTCCCGGTGGACGAGGCCCAGTCCGTGCACCGCCGACAGCGCCTCCGCGAGTCCGGCGCCCAGGGCCCGTACGGAATGGGTGGGCAGCGGTCCGCCGTCGGTGACGGCGGCGGCCAGCGAGGGACCCGCCGCGTACCCGGTCGCGACCCAGGGCACGGACGCCTCCGGGTCGGCGTCGAGCACCGGCGCGGTCCAGGCGCCGCCGACCCGGCGCGCCGCCTCCACCTCGCGCCGGAAGCGGGCGCGGAACTCCTCGTCGAGGGCGAAGTGCGGGTGCACGATCTTGACCGCGACCGTGCGGCCGCCCGTACTGCGCCCCAGATAGACGCGGCCCATACCGCCGGAGCCGAGCCGGCCGAGCAGCCGGTAGGGCCCCACGACCGTGGGTTCGCCGACTTCGAGCGGCTGCATGGCGCCACCCCTCCCCCGTACGCTCCGGCTCCGCACTCCCTGAGCAGGGTAGTGCCGTACGCGACGCGCGGGCGGTTCTCAGGGCGTCAGCAGGTCCACGTTCACGTCCGCGGAGAAGCCGGTCGTCGGGCCGACGCGGCGCGCGAACTCCGCGACCGCCTTCAGCTGCGCGGCGCCGAAGCGGAAGTCGAGGGTGGTGAAGTACCGCTCCAGGACGGCCTGGTCGAAGGCCTCCCAGCGCGCGGCCTGTTCGGCGACCTTGCCGACCTCGTCGAGGGAGAGGTCCCGGGACGAGAGGAAGGCCTCGTGCACCTTGCGGGTGACGACCGGCTCGCGCTCCAGGTAGTCGCGGCGGGCGGCCCACACGGCGAAGACGAACGGCAGCCCCGTCCACTTCTTCCACATGGCGCCCAGGTCGTGCACCTCGAGCCCGAACTTCGGGCCCTCGCTCAGGTTGGCGCGCAGCGCCGCGTCGCCGATGAGGACGGCGGCGTCGGCCTCCCGCATCATCAGGGGGAGGTCCGGCGGGCAGGTGTAGTACGAGGGCTGCACGCCGACCTGCTCGGCCAGCAGCAGCTGGGCGAGGCGCACGGAGGTGCGCGAGGTCGAGCCGAGGGCGACGCGGGCGCCGTCGAGCTGGTCCAGGGGGACCTGGGAGACGATCACGCAGGACATCACCGGGCCGTCGCAGCCGACGGCGATGTCCGGGAAGGCGACCAGCTCGTCGGCGTGCTTGAGGAATTCGACGAGCGTGATGGGACCGATGTCGAGATCACCCCGCACCAGCTTCTCGCTGAGCTTCTCCGGAGTGTCCTTGGTCAGCTCGAAGTCGAGGAGCGTCCCGGTCCGCGCGAGCCCCCAGTACAGCGGCAGGCAGTTCAGGAACTGGATGTGGCCGACGCGCGGCCGGGTGCGAGAATTGTCCACATCGTGAGGCTAGACCCCATGAGGTACGGTGCAGGCTCCAGGGTCCCGGTGTGGTTTTCGAAACCCCGCGCACCTCTTGTGTCAAGGCCTGCGACAGGGCGCGTACACCCGGTCGTCAACCCTTCACCCGACCTGGTCAAACATCCGGGTGACGTGATCTTTCCCTCTATTGCATTCGGCTGCCTGCGTGCTAGGCTCGCCGCAAGTTGCAGTTTGGTTTCCCTTGCAGTACAGAGCCTGCGGAGCATGTGACCGCGGGCTCTAGTCGTTTTCAGACGTATGCAGTTGTTTATACACTTGCAGGTTCTGGAGCAGGGCAACCCTTTGGGCCCAAGGAGGGCTTATGGCTACCGGAACCGTGAAGTGGTTTAACGCCGAAAAGGGCTTTGGTTTCATCGCCCAGGAAGGCGGCGGCCCGGACGTCTTCGTCCACTACTCCGCGATCAACGCGAGCGGATTCCGCTCTCTCGAAGAGAACCAGTCGGTTTCCTTCGACGTCACGCAGGGTCCGAAGGGCCCGCAGGCGGAGAACGTCACCCCGCTCTAAGCCTTCGGCTCTCCTGAGCCCAATGCTTTGATCCGGAACGGATGCAGTACCCAAGGAGCCCCGCGCCGTCAGGTGTCGGGGCTCCTGCCTTTGTGCCGGGCGGGGTCAGGGTGTCAGGACTGGTCGCTGATGCCCTCGGGGACGTTCTTCCGCACGGCGGCGGCCAGGCCCTCCAGGGCGAAGACGTCGCCGTACCGCGTGGGGACGCTCACCTCGACGTAGATCTCGCGGAGCGTGGTGGTGCACAGGTGCCGGCCGTCCACGACGCGGCTGCCCAGCATCCAGCCGACCCCCTTGAGGTCCGCGCCCACCGCGCCGGCGCTGTTCATCTCGGCCGGTCGCGGGACACCGCAGCGCAGCACGATCGCGGGGTCCCCCCATGCCGCGGTGAGCGGCGACGAGGGGTCCGTCGCCCGGCGCTTCAGACCGGCCACGGTGTCGGGCAGGTCGTGTGCCAGGGCCCGGCAGATGCGGCCGGTCTTCGCGTCCACGGCGGGGACCGCCGCCTCCACCTCGCCGCCGGGGCGGAGATACGCCGCCGCGACGAGCAGCAGAACGATCGCGAGGGCGCCGGGCACGCCGTAGGCCGCGAGGCGTCGTCGTGGGTTCATGTACCGACCCTAGCGGGGGCGCTTTTGTGATGCTCATGCTGTTCCGCAACCGGGCCTCGCCGCCTCGGGAACGGCCCTATTGCGCGTACATCCCCTCGATCTCCCGCCCGAAGTCCCGGGCGATCGCCTCCCGCCTCAGCTTCATCGACGGCGTCAGATGCCCCGCCTCCTCCGTGAAGTCCACCGGCAGGACGGCGAAGCGGCGGATCGACTCCGGGCGGGAGACGAGCTTGTTCGCCTCGTCCACCGCGCGTTGCAGTACCGAGAACAACTCCTCGTCGTCCATGAGGAGTTCCGGCGGGACGCCGTGCTTGCCGTTCATCTGGCGCCAGTGCGTGATGCCCTCGGGATCGAGGGTGAGCAGGGCCGTGACATAGGGGCGGCCGTCACCCACCACCAAGGCCTGCGAGATCAGCGGATGCGAGCGGAGCCAGTTCTCCAGCGGCGCCGGGGCCACGTTCTTGCCGCCCGCGGTGATCAGGATCTCCTTCTTGCGGCCCGTGATCGTCAGATGGCCCTCGTCGTCCAGCCGGCCTATGTCGCCCGTCGCGAACCAGCCGTCCGGCGTCGCCGGGACCACCCCGCCCGCGTGCGGATCCCAGTAGCCGCGGAACACCTGGCCGCCGCTGAGCAGGATCTCCCCGTCGGCCGCGATCCGGACCCGGGTGCCGGGCAGCGGCCAGCCCACCGTGCCCAGGCGGGTTTTGTGCGGAGGCGTGACCGTGGCCGCGCCCGTCGTCTCCGTCAGTCCGTAGCCCTCGTAGATCTCGATGCCCGCACCGGCGTAGAACGCGGCCAGCGGGCGGCCCAGCGGGGAGCCGCCGCAGATCACATACCGCACCCTGCCGCCCAGCGCGTTGCGGATGCGGCGGTAGACCAGGGGGTCGTAGAGGGCGCGGCCCGCCTTCAGGCCCCGGCTGGGGCCGGAGCCGGTGCCCTGCTGCCGGGTCTCCATCGCCTCGCCGTACTTGCGGGCCACGGAGACCGCCCGGTCGAAGGAAGACGCCCGGCCGCCCTTCTCGGCCGTCGCCCGGGCCCCGTTGAAGACCTTCTCCAGCATGTACGGGATGGCCAGCAGACAGGTCGGCCGGAAGCTCGCGAGGTCCGCGAGCAGATCCTCCGTCGTGAGGCTCGGCGCATGGCCCAGGCGCACCCGTGCGCGGACGCAGGCGACCGCGACCATCCGGCCGAAGACGTGCGACAGGGGCAGGAAGAGGAGCGTCGACGCCTCCTCCTTCGTCTTCGACTTGAAGATGGGGTAGAGGAGTTCGACCGCGTTGTCGATCTCCGCGAAGAAGTTGCCGTGCGTGAGGGCGCAGCCCTTGGGGGTCCCCGTCGTGCCCGAGGTGTAGACGAGGGTGGCCAGGGTGTCGGGGCCCAGCACCCCGCGTCGTACGGCGACTTCCTGGTCCTGGACATCGCGCCCCAGTTCCGCCAGACGCTCCACATGTCCCTTGTCGAAGACCCACACGTGCCGCAGATCGGGCAGGCGGGAGAGCTCCGGGCCGAGGGCGGCCGCCTGGCCCGCGGACTCCGTGGCGAGCGCGACGGCTCCCGAGTCCTGGAGGATCCAGCGGGTCTGGAAGACGGAGGAGGTGGGGTAGACGGGGACGGTCACCAGGCCCGCCGCCCACGCGGCGAAGTCGAGGAGCGTCCACTCGTACGTCGTACGCGCCATGATCGCGAGGCGGTCGCCCGGCATCAGCCCCTCGGCGATCAGCCCCTTGGCCACGGCCAGCACCTGGCCGGCGAACTCGGCCGCCGTCACATCGGTCCAGCCGCCGTCCGGCGTCTTCCGGCTGAGGACCACGTCTTCGGGCGCCACGTCCGCGTTGTCGAACGGGATGTCCGCGAGCGAACCGTGCGTCACCTGCCCGACGAGCGGCGGCACGGCCACCTCGCGCACCACCCCGTCCAGCCGCCGGATCTCGGGCTCGACGGAGGCGGGCGCGGCGGGGTCGAACGACGACGAGGTCGGGTACGGGGTGGACACAGGGCGGCTCCTGGGGCGGGCAGCGAACTGGTTCTCTGCTGCTTGTCGTACGTGCCGTGCGTAGGGGGTCGTTCACCGCCGGTGTCGCCCGCGGCCGTGTTACCGGTGGTAGAAGGTGGATCGTACGGGGCCGGAGTGGGGAGTTCGTGCGGGTTCCGAGATGGTCCGGAGCTGGGGATGTGCAACCTCACGGGCGCTCCTGTAACGCCGTCGGCGCACTCGGCCGGGGTCACCCATCTCGACCCGCCCCTGCCCTTTGAGTAGCCTTACCCCCGGTAACCTTACTCCAGAGTAAATTAGGACCGAGCCGGGAGCCGACCGTGCAGACCCTGCTTCCCCTTCTCGCCCGTGGTGCCGTGCTGTCGCCGTTCAAGCGGCCCCGGCCCGACGCGGCCTTCCCGCACAGCCGGCTCGTCCTGTCCGGTGTGCGGATCGATCTCGCGCGGCTCGCCGCCTATGAGCGCGCCTGCGGTTTCCCCACCGGCGCCGACGCGCTGCCCCTCACCTATCCGCACGTCCTCGGTTTTCCCCTCGCCATGCGGATCATGGCGAGCCGGGCCTTCCCGCTGCCGCTGCTCGGGCTCGTGCACACCTCGATCGAGGTCACGCGGCTGCGGGAGCCGGCCGCCACCGGGGAGTACGAACTCGCCGTGCACGTCGAGGGACTGACGCCCCACCGGCGCGGTACGGAGGCGACCGTGGTGACCGGGGCGCGGGTGGACGGCAGCCTCGTATGGGAGTCGAGGAGCACCTATCTGGCGCGGCACCGGAGGGCGACGGACGCCCGCACCCCGGCGGACGCGCGCACCGCGACGGACGCCCGCACCCCGGCGGACGCGCGCACCGCGACGGACGCCCGCACCGCAGCGGACGCCCGCACGGCCGCACCCGTGCCGTCCGCCGAGCCGAAGCCCCTGCCCGTGGTCGCCGAGTGGCGGCTCGCCGCGGACGTCGGGCGGCGGTACGCGGCCGTCTCCGGGGACCGCAACCCGATCCACCTGCACCCGCTCACCGCCCGCCTGTTCGGCTTCCCGCGGGCCATCGCGCACGGGATGTGGACCGTCGCCCGCTGCCTCGCCGAGCAGCCGGCCGACGCCTCCGTCCAACTGCGGGCCGAGTTCAAGTCGCCCGTGCTGCTGCCGGGCACCGTGACGTACGCGGCCGACGGGGGGCGGTTCGAGCTGCGGGGCGGGGAGCGGGTGCACCTCACCGGCGAACTGCGCGAGTATCGCGCGAACTCCGCCTGACCAGGGTCCCGGTCGGCCGGTCGTTCCTCAGGCCGACGGGGCCCAGGGGCGGCCCTCCATGAGGTCGCCCAGTCCCGCCCAGGCGAAGTTCATCAAGGTGGCCGCGGCCTGTTTGGCGGAGACGCCCGGGGCGGTGTTGGCCCAGGCCGCGAGCGACTCGGCCGCACCGACCAACGCCTCCGCGAGCCCGGCCACTTCACGCTCCGGGAGGGACGGGTTCCGGTGTGCGGCACGCGCGGCGACCACGATCAGCTGGGTGACGAACGCGACGATCTCCTCGCGCATCGCGGTGACTTCGGCGGCGAACGGCTCGCCGTGCGTCCGCGCCTGGAGGTGCAGGACGGACCATGCGTCGGGGTTCTGCGCGGTGTGCGTGAAGAACGCCGTCAGCCCGTCCCAGAGCTGGCGGTCGGCGGGCAGCCCCGGCCGTACGCCCGCGCGCACCGCGGCGGTCAGCGCCTTCGCCTCACGCCGGATGCAGGCGGTGAAGAGGTCTTCCTTGGAGTTCAGGTACAGGTACACCAACGGCTTGGACACGCCCGCCAGTTCGGCGATCTCGTCCATCGAGGCGGCCCGGTACCCCCGCTGTCCGAAGGTGTGCACGGCGGCGTCCAGCATCTGCTGTTCGCGTACCGCACGAGGCATCCGCTTGTTCTTCACTGCGCCCATACGGGCAAGCGTACGGTTTGCCTGCCGACGGACCGGCCGGGAAACGAGTGCCCCGCAGCCGCCGCCGAACGGCGTGGCGCTGTCGCCGTCGGCTAGGAAGCCCGGCCCTGTGCCCGCGCCGCGTCGTCCGCGACGTCCTCCTGGTTGCGGTTGGCCTCCAGGTTCGCCTTCGCCCGGTCGACCCGTGCGATCACCTCGGCCGACGCCCGGTCGCGCTCCCCCCGCAGCACCACGAAGCTGATCGGCGCGGAGATCACGAGCGAGAGCAGGACGACCCACATGTAGTTGGAGTCACCGAGGCCGCGGGGAGCGATACCGGAGTAGACGAGACCCCAGACGACCACGAGGCAGCCCACGAAGATCCCGAGGCGCATCAGTGTGTAGCGGAGCATCTCAATCCACTCTTCCGTTCCGAACGGTTCCCAACGATGCCAAAGGGCACCGTCCAGTGAAGCACGATCGCCCCGCGATCTTGCAGGGGGGCCTTCAGTACCCGGTGCGCGCCAGCGGCAGCAGCATGGTGATGTCGTCCCGCTCGTCCCCGGGCGCCACCCGTATCGCGCCGGGCACGCGGCCGACCTCCTTGTAGCCGCAGGACGCGTAGAAGTTCTCCAGCCCCTCGCCGCCCCGGCAGGTGAGCCGTATCGCCTCGATCCCGTCGAGGCCCGAGGCGGCGTCCTCGGCGGCGGCCAGCAGGTCCCGCCCGTAGCCCTTGCCCTGGTGGCGGGGGTGCACCATCACCGTGTAGAGCCACACCCAGTGCCGCATCAGCCGGTGGGTGTTGTGCGTGAGGAACGCCGTCGCGGCGACCGCCCCCTCGTCGTCCCGCCCGACGAGAAGCCGGGTCCGCCCCTCCGCCAGGGCGACGAAGTGCTTCACCAGTTCCGGCCGTATGTCGTCCACGGTCACCGGCGGCACGAAGCCGACGGAGCCGCCCGCGTTCGACACGTCCGCCCACAGCGCGAGCACGCCCTCCCGCAGGGCGGGCGTGATCGCGGGGTCCAGTTCGAAGGTGGGCGCCATCGTGCGGTCAGACCCGCATCGGCTGCGGCGACTCCCGGCGCGCCGGGTCCGGGCCGTCGTACTCGCGGATGATCTCGTACCGCGTGTTCCGCTCGACCGGACGGAAACCGGCGTCGCGGATCAGGTCGAGCAGGTCCTCACGGGTCAGCTTGTTCGGCGTGCCGTAGTTGTCCGCGTCGTGCGTGATCTTGTACTCGACGACCGAGCCGTCCATGTCGTCGGCGCCGTGCTGGAGCGCGAGCTGGGCGGTCTGCACGCCGTGCATCACCCAGAAGACCTTGACGTGCGGGACGTTGTCGAAGAGGAGGCGGGAGACCGCGAAGGTCTTCAGGGCCTCGGCGCCGGTCGCCATCTGCGTGCGCGCCTGGAGCCGGTTGCGGACCTTGCCGTCCTTCATGTCGACGAAGTCGTGCTGGTAGCGCAGCGGGATGAAGACCTGGAAGCCGCCGGTCTCGTCCTGGAGTTCCCGCAGCCGCAGCACGTGGTCGACGCGGTGGCGGGGCTCCTCGATGTGCCCGTACAGCATGGTGGACGGGGTCTTGAGCCCCTTCTCGTGCGCCAGCCGGTGGATGCGCGACCAGTCTTCCCAGTGGGTGCGGTGGTCGACGATGTGCTGCCGGACCTCCCAGTCGAAGATCTCCGCGCCGCCGCCGGTCAGCGACTCCAGACCGGCCTCGATCAGCTCGTCGAGGATCTCGGAGGCGGACAGCCCGGAGATCGTCTCGAAGTGGTGGATCTCCGTCGCCGTGAAGGCCTTCAGCGAGACGTTCGGCAGCGCCTTCTTCAGCTCGCTCAGGGACCGCGGGTAGTAGCGCCACGGCAGGTTCGGGTGCAGGCCGTTGACGATGTGCAGCTCGGTGAGGTTCTCGCCCTCCATCGTCTTGGCGAGGCGGACGGCCTCCTCGATGCGCATCGTGTACGCGTCCTTCTCGCCCGGCTTGCGCTGGAACGAGCAGTACGCGCAGGACGCGGTGCACACGTTCGTCATGTTGAGGTGGCGGTTGACGTTGAAGTGGACGACGTCGCCGTTCTTCCGCGTCCGCACCTCGTGGGCGAGCCCGCCCAGCCAGGCCAGGTCGTCCGACTCGTAGAGCGCGATGCCGTCCTCGCGGGTCAGCCGCTCACCGGCCCGGACCTTGTCCTCCAGCTCGCGCTTGAGCCCGACATCCATGCCTCTACCTCTTCCTCAGACAGCCTTCGTAAACCGTACTCCCCCACCCTCCGGGCGGGAGGGGCCCCCATCAGGCACGTCGTGCCCTAGCCCTCTTCGGGCAACTCTCCGACCCGGTTCTCCCACTTCGTGGAGAGCACGATCGTCGTACGGGTCCGGGAGACACCCTTCGTTCCGGACAGCCGGCGGATGGTCTTCTCCAGCTCGTCCACGTCGCTCGAGCGCACCTTGAGCATGAACGAGTCGTCGCCCGCGATGAACCAGCAGTCCTCGATCTCGCTGAGGTCCCGCAGCCGGTGGGCCACGTCCTCGTGGTCGGCGGCGTCGGAGAGCGAGATGCCGATCAGGGCCGTGACGCCGAGACCGAGCGAGGCGGAGTCGACGGTGGCGCGGTAACCGGTGATGACCCCGGCCGCCTCCAGCCGGTTGATGCGGTCGGTGACGCTGGGTCCCGACAGACCGACGAGGCGCCCCAGCTCCGCGTAGGAGGCCCGGCCGTTCTCCCTGAGGGCCTGGATGAGCTGCCTGTCCACCGCGTCCATGCGATCGAAGCCTTCCGCTGAAAAGGTCTGGAGAGTTCCTGAAAGTGATGAGTGGTCGTGCGAGTTGCGCGTTGCTCAGGTGGTGCCGCCGCGGGAGCCGCCGCCGAGTTCGCCCTCCCACCGGCGGTACAGGTGGTGCTCGACGCCCGCCGCGTCGAGCACCCGCCCGGCGACGAAGTCCACCAGGTCCTGGATGTGCGTGGCCCCCGCGTAGAACGCCGGCGAGGCGGGCAGCACGGTGGCGCCCGCCTCGTCCAGGGAGACCAGGTGCCGCAGCGTCTGCCCGTTCAGCGGGGTCTCCCGCACGGCGACGACCAGCTTGCGCCCCTCCTTGAGCGTCACGCTCGCGGCGCGCTGCAACAGGTCCTTCGACAGGCCGAGGGCGACTCCGGCGACGCAGGCCGTGGAGGCGGGCACGATGAGCATGCCCTTCGAGGGGTACGAACCGGAGGACGGCCCCGCTGCCAGGTCACCGGCGCTCCAGTGCCGTACGGCGTCGAGATGGTCCTCGAAGGCGTCGAAGGTGTCCGGCTTCCCGTCGGCGCCCCGCGCCAGCCACGCCCGCAGATCGTCCCGCCAGTGGGCGTCCCGGAAGGGCAGACCGGTCTCGTCGAGCAGCGTGAGCCGGGAGGCCCTGCTGACGACCAGGTCGACGCTCTCTCCCCGCTCCACAAGCGCCCGCAGCACCGCGGCGGCGTACGGCGTACCGGATGCACCGGACACCCCTACGATCCAAGGCACGCGCTGCGATTCTCCTGCGTTCACACCCTGAGCCTACCGGCGAGTCGGACGACGTTCAGGAGCGGCCGGACACCTTCGGGTCCACCGGAAGGCGAGCGGGCCTCACGATCCCCGCGTGCGCGGGGAGCAATCGAGCGTGAACGGGTTCATCGGCACAGCCCTCGGGCCATCCCGCGTGTGCGGGGGCACTCCGCGAAACCGTACGGCTCGCCGGTTCGCCGTGGGGCGGCCGGGTGCTCCGATCACCTGAACCGGCTACACGGTGAGCCCGCGCACCAGCAAATCACCCAGCGCACACACGAACAGGCTGATCCCGATGAAACCGTTCGTAGAGAAGAACGCCCGGTTCAGGCGGGACAGGTCGTGCGGCTTGACGATGGAGTGCTCGTAGAGGAACGCGCCCGCGACGATGACCAGGCCGAACCAGAAGAACGCACCCGCGTCGGTGGCGAAGGCGTACCAGACGAGGAGCGCCGTGGTGATGGCGTGGCAGACACGGGCGCCCCAGATCGCGGCCTGGATGCCGAAGCGCGCCGGCACCGACATCACCCCGACCTCACGGTCCGTCTCGACGTCCTGGCAGGCGTAGATCAGATCGAAGCCGCCGATCCAGACGCCGACCGCGAGACCCAGGATCACCGCGTCCCAGGACCACTCGCCGCTGATCGCCAGCCAGCCGCCGACCGGTCCCATCGCCTGGGCCAGACCCAGGATCGCCTGCGGGAAGTTCGTGAACCGCTTGCCGTACGGGTACACCACCATCGGGATCACCGCGATGGGGGCGAGGGCCAGGCACAGCGGGTTCAGCAGCGCCGCCGCGCCCAGGAAGAAGACCAGCGCCACCAGCGCGCCCGTCCACGCGTGCCGCACCGACATCGCGCCGGTGACCAGCTCACGGTGGGCCGTACGGGGATTGCGGGCGTCGATCTCCCGGTCGATGATCCGGTTGGCCGCCATGGCGAAGGTGCGCAGACCGACCATCGCGACCGTGACGAGCAGCAGCCTCACCCAGTGGATGTTCCTGTCCCACTGGAACATCGCGGTCAGCGCGGCGATGTAGGCGAAGGGCAGCGCGAAGACGGAGTGCTCGATCATCACCAGGCGCAGGAAGGCCTTGGTGCGGCCGGGCTGCTGCGGGAGCGCCGCGGATGCGGAGGTCACAGTCCGTACTCCTTCCAGCGGCGGTCGACCTTCGCCGCCGTCTCCGCGTCGGAGAGCACCATCTCGGGCCACCCGCCGTCCCGGGTGTAGCCCTCCTCGGGCCACTTCCGCGTCGCGTCGATCCCCGCCTTGCCGCCCCAGAACTGCTGGTACGAGGCGTGGTCGAGATGGTCAACGGGGCCTTCGACGACCGTGAGGTCGCGGGCGTAGTCCGTGTTGCCGAGCGCCCGCCAGGCGACCTCGTGCAGATCGTGCACGTCGCAGTCGGAGTCGACGATCACGATCAGCTTGGTCAGGGACATCATGTGCGCGCCCCAGACCGCGTGCATCACCTTCTGGGCGTGCTTCGGGTACTTCTTGTCGATGGAGACGATCGCGCAGTTGTGGAAGCCGCCCGCCTCGGGCAGGTGGTAGTCCACGATGTCCGGCACGATGATCTTCAACAGGGGCAGGAAGAAACGCTCCGTCGCCCGGCCCAGCGGTCCGTCCTCCGTCGGCGGCCGGCCGACCACGATCGACTGGAGCAGCGGACGCTTCCGCATCGTCACACAGTCGATCTTCAGCGCGGGGAACGGCTCCTGCGGCGTGTAGAAGCCGGTGTGGTCGCCGAACGGCCCCTCGGGGAGCATCTCGCCCGGCTCCAGCCACCCCTCCAGTACGACCTCGGCCTGCGCCGGGACCTGGAGCGGGACCGTCTTGCAGTCGACCATCTCGATCCGCTTGCCCTGGATGAACCCGGCGAAGAGGTACTCGTCGATGTCCCCGGGCAGCGGGGCCGTGGAAGCGTACGTCACCGCGGGCGGGCACCCGAAGGCGATCGCGACGGGCAGCCTCTCGCCCCGCCGCGCGGCCACCTGGTAGTGGTTCCGGCTGTCCTTGTGGATCTGCCAGTGCATGCCGATGGTGCGCTTGTCGTGGCGCTGGAGGCGGTAGAGCCCGAGATTGCGGATGCCGCTCTCGGGGTCCTTGGTGTGGGTCAGGCCCAGGTTGAAGAACGAGCCGCCGTCCTGGGGCCAGGTGAACAGGGCCGGGAGCTGGTCGAGGTCGACGTCGTCCCCGCGCAGGACGACCTCCTGGACCGGGGCGTCCTTCACCTTCCTCGGCGGCACGTGCGTCATCGCGCCCAGCTTGCCGAACGCCTCGCGCACCCCGACGAACCCGTGCGGCAGCTCCGGCTTCAGCAGGCCGCCGATCTTGTCGGTGATCTCGCCGTACGACTTCAGCCCGAGGGCCTTGAGCAGCCGCCGGTCCGTGCCGAACACGTTCATCGCGAGCGGCATCGCCGACCCGCGCACGTTCTCGAACAGCAGCGCCGGGCCGCCCGCCTTCTGCACCCGGTCGACGATCTCCCCGACCTCCAGATACGGGTCGACCTCGGCCTTGATGCGCTTGAGGTCGCCCTCGCGCTCCAGCGCCCTCAGCAGCGAGCGAAGATCGTCGTAAGCCATGCGGTCCAGTATCCGGTACCCGCTACCCTGTGCCCGTCACCGGGGCCTTAGCCGCCCCGCCGTCGTTCTCTGGGGGATCGCTCGACCATGCTCAGGTATCTGCCGTTCCTGCTGGTCCTGGCGCTGTGGATCTACGCCTTCATCGACTGCCTGAACACCCCCGAGGAGGAGGTGCGGGGGCTGCCGAAGGTGGTGTGGGTGATCATCATCCTGCTCTTCGGCGAGGTGCTCGTCGGCCCGATCGCCTGGCTCGTCGCGGGCCGGGCGCGGCGCGGCCCGGCGGGCGGTTCGACGCCGTCCGAATGGCATCGCAACCACCGCGCCGAGTTCGTCGCGCCCGACGACAATCCCGAGTTCCTCCAGTCCCTCAAGGCCGAGAGCAAGAAGGACGAGGCACTGCTGAAGGACTGGGAGGCCGATCTGCGCCGCCGCGAGGAGGAACTGCGCCGGCGCGAGAGCGGCGAGGACTCCAAGGACTGACGGGACCGGTCGACCGGGGTCGCGGTGCCGGTCCCGGTCGGTGGGGGCCGGGGCGGCCCGGTGGCCGGACCCGGTCCGTAAACGTGGTTGACGTGCCGTCATGCGCGCCGATTTGCTGCTCCGGTGACCCTTCTTCGCTTCGAACACGTGGGCGGCGAGGCCTCTCCCCGGTCCCTCCAGGACTGGCGGCACGTCCACAACACGATCATCCCCGCGCATGTCCTGTCCCTCGACGACGTACGTGAGCGCGCCGGCCGCAACCGCCTGGAGGTCGCCTACCTCGACGACGTCCTGGTCGGCTGCTCGACCGTGCGCCCGCCCGCGGACGCCCCGACCCCGGACGCCCCGGCCACCGCCACGGTGATCGCCCGCGTTCTCGCCGCCCACCGCGGGCGGGGTTTCGGCGGGGAGATGTACGAGCGGGGGCTGAAGCACGCTCGCGCACTCGGCGCGCAGGTGATCGAGACCGTCGTCCTGAGTTCCAACCCGGACGGCCTGCGGTTCGCCCTGAAGCACGGGTTCGCCGAGACCGAGCGCTATCTGCTGCCGGGCGACACCGTCCCCTGGATCGACCTCCGGCTCTCCGTCTGACCGTGCGCCGCGGGTGTGGGAGGCCACACTTTCGGCGCCCCTCCGTAGACCATCGGCGGACGGCGGGACACGGGCCGCTTCCCGGACTGGTCCCAGGACGGTGACACGACGTCGGGCCGAAGGAGTCCTTCCGCGCGCTGGCCCGGCTGCACGGACAGCGGGGCCGCTGACGGTCACGCCACCGTGCGCGGGCCGCCGCCCGCCGCCCGCGTGTTTTCGCCGCACGCGAGTGAGGACATGGATCAGGTCATGGATCAGGCACAGGCACGCGCATGGCTCGCCACGGCCGTCGAGGAGGCCCGCGCCGGGCTGGCCGAGGGCGGCATCCCCATCGGCGCCGCGCTGTACGGCGCGGACGGCGCCCTGCTCGGCCGCGGCCACAACCGCCGCGTCCAGGACGACGACCCGTCGATGCACGCGGAGACGGCGGCGTTCCGCAGCGCCGGACGGCAGCGGACGTACCGCGGTACGACGATGGTGACGACCCTCTCGCCGTGCTGGTACTGCTCCGGCCTGGTCCGCCAGTTCGGCATCTCGCGGGTCGTGGTGGGCGAGGCGGCCACCTTCCACGGCGGCCACGACTGGCTGGCGGAGCACGGCGTGGAGATCGTGCTCCTCGACGATCCCGAGTGCACCGCCCTGCTGCGCGGCTTCATCAAGAACAACCCGGCACTGTGGAACGAGGACATCGGTGAGTGACGCCCGTACCCCCCGCATCCCGACCGTCGACCTGCGCCCCTGGCTCTCCGGCGACCCCGACGCCCGGGCGCGGATCGCCCGCACCGTCGACGACGCCCTTCGGACCGCCGGCTTCCTCCTGGTCACCGGCCACGGCGTGGACCCGTCCCTCCGCACCCGCATCCGGGTGGCCGCCCGCGCCTTCTTCACGCTGCCCGCCGAGACCAAGCAGCGGTACGCCGCCCGGGTCGGCGGGCGCGGCTGGCTCGGTCCCGGTGCCGAGGCCAACGGCTACTCCGAGGGCACCGAGACCCCGCCCGACCTCAAGGAGTCGCTGACGTTCGCGACGCACGAGCCGTTCGAGGACCCGGAGACCAACGCGGAGTGGTACGCGCCGAACGTCTGGCCCGCCGAGGCACCCGAGCTGCGAGAACCGTGCGAGGAGTATCTGGCGGAGATGGCCGGGCTGGAGGACCGCCTCCTCACGCTCCTCGGCGAGGCCCTCGGCCTGGAGCCGGACTTCTTCACGAAGCACATGACCCATCCGACCTACGGCTTCAACATCAACTGGTACCCGGGCACGGAGGTGACCGGCGACCCGGCCCCCGGCCAGTTCCGCATCGGCCCGCACACCGACTTCGGCACGGTCACGATCCTCGACCGCCAGGCCGGCAAGGGCGGTCTCCAGGTGTACACGGACGACGGCGGCTGGGCGGACGCGCCCTTCGACCCGGCGGCGTTCACCATCAACATCGGCGATCTGATGGCCCGTTGGACGGGAGACCGGTGGCGCTCGGGACGGCACCGCGTGCTGCCCCCGCCCGCCGACGCGCCCGCCGAGGAGCTGATGTCGCTGGTCTACTTCGGCGAGTGCACACCGGGGACACTCGTGGAGTCGGTCCCGGCGCCGGTGGGCCGCGTCGCATACGAACCGGTCGACTCCCACACGTACCTACGGGAGAAGCTGAATTCGATCACAGTCGACTGATCAGCGGGCAACTTTCGTAACCCAACGGACACCACGCGCCCTATCCCGAACCAAGTCCCCCTATTTACGCTGGTGTTGATACACCTCACAGCAGCACATCGGGACGGACCGCGCCGGGGGGAGATGCGGTGCACAGAGGGCTGCACGGACGCGGGGCGCTGTTCGACAGCGATCCGCCCGGTCTCGCTCCACGACTCATCGGCCTGCGCCCGTACCAGCTCCGCTCGTCGCCGTACGAGCACGCGGGGGAGCTGCCGTTCGTGGTGCTCGCGGGCGGTCGCGGGCTCGGCAAGAGCGCCGCACTGCGTGAGCTGCGGGACGCCTACCACGGCCACACCCCGGTCGCGCTGATCGACGGCGAGGAGCAGCAGTTCGCCGCTCCGCCGCCCGAGCGGCCCGCGGAGGCCTGGTCACCGGTGGGCCAGGCGCTCACCACGGTCGCCGAGCAGCTCGCGGAGCCGGTGCGGGGCGCCGGACGGATCGGTTTTCCACGGCTCGCGTCCGGGCTGCTCGCCGTCGCGGCGGGCGGCTGGAGCGACCGGGACGTGCCGCGCATCCGGCAGGAGGCCGAGCGGATCCTGCTGCTGAACGAGACGGGGTCCGTGCTGTCGGGATTCGCGGGCCGCTGGGTGAGCAAGGTCGTCGCCAAGCTGATCGCCTCGATGAGCGGTACGGGTCCGGTCGTGGCGCCGATCATCGAGGCCACCCTGGAGGCGTTCGCCGAGGGCATCGGCCCGGCCACCCGCCGGCTGCGCAGGGCCGCCACCTGGTACCGCGACTATCCCAACGCGGGCGGCAACCCCAAGCTCGGACTCATCCTGCTCTCCCGGCACTTCAGGGCGGGCGGCGACTCCCGCACGCACGCCGAGCGCCATCTCGTACGGGCCCTGCTGGCCGATCTCGACGACGCGTACGCGGGCGTCATGCAGCGCTCGCACCGCCTGGGCCGTCCGGTCGTCCTGATCGACAACGTGCAGCGGCCGGCGGGCCTCGGCGTCCTGGAGTCGGTGCTGCGCGACCGTGCCGACGGCATCGCCGACCAGGTCGTCTTCTTCGCGGCTCTCCGCGGGTACACCCACCCGGCGCTGCGCAACGCGGGCCGCCGCGCCCTGCCCGAGGTGGCCCGGGGGACCGGCTGGGAGCCGGGTGCCTCACCGTCCTCCCGTGCGCTGCTCGTCTCGCTGCCGCCGCTGACCCCCGACGACACACTGCACCTCGTGGGCGCCGCCTCGCACGGCCTGGACGTGCCGCCCCAGCTCCCGCACGCCACCCACCGGCTGACCGGCGGCAGCCCGCTCGGCATCACCCTGCTCGCCGAGTCGGCGAGGCAGAACCTGCCCCAGGGGGCCGCCTCCCTGGGAGAACTGCTCACCGCCGATGTCGCGATGCACGAGGACCACGACGGCCGCCCCGCCTACCAGGAACTCCTCGACCGGCTCGTGCCCGGCGGCCGGCTCGACGAGCTGACCGTGCTCGCCGCCGCCCACGACCGCGACTCGGCGTGCGCGCTCGCCGAGGCCCAGCTCCCGGAGGACTTCGGCACCTCGGGCGTGCTCGATCTGGAGGAGCGGCTCGGGGCGGAGGGCTGGGCGGCGGCCTCCGGGCAGTTCGTCGGCGATCCCTTCCTGCGCGCGCTGCTCCTGCTGCGGCTGCACCACGGCGACCCGGACCACGAGCGGTGGCGGGCCGCGCACCGCACGCTCATCGACCACTACGGCGACGAGGACCCACCGGACAGCGCCCGCTACCGACTGCATCACGAACTCGCCCTGGGCAAGGCCGACTTCGCGGTGGCGCACCTGCGGGACACCTTCCCGCGCGCCGACACCCGCAGCTGGCTGGCGTCCCTCGTCTTCATCGCGTCCGCGCCCTATTACCACGCGCACGACCCCGACGGCCGCGACTTCGACGGCCACGACCACCGGTCCTCCGTCGCGCTCGGGCACACGGACGCGGACCAGCAGCCGCCGGACAGTGTGAACGCCGTACTGCATCTGCGGGTACGACGGCTGCTGCACGCCGTCTGGCAGCTCACCGACCCACTGGTGCTGCCCGACCCGAAGGTGACCGAGCGGCTGCGCTTCGAGCTGGAGCAGCTGTCGAATCTGCGGCCCGCGGGCAACGCCCTGCTGTGGCGGGCCTCGCGGGACTGGCCGTCGGACGCGCTCGCCGGCCGCCCCTTCCGCATCCCGGGCGACGACCACGACAGCGGGGACGGGGGCCGGTGATGGCACGGGTGTGGACATGGCTGCGCGAGGACGTCTGGGAGATTCGATTCCGTCGGTATGTCGCCCTGGCGCTCGCGGCCGTTCTCGTGAGCCTCGGGGTGTGGGGCGGCATGACGGCGACGAAGGAGAACCGCTCCTGCGCTCCCGGGGTCGTCCGGCCCCGGGGCAGCCAGGAGTGCGTGGGCGTCTCGTGGACGACGTACGCCTTCGGACGTCCGCAGTTCGCCGACACCGTACGGGCGATCCACCGCGAGAACGCCCGCCTGAAGCCCGGCAGTTATGTCACCGTCGCGCTGCTCGAACCCTTCACCGCGACCGACGCCGACAACCTCGGCGATGTGCTGCACGAGCTCCAGGGCGCCTATCTGGCCCAGTACCAGGCCAACCACGACTCCACCGGCCTGAAGCCGAAGATCCGCCTGGTGCTGGCCAACCCCGGTGCCACGGGCGCGCACTGGCGGCAGACGGTCGACCAGCTGGAGGGCATGACGAAGGGGCGAAACCGGCTGCGCGCGGTGACCGGGGTGGGCCTGAGCACCGAGAACAACAAGAAGGCCGTCAAGGCGCTGACCGCGCGCGGCATCCCCGTCGTCGGCTCGTCCATCACGGCCGACGACCTCGCCAACGGGCAGAACGGCAAGGATCCCTTCCCCGGGCTCGCCCGGGTCTCCCCCACCAACACCGACGAGGCCCGCGCGCTCGCCTCCTTCGCCAAGGTCTCGGCCACCAGGGCGTTCCTGGTGTACGACCGGACGGGCGACCCGTACACGCGGACGATCCAGCGGTCCTTCGAGAAGATGCTCAAGGGCTCGCGCTACGGGGCGCAGCCGTTCACGCCGCCCACGGACCGCAGCAAGGAGGGCAGCACCGCCAACGTGTTCGCGCAGATCACCAACATCCTGTGCGACACGCCGAAGAGCACGGACACGGTGCTGTTCGCGGGCCGGCACACCCAACTGCGGCAGTTCATCAACGCGTTGGGCGCCCGCGGGTGCAGCGACCGCCGGTTCACCCTGCTCACCGGCGACGAGGGCTCGTACCTCACCGGCGACAAGGACCTCGACCCCAGTGCCCTCAGGGACACCCTGTTGTCCGTGCGCTACACGGCCCTCGCCCATCCGGACGCCTGGGCGAAGGACGCGGCGAGGACGGGCGGCGGCGCGGCGGACGCGAAGGTGCTCACGGACCTGCTGGCCCTCGGCAAGCGGGACAAGGAGGTCGGCCCGATCGGTTCGGTCGACCTGTCCGACGGCCAGCTGATCATCGCGTACGACGCCATGCGGCTCGCCGTGCGCGGCATCCGCGGGGCCTCACCGACCGGCGGGATCCCGGCGCTCGCGGACGTGGGCCTCCAGTGGCCGCAGGTCAAGGGCAAGCAGCTGCGGGTGAACGGGGCGAGCGGATGGATCTGCCTGGACGCCCACGGCAACCCGTACGACAAGGCCGTGCCGATCGTGGAACTGACCCCCGACGCCCGCGCCCGCTTCCTCAGGATGGCCTGGCCGGAGGGCCGGCCACCGGCCAAGGAGTGCCTGCCGCCGTCCTAGGAGCCCGGCCTACGGACCCTGCCTTACCGGCCTTGGTCCGCGACCGCCCGGACCAGCCGCTCGAAGCGGGCGTGCCAGCCGGGGTCCGTGGCCTCGTCGGACTCGTGGGTGAAGCGGACCGTCGTGCCGGTGGGGTGTGCGGGTTCCAGGTGGAAGCGGACCCGGCCCCGCCCCTGCACCGTGTACTCGGCGACCCGCTCGACGTCCCAGGCGGTGATCCGGCCCTCGCCCTGGAGCCCGACCGCACCGCCGAGCCGCGGCTCGAACGGCTCGGCGACGGCCAGCCACGCCCGCAGCCCCTCGGAGGTCGCCACCGTCGCCCAGACTTTGTCCACAGGCTGGGGAAAACTTAGCCGGTAGTGCCGTACGTACGCGTTCCCCCGGGTCTCGACGGGCCCCTTCTCGATGGCACCGATGGAGCCGATGGGACCAATGGGACCGGTAGGACCAGCGGGATGAGCGGGATCGCGGGGATCGCGGGGATCGAGGGGATCGAGGGGATGGGTCATGACACCAGCGTGGCCCGCGAACCGGGCTTCCGCACGCGTGAAGGGCGCTGACCTGCGGCCCCCGGCCCCCCGGACAACCCGAACGGCCCGCCCCTCGGGGGGCGGGCCGCTTTGTTCAGTCGGAGTTCTGTCAGACCCCGGCGTACGAGTGCTTGCCGGAGACGAAGATGTTGACGCCGTAGTAGTTGAACAGCCAGCAGGCGAACGCGATGAGCGCGATGTACGCGGCCTTGCGGCCCTTCCAGCCGGCCGTGGCCCGGGCGTGCAGGTAGCAGGCGTAGGCGACCCAGGTGATGAACGCCCAGGTCTCCTTGGGGTCCCAGCCCCAGTAGCGGCCCCAGGCGTCGCCCGCCCAGATCGCGCCCGCGATGATCGTGAAGGTCCACAGCGGGAAGACGGCGGCGTTCACGCGGTAGGAGAACTTGTCGAGGGAGGCCGAGGCGGGCAGCCGCTCCATGACGGAGGTCGCGAAACGGCCGGGCTGCCCGCCGGTCGCGAGCTTGTTCTCGTACGAGTCCTTGAACAGGTAGAGCAGCGCGCCGACCGCGCCCACGTAGAAGACGGCGCCGCAGAGGATCGCGGTCGAGACGTGGATGTACAGCCAGTACGAGTGGAGTGCGGGAACCAACTGGTCGCTGGCGGTGTACAGGACGGTGACGGCGAGCCCGAGGTCGAGGAGGACCGTGGTGACCAGGGGGAGGCCGAGCCAGCGGATGTTCTTCTTCAGCGCGAGCAGCGCGAGGTACACCCCGACGGCGACGGTGGAGAAGGTGATGTTGAACTCGTACATGTTGCCCCACGGCGCACGCTGCACCGACAGGGCGCGGGCGACCACACCCGCCGCCTCGACGGCGAAGGCGAGCACGGTGAGGGACACGGCGATACGGCCGTAGAGGTCGCCCTGTTCGTCCCCACCGTGCGCGCCGGGCCCGTCGGGCACGTCACGGGCGCCGGGCGCGGACCGGGTGACGACCTGCGGCCGGTCCAGGACGGCGGTGCCGCCCGCCGACTTCACGGTGACCGCGGGCGCCTTCGCCGCGGTCTTGTGGGTGAGCGCGGCGGCCGTGCGGCCGACCTTGCTGCGGCTGCCGAAGAGCCACTCGGCGATGTACGCGAAGAAGGCCAGGGTGTAGACGGCCATCGCGGAGTAGATCAGCGTGTTGCTGATGTTGGCGAGGTGTTCGTTGGTTGCGGTGGCGAGAGTCACTGCTTCTCAGCCCCTTCGGCAGGTACGGGGGGTGCGACGGCGGGGTCGGGTTCGTCGGTCTTGGTGGGCGCCTGCTCGTGCACGAGCGCGGCCAGGTCGCCGAGTTCCTCGGGGAGCTTCGCGGACTCGCTGCGGCCCAGGCCGGCCATCTCGACGACGGTGACACCGTCGGCGCCCGTGGTGGCCCGCACCCAGACGCGGCGGCGCTGGATGAAGAGCGACCCGGCGAGACCGAGGATCGCGCCGAAGGCTCCGGCCAGTGCCCAGTCGCTGCCGGGCTGCTGCGTGACCTGGAAGTTCGCCCACTCCTTGACGTCCTTCTCGAAGGTGATCGAGCCGGCGCCGTTCGGCAGCTTCATGGTCTGACCGGGCTTCAGCCGCTGCTTGAGGATGGCGCCCTTGGCGGTCTTGAACTGCTTCAGCCGGGAGGTGTCGAGCTGGTACACGTTCTGCGGGATGCCCGCGTCGACGCCCAGGCTGCCGTGGTACGCGGACACCGCGAGCCGCGGATTGAGCAGCGCGGGGAACTGGGAGAACATCGTGCCGTTGCCGTCACCCGCGAAGGACGGCACGAAGAAGGCCGCGAAGCCGAGCTGCTCCTTGACGCCCCGCGCGTTCCGGTAGCCGTCCATGACCTTGATCGCGCCCTGCGAGGTGACGTTCGAGTCGAGCGGCAGCATCGGCACGGCGTCATGGAGGACGACGTTGCCCTTGCCGTCCCGGACGGTGACGACGGGCGCGTAGCCGTGGGCGGTGAGGTAGACCTTCGAGTCGCCGATCTCCAGCGGCTCGTTGACCTTGACGGTGGTCTTCTTCTCCTTGCCGTAGGCGCCCACGCTGTAGGTGACGTCCGCCTGGTACGTGCGCGGGGTGCCCTTGTTGGGGCCCGTCAGCTCGTAGGTGCCGGTGAAGTTCTTCAGGTCGAAGCTGAACGGCGTGAGGTCGTCGGTGCTGAAGAGGCTGCCGGACTTGAAGTCGTCGTACAGCGCCAGCGTGTTGGAGAAGCCGCCGCCCTCGACGATCAGCTTGTTGCCCTCGGACTTGAAGAGCTGGCCCCAGGCGAAGGCGACCAGCATCACGATCAGCGCGATGTGGAAGAGCAGGTTGCCGGTCTCGCGCAGATAGCCCTTCTCGGCGGCTACGGCGTCCCCGGCGGCATGCGCCCGGAACCGGCGCCGCTCGAGCACCTTGAGCGCCACCTCACGGACCTGCTCCGGCTCGGCCCCGGTGCGCCAGGTCGCGTACGCGGGCAGCCGGTTCAGCCGCTTCGGCGCGCCCGGCGGACGGCCGCGCAACTGCCCCACGAACTGCCAGGTCCGCGGCACGATGCAGCCGATGAGCGAGACGAACAGGAGGATGTAGATCGCCGAGAACCACACCGAGCTGTAGACGTGGAACAGTCCGAGCCTGTCGTAGACCGGGCCCAGCGTGGTGTGCGCGTCCTTGAACTCCTGCACCTTCGCCGCGTCGGTCCCGGACTGCGGGATCAGCGACCCGGGGATCGCGCCCAGCGACAGCAGGAAGAGCAGGATCAGCGCGACCCGCATGGAGGTCAGCTGCCGCCAGAACCAGCGGGACCAGCCGATGACCTCGCGAAGGGTCCAGGCGAGCCATCCGATGGCACCGGGTGCGCGGGGCCCCCCGAAGGAGCCGGGCATGGCCGTCTCCACCGGGGCGGTGGACAGCTGGGATCCGGCTTCGCCGAGATCGCCGTCGGCTCCTCCGTCGACGGGCTGCCCGGCGGCGGCCGGATCCGTCGTCTTGCCGGTGTCAGTGGTGCTCATGGATCAGATCCCTACCGTGAAGCCGTCGGACCAGGTCTGCATCTGCTGCACGATGCTGTCCCACGCACCCGTCAGCAGCAGCAGGCCGGTCACGATCATCATGCCGCCGCCGATGCGCATCACCCACGCGTAGTGGCGCTTGACCCAGTCGAAGGCACCGAGCGCCTTGCGGAAGGCGACGGCGGCGAAGACGAAGGGCACGCCCAGACCGACGCAGTACGCGACGGTCAGTATGGCCCCGCGGCCCGCGCTCGCCTGCTCCATGGAGAGAGAGATGACGGAGGTGAGTGTCGGGCCCAGGCACGGCGTCCAGCCGATGCCGAAGAGCGCGCCGAGAACGGGGGCGCCCACCAGGCCGGTCACCGGCCGCTTGTGGAAGCGGAACTCGCGCTGCGTGAGCCAGGGCATCAGCCCCATGAAGAACACGCCCATCGCGATCATCAGCACGCCGAGGACCTTGCTGAGCGTGTCCTGGTACTCGTGCAGGGTCGTCCCGAAGTACCCGAACAGCGCCCCGCCGGAGACGAACACGGCGGTGAACCCGAGCACGAACAGGCTGGCGCCCGCGACCATCCGCCCCCGTCTGGCCTCCGCCAGATCGGTACCGGTGACCCCGGTGACGTACGACAGATAGCCGGGTACGAGCGGCAGCACGCACGGCGAGAAGAAGGAGACGAGGCCGCCGAGCACGGCGACCGGCAGAGCGAGCAGCAGGGCCCCGCTGTAGACCGTGGCGTTCTTGTCGGCCACCGCGGCGAGGTCCGTGGACGCGACGAGAAGGGACACGTCGGGTCACTTCTCCGCGAGGATCGGATCGAGCATCTCGCGCAGCTTCTCTTCGGTGAGAGCCTGGAGCGTCCGGGCCGCGATCTTCCCGTCCCGGTCGATGACGAGCGTGGAGGGGATCGTCTGCGGGTTGAGCGTGCCCTTCTTGAAGCGGAGCATCAGCTTGCCCGTCGGATCGTACAGGCTGGGGTACGTGATCCCCTGCTCCTTCTCGAACGCCTTGGCCGGAGCGGTGCCGGGGTCACGGGTGTTGAGGCCGACGAACTGCACGCCCTGCGCCGCGGTGTCCTTGGCGACCTTGACGAAGTTCGGCGCCTCGGCCCGGCACGGCGGGCACCAGGAGCCCCACACGTTGAGGACGACGACCTTGCCCTTGTAGTCGGCGACGTCGAGCTGCTTGCCGTCGACCGTCTTGCCGGACAGGTCGGGGGCGTCGACCCGGCTGCCCTTGGCGACGGTGGAGATGCCGTCCTTGCCGGCGACGAAGTTGGTGTCGCCCCCTCCCCCGTGCGTGCCCCCGGAACTGCACGCGGACAGGACGAGGGCGGCGACGGCCGCCCCCGCGCTCAGCAGGGCGGCGCGGCTACGGGTGCGGTTCGTGCGGTTCAGGCGCTGGTGGACGCGGCAGGCGGCACTCATGTGAAAAGTTTCGCATGTCCGTTCCGGGGATCTTGCCCACCCCCCTTGCGGGCGGAAACCCGCATTTCAGGCGGCGTTTCCGGCCCCCGCGGAAGAGCCCTTGCCGGCCTCGCCGAGGAACGCCTTCCAGCCACCGGCCGGTTGCTGCCCCACGTCCAGGGACCGGAGCTTGGCCAGCACCTCGGGCGGCTGTACGTCCATCCAGTCCACGAACTGCCGGAAGGAGACGAGGCGTACGTCGCCGCCCTTCTCCTTCTCCCGCGCGATGTATTTGAAGGCCCGCTCGACGGCGTCCATGTAGATGCCGCCGTTCCACTCCTCGAAGTGGTTGCCTATGAAGAAGGGTGCGCGGTTTGTCTCGTATGCCCGCTTGAATCCGGCTATGTAGGAGTTGGTCGCCTGGGTGCGCCAGCCCGGGTAGTTGTAGGACGGCGCCTTGGTCGAGTTGATCGACTGGTTGGCGAGGATGTTGTAGTCCATCGAGAGCACCTCGAAGGTGTGCCCGGGGAACGGGATCGCCTGAAGCGGCAGGTCCCACACGCCCGCCTTCTTCTCCGGCCAGCGCTGACGGCCGCCGGGCGAGGACGCGTCGTAGCGCCAGCCCAGGTCGCGGGCGGTCGGCAGCAGGTTGTTCTGGCCGAGGAGACAGGGCGTACGGCCGCCGATCAGCTCCTTGTCGTAGTCGAACGGGAGCGGCGCCAGGTCGGTCCACCCGGTGTTGGTGCGCCACTCCTTCACGAACGACTTCGCCTGGTCGATCTCGCTGCGCCACTGCTTGGGCGTCCAGTTGGCGACCGTGCCGTAGCCGGAGCAGAAGTGGCCGTTGAAGTGCGTGCCGATCTCGTGGCCGTCGAGCCAGGCCTGGCGGACGTTCTTCAGGGTCGCCTTGATGTGGTCGTCCGTCAGATAACCGATGTCGGAGGCGCCCGGCGCATTGTTCGGCGGACGATAGAGGCGCTTTTTCGACTCGGGGAGGAGATAGATCCCCGAGAGGAAGAACGTCATATGCGCGTCGTGTTCCTTCGCAAGCTCCAGAAAACGCGGGAACAGACCATTGCCGACTTCTCCGGCGCCGTCCCAGGAAAAGATCACGAACTGCGGCGGGGTCTGGCCGGGCTCCAGCGGAACCGGCTTTCCCGGCTGGCGCGGCTGCTTGCCGGTGTTCGAGGTGGAACCGTCACCGAGGGGACGTGCGGTGTGTTCGGGCTTACCCGGCTTCCCCTTGCCGGAACCGCCGGAGTGGCTCCCGCCGTCCTGCTCCTGGGTACCGCAGGCAGCCAGTCCCATCGCCGCGGCGGCCCCCGCTCCGAGCCCGATCAGTCCCCGCCGGCTGATGTCCCGCATTGCGTCCCCATCTCATCGCGCCCTCTCGGTGGTCACTCGTTGAGAGGGCGCGACGAAGACGGGGGTTCCGTCAATCGCACTTATATTTACGTGTTTTTGTGAAGATGAGTGTGGATGCCGTGACTGAATACGTCTTATGGCGAGGCGTACGCCTTGATGCGGGACGTACGTGTTATCACGCCCCGAACGCCTTGTCCTTCCCCTTCACCGGCTTGGCGCCCGCGAGGAGATGAGCCGGTACGAGTTCCCGGGCGGGCTCGCTGTAGCCGACGGACACGATCCTGTCGCCCTGGTACGTGAAGGTCGTCAGCGACGCCAGCGTGCACTGCCGCTTGCGCGGGTCGTGCCACAGCCGCCGCTTCTCCACGAAGCTGCGCAGGGTCCAGATCGGCAGCTGATGGCTGACGCACACGGCCTCATGACCGCGGGCGGCGTCCTTGGCCGCGTCCAGCGCCCCCATCATCCGTACGACCTGTTCCACGTACGGCTCGCCCCAGGACGGCTTGAAGGGGTTGGTGAGGTGCTTCCAGTTCTCGGGCCGCCGCAGCGCGCCGTCGCCCACGCCGAAGGTCTTGCCCTGGAACACGTTCTCCGCCTCGATCAGCCGCTCGTCGACGGCGAGGTCGAGACCGTGCGCCTTGGCGATCGGGGTGGCCGTCTCCTGCGCCCGCTCCAGCGGGGACGCCACGACGTGGGTCACGTCACGTGAGGCGAGGTGCTCGGCGACCCGGTCGGCCATCTGCCGCCCGAGCTCGGAGAGGTGGTAGCCGGCCAGGCGCCCGTACAGGACCCCGTCCGGGTTGGCGACTTCGCCGTGCCGCATGACGTGGACGACGGTGATGTCCTGGTCGGACGAGGGGATGCTCATGCGGTGGCCTCCGCGGCGGCACGGGCGGCGGCGGGCAGGGCGTCGGCGATCCGCTGGACGGCCTGCTCGTCGTGGGCGGTGGAGACGAACCATGACTCGAAGGACGACGGCGGCAGATAGACGCCCTGCGCCAGCAGCGAGTGGAAGAACGCGGTGAACCGGAAGGACTCCTGGCCCTTGGCGTCCTCGTAGTTGTTCACGGGTCGGTCGGTGAAGAAGACGGAGAACATGTTGGAGGCGTTCTGCAGCCGGTGGGCGACGCCTTCCTTGGTGAGCGCGTCCGTGACGAGCGTACGGATCTCGGCCGACACGGCGTCGACCTTCGCGTAGGCCGCGTCGTCGAGGAGTCGCAGCTGGGCGAGCCCGGCGGCGGTCGCCACGGGGTTACCGGAGAGGGTGCCGGCCTGGTAGACGGGCCCGGCGGGCGCGAGGTGCGCCATGACGTCCCGCCGGCCACCGAAGGCGGCGGCGGGGAAGCCACCGCCCATGACCTTGCCGAAGGTCATGAGGTCGGGCCGGACGCCGTCGACGCCGTACCAGCCGGCCTTGCTGGTCCGGAAGCCGGTCATGACCTCGTCGGAGATGTACAGCGCGCCGTTCTCGGCGCACGCGTCCTTGAGCCCCTGGTTGAACCCGGGCGCCGGCGGGACGACGCCCATGTTGCCGGGCGAGGCCTCGGTGATGACGCAGGCGATCTCGCCCGGGTGGGCACGGAAGGCCTCGCGCACGGCATCGAGGTCGTTGTAGGGGAGGACGATGGTGTCGCCGGCCTGGGCGCCGGTGACGCCCGGGGTGTCGGGCAGCGCGAACGTCGCCAGTCCGCTGCCGGCCGCGGCCAGGAGCGAGTCGACGTGCCCGTGGTAGCACCCGGCGAACTTGATCACCTTCGCCCGCCGGGTGAAGCCGCGGGCGAGCCGGATGGCGGACATGGTCGCCTCGGTCCCGCTGGACACGAGCCGCACCTGCTCGACAGGCTCGACGCGGGCGACGATCTCCTCGGCGAGCGCCACCTCGCCCTCACCGGGCGTACCGAAGGAGGTGCCGCGCGCGACGGCCTCCTGGACGGCGGCGATGACCTCGGGGTGGGAATGGCCGAGGATCATCGGCCCCCACGAACAAACAAGGTCGACATATGTACGGCCGTCGGCATCGGTCAGGTATGGACCGTTACCGGACACCATGAACCGGGGCGTACCGCCCACGGCGCGGAAGGCGCGCACCGGAGAGTTCACGCCGCCGGGCGTGACGGCCGCCGCGCGCTCGAAAAGAGTCTGCGAAACTGGGGCTTCGTACGGATAGCTCACACAAGCCATGGTGTCAGAGGCCGCCAAGATCCCGCGGACAGGTGTTTCACCGCACGTTTCGGCGGGACGCCGTGGGGGAGGTCACTGACACGATGATCGGGTTGCGCGGCGGGGGCCACGCGTCCCAGAACAGCAGTCGGGTGGAGATATGCATCGCGGTGGCGGACTGGGCGAGGGGACCGATGACCTCGGTCCTCGGCGTGCCCGGCGGGGAAGGCACCGGCGCGACGCGGAGGAAGCGGCCGAGAGACGTCAGGCACAGGGCTCGTCGGGATCCTCGGGTTCGTCGGGATCTTCGGGACCCGCCGGCGCTTCGGGACCGCAGGGATCTTCCGGACCTTCGGGAGCCGCTCCGGGACCGCAGGGGCCTTCCGGCCCTTCCGGAACTCCGGGACCGCAGGGATCTTCCGCACCTTCGGGGCCTTCCGGGCCTCCGGGATCACAAGGACCTTCGGGACCTTCGGGAGCCGCTCCGGGACCGCAGGGGCCTTCCGGACCGTCGGGAGCCACTCCGGGGTCACAGGGACCTTCCGGACTCTTCGGGCCTTCCGGAGCTGCGGACCCGCAGGGACCTTCGGGAGCGACAGGACCGCTGGGAGCTGCGGGTTCACAGGGATCTTTGGGATCTTTGGGATTGCCGGGCGCTCCGGGATTCCAGAGTTCGCGCGGTGAGCCTGAGCGGATCGACCGCACGGCCCGTATCGACGGTATGGACTATAGGGACCGCAGGGTTGACCGGCTCGGGGCAGGGAGCGGGAATGGTGGTCGGGTGGGGGTGACGTACAAATACTTCGGCGCGCCCGACGGCGCGACCGCGGCCCGCGTCCCGATCTCGATGCGCCCCGAGGAGCTCGGCGGGGACGAGCTCGGCATGAACGGCATGTTCACGAAGATCAAGCCGGAGACGATGGCCGCGATGGTCCTCACCGGCATCGAGGGCGTCCCCCTGAGCAAGGTGCCCCCACTGGAGCTGGTCGTCCTGCACCCCGACTACGCGGTGGTCAAACTCCCCATGACGGTCGTGGACCCACTGCGCGGCATCGGCGAGGAGGCGGTGGGCGCCGCGGCGTTCATCTGGTCGACGGTGCCGGACCGGGGCGGCCCACGGGACGCGTTCAACGTGTACCAGCTGCTGCACGAGTGGCAGGACTTCTCGCATCGCCTGCATGAGGCGGGGCATCAGCCGTACTGCTTGGTGTGGCCCTGACCTGACCTGGGGTTCACGGTGTGGGCGGGGATTTCGGGCCCCGCCCTCGGCAGTGCCCGTTCACCGGCTCACGCTGACGGGGGTTCGTCGCGGTGGGCGACCGTGATGAGACGTTCGCGGCCGGGGGTCTCGAGTTCGTCGACCACGGCGACGGCCAGGTCCTCGGCGCTGATCCACGATCGGCCGTCTGCGCTGGTGAGCAAGGTGTCGGTGCCGCGCCGATAGCGGCCGGTTCGTTCACCGGGCTCGAGCAGGGCCGGCGGGCTCAGGTAGACCCAGTCGGCATCGGCATGGGCCTGGCAGGCCCGCAACTGAGCGATCCCGGCGGCGGCTGTGGTCTTCCATTCGGCGGGCACATACGTCGGGTTGTCGGCGACCAGCAGATCGTGGTCGTCCGGGCTGCGCAATGCGCCGGCGCCGCCGACCACGAGGACGCGAATCCCGAGTTGTGCGGCGATGTCCAGCACCGTACGGGTGGCGCCGATCAAGAACTCCTGGTCGACCGGATGGGTCCGCACGGTCAGCACGACGGCGTCCGCGGCGCGGTTCGAGGCGACGCCGGCGAGCGCCTCGCGTACGGCTGACGGGTCGTTCGCATCGGCCGCGATCAGCGTCACGTTCGGGTCCTCGCTCGCAGGCTTCCGGGACAGAGCAAGCACCCGGTGTCCGCGGGCACCGGCCTCGGTGATCACCCGGCTGCCGACCATCCCGGTGGCGCCGAGCACAGCGATCGTCATGCCCGCCCTCATCGAACCTGTACTCATCGAATCCGTCCTCCTCGAATCTGGTCTTCTCGACTGGGGTCTGGAATGCGGTCTGGAATGGGGTCTTCTGCCGGGCCGCCGCGCGCGATGCGGCCGAAGACGTTCGGGGCATTGAGCTGCGTGGCGAGCAAGGCGGCCAGGGCGAGGACGAAACCAAGGGTCTGCGGCAGGCCCAGCGACTCGCCCAGCACGATGCCGACCAGGGTCGCGACCAGCGGAGACAGCAGCACCAGCGGTGCGGACACGCCGACCGGCAGCTTTCCGATCCCGCGGAACCACAGCGTGTACGCGATCAGCCCACCCATGCTGCCGAGCCACAGGTAGCCGCCGACCGCTCCGGCGTCGATCCGCTGCGGCACTCCCTCGATCGCGAGGGTGAGCGGGAGCAGCAGCAGGCCGCCGGCCGTCAGTTGCCAGCCGGCCAGGGTCAGTGGCCCGACCTCCGCGGGACGGCCCCAGCGCTTGGTGAGGACGACCCCACCGACCATGGCGGCCGTACCACCGAGGCCGACGAGCACCCCGACGCCGTCCAGCCGGGCCTGTGGCCCGAGCACGACGAGTCCCACGCCGATCACGCCGATCGCACCCCAGGTCCACCGCCAGGCCGTCGGCCGGTCCCGGAGCACCGCGATGGCCAGCCCGGCGACCAGCAGCGGCTGCGTGGCGCTGAGGGTGGCGGCGACACCGCCGGGGAGTCGTTCGGCCGCCAGGAACAACAAGGGGAACAAGGCGCCGATGTTGAGCACGCCGAGGACTGCGGCCTTCCACCACCAGTCCCCGCGCGGGGGCACGCGGGTGATCGCCAGGCCGAGCAGCCCAGCGGGCAAGGCGCGCATCAACCCGGCGAACAGCGGATGCCCCGGCGGTAACAGTTCCGTGGTCACGGCGTACGTGGTGCCCCAGGACGCGGGAGCGAGTGCGGTCAGTGCGACGGTCGCCACCTGCTGCGCGTACGAGGTCCGCAGCGAGCCCGGTGACCGCTCGGTCGAGGAATGCATGTGCCGAAGTCTCGGCAGCGACCCATCATGTTTCCAAAGCATGCTTGTCATCGCAGCCATGAATCAGAACGATGGCCGCGTGGATCTCCAGCAGATGCGATACGTCGTCGCCGTCGCCGAAACCCGCAACTTCACCCGCGCCGCGGAGCGCTGCTCCGTGGTGCAGTCGTCACTCAGTCACCGGATCGCCGGCCTGGAACGGGAGCTCGGGGTCAAGCTGTTCGCCCGATCCAGCCGCCGCGTCGAGCTGACCAGCGCCGGAGCGGCGTTTCTCGTCGGCGCGCGCGAGTGCCTGGCCGCTGCCGACCGCGCCGTTGCCGATGCTGCGGCCGCGACCGGCGTGGTACGCGGCCGGCTCGCCGTCGGCGTGATCGTGACCACGGCTGCCGTTGACGTACCCGAGTTGCTGCAGCGGTACCGCGCCCAGCACCCGGACGTCCATGTCCTGCTCCGTTCCGGGCGCAGCGACGAACTGGTGGCGGCGATCCGGAACGGCGAACTGGACATCGCCTTCCTCGGGTTGCCGGAGGGCGAACGGCCACCCGGTGTGGAAACCGTTGTTCTCGATCACGACGAGCACGTACTGGTGGTGCCGGCCGGGCACCGGCTCGCGGGTGTCTCCCAGGTCACGCTGCGCGAGATCGCCGAGGAGACGTACGTGGACTTCGTGGCCGGGACACCCGCCCGGGCCCAGTCCGATCAGGCGTTCGCCGCTGCGGGCCTGGTCCGCGACGTCGCGTACGAGGCCGGTGTCGTCGAGCTGATCACCCGGTTGATCACGCGCGGGCTCGGCATCGCGCTGCTGCCGTCGGCGTTCATCCGACCGCTGGCCGCCGACGACCCCGAACTGGCGCTGGTCCCGGTGGTCGACGGGCCGCATCGCATCGAGTATCTGGCGTGGAGCCGATTCAACCCCAGCCCCGCCACCCGGGCGATGCTCGACGTCCTCGGCGTCAGACCGCCGTCCACAGTGTCCTGACCCACGACAGCGACTTCAAGGATGATGTTCTGACAGTCACTCACCACGGTTCATCCGGTGGCGGGGTACGAGTCCAGGACGGAGCCAGGCATCATGACCTCTCCCCTCAGCGGCAGCGGCGCCCAGCCATTGAAGATCGACACGAGCAAGCCTCACCCGGCCCGGATGTACGACTACTTCCTCGGCGGGAAGGACAACTACGAGGTCGACCGGGAGGCCGCCGAGCAGTTCATCAAGGTGGCCCCGGAGGTGCGGGCGGGCGTCCGCGCCAACCGGCGCTTCATGCACCGCGCCGTCCGGCACGTCGTCGCGGAGGGCGGCGTCCGACAGATCCTCGACGTGGGCACGGGCCTGCCCACGGAGCCCAACGTGCACCAGATCGCGCACGCCATCGCTCCCGAGACCCGCGTCGTCTACGTCGACAACGATCCGATCGTCAGCGCCCACTCGATGGCCCTCATGGACGACGCCACCGACACCTCCGTCATCCTGGCCGACCTGCGTGATCCCCGGGCCCTTCTCGACCACCCCGAGGTGCGCAAGACCATCGACTTCGACCAGCCGGTGGCGCTGCTGCTGGTCGCCGTCGTGCACTTCATCGCCGACGCGGAGGACCCGGACGGCATCGTCGCCACCCTCCGCGACGCGCTGCCCACCGGCTCCTACCTCGTCCTGTCGCACGCCACGGGCGACGTCCACGAGGACCGGCGCGAGGACGCGGCGTCCGTCTACAACGCCGCTACCGCCACCTTGAACCTCCGCCCCCACGCCCGGGTCCTGGACTTCTTCGGCGACTTCACCCTGGTCGACCCGGGCCTGGTCCCGGTCCCGGACTGGCAACCCGACGAACCGCCGAAGCTCGACGCCCCACCGATCGGCATCTACGGCGGAGTGGCCCGCAGGAACAGCTGACCGGCCGACGGCTCTTGTCCGTGGCGTCAGGACGGCTGCGGCCCGCGCCTGGCCGCCTGCTCGGTCGCCGGCGCGTGATCCGGGCCGGCCGGCCGTTGTTCGTCAGTCGGGCCGTTGGGTGCGGTTTTCGTGAGCGAGCCCGTCGGGGCGGGTAGCCGTGCGCGGTCCGAGGGGCAGGACCAGCACCCGTAGCGCGGCGGGGTCCGCCGGCCGGCGGACGGCTGGGTCCGATGGACGACGCGTCACCGGGTCCGGCGGTCGACGGACCGCCCCGATGTCCCGCCATCCCCACGACAGGAAGGCGTCGCAGGTCGCGGCGTCGGCTTGATCCACCATCGTGGCGCCGAGCGAGGCGTGGTGGTCGGTGATCAGCCGTTCCTGGAGTCGGCGGGCGAGGTCCGGGTCCTGTGCGTGCGGGTGCACCACGATCTCGGTGATCGCGAAGACATGTCCGGACGCGGTGAGCTGTTCGACGCTCCGCGGGAGGGGGCCGTCGAATCCCCGCCACCATGTGCCCTCGCGTCGTACGGGGAATCCGTAGGCGCACCCGGCGAAGGCCGTGTCCTCCGCGATCAGCAGCGCGAACCCGGGCCGCCGGATGTCGCCGGTGAGCCGTCGCAGAAACGCCTCCCGGCCCCGGTACTCCTCGCCGGGCCGCGCCTGGAAGGACTCCACGTACAGATCGGCCAGGTCCTCCCGCAGGGTCTCGGCCTGCCAGCGGTTCAGCCGGCGCAGGCGCACCGTCGCGTCCCTGGGGGAAGGCACGCTTCCGCCTCCCGGCGGCTGCGGCTCCCGCCGGGGCGGGGCCGTCACAGCGCACCGCCCGAGGCAGCGGGAACCCGACGCGCGGCGGGTGTCCGAGGGAGGGCGTGGAGCTCGTGCAGCAGGAAGCCGGAGCCGGTGATCTCTATGACGCGAGCCGTGGGCGGAGGCGGATGGTGCAGTTGGACCGTCGTTCCGGCCTCGTGGGCGATCTGGTACGCCGTGAGGAAGGCGTTGAGCCCGCTGCCGTCGCAGAAAGTGATCGCCGTGAGGTCGACGTCGACGGTGCGGATGCCGTCGCGCAGGCACTCGGTCAGCGCCGCGCGCACCAACGGCGCCGTGGTCAGGTCGATCTCTCCCGCAAGGGTGAGCAGAGCATGAGTGTTCCGGTCGTGCCGGTGGACGTTCAGCTGGGGAAGGGCCATGGCTCCTCGGTTCGGACGTCGCGTCGACCGGCAGAGGTGCGGGTCTGCGCGGTGACAGAGTGAACGGCCGGTCCGGCAGCCCGAGTTGGTGGACGCGGTCGCCGGACCGTTTTCCGGGGATGCGCCGGGCGATCGGACGGAAGGTCCGCCTCGGCGGGCATCGTGTCCAAGTGGTGGTGTGCCGCCGGGGTCTGGGACGTCCTGTTCAGCAGCGTAGTCCGCGGGCCGGGCGGGCGCGACGGCCGAAACCGGCCCTTCGCGCCCGCTCCCTGTCCACGCCCGGCCGCCCTTCACGGGGAGCGCGGGGCACGGGAAGATCCCGGCCTAGTCGGAAGAGCCGATCGCGGGGCACGGGAAGATCCCGGCCTAGTCGGAGGAGCCGATTGGGGTGACGCCGGTCGCGGTGAGGATCCGTTCGGCCGACGCGTCGTTGTCGTCCCGTACCGCCATGGTCATCGCGGCGCGTGCGGACGCGGGAGCCGCCTGCGGAGGGATCACCAGGAACAGGAAGTGGTCCTGGTCGCCCCGGGTGATGATCATGGTGTTGTCCTCGACGGCGGACCAGTCGATGCGCACCGTATGCCCCTCGACGACCAGATGGCCCGGCCTCTCGTCCCAGGCGCTCGCGTCGAGGCCGACGCGGGCGAGGGGACCGAGCCGGGCGGTCAACGCGGTGAGCAGGCCGGTCAGTTGGCTCGCGAGGTCGCGGGAATGTGGCCACCACGCGCCGTCGAACGTCCCCGTGCGCTTGGGTGTCGTCTCCATCCGCAGCACCGCGGTGCCGGGGAGCACCGGCTCACTGCCGGTGTCTGCCAGCAGCCTCACGGGGAGCATCGGGCTCACCCCTCTCGCTTCCGGGTGCGGCGCCGGTCCCCGGGCCGGTCGGCCGGGAGCGGGCCTGGTGGAAGGCGGCGAAGCGGTCCGCGTAGTGGAAGGCGGCGATGCGGTCGTCGTGCTGCGAGTTGAGCAGGTGGATCAGGAGCACGCCCAGGGCGATCATCGCCAGGAGCACGAGCACGTTCACAAAGATCTCCATGGCCGCTCACATCCACTTCGGCTGACCCGGTATCGCGGCGGCGACTGCCGGAATGCGGGGACGTGAGGCCGGATCGCGCGCCTCATGCCCTCCTTCGGAGTCCCAGACCGCTTCCACGGCCCGGTCGGTCTCGGCCACCGTCCGCAGGCGTGCCGCCTCCTCCATCAACCGGCTCGCGGTCGATGTGCCCAGGGGGTCGCTCGCGGCGGCCATCAGCCAGGCGGCCGAGGCGGGAGGCGTCCGCGGTGGGATCACCAGGAGGTCCCAGCGGCCCACTTGGTACGAGAGCAGCATCAGCTCGTGCGGGTCCTGTTCGGCCAGGAACCAGCCCACCTTCACCACATGCCCGGCGACGGGCACCTTGCGCGGGAAGACCGGCCAGTAGGTGGGATTCACCGTGACCCGGGTGATGCGCCCCCACAGCGGATCGAGCACGGCCGTCAACGCGGGAAGTTCCGCGTCGAGATCGCGGGAACGGGGCCACCAGGCGCCGTCCAGCAGAGCCGGTGCGGGACCGACGGGAGCCAGCGACAGGCGGAGATACGAGGAGTACGAGGACGAGGTCCGGTCTTCGAGTGTCGGCGGCGGGTAGGAAACGGTCGCAGTCATGACGCGAACCCTGCCCCGGGCCGGCCGGAACCGGCCCGGTGTAATCGATCGCCGAAAACGACAGAGGCGTGGAAGCCGGTGCGCGGAATATCCTCGGTACCTTCAGCGTACTCTTCGGCCGAGCCGAACGGACCGTTCCGCGACGGCGGTCACCGAAAGGAGCTATCCGGCTTCCGGCGCGTCCGCAACGACTTCGGCCCACACCGTCTTGCCGGTGGGCGTGCGGGGTTCCGTTCCCCAGCGCGCGGCGAGCACCGCCACGAGGAGCAGGCCGCGCCCGGACTCGTCCTCCGGCCGGGCGACGGTCTGCGAGCCGAACCGGGGCTGTCGCGCGGAAGCGTCCGCCACTTCGATGCGGATCAGCCGCGTTCGCACGTCGAGGGCGATACGGAGGTGAAAGTCCCGGCCGGGCGCCCGGCCGTGCCGTACGGCGTTGGCGGCCAGCTCGGCGACCAGCAGTGCGGCCACGCCGGACGTGTCCGATGACGGCGGGTAGCCCCAGTCGGTCATGCAGAGCGCCGTGAGATGCCGGGCGAGCCGTGCGCCTCGGGGTGACGACGTGAACTGGGCGGAGAACACGCGGCTTTCGACCGCACCAGCGGGAAGGTCGTCCTCCTCCGCGGGCGGCTCCGCCGGTGCCCTCGATGCCGTCCCGGGTTTCGGCCCGGGTTTCGGCCCGGGTTTCGGCCCGGGTTTCGGCCCGCCTGGTGGCGTACTCGTCGTCGTCCTCGGCACGGTGGCGTCCATCGCAGCCCCTTCGTCGTAGCGGCCAACCCACAGCGTGTGCGAGTCATGACTTTCCGTATACGAGAGGTGTCACTCGGGCTTACGCTCAAAAGGTGACCGAGCGTTTACCGTTCGGGCCGTGAGGAAGGGAAGTCGCTTCGTGGTCAACGAAATTGACCCGGGATCATCGATGGCGGCACCGTTCGGACCGCGCACACCCGGCCGCGGCACGGCCCGGAGTCGGGCCGGCGTCACGCCAGGCTGTCGAGTTCACGAAGGAGGCGGGCTCCCTCGCGGGTCATGACCTCCGGGTCGCGCAGAGCGTTGGAGAGCAGCGACATGCCCTGGTAGGCGCCGACGAGCGCCAGCGCGTGCCCGTCGGGTTCGGGCACCCCGATCTGGCGGTACTGCTGTTCCACCCACTCCAGCAGCTGCCGGATGACCTGGCCGACCGAGAGATCGAGACCGCCCTCGGCGCGTTTGTCGAGTTCGACGGCGAGGGTGCCCGTGGGGCAGCCGTAGCGGGCCGCGACGTCACGCGCGCCGACCCAGGCCGTGACGAGGCCCTTGAGGCGTTCGCGCGGGTCCGGAAGCCGGTCGAGCCGGCCCGTGAGTTCCTTCAGGTACTCGGTGTGCTGGGAGAGGGCCGCCTCGACCAACTCGTCCTTGGTCTTGAAGTAGTAGTACACGTTTCCGGCCGGGACGTCGGCGGCGCGGGCGATGTCGGCGATGGTCGTGCGCTCCACGCCCTGCTCGTGCAGGATCCGGGCGGCGGCGGCCATGAGCCGCTGCCGTTTGCCGGCGTCCTTCGCCCGAGGACTTCGGGAATTCACTGAGTCAGTCACCCGACTAACTATAGACAGCCGCCCACCCGGCCGTGCTAGCGTCTTGCCCCACGGAGTTAGTCAGCCAACTAACTCATCACCGAAGCTGGGGGAACGACATGATCGTGGTGACTGGTGCGACCGGGAACGTCGGACGAGCGCTGGTGCGGCTGCTCACCGAGGCGCGGGTGCCGGTGACGGCCGTGGCCCGGCACATCACCGACGCCGACGTCCTGCCGGGGGTGCGGGCGGTGACCGCCGACCTGGCCGAGCCGGCCGGCCTGCGGTCCGCGTTCGAAGGGGCGGAGGCACTGTTCCTGCTGGTGGCGGGCGAGGACCCGCACGGCGTCCTGAAGGAGGCGAAGTCCGCCGGGATCCGCAGGGTCGTGCTGCTGTCCTCGCAGGGAGCGGGGACCCGCCCGGAGACCTACCGGCACCCGCGCCTCTTCGAGGAGGCCGTACGGGACTCCGGGCTCGCGTGGACGGTCCTGCGGTCGGGCGGCATGGCGACCAACGCCTTCGCCTGGGCCGAGTCGATCCGCACACGGCGGGAGGCCGCGGCGCCCTTCGGGGACGTCGGCCTGCCGTTCATCGATCCCGACGACGTGGCCGCGGTCGCCGCCGTCGCCCTGCGCCGGGACGCTCACCCGGGCGCCGTCTACACCCTGACCGGTCCCGCACCGACCACCCCGCGCGAGCGTGCCGCGGCCATCGCGGCCGCGCTGGGCGAGCCGGTGCGGTTCACCGACCAGGCCCGGGAGGAGGCCCATGCGCTGATGGCGCGGTTCATGCCGCTGCCGGTGGTCGAGGGCACGCTGGCGATCCTGGGCGAACCGACCGAGGACGAGCAGCGGGTGAGCCCCGATGTCGAACGCGTCCTGGGCCGGGCGCCGGGCACCTTCGCCGCCTGGGCCGAACGCAACACCGCGGCCTTCCGGTGAGCGCGCGGTGGGCGCCGCGATGAGCACGCCGTGGGCGCCACGATGAGTACGCCGTGGGCGCCGCGATGAGCACACGAGGGCACTCCGGTGAGCCCGCGGGGTGCACTCCGATGAGTACTCAGGTGGGCACTCCGGTCGGGGATTTCCTCGCCGAACCGCAGGTGGCGACCCTGACCACCCTGCGTCCCGACAACTCGCCGCACGTCGTCGCGGTGCGCTTCACCTGGGAGGGCCGGACGGGGACGGCCCGGGTCCTGACCGTGGACACCACACGCAAAGCCAGGAACGTCATCGCCGGGCCGGGCGGTCGCGCGGCGCTCTGCCAGGCGGTGGGGTTCCGGTGGGTGACGTTGGAAGGACTCGCCATCGTGCACGACGCACCCAGGCGAGTGGCCGAAGGCATACGCCGTTACACCGCGCGCTATGGAACGCCGCCTCCCGCCCCGCCCGGCCTCGTGGTCATCGAGATCGCGGTTGATCGCATCACCCGGCTCAACCTCCGATAAGGGACTGAACCATGCCTGTACAGCACATCCTCGACTCGACCATGTACCACCGGGAGTCCGGCACCGGGGTGCCCATCGTCTTCCTGCACGGCAACCCGACGTCGTCCTACCTGTGGCGGGACGTCATGCCGGCCGTGGGATCCGGACGGCTGCTGGCCCCCGACCTGATCGGTATGGGCGAGTCGGGCAAACCCGCCCTCGACTACACCTTCGCCGACCACGCCCGTTACCTGGACGCCTGGTTCGACGCGCTCGATCTGCGCGACGTGATCCTGGTCGGGCACGACTGGGGTGGCGCGCTGGCCTTCGACTGGGCCGCGCGCCACCCGCACCGGGTGCGCGGCATCGCGTTCACCGAGACCATCGTCAAGCCGATGGCCTGGGCCGAGTTCCCCGAAGGCGGCCGGGAGCTGTTCCGGGCGATCAAGACGCGGGGCGTCGGCGAGTCCATGATCCTCGACGACAACGCCTTCATCGAGCAGGGCCTGCCCGGCAGCTCCGCCACGGCGCTCACCGAGGGCGACCTCGATGTCTACCGCAAGCCGTACCCGACCCGGGAGAGCAGGCTGCCGCTTCTTCGGTGGCCGCGCTCGATGCCGCTGGGCGGCGAGCCTGCCGACGTGGTGGCCCGGATCGAGGCGTACGACCGGTGGCTGAAGGCCAGCGTGGACGTGCCCAAGCTGCTGCTCACGTTCGCGCCCGGACCGGGGGCGATGATGCACGAGGGCATCGTCGCGTGGTGCGCGGCGAACATCGCCGGCCTGGAGATCGAGCACTCCGAAGCCGTCGCCGGGCATCACACGCCGGAGGACCAGCCCGTGCTGATCGCCAGGGCCATCTCGGCCTGGGCGGACAGACTCGGCCTTCGCCTCTCGTGAAGCGCCGTCTTCGGGGTGCGGTGGTACGGAATCGACGGCGGAGTCCGGGGTTCGGTGAGCGTCTGGACTCGCGGATCCGTACCGATGTGCGGGTCCGGGGAACCCTCCGGGGGTATCGTCGGCGGACAGGTGCTCGATGAGCTGACGAACCGACGAGCTGACGAGCAGACCGACTGACGGGCAGAAGGAAGGCAGACGTGGACGGCAGGCGGAGGCGGGGGCCGGGAGTGGCTCGGCTGCTCGTGCTGTGCGCCGTCCTGCTGGGGCTGTTCTTCATGCACGGGGCTCCGGCGAACGCCGCCGAGGGCTGCCACGGCTCGACGGCGATGGTCATGTCTCCGGGCACGGGGCACGGCGAGGACGTCCGCATGGACGCTGCCGCCCTGCGTCCCCCGGGTGCCACGGCACCGGGCGCCTCGGCCATGGCCCCGACGGCTCCCCCTGCCCACGGCGTCGCCATGCCGGGGATGAGCGGAGAGCTGTGCGTGTCCACGCCGGCCCGCGACCGGACGCCCCTGCCCGCGACGGGCCTGCTCGCGCTCCTCGGCCTGGTGGCCCTGGTGGCGTGGCATCCGACGGGGCGGTCCGGTGTCTTCGGGGAACCGGCCAGGCGCGGCCCGCCCCTATACGGGCGCCATCTCCTCCTCCAGGTGTGCGTCGCGCGGACGTGACGGACGCCCGCCGGAGTCCGGCCGTTCGGCCCCTCCGGCCAGGTGTCCTGTTCACCCGCGCGCCACCGGTGTGGTGCGCCCACCCGGAAAGACCCCTGAAATGTTCACTTCCCCGCGTTCCTCCGCACCCCGGCGTGCCCTCTCGGCGGCCGCTACGGCGGCTGTTCTCGCGCTGACGCTCGCGGCCTGTGGCTCCGGCGACCCGAAGGACTCGTCCATGCCCGGGATGCACCACGGCAGCGGTTCCGCCGCCGCGTCGTCCTCCGCGTCGTCCTCCTCGTCGTCCTCCTCCGGGCGGTTCAACGGCGCGGACGTGACGTTCGCGCAGCAGATGATCCCGCACCACCAGCAGGCCGTGGAGATGGCGGAACTGGCCGAAGGCCGCGCCTCCGACCAGGACGTCAAGGACCTGGCCGCCGCGATCGAAAAGGCACAGGACCCCGAGATCAGCACCATGCGAGGGTGGCTGAAGTCCTGGGGCAGGCCGGGTTCGTCCACGGCGAGCGGCATGCCCGGTATGCAGCACGGTGCGGGCGGCACGGACATGGCCGGGATGATGTCCGACGAGCACATGACGGCACTGAAGGCCGCCCAGGGCACCGCCTTCGACAAGATGTTCGCCCAGATGATGATCGACCACCACGAGGGTGCGATCACCATGGCCGAGGACGAACAGAAGAGCGGCCGCAGCGCCGACGCCAAGAAGCTGGCCGGCACCGTCATCACGAACCAGACGGCCGAGATCGCGAAGATGAACAGGATCCTCGGCCGGCTCTGATCCGGGGCGGCACCGTTCGCGTCCCGCGATGAGCCCACCCTGGGCCTGATCCTCGGGGCCCGGTCATGCCAGTGGCACCACCGCCGGCATGACCGGTACGCGGCGCGCCGCGCCCCTACTCGCATCGCCGGTACACACGTCGCGGCGCACCACCACTGGCATGCCGGTGCGCCGCGCGGCTTGGCCGCGATCGTCGCCACGAGGGTCGGCGGATACACCGAGCCGACACCGTACGAAAATACGCGCGGGAATCTGCCTGTCGGCCAGATGAATTACGGCGGAGTATCCGGAGCATTTGTCGACCGCACTACCGCAATCACCGGATGCGGCCAAGCGGATTCACCGGCATTTCCTCCGGGCCGTCGGATCGCAGCCGCGGCGGCGCACAAACGAGCCGAGGCCCGCACCTTGCGGTGCGGGCCTCGGCCACGTGATGCTTCGTCCGGGTTAGGCCGGGACGATGTTCTCCGCCTGCGGGCCCTTCTGGCCCTGCGTGACGTCGAACGTCACCTTCTGGCCTTCCTGCAGCTCGCGGAAGCCCTGGGTGGCGATGTTCGAGTAGTGGGCGAAGACGTCAGCGCCGCCACCGTCCTGCTCGATGAAGCCGAAACCCTTTTCCGCGTTGAACCACTTCACGGTACCAGTAGCCATGTCATTCTCCTTCGGGGCAGTACTGGAGGCCCCACACTGTGTGAGGTCTCGCGTCGCCGCGATGATTGCCCTGCCCGGAGAACCGGAAATCCAGAGATGCATGGCCGGGGTTAACCGGCGAAAACACTCAAAATGCTTGGGAACCAAAACTGCAACTGAAATCGACACTAGCACGGACCGGCGCGTGAGGCACGGTTGTGAATGTCACTCCACCCGGGGGAATGAAAAATCGTCTACCCGCCGTACAGGTTTCCTCCGTCCCCGGCAGCAGACATTTTCGTCCGACCGACGGGTAACGGCGGCGGTGGCACCGCGGCGGGAACGAGGCCGGCCGCCTGCCGCCCCGTTCCCCTCGCCGGTCTCCGGTGTCACCATTCCGGTCGAGGGGCGCGCGCCCCCAGTGGCGGGGGGAGGCGGTTCATGGCGGCGGAGGTGTTCCTGCGGCGGCTGAGCCGGTGGCAGGCCGAGCAGCAGCGCAACGACATCGGCGACGTCCACGTCATGGTGTACCGCGGTGACGTGGGCACCGAGTACCGGGACCGGGAGGACTTCCTCGGCCGGTTCGAGCAGGACGTCCGGCGTCCCGACTTCGACATGGTCGTCGCCGGGGCGGCGCGGCTCGTCGGCTGCGCCTATGGCTTCCACGCCTCCCGCACCGGGGGGTGGTGGTCGGGGTTCGACGGAGAACTCCCGCCGGACATCGAGGAGTTCACCGCCTCCGGGCGGGTGTTCGTGCTGGCGGAGCTGATGGTGCTGCCCGCCTTCCGGCGCCAGGGCATCGCCACCCGGCTGCGGGAGCGGCTGCTGGAACGACGGCCCGCGGACCTGGTGGTGACCACCCTGGACCTCGACGGCGACGACGCTCCCACCGAGGCCGCCGGTCACGTGCTGCGGGCCTGGGGCTGGTCGCGGCTGGGCACCCTGGCCCCCGGCCCCGGGGCCGCCCCGCGCGAGGTGTGGATCCACCGGCCGCCCGGCTGACCACGCAGACCGCCGACTGCCGATACCGACAGGTCGCTACCGACAGCCGGCCCCGACAGCCCCGGCCGCCCGAGTCACGGGCGACGTCGCAGGCGCGGACGGTCGAAGACGTCGCAGGCGCGGGCGGTCGAATCGGCCGCCCTTGCTCCATATGCACGCGCCGGACGGAACCCTAAAGGTCCCTTAACACCGGATACGCCCACGGTCCGCTCTCTCCGGTTCGTCCCCCTGCATACGCTCCCGCCGTGTTCAACGTGACCGGGATCCTGAAGCGTCTGGTGATCGGCCGGGCCATGCGGAGCGAGGAGCTGCACGAGGCCCTGCTGCCCAAGCGGCTCGCCCTGCCGGTCTTCGCCTCCGACCCGCTGTCCTCGGTGGCGTACGCGACCCAGGAGATCCTGCTCGTCCTCACCCTCGGCGGCCTCGCCTACCTCCACTTCACGCCGTGGATCGCGGCGGCGGTCGTGGCCCTGATGGCGGTCGTCGTGCTGTCGTACCGCCAGGTCGTGCACGCGTATCCGAGCGGTGGCGGCTCGTTCGAGGTCGTGTCCACGAACCTGGGCCCCTCGACCGGTCTGGTCGTCGCGGCCTCACTGCTCGTCGACTACGTCATGACCGTGGCGGTCTCGGTCGCCTCCGGCGTCGACAACATCATCTCCGCCGTTCCCCGGCTCGCCGAGTACCGCGTCCCGCTGGCCCTCGTCTTCGTCGCGCTCCTGACCGCCGTCAACCTGCGGGGCCTGCGCGAGTCGGGGCGGGCCTTCGCCGCGCCGACGTACCTCTTCATCGGCGGCGTGCTCGTCATGGTGGTCACGGGGCTGATCCGGTACGCCCTCGGGGACCCGCCGGTCGCCGAGAGCGCGCGGTACGGGATCACCCCCGACCCCGGGGACGCCCACCTCACGGGCCTGGCGCTGACCATGCTGGTGCTGCGCGCGTTCTCCTCCGGCTGTACGGCGCTGACCGGCGTGGAGGCGATCTCCAACGGCGTACCCGCCTTCCGCAAGCCCAAGTCGAAGAACGCCGCCGCGACCCTGGTGGCCATGGGCACCCTCGCCATCGTCATGTTCGTCGGCGTCACCGCGCTCGCACTGATCGCCAAGGTGCGCATCACGTCCGACGCCTGCCGCCTGACGGGGCTGCCGGGCGACTGCGCCTCCTACACCCAGCGGACGGTCATCGCGCAGATCGCCGCCGCGGTCTTCGGCGGCGAGCACAGCGTCGGCTTCTACGTCATCCAGGCCGCGACCGCCCTCGTCCTGATCCTGGCCGCCAACACGGCCTTCAACGGCTTCCCGCTGCTCGCCTCGATCCTGGCCCAGCACCGCTATCTGCCCCACCAGTTGCACAACCGCGGCGACCGGCTCGCCTTCTCCAACGGCATCCTCGCCCTGGCGGTCGTCGCCGCACTGCTGCTGTGGGGCTTCCGGGCGAGCGTCACCAGCCTCATCCACCTCTACATCCTGGGCGTGTTCACCTCCTTCACGCTGTCCCAGCTCGGCATGGTCCGGCACTGGAACCGCGAGCTGCGCGTGGAGCGCGACGGGGCGCTGCGCAGACGGCACCACGTCGCGCGGGTCATCAACGCGGTGGGCTCGGTCGTCACCGGGCTCGTCCTGGTGATCGTGCTGGCGACCAAGTTCACGCAGGGCGCGTGGCTGGCGGTGCTCGCGGCCGTGGTGCTGTGGGTGATGATGCGCGGCATCCGGCGGCACTACGACACCACGGCGGCGGAGCTGGCGGTGACCGACCCGAAGATCGAACTCAGGCCCCCTTCAAGGGTGTTCGGGATCGTCCTCGTCTCCACCCTGCACAAGCCGACGCTGCGGGCGCTGGCGTACGCGCATGCCCTCAAGCCCGACCGGCTGGAGGCGCTGACGGTCTCCGTCGACCGGGACTCGGCGACGGAGCTGGAGCGGCGCTGGGAGGAGTACGACATCGACGTACCGCTGAAGATCCTCGACTCGCCCTACCGCGAGGTGACCCGGCCGGTCATGGAGTACGTGCGCTCCGTCCGCCGCGAGAGCCCGCGCGATGTCGTCGCCGTGTTCATCCCCGAGTACGTCGTCGGCCACTGGTGGGAGAACCTGCTGCACAACCAGTCGGCGCTGTGGCTCAAGAGCCGGCTGCTGTTCACCCCGGGTGTGATGGTCATCAGCGTGCCGTGGCAGCTCAGCTCCTCGGCCCGCGCGGACCACCCGCCGGCGCGGGCGCCCGGGTCGGTGCGGCGGGGGGAGCCGCAGGGGGATCAGCGGGGGCCGGTGGGGGTGCGGGACCGGTAGGGCGCGGGGCCGACGAGGCGTGCGCCCCCGCGGTGGATCACCGCGGCCGGGCCTGGCTCACCACGACCGCGCCGCCTCCAGCAAGTGGTCCCGCACCCGGGCCACATGAGGGTTGCCGAAGGCACCGGGGCGCTGCGCGAGGAAGCTGGTGTTGATCGGCGGGTCCTCGGGGTCGGCCAGGAGGACCAGCGCGCCGGAGGTCAGCTCGTCGGCGCACAGATAGCGCGGCAGCACGCTGAACCCGGCGCCGCCCGCGACGGCCGCCCTGACCCCGCGCAGATCGGGCACCGTGACGGCCGCCTGGCAGTTGAGGCGCCGGCCGAAGACGTGCCGCCAGTAGCGCCGGACGATCGGCAGATCCTCGGCGTACGTCACCAACGGCACCTCGTGCAGCACACCCGGACCGTCCGCCGCGAGCCGCTCCCCGATCCGCTCGGCCCAGACGGGAGCGGCGACCAGGACGAACTCCTCGTCCGCCAGCGGCACCGCTGTCAGGGTGCGGCCGCGCGGCCTGCTGGTGGCGACGACCAGGTCGTGGCGGCCCGCGCGCAGTTCGTCGAGGAGCGCGTCGGTCAGCCCCGTGGTCACCCGCAGCCGTACGCCCTGCGCGAGAAGCGGGCCGAGGGCGGGCAGCGCGACCGTGCTGAGCCATTCGGCGGGCCCGGCCAGATGGACCGGTTCGGCCCGCGTCTCCTCGAGGGTGCCCTGTCCCGTGGCCGCCGCGAGGGCGTCGAGCGGGGCGGCGACGCGGGCGGCGAGTTCGTCGGCGACCGTGGTCGGCGCGACCCCGCGCGGCAGCCGTTCGAACAACTCCCGCCGCGTCTGCCGCTCCAGGGACCGGATCTGGGTGGTGACCGTGGGCTGGGAGAGTCCCAGGAGGTGGGCGGCGGCGGTGAAGGAACCGGACCGGTAGACCGCGAGGAACGTGCGCAGGAGGTTGAGGTCGGCGGGTGCGGGCGCGGCGGCCGGCCCATCAGGAATCTCATGGCTCACGACAGCGAGCGTAGAACCCATGCGGATTTCTATGGCAGCCATCGGATCTGTCATTGGAAACCAGCCGTCGTCCGTCCTACGTTCGACACGTCCGACACGTTCGGCTCGTCGCCGCACTCCCCCTCCACCACTCAAGGAAGCGCACCCCATGTCGAAGATTCTGTTCGTCGTCACCGGCGCCGACCACTGGACCCTGGCCGACGGCACCAAGCACCCCACCGGCTTCTGGGCCGAGGAGGCCGCCGCCCCGTACGAGGCGTTCAAGGCGGCCGGTCACGAGGTCGTCGTCGCCACCCCCGGCGGTGTCGCGCCCACCGTGGACCAGGGCAGCCTGGCCCCCGAGGTCAACGGCGGTCAGGAAGGCGCCGACCGGGTCGCCGCCACGCTGGCCTCCTTCTCCGAGCTCCAGCACCCCGTCGCGCTGGAGGACGTCGACCTCGACGAGTACGCCGCCGTCTTCTACCCCGGTGGCCACGGCCCGATGGAGGATCTCGCGGTCCATGCCGGCTCGGGACGGCTCCTGACCCTCGCCCTGCGCTCCGGCAAGCCGCTCGGGGTCGTCTGCCACGGCCCGGCCGCGCTGCTCGCCGCCACGGACGGGGACGGCGCCAACGCCTTCGCCGGCTACCGCGTCGCCGCGTTCACCAACGCCGAGGAGATCCAGGCCGGGCTCGCCGACAAGGCGAAGTGGCTCCTCCAGGACCGTCTCGTCGAGGCGGGCGTCGACGTCCGGGAGGGCGAGCCGTGGGCGCCGCACGTCGTCGTCGACCGCAACCTGGTCACCGGCCAGAACCCGGCCTCTTCCGCCCCGCTGGCCACGGAACTGCTGAAGAAGCTGGCCTGAGAAACCGGCCCGGGGAGCGGAGAACCCGTCCCGAACGAGGGACGGGCCCGTCAGCCGTCGGCGGCGGCTGCTTCCCCGGGCTCGGGCGGCCGGCGCCGGCGGCCCCGAGGAGGCGTCGCCCGACGGCCTCGGCGGCCTCCCGGAGTTCGCGCGGCCCGACGATGCGGAACGGGGCCTTGATCACCGTGAGTTGTTCGGCGTACCAGTCCGGTTCGTCGGTCGTGGCCACGAGGCGGGTCGTGTGCGCGTCGATCGGTTCCCGGCGGCCCAGGTTCCGCGGGAGCCACTCCGCGACCGTGTCCGCGGGGGCGTCGATCACGACCTCCACCTGGTACTTGCAGCCGTCGGCAAAGTGTTCCTCCAGCGTCTCCACCGGGTCGAGACCGGCCGGCGGGGTGAACGTCTCCTCGAGTACGTCGACGGAGGCGACCCGGTCCACCCGCAGGACGCGTCTGGCGTTCCTCGTGTGCGACCAGGTGTGCGACCAGGTGTGCGACCAGCACAGGAGGTACCACCGGCCGTGGCGTACGACGACGCCCCACGGGTCGACCTCCATGACCCGCCGGGCGCGTCCGGTAGCCGAGCCGCAGTCGGCGGTGCGCGGCGCACGACCGGACGAGGACGGCCGTGGTCTCGGGGCGCGGGCTCACGGCAGCGGGGTCCCGGCCCCGGGCGCTCACCCCGCGGACCGCCTCGGCCAGGCCCGCGACCGGTTCCGGGAGCACGCGCATGATCTTGCCGACGGCGCTGCCCACGGGGCCGTCCGCGTCGGCGGCGTCATGGTCGCCGTCCAGTACGGCCATCACCAGCCCGAGGGCCTCGGCCGCCGTGAACGTCAGGGGTGCGGCGAGGGCGGCGGGCCTAACCGCTCACGGCCCATCGCACTCCTGCGACCACGCCCAACAAGAGCACCGGAAGCATCCACCACCATGGCGTGGCCCTCCGCACCGAAGGCACCAGCCACAGGGCCGCCGCGGCACCGGCTGCCGCGATGGTGAGGACGCAGGACAGAACGATTCCGGCGTACGCGTCGTCGTCCCAGGTGCCGGACGGACTGATGGTCAATGCGGTCCAACAGAAGTAGGCGGCGATGAGCGTGAGAAGGGTGAGGGGTACAGCGAGGACCAGACGGAGGCAACCGCGGTCGTCGTCCACGTGGGAAGGGCTGGTCATCAGCGCAGTGCGTTCCTTGCCTCGTCCAGATTGTTCGTGAACCCACGCCCACCATGTCCGGCGGCAGCCCCGAGTTCCGTGCCGCAGCCTTGATGATCTCCTTGTTCGCCGCGATCCAGTCGGCCCGTTCCTGAGCGTTTGAGGGCGGGCTCCAGTAGCTGTCCTTGGCTCCATCCCGCCGAGGGCGGAGCCCCTCCGATCTCCCGCCAGGGGCGGAACGCATCCGGTCTCCCCGTCGGGGGCAGGCCGCCGGGCCCGTTCGACGCCCCCCCCCGGCCGCTCGGCATGCCGGCACCAGACCTCTTTCGGCCAGGCACGCCACCGCCTCGATGCCCCGCTGCCACCCGCCCATTCGGTCTTAACGGAAGCTTGATGCGTTCGGCCCATGCATCCATGAGCCCCTGGGTCACTCTCTGCATACGCTGTTTCCGCCGTCTCCTCGATGGCCGGAACCGTTCGCAAAGCCGTACGTCAGGAGAGCCCGCAGATGGCCGCCACCGTCCCACGCGACCGCACGAAGCGACTGCGGGCGTGGATGCTGGAGGGGCTGTCCGACATGGCCAGGCCCCCGCAGGGGCCGCACGCCCCGCCCGAGCCCGCGCACAAGGGGCAGCGCTGGTGGCGGGTCATGTGCCTGACCGGTGTCGACTACTTCTCCACGCTCGGCTACCAGCCGGGCATCGCCGCCCTGGCGGCCGGGCTGCTGTCGCCCGTCGCGACGATCGTGCTGGTGATCGTCACCCTGGCGGGCGCGCTGCCCGTGTACCGGCGGGTCGCCGAGGAGAGCCCGCGCGGTGAGGGCTCGATCGCGATGCTGGAGCGGCTGCTGTCGTTCTGGAAGGGCAAGCTCTTCGTCCTGACGCTGCTGGGCTTCGCCGCCACCGACTTCCTGATCACCATCACCCTTTCGGCGGCGGACGCCTCCACCCACCTCGTCGAGAACCCGCATCTGACGAGCGCCCTGCACGGCTACCAGATGCCGATCACCCTGTTCCTGGTGGCACTGCTCGGCGCGGTGTTCCTCAAGGGCTTCCTGGAGGCGATCGGGGTCGCGGTCGCCCTGGTGGGCCTCTACCTGGCGCTGAACGTGGTGGTCGTGGTCGCCGGCCTGTGGCACGTGGTCACGGCCGGCCATGTGGTCACCGACTGGTCCACCGCGCTGACCGCCGAGCACGGAAACGTTTTTGCCATGGTCGGCGTGGCCCTGCTGGTCTTCCCGAAGCTGGCGCTCGGCCTCTCCGGCTTCGAGACCGGCGTCGCGGTCATGCCGCATGTCGCGGGCGACGCCGGCGACACGGAGGACCGGCCGGCCGGCCGCATCCGGGGCACGAAGAAGCTGCTGACCACGGCCGCCGTCATCATGAGCGCGTTCCTGATCTGCACGAGCTTCATCACGACGCTCCTCATCCCGGAGAGCGAGTTCGAAACCGGCGGCCAGGCCAACGGCCGCGCCCTCGCGTACCTGGCCCACGAGTACCTGGGCGGCGCCTTCGGGACGGTGTACGACGTCTCGACGATCGCCATCCTATGGTTCGCCGGCGCCTCCGCGATGGCCGGCCTGCTCAACCTCATGCCCCGCTATCTGCCCCGCTACGGCATGGCCCCGCACTGGGCGCGCGCCGTCCGCCCGATGGTCATCGTCTTCACGCTCGTCGGCTTCCTGGTGACGTGGATCTTCGACGCGAACGTCGACGCGCAGGGCGGCGCGTACGCCACCGGTGTGCTGGTGCTGATCAGCTCCGCCGCGATCGCGGTGACCATCGCGGCGCGCAAGGCGGGCCAGCGCAACGCGGCTATCGGCTTCGCGGTGATCTCGGCGGTCTTCCTCTACACGACCGTCGTCAACGTCATCGAACGCCCGGACGGCGTCAAGATCGGTGCCTGTTTCATCGCGGGCATCATCCTCGTCTCACTGCTGTCCCGGCTGGCGCGCGCCTTCGAACTCCGCGTCACCAGCGTGACGCTGGACGAGCTGGCGCAGCGGTTCGTACGGGACATCGCCAGCCGGAAGATCCGGTTCATCGCCAACGAGCCCGACAACCGCGACATCGCCGAGTACCGCGACAAGATCGAGCAGATCCGGCACGACAACGACATTCCGGCGCAGGAGGACTTCGTCTTCGTCGAGGTGACGGTCCTCGACCCGTCGGAGTTCGAGGCGGGTCTGAGCGTACGGGGCGAGGTCCTGCACGGCCGCTACCGCGTACTGACCCTGGAGTCGTCCTCGATCCCCAACGCGCTGGCGGCCCTCCTCCTGCACGTCCGCGACACCACCGGCGGCACCCCGCACATCTACTTCGAGTGGACCGAGGGCAGCCCCTTCGCCAACTTCCTGCGCTTCTTCCTCTTCGGCCAGGGGGAGGTGGCGCCGGTGACCCGGGAGGTACTGCGGGAAGCGGAACCGGACCGGAGGCGGCGCCCCCGGGTGCACGTCGGCTGAGACCCCGAGCCGGCTCCGGCCGCCGTGCGCAGGCGCCCGGTCACTCCCCCTCCCCCGGCGCACCCCCACCCACGGTGAACCCGATGACCGACCCGCCGCCGCGGCGCCGGTAGGCGAACGGTGTGCCCCCGTGCGACATCGCGACCTCGCGCACGATCGACAGGCCCAGCCCCGAGCCGGGCAGGCTGCGGGCGTCGGCCGCCCGGTAGAAGCGGTCGAAGACGCGCGTCAGGTCGGCGTCCGCGATGCCGGGGCCGCGGTCCCGGACCTCGACGCGCACGCTGCCCGGCCCGACGGCGGCCTCGGACGGCGCCGCGCCGTCCGAACGGGCCGAGCCCGGCGCACGGAGCACCTCCGAACGAGCCGAGCCCGAGGCGCGGAGCACGTCCGAGCGGAGCGAGCCCGAGGCACGGAGCGCCTCCGAACGGGCCGAGTCCGAGGCGCGGGCCGTGTCCGGCCGGGCCGTCCCGGGCCCGCGCACCGTCCCGGCCCCCGCCGCGCCCGTCACCACGATCTCGATCGCCTCCTCGCCGTCGCGGTCGAACTTCGCCGCGTTCTCCACCAGGTTCGACAGCGCCCGCTGCAACGCCGCGGGGCGGCCGTCGGCCGTCGGGTCGCCGGTGACGCGGACGATGACGTCACGGCCCGTGCGGCGGCGGGCCACGATCGCCACGTCCTCCGCGAGGTCTCCCAGGTCCAGCCGCTGCACCGGCTCCGTGTCCGACTGGCCGGCCGCCAGATCCACCAGCTCGTTGACCAGGTCGGTCAGTTCCCGCGACTCGAGGGCCAGGTCGGCGACCAGTTCCTCGCGGGCGGCGGGTGGCAGTTCGTCGATGCGGCGGAGCATCGAGATGTTCGTACGCAGCGAGGTGAGCGGCGTACGGAGTTCGTGGCCCGCGTCCTGGACCAGGCGGCGCTGGTCCTCCTCCGACTGGGCCAGGCGGCCCAGCATGCGGTCGAAGGCGCGGCCGAGCCGGGCCACCTCGTCGCGCCCGGTGACCGGCACCTGAATGCCCAGTCGCCGGGTGCGGGCCACGTCCTCGGCGGCCGCGGTGAGCCGGACCAGCCGCCGCGTTATCCGCCGGGCCAACCACCAGCCGAACAGTCCCGCCGCGATCACAACGCCGCCGACCAGCAGGAACGTCCGCTGCTGAAGCTGGCGCAGCAGATCCTCCGTGTCGCTGAACTGCTGCGCGATCTGCACCGCGCCCCGCCCGTGGCCGAGGGAGACGGCCGCCACCCGGTAGAAGTCGCCGGCCACCTCGACCTCCTTGTGCTCCGCCAGCTTCCCGGCCGAGGAGGCCTCGGCGACCTGCCGGTCCGCGGCGGCCACCGGCAGCACCGGGTGCCCCCGGTCCGCGACCGCGCCACCGGGGCCGAGCACCTGCACGTCCGTACGGCTGGGCCGGATGATGTCGTCGAGCGGGCCGTCGTGGTCGGGGTCGGAGGAGGCGAAGTCCTCGGGGTCCAGTGCGTCGTGCCGCACCTGTTCGCGCAGGTCGTGCACGACCTGCGCGAACACGGTCTGCTGGTCCAGGCGGACCAGCCGGGCGGCGGCGTCGTAGCTCAGGAAGCCGACGAGGACGGTCACCCCGACGGCCACCGCCGCGAACGACAGCGTGAAGGTGGCGCGCAGTGAGGAGATGCCGCGCAAGCGCGTGCGCAGGCTCCGGGGCAGCCGGGACACCAGGGGCACTCAGTCCTCCCTCAAGACGTACCCCACGCCCCGCACCGTGTGGATGAGCGCTGGAGCCCCCGGCTGGTCGAGCTTGCGCCGCAGATAGCCCACGTACACGGCGAGGTTCTTGGAACCCGGGCCGAAGTCGTAGCCCCAGATGCGGTCGTAGATGGTGGTGTGGTCGAGGACGATGCCCGCGTTGCGGACGAGCAGTTCCAGGAGGTCGAACTCGGTGCGCGTGAGCTCCACCTCACGCTCCCCGCGCCAGGCGCGCCGGGCCTGCACGTCCATCCGCAGCCCCGCCACGGACACCTGCCCGCTGGGCGACGGCTCCTCCTTCGGCGCGTCGAGGGAGGCGTTCCCGGTGCGGCGCAGCAGGGCCCGCAGCCGTGCGAAGACCTCCTCCACGTCGAACGGCTTCACCACGTAGTCGTCGGCGCCCGCGTCCAGACCCGCGATCCGGTCGGCCGTCTCCACCAGCGCGGTGAGCATCAGGATCGGGGTGCGGTCGCCCTCGGCGCGCAGCACGCGGCACACCTGGAGGCCGTCGATGCCCGGCATCATCACGTCGAGCAGGAGCACGTCGGGCGGGGTGCGGTGGGCCTGGGCCAGCGCCTCGACCCCGTCGGCGACGGCGGTCACCGCGTAACCCTCAAGCGTCAGCGCGCGTTCCAGGGCATGACGGATGGCGCGGTCGTCCTCGGCGAGCAGAACTGTCTGGGTCACCCCGCCAGTCTGCCAAGGCCGCGGCGGCATACCACCTGATGAGCCGGGGCGCGGGTGGGCTTCTTACCCGCCTCTCACCGCGGCCGGGCCAGTGACTTACCTCGTCCGGTCACTGTGTCCCCCATGTCAGGCGCGTCCAGAAGGACCGAGGCCGCGCAGGGGAAGGCACTGAATGAAGCGGATGACACGCATGACGAGCCGCGCCGGGCGCAGGAAGATCGTGTTCCTGCTGCACAACGCGTATGCCATCGGCGGCACCGTCCGCACCACCCTCAACCTCGCCTCGGCGCTGGCCGAGCGGCACGACGTGGAGATCGTGTCGATGTCCCGGCACCGCGCCGAGCCGCGCTTCGCCGTCGACCCGCGGATCACCCTCGTCCCCCTGGTGGACACCCGCGAGGGCAGCGCCGACCTGGCGGACCCGGCGTACGCGCGGGAGGCCGTCGACTTCCCGGTGGCCGACAAGCGCCACCACCAGTACACGCGCCTCACCGACCTGCGGGCGCGGGCGTATCTGGAGAGCTGCGACGCGGACGTCGTCATCGGCACCCGGCCCGGCATCAACGTGTACATCGCCCTCGGGCCGCGCCGTGCGCTGCGCATCGCACAGGAGCACCTGCGGCACGACGCGCACGCCAAGCGGCTGCGCACTGTTCTCGCGCGCCACTACCGGGACCTCGACGCGGTGGTGACGATGACCGGGGCGGACGCGGAGGTGTACCGGACGCGGATGCCCCTGCCCGGCGTCCGTGTGGTGTCGGTGCCGAACATCGTGCCGGAGGTCGGCGTCGCGCCCTCCGACGGCACGGCGAAGGTGATCGCGGCCGCCGGCCGGCTGGTCCCCGGGAAGCGGTACGACGTCCTGCTGGAGGCGTTCTGCGCGGTGGCCGCCAAGGATCCGGACTGGGAACTGCGCATCTATGGAGGCGGGGCCGAGAAGGAGCGGTTGCAGGGGCTGATCGACGGGTTGGGGCTCGCCGGTCAGGCCCGGCTGATGGGGGTGCGTACGCCCATCGAGGCGGAGTTCGCCCAGGCGTCGCTGGTGGTCAGCGCCTCGGACGCGGAGTCGTTCGGGATGACGCTGGTCGAGGCGATGCGCTGCGGGGTGCCCGTGGTCAGCACCGACTGCCCCCTCGGCCCCGCCGAGATCATCACGGACCGCGTGGACGGCCGGCTGGTGCCCGTGCGCGACACCCGCGCCCTCGCCGACGCGATGCTCGACCTGGTCCTGGACGACGATCTGCGCAGGTCGATGGGCGCCGCGGCCCGCGCGAGCGCCCACCGCTACGACCCCGAGCCGATCGTCGACCACTACGAGCGGCTCTTCGCCGAGCTGCGGGCGGCCCGCCCCGGGCGGGCGTGGTCCCGGCAGCGGGAGCGCGCACGGGGCTGGGCCCGCCGCACGGTCCGGGCGGCCCGGCGCCGGCTGCGCGCCTGGGGTGGCGGCCGCCGCCCTGAACTGACGGGGGCGAGGACGCGTACAGCACGGGAGACGTGACCGGACGGCACGCCGGGGGCGGCAGGGTGTGCCGGCCCGGCACTGGAGCTCCGGTCCGTCCAGGGTCCGACCGCCGGACCGCAGACGGAGAGAGGTGGCGCATGACGGCCCATGTGACGGACGAGGACACCGCGGCCGATACGGCCGCGACAGCGGCGGGCGGGGCCACGCGCCCCGCGAGCACGGCCACGACCGCGGCGATCCCCGTCCCGGCCGCACCGGTCCCCGTCACGTCCGTCGCACCGCCCGCGCAGACCCCCATGGCCGGGCCGGGGGCTCCCCCCACCCGGGTGCGGCCTGGGCGGCGGAGGGGGTGGGCCGCAGCGCTTCGGCGGTGGCGGCCCGCCCCCTGGCCCGCGCTCCGGGCCATCGCCGAACAAACCTTTCGGCCCCTCCTGCTGACCGCCTTCCGGCCCACCTTGCTGACCATCGCCACGGCGGGCGCGGCCGCCGGGATCGCGGTCGGCCCCGCGGGCCCCACCGCCACGGTCCCCGCCCATGCCGCGGGCACGAAGACGAGAGCGGGGACCACCGGGACCAAGACCAAGACCGGGACCGGGGCCGGGGCCGGGACCGGGACCGGGGCCGGGACCGGGAACCGGGGCCGGGAACCCGGGACCGAAACCGGGACCGCGACCGGAGCCGAAACCCGCACCGCCCCCCAACGCCCCGCCCCCCTTCCCCCCGGCACCGCCACGGCCCCCTGGCGCCCGAGGTTCCCCCAGGGCCGCGGGCTCGAAGCCGTCTCCCTCCTCTACCTCCTGGTCCAGCTGACCCTCGTCGTCCCGCACCTGGCGCACGTTCTCGGCTGGGACGAGACCGTCTACGTCTCGCAGGTCGACCCCCGCACGCCCGCCGCCTTCTTCAGCGCCCCCCGGTCCCGCGGCATCAGCGTCCTCGTGTCGCCCGTCCTCGCGGTGACCGACTCGGTGCTCGCCCTGCGGATCGCGCTGGCCCTGCTGTCGACGGCCGCGCTGTACGCCGCGTACCGCGTCTGGCGCCCGCTCCTCGGCCCCGCCACGACCGCCCTCGCCGCGCTGGTGTTCTCGGGCCTGTGGATCGCCCAGATCTCCGGCCCGGAGGCGATGCCCAACCTGTGGGTGGCGCTGGGCGCCGTCGCGGCCACCGGCCTGTTCCTGCGCGCGCCCCGGGAACCGAACGCCCGCTGGTGGCTCGCCGCCTGCCTGGCCGGGGTCGCCCTGATGCGCGTACCGGACGCGGCCTGGCTCGGCCTTCCGCTGTTCGCGACCGCCGGGTGCGTACGCTCCCACCGCCGCACCCTGCCGTACCTGCTCGGCGGTCTCGCGGCCGGCGCCACGCAGTGGACCGTGGAGGCGTACAGCCGTTTCGGCGGCGTACCGCAGCGGCTGCACGTCTCCGGCGCCACCGAGGGAGGCATGCACCCGCACCTCAACCTCTTCAACGCCTGGCGCAGCCTCAACGGCCCCGAACTGTGCCGCCCCTGCTCGGGTCCGGTCCACCACCCCGAACTCACCCTCTGGTGGCTGGCGCTGCCCCTGCTCGCGCTGGCCGCGCTGGCCGTCGCCCTGCGCGAGCGGCGCACGGGGGTCCCGGCCGACCGCACGCTCGTCCCGCTGGCCGTCGCGGTCTGCCTCTCCGCGCCGTACCTGCTCCTGCTCAGCTACTCGGCGCCGCGCTTCCTGCTTCCCGCGTACGCCCTGCTGGCGCTGCCGGTCGGCGGGCTGCTCACCCGTGTCGCACGGCCGCGGCCCGCCCTCGCGGTCACGGTGGGCTGTCTGGTCGCCCTGCAACTCGTCGCGCAGTACCCGGTGCTGCACCGGATGACCGCTCAGGTGGCGTCCTTGGACCAGCGCTACCGTGTCGCCGCCGACGAACTGAACGCCCTCGGGCTGCGCGCACCCTGCCTGCTCGTGGGCTCGCACGCGCAGCCGGTGGGGTACGACGCGGGCTGCGCCTCCGCCGCGACGAAGGGCAACAACCGCAACACCACGCCGAGTTCCGTACTGCGGCGGGCCGAGCGGATGCCCACGGCCGTCCTGACGGCCGACGCCCAGCGGCCCCCGCGCTACGCCCGCGACTGGACCCGGCACCCGCTGCCGGGCACCGACGGCTGGACGGCCTGGCTGGCACCGGCCCCGGGTGCCTCCCGCTAGGCGGGCAGCACCCGGGGCCGTAGCCCGCCACCGCTACCGCGTGCGCAGGGCGGCGAGCTGCTGCTCGAAGGGCACCACCTGGAAACCGTCCGTGCGAGACCCGCGGCCGGCGGTCGCGGACTGCGCGACGGTCTCCCGGGGCCGGGGTACGGACCCCTCCGCCGGGGCCGCCGCCGGGCCGTCGGCCGAGACCTCCGCCCCGGCCCGCGGCTGCGCGTCACGCGCCGGCCCCACCGCCGAAACCCCTGACATGAGCCCCGTCATGAGCCCCGCCAGTTCCCCGGCCGCCCGCTCGATCCGCTCGGCCAGCCCCTCCGCTCCCCAGTCCTCCGAGGCCGCGTAGACGCCCGTCGGTACGACCACGGCCCGCAGGTGGGCGAACAACGGGCGCAGCGCGTGCTCCAGGACCAGCGAGTGCCGGGCGGAACCGCCGGTCGCCGCGATCAGCACCGGCTTTCCGGCGAGCACGCCCTGTTCGAGCACGTCGAAGAACGACTTGAACAAGCCGCTGTACGAGGCGGAGAAGACCGGCGTGACGACGATCAGGCCGTCCGCCTCCGTCACCGCCCCGATCGCGGCGGCCAGCGCGCGTCCGGGGAACCCGTTGGTGAAGTTGTGCGCGATCTCGACGGCGAGGTCGCGCAGTTCGACGACCTCCACCTCCGCCGGGACCCTCGCGGCGGTCGCCTTCGCCAGCCGGTCGGCCAGCAGCCGCGTGGACGAGGGCACACTCAGCCCCGCGGAGACCACGACCAGCTTCATCACACCGTCACCTCCTTGGCGGCCGCGGCCGCCGTCACGCGCGACGCGTGCGTCGGCGCGTCCGGCACCTGGGCCGGCCGTCCCTTCGCGAACTCCTCGCGCAGCACCGGTACGACCTCCTCGCCGAGGATGTCGAGCTGCTCCAGGACCGTCTTCAGCGGCAGACCCGCGTGGTCCAGCAGGAAGAGCTGGCGCTGGTAGTCGCCCGCGTACTCCCGGAAGGCCAGCGTCTTCTCGATCACCTGCTGCGGCGAGCCGACCGTCAGCGGCGTCTGGTCCGTGAAGTCCTCCAGCGACGGCCCGTGCCCGTACACCGGCGCGTTGTCGAAGTACGGCCGGAACTCGCGGACCGCGTCCTGCGAGTTGTGCCGCATGAACACCTGCCCGCCGAGCCCGACGATCGCCTGCTCGGGCGTGCCGTGGCCGTAGTGCGCGTACCGCTCCCGGTACAGCTCGACCATCTGCTTCGTGTGGTCGGCCGGCCAGAAGATGTTGTTGTGGAAGAAGCCGTCACCGTAGTACGCGGCCTGCTCCGCGATCTCGGGAGAGCGGATCGAGCCGTGCCAGACGAAGGGCGGTACGCCGTCCAGCGGCCGGGGCGTCGAGGTGAACGACTGCAACGGCGTACGGAACTGGCCCTCCCACGTCACCACGTCCTCGCGCCACAGGCGGTGCAGCAGCGCGTAGTTCTCGATGGCGAGGTTGATGCCCTGGCGGATGTCCTTCCCGAACCACGGGTAGACCGGCCCGGTGTTGCCGCGGCCCATCATCAGGTCCACCCGGCCGTCCGCGAGCTGCTGGAGCATCGCGTAGTCCTCGGCGATCTTCACCGGGTCGTTGGTGGTGATGAGGGTGGTGGAGGTGGAGAGGATCAGCTTCTCCGTGCGCGCGGCTATGTAGCCGAGCATCGTGGTCGGGGACGACGGCACGAACGGCGGGTTGTGGTGCTCGCCGGTCGCGAAGACGTCCAGGCCGACCTCCTCCGCCTTCAGCGCGATCGCGACCATGGCCTTGATGCGGTCGCGCTCGGTCGGCGTCCGACCCGTGGTCGGGTCCGGTGTGACATCGCCGACGCTGAAGATCCCGAACTGCATGGTCGCTCACCCTCCGCAGGTTGTTTACGATTCAACTATACCCTTGAACGACCACACCCCCCGAGGTATTCCACCCCCCGCCGCGGCACGCCCTCCGCCCCGGCGGCGCCGCCTCGGCGGCAATCCCCTCGGCGGCAGTCCCCTCGGCGGCTTTCCACCCGCCCGACCGTCAGTGGCCCGCCCTACGATCCCCTCATGGCCGCTCCACGCCGGGACACCCAAGGCATCGTCGACGCCGCGGAGCTCTTCGCGCGCGTCGACTTCCGGCGCCGCGAGCCCGCCGAGCCGCTGCGCCCGTATCTGGAGCACTACTGGCTGATCGACTGGGACCTGACGCAGCCGTACGCCTCCCATGTCGTCCCGCACCCGTCCGTCAATGTCGTCTTCCAGAAGTACGCGGGCCAGGAGGGCTTCGGCGAGGTCGCGGGCATCGGGCTGGAGCTGTTCACACAGAAGCTCCAGGGGCGGGGCCGGGTGTGCGGGATCAAGTTCCGGCCCGGCGGCTTCCGCCCCTTCGCGCCGGACCACGCGGCGACGGAGTGGACCGGTCGCCGGGTCCCCCTGCCGGAGGTGTCCCCGGGGGCCGACCTCCCGGCCGTCCTCACCCCGGACGACGAGGACGCGCGCGTGGCCGCCCTGGACGCCTTCCTGCTGAGCATCGGCCCGCGGCCCGACCCCCAGGCCGACCTCGCGATGGCCCTCGTCGACCGCATCCGCACCGACCGTACGATCCGTCGCGTCGGCGACTTCGCCCGCGCGGAGGGCGTGTCCGTACGCGTGATGCAGCGCCTGTTCGCCGCGTACGTCGGCGTCGGCCCGAAGTGGATCATCCTCCGCTACCGCATCCACCAGGCCCTGGAGCACGCGGAGAACTCCCGCGAGGTGGACTGGGCGGGCCTCGCCGCCGACCTCGGCTACGCGGACCAGGCCCATCTGGTGCGCGACTTCACCGCGACGGTGGGGGTGCCACCGACGGCGTACGCGGCGGGCCCGCACACCGGCTGATGTCGACCGGAGACAACATCGGCGTTCGAGCGTCCTGGTCGTTCGAGCGCCCTGGGCCCTGTCGTCAGACTCCCGTCCGCTCCGCGACGACAGGACCTAGTCGAGCCGCTTCACGAAGTGGAACCCGGTGATGTCCATGCGTTCGCGCAGATAGAAGCGGTGGGCGGCGGTGCGCTTCGTGCCGGAGTCCAGGTTCAGCACATGGCAGCCGAGGACGCGGGCGCGGCTCTCCAGGTGCGCGAGGAGAGCATGGCCGACCCCGCCGGAACGGGCGCTCTCCGCGGTCACCAGGTCGTCGACGTACAGCTTGCGCAGGGCGCTCGTATTGACGATCACGCGCCAGCCGGCGACACCGGCACAGGTCCCGTCGTCGGCGTAGGCGGCGGTGAAGCGCAGGCCCTGCGCGTACCCCTCGGCGTACACCTCCGCGAAGAGCTCCGGGGTCAGGTGCGGACGCAGTTCGCGCAGGACGGGCAGTATCTCGGCGTCGAGCCGCGCGTCGCCGGGCTCCAGGTCGATGATCTTCATACCCCGGCACCCTAGCGAGCCGGGGTCCGGGCCGGGTCCCGTACCGGCATTCGCGGTATTCGCCTTGACACCACCCGGGCGCCTCACCCACATTTATCTGCGTGACGCAGATACTGCATGACGCAAAAGAAAAACAGCTGCCCGCCCGCACCCGCTGGGCGGTCCTCGGGGTCGTTCTCGCCGCCGACGTCCTCGACCTCCTCGACAGCACCATCACGAACATCGCCGCCCCGACGATCGCCGCCGACCTCGGCGGCGGCACCGCCCTCGTCCAGTGGCTCGGCGCCTCCTACGCGCTCGCGCTCGGCGTGCTGCTCGTCCTCGGCGGACGGCTCGGCGACCGCCACGGCCGCCGCCGGCTGTTCCTCGCCGGGCTCAGCGGGTTCACCGCCGCCTCGCTCGTCTGCGGGCTCGCCTGGAACCCGCAGGCGCTCGTGGTCGCCCGCCTGTTCCAGGGCGCGTTCGGCGCGCTCGTCATCCCGCAGGGCTTCGGCATCCTCGGCGCCACCTGGCCACGCGACCAGATACGCAAGGCCTACAGCTGCTTCGGACCGGTGATGGGCCTGTCCGCCGTCGGCGGCCCGGTCCTCGCCGGGTTCCTCGTCGACGCCGACCTCGCCGGACTCGGCTGGCGCCCGATGTTCCTCATCAACCTGGTGCTCGGCGGAGCCGCGCTCCTCGCCGCCGCCCGGCTGCTCCCCCGTGACACCGGTGACCGCGCGGTCACCGTCGACGGGCCCGGATCGGCCCTCCTCGGCGGCGCCATGCTCGGCCTGCTCGGCGGGCTGATCCAGGGCTCGGCACACGGCTGGACCGCCACGCCCGCCCTCCTCACCGCCGCCGGCCTCGTCCTGTTCGCCCTCTTCTGCCACCGTCAGCGCACCGCCGAGAACCCCCTCATCCGGCCCTCCCTCCTCCGCAACCGCGGCTTCACCTCCGGACTCGCTCTCGGCACCGTCTTCTTCGCCGCCGTCGCCGGACTCCTCTACGTCATCTCGCTCTTCCTGCAACAGGGCCTCGGCCGCTCGCCCTCCGGGGCCGCGCTCGGCCTGATGCCGCTGTCCGCCGGCATCGTCATCGCGTCCATCGCCTGCTACCGGCTGATCGGCCGGCTCGGCCGCCGACTGGTCCTCGGCGGGCTGCTCATCACCCTCGCCGGAACGGCGTACCTGCTGACCCTCGTCGCCCTCTCCGGCACGGACACGGGCGCCTGGACCCTCGTACCGCCCCTGCTCGTCATCGGCCTCGGGATGGGCACCTGCTTCGGGAGCATGTACGACGTCACCCTCGGCGACATCACGGACGAGGAGGCGGGCAGCGCCGGCGGTTCGCTCGGCGCGGCCCAGCAGCTCGCGGGCGCCGTCGGAGCGGCCGCCGTCACCACCGTCTACTTCCACACGGCCGGCGGCGCGACCCACGCCATGACCGTGAGCCTCACCGTGGTCGCCGCCGTGACCCTGCTGTGCTGCTCCCTCGTACGACTGCTGCCGCGCAAGGCGCGCGAAGAGCACCATTAGCAGTCGCAGGGGGGAGCCGGGGCCAGGGAACCTGGGCATCGGAAGATCAGGGGATCAAGGGATCAGGGGATCAGCACGACCCGCCCCCGCAGGCCCCCCTCCGCCAGCCGGGCGTGCGCCTTGGCCACCTCGGCCAGCGCGTACGTCTCGGCCACCCGCGGGGTCAGCACGCCCTCGTCGACCAGAGCCACCAGCTCCGCGAGCCGCGCCCCGTCGGGGCTCACCTCGACCGCGCCCGTCCGCACCCCGCGCTCCGACGCCGGCTGCGCCTGCGGGATGACACCGGCGAACGCGCCGCCGTCCCGCACCCACTCCAGCGCCGCCGCGCCCAGGATCGCCGCGTCCAGCACCGCGTCCACACTCCCCGGCGCCACGGGCCCGGTCACCGACTCGGCCGCCCCCAGGGAACGTACGAGCTCCGCGTCGGCCTCGCGGGCCAGCGCGGTCACCGCGATGCCGCGGTGGGCGGCGTAACCGCCGACGGCGCCCGCCGCACCCGTCACCAGCAGACGCTGCCCCGGCTCCAGGGCCAGCAGGTCCAGGGCCTGCGCGGCGGTGAGGGCGTTGAGCGGCACGGTGGCGGCGTGCACCGCGTCCACCGAGACCGGCGCCTTCGCGACCGCGTCCGCATCCACGACCACGTAATCGGCGTGCGTACCGAGGGACTTGGCGGCGCCGTACGCCAGAGCCACCACCTCCTCGCCGACGGTCCAGCCCGTGGCCACGCCCACCGCGTCGATGGTCCCGGCCACATCCCAGCCGAGCCCCAGCCGCTTGCCCGCGCCACCGAAGACACCCGAACGCACGCCCGCGTCAACGGGGTTGAGCGCGGCGGCCGCGACCTTGATCCGCACCTGCCGGGCAGCCGGCTCCGGCACCCCGGTCTCCACGATCTCGACGGCCTCGGGCCCACCGAAGGACGTCACGACTACAGCACGCATGAAGCATCTCCAGATTCATAGGGTTTTGCAGGGCTTCACGGGGGTTCACATGGCTTTCTTTCCCGTTGCAACAACCCTAGGAAGAGCTACTATCTTTTGGAAAGTAGGCACCTGAAGGTGCGTACCTCACCGGGAGGTGACCCGTATGGCGACCATGACCGCCGCCCAGCGGCGCGATCAGGCGCGACGCGAGTACGACGCGTTCATCCGCAGCTGCCCCACCAACCAGCTTCTCGACCGCATCAGTGACAAGTGGGTCAGCCTCGTCGTCAGCGCGCTCGCCGCCGGATCCATGCGCTACAGCGACCTCGGCCGCAAGATCGCGGGCGTCAGCCCCAAGATGCTGACGCAGACGCTGCGCGCACTGGAGCGCGACGGGATCGTCGCCCGGACCGTGACCCCTTCCGTACCGGTCCGCGTCGACTACGAGCTGACACCCCTCGGCACCAGCCTCAGCTGCCTGCTCAGCGCGGTGAAGGACTGGGCGGAGCTGCACATCGAGCAGGTCAACGAGGCGCGGGAACAGTACGACGCGGAGGAGCACTAGGGCCGGGGCGGGAGTTGGGCCCCCGGTTCAGATGTCGCCCTCGCGCAGCCGGGCGACCTGTCCGGCGGTGAAGTCGACCGTGCGCCGCATATGGCCGATGATCAGGGCGAGTTCACTCGCGTCCAGCTCCTCGAAGAGCATGTACCACCGGGGGCCCAGCCGGTCCCACAGCCGCCCGAACTCGGCCATCCGCTCCGGCACGGTCGCCACCAGCACCCGCCGCCGGTCGGCCGCGTCCCGCTCCCGTACGACGTAGCCCGCCTTCTCCAGCCGGTCCACGAGCCGCGTCGCCGAACCGGTCGTCAGCCCCGTCAGCTCGGCGATCCGCCCGGTCGTCACGGGCCCGGCCTCCAGGCCGAGCAGGTTCAGGCACTGGAGATCGGTCGGATGCAGCTTCAGGTGGTCGGCGATGGCCTGGTTGAACAGGGCGTACGAGGCCATGTACCGCCGGGACACGTCGGACAGCTCGTCGAGCAGCCGCTCCCGCGCGCTTCCGCCGCCGTCGGCCTTCCCGGACATGGCACCCGCCTTTCGTCTGCGTGGTGCAGAAATCGTACGACGCAGACGTCTCGTGGGTCAGGGGCCGGTCGCTCCCGACAAACCGCGTGCCGAGAAACCGCGTGCCACAGTGACCGCATGCTCGTCCTCCGCTCCGCCGCCCTCTTCGTCGCCGCCGCCCTCTTCGAGATCGGCGGCGCCTGGCTCGTCTGGCAGGGCGTGCGCGAACACCGCGGCTGGCTGTGGATCGGCGCGGGCGTCATGGCGCTGGGCGTGTACGGCTTTGTCGCCACCCTCCAGCCGGACGCCGAGTTCGGCCGCATCCTCGCCGCGTACGGAGGCGTCTTCGTGGCCGGCTCGCTCGCCTGGGGCATGGTCGCGGACGGCTACCGGCCCGACCGCTGGGACGTCACCGGCGCGCTCATCTGCCTCGCCGGAATGACAGTGATCATGTACGCGCCGCGGGGCGGCAACTGAGCCGAGGGACGGCACCCGCCCCCGCGCGCACGGCACCGGCCTATCCTGGCAGGCATACCCACAAGAGCCCGCCAGAGCGACGAGCAAGCGCACCGCAAGGAGTCACGTCCATGACCGCCCCCGCCGCCCCGTCCGCCGCCTCCCGTATCGCCGTCGTCACCGGCGCCAGCAGCGGAATCGGTGCCGCGACGGCCCGGCAGCTCGCCGAGGCGGGCTATCGCGTCGTCCTCACCGCCCGCCGCACGGACCGTATCGAGGCGCTCGCCAAGGAGCTGGGCGCGGCGGGCCACGAGGCGACGGCGTACGCGCTGGACGTCACCGACCGCGCGGCGGTCGACGAGTTCGCCACGGCCTTCAAGACCATCGGCGTCCTGGTGAACAACGCGGGCGGCGCACTGGGCGCCGACCCGGTCGCGAGCGGCGACCCGGCGGAGTGGCGCCAGATGTACGAGACGAACGTCATCGGCACGCTGAACGTCACCCAGGCCCTGCTCCCCGCGCTCACCGCGAGCGGCGACGGCACGGTGGTCGTGCTCACGTCCACCGCGGGGCACGGCACGTACGAGGGCGGCGCGGGCTATGTCGCCGCCAAGCACGCCGAGCACGTCCTCGCCGAGACCCTCCGCCTGGAGATCGTCGGCACGCCCGTCCGCGTCATCGAGGTCGCGCCCGGCATGGTCAAGACGGACGAGTTCGCGCTGACCCGCTTCGGCGGCGACCAGGAGAAGGCGGCCAAGGTCTACGCGGGCGTGGCCGCACCGCTCACCGCCGACGATGTCGCCGACACCATCACCTGGGCGATCACCCGCCCCAGCCACGTCAACATCGACCTCCTCGTCGTCCGCCCCCGCGCACAGGCCTCGAACACGAAGGTCCACCGGGAGTCGTGATGGCCGAGCCCGCCGGCGACGGGGAGCAGCAGCGGCTGGCCCTGGAGAAGAAACGGGAACGCTACGTCTGGTACTACCTCGCGTACTTCCTCTTCGGCATCCACATCGTCGCGTTCGTGATGATCTACGCGGTGACCCACACGAAGTAGGCGCAGCCGGGGAGCCGCCTCGGCATGGGCCCCCTCAGACAGACCGGTGGCCTCGCCCCCACAAGACTCGACGACGCGGCGGCTCACTCACACGGATGAACCGTCTCGATCACCCGGGCGATGACCGAACTCCCGACCTAGGCTCGCGCCACAACATCAAACAGGACGGCCCCCGGCCGGGACGGCAATCCCGACCGAGGGCCTGACCAGCAAGGAAGGACCATCTTCCTCATGGCTGACCGCGAGCCTAGCGCGCACCGAAGCACGCTTACCGACGCCCTCGGCGTCGACACGACGGGGTTCATGGACCTCGAAGACCCCCACTACGCCTACATGTTCGGGTTCTTGCAAGCCGACGGGCACCTGGAGCAAGGAGTGGGACAGAAGGGCAAGTTGTCCGTCGAGATCAGCGTCCGGGACATCGAGATTCTTCGCAGGTTCCAAGGATGTCGCCCCGCCACAAGGACAGTTCTCCCACCGCGACTACCTCCGAGGCGTCATCGACGCCGACGGTTCGGTGGGTTACACGAGCCAGGGCTACCCGTTCGTCTCTCTCACCACGCAGAGCACGGCCATCGGCGCCTACCTGTGCTTCTACGCCGGGAAGGTGACAGGAGCCGAGCGCACCCTCAAGCGCAACGCCCGAGACCGCATCTACAACATCCCTTACACGAAGGAGAACGCCCAGGAGCTGGCGGCTCACCTCTACTACAAAGACTGTCTGTCGCTGGCGCGTAAGCAAACCGCCGCCGACTCGCTGGGCGCTTGGGTTCGTCCGGAAGGCATGAAGGTCGCGCCCGACCGCCGGCGTTGGAACGGCTGGGAGGACCGCGTACTGCTGAGGCTGAACAACGACGCGGCAGCGGCAAAAGAACTCGGCCGAACCGAGAAGAGCTGCTGCATCCGTCTTTGGCGCCTGCGCACCGGCCAGGTGCCCATGCCAAGCGACCAATAACCAGATGGGCGAGGTCCCCGACTTTCCCCGGGGACCTCGTGCATCAGCCCTTTACACAGATGAACTGCTTCAGCTTTGCCACGACCTCGACGAGATCGCGCTGCTGCTCCATCACCTGGTCGATGTTCTTGTAGGCCGCCGGGATCTCGTCGAGCACGCCGGAGTCCTTACGGCACTCGACTCCCCGCGTCTGCTCTTCCAGATCCCGGACCGTGAAGCGCCGCTTCGCCGCGTTGCGACTCATACGCCGGCCCGCGCCGTGCGAGGCCGAGTTGAAGGCCTTTTCGTTTCCACGCCCCTTCACGATGTACGAGCTGGTGCCCATCGATCCGGGGATGATCCCGTACTCACCGGAACCCGCGCGGATCGCGCCCTTGCGGGTGACCAGCAGGTCCATGCCTTCGTACCGCTCCTCCGAGACGTAATTGTGGTGACAGGAGATCTCCTGGTCGAAGGTGGGCTTCGCCTTCTTGAACTCCTTCCGGATCACGTCCTTCAGGAGTGCCATCATGATCGCGCGGTTGTACTTGGCGTACTCCTGAGCCCAGTAGAGGTCATTTCGATAGGCCGCCATCTGCGGTGTGTCCGAGACGAACACCGCCAGATCACGGTCGACGAGCCCCTGGTTGTGCGGGAGCCCCTGCGCGACGCCGATGTGGTACTCGGCCAGCTCCTTGCCGATGTTCCGGGAACCGGAGTGCAGCATCAACCAGACCGAACCTGACTCATCGAGACAAGTTTCGATCAGGTGATTCCCTCCGCCGAGCGTTCCCATCTGCTTTATGGCCCGCCCCTGCCGGAACTTCACAGCCTCGGCAACCCCGTCGAACCGCCCCCAGAAGTCGTCCCAGCCAGCCGTGGCCATGCCATGGAACCGCCCCGGCTCGACCGGAGACTCATGCATCCCCCGCCCCACCGGAATGGCCTCCTCGATCTTCGACCGAAGCCGTGAAAGATCCCCCGGCAGGTCATTGGCGGTCAGTGACGTCCTGACGGCGGACATGCCGCACCCGATGTCCACCCCCACCGCCGCGGGACACACCGCGCCCTGCATCGCGATGACCGATCCGACCGTCGCGCCCTTTCCGTAGTGCACGTCCGGCATGACCGCGAGGCCCTTGATCCAGGGCAGGGTCGCGACGTTCTGCAACTGGCGCAGGGCGACGTCCTCGACCGTCGCCGGGTCCGTCCACATACGGATCGGAACCTTCGCGCCCGGCATCTCCACGTACGACATATCGTCCTCATTCCCCCGAAAAACAAACAGAAGTCTCAGATCGCAAAAACCAGCGCCAAGGTCAACGTTCAGGACAACGGACCGGCGTTCACGGCAGTGCGTGCGATACACATTGTCTGCAGGGGCCCGCCCCTCGCGGCAACCGAATTACGGCCCTCACCAGCCGTAACCAGCCGTGTCACCACTGGACGCACCCCGACCCCGGGGACCAGAGAACCGTCGAGAGGAGCCTCACCGTGCAGCGGAAGGCGTACGTACCCGGCGCCGCCGTGCTCCTCGCGGCGCTGCTGGCCGCCTGCACCGGCGGATCCGGCAGCGACAGCCCGCCGGACGACCCGAAGCCCGGCGATACCGGCCCGAGCGCCACGGCCGCCCAGCCCGGCAAGTACCGCACCCTCTCCGACGCGTGCAGCGCCCTGAGCCAGGGCACGCTCGACTCGCTGCTGCCCGGCATCGAGCAGCTCACGGACCAGGAGCAGCGCGACCGGGCGTACCAGGGCGAGGCCACGCCCACCTATGACAACGACCGCCGCTCCGGCTGCCGTTGGAAGGCCGAGTCGACCGACGCCACGGACCATCTGCTCGTCGACTTCGAGCGGGTCGTCTCGTACGACAACGCGGTCAGCGACGACACCCGCGCCCAGAAGGTGTTCGCGGCCAAGCAGACGGACGCGAACCTTCCGGAGCCGTCCGCGAGCGGCTCCGGTCCCGAGGGTTCCGAGGGTTCCGAGGGTTCCGAGTCGTCCACGAGCACGAGCCCGTCCGGCTCGGCGTCGCCCACGCCCTCCGGCGACAGCAGCAGGAGTGCGGGTTCCGGCGGCGCCTCTTCGTCCGGCTCCGCCACCGCGACCGCCGGTGCCACGGCCACCGGAACCCCGGCCGACCTCCAGCCCCGGACCCTCGACGATCTCGGCGACGCGGCGTTCCTGAACGACGTGCTGAGCACGGCCAGGCAGCGCACCGTGACTGTGGTGTTCCGCACGTCCAACGTCGTCGTGAGCATCGGGTACGACGAGCAGTCGGCGCATCCCGGCACGGTCCCCGACAGCGAGGAAATGCAGGACAGGGTGCGGAAACTGGCCCAGCAGCTCGCCGATTCGTTCGCCGGGTAGCCCCCTTGGGCCGGTCGGCGGCCCCGATCCGCAAAGCCCCCGAACGGGAACCGCACAGGTTCTCCACCGCGTACCGTGGCCCCTCGGACCCGATCCGACCGCACGATCCACGAGCGTCATGAGTGGAACCACGAGCGTCATGAGTGAAGGAACCATGCACCGACCTGCACAGCGAGACCAGCGAGACCAGTGCGAGCAGCGCCGACCGCTCGAGCAGCGCGAGGAGCCGGCGCGCCGGACCTCGCGACTCCACCGCGTCGCCCTTGTCTGCGCGGCCGCCGTCCCGGTGATGCTCGTCGCCTCCGGCTGCTCCTCGGACTCCGGCTCCGGTGACGACGCGCAGAAGGAAGCCGCGACGAGCAGTGCGCAGCCCTCGCAGAGCGCCTCGGAGAAGGCCGTGCAGGAGGCCGCGTACGCGACGCTGCCCAAGCCCTGCGACGCGCTGGCGAAGAAGACGCTGGCGGATCTCGTCCCGAAGGCGAACAAGTCCGGCAAAGCGGGCGCTTCGAACGAGTCGGGGACGCGGGGCAGCTGCTCCTGGGACAGCCTCGACAACAACGGCGTCAAGGGCTCGCAGTTCCGCTGGCTGAACGTGTCGTTGCTGCGCTTCGACTCGGACGCGGCGCGCGGCGAGGGCAACGAGCTCGCGCAGGAGTACTACGTGAAGCAGGTCAAGGACGCGCAGGCGGTGGAGGGCGCGAAGAACGCCAGGACGCAGCCGGTGTCCGGGACGGGCGACGAGGCGACGGCGGTGCGGTACGACCTGAAGAAGAAGGAGGGTTCCTTCAAGCAGCAGACGGTCGTGACGCGGATCGAGAACGTGGTCGTCACGCTCGACTACAACGGCGCCGGACTCGCCGGTGAGAAGACCCCCGACGCCGCCGACCTGACGAAGGCGGCGGAGAAGGCCGCGAAGGAGACGGTGGCCGCGGTCATCGCCGCGAACCAGGGCGACGGCACGGCGAGCGAGAGCGCGGCGCCGTCGAAGGAGGCCTCGAAGAGCGCCTCCCCGTCCAAGTCGGCCTCGAAGCCGGCCTCCGGGTCCGCCTCGAAGGACGCCTCGCCGTCCGCGTCGGCGTCGGCGTCGGCGTCCAAGAAGAACTGACCCGGATCCTGGCCGTCGGATGCCGCTCAATTCGTAGCGCCACCAGGGCACTTGCCGGAGCCCGGTCCTCCCACGGATCGGGCTCCTGCCGTACCGGCCGCCCGTTCGCCGTACGCATGTGCCACCCTGTTGCGCGCAACAACATGCACAGGGAGGGGAGTACAGGTGTCCGCGCCACTCCAGCTGACACGGATGCACCGGGTTCTCATCGGCGTGGTCGTCACCGGTGCGGTCATCATCGCCGGTATCGGCTTCGCCGGTTCGTACGCGGCCGTCCGTGAGCTCGCGATCAAGAAGGGCTTCGGGAACTTCTCGTACGTCTTCCCGATCGGCATCGACGCGGGGATCTGCGTCCTGCTCGCCATGGACCTCCTCCTCACCTGGATCCGCATCCCCTTCCCCCTCCTGCGCCAGACGGCGTGGCTGCTCACGGCGGCGACGATCGCGTTCAACGGCGCGGCGGCCTGGCCGGACCCCCTCGGGGTCGGGATGCACGCGGTGATCCCCATCCTCTTCGTGGTCGCGGTGGAGGCGGCCCGGCACGCGATCGGCCGGATCGCCGACATCACGGCCGACAAGCACATGGAGGGCGTACGCCTCACCCGCTGGCTGCTCTCCCCGGTCCCCACCTTCCTGCTCTGGCGCCGGATGAAGCTGTGGGAGCTGCGCTCCTACGAGCAGGTCATCAAGCTGGAGCAGGAACGTCTCGTCTACCAGGCGCGCCTCCACTCCCGCTTCGGCCGCGGCTGGCGCCGCAAGGCCCCGGTGGAGTCGCTGATGCCGCTGCGGCTGGCGCGCTACGGCGTCCCGCTGGCGCAGACGGCGCCGTCGGGCCTGGCGGCGGCGGGTATCGAACCGGTGCTGCTGCCGCCGGCGCCGCAGCCGCAACCGCAGCTCGAGGCCGCGGACCCCGCCGCGGGCAGCCTTGCCGCCGGGCCGGCGCCCGCCCCGCAGCAGGCGGCGGCGCCTCAGGACAACCGGCCTCCCGAGCAACCGGAATACCCCGAGGAGCCGGGGCCGGACCAGAGCCCGTGGTTCCAGGCACCTCAACAGCAGGTCGTCTACGGGGGCGGCTACGATCCGTCGTACGAGCCTGAGGAGGCGTACGAGCAGTGGTACGAGGAGCAGGGGCCCGAGCAGAATGAGCCGGACCCGGAAGAGACCGGCAACTTTCCGATCCCGGCGGGCCCCGGCCGTACGCGCCAGCTGGGCGACGGCGGCGCCCCGGAGCCGGAGCCGTTGCCCATCCCCGCCCAGCGGGTGGAGCAGTCGCCGCTCTCGGACGAGAAGTCCCGCGAGGAGAGCTTCTACCAGGTGTTCCGCCAGTCGATAATGCCTGGCCAGGGGCTGCCCACGAAGGGTGAGTTCGGCAACAACGTCGAGGCCACGTATGGCGTCACGCTCACCGACAGCGAGCTGAAGCGCTATATGAACCGCTTCCAGAACCGTTTCAACACGGAGCTGGAGGAGGACCACATCGCGTAGTTCCCGAGCTCGCGTACGCTCCCGCGGGCGTACGGCGATCTTGAGCTCGTGTACGACGAAGGGGGCGCCCGGCGAACACCGGGCGCCCCCTTCGTCGTAGCCGCCGGGGTTACGCGCCGAGCAGCTTGCGCACCCGGTCCTGCCCGACCGCGAGGAGCAGCGTGGGCAGACGCGGTCCGGTGTCACGGCCGACCAGCAGGTGGTACAGCAGCGCGAAGAAGGTCCGCTGGGCGACCTTGATCTCCTGCGGCAGCTCCTTGGGTGTGGCGTCGGCGGAGAAGCCGGCCCGCACCTTCGGGACGCCGTACACGAGGTGGGTGAGGCCGTCCAGGGACCAGTTGGAGTCCAGTCCCTCCAGCAGCAGCCGCAGCGACTCGCGGCCCTGGTCGTCGAGGGACTTCAGGAGGTCGGCGTCGGGCTCGTCGCGCACGACGGTGCGCTCCTCGGCCGGGACCTGCGTGTTGATCCAGGTCTCGGCCTTGTCGAGCCGGGGCCGGACCTCGTCCAGGGACGTGAGCGGGTTCTCGGGGTCGAGCTCGCTCAGGATCCGCAGGGTCTGGTCCTCGGCGCCGGCGGTGATGTCGGCGACGGAGGCGAGGGTGCGGTAGGGCATCGGGCGGGGGGTCCTCGGCAGTTCCCCGGCGGCGGTGCCGATGGCACGCGCGTACGCGGCGGCGTCCGCCGGGAGTACGGCCCCGTCGGCGACCTTGGCCGCCAGCTTGTCCCACTCGTCGTAGAGCCGCTGGATCTCCTGGTCGAAGGCGATCTTGAACGACTGGTTGGGCCGGCGGCGGGCGTACAGCCAGCGCAGCAGCTGCGGCTCCATGATCTGGAGCGCGTCGGCCGGGGTGGGGACGCCGCCCTTGCTGGACGACATCTTCGCCATGCCGCTGATGCCGACGAACGCGTACATGGGTCCGATGGGCTGCTTGCCGCCGAAGATGCCGACGATCTGGCCGCCCACCTGGAAGCTGGAGCCCGGGGACGAGTGGTCGACACCGCTCGGCTCGAAGACCACTCCCTCGTAGGCCCAGCGCATCGGCCAGTCGACCTTCCAGACCAGCTTGCCGCGGTTGAACTCGCTCAGCCGCACGGTCTCGGAGTGGCCACAGGCGGTGCAGGTGTAGCTCAGCTCGGTGGTGTCGTCGTCGTACGCGGTGACCGTGGTGAGGTCCTTCTCGCACCGGCCGCAGTACGGCTTGTACGGGAAGTAGCCGGCGGAGCCGGAGCTGCCGTCGTCCTCCGCGGCGGCGCCCGAGCCCTCGGCGGCCTCCAGCTCGGCCTCGTCGACCGGCTTCTGGCCCTGCTGCTTCTTGGCGGGGGCCTTCTTGGTGCGGTACTGGTCGAGGATCGCGTCGATGTCACCGCGGTGCTTCATCGCGAACAGGACCTGCTCGCGGTAGACGCCCGAGGTGTACTGCTCGGTCTGGCTGATCCCGTCGTACTCGACGCCCAGCTCGGCCAGCGCCTCGATCATCGCGGCCTTGAAGTGCTCGGCCCAGTTCGGGTACGCGGAGCCCTTCGGGGCCGGCACGGACGTCAGTGGCTTGCCGATGTGCTCGGCCCAGGACTCGTCGACGCCGGGGACGCCGGCCGGGACCTTGCGGTAGCGGTCGTAGTCGTCCCAGGAGATCAGGTGGCGCACCGTGTGCCCGCGGCGGCGGACCTCGTCGGCGACCAGGTGCGGGGTCATGACCTCGCGGAGGTTGCCGAGGTGGATCGGGCCGGACGGGGAGAGGCCGGACGCGACGACCACAGGTTTGCCCGGGGCCCGACGCTCCGACTCCTCGATGACCTCGTCCGCGAAACGGGAGACCCAGTCGGTGGTCTCGGTGCTCTGAGCCACGATCGGCACGTCCTTCTTTCTCATACGCCAGTACGGCTGACCCGACCATTCTCCCAGCTCGGGCCGCAACCGCGAAAACGGCTTTTCACCGCGTGGGATACTGGCTTTCCTGTACGCAGAAACCCTGGAACCCGACTAGAACGGCAGCCACTCCATGGCCTCGGTCACGTCCCTCACCGCTTCCGTCCATCAGCGCCTCGCGGACGCCCTCTCGGCAGCTCTGCCGGAGGCCGGTTCCGCGGACCCGCTGCTGCGCCGAAGCGACCGGGCCGACTTCCAGGCCAACGGGATCCTGGCTCTCGCGAAGAAGGCGAAGGCGAACCCGAGAGACCTGGCGACGCAGGTCGTGGCGCGGGTCGAGTCGGGTGAGGTGATCAAGGACATCGAGGTCTCCGGCCCCGGCTTCCTGAACATCACGATCACCGACCAGGCCATCACCCGGAACCTGGCGGCGCGGTACGAGGACGGCGAGCGCCTCGGCGTGCCGCTCGCCGAGCACCCGGGCACGACGGTGATCGACTACGCGCAGCCGAACGTGGCGAAGGAGATGCACGTAGGCCACCTGCGGTCTGCCGTCATCGGTGACGCGGTGGTCCAGATCCTGGAGTTCACGGGCGAGAACGTGGTGCGGCGGCACCACATCGGCGACTGGGGCACCCAGTTCGGCATGCTCATCCAGTACCTGATCGAGCACCCGCACGAGCTGGACCACAAGGGCGCGGCGGAGGTCTCCGGCGAGGAGGCCATGTCGAACCTGAACCGGCTCTACAAGGCGGCGCGGACGCTCTTCGACTCCGACGAGGAGTTCAAGACGCGGGCGCGGCGCCGGGTGGTCGACCTCCAGGCGGGCGAGCCCGAGACCCTCGCCATGTGGCAGAAGTTCGTGGACGAGTCGAAGATCTACTTCTACTCGGTCTTCGACAAGCTGGACCTGGAGATCCGGGATCCGGACGTGGTCGGCGAGTCGGGCTACAACGACATGCTGGACGAGACCTGCCGCCTGCTGGAGGAGTCGGGCGTCGCGGTCCGCTCCGACGGTGCGCTGTGCGTGTTCTTCGACGACGTGAAGGGCCCGGACGGCAACCCGGTCCCGCTGATCGTGAAGAAGTCGGACGGCGGCTACGGCTACGCGGCGACCGACCTGTCGGCGATCAGGGACCGGGTCTTCAACCTGAAGGCGAACAGCCTCATCTACGTGGTGGACGCCCGTCAGTCCCTGCACTTCAAGATGGTCTTCGAGACCGCGCGCAGGGCGGGCTGGCTGAACGACGACGTGCAGGCGCAGCAGCTGGCGTTCGGCACGGTCCTGGGCAAGGACGGCAAGCCGTTCAAGACGCGTGAGGGTGAGACGATTCGGCTGGTCGACCTCCTGGACGAGGCGATCGACCGCGCCACCGCCGTCGTACGGGAGAAGGCCGAGAAGGTGGGCCTGAGCGAGCAGGAGATCGAGGAGAACGGCCGGTACGTCGGTATCGGCGCCGTGAAGTACGCGGACCTCTCCACCTCCGCCGTCCGGGACTACAAGTTCGACCTGGACCAGATGGTGTCGCTGAACGGCGACACGTCCGTGTACCTCCAGTACGCGTACGCCCGTATCCGGTCGATCTTCGGCAAGGCCGGCGACCGTACGCCGCTGGCCCACCCGGAGCTCGAACTGGCCCCGGCGGAGCGGGCGCTGGGACTGCACCTGGACCGGTTCGGGGAGACGCTGGACGAGGTCGCCGCCGAGTACGCCCCGCACAAGCTGGCGGCGTACCTGTACCAACTGGCGTCGCTCTACACGACGTTCTACGACCAGTGCCCGGTCATCAAGCCGGCGCCGGCGCAGGAGGTCGCGGAGAACCGCCTCTTCCTGTGCGACCTCACCGCCCGCACGCTCCACCAGGGCATGGCCCTCCTCGGCATCAGGACGCCCGAGCGCCTCTGACGGCCCACGCCCGCTCGAAGAGCACCGGTACCGGCAGCTGTGGCACCACTGCCGCATGAGCCGTGAACCGGTGCTCTGCCGCGTTCGGCAGCGGTCCCGGCTTTGCGGTCTCCCCATCTGGGCTCCCGCCGGTTGTCAGTGGCCGCCCCTACAGTCACGGGCATGGCGACACTTCCCAATCCGCTGCCGAAGCTGGCGGCCGACCCGAGCGGACGCACGCTCGGGCTCGAACTCCCGGCCGGGCGACTGATCGACGCGACGCACGACGGGCCGTGGCCCGAGCCGCTGCTGTGGTGCGCGGACGGGCCCGCCACCCCCGGCGCCTGGGCCGCGCTCACGCCCGCCCGGCGGACGGCGGGGCTGCTGCCGGTGCTCCTGGACGTGGGCGGCCCTCAAGGAGAGCCGGACGAATGGGAGTTGATGCCCGCCGAGGCGTCCTATCCGGGTGATCACGACGCTGAGGAGGTGCTGGCCGAGTTCTGGGAGGAGTACGCGGCGGACGAGCTGTCCGACGGCGAGGGCCGGCCGGGCGAGGAGCGGGCCGAGGAGGTCTTCGGGACACCCGCGTCCGGTGACGAGACGGTGGCACCGTTCGGCCCGGTATGGCCCGGCCTCGCCCCCGCCGCACACCTCACCACCGACGCCGGCGCCGGCCCCGACGAGAGCGCCGACCCCGACGCCCATGCCGCCGGGACGGCCGACTCCCTCGCCGCCGACGGCTCCTGGCTGAAGGAGCCGCGGCTCGCCCTGGTCCCGGCCCGCCGCAGCGCGGACATCCCGGCGGCCCTCGGCTGGAGCGGCCCGCTGAACCACGAGAGCGACCCGGCCCGCCTGTGTGCCGTTCTGCGCTCCTGGGAGGACCGCTTCGGCATACGGGTCGTGGCCCTCACCTTCGACCAGCTGGTTCTCTCGGTGGCGGCCCCGCCCACCACACCGGCCGAGGCGGAAGCGGTCGCCGCCGAGCACTTCGCGTTCTGCCCGGACAACATCACGCGGGGCCACCACAAGACGCTGCGCTCCTACGCGGCACACGAGGTCCTCAACCGGCGGACCTGGTCCTTCTGGTGGGACTGATACGACCACTTGTACGACCGATTCGCGCAGGTGTACGTCCGTTTCGCACCGGTGCGTGAGGGGACATTCCCGGCGGACACCCCGGGGGCCTACATGTCGACTACATACGTTTTGTTTCCCGATGCGGACGACGTCCGTTGCCCCTTAGGCTGCCGCCCATGCTGCCCAGCGTGGACACAAGTGAAGAGTTGGACGCGATGGTCAGGGACGAGGCGCTGCTGCGACCGGCGGCCCAGGACCTCTGCGCCCATCTGGGGCTGACCGGTGCCCGGTTGGTCCGTTTCGACGATGGTTCGCTGCCCGTGTACGCGGTCGGCGGGACCCTGGTACTGAAGCTGTTCCCGGGCTTCGAGGCGGCCGAAGGCGTCAGAGAGGCACGGGTGTTGTCCCACCTCTGGGGTCAACTGCCCGTGCCGACACCCCGCTTGCACGCCGGCGAGATGTACAAGAACGGCTGGCGCTACGTGCTGATGTCCCGGCTGCCCGGAGTGAGCCTCTCGACGGCCTGGTCCCGGATCCCGGCCGTCGAGCAGGACCGGATCGTCGACGAGGCGGCCGAGACCCTGGCCGCGCTGCACTCCGTGGACTGGAAGCCGCTGGCCGACGTCGTCGGACCGGCGGACTGGGGCACGTTCCTGCGCCGGCAGCGCGCCGGCGTACTGGAGCACCACCGCGCGGCCGGGCTGCCGAAGCCGTGGCTGGACCAGATCCCCGGCTTCCTGGACGCGGTACGGCTGCCGGCGTCGGGGGAACGCGTCCTGCTGCACACCGAGTTCATGCGCGAGCACCTGACGGTGGACCCGCAGGACGGGTGGCGCCTGACCGGTCTCTTCGACTTCGAGCCGGCCATGATCGGCGACCCGGCGTACGACTTCGTGAGCGTCGGCCTGTTCATGTCGCGCGGTGACCCCCGCCTGCTCCGGAGGTTCTACCAGGCGTACGGCCGGCCGCCGCACGACCCGTACCAACTGCTCGCGTATACGCTGCTGCATGTGTACAGCGATCTGGCCTGGTATCTGCGGGAGATGCCGGCCCCGCCGCACCCACGCCTCGACGCGCTCGCCGAGACGTGGTTCGGCACGGACGGATAGGGCGTTCCTCGAGGCTCAGTCCCGGTCCGCGACGGCCGCGGGCGCCCTACGCCTTCCTGCCGGTGACCGCGTACACGTTGATGTCGGCGTCCGTGACGTCGTTGATGTCGCGGTAGCGGACCTTCTCGATGTCGTCGAGGGAGGCGAGGTAGGACGCGTCCGGCTGCTCGGGCACCGGAGCGGCGTCGTCGGGCCGCCAGTGATGGGCGGGAACGACGCCCGGGTCGTCGAGCTCCAGGCCGTTGTCCGTGAGGAACCGCTCGACCTCGCCCTTGGTGCGCAGCACGAAGGTGAAGCCGCGCTCCGTGAAAGTCCGCTGGACCGCGCGGATGTTCTCGGCGTTGAGGTCCTCGGTGAGATGGCTGAGCACCAGCCGGCTGCCGGACGGCAGCGCCTCCACCAGCTCGCGCACGATCGGGTAGGCCTCCGCGTCCTCCACGAAGTGCAGGACCGCCACGAGCACGAGCGCGACCGGCTGGTCGAAGTCGAGAGTCTTGGCGGCCGCCTCCAGGATCTGCCCGGGGCTCTTGAGGTCGGCGTCGATGTAGTCGGTGGCGCCCTCGGGGCCGCTGTTCAGCAGGGCGCGCGCGTGGGCGAGCACGACGGGGTCGTTGTCGACGTACACGACCCGTGAGTCCGGATTGATCCGCTGGGCGATCTGGTGCACGTTCTCCTGCGTCGGCAGACCGGTGCCGATGTCCAGGAACTGCCGGATGCCGTCGTCCTGCGCCAGCCGCGTCACCGCCCGCCGCAGGAAGTCGCGGTTGTGCCGCACGTCCAGATAGCCGCGCGGGTTCGCCGCGAGCGCCGCGGCGGCCGCGGCACGGTCCACCGGGTAGTTGTCCTTGCCACCGAGAAACACGTCGTAGACCCGCGCCGGATGCGCCTTGGTGGTGTCGATCCTCTTTCTCAGCTCGGCGGGGTCGTGGCTGAGGGCGTCACCGGGCATAGGGCCTCTCCCTGGAGAGTCGCGTCATTCAACGGGCAACAACCTAACTCCCAGGGCGACTTGTTGGTGCCCGCCCGATCATCTCGGTGCCCACCCGATCACCTTCGCTCAGCCTTTGACGTTCGGCTCGTACGCGTTCCTGCCCCACTCTGTGGAACCCAGCGGGTAGTTGTACGCGGGACGCCCCACGTTGCCGCTGGTGCGGAAGAGCTCGCCGTTGTCGTCGACGCGGACCGTCCCGTGCTTCGTCCCGCTGGACCACTCCAGCTCCAGGTTCCAGCTCACGTCATGGGTCCGCGCGTCCGCGAACACATAGAACACCTCGGGGTCGGACTCGCTGACCTTGTAGGGGAAGTCCCGCTGACCGGCCTTGGGCACGGCCACCGGCCGGCCGGCGTCGAGATCCACCTCGAACGACCGCGTCTCCACGCCGCCGCCGCATCCGACGCCCATCTCGTAGTCGTTCCACGCGAGCGGCGCGTCCTTCTTGGCCACCCGCACATGCAGCGACTCCAGGACGACGGTGGCCTTGCCGGTGCCCTGCACGGTCAGCGCGAGCATCTGCTGCCCGGCGGGCACCCCGCCGAGCGCGGTGACCCACCCGCGCGCGTCCGGCTCGGTCGGCGGTGGCGGCATCCGCGCGGCGTCCCGGTCCACCAGGTAGTGCTGGCTGCACGGGCTGTCCCACTTGTACGCGTTGGCGACGACGATCGGCGCGGCGGCCCCGTCGTCCGGGCCCCGCGTCCGCTCCGCCCCGACACTCCGGGAGCCGGACGGGGCAGGACCGGCGCCGCGCGAGGCGGACGGCGAGGGCGAGGGCGACGCGCTCTTCGCACCGGCCGACGCGGTGCCGTCGGACGTCACGCCGGCGGACGAGGCGGCGGCACCCGCCGACTGCTTGCGGCCGTGGTCGTCGCCCTTGCCGGGCACGAGGTTCACGACGAGCGCGGCGGCCACGACGGCCGCGGCCACGGCGGCACCGGCGAGCACGACGGTACGCCGACGCCGTACCGGCGATTCGGGCTCGGCTCCTGCGTCCGACTCCACCTCAGGCGCATCTTCGGCCCCGGAGGCCGCATCCGGCTCAGGCGCACCCTCGGTCCCGGAAGCCGCCTCCACCTCCGGCTCCGGCACAGCCACCGCCGACGCCACCGCCGGCTCGGGCGCCCCCTTCTGCCCCCGCAGCGCGTCCGCCCGCACCCACCGCCGGTGCAGCTCCACCAGCTCCTCGGGCGTCGCCCGGCACACCCGGGCGAAGCGCTCCACGGGCGCGTAATCCGCCGGTACGGCCTCCCCGTTGACGTACCGGTGCAGCGTCGACGCACTCATGTGCAGCCGCTTCCCGAGCGTCCCGTAACTGAGTCCGGACCGCTCCTTGAGTTCCTTCAGCAGTCCCGCGAACTCGTCCCCGGCCACGTTCTCTCCCTCACCCGCGTCCCGGACCGTATTCCAGAGGGATGACATTCCCCCAGGTCAGAGCCGGTACCGCCATCCCGGCGTCCCGAATCACCCGACGACTGTGGCGGCCGGGACGGATCACCCCACAAGCTTGGGCCATCCAAGCACGCCGCTCCCGGCAACCGGTCGAGCGGCCACGCCGACCAGCCACACCAGAGGGGGCCGACCCATGTCCGAACGCACCGCCCGTACCCGGCTGTTCGCCGCCGCCGCGGTCGCGCTCGCGGCGCTCGCCCTCACGGCGTGCGAGAACGGCGAGGGCGTACGCGACGAGGACCCGTCCGCGGCGTCCAAGTCGGCGACCCGGCCGACCGGTTCGACGCCGACGACCGCACCGGACACGGCGGACACCACCCCAGGCACCACCACCGCCGGCAGCCCCCCGTGCACCGCCGACACCACCAGGATCATGGCCACGGAGGTCTCCCGCCCCCTGAACCACCTGCTCCTGACCCTCACCAACACCGGTTCGAGGACCTGCACCCTCACCGGCCACCCGGTCACCCGGTTCGGCGAGGCCCGGTCCGTCCCGGCGGCGCGGGAGACCAGGCCGCGGGCGGCGGTCCGGCTGTCCCCCCGCGAGTCCGCCTACGCGGGCGTGCTCCTGTCCTCGGGCGACGGCAGCGGCGCATCCGGCTCCACGGCCAAGACCCTCACGATCACCTTCAAGGACGGCAGCACCGCCCGCCCGGCGCTCCCGCCCAGGGGGGTCCACGTCGACGACCGGCTCACGGTGACGTACTGGCAGTCGTCCATGGACACCGCGCTCACGTACTGACGTCACCCGCAAGGGAGTTCGCGCCGCAGACGCCGGGCGCCGTCCTCAGCGCAGCTTCTGCGCCACCTCGGTGGCCCAGTACGTCAGGATGTTCTGTGCCCCGGCCCGCTTGATGCCGGTCAGCGTCTCCAGGATCGCCTTGTCCCGGTCGATCCAGCCCTTCTCCGCGGCGGCCTCGATCATCGAGTACTCGCCGGAGATCTGGTACGCCGCGAGCGGTACGTCCACCGCGTCGGCGACCCGCGCGAGGATGTCGAGGTAGGGACCGGCCGGCTTGACCATCACCATGTCGGCGCCCTCCTCCAGGTCGAGGGCCAGCTCCCGCAGCGACTCGCGCGCATTGGCGGGATCCTGCTGATACGTCTTGCGGTCACCCTTGAGCGAGGAGCCGACGGCCTCCCGGAAGGGCCCGTAGAAGGCGGAGGAGTACTTGGCGGTGTACGCCAGGATGGAGACGTCCTCGCGCCCGATCTGGTCCAGGGCGTCCCGGACGACACCGATCTGGCCGTCCATCATCCCGCTCGGCCCGACCACATGCGCGCCCGCGTCGGCCTGCACCTGCGCCATCTCGGCGTACCGCTCCAGGGTCGCGTCGTTGTCGACCCGGCCCTGCCCGTCGAGCACCCCGCAGTGGCCGTGGTCGGTGAACTCGTCGAGGCACAGGTCGGACATGACGATCAGCTCGTCCCCGACCTCGGCCCGCACATCGCGCAGCGCGACCTGGAGGATCCCGTCCGGATCCGTGCCCGCCGACCCCTGGGCGTCCTTCTTCGCGTCCTCCGGCACCCCGAAGAGCATGATCCCGGAGACACCGGCCTCCAGCGCCTCCAGCGCCGCCTTCTTCAGGCTGTCGCGCGTGTGCTGCACGACGCCGGGCATGGCCGTGATCGGCACCGGCTCACTCACGCCCTCGCGCACGAACGCGGGGAGGATGAAGTCGGCCGGGTGCAGCCGGGTCTCGGCGACCATGCGCCGCAGAGCGGGGGTCGTACGCAGCCGCCGGGGACGCGTACCGGGGAAGGATCCGTACTTCGTCATGCCCTCCACGCTACGCCCGCCGCGGGAGCACCTTTGCCGACGCCGAGTCGGGGATCACCGAGGGAGTCCGGGGCAAAGGGAGTCCGGGGGCAAAGCCCCCGGAGACACCCGCCCCGGCACCACCCCGGCGCCGTCCCGGCTACGTCGTACGCCGCCGCCGCGACCCCGGCCGCCGCTCGCTCGGCCGCGTCACCGGATCCCCGGCGTCCAGCGCCGACGCACGGCGCCGCAGCCCGAAGTCCGCCAGCGCCTCCGCCAGCTTGAGCACCGAGGGCTCGGGAGCCATGACGTCCACCCGCAGCCCGTGCTCCTCGGCCGTCTTGGCCGTGGCGGGACCGATGCACGCGATCACCGTCACGTTGTGCGGCTTGCCCGCGATGCCGACCAGGTTGCGCACCGTCGAGGACGACGTGAACAGCACGGCGTCGAAGCCACCGCCCTTGATGGCCTCCCGCGTCTCGGCCGGCGGCGGCGACGCGCGCACCGTCCGGTACGCCGTGACGTCGTCGACCTCCCAGCCCAGCTCGATGAGCCCGGCGACCAGCGTCTCGGTCGCGATGTCCGCCCGCGGCAGGAACACCCGGTCGATCGGGTCGAAGACCGGGTCGTACGGCGGCCAGTCCTCCAGCAGACCGGCGGCCGACTGCTCACCGCTCGGCACCAGGTCCGGCTTCACACCGAAGGCGACCAGCGCCTTCGCGGTCTGCTCGCCCACCGCCGCGACCTTGATCCCGGCGAAGGCCCGGGCATCGAGCCCGTACTCCTCGAACTTCTCCCGCACGGCCTTGACCGCGTTCACCGAGGTGAAGGCGATCCACTCGTACCGGCCCGTCACCAGGCCCTTGACCGCGCGCTCCATCTGCTGGGGCGTCCGCGGCGGTTCGACGGCGATCGTCGGCACCTCGTGCGGCACGGCCCCGTACGACCGCAGCTGGTCGGAGAGCGACGCCGCCTGCTCCTTCGTCCGCGGCACGAGCACCTTCCAGCCGAACAGCGGCTTGGACTCGAACCACGACAGCTGGTCGCGCTGGGCGGCGGCGGAACGCTCACCGACCACGGCTATCACCGGTCGGCCGCCGTCGGGCGAGGGCAGCACCTTCGCCTGCTTCAGCGTCTGCGCGATGGACCCGAGCGTGGCGGACCAGGTGCGCTGCCGTGTGGTGGTACCGGCGATGGTCACCGACATCGGAGTGTCGGGCTTACGGCCGGCGGCGACCAGCTCGCCCGCGGCCGCGGCCACGGAATCCAGCGTGGCCGAGACGACGACGGTCCCATCGGACGCGCCCACCTCGGTCCAGCACCGCTCCGACGCCGAACGGGCGTCCACGAACCGCACGTCGGCGCCCTGCGCGTCCCGCAGCGGCACACCCGCGTAAGCGGGCACACCCACGGCGGCCGCGATGCCGGGCACCACCTCGAACGGCACGCCCGCGGCGGCGCACGCCAGCATCTCCTCGGCCGCGTACGTGTCGAGGCCGGGGTCACCGGACACCGCACGCACGACCCGCCTGCCGCCCCGCGCGGCCTCCATGACAAGATTGGCGGCATCCCTCGACGCGGGGGTCCCAGCGGTCGTCGACGTGCTGTCAACAACCGCTAGTTGAGGCGTGCTTGTGGCCGAATACGTACCTGACGACGTATCCGAATACGCATCCGAAGACGTGTTCAGCACGGCGACGCCTTGCCTGGCATGCGTACGGACCACGTCGAGCACCTCATGCTCGGCGACAAGAACGTCCGCTCTCGCCAGCGCCTCCACGGCGCGCAGTGTGAGCAGTCCCGGATCTCCGGGACCGGCACCCAGGAAGGTGACGTGCCCGTGTTCCGGACCGGCGGGAAGGGTGGTGGGGCTCAATGTTCTCGCTCCCCCATCAGACCGGCCGCGCCCTTGGCGAGCATCTCGGCAGCGAGTTCGCGACCGAGCGCCATTGCCTGGTCGTGCGTCTCGGGCACGGGACCGGTGGTGGACAGCTGCACCAGCGTCGAGCCGTCGGTTGTACCGACGACGCCGCGCAGGCGCATCTCAGTGACAATCTGCCCGTCGGCCAGCAGGTCGGCCAGCGCCCCCACAGGGGCACTGCAGCCGGCCTCCAGGGCGGCGAGCAGGGATCGCTCGGCGGTCACGGCGGCCCGGGTGAACGGGTCGTCGAGCTCGGCGAGCGCAGCGATCAGGTCCGCGTTGTCCGCGGCACATTCGATCGCGAGGGCCCCCTGGCCGGGGGCGGGCAAAACAGTGTCGACCGGCAGGAACTCGGTCACTTCGTCGATCCGGCCGATCCGGTGGAGCCCGGCGGCGGCGAGTACGACGCCGTCCAGCTCACCGCTGCGGACGTACCCGATCCGGGAGTCGACGTTGCCGCGGATCGGGACGGTCTCGACGGCCAGGCCGTGGCTGCGCGCGTAAGCGTTCAGCTGGGCCATGCGGCGCGGCGAGCCGGTGCCGACCCGCGCGGTCCCCTTCGGGGAAGGAGCGCCCAGCTCTTCGAACGTCAGTCCGTCGCGGGCGACGAGCACGTCGCGCGGGTCCTCGCGGACCGGTACGGCGGCCAGGGCCAGCTCGTCGGGCTGCGCGGTCGGCAGATCCTTGAGGGAGTGCACGGCGAAGTCGACCTCGCCGCGCAGCAGCGCGTCGCGCAGCGCGGTCACGAACACACCGGTGCCGCCGATCTGGGCCAGGTGCTCGCGCGAGGTGTCGCCGTAGGTCGTGATCTCCACGAGCTCGACGGGCCGTCCGGTCACCTGCCTCACGGCGTCGGCCACCTGCCCGGACTGGGCCATGGCCAGCTTGCTGCGCCTGGTCCCCAGCCGCAGTGCCTGCTCACTCATTCTCGCCCTCGGTTCTTGGCGTTCTCGGTGCTGTCACTGGTGTCCCTGTCGTCGGCCCGGGAGACGGCGGCGACCGTCTCGGGGTCGAGGTCGAACAGGGTCCGCAGCGCGTCCGCGTACCCGGCGCCGCCGGGCTCGGCCGCGAGCTGCTTGACCCGTACGGTCGGCGCGTGCAGCAGCTTGTCGACGACGCGCCGCACGGTCTGGGTGATCTCGCCGCGCTGCTTCTCGTCGAGGCCGGGCAGCCGTCCGTCGAGCCGCGCGATCTCGTTCGCGACGACGTCGGCGGCCATCGTGCGCAGGGCGACGACGGTGGGGGTGATGTGCGCGGCGCGCTGGGCGGCGCCGAAGGCGGCCACCTCGTCGGCGACGATCCGGCGCACCAGGTCCACGTCGGCGGCCATCGGCGCGTCCGCGGAGGCCTCGGCGAGCGACTCGATGTCGACGAGCCGCACCCCGAGCAGCCGGTGCACGGCGGCGTCGATGTCACGGGGCATCGCGAGGTCGAGCAGTGCGAGCGCGGGCGCGGGCCGGGGGGCCTCGACGACGGGCTCGGGCCGGCGGCGCTCGGGGAGACGGCCGCCGGCGGCGACCGTGGCGGCGAGCGCGGTGATCAGCTCGGCCTCGACCTCGGGCGTGCGGCGGCTGTCGCGGCGGTCGACGGTTCCCCGGTCGACCCAGGCCGCGTGCTGTTCCAGGGTGGCCGCGTCCATCCCGGCGACCGCGGCCTCTCCCATCACGGAGAAGCCCGTGGCGCCCTGGACCGCGGACAGGTCGAGGGGGCAGCCCTCGTCGGTACCGGCGGGGGCGAGGCCGCCCGCCGCGGAGGCCGGGGTCTCCTCACGCACGGCGACCGGCGTACCCGTACGCCCCTCGACCGCCGCCGCGACCGCCTCGGCCGTCAGGACGAGACCCGTGGCGCCGGTACAGGAGACGGCGACGTCGGCACGTGTCAGCTCGGCCGGCACCGCGTCCATCGGTACCGCGCGGGCCAGCACGTCCGTGTCGTCGCCCTCCGTGAGGATCTGCGCGAGGCGCTCGGCGCGGTCCGGTGTGCGGTTGGCGATCACGACCTCGGCGACCCCGGCACGCGCGAGCGTCGCGGCGGCCAGCGAGGACATGGAGCCGGCACCGATGACCAGGGCCCGCTTGCCCTTGGCCCAGGCCTCGACCGCCGTACCGGCGGAGAGCTGCTCCAGGCCGAAGGTGACCAGCGACTGTCCGGCGCGGTCGATGCCGGTCTCGGAGTGCGCCCGCTTGCCGGTCCGCAGTGCCTGCTGGAACAGGTCGTTGAGGAGCCGTCCCGCGGTGTGCAGTTCCTGCGCGGTGGCCAGCGCGTCCTTGATCTGGCCGAGGATCTGGCCCTCGCCCACGACCATCGAGTCGAGGCCGCAGGCCACCGAGAAGAGGTGGTGGACGGCCCGGTCCTCGTAGTGCACGTAGAGATAGGGAGTGAGCTCCTCGAGCCCGACCCCGCTGTGCTGGGCGAGCAGCGTGGACAGCTCGGCGACGCCCGCGTGGAACTTGTCCACGTCGGCGTACAGCTCGATGCGGTTGCAGGTGGCAAGGACCGCGGCCTCGGTGGCAGGCTCCGCGGCGACCGTGTCCTGGAGCAGCTTGACCTGGGCGTCCGCGGTCAGCGTGGCCCGCTCCAGAACGCTGACCGGAGCGCTGCGGTGGCTCAGCCCGACGACGAGGAGACTCATGCCGGCATCACGGCGGGGACGTCCCCGTCAGGCCCCTTGTCGGCGGACTCCTTGGAGGCGGCGGCCGGGATCGCGCCCTCGGCCGCGGCCTCCTCGCCCGCCTTGCGCTGCTCGTGGAAGGCGAGGATCTGGAGCTCGATGGAGAGGTCGACCTTGCGCACGTCGACGCCGTCCGGGACGGTCAGCACGGTCGGCGCGAAGTTCAGGATGGAGGTGACGCCCGCGGCGACGAGCCGGTCGCAGACCTGCTGGGCCGCGCCGGCCGGAGTCGCGATGACCCCGATCGAGACGCCGTTGCCGTCGATGATCTTTTCCAGCTCGTCCGTGTGCTGGACCGGGATCCCGGCGACGGGCTTTCCGGCCATTGCCGGATCGGCGTCGATCAGCGCGGCGACCCGGAATCCACGGGAGGCGAACCCGCCGTAATTGGCCAGCGCGGCGCCGAGGTTACCGATACCGACGATCACAACCGGCCAGTCCTGGGTCAGACCCAGTTCGCGGGAGATCTGGTACACGAGATACTCGACGTCGTAGCCCACACCGCGCGTGCCGTACGACCCGAGGTACGAGAAGTCCTTGCGCAGCTTCGCGGAGTTGACCCCCGCCGCGGCCGCGAGCTCCTCGGAGGAGACCGTGGGTACCGAGCGCTCCGACAGTGCGGTGAGGGCTCGGAGGTACAGCGGAAGCCTGGCGACGGTGGCCTCGGGAATCCCTCGGCTGCGGGTCGCCGGTCGGTGAGTTCGGCCAGTTGCCACGGTGCTCCTGCGGGTAGCGCGGGGCTGCAGGCGGTCACACGTACCTAGACCGCCCCGTCGAAAGCAGGCTATGTCTTTGTGAACGCGTGCACAAAGATAGTGTCCGATTTGCCCGGCCAACGTGACCGGGGTCACGCGCCCCCGGCGTATGCGTATGGAACCGGCACACAGGCGCCTTCGTTCCTCACTCGACGGGGGCAAAACCGCACACACTCCTCAACGATCCACGCCCCCCGAGACCAAACCGCCCCCGATCCTAAGCGACTTTCCGGGCTGTTTGGACTACTCGGTCAGTCACGAAGGGTGGCCCTCCGGTCAGGACCGGCCCGGCAGGCCCTGGGTGAGGGCTTTGCGAAGGCGTTCCTCGTTCACGCGCCAGAAGGTGTGCTGCGCGCCATCCACCAGGACGACCGGAATCTGCTCCCAGTACTCACGGTGCAGCTCCGCGTCCTGGGTGATGTCCTTCTGCTCCCAGGGGACGCCGAGATCACCGCAGACCTTCTCGATGACCTGCTGTGCGTCATCGCACAGATGACACCCCGGCTTGCGGATCAGCGTGACGAGCCGGTCCTGGGGGGCGCTCTGAGCGGCCTTTCGCCGAAAGATGGGACTCATGTCGGCCATTCTCACCCCGCGAACGGCCGCGCGGCGCCCCCGCGGCGCACCGACGGGACCACTTGTTTAACGGTGCGGCCGCAGAGAGTTCACAGCCTCCAAACCTCTCGACTCCGGAAGCACCGAACAAACTGGCTATGCTCACGCCATGGCCGCTCTCGGATGGCTCACTCCCCGTAGGCGCTCCGCCACCGCGCGGAGCGTGTTGGCAGGCGAGGCCTCGGCGGAGGCAGCGCGCAAGTCCTCCCAGGAGCTGGAGGAACTCGCGCACGAAGCCGCGCCCGACGTCACGGACCAGGAACCGGCGTTCCCGGTGCTCGGCGACGACAAGGCCGCCGCCTTCTTCGACCTGGACAACACCGTGATGCAGGGCGCCGCGCTCTTCCACTTCGGCCGGGGCCTGTACAAGCGGAAGTTCTTCGAGACCCGCGACCTCGCCAGGTTCGCCTGGCAGCAGGCGTGGTTCAGGCTGGCCGGGGTCGAGGACCCCGAGCACATGCAGGACGCCCGCGACTCCGCGCTGTCCATCGTCAAGGGCCACCGCGTCTCCGAGCTGATGTCGATCGGCGAGGAGATCTACGACGAGTACATGGCGGAGCGGATCTGGCCGGGGACACGCGCGCTGGCCCAGGCACACCTGGACGCCGGCCAGAAGGTGTGGCTGGTCACGGCCGCGCCGGTGGAGATCGCCACGGTCATCGCCCGCCGCCTCGGCCTGACCGGCGCGCTGGGCACGGTCGCGGAGTCGGTCGACGGCGTCTACACGGGCAAGCTGGTGGGCGAGCCGCTGCACGGCCCGGCCAAGGCGGAGGCGGTACGCGCGCTGGCGGCGGCGGAGGGCCTGGACCTCTCGCGTTGCGCCGCGTACAGCGACTCCCACAACGACATCCCGATGCTGTCCCTGGTGGGCCACCCCTACGCGATCAACCCGGACGCCAAGCTCCGCAAGCACGCCCGCAACCTGGACTGGCGACTGCGCGACTACCGCACGGGCCGCAAGGCGGCGAAGGTCGGCATTCCGGCGGCGGCCGGCGTGGGCGCGGTGGCCGGCGGCACCGCGGCGGCGATCGCACTGCACCGCCGACGCCGCTGACGCCGCTGCGCCGCTGACGCCGCTGCGCCGCTGACGCCGCTGCGCCGCTGACGGCGGATCACCACAACTCCCAGCTCAGCACCATGCCGGGCGCCCTCTCCAACGAGAGGGCGCCCGGCATTCTTTCTGTCCTACCCCCGCACCGCTCCCGCCAGTCCCCTTACGCACACCCGGCCACAACACGCCCCGCACCCATACGGAATCCGAACTCATCCGATCAACAACCGTTCACGATTCGGCACTTGATCAGGCGCCAATGCGTAACAGAAGCGACGTAATCGATGATTTGAGCAACTGGGTGTAGTGCTGCCTGTACGAAGCGTTATTCTCCTCAGACGCAATCCGGTACCCCTCCGTCGCTACGACGGGTGAAAGGTTCCGTACTGCACGTGATGGAAGCTCTGCCTCTGGGAGTCCCGTGTACCCACACGTCGGGGTTGACGCCTCGGGCCTGGCTACGCTGCGCACAACGGTCCTCGACCTGTTGCGCGGCTTCGTCCCCACCGCGTACGCCGTCCCCGCCTTCGCCACCGCCGCACCGCTCGGCCCGTGCTACGCACTGGCCGAGGGCAGCGCCGCGGTCGGTGGCAGACGGGGCCGTTCGAGCTCGGCCGCCACCACCGCACGCCGTCCGGCCGCCGACAGTGACAGCGCCCGCATGATGGACCTCGTCGAGCGCGCCCAGGCCGGCGAGGCCGACGCCTTCGGACGCCTCTACGACCAGTACAGCGACACCGTGTACCGCTACATCTATTACCGCGTGGGCGGCAAGGCGACCGCGGAGGACCTCACCAGCGAGACGTTCCTGCGCGCCCTGCGCCGCATCGGCACGTTCACCTGGCAGGGCCGCGACTTCGGCGCCTGGCTGGTCACGATCGCCCGCAACCTCGTCGCCGACCACTTCAAGTCGAGCCGCTTCCGGCTGGAAGTGACCACCGGCGAGATGCTCGACGCCAACGAGGTCGAGCGCTCCCCCGAGGACTCCGTCCTGGAGTCCCTCTCCAACGCCGCCCTGCTCGACGCCGTACGGCGGCTCAATCCCCAGCAGCAGGAGTGCGTGACCCTGCGCTTCCTCCAGGGCCTCTCGGTCGCCGAGACCGCCCGTGTGATGGGCAAGAACGAGGGCGCGATCAAGACCCTCCAGTACCGGGCCGTACGCACGCTCGCCCGACTCCTCCCCGACGACGTCCGCTGAGCACCGCACAGTGAGCACCGCACAGCGAACACCGCGCCGAGCGGCGCATCCGTCCCCGCACCGGCGGATCGCGGCTCCGTACGCTGAGCGACCCCCAACTCACCTTCCGTGAAAGTCCGTTGACTTCGCGGTCCGATCATCCGTCGTCCGTAACCCAAGTGCCGCGCCACTCGTTACGCGGGATACAGGCTCCCTGTGGTCACACTCCGGCCGTCTACGATCACTCGATCGTGCAAGCGGTCGAAAGGCGTGCACCCTCAGGACCCCCTGGGGAGTCGACCGTCATGACGAGAGGAGGTGCCGCCAGTGATCGCGAACGTATCGGCGCACCGGCGGGCGAACGCCTTCGCCCAGGCCCTGGAGGAGCAGTCCGACCGGGACTCGGCGGCCGGGCAGCCCGATGGACCCGCTCCGCCCCCGACTGCCGCGGAACGGACCGGGCAGGGCCGCATGTTGGCCCTCACCACCGGTCTCGGCGAGTTGCCGAAGCCGAAGCTGGACCCCGAGGTCAAGGTCGTGCAGCGGGCGCAGCTCGTGGCCGCGATGGAGGCCATGCTGCGGGACGGCACGGTGCCGGGAGGCGAGGCGGCGGACCCTTCGGTGCCCGAGCAGCGGTCCCATCGGGCCCGGGGCGCTCACCGGGCGACCGGACTGGGGAAGTTGCGACCGCGTACGCGGCTCACGAAGGGCCTCGCCGCGGGTGGACTCAGCGTCGGTGTGGCCGCGGCCTCGTTCGGCGGAGTGGCCGCTGCCAGTTCCGACGCCCTGCCGGGTGACTCCCTCTACGGCCTCAAACGGGGCATCGAGGACGTCAAACTGGGGCTGGTCCACGGCGACAGCGACCGCGGACAGCTCTACCTCGACCAGGCCTCGACGAGGCTCAGCGAGGCCCGCCGGCTGATGGAGCGCGACCGCGGCGGCCCCCTCGACCACGAGTCCGTGGGCGAGGTCAGGCGCACCCTGTCCGGCATGCAGCACGACGCGGCCGAGGGCCACCGCCTGCTGCACGAGGCGTACGAGCGGGACGGCTCACTGGGCCCCATCCAGGCCCTCTCCACCTTCTCCCGCTCGCACCGCGAGGCCTGGGGCGCCCTGCGCGACCGGCTGCCCGTGCAGCTCGGCGACGTCAGTCAGCAGGTCTCGTCGGTCTTCGACGCCATAGACCAAGAGGTCGCTCCGCTCCAGTCACTGCTGCCGCAGCCCCCGGCCCCCGGCGGCACCGGCAAGCGGCATGGGTCCGGCACGGAGTCCTCTCGCTCCGCCGGCACGGACCAGCCCGAGCCCAGCGCCACCGGCGACTCCGCCACCGGCAGCGACAGCAGCGGCAAGCCCCAGCCGTCCACGTCGAAGAGCGGCGAGGAGGGCCTCCTCGGCGGCAACACGGGCGGCCTCCTGGACCCGCCGAAGGACAGCACGAGCAGCTCGCCGGCCTCGAGCAAGCCTCCGACCAGCGGCGCCCCGGACGTCACCCTGCCGCCCCTGCTCCCGGGCCTCCTCCCGGGCCTGGGCATCGACAGCGGGGAGACGAAGTAGCTCATACGACGGTGGGGCGCCCTTCGCAGGAAGGGCGCCCCACCGTCGTACGGACGGGATCAGAAAAACACGGACCGGCGCTGCACCAACAGCTTGTACAGCGTGTGCTGGATCTGTTCCCTGACCTGGTCCGTCAGGTTGAACATCAGCATCGGGTCCTCCGCCGCCTCCGGCGGGTAGCCGTCCGTGGGGATCGGCTCGCCGAACTGGATCGTCCACTTCGTGGGCAGGGGAACGGCGCCCAGCGGGCCGAGCCACGGGAACGTCGGAGTGATCGGGAAGTACGGGAAGCCGAGCAGCCGCGCGAGCGTCTTCGCGTTGCCGATCATCGGGTAGATCTCCTCCGCACCCACGATCGAGCACGGGACGATCGGCGTGCCCTGCCGCAGCGCCGTGGAGACGAAGCCGCCCCGGCCGAAACGCTGGAGCTTGTAGCGCTCGCCGAACGGCTTGCCGATGCCCTTGAAGCCCTCCGGCATCACACCGACCAGCTCACCGCGCTCCAGGAGCCGTTCGGCGTCCTCGGCGCACGCGAGGGTGTGACCGGCCTTGCGGGCCAGCTCGTTGACCACCGGCAGCATGAAGACCAGGTCGGCCGCCAGCAGCCGGAGGTGACGGCCCGCCGGATGGTTGTCGTGGACCGCGACCTGCATCATCAGCCCGTCCAGCGGGAGCGTGCCCGAGTGGTTGGCGACGATCAGCGCCCCGCCCTTCGCCGGGATGTTCTCGATGCCCTTCACCTCGACCCGGAAGTACTTCTCGTACACCGGCCGCAGCAGCGACATGAGGACCTGGTCGGTGAGCTCCTCGTCGTAGCCGAAGTCGTCGACCTCGTAGTCCCCGGTCAGCCGCCGCCGCAGGAAGGCCAGCCCTCCGGCGATCCGCCGTTCCAGACCGCCGTCCTGCGGCCGCTGCGGCGGCTGTTCCTCACGCGTCACGGGAACATCATCCTGCGGAAGAGCCCGCCCGGGCAGGGGCTGGACCTCCCGTACCACCGCGGGCTCGCCGCCTCGCCGGCTCCCCGCACCCCGGCGCCGCGGCGGCCGCTGCACGGCAGCCCCACGGGACCGGTCGTCGTCGAACGGAATGACCTTGGCGTCCGCCATCGTTGGTGCGCTCCTCAGTTGGCGCTCTGCGTCGGGGGGTGGCCACCGCCCAGTGCGGGCAGTGCGGCGATCCGGTCGACGGCCCCCGCGAGGGCCTCCGGCGGCAGAAGTCCGGGACCGCGGCTGCGCGCGAAGTCCGCGAACGTTTCTGCGGTCGTGTACTTCGGCACGTATCCCAGCGTCTCGCGCATCTGGTTCGTCGCCACGACCCGGCCGTGCGTCAACAGCCGGATCTGCTCGGGCGAGAAGTCCGTCATGCCCAGCGTACGCACCGCCGAGCCGACCCAGGTGACCGCCGGCAGCAGCAGCGGGACCGTCGGACGGCCGAGCCTGCGTGCGCACTGCGACAGCAGCAGGACGCCGTCGCCCGCGACATTGAACGTGCCGCTGTTGAGAGTTCCGCGCCGGGGCTCGTACGAGGCGATGCGCAGCACGTCGATCACGTCGTCCTCGTGCGCGAACTGCAGCCGCGGGTCGTAGCCGAACACGGTCGGCAGCACCGGCAGCGAGAAGTACGAGGCGAGCGGCGAGTCCGCGCTCGGGCCGAGAATGTTCGCGAACCTGAGCACGCACACGGCCACGTCGGGGCGGCGGCGGGCGAAGCCGCGCACATACCCCTCGACCTCCACGGTGTCCTTGGCGAAGCCGCCGCTGGGCAGGGACTTGGGCGGGGTCGTCTCGGTGAACACGGCCGGATCGCGCGGCGCGGACCCGTACACGTTCGTACTGGACTTCACGACGAGCCGCTTGACCGTCGGGGACTTCTGGCAGGCACCCAGCAGCTGCATGGTGCCGATGACGTTGGTCTCCTTGACCGTGGCCCGGCTGCCGGTGCCCAGCGCGGTGCCGGTCACGTCCATGTGGACGACCGTGTCGACGGAGTGCTCGGCGAGCACGCGCGCGATGGTGGGCTGCCTTATGTCGGCCTGGATGAAGTCCGCACCGCCCAGATGATGCTCGGGACGGACCGCGTCGACGGCGATCACCCGGTCGACGTTCGGGTCACGCTGGATCCGTCGTACGAACCGGCCCCCCAACTGACGGGCCACTCCGGTCACGAGCACGACCTTGCCCAAGATCAGCGCCTTCCTTCCAGCCGTCTGCCTACATCGGTGTGCTGCTGCTCGTACTCTGCCGTGTTCCCCGTGTACGGCCACGTTAGCGGGTCGATGTTGCGCTGTGATGACCCCCCGATGCACGAAGTGACGAAGGCGGCCATGCGTACGGTCAGACCAAGCCAAGACGCCGTCCAGACATACGCACAACGGGTTCCGGCCGCCCGAAAGCGGGTCTTCACGGCTCTCGTACGGCCGGACGAGTTCCCGTTCGGCTCCGGATATGACTGCGGCCCCCCACCAGAACGGTGGGGGGCCGGCAGAACGCGCTCTCGCGGCGTCGCCTACTTCTTGTTGCGACGCTGAACGCGGGTGCGCTTGAGCAGCTTGCGGTGCTTCTTCTTGGCCATCCGCTTGCGCCGCTTCTTGATAACAGAGCCCACGACTACCCTCGCTCACTTCTCTTCACTCGGTGCTGGGCGCCGGGGCCCACACGACCTACGAGGGGCTAGCCTACCCGCCCGAGCGCTGAGGTCGTAATCGAGGAGATCCGGGGGATCCCGGGGCAGCCCCGCAGGGCCTTCCCGGGCATCCCCCGGACGCCGTCAGGCGGTCTCCACCCCCACATAGCTCTCGCGGAGGTACTCGTGAACCGCTTGCTCCGGCACCCGGAAGGACCTTCCCACCCGGATCGCCGGCAGATGACCGCTGTGCACCAACCGGTACACGGTCATCTTCGACACTCGCATCACCGAGGCGACTTCCGCCACGGTCAGGAACTGAACCTCGTTCAGAGGCCTCTCGCCAGCTGCAGCCATGACACACCTGAACCTTCCGCACTCGACGGCCACCGGCTTCCCCTTCCGGTGACTCTTCGTCGTTGCGTGCTCACTCCCCAATGTAGGGGCGGGTGATGCGAGTGGGGAAGAGGGGATGCCATCGGCGGCCTACTGTGACAGACACGCTCGATTGAGTACATAGCGAGTAAGCGGTCGGTAGTAATCAGACCGCACAGCGTCATCAAGTGGAACGACGACGGACACCCGCCCCTCTGCCTCCCCGACGAAGAGCGCGGGATCGTCCGTATCAGCCAGACCTATGGCCTCGAACCCCAGCTGACCTGCCCCGCAGACCCATCCATGGTCCCCGACGACCAGTTCCGGGAGGGGGTCGCCGGCCTCCGCGGCAGCCGCCAGCGCGGTGCGAACCGGGAGGGGGGAATGGCTGTGTGCGCCGGTCTCACGACCGGCGGTCAGCACATCGGGTTCGCGGACGAGCGCGACTCCTCGTACGTAGTCCAGGTTGTACGTGCGTAGACCGAACCGGGTCGTTATGTCGACACAGTGACCCTGCGCTGGGGTGAGAACCGTACATCCCGCCGCCGACAATGCGTCCGCCAAGGCGGCGTAGAAGCCGAGCAGACGGTGCGGGTGGCCGGTGCCGAGGAGGACGGGCACCTTGTCCCGTGCGGCTTTCCCGAGCCGTGCGGCGAAGGCGTCCAGGGCTTCCAGCGTCCGCTCCGGATCGATCACATCGTGACCGGAGGTGTGGGTGGGATCGGCCGAAACCCCGCACTTGTCCGCCATCAACTCGATCAGATCCCGGGGCTCCCATGTCCATTCGGGATCGAGTCCGATCATGACACGGGGGTCGCGCGCCGCGAAGAGCCGATAGCTGCGCAGGCTCTCCTCACGCGAAGTGGCCACGGGCCCGGCCAGCCGGGCAGCCAGCAAATGCGCACGTAATGCTCCGGTGCTCAACACGTCAGCGATGCTGACGCACCCATCCCTCCCGTATGCCCAAAATGGGAAAACACCCCACAGTCGGCGTAATCGTGCGATCCTCGGCGCCTCCGTTCGAGGCGGTCGAACGTCAGCCGCCCCCGCCGCCCCGGCCGTCGGCGCCAGGGACGACGGCCGGCGCACCGGGCACGTCCGGCACGCCCCTACGGCAACATCCCGCGCAGCGGAAACGCCGCCTTCCGGGTCGCCAGCACCGCCTGGTCCAGCCGGTCCGCCGGGTCGTACCCGGACTCCCAGTCCGCCCAGGACACCGGCCACCGCCCGTCCGTCATCCGCATCGGCGCCAACTGCCGGGTACGGGCGAAGACTTCCTGCCGCCAGCTCTCCGGGATCATGGACTCGGGCTCCAGCGGACGCCCCGCCGCGATCGCCACGAGATGCGTCCAGGACCGCGGTACGACGTCCACGACCGCGTACCCGCCACCGCCCAGCGCCACCCAGCGCCCGTCGGCGTACTGGTGCGCCAGGTCGTGGCACGCGAGCTGCACGGCACGCTGGGCGTCCAGCGACACGGCGAGATGGGCGAGCGGGTCCTCGAAGTGGGTGTCGGCGCCGTGCTGGGTGACCAGCACCTGCGGCCGGAAATCGGCGATCAGTTCCGGCACCACGGCGTGAAAGGCACGCAGCCAGCCGGCGTCCCCGGTCCCGGCGGGCAGGGCGACATTGACCGCCGACCCCTCCGCCCGGTCGGCCCCGGTCTCGGTCGGCCACCCGGTCTGCGGGAACAGCGTCTGCGGATGCTCGTGCAGCGAGATGGTCAGAACCCGCGGGTCCTCCCAGAAGGCCGCCTGCACGCCGTCCCCGTGATGCACGTCGACGTCGATGTACGCGACCCGCTCGGCACCCAGCTCGAGCAGCCGCGCGATGGCGAGCGAGGCGTCGTTGTAGATACAGAACCCGGAGGCGCCCCCGGGCATCGCGTGATGCAGCCCGCCCGCGAAGTTCACGGCGTGCAGCGCGTCCCCGTGCCACACGGCCTCGGCCGCCCCGACGGACTGTCCGGCGATCAGCGCGGACACCTCGTGCATCCCGGCGAACGCGGGATCGTCCAGGGTCCCGAGCCCGTACTTCCCGTCCGCCGCGTCCGGCTCCGCGGACGCGGCCTTCACGGCCTCGATGTAGTCCTCGCGGTGCACGAGCCGCAGCGTCGACTCCCCGGCGGGCTTCGCCGAGACCACCTCGATCTCCCGGTCGAGACCGAAGGCGTCGACCAGCCGGCGGGTCAACGCCAGCCGGACCGGATCCATCGGGTGATCCGGACCGAAGTCATAGCCCGTTACTGCCTCGTCCCACATCAGCTGTGCGCGGCCGCTCATGTCTGTCACCGTATCGGTCCGTTCCGGACGCGAACGAGCGGGCGTACACCAGTGTCACCAGGACGAGCACCATCGGTACGAGCATGGCACCCCGGTAGCTCCAGGTGTCCCCCAGCGCCCCCACCAACGGCGAGCCGATCAGGAAACCGACGTAGTTGAAGATATTGAGCCGCGCGACGGCCGCGTCCGAAGCCCCGGGAAACAGCCGCCCGGCCGCCGCGAAGGTCCCCGGCACGAGCACACACAGCCCGAGCCCCAGCAGGGTGAACCCGAGCATCCCCACCCAGGCCCCCGGCGCGCCCGCCACCACCGCGAAACCCAGCGCCGCCACCAGCGCGCCGACCCGTACGACGGCCACGGCCCCGAACCGCCGCACCCCGAAGTCCCCGATGGCCCGCCCCAGCAGGGTGGTCACCATGTAGACGTTGTACGGCAGGGTCGCCAGTTGCTCCGAACTGCCCAACACGTCCTGTAGGTACTTCGCGCTCCAGTTCGAGACGGTCGAGTCCCCGATGTACGCGAAGGTCATCACCAGACAGAGCGGCAGCAGCAGCTTGAACACGAGCGGGGTGGCCGCGGCCTCGTGCGCCTGCGGAGAGGGGGCGCTCCCGTCGACGTACCACCGGCTGCCCACCAGCGTGGCCGGAAGCAGCACCAGCACGAGCGGCAGATACGACACCGACAGCGCCATATGCCAGTGCGCCCCGACCCAGGCCAGCGAGGCACCCACGATCCCACCCAGGCTGTACGTGGCATGGAAGCCGAGCATGATGCTGCGTCCGTACGTCCGTTGCAGGCTCACCCCGAGCATGTTCATCGAGGCGTCGAGCGCGCCGACCGCGAGCCCGAAGGCGCCCAGCGCGACCGCCAGTTCGACGAGCCGGTCCCCCCACCCGACCCCGAGCAGCGCAAGGAGCACGACGGGCTGGGACCAGCGCAGCACCCGGCTGGGCGGTATGCGCTTCACCAGATGCTCGGTCGTCACGCTCCCGACGCCGGCGAGGATCGGCACGGCGGCCAGGAAGGCGGGGAGCAGTGCGTCGGAGACCCCGTACCGGTCCTGGATGGCCGGGATGCGCGTCACGAGCAGCGCGAAGGCGACGCCCTGAGCGAAGAAGCCGAACGCCAACGAGGCCCTACCGCGCCGCAGCACATCTGTCATGGCGGCGAGCGTAGGGCCCCGACTTACCGGTGGGTAGATCAAGCCGAAGATGAATTCTGCTCAGCTCTGCGCTGGATCGGTGTGGCTGGGCTTCTACTTGGCCTGCTCGGCGAGCTCGGCCTCCAGCATCTTCTCCATCGGAACGACGCCGAAGCGCCCGCTGACCAGGAAGGCCAGGACCATCGTGGTGATCATGACGACCGTGCCGAGCCCGACCATGGTGTCGATCGGCAGCGTGTACGCGCCCACGACCCGCAGGACGCACTCGCCGAGCAGGGCCACGCCCCAGATGAGAGAGAAGGTCCGCTCGGCCTTCCGGAACCGCGGGGAGGTGGCGATGAGCCGGTCCCAGGCGGCGTTCTTGGCCGCGTCGCCCTTGATGAGGAACGGCTTCATGCCCGCCGTCATCATCGGCTTGCCGAGCTTCACGGACACCAGGATGCCGATGCCGATGGCGCTGCCGGCCCCGCTGTCCTTGGCCAGCATCAGCCGCGGGTCACCGGCGACGAGGCTGAGGGCCAGGGCGACGACGTTGACGAAGAGGATCAGCCCGGCGAGGGCGTTGACCTTGCGCTCCTTCACCGCACTCCACACGGTCCGGACGGCCGGCACCACGGTGCTCCAGCCGAGCGCCGCCATGGTGCTCATGCCGAACCCGTTCTTCAGGAGGTAGTACGCCCCGACCGGCACCGCCACGTCCAGGATCAGCGGCAGGAAGCTGGGCCGGGCGGCGGCCGTGCCGGTCGCCGCGGCGGCGGTCGCTTCGGTGCTGGTCTCGATGGCCGTGATGCTCATGATCGGGTCCCTCCGTCGTCACTGTGTACGTCCCGCTTCCTGATGTACTCAGCTTCGCGGCCGGACCCCGTGCGGCAGTAGAAACGATCGTCCGGAGCTGGGCGTGACAAATGTCAGTGCCGCCCGGTGGCCACCGTCATGGTCTCCGTCATACGAGCAGGTCAGCCAACTCTCCCAGGTCGGAAAGGAGTTGAGTGGCACCGGCGAGCTTGGCGGCGGGGGTCATGGCGGTGTACCCGAAGACGTCCATTCCCGCCGCGTTCGCCGCCTGCACGCCCAGGGGACTGTCCTCGACGACGACACACCTCTTGGGTGGTACGCCCATGCGCTCGGCCGCGTACAGGAACAGATCCGGCGCCGGCTTCCCCCGCCCGACGTCCTGCGAACTGAAGATCCGCCCGTCCTCGAACCACCGGTCGAGCCCGGTCTTGCGGTGCCCGACCCGGATCCGCTCATGGCTCCCGGACGAGGCGACGCAGTACGGCACCCCGTCGGCGGTGAGCTTCTCGAGTATGTCCACGGCGCCGGCGACGGGTTCCAGCTCTCGCTCGAACGCGGCGAACACCCGGCCGTGGAAGACCTCGTCGAAGTCGTCGGGCAGCCGCTGCCCGGTCCGTTCCTGGACGAGGTCGTGTACGCGATGCATGGCGGCGCCCATGTAGTCGCGGAGGGACTCCTCGTACGAGGTCGGATGGCCGAGCTCGGTGAGATAGGCGGCGAGGAGCGTGTTGGAGAGGGGCTCACTGTCGACGAGGACGCCGTCGTTGTCGAAGATGACGAGGTCATAGCGCATGGCTCGACCCTAAACGACCCGGGAAAACAGAAAACCCCCGCACCGGGAATCCCGGGCGGGGGTTTTCTATAAAATTTGTTCGGCGGCGTCCTACTCTCCCACAGGGTCCCCCCTGCAGTACCATCGGCGCTGTAAGGCTTAGCTTCCGGGTTCGGAATGTAACCGGGCGTTTCCCTCACGCTATGACCACCGAAACACTATGAAACTGTCAACCGCACCATCCCGTGACCATGGAATGGGGTTGTTCGTGGTTTCAGAACCAACACAGTGGACGCGAGCAACTGAGGACAAGCCCTCGGCCTATTAGTACCAGTCACCTCCAGCGGTTACCCGCCTTCCAGATCTGGCCTATCAACCCAGTCGTCTACTGGGAGCCTTACCCTCTCAAGGAGGTGGGAATACTCATCTCGAAGCAGGCTTCCCGCTTAGATGCTTTCAGCGGTTATCCCTCCCGAACGTAGCCAACCAGCCATGCCCTTGGCAGGACAACTGGCACACCAGAGGTTCGTCCGTCCCGGTCCTCTCGTACTAGGGACAGCCCTTCTCAATATTCCTGCGCGCGCAGCGGATAGGGACCGAACTGTCTCACGACGTTCTAAACCCAGCTCGCGTACCGCTTTAATGGGCGAACAGCCCAACCCTTGGGACCGACTCCAGCCCCAGGATGCGACGAGCCGACATCGAGGTGCCAAACCATCCCGTCGATATGGACTCTTGGGGAAGATCAGCCTGTTATCCCCGGGGTACCTTTTATCCGTTGAGCGACGGCGCTTCCACAAGCCACCGCCGGATCACTAGTCCCGACTTTCGTCCCTGCTCGACCCGTCGGTCTCACAGTCAAGCTCCCTTGTGCACTTACACTCAACACCTGATTGCCAACCAGGCTGAGGGAACCTTTGGGCGCCTCCGTTACTCTTTAGGAGGCAACCGCCCCAGTTAAACTACCCATCAGACACTGTCCCTGATCCGGATCACGGACCCAGGTTAGACATCCAGCACGACCAGACTGGTATTTCAACGACGACTCCACCCACACTGGCGTGCGGGCTTCAAAGTCTCCCAGCTATCCTACACAAGCCGAACCGAACACCAATATCAAACTGTAGTAAAGGTCCCGGGGTCTTTCCGTCCTGCTGCGCGAAACGAGCATCTTTACTCGTAGTGCAATTTCACCGGGCCTATGGTTGAGACAGTCGAGAAGTCGTTACGCCATTCGTGCAGGTCGGAACTTACCCGACAAGGAATTTCGCTACCTTAGGATGGTTATAGTTACCACCGCCGTTTACTGGCGCTTAAGTTCTCAGCTTCGCCAAACCGAAGTTTGACTAACCGGTCCCCTTAACGTTCCAGCACCGGGCAGGCGTCAGTCCGTATACATCGCCTTACGGCTTCGCACGGACCTGTGTTTTTAGTAAACAGTCGCTTCTCGCTGGTCTCTGCGGCCACCCCCAGCTCACCAAGTAAATTGGATCACCAGTGATGGCCCCCCTTCTCCCGAAGTTACGGGGGCATTTTGCCGAGTTCCTTAACCATAGTTCACCCGAACGCCTCGGTATTCTCTACCTGACCACCTGAGTCGGTTTAGGGTACGGGCCGCCATGAAACTCGCTAGAGGCTTTTCTCGACAGCATAGGATCATCCACTTCACCACAATCGGCTCGGCATCAGGTCTCAGCCTTAATGCGCGACGGATTTACCTATCGCACGGCCTACACCCTTACCCCGGGACAACCACCGCCCGGGATGGACTACCTTCCTGCGTCACCCCATCACTCACCTACTACCACCTTGGGTCAGCGGCTCCACCACTCCCCTTTGCCCGAAGGCTCCAGGGCGGCTTCACGGCCTTAGCATTAATGGGCTCGATGTTTGACGCTTCACAGCGGGTACCGGAATATCAACCGGTTATCCATCGACTACGCCTGTCGGCCTCGCCTTAGGTCCCGACTTACCCTGGGCAGATCAGCTTGACCCAGGAACCCTTAGTCAATCGGCGCACACGTTTCTCACGTGTGTATCGCTACTCATGCCTGCATTCTCACTCGTGAACCGTCCACCACTGCCTTCCGGCGCGGCTTCACCCGGCACACGACGCTCCCCTACCCATCCATACAGGCGTTGGCCCTATTGTATGAATGACACGACTTCGGCGGTACGCTTGAGCCCCGCTACATTGTCGGCGCGGAATCACTAGACCAGTGAGCTATTACGCACTCTTTCAAGGGTGGCTGCTTCTAAGCCAACCTCCTGGTTGTCTGTGCGACTCCACATCCTTTCCCACTTAGCGTACGCTTAGGGGCCTTAGTCGATGCTCTGGGCTGTTTCCCTCTCGACCATGGAGCTTATCCCCCACAGTCTCACTGCCGCGCTCTCACTTACCGGCATTCGGAGTTTGGCTAAGGTCAGTAACCCGGTAGGGCCCATCGCCTATCCAGTGCTCTACCTCCGGCAAGAAACACACGACGCTGCACCTAAATGCATTTCGGGGAGAACCAGCTATCACGGAGTTTGATTGGCCTTTCACCCCTAACCACAGGTCATCCCCCAGGTTTTCAACCCTGGTGGGTTCGGTCCTCCACGAAGTCTTACCTCCGCTTCAACCTGCCCATGGCTAGATCACTCCGCTTCGGGTCTTGAGCGCGCTACTAAATCGCCCTATTCGGACTCGCTTTCGCTACGGCTTCCCCACACGGGTTAACCTCGCAACACACCGCAAACTCGCAGGCTCATTCTTCAAAAGGCACGCAGTCACGACGCACCGAGTAAACTCGATGCGCGACGCTCCCACGGCTTGTAGGCACACGGTTTCAGGTACTATTTCACTCCGCTCCCGCGGTACTTTTCACCATTCCCTCACGGTACTATCCGCTATCGGTCACCAGGGAATATTTAGGCTTAGCGGGTGGTCCCGCCAGATTCACACGGGATTTCTCGGGCCCCGTGCTACTTGGGTGTCTCTCAAACGAGCCGCTGATGTTTCGACTACGGGGGTCTTACCCTCTACGCCGGACCTTTCGCATGTCCTTCGCCTACATCAACGGTTTCTGACTCGTCTCACGGCCGGCAGACCGTAAAAGAGAGATCCCACAACCCCGTATACGCAACCCCTGCCGGGTCTCACACGCATACGGTTTGGCCTCATCCAGTTTCGCTCGCCACTACTCCCGGAATCACGGTTGTTTTCTCTTCCTGCGGGTACTGAGATGTTTCACTTCCCCGCGTTCCCTCCACATACCCTATGTGTTCAGGTATGGGTGACAGCCCATGACGACTGCCGGGTTTCCCCATTCGGAAACCCCCGGATCAAAGCCTGGTTGACGGCTCCCCGGGGACTATCGTGGCCTCCCACGTCCTTCATCGGTTCCTGGTGCCAAGGCATCCACCGTGCGCCCTTAAAAACTTGGCCACAGATGCTCGCGTCCACTGTGCAGTTCTCAAACAACGACCAACCACCCGTCACAACCCGCCGAAGCAGATCTTTACCGGGGCCGGCACTGAAGGCAGCCACAATCGGCCGTACCCTCAGACACCCAACAGCGTGCCCGACACCCTCGCCCTCCCATGTTCGCTTTCCACGCCGAAGCAGTACTTGCCAACCTGAGCAGGTCGAGTGTGCCGAATAATCAACGTTCCACCCTTGAGCAACCAGCATCAGACAGTCGCTGATGTACTGGCCTCTGACCTCACCCCGAAGGGATCGGTAAGAAGTGCTCCTTAGAAAGGAGGTGATCCAGCCGCACCTTCCGGTACGGCTACCTTGTTACGACTTCGTCCCAATCGCCAGTCCCACCTTCGACAGCTCCCTCCCACAAGGGGTTGGGCCACCGGCTTCGGGTGTTACCGACTTTCGTGACGTGACGGGCGGTGTGTACAAGGCCCGGGAACGTATTCACCGCAGCAATGCTGATCTGCGATTACTAGCAACTCCAACTTCATGGGGTCGAGTTGCAGACCCCAATCCGAACTGAGACCGACTTTTTGAGATTCGCTCCACCTTGCGGTATCGCAGCTCATTGTATCGGCCATTGTAGCACGTGTGCAGCCCAAGACATAAGGGGCATGATGACTTGACGTCGTCCCCACCTTCCTCCGAGTTGACCCCGGCGGTCTCCTGTGAGTCCCCATCACCCCGAAGGGCATGCTGGCAACACAGAACAAGGGTTGCGCTCGTTGCGGGACTTAACCCAACATCTCACGACACGAGCTGACGACAGCCATGCACCACCTGTACACCGACCACAAGGGGGGCACTATCTCTAATGCTTTCCGGTGTATGTCAAGCCTTGGTAAGGTTCTTCGCGTTGCGTCGAATTAAGCCACATGCTCCGCTGCTTGTGCGGGCCCCCGTCAATTCCTTTGAGTTTTAGCCTTGCGGCCGTACTCCCCAGGCGGGGAACTTAATGCGTTAGCTGCGGCACCGACGACGTGGAATGTCGCCAACACCTAGTTCCCACCGTTTACGGCGTGGACTACCAGGGTATCTAATCCTGTTCGCTCCCCACGCTTTCGCTCCTCAGCGTCAGTAATGGCCCAGAGATCCGCCTTCGCCACCGGTGTTCCTCCTGATATCTGCGCATTTCACCGCTACACCAGGAATTCCGATCTCCCCTACCACACTCTAGCTAGCCCGTATCGAATGCAGACCCGGGGTTAAGCCCCGGGCTTTCACACCCGACGTGACAAGCCGCCTACGAGCTCTTTACGCCCAATAATTCCGGACAACGCTTGCGCCCTACGTATTACCGCGGCTGCTGGCACGTAGTTAGCCGGCGCTTCTTCTGCAGGTACCGTCACTTTCGCTTCTTCCCTGCTGAAAGAGGTTTACAACCCGAAGGCCGTCATCCCTCACGCGGCGTCGCTGCATCAGGCTTTCGCCCATTGTGCAATATTCCCCACTGCTGCCTCCCGTAGGAGTCTGGGCCGTGTCTCAGTCCCAGTGTGGCCGGTCGCCCTCTCAGGCCGGCTACCCGTCGTCGCCTTGGTGAGCCACTACCTCACCAACAAGCTGATAGGCCGCGGGCTCATCCTGCACCGCCGGAGCTTTTAACCCTCACAGATGCCTGCGAGAGTATTATCCGGTATTAGACCCCGTTTCCAGGGCTTGTCCCAGAGTGCAGGGCAGATTGCCCACGTGTTACTCACCCGTTCGCCACTAATCCACCCCGAAGGGCTTCATCGTTCGACTTGCATGTGTTAAGCACGCCGCCAGCGTTCGTCCTGAGCCAGGATCAAACTCTCCGTGAATGTTTTCCCGTAATCGGGACGACACACACGAGAGCGGAACAGCCGGGCGGAATAAGCCCAGCCGTTCACAGCGTCCTCGCTGTGCGCCTACCGAACAACGTCGGCAGGACTTTTTCAAAGGAACCTCGTCCCAGCCGATCGGCCGGAGACGGGGTATCAACATATCTGGCGTTGATTTTTGGCACGCTGTTGAGTTCTCAAGGAACGGACGCTTCCTTTGTACTCACCCGAGAGACTCTCTCAGGCTTTCCTCCGGGCGCTTCCCTTCGGTCTTGCGTTTCCGACTCTATCAGACCGTTTTCCGATCCGATTTCCTCGGTGCTTTCCAGGTTTCCGCTTTCGCGTTTCCCTTTCCGGCGGTTCCGACTCTATCAGATCCTTTCGGGCCTGATTCCCAGTCAGCGGGAGTTGTCTTCGTGGCCGTTGGGCCGTTCCGACGAGTGAGACTTTAGCGGAATCCTTGCTCCCGAGCTAATCGGGGTTGCGTCCTTTCGAACGCGGATTCCTCATTTCGCAAACGCGCATGAAAACGAGGCGATGACGAGTCACCGTTCGTTGGGTGCTTGCTGCGGAATGGCTGTCCGGGGACCGACCTGGGTCGGCGCTCACGTCGGACAACTCGGAGAACAGTACGGATCGGGTCGGGGCGTGTCAACTTCACTCCAGGAGGCCCCTCTGAGGCGTACTCTCGCCCCTATGACTACGCGTACGTGTACCCAGCAGTGGTGGGCCGCCTGACGGCGGCCGTACACACGTATGTACTCAACGGCCGCCGCCTCGGCGGCCGTTCTCGTTTCTCCCTCCAGAGGGTCGGCCGGCCGGCGGTGGCGGTCTCGACCAGGAGGTGGAGAGATGAAGCGGATCTTCAGCGGGGTCAAGCCGACCGGGCATCTGACGCTGGGGAACTACCTGGGGGCCGTGCGGCGGTGGGTCGACGTCGATCAGCACGGGGCCGACGCGCTGTTCTGCGTCGTCGACCTGCACGCGCTGACCGTGGACCACGATCCGGCGCGGGTGCGCCGGCTCAGTAGGCAGGCCGCGACGCTGATGCTGGCGGCGGGGCTGGATCCGGAGCTGTGCACCGTGTTCGTCCAGAGTCATGTCGATGAGCACGCGCGGCTGTCGTATCTGATGGAGTGCGTCGCCACGGACGGCGAGATGCGGCGGATGATCCAGTACAGGGAGAAGGCCGCGCGGGAGCAGCAGCGCGGCGGGAGTGTGCGGCTGTCGCTGCTGACGTACCCGGTACTGATGGCGGCGGACATCCTGGCGTACGGGACGGACGAGGTGCCGGTCGGGGACGACCAGACTCAGCATGTGGAGCTGACCCGGGATCTCGCGGTGCGCTTCAACCAGCGGTACGGGCACACCTTCGTCGTGCCGCGGGCCACCCGTCCGGAGGTGGCGGCCCGGGTGATGAATCTGCAGGAGCCGACGTCGAAGATGGGCAAGAGCGATGACGTCGGGCCCGGGATCGTCTATCTGCTCGACGAGCCCGAGGCCGTACGGAAGAAGGTCATGCGTGCGGTGACCGACAGTGGGCGGGACGTGGTGTACGACCGGGAGTCGCGGCCGGGGGTGTCCAATCTGCTGGAGATCCTGGCCGCGTGTGAGGGTGGGAGCCCCGAAGCCCTGAGCGGTGCGTACGCGTCGTACGGAGCTTTGAAGAAGGACACCGCGGAGGCCGTGGTCGAGCTCCTCAGGCCTCTCCAGGAGAGGCACAAGGCGTTGTGCGCGGAGCCGGGCTACGTGGAGGGCGTGTTGCGGGACGGCGCGCGCCGGGCCCGAGAGCTGGCGAGGCCGAGAGTCGACGCGGCGTACCGGGCGATCGGGTTGCTGGAGGCGTAACCGCCGCGCCGGGGCGGGTCAGCTGCTGCCGGAGGCCAGTTCGCGGCTGCGGTCGCGGGCTGCCTCCAGGGCGGCGATCAGTGCGGCGCGTACCCCGTGGTTCTCCAGTTCGCGGATCGCGTTGATCGTCGTGCCGGCCGGTGACGTCACGTTCTCGCGGAGCTTGACGGGGTGCTCGCCGCTGTCGCGGAGCATGATCGCGGCGCCGATCGCGGACTGGACGATCAGATCGTGCGCCTTGTCGCGGGGCAGTCCCAGCAGGATGCCCGCGTCCGTCATGGCCTCGACCAGATAGAAGAAGTACGCCGGGCCCGATCCGGAGAGTGCGGTGCAGGCGTCCTGCTGGGATTCCGGGACGCGCAGGGTCTTGCCGACCGCGCCGAAGATCTCCTCGGCGTGCGCGAGGTGCCCGGCGGTGGCGTGGCTGCCGGCGGAGATGACGGACATGGCCTCGTCGACGAGCGCGGGGGTGTTCGTCATGACCCGGACGACGGGGGTGCCCTGAGCGAGGCGCTCCTCCAGGAAGGAGGTGGGGATGCCTGCCGCGCCGCTGATGACCAGGCGGTCGGTGGGGACGTGCGGCGCGAGCTCGGTGAGGAGGGTGCCCATGTCCTGCGGCTTGACCGTCAGGATCAGGGTGTCGGCGGTCTTGGCGGCCTCCGCGTTGGTGACCGGGGTGACGCCGTGGCGCGCGCGGAGCTCTTCGGCGCGCTCGGGGCGGCGGGCGGTGACCAGGAGGTCGGTGGGGGCCCAGCCCGCTCGGATCATTCCGCTGAGCAGGGCTTCGCCGATCTTGCCGGTGCCGAGGACTGCGACTTTCTGGGTCATGGTGCGGGTGCCCTCCGGGGGGTGCGTCGTCCTGGGGTCATCCTCGCACCGGGGGCGGGCGTGCTGCCGGGGTGTCCGTTGGGCGGGACAGCCGTCCGGGCGCAACAGCCCTCGGCCGGTGGTTCATGGCGTGCGGCGGCGCAGGGTTGCCGCGCCCAGGGTCAGGACCAGGAGGGCGCAGCCCGCCACGATCAGTGCGTCGCGTACGAAGGTCGCCGTCATGTCGGTGTGCTTCAGGACCTCGTTCATGCCGTCCACCGCGTACGACATGGGGAGGACGTCGGAGATGGCCTCCAGGGCCGGGTGCATGGCGGAGCGGGGGGTGAACAGGCCGCAGAGGAGGAGTTGGGGGAAGATCACGGCCGGCATGAACTGGACGGCCTGGAACTCCGAGGAGGCGAAGGCGGAGACGAACAGGCCGAGAGCCGTGCCGAGCAGGGCGTCCAGGAGGGCGACGAGGAGCAGGAGCCAGGGGGAGCCCGTGACGTCGAGGCCCAGGAACCAGACCGCGAGCCCCGTGGCCAGGGCCGACTGGATGATCGCCAGGGCGCCGAAGGCGAGGGCGTAGCCCGCGATCAGGTCGCCTTTGCCGAGGGGCATGGCGAGGAGGCGTTCCAGGGTGCCCGAGGTGCGCTCGCGCAGGGTGGCGATCGAGGTCACGAGGAACATCGTGATCAACGGGAAGATGCCGAGGAGTGAGGCGCCGATGGAGTCGAAGGTGCGCGGACTGCCGTCGAAGACGTAGCGCAGCAGGAACAGCATCACGCACGGGATGAGGATCATCAGCGCGATCGTGCGCGGGTCGTGGCGGAGCTGGCGCAGGACGCGGGCCGCCGTCGCGGTCGTACGGGAGTGGTTGATCGCGCTTCCGCCGAAGGGGCCGGCGGTGGTGGTCGGGGTCGCGGTGGTGGTCATCGGACCGGCTCCTTTCCTTGGGCTGTCGCGGCGGGGCTCGCCGCGCTCGCCTCGTCGACCAGGCGCAGGAAGGCGGCTTCGACGGTCTCCGATGCCGTACGGGTGCGGAGGGCGTCCGGCGTGCCGTCGGCGAGGATCTCGCCCTCGCGCATGAGCAGGAGGCGGTGGCAGCGCTCGGCCTCGTCCATGACATGGGAGGACACGAGGAGGGTGGCGCCGCGGTCGGCCGCGATGGCGTGGAAGAGGGTCCACAGGTCGCGGCGCAGGACGGGGTCCAGGCCGACCGTCGGTTCGTCGAGGACGAGGAGTTCCGGGGTGCCGAGGAGAGCGACCGCGAGGGAGACGCGGCTGCGCTGGCCGCCGGAGAGGTTGCCGGCGAGGGCGTCGGCGTGCGAGACGAGGTCGACGTCGGCGATGGCGCTGGTGACGTGCGCGCGGCGGCGCTCGGCGGCGGCTCGGCCCGGGTCGAGGATCGCGGCGAAGTAGTCGAGGTTCTGGCGGACCGTGAGGTCGTCGTAGACGGAGGGGGCCTGGGTGACGTAGCCGATGCGGGAGCGCAGGGCGGGGTCGCCGGCCGGGAGGCCGAGGACGTCCAGGGTGCCGGTGACCTTGGCCTGGGTGCCGACGATCGAGCGCATCAGGGTCGACTTGCCACAGCCGGAAGGGCCGAGCAGGCCGGTGATCCGACCGGGCGGGACGGCGAAGTCGAGGCCTTTCAGGACCTTGCGGGTGCCGCGTACGACGGTGAGGCCCTCGGCGCGGACGGCGAGGGCGGGAGTGGCCGGGTTGCCGGGGTCGGGTGGGCGAGGACGCCGAATATTCATCACATGATGAATAATGCTCCGGCGGCACCGCACCGTCAAGTGGGGGCGCGGCGTCAAGTGCGGTCGCACTGGAGGGCGCAGGCGCTCGGCGGAGTGATCGGAAGGGGAGACTCCGCGGGCTTGTGCTTCCGCTCTCACCAGACGGTGGCGACGGGCCGGTGCGCGATCAACGCCCTTTCCTGACAATGGATTTCAGTGCACGGTCATATGCCGCGCCCTGTTCCCCGTGATCCCCGCCATTCCTCGCGATTGCTCGTGGTTCCTCGCGATTGCTCGTGGTTCCTCGCGAACTCGCGCCGAGCCCTCCCCCGGTTCGGCGGCCCACGCATCTCCCGTTTGATCCGTTCGCAGCCGGAGGTGCAGTTGTCATGCGTGTCGTAGATGTCGCAGATGCCGTAGGCAAGCTCGTGAACCGGTCCGGCAAAGCCGATCTGTTCGCGTCCCTCGTCGTGTTCCTCGTGGCGCTTCCGCTGTGCGTGGGAGTCGCCGTGGCATCCGGGGTGCCGGCCGAACTGGGGCTGGTGACCGGGATCGTCGGCGGGCTGGTCGCCGGGGCGCTGCCCGGCAGCAGTTTGCAGGTCAGCGGGCCTGCGGCTGGGCTGACGGTCCTGGTGTACGAGGCCGTGAAGACGTACGGCCCTCAGGCGCTCGGCGTGCTCGTGCTCGGCGCCGGGCTGGTGCAGCTGGCGCTCGGGGTGCTGCGGCTGGGGCGGTGGTTCCGGGCCGTGTCCGTGGCCGTGGTGCAGGGGATGCTCGCCGGGATCGGGCTCGTACTGGTCGCCGGGCAGGTGTACGCGATGGGTGACGTTCCCTCGCCCGCGAGCGGGGCCGCGAAGCTGGCCGGGCTGGTCTCGCTGCCGGGGGACGTGGCTCCGGTGGCGCTGTTGACCGGCGGTGCCACCGTGCTCGTCCTGGTGCTGTGGCCGCGCTGGCGGCGCGGGGCGCGGGCCGTGCCGGCGCCGTTGCTGGCGGTCGGGCTCGCGTCGGCCGCGACGGCTCTGTTCGATCTGCCGGTGCGGCGGGTGGAGGTGCGGGGCCTGCTGGATGTCGTACGGCCGCCCTCGGTCGGTGATCTGGGGCGGCTCACGGAAGTGGGCGTGCTCGGGACGGTGGTCGCCTTCGCGCTGATCGCCTCCGCGGAGTCGCTGTTCAGCGCGGCCGCGGTGGACCGGCTGCACGGGGGAAGGCGGACCGACTACGACCGGGAGCTGATCGCGCAGGGCACCGGCAATGCCGTGTGCGGGGTGCTGGGGGCGCTGCCGATGACCGCGGTGATCGTGCGGAGCGCGGCGAATGTGCGGGCCGGGGCGCGGACCAAGGCGTCACGGGTGCTGCACGGGGTGTGGCTGCTCGTCTTCACGGCTCTGCTGCCGGAAGTGCTCGGGGTGATTCCGGTGGCGGCGCTGGCCGGGCTGCTGGTGCACGCGGGGGCCAAGCTCGTGCCCGTACGGGAGCTGGGGGCGTTGTGGCGGGCGCATCGGGGGGAGGCCGTGGTGCTCGGTGTGACGGCGGTGGCGATCGTGATCGGGAACCTGTTCGAGGGCGTACTCGTGGGGCTCGCGCTTGCCGTCGCCAAGACCGCGTGGGACATCAGCCATGTGCACGTGGAGACGGAGGATCTGGGGGCGGCGGGGATCGTCGTGCGGGTCGTCGGCCACGCGACGTTTCTGCGGCTGCCGAAGCTGCTGGACGCGTTGGAGGCGTTGCCGCACGACCGGGAGGTACGGCTGGAACTCGGCGGGCTGCGGCATGTGGATCACGCGTGCGCGGCGGCACTGGACGGATGGGCCGCCGCGCGGCAGGGGGGTCAGGGGCGGGTCGCGACGAGCAGTACGTCGCCGTAGGGACGGGCGGGTCGTGACGAGCAGTACGTCACCGATCAGTACGTCACGAGGTCACGGGCGCGTCGCCACGATGAGTACGACGTCGTAGACCTCCTCGACGAGGCCGTCCGGGAAGGTCGCGAGGAGGTGTCCGCGCTCCTCGGTGAGGAAGGTGTTCGTGCTCTCCTCGCCGAGGAGCAGGAAGATCGAGTGGCTGCCGATGTTGGCGAGATGGGTGTCGACGGGGACCGTGCGGCTCCAGCGGACGACCCGGTGGGTGTGGTCGGGGCGCAGGACCGCGCCCCCGAACGCGGCGTCGCCACGGGTGCCGCCCCCGCCCTGCTTGCTGCCGTGTTCGCCGCCGAAGTACCGCCTGACGCGCTCCGACTGCTCCGCGATCCACGGGACGTCGGCGGCGTCCGTGTTCCACCACAGGGCGAGCGCGCCGCCGGGGCGCAGGACGCGCATCGCCTCCGGGACCGACCGGGCCGGGTCGGTCCAGTGCCAGGCCTGCGCGTAGGTGAGGAAGTCGGCGGAGGCGTCGGCGAGGGGGAGGGCATTGCCGTCGCCGCGCAGGAGGGGGACGCCGGGGAGGGTGCGGCGGAACTGGGCGGCCATGCCGTCGCCGGGCTCCACCGCGATCACGTCGGCGCCGCGCGCGGTGAGGAGTGCGGTCGCGATGCCCGTGCCCGCGCCTACGTCCACGGTCCGCGAGCCGGCGAGGGGGCGCCCGGCGAGTTCCTCGATCGCGTCGAAGAGGGCGGGTGGGTAGGAAGGACGGTTCGCCGCGTACTGGGCGGCCGCGGCGTTGAAGGAGCGGGCCCGGGGCGGTGTGCGCGGAGGTGGTCATACCTCCATGGTGGCGGGGGTGGGGGATGCGGGCCAGTGGTTTCGGTGCGGTGGTGGGGCGGCCCCGCACGCCGGGCCCCGGGCTATGAGCTGCGCTGCATGCGGGACGGATTGCGGGGTGCGGCGGGCGGTGCGCTTCGCGTACTGCTCGCGGGCCGTCTCGTACTCCTCGCGGTGGAGTTTCTCGCCGGGGGCCTCCGTGAGGGACCGGAAGAAGTACGCGAGGAGGGAGCCGATGAAGCCGATGGCCAGGAGTCCGCGCAGGGAGGCCTGGCGGTCGGGGTCGGGGCGCTTGCCGAACGAGCCCCAGGTGTGACCGAACGCGAGCGCACTGCACACCGCGAACATGCCCACGACCATCAGCGTCACGAATCTGCCGACGGCCGCGATCTCCAGGCCCTGGTAGGCGAACCGCAGGACGAGGCAGCCGACGACCGCCGCCGCGAGCGAGCCGACGGCCACGCCGGCGCGGCGGGCCGCGTAGCCGCCCTCGTGGTCCACCCAGGTCGTGCCGAAGAAGCGGAGGGGTTCGGGGTGGGGGCCCGCGGGGGTGGCCGGGGTGCCGTTCTCGTCGTCGCTCACGCGTCGATTATCGCTCCGGGCCGCGACGGGCCCCCGGCCGGGCGCGTGGTCCGGCCGGGGCACCTCGGGGTCAGGAGCAGCGCGGAGCGACGTACCCGTCGCTGCCCGTCTTCACATACGCGTCCGAGACGTACTGCGCGTTGGCGATGCAGTCCCAGAGGCTCGTCGTGCCGTACGGTCCGCTGACCGAGTCCCCCGAGCGCTGGCAGTAGATGGGAACGCTCGCGCCCTCGGGCAGGGTGCGGACGATGCTGTAGTGCGTGCCCGGACCGCTGCGGACGTTGACTCTGTGGCCCGGTGCGACCGGGTAGGTGCGGGTGGCCGCCGCGCTCGAGTCGGCTTCGGCCGCCTCTTCCGTACCCGAGATCTGGATGTCTTCCGTGGCCATGTCGGCCTCCCCCGTTGAATAGTTCACGCCAATGCGTGTGGGGCGCCGAGGCTAGCAAGCCGCCGATGATTCGCACGAAGCATCGACTAGGCTCAGCGCGTCGCGCAGCGGACGGACCCACGGGGGTGAGTGATGCCGCCACAGCGCAGCGCCGGTACGGATCCGGAAGCGGAACATCCGCAGTACGCCGGGCAGTACCTGTTGGAGGCGGCACTCGGCTCCGGTGGCATGGGGGTCGTACATCTGGCCAGGTCCGCCTCCGGGTTGCGCCTCGCGGTCAAGGTGGTGCACGCCCAGTACGCCCAGGACCCCGAGTTCAGGGGGCGTTTCCGGCAGGAGGTCGCGGCCGCGCGGCGGGTCAGCGGCGCCTTCACCGCGCCCGTCGTGGACGCGGACCCGGGGGCCGGACGCCCTTGGATGGCGACGCTGTTCATCCCGGGCCCGACCCTCGCCGAACACGTCAAGCGGAACGGCGCCCTGCCTCCTGCCCGGCTGCGGCACCTGATGGCGGGGCTCGCCGAGGCGCTGCGCGACATCCACCGCGCCGGTGTCGTGCACCGCGATCTCAAGCCCAGCAACGTCCTGCTGGCCGAGGACGGCCCCAAAGTCATCGACTTCGGTATTTCCCGGCCGTCCGACAGTGAACTGCGCACCGAGACGGGCAAGTTGATCGGCACGCCGCCGTTCATGGCCCCCGAGCAGTTCCGCAGGCCACGGGAGGTCGGGCCGGCCGCCGACGTCTTCGCGCTCGGGTCCGTGATCGTGCACGCGGCGACCGGCAGCGGGCCCTTCGATTCCGACAGTCCCTATCTGGTGGCGTATCAAGTCGTCCATGACGAGCCGGACTTGACGGGCGTACCGGAGGAGTTGGCCGAACTCGTCGCCGGGTGCCTCGCCAAGGAGCCGGACGACCGGCCCACACCGGACGAGCTGATGACGGCTCTTCGGTCGGTGTCCGCCTCGTACGACACCCAGGCGTTCATCCCCGTGCAGCGGGACGGGAGTTCCGGGTCGGCGTGGCGACCGGGACCGGGACCGGGGACGGGACCAGGGACGGGACCGGGGCCGGGACCGGGGCACGGTGGCGAGCGCGTGGTGACCCATCAGGTGCGGCAGCCCGAGCCGGTCGCCGCACCGGCTGCCAGGAAGCGTCTCGGGCGTCGGCTGTGGATTCCCGCCGTCGCCGTCGCCGTGCTGGCTTGCGTCGCCGGCGCCCTCGTCCTCCTCGGCCCGGGTACCGGGGCCCCGCGCGAACAGGACGCGGCGCCGTCGAAGGCCGCCTTCCAGCCGTGGGACATCGGGCTGAGCGCGGGCGGCTCGAAAGCCACCGGCATGGCGCAGTGCGCGTACGCGCCCCACAGGCTGTACTGCACCCGCCCCGGTGTCCTGGCCGCCGCCGTCGATCCCGCCGACGGGAAGGTCCTGTGGTCACGCGGCGACGCGAAGCGGCACAGCGACGGCACCGTGCGGCCGCCCGTGCTGTCGGGCGGACTGCTGCACGTCGTCAGCGAAGGCGGAAAGCGGCTGGCGGCGCTCGACCCCGCCACCGGCAAGACCCGTTGGAGTCACGATCTCGCGGCCTACGGCGGTCGCTTCGCCCAGGTCGGCGGGGTCGTCCTGCTCACCGGCGCCGACGCGCGGGTGACCGCGCTGGACGCGGCCACGGGTGAGGAGAAGTGGCGCCGCCGGATCCCCGGGCAGCCACAGCCGGCCTTCGTGTCGTACGGGGACGGGCTCGCGTACGCGGTCGCGGCGGCCGGGTCCGGGACGAAGGTGGCCGCGGTGGACCCGGAGAGCGGCGCCACGCGCTGGCAGCGGCGGTTCGACGGTGTGCTGAGCCTGGTGGGTGCCCATGACGGGGCGGTCTGGTTCGCCTCGACCACCGCCGACTCGGACACGGACGCGGTGGTGCGCTACGACGTCACCCGCCGTACGGTCCGCCGCGTCGGCCTGCGTTTCCCGCTCCAGGGAGCCCAGGCCGTGGTGCGGAAGGACACGGTCTACGTCCTCGCGAACGGCGGTGCGCTGGTCGCCGTCGACACCCGGACGTCCAAGGAGCTCTGGCGGCTGGAGACCTCCGTCAGTTTCGCCTCGGCGCCCGTCGCCGCCGGGGACCGCGTCTACTTCGCGGGCGCGGACGGACGGCTCCTTGCCGTCGACGCCTCGAAGGGTGTGCTGCTCGGGCAGACCAAGGCGCGGCTGGGCGGCGCACACGGCTCACTCGTCTCCGGGCTGCCGTCGCCGGTCGCCGCCGACGGGAAGGTGTACTCCGCGGCTCCCGACGGGTCGTTGTTCGCGGTCGACGCGCGCAGGCCGGGGGGCTGGTGAGCTGGCGGGCTGGCGGGCTGGCGGGCTGGTGAGCCGGCGGGCTGGTGAGCCGGTAGCGGCCCGGGGACGCGGAAGGGGCCGTTCCCGGAGGAACGGCCCCTTTCGGCTGTACGGGTGCAGCGGGGGTCAGCCCAGCTTCGACACGTCCCGGACCGCGCCCTTGTCCGCGCTCGTGGCCATCGCGGCGTACGCGCGCAGGGCCGCGGAGACCTTGCGCTCGCGGTTCACGGGGGCGTAGACGCCGTTCAGGGCCTGGTCGCGGCGGGACAGTTCGGCCTCGTCCACCAGGAGGTCGATCGTGCGGTTCGGGATGTCGATGCGGATGCGGTCGCCGTCCTGGACCAGCGCGATCGTGCCGCCGGACGCCGCCTCGGGGGAGGCGTGGCCGATCGACAGGCCCGAGGTGCCGCCGGAGAAACGGCCGTCCGTGATCAGGGCACAGGTCTTGCCGAGGCCCCGGCCCTTCAGGAACGACGTCGGGTAGAGCATCTCCTGCATGCCGGGGCCGCCCTTGGGGCCCTCGTAGCGGATGACGACCACGTCGCCGTGGGTGATCTCCTTGCGGAGGATCTTGTCGACGGCCTCGTCCTGCGACTCGCAGACGACCGCCGGGCCCTCGAAGGTCCAGATCGACTCGTCGACGCCCGCCGTCTTCACGACGCAGCCGTCGACCGCCAGGTTGCCCTTGAGGACCGCGAGGCCGCCGTCCTTGGAGTACGCGTGTTCGGCGGAGCGGATGCAGCCGCCCTCCGCGTCCTCGTCGAGCGCCTCCCAGCGCTCGGACTGGGAGAAGGCCTCGGAGGAGCGGACGCAGCCGGGGGCCGCGTGCCACAGTTCGATGGCCTCGGGGGACGGGGAACCCGCCCGCACGTCCCACGTCTTCAGCCAGTCGGAGAGGGACGGGCTGTGCACCGAGTGCACGTCCTCGTTCAGCAGGCCGGCCCGGTGCAGCTCGCCCAGCAGGGCCGGGATGCCGCCCGCGCGGTGCACGTCCTCCATGTAGTACGTACGGTCCTTGGCGACGTTCGGGGCGACCTTGGCGAGGCAGGGCACGCGGCGCGAGACCTCGTTGATCTCGTCCAGGCCGAAGGGGACGCCCGCTTCCTGGGCGGCGGCCAGCAGGTGCAGGATCGTGTTGGTGGAGCCGCCCATGGCGATGTCGAGGGCCATGGCGTTCTCGAAGGCGGCGTGCGTGGCGATGTTGCGGGGCAGGACCGACTCGTCGTCCTGCTCGTAGTAACGGCGCGTGATGTCCACGACCGTGCGGGCCGCGTCCTCGTACAGACCCTTGCGGGCCGTGTGCGTGGCGAGGACCGAGCCGTTGCCGGGCAGGCTCAGGCCGATGGCCTCGGTCAGGCAGTTCATCGAGTTGGCGGTGAACATGCCGGAGCAGGAGCCGCAGGTGGGACAGGCGTTCTCCTCGATACGGAGGATGTCCTCGTCCGAGATCTTGTCGTTCACGGCGTCGGAGATCGCGTCGACCAGGTCGAGCGTACGGACCGTGCCGTCGACCAGGGTGGCGCGGCCGGACTCCATGGGGCCGCCGGAGACGAAGACCGTCGGGATGTTCAGGCGCAGAGCGGCCATGAGCATGCCGGGCGTGATCTTGTCGCAGTTCGAGATGCAGATCAGGGCGTCGGCGCAGTGGGCCTCGACCATGTACTCGACCGAGTCCGCGATCAGGTCGCGGGACGGGAGGGAGTACAGCATGCCGCCGTGGCCCATCGCGATGCCGTCGTCGACCGCGATCGTGTTGAACTCGCGCGCGATGCCGCCGGCGGCCGTGATGGCCTCGCTGACGATCCGGCCGACCGGCTGGAGGTGGGTGTGGCCGGGCACGAACTCCGTGAAGGAGTTGGCGACCGCGATGATCGGCTTCCGGCCGATGTCCGCGCCCGGTACACCGGAGGCGCGCATAAGGGCGCGGGCGCCCGCCATGTTGCGACCGTGGGTGACTGTGCGGGACCTCAGCTCGGGCATCGTCGCTCGCTCCTTCGGAGAGTAATGACTGAAGTCGAGCGTACGCCGGTGCCTCGGGGAGGTGGACCGGTGTCCGGAATGTGGGATGCGTGTCTCGGTGTGCGGCCGGTCGGGGGCGGTGCGTACGCCTCGGGGGGGCGGACCGTCGGTGGCGGTGCGCACGCCTCGACGTACGGGCCGTCGGCGGCGGTGCCTACGTCTCGGGTGCGGCCGGTCGGTGGCGGTGCGTACGCGTTGGCGCGCGGCCGTCGGCGGTGGACGTCCTGGGGTCCGGGGGGGCCGGTGGGGGTGGGGGTGTCAGGGGGCTGTCAGGTGCCCCTGGACCACGGGGGCCAGCCTGGCGATGATCTGTTCCGGGTCCGCCGAGGCCAGCGGCTCCACCTTGATCACGTAGCGCAGGATCGCCGTCCCCACCAGCTGGGCCGCCGCCAGCTCCGCACGGAGTTCCGCGTCCGGGAAGTCGAGCTGTCCGGCGATGCGGCGCAGCAGCTGGGCGGCGATGAGGCGGCGGAAGACGGCGGCCGCGGTGTCGTTGTTCACGGCGGAGCGGACGATCGCCAGCAGGGGCGTACGGGTCGCCGGGTTCTCCCAGACACCGAGGATGAAGCGGGTCAGGCGTTCGCCGACGCCGTCGAGGGGGCCGTCCGCCACGGCGTCCGGGGCGTTGAGGGCGGGCGCGAAGGCGACCTCGATGGCCGCCTCGAATACCTGTTCCTTCGTGCCGAAGTAGTGGTGCACGAGCGCGGAGTCCACGCCGGCCGCCTTGGCGATACCGCGGACGGACGTCTTCTCGTAGCCGCGTTCGGAGAACTCCTCGCGGGCCGCCTCCAGGATGCGGTCCCGGGTGGCGGGGGCCGCCTCCGTCTGCGTACGGGAGGGGCGCCCCCGGCGGCGGGGGGCGTCGGCCTCCGTCATCGGCGCGGCACCTTGACCGCGGAGGCGAGGTGGAGGCGGGTGAAGGCCAGGGCCTCCGCGAGGTCGGCCTCGCGCTCCGCGCTGGACATGGCGCGGCGCGTGTTGACCTCGATGACGACGTGGCCGTCGAAGCCGGTGCGGGCGAGACGCTCCAGGAGTTCGGCACAGGGCTGGGTGCCGCGGCCGGGCACGAGGTGCTCGTCCTTGTTGGAGCCGTTGCCGTCGGCGAGGTGGACGTGGCCGAGGCGGTCGCCCATCCGGTCGATCATCTGCGTGGCGTCGGTGCGGGCGGTGGCGGTATGGCTGAGATCGATCGTGAAGTGACGGTAGTCGTCCTTGGTGACGTCCCAGTCGGGGGCGTACGCGAGCATCTCGCGGTCGCGATAGCGCCACGGGTACATGTTTTCGACGGCGAACCGTACGTCCGTCTCGTTGGCCATGCGCCAGATTCCGCTGACGAAGTCGCGGGCGTACTGGCGCTGCCAGCGGAAGGGGGGGTGTACGACGACGGTGGTGGCACCGAGCTTCTCGGCGGCCGCCTTGGCGCGCTGGAGCTTGACCCAGGGGTCGGTGGACCAGACGCGCTGGGTGATCAGCAGGCAGGGGGCGTGGACGGCGAGGATCGGGATCCGGTGGTAGTCGCTGAGGCGGCGGAGGGCCTCGATGTCCTGGCTGACCGGGTCGGTCCACACCATGACCTCTACGCCGTCGTAGCCGAGACGCGCGGCGATCTCGAAGGCCGTCGCCGTCGACTCCGGGTACACGGAGGCCGTGGACAGCGCGACCTTCGCATCCGGGATGCGCACCACTGGTTCTGCCACGAGGGACAGCGTACGGGTTGCCTCCGGCGGTTGGGTGGGGGGTGGTGGGCTTCGGCCAGGGGGGTGGTGGGGACCGGGACTGGGGGGTGTTGGGGGCTGGACTGGGGGGTGTTGGGCTTCTGCCCGGGGGCTGGTGGGCTCCTGCCCGGAGGCTCGTGGGCTCCTGCCCGGAGGCTGCTGGGCTCCTGCCCGGGGGGCGTTGCGGGTTTGCGCGGTGGGTGTGTGCGGGTCGGGTGGGGCTGGGCGCGCAGTTCCCCGCGCCCCTGTCCGGGGTTCAGGTCGACCGGGTGACCAGGTGCCCTGCGCCGGGCCCACGTGGGCAGGCGCCGCCGTGGGTGTCTGCCGGTCGGGTGGGGCTGGGCGCGCAGTTCCCCGCGCCCCTGTCCGGGCGCCTCTGTCCGGGCGCGCCTGTCCGGCCGCGCCCCTGGCCGGCCGCGCCCCTGGCCGGCCGCGCCCCTGGCCCGGGGGGCGGGTGTCCTATACCGGGCCCATGTGGTCCAGGCGTCGTAGGATCACGCCCTCGCGTAGGGCCCAGGGGCAGATTTCCAGGGTTTCCACTGCGAAGAGATCCATCGCTCCCTCGGCGACCAGCGCGCCCGCGAGGAGTTGGCTGGAGCGGCCGTCCGAGACGCCGGGGAGTTCCGCTCGCTCCTCCGCCGTCATCGAGGCGAGGCGCGGGACCCAGCCCTCAAGCGACTCCCTCTTCAGTTCCCGCTGGACGTACAGGCCCTCGGCCGAGCGGGCGGCTCCGGCGAGGCGGGCCAGCTGCTTGAAGGTCTTGGACGTGGCGACGACATGGTCGGGCGCGCCGAAGCGGCTGAACTCCCCGACCGTCCGGGCGATCTGGGCCCGGACATGGCGGCGCAGCGCCCTGACGTCGTCCGGGTCGGCGGGGTCGGTCGGGAGCCAGCCCGCGGTGAGACGGCCCGCGCCCAGTGGCAGCGACACCGCGGCGTCCGGCTCCTCGTCTATGCCGTACGCGATCTCCAGCGAGCCCCCGCCGATGTCCAGGACCAGCAGCTTTCCGGCGGACCAGCCGAACCAGCGGCGGGCCGCCAGGAAGGTCAGGCGGGCCTCCTCCGCGCCGGTCAGGACCTGGAGCTCGACGCCCGTCTCGGCCTTGACGCGGGCCAGTACGTCATCCGCGTTGGTGGCCTCCCGCACGGCGGACGTGGCGAACGGAAGGAGGTCCTCGACACCCTTGTCCTCGGCCGCCTGCAACGCTTCGTGGACGACGCCGATGAGTTTGTCCACGCCTTCGGGGCCGACGGCGCCGCCCTCGTCGAGGAGTTGGGCGAGCCGCAGCTCCGCCTTGTGCGAATGCGCGGGCAGGGGGCGCGCGCCCGGGTGCGCATCCACCACCAGCAGATGCACCGTGTTCGAACCCACGTCGAGGACACCGAGTCTCATGTACGGAACGCTACTGCCCACGGGACGATCGACCGTCCCCGGAGCGGGCTCCGGCGACTTACCCTTGTCTCGTGCCAAAGACGAAAAAGGCGAAGGCCGACAAATCCTCCAGGGCTTCCAAGGGTTCCAAGGGCTCTGCGCAGGCGAAGGCGTCCCCGTCGGCCACGAAGTCGGCGAAGCCCCCGAAGGTGAGCGACGAGAAGGGGCTCGACTTCGCGCGTGCGTGGGTGGAGTTTCCGGATCCCGCCGACGACGAGCAGGTTTTCCGGTGCGATCTGACATGGCTGACCTCGCGCTGGAACTGCATCTTCGGAAGCGGCTGCCAGGGCATCCAGGCGGGCCGCGCGGACGACGGGTGCTGCACGCTGGGGGCGCACTTCTCGGACGAGGACGACGAGAAGCGGGTGGCGGAGCACGTGGCGCGGCTCACGCCGGAGATCTGGCAGAACCATGACGTGGGCCTGCGCACCGGCTGGGTGTCGGAGGACGAGGATGGGGACCGGCAGACGCGGCCGTACCAGGGGTCCTGCATCTTCCAGAACCGGCCCGGGTTCGCGGCCGGTGCGGGGTGCTCGCTGCACATCCTCGCCCTGAAGGAGGGGCGCGAGCCGCTGGAGACCAAGCCCGACGTGTGCTGGCAGCTGCCCGTGCGGCGGACGTACGAGTGGATCGACCGGCCCGACGACACGCGTGTGCTCCAGGTGTCCATCGGTGAGTACGACCGTCGGGGATGGGGCCCGGGTGGCCATGACCTGCACTGGTGGTGCACCTCGGCGACGTCGGCGCACGGCGCGGGCGACCCGGTGTACGTCTCGTACCGGCCGGAGCTGATCGAGCTGATGGGCAAGCCGGGATACGACCGGCTGGTCGAGCTGTGCGAGGAGCGGCTGGCCTCGCAGCTGCCGCTGTTGGCGCCTCATCCGGCCGACCCTGTGAACTGAGAGATCGTGAACTGAGAGATACAGCTCTACGAGGACGGGTCCGGGGCACCGCCGTCGGTGGACGGAGGCGTCGAGCCGGGCGGATCCGAGGGGGTCGGGTCGGTCGGCGTCGGTGTGGGCTCGGCGGTGGGGGGCGGGTCGCTGGGCGTGGGGTCCGGGCTCGTGGCACTCGGGTCGGGGGCGGGCGGCGTCCAGTGGCTGGGGGTCGGACGCGGGGCGGGCGGGCCCGCGGTCCCGTATCCGTCGATCGTGACCACCGCGCCCGCGGGTGCCACCGACACGCTCGCGTGCCAGGGACCCACCGGCTCGCGCAGATGATCGACGTACACCTTGATCGTGAACGATTCGCCGGGTTCGAGGGTTCCTGAGGACCGGCTCAGATAGAGCCAGGGCGCTCCTGAGCGGGCCGACCAGTGGACCGGTGATCTCCCGGACGCCGTCAGGGTGACGAGGGTCGTGTCGCCGTTGTGGCCGGCCGTCACGGAAAGGTGGGCGGCCCTGCCCCCGGTCTTCGCGCTGACGACCTCCACGGAGACGTCGGGCGAGCGGCCGCCCTTGGTGAAGCCGGAGACGGGACGCGCACTCGCGTTGCCCGCGTTCTCGTAGCCGCTCGCCTCCTCGCCGTCGAGGGTGTCGGTGGCGTGGGCCTCGCTCGCGGTGGCGGAGCGGCCGTCCACGCCCTCGCCGGTGAGCGGTGCGCCCCGGTAGGCGGCCCACAGGGCGAGGACGGGGGCGGCGATGACGGTGGCGACGACCGTTGTCGTGACGGCACGCGCGCGGAAGCGGTCCCGACGGGCCGCCCGGTCCTTGGGGTCCATCGGGAATCCCCGCCGGTCGAAGCGGGGGGCGCCACCACGCGCGCGTGGGACGTGCGCCATCGCCAGGTGCAGGGCCGCGCGCGGGGCCTCCAGCACGGGCAGCTCCGCGGGCGTGACGCTGGTGCCGGGCCAGGCGGCGTCCGGGAGCGCGCGTTCCGCGGTGCGGCGGCAGCACGGGCAGTCGTCGACGTGCCGGACGAGCTCGCGGCGCAGGGCGGAGCTGAGGACGAGCTGGTTGTCGCCGGTCAGACGGGCGACGCTCGGGCAGCTGCCGGTCTCGACGACGGCGAGGACCGCGCGGGTGCGTTCGACCTCGCAGGCCGCGGCGGCGAGGAGTTCGCGCGCCGCGGTGAGATTCATGCCGAGGACGGCGGCGACCTCGGGGGCGCCGAGCTGGTGGCGTACGGCGAGTTCGAGCGCCTCGCGCTGCTCGGGGGTGGTGCCGGCGGCCTCCGGCCAGGCCAGCAGGGCGAGTTCGCGCTGCCGCCGGGCCCGGTCCTCCTCGGTGGCCGGGACGGAACCGGTCGGCTCGGCCGTGCGCCGGTCGGCGGCAGGCCGCGTCGAGAGGTTCTCGCCGTCCTCGCGGGCCGCGCGCCGGCCGACCGCGTGGGTGGCCTGCCGGTGGCGTCTGGTCTCGGCGAGCTTGCGCAGACAGGCCCAGCGGGCGAGGGCGTACAACCAGGCCCGGCGGTCACCCGCCGCCGGGCCGCGCGGGTGACGGCGCTCGGCGAGCGCGAGGACGTCGCCGAGCGCGGCGGTCGCGGCGTCGTGGTCGCACAGCACCGACAGGCAGTAGGTGAACAGGCCGTCCAGATAGGGCTCGTAGCGCGCGGACGGGCGCTGGGCCGTGGTGCGGGCCGTCGCGCCTCGGGGCGCTGTCACCCGCTTGCGTGCATCTCCGTGCGCCCGGTGTGCGCCGGTTGTGTGCGTGAAGGTTTCCGGACTGCTGCTCATCACTCGTGCGACCGTAGGCGCCGACAGGTGGCCCCTTCTGCCCCCTTGCGCACATTTACTCCGTACGGGTGAAACGATCCCTCATAAGGGGACACGAACCCAGGATTCCGTGGCTCGTTCCTGGTGGACGGTGGCCGAATCGCGGGGTGGCGGCGGGCGCGGCGGGCGCTCCCCGGCGCGATGACGTCGCCCCGCGCCCACCGCCCGCCCCGGGAGAACCGCGACCGGCTTCTTGATGTGCGGGCTGCGCTTCTTGATGTGCGGCCTGCCCGGCCGGGGGCCCCGTACGGCCGTGGTCGCGGTACGCGGACGGCGTTGTCAGTGGGCTCGGTTACGGTTCGTGCATGGCTGCCCGTACGAAGACCGCGAAGGATCGGCCGTCCTACCGCTGCACGGAGTGCGGCTGGCAGACGGCCAAGTGGCTCGGCCGCTGCCCCGAATGCCAGGCCTGGGGGACGGTCGAGGAGTACGGCACGCCCGCGGTGCGGACCACGACGCCCGGCCGGGTCACCACGTCCGCCCTGCCCATCGGCCAGGTCGACGGGCGCCAGGCCACCGCCCGCTCCACCGGCGTACCCGAGCTGGACCGTGTCCTGGGCGGCGGGCTCGTCCCCGGCGCGGTCGTCCTCCTCGCGGGCGAGCCCGGCGTCGGCAAGTCCACGCTCCTGCTCGACGTCGCGGCGAAGGCGGCGAGCGACGAGCACCGCACGCTGTACGTCACGGGCGAGGAGTCGGCGAGCCAGGTGCGCATGCGCGCCGACCGCATCAAGGCCATCGACGACCACCTGTATCTGGCGGCCGAGACCGATCTGGCCGCCGTCCTCGGCCACTTGGACGCGGTGAAGCCGTCGCTGCTGATCATGGATTCCGTGCAGACGGTGGCGTCGCCCGAGATCGACGGGGCGCCGGGCGGCGTGGCCCAGGTCCGCGAGGTCGCCGGGGCGCTCATCCGCGCCTCCAAGGAGCGCGGGATGTCCACGCTCCTGGTGGGCCATGTCACCAAGGACGGCACGATCGCGGGCCCCCGCCTCCTCGAGCACCTGGTGGACGTCGTCCTGCACTTCGAGGGCGACCGCCACGCACGCCTCCGTCTCGTTCGGGGCGTCAAGAACCGATACGGGGCGACGGACGAGGTCGGCTGCTTCGAGCTGCACGACGAGGGGATCACGGGCCTGGCCGACCCCAGCGGCCTGTTCCTCACCCGGCGTGCCGAGCCCGTTCCGGGCACCTGCCTGACCGTGACCCTGGAGGGCCGCCGCCCCCTGGTGGCCGAGGTGCAGGCCCTCACGGTCGACACCCAGATCCCGACCCCGCGCCGCACGACGTCCGGCCTGGAGACCTCCCGCGTCTCGATGATGCTGGCCGTCCTGGAGCAGCGCGGCCGGATCAGCGCCCTCGGAAAACGGGACATCTACTCGGCGACGGTCGGCGGCGTACGCCTCTCGGAGCCGGCCGCGGACCTGGCGATCGCCCTCGCGCTGGCCTCCGCGGCGAGCGACGCCCCGCTGCCGAAAAACCTGGTCGCGATCGGCGAGGTGGGCCTCGCGGGCGAGGTCAGACGGGTCACGGGCGTCCAGCGCCGGCTTGCCGAGGCACACCGCCTGGGCTTCACTCACGCCCTGGTCCCGACCGACCCCGGCAAGATCCCTTCGGGTATGAAGGTCCTGGAAGTGGCGGACATCGGGGACGCCCTGCGAGTCCTTCCGCGCTCCCGTCGGCGAGAGGCCCCACGGGACGAGGAGGACCGCCGGTAGACTTTGCCCTGGTCTCGCCCGTCCGTACGAACCAAGTGTGCGAAACGGGAGCGCCTCAGAACCTGCGACCGGAGGAGTGCAGTGGCAGCCAACGACCGGGCAGCAGCTCCCGGAAAATCCGGCGGGAGCTCCGGTGCCGATGGCCTGATGCGCGCCTCACTGAGCGCCGTGGCGCCCGGCACGGCGCTGCGCGACGGGCTTGAACGGATTCTCCGGGGCAACACCGGCGGACTCATCGTGCTCGGGTCCGACAAGACCGTCGAAGCCATGTGTACCGGCGGCTTCGTGCTGGACGTCGAGTTCACCGCCACGCGCCTGCGTGAGCTGTGCAAGCTCGACGGCGGCATCGTGCTCTCCTCGGATCTCTCCAAGATCCTCCGGGCGGGCGTGCAGCTGGTCCCCGACCCCATGATCCCCACCGAGGAGACAGGCACGCGCCACCGCACCGCGGACCGGGTGAGCAAGCAGGTCGGCTTCCCCGTGGTCTCCGTCTCCCAGTCCATGCGGCTCGTCGCGCTGTACGTGGACGGAATGCGCCGCGTCCTGGAGGACTCGGCGGCGATCCTGTCCCGGGCCAACCAGGCCCTGGCGACCCTGGAGCGCTACAAGCTCCGTCTGGACGAGGTGGCGGGCACCCTCTCCGCGCTGGAGATCGAGGATCTGGTCACGGTCCGGGATGTGTCGGCGGTGGCCCAGCGTCTGGAGATGGTGCGCCGCATCGCCACCGAAATCGCCGAATACGTGGTCGAACTGGGCACGGACGGACGTCTTCTGGCCCTCCAGCTGGACGAGCTGATCGCCGGCGTGGAGCCCGAGCGCGAGCTGGTGGTCCGCGACTACGTGCCCGAGCCGACGGCCAAGCGCTCCCGCACGGTCGACCAGGCGCTGTACGAGCTGGACGCGCTCACTCACGCGGAGCTGCTCGAGCTCGCCACCGTGGCCAAGGCACTGGGGTACACGGGTTCCCCCGAGGCACTGGACTCGGCGGTCTCCCCGCGCGGGTTCCGTCTGCTCGCGAAGGTGCCGCGCCTGCCGGGTGCGATCATCGACCGCCTCGTGGAGCACTTCGGCGGCCTGCAGAAGCTGCTCGCCGCGAGCGTCGACGACCTGCAGACGGTCGACGGCGTGGGCGAGGCGCGGGCGCGCAGCGTCCGGGAAGGGCTGTCGCGGCTGGCGGAGTCTTCGATTCTGGAGCGGTACGTCTAGCCTGCCGGCGGCTTGGCCGGGGGTGGGGTGCGGTGTGTGGGGGCGGCCGCACGGGGGTGGGGTCGCTTACTCGCGTCGGCGGGTTGCCGCCCTCCTGGGGCCGGGCATTTCCGGCCCGCTGCCTTCCTGGGGCCGGGCATTTCCGGCCCGCTGCCCTCCTGGGGCCGGGCATTCCGGTCGCCCCCGTGGGGCCGGGCGGATCCGGCCCGCCCTCCTGAGGCCGTGCATTCCGGTCGCCCCCCTGGGGCTGGGCGGATCCGGTCGGCCCCCCGGCTAGTCCTTCGCCAGGACGAATGACGTCTGGGCCTTTTTGAAGCCCGGCGCCTTGGCCTCCACCAGGTACGTTCCCGCCGCGGCCGAACCGGCCGGAGGCGTGGCGCACTCGGGGGCACTGGGCTTGCGGTCCCACTTCACCGTGTACGTCGCGCTGTCGCCCGCCGGGACACGGAACAGGGCGCTTCCGGAGTCCTTGGGACAGTCGGCCGAGGACCAGATGTCGTTGTCGCCGTCGGCCTGCGTGATCGTCAATACCGAGTTCTTCGGGCCGAAATCGACCTTGCAGTCGCTGCCCGAGGAGTTCTTGGCGGTCAGCTCGAACGTCGGCGTCCGGTCGGGGGCGTACGAGTTACGGAGACTGCGCAGCGTCAACTTGACGATGCTCGCGGTGCAGTTGGGGAGGGTGGAACCGGCGGGCAGCTGACCGTCGGCACCGCCACCACCGTTGGATCCGTCGTCGGACCCTCCGGCCGCACCTCCCGAACCGCCGGACCCTGACCCCGAACCGGAGCCGGATTCCGACCCCGAACCCGAACCCGAGCCGTCCCCACTGCCCGACTCGTCGCGCCCGCCCGGGTGTTGGCTGATCGCGGGCCCGGAGCTGGACGGCCCGGGTGTGATCGAGGACGTGGGGTGCTTCCCGTTGGACCCGTCCGCGCCGTTCTTCCCGCCACCGCCGCCGGATCCCACCACCCACACGACGAGCAGTGCCAACAGACCGACCACGGACAGCAGAACGGCCCTCCGTCGCCAGTAGATGGAGGAGGGAAGCGGCCCGACCGGATTGCGCATAGATCCCACGGCGCAAACTCTACGAGAGATCGGCAGCGCAGCTCGCCCCACCCGCCGCCCCACACCTCAACTTTTTCCAGATCATCATCACGGTCGCGCCACGCCGACCACCGATCAACTGCCCGAGCGCCTGCCCTCTTTGGGGCGGACGCCACGCCGGGTGGGTGGAGGGGCGGGCGAGGAGGACAGAGGAAGCGCCGCGCCGCGACGGGCCCGCACACCGGCACGGCCCCACCCACCACGGTCCCAGCGCCCCACCACGGTCCCAGCGCCCCGACGCAACCGCACAGCCCCGCACCCGCCCCGCCCCGCCCCGCCCACGACACCCAGACACAGTCCCCACAGCCCCCACAGCCCCCACAGCCCCCACAGCCCCCACAGCCCCCACAGCCCCCACACGCAACGCCCCCGACGACGCCAGGACACCCCGGCACGGCCCGGCACCGCCCGCCCCACCCCGGCACACCCCCGACCCACCCCCGTCAGAACGCGAACCCACACCACCCCGCATGGCAGGATCGACTTCGCCATGACTGCACCCACGAAGCCCACGCCAAGCCAAAGCCCGAGCCCCACCTCCCCCGCCCCCGGCGCCCCAGGCGAGGCCCTGCACGCCCAGGTCATCGCATGGTTCGACGAGCACGCCCGTGACCTCCCGTGGCGCCGCCCCGACGCCGGCCCCTGGGGCGTGATGGTCAGTGAGTTCATGTTGCAGCAGACACCGGTCAACCGCGTGCTGCCCGTCTACGAGCAGTGGCTCGCCCGCTGGCCCCGCCCCGCCGACCTCGCCAAGGAGGCGCCCGGCGAAGCCGTCCGCGCCTGGGGCCGCCTCGGCTACCCCCGGCGCGCGCTGCGCCTGCACGGCGCCGCCGTCGCCATAACGGAACGCCACAACGGCGACGTACCCACGGAGCACGCCCAGCTGCTCGCGCTGCCCGGCATCGGCGAATACACCGCCGCGGCCGTCGCGTCGTTCGCCTACGGCCAGCGCCACGCCGTTCTCGACACCAACGTCCGCCGTGTCTTCGCCCGCGCCGTCACCGGTGTGCAGTACCCGCCCAACGCCACCACCGCAGCCGAGCGCAAGCTCGCCCGCGCGCTGCTCCCCGAGGACGAGAGCACCGCGTCCCGCTGGGCCGCCGCGTCCATGGAGCTCGGCGCGCTGGTCTGCACGGCGAAGAACGAGACCTGCCACCGCTGCCCGATCGCCGGCCAGTGCGCCTGGCGACTCGCGGGCAAGCCCGAGCACGACGGGCCGCCGCGCCGCGGCCAGACGTACGCCGGTACGGACCGTCAGGTCCGCGGCAGGCTCCTCGCCGTCCTGCGGGAAGCCGTGACCCCGGTTCCGCAGTCGGCGCTCGACCGCGTGTGGGACGAGCCGGTGCAGCGCGCCCGCGCCCTGGACGGCCTGGTCGCCGACGGCCTCGTCGAGCCCCTCCCCGGCGGCCTCTACCGCCTCCCCCACAGCTGAGTCCACCGACCGCCGGCCGTTCTTCACAGCCCATCGATTGCCGATACACAGCCCCCGGCCTTCGAAACACAGCCTCGCCCGCGACAAAAACCCCCAATTCCACCCCATCCGCCGCCCCGTCTTACCCCGTTCCTACATCCGTTACACAACCGACGGACAGCCGAGCGTTCGCCGCAGGCTGCCTCGGACAACCCCGTGACAACACCTCCGTAGCTTCATTGGCGTACCGCGGACGCCGCGGTGCGAGCGGCTTCGAAGCGAAAAGCCAGAAGCGCGGCAGCGATGAAGAGCCGACAGCGGACAGGTCGGAAACGGGGAACGGGAGGCGGTTGAACATGGCGCACGGCGAGGTGCTCGAGTTCGAAGAGTACGTACGTACCCGGCAGGACGCGCTGCTGCGCAGTGCACGCCGCCTGGTCCCGGACCCGGTCGACGCCCAGGACCTGCTCCAGACCGCTCTCGTACGGACGTACGGCCGCTGGGACGGGATCGCGGACAAGCGGCTGGCGGACGCGTACCTGCGCCGCGTAATGATCAACACGCGGACGGAGTGGTGGCGGGCCCGCAAGCTCGAGGAGGTCCCCACCGAGCAGCTCCCGGACGCGTCCGTCGACGACTCCACCGAGCAGCACGCGGACCGCGCCCTGCTGATGGACATCCTGAAGGTGCTCGCTCCGAAGCAACGCAGTGTCGTCGTGCTGCGACACTGGGAGCAGATGTCCACGGAGGAGACGGCCGCCGCGCTCGGCATGTCGGCCGGAACGGTCAAGAGCACGCTGCACCGGGCGCTCGCCCGGCTCCGCGAGGAGTTGGAGAGCCGCGACCTGGACGCACGCGCGCTGGAGCGTGAGGAGCGGGAGCGTTGCGCGGCCTAGGAACGGAGTCCCTGCGGGCCAGGGGCGCCCTCAAGGCGGCGATCGCGGCGGTGGCCGGGCTCGCCGTCCTCGGCCTTTCTGTCTCCGCCTGCGGCACCGGCGGCACCGGCGCCCGGGACGAGGGCCCGGCGGGCAGCGACTCGGTGGCGGCGGGCGCGGCCACCCCCACGGTCTCGCCCAGCAAGGCGCCCAAGTCCGTGGACGCGGTCAAGCTCGTCAAGGACGACCCGAAGGTCGGCGCGGCGGTCAAGCGCGCCCTGAAGCCGTGCGTCGCCGACGAGTACCCGGTCGACGTGTCGTACGGCGATCTGACCGGAGGGTCCGCGGACGACATCGTGGTCAACGTGATGACCTGCGGTGACGCGGTCGGCATCGGCTCGTACGTCTATCGCGAGCAGGGCCACTCGTACGAGAATGTGTTCAGGGCCGAGGAACCGCCGGTGTACGCGGAGATCGACCGGGGTGAGCTGGTGGTCACCCAGCAGATGTACGAGAAGGACGACCCGGTCTCCTATCCGTCCAGCGAGGAAGTGATCACCTACAGCTGGTCGGCGAACCGCTTCTCCGAGGAGTCCCGCACCCACACCGAGTACAGCAACGCGGTGGGCGGCACGGACTCGGCCACCCCGGCCCCCAACTGACGGCCCGCCCCCGGCCCCGACCGAAAGCAACTGAGAGCACCGGATGGCAGAGCAGACCCACGTCCTGTTCGTCGAGGACGACGACGTCATCCGCGAGGCCACCCAACTCGCGCTGGAGCGCGACGGCTTCGCGGTCACCGCCATGCCCGACGGCCTGTCGGGCCTGGAGGCGTTCCGCGCGAACCGCCCCGACATCGCCCTCCTCGACGTCATGGTCCCCGGGCTCGACGGCGTCTCGCTGTGCCGCCGCATCCGGGACGAGTCGACTGTGCCCGTGATCATGCTGTCCGCGCGCGCCGACTCGATCGATGTCGTGCTGGGCCTGGAGGCGGGCGCCGACGACTATGTGACCAAGCCCTTCGACGGAGCGGTCCTCGTCGCACGCATCCGCGCGGTGCTGCGCCGTTTCGGCCACGCGAGCGGGCCGAACTCCCGGCCGGCCGAGGACTCCTCGGCACCGGACGGCGGCGTGCTCACGTTCGGCGAACTGGAGATCGACACCGAGGGCATGGAGGTACGGCGGTCCGGACAGCCGGTGGCACTGACACCGACCGAGATGCGCCTGCTCCTCGAGTTCTCCTCGGCGCCCGGCACCGTACTGTCCCGCGACAAGCTGCTCGAACGTGTGTGGGACTACGGCTGGGGCGGTGACACCCGGGTCGTGGACGTCCATGTGCAGCGGCTGCGGACGAAGATCGGCCAGGACCGGATCGACACGGTCCGTGGCTTCGGCTACAAGTTGAAGGCCTGAGCAGGGGTATGCGGGGGAATCTTCGGCGCCCGGGTCCGGCCGGTACGGCGGGCCCGGGGCGCACGGGCATCCGCACCAGCGCCGACGGGGGACGCGCGCGCCCCCGGACCGGAGCGGGCACCGGCGTGCGCGCGGGCGTCCGGTCCGGTGTCGTAGGGGTCGGCGCGGGCATCCGCACCGGTGTGAGGTGGAAGATCAGCGCGGCGATCGCGCTGGTCGGCGCGCTGGTGGCGCTCGCACTGAGCCTGGTCGTGCACAACGCCGCGCGGGTGTCGATGCTGGACAACGCGCGTGACCTGGCGGACGAGCGCATCCAGGTCGCCGAGCGCATGTACGAGGCGGGCCGGGCCCAGAGCTTCGGGGTCAAGCTCGACGACCCGGCCATCCCGAGGGACCTGATGATGAAGGTCACGCAGGGCCGGCGGGCGACGTACGTGGCCGACGGGCCGCACGGCGTGCCGGACATCTGGGCCGCCGTACCGCTCAAGGACGGCCGGGTTCTCTCGCTGCACACCCGGTTCACGGACCGCAGCGCGGACATCATGAAGGACCTCGACCAGGCGCTGATCATCGGCTCGATCGCGGTCGTCTTCGGCGGCTCCGCGCTCGGTGTGCTCATCGGCGGCCAGCTGTCGCGGCGGCTGCGCAAGGCGGCGGCCGCGGCGAACCAGGTCGCCCAGGGCGAGCGCGACGTACGGGTGCGGGACGCCATCGGCGGTGTCGTACGCGACGAGACGGACGATCTCGCGCGGGCCGTGGACGCGATGGCGGACGCGCTCCAGCAGCGCATCGAGGCCGAGCGCCGGGTCACCGCCGACATCGCGCACGAGCTGCGCACTCCGGTGACCGGCCTGCTGACGGCCGCGGAGCTGCTGCCGCCCGGCCGCCCCACGGAGCTCGTCCGCGACCGGGCGCAGGCCATGCGCACGCTCGTCGAGGACGTCCTGGAGGTCGCGCGGCTCGACGGGGCGTCCGAGCGGGCCGAGTTGCAGGACATCATGCTCGGCGAGTTCGTGTCCCGGCGGGTGGCGGCGAAGGACGCGGACATCGAGGTGCGGGTGGTCCACGAGTCGGAGGTCACGACGGACCCGCGCCGTCTGGAGCGCGTGCTGTTCAACCTGCTCGCCAACGCGGCGCGGCACGGCAAGCCGCCGATCGAGGTCTCCGTCGAGGGCCGGGTGATCCGCGTGCGCGACCACGGTCCCGGTTTCCCCGAGGAACTGCTCGCCGACGGCCCCCGTCGCTTCCGTACGGGCAGCACGGACCGTGCCGGCCACGGGCACGGCCTCGGACTGACGATCGCGGCGGGCCAGGCGCGGGTGCTCGGCGCCCGGCTGACCTTCCGCAACGTACGCCCCGCGGGCGCCCCGGGCGACGTACCGGCCGAGGGCGCGGTGGCGGTGCTGTGGCTGCCGGAGCACGCACCGACGAACACCGGGAGCTTCCCGATGCTGCCACTGTCGGGCGGCTGAGCTGCCACTGTCGGGCGGCTGACAGCGGCCCGGTTCCGGGGCGAGCCCGGCACCGCTACGGGCCGCCGGCATCGCACCGCCCCACGGACCCCAGGTTCGCCACCGCCTCGCCCCGCCCCGGACAGGCGAAGACCCCCGGGGCGGACAACGCCGGGGGCCTTCGGACCGAGGTGGACGTGCGTCGGATCAGACGGACTCTGCCACCGTCTGCTTCGGCGGCACGTCACTCGCGGCGTCCCCAGCCGCGTCCTCGGCCGGCTTCTGCGGCCCCGCCCCCTTGAGCGGGACCTCCTTCACGAACACCGAGGCGACCAGCGCGACCACGGCGACCACCGAGCCCAGCAGGAACGCGGAGTGCGTACCGGCGGAGACCGCGTACTGGTACGCCTCCCGGGCCGCGACCGGCAGCTTCGCCAGGCTCGCCGCGTCCAGCTGCGCCGACTGCTCGGTCACCTTGGAGCCCAGCGCCCCGGCCCGCGCGGCCATCTCGTCCTCGACCCGCTGGTTGAACAGCGCGCCCATGATCGCGACGCCGAAGGACGAGCCGAGGGTCCGGAACAGCGTGGTCGAGGACGAGGCGACGCCCATGTCCTTCATCTCGACGCTGTTCTGCGCGACCAGCATGGTGATCTGCATCAGGCAGCCCATGCCCGCGCCGAGCACCGCCATGTACACACCGGAGGTGAACCGGCTGGTGTCCGTGTCCATCTGGGCGAGCAGGAACAGCCCCGCCGTCATCAGCACGCTGCCGACGATCGGGAAGACCTTGTACTTGCCGCTGTTGGTGGTGACCCGTCCGGCGACCATCGAGACGGCCAGCATCGCGCCGAGCATCGGCAGGAGCAGCAGCCCGGAGTTGGTCGCGGACGCGCCCTGCACCGACTGCTGGTACAGCGGCAGGAAGAGGACGGCGCCGAACATCACGAAGCCGGTGATGAAGCCGATGACGGACATCAGCGTGAAGTTGAGGCTGCGGAAGATGTGCAGCGGCATGACCGGCTCGGCCGCCTTGGTCTGCCAGAAGACGAAGCCCACGAGCGCGGCGACACCGATCCCGATGAGCTCCATGATCACGGCGGAGCCCCAGGCGTACTCGCTGCCGCCCCAGGTGGTGACGAGCACGATGGAGGTGATGCCGACGGTCAGCAGACCGGCGCCCAGGTAGTCGATCCGCGCCTGCGAGCGCTTCTTCGGCAGGTGCAGCACGGCGCTGACGGCGGCCAGCGCCACGGCGCCCAGCGGCAGGTTGATGTAGAACGACCAGCGCCAGCCCAGGTGGTCGGTGATGGTGCCGCCGACCAGCGGTCCGGCGATCATCGCGAGCGCCATCACACCGGCCATCATGCCCTGGTACTTGCCGCGCTCACGGGGCGGAATGAGATCCCCGATGATGGCCATGACGCCGACCATGAGCCCGCCGGCACCGAGGCCCTGAACGGCCCGGAACCCGATGAGCTGCCCCATGTCCTGGGCCATGCCGCTCAGCGCGGAGCCGATCAGGAAGATCACGATCGAGGTCATGAAGGCGCCCTTGCGCCCGTACATGTCGCCGATCTTGCCCCACAGCGGGGTGGAGGCGGCGGTCGCGAGGGTGTACGCGGTGACCACCCACGACAGGTGCTGGAGCCCGCCCAGTTCGCCCACGATGGTCGGCATCGCGGTGCCGACGATCATGTTGTCCAGCATCGCGAGCAGCATCGCGATCATGAGCGCGAGCAGTACGACCCGTACGCTGCGCGGCTGTTTCTCGGTGCCGACGGCGCTGTCGCCGCTGCCACCCGCTCCTGTGTTGTCCGCCACTTTCCCACTCCCCTAGGTGCCGCTGACCGTGCCGGCCTCTGCCCGAACTACTTACTTGCCGACCGGCAAGTTGACTACGCTGGGAAACTAGACCCGTAACTAGCCGGGCGTCAAGTAAGTTTAGCTTCACTAGTCGGGCGGCAAGTAAGTTTTCAGGGGAGCGCGAGGAGTACGAGGATGGGCGGCACCATGGACGGCACCAAGCGACAGCGCCGCGGGGACACCCGCCAGCGCATCCAGGACGTGGCCCTCGAACTCTTCTCCGAGCAGGGCTACGAGAAGACGTCACTGCGCGAGATCGCGGAGCACCTCGATGTCACGAAGGCGGCGCTCTACTACCACTTCAAGACCAAGGAAGAGATCCTCATCAGCCTCTTCGAGGACCTGACGAGGCCGCTGGACGAGCTGATCGACTGGGGCCGGCAGCAGCCACACACCCTGGAGACCAAGCAGCAGGTCCTGACCCGCTACAGCGAGGCCCTCACCGGCGCGGCGCCGCTCTTCCGTTTCATGCAGGAGAACCAGGCGACGGTGCGCGAACTGAGCGTCGGCGAGACGTTCAAGGACCGCATGCTCAGCATGCTCGACATCATCAGGGAGCCGGAGGCCGCGCTGACCGACCAGGTCCGCTGCGTCAGCGCGCTCTTCACGATGCACGCGGGGATGTTCGTCCTCAAAGACGTCGAAGGCGACCCCGAGGACAAGCGCAAGGCTGTCCTGGAGGTCGCGATCGACTTGGTGACCCAGGCGCACGGCGCCGCCTGAGTCCTCCGGGGCTCGTCAGACGGTGACGCCGTGGGCCCGGAGGAAGGCGACGGGGTCGATGCCGGACCCGTAGTTCGGGGTCGTACGGATCTCGAAGTGCAGGTGCGGGCCGCTGGAGTTACCGGTGTTGCCGGAGAGCGCGATGTGCTGACCGGTGGCGACGACCTGCCCGATCCGCACGTCGATGCGCGACAGATGGGCGTACTGGGAGTAGGTGCCGTTGCCGTGCTTGATGACGATGGCGTTGCCGTACGCGGGACCGTCACCGGCGCCGTTGCCGCCGGCCTTGACGACGGTGCCGCCGTGCGCGGCGAGGACCTCGGTACCGCTGGGCACGGCGAAGTCCTGACCGGAGTGCTTGTGGGCCCACATGCCGCCGGCCTGGTTGAAGCCCGCGGAGAGCGCGTACTTCTTGACCGGGTCGATCCAGGAGGCGGAGGGCGCCTTCTTGGCCGCGGCGGCCTGGGTCTGCACGGCACCGGCCGCACTGGCGTGGAGCCCGGTGTCGGCGGCGGACGCGACCCCGGCGCCCAGCACGGCCGAGGCCCCCAGGCCCACGGCCAGGGCGGCCGCACGCTTACGGATCAGGGACGTACGGGAGAGACGGGACGTGACGCGCTTCGACATGGATACCTCGTGATGACGGGGGCGGGGGCACAAGAAACCACCCGGCGATCGACGTACTCGCCGCGTGGACCATCCCTTGGTAACCCCTCCCCCCACAGACCCCCAAACCTGTGATCTACGACGAAAGCTCGTAGTTCGCCCGAAAACTTACGACCCTTGACAGAACGGACATTCGGCATACAACCCGGTCAGCACCATGGGAACCCCACCCGGGACTCTGGGTCGAAAGTCCTTTTTGCCCGTCTATGCGCATCCACTATTCGGCCTAGTACCGGACAAATCGCCTGTGCGCCATGTCACCAGCCGCCAAGATCAGGGGACTTGGCAATGTGACGCGGGCTACTCTGACTGCCCTGCTTCGGGACGGTGTTCAGGGGGAACGGCAGATGGATCCCGTGGTCCTCGGCACGCGGCCGGCCTCGAGCCTCGTCGCACCGCTGGTGAAGAAGCTCTTCGTACGCGAGGCGCCCGGCGCGGGCCCGGTGGACCGGCCGGTACGCCTGTCCGCTCTGGTCTCCTTCCGCGGCGAGCAGCGGTCGCCGGCGGAGAAGGGCGTGGCGAAACTCGCCGCGCGGCTCGTCCGGGAGGCGGTGGACTCACCGGGCGAGCGCCCGTTCCCGCCGGACGAGAAGACGGCGGTCACGGACGTCCGCAGCCGCAGGCTCCTCGCCCTCGGGGTGCGCAATTCCGGACAGCGGACGGCGCCGCGCGGCATCGGGCCACGGTCCGGGGCCAGGTTCAACGGCGAGTACGAGACGCACGACATGCTGTCGGTCCTCGCCCCGGAGGTGCTGACCAGCCCCCTCCGGCTGCGGGAGCTGACCCCGCGGGGAGTCGGCGGTCTCGCCGGGCTCCGCGCGCTCACCACGTTGCGTCTGCACGGCGCACGTCACCGTCGCCGAAACCGAGTGATGCCCGCATGCCGTCGGCTGACCCACAATTGATCACCTTCGACCGACCCACCATGCCCGCGGGGGAGCGACATGGAAGCAGCGTCCATCGGCGTCAAGCTGGCCTCGAGCGTGGTCACCCCGCTCGTCAAGAAGCTCTTCGTGGCCGAGGGGCCGGGAGCCGGGCTCGTCGAAAAGCCCGTACGCGTATCGGAGTTCGTGTCGTTCAAGGGTGAGAAACGCGCCCTCGCCGAGAAGGAACTCACCAAGCTCGCGGCCGAGTTGGTCCGGAGAGCCGTCAAGTCGGAGGGCGAGCGGCCGCTCCCGGTGGACGAGGAGCCCGCCGTCGTGCACGCCCTCGCCCGCACCCTGCACTCCCTCGGCGACCTCGACATGACGGACGTACAGGCCGTGCGGCTCGGTCACCAGACCCTCGCCCTGCATCTGCGGGTCGCGAGCGAGGCCCCCGACCGCCATCTCTCCCTCGACGCCACCCTCTTCTACGAGCGTCTCCTCGAAAACGCCTGCCTGCACATCCTGCACTTCTTCACCCAGCGCTCCACCTTTGTGGCCCGCACGCTCGTCGAGCAGACCCGGCGGCAGAGCGAACTCATCGCGAAGATCGACGAGTTGATCGCCCGGACTCCCCCGACCGGCGGCACGGACCCCTCCTTCGAGGAGCGCTATCTCGCCTACGTCGCCACCAAGCACAGCCGCCTCACCATCTACGGCATCGACCTCGTGAACTCCCCCGAGCGCTGGCCCCTCGACGCCGCCTACCTCAGCATCCAGGCACTGCGTCCCGCGGAGGACAACGACACCACCGCCGGAATCGCCGCCCCCCACACCACCCTGCCCGCCGAACAGGCATTCGCGGAGCACGACTTGGTGCTGCTGCGCGGTGTCGCCGGTTCCGGCAAGACCACGCTCGTGCAGTGGCTGGCCGTGACCACGGCCCGGGGGGAGCGCGGCGACCGCGTTCCGTTCGTGCTGCCGCTGCGGAGCCTCGTACGGCGGCCCGGCGGACTGCCCGCCCCCGACGGCTTCCTCGACGCCGTCCGCGTCCCCTTCCACGCCACCCAGCCGGACGGCTGGGCGGACCGGGTGCTGAGCGCCCGGCGCGGGCTGCTCCTCGTCGACGGGATCGACGAGATACCCGAGCGGGAACGGGAGCGGACCCGGCGATGGCTGCGCGAGCTGCTGGACGTCTACCCCGGCAACCAGTGGCTGGTGACCTCCCGCCCCTCCGCCGTGCGTGAGAACTGGCTCACCCCGGACGGCTTCACCGAACTCATGCTCTCCCCCATGGACCGCGACGACGTCGCCGCGTTCGTCCGCCGCTGGCACACCGCCGCCCGCATCGACGCCTCCGACACCGAACGCCTCGACGGCTACGAACGCTCGCTCCTCGACGCCGTCGGGACCAAGCCCGCCCTCGGCCGCCTCGCCACCAACCCCCTGATGTGCGGGCTCATCTGCGCCCTGCACCGCGACCGGCGCGGCTATCTGCCGCACGGACGGCAGGAGTTGTACGACGCCGCCCTGTCGATGCTGCTGTCGCGCCGCGACGAGGAGCGGGACATGTTCCTGCCGGGCCAGGACCACGGCATCCACCTCACCGAGCTCCCCCAGATCCAGCTCCTCCAGCGCCTCGCCTACTGGCTCATCCGCAACAACCAGTCCGAGATGGACCGGGAGCGCGCGCAGCGGATCGTGGCCGACGTCCTGCCGTCCCTGCCGTCCGCCGCCGCACAGGGCGACGCCGAGCAGATCCTGCGCCACCTCCTCGTCCGCAGCGGCCTGCTGCGCGAACCCGCCCTCGGCACCGTCGAGTTCGTCCACCGCACCTTCCAGGACTATCTGGGAGCGAAGGCCGCGGTCGAGGACGGCGACTTCGGGATGCTCGTCCGCAATGCCGTCGACGAGCAGTGGGCGGACGTCATCCGGATGGCGGTGGCGCATGCACGGCCGCGTGAACGGGCCCAGCTGCTGGGCGACTTGAGCGAGACGGCGGGGCGGCTCGACGAACCGGCCGGCACCCGCGTACGGCTCCTCGCGCTCGCCTCCCTGGAACACGCGACGGAACTCGACCCGCGTATCCGAGCCGTCGTGGAGGGGAACGCCGCCCCGCTCATCCCTCCTCGTACGTCGCAGGAGGCCCGCGCGCTCGCCCAGGCCGGGCCGCTCGTCCTGGAACTCCTCCCCGGGCCCGACGGACTCACCGACGCCGAGGCGCGGGCCGTGGTCGTCACCGCCTCCCTGGTCGGTACGGACGCCGCCATCCCCGTGCTGGCCCGCTTCCGCTCGCACCCCTCCCTGCCGGTACGGGCCCAGCTGACGTGGACCTGGCACCGGTTCGACACGGAGCGGTACGCGGAGGAGGTCATCGCCCATCTCCGGCCGGAGGGGCTGTACTTCACCGCGCAGTCGGCCTCCGAACTGCGGGTACTGCGCGAACTGGGCGGACCGTCCCTGCTCCAGCTCGTCGGCGACATCGACCCGGCCGACATCCGCTCCGCCCTCCGCCCCGGCCAGCTGCGCGAGCTCGTCGTACGCGACAATCGTGGCCTGCGTGACCTGCGGTTCCTGTCGGACCAGGGCCGGCTCACCCGCCTGGACCTCAGCGGTCTCCCCCTCGACGACCTGACACCGCTCGCCGAGCTGCCCCTCACCTGGCTGTCGCTCGCCCTGCTGCCGGGCCTCGAAGCACCGGACTCCCTGAGCCCCCTGTCCGGCTCGTCCACCCTGAACTCGCTCGACATCGGCATCCCCCTGCGCACCGACTCCCTCGACGCGGCTCTCCCCAGGGAACTGCCCCTGGAATATCTACGATTCACCAGGAACGCGCTCGCGTTCACCAGACTGCGCGGCCTGCGCCACAGGCACTCGGTGAAGACGCTGAGCCTCGCCAACCTTCCGGTAAGGCTCACCCCTCCGGAGTTCGCGGAGATCACCCGGCTGCCCGCGCTGGAGGAATTGCGCGTCAACTGGAATGCGACCGGGTGGGAGGCGGGCCCGGTTCTCCCACGCGTCACCCGTCTGCGGCTCAACAAGTTCTCCGGCAATGAGGACCTGACGAAAGCACCCGGTCTCTTTCCGGGGGTGCGTACGGTCACCCTTCACCTCGCTCCGGACGTGACCGGCGTACCGGACCACGTCCTCGGGCTCTTCCCGAGCCGTCCCGTCATCGAGAGGACCGACAGCGTGCTGTGAGCACGGCCCACGAAAAAAAGGGGCGGCCCCGGGACCGAAGTCCCAGGGCCACCCCTTGGTGCCGCGAACCCCGGAGGGTTACGCGTCCTTGCTCAGGTTCGGACCGGCGCCGCCGGCCGCCTGCTCGATCGGGGGGACGTCGGGCAGGGCCGACTTCTCCTCGCCACGGAAGGTGAAGGTCTTGGTCTCGCCCTCGCCCTCCGTGTCGACGACCACGATGTGGCCCGGACGCAGCTCCCCGAAGAGGATCTTCTCGGAGAGGGTGTCCTCGATCTCGCGCTGGATCGTGCGGCGCAGCGGCCGCGCGCCCAGAACGGGGTCGTAACCCTTCTTCGCGAGCAGTTCCTTCGCGGACTGGGCGAGTTCGATGCCCATGTCCCGGTCCTTGAGGCGCTCGTCGACCTTGGTGATCATCAGGTCGACGATCCGGAGGATGTCGTCCTGGGTGAGCTGCGGGAAGACGACCACGTCGTCGACGCGGTTGAGGAACTCGGGGCGGAAGTGCTGCTTGAGCTCGTCCGCGACCTTGTTCTTCATGCGCTCGTAGTTGGACTTCGTGTCGCCCTGGGCGGCGAAGCCCAGGTTGAAGCCCTTGGAGATGTCCCGGGTGCCGAGGTTGGTCGTCATGATGATGACCGTGTTCTTGAAGTCCACGACCCGGCCCTGGGAGTCGGTCAGACGACCGTCCTCCAGGATCTGGAGCAGCGAGTTGAAGATGTCCGGGTGGGCCTTCTCGACCTCGTCGAACAGGACGACGGAGAACGGCTTGCGGCGGACCTTCTCGGTCAGCTGCCCGCCCTCTTCGTAGCCCACGTAGCCGGGAGGCGAACCGAACAGACGCGAGACCGTGTGCTTCTCGCTGAACTCCGACATGTCGAGGGAGATCAGCGCGTCCTCGTCACCGAACAGGAACTCGGCGAGCGCCTTGGACAGCTCGGTCTTACCGACACCGGACGGGCCCGCGAAGATGAACGAACCACCCGGCCGCTTCGGGTCCTTCAGACCCGCACGCGTACGACGGATCGCCTTCGAGAGCGCCTTGACGGCGTCCTTCTGGCCGATGACCCGCTTGTGGAGCTCGTCCTCCATGCGCAGCAGGCGCGAGGACTCCTCCTCGGTCAGCTTGAAGACCGGGATGCCGGTGGCGGTCGCGAGGACCTCGGCGATCAGCTCGCCGTCGACCTCGGCGACGACGTCCATGTCGCCGGCCTTCCACTCCTTCTCCCGCTTGGCCTTCGCGGCCAGGAGCTGCTTCTCCTTGTCGCGGAGAGAAGCCGCCTTCTCGAAGTCCTGCGAGTCGATCGCGGACTCCTTGTCGCGGCGCACGCCCGCGATCTTCTCGTCGAACTCGCGCAGGTCCGGCGGCGCGGTCATCCGGCGGATCCGCATCCGGGAACCCGCCTCGTCGATCAGGTCGATCGCCTTGTCCGGGAGGAAGCGGTCCGAGATGTAACGGTCCGCGAGCGTCGCGGCCTGGACGAGAGCCTCGTCCGTGATGGAGACGCGGTGGTGTGCCTCGTAACGGTCGCGCAGGCCCTTGAGGATCTCGATCGTGTGGGGGAGGGAAGGCTCCGCCACCTGGATCGGCTGGAAGCGGCGCTCGAGGGCCGCGTCCTTCTCGAGGTGCTTGCGGTATTCGTCGAGTGTGGTGGCGCCGATGGTCTGCAGCTCACCGCGGGCCAGCATCGGCTTCAGGATCGAAGCCGCGTCGATGGCGCCCTCGGCGGCACCCGCACCGACGAGCGTGTGCAGCTCGTCGATGAACAGGATGATGTCGCCGCGGGTGCGGATCTCCTTCAGCACCTTCTTCAGGCGCTCCTCGAAGTCACCGCGGTAGCGGGAACCGGCGACCAGCGCACCCAGGTCCAGGGTGTAGAGGTGCTTGTCCTTGAGGGTCTCGGGCACCTCGCCCTTGACGATCGCCTGAGCGAGGCCCTCGACGACGGCGGTCTTGCCGACACCGGGCTCACCGATCAGGACCGGGTTGTTCTTCGTACGGCGGGACAGCACCTGCATGACCCGCTCGATCTCCTTCTCGCGCCCGATGACCGGGTCGAGCTTGGACTCACGAGCGGCCTGGGTGAGATTCCGGCCGAACTGGTCGAGGACCAGGGACGTGGAGGGGGTGCCCTCGGCAGGACCGCCGGCGGCGGCGGTCTCCTTGCCCTGGTAACCGGAGAGCAGCTGGATGACCTGCTGCCGCACCCGGTTGAGGTCTGCGCCCAGCTTGACCAGGACCTGGGCGGCGACACCCTCGCCCTCACGGATCAGGCCGAGCAGGATGTGCTCCGTGCCGATGTAGTTGTGGCCCAGCTGAAGGGCCTCGCGGAGCGACAGCTCCAGGACCTTCTTGGCACGGGGAGTGAAGGGGATGTGCCCGGACGGGGCCTGCTGGCCCTGGCCGATGATCTCCTCCACCTGCTGGCGGACCGCCTCGAGCGAAATCCCGAGGCTCTCCAGGGCCTTAGCGGCGACACCCTCACCCTCGTGGATCAGGCCCAGGAGGATGTGCTCGGTGCCGATGTAGTTGTGGTTGAGCATCCGGGCTTCTTCCTGAGCCAGGACGACAACCCGCCGCGCGCGGTCGGTGAACCTCTCGAACATCGTTAATCGCTCCTCAGAGCGGTCAGGCAGTGAGGGGACGCTCCCCTCGCTGTCCTTCCGCAGCTTAGTCCCGCAAGCGGGGACCGCTCATTCCAACTGCCGACACCGTCCTTGGCCTCCTGACCCCGAACGCCGACATCTGCTCCAACCTGATGGTGCGAGACGATGTTCCCGCAGGCCAGGCAGATACCCTCACCATCAGTACGCCGACGGCGAACGCGAGACGCCCTTATCTGCGTGTCGCCCCCTCCCACTAGGGATGTCTTACCCGTACGCACTGACACTCCCATGCCGCGCGCCCCGGTTCCCTCCGCTATGGGCGAACATCCTTGCGCCGCCGAACGCCCCCGGGCGTCCTCCTTTTCGGCACTCTGTGCATCCAAAGGACCACCCAGCGTAACTCTCAGGGGTTTCGGACGGTTGCTCTTGGCATGGTCCACACCGTGCCTCTCCCGCGCAGGCCGTTCGCCCCGGTTGACCCGGGTCGTCCCGACGGTCCCGACGGCCCCGGGGATCTCGGTGGTGCGGGGGTTCCGGGTGGTCCAGGGGTTCCGGGTGGCGCGGGGTTTCCGGGCGGTCCCGGCGGGCCGGGCGGTCGCGTGCGGCAGTGGTACGAGCACGAGCTGGGCTGGGTCACCATGCCCGGCCTGCCGCTGAGGCTGGCCACAGGCCTGCGCTTCGACGTCCTGGACGTGCCCGCCGCGGCGGGATTCCCGGCGCTGCGGCACCTGGGGCCCGCCACCCCGGTGGCTCTTCAGGGAGACCGGATGCGGCTGCTCGTGGCCGCGGGCAGCGCGGACGAACTACCGGGGCTGCTGGACTGGCTGGAGTGGGGCGCGCTGCCCCTGGACCTCACGGCGATCGGTACAGGCGGGCACATCGAGGCGCCCCGGCCGTCGGGCCTCAACGGGTCCCGGCCGCTCCCCCTGGGCCGGGCCGGTTCACAGGGGGCCGCCGTCTGGCTGCGGCCCCCCGAGCCGGGGTGCGAAGTGGAAGCCTCGCTGCCGACGCTGTCGGCCGTGGGGGGCGATGGTGATGCCCCCGACCTCGTACGACTGGTGGACACGATGGCGACGCAATGCCACCGGATCCGGCTGCGGCGCTCGTGCGCTCAGCCGTTGGCCTTCTCGTAGGCCTCACGAATGGACGCCGGAACTCGGCCACGGTCGTTGACCTCGTAACCGTTCTCCTTCGCCCAAGCGCGGATCTGCGCGGTGTCCTGGCTGCCGCCGGAAGCGACCCGCGCCTTTCCACGTCCACCCGAAGCACGGCCTCCGGTGCGACGGCCGCCCTTCACGTAGGGCTCGAGAAGGCCACGAAGCTTGTCCGCATTGGCGGTCGTGAGATCGATCTCGTACGTCTTGCCGTCCAGCGCGAACGTCACGGTCTCGTCGGCCTCGCCACCGTCGAGGTCGTCGACAAGAAGGACCTGAACCTTCTGTGCCACCGGATTTCCTTTCATCGATAACTTCAGGGCCGAGGGCCTGCGGCGTACGCCGCTGTTTCGAGTCCCCTGTTATATGCAGTACTGCAGTACGTCGGAAAGCAAACCGCTTTTGCGGGAAAAACACAAACCCCTGGGAGAGACCGACAGGCCACAGGAAGACCGGAAACATGCGCGTTTCGGACATAGGGAGCCTGGGCAGGGCGGTCCGGCGGAATACCCGTCGAGGATCCCTTGCGGATCGCCCGACGATCACAGATGCAGAAGCATCCGGCTGTTGCCCAAGGTGTTCGGTTTCACTCGTTCGAGACCGAGGAACTCTGCTACGCCCTCGTCATAGGAACGCAGCAGCTCGGCGTAGACATCGGTGTCAACGGGCGTCTCTCCGATCTCCACGAAGCCGTGCTTCCCGAAGAAGTCCACTTCGAAGGTCAGACAGAAAACACGGCGAACACCCAGCCAGCGGGCGGTCTGCAGCAACTTGCCCAGCAACTGGTGACCGACGCCGAGCCCCTTGGCGTCCGGGTTCACCGCAAGAGTGCGGACTTCCGCGAGGTCTTCCCACATCACATGGAGCGCGCCGCAGCCGAGGACCTCGGCGTTGTCATCCCGTTCCGCGACCCAGAACTCCTGGATGTCCTCGTAAAGCGTCACCGTCGCTTTGTCGAGCAGGATGCCGCGTCGGACGTACGAGTCGAGGAGGCGGCGCACCGCCGGGACATCGCTGGTCCTGGCCCGCCGGACGGTGATGGCTTTTGCGCTGACTTCGGGGGCGCGCTCTGCGGGCTTCTCCACGGGATGCTCCGCGGGGCTCTCTGCTGGCATGAGCGGGACGCTATCGCCCGGGGTCGCCCTCGGCGGAGGCGGGGTTCTCGGCGACGATCCCCTCCGGGTTCCGGCCCTGGTTCTCGTCCGCCTTCTCGTCCGCCTTCTCGTCCGGGTTCCGGCCGGCCTTCCCGGCCGCCTTCTCGTCCGGGTTCTCGTCCCTGTTCTCGGCCTGCTTCTCAGTGGCGCGGGCGAAGGTTTCGTGTGATTCGGCGGCTTCGGGGCCTTGTGCGATGCGCATGGCGTCGCGGAGCGCCTGCCGCTGTTCCTCGCTCATCATGCCGAAGAAGGCGACGAGTGCGGCGGCCGGGTTGTCGCTCTGCGACCAGGCGTCGTTCATCAGCGCGGCCGCGTAGGCGGCACGGGTGGAGACCGCCTCATATCGATAGGCCCGGCCTTCCGCTTCGCGGCGTACCCAGCCCTTCTGATGGAGATTGTCCAAAACGGTCATCACCGTGGTGTAGGCGATGGACCGTTCCCGCTGAAGATCTTCCAGGACTTCTCGAACGGTCACCGGGCGGTTCCACTTCCACACCCGCGTCATGACCGCGTCTTCGAGTTCTCCCAATGGGCGAGGCACTCTCAGCACAATAGTGGGAGATGTCACCAATGGCATGGCGGACGTGCGCTTTCAGCGATAAACAGCAACAAAAAGGGCGTACGACTCGAAAAGCATATGAGTCGTACGCCGATGAGGCGGGCGGGGTGGGTCAGACGCCGGTGTCACCGGAGGCCTGGCGGGCGCTGTCCGCGCGCGCGAGGGTCGCGTCGACGAACGCGTCCTCCTTGGCCTTGTTGGCACCGCCCTGGCTCTTCACGATCGTCACGATCAGACCGATGAAGAACACGGCCATCACAACGGGGGGCACGAGCGCGGAGACGTAGTCCATGCCCCCAGAGTAGCCAGGGCCGGACGGTGCCGGTCGGTTGGGGCTAGCCCGCCGCGAGTTGGTGTGGGGGGTTCGCGGGTGGGACCTGGGGGACGGGTGGAGCGGCGGTGGCGGGCGGGCCGGGCTTGCGCTTCGGAGGGAAGACCTCGCCCGGGGTGGGGATGGGCCGGTCGGGTCGGGGGGTCTTCTGCGGCGTGGGCTTGGGGGTGGGGGCCGGGGCGGGCTTCTCCGCCGGCTTTCCGTCCGGGCCTTCGGCCGCGCGGCCGCCCGGGAGGGCGAGGAGGCGGGTGCGGGAGGCGGGGATGGAGAGGGAGAGGGGGGCGGCGGCAGGGCGGGCGTCGGTGGGGCTTGTGGACGCCGTCGGGCGGGTGGCCGGGCGGGCGCGTACGCCACGCTCGGCCAGGATGCGGCAGCGGTACAGCAGGGCGGCTGCGGCGGGGTTGCCGCGCAGGGCGCGGAGGGCGGCGAGGTCGTCCGGGGTCGGGCGGTAGCCGGCGTCGAGAGCGTCCTGGAGGAGGGGAAGGAAGCCGCTGACCGTGCCGGGCAGGGCGGCGCGGTAGCGGGCGAGGTCGGCGAGCAGGAAGGCCCTGAGACGGGCGCTCTCGCGGGCCGCCTCGTCGACGGACTCGGCGAGGCGGAGGCAGTCCTGCACGTCCTCGGCGGAGGCTGAGCCGGGGTGGAGGGCGAGGGCGAGGGAGCGGCGGAGCACACGCAGCTCCTCCGCACCGAACGCCATGCCGCCGCGGGATCCGTATGGCGTGGGCATGCAGTGACCGTACGCGCTAATCAGACAAAAGAGGCACAGGGGGCAGGCGTGGCGCGTCCGGGCCACCCGTACGGTGCGTCCGGGTGGCGGTGCGTGGTGCGGCGTGGGTGGCGGTGCGTGGTGCGGCGTGGGTGGGGGCCGTGGCTGTTGCGGGTGACCGCGGGCGGTGCCCTCCGGACGGGGACCGGTGCCCTGGTCGGCGGGGATGGTGGGGGCGGCGCCCTGACCGGAGAGGGCGGGGCCCTGACGGAGAGGGCCCCGCCCCTCAGCACAAAAGCGCTTCTTCGCAGCGCCCCTCAGCGGAGCGTCACGTGCGGGAGATGTTTCGTTCGTACACGAGACGGAGGCCGATCAAGGTGAGCCACGGCTCGTGCTCGTCGATCACCGAGGCCTCGCCCAGGACCATCGGCGCCAGACCGCCCGTCGCGATGACCGTGACGTCGTCCGGGTCGTCCGCGAGTTCGCGTGCCATGCGCGTGACCACGCCGTCCACCTGGCCCGCGAAGCCGTAGACGATGCCCGCCTGCATCGCCTCGACCGTGTTCTTGCCGATCACCGCGCGCGGACGGGCCAGTTCGATCTTGCGGAGCTGGGCGCCGCGGACCCCCAGCGCCTCGACCGAGATCTCGATGCCGGGGGCGATCACGCCGCCCGCGTACTCGCCGCGCGCCGACACCGCGTCGAACGTCGTCGCCGTGCCGAAGTCCACGACGATCGCCGGGCCCCCGTAGAGCTCGACGGCCGCCACCGCGTTGATGATGCGGTCCGCCCCGACCTCCTTGGGGTTGTCCATCAGGATCGGGACGCCCGTCTTGATGCCCGGTTCCACGAGGACCGCGGGTACGTCACCGTAGTAGCGGCGGGTGACCTCGCGGAGTTCGTGCAGGACCGACGGGACCGTCGAGCAGATCGCGATCCCGTCGATGCCGTCGCCGAGTTCCTCGCCCAGCAGCGGGTGCATGCCCATCAGGCCCTGGAGGAGTACCGCCAGTTCGTCCGCGGTGCGGCGGGCGTCCGTGGAGATGCGCCAGTGTTCGACGATGTCCTCGCCGTCGAAGAGGCCCAGAACGGTGTGCGTGTTGCCTACGTCGATGGTCAGCAGCATGGGAGGTACCTACTCCGCCGCTCGCAGATCGAGGCCGATGTCCAGGATCGGTGAGGAGTGGGTGAGCGCGCCGACGGCGAGGAAGTCGACGCCGGTCTTCGCGTACGCCTCCGCGTTGCCGAGGGTCAGGCGGCCCGACGCCTCCAGGAGGGCGCGGCCGTTGACGATCGCCACGGCCTCTTCGCACTCGGTCGGCGTGAAGTTGTCCAGGAGGATCAGGTCGGCGCCCGCGTCCACCACCTCGCGCAGCTGGTGGAGGGTGTCGACCTCGACCTCGATCGGTACGTCCGGGAACATCTCGCCGACCGCCCGGAATGCCTGCGCCACCCCGCCCGCGGCCATCACGTGGTTGTCCTTGACCAGGGCCGCGTCCGACAGGGACATGCGGTGGTTGACGCCGCCGCCGCAGCGTACGGCGAACTTCTCCAGGGAGCGCAGGCCCGGGGTCGTCTTGCGGGTGTCACGGACCTTGGTGTCCGTGGCCGCCAGGGCGTCCGCCCACGCGCGCGTGGCCGTCGCGATGCCCGACAGGCGGCACAGGAGGTTCAGTGCGCTGCGTTCGGCCGTCAGAAGGTCGCGGGTGCGGGTGGTGACGGTGAGGAGCTTCTGGCCCTCTTCGACGCGGTCGCCGTCGTCGACGTGGCGCTCCACCTCGAACTCGTCCGTGCAGACCACCGAGATCACGGCCTCGGCGACCCTGAGGCCCGCCACCACGCCCGCCTCGCGCGCGGTGAAGTCGGCGGTGGCGACGGCGTCCTCGGAGATCGTCGCGACCGTCGTGACGTCCACGCCGTGGTCGAGGTCCTCCTGGATGGCGACGTTGGCGATGTCCTCGACCTCCAGGGGGTCGAGTCCGGCGTCGGCCAGGAGCTGGGCGAGCGCGGGGTCGAGGCCGCACTCCATGTACTCCTCGTGCTCCTCGCCGGGGCCGGTGCCGCAGGCGCAGCCGTCGCCGCAGCCGCCGCTCTGGGCGAGGGGAAGGTCGGGGGTGCTCACTTCTGTCACTGCTCCTGGGGACGGGACGGACGCGCCGGTCGGGCCATGGGGGCCTCCCCCGCTCGGGCGGAGCCGAGCGCCGGGGGGAGGGTCGGGGGGAAGTCTGCTGTGTCGGTGGTGCGTACGGCGAGTGCGCGATCCGGATTCAGCCGTACGACGATGTGGCGGCGCCAGGTGGTGTCGTCGCGGTCGGCGTGGTCCTCGCGCCAGTGGCAGCCGCGGGTCTCCTCACGCACCTGGGCGGCGGCGACCAGGACGCGGGCCACGCACAGGAGGTTGGTGGCCTCCCAGGTGTCGACGCCCGGCTCGGCCGTCTTGCCGTTCTCGTCTAGGGCGTCGCGGGCGTCCGTGTGCAGTTGCTGGAGGCGGTCGGCGGCCTTCGCGAGGGACTCGGCCGAGCGCAGGACGCCCGCTCCGTCCGCCATGATCCGCTGGATCGCGAAACGGGCCTCGGGGGCCAGCAGCGGGTGGGCCGGCTTCTCCGGCTGCGGGACCGGCTGCGGCACGCGCGCGTGGCGGGCGTTCTCCGCGGGGCCCGCCGCGATGTCGGCGGCGATGCGCTCGGCGTAGACCAGGCCCTCCAGGAGGGAGTTCGAGGCCAGTCGGTTGGCACCGTGGACGCCGGTGCAGGCGACCTCACCGCACGCGTACAGGCCCGGCACGGTCGTACGGCCCCGGGAGTCCGTGCGGACGCCTCCGGAGGCGTAGTGGGCGGCCGGGGCGACGGGGACGGGCTCGTGCACCGGGTCGATGCCGTGGGCGCGGCAGGCGGCCAGGATCGTCGGGAAGCGGTGTTCCCACATGGCGGCGCCGAAGTGCCGGGCGTCCAGGAACATGTGCTCGGCGTCCTGCTCCTGCATGCGGCGCATGATGCCCTTGGCGACGATGTCCCGGGGGGCGAGTTCGGCCAGCTCGTGCTGCCCCACCATGAAGCGCACGCCGTCCGCGTCGACCAGGTGGGCGCCCTCGCCGCGTACCGCTTCGGAGACGAGGGGCTGCTGGCCCTCCGCGTCCGCGCCCAGGAAGAGCACGGTCGGGTGGAACTGGACGAACTCCAGGTCGCTGACCTCCGCTCCGGCGCGCAGGGCGAGCGCCACGCCGTCGCCGGTGGACACGGACGGGTTGGTGGTCGCCGAGAAGACCTGGCCCATGCCGCCGGTGGCGAGGACCACGGCGGGGGCGTGGACCGCTCCTACGCCGTCGTGCTGGCCTTCTCCCATGACGTGCAGGGTGACACCCGCGGTGCGTCCCTCGGCGTCCGTGAGGAGGTCCAGGACGAGCGCGTTCTCCACGGTGCGCAGGCCGCGCGCGCGAACCGCCTCGACGAGGGCACGGGAGATCTCCGCGCCGGTCGCGTCGCCGCCCGCGTGGGCGATGCGGCGGCGGTGGTGGCCGCCCTCGCGGGTGAGTTCGAGGCCGCCCTCGGAGGACTCGTCGAAGTGGGCGCCGGTCGCGATCAGCCGGCGTACGGCGTCGGGGCCCTCGGTGACGAGGATGCGTACGGCCTCCTCGTCGCACAGGCCCGCGCCCGCCACCAGCGTGTCGTCGAGGTGCTGTTCGGGGGTGTCGCCCTCGCCGAGGGCCGCGGCGATGCCGCCCTGGGCCCAGCGGGTGGAGCCGTCGTCGAGGTGGGCCTTGGTGACGACGACCGTCGTCAGGCCCGCGGCCTCGCAGCGCAGGGCCGCGGTCAGGCCGGCCACGCCGGAGCCGACGACCACGACGTCGGCGGCGATGGACCAGCCGGGGGCGGGCGCGTGCAGGCGTATGCCCGTACCGGTGCCGTGCGGTCCTATGCCTGTGCTGCCAGTACCTGTGCCGGTCACGAGGCGGCTCCGAAGGTGAGGGGAATGTTGTCGATCAGCCGGGTCGTCCCGACCCGGGCGGCGACGGCGAGGACCGCCTCGCCGGTGAAGTCGTCGGGAATCTCGGTGAAGTCCGAGGGGTCGACCAGGCCCAGGTAGTCGAGGACCAGCGGCGGCTGCAGCCGGGCGGCTTCCTCCAGCACGAGGCGGGCGGCGCACCGGACGGCGGCGGGCCCCGAGGTGCCCGCGGGGGTCGCCTTGGCGACCGCGTGCGCGTCGGCGGCGGCGCGGGACTCCCCTATGGCGCTGAGGGCCTCGGCACGCGCGCGCGTGGCGGGCACTTCGCGGGCCCGCGCGCGCAGCGCCTCCTGGGCGGCGTGCCGGTCGCGGCCGGCGAACAGCGCCTGGGAGAGCGCGAGTGCGGTGCGGCGCTCGTCGGCGGCGAGGTAGCGGTTGCGGCTGGACAGGGCCAGGCCGTCGTCCTCGCGCACGGTGGGCACGCCGACGATCTCCACGCCGAAGTTGAGGTCGCGCGCCATGCGGCGGATCAGGGCGAGCTGCTGGGCGTCCTTCTGCCCGTACAGCGCCACGTCGGGGCGGGTGAGGTGCAGCAGCTTGCCGACGACGGTGAGCATGCCGTCGAAGTGACCGGGGCGAAAGGCTCCTTCGAGGCGCTCGCCCATGGGGCCCGCGGAGATGCGCACCTGGGGTTCGCCGCCGGGGTAGACCTCGTCCGCGGACGGGGCGAACACGACGTCGGCACCCGCCGCCTCGGCGATCTTGAGGTCGGCGTCGAGGGTGCGCGGGTAGCGGTCGAGGTCTTCGCCCCGGCCGAACTGGAGGGGGTTCACGAAGACGGTGACGACGACTTCGCCCTCGGCCCCGGCGATCTCGCGGGCGGTGCGGATCAGGGTCGCGTGACCCTCATGGAGGGCGCCCATGGTCATCACGACGGCCCGGCGGCCGTGGCGCACACGCGCGTGCAGTTCGTCGGCGGTGCGCAGCAGGGTGGTGGTCATCCGGCATCTCCCTCGGTGCCGTTGGCGAGTACCCCGAGGAGGTCCTCTGCGAGTTCCGGCTTGAGCAGCCCGTGGGCGAGCGCGCGGTCGGCGGTCGCGCGGGCCATCGCGAGATAGCCGGGCACGGTCCCCGGGGCGTGCTTGCGCAGCTCGGCGACGTGCGCGGCGACCGTGCCCGCGTCCCCGCGCGCGACGGGGCCGGTGAGGGCCCCGTCACCGGAGCGCAGGGCGTTGTCGAGAGCGGCGCCGAGGAGCGGGCCGAGCATGTGGTCGGGGGCCTCGACGCCCGCGGTGCGCAGCAGTTCCATGGACTCGGCGACCAGGGTGACCAGGTGGTTGGCGCCGAGGGCGAGAGCCGCGTGGTAGAGCGGCCGGTTCTCCTCGGCGATCCACTCGGGCTCGCCGCCCATCTCGATCACCAGGGCCTCGGCGGCGAGGCGCAGCTCGTCGGGCGCGGTGACTCCGAAGGAGCAGCCGGCCAGCCGCTGGACGTCCACGGCGGTGCCGGTGAAGGTCATCGCCGGGTGCAGCGCGAGCGGCAGGGCGCCCGCGCTGCGCGCGGGGTCCAGGACCTTCGTGCCGTAGCGCCCGGAGGTGTGCACGAGCAGCTGCCCGGGGCGTACGGCACCGGTCTCGGCGAGCCCCTCGACCAGGCCGGGCAGGGCGTCGTCCGGGACGGTCAGCAGGACGAGATCGGCGCGCTCGAGAACCTGCGCCGGGGTCACCAGCGGCACGTCGGGCAGCATCGCCGCGGCCCGGCGCACGGAGGTGTCGGAGACCCCGGAGACGGCCACCGGGCGGTGCCCGGCGAGCTGGAGCGACGCCGCCAGGGCGGGGCCGACCCGGCCGGCTCCGACGACACCGACGGTGAGCCGCGCGGGGCGGTCCCTGGGGTCTGGCTGTTGGAATGTACTCACTCGAAGGCGGCCTTCCCGTTCCAGTCCGCTCGGGGTACCGGACGATTTCTCGTCATGTTAACGCGATTGGTTCGAAGGCCGACCGGTTGTCCACAGGCTGTGGGTTTCCGCGACGCGCGGTGACGGGGAAATCGGGGTGCCCGGCGGATGCGGCGCGCGGCATGATCCGAGGATGAGCGATACGGCGGAGCAGGGCGAGGAACGGGCGGCGGAGCGGGCCGGGGAGGCGTCGGCGGAGGGGACCGGGGAGACATCTGCGGAGGGGACCGGGGAGGCGTCGGCTCAGCTGCGGCGCGCGCGGCGGACGGCGGCCTACCGGGGGGCCCGGCGCGTCCTGTCGCGCCCCGGGTTCCGGGCCACCATCAGGGAGCGGCTGGCGCTCCTGGAGGACGCGTCGCGGCTGTACGACCTGGACGAGTCCGTGGACATGTACGGGGACGGGATCGTCGCGGCCCTGGAGGAGCGGGTCGCCGGGCTGCTGGGCATGGAGGCCGCGGCGTTCTTCCCCACCGGGACGATGGCCCAGCAGGTGGCCCTGCGCTGCTGGGCGGGTCGTACCGGCAACCCGACCGTGGCGCTGCACGCGCTGAGCCACCCCGAAGTGCACGAACGGAACGCGCTCGGCACGGTCGGCGGACTGCGCCCGGTCCGCGTGACGGACGAGCCCCGGCTGCCGACCGCCGACGAGGTGCGCGACTTCGAGGAGCCCTTCGGGGCCCTCATGCTCGAACTGCCCCTGCGGGACGTCGGCTACGTCCTGCCCTCCTGGGAGGAGCTGTCCGAGGTCGTGGCGGCCGCCCGGGAACGTGACGCGGTGGTCCACTTCGACGGCGCACGCCTGTGGGAGTGCACACCCCACTTCAGCCGCCCCCTGGACGAGATCGCGGGCCTCGCGGACAGCGTCTACGTGTCGTTCTACAAATCGCTCGGCGGGTTCAGCGGCGCGGCACTGGCCGGCCCGAAAACCCTGGTCGACGAGGCGAAGACCTGGCGGCACCGGTACGGCGGCATGGTCGTCCAACAGTTCCCGGCGGTGCTGTCCGCGCTGGCCGGGCTGGAGGAGGAGCTGCCCCGGCTGCCGGAGTACGTGGCGCACGCGCGCGTGGTCGCCGCGGCGCTGCGCGAGGGGTTCGCGGCGGCGGGGGTGCCCTGGCTGCGCGTGCACCCCGAGGAGCCGCACACCCATGAGTTCCAGCTCTGGCTGCCGTACGACCCCGAGGTGGTGACGGAAGCCGCCACGCGGCAGGCCGAGGAGACCGGGACCTTCCTGTTCGCCAACGCCTGGACCCGCGGCGGGCCGGGCCTGGCGGTCACCGAGGTCTCCGTACGGGCGCACGGCCTTCAGTGGACGGCCGAAGACGTCAAGGCGGCCGTCCAGGAGTTCGTGACGCGCCTGCCCGGCGCTGCCGGGTAGCGCTGCCGGGTAGCTGCCGGACAACGGATAGCGCCTTTGTCGGCCGGCGTCCGGGCGCCCGCCCCTCAGCAGACGGGCCGCGGCCGCCCGCGCAGCCACCGGGCCAGGGCCGTGCGCACCCGTCCGTGGGCCGGACGGCCCGCCAGTACCGCGCGGAACCGGCGGTACTCGCGCAGCTCGCGCGCGGTCCGCCGGTCATGGGTGCCCGGCGCGGGCGGCACGGGCTCGCCGAGCCGCTGAGCGCGGTAGCTGTCGAGAAGGTACTGCTGGGTGGCGCTCATGGCCGATCGCCTCTTCGGGACGGGAAACGGGACGAGGAAACGGGACGAGGAAACGAGACGGGCGAATGGGACGGGCGAAAGGGACAAGGGAAAGGGCCGAGGGAAAGGGGATCCCAAAGGCCCAACGGCCGTGCCCGTCAGCGGTTGCCGCGGGCCCCGGTGGATCTCAGCCTGCGCCTGTCCGGGCCGCACGTCGTCCCGATTGACGGGGCCTGTCAATCGGCGGCGGCGTTGTCAGTGGCGGGGCGCACCATGAGGCCATGAGCGTGTGCATCGACATCACGGGGCTGCCGGCCGAGCGGATCGTCTTCGAGACGTCGCCGCTGGCCGAGCTGGCGGTCGCCCTGCACGCCCTCGCCGAGCCCGGCCATCACCCGGCGACGCAGGGCTGGGCGACCGCGATCAGCGCCGCGCTGAAGCCGGACCTGGCCGACCGGCTGAGCGAGGCGGACTTCCTGTGGCGGAGCACGTTCTCGGACATCTTCATGCCCTTCGCGGGCGTCGCCGGGGGCCACGTCCGGCCGGGGGCGACGCTCGCCGAGGACCTGGACATCCTGGACCGGCTGGACGACGAGGAGTTCGTCACGGCGGCTCTGGAGTTCAGCTGCGGCTCCCAGTACGCGGCCGGGCTGCCCTCCCCGCTGGTCGACCGCGCGCGCCACGCCATCGCCCTGGAGCTGGCGGCCAGCCGCGGCCCCAGGCAACTGGGCTTCACCCAGCGGCTGCTGGCGGACCCGCCGACCGTACGGGCCTGGGTGCGCCGTCTGTTGGAGGACTGCGACGAGGCGTTCTTCGCCGACACCTGGCGCCGGGTGCACCCCCAACTGGCCGCCGACGCCCGGCACAAGACGGAGCTCCTGCGCCACAAGGGACTCGAGGAGGCACTCACCTCGGTCTCGGCCGCGCTGTCGCTGAACACGGCCGGGGGCCGCACCCGCATCGAGGCGGACAAGCTCGCCCACGGCGCGGCGACCGCGACGGACCCCGCCGTCGGCCCGGGCGTCACCTTCGTCCCGTCGTACCACGGCTGGCCGCATCTGCTGGTGCTGCACGCCTCGGGCTGGCGGCCGGTCGTGCACTACCCGGTCGCGGCGCCCGAGCTGCCGAGCGCGGCCTCGGTGGAGCTGCTCAAGCTGCGCCTGGAAGCGCTCGCCCATCCGGTCCGGCTGCGCCTGTGCCGGTACATAGCCAGGGCGCCGTACACCACCGGAGAGCTGGCGCACGCGCACGACCTGAGCGCGCCGGAGGTCTCACGGCACCTCACCGTCCTGAAGAAGGCGGGGCTCCTGACGACGCGCCGCCGCGGCCGGTACGTGCTGCATCAGCTGGACGTGACGGTGGTGGCGCGCCTGGGGAGCGACTTCCTGGAGGGGATCCTCAGGTAGGGCCGGTCAGTCGAACCGCATGTGCTTCACTCCGACCCGCACCTGCCGCAGCCGCGTCCGCAGCGCGCCCTCCGTGTTCGGGGCGAGCGTCAGCCCCGCCAGTACGGCGATCCGGTCGGCCGTCTTCGGCACGGTCGACTGGTCGGTCCACAGGTGCTCGCCGAACTCCGGTTCGCGCAGCCGCTCCAGGCAGTGGTCGAGCTGCCCGACCGCCCAGCTCTCCCCGCGCAAGGGGGCGTCCTTCCCGGCAACGTACCGCAGGAGGTGTCCGAAGCCGCGTTCGCGCAGCCGCCGCAGTACGGTCTCGCGCTCGGCGAGAAGCGCGAAGTGCCTTACGTCGTGGCCCAGTTCGCGCAGCCGGCCGACGGTCTGCGCGAAGCAGCCGGAGTCGGTGATCGTCATAGGGGCGATCACGACCCCGTCGTGCCGGGTGAGCGCGAGGTCCAGGACCTCGACCACGCCCTGCCGCCAGGAGGCGAGGTCCTGGAAGTTCGCGCGCAGTCCGGGCGGCAGCATGCGGCGCAGACCGAAGCCGACGTGTTCCGGATCGCAGATGACACTGCCGGGCAGGCGCCGCTGGATCTCGTGTGCGGTCTGTGTTTTGCCGCCCCCGAAGGGCCCGTTGATCCACAGGAGCATGAGCAGACCCTAACGAGCTCGCGGGCTCCCGGTCAGGTCTGGCCGCCGGCCCGTACGAGACCGGTCTCGTAGGCGAGGACGACCACCTGCACCCGGTCCCGCAGGCCCAGTTTGGTCAGGATGCGCCCGACGTGCGTCTTCACGGTCGCCTCGGACAGCACCAGCCGGGCCGCGATCTCGCCGTTCGACAGGCCCTGCGCGACCAGCACCATGACCTCGCGCTCGCGGTCGGTGAGCCGCTCCAGCTCCTTGAACTGGGGCTCCTTGCCGGCGCTGGGCAGCATCGGCGCGAAGCGGTCGAGCAGCCGCCGGGTGGTGGAGGGCGCGACCACCGCGTCGCCGCTGTGCACGGAGCGGATCGCGGTGAGCAGCTCGCCGGGCGGCACGTCCTTCAGCATGAAACCGGAGGCGCCCGCCTTGAGTCCCGAGAAGGCGTACTCGTCGAGGTCGAAGGTGGTCAGTATCAGCACCTTCGGCGGGTTCGGCTCGGAGCAGATGCGGCGGGTGGTCTCCACGCCGTCGAGTTTCGGCATGCGTACGTCCATCAGCACCACGTCGACCTCGGTGGAACGCAGCACCTGGAGGGCCTCGACGCCGTCGCCCGCCTCGGCGACGACCTCCATGTCCGGCTGGGCGGCGAGCACCATCCGGAACCCGGTGCGCAGCAGCACCTGGTCGTCGACGAGCATCACGCGGATCGCCATCGGGGTCCTTTCACGTATGTGCAGGTGTATGTACAGGTGTATGTACAGGTGTCAATCACGGACAGATGTCAGTGGTCATGTCAATGGGCGGCCTTGAGCGGCAGCAGGGCGCTGATGCGGAAGCCGCCGCCGGGACGCGGTCCCGCGTCCAGGGTGCCGCCGACCATGCCGACCCGCTCGCGCATGCCGATCAGGCCGTGGCCCCGGCCGTCGGCGCCGCCCTCCTCGTACAGCTCGTGCGGGGCGCCCTTGCCGTCGTCCTCGACGAGCAGTCCGAGTCCGTCGTCGAAGTACACCAGGCGCACACTCGCCCCCGCGTTCGGCCCCCCGTGCTTGCGGGTGTTGGTGAGGGCCTCCTGCACGATGCGGTACGCCGTCAGCTCCACACCGCTGGGCAGCGGCCGGGGGGTGCCCTCGACCTTGAAGTCGACGGGCAGGCCGCTGCTGCGGCACTGCTCGATGAGGTCGTCGAGCTGCTCGACGTCGGGCTGCGGCACGTACTCGCCGCCCTCCTGGTGCTCCCCGGTGCGCAGCACGCCGAGCAGGCGGCGCATCTCGGCGAGGGCCTGGCGGCCGGTGGAGGAGATCGTCTCCAAAGCCTTCTTCGCCTGGTCGGGGGCGGTGTCGAGGACGTAGGCGGCGCCGTCCGCCTGCACCACCATCACGGACACGTTGTGCGCGACGACGTCGTGCAGCTCGCGGGCGATCCGGGCGCGCTCGGCGGCGACGGCGACCTTGGACTGCGCCTCGCGCTCCCTCTCCAGGCGGGCGGCGCGCTCTTCGAGCTGGGCGAGATAGGCGCGGCGGGTGCGGATGGAGTCACCCAGCACCCAGGCCAGCACGAAGGGCACCGTCTGGAAGACCGCTATCAGGACGTTGCCCGCGGTGCTGGAGTGCAGCTCGGGCCAGCGCAGCTGCGAGACCGGCGCCGCGAACAGCCCGCCGACCAGGGCGAACCGGGAGGCCCAGCGGGCGCCGTCCGCGGCCACCGTGTAGATGATCACCAGCATGGCGAAGTCGGCGGCCAGGACCTGGACGTCCAGGATCAGCTGGAGCAGCCCCATCGCGGCGGCCAGGACGAGCATCTTCTCCGGCATGCGGCGCCGCAGCGCGACGACGAGAGACAGGACGAAGGAGATCGGGACCGCCTCGGCGAGTGAGCCGTGCTGGTCCGGCGCCCCATTGACGCTGGAGATGCTCACGCCGGTGATCCCGAAGAGGACGACGGCCCAGAAGCTGTCGACCCACGTCGGGTGCCTGCGGAGGAAGTCATAGAGGCGCTGCACGTAACCCAGAGTAGGGAAGCGTGCAGGGTGCAGGGGTCAACCGGAGGGTCGATCCGGGACGGGCGCTCGTACTCCGCAAGGTGGAGGCCCGGTTTACCTGGGCGCTTAGCCTGGCCTGGTGACAGATGAGACGGACGGGGGCGGCCGCGTGCCGGGCGGCGAGTGGCGCGGGTGGCGGGAGGCAGCCCAGGAGGCGCTGTACGGCCCCGCCGGGTTCTATCGGCGGCCCGAGGGCCCCGCGGGCCATTTCCGCACCTCGGTGCACGCGTCCCCGCTCTTCGCCGGTGCCGTGGCCCGGCTGCTGCGCGACCTCGACGAAGCCCTGGGGCGCCCGTCCGAGCTGGCCTTCGTCGACATGGCGGCGGGCCGCGGCGAGCTGGTCACCGGTGTCCTCGCCGCCCTCCCCCCGGACATCGCCTCCCGCGCGCGTGGGTACGCCGTCGAGCTCGCCGGCCGCCCCGAAGATCTTGACCACCGGATCGAGTGGCTCGCCGAGCCGCCGGAGGGGATCACCGGCCTCCTGTTCGCCAACGAGTGGCTGGACAACGTGCCGGTGGAGGTGGCGGAGGTGGACTCCGCGGGCGTAGCCCGGCTGGTTCTCGTACGGGACGACGGGACCGAGCGCCACGGGGAGCCCGTCGCGGGGGCGGAGTCGCAGTGGCTGACGCGCTGGTGGCCCCCTGCCCCCGAGGAGGGCCTGCGGGCCGAGATCGGTCTCCCCAGGGACATCGCCTGGGCCTCGGCCGTCGGCACCGTCCACCGCGGTCTGGCGGTCGCCGTCGACTACGCCCACTTCGTGGACACGCGCCCGCCCTTCGGGACGCTGACCGGCTTCCGGGAGGGCCGGGAGACCCTCCCCGTACCGGACGGCTCGTGCGACCTCACCGCGCACGTCGCCCTGGACGCGTGCGCGCTGCCGGGGGCCCGGCTGCTGAGCCAGCGGGACGCCCTGCGCGCGCTGGGCGTGAGCGGGGAGCGCCCGCCGCTGTCCCTGGCGAGCACGGACCCTGCGGCGTACGTACGTGCCCTCGCGGGCGCCGGGGCGGCCGCCGAGCTGACCGCGCCCGGCGGCCTGGGCGACTTCGGCTGGCTGCTTCAGCCCGTTGGCATGTCGAACGGGCAGATGAGGCGGCTGAGGGGCCTACTTGTCGATGTCGCCGACCACGAAGAACAGTGAGCCCAGGATCGCCACCATGTCCGCGACCAGCGTGCCGGGCAGCAGTTCGGTCAGCGCCTGGATGTTGTTGAACGAGGCGGAGCGCAGCTTCAGCCGGTACGGCGTCTTCTCGCCCTTGCTGACCAGGTAGTAGCCGTTGATGCCCAGCGGGTTCTCGGTCCAGGCGTACGTGTGGCCCTCGGGTGCCTTGAGGACCTTCGGCAGGCGCTGGTTGATCGGTCCGGGCGGCAGCTCGGCCAGCCGGTCGAGGCAGGCGTCGGCCAGGTCGAGCGCGTTGTGCGTCTGCTCCAGCAGGCACTCGAAGCGGGCGAGACAGTCGCCCTCCTGCCGGGTGACGACCTTCAGGGTGTCCTGGAGTTCCCCGTAAGCGAGATACGGCTCGTCGCGGCGCAGGTCGAAGTCCACCCCGGAGCCGCGCGCGATCGGTCCGCTCACCCCGTACGCGTGGACGGCCTCCGGCGTGAGGACGCCCACGCCCCGCGTGCGACCGCGGAAGATCTCGTTGCCGAGCACCAGGTCGTCGTACACGTCCAGGCGCGAGCGCAGGGCGGCGACGCAGGCACGCGCACGCGTGGCCCATCCGGCCGGAAGGTCCTCCTTGAGGCCACCGACCCGGTTGAACATGTAGTGCATGCGGCCGCCGGAGATCTCCTCCATCACGTGCTGGAGCTCCTCGCGCTCCGTGAAGGCGTAGAAGATCGGGGTGATCCCGCCCAGCTCCAGGGGGTACGACCCCAGGAACATCAGGTGGTTCAGGACCCGGTTCAGCTCGGCGAGGAGCGTACGCGTCCACACCGCGCGCTCGGGCACCTCCATGCCGAGCATCCGCTCCACGGCGAGGACCACGCCCAGCTCGTTCGAGAAGGCGGACAGCCAGTCGTGGCGGTTGGCGAGCATGATGATCTGGCGGTAGTCGCGCGCTTCGAAGAGCTTCTCCGCGCCGCGGTGCATATAGCCGATGACCGGCTCCGCGTGCTGGATGCGCTCGCCGTCGAGCACGAGCCGCAGCCGCAGCACGCCGTGCGTGGACGGGTGCTGGGGCCCGATGTTGAGCACCATGTCGGTGCTCTCCGCGGCGCCGCCGATACCGACCATGGTCTCCGTCGTGGGAGTCATGGGAACAGTCTCTCGTACGTACGCTTGCGGCATGGAAACGGGGAGCGCCCAAAACGCGGGGAACACCGCGACCACCGGCGGATCGGGGCCCGAGCCGGTCTGGACCGGACTGCCGCCGGGCCTGCTGCGGATGCGACGGCTGTTGCTGGTGGTGTGGCTGGGGCTGCTGACCATCGGCGTCGGCCTGCTGCTGGGACTGCTCGCCGGACCCGGCTGGGCGGCCTTCGCGCTGCTGCCGCCGGTCCTGATGGCGTGGGGCTGGGTCATGCTCGGCCGTAACTGGCGCTCCTGGCGGTACGCCGAACGCGCGGACGACCTGCTGATCAGCCGGGGGGTGCTGTTCCGCGAGGAGACCGTGGTGCCGTACGGGCGCATGCAGCTCGTCGAGGTGACCTCCGGGCCCGTCGAACGGCACTTCGGGCTGGCGAGCGTGCAGCTGCACACGGCCGCCGCGGCGACGGACGCGCGCATCCCGGGGCTCGACCCGGCCGAGGCGGAGCGGCTGCGGGACCGGCTCACGGAGCTGGGCCAGGCCCGATCGGCGGGGCTGTGAGCGCGGAGAAGCCGATGGCCGTGAGTGCGGACGGGCCGCCGGCGGCGGCGGGCGGGGAGAAGCCGGCGGCGGGCGGGGAGAGGCCGCTGGACGAACGGCGGCTGCATCCCGTGACCCCGTTCCGGCGGGCGTGGGCGCCGGTCGCCGTGCTCGTCGGCTGGGCGGTGCACGACCCCAACGCGGCCCAGGAGCAGCTGACCAGACTCACCACGACCATGCTGCTCATCGGGCTTGCCGTACTCATACCCGCCGCCTCCCTCTACGGCTTCCTCACCTGGTGGTTCACCCACTTCGCGGTCACCGACTCCGAACTGCGCATCCGCACCGGCCTGTTGTTCCGCCGCACCGCGCACATCCGGCTGGACCGGCTCCAGGCCGTCGACGTCACCCAGCCGCTGCTGGCCCGGGTCGCCGGCGTCGCCAAGCTGAAACTCGACGTCGTCGGGACGGACAAGAAGGACGAACTGGCCTACCTGGGCGAGGGCGAGGCACGTGCCCTGCGCGCCGAACTGCTCGCCCGCGCGGCCGGTTTCGCACCGGAGACCGCGCACGAGGTGGGCGAGGCCCCGGTACGACAGCTGCTGCACGTGCCGCCGGGCAAGCTCGCCGTGTCCGTGCTGCTCACCGGCGCCACCTGGGGTTCGCTGCTCGCCGCCGTCGTCGTACCGCCGCTGCTGTGGTTCGGCACCCACAGCGTGTGGACGGTCCTGGCGACCGGGCTGCCGCTGCTCGGCGCGGCGGGCGCGAGCAGCGTGGGGCGCTTCCTCGGGGAGTACGACTGGACGGTGGGCGAATCGCCGGACGGGCTGCGCATCGACCACGGCCTCCTCGACCGTACGCACGAGACGGTGCCGCCGGGACGCGTACAGACCGTGCGGATCGTGGAGCCGCTGCTGTGGCGGCGGCGTGGGTGGGTGCGGGTGGAGCTGGACGTGGCGGGGTCGTCGAACTCCGTCCTCGTGCCCGTCGCTCCGCGCGAGGCGGCCGAGGCCGTGATCGCCCGGGTGCTGCCGGGGGTGACCGTGCCGCGCTCGCTGCCGCGCCCGCCGCGGCGGGCGGGGTGGTGCGTGCCGCTGTGGTGGCGGGGATACGGGCTCGCCGTCACGGACACGGTCTTCGCGGCCCGGCACGGCCTGCTGCGCCGCAGACTGGCGCTCGTCCCGCACGCGAAGGTGCAGAGCGTACGGCTGGAACAGGGGCCGTGGGCGCGCTTCAAGAAGGTCGCCGACGTGCATGTGGACACGGGGGCGAACAAGACGGTGACGGCGCGCCTGCGGGACGCCGGCGAGGCGGCGGCGCTGCTGCACGCGCAGGCGGACCGGTCCCGGACGGGGCGACGGGAGGCCCGACCGGACCGGTGGATGGCCAAGGGCGCCGAATCCGAGTGACTCGGGCGGGCCGATCCGGGTGACTCGGGCGGGCCGAATCCGAATGACTCGGGCGGGCGGCTGTGTGCCGCCCGCCCGTCAGCCCCTTGCCCTGCGGGCTCAGGAAACCGCGCTGCGCAGTTCCTTCACGTCGATGCGCAGTTCCTGTACGTCGATATGTTCCGTCTCGTCGTGGGCGGTCAGGTCGATGACCTGGCCGACACCCCGGGAGCCCTCGCCCGCCGGCTTGAAGCCGGACTCGGCCTCGGCCTTGTGGAGGGCGAGCGCCTCCTGGCCGACCACGTCCGCGAGGTCCTCGTTCTGCACGGCCTCCAGGGCCTGCGCGGACGTCCCCTTCTGCGTACCGAAGAAGTCGAAACCGCCCTCGACCGTGGGCCGCCGCCGGGGCGACGCCGGTACGACGGCCACCGCGGTCGGCACGGTGAAGTGCCCGGAGCGCCGGGCCGACGAGGCCGGCTCGGCGGGCTTCGCCGGGTGGGCCTCGGTGGATGCGGCGGCCACGGCGGAGTGCTCGGGCTCCTCGGGCGCGGGCACGGCGGATACGGGAACGGCGGGTGCGGGCACGGCGGCCGCGCGCTCATTCCCGTCGACCGCCTCGGGCTTCCCCTCCGCCTCGTCCTCCCGCACGGCCTCCTCGACGGAGCCGGCGTCCGGGGCCTCGCTCTTCGGGGTGCCGCCCTTGGGGGACTCGTCCTTGGGCGCGCTCTCCTGTACGGGGGCGTCCTGTACGGAGTCACCCTGTACGGAGTCGTCCTGTACCGAATCGGCCCCTACGGAGTCGTCGTCCCGTACGGAGGTGGCCTCCGGCGCGGAAGCCTCCGGCGCGGGCCCGGCGCTCGCCGGTGCCGTGTCGTCGGCCGCGGCCTTCTTGGCCGCCTCGGCCTTCGTGAGCGCGTCCAGCGCCGAGTTGGCCCGCAGGAAGAGCGGGGAGCCGGACGGGGAGAAGACCGCGGAAGCGGGCGACACGGACTCGTCGGTCTCCGCCTCGGCCGACTCGGCCGCCTCGACCTCCGCCGACTCGACCGGCTCGGTCGATTCCGGCTCGGCCACCGTCGCCGTCTCGGGCGTCCCCGCCGCTCCCGCGTCCGCCACTCCCGCGTCCGCTGAACCCGAATCCGCCGAGCCACCCGGCGTCTCCGTACGACCCTGCGTCTCCGAGCCGCCCGGCGTCTCCGAGCCGCCCGGCGTCTGCGGGCGGACCGGGGCCGCGGGCAGCGCCCGGGCCGGGGTCGTGGCCTCTATCTCGAGCAGGCGGCGGCCCTCCAGCGCTGTGGCCCGCTCCGTCTCCGCCGTGGCGTACCGCCGCAGCAGCGCCGCGTGTTCGTTGCGTAGGCCCGCCAGTTCCGCCCGCTTCGCGCGCAGCTTGTGCTCCAGCTTGACGCGCAGCTCGCGCGACTCCTCGAGGTCGGTCTCCAGTTTGGCGACCCGCTCCTCGTGACGCCACTCGTCGCTCGCACGCGCGCGCGTGAGGTCCGCGACGCGTTTGCCCGCCGCCGTGTCCCAGCGGCGCAGGACGACGGCGCCGACGATCGCGGTCACCGCGGCGCCCCCGGCCAGCCCGCGGAGCACCATCGGCTCCGTGAACAGCCAGGGCCCCAGAGCGCAGACGAGCGACACGCCCGCGATGACCGAAGGAGGCAACATCCTGTGCAGGGGCGGGGAATGGCGGTGACGTCCACGTGGCATGGCCAGAAACTTACCGCGCGTAGGCGAATCTTGGTGCCCCGCGCGGTAAAAACCCAGCCACCCCGAAACCTTCACCCCGCCACGGGAGCGCACAAAGGCCCCACCTTCTTGATCATTTCCTTCCGGCGGCGGTTCGGTGGCACTTCGACAGTGCTTCGGCAGTGGTTCGTCAGTGATCCGGCAGTGGTTCGGCGTTCTCTTACTCCGGGAACCGAACTCGTACTTCTCGGCGAATTCCGCCGCGCATTCACAGAGCCCGCCGGACGGCGTTCAGCGGTCGCTGAGCCGCCCGCTGATCCACTGGAGCGTCCCCGGGATCTCCCGCCGCCAGGTGTTGAAGTTGTGGCCGCCGCTGTCGAGGATGATCGACGAGACCCTCGTCAGACGCTTGGCCTTCACCTGCTCCATGAACTTGAGCGTGTTCTGGTAGTTGGCCTCGCCGATCCTGCTGCTGCTGACGAGCAGTGAAGTGTCCGGGGCCGGCATGTTCTTGAGATACCAGAACAGATCGGCCCGGTTCCGCAGCCCCTTGTCGCCGCGGAAGAGATCTCCGGTCGTGGGGTCGAGCGGCGCCTTGTAGTACGGCGAAAGGCCCGCCCCGGCGGCGTACACCTTCGGATGGTGCATGGCGAGCTTCAGGGCGCAGTAGCCGCCCGTCGAGTCGCCGACGATGCCCCAGCTGCCCGGCTTTCTGCCCACCCTGTAGTGGGCCAGTACGGCATCGGGAAGGTCTTTGGCGAAGAACGACTCCGTCTGCGGGCCGCCCGGGACGTCCACGCACTCCGTGTCGCGCGGCGGCGCCACCGTCGGCCGCAGCATCACCAGGATCATCGGCTGCACCTGGCCGTTCTTGGCCAGCTCATGGGCCGTCTGCGGATAGTGCAGCCCTTTGATGAGCGCCTCGGCGGTGCCCGGGTAGCCGGTGAGGACGACGGCCGCGGGGAAGGTGCGCGTGCGGTACTGCGGCTGGAAGTACTCGGGCGGCAGATACACGTACGCGCGCGTGGCGATGTGCGTCGTACGACCCACGATGCCGACCTTCTGGATCTGGCCGCCGAGCTGCGGCCGCCCGCCGCCCGTGACGTTCACCGGCTGGGTGCCGAGCATCTGGAGGGGGCCGCCGCCCGAACCGCCGCCGGCGTTGTGGTCGACGACCACGCCCTGACCGCTCTCCCGGCCGAACAGGTCCGCCCAGCTGGCGTAGAAGCCGAAGGCCTGGTTGGCGGCGACCCCGATCGACGCGAAGATCGCCACCTGGGTGGCGAGCAGCAGAGCGACCCGTCCGCCGACGGCCCGCCAGTTGCGCCGCGCCAGCCGTGGCCAGAGCCACACCGTGCCGATGAACAGCAGCACGGCGAAGAAGGCGGCCAGCACCAGCACCTTGTTGCTCGTCAGACCCATGGTCCCTTTCCCGCCTGCGCATTCCGTCCCGAGGCCGGCCTCCATACCTTCGCGCGGGCTTGCCCCGGACTTTCCTTCGCCTTTGAACCAGCTTTCCGTTGGGGAGTGAACCTCTCTCCCTGAGACACCGTCCTAGAGGGCGCAATGTCGCCGGATGCCGGAATTGGCACCGGGTTCAAGGTCTCTCGCGGAACTACGGGATGCGATGTCTGTCAGGATAGATGGGGAAATGTCGGACGAGGTTCCGGATCGATCGGGCGTGCTGCGGCGCATAGTCCGCGGTCCGCGCCCCGAGGCCGTCCCCGCCGTGGTCGCCAGTGCCTGCACACTCGTCGGAGTCCTGGACGTCGCCGCGGGTGTCTTCCCGCGCTTCCGGCACAGCCGTATGCACGCCATCGCCGAGGTACTGCCCGGCGCGCTGGGCCCGTTCGCGGCCGCCCTGGCCATCAGCACGGGCATGCTTCTGCTGCTCCTCGCGCACGGCCTGCGCCGGCGCAAACGCCGGGCGTGGCGCGCCGCCGTGGTGCTGCTGCCGGCCGGCGCCGTGGCGCAGTTCGCGTACCGTCACTCGCTCATCGGCGTGGTCATCTCGCTGGCGCTGCTCGCGCCGCTGCTGCGCCACCGAAGCGAATTCGAGGCCCTTCCCGACCCCCGCAGCCGCTGGCGTGCGCTGGCCAACTTCGTCCTCGTGGGCGCCGGTTCCCTGCTGCTCGGCCTGGTCATCGTCAGCGCCCACCCCAACCGGCTGGTCGGCGACCCGAGCCTGTCCGACCGCATCGAGCACGTCCTGTACGGGCTGTGCGGCTTCGAGGGCCCGGTCGACTACTCGGGCAACACGTCCTGGACGGTGGCCTTCTCGCTCGGCGCGCTCGGCCTGCTGACCGCCGTCACGACGATCTATCTCGCCTTCCGCCCCGAACACCCGGCCGCCCGCCTCACGGCGCAGGACGAGGAGGGGCTGCGGGCGCTCCTGGAGAAGCACGGCGGCCGCGATTCACTCGGCCACTTCGCGCTGCGCCGCGACAAGGCGGTCGTCTTCTCCCCCAGCGGCAAGGCGGCCGTCACGTACCGCGTCGTGTCGGGGGTGATGCTCGCGAGCGGCGACCCGATCGGTGACGTCGAGGCCTGGCCCGGCGCGATCGAGCGCTTCATGGACGAGGCCCAGGCCCACTCCTGGACGCCCGCCGTGATGGGCTGCTCCGAGACGGGCGGCGAGGTGTGGACCCGCGAGACCGGCCTCGACGCCCTCGAACTGGGTGACGAGGCGGTGGTGGACGTCGCGGATTTCTCCCTGGCCGGGCGCGCGATGCGGAATGTGCGCCAGATGGTGAAGCGCATCGAGCGGGCCGGTTACGAGACCCGGGTACGGCGTATTCGTGACCTCAGCGAGGGCGAGCTGGAGCGCATTCGGCGCGCTGCCGAGGACTGGCGCGGCACCGACACCGAACGCGGCTTCTCCATGGCGCTCGGCCGCATCGGCGACCCGGCCGACGGCGACTGTCTGATCGCGACCGCCCACAAGGCGGACGCGGATCCCGGTCCGTACGGCGATCTGAAGGCCGTACTCCACTTCGTCCCGTGGGGCACCGACGGCGTGTCGCTCGACCTCATGCGCCGGGACCGCTCGGCGGACCCCGGCATGAACGAACTGCTGATCGTGGCGGCGCTCCAGGCCGCTCCGAAGCTCGGCATCGTGCGCGTCTCGCTGAACTTCGCGATGTTCCGGGCGGCACTGGCACGCGGCGAGAAGATCGGCGCGGGCCCCGTGCTGAGGGCGTGGCGGGGACTGCTGGTGTTCCTCTCGCGCTGGTTCCAGATCGAGTCCCTCTACAAGTTCAACGCGAAGTTCCGTCCGCGTTGGGAGCCGCGCTTCGTGGTCTACGCGTCGTCGCGCGACCTTCCGCGCATCGGCCTCGCGGCGATGCAGGCGGAGGGCTTCGTGAACCTGGCCCTGCCGCGCCTGCTGCGCCGCCGGAAGGCGATCCCCACCCCGTGCGCCCACAGGGTGGCGGAGAGGGGCGTTCGGGCCGCGTAGGCGACCTGGAACGCCGCCCGCCGGACGGGCAGGCGCGAGACAGAGGCACGGGACGGGCAGGGCGGTGGGAAACCGGCAGGGCGGTGGGAAACAGGCCGCGAGGCGGCCGGCGAGCCCCCGCCACGGGCAGCCCCCACCCGCCCGGCGGCAACGCCTCCCCCCTCCCGAGGCGATTCGGCCGACCACCGGGAGGCCTAGGCTGGACGCATGAGCAAGAAGAGCGGGCGCGGCCGAGTGGCGGGACTGCCTACATGGGACCGCTGCGCGGTCATGGGGGTCGTCAACGTGACGCCTGATTCCTTCTCCGACGGCGGCCGCTGGTTCGACACCACGACCGCCGTCAAGCACGGACTCGACCTGGTCACCGAGGGCGCGGACCTCGTCGACGTCGGCGGCGAGTCCACCCGCCCCGGCGCCACCCGCGTCGACGAGGCCGAGGAACTCAAGCGCGTCATCCCGGTCGTCCGCGGTCTCGCCTCCGAAGGCGTCACGATCTCCGTGGACACCATGCGCGCCTCCGTCGCCGAGCAGGCCCTCGCGGCCGGCGCGGCCCTCGTCAACGACGTCAGCGGCGGCCTCGCCGACCCGGAGATGATCCCGGTCGTCGCGGCCGCGGGCGCCCCCTTCGTGGTGATGCACTGGCGCGGCTTCCTGGCCGGCGGCACCATACGAGGGACGTACGACGACATCGTCTCCGAAGTGGTCGACGAACTGCACGCACGCGTGGAGGCCGTTCTGGAAGGCGGCATCGCGCCCGACCGGATCGTCGTCGACCCGGGCCTCGGCTTCTCCAAGGAGGCCGACCACGACCTGACGCTGCTGGCCCACCTCGACCGGCTGCGCGACCTGGGCCACCCGCTGCTGGTCGCCGCGTCCCGGAAGCGGTTCCTGGGCCGCGTACTGGCAGGCCCCGAGGGCGCCCCGCCGCCCGCCCGGGAGCGCGACGCGGCCACCGCCGCGGTCTCCGCGCTCGCCGCCCACCAGGGCGCGTGGGCGGTCCGCGTGCACGAGGTACGGGCCACGGCGGACGCCGTACGCGTCGCCCGCGCCGTGGAAGGCGCCCGCTCCGAGCGCAGCGCGCAGGCAGCCCCCGCGGCGGCCGCCCCGGACACCGCCCAGGCCGCAGAGGGAGCCCGGTGAGCACCCCCACCCCCGACACCGATGTCGAACAGGTAGGACTCGCCAACACCGCCTTCTACGAGGCGATGGAACGCGGCGACTTCGAGACACTGTCCTCACTCTGGCTGACCCCCGCCGACCTCGGCGTCGACGAGGAGTACCACGACCCGGCGGACGCCGGCGTGGTCTCCTGCGTGCACCCCGGCTGGCCGGTGCTGAGCGGCCGCGGCGAGGTCCTCAGGTCGTACGCGCTGATCATGGCGAACACCGAGTACATCCAGTTCTTCCTCACCGACGTGCATGTCTCCGTCACCGGTGACACCGCCCTGGTGACCTGCACCGAGAACATCCTCAGCGGCGGCCCGCCCCCCGACGACAGCGACGAGCTCGGGCCGCTCGTCGGCCAGCTGGTCGTCGCCACGAACGTGTTCCGCCGCACCCCCGACGGCTGGAAGCTCTGGTCGCACCACGCGTCCCCCGTGCTGGCCGAAACCGGTGCGGAAGAGGGCGACGAGTCTCCCGACTGAGGACGATCTTCGCCCGAGGCGATCCCCCGCCCGAGCGGGCGGGCGCGGCGTAGTGGTTGGAATCACCTACCCCTGGGTAGGGACGGCTACCAACCCGTGAGCCGCCGTGCGCCCCAGGGGAAACGCCCGATGAACCCTCCTGGCCTTCACACGGGCGCGCGCCCCCAAGAGCGAGTGCTGTCAGTGCCCGCAGGTAGATTCGTTTGAGGCTGGTGCGCCGACCGCACTCGGTGGATGCCGGCCGTCCCGACGATTGCAGGAGTGATTCGCGTGGATCGTGTCGCGCTGCGCGGCCTGAAGGCCCGCGGGCACCACGGGGTGTTCCCCAAGGAGCGCGAAGAGGGCCAGACCTTCATCGTGGACCTCGTCCTCGGGCTGGACACCCGGCCCGCCGCGGCCGACGACGACCTGTCGAAGACCGTGCACTACGGCATCGTGGCGGAGGAGGTCGTGGCCGTCGTCGAGGGCGATCCCGTCGACCTCATCGAGACGCTCGCCGAGCGCATCGCGTTCTCCTGCCTCAAACACGCACCGGTCCTGGAGGTCGAGGTGTGCGTCCACAAACCGGACGCACCGATCACGGTCCCCTTCGACGACGTGACCGTCACCATCACCAGGAGCCGAGTATGACCGCGTTCTACACCGAGGGTCAGAGCGACCCGACCGTTCAGCCGGTGCCCGCCTCCGTGGTGGAGCGGGTGGACGCCGCCGACACGACCCTCTCCAACCCCAAGCGCGCGGTGATCTCCCTGGGCTCGAACCTGGGCAACCGCCTGGAGACGCTCCAGGGCGCGATCGACGCCCTGGAGGACACGCCCGGCGTCCGCGTCAAGGCGGTCTCTCCTGTCTACGAGACGGAGCCGTGGGGCGTGGAGCCCGGCAGCCAGCCCGCGTACTTCAACGCGGTGGTGCTCCTGAAGACGACCCTGCCCCCGTCGTCCCTCCTGGAGCGGGCCCACGCCGTCGAGGAGGCGTTCCACCGCGTCCGGGACGAGCACTGGGGCCCGCGCACGATCGACGTGGACATCGTCGCGTACGCCGACGTGGTCTCCGACGATCCGGTGCTCACGCTTCCCCACCCCCGCGCCCACCAGCGGGCGTTCGTCCTGGCCCCCTGGTACGACGTGGACCCGGAGGCCCAGCTCCCCGGCCGCGGCCCCGTGGAGCAGCTGCTGGCGGCCGTCACGCGCGACGGCATCGTGCCGCGCGCCGACCTGGAACTCCGGCTGCCCGAGTAGTCGTTAAGGTCTAGACGCGAGACGCCGAGAGGCCGGCTTACCGAAGGGGCAAAGTGAAAGAGCTGCGCATCAGGACGCTGGCCGCGGTGTTCGTCGTGGCAGGAGTACTGTCCTGGGCCGGAGCCCGCTTGTGGAACTCGGTGGGCACACTGCCCCGCGTCCCGCTGGCCGCCCCCATCGTCCTGGCTCTGATCGCGGTCGTCCTTTTGGCCACGGCACTCTCGCTGCGCGCCCGCCTCAAGGCCCAGCGGGAGCGCCGCCCCGGCGCCAAGGGCGTCGACCCCCTGATGGCGGCCCGCGCGGTGGTCTTCGGCCAGGCGAGCGCGCTGGTGGCGGCCCTGGTCGCCGGTATGTACGGCGGCACCGGCGCCTTCCTCCTGGAATCCCTCGACATCCCCGCCCGCCGCGACCAGGCCATCTACGCCGGCTTCTCGGTCCTCGCCGGCGTCGGCGTCATAGCGGCGGCGTTCTTCCTGGAGCGCGTGTGCAAACTCCCGGAGGACGACGACACCAACGGCGGCGGGACGGCTCCGGCGGCGTAACGGGCGCCAGGCGTACGCCCTCCAGCGGGCGGCGTACGACGTGCGGCGTCAGCGCGCCATGATCAGGCTCATGGCCTCGTTGCGCGTGGCCGGGTCCCTCAGCTGACCGCGCACCGCCGACGTGATGGTCTTCGCCCCGGGTTTGCGCACCCCGCGCATCGACATGCACATGTGCTCGCACTCGACGACGACGATCACACCGCGCGGCTCCAGGATCTCCATGAGGGAATCGGCGACCTGCGTGGTGAGCCGCTCCTGCACCTGGGGCCGGCGGGCATAGACGTCCACGAGCCGCGCCAGCTTCGAGAGACCCGTGATCTTTCCGTCGGTGGACGGGATGTACCCGACATGGGCCACACCGACGAACGGCACCAGGTGATGTTCACAGCTGCTCAGGACTTCGATGTCCTTCACCAGGACCATCTCGTCGTGTCCGATGTCGAACGTGGTCGTCAGCACGTCCTCGGGCTTCTGCCACAGCCCCGCGAATATCTCCCGGTATGCCCGGGCCACCCGCCCCGGAGTCTCCCTGAGACCCTCACGGTCCGGGTCCTCACCGACCGCGATCAGCAGCTCCCGCACGGCGTTCTCGGCACGCTTCTCGTCGAATTCGCCGATGGTGCCCTCACCGTCCAGCGTCACCGGGTCGGTCATCTGGTGCCTCGTTCCTGAACCTGCGACGCGCACGGATCACGCGCCTGATGTACGAGCATACGAACATGCCGCGCCCCCCAGGCTAGAACCTGGGGGGCGCGGCATTCATTCCGGGCCTGATGAGGGCGGCCGCCGAGGGGTGTCAGCCCTCGGTGCGGTCCTCCGGAGCCGACTCCGCGGCCGGCACCGACTCCGTCGCGTTGGCGATCGCCGGCGACGCGCCGTTCGCCCCGTTCGTCAGTGACAGCTCCTTGGGGGAGAGCACCGGCGGGCGGGTGGACGGGGTGCGCCGGGAGGAGCCGGTCCACGCGGGGCGGGCCGGGCGCTTGACGATGGGAGCGAAGACCTCGGCGATCTGCTCCTTGCTCAGCGTCTCCTTCTCCAGCAGCTGGAGCACCAGGGCGTCGAGGACGTCGCGGTTCTCGACCAGGATTTCCCAGGCCTCGTTGTGCGCGTTCTCGATGAGCTTCTTGACCTCTTCGTCGACGAGCGCGGCGACCTCTTCCGAGTAGTCGCGCGGATGCGACATCTCCCGGCCCAGGAAGGGCTCGGTGTTGTCGCCGCCGAACTTGATCGCGCCGAGACGCTCGGTCATGCCGTACTGCGTGACCATCGCGCGGGCCGTGGCGGTGGCCTTCTCGATGTCGTTCGCAGCGCCCGTCGTCGGGTCGTGGAAGACGAGCTCCTCGGCCGCGCGCCCGCCCAGCATGTACGCCAGCTGGTCGAGCATCTCGTTGCGGGTCGTGGAGTACTTGTCCTCGTCCGGCAGGACCATCGTGTAGCCGAGGGCACGGCCGCGCGACAGGATCGTGATCTTGTGGACCGGGTCGGAGTTCGGAGACGCCGCCGCGACCAGGGCGTGGCCGCCCTCGTGGTACGCGGTGATCTTCTTCTCCTTGTCCGACATGATCCGGGTCCGCTTCTGCGGGCCCGCGACCACGCGGTCGATCGCCTCGTCCAGCATGGAGTTGTCGACCAGCTTCTTGTCGCTGCGGGCCGTGAGGAGCGCGGCCTCGTTCAGCACGTTGGCGAGGTCGGCACCCGTGAAGCCGGGGGTGCGGCGGGCGACGGCCGACAGGTCGACGTCCGGGGCGACCGGCTTGCCCTTCTGGTGAACCTTGAGGATCTCCAGACGGCCCTGCATGTCCGGGCGGTCGACCGCGATCTGGCGGTCGAAGCGGCCGGGGCGCAGGAGAGCCGGGTCGAGGATGTCGGGCCGGTTCGTGGCGGCGATCAGGATGACGCCGCCCTTCACGTCGAAGCCGTCCATCTCGACGAGCAGCTGGTTCAGCGTCTGCTCGCGCTCGTCGTGACCGCCGCCGAGGCCGGCGCCGCGGTGGCGGCCGACCGCGTCGATCTCGTCGACGAAGACGATCGCCGGGGCGTTCGCCTTGGCCTGCTCGAAGAGGTCACGGACTCGGGAGGCACCGACACCGACGAACATCTCGACGAAGTCGGAACCGGAGATCGAGTAGAAGGGGACCCCGGCCTCGCCCGCGACGGCACGCGCCAGCAGCGTCTTGCCGGTACCGGGAGGCCCGTACAGGAGCACGCCCTTGGGGATCTTCGCCCCGACGGCCTGGAACTTCGCCGGCTCCTGGAGGAACTCCTTGATCTCGTGGAGCTCCTCGACCGCCTCGTCCGAACCCGCGACGTCCGAGAACGTCGTCTTGGGGGTGTCCTTGGTGATGAGCTTCGCCTTGGACTTCCCGAAGTTCATGACCCGGGAGCCGCCGCCCTGCATCTGGTTCATCAGGAACAGGAAGACGACGACGATCAGGACGAAGGGGAGCAGAGAGAGCAGGATGCCCACGAACGGGTTCTGCTTGGACGGCGAGACCGTATAGCCGTCCGGGATCTGCTTGTTCTGGTACTTGTCCTGGAGCGTGCCCGCGAGGGTCACGCCCTGGTCGCCGATGTAACTCGCCTGGATCTTCGAGCTGCCGTCGACCTTCTGGCCGTCCTTCAGCTCGACCTTGATGACCTGCTCGTCACCGGTGGTGATTTTGGCCTGCTGGACCTTGTTCTCATTGATCGCCTGGACGACCTGGCCGGTGTCCACTGTCTTGTAGCCGCCGGACGAGCCGACGACCTGCATCAACACGACCACGGCAAGGACGGCCAGCACGATCCACATGACCGGCCCACGGAAGTATCGCTTCACGTCCATCCATACGGAGCGGTGCCGCCCCGTCCCTCCTGCCATAGTGAGTTTGATAAAGACTTAGAAAGACTGTTCTTCGGACGGTACCCCAGCATTGTCACCCGACGCCGCAGGGGACTGCCGACAATCCAGTCCTCGCATGCACAACGGCGCGAAACCCGCTGGGGTTCCCGATCGTCTTACGAGAACCGGGCCCAGGGGGTTCAGCCGCCGTAGACGTGGGGCGCGAGCGTACCGACGAACGGGAGGTTTCGGTACTTCTCGGCGTAGTCGAGGCCGTAGCCGATGACGAACTCGTTGGGGATGTCGAAGCCGACCCACTCCACGTCGATCGCGACCTTGGCCGCCTCCGGCTTGCGCAGCAGCGTGCACACCTTGAGGGAGGCGGGCTCGCGGGAGCCGAGGTTGGAGATCAGCCAGGACAGGGTGAGCCCGGAGTCGATGATGTCCTCGACGATCAGGACATGCTTCCCCTTGATGTCCGTGTCGAGGTCCTTGAGGATCCGCACGACACCGGAGGACTGGGTGCCCGCGCCGTACGAGGACACCGCCATCCAGTCCATCGTGACGGGGGTGGACAGCGCACGCGCCAGGTCCGCCATGACCATCACGGCGCCCTTGAGGACACCGACGATCAACAGGTCCTTGCCCGCGTACTCCGCGTCGATCTTCGCGGCCAGCTCGGCCAGCTTCGCGTCGATCTCTTCCTTGGTGATGAGCACCGACTTGAGGTCGGTGCCCATGTCTTTCGCGTCCACCCGCATCACTTTCGGTCGTCCCACCGGGGCTGCCCGGTTCCGCCCGAGGGGGTCCGGATTCAGCCTTGCCGAATCACCAGTCTGCCACCCTGTCGCTGGGCGACGACTTTGCCCGGGAGATTGATGGCTCCCTGACCGCGCCAGCCGGTGATCAGCCGGTCGACTTCTTCGATGTGACGGGCGAACAGCGAACCGGCCGGGGCGCCCGCCTCGATGGCGGCGCGGCGCAGAATGCGGCGGCGCACGGCGGGCGGCAGCGCGTAGAGCTTGGCGCACTCCAGGAGGCCGGCGGCGTCGCGTACGGAGGCCTCGGCCTGGCCGGCCCACACGTCTAGGGCGTCGGCGTCGTCACGGGAGAGCTGGGCCGTCCGGGCGAGGGCCTCCACGACACCCTTGCCGAGCGCCTTCTCCAGGGCGGGCAGGCCCTCGTGGCGCAGCCTGGACCGCGTATAGGCCGGGTCGGCGTTGTGCGGGTCGTCCCACACGGGCAGCGACTGGGCCATGCAGGCCTTGCGGGCGGTCTGCCGGTCGAGCTGGAGGAAGGGGCGGCGGTAACGGCCGCCGGTCCCCGAGACCGCGGCCATTCCGGACAGGGAGCGGATGCCGGAGCCCCTGGCGAGGCCCAGCAGGACGGTCTCGGCCTGGTCGTCACGGGTGTGGCCGAGCAGGACCGCACAGGCTCCGTGGCGCCGCGCGGCGGCATCCAGGGCGGCGTACCGGGCATCGCGGGCGGCGGCCTCGGGGCCGCCGTCACGGCCGACGGTGACGGCGATGGACTCGGTCGGGGTCAGACCCAGATCGACCAGGCGGCCGACGACCTCGTCGGCGCGCAGGTCGGAGCCGGACTGGAGTCCGTGGTCCACGGTGATGCCGCCGGCGCGGATGCCGAGTTTGGGGGCTTCGAAGGCGAGGGCGGAGGCGAGCGCCATGGAGTCGGCACCGCCGGAGCAGGCGACGAGCACGAGCGGCGGGGGCGGCAGATCGTGCGGCACGTCGCGCGGCAGGTCGGCAGAGCCGGGCGCGTGTTCGATGAGGATGTCGTGGAGTACGCGGCGGACCGCCAGGCGTATCGCCGCGACCGCAGGATGGGGACCCATGTCCGGTTCCCTTCATGAAGTTTTCGGGGGGGGTGAGCCCGAGGATCGGTCACTCAGAGTGTGTAGATGGTGACAGAAACGGGCCGTTCCCCGAGCATTGCACGCCTACGCATGCCTCACGGTCCCTCGGACGGGTGATTGAAGGGGCGTTCACCTGCCGTCGGCCGGATTCGTTTCACGACCCTCCACCGGGCGTCACGACTCCGCCTTGCGGTGCACCCGCGCGATCCAGTCCGCCGGTTTGGCGATCTCCGTCTTGGTCGGGAGCGTGTTCGGGGAAGTCCACACCCGGTTGAATCCGTCCATACCGACCTGTTCGACGACCGCCCGCACGAACCGCTCGCCGTCCCGGTACTGCCTGAGCTTGGCGTCCAGGCCCAGCAGCTTGCGCAGGGCGAGGTCCAGCCGGGAGGCGCCCTTCGCCCGTCGCTGCTGGAACTTCTCGCGGATCTCCCCGACGGACGGGACGACGTCGGGGCCGACTCCGTCCATCACGAAGTCCGCGTGCCCTTCGAGGAGGGACATCACGGCGGTGAGCCGGCCGAGGATCTCCCGCTGGGCCGGCGTCTGCACGAGTTCCACGATGGACCGGCCGTCGTCGCCCTCCTCGCCCTCGGGACGACCGCCGGCGAGCGACTGGGCGGCTTCCCTGATCCGCTCCAGCACGGTCATGGGATCCACCTCGGTCTCTCCCAAGAAAGACTGGATTTCGCCCCCGACGTGGTCGCGCAGCCAGGGCACGGCGGTGAACTGCGTGCGGTGCGTCTCCTCGTGCAGACAGACCCAGAGGCGGAAGTCGTGGGGCTGCACGTCGAGTTCGCGCTCCACGTGCACGATGTTGGGCGCGACCAGCAGAAGCCTGCCCCCGCCGTTCTCGGCCGCCGGGAGGTCCCGGGTCGGCGGGGCGAAGGTCTCGTACTGCCCGAGGACCCGGGAGGACAGGAACGACAGCAGCATGCCCAGCTCGACGCCGGTGACCTTGCCGCCGACGGCCCCGAGCACGGCGCCGCCCGGGGTGTTCCCCCTGCGCTCCTGCATCTTGTCCAGCAGGGGCTTGAGGAGCTCCCGGAACCCGGCCACGTTCGCCCGGACCCAGCCGGGGCGGTCGACGACGAGTACGGGGGTGTCGTGGGTGTCCTCGGTGCCCATCCGGGTGAAACCGCGGACGTGTTCCTCCGACGCCTTCGCATGCCGGCGCAGCTCGGCGACGACGGCCCGGGCCTCGTCGCGGCTCACCTCCGGGCCCGGCCGCACGAGCCGGGTCGCGGTCGCCACCGCGAGATTCCAGTCGACCATCCCAGAAGAAGCAGCACCACCGATGCTCGTCATGCGTCAACCGTACGTGAGCGTGTGCGAGTGCGGTTAGGGGTACGACGGCCGGGCGGGCCACCGGGGTGGGGTTCAGGGGGGTGGTGCCGCGGGGGTCATCGGCAGCCGCACTCCGCCAGTGCCGCCGCCGTGCGGTCCAGGGCCGCCCTCGCCGTCTCCTGGTCCATCGACTCGTACGTCAGGAAGGCGAAGGCCAGCAGACGGCCGTCCGTGTCCACCACCGTGCCCGCGAGGGTGTTGACGCCCGTCAGGGAGCCGGTCTTGGCGCGTACGACGCCCGTGCCGGAACGTTGCGCCCCGTCCTCGTAGCGGTCGCTCAGGGTGCCCGTGAAGCCCGCCACCGGGAGGCCCGTCAGGACCGGGCGGAGTTCGGCGTGGGCGGGGTCGCCCGCCTTGGCCAGGAGGGCGGTCAGCAGGCCCGCCGTCAGCCTGTCCTCGCGGTTCAGTCCGCTGCCGTCGCGGAACTCCGCGCCGCCCAGCGGCAGTCCGAGCTTCTTCAGCTGGGCGGCGATCGCCCGCGACCCGCCCTCGAAGCTCGCCCGCTCGCCGCCGGCGAGGGCCGTCTGACGGGCCAGCGCCTCCGCGATGTCGTTGTCGCTGTTGGTCAGCATCCGCTCGACCAGTGCGGACAGCGGCGGCGACTCGACCTCGGCCAGCGCCTGTGACCGGCCCGTCGCCTTCGAGGGACCCGGCGCGGTCGTCCTGATGCCCTTGGCGCGGAGCAACGCGCCGAACGCGCGCGCCGCGTCCGCCGCCGGCTCCTTGCTGCGGGTCGCGGGGCCGCCGACCGTGTCGTCGACGCGCCCTTCGTCGACCATCAGGGGGCTGACCGGGGCGAGGTTCGGGTTCTCCCCGATGGGGTGCAGTACGGGACCCGCGTACAGGGAGACGTCGTACGACAGCGTCACCCGGGTCATGCCGCGCTTCTTCAGCGCGGCCGCCGTCCGGTCGGCGAGCGTGCGCAGACTTGCCCAGCCTCCCCCGCCCTCCTTGCGGGCGGTGAGGGTCGGGTCGCCGCCACCGACGAGGACGAGCTCCTTGGTGTCGGGCTCCAGCACCGCGCGCGTGCTGATGCGGTGGTCGGCGCCGGCCGCCGAGAGCACGGCCACCGCCGTGGCGATCTTCGTGGTGGAGGCCGGGGTCAGCGCCTCGTCCACTCCCTTGCCGTACAGCCGCCTGCCGGTGGCCACGTCGACGACGGCGGCGGAGCGCCGGGTGCCGAGCGAACCGTCCTTCAGCAGCGGGTCGAGAACGCCCGCCAGGGCCTTCTCGGTCGGCGCCGACTTCGTGGTCACGTCCGTGCCGGTGGCGCCGCCGAGCCCGGTCAGCACCGACGCGGCGCTCGGCGCGGGCCTGGGCGCCGTGGCCGGCGTACGGGAATCACGTCCGTGATCTGCGCCACCCTCTCCGCCCCGGGAGGCGGCCCACTCGCGCTCGGCCGTACGCTGACCGGAGGAGTCCCAGGGACCGGCCGCGGTCACCACCCCGGCCGTCAGTGCAAGGCCCACGGTGGCGGCAACGGCCGTGAGCTGGGGGGTGGTGAGCTTCGGGGCCGTGAGCCTTCCGGAGCGCGGGCGCACGACGTGCGCGACCCGCGCGACGTGCGGTTTCACGCTCCCGGTGAGCCGGGCGAGCCCTGGTTTCACGACCCCGGTGAGCCGCGCCGGTCGCGGTTTCACGGCTTGGGCGGTCCGCGCCAGTCGCGGTCTCACGGCCCTCGCGATCCGCACGACATGCGGTCTCGCGGCCCGCCAAGGCCTCAGCTCTGGCACGACCACCAGCCCCTTTCGCGATCACACACCTGCGTGAGGGACACTTAACCACCAGAACTATGTGTTGATCATGGAGGAGCCACCGGTGGAGTTCGACGTCACGATCGAGATTCCGAAGGGTTCGCGGAACAAGTACGAGGTGGACCACGAGACCGGTCGGATCCGCTTGGACCGTCGACTCTTCACCTCGACCAGCTACCCGGCCGACTACGGCTTCGTCGAGAACACTCTCGGCGAGGACGGCGACCCGCTGGACGCGCTGGTCATCCTGGACGAGCCGACCTTCCCCGGCTGCCTCATCAAGTGCCGCGCCATCGGCATGTTCCGGATGACGGACGAGGCCGGCGGCGACGACAAGCTGCTGTGCGTCCCGGCGCACGACCCGCGCGTGGAGCACCTGCGGGACATCCACCACGTGTCGGAGTTCGACCGCCTGGAGATCCAGCACTTCTTCGAGGTCTACAAGGACCTGGAGCCCGGCAAGTCCGTCGAGGGCGCCAACTGGGTGGGCCGCACGGACGCCGAGGCCGAGATCGAGCGTTCCTACAAGCGCCTGAAGGAGCAGGGCGGTCACTGACCGTCTCCGCCCCCCGACGGGCCGCGTGCTCCCTCACGGGAGTGCCGCGGCCCGTTCGCGTATCCGAACGCAAACTTTCGTACGCATACTGAGGCATACGCAAGGTACGTGTGAGAAGCAGGCATACGAAAGGTGAGGCAGGAGCGGGTGACGGAGCCGGAGGCGGAGGATCGCAAACCGCAGTCGGACGAGGCGAGGAGTGCGTTCGCCGCTCCGGTGGGCGTCACGTCGAGCGACGACGAGTCGTCCACGACGTCCGAGTTCGCGCTCCCCAAGGGGCTCGACGTACCGCAGCCGCCCACCGGCGATGCCGAGGGGTCCGCGTTCAGCACCCCGCACACCTACAGCGCCAAGCACGCGCCGCCCGCCTTCACCCCGCCGAGCGGCATCCCCGTCGTCAAACTGACCAAGGAAGCGCCCTGGCAGGACCGGATGCGCACGATGCTGCGCATGCCGGTGACCGAGCGGCCCGCGCCCGAGCCGGTGCAGAAGGTGGACGAGGCGGGGCCCGCGGTGCCACGCGTGCTCGACCTGACCCTCCGTATCGGGGAGCTGCTGCTCGCGGGCGGTGAGGGCGCCGAGGACGTGGAGACGGCCATGTTCGCCGTCTGCCGCTCCTACGGCCTGGACCGCTGCGAGCCGAACGTCACCTTCACCCTGCTGTCCATCTCGCACCAGCCGTCTCTGGTGGACGACCCCGTGACGGCCTCCCGGACGGTACGCCGCCGGGTCACCGACTACACCCGGCTCGCGGCCGTCTACGCGCTCGTCGACGACCTCAGCGACCCGGAGACGGCGATCTCCCTGGAGGAGGCCTACCGGAGGCTCGCCGAGATCCGCCGCAACCGGCACCCGTACCCCGGCTGGGTCCTGACGGCGGCCGGCGGGCTGCTCGCCGGTGCGGCCTCCGTGCTCGTCGGCGGTGACGCGGTCGTGTTCGTCGCCGCCGCGCTGGGCGCGATGCTCGGCGACCGGCTGGCGTGGCTGTGCGCGGGGCGCGGACTGCCGGAGTTCTACCAGTTCACGGTCGCCGCGATGCCCCCGGCCGCGATCGGCATCGCGCTCACGCTGACGCACGTCGATGTGAAGGCGTCCGCGGTGGTCACCGGTGGACTGTTCGCGCTGCTGCCCGGGCGGGCCCTGGTGGCCGGCGTGCAGGACGGCCTCACCGGCTTCTACATCACCGCGTCCGCGCGCCTGCTGGAGGTCATGTACTTCTTCGTGGGCATCGTCGCCGGTGTGCTGGTGGTGCTCTACTTCGGCGTGAAGCTGGGCGCCCAGCTCAACCCGGACCAGGCGCTGGGCATCTCCGAGCGGCCGGTACTCCAGATCGTCGCGTCCATGCTGCTGTCGCTGACCTTCGCGATCCTGCTCCAGCAGGAACGATCCACTGTGCTGGCGGTGACCCTCAACGGGGGTGTGGCCTGGTCCGTCTACGGGGCGATGCACTACGCGGGCGACATCTCCCCGGTTGCCTCGACGGCCGTGGCGGCGGGCCTTGTGGGCCTGTTCGGGCAGTTGCTGTCCCGCTACCGGTTCGCGTCCGCGCTGCCGTACACGACGGCGGCGATCGGGCCGCTGCTGCCCGGTTCGGCGACGTACTTCGGGCTGCTGTCGATCGCCCAGAACAACGTCGACAAGGGCCTGGTGTCGCTCACCAAGGCCGCCGCGCTCGCCATGGCCATCGCGATCGGCGTGAACCTGGGGTCGGAGATCTCCCGGCTGTTCCTGCGGGTGCCGGGGGCCGCGAGTGCGGCGGGGCGCCGCGCGGCCAAGCGGACGCGAGGGTTCTAGCGAGGGTTCCCGCGGGGGGCGGCTGGGTTTCGCCGCGGGGCGGTGGGGGCTGGTCGCGCAGTTCCCCGCGCCCCTGGCGGGGCGCGGTTCCTGACGGCGTACTCAGTTCTGCGGGTAACCCTGGCCGTAGGGGTGGTTCTGGTCCTGACCGTAGTTCTGGTCCTGGCCGTAGCCCTGCCCCGGGTACTGCTGACCCTGGCCGTAGCCCTGCTGGGGGTACTGCTGGGGGTACTGCTCCTCGGGGTAGTACTGCTGCTGACCCTGGCCGTAGTCCTGCGGGTAGCCCTGAGCCTGGTCGCCATACGACTGGCCGTTGCCGTACGCCTGGTCCTGGCCCTGGTTGCCGTACGCCTGGTCCTGGCCCTGGTTGCCGTACGCCTGGTCCTGGCCCTGCTGGATCGGGGGCACTCGCAGCGGCCTCGTCGCGTCGTCCATGACGGGTGCCGCGGGCCGGTCCTGGTCCGGGTGCCGGGCCGGGGTGGGGTCCTGCGGCGGGTTCTTCTTGGACTTGGAGCGCGCCCTCAGGAACTCGATGGCGATCGGGACCACCGAGACGAGGACGATCAGGATCAGGATCGCCTCGATGTTCTTGTGGACGACCTCGATGTTGCCGAGCCAGGAGCCGAGCAGCGTGACGCCGGCGCCCCACAGGACGCCGCCGATGACGTTGAAGACGAGGAACGAGCGGTACTTCATGCCGCTGACGCCGGCGATGATCGGCGTGAACGTGCGCACGATGGGCACGAAGCGGGCCAGGACCAGGGACTTCGGGCCGTACTTCTCGAAGAAGTCGTGCGCCTTGACCACGTTCTCCTGCTTGAACAGCCGGGAGTCGGGGCGGTTGAACAGCGACGGGCCGACCTTCTTGCCGAACATGTAGCCCGCCTGGTCGCCGAGGATCGCGGCGAGGCAGATCAGGGCGATCGCGGCCCACAACGGGAAGTCCAGCGTGCCCGCGGTGATCAGCAGGCCGCAGGTGAACAGCAGCGAGTCACCCGGCAGGAAGAAGCCGATGAGCAGGCCCGACTCGGCGAAGACGATGAGCAGCAGGCCCCAGATGCCGAAGTTGTCCAGGAGCGTGTTCGGATCCAGCCAGCTTGGTCCAAGGGCAAGCGTCGTCACGGTTCCGGGCTCCTGAGGGGTGGAAGGAAGTACGGCGTCCTGGTACGGCCGGACAAAGCTATCAACGCCACGTGTCCACGCCAGGTTCCATCGGCGCCTCCAGGATGCACTGTGCGCCCACTGGGGCAAAGCTGTGAGCCATGGGCATCGAAGAGTACGGCGGTGGCCAGGGTCCCCACTCGGACGTCCTGGTCGTGACGACGAACGACGTACCCGGTTACCGCGTCCAGCACGTCATCGGCGAGGTCTTCGGCCTCACCGTCCGCTCACGTCACCTGGGCAGCCAGATCGGCGCGGGTCTGAAGTCGATGATCGGCGGCGAGCTGAAGGGCCTCACCAAGACGCTCGTGGAGACCCGCAACCAGGCCATGGAACGGCTGGTGGAGCAGGCACGCGTGCGGGGCGGCAACGGCATCCTGATGATGCGCTTCGACGTCACCGAGGCGGCGGACGTGGGTACGGAGGTGTGTGCCTACGGCACGGCGGTGGTGCTGGTCAAGGCATAGCGCCGGCAGTGGCACCGGCCGGTAAGGGGCGTCCGCAACGGCGAACGCCCCTTACCGCTGCCGTCATCCCCCGTGCCGGTCCGCGTTCGCCGCGATCGCGTCCCTCAGGTGCTCGGCCAGGCCCGGGCGCATGGAGTCGTAGAACTCCTTGAACCGCTCGTCGGAGACGTACATCTCGCCGAGTCCGCGGTGGATGTCGTAGGAGCAGTCGTAGAACCACTTGTCGATGTGCAGCCGGTGCTCCTCGGCCATGTCCATCGCGCGGGCGCCGGCCGGTGGCTCGCCCGCGGCCATCAGGCCGTCGTAGCGCTCGCCCCAGTCGGCGACCTCGGCCTGCATGCGCTTCCAGTCGTCCTTGGTGTAGCGGGCCGCACGGCGCTGCGACTCGGCGTACGCCTCGGTGCCGCCCCAGCGGCGCTCGGCCTCCTCGGCGTGCTCCTCCGGATCCTTGTCCCCGAAGACCTCGAACTTCTCCTCGGGTGTGAGGTTGATGCCCATCGTGCGTGCCTCCATGGCGTGCTCCACGGCCGCGGCCATCTTCTGTAGCTGCTCGATCCGGGCGGTCAGCAGTTCGTGCTGGCGGCGCAGATGCGCGCGCGGGTCCGCTTGCGGGTCGTCGAGCAGGGCGGCGACCTCCTCGAGCGGGAAGCCGAGTTCCCGGTAGAACAGGATCTGCTGCAACCGGTCGAGGTCGGCGTCGTTGTAGCGCCGGTGCCCCGCGTGGCTGCGCTCGCCGGGTACGAGCAGTCCGATCTCGTCGTAGTGGTGCAACGTGCGCACCGTGACCCCGGCGAAACCGGCGACCTGTCCCACGGAGTAGCTCACTTCCGCTCCCTTCTCGGTACGCGCTTCAGGCTGCGCCCTCACGCCGCGTGAGGTGCAAGCGGAAATGTCATGTCCGTTTTGCCCGCTTAAGGTGACCCCGTGGCCCACGACACCGTGCACCCGGCACCCGCTCCGGCGACCCCCGCGCGTGTCCTGCTGCCGCAGATCCTCCCGGCACTGGTCGTCGGGGTCGCGGCCAGTCTCCTGTTCGTGGGGGTGAGCGCGCTCGCCGGGAAGCTCCAGAACGTCCTGTGGCAGGACCTGCCCGACGCGCTGGGCATCGGGCGGTACTCGGTGCTCTGGATGATCATCATGCTCACCTGCACGGGTGTGCTGGTCGGGCTGATCGTCTGGAAGGTGCCGGGTCACGCGGGACCCGACCCGGCGACCCTCGGACTCGGCGGGGCCCCGCCGCTGGCGCCCGCCGTCCTGCCGGGGCTGCTGCTGGCGACCGGGCTGATGCTGGCGGGCGGTCCGAGCCTCGGCCCCGAGAACCCGATCATCGCCTCCAACATCGCGCTGGCCTACTGGCTGGGCCGCAGGTTCGTACCCCGGCTGCCCGGCGGCCTGTGGATCGCGCTGGCCGAGGCGGCGACGATCGGCGCGCTGTTCGGGACGCCCGTCGCCGCGGCACTGCTCCTGTCCGAGGCGCTCGCCGGGCAGCAGGCCAAGGGGCCGCTGTGGGACAGCGTCTTCGCCCCGCTGGTCGCGGCCGGCGCGGGTGCCATCACGACCACCCTGGTGGCCCATCCGACCCTCGACCTCGGCCTGCCCCCGCTGGCCAGGCCCGGCTGGACCGACGTCCTGGCCGCGATGGTCGTCGCCGCCGCGGCCGCGGCGCTCGGGATGGTCGCGGTCTATGCCTTCCCGTACGTCCACGGCGCCTTCTTACGCCTGCGGCACCCCATGGTGGCGCTGCCGGCCGGCGGGCTCGTCCTCGGCCTGCTGGCCGCCCTGGGCGGCCATCTGACCCTCTTCAAGGGGCTGGACGAGGTGGGGGACCTGGCGAAGGACCCGGACGGCTGGTCGGCCGGGCAGTTCCTGACCATGGCGGTGGTGAAGCTGGCGGCGCTGCTGGTCGCCGCGTCCTGCGGGTTCCGCGGCGGGCGGATCTTCCCGTCCGTCTTCATCGGTGCGGCGTTCGGCCTGTTCGCCCATGCCCTCGTATCCGCCGTTCCCCCGGCCCTCGGTGTCGCCGCGGGCGTGCTGGGGATGCTTCTCGCCATCACCCGGCAGGGCTGGGTGAGCCTGTTCACGGCCGCCGTGCTGGTGGCCTCGCCCGCGATCATCGCCCTGCTCTGCATCGCGTCCCTGCCGGCCTGGCTGCTGGTGACCGGCAGACCCCAGATGCAGCTTCACGAAGACGGAACCCCGGTCCGTTAGGAACCCCTGGCGGAATTGCTGAGGAGAGACCCCATGCCGCTCCACAAAGGCCCCGTGAAGTCCGACGAACGCCCGATGTCCTTCAACCCGTTCTTCGGGGAGGCCAATCCGGTCAGCGGGATGACCGAGGCCCCGCCCAAGCACCGGCTCGCGGACGGGCCGCTGCCGCCCTCGACGGCGTACCAGCTCGTGCACGACGAACTGATGCTGGACGGCAACGCGCGCCTCAACCTCGCCACCTTCGTCACCACCTGGATGGAGCCGCAGGCCGGGGTGCTGATGGCGGAGTGCCAGGACAAGAACATGATCGACAAGGACGAGTACCCGCGCACCGCCGAGCTGGAGAAGCGGTGCGTGGCGATGCTCGCCGATCTGTGGAACGCGCCCGACGCGGGGGCGGCCGTGGGCTGTTCGACGACCGGTTCGAGCGAGGCGTGCATGCTCGCCGGGCTGGCGCTGAAGCGCCGCTGGGCGCGGCGCAACGCGGACCGCTACCCCGCGAGGGACGTCCGTCCGAACCTCGTCATGGGCATCAACGTCCAGGTCTGCTGGGAGAAGTTCTGCAACTTCTGGGAGGTCGAGATGCGCCAGGTCCCCTTGGAGGGCGAGCGGTACCACCTCGATCCGGGAGCCGCCGCCGAGCTGTGCGACGAGAACACCATCGGGGTCGTCGGGATCCTCGGCTCCACCTTCGACGGGTCGTACGAGCCGATCGCCGAACTGTGCGCGGCCCTCGACGCCCTCCAGGAGCGGACCGGGCTCGACATACCGGTGCATGTGGACGGCGCGTCCGGCGCCATGATCGCGCCCTTCCTCGACGAGGACCTGGTCTGGGACTTCCGGCTGCCGCGGGTCGCGTCGATCAACACGTCCGGGCACAAGTACGGCCTCGTCTCCCCGGGCGTCGGCTGGGCGCTGTGGCGGGACAGCGAGGCGCTGCCCGAGGAACTCGTCTTCCGCGTCAACTACCTGGGCGGCAACATGCCGACCTTCGCGCTCAACTTCTCCCGGCCGGGAGCCCAGGTCGTCGCGCAGTACTACACCTTCCTGCGGCTCGGCCGGGAGGGCTTCCGGGCCGTGCAGCAGACGACGCGGAACGTGGCGCGCAGCCTCGCCGAGCGTGTGGCGGCGCTGGGCGACTTCCATCTGCTCACCCGCGGCGACGAGTTGCCCGTCTTCGCCTTCACGACCGCGCCGGAGGTCGCCTCGTACGACGTCTTCGACGTGTCCCGGCGGATGCGTGAGCACGGCTGGCTGGTGCCCGCGTACACGTTCCCGCCGAACCGGGAGGACCTGTCCGTGCTGCGGGTGGTGTGCCGCAACGGCTTCTCCACCGACCTCGCCGAACTGTTCGTCGAGGACCTGAGCCGCCTCCTGCCCGACCTGCGCCGCCAGGCGCGCCCACAGACCCACGACAAGGACGCGGCGACCGGTTTCCATCACTAGGGCCTGCCCGGCGGACTTCCGGCCCTAGCGGCTCAGGCGCGCGAACCTCCGTACCGCCAGCGGGAAGAACACCGCCAGCAGTGCCAGGGGCCAGGCCACGGCGGCCCAGATGTGCCCCGGTTCGCCGCCGGGGCCGCCGAACAGGTCCCGTACCGCTGTGACCGTGTGCGACATGGGGTTCCACTCGACCGCCGTGCCCAGCCAGCCGGGCATCGCGTCGGGGGTCGCGAAGGCGTTGGACAGGAAGCCGACCGGCCAGACCAGGATCTGCACGGCCTGCACCATCTCCGGCCGCCCGGCGACCATCGCCAGGTGGATGCCGATCCAGAGCATCGCGAAACGGAGGAGCAGGAGCAGTGCCACGGCCGCGAGGAAGGCCCCGGGTCCGCCGTGCGCCCGCCAGCCGATGGCGTACCCGACGCCGGTCAGCACGGCCAGGCCCAGCGCCGACTGGAGCATGTCGGCGGCCGCGCGGCCCACCAGGACGGCGCCGTTGGCCATCGGCAGCGAGCGGAACCGGTCGATCACGCCCTTGTTGAGGTCCTGGGTGACGGCCAGCATCGTGCCCTCCAGCCCGAAGGCCATGGTCAGCGCGAGCATCCCGGGCACCAGGAAGTCGACGTAGTCGCCCGCGACGCCCCGGCCGCCGCCGACCAGGTAGCCGAACATCAGCAGCAGCATCACGGGGAAGACCAGGCCGATGAGCGCCTGGACCGGCTGCCGCGCCCAGTGGGCGAGTTCGCGCCGGGTCATGGTCCAGGAATCGATCAGCGCATACGTGCTCACACGGCCTCCTTCGTAGCTTAGGCACGTCCGGTCAGGCGCAGGAACACCTCGTCCAGCGTCGGCCTGCGCAGCGCGACGTCCTCCGCCTCGATGCCGGCCGCCTCCAGGGCGCGTACGACCCCGGAGAGCGCCGCCATGCGGTCGGTGACCGGGGCGCTGAGCAGACGGCGGTCGCGGTCCACGCGGACCCCGGACGTACCGACCGGCAACAGGGCGACCGCGGCGCCCAGTTGACCGGCGTCCCGCAGAACGACGTCGATGCGGTCGCCGCCGGTGCGCGCCTTCAGCTGGTCCGCCGTACCGTCCGCGACGACCCGCCCGTGGTCGACCACCGAGATGCGGTCGGCGAGCTGATCGGCCTCCTCCAGGTACTGGGTGGTGAGCAGCACGGTGGTGCCGCCGCCGACCAGGGAGCGCACCGCGGCCCACACCTCGGCGCGTCCGCGCGGGTCGAGGCCGGTGGTCGGCTCGTCGAGGAACAGCACCTCGGGCTCGGCGATGAGGGACGCGGCGAGGTCGAGGCGGCGCCGCATGCCGCCGCTGTAGTGCTTGACCGCCTTGGGTCCGGTGTCCGCGAGCCCGAAGCGGTCCAGCAGCTCGCCGGCCCGCACGCGCGCGTGGCGGGTGCGCAGATGGTGCAGGCGCGCGAACATCTCCAGGTTCTGCCGGCCGCCCAGCTCCTCGTCGAGCGCGGCGTGCTGGCCGAGGAGGCCGATGCGCAGACGCACGTCGTAGGCCCGGCGCAGGACATCGCGTCCGGCGACCTCGACGCGGCCCTCGTCCGGCCGCAGCAGCGTGGTCAGTACGCGCACCGCGGTGGTCTTGCCCGCGCCGTTCGGGCCGAGCAGACCGTGGACGGTGCCGCGCGCCACCGTCAGATCGAGCCCGTCCAGGGCCGCCTTGTCCCCGTACCGCTTCCGTAGGCCTTCGACGACGATCGCGTCGGTCATCAGCCATCCCCCACTTCCCAAGTATGCAAACTTGACTAGTGCACTGCCGACGGAGGCTATGCCCGCTCGAGGCGTTAGTCAAACTTGATTAGCGAGCGTCCTCCGGATGCCGCTCCCCCGTCGCGTACGGGTTCTCCTCGCCCTCCGTCAGCACGCCGACGAACGGCTCGCCCTCGCCCGTGAAGGTGTAGGCACCGCCCTCGATCCGCTCGATGAGCCCACGGGTCCACGCGGCGTCGGAGTCGGCCCGGTGGACCCAAAGGTTCATGATCTCGCCGATGTGGCCGAGCTGTTCGGGGCCGTCCTCGGGCACATAGTGCTCGGTGACGGCGGCCCGCCACTCCTCGATCCGCCGGATCCGCTCCTTCAGGAGCGCCACCGCCTCGTCCCGCGCCAGATCGACGATGAAGCCGATGCCCGCCGACTGGATGTCCATCTTCTGGTCGTAGGCGACCAGGGACTCACGCAGGAGCGAGCGGAACTCCTCGGTTCCCTCGGGCGTGATCTCGTACTCCGTGCGCGGCGGCCCGCCGACCGTGGACGGCGCGATCTCGTGGGCGTGCAGCAGCCCCTGCTTCGCCATCTGCTTGAGGGCGTGGTAGATCGAGCCGGGCTTGGCGTTGGACCACTCGTGCGCGCCCCAGTACTCCAGGTCGTTGCGCACCTGGTAGCCGTGGGCCCGCCCGTGCTGGCGGACCGCGCCGAGCACCAGGAGACGGATCGCTGACATGCGGTCCAGGTTAGAGCGCGGTGCTCAACCGGCCTGCTCCCGGGCCACCAGCTCGAAGGCGGTCGCGCCGTCGAGGGACTCCCGGATGATGTCGGCGTGGCCGGCGTGGCGGGCCGTCTCGCGGATCAGGTGGAGCGCCACCCAGCGCATCGAGACCCGCTCGTCCGGGGGGAACCAGGGATCGTTCGGGAGCGGGAAGGTGTCGTCGAGGCTGGGTACGGAGCGGATGAACGCCTCCGTCTGTGCCGCGACCTTCTCCCAGTACGCGAGCTGCGACGCGACGGTCTCGTCGCCGACGAGCACGAAGCACTCGTGCCAGTTCGATTCGTCCCGCTTGACCGCGGGTGCCTCCTGCCGGGCGCGGGCGATCCAGCTCTGCTCGACCTCGGCGACATGCTTGACCAGCCCGGACAGGGACAGTTCGCTGGCGCTCGGCCTGGTCGCGGCCTGCTCGTCGGTCAGGCCGAGCAGCGCCCGCCGGATACCTCCGCGCTCGCCCTCGAGGAAGGAGAGCAGCGCCCCGCGCTCGTCGCCGGGTGCTTCCGCGGATACGTGGGTGACCATGACCGGCCGCCTTTCTTCGGTTCCTCTTGCCTGACACCGACGAAGCTACGGGCCCTTGCGGTCAGGTTCTGTCCGCAAGGACCCGGCGTACCGAAAGAATCACTCCCGGGGTCGGCCCGGGATGAGAAGGGGATCCGAAGGGGACCAGAAAGGGGATCCGAGGGGATCCGAAAGGGATCCGAAGGGCATGTGCCCGGGATCAGAACGGGAAGAAGCTCCGCCCGTGCTGCACCGAGATCCACTTCTGCGTGGTGAACGACTCGACCGTCGCCTCGCCGTTCAGCCGGCCGATGCCCGAGGACTTCTCGCCGCCGAAGGCGACCAGCGGCTCGTCGTGGACGGTGCCGTCGTTGACGTGGAACATGCCGGTGTCGATCTGCTTGGCGAAGGCGACACCGCGCTCGACGTCGGCCGTGTGGACGGCGCCGCTCAGGCCGTACGGGGTGTCGTTGACGATACGGACCGCCTCCTCCTCGCCCTCGAAGGGGATGAGGAGCGCGACCGGGCCGAAGATCTCCTCCTGGAGGATGGGCGCGTCGGCGGCCAGGCCGGTCAGGACGGACGGCTCCACGAGGTTGTCCGTGGTGGTGCCGTGCACCAGCGCGATGGCGCCGTCCGCGATCGCCTGGTCGACGGCGCCCGAGATCGCGTCCGCCTGCGAGGAGTTGATGACCGGGCCGATGATCGTCTGCGGGTCGCGCGGGTCACCGGACTTCAGCGTCTTCACCTTGGCGACGAACTTCTCGGTGAACTCCGCCTCGATCGAGCGGTCCACGAGAACGCGGTTCGCGGCCATGCAGACCTGCCCCTGGTGCACGTACCGGCTGAAGACCGCGGCGTCCACGGCGTAGTCGATGTCCGCGTCCTCCAGGACCACCAGGGCGCTGTTGCCGCCGAGTTCGAGCACCGAGCGCTTGAACTGGGCGGCGCAGACGGTGGCCACGTGGCGGCCAACCTTGTCGGAGCCGGTGAAGGAGATGACCTTCGGGACCGGGTGCTCGAGAAAGGCGTCGCCGATCTCCGCGATGTCGGTGATCACGACGTTCAGGAGGCCGCCCGGCAGACCCGCGTCCTCGAAGATCTTCGCGATCAGCGAGCCGCCGACGATCGGTGTGTTCTGGTGCGGCTTGAGGACCACGCCGTTGCCGAGGGCCAGGGCCGGGGCGACGGACTTCAGCGACAGGAGGAAGGGGAAGTTGAACGGGCTGATCACGCCGACGACGCCGACGGGCACGCGGTAGAGGCGGTTCTCCTTGCCGTCGACCGGCGAGGGGATGATCCGTCCCTCGGGGCGCAGCGCCAGGTTGATCGACTCCAGGAGGAACTGCTTGGCGAGGTGCAGCTCGAAGCCGGCCTTCAGATGCGTGCCGCCGAGCTCGGCGATGATGGCCTCGGTTATCTCGGCCTCGCGGTCCTCGATGAGGCGCAGGGCCCGCTGGAACACGGCACGGCGGGCATACGCGTTGGTCGCCGCCCATTCCTTCTGGGCCGCGGCGGCCGCCCGGTAGGCCTCGTCCACCTCGTCGACCGTGGCTATGGTGATCGACGCGAGCTTCTCACCGTCGTACGGGTTGAAGTCGATGATGTCCCAGGACCCTGTGCCCGGGCGCCACTCACCACCGATGTACTGCTGAGCCAGATCGGTGAAGTAGGACGACATGTGTGATCCCTCAATCCCTTGCAGCCGGGGCGGACACCCGATCGACGTCGGTCGACATCACGGTCTGATTACACGTCATCGTACGTGTGTTTCAAGGGAGTTGAGGGCAACTCGGGGAGCCCGGGGAGGCGTTCAGGAAAGCTGGAGCAGTCCCCTGAGGAGATCGCGGCTCTCGGCCGGCCCGGGGCTGTCCTGCTGCAACTGCTTCAGCGCGCCCTCGTACTGGGTGACGTCCTCGCGCTTGTCCAGATACAGCGCGCTGGTCAGCTGCTCCAGGTACACCACGTCGGACAGATCGGACTCGGGGAAGCTGAGGATCGTGAAGGAGCCGCTCTCGCCCGAGTGCCCGCCGAAGCTGAACGGCGTGACCTGAAGCCGTACGTTGGGGCGCTCCGAGATGTCGATCAGGTGCTGGAGCTGGCCCCTCATCACCGTGCGGTCGCCGTACGGGCGGCGCAGCGCGGCCTCGTCGAGGACGACGTGGAACTCGGGGGCGGACTTCGCGGCAAGGTACTTCTGCCGCTCCAGACGCAGCGCCACCCGCCGGTCGATGTCGGCGGCGGACGCGCCCTGCATGCCGCGCGCGACGACCGCGTGCGCGTACGCCTCGGTCTGCAACAGGCCGTGCACGAACTGGACTTCGTACGACCGGATGAGGTGCGCCGCGCCTTCCAGGCCGACGTACGTCGGGAACCAGCTCGGCAGGACGTCCGAGTAACTGTGCCACCAGCCCGCGACGTTGGCTTCCTTCGCGAGCGAGAGGAGGGAGGTGCGTTCGGAGTCGTCGGTGATGCCGTACAAGGTCAGCAGGTCCTCGACATCGCGCGTCTTGAAGCTCACCCGTCCCAACTCCATGCGGCTGATCTTCGATTCGGAGGCGCGGATCGAGTAGCCGGCCGCTTCCCGGGTGATGCCGCGCGACTCCCGCAGACGCCTGAGGTGCGATCCCAGCAGCATGCGCCGCACCACCGAGCCGCTCGACTCCCCAGCGCTCACTTCCTCAGCCTCCCCAACCGTCTTCCGACCGCGAAGTCTGCCACTAAAACACTCCGAGCTGTACTCATCCAGTTACAGAAAGAGTAAGGAGTTACGGATGAGCCACAGGGGATGATCAGGAAAAGGCAAGCAGGCGGGAAGAAAGTGACAGAAGAAATGAGTAACAAGCGGTACGGGGAGGTCAATTCAGGCGCGTGCACGTGCATCTGCCCTTGCATCTGCTGTACGCATCCGAAACCATGGTCTCGCGCCACCGCTGCATCGCAACGACCGCGAACACCCGGGAGTGCCTCGCATGGGGACGAATGGATCGACCATGCTCGAACCCTTACGGCAGGGGCTTCCGCCACTCGATCCCGCGGCCGTGTCCAACGCCGCTTCGTGTGCCCTGCCCGCCCGCTATGAAGCGGTGCGCGAGGCGCGGCAGTTCACCCGCAGAACGCTCGACCAGTGGGACGCCGGCGACCGCTTCGACGACATATGTCTCGTGGTCTCCGAACTCGTCACCAACGCTCTGCGGCACGCGCTGCCCTCGGACACCCCGCGCACGAACGAGCAGGACCCGCCCGTGCGGCTCCACTTGATGCGCTGGACCTCGCGACTGGTGTGCGCCGTGCGCGACCCCAGCCACGACAGTCCCGTCGCACGGGAGTCGGAGGACTTCTCGGCGGAGTCGGGCCGCGGCCTGTTCCTGGTCGACTCGTTCGCGGACAGCTGGGGCTGGCACCCGTCACCGAGCCCGCACCACGAGTCGGGGCGCGGACACGCGGTCACCGCCGCGTTCAACGGCAAGGTGGTCTGGGCGCTGTTCCGGCTGACCCACAATCCGGCTTCCGAGTAATGCACCACGGCGTTTTCTGACGCCCCGTATCTACGCGTGTTACACACCGCGGCGCCTTTGTGCGCCGCGGTTCTACGCGCGTCACGCAGGGTCGTCGCGCGATTGCCGCGCGTCGTGGGTTCAGCCGCCGACGATCAGGTGATCGAACTCGCCGTCCTTGATGCCGAGGAGCATGGCCTCTATCTCGGCACGGGTGTAGACGAGCGCCGGCCCGTCGGGGAACCGCGAATTCCGCACCGCCACCTCACCCCCGGGCAGCCGGGCGAACTCCACGCAGGACCCCTGCGAGTTGCTGTGCCTGCTCTTCTGCCAGGCCGCCCCGTGCAGCCTCGTCGCAGCCATGCCGTTGTACACGTCATCCACGTCGTACACGTCGTGGTCCACAGGTCGCTCCCCGGGTGGTGCATTGGCTGATGTGGCCATTGATGCAGTGGTCAACTGCCCCGGATCATAACTCCGTTCACATGCAGATGCATGAGCAGATGCACGTGCACGGGGGGTGGTCCCGCGATTACAGCTTTTACGGTTGCTTGACCAGTCGCTCAAGCGCTTTCCCCGGAGCTCGCACCACATGCGATCTCCAGCCCCCGTCCATGATTTTCCGCGCCATCAGCCGTGCCGGGTCGTCCGGATCGAATCCCTCATGTACTAGGAACAGACGCGTACCGCGGCCTTCCTGTTCCAGTGTCCACGTAATGGTCCAGTCCGCGGGACGGGCGGGGTCGGCGTCGGCCCGGCGGACGCGCGGCGTCCGCCGGGCCGAGAACGCGAGAACCCGCACGTAGACCGTGCCGGAGAAGCCGGAGTCGGGGCCGCGGCACGAACGTCATCGTGTACCGCACGAACGTCATCGTGTACCGCGCGGAGGGCGTCGTGTACCGCGCGGAGGGCGTCGTACCGCGCGGAGGCGTCGTGTACCGGTGCCCGGCTTCGGGATCAGCGGCTGGAGTACGGCAGCAGCGCCATCTCCCGCGCGTTCTTGACGGCCCTCGCCAGCAGCCGCTGCTGCTGGGCCGTCACGCGGGTGACCCGGCGGCTGCGGATCTTGCCTCGGTCGGAGAGGAACTTCCGCAGCAGATCGGTGTCCTTGTAGTCGATGTAGGTGATGCCGTTCTGGTCCAGGGGGTTCGGCCGCGGCGTGGACGCGACCTTGCGGACGGGCTTGCGGGGCATCAGGCCTCCAGGAGGGTGTCGAAGGCGGGCGGCAGCTGTTGCCAGGCGGCGCGGCCCGCGGCGTACTCGGTGTCGGTCAACAGGCAGGACTCCAGAAGGAGTTCGAGGCCGTCGCGGTCCAGGCCCGGCGAGGTGAAGACCAGGTGCTGGCAGCAGTCCCCGTGCTCCGGGTGCCAGTCCAGCGCGGCGGCGGCCCGGCGCACCGGTGGGACCAGGTCCCAGGCCGCGTCCGGCAGCGAGGCCAGCCAGGGCCCCGCGTTCTCCACGCACAGCGCACCCCCGGCGGCGTCCCAGTGCAGCAGTGTGTCGGGCCGGTCGGCGAGCCAGAACCGTCCTCGGCTCCGGGCCGCCGCGCAGGTCAGATCCTCCAAGGCCGTGTACAGCCGCTCGGGGTGGAAGGGGCGCCTGCGGTGCCATACGAGGGTGGCGACGCCGTGGGCATCGGCCTCGGCGGGCAGCCTCGCGCACGCCGGGTGCTGGGCGGCGGCGGCCGCCTCCACGTCGAACCCGGCGAGGGCGGCGTGCGCGAGCGCCGAGAGGGGCGCGCCCGCGGGTGTCCGTCCCGAGGCGCGCACGCTCTCCGTACGCATACCCTCCGTGCGCCCGACGCCCGTATGCCCGTCGTCCGTATGCCCGTCGTCCGTATGCCCGTTGACCGTGTGCCCGTCGTCCGTATGCCCGTTGACCGTGTGCCCGTCGGCGGGCTCCCCGCCCTGGTGGCCCGAGCCCGCCGAGCCCTCTGGCCGGTCGCCCGCGATGGGGACTTGGCGGGCGGTCGGGTGCAGCTGCGCGAGCAGGGCCCGGTCCTCGTCGTCGGCGTGCTCGGACTCGGCGACGGCCAGGACGGGCGCGTACTCCAGTTGCCGGGCGAACGTGTCGGCGACCGTCCGCCGGTCCGTGGCGGCGGCGGCGAGTCCGGCGTCCGCGAGATCGTCCCCGTTGCCGAGGCAGGGCAGCAGCAGCGCGGGGTCGACCGCGGTGATCACCCCGGTGAGCCGCAGCCCGCTCCCCGCCACCACCTCGGCCATCGCCTTCGGCTCGACCGAGTCCCACAGCTCGACGACGGCCAGCCTGGTGCGGCCCGCGTCCGCGAGGCGCTCCAGTTCCGGCACCAGGTCCTCGCGCAGGGCGCAGCACGCGCAGTCGTCGACGAGGGGGGCCTCACCGGCCGACAGCAGGCCGGTGGCGTCGCGGACGGTGCGTACGACCGTGCCCGCCGCGGCGGTCGCGAGGTCGTGGTGGAGCGCGACGCTGCCCGGTACGTCGGCGAGCAACCGTGCGACGGCGGCCCGCCGCGCGTCGGCGTGCAGCCCGCCGACGATCACCACTGAGAGGTGACTCATCGGCTCAGCTCCCCTTTCCGTACCGGCGCTCGAAGCGCTCCACGCGCCCGGCCGTGTCCAGCACGCGTGCGGTGCCCGTGTAGAAGGGGTGGCTGACGTTCGAGATCTCGACGTCGACCACGGGGTACGTGTGGCCGTCCGTCCACTCGACCGTCTTCTCGCTCGTCATGGTCGAGCGGGTGAGGAAGGCGTGGTTCGCGGCGCGGTCCCGGAAGACGACGGGCGCGTACGCCGGGTGGATTCCTTCGCGCATGACGCTCAGCGCTCCTCTCGGAAGTCGACGTGCCGGCGGGCGATCGGGTCGTACTTGCGCAGGGTCATGCGGTCCGGGTCGTTGCGGCGGTTCTTGCGGGTGACGTAGGTGAAACCGGTTCCGGCCGTGGACCTGAGTTTGATGACGGGACGGAGTTCGTTGCGTGCCATGCTGGTATCTTACTGAAAACGACTTCCATTTCCACAAGTCGCTCCAGCGAACCGAGAGAGGTGCGTCACCCTGTCCGCCCACTGCATGCTGACCGGCGCCCGGCCGGGCTTCGGCAACCGGATCTCCCACTCCCACCGGCGCACCTCGCGCCGCTTCGACCCCAACATCCAGAGCAAGCGCTACTGGCTGGCGAGCGAGGGCCGCCATGTGCGGCTGCGACTGAGCGCGAAGGGCATCAAGACCGTCGACACCCTCGGCGTCGAAGCGGCCGTCGCCCGGATCCGGGCCCGCGGGGTGAAGGTCTGATGGCGAAGAAGAGCAAAATCGCGAAGAACGACAGGCGCCAGGAGACCGTCGCGCGGTACGCCACACGGCGGGCCGAACTGACGGAGATCATCCGCCGGCCGTCGACACCGGAGGCCGAGCGGCGCGCCGCCCAGCAGGAGTTGCGCAGGCAGCCGCGCGACGCCAGCGCCACGCGCGTACGCAACCGGGACAGCGTGGACGGCCGGCCACGCGGCTATCACCGGGCCTTCGGCCTGTCCCGGGTGAACCTGCGTGAGCAAGCGCACGCGGGATTTCTCCCGGGCGTTCGTAAGTCCTCCTGGTAGCTTGCCGCTGTCGTTCGCCGCTGCCGTTCGGGCGACATCACCGGCACATCGTTGGGAGACTTCAGTGACTTCGGCGTCCTACGTCCCGCACCGTCCGGCGCGTATCGCGGTCGCGTCCGCGGGTCTGGCGGCCGCGCTCGCGCTGACCGGGTGCAGCAGCGGATCCGGCGACAGCGACTCCTCGACCCCGAGCGCGTCCGCGTCCTCGTCCGCTACGGACAGCGGCGGCTCCGGCAAAGCCTCACCGAGCGCCGCGGCCGGGAAGCTCGAGGGCAGCTGGCTGGCCACCTCCGACGGCAAGGCCGTGGCGTTGGTGATCACCGGCAAGCAGGCCGGGCTCTTCTCGACCGGCGGCACGGTGTGCAGCGGGACCGCCGGCGAGGAGGCGGGCATGCAGATGATCCACCTGAAGTGCAGCGACGGGAACACGGACCGCAAGACCGGCATGGTCGACTCCGTCGACGCCAAGTCCATGAAGGTGACGTGGACGGGCAAGCTCGGCGCGGAGACGTACATGAAGTCCAAGGGCGGGGCCCTGCCGAGCGGGCTGCCCACGGCGAGCCTGAGCTCCTGAGCCGGCCGTGCTTCGACGGGCCGCGGAGTCCTTCGGGCTCCGCGGTCCGTTCGCGTTCGCGCCGTCGTGGCCCGCTCGGGTCGTCGCGGCCCGCTCGGGTCGTCGCGGCCCGCTCGGGTCCGCGTCGCCGCGGTCCGTTCGCGTTCGCGCCGTCGTGGTCCGTTCGCGTTCGCGCCGTCGTGGTCCGTTCGCGTTCGCGTCGCCGCGGTCCGTTCGCGTTCGCGTCGCCGCGGTCCGTTCGCGTTCGCGTCGCCGCCTGCTTCGCCTGCGCGGGTCTCGGTGAGCGCGACGGGCGACTCCGGCAGGAGATCGGCGCCCTTGTGGACGAACGGCTCCGGTCCTCCGTGCAGGGAGCGCGGTGGTAGGAGGGGGGCGCGCGACGCCTGCCCGTCCGCCTGCGTGATGATCCATGGGCGCCGTCACGACGTACGGCTTCGGCTCCCGTAGCTCCAGAGGATCCTCATGCGCGCCATCCCCATCGCCGTCACCGCCCTCGCGGCGGCCCTCGCCCTGACCGCCTGCGACAGCGGCGGCAGCGGCAGCGGCAGCAGCGACCAGAGCAGCAAGGCCGCCTCCTGCCGGTTCGGCATCGAGGTCGAGCCCGGCAACGCCGCCACCACGGCCGGCGACACCGGCAACGTCCCTGTCACGGTGACCAACCTCGACTCGGCCCCCTGCACGCTCAAGGGCTTCCCCGGCATCGAGCTGAACAGCGGCGACGCCTCCTGGACCGCCGGGAGGCAGCCGGGCGCGAAGGCGGCGAAGGTCACGCTCCAGCCGGACACCGCGGCGACCTTCACGATCACCTACGTCCGCGGGAAGTCCGGCGCCAAGGACAGCGCCGCCGTGAAGACCGTGAAGATCACGATCCCCGGCGGCGGCGACGCGAAGAGTTTCCCGTGGTCGTACGGCGCTGTCGCGCTGAAGACCGGGGACGACCCGAACGCCTCCGTCAGCCCCTTCCAGGTCGCGGGCGACTGAGCCGGCGGGGTCAGGGGATCGGCCGCCGGCCCCTGACCTGGGCCCGGTCGGCGGCGGCCGCCCCCTGCTCCCATCCGGCCGCGTCGCTGACCCCGCGCAGCCGGGTGGTCACGGTCTCGGGGAACATCTGCTCCAGGTGGTCGGCGACCGCCACGTCGCGGGCCGCGAGCACCGGCAGCAGCTCCCCCTCGGCCTGCGTGGCCTGCCCCTGGGCCACGTCCGCAAGGCGGTCGCCGATCCGGTGCGCGTACGCGGCCAGGAACGACTGCCGGAACGTCTTCGTACGCTTCCGGCCGCCCGCCCGCTGGGCCGCCTCCGCCTTCGTCATCGCGGCCGTGGCCTGGACGAGCAGCGAGGTGTAGAGGAGTTCGACCGCCTCGAGGTCGGGTTCGAAGCCGACGACGGTGGAGAAGCCGAGGGAGTCGTTCCACACGGCCCGGCAGCGGTTCGCGCCGGCCACCGCGTCCAGGAGCACCGCCTTGGCCGTCTCGTAGGGCGGGTCCACCCCGATCCGGCAGGCGCCGGGCGCGCCCTTGCCGGGCGCGCGGGACGCGAGCAGCGCCTCGTCGATGCTGTGCCGCGTCATCAGCTCCTGCGCCTTGGCGCTGAGCGCCTCAGCCTCCTGAGGGAACCCGGTCGCCTCCGCCTTCGCGAGCAGGGCGCGGATCCTGGCGAGCATGCGGGAGTCCGAGTCCCGGGGCGCGGCCCGTCCGGCCGGGGGCTCCAGCGGCTCGACCGGCTCGATGGCGGGGAGGCGCAGGAGGAGCCGGTACAGCTCCAGTACGGCGGTCGCGTACGAGAAGCGGTCGGTGCGCGGGGCCTCGGCGCCGTCGAGTTCGCCGAGCTGCGCGGCCCAGCGGGGTCCCGGGTTCGGGTGCCGTGGCGCCTGGGCGAGGATCAGCGCCGACACCAGACGTATGTGTACGTCGTCCAGCTCGCGGCGCACGACGCGTACGAGGTCGGCGGGCTGCCAGCCGCGCCGCCACGCCGTGGCGACGAACTCCTCGCCGCGCCGAGCCAGTTCGGCGTCGGCCGCGGGGTCGGCGGCGAGCAGCGAGGCGCCGGCGTCGAGGGTGGCGTCGGTGTCGGCGTACAGGGCGGCCTCGAAGGCACGGTCCACGGTGGTCGTCGTACTCACGCGTCGATCGTGACACGCCGGGCGGGAGGCGGAACGGGGGGTACGCGCGCGTGGACAGCGTTCAGCGTCAACTTCAAGTTGACGCACGGCAAGTGTCGACCTGCGGTTGACACATGACGACGAACCCACTCGACACGGCATCCGTACGTCTCGACGACCTCATCGACGCCATCAAGAAGGTGCACACCGACGCACTCGACCAGCTCCAGACGCGGTGATCGCCGCGGACCACCTGGGCGACGTGGCCGACCATCTGATCGGGCACTTCGTGGACCAGGCCCGCCGTTCGGGCGCGTCCTGGACGGACATCGGCAAGAGCATGGGCGTGACCCGGCAGGCGGCGCAGAAGCGGTTCGTGCCCAAGGCGGAGGTGGACCTCGACCCCAGCCAGGGCTTCAGCCGCTACACCGAACGCGCCCGCAACGTGGTCTTGGCCGCGCACAACGAGGCCAAGGCCGCGGGCAACGCCGAGAGCCTGCCCGAGCACCTGGTCCTGGGCCTGCTGGCGGAGCCGGAGGCGCTCGCGGCGAAGGCGGTCACCGCGCAGGGGGCCCCGCCGGACTCCGTACGCCGGGCGGCGACCGCGGCGCTGCCGCCGTCGGCGGACACGGTCCCCGAGCTGATCCCGTACGGCCCGGCCGCGAAGAAGGCCCTCGAACTCACCTTCCGCGAGGCCCTGCGCCTCGGCCACAACTACATCGGCACCGAGCGCATCCTCCTGGCCTTGCTGGAGCTGGAGAACGGCAAGGGCGTCCTGACCGGCCTGGGTCGACAAGGCGGCGGAGGCCCATGTGTCGAAGGCACTGGAGGAACTGGCGAAGGCGCACGAGCGCGGGGAGTGAGCGGGCGACTCGGGCAAGGCAAGAGGGATGAGCGGGCAGCTCGGGCAAGGCAAGAGGGATGACCGGGCGGCAGCGCGGGCCCGCCGCCTGCCCCGCGGTGAACCGCGGGCGTTGTCAGACCCTCCTGCCACACTCGCAGCATGACCGGGCGCTGGGCTCTCGCACCGGCCGAGGACGGTGGCGCGGAGGTCGTCGCCCTCGGCGACGGCGGGCTGCCCTCCGGGCCCGTGCGCAGGGAACCGGATCTCGTCGAGGCCGTGCGGTCGCGGCCCGAGGCGACCCGGTGGGTCTGGCGGTCCACGGCCGACATGGCACCGCGCCTGCTCGCCGCGGGGGTGCGAGTCGAGCGGTGCTACGACATCGAGGCCGCCGAGACCCTGCTCCTCGGCCACGAGGGCCGGCTCGGCGAGCCCCGGTCGGCCGCCGCCGCGCTGGCCAGACTGCGCGGCGGCCCCGTACCGCCCGATCCGCCGCAGCGCGCCGCCGTGCCCGGATCGCAGTCCTCCCTCTTCGAACCGCGCCCGGTCCACCTACCCGTGGACGACCTCATCGAGGTGTACGCGGACCAGCAGCGCCGGCACGACGCGACCGCGCACCCGGACCGCATGCGCCTTCTGACCGCCACCGAGTCGGCGGGCATGCTCGTGGCCGCCGAGATGAACGCCGCGGGGCTGCCCTGGCGCGCGGACGTGCACCGCGACCTGCTGAACGAACTGCTCGGCGAGCGGTACGCGGGCGGGGGCGAGCCCCGGCGGCTGGCCGAGCTCACCGACGAGGTGTCGGCCGCCTTCGGCCGCCGCGTCCGGCCCGATCTCCCCACCGACGTCGTCAAGGCGTTCGCCCAGGCCGGGATCAAGGTCAGGTCCACGCGCCGGTGGGAGATCGAGTCCGTCGACCACCCGGCCGTGAAGCCACTCCTCGAGTACAAGAAGCTGTACCGGATCTGGGTCGCCCACGGCTGGTCGTGGCTCCAGGACTGGGTGCGCGACGGCCGCTTCAGGCCCGAGTACCTGCCGGGCGGCACGGTCACCGGACGGTGGGTGACCAACGGGGGCGGCGCGCTGCAGATCCCCAAGGTCATCCGGCGCGCCGTGGTCGCCGACCCGGGCTGGCGGCTGGTCGTGGCCGACGCCGACCAGATGGAGCCCCGCGTGCTGGCCGCGATCTCCCGGGACCCCGGCCTGATGGAGGTCGCTGGCCGCGAGAGCGACCTGTACCAGTCGGTGTCGGACCGCGCGTTCTCCGGCGACCGCGCCCAGGCGAAACTGGCGGTGCTCGGCGCGATCTACGGACAGACGTCCGGGGACGGCCTCAAGAACCTCGCCGCGCTGCGCCGCCGCTTCCCCAAGGCCGTCGCGTACGTCGACGACGCGGCCCGCGCGGGCGAGGAGGGCCGCCTCGTACGGACCTGGCTGGGGCGTACGAGCCCACCGGCGGCCGGAGCGTCCGAGGACAGCGCGGAGGAGGCGGGCATCCCGCAGGACGAACCGGCGCCGTCCTCGGGCGCCGCGCAGGAGTGGATGCCGGGCTACGCCTCCACGAACTCGCGGGCCCGCGGCCGCTTCGCACGCAACTTCGTGGTGCAGGGCAGCGCGGCGGACTGGGCCCTGCTGCTGCTCGCCGCGCTCCGGCGCGCCTGCGCCGGCCTGGCGGCCGAGCTGGTCTTCTTCCAGCACGACGAGGTGATCGTGCACTGCCCGGCCGAGGAGGCGGACACGGTGGTCGCGGCGATCCGGGAGGCGGCGGACCTGGCGGGCCGGCTGACGTTCGGCGAGACGCCGGTGCGGTTCTCGTTCACGACGGCGGTGGTGGAGTGCTATGCCGACGCCAAATGAGGAGTTCCCGCAGCTCCGCCACCACCGGCGTGTCCGTCCCGTCCAGGGCGTCCAGTGCCGACTTCCACTGACGGAGCGCCTCGTCCGTGTCGCCCGCCGCGAGCCGCAGCAGCCCCCGCTGGTGGCGGGCGAGCCCCTCGGAGTAGCGGTCGCTGCGGCGGCCCGCGAGGGTCAGCAGCTTGTCGCACTCGCGCGCGGCCCGCGCCACGTCCCCCTGCCCCCGCAGCGCGCGCACCAGACCGAGCCGGGTCTGCCGCTCCCCCTGCCAGTGCCGGTTGTCATGGCCGCCGAGGATGCGCAGGCTCTCCTCGAAGTGCGGTACGGCGGCGTCCGGTTCGCCGAGGGTGAGGTGGGCGTAGCCGATGTTGCAGTGCGCGGAGTGGCGGACGACCACATCCCCGATGGCCTCGCCGATCTCCAGGCTGCGCCGGTGCTGCTCGATGGCGGCGCGCGGGTCCGTGTGCTCGTAGAGGTTGCCGAGATTGCTGTACGTGATGGCCTCGCTGTGCGGGTCGTTCAGTACACGCGCGTACTCCAGGCACTGCCGCAGGGTCTCGCCGGACTCCTCGTAGCGGCCGAGCCCTTCGAGCAGCAGCCCGCGGTTGCCGAGCCCCCGGCACAGGCACGAGAGGAAGTCGAGCCGGCGCCAGATCTCCAGGGCGCGGTCGAGCAGGGCGAGCGAGTCGTTCGCCCGCCCCTTCAGAAAGTGCAGCCCCGCCAGGTCCAGCAGGGCGAACGCCTCGGCGGGCTCGTCCCCGAGCCGGCGCGCCGCGCCCAGGGCGGCCTCGCCGAGCACCTCCAACTCGCCCAGCCGGCCACCGCGTTGGAGGGACACGGCGAGATAGCGCGCGAGAAGGGGGACATAGGCGGACGCCTGCGCGTACCGCTCGACCAGCGCGACCGCGTTCGCCAGTTCCAGGCCGATCCAGGCGTGGGCCTCGTCGGCAGAGCCGAAGTCGGCCGCGGCCGCCACGTCCGCCGCGTGCGCGTCCGGCTCCGACGGCGTCGTCCGCAGCCGGTCCGACCGGACGGCGCTCGGCTCGACGATCGCCTGATAGGAGCGGGCAGCCGTGGCGGCGTACCAGCGCAGGGCCAGGTCAGGGACGGCGTCGCCCTCACCGGGACCGGCATCCGTGGAGCCTGTGGAACCCGCAGAGGCCGCGGAATCCGCGGAATCCGCGGAAACCGCAGAGCCCGGAGCGCCCGGAGCGGCGGGGCCGGTACCCCGGGCGTATGAATCCGTGACGGATGCCGCCGTCCCGGCCGTCACAGCTGTCCCGGCCGTCCCCGCGATCTCCCGTGCGAAGTCCCGCACGAGGTCGTGGGGGGCGTAGCGCCCGAACGCCGTCTCCTCCAGGAGCGCGACGTCGACGAGGCGGTCGAGGGCGGCTTCCGCGCGGCGTTCGTCCGTGCCGGTGAGGCGGGCGAGGAGGGGCGCCCCGTACTCGGGGAGGTCGAGCGCGCCGATGCGGCACAGCGCGAGCGCCGCGTCCCGGTCGGCCTCCCGGTCGGAGGCGCTCAGCGCGTCGTGCGCGACGGCCAGTGATCTGCGCACGCTCAGGTCGTCGTACTCGAGGTGATGCAAGCGCCCGTCGGTGGCGGCGAGTTGACCGGCGAGGTCGTCGGGGGTGAGGGCCCGCCGGGCCGCGAGCCGCGCGGCGACGATACGCAGGGCGAGCGGCAGCCGGCCCGCGAGTTCGACGAGACGGTGCGCGCCGTCGAGCCCGTCCCCCCGCCCGGAGACCGCACGCAGCAGCTGTGCGCTCTCCTCCTCCGACAGCGGCGCGAGCGGGAAGCGGCGGGCGCCGTCGAGCGCGGTGAGCGGCGAACGGCTGGTCACGATCACCGCGCACTCCGGGCCGCCGGGCAGCAGTTGCCGTATCTGTGCGGCGTTCGCGGCGTCGTCCAGCACCATCAGGGTGCGGGTCGGTGCGAGCAGCGAGCGCAGCAGCGCGGCCGCCGCGTCCGGATGTTCGGGGATGCGCCGGGCCTCGACGCCGAGGTCCCGCAGGAGCGAGGCGAGTGCCTGCCCCGGCGCGAGCGGGGCCATGCCGGGCGTGGCGCCGTGCAGGTTGACGTACAACTGCCCATCAGTGAAACGTTTCCGCAGACCATGCGCCGCGTGCAGCGCGAGCGCGCTCTTGCCGACCCCGGCCATGCCGCTGAGCACGGCGACGGCGCACGAGCCGCGCTCTGGGTCGAGAGCCCGCAGCAGTTCCGCGCGTACGTCGCCACGGCCGGTGAAGTGGGCGGGCGCGGGGGGAAGTTGGGCGGGCCGGGGCGGGGTCGCCACGGCTGGGACGGCTGGGACGGCTGGGACGGCCGCCCGGGCGGTACCCCCGTCGGAGTCCTCCCCCGCACCCTTCCCCGCCTCGTCCGAGCCCTCACCCGAGCCCTCCCCCGCCTCGTAGGCGCCCGCGTCCTTGCCCGCCTCGCCCGGGTCCGGGACCACGGCAGGCCCGCCCAGGGCCGCGCCCCCGCCCGAGCACCCCTGGGTCTCCCCGGCGCCGCAGGCACCCTCCCGAAGGATCTTCAGATGCGCCTCGCGCACCGCGGAGCCCGGCTCGACCCCGAGTTCCTCGATGAGCCGTGCCCGCAGGTCCCGGTGGACGGCCAGCGCCTCGGCCTGCCGGCCGGTGCCGTGCAGGACGAGCATCAGCAGCCGGTGGAAGGCCTCCCGCAGCGGGTATTCGGCGACGAGTGCGGCCAACTCCGGTACGAGGGCGGCCAGGCGTGCCCCGCCGAGGTGCAGCTCGGCGTCGAAGCCCCACTCCCGGGCGAGCAGCCGCGCCTCCTCCAGACGTTGCACCAGCGCGTGCCCGCCCGTCTCCGGCGGCAGGCCGCTCAGCGGGGTGCCGCGCCACAGCGCGAGCGCCGCCGCACACTCACGCGCCGTCCGCTCCCAGTCACCACCGGCGTGCGCGGCGCGCGCGGCGGCGACATGGTCCTCGAAGACGCGGACGTCCAGCTCACCCTCGCCGACGCGCAGCAGATAGCCGGGCGGTACCGCACGCAGCCGCTCGGGGTCGTCGCCGAGGAGGCGGCGCAGGCGGGTCACATGGTTCTGCAGGGACGCCTGCGCGGACGCCGGCGGCGCACCGCCCCACAGGGCGTCCTTGAGCGCGTCGACCGAGACGACCCGTCCGGGCTCCAGCAGCAGCGCGGCCAGCAGGGCACGCATCTTGCCGCTGCCGATCGGCCGGACCTCGCCGTCGGCGTCGTACAGCACCGGCGGGCCCAGGAGACCGAACCGCAGTTCGTACCGCAGCCCGTACCGCATATGCCGCCCGCTGCCTTCCCGCGCGGCAGCGAACTGCCCCGCCTCACCTCGGTTTTGCGCCGAGTTTCGGCGACTTCTCGCCGAGAGACTCACGGCCCCCTTTGAAACCGTTGGCCACATGTTAGCGATCCGTTGGCGTGGCCTGATGTGATCACCTCATCGGGTCCGGCCCGACGGTACGCGCGTACACGCGTAGCTCGGGGGAGTGTCGCCGCCGTGGCCGGATCCGGAGATGCGAGAGGCCCTGGTCGTCAGAGGTGAACGACCGGGGCCTTCGTGTTGCCGCCGAGGTGGGTCCGGGGCCGTCGGTCAGATGACGGGCGGTCGTCCCAGCCGCGTGAGCCGCCACACCGTGCGCCACCGCATGGGCCGCCGCTCCCCACCGGACGTCCGCACGCCTTCCATGAAACCGCCGAACCAGGCGCGCAGTCCGCCGGCCGACCGGGTTCGTACGAGCGTGACGGCGATCCAGATGCCCAGGTGTACGGGGATGAGCGGCAGCGGCAGCCGGCGGCGGGCGAGCCAGACCCGGTTGCGGGCGGTCACGCGGTGGTAGATGGCGTGCCGGGCGGGTGAGGTCTTGGGGTGCTGAAGGAGCAGTTCGGGCGCGTAGAGGATGGTCCATCCGGCGTCGGTGGCCCGCCAGGCGAGGTCGGTCTCCTCGTGCGCGAAGAAGAACTCGGCGGGCCAGTCGCCGGTCCGGGCGAGCATCGCCATGGACAGGGCGTGTCCACCGCCGAGGAATCCCGTCACGGGCCCACCGCGCAGGGGGTCGGACTTCCCGACCCTGGGCACGTGGCGCCGCTGCGTCTCGCCGTTCTCGTCGGCGATACGGAATCCGACGATGCCGAGCCGCGGGTCTGCGGCGTACAGATCCCGTACGCGCCGCAGTACGTCGGCGTCGACGAGCAGCCCGTCGTCGTCGAGTTCGACGACCACGTCGACGTCCCCGAACTCCCGCAGCTTCGCCAGGGCCACGTTCCGCCCGCCCGGGCAGCCGAGGTTCTCGTCCACCTCGATCCCGGTGACCTCGCCGGGCAGGTCCAGGCGCCGGGCGAATTCGGGCAGCGGGCATCCGTTGCCCACGATGACGATCCGCGCGGGCGGGAGGTCCTGCTTGGCCACGGACGCGAGCAGCGCGTCGACCTCGGCGGGCCGATTCCCCATGGTCACCACGGCGACGGCGATCCGCGGGCCTTGCTCCGCGTGCTCCACCACACCCACCCCATCCCGGCCGACAATCATTTCCGCGATGCTAGCCGTTCACCAAGAGGGCGCCCCGCGTACTCCGGTTCTGCCTGCGCCGTACGCATTTCGAAGCGGCGCTGAGCAGCTCTGAGCGACTCAGTGCATTTCGGAGCGGCTCCGATTCGGCGCCCCGGCGCCAGTGATCCCGCGCTGTCACCGCCACCGCCACAACCACCGTCAGCGGAGGGGGCGCCGCCGGGCACGTCGGGACAACCGCACGGCGGCGACGGCCACATCGACCACGAGAACCGCGATGCCGATGATCAGCAGATAGCCCAGACCCTTGGCTGCCACGCCGATGATCCCCAGGACGACGGCCACGAGGACCAGCAGCAGGAAGAACGTCACGACTCGAACACCTCCATGGGAGTGGGGCCGTCGCTCAGCGGGTGGGGATCTTGACAACGACTCCGGCGCAAACGCGCCGGAGTCGCCCTTCCGGGCGGCTGCACGTGAGAGTGCGCCGACCCACAATCCATGATACTGCGGCTGGTGCGGCTCGGACCATATGCATTCAGCGAGCCGTTCCCCATTTCCGGCATTCCAGAACAGGGGAGTACCGAACTACTGGCATCCGGTTCCGGTCGAATTGATCGAACGAATTCGGCACCCGATTCCACTCCTGGCAGATACGCCGGTGAGCTGGATCCGTGGCCGCTTACACGCGCAGCAGCCGTTGCGTGATCTCCCGGTACTCCCTCAGTGCGAGCCGGAGTGCGTCCGACTGTGTTTCGGGGTCGTGGTCCTGCCAGCCCTCATGGAGGGCACGCCGCCGTTCCGCGAGGGTGTTCGTGAGGTGGGCGACGGCTTCGTCGAATGCGCCCTCGGCCTCTTCCAACGACTGCCGCGGGCTGTCGGCGAAGTTGTTGAGGGCCTGCTGGAGGCGCAGGGCGAGCTTGGCCCGTTCATCGGACGGGAGCAGCGGCTCCGGACCCGGGGTACGGCGTCCGGCGGAGCCGGTGACGCTGTCCGCGGGCTGCTGAGCGCGTGTCTGGTCGTACATCATCGTGTGCCGCTTTCGTCGTGCGATGTGTGGTCCACGTGGCGAAGCCGACGATCGATCCGGAAAGCCGGCAGTACGGCCGCGGCCCACCACAGGGTCTGCGTCGTGAAGCCGAATCCGAACACCACCAGGATCAGCAAAAGAAGAAGGATCCATAACATTTCCGGGCCGCCAGATCGCGGGGATCTTCTTGATTCCGCGAGGCCAGGGCGAAGCGGGAAGATGGAATACGTCGCCCGAATAATGCGGAGTGGCATGGCCCTACACCGTGTCGTCAGTCAACGCCCGACAACGTCCCGTGTCAACGCGGCCTGCGACACGGCCGACGGCGGACCGTTGCCCGTATAAGACTCATAAGACTCATAAGACGCATAGGGAGCATGCGACTCATGGGGCATACACGGTACATGTGGCTCATGGGGCACATCGGGCCGCGCCCAGTTCCATCGCCCCCCAGGGAGCGCACCGTGCGAGGTTCCGTTTCAAGCGGCCGTCCACGCCGGACAGTTCGCGTGACGTGGCCCGCTGTCCGTGCCCCTCGGGCAGGGCTACGCTGTCGGACAAGGCCCCAGTCCCCGGTACCGATGACGTGTTCCGTTCCGGGGAGGCCCACCGTGTTCGTCCTGCTTCTCATCCTCGTCGTGATCTTGTTCGGTTTCCTCAATCCCATCTGGTGGGTCGTCGCGGCCGTGTTGGTCTTCGGCTTCGGCCGGTCCGGCCGAGGAAGCAACCGGAGTCCTGGCGGCAATTCCGGTTCAGGGGAGTACCGGGAGTACGGGGAATACCGGGAGTACCGGGACCACAGGGAGCGTCAGGACCGCTGGGACCGTCGCTACAGCCGCCGGCACCGGGCACGCTGGAACCGCGAGGATCGACGGGACAGTGAGGACCGGCGGGCGCGTGAGAACCAGCGGGCGCGTGAGAACCGGCGGGCGCGCGAAGACCGTAGGTGATCAATGCGGTGGCCGGGTAGCCGGGTGGCCGGGGGGGGGAGCAGTCGGCGCGCCGCCGACCGCTCACGGACAAGCGACTACGACTACAACTACGACTGCGTTGTGGGGTAGGCACATGCACCAAGGGACCACGTACCGCGAAGAACAGCAGGCGATACCAGCCGCGGTCTCGGCGGGAGATACGGCTTTGGTGGCCGAGGTCGCCGAACTGCGCGCCAGAAACACGCAGTTGGGCCGGGCGCTGGCGAGTCGGCCGGTCATCGACCAGGCGCGGGGCATGGTGATGGCCCTGGCGCCGTGTTCCAGTGAGCGGGCCTGGGACCTGCTGGTGGACGTTTCGCAACGCTGCAACCTCAAGCTCCGGTACGTGGCTGCCGCCCTGGTCGCCACGACGAAGGGCGAGGTGCTCCCGGACCAGGTCCAGCGGGAGCTCGGCCGGGCACTGCGGCGCCTTCATACAGCAGACCGGAGATGACGAAGCGCGCGCCCTGCGGGCGGCACCGGGAGCTGTGAGCTCAACTCTCCGGTGCCTTCGCCCGGGCCGACTGCCGGACGCCTCTCCTGGGTTGCCCGCCTCGCGCATCCCAAACCGTCCGGCCGAGGACGGTGCGAAACAGCGGCGGCCGGGAACAGTAGCGGTGCGAAACAGCGGCGGCCCGGAACAGCAACGGTGCGGAACAGCAGCGGTCCGGAACAGCGGCGGCCCGGCAGGGTCCGCAACAGACGGCTGTCCCGATCCCGTCGAGCCGTACCGCGATCGGACGACCAGATCCCGACCGTCCACGGACGGCGATCCGGCGTGGCCGAGAGCTATGCTGGGTGGCGACGTCCCAGACCCCGGCGGCATGTGGTTGCTCCACACAGATGGCTGCGGGCAACGGGCTCTTGGTCCGGTCACCCGGCGCATCGCCCCGGAGGAAACCGGACCGTTTCCACGTCCGGCGCGGAAGGTGCCGGACCGGCCGCCGCTCCGCCCGCCTCCGCCGAACGTACGCCCGACCGTAGCGGAAGCGCGCCAAGAGGGGCCGGAAGCCCGGCGCCCCCTGTCTTCGCTGTCCGGGACGGTCTCCAGAACCGAGGCGTCATGCCCCTACCGCAGTTGAACGTCGACCTCATGGTCCTCCTCACCGCTGCCTCGGGAGGTGCGCGGTGACGGCCCGGCGGAGGCGTACCCAGGAGCCCGGTGACAGCGAGCCGTCCGGCGGGGGCGCGGTGCGCTTGCGCCGGGTGAACCGCCGGCTGGTGGAGGGGCTGCGCGAGGAGCTGGCGGATCTGTATATGCAGTGCTGCGCAACGGCGGCCACCGCGGAATCGCCCGGAGAGAGAACACCCGGAGAGAGAACACCGGGAGAGAAATCGCCCGGAGAGAAATCACCCAGGGGCGCATACCGCCGGCCCGATCGCTCACGCTTCCTGACCCGTCTCACCGCGGACATGCGCCGGCCCGGGTTCGCCATGGTGCTCGCGGAGGTGAACGGACTGGTGGGATGCGCCTACGGATTTCCGGTACGCGGCGACGGCTCATGGTGGCTCGATTCCGACGACGCGCTGCCGCTCGGCATGGAACAACTCACCCGGTCCGGCCGCGCTTTCGCGTTCACCGACATTCTGGTCCGGCCGCCGCCGCAAGGCCGGGAGCTGGCCCGTCGATTACAGAAACGGCTGCTGACCGACCACCGGGCGTCGCTCGGCGTGACATCGGTGGATCAAGCGGATGTCACGACCCTCGCCGTCCTCCGCTCGTGGGGATGGCTGGACGCCGGAGACGTCTGGAGGCCGGCCGGCCCCACGGTGTTCCGCGTACTGATCCTCCCCTTCGGGGAACAGACGCTCGCACGGCCGGACGGACTCGCCCGCCATGCCTGGACGAGGTGGCCCGACTGATGCCCGACAGCCGTTCAGCCCATATCCGGCTGCTGGTCGCCGAGCAGGCGGCCGTACGTGGTGCGCGGGTCGGCGTGGTGGACGTGTGCACCGCGGCGGTGGTCGCGCTGCCGATCGGCGGGGCCGGACTGTCCGCGATGTCCAGGGGCAGGGCGAGCCACCCGTTGTGCAGCACCGACCACATCAGCGAACAACTGGAGGAGCTACAGCTCACGCTGGGCGAAGGGCCCTGCGTGGATGCGTTCACGCAGGGCTCGGCCGTCCTGACACCTGATCTGCGGACCGGGGAACTCCAGAACCGCTGGCCCTTGTTCGTCGACGCCGCCCTGAGCGCCGGAGCACTCGCCGTCTTCGCGCTCCCCCTTCAGGTGGGGGCGATCAGCCCCGGAGTTCTGGACCTGTACGCCCAGGTCCCAGTGCGGTTGGACGCGGAAGAGCTGGCCGACGCGCTGGCGTTCGCCGATCTCGCGACCCTGGTGCTGCTCGACGCGCGGATCGACGAGACGGGCGGGCCACCCGGCGGACCCATCGAGGACCTCGGTGCCTACCGGGCGGAGATCGACCAGGCCACCGGCATGCTCACCGTCCAGCTCGGCGTCGGCATCGAAGAGGCCTTCGTCCGCCTCCGCGCCCACGCCTACGCCCACGAACGCCGCCTCGCCGAGGTGGCCGCCGACCTGGTCGCCCGTCGCCTCCGCTTCTCCCCCGGCACCGAGCCGGTCCAGGACCCCGCCGATCCCCATGGCGACGACGAACCGTTCGACGACCCCGATCCCCGCGCCCCCGACCCCCATGGCGACGCCGATCCGCATGATGCCGATCCGCATGACGACGACGATCCCCGCGACGACGACGATCCCCGTGACAGTGCTTGACGCCCTCACACGCTGCGCGGACGCAATGCGCCGCCCTTCCCGCCCCATCCCGGCGGGAACAGTCTCAACAGAGGTGCCACACGATGAATCAGCAACTCCTGGCCAAAACCTTCGTCGAGTTGGCGGACAACCTGGTCGCCGACTTCGACCTGATCGACTTCCTTCGCCTGCTGACCGACCGCTGTGTCGGCATGCTCGACGCGAGTGCGGCCGGCGTGCTGCTCGCGGACCGGAACGGCGAACTCCGCGTCATGGCCGCCTCCGACGAACAGGTACGCCTCCTGGAACTCTTCCAGCTCCAGAACGACGAAGGTCCCTGTCTCGACTGCTTCCGCACCGGCGCGCCCGTGACAGTCCCCGACCTGAGCGCCGTCACCGCACGCTGGCCGCGCTTCGCCGTACAGGCCCGCCGCAGCGGGTTCGGGGCGGTCCAGGCCCTGCCGATGCGCCTGCGGGACGAGGTCGTCGGCGCCCTGAACCTCTTCCGCGCCACCCCGGGCCCCTTCGACCCGGCCGCCACACCCCTCGCCCAGGCCCTGGCCGACGTCGCCACCATCAGCCTGCTGCAACAGCGCACCGCACACCGCAGCACCGTCCTCAACGAGCAGCTTCAGACGGCGCTGAACAGCCGCGTGCTGATCGAACAGGCCAAGGGAAAGCTGGCCGAACGCCAGGGCGTAGACATGGAACGGGCCTTCACCGCACTGCGCACCTACGCCCGCGCCCACAACCGCCGGTTGTCCGACGTGGCCCGCGCCTTCATCGACAACTCCGAGCCCCTCACCGGCCTGGGTTCCTGACCGCCGCCCAAAGCCCGCCGAACCAACGCCCCCCGGCACCCCACGGCCACACACGAACCCGTCCGTCATGGACACACGCAACCGCTTGACTCACAGTCAGCCGTGGATGTCAGAGGCCTCGTCGACAGGGCAGGAGACGTGTCAGGCCTGCGGTGAATGATCCCGGGTATGGGATACGAACTGCACATGACGCGCGCCTCGGACTGGTTGGACAGCGAGGAACGCCCCATCTCGCTGCACGACTGGCTTGAGTTTGCACACAACAGCGCGGCACTTCGGCAAGAAGGCCACCTCGACCTGCACAGCGTAGGCCGGCAGCCGGTGTTCACATGGGGCAGCCTTGACAGCGTCGCGGTCGGGCTCCATTGGTGCGAGGGACGAGTGATTCTGTCCGGGGCCCACGCACCTGGTGCGGACCTGGTCGGCTTGGCTGACCTCGCAGCCGGACTGTCCGCGAAGCTGATCGGCGACGAGGGGGAGCAGTACCCGGGATCTGTCCGCCGCGGCAACGAAGAGCCCTGAGCTTGGGAATCACCGGGCCGTCACGGAGGGGGTTGACGCTGACCAGCGCAAACGGCCTCTGGTGATTAATCGCGAGGCGTCGCGCTTGACTGCTCTCGACCGCTGGGATCCGCTCTTTCTGGCACGGATGTGGCACGGGCTTCCATCCGCTCTGACGGGTCGCGTCACCGACCCCGCACCCGACAGCAATGTCAACCGAACGGCCCAACATGACGTGTCGCCCACATGGATGAACAATTGGCTGAGTAGCGTCCCAACCGAGGCAATCTGTGAAAGGCGAACCAAATGCGCATTCGACGAATCCTCGCCGCAGTCTTCGCCACGGCAGCCCTCGCCGGACTCGGCCTCACAGGCGCCGCCACCGCCACCGCCAGCGTCACCCCGGCCAGCGTCACCCCGGCCAGCGTCACCCCGGGTGAGTGCACGGACGGCGGCGGAACGATCGATCGGTCGACGCCCGTGCTCCCGACCTGCAGAGGCGGTATGTACAACGGGCAGACGGTCGACTAAACCCCACTAGGGCCCGTTGTGAAAGTGGATCGGCGCCCCACAGCCACGCGTTGCGGGGCGCTCCCTCGCGAGCGTTCCCCCTCGGCTGACGGCTCAACGTACCTGGGAGGCGTGACGATCGCACACGGGCCCGATGAGGTCGGCGGGAGCGGCTTTGGGCTGGAGCCGCCATGGGGCGAGAGATCGGGGCCCGTACGCTGGTCGCGAATCGGGCAGTCTCTGGACCTGCCCGCAATAGCCCGGTGTGGGCCCCGATCTTCGAGGCTCGCCCCATGGTGGCTGCCTGAAGCCCAAGACCGGGAAGTTAGGGGCTGGCGGTGCTGGTCAGCAGGGTGACGTCGGTGGTCACGGTTGTTTTGTGCCCGACGCTGCCCTTGGTCTTGTTGTAGGCGTAGGGCGACAGGGTTCGTTTGACGCAGCGTGGGCTGGTGCGTGAACGGCGCCTGACGGGTGCGAGGTTGCGGACGTGGACCAGGGCTGAGACGAGGTCGGCCGGGTCCGGGGTTCTGGCGGTGATTACAGTCAGACGGACGGTGTGCAGGGCTGTGGTCAACGACAGCCGGTCCGGGTCGAGGTGAGCGGTGGTGGCGGCTTCGGCGATGGCCTGCTGGCTGGCCTGGTAGAGCACCAGCAAGTGCATAGAGTTCCTGCTCGACGCCGTCCACGGTGCGTGAACGCAGGACACGGTCTGCTCCGCGCAGGGTCACCTTCCTGCACCGGTTCGAGCCGTGCCCGCCGACGTGCACGACGCACCGGAACTACACGCGAGGGTGCCCGCAGCCCTGCACAAAGGACTGCACGCGGCACGCGAGCGCGTGCCCGGAACGCAAGGGCGGAGGCCTCGCCTTCACCCGCCCCAAGACCAAGAAGAGCCGGAACGAGGTGCCGATCCCGCCGCCGTTCATCCCCTACCTGCTTGAGCACAAGGCTCAACAGGGCGGAGCAAGGGGCGCTGCGGGTGAGTTGCGGCAAGAGAACGACGCGGTATTCACACGCCCGGACGGCCGACCACTCGACCCCCGCGCCGACTGGGAGGAATTCAAGGAACTGCTCGAAGAGGCGGGCATCAGCGATCGGCGCCTGTACGACGGGAGTCGCCACACTGCGGGCACGATCCTGAACGAGTTGGGGGTGGACATGCCTACGATCATGGAGATCCTCCGGCACACGCAGATCAGCCAGACACGCCGCTACGTGAAGGGTCGGTCCACCCTCTCGAAGGACGCCATGCGTCGCATCGGCGACGTCTTCCTGCCCGAGCCGGAACCCACTACTGAGACCAGAACTGAGACCCTAGACAGCAAGGCAGCCCGCGCCCGACGTCGGCGCCGCGTCCGCCAAAAGCAAAAGCCCCAGATCACGGCGAGTGAGTTCTGGGGCTTCCACAGAGCCGCCTTCGGGATTCGAACCCGAGACCTACGCATTACGAGTGCGTTGCTCTGGCCATCTGAGCTAAGGCGGCGCGCTGTCCGCACTATGGTGCGATCAGCAACGTCGGTAAGTCTACACAGTTTCGTGGGGTGCTCCGCACACCCCCCGGAGGCGGCCCCTCCGGGGGCTGCGGCAGGGCCTATGAGCAGCGCTTTCCCTCTGTCGGCGGGGTGCCCCGGAGCAGGTACGCGTCGATCGCGGAGTCGATGCACGTGCTGCCGCGGCCGTACGCCGTGTGGCCGTCGCCGTCGTACGTGAGCAGCCTCGCGGAGGACAGCTGGGAGGCCAGCGACTGCGCCCAGCGGTAGGGGGTCGCCGGGTCCCGGGTCGTGCCGACCACCACGATCGGCGCCGCCCCCTTCGCCTCGATGCGATGCGGTGCCCCCGTCGGCTTCACCGGCCAGTACGCGCAGTTCAGCGAGGCCCAGGCCAGCCCGTCGCCGAAGACCGGCGACGCCTTCCCGAACGACGGGAGCGCCTTCTCCACCTGGTCGGGCGTCGAGAACGCCGCCGGCAGGTCCAGGCAGTTCACCGCCGCGTTCGCGAACATCAGGTTGGTGTATTTACCGTCCGGGTCCCGCTCGTAGTAGCTGTCCGAGAGGGCGAGCAGACCCGCCCCGTCCTTGTCCTTCATCGCCGAGGTGAGCGCCTCGCGAAGCTGCTCCCAGGCCCCCTCGTCGTACATCGCCGCGATCACGCCCGTCGTCGCCAGGGACTCGCCCAGCTTGCGGCCGTCCGCGTCGCCCGTCGCGATGGGATGCGCGTCCAGCTGCCGGAAGAACGCCTTGAGGTTGTCGCCGGCCTGCTCGGGAGTGGTGTGCGCACCACCGAGCGGACAGTCCGTGCGCCGTACGCAGTCCTTCGCGAAGGACTGGAACGCCGTTTCGAAGCCCGCCGTCTGGTCCTCGTTCAGCTTGCGGGCGGACAGGGAGGGGTCCATCGCACCGTCCAGGACCATCCGACCCACGCGCTCCGGGAACAGTCCCGCGTACGTCGCCCCGAGGAACGTCCCGTACGACGCCCCTACGTACGTCAGCTTCTGGTCGCCCAGCGCCGCGCGCAGGATGTCCATGTCGCGGGCCGCCTCGACCGTGGACACATGGCGCAGCAGCTCCGGCGAGCGCCGGCCGCACCCCTCCGCGAAGTGCTGGTACGCGTCGACCAGTTGGTTCGTCTCCCGCTGGTCGTCCGGGGTCATGTCCGTCTGCGTGAACGTGTCCATCTGGCGGCCGGTGAGGCATTCCACCGGCTCGCTGCGGGCCACGCCCCGCGGGTCGACGGCCACCATGTCGTAACGAGCGCGCACCTCAGCGGGGTAGCCGATGCCCGCGTACTGCTGGAGGTAGCCGACCGCCGAGCCGCCCGGGCCGCCCGGGTTGACCAGCAGCGAGCCGAGGCGCTCGCCCGGTCCCGTGGCCTTCTTGCGGGCGACGGCCAGGCTGACGTCGCCCGAGGCCGGCTTGGCGTAGTCGAGGGGCGCCTTCATCGTGGCGCACTCGAAACCGGGGACACCGCAGCTGCGCCAGGTCAGCTTCTGCCCGTAGTACGGCGCCAGCGTCGACGGCGTGGACCGGGGCAACGCGGCCAGCGCCGCCTCGGCCGTCGTCCCGGTCGAACTCCCGGAGGAGCAGGCGGAAAGGAGCAGCGCGGCGGCGGCGAGGAACACGCCCCCCGTCCGCGTCGAACGTAGGGACCGGGACCGGAGGAGGCGGGACTGCCCGGAAGTGCGCCTGGTGTCCATCTCGTGAGCGTAACCCTGAGCGATGGATTGATCGCTATCGGTGGCGGATGAACTTCGTACGAGTGATGGCGTCAACGCGTCCAACTCCCTCGACCCGCTGTCGTCCCCCCTGAGGTCCCGAGGACGCCACGGCCCTCACCCCGCCCGCAGTGCCATCGTCATCGCCTCCACCGCCAGCAGAGGGGCCACATTGCGGTCCAGGGCGTCCCGGCACGCGGCGATCGCGTCGATGCGGCGGAGTGTGGCCTCCGGTGAGCTGCCGCGGGCGAGGCGCTCCAGGGCGTCCTCGGCGTCCGTGTTGGCGAGGGCCAGGCGGGAGCCGAGCTGGAGGGCGAGGACGTCGCGATAGAAGCCCGTCAGCTCGGTCAGGGCCAGGTCCAGGCTGTCGCGCTGCGTACGCGTTCTCCGGCGCTTCTGCTTGTCTTCCAGGTCCTTCATCACGCCCGCGGTGCCGCGCGGCATCCGACCGCCCTGTGCCCCGCCGAGCGCCGCCCTCATCTCCTCGGTCTCCTTCACGTCGACTTCCTCGGCGAGCTGCTTGGAGTCGGCCGTGGCGGCGTCGACCAGCTCCTGGGCCGCCTTGAGGCAGCCGCCGATGTCCTCGACCCGCAACGGCATTTTCAGCACGGCGGCCCTGCGCTCCCGCGCGCGCGGGTCGGTGGCCAGGCGGCGGGCACGGTCGACATGGCCCTGCGTGGCGCGGGCCGCGGCGTACGCGGCCTCCGGCTCGATGCCGTCCCGGCGTACGAGCATGTCCGCGACGGCGTCCACGGAAGGTGTGAGCAGGTTCAGGTGGCGGCAGCGGGAGCGGATCGTCGGCAGGACGTCCTCCACGGAGGGGGCGCACAGCAGCCAGACCGTGCGGGGGGCGGGCTCCTCCACTGCCTTCAGGACCGCGTTGGCCGACTTCTCGTTCAGCCGCTCGGCGTCCTCCACGAGGATCACCTGCCAGCGTCCGTTGGCCGGAGACGTGAACGACTTGCGCACGGTGTCCCGCATGTCGTCGGCGAGGATCTGCGTGCCCACGGCGGCGACCGTGCTGACGTCGGCGTGGGTGCCGAGCAGGGCCGTATGGCAGCCGTCGCAGAAGCCGCAGCCGGGGATGCCGCCCAGCGCGCGGTCGGGGCTCACGCACTGGAGCGCCGCGGCGAAGGCACGCGCGGCCGTGGTGCGGCCCGCGCCGGGCGGGCCCGTGAACAGCCAGGCGTGCGTCATCTTCGACGCCTCGGGCGGCGGAGTGCCGGCGGTGGCCGCGGTGACCAGGGCGTCGGCGTCACGGGCAGCCGCGGCGAGCTGCTCGCTCAGCTTCTCCTGGCCCACCAGGTCGTCCCACACGGGCATGGGGCACCACCGTTCCGTCGCACGTCCGTCGCACTTCGCCCTACCTCACCCATTGTGCGGGTAGCCACTGACAACGCGTCCGCCGACCGCGCTCAGCCCCGGCCGACCCGGCCACGGGCCTGTCATACGGGCCTGTCATACGTATGGGGCCGTACATATCCGTACGACCCCATACAAACCGGCATACAAGCCGGCACACCCCGTACGCCTCAGCCCCGACGGCCGCCCGGCCCGCGCTCGTCGTCCGTGTCGTCGTCGCGCGGGCCCAGCAGCTCGTCCGCCAGCGTGGGCAGATCGTCCAGCGGGGTCTCCTCCGCCCAGTCCGAGCGGGGCCGCCGCCGCGCCACGCCCTCACTGTCGACCTGCGGAAGCTCGCGCGTACGGTCGTCGCCCGCGTCGGGCCGCCCGGCCGGACGCTCGTCGCGGAAGAAGCCCGGCGGCACCCGGTCCGACGGGTCACCCGCACGCCCGCCCGGCCCCGCGTCCCGGACGGGAGGAAGCACGGCCGTCTCATCGGCGGCGCCCGACGGCACCGGCGGCAGCACCGTGGTCTCATCGGCCGCGCCCTGAGGCTCCGGAGGCTTCGGCAGCGTGGCCGTCGTCTCCGAGTCCGCCGCACCCGGCCGCACCGGCGGCAGCACGGCGGTCTCGTCCACCGGCCCACCCGTCGCGTTCGACGGCGTCACCACCGGCGTCGGAACGGTCGTCTCGTTCTCGGACGGCCTGGACGGCCTGGACGGCGAAACCCCGGCACCGGCGACCTTCGGCGCATCGGGCCTACCAGGCGCGACCCCGGTGGACGCGGAAGCCGCGGCCGTCGTGGCGGCAGCCGCCGCCTCCGCCGCGGCCCTCCGGGCCTCCTCCGCCCGCAGCAGCGCCTCCTCGGCCTTGCGCTGCTTCTCCAGTCGGCGTTCCTCGGCCTCGGCCCGCAGCCGCTCCTCCTCCGCGGCCTGCTTGCGCCGCCGTTCCTCCGCGACGCGCCTGCGCTCCTCCTCGGCGGCCCGCGCCTGCTCCTCCGCGAGGAGCCGCACCCGCTCCTCCTCGGCACGCCGGCGCGCTTCCTCAGCCCGCTGCCGGGCCTCCTCCGCCTGCCGTTCGGCCTCGCGCCGCTGCGCTTCCTCCAGCTCGCGCTGCTTGCGCTCCTCCTCCTCGGCCCTGAGCTTGGCGAGCTGCTCCAGGCGCTCGCGCTCCAGCCGCTCCTCCTCGGCCTTGCGCGCGGCCTCCTCCTCGGCCTTGCGCCGGGCTTCCTCCTCCGCCTTGCGCCGGGCCTCCTCCTGGGCCCGCACCTCGGCCTCGGAGAGAGGCAGCAGCGTGTCGAGCCGGTGCCGGATGACCGTGGTGACCGCCTCGGGCTCCTGCCCGGCGTCGACGATCAGATAGCGCCCGAGGTCGGCGGCGGCCAGCGTGAGGAACCCGGACCGCACGCGCGCGTGGAACTCGGCGGGCTCCGACTCCAGCCGGTCCGGCGCCTCCGTGAAGCGCTCCCGCGCGGTCTCCGGCGCGACGTCGAGCAGCACCGTCAGATGCGGTACGAGACCGTTCGTCGCCCATCGTGAGATCCGCGCGACCTCGGTCGGGGAGAGATCGCGGCCCGCACCCTGGTACGCCACCGAGGAGTCGATGTACCGGTCGGAGATCACGACCGCGCCCCGCTCCAGCGCCGGCCGCACCACCGTGTCCACGTGCTCGGCGCGGTCGGCCGCGTACAGCAGCGCCTCGGCCCGGTGCGAGAGCCCGGCGGAGGACACATCCAGCAGGATCGACCGCAGCCGCTTGCCCACCGGCGTCGCGCCCGGCTCACGGGTCACCACGACCTCGTGCCCCTTGGCCCTGATCCACTCGGCGAGGGCCTCGGCCTGCGTCGACTTCCCGGCCCCGTCGCCGCCCTCCAGGGCGATGAAGAAACCGGAAGCGGCCGAGGTCTGCACCGGGTCGTCACCGCCGCGCAGCGCGTCCCGCAGATCGTGCCGCAGCGGCACCCCGGAGCGGTCGTCGACCTTGGCCAGCACGAGCGCGGCGACCGGCAGCAGCAGCGCGCCGACCAGCATCAGCGTGAAGGCGGCGCCGCCGTGCGCGAACACGAACTTGCCGTTCTCCAGCCGATGCGGCCCGATCGCCGCCGCCACAACGGGCGCGACCAGGGCGGCGACCGCCACGAAGACCCGTACGACCGCGTGGAGGTGTTCGGTGGTCCGCGCGCGCCGGTATTCCTCGGCCTCCTGGTCGAGCAGGGTGTGCCCGGTGTTCGCGGCGACACCCGCGCCGACACCGGCGAGGCCCACGATCAGCAGCACGGTGGTGACGTCCGGGACGAGTCCGGCGGCGAGCAGCGCGATCCCGGTGAAGGCGATCGCCAGGGCGAGCAGCCGGCGCCGGGACAGCGACGGGAGCACCGAGGGCGCGGTGCGGATACCGATGACGACACCGCCGGTCAGCGCGAGCACCAGCAGCCCGTAGGTCACCGGCCCGCCGCCCAGGTCCTTGGCCTGCAGCACGGAGACGGCGACGGCGGCCGCGATCGCCGCGGCGACGGCCGCGCAGGCCAGGACCAGATGCGGGATCGCTCCGGTGCGCCCCTTGTCGATGCCGGTGCCCGTCTTGGGGCGGCGCAGGCCCTCGAGCGGCGACCGCGCGCGCGGGGTGCGTACGTCCGGCAGCTCGACGAAGGTGATCACCGAGAGCGAGGCCGCGAACAGGCCGGCGGCGACATACGAAGCGAGCGCCGCCTGGTGCTGGGCGAACCAGTCGATCCCGGCGCCCAGCAGATTGTTGAGCAGCGACACGACGACGAGCGTGGCGGCCGCGAGCGGCACCGCGACGAATCCCGTGCGCAGCGACAGGCGGCGCAGCGCGTCCATGTGGTCCGGCAGCGGGCGCACCGTGGCGCCCTCGAGCGGGGGCGCGGGCAGCAGCGCGGGCGCCGCGCTCTCGCGGCACACCGTCCAGAAGCGCTCGGCGACTCCGGTCACGAAGGCGGTCACCAGGAGGACGGCGAGCGCGTCGTCCGGCGTCCAGTCGATCCACAGGGGGGCGACGATCAGGAGCGCGGCGCGCACCCCGTCCGCGCCGATCATCGTCCAGCGGCGGTCGAGCGGGCCCTCCTGCGAGGTCAGCGAACTGAGCGGGCCGAGCAGTACGGCCCCGAAGAGCAGGGTGGCCAGCACGCGTGCCCCGAAGACGGCGGACACGGCCAGGGCGACTCCCCGGTAGTCGCCGCCGAAGGAGCCCTCGACGATCGCCGCCTGAAGGGCGAGGACGACCAGGGTGAGCAACGCCAGTGCGTCGCCGACTCCTCCCACGAGTTGCGCGCTCCATAGCCGCTTCAGCTGCGGCCGGCGCAGCAGGGAGCGGACGGCACGCTCGCGGGAGTCTGCGACCAGGGCGTCGTCGGGGGCGGGATGGTGGGCCGTTGGCTGCTCGGCTCGCGTCATCCTGACAGCCTATCCGGCGGCGGGGCCTCCCCGGAGGGGCGGCCGAACATGTGGACGCCTCCACACCAGAAGGTGTGGAGGCGTCCACAATTCACAGAAGCGTGCCCACCGTGCGGGCCCACCATGAGGGCTCGCCGTGAGTGCTCGCCGTGAGGGATCACCCAGGGGCACTCGCACCCCTGTGGGCGCCCTCACCGGCGCTCAGCCCTCCGTCGGACTCAGTCCTCGGCCGCGGCCTTGGAAGCCGTCGTCTTCTTGGCGACCGTCTTCTTGGCCGTCGTCTTCTTGGCGGCCGTCTTCTTCGCCGCGGTCGTCTTGGCGGCCGTCTTCTTGGCCGGTGCCTTCTTCGCCGGCGCCTTCTTGGCCGGTGCCTTCTTCGCCGTCTTCTTGGCGGGGGCCTTGGCCCGCTTCTCGGCGAGCAGCTCGTAGCCGCGCTCCGGAGTGATCTCCTCGACGCTGTCGCCGGACCGCAGTGTCGCGTTGGTCTCGCCGTCGGTGACGTACGGCCCGAAACGGCCGTCCTTGACGACGACGGGCTTCCCGCTGACCGGGTCCTCGCCCAGCTCCTTCAGCGGCGGCTTGGCGGCCGCACGGCCACGCTGCTTGGGCTGGGAGTAGATCTCCAGCGCCTCTTGGAGGGTGATGGTGAAGAGCTGGTCCTCGGACTGCAGCGAACGCGAGTCCGTGCCCTTCTTCAGGTACGGCCCGTAGCGCCCGTTCTGCGCGGTGATCTCCACGCCCTCGGCGTCCTTGCCGACGACGCGCGGCAGGGACATCAGCTTGAGCGCGTCGTCCAGCGTCACCGTGTCCAGGGACATCGACTTGAACAGCGAGGCGGTACGCGGCTTGACCGCGTTCTTGCCGGTCTTCGGGGTGCCCTCGGGGAGCACCTCGGTGACGTACGGGCCGTAGCGGCCGTCCCTGGCGATGATCTGGTGGCCCGTCGCCGGGTCGGTGCCCAGCTCGAAGTCGCCGCTCGGCTTGGCGAGCAGTTCCTCCGCGAGGTCGACGGTCAGCTCGTCGGGCGCGAGGTCCTCGGGCACATCCGCGCGCTGGTGGTTCTCGGAGTCCTTCTCGCCGCGCTCGATGTAGGGCCCGTAGCGCCCGACCCGCAGCACGATGTCGTTGCCCACGGGGAACGACGACACCTCGCGGGCGTCGATCGCGCCCAGGTCGGTCACCAGTTCCTTGAGGCCGCCGAGGTGGTCCCCGTCGCCGTTGCCGGCGTCCGCGGCACCGCCCGTGCCCGCGCCCTCGCCGAAGTAGAACCGCTTCAGCCACGGCACGGCCTGCGCCTCGCCGCGCGCGATGCGGTCGAGGTCGTCCTCCATCCTGGCGGTGAAGTCGTAGTCGACGAGCCGCCCGAAGTGCTTCTCCAGGAGGTTGACCACGGCGAACGACAGGAAGGACGGCACCAGGGCCGTGCCCTTCTTGAAGACGTAACCGCGGTCGAGGATCGTGCCGATGATCGACGCGTACGTCGACGGGCGGCCGATCTCGCGCTCTTCCAGCTCCTTGACCAACGACGCCTCGGTGTAGCGGGCCGGGGGCTTGGTGGCGTGCCCGTCGACCGAGATCTCCTCGGCAGACAGCGGGTCGCCTTCGCCGACCTGCGGCAGCCGGCGCTCGCGGTCGTCGAGCTCGGCGTTCGGGTCGTCCGCGCCCTCGACGTATGCCTTCAGGAAGCCATGGAAGGTGATCGTCTTGCCGGACGCGCTGAACTCGACGTCACGGCCGTCGGCCGCCGTGCCAGCGATCTTCACCGTGACCGAGTTTCCGGTCGCGTCCTTCATCTGGGAGGCGACGGTCCGCTTCCAGATCAGCTCGTAGAGCTTGAACTGGTCGCCGGTCAGGCCCGTCTCGGCCGGGGTGCGGAAACGATCACCCGAGGGGCGGATCGCCTCGTGCGCCTCCTGCGCGTTCTTGACCTTCCCGGCGTACGTGCGCGGCTGCGCCGGCAGGTAGTCGGCGCCGTACAGCTGCGTGACCTGGGCACGGGCCGCGGCGACCGCCGTGTCCGAGAGGGTCGTGGAGTCCGTACGCATGTAGGTGATGAAGCCGTTCTCGTACAGCTTCTGCGCCACCTGCATGGTCGCCTTCGCCCCGAAGCCGAGCTTGCGGGAGGCCTCCTGCTGGAGCGTCGTCGTACGGAACGGGGCGTACGGCGAGCGGCGGTACGGCTTGGACTCGACCGAGCGGACCGCGAAGTTCGTGTTCTCCAGGGCGGTGGCCAGCGCACGGGCGTTGGTCTCGTCCAGGTGGAGCGTGTTGGCGCTCTTCAGCTGCCCCAGCGAGTCGAAGTCGCGGCCCTGGGCGACCCGCTTGCCGTCGACCGTGGCCAGGCGGGCGACCAGGGACGAGGGGTCACTGGCGTCGCCGGCGCGGCCGGTGCCGAAGGTGCCGGTCAGGTCCCAGTACTCGGCGGAGCGGAAGGCGATGCGCTCGCGCTCCCGCTCGACGACCAGGCGGGTCGCCACGGACTGGACCCGGCCTGCCGACAGGCGCGGCATGACCTTCTTCCACAGGACCGGCGAGACCTCGTAGCCGTAGAGACGGTCGAGGATGCGGCGGGTTTCCTGGGCGTCGACCATGCGCTGGTTGAGCTCGCGCGGGTTGGCGACGGCGCTGCGGATCGCGTCCTTGGTGATCTCGTGGAAGACCATCCGGTGGACCGGGACCTTGGGCTTCAGGACCTCGAGGAGGTGCCACGCGATGGCTTCGCCCTCGCGGTCCTCATCGGTGGCGAGGAAGAGCTCGTCGGAATCCTTCAGCAGGTCCTTGAGCTTCTTGACCTGGGCCTTCTTGTCGGCGTTGACCACATAGATGGGCTGGAAGTCGTGCTCGACGTCCACGCCGAGGCGGCGCACCTCGCCGGTGTACTTCTCCGGCACCTCCGCGGCACCGTTGGGGAGGTCGCGGATGTGCCCGACGCTCGCTTCGACGACATAGCCGGGGCCGAGGTAGCCCTTGATCGTCTTCGCCTTGGCAGGCGACTCGACGATGACGAGTCGGCGGCCGCCGTGTGCGGTGTCGCTGGTCGGGGACAACTTCGCTCTTCTCTCCGGTCGACGCAGGGGGTCTCTCCCCAGGCCTTGATCCCGGGGGTCGGGTCGTGCTGACGCTGCGGAGTGTGACGGTACATCCCGCCCCCGTGTCAAACGGGAAAAGCCCGCAACGGCCACTCGAACGGTAACCCGACTACCGCCATTCCTGCCGCCCGGCGTCGCCACCAGCCCTGTCGCCCCTATCCGGAGGGTGACTTCCCAGTTACTGGAGCGGCGGCCGTCCGGCGGCCCGGACCCGGCCCGAAGCCCTGAACGACCGGCCTGTCAGAGGTGCGTGAAGCACCACGCGCCGAGGACGAGGGCGGACACCGCGGCGAGACCCGCGAGGGTGGCCGATGCGACGGGGTTCACATCGTGGGCGACAGGGGCGCGATGCCGGACCCGGCTCACGGTCCAGGTCAGCAGCCCGCCGCCGAACAGGGCGAATACCGTCCCCGCGAAGATCGCCGGTCCGCTCTCCATGCCCCACTTCCTCCCGTCCCGGCCGGCTCTCCGTGAGCTGTCCCCCGGAGAAACCCGGCCCAGGAACGGGAGGCTGGCACGGGCGGGAAGCGGACGCGCGAACCCCGGGTGAACGCAGGGCGGACGCACCGTGTCACGGCTCATACCGCGCCGGGCGCGGATATCTTCCCGCTCGTCTCGGCACCGTCGGAACGACGCACCGTGCACACCACCTTGTCGAATCCGTCGTTCCAGTCCTCCTTGTCGGCGACCCAGCCGAACACCTGACGCGCGGGACCCGGCGCCCAACTCGACTCGAACTTGTTGCCGCAGAGCTTGTTGCCGTTGTCGACGCCCTTCTTGTAGTCCATGTTCTTCGGCGCGGACACGGCACCGATGACCTGGTCGGTGTGCGGCTGGGCGCAGTCGCTGAGCGGCGCCTTGTAACTGTCCTTCTCCTCCTTGTAGATCCAGCAGTCGCCGATGCTCATCTGACCGACCCACAAGTCCGTGCCCGTGTCGCGGAAACGGCCCACCTCGCCGCCTATCGCGGCATGGCGGCCGAGTACGAGACATGCCGTACCGCCGCTGGCCGCGGTGAAGCCCTCCTTGGTCGGCGCAACGGCGTAGACACCCGCGTCGGGCAGCGCGTCGGCGGTGGCCTGGCTCTGGCCGGCGCAGCGCCGGGCACCCCGGTCGCGGGCGTCGGCGTAGTCGGTGGCCGTGTCGACCGCGACCACTTGACCGTCCGGCCAGTCGTCGGCGCAGTCCACGACGCCGAGGTTGGGCACGGACTTGAAGGCCGCCCCCGACCACACCGCCCGGACGCAGTCACCGGCCTGCAACGGCTCCGTGAGACCGACCTGTTCGCCGTACGGCAGCACCGGTCCCGCCGGCTTCGTGGACTGCGGCCCCGACACCGGTGGTGACTTCTTGGCCCGCTGGCCCGTCGTGCCGCCCCCGTCGCCCGTCGGCCCGCCGGTCAGCGAGAGCGCGGCCCAGATGCCACCGGTGACCACGAGGGCGGCGGCCACAACGAGGGCCACGAGGGCGGCCGCCGACTTCCTGCGGGGTGACGGCCGGGGTGGGAAGTACGCCGGACCACCCTCGTACGCCGCGGGGGCACCCGTCCCCGCGTAGGGCGACGAGGGGCTGCTCGCGTACGGATTCCCGGGGTCGTACGGGCCACTCGGAGGCGTCGGCCGCCAGGGGTTGTACGCCGACGGGCTGCCCGGAGGCGTACCAGGACCGCCCGCCGGTGTCTGTGGTGTGTGCGGGGTATGCGGGGTCCGCGGCGCACCCGGTGTCTGCGGCGTCCCGGGAGCCGAAACCTGCGGTGCTCCTGGTGCCCCCGGTGCCGTGGTCGCGCCCTCGGCCGAGGGCGGACTCACGGACGGCGTGCCGGACGGCGGGCCGAAGCCGTCCGGGGGCGGACCGAAACCCTGCGGAGGCGGACCGAAGCCCTGCCCCACAGAGGGCGCGGACCCCCACCCCGGCGGTGGCCCGAATCCCTCCCCCGGCGCTGCCCGCGCCACCGCCTCCAGGCCCCGCGCGACGGCCTCGGGTGCCAGACGCCGTACCGGATCCTTGATCAGCAGCCCGTGCAGTACGGCGCCCAGTTCACCGGCGCGGACCGGTGGGGTGGGCTCCTCGCCGAGGAGGGCCGTCAGAGTCGCGTACTCGCCGTGCCGGTCGAAGGGACCGCGTCCCTCCACCGTCGCGTAGAGCGTGGCACCCAGGGAGAACAGGTCGGCGGCCGGGGTGGGCGGCTCGCCGCGGGCCCGCTCGGGGGCGAGATAGCCGGGGGTGCCGAGAATGCCGGCGGTGGCGGTCAGCCGGGGCTCGCGGGACTCGGGCTGGAGCGCGATGCCGTAGTCGGTGAGCAGGACGCGCGCGTAGGGGTCGCCCGACGCGTCCGGCGCCAGAAGGATGTTGGCCGGTTTCACATCCCGGTGGAGGATGCCGATCCGGTGTCCCGCGGTGAGCGCGTCGAGGACGGCGACCCCGATCCGTGCGGTCCGCGCGGGGGTGAGGGGTCCCGACCGCCGTACGACCGCCTGAAGGTCGATCGCGTCCGGCACGTGCTCCATGACGATCCACGGCAGCCCCTCGTGCACCACCACGTCGTGCACCGTCGCCACGTGCGGGTGGCCGCGCAGCCGCGCCGCGTTGCGGGCCTCGCTCCGCGCCCGCGCGATGCGCTGCACGGGCTCGCTCGCGTCGATCGGCAGGTCCGGCAGCGCGATCTCCTTCACCGCGACTTCGCAGGCCAGCTCCGCGTCGTACGCGAGCCAGACCCGGCCCATGCCGCCCGCGCCGAGCGTCCGCAGCAGGCGGTACCGCCCGCTGATGATCCGGCCTTCGCCCTGCTCCGGCGTCTCCCCCGCCATCGCGCCTCCCCCGAGACAGCGCGCCTCCCCCGAGGACGCGTGGATTCTGTCTCTTGAAGGTAGCTTCGCACGCACCACTGACAGGAGCCCTTTTGCGGACCAATCCCGTCAAAGCGGGCGCATGCGGCTCAGTGGTGCGGACCCGCCCCAGCGGCTTCGCACGGCAGTGCCGACGCGCCCCGGCCCGGGGTCACTCCACCGGATCCAGGAACCCCTGCTCCACCAGCAGCCGGATCTGGGCGGGCGTGCGGTCGCGCAGCAGCACGGGGTCCTCGCCGACCAGTTGGGCGATGGCGTCGAGGATGCGCCCGGCGCTCAGGGTGCCGTCGCACACACCGGCGAAGCCCGCCCCGACCGTGTCCACCTTGGTGGCCCGGCGCATCCCGCGGTGCTGGCGCAGCACCACGTGCTCGGGGTCCTCGGCACCGGGCAGGCCGACCTGTTCCTGGACGACCTCGGCGGCGAGCTTGAAGTGCCCGGCGAGCAGGGCCGCGTCGTCCGTCGCCCGCAGATAGTCGACGCGGTCGAAGTGCGCGCGCACGGCCTCACCGAGCGGCTGTTCGATGGAGTGCGGCCATTCCTCGACCGTCACCGAGGGCTCGACCGCGCCCGTCTTCCGCAGGGTGATCCAGCCGAAGCCCACCGACTTGACCTTGCGCGCCTCGAACTCGTCGAGCCACGCGTCGTACCGCGCCTGGTACTCGACCGGGTCGCTGCGATGGTCGCCCGCGTCCCGGAGCCACAACTCGGCGTACTGCGTGACGTCCTGCACCTCGCGCTGCACGATCCAGGCGTCGCAGCCGCGCGGCACCCACGAGCGCAGCCGGTCCTGCCAGTCCTCGCCCTCAACGTGCTGCCAGTTGGCGAGGAACTGCGCGTACCCGCCCTCGGTCAGCCGGTCGCCCGCCTGCTGGACGAGTGTGCGGCACAGGTCGTCCCCGCCCATCCCGCCGTCGCGGTACGTGAGCCGGGCGCCCGGAGAGATCACGAAGGGCGGGTTCGACACGATCAGGTCGTATGTCTCGTCGGCGGCGATCGGCTCGAAGAGGGAGCCCTCACGCAGGTCGGCGGCCGGTGCGCCGGAGAGCGCGAGGGTGAGCGCGGTGGTGTGCAGCGCGCGCGGGTTGAGGTCGGTCGCGGTCACGCGCGTGGCGTGCCGTGCGGCGTGCAGTGCCTGGATCCCGGAGCCGGTGCCGAGGTCGAGGGCGGCGGCGACGGGGGTACGCACGGTGATCCCGGCGAGCGTGGTGGACGCCCCGCCGACGCCGAGGACGACGCCCTCGTCCCGGCTGCCGATCCCGCCCGCCCCGCCGACCGCGCACCCCAGGTCGGAGACGATGAACCAGTCCTCGCCGTCGGGCCCCCCGTACGGCCGGATGTCGACGGCGGCGGCGACCTCGTCCCCGCCGACGCCGGTCAGCCAGCCGGCTTCCAGGCAGGCGTCGACGGGCAGGACGTCCGCCACGCGCGCGTGCGGCACGGGCTGCTGCAACAGAAACAGCCGCACGAGCGTTTCCAGCGGCGTGTCGCCACGGGTGGCCCGCAGGGCGGGCACGACCTCGCTGCGGGCGAGCGCCGCGTACGCGGGAGCGCCGAGCAGCTCGAGCAGCCCGTCGGCGGTGAAGGAGGCGCCGAGCAGGGCGTCCCGCAGCCGGGCGGCGACGTCGGGACGGTCGGCGGAGGGCAGGGGCGACAGGGCGGAGTTACTCACGCCCCCATTGTGTCCGTTCCTGCCGACATCGCACGCCCTCCTGTGGACAACCGAAGGCGGTGTGGGCACGCACGCGTACCGGCACCTCCTTCGGCTGTCCGGACGATCGCCCTCTTCAGGCCGGCTCTCCTCAGCCCTGCGTCCCCTTCAGGCCGGCTCTCCTCAGCCCTGCGCCCTCTTCGGGTCAGCCCTTCGTCGCCGAGGCCGGCGCCGACGCGGACTTGCAGCTCGCCTGCTGGGCCATCGCCTTGCCGACGTCGCCCTCCTCGAGGTTGTTGAGGGCGTCGCTGCCGCTCTTGCTCAGCTTCTCCAGCTGGGTGGCGACACCCTTGAGACCGTCGGCGAACTTCGCCTGGTTCTTGGTGTCGAGCTCGTCCGTCTGCTTCTTCAGGTCGGCGTAGGCGGAGGACAGGTCGTCGAGTTCCTTGACCGCGTTCGCCTGCTTGGTCTTGCCGTTCTCGACATCGGGGGCCCCGGCCTTGTCGACGGCGTTCGCCATCGCCTTGTAGGCGTCGGAGATGTCCTGGAAGGCCTGCGAGTCGGTCTTCTGGACGTCGGCGGGCGCGCTGTTGTCCGAGGTCTCCTTCTGGATCGCGGTATTCGCGGCCTCGATCTTCTTCGCCTGTGGCTGCACCGCGTCACAGACCTGCTTGGCCCAGGAGTTCAGCTTGTCGCTGCCACCGTCGTCGCTACTACTGCATCCCGACAGCGCCAGTACCAGTACCGCACCGCCGGACAGCGCGGCCGCGAGCTTCTTGTTCACCGGATTGGTCCCTTCCATGGCTCTCGGCCCCGGAACATACACGCCAAGTGGGCGACGACCGTATGTCGAACGTCCGCTTAATAACCTATTGAAGCCATTTGCACCAAGCGAGAGAAGGCTCACGGAAAGGGCGCGAACATGAGCAGGGCGAGCGGACGGCGCGTCAGTGCGCGCCGCCTGCCCGCCCGTTGGCCCGTATCTGACCAGGCATGAGGCCAGGTGTCGTAAGACGGCCTACGAAACCACCGCTGGGTCAGCCGACTTGGTCACCCGCTCCGCGTTGCCTTCGTCACCCACGGCGATCCCACGCCGCTTGGAGATGTACACCGCGCCCACGATCACAAGGATCGAGAGCACGGCGATGGCGATCCGCACGCCGAGGTTCTTGTCCTCGCCGTACGAGAACTTGACGACCGCGGGCGCGATGAGCAGCGCGACCAGGTTCATCACCTTCAGGAGCGGGTTGATCGCGGGTCCCGCGGTGTCCTTGAACGGGTCGCCGACCGTGTCGCCGATCACCGTCGCGGCGTGGGCCTCGCTGCCCTTGCCGCCGTGGTGGCCGTCCTCCACGAGCTTCTTCGCGTTGTCCCAGGCACCGCCGGAGTTGGCGAGGAAGACCGCCATCAGCGTGCCGGTGCCGATCGCGCCCGCCAGATACGCGCCGAGCGCTCCGACACCGAGCGTGAACCCGATGGCGATGGGCGCCAGCACGGCGAGCAGACCCGGAGTGGCCAGCTCGCGCAACGCGTCCTTGGTGCAGATGTCGACAACCCTGCCGTACTCGGGCTGCTCCGTGTAGTCCATGATCCCGGGGTGCTCGCGGAACTGCCGCCGCACCTCGTAGACCACGGCCCCCGCGGACCGCGAGACCGCGTTGATCGCCAGCCCCGAGAAGAGGAAGACGACCGCGGCGCCCGCGATGAGGCCGACCAGGTTGTTGGGCTGAGAGATGTCCATCATCAGGTTCATCGGAGCACCCGCGCCCGAGACCTTCTCGCCCACGTCGTTCGCCGCCGTGGTGATCGCGTCCCGGTACGAGCCGAAGAGCGCCGAGGCCGCGAGGACGGCCGTGGCGATGGCGATGCCCTTGGTGATGGCCTTGGTGGTGTTGCCCACGGCGTCCAGGTCGGTGAGCACCTGCGCGCCCGCGCCCGTGACGTCACCGGACATCTCGGCGATGCCCTGCGCGTTGTCGGAGACCGGACCGAAGGTGTCCATCGCGACGATCACGCCGACCGTGGTGAGCAGACCGGTGCCGGCCAGCGCCACCGCGAACAGCGCCAGCATGATCGACGTACCGCCGAGCAGAAACGCCCCGTACACGCCGAGGCCGATCAGCAGGGCGGTGTAGACGGCCGACTCCAGACCGACGGAGATACCGGCGAGGACGACGGTGGCGGCGCCGGTGAGCGAGCTCTTGCCGATGTCCCGTACGGGTCGTCGGGTCGTCTCGGTGAAGTAGCCGGTCAGCTGCTGGATCAGGGCGGCCAGCACGATGCCGATCGCCACCGCGACCATCGCGAGGATCCGCGGATCGCCGTCCTTGGCCCGGATCGCCACGTCCGTGACTCCGTCGAGGTCGGCGTACTTCCCCGGCAGATAGACGTAGACGGCCACGGCCACCAGGGCCAGCGAGAACACCGCGGAGACGAAGAAACCACGGTTGATCGCGGACATGCCGCTGCGGTCGGCGCGGCGCGGGGCCACGGCGAAGATGCCGATCATCGCGGTGAGTACGCCGATCGCGGGCACGATCAGCGGGAAGGCGAGCCCGGAGTCACCGAACGCCGCCTTGCCGAGGATCAGCGCGGCGACGAGGGTCACGGCGTACGACTCGAAGAGGTCGGCCGCCATGCCCGCGCAGTCGCCGACGTTGTCGCCCACATTGTCGGCGATGGTCGCGGCATTGCGCGGGTCGTCCTCCGGAATGCCCTGCTCGACCTTGCCGACCAGGTCGGCGCCGACGTCGGCGGCCTTGGTGAAGATGCCGCCGCCGACACGCATGAACATGGCGATCAGGGCAGCCCCGAGGCCGAAGCCCTCGAGCACCTTCGGCGCGTCGGCCGCGTAGACCAGCACCACACAGGAGGCGCCCAGCAGACCGAGCCCCACCGTGAACATGCCGACGACGCCGCCCGTGCGGAAAGCGATCTTCATTGCTTTGTGCGATACGGCGGTGAGATCCTTTTCCGGCTCACCCTCCGCCGGAGTCGCTTCTCGTGCCGCGGCGGCCACACGCACGTTGCTCCGTACCGCGAGCCACATGCCGGTATAACCGGTGGTCGCCGAGAACAACGCGCCGATCAAGAAGAAGACCGATCGTCCGGCGCGCTGATTCCAGTCGTCCGCGGGCAGCAGCATGAGCAGGAAGAACACGACGACGGCGAATACGCCGAGCGTGCGCATCTGCCGTCCGAGATAGGCGTTCGCACCTTCCTGGACCGCCGCTGCGATCTTCTTCATGCTGTCGGTGCCCTCGCCGGCCGCGAGTACCTGGCGCACCAGGATCCCGGCGACCACGAGCGCCGCGAGCGCGACGACCCCGATGACCATCACGATCACACGATTGTCGTCGGTCAGTACCGCGGCTGCGAGAGCAGTGGGGTGGTCAAACTGATGAGGGGTAGAAAGCCCCGCCATTCGTCCTCCTTGACGCTTGGGCTGAGCTCAAGATGTGGACGGATTGTAGGTAGCGGAACCTGATCAAAACAGTGGGCGGTAAACGGAATCAGCCTTCACATGCTCTTCAGCAAATGATCGTCGAGCACACAGGGGGCCCAAAAGAGGTAACGCCTCAAAGGCATTGACGCTTGATCGAATTATCACCTGATTGATCGTGAATCAATTCACGAAAAGGGGTCCGGCGCGCCACGCATGCAAAAAGGGCCCTGCTGAGCAGGGCCCTTCAGGTACCGCGGGTACTACAAGTACTACGGGTACTGCGCGAGGGGGCGTCAGGGAAGGAGCGTGGCCGGCGGCATGGTTGGCCAGCTCATCCTGATCAGTCCACCGTTTTCTCCAGCAGTGACCTCGACATCGTCGACGAGGCCGCTGATGACCGCGAGGCCCATGTCGTCCTCGTCGCCGTCCGCGTCGGGATCCTCGGCGGCGCGCGTGCCCGGCACCCTCTCTCCGGGCGCCGAACGTGGCGCTTCGTCGCCGACCTCGATGGAGAACTGCTTCTCCTCCTCGATCAGCGTCACCCGCACCGGGGACGAGACACCGCTGCTCTGGTGCAGTCCGACGGCTCGGGTGCAGGCCTCGCCCACGGCGAGTCTGACCTCGTCGAGTACGGCCTCGTCCACTCCGGCCCTGCGCGCCACCGCTGCCGCCACCAGTCGGGCGGTCCTGACGTGCTCGGGCAGCGCGCTGAAGCGGAGCTCAACGGTGGCCATGCATCCCCCTCAAACTACGGGCGTGCTGTCAGAGGGCCGGGCCGCCGAGGCCCGGTCCCCCCGTCCTTTTGCTTCTGCCGTTTTGGGCGCGTGACTTCTGCCGCCCGGGCACAGGGGCCCGAGGCGGGGTCAGTCGGTGGCCGCCACCGCTTCCTCGACCGAGGTGTGGATCGGGAACACCTTGGTGAGACCGGTGATGCGGAAGATCTTCAGAATGCGCTCCTGGTTGCAGACCAGTCGCAGCGAGCCCTCATGGGCACGCACCCGCTTCAGGCCGCCGACCAGCACGCCGAGACCGGTGGAGTCGAGGAAATCCACGCCCTCCATGTCGACGACAAGATGGAAATTGCCGTCGTTCACCAGCTCGACCAACTGCTCGCGCAGCTTGGGCGCGGTATATACATCGATTTCGCCACCGACCTCGACGACCGTACGATCGCCGACGGTACGGGTCGACAGGGACAGGTCCACGGATCCTCCAGCACCTTGCTATCGAGCGGTCGCCCCTCGGGACACCTCGGCGGAGCCCCCGGGACGGTTCGCCAGCCGCGATGGCATTCAATCACTTACCGGCAGGCGTGCACGACGCCTTGGGTCCATTGTCCGTCATGCCAGTGACACACTCGTTGCCGATGGCCAAGAATCACCGACCCGATCGATCCTCGTCGGACACCGCATCCAGCCCCTCGCCGGGCACGGTCCTGGACCGGCTCGCCTCGGGGCCGAGCCGAGCTTCGCGCATCACTCATACGGAGCACTTGCCCCCGCGTGAGGGTCGCCATGCCGTGTGGCCCGACCGGATCCGTTCGGAGGTCATCGCCGCGGTGCAGGCCGCGGGCATCGAACACCCCTGGGCCCACCAGGCACGGGCGGCCGAGCACGCCCTGGACGGCGAGTCGGTGGTCGTCGCCACAGGCACCGCCTCCGGCAAGTCCCTGGCGTACCTCGTACCGGCCCTGTCGGCCCTCCTGGACGGCTCCGAGGCCCCCAATGGGCGTGGCGCGACGGCCCTGTACCTCGCCCCGACGAAGGCCCTGGCAGCGGATCAGTGCCGCTCTGTGAAGGAACTTTCACAACCTCTGGGCACCGCCGTGCGCCCCGCGGTCTACGACGGCGACACGCCCGTCGAGGAACGCGAATGGGTACGTCAGTACGCCAACTACGTCCTGACCAACCCCGACATGCTGCACCGCGGCATATTGCCCGCACACCCGCGCTGGTCCTCCTTCCTGCGTGCCCTGCGCTATGTCGTCATCGACGAGTGCCACACCTACCGGGGCGTCTTCGGCTCCCACGTCGCCCAGGTACTGCGCCGATTGCGCCGTCTGTGCGCGCGGTACGGCGCGTCGCCGGTGTTCCTGCTGGCCTCCGCCACCGCCGCCGAGCCCTCGGTCGCCGCGTCCCGTCTCACGGGCCTGCGGGTCGTGGAGGTCGCGGACGACGCCTCCCCACGGGGGGAACTGGTGTTCGCCCTCTGGGAGCCCCCGCTCACCGAGCTGCACGGCGAGAAGGGCGCGCCCGTCCGCCGCACCGCCACCGCCGAGACCGCCGACCTCCTGACCGACCTGACCCTGCAAGGCGTGCGCTCGGTCGCCTTCGTACGCTCCCGGCGTGGCGCCGAGCTGATCGCGGTGATCGCCCAGGAACGCCTCGCCGAGATCGACCGCTCACTCGCCCGGCGAGTGGCCGCCTACCGCGGCGGCTACCTACCGGAGGAACGCCGCGCCCTCGAACGCGCCCTGCACTCCGGCGAACTCCTCGGCCTCGCCGCCACCACCGCCCTCGAACTCGGCGTCGACGTGTCGGGGCTGGACGCCGTCGTCATCGCCGGCTACCCGGGGACTCGGGCATCCCTCTGGCAGCAGGCCGGCCGCGCCGGACGCTCGGGGCAGGGGGCGCTGGCGATCCTGGTCGCGCGCGACGACCCGCTGGACACGTTCCTCGTCCACCACCCCGAGGCCCTGTTCGACCAGCCGGTGGAGTCCACGGTCCTCGACCCCGACAACCCGTACGTCCTCGCGCCGCACCTGTGCGCTGCGGCCGAGGAACTGCCTTTGGTGGAAGAGGACCTGGCACTGTTCGGCCCGTCCACCGCAGACCTGCTGCCACAGCTGGAGGCCGCGAAGCTGCTGCGCCGCCGCACCAAGGCGTGGCACTGGACACGCCGGGAGCGAGCCGCGGACCTCACGGACATCCGCGGGGAGGGCGGGCGGCCCGTGCAGATCGTCGAGGCCGGCACCGGGCGGCTGCTCGGCACGGTCGACGCGGGCGCCGCGCACACCACCGTGCACGAGGGCGCGGTCCATCTGCACCAGGGCCGTACCTACCTGGTGCGTGAGCTGGACCTGGAGGATTCCGTCGCCCTGGTCGAGGAGGCCAATCCGTCGTATTCGACGGTCGCCCGGGACACGACCGCCATCTCGGTCCTGGAGACGGACGTCGAAGTTCCCTGGGGCGAAGGCCGGTTGTGCTACGGCTCCGTCGAGGTCACCAACCAAGTCGTCTCCTTCCTGCGTCGCAGACTCATCACCGGCGAAGTGCTCGGCGAGACCAAACTCGACCTTCCGCCACGTACGCTCCGCACTCGCGCCGTGTGGTGGACGGTCACCGAGGATCAGCTGGACGCGGCGCGGATCACCCCGGAGATCCTCGGCGGCGCCCTGCACGCCGCCGAGCACGCGTCGATCGGCATGCTCCCGCTGTTCGCCACGTGCGACCGCTGGGACATCGGCGGCGTCTCGGTCCCACTGCACCCGGACACGCTCCTGCCGACGGTCTTCGTCTACGACGGCCATCCGGGTGGCGCGGGATTCGCGGAGCGCGCCTTCCACACGGCCCGCGACTGGCTCACCGCCACCCGCCAGGCCATCGCATCCTGCGAGTGCGACGCCGGCTGCCCGTCCTGCATCCAGTCCCCCAAGTGCGGCAACGGAAACGATCCGCTCCACAAACGGGGGGCCGTGCGGCTGCTGTCGGTGCTGTTGCGAGGGGCGGCGGAGCAGGAGAAGGCGGGTCTGCCGAAGGAGCCCGCACGGGCGGCGGAATCGTCCGCGGACTAAGGCATCGCCTCCCTTCCGGGACGAGCGGACGTCCGGGAGACGGCGCCCGGGGGCACCGGGACGACTGGTCCTGCCGGACCGGGCGGCACCACCGCGTCGGCCGGCCCAGCCGGTCCCGCTCTCGCCCTCACCTCCGCCGTGAAAGGCCCTCGCCCCGACGTCGCCGTCACGTCCGAGATCTCTCCCTCGACCGCGCACCGCACCAGCCTGCCGCCCTGCGCTCGCGCAACCCGGTCCGCCATGGCGCACGCCCCCCCGCCGGCGTCCGCCCAGTGGTCCGCGGCCGCGAGCGCCGCCAGGTCGGCCGCGGACGCCGCCCGATGGCGGGTCACCACCGCCTGGCTCATCGCGAGGACGGCGCCGAAGACGACGCACAGGCCGGCGATCGCGCAGACGACCCAGACGCTGGCCGAGCCCCGGTCCCTCACCGAGCCCCGGTCCCTCACGGCTGCACCCCCACCGTGTCCACCTCCACGGTCTCCTCCGCCAACGCGACCGCCGCGTCGCCGAGTTCGGGAGTCAGCGCTCTTGGCCCGGGCGGATGCGCCACGACCACCACGCGCACCATGTCGCCCTCCCGGCTCACCGTGACCCTCGCCCCGCGTGGCGCCGCCTGCCGGGCCACCGCCGTGACCGCATCGGGCGGATCCTGCCGCGCCGCCGCTCGCGCCCCCGCTCGCGCCGCGTCCACACACTGAATCTGCGCGGACGCGGCCAGCAGCGCCCAGACGAGAGCCATCGCGAAGAGCACCAGAGCGGGCAGGACGACCGCGGCCTCCGCCGTGACAAACCCACCGTCCCGGCCAGGCATCCCGCGAGCCCCACGGCGCTCACCGCACGGGCCGCAGGCCGCGCCCGCCGCTCCCCGTTCACATCCGGACATCGAGCGCCCGCCCCACGATGTCCTGCAACTCCGCGCTGACCTGCCCGCTCGTCAGCACCTTGTAGAGCACCGCCGCGAACGCCACCGCCGCGATGATCCCCATCGCGTACTCGGACGTGACCATTCCCGCGTCCTCACGCGCCCTGCCTCGTACGCCATGCACCGCTGCCCGCACCCTGCGCACCAGCACACCCACCCGTACTCGTACTGTCCTGCCCATCTCAACCCCCGTGAATTTCAGGCCCTGTCGGCCCGCACTTGTCGGCCCACGTCGTCGGCCCACGCCTATCGGTCAATTTCTGTCGGTCCCTCGCCGTGTTCAGCACGCTTCGTACGACGTCATCCGCTCCCTCCCTCCAGCAGCCCGCCCGCCAGTCCGATCACCACGGGCAGTACGCCGACCGTGATGAACGCGGGCAGGAAGCACAGCCCCACCGGAGCAGTGATCAGCACACCCGCCCGGCGCGCCCGTGCCGTGGCCGTACGCCCCCATTCGGCGCGGGCCTCCGCCGCGAGGCGCCCGACCGGTCCTGCCGCCGGTACGCCCGACTCACCCGCCCGTTCCAGGAGCAGGGCCAGCGCCCCGGCGCGCGGCACCGACGCCAGCCTCCGCCACGCGTCCGCCGGCTCACCCCCGAGCCGCACCTCGGCGGCCCCCGTCGCCAGCCGCTCCCCGACGGGCCCCTGCAGCGCCTCTCCGACCGCGCTGGGCCGCCGTGACCGGACTCGCGCCCGCCGCGATGCACGCCGCCAGCAGATCGGCCGCCAGCGGGAGTTGACGGGCGGCCACGGCAGGGTCGTACTCCTCCGCGGGGACAGCGCTGCCGCTCTCCCGCCGAAGCCGCCACCACGACACCCCGGCTCCCGCGATCAGCCCCACCACCACTCCGCCCAGGCCGCCGAACAGCACCCAACCGGAGCACAGCGCCCCCGCCCCCGGAAGCCACCGCAGCACCGTCCCCCGCACCTCGAACCGCCGTCGTGCAGGCGCACCGTGCAGGACCAGCAGCACACCCAGCCGCCGGCGCATCCGCCGCTCTCGCCGAGCGGCGGCGAGCGCCCGCGCCAGCCACCACAGCGCCGACGCTCCCCACACAACCCCCAGCCTGTGGACAACTTCCGCGCTCATGCCGCCTCCGCTCCCCGTACGATCCGCAGCGCCCACCACAGACCCGCGCCTTCCAGCACCGCGCCGGCCAGCAGACAGGCCAGGCCCGCGCCGGTGTGGAGCACGACGTGCAGCGGGTCGGCGCCCAGTGCCGTGCCCAGCAGGAGACCCAGGACCGGCAGGGCGGCGAGCATCACCGCCGTGGAGCGCGCGCCCGCCAACTGGGCGCGCAGTTCGGCCCGTTGGTCCCGCTCGGCGCGCAGCGCCGCCTCCAACCGGTCCAGCCCGGCCGCCAGGCCCGCGCCCCGGTCCACGGCCACCCGCCAGCACGCCCCGAGCCCCAGCAGCCCCTCGGCACCGGGCTGACCGGCCGCGTCGGCGAGCGCCCCGGGCACATCCCCGCCGAACCGCGCCGCCGCCAGCACCGCCGCCTGCGCGTCGCCCAGCCCGCCCGAGTCACCCGCCGCGTGGAGCAGCGCCTCGCCCGGCTGCCGTCCGGCGCGCACCTCTCCGGCGAGCGCCCCGCACAGCCCGATCACCGCCTCTCCCCGCCGCTCCCGTGCCCGCCGCGCCTCCGCGGCCAGCCCGCACCCGGCGCAGCAGTGGCACCCCGACGGCCCCGGCCGCCAGTGGCAGCACGGACGCACCCAGCACCGCGATGACCAGCCCGGCCACCACCGACCACCACTCGGCCCGCAGCCGCCGCAGCCCGGCCAACGCCCGCTCCCACGGCGGCGGCCCGCCCCCGGCCACCCCGCCTTCCGCGAAGAGCAACCGTGCCCGCCGTATCCCCACGTCGCGCCCGCCCATCAGCCAGGCGGCGGCTCCGGCACATGCCAGGCCCGCGCCCATCGACAGCTCATCGATCCCGGTCACAGCGCCCGACTCCCCTCCTGAAACAGCCCTCACAGCGGCCCACGACCGTCCTCACAGCGGTTCGCCTCCTTCCCGAAGCAGCCCCCGCAGCCGCTCCCAGCCCCGCTCGTACGTGAACGTCTCCGCGCCCCACCGCAGCGCGGGCACCGTCACCACCAGCCCCGACGCGTCCCGCTCCAGCACATGCACCTCGGCGATGCGCCGCCGCCCGGCCCGGTCGCGCACAAGATGCAGGACCACCGACAGCGCGGCCGCCAACTGGCTGTGCAGCGCGGCCCGGTCCAGGCCGGCGGCCGTGCCCAGCGCCTCCAGCCGGGCCGGCACCTGGGCCGCCGCGTTCGCGTGGACGGTGCCGCACCCGCCGTCATGTCCCGTGTTCAGCGCGGCCAGCAGGGACACGACCTCGGGACCGCGCACCTCTCCGACGACGAGCCGGTCGGGTCTCATCCGCAGGGCCTGGCGCACGAGTTCCTGAAGTGTCACCAGCCCGACGCCCTCCTGGTTGGCGGGCCGGCCCTCGAGGCGCACCACATGCGGATGGTCGGGCCGCAGCTCCGCCGAGTCCTCCGCCAGCACGATCCGCTCCCCCGGCCCGACCAGGCCAAGGAGCGCACTCAGCAAGGTCGTCTTGCCCGATCCCGTCCCGCCGCTGATCAAAAACGACAGCCTGGCCTCCAGCAGCGCCCGCAGGACCCGGTCCCCGCCGGGCGGCACCGTCCCCGCCGCCACCAACTCGGCGAGGGTGAACGCCCGTGGCCGTACGACCCGCAGCGACAGACAGGCGGAGCCGACCGCGACCGGTTCGAGCACCGCGTGCAGGCGGGTGCCGTCCGGCAGCCTCGCGTCGGCCCACGGCCGGGCGTCGTCGAGGCGCCGCCCGGCCACGGCGGCCAGCCGCTGCGCCAGGCGTCGTACGGCCGCAGCATCCGGGAAGGACACCGCTGTCAGCTCCAGCCCGCCGCCTCGGTCCACCCACACCCGGTCCGGCGCCGACACCAGCACATCGGTGACCGAGGGGTCGGCGAGCAGCGGCTCCAGGGGCCCGCTGCCCACCAGTTCCGAGCGAAACCGCTCGGCCGCGCCGAGGACTTCGGCGTCCCCCAGCACCCTTCCCCGCTCCCGCAGGGCCTGCGCCACGCGCGCGGGCGTCGGCTCGGCCCCGCTCTCGGCCAGCCACTGCCGCACCCCCTCCAGCAGCCCCGCGCTCAGATCGTCCCGGGCACCGGATCCCCCGCCGGCCGGCGCACCCCGTCCGACGACGCCTCCCGCGCCCCCACCGAAAACCGACCCCGTGGCGCCGTCCAGGCCCGCCGCGCGGTCCAGGCCGGCCCCCGCGTCCCATCCCCCGCTCATACGCCACCCGCCTCGACCAGCGCCCGGTCCCAAAAGACCGCGCAGAACCGGGCGAGCGGCCCCCGCGCCGCTCCCCCGGGCGGCACGCCGCCGTCCGGCACCGGTGGCTCGGCCGGTACCTCACCGAGCAGCGGCAGCCCGAGCAGCCGAGCCACCTCGCGGTCGTCGAGCCCGGGCGCGTACGGCCCGCGTACCGCGACCCGCAGATCACCCAGGACCATGCCGGCGGCCGACGCCACCCGTGCCGCCGCCGCGATCGCGCGCAGCTCGGCGGGGACAACCAGCACGCCGAGGTCCACCTGGGCGAGCGCTTCGGCGGCTCCCTCGTCGACGCGGCGCGGGAGGTCGACGACGACGGCTCCGCCGCGCCGCCTGGCCGCGGCCAGGACCGCACGGACGGCCTGGGGCGGGACAGCCACCGCGTCACCCCGGTCCCAGCTCAGCACCCGTAACGCGTGCAGTTCGGGCAGGGACTCCTCCAGGGCGCCGCCGCCGACCCGGCCACGGGAGGCGGCGAACGCCGGCCAGCGCAGCCCTTCGGCTGTCTCGCCGCCGAGGAGTACGTCGAGTCCGCCGCCCAGCGGATCCGCGTCCACGAGCAGGGTGCGCCTGCCCTGGCGCGCCGAGGTGACGGCGAGCGCGCAGGCCAGCGTGGACGCGCCGGCCCCGCCGCGACCGCCGATCACGCCCACGGTGAGCGCGGGCCGGCCGACTCCTTCGGCCACGTCGGCGATGCGGTCGACCAGCCATTGCTCGCCATCCGGCAGCAGCAGGACATGGTCCGCGCCGATCTCCACGGCCCGCCGCCAGACCCCGGAGTCGTCCTGATCCCGCCCCACCAGCACGACTCCGCGTCGCCGCGCGGCCCCGCGGACGCGCCGCGCGGCGTCGTCTCCGACGAGCACCAGCGGTGCGGCCTCCCAGGTGCCCCTGCCGTCGGGCACGGTGTGGTGGACTTCCGGTCTGGCGCCCGCGGCCGCGCACAGGCGCAGCAGGTCGTCGAGGAGTTCAACGTCCTCGGTGACGATCAGCGGTCCGCCCTGCCGCCCCTGGGCGGCGGCCGCGTGGTCGTGGGTGATGGCTCCCGCCATGATCTCCAGCCCCCTTCGCTGCTTCTTCCGCGAAGTCAGCAGAGCTCTCTGCAGACCCGCGATTCCCTCTCGTGTGAAGAACCGGCAACCGGTCTCCATATGAACGGCCGATGCGAACCGGCCATAACGCCCGGCAAACGGACCCGGCCATGAACTCGCCGCGAGCCGACGCGTGGGAATCACGGTGCAGCGATCCCGGAAATCGTGTGGATCTTGGTCGAAAACTGTGGACAACCCAGTGGTTGTGAATATCGCCCTCACCCATACGGGTGACCCCTGTACGACTCCCGGAGCGCAGCGCTACGGCTACACACAGTGACGGATCACGGGAATAAAAAAGAGCGGCCCGGGAGGCCGCGACGAGGCTCAAAAACCGTTGAAAGAAGGAGGAAAACCCATCCGGACATGCGACGACCCCCGCCGGGGGGGAGAGCGGGGGTCGTCCCCACGGCCGACTCGGGGGGGGAGGAGTCGGACCGGGTTAGCACGGTCGCGAACGATCCGTGACTTCCATGGTGTACCCGAGAGCCCTCTCAGGCAAACCCACGCGCCACACCTTACGCCGAATGGTGGGCGCCTATGCTCGGGCCCGTGGAAAACCACTCCTTGCCTCGCACAGCAGCCTTCTTTGACCTGGACAAGACGGTCATTGCGAAGTCGAGCACACTCACGTTCAGCAAGTCGTTCTACCAAGGCGGCCTGATCAACCGCAGAGCCGTGTTGCGTACCGCATATGCCCAGTTCGTGTTCCTCGCGGGCGGCGCCGACCACGACCAGATGGAACGGATGCGCGAGTACCTCTCCGCACTGTGCCGCGGCTGGAACGTCCGACAGGTCAAGGAGATCGTCGCCGAGACGCTGCACGACCTGATCGACCCGATCATCTACGACGAGGCCGCGTCCCTCATCGAGGAGCACCACACCGCCGGACGGGACGTCGTGATCGTCTCCACGTCCGGCGCCGAGGTCGTGGAGCCGATCGGCGAACTGCTGGGCGCTGACCGAGTGGTGGCCACCCGCATGATCGTGGGCGACGACGGCTGCTTCACGGGCGAGGTGGAGTACTACGCGTACGGGCCGACGAAGGCCGAGGCGATCAAGGAGCTGGCCGCGTCCGAGGGGTACGACCTCGCACGCTGCTACGCGTACAGCGATTCGGCGACCGACCTCCCGATGCTGGAGTCCGTCGGCCATCCGCACGCCGTGAATCCGGACCGCGCGCTGCGCCGCGAGGCGATCGCCCGGCAGTGGCCCATTCTGGACTTCCACCGGCCGGTCCGGCTGAAGCAGCGGCTGCCCGCACTGTCGGTGCCGCCGCGCCCGGCGCTGGTCGCGGCGGCCGCGATAGGCGCCGCGGCGGCCACCGCCGGCCTTGTCTGGTACACGAACCGGCGGCGCGCGACAGCGATGTGATCCCGCCGCGCGCACAGGGACCCTCCCGGCCGGATTCGAGCACCCCCTCGCCCGATTCGCCTCTATTTGAATGCAAAAGTAAAGAAGTGCATCCAGGGCTTCCGCTTACTCGGCACCTGGAGTACAAAGGGGTTAACGGCCCGCGAGACCAAGGACATCCGAGAGGATTACCTTTTAAACGCATTTGGCCACACGGACCGCGCATGAACACCAGGCACCCACGCGACGTCGACCCGTCGATTACGGGCCAGCCGCACCAGGCCACGGGCAGCAGTTCCCGACCTGATGGGCAACATTCGAGGACGCTTGGTAACCCGGTGGACATGCCAGCGGCGGTACGAGACCTCGTACCGCCGCAACCCTTTTCTCAACGCCTGTAGGGCGTTACACCCCCTACGCGGCGCCGCGCTGAAGCGCCTCGCACACCGCCGTCGACTCCCGGACCCCCAGCTCGATCGCCTTGCCGCAATGGGCGATCCACGCCGCCATGCCCTCGGGCGTGCCGGAGACATAGCCGTCGAGGGCCGCCGCATAGGCCGCACGGCCGAGTTCGGCGTGACCGACCTCGGCCGGACAGATGGACTTCGGGTCGAGGCCGCTGCCGATCAGGACGATGCGTTCGGCCGTGCGCGCGACCAGGCCGTTGTGGGAGCCGAAGGGGCGCAGCGCGAGCAGTTCGCCGTGCACGACGGCCGCCGTCACCAGGGCCGGCGCCGAGCCGCCCGCGATGATCAGCTGCGAGAGCCCTTCGAGCCGGCCCGCGACCTCCCGCGCGTCCGGCAGCGGCAGTTCGACGAGCGGCTCGTCGACCGGCTCACCGTCCTGCCGGGGCCGGCCGACCTCGTCCTCCTTGCCCGCGGCCGCCACCAGGTGCAGCCGAGCCAGCACCCGCAGGGGCGACTGCCGCCAGATGGACAGGAGCTGCCCCGCCTCGGCCGTCAGCCTGAGGGCCGCGCCGACCGTACGGGCCTCGTCGTCACCGCTGAAGTCGGTACGCCGGCGCACCTCCTCCAGGGCCCAGTCGGCACCGGACAGCGCCGCAGAGCCACGGGCGCCACGCAGCGCCGCCTCGGAGGTGATCTCGTTGCTGCGGCGCCGCATGACCCGGTGTCCGTAGACCCGGTCCACGGCCTTGCGCACGGACTCCACGGACTCGGCCACACCGGGCAGCGCCCCCAGGGCCGCGAGCGGATCGGCGGCCGCACCTGTCGTACTCATGAGTACGACACTACGCAACCCGCCCGCGCCCCTCACGAAGGAGTGGTCTTCTTCACGTCGGACGAGCACGAAGAGCAATCATCCCACTACCCTTGGTGAACATGAAAATTGCTTTCGTCGGGAAGGGCGGCAGCGGCAAGACCACGCTGTCCTCCCTGTTCATCCGCCATCTCGCCGCCACCGCGGCGCCCGTCGTCGCCGTCGACGCCGACATCAACCAGCACCTGGGGGCCGCGCTCGGCCTCGACGAGGCCGAGGCCGCCGGGCTGCCCGCCATGGGTGAGCGACTGGGCCTGATCAAGGACTATCTGCGCGGCTCCAACCCGCGTATCGCGTCCGCCGACACGATGATCAAGACCACCCCGCCCGGCGAGGGCTCCCGGCTGCTGCGGGTGCGCGAGAGCAATCCCGTGTACGAGGCATGCGCGCGCACCGTGGAACTCGACGGCGGCGCCGTCCGTTTGATGGTCACCGGCCCCTTCACCGACGCCGACCTCGGGGTCGCCTGCTACCACTCCAAGACGGGAGCGGTGGAGCTGTGCCTGAACCATCTGGTCGACGGCCCGGGTGAATACGTGGTGGTCGACATGACGGCGGGCTCGGACTCCTTCGCGTCCGGCATGTTCACCCGCTTCGACATCACGTTCCTCGTCGCCGAGCCGACCCGGAAGGGAGTCTCCGTCTATCGCCAGTACAAGGAGTACGCCCGTGACTTCGGGGTCGCCCTGAAGGTCGTCGGCAACAAGGTGCAGGGCCAGGACGACCTCGACTTCCTGCGCGCCGAGGTCGGCGAGGACCTGCTCGTGACGGTCGGGCACTCGAACTGGGTGCGCGCCATGGAGAAGGGGCGCCCGCCCCGCTTCGAGCTTCTGGAGGACGCCAACCACCGCGCGCTGCGCACGCTGCAAAGCGCCGCCGACGCCACGTACGAGCTGCGGGACTGGGAGTCCTACACCCGCCAGATGGTGCACTTCCACCTGAAGAACGCCGGCAACTGGGGCAACGAGCGCACCGGGACCGACCTGGCGGCGCAGGTCGACCCCGGTTTCGTGCTCAGCGAGGGTCTCGTGGCTACGGCTTGAACGCCGGCGCGCCCGGGACCCCCTTCGGGGCCGGAGCAGGCGGCCGGCCCGGGAGGAAGGCCGCCCAGCCCTGCCTCGGGGCCTCGCCGACCGTCAGCTTGCGCAGCTTCTGAAGAACCTGCGGGTCCTGCGCGTCCAGCCAGTCGACGAGCTGGTGGAACGACACGCAGCGCACCTCGTCCATGGTGCAGACGCTCTCGATGACCTCCTGGACGGCGCGCATGTACGTGCCGCCGTTCCAGGACTCGAAGTGGTTGCCGATGATCAGCGGCGCACGGTTGCCGTCGTAGGCGCGGCGGAAGCCTTCGAGCAGTCCGTCACGCATCTGGTCACCCCAGAGCTGCCGCTTGGCGGGGTCGCCCTGGGTCTGGGTGCCGGACTGGTTGACCATGAAGTTGTAGTCCATGGTGAGCTGCTCGTAGGAGTGCCCGGGGAAGGGCACGAGCTGCATCGACAGATCCCACAGGCCCTCCCTCTTCTTGGGCCAGACCTGATTGTTGACGCCCGAGGTGTCATAGCGGAAGCCCAGGTCACGGGCCGCCTTCACGAAGTTCTCCTGCCCCTCCAGGCAGGGCGTGCGGGCGCCGATGAGCTCCTTGTCGTAGTCGAAGGGCAGTGGCGCCGCCTTCGCCAGGTCCGCGTTGGTCTTCCAGGACTTCACGAACGACTTCGCCTGGGCGATCTCGTCCTTCCACTCCTCGACCGACCACTCGCCGACGCCGCCGCCCTTGCCGCAGAAGTGGCCGTTGAAGTGGGTGCCGATCTCGTTGCCCTCCAGCCACGCCAGACGCAGCTGCTTCGCGGTCTCCTTGATTCCGTGCTGGTCGTTGAAGCCGATGTCCGAACGGCCCGGCGAGTGCTCAGGCGGCTTGTACAGGTCCCGCTTCTCCTCCGGCAGCAGGTACACCCCGCTCAGGAAGTACGTCATCGAGGCGTTGTTGGCCTTGGCCACCTTGCGGAAGTGCGAGAACAGCTTCTGGCTGTCCTCTCCGGCGCCGTCCCAGGAGAAGACGACGAACTGCGGGGGCTTCTGGCCGGGCTTGAGCCGCTCGGGCCTGGGCAGATGCGGCTGCGCGCCCGTGTACGAGGTGGAGCCGTCGCCGATCAGGCGGACGGCGCTCTTCGGTGCGGGGGCACCCGCCTTCTCGGGGCCGTACGCGCCTTCCTTGGAGCCAGTGGTGTCGCTCGCGCAACCGGCGAGCGCGGTGGCGCAGGCCGCGGCGAGTGCGACGCCCGCGGCGATCTTGTGGGTGGCGGCCATCTTCCGCCCACCTTCTTCCTTCAGTCGGGGCAACGCCGCTCAGGGCGCCGACAGCGCCGTCTACGTTGCACGCGACCTCGGAAGGAATTTGTATGACAAGCCGATAAAAATACCCGTTCACTCGCGAGAGTGATTTATTGACCTAAATGCCGTTATTATTCGCATTCATCCTTTACGCTGCATTACGATCCATTTACCGAGTGTTGAGATATCCCGCCGCTGCACGCCGTGACCCACGGCCGCGACCCGACCCCCGGCCATCGAGCCGGGGGACCACCTGTTCCGCGACCGCGCTGCCCCGGAGGAAGACGGGAAACATGTCCGCCTGCGTCCCCACCCGCGCCGCCGACTCGAATCGGACGAAGCGCATCCACCAGCCCCACAGCCCCCCGCCGCCCCAGCCCCGGCGCTTCCGCATCGCGGGCGCCGACTGGTCGGCCTCCATCGCGGTCTTCCTGATCGCCCTCCCCCTGTCCCTCGGCATCGCCCTCGCCACCGGCGCGCCACTCCAGTCCGGCCTGGTCGCCGCCGCCGTCGGCGGGCTCCTCGCCGGCCGCCTCGGCGGCTCCCCGCTCCAGGTCAGCGGCCCCGCCGCCGGACTCACCGTCGTCACCGCCGAACTCATCCACCGCTACGGATGGCGCACGACCTGCGCCATCACGGTGCTCGCCGGCGTCGCCCAGCTCGGCCTCGGCTGTCTGCGCGTGGCACGTACGGCGCTCGCGGTCAGCCCCGCGATCGTGCACGGCATGCTCGCCGGGATCGGCGTCACCATCGCCGTCGCCCAGCTGCACATCGTGCTCGGCGGCACCCCGCAGAGCTCCGTTCTCGCAAACCTCCACGCGCTGCCCGCCCAGTTGGCGCACCTACAGCCCGCCGCGGTGTCGATGAGCGCGCTGACACTGGCCCTGCTGCTGGCCTGGCCGCGGCTCCCGGGGCGCGTCGGGCGACTCCTGCGCACGATCCCGGCCGCACTCGTCGCCGTCGCCGGGGCCACCACGGCCGCCTCGCTCGCCGCACTGTCCCTGCCCAAGGTCGACCTGCCGTCCTGGCGCAGCCATGCGCTGGCCTCACTGCCCGAGGGCCCGGTGCTCGGTATTGCCGCCGCCGTGCTCACCACCACGCTGGTGTGCAGCGTGCAGTCGCTGCTCGGCGCCGTCGCCGTGGACAAGCTGACCGCCGGGCGCCCCCTCCCGAACAGGCGCTCCGACCTCGACCGGGAGCTGCTCGGCCAGGGCACCGCCAACATCGTCTCCGGCGCGCTCGGCGGACTTCCCGTGGCGGGCGTGGCCGTACGGACCTCGGCGAATGTGCGAGCCGGTGCCGTCAGTCGGAACTCCACGATGCTGCACGGCGTTTGGGTAGTAGTTGCCGCGCTGCTGATGGTCCCGATCCTCGAGCTGATCCCCCTCGCATCGCTCGCCGCCCTGGTGATGGCCGTCGGCATCCAGATGGTGTCCCTGCACCACATCCGCACGGTCACCCGCCACCGAGAGGTGCTGGTCTACGCCGTCACCACGCTCGGCGTCGTCCTGCTCGGCGTCCTGGAAGGCGTGACGCTGGGGGTCGCCGTGGCCGTCGCCGTCGCTCTGAACCGCCTCGCCCGCACCCGCATCACCCACGACGAACAGGAAGGAGTCCATTACGTACAAGTACGAGGACAGTTGACGTTCCTCGCCGTGCCGCGGCTGAGCCGTGCGCTGCATCTGGTGCCCCATGGGGCGGACGCCGTCGTGGAGTTGGACGGGTCGTTCATGGACCACGCGGCGTACGAGTCGTTGCAGGACTGGCAGACCGCGCACACCGCGCAGGGCGGCTCCGTCGAGTTCACCGGGCGGGCGGGCACCCGTATCTCCCTGCCGGCCATGGAAGCTCCGGCGGCCGAGCGGAGCACCGGGCTCGGGGAGGCCTCCGCCTGCCGCTGCCGCCCCTGGACGCCCTGGCGCAACCACCAGTGCGCGCGCCCGCAGCCAGCGCCACCCGGCGAAGACCCGGATGAGTCGGCCGCGACCGGGCCGAGCGGACATCAACTGGCACGTGGCATCAGTGCGTTCCAGCGCAACACCGCTCCCCTGGTGCGGGGCGAGCTGGCCCGGCTGGCGCGCGAGGGGCAGCGGCCGTCGCAGCTCTTCCTGACCTGCGCCGACTCCCGGCTCGTCACGTCGATGATCACCTCCAGTGGTCCCGGCGACCTCTTCGTCGTGCGCAATGTCGGCAACCTCGTGCCGCCGCCGGGCGAGGAGAGCGGGGACGACTCCGTGGCGGCGGCGATCGAGTACGCGGTCGACGTGCTCGAGGTGCGGTCCATCACGGTGTGCGGGCACTCCGGGTGCGGGGCGATGCAGGCCCTGCTGAGCAGCGATCCCGGTAGCTCACAGACGCCGCTCAAGCGGTGGCTGCGGTACGGGCTGCCGAGCCTGGAGCGGATGGCCGCCGAGGACCGGGCCCGACTCGCCGGGCGCGCGGCGGCCGACGCCGTCGAGGAGCTGTGTCTGACCAACGTGGTGCAGCAGTTGGCGCATCTGCGGGCGCACGAGTCCGTGGCGCGGGCCCTGCGCGAGGGTGCGCTCGAACTGCACGGGATGTACTTCCACGTGGGCGAGGCACAGGCGTACCTCCTGTCGGAGGACCCGGCCGCCGACGGGGTCTTCGCCCGGGTCACCGAGACGGCCCGGGACGACATGCCGGCGTGAACGGCCTCCGGGCCGCCCGGACCGCACTCGGCCGCCGGAACCGCACCCAGCGTCCCGGCGGCCCCCGCCCGCGCCCCTGCCCCTGCCCCCATCGCAGCCAGGCGCGGCCTGATCCTCGAGGTCGGCCCACCAGCCCGACCGGCCTCGCGACCCCGCGAGCCTGAACCGCTCCCCTCCCCCGTCCGTGAGAACGTGTGGCCCCCGTCGCGGGGGCCACCCCCACCCACAGGTCTAAACCAATTTCCGGCCGACCCTTGTCATCGGGGGCCCGGGTCTGATGAGCTGTGGCCTGGGACACAACGGACACCCTGGGAAAGGGAGATGTCGTGAGCAACGAAAGCCTGGCCAACCTGCTGAAGGAAGAGCGCAGGTTCGCGCCGCCCGCCGACCTGGCGGCGAACGCCAATGTCACCGCGGAGGCGTATGAGCAGGCCAAGGCTGACAGGCTCGGCTTCTGGGCCGAGCAGGCCCGCCGGCTGACCTGGGCCACCGAGCCGACCGAAACGCTGGACTGGTCGAACCCGCCGTTCGCCAAGTGGTTCAAGGACGGCAAGCTCAATGTCGCGTACAACTGCGTCGACCGCCACGTCGAGGCGGGCCACGGCGACCGCGTCGCGATCCACTTCGAGGGCGAACCCGGCGACAGCCGTGCCATCACCTACGCCGAGCTCAAGGACGAGGTCTCCAAGGCCGCCAACGCCCTGACCGAGCTGGGAGTTCAGAAGGGCGACCGGGTCGCCGTCTACCTCCCGATGATCCCCGAGGCGGTCGTCGCGATGCTCGCGTGCGCCCGCATCGGCGCCGCGCACTCCGTCGTCTTCGGCGGATTCTCGGCCGACGCGATCGCGGCCCGTATCAAGGACGCCGACGCCAAGCTGGTCATCACCGCCGACGGTGGCTACCGGCGCGGCAAGCCCTCCGCGCTCAAGCCCGCCGTCGACGACGCCGTCAGCCGCGGGGACGGGGTCGAGAAGGTGCTCGTCGTGCGGCGTACGGGCCAGGAAGTCGCCTGGACCGAGGGCCGCGACGTCTGGTGGCACGAGATCACGGCCAAGCAGTCCGCCGAACACACGCCCGAGGCCTTCGACGCCGAGCACCCCCTGTTCATCCTCTACACGTCCGGGACCACGGGTAAGCCGAAGGGCATCCTGCACACCTCCGGCGGCTACCTCACCCAGACGTCGTACACCCACCACGCCGTCTTCGACCTCAAGCCGGAGACCGACGTCTACTGGTGCACGGCCGACATCGGCTGGGTGACCGGCCACTCGTACATCACGTACGGGCCGCTCTCGAACGGCGCGACGCAGGTCATGTACGAGGGCACGCCCGACACCCCGCACCAGGGCCGCTTCTGGGAGATCGTCCAGAAGTACGGCGTCACCATCCTCTACACCGCGCCCACCGCGATCCGTACGTTCATGAAGTGGGGCGACGACATCCCCGCGAAGTTCGATCTGTCCTCCCTCCGGGTTCTGGGGTCCGTCGGCGAGCCCATCAACCCCGAGGCGTGGATCTGGTATCGCAAGCACATCGGCGGCGACCGCACGCCGATCGTGGACACCTGGTGGCAGACCGAGACCGGCGCGATGATGATCTCGCCGCTGCCGGGCGTCACCGAGACCAAGCCGGGCTCCGCCCAGCGCCCGCTGCCGGGCATCTCGGCGACGGTGGTGGACGACGAGGCCCGGGAAGTACCCAACGGGGGCGGTGGCTATCTCGTCCTCACCGAACCGTGGCCGTCGATGCTGCGCACCATCTGGGGCGACGACCAGCGGTTCCTCGACACGTACTGGTCGCGCTTCGAGGGCAAGTACTTCGCCGGTGACGGCGCGAAGAAGGACGAGGACGGCGACATCTGGCTGCTCGGCCGCGTCGACGACGTCATGCTCGTGTCCGGGCACAACATCTCGACGACCGAGGTCGAGTCGGCGCTCGTCTCCCACCCGTCGGTCGCCGAGGCGGCCGTGGTCGGTGCCGCCGACGAGACGACCGGGCAGGCCATCGTCGCCTTCGTGATCCTGCGCGGGACGGCGAACGCCGAGGACGACAACCTGGTCGCCGACCTGCGCAACCACGTCGGCACCACGCTCGGCCCGATCGCCAAGCCCAAGCGGATCCTCCCGGTGGCCGAGCTGCCGAAGACCCGCTCCGGCAAGATCATGCGGCGCCTGCTGCGCGACGTCGCCGAGAACCGGGCCCTCGGAGACGTCACCACCCTGACCGATTCCTCGGTGATGGATCTGATCCAGTCCAAGCTCCCGGCGGCGCCGAGCGAGGACTGAGTACGGCCCTCAGTTCTGAGTTCCCGTAGCCAGGACTGAGTAGGGACCCGAGTTCCCGAGGGGCGCCCGGCAGTGCGCCGGGCGCCCCTTTTTTCCGTGAAGCGAGATTTTCCCGTGTAATGATCGGTTAAACTGGCGACCTCAGGGTGTGCCGGGAAGTCTGGTCGGCAACGCCGTCGGCGATCCTTCGCGACGGCCGTCAGCAAGCCGTACCGACCCGGAGGTTCCCGCCGTGGCCGCCCCCCGCACCAGCACCCGCAAGTTCCTCGGACGGCTCTCGCTGCCCGAGCGGAACTTCGTCGCGGAGGCGCTGCGCACCGAGACCGTCGGCGGCGTCCTGCTCCTCCTCGCCGCGATCACCGCGCTGATCTGGGCGAACGTACCCGCGCTGCACCACAGCTACGAGAGCGTCAGCCACTTCCACTTCGGCCCCGCCCCCCTCGGCCTGGACCTCTCCGTCCAGCACTGGGCCGCCGACGGGCTGCTCGCGGTCTTCTTCTTCGTCGCCGGCATCGAACTCAAGCGCGAGCTGGTCGCAGGGGACCTCAAGGACCCCAAGGCGGCCGCGCTCCCCGTGGCCGCCGCCCTGTGCGGCATGGCCGTACCCGCGCTCGTCTACACCCTCACCAACCTCACCGGTGGCGGCTCCCTCCGCGGCTGGGCGGTACCCACGGCCACCGACATCGCCTTCGCGCTGGCCGTCCTCGCGGTCATCGGGACCTCGCTCCCGTCCGCGCTGCGCGCCTTCCTGCTCACCCTCGCCGTCGTCGACGACCTCTTCGCGATCCTGATCATCGCGGTCTTCTTCACCGCCGACCTGAACTTCGCCGCCCTCGCCGGCGCCGTGATCGGCCTCGCCGTCTTCTGGCTGCTGCTGCGCAAGGGCGTACGCGGCTGGTACGTGTACGTGCCGCTCGCGCTCGTCATCTGGGGGCTGATGTACAACAGCGGCATCCACGCCACCATCGCCGGTGTGGCGATGGGACTGATGCTGCGCTGCCACCGCCACCAGGGTGAGGAGCACGCTCCCGGTGAGCACATCGAGCATCTTGTACGCCCCCTGTCGGCCGGCCTGGCCGTGCCCCTGTTCGCCCTGTTCAGCGCGGGTGTCGTGATCTCCGGGGGTGCGCTCGGGGACGTGTTCACCAGGCCGGAGACCCTCGGGGTGGTCCTCGGGCTCGTCGTCGGCAAGGCGATCGGCATCTTCGGCGGAACGTGGCTGACGGCCCGCTTCACCCGCGCGTCGCTCAGCGACGACCTCGCCTGGCCCGACGTCTTCGCGGTGGCGTCGCTGGCCGGCATCGGCTTCACCGTCTCCCTGCTCATCGGCGAACTCGCGTTCGACGGTGATCCGGTGCTGACCGACGAGGTCAAGGCCGCCGTCCTCACCGGTTCCCTTCTGGCGGCGCTGATCGCGACGACGCTGCTGAAGCTGCGCAACGCCAAGTACCGTGCCCTGTGCGAGGACGAGGAGCGCGACGAGGACAGCGACGGCATCCCCGACATCTACGAGCAGGACAACCCGGCGTACCACCTGCGCATGGCCGAGATCTACGAGCGCAAGGCCGCCGAGCACCGAAGGCTTGCCGAAGTGACGGGCGGGGCAGGCGCGGAGAACGATGGTCCGGCATGATCTGACCAGACGGTACAAACACATGCAGAAAAGGGAGTCCGCGATGAGCGCACCCGACGGCAGCCCGGTCGGCGCCGAACGCAGCATCGGCCAGCTGGTCGCCTCGGCGACGACCGAGATGTCCGCACTGGTGCACGACGAGATCGCGCTGGCCAAGGCCCAGCTCAAACAGGACGTGAAGCGCGGCGCGGTCTCCGGTGGGGCCTTCTCGGCGGCCGGCGCGGTGCTGATCTTCTCCCTGCCGATGCTGAATTTCGCTCTGGCGTACGGCATCCGGACCTGGAGCAACTGGAATCTCGCGGTCTGCTTCCTGCTGTCCTTCGCCGCGAACGTGCTGGTCGCCGGCGCGCTGGCGCTGCTCGGCACGGTCTTCGCGAAGAAGGCCAAGAAGAGCCAGGGCCCGCAGAAGGTCGCCGCGTCGATGAAGGAGACGGCGGGCGTCCTCCAGCACGCCAAGCCGCACCCCCGGACCGCCCCGGTGAGTGACGCGGTCGAAGCTGTGGCACGCTCGTCCTCATGACGGACCCGGCCACCCCTTCGGCGCAATCCACCTCGGTCGTACGACTCGACCTCCCCGGCGGGCGCGAGGTGACCCACCGGGACGTCGCGGCGAACGGGGCGCGATTCCACATCGCGGAACTGGGCGACGGACCGCTGGTCCTGCTGCTGCACGGCTTCCCGCAGTTCTGGTGGTCCTGGCGCCACCAGCTGGTCGCGCTCGCCGACGCGGGCTTCCGCGCCGTCGCGATGGACCTGAGGGGCGTCGGCGGCAGCGACCGCACCCCGCGCGGCTACGACCCCGCCAACCTCGCACTCGACATCACCGGGGTCGTACGGTCCCTCGGCGAGCCCGACGCCGCGCTGGTCGGGCACGACCTGGGCGGATATCTCGCCTGGACGGCGGCCGTGATGCGCCCCAAGCTCGTACGACGCCTCGCGGTCGCCTCGATGCCGCACCCCCGGCGCTGGCGCTCGGCGATGCTCGCCGACGTCAAGCAGACGACCGCGGGTTCCTACATCTGGGGGTTCCAGCGCCCCTGGATCCCCGAGCGCCAACTCACCGCGGACGACGGCGCCCTGGTGGGCCGTCTGATCCGGGACTGGTCGGGCCCGCGTCTGCCGGACGACGAGGACGTCGAGACGTATCGGCGCGCGATGTGCATCCCGTCGACGGCGCACTGCTCGATCGAGCCGTACCGCTGGATGGTCCGCTCGATGGCCCGCCCTGACGGCATCCAGTTCAACCGGCGCATGAAGCGGCCGGTGCGGGTGCCGACACTCCATCTGCACGGCTCGCTGGACCCCGTGATGCGTACGCGCAGTGCGGCCGGTTCCGGGGAGTACGTCGAAGCCCCGTACCGCTGGCGGCTGTTCGACGGGCTGGGGCACTTCCCGCACGAAGAGGACCCGGTCGCCTTCTCCACCGAGCTGATCAACTGGCTGAAGGACCCCGAACCCGACCGGTGACCGCGCCAGGTCGGTGACCGCGCCGATACGCCCGGCGTCCGGGACGCGAACGCCTGTCCTACGAACGGCCACTTGCCTGCCGCATAGGCCAATTGGGGGCCGTGAGCGCGGTTATCGACCTTGGGGCAGGGGCAGACGTCGGGGTATGGGCTGGACGCACGACTACAGTGACGCAGCACGCAACCGCCGCTCGGCCACTGGTCCGAGCTCCCACCAGAGGGGCGCTCCGCAGCTGCCGGGCACGGACCCCAGGGTAGGGATCCCGCGCATTCTGCGCCGCCGGGCCCGCTGGGTCTCGGTTCGTCTGCGCCACCCTCGCGGCTGACACCTGCCGGCGGCTGCCCCAGACTCAGAGCGCGCAGCTGTCGCTGTCCACCTGCTGGTTGGCCCTACGCCCCTGGGTGATGTCCTTCTGGACCTCGTCCGCGGTGAGCGCGTACCCCGTGTTGGCGTCGTCGAGCGACTTCGCGAAGACCACGCCGTACACCTTGCCTTCGGGGGTGAGCAGCGGGCCGCCGGAGTTGCCCTGACGGACGGTCGCGTACAGCGAGTACACGTCGCGGCGCACGGTGCCGCGGTGGTAGATGTCCGGGCCGTTGGCCGTGATGCGGCCGCGCACGCGCGCGGGCTGGACGTTGTACGACCCGTTCTCCGGGAAGCCGGCGACGATCGCGCCGTTGCCGCTGGCCGCGTCCGTCGAAGTGAACTGCAGCGCGGGCGCCTTCAGGTTCGGCACGTCGAGTACGGCGATGTCGCGCCGCCAGTCGTAGAGGACGACCTTCGCGTCGTACTTCCTGCCCTCGCCGCCGATCTGGACGGTGGGCTCGTCGACCCCGCCGACCACGTGCGCGTTGGTCATCACCCGGCGGTTGCCGAAGACGAAGCCGGTGCCTTCGAGGACCTTGCCGCAGCTCTGCGCGGTGCCCATGACCTTGACGATGGACTTCTGCGCGCGCGTGGCGACCGGGCTCTTCGCGAGCGCCGGGTCGGGGGGCTGCACGTCGGTGATCGGCTCATTCGCGAACGGGCTGAAGACCTGCGGGAAGCCGTTCTGCGCGAGGACCGAGGAGAAGTCCGCGAACCATGTGTCGGCCTGGTTGGGCAGGGCCCGCGCCACGCCGAGGAGGACCTTGGAGCCCCGCACCTCCTTGCCGAGCGTCGGCAGCGTCGTACCGGCGAGGGCCGAGCCGATCAGCCAGGCGACCAGGAGCATCGCCACGACGTTGACGAGGGCGCCGCCGGTCGCGTCCAGGGCGCGGGCCGGCGACCAGGTGATGTACCGGCGCAGCTTGTTGCCGAGGTGGGTGGTGAGGGCCTGGCCGACGGAGGCACAGACGATCACCACGATGACCGCGACGACGGCGGCGGTCGTAGTGACCTTGGTGCCGTCGGTCGCCCAGCCCCAGATGAGGGGGAGCAGGTAGACCGCGACGAGGCCGCCGCCCAGGAAGCCGATCACCGACAGGATGCCGACGACGAAGCCCTGGCGATAGCCCACGATCGCGAACCACACTGCGGCGACCAGCAACAGGATGTCCAGCACGTTCACCGCTTCAAGCCTCGCCTCATCGCATTCCGGTCCCCGCCGTCCGGCCGGGGGCCCGGCCCGCCGCTCAGCGGCAAGAGGACACGGCGTCCCCCGGGAAAACACAGCACGGGTGCCACCCTGTCATGCGCGCCAGTCGAGCGGGACCTGCTTGTCGCGGTCCCAGGGGCGCTCCCAGCCCGCGTAGTGCAGCAGCCGGTCGATGACGCCTGCCGTGAAGCCCCACACCAGGGCCGATTCGACCAGAAATGCCGGACCTCTGTGGCCGCTGGGGTGCACGGTGGTGGCGCGGTTGGCGGGGTCCGTGAGATCCGCCACGGGGACCGTGAAGACGCGCGCCGTCTCGTTCGGATCGACCACTCCGACCGGCGTGGGGCGGCGCCACCAGCCCAGCACCGGGGTGACGACGAACTCGCTCACCGGGATGTACAGCTTGGGGAGCACGCCGAAGAGCTGGACGCCGCTCGGGTCGAGCCCGGTCTCCTCCTCGGCCTCGCGCAGAGCGGCCCGCAGCGGCCCGTCGGCCCCCGGGTCGCCGTCCTCGGGGTCGAGGGCACCGCCGGGGAAGGACGGCTGGCCGGCGTGCGAGCGCAGCGAGCCGGCGCGCTCCATGAGCAACAGCTCGGGGCCGCGGTCGCCCTCGCCGAACAGGATGAGTACGGCGGACTGGCGTCCCGCGCCGTCCTTGGGCGGCAGGAAGCGGCTCAGCTGGAGCGGCTCCACCGTCTCGGCGGCCCGCACGACCGGATCGAGCCAGTCGGGCATACCGTCCTTGCGCAGCGCCACCTGGCCGTCCTCGCCGAACGCGGCCCGCCCGTCACCGCCGAGCGCAGCCCGCCCGTCGCCGCTCAGCGCTGCCCTGCTGTCCTGCGCGTTGCTCGCGTGCGTCATCGCCACCCCCGTTCTGCTGTTCCCAACGCCTGCCGGTCCGCGGATCGTTCCACGCGCGCCCTCATGGGGTGCCCTGGGGCGCTCCCAGGGGCGGCGCCGGGATGCCGCCCGCGTCCAGGTACGCCTGTGGGGGATTGAGCCGCTGGCCGGGGAAGCCGCCCTTCTCGTACTTCAGGAGCTTCTTCGCCTTCTCGGGGTCGGTCTCGCCCTCCCCGTACGCCGGGCAGAGCGGGGCGATGGGGCAGGCCCCGCAGGCCGGCTTGCGGGCGTGACAGATGCGGCGGCCGTGGAAGATCACATGGTGCGAGAGCATCGTCCACTCGCTCTTCGGGAAGAGCGCGCCGACGGCCGCCTCGATCTTGTCCGGATCCTTCTCGTCGGTCCACTGCCAGCGGCGGACGAGCCGCTGGAAATGGGTGTCCACGGTGATGCCGGGCCGCCCGAAGGCGTTGCCGAGCACCACGAAGGCCGTCTTGCGTCCTACGCCGGGCAGCTTGACGAGATCTTCGAGGCGCCCGGGGACCTCGCCGCCGAACTCCTCCACGAGGGCCTTGGACAGCCCTATGACCGACTTGGTCTTGGCCCGGAAGAAGCCGGTGGGCCGGAGGATCTCCTCGACCTCCTCGGGGTTGGCCGCGGCCAGGTCCTCCGGGGTCGGGTACTTGGCGAACAGCGCCGGCGTCGTCTGGTTCACCCGCAGGTCGGTGGTCTGCGCGGACAGGACGGTCGCCAAGATCAGCTGGAAGGAGTTCTCGAAGTCCAACTCCGGGTGTGCGTACGGGTACACCTCGGCGAGCTCGCGGTTGATCCGGCGGGCGCGGCGGACGAGGGCGGTGCGCGACTCGTTCCTGGGCGGCTTGGCGGCGGACTTGGGCGGCTTGGCGGCCACGGACTTGGGCGCCTTGGCGACGGGGTCCGCGGACGCGTCCTTCTTCACGGCCGTCGTCGCCTTCTTGGCCGCCTTCTTGACTGTCTTCCGGGCTGCCTTCTTCACCGGCGCCACCTCTGGAGCTTCTGCCGCTTTTGTCGTTTTATTCGTTCCACCCGTGACCTGTTCGCCCACAGCGGAATCGCGACGTACTACCACCCGCCCAGCCCCCTTGGCCTGTGCTCTCACCGGCGATTTGGACACCCGGCCAGCCTAAAGCCCTGCACCGACATCCGCCCCGGACCCTGAAGATCAGCCCCCAATTGGCCCCCTGCCGCACTGCCCCGCACGACCGTGCGGCAGACTTGTGACTGATCACACTGTTTGGACCGTCCAGCAAAATGGGGAACACGGTCCCCTGGTAACGGGGGAGCAAGATCCCCTGAGCAGGTCGACAAGGAGAGAACTCGTGGACGACGTTCTGCGGCGCGCCCCGCTCTTCGCGGCGCTCGATGACGAGCAGGCCGCGGAGCTCCGCGCCTCCATGAGTGAGGTGACCCTCGCGCGCGGCGACGCCCTGTTCCATGAGGGCGACCCCGGTGACCGGCTGTATGTGGTCACCGAGGGCAAGGTCAAGCTCCACCGCACATCCCCCGACGGCCGCGAGAACATGCTCGCCGTCCTCGGCCCCGGCGAGCTGATCGGCGAGCTGTCGCTGTTCGACCCGGGTCCGCGCACGGCCACGGCCACCGCGCTGACCGAGGTCAAGCTGCTCGGCCTCGGCCACGGCGACCTCCAGCCCTGGCTGAACGTGCGCCCCGAGGTGGCCGCCGCCCTGCTGCGCGCCGTCGCCCGGCGCCTGCGCAAGACCAACGACCAGATGTCCGACCTGGTCTTCTCGGACGTGCCCGGCCGGGTCGCGCGCGCCCTGCTCGACCTCTCACGCCGCTTCGGCGTGCAGTCCGAGGAAGGCATCCACGTGGTGCACGACCTCACACAGGAGGAGCTGGCCCAGCTGGTCGGCGCGTCCCGCGAGACGGTCAACAAGGCCCTCGCGGACTTCGCGGGCCGCGGCTGGCTGCGCCTGGAGGCGCGCGCCGTGATCCTGCTGGACGTGGAGCGCCTCGCGAAGCGCTCGCGCTGACGCCGTACGCCGATGGGGCCTCGCCGTTGAACCGGCGGGGCCCCATCGGCGTACCTTCTGGCGTGCTGATCCAAAAATCATCTGCCACCACGCTCCTGTCGGGGCACAGTGGGCGCATGGCCGGACAGGGGCACCACGGAGGGCTCGACGCCCAGGGATACATCGAACGCGAGGGTTCGCTCGGCCGGATCCAGGAGACGTTCTGGCCCGTGGTCGCCGCGGCGCGCGACCGGCTGACGGACGTCTTCGGGGCGCGCATGACGAGCGCGTACCTCTACGGGTCGATTCCGCGCGGCACCGCGCGCGTGGGGCGCAGTGATCTCGATCTGCTCCTCGTCCTGCGCGACGAGCCCACCGAGGCGGACCGGGCGGAGGCGCGTGCGCTCGGTGACTCGCTCGACAAGGAGTTCCCGGGGATCGACGGCGTCGGAACGCTCCTGGTCAGCCGTACGCGGACGCTGAGCGCCCTGGAGACGTACGACCTCGGCTGGTTCGTCGCCTGCCTCTGCACGCCCCTGCTGGGCGAGGACCTGGCCGAGTTCCTGCCCCGCTACCGCCCCGACTCCCACCTCGCCCGCGAGACGAACGGCGACCTCGCGCTCCACCTGTCGCGCTGGCGCGAGCGGATCGCCGGGACGGCCGACACGGACGAGGCCCGCCGCCCGCTTGTCCGCTTCATGTCCCGCCACCTGGTCCGCACCGGCTTCACGCTCGTCATGCCCCGCTGGAACGGCTGGACCAGCGATCTCGGGGAGATGGCCGAGGCGTTCGCCGAGTACTACCCGGAGCGGGCGGGGCAGCTGCGGGAGGCGGCGCTGCTCGGATACGACCCGACCGGCGACCCCACCGTCCTCCGTCGGTACGTCGACGATCTGGGCCCCTGGCTGGCCGAGGAGTACGCGCGCGTGCACGGCGTGAAGGAGCCACGCCCGGACTAGGGCCGGTGCGGCCGCCTGATCCACGTGATCCACGTGATCCATGTGACAGGCGTGCCCTACTGGCAGGCGGGCCTTAGATGAGGCCGTGCTCCCGGAGGTAGTCCATCTGGGCTCGTACGGAGAGCTCGGCTGCCGGCCACAGGGAGCGGTCGACGTCCGCGTACACGTGGGCGACGACCTCGGCAGGCGCCCGGTAGCCGTTCTCGACCGCCGTCTCCACCTGGGCCAGCCGGTGGGCTCTGTGGGCGAGGTAGAACTCGACGGCGCCCTGGGCGTCGTCCAGGACGGGCCCGTGGCCGGGCAGGACGGTGTGCACGCCGTCGTCGACGGTCAGGGAGCGCAGCCGCCGCAGGGAGTCCAGATAGTCGCCCAGCCGGCCGTCGGGGTGCGCCACGACGGTCGTACCGCGCCCCAGGACGGTGTCACCGGTCAGGACGGCCCGGTCGGCGGGCAGATGGAAGCACAGGGAGTCACTGGTGTGGCCGGGCGTCGGGACGACCCGCAGTTCCAGACCCCCCACGGTGACGACGTCGCCGGGCGCCAGCCCTTCGTCGCCGAGCCGCAGCGCCGGATCGAGCGCACGCACGTTCGTCCCGGTCAGCTCGGCGAACCGCGCGGCCCCCTCCGCGTGATCCGGGTGCCCGTGCGTGAGCAGGGTCAGCGCGATCCGCCGGCCGGCCCGCTCGGCCGTGTCGACGACGTTCCGCAGGTGTACGTCGTCCAGGGGGCCGGGGTCGATCACGACCGCGAGCTCGGAGTCGGGCTCGGCGACGATCCACGTGTTGGTGCCGTCCAGGGTCATCGCGGAGGCGTTGGGCGCGAGGACGTTGACGGCGCGCCGGGTGGCGGGGCCCGAGAGGACTCCGCCGCGTGGCTGGCCGGGAAGGGCTGCTGCGTCCGTCATGCGGGGGCTCCACCGGTCGGGATGTGCTTGGTGAACTCGTCGTGGCCGGGCCAGGACAGGACGACCTCCCCGTCCGCCAGACGCGCCTTGGCCAGCACCGGCGTCAGGTCGCGGGCCGGGGCGGCGGCGAGGACGTCGGCGGCGGCGGCGGCGTACGGGAGGAGCTGACGCAGGGTCGCGACGGTGGGCGGCATCATCAGCAGCTCGCCCTTGTCGTACCCGTCCGCCGCGTCCGCCGGCCGGATCCACACCGTACGGTCGGCCTCCGTGGAGGCGTTGCGGGTGCGCTGTCCTTCGGGGAGGGCGGCCACGAAGAACCAGGTGTCGTAGCGGCGGGGCTCGAACTCGGGGGTGATCCAGCGGGTCCAGGCGCCCAGCAGGTCCGACCGCAGCACGAGCCCCCTGCGGTCGAGGAACTCGGCGAAGGACAGGTCACGGGCGACCAGGGCCGCCCGGTCCGCCTCCCAGTCGTCCCCCGTGGTGTCGCCGACGACGGTGTCCGGCGTGGGCCCGGCGAGCAGGACGCCCGCCTCCTCGTACGTCTCCCGTACGGCCGCGCAGACGATGGCCTGCGCGGAGGTCTCGTCGACACCGAGTCTGTTCGCCCACCACGCGCGCGTGGGGCCCGCCCAGCGGACCTGGCGCTCGTCGTCGCGGGGGTCCACACCGCCACCCGGGTACGCGTACGCGCCTCCGGCGAAGGCCATGGAGGTGCGGCGGCGCAGCATGTGGACGACGGGGGCGCGGTCGGTGTCCTTGAGCAGGATGACGGTGGCCGCCCGCTTGGGGGCGACAGGGGTGAGGGCGCCTTCCGCCAGCGCACGGATGCGGACCGGCCACTCCGGTGGATACCACTGCCCATTCACCATGGCCGGAGGCTATCCCGTACCGGGCGGATGTTCGAGAGCCCCCGGACGATCAGTCGCCGGGAGCCGGGGCCGGCCGGGGTGGGTCCACCCGCCGGCGCGGGCAGGATGCCGCCCGCGCCCCCCCCCGGCAGCGCGACCACCCGCAGGTGGGGCGGCGGGCGGAGCCCACCCGCACGGCCCCGGCCCCCGCCACCCGGCGGCGCACTACGCCTCCGTGAGCTCCACCTGGATCTCGACCTCGACCGGCGCGTCCAGCGGCAGCACCGTCACGCCGACCGCGCTCCGCGCGTGCACGCCCTTGTCGCCGAGCACCGCGCCGAGCAGCTCGCTCGCGCCGTTCAAGACAGCCGGCTGCCCGGTGAAGTCCGAGGCCGATGCCACGAACCCGACGACCTTCACGACACGCGCGATGCGGTCGAGGTCGCCCGTCACCGACTTCACCGCGGCCAGCGCGTTCAACGCGCAGGTGCGGGCCAGGTCCTTCGCCTCCTCCGGCGTGACCTCGGCGCCCACCTTGCCGGTGACCGGAAGCTTGCCCTCCACCATCGGCAGCTGGCCGGCGGTGTACACGTACACGCCGGACTGCACAGCGGGCTGGTACGCGGCCAGCGGCGGCACGACCGCGGGCAGCGTCAGCCCGAGTTCCGCCAGCTTCGCCTCGACTGCCCCGCTCATGCCTGCCTCTCGCGCTTCAGGTAGGCCACCAGCTGCTCGGGGTTGTTCGGCCCGGGCACGACCTGGACGAGCTCCCAGCCGTCCTCGCCCCAGGTGTCCAGAATCTGCTTCGTGGCGTGGACGAGCAGCGGCACGGTTGCGTATTCCCACTTGGTCATGTGACCGACTGTAGCCGCTGTCGTGGACGGCCTTCCGCGCACGTTGTCCACAGCCTCCTGCGTAGGCCGCGCACAGACTGGTTAGGCTCGAAGACGTGAGCAGGCTCCAGGTCGTCAGTGGCAAGGGCGGTACCGGCAAGACCACGGTCGCCGCATCCCTCGCGCTCGCCCTCGCGACCGAGGGCAAACGCACCCTCTTGGTCGAGGTCGAGGGCAGACAGGGCATCGCGCAGCTCTTCGAGACGCAGGCGTTGCCCTACGAGGAACGGAAAATCGCGGTCGCTCCGGGCGGCGGGGAGGTGTACGCACTTGCCATCGACCCCGAGCTGGCACTCCTCGACTACCTCCAGATGTTCTACAAACTGGGCAGCGCGGGCCGCGCCTTGAAGAAGCTCGGCGCCATCGACTTCGCCACCACCGTCGCGCCCGGACTGCGCGACGTACTCCTCACGGGCAAGGCCTGCGAGGCCGTGCGCCGCAAGGACAAGAGCGGACGTTTCGCCTACGACTACGTCGTCATGGACGCGCCGCCCACGGGCCGCATCACCCGCTTCCTCAACGTGAACGACGAGGTGGCCGGCCTCGCGAAGATCGGTCCGATACACAACCAGGCCCAGGCCGTCATGCGTGTACTCAAGTCGCCCGAGACGGCGGTCCACTTGGTGACGCTCCTGGAGGAGATGCCCGTCCAGGAGACCGCGGACGGCATCGCGGAGCTGCGGGCGGCGAAGCTGCCGGTGGGCCGGATCATCGTGAACATGGTGCGGCCCGCGGTCCTGGACCAGGCGGACCTGGAGCTGGCGCACACCACGCCCCGTACGGCCATCGCCAAGTCGCTCTCCGCCGCCGGCCTCGGTGGCGCCCGGCGCGGCGGGCTCGCGGAGCGGCTGGTGGACCCGCTGCTCAGGCAGGCCGAGGAGTACGCCGAGCGGTTCGCGTTGGAGCGCGAGCAGCGGGCGGTGCTCACGGAGCAGGAGCTGCCGCTGCACGAACTGCCACTGCTCGCCGAGGGAATGGACCTGGCGGGCCTGTACGAGCTCGCCAAGGAACTGCGGACCCAAGGGATCTCATGAGTCTGGACCCGGCCCACACGCCCGACCCGGCCCACCCCCACGACCAGGAAGCGGCCCACGCCGAGGACCCGGCGCGCGCGATCGGCTCCGCCCGCCTCCTGGACGTCGACCCCCTGCTGGACGACCCGGGCACCCGCATCGTGGTGTGCTGCGGCTCGGGCGGCGTCGGCAAGACGACCACGGCGGCGGCCCTGGGGCTGCGGGCCGCCGAGCGCGGCCGCAAGGTGGTCGTCCTGACCATCGACCCGGCGCGCCGGCTCGCCCAGTCCATGGGCATCGACTCGCTCGACAACATCCCGCGGCGGGTGAAGGGCATCGACGACTCCGCGAGCGGCGAACTGCACGCCATGATGCTCGACATGAAGCGCACCTTCGACGAGATCGTCGAGGCGCACGCGGACCGCGAGCGGGCGGCCGCCATCCTGAGCAACCCCTTCTACCAGTCGCTCTCGGCGGGCTTCGCGGGCACGCAGGAGTACATGGCGATGGAGAAGCTGGGGCAGCTGCGCGCGCGTGACGAGTGGGACCTGATCATCGTCGACACGCCGCCCTCGCGCTCGGCGCTGGACTTCCTGGATGCCCCGAAGCGGCTCGGCTCCTTTCTGGACGGCAAGCTGATCCGGCTGCTGACGGCCCCCGCGAAGCTGGGCGGCCGGGCGGGGATGAAGTTCCTGAACGTCGGTATGTCGATGATGACCGGCACGCTCGGAAAGCTGCTCGGCGGTCAGCTCCTCAAGGACGTACAGACGTTCGTGGCCGCGATGGACACGACGTTCGGCGGCTTTCGCACGCGCGCGGACGCGACGTACAAGCTGCTTCAGGCGCCCGGTACGGCGTTCCTGGTGGTGGCCGCCCCGGAGCGGGACGCGCTGCGCGAGGCCGCGTACTTCGTGGAGCGGCTGGCCGCCGAGGACATGCCGCTCGCCGGTCTCGTCCTCAACCGGGTCCACGGCAGCGGAGCCGCTCAGCTGTCCGCCGAGCGGGCGCTCGCCGCCGCGGAAAACCTGGACCTCGCCGCCGATCCCGGCAGCACGGAAAATCTTGAGGAGTCCCGCATTGTCGATCAGGAGGGCGGGAAAGCTGGACTTCGTAACTCTCCCGACACGTACGGAAGTTCAGAATCACCCGCTGACCTGACTCCCGCTGACCAGACTCCCGCTTCCTCCGAGGGCTCCCCCGCCACGGACGGAGCAGTCGAACAACTCACCGCAGGCCTGCTGATACTGCACGCCGAGCGCATGCAACTGCTCTCCCGCGAGCAGCGCACACGTGACCGCTTCGCCGCGCTCCACCCCGAGGTGGCCGTGGCCGAAGTGGCCGCGCTGCCCGGTGACGTCCACGACCTCACGGGACTGCGGGACATCGGGGACCGGCTCGCGGCCAACCGGCCGGAGCTGCCCACATCCCCTGGCGGTGCGTGAGGATCCCCTGGCGGTGCCTGGGGATCCGATGACAGTGCCCGGGGATCCGACGGCGGTGCTTGGGGGGGACTCCCTCAGCCCACCGCCGCGTAGTTCTCGTACACCTCTTCCTCGTCGAGGGGCAGCAGACCCGCGCCGCGCTCGTACTCCGTACGCGCGGTCTCCAGCAGGTGACGCCACGAGGTGACGGTGGGCCGCCTGCGCAGCAGCGCGCGGCGCTCCCGTTCCGTCATGCCACCCCACACGCCGAATTCGACGCGGTTGTCGAGCGCATCGGCGAGGCACTCCGTGCGCACCGGACATCCGGTGCACACTGCCTTGGCCCTGTTCTGCGCTGCTCCTTGAACGAACAGTTCATCCGGATCGGTAGTGCGGCAGGCCGCCTGCGCACTCCAGTCGGTTACCCAGCCCATACCGGCGCCGTCCTCTCCCGAATCGAGGCTCCCCCACGGCGGCAGCGGCATATTCACCGCCGCCAGTTGAGGACGTTACGGAAGGTGGGCACAGCGCAACACCCCCTTCGGGCCCAATCTTGAATGGCCCGAACGGACTATGCGTAAGCGGCAGATCACCCGGGGGAGTGAGCTGGCGACATATGCGACTCTCCCGGCGAACCGGGGCAGTTCAGTTGAGTCACAACGGACGTCCGGTGACACACGAGGCGGATTCGGACACGCCCTCAACAAAAAAGTTGGTGGAACACCGGAACGATTCGGCGTCGCCGACCGTATTTGATACAAGGCCCTACTGCTGTGACAGTTGGGAGCAGCTTAGGCCAAGGCATATACGCGTGTCCGGCGAATGAGAACGTAGGCTGCCCTCATGCCAAAGAAGCGCTCGGGCGGGGGACTGTCCCCTGTGCAGCAGGCCGCCAAGTTCCTCGGAGTGAGTGTGCTCGCGGGGGCGGTGATGGCCGGAATCGCGATGCCCGCCGCCGGTGCGCTCGGGCTCGCCGCCAAGGGTTCCGTCAAAGGATTCGACGACATCCCGGCCAACCTGAAGAGCCCGCAGCTGAGCCAGCGCACCACGATCCTGGACAGTGCCGGCGGCCAGATCGCCTCGGTCTACTCGCGCGACCGCACGGTGGTGGATCTCAAGGAGATCTCGCCGTACATGCAGAAGGCGATCGTCGCGATCGAGGATTCGCGGTTCTACCAGCACGGCGCGGTCGACCTGAAGGGCATCCTGCGCGCGGTGAACCAGAACGCGCAGAACGGCGGAGTGGCCCAGGGCGCCTCCACCCTCACGCAGCAGCTCGTGAAGAACTACTTCGTGGAGGAGGCGGGCGACGACCCGACGAAGGTCGCCCAGGCCACCCAGCAGACCCTCGGCCGCAAGATCCGCGAGCTGAAGTACGCGATCCAGATCGAGGAGAAGCTCGGCAAGAAGAAGATCCTCGAGAACTACCTGAACATCACGTTCTTCGGCCAGCAGGCCTACGGCGTCGAGGCCGCCGCCCACCGCTACTTCTCCAAGTCCGCCAAGGACCTGAACGTCCAGGAGTCGGCGCTCCTCGCGGGCATCGTCCAGTCGCCCACCCGGTACGACCCGGTGAACGACGAGGCGGAGGCCAAGAAGCGACGCAACGTGGTGCTTCAGCGCATGGCCGAGGTCCACGACATCTCGCAGGCGGATGCCGACACGGCCAAGGAGAAGCCCCTCGGACTGAACGTGAGCAAGCCGAAGAACGGCTGCATCACGGCGGTCAAGGGCGCGGGCTTCTTCTGCGACTACGTACGCGAGGTCTTCCTGACCGACCCGGTCTTCGGCAAGACCAAGGAGGCCCGGGCGAAGATCTGGAACCGGGGCGGTCTGACGATCCGTACGACGCTCGACCCGCAGGCGCAGGAGTCGGCGCAGACGTCGATCAAGCAGCACGTCAACAAGAGCGACGGCGTGGCCACGGCCGCCACGGTCGTCGAGCCCGGCACCGGCAAGATCCTCGCGATGGGCCAGTCGCGTCCGTACGGCTTCGGCAAGAACGAGACGCAGATCAACCTCTCCGTGGACAAGGACATGGGCGGCGGCGCGGGCTACCAGCCCGGTTCGACGTTCAAGCCGATCGTGGCGGCGGCCGCCGTCGAGGGCGGCATGCCGGCCACGCAGGCGTACCCGTCGCCCTACGAGATGCTGTACCCGAGCCCGATCTCGGCCTGTAACGGCAAGACCTGGCGCAACGACCCGAACCGCCCGGCCAAGCTGACGAACGAGAACGAGTCTGAGCGCGGCCCGTACGGGATGAAGGAAGCGACCGCGAAGTCGGTCAACACCTACTACGTACAGCTGATCAGCGACATCGGCATCTGCCCGGTGACGCAGATGGCCAAGAAGATGGGCGTGAGCCGCGCCGACGGAGCGAAGATCACCCAGGCCCCGTCGATCGCGCTGGGCACGCAGGAGATGTCGCCTCTGACGATGGCGAACGCGTACGCGACCTTCGCCTCCCGCGGCATGCACTGCACGCCGGTCGCCATCGAGTCGATCACCCAGACCGTCGGCGACGAGAAGAAGTCCCTGGAGGTCCCGAAGTCGACGTGCTCACGCGCGATGACGGAGACCACCGCGGACACGATCAACACGCTGCTGAAGGGCGTGGTCGAGGACGGTACGGGTACGGAGGCCGGCCTCGGCAGCCGTCCCAGCGCGGGCAAGACCGGTACGACGGACGGACGCTACGCGGCCTGGTTCGTCGGCTACACGCCGAACATGGCGGCCGCGGTCTGGGTCGGCGACCCGGCGCACAAGCGGCGCATGGTCAACATCACCATCGGCGGCACCACCTGGGCCAAGGTCTACGGCGGCCAGGTCCCGGGCCCGATCTGGCGCGACATGATGTCGGGCGCGCTCCAGGGCAAGCCGGCCCCGGACTTCAACCTGATCAACATCCCGGACAGCAACGCGGACAAGGACAAGGGCGGCGACGAGGGGAACAACGGCGGCAACGGGAACGGGAACGGCAACACCGGAGGCACGACCGTCACGGGTGGCACCGACGGCGGTACGACCGTCCCGCTCCCGTCCTTCTCGATCCCGGATGGCTTCATCCAGGGGAACGGGAACGGCGGAAACGGAAACGGCGGGAACGGGAACGGCGGCAGGAACGGGAACGGCTAGTTCCGCCCAGCTCCGTCCCCTTCTGTCGGTGGTACGCGGTACGACGACGGGGGCGCTGCTCAGCCGCCCGCGAGGAGCTGCTTGACCACCGCGGCGACGCGGCCGCCCTCGGCCTGGCCGGCCACCTTCGGGTTCACGATCTTCATGACCTGGCCCATGGCGCGCGGGCCCTCGGCGCCGGCCGCCTTCGCCTCCTGGACCGCCTGTCCGACGATCTGCTGGAGCTCCTCGTCGGACAGCTGCTGGGGCAGGTACGTGGCGAGCACCTCACCCTCCGCCTTCTCCCGCTCGGCCGACTCGGGGCGACCACCCTGCGCGAACGCGTCGGCGGCCTCGCGCCGCTTCTTCGCCTCGCGAGTGATCACCTTCTGCACTTCGTCGTCGGAGAGCTCGCGCTTGGTCTTGCCCGCGACCTCCTCCTTGGTGATCGCGGCGAGGGTCAGCCGGAGCGTCGAGGAGCGGAGCTCGTCGCGCTCCTTGATTGCGGCGTTGAGGTCTTCCTGCAGCTTCGACTTGAGCGTGGTCATGGGGTGATTGTCGCAGGTGTGGCACGGCTGCCGCCCGTTGATTTCGGGCGGGCCCCCGCGGCCCGCCGTGGGCTGCCGCGGTTGTCCACAGGCGGATACGCGGCGGCGTCGGGGTCTGACACGATGGACGTATGCGCGCGCGATACGGAGTACCCCTGGGAATCGTGGCGGCCGGCGCCGCCGGTCTCCTCTACTCGGCGGGTTTCGAGGCCCGTTCCTTCCGCTTGCGACGGGTCACGGTCCCCGTCCTGCCCCCGGGGATGCGCCCCCTGCGCGTGTTGCAGGTGTCGGACATCCACATGGTCGGCGGCCAGCGCAAGAAGCAGCGCTGGCTGAGGTCGCTGGCCGGACTGCGCCCCGACTTCGTCATCAACACCGGGGACAACCTCTCCGACCCGGAGGGCGTGCCGGAGGTCCTCGACGCACTGGGCCCGCTGATGGAGTTCCCGGGGGCGTACGTCTTCGGTTCGAACGACTACTACGGCCCCAAACTGCGCAACCCCGCCCGCTACTTGCTGGAGAAGACCCAGGGCCGCCACGGGCTGAACGGCAACAAGCCGGCCGTCGACGCCATCCACAACCCGTGGGAGGACCTGCGCGACGGCTTCGACGCGGCGGGCTGGCTGAACCTGACGAACGCGCGCGGGGCCCTGAAGATCGAGGGCGCCGAGATCGAGCTGACCGGCCTGGACGACCCGCACATCAAGCGGGACCGGTACGCGCGCGTGGCGGGCGGCCCGTCGGTCTCGGCGGACTTCTCGATGGGCGTGGTGCACGCTCCGTATCTGCGCACCCTGGACGCCTTCACCGCGGACGGTTACCCGCTGATCCTGGCCGGGCACACCCACGGCGGTCAGCTCTGCCTCCCCTTCTACGGGGCCTTCGTCACCAACTGCGACCTGGACACGGACCGGGTGAAGGGCCTGTCGCGGCACACGGCCGAGGGGCGGGCGTCCTACCTGCACGTGTCGGCGGGCTGCGGCACGAACCGCTACACGCCGGTGCGGTTCGCCTGCCCGCCGGAAGCGTCGCTGCTGACGTTGGTGGAGAGGGAGTAGCCGGTATCCCGGGAGGAGCGGCCGGGCGAGTAACCCACACAGCTTGCCCGTATCGCCCGATTTGCCCGATCCGCTTAGCGTGAGGGCATGATCGCCCGCATACCCAAGGACATACCGGACCTGCCCGCCATTCCGGGGATGCCTGTACTGATGCCGTCCGCCGTCCCCGCGGCGGCGGTGGTGGCGCCCACCCGCCGTCCGCTGACGACCGCGTTCCGCCTGCTGGTCGCCCTGGCGGCGACGGCGGGCGTGACCATCGACCTGATCCTCGGCAGCCCGCTGCGCGTCCTCACCTACTTCACGATCCAGAGCAGCGTGCTGGTGGCCCTGACCTTCACCCTCTCGGCCTGGCGGGCCTGGGCGGCCCGCCGCCCCCTGCCCGCGCTCCTGACCGGCGGCACACTGCTCTACGCCGTGATCACCGGCCTCGTCTACCATCTGCTCCTCGCGCACGAGCCGGCCCCCTTCACGATGACCGGCCAGGCGGGCCCGCTCACGGGCTGGCAGGCGCTCACGAACCAGCTCCTGCACACGGCGGTCCCGGTCGCGGTGGTACTGGACTGGCTGCTCCTGACAGGCTCGGGACGCCTGCGCCTGCGCCAGGCCAGCGCCTGGCTGCTCTACCCCCTCGCGTACCTGGCGCTCACCCTCGCCCGGGGCGAGCTGATCCTGCCGGGCACGCCGGGCCGCTACCTCTACCCGTTCCTGGACGTCGAACAGCACGGCTACAAGAGCGTCCTCGGCAACGCGCTCCTCCTCGGCCTGGCGTTCTACGCCCTGGCGGTCCTCCTCGTCACCCTCGACCGCGTCCGCCCGAACCCGCTCCGCCGCCGCGCCAAAAACGGATTTCGTCTCCAGCCACCAGTGGGCTAAAGTAAACGACGTCGCCGCGACAAGCAGTGACATCGGGGTGTAGCGCAGCTTGGCAGCGCGCTTCGTTCGGGACGAAGAGGTCGTGGGTTCAAATCCCGCCACCCCGACAGTGAAACACCAGGTCAGGCCCGGTGCTGAGAGATCAGCACCGGGCCTGATTTGTTGTGCGGCCCCGTTTTGGGAGCCATTCGGGAGCCGACTGCGGGAAGCGGCTCCCGGTGGCTCCGAGCAAGTGGCGTTCCGCCTTGAAGCACGCTGGGCGCCGCGTACACCTCGGAAGGGCCACCCCACGGCTTGTGGCGAGGAGACCACGGACGGTACGGCGATCGCCATGCACCTATGGTCTCCGTTAAATGACCGGCAACCCGCGCTCCTCACCCGCATCGGGGACGACCCCGTCGCGTCGGGCAGCCCCGAGCTCGCTGATACCGCCCACACGCTCAAGGGGCGCGGCCTTGCCCAAGCAGGGTGGGAAGCGGCGTCTATCTGGAGCACGGCCATCACCCGAACCGGTCGGAGTCGGCTCAGCGCAGGCACCGGTTGACGGGTCCCGAAAAACGGACACGAACGGCCCCTTCACGCAGAAGCAAGCCGCAGCCCCGTCCACGACGAAGCGGCGCCGCAGCGCGCCACGAAGTCCCCACAGCCGTCGCCGCCGGAAGCCGGAGCCGCCTTGATCACGGAGGTACAGCAGGCTGGGCGGTTCGCACATGGCGCAGCAGGCCCGGTCATTGGGACGCCCGGATGTCGCCAACCGCCTCACTGAGGTGCTGCTGAGCGCGGGCGTCTGACGAAGACACGTACGAAGTGGCTGTGCGCTGCACGCTCAGTTCTTCTCGCTCGGGGACGCAGAGGGGGTCGGGGTGGTTGATGACCAGAAATCAGATCGGACGTTGGGGTCCGGGATCGATCCTCCCGCATAATTAGGGCCGACCGTCTCGGCTGTCGGCGGCGACACCGAGGACTTGGTGACACACGGTGTAGCCACCTCGAAGAAGGCTTGGCCGTTGCCGCCGATGAGGAGGCGCACACGGAACTGGTCGGGAGTCTCGAAGTACGTCGCAGGGCTCTTGGTGCTTCGATTCACACCAAGCTGTCGGTACCCCTCGGCTTTCCAATAGCGCTCCACCACCCCGAGGAAACTACCCCTGCGTTCTGGGGAGATGATGGTCATCACTGCGCGACGCCGCGACACATCACAGCTGCCCGCGGTGGTTTCCCCGTGGGTCCAGTGGACGGCGGGCTTGATGGCAGCGAAAGTCCCGTCCAGCATTTTATCGGCATTTTCCGCCGCTTCTTGCATGTTCATCTTCGGCTTCCCTTCAGCCGGCTGCTCCGAAGTTCCGCATCCCGTCAAAAGCAGCATTCCTACCAGGATCGTGACGCTGACGCCTCTCATCGTGGCTGCTCCAAGACGATTCCGTCGGACTTCCCAACCACGATGTTGGCAATATTGTCGGCTGACATCTGGTCCTTTGTGGGGGTGAAATAGTGCGAGTGTGCGTCAAACCCACCGTCGGTCACAGGAGGGCCATCGTCGACCAAGAAGCGTGTGGCTCCGAACGCCTTGTTCGCCGGATCGGTTCCGAACCAGATCTGACTGGGATCCGTCTGCTGGTCCTGAGCCATATAGCCGGCGATGCCACCCACGACGGTACCGGCTGCACCACCAACGACTCCACCTACGGGGCCGCCCATCCCCAATCCCAGTACAAGACCTGCTGATCCGCCACCAGCAGCCCCGGCTCCCATGCCACTGGCCTCATTATGATTAGGGAGCTTAGTGACGATGTCGTTGTCTGCCGCACCGACGAATACATGGTGCTTGCCGACGTTCAAATCGTCGGCGGTCTTTGCATCAGTGCCGGGGCTACCGACGAGGATGATGTCGTCGGCTCCGGGGACCCCGCCCTTCTCCTGAGCTGCCAAGCCTACGGTGAGGGAACCGTATGAGTGCCCAATGGCGGTGATATGCGGATTCTCGTTCTCGTTCGTCGCTGAGATTCCTGCCATAAAGCTGTTGTATGCCGGTGCTCCGGCTTCGGCATTTTCTCTGAACATGACGTCTGTGTTGGCGGCGAGGTCCGTGGGAGAGAGCTGGGGCGCGTCGTAGCCGAGCCAGACGATCGACGCGGTTGAGCTGTGAGGGTCGGCTTCCTTGGCGCCAAGAGCAGTGTCCTGGGCTCGTTTCATCGAGCCGCCGACGAATTCGCCATCCAGTTTCGTCGAGAGCCCAGGGACATAAGCCGAGACGTTATTCGCCGTGTCGGGATTCCCATAGGAAACGATCGCACGACCATTTCCTTCGTCGCCGATACCAAGAAGATACATCGGTGGCACGCTTGCTTCCTGCAGTTTCCCCTGAATTCCCTTCAGCCCTTCCAGTATCGTCTTCGACTTCTCGTCATCCTGCCCCGAGAGTTTGCCGATGAGGAGCTCGACGTTTTCCCGGTTGGCCTCGTCCCGCACGGTTGCCGGGATGCCGTCCAGGTTCCCGATCACGTCCGGGTAGACCGCCAGGTACTCCTCCCGCTGCTCCTGCGTGAGGTGGTCCCACCAGTCCTTGCGAGCGGCGGGGGACTTGTCGAGAGGGATGTCGTCCTTCAGGTATTCCGTCGCAGCATCGCCCACGGCCTTGACGTCGGCGGCAGCGTCGGCCCAGGTTTTCGTGTCGACCTTCAGCCCGGGGCCTGCCTTGAGCTTGCTCAGCGCCTGTCGGTAACGTTCGTCGGTCTCCCGGGCCTCGCGCAGGGCGTGAGCGATGCGGTCAGCGATGTCCTGCGCCTTGGCGTGGTGAGGGTTGGGGTTGATCAGGCCGGGGGTTCCAGGACCAGTGCCGGGCGTGTGCAGCCCCTTGTCGCTCGGTGGGTACAGCCCGTTGTTGCCCGGCGCGAGCATGCCGTTGTGGCCCACTGCCGAACCACCGGGGATCTTCTCCCCGGTCATCTCGTTCTTGCCGCCGGCCGGGTACCCGATGCTCCCGTCCTCGTTCACCGCGTACGACAGGGCGGTGGCATCGTCCAGCGCCTCCTTCAGCCGCCGCTGAGGAGGCCTGAGTTCGGAGGCAAGACCGTTCACCGAGGAGCGGATCAGTCCGCACTCGGCGTGGATGTAGTGATAGTTACGGCTCAGTCGCTGCAGCCGCCGGATGGCCGCCGTCGCCGATTCACTCTCCTGCGTCTTGGACAACTTGCCGGCCATCTCGGCGTCCACTCGTTCGGCCGAGGCATCCGCGTGGTGTGAGACCTTGACCCAGCCGTCGGCCGCGTCATCCAGCCCCGAGAGCGTCAGGTCCCGCAACTGCTGCCAGGTCAACGCCGAGGTCACTAGCCCTTGCCCCCGTCCGAGACGTGCACAGCGCGCGCCTTGGCGGCAACGGCACTGTCGTACTCGCCCATGTCCTTGGCGACGGCGCGCAGCTTGGGCTCCAGTGACTCGCACTCGTCCCGTACCGCCTCCAGCCGCTTCTCCCAGGAGGTGAGTACCGTCTTTAACGCACCCAGGCTCGCCAGGCCTTCAGCCCCCGCCGACACGCCCGTATGGCCGGACTGCAGGCTCTTCTTCGTGGACTCGGTGCTGATCCTCAGGTCGTCCGCTGTGCCTGCCGCGTGGGTCCACGGCCCGTTCGAGTGCCGCAGGGTGCCCGAGCCGCCATTCAATCCGGGCTTCGACCCACCCGTGGGAGTGCTGCCGCCCTGATCAGCCGGCAACTGGTTGAGCTGCATCTGGGTGGAGCGGCGCTCGGCCGCCGCGGCCTTGATCTGTTCCCACTCGTCCCACGCCATCCGCAATCCTTCCCCGTTGTACGGCTCAACGGCGCTGTCTGAGCCTGCTGTTGCGGACGTTATCCCGTGGTCGCAACGCACTGTATCCGTGCGATCCACCAGAGTGACTGAGTATGCCTACTCATGCCCATGGGCCTGACCCGCTGCCACAGTGGCAACAACGGGGTGAAACTGCGACACAGCCCGGTCGGGCGCGGGCGGACAGCCGAACCACCGTCACGCATCGGACATTCACAGATCGACATCTGCGCACGGCGACGGCCTGTTCTCGCCAAGCTGCGCCCTGCAGCAGGCGGGACATGGCAGCAGTGGAGTGGCCCGACGCACGGCGGAGTCGGCTTTCAGCCAGCCCCACGCCATGGGGGCAACAGGATTCCGCGAAGACACGAGATCACAGCTATCTTGCGGAGTTGCTTCTGTTACAGACGGGGATGTCATTGGCACTGTCAGTGAGTACCCCGAGGTGCTGACGGAGAAGTTGTCCGGACGGGGAGGACGTGATGGCGGTCGACAGCACGGGAGATCCGCAGGCAACCGGCGCTGGCCTGGGGGCTGCTGTGGGAGGGATCGCGGCTTCGGGTATCGGGCCCTTCGCGGGTGTCGGTGCCGCCGCGGCGCAGGTTCTGCGTGTCGAGGGCGAGACGCTGACCGCCTTCAAGAAGAGGGTGGATGACCTCTTGACTCAGCTGGAGGAGTCGAAGGCCGCGCCGCGCAGGATCGCGGACGGCGCTCTGCCCACGGGACGTCTGGGCAACTTCGACGAGGCCGACGCGCTGCACGCCGCCTACACCCGAGTGCACTCCCAACTGGAGCAGCTGTCCCAGATGCTGGCGTTGCAGATCGAGGGACTGGTCGTCACGGTCGACGCCTCGAAGGCCGGCTATCACGATCTCGACGACGACGTTCGCGACCGCCTGAGCCGGATCCGGGTCGAGGCCGACGAACTGCTCGCCGACAGGCCGGGGCCGGGAGCGGAGAACCGCACCAGTCGGGGGGTGGGAAGACCGAGCGGTGACCAACAGGGTTCCCAACCGCCGGACGCGGAGGCCGGAGGTCTGTGATGTCCGTGTCAGCAAGGAACGGCAGCACCACGACCGTGGTGGGGAAGGCGGGACGGCTCCATGTCTGATCTGGGCAGCTCGGCGTGGCGGACGGTCCGGCAGTCCCGGTTTCTGACCCAGGATCCCGAACAGCTGTGGTCCATGGTGGAGGGGGCGGACGGTGCGACGGCCACGGAGCTCGGCGTACTGCTGACCCAGGCCGCGAAGACGATCGGGGAAATCGGCACCGATCTGCGGACCCACAGCATGGCGGTCGAGTGGGAGGGTGAAGGCGGCGAGGCGTTCCGGAAGTGGATCCACCAGGCCGCGTTGGCCACCCTGGGACTGGGCGATTACAGCGCGAGCGCGGGCAAATGGCTGGGCCACGCGGGGGATACGCTTCACGAGGTCAGGCCCCAGCTGGAGATTCTGCGGAATCAGAGTGCCACCGCGCGATCGGTGCTCGACGCGCACGCGGCGAAGGCAACGGACATCGGCGACCACGACGGCAGTCCCTCGGATGCCGCGGTGGAGAAGGCCAAGACGTCGTTCGCCGATGACAGCGCTGAAGCGGCCGGGCTGATGATCAAACTGGCCCAGTCGTACACCGCCTCGACGGAACAGATCGACGCGCTGAAGGCGCCCGAGTTTCCGGAGTTGCCAAAGCGGTTCGTGCCGATCGAACGTGACGGTGGAACCCACATCACCGCGCCCACCGCCGATGGCGGTACCCAAGGGACGGTGGCGCGAGCGGACGCTCTGGGGCGGGAGACGGACGCCGACTCCGGTGTGGGCGGCATGAGTTCAGCACCGAGGGCGTCCGCGCCGCACCACCTGACGGACCTGGCCGTCGGGCCAGATGCGCCGCCGCGCCCTCACACAGACACGACGAACACGGCGATCGACAGCGTAAGAACCGTTCCGTCCGCTCCAGCAGCTCCTTCCGCCCCACCGGCGCCGCCCCCGGAACCAAGCAGCCCGGACGGCAGGACACAGCCGACGACCGGGTTGCTTCCGCCTGCGTTCGGGGGCAGAGCAGTGACTCCGCAGGTTCCTCGGGCAGGCGGGGGGCACTCCGTGTATGGAGGCCGGAGTGCCCTGCCCACGCCGTCCGGCTCAGGTACACCCGGAGGATCGCACGTACCCGGGCGCGGACCCACCGGCCCCTTCGGCCCCGGCATGTCCGGTGGTCAGCCGGTCCCAGGTCGTGAGTCGGCCGTTCCCGGCGCGGCCAGAAACGCCAACGGAGTCACTGGCGGCCGCCCGGTCTCGCCACCGAGCGGACGATCCGCTGGTGCGATTCCACGCGGCACTGTTATCGGCGGCACCCCGCAGCAGCAGCCTCCCATCGGTCGTGGCACCGCACCGGGAGGATCCGGCCTTGGCGCCACGACGCCCCGCGCTAACGGCCGCACGGCGAACCCTGAAAGCGCGTCGAAGAGCGCCCCCCTGCCTGCGCAGTCCGATGGGATCGTCGGTGGGCAACCCAGGACATCCCGACAGCGCGGACGGGCGGGGTTCACCTCAGGGGGCGCCGGACTTGTACGGGGAACGGGCACAGACGACGTACTGCCGCAGAGCGGCGGAACAGCCCGCGGCGCCTCCGCGGTCACCCGTGCCCCATACGGTGGTGACCGCTCCGCCCATGACGAACGGTCGCGCTCCCGCACGAATCAGAGGGCCGAGGACGAGGAAGGCCGACCGACCACGCCACGTCCACCCAGCGGGCCCGACCGACACGCAGGACAAGAAGGATGACCATGCCCACCCACAGCAAGCAGGCCCTACGGTACGGCCGGGTCGTGGCGGCCGTCGCCGGCGTCCTGTTGGCGGGCGCCGCCGTGACGCCCGCACACGCTGACACCGTCCGCGGCCAGCAGTGGCACCTGGACGCCATGCAGGCCGAGCAGATGTGGAAGACCAGCACGGGCAAGGGCATCACGGTCGCCGTCATCGACACCGGCATCCAGGACAACATCCCCGACCTGCGCGGCCGGGTCGTGGCGGGCAAGGACTTCTCCAATCACCCCGGGGACGAACACTCGGACTACGACGGCCACGGCACCAGCATGGCCGTCCTCATCGCTGGCACCGGAGCCAAAGGCCGAGCGACGGGTTCCTACGGCCTGGCCCCAGGAGCGAAGATCCTCCCGATCCGTATCCCGGACTTCATCGAACAGAGCCGCAGCGACGGCAACCCGGACGACTACCCCACCTACATGGCCAAGGCCATCCGGTACGCGGCCGATTCGGACGCCCAGGTCATCAATATCTCGCTGGCGAGCACCGCCCATTCACCGGAGCTGACCGAGTCCGTCGCCTACGCTCTGTCCAAGGGCAAGCTGATCTTCGCGGGTGTGGGCAACACCGGCGGCGGCCTCAACAAAGTTGAGTACCCGGCGGCCACTCCCGGTGTCGTCGGCGTCGGGGCGATCGACAGAGGCGTCAAGGCGACGAAGGAGTCCCAGCACGGCCCCCAAGTCGACCTGGTCGCACCGGGAGAGGAAATGGTCGCCGCCTGTCTCGGCAGCACGGAACTGTGCAAGACCCACGGCACCAGCGACGCCACCGCCATCGCCTCTGCATCAGCCGCCCTGATCTGGTCCAAGCACCTCGACTGGACGAACAACCAGGTTCTGCGGGTCATGGTCAACACCGCGAGCAAATCCAAGAGCGGCAAGGAACGCACGGACTATCTCGGCTACGGCGCGGTACGCCCCCGCATCGCATTGACGGATCCCGGCGACCCAGGTCCCGTCGACGGGTACCCACTGCCTGACTTCGAGTACGCCGCGTCCAGGACGCCAGAGGTGTCAGCCTCCGCTTCATCGAAGCAAGAGGGCGCGGCACCAGCCGCGTCGACGAACTCCGGCAGCGGAGACAGTTCACCCCCGTGGATTCTCTTGGGTGTTGGCAGTGGCGTACTCATCAGCGGAGCGGCGTTCGCGGGGTGGTGTGTCCGCAAGCGTCGCCGTGCTCAGGCGACATCACATGTATATCCAGGGCGCGGGTCGTCCTGAGTGTCGGCCTCACGCTGAGCGGCGCCGCGCGCCCTCGCGCAGCGACGCGGCAGCGCGGTCACGGTCAGCGTCGCGGCGTACAGCCTCTCCCTGTCGGACGGCTCCCCCGTGAGCATCGCCGCGCTGTGCGAGCACTTCACCGAGGGCGAGATCCTCAGGGCTGCCGAGGTCTTACGGAGCCGTGACGTGCCGGGCGTGGCGCTGGGGTGGTGGGGGGCCGGGGCCTAGCGTGCGGCGTATGCGTGTACTGGTCACCGGCGGAGCCGGATTCATCGGGTCCCATGTCGTCGAGGCGCTCGGGGCGCGCGGGCACGAGCCCGTCGTGTTCGACGTGCGCGAGGACGCGGGCGCGGACGTCCGGGACCGGGACGCGGTCGCCCGCGCCCTGGCCGGCGTGGACGCCGTGTGCCATCAGGCAGCCATGGTCGGACTCGGCAACGGATTCACCGACGCGGCGGAGTACGTCTCCCGCAACGACCTCGGTACCGCGGTGCTGCTCACCGGCATGGCGGAGGCGGGCGTACGGCGGCTCGTGCTCGCCGGGTCGATGGTGGTCTATGGGGAGGGGCGGTACCTGTGCGAGTGGCACGGAGTGGTCCGGCCCGGACCGCGGACCGTCGCCGACCTGACGGCCGGGCGCTTCGAGCCCGTCTGCCCGGCCTGCGGTGAGGCGCTGTCTCCCGGACTGGTGGGCGAGGACGCGCCGGTGGACCCGCGGAACGTGTACGCCACGACCAAGCTCGCCCAGGAACACCTGGCGGCGGCGTGGGCCCGGTCGACGGACGGAACGGCCGTGTCGCTGCGGTACCACAACGTGTACGGGCCCCGGATGCCCCGCGACACCCCGTACGCGGGCGTCGCCTCCTTCTTCCGCTCGGCGCTCGCCCGGGGAGAGGCACCGCACGTGTTCGAGGACGGCGCGCAGCGGCGGGACTTCGTGCACGTACGGGATGTGGCGGCGGCGAACGTGGCCGCGCTGGAAGCGAGTTCACCCGTCGGCGCGCTCACGGTCTACAACACCGGCAGCGGCGAGCCGCACACGGTCGGCGCGATGGCCCGGGCGTTGGCCGCCGCGTACGGCGGGCCCGAGCCCGTCGTCACCGGGGAGTACCGGCTGGGCGACGTACGCCACATCACGGCCGACTCCTCCCGGCTGCGGGCCGAGCTGGGGTGGAAGGCGGAGACCGGGTTCGAGGACGGGATGCGGGAGTTCGCGCGGGCGCGGTTGCGCGACGAGTGACCAGGTGACCATCGCGGGGTCGGGGGCCGCCGCCTGCGCCGGTCCCGCTGTCGTCGTTCCGTACAGCCGTCGTTCCGTACAGCCGTCGTTCCGTACGGCCGTCGTTCCGTACGGCCGTTGCTCCATACGGCCGTTGCTCCATACGGCCGTTGCTCCGCGCTGCCCCCTTCCCTGCCGCCCCTCCCGACGTCCCAGTTCTGTAAGGAGTCGAAGTCCGATATGAACCTTTCGTGTTCGTAGGGTGAAAGCCGTGACGACCTCTCCCAGCGATCCTCCCGATCCCTTCGATCCGCTCGATCCCGTCGATCCCCTGGCTTCGACGAAACCCGAAGTCGACGTGGTCCTTCCGTGCCTCGACGAGGCCGACGCCCTCCCCTGGGTGCTGGCCCGCATTCCGCCCGGCTGGCGTGCCCTCGTCGTGGACAACGGCTCCACGGACGGCTCGGCCGAGATCGCCCGCCGTCTCGGCGCGACCGTCGTCCCCGAGACGCGCCGCGGGTTCGGTGCGGCCTGCCACGCCGGGCTGACCGCCGCCACCGCCGACATCGTGTGCTTCTGCGACTGCGACGGCTCACTCGACCCCTCCCTGCTCGTCCCCTTCGTCCGCGAGGTGCGCGACGGCGCGGCCGACCTGGTACTCGGCCGGCGTCGCCCGCACGGCCGGGGCGCCTGGCCCGCGCACGCTCGGGCCGGCAATCTCGCGCTCGCCCGGATGCTGCGCCGTCGCACCGGGCTGCGTCTGCACGACCTCGGCCCCCTGCGCGCGGCCCGCCGCGAGCCGCTGCTCGCCCTCGGCCTCACGGACCGGCGCAGCGGTTATCCCCTCCAGATGGTGGTCCGCGCCGCCGACGCCGGCTGGCGCATCGCCGAACACGACGTCCCCTACCTCCCGCGCACCGGCGTCTCGAAGGTGACGGGCACCTGGCGCGGCACCTGGCAGGCGGTACGCGACATGAGCCGCGTCCTGGCCGAACCGGCGCAGGACGGCCCCCCGGAGAGCGGTTCCCTCTCCTCTTCCCAAGGAGGAAGCTCCCAGTGACCACTCTGCTCGTCATCGCCAAGGAACCCCGGCCGGGGCGGGTGAAAACGCGGCTCACGCCTCCGTTCACGCCCCGGCAGGCCGCGGAGCTCGCCGAGGCCGCTCTCGTGGACACGCTGCGCACCGTCGCGGCGACGCCCGCGCGGCGGCGCGTGCTGGTCCTCGACGGGACCCCGGGCCCCTGGCTGCCGCCGGGTTTCGAGGTCGTGCCGCAGTGCGCGGGCGGCCTCGACGAACGGCTCGCCGCGGCGTTCGCCGGGTGCGCCGGTCCCGCTCTGCTCGTCGGCATGGACACGCCCCAGGTGACACCGGAGCTGCTCACGGTGGACTTCCGCGGCTGCGACGCGTACTTCGGACCGGCTGAGGACGGCGGCTTCTGGGCGCTCGGCCTCGCCGATCCCGACCCCGGTCTTCTGCGGGGCGTACCGATGTCGACGCCCGCGACGGGCGCCGTACAGCGTGAGCGGCTGGTCGCCGCGGGGCTGCGGGTGCGCGATCTGCCGCGGCTGCGCGACGTGGACACGGCCCCCGACGCCGAGTCGGTCGCCGCGTCGGCGCCCCACAGCCGCTTCGCCGCGGAGCTGGACCGGCTCAGGGCGGCCACCGGCCGATGAGCACCGCACGCGAAATGGCGCCCGAGTGGGCGACCGAGGCGGCCGAACCGACCAGCGGCAGCCACACCCGCAGCGGCAGCGGCAGCGGCAGCGGCAGCGGCAGCATGACCGAGACCGAGAACGTCGGTTCGAACCGGCGGTTGCGCGGTCTGCTCGACGGTGCGTCGCCCTCCTGGTGTGCCGACCCCTACGCCGACGCCCTGCGCGCGGGTCGCGGCCCCCTCTTTCTGCGCCGCGCCGACGGCTGGCTGCTCCCGCTGGAGGTGGAGCGCTGGTGCGCGGAGGCGGACGCGGCGGACCTGGACGTGGTGGAGCGGTGCGAGGGGGCCGTACTCGACGTCGGGTGCGGGCCCGGCCGACTGGTCGCCGCCCTGAGCGCGCGGGGCCTGCGCGCCCTCGGCATCGACGTCAGCGAGGCCGCCGTCGCCCACACGCGCGGCATCGGCGGCCGGGCGCTGCGCCGTTCCGTCTTCGCGCCGGTGCCCGGCGCGGGCCGCTGGGGCACCGCCCTCCTCATCGACGGCAACCTCGGCATCGGCGGCGACCCGGACGCCCTCCTCCACCGGATCGCCCATCTCCTCGCTCCGGGCGGCCTGTTGATCGCCGAGACCGTCCCGTACGACATCGACGAACGCGTGCACGTCCACGTCACCGATGCCCGGGCCACCCCAGGCGACCCGTTCCCCTGGGCCCGCCTCGGCACCCCGGCCCTGCTCCAGTACGCCGCGCGCTCGGGCTGGCACGCCACCGATCAGTGGTCCACCGGCGGCCGTTCCTTCGTCGCCCTGCGCAGCCGCAGCACCAACAGGAGCGCCGAGCCGCCGAACAGTACGGCCGTGATCAGCAGCCAGCGGGCCCGGAAGCCGTCGCCCGGCAGGCCGGCGGCGGACTCGTAACGCGCCGACACCTGCCCGCTGATCAGCGGGAACCACACGAGCAGGAGCAGGCCGGAGAGCGCGGCGGGTACGCGTACGTACCCGACCAGCTCCCGGTGACGGCCCGCCGCCCCCACGAGGAGACGGTCCAGCAGCGCGTACAACGGGAGCAGCACCAGGTCGTGCACCAGGGCCGCTCCCACGAACCACATCGCCACCCCGAACCAGTCCCCCGCGAACAGCCGCACCCCCGCATACCCCGCGAGGGCGAACGAGCAGGCGAGCAGCAGCAGTTGCAGCGGGCTGCCGATGACGGGCCCGCGCATCACAGGGCTCAGAAGCTTCCGAAGGCCGGCCAACACAGGACTCAGCTGTCTCCGAAGGCCGTCCATCACAGGGCTCAGCAGCTTCCGAAAGCCGCCCATCACAGGTCTCCGAAGGTCATCCGGGCCACCCACTTGGTGTTGAGCACGCCGGGGGCGGCGGGCACGATGATCCGCGCCGGGTGGCCGTGGTCGGGGGTCAGGGCCTCGCCGTTGACGTACAGCGCGAGCAGGGAGCGCGGGTCGGCCACCTGGTTGGCGCGCAGGGCGGCCCGGCGGAACGCGCCGTGCCGCTGGAGGGACTCCACCAGCACGTCGGGCGGTTCGTCGTGTCCGACGAGCGCCGCGAGATCCCGCAGCCGTACGCCCCGCCACCGCTGGTCCGAGGTGGACCATCCCTCCACGCAGGCGATGGGCAGCGCCGAGCTGCGCGACGGAAGCCGCTCCAGTTCGGCGCGGCTCAGCCGGACCGTGCCGGTGCGCCCGACGAGGACCAGTCGCCAGGCGTCCGCGCTCGTCTCACGGTCGTCGATCCCGGCGTACGCGGCCGTCTTGTTGATCTGGAAGCCGCCGGGGCCCGGGCCCGGCTCGGGGCCGCCGTGCGGTGCGAGCACGGCGGTCTGCCGCAGCGGCCCGTCGAAGCTGTGCCCGGCCGTCGTCCCGAACAGGAGCAGTGAGCCGCCGCCGACCAGTCCGAGGGCGCCGCGCCGGGACACCGTGGGCTCGGCGCGGGGCGGGGAACCGGGCTCGTACTCCTCTTCCTCGGTGCGCGGTCGGCGCAGATTGCGCAGAGCCGCGGGCGTCTTCAGCACGGCGTGCGCGACGAACGCGGCGAAGAACACCCACGCGCCGTAGAAGTGCAGCGGATAGAACGAGCCGGGGAAGACGTAGTCGAGCTGGACGTTGAGCACGCCCGTCACGAACTCGAAGAGCGCGCCGCCCACCAGCAGGAGCAGCGAGAGGCGCTCCAGCGCGTGGGCGAGCGAACGGGCCGGCGGCAGCTCGAACAGCTTGGGCACCACCGACCACAGCTTGGCGAGCAGGACGGGGATCAAGGTGAGCCCGAGCGTGACGTGGAGGCCCTGCGTGAGGCGGTACAGCCACGGTGGATCGGTCGGCCAGGCGAAGAGGTAGAAGCCGAGGAGACCCTTGTCCGGAGTCTGGTCGTTCACCGGTGCCAGGTCCGGGTTGTACGCGGCGTACGACAGCAGCCCGGTCACGAACAGCACGGTGATACCGCCGAGCAGCACGACACCGAGCACGGAGGTGAACCAGGGGCCGCGCACAGGACTGCGCCAGAAGCCGGGTGAGGAGGGGAGCCATGGGGCACGTGAGGAGGGGAGCCGTGGGGCGCGCATGTCCCGAAGGTAGGCCGGGACCACCCCACGAAAGGGTCCGCAACCCATGACGAAACGCTGACGTCCGCACCGCGTGCGGCCTCGTGCGCCACCTTCCGGCCTAGCGTTCCCCAGGTGATCCGCGATCTTCTCCGGGACCTGGCTGCCGCCCTCGTCGCCGCACTGCTCGTCGTGACGGCCGTGCTGGTCGGCACCGTCATCCAGCGCGAGGACGGCACGCTGTATGTGGGCTGGCCGCCGCTGTACGCCGTTGCGGAGCCGCATGTCGGCGCCGGCACCCCGGCCGCGCTCGCCGTCGCGGTCGCCGTCGTGGCGTACGGTCCCGCCCTCGCCGCCCGGCTGCCCTGGCGGGCGCTGCTCGCCGCCGCGTGGGCCACGGCCACGGCGTGGACGTTCTCGCTCGCGCTCGTCGACGGCTGGCAGCGCGGCATCGCCGGGCGGCTGACCACCCAGTACGAGTACCTCCGGGTCATCGACCGCTTCCACGACATCCCCGGCACGCTGCGGGACTTCACCCACCACATCCTGATCGACTCCCCCGGCCACTGGCCCGCGCATGTCGCGGGTCATCCCCCGGCGGCGCCCCTCACCTTCGTCCTGCTCGACCGGATCGGCCTGGGCGGCGGGGGCTGGGCCGGGGTCTGGTGCATCACCGTCGGTGCCACGGCCTGCGTGGCCGTGCTGGTGACGGTGCGGGTGCTGGCGGGGGAGGTCCTGGCACGGCGGGCTGCGCCGTTCCTGGTACTGGCGCCGGCCGCGGTGTGGATGGGGACCTCGGCCGACGGGTACTTCGCGGCGGTGGCCGCCTGGGCCGTGGCGCTGCTGGCGCTCGCGGTGACGGGCGGGACGGGACGGACGGGTGGAGCGGGACGGACGGGTGGGGCAGGACAGACGGGTGGAGCGGGACGGACGGGGCACCGGGTGTGGGCCGCCGCGTTCGGCTCGGGGCTGTTGTTCGGCCTTACCTGCTATCTCTCGTACGGGCTCACGCTGTTCGCGGTGATCGCGGCGGGCGTGCTGGTGCTCGGGCGGGAGCGGGTCCGGGTGCTTCCCCTTCTGTTCGCCGGACTCGCCGTCGTCCCGCTCGTGTTCACGCTCGCCGGTTTCCACTGGTGGGAGGCGTACCGCCTGTTGGTCGAGCGCTACTACCAAGGAGCCGGCGGCCTCCGGCCCTACGGCTACTGGGTGTGGGCCAATCCGGCGTGCACCGTGCTCGTCGTGGGCCTCGCGACCGTGGCGGGCCTGCGCCGGGCCGGCGTCGCGCTGGTCCGGCAGCGCGGCCAGGTCCTTCGCAGCCGGGATGCGCCCGGCCCCGCCGCCGAACCGCGCCTCGCCCTGCTCGTGTACGCCGCCCTCCTCGCGCTGCTCGCCGCCGATCTCTCCGGGATGAGCAAGGCGGAGACGGAACGCATCTGGCTGCCGTTCGCGATGTGGCTGCTCGCCGCCGGCGCGTTCCTCCCCCGACCGCGCGCCTGGCTCGCCGCACAGGCCACGCTCGCCCTGCTCCTCAACCACCTGCTGCTGACCGGCTGGTGAGGGCACCCGTCCGACCGGCTGATGAGGGCGCCCGTCCGACCGGCTGATGAGGGCGCCCGTCGGGCTCGGGATCCGGGTGGGCCATAGTGGGTCCCGGATGAGCAGTCGGGCTTCCCGCGGCGTACTGAAGGGCGGGGGGCGCCGTCCCGCGAAGCGCCCTGCCCTGCCGGACCACCGGAGGTACCTCAGTCGTGACCCTCACCAAGGCAGCGCCGGACAGGGCCGAGCGCCCCGACGCCGGCGGTTCCCAGGGATGGCACTTCAACTCCTCGCTCGGTCTGACCATGCTGCTGGTGCTGGTGGTCGCGGTGCAGGGCCCGATTCGGCGGGCGTTGTCCACTCCGGTGATGCAGAGCTGGACGACCGTGTTCGTCGCGGTGGTCGTGCAGGCGCTGCCCTTCCTCGTGCTCGGCGTGTTGTTGTCGGCGGTCATCGCGGTGTTCGTACCCCCGTCGTTCTTCGCCCGTGCGCTGCCGAAGCGTCCCGCCCTCGCGGTGCCCGTCGCCGGGATGGCCGGGGCGGTGCTGCCCGGCTGCGAGTGCGCCTCCGTGCCGGTGGCCGGGGCGCTGGTGCGCCGGGGCGTCACTCCCGCGGCGGCGCTGGCGTTCCTGCTGTCCGCCCCGGCGATCAACCCGATCGTGCTGACCGCCACCGCCGTGGCCTTTCCCCGCAACCCCGAGATGGTGTTCGCCCGGTTCGGGGCGAGCCTGCTCGTGGCGTGCGCGATGGGGTGGCTGTGGCAGCGGCTGGGGCGTACCGACTGGATGCGGGCCCCTGCCCACCCGTCGTTCGAAGGCGCCGGCAAGGGAGCCGCGTTCTGGGGGTCCGTACGGCACGACGTGATGCACGCCGGCGGGTTCCTCGTCATCGGGGCGATGGCCGCGGCCACCCTCAAGGCCGTGGTGCCGGCCGCCTGGCTGCACATGGCCGCCACCAACCCCGTGGTGTCGGTCCTCGCGCTGGCGATCCTCGCGGTGCTGTTGTCGATCTGCTCCGAGGCGGACGCGTTCGTGGTCTCGTCCCTCACCCAGTTCTCGCTCACCGCCCGGCTCGCGTTCCTCGTCGTCGGGCCGATGATCGACCTGAAGCTGTTCGCCATGCAGGCCGGCACGTTCGGGCGCGGGTTCGCGCTGCGGTTCGCCCCGGCCACCTTCGCCATGGCCGTCCTCGTGTCGGTCCTCGTCGGGGCGGTGCTGCTGTGAACCGGCAGGCGCAAGCGGTCGTGCTGTTCCTCGTCGGCGGGGCGGTGCTGCGGGCCGGCTCCACCGATCTCTATCTGCGCTACGTCAAGGCCGGACTGCGCCCGCTGCTGCTGGTGGCCGGTGCCGTACTGATCGTCGCCGCCGTCGCCACCGTCTGGTACGAGCTTCGACGGCCGCGGGGCGGACAACACGACGACCATGAGGACAGTCACGACCACGACCACGATCGCGATCGCGGGCACGATCACGGGCACGGGCATGCGCACCGCGAGTCGTGGATCTCCTGGCTTCTCGTGCTGCCCCTGTTCGCCCTCATCCTGGTCGCGCCGCCCGCCCTCGGCTCCTACAGCGCCGTACGCACGGGTACGGCTCTCCAGGCGCCCTGGGGCTTTCCCGCCCTGCCGGCCGGCGACCCCATCAAGCTCAGCGTCGACGACTACGCGGGCCGTGCGGCCTTCGACCACGGACGTTCCCTGAAGGGCCGGAAGGTCACCATCACCGGCTTCATCGCCCTCGACCGCGGTGGCGCGCCGTATCTCACCCGCATGATCCTCAGCTGCTGCGCCGCCGACGCCCAGCCCATCAAGGTCGGGCTGACCGGGCGGACCCCGCCCGTCCTCCAGCCCGACACCTGGCTCGAGATCACCGGCACCTACAGCAGCAGGCGGACCAAGGACCCGGTCAACAACGGCGTCATTCCGTTCATCGACGTCAGTCGGGCCACGCCGGTCCCGGCTCCGCGCGACCAGTACGAAAGCCCGGAGTAGCCGCAGCTGACGGGCGGGGCGGACTCGCCGCGCCCCGTGTCTCACCGTCCCGTGTCTCACCGTCCCGTCGCCGGCCGCCCCGTCGCCCGGCCGTCCCGTCGCCGGCCGTCCCGTCGCCGGCCGTCCCGGTGCGGCAGCCAGGTCAGTACGAGCATCAGGTCGAGGCGTTCCGCCATCGCCGCGGCCAGCAGGGCCGTATGGCCGACCGAGCAGCTCACCAGGCAGGACCGAGCAGGACCCAGCAGGGCCGAGCAGCTGCCCGACCACGCTCGCGGGGGCCGCCGACAGCCCGGTCGGCGGCCCCGTGGAGGGTCCCGCGCACCCGCCCGTCGGCCTGCCCCCGGGCCACCCCCCGGGCCACCCCCGGCCTACCCCCGGCCCGCCCCCGGCCCGCCCCCGCCTGCAAGGTCTCAAGCCGAGACCGACCCCGGGGAGGGACCGTATGCTGGCAGGCATGAGGCGGACCTCCTTCGCGAACTGGCCCTGCTCCATCGCTCGCACCATGGATCTGCTCGGGGACTGGTGGACACCGCTCGTGCTGCGCGAGGCGTTCTACGGCGTGCGCCGCTTCGACGCGTTCCAGCAGTCGCTGGGGATCGCCCGCAACACCCTGACCGACCGGCTGCGGCGGCTCGTGGACGAGGGGCTGATGGAGAAGCAGCCGTACCAGAACGAGCCCGTACGTCATGACTACGTCCTCACCGACAAGGGCCGGGACTTCTACGGTGTGCTCATGGCCATGAACGCCTGGGGCGACCGCTGGCTGGCCGGGGAACAGGGCGCGCCGGTCGTCTTCCACCACGAACGGTGCGGGCGGCAGGGGCACGCGGAAGTGGTCTGCTCCGAGTGCGGCGAGCCGATGACCGCCACCGACACCCGGCCGCGGCTCGGCCCCGGCTACCCGCCCCGCCTCGCCGAACGCCCCGACGTGCGGGAGCGGTTCGCGGACTGAACGCCGAGTCCCGGGACCGGCGAAGAAATCCGCGTGTCGTGCCCCGGTGGAACCAGCTCCCTCGGTAGGGCAGTCTTTCCCCTCGTGGTGAGCCTTCCGAATCAGAGCGGGTCGAGTGACGCCGCCGCGCACATGGTGGTGTGCGGGGACGACGCCCTCGCCCTCCGGCTCGCCACCGAGCTGCGAGGGGTGTACGGGGAACAGGTGACCCTGGTCGTACCGCCCGCCGAACGGGTCGCGCGGCAGCCCGTGGTGGGCAGGGCCCGGACCTCCACCCTGCTCGACCGGGTGTCCGCCGCCGTCACCCGGGCGGCCGGCAACGGAAACGGCGCCGGAAGCACCACGGGAAACAGCGGCGGGAACGGCAACAGCGGCAGCGGTGACGGCGCTGGAGGGCGCGGCGGATCCACCGGCGGTGGCCGGACCACCGAACCCCCCGGCACCGAGCGGCTGTTGGAGGCCGTCGAGGCCAACGAGGCCGTGCTCGCCGAGGCGGGTGTGGAGCGGGCGGCCGCGCTGGCGCTCGTGTACGACGACGACGAGACCAACATCCGGGCCGCGCTCACCGCCCGCCGGCTCAACCCACACCTGCGGCTCGTCCTGCGGCTCTACAACCGGCGGCTGGGCCAGCACATCGAGGAACTCCTCGATCAGGCCGCCACGTTGGCCGCGGCCGGAGCCGACGGGCCGGCCGCACAGTTCGACGCGTCCACGACCGTCCTGTCCGACGCCGACACCGCCGCACCCGCGCTGGCCGCGACCGCGGTCACCGGCACCAGCAAGGTCGTACAGACCGACGGACTGATGCTGCGGGCGGTGGAGCGGCCGCCGCCGGAACCGGGGCAGGTCGCCGATCCCGGTCTGTGCACGCTGGCGCTGCTGTCCGCGACGGCCAGCGACCCGGCCGGGGCCGACGGCTCCGAGAGCAGCGGCGAGCAGGGGCCACGGCTGCTGCCCGACGAGGAAGCGATCGCGGCGGCCACCGGGCGCGGCACGGTCGTCCTGGAGAACGTGTCGTACTCCGGGTCCTCGCTGCCCGCCGGGCGCAACGCCTTGCCGTTCGCCTCACTGCTGTCGCGGCGGCTGCGGTGGTCGTTCGCCGGGCTCGTCGGCTGTGTGGTCGGGCTCGCGGTCGCGCAGATGGCGGTCACCCGCGAACACCCCCTGCACGCGACCTACTTGACGCTGCTCGACCTGTTCGCCATCAACGACCCCGCCGTCGGACAGTCCACCGGCCGGCAGATCCTGCAACTCCTGTCCGGGCTGGTCGGGTTGCTGCTGCTGCCCGTGCTGCTGGCGGCCGTGCTGGAAGCGCTCGGCACCTTCCGCAGCGGGTCCGCGCTGCGGAAGCCGCCGCGGGGGCTGTCCGGGCACGTGGTGCTGCTCGGGGTCGGCAAGATCGGTACGCGCGTGCTGACCCGGCTGCGGGAGCTGCGCATCCCCGTGGTGTGCGTCGAGGGCGACCCCGAGGCACGCGGGCTCGCCACGGCCCGGCGGCTGCGCGTGCCGGTGGTGCTCGGGGACGTGACGCAGGAAGGGGTCCTGGAGGCCGCCAAGATCCACCGGGCGCATGCGCTGCTCGCGCTGACCAGCGCGGACACGACCAACCTGGAGGCCGCCCTGTACGCGCGGTCGGTGCGGCCCGATCTGCGGGTCGTCCTGCGTCTGTACGACGACGACTTCGCGACCGCCGTGTACCGCACCCTGCGCGCGGCGCACCCCCATGCGCTCACCCGGAGCCGCAGCGTGTCGCACCTGGCCGCACCCGCTTTCGCCGGGGCCATGATGGGGCGGCAGATTCTGGGAGCCATCCCGGTCGAACGGCGGGTGCTGCTGTTCGCGGCCGTGGACGTGGGCGGGCATCCGCGGCTGGAGGGACGCACGGTCGGCGAGGCGTTCCACGCGGGGGCGTGGCGCGTACTGGCGCTGGACACGGCGGCACGCGGTGGCCGGGGCCAGGCCCACTCCCCGGCCCCCTCCCCCTCCCCGTCCGCGTCCGCGTCCGCGGACTCTCCCTACCGTCGCTCCGGGTTGGTCTGGGACCTGCCCGCCACCTACGTGCTGCGCGCCGAGGACCGAGTGGTGCTGGCCGCCACCCGCCGCGGCCTCGCGGAGCTCCTCGGCCGGCGGCCCCAGGCGCGGACCGACGTGTAGCCGGCCCTGACACCTGCTCCGACCTGCGAAGACAACGGAGGAAGGCCGTCAGGGCCGGCAAGTTATCCACAGGCTGGGGACCTCCCCGGCGGATTGTCGTCCGGGCCGTGCACTATGGGGCCATGACTGAGAGCACTGGGTCCACCTCGCAGGAACAGCAGGTACGCGGCGAGACCATGCCGGACTGGGAGAAGCGCTTCCGGGCGCCGCGGGTGTCGCTGCCGGACTGGGCGGAGGACGCGCCGCACCGTGCGCTGTTCGTGTCCAACGCGACGGGGACGTACGAGTTGTACGCGTGGGACCGCACGACGGGCGAGCAACGCCAGGTCACGGACCGGCCGAACGGCACGACGGACGGCGTGCTCTCGCCGGACGGCGAGTGGATCTGGTGGTTCGACGACACGGACGGGGACGAGTTCGGGATCTGGAGAAGGCAGCGGTTCACCGGGGGCGGCACCGCGGACGGCCCCGACGAGCCCGCGGCTGACGGCCTCGAGCCCTCGTACCCGGCGGGTCTCGCGATCGGGCGGGACGGCGGCACCGCCGTGGTGGGGCGGTCGACCGACGAGGACGGGTCCACGGTCCATGTCGTACGAGCCGGTCAGGAGCCGGTGGAGATCTACCGCCACCGGGAGTCGGCCGGCGTCGGCGACCTCTCGCACGACGGATCGCTGATCGCGGTCGAGCACACCGAGCACGGCGACGCGATGCACTCGGCGCTGCGGGTGCTGCGCCTCGACGGCTCCACGGTCGCCGAGCTGGACGACACCAAGGGTGGCTCGGTCGAGCTGGGCCTGGAGGTGCTGGGCTTCGCTCCGGTCGACGGGGACACGCGGCTGCTCATCGGGCACCAGCGGCGCGGCCGCTGGGAGCCGCTGGTGTGGGACGTCGCCTCCGGCGAGGAGACGGACCTGGCGCTGGAGCTGCCGGGCGACGTGGGCGCGGAGTGGTATCCGGACGGTTCCGCGCTGCTGGTCGCCCACAGCTTCGAGGCGCGCAGCGAGCTGTTCCGCTACGACCTGGCCTCGCGCGAGCTGGTCCGGGTGCCGACGCCCGCGGGCACGGTGTCGGGGGCGACGGCCCGGCCCGACGGCAGCGTGGAGTACCTGTGGTCGTCGGCGGCCGAGCCGTCGGTGGTGCGGTCCACCTCGGGCGGGATCGTCCTCGATCCGCCCGGGATGAAGTCGCCGGGTTCGGTGCCGGTGGAGGACGTGTGGGTGGAGGGTCCCGGCGGGCGAGTCCACGCGCTGGTGCAGAGGCCGGCGGGGGCGAGCGGTCCGCTGCCGACGGTGTTCGACATCCACGGCGGTCCGACCTGGCACGACAGCGACTCGTTCGCGGCGGGCCCGGCGGCCTGGCTGGACCACGGGTACGCGGTCGTGCGGGTCAACTACCGCGGGTCGACCGGATACGGGCGGGAGTGGACGGACGCGCTCAAGCACCGGGTGGGTCTGATCGAGCTGGAGGACATCGCGGCGGTGCGGGAGTGGGCGGTGTCGTCCGGGCTCGCCGACCCCGACAGGCTGATCCTGACCGGCGGTTCCTGGGGCGGGTATCTCACGCTGCTCGGGCTCGGCACCCAGCCGGACGCGTGGACGATCGGGATCGCCGCGGTGCCGGTGGCCGACTACGTCACGGCGTACCACGACGAGATGGAGGCGCTGAAGGCGATGGACCGGACGCTGCTCGGGGGCACGCCGGAGGAGGTGCCGGAGCGGTTCGAGGCGTCGTCGCCGCTGACCTACGTCGACGCGGTGAAGGCACCGGTGTACATCTCGGCGGGCGTCAACGATCCGCGGTGCCCCATCCGGCAGGTGGAGAACTATGTGGAGCGGCTGACCGCGCGGGACGCGGTGCACGAGGTGTACCGGTACGACGCGGGGCACGGCTCGCTGGTCGTGGACGAGCGGATCAAGCAGGTGCGGCTGGAACTGGAGTTCGCGGAGCGGCACCTCGGGCGGTGAGGACGCGCGGGGGCCACGGCGCGCGGAGCCTCTGACGCGGGGCGTGCGGGGCCGGTGAAGCGGGGCGTGCGGGGCCGGGGTGACGGCGAGCGCCGGTCTCGTACGGCCGAATCCCGGTCCCGTACGACCGAACCCCCACGCTCGGCCCGGGCCGACGGCACCGTACCGTTGACGTCGTGTACCGGTTCCTGCTGACGCCCCGATGGTGGGGGATCAACGTCTTCGTGCTGTTGGCCATCCCCTTCTGCGTCTTCATGGGGTCGTGGCAGTTGAGCAGGTTCGAGGACCGGATACAGGACCACCGGACCGCGAGCGAGCAGGCCGCGGCGGCCAAGACGGCCGCGGCCCGGCCGCTGGCCGAGCTGCTGCCCGTGGACAAGAGGACGTCCGGCAGGCAGGCCACGGCGACCGGCCGGTACGACAGCGGCAGGCAACTGCTCGTGCCGGACCGCGAGCTGGACGACAGGCGCGGGTTCTACGTCCTGACGATGCTGCGCACCGACGGCGGCAAGGCGCTGCCCGTGGTGCGGGGCTGGCTGCCCGGCACCGCCGACGCGGCGAAGGCGCCGGCTCCGCCCACCGGCGAGGTCACGGTGACGGGCGCGCTCCAGGCGTCCGAGAGCCCCGGGTCGAACGGGGTGAGCACGGTCGGCGGGCTGCCCGCGGGCCAGACCGGCGCGATCAGCTCGGCGGCGCTGGTGAACCTGGTGCCGTACGACGTGTACAACGCGTGGATCACGCTCACGAAGACCGACAGCGGGATGAAGGCGGTGCCCGCGACGGCGGCCCAGGGCACCGGCCTCGACCTGAAGGCGTTCCAGAACCTCGGCTACACCGGTGAGTGGTTCGTCTTCGCGGGCTTCGTCGTCTTCATGTGGTTCCGGCTGCTGCGCCGGGAGGCGGAATTCGCCCGGGACGCGGAACTGGGGATTTTCCCGCCCGAGACCGACGCGACCGGCGAAGCCGAGGCCCGGGTCGAGGCCGAGGCCGAAGCGAAGAGCTGAGAAGGCCGCCGCCGCAGTCGCCGCCGTCGCCGCCTGCGCACATCGGCGGAAACGCAGCGGCGCGCACGCGGCGTCGGAGGCCGGGTCAGGACACCGCCGGCAGTATCCCGGTCCGGTAGATCGTCCCGGCGCACGCGTTGGACACCGCCGTCGTGGCCGTGGGTGACCCCGCGGCCGTGATGTGGGACACCGTCACGCTTCCGTCGGCGGTCCCGTCCTCCCTCAGCAGCTGCGGCGCCGTGCCGGCGCCGGCCGAGTCCGTACCGCCGCTGTCGGTGGTGTCGTCACTGGGCGTCGGGTCCGGGGAGGGGCCACCGGGACCACCCGTGGTGGGGCACGTCTCCGACGGCACCCAGGCGAACTTCACGTCGTACGCCGCCCCCGGCTGAAGCACCAGGGAGGCGACGTCCTGGGACGGGTCCGGCAGGCCGGCCGCCGCGTCGCCCGCGACATGGGGCACCACGTTGATCTTGGACTGGTCCGCCGCGCCCGCCGCGGCCGCGGTCACGCTGCCCGTGCCGGAGACCGTACAGCTCGTGGCGGAGATGTTGGAGATGCGGAAGGTGCCGTAGACGGCGCCGGTCGAGTCCGGCGTGCCCGCGTTCGCGGACACCACGCCGAACTGGGTGGCCGTACACGTGGGTGCGCTCGCCGCGGAGGCCGGCGGGTTGACCCCGCCGGTGGTCCCGCCGCTCGCCCCCGTGCCCTTGTCGCCCTTGCCCTTCTGGCTGTCCTTGCCCTTGCCCTTGGACGAGCCCGAGGAGCCGGCGGCGTTGGAGCCTCCGTCCGGGCCCTTGTCCTGGCCGGCGCCGCCCTGCGCCTGGGAGGCCTGGCCGGCGATGGACGGGTCGGCGTCGGAGCCGGTGGCGTTCGAGACGTGCACGAGGGCCGGGATGGCCGTGCCGATGAAGAGCGCGGCGGCGGCCATGCCCACCACGGCCTGCCGCTTGCGCGCCCGCCGGGCCGGCACCGCGCGCCGCAGATGCTCCAGCGTGGCGTCGTGGGGCTCGATCTCCCGGACGGCCTGGTGCAGCATCCTGCGCAGCGCCAGCTCGTCCGAGCCGAGCCCGTCGCCGGGCTCCGAGTCGAAGCCGTCGGGATCCGCGCCCGGGCCGAGCCCGTCGAAGCCCCGGCCGCCACCCCGACCGTCCGTGTCCGTGTTCTCAGGTCCCTGTCCGTCGGGGCCGTGTTTCACAGTGCCGTTCCCAGCGTGTTCATCGTCGTAGGAGTCAATGGAGTCGAAGATGGAGTCGAAGGGCTCGAAGGGCTTGTCGTCGTACCCGCTCATACCGGCTCCTCCATGGCGATGCGGAGCGCCGCGATGCCACGCGAGCCGTACGCCTTGACGGACCCCAGCGATATCCCCAGCGTCTCGGCGACCTGGGCCTCGGTCATGTCGGCGAAGTACCGCAGGACCAGGACCTCGCGCTGCCGGCGCTGCAGGCCCTTCATCGCCTTGATCAGGGAGTCGCGCTCCAGCTGGTCGTACGCGCCTTCCTCCGCGCTCGCCATGTCCGGCATCGGCTTCGACAGCAGCTTCAGGCCGAGGATGCGGCGGCGCAGCGCGGAGCGCGAGAGGTTCACCACCGTCTGGCGCAGATACGCGAGCGTCTTCTCCGGGTCGCGGACGCGCTTGCGCGCCGAGTGCACCCGGATGAAGGCCTCCTGCACGACGTCCTCGCAGGACGCGGTGTCGTCGAGCAGGAGCGCCGCAAGACCCAGGAGGGAGCGGTAGTGGGCGCGATAGGTCTCGGTCAGATGGTCGACCGTCGTACCGGCGGCCATCGTCTCGTCAGCGCCCTCGCGCTGGTTCGGTATGCGGGCGGGCCGCGCTGCGGGCATGGGGGCGATCACCGGCATGCCGCCGGGCGCGCCGGGCATGCGGGGTCGGCGGGGTGGACGAAGGGCTGTGCCCCTTGCCTGTACCGCGGTGAATTCCAGTACCTCTGCCACGTCAGTTGGACACGTTTCCCCCCACCAGGGTTGTACGCGACAGGCATCACGTTTGCGTCAGGCTGCACACCTGCCCGCGCGCTCCCCAGCGCAACGGACAGTGCATCAAAGGCCCTCATGCGTACCAGCTCTTCCCCTATGCCCCGTGTGTCGTGGCTCCCAGCCCCCCGAAGGGCGACCGCAAAGACGCTCCCCGCCGTCCGCACGGTTGCGGAGAGCGGGGAGGGAAATCTTCGAACGCCGAAAGGGCTTGATTCAAGTGGTCCGGACCATGGGCCGCACCACAGAACTCACACAGATCCTACAAACGAATCCGCTGGTGGCCAGGGTGATTCCGGTTTTCGGACACCTGAGGCGAAGAACTTGCCCCCCCTGTGCCCTTTGGGCTCCTTACGCCCCCGTCAGCTCCCTCGCCACCAGCTCCGCGATCTGCGCGGTGTTCAGAGCGGCGCCCTTGCGCAGGTTGTCCCCGCAGACGAACAGTTCGAGTGCCGTCGGGTCGTCGAGCGCGCGGCGTACGCGGCCCACCCAGGTCGGGTCGGTGCCCACCACGTCGGCGGGGGTCGGGAACTCGCCGGCGGCCGGGTCGTCGAAGAGGACGACGCCGGGTGCGGTGGCGAGGATCTCGCGGGCCTTGTCGACGGTGACCTCGCCCTCGAAGCGGGCGTGGACGGTGAGCGAGTGCGTGGTGACCACCGGCACCCGGACGCAGGTGACGGCGACGCGCAGCTGGGGCAGCCCGAGGATCTTGCGGGACTCGTCGCGTACCTTCATCTCCTCCGAGGACCAGCCGTCCTCGCGCAGCGATCCGGCCCACGGCACGACGTTCAGCGCGACCGGCTCCGGGAAGGGACCGGTGTTGTCGCCCACGGCCCGTCGTACGTCACCGGGGCTGGTCCCCAGTTGCGTACCGGCGACCAGGGACATCTGCTGCCGCAGCGTCTCGACGCCCGCGCGTCCGGCGCCGCTCACCGCCTGATAGCTGGACACCACCAATTCGCGCAGCCCGAACTCGGCGTGCAGCGCGCCGAGCGCCACGATCATCGAGAGGGTCGTGCAGTTGGGGTTGGCGATGATCCCGCGCGGGCGCATACGTACCGCGTGGGGATTGACCTCGGGTACGACGAGGGGCACGTCGGGGTCCATCCGGAAGGCGCCGGAGTTGTCGACGACGACCGTGCCCTTGGCCGCCGCGATGGGTGCCCACTGCGCGGCGACCTCGTCCGGCACGTCGAACATCGCCACGTCGACGCCGTCGAAGGCGGCCTCGGTCAGGGCCATGACCTCGACCTCCTCGCCGCGCACGGCCAGCTTGCGGCCGGCCGAGCGCGGGGAGGCGATCAGGCGGATCTCGCCCCAGATGTCCGCGTGCTGCGACAGGATCTGGAGCATGACGGTGCCGACGGCGCCGGTCGCTCCCACCACCGCGAGCGTCGGCCTCCCGGCTCGCGGCCCGGTGCGGTCCATCAGCGGCCCGTGCCCCCGTAGACCACGGCCTCGTCACTGTCGGAGTCCAGCCCGAAGGCGGTGTGCACGGCGCGGACGGCCTCGGGGACGTCGTCGGCACGCGTGACGACCGAGATACGGATCTCGGAGGTCGAGATCAGCTCGATGTTCACGCCCGCGTCGGACAGCGCCTCGAAGAACCCGGCGGTCACGCCCGGGTTGGTCTTCATGCCGGCGCCGACCAGGGAGATCTTGCCGATCTGGTCGTCGTAGCGCAGGGAGTCGAAGCCGATGACCGACTTGGCCTTCTCCAGCGCGTCGATGGCCTTGCGGCCCTCGGTCTTCGGGAGCGTGAAGGAGATGTCCGTCAGGCCCGTGGAGGCGGCGGACACGTTCTGCACGACCATGTCGATGTTGACTTCGGCATCGGCGATGGCGCGGAAGATCGAGGCGGCCTCGCCCGGCTTGTCCGGGACGCCGACGACCGTGACCTTGGCCTCTGAGGTGTCGTGAGCGACACCGGAAATGATGGCCTGCTCCACCTTCTGTTCCCCTTGCTGCTGTGCCTTTTGAACGAGTGGCGTGTTACTGACCCAGGTGCCCTGAAGTCCGCTGAAGGACGAGCGCACGTGGATCGGGATGTTGTAACGGCGGGCGTACTCCACACAGCGGTGGAGCAGCACCTTGGAGCCGGAGGCGGCGAGCTCCAGCATGTCCTCGAAGGCGATCCAGTCGATCTTCTTCGCCTTCTTCACCACGCGCGGGTCGGCGGTGAACACGCCGTCCACGTCGGTGTAGATCTCGCAGACCTCGGCGTCGAGGGCGGCGGCAAGGGCGACGGCGGTCGTGTCGGAGCCGCCGCGGCCGAGCGTGGTGATGTCCTTCTTGTCCTGGCTGACGCCCTGGAACCCGGCGACGATGGCGATGTTGCCCTCGTCGAGCGCGGTCCGGATGCGGCCCGGCGTGACATCGATGATCCGCGCTTTGTTGTGGACCGAGTCGGTGATGACGCCTGCCTGGCTGCCGGTGAAGCTCTGGGCGCTGTGGCCCAGGTTTTTGATCGCCATCGCCAGCAAGGCCATGGAGATCCGCTCTCCGGCGGTCAGCAGCATGTCGAACTCTCGCCCGCTGGGCATCGGAGATACCTGCTCGGCGAGATCGATCAGCTCGTCCGTCGTGTCGCCCATCGCGGAAACGACCACGACCACCTGGTGGCCGTTCTTCTTCGCTTCCACGATTCGCTTGGCGACGCGCTTGATGCCTTCGGCATCGGCTACGGAGGAGCCTCCGTACTTCTGCACGACAAGGCCCACGTGCGCTCCTCGCTCAATCCGTTTCTGCACCGCACAACTGCGGTCGGCTCAGTCTAACGAGCAGCCGAAATTCCCTGCCGAGATGTCGCATGGTGAGATGTCCCGCTCACACAGCGATCCCCTCGGATTTCTCCGGGAATCTCCGGCCGCTCCAGGACGGCATCTGCCCTCGTCACGGGAGCGGTACTCGGAAAGTGCGCCGCGTCACACGCAAGCGATGTGACTTAATTTTCAAGCATGGGGGTGCGGCTGTGCGCGTACTCCTGTTGCCCGCCATCACATTCCGGCCCCGCCTCAAGGCCCCAGAAGGCGCCAAAAGACCTCAGAAGGCCTCAAGTGAGGCAGTGGCCTCCTACCTGACCGTCCGCAACCCCAGCGGGCCCGCGATCTCACTCGCCATCACCCGGCCCGCCTCCTCCGCGAGGGCGTCCTCGCTGAGGTCCTGGTCGGTGTCCAGGCCGTCCAGCTCCTCCAGGGGCTGGTTGAGGCGGACATGGGCGACCAGGGACTGGAGGGCGCGGAGCGTCGCGGACGCCGTGGAGCCCCAGTTCGAGAAGTACGAGAACTGCCACCACCACAGGGCCTCGGTGGTGCGGCCCGCGCGGTAGTGGGCCATGCCGTGGCGCAGGTCCGCGATCACATCGGCCAGGTCGTCCGAGATGCGGGCCGGCACCGGGGCCTTGCGCGGCTCGTACGGGTCGAAGACCTCCGAGTAGACGTCCACCGGATCCAGCATCGTGGCCAGGCGCTCGCGGAGTTCGTCGACGTCCGGCTCCGGGCCCATGTCCGGCTCGTAACGCTCGTCGGGGACGATGTCCTCGTGCGCGCCGAGACGGCCGCCGGCCAGCAGCAGCTGGGAGACCTCCAGCAGGAGGAAGGGGACGGCCGAGTCCGGCTCGTCGCCCTTCGCCACTTCCGTGACGGCGACGAGGAAGCTCTCCACCTGATCCGCGATCTGGACCGCGAAGTCGTCGGGGTCCTGCGTCGTGTTGTGCAGCGTGGCGTCAGACATCTAGGAGTCGTCTCCCCTCGAAGGCGCGCCCGAGGGTCACCTCGTCCGCGTATTCCAGGTCGCCACCCACAGGGAGGCCGCTGGCCAGGCGGGTGACCTTGAGGCCCATGGGCTTGATCATGCGGGCGAGATACGTCGCCGTGGCCTCGCCCTCCAGGTTCGGGTCGGTGGCCAGGATCAGCTCCGTCACCGTGCCGTCCGCGAGACGCGCCAGCAGCTCCCTTATCCGCAGGTCGTCCGGCCCCACACCCTCGATCGGGCTGATCGCGCCGCCGAGCACGTGGTACTTGCCGCGGAACTCGCGCGTGCGCTCGATCGCGACGACGTCCTTGGGCTCCTCGACCACGCAGATGACGGACAGGTCGCGGCGCGGGTCGCGGCAGATGTTGCACAGCTCTTCCTGCGCCACGTTCCCGCAGGTCGCGCAGAAGCGGACCTTCGCCTTGACCTCCATCAGGCACTGCGCGAGGCGGCGGACGTCCGTCGGCTCGGCCTGAAGGATGTGGAAGGCGATCCGCTGCGCGCTCTTGGGACCGACGCCGGGCAGCCGCCCCAGCTCGTCGATGAGGTCCTGGACCACGCCTTCGTACAACGGACTGCCTTCCTGGAGTGCTTCCGTACGAGGTGCTTCTGTACGAGTTGCTTCTGTACGGATGCTTCAGTACGAGTGCTTCAGTACGTACGGTAGTTGGCCGCTGCCCGTCTTAGAAGGGCAAGCCGGGGATGCCGCCGCCGCCCAGCCCCTGGGCGAGCGGGCCGAGCTTCTGCTGCTGGAGCGCCTGCGCGTTCTCGTTCGCCGCCTGCACGGCCGCGACGACCAGGTCCGCGAGGGTCTCCGTGTCCTCCGGGTCGACCGCCTTCGGGTCGATGACGAGCGCCCGCAGCTCGCCGGAGCCGGTGACGGTGGCCTTCACCAGCCCGCCGCCCGCCTGGCCTTCGACCTCGGTACGCGCCAGCTCCTCCTGCGCGTTCGCAAGGTCCTGCTGCATCTTCTGGGCCTGCTGGAGCAACTGCTGCATATTGGGCTGGCCACCACCGGGAATCACGATCAGCTCCTGGTTCATACGGCTGTCAGTACGACTGTCGGTGCGACGTCCGCACGGCTGTCCGTACGGCTGTCAGGGCGGGTTTGCCGCCTGGCACGAGCCTACGTGGTCATGGGGGCGATCGCTCCAGCACTCTTCCCGGCACTCTTTCGGGTGAGATCAGCACGTGGCCTATACCTGATCAAGGCCCTCTTCTGGGCGGAAAAGCGGCGAAACCCGGGTCATCGCCACCCATTGGGCGGTAGGAAAGGGGCTGCGCTTCAGCACCATCCAGCACCATTCAGCACAGGTGTCACGCAGGCTTCCGTCCTGCGGCTGTCACACAGTTTTGGGTCTTGAGTAGGGAGTGCCGGGTGAGCCAGCCGGAGATGCAGCCCGAGGGGTCGGCCCAGGACGGTCGGGGCGACGGCGGCGCGGGGCTGCGGTCGGGTGACCTCATGGGACGGCCGTTCCCGCTCGGCGACTGGGGGGAGCCCGCGGAGCGGCTCGACGAGCTGTACCGGTGGGTGGAGCGTGGGGCGCTGGACACCGCCGCCTGGTATCTCGCCGACCGGAGGTGGAAGCGGCGGGGCGCGCGGGCCCTGCGGACCGGTGCGGCGGTGGGGGCCGTGTGCGGGGCCGCGCTGCCGCTGCTCGATCTCACGGGGGTCGTCGGCGGGGCGACGCCGTGGGCGTATCTGGCGCTGCTGCTCGGGGTGGCGTGCGTGGCCGGGGACCGGTTCTTCGGCGTGACGTCCGGGTGGATGCGGGACGTGGCCACGGCGCAGGCGGTGCAGCGTCGGCTTCAGGCGCTCCAGTTCGACTGGGCGTCGGAGAGCGTGCGGGAGGTGCTGGGGCCGGCCGAGGGGACCGCCGGGGAGGCGTCCGAGCGGTGCCTGGGGGTGCTGCGGCGGTTCTCGGAGGACGTGACGGAACTGGTGCGGGCGGAGACGGCGGACTGGATGGTGGAGTTCCGGACGGGTTCCGCGCCGCTCGGGATGCATTCGGTGGGGGCGGGAGCCGCGCGGATGGACGGGGTGGCGCCGGGGAGGTTCGCCGTGCCACCGCCGCCCGGGACCCGGCCGAACATGCCTCGGCAGCGGCCACCCGAGGCGCGGTAGCGCCGGACCGCGAGGGGCCGCACGGCAGCACCGGACCACGAGAGGCCGCACGCCAGCACCGGACCGTGAGGGGCCATGCGGGAGCGCCGGACTGCGAGGCGGGCCCGGTGCGGGTGGCTCAGTCGCTCTTCGTGTACGTGAGCGCCTCGCTGGTGCCCTTCTTCACCCGGCGCAGGCTGCCGTCCGGGAGGAGGGTGATCTCGGAGGCGTCGCCCGGTGTGCAGGAAGAGGCCGGTTCGCCCACGGTCACCGTGGACGGGCCGATCTCCAGCGGGCCGTCACCGCTCGGCTTCTCGGCCAGATCGGCCTTGAAGACACAGTGGTACGTGCCGCTGCCGGCCGGACCGTCCGCGGTCAGTGACAGGACAGTGTCGCCGACCTCGCCCTGCCGGATGACCAGGCGCCGGGTGCTGTGCCCGTTGGAGTTGTCGATGCCGTCCGTCCAGGTGCCGAGGTAGCCCTCCGGGATCGCGCCGCCCGCGGTCGACCGCGTGGTGCGGTCCCCGGTGGACGGGGTGGCGGGGTCGGACGGGTCGGAGCTGCCGGGGCCGGGGTCCGTGGACGCGGAGCCGACGGGCGAGGGCTTGCCGTCACTGGTCGTGCCGCTGTCCCCGCCCTTCATCAGCGCGTACACCGAACCGCCCGCCCCGAGCGCGACGACCAGCGCGACGACGACCAGCGCCGCCGTGGAGCGCCCGCTTCTTCGCGGCGGCTCCTGCTGCCCGGGGGCGCCGACGACCGGCCCGTACGGCGGGGTCGAGCCGAGCCCCGGCCCGCCGTACGCCGGGGCACCGCCCCAGCCGGCGTTCTGCGGATAGCCGTACGCGGAGGGCTGCGGGTGCTGCTGCGGGTGCTGCTGCGGATAGCCGTAGGCGGGCGGGGCGGCCGGCGGGGCCGTCCGGCCCGGGCCGACGATCTGGGTGGGCAGCCGGTCCACGGGGGCGGGGCTGCCGGGCGGGGGCGGTACGGCGCCGTTCGGGGCGCCGGCGTCGGAGGCGGGGCCGTGCTCGGGGGAGACCTCGGGCCGCTTCGGGGCGTGGGGCGGGCCGGGGGTGCCGGAAGCGGCCGCCGGAGTGGACAGCACGGCGGCGGCGCCGGGCCACACGGGAGTGTCCGCGGGGGCGGCGGGAGCACCCCCGGCCGAAGCACCCCCGGCCGAAGCACCCGCTGTCGGAGCGCCCGCCGTCGGAGCGCCCGCCGTCGGAGCGCCCTCCCGTTCCGGCTCCTCGTCCGTCTCCGGATCCTCCGCGTCGAGCAACCGCACCGCGTGGCGCCCCAGTTGGGCGACGAGGGCGCTCGGCAGCCAGGGGTCCCGGGACCGCCCGTCCGCCACGGTGTCCTCGGCGCCGGTCCGCTCGAGGATCCGCTCCAGCGGCGGCCGCGCGGCCGGGTCCTTGCGCAGACACTCCCGTACGAGATCGGCGAGCCCCTCGGGGACGCCGGTCAGGTCGGGTTCCTCCTGGGCGATGCGGAACATCAGGGCGTGCACCCCGCTGCTCGCGGTCCCGAAGGGAAGGGCGCCGGTGGCGGCGTACGCGAGGACGGATCCCAGGCAGAAGACGTCGCACGCGGGTGTGACGCGGTCGCCGCGCACCTGTTCGGGGTGCCCATGAAACCCGGTGCGAACCGACGAGCGCGCCGGTTTCCTGTGTGATTGAGCCCGCACGTCGGTGACGGTCTCCAGGGCGCGGGCGATACCGAAGTCGATGACCCGGGGCCCGTCGATGGTGACGAGCACGTTGGACGGTTTGAGGTCCCGGTGGATCAGTCCGGCGGCGTGGATGTCCTGCAAGGCGTGGGCGAGCCCGGCCGCGAGGATCCGGACGGACCGCTCGGGCAGGGCGCCGTGATCGCTCCCGACGACGGTCTGGAGGGTGGGCCCGGCGACGTACCCGGTGGCGACCCACGGGATGGCGGCCTCGGTGTCCGCGTCCAGAACGGGCGCGGTCCAGTGCCCGCCGACGCGCCGCGCGGCCTGCACCTCCTGCCGGAACCGCGCCCGGAACTCGTCCTGTTCGGCGAGCTGCTGCCGTACGAGCTTCACGGCGACGGTACGTCCCCGGTCGGACCGGGCCAGATACACCTGCCCCATCCCGCCGGCCCCGAGCCGCGCCAGCAGCCGATATGCCCCGATACGCTGCGGATCCCCCGCTCCCAGCTTCTCCACCGCCGCGCCGCCTTCCCCCGGTGTGCCCCCGTACGCCAGCAACAGACCGAGGATAGTGCGGCCGTACGGGCGGGTGGGCGGAGCGGTGTCTACGGTTCCGTAACAGGCGTGATCTCGTCGAGCGTGTTCGACAGCCGTTCCAGCACGCGTACGGCCTCGGCGAGCTCGGCGTCGCCCAGGGCCTGCGCCAGCCGGCCGGCGAAGGCGGCGTGACCGGGACCGATCCTGGCGACGGCCGCGCGCCCCTCCTCCGTCGGGGCGAGGAGCTTGGCGCGGCGGTGGGCGGGGTTGGGGCGGTACTCGGCGAGTCCCCGCTCCACCAGCAGGTCGGCGATGCGCTGCACGCTCTGCCGGGTGATGCCCATGGCCCGGGCGATCCCGGACACGGGCAGCGGCTCGCCGAGCACCGCCCCGAGCACCTGCCACCAGGCGGCGGTGAGCCCGGCGGGCCGGGCCAGCTCCTCCGCCACGCCCAGGAACTGGCCGTTGAGCCGGAAGACGGCGAGGGCACCGCGGCTGAAGAGGTCCTGGCGCTCCCGGCTCACCGCGCGGCCTCCTCCAGGACCGCGTACGCCGCCGCGTCCGAGTCGTGGAACAGCCGGTACCAGGCGTCCAGCACCTCCCCCTCGTACACCCCGAGCAGGCGGAACACCTCGCGTGCGAAGGCGACGGGCTCGGTGGGCCCCGCGGTGACGAGGTTGCCGTCGGTGACGGCGTCGGCGTCCACGTACCGCTCGCCGCCCCCGTATCCGGTGGCGGCGAGGTAGAAGGAGACGGCGCTGGTGTGGTCGCGGTCGTCGAGCAGGCCCTCCCGGGCGAGCCCGGCGGTCGCACCGCAGATGGCGGCGACGGGCACCCCCGCGTCGAGGAAGGCACGGGCCGTGCGGGCGAAGGGGGCGAGGTCGTCGCCGGAGTCCCACAGGTCGGCGCCGGTGAGGATCAGCAGGGAGCTGTCCTCGGGGCGCAGGCCGTCGAGCGCGAGGTCGGGCTGGATGCGCATGCCGCCGAGGGTGGTGACCGGCTCACGGGTGGGGCCGACGGTCCGGATCGCGTATCCGGCGCGGGCGAGGTGGGCGGTCGTGTGCCCCGTCTCCCAGTCGGCGAAGGTGTCGTAGACGGCGAGGTGGGCGGGCTTGCGGGTCATGGCTCCTCCTTGGACGGACCCCGAAGCGCTTGCGGGACGGACCCGAGCACTTGTCAGCATCCTGTCATTACGACAGTACCCCGTCAATACGACAGCACACTGTCAATAAGGCGGTGGTGGACAGACTGTCGCGTTCCCGTCCCGACCGCAGACAGGACGCCGATGTCCTGTCCGTGCCGCGGACATCTACCCTCGGCGCCATGACCCCTCAGCCGAATCCCCAGGTCGGTGCCGCCGTCAAGGCCGCGGACCGTGCGCATGTCTTCCACTCCTGGTCAGCGCAGGAGCTCATCGACCCGCTCGCCGTCGCCGGTGCGGAGGGGTCGTACTTCTGGGACTACGACGGCAGGCGGTACCTGGACTTCACCAGCGGACTCGTCTTCACCAACATCGGGTACCAGCACCCCAAGGTCGTCGCCGCCATTCAGGAGCAGGCCGCGAGCCTGACCACCTTCGCGCCCGCCTTCGCCGTCGAGGCGCGGTCCGAGGCGGCCCGGCTCATCGCCGAGCGGACGCCCGGAGACCTCGACAAGATCTTCTTCACCAACGGCGGGGCCGACGCCATCGAGCACGCCGTGCGCATGGCGCGGATACACACCGGGCGGCCCAAGGTGCTGTCCGCCTACCGCTCCTACCACGGTGGCACCCAGCAGGCCGTCAACATCACCGGTGATCCGCGCCGCTGGGCCTCCGACAGCGCCTCGGCGGGCGTCGTGCACTTCTGGGCGCCGTACCTCTACCGGTCGCGCTTCTACGCGGAGACCGAGCAGCAGGAGTGCGAGCGGGCGCTGGAGCACCTGGAGACGACCATCGCCTTCGAGGGGCCGGGCACGATCGCCGCGATCGTGCTGGAGACCGTTCCGGGGACCGCGGGGATCATGGTTCCGCCGCCCGGATATCTCGCCGGGGTGCGTGAGCTGTGCGACAAGTACGGCATCGTCTTCGTCCTGGACGAGGTGATGGCCGGGTTCGGACGGACCGGTGAGTGGTTCGCCGCGGATCTCTTCGACGTCACACCCGACCTGATGACCTTCGCCAAGGGCGTGAACTCCGGATATGTGCCGCTGGGCGGTGTCGCGATCTCCGGGAAGATCGCCGAGACCTTCGGGAAGCGGGCCTACCCGGGCGGTCTGACCTACTCCGGGCATCCGCTCGCCTGCGCCGCCGCCGTCGCCACGATCAACGTCATGGCCGAGGAGGGGGTCGTCGAGAACGCGGCGAACCTCGGCGCCCGGGTCATCGAGCCGGGGCTGCGCGAGCTGGCCGAGCGGCACCCGTCCGTGGGCGAGGTGCGCGGTGTCGGCATGTTCTGGGCGCTGGAGCTGGTCAAGGACCGGGAGACGCGGGAGCCGCTGGTGCCGTACAACGCGGCGGGCGAGGCGAACGCGCCGATGGCCGCCTTCGGTGCCGCCGCCAAGGCGAACGGCCTGTGGCCGTTCATCAACATGAACCGCACGCACGTCGTGCCCCCGTGCAACGTCACGGAGGCCGAGGCCAAGGAAGGCCTGGCGGCCCTCGACGCGGCCCTCTCGGTGGCGGACGAGTACACGGTTTAGCCGACAGCCGGCGCCGACGCCGACAGCCGGTCGGGGCCCTGGGCGCTATGCGAACAGGGCCCCCGACCGGCTGCGCTCAGGCCCACCGGCCGTGGGTCGCGCAGGACCACCGGCCAGGCGCCAGCCAGGCCCCCCGGGAACCCCACCGCGTAAGGTGACGTGCTCATAGACGACCCGTACGCGGAGGGAGATCCCGATCACCATGCCCGGCACCGGCGGCAATGGCGCCGTGACCCGTAGCACCCTGCGGCAGCAGATCGCGGACGCGCTCCGCGACGAGGTGCTGGCCGGCCGGCTCCAGCCGGGGCAGGAGTTCACGGTGAAGGAGATAGCCGACCAGTACGGCGTCTCCGCGACCCCCGTCCGCGAGGCCCTCGTCGATCTGTCGGCACAGGGCCTCCTGGACGCGGTGCAGCACCGCGGCTTCGAGGTCCGCGCGTACTCCCTCGCCGACTACCGCGGCATGATCGAGGCCCGCAGCCTCGTGACGGACGGGATGTTCCACCAGCTCACCGGCGGTGACGGACGGGACCCGTCCGACCCCCGCCTCGCCGCCGACCTCGCCGTCGTGCGCCGCCGCGGCGAGGAGGCCGAGCGGGCCGCGGGCGCCGGTGACCTGAACATCCTCATCGGCTACGACCTGCGCTTCTGGCGCGAACTGAGCGCCCTGTTCGGCAACCCCTATCTCGCCGACTTCCTGCACCGGCTGCGCGTCCAGTCCTGGGTCTGCGCGGTCCAGCACCTGCGCAGGGTGTCCGACCTCAAGGGCCGCCTCTGGTCCCGCCACACCGATCTCGTCGACGCCCTCGCCCGCCGTGACCCCGCCGGGGCGCATGCCGTCGTCACCGCGTACAACGCGCACTCCCTCGACCTGGTCGAACGGCTGGCCGCCGGGAGCGCCGGATGAGCGCGACGCAGGTTCCCGACGTCATAGAGGACATGCCGGCCACCTCCATCGATCTCTCCGTAGTCGTTCCCGCGTACAACGAGGAGCAGCGGCTCGGCCCCACACTCGACGCGATCGTCGACCATCTGCGCGAGAACGAGAACCGCTGGGGCGAGTGGGAGCTGATCGTCGTGGACGACGGGTCCACGGACGGGACGAGGGACGTGGTCGCCGCCGCCAAGGCCCGTGACACCCGCGTCCAGCTCGTCACCAGCCCCCGCAACCGCGGCAAGGGACACGCCCTGCGGCTCGGCGTCCTCGCCTCGTACGGACGCCGGGTCCTCGTCACCGACGCCGACCTGGCCGCCCCGATCGACGAGCTGGAGCAGCTCGACAAGGCGCTCACCGACGGGCAAGCGGCCGCGATCGGCTCCCGGGCCACGGCGGGGGCGGCCATCGAGCGGCGCCAGCACCGGATGCGCGAACTGCTCGGCCGGGCCGGTAACTTACTGATACGCCGGATAGCCGTGCCCGGCATCCGGGACACCCAGTGCGGCTTCAAACTGTTCGACGGCGACCGCGCCCGCGAGGCGTTCGCCGCGTCCCGGCTCAACGGCTGGGGCATCGACGTCGAGGTGCTCCAGCACTTCCGGCGTTCGGGATGGCCGGTCGCCGAGGTGCCGGTGCGCTGGGCCCACCAGTCCGGCTCGAAGGTACGGCCCGCCGACTACGGCCGCGTCCTCGCCGAGCTGACCCTCCTCAAGGCCCGCTCCGTCCGCCCCGCCGACCTCCTGGCCGCGGCCCTGTTCCTGCTGCTGGCGGTGGCCCTCCAGTCGGGCCGCTGGGCCGACCCCGGCCACCGCTATCTGCCCTCCTCCCTCCAGGACCAGAACCAGTGGGAGTGGTTCTTCGCGGTCACGGCCGACAACGTCAGCCAGCTGCGCAATCCCCTCTTCACCACCTTCCAGGGCTTCCCCGACGGCGTGAACCTGATGGCCAACACGGTCATGCTGGGCCTGTCGGTGCCCCTCGCGCCGCTCACGCTGCTCGCCGGCCCCGCGTTCACCCTCGCCCTGGTCATGACCCTCGGCCTCGCCGCGACGGCCGCGGCCTGGTACTGGCTGATCGTCAAACGGGTCGTACGGCAGCGGGGCGCGGCCTTCGTCGGCGCGGCGCTCGCCGCCTTCGCCCCGCCGATGGTCAGCCATGCCAACGCGCACCCGAACTTCGTGGTCCTGTTCATGGTCCCGCTGATCATCGACCGCGCGCTGCGGCTGTGTACGGGCGCCCGGGTCGTCCGGGACGGCGTCGTACTCGGGCTGATGGTGGCGTACCAGATCTTCCTCGGCGAGGAGCCGCTGCTGCTCGCCTCCCTGGGGACGGTGCTCTTCGCCGGGGCGTACGCGGCCGCGCGGCGGGAGGTCGCGCGGGCCGCCTGGCGCCCCCTGCTCAAGGGTCTCGGGATCGGCGCGGCCGTCTGCCTCCCGATCGTCGCCCTCCCCCTGTACTGGCAGTTCTTCGGGCCGCAGAGCTACAAGAGCGTGCTGCACGGCGACAACGCGGGCAACAGTCCGCTCGCGCTCTTGTCGTTCGCGGAGCGCTCGGCGATCGCCGGCGACGAGCTGACGGCGAACGCGCTGTCCCTCAACCCGACCGAGCAGAACGCCTTCTACGGCTGGCCGCTGGCCGCGCTCGCCTTCGCGATCGTCATCCGGCTGTGGGAGCACGCGGTCGTCAAGGCGCTGGCCTTCACGACGATCGCCGCCGCCGTCCTCTCCCTGGGCCCGAGGTTCCGCATCCCGCTGACGGACATCACCATGCCCGGCCCGTGGGCGCTGCTGGCGGACAAGCCGCTGTTCGAGTCGGTCATCGAGGGGCGGGTCGCGATGATCTGCGCGCCCGCGCTGGGCATGCTGCTCGCCCTCGCGATCGAGCGGCTGGTAAGGACCCCGAGCCAGAGCACACGGCTCCTGGGACTCACGGCGGTGGCCCTCGCGCTGCTCCCGATCGTCCCGGCGCCGCTGAAGACCGTGGAGCGCGCCGAGGTGCCCGCCTTCATCGCGGACGGGACCTGGAAGTCGTACGTCGACGTCGACAAGGGCGAGACGCTCGTACCGGTCCCGCTCCCCGACTCCGGCAACGCGGAGGCGCTGCACTGGCAGACCGCGGCGGGCCTCGGGTTCAAGCTGCCCGGTGGCTACTTCAACGGCCCGTACGGCAAGGAGCGCATCGGCATCTACGGCGCCTCCCCCCGCTCCACCTCGAGTCTCCTGAGCGACATCTACTACAAGGGCGTCGTCCCGCAGATCGGCGAGGACTGGCAGGCGCAGGCGAAGGCCGACTTCGCCTACTGGAAGGCGGGCGCGCTCGTGCTCGCCCCGCAGGGCCGCGAGGACGCGCTGCGGGCGGCCGTGGAGAAGCTCGTGGGGCGCCCGGGGAAGTGGGTCGACGGGGTGTGGGTATGGGATCTGCACGACGGGAGCTGACCCGTTCGCGACCGACTACGCTGCCCTGACCATCGTTGGTGTCGTCCGTGTCGTCCCACTAGAGGAGCTGTCTGTTGGCCTGTGACCTGTGGCTGGTCCCGCTAGTCGACGTGTTGTGCCACACCCCCGACAACCCCTTCGCCGAGGAACTCGCCCTCTACGACAAGGTGCTGGGCGAGGCCGGGCTGCCGCCGGTGCCGGTGTACCAGTACATGCCCGGGCTGACCGGGGAGGTCGCCCCGGTCGCGGGCTTCGACTACGACGCGCTGCACTTCCTGCGGCGGGCGTACCTGCTCCAGATGTGCGGTCTCGCGGTGACCCCGGTGGACGAACTGGGCGGGGACTACGAGCAGTTGCTGGAGATGTTCGAGACGAACGCCCAGCAGTCCCACCTGGTGTGGCACTACGACCACGCGGGCGCGTACGTCCCGGTCGACTTCCCGCACCCGCTGTCCAGCGACGAACTCCTCGCGGGCGGCGGCCCGCTGGGCTCGTCCCAGACACTGCTGCGCGAGCTGGAGTTCGTCGCCCCGTCGATCGGCATCGACCCGGCGAACCCGCCCGCCGCACCCGAGCCGCCGGGCGCCCCCACGGAGTTGGAGGAACCGGCGGTGGCCGCTCCCTACGACCCGAGCCCGTTCGCGCGCGAGCGGCACGTGTGGCTGGGGCTGCATGCGGCCGCCACGCGCAGCCTCGCCCAGGGATCGATGATCATCTTCAGCTGACGCCCGTCCTCAGCCGCTTCAGCTGACGCCCGTCCTCAGCCGCCGGAACACGCGGACGGCCCTCGCACCAAGGCGTGGGCCGTCTGCCTCGCGGGCGACTTTCAGCATAGGCCCGTCGTGTCGGGTCGGCGCGGGGTGCAGCGGCAGGACGCCCCACCCGATACGAGAGGGGCGTCCGGTCGGACGCCCCTCTCGTCAGCGGTGGCCGGGTGAATCCTCAGCCGTGGCTAGATGAACGAGTTGATCTCGATCGTCTCGTCGCGGCCCGGGCCCACTCCGATCGCGGAGATCGGGGCGCCCGACATCTCCTCCAGGGCCCTGACGTAGGCCTGGGCGTTCTTCGGGAGGTCCTCGAAGGTCTTGGCCTTCGTGATGTCCTCCGACCAGCCCGGGAGGTTCTCGTAGATCGGCTTCGCGTGGTGGAAGTCGGTCTGCGAGTACGGGAGCTCCTCGACGCGCTTGCCGTCGATCTCGTACGCCACGCAGACCGGGATCTGCTCCCAGCCCGTCAGGACGTCGAGCTTGGTGAGGAAGAAGTCCGTCAGACCGTTCACCCGGGTCGCGTAGCGGGCGATGACCGCGTCGAACCAGCCGCAGCGGCGGTCCCGGCCGGTCGTGACGCCCCGCTCGCCGCCGATGCGGCGCAGCGCCTCGCCGTCCTCGTCGAGGAGCTCGGTCGGGAAGGGACCGGCGCCGACACGGGTCGTGTACGCCTTCAGGATGCCGATGACCCGGCTGATCTTCGTCGGGCCCACACCGGAGCCCGTGCACGCCCCGCCCGCGGTGGGGTTGCTGGACGTGACGAAGGGATACGTACCGTGGTCGATGTCCAGGAGCGTGCCCTGGCCGCCCTCGAAGAGCACGACCTTGTCGTCGTCGAGCGCCTTGTTGAGGACGAGCACCGTGTCCGCGACGTACGGCTTGAGCCGGTCCGCGTACGTCAGCAGCTCCTCGACGACCTGGCCGGCCTCGATGGCGCGCCGGTTGAAGACCTTGGTGAGGAGCTGGTTCTTGCCGTCGAGGGCCGCCTCGACCTTCTGCGTCAGGATCGACTCGTCGTACAGGTCCTGGATGCGGATACCCACGCGGTTGATCTTGTCGGCGTAGGTCGGGCCGATGCCGCGCCCGGTCGTGCCGATCTTCCGCTTCCCGAGGAAGCGTTCCGTCACCTTGTCCACCGTCACGTTGTAAGGCGTGATGATGTGCGCGTTTCCGCTGATCAGGAGCTTGGACGTGTCGACGCCTCGCTCGTTCAGTCCGTTCAGCTCGGAGAACAGGACCGACGGGTCGACGACGACACCGTTTCCGATGACCGGAGTGCACTCCGGTGTGAGGATTCCGGAAGGGAGGAGGTGGAGGGCATACTTCTGGTCGCCCACGACTACCGTGTGGCCGGCGTTGTTGCCGCCCTGGTAGCGCACCACATAATCCACTGAACCACCGAGCAGGTCGGTGGCCTTTCCCTTGCCTTCGTCACCCCACTGAGCACCGAGCAGCACAAGTGCGGGCACGCGCGTACACCCCTTCCGGGCGGGGCATGTCCATGGTCGGGGGCGTACGCGCCCAGCGCACGAGTGCGTTGGCTGCATACCCCGGCGACCTTCACAGGCCGCGACCGTCGGACCGGATGCCCCGGAATAGACGAAGCCCCTGGCGCAATAGCGCAAGGGGCTCTTGCACAAAGATGCTACCCGAGGAAGCGAGGCATGACCGAGGTGGCGACTTCCGACCAGCTCCTGGTGGTCATCGACCCGGTCGCCCGTCACAGCGACGGTGAGTCGGTACGGATCGCAAAAGACGTGCTCAGCGCGGGTGCGTCCACGAAGGTGTGCCTCCCGGAGGGGCCCGAGGAATTCGCCCGCGCACTGGCCCGGCGGGGGTCCCGGCGGCCGGTGGTGGTGGGCGACGACCGGGCGCTGCTGCGGGCGGTGGCGCATTTGCACCGGCAGCGGGAGCTCGGCGCGTGCGCGCTGTCCCTCGTGCCGGTGGGGCGGACGCTGTCCCTCGCGCGGTCGCTGGGGGTGCCCACGGGCGCCGTGGCGGCGGCGCGGACCGTGCTGGACGGGGCGGAGCAGTGGCTGGACCTGCTGGTGGACGACAGTGACGGGGTGGTGCTCGGGGATCTGCGGATCCCGTGGGCGCGCGGCACGGCCGAGCTGGCGGCCGAGGGCGTGGTCCCGGGGCCGGCCCTGGCCCACCCGTGGCTGCGGACCTGTCAGTCCCTCGTACGGACGCTGGCGACCCGCCCGTCGCGGCTCGCCTCCGCGCCGCCCGGCCCCGGGCCGTCGCGGCTGCGGATCGAGGTCGACGGGGTGACCCTCGTCGACCTGGACCAGCCGGTGGCGGGGGTGTCCGTGACACCGGGCGCGTCCGGCGGGGCGTGGGTGGAGGTGCGGCCGGTGTCGGTGGGTGCGGAGGTGGCACCGCTGCGGGCGGCGGGGCGGCGCGTGACGGTGTCCGGGGCCGACTTCCGGTACCGGGCGGACGCGGCGGTCGGAGGCCCGGTACGCACCCGCACGTGGACGCTCCGGGAGCGGGCCTGGGGGCTGGTGCTGCCGGGGTGAGCGGGAGGGGCGCGGCTACGCCCCACGGGCGCGACGCGAACGGAAGCGGCCGGGGCCCGGGCCCCGGGCCCCCGCGAAGAGCGGCGGGGCATGGCCTACGCTCCCGGGCGCGAGCGGAAGGGCCCCGGGCTGCCGGGAAGAGCGGGGGCACGGCCACGCCCCCCGGGGAGCGGTCAGCCTCCGGGACGAACGACGGAAGGGCCCGGAGGCCCGGGCTGCCTCAGTGAGCGGGCGGGGCGCCGCCGCACACCCCGGCCGGGCGGCCACGCACCCCGCGCGAGCGGAAAGGCGGCTACGTCGTCGGAGTGAGGGCAGGGGCCTCGGCCGACTCGGTCGACTCGTCCTTCAGGTCCACCCCGGTGCGGCCCAGCTCGTGGGCCCGCTTCATCAGTGCCGTCAGTCTCGCCGCCGCCGTCGCGTAGGCCAGGCCGAGGGGCGGGCGGATGTTGGACAGGCAGTTGCGGTCCGCGTCCGTCGTCGTGCCCGGGCGCGGCGCGTACGTCAGGTACGCGCCCAGGGAGTCCGCCGCCGACATGCCCGGACGTTCCCCCACCAGGACCACCGTCATCCGGGCGCCCATGGCGTGCGCGATGTCGTCGCCGAGGGCGACGCGGGCCTGCTCCGCGAGGACCACCGGCGCCACCCGCAGGTCCGCGGGGAGCAGCGCCGTCGTCGCGTGGACCATCGCCGCCGCGTGCTCGTGGACCGCCCGGCTCGACAAACCGTCGGCGACCACGAAGACCACGTCCCAGTCGTCGCGCGGCAGGTGGGCCCGGTCGGCGGCGTCCAGCCGGCGGCCCAGGTCGGGGCGCTGGAGGTAGCCGAGCCGGTCGGGGGCGGCGCTGCGCACGCGGATCGTCGGGAATCCGGTCAGGGCCGCCGCGACGACGTCCGGTGCGAAGGGCGTGTGCACCGCGTCCCGCGCCGCCGCGTGCGCGGCCTGGAGTTCGAGCCGGTGCCGGGTGGGCAGCGCGCTGCCGGCGCGGCCGAGGCCGATCCGGGCCTGGGTGTGGCGGCGCAGAGCCGCCCACATCGCCCGGTCGGATTCACCTTCGTACGCGGCAGGAGGACGGTTCGTCATGCGGCCAGCTCCCGCCCGATCGCCGTCAGCGGATGCGCCGTGCCCGTCACGTCCCGGATCGCCCCGGCATCGTCCAGCAGGCCGATGCGCGACAGCCAGTCCTCGAACTCCGGTGCCGGGCGCAGCCCCAGCACCTCCCGCAGATACAGCGCGTCGTGGTACGAGGCCGACTGGTAGTTCAGCATGATGTCGTCGCCGCCCGGTGTGCAGATCACGAACGACGCCCCGGCGACACCGAGCATCGTCAGCATCGTCGCGATGTCGTCGTCGTCCGCGTCGGCGTGGTTCGTGTAGCAGATGTCCAGGCCCATCGGCAGGCCGAGCAGCTTGCCGCAGAAGTGGTCCTCCAGCGCGGCCCGCAGGATCTGCCGGCCGTCGTACAGGTACTCCGGGCCGATGAAGCCGACGACCGTGTTGACGAGGAGCGGGTCGTAGCGGCGGGCCACCGCGTACGCCCGTGCCTCGACCGTCTGCTGGTCCACCCCGTGGTGCGCGTTCGCCGACAGGGCGCTGCCCTGGCCCGTCTCGAAGTACAGCGCGTTCTGCCCGGCCGTCCCCCGGCCGAGCCCACGCGCCGCGTCGTACGCCTCGTCGAGCAGACCCAGCGTGACCCCGAAGGACGCGTTCGCCGCCTGCGTGCCCGCGATGGACTGGAAGACCAGGTCGACGGGGGCGCCGCGCTCCATCAGGTCGATGCTCGTCGTGACATGGCACAGGACGCACGACTGGGTGGGGATGGCGTAGCGCCGGATCACTCCGTCCAGCAGCTCCAGCAGGTCCCGTACCGCCTTCGGGCTGTCCGTCGCCGGGTTGATGCCGATCACCGCGTCACCGGAGCCGAGGAGCAGTCCGTCCAGCAGGGCGGCGGCGACACCGGCCGGGTCGTCCGTGGGGTGATTGGGCTGCAACCGGGTCGCCAGCCGCCCCGGCAGGCCGATGGTCGAGCGGAACGCCGTCACCACCCGCGCCTTGCGCGCGACCGCGACCAGGTCCGCGTTGCCCATCAGCTTGGAGACCGCCGCCACCATCTCGGGCGTGAGCCCGGGGGCGAGCGCGGCCAGCGACCCGGCGTCCGCCGCGTCCGACAGCAGCCACTCCCTGAACTCGCCGACGCAAAGACCGGCCACCGGCGCGAACGCCCGCGCGTCGTGGGTGTCCACGATCAGCCGGGTCACGTCGTCGTCCTCGTACGGGATCACCGGCTCGGCGAGGAACCGCGCGAGCGGCACCTCCGCCAGCGCCCACCGCGCGGCGACCCGCGCCTCGGCGGAGTCGGCGGCGAGCCCGGCCAGCCGGTCCCCGGACCGCTCGGGGCTCGCGGCGGCGAGCAGCGCCGCGAGGGAGGGGAAGGAGTGGGTGCGGCCGCCGAGGCGGGCGGTGTACGTGCTCATGCCCGCGACCGCCGTACGAAGTGAGTGCTCATGCCCGCGACCGTACGAAGGGGCCGGGCGGCGGGTCCATGCCCCGCCGCAGAGTTAACGCAGACGTTCGTTCCCTCGCCGCTCTAAAGGTCTGGTTGACAAACATTTAACGTCGCGACCGGTGACACGACTCATATTCCGTGCAGAGTCCGGGCAGAGTTCCGACGCGCGGGACACACCGAGTGAACGAGGGAAGGGGCCACCCGATGGCAGTACAAGAGGGCGTGGCCCCCGAGGCGGCGGGCGCAAGCGCCGAACCCGGAGGGGCCGTTCACCGGCTCAAGCCCAACGCCATCGGCCTGCTCGGCGTGGTCTTCATGGCCGTCGCCACCGCCGCGCCGATCACCGCCATGACCGGCAACGTGCCCTTCATGGTGTCGTCGGGCAACGGCATCGGCGCCCCCGCGAGCTACCTCGTCGCAATGGTCGTACTGGCAATCTTTGCGGTCGGCTTCACCTCGATGGCGAAGCACATCACCTCGACCGGCGCCTTCTACGGCTTCATCTCCTACGGCCTCGGCCGCACCGCGGGTCTCGCCTCCGGGCTGCTCGCGACCTTCGCGTACGTCGTCTTCGAGCCGGCCCTGATCGGGATCTTCTCGTCCTTCGCGACCACCACGCTGAAGGACCAGACGGGCCTCGACATCCCGTGGTGGCTCTTCGCGCTCCTGATGCTCGCCGTCAACGCGACCGGTACCTGGTTCGGGGTGTCCGTCGCCGAGAAGCTGCTCGTGGTGCTGCTGGCCACCGAGGTCACCGTCCTCGCGGCGATGGCCGTCTCGGTCGCCGTGCACGGCGGCGGCCCGCACGGCTTCACCTTCGGCCCGGTCAACCCGGTCAACGCCTTCAAGGGCACCAGCGCCGGACTCGGCCTCTTCTTCGCCTTCTGGTCGTGGGTCGGCTTCGAGTCGACGGCGATGTACGGCGAGGAGTCGCGCGACCCGAAGAAGATCATCCCCAAGGCGACGATGATCTCCGTCCTGGGCGTCGGCGTCTTCTACGTCTTCGTCTCCTGGATGGCCATCACGGGCAACGGCGAGACGGAGGCCGTCCGGGCCGCCTCCTCCGCCAACCCGCTCGCCCTGTTCTTCAACCCCACCGAGCACTACGTCGGCCACTGGGCGGTGGTCGTCATGCAGTGGCTGATGATCACCGGCTCGCTCGCCTGCGGCATGGCCTTCCACAACTGCGCCGCCCGCTACATGTACGCGCTCGGCCGCGAGGGCGTCCTGCCCTCGCTTCAGCGCACCGTCGGGCGCACGCACCCCGAGCACGGCTCCCCGCACATCGCGGGGCTGGTGCAGACGGTGGTCAGCGCGGTCCTGCTCGGCGCGTTCTGGGCCGTCGGCAAGGACCCGTACAGCGGTACGTACGTCCTGCTCGCGATCCTCGGCACGATGGCGATCCTGGTGGTCCAGGCGGTGTGCTCGTTCGCGGTGCTCGCCTACTTCCGCAAGAACCACCCCGAGAGCCGCCACTGGTTCCGGACGTTCACCGCTCCGCTCATCGGCGGCCTCGCGATGCTCGCGGTCGTGGTGCTGCTGGTGTCCAACATGGGCGTCGCGGCCGGCCCCGAGTCGGGCGCGCTGATCCTCAGGGCCACGCCCTGGATCGTCGCCCTGATCGCGGTGGGCGGCGTCGGATACGCGCAGTACCTGAAGCGGCGCGCGCCGGAACGGTATGCGCTGCTGGGCCGGACGGTGCTGGAGGAGACGAAGGAGCGGTAGCCCGGCGGGGACCGCGGGGTTGAGCGCTTCGGCCCCCGGGGGCGCGGGGTTGAGCGTTTCAGCCCGGGGCCGCAGGGCCCAGCACCTCAGCCCCGGGGCCGCGGGGTTCAGCGCTTCGGCGGGGTTCAGCCCTGGCCGAAGCGCTCTTCGCGGTGGAGGCGCCAGCGGTCCATCATCGACGCGATCTCGCCGTCCAGGAACTCGAAGAACGCGAGGGTCTCGGAGAGCCGGCGGCCGGCCGGGCTCCCGGCACCGAGGCTGTCGACGCCCTCGCGCAGGGCGTGCTCCCACCGCTTGAGCACCGCCTCCCGGTTGGTCAGCAGCTCGTACCACTGGTCGCTGTGCACGCGGTAGCGCTCCCGCCGCGAACCGGGTTCACGCTCGCGGGAGACCATGTGCTGCTGCGCGAGGTAGCGCACCGCCCCGGAGACCGCGGCGGGGCTGACCTGGAGCTGCTCGCCCAGCTCGGCGGAGGTCAGGGTGCCGGAGTCGGAGGCGAGCAGCGCCGCGAAGACACGGGCCGGCATCCGCTGCATGCCTGCCTCGACGAGCTGCGCGGCGAAGCTCTCGACGAACTTCGAGACCGCTTCCGCGTCCCGTCCGGCCCCGCTCGTTTCCGTCATTCCCCGATCATCTCCCCTGCTTCCCCGCCCGCCGCGTCGGCCCCAAGTTTATACGATTCCTTAACTTCACAAATTTCTGAAAGAAGCGTACGTTCTGAAGCATGACGAAGGCACACCCCGCCATCGGGGTATCCGGACTGCACAAGTCGTTCGGCAGGACGCACGCCCTGGACGGGCTCGACCTGGAGGTCGAGAGCGGTGAGGTGCACGGCTTCCTCGGCCCCAACGGCGCCGGCAAGTCCACCACCATCCGCGTCCTGCTGGGCCTGCTGCGCGCCGACTCCGGCACGGTGCGGCTACTGGGCCGTGACCCGTGGACGGACGCGGTGGAACTGCACCGCCGGATCGCCTACGTCCCCGGAGACGTCACGCTCTGGCGCAACCTCTCCGGCGGCGAGGTCATCGATCTGTACGGGCGTCTGCGCGGGGGCCTCGACCGGGCGCGGCGGGCGGAGCTGACCGAGCGGTTCGAGCTGGACCCCACCAAGAAGGGGCGCACGTACTCCAAGGGCAACCGGCAGAAGGTCGCGCTGGTCGCCGCCTTCGCCTCGGACGTCGATCTGCTGATCCTGGACGAACCGACGTCGGGCCTCGACCCGCTGATGGAGGAGGTCTTCCAGCGGTGTGTCGAGGAGGAGCGCGACCGGGGCCGGACCGTCCTGCTGTCCTCGCACATCCTGAGCGAGGTCGAGGAGCTGTGCGACCGGGTGAGCATCATCCGCCAGGGCCGGACGGTCGAGAGTGGTTCGCTCGCCGAGCTGCGCCATCTGACCCGCACCAGCGTCACCGCCGAACTCGCGGGTCCGCCCAACGGGCTGGCGCACCTGCCCGGCGTCCACGACCTCGACGTACAGGGCCACCGGATCCGCCTCCAGGTCGACACCGACAAGCTGGACGCCGTACTGCGCTCGCTGAGCGAGTCGGGCGTACGGTCCCTGACGTCGACTCCGCCGACCCTGGAGGAGCTGTTCCTGCGGCACTACCAGGAGGAACAGCCGGAGGTGGCGGCCCGATGACCGCCACGACCTCCGCCGTACGGTCCAAAGGCACGCACCAACTGGCCGGCACCGCAACGCTGTTGCGCTTCGACTTGCGCCGCGACCGCGCGACGATCCCGATCTGGATCGGGATCAACGCGCTCATGGTGCTCTCCATGCCGAACACCCTGAAGAACCTGTACGGCACCCAGGCCCAACGCGACGACCTCATGCACCAGATGGCGACCAACTCCTCCCTGCGCGCCTTGGTCGGCCCGGTCTTCGACGACTCACTGGGCGCGCTGACGGCCTGGCGCGTCGGCGTCTACGCCGGTGCCCTGGCCGCCGTGACGAGCCTCCTCGTCGTCGTACGGCACACCAGGGACGAGGAGGAGAGCGGCCGCCAGGAGCTGGTGGCGTCCGGGATGGTGGGCCGCCGGGCCTCGCTGACGGCCGCGCTGCTGACGGCGGCGGTCGCACATGCCGTACTGGCACTGCTGGTTGCGGCCGGCCTGGCCGGTCACGGAGTCTTTGGCGCCGTGGCCTTCGGGCTCGGGATCGCGGGCGTCGGCATGGTCTTCGCCACGATGGCGGCGATCGTCGCCCAGCTGACGGAGAGCGCACGGCTGGCCCGCGGCCTGACGGCGGGCGTTCTGGGCGCCGCCTTCGTGCTGCGCGCGGCCGGCGACTCGGCGACGGACGACGGTTCCTCGGTGCTGACCTGGCTGTCGCCGATCGGCTGGCTGGAGAATCTGCGGCCGTATGCCGACGAACGGTGGTGGGTACTGGCGTTGTTCGTCGCGGCGTCCCTGATCCAGGGCGCGGTCGCCTACGAACTCGCCGGCCGCCGCGACATCGGCATGAGCTTCCTGCCGACGCGGCCCGGACCGGCGGTAGGACGCCTCGGGACCGCGGGCGCCCTGGCCTGGCGGCTGCAGCGGGGCAGCGTGTTCGGCTGGAGCGTCGGCTTCTTCCTCGCCGGGGTCGCGTACGGCGGGATGACGGACGGTGCGGCGGATCTGGTCGGCGACAACGAGAACGCCCGCGAGATCTTCGAGCGCATGGGCGGGCAGTCCGGGATCACGGACGCCTTCCTCGCCTCGATGGTCGGGATGCTCGGGCTGGTGGCCGCGCTGTACGTGGTCGCGTCGGTGCTCCGGCTGAACGGTGAGGAGACGTCGGGGCGGGCGGAACCGGTGCTGGCGAACGCGGTGGGGCGGCTGCGATGGGCCGCCGGGCACCTGACGATCGCCTTCGGCGGTTCGGTGCTGATCATGCTGCTCGCCGGGCTGGGCTTCGCCGTCGGCTACGGCAAGGAGGCCGGGCCGATTCTGGGCGCCTGCCTGGTACAGGTGGCCGGGGTGTGGGTGATCGGCGGGGCCGCGGTGCTGCTGTTCGGGGTGCTGCCTCGGGCTGCGGGGGCGGCTTGGGGAGTCGCGGGCGCGGTGCTGTTGATCGGGTGGGTCGGGCCTGCGCTGGACGCTCCACAGGCGGTGCTGGACGTGTCGCCGTTCGGTCATCTGCCGAAACTGCCGGGCGGCGCGATGAACTGGCCGCCGGTACTGATCCTGCTCGGTCTTTCCGCGGTCCTAGTGGCCGCGGGCCTGACCGGCCTGCGGCGCCGCGACCTCACGACCTGACCGGCGGCGGGAACCCCGAAGCGGCCTGCGTACGTCCATGCCGGGCATGGGACAACGTACGCAGGCCGCCGCGGGATGTCTGACCGCGGCCGTCGGCGCGGGCGCGGGACTCGCGGTATGGGCCGTCGACGTCCGGGAGCGGCTCTGGCGATTCGAAGCGGCCCCGGACTGGAGCGTGCTCTACGCCGAACTGCCGCTGGCGGTCCTCGGCGGAATCGCCGCCTCTCTGGGCGCGTGGGCCCTGCTCCGGCGGCTCAGACCGCGACGCTGAGCCCCTCCAGCCCCCGGATCACGAAGTTCGGCTTCCGCTTCGGCTCCGCCACCAGGCCCAGTGTCGGGGCCTTCTCCAGGAGGGCCGTCATCGAAGCCGCCAGCTCGATCCGTGCCAGCGGTGCCCCGATGCAGTAGTGGATGCCCGCGCTGAAGGAAATGTGGGGGTTGTCCTCGCGGGTGAGGTCGAGTTTCTCGGGATTCCGGAAGACCTCGGGGTCGTGGTTGGCGGAGCCAAAAAGCATGGCGATCTCCGCGCCCCTCGGGACCGTCGTGCCGTCGATCTCGATCTCGTCCAGGACCCAGCGCTCGAAGAGCTGGAGGGGCGTGTCGTAGCGCATCAACTCCTCCACGGCGGCGGGCACGAGCGAGTGGTCGGCGCGCAGGGCGGCCAGCTGGTCGGGGTTGCGGAACAAGGCGTACCAGCCGTTGACCGTGGCGTTGACGGTGGCCTCGTGGCCCGCGTTGAGCAGCAGGACGCAGGTGGAGATCATCTCCTGCTCGGTGAGGCGGTCGCCTTCGTCATGGGCGGCGATGAGCCCCGAGATGAGATCGTCGCCGGGCTCCTTGCGGCGCTCGGCGATCAGCTCGCGCAGGTAGTCGGAGAACTCCACCGACGCCCGCACCGCCTTCGCCGCCACGTCCTTCGGCGGGTTCAGCTCGTACATCCCGCAGATGTCCGCCGACCAGGGACGGAGCGGGGCACGGTCGGACTCCGGGATGCCCAGCATCTCGGCGATGACGGCCACGGGGAGGGGCTCGGCGACATCCGCGAGCAGATCCCCGCCGCCCGCCGCGACGAGCCGGTCCACCAGCTCGCCGGCGAGCTTGGCCACGTACGGCTTGAGCTGCTCCACGGTCCGCGGCGTGAACGCCTTCGACACCAGGCGCCTGATCCGGGTGTGGTCCGGCGGCTCCAGGTCGAGCATCCCATGGTCGTTGAGGGTGTGGAACGGCTCGTGCTCCGCCGGGGGTGCGGTGCGGCCGAAGTCCTCATGCGTGTACCGGTGCTGGTACGCCCGCCCCAGGCGCCGGTCGCGCAGCAGCGCCGAGACGTCCGCGTGGTGCGGTACGAGCCACTGGTTCGTGGGCTCGTAGTAGTGCACGCGGCCCTTGGCGCGCAGATCGGCGTAGGCGGGGTACGGGTCGGCGAGGAACGCCGGGTCCCAGGGGTCGAAGGCGAGGTCAAAAGCAGCTGCCATGAACGGACGCTAGCCCGGCGACCCTCTGCCTGACCAGGGGTGTCTGCTCGGTGGCCGGAGGGTCACGTCCACGGACGCGGTCCACGAGTGGGCTTTGAGTCCGCACCGAGCCACTGGGCACGCTCAGGGTGCGGGTTTACGTTCCTTGAGGTGCTCGATGAGGGCGGTGAAGGAGGCGGTGGGGAAGGAGAGGGTGGCGCGGGTGGGGGCCTTGGAGTCACGGATGGCTATTCGGGGGTGCAGCGCCGCGATCTCGACGCAGGTGTCGCCCTGGCCTCCGCCGGAGTACGTCGACTTCCGCCAGTTCATTACAGTTCCTTGGCCAATCGGTGGATGAAGTCCCGCGATGCCACCGGATCCAGTGACGCCTTCTCCACCCTACGAAGCAACGTGCGGAGGTGCTCCAGCTGGGGTTCCGCATCGAGGAACGCGGTGCCGGTGGGCGAATCACGCAGTCCCGTGTCCAACTTGGGCACCGGACCTCCCAGGTACATCATCGAGGCACCGGTGCCTCCGAAACCGTACGGATCGGCGCGTGGGACGCGAATCCCGAACCACCTTATTTCCCAGGCGAGTTGAAAGACCTGACCGACGCCGAGGACGGCCGCGGCCTCGCCCTCGTCAGCGCCTGCTCCAGCCTCCGGGGCCGGCAGCGCCTGTCCAGATTCGGCAACCGGGGCAAGTACGTGTGGTGCGAGCTGGCGACGACCTGACCGAGCGTATGGAAAAGGACGCCGCACGCCCTACCCCGGCGTCACCAGCCGTGCCTCGTAGGCGAACACCGCCGCCTGCGTCCGGTCCCGCAGGCCCAGCTTGACCAGGATCCGGCTCACATGGGTCTTGATCGTCGACTCGGCGACCACCAGGCGCCCGGCGATCTCCGCGTTCGACAGACCCTGGGCGATCAGTACCAGCACCTCCGTCTCACGCTCCGTCAGTTCCCCGTAGGCCGCGTGCACCGAGGCCGACAGGCGGGGTGTCTCCGCGAGCCGGGAGAACTCCGTGATCAGCCGCTTCGTCACCGAGGGCGCCAGCAGGGCCTCGCCCGCCGCCACCACCCGCACCCCGTCGGCCAGCTGGCGCGCCGAGGCGTCCTTGAGGAGGAAACCGGACGCCCCCGCCCGCAGCGCCTGGTACACGTACTCGTCCAGGTCGAACGTCGTCAGCACCAGCACCTTCGCCGCCCCGCCCGCGGCGACGATCTCCCGCGTGGCCTCGATGCCGTTCATCTCCGGCATACGGATGTCCATCAGAACGATGTCCGGCGCCAGCTCACGGACCCGCTCCACCGCCTCCCGGCCGTTGACCGCCTCCCCGACGACCTCGATGTCCGGCATCGCCCCGAGCAGCACCGAGAAGCCCTCCCGGACCATCATCTGGTCGTCGGCGATCAGTACACGGATCGCGTCACTCGTCACGGGGAGTCCTCCAGCATGGACACCGGCAGGAACACCGTCACCTCGTAGCCCCCGTCTTCCGTCTCGTCCGCCGTCATCTCACCGTTCAGCATCGAGACCCGCTCGCGCATCCCCGTGATGCCGTGCCCGGCGCCGTGCGTGGACTTCACCAGGGTGAGGCCCGGCGCGCGGCCGTTGACTATGCGCAGGCCGAGGCCGCCCAGGACGTAGCCGATCTCCACCCGGGCCGTCGCGCCGGGCGCGTGCCGCAGGGTGTTGCTGAGGGCCTCCTGGACTATCCGGTACGCCGACAGCTCGACGCCCTGCGGGAGTTCGCGGACCGCGCCCGTCACCGCCTTGTCCACGGTCAGGCCCGCCTCCCGCACGTTCGCCAGGAGGGCGTCGAGGTCCGCGAGGGTGGGCTGGGGGGCGTCCGGCGCCTCGTAGTCCTCCGCGCGGACCACGCCGAGGACGCGGCGCAGCTCGGTCAGCGCCGCCACCGCGTTCTCCCGGATCGTGGCGAAGGCCTTCTCCAGTTCCTCCGGCGGGTTCTCCACGCGGTAGGGCGCGGCCTCCGCCTGGATGGCGACCACGGACATGTGGTGGGCGACCACGTCGTGCAGCTCACGGGCGATCGTGGTGCGCTCCTCCAGGAGAGTGCGCTTGGAACGCTCGTGCGCCGTCTCCGACTGCTGGGCGGTCACCTCCTGCTTGGCCGCGCGGCGTGTGTGCAGCACGGTGATGGCCAGGAGGGCGAGCGCGGAGACGAACAGCAGCGGCAGGGTGTTCGTCCCGTAGTGACCCGAGCCGAACAACGTCTCGGCGAAGATCCCGTACACCGCGGTCAGAAACCACATCCACGCGGCGATGCGCGGCCTTGTGCGCAGTGCCACGACCGTCAGGACGGTCAGGTGGGCCGCGAAGCTGCTGGGCAGCCACGGCCAGTCGTCCCACATGTCGGCGAACACGCCGACGACAGCTGTCGCCGCCATGGAGAACCAGAAGGCACCGAGCGGCCGGACCAGGGTGAGCAGGACCGGGAGCAGCGCGAGGAGACCGAACAGGAGCGAAGTGCCCGAGCCTTCGGCGGAGCTGACGCCGATCGCCATCGACAACAGACCGGCTGCCGCCACCATCCCGTGCGGGGTCCAGCTCGCGTATTCCCGGATCCCCTCCGGCAGGCGGCGGATCCGCGGTCCGTCCACTCGTATGCGCGGGAGCGGGCGGTAGGCGAAGGCGTCGTGGATCAGGTCCTGCCGCAGGCCGCGCAGGGCATCCACGGCCAGCCGGAATTCCGGGCTGCGCTGCGTGGCCCCGCCCCCCGGTGGCGTCATCTGCATCTGTGTCGTCTCGGTCACATGGAAAAGGTAGGCCGAACCCGGGGTCGTGGTCGTCACCAGTGAGAGGGGTCCTTCAGGATCCGTCTCAGGTACTACGGGTGGCCCCGGGGCCGCTCCGGCGGGCTCCGTGGCAGCCCGACTACCGGCCCGGCGGCCTCTGGAAGACGGCTCGACTACCAGCCCGGCAGCTTCCGGAAGGCGGCTCGGCAACCGGCCCGGCGGCCTCCGGAAGACGGCTCAGTATCCGGCCGGCCGTACCAGCCCCGACTCGTACGCGAAGACCGCCGCCTGCGTACGGTCCCGCAGGCTCAGCTTGACGAGGATGCGGCCGACATGGGTCTTCACCGTCTGCTCGGCCACCACCAGGCGGTCCGCGATCTCCGCGTTGGACATGCCCTGGGCGATGAGGGCGAGGACCTCCGTCTCGCGCTCGGTCAGCTCGCCCACGCGCACCTTGAGCGGGGCGCGGGGTGTGGTGTCGAGGCGGGAGAACTCCGCGATGAGCCGACGGGTGATCCCGGGAGCGAGCAGCGCGTCGCCCGCCGCCACCACCCGGACCGCCTCGGCGAGCTGGTCGGCGGAGGCGTCCTTGAGCAGGAAGCCGGAGGCGCCGGCGCGCAGGGCGTCGTACACGTGCTCGTCGAGGTCGAAGGTGGTGAGCACCAAGACCTTGACCTGCGGAAAGTCGACGGCGATACGGCCGGTGGCCTGGATGCCGCCGAGTTCGGGCATGCGGATGTCCATCAGCACGACGTCCGGGGCGAGTTCGGCGACCTTGGCGATCGCGTCCAGGCCGTCGACCGCCTGACCGACCACCTCGATGTCGGGCTGGGTGTTGAGCAGCACCGTGAAGCCCTGCCGGACCATCATCTGGTCGTCGGCGATCAGTACGCGGATGGCACTGCTCGTCATGGTTCCTCTTCTCCTGTCGGGCCCGTTGAGCCCCGTCGGGTCGGTCGGGTCGGTCGGTCCTGTCGGTCCTGTCGGTCCTGTGGGCCTCGTGACCCGGTCGGGTCGTCGGGCTGCTCAGTCTCTCGGACCTGGCGGGTGCGGCAGGTCGTCGCCGGTCGCCGGGCCCTGGTCCCGGGAACGGGGCAGAAAGGCCGCGACCGCGTAGCCGCCGCACGAGGTCTCGGACGTGACCAGGGTGCCGCCCAGCATCGCCGCGCGCTCCCGCATGCCCAGCAGCCCGTGACCCGCGCCCGGCGAGGGCGGAACTGGCCGCTGGGGCCGGGAGTTGATGACCCGCACCTGCACACCCCGCGGAAAGTGGGTGAGTTCGACACGGACCGTGGAACCGGGCGCGTGCCGCAGCGCGTTGCTGAGGGCCTCCTGGATGATCCGGTACGCGGACAGCTCCACGCCGGGCGGCAGCGGACGCGCGTCGCCGCTGATCTCGGTCAGCACCGTCAGGCCGGCGGCCCGGGTGTTCTCCACGAGGGCGTCCAGCCGGGCGAGGGTCGGCTGCGGGGAGTCGGGGGCGTCGCCGGTGCCGCTGCCGATCCCGTACGGGTCCTGCGGGTCCTCGGAGCGCAGGACGCCCAGGACGCGGCGCAGCTCGGTCAGGGCCTCCAGCGCGTTCTGCCGGATGCCCGCCAGGTTCTCCCTCAGTTCCTCGGACGGGTTCTCCACGAGGTGGGGCGCGACCTGGGCCTGGATGGAGATCACCGACATGTGGTGCGCGACCACGTCGTGCAGCTCGCGCGCGATGCGGCTGCGCTCCTCCAGAACGGTCCGGCGGGCACGCTCCTCCGCGGTCAGCGAGGCCTGCTCGACCAGTTGTGTACGGGCCTCGCGGCGGCCCCTCAGCGCGGCGCCGACGAGGACGACGGTGGCAAAGACGAGCACCGCCAACAGGCCCGTCGGAGAGTACGCCGTCGCACCCTGGATGCCCTGGAGGAAGTACGTCACCAGGGTGGTCAGGGCCAGTACCCCGATGGAGGCACGGACGGGAACCCGCAGGGCGAGCAGGAACAGCACGAAGGCGCACGCCATGATCCCTTGCGACGTCCAGGGCCACGATGGCCTGATCGAGGACACGGGCGAGGGCGAGGGCAGTACCGAGACGCCGTACGCGACGCCGTCCTGGGCGATCCGCGCGGCTTCCGCGGACACGGCGGTGACCGCCAGCGACAGCCACCAGGCGGGAACCGGACGCCGCAGGGCGAGAACGACGGCTCCGCCCTGCAGAAACCCGAGCACCCTACTGAGCCCGGAGGCCAGGTGGTAGCCGGTTCTGATCTCTTCCGTGCCCGCGAGTGCCAGGGTCAGGGCGACGACGCACACCAGGACGTGCGGCAACCACCGCAGCCTGCGCGGGCGCGACAGGGGTGGCAGCGGGTCGGCCGCGACCGTCCACAGGTCGGCGCGGAGGGCACGGAAGTAGTCGTGGGGGCGGCGGAGGGCCGTCGAGGCGGAGAGTGGAGAAGCGGAAGGGGGCGGGGGTCCACTGCCGGGGTCCGCCTGCCGTGCCTCGTCCACCCGGTCAACCCTAGGCACGGTCGGTCGCCTGCGCTTGCGTTCGGCCCGAGTTGTGGACAAGGACCACTTGGGAGCGGCGGCCTCCACTGCGACGGCCGCCCTGTTCGTAGACGCGAAAGGCCGCCCAGCACACCGCGAGGACGAGGACGAAGGCGGGGAGCCAGAGCAGACGGGCGGCGACCCAGCTCAACCCGGCCGGGGTGGTGTGCAGTCCGGGGAGCCGGCCCGCGAGAAGGCCGGTGGCGGTGGTCGCCATCATGGCCGTCTGGTGCCAGAGGAAGATCGTCATCGCGGAGAGGTTCACCAGTGCCACCGCCGCCCAGGCCAGGGGGCGGCGCGTGATCCGGCGCAGCGGGGCGCGCAGCAGCAGCGCGAGGCCGCACTGGGCCAGGCCGAAGGTGACGGCGGCCGTAGTCGGCGGATCGAGGTTCGACACCGCGGCGCCGGGGACGCCCACCATCGACGCCGGGTAGCCCGCCCACGCGACCAGCCCCGCCGTCGCCGCCGCGCCGCCGGCCAGCAGCACCCAGCCCGCGCGACGGCGGTCCAGCTCACCGCGCGTCCAGGCCGCGCCCAGCGTGTACGGCACCAGCCAGCCCGCGGCCACATTCACCCAGCCGAGCCAGGAGGGCCCGCCGAGTCCGAAGCGAATGAGGTCCACATGGAGAACGACGGCCAGCGGCCACAGCGGGTTGAGGCGCGTCAGCAGTGGTGTCGCCGCCGTCAGCCCCGCGAAGACCAGCAGGAACCACAGCGGGGACAGTGCCAGCTTCACCAGGGTGTGTACGGTGCCGAAGTCCGCGCCCGCCGCGAGCAGACCGCCCACGGCGAGCGTCCACAGCGTCAGTACCGCCGCCACGGGTTTGAACAGACGGGCCAGCCGGGATCGCAGCCACCGCCCGTACGTCGTGCCACGCGCGCGTGCCGAGGCGTACCCCTTCGTCGCCACATGACCGCCCACCAGGAAGAACACGGCGAGCGTCTGGAAGACCCAGGAGATCGGGGCCAGCCACGGCATGTGCTGCAACGGGCTCGCCGTGTGCAGCGTCCCGCCGTCCGCGACGAGCGCGGTCACCAGCCAGTGGCCCAGGACGACCCCGAGGATCGCGAACGCACGCAGGGTGTCGACCGCGCGGTCCCGGTGCGCGGGCGTCGCGGTGTCCACCCGGCGGGCACCGTCCCGTATGCCGGTGGCTATGGCGCGTACCGCTGTTCGTGCGGCTGTGCGTGCGCCGTCCTTCATGTCGACGCGTCCGTCCGTCCGTACGTCCGTCCGTACGTCCTGTCGCAGGGTCGGCCTATGCACGGGTCACCTCCGAGGTGTCGCCGAGGACGATGCGGGCGAGGTTGTCCAGGGACACCGAGCCCGGCCTGAAGTAGTCGCTGTGGCCGCCGTCACCCGCGGCGAAGACATGGGCGCCGAAGGACGGGGAGACCGGGTCGGTGCCGAAGCCGACGGTGGTGCCGAAGAGGTCGGCGTGGGTGTGCGGGACGTCCTCGACCCAGTCGTCGGCGCCGCGGGACGCCCAGACGCGGGCGGGCGTGTGCAGGGCGGCGGCGGAGTCCGCGCCGGTGCCGGGGCTGCCGAGCAGGGCTATGTCGTCGACGTCCAGGTCACCGGCGGCGCGGGCGCAGACCACCGTGCCGTACGAGTGGCAGAGCAGGGAGATGTGCGGGGCGGGGTGCGAGGAGGGGTTGAGTCCACGATTCTCGGAGAGCTCGTGGAGGTCGCGAAGTTCGCTGATAAGGCCCCGCAGTTGGGGGGCCGCTTCCTTGGCCCGGGTGGCGGTGAGGGCGATGGTGCTGATGGTGCGGGGTGTCTCGTAGCCGAGCCAGGCGATGACCGCCGTGCGCGGGCCCGTCCTCTGGTGCAGGGCGAGGGCGCCCGCGCGGAAACGGCCGTACGTGTCCAGCGTCGTGTCGGAGCCCGGGACCAGGACGGCGACGCGGTCGGCCGTCGCCAGGTCGCCGAAGACCTCGACCGCCCGGCCCCTGCCCCGTCCGTCGAAGGTGAGGAAGTCCCGGGACGGGGCGGCCATGGAGCGGTCGGCCGCGGCGCGGGCGTGGTCGCCGTGGGCCCCGGCCATGCGGGACGCCTCCGCGGCGTTGGCGCGGTTGGCCGCGTACGTCGCCTCCAGCGTCGCCGCTGTCACGGGGGCGAGCGTCGCCGGTGCCGGAGCGGGGATCTCGGGGTGCGCTGCCGCGGCGGACACGGGGACGACGACCGCGCCCGCGATCAGCACCGCGAGCAGAGTGCGGCGCAGTCGGCCGAACCCGCGTCCGCTCGATCGGCCACGACCCCGGTCACGCACGCCGCGACGACCCCGGTCACGCACACCGCCACGACCCCGGTCGCGTACGCGTATGCCTCCACGACCTCCGTCGCGCACGCCTGCGCGCTCGGTGCCGTCCGCGGGCGGAGCCGTCTCCTCTGCCGCCGACCTCCTGGCCCGGAACCCCATGATGCGCTTCCCCTCCCAGCAGGCCCGCTGACTCAACGGGCGTCCATGGAAGGGAAATTACGGAGCGTGACACGTCGCCCGCGTCATGCTGGGGAGCTCACCTGGGACGTAGCTCTCAGGTATTACGGGTATGACAGGGAGGACGCGAACCGGCTGCCAAGCCTGCTGTCAACCCGGTTGCCAACCGGCTGCCAACCGGCTGTCACCAGCCCAGTTGCGCGATCTCCTCGGCCACGACCGCGCACGCGTCCGCCGCCGGATCGATCAGCGGAAAGTGCCCGACCCCCTCGAGGAGCGTGAGGCCGACGACTTCCCCCGCCTTCGCCGCCGCGTCCGCGTACGCCTCGGCGACCGCGTGCGGAACCACGATGTCGGTGCGTCCCTGGACCAGGGTCGTGGCGATACCGGTGGGCAGCAGGAGCGCCGGGTCCGCGTGCGGCCGACGGTCGGTGAACGCGGCCTCGCCACCGAGGAGTTGGGTGGCCGCGCCGCCGCACACGTCCAGCTTCCGCGCGACACCGAAGTCCGCGATCGGGGCGAGCGCCACGACGCCGCGCAGCGGGGCCGGGCTCTCGGTGCGCCACGGGGAGCCGGCCGGCAGGACATGGCGGGCCGCCGCCCACAGGGCCAGGTGGCCGCCCGCCGAGTGGCCGGTGATCACCGTACGGCGCAGGTCGGCCTGGGGAAGCGCCTCGCGTACGAGGGCGGGGAGCGCGTCCAGCGCGGCCGCCACGTCGTCGAAGGTGTCGGGCCAGCGACCCGCGACCGGGCCCGCACCGCCCTGAGCGGCCGCCGCACCGCCCTCCGTCGGGACATCCGCACCGCCCCGCGCCGGGACGGGGTCGGCGCCCCTGCGGTACTCGACGTTGGCCACGGCGAAGCCACGGCGGGCCAGGAAGCCGGCGAAGGGAGTGACGTGGCGCCGGTCGTACGGAGCCCGCCAGGCGCCCCCGTGCAGAACGACCACGAGGGGAGCGAGAGCCCCCGGCACCCCGGAACCCGCCGCCGCTCCCGGTACCTCCGGCGCCTCCGGCTCGACCCCGCGCGGAGCGTAGAAGTCGATCACCTGATCGGGGTGAGCGCCGTACGAGGCCGTGGAGTCGGGCTCGACGGGCGGGTGCGAAAAGACGGACGCCTCTTCCGCGGCGGCACGTTTCGCCACCTCACGTTCCGCCCCATCGCGCGGTTCTGCGGCATCGCGGGGTGCGGCGTCGTCCGGCATGCTCCAACCTCTCAGCGGCAAAACGGAATTGGGAACAGCTCGGCCGGGGCTAATCGACCGTTGGCGGGGACGGTATCAGGCCGGTGACGTGCGCCAACACGGGGATGTCACGCTCGGTGAGGGTTAAATGGTTCTGCCGTTTCGTTACGCTGTCCCCACCCCGTCCGACTCACCGCAGGAGGCCTCATGTCCGCCGAACCCGGCACCGTACGCCCCGGAGGCCGGACCGCGCGCGTGCGGGCCGCCGTGCTGCGGGCGGCCGGAGACGTGCTGGCCGAGCAGGGGTTCGCGCATCTCGATCTGGCGGACGTGGCCCGGCGGGCGGAGGTCGGCAAGACCACGGTGTACCGGCGGTGGGGGTCGGTGACGGGCCTGGTCGCCGACCTGCTGGACGACATGGCCGAACAGTCGCTGCCCCGCGCGGAGACCGGGTCCGTACGGGAGGATCTGCGGGCCAACGCGCACCTGGTGCAGCGGACGCTGGCGGACGCCCGCCAGGGCGCGCTGTTCCGGGCGGTCATCGCCGCCGCGACGTGCGACGCCCGTACGGCCGAGTCACTGCGGCGGTTCTACGAGGTGCGCGTCGCGGAGTGGGCGCCCTGCGTGGAACGGGGGGTGGAACGCGGGGAGCTGCCGGTGGGTACCGATGCGGCGACGGTCGTACGGGCCGTGTCGGCGCCGCTCTACTACGCGCTGCTCACCACCGGAACCGCCCCGGAGCCCGCCGACGCCGACCGGGCCGCCGACGCCGCCCTCGCCGCGGCGAGGGCAGAGGCGTACGTCGTGGGGTAGTACTCCGGAGTACAACCCCACGGGTAGTACTCCGGAGTACTCCGTTTCCTCCCCTTCGCCCACCCCCAATTTTGCGTATTGCGGGGCACACCGGCGCACACGGACCATGGCCGTGCATGGCGGTGCAGAACGGGGGAGTGATGCATTGTGGTGGGGAACGGGGGCGGTCCGCCCTATCTGGTAGCGGCTGTTCCGCCGCAACTCGCGGGTACCACATGGGAGTTGACGCGCGCCTCGCATATCGTCGGGCGGCTCGGTGACATCCGGCTGGCGCCTTCGGACGTGAGCAAGCGCCACGCCGAGCTGCGTCTGGGCAGCGACGGAGTCTGGCTCAGCGACCTGGGCTCCCGCAACGGCGTCCTGCACAACGGGCGGCGACTCGACCCCGGCCGACCGGTCAGACTGAGCGAGGGCGACCACCTCCACTTCGGTTCGGTGCAGTTGGTGTTCCGCAGCAACGCCCCGCAGGCTCCCGGCGCCGCCGGCCGGACGCCACACGGCCACGACCGCGAGCACGACACCTCAACCGTCACCGACCTGGGCGACGCCCGTCGGCGCCGCTTCGCGGGCCGGCACGGACCCGACCCCGACCTGCCGCCCCCTCCCCCGCGCCACGCCCCGCCCCCGCCCGTCGAGGACGACGCCCGGAGCATGACCACCCGGCATCTGGCGGCCGCGACCCAGTTCGACCCGTGGTTCGCGGACCTGGTGGTCCACCAGGTCGTCGACGAGCCCTACCGCGCCCTCGCCCCGGTCTTCGGAGCCGACCTCGGCACCGTCACCCGCTGGGCCCTGTCCGCGCGCCGGCGCCGGCTGACCCGCGACGCCGCGCTGTGCGCGCTGCTGTGCTGCCTCGTCGCGCTGCTCGGGCTCGGGGCGCGCGGCAACGTCGACGCGATCAAGGCGGCCGACCTCGGCGGCTGGTGGCGCCCGTACGCCGCCGGCGCGCTGCTGCTGCTCGCCCTCGCCTGGCTGGTCCTGGGCGTGGACGTCTGGGTCACCGAGTACCTCGTCCTGCGCCGGCGGCTCGCCCCTCAGCACTACGATCCCGCGCAGGCGCCGGACGCCTTGAGCGGGCGGGTCCGCGACCGGCTCGCCACCGTGGCCGAGCGGCCCGCGGGGAACCTGGTCGTCTGCTCCGACTACTGGCCCTTCGCGGGCAGCGGCGACCAGATCGAGGAGTGGGACCGGCCCGTCGACATCCGCAAGGGCTCACCCCGCGAGGACGGCGGCCGGCGCAGGCCACAGCCCTTCACCAAGGACGAGCTGTACGAGGTGCTCATCGCCGCGGCCTGTCGGCTCGGCCTGGCCAACCTGCGTGTGGAGGAACGTCTCTTCGTGGGCGGCAACGACGTCGCCCGCGACCCCCGGCTGCTGCCCGACCGGTTCCAGCCGCCCCTGACCCGCATCCCGCCGCACCTCATCCGCGGCATGCCGGACGGGCTCGGCGCGGCCCGGCGCTCGTATGTGAGCATCGAAGTCCCGGCCTGGAGCGGTCAGTTGGTGCTGACGATGTTCCTGCGCGCGGTCCAGGTCCAGGGGACGCTCTACCTGGAGTTCTCGGCGTACGCCCTGTTGCCGATGCGTCCCGAGTACTACGCCGTCGACAATCTGCCCCACCGGACGGCGGCGGGAGCGGCCGTCCGTGCGCTGGCCGCGGCGCTTCCGTGGACGCCACGCGCGCTGCTGGGATCGCCGGGAGCGCTCGCCCGGCGTGCGGCCGCCTCCCGGGCCGCGGCGGCGGGGCGGCGCCGGCAGCGGCGCACGATCGGCGGCGGCTACCGGTTCGACTACGGCGCCCAGCTCAGCATCCGCGAGTTCGCGCGCGGTCTGGACGAGGGCCACTACTTCCTCGGCCGCGACCTGAGCCGGGTCCTCAACACGACCCAGCAGCACCTGCTGAACACGATCGGCGACTTCCTGGAGGCCAAGGGCATCGACTCGGACGACTTCCAGCGGTTCCAGCAGAACGTGGTGCAGAACTTCGGCGACGACAACCGGGTCTACGCCAACAACAACCGCGGCACCATGTACGCCCACAACAAGAGGGTCCGGCATCCGCAGGGCGGCAAAGGCCAGGCGCCCGGGCCGTCCGCCCAGCGCGGCTGACACGGCTCACACGGCTCACACGGCTCACACGACCGACACGACCGGCACGACCCGGACGACCGGCACGACCGACACAGCTCACACGGCGAAACACGGCGAGACACGGCGAGACACCGAAGGAGACAGGACATGGCACACGGCGACGACAACCGGGTCTACGCCAACGACAACCGGGGCACCCTGTACGCCCACAACGGAAGCGTCACCCACAACGCCGACCCCCGGGCCGCCGACGACGCCCGCGAACTCCTGCGCCGCCTGGAGGAGTTGCAGGGTCTGCTCGCCCAGCACGCCGCCGCCCTGCCCGACGCGCGGCGGCTGCGCGACGTGGCGCGGGAGCTGGGCAACCAGCTTCAGGACCCGCAGCCGAGCAGGACCGTCGTACGCAGTCTGCTCGACTCGCTGACGGCGGGAGCCGGTGGCGTCACCGCCGTACTCACCGCCGTCAACGGGCTCTCCCAGTTCGTCTCCCGGTTCCTGTGAGCCGGGCGGCGCGCGTCAGCCCACGGTCTCGGCGAGCACCCGCGCCGCCCGCTCCACATCCGCGAACCCCACGTACAGCGGAGTGAAGCCGAACCGCAGGATGTCCGGGGAACGGAAGTCCCCGACCACGCCCCGCTCGACCAGCCGCTTCATCACCGCACCGGCGTCCCGGCAGCGCAGCGCCACCTGACTGCCCCGCTCCGCGTGCGCGGCCGGAGTCAGGGACTCGACCACGCCCTCGGGCACGTACGCCCCGACGCACTCCAGGAAGAAGTCCGTCAGGGCGAGGGACTTGGCGCGCACGGCCTCGACCGACACGCCGTCCCACACCTCCAGCGCCGCCTCCAGGGCCAGCATGGAGAGGATGTCGGGCGTGCCGACGCGCCCGCGCACGGCACCGGCCGCCGGTTCGTACGCCGTACGCATCCCGAAGGGCTCGGCGTGCGAGTTCCAGCCGGGCAGCGGGGAGTCGAAGCGGTCCTGAAGGTCACGGCGTACATACAGGTACGCCGGTGCACCCGGGCCCCCGTTCAGATACTTGTACGTGCAGCCGACCGCCAGGTCGACCCCGTGCGCGTCGAGCCCGACCGGCAGCGCGCCCGCGCTGTGGCACAGGTCCCAGACCGCCAGGGCGCCCGCGGCGTGGATCGCCGCCGTCAGGGACGGCAGGTCGTGCAGCCGGCCCGTGCGGTAGTCGACGTGGTTCAGCAGCACCGCGGCGGTACGCGGGCCGAGGGCGTCGGCCACCTCGTCCGGCGCGACCGGGCGCAGTTCGCACCCCGTCATGCGCGCCGCCGACTGCGCGATGTAGCCGTCCGTCGGGAACGTCGTGGCATCGACGAGGATCTCGTCCCGCCCCTCGCCCGCGAGACGCACCGCACCGACAAGTGCCTTGAACACGTTGACACTTGTGGAGTCACCGACCACGATCTGCCCGGCTGCCGCGCCCACCAGGGGCGCGATCCGGTCGCCGATCCGCTCCGGCGCCGTCCACCAGCCGCTCTCGTCCCAGGAACGGATGCGCAGCGAGCCCCACTGACGGCGTACGACGTCGTCCAGCCGCCCGGGGACGGCCGCCGGCAGCGCGCCGAGCGAGTTCCCGTCCAGGTAGACGGCCTCGTCGAGGACGAACCGCTCACGCAGCCCGGCCAGTTCGTCGGCGGCGTCCGACTTCTCCGCCCTGACGGCCAGCTCAGACATGGGACCTCGCCGTCCACAGCTCCGGGAACACGTTCTTCTGCGCCCGCTTCTCCAGCCAGGCCACCCCGGCCGAGCCACCCGTGCCGGTCTTCGCGCCCATGGCCCGGCGCGTGGCCACCAGATGGTCGTTGCGCCATCGCCACACCAGCTCGGCGACGTCCGTGAGCGCCTCGCCGAGCCGGGCGAGTTCGTCGTCCGGCTTCCCCGAGTACAGCGAGGTCCACACGGCCTCGACCTCGGGCGAGGGCTCGTACCGCAGCGAGACGTCACGCTCCAGCACGGCGCGCGGTACCCCGTACCCGCGCCGCGACAGCAGCCGCAGCACCTCGTCGTACAGGCTCGGCTCGTGCAGCGCCTTCTCCAGCTCCGCGTGCACGCGCGGCGCGCCCCGGTGCGGGACCAGCATGGACGCGGCCTTCTCGCCGAGCAGGAACTCCATCCGCCGGTACATCGCGGACTGGAAGCCCGAGCCCTCGCCGAGGGCCGAGCGGTACGAGTTGAACTGGGCGGGCGTGAGCTGCGAGAGGGGCCGCCAGGACGCGTTCAGCGCCTCCAGCTCCCGGACCGACCGCTTCAGCGCGGCCACCGCGACCGGGATGTCGTCGCCGCGCAGCGCGTTCGCCGCGGTCTCCCACTCGTGCACGATGACCGTGAACCACAGCTCCATGACCTGGGTCGTCACCAGGAAGACCATCTCTCCGGGGTCGTCGGAGAGGGTGTGCTGGAGATGGGTGAGGACGTCCGCCTGGACATAGTCCTCGTACGGGGTGGTCCCTGCGAAGTCGAGATGCGGGGTCTCGGGCTCCGAAGCCTCTGCGGGCTGAGCCTGATGGGACATCGCTGTCTCCTGATGCGTACTCCGGGTAGCGGTCCGCCCCTGCCGTTACCGACACGGGGGCCCCGGTCCCCACCGGCATCCTCCGCAATCGTCCCCCGAAAAGGCAAGGCCCGCCTGATCACAGACGGGCCTCACACATCCTCTGACCAGCCCAGCGACCAGTCCTGGCCCGGCTGAGCGGCCAGTCCTGGCCCAGGGACCGGGCCTAGCCCAGCGTCTGGGCCGCCGCCGGGGAGGAGTCCTGGAGGAACTGCGTGCAGCGCTCGTACTCCGCCTGCTCGCCGATCGCCTGCGCGGCGCGGGCGAGGCCGTGCAGGGCGCGCAGGAAGCCGCGGTTCGGCTCGTGCTCCCACGGCACCGGGCCGTGGCCCTTCCAGCCGCTGCGGCGCAGGGCGTCCAGGCCGCGGTGGTAGCCGGTACGGGCGTACGCGTACGACTCGACGACGCTGCCGCGCTCGAACGCCTCGTCGGCGAGCTGCGCCCAGGCGAGCGAGGAGGTCGGGTACTTGGCCGCGACGTCGGCGGGCGCCGTGCCGCTCGCGAGCAGCTCGCGCGGCTCCGGGTCGTCGGGGAGGTGCGTCGGGGGCGGGCCCCCGAGAAGGTTTCCGTGAATCGTCATGGGTTCCAGTCTGCGGCACCCTCCGGGGGTTGTGCGGGAGTGGGGTGGGCGTTCGGCGTCGGGTGGCGGGTGTCGAGGGTGCCGTCCCCCTGGGGGCTGCGCCCCCAGACCCCGCTTTTTTCGGCCTGAACGGCCTCGTCCTCAATCGCCGGACGGGCTGGGGGTGTCTGGACCGGGGCTGGAAGGGGCACTGGAACCCGGGCTCGAACCGGCGCCGGAACCCGCGCTCGAACCGGCACCGGAAGCCGCCGTCGGCAGGGGGCGGCCCGGCTCCAGGGGTGGGGCGGTCAGCGCGCCGTGTGTGTGGCACTCGGGGCGTCGGCAGTCCGGTGCCGGTCGGCGTACGGACGTGAAGGCCAGCACCGCCCCCAGCACCAGCACACCCGCGCACAGCGGCATCGCCCGCCGGAACGCGTCGTTGAACTGCTCCGCCGAGCGGTACGCCTCCGGGCCCATCCCGGCGAGCAGCGGCAGCGCGGCCACGGCGATGAGGCCGGCCGCGCGGGCCGCCGCGTTGTTGATGCCGCTGGCCAGACCGGCCCGGCCGCTGTCCACGGAGGCGAGGACGGTGGCGGTGAGCGGCGCGACCAGGGTGACCATGCCCAGCCCCATCACCAGGAGCGCGGGCAGGACGTCGGTGAGGTACGAGGCGTGCGGTCCCACCCGCAGCATCAGCAGCATGGCGGTCGCGCACAGCAGCGGGCCCACGGTGAGCGGGATGCGCGGGCCGATGCGCTGGCCCAGCTCGCCCGAGCGGGCGGACAGGAACAGCATCATGACGGTCGTGGGGAGCAGGGCCGTGCCGGCGCCGAGGGCCGAGTAGCCGGCCACGACCTGGAGCTGGAGCGCGGTCAGGAAGAAGAAGCCGCCGAACGCCGCGTACACGCACAGGGTGACCAGGTTGACCGCGGTGAACTGGCGGGACGCGAAGATGTCCAGCGGCATCATCGGGTCGGGGCGCCGCTTCTCGACGTACACGAAGGCGACACCGGCGGCCACCCCCGCGACCGCCGTCACGGCGACGGCCGGGGAGCCGGTGGGCGCCTCGATCAGGGCGTAGGTGACCAGGGCGAGGGAGAGGGCGCCGAGGGCCGCGCCGAGGACGTCGAAGCCGCGGCCGTGGATACGGTCGTCCTTCGACTCCGGTACGTGTCTGAGGGCGACGGGGGCGCACAGCAGGGCCACCGGGACGTTCAGCAGGAAGACCCAGCGCCAGCCCGGGCCGTCCACCAGCCAGCCGCCCAGGAACGGGCCGACCGCGGCCCCGATGCCGCCGAAGCCGGACCACAGGCCGACGGCTCTCGCACGGTCGTCGGGGTGGAACGACGCCTGGATGAGCGCGAGTGAGCCGGGGGTGAGCAGGGCGCCACCGATGCCCTGCAGAGCGCGGGCGGCGACGAGCACGCCGGCGTTCGGGGCGAGGCCGCAGAGCAGTGAGGCGGTGGCGAACCAGATCACGCCGAGGACGAAGATCTTCCGGCGTCCGAAGCGGTCACCGAGGGCTCCGCCCAGGAGGATCAGGCCCGCGAGGGTGAGCATGTACGCGTTGACGGTCCACTGGAGGGCCGCGAGGTCCGCGTTCAGATCGCGGCCGATGCGGGGCAGCGCGACGTTGACGACCGTCGAGTCCAGCATGGCCATGCTGGAGCCCAGGACCGTGGTGAGCAGGATCCACTTGCCGCTGGGGGTGGCGATCCTGACGGCGGGGAGGTCCTGCGCGGAGGCGGCCATGCTTCGGAGGATACGGAAGAGCGGGGCCCGGCGGACACGGAAGAGCCCGGCACCTCAGCGGGTGCCGGGCTCAGCGCGTGAGAACGGGGTTACTTGATCTTCGTGCCCGTCGAGCGCAGGTTCGCGCAGGCCTCCGTGACGCGCTTGGCCATCGACGCCTCGGCCAGCTTGCCCCACGTACGCGGGTCGTAGGTCTTCTTGTCGCCGACCTCGCCGTCGACCTTCAGGACGCCGTCGTAGTTGCGGAACATGTGGTCGGCGACCGGACGCGTGAACGCGTACTGGGTGTCGGTGTCGATGTTCATCTTGACGACGCCGTTCTCCAGGGCCGTGCGGATCTCGGCCTCCGTGGAGCCGGAGCCGCCGTGGAAGACGAAGTCGAACGGGTCGGCCTTGCCGAACTTCGCGGCCACGCCCTCGTTGAGCTCCTTCAGGAGCTCCGGGCGGAGCACGACGTTGCCCGGCTTGTACACACCGTGCACGTTGCCGAAGGACGCGGCCAGCAGGTAGCGGCCCTTCTCGCCCAGGCCCAGCGCCTCCGCCGTGCGGATCGCGTCCTCGACCGTCGTGTACAGCGAGTCGTTGATCTCGTGGGTGACGCCGTCTTCCTCGCCGCCGGTCGGGGTGATCTCCACCTCGAGGATGATCTTCGCGGCGCGGGCCTTCTCGAGCAGCTCCTGCGCGATGGCCAGGTTGTCGGCGAGGGTCTCCGCCGAGCCGTCCCACATGTGCGACTGGAACAGCGGGTTCCGGCCGGCCTTGACGCGCTCCTCGGAGATCGCGAGCAGCGGACGGACGTACCCGTCGAGCTTGTCCTTCGGGCAGTGGTCCGTGTGCAGGGCGACCGTGACCGGGTACTTCTCGGCGACGATGTGCGCGAACTCGGCCAGCGCCACGGCGCCGGTGACCATGTCCTTCTTGTACTGACCACCCAGGAACTCCGCACCACCGGTGGAGATCTGGACGATGCCGTCGCTCTCGGCCTCCGCGAAGCCGCGCAGCGCAGCGTGCAGGGTCTGGGTCGAGGTCACGTTGATGGCCGGGTAGGCGAACTTGCCTGCCTTCGCCCGGTCGAGCATCTCGTTGTAGACCTCGGGGGTTGCGATGGGCATCTGACCGCTCCTTGTATGTGCGGGTGGCGTGTTGCTTACGGCCCTGACCTAGGGGGGCGACGTCATCGTCGTCCCCATCCTTCCAGACGTGACCGGATGCTCGGGCACGACGGTCCCGCCTGTGGAAAACTCCCCGCGCCCCCTGTGGACAACCGCGGGTGCGGGCTCAGTCGAGGCCCAGCTCGTCCTTGTCGTACGCGAAGCGGTAGGGGACTCCGGCACCCGCTTCGATCTTCTCGGCGGCGCCGGTCGCGCGGTCGACGATCGTCGCGACGCCCACGACCTCCGCGCCGGCCTCCCGGACCGCCTCCACGGCGGTGAGCGGGGAGCCGCCGGTGGTGGACGTGTCCTCGACGACGAGCACGCGGCGGCCCTTGATCTCGGGGCCCTCGACGCGGCGCTGCAAGCCGTGGGCCTTGGCGGCCTTGCGGACCACGAACGCGTCGAGGCGCCGGCCGCGCGCGGCGGCCGCGTGCAGCATGGCCGCGGCGACCGGGTCGGCGCCCATGGTCAGGCCGCCGACCGCGTCGAAGTCGAGGTCGGCGGTGAGGTCGAGCAGCACCTGTCCGACGAGCGGCGCGGCTTCCCCGTCCAGGGTGATGCGGCGCAGGTCGACGTAGTAGTCGGCCTCGAGACCCGAGGAGAGGGTCACCTTGCCGTGCACCACGGCCTTGTCCTTGATCTGCTGCAACAGCGCGCCACGTACGTCATCCATGCGGCCAGGGTAGACGGCGCCGCGCGGCGGGCTCTACAGCGTCCGCCACGTCCAGGTGGTCGTGGCTTCCAGCGGCTCGATGGGTGTGACCAGGCGCGGACGGGTGTTGAGTCCGTCGGGCGGGCCGGTCTGCGGCTCCACACAGACGGCCTCGGGCTGTTCGTCGTACACGACGACCCACTCCTCGCGGGAGGCGACGGTGAGCTCCAGCTGCCCGGGCCAACTGAGGGTGACGTGGACGCCGTCGGGCATGCCGAAGCAGTCGTCCCAAGGGCCGGGGAGGGGGGCGACGCGGTTGCCGGTGGGGAGGTGGTCGGCGCCGCGCTCCTCCTGCCAGGCGGGGGTGAAGTCGACGCGTGCGTCGTCCTGCCCCAGGTTCCGGTTGAACCAGGGGTGCCAGCCGATCTGGGCCGGGAACGAGGAGTCGTACGCCTCCACGCTCATGGTGAGCGTGAGGGAGTCCTCGGTCAGGGCGGCGATCTGGGTGACGCGGCCGGGGTAGGGCCACGGCTCGACGAGGTCGTACGTGAGGACGGCCTCGTTCTTGCCGGTGCGCGCGACGCGCCAGGCGCCGTCCCTGGCGGTGCCGTGGATGGCGTGCGGCGGGGAGTTGAGGGGCATCTGGTGGAGGGTGGCGCCGTTGCGGAACTTGCCGTCCCTGATCCGGCCGCACCACGGAACCATCGGGAAGCAGCCGTAGCGCTCGCCCTGCCGCAGCAGTTCCACCCCGCCGACGCGCAGGCTGCGCACGCGTCCGCCGCTTCCCGGTACCAGGGCCACTTCCGCGTCGCCCGCGGTCAGCGTGATCTCGTCGTTACTCACGAAGGCGACCCTACTGGGGGCTCGAGGGGGCCTGTCGTCGGCGGGGCGTCTGCGGGGCGCCGGGGGCGTCCTGCGGGGCGCCGGGGGCATCCTGCGGGTGCGCGGGGCCTCGCGGGGCCGGTGTCAGCGGCGGCGGCGCAGGACGCGTCCCACGACGATCGCCGACGCCACCACGAGCGCCGCCGCGGGGGCCGCCCAGCGGAGGGTCGCTCCGGCGGTGGTCGTCTCCGGCGCGGGGACCGGGGCGTAACGGCCGCGGGGCGGCGCGTGGTCCACCTCCTCCGCGCTGCGGCCGATCATCGTGCGCCGCGCGTGCGCCGCCTCGGCGGGGGGCCCGCTCTCCCCCACGAAGCCATCGGTGGGCGGCTCCCCCTCGCCCACGAAGCCCTCGGCGACGAGGTCGTCCTCCTCGTCGAATTCCTCGGGGGACGACGGCGGGGACGCGGGGGCCTCGGCTTCGGCTTGCGGCGCAGGCTCCGCTTCGGCTTGCGGCGCAGGCTCGGCTTCGGGCACCGGCTCCGGATCGGACGTCACCTCGGAACCGGCGGGTTCCGGCGCCTCCGCCTCCGCCTCCGCCTCCGCCTCCGGCGATGCCGTCGCCGTCGCCGTCGCCACGTTCTCCGCGAAGCGGGTCAGCAGGCGGGTCGTCGCCGAGGTCACCGTCTCCGGTGGGAGTTCCGCCACCCGGCCGTCCGCCGTCGCCGTGCCGTCGAAGGCGAGAGTCGTGCCGTCCTGCGCCGGCCGCAGCCGCAGCGTCAGGGCGAGCTTCACGGAACCGCCGCCCCGCGCCTCCGTCGCGTCACCCTCGACCGCGAAGGAACCGTCCTCCTGGCTCGCGATCCGCAGCGCACCCCGGTAGGTGATCGTGTGGCCGCCGACGCGCACCTTCAGGCGCCCCGCGACGGGCGGCGTCCCCGCGTCCTGTTGAAGCCCGGGTACCGCCCGGGCGACCCGGGCGGGGTCGGCCAACGTCTCCCGCAGCCGCTCGGCAGGAACCGGAACGAACACCTCATGCTCCATGTCAGCCGAGCCTACCCAGCACGGCCCGGACCGCACCCACGTATCGCGGTATTGCCCCGGCCCGCTTCCCGGTCGGCCTAGCGAGCAGGCGTACGACCGCTCAGCGAGTGGCAGCGGATGCAGATGCGGATGCGGGAAACACCACGACCGCTCAGTCCGCGTACCTCGGGTGCACCAGCGTCGACGGTGCCACGTCCGGCGGACGGGCGCGGCCCGGGTCCAGCGCGTCCGCGGCCAGCGACGCCCGGGTGAGCGTACGCAGCCTCGGCCCGCCCGGGCCGAGGCTGAGGGCCGGGCCCGTACGGGAGGCGAGGACGAAGCCCCAGTCGCGCGGTGCCCGGGACGCGTCGGTCGAGCGGTCGGGGCCCGCCGCGAAGCCCGTGTCCCGGCCGCCCACGCGGTACGGCACGGTGCGCAGCCCCGCGGCCCGGACGGTCGCCTCGACCGTCCAGTAGGCCCGGGGGCGGGAGGCGACCGGTCCCGCGTGGACCACCAGCCGGCCGCCGGGGGCCAGCACCCGGCTCACCAGGCCGTAGAACTCCTGCGAGTACAGCTTCGTACTCGCCGTGATGCCCGGGTCCGGGAGGTCCGAGATCACCACGTCGTACGCCGAACGGGTGTGCCGCAGCCGGCAGAACGCGTCCGCCGTCACGACGTGCACCCGCGGGTCGTCGTACGCGTGTGCGTTGAGGCTGGACAGGGCCGGGTCGCGGCGGGCCAGCCGTACGACGCCCGCGTCCAGTTCGACCACGTCGACCCGCGCCACGTCCGCGTACCGCAGCACCTCGCGGGCCGCGAGGCCGTCACCGCCGCCGAGGACGAGCACGCGCGCGTGCCGGCCGTCGCTCATCGCGGGGTGGACGAGTGCCTCGTGATAGCGGCGCTCGTCATGGCCGCTGACCCGCAGGCGGCCGTCGAGGAAGAGGTCGAGGGGGCGCCCGCGGGTGCCGCCGGTCAGCACCACCTCCTGGACGCCCGTCTGCAGGGCCACGCGGACGTCCCTGCCGTACACGGCCTGGCGTGCCGCCCGTTCGAAGTCGTCGACCAGGACCGCCGCCGTGGCGAGCAGGCCGAGGACGACCAGGTTGACGACGATCAGCAGCCAGCGGCCGCGCCGGGTCAAGTCCCGCCGGAACAGCCCCAGTACGAGTGCACCGCCGGCCAGCGCGTTGACCGTGCCGGTGAGCAGTACGCCCTCCAACTGGCCGAGCAGGGGCAGGAGAAGGAACGGGAACGCCAGTCCGCCCACCAGCGCGCCCACGTAGTCCGCGGCGAACAGGTCCGCCACCGCGCCGCCCGCGTCCTGGCGCCGGATGCGCTGGATCAGCTCCATCAGCAGGGGGACTTCGGCGCCGATCAGCAGGCCGATGGCGAGGGAGAAGGCGACGAGGAGGCAGCGGGGGCCGCCCGCCCACACCCCGCCCCAGTCGCCGGTCCAGGCGAACACCGCGTACAGCGCCATGGCGCTGGAGCCGCCGACCAGCGCGAGCGCCGCCTCGATCGCGCCGAAACCGGCGGCGGCGTGCGGGCGCAGCCGCTTCGCGGCGAGCGAGCCGATGCCCATCGCGAAGACCATCACGGAGAGCACGACGGAAGCCTGGGTGACCGAGTCACCGATCAAGTACGAGGCGAGCGCGACGAGTTCGAGTTCGTACACGAGTCCACAGGCCGCGCAGACGAAAACGCCGGCCAGGACGAAGAACCGTCCGACACCGGGCCGTACGGGCAGCCACGGCCGGCTCTGGCCGCCCCACGGGGGCGCGGCGCCGGGCGGTGCAGGCGCGTGCGGTTCGATCACGATGGGAACGCTACGTCACGCCTGCGGCGCGCTACGTCACCCACACGTGTGGAACTGACGCCCGCCCGCATCCGGCCCGGTGCCTGGGTGACCATCCCCTGCCATCCGCTCACGAGGTCGCCCTCACCCGCGCCCCCACCCGCGTCCGCGTCGCCACCAACTGGCCGTCCTGCGGATACGCGTGCCACGTACGCCAGTGCACCTGGCCCTCGTGGTGCTGGGCGAGCAGTGCCGTGAACGCGTGCGGGCTGCCGGGGAAGACGCCGGCCAGGCCGTGGGGGTGGTCGGAGACCAGGGCCAGCAATTCCTGGGCGCGGCCCGCGAAGGAGCCGGGGGACAGCACCTCCACCCGGGCCGCGAACTCGTACTCCCAGTCGCCGACCCGCTTGGCCACGCCGAGCGGCAGCGGCGTACTGCTGCCGGAGATGCAGGCGACAGTCTCCGAACAGTTGCCCCGCTTCTCCTCCAGGAGTACCTGGTGGGAGGCGCCGAGGAGCCTCATCTGGAGCTTCGCACCCGCCAGTTCGAGGTCGAGGGTGGCGAGGGCGGGCAGCGGCTCGCGTCCCAGGGTCCAGGCGAGGTCGGCCGCGCACGTGTCGGTGTACGAGGTGTTCAGGGTCGTGAGCATGGATCGGCTCCGCTAGCACGCAAAGGGCAAAGGGGGAGTGGGTCCGGCGCGCCCCCGGCCGGCACTGGGGGATCGGCACGGTCAGCCCATCGGGCAGGACGTCCGGGAGACCCGGTCGGTGAAAGATGTCCGCAGGCCGTCCGAGGGGCTGCGTTGGTGATTGAGAGGGAATCATGAACGGTGGCACCACCACAGCGTTTTTACCCAACTTCGTGCGGTTTCCATCCCCCCGAGGGCTCCACAGCTCAACTGTTCAACTACGGCGCGCGCCTGGCGCGCCGACATGTCGGCCGTACGCCCCGATATGTCGGTCATGCGCCCCGGCACGTCGAAGTGCCCGCCGGGAACCGATGTCCCGACGGGCACTTCCTCACGTGACGGCGCGTTTCCCCCGAGGAGCTCAGCTGCCCCGTGTCAGCTGCCCCCTCCGCATCCGCCTCCGCCCCCGCACGACGAGCCGCCCCCGCAGGACGAACCCCCGCCGCACGACGATCCGCCCCCGCAGGAGTGGTGGCCGCCCGAGTGGTGGCCGCCGGAGGACCCGTCGGCCGCTCCTCCGGCGGCCCACCAGCTGCCGCCGCTGTCGCCGCCCGCCCCGCGGCGCGAGCCCCCGGACCGGCTGCCGGACCGCAGCCCGGCCTTCTTGTTGCCGCGGTCGGTGGCCACGAAGACCATCACCAGTACGACACAGACGACCGCCAGGATGATGCCGATGATCATGGCGTCACCCTCCTTTCGTTCCCCCGAAGCGACCCCCCGTGGGCGCCTCGCTCATGCGCGTTCTCGTTGCCTGCTCGCCTTGCTGTTCATGCTGCTGTTTCGTGCTGCTGTTCGTCCTGCTGTTTGTTCTGCTGTTCGTCCTGCATGTTCTTGCGTGACGGGGGCATGCCCGCCTGTCTCACGTGGCAAAGCAGAGTTGAGGAACTCCAGAGCTTCGGCGCAGGATGGCGGCCATGACCTCCAGCGCACGCCCTCTCCTCAACCGCCGGCTCGCCGAGTTCGGGACGACGATCTTCGCCGAGATGTCGGCCCTGGCCATGAGCACCGGGGCCATCAACCTCGGCCAGGGCTTCCCCGACACCGACGGGCCCGAGGAGATCCGCGAGGCGGCGGTGCGGGCGCTGCGCGACGGCCGCGGCAACCAGTACCCGCCGGGGCCCGGCGTCCCCGAGCTGCGGACCGCGATCGCCGCGCACCAGCAGCGCCGCTACGGGCTGACGTACGACCCTGACACCGAGGTCCTGGTCACCGCGGGCGCGACGGAGGCGATCGCGGCCACCTTGCTCGCGCTCCTCGAACCGGGCGACGAGGTGATCGCCTTCGAGCCGTACTACGACTCCTACGCCGCCTGCATCGCGATGGCCGGCGGCACCCGCGTGCCGGTCACCCTGCGCCCGCACCCCGAGGACGGCCGCTTCCGCCTCGACCTCGACGAGCTGCGCGACGCCGTCACCGACCGGACCCGGCTGCTGCTCGTCAACACTCCGCACAACCCGACGGGAACCGTGCTCACGCGCGAGGAGCTGACGGCGATCGCCGAGCTGGCCGTCGAGCGCGATCTGCTGGTCGTCACCGACGAGGTGTACGAGCACCTGGTCTTCGACGACGCCGAGCACCTGCCGCTCGCCACGTTCCCGGGGATGCGGGAGCGGACGGTCTCGATCAGCTCCGCGGGCAAGACCTTCTCCTTCACGGGGTGGAAGGTCGGCTGGGTGACCGGGGCTCCGGGCCTGGTCACGGCCGTCCGCTCGGCCAAGCAGTTCCTGACGTATGTCGCCTCCGGGCCGTTCCAGTACGCCGTCGCCGAGGCGCTCGCGCTGCCGGACACGTACTTCGAGGCGTTCCGCGCGGACATGCTGGCCAAGCGCGACCTGCTCGCGGCCGGGCTCACGGCGGCGGGGTTCGAGGTCTTCCGGCCGGCGGGCACGTACTTCATCACCACCGACATCCGGCCGCTCGGCGAGAGAGACGGTTTCGCCTTCTGCCGCGCGCTGCCCGAGCGGGCCGGCGTGGTCGCCATCCCGAACGCGGTCTTCTACGACCACCGCGAGGCGGGCGCCCCCTTCGTCCGCTTCGCGTTCTGCAAGCGCACGGACGTACTGGAGGAGGCGGCGAAGCGCCTCGGCACGCTGCGCGGCTGACTCCCCGCCGCGAGGCCGGCTCCGGCTGCGGGGCCGGCTCCGCTGCCTGAGCCGGGCCGCCGGAGAAGCCGCACCCTTACCAGCCCGCCCGGCCGATCCGTCGGCGGCGCGCCGAGCAGGGGGCAGCGGTACTCGCACGGGCGCGCACAGCTCGCACAAGCCCCTGGGGGGACAGAGAGTTCCCGTGTGACCCACGCCTTCACCATTCCGGCCCCGTCCGTCGAAGACCCCGAGGGTCCCCCGGGCGGCGGTGCCCGCCGGACCGGTGCCGCGCGCCGTCTGCCCACGACGGCCGCCGCCGCTCTCGGGCTGTTCGCCGCCGCCAGGCTCTGCGGGTTTCTCGTGCTCGCCGCCGTCGCCTGGGCCAGCGGCAAGAGCCCCCTGCGGCTGCTGGGGCACTCCTGGGACTCCGTCTGGTACCTGAGGATCGCCGCCCACGGCTACGTCGGGCCGCAGTACGTCCGGCCGGCCGTCGTCCGCAGCGACACGGCCTTCTTCCCGCTGTACCCGGGACTCCTGCGGTCCGTCTCCGAGGTCACCCCGCTGAGCCTGGAGACGGCGGGCCTGCTGGTCTCGTGGATCGCGGCCGCGGTCGCCGCCTACGGGATCTACCTGATCGGCAACCGGCTGTACGGCCGCGCGATCGCCACCGCCCTCGTGCTGCTGTGGGGCCTGCTACCCCACTCCGTCGTGCTGTCGATGGCGTACACGGAACCGGTACTCACCGCCTTCGCCGCCTGGTCGCTGTACGCGGTGCTGACCGGCCGGTGGGTGTGGGCGGGCGTGCTCGCGGCCTGCGCGGGGCTGGCCCGGCCGAACGGCTGCGCGGTGGCTGCCGCGGTCCTCGTGACGGCCGCGTACGAGATCTGGCGGTCGCGCGGACGGGGAGTTTCCCACAGGCTGTGGACGGGCGCCGCGCTCGCGCCGCTCGGCTGGTGCGGGTACGTCGGGTGGGCCGGGCACCGCCAGGGCGATCTGCTCGGCGGCTATTTCACCGTGCAGCGCCTGTGGGGCTCGCGCTTCGACCTCGGCTACGGCTCGCTGCTCTTCGTCAAGCGCCTGCTGCTGCACGGCGGCCGGTTCGTGTTCCCCATCTCGCTGCTGCTGGTCGCGGTCGCGGTGCTGCTGTTCGCGCTGCTGATCGCCGACCGCACACCGCTGCCGCTGCTCGTCCACAGCGGCGTACTGCTGCTGGTCGCGCTCGGCGGGGCGGGCTTCTTCCAGTGCAAGCCGCGCTTCCTGCTGCCCGCGTTCCCGCTGCTCATCCCGCTGGCGCGGGCCCTGGTGCGGACGGCGAGAGCCCGGCCGTCGCACGCCGTCCTGGTGGTCGGCGCCCTGGCCGGGCTCTCGTTCGCTTACGGGGCGTATCTGGTCGCGTTCGCCCGCACGCCTCTATAGAACCTCCGAGATCTCTCGGGTCTACTCGTCGTCCTCGGGCTTCTCGGCCTCGTTGACGTCCTGCTCCAGGCCGAGCTGCTCGACGAGCCACTTGTCGAACTCGATGGCGGCCCGGACCCAGCTGACGGTCGACGACACGAAGTGCTCCAGGCTGACGCCGGTGCCGATCAGCATCTGCGCCTCGCCGATCAGGCGGACGGTGCCGTCGTCGTGGGTGTGGCTGTAGACCTTCGGCCACAGGGTGCGCCGGTTCCAGTCGTCGATCGACTCGAGCAGCGCGGCCTTCTGGTCGATCTGGTGCGGCCGGTCGTAGAACGTGCGCACCGAGAAGACGGCCTGGTCGTCCTCACCGCGGAACATGAAGTACGTACGGAACTGCTCCCACGGCGCGACGAGGTCTCCCTCTTCGTCGACGAGGTGCTTGAGCTCCATCTGGTCGAGGAGCTGCTTCACGAGGTCCTGATCCGGGACCACGGGGCCCGCCGGTCCTTGCGGCTCGGGCTCGGGCTGGCCCCCGAAGTTCGGAATCGAGGACGGGTCGATGCTCACCGTGTTTTTCCCTTCGTACGGATTACGCCATCCTCCCCCATCCGGGGCGGGGAGTGGCAACCCCTGGCCGGTCCTGTCCGCCGGTGGGCTGACAGGATCTGGCTGATCTTCGCCGACGGGGTGGCGAACGGGGGACGGCGCGGGTGCGCACGGTGCTGTGGGGCCGGTGGTGGCTGTGTCCGGTTTTCGCTGCGAGGGCGGGCCCGCGGGGGCACCGCCCTCGTCTCGTCCGACGCCCGTACGTACTGAGCGTCACCGCGAGGTGCCGGGCGTTACAGCGTCTTGCCGGTCGCCGGGCCCACGATCAGGCCCTCACCGAAGGCGTCCACCCGTACCGTGTCGCCGTCCTTGACCTCGCCCGCCAGGATCTCCTTCGCGAGGCGGTCGCCGATGGCGGTCTGGACGAGGCGGCGCAGCGGGCGGGCGCCGTACGCCGGGTCGTTGCCCTCCTCCGCGAGCCAGGCCAGCGCCGCGTCGGTGACCTCCAGGCGGAGCCGACGCTGGGCGAGCCGCTGGGCCAGCCGGTCGATCTGGAGCTTGGCAATGCGCTCCAGCTCCTGACGGTTCAGCGCCGAGAAGACGACCAGGTCGTCGAGCCGGTTGAGGAACTCCGGCTTGAAGGAGGCCCGTACGACCTCCAGGACCTGCCGCTTCTTCTCCTCTTCCGAGGTCTGCGGCTCGGCCGGGCCGTGCCCGCTCAGGAACTGGCTGCCCAGGTTCGAGGTGAGGATCAGGATGGTGTTGCGGAAGTCGACCGTCCGCCCCTGGCCGTCCGTCAGTCGTCCGTCGTCCAGCACCTGGAGCAGGATGTCGAAGACCTCCGGGTGCGCCTTCTCGACCTCGTCGAGGAGTACGACGCTGTACGGACGCCGGCGCACGGCCTCGGTGAGCTGGCCGCCCTCCTCGTACCCGACATAGCCGGGCGGGGCGCCCACCAGCCGGGCGACGGTGTGCTTCTCGCCGTACTCGCTCATGTCGATGCGGACCATGGCCCGCTCGTCGTCGAAGAGGAAGTCGGCGAGGGCCTTGGCGAGTTCGGTCTTGCCGACACCGGTCGGGCCGAGGAAGAGGAAGGAACCGGTCGGGCGGTCCGGGTCGGCGATTCCGGCTCGTGTGCGCCGTACGGCGTCGGACACCGCCTGCACGGCCTCCGACTGCCCGATGAGCCGGTGCCCCAGCTCCTCCTCCATGCGCAGGAGTTTCTGCGTCTCGCCCTCGAGGAGCCGGCCGGCCGGGATGCCCGTCCAGGAGCCGACCACGTCCGCGATGTCGTCGGGGCCGACCTCCTCCTTCACCATGGTGTCCCGGGCGGCTTCCTCCTCCGCCTCGGAGGCCTCCTCCAAGTCCCTTTCCAGGGCCGGGATCTCGCCGTACAGCAGCTTGGACGCGGTGTCGAAGTCGCCGTCGCGCTGGGCGCGTTCGGCCTGGCCGCGCAGTTCGTCGAGCTTCTCCTTCAGCTCACCGACGCGGTTGAGGGACTGCTTCTCCTTCTCCCAGCGGGCGGTGAGTCCGCGCAGCTCCTCCTCCTTGTCGGCGAGGTCGCGGCGCAGCTTCTCCAGACGCTCCCTGCTGGCGGCGTCGGTCTCCTTGCCGATCGCCAGCTCCTCCATCTTGAGCCGGTCGACCTGACGCTGGAGTTCGTCGATCTCGACCGGGGACGAGTCGATCTCCATGCGGAGGCGGGAGGCCGCCTCGTCGACGAGGTCGATGGCCTTGTCGGGCAGGAAGCGGGAGGTGATGTACCGGTCGGAGAGCGCCGCGGCGGCCACCAGGGCGCTGTCCGCGATCTGCACCTTGTGGTGGGCCTCGTAGCGCCCCTTGAGCCCGCGCAGGATCGCGATGGTGTCCTCGACGGAGGGCTCGGCGACGAGCACCTGCTGGAAGCGCCGCTCCAGCGCCGGGTCCTTCTCGATCCGCTCGCGGTACTCGTCGAGCGTCGTGGCGCCGACCATGCGCAGCTCGCCGCGGGCGAGCATGGGCTTGAGCATGTTGCCGGCGTCCATCGCGGAGTCACCGCCGGCGCCGGCCCCCACGACGGTGTGCAGCTCGTCGATGAAGGTGATGATCTGCCCGTCGGAGTCCTTGATCTCGGCGAGCACGGTCTTCAGCCGCTCCTCGAACTCACCGCGGTACTTCGCCCCGGCCACCATGGCGCCGAGGTCGAGCGCGACCAGCCGCTTGTTCTTGAGGGACTCCGGGACGTCGCCCTTCACGATCCGCTGGGCGAGTCCCTCGACGACGGCGGTCTTGCCGACGCCGGGCTCACCGATGAGGACGGGATTGTTCTTGGTGCGGCGGCTGAGCACCTGCACGACCCGCCGGATCTCCTGGTCCCGCCCGATGACGGGGTCGAGCTTGCCGTCCCGCGCGGCGGCGGTGAAGTCGGTACCGAACTTTTCGAGCGCCTTGTACTGGCCCTCGGGATCCGGGGTCGTCACCCGGCGCCCTCCCCTGGTCTTCTGGAACGCCTCCAGCAGCTTTTTCGCACTGGCGCCCTGCTGGGAGAGTACGTCGCCGGCCGCGCCGCCGTTCGCGGCGATCCCGATGAGCAGATGCTCGGTCGACAGGAAGTCGTCGCCGAGGTCCTGTGCCCTCTGCGACGCGTCGGCGACGACCGCGAGCAGCTCGCGGTTGGGCTGCGGGGGCGCGACGGTGGAACCGGTCACGCTCGGCAGTTTGGCCAGGACACGCTCGGTGCCGGCGCGCACGGCGGCCTGGTCCGCGTCGACCGCGGCCAGCAGGTCCGTGATGTTCTCGTTGTCCTTGCCCCCCAGCAGCGCCAGCAGCAAATGCGCGGGGGTGAGATCCGGGTGCCCCTCGGACACGGCCCTGTTGGTGGCCGCGTTGATGGCGTCCCGGCTCCTGTTGGTCAGCTCGGCGTCCACGGTCGCTGTCTCCTCCTGTGCTCGCTCTCGGGCGTCAGCCGTCTCTGACATTGGAAGCGTACACAAAGTTGAGTCTATTGCACTCAAGGCCGGTCGGGGGGCCCGGTCGGGGGCCGATCGGGGGGTGCTTCGGGGGTGCCGGGAACGGAAACCGGCTAGGTTCGGCCCCATGGCCACGTACCCCGTGAATCCGCGCGATCCCGACCCCGCGTATCTCGACTTCTGGCGGGAGCGGCACCTGTGCACCCTGACGACGCTCCGACCCGACGGCACCCCGCATGTGGTGCCCGTCGGGGTTACGTACGACCCCGAGGCGGGACTCGCTCGAGTGATCACCAACAAGTCGAGCACGAAGGTGGCCAACGTCCTGGCCGCCGCCGGTCCCGAGGGGGCCCGGGCCGCGGTCTGCCAGGTGGACGGGCGGCGGTGGGCGACGCTGGAGGGACGGGCGTGCGTGCGCACGGAGCCGGCGCGGATCGCGGAGGCGGAGCGCCGGTACGCGGAGCGCTACACGCGCGAGCCGTCGCCGAACCCGTCACGCGTGGTGATCGAGATCGAACTGACCTCGGCGATGGGGAGAGGCTGAGGGGGCGGGGAAGCACTCAGGGGTGGGGAGAGGCTGGTTCCGGCCACTGTGGATATGCCGTGGACATGGGTGGACACCTGGAGATCCCAGCAGAAACTACAGCGGCGTCACCGTGTTCAGGTCACGGTGACGCCGCTGCGGGGGGAAGTACCTGCGCGATCTACAACGACGGGGGAATCGCGTCAGGCACTGCGGGGGGTGGCTGAGATGGTCCGCACGTCCGGGGTTTCCGGCTCCACCAGCTGGTGGTCGCGCTGGTCCAGGTTCACAAAGATCATTCCGTACCGCACGGCGCACCGCACAGGCTGCGGCGCCCCCCGAGGCCGCCGCAGACACCGGTACGCCCGCACGTCCTCGTCCTCGTCCCGGGTGACGACCACGGGCTCTCCGAAGACCGTCACCATCAACGAGTCACCACCTTGGGGGATGGCGGTGACCAGGTCGATGAAGTGCCAGCCGGATCGGTAGGCGGTGGCCATTTCTCTGCGGAAGGTGCGGTCGTCGGGCGGAGTAGTCATGAGTCAGGCCCAAGAACTGTCGTCAGCGGTCAGGGGGGTCTCCGCAACGGCCGGAGCCGTCAGACTCCAGCTGCTGTCTGCCCGAACGTCGCTCTTCGCACCTGTCAGGCCACTCACGGCGCCGAAGGCCAGGACGGCGGAAAGAGCAGCGGCAAGCACCGAGCGAAGCATTCTCTTGCGCATAGTCGGCTTCGTCCTCACTTGAAGGTCTCCTCTTCCCCCGTCGAATAAGACGATGGCTCATTCGGGCACGTCATGGCCACACAATCGATGCATCATGTTCCTGCACGTTCAGGACCCTGGGGGGTGGAGATTTGGCAACAAATGGGGCACAAGCGGAACATCCCCACGCTGTAACGGAGCTGTGTGATGAAGGCGGCCTCCTCTACGCGAACGCTCTGCGTACGGGACGCATCGCCAGAGAGGACGCGGCGGGCGTTCCCTGCCTGATGGAGTTCGCGCTCCTCCACCCCGATCCCGACGATCCCAACTGGCTCCGCCCGGTACCTCCGTCCGTCGCCCTGGCGCAGCGGCTCAACCCCATCGAGCGCGAGATAACCGAACGCAGACGGCTGTCGATCGAACTGGCCGATGCTTTCGAGCCGTTCATGGCGGTCAGCGCCCAGGCCACGGTGTCCACGCACTCCATCACCGTGCTGGAGGGCTTCGAGCGGATCAACGCGGCGCTCAACCTCGCCACGGACCAGTGCCGCACCGAGATGCTGACCGTCCAGCCGGGCGGCCGCCGCCCCGAGCACAGCCTGATCCAGGGGCTGGAGCGGGACCGGCCGTTGATCGAACGTGGTGTGCGCATCCGGACCCTGTATCAGCACACGGCCCGCTACAGCCCGGAGACGCTGGCGTACGTGGACCAGATCGCCGACGGCAAGGTGGAGATACGGACCATCGACGAACTGGTCGAACGCCTCATCATCTGTGACGAGGCCGTCGCCTTCATCCCCACCCGCGACGACCGGCAAGTGGCCCTGGAGCTGCGTCACCCGGGCCTCGTCCGCTATCTGATCAAGGTCTTCGAGTTCATGTGGGGCCGCGCGGTCCCCCTGGACGCGGGCGCCCCGTACGAAACCGCCGCCGACGGCATCACCGACATCCAGCACTCCATCGCGAAGCTGCTCGTGGAGGGCCATGTCGACGAGGCCATCGCCCGACGGCTCGGTATGAACGTCCGCACGTGCCGCGCCCACATCGCCAAGCTGGCCACCGCACTGGGCAGTGGCAGCCGGGCCCAACTCGGCTTCCTCATCGCCCAGTCGGGAATCCTGAACCAGAACGGCTGAGCGCCGAGGGGAGGGAGTCACCCGTGGCGCCCGGCTCGGCTACCTCATCGGGCGGTCCGGGAGCCTCGAGGAGCACTCGCGGCACCCGCGGCGCTCGCCGCGCCCGCCGGGTTCGCGGGCCCCGCCGCGTTCGTGGAGCCCGCCGCACGCGTGGCCGGCGGCAGCTCGGGCGACCGCGGTGGCCCGTCCAGCCCCGCCTGGGCGATACGCACCCCCAGCTGCGTACGGCTCGCCGCGCCGAGCGTCTCCGACAGACGGGCGATGTGCGCGCGGCACGTACGGACGCTGATGCCCAGCCGTTCCGCCACCACCGCGTCCTGGTGGCCCTCCGCGAGGAGCGCCGCGATCGAGCGCTCGCGGTGGGTGATCCCGTCGATGCCGGTCTCCGGCAGCGGTGCCGCCAGCGGGATCGCCAGCCGCCACAGGCGTTCGAAGACCGTCACCAGGTAGGAGACGAGGGCGGGGTGGCGCAGTTCCAGCGCGATCGTGCGGTCCGCGCTCGCGGGGATGAAGGCGACCTTGCGGTCGAAGAGGATCAGGCGCTCCACGACCTCGTCCAGCGTCCGTGCCTCCGCCGCGTCGCCCATCAGCTCCATGTAGGTGTGCAGACCCTGTCCGTGCCGCGCCACATGGGTGTACAGGTCGCGCATGCGCACGCCCCGGCGGCGCAGCTCGAGGGCGCGGTGCAGCCCTTCCGCCAGTTCGTCCTCGCGGCGGATGCCGCCCGGCTGCACCGTCAGCACCTCGCTCGTGCACGCCTGTGTCGCCTCGTCCATCGCGGCGCGGATCCGGGGCAGTCCGTCGAGGACCCGGATCGCCACGCCCTCCTGCGGTGCCTGTTCCCGCCCGCCGAGCCCGGCGTACCACTCGACCGCGGCGACCGCCGCCCCGACCCGCGCCTGGCTCGCGCCGACCTCGTCGTGCACGCTCCGCAGCAGCCGCGTCATGACCTCCTGCGGAGACGTCGGCACCAGCCACGCCATGTCGTCGGGGTCCGGGTGCAGCAGTGCCAAGTCGACCAGACAAGGCACCGTTTCCGCGTCCTCGCGGGGCACGCGGCCCCGTCGTACGGCCCGGGAATACACGCGATCCCCGGCCTCGCACAGTCGGTCAGCACCGTGCGGATGCGCGTCCGTCCCGTGCCCGGCCATTTCCCACCCCTGGCTCCAACCCTTGGCTCCAGCGTCTTCCGCCGACCGGAGCGGGGTGCTCCGGTCTGTCCGCGACACAGCTCTCCAGCGATCTCGCGGCGCGACCACGCAGGCCCTTCACAGCGCGACCACGCACGCCTTTCGCAGCGCAACTATGCGCGGCCCCGCCCGCCTCCGCAACACGGCTCCACCTCGGCCCCGCCGCCAATTCCACCTGAATATCACGGAATTTCCCGGCCTCCGCACGGTCCGCTGCAACAAGATGACGGTGGTGACGCCCCACCGCAGGATGCATGGTGGTGCCGCTTCCCCCGGGTACCGCAAGGTCCCCGGAGCAGCCCTGGCCGGATACCCCCATCGGGTCGGGCCTCTCCCACCCCCGCCCCAAGAGGCCCCGAAACCGCGCCCCGGCCGCGTGAGCTGGCCGAAATCGCCGGTTGACCGGCGCGTCGCCTACGGCCCGTGCCGACAGGCCACGGAGGACACGTTTGACGCGTACGCGTTGGCCGATGTCCGGAAAGGAGAGGTAGGGACGGCCGGGTGGGGTCAGGGTCGCCGGCGAGGGGTGCGGGCGGCACCGCGGCCGCTCGCGGCGGGCGAACCACGCTTCCGGGCCGGGGCATGGACCGTACGAAATTCCGGGTCCTCAGAGATGGGGCCTCGCGCCATCACCGTTCTCCTCTGCCACTTCCCCGGTCCGTCACTCGACCGGGCAAGTACGGATACTCGGCCCCTCGCCCCAGGAGCAGTTCCCCCTCCGGGTCATAGTGTGACAGGCCTTCCCTCTACCTGACCGGGGTGTCCTCCGGACTGTCCGGAGGGAGGACGGCCTCTTTATTCCGGAGCGAAGGTGGGTTCCGGCCCGAGGGCCGTCGGAAGTGCCCTTTCCTGAACAGCGACAAGGAGCGACAACGGATGAGCACGTGCGGAAGTGAGCACGGGTATGGAATGCGCTGCGGGTCCTGCAGCGCCTGCATGTCGTGCGACCGGCGTTGTTACTGCGGCTGCGCCACCTGCGGCTGCCGGGCATGCCCTTCGGGCTGCGACTGCGGCAAGGCCGAGAACGTCAGCATCATGGGCGATCCCCTCGAATGAGATCGAACGTCGGTCCGTGGTCGGCGACTTGTCGTCCACGTACGACGGCACGCTGACGGAACCGCTCGCGGAGAGCGACACGCCGAAGGCACCCAGCCCGGGTCCGGGTGGGGTGCCTTTCGCTGTGGTGCGGCCGGGGGCGCGACGGGTGGGTCAGCGCGCCCCGGGGTCGTACTTCTTCAGGGACGTCTGGACCTCGCGGGCGTACGGACCCTCCCACCACGGCACGGTCTCGACCAGGACCGGCTTGGTGCCGGAGGCCAGGACGAGGGCGCGGCCGGGGGGCATGGAGCCCAGGTCGGAGACCTGGAGGACGCGTTCGCGGCGTACGGACTCGCTGACCGTCCGGTTGCCGGACCAGCCGCCGAACTCCGAGGAGCGGCTCGTCTGGTAGTCGCGCAGTTCGAACTCGCCGGCCAGCTCGCTCAGGTCGCCCAGGAAGCGGGTGTCGGAGACACCGCCGCCGTAGACGCGGACGTTCGCGGCCGACCACAGCTTCTCCATGCCGCGCTCGCCCCACACCTCGATGCCCTGCGCCCAGGACTGGAGGATCGTCATCAGGATGATGCCGCGCGAGCCGTAGTGCGAGTACAGGTCGGGCAGGGTGCGCCAGCGGCAGACGTTGGCGGCCTCGTCGAGGACGCCGACGAGGGGGAGGGGGAGGCGGCCGCCGCGCTGCGTCGTCGCGTACTCCTCCGCCGCCTCGACCACCGCCACCGTCAGCGCGGTCACCAGCGGGCCCGCCGAGTCGCGGCCCTCGCGGGAGAGGGAGTAGAGCGTGCCGCCGGTGCGGACGAACTCGTGCGGGTCGAACTCCGGAGCCGACGGGTCGGCCGGCGGGGTCACCCAGCGGTTGACCTCCGGGTTGACCAGGCAGGACGCCATCTGCTGGGCGACGCCGTAGATACCGCTGCGCTGCTTGTCGGGCGCGCTGATGACGCCGCTGAGGCCGTCGGCGGACATGGTGTGACCGGCCCCGCGCAGGATGCGCTCGGGAGTGTCGTCCTTCGGGTTGGACAGCCAGGTGTAGATCTGGGTGACCGGCGCCTTGGCGGTGGCGGCGGCCAGCAGGAGGTTGGCGAGCAGGTCCTGGCCCGCCGGGTCGAAGAAGGCGTCCGTGGACGCGTTCGCGTCCCGCGAGCCGGAGGCGAAGTGGTCGGCCATCTTGCGGGCCTTGGCGACATCGGTGACGTACGACAGCGGGTTCCACCACCAGCTCGGCGTCTCCTGCGCGACCTGCTGCGGGTCGAACACCCAGACCGGGCCGCGGGCGGTACGCGGGCCGCGCGTCGCGTCCACGATGTCCCGCTTGTTGGAGGTGACCAGCACGGCGCCGGGCCCGTCGAGGATCGCGGGGATCGCGCGCCGGGTCGTCTTGCCGGTGCGCGGGCCCCAGATGTCGACGTGCATGTCCTCGTACGAGCCGAACAGGGGCTGTCTGCCCTTCACCGACCGTCCGATGAAGACGCCGGGGGTCTTCGACCTCACCCCGAGCCGCTCCGCGGTGGCCGCCGCACCCTTCATCGTGAGCTTGCCCAACTCCTCGCCCTGCGCCAGGTGCTGGGCCGCGCCGTCGACCTTCGGCCGGTTGCGCAAACGCTCGCGCACCCGGTAGGCCGCCAGACCCAGGATGCCGAGCAGCAGCGCCTCACCGGCCGCGACGGCGCTCGCCGCACCGCCCGGCCAGCTGTAGTCGCCCTTGACGCAGGCCACGAGGAACGACAGCGGGTTCGAGGGCGGCCCGGGCGCGTCGGCGAAGCCCGCACCGAGCTTCGCGGCGAGCCAGGCGCCGCCGACTCCCAGGAGGACCACGGCGACGAGGGCGACGATCTCGAAGGTCCAGTCGTCCTCGGCGCGGGGTTTCTTCTGTTGTTCTGCGGTCACCTGCGGGGTCCTTTCTGGGTGACGCCGGCAGCCGGGTCAGGCCGATCCGGGCGCGAAGACGAAGAGATGCTGTCCCGCCAGCACGCCGTAGCCGTCCGTCGTGAACTGCAGGGCGTCGCCGTCCTCGGCGAGCGAGACGTCGGGAGCGAGGTCGGGGGACAGCAGCTTCTTGGTCCGCATGTTCAGGGCCGCGAGCCGCATGTCGCCGACGGAGGCGTAGAGCACGTCGGCCGACGGGAGCGCCAGGGGCGTGATGTCCTGTTCGTCGTCCTCCTGCCGCCACAGTTCGTCGCCGGTCTTCACGTTCCAGGCGACCGCGCCGCCGCCGAACCGGGTGACGACGGTTGTGCCGTCCGGGGACAGGGCGATGTCCGCCGTGTCGTCGCCCGCGACGTCGCCGAAGGCCACCTTCGGGCCCTGCGCGAGAGTGCGGCCGGTCTTGAGGTCGACCACGCCGAGGAGCGCGTCGTACGGGTCGTCGTCCGACAGCTCCCAGGCGAGCAGGGCCTTGTCGGCCGACAGCGGGTAGATACGGACGGGCTTGGCGTCGTCGTCGTTCGCCGACGCGATGTCCGCGGGCACGTCGACGTCGTCCTTGGTGTTCCACAGTTCCTTGCCGGTGAGCCGGTCGCTGACGACCAGCCAGGTGCCGCTCGTGTCCCACACGTCGCTGCCCGTGGCGACCCGGTAGCCGAAGCCGCTCCCGATCGGCTGCTGCCCGTACGCCCTGTTGTGGACCGGCACCGTGTCGCCGCCGCCTATCGGGGCGTACGTGCTGCTCTTGCTGCCCTCGTCCAGCAGGACGTGCCCCGCCTCGGCGGTCAGGTCCGTGCGGCCGGCGCCCTGGAAGGAAGAACTGCCCAGCTTCCTGCCGGAGGGGGAGTACATGGTGTACGAGGTCTCCACCGACTCCTTCTTCAGGCCACTCGCCTCGGTCACATCACCGTCGACGACCAGGAGGGCGGGCGAGCCGTCCGTCCACTGGGAGACCGTGAGGAACGCGGAGGGCTTGTGCTCGCGCTTGCCCGGCCAGCTGTCGGGGATCTCCACATCGACCGAGGCGCGTACGCCGCCCGTGGCCGCGTCGTAGAGACGGGCCCTGAAGTGGTACTCGTCCGGCTCGTCGCCGGAGGAGGACGAGCCGGGGTACTTCGTCAGGTCCTGGGTGACGACGACGGCGTCGCCGAGCACACAGGTCTCCGGGTCGTCCCCGACGGTGGAGGTCGCCGCGGCCCTGGCGGGGTCACCGGCACAGCCTGTCGAGCTGTCGGCTCGCAGGCTCCACGCGGGCCGCCTGCTCAGCGCGGGCAGCGCGGCCCCCTTGTAGGCGGGCCCGGTGGATGTGGCGGAGGCGGACGTCCTCGGCTTCGCCGACCTCGTCGCACCGGCCCCCTGCGTGTCGTCGCCCGTGCCGCAGCCCGCTGCGAACCCCAGTGACAGCGCGGCGGCTCCGGCGGCGTACCAGATATGACGCTTCGTCAACTCATGCTCCCTTTGCGTTCTCTGTACCGTCGCCCTCGACCGCGTCCGTGCCCTTGGGGATCGGCACGCGGTACACGCCGGTGATCTTGTCCTGGACGTCCCAGGTGCTGAACGAGACGGTCTTGCCCGGCCGCGGCGCGTGGATGATCTTGTGGCCCTTGGCGTCCCAGACCAGGCCCACGTGTCCGGACGTGCCGTCGGCCTCCGGCCGGAAGAAGATCACGTCACCGGGCTGGGCCTCGGACAGCGACACCTTGTGCGCGCGGAGATAGGGCTCCTGCGTACCGGTCGTCGTCCCGATGTCGATCTTCCCGTCGCTGGCCATGTAGTAGGCCCACTGCGTGAAGCTGGAACAGTCGAAGCTGGTCGGGTTCTGGCCCTGGAGACGCTGCGCGCCGTACACGTACGGGACGCCGATGCCGCGCTGCGCCCAGCCGAGGACCGCCCGGATCACCGGGTCGTCGGCGTCCGGGATGACGCCGGAGGCGCCCGCGCCGTCCGGGGCGACGGCGGCGCTGCCGTTCTCCTCGGCGCAGTCGGCGTACTGGGCGTCCTTGCCCTTGTCGCCGGAGCCGGGCACGGTGCCGTAGTCCGGGCTGGCCGTGACCTTGCCCTTCATCCAGGCCGCGGGGTCCACCATGCCGGGGCCCTGGTCCTGGCCCGCGACGAACGGATTGTCCACACCCGGCAGCCGGACCTCCCAGTGCAGGTGCGGGCCGGTGACGTTGCCGGTCGCGCCGACCGTGCCGATCTGGTCGCCGCGCTTGACCTGCTGGCCCACCGACACCTTGATGGTGGTCTGGTGGGCGTAGAGCGTGATGACGCCGTCCGCGTGCTGGATCTCGGTCTCGTTGCCGTACGCGCCGCCGGGGCCCGCGTGGACGACCTTGCCGTCGGCCGGGGCGTAGATCGGGGTGCCCGTGGAAGCCACGAGGTCCAGGCCCGTGTGGTAGCCGGTGCTCCACATGGTGCCGTTCTCGTGGTAGCGGGTGCCGAGCTGGTACGTGCCCTCCTTCAGCGGCCACTGCCAGTCCTTGCCGCCGTCGGTGTGCTTCCTGGCGGCGAGGAGTCCGGTGGCGGGACCGGCGAGCGTGGCCGTGCTCGCCGTGTAGGCGGCCGGTGCCATCGCCGTGGTCACGCCGCTGTCGTCGCCGCCGTCCAGCGCCGGAGTCGACCACGAGCGCGGCGACGCGGCCGCGATGCTGAGCGCGGAGCCGGGCTGGGCGTCGTTGCCCACCGGCTCGGGGATGTCCGACTGCTTCCCGAGGGTGGGGAAGCCGGGGTTCTTGTCGATGGTCTTCTTCAGATGCGCGTACCAGCGCTTGATCAGGTCCTCGTCGCCGGTGAGCACACCGCGGTAGCGGGCGGCCTGGGTGAGCACGACGCGCGGGTAGATCGTGTTGGAGGCCGTGGAGCCGGAGTAGACCTGGAGCGCCTTCCAGGGTTTGGTCTCGGCGTGCTGGGCGTGCAGGAAGTTGGCGGCGGCCCAGGCGGCGTCGTCGATGTTGTAGAGGTCCTTGGTGCCGTCGGCATTGCCGTCGGCGCCGTAGTCGTGCCAGGCGGGCGGGCCGAACTGGAGGATGCCCATGTAGCCGAGGGAGTTCTTGCCGCCGGGCGCCGCGGACTTGTCCTGCCCGTACTTGGTCTCCTGGTACATCTGCCCGACGATGAGCGTCCAGTCGAGGCCCTTGTAGCGGGCGGCGCCGCGCATCGCCGCGAGGATCATCCTCGGGGGTATCTCGTTGCGGGCGGTCTCGCTCGGCATGTAGACCTTGCCGGCCGGCATGATCGGGTTCGTCGCGGCGGCGTCGCCCGTGTTGCCCGCTTCGGCGTTGTCGGCGTAGTCACCGCAGGCGGCGGCGACGGCGCCGTTGCCCACACCGCCCACCATGCTGCCGATGAGCAGCAGGACGAGGAAGACGGCCGCCCCGGCGGCCAGGCCTCCGCCGCTGCCGAGGATCAGCCACAGCTTGAGGCCGTTCTTCTTCTTGCCGTCGTCGCCGCCCTTTCCGCCACCGGGACCGGCGGCGGCACGGCCTGCCTGCTTGGCCTTCTTGGCGACCTTCGCGGCCTTGGAAGCGGCCGCGAGTACAGCGGGTGCCACCATCTCGGACTCAGCCCCCGGACTCGTCGGAGGCGCCCACGTCTCCGAGGCCGAAGATGTCGAACCCCGACACGGCCCACTGGCCGTCGCCGCTCTCCTTGACGCTCACCAGCCACCGGTTGGACTCGGTGGACTGCTTGCCGTCGGCCTCGCGGGCCGACGTCACCTTCACCACGCTGGAGATCGTCCGGCCGCTGCCGCGCACCACGTCGTCCGAGATCACCGCGTCGCGCACGACGACGGCCGCGCCCTTCGACGAGCACCTCGCGGCCCGGCAGAGCGCCCACTCCTTGCCGGTCGGCAGCGTGGTCGCCTGCTTCATCTGCGTGTCGTCGGTGGTCAGCCGGAGCAGCGGGGCGCTCCAGGCCGGGGCCTTGCTCGTGTGGTCGTACGTGCTCAGGCCGGCCATGTACCTCGCCATGACGGTGTGCGCCTTGGCCACCTCGGACAGCGCGACGATCGGGGTGGGTGCGCCGCCGGCCGGCTCGTCGGCGTTCGCGTCGTCCTGACCGCCCGGCCCCGGCTCCGATCCCGCGTCCGACTGCCCGGAAGGGCCGGCCGGCGCCGCCTCGTCCGCGCCGCCGCCGTCGTCCCCGTCGAACACGGTGAACACGGTGAGCACGGCGACCAGGAGAATGCCGAGCACCGCCAGGGCCAGCAGCCCGGCACGCTTGTTCTCCGCAGGCAACTCCATGTTCCCGTGCCTCCCTTGTGCTGAGCCGGTCCGGCGGTACGGGTGAGGTGACCGGGACACGGTAGGGGGGAGCCGCGGTGGAGGGGCCCGGGGATTCCCGGCGGGAAAACGGGGCGGGACGCCACCGGGAAAGAGAGGAAGGGAGGAGGAGATGAAAAGAGGGTCCGGGACAGCTTGTGCAGGCCTTCTCCTGGCCTGCTCCCTCTCCCGGTCCCGGTCAGGCCGGGCGCTCGTCCACCGGCAGCGGGTCGAACGGGTACGCCGTGTGTCCGTCCCGTGGTGAACAGGCGGCGAACGGGCCCAGATCCGGGTCCATGAGGACACGCAGGTGCGGGTCGGCGTGGTGGAGCCACCAGGTGGACATGCCGAGCGCCGGGTCGTGACGCAGATGTTCCCAGGCCAGCCAGAGCGCGGAGAGCCGGGCACCGGCCTCCGGGTGCTCCCACCACTTCGGGCACCAGGTGGCACTGGAACCGTTGATGCGGCGGCGCACCGTCGGGGAGAGGTAGTCGGAGACGAAGAGGTAGACGTCGGCGAAGTAGAACTCCGGCTCGGCCGCGTCCTGTTGTGTCTCGCTGCTGGTCCGGGGGGTGGTCATCGCTCGATTCCTGTGGGCTGGTGGGCCGGGACGGCGGCCGGGGGCGGCACGGAGAGGGCCGCGGCCGGGTTCATGACGCCGTGGCCGGTGGGGCCGCGGGGGGCGGCGGGGCGGGCGACGAGACGTACGTCCACGCCGGGCAGGAACTCGCTCGCCGTCGCACGCTGCCGCGTCGGGGGCTTCGGGTGCAACTGCTCGTAGGTGTCGGCCAGCCCCAGCCGCCACATCGCGGCCTCGTGGTCCTCGCGCAGCCGCTCCGGTACGTCGACGCCGCCCAGCTTCCGCGCGAAGTCCTTCGGGGACCCGGCCGGGTCGAAGTCGTCCATCCGCACCTGGGCCCGTACGGCGTCGTCCGCGATCAATCCGTCGATCTCCGGGGGGAGATGCTCATGCCGGGGCGAGGGCAGCGGGAACTTGATGTTCTCCTTGCCCACGTTCGTGTGCGCGAGGAGCCGGGGCAGTTCGTCCTTGCCGAGGACGGACGCGGCACCGATGTCGGCGGCGAACGCGACGACCGGGCCTTCGGCGGCCTCGGCGTAGCGCTGGGAGACGGTGCTCCAGACTTCGGGGGCGAGGGCCGTCACCGCGGCTTCGTCCAGCTCGAAGTCGTCCACCAGGGCACGTTGCACCTCGGTGTTCCAGAGGTGGTACGAGTCCAGCTGCCGGCCGGCCGGACTGTCCTCCAGCACCTGCATGCCACGTGAACTCCCGCACGCCTGCGCGAGATAGCGATGTCCCACCTCACGCGGTGCGCCCTCGGGCTGCGACTTCCATGACCAGAACGCCCGTACCTCGCCCCGGTCCGGATGCGTGACGGAGCCGTTTCCGGCGACATCCCGGACGAAGGAGAACAGGTCCGGAAACTCCCGCCCTTGCTCGTGCGCCACCCGCCAGTCCGCGTACATCCGACCGACGGCCACCCGTGCCTCGTCACGATCGCGCGGCGCCGCGGCCTCGTACGCGTCCTGCAGAGCCAACGCCCGCTCTATCTCGTCCCTGGCAGGCGGGGATCCCAGGCTCACCGGCGGCTCCGGAAGCCGACGGGCCTGTGCACGGCCATCCTGATCGTGGACCCGCCCGGCATGTCCGGGGTCCAGGTCGGGAAGGAAACCGACTGATTCAGGACGAAGAGCGCCTCTACCGGGGCCTCACCCAGCGGACCCCAGAAGGCCAGCTGGTACGGACTGCGGTGCTTCAGCCGGGACTCCCGGCCCTCCCAGACACCCGCGTGGTCCTCCGGCTCGGGGAAGTCCGGGGCGTCCCACGGACCGGCCCAGACGGGCGCCCCCAGCGCGCCGGTCGCCGCCTCCAGGTACGTCGGCCACCTCTCCGCCGCAGCGGTCAGAACCGTACCGTTCTCCGCCGGAGCGGAAGCCTTCACGTGCCAGCAGGCACTGAGGGACACACTGGTGACCGGGCTTCCCCAGATGCCACCGGAATCGAAGGTCAACTCGCCCCCGTTGCCGGTGCGCACCACCAGCTGCCGGTCGGAGGTCAGCGGCTCCCAGCCGTACCTCCCGCACCAGCGCTCCAAGGCGATGCCGCTCTGCGGCGGTCCCGCCCACAGAGCGGCCCAGTCCGCGTCCCGCAGCACCGCCAGCTCGACCGCCAGGTCCTGCGCGGTACGGCCCGTCGTCTCCGTCAGCATCGCTTCCCTCTCGATCAGCTGATCAGCAGCTCACGTCAGGAAGATACCGAGCAGCAACAGCCCCACGACCACCGCGCCCATCACGATCCGCGCCGTCGGATCCTCGCGTTCCCACAGGTCATGGACGACCGCCCACCCCGTCATCCGCGCGGCCCGGCCCCCCTGGAGCCGGGCACCGCCGCCCTGCTGTTCCTCGTCCTCCTCGCCCGCGCCCGCCACCGGCTCCGCTTCCTCGCCGAAGCCCACCGGCAGGCCCTGCTGCTCCTGGGCCACCACGACGAGCGCCTCGAGGAGTTCGGGCATGGTGTGCGGCGTGAGGGGATACGCGAACGTGCCGTACGGGGTCTCCACGCACAGCCGGGACTGCCAGGGGTTGCCGGGCTCGTAGCCGTCGACCCAGGCGCGGTCGGTCTGGAAGACCTGCGGGGCCAGTACGGCGGGGGCCTGCTGGATCTCGGGTGCCTGCCGGGATGTGTCCCAGTCACGCGGGTCGGGCTCGTGCGGCTGCCCGTTGTGCTCGCTCAACTCTCGTCCTTCGCCGGATCCGTGGGCCCATGGGGTGCTGCGGGGGTACGTCGGGCGGGACGTGCCCCGCGCATTGTGGGCCGAGTGCGCCCGGGCCGGGGCGCGGGGACGGGCCCGCTTTCCCGGCCCGGGGTCCTTCCGTTTCCCAGCGCTTTCCTCCCGGCCCGGCGGCCGGGAATCGCCCGTACTCCCGGCGGGGAAAGGACAACCGGTCCCGTCACCTGTCTTTGTCACACTGCCTGCGCACCTGGCCGGGCCAGGGCCCGTCATGCAGCGCGGTCGTAGGCGCGGCGGCGGACGGGGAACCGACTCGCTGGAGTAACCGACTCGATGACAGACCACAACGGCCCTGCTGGCGCGGTCGGCGGAGACCAGCCTTCCGGGCAGCCCGGGTCCTTCGGTCCTCCCCAGCAGCCCCAACAGCCCCAGCAGCCGCACCAGCAGGTCTGGCAGGCACAGGGGCAGCAGGTGCACGGGCAGCAGGCCCAGGCGCAGTCGCCGGTGGCCCAGCAGCCCTCCTACCCCCAGCCGCAGCCTCAGCACCTGTCCCCCGACGCGGCGCGCGCGCAGGTCGCCGCCGCCTGGGTCCGTCGCGCGCCGGGCCAGGCCGCCGTACCGAGCCTGCCGCCGCGTGAGACCCGCCCGCCGAGTGACTCCAAGAAGGAGAAGCGCAAACGGGAGCGGGCCGCGCGCAAGGCCGCGTACGAGCAGAAGAAGGCGGAGAAGGAGCAGCGCAAGAGGGGCGGGGCGGTCACCGGTTCCCCCACGGCCCCCGCCCACACCGCCGCTCCGGCCACCCCGGCCGTCGCGGCGGCCGCCCCTCACCACGCCGTCACCCCGGCCCCGGCCCCGGCCGGCCACCGCTCCCACTACCACCATCCCGTCCACCGCCACCGCCCCCGCCCCCGCCCACACGGTCGACGCGGGAACCACCACGACCGGCTCCGCGGCCACCACGACCCGGGCGGGCGCCACCCCCGCCGGCGCACGCCCCACCCCGGCTTCCGCGAAGCCCGCCCGCGACTTCGACGTCCCCAGGCCCGGCGGCCGTATCCCCGCCGGCGGCCGTCGTACGCACGTGGCCCTCCGCGCGACCCTGCTGATCACCACCTGTCTCTTCGCACTCGGCTCGTGCGGCGTGATGGGTCTGGTCGTCGGGAGGTCCTCGGGCGCCGGAACCGCCGGCCTCGACGCCGCGGACGCCGCCCGCTACCGGCTGACCGAGTTCCCGACGCAGCAGGCGGCGACGTTCGCGGAGCAGTACGCGATGCTCTGCCTGACGTACTCGCCGGACGGCGCGTCCAAGCGGCGGGACAGTCTCGCCCGGTACGCGTCCTCGGGCGTCGACCCCGAGTGCGGCTGGAGCGGTGAGGGGACCAGCAAGGCCGTCTCGGCCGTCTGGGACGGCACCTCCGAGAAGCTCGCCGAATACGGTGATCACGGCCGCTACCTGGGCATCCAGGTCCGTACGGACGAGGGCGACCTCACCACGCTGACCGTTCCCGTCTACGTCAAGGACCTCGCGTCCGGCGAGGGCATGCGCGTCGCCGGCGACATCGGCGAGATGCCGATGCCGGGGCGGGCGAACGTCCCGGAACTCGACAAGGACGACGAGGTGGTGGACACCTCCCTGTCGCAGCAGCTCCAGGAGAAGGTGCTGCCGGGCTATTTCGAGGCCTGGGGCGCGTCGGACTCGACCGCCATGGCCCGCTTCACCGCACCCGGCGCCACGCTCTCCGCGACCGCCGGCCTCGCCGGACGGCTGACCGGACCGAAGGTCGGCACGGCGGAGGCACTGGTCCCCGCGAACGTCCAGGACACCAAGCCCTACGCCTACCGGGCCGGTCAGTCCGTGCAGGTGCGAGTGGTCGTCGACTGGAGCGAGGGAGAGAGCCGGATCGTGCGCCGCGCGTACCGGATGACCGTGGTGAACACCGCACAGGGCTGGTTCATCAAGGACATCCGCGGCGGGGTGCTCGACGCGCAGGGCGGCCGGGCCGACTCGGACGAGGACAACCAGCCCGCCGAGGAGGACCCCGGTACGGGGGCCACCGACTCCGCCTCCCCGTCCGCCTCAGCCTCACCCTCAGCCTCCACGCAGTCGTCGAAGGGCAAGCGGCCGGGCAAGCCCTGAGCCCGAGCGGCACTTCGGACCGCATCCCAGCACCATCACCAGAGCACGCTGAAAGCCACATCGAGAGGAACCACCATGTACCTGGCCGCCGACGAACTGGGCGAGATGTTCGGAAGGATCGAGGACATCCTCCGCAACGCGGGCACGATGGTCGCCGTCATCGCCCTCCTCATCCTTGGCATCCGGATGCTCATGTCGATGAAGCGCGGCGACGGTATGCGCGAGGCCTTCCAGGGCTTCGGCATGATCGCGCTCGCCGCCCTGATCATCGGCGGCGCCACGGGCCTCGCCGGCCTCCTCATCAGCCTCGGAGGCGAGATCGGCGGCGGCAACGGCAGCTGATCTCCCGCCACTCACCGTAAGCAGAAGAGGGAGGCACCGCGTTGACGCAGGAGGCGCCCGAGCCGCTGGTCGCGTACGACCACACCGATCTGATGAACCGCCCGAAGCGGATCTGGAACTGGGGCAACATCCCGCTTCCGGGCCTGCTGCTGCCCGCGCTGGGCGCGGCGTTCGGTTTCGGGCTGCTCTGGCTCGTCACGCTGTTCACGCTGTCCACGTTCCTCCCCTTCCTCGGGATGTCGATGTGGACGTCGGTCCTCTACTTCGGGCCGCCGTTCGCCGTGTACTTCATCTGGGGCCGCCCGCTGCCCTCCGCCCTGACTCTCAGTCAGCAGCTGGTGGTGTGGGGCGACTACTGGTTCCAGCCGAAGCGGCTGCAAGGGCTCTCCGCCGACCAGGAACCGGAGGAACTGCACTGGCAGGTCATCCTCTGGACCCCCGGTTCCCACCGCTGGCAGACGCGGTACGACACCGCGCGGCAGGCGGCAGCCCAGCACGGTTCCCCGTTCACCGCCCAGGACCCCGCCGCCCAGGACTGAACCGTCCCACCGCTCTCCCACTCCCCATCAACTACCGCAGGGTGACTTCTCCATGTTCATGATGATCCTTCTGGGCGCGGCGGTCGCCTTCTTCGTGGTCGCCATGATCATGGCCGCCGGCTCCGGGAAGAAGGGGCAGGGCCAGAGCCAGGGCCGGTCCCAGAACCGGAGCCGCTCGTCGAGCGGCAACGGCCAGTCCGCCCGCCGCGAGGACCTCCGCCTGCCCTACCGCTACGCCGACGACCTGCTGTTCGTGCACGGCGACTCGGTGTGGACCGGCCTGGTGCTGCCCACCGCCATCGACGAGTACCTGAACGCCTCCGAGCTCCAGGCGATGGCCGAGGGCCCGGCCCGAGGTCTGCTCAACCTCGCCCGCGGCGACCGCAACGTCGAGTGCCACTACCGCAAGCTCTACCAGCCCATCACCGCCCTGACCTGGGCGGAGGACCTGAACGCCGTCGCCTGGGACCCCACCGACAACTACAAGGCGTACAACCTCCGCAAGGCCGACTACCAGGAGCGCATCGGCGCCAAGCGGGAGCGCAACATCCTGCTGGTGAAGCTGGGTTCGATCAAGCGCAACGGCGGTACGGGCGTCCTCGCCGACGGCGCCGAGCCGTTCGACGAGCCCGGGCTGCTGTCGGGGGCGCGCGGCGCCGCCGACCAGGCGGTCTCCACCGCCACCGGGGTCGCCGACGAGTACCTGTCCCCCTCCGTCCTCGCCGAGTGGACGCAGGTCGCGATCGAGGTCCACGAGAGCCTGGAGGGCCTCAAGGGCACCCCGCTCACCCGTGAGGAACTGGTCTGGCTGATCCGCAAGCCGCTCCACGGCGACCTGCCCGTGCCGCCCGAGCCGGTGCTCGGCTCGCGCGCGTGGGGGCCCGACCAGTTCGACCTGGTCGTCGACTTCTCCGGCGAGAACCGCAAGACGCACATCGTGCTGCACCAGTACGACGAGGTCACCGGCGAGCAGCAGACCAGCTACACCACCACCCTGGTCGCCGCCAACTGGCCCGCCGAGACCCGCTTCCGCCAGTCGACGGCGTGGGCGCGCTACGCCGCCCAGCACGTGGACTTCCCGGTCGAGATCGACATGCGGTTCACGCTCATCCCGTACCTGAGGTTCAAGGACCGCGCCGACAAGATCCGCGGCAACCTCGTCGACGAGATGAACGACATGGCCAACTCCGGCCGCACCCCGGACACCAAGCTGGCCGGTCAGGTCACCCGCGCCCAGGAGCTCGTCGACGACATCGACGAGCACAAGATGCCGGGCATGGAGGCGCAGATCCGCTTCACCGTCTCCGCCCCTGACCTGAAGGAGCTGGAGCGCCGGCGCCGCGTCCTGGAGATGCAGTTCAAGCAGGACCTGAAGGTCACGCTGCTGCGTCCGACCCGCCAGCAGTGGCGGCTGCTGCAGTCCCAGCTCCCCGGCGACGCGCCGAAGCTGCCCGTCGCGCCCTACCTCCGGCTCCAGGAGGTCGAGCAGCTGGGCGCCGGACTCCCCACCGCCGGCACGGAGTTGGGCGACAACCCGGAGCACCGCTCCGGCAAGCGTCTCGGCTGGGTCGGCAACCTGGTCGGCTGGGCGGGCAAGATGCCGGTGCACTACTCGCTGCACGTGGGCCCGGCCCGCAACGACGGTGGTGGCCTGGCGATCGTGGGCGCGTCGGGCGGTGGCAAGTCGTCCCTGGCCCTGCAGAAGTTCTACGAAGAGTCGGAGTCGGGCGTCCGCTGCCTGGTCATCGACCCCAAGACCGACTTCGCCCAGATGTGCTACTACCTGGCGTTCGGCGCCCAGGTCAACGACCCGTCGTTCGCGTCGGACGCCGAGCAGGGCCTGCTCGGCACCGAGCACAGCCGGTTCCACCCGGTGAACCCCGACTTCTGGGCGGAGACGGAGGTCGTCGACCTTCTCAAGGGCCAGGCGGGCGTCCTGGACCCGTGGGTGATCGCCCGGGACGTCCCCTCGGGCCGTCTCCTCGCGGAGTCGATGCTGCGCGGCTTCCTCGGCGACGAGGACTACCAGCGCGTACGCCTGCCCGTCATCGAGGGCATGGCCACGGTCATCGGCCGCTACAACTCCGCGATCCGCCAGGCCGTCGACCAGGGCCTGACCGCGCGGGAGGCCGAACAGAGCGTGGCACGGCCGACGTTGTGGCAGGTCGTCGACGAGGTGGTGGCCGCGTACGACCACGCCGTGGCGACCGGCGACCGCGAGGCCATGAAGGACCTCAAGCTCGCGCAGATGCTCCTCACCGAGCTGCGCACCCTCCCCTACGCACGGCTCTCCTTCGCCGAGCACCCGCAACCGCTGTCCAGCATGCGCAAGCGGCGTACGGTCATCACGCTCCGCGGCTTCCAGTCCCCGGCGTCCTCGGACCCGCGGCACTGGAACCCGGCGGAACGCCTGGCCGCGACCGCGCTGATGGCGGTCGTGGAACTCGGCAGCCAGATGCTGGACGTCGGCTACGAGAAGAACCCGGTCACGGGTGAGGTCGGCCTGCGCCCCAAGGCGCTCTTCGTGGACGAGGCGTACGTCGTCACCGCGACCGAGTCCGGGCGCGACCTGATGCGCCGTGCCCTGAAGCAGGGCCGCTCCTATCTGGCCGTGACCGTACTGATCACCCAGCAGGCCATCGACCTGGTCCAGATCGAGGACTCCGAGGCCCGCTCCGGCGGCGCCAACCAGATCCACACGGTCTTCGCCTTCAAGCAGAAGTCCGCCCAGGAGGCCTCCCTGGTGGCCCCGCTGCTCGGCCGCCCCGAGGACGACCCGAAGGTCATCGCGGCCCTCCAGGAGCTGCGCACCGGTGTCTGTCTCCAGCGCGACGCGGACAAGCGCGTCGGCACGGTCGCCGTCGACCTGGTCTTCCAGGAGATCCTCGCGGCCACGGACACCAACGGCACGACGCGTCCGGCCCGGCAGGGCGTCAATCCGCCGCTGAGCGTGTGGGAGTGGACGTTCCTCCAGGAGGTGCAGGAGGACCCGGCCCGGGCCTCGTCGCAGAGCACCGCGCAGACCACCGCCGTATGACCCTCACTCGACCCGAAGCAGGAGGCCGCACCCGCATGCGCCCCACCCCGTCCCTGGTCACCGCGGCCGTTTCCCTGGTCCTGCTCTCGACGCTGAGCGCGTGCGGGCCGGATTCCGGGGACGACGCGAAGGCCCTGCCCAGCGCCAAGACGCTGAAGGAGGCGCAGGAGTTCATCGCCAAGGCCGGACTTCCCTGCACCAGCATGACCACGGACGAGGGTGCGCACGGGACACCGGCGGAGGGGTTCCTCGGCACCACCGACGACTACGACAGCCCACAGGAGAAGCGCGAAGCGGCCGCCTGGAAGATCGGCGAGGCCGGCTTCTGCGGTGACACCCGGGCGAAGGCCGGGGGCTGGATCGTCTACCTGCCCAAGGACATGAAGGCGTTCCAGCAGAACTACCGCAAGACCGCGCTGGCAGCCGACAAGGAGTACGGCGACAAGTACAGCGACCTGCGCACGGGCCGCTTCCTCATCGGCGCGGACTTCGTGGTCAACCCCACCAACTCCCTTCGGACCAGCGGACTCCTCGAAACGGGACTGCTGATCGAGAACTGCGACCCCGATCTGAAGGTGCCCACCGGATACCGCAAGCAGGACGCGTCCGCCGCGGGCTGCGTGCTGACCGACTACGTCCCCTCCTGAGGAGAGACCCATGCGACTTCAGCGAGCAGTCGTCGGCAGCGCCGCTCTGGTGGTCCTGAGCCTCCTGGCCGGCTGCGGCAGCGACGACCCGATGGACGACCTCGGGCTGCCCTCGGCCGGGGACATGGCGTCGATCGCGTACTACCTCAACAAGCACACCTCGTGCCTCGACCTGACCGCGGAAGCGGACGCGACGGACTACCTGGTCGAGGAGGCCGGAGACCCCGCCTGGGGAATCAAGGAGCGGGCCTCCTGCGAGGGCGAGGACGGCGGGAACATCACGCTGTTCACCCTCAAGGACATGAAGAAGTTCCAGACCGCCGTCAAGAAGGACGACGACCGACCCGCGTTCGCGGTCGGCAGGGACTTCGCGGTGGTTCCGGAGAACGACACCACGGTCCAGCAGCTGAGTTCGTCCGAAATGATGTTCCTGACCTGTGACCCGGACTTCACCGTGCCGAGCGGCTACAAGAAGGTCTCCGGACTCGTCGACGGCTGCGTGCTGAGCGATTACTTCCCGACCGACTGACGCCGCCCGCAGCCCCTCCTCTCGCCCAAAAGGAATCAAGATGCCCCCGCGCAATGCACTGCGCCGCAGGATCGGCAGGTTCGGCGCCGCAGTCCGTGCCGGCCTGTTCGTGGTGCTGGCCCTGGTGGCCCTCACACTGGCCGTACCGACCTCGGCGTACGCGGATTTCTCCTGCAACTTCACCGGTGACGAGAGCTATCAGATGGACTCGCCGGGCAGTAACGGTGAGTCCATCATTCCCGCGGTCGCGCAGTGGCAGGGAGAGAGCGCCCAGAACCTGAGCGAAGACACGGGAATGGTCACCGGCGCCGTCAAGATGCCGATCGACAAGGCCTCGAACTACACCCTGTACGAGCTGAACGGCATGCGGGGCCTGAACTGGTCCATGACCTTCAAGGGCAAGGGCAACGCCTCCCAGGACAACGGCACGTGGGGAAGCGGCGCCGACTCCTGCCAGGTCATGGCCTATGTCAACAACGGCATCGCGGACACCATTCTCAACGGCACCAAGGTTCTCACCCGGTTCTCCATCTCCATCAAGGAAATGGCCTCCAACCCGAGCCCGTTCTCCGGCCTCTACTCGGGCCGCGACAACGTCGTGACCACGCTGCGCGAGAACGTGCTCAAGCCCGCCGTCGCGGTCATGATTCTGCTGGTCGGACTCTGGGTCTTCACCAAGTGGCGCAAGGGAGACATGCGCGAGGTGTGGTCGGGAATCTCCTGGACCGCCCTCACCGTCATCGCCGTCACCGCGTTCCTGACCGGAAACAACTACCACCAGGTCGTCGAAAGCGCGGACAACTACATCGCCCAGGCCAATTCCGCGTTCACCGCGACCGTGCTCGCCGGCGCTTCGGGCGAGATGCAGAGCCCGTGCGATCTGCCGAAGGGCGGCAAGGACGACGACGGAAGACGAGGTCTTCGCCTGTCGAGCTGCGCCATGTACGACACGCTCGTCTTCCGGCCGTGGGCCCTCGGGCAGTTCGGCGACGTGGGCAAGACCTGCATCTTCAAGAACAAGAGCGGGCGCATATCGGCGGACGGCGTCTGCGCCCCGCAGAGCGCCGGCACGTCCTGCTACTGGGGCAAGGGCGCGCGCTGCGAGGACCTGCGGGTGCGCCAGGCCGCGGCCCAGTCCTGGACCAACGTCGACGACCAGCGCGACCACGTCGACAAGTTCAAGGAGTGGCAGGAGATCCGCAAGGACATCGCCGTCGGCGAGAAGGCACCCGACAAGAGCATCTACCCCGTCGCGTTCAACGACTGGGCCGGCAAGAACTCCAGCAACCGGGTGGGCATCGCCTTCTACTCCGTCGTGGCGGCCTTCATCGTCGGTGTGATGGTCCTCGTGCTCAGCGCCCTCACCCTGCTCTGGCACGCGGTCACCCTGATCCTGGTCATGCTGCTGCCGCTGGTCGCCACGCTCGGCATCCATCCCTCCCAGCAGAAACTGCTGAAGAGCTGGCTGGAGACCTTCATCCACAGCTTCGTCCTGCGCGCGGGCTTCGGGGTCATCCTCACCGTGCTGCTCGTCCTGTACCAGATGATCCTGCCCGCCAGGGTGGCCCTCGGTACGCAGTTGCTGATGCTGCTCCTGGTCACCGTCGCCGTCGTCATGATGCTGAAGAAGCTCCTCGCCGGGAACTTCACCCCGCAGGTCGCGGGCGGCGAGGACGCGCTGGGCATCCGCGAAGGAGCCGACGCGACCTTCAACAAGGCGGCCGTCATGGCCCCGGGCCTGGCTGTGGCCGGTGCCAGGACCACCGGACGCGTGGCGGGTAACGCCGCCAAGGGCACCGGCCGCGCGGCCGGCAGCACGGTGCGCGGTACGGCCTGGGCAGTGGACAAGTTCGCCAACAAGGGCCGGGGCCGAGCCGCCCTGCAGAAGCGGGGCTGGCTCGGCCAGTCGAAGCGCGAGCAGCGGCAGACCGCCCACCAGGCGGCGGAGACGGCACGCAGGTCGTACGAGAGCGACGGGCCGTCGGCGAAGGAGCAGCCGTCGGCGTCCGCGCCCGAGCCGGCCCCCAGGCGCGGCCGCCGGGTCAGCGGCTCCAGCGGGCAGCAGCCGGCTCCGCAGTCGTCGGCACCGGCCGAGCAGCGCCCCGCGGCTCCTCAGCCGCAGCCGGCGGCACCACGCCCGATGCCGTCCGCACCCGCACCCGCACCCGCACCCCAGCCCCGCCCGACCATGCCCAGCCCCCGGACCGCCGCCCCCAAGCCCCCCGTCACGCCCAAGCAGTCCCCGGCCCCGGCCCCGGCCCCGGCCCCGGCCTCGCCGCGGGACCCCCGCGGCCCGAGCGGCCGTGTCTAGTGCCGCGGCAGGCAACGTTTGCCCGTCAAGGAGCGGCGTCCGGTGCGTGCTCTCGGCGTGCCGGCCGAAGGCCCTCGTACTGGACGCACTTGGGCTTTCGGCCGGTGCGGCGAGAGTGCGTGCCGGGCGTCGCGACGGGGCGAACGTTGCCTGTTGCGGCACTAGCCGCGCCCGCCACCCCGACCGTCCCCACCACCCCGAGGAGCAACCCCGATGCCGGCCCTGACCACCGACCGCACCCCCGATCAACTGGTCGCGGAGCTGGAGCAGCTCGTCGGGGTCGACTGGCCCACGGTGTGGCGGGGCGTCCCCCGGGACGCCGGCAAGCGGGCCCACTGGTGCGCGGGCTTCGGCTGGCGGCCCCTGTGGTTCGAGGCGGGCCTGCGGGTGCGCACACCCCTGGGCGGCCGGCTGTACCTGGCCGCCCAGGCACCGGAGCGCCCGGTGACCCGCGTCGAACACACGGTGTGGGCGGCGCGAGGGCGGCACGCGGGGGAGAACGGGGTGGTCGCGGAACTGGCGGAGGCCCACTGGGCGGCGTATGTGACCGCCCTGCGCGGCTTCATGGGCTGGCCCTCCTGGAACGGCACCTGGGACGCCCCGGACTTCCCCGAACTGCCCGGTTCGGCGGCATGGCCCAGTGCGGAGCGGCGCCGGCGGCAACGGGACCCGTACCGGCTCGCGGTGTGGCGTTTCCGTACGCCCGGAGCGCCCCTGATCGAACTGAGGACGACGCTCGACCAGGGCTCACAGGCCCGGCCGGCACCGGCCAATGCGAGGATCAGCCTCGCCTGCCACGACCCCGCTCACGCGGAGAGTCCCCGGCGGGAGCGGCTCGGATGACCCGGGGCCGGCAGGAGCACGAGGAAGGCGACATGGGATGACGACCCTGCGGATCGAGCGGACACCCGAGCAACTGGCCGAGGAGCTGAAGGGACTCGAGCACGTGGACTGGCCCGCGGTCTGGGCGGGTCCGCCGAGCCCTGGGCAGGCGCTGGACGACTGGTGCGCGCTGTTCGGCTGGCAGCCGACCTCGGCCGAGCGCGTGCTGAGCGTGCGCAGCTCCACGGGACAGAGCATCGAACTCTCCCCCGTGCGCAGCGGCGGATGGGCTCCCGTCAAGCAGCTCGGCTGGACGAGCTGGAATCTCTGGGCCGACGACCCGTCCGAGAACGACGAGGTCCTCGCGCGGGCGGCCGAGGTGTGGGCCGCGTACGAGGAAGCCGCGCGGACAGTGCTCGGCGAACCCACCTTCTCGGGAGCCTGGGACGCCCCGGACTTCCCCGAGCCGCCGCACGAGCGGCACTGGCTCATGCCCCGCGATCTCCGGCTGGAGGACATGGATCCCTACCGGTTGGCGATGTGGCCGGAGGACGGCCCTGAAGGACGCATCACCGTACTCACGGTCAACCCCGGCCTCGCTCCCGTCCCGGGAGAGAGCCGGGGAGTACTGATCGAGGTCAACTGCTACCCACCGGAGGCCCCATGAGCCAGGAGCCACTGCCGGTCGAGATCCTCGACGACGCTCGTGCCCGGCAGCGGGCCGGGGACGGCGAGCTGACACCGGCCCAGGTCAAGAAGATCGCCAGGCAACTGCGCGAAGGCATCGCCCAACTCCCGCCCGAACAGTACAAGGAGAAGCTCCGCGAGCGGCTGCGGGAGATCGCCTCGGAGCAGGACGTCGAGCTGCCCCACCCCGACACCAGGTCCGCCTTCTGGTCCTACAAGCTGGAGGAGCACCCGGACATCGGCGTGGGGGAAGATCTCTACAGCATGCACGTGGCCGCCGCGTATGCCGAGGCCGAGGAGTCCGTGCGCTACCTGGAGGGGACTCCGGGCGGAAAGGCCCTGGGCGAGCTGCATCTGTGGGACCCGGCGGTCCGTACGGCGCTGAAGCTGGACAAGGACAGCGGCAGGGAACTGGCCGGCGACGCCTGGTCCGCCCTCTCCCAGAAGTACGCCACGCGCACCGAGAACGAAGCCCTCTTCTTCATGGCCGAACTCAATCCCGGGACCGTCGCCTACCAGACAGAGGCGCCCCAGCTCCGCGAGGACGGCAAGCTGGACATCATCCGGTTCATGTACCCGCCGCCGTCGACGAAGCTCGAGGGGTTCCCTCCCGAGACGCAGGAGCTGCTCTCCCGCGACGCCGTACGCGCGCAGCTCCACACCTTCGCCTACGACGAGAAGGCCAACGAGCTGACCAAGGCCGGCTATCTCAACCTGGACGTCCTGCGCTCCCTGCCCACTCCGGAAGCCCAGCGTGCCGCCGTCCTCGAGCTCTGCGCGGGGGTGGCCCGCCTGGACGGACGCGAAGCCGACGTCGAGAAGCTCACCGAGGAAGTCCTGGCCTTGCGGGCGGAGCAGGAGGCGGCCGCGCCCGGCGTCGAGGAGCAAGAGCAGCAGCCGCAGAAGGAGCAGGCTCAGCAGGTGCCGCAGGCCCAGGAGGCGCGGCAGACCCAGGTGGCACAGGAAGCGCGGGAAGCACAGGAAGTGCAGGAAGTGCGGGAAGTGCGGGAGCCCCAGCCGACCCCCGCGGGCCACCCCACCCCCGCGCCCGCCACCGTGTCCGCCGCGGCAGCAACCCCCTTCATGCCCGGCGTCACCGTCACGCCCAAGCAGGTCGTCCCGGCAGGGCACGGCGTGCTGCGTCCCACGGAACCGGAGCAGGCACCCCCGGCCGCCGCCAAGGCGCACGACACAGACATGGGAATGTGAACCGCCCCCGCATGAGCAGCAGCCGACTCCTCCGTCTCCTTCACCAGGACAAGACCGACCCCTGGGCCGTCCGCCTCCTCCCCCGCCTCGTCTTCGGACTCGCCGCCGCCTGCACCCTCTTCGTCATCGCCTCCTCCAGCGGCTCGAACTTCGTCACCCTCTGCGCCCTGCTGCTGTTCGGGCTGGCCGTCTGGCTGCTGCGCGGGCGCGGGCAGTTGCTGCTGGCCCTCGGTTCCACGACCGTCGCCGCCGCGCTCGCCGGATACTTCGCCGCGGCCGGTGAGGCTGCCCGCTGGGGACAGGGACTGACGGTCAGCGGTCAGGCCGTCTTCGGGTACTGGGCGCTGGCCGGCATGGCGCTGCTCGGTGCCTGGATGGTGAGGGAACATCCCGGACGGCGCGGAGTCACCGTCGTCCTCGCCGATGTGATTCTCGTCATCACCTCCGTCCTAGGCATGTTCGTGCCGGAGGCCGGCGTCGCCGCCGGATTCCTGGGCGTGGTGGGGGTGTTGGCCGTCCGCGGCGGCGGCACCGCCGTGGCGCGCCGGGGGGTGAGCGCCCTGCTCACCGGCGTACGGCGTGACCGTGCCGCGCAGCCGGGCGCCAAGGCCACTGAACGGGCGGACAGTTGATGTGCGCGTGAATGTTGTGAGCCGTCACTGTGTGAGAGCGCCCATGGCTTTGCAGATGCGTTGCGTGCGGTTGACAGAATGTTTTAAAGTCCCTCGCGATCAAGGATCACCACGGGGGACAACAAAAATGCGTATGGCGAGCCATACGACGCTGCCTGCAATGCCCGCTCCACCTGCCCGCGGGCCCGTACGGGCCTATGTGCCGGACGCCGCGCTGCCCTGCCGGCGCCGTCCGGACGTCTTCCAGCACCCGTTGCTGGAGAACGCGGAGGCGGTACGGGGCGGTACGCCGCAGCAGCGTCGTCAGTACCTCATCCTGCTCCGCACCGCGCGCGACCTGTGCGCATCCTGCCCGTTGTGGGCGGAATGCCTCCAGGACGCGGTCGCGCACGCCGAACCGTCCGGGTACACGGCCGCGACCACGGCGGACGACCGCCGTCGGCTGCGCCTGGCCCTCGGGCTCGGCGACGAGAACGGCGACCTGCCCGTCCGCGAGGCGGCCGGACCCGGCTGCATGTCGGTGCCCCGTCGGCTGGCGCGACTCAGGTCCCGTACATCCGACGCCACCGCACTCCGCCCGGCCGACCCCGCCCTTCCCGAACTCGAGCGGGTCCTGGACGCCTTCGACACACTCCAGGACCAACTGGCCTCAGGACAGGACCTGTTGGCGGCCGGACCATCCGACACGGACGCACCGGAATCGTTGCAGTCGCATATTCGCCCCGGTTCGCGAAGATCGCGGACGCCGAGGGAAAGCAGGAACGAGGAACCCATGGCAGCGGCCGAGGCCGGGCAGCGGATCGTCTTCTCGCTCACGGATCCCGCCCAGGCCGTACGGCAGGCCGTGCTCGGTCCGCTCATCCGGTCCGCCCTGCCCGCGCTCGTGAGCGTGGAACAGCTCGCGGCGATGCTGCTGACCGTGCCCGGGGGCGGCATCACCCCCGAGACGCTGCGGGACATCCGCGAGGTGCGGACGGCGGTCACCTCGATGCTCCCGGACGACGCTCCCGACCACGGCGGGACGGAAGGGACGGAAGGGACGGAAGGGACGGCAGGCACGGCAGATGCAGCGGGCCCGAACGGCGCCGTCGGCGCGGCCGGTGTCGCGGGCGGCGGTACCGTCCCCCTCGCGCTCCTGCGCCCCCTCACCGGCTCCGTCAGTGTCGAGCTCGCCATGAGCGACCCCGTGGCCGCGCTGCGCCGCGACTTCCTGGAGCCGCTGCTGCGCGACCTGCTCTCCTCGCTGGCCAACATAGAGAAGGTCGCCACCATGCTCGCGGCCACCTCCGACCGCACGGCCGGGCCGGGTGACGGCGCCGACGACGCCCCTCTGGAGACCGTACGCGCGGCCTTGCGCGAGCTCACGTCCCGCCTGCCGCACCTGGGTTCGCACACCGCGCCCGCCGCGCTACGCCCCCCGCCGCACCCCAGCGAGGGCGGCCACGACCGCCGTGCCGCGTCCGTGCCCAGCATCCGTGCCGCCGTCGAGCGGGCCGCGGAGACCTTCCCGGGCGCCTTCTCGGCCCGCGACGTCCTGCGCACCCTGCCGGCCGGCGTGTACGGCGACCCCGCGAAGACCATCAGCAACGTCCTGTCCGCGATGGTCAAGTCGGGTCACCTGCAACGGCTTTCCCGGGGTACGTACACTCGCGACCGCGGCCCGGGCCCGGCCGACGGTCAGGAGCGGGCGAAGAGCGCCTGACCCGACCCCAGCTCCGCCCCCGGCCGGCCTCGACCCCGGCCCCCGTGCAGCCCGCGTCGCCTCCCCCGCCGCCCCAGCCAGAAGGACGCCCACCGATGACCGAAACGACCCCGCCCGTCAGCCCCGTCGCGCCCGCCGCCGCGGAGGCGACGGGCGCCCAGGTGCGCGTCTTCTCCCCCAACGCCGGGCTGATCGACGGCGTCCCGGTCACCGCCCCGCCCTACGGGGACATCCAGGACATCGTCATCTCGATCCTCCAGCAGCGCGCCCAGCAGCTGGGCGCCCCGACCCCGGCCGTCATCACGGACGACCGCTACGGCGGCGAGATCCGCCTCCTCGTCCATCCGGACGGCTCGACGGAACAGGTGGGCTGACCGGCCCGGGGCCCCACAGGGCCTCCGGCGCCGGGGCGGGGTCCGTCACAGCCCTTACCGCTCCGGCGCCGGCGACAAGTCCGTCACAGCCCCCGCGCTCCGGCGCCGGGCCCCGGCCCGCACGCCCCTTCACACCCCCGCGGCCCTCGCCGCTACCGCCGTCACGCGGCGCGGCGCCGGCCGCTCCGGCCGCTCCCGTCCCGCTACTTCAGCCCGATGGCCGAGCACGCCGACTTGTACTTCGCCGTGCAGATGTCCTTGATCTTGTAGATCCCGTCCTGGATCACCGTGTCCTCGATGTTGTCCTTCGTGAGGGCGACCACGGGAACGAGCTGGGCCGGGATCTTCTTGTCCGTCGGGCTGTCGACCTTGTCGCGGGTCAGCGCGTCGAACTCGATCGAGCGGCCCTGCACCTTGGCCACGGCCATCTCGGCGGCGGCGGTGGCCTCCTGGGGGTACGACTTGTACACGCTCATGTACTGGTCGCCCGCCACGATCCGCTGCACGCCGTCCAGCTCCGCGTCCTGCCCGGTCACCGGCGGGACCTTGCTGACGCCCGCCGTCTTCAGCGCGTCGATGATCGCGCCGGCCATGCCGTCGTTGGCGGAGTAGACGCCGGCGATGTTGCTCAGCCCGATGGCCTGGATCGCCTCCATCATGTTGGCCTTGGCGTTGGCCGGCTTCCAGTCCTTGGTGTCGTACGACTTCGCGACGTTCACCTTGTCCTGGAGCTCGCTGAGCGCGCCCGCCTTGAACTGCGCGGCGTTCGGGTCGGTGGGCGACCCGTTCATCATGACGACCTTGTCGGTCGCGGCGTCGCTGCCGAGGGCGCCGACGAGGGCGCGGCCCTGCACCTGGCCGACGAGCTCGTTGTCGAAGGAGATGTACGCGTCGATCGGCCCCTGCGCGAGGCGGTCGTACGCGATCACGGGAATGCCCGCGTCCTTGGCCTTCTGGATGTCGCTCGCGATGGCCTTGGAGTCGACGGCGTCCACGAGCAGTACGTCGACCTTGTCGGTGATCATCTGCTCGAGCTGCCGGCTCTGCTTGGCGGCGTCCTGGTCGGCGTTGGCGTACGCGACGTCGCCCTTGCCCTTGGTGAGGTTGGCGACCTGCTCCTTGATGATGGGGTAGTCGAACTTCTCGTAGCGCGAGTTCTCCTTCTCGGGGAGAAGCAGGCCCACCGTGATGTCGTTGCCCTTCTTCGGGCTCGCCGAGCCGCTGGCGTTCCCGATCCCGTCGACCACCCCGCAGGCGGACAGGGAGACGGCCGCCGTGGAGGTGGCCAGGGCTATGACGGTACGACGCGTACGGCGCATACCGGTGTTACGAGTGTTCACATCAGGTGCCTTCCGGGCGGGGGAGCAGCGTTGCGACCCAGGTGGCTGAAAGCCAACGCGGCCACCGCACCCAGCGTCAAGGAGTACGGGTTAACGAGATGGCAACAGCATTTCTGTGTAAGTCAAGTGAAGACCAAGGCAAGGTGGGGAAGGGTAGCCGTTTCGACACCTTCATCTGATGGAGATCCTGAGGTTGACGAGGCATCAACTTCCCAGGTCAGGAAGGGTGTTCGCCTGATCACCGAGCGTGCATGAGGCGCCTTTCCGCGCCGCCGCCCGTGTCGTGTCCGGCGTTCCCGCCGCTCTCACGCGCCCCGCTCGTCGCCGCCGCGCCACCGCTCGACGCCCACGGAATTGTCCACATGCTGGACAGTCTCGGTGCCGGCCGACGCGGCCCGGGATGCCGCACCGACCGGGAAAGCCGCACGCGAAGGGCCCGGAGGCGTCGGCCTCCGGGCCCTTCGGGCAGATGCGAAGCCGTCAGTCCGAGGACTGGCGCTTCGGCCGCCACACGACCAGCGCGCTCGTCTGCTGGACCTCCTGGTACGGGACCAGGTCGCGGCGGTACGAGGCGTGGACCGCGGCCTCGCGCTGCTGCATCATGGCCGCCGCGCCGTCCAGGGCCGACTCCAGTTCCACCACGCGGGACTGGAGCGCGGCGACCTGGTTCTCCAGCTCGATGATGCGCTTGATGCCGGCCAGGTTGATGCCCTCGTCCTGCGACAACTGCTGGACGGTGCGCAGCAGTTCGATGTCGCGGGCCGAGTAGCGACGGCCCCGGCCGGCGGTGCGGTCGGGGGAGACCAGGCCGAGACGGTCGTACTGACGCAGGGTCTGCGGGTGCAGGCCGGAGAGCTGGGCCGCCACCGAGATGACGTAGACCGGGGTTTCCTCGGTCAGTTCATAGGGGTTCCGACGACGGCCGTCCATCTCCTCATGCTCCCTTCGCGGCCTGGAACAGCTCCGCCCGCGGGTCCTCGCCCGCGGTCGCCTCGCGATACGCCTCCAGGGCGTCACGAGCCTTGCCCGACACGTCCTTGGGCACGGTGACCTCGACCGTGACCAGCAGGTCTCCGCGGGTGCCGTCCTTACGGACCGCGCCCTTGCCGCGGGCCCGCATCGTACGACCGTTGGGCGTGCCCGGCGGCAGCTTCAGGGTGACGGCGGGGCCGCCCAGGGTGGGCACCTTCACCTCGCCGCCGAGGGCCGCCTCCGCGAACGTGACGGGCACGGTCACCGTGAGGTTGTCGCCCTTGCGGCCGAAGACCGGGTGGGCGTCGACATGCACGACGACGTACAGATCGCCCGCCGGTCCGCCCCGTTCACCCGGGGCGCCCTTGCCGCGGAGCCTGATGCGCTGGCTGTCGCTGACCCCCGCGGGGATGCGTACCTGCATCGTCCGGGAGGACTTGGCGCGGCCGCTGCCCTTGCAGATCTCGCAGGGGTTCTCGGCGATCAGGCCGCGGCCCTTGCAGTCCGGGCAGGGGTCGGTCAGCGAGAAGCCGCCGCCCGAGCCCCGCGCCACCTGTCCGGTGCCGACGCACGTCGGGCACACGCGCGGTGTGCCGTTGGCGTCGCCGGTGCCCGAACAGGCCTTGCAGGGGGCCTGGGAGGACATGCGCAGCGGCACCGTGGCACCGTCCACCGCCTCCGTGAAGCTCAGCGTGACCTCGGACTCGATGTCCTGGCCGCGCCTCGGCTGGGTACGCGTGCCGGTGCCGGGGCCGGCGCCGCCACGGTTGAACAGGCCGCCGAAGACGTCACCGATCCCGCCGCCGAAGCCGCCCCCCGCGCCGCCGCCCTGCTGCGCGCCGCCTCCGAAGAGGTCGCCCAGGTCGAAGTTGAAGGAGCCGCCCTGAGCGCCGGGGCCGGGACGGAAGCCGCCGTTGCCGAAGAGGGTGCGTGCCTCGTCGTACTCCTTGCGCTTCTTGGTGTCGCCGAGAATGTCATTGGCCTCGGAGATCTCCTTGAAGCGCTCCTCCGCCTTGGCGTTGCCCTTGTTGGCGTCCGGGTGGAACTCGCGGGCGAGCTTCCGGTACGCCTTCTTGATCTCGGCCTCGGTGGCGTCCTTGGGGACGCCGAGGACCTTGTAGTAGTCCTTCTCGATGAAGTCCTTGGTACTCATCCTCGACGTCCCTCCTTCCGTACGCCCTTTGTCACGTCAGCCCTCTTCCGGGCCACCGCTCTCCTTGTCGTCGGCCGCCTCCGCCTCGTCGGCCTTGACCGTCTGCGCGCCCGGCTGGGGCTCGGCGACGGCCACCCGCGCGGGCCGGATGGTCCGCTCGCCGATCCGATACCCCGGCTGCAGAATCGCCACGCACGTCGTCTCCGTGACGTCGGGCGCGTACGAGTGCATCAGGGCCTCGTGGATCGTCGGGTCGAAGGGCTCGCCCTCCTTGCCGAACTGCTGGAGCCCCATCTTCGCCGCGACGGTCTCGAGCGACTCGGCCACCGACTTGAAGCCGCCGACCAGTTCGCCGTGTTCCCGCGCGCGGCCGATGTCGTCGAGCGTGGGCAGAAGCTCGGTCAGGAGGTTCGCGATGGCGATCTCCTTGACCGCGATCCGGTCGCGCTCGACCCGGCGGCGGTAGTTCTGGTACTCGGCCTGGAGTCGCTGGAGGTCCGCCGTGCGCTCGCCGAGCGCCGTGCGTACCTGGTCCAGCTGGGCCGTCAGGCCGGCCGTCTGGGCCGCCGTCTGGGCTGCTGCTGCCGCGTCCCCGGCCGGGGCCGCCCCCTCGGAGGGGGCGGCCTTCGGCTCGGCGTCTTCAGGGGTGGCGCCGGAGGGGACGTCAGGCTTCTCGTCGAAACCCGGGGTCTCCTCCGTCACGCGGCACCGTCCTTGCGGTCCTCGTCGACGATCTCGGCGTCGACGACGTCGTCGTCAGCGGCCTTGGCGTGCTCGCCGCCGGCGGCACCCTCGGCGCCGCCCGCCGCCTGCGCGGCCTGGGCGTCGGCGTACATCGCCTGGCCCAGCTTCTGCGAGACAGCGGCGACCTTCTCGGTGGCCGTACGGATCTCGGCGGTGTTGTCGCCTTCGGCGGACTCGCCCTTGAGCGCGGCCTTCAGCTCCTCGATGGACGCCTCGACCTCGGTCTTGACCTCGCCGGGGACCTTGTCCTCGTTGTCCTTGAGGAACTTCTCCGTCTGGTAGACGAGCTGCTCGCCCTGGTTGCGGGTCTCGGCGGCCTCGCGGCGACGGTGGTCCTCGTCCGCGTACTGCTCGGCCTCCTGGCGCATCCGGTCGACCTCGTCCTTCGGCAGCGAGGAGCCGCCGGTGACGGTCATCTTCTGCTCCTTGCCCGTGCCCAGGTCCTTCGCGGTCACGTGCATGATGCCGTTGGCGTCGATGTCGAAGGCGACCTCGATCTGCGGGACCCCGCGCGGGGCCGGCGGCAGACCGGTCAGCTCGAACATCCCGAGCTTCTTGTTGTACGCCGCGATCTCGCGCTCGCCCTGGTAGACCTGGATCTGCACGGACGGCTGGTTGTCCTCGGCCGTCGTGAAGATCTCGGACCGCTTGGTCGGGATCGTGGTGTTGCGCTCGATGAGCTTGGTCATGATGCCGCCCTTGGTCTCGATACCGAGGGACAGCGGGGTCACGTCGAGGAGCAGGACGTCCTTGACCTCACCCTTGAGGACACCGGCCTGGAGGGCCGCGCCGATGGCGACGACCTCGTCCGGGTTCACGCCCTTGTTGGCGTCCTGGCCGCCGGTCAGCTCCTTGACGAGCTCGGCGACGGCGGGCATACGGGTGGAGCCACCGACGAGAACGACGTGGTCGATCTCGGAGAGGTTGATGCCCGCGTCCTTGATGACGTTGTGGAACGGCGTCTTGCAGCGCTCCAGAAGGTCAGCGGTGAGCTGCTGGAACTGGGCGCGCGTGAGCTTCTCGTCCAGGTGCAGCGGGCCCTCGGCGGACGCCGTGATGTAGGGCAGGTTGATCGAGGTCTCGGTGGACGAGGACAGCTCGATCTTGGCCTTCTCGGCGGCCTCGCGGAGGCGCTGGAGGGCCATCTTGTCCTTGGCCAGGTCCACACCGTGGCCGGCCTTGAACTGCTGCACCAGGTAGTCGACGACACGCTGGTCCCAGTCGTCGCCACCGAGGTGGTTGTCACCGTTGGTGGCCTTCACCTCGACGACGCCGTCGCCGATCTCCAGGAGGGACACGTCGAACGTGCCGCCACCGAGGTCGAAGACGAGGATGGTCTGGTCGTCCTTGTCGAGGCCGTAGGCCAGGGCGGCGGCCGTCGGCTCGTTGACGATGCGCAGGACGTTCAGACCGGCGATCTCGCCGGCCTCCTTCGTCGCCTGGCGCTCCGAGTCGTTGAAGTACGCCGGGACGGTGATGACCGCGTCCGTGACCTTCTCGCCCAGGTAGGCCTCGGCGTCCCGCTTCAGCTTCTGCAGGATGAAGGCGCTCATCTGCTGCGGGTTGAAGTCCTTGCCGTCCAGGTTGATCTTCCAGTCAGTGCCCATGTGGCGCTTGACCGAACGAACCGTCCTGTCGACGTTCGTGACCGCCTGACGCTTGGCGACCTCGCCGACGAGCACCTCACCGTTCTTGGCGAAGGCGACGACGGACGGCGTGGTCCTGGCGCCCTCGGCGTTGGTGATGACGGTGGGCTCGCCGCCCTCCAGAACGCTGACGACGGAGTTAGTCGTGCCCAGGTCGATGCCGACCGCACGTGCCATTTCAATTCCTCCAGCAATGACTTGAGTGGAACGGACTCAAGTGTGCATCACCCAAGTCGCTGGGTCAACAGACCTGAGTCGAGCCGACTCAAGTCTTATCCGCTCCTTACACGCAAGGAAGCGCCGGGAGGCGGGACAACTCCCGGTCGGGTGCCCCGATCGGGGTGCATGCGAAACCCCCGATCGGAGGGCACCCGAACGCGGAGCAGCCCGAGGACCGAGACCCCCGCGGCACCCGCCACCCAGCACGCGGCGCCCGGCCCCGCCCACCCCAGGTCGATGAGGAGCCCGACGAGGGCCGAGGCGAAGGAGGCGGCGCCGATGACGACCGCCGCCCCGCGCGCGGTGAGCCCGAGTCCGCGCAGCCGGTGCGCCAGGCCCCGCCGGCCCGCGCCAGGGCCCGGGCGGCCACCGCGCAGCCGGCCCGCGAGCACGAGGACGCCATCGGCGGTGGCCACGGCGGTCAGCGCGAACAGGGCACCGGCGCTGCCCAGCGGCTCCCGCCCGGCGTGCACGAGGACCGCGGCCGAGGCGAGCACGAACCCGGTGAACAGCGCCCCGCACCGCCCGGCCACGGTCCGCGCGGGCGCCCAGTTGTGCATCAGGAACCCGGTGAGCGCGGCGGCCAGCACGCTCAGCAGCGCCGCGAGTCCGTCCATGACCTCGGCGGCGGCACACCCGCCGAGCGCGAAGGCGGTGACGACGCCGACGGTACCCATGACCCCGTCGGCCTGGTCGAGCGAGCCGAAGGCACTGGTCACGAGGACGATCCAGGCGGCCGCGAACAGCCCCGCGCCGGCGCCGAGTTCGTCGTACGGGACGACGGCCGCGGCGGCGGCGGCCTGCCCGGCCAGCCGCACGACCCGGGGGACGGGCCGCAGATCGGCGACGAGCCCGAGCGCGCCGACCCCGGCCCCGACGACGAGCAGTTCCCCGACCCCGGTCCCGAGCCGGGCGACACCGGACCAGTCCCCCACCCCGGCGACGACCACGGTCCCGACGACGACCGCGGCGCCCCCGAGCCGCGACACCGTCCGCCCCCGGCGCCGCTCGACGAGGCCGAGCCGCAGCGCGGGCACCCGCAGCACCGCGGCGAGCGCGGAGGCGAGGAGGAGGGCCGAGGTGGCGGCAATGATCCCGTACAGCACGGGTCCAAGTTATTGCCTGATGTCACAATTTTGCGTGAATAACACGATCGGGTTTACCGCCCCCTTCCGGGGCTTCGTCCGGAGAGGGCGGCGGTATCCCCACTCAGGCTGACCTCAGCGACGCAGATCACCGCCCGCCTGGCTACAGTGCGGCGCAGGAAGTGGGTAGTCTCAGACGGACTGCATAAGTTACCGCTTAGTAATCACTCTCAAAGAACCGCCTCGCAGGCCCGAGGAGCCCCCAAATGCAACTCGCCGCGATCATCGTGTCGCTGGTCCTGACCGTGGTCGGCGTGGCGCTGCTCGCACGCGCCATCGGCCAGTTCGTCCGGTATTTCAAGCTCGGCCAGCCCGTGCCCGCCGGCACCCGGACCGACAACCCCTATCAGCGCAGTGTGACGCTGGTGCGGGAGTTCCTCGGCCACACGCGGATGAACCGGTGGGGCATCGTCGGTTTCGCCCACTGGTTCGTGGCGGTCGGCTTCCTGACGCTGCCGCCGACCATCATCACCGCGTACGGCCAGCTCTTCGAGGCCGACTGGACGCTCCCGGTGATCGGCGGCTTCCTGCCGTACGAGCTGTACATCGAGTTCATCGCGGCGATGACCACCCTCGGCATCATCACGCTGATGGCGATCCGCCTCCTGAACCTGCCGTCGCGGCCCGGCCGCAAGTCGCGGTTCGCGGGCTCCAAGATGGGCCAGGCGTACTTCGTCGAGTACGTCATCCTCACCATCGGTCTGGCGATCTACGTACTGCGCGGCCTCGAGGGCGCGCTGCACCACGTGGACCACTTCGAGGCGGCGTACTTCGCCTCGTACCCGCTGATCCTGGCCTTCAAGGGCCTGGGCCTCGGCACGCTCCAGAACCTCGTGTACTTCACCGCGATGGTCAAGCTGGGCACCACCATGATCTGGATGATCACGGTGAGCCTGAACACCAACATGGGTGTCGCCTGGCACCGCTTCCTCGCCTTCCCGAACATCTGGTTCAAGCGGAACGCGACCGGCGGGACGGCCCTCGGCGGGCTCCAGCCGATGACGTCGGGCGGCAAGCCGATCGACTTCACCGACCCCGGTGAGGACGACGTCTTCGGCGTCTCCCAGGTCGAGCAGTTCTCCTGGAAGGGGCTCCTCGACTTCTCCACGTGCACCGAGTGCGGCCGCTGCCAGTCGCAGTGCCCCGCCTGGAACACCGGCAAGCCCCTCTCCCCCAAGCTCCTCATCATGTCGCTGCGCGACCACGCGCACGCCAAGGCCCCGTACCTGCTGGCCGGCGGCGGCAAGACCATGGAGGGCGAGGAGAAGGCGAGCGAGGAGCAGCTCAAGGACGTGCCCGCCGCCGCTCTGGCGGAGGCCGAGCGTCCGCTGATCGGCACCCTCGAAGAGAACGGCGTCATCGACCCCGACGTCCTGTGGTCCTGCACCACCTGCGGCGCCTGCGTCGAGCAGTGCCCGGTCGACATCGAGCACGTCGACCACATCGTCGACATGCGCCGCTACCAGGTGATGATCGAGTCCGCGTTCCCGTCCGAGGCGGGCACGATGCTCAAGAACCTGGAGAAGAAGGGCAACCCCTGGGGGCTGGCCAAGAAGCAGCGCCTGGAGTGGACCAAGGAGGTCGACTTCGAGATCCCGGTCGTCGGCCGCGACATCGAGGACCTGTCCGAGGTCGAGTACCTCTACTGGGTCGGCTGCGCCGGAGCCCTGGAGGACCGCGCCAAGAAGACCACCAAGGCCTTCGCCGAGCTGCTGCACATCGCGGGCGTCAAGTTCGCGATCATGGGCGGCGACGAGAAGTGCACCGGTGACTCCGCCCGCCGCCTGGGCAACGAGCCGCTCTTCCAGGAGCTCGGCATGGAGAACGTCGCCGCGCTGAACATGGCGTTCGGCGAGGATGACGAGGACGAGTCGACGAAGAAGCCGAAGTCGGCCAAGAAGATCGTCGCGACCTGTCCGCACTGCCTCAACACCATCGGCAACGAGTACCCGCAGCTCGGCGGCGACTACGAGGTCATCCACCACACCCAGCTGCTCCAGCACCTCGTCGACGAGGGCAAGCTGGTCCCGGTCACGCCGGTCGAGGGCATCATCACGTACCACGACCCCTGCTACCTGGGCCGCCACAACAAGATCTACACGCCTCCGCGCGAGATCATCGGCAAGGTGCCGGGCCTGCGGAACGAGGAGATGCACCGCCACAAGGAGCGCGGCTTCTGCTGCGGCGCCGGTGGTGCGCGGATGTGGATGGAGGAGCGGATCGGCAAGCGCATCAACAACGAGCGTGTCGACGAGGCTCTTTCGCTGAACCCGGACATCGTGTCGACCGCCTGCCCGTTCTGCCTCGTCATGCTGACCGACTCGGTCAACGGCAAGAAGAACGACGGCAAGGCGAAGGAGTCCATCCAGGTCGTCGACGTCGCCCAGCTGCTGCTCGACTCCGTCAGGACGCCCCTCGACCCGGCCGGCGAGGCCGAGGCCGAGAGCGCGCCGGAGCCCGAGCCCGTGAAGTAACGGGCACGGCCCCGTCACGGAGCACCCCATGCCCCTGGTTCAGCCCAGGGACATGGGGTGCCGTCGTTTCCGGATCCCCTCACACCGGGCCGACCTACTCGTTGATTTCTTCTGTGTCAAGTCCCGAACTGTCGGAACATGACCTTTCTGCGCGCTGCGGGCTTACTTGAAGTACGGGCTCACCGGAAACACCGGAAAGCAAATGGGGGCCCGGCCGGGCACGAAGGGTGCCTTCACTTCAGAAGGAGAAAGCCATGATGAGCAAGACGCGCAGCAATGAGAAAGTCCGCCCCAAGTACCGTCTGGGAATGGCGGTGGCGGCCGCGTCGGCGGCGGTGGTCGCCGGAGGTGTCATTCTGCCGGCCGCCGTCGCGTCGGCGGCCCCGATGCCCAAGATGCCGCCCACGGCCCCGGGGCACCACGCCAAGGAGCAGAAGAAGCCTTGCGGTAAGAAGCCTGGCAAGGGCCACAAGAAGAGTGGCAAGAAGTATTCCTGCAAGGCCAACAACCGCACGTACTACTTCGAAGAGCACTGCAGCTGCTACTACTACACAGAAAACGACCACAACTACTACTGGGACGACCACTACAACTCCTACTACGTAGTGCAGTACAACCACAAGTACTACTGGGACTACCACTACGACTGCTACTACGTGGTGGAAAAGCACTGCAAGTACTACTACTGGAACACGTACAAGGAGTACAACTACTGGGAGAAGCACAAGGACGACAAGTGCTACTGGAACGAGAAGGACACGAAGAACTGGAAGGAGGAGAACTGGGTCGAGAAGCACGACACGGATAAGAAGCCGGGGGACGAGGGTCCGGAAAAGGGTCCGGACGGGACCAAGCCGGGCACCGAGGACGGCAACGGCAAGGAGCACGAGGAGGGCACCGAGGACGACACCGGCAAGGGCCACGAGGAAGGCACCGAGGACGACACCGGCAAGGGCCACGAGGAAGGCACCGAGGACGACACCGGCAAGGGCCACGAGGAAGGCACCGAGGACGACACCGGCAAGGGCCACGAGGAAGGCACCGAGGACGACACCGGCAAGGCCCCGGACGAGAAGACCGAGGACGACACCGGCAAGGCGCCCGACGAAGGCACGGAGCAGGCCCCGGACGACGGCACCGGCAAGGCCCCCGACGAGGGCACGGAGCAGGCCCCGGACGACGACGCCGGCAAGGCCCCGGACGAGGGCACCCAGGACGACACCGGCAAGGCCCCCGACGAGGGCACCGAGCAGGCCCCGGACGACAACGCCGGCAAGGCCCCGGAGGAAGGCACGGAGCAGGCCCCGGACGACAACACCGGCAAGGCACCCGAGGAAGGCACCGAGCAGGCCCCGGACGAGGGCACCGAGCAGGCACCGGAGGAAGGCGCCGAGCAGGCACCGGACACGGGCACCGAGCAGGCCCCGGACCAGGGCACCGAGCAGGCCCCGGAGGAAGGCACCGAGCAGGCACCGGACACGGGCACCGAGCAGGCACCGGACCAGGGCACCGAGCAGGCACCGGAGGAAGGCGCCGAGCAGGCCCCGGACGCGGGCACCGAGCAGGCCCCGGACCAGGGTGTTGCCGACACGGGTGCGGGTACCGACACGGGTGCGGGCGCTGACCAGGGTGGAGGCGCCGACGCAGGAGCCGGCGACGCAGGAGCCGCCGAGTAAGGGGTCGGTTCGACGCCCCGGTCACGGCACCACGGGCGGTGGGGTGAAGGTCCTGAGGACCTTCACCCCACCGCCGATTTAGCGTTGTCTGCCGCCGTACTAGTCCTTTTGGCCCCCGCCGATGAACTTCTGCACCTCGGCGGGCAGGTCCCCGTCCTCTTCGTACATCGCGTAGAGCCGGGCGCCGTGCGGTGAGTCGCCGACCGCGATCGCGACGCCGGTGTCGAGCCCCTCGACCTCGTACGCGGTCATATCGAACCGCGTCTCCTCCTCGCTCTCTCCGCCCGTGTCGTCGCAGGGCGGCCGGCCCGCCGCGCCCGCCTCGGCCCCGACCGTGAACTCGACATCGCCGACGCTCAGGTAGGTGCGGTGATCGAACTCCATCACGTCGTCGCAGGACCCCGCGCTGACACCACCGCCGTCCGACGGCATACACCCGACGGCCAGGGCGGCGAGAGCCGCCGCGGCCAGTACGGCCCTCATGGACGTTGAACCGGTCATCACTGCGTCCTTCCGGTGGAAGAGCAAGAGGAGAAGAGCAAGAGGAGTGAGACGAACAAGCAGGCGAGAAGAGCGGGCAGGGCAGTAGAACGACGCCGAACGACCCGGCCGGGTTCGCGAAGCGCCGGCGCAACCTTTCGCGCGCCTCCCGAGTCACCCCCGAGAGCCCCTGCTCCGACCCGGCCCCCACTCCCACCCCCGACCGCACCCCCGCACCTCCGCACCCCCGGCCCGCACCCCAACTCCCCGTCTGGAACCGCCATGCGCACGCGCCGCCGACCGACCGCCGCCGCCGTCCTGGGCTGCGCCCTGCTGTTCACCGCCGCGGCGTGCGCCTCGGACGAACCCTCCGACAGCGACCGCCCCCAGCGCCCCACCGCCGGAAAGGCCGCCGCGCACCCCGACTCCGGTGACTTCAACGGCGACGGCTTCGACGACTTCGCGGACATCGTGGAGTCGACGTCCAAGGACAAGGAGAAGTACGCCGCCACGCTGGTCGTCGTCTACGGCTCGCGCGAAGGGCTCAACACCGCCACCGCGCAGCGGACTCCGGCGGGCAGCCGGCCGTTCTCGATGTTCATGTCACCGCTGCTGCGCACCGACCTCGACGGCGACGGCTTCACGGACCTGGTCGGCGGCCGCGGCGTGAACGAGACCGTGAGCGAGCCCTTCGCGCTGTTCGGCGGCGCGCACGGACTGGGCCCCGCCAGGCGGCTCGGCCTGCCCGACGGCTTCCGCCCGCTGGCCGCCGCCGACTTCGACGGCGACGGCTCCGTGGACCTGCTCGACGGCGGCCACGGCGGCTCCGGTGATCCCAACTCCACCGGCAAGGGCAGCGACGGCCTGCTCCTGTACGGCCCCTTCGACCGCGCCGGAAAACCGAAGCGGCAGGCCGTGCTCGACCTCGGCCAGCACGGCTACGCCACCCCCGCCACAGCCACCACCGGCGACTTCGACGGCGACGGCAGGGCCGAGGTGGTGTTCACGTACTCCTTCGACCCCGAGGAGGACGAGACCGCGCCCGCGGACCTGCACGGCGTCGGCTACTACGAGGGCGGCGGGCGGGGTCTGGTCCGGGACACCCGTCAGGAGGCCCGCATCGGGGCCCTGGCGGGAACCGACGACGGCCTGCGCACGCCGGTCGCCGGCGACGCGGACGGCGACGGGCTCACCGATCTGCTGGTGCCCACCCAGCTGGCCGTGGCCCCCGCGGACATGCCCGGCGCGGGCGGTGCCCTGACGATCCTGTACGGGGCGAAGTCCGGCCTGAACACCGGCCGGAAGGAGACCGTGATCGGCGGCATGGACACCGCCGACCGGCGCCGCGTCGACTTCGGCTCCTCGCCCTCCGTCGGCGACGTCGACGCCGACGGCAAGCCGGACATCGTGGTGAACACCCCGGGCTTCCGGCGGCACGACGGCAAGGTGACGCTGCTGCCCGGCGGCGCGGACGGGGCCCAGTCCCTGGCCGGCGAGCAGGTGGTCGACGCCCGGACCGGCGGCCTGCCCGGCACCCCGAACCCGTACTACTGGAACGCCTTCGGCCACCGGCCCCCGCTGCTCGACGTCGACGACGACGGCCACGCGGACGCGGTCGTCTTCGGGCCGCTCTACGAGAAGCGGAAGGGCGCGTACCTGGTCCTGCGGGGCACGGACGACGGCTTCGACCCGAAGAAGGTCCAGCTCTTCACGCCCGACGCCATCGGCGTACCGCTGCGGCTGAAGTAGGACCGGTTCACCTCGTGGACATCCGCACACAACCCTTCGTACGCGTCGCGAGTCACACACAGGAATCCTGACCCCTGGCATTGGGAGAGTCTCGTGCGTGCAAAGAAGCTGGCTGTCGCGGTGGGCGTGGCCGCCCTCGCCGCGACGGGACTCACCCTGCCGCTCGCCGGATCCGCGGCCGCCGTGTCCACGCTCAAGGACGACTTCAACGGCGACGGCTACGCGGACCTCGCCGTCGGCGTGCCCGACGCGACCGTCGCGGGCCACGCCAGGGCCGGTTACGTGCACGTGCTCTGGGGCGGCCCCCAGGGCCCCGGCACCGCCGGCTCGACCACGCTCAGCCAGAACACCGCCGGGATACCGGGCCACGCCGAGGCCACGGACCTGTTCGGCCAGGCGGTCGCGACGGCGGACGTCGACGGCGACGGCTACGGGGACCTGCTGGTCGGCGCGCCCGGCGAGTCCCTCACCGACAGCGCGCACGACGCGCAGGGCACGATCACCGTCGTACGCGGCTCCGCGTCCGGCTTCCGCACGGACGCGATGCTCGCCATGAAGGGCGCGTACGGCGACGAGCGCGTCGGCGGCCTCCTCACGACCGGCGACTACGACCACGACGGGGACGTCGACCTCGCGCTCGGCGTCAGCGGCGAGGAGGGCGGCGCGCTCCTGTTCCGCCCCGGCCCGCTGGCGTCCCCGGCCGCCACCACCCTCCTCGACGGCTATGACTTCGGCGGCCCGGGCGCCCTGGCCACCGGCGACTTCGACGGCAACGGCACGGACGACGTCGCGGTCACCTGGTCCGGCATGGAGCTGTACGGCACGAGCGTCTGGTCCTGGTCGGGCGGCAGCGCGGCCGAGTCCCGGCGCACCGGCGACTACGCGGTGTCGCTCGCGGCGGCCGACCTGGACGGCGACGGCGCGGACGACCTCGTCCTCGGCCAGAAGCACGACAACCCCGAGGCCGACGAGCCCTCGCCGTGCCCCGACGAGTCGAGCGGAGCGGTGCTGATCCGCTTCGGCGGGGCAGACGGCGCGGGCGGGGCGAGCGGGGAGTCCGGCCGGAAGACCTGCCTCTCGCAGTCGTCCGAGGGCGTCCCCGGCACCGCCGAACCGGGCGACGCGTGGGGCGCGTCCGTGGCGGCGGCCGACCTCGACGGCGACGGGGCGCCCGAACTGGTCGTGGGCGCGCCCGGCGAAGGCGTCGGCTCGCTCAAGAGCGCGGGCTCGGTCACCGTCCTCGACGGCACGGGCGAGGGCCCGTTGTCCGGCGGCGTCACGTACACCCAGAACACGCCGGGCATCCCCGGCACGGCGGAGACGGCGGACCGTTTCGGCGCGACGCTGACGGCGGGCCCGTACCACCCGGGCGGGCGGCCGGACCTGGCGATCGGCGCTCCCGGCGAGAACGCGGCGAAGGGCGGCGTCTGGTACGTACCGACGACGGACGACGCCCGCCCGGCCGGCGCCCGCGCCCTGACCCCGAAGGCGCTCGGCCTGTCCGGCGCGAAGGGGTTCGGCTCGGCGCTGGCTCCCTGAGGGCCGGCCGCCCAGGACCGGCGAGTGGGGTGCGGCACGGCCCTCCCCGGGCGGCACCCCACTCGCCTCACACACCTCACTGGCCTCACAGGCCTGGAACACCTCACGCGCCTGGAACACCTCACAGGCCCAACTCGCCTTACAGGTTGCCTCGTCCCTCAAAAATTTTCCTGTTTCACGTACAACCCTTACCGATCACGATCGGTCTCCTGATCGCCGAACAGCTCGCCATGCCCAGGACAACTCCAGGCAAATTCGGGCGGTACGGCACCCCATTGACTGTGGACGCCTGCCAGGCGTCCCCGCATGCCCAGGAGAATCCCGCATGCACAAGCACCTGCGACTCGCTCTCGCGACGGCCGCCGCGGCCACGCTGACGAGCGGTCTGCTCACGTTCACGGCCGTCACGGCGACGGCCGCGGACTCCACCACGGTCCCGCAGGCCGACTTCAACAACGACGGCATCGGCGACGTCGTCGTCTCGGCGCACGGCGCCTATGTGAACGGACGCCAGGGCGCCGGCCAGATCGTCGCCCTCTACGGCAGCGCCACCGGCGTGTCGTCCGCCAAGCGCACCACGATCAGCCAGAACACCACCGGTGTCCCGGGCACCGCCGAGGCCGGGGACGGCTTCGGCGGCGAGACGGCGTACGCCGACTTCAACGACGACGGGTACGACGACCTCGCCGTGGCCACCCCGTGGGAGAAGGTCGGCACCGACACCAACGGCGGTGCCCTCAGCATCCTCTGGGGCTCGGCGAGCGGCCTCACCGGCAAGGGAGTCGACGTCCCGGACCCGGCCGTCTCCTCGCACGACTACTGGGGCAAGGACCTGGCGGCCGGTGACTTCGACGGCGACGGCAAGGCCGACCTGGCCGTCGGCAGCTCGGCCAGCACGATCTACGTCTACAAGGGCGGCTTCAGCTCCACCGGTACGCCGGGCGGCCGCACCACGATCAAGCCGCCGATCGTGTCGGGCAGCGGCACCGACCCGTACGGTCCGATGAGCCTCACCGCCGGCGACGTGAACGGCGACCACCGCACGGACCTGATCGTCGACGGCTACGAGACCCAGACCGACTACGGCTGGAACACGAACTACTTCGTGCCCGGCACCGCGAGCGGTCTGAACGTGGCGTCCGCCCAGGCCCTCAAGCCGGGCATCGTCACGGGCATCGGCGACATCAACGGCGACGGCTTCGGCGACATCGTCAGCGGCGCCGGCTGGGACCACACCACCACCGACGGCACGACCGTCCCGGACTCCGCCGACGGCGGCAAGGTGAACATCACCTACGGCTCCGCGTCCGGCCCCGCCTCGACCGCGGGAGTCACCCAGAACACCGGCAGCGTGCCCGGCACCTCGGAGAAGGGCGACGGCTTCGGCTGGGACCTGGACCTGGGCGACGTCAACGGTGACACCTACCAGGACGTGGTCGTCAGCGCCCCGAACGAGGACATCGGCGGCGTCACCAACACGGGCATCGTCACCGTCCTGTACGGCTCGGCGAGCGGCATCAACACCGCCTCCGGCACGCAGGCCTTCGCCCAGAGCACCGCGGGCGTCCCCGGCAGCGACGAGAAGGGCGACCTCTTCGGCGCGGACGTGAAGCTCGACGACGTGAACGGCGACGGCAGGGCCGACCTGCTCGTGGGCTCGTACGAGAACAGCGCCAACGGCGCGGTCACCTACCTGCCCTCCAGCGGCACGAAGATCACCACGACCGGCTCCCGCACCCTTTCCCCGAGCACCTCGGGCGTCTCGACGACGGGCACGCCGCAGTTCGGCGCCCTCTTCGCCGACTAGGCGCTCCGCTGGAGGTGCCGCGATGTGCCGTCGGTCGTCCGCTGTGCCGTCGGTCGTCCGCTGCACCACCGTGGCCGGTCGCGCCGTTCCCCGCGCCCCTTCGGGGCGCTGGCGGACCGCGGCGGCCCGACCTGATCAGCCCGTCCCGCCCGGTCAGGGCCCGCACCCACCGGGTGCGGGCCCTCTCCCGCCCCGGAGTCTCTTCCTCCCACCCCGGAGTCCCTTTTGCGCAAGCGCACCCTTCTCCTGGCCGCCACGCTCACCACCGGCCTCCTCAGCGCCCTCCCCGGCTCCGCCTTTGCGGCCCCCTCCGGCCTGACCGGCGACTTCAACGGGGACGGGTTCGGCGACATCGCCTTCGCCGCGCCGTACGCCAAGGTCGGCGACCAGGGCATGGCCGGCTATGTGGCCGTCGTCTACGGCAGCGCGACCGGCCTCGACCCCGCCAACCGCACGGTGATCGACCAGAGTTCGGCCGGCGTGCCCGGCACCCCCGAGGCGGAGGACACCTTCGGCTCCGCGCTCGCGATCGCCGACTTCGACGGCGACGGCTACGCGGACCTCGCGGTCGGCGCCTCGGGCGAGGACGTCGACAGCGACATCGACGGCGGTACGGTCGCGATCCTGTGGGGCGGTGCGAGCGGCCTCGCGGGCGGTACGACGGTCAAGGACCCGGCGGCGTCCGCGCACGACGAGTGGGGCCGTGTCCTGACGGCGGGCGACTTCGACGGCGACGGCGCGGCGGACCTGGCGTCCGGCACGACCGCCTCGCACGCGTATGTCGTCAGGGGCGGCTTCACCCGGTCCGGCACGACCGGCAGCGCGCAGCGGATCGGCCTGCCCCAGACGGCGAAGTACGGCATCGACGCCATCAAGGCGGGGGACACCAACGGCGACAAGAAGGCCGACCTCGTCCTCACCTACCGCACCGCCCTGAACGAGGACGGTTCCGGCGACTGGTCCAAGGGCGTCGCCTACCTGGGCACGTCCGGGGGCCTGGAGACCTCCGTACCGCGCGGCCTGAACGGCGGCACCACCATCGCGATCGGCGACATCGACGGCGACGGCTACGGCGAGATCGCCCTCGGCAACGTCTTCAGCACGGAGGACGACCACACGGGCAGCCTCGGCGGCAAGGTCACCGTCATCCGCGGTTCCGAGGGCGGCCCGGTCAACGGCGACGCGCCCATGGCCGAACTCACCCAGGACTCCCCCGGCGTACCCGGCGCCGACGAAGCGGGCGACGGCTTCGGCAGCGCCGTCTCCATCGGCGACATCGACGGCGACGGCTACGGCGAACTGGCCGTCGGCGTCATCTTCGAGGACATCGACGGCATCGAGGACACCGGCTCCACGGTCCTCCTGAAGGGCTCGGCCGCCGGCGTCTCACCCACCGGTGCCCGCACCCTCTCGCAGGCCTCCTCCGGCGTCCCCGGCACCGCCGAGGCGATGGACTACTTCGGCTCCGACGTCCTGCTGAAGGACGTCACGGGCGACGGCAAGGCGGACTACACGGTCTCCGCGACCTTCGAGGGCGAGGGCGTCGGCGCGGTCACCGCGATGCTCTCCGACGGCACCGGCATCTCCCCCGACGGCGACCGCGGCTTCGGCCCCACCGCCTTCGACCGCCCGGCCACGTACGGCGCGTTCGGCGCGAACCTCATCGGCTGACACCCCGCCCCTGACCTTCTCCACGCACTCGAGGAAACAGCAACCGCCATGCGCATACGCCCCGCCGCACTCGCGGCACTGACGGCCGCCGCCCTCACCGGCGCGCTCCTCGCCACCACGGGTTCCGCCTCGGCCGCCCCCTCCGGCCTGGTGGGTGACTTCAACGGCGACGGCTTCCAGGACGTCGCTGCGGGCGCCCCCTTCGCCACGGCGGGCGGCAAGTTCGACGCCGGTTCGGTGGCCGTCGGATACGGATCGGCCACCGGCCTCGGCACCAGGAAGTCCATCGACCAGGGCACCTCCGGCGTCCCGGGTTCGGCCGAGGAGGAGGACGGCTTCGGCCGGTCGACCGCGGTCGGCGACCTCAACGGCGACGGGTACAGCGACCTCGCCGTCGGAGCCCCGTACGAGAAGGTCGGCGACGACACCAACGGCGGCGCCGTGGTGATCGTCTGGGGCTCGGCGAGCGGTCTGTCGGGGGCCACCACGGTCAAGGACCCGGCCGTCTCCCAGCACGACTACTGGGGCGCGAGCCTCGCCGTCGCCGACTTCACCGGCGACGGCAAGGCCGACCTCGCCGTCGGTGCCTCCGGCACCACCCAGTGGATCATCAAGGGCGGCTTCACCAAGGCGGGTGCGACCGGCGCGAAGCTCACGTACACGCTCCCCTTCGCCGCCGCGCGCCTTGTGAACCTGACCGCCGGAAAGGTCAACGGCGACGGCAAGGCCGACCTGGTCGTCGGCGCCGGGAAGAAGCTCGGCTCCGAGCGCTATCTGGACCGCAACTTCCTCTACTACGGCACCACGTCGGCCCCCGCCCGGCAGCTGGAGCTTCCCTACGGCAAGAGCACCGCCATCGGCGACCTCGACCAGGACGGCTACGGCGACATCGTCATCGGCGAGACGGAGAGCGCGACCGAGGGCGACCTGGGCTCGACGGGCCGGAGCGCGCTCTCGTACGGCACCGCCACCGGCGTGAAGCCGGCCGTGGAGCTGTCGGACGGCGCGTACGGCCGCCCGTCGATCGGCGACATCGACGGCGACGGCTTCCCGGAGCTGGCCGTGGGCGCCCCGGCGAGCGGCGCCGCGGCCGACTACGCGGGCGCGGTCGTCGTCCACCGGGGCACCGCGGACGGGCCCGGTTCCGTCGTGACGCTCACCCAGGACACCGCGGGCATCCCCGGCACCGCCGAGACCAACAACTTCTTCGGCACGGCCACCCTGCTCACCGACGTCACGGGCGACGGCCACGCGGACCTCGTCGTCGGCTCGGACACCGAGAACGACGGCAACGGCCTGCTCACCTTCCTGAAGGGCACCGCCGACGGCGTCACCACCGCCGGCGCCACGAACTACAGCCCGAGCGCCTTCGGAATGTCCACGGCGTACTACCCCCAGCTCGGCATGTACCTGGCGGGCTGACACCCGCACCCTCGGGGGCGCCCGGCCGGGCGCCCCCCTCCCCCCTCCCCGGCTGACCACCGCTCGAAGGGACACCTCATGCGCAGCCGCACCCTCCTCCTGGCCGCCACCCTCACCACCGGCCTCCTCACCACCCTCCCCACCACCCCCGCCTCCGCCGCCCCCTCGGGCCGGTCGGGCGACTTCAACGGGGACGGGTACCGCGACGTCGCGATCGCCGCCCCCGCCGCCAAGGCCGGCGGCAAGGCGTGGGCCGGGCAGGTCGCCGTCGTCTACGGCACGGCGAGCGGCCTGAACCCGGACAAGCGGACGGTCATCAGCCAGAACACCGCGGGCATCCCGGATTCGGCCGAGGCCGACGACGGTTTCGGCTCCCAGGTCGCGACGGCCGACCTGAACCGCGACGGCTACGCGGACCTGGTGATCGGCACCCCCGAGGAGGACTCGGGCAGCCTGGAGTCGGCCGGCACGGTCGTCATCGTCTGGGGTTCCGCGTCCGGACTCTCCGGCGGTACGACGGTCAAGAACCCCGAGCCGCAGTACGGGAGTTCCTTCGGGCTGAGCATCGCGGCGGCCGACTTCACCGGCGACGGAAAGCCCGACCTCGCCGTCTCCACGCAGAGTTCCACCGGAAGCCGTTACAAGATCCGTCTGATCCGCGGCCCGTTCACCAAGTCCGGCTCGACGGGCCGTGTCTCCTCGTACTCCCCCGGGGTCGACAAGCCGCGACTGACCGCGGGCAAGGTCGACAAGAACGCCAAGGCGGACCTCGTCGTCACCGGCCGGAAGACCAACAGCGAACACCTCGCCGCCGCCGCCTTCTACAAGGGCACGTCGAACGGCCTGACCAAGGGCGCCGCCCTGCGCGCCGGTACGACGGCGGCGATCGGTGATCTCGACGGCGACGGGTACGGGGACATCGTCCTCGGCAACCCCGACGAGCCCCACAACGAGCCCTCGGGCTCCAAGGGCGGCGAGATCAGCGTCGTCTACGGCACGTCGACGGGCCCCAGCGGCAGCCGTCGTACGACGCTGACGCAGAGCAGCGCGGGAGTGCCGGACTCGCCCGAGTACGGCGACGACTTCGGCGAGGCGGTGGCGGTCGGGGACCTCGACAAGGACGGCCGGGCGGACCTGGCGATCGGCGCGCCCGGCGAAGCCTTCGGCGACGACGCGCACTACGTCTCCAGCGCGGGTGCGATCACCCTGCTGCGGGGCTCGGCCTCGGGTCTCACGACCACCGGCGCGGTGTTCCTCACCCAGGACAGCCCCGGCGTCCCGGGCGCCGTGGAGTCCGTCGACAGCTTCGGCTCCCAGCTGCTCGCCTCGGACGTCAACGGCGACGGCCACGCCGACCTGACCGCGATCGCCGCGCAGGAGAACGACCCGGCGGGCGCCGCGTGGCACCTGCCCGGCGCGACCGGCTCCCTCTACTCCACCACCACCGCGACGACCTTCGGCCCGACCCACCTCGGCCTCTCCACCGCCCAGGCCGGAGCCTTCGGCTCGGACCTCGCGGGCTGACCCAAAGGACCCCACACGCATGCGCAGCACAACGGCACTCGCGGCCCTCCTGACCACGGCCTTAACCCCACTGTCCCTGCCGACCCCGGCCTCGGCGGCCCCCGCGACGTACGCGGACGACTTCAACGGGGACGGGTACCGCGACCTCGTCGTCGGCGCCCCCGATGCCACCGTCTCGGGCAAGGAGTCGGCGGGCGCCGTCGTCGTCCTCTACGGCTCGGCGTCCGGCCCCGGCACAACCAAGAAGCTGCTGATCTCGCAGAACGCCACGGGAGTCGAGGGCGCGGCCGAGGCGGGCGACGGCTTCGGCTCCTCCGTGGCCTCCGCCGACCTGGATGCCGACGGTTACGCCGACCTGCTCGTCGGAGCGCCCTACGAGGACGTGACCGGTGCGAAGACCCGGGGCAGCGTCACCGTGCTGTGGGGCGGCGCGCAGGGCCTGAAGGGCAGCGCCGTCCTGCCGGCCCCGAGCCCCTTCTCGGACGGCGACACCAAGGGCTGCTCGTACGGCACCGGAGTAGCGGCGGTCAATCCGAAGGCCGCGCCGGGCGCCGCCGAGGTCTCCGTGGCGGGCTGGTGCGCCGGTCTGCGCCTGACCGGCCCGTTCACCCGGGCCGGCAAGCCGGCCCGCACCAGCCTGAGAACGGCCACCCCGTCGCTCGACGACGCGGCCCTGGGCGACCTCGACGGCAACGGACGCCCCGAGTCCGTCGACATCAGCGTGGGCCTGTCCGACCACCCTTCCGGGGGCGTGTACGTCAACCCCCCGGCCTCGTCCGCCTCCCCGCTCTCCACCGACGGTGACAACGTGGCCTTGGGTGACGTCAACGGCGACGGCTACGGCGACCTGGTCGTCGGCGACCCCGGTGACACGGTCATCGACGGGACTCCACAGGAGGGCACCGGCCACAAGGGCGGCCAGATCGCGATCTGGCCGGGCGGGGCACACGGCATCGACGCCACCGCCGAGCCGATCCTGATCCACCAGGACACTCCGGGCGTGCCGGGTTCCGCCGAGTCCTACGACTCCTTCGGCGCCGACGTGAGCGTCGCGGACGTCAACGGCGACGGCTATGGCGACATCGCGGTGGGCGTGCCCGGTGAGCGCCTCGGCTCGGCCCGTAGTGCCGGGTCCGTGATTCTCGTCCCGGGTCGGGCGGGTGGCCCCACAGGCGCCGGCTCCACCACGATCACCCAGAACTCCACCGCCGTACCGGGCACCGCCGAGAGGGGCGACACCTTCGGCTCGACCGTCCGCCTCACCGATCTCACCAAGGACGGCAAACCCGACCTGGTGGTCGGCGCACCCGGCGAGGACAACTCCACCGGCGGCATCTGGGTGTTCAAGGGAACCACGACCGGCCCGTCCCTGAGGAACTCGTACAGCGTCATGGGCAACGCGGTGGGGCTCCCCAAGGAGCACTACACCAACTGGTCCTCCGTGCAGTCCTCTTGACCGTTCCCGTCAGCTCCTGGAAACGCCCGACACGACAGGATCAGCGACGCGAGCGTATGTGACGTATGAGGGCGGCGAGCCCGGTCGCGGTGGTGGTCACCACCGTGCCGGGCTCTTCGCTTTCGCGGAGCCGCAGGGCTCCTTGGGTGGCGGCGACCTCAAGGCAGTTGGGCGCGTCCTCGTCGCTGGAGAACGACGACTTCTGCCACACGCTTACCGCCGCCATGTGAGGGCCTTTCAGGTGTGCTGAGCCAGCCGGTGTACGAAGTCCCTCGACTCTACGACTCCCAGAGCGGCCCGCTCCACGTCGTCGATGACCCTCCGGTACCGGCTGAGCTGCGCCTCCGCATCCAGGAATGTCCCTCCGTGCGCGCTGTCGAGAAGGACGGTGTCCAACTGCTCCACAGGACCACCCGCGATGAGCATCGCGTTACCGATCCTGGTGAAGCCGTCCAAGTCGAACGGCACGACCCTGAGCGTGACTTGCGCGCGCTCGGACTGCTCCACGATGTGCAACAGCTGTCTGCGGGCAACCTTGCGATCGGCGACCCTGACGCGCAACGCCGCCTCATGGATGACCACTTCATAGCGGACCTTGTCCAGCACCCCTTGCCGACGCAGCCGGAACTCGGTTCGTGCGTCCACCTGCTCCTCGGAGAACCCCGAGACGGACGCGGCGTACATCGCCCGTACCTGCTCCTCGGTTTGCAACAGCCCCGGGATGTGCACGCTCTCGAACGACCTCAAGCGCGCTGCGTGATGCTCCAGTTCGGCCAAATCGAGGAAGCTCGGCGGAAGTTGACCGCGGCACTCGGCCCACCACCCGCGTACACGCTCGTTCGCCATGGCTACCAGAGCATCGACGTACTCGGTGTCGTCACACGCGTACTGGCTCGCGAGGTACCGCACCCGCTCCTCGCTCACCCCGACGCGCCCCGCCTCCGTCATGGAGATCTTGCTCTCGGCAATGCCCGCCGCCTGGGCGGCCTCCCTGGCGGTCAGCCCCGCCCGCTCCCGGAGCTTTCGCAGCTCCGCGCCAAGCCGTTGCTGGCGCGCGGTGACGATGCTCCGTGCCGGCATATCGCCCTTCCTTCCCAGTAGTTGGGAGCACGAGTATCCCAGTTCAGCTTGACCGGGGTGAAACATCACCCCTACTGTAAGTGACGCGACGCACACACTGCGAAACCTCCGGGGACCCGGAAGCGCACCGCCCCGTCACGCCACGACGGTCGCGACACAGCCACCGCCCGCAGGCCGCCCACCCCTCACGCCCCCACCGGGAGACCCGTATGCCCGCCCCCTGGGAGTACACCCTCTACATCCCCCACGACCCCCGAGCCGTAGGCATCTGCCGCCGCGCGCTCCGCGACATCCTCACCGTCCACCACCTCCCCGCCCTCATCGAACCGGCCGAACTCCTGGCCTCCGAGCTCCTGGGCAACGCCATCCGCCACACGGACGGCCCCGCCGCGCTCAAGCTCAGACAGTCGGGCCCCTCGTTCCGCCTCGGCGCGTGGGACACGGACCCCACGCCCCCGACGACCACCCAGCCGCACGGTGAAACGGGCCGCGGCCTGCACCTCGTCGACGCGTACGCCGACGACTGGGGCTGGTTCCAGGTCAACGGCACGGCGGGCAAATACGTCTGGTGCGAGCTGAAAGCCGTTCCCTTCTGAACACCTGTGCGATTAATGGGTACGGCGCGACCCTGAGCAGTCACTGAATCCGGGCCCGCCGTCCCCTTAGGGGATGTCACAGGTCGGCAGCAAAGCCGGGCCCGTTGCCCCGGGCCCGGCACGTGACTCTTCGGGACCAGGTACGTTCGATTACGTGGCTGGATTCAGGATCGGACGCGGCGACCGGGACAACCGGGCCCCGCAAGGGCGACCGCAACAACACCCGCAGCAGCAGCCGTACGGACAGCAGGCCCCGCAGGGCCCGTCGTACGGCTACCCCGCCGCGCCGCCGCAGCAGCAGTACGGCGGTGCACAGCCGTACGGCGGCCAGCAGGGCTGGCCGCAGCCGGGCGGCGGCGGGCACGGCGAGCCGGAGTACTTCGGCGACGGCGGCGGACAGCAGGGCTACGGCCAGGGGCACCCGCAGAGCCCCGATCCGTACGCGGCGAACAGTCCGGGGCACACCCAGGCGTTCACGGTCGGCGAGGACCCGTACGGCCAGGGCGAGACCTACCGCGCCGGACAGGCCTCCGCCCCGCCCGTCGGACCCCGTCTGCACTGGAAGGACCTGCTGCGCGGCATCGTGCTCGCGCCCAACCAGACCTTCCTCCAGATGCGGGACTACACGATGTGGGGCCCGGCGCTCATCGTGACGTTCCTCTACGGCCTGCTCGCCGTCTTCGGCTTCGACGGGGCCCGCGCGGACGCGATCAACGCGACGCTCTCGAACGCGGTGCCGATCGTCCTGATCACGGCCGTGGCCATGGTGCTGAGCACCTTCATCCTGGGCGTGGTGACCCACACCCTCGCCCGCCAGCTCGGCGGCGACGGCGCCTGGCAGCCCACGGTCGGCCTCTCCATGCTGATCATGTCGCTCACGGACGCCCCGCGCCTGGTCGTCGCGATGTTCTTCGGCGGCGACGCGTCGTTCGTCCAGATCCTGGGCTGGGCGACATGGGTGGCGGCGGGCGCCCTGCTGACGCTGATGGTCAGCCGCTCCCACGACCTCCCGTGGCCGAAGGCGCTCGGCGCGTCGGCGATCCAGCTGATCGCGATCCTGTCGATCATCAAGCTCGGCACGTTCTAGTACGTCCGAGCTACTACGTACGAGCTACCAGGTACGAGAGAGGGGCTCCCGGCGCGACGCCGGGAGCCCCTCTTCTCGCTTGCCGCCTCAGGCGTCGAGAACCTGCCCGGGGCTCTGATCACGGGCGGCTCGACACTCTAGGCCGACTTGACTTGATGACAGTAGTAGTCTGATCCCCGCTCTTGAGGCTGGGGAGGCCTGGACGTGGCACGCCGAGTGGGGATCTACACCCGCATCTCGCGGGACGACGAGGGCGATGCGCTGGGTGTAGCCCGCCAGCACCGAGACTGCGAGCGACTTGCAGATCTCCGTTCCTGGCAGGCCGTGAAGGTCTATGAGGACAACGACGTATCGGCCTACAAGCGCCACGTCGTACGCGAGCAGTTCGAACTGATGCTGAGCGACCTAGGCGCCGGCCTCATCGACGGCATCGTGGCGTACGACCTAGACAGGCTCGCGCGGCAGCCGCGAGACCTCGAGCGGCTGATCGAGATCTTCGATGAGCGCCCACGGCTGGAGTTCGCGACGGTCACCAACGACGTCAACCTCGGAACGCCGGACGGCCGCACCATGTCGCGCATCATGGTCGCCTTCGCCAACAAGTCGTCGCACGATGCCTCGCGCCGCATCAAGCGCAAGCATCTGGAGTTGGCCCAGCAAGGCAAGGACAGCGGCGGACCGGCACCCTACGGATGGCTCAAGGAAGACCGAAGCAAGGTCGACCCGAAAGCAGCCGCAGCCATCCGGGAGGCCCAGCGCGAAATCCTTGCCGGCGTTCGCATCGGCACGATCCGTACGCGCTGGCAGGAGCAGGGCCTGGGCAACCCCCGCGCAGGTACCAAGCGGATGGCTCACCACCACGTCGAGCACATCCTCACGAGCCCACGACTGGTCGGATACCGGACCTATCACGGCGAGGTCCTGAACGACGAGGACGGCCGACCCGTCATGGGCGAGTGGGAAGCGATCAACACGCTCGAAGAATGGGAAGCGGTGTGCGCCGCAGTTGCCGAGCGAAAGCAGAAGCAGCCCGGCAGGTCGCTCGCCCGGAAGTACATGCTGTCGGGTATCGCGCGCTGCGGCCTGTGCAAGACGAAGATCCGAGGCCAGATCAACCAACGTTGGCAGCCAGGTTCCAAAGCGACGAAGTTCACCTATCAGTGCTCAGTCGTCAATGGCGGCTGCGGGAAGGTGGGACGCGTCGGGGAACCAGTAGACAGGCTGATAGCCGAACTCGCACTCGAAGAGCAGCGGGCGAGAGCAGCGGCCACAACCGTTCCGATTGACCAACGGTGGTCACGGAATGCCGAATTGGAGCAGGTCAACGACGACATCACCCAGCTAGTGAACGCCGAGCGGTCGAAGCAGATCACTGTGACCACGCTCTTGCAGCTCCTTCCCGGAAAGGAGCGACAGCGCGATGAACTGAAGTTGGAGCGCGCCCGGTTCTACAAGGAACTGAAGCAGTCCGAGGCCAAGGGCGACGCTGCGAACCTGACTCTGGACGAGTTCTTCGGTCTGCCGATCGAACGGCAGCAGGAGATTGTGCTGCACAGACTGTCAGCCGTGATCATCCACCCAGCAGGCAAAGGCCGGCGAAGGTTCGACCCCAGCCTCATCGAGCCTGTGTGGCGCTGACGATCACGCACGCCCTTGCAAGACGAGCGCACGGCGCACCCATTCCTCGTCACGCTCAGGTGCACGGCGAAGATGCATCTTGATCCACTCGTCCGTGGTCATCCCCTTCTTGTCCCCATCCTTCGGGGATTTCGGCCTCGGTCGTGTCTCCCAACTCCGTGGGGGCGTCAGGGGCTTCGCCGATGCTCGTAAACTCATGACGTGGCATTCATGAGCACCCCGCACTGCTGCTTCCTGTGACAGGAAGGCGCTGAGGGCGATGCCGGACGGCGTCGCCCTCCTTGGTGTGCCTGCTGCGTGAATCACGTTCCCGACACTGCTCGTTCCTTCCTGAGGCAGTGACGCTCTGAGCGCGCGTGCAGGCACGGTCTCTTCCCTTCGCCCTTGCCAGGAGTGCCTCGTGCCCGTGTCGCTTCCCCCTGCCCTCGCACTGTCCCTCGACCTGCTGTGTTGCCCGACGTGCCGCACGCGCCATCTGTACCTCCTCCGCGGCGCACTGCGCTGTCCGGTCGGCCACACCTTCGACATCGCCCGCCACGGCTACGCCGGCCTGCTGACGGGCACACGCGCCACCAGCGGCGATGACACAGCCATGGTCCAGGCCCGGAGCCGGTTCCTGTCCACCGGCACCTACGCGCCCATCCGCAACGTCGGGGCCCGCCTGGCGATCGATACCGCGCCTGAGCAGGCCACGATTGTGGACGTGGGATGCGGCACGGGCTACTACCTGGCCGGCGTACTCGACCGGCTGCCCGGCGCCCGTGGTCTGGGTCTGGACACATCGGTGCGCGCGCTGCGCTCGGCAGCCCGTGCCCACGACCGAGGCGCCGCGGTGGCCTGGGACGTCTTCCGTCCCTTCCCGCTGGCCGACGGGGTGGCCGATGTCGTGCTGGACGTGTTCGCCCCGCGCAACCCGGCCGAGTTCCACCGCGTGCTGCGCCCGACCGGCCGGTTGATCGTGGTCCGTCCCACCGGACGGCACCTGGCCGAGCTGCGCGACCGGCTGCCTGCGATGGTCACGATCGACCCGGCCAAGGAACAGCGCCTGCACCAGGCGCTGGACCCCTTCTTCGAGGCCGCCGTCACCGAAGAGGTGGAATACCCCGCGACCTTGTCCAGGCAGGATGCCCTGGACCTGGTGGCGATGACGCCGAGCGCCCGCCATGTGAGCCGTGCAGACCTCGACGATGACGGCTTCCTGTCCGACCAGGTCACCGTCTCCGTGCTGGCCACCGCCTACCAGCCTCGGTGACCACGAGCGGGCGCATGCGCCTGCTGACTGACGAACAGTGGGCTCGCCTGGTGCCCTGCCTTCCCCACAACACGGGGAAGGCAGGGTGTCCGTTCGCCGATCACCGGCGCATCGTCGAAGGGATCATCTACCGGTACCGCACCGCAATCCCCTGGAGAGATCTGCCCCGCGAAGCGTTCGGTCCATGGCAGACGGTGTCGAAGCGCCCTCGCAGGTGGGCAGCGGACGGCACCTGGGACACGGTTCTGGCGCAGCTGACCGCCCAGGCGGACTCGATCCACAGAGTCGACTGGACGGTCTCGGTCGACTCGACGATCAACCGGGCCCACCAGCACGCCACGAACACGGTCCGGCCGGAGAAGGACACCGGCGCCGCCACCTGCCGCAGCAAGACCGAAGTTCCTGCCACCAGGAGTGAGCCGGCGGGCCACGCCATAGGCCGGTCCCGCGGGGGCCTGACGACCAAAATCCATCACGCCGTGGACGGCAACGGCCGCCCGCTGGCCGTCGTAGTCACTCCGGGCCAGGTCCACGACGCGCAGGTCCTGCCCCTTCTGCTGGGCGACATCCGGGTTCCGCGACTCGGCCGCGGCAGGCCGCGCACTACACCGGACGCCCTGCTCGCAGACAAGGCGTACTCCTCGAAGCAGGTCCGCGCGGACCTCGCGGCCCGTGGCATCCGCACCGTGATCCCTGAACGCGCCGATCAGCAGGCCAACCGCAAGAGAAAGGGCTGCAGCGGCGGACGCCTCCCGCGCTATGGACACCGAGACCTACAAGCGTAGGAACCTCGTGGAACGATCTTTCAACCTGCTCAAGCAGTGGCGGGGCCTGGCCACCCGATATGACACTCGTGATCGTCTATCGCTCTGCAGCCGTACTGGCGGCCGTCATCACCTGGCTACGAAGTTGAGAGACACGGCCCAGCCGCCGCACCCGAGATGCACACCACCAGCCCGCACAGTGGGCCGGCGCCGGGCTCGGGACTCGGGGCTTCGCTCCTGCCTTCGGCCCGCGCCGCCCCGGCCCCGGCCCCGCGCCACCACATGCCCCAAGGTGATCGCCGATTCAGGCACTGGGCACCAGGGCCGATGCACCGGACCGAACCTGATTCCACACCCGTCCCACATGCCAGACCGCATCTGATAGAGCGCCGTCGCATGGCAGGCAGCAGGGGGTGCGCGTACAGACTGCCTGGGGCGACGGTGGACGGGGCAAGTGGTGGGACGGGGCAAGTGGTGGGACGGGAGTGATATTCGACCCGCGGTAACTAAGAGTGCAGAGATAGGCACTTATCGCTACCGGGCACTGAGGCCCCCGTAGCGTCATCTCAGGGTCTCTGACCAGCGGAAACATCGGGCGGGTAGCCGCTACCAGTGCCTGAATACCGCCAGGAACGGCTAGGAACCGCTAGGGCCGACTAGAGCTAGCCGGGGCTAGGGTAGATATAGTGGCCAAGCAAACTGGGTTGGCCAAGCGCGTTTGACCAAATGAGTTTGGTCAAATAACCCAGACTCCAAGCCCTCCAGCACGGAGGCCCGGCCCTGGTGGCTAGACCAGGCCCGGGCCCGTGCATGGAGTTATCGAAGCGGGTCCGGCCGAGTATCAGACGGTCGGGCCCGTTTCGCTTGGGCCCTGTCTTCCGGCACCACCTCGCTGCGCGGCACTACCGCGCGAGCTGCTCCACACAGCCTGCGAGCGCCGAGATTGCCGTGAGGATCGCGATCAAGATCTCGGCCTTGGTGGGGCCCCGTCCAGGATCACGGTCCGGCTCTTCCGGCTTTCGCAGATCTGCCATGTCACACTTCCAGTCCGGTCGTGCGAACCCCTGGCTAGAGGGGCCTTCGGCTCTTAGGTCCGAAGCTCGGGATGGACCGGAAGTGGACGGCAGAAGCATATCGGTTGGCACTGACACTCGTGGGGTCACCACATGCAGTGCCGAACGCACGATCGAACCTAGATGGCCTCCTTAGAAGGCGTCACGGGCTCGCCAGACTTCCGTACTACGGGCAAGACACTCCACGGGAAGTTGATCCACTCATCCGTGCGCTTCCACACGTACTCGCACTTCACGAGGGAGTGGGACTTCTCATAGATCACGGCGCTGCGGACCTCGGCGACGGCGTCGACGCAGAAGTCGCGCACGAGCTTCAGCGTCTTCCCGGTGTCGGCCACGTCGTCCGTGATCAGCACCTTCTTGTCGGAGAAGTCGATGGCGTTGGGGACGGGAGCGAGCATCACCGGCATCTCCAGCGTCGTCCCCACCCCCGTGTAGAACTCCACGTTCACCAGGTGGATGTTCTTGCAGTCCAGGGCGTAGGCGAGCCCGCCGGCGACGAACACCCCGCCCCGGGCGATGCTGAGCACTATGTCGGGCTCGTACCCGTCGTCGGCGATGGCCTGGGCCAGCTCACGGACAGCGGTGCCGAACCGCTCGTAGGTGAGGTTCTCGCGTACGTCACTCATGGCGTTCTCGACGCTCCCGCTCACACCTGGGTCCGATGGAAGTTGAGGAAGGACCGGGAGGCGGTGGGTCCGCGCTGCCCCTGGTAGCGGGAACCGTAGCGGTCACTGCCGTAGGGGAACTCGGCGGGCGAGCTGAGCCGGAACATGCACAGCTGCCCGATCTTCATGCCCGGCCAGAGCTTGATCGGAAGGGTGGCGAGGTTGGAGAGCTCGAGCGTGACGTGCCCGGAGAACCCGGGATCGATGAACCCGGCGGTGGAGTGGGTGACCAGCCCGAGCCGCCCGAGGGAACTCTTCCCCTCCAGCCGGGACGCGAGGTCGTCGGGGAGGGAGATGACCTCGTAGGTACTGGCGAGGACGAACTCCCCGGGATGAAGGATGAACGGCTCGTCGCCCTCGGGCTCGACGAGACGCGTCAGATCGGCCTGCTCGACGGAAGGGTCGATATGCGGATAGCGGTGATTCTCGAACACCCGGAAGTAGCGGTCGAGCCGCACATCGATGCTCGAGGGCTGCACCATGGATTCGTCGTACGGGTCGATACGGACCCGTCCGGCGTCGATCTCGGCCCGGATGTCCTTGTCTGAGAGAAGCACGTCCCGAGGATACGCAAGGCGCGCGGACCGGCCACAATCGTGACGACCCGCGCGCCCTGTTCTCTCTGCCGCTGCTACCGCTGCTGCCTCTCCAGGGCGACCGGCACGGCGTGCCGCATCCGCGCGCAGCGCGGACACCGGATGAGCCGGCCGGGGCCGAGCCTGTCGGCCTTCTGCATCGGGAACGAAGCGGTGCTGAACACGTGCCCCTCGGCACAACGGACGACGGTGCGCTCCATCAAGTCCTCAGAGTCCCTTCCCCAAGAGCCTTCGTCTCACTGACGTGACTGACGACGAAAGCCACATTACGGGATCAAAAGGATGGCTCTCCAAGCGGCACTCCGCCCCCGCCCAAGCCCTCTTCAGCACCTCCACCGTACGCCCCAACTCCGGCCCCCCGCAGCCGCGTCCACCACCCGGAACGCGCACCGACCCCATGGCTTCAGCGCCAGGGGCCGGGCATGAGGTACAGTGAGCGAGCATTCAGACACCGGCTCAACCGGCGTCTTACGCGGGTGTAGTTTAATGGTAGAACATGAGCTTCCCAAGCTCAGAGCGCGAGTTCGATTCTCGTCACCCGCTCCACAACGAAGGCCCAGGTCGCAGACCCGGGCCTTTTTGCTGTCCGCTGTGATCACTCGTCGCGTGCCGGACGAATGCGGGAGGACCAGTCGCCGGACGTCACCAGGAACCCGGTTGCCGTGCGCGTACGTGCCCTCGTCCTCCGTGCGGCCTGGATCGCCTTTGCGAGGCGCCGGGGTCCAAGGCAGGCTTTGTCCGTCGCGACGGCATGGGGACCAGCACCCGCCCGTCGGCAAACAGACGCCGAGCGGGTGCGGCCGTCGGCCCGGTCGACTCGGCTGGGCCTTGTGTCAGGCGGCGGTGAAGGGCCTCGGCGGCTCGCTCGTGATCACCTTGTCGGCACTCACGCGTTCGTCAGATCCTTCGCCTCGGCGTAGTGGCGGCCCTTCGGCAGGGCCGTCTTGGCCGTCAGTCCTCGGGACTGCCACGCGTTGTCGCGGAGCTTGAACAGAGCCCAGTAGCGGGTGGGGCACAGGAGCACGATGTTCATGAACACGGCCGTCGGGGTTCCGACGAGCCACGAGCGCCACCGCTGGCGCGTGGTCATGTCCGGCCGCATGAGTACGTACAGACCCGACTGGCCGTACCGGACCACGAGGTAGACCCCGAGGTAGACCAGGGCCACGCCGGGGTTGTGGTACCGGCCGCCCAGGGTCATCAGCGTCATCACGAGTGTCCAGGCCAGCATCACAGGGGTGATGACGAGCTGGAGCAGACCGAAGGTCGGCGAGATGAGTTGCTTCAGGGACAGCCGGGAGTAGACGAACGGCAGCATCCACCACCATGACCGGGCCCAGCGCAGGCGCTGCCGGTAGGTCTTCTTCAGCGTGGTCGGCATGTCAGTGATCACGCCGGCCTCGTTGACGGCCACGACCTCACCGCGCATGAGGGCCCGCAGCGCCAGCCAACGGTCGTCGCCCGTTCCGCACTCCACCTCGTAGGCATCCAGGTGGTCGTAGAGCAGCTCGGCCCGGTAGAGAGCGAGTGCGCCCGACGTGGTCTCCAGCGCTCCGAGCATGGAGCGCGAGGACCGCATCATCACGCACGAGGTACCGATGTCGATGTCCGCAGCCCTGGAGACCCAGGTCTCCTCGAAGTTGCGGATGTAGATCATCCCCGTGGTGGCCTGGATCTTCGGATTGCTCATGGCCCGGAGCTGCTGCTCCAGTGCATCCGGGAAAGGCTCGCCGTCCGAGTCGATGGTGAGAACGAAGTCGAAGTGCTTGCCCTCCGCCTGAAGGTGGCGGAGCACCGTGACCTGCGCTCCGCGCTTGCCCTTGTTCTCCTGCCGGTGCCAGAAGACCCGGGGGTGTTCGAAGGGCTCCACGGGGTGTTGCTTCGAGCCGTCGTCGATCACGTGGATCTCGTCGATCGGATGCGTCTGGGCCAGCAGCGACCACACCGTTCGGTGCAGGTTGTCCGTGGGCTCCTCGAAGGCGGGGATGATGGCCACCGTTCGACCGGGGGCCACGGGCAGGTGCGTGAAGGACCGGCCCTTCAGGAAAGAGACCAGGCAGAGCACGATCACCATCGTGCCCAGCCACCAGTAGAACGTCAGGATCGGGCTCTTCGACTGGAGGTGCACCACCACGGTGGCAGCGGCCAGAGCCGCCACCACCACAGCGGTCACCACGGTGAATCGGGCCCGTGATGAAGTGCTCAAGCGATCACTCGCTTACCGCGGGTCGCCAGGCGGAAGACCGCCACGCCGCTGACCACAAGGAGCATGGCCCCCAGCACGATCCAGCCCAGAGCCGTGCCGCCCGTGGCGGCCAACGCCGCTCCCCCGGTGGCCGTACCGATCGCGGCACCCACACCATTCTGTCCGTACATGTTTACCTCTTTCCCGAGCGTCAAAGACGCCCGATGTCGTCGCGGGCCGGCATGGCACCGCGTATGACCGGCACATGGGCCGCCTCGTCGGCGACCTCCGTGACGTCGTACACGTCGTGGGCCGTCAGCGGCCCCACGGCGCCCTGGATCTCGGCCGGGACGGGATCTCGCTCCCTCATCCCCACGGCGTTGGTCCCTCTGTGCTCTACAGCCGCTCGACGTGCGGGGCTGTCGCCATGACGCCACGGGTGTCGAGCACGTATGCGGCCTCGGCGGCGAGCTGAGTGAGGTCGAACTCGCCATGCGGGGTGAGCAGGACCACCGCATCGAAGTCGGCGACGCTCGTGCCGTCCTCCACAGCGGCGAAGGGGATCTCCCTGGAGCCGCCGTCCGACAAGTAGGGGTCTACGACGGTGACGTCCGCGCCCATGGTGCGCAGCCGGTCGATGACCTGGACGGCCGGCGACTGGCGGGCGTCCGCGGTTCCCGGCTTGTATGCGGCACCCAGGGCGAGAATGCGAGCACCGTGGACGCTGCGGCGAAAGCGACGGCTGAGCGAGTCCTGCAAGCGACGCACCACATAGTCGGGCTGACTTTCGTTGATGTCCTGAGCCAGCTCGATGAGCCGGAAGGTCTGCCCGTGCCGTGCCTTGACGTGGTGGCTGAGGTAGACAGGGTCGATGGGCAGGCAGTGTCCGCCGACGCCCGGTCCAGGCAGGAACTTGGTGAACCCGAACGGCTTGGTCGCGGCCAACTCCAGGGTGTGCCACACGTCCACGCCAAGTGTGTGAGCCATCCGCGAGAGTTCATTGACAAGCGCGATGTTGACGTGCCGGTAGGTGTTCTCGAACACCTTGGCCAGCTCGGCCTCTTCCAGCCCCGAGGCCGGGACGGTGACTTCGGTGACCGAGTCGTAGAAGGCCTTCACCTGCCGCAGGCAGGCATCCGTGAGCCCGGCGACGATCTTGGGCGTGTTCTCCAGCCGCCAGTCGGCGTTGCCGGGATCGATGCGCTCGGGGCTGAAGCCGACATGGAAGTCCTGCCCGGCGACCAGGCCCGAGCCCTCCTCCAGCAGGGGGATGAGCAAGTCACGGGTGGTGCCCGGATGCGTAGTCGACTCAAGCACCACGGTGGCGCCCGGCTCCAGCCACTCGGCCAGTACGCCGCCGGCTTCTCGTACGCAGCTGAGATCCGGGGCACGGTCGGTCAGCGGGGTCGGCACGGTGATGACCGCAACGTCGAAGCCCTTGAGGTCCTTCGGATCCGAGCTGGCGGTGTAGGCGCCCGAACGCAGCACTCGCTGGAGCCGCGTGGATTCGATGTCCTCGATGTAGGACGATCCGGCGGCCAGCTGCTCGCAACGCTTCCGGTCCGGTTCGTAGCCGGTCACGGTGTGTCCGGCCTCGGCGGCCCTCAGGGCCAGGGGCAGGCCGACATAGCCCTGCCCGAGCACGCAAACGTGCATGGTGGTTTCCTCCCCTTCAGCCAGTCCGCGAACAAGCGCGAACTGGAAAACGGCGCCCCTGAAATGCGAGCTGCCTGTTCCTGAAGCAGGCAGCTCGCGGCGTCGGGTACTGCATAGAGCGGTGTGGGAGCGTCGCGCTGAACCCCCGTCGGGTTGCAGCAAACGCCTACGTCGAACCATCACCGCGTCACCGGCCTTGTCCAGACCCCTGCCTGAACGTGCACGTACGACGGCCAGCGATCTTCACAAACTCCCCTCATTTGTGGATCTTAAGAATTCAACAAAGATTCGCTAGGCGGAACCCCTCTTTACCAATTCGAAACCTGCGGATCGCCTCCGAGTCCGTCCGACGGCGGGGTGTCACGCCGTCAAGCCGCTGCCAACCAGGGCACATCACGGTGCCCACGCCCCGGCCTCGCTCGCGAAGCCGGGGCATCTCAGGGCATCTTCAGCGAAGGTCAATCGCTTCCGGCCGCCAGCCGCTGACGCCCCGACGCGCCTGGAAAGATCTTCACAACTTGCTCCGTTTCCCTGATGGTCAGGGCTTCAAGGATTTGCCCGCCAAGCGGGAGGGACGTTTCCAGATCGCGACATCAAGGCCGATGCACTCGCGAAGAGCATTCGCTTCCGGGATCCGCGATCCACGCGTACGACAGCGTGCGGTCGTAGGTGAAGGTGCCGCCCTCGTCCCAGTAGAAGACGGGTCGCCGGGTTCCTGGGCCCGTGGCCCGCATGCGCAGCTCGACCTGGGTGATCACCTCGGTCTGCGTGGTCTCGACTCATGACCGCGCCGGTCAGCGCCTCCACAAGTCGTCCAAGTTTCAGCCGGTGGCAGACATTCCGTGAGCGCTGGTCAGAGGCGCGCGGGAGCGCGAGGGCTCGTTCGACGAAGCGGGCGCGCTCTTGCGCCCTGTGTCGTGCCTCGGCGGCAGGCCGGCCAGGGCGCGCCCACACCTCGTCAGGACGCAACGGGCCAGGGCCGCTTGCGTCCACGCGGTCTCTCTTTCCACCCCCGCCCACTGCGGCGAAAGTAGCTCCTGCCACCGGGCGTCACACCCGCGACAACCTTCACAGCTGTACCTGCAGGGCAGCTGTCTGGGCCAGGGATGTGCCTTCGCCCGCTCGACTTCCATGCCGCAGGAGATCCCATGAAGCTGAGCAACGCCGTCCGCCGTACCTCCGCCGCCCTCGCCGTCGGCGCGATGTCCCTCGGACTGGTCACGGTCACCGGCGGGGCCGCGCAGGCCGCCGCCTCGTGCACCGGTGACGTGTCGATCTACGGCACGCTGTCGGACGGCCGGCTGACGTACACGCAGATCGAGCCGAACACCGGCGACCGCACCAAGACGCTCATCGGCCCGGCCCTCGGCTTCACACCGAAGGCCATGGCGACCCTCAACTTCAACACGGTCCTGGTCACCTCGACCACCGGCGACCTCTACCGCGTCGACGTGCAGACGAACAACACCTCGCTGACCGTGGCCGGCGTCGTGAAGATCTGGGACGGCGGCTGGACGTTCGACAAGATGGTGTACGACGGCGCAGGCCACCTCTACGGCACGGTCGAGGGCCAGCTCCACCAGTACGTCGTGTCCCAGGCCAAGCCTTCGGGTTCGGCGCACATCGGCCAGCACGTGGTGATCGACACCGGTTTCGTCCTCAAGACCCTCGCCGCGGCCGGCGACGACCGCATCATCGCCTCGACCTCGGGCGGCCAGCTGTACAGCTACAAGATCGACGGTGTGGGCGACTGGACGCGCGCCACGCTCAAGAGCGACGGCTGGTCCGCGGTCGACTCGCTCACCTCCCCCGGCGGTGGCCTGTACTACGGCCGTACCAACGGTGGCATGTACTGGTACCACGACGTCGACCCGACCGACGGTGACGGCTCCGACATCGCGTACCACTCCAGCGACCCGGTGGACGCCTCCGGCTGGACCCAGAGCCTGCTGTCGGCCTACGCGAACAACTGCGCCTACGTGCCCCCGGCGCCCTCCGCCACCACCGGCGAGAAGATAGCCAAGGTCGCCAACGCCCAGGTCGGCAAGGACTTCAACGACTTCGACTTCCACTACCCGGGTGCCTGGTGCGCCGAGTTCGTCCGTTACGTGTGGGCCAACGTGGGGGCCAAGACCAGCGGCGTGACCCCGGAGGCCGGCAGCCTCTACACCTACGGGCAGAACAACGGCACCCTGCACAGCACCCCGAAGGTCGGCGACGCCGTTGTCTACGGCTACAGCGGCGGCGGCAACGCCAACCACGTCAACCTGGTCGTCGCGGTCGACGGCGACTACGTCACCACGGTCGGCGGCAACGAGAGCGACATGGTGAAGAAGACCACCTACAACTGGAAGACCAACAACAACCCGCTGAACGCGGGCGACATCGCGGGCTTCACCTCCCCCGTCGACTGATCCCCTCTCTCCCCCGCTCCCGCCCCTGAGGGCCCCGCCGGTTACGGCGGGGCCCTCTCGTGTTCCGACCGTGCGGAGGACCGCCGGAATCCCGCGTCGACGGTGACCGTTTCGGGCGGGCGCCGTCACCTCCGACTTCGCCGCGGAGGCGAGCTGCTCGACGTACAGCCTCGCGGTCGCGGCCTGTGGCGGGGCGTACGGCGGCACGCACCGGCGGGCCTATGGCGGAACGCGCGGCGGAGCGCACAGCAGCCCTACGGCGTACAGGTCACCCTCGACGGCGTGGTCAACTCCGGCAACTCCCCGCAAAAAAGGGTGACGCCCCCTCGTGGAGGGGGCGTCACCCTTGTGCGGTGTCCTGGTTCTAGTACCAGTTGTTGGCCTGCCAGAAGGCCCACGCGTCGCACGGGGAGCCGTAGCGGCCGTCGATGTAGCTCAGGCCCCACTTGATCTGGGTGAGCGGGTTCTCTTTCCAGTCGTCGCCCGCGACGTCCATCTTGGAGGCGGGCAGGGACTGCGGGATGCCGTAGGCGCCCGAGGACGGGTTGGTCGCGTTCCAGCGCCAGTTGCTCTCGTGGTTCCAGAGCGTCTCCAAGCAGTTCCACTGCGCGGAGGTGGCCCAGGCGGAGTCCTTGTCGTTCATCAGCTGCCGGCCGGCGGCCTTGACCTCGGTGATGTTGTCGCGGTCGACCGTGTCCGCGGTGGTGGTGCAGGTATAGGTGCCCGGCTGCGCGGACAGCAGCTTCTGCGTCCAGCCGCTGGTGTTGACCGGGTCGTCGAGGTGGTACGAGATGTCGGCGCCGGAGCCGTCGGTCGGGTTGGCGTCCTTGTACCAGTACATGGCACCGGTGGCCAGACGGCCGTAGTAGAGGCCGCCGCCGGGCGAGACGAGCTGGTTGAAGCCGGACCAGCCGGAGGTCTTCAGGGCGTTGCTCTTCCAGGAACCCGCGCCGGCGATCGTGTAGTCGAGCAGCCTGCCGTCCTCGGTGGTGGCGCTGAGCCGGTCGTCGCCGGTGGCGGTGAGGGTCTTCAGCACGAACCCGGTGTCGATCTCGGTGCGCGCGCCGATGTGCTGGGAGCCGGCGGGCTTGTCCTCGGTCACGTTGTAGCGCAGCAGCAGACCGGCGGCGGTGGTGCCGTAGAGGTGGCCGTGACCGTCGTAGGTGAGCTTGTCGTGGGTCCAGCCGCTGTCGGCTATCTTCACCGGCGCGTTCAGCAGGGCGAGGTTGCTGCTGTTGGTCTTGACGTCGACGCGGTAGAGGGCGCCGGAGGTCGAGGTCACCAGAATGGTGTTGAAGTTGAGGGTCGCCATGGCCTTCGGCTCGAAGCCGAGATCCGGTCCGACGAGCACCTTGGCGAGGTTTCCGGTGGCCGGGTTGATGGTGCTGAACGTCAGTCTGCCGTCGTCGAGCACGCCGTAGATGTTCACGCCGCCCGAGCAGGTGGTGGCCGCCTCGGCCGTGGTGGCGGTCGCCGTGAGCAGCCCGGCGCTCAGTGCGCCGGCGGTCAGCAGGCCCGCGATTCCACGGCCGGTCTTCCGGATGTTCTTCACTTTTCGTTCCCCCTGGGGTGGTTACGGTCAGGCAAGCGGGCGTCGAACGGTGGGTCGCCGGCGTGACCCGAAGGCATGGCGAAGGCGCGGCCGATCACCTGTGGGCGGCCGCTGCGCAACGGGCGGCTCACTGCCGGCCGGCCTCCGCCGGGGCGAGCTGCCGGCCGGCGTCCGCCGGGGCGATCTGCCAGCCGGCGTCGGCGAGAACGGAGGAGGCCGGAACCGCGTCCGCCTCGGACGGGAACGCGAGAGCCGGGGCGGCGAGAGACGCCACGACGACGAGGGAGGCGACCGCGGCGGCCTGGGCGATTCGGGTGCGAGGCATGACTGTTTCCGTCCTTCCGGGGTGAGCTGCGGTGTCCGGTCTGCCGTCGCGCCCCGCGGTGACGCTCGGCCTGGCCGGTGCCCCATAGGTTCGTCGCGGCTCAGGCCCGTGAAAAGGGTTCACGGATGGACGGAAAGGGCCTTGGACTGATGAGTCCACCGGCCGCGCCGCACCGGAAGGGATGCTCGTCCCCCGCCCCATGACGAAGGCCCAGGTCATCGACCTGGGCCTGGTGCGTGCCCCTGGGGGCGCCGCGGTCCCCTACGGGGCGTTGATCAGGTCGTGCGGCGGCACGGTCACGGTACGGGCGCCCGGCGTACCGCCCAGGACGACCTTGCGCAACGCGACGTTGTTGTTCAGGTTGGTCTCCTGGAGCCGCTTCTCGGGGTTGGCGATCACCTGGATGTAGTACGTGCCGTTCGGCAGGCCGGTGATGTCGAAGGACTGGCCGGGACGGTACTGGGTGTACGTGTCGCCGGAGCCGACGTCGAGGACCTCACGGACGGAGATCGAGTTCTGCTCGCCGCAGGCGGTCGACAGATCGGTGTTGTTCGGGTGCCAGTTGGCGTTCTTCACCGTGTAGTCGATGGCGTCGGTGTTGGCCAGGCAGAACGCCTCCTTGCCGCTGCGCACCTGCTTGGTCTGGTCCGCGCTCAGCAGCCGGTAGCTCGCGAAGTCCGTGAAGTGCCAGTGCTCGTGGCCCTCCCGCGGGTCCCACTGCATGGTGCCGGTGGGCGTGTACCCGACCTGCTTGCCCTTCGCGTCGTAGAAGTACTGGTACGCGTCCATCAGGTCCTTGCCGGGGCTGCGGAAGCCGTCCACGACGAGCGGGGCGGGGCCCGCGTTCCAGACGTTCGCGCTGAAGGCGAGGTAGTCCTTGCCGGGTACGTCCCCGTCCTCGCCGTCGGTGATGGCGATGCCCCAGGCCGGCAGCGAACGCAGGTCCGGCTTCGGCACGTTCGCCGGGACGCCCGCACGGCCGGTGGGCCGCTTGGCGGCCGGCTTCAGCGCGGGCGCGATGCGCGAGCCGTCGGTGTGCCCGCGGCCGTCGCCCAGGTGGTGTGCCGTGCCGCGGTCCTCCAGCGCGTGGGAGAGCGCGGGCGGCGTGGGGTCGTCGGCGCCACGGGGACCGTAGTGGTGGGCGGAGTGCGCGGAGTGCCCGGAGTGCGCGCCACCGTGGTGGGCGGAGGACCGCGAGGAGGTCATCCCCTCTCCGCCCCCGTCACTCTGCTCCCGTACCGTCACCTTGATGGTCGGCTGGTCATTGGGGATGCCGAACAGGTCGCGGTACTTCTTGGCCACCGACACCTTGGCCGTGTACTCGCCCGTCGGCAGGTCCACCGGCGTGTCGTAGTCGACGGTGCTGGAGTTGGACGCCCATCCCTTCTCGACGCCCCACACCGAGCCCAGCGTGAACGGATTGGTGGCGCAGCTCTCCGGATAGTGCGAGGTCGCCGGGGCGTCCGGACGCAGGCGCCCGGAGGCGTTGTTGGGGCAGAAGGTCCCCTTGCTCTTCGACACCACCGCACCGGCCGCGTTCTTGACCGACACCTCGAGAAAGCCGGGCAGACCGGAGAAGTCCTTCACCAGTCCGGCGGGCAGTGCCTTCTTCTGCGTGCTCGTTCCGTTGCGGATGATCTGCTGGGCGACGACAGGGTCCTTGTACGACTTCCGCGTCACCTTGAACTCCAGCGGCGCGCCGTCGACCGTGACATACGTCCCGAGGTCCAGATAGACCCCGGGCTCCCCCTCCCAGCGCTCGAGCGTCACGGAGTTCGACGCGGCGATCAGCTTGAGCTTCGGCTTCGCGGCCGTGCTCGCCGCCCCGGCTCCGGGAGCGGCCCCGGCCCCGGCGACGGCGACGGTGAGCGCGGCTCCGGCGGCGAGCGCCACACGTCTCGGGCGGCTGCGGTGTTTCTGACTGGTCATCGGTTCCTCGTCTGCGAGTGCCATGGTCAAGTGGCATCGGACTGGACAGCCCACGACCGGCCGACGTTACGGACGCGCCCCCACGCGCCGAGGCCGGTTCTGTGAGCAATCTGTGAGACCGACAAACCTGTTGTCCGGGTTGCCTGTTGAGGAAGAAATTCGTTCCCGCACCGCTTGTGGGGGCGTCGTGCCCACAGGGGTCCCCTTGAGAGCGGACAAAGAGCGGACGAGCACATGCGAAACCCCCAGGTCGATGACCTGGGGGTGCGTTGTTTCCGGGATGTGGCCGGATCTGCGACGAATGCTCAGTGCTTGACCTTGGCGCAGGTGAGTGTCGTCTTCCCTGTCTTGACGACCCACTTGCTCCCGCTGAGACCGCCGATGTCGAACCTTCCCGACTTGTCCGTAGAGACAGTGCCCGAGGCGGACCCCGAGTAGGTCACCTTCTGGCCGCCGGTGAATCCCACACCCCAGAGGTGGTACTTGCCGTTCGACTCCCTTTCGACGTGGCACGTCGCGCGGGACGCGGCACCGGGTGCGGTGGTGGTCGACGCGTACGCGGCAGCCGCGGGGCCCAGCCCGAGCGCGGGGACGACCAGGAACGTGAGTGCTGCGAGACGACGTGTCCGGTTCATCGTTCTACCTTCCTTGGGCGCTACCGGTGCGGCCGGTGAGGCGTGACGACGCCGTCACCTGCGGCATCGGCCGCACAGGACACCGATACGGGAAAGCCTCGCGCCGTCACGCGGTGCGCACATCACCCCACATGGGCCGTACGTCCCGTTTTTCGCCGGGGCGTTTCCCGTGAGATGTGACGCGGCTGCTTTTATCGTATCGTCCGGTTTGTCCCCTGGCATCTCATGGACCGGATCGTCGTGTTCCGGCCACATCGGTCTTCTGTCAGCCTTCTGACCGGGTGTTGTCAGGATCGTGGGCTTCGATGGCGTCGGCTCTTCCCCCCACCATGAGGAGTGACATGGCTGTTCCGGGTCGGTCGACGCGTGATCCGCTGAACTCGCGATCAGCGCACGGGGAGTTGTCGTCCTCGCGCTGACCTGGGCCGCGCGTGATCAGCAGGTCCGTACGTGACCTGGGGATCATGTCACCGGGGACGCGGTCGGCGGACCGGGGGCAACCCTCGCTGGTCAGCCCCGGACGCCGTAGGCTGATTGCATGACGAGGTTGATCGTCGCAGCAGGGGGAGGGGGCGACGCGGTCGCGGCCGCAACGGTCGACGCCGCCCTCTACGGCGACGGGGACCGGGCGGTGATCCTCACGTACGCGTGGGACCGCCTGCCGATCGACCCGGTTCCGGGCCCGCGAGGCCCGGACCAGTTCACCGGCCTCGAAGCGATCACCCCGGCGGTCCGGGCGGTGCCGGCCGGCGCCCGCCCGATCGCACCGGCGGGCTCCACCCTCCCGCGCCTGGCGGCGCAGCTCCCGCACACCTTCGCGCTGATCGACCCGCACCACGGCGCCGAGGGCATCACCCGCCAACTCGAGGAGCTGGTGAGCCACTTCGCACCGGAGTCGATCGATCTCCTGGACGTGGGCGGCGACATCCTCGCCCGAGGCGACGAGCCGACACTGCGGAGCCCCCTCGCGGACGCCCTGACACTCGCCGCGTGCTGCCAGGTGAACGCACCCGTCCGACTCCTGGTCGCGGGCCCGGGACTGGACGGCGAACTTCCGCTCGACGACCTGCGTGGCCTCCTCGGCCCCCTGGTCCGCACGCTCACGGCAAAGGACGTCGAGCCGATCGGCTCGGTCCTGGAGTGGCACCCGTCCGACGCCGCCGGAATGCTCGCGGCCACGGCCCGCGGGGTACGGGGCGCCTGCGAAGTACGCGACGCCGGACCGCCGGTACCGCTCACGGACGAAGGCCCGACTCTCCATGAGGTCGACGTGGACGAGGCCGTCGGCCGCAACCGGCTGGCCCGCGCCATCATGGAGACCGAGAGCCTCGACGAGGTCGAGGCGCACAGCCGCGAAATCCGCGGCTGCTCGGAGATCGACCACGAGCGCGACCAGGCGGCACGGCTCGGCGAACGGCCGTCGGCGAAGCCGGCCCCCGAGGCGGTCCTGGCCGAGCTGGGCCGGTTCGAGGCCGCGGCCCGAAGCCGCGGAGCCACCCACACGACGTTCCGCCACATCACCGAGACCCTCGGCCTCGACGGCTCACAACGCGACGGCCTCCGTCACCTGCTGATCAACAGCCGCCCGGAACAGTACGAGGCACCGCTGTGGCGCATCACAGCCGAAGCCCGAACGACCGCGGCGTGACCTACGGACCGCTACCCCTGGGCGGGCAGGTCCGGGTGGGTGCCGAGGAAGATCAGGTAGGCGACCGCCGCCACTGACCCCAGCAGGGACAGCACCCCTCCCGCCACGGCTCGCGGCCTGCTCGCCCGGCCCTGCGTGGACGCCCGGTACTCGACGCGGGCCCGCACGAGACCGGCCAGTCCCGTCGGCAGCGCGAGAAAGCAGACGAGCGTCCAGAACGGGCAGCAGAACCAGCACGCCACGGACACCCCGCCGAACCAGACCGCGAGTTCCGCCGCGTCTCGCGTCCCGTCCGGTGAGCCCACAGAAGTCATGGCCTGATCCAAGCAGGGCACTCGCGAGGTCCACGACCTGGGGGCGAGGGCCGGTTCAGGACATCCAGGCCTGCACGATCGGCAGAACACGGGCGTTGCCGTTCTTGGACTTGGCGTCGGTGGAGTTGACCGAGTAGACGAGGGTGCGCCGGATGCGCCCGTGGTCGTCGAGGATCGCCCCGATGCCGGTCGCGTAGCCGTAGCGCTCCCCGGTCTTGCCGTACGTCACGGTGCCGTCGGGCAGCACCATACGGCTCATGCCCATGGTCTGGACGGCGCCCGGGATCCCCGCGGGAACCTCCAGCATGTGCCGGAACTGAGCCCTCGGCACGATCTTGCCGCCGAACAGGGCGGTGGTGAAGCGTTCCAGGTCGGCGGTGCTGGAGATGATGTTCCCGGCGGCCCACCCGGCCGAGGCGTTCCACTCCGTCACGTCGACGAGCCCGTCGGCGGTGGCCTGGTAGCCGTGGTTGTGGGCGCCGCGGATGCGGATGTCGTCGCCGGGGAAATACGTGTCGCGCAGGTGCAGCGGGTCGAGGATGCGGCGCTGCACCTGGTGCTCGTAGCTGGTACCGGTCACCTTCTCGATGAGCAGGCCGAGGACGGTGTAGTTGATGTTGAGGTAGTCCTGCTGCGTGCCCGGGGTGAACTCCAGTGGCTTGGAGAGGGCGGAGGCGACCAGCTGCCGCGGAGTGGTGCTGTCGAAGCGGTGCGCGTACTGGTCGGCGAAGGAGTCCCCGGCGCCGTCGGCGGGCTGGATGCCGCTGGTGTGGTTGAGGAGCTGGGCGACGGTGATCGGCGGCCGGTCCGCCGGGAACAGGCCCTTCAGGTAGTCCTGGACCGGCCGGTCCAGGCCGACCCGGTGCTCGGCCACCAGCTGGAGGACGACAGCGGCCGTGAAGACCTTGGTCACGCTGCCCGCGCGGAACCGCCCGTCGGCGATCGCCTCGCGGCCGGTCTCCGTGTCGTGGACGCCGCCGACGCCGCGCCAGGTGCCGTCCTGGCCGGCCACCCGGACGACGGCGGCTGTCGCGTCGTCGTCCGGAAGGCCGGCGAGGGCCTGCCGCAGGGCGGTGCTGTTCAGGGACCCGGCACCCTGGGTGGCGCGGGCGGAGGTGCCCGCCGCTGGTGATCCGGCGTCGGCGAAGGCTGACGCGGCGGGCCCGGTGACGACCGCGAAGGCCAGTGCGGCGCACAGGGCGATACGGGTGGAGGAGTTCATCTCTGCTGCTCCAGAAGGGGAGTTGGTTGCTGCGACGACTCCCATCCTGTGGTCCGGGGGCGCGCGGCGGATCGCCGGAAGGAGCGAACTCCGGCATCCCTCCTACGGGGGAGTCAGATGCTGACCAGCCCCGTCTCGTAGGCGCAGATGACCGCCTGGACGCGGTCCCGCAGGGCGAGCTTCGACAGCACGTTGCCGACATGCGTCTTGACGGTGTGCTCGCTGACCACCATCGCGGCCGCGATCTCGGCGTTGGACAGTCCGTGCGCCAGATGCAGCAAGGTCTCCCGCTCCCGGGCGGTCAGCACGTCCAGCCTGCCGGAGACGGGTGCGGTCCTGCGCCCGCGACGGGTGTAGTCGGCGATCAGCCGCCGGGCCACCGAGGGGGCGACCAGCGACTCGCCGGCCGCCACCACCCGCACGGCGTGCACCAGGTCGTCGCGGCGCACGTCCTTGAGCAGGAAACCGCTCGCCCCGGCGTGCAGCGCCTCGTACACGTACTCGTCGGCGTCGAAGGTGGTGAGCATGATGGCGCGCACCCCGGACGAGGAGCACATCTGGCGGCAGGCCTCGATCCCGTCCGTGCCCGGCATGCGGATGTCGAGCAGAGCGACGTCGGGGGAGGTCCGGCGGACGGCCGCCACGGCGGCCGCGCCGTCGCCCGCCTCGCCGACGACCTCGATGTCGGGCTGGGCGTCCAGGATCATCGCGAAGCCGCTGCGCACCAGTTCCTGGTCGTCGGCGATCACCACACTGATCGTCACTGTGCCACCCCCGGGGCAGATCCTACGAGAGGAAGCGCGACCTCGACCTCGAAGCCCCGGCCGCCCGGCCCCGGGCCGGTGCGGGCCGTGCCGCCGTGGGCCGCGGCGCGCTCGCGCACACCGATCAGGCCGTGTCCCGGGGTGCCGCCGCCCCCGGTCGCCGGTCCGCGGCCGTCGTCCGTCACGGTGATGGTCAGGGAGCGCGGGCCGTAGTCCAGACGGGCGGTGATCCGGCTGGGGGCGGCGTGCTTGACCGCGTTGGTCAGCGCCTCCTGGACCACCCGGAAGGCCGTGGTCTCGATGTCCGGCGGCAGCGGACGTACCTCGCCCGTGGTGGCGTACGCGACGGGGACACCGCTGTCCGACACGCGCCGCACCAGCGCGGCCAGTTCCGCGAGGACCGGCTGCGGCCGGCGCGGGCCGGAGCCGTCCTCACGCAGCACGCCGAGCATCCGGCGCAGCTGCGTCATGGCGTCCCTGCCGGTCCCGGCGATGGCGTCGAACGCGGCCTCCGCCCGCTCGGGCGCCGTACGCACCGACACGGGGCCGGCCTCGGCCTGGACGACCATCAGGGCCACCGAGTGCGACAGCACGTCGTGCATCTCCCGCGCGATGCGGGCCCGTTCGCGGGCGGCGGCCTGGTCGGCCTCGACCCGTGTGGCGCGCAACTGGCTGCGGCCGAGCGCGTAGGCGCCGCAGAAGCAGAAGAGCGAGAAGAGCAGCTCACGTACGTCCCCGGTGTTCATCCGCACGCCGATGAAGATCAGCGGGCCGGACACCGTGAGGACGGCCAGGCGCCGCCGCCGGGGGGAGAGGACGGCGATCGTGTACACGGCGATCAGGGCCGCGTACGGCAGGGGCTGGCCCGGCCCGTCCAGCGTCGCTATGTACAGCATCTGGACGCCGGAGATCGCGGTGAGCACCGCGACCGGAGCCCGGCGGCGCCACAGCAGGGGCAGCACACCCAGCGCGGTGAGCCCGTACGCCGGCCAGGTGGCCGCGGGCAGCTCGGGGCCGCGCGGGATGACGAACGGCATCGTCACCGCGATCTGTACCAGCAGCGTGATCCCCGCGTCCACGACCCAGGGGCTGGCGGTCTTCAGCCGCCGTAAGAGGTGTTCCATGGCCCGACACCCTGTCAGGCGCACCGGGCCACGTCCGTCGCCAGGGTGGTCACGGGTCAGGTGAGTTCCGCCGCCAGCAGCTCGGCGGTCCTCGCCACCAGCGGGCTGTCGCTGGGTCCGGCAGCCGCGTGTTTGGTCGTCAGGACGGTCATGACGATCGGTGACCGGTTTGGAGGCCATACGACACCCACGTCGTTGGCGACCCCGTAACTGTTCCCGCCGCCCGTCTTGTCCGCCAGGATCCAGTCCGCCGGAAGGCCGGCCCGGAAACGCGCGGTGTTGGTGGTGTTGGCGATCAGCCAGTTCGTCAGCCGGGTCCGGTCCTGGGGCGGGAGGACGTCACCGAGGATGAGGCGCGCGTACGTCTTTCCGATGGCGCGGGGGCTGGTGGTGTCGGTGTCACGCCACGGCTCCGCCGAGTTCAGGTCGGGTTCCCACCGGTCGAGCCGGGTCCTCCCGTCGCCGATCGAACGGCAGAAGCCGGTGATGGCCGTGGGGCCGCCGAGTTCGCGCAGGAGAAGGTTGCCCGCCGCGTTGTCACTGTCGCTGACGGCGGCGGCGCACAGTTCCGCGACGGTCATACCGGCCGCGAGGTTCTCGGCCCTGCCGGTGACCGGGCCGTAGCCGGAGTCCTTGACGTACTGCTCCGTGTACCGGATGCGCCGGGCGAGGAACTCGCCGTCGTGATCGAGGTCCCGCAGCACGGCCGCGGCCGCCAGGGTCTTGAAGACGGAGCAGACCGGGAACCGTTCGTCCGCGCGGTACAGCAGGGTTCTGCCCGTGGCCATGTCGCGGGCGAACACGCCCAGACGGGCGGAATGCTCCCGTTCGAGTTCCCTCAGCCGCCCGTACAACCGTTCGGACCGCGCCCCGGACGCCCCTCCACCGGGGGTCGCGGCGTAGGCCCTCCCGCCCCGGGACAGGGCGGCGGCGAGCATCGTCCCCGCGCCGAGGGTCAGTACCGCGCGACGGCCGGGTCCCGGCGCGGTCCACGTCGTGTCGCCAGCCGTGTCGCCAGCCATGTCGTCGGTCATGTCGTCGGTCATGGCCTCAGGAGAACAGGCGTCCGTCGCCTCCGTCCAACATCAGAATCCGGAAGCGTCGGCCATGAGCTGCCGCGCCTGCGCCTCCGACGCGCCGGGCGGCACCACCAGCAGGTCCCACCGGCCGCGGCCCGGCGCGAGCAGGCAGGCGGTGGGCGGGGCCTGCGGCAAGTCCGTCCGGCGCACACGTACGACGTGGTCGGCGACGAGCATCCGGCCGGGCGGCGCGGACCACTCCCCGCCGTTCACGACGACGCTACTGATCTGGCCCCAGACCTGCGGCAATCCGCCGAGCAGCACGGGGAGTTCGGACATCAGGTCGTACGAGCGGGGCCACCAGGCGCCGTCGATGCGCCGGGCCTGCCGGCCATGCGGAGGCTGCACCGCGAGCCGCACGCGGACAGCGGTCGGGCAGGTGCCGGGCACAGCGGTCGGGGAGGGGCCGGGCGACGGCGGGGCCAGTGTCATCAGAACTCCTGAGCCGTGGTGAGGTGGAGAACAGTGCGGCCAGGGTCAGGGGCTGCGACCTGGATCAGGTGCGGGGACGGTCAGGAGGCGGTCTCGCCCTGGTGCGTCCGGTCGGCGGGCGGCCTGCTGCTGTCGAGCCAGGAGCGGAGCGGCCCCGCGGCCCGCGAGGCGTCGAGCGTGAGATGCAGCCGCGCACCCGTCCCCGTGACGCCCGCGGGATAACTCCGCTGCTCGCCCCCGGAGAAGAGCAGCCGGAGCGCGTCCGCGACGCGCCGGGCCGCTGCGGGGTCCTCGGAGACGAGCCGGACCTCCACCCTGCCCTGCTTGTCCGGCTGCCCGTCCACACCCTGGGGACGGTCCACAGCGTGGGGACGGTCTTCGGTCCGGGAACGGTCTTCGGCCTCGGGACGGTCGTGGGCTTCGGGGCGGTCGTCGGCCTCGGCACGGTCCGGGCGGTACGTGGCTTCGGATGTCATAGGGCGGAACCTGCCCCGGACCGGAGCGGCCCGTGTCTGCTGCGCGACTGAGGACGAGACCGGCGCGGAAGCCGGCATACGACATGCCCTCGGTAGCCCTCACCGTACTCCTGCGCCCGTAACAGCCGTTCCGGCGCGATCGACCGACTCAACGCCCAGCACGCCGAAAGGATCGCCGTGCGCACCTACAGCAGCCTCCTGCCCGACCGCCGGGACGGTCACGGCACGGCCCCAGCGGCCGCACGGCAGGACCAGCCCGGGACGGCGGGCGCCGGCGAGCGGCACGACCATCGCGACGGAGGCCGCGGCCGCTTCCCGGCGCGCCGTCGCCGGAGCCGCACCACGCACAACGAACGCTGAGCGGACGAGGTCAGGCCGTGGAGGATTCCTCCTTCCAGGCCTGCGCAAAATCTGCCATGGCGAGAGTAGACATTGGATCTCGATGGCGTTAGGGTTTCTGCTGTAGCCAGACATCGAGTGGGCGGGGCAGACACGAACTGCCCCGCGTGCAGGTCCAGCAGAACGCGGCCCCGGCGGCCGCGCACAGAACGCCAGATTGCCCCGGAAGATAGGAGCGAACGCCATCAGGATCGCCCGGGTGAGGCAGTGTCCACCCGGGTACCGCAGGCCCCAGAACGGAAGGTGGTCCCCGGTCACGCATTCGCGATCCCCGCATCCCCGCCCCTTCGGGCGTCGTTGCGGAAACAGAAGGCCGGCGCTGTGACAGGCCGGTAGATGGTGTTGAACCCTTCGGGGCCCGGGTGCCAAAGCGTACCCGGGCCCCTCGATGCGTCCCCGAAACGAAGGTGCTATGCCCGCTGAGAACTCTCCCGTCGTCGACAGCCTCGACGACGACGACTACCCCGCCTACACCATGGGGCGGGCCGCCGCCATCCTCGGCACCACCCCCGCCTTCCTCCGCGCCCTCGGCGATGCCAGGCTCATCACTCCGCTGCGTTCGGAAGGCGGCCACCGCCGCTACTCCCGCTACCAGCTGCGCATCGCCGCCCGCGCCCGCGAACTCGTCGACCAGGGCACCCCGGTCGAGGCCGCCTGCCGCATCATCATCCTCGAGGACCAGCTCGAAGACGCCCTGCGCCTGAACGAGGAAATGCGCCGAAGCAGCGACCAGCCCACCGCGGACGAAAGCTCCTGAACGACACGGCACGAGCGGCGATCGCACCCACCCGCGCCTGGGATGGCGTGCGCCCGCCGGGGCCAGATATCTAGTGCGGCTACTGAAGAAATGCATGCGGTGCGCCGTGAGATTCCAGGCACCGGGCGGATCGGAGCACCCAGACACCCCACAGACACCCGGAGCCGCCACCTCGACCTGTGCTACCGTGATAACAGTTGCAGTTTTGGTTACCAGAGACTTTGAGTGCTCTCCGACCTTCGTCGACGGGCACTCTTTTTGTTTCCGGATCTTTCCGGAAGCTTTCCGGGCGTAATCATCGCGGCGACTCCGGGTCTGCAAGGTGCGGACTCCGGGCACTGCCCCTAAGGGAGATTCAATATGGCATCTGGCACCGTGAAGTGGTTCAACGCGGAAAAGGGTTTTGGCTTCATCGAGCAGGACGGTGGCGGCGCTGACGTGTTCGCCCACTACTCGAACATCGCCACCTCCGGCTTCCGCGAGCTTCAGGAGGGCCAGAAGGTGAACTTCGACGTCACGCAGGGCCAGAAGGGCCCGCAGGCCGAGAACATCGTTCCCGCCTGACGCTGACGCGTACTACATGGCCGGGGCCCGCACTCTTGGGGTGCGAGCCCCGGCTCATTGCTTTTTCCGCGCGCCGTCGACTCACCCCGAGTGAGTCCGGGCCGGCTGCGCGGGCAGTGAGCGAACGACAAGCTCGACTGCTCGTCCGACGGCCGGACCGCACCACATCCCCGGCCGGACGGAATCCCGCCCCGCCCCTCGCGCCCGAACAACCGCCCGCCGCTCTTTGATCAACGCGCAGCGCGGCGCTCCTGTCATGGCGAACCGGACCACCACTCCCGGCCCGGATCAGTTTCGCTTTTTTACTTCGGCTCAGTCTTGCGAATCCTCATGCGGCCTTTCGCCGCTGGACGGAATTCCTCGATACGTGCCGCATCGAGGAAGGTTCCGCATGAACCGCACAGCTCGCACGAACAATGGCTCCGGCCGCTCCCGTACGGACGCGGGCTCCGGCGGCTCCGCCCGGGGCAACCGCTTCCGCTCGCAGGGAACGGGTGGCCGCCAAGGCGCCCCCTCCCGCTCGGCCAAGTCCGGACGGAACGGCCGCGGAGGCCGTCCCGCCGCGACCGGCGGGGAATTCGCACTGCCGGTCACCCTCACCCCGGCCCTGCCGGCGGTCGAGGCGTTCGCCGCTCTCGACATGCCCGAGCGCCTGCTGACCGCGCTCGGCGCCGAAGGCGTGACCGAGCCGTTCCCGATCCAGGCCGCGACGCTGCCGAACTCGCTGGCCGGCCGGGACGTCCTGGGCCGCGGGCGCACGGGCTCGGGCAAGACCCTCGCCTTCGGGCTCGCCCTGCTCGCCCGCCTGGACGGACAGCGGGCCGAGCCCCGGCAGCCGCTGGGACTCGTCCTCGTACCCACCCGCGAACTGGCCCAGCAGGTCACCGACGCGCTCACCCCCTACGCCCGCGCGCTGCGCCTGCGGCTCACCACGGTGGTCGGCGGGCTGTCGATCGGCCGCCAGGCGAGCGCCCTGCGCGGTGGGGCCGAGGTCGTCGTCGCGACACCCGGACGGCTCAAGGACCTCATCGACCGGGACGACTGCCGGCTGGACCGCGTCGCCATCACCGTCCTGGACGAAGCCGACCAGATGGCCGACATGGGCTTCATGCCGCAGGTGACCGCCCTGCTCGACCAGGTGCGCCCCGACGGCCAGCGGATGCTGTTCTCGGCCACCCTGGACCGCAACGTCGACCTCCTGGTCCGCCGCTACCTGCACGACCCCGTGGTCCACTCGGTCGACCCGTCCGCGGGCGCCGTCACCACGATGGAGCACCACCTGCTGCACGTGCACGACACCGACAAGCACGCCACCACCACGGAGATCGCCGCCCGCGACGGACGAGTGATCATGTTCCTGGACACCAAGCACGCGGTGGACCGGCTGACCAAGAACCTGCTGTCCGTCGGTGTCCGCGCCTCGGCCCTGCACGGCGGCAAGTCCCAGTCGCAGCGCACCCGGACCCTCGCCCAGTTCAAGGACGGCCACGTCACGGTCCTGGTGGCCACCAACGTCGCCGCCCGCGGCATCCACGTCGACAACCTCGACCTCGTCGTCAACGTCGACCCGCCGAGCGACCACAAGGACTACCTGCACCGCGGCGGCCGTACCGCCCGCGCCGGCGAGTCCGGCACCGTCGTCACCCTGGTCCTGCCCCACCAGCGCCGCGAGATGACCCGCCTGATGGCCGACGCCGGCATCACCCCGCAGACCACCCAGGTCCGCTCGGGCGAGGCCGAGCTGAGCCGCATCACCGGGGCCCAGGCGCCCTCGGGCGTGCCCGTCACCCTGACGCCCCCGCCCGCCGAACGCCCCGAGCGCTCGGGATCCTCCAGCCGTGGACGCCGTGGCCGCCCCGCCCAGGCCCGCCGCCGCTCCTCCGCCCCCTCTTCCTCCTCCGCCAAGGGGCGAAGCAGCCGCTGAACGACGTCACGCCCGGACCCGCCACGGGAGGTTCCGGATGCCCACCGCCACGCCGCTGGCGGTAGGCTCCTGATCCATGTCGCACCCTGATGATCTGCTCGTCGACATCGCCGCCCTGGTCGAGTCGGAGCAAAGCAGTCAGATGTCCCTCACCGTGGTGGTCCCCGGAGCCGTCATCACCGGACGGCTGGCCCCCGAGACCATGTGGAAAGAGCGCGTGGCGGAAGTGCTGCGGGACTCCGAGAAGCTCGGGTTCTTCTCCGCCGTGTTCACCGCGTCCGGCAGAGGCGGTGAACCGCCGCGGAGCGGTGCCCGGCCCACGCACCTCCACTTCCACGTCGCACGGATCCTCCAGGGGAGCTTCGGCATCCCCGACACCGGCGGCATGTACCGCGTCGCCCTGGCGGACGTGAGCGCCTGGACCATCGGGGACATCGGCTACTCGGACCAGTGAGCCCGCGCCGCCGGACCGGTGGCGGACAGAAGGAAACGAAGCGCGGCCCTGCCCCGGTGGGGCAGGGCCGCGCTCGTCACATCAGCGGCCGTCGAGCGGCGGCAGGCGCAGCAGGTCGGTGATCGTGCGCAGGACGCCGTTCTCCGTGTGGGACGGGGCCATGTGGCGGGCCCGGCGCAGGACGTCCGGATGGGCGTTGGCCATGGCGAAGGACCACTCGGCGGTGTCGAGCATCCCGAGGTCGTTGAGGTAGTCGCCGAACACCATCGTCTGGGCGGGTGTGATGCCCAGGTCCTGCTGGAGGCGGCGGATCGCCGCGCCCTTGTCGGCCGTGAGGTTCATGATGTCGACCCAGTGCTCACCGGAGACGACGACCTGGTGGGTCGCCGCGAACGGCTTCAGGGCGGGCGCGGTCGTACGCTCCGCCGGCCCGAAGTCGAAGACCGCCACCTTGATGATCTCGTCCTCGACGGCGGTCACGTCCGGGACGGTACGGAGCAGGGCGTAGTACTTGCGCGCCTCGGCGAGGAACGCCGCATCGGTCCGCTCGACGTACGCCGACTTCTTCCCGCAGACCACGGCACCCACGTCCGCGCCGTCCGCCACGAGCTGCCGCGTCGCCCCCACGACCCGGGCGGCGACGGCGCTGTCCAGCGGATCGGAACTGAGCTCCACGCCGTCGCGCACGACGTACGTGCCGTTCTCCGCGATGAACACCATGCCCTGACCCGCGTCCGCGAACTGCCGTGCCAGCGTGGCGTACTGGCGGCCGCTCGCGGGGCTGAACAGCACGCCACGGCTGCGCAGTTCGGCCAGTACGGACCACAGGGCGGCGGGGAGCCGGCCGGCGCCGTCCAGCAGCGTGCCGTCCATGTCGGTGACTATGAGCCTGATGTCGGGCGCGCCCGGGTGGGGGTGCGGTGCGGCGGGGGCGGAGGGAGAAGTGGACATGTTCCGTTCCTGTGCGGGGCCTGCGGGAGCGCTGGGTGCGGTCGGCTGTTCGTAGGCGTCGACGTAGTGCACCTGGCGGCGGCCCCCACGGCGGGACCGTACGAGGCCGGCGGGCTTCCCCGCGTCTGAGCGGCTCAGTCTAGTGAGCTGGTTTTGAGTTCTGCCGTCGCCACTTGAGTCGTGTTCCGTTTCGGATCGGGGCTTGGTCGGTGACGGGGCTGGTGGTTTGCGGTCTGCTGTGGGGATGGGCGACAGCAGGCTTGCGCCGCTGGTGTTATCCGATGCCGAGCGGCGGATGTTGCAGGGATGGGCCCGGCGCCGGACGACTGCTCAGGGCCTGGCGTTACGGGCACGGATTGTGCTGGCCTGCGCGGACGGCGGCAGTAACACCGCGGTTGGCCGCGCGGATGGGCGTCAACCGGGGCACGGTGACCAAGTGGCGGGCGAGATTCCTGCGCGACCGGTTGGACGGGCTGGCCGACGAGCCGCGCCCGGGGGTGCCGCGCACCATCACCGATGCCCAGGTGGAGGAGGTGGTGGTGCGCGCGCTGGAGGAAACCCCCAAGGGCGCGACGCACTGGTCGAAGCGGGAGCTGGCCAGGGCCGTGGGGATCTCCCCGGCGAGCGTGCTGCGGATCTGGCACGCCTTCGGCTTGCAGCCATGGCGGACCGAGACCTTCAAGATCTCTCCGGACCCGCTTCTGATCGACAAGATCCGTGATGTCGTCGGCCTCTACCTCGCCCCGCCGGCCAACGCTGCGGTGTTCGCGGTGGACGAGAAGCCGCAGATCCAGGCTCTGGAACGGACGGCACCGGTGCTGCCGATGCTGCCCGGAGTGCCCGAGCGGCGCAGCTTCGACTACGTCCGGCATGGCACGGTCGATCTGTTCGCCGCCCTGAACACCGCGACGGGCAGGGTGATCACGAAGCTGTCCGCGCAGCACCGGGCCGTGGACTTCCGGGACTTCCTCGACGAGATCGACCGCCAGACCGAGCCCGGCCTGGCGGTCCACGTGATCTGCGACAACCTCTCCGCCCACAAGGCACCGGTGGTGCACAAGTGGCTGCTCGCGCATCCCCGGTTCCGCCTGCATTTCACCCCCACGTACTCGTCGTGGATCAATCAGGTCGAGCGGTGGTTCGCCGAATTAGAGCGGCGCTGCCTGGAGCGCGGAGTGTTCTGCTCGCTGGACAGCCTCAAGGCCGCGCTTGAGGAATGGATCAAGGTCTGGAACGAGGAGGCCCGGCCGTTCAAGTGGACCAAGACCGCCGACCAGATCCTCGACCGGATCTGCCGTTACTGCTCACGCATCTCCGAACCAGCTCACTAGGTGGCCGGGCACGGCATCAGTGCTCCGTGATCTCCGGGCGGATGGGCGTCGGCCGCCCATGGGTGCCCATGGTGCGGCGGGCCGCGCCCCGCCTTCGGGAGCGGGCTGCCTCTTCGGTGCCGCCAAGGCTCCCGTCGCCCTGCTCGGACCGGCGGCGCACCCCCGACAGCAGGCGCCGCATCCCGGCCACGTGTCCGCCCGTCGCGATGACGAGCCACCGGTAGAGGGCGCCCGCCGGGCCGGGAAACGCGGCCCGGCTCTCGGCACGCACCCGCGTCCGGCCGGGACCGGCCGCTTCGAGACGGAAGATCAGGGCGTACGACGAGAAACGGTGCCGTCCCATCAGTACCAGCTCCCGCCCCGGAGCGGCGGCGGCCACCCGGAACCCGGGAAGCGTCGAGCCCTCCGCGAGCGGCCGCGGCCCGCCCGCCGTACGGTCGGCGCATCCGACGAGCCGCGCGTAGCCGGCCGCGCCGGGACCCGAGAAGGACCGGTCCAAAGTGGCGCCAAGACCCCGCCAGACGTCCTCGGCCTCCGCCGCCACGACCATCGTGTGCTCATCGACGTACGGCAGTGCGGTGACGCGCATCAAAGCCTCCGTGAAAGCCTTCGGCCCGGCCGGTGTGCCTCCAGTCTCCCTCCCCGACCGGCCCCAGCCACCGGCCGGGACCGCCGCGGTGCCCGGTTTTGAGCTCCGGTTGACCAACCAGGCAGAACATTGACCAGGCGCGGGGAAATCGCTTGCCCATGCGGTCGTAAGTTCGGCGGCATGCCGTCTCGCCCCCCACAACTGCCGGTTCTCCCCTATCGCAAACCCACCCGGGGGCGCGACTACTGGATCATCGACGACGTCCTGCCGGACGTGGACGCTGTGCGGGCCCGTTGTCTCGCCAAGGACGAATGGACCGAAGGCCATCCCTACAAGCCCGAGAGCTGGCCGGGCCTGCGGACGATGCCCGGCCTCGAACCGGGCGAACTCGCCCGCGTGGAGCGGCTGGTGAAGAAGGCGACCGGCGCTCGGAGACTCTGGCAGGAAGCGGCCCCCGGCGGCGGCACCCTCAACCACAACTGCGTTCAGGTCGTCGGCAGGGACGAGGGCGAGGTACGCCCGCACACGGATTCGCGGGCGCTGTGCCGATATGCCGCGGTGCTGTATCTCAGCCCGAACGTCCCCAAGGACTGCGGCACGAGCTTCTACCGGCAGAGCCTGCCGGGGGGTGTCCTCGGCGGGAACATGGTGACGGCGCCGCACACCAATCTGGTCGAAGCGCTGGGCACGCGGTACGTCTCGCCCGACGCCTTCGTCGAGGACGTACGCGTGCCGCAGCGCTACAACCGGCTGCTGCTCTACACGGCCAACATGATGCACAGCGCCACCGGTTACTGGGGCGTCGACCTGGAGGAGAAGCGCATGACGGCCGTCTTCTTCTGGATGGCCTGAGCCTCACGGCTCCCGTGCCGGATGCCGGCCGGGCCCCGGACGCGGGACGCCGGGCCCCGGACGCCGGTCAGGACGGTGTGAGCGGAAGATCGTCCGTGTACGCGTTGACCGGCGGGGAGATCCTGGTCGTCCGCCGGACGTCCAGGGCCGCCTCGGCGGACCTCGTGCCCAGCGCTCCCCGGGGGTGCCAGGTGCCGGTGACGGACACCCAGGTGTTGGCCGGCAGCGCGGCGGTGCCGTACATGCGGACCTTGACGGACTGCGAGTCCGCGGCGCAGCAGGTGAAGATGATCCGGGTCAGGTACCAGCCGCCGCCCTGTCTGCCGGGCGTGACGAACCCGGTCATACGGACGTCCCGCCCCTTGATGCTCCGCTCGCGGTCCTGCCGCACCCGGGCGGTGAAGTCCGTGAGGGTCATCGGCAGGGGCGAGGTCGCGGGCAGCGGGTCGAAGCGCTTCTGCTCCTGCACCACCGCGCTCTGGTCGCCCGCGCGCGACGCGGTGTACGCGCCGAGGGCGGGCGGCGCGAAGAAGAGCAGGCTCAGCGCGGGCAGGAACAGCAGCCAGGCGATGCGGGGCGCGGCGGAGTGGTCGTGCCCGTGGCCCCCGTACTCGTGCCCGTGGCCCTCGTGCTCGCGCTCGAGGCCCTCGTGTGCCTGGTCGCGGGCGTGTCGGCCGTCGGCGCGTCTGCCGTCGAACGCCGCTGCCGCCAGGCCCAGGACGAGGAGCAGCGCGCCGGAGGCGATCAGCAGGGGGCGTACGCCCTCCTTGACGTAGCGCAGGCAGAGGTCGCTGAAGAGCGAGGCGTGCAGCAGACCGAGGCCGCTGAGGACCAGCAGCAGCACCTGTGCGGGGCGCTTCACAGCAGACCACCCCCGACCAGCGCGCCGCCGACCAGCACGCTGCACCCGACCGCCACGACGGTGGTGGCGGCGCTGAAGCGGACGGCGAAGGCCCGTCCGAAGGTGCCCGCCTGAAGGGCGATCAGCTTCAGGTCGACCATCGGGCCGACCACCATGAACGTGAGCCGCGCGGTGGGCGAGAACCCGGTGAGCGAGGCGGCGACGAACGCGTCGGCCTCGGAGCAGACCGCGAGGACGACGGCCAGCCCGGCCAGGAAGAGCACGGAGAGCCAGGGCGAGCCGGAGAACGTGTCCAGGACCGAGCGCGGCACCGCGACGTTGAAGGTGGCCGCGGCCATGGCTCCCAGGACGAGGAAGCCGCCCGCGTGCAGGAAGTCGTGCTGGAAACCGAGGCGGAACTCGGTCCGGCGACTGTGCCCCGGCCGGTGTCCGGTGTGCCGGACGGCGGCGCGCAGCCACTCCTCGCGCCCCAGCCAGAGCCACAGCCAGCCCATCACCGCGGCGGTGACGAGCGAGGCGAGCAGCCGGGCCAGCACCATCGCCGGGCTGCCGGGAAACGCGACGGCCGTGGCGGTCAGGACCACGGGATTGACCGCGGGGGCGGAGAGGAGGAACGCGAAGGCGGCGGCCGGGGTGACGCCCCGGCCGATCAGGCTGTTCGCGACCGGCACCGACGCGCACTCGCAGCCCGGCAGGACGACACCCGCGGCACTGGCGACGGGGACGGCGAGCACGGGTCGCTTGGGCAGCACCCTGGTGAACACCTGCGCCGGTACGAACGCGTTGATCGCACCGGACAGCACCGTGCCGAGCAGCAGGAAGGGCAGCGCCTGGATGGTGATGGCGAGGCAGACGGTGCGCCAGGCCCCGACGGCCGGGGCGTCGAGCCACCGTGGGCCGATGCCGGTGAGGGCGGCGGCCACGGCGAGTGCGGCCAGCGAGAGGCCGATCGCCGTGAACCGGGCGGTGCGCGGACGGCGGGTCGCGGGCCGCCCCGGTGCTCCGCCGGGCGCCGGCACGGTCACGGCCGACACTTCCACCACCTCGGCCATTTCATCCGTTTTCTGCATGCTCGCTCCGATTGTCGGATGTTCGGATCGAACATACGGGGACCGGTACGCCACCCCCGGCACCGCCACGCGCACGCGCCGCAGGAGCCCCCTGTCGGCCCGGGTACGGGTGCGGGGGGGCGCGGGGCGGGGCGTCAGCCGTCGGTGCCGTCGCCGGGGACGGCGTCCGCGGCGGAGGTGTGCCAGTTCGTGACGATCGGCCTGTCGACGATGATGGCGCCGGTCTTCAGGGAGACGGGGTTCGGGTCGTCGTTGCTGGCACTGACGATGATGCTGGTCAGTTCCTTGCCGTAGTCGTTGTTCGTGGTCTTCGGGTTCACACCGGCGTACGCGACCGTGGATCCGCTCAGCGTCACCGGATCGCCGGCCACCTGCTCGGCGTTGCTCGCCTCGGTGCCGTCGGAGCCGAACGCCACGACCGGCAGATCGCCGGAGAGGACGCAGGTGATGCCCGCCTTGGCTTTCGCCATGACCAGGATGTAACCGCCGGCCTGCGACTCCGAACGGGAGCTCCAGGTGAGGTCGTTGGTCCCGCAACTCTGCCCGTAGCCGCTCTTGTCGCCGCTGCCGCCGGAGGACGAGGACGAAGAGGACGACGACGAAGAGGACGAAGAGGACTTGGAGTCGTCGGAGTCGGCGGAGCCCGACGACGAACCGCCGTTCCCCGTCCCCTTGTTCCCCGTGCTGCCGGTACCGCCGGTACCGCCGGTCGCCGTGCCGTTCGTGTCGGTGCCCTTCGCCGGGGCGCCGGTGGAGGAGCCCGCCGAGGAGGCCCCGGAGGCGTCGTCGGAGCCGTTGCAGGCGGTGAGCGACAGGGCGGCCACGAGTGCGGCGGCGGCCAGGGTGACGGTGCGGATGCGGTGCTTGCGCATGGGTGTTCTTCCCCGTTCACAGGTCTGTTCCACGAGATCCGGCCGACCCGGATCCGCTGACAGGTCACAGCTTGCGGAGCCCGCCGCAACCCGCGCAACGATCTTCGGAGGACACGGGACGCTCGAACGGAAAAAATGCGTTTGACCTGCGGGAACACCCCTTCCCTGGAATGCCGTTCCGGGACGCCGGCCGGCCTCCGGGACGGGGGAAGCGTGTCAGGGAAGCGCGTCGGGAAAGCGCGTCAGGGATGCGGCGGTGGCGGGATCGTCCCCAGGCCGGGCGCCGGGGCCGGCCAGACCAGAAGCACCGGGCACGGGGCATGGTCGACGACGAACCGGCTCGCCGGGCCGAGGCTGTGCGGGCCGAGCCGGGCACGGTCACCGTCACGGGCCACGATCAGCAGCTCCGCGCCCTCGGCGGCGGCCACGACCTCCCGCTCGACGCGCCCGTACCGCTCCATCCGCCCGCACGGGCGCCCGAGCCGTTCCTCGGCCGCGTCCAGGAGCCGGGCGGCCGAGGCGGCGCCGAGGTCCTCGAGCCGGGTGCCGGGGTCGCGCTCGGGGTGGCCGCGGCCGAGCAGTCCGGCGAAGGCGCCGTGCGCGATGCCGGGTACGTCGCCGCCGCCGACGTACAGCAGATCGAGGCCGGCCGGTTCGGGCGCGTACCGCCGGGCCGCGTCCACGCAGGCGGGCCAGGTTCCCTCGACGATCCAGGCGATCACGCTCATGGGCGACGGCCTCCGAAGTGTCCCGGTACCAACAGCGCACTCCACGGTGCCGTTCCGCCGGGCGCGGGGCAACCAGTGGCGGGCATGTGGCCCGCATGTGGCGGGCCGACGGGCCTCGTGCTGCGTACCGCGTACCGCGTGCCGCGTGCCGCTCCATGTGACCCAGGACACTTCCCGCGGCACGGATTTTGCCTGCTCCAAAGATTCTTCACCCGCGTCCCGGCCGTACCTCCGGACGTCGGACCGCTCCGTGCGGATCCACCACGCAGTCAGACACGGCATCCCGCTCCCGAGCGGGTGGCCCCTACCAGGAGGTGCCATGGGCATTTCACGGAACGCGGCGGGAACCCTCTTCGTCGGTGGCGCCCTGATGCTGACACTGTCGGCGCTCGCCTACCCCAGCATGCTCGGGATTCAGAACACGTCCAGCTCCCCGTCGCGCGTGATCGCCAACACCGAGTCCGGGCCGCTGACCGAGGCCGACCGCGACTTCGTGGTCAAGGTGCGCGCGGCGGGGCTGTGGGAGTTCCCCGCCGGTGAACTGGCCGTGAAGAAGGGCACCATCGCGTCCGTCCGCACCGCCGGGCAGCACCTCATCAACGGGCACGTCAATCTGGACAAGAGCTGCCTGAAGATCGCCCAGCAGCTGAACATCACCCTGCCCAATCAGGCGTCTCCGCAGCAACAGGGCTTTGTGGCGACGCTGACCTCGGACAGCGGCAAGCAGTTCGACTCCGACCTCGCCAACATCCTTCGGGTGACCCACGGCCAGATCTTCCCGGCCATCGCGAACATCCGGGCCACCACCAAGAACACGCTGGTCCGCCAGCTGGCCGACCAGGCCAACGACACGGTCCTCGACCACATCACGGTCATGGAGCAGACCGGCCTGGTCGACTTCGACTCGGTCCTCTTCCAGGAGACGACCCCGCCGAAGGACGCCAAGAGCAACCACACCCCGCCCGCTCCCCAGCCGGGAGAACCGACGGTCGTCCTCTCCCCGCCCGCGGGCTTCACGCCCCCGCCCGCCACGACCCCGTCTCCGACGGTGGGGTGACCAGCACCGCGTTCCCCGGGCACAGAGCCGGCACATGACGGCGAAGCGGCCCGGCACCGGACATGAAGAACGGGCCCGGCGCTCTCATACACAGGGGAAGAGCGCCGGGCCCTGCATGGGGACGGGGTCGGTCAGGAGCGGGACTTCGCCGTACGGCGGCGGCCGGCCACGACGATTCCCGCGCCTACCGCCAGGAGGGCCGCGGCACCGGCCGCGAGCGGCAGGGTGTTGCCGCCACCCGTCTCGGCGAGGTCACCGGGCGGGGTGGACGAGCCGCCGTTCGGGGTGGCCGCCGGCGGGGTGCTGGACTTCTCGTCGGACGGGGGCGTCGTCGAGGGCTTGGGAGTCGACGCCTTCGGCGGGGTCGAGGCGGACGGCGTGGACGCCGGGGGCGTCGTGGCCGGCGGCTTCGACTCCGGGGTGCTCGGCGGCTGGGCGGTGCAGTCCTTCGCGCCGCCGTTCCACGCCGCGATCAGCTTGTCCTTGATGACCGGACGGTCCGGACCCTTGGGCACGTCACCGTGCTCGAAGCCGTCCTTGGCATCCAGCTCGCCGTCGAACTTGACCTTGCCCCGGTACAGGTCTATCTGCGCGAAGCAGCCCGCGTCCGGCACCGAGATGTCCAGCGAGTCGGTCTCGCCCCGCTTCACCGTCACCGAGTCGAAGTCGTGGAAGACCTGGACGCCGGAGGTCGCGAAGGTCGCGCCGTGGGCCCGGTACGCGGCCAGCGAGGCCGTGCAGCTCGTCGCGTCCTCGGCCGCCCGCACCTTGATGTGGACCTTGCCGTCCTCGGTCGGCTTCAGGTTCTGGTCGTCGACCCGCACCGAGTCGGTGAAGACGGTGCCGTCCAGGGAGAACTGGCAGCGGTCGGTCTCGGTCACCGTGCCGGGGCCCTGCCCGGACGTGTAGCCGCGGTGGGAGTTGTCCCAGCCGTCGCCGCCGGGCGTATCCGTGGCCCAGGCCGAGCCGCACGCGACGGCGGTGAGGGTGAGCGCCGCGGCGCCTGTCCCCAGCAGGCGGCTTACGGTGACCCGTCTCGCAATGGACATGCAGACCCCATCTTCATGTGCCGGGTCCCGGTCGACGGCGGCGGGCAGCGCGAAGCCACCGGGGGCCGTACCGGGGATGAGTGGTCGAAGAGAAACACCGGACTCACTGGTCACATGAGTCACAGCGTGAGCACATATTCGATCACCCCGCGGGGACTGTCAACCTCGTTGAATACAGGAGGACTTCACGGGCCATCACATTTCGACCACATGGGGAATCATCTGCTCCGTCGAGGGCCGCCGGTACGTTCCTGGCGGCCCTCGACCCTGATCAGTCGGCGACGAGATCGTCCGGGCCCGCGAGGACGAGCTGGGTGAGGGGCGTGCGGTCGCCCGAGTCCAGGGTCACGCGGTAGAGGCCGCTCGCGGGCACCGAGACCCGCGCCGCGAGCTCGTCCTCGTCGGCGTACAGGGCCGCGCGCACCGGGACGGCGGACCCCGTGCCCACCTCCTCGACCGTGCACTCCAGGCCCGCCGGACTGTCCGCACCGTGCACGCGGAGCGTCCAGTCGGCGCCGGGGGTGACGAAGTCCGGCACCGTCAGTCCCATCCCCGCGGCCGCCTGCGTGGGCCCCAGGTGCTCGTCCTCCGCCAGGAACGAGGTGACCGCCTCCATCGCGGCCTCCCCCTTGGCCAGCGTGCCGTGCTGGAGGGCGAACGGGACGGCGCCCCGGGTCAGGGAGGCCGACTCCTTGTGCACCGTTCCGTCACCCGCGACGTCGAAGCGGCGCGGGGTGCCGCCGTCCGTCAGCAACGTGCCGTCACGGTGGTACCGGTAGCAGTGCTCGTAGGCGGTGACGACGCCCTGCCGCAGCGTCAGGGACTGCATCGTCGGCTGGCTGATCCCGACGACGGCACGGTGGCCGGGCAGCGTACGGCCGCGCAGACCCTCGTGGAACGCCTCCGACCGGACGGCGAGATCCTTGTCGCCGCCCAGGTCCGCGACGTCCACCGGGCTGAGCGCCCGGATGTCCGCGCCCTCGGCCACACAGGGGTACGTCGGCAGCAGATCGTGCAGTCCCGGCATGGTCACCGCGAGACTCCTGAGCCTGCCGCGCGGAAGCGGAACCGGCGCGCCCCGGCCGGTGTTGAGGATGACGGCCGCGGCGACCGCACCCTGGAACGGCGTGCCGAGCGTGAGCACCCCACGGGTGTCCCCCGCGAGGTCGCCGTCGGGCCCGGTGCTCAGCGCGGCGAGGGTCAGCAGCCCGCCCATGGAGTGCGCGACGAAGACGAGCCGGCCCTCCCGCTCGTCCACCCGGTGCCTGCGGGCCGCGGTGTGCGCGGGGTGCCGGCGCCACCGCTCCAGGTGCTCGCGCGCGGCCTGCGCGAGGAAGCGGGCGTTCGTGGCCACCGACAGCCGCCAGTCGTACGGGAACTCGAGGACCGCCTCCGGGGCGGCCACGCTCCTGGTGACGGTCCTGACCAGCTCGGTGTACGGCTCCTGGCCCTTGAGGACGGGGGCCCAGCCGGCGGTTCTCAGCAGCCGCGACGGCCGTACCCGGCCCAGCCGCCCCTCCCGTTCGTCGGGGGTGAGGTGCAGCGCGCCCAGTCCGGCGGGCGTCGTCCACGCCTTCAGCAGCAGACCGGGGGACAGGCCCCAGATCACGGCGTCCTTCTCCGTGTCGTACAACTCGCTGCCCATGATGCCGGGCACCACGACGACGGCGTCCTGGGTCGTGTTCGGGGACAGGCCCGGCGGACCACCGGCCCGTTCAACGGCGAGGCGGCCCGCGGGATATGACTGCGACGGCTCGTTCATGACGGGAAGAATAGGGAGCATGCGACGGCGGGCGGGCGGGCTTGTCAGGATCGACGGGACACCGGCGGAGGACGAACGGCGGGCGGCGGGGAACACCAGTACGCAGGCCGGGAACACGGGTTCGCGGACGGGGGCCACGGAGCCGCGGACGGGGGACCCCGGGGCGCGGACGGGGGACGAACCACCCCCGCAGCGCACCCTGTTGACCGTCGCCGTCCGTGAATACCCGGACGGGGACGAGGACTTCACGGCCGGTATTGACGAACAGCTCTCCGTCGTCACCGACTGGTGGTGCGACCCCGAGGCCGACGAGCCGTTCCACCGGGTGGTCCAGCCGGAGCTTCACGAGCGCTACGACGTGGAGAGGTTCCTGCACGAGGCCCGGGTACGCGAGACGGGCGGCCAGGCGTTGGTCCTGTTCGTCACCGGACACGGAAAGCTGGGCGCCTCCGGTACGCACTTCCTGCAACTGCCGAAGACCGAGCTGCGGCGTCAGCTGGCCACGGCCATCCGCACCAGCGAGATCGTCGCCGCCGCCCTCGACTCCCGGGCCGAGCACGTCCTGGTCATCGTCAACACCTGCTACGCGGAGGCCATCGCCGGCGAACTGAGCGAGCTGCACAAGGAGATCCGGCAGAGCAGGCGCGAACAGGGCAGCCTGGACGTCATCGCCACCTGCGCCCAGGACCAGCTGGTCCAGGTGGGGCGCTTCCCGTCCGTGATGCGCCAGGTCCTGCGACGGCTGCGGACCAACGCCCAGATCACCACGCCCTGGCTGAGCGTCGGCGATCTGATGACGGAATTCGAGAGCGAGTTACGGGGCGACACCGAGCGGCGCAGGCACCGGCTGCGGCGCATCATCGACGGCGGCGGCCAGACCGTGCTGACCCCCTGCCTGCCCAATCCCGGCTACCGGCCCAGACGGCAGCTGGTGGGGCCCGCGCGCCGCCAGGTCGCCACGCCCGCCGAGGACATCGACATCTGGCTCGACCGGGCCAGCGGCCGCCCGCAGGAGGCCGACCCCGGCTGGTACTTCAGCGGCCGCGAACGCCTCAACCGCGAACTCGCCGTCTTCCTCACCCGCCCGGAGGGAGTGCTCCTGCTGACCGGAACCGCCGGCAGCGGCAAGTCGGCCGTGCTCGGCCGGGCCGTGACCCTCAGCGATCCGCTGTTCCGCGAGAACGCCGACTACGCCGACGCCGTCAGGTCGGCCTCGCCGCGGACCGTTCCACCCGAGAACTCGGTGTCCGTCGCCGTACTGGCCCGGCACCGCTCCGCCGCGGACGTCCTGCGCGACCTCCTGCTCGGCCTCGGCGTCGCACCGCGCCCCCTGGGGCCCACGGACGATCCCGTCGACCTCTGGGGCACCCAGCTGGACACCCACCTGGCGGAGCCCGGCGAGACGCTCACCCTGGTCGTCGACGGCCTCGACGAGGCGTACGAGCCCTTCCGGATCGTCCGCGACGTGCTGGCCCCGCTGAACGCCCACTGCGCTCCCTCGGCTCCCCTGCCCGGCCAGCGCGGCCCGGCGCGGCAGCCCGCGGAACCCGAAGGGCAGCGGCGCAACCTCCGGCTGCTCATCGGGGTACGCAGCAGCCGGCCCCCCGCGCATCTGGCGGCCCCCCGGGGATCCGCCCCGCGCACCGCCCTCACCCGGCCGCCCGTCACCCAGGAACCCGGCCTGCTCGCCGCGCTGTGCGAGATCTTCCCCACGGCGTCGGTCCTGCGCACGGACGACACCGGCAGCCGGGACGACATCGCCGCCTACGTCGAGGCGCTCATCGGCCCGAAGGACTGCGGGAGCGAGAGCACGCGCCGGGCCGCCGAAGCCGTCGCCGACCGGGTGTGGCCCTCGTTCCTGGACGCCCGGCTGGCGGGCGAGCAGCTGAGGGAGACCACCGATCCGGCGGTCCTGGCCGCCGACCCGCGGTGGCTCGACCTGTTGCAGGCGGGCACCATCGGCCTGCTGCGACGCGACCTGCGGCTGGCGGCCGACGAGGGGCTTCCGGCGGACGTGGCGCTGGCACTGCTGCGGGCCAGCGCCTTCGCGCTGGGCGCCGGCATCCCCTGGTCGAACGTGTGGCCGGCGATGGCGGGCGCCCTCCTCGGGCGGCCGATCGAGGAACCGGACCGGATGATCGACAGCCTGCTGCGCCGGCTCTCCGGATATCTGGCCCACGACCACGAGGACGAGCGGTTCGTGTACCGGCCGGTCCACGAAGCACTGGCCGAGATCCTCCGGGACCCCCGGCAGGACCTGCTGACCGACCTGTCGGGGGACGCCGTATGAGCGACGCCAGGGCCTGGGACTCCCCGGACGACGCGCACCGGCTGATCGCGAAGGCGCTGGCCGAGCTGGTCGCCGAGGATCCGACCATTCCGCCGCATCCCTACCTCAGCCGTCATCTCGCCCAGCACGCCGCCCGGGGCCGCGTGCTCGACGACACCCATGTGCCCCTGGCCATACTTCCCTGGGAGTCGAGCAGGAACGTCCGCATCCTGCTGCGGCAGACGGGCGCCACCCAGCAGCAGGACTGGCTGGAGGCCTGGGCGGGCATCGAGCCGTTCGTCCGCGACGCCGACCCGGACTCCCGTCTGACGAGCCTTCACCTGGCCCACCACACCGCCACCTGCCGCCGTCTCTCGCTCACCGCGCGGCCGGTGTCCGAGCGGCGGCTGGCCGGCTCGCGCATCACCCCCCTGTGGAGCGACTGGACGGCACCGGACAACGTCCTGGCCGTCTCGGACACCCTCGTCGAGTCGCTGGCCCACACCACGACGGCCCCCGGCCGGACCCTGCTGATCAGCGGGGACAGCCACGGCACGATCCGCATGTGGGAGGCGAACGGCACACCGGCCGGAGCTCCGCTGCACACCCACGGCGGCGCCATCCAGCACCTGCTGCCGCTCCAGCACGACCTGCTGGTGTCCGGCGGCACCGACGGGGCCGTACGCGTCTGGCACAGCACCCGCGGGCAGCAGCTCGTCGAGCCCGTACGCCGCCCGCACACCTGGGTCAGCGCCCTCGCCCTGTTCGAACCGGCGGACGGCGCGCGGTTCCTCCTCGTGGCCCACAGCGACGGCCACCTCACCGCCCTGGACCCCGTCACCTTCGAGCCGGCCGACACTCCGCTGCCGGCCCTCGACCCGGCACCGGCGATCCTGACGCCCCTCGCCACGGCCGACGGCACGGCGCTGGTCATCGCTCAGGGGCGGCGGGTCGTCGTCTGGCGGCCGGGGCGGGGCGTCGTCCACATCTCGGAGCACCAGGGCGAGGTGCGGGCCGTCGTGGCCCTGCCGTCCGGGGGCCGGTACGCCGTCTGCGACGACTCGGGGTACCTCGGGTTCTGGGACGTGTCGACGGGCCACGAGACGGTCGCGGCGGGGCCGGCGCACGACGGACCGGTCATCGCCCTCACCACCCTGGCCGTGGACGGGCGGCAAACCGTCGTCTCCGCGGGCCTCGACCACACGCTGCGGGTGTGGGACGCCGACACCGGCCGGCCGGTCGGCGGCGCCCTCGAAGGACACACGGATCCCCCGGTCGCCCTGACCACGCTGCCGGGCGAGGGGCAGGAGCTGGTGGTCTCGGCCGCCGCGGACCACACCCTGCGCCGCTGGAAGCTCGCCGGCCACGGCACCCGCCCCCGGCGTCCCGTGCGCCGGCCGGTGACCGCGGCCGCGCTGCCCGGTCCGACCGTCGTCCCCGCCCTGCTGGCAGCCGTCGCCGACGGGGCGGGGACCGCGCTGTGGAACGTACGCACGGGCCGCCATGTGTCCCTTCCGGCCGGCGAGCCCCCGGTGACGGCCTTCGCCTGGGCCACCGTGCACGGCGACCCGGTCCTGCTCACGGCCCACAGCGACGCCGCCGTGCGGCTCTGGTCCCTGTACGCGGGCAACGCCGTGACCCCGAGCCTGCGCGGCACACTCCTCAACCACAGCCTGCCCGTTCAGGCCATGACCGCCTTCCCGCACGCCGGGGCGACCCTGCTGGCCACCGGCGGCGCCGACGGCTCGGTACGCCTCTGGCACCTCGGCGACCGGCTGGAGCTGGCCCACTGGGACGACCACGCGCTGAGCGTCCGTGACGTCACGCTGCTCGGCACCGGGGAGGACGCGCTGATCGTGTCGGCCGGCTCCGACGGGACCGTACGGCTCTGGGATCCCGGCACCCGGCGGGCGTCAGGGGGGCCGGTCCACTGCGGCCAGCAGGTCGTGCACGCCGTGACGACGGTCGCACCGCATCCGGACGAGGCCGCGCTGATCGCGTCCGGCGGCGAGGACGGCACCGTACGCCTCTGGGATCCCACCACGCGGCAGCCCGTCGGCGACCCGCTCGACGCCCGCGACGGAGCCGTGACCGCGCTCGCGTCCTTCCACACCCCGGCCGGCCGGCCCTGCCTGGCCGCGGCGGGCCCCAGCGGCACCATCCACCTGTGGGACGTCGCCGCCCGGACCCATCTGCTGCGCATCGTGACCGGCAATCCGCTGAGCACCCTGGCCGCCCGGCAGACGGGCGAACCGTTCACGGAGCACCCCGTTCTCCTGGCCGCCGGGACCGCGGGCGTATGCATGTTCGACGTACGCCTGGAGCGATTGAGGTGAGTGTGCGCCGCCCAAATGCCTCGGCGCCCCCCTCTCGCGCCCCCGCCGGCCCGCCGAAGTGGACACCCGCGTCCGCCCACTGCGAAAGAATGATCGCCCGCATGTTCCGGAGGAACATGCGCAGCGTTTCGACCGCCCGGCACTCCGGGCCCCTGACCGTGCGAACCGATCGCACCCACCAGCTCAGCAGCGAGGACGTATGAACCGCGCCCCGTCGGCGGTGACCACCGCCCACTTACCGCTCCACACCGTACGAGGCTCAACGCCCGCACCCGTGATCACATCGGAGGTGAGGGCCTGATGCACTCGTCCGACGAGTCCCCCGTCACCCTCGTCCCCGCGCCGGAGCGCGGCGTGTGGCGCCTGGGCAAGAAGGGCCACCCCGTGGAGTACAACCGGCTGGAACCCGAGACCAGTCAGGGTTCCAGCGCCGGCCGCTTCAGCCTCGCCACCTACGGGATGCTCTACTGCGCCTCCGACCCGGCAGGCTGCTACGCCGAGGCCCTGACCCGCTTCAGAGTCCAGCCGAAGATGCGCAGACTCATCGGGAACCACTGGGACAACCAGTCCGGCAACATGGGGCTCGGCCGGCTGGGCTCGGGCTGGCGGGACGACCACATCCTGATCAGGCTCGTGCCCGCCAAGGACGCGTGGTTCCTCGACGTCGACTCCGAGGCCACCCGCGCGGTCCTCTCGAAGGAACTCCACAACGAGTTCGAGGCGTGGGGTGTGGCGAGCCCCCTCACCGACGACCACATCCACGGACGCGACCGCCGGATCGCCCGCCAGATCGCGGCCTGGACGGTCGCCCAGCGCAACCGGGCCGGCCACCGCCTGGCCCAGGGCATCGCGTACCGCTCCGGATACGGCGGACACCGCTGCTGGGCCGTGCTGAGCGACGTCGACCTCGAAACGGCCGAACAGCGCCCCATCCGGCTGGAGGACACCGCCCTGCGCAAGGTCGCGGCGGAGTTCGGGCTGAAGCTCTTCTGAGCCTCCGTCGGCCCCTCCGGACGCCTCCTGGACGCCTCCCGGACTCCCCCCGGACCCCTCCCGGCTCCTCCTGACCGCTCCGCAACCGCCTCGGACGCGGCGATCGGCGGTACCACCGTCGCCCGATCGGGCGGAGCTCTGTCACACGTCTGCCCGGGATGCGTCACAGAATCGCCGACCCGACACGGAAAAACCCCTGTTCACGCTTCACATCACGCCATTCGGGGGGGATTTGACGGGGGATTCAAGGGGGGAAAACGGTGGAGTGACCAACCCTCCGAGGGGTAGGCTTTCTTCAACACGACTGAGGAGAAGCAATGTTGAGCATTCACCGGTTACCCGTCGGCCCACCGCTGCCGGCCGTCATCACACTCGTTCCCGCCCCACAGATACTGACGCGCCATCAACTCCTCTGGCGCAGCAGCGTGCCCAGCCGTCGCCTCATGGGCATGGAATCCCACGGACCACTCGCAGCGCCGTAGCCCGCGCATCCGTGACCACCCATCACGTACGGCCTGCCCGAAAGCCGTGAGTGCCCGCCCCGACACCGGATCGATGACACGGGGATCGATCGTGTCGGCGAGACGGCCACGGCATCCCTGAAACTCATCTCCTTGAGTCAGGCCCGACGGCAGCGCCGCCCACCACCCTCGGCCGAGGCGCCAGAAGCGCCGGACGGCGACGGGGAAACGAGGAGACCATGGAAACCCTGCGAGAGACCGGAACCGAGTCCACCGCCCACGCCGACACCGTGCAGAAGAACGTCGCCGACATCGCGCGCTTCTTGCAGGAGAACTTCGGCCAGCGGCTGGCCGCGTTCGTCGCAGGCATCGAGGACCCCAAGCAGGTCGGCAAGTGGTGCAGTGGCCAGAACAGCCCGCGCATCGACTCCGAACTGCGACTACGGGCGGCATACCAGGTGTTCCGAATGATCGCGCTCGCCGAGAATCCGCACACGGCACGCGCCTGGATGATCGGCATGAACCCGCAGCTCGAGGACGACTCACCGGTCCAGGCCATCGCCGAGGACCGCCACAAGGACGTCATGGCGGCGGCTCGCTCGTATATCAAGGGCGACCTTTAGCCGAGCGGCGGACTCAGGTCGGCGGGGTGGCTGTGACCAGGTGTTCTCTCAGGTGGTTGCGGGTGCCCCGGTGGCCTGGGCGAGGGCCCCGGCGGACTTGCGGAAGGGATCCACGAGGCGGCTGTGATCGCCGGAGCGGGTCGTCGGCACGACATGACTCGACTCGACGCCGCGCAGGTCGACCGTGGTGTCGTCGGGACGGAGACTGCCCGCGTGGGGGCCGGGACGATGGCTACCGCGCGCCCCCTCCTACCCCATCCGCTCGACCGCTTCCTTCGCCTCCTTCAGGCCCGCGCCCGTGAGTTCGCGGTAGGTCTTGATCGCCTCGACCTTCCTGCCGTCGCGCAGGAGGGCGTCGACCCGCTCCATGCGCGGGTCCACATGGTCGATCCCCAGGTGGTCGAGGATCAGGTCGAGCTTCTTCTCCACGCGGGCGACTCTGCGGTCGGCTCGGCCGATCTTGCTCTCCACTCCGGCGAAACCGGCCAGCACAAGCGCGAAGACGACGAAGAAACCAAGTATTTCCATGGCTGGCGAGACGCTCATCCGCACCGACAGGTTCCCCTACGTGCCGTTACGTGCCGTCGGGGAGGGGGTCACCGTGGTCGGCGAGATACGGACGGATGCCTCCGGGGCCGACCCCGCCGCGGCCGGGCCCCCCGTGGCCGTTTCCGTCGTGGCCGTGTCCACCCCGGCCGGGTCCGGCGTGGCCGAGTCCGCCGGGGAGGCGGTGCCGTCGATGTTCACGGCGTCACCGACGGCCAGCCGCCCGTACAGCCACTTCGCGTCGACGACGCGCAGGCCGATCCAGCCGCGGGTGGTGTCGTAGTTGCCGGGTGCCTTCTCATCGGACGACAGGCCTCCGAGGTACACCGACGTACCGTCGTCCGCCCGCAGTTCGACCATCCAGGGAACCTTGTAGGAGTACGTTCCCTTGAAGCCGATGTCCTCGCCGGACACCAGCTTGACCTCGTACTTGGCCGCGACGGTCAGCCGCCCGGTCGGCGTGTCCCTCCGGGCGGTGCCGGGCGAGACGAACAGCGTGCGGCCGTCGACGCTGAGGATCCGGCTGGCGAGCCGGACGGTCGCGACGGGGGCCTCCTGGGTGCTGGGCGTACTCGTCGGGCGCCCGGCGGGCGACGGCTTCCGCTCGGCCCCCGGACCACCGAGGTTCAGGACCAGCGCCAGCCCCAGCGTCAGCGCGGCCGCCGCGCCGCCCACCGCGGCACTCGTACGACGGCGGCGCCTGCGCGCTCCGGCCCGGCGGCGGATCTCCGCCCCCGGCACGACCGGCAGGGCCTCGCCGGACTCGGCCAGCTCGCGCAGCTCCGTGGTGAGGTCATCGGACACGGTCGTCCTCCCTCTCCCCGTCGCCGGTGGCCAGTTCCCGCGCCAGTGCGGCCCGGCCCCGGGACAACCGGGCCTTGACCGTGCCCACGGGAGCACCGGTTTCGGAGGCTACCTGCTCGACACTCAGGTCGCACAGATGGTGCAGCACCACCGCCATCCGCTGCACCTCGGGCAGTTTGCGCAGCGCCGCCACCAGTTGGGCGCGCTCGGGGCCCGGCCCGGGTGTGTGCTCCGGCGGCGGATTACGGCGCACCAGTTCCAGCCAGCGTCGCGCCCGGCGCCAGCGGCTCACCGCGAGCCGCATCGCCACGGTCCGTATCCACGCCTCGGGCGCCCCGTCCGCGAGGAACTCCCGGCGCCGGTCCCAGGCCCGGACGAACGCCTCCTGCACGACGTCCTGCGCCTCGCCGTGGTCCCCGGTGAAGGCGTAGAGCTGGCCGGTCAGGCGAGGGAACGCGGTGGCGTAGAACGCGTCGAACTCTTCCTCGGTCATGCCCCCCGCCCGGCCCTCCGTCATGCCCCTGCCACGCCCTCCGTCAGGCCCCCGCCACGAGTTTTCCGCATTCCCCTGCAACCCGGCCGACTTCGCCGTGCGTACAGGTCCCGTACGCCGCACATCGAAACACACCGCGGGGGGAACAACGATGACCACCAGAGCCGACAGAAGCAGGACCGGCCGTCTCGCGCCCGCCCCGGGGGCCGCCGCCGTGTGCGCGCTCGGGCTCGCGGGCTGCTCGCCGGGCGCGCAGGCGCAGAGTGCGGACACCCGGGCGGACACGGCCCGGCGGCCGGCCTCCGCGGTCACGCACAAGACCGCCCCCAAGGCTCTGGAGAGGCTGAGCGGCGCGCGCATCAACATCGCCGACGGCCGGACCGTGGGCGTCGGCATGCCGGTATCCGTGACCTTCGACCACCCGGTAGCGGCGGCCGAACGCGCCCGTACCGAACGGCAGTTGACGGTCACCGTCCGGGCCGGCGCGGGCATCACCCGGCACTTCACCGTCGGCCGCTCGCTCGTCGCCACGGTAGACGTGCGCACCCACACCATGAAGGTCGTGAAGGACGGGGCGACCCGCACGGTCCCGATCAGCGCGGGCGCCCCCGGCATGGACACCTGGAACGGCACGATGGTCGTCTCCGACAAGGCGACCAGCGTCTTCATGGACGCGCGGACCGTCGGCTACGGCGACGCGTACGCGGACTACTACTCCTACGCCGTCCACCTCACCGCCTCGGGCACGTACCTCCACCAGAATCCCAAGGCCCATACGTACGCGGGCCGCCAGAACGTCACCCACGGCTGTGTCGGCCTCGCCACGGACGGCACGGCGAAGCGCTTCTACGACGAGGTGATCCCCGGTGACGTGGTGAAGGTCGTCGGTTCCAAGGACACGGTCGCGCCGGGCAACGGCTACGGCGACCGGAACGTGGACTGGGACGACTGGCGGGCAGGCAGCGCACTGACGTGACCCCGCAACCCCCCTCCCCACGCGAGGACTTCGCCGCGTACGCCGCCCACGCCTGGCCGCGTCTGGTCCGCACCGCCCACCTCCTCACCGGCGACCCGCACGAGGCGGCGGACCTGGCGCGGACCGCGCTGGCCGACGCGTACGCACGCCGCCGGCGCATCCCGCGCGACGACGCCGACTTCCACGTACGGCGGACGCTGGTGCGCGCCCATCTGAGGCGCAGACGCCCCGCGCCCGCACCGGCCCCGCTCGCCCGGGCGCTGGCCGCGCTGCCCGCCCGGCAGCGGGTGGTGCTGGTGCTGCGCCACGGGGAGGGCCTGGCCGAGGCGGAGATCGCCGAGACGCTGGGCTGCTCGGTCGGCACGGTCAAGTCGTACGCCCGGCGCGGCCTCGCGGCCCTCAGCGCCCTTCCCCTCTCCGGAGTTCCCCGATGAGCCGTACGGTCCCGCCCCCGCACCACGCCGAGCTGCGCGAGGCGTTCGCCCGCATGGCGGACGACGTCATGCCGTCCCCCGTCCCGCTGGCGGAGATCGAGCGGGAGGGCCGGGCCCGGCGGCGCAGACGCCGTACGACGGCGCTGGTGACCGGCTGTCTGCTGGTGCTCGCCCCGCTCGCCTACGTCTCCTGGCGCCTGACCCCGACCGCGCCCGACGGCGCGACGGCGCCCTCCGCCTCCGTATCGGGCAAGGCCGTGCGGGTGGTCGCGGCCGGCGAGCGCGTACAGCCGCTGCCCGGGGCGGAGTTGTGGCTGGCGAAGGACGGGGAGCACTGGTCGACGCCGGCGGGCTCCGGGGTGTCCCTGCCCGAGGAGAGCCGCGGAGCGGGCGGCCCCGCCGTCACCCTCCGGCTGGAGGAGGTGCACGACCGCTTCCTCCTCTCCGGTACCTACCGGGGCACGGGACAGGCGGCCCGCGCCGAGGTGGAGACACCGTCCGGCACGACGGCGGGCACGCTGCTCACACTGGCGGGCAGTCCCGGCTGGAGCGTCTGGTACGCGATCGCGCCGGAGCCGAAGTCCGCCGGGAAGCGGCTGTTCGCGACGGTACGGGTCACGATGTACGACGCGCGAGGCGCCGTTCTCGCGCGGAGCGGAGACGGATCATGAGCGCCCCCGAGGAGCAGGGCCGACGGCGTCGGATCCCCCGCCGCGTCCGCACCCGTCGCCGCCGGGAGCGCTGGATCCGCCGCGCACTCGCGGCGGTGCTCGCGCTGATCATGCTGCTGTGCGGTGCGGTCGTGGTGGCGTACCTGCTGACGGGCGTCCCCGAGCCGCACCCCGAGACGGTCAGCCAGAGCACGGTCTTCCTGGACGCGGACGGCGAGTACCTGGGCCGGCGCGGCCCGGTGGACCGCCAGGACGTCCCGCTCTCCGAGGTCCCCCGCCATGTCCAGGACGCGGTGATCGCCGCGGAGAACCGCTCCTTTCGCACCGACTCGGGGATCTCACCCAGCGCCGTCGTGCGCGCGGCGGTGTCCACGCTGAGCGGCGGCGCGCGCCAGGGCGGCTCGACGATCACCCAGCAGTATGTGAAGAACGCCCTGCTCAGCCCGGAGCAGTCGCTCTCCCGCAAGGCCCGCGAGGCGCTGATCGCGGTCAAACTGGACCGCACCCGCTCCAAGGACTCGATCCTGGAGGGCTACCTCAACACCGTGTACTTCGGCCGGGGCGCGGCAGGCATCGAGTCGGCGGCGCGCAACTACTTCGGGGTGGACGCCAAGGACCTGACGCTCGCCCAGGGCGCGGCGCTCGCGGCGATCATCAACCTGCCGTCGTACTACGAGCGCGCCGGCGCGGACGCGAAGGTGACGGCGACGCTGGAGAAGCGCTGGTCGTGGGTCCTGGACGGCATGCGGACGTCGGGCACGATCACGGCGAAGGAGCGTCTCGCCGCCGCGTTCCCGGCCTTCCGGTTCTATCCGCCGGGGAACACGGACGGCCAGCGCCAGTATCTGATCGACGCGGCCGCGACGGAGGCCGCCGACCGGCTCGGCATCACCGCGGACCAGCTGGCCCGCGGCGGCTACACGGTCCGCACGACGTTCGACCTGGCGGCGCAGCAGGCGACGGCGGAGCAGGTGCGCGGCGCCCCGGCGGCCCGCAAGGGCACCCGGCTGCACACGGCCGTCGTGGCGCTGGTCCCGGGGGACGGCGCGGTGCGGGTGCTGTACGGGGGCGCGGACTACGCCCGTCAGCCGTTCAACGACGCCGTGAACGGAGCGGTGGAGGCGGGTACGGCCCTCGACCCGTTCAGGGCCGTCCGGTTCACCGGCCCCCTCGCCGCCCTCTCCCGTACGGCCGCGCCGTCCCCGCTCCGGCTGGCCTCCGCGTACGCGGCGACGGTGGCGGGCGGCACCTACGCGAAGCCGTACACGGTCGCGAAGATCACGCGTGGCGGCCGGACGAGCTACACGGCGCGCCCGGACACGCGGCGGGTCGTGGCGTCGGTGCAGGCACAGATGCTGACGAAGTACACCGGCGCCGCCGGCGCCGTGGGCCACTTCTCCGGCGGCGCGGGCTCGGGCCCCGGCGCGCGGACCCTCTGGCAGACCACCTCCGGCGGCCGCCTGAGCGTCACGGTGGCCCTTTTCGCGGAATATCCGGCCGCGGGAAAGCGCCCGGCCCGCCCGGCGCACCTCCCCGACACCGCCCCGTACCTGGCCGCCGGACTCACCGAGAGCGTCTCGTCCAAGACCCTCGAAGTACCCCCCGCCGGGCTCCCGTGAGTACACGAGGTGATAACGGACGGCCGCCGACTCTGGCGTATGTCCGCCGAGGGCCCATACTGGAGTCACGATGACGAAGCCTTCCGCGCCCCGGCGCCACCTGCCTACCAGCCCCTTCGCTGCCCCGGTCGCCCCCGAGGCCAAGCACTTCGGTCTCGGAGACCGGGTGTCGCACGACCAGTTCGGTCTGGGGACGATCGTCGGTGTCGAGGAGGGCATCGCCATGCTCGTCGACTTCGGCTCCAGCCAGGCCCGCATCCTCACCCCCTACACCCGTATGCACAGCCTCTGACCGGCTCCGACCGGCCACGGAACACCCGCGGGCGCCCGAACAACTCGGGCGCCTTCGCGAAGGGCACGTCCACGCGCGCCCTGGCGTGCCCCGACGCCTCTCAGCGTTCTTCACAGGGGTCCGACGGCCGCACAGGCGCCCGACGGCTGCCTGCCCATCAGTGACTTCTCGTCGGCTTGGATCGCGTTGCGGGGGCCGGTGGTGTGCCCGTACCCCGTGGTCCGTGCCCATGGTCGAGGTCGTGACCTTGGTCGTGACGCCGTGCCCGTGGTCGTGACCTCGGTCGCAGTCGTGCGTCGCCCGTGAGCGGGATGTCACAGCGGCGGCTGTGCCGGGGCCGGGCCCAGGGTCGTCGTGCCCGGGGCCGTGCGGTGGCCGAGGCCCGTGCGGTACGCGTCCAGGGCCGCCTCCACCCGTCCCGAGCGCCGCAGCAGGTCGCCCAGCATCCGGCACAGGTCGGCCAGGTCGCCCGCCGCGCCCGCCCGCTCCAGCAGGCTCAGTGCGCGTACGTAGTGCTCCTCCGCCGCCTCCGTGTCGTGGGCGTCCTCCGCGATGATGCCGAGGAGGCGGTGCGCGCCGGCCGAGTGGACCGCGCCCCGCTCGGGGCTGAGGTCGCCGAGCACCTCGTGCAGGAGGGCCGCCGCCTCGTCCGACTTGCCGCGCCGGTGCAGCACGTCCGCCAGCTCCACGGCCGCCTGGCTGCTGTAGAGCGCGGCCCGCTGGGCGGCGAGCATGCTGTGCGCCTGCCGCAGCTCGCCCTCGGCGCGCTCCAGCTCGCCGTTCTGGGCGTGGAGGTAGCCGCGCATCCAGTGGCAGTTGGCCAGCTCCGTACGGATCTGTAGCTGCCGGTAGAGCTCGGCCGCCTTGACCAGGGACGCGTCGGCCTCGGCGGCGCGCCCCTCGGCGAGCATCGTCCGGGCCACCGACCGGTGCATCCGCGCGACCAGCGCCGGGTCGCCGACCTGCGGCGCCAGCGCGAGCGCGAACTCGGCCGCCTGCGCGGCCCGCGCGTGGGCGCCCATGTCCATGTACGGGCCGATGACGCTGGCGTAGAGCAGCAGCAGCGCGTCCGGGTCGTGCAGTCCCGTCCGGTTCAGCTCGTCGAGCGTGGACTCCAGCAGGTAGACGGCGTAGCGGAGTTCGCCCGCCAGGTAGTGGGAGACCGCCCGGCCGCGGATGGCGGGGACGCGCAGCGGCAGCGGGGCGTCGCCCAGGCGCTGCTCCGCCTCCTCGAACCGCCGCCGCCCGGTCACCAGGTCACCGGCCTCCGTCGCGCATTCGCCGAGACCCAGCAGCGCGGCCGCCTCCTCGGCCGCGAGCCCGTGCTCCACGGCCTCGGCGAGCAGCGCCGCGTACTGCTCCGCCGCGGCCTCGGCCTCACCCGTCGCCAGCGTCCGCTGGGCGTCGGTCAGCCGCAGCCGCAGCGCGGTGGCGAGGTGGGCGGGGCGGCCGGTGGCCAGCTCCTCGTAGGCGACGCCGAGCCGGTCGGCGATGTGCCGCAGCGCGGGCTCGGAGGCGCGGACGCGGCCGGCCTCCAGGGTGGAGATGTACGCGGGCGTGTAGGCCGGCTCGGCCAACTGCCGTTGGGTCAGCCCGCGCTCGGCACGCAGCCGCTGCACTCTGCGGCCGATGATCTCCGGCTCGTCGCGGTCCGCCATGGATCAAGCATGCCATTAAGTGGAGTTACACCTGCCCGACTTTGACTTTTATTCCAACTCCCCTTGTCCCCCTTGCCGTTCGGCTCCCACAGCCCCTACGTTAAGCCGCACATTAAACCTGCTTAATGCGCTGCTGATGCGAGGCGAGGTCGCCGTGTTCAGACGAACAGCCGCCCGCTACTCCCGGAGTGCCGCCGCGGCCGTCATCGCCGTGGCCGCGCTCGTGGCGGCCGCGAACGCGGGCCCCGCGCGGGCCGCCACCCCGCCCGCCCACGAGGCGTCGCACTCCCGGCTCGCCCCCACCCCCTGACCTCGCGTACCAGGTTGTCAGTGGCATGACTTAGTCTTCGCTCACCCGTCACACGCGGCTCACAGGTTTCGCATGGAGTGAAGGACGACCTCATGCGGGGGCACGACGACCTGCACACGACGCGCGCGGACGGGCCTCCTTATCTATTTCGTGCCTGGGGGTTCGAAATCATCGTGCGTATCCGCACCCTGCCGACCGCGACGGCGCTCGCGGTCCTCTTCAGCTCGGCCGCGCTCGCGGTCGGATCGGCCGCGCCCGCGCTGGCCGACAGCAGCACGCTCCTCCCGGTCCGCTCGACCGGTGACGTCGTGGTGGACGGGGTCCACCAGCGCGTCTTCATCAGCGACCCGGCCGGCGGCAAGGTCGTCGCGACGGACTACGCGGGCACGGTCCTCGGGACCGTCGACTCGCTGCCCGGCGCGCGCGGCCTCGAACTGTCCGCCGACTCGGGCACGCTCTACGCGGCGGTGCCGGGCGCCGACGCGATCGTCGCCATCGACACCGCGACGGCCACCGAGGCCGAGAGGTACCCGACGGGCGCCGGCACCGGCCCGGAGTACCCGGCCCTCGCGGGCGACAAGCTCTGGTTCGGCTACGGCGGTTCGGGCGAGGGCAACATCGGCTCGCTCGACCTGTCCGGCGCCGACCCCGTGGTCACGCTCAAGCAGGACACCAACCGCACCTGGTACGACGCGCCGATCCTGGGCTCCTCCGCGGGCGCCCCGGGCACACTCGTCGCGGGCGCGCCGGGCCAGAGCCCGGTGGTGCTCGGCGTGTACGACGTCTCGTCGGGCACGGCCACGCTCACCGCGCACGCCTTCGACCCGGGCAACACCGGCGGCGGCAACCTGTCCGACCTCGCGGTCACCCCGGACGGCAAGGACGTCGTCACGGCCAGCGGCGCCCCGTACTACCAGGCCGTGTACAAGATCTCGGACCTGTCGGCGGACGGCAGGTACCAGACGAACACCTACCCGAACGCGGTGGACATCGCCCCGGACGGCACGGTCGCGGCGGGCACCTTCTCCTGGTACGACCCCGACGTCCACGTCTTCAAGCCGGGTGTCTCGACGCCCGTACGGCAGTACGACCTCCCCAACACCGGCACCAGCAGCGGCGCCGACACGCTCGCGGGCTCGGGACTCGCCTGGTCGCCGGACGGCAGCCGCCTGTTCGCGGTGTCGTACAACGACAAGGACGTCTACTCGCTGCGCGTCTTCGACGACCCGACCAAGGCGGCCACCAGCCTGACCATGGTCGCGCCGGTCAAGGCCACCCGCGGCAAGGCCCTGTCCGTCAGCGGCACCCTGACGTCCGCCGAGGCGCTGCCGGCCGGCGCGACGGTGTCCGTCACCCGCACCGACATGGAGTCGCCGAGCGGCAAGCCCGTCGGCACGGCGACGGTCGCGGCCGACGGCTCGTACACGTTCGGCGACACCCCGCCGGCCGGCGGCAAGGTCACCTACACCGCCACGTACGCGGGCGACGCGAGTCACTCGGGCGCCACGGCCACGGGCTCGGTGGAGGTCTCGCGCAGCACGCCCACGCTGACGCTGAACAACGACGGCAAGGTGTACGCGTACGGCAGCGACGTGAAGTTCACGGCGCACCTGGGGACCACCTACAAGAACCGCGCGGTCGAGCTCTGGGCCGACCCGTACGGCTCCGACAAGCCGGGCAAGCTGGTGAAGTCCGGCACGGTCAACGCCGACGGCAACCTGTCCGTCACCCTCGACCTGACCCGTGACACCAAGGTCACGGCCAAGTTCGCGGGCGACGCGCGCTACGCGCCGAAGACGGCGGCCAGCACGGCGGGCGCCAAGGTCAAGGTCTCCACGTCGCTCAGCGGCTTCTACAAGACCAAGTCGGCCTGGGGCCACACGTACTCCTACTTCCACAAGTCCAAGGACCCCGTCGTCAACACCACGATGACGGCGTACCCGAACCGCAAGCAGAAGCTGACGGTCCAGGCGTACTACAACGGCGCCTGGCACGAGACGGCGTCGGAGTACTTCGCGCTGAGCGCCTCGGGCAAGTCCTCGGTCACCCTGGAGGGCACCCCGTCGACGGGCATCCGCTTCCGGCTCCGGTCCGCGTACATCAACAACTCGTCGGGCGACAACGTGAACTCGACGACGTACGGCAGCTGGAAGTACCTCATCTTCACCAGCTGAGTCACACCCGCTGAATCACGTCGGGTCACACCCGCTGATTCAGCCCTGCGTCTGGAGCTGCCGCAGATGCTGCTGGACATGGTCCAGGGCGCCCTCGCGGCGGCCCGGTACGCGCAGCCGCAGGTCGGCCAGCGCGGGCCCGAGTTCACGGGCCCGCGCCGGGTCGTCGATCCGGCCCCACTGGTGGTGTGCCCGGTCGACGGCCGCCTCGACGGCGGGGTCCGCGGGGGCCTGTCCGGCGGCCAGCCGGGTGCCGGCGACGGTCAGCCAGGCGCGGCAGCTGCGGGCCGCGTCGCCCGCGAACATCGCGAGATCCGCGCGTACTTCCCGCCAGTGCAGTGCCTCTTCGGAGGCGGCGCCGTGCGTGCTCGCGGCCGTCTGCTCCCACTGCGCGGCGAGCGCGTCGGCCTCACCGTGCCGCCCGGCCCGCACGGCGGCGGCGATCGTGGCGTGGACGTCCGCCGCGGCCGGCCCGTCCGGAGTGCGCGGGCGAGGCTGTTCGGGCGGGTACGCGGGCCCGGGGACGAAGCCGCCGGGAAGGGCCGCGCCCCCGCCGGGTGGCGTCAGCACGATGTCCGCGTGACCACCCTCGTGGGCGACGCGGCCCAGCGCCTGCTCGTGCAGGACCCCCGGCTCGGGACGGTGACCGCTGCGCAGGATCGTCGCGACCGCCTTCATGTACGCCGGCGGCGCCACCGTGCGGCGCGGCGGGGGCGGGGCGACGCGTCCGTAGAGCGCGGCGGCCCGGCCCGCGTCGAGCGGACCGGTGCGCAGGTGCTGCCAGGTCTCCGCGTCCGCGTGCAGGTCCACGAACAGCGTCGTCGTGCCCGGCGGGCGCAGTCGCAGTTCCTCGCGGATCCAGTGCCAGGGGAAACCCGTGTAGCGGACCGTGGACGGCGTCGTACGGGCCAGGGCCAGATGCGGCAGATGCTGGCGGCGGTCGAGCTGGAGCTGACCGGCGAGGAAGACGGTGAGCGGGCCGGGGGCGGTCGCCGCGGCGCGCAGCCGGGTGAGGACCGCCTGTGGCTCCAGCGGGTCCGCCAGCTCCACCACGTTCGCCGTGTCCGTGCCGGACAGGACCGACGGGGCGACGGCCGCGAGCACCGGGAGCACGGAGGCCGCGTCCACCAGGCACCCCTTGCCCGCCGGCGAGGCCGCGAGCAGCAGCACGGTTCCGGGCATCGTTCCTCCCCATCGATCACGTACGTCTGCACGGTAACCGCTGCGCCTGCGAAGGGGCGACGGAGAGCGAGCAAACGCCCGGCTATGGCTGGGGTTGTGCCCGCGCCGTCGGGAGTGTCACCTCGAAGCGGCAGCCGCCGGGGATGTTGCGTACGGCGGCCTGCCCCTGGTGGGCCTCCACGATGCCGCGGACGATGGCGAGCCCGAGCCCGGCCCCCGCGGGGGGTGTACGCGCGTGGGTGCCGCGCCAGCCGGTGTCGAAGACGCGCGGCAGGTCCTCCTCGGGGATGCCGCCGCAGCCGTCGGTGACGGACAGGACGACACCGCCCGGCGAGCGCTCGGCGGCGATCGCGACCGTGCCGTCGGCGGGTGTCCGGCGGATCGCGTTGATCAGCAGGTTCCCCAGGACCCGGCTCATCTCCTTGCCGTCCACCTCGACCGGTACGGGTTCGACGCGGTCGCCGACCAGGCGTACGCCGAGTTCGCGGGCGAGCGGGTCGGCCCCCGCGAGGGCGTCGCCGACGAGGTCGTACAGGGAGATGCGGGAGGGGGAGAGGGCGAGGGTGCCGGCGTGGATGCGGGAGAGCTCGAAGAGGTCGCCCACCATGTCGTTGAGGCGCTCGACCTCCGTGCGGATCTGGCGGAGGTAGCGGTCGGGGTCGGCGGCCACCCCGTCCTCCAGCGCCTCCGACATCGCGCGCAGGCCCGCGAGCGGGGTGCGCAGGTCGTGGGAGATCCAGGCGACGAGTTCGCGCCGGGAGGACTCCAGGGCGCGCTCGCGGTCGCGGGACTCGGCGAGCCTCGCGCTGGTGGCCGCCAGCTCGCGGGCGAGGGCGTCGAGTTCGGCGGTCGCCGGGCCGTCGGGGGCGGCGAAGTCGCCGCCGTCGCCGAACGAGCGGGCGGCGAGCGCGAGTTCACGGCTGCGGGCGACGACCCAGCGGCCGAGGAGCAGGGCGGTGGCGAGGGAGACGACGGCGGCCATCGCGACGACGGTCGTGACGACGGTCAGGTCGTGCGCCGAGAGGAACATCGCCCACGCCACGGCCAGCGTCCCGGCGAGCATCGCGGTCACGGCGACGGCGGAGACCACGGCGAGGGACACGGTGAGCGACCGCCGCCGGATCAGCACGAGCACCCCCGCCCCGCACAGCCCGGCCGCCGCGGCGCCGAGGAAGGCGAAAAGGGCGATCAGCAGCATGTCGTGCATGGTCAGACCGCCTCCTGGCGGGGCGTGGTGCCGAAGCGGTATCCGACGCCCCACACCGTCTGGATCAGACGGGGTCTCGCCGGGTCGTCCTCGACCTTGCCCCGGAGCCGGCGTACGTGGACGGTGACCGTCGACAGGTCGCCGAAGTCCCAGCCCCACACCTCGCGCATCAGGTCCTCGCGGCTGAACGCCCGGCCGGGATGGCGGAGAAAGAAGGCGAGGAGGTCGAACTCACGGATGGTCAGGGCGAGTTCCTCGCCGTCCTTGGTGGCGCGGCGGGCCGCGGGGTCGAGGGCGAGACCGGACGCGTGCAGGGGGCGCGGGGCGGTGACGGGCCGGGTGCGGCGCAGGACGGACTCCACCCGCAGGACCAGCTCCCGCGGGCTGAAGGGCTTGGTGACGTAGTCGTCGGCGCCCACCTCGAGCCCGAGGATGCGGTCGTCCTCGTCGCCGCGGGCGGTGAGCATGATGACCGGCACGGGCCCGCGGCCGCGCATCCGCCGGCACACCTCCAGGCCGTCCATCCCGGGCAGCATCAGGTCCAGCACCACCAGGTCGGGCCAGTGCGCCGCGGCGCGGGCGAGCGCGGTGGGGCCGTCCTCGGCCCGGTCCACGACGTACCCGGCGCGGTCGAGGTAGCCGGAGACGACCTCGGCGACGGTGGGGTCGTCGTCGACGACGAGCACGCGGGCTCCGGCTCCGGCGCCCCGCTCCACCGCCTCGGCCCCCCGGAATTCGTACGGCTGCTGCATACGTCCAGCGTCGCACCGGGTCCGGGGCGGTGCGGTCCGCGCGGCCCGACGTCCGCGTTTCGTAAGGACTGCGCTTCAGGGGGCGCCGGGCGGAACGGACGTGAAGGGGCTGCGTGCGGAACGTTCCTCGCGGCGGTGCCGGCGTACCGCGAAGATCGTCGTGTCGTCGTCGAGGCGGCCGCCGCAGTGGCGCAGCGTGCCGTCACGGACGTAGCGCACCAGGCGCGCGGGCTCGGCGACGCGCCGGTCGGCGGCGACCGCGCCGGCCACCCGTTCCCGCAGCGGGTAGAACTCCCCGGCCGCGTCGCGCGCCTCCGTCACCCCGTCCGTGACCAGCAGCAGCGTCTCACCGGGAGTGAGCGGCACCCGGAGCGTGGGCGGTGTCGCCCCGTGGGCCAGCTCGCCGAAGCCCGCGGGGAGGCCTTCGCCGGCCGGCAGGGACCGTACCCCTTCGGGGGTGACCACCAACGGCGGCTCGTGCCCGAAGTTGACGACCTCCACGTACGAGGGGTCCGTCTCCGGGAAGCCGACCAGCACCACCGTGGCGAAACGGTCGGCGTCGGCGTCATTGTCCCGGCCGACCGCCGCGCAGTACCGGACGTGCCGCGCCATCCGTACCTCCAGGTGGGCGGCGACCGTGCCGAGGTCGGGCTCGTGGTACGCCGACTCGCGGAAGGTGCCGAGGAGTGCCGCCGCCGCGGCCACCGCGCCGAGCCCCTTGCCCTGGACGTCGCCGAGGAGGAGCCGCGTGCCCTGCGGGCCGGGCTGGATGTCGTAGAAGTCGCCGCCGACGCGGGCCTCGCTGTCGGCGGCGAGATAGACGGCGGCGTGTTCGAGGTCGCCCCAGCCGGGCGGCAGCGGGCGCAGCACGGTGCTGCGGGTGGTCTCGGCGATGTCCCGCATGTGCAGCATCCGCTGCTCGCCGCGGACGCGCACCACGCAGGCGAGGACGGCCAGCGCCCCGCCCGCGACGACGAGGATGAAGTCGGGCAGTCCGGTCTGGTACTGGTGCGGCCAGGAGTTGTCCTCGAGCACGAACGTGCCGAGCGCGAGCGCGGCGATCACCAGCGTGCCCCACACGCCGCAGATCGCGGCGGCGATACCGGGCACGAGCACGACCCAGGAGATGACCCGGAACTCGCCCGTGGTGTTCCAGTCGAACGCGGCGATCGCGGCGAGCAGGGCCACCGGTGGGATCCAGGCGACGCTGCGGCCGCGCACGCGCAGCAGCTTCTGCCGCTGAACGGCGTCCGGCCCCCCGGCGCCGGGGGGCCGCGGATCGAGCGAAGAACGCCGGGCACGGCGCTGCTGACCTGCGCCGGACCGCCTGTTCATGGGGCCCAGCGAAACACGGGCCGGTCCGTGCCGCATCCCGACTTGCCAGCCGTCACCGCGGGGTGTGCCCTGGAGTGCGGGGGCGAGGAGAGAGGAGTGCTCCCATGGCTCATGCGGCACCCGCGTCAGGGACACCACGCACACCCCTGTCGGGGACACCACGCACAGCCATCTCCGGGGCACCGGGCACGCCCGACATCTTCGACGAGCGCGTCCACGCGACCGCGAGATGGGCGGTGCCCGTCGTGCTCGGGCTCGTCTACGGCTTCTGGGCCGCGGCCATCAACCGCGACACCGGACCGATCACGGGCTGGAACATCCTGTTCGGCTTCGTGTGCGCCTTCGTGTTCGCGGCGGCCTGGATGGGCGTGGCGAAGACGGCCTCGCATCTGCGGCGCGAAGTGCACGCGCTGCTGTGGACGGCGTTCGCGGGCTGCGCGTTCGGTTTCATCTACAGCCAGACCGGCGCGTCCGTCCTGCGGTCCGTGTTCATGTCGCTGGCGGTCGCGGCGGGCGTGTTCGCGGTGGCGTTCTACCGCTTCTACACGCACGAGGACGCGCAGGGCCACCGGGTGAACGCGCAGGGCCGCCCGGTGAGCACCCCGGTGAGCACGGAGGGCCACCCGGCGACGTGACGGCCCGGACCCGGCGCGGACCCGACGACGCGAACCCGGCGCGTGCCGGACGACGGCCCGGACCCGACGGCGCGAACCCGGCCCCGAACCCGACGGCCCGGACCTGGCGCGCGGGGCCCCGGCACGACTGTGCCGGAGCCCCGCGTGTCTCCCTCACTCACCCACCACCCGGGACCAGGTCCCGGGAGCTGATCGCCCTCCGTTCCCCACCTCCAGGAAACACCCGTTCGGGTGAGCCCTCCACCGGAGCCCGGAATCGACGGGGCCGCGGGCACCTGCGGACCCCGGTGGCGTCCTGCCACCCCGGCCTGCCCCCCGTTCGGCTTGTCATACGCACCCATTTGCAGTCGAACCGGTCGCCGCGACGGGCCGCGCGGGCTTCGCTGGAAGGGTGTCTCTACGCGTACGGAGCGCCCTGTCGGCCGTGTTCATCGGCCTCGCCTGCCTGCTCGCGCCGCTCGGCGCGCTCGCGGCCTGGGCGACGTACGGCATCGAGGACAGCGCCCGGTACGAGGCGACGACCGCGCCGCTCGCCGCCGACGCCGAGGTGCGGGAGGCGGTCGCCGCGGCCGTCACCGACGGCATCATGCGGGAGGTGCACGTGGGTTCGCCGCTCCAGGAGCCGGTGCGCTCCTTCGTGCACGACGCGGTGCGCTCGTTCACCGGCACCGAGGCCTTCCGCACCGCCTGGGGAACCGCCAACCTCGCCGCGTACGACGCCGTGATGCGCGCCCTGCGCAGCGACGGCGACCGCCCGGTCACCATCGACCTCGCGCCCGCCACGGAGCGGATGAAGCGTCAGCTCGTCGAGGACCAGGTGCCGTTCGCGGACCGCATCCCGGTCGAACACACCGAGATCACCCTGCTCGGGACCCGGGACCTGGCCACGCTCCGGAAGGGGTTCCACGTGCTCGAGATCGCCGGATTCTGGCTGCCTGTCGCCACGGTCGTGTTCGCCCTCACGGGCATCCTCGCGGCGGTGTGCCGGCGCCGCGCGGTGCTGGCGACCGGCCTGGGTACGGCCCTCGGCGCAGCGTCGCTCGCCGGCGCGGTCGCCGTGGGCCGCCGGCTGACCCTCGCGGATCTGCCGCCCGGCGCCTCCCGCCCGGCCGCGGGCGCGATCTACGACGCCCTGACCGAGACGCTGCGCACGGTCTGCTGGCTGCTGCTGGCCCTCGGCCTGACGGTCGCCCTGGCCGCCTGGCTCACGGGCGTGTACACGCGACGCCGGCGAGCGTCCGCAGCGCCCGCGCCAGTTCGGGCGGCGGAACCGACGCGAGCCCGAGCCTGACGGCGTCCGCCGCACCCTGGCCGGCCCCGAAGGCGGGCCCCGGTGTCACCGCGATCCCCCGCCGTGCCGCCGCCGCCGCGAACGTGTCCGCCCGCCACGGCTCGGGCAGCTCCCACCAGGCGTAGTACGCCCGCGGATCGGCCCGAACGGTGAACCCGGCAAGGTGCTCGCCGACCAGCCGCTGCCGCTCGGCCGCGTCCGCCCGCTTCGCGGCGACCAGCCGGGCGACCGTCCCGTCCCCGCTCCACCGCACCGCCGCCTCCAGCGCGAACCGCCCCGCCGTCCACCCGCCCGACCGCAGCGCCCCGGCGGCCGCGGCCTCGTCCCGCCCCGCCCCCTCCTCCGGCCCTTCCGGGTCCTCCGGCACCACGAGGAACCCGACCGTGAGCCCCGGCGCGACCCGCTTGGACAGTCCGTCGACGACGTACGTGCGCTCGGGGGCGTACGCGGCCAGCGGGTCGCCGTCCTCCTGGAGGAACGACCAGATGCGGTCCTCGACGACCGGCAGCCCCAAGTCCCTCACGGTGTCGGCCAGTTCGCGCAGCCGGTCCGCCCGCATGGTCACCGATGTCGGATTGTGGAGCGTCGGCTGGACGTACACGGCCGCGAGCGGCGCCGAACGGTGGGCGGCGGCCAGCGCGTCGGGCACAAAGGCCCTGCTCGTCCATGGGCAGCGGGACCGGCTCGACGCCCAGCCGCGCCGTGATCTCCCGGACCAGCGGATACGTGAGCGACTCGACGCCGAGTCGGCCGCCCGGCGGAACCAGCGACGCGAGGGCGCCCGCGATGGCCTGGCGGGCGTTGCCCGCGAACAGCAGCCGGTCCGGGGCCGGTCGCCAGCCCTCCGTGGCGAGGAGTCCGGCCGCGGCCTCGCGGGCGGCCCGGGTGCCCGCGGCGGACGCCGTGCGGGTCGCCTCGGCGAGGACGTCGGGGCGCAGCAGCGGGGCGAGACCGGCCGCCAGCAGCTCCGACTGACCGGGCGCGGAAGGGTAGTTGAGCTCCAGGTTGACCGGCGCGGTGGTCGCCGGCTCGGCGAGCGCACGGCCCGAGGGCAGCGGGGACGCCCGTACGAACGTGCCGCGTCCGACCTCCCCCACGACCAGGCCACGGCGTACGAGTTCGCCGTACACGCGTCCGGCGGTCGACCCGGCGATGCCGCGGCGGCGCGCGAACACCCGCTGCGGGGGCAGCCGCCTGCCGGGCTCGAGCCGTCCGGACGCGATGTCCGCGGCGATCCGGTCGGCGATCCGCCGGTAGTCCTCCGCCATGCCGGGTCCCCCTTCGCCGGATTGCACCGAGGGCAAAGATCTTATTGCACCGAGGAGTTGGGCGAGCCTAGGGTCATGGCCATGGCACCCTTCCTCGCATACGAGGACAAAGGCACCCAGCGTGACACCTCGCTGCCGCTTGTCCTGGTCCACGGCCACCCCTTCGACCGCACGATGTGGGCCCCCCAGCTCGCCGCGTTCGCGCCGTCCCGTCGCGTGATCGCCCCGGACCTGCGCGGCTACGGCGCGTCCCCGGTCGTCCCCGGCATCACCCCGCTCTCCGTCTTCGCCGAGGACATCGCCGCCCTGCTGGACGAGCTGAAGGCGGACCGCTTCGTCCTGGCCGGTCTGTCGATGGGCGGCCAGATCGCCATGGAGTGCTACCGGCTCTTCCCGGAGCGGATCGCGGGGCTGGTCCTCGCGGACACCTTCCCGACCGCGGAGACCGAGGCCGGGAAGCGGGCCCGGGGCGCCATGGCGGACCGGCTGCTGCGCGAGGGGATGCGGGGGTACGCGGACGAGGTGCTGCACCGGATGGTCGCGCCGTACGCGGACGCCGACGTCCAGGCGCACGTCCACCGGATGATGACGGGCACGGACCCCGAGGGCGCCGCGGCGGCCCTGCGGGGGCGGGCCCAGCGCCCGGACTACCGCGACCTGCTCACCCGTGTCTCCGTCCCGGCCCTGGTCGTGGTGGGCGCCGACGACACGTTCACGCCGGTCGCGGACGCGGCGGCGATGCACGCGGCGCTCCCGGGCGCCACGCTCCGGGTGATCGACGGCGCGGCACACCTGCCGAACCTGGAGCGCCCGGAGGAGTTCAACGCGGCCCTGGGGGAGTTCCTCTTCAGCCTGTCCGGCGTGTGAGGACGAGGCCGTCCTGGCCGAAGGCGGGGGGGGTCCGGGGGCGGCAGCCCCCAGGGACGGGAGGGGACGGGTAGGGGCGGCGGGGGCGAACCCGGTCCTACCGCCGGGGGCACCTCGCAACCTTTCCCCCACGCACCCCGTCTTTGAGGGAGGATTCGGGCACTCCCTGGGGTACGGGGTACCCGACCCACGAGCGAAAGGCCGGCACGTGGAGACTGCGACCGCGGAGCGGACCGGCCCGGCCGAGGTCCGCCGACGGTCTCCGGCCCGGACCCTCGCCGCCTGGCTCGCCACGCTGCTGCTCACCGGCGTGAGCGTCGTCATGGGCTGCCGGGCCACCGGCCGCGACGGCATCACCCCCGTTCCGCAGCTGCTCGCCTTCCTGCCCTGGCTGCTCGCCCCCACCGGCCTCGCCCTGCTGCTCTTTCTGCTCGCCCGCCGGCGCACCGGCCTGGTCTGGGGCGTCCTCGTGCTCGGCGCCCTCGCCTGGTTCATCGAGCCGTACGGGAAGACCGGCGAACCCACCGGCACCCCGCTCGCCGAGCTGCGCGTCCTGACCTCCAACGTGCAGTTCGGACGCGGCACCGACTCCCTCGTCGCCGCCGTCCGCCGCGCACGGCCCGACATCGTGTTCGTGGAGGAGTGCGAGTACCGCTGCTCGGCGACCCTGGAGCGGGCCTTCGGCGGGAGCGACGGCACCTATCCCTACCGGCGGGCCGTCGAGGGCGCCGGGTCCGACGGGTCCGTGATCCTCAGCCGGTTCCCGCTCAGGGCCGCCGCGGGCGTGCCCGGCACCATGGGCATGCCGGGCGCCGTCGCCGACGTGCGCGGCCACGACGTACGGCTGCAACTGGCACATCCCATGCCCCCGCTGCCCGGGCAGCTCGACGTATGGCGCCGCGAACTGGGCAGGATCCGGGACTACGCCGTCGCCGGTGACGACCCCACGATCCTCGCCGGTGACTTCAACGCCTCCCAGGACCACGCAGCCTTCCGCCGCATCCTGGACACCGGACTGCGCGACGGCGCCCGCCTCGCCGGAGCCGACCGCACGCCCAGCTGGCCCGCGAGGACCGCCGGCGGCCGTCTGCGCCTGGGCGCCCAGATCGACCACGTCCTGGTCTCCCCGGACTTCTCGGCGAACTCCGCCGACTTCCTCGGCATCGACGGCACCGACCACCGCGCGCTGCTCGTCGATCTCACCCTCCACCAGCACGGATAAGCCCCGTACGGCACGGATGAGCCCCACCCGCGGGTGTGTACCCGCGGGTGTGTAATGGGGCCATGTCCCGTGCGTTCCCCGTCAGCCTCACCCCTCCCGACTGGCTGGTCAGGAACCTCCAACCGCAGCAGGCACCCGTCAACCGCTCCGCCGTCGTGCGCGCCTCCGTGGCCCTGGCCCTGCCGCTGGCGCTCGGGCTCGCTGCCGGCCGACCCGCGTACGGCGCGCTGGCCTCCATGGGCGCCCTGTCCGGGGTCATCAGCGACACCGCGGACGCGTACCGCATGCGGATACTCAACATCGCGATCCCGCAGCTCTTCGGCGCGCTCGGCGTCACGATCGGCGCACTGGCGTTCGGGCAGGGCTGGGTCACCGTCGCCGCCGTCACCGCGGTCGCGCTGGTGTCCGGGATGATCTCGTCGATCGGCGCGGTCGCCTCCGTCTCCGGTCTGCTGCTGCTCCTCAACTGCGTGATCGGCGCCGGGCTGACGTTGCCCGGCGCCTGGTGGCTGGCACCCCTGCTGATGTCCGGCGGCGGACTGCTCGTCCTCGCTCTCGCCCTGCTCACCTGGCCCCTGCGCTCGGGCGTCCCGGAACGGGCCGCGGTCGCGGAAACGTACCGAAGGGTCGCCGACCTGCTGGCCGCCTGCGCGACGGACGCGTACGACGACGCCCGGTACGCCATGACCGCCTCCCTCAACCAGTCGTACGACCTCGTGCTCGCCCGGCGCGCCCACCACCACGGCCGCAGCCCCGACCTCGTCCGGCTGCTCGCCCAGTTGAACGCCGCCACCCCGCTCGTCGAGGCCGCCCCGGCCGCCCACCAGGCCGGAAAGCGGCTCCCGGACGCGATCCCCACCGCCGTACGCCACCTCGCCGACGCCCTGGAGAGCGACTCCACCGGCCCCCTCAGGCTCAGCCTGCCCGAGCCGGAGGGGGAGACCGCCCGCGCCGTCGACCACGCCCTGCGGCACACCGCCGACGTCGTCACCGACCAGCCCACCGAGAAGGGCACCCCGCACACCGTCGACGACCTGGGCCGGCCCGCCGCCCTGCCCGTGCGAGCCGCGCGGGCCGCCCGCAACGTCGTACTGTCCGCCGCCTCCTGGCGCTACGGACTGCGCCTCGCCCTGTGCATCGGCATCGCCCAGGCCCTGGTGTCGCTCGTCGTGGTCCCGCGCTCGTACTGGGTGGCCCTCACCGTCACCTTCGTCCTGAAGCCCGACTTCGGCTCGGTCTTCTCCCGGGCGCTGCTGCGCGCGCTGGGGACGGTGGCGGGGCTCGCGGTCGCGGCCGGGGTGCTCACCCTCGTTCCGCGCGGCTGGTGGGACGTGCTGGTGATGATGCTCCTCGGCCCGCTCATCCCGGCGCTCACCCCGCGCGGCTACGGCTACCAGACCGCCGCCATCACCCCGGTGATCCTCCTCCTCTCCGACACCCTCAACCACCAGGGCACGGGCCTGCTCGTGCCGCGCCTGGTCGACTCACTGGCGGGCTGCGCGATCGCGCTCGTCGCCGGATATCTGCTGTGGCCGGAGAGCTGGCACACGCGGGTCGGGCAGCATCTCGCGAACGCGGTCGCCGACACCGCGTCCTACGTGGAGAACGCGTTCGGCGCGGGCGTCGACCCCGCCGCCCGCCCCCGGATGCGGCGCCGCCTCTACCGCGATCTGTCCGCCATCCGTACGGAGTTCCAGCGGGCGCTGACCGAACCGCCGCCCATGGGACGGCGGGCGGCCGCCTGGTGGCCGCTGGTCGTGGCCACCGAACGGATCGTGGACGCGACGACGGCGGCGCGGGTGCGGGTGAAACAGGGCGCCCCGGCCCCGACCGCCGCCGAGATCGCCCAGGTGACCCTGCAGCTGCGGGAGTTGTCGGACGGGCTGCGCGAGACGAACGTGCTCGTGGGGGTGCGTACGGACCTCACCGGGCCCGCGGACAGTGTGCTGGAGCCGCTGCGGCAGGAGGTGGCGGCGGCGCGGGCGATCACCTCGCCCCGCTGACGGGGACAGCAGGCCCGCACAACGCCGATGCGGGCCGCCCCGTGCAGGGAGACGGCCCGCACCCGTGGGGGGTGGGACAAGTGAAGGTGCGCGGTGACGCGTCGCGCGGCCGCGGTCCGCGCGGCCGCGCGAGGGGCTCAGCCCTGGCGGCCGGCCTTCTGGAGGGCCTTGTCGAGGGCCTTCGCGAAGCCGTTGACCCACAGCTGGTTCACGCGGGAGCGCTCGGCCGAGTTCGGGTAGGCGTTGGTGCAGGACGTGCCGGGGCCGCCGCCCGACATCAGCTCACTGCACGGCCCGGTGTAGTGGTCGGGAAGACCGAGCACGTGCCCGGTCTCGTGGGCGGTCACGCGGGTGGAGTCGTACTGCCGGTTCTGCGCGTAGTCGAGGAAGACATAGCCGCTGCCGTGACCGTCCGTGGAGGCGTACGAGCCACGGGAGTCGTTGCCCTCGCGGTAGCTGAAGTCGGCATTCGACGCGGAGCCCGACTGGAGCTTCACGTTCGACACCGAGCCGTTCCATATCTGGGTGCTGCGGGCTATCACGGAGCTGAACGAGGGCGCGCGGGAGGCGTCGTACACGACGGTGACGGCCGCGGCGCTTCTCGGCTGGGCGGCGCGCTTCTCGGCGACGGACTTGATGACGGCCTCGAAGAACGCCTGGTTGGCCTTGGCCTCCGCGGCCGAGCCGGTGTAGCCCGAGTACGCCGTGGCGGCGGCCGGTGCGACGGGCGCGGCCGTGGCCGGTACGGCCATGCTCAGCGAGGCGGTCGCGAGACTCAGACCGACCGCAGCCGCCGCGAGGGCGGACGTGGACATGCGCATCGATGACTCCTTGTGGGTGGGGGGTGAAGTCGTCATCGGTGAGTGTTGATGCCTGTGCGGCGGCTGTGATGATGGCAAGTGGTGATAGGACGGACGTATCCCGGCCACCGGGTCCGAGGTGGGGGCCTGAGGTGCGCCGACTCGCCTGTGTTGCATGGGGTTTGTGAGTCTGGTGAATCTTTAAGTTCCGGCTTAGGCTCCGCAGGCATGGAGCTTGAGGTCAGGCACCTCCGCGCGCTGTGCGCCATAGCGGACACCGGCAGCCTGCACCGTGCCGCCCGCCAACTCGGCGTGGCACAGCCCTCGTTGAGCACGCAGTTGCGCCGCATCGAACAGGAGCTGGGCGGCGAGCTGTTCACCCGCGAGCGCACCGGCTGCCGCCCCACCCCGCTCGGCCGGACCGTCCTGGGCCGGGCCCGCCCGCTGCTGGCCGAAATGCGCACCCTGGTCGCCGAGGCGCGGGCCGCCGCCGCGGACGAGCCCCAGCTGCGCATCGGCTCCACCGCGAGCCGCGCCCTCGCGGGCTGGCTGCGCCGCCTGCGCGTCCGTCGCGGCGAACCCCTTCTCCAGATGGACGTCTCCGCGAACGCGCTGCTCAACCTGGTCGCCGAGGGCCGCCTCGACGTCGCCTTCGTGCACGAGGTGGAGGGCTGCCCGCTGCGCGTCCCGGACGGGCTGCGGCTGCGCGTCCTGGTGGAGCGGGAGCCCCAGTTCGTCTCCCTCCCCCACGACCATCCGGCCGCCGGCCGCCCCGTCGTCCACCTCTCCGACCTGGCCGCGGACCGCTGGATGGTGGACCCGACCGTCGACGGCGAGTGGGACGCCGTGCACCGGATGCTGCGCGCGGCCGGGCTCAACCCGCGCATCCTGCACGGCGATTACCACACGGCCGCGACCCTGGTGGCCACCGGCGAGGTCGTCACGGTCTGCCAGCCGACCTCCCCGTCCCGCCCCGAGATGGCGGTCCGCCGGCTGCACGGCGACCCCCTCGGCGTACGGCTGCTGGTGGCGGCCCGCACGGAGGCGGAACTGGACGGCGTCTTCCCGGAACTGGCGGAGGCGTACTGGGAGACGGCGCGCCAGGCACCGGCATACCGCGAGTGGCTGGAACGCGTCGCGTCCCAGCCACTGGGCCCCGATGCCGTGGCCGTCTGCTAGACCCCGATGTCGCGGCCGTCCGCTAGACCCCGTAGACCCCGATGCCGCGGCCGTCCACTAGATCCCGATGTCGCAGCCGTCCGCGCGCCACACCGCGACCACGGCCGGGCGGACGATCTTCCCGGGGCCGTCGGGCCAGGTGCTCGCGGGCTTCTCGACGGACGCGCCGTCGACCTCGCCCGGGTGCTGGACGGCGACCAGCACGCGCCGGTCCTGGACGATCGGCCCACAGGTCTCGGCGCCGGTCGGCACGGTCAGGAACTGCTTCAGCTCACCGCGCCGGTCCCCCCTGGTCGCGACGCCGAACAGTCCGTCGTGGGAACCGAGCTGGTTGCCGTCGGTGGAGATCCACAGGTTGCCGTGCGGGTCGAAGGCCACGTTGTCCGGGCAGGAGATCGGGCTGACCCGGTCCTTGGGGAAGCCCGCGAAGTAGGTGGACGAGTCGGCCGGGTCGCCCGCGACGAGGAAGAGCGACCAGCCGAAGGTGAGGCTTTCGGGCCGGCTGTGGCGTTCCGTGAGTTCCAGGATGTGCCCGTGCTTGTTGGCGTTGCGCGGGTTGGCCTCGTCGGCGGGCGCGTAGCCGGTCTTGCCGCGGTTGGAGTTGTTGGTCAGCGCGACGTACACCTTGCCGGTGTGCGGCGAGGGCTGGATGTCCTCCGGGCGGTCCATCTTGGTGGCGCCCACCTTGTCGCCGGCGAGCCGGGTGAAGACGAAGACCTCCTCGGCCGTCATCCCCTCGACGTGGGACACGGCCCCGCCGGCGGTGGCGGTGGCGAGCGGGATCCAGCTGCCGCCGCCGTCGAACTCCCCGTCGCCCGGCAGCTTCCCGCTGCCGTCGATGTCGGTGGCCGGGGAGTCACCGGTCAGCTTGGCGACGTACAGCGTGCCCTCGTCGAGGAGCGAGAGGTTGTGCTCACGCGCGGAGCGGGAGGTGCCGTGGCGCATCCGCTTGCTGCCGACGAACTTGTAGAAGTAGTCGAAACGCTCGTCGTCGCCGGTGTAGACGACCGGGCGCCCGTCGTCCGTGAGCCGCACGGTCGCGGCCTCGTGCTTGAAGCGGCCGAGCGCGGTGTGCTTGCGGGGCGTGGAGGCGGGGTCGTACGGGTCGAACTCGACGACGTATCCGAAACGGTGCACCTCGTTGGGCTCCTGGGCGATGTCGAACCGCCGGTCGAACCGCTCCCACTTGCGCTCGGTGGCGCCGGTGCCGATGCCGTACCGCGTGTCGGTGGGGCGGGAGCCGTTCGCGAAGTACTGGTTGAAGTTCTCCTCGCCGTGGAGGGTCGTGCCCCAGGGGGTCGTACCGCCGGAGCAGTTGTTGAGGGTGCCGAGGACCTTGCGGCCGGTCGGGTCGGCGGACGTCCTGAGGAGGGCGGAGCCGGCGGCGGGCCCGGTGAGCCGGAACTCGGTGGTGGCGGTGACGCGCCGGTTGAGGTGGTGCCGGGTGACGGCGGTGAGCCTCCCCGTCCCGCGGTCCTCCTCCACCACGACGGCGGACAGACCGTGGGCGGCCCAGGCGACCTCGACCTGCCGGCGGGTCGGGCTGGCGGCGTCGTACCCGCGGAACATCAGGATCTCGTCGGTGTACTCGTGGTTGGCGACGAGCAGCTGCCGCCCCCGCTCGCCGGGCAGGGGCAGGAGGGCGAGGAAGTCGTTGTTGTACCCGAACTGGCCGGCCTGGGCCTCGGCGGTCTGGTTCTCCGGGTCGAAGGCCGGGGCACCGCGCAGGATGGGCTCGCCCCAGCGGATGACGACGTTCTGCCGGTAGCCGTCGGGGGTCACGACGGCGTCGGTGGTGTTGGGGGCGACGGGCGTGAACCGAAGCCCGCGCGCGCCGCGCCGGGACGAGGTGGACTGCGCGGTGGGCTGCGCGGTGGGCTGCGCCGCGTACGGGGTCCCGGTCGCGGCCTGCGCCTGCGCCTGCGGGGCCCGGGCGACCGCGGCGGTACCCGCGCCGGCGGCGACCGTGACGACGGCGGCGGCCCGCATCATCGAGCGCCGGCTGAGCGCGCCCGCGATGACATCGCCGACATATTGGTTGGCGCTGGTGTTGGGCACCTCTTGGAAGCAGGCGTCACCGCACCGGAAGCGACAGGTCAGGGCGGACCGGCCACCGGGATGCGAGGCGGGCGTTCCGATCAACGGCAGCAGTCTGCGCACTTTACTCTCCCCATACGTTCCCTTGATCTCGGCGTGACGCTATGGGGACGCGTGTGCGGGAGGAGGGCGTGCGGCTGAACGGAGGGTGAACCCGCGGGATCCGTACGGGGGTTGGCGCGGGGTGGACGCGGGATGGACGTCGGATCGGCAGGGGATTGCCGTGCGGGTCGACGTGGGTCCCGTCGTGGCCGGTTCTCGCCCGTCGGACCCACCCCAAGATCACCAGCTGTGACCGCTAACCTTACGTGTCCGTCCTGGCCAGGGATTGACGGGCTTCAACTCACGCGAAGGGTTGCGCACATGGGCATTCTTACTCTCCTGAGGAACGCGTTCGGCCGCTCACGCAAGGGTCGTGCCGCCGACGGGGAGCCCTCGCGGGAGACCACGTCGGAGCCGACCGTTCCGGCCCCGGCGGGCGAGCGGGAGGCTACCGCGGAGCCGGACCGGCCCACCGAGGCCCCGGCGGAGGTACCGGCCCAGGCGTCCGTGGTGGACGAACTGGTGTCGGCAGCGTTCGACAACGTGGCGGTCCCGAAGCCGAGGGCTACGGAGGCAACCGAAAAGGCCACGGAGGCCACGGAGGCCAAGGAAACGAAGGCCGAGGAGGCCGAGGAGCCGGAGGTCACAGAGGCCGAGGCACCGGAGGCCGAGGCACCGGAGGTTGCACCGGAGCCGACGGTCGAGCCGGAGCCGGTGGCCGAGACCACCCCTGAGCCCGAGCCGGAGCCCGAGCCGGTGGCCGAGACCACCCCCGAGCCTGAGCCGGTGGCCGAGGTGGCACCCGAGCCCGAGCCGAAGCCCGAGCCGGAGGCCGAGGTGGCACCCGAGCCGGAGCCGGTGGCCGAGACCACCCCTGAGCCCGAGCCCGAGCCGGAGCCGGCGGTCGCCGAAAAGACCGCGGAGCCCGAACCGGTCGTCGAGCCGGAGTCGGAGCCGGTGGCCGAGACGGCCCCTGAGCCCGAACCGGCGGTCGAGCCGGAGCCCGACCCCGAACCGGTGGCCGAAGCGGCCCCCGAGCCGGTAGCCGAGGTGGCCCCCGAGCCGCAGCCCGAGCCGGAGCCGGCGGTCGAACCGGAGCCGGTGGCCGAAGCGGCACCCGAGCCCGAGCCTGCGGCAGAGGCGACCTCCGAGCCCGAACCGGCGGTCGAGCCGGCCCCCGAGCCGGTAGCCGAGGTGACCCCCGAACCGCAGCCCGAGCCCGTGGCTGAGGCGACCCCCGAGCCCGAGCCGACGGTCGAAGCCACCCCCGAGCCCGAACCGGTGGCCGAAACCACCCCCGAGCCCGAGCCCGAGCCGACGGTCGCCGAAAAGACCGCGGAGCCAGAGCCGGAGCCGGTGGCCGAGCAGCCCACCCCGGAACCGTCAGCCGCCGACGGCGACCAGGCCCCACAGGGCCCCGCCACCCGCGTGAAGTCCGACGCCCCCGGCCTGCTCACCGCCTACAAGGCCGCCGCCACCACCCTCGAGAAGAACGACCTCACCGGCACCCGGGCCAAGGTCTACCTCGTCCTCGACCGCTCCGCCTCCATGCGCCCGTACTACAAGGACGGCTCCGCCCAGGCCCTCGGCGAGCAGACCCTCGCCCTCGCCGCCCACCTCGACCCCGAGGCCACGGTCCACGTCGTCTTCTTCTCGACGGAACTGGACGGCACCGGCGAGCTCACCCTCACCGAGCACGAGAACAAGATCGACGAGCTCCACACGGCCCTCGGCCGCATGGGCCGTACCAGCTACCACGCGGCCGTCGAGGCCGTGCTCGCCCACCACGAGAAGTCGGCGGACCCCAAGGCCCCCGCCCTGGTCGTCTTCCAGACGGACGGCGCCCCGGACGCCAAGACCCCGGCCACCCAGGCCCTCACGGACGCGGCCAAGAACCACCCCACCGTCTTCTTCTCCTTCGTCGCCTTCGGAGAGCACGACAACAAGGCCTTCGACTACCTCCGCAAGCTGAAGACCGGCAACACGGCCTTCTTCCACGCGGGCCCGACCCCGCGCGAACTCACGGACGCCGAGCTCTACGAGGGCGTACTGGCAGCCTGGCGCCCGTAACCCTCCGCGCGTAAGCGCGTAAGCGCGTAAGCGCGCAACGCCCCGCCCCCAACCCCCCGGCCGTACGCGGCCGAAACGCCGCCCGCTTCCCACCCCGTAAAACGGGGAGCGGGCGGCGTACCCATGTCGGCTACGATTTCAAGGTTCCAGACGACCCGAAAACCACGAGATCGTCACCCCGCGTAGCGACTTGGGAGCAGCCCGCGATGGCTCGACACCTCATCACCAGCGCCCTTCCGTACATCAACGGGATCAAGCACCTGGGCAACATGGTGGGGTCCATGCTCCCGGCGGACGTGTACTCCCGGTACCTCCGCCAGCGCGGCCACGACGTCCTGTACATCTGCGCGACGGACGAGCACGGCACGCCGGCCGAGCTGGCGGCGAAGGAGCGGGGCCTCCCGGTCGACGAGTTCTGCGCGCAGGCGCACGACGCGCAGAAGGCGGTGTACGACGGCTTCGAGCTGGCCTTCGACTACTTCGGCCGCAGCTCCAGCGAGCAGAACCGCGAGATCACCCAGCACTTCGCCCGCCGCCTGAACGAGAACGGCTTCATCGAGGAGCGCGCGATCCGCCAGGTGTACTCCCCGGCGGACGGCCGCTTCCTGCCCGACCGCTACGTGGAGGGCACCTGCCCCCACTGCGGTTACGACAAGGCCCGCGGCGACCAGTGCGAGAACTGCACGCGCGTCCTGGACCCGACCGACCTCATCAACCCCCGCTCGGCGATCTCCGGCTCGACGGACCTGGAGGTCCGGGAGACGAAGCACCTCTTCCTCCTCCAGTCGAAGCTCCAGCACGAGGTCGAGGAGTGGGTCGCCCGCCACGAGGAGGAGTGGCCGCAGCTGGCGTCCTCCATCGCCCGCAAGTGGCTGAACGAGGGGCTGCACGACCGCGCGATCACCCGTGACCTGGACTGGGGTGTCCCGGTCCCGGCCGACACCTGGCCGGAGCTGGCCGCCGAGGGCAAGGTCTTCTACGTCTGGTTCGACGCACCGATCGAGTACATCGGGGCGACGAAGGAGTGGTCGGACCTGGACCCGGAGAACCGTGACTGGAAGTCGTGGTGGTACGACGCCGACTCCGGCGAGAACCCGGTCCGCTACACGGAGTTCATGGCGAAGGACAACGTCCCCTTCCACACCGTCATGTTCCCGGCCACGGAACTCGGCGTGCGCGAGCCGTGGAAGAAGGTCGACTACGTCAAGGCGTTCAACTGGCTGACGTACTACGGCGGAAAGTTCTCCACGTCCCAGAAGCGCGGCGTCTTCACGGACCACGCGCTGGAGATCCTCCCCGCGGACTACTGGCGCTACTTCCTGATCGCCAACGCGCCGGAGTCGGACGACTCGTCGTTCACGTGGGAGCACTTCACGGCGACGGTCAACAAGGACCTGGCGGACACGCTGGGCAACTTCGTGAACCGCGTCCTGTCCTTCTCGAAGAAGCGCTTCGGCGAGGAGGTCCCCGCGGGTGCCCCGGCCGGCGAGTCGGAGACGAAGCTGGGCGAGGAGATCGCGGCCCTGCTCGCGGAGTACGAGTCGCACATGGAGACGCTCCAGTTCCGCAAGGCGGCCGCCGCCCTGCGCGCCCTGTGGTCGGCGGGCAACTCCTACCTGGAGGAGAAGGCTCCCTGGCTGGAGATCAAGACCAACCCCGAGGGCGCGGCGCTGACCCTGCGTACGGCGATGAACCTGATCCACCTCTACTCGGTGGTCTCGGAGCCCTTCATCCCCGCCTCCTCCAAGGCCATGCGCTCGGCGTTCGCGCTGAGCGAGGACACGGCGACGTGGGTGACGCAGGACGAGGCGAAGTCCCTGGACTCGGTCCCGGCGGGCACGCCGTTCACCGTCCCCCCGGTCCTCTTCGCCAAGATCACTGACGAGGACCTGGAGTCGTACAAGGAGCGCTTCGGCGGCGCACCGGAGTAAGTCCCGGCGCAGCCGCGGAAGGGCCCGGCACCGTGGGGTGCCGGGCCCTTCCGCGTCGGATGATGCCGGTTCCCTCTGTACTGTCCCGCACCGTCCCTCACCGTCCACTGGCCTGAACCTGACCCCCGTGCTGACATGCCCGCGTCCGCCCGTATGGTTTCGCCATGGCAGTACCCCACGTCATCCCGATCGCCTACCAGCCGAAGCACCGCACGGACAGCATCGGTCGCTACGCGGACGGCCAGTTCCTGGCGTCGGTCACGTACGCGTTCCCCGAGGGCTTCCGGCCGGCCGACGGCTGGGAGGAGCACAAGCGTCTCTACACGGTGCTCCACACCTTCGACGCCGAAGGCCGCTACCGCGACTCGGAGATCTGGTGTGCCGGCACCTGGGCCGAGCAGCAGCGCACCCCGGCCGGTGAGAACGGCGAGAACCCGGTCCTCGCCCGAGCCCGCGCCCACCTGGCCAAACTCCTGCGCAGCCTCCCCCGGCGCGCCTACACCGACATCGCGATACGCCCCTTCCGGCTCACGGTCGACGGCGTCCTCTTCGGCCTGCTGACGGGGGAGGACGAGGGGGAGCACTGGGCGGAGCTCTACCCGGACCGCCTCGGCTTCGGCGAGCCGTGGGACGGCCGCTACGACACCTGACCCACAGCCGACGTCACACCGGCCTCGCCCCCGATTACCCCTGCGCCGCCGCCTTCGACAAGATGGGGTCATGACCGAGATCCACACCCCTCGCCTCCTCCTCCGCCGCTGGACCGACGACGACCTCGCCCCCATGGCGGAGATCAACGCGGACCCGGAGGTCATGCGCTGGGTCGGGGACGGTTCGGTGCGCGATCTGGAGCTCACGGCCCAGGACATCGAGCGGTGGGAGGAGGAGTGGGACGAGGAAGGTCTCGGCCTCTTCGCCGTCGAACTGCTGGCCTCCGGCGAGCTGGCCGGGTTCACCGGCCTGTCCTGGTCCGAGTTCCTGCCCGACGCGCTGCCCGACGTGCAGATCGGCTGGCGGCTCGGCCGGCAGTTCTGGGGTCAGGGGTACGCCTCCGAGGCCGCCCAGGCGACGCTGGAGTTCGCCCTCCAGGACCGTGGCCTCGAACGCGTCGTCGCCGCCGTCCGGCCGGGCGACGAGGCCTCCGAGAACGTACTGCGCAAGCTCGGCATGCCCGCGGAACGCGAGATCACGCACCCCGAACACGGCTTCCCCCTGACCGTGCACGCCATCGACCTCACCGAGTACGAGGCGTAGGCGCGAGGTCCGCGACGTCCGCGACGTCCGCGGGGGGCAGCCCGCCGATATGCCCCACGGGCCTACCGCTTGCCGGGCAGACCCACACCGCCGCGCCGCCCACGACGGTCGCCGTGAGGGGGTGACCGCCCGGATGCGCCGGACAGTGCGGCCACACGGCCGGCTCGCCCTGGCCCCACAGCGCCTCCACGGCCCAGTCCTGCACCTGGTCGGCGACGGCGACGAGCAGCGCGGCCGCGGGCCTGCCGTCCGGCTCCCCGTACACGCCCTGTCCGGAGCCGTCGGGGGCGTAGAGGATGACGCCGGGATACTCCTCGTCCTCACGCACCTCCGGCTGCACGGAGCACTGCGCCCGAAGATCCCGGAGCACCACGGAGAGAGCCCCGGCGAACTCCTCACCGATCAAGGCCGCTCCGCCTGTATCCGACGGAGCAGGGCGGCCAGGCTGTCGCGGGTGACAGCTATCTGCCGAGCAGGGGCATCGCTCTCGCGCAGCAACACCGTGTCATTACTCAGGGCGAGTTCCACACACTCGTTGCCGTCCCCGCCACCGGAGAACGAAGACTTCTGCCACTGAATCACGTCTCACAGTTCCTTCGTCAATCGGTGAATGTAGTCCCGCGACTTGGCGGGCGGCAGGGCTGCCGACTCCACCCTACGGAAGAGAGTTCGCATGGCCAGCAGTTGCGCGGAGGCGTCCAGAAACACGGAGCCATACGGGGCGTCGCGCTGCACGGTGTCCAGCGCCGGCACCCGACCGCCCGCGTAGAGCATCATCGCGCCCGCCCCGGCGAAGCCGTCGACACCGAAGGGGATCACCCGCAAGCTGACGTTGGGGCGCTCCGACTGGCTGAGCAGCTCATCGAGTTGAGCGACGGCCACTCGGCGGTCGGCGACTCGCGTACGTAGTACGGACTCGTGTATCACCGCCTCGTAGGGGACGGTCCTCTCCGAGAGAACCAGCTTGCGGCGCATACGGTGCCTCACACGCAAATCCAGTTCGTCCACAGGGAGTTCCGGGACGACATAGGCGAAGACCGCGCGTGCGTACTCCTGGGTCTGAAGCAGGCCAGGCACATGCACAGTGCCGACCACCCGCATGAAGGTGGCATGGTGCTCCAGCTCCGCCAGATCCTGGAAGACGGGTGGCAGCACGTCCCGGTACTCCTCCCACCACCCGCGCGTACGGTCCGTCGCCATCTCCACCAGGGCGTCGACCAACTCCATGTCGGCAGAGGCGTACTGCACCCCGAGCTTGCGTACGCGTTCCCCGCTGACTCCGGCGTTGCCCGCTTCGATCTGGCTCATCTGCGCCGGGTTCGTCCCCAGCAGCGCTGCCGCCTGCCGGGAGGTCAGACCCGCAGCATCCCGCAATTTGCGCAGCTCAGCACCTAGGCGGACTTGGCGAGCAGTCGGTTGAATCCTCGCGGGCACTCCGCCTCCCCTTCCCGAACAACACTGTCCCCACACAGGGTTGGTCACCCCGATCGGGTGTCAGATTACGCGAACGACTTGCAGGGGCGAAACATTTAGCCCTACCGTCGGTGACGCGACGCACACGCTGCGGAACCCGGGGACCCGGAAGCGCACCGCACCGTCATGCCATGACGGGCGCGACACTGCCACCGCCCGCCAACCGCCGCTCTCCTTCACTCCCCTCCCTGACCAGGAGTCCGCATGCCCGAAAACGGCGAACCGGCCGACGCCCCGGCCGACGCACCGTGGGAGTACACCCTCTCCATCCCCAACGATCCTCGCGCCGTCACGATCTGCCGCCGCACCCTCCGCCTGATCCTCGCCCTCCACGGTCTGCCCCATCTCACGGAGTCCGCCGAACTCGTGGCCACCGAGCTCGTCGCCAACGCCGTCCAGCACACCAAGGGGCCGGCGGCCATACGGCTCCGCTGGGCGAACCGCGTCCTGCGCATCGGCGTATGGGACGCGGACCCCACCCCACCGACCCCGGCTCCGACTCCGGCAACAGCACTCGCAGAGTCCGGCCGCGGCCTGGCTCTCGTACAGGGATGTGCGAACGGCTGGGGCTGGTACCACCTGGGCAGGTCCCACGTCCCGGGTGGCACAGGCAAGTTCATCTGGTGCGAACTGACCACCGCGGCGTGAACGTTCCTTCCCCACCCGAAAGGGTGATCCCATCCCGTCGCCCGGACCTCCGGTCCAAGATCCCCCTAGGTTCCGCCACAGTGCTGGAAGTCGGCCTGGAGAACGCTCCGGCCAGGAAGAAGTGGAGAGAGCTGATGGCGGTCATCACCAACTTCCCGGGCCGGGGAACTTCCATCGAGGAGACGTACCTGGGGGGCAAGGCCGACGGCAAAGCTGAAGGCAAGGCCGAAGGCGTCCTGCGTGTGCTGAAGAGGCGCGGCATCCCGGTCCCGGACGAAGTCCGTCAGCGTGTTTCCGACTGCGCCGACCCCGACACGCTGGACCGCTGGCTCGACCAGGCCGTCACGGTCAGCGACGCGGAAGACCTGTTCGCCGAGGATCCGAAGGACGTCCCGGACCAGGCCTGACCGACCTCGACACCCTCGGCCACCGGCTCGGCCGAGCCGTCACCGCCGGCACGGCAGACGACCTGTTCGCGGCGGAGCCGGCCGCCCCTGCCTGACCCGGTACGGCAGCCCGAAGGGCCCGGAACTCCGGCCTCCTGGAGTTCCGGGCCCTTCACCACCCAAGTACCTCAGCCGGCGGACGCCGACGCGCTCGGCGGCGTGTCCGTGCTGTCGTGCGTCTCGTCCGGGGCCACGCCCAGCGTCAGGTGGGCGCGGACGCCCTTCGCGATGTGCCTCTTGTTGTACTTGAGGTACAGCAAGCCGCCCGCGTGCCCGTTGTCCGGGTAGATGGTGTCCTCGTCGAGGGTCGTGCGGGTGGCCGCGTTCGTGGAGTACGGAGCCACTTCCGCCGACGCCAGCACCGACTTCTCGTCGAAGAACAGCTGGCCCGTGTGGCAGGTGTGCCCGCCCTCGTAACCCGCGTCCGTCCAGGTGCCGTCGACGTGCACCTTCACGTGGATGTGCACGCAACGGCCCTGGTACCAGCCCGGGAAGACCGTCCTGAACGTGACATAGCCATGCTTGTCCGTCTTCCAGGTGCCCCGGAGGTAGCGCTCGTCGTCCGTCGGCTCGGCGTGACCGCCACCGCCGCCGCCCGGGCCGCCGGTCGGGGGCTCGCCGGTCGGGGTGCCGGTGGGGGCTCCCGTCGGCGGCGGGTTTCCACCGCCGCCACCGCCGTTGCCGCTCGACTCGTAGCCCGAGTAGACGCCCAACGCGCTGCAGTGCCAGATGTCCACGGCCGCGTTCCGCAGCGGCTTGCAGGTGTCCGCGTCGATCACCTTGAGGGTGAGGGTCAGCGGAATGCCCTCCTCGTCCTCGGTGACGTCCTGGCGGATCTTGTCGGCGTCGATGTAGTAAGGGCCCTCGGTGGTCTCCGAGGTGAGGGTGTAACACGTCTCGGAGCCCGACGAAGAGGAGACGTCGGAGGTCGCCTCGTCCGCGAAGGCGTTGACGGCCAGTCCGCCGCCCACGCCCACGGCCGCGATGGCCGCGCCACCGGTCACGACGACCTTACGTCGCGTCAGATCCCGTTTGTTTACCTGTCCTTCGGGGGTCTCAGTCATGAGGGGGGAGGCTACGAAGGTCACCTGTCAGCGACGTAAGTAAGACCTGTGATTTCACATGTACACGCAAAAGTGGCTCGAAACCGGCGTCGGTTCCGAGCCACCCTCACAGGACGGACTTCAGGACTACTTCGGCTGCGGCTTCCGTACCGAAAGGTGCAGCTCGCGCAGGCGGGTCTCGTCCAGCTCCGTCGGCGCGCCCATCATCAGGTCCTGGGCGTTGCCGTTGAGCGGGAAGGCGATCGTCTCGCGGATGTTCGGCTCGTCGGCCAGCAGCATGACGATGCGGTCCACGCCCGGGGCGATGCCGCCGTGCGGCGGGGCGCCGAAGCGGAACGCGCGGAGCATGCCCGCGAACTGCTCCTCGACGGTGTCCCGGTCGTAGCCCGCGATCTCGAAGGCCTTGAGCATGATCTCGGGCTCGTGGTTCCGGATCGCGCCGGAGGACAGCTCGACACCGTTGCAGACGATGTCGTACTGCCAGCCGAGGATGTCCAGCGGGTCCTGGGTCTCCAGGGCCTCCAGACCGCCCTGCGGCATCGAGAACGGGTTGTGCGAGAAGTCGATCTTCCCGGTGTCCTCGTCCTTCTCGTACATCGGGAAGTCGACGATCCAGCAGAACCGGAAGACGTTCTCCTCGAAGTTGCCCGAGCGCTTCGCGGCCTCGACCCGCACCGCGCCCATGATCTTCGAGACCTCGTCGAACTCGCCCGCGCCGAAGAAGACGGCGTGGCCGGGGGCCAGGGAGAGGCGCTTGGTCAGCTCGGCGACGTTCTCCTCGGTGAGGAACTTGGCGATCGGGCCGGTCAGCGAACCGTCCTCGCCGACGCGCACCCAGGCCAGGCCCTTCGCGCCCTGCTCGACCGCGTAGTCACCGAGACCGTCGAAGAACTTCCGCGTCTGACCGGACACGTCCGGCACCGGCAGCGCGCGTACGTGCTTGCCGGCGAACGCCTTGAACTCCGAGCCCTCGAAGATGTCGGTGATGTCGACGAGCTCCAGCTGGGCCCGCAGGTCCGGCTTGTCCGAGCCGTACTTCAGCATCGCCTCGCGGAACGGGATGCGCGGGAAGGGAGAGGTGACGTGACGGCCACCACCGAACTCCTCGAACAGCTCCGTCATCAGCTTCTCGATCGGCTGGAAGACGTCCTCCTGCTCGACGAAGGACATCTCCACGTCGAGCTGGTAGAACTCGCCCGGCGACCGGTCCGCGCGCGCGTCCTCGTCGCGGAAACAGGGCGCGATCTGGAAGTAGCGGTCGAAGCCGGAGATCATCAGCAGCTGCTTGAACTGCTGCGGGGCCTGCGGCAGGGCGTAGAACTTGCCCGGGTGCAGCCGGGAGGGCACCACGAAGTCGCGCGCGCCCTCGGGGGAGGTGGCGCTGAGGATCGGGGTCGCCATCTCGTTGAAGCCCAGCGCCGTCATCTTGTGACGGATCGCGGAGATCACGGCCGTACGCAGCAGGATGTTGCGGTGCATACGCTCGCGGCGCAGGTCGAGGAAGCGGTACTCCAGGCGCCGCTCCTCGTTGACCCCGTCCTCGGCGTTGATCGTGAACGGGAGCGGGGCGGCCGCGCCGAGCAGCTCGACCTCGCTCACCTCGACCTCGATCTCGCCGGTCGGCAGGTCCGGGTTCACGTTCTCCGTGCCGCGCGAGACGACCTTGCCGTCGACGCGGACCGTCGACTCCTTGGAGACCTTGTCGAGGGCCTCGTAGGCGGGGGTGCCGGGGCGGGCGACGAGCTGCGTGATGCCGTAGTGGTCGCGCAGATCGATGAAGAGGATGCCACCCAGGTCTCGGCGATTGTGCAGCCAGCCGCTCAGCCGGACGTCGCTGCCGACGTCAGAGGCGCGGAGCTCGCCGCAGGTGTGGGACCTGTACCGATGCATCGTCGTTCATCCAGTCTTCGCGGATCGGGGGCTGTTTCACGTGAAACTTCACCCCAGGGTACCGGCCACGCAGGATCGCCTCCCCGCCATTTGTGCCGTGCGGGCCTGTCCGCTTCGGTGGCAGCTCCCGATCCCCTCTCCATACAGTGGGGCCATGCGCACTGGTGAGCCCCTGCCCGCCGTGGGGGACGTGCTGACCGCCCTCGCGACCGGACTGTGGCGTTGGGACGACGCCGCCGGACTGGTCACCGTGGACGCCGAGGCCGCTCGGCTCCTCGGTCTGCCCCCCGAGCCGACGACGCTCACCCAGGCCGGCGTCCGCGCCCGTTTCCACCCCGTCGACTGGAACGAGGTCGACGGCGTCGTCCAGCTCGCCGTCGCCGAGGGCACCCTCGCCGAGGTGCGGATGCGGATCATGGACGAGCACGGCCGGGTGATCCGTACCGTACGCAGCCGCTCCAAGCCGTCGACCGACCCCACGACCGGGGCGTACGAGCTGGTCGGCACCCTTCAGGAGGTCACCGAGCCCCCGCCGGGCACCGCCGCGCGCACCCCGGTCACCGGCGACTGGCGGCGCTCGCGCGAGGCGTTCCTGCTGGATGCGGGGCGGGCGCTGGCCGAGGCGCGGTCCACGGCGGAGGTGCTGCGGGTCGCGGCGGGCCTGTCGATGCCGGGGTTCTCACCGGACGGGCTCGCGGTCTTCGGCGCGGAGGGCGACCGGCTCACCGTCATAGGCCACCACGGGCAGGCGCCGGGTGACGAGAACCCGTTTCTGAACATGCCGCTGGACACGGACTACCCGGCCGCGGAGGTCGTGCGCACCGGACGCGCCGTCTACCTCTCCTCCCAGGCCGACTACAAGGCCCGCTACCCGGCGTCCTGGCCGCTCGCCCAGCACTTCGACCGGCAGTCGTGGGCGTTCCTGCCCCTCACGGTCGCGGGGCGCACGCTGGGCGCGTGGATGGCGGCGTTCGCCTACCCCGTCACCTTCACACCGGACGAGCGTTCCGTCCTCACCACCGTGGCCCGGATGCTCGCGCAGGCCCTGTCGCGGGCGGGCGCCGCCGAGTCGGAGCGGGAGCTTACGGACGGGCTCCAGCGGTCGATGCTGCCGACGCTGGGCCCGGAGATACCCGGGATGGCGGTCGCCGCGCGCTATGTACCGACCGGCGGCGGACTCCAGGTCGGCGGCGACTGGTACGACATGATCCCGCTGCCCGGCGGCAGCCGCTTCGCGCTGGTCATCGGCGACGTCCAGGGACACGACGTACGCGCGGCGGGCCTCATGGGCCAGCTCCGCATAGCCCTGCGCGCGTACGCCTCCGAGGGCCACCGCCCGGACGCGGTCCTCTCGCGCGCCTCGCGGTTCCTGTACGGGATGACGTATGCCGATGACGGCGACGCGGGCGCCGACATGCGCTTCGCGACCTGTCTGTACGTCGAGGTGGACCCGGCGACCGGCGCCCTCGAGATCGCCCGCGCCGGGCACCCGGACCCCGCGATCCGCATGTCCGACGGGACGGTGCTCACCCGCTCCACCGCGGGCGGGCTGCCGCTGGGCATCGACCCGGACGCGGACTATCCGACGACGCGGCTCGTCCTGGAGCCCGGCGAGACGATGCTGATCTGCACGGACGGGCTGATCGAGACCGGCGGGCACGACCTGGAGACCGGCTGGCGGCGGATCCGGCGGATCCTCGAGGAGCACGACGGCGACATGGAGGAGCTGGCCGACGCGCTGGTCCAGGCCGTGCACGGGCCCTCCTCGCACCACGCCACCGGGCCGCTGACGGACCGGCGCGAGGACGACATCGCCGTACTGCTGCTGTGCCGGGCGGGGGACCGGCTCGGCCTCGGCCAGCCGGACACCCTGCTGCCGAGCGTGCGCCGCACCATGCTGACCGTCGCCCAGGCCGAGCCCGAGCGGGTCGCGAGCGCCCGGCAGCAGCTGCGCGAGCTCCTGCACGACTGGGCCTCCGAGGACCAGGTCGACTCGGCGGTGCTGCTGGTCTCCGAGATGCTCACGAACGTGCTCGTGCACACGGACGCCGAAGCGCTCCTGACGGCCGAGGTGACCGGCGAGAAGAAGGAACGGCGGATACGCGTGGAGGTCACCGACGCGAGCGACGACCTCCCGCACCGACGGCAGCCCGGCGAGCTGGCCTCCTCCGGGCGGGGGCTGATGCTCGTGGAACTGCTCGCGGACACCTGGGGCGTGGACCCGCGGGGCGAAGGCAAGAGCATCTGGTTCGAACTGCACGAACCGCCCGCCGAGTCCTACGAGACCTACGCGACCTAGGGCTGGACGCCCGGATCTATGGCTGGGGGGTGTCCGCCGCGTACCGCGCACGAAGTTCGTGCACGACCGCGAACGCGGCCGCCGTCAGGGGTACGGCGAGCAGCATGCCGAGGATCCCGGCGACCGAGGCCCCTCCCGTGATGGTGAGCATCACCACCGCCGGATGCATCTGCACGGTCCGGCTCTGGATCGCCGGCTGGAGCACATGCCCTTCCAGAACCTGCACCGCGGCGACCACCCCGAGCGCCCACAGCGCGATGACGAACCCCCGGTCGGCGAGGGCCACCAGCACCGCCAGCGCGCCGGAGATGAAGGCGCCGAGGTAGGGGATGTACGCGCCGACGAAGACCAGCGCGCCGAGGCCGACCGCGCCCGGCACGCCGAGGATCAGCAGCCCGACGGTGATGCACACGGCGTCGATGAACGCGATGAGCGTCGTGCCGCGCATAAAGCCCTCGACGGCCTCGAAGGCCCGCCGGGCCATCGCCTCGACGGTGTCGGCGGTGCCGCCCGGGGCGAGCGACCGCAGCAGCCCGGCGGCCCGGTGGGAGTCGCGCAGGAAGAAGAACACGAGCAGCAGGGCCAGTACGGCCATGGCGATGCTCTCGCCGACGACACTGACGCCGCTGATGACGTTGGAGGCGGCCGTCCCGCCGAACTTGGTGAGAAGTTCCTTCGCGTTGGAGGCCAGGTCGTCCAGCGAGGTCCCGGCGGCCCCGAAGTGGGCGGCGACGGACTGCGCCGCCCGCTTGAGCGAGGCGACGATCTCGTCGCCGGTGTCGAGGAGCGCGGCGACGACGATGTACACGGCGCCGCCGACGACGGCCACGACCGCGACACAGGTGATGCCGGCGGCCAGCGACCGGTTCACGCCGACCCTGACGAGCCTGCGGTGGAGGGGCCCGAGGAGCGCGGTCCCCAGCAGCGCGAGCAGCACGGGTACGACGGCGGTGCGCAACTCCCCGCACAGCTGGACCCCGACCCACCCGACCCCGGCGACGAGCAGGATGACGGCACACCAGGCCGCCAGCCGCCGGGCGCCTTCGGGGAGTAGCTGCACACCTGCACCCCATCACCCCCGGGGCGCGCCGTCCTGCCGGAACGGCCCACCCGGGTGACGAGGCGTCAGCCACAGCCGAGAGGGGAGCCGGGGCACTGGCCGCCCCGGCTCCCCTCTCAAGGCCCTTACGGCCCTCAAGGCCCTCAGGGTTCTACAAGCTCTTACAAGCTCTTATCGCCCTTACAGCCCTTACAGCCCGCCCTCGGCCATCCCGTGCACCGCCGGGATCGTGCCGAGGCGGCCCTTCTGGAAGTCCTCCACGGCCTGCTGGAGCTCCTCGCGGGTGTTCATGACGAACGGCCCGTAGTGCGCCATCGGCTCGCGGATCGGCTGACCGCCCAGGAGGACGACCTCGAGGTCCGGCGTGTTCGCGTCCTGCTTCTCGTCCGCGCGGACCGTGATCGACGAGCCCGCGCCGAAGACGGCCGTCTGACCGGTGTGCACCGGACGGCGGTCCGTACCGACGCTGCCGCGCCCGGCGAGGACGTACGCCAGACCGTTGAAGTCCTCGCGCCACGGGAGGGTGACCTCCGCGCCGGGCGCCACCGTGGCGTGCACCAGGGAGATCGGCGTGTGCGTGATGCCGGGGCCCTGGTGACCGTCGAGCTCACCGGCGATGACGCGCAGCAGCGCGCCGCCGTCGGGGGTGCTCAGCAGCTGGACCTGACCACCACGGATGTCCTGGTAGCGCGGGGCCATCATCTTGTCCTTGGCGGGCAGGTTGACCCAGAGCTGGATGCCGTGGAAGAGGCCGCCCGACATGACGAGGGACTCCGGCGGCGCCTCGATGTGCAAAAGGCCCGAGCCGGCGGTCATCCACTGGGTGTCACCGTTGGTGATGGTGCCACCGCCACCGTTGGAGTCCTGGTGGTCGAAGATGCCGTCGAGGATGTAGGTCACGGTCTCGAAGCCGCGGTGCGGGTGCCAGGGGGTGCCCTTGGGCTCGCCCGGCGCGTACTCCACCTCGCCCATCTGGTCCATCATGATGAACGGGTCGAGGTGGCGGTAGTTGATCCCGGCGAACGCACGGCGAACCGGGAACCCCTCGCCCTCGAAGCCGCTCGGCGCGGTCGTCACGGCGAGTACGGGACGAGCCACGGCGTCGGCCGACGCGACCACGCGGGGCAGGGTCAGCGGGTTCTCGACGGTCACTGCAGGCATGTCGGTACCTCCTTGTGCTTCGAGTTTAGTTGACTGTTGAACTTTCTGCCACCCACAACGACGGACGCCCGGAGGGAATTCCCTCCGGGCGTCCGGTGACTGAAGGTGTCTGAAGATAACTGAAGGTGGCTGAAGGTGGCTGAAGCAAGCCCTAGCCGTAGATCTAGCCGTACATCTAGCCGTACATACGGCGCATGGCGAAGTCGACCATCTGCTCGACCGCCTTGGCGTCGAACACCATCCGGTGCTCGCCCTCCATGTCGAGCACGAACCCGTACCCGGTCGGCAGCAGGTCGATCACCTCGGCACCGGTGATCACGAAGTACTTGGACTCCTTGCCCGCGTACCGGCGCAGCTCCTTGAGCGAGGTGAACATCGGGATCACGGGCTGCTGGGTGTTGTGCAGCGCGAGGAAGCCGGGGTTGTCGCCGCGCGGGCAGTACACCTTCGAGGCCGAGAAGACCTGCTGGAAGTCCTCGGCGGACATGGAGCCCGTGGTGAAGGCGCGGACCGCGTCCGCGAGCGACGGCGGCGACGGCTCGGGGTACAGCGGCGCCTGCTGCCCGTAACCGCCGGGCATCTGCTGCTGCGGCGGGATGTAGCCCTGCTGGGCACCCGCGCTCTGCTCGTAGCCGTACATGCGTCAAAGACTAGTGGGCCACATATGAGCCGTGAGGGCTTGCTTCTTATTACCGACGGGTAGCATCATCTTAGCTACTTGCTGGTACGTGTACGAGGCTGCTAGATCGCCGGCCTCCCCGATCCCTTACGGAGCCGTCGCCATGGGGCACTACAAGTCGAATCTCCGCGACATCGAGTTCAACCTCTTCGAGGTGCTCGGGCGCGACAAGCTGTACGGCACCGGCCCGTTCGCGGAAATGGACACCGACACCGCCAAGAGCATCCTCGAGGAGCTGACCCGCCTTTCGGAGAACGAGCTGGCGGAGTCCTTCGCGGACGCCGACCGCAACCCGCCGGTCTTCGACCCCGAGACGAACACCGCGCCCGTCCCGGCGTCCTTCAAGAAGAGCTACCAGGCCTTCATGGACTCCGAGTACTGGCGCCTCGGCCTGCCCGAGGAGATCGGCGGCACCACCTCCCCCCGCTCCCTGATCTGGGCGTACGCGGAGCTGGTGCTCGGCGCCAACCCGGCGGTCTGGATGTACTCCTCCGGCCCGGCCTTCGCGGGCATCCTCTTCGAAGAGGGCAACGAGGTCCAGAAGCACATCGCGAAGATCGCGGTCGAGAAGCAGTGGGGCTCCACCATGGTGCTCACCGAGCCGGACGCCGGCTCGGACGTGGGCGCGGGCCGCACCAAGGCGGTCCAGCAGGAGGACGGCTCCTGGCACATCGAGGGCGTGAAGCGGTTCATCACGTCCGGTGAGCACGACATGTCGGAGAACATCCTCCACTACGTGCTCGCCCGTCCCGAGGGCGCGGGCCCCGGCACCAAGGGCCTGTCCCTCTTCCTCGTACCGAAGTACGAGTTCGACTTCGAGACCGGCGAGCTGGGCGAGCGCAACGGCGCGTACGCGACGAACGTCGAGCACAAGATGGGCCTCAAGGCGTCCAACACCTGCGAGATGACCTTCGGCGACCGCCACCCCGCCAAGGGCTGGCTGATCGGCGACAAGCACGACGGCATCCGCCAGATGTTCCGCATCATCGAGTTCGCCCGCATGATGGTCGGCACGAAGGCGATCTCGACCCTGTCGACCGGCTACCTGAACGCCCTGGAGTACGCCACGGAGCGCGTCCAGGGTCCGGACCTCGCGAACTTCATGGACAAGACCGCGCCCAAGGTCACCATCACGCACCACCCGGACGTGCGCCGCTCGCTGATGACGCAGAAGGCGTACGCGGAGGGCATGCGCGCCCTGGTGCTGCACACCGCCGCGATCCAGGACGACATCCAGGTCAAGGAGTCCGCCGGCGAGGACACCACCGCCCTCGAGGCCCTCAACGACCTGCTCCTGCCGATCGTCAAGGGCTACGGCTCCGAGAAAGGCTACGAGCAGCTCGCCCAGTCCCTGCAGACCTTCGGCGGCTCCGGCTTCCTCCAGGAATACCCGATCGAGCAGTACATCCGCGACGCCAAGATCGACACCCTGTACGAGGGCACGACCGCGATCCAGGGCCAGGACTTCTTCTTCCGGAAGATCGTCCGCAACCAGGGCACGGCGCTGAACTCGCTGGCCGAGGACATCAAGAAGTTCCTGGCGATCGGCACCGGCGGCGAGGAGCTGGCCCCGGCCCGCGAGCAGCTCGCCAAGGCGGCCGTCGAGCTGGAGGCCATCGTCGGCCTGATGCTCACGGACCTCGCGGCGACCGAGCAGGACGTCAAGAACATCTACAAGGTGGGCCTGAACACCACCCGCCTGCTGCTGGCCTCGGGCGACGTGGTCGTCGGCTACCTGCTGCTGCGCGGTGCCGCGGTGGCCGCCGAGAAGCTGGAGACGGCCTCGGCGAAGGACAAGCCGTTCTACACGGGCAAGATAGCGGCGGCGAAGTTCTTCGCGGCCAACGTCCTGCCCGGCGTCACCGGCGCCCGCAAGCTGGCCGAGGGCGTCGACCTGGACCTGATGGAGCTGGACGAGGCCGCGTTCTAGCCCGACCAGGGGCAAAGCGCCACCCTCCCCCCACCGGGGCGGGCGACGAAGCCGCACCCGTCCTTCCGATCGGGTGTCCGCCCTTCACATCCCCCTTACGAGGGCCCGCTCCCCATCCCGGGGAGCGGGCCCTCGCTCGTCGTTAAGGTGAACGTATGAGCAACCCAGTCCGCTTCGACCGCGGCCACACCGACGACCTCATGTCCTTCCTGGCGGCGAGCCCGTCGCCGTACCACGCCGTGACGAACGCCGCGGAGCGGCTGGAGAAGGCCGGCTTCCGGCAGGTCGCCGAGACGGACGCGTGGGACTCGACCAGTGGCGGGAAGTACGTGGTGCGTGGCGGCGCGCTCATCGCCTGGTACGTCCCCGAGGGCGCCGACCCCCACACGCCGTTCCGGATCGTGGGCGCTCACACCGACTCCCCCAATCTCCGGGTGAAGCCCCGGCCGGACAGCGGGGCGCACGGCTGGCGGCAGATCGCCGTGGAGATCTACGGCGGACCGCTGCTCAATTCCTGGCTCGACCGCGATCTGGGCCTGGCGGGCCGGCTGTCGCTGCGCGACGGCTCCACGCGCCTGGTGAACATCGACCGCCCGCTGCTGCGCGTGCCCCAGCTCGCCATTCACCTCGACCGTTCCGTCTCCACCGACGGCCTGAAGCTCGACAAGCAGCGTCATCTTCAGCCCATCTGGGGTCTGGGCGGCGACGTCCGGGACGGCGACCTGATCGCGTTCCTGGAAGCGGAGCTGGGGCTGTCCGCGGGCGAGGTGACCGGTTGGGACCTCATGACCCATTCCGTCGAGGCCCCCTCCTACCTCGGCCGCGACAACGAGCTGCTGGCCGGCCCGCGCATGGACAACCTGCTGTCGGTGCACGCGGGCACGGCGGCGCTGACCGCGGTGGCCGCCGCCGACGCCTCGCTCGCGTACATCCCGGTGCTCGCGGCGTTCGACCACGAGGAGAACGGCTCGCAGTCGGACACGGGCGCCGACGGACCGCTGCTCGGATCGGTGCTGGAGCGCTCGGTGTTCGCGCGGTCGGGCTCGTACGAGGACCGGGCACGCGCCTTCGCCGGCTCGGTCTGTCTCTCCTCCGACACGGGCCACGCCGTCCACCCCAACTACGCGGAGCGGCACGACCCGACGCACCACCCGCGCGCGGGCGGCGGCCCGATCCTGAAGGTGAACGTCAACAACCGCTACGCCACGGACGGTTCGGGTCGCGCGATCTTCGCCGCCGCCTGCGAGAAGGCGAACGTCCCCTTCCAGACCTTCGTCTCCAACAACTCCATGCCCTGCGGCACCACCATCGGCCCGATCACCGCGGCCCGCCACGGCATCCGCACCGTCGACATCGGCGCGGCGATCCTGTCGATGCACAGCGCCCGCGAACTGTGCGCCACCGACGACCCGTTCCTGCTGGCGAACTCGCTGGTGGCGTTCCTGGAGGGCTAGGGCCTGTCCGGCGGATCAGGCCGGTCCCCGCCGTCGGGAGCGACCGGCTCCGCATGGGTGTACGAGTCCCGGGTACCCGGGTCCCAGCCGGAACTACCGGCTGGGACAGGGAGGGCAGGACTCATGGGCCTGGGTGGATGCATCATTCTGATCGCCGTGGGGGCCATCCTCACGTTCGCCACCGACTGGCACATGGAGGGGATCAACCTCCCTCTGGTCGGTGTCATCTTCATGATCGTCGGCCTGATCGGGGTCGCGACCTTCAGCAGCATCGCCCGCCGGAGGCGGGTGGTGATGCCGCCCAGCGCCCCGGTGATCGAGGAGGAGCGGCACCACCACCGTGACGGCTACAGCGACGGGTACGGCGTGTAGCAGCTGGTTGCCCCCCGCCCGGCAGCGGACGCTGCCGGGCCCCGTCCGTCAGGCGTCCATGCCCGCCAGCACCAGCGGGAGCCGGTCCGCGCCGCCTTCCGTGAGGCGGACCGGCACGCCCCAGTCCTGCTGGTGGACATGGCAGGCCGGGTACTCGTTCGCGGGGTCGTCGTCGCAGGACGCCGCCATCGCGGAGACGTGCAGCACACCCTCCGGTATCGCGGGGTTCAGCTCCAGCGTGCGGGACAGGTCCGGGTCCGCCCCCTCCCCGTTCAGCAGCAGCTCGGGCGGGGTGGAGGAGACCAGCAGGCGGGTCGACGGGCCGTAACGGGTGTCGAGCTTCTGCCCCGCGGGCGCCTGGAAGATCACATCCAACTGGAGCCTGCCGGGCGCCACTTCGGTCGCCGCGCGCTGGGTGCGATGGGCGACCGAGGCCACTCGTACCGCCTCCTCCGGCAGCCGCAGCCGGGTCAGCCGATGCCGGGCCGACTCGACGACCACGATGTCGTCGCCCACGAGCACCGCGTCGCTGGGCTCCCGCAAGTCCGTGGCCAGCGTGGTCACTTCGCCCGTCGCCGGGTCGTAGCGCCGCAGCGCGTGGTTGTACGTGTCGCTCACCGCGACCGAGCCGTCGGGCAGCGCCGTCACCCCCAACGGGTGCTGGAGCAGCGCCTGTTCGGCGTCCCCGTCCCGATGCCCGAAGTCGAACAGGCCGGTGCCGACGGCCGTGTGGACCGCTCCGTCCAGGTCCACCCAGCGCAGGGCGGACGTCTCGGAGTCCGCCAGCCACAGGCGGTCCGCGGTCGCCGCGAGTCCCGACGGCTGGGCGAACCACGCCTCCTCACCCGGTCCGTCGACCAGCCCCTCGTTCGTCGTGCCCGCCCCGACCTCGACCGTCCCCGCCGCCGGGTCGTACGTCCACAGCTGGTGCACCCCCCGCCATCGCGATCCACACCCGGCCGCCGAAGACCGCCACGTCCCACGGCGACGACAGGTCGACCTCGCGGGCCGGACCGGAGGCCGGCGAGCCCTGCCACCACTGCCGGCCGGTGCCCGCGAGCGTCGTGACCTCGCCGGTCGCGAGGTCCAGGCGGCGCAGCGCGTGGTTCACCGTGTCGGCGACGACCACTACGTCCTCGTCGAGCAGCGTCATGCCCTGGGGCTCACTGAAGCTCGCCGCGTCGGCCGGGCCGTCGGCGAATCCCCGGATGCCCGACCCGATCCGCCGAACCACCGACTCGCCGTCCGCCGCCAGCTCCACCAGCTGATGCCGGGTGGTGTCGCTGACCAGGAAGTTCCCCGAGGGCAGCAGGAGGGCCTTGCCGGGGAAGCGCAGCACCGTGGGCTCGGGCTCCGGCGCCACGTACGGCCCGTCGCCGCGGCGCAGGGTGCCCTTGGCCTCGTGCTCCGCCTCCAACTCCGCGACGAGCGCGGCGATGGCGTGGGCGTGCCCCTCGCCCGCGTGCTGGGCGACGACGTACCCCTCGGGGTCGATCACGACGAGCGTCGGCCAGGCGCGGACGGCGTACTGCTTCCAGGTCGCCAGCTCGGGGTCGTCGAGGACCGGGTGCTCCACGCCGTACCGCTCGACCGCGTCCACCACCGCCTGATGTTCCGCCTCGTGAACGAACTTCGGCGAGTGCACACCGATGATCACCACCGTGTCCCGGTGCTTCTCCTCCAGCTCCCGCAGCTCGTCCAGGACATGCAGACAGTTGATGCAGCAAAATGTCCAGAAATCCAGGACGACGATGCGTCCTCGCAGGTCAGCGAGGGTGTACTGCTTGTCTCCCGTGTTCAGCCAGCCGCCCTTGCCGATCAGCTCGGGGGCGCGCACACGGACGCGGCGGGGTGCGGAGTCGTTCATGCGTCAAGGGTGCCATCCGGGTGAACGGGGCCACTGAGCCTGTGGATAACTCGGTCACTCAGCGTGCTCGATTCCGTCCGGGATGCGTTCGGGTCGTAACGGAGAGATGCTCGACGCACACGGAGGGGGGTCACTGTAAAGGAGCAGTTCCATGCCACGGAACACCAAGGACTCGAACATGCGCGACGACGACACCCGCAACCGCGGCCCGCAGCGCGACCGGATGCGGGGCGAGGGCGAGATAGTCGACCGCGAGGGGATGCCTCCGTCGCGCGGCTCCCGGCGCGAGGACGACATGCGCGACCGCGAGCAGGGGCGGGAGCGGATGCGGGACGAGGAGGAGCTCCTCGGCGAGGAGAACAAGCGGGGCGAGGGCTACCGGTAGTCGGAAGCCACGGTCCACGACGAGTCCCCCGCGGGCGGGTTGCCGCGGGGGACTTTGGCGGGTCCGGTTCCTGCGCGTCCGGTTCGGACGGTCGGGTGGTCAAGCAGTCGGGTGGTCAAGTAGTCGGGTGGTCGGCGGACGGGACTCGGCCCGTCGGCCTATCGGCGGCGTTTCGGACCCGCCACGGGGGAAGCCCTCACCGTATGAGATTCCTCGTACGCGACCGGCTCCTCGGCTTCGGTGACGACTACTGGATCGAGGACCAGCACGGCAACAAGGTGTTCCTGGTCGACGGCAAGGCGATGCGGCTGCGGGACACCTTCGAGCTGAAGGACACGCAGGGACGTGTGCTGATCGACATCCACCAGAAGATGTTCGCCCTGCGGGACACGATGGTGATCGAGCGGGACGGCGAACCGCTGGCGACGATCAAGCGCAAACGCCTGTCCCTGCTGCGCAACCACTATCGCGTCACCCTGGTCGACGGCACGGAACTCGACGTCAGCGGCAAGATCCTGGACCGCGAGTTCGCCATCGACTACGAGGACGAACTCCTGGCCCAGATCTCCCGGCGCTGGCTGCACGTCCGGGAGACGTACGGCGTCGACGTCGTCAGGGACGACGCGGACCCGGCGCTGCTGATCGCGGTGGCGGTGTGTGTGATCCACCTGGCGGAGAAGGAACGCGGAGAGGACTGAGGGCTGGAGGGCTGGGGGACTGGAGGGCCGGAGGACTGGACCGGAGGACCGCTGGAGGGCCGGAGGGCTACGGCGCTTGCCTGCGGGCGGTGGACGTCGACCCCAGCACCCGGTCCTTCAGCGCCGGGAACTGTTCCCGCGTCACGGCCACCTTCGCCGGGTCGAACTCGACCGTCAGGATCTCCTCGTCCGTCCCGGCCTCGGCCAGCACCTCACCCCACGGATCGACCACGATCGAGTGACCCGCCTGGGGAACTCCCGCATGCGTACCGGCCGTTCCACACGCGAGCACGAACGCCTGGTTCTCGACGGCCCGCGCCTGAGCCAGCAGCGTCCAGTGGGAGCGTCGGCGCTCCGGCCAGCCCGCCGGGATCACGAGCGTCTCGGCGCCCGCGTCGACGAGCCCGCGGAAGAGCTCGGGAAAGCGAAGGTCGTAGCAGGTGGCCACGCCCACGGTCGTCTCCGGCAGCCGCACCGTCACCAGCTCGCTCCCCGCCCCCATCAGCACGGCCTCGCCCTTGTCGAAACCGAAGCGGTGGATCTTGCGGTACGTGGCGGCGAGTTCACCCCCGGGGGTGAAGACGAGGGAGGTGTTGTACAGGGTGCCGTCCGGCGCGCGCTCGGGGATCGAGCCGGCGTGCAGCCACACGCCCGCCTCGCTCGCCGCGTTCGCCATGGCGTCGGACGTCGGTCCCTCGAGCGACTCGGCCTCCGCGTCGAACGACTCGTAGGCGAACGCACCCGTCGTCCACAGCTCGGGCAGCACCACGAGATCGACACCGGCTTGTTCTCGTACGAGAGACGTCACACGCCGCCGACGCGAATCAACCGATTCGCCCTCGTCTACACGGATCTGGAGGAGAGAGGCGCGCACACTACCACCGTCCTGGCATTCGAGCCGTCCATACGGGCCTACGATCGTCACACGAAAGCACTGCCGGGGTGCCTCACAGCAGCGTAACTTAGCGTTCCGAGGCACCCACCGCCCGCGCACTGCCCGCGTTCCAACCGCCCGAGGGGTCCCGTTCCGTGAGTCTGCATCCCACTCTTCAGCCCTACGCCGACGCCTGGACCCACTCGATCGAAGCGATATCCGAGCTGGTGACGCCGCTCGTGGAGGGTGAGTGGAACCGGCGTACGCCCTGCCCCGGCTGGTCGGTGAGGGACCTCGTCTCGCATGTCATCGGCCTCGACTGCGAGATGCTCGGCGACCCCCGTCCGATCCACACCCTCCCCCGCGACCTGTTCCACGTCACGAACGAGCACCAGCGGTACATGGAGATGCAGGTCGACGTCCGCCGTCATCACACGGCGCCGGAGATGACGTCCGAGCTGGAGTACACGGTGATCCGGCGCAACCGGCAGCTGCGGAACGAGTCGCGGGCCCCAGAGACGAAGGTGCGCGGGCCGCTGGGCTCCGAGCCGACCCTCGAAGAGGCCATGCGCAACCGGGCGTTCGACGTGTGGGTGCACGAGCAGGACCTCCGCGCCGCCCTTGGCCGGCCGGGGAACCTGGACTCGCCGGGTGCGTACATCACCCGCGACGAACTGCTCGCCGCCCTCCCGAAGGTCGTCGCCAAGAACGCGGGTGCCCCCGCGGGCTCGGCGGTCGTCTTCGACGTCCACGGTCCGGTCGAGTTCCTGCGGACGGTACGCGTCGACGCGGAGGGCCGCGGTTCGATAGACGGCACCCCCTCGCTCGGCCCGGCGGTGACCCTGACGCTCGACTGGGAGACGTACTACCGCCTGGCCTGCGGCCGGGTGACGGCGGACGTCGTGAAGGACCGCATCAAGGCGGAGGGCGACCCGGAGCTGACCGCGGCGATCCTGCTGTCGTTCGCGGTCACGCCGTAACCGGGGGGCGGGGGCTCGGGTCCCCCACCTCACGCCTCACCCTTCACGCGCGCGGTTTCAGCTGGTGCGGGGGCCGGCCCGGGCGAACCTCGGCGTCGGCTGGCGTCCCCGCCGGCCTCGTCCCCTGCCTCCGCTCCGGCCCGCCGACCGCGTGCCTAGGCAGGCACGTGCACCGTCTCCACCCGGCTGGCCACCAGCCGCTCCCGCTCCCGCCGGGCGGCCTGCTTCCGCAGTCGCAGGATCTGGCTGATGCCGACGGCCTGGAGGACGAACACCGCGGAGAACGCCACGCCGTAGTCGTCACCGGTCGCGTCGAGCAGGACCCCGATCGCGAACAGCGTCGTCATCGAGGCGACGAAACCACCCATGTTGGTGATCCCGGACGCCGTCCCCTGCCGCTCCGGCGGATTCGCGGGGCGCGCGAAGTCGAAGCCGATCATCGACGCCGGCCCACAGGCTCCCAGCACCGTGCACAGCACGATCAGCATCCACATCGGGGCCCGGTCGGCCGGGTAGGCCAGCGTGAGTGCCCACACCACCGCCGTCGACGCCACCGTGCCGAGCGCCAGCGGCAGCCGCGCCGCGTGATGCCGGGCGACGACCTGGCCGTACACCAGTCCCACCACCATGTTGGAGAGCACCACCAGGGTGAGCAGCTCCCCCGCCGTCGCCCGGGACAGCCCCTGCGCCTGCACCAGGAACGGCAGCCCCCACAGCAGCAGGAACACCATCGCCGGGAACTGCGTCGTGAAGTGCACCCACATCCCCAGGCGCGTGCCGGGCTCGCGCCAGGACGCCGCGATCTGCCGTCGTACGTACGCCGATCCGTGGTGCGGGAACGGCTCCGGCTCGTGCCCCTCGGGGTGGTCCTTCAGGAACAGCAGCAGGAGTACGAGGACCACGACCCCCGCGGCCGCGCTGCCCGCGAACGCCGCCGTCCAGCCCACCCCGTGCAGCAGCCGGGCGAGGACGAGCGTCGAGACCAGGTTGCCCGCCATGCCGACCAGACCCGCGAGCTGGGCGACCAGCGGACTGCGGCGGGCCGGGAACCAGCGTGTGCCGAGCCGCAGCACGCTGATGAAGGTCATCGCGTCACCACAGCCCAGCAGCGCGCGTGAGGCGAGCGCCATGCCGTACGAGGAGGAGAACGCGAAGCCCAACTGCCCCGCCGTGAACAGCACCACACCGATGGCCAGCACCTTCTTGGTGCCGAGCCGGTCGACCAGCAGCCCGACCGGTATCTGCATGCCCGCGTACACGAGGAGCTGGAGGATCGAGAAGGTGGACAGGGCCGAGGCGTTGACGTGGAAGCGGTCCGCGGCGTCGAGCCCGGCCACCCCCAGCGACGTACGGAAGATGACCGCGACGAAGTAGACGGAGACACCGATGCCCCAGACGGCAACGGCGCGGCGCCCGCCGGGCGGGTCCCCGGGGAGCGAGACGGCGCCGCCGGAGCTCATCGGTCCGCGCCCCCCGCCCGTCGGTCCGCGCCCCGCGCTCATCGGACCTCGCCCCGGGCCAGGTTGGAGAACCAGCTGACGTGCTGGTGGATGATGCCGACGACGGCCTCCGCGTCACCGGAGCGCAGCGCTTCGAGAATCGCCTCGTGCTCGGTGAGCGTCTTGGTGATCCGGTCGGGGTGGGCGTGCATCACGGCGACGCCCATCCTCAACTGCCGGTCGCGGAGCTGGTCGTAGAGCCGGGAGAGGATCTCGTTGCCCCCGCTGCGCACGATCTCGGCGTGGAAGCAGCGGTCGGTGACGGCGGCGCCGGCCAGGTCCCCGGCCGCGGCCTGCTCCTTCTGCTTGGCGAGCAGCTCTTCGAGACGGGCGATCAGCTGCGGCGAGGCGGGGACCGCCTTCCGCGCGGAGTGCTCCTCGACGAGCTGACGGGTCTCGACCACGTCCGCGATCTCCTGGGCGGAGACCGGCAGGACGAGAGCTCCCTTTTTCGGGTAGAGCCTGATCAGCCCTTCGACCTCCAGCCTCAGCAGCGCCTCCCGCACGGGAGTCCGTGAGACCCCGACCTCCTCGGCCAGTTCGCCCTCGGTGAGCAGCGTCCCGCCTTCGTAACGGCGTTCCAGAACGCCCTGCTTGACGTGCGCGTACACCCGGTCGGCGGCGGGCGGCCGCTTGAGGGTCGGCTGCTCGGGCGCGGGGGCCGCGGACGGGGCTGAAGACATGCACACATCTTAGATACAACACGTACGCATGAAGGGGCCGTTCCACGATGTGGACCGAACGCATCCGTCACAACAAACTCTCCAGCAAGTGCACATCCTTTTGTGCTACTCACGAGTCTCACGAGAAAGCGGCACCTTCATCTGGCCGCTTTTCAGGGGCATTTCAGTGCTTTAGAGACGCAATCGGAGCGTTCAACTTGATTACCGGCATTAAGGGCGGGCGGATCCGCAGGGCTGCCGCCGCAGTGATCACTGCCGGCGCCGTGCTCTCCACCGGCGCCCTCACCGCGGCACCCGCGCAGGCCGTCACCAAGCCCACGATCACCGCCAAGGGCGGTTACGTGATGAACAACGGCACCGGAAAGAGCCTGTACACCAAGGCGGCCGACACCAAGCTCTCCACCGGCTCCACCACCAAGATCATGACTGCCAAGGTGGTGCTGTCGCAGTCGAACCTGAACCTGGACGCCAAGGTCACGGTCCAGAAGGCGTACAGCGACTACATCGTCGACAACAACTACGCCTCCTCGGCGCACCTGATCGTCGGCGACAAGGTCACCGTCCGTCAGCTGCTGTACGGGCTGATGCTGCCGTCGGGCTGCGACGCCGCGTACGCGCTCGCCGACAAGTTCGGCAGCGGCTCGACCCGGGCCGCGCGGGTGAAGTCGTTCCTCTCCAAGATGAACTCCACGGCCAAGAGCCTGGGCATGACGAACACCCACTTCGACTCGTTCGACGGCATCGGTCACGGCAGCAACTACTCGACGCCGCGCGACCTGACGAAGCTCGCCAGCAGCGCGATGAAGAGCTCCACCTTCCGCACGGTCGTGAAGACGAAGTCGACGAAGCAGAAGGCGACGACCAAGAGCGGCGGCTACCGCTACTACAACTGGGACAACACCAACCCGCTGCTCGGCACCTACACCGGCACGATCGGTGTGAAGACGGGCTCGGGCCCCGAGGCCAAGTTCTGCCTGGTCTTCGCCGCCACCCGCAACGGCAAGACGGTCATCGGGACGGTCCTCGCCTCGACGTCGGTCGCCAACCGCACGGCGGACGCGAAGAAGCTGCTGAACTACGGCTTCGCGGTCTGATCCGCACCCACTCACCACGACGAAGGGGACCGGCCGCTCGTCCGCGGTCGGTCCCCTTTGTCGTGGCCGGTGGGCGCTAGGCCCAGGTGATCAGCCGCTTCGGCTGCTCCAGGATCGCCGCCACGTCGGCCAGCACCTTGGAGCCCAGCTCGCCGTCGACCAGGCGATGGTCGAAGCTGAGCGCCAGCGTGGTGACCTGTCGGGGCTTGACCTTGCCCTTGTGGACCCACGGCTGGAGCTTGATCGCGCCGACCGCGAGGATCGCGGACTCGCCGGGGTTGAGGATCGGCGTGCCCGTGTCGACGCCGAAGACGCCGACGTTCGTGATCGTGACCGTGCCGCCCTGCATGGCCGTCGGGGACGTCTTGCCCTCGCGGGCCGTCGACACCAACTCACCCAGTGACTCGGCCAGTTGCGGCAGCGTCTTGGCGTGGGCGTCCTTGATGTTCGGGACGATCAGACCGCGCGGGGTGGCCGCCGCGATGCCCAGGTTCACATAGTGCTTGAGGACGATCTCCTGGTTCGCCTCGTCCCAGGACGCGTTGATGTCCGGGTTCCGCTTGATCGCGACCAGGAGCGCCTTGGCGATGAGGAGCAGCGGGTTCACCCGCAGGCCGGTGAACTCCTTGTCCTGCTTCAGCTCCTCGACCAGCTTCATCGTGCGCGTCACGTCCACCGTCACGAACTCCGTGACGTGCGGCGCCGTGAACGCCGAGCCGACCATCGCCGCCGCCGTCGCCTTGCGGACGCCCTTGACGGGGACACGGGTCTCACGAGCCGTGTCGTACGCGGCCACCGGCGCCGGGGCCGGGGCAGCGGGCGTCTGCACGGGCTGGGGTGCCGGCGGCGGTGGCGCCACCGCCGCGTGCACGTCCTCGCGCGTGATGACGCCGTCGGGGCCCGACGGCGTGATCGTCGCGAGGTCGACGCCCAGGTCCTTGGCCAGCTTGCGCACCGGCGGCTTCGCCAGCGGACGCTGCTTCACCGCGCCGTGTCCGTTCAGCTCGCCCTGGATGCCCTGGAGAACGGTCGCTGCGAAGTACGTGCCCTCCGCAGCGGGCTCGCTCGCCGGCGCGCTCTTGCGCGGACGGCGCTTGGTGGAGGACTCGGCCACCCCGTAGCCCACGAGGACGGGCTTGCGGCCCTCGGGCTTGGGCTCCTCCTGGACCGGAGCCTCCTGCGCGGGCACGGGGATCTCCGCCACCGGTGCGTCGCCGGCCACGTCCACCGCGATGATCACCTGTCCCACGTCCACCGTCGTCCCCTCGGGGAAACGGAGTTCGCGTACGACACCGTCGTACGGAATGGGGAGTTCCACGGCCGCCTTCGCGGTCTCGACCTCGCAGACGACCTGGCCGTCGGTGACGGTGTCGCCGGGCTGGACGTACCACTTGAGGATCTCGGCCTCGGTGAGTCCCTCACCCACATCGGGCATCTTGAACTCACGCACGGACGCCTCAGTCATCGTCGTCACGACCCTCTCCTCAGTACGCCAGCGAGCGGTCGACGGCATCGAGCACCCGGTCAAGGCCCGGAAGGTACTCCTCTTCCAGACGCGCCGGCGGATACGGGGCGTGGTAGCCGCCGACCCTCAGCACGGGTGCCTCCAGGTGGTAGAAGCAGCGCTCCGTGATGCGGGCGGCGATCTCCGCGCCCGTGCCCAGGAACACCGGCGCCTCGTGCACCACGACCAGACGGCGGGTCTTCTCGACGGAGGCCTGGACGGCGTCGAAGTCGATCGGCGACATGGAGCGCAGGTCGACGACCTCCAGGGACTTGCCCTCCTCCTCGGCGGCGGCCGCGGCCTCCTGGCAGACCTTCACCATCGGGCCGTACGCGGCGAGCGTCAGGTCGGTGCCCTCACGCACCACACGGGCCTTGTGCAGCGGGTCGGGGATCGCCTCGACGTTGACCTCGCCCTTGTCCCAGTAGCGCCGCTTCGGCTCGAAGAAGATCACCGGGTCGTCGCTCTGGATGGCCTGCTGCATCATCCAGTACGCGTCCGACGCGTTGGACGGGGAGACCACCTTGAGGCCCGCCACGTGCGCGAAGAGCGCCTCGGGGGACTCGGAGTGGTGCTCGACGGCGCCGATGCCGCCGCCGTACGGGATGCGGACGACAACGGGGAGCTTGATCTTGCCGAGCGCCCGCGCGTGCATCTTCGCGAGCTGCGTGACGATCTGGTCGTACGCCGGGAAGACGAAGCCGTCGAACTGGATCTCCACCACCGGGCGGTAGCCGCGCAGGGCGAGACCGATCGCCGTGCCGACGATGCCCGACTCGGCGAGCGGGGTGTCGATGACCCGCTCCTCGCCGAAGTCCTTCTGCAGGCCGTCGGTGACGCGGAAGACGCCACCGAGCTTGCCGACGTCCTCACCCATGATCAGAACCTTGGGGTCGGACTCCAGGGCCTTGCGCAGCGACTCGTTGATCGCCTTGGCGATCGCCATCTTCTCGGCCATGTCAGTTACCCCCCTGTCCCGCGGCGGAGCCGCCGTCAGGCTCCGTCGTGAACGACGCCTGGTAGGCGGCGAACTGCGCCCGCTCCTCGTCGACGAGCGCATGCCCGTCCGCGTACACGTTCTCGAAGATGGCGAAGTGGTCCGGGTCCGGCATGGCACGCACCACTTCGCGCACTCGCCTTCCCAACGCCTCGCTCTCCACCTCGAGTTCCGCGAAGAATCCCTCGTCCGCGTGGTTTGAGGCCTCGAGATACGTGCGCAGACGCAGGATCGGGTCCTTCGCCTCCCACGCCTCGCGCTCCTCGTCGGCCCGGTACTTGGTCGGGTCGTCGGAGGTGGTGTGCGCGCCCATGCGGTACGTGAACGCCTCGACCAACGTGGGCCCCTCGCCCCGGCGGGCCCGCTCGAGGGCCCACTTGGTGACGGCGAGGCAGGCCAGTACGTCGTTGCCGTCGACGCGGACGCCCGGGAAGCCGTAGCCCTGCGCGCGCTGGTAGAGCGGGACGCGGGTCTGCTTCTCGGTGGGCTCGGAGATCGCCCACTGGTTGTTCTGGCAGAAGAAGACGACAGGGGCGTTGTAGACCGCGGAGAAGGTGAACGATTCGGCGACGTCACCCTGGCTGGAGGCGCCGTCACCGAAGTACGCGATCACGGCCGAGTCGGCGCCGTCCTTGGCGATACCCATGGCGTAGCCGGTGGCGTGCAGCGTCTGCGAGCCGATGACGATCGTGTAGAGGTGGAAGTTGTTGCTGTTGGGATCCCAGCCGCCGTTGTTCACGCCGCGGAACATGCCGAGCAGGTTGGTGGGGTCGACCCCGCGGCACCAGGCGACGCCGTGCTCGCGGTAGGTCGGGAAGACGTAGTCGTCGTCACGGGTGGCCCGGCCCGAGCCGATCTGGGCGGCCTCCTGCCCGAGCATCGAGGCCCACAGGCCCAGCTCGCCCTGGCGTTGCAGGGAGGTGGCCTCTGCGTCGAAGCGGCGGCTCAGCACCATGTCCCGGTACAGACCGCGCAGCTCTTCGGGGGTGATGTCCGCGACGTACGCGTCGTACTCGGGGTTCTTCACCCGCCGGCCGTCGGGCGTGAGCAGCTGAATCAGCTCGTGCTCGGCGCCGGTCGTGCTCGGTGACTTCTTGGCGCCGGGGCTGGTGCGCTTGGCTGCGGCGCTCTTCGTACCGGCGCTGCGTCGCGGCTTTCGCGCGGCAGTGCTCTCCACGGTCACGTGTGCTCCTCCGTCGGTCCGGCCCCCGGGGTTGCCGGGTGGCTGGGGGTTCCCCCTGCTCGCTTTTTGAGCTTGGGGAAGCGACTCGCCTGCTCCAGTACCCGTGCACGGGGTGGGTGCCACTCGGCCAGGAACAGGCGTGACAGGTGCCCCGGCGAGCGCCCTGCACCATGCACGTTACCCAGTGCCCCACATTTCTGTGAAACCCCTACTGACCTGCGATTTTGCTTGGATTTCCAAGTACTTTTCGGTAGGACGTCCGAGTAAATCGCGTCAATCGGGAAACAGCCGCTGGTCACGCCATTGGTTACAGCCTTGCAGGGGGCCGGAACACCGGCACGTTATCCCGGAGACCCCGGGCGCGGGAAGAGTCCACTCCGGGCGGACATAGGGGTCCTGTGTGAGACTTACCCAGTGAGCGAATCCGGAAAAATAACTGTATTCCTCTTGGACGACCACGAGGTGGTCCGCCGAGGAGTGCACGACCTGCTCTCGGGGGAGGACGACATCGAGGTCGTCGGCGAGGCGGGGACGGCCGCCGACGCCTTGGCACGGATTCCGGCCACCCACCCGGACGTGGCCGTGCTGGACGTACGGCTCCCGGACGGCAGCGGTGTGGAGGTGTGCCGTGAGATCCGCTCGCAGAACGACGCCGTCAAGTGCCTGATGCTGACCTCCTACGCCGACGACGAGGCCCTCTTCGACGCCATCATGGCGGGCGCCTCCGGGTACGTCCTGAAGGACATCCGCGGCAGTGAACTGCTGGCCGCGGTACGCGACGTCGCGGCCGGGAAGTCCCTGCTCGACCCCGTGGCCACCGCCCGCGTCCTGGAGCGGCTGCGCGAGGGTGGCGGCCCCAAGGAGGACGACCGGCTCGCGCACCTGACCGATCAGGAGCGCAGGATCCTCGACCTCATCGGCGAGGGGCTCACCAACCGCGAGATCGGTGAGCGGCTGCACCTCGCCGAGAAGACGATCAAGAATTATGTATCGAGTCTGCTTTCCAAACTGGGGATGCAGAGACGTTCGCAGGCGGCCGCCTATGTGGCGCGCATACAGGCGGAAAAGAGCTGATCAGGGCTTGTCCGGCGGAAAAGAGCCGGTCAGGGCTTGTCCGGCGGGGAAGACCAGTCAGGGCTCGGCCGGCGGATCAGTCAGGCGATTCGGGACTTACGTCCCGGCCAATGGGGGCGGGTTCCCCTTTTCCACGGCCCCTCGGTGCCACAGATTTGAGGCATGCCCACCAACGAACACCTCGCCGTCGAACTGATCGGCCGCGCCGACCACGGCCGGGTGGCCACGAGCATGCGCGCGCTGCCCTTCCTCGTGTGCGTCCGCCACATCGTGCTGGCCGGACGCGTACTGCTGCGCCTGCACAGGGGCTGGGGGTACCACCGGGCCTGCGTGGGCAGTGTGGTGGCCTACGGCTCCGACAACCTCGGGCGCCCCGGGCCGGGCGGGAACCTGTGGTCCGCGCAGATCGTGGGCCGGTGTGAGGCGATCGAGCCGACCGCCGCACAGATCGCGCTCTTCGGCCCGGCGCCGGGCCGCGTGGACGGCGAGCCCTTCGACCCCGTGTATCTGCGCATCGAGCCGCAGCTCGGCACGGTGCACTTCATGGACGATCACACCATGGACGATCGCTCCATGAACGATCACTCCGTGGAGGGACTCTCCATGGACGATCGCCCCGTGCCGGTGGCCGGAACGCCGCTTCGGAGCCGACCGTGATCGAGTCCACGCACTTCCGGTGATCGAAAATGACTGCCTGTGACAAGGCCCAGCTCAAGGGCCTGTCCGGTGCCCTAGCATCTGGCGCGTGCCGCGCCCATCTGTACCACTGCCTGTGCTTCACGCGCCCCCTGTGTCCCACGCACCCCCTCTGGGCACCCTCCTCCGCCAGTACGCCGCCGGGTCCGCGCTCACCTGCGTCCCCGTGGATCAGGGGCTGCTCAACCGCGGCTACCGGGTCGCCACGACCCGTGGCCGCTACTTCCTCAAGCACCACTTCGACCCCGAGACCGCCGACCCGGCCGCGATCGCCCGTCAGCACCGGGCCACCCAGCGCCTGGCGGACCTCGGCGTACCAGTGGCACCGCCACTGGCCGGCAACGACGGGCGCACGGTCGCGGTCGTCGGCGGCCACGCGTACGCCCTGCACCCGTGGATCGACGGACGGCACCGGCACGGCGGCCAGCTCACGGCCGAGCAGTGCGGGCGGCTGGGGGCGCTGCTGGGCGTGGTGCACGCGAGCCTGGAACGGGTGATGCCGGCGCAGGGCCGGGCACCCGCCGAGCCGGCCGAGAGCGCCGACCCCGCCGACACCTTCACACTCATCGACGATCTCCTCGGCCGCGTACGCCGCCACCGGCCCTCGGACGCCTTCGACGAACTGGCCCGGCACCGGCTTCTCGAACGGCGCGCGCTGCTGGAGCAGCACGCGGACCGACGGCCGCCGCGGGGCGGCTCGGTGGGGTGGGTGCACGGCGACTTCCACCCGTTCAACCTGCTCTACAAGGGGGACGCGCCGGCCGCCATCGTGGACTGGGACCGGCTCGGCGTACAGCCCCGCGCGGAGGAGGCGGTACGGGCCGCGGTGATCTTCTTCGTACGTCCCGTCGGCACGCTCGACCTCCCCAAGGCACGGGCCTACGCGCGCGCGTACCGCCGTACCGCGGACGCCAAGCCCTCCGAGCTCGCGGCCGCCGTGCACCGCGTGTGGTGGGAGCGCCTCAACGACTTCTGGATGCTGCGCTGGCACTACGAACGCGGCGACACCCGGGCCGACTCCCAGTTCCCGGCCGCCTCGGCGCTGGCGGTGTGGTGGACGCGGGAGTACGACGCGGTGTGCGAGGCCTTCAGCGGCTGAACGGCGCGCGGTACCGGGCCGGGGCGGTGAGAGGGGCGGAAACGCCACGCGCGCGTGGCGCCCGTTTTCGGGGCGCACGCGCGCGTGAAGGGTGTTCTTGTCGGGAGGGCCGCTGTCGGCGGCCCGTCCGGGCAGGCCGGTCGAAGGTCCCATCCGGGCAGGCCGGTCGAAGGTCCCGACCGGGCAGACCGGTCTGACGAACCGTCAGGGGCCCGCCGTGTCGCCCTCGCCGTCGCCCCCGCCGTCCGTCTCGGCCGGGTCGGACGCGTCGCCGGACGGCGTCACCGGATCGGTCGACGGCGTCGGCTTCGTCGGCGTCGTGTCCGTCGGCTCGTTGGACGGCTCCGTCGGCTCGTCGGACGGCTGGCTGCTGTAGCTATGCGACTGCTCGTACGACGGCGTTGGGTAGTCCGGGTCGGATCCCGTGCCGGTGTTGTCGTCCGTGGAGTCGTCGCTCGCCTCGTCGCTGGGCGCCTTGCTGGACTCCTTGTCCTTGCTGGAATGCGAGGCGGTCGGCGACTTCGTCGTATCGGTCCCGGTGCCGCTGCCGCCGGTGTTGTTCAGTGCCAGCGCGACGCCCGCCGCGACAGCGATCACCGCGAGCACCGCGAGGATCCACAACTTGCCACGGCCGGTGCCCCTGTTGCCGTGCCCCTCGAAGCCGCCGTCGTCCCCGCCGCCGTACGCGGGCAGGATCGGCTGCGGGATCTGCGAGGTGCCGGAGTCGCTGGGGTGCGGCAGCACGGTCGTGTTGGCGAAGCCGGCCGCCGGAGTGTGCCGCCCCTCGTGCACGGCCACCGGGCCGGTGTTCCAGGTCCCGGTGTGGCCGCCCTGGTCGTACAGCATCTGCAGGCCGTACTGGACCAGCCCGCGCATCTCCTCGGCGGTCTGGAACCGGTCGTCGGGATCCTTCGCGAGCGAGCGCATCACGAGTCCGTCGAGCTCCGGCGGCGCCCCTTCCGCGACCTCGGACGGGGGCACCGGGATGTCCTGCACGTGCTGGTAGACCACGGACAGCGGGGTCTCACCGGTGAACGGGGGCCGCAGCGCGAGGAGTTCGTAGAGCAGGCAACCGGTCGCGTACAGGTCGCTGCGGTGGTCGACCGCCTTTCCGAGCGCCTGCTCGGGCGACAGGTACTGCGGCGTGCCCATGACCATGCCGGTCTGCGTCATCGTCGACTGCGCGCCGTGCAGGGCGCGCGCGATGCCGAAGTCCATGACCTTCACGGCACCGTTGTGCGTGATGATGACGTTGGCCGGCTTGATGTCGCGGTGCACGATGCCGTGCTGGTGCGAGTAGGCCAGCGCCTCCAGCACCCCGGAGACGATGATCAACGCCTGCTCGGGCCCCGGGGCCTCGGCGTTGAGCAGCAGGTCGCGGATGGTGCGGCCCTCGACCAGCTCCATCACGATGTACGGGACGGTGGAGTGCCCGACGACGTCCTCGCCGGAGTCGTACACGGCGACGACCGCATGGTGGTTGAGCCCGGCCACCGACTGGGCCTCGCGCGTGAAGCGGGCCTTGGAGACCGGGTCCTCGGCCAGGTCGGAGCGCAGGAGCTTGACCGCGACGGTGCGCCCGAGGCGCACGTCCTCAGCCGCGAACACCTCGGCCATGCCGCCCCGGCCGAGTCTGCCCGTCAGCCGGTACCGGCCGTCCCCGACCAGTCCGCCGTTGCCCCACATCTCCGGCGCATCTGACATACCGCCGCCAGTCGCCTCGGGGTCGGACGGGCCCTGGGCGCGCTGCGTCTGTGCCATCAGTCCTCGCCGTCGTTTCTGCCCGCGGTCTGCGCGGTGGTTGTTACGGTCTCCGTCGGGCCACGCTACAGGCTCCGCGCAAGGCTCCGGCCCGAGATGGAATCGAGATGGACCGGTCATCAAACCCTTCGCGGGTCCCGGGGTGCAAATCCTGTGTACCGCCCGTACAGCCCCTGTAACTCTTCCGCGACGCTTCTTTCGCGTACGGTCACGGAACGGGCACCGAGCTTGACGTGTCAGTGGCCTCGGGCAGACTTGGCGGGAATAAGCCAATCGATCACCGAATGCTGATCGTCGCGCCGATGGGGGACGCAGAACATGAGCCAGGACGGCGCACAGGGCCGGTACGCGGGCCGAGCGGTCGCCGGCGGCCGCTACCAGCTGCGCGACTTGCTCGGCGAGGGCGGCATGGCCTCGGTGCATCTCGCATACGACTCGGTGCTCGACCGCCAGGTCGCGATCAAGACACTGCACACCGAGCTGGGACGCGAGCAGGCCTTCCGGGAGCGATTCCGGCGCGAGGCCCAGTCGGTGGCGAAGCTCACGCACACGAACATCGTCTCGGTCTTCGACACCGGCGAGGACAGCCTCGACGGACTGACGACCCCGTACATCGTCATGGAGTACATCGAGGGCAAGCCGCTCGGCTCGGTCCTCGACGCGGACATCCAGCAGCACGGCGCGATGCCGGCCGACAAGGCGCTGAAGATCACCGCGGACGTGCTGGCCGCCCTGGAGATCAGCCACGAGATGGGCCTGGTCCACCGGGACATCAAGCCGGGCAACGTGATGATGACGAAGCGGAACGTCGTCAAGGTGATGGACTTCGGCATCGCCCGCGCCATGCAGTCCGGTGTCACATCGATGACGCAGACCGGCATGGTGGTCGGCACCCCGCAGTACCTGTCGCCGGAGCAGGCGCTGGGCCGGGGTGTGGACGCCCGCAGCGACCTGTACTCCGTGGGCATCATGCTGTTCCAGCTGGTCACCGGGCGGCTGCCGTTCGAGGCGGACTCGCCGCTGGCCATCGCGTACGCGCATGTGCAGGAGGAGCCCGTGGCTCCTTCGTCGGTCAACCGCTCACTGCCGCCGGCCGTCGACGCCCTGGTCGCCCGCGCGCTGAAGAAGAACCCGAACGAGCGTTTCCCCAGCGCCGAGATCATGCGCGACGAGTGCCTGCGCGTGGCCCAGTCGTTCCAGGCCGCCGCGCCCAGCATCGTCCCCGGCGCGCAGACGCCGAGCGGCGCCGGTGTCGGCTCCGCGGTGTTCCCGCCGATCGACCAGTCGACGCCCGCCCCGACGGGCCCGGTGCAGACGCCGTACCAGCCGGGTCCGTACGGTCCGGCGACGCCCGCCCCCGCACCGTCCTACGGCTACCCGCAGCAGGGCGGCTACCAGACACCTCCGCAGACCTCGGCGTACGCGCCCCAGCAGTCCACGGCCTACTCGGCGCAGCAGGGCACGTCGACTCCGCCGCCGTACAACCTCTCGCCGCACTCGACGGCATCCGCCTCGGGCGGTTCGGGCGGCGGAAAGAGCAACAAGGCGGTGATCATCGGCTCGATCGTGGTCGCGCTGCTCGCGATCGGCGGCCTGACCACGGCGCTGACGCTGAACGGCGACGACGACAAGGGCGGCGGTGACGCCGGCTCATCGGCGTCACCGACCGTGGTCGAGGGGCACAAGGACCCGGACACGACCAAGACGATGGAAACGACCGAGTGCACGGAGCCGGACGAGTCGTACAACGACCCGGACAAGATCAAGATCCCGGACTTCACGTTCAAGAACATCGACTCGGTGAAGAAGTGCCTCCAGGCGGCCGGCTGGCCCTACGACCCCAAGAAGGTCGACGAGAACACCTTCGGCGAGGGGACGGTCATGGAGCAGTACCCCGCGGCCGGCGACGATGTCGACCCCAAGGACATGCCCGACATCGTCCTGAAGATCTCGACGGGCGACCCGGCGTGAGCCGTTGCTAAGCAGCCCCTCCGAACTCCGCTCGGAACGCCGCTCGGAACGCCGTTCCTGAGCAGCGCTCGTGAGCAGCGTGTCCCTGGTCATGCGAAAGGGCCCGGCACTGGTGTGCCGGGCCCTTTCGCATGTCCCGTCGGGTGCGGGCCCGTCGTGCGGGCCCGCGGGTTACAGGTAGGGCCCGCCCGAACGGCCGCCCGCCCTCAGGTCGTCGCCGTCGCCCTCGGGGCCACCGACGCCCGGCGGAAGGGCGCGTCGCATCTGCTCCAACTGAGCCCGGGCCGCCATCTGCTGGGCGAACAGGGTCGTCTGGATCCCGTGGAACAGTCCCTCCAGCCAGCCCACCAACTGCGCCTGCGCGATGCGGAGTTCCGCGTCGCTGGGGGTCGCTTCGTCCGTGAAGGGCAGGGAAAGCCGCTCCAGCTCCTCGACGAGCTCGGGGGCGAGCCCGTCCTCCAGCTCCTTGACCGAGCTGGAGTGGATCTCCTTGAGGCGCTGCCGGCTGGCCTCGTCCAGAGGAGCCGCGCGCACTTCCTCCAACAGTTGCTTGATCATGCTTCCGATGCGCATGACCTTGGCAGGTTGTTCGACCATCTCTGTCACCGGGACCTCGCGGGAGCCCTCGTCCCCGGCGCCACCGAGAGCCATTCCGTCCTGGCCCACGACCAGGATCTGGGGGTTCTCCGGCGACCTTTCGTTCCTCGGCATCTCCATGCCGCCATTCTCTCCCATCCATGCACCTCCTCACCCTGGTGCCCCCGGTAATGGGGGATCCCCGTGCACGGAGAGGCGGCGCGCGTCAGACGCCGGACACGGCCCGGTCATCCGGGGCGGCGGCCGGATCGCCGAGATGCCGGAGGCGGCGGCCCGTGTGACCCTGGGGGCGTTGATCTTGGTGCCCGAGTACGGGAGGGGGTCACGCACGTGACTCCGAGGACGCGCACGACGCGCACACTCCGCACGGCCGTACGCCCGCTGCTTCTGTCGACGGGCGCGGCCCTCGCCGTGTACGCCACCACCACCGCGTACGTCACTCCGCCAGCCTACGCCGCGGCGGTCCGGTACGCGCTCACTCCCGCGTCCCCCGCGGCGGTCCGGTACGCCCCGGCGCACCCGTCAGCCGCGGCGGTCCCGTACGCTCCGGCGCAGCCGTCGACCGCGGCCGCTCCGTCCCCCCTGCCGCCGTCCTCCCTCGCGGTCGCCACGGCTTCCTCACCCCCCGCGGCCCCCACCGCCGCGGCGCCCTCTCGTCTCGCGCCCGCCGAGCAGGCAGACCAAGCCGATCCCGCCGAGCCGGCCGATCCCGCCGCGGCCGCAACACGGCCTGTTCCCTCCCGGGACGCCGCCACGCCCTCCCGGGGGGCCGTCGGTGCCCCCGGTCGCCCCACCCCCGACCCCTCTCGTGCAGGGAGCCAGGCCGGGGAGGGGCGGATGCGGCCCGGGCGGGCGGACGACGGGTCGGAGAGCGAGGACGCGGAGCCCACGTACACGGACCGGGACCCCGCCGACGGCGACGCCGAGGAATCGGGCGTCGACCCCGGCGCGTCCGTGCGGCCGGAGGTCACCGACGCCCCGCAACCCTCACAGCACGCCGCGGCCACCCCGCCCCAGAGCGTCGTACGCCCGGGCGAGCGCACCCCGAAGCCCGTGCTCGAGGTTCTGCCCCTCGGCAGCGGTCTGATCCTCATGGGCCTCGGCCTGGGACTCGCCTTCCTGGCCCTGCGCGTACGACGCGGCTGAGACCAGTCGCTCGAGCGGTGCCCCGGGGTTACGGGACCACCAGCAGCACCTTCCCGATGTGCCCGCTCTCCTCCAGCACCCGGTGGGCCGTCGCCGCGTCGCTCATCGGAAGTTCGCGGTCGACGATCGGGCGGACCCGGCCGGAGGCGATCAGCGGCCAGACGTGTTCCCGGGCGGCCGCCACGATCGCCGCCTTCTCGCCCAACGGGCGGGCCCGCAGCGATGTGGCGGTGACCGCGCCCCGCTTGTGGAGCAGGGCGCCGATGTTCAGCTCGCCCTTCGCCCCGCCCTGCATGCCGATGATCGCCAGCCGTCCGTTGACGGCGAGGGCGTCCACGTTCCGGCCGAGATACTTGGCACCCATGTTGTCGAGGATGACGTCCGCACCCGCCCCGTCGGTGGCCCGGCGGACCTCCTCGACGAAGTCCTGCTCGCGGTAGTTGACGAGGACGTCCGCGCCCAGCTCGGCACAGAAGTCCAGCTTCTCCTTGGTGCCCGCCGTCACCGCGACCTTCGCGCCGACCGCCTTCGCCAGCTGGATCGCCATCGTGCCGATACCGCTGGAGCCACCGTGTACGAGCAGCGTCTCGCCGGGGCGCAGATGGGCCACCATGAAGACGTTCGACCAGACGGTGCAGGTCACCTCGGGCAGCGCGGCCGCCTGCCGCAGGCCGATGCCTTCGGGCACGGGCAGCAGTTGTCCGGCCGGAACGGCGACCTTCTCGGCGTAGCCGCCGCCCGCGAGCAGCGCGCACACCTCGTCGCCGACGGCCCACCCCGAGACACCCGGCCCGAGCGCGGCGATGCGCCCCGAGCACTCGAGTCCGGGATAGGGGGACGCACCGGGCGGCGGGGCGTAGAAGCCCTGCCGTTGCAGCAGATCGGCGCGGTTGACGGCGCTGGCCACCACCTCGACCAGGACTTCACCCTCGCCGGGCTCGGGATCGGGGACCTCGGTCCACACCAGCGCCTCTGGCCCACCGGGTTCGGGAATCGTGATCGCGTACATGAGGGGGACGCTACTCCTCGGTGCTTCTCGGCACTGCTCGGGTGGACACACGCACGGCCGGCCCGCCGTGCCCCTTCCCGTCCGCTAGTCCCGCGGCAGCGGTCGGGTGTCGGGCGTGGCCTTTGTGGCGGGCGAGGCCCGCACGATCGTGATCAGCCGGTCCGTCAACTGCAAGGTGCCGATCGCCGGATCGTCGTATCCGAGCACCCGGTGACCGCGTACGACGCTCACCACCAGGTCGCCCGTCTCGCGCACGCCCTTGCCCACCTCGGCCTTTATGACGGGCCTTTCGACCATGTCGAGCCCGCTGCCCTGCTGGATGAGGTCCTCCATGACCATGCCGGCGCTGGGGCTGAGCACGGAGAGCCCGAGCAGTCGCCCGGCCGCGCTGGCGCTGGTGATGACGGCGTCGGCGCCGGACTGCCGCAGCAGCGGCGCGTTCTCCTCCTCGCGCACGGCGGCCACGATCTTCGCCCCGCGGTTGAGCTGACGGGCGGTCAGGGTGACGAGGACGGCCGTGTCGTCCCGCTGCGTCGCGATGATGATCTGGCGCGCCCGCTGCACCTCGGCCCGTAGCAGCACATCGCTGCGCGTGGCGTCCCCGACGACTCCGGCGTACCCCTCGGCCGTGGCCGCGTCGACTACCCTGGAGCTGGGGTCGACGACCACGACCTGCTCCTTCTTCAGCCCCGTCGCGCAGACGGTCTGAATCGCCGAACGCCCCTTGGTCCCGAAGCCGACGACGACAGTGTGGTCTCGCAAGGCCGCCCTCCAGCGGTTCAGGCGCCATTCCTCCCGGGTGCGTTCCGTGAGGACTTCCAGCGTGGTGCCGACCAGGATGATCAGGAACAGCACGCGCAGGGGCGTGATGACGAAGATGTTGGTGAGCCGGGCGCCGTCGCTGACCGGTGTGATGTCGCCGTAGCCGGTGGTGGAGAGAGTGACGGTCGCGTAGTAGAAGGAGTCGAGCAGATCGACCCCGTCGCCCGCGTTGTCGTTGTAGCCGTCGCGGTCGATCCAGACGATGAACGCGGTCGCCGCAAGCACCAGCAGGGCCATCGCCAGCCGTTTGCCGACCTGGCGGATCGGGCGGTCGACGACCTTCCTCGGGAGGTTCACCTGATGGATGACGAGATGTTCGTCCGGCTGGCGGGCGATCGCGTCACGGCCCGGAAGTTTCACGTGAAACACTCCCCGATTCCCGCCCAGGCCCACGGCAGGTCGAGGAGTTCCAGCTCCTGTCCGGGGTGGGCACCGCCGGGCGGGACGACCACGAGCGCGTCGGCCGCCGCGATACCGCGCAGCATGGCGGGACCGTTGTAGTGCAGCGGCACGGCACGGTCGGCTCGTACGACGACGGGAACGAGCCGGGTGTCGTACGGATGGCCGTGGACCGTGTCCCTGAGGGGCAGCGTGTACGGCTCCGGGGCCGCACGGCCCGCGAGGACGCGCAGCAGCGGCTCGGCGAGGGTGAGCAGGCCGGACACGGCCGCGAGGGGGTTGCCGGGCAGGCCGACGAGGTGCTGGTTCTCCCTGGTGCGGGCCAGCAGCATGGGGTGGCCCGGGCGCACCTTGACGCCGTCGACGAGGAGTTCGGCGCCGAGGCGGCGGAGGACGGGATGCACATGGTCGACGGGGCCCGCGGCCGTACCGCCGGTCGTGACGATCAGCTCGGCGTCCGAGCCCTTCACGGCCTGGTACAGGGCCTCGGCGTCGTCGCCCAGCCTGCGCACGGCCACGACCTCGGTGCCGAGCGCGCGCAGCCACGGCGGCAGCATCGGGCCGAGCGCGTCCCGGATCAGGCCGTCCTCGGGCAGGCCGGCGGTCAGCAACTCATCGCCCAGGACGAGGATTTCGACACGCGGGCGGGGCATCGCGGAGAGGGTGTCGTAACCGGCGGCGGCGGCGAGCCCGAGCACGGCGGGGGTCGCCAGTGCGCCGGCCGGGAGCAGCTGGTCACCACTGCGGCACTCCTGGCCGCGCGGCCTGATGTCCTGTCCGTGGACGACCTCGCGGGTGGCGTGCAGCCGTTCCTTGTCGTCCGTGGTGCCGTGCTCGCTGCGCAGTACGGCCGTCGTGTCCTGCGGGACGCGCGCGCCGGTCGCGATGCGGACCGCCTCGCCGTCGCCGAGGGACCTGGGCCCCGCGTGGCCCGCGAGCACCCCTTCGTCGCGTACGTCCCAGGGGCCGGGCCCCGCGACGGCCCAGCCGTCCATGGCCGACGTGTCGAAGGAGGGGAGGTCCGTGAGTGCGGTGAGGGGCGCGGCGAGAACAAGGCCGAGGGCGGCGTCGAGGGGTACGGAGACGGGTGCGCGCCGGGGCACGGAGCGGGCGGCCCGCTCGGCGGTGACGCGGGCCTCCGGCCAGGGGGTGGCCTGGTGCTGGGCGTGGGACGTGGTCCGGGGGGAGGGCGCGGGGGCGGACGGGGTGTCCCGGGCGGGCTCCGGCTCGCGGGAGCCGGGTTCCCGCACCAGCGCGAGGGCCTCTTCGACGTCGAGGTCGTGCTCCTCCTGATGCCGTCCGGCCGGGCGGGCCTCGCGCGGACGGCCCCGGTCGCCGCTGTCGTTGACCACGGCCAGGGCCTCCTCCACGTCGAGTTCCTCGGTGTCCGTGGGACCGGGCATGCCACGCGCGCTCATCCGGCGTCCGGCCCGGCCTCGGCGGCGGCCTCGTCCGCCCAGCGCAGGGCCAGCGCCGCCGCCTTGCGGGCGGCCTCGGCCACGGCCTCCGGACCTCCCCCGGCCTGCGCGGCCGCATATCCGACGAGGAACGTGGTCAGCGGCGCGGCGGGCCGGGCCACACCGTGTGCGGCGTCCCGGGCGAGGTCGAGCAGGATGCCGGTGTCGACGGCGAGGTCGATGCCGAGTTCGTCCTTGACTGCGGAAATCCATTCATCCAACACGTTCCCATGCTCCCTGATCCGTGACCGAGCGGCGGCGATGTCGTCCCAGGTGTCGCAGTCGAAGGACGCGACGGGGTCGGAGACGCGGGTGAGGTCGAGCGCGGCGACCAGCACCCGCAGCGGCAGTCCGGCGAGCGTGCCGTGCCCGGCTGCGAGTTCCGCGAGCTCCCGGCGCAGCGCCGCACTGCGGTAGGCGGCGACGAGCGGCTGGTCCCGCCCGCCGGGGTCGGTGAGCAACACGCCTTCGGTGCCGCTCGCCTGAAGTGTGCTCAGCAGCCGCCGAACCGTCTCCTCGTCCAGGAACGGCAGATCGGCGGAGAGCACCACGACGTACGCCGCCGTGGTCCGCCGCAGTCCGGCGTCGAGTGCGGCGACCGGTCCGGCGCCGGGCGGCTCCTCGCGCGCCCACACCACGGGCCGTGCGGTCGCTCTGGGGTCGGCCACCACCACCGTGGTGGCCGCACCGGCGCAGGCCGCCAGCACCCGGTCGAGCAGCGCCCGGCCGCCGACGCGTACGCCGGGTTTGTCGGCCCCGCCGAGCCGTCGGGCGGCGCCGCCGGCGAGTACGACGGCGTCGTGGGTGACGACGCCGGGCGTCTGCGGCCGCTCGTACTCGGTCATCCCCCGAGTATGGGCGCCCGAAGGATCATTGCCACCCCCGCGCACAGCATGTGGACGGGGATGGCCACTCGGCGGCTACAGGGTGCGCAGCAGCACCGCCGGCTGTTCCACGCAGTCCGCCACGTAGCGCAGGAAACCGCCTGCCGTGCCGCCGTCGCACACCCGGTGGTCGAAGGTGAGCGAGAGCTGGACGACCTGCCGCACCGCCAGCTCGCCCTCGTGCACCCACGGCTTGGGGATGATGCGGCCGACGCCCAGCATGGCCGCCTCGGGGTGGTTGATGATCGGCGTGGAACCGTCGACGCCGAACACCCCGTAGTTGTTCAACGTGAAGGTGCCGCCGGTCAGTTCCCCGGGTGTGAGGGTGCCGGTCCGGGCGGCCTCGGTCAGCCGCGCGAACTCGGCGCTGAGCGACTCGGCGTCCCGCGCGTGCGCGTCCCGCACGACCGGGACGACGAGCCCCCGTTCGGTCTGCGCGGCGAAGCCCAGGTGCACCTGGTCGAGCCGTACGACCTCGCGGGCGTCCATGTCGACGGTGGAGTTGAGCTCGGGGAAGCGGGCCAGTGCGGCGGTGCAGATCCTGGCGAGCAGCGCGATGAGGGAGATCTTCGGGCCGCCGGTCGCGTTCATCGCCACGCGCGCGTGCATGAGTGCCGTGGCGTCGGCGTCCACCCAGCAGGTCGCGTCGGGGATCTCACGCCGGCTGCGGGAGAGTTTGTCGGCGACGGCACCGCGGACCCCTCGGAGGGGGATGCGGGTGCCGCGGGGTGCCGCGGCGGGGGTGGGGGCAGGAGTGGGAGCCGGAGGCATGGTCGGGGTGGGGGCAGGAGTGGGCGCGGCGCGCAGCGCCTGCTCGACGTCCGACCTCAGGATCAGCCCGTCGGGCCCGGAGCCCGCCAGCGCCCGCAGATCCAGGCCGTTCTCCCGGGCGAGCCTGCGGACCAGCGGGGAGATCACGGGCACGGGGCCGTCGCTCCGCTCGGGAGCCGCCACGCGCGTGGCGGCCGCGGCGGCAGTTGCCGTCACCACGGGTGCCGCCTGGCCCGGCCGCACCCTCCGCCGGCGCGCGGGCGCGGCCGACGTGCCGTATCCGACCAGGACGTTGCCGGACGACTCGCCGTCGTCCGATGACACCGAGGACGCGGAGGACGCCGATGTCGCCCCGGACAGCGAGGACGCCGCGGGCACCGAGGACGGAGCTCCGACAGCCACCGTCAACAGCGGTGAGCCCACGGGCAGTTCCGTGCCCTCCTCGCCGAAGCGGGCGGTGACCACGCCCCCGTAGGGGCACGGCACCTCGACCATCGCCTTGGCCGTCTCCACCTCGACGACCGGCTGGTCGATCGCCACGACGTCGCCGACCTGCACCAGCCAGCGGACGATCTCGGCCTCGGTCAGGCCCTCCCCGAGGTCGGGGAGCTTGAACTCGAGCACCTGGGCCATCAGCTCCCCGCCTCCCACTGAAGCCGCCCCACCGCGTCCAGGATCCGGTCGACACCGGGCAGATGATGGCGCTCCAGCATCGGCGGCGGATACGGGATGTCGAACCCGGCGACGCGCAGCACCGGCGCCTCCAGATGGTGGAAGCAGCGCTCGGTGATCCGCGCGGCGATCTCCCCGCCCGGGCCGCCGTAACCACCCGACTCGTGCACGACGACGGCGCGTCCGGTCCGGCGCACCGACGCGCACACCGTCTCGTCGTCGAAGGGCACCAGGGAGCGCAGATCGACGACTTCGAGGTCCCAGCCCTCGGCCCGGGCCGCCTCGGCCGCCTCCAGGCAGACGGGCAGGGAAGGCCCGTACGTGATGAGCGTGGCGCTCCGGCCCGAGCGCCGCACCACCGCGCGGCCTATCGGTTCAACGGTCCCCGGCTCGTCCGGGTTCCAGGAGTCCTTCGACCAGTACAGCCGCTTGGGCTCCAGGAAGACGACCGGGTCGTCGGAGGCGATGGCGGCGCGCAGCAGCCCGTACGCGTCGGCGACCGTGGCGGGCGTGACGACATGGAGCCCCGGAGTCGCCATGTAGTACGCCTCGGAGGAGTCGCTGTGGTGTTCGACTCCGCCGATTCCGCCGCCGTAGGGGACACGGATGGTGATCGGCAGCGGCATCGCCCCGCGGGTGCGGTTGCGCATCCGCGCGACATGGCTGATGAGCTGCTCGAACGCCGGGTACGCGAACGCGTCGAACTGCATCTCGACGACCGGCCGCAGCCCGTACATCGCCATGCCGACGGCCGTGCCGAGGATGCCTGCCTCGGCGAGCGGCGTGTCCGTGCAGCGGTCCTCGCCGAACTCCTTGGCGAGCCCGTCGGTGACCCGGAAGACCCCGCCGAGCGTGCCGACGTCCTCGCCCATCACGTGGACGGCGGGGTCGGCGGCCATGGCGTCACGCAACGCGCGTGTGAGTGCCTGCGCCATGGTGGCCGGCTTGAGGGCAACGGTGGTCATCGCCCGGCTCCTTCCGGCCAAAGGCCAACGGAGGTCATCGGCCCGCTTCTCGGGGCCCGATGGTCAACTCTCTTCATCGGCCGACTCCTTGGGGCCCGTCGGCCTCCGCTGCCAGCTCGGCCCGCAACTGGGCTTCCTGCTCCCGCAGCTGGGGGGTGGGCTCGGCATACACATGGGCGAACAGGTCCATGGGGTCCAGGGCCGGATCCTGGTTCATGCGTGCGCGCAGGTCCGCGGCCATCGCCTCGGCGTCCTCGCGGGCGGCCCGGATGCCGTCCTCGTCGAGCAGCCCGCGTTCGGTCAACTCGTGCTCCAGGAGCGCGATCGGGTCGTGCGCGCGCCAGGCCTCCACCTCGGAGTCCCCCCGGTAGCGCGTCGCGTCGTCGGCGTTGGTGTGGGCGTCGATGCGGTAGGTCACCGCCTCCACGAGCGTCGGCCCCCCTCCCGCGCGCGCGTGGGCCACGGCGTCGCTGAGGACCTCGTGCACGGCCGCCGCGTCGTTGCCGTCGACCAGGCGGCCCGGCATCCCGTAGCCGACGGCCTTGTGGGCCAGCGACGGGGCGGCGGTCTGCTTGGCGAGCGGGACGGAGATGGCGAAGCCGTTGTTCTGCACGAGGAAGACGACCGGCGCCTGCCAGACGGCGGCGAAGTTCAGTGCCTCGTGGAAGTCGCCCTCGCTGGTGCCGCCGTCGCCGACCAGGGCGAGCGCGACCACGTCGTCGCCCTTGAGGCGGGCGGCGTGCGCGAGGCCGACGGCGTGCGGGAGCTGGGTCGCGAGAGGGGTGCACAGGGGCGCGATGCGGTGCTCACGGGGGTCGTACCCGGTGTGCCAGTCGCCGCGCAGGAGGGTGAGCGCCTGGACGGGATCGAGGCCGCGGGCGACGGCGGCGAGGGTGTCCCGGTAGCTGGGGAAGAGCCAGTCGCGCTCCTCCAGCACGAGCGCGGCGGCGACCTCGCAGGCCTCCTGGCCCGTGCTCGACGGGTAGACGGCGAGCCGGCCCTGCTTGGTGAGAGCCGTGGCCTGCGTGTTGTAGCGGCGGCCGCGCACCAGCTCCGCGTACAGGCGGCGCAGCAGTAGCGGGTCGGCCTCCGCGGCCGCCTCGGTGCCCAGGACGCGGTGGGGCAGCGCGTCGGGCAGCAGTGGCGCGGGGTCGGTGCGGGGCTGCCAGGCGGGCGGCGGTGTGGGCCGGTAAGCGCCCCGCTGCTCCATGACCGTCATGACGGCACCTCCTCGTGGGAGCGGCTTTGGGCGCGCCACGGGTGTGAGGCGCCTCACCTACCGATTGTTCGGTCGTCGGCACATTTTGGCTACAGGCACCGTCAGGCTGTGGACAAACGGTTCTCCACAGCCTGGAATGAACGCACTACGTCCATGGTAAGGAGGCCGGAGGACATGGCACCTGAACAAATGGCCGAGGGAGCGGAGCCCGGGGTACCCCTGCCGCCCGCCCGCCCGCTGGACGCCATCGATCAGGACATCCTCCAGATGCTCCAGGCGGACGGCCGCGCCTCGATACGGTCCGTGGCCGAGCGCGCCCACGTGTCGCGTGCCAATGCCTACGCGCGAATCAACCGGCTCATCGACGACGGCGTGATCCGCGGTTTCGGAGCCCGCGTCGACCACGAACGCGCGGGCCAGGGCACCTCCGCGTACATCACCCTCAAGATCGTGCAGAACTCCTGGCGCACGGTCCGCGAGCAGCTGAGGCTGCTCCCCGGCGCCTCCCACATCGCCCTCGTGGGGGGCGATTTCGATGTCCTGCTCCTCGTGCACACGCCGGACAACAAGGCGCTGCGCGAGCTGGTCCTGACCCGGTTGCAGGCCATCCCGGAGGTGCTCAGCACGCGCACGCTGCTGGTGTTCGAGGAGGAGGACCTGGAGCCGGAGGGGTGACCTCAGGCCTCGCTGCGGAGCCCTGAGAAGACCAACCGCACGACCGCGTCGGCCACTTCCCGCTCGCCCATGCCCCGGCCGTCCGGCCGGTACCACTCGACGATCGAGTTGATCATGCCGAAGACGAGCCTGGTCGCGAGCCGGACCTCCACATCGCCGCGTACGTCCCCGTCGTCGGCGGCGGCCTTCAGCAGCTCGGCGACCCGGTGGTCGAAGTCGCGTCGCCGCTCCAGGGCCCAGCGCTCGGTGTCCGTGTTGCCGCGCACCCGCAGCAGCAGCGTCACGTACGGCAGTTCGGCGGTGAGCACCTCGACCATGCGCCGTACGACGTACTCCAGGCGCTCCACGGCACGCCCCACGCGCGCGTGCTCCTCGCCGAGAATCCCGAAGAGGCCGTCGAGCGCCCGGCTGACGGCGCGGCTCAACAGCTCCTCCTTGCCCGCGACGTGGTGGTATATCGACGACTTGGAGATGCCCGCCGCCTTGGAGAGGTGCTCCATGGAGGTGCCGTCGTAGCCCCGCTCGATGAAGACCTGGACGGCGACGGAGAGCAGCGTCTCCGGGGTGTACGTGTCGCGCTTGGCGGTGGTCATGAGGTGCCCTCCCGCTTGTCGGCGGCATGCCCGTGGCGGTACAGCGCGAGAGAGGGCGCATAGCGACCGGAGGGTTCGCGCAGGCTCAGCTCCTCCAGGAGGTCGTGCGCCCAGACCCTGCCCAGCCTGCGGCACCATTCGAAGGGCCCCAGGGGGTAGTTGACGCCCAGGCGCATCGCCGTGTCGATGTCCTCCTCGGTGGCCACTCCCTTGGCGACGGCGTCGTGCGCCAGGTCGACGATGCGGGCCACGGTGCGGGCGACGATCATGCCGGGCACGTCCCCGATGACGCTGACGTCCTTGCCGAGCGCCTGGAACAGCCCGGTCGCCTCGGCGACGGTCGCCGGGGCGGTGTCCTGGGAGGCGGACAGGGCGATGCGGGTCGCCCTGCGGTAGTCGAGCGCCAGGTCGAAGTAGACGACGTCCCGGAACTCGACGGAGGTCTGGCCGTCGGCGAGGACCAGCTGGCCGCCGCTCGGCAGTACCAGCCGCGTGCCGTGGTCCTCCTCGTCCTCGCGGATCTGGATACCCGCCTCGCGGATCAGCGCGAGCAGTTCGGAAGCCGGGCCCAGGTCGCCCTCGACGACGACGTACGCGGGCGCCTGCGCCTTCTCCGCGGTGTGCGGTTCGGGGCGCTCGGCGGCCTCCCCGTAGTCGTACCAGCCCTGCCCCGTCTTGCGGCCGTGCCGGCCCGACTCGACGAGCCGCCGTTGCGCGAGCGAGGGCGTGAAGCGGACGTCCTGGAAGAAGGCCTGCCACACGGAGTGCGTGACGGACTCGTTGACGTCCTGGCCGATGAGGTCGGTCAGTTCGAAGGCGCCCATCCGGAAGCCGCCCGACTCGCGCAGGATCGCGTCGATGGTGGCGGGGTCGGCGGCCTGGGCCTCGTACACCGCGAAGGCCTCGGCGTAGAAGGGCCGCGCGATGCGGTTGACGATGAAGCCGGGGGTGTCGGCGCAGGCGACCGGGGTCTTGCCCCAGGCCCGTGCCGTCTCGTACGCGCGCGTGGCCGAGGTGACGTCGGTGGCGAACCCGGAGACGACCTCGACGAGGGGCAGCAGCGGCGCGGGGTTGAAGAAGTGCAGGCCCACGAAGCGGCCGGGGTTGCGCAGGGCGCCGCCGATGGCCGTGACGGACAGGGACGAGGTGTTGGTGGCGAGCAGGCAGTCGTCCTCGACGACGTCCTCCAGCTCGCGCAGCAGCTGCTGTTTCACGTCGAGCCGCTCCAGGACGGCCTCGACGACGAGGAAGCAGTCCGCGAGGTCGGCGAGGTCGGCGGCGGGCCGCAGGCGGGCCCGTGCCGCGTCCCGGTCGGCCGCGGCTAGGCGGTCCTTCTCGACGAGCCGGTCGAGGCGGGCACCGATCGCGTCGGCCGCTTCCTGAGCGCGGCCGGGAACGGCGTCGTACAGCCGCACGGGGTGGCCCGCGACCAGCGCGACCTGGGCAATGCCCTGGCCCATGGTGCCGGTGCCGACGACGGCCACCGGGCTGCTGAGGTCGAGTGCTGTCATGTGCGCGATCCTCCCGCACGGGGTTTTCCACAGATGCGGCGGACCCCCTTGTCCCGACCGATCGTTCGGTTACTCTAACTCTGTCCGCCTGTTCCTGCCCAGCTCACCGACTCGAAGAAGAGTCGGTCCGAGGAGGAGTTGGTCCCTCATGGCCGCCGAACTGACCGCGCACGAGCTGATCGCCCAGCACCGGCCCACCCTCGACCAGGCGCTGGAAGCGATCCGCACACGCGCGTACTGGTCCCCGCACCCCGAACACCCCAAGGCGTACGGCGAGAGCGGCAGCCTGGGCGCGGCGGAGGGCAAGGCCGCCTTCGACGCCCTCCTGGGCACCCGCCTCGACCTCGGACAGCCCGGCACGGACGACTGGGTGGGCGCCGAGGTGTCGCCGTACGGGATCGATTTGGGTGTCACCTACCCGCATGCGGACATCGACGTGCTGCTGCCCGCCATGCGCGCGGGACAGCGTGCGTGGCGGGACGCGGGCGCGGAGATCCGCGCGATGGTCTGTCTGGAGATCCTGAAGCGGATCAGCGACCGTACGCACGAGTTCGCGCACGCGGTCATGCACACCAGCGGCCAGGCCTTCATGATGGCGTTCCAGGCGGGCGGCCCGCATGCGCAGGACCGAGGTCTGGAGGCGGTGGCGTACGCGTACGTGGAGCAGGTCCGCACCCCTGACGCCGCGGAGTGGACCAAGCCCCAGGGCAAGCGCGACCCGCTCGCGCTGACCAAGCAGTTCACGCCGGTGCCGCGAGGCATCGCGCTGGTCATCGGCTGCAACACGTTCCCGACGTGGAACGGCTACCCGGGCCTGTTCGCCTCCCTGGCCACCGGCAACGCGGTGCTGGTGAAGCCCCACCCGCGCGCGGTACTGCCGCTCGCGCTGACCGTGCGGGTCGCGCGCGAGGTGCTCGCCGAGGCGGGCTTCGACCCGAACCTGGTGGCACTGGCCGCCGAGCGGCCTGACGAGGGCATCGCCAAGGCGCTGGCCGTGCGCCCGGAGATCCGGATCATCGACTACACGGGCTCGACGGCGTTCGGCGACTGGCTGGAGACCAACGCCCGCCAGGCACAGGTCTACACGGAGAAGGCCGGCGTCAACACGGTGATCGTGGAGTCGACCGACAACTACAAGGGGATGCTTTCCAACCTGGCCTTCTCGCTGTCCCTCTACAGCGGCCAGATGTGCACCACCCCGCAGAACCTGCTGATCCCGCGCGACGGCATCCGCACGGAGGAGGGCCCCAAGTCGTACGACGAGGTGGTCGCGGACCTCGCCAGGTCGGTCGGCGGACTCCTCGGGGACGACGCCAGGGCCAACGCGCTGCTCGGCGCCGTGGTGAACCCGGACGTGAAGGCGCGTCTGGAAGCGGCGGCGGGGCTCGGGGAGGTCGCCCTTGCCTCACGGGAGATCGTCAACCCGGAATTCCCGGACGCGACCGTCCGGACGCCCGTGATCGTGAAGCTGGACGGCGCCAAGCCCGACGACGAGGCCGCCTACATGAGCGAGTGCTTCGGCCCCGTCTCCTTCGCGGTCGCGGTCGACTCGGCGGCGGACGCGGTGGAGCTGCTGCGGCGCACCATCAGGGACAAGGGCGCGATGACCGTCGGCGCGTACACCACCTCGGACGAGGTGACGGAGGCCGTCCAGGAGACCTGTCTGGAGGAGTGCGCCCAGCTGTCGCTCAACCTGACCGGCGGGGTGTACGTCAACCAGACGGCGGCCTTCTCCGACTTCCACGGGTCGGGCGGCAACCCGGCGGCGAACGCGGCGCTGTGCGACGGGGCGTTCGTGGCGAACCGGTTCCGGGTGGTGGAGGTGCGCCGGGAGGCGTAGCCCCCGGGCAGCGGCTCAGGCCGGTGCGCCCCCGGTGGCACTCCAGTGGAACAGCGTCATGGCCACACTGGTCGCGAGGTTGTAGCTGGAGACCTGGGGACGCATCGGCAGGGCCACCAGGTGGTCGGTGCGCGCACGGAGTTCGGCCGACAGACCGGTCCGCTCGGAGCCGAAGGCGAGCACGGCGTCGTCAGGGAGCTTCAGGCCCCGGATGTCGTCACCCTCCGGGTCGAGGGCGAACACGGGGCCCGGCGGCAGTTCGTCCACCGTGAGCCGCTCCACGGCGGTCGCGAAATGCAGACCCGCGCCGCCGCGTACGACCGTGGGATGCCAGGGGTCGAGCGTGCCCGTCGTGACCACGCCGGTCGCGCCGAAACCGGCCGCGAGCCGGATCACCGCCCCGGCGTTGCCAAGATTGCGCGGGTTGTCGAGGACGACGACCGGCGCGCTGCGGGGGGTGCGCGCGAGAGCCTCCAGATTGGCCGCACGGGACGGGCGTACGGCCAGGGCGGCCACCGCCGTGGGGTGCGGGCGCGGCACGAGGGCCTTCAGGGTCTCCTCCGGCACCTCGGCCAGGAGGGCGTCGAGCGTCTCGCGTACGTCGGGGGCGAGTTCGTCGGCGAGGGCGAGCGCGGCCCGCCGGTCGGTGGTGACGGCCACCGGGACACGCGCCTGGAAGCGCACCGCGTGCTTGAGTGCGTGGAAGCCGTCGAGCAGCACGGAGCCGTCGGCGAGCCGATGCCAGGCGCGTACCGGATCGTTCATGCCGTGAAGCCTACGTGCGTGTGCTCGGTCGTCTCCTCGGTGCGCGGCTCCTGCTTGCGCGGGCCCGGCAGCGTACCGCCGCGGCGCGACGACAGCTCCCTACGCGCCCGTGCCGCCCAGCCGCCCAGACGACGCAGGAAGGGCGTGGGCAGGAACACCGCGTCGGCGGCGATCATCGCCAGCGAGAAGAACGGCAGTCCGAGGATCACGGCGATGGCGGCGTGCTCGACCATCATGACCCCGAGCAGAACGTTCTTCACGCGCCGGTTGAAGAGGGTGAAGGGGAAGGCGACCTGCGCCATGACCGTCCCGTACGTCACGAGCATCACCATGATGCCGTGCGAGGCCAGCAGGTCGGACAGCGCGGGCCAGGGCGAGAAGTAGTCCAGGTGGAGCGGGTAGTAGACGGCGGTGCCGTCCTGCCAGCGCGAGCCCTGGATCTTGTACCAGCCGGCCGTCGAGTAGATCAGACACGCCTCGGCCATGATCACGAACATGGCCGCGTTGTGGACGGTGTTGGCGACGATGTCCAGCAGGATCCGCGGCTCGGCGCTGCGCGCGCGGCGGCCCACGAGCCACCACAGGCCCTGAACCGCCCACAGCCCCCAGAAGACCGCCAGCCAGCCGCCGCTGAGCCGGCCCGCGCCCGTCGCCACGGCCAGGGCGAGGCCGAGCACGGCCCACAGCACGGGACCGACCCGGTCCGCGCCGGTCGCCCTGGGAAGCTCGCCACGCGCGCGTGCGTCATCCGTACGCCGGGCCCGCCGCGCGTCCAGGGACCACACCTGGCCGCAGCGCGTGAACACCAGGTAGATCGACATCAGGTGGATGACGTTGTCGCCGCCGTCCCCCATGAAGATGCTGCGGTTCTGCAGCGACAGCACGCCGATCATGAAGAGCACGGACATCGCGCGGGTGCGCCAGCCCAGCAGCAGCAGGGCGCTCGACACGACGGCCAGCGCGTAGACGATCTCGAACCACACCTGGCTGTCGGACCACATCAGGGCCGTGAAGGCGTGGTTGTTCGCGATGAGCTGCTGGGCGAGGCCCCAGGCCCACGGGGCGTCGGGCCCGTACATCTCCTGGCGGTGCGGGAACTCGCGCAGCAGGAACAACAGCCAGGTGGCGGCGAAGCCGATCCGGATGACCGCGCTCTGATAGGGGCCGAGGGCGGCTTCGGTGACGCGGGTGATGCCGCGCGAGATCAACAGGGCGAAGCGGTTCATCAGGCGTTCGCCCCCGTCCCGGAATCCGTCGGGACCGGCCACCAGGGGAGCACGCGGTACATGGGCTTGTCGGAGACCTTCTCGTTGCTCCACCGGGGAGGCTGCACGTTCGTGGTGCTGGACCGGACCTGGACACGCTCGACGGCTTCGCCCCGGCCTGCCGCGTGCTCGCGTTCGAGGCGCAGCCCCACGATGCTGCGCAGATAGCGCTGGGAGAGGTCGCCGCGCATGCCCGCGGGGCGGTTCTCGTTGTCGTGCGTGGCCAGGTAGAAGTCCCAGGCGCGGCGCAGTTCGTTCTGCTGGGTGTGACTCGGCAGCAGATTGCCGTCGATGGCCGCGCCGTCGAGCGCGGACAGGTCGTACCAGCCGGTGGTGCGGTGGCTTCCGTCCTCGGTGCGCACCTCCGCGCGGACCTGGACGGCGATGTTCTGTTGCAGCGGGTTGGGGGCGAAGAGCTTCCAGTTCTGCTCGAACTCGGGATATATCCAGTCGTCGATCGCCCGCCCGTGCTGCTTGGTGACGGTGTTCGAGGGCGCGACGTGCAGGAACACCATGGCGACGTGCACACAGCCCGCGACCGCGACGACCGCGAGGGCGAGGGCGGCGGCGATCTGGTAGCGGAGAGAGAGCGCGGCGATGCCGGTGCGGGGCACGGCGTACGCGTCCGGAAGGGCGGTGACCTGGTGGGGGCCGGGCTCGCCGGCCGGCGTGACTGGCGCGACCGACGTGGCCGGCATGACTGGCGCTCCGCGGTCTGCGGATGCGGGTTCCCGGCCGCCCGGTCCGCTCGGTCCGCTCGGGGACGGGTCGTCGGGTGCGTTCTGTGCGGAGCCGTCGGGCCGGTCGGGCACCGGTCCGTCGGGGCCTCCCGACTCCTGCCGAGGGTCCGAGCCCTCGTCGTACACGTCCATTCCGCCCCGTCTCCCCAACTTCCCGATCCCGGTGACGTCCGATGCCGATGGCCTCGGACCCCGGCCCGCTTCCCGTTTCCGCCGTCGGCCGCGCGGCGGCACATCACCCACACGGAGCACACCGCGGCGTTCGCACCGGAACGCTACTCAGCCCCGCCCGCCCGGCACAGCCCCATGGACACAGCGGCCACAACAGCGGCCACGAGGTTATCCACAGCGGTTGACACCTTACGGCGCCTCGTCCCACCATTGAATCGAGCGAACCGAACGATCGGTCGGTCGGTCGGGATGAGAGGTCGAGGGGGACCGCATGGCGACAGCAGCAGCGCACCAGACGGCCCGCGCACAGGCGGACGGGACGGCAGGCGCGGGCGCGCCTTTGGAGGAGTCCGCGCGCGCGACGGCGTACGAGGCCGCCTTCGACGCCGCCGTGGCGGCCGACGAGCGCATCGAGCCACGCGACTGGATGCCCGACGCCTACCGCTCCACGCTGGTCCGGCAGATCGCGCAGCACGCGCACTCCGAGATCATCGGCATGCAGCCGGAGGCGAACTGGATCACGCGCGCGCCCTCCCTGCGCCGCAAAGCGATCCTGATGGCGAAGGTCCAGGACGAGGCGGGTCACGGGCTGTATCTGTACAGCGCGGCGGAGACCCTCGGCACCGGCCGGGACGAGCTGCTCGACAAGCTGCACTCGGGCCGCCAGAAGTACTCCTCGATCTTCAACTACCCGACGCTCACCTGGGCGGACGTCGGCGCGATCGGCTGGCTGGTGGACGGCGCCGCGATCACCAACCAGGTCCCCCTGTGCCGCTGCTCGTACGGGCCGTACGCACGCGCGATGGTCCGCGTCTGCAAGGAGGAGTCCTTCCACCAGCGCCAGGGGTACGAGCTGCTGCTGGCCCTCAGCCGGGGGACGGCCGAGCAGCACGCGATGGCGCAGGACGCGGTGGACCGCTGGTGGTGGCCGTCCCTGATGATGTTCGGCCCGCCCGACGACGAGTCCGCGCACTCCGCGCAGTCGATGGCCTGGAAGATCAAGCGCCATTCGAACGACGAGCTGCGCCAGCGCTTCGTGGACATCTGCGTGCCCCAGGCCCAGTCGCTCGGCCTGACGCTCCCCGACCCGGAGCCGAGGTGGAACGAGGAGCGGGAGCACCACGACTTCGGCCCGATCGACTGGACGGAGTTCCGCGAGGTCCTCAAGGGCAACGGCCCGTGCAACGAGCAGCGGATAACCCAGCGCAAGCGGGCGCACGACGAGGGCGCCTGGGTACGGGACGCGGCGGCCGCATACGCCGGCAAGCACACCACGGCAGGGAAGGCGTGAGATGACGACCAACGAATGGCCCCTGTGGGAGGTCTTCGTGCGCTCGCGCCGGGGCCTGTCACACACCCACGCCGGCAGCCTGCACGCACCGGACGCCGAGCTGGCCCTGCGCAACGCGCGCGATCTGTACACCCGGCGCGGCGAGGGCGTGTCGATCTGGGTTGTGCCGTCCACCGCGGTCACCGCGTCCTCGCCGGACGAGAAGGACCCGTTCTTCGAGCCCTCCGCGGACAAGCCGTACCGGCACCCGACGTTCTACGAGATCCCGGAAGGGGTGAAGCACCTGTGACCGTCACCGTGCACACCGCGGCCGCCCTGGCCCTCGGCGACGACGCCCTGGTGCTCTCCCACCGACTGGGGGAGTGGGCGGGGCACGCACCCGTGCTCGAAGAGGAGGTCGCCCTCGCCAACATCGCGCTGGACCTGCTGGGCCAGGCCCGCGTGCTGCTGTCGATGGCCGGCGACGAGGACGAGCTGGCCTACCTCCGTGAGGAGCGCGCCTTCCGCAACCTCCAGCTGGTGGAGCAGCCGAACGGCGACTTCGCGCACACGATCGCCCGCCAGCTGTACTTCTCCACGTACCAGCGGCTGCTGTACGGACAACTGGCGGCCGGAAGCGGCGAGTTCGCCGGTCTCGCGGCCAAGGCGGTCAAGGAGGTCGCCTACCACCAGGACCACGCCGAGCAGTGGACGCTGCGGCTCGGCGACGGCACCGAGGTCAGTCATGAGCGGATGCGGCAGGCGTGCGGGGCGCTGTGGCGGTTCACGGGTGAGATGCTCCAGCCCGTCGAGGGGGTGGACGTCGACTGGGACGGGATGAAGTCCGCCTGGCTGGAGTCCGTCGGCGACGTGCTGCGCCGCGCCACCCTGGAGCTCCCCGAGGGGCCGCAGTACGGGGCGTGGACGGCGGGCGCGGGACGCCAAGGACTGCACACCGAACCCTTCGGGCGGATGCTCGCCGAGATGCAGCATCTGCACCGCAGCCACCCGGGGGCGTCATGGTGACGGACACCGCCCTCGAACAGGAACTGCGCAGGCTCGCGGGGTCCGTGCCCGACCCCGAGCTGCCCGTGATCACCCTGGAGGAGCTGGGCGTACTGCGGGCGGTCCACGTACGCGGCACGGACTCGGTCGAGGTCGAGCTGACCCCGACGTACACCGGCTGCCCGGCCATAGAGGCGATGTCCACGGACATCGAGCGCGTGCTGCGCGAGCACGGCATGCGGAAGGTGTCCGTGCACACGGTGCTCAGCCCGGCCTGGTCGACGGACGACATCTCCGCCGAAGGCCGTCGCAAGCTGCGGGAGTTCGGGATAGCGCCGCCGCGCGTACGGCAGGCGTCCGGGCCGAAGGAGCCGGTGGCGGTGGAGCTGGGCCCGACGCGTACGTCCCGTCCGGTCGCCGGCCCCCCCGAGCTCGCGCCGGTGCCCGACCCCGTGTGCTGCCCGCACTGCGGATCGGCCGACACCGAGCTGCTCAGCCGCTTCTCGTCCACCGCGTGCAAGGCGCTGCGCCGCTGTCTGGCCTGCCGCGAACCGTTCGACCACTTCAAGGAGTTGTGATGGCCCGCTTCCACCCGCTCCCGGTGGCCGCGGTCGACCGGCTCACCGACGACTCCGTGGCCCTGACCTTCGCCGTGCCGCCGGCGCTGCGCGAGGAATACCGGCACGCGGCCGGCCAGCACCTGGCGCTGCGCCGCACGGCCGATGGCACGGAGATACGGCGCACCTACTCGATCTGCTCCCCGGCACCGGCGGCCGCCGACGAGGGACCCCGGACGCTGCGGGTCGGGGTGCGCCTGGTCGAGGGCGGGTCCTTCTCGACGTACGCGCTCAAGGAGATCGCCGCGGGCGACGAGGTCGAGGTGATGACGCCGGCCGGACGCTTCACGCTGGAGCCCGCGCCCGGGCTGTACGCCGCGGTGGTGGGCGGCAGCGGGATCACACCGGTGCTGTCGATCGTGACGACACTGCTCGCCCGGGAGCCGGGCGCGCGGTTCTGTCTCATACGCAGCGACCGGACGTCCGCCTCCACGATGTTCCTCGAGGAGGTCGCCGACCTCAAGGACCGTTTCCCCGAGCGGTTCCAGCTGGTGACGGTGCTCTCCCGGGAGGAGCAGCAGGCGGGGCTGCCGTCGGGGCGGCTCGACCAGGAGCGGCTCACCGAGCTGCTTCCGGCGCTGTTGCCCGTAAACCGGGTGGCGGGATGGTTCCTGTGCGGGCCGTTCGGACTGGTGCAGGGGGCGGAGCGGGCGCTGCGCGGACTGGGTGTGGCGCGCTCCCGTGTCCACGAGGAGATATTCCACGTGGACGGCGGGGCGGCGACGGTGCCCGCGGGGCCGGCCCCCACGCACAGCACGGTGACCGCGCGGCTCGACGGACGAGGCGGGACGTGGCCCGTCCAGGACGGCGAGTCGCTCCTGGAGGCGGTGCTGCGCAACCGGCCGGACGCGCCCTACGCCTGCAAGGGCGGAGTGTGCGGGACCTGCCGGGCCTTCCTGGTCTCGGGCGAGATCCGGATGGACCGCAACTTCGCGCTGGAGCCGGAGGAGACGGAGGCGGGGTACGTACTGGCCTGCCAGTCGCATCCGGCCACGGAGAAGGTGGAGTTGGACTTCGACCGGTGAGGTCCGCTCGGTGCCTCCCTGCCGTTCCCTTCTTGTAGAACCTGTTCTATCTTGACGCTCCGTCAGATCAGGTCGTCCGATCGGGCCTGCGGCCTGGTCGCCGGCCCGATGGACCGGTGGACCGGTGACCAGTGACGGCGACCAGTGACCGGTGGGCGTGGAGAGGGGCGGGACCGTGGACTTCACCTTCAGCGAGGAGCAGCAGGCGGCGGTCGAGGCGGCGAAGGCCGTGTTCGCCGGGGTCGCGCCGGACGGAGTGCCGAGTCCGTCACTGACCGCGGGCTCCGTCGCCGACGACTTCGACCGGGCGCTGTGGGCGCGGCTGGCAGACGCGGATCTGCTGAGCCTGCCGCTCGACGCGGAGTACGGCGGCGTCGGCCTCGACGCCATTGCCCTCTGCCTCGTGCTGCGGGAGTCGGCGAAGGTGCTGGCCCGGGTTCCGTTGTTGGAGAGCACCGCTGCGGCGATGGCCGTACAGAGCTACGGGAGCCCGGAGTTGAAGGGGCAGCTGCTGGCGCAGGCGGGCCGGGGAGAGCTGGTGCTGACGGTCGCCGCGAACGGCCGCACCGGGCACGACCCGGCCGAACTCGCCGTGACCGCACGGCAGGACGGTGCCGCGTCGTGGGTCCTGGACGGGGTACAGACCGCGGTGCCCTGGGCGCACAACGCCGACTTCGTCGTCGTACCGGCGCACACCCACGACACGGGCCGTGCCGTACTCGCGCTCGTACCCCGCGTGCACGAGGGGGTCGTCCTGGCCGAGCAGATCTCCACCACCGGGGAGCGGCTGGGTGAGCTGCGGCTGGAGTCGGTAAGGGTCTCCGAGCGGTACGTTCTCGGCGCCGACGGGGCGTGGGAGTGGTTGCGCGAGCTGCTCGCCACCGGCACATGTGCGCTGGCGCTCGGGCTCGGGGAGGGGGTGCTCGGGATGACCAGCGCGTATACGAGCAAGCGGGAGCAGTTCGGGTTCCCGGTCGCCACGTTCCAGGCCGTCGCCGTGCAGGCCGCCGACCGGTACATCGACCTGCGCGCGATGGAGGCCACACTGTGGCAGGCGGCATGGCGGATCAGCACGGGAGCCGGGGGTGCGCTGCCGGCGGCCGGGGATGTGGCCGTGGCCAAGATCTGGGCGTCGGAAGGGGTACGGCGGGTCGTACAGACCGCGCAGCATCTGCACGGGGGCTTCGGCGCCGACACGGACTATCCGCTGCACCGGTATCACGCCTGGGCCAAACATCTCGAACTGTCGCTCGGCCCTGCGCCCGCGCACGAGGAGGCGCTCGGTGATCTGCTGGCGGCGCATCCACTGGGGTGAGGGCCGGGAGCCGGGGCGGAAGCCTGGGTGAGGTCTGGCGCACGACGGACGCACGGCGAGGCAGGACAGAAGGGCACGGCATGGACGCGCGCGAGCAGCTCGGACTTGGGAAACTCCGCGCTGCCCGGCTCCCCGGCTCGGGCCTCGGCTCAAGACCCGGCTCGGGCCTCGGCTCCGGCTAGAGCACGAAGCCCGGCTGTCCCTTGTCGTCCACGACCGGGCGGCCCGCTGCTGCCCAGACCTGCATGCCGCCGTCGACGTTCACCGCGTCGATGCCCTGCTGGGCCAGGTACATCGTGACCTGGGCCGAACGTCCGCCGGAGCGGCAGATCACGTGGACCCGGCCGTCCTGCGGCGCGGCCTCGGTCAGCTCGCCGTAGCGCGCCACGAAATCGCTGATGGGGATGTGCAGCGCCCCCTCGGCATGACCGGCCTCCCACTCGTCGTCCTCCCGGACGTCCAGCAGAAAGTCTCCGTCCGCGAGGTCCGCGACCCCGACCGTGGGCACAGCAGCTCCGAAACTCATACCCCGACGCTACCTGACGGCGGCACCTGGACGGCCCGAGCCCGTCAGCCCTCCTCCAGCTCAGCCAGCTCCGCCAGCTCGGTCTCCCGTGCGGCGACCTGTGCCAGGAGCTGCTCGGCGATTTCCTCGAGGAGGCGGTCGGGGTCGTCAGGGGCGATCTTGAGCATCGCGCCGATCGCGCTCTCCTCGAGCTCCCGGGCGACGAAGGTGAGCATTTCCTTGCGCTGGGCGAGCCATTCGAGGCGGGCGTAGAGCTCCTCGCTGCGACTCGGCTTCCACTCCGCGGGGACGGGGCCCGCGGCCCACTCGTCGGACAGTTCACGCAGCAGTGCCTCGTCGCCCCGGCCGTACGCGGCGTTGACCCGGGAGATGAACTCGTCGCGCCGCTCGCGCTCGGCGTCGTCCTGTGCGAGGTCGGGGTGGGCCTTGCGGACGAGTTCGCGGTAGAGCTTGCGGGCCTCCTCGCTGGGGCGGACGCGCTGCGGCGGCCGTACGGGCTGCTCGGTGAGCATCGCCGCCGCCTCGGGGAACAGCCCGTCGGAGTCCATCCAGCCGTGGAACAGCTCCTCGACGCCCGGCATCGGCATCACCCGGGCACGGGCCTCGTCGGCCTTGCGTATGTCTTCGGGATCGCCGGTGCGGGCAGCCCGCGCCTCGGCGATCTGCGCGTCCAGTTCGTCGAGGCGCGCGTACATCGGGCCGAGCTTCTGGTGGTGCAGCCGCGAGAAGTTCTCGACCTCGACGCGGAAGGTCTCCACCGCGATCTCGAACTCGATCAGTGCCTGCTCGGCCACCCGCACGGCCCGCTCGAGCCGCTCCTCGGGCCTCGGCTCACCCTGGGCCGCCCCGCCCGGGGCACCTTCGCCCGCCCCGTCACCGGCCACGGCATCACCAGCCACGGCGTCACCGGTCACAGCATCCCCGGTCACGGCGTCACCGCCCGACGGTTCCTGCGCCTGGCCGTCCCTCTCGCCGGACCGCTCCTGCGGCTCCTCGGCGGCGGCATCGGACTCGGTCTGCTCGGCTTCGGGCGTCGTCACCCGCCCAGCCTAAGACACGACCCGCCGGACCCCGCCGAGCGCGCCCGTACGGTGCGCCTGCCGCTTCCGCCCGCACCAGCCGCGCCCGCATCTGCCATCGCCAGCACCAGCCGCACCAACATCTGCCCGCGCCTCCCCCTCAGACCCCCATCTCCGCCGCGATCCGGCCACCCCGCACGGCCTCCACCAGCTTCGCGTGGTCCTTCTCCGTGCAGTCCGCGTACGCCACGGCGAATGCCGCCATCGCCTCGTCCAGTTCCTCGTTCTTGCCGCAGTAGCCGGCGATGAGGCGGGGGTCGGCGCTGTGGGCGTGGGCGCGGGCCAGGAGGGCGCCGGTCATGCGGCCGTAGTCGTCGATCTGGTCGGCGGCGAGGGCGCCGGGGTCGACGCTCCCCTTTCGGTTGCGGAACTGCCGTACCTGGAAGTGGCGGCCGTCGACCGTCGTCCAGCCCAGCAGGATGTCGCTGACCACCTGCATGCGCTTCTGGCCGAGGACCACGCGTCGGCCCTCGTGGGCGACATCGGCCACGGCGTGGCCCGCCGTCGACAGGTGGGGGACCAGGGCGGAGGGGCGGGCCTCCTTGACCTGGAGGACGAGGGGTTCGCCGCGGTGGTCCAGCAACAGCACCACGTACGAGCGGGTCCCCACGCTGCCCGTGCCCACCACGCGGAACGCGACGTCGTGCACCGCGTAGCGCGCGAGGAGCGGCAGGCGGTCCTCCGACACCGTCGTCAGGTACTCCTCCAGCGCGGTCGCCACCGCCGCCGCCTCGGCGTCCGGAACGCGACGCAGCACCGGTGACGCGTCCACGAAGCGGCGGCCGCCGCCCTCGACCGGCTCGGTCGACTTCGCCGCGAACCGTCCGCTGGTGTTCGCCCGCGCCTTCTCCGAGACCCGCTCCAGCGTGCCGAGCAGATCGTGCGCGTCCGCGTGCGAGACGAGCTCCTCGTCCGCGATGGCGTTCCACGCCTCCAGGACCGGCAGCTTGGCGAGCAGGCGCATGGTGCGGCGGTACGCGCCCGCCGTGTCGTGCGCCGCCTTCCGGCAGCTGTCCTCGTCCGCCCCCGCCGCGCGCCCGGCGAGCACCAGCGAGGTGGCGAGGCGCTTGAGGTCCCACTCCCAGGGGCCGTGCGCCGTCTCGTCGAAATCGTTGAGATCGATGACCAGCTCGCCGCGCGCGTCCCCGTACAGACCGAAGTTCGCCGCGTGCGCGTCGCCGCAGATCTGGGCGGCGATGCCTGTCATGGGGGTGCGTGCGAGGTCGTACGCCATGAGGCCGGCCGCGCCGCGCAGGAAGGCGAAGGGCGTGGCCGCCATCCTGCCCACGCGGATCGGGGTGAGCTCGGGGAGTCTGCCGCGGTTGGACTCCTCGACCGCGGTCACCGCGTCCGGCCGGTCGACGTCCAGCGCCAGCTCGGCGTGCGCGGCGCGCGGCACCCGGCGGCGCAGCGCCTTGCCCTCTTCCTTGGGCGAGCCGCTCTGCGCGGTCCGGGACGCGAACCCCCGCACCGGGGGAATCCTGGCCGCCCGGGCCGCGACGGCCGCCGCCCCAGCCTCCGAACCGACCGTCTCCGAACCAACCGCCTCTGAACCGACCTCGGTCACTGCGACCGCCTCCCCCGCTGCACAAGCAGCCGCCCGAACGTCACGCGAACATCAACTCGTGCAGACCGTACAACCGGCCGGCGAAATCGCGTCAGACCCTGTGGACAACTCCGCGGTTGTGGAAAACCCCGTGCCGAAAGCACACCGGCCCACCGGCCCACCGATCGACGGATCCCCGACACCCGGAACGCCTCCGCCCTACGCCCAGAACGCCTACGCCTACGCCTACGCCTACGCCCGGAACACCTACGCCTACGCCTTGCGCCCGGAGGTCCGGTGCCTCACGTGCGGAACTCCTCCGGACACCGCCCGTCCTCCGCGAGATACACCCCGGCCCAGGTCCGCAGCTCCCCGAGTGAGGCTTCGAGCGCGGCGCCGGCGGTCGTCAGCCGGTAGGCCACCCGCAGCGGCGGTCCCTCGTCGACCTCGCGCACCACGAGCCCGGCCGTGGCGAGTTCCGTGAGCCGGTCCGAGAGCATGCGCTCGCTGATGCCGGGGATCGCCCGACGCAGCTCGGCGAAGTGGACGGGCCGTTCCAGCAGCACGGCCACGATCAGACCTGTCCAGCGCTTGCCGAGCAGCTGGAAGACGCGCGTGATGCCGTCATCGACACGCGCGCACGGCTGCTGGTGCGCCTGCTGCTCGTGACTCTCCTGGACCGCCATGCCCCCAGCGTACTGGCGCCCCACATAGGGATGAAAAAAAGTAAGTAGCTGTGTTATCTATAGTCCAGTACGCAGTGCTGCTGACCACACCCGGGCGGAAGCACGGACCGTGCCCTGACCACCCACCCCTTTATTTGGCAACCTTTCTGGAGCCCCCCCATGGCCACCCTTCTCCACATCGACTCGTCCGTGTTCCCGAGCGCGGCGTCCGCGTCGCGCGCCGTCGCGGAGACCTTCCGCACGGCATGGCAGGAGCAGCACCCGGACGGCACGGTGATCTACCGCGACCTCTCCGCGAACCCGGTGCCACACATCACCGCCGACGCCCACACCGCCGGTTTCGCCGACCCGGCCACCCACACCCCCGGGCAGGCCGCCGCGTTCGCCGAGCGCGAGAAGCTCATCGCGGAGCTGGAGCAGGCCGACGCGGTCCTGATCGGCGCACCGATGTACAACTACGCGATCCCGTCGACGCTCAAGGCGTGGCTGGACAACGTGATCCTCATGGGCCGCACCGCCGCGAACGAGAACTCGAAGGTGACGGGCACCCCGGTAACGGTCATCGCCAGCCGCGGCGGCTCGTACGCGCCGGGCACCCCGCGTGAGCCCTACGAGTACGTGCAGAACTACCTGAAGGCCGTCCTGAGCGACGCGCTCGGCCTCGAACTGGAGTTCATCGTTCCTGAGCTCACGATGGCGGCGCACAACCCGGCGATGTCCGAGCTGGTCCCGCTCGCCGAGGCCTCCCGCGCCAAGGCCCACGAGGACGCCGCCGCGAAGGCCAAGGAACTCGCGGACCGCTTCGCCGCCTGAGCCCGCCCGGGCCTGAGAGCTTCCTCACAACCCGCCACAACCCACCACGACCGATCAGGCCCCGCCCCGGGCCCCGGGTCCCGACAACGCGAAAGCCCCGCAGGTCTGAGACCTGCGGGGCTTTCAGCTTGTGCGCGAGGGGGGAGTTGAACCCCCACGCCCTTGCGGGCACTGGAACCTGAATCCAGCGCGTCTGCCTATTCCGCCACCCGCGCATTGGGTGTGCCTTCCGGCTCCTGCCCCTTGCGGTGCTGGCGCCTTCCGACATCGAGAAGATTAGCACGCTGGAGAGGGTGGGTTCACATCGCTTTCCCGGGGGCACGGAGAGCGAGCGGGCGCAGGTCACCGGCCCCGGCATCACACCCCTCACCACCTCGAACCCGACGCCCTCTCGCCACGTATCAGGGTGTGCTTGTTCACGTATCAACCTCGTACCGGTCCTGCCCGTCTCCCCTGGAGGCGGGCAGGGTCCACAGTCAGGTGCGGGACACTTGTCTGCGGCCGCCTCTACGATCCTTGGCATAAGGAGTTCGAAGGGCAGCTGTGCAGGGAATCCGGCAGAGGACCTCAGTGGGCTTCGACACCCGTCGACCGGGCCGACAGGGGGAACCAGCCGATTTCCCGGCGCGTGGATACGATCAGTAAGCAGTACCAGGAAGACGTCAGCAAGCGGGCGGCGGCAGAAGCGGTACAAGCAGTACACAGGACGGAAGCAGTTCTAGGAGGAGGTGCCCCATGGGAGTCCTGAAGAAGTTCGAGCAGCGCCTCGAAGGTCTGGTCAACGGCACCTTCGCCAAGGTGTTCAAGTCCGAGGTCCAGCCGGTCGAGATCGCAGGCGCACTCCAGCGGGAGTGCGACAACAACGCGACTATCTGGAACCGCGACCGGACCGTCGTACCCAATGACTTCATCGTGGAGCTGAGCACGCCCGACTTCGAGCGTCTCAGCCCCTACTCCGGCCAGCTCGGGGACGAGCTGGCCGGCATGGTGCGCGACTACGCCAAGCAGCAGCGCTACACCTTCATGGGCCCCATCAAGGTCCACCTGGAGAAGGCGGACGATCTCGACACCGGTCTGTACCGGGTGCGCAGCCGTACGCTCGCCTCCACCAGCAACCAGCAGGCCCCCGAGCGCGCCCCCGCGGGTCCGCCCGCGGGCCGCGGCGGAGCCATGGCGGGAGGCTACGGCTATCCGCCGGCCGCCCCCGCGGGCGCTCCGCCCATGCCCTCCGCCCCGCCGCCCGGCGGGCGCCCCGGCCCCGCGCCCACGGCCCACCGGCCGGGCGCACCGGCGGCCCCGCAGTCCGGCGGCCGTATCCGGCACTGGATCGAGGTCAACGGCACCCGCCATCAGATCTCCGGCCCGACGCTGGTGCTGGGCCGCAGCACCGAAGCCGACGTGCGGATCGACGACCCCGGCGTCTCGCGCCGGCACTGTGAGATCCGGACCGGAACGCCCTCGACGATCCAGGATCTCGGATCCACCAACGGCATCGTGGTGGACGGGCAGCACACCACCCGCGCTACGCTCCGCGACGGCTCGCGGATCGTCGTGGGCAGCACCACCATCATTTACCGGCAAGCCGAAGGGTGAAGCGGGGGCAATGTCAGAGCTGACCCTCACGGTCATGCGGCTGGGTTTCCTAGCCGTACTGTGGCTGTTCGTGATCGTGGCCGTGCAGGTCATCCGCAGCGACCTGTTCGGAACGCGCGTCACACAGCGCGGCTCGCGCCGGGACGCCAACAGGCAGCAGCCGGCCGCGGCCCGCCAGGCCGCGCCTCCACAGCAGCGCCAGCAGGCGGCGCCGCCGAGCGGCGGCGGCCGCCAGCGCCGTGGCGCTCCCACCAAGCTGGTCGTCTCCGAGGGCACCCTCACGGGCACGACGGTCGCGCTCCAGGGGCAGACCATCACCCTGGGCCGTGCGCACGACTCCACGATCGTGCTGGACGACGACTACGCCTCCAGCAGGCATGCCAGGATCTACCCGGACCGCGACGGCCAGTGGATCGTCGAGGACCTCGGATCCACCAACGGCACGTATCTCGACCGGACCCGGCTGACGACTCCCACACCGATTTCGCCGGGTGCGCCGATCCGCATCGGCAAGACCGTCATCGAGCTGCGGAAGTAGTACGACAATGAGCGAGCGGAGCGAGCACGCAGCGGCGGTCCACACGACGGGCCCCGGCGCGCTCCCGACCGGAGGGTGGGCACCGTGCGGATGTACCCGGAGCCGACGGGCGAGGTGCGCATGAGTCTGTCACTGCGCTTCGCCGCCGGATCGCACAAAGGCATGATCCGCGAGGGCAACGAGGACTCCGGTTACGCCGGACCGCGCCTGCTCGCGATCGCCGACGGAATGGGCGGCCAGGCCGCCGGTGAGGTCGCCAGCTCCGAGGTGATCTCGACCATCGTCGCGCTCGACGACGACGTGCCCGGTTCCGACATCCTCACCTCGCTCGGCACGGCCGTGCAGCGCGCCAACGACCAGCTGCGGATGATGGTCGAGGAGGACCCCCAGCTCGAGGGCATGGGGACCACCCTCACCGCCCTGCTGTGGACCGGGCAGCGCCTCGGCCTCGTCCATGTCGGCGACTCACGCGCGTACCTGCTGCGGGACGGCGTGCTGACGCAGATCACGCAGGACCACACCTGGGTGCAGCGCCTCGTCGACGAGGGACGCATCACCGAGGAAGAGGCCACCACCCACCCGCAGCGCTCCCTGCTGATGCGCGCGCTGGGCAGCGGCGACCACGTCGAGCCCGACCTCTCCATCCGTGAGGTCCGCGCCGGCGACCGCTACTTGATCTGCTCCGACGGCCTCTCCGGAGTCGTGTCCCATCAGACGATGGAGGACACCCTCGCCAGCTATCAGGGCCCGCAGGAGACCGTGCAGGAGCTGATCCAGCTCGCGCTGCGCGGCGGTGGCCCCGACAACATCACCGTCATCGTCGCCGACGTCCTCGACATCGATGCAGGTGACACCCTCGCCGTGCAGCTCTCCGACACCCCGGTCGTGGTGGGCGCGGTCGCCGAGAACCAGAACCAGCTGCACGACAACGGCGCCATGCAGACGCCCGCGGGCCGCGCCTCGCACCTGGGGCGCCAGCTGCCCGGGCAGGGAGGCGGTGGCGGCGAGTTCGGCCCGCCCGGCTCCGGCGACACCACCGGCTACGTCCCCGCGGGCAGCTTCGGCAGCTACTCGGACGAGGACTTCGTCAAGCCGCGCACCGGCCTCAAGTGGCTGAAGAGATCCTTCTACATCGTGCTGGCCCTCGCCGTCATCGGCGGCGGAACGTACGGTGGCTACCGCTGGACGCAGACGCAGTACTACGTCGGCGCCAGCGGCGAGCACGTCGCCCTGTACCGGGGCATCAGCCAGGACCTGGCCTGGGTCTCACTCTCGAAGGTGCAGAAGGACCACCCCGAGATCGAACTCAAGTACCTGCCGCCGTACCAGCAGAAGCAGGTCAAGGCGACCATCGCGGAGGGCGGTCTCAAGGACGCCGAGTCGAAGGTCAGCGAACTCGCCGTACAGGCGTCCGCCTGTAAGAAGGACGCCCTGCGCCGTGCTTCCGAGAGCCAGAACAACGCCAAGACCGGCGAGGGCGAGGCAGGTGGGACCACGGGAACCACAAAGACCTCTCTGACGTCCAAGGCCACGTCGTCGCCGACCCCGAACCCGTCGACGTCGGCACCGTCGTCCTCCAAGTCCAAGACCGCACCCACTCCCACACCCGGCCCCAGCCTCTCCGACGAAGAGCAGAAGCTGGTCTCGCTGTGCGGTAAGCAGTAAGAAGCCGTGAGGGGCCCTGTCACACCATGAGCAGTAGTACGAACACGCCGACGCACCACACGTCGACCATCGGCTCGATCGGCGCACCGAGCCGCCGCAACACCGAGTTGGCGCTGCTGGTGTTCGCCGTCGTCATCCCGGTCTTCGCGTACGCCAACGTCGGCCTGGCCATCGACGACAAAATGCCCGCCGGGCTGCTGAGCTACGGCCTCGGCCTCGGCCTGCTCGCAGGCGTCGGCCACCTCGGCGTACGCAAGTTCGCACCGTACGCCGACCCGCTGCTGCTGCCACTGGCGACGCTGCTCAACGGCCTCGGCCTGGTGATGATCTGGCGTCTCGACCAGTCCAAGCTGCTCCAGTCGCTGCCCAACTTCGCCCAGGCAGCGCCCCGCCAGCTGATGTACACCGCGCTGGGCATCGGTCTGTTCGTCGCCGTGCTGATCTTCCTCAAGGACCACCGCGTCCTGCAGCGCTACACCTACATCTCCATGTTCGGCGCCCTGCTCCTGCTCCTGCTGCCGCTGGTTCCGGGCCTCGGCGCCAACATCTACGGCGCCAAGATCTGGATCTCGATTCCCGGCCTGGGCACCCTCCAGCCCGGCGAGTTCGCGAAGATCATCCTCGCGGTCTTCTTCGCCGGCTACCTCATGGTCAAGCGCGACGCGCTGGCCCTCGCCAGCCGCCGCTTCATGGGCCTCTACCTGCCGCGCGGCCGCGACCTCGGCCCGATCCTGGTGGTCTGGTTCGTCTCCATCCTGATCCTGGTCTTCGAGACCGACCTCGGTACCTCGCTGCTGTTCTTCGGCATGTTCGTGATCATGCTGTACGTCGCCACGGAGCGGACCAGCTGGATCGTCTTCGGTCTGCTCATGTCGGCGGTCGGCGCCGTCGGCGTGGCGAGCTTCGAACCGCACATCCAGACGCGTGTCCAGGCCTGGCTCAACCCGTTGCACGAGTACAAGCTCAGCCAGGCCGGAACCCACGACGGCATCCTCCACTCCGAGCAGGCCATGCAGGCCCTGTGGGCCTTCGGCTCCGGCGGCACGCTCGGCACCGGATGGGGACAGGGTCACTCGGAACTCATCCGGTTCGCCGCCAACTCCGACTTCATCCTCGCCAGCTTCGGCGAGGAACTGGGCCTGGCGGGGATCATGGCGATCCTGATCATCTACGGCCTGATCGTGGAGCGCGGCATCCGAACGGCGCTCGCGGCCCGCGACCCGTTCGGCAAGCTCCTCGCCGTCGGCCTCTCCGGCGGCTTCGCGCTCCAGGTCTTCGTCGTCGCAGGCGGCGTCATGGGGTTGATCCCGCTGACCGGTATGACGATGCCGTTCGTGGCCTACGGAGGTTCCTCCGTCATCGCCAACTGGGCGCTCATGGGCATCCTGATCAGAATCAGCGACACCGCCCGCCGCCCGGCACCCACACCCGCGCCCAGCCCCGACGCCGAGATGACCCAGGTGGTCCGCCCGTGAACAAGCCCCTGCGCCGGATCGCGATCTTCTGCGGGCTCCTGGTCCTCGCCCTGCTCATCCGTGACAACTGGATCCAGTACGTCCAGGCGGACACCCTGAAGTCCGACACGAAGAACCGCCGCGTCGCCATCGAGCGATACGCCACACCGCGCGGCGACATCATCGTCGACGGCAAGTCGATCACCGGGTCCGCGAAGGGCACCGGCAGCGGCTACAACGACTTCGAATACAAGCGCACCTACAAGGACGGCGCGATGTGGGCGCCCATCACCGGGTACGCCTCCCAGGCCTTCGGCGCCACCCAGTTGGAGAGCATCGAGGACGGCATCCTCACCGGCAACGACGACCGGCTGTTCTTCCGCAACACCCTCGACATGCTGACCGGCAAGAAGAAGCAGGGCGGCAATGTCGTCACCACCCTCAACGCCGCCGCGCAGAAGGCCGCGTACCAGGGCCTGAAGGCGCGCGGCAAGGGCGCCGCCGTGGCGATCGACCCGGAGACCGGCGCGATCCTGGCGCTGGCCTCGACCCCCTCGTACGACCCCTCGACCTTCGCGGGCAACTCCACGAAGACCGACGGCGAGGCCTGGACGAAGCTCCAGAAGAAGAACAACCCCAACGAGCCGATGCTGAACCGGGCGCTGCGCGACACCTACCCGCCGGGCTCCACCTTCAAGGTGGTCACCGCGGCCGCCGCGCTCGAGAACGGGCTGTACAACGGCGCGGACCAGAAGACCGACTCGCCGCTGCCGTACACGCTGCCGAACACCCGCACCGAGCTGAAGAACGAGGGGAACATCCCCTGCAAGAACGCGACGATGCGGGTCGCCCTTCAGTACTCCTGCAACACCGTCTTCGGCAAGATCGGCGCCGACCTCGGCAAGGAGAAGATGCTCGCGCAGGCCAAGAAGTTCGGCTTCAACGAGGAGCAGTTCACGCCGGTGCGCGCCAGCGCCTCCAACTTCCCCGAGAAGATGGACAAGCCGCAGACCGCGCTCAGCTCGATCGGCCAGTTCGAGACCGCCACGACCCCGCTGCAGATGGCCATGGTCGCCTCGGCCGTCGCCAATGACGGCACGCTGATGAAGCCGTACATGGTCGACAAGCTGCAGGCGCCGAGCCTGGACGTGCTCTCGCAGACCGACCCGCAGGAGATGAGCAAGCCGCTCTCCGAGAAGAACGCGCAGATCCTGCAGTCCATGATGGAGACGGTCGTCAAGCAGGGCACGGGTACGAACGCCCAGATCTCCGGCGTCACCGTCGGCGGCAAGACGGGTACCGCCCAGCACGGTCTCAACAACAGCGAGAACCCGTACGCCTGGTTCATCTCCTACGCGAAGCTCAGCGACGGCAGCTCGCCGGTCGCCGTCGCCGTGGTCGTGGAGGACGAGAACGCCAATCGCGACGACATTTCCGGTGGCGGTCTCGCCGCGCCCATCGCCAGGAGCGTGATGAAGGCAGTCATCGACAGCAAGAAGTGAACCCCGTCACGTCCCCTTCACATCAGTGCACGTTGCGATACCGGTCCTGTATCGGGTGGCGGATGTGGCCAGGTCACACAAGGCGAGCCGGGTACGGTAAGCCCGGACAGCACACCGCCGGACCACACGAGGGTGTGGTCGGGACCGACGGAGAGGGCTGGTAGGAAGCTATGGAAGAGCCGCGTCGCCTCGGCGGCCGGTACGAGCTGGGCCATGTGCTCGGCCGTGGTGGCATGGCCGAGGTGCATCTCGCCCACGACACCCGGCTCGGCCGCACCGTGGCGGTGAAGACGCTGCGGGCGGACCTCGCACGTGACCCGTCGTTCCAGGCCCGGTTTCGCCGGGAGGCCCAGTCGGCCGCCTCGCTCAACCATCCCGCGATCGTCGCCGTGTACGACACGGGTGAGGACTACATCGAGGGCATCTCCATCCCGTACATCGTGATGGAGTACGTCGACGGGTCCACGCTGCGCGAGCTGCTGCACTCAGGGCGCAAGCTGCTGCCCGAGCGCACCCTGGAGATGACCATCGGCATCCTCCAGGCCCTCGAGTACTCCCACCGCGCAGGCATCGTCCACCGCGACATCAAGCCGGCGAACGTCATGCTGACGCGCAACGGCCAGGTCAAGGTGATGGACTTCGGTATCGCCCGCGCGATGGGCGACTCCGGCATGACGATGACGCAGACGGCCGCGGTCATCGGCACGGCCCAGTACCTCTCGCCGGAGCAGGCGAAGGGCGAGCAGGTCGACGCACGCTCCGACCTGTACTCGACCGGCTGTCTGCTCTACGAGCTGCTGACCGTACGTCCCCCGTTCGTGGGCGACTCCCCGGTCGCGGTCGCGTACCAGCACGTACGCGAGGAGCCGCAGCCTCCGAGCGTCTTCGACCCCGAGATCACGCCCGAGATGGACGCGATCGTCCTGAAGGCGCTGACCAAGGACCCGGACTACCGCTACCAGTCCGCCGACGAGATGCGCATCGACATCGAGGCGTGCCTCGACGGCCAGCCCGTCGCGGCCACGGCGGCCATGGGGTCGGTCGGCTACAACGGCTACGGCGACGACCAGGCGACGACCGCCCTGCGCGCGGACGCCGGCGCCACGACGATGCTGCCTCCGATGAATCCGGACGACGGCGGCTTCGGCTTCGACGACCGCCCGGACCGGCGCCGCCAGAGGGACCAGAAGAAGTCGAACACGTCGACGATCCTGCTGGTCGTGGCCGGTGCGCTGGTCCTGATCGGCGCGATCCTGATCGGCAAGTGGATCTTCGACGGGGACCGCGCGGCCAACGACACCGTTCCGGCCCCGAACTTCGTCGGTCTGACGCTGGCCGACGCGAAGCAACAGGCCGTCAACGGCGATGTGAAGCTGTCGATCACGAAGAAGCCGTGCGAGGACCAGGCGAAGGGCAACGTCTGCTCGCAGAGCCCGGACGCCAAGACCAAGGTCAAGAAGAACAGCCTGGTCAATCTGGTCCTGTCGACCGGGGCACCCAAGATCGCGGTTCCGGACGTCACGGGCCTCACTTTCGGCAAGGCGAAGTCCCAGCTCGAAGACAAGGGCTTCAGGGTCGAAAAGAAGACCGAGGTGTCGGACCAGACACCCGGCGTGGTCACTGCCCAGGACCCCTCGGGCGACTCTGAGCGGCAGAAGGGCACCACGATCACCCTGACCGTGGCGGCAGAAGCGCAGAAGGTCACGGTCCCCGACGTCACCGGCAAGAGCTGTGACGAGGCCAAGCAGCAGATGCAGGCCAACAACCTCACCGGCAACTGCACCGAAGTCGACACCAGCGACGCCTCGCAGGCGGGCAAGGTCATCCAGACCTCGCCCACGGCGGGCACCGAGGTGAAGAAGAACTCCGCGGTGGACATTCAGGTCGGCAAGGCCCCGCAGCAGGTCGCCGTCCCGAACCTGGGGGGCCAGTCCCTCAAGGACGCCAAGAAGGCCCTCCAGGACGCCGGTCTGAACGTCGGCAACATCACGGGCTCCCAGGACGACAACGCCATCGTCATCGCCTCGGATCCGCAGGCGGGCACCCAGGTCGCCCAGGGCACCGCGGTCAATCTGACGGCCGCGGGCGGCAACAACAACAACGGCGGGAACAACAACGGCGGCACCACGTTCTTCGGAGGAGCCACCGGAACGGCGTTCCGCACGGAGGACTGACCCGCCCCGTCCACGAGAAAGCCCCGGCCACCGCTCACGGTGGCCGGGGCTTTCTGGTGGGTTCAGCCCAGTTCCCTCGGCGGGGTCCGCTTCGCGTTCACCTTGTCCACCCGCACGAGCTTCCCCCACACGATGTACCGGTACTCCGACGTGTAGACGGGCGTGCACGTCGTGAGCGTGATGTAGCGGCCCGGCTTCGTCACGCCCGCCTGCTTGGGGAGCCCGGCCACGACCTTCACGTTGTACTTCGAGGTCTCCGGGAGGATCGCGAAGACCTTGTAGACGTACCAGTCGTCCTTCGTCTCGAAGACGACCGGATCGCCCTTCCGCACCTTGTCGATGTTGTGGAACTTCGCGCCGTGCCCGTCCCGGTGCGCGGCCAGTGTGAAGTTGCCGTTCTTGCCGGTCATCGGCAGCATCGCCTTGACGGGGTCCGTGTAGTAGCCGGCCACACCGTTGTTGAGGACCTGCGTCGACGTGCCCTTCCTGACCAGCACCTCGCCGTTGTTCATCGCGGGTACGTGCAGGAAGCCGATGCCGTCCTTGGTGTCCAGCGCCCCCGGCCCGGTGTCGGAGGTCTCCCATTCGTGGCGCACCTTGTCGGCCTGCTGGTTCGCCTTGCGGTCCGCCAGGACGTTCGTCCACCACAGCGAGTAGACGACGAACAGGCCCAGTACCAGGCCCGCCGTGATGAGGAGTTCACCGAAGACGCTGACCGCCATCGCGATCCGGCCACGCAACCGGTGTCCCGGCTCCGGCACCCCCGCCTCGGCACGCTCTTCCTGGTCGGTCGTCGCTGCCACTGTTCATCTGTCCTTACTCGACGAGCGCGTCCGGTTTGCCCTTGCTGCGCGGCCGTTCCTCCACCATCTTGCCCCACACGATCATCCGGTACTTGCTGGTGAATTCGGGGGTGCAGGTGGTGAGAGTGATGTAGCGGCCCGGCTTCGTGAGACCCGATCCCGGGGGTATCGGATTCAGCACGCTCGTGTTGCTGGGCGGCGTCACCGGCAGGATCGACGTCATCTTGTACACGAAATACGTGTCCTGCGTCTCCACGACGATCGCGTCGCCCGGCTTCAGACGGTTGATGTACCGGAACGGCTCACCGTGCGTGTTGCGATGCCCCGCCAGCCCGAAGTTGCCCGTCTTGGCGTCCGGCATCGCCGTCTTGGTGGCCCCTTCGGCGTAGTGCCCGACCATCCCGCGGTCGAGCACCTTGGTCTTGCTGGTGCCCTCCGCGATCGGCGCGACCACGTCCAGCTTCGGAATGTCCAGGATGGCGAAGCCCTGGCCCGGCTCGAACGCCCCCGGCTTCCGCTTGCCGCTCGCCCAGTCCTGCTGGAGGTGGTTCGTCTCACTGCCGGCCTGCTGGTGCGCCCTGACGTTCGACCACCACAGCTGGTAGGTGACGAACAGCAGCATGAGCACACCGGTGGTGATGAAGACCTCGCCGACCATCCGGCTCGCGATGACCCCCGCACCGGGCTTGCTCGCACGCGCCGCCCGCCGTGCCTCCATCCGCGAGCGGGGAGCCCCGTCGGCCGCCCCAGGCGCATCAGAGGCCCCAGAAGGCCCTTCGGGCGCCTCCTGGGCGCCGCCGTGCCGTCCCTGCCTCCGGGCGGCCTTCCGGCGCGCTGCACGGCCTCCTGGAGCGGATATGGGCGCGCTCCCGGCACCGCTCGCCCCACCATCGGCCATGCGCCGCGCCTCGGCGACGTCCGCGGCCCGCAGCGCGACCGTCCTGTCGTCCAACGGCGGCGCCATCGCGACCGGTTGGTCGTGCGGCGGCGGTACGGGGGCGGCCACCGGCCCGGGGTACGGCTGCGGCACGGGGGCGGGCACCTGCCCGGTGTAGGGCGGCGGGGCCACCGGCTCCTCGTACGACGGGTAGTACCCGGCCTCCTGCACCGGCGCCGCCGGCGCCGCGTACGCCCCCTGCCCGCCCTCGTAGGCCGGGTGCCCCGCGGGCCCTGCCCCCGGGAGCGGATCGTTCAGCGGATCGGACAGCTGCTCGACCGCGGCCGCGAACGCACCGCGCTGCTCGAACGCGCCGGGCACCTCGAACGCACCGGCGGCCTCGTACGGCTGCTGCCCGTACGAGGAACCGTGTTCTCCGGCGTCTCCGTACGCGCCGGATTCGCGCTCGGGGCGCAGCGCGGTCACGCCGTGGCCCTGCCCACCACCGGGGCGAGCCCCGCCGACCTCGCCACGGCATCCGTGTCGCCGCACTCCACCAGCCAGTTGGCCAGCATCCGGTGACCGTGCTCGGTCAGCACCGACTCGGGGTGGAACTGCACGCCCTCGACCGGGAGTTCACGGTGCCGGAGCCCCATGATGATCCCGTCGTGCGTGCGGGCCGTGACCTCCAGCTCGTCCGGCACGGTCCGGGGCTCGGCCGCCAGCGAGTGGTAGCGCGTCGCCGTGAAGGGCGAGGGAAGCCCCGAGAAGACGCCCTTGCCCGTGTGCTCCACGAGTGAGGTCTTGCCGTGCAGCAGCTCGGGCGCCCGGTCCACCACACCCCCGTACGCCACCTGCATGGACTGCATGCCGAGGCAGACCCCGAAGACGGGCACGCCGGTCGCCGCGCAGTGCCGGACCATGTCGATGCAGACACCTGCCTGCTCGGGGGCACCGGGGCCGGGCGAGAGCAGGACGCCGGCGAAGCCGTCCTGGGCGTGCGCGGTCGACACCTCGTCGTTGCGCAGCACCTCGCACTCCGCACCCAGCTGGTACAGGTACTGGACGAGGTTGAAGACGAAGCTGTCGTAGTTGTCGACAACGAGAATGCGCGTACTCACTGGCCGTCCACCGTCACGTCGTTGAAGGGCAGCAGCGGTTCCGCCCAGGGGAAGACATACTGGAAGAGGACGTAGACCACAGCGAGAACGAGTACGAGTGAGGTCAACGCCCGCACCCAGAGGTTCCCCGGGAGATGCCGCCAGATCCAGCCGTACATGCCGTCCCTTCCGTCGCCGTACCGCACCAGACTAACGGCGTAGAGCCTCCGGTTTCCCGGCCTCCACAGGCTGTGTGGAGTCGAGATGCGCCCAGACGATCAGCCGGTGACTGTGTCCCCACTCCGGCTCACACGTCGTCAGCGTCAGATAGCGGCCCTCGCGCTCGTACCCCGATTTACGTGGCACAGGGTCGATGACCTCAACGTCCGTCGGCACGGTCTTGTAGGGCCCGGTGTCGATGACGTACGTGAACCATGTCGTCCCGTCCGTCAGCACCACCTCGTCGCCGTGCCGCAGCTTGGGAAAATCTTTGAAGGGATCGCCGTACGTGCGCCGGTGACCGGCGACCGCGAAGTTGCCCTTCTGACCGAGCCGCGCGGTGTTCGCGTAGTGGCCGAGCCCCTTCTTCAGGACTTCCGTTCCGGTTCCTTCGAGCACGGGCTTGTTCCACGTGAAACCAAGACGCGGGATGTACATCACGGCGAAGGGCTTGCCGTACGTGTAGGGGGCGGGCTTCTCGGGACTCGTGCGGGCGGAGGCGCCGGGCGCGGCCGTCGGACGGACCGTCCCCTTCGACCACTGTTCCTGGAGCACATCGACCTGGTGGCCCATCGCGCTGTCGGCCTTCACGCCGGTCCAGAAGAGGACGTAGACCACGAAGAGAACGATCAACGTGCCGAGGGTGATGCACAGTTCGCTGACGGTCCTGACGATCACGCGCACCGGCAGCTCCTGAAGGGCCTGCGGGACCTACGCGGGCCTACGCGGCCTACTCGACGGGTTTGGCGTAGTGCAGATCCACTGTGCCCGAGTAGCCGGGAAGAGTCACCGTCCCGTTCTCGGTGACTTTCCAGCCGAGGCCGTACACATTCACGTACACCATGTAGTTCTGGATCGCCTGGGAAGCGGCGAGGGACTCCTGGAGCTTGTCCGGGTCGCCGATCGCCGTGATCTTGTACGGGGGCGAGTAGACGCGGCCCTGGAGGATCAGGGTGTTGCCGACGCAGCGCACGGCGCTGGTGGAGATCAGCCGCTGGTCCATCACCTTGATGCCCTCGGCGCCGCCCTGCCACAGGGCGTTCACCACGGCCTGGAGGTCCTGCTGGTGGATGACCAGGTAGTCGGGCTGCGGCTCGGGATAGCCGGGCAGCTTGGCCGTGGCGTTCGGCGGGGCGTCGTTGAGCGTCACCGTGACGGCCTTGCCCTTGAGCTTCTGGGTGCCGGCGCTCTTCTCCAGCGCCGCGAGCTTCTCCTCCTCGGCCTTGGTGTTGCCGCCACCGCGCTGGGCGAGGGCCTCGACGTCGTCGCGCAGCGCGGCATTGGACTCGTCGAGCCGGCCGTTCTTGTGGCTGCGTTCCTGAATGAGGTCGGAGAGCTTCAGCATCGAGGCATCCGTACGGATATTGGTGCCTTTGGCGGTGTTGAAGCTGGTGAAGAAAATGAGGCCGGCGAGCGCGAACACGGCCACCGTGAGGACGCGGACGGGCGGGAAACGACGGGGGCGGGCCGCCTCGGAGTCCGAACCGGAACCCGTTTCGGGGGAACCGGAACCCGTTCCGTGGGAGTCGGCAGTATTGCTCAACGTACCCTTATCTCCTTCGGCGCCGCGGAAGCACTACGCTAACGGACGCCCGGGGGAGCACTCAGTGTCCCCTTGTACGCTGCCCCGGAGCCCGCCCCAGTTCCCTGCGCGGCCACGCAGCGCATCGACAGGAGAGACCCTCGTGCCGAAGTCACGTATCCGCAAGAAGGCCGACTACACGCCGCCGCCGTCGAAGCAGGCGACGAATATCAAGCTGGGCAGCCGCGGCTGGGTCGCCCCGGTCATGCTCGCCATGTTCCTCATCGGTCTGGCCTGGATCGTCGTCTTCTATGTGACCGACGGGTCACTGCCGATCGACGCCCTGGACAACTGGAACATCGTGGTGGGCTTCGGCTTCATCGCCGCTGGATTCGGCGTCTCGACCCAGTGGAAGTAGCTGCTCCGAAATAGCTCTGCCCAGGGCTGTTCACCGAGTTATCCACAGGCTTGTCCACATGGGGAAAAGAAAGACGATCTGTGGATAACCCATCGAGTGTTGACGCCGGTGTGACTGACTTACCGGTATCCGCAAGCCTGTTCGCCCCCTGTCTGACCTGGGGAAACTCCGGTCAGTAACAGGGGGCACGCTTGTTCCCCACTGCTTGCACAAGATCCGCCACACACTGTGGACAACCCTGGGTACAACCTCGGGCTAGGGCCCGTCTGCGGCTGCCCCGGCTCAGGTGAGCTGGATGGTTCTGAGGACCGTCATGAGGACCACGGCGGCCAGGACCAGGCCGCTGACCCCGAACTGGATGAGGGTCCGCCGGTCACGCGGTGCGTGGACCATCGCATAGCCGACCACCACTCCGCCGACGAGCCCGCCGATGTGCGCCTGCCAGGCGATGTTGCTCCACCCGAAGGTGAAGATCAGGTTGATCACCAGCAGCGCGATGACCGGGCGCATGTCGTAGTTGAGCCTGCGCATGAGGACGGCGGTGGCGCCGAAGAGCCCGAAGATGGCGCCGGAGGCGCCGAGCGAGGGCTGGTTCGGGGCGGCGATCAGATAGGTGAGCCCGCTGCCCGCAAGACCGGAGACGAAGTAGAGGGTGAGATAGCGGATACGGCCGAGGGCCGCTTCCAGGGGGCCGCCGATCCACCACAGACTGAGCATGTTGAACAGGATGTGGACATAGCTGTGGGGGTCGTGCAGGAACATCGCGGTCAGTAGCCGGTACGACTGCCCCTCGGCGACACCTTGCAACGAACCGAGAAGTGGCACGTAGGCGCGGCCGAGGAGTTCGAAGCGCTCGGTGAAGCGATCACCCACGGACAGCTGGACCAGGAAGACCGCGAGGTTGAGGCCGATGAGGATCTTGGTGATCAGCCTCGGGTCCGCGGCCACGGTGCCGCCCGCGATCGTACGGGGCTGGGTGGCCGTCGGAGCGTGACCGGTGCCGGAGCCCCCACGGACGCACTCGGGGCACTGGAAACCGACCGAGGCGTCGACCATGCACTCGGGGCAGATGGGGCGCTCGCAGCGGGTGCAGCGGACGCCGGCCTCGCGGTCCGGGTGCCGGTAGCAGGTGGGCACGCCCTGGGCGTTCTGTGGTTTCTGGTTCATGGGGTCGTCCATGTGGGGTCCCCTCATTTTTCCGTACGACGGCTGCGTGACGGCCACGTGAAAGCCCACCCGGCTTCCGCGTGGGCAACGCACCGCCCCGCGCCATGCTTACGGATGAGCGGGGCGTTTGGTTCCCTTCGCGGCTCTTCTGAGTCCTTTGGAGTGCCCTGGAATGCCTTGGGGACCCTTGGAGACCCTTGAAGTCCTCTGGAGCCCGCCGTGCGAGGCCGCTTCTGCTCAGCCCTTGCGGAACTCGACGGCCCCTCGGCCCTCGCGGGTCTCGATGACGACCGACTCGATGACGATGTCGCTGACGGGGCGCTTGGTGCCCGGGTTGGTACGGGTTCCCGCGATCGCGTCCACGACCTTCTGGCTGGCCACGTCGGTCACCTCGCCGAAGATGGTGTGCTTGCGGTTCAGCCAGGCCGTCGGGGCGACGGTGATGAAGAACTGGGAGCCGTTGGTCCCCGGGCCCGCGTTGGCCATGGCCAGCAGATACGGCTTGTCGAAGCGCAGGTCCGGGTGGAACTCGTCCTGGAACTGGTAACCGGGGTCGCCGGTGCCGTTGCCCAGCGGGTCACCGCCCTGAATCATGAAACCGCTGATCACCCGGTGGAAGACCGTGCCGTCGTAGAGCTTGTCCTTGGACTTCTCACCCGTGGCCGGGTTGGTCCACTCACGCTCACCGGTCGCGAGCTCGACGAAGTTCCGGACCGTCTTGGGCGCGTGATTCGGCAGCAGCCGCACCGCGATGTCGCCTTGGCTGGTCTTCAAGGTGGCGTAAAGCTGCTCGGCCACGATCTGCCTTCCGTTGCCTTGTGTGGGCACCGATCCTCGCACGCACGGCGCGAGGCACGGCCCGACTGACACCTCCGGCCGAATGCCCCGGAGCCGGTCTTGCAGAAAACCGGAGCCGGTCACCCAGAAAAGCAGTCGAGTAGTGCCGGGACGGGGGCACGGCACGACGATCCGTGGCATTGTCGTCACCAAGGTCCCGTTGAACCTTATTCATCCGCTATCTCACTTGATCGGCTCTTGTTAGTAGATCAACCCCGGAGTCCGTTTCCATGACCCGGATGCCTGCCCTCACATGCCTCAAAGTCCCCTGAGGGGCATGATCCCGTTAAGGGTGGAAAGGTGAACTGTGTCTTTCGGGGGACACCCTGCCCCCCTGAAGTACGCCACCGAGGAGGAGGAACCCGTGACCCGCATCGAAAGCGTGCGCGCCGCGACCGGCTCGGCGAAGGACAGCGTGCTGCACGCCGCGGAAGTGGTGGCGCCCTACGCCGACACGGCCAAGGACAGGGCCTCGCACTACGCGCAGGAAGCACGCGTACGGCTTGCGCCCAAGGTGTCCCAGGCCGCCGACCAGGCCCGCGTCCAGTACGACGTCCATCTGGCGCCGCGACTGGAGCAGGCCCGCGCTCATGTGCCGCCGAAGGTCGACCAGGCCGCGCACGACGCCGCTGTCCTTACCCGTAAAGCTGCCCGGCAGGCCGCCGACTACTCCCGCCCGAAAATCGAGCAGGCAGTGGCCGCGGCCGGTCCAGTACGCGAGGAGGCCGCGGCCCGGAGTGTCGCCGCACTGGCCGCGCTGCGCGGCCAGGTCTCACCTCAGGAGATCCAGAAACTGGTCCGCAAGCACGAGCGGCGGGCCCGGGTCGGCCGCGTCGCCAAGGGGCTGGCCATTCTGGGCATCCTGGCAGGCGGCGCTTTCGCCGCCTGGAAGTGGTGGGACAAGCAGGCCAACCCCGACTGGCTGGTCGAACCGCCCGCCGCGACCGAAGTACCGGCAAGTGACCGCCTGGCGTCGGTCGACGGCACCGGTCAGTCCGTCCTGGACCCCGAAGTCCAGGTCAAGGAAGCCGAGGAGGACGCGGCTGATCGCGACGAGCACCGCTGAGTCCGGCTTCGGCCATATGCGTCAACAGTGCTGTGGGGCAGGAGACTTGAGAGTCTCCTGCCCCACAGCACTGTTTCACGTGGAACCAGAAGCGCCCGTTTACGTACCCCGCGCACGATGACGTTTGCAACGACCCATGTGCGCAAGTTCCACACACATTCCACTAACGGAGCGCATTCTTCTGGTTACGTACCACCAAAGCGCCAGCTCACGCCGGGCACTCATATCGGCACAGTCCTCATGGACACGTCAGCGAGAGCTCTCACGGCACCGCCGCCCGATCGGACGCTCGACATCCATTTGCGCAATGAAATGCAAAGCCAGCAAATTATGTGACGTGACGCGCGCCACAGCGGGGCATGCAAAAACCGGCCAGCCGCCGCGAGGGCGTCTGGCCGGTCCGAGGTGTGGAGCCTAGGGGAGTCGAACCCCTGACATCTGCCATGCAAAGACAGCGCTCTACCAACTGAGCTAAGGCCCCGGAAGAGGAGCGTCCGGCAGTGGAAAACACATCCCACCGGGCACCGAGGACCAGAGTACCGGGTCACCCCCGGTATCTCGCAAAAAGATTGGGGGTCCCCGTGGGCAACCACTCTCCGTAAGATGCTCCACGTGGTTCGCTACAGCGAACCACGGTACTTGGGGAAGCGATGGGGAGACGCAATGGACGCCGCACAGCAGGAAGCAACCGCGAGAGCGCGGGAGCTGCAGCGGAACTGGTACGGGGAGCCACTGGGGGCGCTCTTCCGTAGGCTCATCGAGGATCTCGGGCTCAACCAGGCTCGTCTCGCGGGGGTACTGGGACTGTCCGCACCGATGCTGTCGCAGCTGATGAGCGGTCAGCGGGCCAAGATCGGCAACCCCGCGGTGGTCCAGCGGGTGCAACTCCTGCAAGACCTGGCGGGGCAGGTCGCGGACGGCAGTGTCAGCGCCGCCGAGGCGACCGAGCGGATGGACGAGATCAAGAAGTCGCAGGGGGGCTCGGTGCTCAGCAACACCACGCAGTCGACAAGCAGTTCAGGCGCGCCCACCGTCAAGCGGGTGGTTCGTGAGATCCAGTCGCTGCTGCGCTCGGTGGCGGCGGCAGGAGACATCATCGACGCTGCGGACACTCTCGCCCCGAGCCACCCGGAACTGGCAGAGTTCCTCCGGGTGTACGGCGCGGGCCGCACCTCCGACGCGGTCGCCCATTACCAGTCCCACCAGAACTGAGCCACCGCCCGGCCACCGGGGACTTCCACGCGGGGGTGCGTGGAAGTCCCCACCGCCGGACGCCGCACACGGCATCCGGCGGGTCTCCGGTACCGGGCTCGCCGGACACCTTTTGCGCGTCGGCGTCCCGTGAAGCCGGGAGCCGAGGGCCGAGGTACGGCCGCCCGACCGACTGCCGAAGGGGGAACGACGTACGACCATGGGTGAGGTCTTCGCCGGACGGTACGAACTGGTCGACCCCATCGGGCGCGGGGGAGTCGGTGCGGTCTGGCGCGCCTGGGACCACCGGCGGCGCCGTTATGTGGCCGCCAAGGTGCTGCAGCAGAGCGACGCACACGCGCTGCTGCGCTTCGTACGCGAGCAGGCCATGCGGATCGACCACCCGCATGTGCTCGCACCCGCCAGCTGGGCCGCCGACGACGACAAGGTCCTGTTCACCATGGATCTGGTCGCCGGGGGCTCGCTGGTCCATCTGATCGGTGACTACGGTCCGCTGCCCCCGTCGTTCGTCTGCACCCTGCTCGACCAGCTCCTCTCGGGGCTCACCGCGGTGCACGCGGAGGGGGTCGTGCACCGCGACATCAAGCCGGCCAACGTGCTGCTCGAAGCCACCGGCACGGGTCGGCCCCGGCTGCGCCTGTCCGACTTCGGCATCGCCATGCGCCTCGGCGAACCGCGGCTGACGGAGACCAACTACGTGGTGGGGACGCCCGGTTACCTGGCGCCCGAGCAACTGATGGGCGACGAGCCGGACTTCCCGGCCGACCTGTTCGCCGTGGGGCTGGTCGCCCTGTATCTGCTGGAGGGCGCCAAGCCGGACGCCAGGGCACTCATCGAGTACTTCCTGGCGAACGGCACTCCCGCGGCGCCCCGGGGCATTCCCGAGCCGCTGTGGCAGGTCGTGGCCGTGCTGTTGCAGCCGGACCCGGCCGCGCGGTTCCGCACCGCGACGGGGGCGCGCAAAGCGCTCGCCGCGGCCGCGGAGCTGCTGCCCGAGCCCGGCCCCGACGACGAACTCGTCGAGATCTTCGACCAACTCGGCCCGCTCCCGCCCGGATTCGGCACCGACGGACCGCTCAAGAGGGCTCCGGGGGTGACGGCGGCGCATGCCGTGCCTCAGCGGCCCGGCCGGGACGCCACCGGGAGCACGCCGTCCGGCGACGACTCCAGCTCCGGCCCCCGCCCGGAACGGCCGAACCAGCGCCCGAACCGACGGCACCACGACCCGGGTGCCGCGTCGGGGGCGGCATCGGGGGCCGCGCCGGGGACGGGCAGCACCGGTGCCGTGCGGCCGGCCGAAGACTGCGGTGAGGTAAGGCCGACCACAGGCTCCAGCCACATACCCCCTGAGCCCGATTCCGGTCCCCCGCAGCCCGGGCCGCCCACGCCCCTTCCCCCACCGCCGAACTCCGCGCCCCTCCCGCCGCAACCGGCATCAGCTCCCGGTTCCGCTCCCGGCCCCGTACAGATGCCGCCGCTGCCCGACGCGACGCCCTCGCGCTCCTTCACCATGTCGGACACCGGCAGTTTCCATCTGCCGCCGCCCCGGCCGTCCACGCCCGTCAGGCCCCAGCCCCTTCCCGAGCGGCCGCCCACTCCCCCCGCCTCGGTCGCGCTCCCGTCGCCGGCCTACGCCCCGCACCTCGAACCCACGCGTGTGCCCTCTCCCCGCCCGTCCGCGGCCCCCGCCGCCTCGGTGCAGCACCACGCGTACGCCTCCGCCGGTGCGCACACCGCTCCAGCCGCGCAGGTTCACACCCGGCCACAGGCGATTTCCCGGCGTCGTCGCAGGCGCCCCAAGCGCCCGGGCCCGCCGGCGAAGGTCGCCGTGCCGGTCCTGCTCCTCGCGCTGGCCTGCTTCGCGGTGGGCTTCTGGGCACTGGCACAGCTCTGACTACCAGGCCCGCGGCGGGCCGTACTCCCCTCGTACGACGGGAGCCGCCCCCATCGCCGCGCCGTCGGACACCGCCCGGCGGCGGGCCACCGCCGTCCACACCACGAGCGCCAGCACCAGCAGGCTCCCCGTGCCGATCCCGCCCACGGCGACCAGCGTCATCGTGCCGTCGTCACCGGTTCGCGCACCGTCGGCGCCCGTCTCCGCGGCCCCCGTGCCACCGCCCGTGGCCCCTCCGGACGCGCTTCCCGTCGTACCGCCCGGCACGTTTGCGGTGCTGCCCCCCGCCCCGGCGGCCGCCTCCTCCCGGTCCTGCCGGGTCACCTCGAACACACCGCTCGGCTCGGCCTGCCCCGCGTACGACGGACCGGAACCCGCCGTACCGCTCACCCGCACGCGCAGCGTCAGCCCGAACGGCCCCTTCCCGAACTTGTCCGCGACGGGAGCGCCGAGATGCACCGCGAGGTAGTACCAGCCCGCGAAGCGCATCCCGCTCACCCGGTTCTGCACGGCGTGCCGGTTGTCGTAGGCGACGGGAGGCAGCGGATCGAGCGCGGCCGAGGTCTGGTCGCCGCTGTAGCCGGAGCCCACGTCGTCGACGTATCCGCGTACCGGGTTGTAGAGCGACATGGTGAGCGCGGTGCCCACAAAGCCGTCGCCGCCGGTCGAACTGCCCGTCTCCGCGGTGGCGTAGAGCTGTTGCCCCCAGTCGACGGGCACCTTGTAGAACAGTGTCTGTCCGGGCCGGACCGCGTCCTTCCAGACCCCTTGCCCGAGGGCGGCCGCCGAGGCGAAGCCGGCGCCTCCCGCGCGGCGCGTCGCGTCGCCCACGAGGGCTTGCGGGGAGGCGGAGTTCCATGCCTCGGGCGCGCTCGTCGCACCGGAGCCCGCCGCTTTCTTGAGGGCGGGTTCGGACACGTAGTCGAGTTCCAGGTCCCAGTCGCCCGGCGCGGATCCGGGCGTGGTGCGGCGTTCGACGACCACGTAGTACGTCCCCGCCTGCTTGCACAGATACGTGTCGGGCCCGACTTCGCGCGACGCCCACGCGGCGATCGGGTGCGGGCTCTGCGTGGCGCCGAAGTGGGCGGCCCCGGTGGAGCAGGTATGGCTGTCGGCATCCTGCACGGACACTTTGAGGCCGTCCGACGAGGTGACGGTCGCCGCCGTCCCGGGGACCGCGGTCACGGAGACGTACGCGTCGGCGGTGGCGTCGAGTTCGAGGCGGTAGTAGAGCTTGCCGCCATCACGTACGGCGCTCCTGTAGGTCCCTCCGGGCTCGAGCCGTACGGCGTCCGTGGTGCCGGTGGCGCCCTTCACCGTTCGCGCGTCCTCGGCGAAGGCGTACGGCGTCGGCGTGCCGGCCGCCGTCGCCGTCTGGGGCAGCGCCACCGTGACGCACAGGGCCGCTCCGGCCGCCGCCGCCAGCGCCCGGCCGCGTCGCAGCACCCCGTGCCACCCCGCCGCGCGTCGCGCTTCCGTACGCCACCACCCCGTGCGCCGCCCCATGACGCGCCCCCTCGCCGTAGCCCGGACCGTCGACCATCCTGCCCCGCCCGTCACGCGGCCGCCCGCGCATTCCTCCCGAGCGGCCGAAACGATCCTCTCCACGGGGCCGGAATTTGCCGTCGCAAGCATTTGCTTTGCCATCGTGAACCCGGGTGCCCGCCACGAGCCGCGCCGCCGCCCCCGTACAACACAAAGCCCCGACCGCACCGGCGGTCGGGGCCTGCTCTGAGACTGTTGTCTGTGGCTACTCACGAACCCGTGGGCACGGAGTCAGTCGCCTCCGTCCACAGATCCTGCTCGGCGCGATCCGCCTGGATCTGGCGGTACACGAGGAGCCCGCCGATGGCGGCCAGTGCGACCAGGAGAAGCTTCTTCACCGCGCGACCTCGTCTTTCTTTGACGTAGGGGACCTCTGGCGCCCGACTATACACACCGACCGATATCGATCGGTGACCTGCATCGGCCCCCAACTGCCGCCCGGAATACAGCTGTCCGGCCGGAGGGCGTCATTCTGATCTCAGGGTGATCACACGTCACAGACTGTGACTTTCCGTGCTCTTCCTTGCTTTCAGGGACTTTCCAGGCCCCTTGCGTCCATCCGAGTGGTGTTGATCGGAAGATCGACGCGCCGCGGGCGTCGGTCCACCACTTCGCGGCCCCCATACACATCATGAGGAAAGTACGCAAATCGCCCGACCCGAAAGTGAGGGGCCATGGCCCAGAACAAGGTCATGAAGCTGTGGACCGCCATCGTCACCGCCTTCCTGGCGCTGTGCACGACGCTCGGACTCATCACGACGACCGCCGCCGCGGCTGTACCGCAGAGCGGGACCACGCGCAACGGCAACGCCACCGTGACCGCACCGGCGATGTTGTCCCACGGGATGTGGTCCTACGCCCGGTCCCTGCCCCCCACGATGAAGCAGCGCATCCGCGCCGAGGCGCACGGCTCCTCCCCGAGCTGCCGCCACCGCCCGACCTCGGACGACACCGCCACGGACACCGCCGCCCTGCGCGCCCAGGAGACCCCCGCCGAGCCGGACGCGCCCCTGCGGCACTGAGCACGCCGCTCTCCGCCCCGACCGACCGATCGACGCGATCGTCCGACCTCCTGACGTAGCGGCGAACTTGCGTACAACGCGACACAGGAAGACCCCAGGAACGAAGGCCCGGCACCTCGGAAGAGGTGCCGGGCCTTCATCGTGCCCGACACTTTCTCCGTGTCGCCGTGCCCGACACCTTCTCCGTGTCTGTATGCCCGACGCCTTCTCCGCCCGGCGCCGGCCGCTGAGGTCCCGCGTTGCCCGACACTGTTCGTGCGGCGCCGATGCCGGTGCTGATGTCAGCCGTAGACGCCAAAGACCCCCAACCATGACTGGTTGGGGGTCTCTGTGCTGGTGGGGCTAACAGGATTTGAACCTGTGGCCTCATCCTTATCAGGGATGCGCTCTAACCAACTGAGCTATAGCCCCGCCGCGCCTTGCGGTGTATGTCCCGCGCGCTGACCTCTGAAGATTAGCGCACGACGTGGCCAGTCCCAAAATCGATAGTTCCCGGGACCTCGCAGGCGCCGTTCACAGGCTCGACAACGTTTACTCGTCCTCGGCCAGCGTCAGCTCGATGCCGCCCACGGTGGCCGCGGAGAGGTTGTAGATGAACGCGCCGAGGGTCGCCAGCGCGGTCGCGAGGACGACGTCGATGACCGCGATGATCGTCGTGAACGTCAGAACGTGCGGCAGCGACAGGTACGCCTGCAGATCGAAGCCGTTGGCCTCGTTCGAGCCGGTGGCCTCGGAGATCGTGCCGCCGACGGTGGAGAAGACGCCCATCGCGTTCATGACCATCCACAGCACCGCTGATGCCACGATCGTGCAGATGCCCAGCGCGATGGAGAGCAGGAAGCTGACCTTCATCACCGACCACGGGTCGGCCTTGGCCACCCGCAGCCGCGCCTTGCGCGTACGGGGCGCGGTGCGCGCGCCGGTGCGGGGGCGGCGTACGGCACCCGCCGGAGCCGGCTGGTAGGCCTGCGGCGGGTGGTACGGCCCCGCGGGCTGCGGCTGGCGCTCCCCCGGCAGCGGAGAGCCCGCCGCAGTGGCGGCGGAGGCCGGAGCCTGGGCCGGTGCGCCGGCCGACGCGGCACCCGGCGCGGCCGGGCCCGCTCCAGCCTTGGGCTGCTGGGCCTGCGGGCCTCGGGTGTCCGTCACAGTTCCCCCCTGGGATCCATGAGAATCATGGGAGTCAGTCGAATCCGTGGCGGAGCCACGGCCGCCGTCCGTTTCCGTACCGGTTTCCGTACCGGTCGCTCCGGCGCCCGTGGCTCCGCTCACGATGACTCACTCCTCGCTACTCGTCCGAGGACTGCTCGCCCTCGTCCGTACCGGCGGCCTCGATGCCCTCGGTGGTCTCGTCCACGGCATCGCCACCGTCGACTTCCTCCGCCTCGCGGCCGGCCTCGGCATTACGAGCGATGCCGACGACGGCATCGCGCTTGCCCAGGTTGATCAGTTGGACGCCCATGGTGTCACGGCCCGTCTCCCTGACCTCGTTGACTCGCGTACGAATCACACCACCGGACAGCGTGATGGCGAGGATCTCGTCGGTCTCCTCGACCACCAGCGCGCCGACGAGCGAGCCGCGGTCCTCGACGATCTTGGCGGCCTTGATACCGAGGCCACCGCGACCCTGGACGCGGTACTCGTCGACGGCGGTCCGCTTCGCGTACCCACCGTCTGTGGCAGTGAACACGAACGTACCGGGTCGAACAACATTCATCGAGAGCAGCTCGTCCCCCTCACGGAAACTCATGCCCTTGACGCCCGAGGTGGCACGGCCCATGGGCCGTAGCGCCTCGTCGGTCGCGGTGAACCTGATCGACTGTGCCTTCTTGCTGATCAGAAGCAGGTCGTCCTCGGCCGATACGAGTTCGGCTCCGATCAGTTCGTCGTCGGAACCGTCCTCCGTCTCACGGAGGTTGATCGCGATGACACCGCCGGAGCGGGGCGAATCGTAATCCTTCAGAGGCGTCTTCTTGACCAGCCCGCCCTTGGTGGCGAGCACCAGGTAGGGCACCGCTTCGTAGTCGCGGATCGCGAGGATCTCGGCGATCGCCTCGTCCGGCTGGAAGGCCAGCAGGTTGGCGACGTGCTGGCCTCGCGCGTCCCGGCCGGCGTCCGGGAGTTCGTACGCCTTCGCGCGGTAGACGCGGCCCTTGTTGGTGAAGAACAGCAGCCAGTGGTGCGTCGTCGACACGAAGAAGTGGTCGACGATGTCGTCCTGCTTCAGCTTCGTACCGCGTACGCCCTTGCCGCCGCGCTTCTGCGAACGGTAGTCCTCGGTCTTGGTCCGCTTGATGTAGCCACCGCGCGTGATGGTGACGACGATGTCCTCTTCGGCGATGAGGTCCTCGATGGACATGTCGCCGTCGAAGGGCACCAGCTTGGAGCGGCGGTCGTCGCCGTACTTCTCGACGATCGCGGCGAGTTCCTCGCTGATGATGCCGCGCTGGCGCACGGGCGAAGCGAGGATCGCGTTGTACTCGGTGATCTTCGCCTGGAGCTCGTCGTGCTCCTGAATGATCTTCTGACGCTCCAGGGCGGCCAGCCGGCGCAGCTGCATCTCGAGGATGGCGTTGGCCTGGATCTCGTCGATCTCCAGGAGGCCCATCAGGCCCTCGCGTGCGATCTCGACGGTGTCACTGCGCCGGATCAGCGCGATGACCTCGTCGATGGCGTCCAGGGCCTTGAGGAGGCCGCGCAGGATGTGCGCGCGCTCCTCGGCCTTGCGGAGCCGGAACTTCGTACGGCGGACGATGACCTCGATCTGGTGCGTCACCCAGTGGCGGATGAACGCGTCCAGGGAGAGGGTGCGCGGCACGCCGTCGACGAGCGCCAGCATGTTGGCGCCGAAGTTCGTCTGCAGGTCGGTGTGCTTGTACAGGTTGTTCAGGACGACCTTGGCGACCGCGTCCCGCTTCAGGACGATGACCAGGCGCTGGCCGGTGCGCGAGGACGTCTCGTCGCGGACGTCGGCGATGCCGCCGACCTTGCCGTCCTTCACGAGGTCGGCGATCTTCTGCGCGAGGTTGTCGGGGTTGACCTGGTAGGGGAGCTCGGTGACCACCAGGCACTGGCGGTTCTGGATCTCCTCGACCTCGACGACCGCGCGCATCGTGATGGAGCCACGGCCCGTGCGGTACGCCTCCTCGATGCCCTTGCGGCCCACTACGAGGGCACCACTCGGGAAATCGGGGCCCTTGATGCGCTCGATCAGCGCGTCCAGGAGCTCCTCGTGGGAGGCCTCGGGGTTCTCCAGGTACCACTGGGCGCCGGACGCCACCTCGCGCAGATTGTGCGGCGGGATGTTGGTCGCCATGCCGACCGCGATTCCCGCCGAGCCGTTGATCAGCAGGTTCGGGAAGCGGGCGGGCAGAACGGTCGGCTCCTGCGAGCGGCCGTCGTAGTTGTCCGTGAAGTCGACGGTCTCCTCGTCGATGTCGCGGACCATCTCCATCGACAGCGGCATCATCTTGCACTCGGTGTACCGCATGGCGGCCGCGGGGTCGTTGCCCGGAGAACCGAAGTTGCCGTTGGAGTCCACCAGCGGCATCCGCATCGACCACGGCTGCGCGAGGCGGACCAGCGCGTCGTAGATCGAGGAGTCGCCGTGCGGGTGGTAGTTGCCCATGACGTCGCCGACGACACGGGCGCACTTGTAGAAGCCCTTCTCGGGCCGGTAGCCGCCGTCGTACATGGCGTACAGCACACGGCGGTGGACGGGCTTGAGACCGTCCCGTACGTCGGGCAGCGCGCGCGACACGATGACGGACATCGCGTAGTCGAGGTACGAGCGCTGCATCTCGGTCTCGAGCCCGACGGGCTCGACACGCAGGGCGATCTCGCCCTCTTCTTCAGGAGTGCTCGGAGTGTTCTCGTCGGTCATTGCTGGTGAAGATCCTTCCTGATGCGGTCAGCTGAGACCGACTCAGATGTCGAGGAAGCGGACGTCCTTGGCGTTGCGCTGGATGAACGCGCGGCGAGCCTCGACGTCCTCGCCCATCAGGACCGAGAACAGGTCGTCGGCCTGGGCGGCGTCATCGAGGGTGACCTGGCCGAGGACGCGGTGCTCCTGGTCCATCGTCGTGATGCGCAGTTCCTCGGCGTTCATCTCACCGAGACCCTTGAAGCGCTGGATCGAGTCTTCCCTGACGCGCTTGCCCGCCTGGCGGCCGAGCTCGATCAGGGCGTCGCGCTCGCGGTCCGAGTACGCGTACTCGAAGTCGTCCCGGCCCCACTTGAGCTTGTAGAGCGGCGGGCGGGAGAGGAACACGTGCCCGGCCTCGACCAGCGGCCGCATGAAGCGGAACAGGAAGGTCAGCAGCAGGGTGTTGATGTGCTGGCCGTCGACGTCGGCGTCCGCCATCAGGATGATCTTGTGATAGCGGAGCTTCTCGATGTCGAAGTCCTCGTGGACTCCGGTACCGAAGGCGGAGATCAGCGCCTGGATCTCCTGGTTCTGCAGGATCTTGTCGATCCGCGCCTTCTCGACGTTGAGGATCTTTCCTCGGATCGGGAGGATCGCCTGGTACTGCGGGTTGCGGCCGGACTTGGCCGAACCGCCGGCGGAGTCACCCTCGACGATGAAGATCTCGCACTTGGTGGGGTCGTTCGACTGGCAGTCGGAGAGCTTGCCCGGCAGGGACGCCGACTCAAGGAGGCCCTTGCGGCGGGTGAGGTCACGCGCCTTGCGGGCCGCCACGCGCGCGGTGGCCGCCTGGATCGACTTGCGGATGATGTCCGCGGCCTCGTTCGGGTTGCGGTCCAGCCAGTCGTTGAGGTGCTCGTAGACCGCCTTCTGGACGAAGGTCTTCGCCTCCGTGTTGCCCAGCTTGGTCTTTGTCTGGCCCTCGAACTGCGGCTCGCTCAGCTTGACCGAGATGATCGCGGTCAGACCCTCGCGGATGTCGTCGCCCGTGAGGTTGTCGTCCTTCTCGCGCAGCAGCTTCTTGTCGCGCGCGTACTTGTTGATCAACGAGGTCAGCGCCGCGCGGAAGCCCTCCTCGTGCGTGCCGCCCTCGTGGGTGTGGATGATGTTGGCGAAGGAGTACACGCCCTCGGTGTAGCCGCTGTTCCACTGCATCGCGACCTCGAGGGACAGGCTCTTGTCCCTGTCCTCGGCCTCGAGGTCGATGACGGTGGGGTGCACCGCGTCTCCCTTGCGGGAGTTGAGGTACTTCACGAAGTCGACGATGCCGCCCTCGTAGTGGTACGTGACGGTCTTGACCTCGTCCTTCTCGTCCGCACCCGCCTCGTCCGCCCCGGCGGTGGCCTTCGCCGACTCGCGCTCATCAGTGAGTTTGATCGTCAAACCCTTGTTGAGGAACGCCATCTCCTGGAAGCGCCGTGAGAGCGTCTCGAAGGAGTATTCGGTGGTCTCGAAGATGTCCGCGTCGGCCCAGAAGGTGACCGAGGTGCCGGTCTCGTCCGTAGCCTCGTTCTGGGAGAGCGGGGCTGTCGGGACGCCCATCTTGTATTCCTGCGTCCAGCGGAAGCCGTCGGTCTTGACCTCGACGGAGACCTTGCTCGACAGGGCGTTCACGACGGACACGCCGACGCCGTGCAGACCGCCGGAGACCGCGTAGCCGCCGCCGCCGAACTTGCCGCCCGCGTGCAGGACCGTCAGCACGACCTCGAGGGCCGGCTTCCCCTCGGAGGGGACGATGCCCACGGGGATGCCACGGCCGTTGTCGATGACGCGCACGCCACCGTCGGCGAGGATCGTGATGTCGATCGTGTCCGCGTGGCCGGCCAGCGCCTCGTCGACGGAGTTGTCCACGACCTCGTACACAAGGTGGTGAAGTCCGCGCTCACCGGTCGAGCCGATGTACATACCGGGTCGCTTGCGGACCGCGTCCAGACCCTCGAGGACGGTGATGGCGCTGGCGTCGTACGAGGCTGTGACTTCGCCGTTCGAGGCTGCGACCTCGCCGATCGAGGTGTTGGCCTCGCCGTTGCCGGCGTCGGTGGACGGGATGTTCTCGTTGGGGTTGCCGGAATCGGCCACGAAGCGCCCTTTCTGGCACAGCACAAGCCGATCTCCCGGCGGGTGGCCGGAGCGGCTGCGGCGTGTTGCGTTGGTAAGCCTTAGTCAGCGTTGCACACCATTTCCCGAAGGTCCCCACTAGTGGGGCGGGATTAGCTTCCAGTCTACCGGTAGCGCCGACAGTGATGGGGGTTTGCCGGTACCTGAGTCCGCATGTGCCGCCCTCAACCGGTCTCGGCCGACTCCCCATATACGGAACGGGGCTCCAAGAGGCTCACAGAGGCACTCAGCGCTTCCGGGTGTCAACCCTTGGCTACTGCGGAGTCAGGAAGATCTTCGCAACCGCACGCGGTCGGCCCCGGCCGACGGCGTGGGCCGGTCGTGGCAAGCGATGAGCGACGACTCGGGGCCGGTCCCGGGCGGCTCCGAGCGAGGGCTCCGCGGTCCTGATTCAGCCGGAGCCGAGGGCTCCGCCGTCGTCCTGGTTCGGCCGGGGGCCGACAGCTCGCCGTACCGGTCGGCGGGGGGCCAATGGCCAGGACCCGTTCCGTGTCCGCCGGCCGCGGACCACTGTTCGAGCCGGTCCCAGGCGGCTCCGAAGGTCGGTCAGGGCCCGGTGCCGGGCAGGCCCGGACAGCGGCCAGGGCCTGCCCCAGGTCCGCCGCGAACGGCGGCTCAGGCCGGTCCTGATCAGCTCTGGAGGGACGGCGGGACCCGGCCCGATCACCCGTTGCCGACGGGCTCGAGCCGCTGCCGGTCACCCGTAGGTGTCGCCGGGGCCCGTGCTCCCAGGGGCGCGCAGGGGGCCGTAACGGCGGGCGGGGCCGCCGGGCCCCTGCACCTTGAGCAGCCGCACGGTGCCGTGCCCGAGGTCCTCGTTGAGGCGGGCGACCAGCTGCGGGGCCAGCAGCCGAAGCTGCGTCGCCCAGGCCGTGGAGTCGCACTGCACGGTCAGAACACGCTCGTCCTCGTCGTACCGCTGCGGCACACAGTGCTTGGCGAGGTCCTCCCCGACGATCTGCGGCCAGCGCCCCATCACCCCGCCCACCGCGGCCGGGGTCTCCCAGCCACGCTCCGTGAGCAGCCGGTTGATCGCCGCGCCGAGCGCCATGGGGTCGCGGCCGTCGGCGCGCGCGCCGGAGCGCAGGCCGCCGCGCCGCGCCTGCCTCTTCTGCTGTGCGGCGTCCCCACGCGCGCGTGCCTGCTCCTTGGCCGCTCTGAGCGCCACGCGCGCGAGGTCCACTCCGGAGGGTTCGGGCGTCTTCTTCGAAGGCTCGGGAGTCTGTGCGGGGGTGTCGCTCATACGCGCTCCACGGTCCCCTCGGACACGGTGTACCGCGTTCCCGCCAGGACCCCCGGCACGTCGTCGTCGACCGCGGCGGTCACCAGCACCTGCTCTCCCGGGGCGACGAGTTCCGCGAGGCGCTCTCTTCTGCGGGTGTCCAGCTCGGCGAAGACGTCGTCGAGGACGAGCACCGGCTCGTTCCCCTCGGCGCGCAGGAGGTCGTACGACGCCAGGCGCAGCGCCAGCGCGTACGACCAGGACTCGCCGTGTGACGCGTATCCCTTTGCCGGAAGCTGGCCGAGCTTGAGGAGAAGTTCGTCACGTTGGGGACCCACCAGGGTGACGCCCCTCTCGATCTCCTGCTTGCGGGCCTCGGCGAGCGCGGCCATCAACTGCTCGTAGAGGGCGTCCCGCGTGTGGGCCTCACCCGGGGCGGACGGCTTGTACTCCAGGGCGATCGGGCCGCCGCCGGGTGCCAGCTGTTCGTACGCCTTGTCGGCGAGCGGCTGGAGCGCGGCGATCAGGTCCAGGCGCTGGGCGAGCAGTTCGGCGCCGGCGCGGGCGAGGTGCTGGTCCCACACGTCGAGGGTGGACAGATCCATGGAACGGCCGCCGTGCCGGCGGGCCAGCGCGGCCGTCTTGAGGAGGGTGTTGCGCTGCTTGAGGACCCGCTCGTAGTCGGAACGGACGCCGGCCATGCGCGGGGAGCGGGCGGTGATCAGCTCGTCGAGGAAACGGCGCCGCTCCCCGGGGTCGCCCTTGATCAGCGCGAGGTCCTCCGGGGCGAACAGGACAGTACGTACGATGCCCAGCACGTCACGGGGTCTGACCTGCGAGGACCTGTTGATGCGAGCGCGATTGGCCTTGCCCGGGTTCAGCTCCAGCTCGACGAGCTGCCGGCGCTCGTCCTGCCGGACCTGGGCCCGGATGATCGCGCGTTCGGCGCCCATGCGGACCAGGGGCGCGTCGGACGAGACCCGGTGGCTGCCGAGGGTGGCGAGATAGCCGACCGCCTCGACGAGGTTCGTCTTGCCCTGCCCGTTGGGTCCCACGAAGGCGGTGACGCCCGGGTCGAGCGGGACCTCGACCCGGGCGTACGAGCGGAAGTCGGCCAGCGACAGATGCGTGACGTGCATGGTCGTTCGCCGACCTCCCCCAGGGTGTGGATCCACGGCCCGTCGGCCCGTGGATCTGTGGATTACTTCTTCTCGACCGCGTGGCCGCCGAACTGGTTCCGCAGCGCGGCGATCATCTTCATCTGCGGCGAATCGTCCTGCCGCGAGGCGAACCGCGCGAACAGCGACGCCGTGATCGCCGGCAGCGGGACCGCGTTGTCGATGGCGGCCTCCACCGTCCAGCGGCCCTCGCCGGAGTCCTCGGCGTAGCCGCGCAGCTTCTCCAGGTGCTCGTCCCCGTCGAGGGCGTTGACCGCCAGGTCGAGCAGCCAGGAACGGATGACCGTGCCCTCCTGCCAGGACCTGAAGACCTCGCGGACGTCCGTGACCGAGTCGACCTTCTCGAGCAGCTCCCAGCCTTCGGCGTAGGCCTGCATCATGGCGTACTCGATGCCGTTGTGGACCATCTTCGAGAAGTGGCCCGCGCCGACCTTGCCCGCGTGTACGGCGCCGAAGTCGCCCTCGGGCTTGAGCGCGTCGAAGATCGGCTGCACCTTGGCGATGTTCTCGGCGTCGCCGCCGTACATCAGCGCATAGCCGTTCTGCAGGCCCCAGACGCCGCCGGAGACGCCGCAGTCGACGAACCCGATGCCCTTGGCGGCCAGCTCCTCCGCGTGCTTCTCATCGTCCGTCCAGCGCGAGTTCCCGCCGTCCACGACGATGTCGCCGGGCTCCAGGAGCTCGCCCAGCTCGTCGACGGTGGACTGCGTCGCGGCACCGGCGGGGACCATCACCCACACCACGCGCGGGCCCTTGAGCTTGCCCACAAGCTCTTCGAGGCTGTGGACATCGGCGACGTCCGGGTTGCGGTCGTATCCGATGACGGTGTGACCTGCGCGGCGGATCCGCTCGCGCATGTTGCCGCCCATCTTGCCGAGGCCGACGAGACCGAGCTCCATCAGTTGTTCCTTAGGTTGCGACGTGGCATGAGGGCACTGCGTACCCGCGAAAGGCACTTTCGTACCCGCGTCCGAGCCTAAACCCGGACGCTCATGCACACCTGTGGGCATACGCGCTCATACGTACGCCCTCACCTGCGGCGTCATCCGAGGGGGCGCGGCGCGCCGCCGGGCGCGACGGGGTCCGGCCGGGCGTCTGCCCGGCCAGGCCGCCGGGCATCAGCCGCTGAGGCGCACCGGCATGATCAGGTACTTGTAGGCCTCGTCCGCCTCGGCGTCCACGGCCGGCTTGCCGGACAGCAGAGCGGGCTTCGTGGACGTCGTGAAGGAGAGCTGTGCCACCGGGGAGTCGATGGCGCTCAGGCCGTCCAGCAGGAAGGTCGGGTTGAAGGCGATGGAGATGTCGTCGCCGTCCAGCTGCGCGTCGACCCTTTCCACAGCCTGTGCGTCGTCGCTGGAGCCCGCCTCCAGGATGAGCACGCCCTGCTCGAAGCTGAGCCGCACCGGGGTGTTGCGCTCGGCGACGAGGGCCACGCGCTTGACGGCCTCCACGAAGGGGGCGGTCTCGATGACGGCGATGGAGTTGAACTCCGTCGGGAACAGCGTGCGGTACTTCGGGAGGTCACCCTCCAGCAGACGCGTGGTCGTACGCCGCCCCGCGCCCTCGAAGCCGATCAGGCCCTCGCCCGACCCCGAGCCGGACAGCGCCAGGGTGACGCTGTCGCCGCTGGTGAGCGCCTTGGCGGTGTCCAGGAGGGTCTTGGCGGGCACCAGGGCGACCGCGGACGCATCCGGGTTCTCCGGCTTCCACAGGAACTCGCGGACCGCGAAGCGGTAGCGGTCGGTGGACGCCAGGGTGACCGTGTCGCCCTCGATCTCGATGCGCACACCGGTGAGGACGGGCAGCGTGTCGTCGCGCCCGGCGGCGATGGCCACCTGGGCGGCGGCGGACGCGAAGACCTCACCGGGGACGGTGCCCGTGGCGTTCGGCATCTGCGGGAGCGCCGGGTACTCCTCCACCGGCAGGGTGTGGAGGGTGAAGCGGGAGGAGCCGCAGACCACCGTCGCCCGTACACCGTCTGTGGAAATCTCCACCGGCCGGTTGGGGAGGGCGCGACAGATGTCGGCGAGCAGACGGCCCGACACGAGGACCGTGCCGTCCTCCTCGACCTCCGCCTCCACCGACACGCGTGCGGAGACCTCGTAGTCGAAGCTGGAGAGGCTGAGAGCCCCGTCCTCGGCCCTCAGCAGGAGGCCGGCGAGGACAGGCGCCGGCGGTCGTGCCGGGAGGCTGCGAGCCGCCCAGGCCACTGCCTCCGCGAGTACGTCGCGTTCCACCCGGATCTTCACCGTAAGCCGCCTCCTGCTATTGCCGGCGCTCTCGCCCTGCCTGGCCTTCGTCGTCTGACTCGGTGTCGTCGATCCCTGTGAGGGGCAGGACACCGGTGACCAGTCTGACGCACCGCACTGACAGTCGTTGCCGCCCTGGGTCAAGTCGCGTCGAGCGGCAGCCGGGGCCGAGACAGCGAGTTGTGCACAGGGCCCCCTTCGAAGCGGATTCCCAGCTCTCTCTAGTTGGGAGTAGTAGTAGGGCCTGTGGAAACCGTGGATAACCTCGTTTTCGCAGGTCAGGCCCCAAATTTTGTCCACTGACCCTGTGGGTGGAGGCGGTGGACAACCGGGGTCATCTGTGGACAGCGAAAAGTTCTGCACACTCGATGCACAGGCTTGGGGCACTTCTCCCCAACGCCGTCCCCAGCTTTACCCACGTTCCCCACAGGCCAACCCGGCACCTTGGTGTGACGCCTTTCACTCGACACGGTGAGCAGGCGCGTCGCGTTGCCGAACAGTGGACAGCCGTGTGGAGAAGCTGGGTTTTGCTGGGGACAACGGGGCTCAGCCTGTGGGCCGCCGGTGGACAACTTGGTGCACAGGCTGTGGATCATCACTCTGTCCACAGTCTGTGGAGATCTTCTGTCCACCAATCCACAAGCTGTTGAGCTGGGACGATGGTCTTTTAACAGCACACCCTGTGGACACGATCTGGACAACTTCCCAGTCCCCAGGGTGTGGACGCGAGAAAGTCCGCATATCTGTGGAGGGCGGCCGTAACTCGGCTCGTATTCGAACAGCGGGTGGACGGTGCACGGCCCGTCGGCGCCCCGCACGCGGCCTCGGAAGCGGCGAAGAACGTCCTTGAGAGCGGCGAAAGACGCCTCAGGACCGGCGAAAGACGTCCTGGGGAACGGCGCTGAACGCTCTCGGAAGCAGTGAGCGGGCCTTTGGGAGTAGCGAGCGGGCCTTCGAAGCGGGCCTTCGGCAGCAGCAGGCGGAGGACGCCTTGCCGCCCTCGGAGAGGCCGAAGGGGCCCTTGGGAAGACGAAGAGGGCGCCCTCGGGAATCGTCCCGGGGCGCCCTCAGCGACGTGCTGCGGTGGCTGTCAGCCGTTCTTGATGCGGTTGGTCAGCTCGGTGACCTGGTTGTAGATGGAGCGCCGCTCGGCCATCAGCGCGCGGATCTTGCGGTCGGCGTGCATGACGGTCGTGTGGTCGCGGCCGCCGAACTGGGCGCCGATCTTCGGCAGGGAGAGGTCCGTCAGCTCGCGGCACAGGTACATGGCGATCTGGCGGGCGGTCACCAGGGCGCGCCCGCGCGAGGTGCCGCACAGGTCCTCCACCGTCAGCCCGAAGTAGTCGGCCGTGGCCGCCATGATCGCGGGCGCGGTGATCTCCGGTGCCGAGTCCTCGCCGCCCGGGATCAGGTCCTTGAGGACGATCTCCGTCAACCCAAGGTCCACCGGCTGCCGGTTGAGCGACGCGAACGCCGTCACCCGGATCAGCGCGCCCTCCAGCTCACGGATGTTGCGGGAGATCCGCGAGGCGATGAACTCCAGCACCTCCGGCGGGGCGTTGAGCTGCTCCTGCACCGCCTTCTTACGAAGGATCGCGATACGGGTCTCCAGCTCGGGCGGCTGGACGTCGGTGATCAGACCCCACTCGAAACGGTTCCGCAGCCGGTCCTCCAGGGTCACCAGCTGCTTCGGCGGCCGGTCGCTGGAGAGCACGATCTGCTTGTTCGCGTTGTGGAGCGTGTTGAAGGTGTGGAAGAACTCCTCCTGCGTCGACTCCTTGTCCGCCAGGAACTGGATGTCGTCGACCAGAAGGATGTCCATCTCCCGGTACCGCTTGCGGAAGCTGTCGCCCTTGCCGTCGCGGATGGAGTTGATGAACTCGTTGGTGAACTCCTCGGAGCTCACGTACCGCACACGCGTGCCCGGGTAGAGGCTGCGCGCGTAGTGCCCGATCGCGTGCAGCAGGTGCGTCTTGCCGAGCCCCGACTCCCCGTAGATGAAGAGGGGGTTGTACGCCTTCGCCGGCGCCTCGGCGACGGCGACCGCGGCGGCGTGCGCGAAGCGGTTCGAGGCACCGATGACGAAGGTGTCGAAGAGGTATTTGGGGTTCAGGCGCGCGGTGGGCTCGCCGGGTCCGGTGGCCGGCGCGGGCTGCGCGGCCAGCGGACCGGGGGCGCCGCTGGAGGCGGGCAGCGCGGAACCGACCGGGCCGCCGCGGTGCACATGACCACTGCCGGGGGACGAGTCCGGGATGTTGCGGCGATCGGGACGCTTGTCGTAGTCGGACCGCTGCTGGTCGTAGTCCGCTCGCTGCTGCTCGTACGAGGGCCGGTCATGGTCGTATGACGGCCGGTCATGGTCGTACGAGGGCCGGTCCTGGTCGTACGACGGACGGTCCATCGACTGCGGGCGGTAGTCCTGCGACGGCGACGCGTACGGGTCGCGCTCGGGGAAGCCGAGGCGCTGCTGCTGCCAGCCGTAGTCGTCCTGCGACGGCCGCGGCCAGGCGCCCGGCTCGGGGCGCTGGTAGTCCGGGTACGCGGGCCGCGCGGTCGGGAGCTGGTCCCCGCGGGACGGAGGCAGCTGGTCGCCGGGGCCGCCCTGGTGGCGGTCGTTGTGGCCCTGCCGGTGGTCGTCGGCGCGGTGACGACCGTACCCCTCGTATCCCTCGCGCCCCCGGCTCTCGTACGGGTCACGGCCCTGGCCGGGGCCGGAGGGGAGCTCGGGCTCCTCGTAGCGCGGCGGGGCGGGGGACGCCGACGCCGGCGGCTCGCCCGCGGAGTCGTCGACAGTGATTGCGATGCGGATCGGGCGACCGCACTCGCGGCTCAGTGTCTCGCTGACGATCGGCGCGAGGCGGCCTTCGAGAACGCCCTTCGCAAACTCGTTCGGTACGGCGAGCAGAGCGGTGTCGGCGACCAGGGCCAGCGGCTGGCAGCGCTTGATCCAGTGCTCGTCCTTGACCTCGACACCCTGGCCGCGGCCCTCGCCGAGGAGTTGCTCGAGTACGCGTGGCCACACTGCGGCAAGATCGGCAGGTACGTCAGCCACAGGGCACGCTCTCTCACGGGGTCCCACGAACGTGTGGTTCTGGGACTAGTCGGGATGTAACTCGGGTGGGGCGGTCTGGAACGAAACAGCTGGGTCGGGGGGAAGGGAACGAATCGGAGTTCAGCCACGGTAGTCAGGGCGACCGGTAGGGTTCAAGTTGTTGTCCCCAGCCTGTGGATAGTGTCCCCCAGTGACCACTGGTTTGACCGGATGGCGTAGCCCCGCGTACCGTGACCAGGTCGAGTTGTCGATGGCTGCTGCCGCCTGCCTCCGATGGGCATAGATCACTTGCTAGTGCTCCTACCAGGGCACTTACCGGTGATCGGGAAGCGGTGCACTCGGGCGTAAGCGAGCTACTCGTGGGCGCACGGTGACAGCCAAGACGGCACCCCGCAACTACCAATTTTCTCTGGAGCCCCCGAGTGAGCAAGCGCACCTTCCAGCCGAACAACCGTCGTCGCGCGAAGACCCACGGCTTCCGGCTGCGTATGCGCACCCGTGCCGGCCGCGCGATTCTCGCGTCCCGCCGTGGCAAGGGTCGCGCCAGCCTGTCCGCCTGATCCCGATCAGGTCATGACGTGCTGCCTACCGAGAATCGGCTGAGGCGGCGCGAGGACTTCGCGACCGCGGTACGCCGAGGACGCCGGGCCGGACGCCCGCTTCTCGTCGTCCATCTACGTAGCGGTGCAACGGACCCGCACGCGCCTGGGGAGAGCGCTCCCCCGACGCGTGCGGGTTTCGTCGTCAGCAAAGCAGTGGGTGGCGCGGTCGTACGCAACAAGGTGAAGCGCCGGCTTCGCCACCTGATGCGTGACCGAGTGGCCCTGTTGCCCCCCGGTAGCCTGGTAGTCGTACGAGCGCTGCCCGGTGCGGGTGACGCCGACCATGCACAGCTGGCCCAAGACCTGGATGCCGCCCTTCAGCGGCTGCTGGGAGGGGGCGCGCGATGAAGTACCCGCTGCTGGCGCTGATCAAGCTGTACCAGTGGACCATCAGCCCGTTGCTCGGGCCGGTGTGCAAGTACTACCCGTCGTGCTCCCACTACGGGTACCAGGCCATCGACCGGCACGGTGCGATCAAGGGAACGGCACTCACCGCCTGGCGCATCCTGCGGTGCAATCCGTGGTCGCTGGGCGGTGTGGACCATGTTCCGCCGCGCAAGCGTCCGCGGTGGCACGAAATGCTGCGTAACGCCTGGCGCGCACGCAAGGGCGGGCCCTCCGCCGCCGAACCGGCCATCGAGGGGCACATTCCCTCGAGCCCGGCCGCAGAGACCCCGTCCCATGTCCAAGGAGCATGATTAGTGGACACGATTGCCAGCCTCTTCAGCTTCATCACGATTCCCGTTTCCTGGGTCATCGTCCAGTTCCACTCGGTGTACGGGAAGGTCTTCGGTGCCGACACGGGCTGGGCCTGGGGCCTGTCCATCGTGTCCCTGGTGATCCTGATCCGCATCTGCCTGATCCCGCTCTTCGTGAAGCAGATCAAGGCGACCCGGGCCATGCAGACCCTGCAGCCCGAGATGAAGAAGATCCAGGAGCGCTACAAGAACGACAAGCAGCGCCAGTCCGAAGAGATGATGAAGCTGTACAAGGAGTCGGGTACCAACCCGCTCTCCTCGTGCCTTCCCATCCTGGCGCAGTCCCCGTTCTTCTTCGCCCTCTACCACGTGCTCAACGGCATCGCGACCGGCAAGACGATCGGCGTCATCGACGATCAGCTGCTGGCGAGCGCCCGTAAGGCGCACATCTTCGGCGCCCCGCTCGCGGCGAAGTTCACCGACAGCGCGGACAAGGTCACTCAGCTCGGCGCCACCCTGATGGACGTCCGGGTCGTCACCGCGATCATGATCGTCCTGATGTCGGCGTCGCAGTTCTACACGCAGCGCCAGCTGATGACGAAGAACGTCGACACCACGGTGAAGACGCCGTTCATGCAGCAGCAGAAGATGCTGATGTACGTCTTCCCGGTCATGTTCGCCATCTTCGGCATCAACTTCCCGGTCGGTGTCCTCGTCTACTGGCTGACCACCAACGTGTGGACCATGGGCCAGCAGATGTACGTCATCCGCAACAACCCGACTCCGGGCTCCAAGGCCCAGGCCGCGTTCCTGGAGCGTCTGCAGAAGCACGTCCTGCACCACGGCAAGACCCGCAGCCGCGGCCAGAGGGCCGTCGTCAAGGCGATCGTCGCCAAGGGGCGCGACCGCAACGAGTTCGAGCGCAAGTTCATCAACGCTCTGACCAAGGCGGGCCTGGCGGCCCAGTCCGACGGCACCATCGGGAAGGGCGAGGCTACCGCCGTCGCCGAGACCGAGGACGGTACGCAGACGACCGGTGGCGCTCCCCGGCGGCAGCAGCCCAAGCGGCAGAGCAAGTCCCAGCGCCAGTCGGGCAGCGCGAAGGCCGCCGGCGAGTCCGAGCCGAAGAGCACCCCTTTGTCGCTGAGCAAGTCCGATGAACCGGACGACGCCAAGCCCGCCGCCAAGCCGGCCGGCGGCGCAAACAAGCCCAGCACCGGTACCCGCAGCAAGGCCCAGTCCGGACAGCGCAAGGGTCCGCAGCGGCCCAAGTCCCCGTCCAAGAAGTAAGAAGGAGTCCATCCCGTGACGGAAGGCACCACCTCCGCCGCCACCGAGGGTGGCGACACCCTGACCCGCCTGGAGCAGGAAGGCGAGATCGCGGCGGACTACCTCGAGGGTCTGCTGGACATCGCCGACCTCGACGGCGACATCGACATGGACGTCGAGGCCGACCGTGCCGCTGTCTCGATCATCAGTGACACCGGCGGCCGTGACCTGCAGAAGCTGGTCGGCCGGGACGGTGAGGTGCTGGAGGCGCTCCAGGAGCTCACGCGCCTTGCCGTGAACCGGGAGACCGGCGACCGCAGCCGTCTGATGCTGGACATCGCGGGCTACCGCGCCAAGAAGCGCGAGGAGCTCTCGGAGCTCGGCGCCAAGGCCGCGGCCGAGGTCAAGAGCTCTGGCGAGCCCGTGAAGCTGAAGCCGATGACGCCCTTCGAGCGCAAGGTGGTCCACGACGCGGTCAAGGCCGCGGGGCTGCGGAGCGAGTCCGAGGGCGAGGAGCCGCAGCGCTTCGTCGTCGTGCTTCCCGCCTGATTCGGTACGTACGTTCCTCCGGCCCCGTCTGTTGCGCAGGCGGGGCCGAAGTTTGTCAGCCTGGTAGTCCCCGAAGCCGTGGAACCCGGGCAGCTGATGGTTCCTGATAGTCCTGGTGGTCAGCGCTCAGTGCGCTTATGCGGTACGGAAGGACGGTCCCCGTGACGGAGGCAGCGGAGCTTCCCCCTGCGCCCGAGCAGGCACGCGAGGTATTCGGTGATCGGTTCGCGGACGCGGTCCGGTACGCGGAGCTGCTGGCCGAGGCGGGAGTGCAGCGCGGCCTGATCGGCCCTCGCGAGGTGCCCCGGCTGTGGGAGAGGCACCTGCTGAACTGCGCGGTGCTCTCCGAGGTCGTGCCCGAAGGCGTGACGGTGTGCGACGTGGGCTCCGGCGCCGGGCTGCCCGGCATTCCACTGGCGCTCGTCCGGGAGGACCTCAAGATCACGCTGCTCGAACCCCTGCTGCGTCGTACGAACTTCCTCACCGAGGTCGTGGAGCTCCTGGGCCTCGACCACGTGACGGTCATCCGTGGCCGCGCCGAGGAGGTCATGGGCAAGATTCCCCCCGTCCATGTCGTGACCGCGCGTGCCGTGGCTCCGCTGGATCGCCTGGCCACCTGGGGCATCCCGCTGCTGCGTCCGTACGGAGAGATGCTTGCCCTCAAGGGCGACACGGCGGAGGAGGAGCTGAAGAGCGCCGCCACGGCTCTGAGCAAGCTCGGCGCCGTGGAGACGTCCGTACTGCATGTGGGTGAGGGTGTCGTGGATCCGCTGTCAACCGTGGTGCGTGTCGAGGTCGGGGAGAGCCCCGGTGGTGTGCGCTTCGCAGCGAAGCGAGCCAAGGCGGCACGGACAGGACGGACGCGTCGACGGCGCTGATCCGTCCTGACGACGAGACGTACTCCACACAAGCTGCCAAACCTACGCATGCCGGAGTGTCGCCAGGGTTCGGCCGTGAGCGCTGTGCATCGTGTTTCACGTGAAACGTCGCTCATTGCTGCACGGCATCATCAGTCGAGGTCGGGCCGCGGCCGAACCCCGCGACCGCAAGCCCCTCGGATCTCTCGGAGAAGACTCCGCTTCCGGCGGGACTTTGTCACCCGTGGAGGGCACGGAGTTGTCCACAGAGGTGGATTTCTCCACAGAACAACGGGCCTCGCTGGTTCACGACCCCGAAGGCATGGGAGGCTCTGTTCATTGCGAGCCTGAAGTCGAGGAGAGTGAATCGTTGCGGTCCGACGCCAACATCGCGGGACCGATGACCGATCCGGTCCCCGGTCCCCGTACCGAGTCGATGGGGGAGGATGTTTCACGTGAAACACCGCCCCCGATGGACGACACTCCCATCGGTCGTGCTGCCCAACTTGCGGTGGAAGCACTGGGCCGGGCCGGCGAGGGCCTGCCACGGCCCGAGCAGACCCGAGTCATGGTGGTCGCCAACCAGAAGGGCGGCGTGGGCAAGACCACGACCACGGTCAACCTTGCCGCTTCGCTTGCCCTGCATGGCGGACGCGTCCTGGTGATCGACCTCGACCCTCAGGGCAATGCCTCCACCGCGCTGGGAATCGACCACCACGCCGAGGTTCCTTCCATCTACGACGTGTTGATCGACAGCAAGCCACTCTCGGAAGTCGTCCAGCCGGTCCCCGATGTCGAAGGCCTCTTCTGTGCCCCCGCCACGATCGATCTCGCCGGTGCGGAGATCGAGCTGGTGTCCCTGGTGGCCCGAGAGAGTCGGCTGGAGCGGGCGATCCAGGCGTACGAGCAGCCGCTGGACTACATCCTCATCGACTGCCCGCCGTCGCTCGGACTGCTGACCGTCAACGCGCTGGTCGCCGGCGCGGAGGTCCTTATCCCGATCCAGTGCGAGTACTACGCATTGGAGGGCCTGGGCCAGCTGCTGCGCAACGTCGACCTGGTACGGGGGCACCTCAATCCCGACCTGCACGTGTCGACCATCCTGCTCACCATGTACGACGGCCGGACGCGTCTCGCGTCCCAGGTCGCGGACGAGGTACGCAGCCACTTCGGCGAAGAGGTGCTGCGGACGAGCATTCCGCGCTCGGTCCGCATCTCGGAGGCGCCGAGTTACGGGCAGACGGTGCTGACCTACGATCCGGGATCGAGCGGTGCCCTCTCGTATCTTGAGGCGGCACGAGAGATCGCACTGCGCGGCGTCGGTGTGGCCTACGACGCGCAGCATGCCCACCTGGGCGCAGAGAACGAACAGAGCATGGTGGAGGGGATCCAGTGAGCGAGCGACGGAGGGGGTTGGGCCGTGGTCTCGGCGCACTGATCCCGGCAGCCCCGACAGGGGAGAAGGCGGCAGTTCCTGCTGCGGCAAGCGGTGGTGGGTCCACGTCGCCGGCAGCGGTGCCGGTACTGACCGCGGAGCGAGGGGTGGCGGCCGCGAAGGTGGCTACGCTCCCGCCTGTTTCACATGAAACAGACGAGCTGTCATCGAACGGATTCGGGGAGGCGCCCGCGGCGCCGGTCGGCGCCCACTTCGCCGAGCTGCCCCTCGACGCCATCACTCCGAACTCACGGCAGCCCCGTGAGGTCTTCGACGAGGATGCGCTCGCGGAGCTTGTCACCTCCATCAAGGAGGTCGGCCTGCTGCAGCCCGTCGTCGTACGGCAGGTGGGTCCGGCGCGCTACGAGCTCATCATGGGCGAGCGGCGCTGGCGGGCCTGCCGTGAGGCGGGGCTGGATGCCATCCCGGCGATCGTGCGGGCCACCGATGACGAGAAGCTCCTCCTGGACGCGCTGCTGGAGAACCTGCACCGTGCCCAGCTGAACCCGCTGGAAGAGGCTGCCGCCTACGACCAGCTCCTCAAGGACTTCAACTGCACGCACGACCAGCTGGCGGACCGCATCGGCCGGTCCCGTCCGCAGGTCTCCAACACCCTGCGTCTGTTGAAGCTCTCTCCCGCAGTCCAGCGCCGGGTCGCCGCCGGGGTGCTGTCGGCGGGGCATGCACGGGCTCTTCTGTCCGTCGAGGACTCCGAGGAGCAGGACCGCCTGGCTCACCGGATCGTGGCCGAGGGACTTTCGGTACGGGCCGTCGAGGAGATCGTGACCCTCATGGGATCGCGTCCGCAGACGGCTCCGCGCTCCAAGGGACCGCGCGCCGGTACCCGGCTCTCCCCGGCGCTGAGTGAACTCGCGACTCGGCTCTCGGACCGCTTCGAAACCCGGGTGAAGGTCGACCTCGGCCAGAAGAAGGGGAAGATCGTCGTCGAGTTCGCCTCGATGGACGACCTGCAGCGCATCCTCAGCTCCCTCGCCCCCGGTGAGGGGCCGGTTCTTCAGCAGGTTCTCTCGGAGGACGACTCCGAGGAGACGGAGAGCTGAGTCGCCGGGTGGCAGGACGGTTTTCCCTATCGGCCGACCACCAGAGCGGATCGTGTCCGGTGTGTACCGGAACACGGTCCGCTCTTTGCTTTGAGACGGTATCGATGGAATCGCATCGTGGATACGATGCTTTCGGGTATGGCGCATCCACCTGACGGCACCGTGATTGGGGAGGCGGGGGCCATGCGAACCGTGAGCCGTACCGGACTGGTGACCGCTGGCCTGGGCCTCGGGGCGGTCGGCGGCTTCGTCGGCAGCCTCCTCAGGGAGCGGAGCGCTCTGACGGCCGCCCGCGACGCTGCGGGCGAAGGAAGCGAGGAACTGCCTTCATGGGGCGCCGGCTCGTACCGCTCACGCTGGACAACCTTCCGGACCTTCCCAAGCGCTGTCGCGCGTGTGTCTTCTGGGAATTGGACCCCGTCAGCGGCGAGGCCGCGGTAAAGGCGGGTACGTCCGCACTGGAGAAGGAGGCGTGGATCTCTGCAGTCCTTCTGGACTGGGGATCCTGCGGCCGTGTGGTCTACGTGGACGACGTCCCGGTGGGCTTTGTGCTGTACGCGCCCCCGGCCTATGTCCCCCGCTCCACGGCGTTCCCCACAAGCCCGGTGTCGCCCGACGCGGTTCAGCTCATGACCGCCTTCATCATGCCGGGATACCAAGGGCAGGGGCTGGGCCGTGTGATGGTCCAGACGGTCGCCAAGGATTTGCTGCGTCGGGGCTTCAAGGCGATCGAGGCCTTCGGTGATGCCCACTGGAAAGAGACGGCGTGTGTTCTGCCCGCGGACCATCTGCTGGCGGTGGGCTTCAAGACGGTACGACCGCACCCGACTTACCCGCGGCTGAGGCTGGAACTGCGGACGACGCTCTCCTGGAAGGAAGACGTGGAGTTGGCGCTCGACCGTCTCCTGGGAGCCGTACAGAAGGAACCCGCCCTGCGCCCGCTGTGACCGATGGCCCCTGTCGCTCCTCGGTGGTCGAGGACGCGTGCTTTCTCTGCCGACGGCCCTCATGCGAATGGGCCAACCCGGAAGGGTTGGCCCATTCGTGTTTCACGTGAAACATCCGCCGCCTGTGTGCGGCGGCGCACTACTCGGCGATGAAGTCCTCGAGGTCACGCACGATCGCGGCCTTCGGCTTCGCACCGACGATGGTCTTGGCGACCTCGCCACCCTGGTAGACGTTCAGGGTGGGGATGGACATGACGCCGTACTTGGCGGCCGTGCCCGGGTTCTCGTCGATGTTGAGCTTGACGATCTCGATCTTGTCGCCGTACTCGGAGGCGATTGCCTCGAGCGACGGCGCGATCTGGCGGCACGGACCGCACCAGGCGGCCCAGAAGTCCACCAGGACGGGCTTGTCGCTCTTGAGGACGTCCTGCTCAAAGGAGTCGTCGGTCACATTCTTCAGGGTGCCGGCCACGGCGGGCTCCTTAACTTGGTGATGCGGTGGGGCGGGAAGGGGGTCAGACAGTGGTCTTCTCGGGCTCCGCGGCGTCCTCGGCGGCCGCGAGCGCGGACAGGAAGCGCTCGGCGTCCAGGGCGGCGGAGCAGCCGGTGCCGGCCGCGGTGATCGCCTGGCGGTAGGTGTGGTCGACGACATCGCCGGCGCCGAAGACACCGCTCAGGTTCGTCCGGGTCGAGGGCGCGTCGACCTTGAGGTAGCCCTCCTCGTCCAGGTCGAGCTGACCCTTGAAGAGCTCGGTGCGCGGGTCGTGGCCGATCGCGATGAACAGCCCCGTCACCGGCAGCTCGGAGATCTCACCGGTCTTGAGGTTCCGCAGCGACAGGCCGGCCAGCTTCGGGTCGCCCTTGATCTCCGCGACCTCGCTGTCCCAGACAAACTTGATCTTGGGGTCGGCGAAGGCACGCTCCTGCATCGCCTTGGAGGCGCGCAGCGTGTCCCGGCGGTGGACGATCGTCACGGACTTGGCGAAGCGCGAGAGGAAGGTGGCCTCCTCCATCGCGGTGTCGCCGCCGCCGATCACGGCGATGTCCTGGCCCTTGAAGAAGAAGCCGTCACAGGTGGCGCACCAGGAGACGCCGCGTCCGGAGAGAGCGTCCTCGTTGGGCAGGGCCAGCTTGCGGTGCTGCGAGCCGGTGGTGACGATGACTGCCTTGGCCTGGTGCACGGTGCCCGCGGTGTCCGTGACGGTCTTGATCTCGCCCGTCAGGTCGACGGCGACGACGTCGTCCGGAACCAGCTCGGCACCGAAGCGCTCGGCCTGCGCGCGCATGTTGTCCATGAGCTCGGGGCCCATGATGCCGTCCTGGAAGCCGGGGAAGTTCTCCACCTCGGTGGTGTTCATCAGCGCGCCGCCCGCGGTGACGGCGCCCTCGAACACCAGCGGCTTCAGCGACGCGCGTGCGGTGTACAGCGCCGCCGTGTAGCCGGCGGGCCCTGAACCGATGATGATCACGTTACGGACGTCGCTCACGGCTTGATTCCTCGTCTCTGGAGACTGCTTCGTACTACCGGTGGGAGCCTCTCTCAGAACTCTCACCCCACCCAACGGATCCTAAGGGGCCAGCATTCCCGGTGTGTCCGGGCACACGGAGATGGGGCGCCGCACACAGATGCCATGGGGCGCCTGGGAAGAGAGCGATTCGACGCGGCTGGGCTCAGGACCGCGCGTACGAGCGCTTCAGCAGAACCTTGCCGGGGGCTGGCGAGGCCTGCTTCGTGCAGGCGGCATCGACGACGTAGGCCGCGACGCGCGTGCTGTCGGAGGAGTCCGGGGTCACCAGGAGATAGACGCCGACTCCCTCGTAGACACCCTTGTCTGCGGCGAGCAGCACGTGGTCATCGGGGATGGCCCGCTCGATGCAGGTGGGCACCTTCACCGTGGCGGTCCCGAAGGTGTTGTTCGGCTTCATGCCCGTAGCCCCTGTGGAGTCGGACTCGATACCCATCGACGGCTTGCCGCTCCCGGTGCGGCCACCGGCCTTCTTTGTGGAGAGCAGGTCCGCGACCTGACTCCCCAGTTTGCCGTCGGAGTAGGTGTGCGCCGCATCGGTGTGAAGTGCCGAGGGACCGGAGGTCTTCCCGGTGTCGTCATTCAGCGTCTGTACCCACAGTGTCCCCAGCCCCAGAGCGGCGGCGGTGAAGACCGCGCCGAGGGCGATCCGGCGGCGACCACGGCGCCTGACGTTCGTACGGCCGGGGCCGGTCGCCGCTCGAGGACGACCAGTGGGGCGGTCGGCCGGAGTGGCGGCCGATGTTTCACGTGAAACATGAGCGGTCGCGGACTCCGCAGGAGCAGCGACCCCGGAGTCGAGGGCGGGTGCGGAGGAGTCCAACAGGGCCTCTGCGGCGAGCGCCGCGTCGATGCGCCCCGCTACGTCGTCGGGCATACGAGCCGGGGTCGGCAGCGTACCCAGCAGCCCGCGGATCTCCTCCAGAGAGTCGTAGACGTCGGCACAGAGGACGCAGTCGTCCAGATGCCGACGCACATCCGCGGTACGGGAAGGCGGAAGAAGGCCTTCGGTGAGGTCCGAGATCTCCTCGACTTCTGGGTGTCCGGCCGTGTCGGTCGTGGATGTCACGCTCGCCCACCTCCGCCCTTCACAGCAGCTGAATCGCTTGGCCCTGCATCATGTGGTCCCGCTGCCGGTGGGACGGATGCACCCTGCGTCCGGTTCCTTCCGCCGGCCGACTTCTTACCGGCCTCGCCGCCGCTCTCCGCGCGGAGATGGGTGAGCAGCGGCAGAAGTCTGGCTCTGCCGCGCGCACAGCGGCTCTTCACCGTCCCTGTCGGTACGTCGAGGATGCGGGCCGCCTCAGCCACCGGGTAGCCCTGCATGTCCACGAGGACGAGGGCGGCTCGCTGGTCGGCCGGCAGAGTACCCAGTGCCTCCATCAGCTCGCGATGCAGATCGTTGCGCTCGGCGGGGGCGGATGCGGACTCGTGCGGCTCCAGGAGTTGTTCCAGGCGTTCGGTGTCGTCGACGGGGGACGTCTTCCTGGAGGCGGCCTTGCGGGCGCGGTCCAGGCAGGCATTCACCGTGATGCGGTGCAGCCACGTTGTGACGGCCGACTGGCCGCGGAAGGTGTGGGCGGCCCGGTAGGCGGAGACCAGCGCGTCCTGGACGGCGTCAGCGGCCTCCTCGCGGTCCCCCAGCGTCCGCAGCGCCACCGCCCACAGCCGGTCGCGGTGGCGGCGCACGAGTTCCCCGAAGGCCTCGGGGTCGCCCGCCACATGGCGGGAGAGGAGGTCCTGATCGCTTGCGGTGCCGTACGCGGCCTCATCGGCCATCGGACCCCCTCCCCGTCATCGACGAGCTGTCAGCCAGTGAACTTCACATCGGTGATCGCTTGCTTGTAGCCGGCGCCGCTGTACTCGTCCTTGCCCGAGTAGGGGGCTGCGGTGATCCACACAAGCACATACCGCGTCTTCACCGCCTTGGCAGCGGAGATCTTCAGTTGCCGACCGGAGGTCGTGGCATCGGCGCCGTCGATCTTCTTCATGGAGCTGAGTGGGGCCGACGACGAGAGTGAGTCGGCCGCGTACAGCGACACCGTGGTGTGATTGCCGCCGTAGTTCAGCCCTATTGAGGCCGCCGACAGGCTCCGCGCGGATCCCAGGTCGTAGACGATGCCCACACCCTGCTTGAACGGCGCCAGCACCGGCCCGCCGTTGTACGAGTAGGTGCGCCAGTAGGTGGAGCTGTCACCGTCGTAGGTGAGCCCCACGTCCTTGGCGTGCTGCGGCTTCCCGTCCGGGTAGTACTCCTGCGCATCCTGGATGGTGATCGGCTTCAGAGGTGTGGTCTTGCTGCCGCCCTTGTCGTTGCCGTCCGTCGTGTGCGTCGGTCCGGTGTCGTCGGACTTGCGGTGGTCCATCAAGACTTCCGCGAGCTGCCAGCTGCCCAGGCCCAGCGCGGCGATGAGCAGCCCGGAGACAGCCCACTTGAGAGCCTTTCCGGTACGGCTCTGCAGCGGGGGCGGCGGGGCCGGAATGGCCTGTGTGACACCCGGACGCGGCATCTGGCGGCCGTACGTGCCCTGCTGGTACGTCGTGCGCTGGTACTCCGGCGGGGCGGTGAACGCGGGCTCCGGCGGGCGGATGCGCGGCATCTCGCTGATCGCCTTCACCAGTTCCTCCGGCGTGGTGCACGGCGGCTCCTGACGTGAGGCGGTCGCACCGTCGTTGACGAGCGCGCGCATGGCGAGCTCCGACAGACCCCGGTGGACGCCGGCCCGCACCTGGTCGGGAGCGATGAGCCCCACGCCCTTGGGCAGCCCGGAGAGACCGTATGCGTCGCTCTCGTACGGCCAGCGCTGGGTGAGCGCGGCGTACAGGAGCGCGCCGATCGCTTCCGTGTCAGTGCGCTGCGGGGTGTCGGAACTGATGCCGCGCAGCGCGGCGTTCACGGCGAGCCCGCGGATACGCCACTGCCCGGACGAGGTGCGCAGCACGGCACCCGGGTTCAGCCGCAGATGCGAAAGGCCCTCGCGGTGTGCGGCGGCCATGGCCTGGGAAACCTGGGTGACCATCTGGTAGGCCTCGTGCACCTCCAGCGGGCCCGAGGCCAGCAGCGTGGTCAGCTCCGTGGCGTCGGGCAGCCACTCGTGCACCACATAGACGAGATCGTTCTCGTCGACGGCGTCCAGGACCTGCACGAAGCGCGGGTCGCCGAGCAGCGCCGACGAGCGGGCCGCGGCCAGCACGGAGCGGGCGCGCGTGTGATCGGCGGGCAGCAGATGCACGCCGACGGCGCGACGCAGCTTCTCGTCCACGGCACGCCAACTGCTGAAACCGTCCAGACGGGTGACGCACTCTTCGAGACGGTAGCGTCTGGCGAGTTTGTGCCCGCTGTGCAGTTCGGGCGGTGAGGCCTTTCCGGGACTCTCGGTCCCGCCGCTCCCCTGTGCCTCTTTGCTGTCCGTGTCCCGCTCCCGGTTCTGGGCCACCCCGTCGGACGTGGACTGGTCCGCCTTGGCGGTCAGCGGCTCATCGCCGCTGTTGTCTGCCACGTCGACGGCAGCCGTGCTCCGTTCCGCCACCGTCGTCCCTGCCTCCCCATCCGTTGCGCGCTGTCCGACGCAGAAACCAATTGTGCCCACAGTCCGCCGCTATGCACGACACACGGTGGCGGACGATGGTTGTGCGCGTACCCCCGCCTCAGCGCCCCAGGCGCCCGCGAACCATACCGACCATTGAGTTGAGCTCCTCGATGCGCATCTTCCGCGCAGCTACGTAGAAGACGCCGAGCAGTACGGCTCCGCCGCCGAGAAGGGCGACGAACGACCCACCGACACCCTGGCCCAGCGTCTGACCGACGCCGTAGCAGGCCGCACCGCTGAGCAGTGCCGCCGGCAACGAGGCGATGCCGAGACGCGCGTACGTCCGCAGGACGCGGGCGCCGTCCAGGTCGCCGCCGAGCCGCTTGCCCAGCCGGTTCCAGGCGACGCCGACACCGATCGCGTACGCGAGACCGTACGAGGCCGCCATGCCGACCACGGCCCACCGGCCCGGGAGCAGGAAGAAGCACAGGGCCGAGGCGCCGGCGTTCACGGCGGCCACGATGACCGTGTTGTAGAAGGGCGTGCGGGTGTCCTCGTAGGCGTAGAAGGCGCGGAGCACGACGTACTGCACGGAGTACGGGATCAGGCCGAGGCCGAAGGCCATCAGCATGTAGCCCATGTTCGTGGCTTCGCTGGTGCCCGAGGAACCGAAGATCAGGGTGCACATCGGAATGCCGAGTGCGACGAAGCCGAAGGAGACGGGCACGATCGCGACGGCCGTGGTGCGCAGCCCCTGGGAGATGTCGTCGCGGACAGCGCCGGCGTCGCCCTCGTGGGCCGAGCGCGAGAGTCTCGGCAGCAGGGCGGCCATCAGGGACACGGTGATGATGGCCTGCGGCAGGCCCCAGATGAGCTGGGCGTTGGCGTAGGCCGCGAAGCCGGTGCCGTCGACGGGAGAGTCCTTGCCCGCCGCGGTGGACAGCTGGGTGACGACGAGGGCGCCCGCCTGGTTGGCGAGGACGAAGAGCACGGTCCACTTGGCGAGCATCGCTGCCTTGCCGAGGCCGTGGCCCTTCCAGTCGAAGCGCAGCCGCAGCCGGAATCCGGTCTCGCGCAGATACGGGATCATCGCGAGGGCCTGCACGACGAGGCCGAGGAGGACACCGACGCCGAGGAGCCGCTCTCCCTCCGGCGGGATGGTCGTGACCTTCATCCCGGAGCTCGCCGCGGAGCCGTACACCCCGATGAACATGCCGAGCGTGATGATGATGACGATGTTGTTGAGGACCGGGGTCCACATCATCGCGCCGAACTTGCCTCGCGCGTTCAGAACCTGGCCCATCACCACGTGGATGCCCATGAAGAAGATCGAGGGCAGGAAGTAGCGGACGAAGGTGATGCCGACCTGGTTGGCCGCCGGATCGCTGGCGACCGAGTCGGACAGCAGGCGGATCAGGAGCGGCGCGGCGAAGACCGCGAGCGCGGTGAGTGCGCCGAGGGCCACCATCACGAGGGTCAGCAGGCGGTTGGCGAATGCCTCGCCGCCATCGTCGTCCTCCTTCATGGCGCGCACGAGCTGCGGCACGAAGACGGAGTTGAGGCCGCCACCCACGGTCAGGATGTAGATCATGGTCGGCAGCTGGTACGCGACCTGGAAGGTGTCTCCGAGCAGGCCGACGCCCAGCGCGGAGACGATGAGTGCGGACCGGACGAAGCCGGTGAGCCGGGACACCAGCGTGCCCGCCGCCATGACCGCGCTCGACTTCAGCAGACCTGAGGCACGCCCGCCCTTCTTCGGGGCGGCGGCCGGAGCGGCTGTGGGAGCGGCTGTGGGGGTGAGCTGCATCGTCTGCTCGGACGCCGGCGCCTGGGCCTGTGCCACCGGTCCCTGACCCGCGGCGGACGGCTCCGGAGACGGACCGGGGACCGCCGGGGACTCGGTGCGCGGGTGTCCGCCGCCCTGCTGCTGGTCGCGGAAGAGATGGGCGAAGGCGTCCGGCTCGTGGCGCTCCTCACCGGCCTGTGTGACCAGGTCGTCGACACCCACGAACTGGGTCGTACGAGGGTCGTCGCCGTACGGCAGGTACTGCGTCGGCCCTTCGGGTTCGGGCGCCGGCGTCTGGGCCCACACCCGCGGATCGGGGGCGTACTGCGACGTGGGCGGCTGCGTGTAGAGCGGCTGCTGCGGCTGGTACGCGCCCGGAGGCGGCGGGGGGTGCGCGGCACGGTCGTAGAGCGCCTCGGCGACCGGGTCCTGGGCGGAGAGGTCCTGCGCCCGGTAGGGGTCCTGGTCGTAGGCGTCCTGGAGGTACATGTCCGCGGGGGGCTGCGGCGACACCTGGCCGGGCTCGGGCGTCGGGCCCTCGGGGTGCCCCGAGCTGCCCGCGGCGCCCTGGCCGCGGTCACCGTCGTACGGCGCGTTCATGGTTACCCCACCTCATCGTCCCCGGGCCCACCGGCCACGACATCGCTCAACGGTCCACTCTCTCACCCGTGCCGGACGGGTCGGCGCTTTCCGGTGCGGTGTCCGGTGTCGGGTCACTCGGGTGCTCCGGGTCGTCTGCCTCGGGCTCCGTGCCGGACTCGTCCCGGGGACCGTCCGTGGAGCCTTCGGTGTCCTCAGTGTCTACGGTGCCTTCGGGTTCCTCGTTCAGCCCCTCGTCCCCCGGACCGGCCTCCTGTTCCTCCGCCGTCCGTCGGGCGGCGGCGCGCTTGCGCTGGGTGTACATGCGGAACCCGGCGAGCACGAGGAGCAGGACGCCACCAGCGATGACCAGCATCACCGTGGGCGTGACCTCGGTGACCTTCACATCGAAGGCGACCTCGGGGCCGTAGGGCTGGCCGTCCTCCGTGAAGAGCTGGGCGACGACCGTCACGGGGCCGTTGGCGTTGGCGGAGGTGGTGAATTTCACCGACTGGCTGTGTCCGCCCGCGACCGCGATGGGCTTCTCGTCGTAGGGTCCGTCGCCGATCTTGAGGCGAGTCGGATTCGATGACTTGAGACGCAGCACGAGGTGTTCGACACCTTGCAGCAGATTGTTCTGCACGGTGACGGGGATGGTGGCACTGCGGCCCGACAGGTTGGCGTCGGACTTCTCGATCAGCTTCACCTGCTCGGTGAGCACGTCGAGGTACGACTCCACCTCCTCGCGGAAGGTCTCCGCCTCGCTGGCGCGGCCGCGCCAGGAGGCGGAGATGCCGCGGTCTATGGCCCGCCCGAAGGGGGTCACGACCCGGGGCGGGGCGGTGAGGATCACCTTGAAGTTGTCGAGCTTGCTCTGGATGGCCTCGATCTTTTCGAACGCAGACTGCGGCAGCTCCTGCTTGCGCAGCGAGGAGGGGTACGCGGACGCGGACGGGATCCGCGTGGTGGCGCCGGGGTCCGGCTTGGCCTTCGCGGCCGCGGACAGATCCTGTGGCTGGGCCCAGTTGCCTTCCTGGAGGGCCGTCAGCGCCTGCGCCATCGTCTGGGCCTGACTCGCGGACGGCATGCGCTGCGGGGCGACGACGATGCTGCGCTGCTTGTCCGGATCCTGAAGGCTGATCATCAGGCTCTGGGCCAGGAATCGCTGCACGGCGAGCGTGGAGGTGTCGGCCTTGGTCATGTCGCCCTGGAACGCCGTGGACAGGGGGGCGTCCGCGACGACCGCCGTGGTGCCGCCGCCGACGGGGCGGGCGGCGGAGGGCGTGTAGGACAGTCCGCCGGTCTCCTTGAGGCTGTCGCTGCGGGCGATCACCTTGTCGGCGCCCGCGGAGGTGGCGACCTTGACGATCGACGGGTCGACGGCACCGTCCGCGGGCCAGGCGAAGTCCGTGCTGGGCTTCACATGGAGGACGGTCTCCACGGTGCTCGCCGCCACGTCCGTGGCGTCCTTCAGGTGGCTCAGGGAGCCGGTGACGTTCTTGCCGTTGTGCGCGAGCGAGGCGAGATCGGGGTCGGCGAAGGGAAGGGCGACGATCTCCTTGTCCTCGACCGTCTTCTCCAGTTCGGCGAGCCACTGCTTGGCGACCGCCTGGTTCTTGCCCGCCGTCTTGCTGCCGTTCCCGTTCTGGATGCTGTAGCTGCCCGCCATCGCGTCCACTGAGGCGAGCAGGTCGGGGTCGATCACCCAGGTGACGTCGAGTTCCTTGCCGAGTGACAGGAGCTGGTCCAGGCGGCCGCCCGGGGAGATCTCCTTGGCCAGGTCGTCGTTCCGGAAGACGGGCGTCTGCTGTTCGTTCGAGCCGGTCTCCGCGGTCTGGTGGACGGTGGAGATCAGCGGCCAGAGGTAGGTGGTCTTCGTCTTCGGGTCGGCGCCGTCCGGCTGCCAGGGCAGGAACGTCCGCTGGATGCCGAGCACCTGGTCCCACGGCTGAGCCGCGGTCTGGCCGGACAGCGAGACGCCCAGCTGGTAGACCCCGTCGGAACCGAGGTCCAGCTCCTTGACGGGCACGGAGATGTCGAAGTGCTGTGAGACGCCCGCGGCGAGCTGGGGGAACTTCTCGACGTACTTGCCGCCGATCTCGGCGCCGTCCACGCCCGGCTGGTATCCCCTGCGCTCGGCGGCGTCGGTGATCGCCGTGCGGTCGCTCAGGGGCGCGTTCACCCGCAGTCCCACATGGGCGCCCGTGATCGTCTGCTTGCCGTGGTTCGTGACCGTGCCCGAGACGGTGACGGTGTCGCCGTCGGTGGGGACGCTGGGGCTGAGCGAGTCGAGGGAGACGTCGACCGTGCGGGATCCGGAAGCGTCGGCCGGGGAGGCCTTCTCCGCGGCGTACGCGGACGGTGCCACGGGCAGCTGGAGGAGGCCGGCCAGCAGAGGCGCTCCGGCGAGCAGTGCGCCGGTGCGCTTCAGCCACCGGCGGGCAGGTGAGGGACTCATCCCTTGGAAGTCTGCCGCCTCGGCCACGCGCTCGCCCGTCCCTCGTCGTCGTCAGTGGTCGTCGGAATGTGCGTCCACGCATGGTAACGATGTGCGCGGAGGGGAAGTGCCGCGGTCTGCTCCGCAAGATCGGGCGCAAGGTCCGGCTGTCCCGCTATGTGCTCGGAATGTGCTCGTAGTCGATGCCCGTTCGGCGCTCGTACACGGGGACGGGGTCCGTGCGCGATTTATGGAGGCGCCCGCGGTGGCCTCGGCCACGTACCCTTTTCTGTTGTGCCGAACGCCAACGAAGACAACCCCAGTGCCCTGAGTCAGGTGCAGCGCCGCGCGGTGAGTGAACTGCTGCGGGTGTCCCCTGTCGCCGACGAGCTCGCCCGCCGCTTCCAGGAGGCCGGGTTCTCGCTTGCCCTGGTCGGCGGCTCGGTGCGGGATGCCCTTCTCGGCCGGCTCGGCAACGATCTGGACTTCACGACCGACGCCCGCCCCGAGGACGTACTCAAGATCGTCCGTCCATGGGCGGACGCCATGTGGGAGGTCGGGATCGCGTTCGGCACGGTCGGGGCCCAGAAAGAGGGCTACCAGATCGAGGTGACCACCTACCGGTCGGAGGCGTACGACCGCACCTCACGCAAGCCCGAGGTGTCGTACGGCGACTCCATCGAGGAGGATCTCGTCCGGCGTGACTTCACGGTCAACGCGATGGCGGTGGCACTGCCCGAGAAGGAGTTCATCGACCCGCACGGTGGGCTCGACGACCTGGCCGCGCGCATTCTGCGCACCCCGGGCACCCCGGAGGAGTCGTTCTCGGACGACCCGCTGCGGATGATGCGGGCGGCGCGCTTCGCCGCGCAGCTCGACTTCGAGGTGGCCCCCGATGTCGTCACGGCGATGACGGAGATGGCCGGCCGTATCGACATCGTCTCCGCGGAGCGGGTACGGGACGAGCTGAACAAGCTGGTCCTGTCCGCGCACCCGCGTAAGGGGCTGACACTGCTGGTCGACACCGGTCTCGCCGATCACGTCCTGCCGGAGCTGCCCGCGCTGCGGCTGGAACGTGACGAGCATCACCGGCACAAGGACGTCTACGACCACTCGTTGATCGTGTTGGAGCAGGCGATCGCGCTGGAAGAGAACGGCCCCGACCTGACGCTGAGGCTCGCCGCGCTCTTGCACGACATCGGCAAGCCGAGGACGCGCCGCTTCGAGAAGGACGGCCGGGTCTCCTTCCATCACCACGAGGTGGTGGGCGCCAAGATGACGAAGAAGCGGATGACGGCGCTCAAGTACTCCAACGACCTGGTGAAGGACGTCTCGCGGCTGGTCGAACTCCACCTCCGCTTCCACGGCTACGGCACGGGCGAGTGGACGGACTCCGCCGTGCGCCGTTATGTCCGTGACGCGGGCCCGCTCCTCGACCGTCTTCACAAACTGACCCGCTCCGACTGCACGACCCGCAACAAGCGCAGGGCCGCCGCGCTGTCCCGCGCGTACGACGGTCTGGAGGAGCGCATCGCCCAGCTCCAGGAACAAGAGGAACTGGACGCGATCCGTCCCGACCTCGACGGCAACCAGATCATGGAGGTTCTGGGCGTCGGGCCCGGCCCGGTCATCGGTCAGGCGTACAAGTTCCTGCTGGAACTTCGTCTGGAGAACGGGCCGATGGAGTACGACGCGGCGGTGGCCGCGCTCAAGGAGTGGTGGGCCGAGCAGAACTGAGGCCCGTGGAGGGCTGTGGAACGGGGTCATGTTTCACGTGAAACATGACCCCGGATGCGCGGAGGGGACGGTGTTTCACGTGAAACACCGTCCCCTCCGTCGTCTGTCGACCTAGTTGTTACTTGGTCTCCTTGAGGCAGAGCACCACGTTGTGGCCGCCGCCCGACTGGACGTAGTAGACCGTGGAGCTCTTGACGGCCTTGCACTTGCTGTCGTCGCTGGTGTCGTCGAACTTCTCGACGACCTTGTACTGGGAGTCGCCGGAAGAGCAGTCGACCTCGTTGAGGTCCGCGTTGGTGTCCGTGCCGTCGTTGTGCATGCACGCGCCCACCGAGGTGGTCTCTGCATCGCTACGGCTGAAGAACCAGCCCGCGCCGAACTTCACGGCGATGACGATTATGCCGACGACGATGATCCCGAGGACGCGCATCACCTTCTTGCCCGCACGCCCGGCCGGCGCGGGCGGCGGCGGAACCGGTCCACCCTGGTTGGGGAACGGCGCGTAAGGCTGCTGCGGGGGAACTCCCGGCTGGCCGGGCTGCTGACCCTCGGGCGGGGCGGGCTGCTGAGCGTACGGGTTCTGGCCCTGGGGCTGCGGCGGAACGGTCACTTGGGGGTCCCCCTCGAACGTGGGCGCGTTGGCGCGAAATAAGACGCCCGTAAGTTATCGGTCCGCACAGACAACTCTGAACTCAGGAGGGGCGCTGTGGCATTGATGTGACACTTACTGGAGATCAAAGCGGGCCATAGCGCCAGCAATTGCCCCGTAGATAACGGCCACCGTGACCACGAGGGTGGCTGAGCGGCCGTCAGGGGGCAGCATCAGGGCGGCCACTGCGGCTGCTCCGACAAATGCGACATTGAACAGCACGTCGTAAACCGAGAAGATCCGGCCACGGAAGCTGTCGTCGACCGAGGACTGGACGATCGTGTCAGTGGCGATCTTGGCTCCCTGCGTGGTCACCCCCAGGACGAAGGACGCGACCAGCATCGGGACGGTGGTGAACGGCAGGCCGAGGGCGGGCTCCAGGAGGGCGGCGGCAGCGGCGCAGACGACGATCCAGCGCCCGGGGCCGAGCTTCCCCGCTGCCCAGGGCGTCAGGACGGCCGCCGTGAAGAACCCCGCCCCGGAGACGCCCACCGCCAGCCCCAGCAGAGCGAGACCGTCGTCCGAATCCGACGACAGGGCGTACCGGCAGAGCATCAGCACCATGACCGTCAGCGCGCCGTAGCAGAACCGCATCAGCGTCATGGCGATGAGAGCCCAGGCCGCCTCCCGGCGTGGGGCCTCGGCCAGATGGCGCACGCCCAGCACGAGGCCGCGTGCGGTGCCCACGAGCGCCGCTCCCAACCGTGGCCGTACCGGCCTCTGGTCGGGGCCGAGCAGGTCCGGAGCGATGCGCAGCGACGCGAGCGCCGCGCACAGATACAGGGCCGCACCCAGCAGTACCACCACGGCGTCGGAGTCCGCGGCCACCAGCCGGACGGCGAACGCGAGACCGCCGCCCGCGGTCGCCCCGAGCGTTCCGGCGGTCGGGGACAGGGAGTTGGCCATCACCAGACGCTTGTCGTCGACCACGCGGGGCAGTGCGGCGGAGAGCCCGGCGAGGACGAAGCGGTTGACCGCGGTGACGGACAGCGCGGAGACGTAGAAGAGCCAGTCCGGCACATGGCCGAGCATCAGAACAGCCGTCACGCACGCCAGCAGGGCCCGCAGCAGGTTGCCGTACAGGAAGACCTGTCGGCGCCGCCAGCGGTCCAGCAGGACGCCGGCGAAGGGGCCGATGACGGAGTACGGAAGAAGCAGTACCGCCATCGCGGAGGCGATCGCCGCGGCCGAGGTCTGCTTCTCCGGGGAGAAGACGACGTAGGTGGCGAGTGCGACCTGGTAGACCCCGTCGGCGGTCTGGGAGAACAGCCGCACGGCGAGCAGGCGTCTGAAGCCCTGGAAGCGCAGGAGGATGCGCAGGTCACGCACGACAGCCATGGGGCACAGCCTCACATACGGTGAGGGCCCCCGGGCGGAATGCCCAGGGACCCTCGAAGACCGGAAGGACAGGCGCTTTAGCGCTCGACCTCGCCCTTGATGAACTTCTCGACGTTGGCGTAGGCCTCGTCGTCGAAGTACTGAACCGGCGGAGACTTCATGAAGTACGAAGACGCCGACAGGATCGGGCCGCCGATGCCGCGGTCCTTGGCGATCTTCGCGGCGCGCAGGGCGTCGATGATGACACCCGCGGAGTTCGGGGAGTCCCAGACCTCGAGCTTGTACTCCAGGTTCAGCGGAACGTCACCGAAGGCACGGCCCTCGAGGCGGACGTACGCCCACTTGCGGTCGTCGAGCCAGGCCACGTAGTCCGAGGGACCGATGTGGACGTTCTTCTCGCCCAGGTCGCGGTCGGGGATCTGCGAGGTGACGGCCTGCGTCTTCGAGATCTTCTTGGACTCGAGGCGGTCGCGCTCCAGCATGTTCTTGAAGTCCATGTTGCCGCCGACGTTGAGCTGCATGGTGCGCTCGAGACGGACACCGCGGTCCTCGAACAGCTTCGCCATCACACGGTGCGTGATGGTGGCGCCGACCTGCGACTTGATGTCGTCACCGACGATCGGGACGCCGGCCTCGGTGAACTTGTCCGCCCACTCCTTGGTGCCGGCGATGAAGACCGGGAGGGCGTTGACGAAGGCGACCTTGGCGTCGATGGCGCACTGGGCGTAGAACTTCGCCGCGTCCTCGGAACCGACGGGCAGGTAGCAGACGAGGACGTCGACCTGCTTGTCCTTGAGGATCTGGACGACGTCGACCGGGGCCTCGGCGGACTCCTCGATGGTCTGGCGGTAGTACTTGCCGAGACCGTCGAGGGTGTGGCCGCGCTGGACCGTGATGCCCTTGTTCGGGACGTCACAGATCTTGATGGTGTTGTTCTCGCTGGCACCGATGGCGTCGGAGAGGTCGAGGCCGACCTTCTTCGCGTCGACGTCGAAGGCGGCGACGAACTCGACGTCACCGACGTGGTACTCGCCGAACTGGACGTGCATCAGACCGGGCACCTTGGACGCCGGGTCGGCGTCCTTGTAGTACTCGACGCCCTGCACCAGCGAGGCGGCGCAGTTGCCCACGCCGACGATGGCTACGCGAACCGAACCCATTCCGGTTGCTCCCTGTGTGTACTCGGTGAAACCCCGAATGGGCCTCACGTGGTGGTGTCGTCGGACGGATCCGGCCGGGACTCGTCCCGGTGCCGGGGCAGGCCGCCCGTCTCTCCAGATGTGCTGTTCTGCTGAGCGGAGCCTGCGGAAGCGGAACCTTTGAGGTCCCGTCCGGCCCGCTCACTCTCGATGAGCTCGTTCAGCCAGCGCACTTCGCGCTCCACGGACTCCATTCCGTGGCGCTGGAGCTCAAGGGTGTAGTCGTCGAGGCGCTCCCGGGTGCGTGTCAGAGAGGCGCGCATCTTCTCCAGGCGCTCCTCCAGCCGACTGCGGCGGCCCTCCAGTACACGCACGCGTACATCGCGCGACGTCTGTCCGAAGAAGGCGAAACGAGCGGCGAAGTGCTCGTCCTCGTACGCATCGGGACCCGTCTGTGAGAGCAGTTCCTCGAAGTGCTCCTTACCTTCCGCCGTCAACCGATAGACGATCTTGGCGCGGCGCCCAGCGAGTGAAGCGGCGAGGGCGTCCTCAGGGGCGCTCCCCGATTCCTCGATCAACCAGCCGTTGGCGACCAGCGTCTTGAGGCAGGGGTAGAGCGTCCCGTAGCTGAACGCACGGAACACACCCAGTGACGTATTGAGTCGTTTGCGCAGCTCATAGCCGTGCATCGGGGACTCGCGGAGCAGGCCGAGTACGGCGAACTCGAGGATCCCGGAACGCCGGCTCATCGTCGCCTCCTCCCTGTCGCGGCCGTGTCGGCACGGCCTTTATGCCGAGCTGATGTATCGACTCGATACATCATGACGATAGATCGCTCCTCCGCATGCGACAAGAGGGGGAAGGGTGAACGGGGTCACATCACCGATTCGTAGGAAGCAAGTTGCCTGATTTGGGGTGAACTTCGGTCCTCGGTGGGTTTTGACGGTGCGTAGTCTGTGCGGCATGCACACCACCGGGAACCAAGTGACGCCCGAGGACGTCCCTGTCCTCGGTGCAGTACGGGTGAATGCGAAAACGACCGCATCCGTACTTGGGGGGGACCGGAAACCAGCCGCCGTTTCCAGGCGCGCAAAGGTGCGCCTGCCCGAGGAGTAATCGTTCGATGAGCGAGCACCGTCGCAAACTGCCGCAGCCGCAGGAAGGCGGACGTGCCGCGGCCCGACGCGGCCAGTCGGCGCCCTCCGGCCGCCGAGCGGCACCGCGAGCCGCCACCGGGTCTCCTTCCGACTCGTATGGGGCGGGAGATGAGGAACGCCCGTACGGTGGCCGAGCCGAGGCCCGGCGGGCGTCACAGAGAAGTGAGCCCGGCCGGCGTAGGGCCGCCGACGGCGCGGGACGCGGTTCCGGAGGCGGCGGTGGCCGCCGAGGCGGTCCAGGCGGTCCAGGCGGTCCGAATGGACCAGGGCGCGGCAGGGGCCGCTCCGTTCCCGAACGGAAGCGCTTCATCGACTACCCGCGCGCCGGTAAGTACGGAGCCGCGCGCTGGCTGCCGTCCTGGAGGCTGGTCACGGGCCTGTGCATCGCCTTCTTCGGCAGCATGGTGGCGGTCGCGGGTGTCGCGTACGCGCTGGTGGGCGTTCCCAAAGTCGCTCTGACCGCTAAGGCGCAGAACAACGTCTACTACTGGAAGGACGGCAGCCAGATGGTTGCCACCGGTGGTGAGACGAACCGCCAGATCGTCAACATCTCGCAGATCCCGAAGGCGATGCGGTACGCCGTCATCTCGCAGGAGAACAAGACCTTCGAGACCGACAGCGGCGTCGACCCCAAGGGCATCGCCCGGGCCTTCTTCAACATGGCCAGGGGCGGCGAGACGCAGGGTGGTTCCACCATCACCCAGCAGTACGTCAAGAACGCGATGCTGGACGACCAGTCGCAGACGATCTCGCGTAAGTTCAAGGAGATCTTCGTCGCGATAAAGGTGGGGGCCAAGGTCCCGAAGGACGAGATCATGGCCGGCTATCTGAACTCCGCGTACTACGGTCGCGGGGCCTACGGGATCCAGGCGGGCGCGCGCGCTTACTTCGACGAAGATGCCAAGAACCTGAACCCCGGCCAGTGCGCCTTCCTGGCGGCGATGCTCAAGGGCGCCACGTACTACGACCCCGCGGGTGCGACGTCGCTCGACCCGGCCGCCACTTCGGAGGCCAACAGCCGGCGGGCGAAGCTCCAGATGCAGGACACCCTCGACAAGGAGGTCGAGTACGGCCACCTGGACGAGGCGACGCGGAACAAGTACACGGAACTCCCCAAGGTCGAGAACCCGCGCTCGAACGCCCGCCTCAGCGGCCAGGTCGGCTATCTCGTCGACCTCGCCAAGGCGTACCTCGTCAACAACAGCGAGATCTCCGCCGATGACCTTCAGCGGGGCGGCTACTCGATCTACACGACCTTCGACAAGAAGAAGGTCACCGAGCTCGAGGACGCGGTGAAGGCGGTCCGGAAGAAGAACATCAAGCCCAAGCAGCGCCCGGACACGGACACCTACGTCCAGTTCGGCGGAGCCTCCGTGGACCCGACCACCGGCGCGATCAAGGCCATCTACGGCGGTGAGGACGCGACCAAGCACTTCACCAACAACGCCGACCAGACCGGCGCCCAGGTGGGCTCGACGTTCAAGCCGTTCGTGCTGGCGGCCGCCATGTCGTGGGGCAAGAAAGACCCCGATCTCGACGACTCGCAGTCGCAGGACGAGCGCACCGTCGTCTCCCCGAAGAGCCTGTACAGCGGCAAGAACAAGCTCAAGATCGAGGACTACAAGGGCAACGTCTGGACGGACAACAAGGGCAAGGAGTGGCTCCAGACGAACGACGGCGGTGAGTCGTACAACGCGCCCAGCTACAAGATCGACCTCCGCGAGGCGATGAGGGTCTCCGCGAACTCCGCCTTCGTCCAGCTCGGTATGGACGTCGGCCTGGACAAGGTCAGGGATGCCGCCCTGAGTGCGGGCATCCTCAAGACCAGCCTGGCCAGTGCCAACTACCCGTCGTTCTCGATCGGCACCTCCGACCCCAGCGCGATCCGCATGGCCGGTGCCTACGCCACGTTCGCGGCGAGCGGCAAGCAGCGTGACCCGTACTCGGTCGAGAAGGTCACGAGCAAGGACGGTCCGGTCTTCCAGCACAGTGACATCGCCAAGGTCGACGACGCCTTCACCGCCAAGGTCGCCGACAACGTGACCGACGTCCTGAAGACCGTGGTCGACCAGGGCACCGGCACCGCGGCTCAGCTGACCGGCCGTGAGGTGGCGGGCAAGACGGGTACCACCGACGGCAACAAGTCGGCCTGGTTCGTCGGCTACACCCCGCAGCTCTCGACGTCGATCACGATGTACCGGATGGACGACAACGAGTCCAGCAAGAAGCGCCAGTTCCTGGAGATGTACGGGACGGGTGGCCAGGACAAGATCCACGGCGCCTCGTTCCCGGCCGAGATCTGGCACGACTACATGGAACAGGCCCTGAAGGACACGGCGCCGAAGGACTTCCCGACGCCGCAGCCCATCGGTGTGGTGGTCGACGACAACCCGACCCCGACGGTGATCCCCTCGCCCACGAAGAGCGTGGAGGAGAGCCCGACGCCGACTCCGACGCCCAGCAAGACCACGACCTCGCCGACGCCCACGCCGACCGACAGCTGCTTCGGCTTCGGCTGCACCGACACCGGGGGCACCGACACGGGTGGGAACACCAGTGGCACCGATGGAGGCGTCACCGCGACACCGACGGAGTCCACTGGGAACGGGAACACCAGAGGCAACGGCAACGGAGGCATCTTCGGAGGACCGAACGGATAGCCGTCACCGTGCGTGTTTCACGTGAAACCGTCTGTTTCACGTGAAACGAGGGCCGTCACACCGACCAGGTGTGGCGGCCCTCGGCGTATTCCTAGCTGCGTACGGCAGGATGTGCGGCATGCCCAGTGCAGAGACGACGCGAGCGAGCGTGCACCAGCCGGAGCCGGTACGGCCGACCAGGGAGGACGAGGTCGCCGCGGCCGGCAGTGAGCTGATCGGCGGCCCCATCGGGCGACGCGCACTGTTCGGGACGTCCTGGTGGACGCCCGTGCGGATCGTGGCGCTCGTCGCGATCGGCATGTTCGCCCTCGGTATGGTCCAGAAGCTGCCCTGCTACGACAGCGCCTGGTTCTTCGGCGCCAGCTCGCAGTACACGCACGCGTGCTATTCGGACATCCCGCACCTCTATCAGGGGCGCGGCTTCGCCGACGGGCTCGTGCCGTACTTCGACAAGCTCCCCGGCGACATGGACTACCTGGAGTACCCGGTCCTCACCGGTGTGTTCATGGAGGTCGCCTCCTGGCTCACACCGGGCAGCGGCACCATCCAGCACCAGGAGCAGGCCTACTGGATGGCCAACGCCGGGATGCTGATGGTGTGCACCGCGATCATCGCCGTGTGCACCTCCCGCACACACCGCCGACGGCCCTGGGACGGGCTCCTGGTGGCTTTGGCGCCCGCGTTCGCGCTGACGGCCACCATCAACTGGGACCTGCTCGCCGTGGCCCTCCTGGCCGCCGCGATGCTGATGTGGTCGCGGGGCCGGGCCCTCGCTTTCGGCATCCTGCTGGGACTCGCCACCGCTGCCAAGTTCTACCCCTTCCTGGTGCTCGGACCGCTCTTCCTGCTGTGCTGGCGGGCCGGCAAGTGGCGGGAGTTCGCGACCGCGCTGCTCGGCGCGGTCGGCGCCTGGCTCGTCGTGAACCTTCCGGTGATGTTCCTGGCACCGGAGGGCTGGGCGAAGTTCTACCGCTTCAGCCATGACCGCGGCGTCGACTTCGGCTCGGTCTTCCTGGTCCTCTCGCAGCGGTGGAACATCCAGATCACCGCCGATGCGGCCAACACCTGGGCCATGGTCATGATGCTGGCCGTCTGCGCGGGCCTGGCCGCCCTCACGCTGACCGCCCCGCGCCGCCCACGCCTCGCTCAGCTCGCCTTCCTGATCGTGGCGGCCTTCATCCTCACCAACAAGGTCTACTCGCCGCAGTACGTACTCTGGCTGGTCCCTCTCGCCGCCCTGGCCCGGCCGCGCTGGCGGGACTTCCTGATCTGGCAGGCGTGCGAGGTCGCGTACTTCCTGGGGATCTGGATGTACCTCGCGTACACGACCAGCGGCGACGCTCACAAGGGGCTCCCGACCGAGGGCTACCAACTCGCCGTCGTCCTGCACCTGCTGGGGACGCTGTACCTGTGCGCGGTGGTCGTACGCGACATCCTGATGCCGGAGCGGGACGTGGTGCGCCGGGCCGGAGACGACGATCCGTCCGGCGGCGTGCTGGACGGCGCTCCAGACGTCTTCGTGCTCGGTGCCGCCGCCCATCCGCCGCGTCACGCGGTGCACTTCGAGGGACCGCAGGTGGAATGGGGCAGTAGGGGCCCGATGTCGGTCGGCGACAGTTCGCCCTGAGCGAACAGGGTGCGGGGAAGACATGCGAAAGGCCGTACACGGGGTGTACGGCCTTTCGGCTCAGCGGCGCTGTCCTGGGGTCCTCAGCGGTCCAGGATCCGGTCGAACTGCGTGGTGGTGTGCCGAAGGTGTGCCACGAGCTCGTCGCCGACCTTCGGCTCCGTGGCGTCCGAGGGCACGAAGAGGATCGAGACCTGCATGTGCGGGGGCTCGGCGAACCAGCGCTGCTTGCCCGCCCAGACGAACGGCGAAAGGTTCCGGTTGACGGTCGCGAGGCCGGCGCGGGCGACGCCCTTGGCGCGCGGCATGACGCCGTGCAGGGCCTTGGGAGCCTCCAGGCCCACTCCGTGTGACGTGCCGCCCGCCACGACGACCAGATAGCCGTCGGAGGCCGCCTTCTGCTGCCGATAGCCGAAACGGTCGCCCTTGGAGACGCGCGTGACGTCCAGAACCGCCCCGCGGTACTCCGTCGCCTCGTGGTCCCCCAGCCACAGCCGCGTGCCGATACGGGCGCGGAAGCGGGTCTGCGGGAACTGCTGCTGCAACCGGGCGAGTTCCTCGGCCTTGAGGTGGCTGACGAACATCGTGTGCAGCGGCAGCCGGGCCGCGCGCAGACGGTCCATCCAGCCGATGACCTCCTCGACGGCGTCCGAGCCGTCGGTGCGGTCCAGCGGCAGGTGGATGGCGAAGCCCTCGAGGCGGACGTTCTCTATGGCGGAGTGCAGGTGCGGGAGGTCCTGCTCGCTCACACCGTGCCGCTTCATCGAGGACATCACCTCGATGACGACACGGGCGCCCACGAGGCCGTACACGCCGTCGATGGACGACACGGAGCGGATGACGCGGTCCGGCAGCGGCACGGGCTCCTCGCCCCGCCTGAACGGCGTCAGCACCAGCAGATCGCCGCCGAACCAGTCCTTGATCCGGGCGGCCTCGTACGTGGTGCCGACGGCGAGGACGTCCGAGCCGAGGCGGGTGGCCTCGTCCGCGAGCCGCTCATGGCCGAAGCCATAGCCGTTGCCTTTGCAGACGGGTACGAGTCCCGGGAACTGCTCCTGCACGTGCTTGTGGTGTGCTCGCCAGCGCGCGGTGTCGACGTAGAGCGTGAGCGCCATGGCCGGTCCCGGAACCTTTCTGGTGGCTGCGGTTGATCAGAGGTGTCAAGGCAAAGTGTGGTGCATCCGCCGGACCGGCGGGGCCAAGCAGGGCGGGGTCAGCGGCGCGACATATAGATGTCGAGCGCCTTGTGGAGCAGCTTGTTGAGCGGGAAGTCCCACTCGCCGAGGTACTCGGCGGCCTCGCCGCCCGTGCCGACCTTGAACTGGATCAGGCCGAAGAGGTGGTCGGTCTCGTCCAGCGAGTCGGAGATGCCGCGCAGGTCGTAGACGGTCGCGCCGAGGGCGTAGGAGTCGCGCAGCATTCGCCATTGCATCGCGTTCGAGGGCCGGACCTCACGCCCGATGTTGTCCGAGGCGCCGTACGAGTACCAGACGTGCCCGCCGACGACGAGCATCGTCGCGGCCGACAGGTTCACGCCGTTGTGACGCGCGAAGTACAGCCGCATGCGGTTGGGGTCCTCAGTGTTGAGGGCCGTCCACATGCGCTGGAAGTACGACAGCGGCCGGGGCCGGAAGTGGTCGCGGACGGCCGTGATCTCGTACAGCCGCTGCCACTCCTCCAGGTCGTGGTAGCCGCCCTGGACGACCTCGACGCCGGCCTTCTCGGCCTTCTTGATGTTGCGGCGCCAGAGCTGGTTGAAGTTCTTGTGAACCTCTTCCAGGGAGCGGTTGGCGAGCGGCACCTGGAAGACGTAACGAGGCTGTACGTCGCCGAAGCCGGCGCCGCCGTCCTCGCCCTGCTGCCAGCCCATGCGGCGCAGCTTGTCGGCGACCTCGAAGGCGCGCGGTTCGATGAAGTCCGCCTCGATGTCGCGCAGACGCTTCACATCGGGGTTCTGGATGCCGCCCTTGATGGAGGCGGCCTCCCAGCGCCGGATGATCACCGGCGGGCCCATCTTCACCGAGAAGGCGCCCTGCTGCTTGAGGTGCGCGAGCATCGGCTGGAGCCAGTCGTCGAGGTTCGGCGCGAACCAGTTGATGACCGGGCCTTCGGGCAAATAGGCGAGATAGCGCTTGATCTTGGGCAGCTGCCGGTACAGGACCAGCCCCGCGCCGACCATCTCGCCGGTCCTGTCGTCGAACCAGCCGAGGCTCTCGGAGCGCCACTCCGCCTTTACATCTGCCCAGGCCGGGACCTGCATGTGACTAGCCGCGGGCAGGCTCTGGATGTATGCCAGATGCTGCTCTCGGCTGATGGTCCTCAGGGTCAGACTCATTCGGGGCGCTCCTCGGGCTGGTGTGTCCCCATGGGTACAGGGGCTCCGGCTCTCGCGCCGAAGCCTACTGCGCCCTGCGAGCGCCCTGTCTGGCCGCATCGAACCTGGGCCCCGACCGGTGTGTTGCCGGAGCGTCGAGCGGTGTGGATCGGCCGCTTGGCCGGATGTTCCGACCGGAAGCGGCCGATGGTGAGTGGAGAGCCGGCCCCGAGGGGCCCGGGGTCAGCCGAAGACCCCGCCGAAGAGACCTCCATGGGCCATGCCGAGGAAGAAGCCGACCGCGGACGCACCCAGGCCCAGGATCAGACCGAAGCGCTCGCGGGTCGTCACGGAGATGAACTGCCCGTACGCGCCTGTGGCGATCCCCACCAGGCCGGCCCAGGAACTGATCAGATGCAGACCGTGGAACATCGCCGTGACGAAGGCGATCACTCCGAGCACCAGCGTCACCGCTAGCAAGGTGTCCTGGAGCGGATGGGCCTTTCCATCCGTGGCGAAGAGGGATCCGGCGGTGTTGGGTCGAAATGCCTGTGCCATGTGGCACCTCCTGCGGAAGGCGGCGCATCGTAGCGCCATACACACCCGATGGGTACAGACTGACGGTCCCTGCGGTCGGATTTCAACCGGAAGCGTGTGTGCGGGTAGTGTGTACCGTCTGCACCGGTGTCTGCCCAGCCCATGGCCGGGGCGCGACCCAGGTTCCACCCAGGTCGCAGCCCTGATCACGACAGGGATCCCGCTCGGTCCTCCGATCGTGGGATTCGATTGTCAGTGGCGGCCGATACCGTTGCGTACGCATCACAACCCTCCTGCCACGGAACGACCGTGGCCGCTGAGTCCAAAGGAGGTGGGTTCCACATGCGTCACTACGAAGTGATGGTCATCCTCGACCCCGATCTCGAAGAGCGCGCTGTCTCCCCGCTGATCGAGAACTTCCTCTCCGTCGTCCGTGAGGGCAACGGAAAGGTCGAGAAGGTCGACACCTGGGGCCGTCGTCGTCTGTCCTACGAGATCAAGAAGAAGCCCGAGGGCATCTACTCGGTCATCGACCTGCAGGCCGAGCCTGCGGTCGTCAAGGAGCTCGACCGACAGATGAACCTGAACGAGTCGGTCCTCCGGACCAAGGTCCTCCGCCCCGAGACCCACTGAGCCTCCCGCTCAGCTGATCTCGGGATTCGAGTAGCAGCACCAAAAGCAGCCAGCAGCAAACCCGCCGAGAGGTTCCCCCATGGCAGGCGAGACCGTCATCACGGTCGTCGGCAATCTTGTCGACGACCCCGAGCTGCGCTTCACCCCTTCCGGTGCGGCGGTCGCGAAGTTCCGTGTCGCGTCCACCCCCCGCACCTTCGACCGTCAGACCAATGAGTGGAAGGACGGCGAGAGCCTGTTCCTGACCTGCTCGGTCTGGCGTCAGGCGGCGGAGAACGTCGCCGAGTCGCTCCAGCGAGGCATGCGCGTCATCGTGCAGGGCCGGCTGAAGCAGCGGTCCTACGAGGACCGTGAGGGCGTCAAGCGCACGGTCTACGAGCTGGACGTCGAGGAAGTCGGCGCCAGCCTGAAGAACGCCACGGCCAAGGTCACCAAGACCACGGGCCGGAGCGGCCAGGGCGGCCAGGGCGGTTACGGCGGCGGTGGCGGCGGCCAGCAGGGCGGCGGCTGGGGCGGTGGCTCCGGCGGCGCTCCGCAGGGCGGCGGCGCTCCGGCCGACGACCCCTGGGCGACCGGCACTCCCGCCGGTGGCAACCAGGGCGGCGGCGGTGGCGGCGGCTGGGGCGGAAGCTCCGGCGGCAGCAGCGGCGGCAGCGGCGGCGGCTACTCGGACGAACCCCCCTTCTAGGCCCCCGGGCCAAGGGTGGTTCGTACCCACACTTCTTGATCACACAGGAGATACACCATGGCGAAGCCGCCTGTGCGCAAGCCGAAGAAGAAGGTCTGCGCATTCTGCAAGGACAAGGTCACGTACGTGGACTACAAGGACACGAACATGCTGCGGAAGTTCATTTCCGACCGCGGCAAGATCCGTGCCCGCCGCGTGACCGGCAACTGCACGCAGCACCAGCGTGACGTCGCCACGGCTGTGAAGAACAGCCGTGAGATGGCGCTGCTGCCCTACACCTCCACCGCGCGATAAGGGAAGGGTGACCGACAAATGAAGATCATCCTCACCCACGAGGTCTCCGGCCTCGGTGCCGCGGGCGACGTCGTTGACGTCAAGGACGGTTACGCTCGCAACTACCTGATCCCGCGGAACTTCGCGATCCGCTGGACCAAGGGCGGCGAGAAGGACGTCGAGCAGATCCGTCGTGCTCGCAAGATCCACGAGATCCAGACCATCGAGCAGGCCAACGAGATCAAGGCCCGCCTCGAGGGCGTCAAGGTCCGCCTGGCCGTCCGCTCCGGCGACGCCGGTCGTCTCTTCGGTTCCGTCACCCCGGCCGACGTCGCCTCGGCGATCAAGGCTTCCGGTGGCCCCGAGGTCGACAAGCGCCGCATCGAGCTGGGCTCGCCGATCAAGACGCTGGGCGCCCACGAGACGTCCGTGCGTCTGCACCCCGAGGTTGCCGCCAAGGTCAACATCGAGGTCGTCGCGGCCTGAACGCTGCGCTCGGCATAGCTGAGAGAAGGGCCGCATCCGGACGGGTGCGGCCCTTTTTCGTGGCTGGAGCGAGTCGGACGTCGCTCGTGTTTCACGTGAAACGGGCGGCTGATGGGCTCTGTTTCACGTGAAACGGAGGGGAGCCGGCCCGGTGATCCCTCCGCCCGTCGAACGCGTACCGATCGGCACTGCGCCAGTCAGCGGCTCGCACCGGTGACGATCCAGCGGCCCGAGCGGGAGCGTAGCCACAGGGTCAGCATGCGTACCGTCATCATCAGGGTCATCGCTCCCCAGAGGGCGGTCAGTCCGCCGCCGAGCATGGGTACCAAAAGAGCCACGGGCGTGAAGACCGCCAGAGTCAGCAACATCGCCCACGCCAGATAGAGGCCGTCTCCGGCACCCATCAGGACTCCGTCCAGAACGAAGACGACGCCACAGATCGGCTGGGAGAGCGCCACCAGGAGCAGTGCGGGCAGGGCAGCGTCCTTGACCGCGGAGTCGCCGGTGAAGAGCGGCAGGAACAAGGGGCGTGCGACGACCACCAGCAGACCGAGCACCACCCCGGCCGCGATCCCCCACTCGACCATGCGGCGGCAGGCTGCTCGGGCGCCCTCCGTGTCGCCCGCGCCGAGGTAGCGCCCGATGATCGCCTGCCCGGCGATGGCGATCGCATCGAGGGCGAACGCGAGCAGGCTCCACAGAGACAGGATGATCTGGTGTGCGGCGATGTCCGCGTCCCCGAGCCGGGCCGCCACGGCAGTGGCGATCATGAGGACGGCGCGCAGCGAGAGGGTGCGCACCAGCAAGGGGGCGCCGGCCTGAGCGCAAGCCCGTATCCCGGCGATGTCCGGCCGCAGAGGGGCGCCGAGTTTACGGGCACCCCGGACGACGACGTACAGATATGCGACGGCCATGCCGTACTGGGCGATGACGGTGCCCCAGGCGGAACCTGCGATGCCGAGACCGGCGCCGTAGACGAGGACTACGTTGAGGACGGCGTTGGCAACGAAGCCCGCAACAGCGACGTACAGCGGGGTCTTGGTGTCCTGGAGTCCGCGCAGCACACCGGTGGCGGCCAGCACCACGAGCATGGCGGGAATGCCGAGCGCGGAGATCCGCAGATAGGTGATCGCGTACGGGGCCGCTGTCTCAGAGGCGCCGAAGAGGTCCACCACGGCGGGTGCCGTGGGGAGGAAGACGGCGATGACGACGGCGCCGAGCAGCAGGGCCAGCCAGATGCCGTCCATGCCCTGACGGATGGCGGCCCGCAGATCTCCGGCTCCGACCCGGCGTGCGACGGCTGCCGTGGTCGCGTAAGCGAGGAAGACGAACACGCTCACGGCAGTGGTGAGAAGTGCGGAGGCGACACCGAGGCCGGCCAGTTGCGCGGTGCCGAGGTGGCCGACGATCGCACTGTCGGCCATCACGAAGAGGGGCTCGGCGACGAGTGCGCCAAAGGCCGGAACGGCCAGCGCGACGATCTCTCGGTCGTGCCGACGCCGGGCGGCGCTGGGTCTCGCTGGAGCCTGTGTCATGGCCACCAATCTAATCTTCCACAGGTAAGAGATGCAATATGGCTATGACCCTTACTGACGTGTCGGTCGGGCGTGTCGCTGTGCACCGTTCGCGGAGATCTTGGGCCGACGGGGAAACTTTTTCTTCTGCACAGCCCGTGGACGGTAAAAGCGCAGGTCACAGCGAGTCCCTCGGGTGGGCTGAGGGCTTGTTCACAGGCCTGTCCACCGTGTCGTGCACAGGTTTTGCGGAGTTCTCCACAGCATCGGGGCCGTCGTCCACATGGCCTGTGGATAACCAGATTGGCTGACGGTGCCGACAGGCCTAACGTGGTCCGGCGCCCGCTCCTTCTTCCGTCCTCGGAAACCTGGCAAAACCGACGCACCGGAACCGGAGTTGGGCCTCTTAGTTGTCAGTGTCGTGCCGTACGAATGAAGGGCACGGCGAGGTCCGCGCGGCGGACGGGAGGAGGTGGCCCGGTGAGTCTTTCCGAGCCTTTGGACGACCCCTGGGCCGACAGCGGTCCCAGTGATCGTCTGCCTGCCTCCCGCCAGCGCCGCGAAGGTGGCCGGGGACGGGACGAGCAGCACGACCGTGGTCGGGACAGCGACGCATGGGAGGGGGCGGGCTCGTCCTTCGAGCGCGTACCGCCCCAGGACCTGGACGCCGAGCAGTCCGTCCTCGGCGGCATGCTCCTCTCCAAGGATGCGATCGCCGACGTCGTCGAGGTCCTCAAGGGCCATGACTTCTACAAGCCGGCGCACGAGACGATCTACCAGGCGATCCTCGACATCTACGCCAAGGGCGAGCCGGCCGACCCGATCACCATCGCCGCCGAGCTGACCAAGCGCGGTGAGATCACGAAGGTCGGGGGCGCCTCCTATCTGCACACCCTCGTCCAGACGGTTCCGACGGCGGCGAACGCCGAGTACTACGCGGAGATCGTCCACGAGCGTGCCGTGCTGCGTCGCCTGGTCGAGGCCGGCACGCGCATCACGCAGATGGGTTACGCGGCGGACGACGACGTCGACGAGATCGTCAACCGGGCCCAGGCCGAGATCTTCGCGGTCACCGAGCAGCGCACCACTGAGGACTATCTGCCGCTCGGCGACATCATGGAGGGCGCACTCGACGAGATCGAGGCGATCGGTTCGCGATCGGGGGAGATGACCGGTGTGCCCACCGGCTTCACCGACCTCGACCAGCTCACCAACGGCATGCATCCCGGCCAGATGATCATCATTGCGGCCCGTCCCGCCATGGGTAAGTCGACGCTCGCGCTGGACTTCGCGCGTGCCGCCTCCATCAAGAACAACCTGCCGAGCGTGATCTTCTCGCTCGAAATGGGGCGTAACGAGATCGCGATGCGTCTGCTCTCGGCCGAGGCGCGCGTAGCCCTGCACCACATGCGGTCCGGCACGATGACCGACGAGGACTGGACACGACTCGCCCGCCGTATGCCCGACGTCTCGGCCGCACCGCTCTACATCGACGACTCCCCGAACCTGTCGATGATGGAGATCCGCGCAAAGTGCCGCCGCCTCAAGCAGCGCAACGATCTGAAGCTCGTCATCATCGACTACCTGCAACTGATGCAGTCGGGCGGCAAGCGGTCCGAGAGCCGCCAACAGGAAGTCTCGGACATGTCGCGAAACCTGAAGCTGCTGGCCAAGGAGCTGGAGCTGCCGGTGATCGCGCTCTCGCAGCTGAACCGTGGCCCCGAACAGCGCACGGACAAGAAGCCCATGGTCTCCGACCTGCGTGAGTCCGGATCCATCGAGCAGGACGCTGACATGGTCATCCTGCTGCACCGCGAGGACGCGTACGAGAAGGAGTCTCCGCGCGCGGGCGAGGCGGACATCATCGTGGGCAAGCACCGTAACGGCCCGACGGCCACGATCACGGTCGCCTTCCAGGGCCACTACTCACGCTTCGTGGACATGGCCCAAACCTGATCCGTCGCCCGGCCGGCTTTGTCGCCTCTCAGGAAATGCGCTCGACGTGGGATGAGGGGCCGGGTGGACTGGGGCCATGAAGACATCCCAAGAAGAGCTGCTCCCGGCAACCCGCCGGGCTCTGCTGCACCGGATCGCGGTTGCTCAGGCCGAGGGGCGCGCCCCGTCGTTGGCAGCGGCGGTCGTACGGGGCGGGCAGACGGTGTGGTACGGCTCGCGGACCTCGGTGGACGGGCACGCGCCGGACGAGAACGTGCAGTACAGGATCGGCTCGATCACCAAGACCTTCACCGCCGTACTCGTGCTGCGGCTGCGGGACGAGGGAGTGCTGGACCTCGGCGACCCCCTGGAGAAGCATCTGCCGGGCACGGGTGCGGGGGAGGCCACCATCGCCGAACTGCTCGCGCATACGGGCGGGTTGGCGGCCGAGTCGCCCGCGCCCTGGTGGGAGCGCACGCCCGGCTCCCTTCGCCCGGAGCTTGCCGATGTCCTGGGCGAACTGCCGCTGAGGCATCCGGTCGGCCGGCGGCACCATTATTCGAACCCCGGCTACACGCTTCTGGGTGCTCTGGTCGAGGAACTGCGAGGCGCTCCCTGGGAGGAAGTGCTGCGGCGCGAGGTGCTCGAACCGCTGGGCATGCGCCGGACGAGCGGAGACCCGCGGGCGCCTCATGCGGGTGGCTGGGCGGTGCATCCGTGGGCCGATGTGATGCTTCCGGAGCCTGCCGAGGACCTCGGCAGGATGGCACCGGCCGGTCAGCTCTGGTCCACGACCGGCGACTTGGCGCGCTTCGCCGTCTTCCTCGCCCAGGGAGACGAGCGGGTACTGAGCGCGGATTCCGTCCGGGAGATGCGTACGCCGGCCGCGCCCGCCGAGGCCGCGGACGTGATGTCCGGCTCCGCCTACGGGCTGGGTATGCAGCTCCAGTACCGGGACGGTCGACTCCTCGTCGGGCACTCCGGTTCCCTGCCGGGCTTTCTTGCGAACCTCACCGTCAGCGTGGAGGACGATCTGGCGGCCGTCGTGCTGGTCAACTGCACTTCCGGCCCGATGCCGTCGGCCGTCGCCGCCGATCTCGTGCGCATCGTCGCCGAGGCCGAACCCCGGATTCCCGAGCCGTGGCGACCGCTGCCCGATGTCGACGAGGGCGTCCTGGAGTTGGCGGGGCAGTGGTACTGGGGGACCCAGGCCTTCGTGCTGCGGCTGACCGTCGACGGAGGGGTTTCGCTGGAGCCGCTGAGCGGCGTCGGCCGTCGGGCGCGCCTGCGGGCGAACGGTGACGGCACCTGGACCGGGCTCGACGGCTATTACGCGGGAGAGCTCCTGAAGGCCGTACGACGGCCTGACGGGTCCGTGAGCCACCTGGACCTCGGGTCGTTCGTGTTCACGCGGCAGCCGTACGACGAGGGGGCTCCGGTGCCGGGCGGGGTGGATCCTGAGGGGTGGCGCGGCATCCCATAGGCGTCGGTGCGCAGTTGTGAGCTCATCGGAGCGTCCTGTTTCACGTGAAACAGGACGCTTCTTGCCTGCGAGGCGCGCTGGGGTGCCGACGCTGTGGGTGTCGGCGCTGTGGCTGGTCGTCTCAGAGTGGCAGCTTGAAGCCCACGTGCGAGGCCTCGAAGCCCAGCCGCTCATAGAAACGGTGAGCGGCGGTGCGGGTGGCGTCGGAGGTCAACTGGACCAGCTGGCAGCCCTGGCGCCGGGACTCGTCGACCGCCCACTCGATGAGCCGTGTACCGAGCCCGCTGCCGCGTTCGTCCGCGTGGATGCGTACGCCCTCGATGATCGAGCGGGTGGAACCGCGCCGGGACAGACCAGGAATGATCGTGAGCTGCAGGGTGCCGATGACGCGGTCCTCGCGTACGGCGACGACCAGGTGCTGGTTCGGATCCTTGGCCAGACGCTCGAGCGCCGTCAGATAGGGCGCCAGGTCGTCCGGTGACTCCCGCTGGGCGCCCAGCGGGTCGTCGGCGAGCATCGCGACGATCGCGGGGATGTCACCCGCAACGGCAGGCCGTATCTCAAGATCTTCCATGCTCGCAGCCTATGCGGGCGCGTTCACCGACTCCACGACCCGAACCAGCGGGGCCAGCTCGGGGCTCCTGGCGGCTTCGTCGAGAGCCTGGCGCAAGGCGGCGTCGTTGGTGGGCCGCGCCTCCTCAAGGAGCTTGAGGCCCGCTTCGCTGACATTCGTGTAGATGCCGCGACGGTCGGTCGGGCACAGGTAGCGAGAGAGCAGCCCGCGGTCCTCGAGCCGGGTGACCAGCCGGGTGGTGGCGCTCTGGCTGAGGACGACCGCGTCGGCGACCTGCTTCATCTGCAGATGGCCGCCCTCGCCGTCGTGCTGCCGGCTGAGTACGTCGAGCAGGGAGTACTCCCGCACGCTCAGTCCGTGCTTGGCCTGCAGCGCGCGCTCGATGTGGCCCTCGATCCTCCCGTGCAGCAGAGAAAGGGCGCACCAGCCCTGGGCTAGGGCGGTGAGCGCGGGGTCCGTCGCTGTCATGGCGTTTTCCTCCGTCCTGGAGTGACTGAACACAAGGATAGAGCATGGACGCAATAGACCGCGTTTGCATATAGCCAGTGTCTGCAACTATTGTGAACGCACGCAAAGCGCTCCTGCAATCCATTGGGAAGGTGTCCCCCATGCCTCTCGCGCTTCTGGCCCTCGCGATCGGGGCCTTCGGGATCGGAACCACCGAATTCGTGATCATGGGTGTGCTGCCCGAGGTCGCAGGCGACTTCGGTGTCTCCATCCCCACCGCCGGACTTCTGGTGACCGGCTACGCCCTCGGCGTGGTGTTCGGCGCCCCGATCATGACCGCGCTCGGCACCAAGGTGCCCCGCAAGCGGATGCTGATGCTGCTGATGGGCCTGTTCGTCCTCGGCAACCTGCTCTCCGCCGTCGCCCCCGTCTTCGGGCTGATGCTGGTGGGACGAGTGGTCGCCTCCCTCGCCCACGGCGCCTTCTTCGGTATCGGCTCGGTGGTCGCCGCCGAGTTGGTGGCTCCCGAGAAGAAGGCCGGCGCCATCTCCATGATGTTCAGCGGGCTGACGGTCGCCAATGTCGTCGGCGTCCCCCTCGGCACCCTCATCGGGCAGTCCATCGGCTGGCGGGTCACCTTCGCGGTGGTCGCCGCGCTCGGTGTGGTCGGGCTGCTGGGCGTGGCCAAGCTGGTGCCCGAGATGCCCAAGCCCCCGGGTGTCCGTCTGCGCCACGAACTGGCCGCCTTCAAGAACGTCCAGGTGCTGCTCGCGATGGCGATGACCGTCCTCGGCTTCGGCGGCGTGTTCGCGGCCATCACCTACATCGCGCCGATGATGACGCACGTGGCCGGCTTCGCGGACGGCTCGGTGACCTGGCTGCTGGTCCTCTTCGGCCTCGGCATGGTCGGCGGGAACCTCATCGGCGGCAAGTTCGCGGACCGTGCGCTGATGCCGATGCTCTACGTGTCACTGGGCGGCCTCGCTGTCGTGCTCGCCCTGTTCACCGTTACCGCGCACAACAAGGTCCTCGCGGCGGTCACCATCATGCTGATCGGTGCCCTTGGCTTCGCGACCGTGCCGCCACTGCAGAAGCGGGTCCTCGACCATGCGCACGGCGCGCCCACGCTGGCCTCGGCCGTGAACATCGGCGCCTTCAACCTCGGCAACGCCCTCTCGGCCTGGCTCGGCGGCATCGTCATCGCGGCCGGTCTGGGATACACCGCTCCCAACTGGGTCGGCGCCGTTCTCGCCGCGGCGGCCCTGGTCCTCGCCGTCCTCTCGGCCGCCCTGGAGCGCCGTGACACGGGCCGGAGCGCCGTCGTCGCGGACGCCGCGCCCGCAGAGCGGCAGACCCCCGTCCACCACTGACTGGACCGGATCAGGGCCGTTGACCGGACAGAAGCCGAGCCGCCGGCCCGGACCGTACTCGGAGCGGGGCCAGGGCCGGCCCCGCTCCCCTCGATCCACTTTCCACGCAACCTCAGCAGCACCTCCCAAGGAGAACCACCACATGAGCACCACCGCTGTCACCCCGCTCTCCACCGAGGACGCGGAGGTCCTCGTCTCCGCCGCCCGCCGGGCAGCCGAGGCCGCCGGGGTCACGGTCAGCATCACCGTCCTCGACGCGGGCGGGCATCTGCTTGCCTTCCGCCGGGATGACCGGGCCGTGCTGATCTCGGGCGAGACCAGCACCCGCAAGGCGTACACCGCGCTCCAGCTGAACGCGTCCACCGCCGACCTCGTCGAGGCGGTCCAGCCCGGCGGCCTCTTCCACACCCTGCCCACCGCGCTCGACCGGCCGCTGCTCTTCATCGCGGGCGGAGTGCCGGTCCACCGCGACGGACGCCTGATCGGAGCGCTCGGGGTCGGCGGTGGCGCACCGGAGCAGGACCACGGCTTCGCCGCCGCGGCCGTGAAGGCGCTTTCCTGACGCCACCGCGTTCCCGCCCCTGCGCACCGGACTCGGTGCGCAGGGCTCCACGACGAGACGCGTGTCCCCAGGTGATCCTCGGGGGCACGCGTCTTTCAGTGCGCCGACGCTCAGCCCGCCGCCACGGTCAGCGGAGCGAATCGACGGGTTCCATCACCGGGCAGGTCCGGGATGCCGTACGTCATCACCGCGTTGAGACCGACCGGCGCGAGCCCGCGCTCCTTCAGCCAGGCCAGCAGCTCTTCGTGCCGTACATCGATGTCTGTCCGCAGCGGGCGGTCGGTGTGAGCGGCGAGCGAGGCGACGAGGGCCTTCGCGGTCTCCGTGTCGCGGGCCGTCAGCGGGCCCACCACATGAGTGTCCATGTTGGGCCAGGCCGCCGTGTACCCGATGATCCGGCCGTTCTCCTCGGCCACCCGCAGCTGATCGGCGAAGGCGGGAAGCCGGGTGAGGACATGGGTGCGGTCGGCACCGAAGACCTCGGCGTCGAGCCGGAGGATCGGGATCAGGTCCTCCGCCGTGGCCGGCCGAGTGACCACCGCTGGCTCCGCCCCACCCGGAGCGAAGTACCCGCGCACCATCTCGGAATGACCCACGACCTTGAAACCGAGCTCCTCATAGAGCGGACGGCCGAACGGGGTCGCGCACAGGGTGAGGGGGGTGGTGGCCATCTCCGCCATCACATGGCGCATCAGCCGGCGGCCGATGCCCTGGCGGGCATGCCGTTCGGCGACCAGGACCATGCCGATCGCTCCCAGATCCGGGCGGTCCTGAGGACCGTACTCGGTTACGACGCAGGCGCTCACGAGACCCCCTTCGGGGTCGTCGATGCCGTAGCCCTTTCCCGCTGCGAGAAGCAGGCCCCACTTGTGCTCTTCGCGGGGCCAGCCCCGGTCCTCGGACAAGTCGGCGCAGGCGGTGAGATCGCGAGGCGTCAGATGACGGATGGGCAGAGAGGCGGAGGAAGGTGTCGACACGCAGGTCAGGCTGCATGAAGGGCACCCTGGACGTCCACCGGTTTGCCGTCAGCCGGATACGCCTTTGGACATGTCATGCCCCACCCCACAGCCCCAGGACAGATGTTTCACGTGAAACAGCGGGCACGGATCTGGTGGGCAGGGGCGAGTGCCGGTATCGCTAATCTCGCCCTCCATGACGCGACTGCACCTCTTCGATCTTGACGGGACGCTGTTGCACGGCACGGCGGCCCCTGTGGAGATTTCCAGGCAACTGGGTATCGACGCGGAGATAGCCGATCTCGAGCGCGATTTCGTGGCGCGGCGAATCGACTCGCACGGGTATGCGCGGCGTGTGCATGCGCTATGGGGAGATCTCACCGAGGCCCATGTCGCGGCGGCCTTCCAAGAGGCACCCTGGCTGCGGCGGATCCGGTACACCTGGGCCGACATCCGCTCGCGTGGGGAGTACTGTGCGGTCGTCTCGCTTTCACCCTCGTTCTTCGTGGAGCGGCTCATCGGGTGGGGCGCCCACGCCGCGTACGGTTCGAGGTTCCCGGCCGTGCCGTTCAGCGAACCCGTGGACCCGGCCGGGATTTTGACTCCTGCGGCCAAGGTGGAGATCGCCGACCGGCTCTGTGAAGAGTTCGGGGTGACGCGGGCCGACTGTGTTGCCTACGGCGACTCGCTCTCCGACGCGGAACTCTTCGGATCGGTGCCGGTCTCGGTCGCGGTCAATGCGGACCGGCATCTGCTGGGCCTCGCCACCTACACCTACGCGGGCCGGGATCTGTGGGATGCCTATGAATTGGTGCGGCGCGCCCGGTAATTGAAGGAATTGCTCGTTCACTCCAACGTCAATTCATGGTGGAGCAAGGGGGGACTTGTGTGTGGGGCGGCGGCCGGTATGGTCGAGTCCGGTTCGCGTCCGGTGTGATGTCCGCACGTCCCGCGGGGCGCGAACGCAGGCCGATGCAGCTTAACGGGACGGAGAGATCGAAGACCCGCATTTTCCGTTACACGGCCGGGCGTTGGTCCGGGGTGGGACGCTGCGCTGTGAGTACTGCGGCCAATGTCACACTCTCGCCTTACTTGTCCGTACGCGGTAAGAATCCGGGTTGAAAGTGGCCGCATTGGCCATCAGGGACTGAACGGGGATAAGCGCAGGACCGTCTGCGGAGAAAGCAGGCGTCTTCCGACCGAGGAAGTGCGCAGACCGACCGAAAGATGTTCGAGGCGAGGCACACCATGGACGCTCCGACCACTACGTCGGCCGACAACGGCACGTCCGGCGGTACCGGCGGGGCCGGCTGGTTCACGCCCCGCAAGCAGCCGGAGACGCCTCAGGGCGGCGGCCAGGAAGCGCCCGAGGGCAGCCGTCTCGCGGCGATGCGCCCGGTCGGCCGGCCATCCGCGGGTGAGGGCACGGAGCAGCAGCGAATACCGCCGACGGAGGAAGCGGTCGTCGCGCCCACCCAGCCCATGTCCGGCGAGCCGCTCCGGTCGCTCCCCGACCCTGCGGCACCCGCACCCGCCCGACATCTCGGGGCCACGCTCACCGAAGAGACACGGCCCGCCCCGGCTCCCATCGCGGCGTCGCAGCCCGAGTCGGCCCACGAGGCCCTACGGCCGCTGGCCGGACAGCCGCAGTTTGGACAGCCGCAGTCCGGCCCCGTTCAGCCGCAGCCGGCGGCCGCGCTGCCCGAGCGTGGCATCCCGCAGCGCGAACCCGGGCCGCCGGAGCCCGGCTCCCCGCGTCCTGGCCCCGACCCGCAGGTGCCCACACCGGGGCCCGCTCCGGGGCCGGAGGCGTCCCCCGACGCCGTCCTCATCCGCCGCACCATGGCCGAGGTGGGGCCCGTCGCCGGCAAGGTGACCTCCTACTTCTACGCGCTGCTCTTCGTGCGCCACCCCGATCTGCGCTCGCTGTTCCCCGCCGCGATGGACACCCAGCGGGACCGGCTGCTCAAGGCGCTGCTGACCGCGGCCGAGCACATCGACAACACCGAAGTCCTGGTCGCTTACCTGCAGAACCTGGGTCGCGGCCACCGCAAGTACGGCACCCGGCCGGAGCACTACCCGGCCGTCGGCGAGTGCCTCATCGGTGCGCTGAGCCGGTATGCGTCCGGGATCTGGGACGAGGAGACCGAGGCGGCCTGGGTCCGTGCGTACACGACGATCTCCCAGGTGATGATCGACGCGGCGGCCGCGGACGAGCTGCGTGCCCCTGCCTGGTGGTACGCGGAGGTCGTCTCGCACGATCTCCGGACCCCGGACATCGCGGTGATCACGGTCCGCCCCGACCAGCCGTATCCTTTCCTCGCCGGGCAGTACACCAGCCTGGAGACGCCGTGGTGGCCGCGGATCTGGCGGCACTACTCCTTCGCCTCGGCGCCCCGCTCCGACGGCCTGCTGTCCTTCCACGTGAAGGCGGTCCCGGCGGGCTGGGTGTCCAACGCGCTGGTGCACCGCGCCCGGCCCGGCGACATCATCCGGCTCGGGCCGCCGGCCGGCTCGATGACTGTCGACCACACCACCGAGAGCGGATTGCTCTGTCTGGGCGGCGGAACCGGTATCGCTCCCATCAAGGCGCTGGTCGAGGACGTCGCCGAGCACGGTGAGCGCCGCCCGGTCGAGGTCTTCTACGGCGCCCGTAGGGACCATGACCTGTACGACATCGACACGATGCTGCGGTTGCAGCAGAGCCACCCCTGGCTCTCGGTTCGCCCTGTCGTGGACCAGCGGGCGCATCTCCAGCTTCCCGACGTCATACGCGAGTACGGGCCCTGGAACGAGTACGACGCCTACCTCTCGGGCCCGCCAGGCATGATCCGTAGTGGTGTGGACGCCCTGAGGGGCATCGGCATTCCGCCGGACCGCATCCGCCATGACTCGGTGGAGGAACTGGTGGCGGCCGGGGACTGACCCGGGGCCGCGTCAGGAACGGGTCAGCCCAGGTCGGGCGCGTGCATCGCCCGTACACCCTCGATATTGCCGTCGAGATAGTGCCGCAGGGACAGCGGTACGAGGTGGACGGAGGCGATTCCGACCCGGGTGAAGGGGATGCGGACGATCTCGTACTCGCCGCACGGGTCCTCGACCTCGGGGCCGTGCCGCTGTGCCGGGTCCATGGACTCCAGATGGCAGACGAAGAAGTGCTGCACCTTCACACCGGTGGCACCGCCGTCCTCCCCGATGTGTTCCACGGTGTCCACGAAACAAGGCACCACATCGGTGATCTTGGCGCCCAGCTCCTCGTGCACCTCACGATGGAGCGCGTCGACGACGGTCGTGTCCTCCGGTTCGACCCCACCGCCCGGTGTGAGCCAGTAGGGATCGACGCCGGGCTTGGTCCGCTTGATCAGAATCAGGTCGTCACCATCGAGCAGGATGGCGCGGGCGGTGCGCTTGACCACGGGGCGAACGGTCATGGGTGAAATGTGGCCCAGCTTGTTCCACGTGAAACATCGCGGTGCTCAGCCCGCAGCTCTCCTCACACCCAGTCGGCGGCAGCCCGCAGGAGCCATTCGTGCGCCCGTGCGATGTGCGGCATGGCGAGGGTGCCGGTGCGGACCACCAGGAAATACGTGCGCAGCGGCGGCACCGCGGGGTCCAGGAGCGGCACGACATCGCCACGTTCCAGTGCCGGAGCGCACAGATAGCGGGGCAGTACGGCGAGGCCCGCCCCCGTGGTGGCGCAGGCGAGGACCGCGCGCAGGTCCGGGACGATGACGGTGCCGGAGGCGGCCGGGCGGGAGTCGAAGACGGAGGCCCAGTAGCGGGCGACGAACGGCAGCGACTCGTGAACCTCGACCAGGGGGATGTTCTCCAAGGCGGGCGCACCCTTGCGGCGCAGCTTGCCGTGGCCGATGCGGACGGCCCAGCGAGGGGCGGCGACCAGGACGTGCTCCTCGTCGCAGAGCGGAGTGGCGGTGAGCAGGGCGCCGCGTGGCTGGGCCGTCGTGATGGCCAGATCATGATGTCCGGCGGCGAGCCCCTCCAGCGTCTCCTCGGCGTTGCCGAAGGACGCCCGCAGCGCGAAGCCCTGGCCGTCGTCGCCGGTCAGCTCCGTGAGCGCGGGCAGGGCCCGTTCGGCGGTGAACTCCGGCGGGCCGGCGAGATGGAGCGTACGTAGCGAGGATTCCTCGTCGAGGCCGGTCTCGGCGATCTCCACCAGGGCGTCCAGATGCGGGGCGGCCTTGTGGGCGAGTTCGTCGCCGATGGTCGTGGGGGTCACCCCGCGGGCCTGGCGCAGAAACAGAGGGCGGCCCAGTTGCCGTTCCAGTGTGCGGATCTGCGAGGTGACGGCCGGCTGGGAGAGGCCGAGCAGGGCGGCGGCGCGGGTGAAGGAGCCGGCCCGGTGCACGGTCACGAAGGTGCGCAGCAGAGCCAGGTCCACGGCGCTCCCTCCCCTCCCGGTACCTCCGACGGCGCCCAACTATAAATAAGTCGATAGGTCTCTGTCGCTACTGTGATTGGACACTGACACAGAGTCAACTAGCCTTGGTCGCGCGGTTCTTCGCGCGCGGAACCGGGACGGTCCGAGCCACGAGGGGGGAGGCTCGGACCGTCCGTTGTGCGTAGCCGATTACTGACCGGTCACTCAGGAAGTAGTCAGTGTGCCGACTCGTCGAGCGCGCGCAGCACATCCGCCACCAGGTCCTCTGGATCCTCGGCTCCGGCCGAGAAGCGGATGAAGCCCTCCGCCACCGCGTCGCCGCCCCAGCGGCCACGTCGCTCGGCGGTGGACCGTACCCCGCCGAAGCTGGTCGCATCGTCCACGAGTGTCAGGGCGTCGAGAAAACGCTCGGCACGCCCGCGCGTGGGCAGTGAAAACGACACCACGCACCCGTAGCGCCGCATCTGCTGCGAGGCGATCTTGTGCGAGGGGTCGTCGGGCAGCCCGGGATAGCGCAGTCCGCTCACCTCGGACCGGCCGCGCAGCGCCTCGGCGACCGCGAGGGCATTGGCGTTCTGCCGGTCCGCGCGCAGTTGCAGTGTGGCCAGCGAGCGGTGCGCGAGCCACGCCTCCATGGGCCCCGGAATCGCCCCGACGATCTTGCGCCAGCGCCGTACGGCGGCCATCGGCGCCGCGTCGCGGCCCGTGACGTATCCGAGCAGGATGTCTCCGTGCCCGGTGAGCATCTTGGTGCCGCTGGCCACGGCGAAGTCGGCGCCCAGCTCAAGCGGCCGCTGCCCCAGTGGGGTCGCCAGGGTGTTGTCGACCGCGACGAGGGTGCCCTGTGCGTGGGCCGCCGCGACGAGGCGCCGTACGTCGCACACGTCGAGACCCGGGTTCGAAGGGGTCTCGATCCACAGCAGCTTCGCGCCGTCGAGGATGTCGAGCTGGGCGTCGCCGCCCGTCGGTGCGGTGCGCACCTCGATGCCGTACGCGGTCAGCTGCTCGCGCACCAGCGGCAGTACCTGGTAGCCGTCGTCGGGCAGGACCACGGTGTCGCCGGCGCGCAGCTGGGAGAAGAGGACCGCGGAGATGGCGGCCATGCCGGAGGCGAAGGTCAGCGTCTCGACGCCGTCCTGTCCGGGCGCCTCCAACTCGCCGATCGCCCGTTCCAGATGGGTCCAGGTGGGGTTCTCGTCGCGGCCGTAGGTGTACGGGCCGGTGGGCTCGCCGGGCAGATGGAAATGGGCGGCGAAGACGGGGCCTGGGAGGGTCGGCTCGTGCTTCACGGGGTCCGGTAGCCCGGCCCGAACGGCCCGAGTGCCGTCACCGGTCTCCGCGACGAAATCTCCTGAGGTCATGCTGCCCGTCCCTCCAGTTGCTGCCGTACCGCGGCGAGCAGGCCTGGGCTCGCCGCCTCCACCATTTCAAGACACTCTTCGAAGCCGTCCATTTGTCCGTAATACGGATCCGGTACGTCCGGATCGGCGTCCGCGGCGGGATCGTACGAACGCAGGAGTCGGACCTTCTCCGTGTCCGCCGGGGCGGGCGCGAGCCGGCGCAGGGCCTTCAGATGGCCGGAGTCGAGGGCGATCACGAGGTCGAGGTGGGAGAACCACGAGGCCTGGAACTGCCGTGCCGTATGACCGCTTTCGTAGCCGTTCGCCTCCAGCACGGCCACAGTGCGCGGATCGGCGCCGTCGCCCTCGTGCCAGCCGCCCGTGCCCGCGCTGGAGACCTCCACCAGGCCGTCGAGTCCGGCCTCCGCGATCCGGGCGCGGAAGACGGACTCGGCCATCGGCGAGCGGCAGATGTTGCCGGTGCAGACGAAGCAGACGCGATAGGTCATCGGGACGCTCAGTCCTTGTCGTCGGGCAGGACGACGTTGAGGGCCCAGGAGACGACGGAGATGATGAGGCCGCCCACGACGGCGGTCCAGAAGCCCTCGACATGGAAGCTGAGGTCGAGCTTGTCGGCCAGCCACGAGGTGAGCAGCAGCATCAGGGCGTTGACCACCAGCGTGATCAGGCCGAGCGTGAGAATGAACAGCGGGAAGGTCAGCACCTTCACGATCGGCTTGACCAGGAAGTTCACCAGCCCGAAGACCAGGGCGACGACTATCAGCGTGCCGATCTTCTTGCCGGTGCTGTCGCCCGTCAGGGTGATCTTGTCGAGCAGCCACACGGCGACGGCGAGGGCCCCCGCGTTGGCGATCGTCTTGACTACGAAATTCTTCATGTGTCTGATCGTGGCAGAACAGATCGGCAAACGAGTACGGCAGCGATCACGGCTTTAATCACGGTTGATCGCGAACGCGAGCGAACGAGAGCGGACGAGGGCGGACAAGGGCGATGAAGGCATTCCGGCTGGACGAACTGGAGGCGGAGCGCGCCGCCAACGACGGCGCCTACCTGCAGTTCCTGCGCGAACGGAACATGTCGGTCGGCCTGTACGCGCTCGACGCGGGCGAACTCGACCCGCAGAAGCCGCATCAGCAGGACGAGGTGTACCTGGTCGTCAGCGGGCGCGCCTCGATCACGGTCGGTATGGAAACCACCCAGGTCGCGCGCGGCAGCGTCGTGTACGTGCCTGCCGGAGTCGCCCACAAGTTCCACCACATCACCGAGGATCTGCGGGTCGTGGTGGTGTTCTCTCCGCCCGAGAGCTGATGTCCGTCTCAGGGTTCCCTAGGGGACCGGTCAGGGGACGACAAGGGGTGCGAGGCCCCCGTTCGGGCCTTCTGCGGCCCTAGCATCGGATGCAGGACATGGAAGGACCCGGAAACAGGTCCCCGGACTCGGGGCGACGGGCGGAGACGTAAGGACAAGGGCGATGCGAGAGATTTTCGCGGGTATGCCGTGGTGGGTTAAGTGGGTCGCGGTGCCGGTCATCGCCCTGGTCGTCTTCGGCGGCCTGATAGCGAGCGTCGTCGGCTTTGTCATCGGCCTGCTTTTCAAGCTGCTGGTCTTTGTGGCGCTGGTCGGCGGACTGATCTTCGTCGTGCGGAAGTTCATGTCGAGCTCCTCGTCGCACAGCGACTGGTGAGCCGTCAGCACGCGGCCAGGGGTGACGCGTGAACGGGTGAGCGGCTGGTAACGGGCGGGCCGGTAACAGGAACGCCAGGTTCCCTCGGGTGGGGGAAGTTTTCCGGTGAGGCCGTCTGTGTGCGGTGAGGGGCGGTTAAAGTCCGGAATTCGACCCGGGGTTGCTCCCCGCGGGCGGCGCACACCCCTCCCGTGTTCCCTCGCACGGGCGGCCCCTCCACGCGCTTCGGGAGTGCCCCTTGGCCACCGCTGACACCGCACCCACCGGATCAATCGGCCCACCCACACAGCGGCGCGGTTCGCCGGCGGAGCCGCGCACCCATCGAGCGGAAGCGTCCGCTCTGCCATCGGCCGCTCTGCCCTCGGAGCCGCACCCCACCACGCTGATCGGATCCGTGCAGCGGGCGATGCGCCTGCTGGAAGCCGTCGCCGCCCGCGAGTACGGGGCACCCGCCAAACAGCTGGCCCGCGAAGCCGGGCTGGCGCTGCCGACCGCCTACCATCTGCTGCGCACGCTGGCCCACGAAGGCTATCTACGGCGTGAGAAGGGGCTGTTCTTCCTCGGGGAGGCGGCCGAGCGGCTGGGCAGCAGCGGAGCTCAGGAGAAACGTCGCAGCGCGGTGAACGACGTGCTTGCGCACTGGCACGATTCGATCGGTGTACCCGTGTACTTCGCGGTCTACCGCGACGGCGAGATCGAGGTCGTCTGCGTCGCCGATACTCCGGGCAATCCGGCGGTCGAGGAGTGGGCCGACTTCCGGGAGACCGGGCATGCGCACGCGATCGGCCAGTGTCTGCTGTCCCAGCTCGACGAGGGGGCCCGCCGGGACCACCTCGATCGCTACCCGGTGCAGTCGATCACCCCGTATACGGTGCGTGACGAACACACACTTCTGAGGCGGCTGGAACGCGTGGGACGGATGGAACCCGTGGTCGAGCGGCAGGAGTACGCGCTGGGTACGGTCTGCGCCGCGATTCCGATCACGGCCGGCACGACGGCCGCGGCCATGGCGCTCTCCCTCCCGCTTTCCCAGGCCGACCGGTTGCTGCCGGCAGCACGGCAGTTGCAGGGAGAGATCGGAAGGCTGCTGGGGACACTCTCCATCTCTATCAGCATCTGAAAACTCACTCCTTGTGATCTCACGTGTACTTTCAGCAAGATGCCTGCAGCGTCAGGGGCTGACTCCTGGCCAGTCGACGGCAAACGACGGGGTAGGCGATGCGCGAGTCGGTGCAGGCAGAGGTCATGATGAGCTTCCTCGTGTCGGAGGAGCTCTCTTTCCGCATTCCGGTGGAGCTGCGATACGAGACCTGTGATCCGTTTGCCGTGCAGCTGACCTTCCACCTGCCCGGCGACGCGCCCGTGACCTGGACGTTCGGCCGGGAGCTGCTGATCGACGGGGTGGGCCGGCCGTGCGGTGACGGTGATGTGCACATCGCGCCCGCTGATCGCGAGGCGTTCGGCGAGGTGCTGATCCGGCTTCAGGTGGGCGGCGATCACGCACTGTTCCGGTCCGGGGCGGTACCGCTGGTGACGTTCCTCGACCGCACCGACAAGCTGGTGCCTCTGGGCCAGGAGTGTTCCCTTGCTGACTTCGATGCCCATCTCGACGAGGCGCTGGACCGCATCCTCGCGGAGGAGCAGAGCGCGGGTTGACGCACCTGACGTCAACAGAGGCGTAACGGTTCAGCACTCACATGGCTTAACGCCGACGGCCGTGTGTCGGCGGTATTGAGCCAGTTCGCCTCGCCGGGCGCTCCGCCGGGCCGGAGTCACCTTCTTCCTGGGCCGAGCCGCGGATGCGCCCCGCCCTGGAGTGGACGTCAGCGCTTGCGGCGGCGCCCCCTCCCGGAGCGCAGCGGTGCGGCCGCAGCCGGTGCGGGCGTTCCCGGGCGGTCCGCCGAGACCACCAGGGCGGCCAGGGCCGTGGTGACGGGAACAGAGGCGACCAGGCCGATCGAGCCGACGAGTGTGCGGACGATCTCCTCGGCGACCAGTTCGCTGTTGGCGACCGTGCCGACGCTGCTCTGCGCGATCGAGAAGAGGAGCAGCAGGGGCAGGGCGGCACCCGCATACGCCAGGACCAACGTGTTGACGACCGACGCGATGTGGTCGCGGCCGATGCGGATGCCCGCGCGATACAGACCGCGCCAGCCCATCGTCGGATTGGCCTCGTGCAGCTCCCATACCGCCGACGTCTGAGTGACCGTCACGTCGTCGAGAACACCGAGGGAACCGATGATCACGCCCGCCAGCAGCAGACCACTCATGTCGATGTGCGGGTACAGGCCGTGGATCAGGCCAGTGTTGTCGTCCGTGTTGCCGGTCAGCGCGGCCCAGCCGATGAACTGTGAGCCGAGCAGGCCGATCAGCACCAACGAGAGCAGCGTGCCCAGTACGGCCACCGATGTCCGGGCTGAAAGACCGTGACACATGTAGAGCGCGATCAACATGATGGCGCTCGCCCCGACCACCGCCACGATCAGTGGATTCGAGCCCTCCAGGATCGCGGGCAGGATGAACAAGGTCAGCACCATGAAGCTGATGGCCAGCGCGACCAGCGCCATGACGCCGCGCATCCGGCCCACGACGACGACGGCGAGTGCGAAGATGCCGGCGAGCAAAGCCATGGGGAACTTGCGCTCCACATCGGTGACCGAATACTGCAAGTTCTTGGGTGCGGAGGGTTCGTAGGCGACCACGACCTTCTCGCCCTGGTGCAACTGCCGTGTCTGGTCCGGCTGGACGATCTCGGTGAACGTACGGCCCTTGTCCTTGCCGGTGTCGACGCGGATGGTTGCCTTCTTGCAGGTGCCACTGGCCTGCTGCTGGGCAGAGGAGCCTTCGGCGGTGGAGGTGTCGCCGGTCGGGGTGTCACCCGAGGCGTTCACGGACTTGCAGTCGACCTCGTCGACCTTGGTGACCGTGGCCTGCTGGGTCTGCCGGTCGAAGCCCACACCGCTGCGCTCATGTCCCGGGACACCGCCCGGCCACAGCACCGCGAGACCCACTACGACCGCCACGGCGAACGGGATCAGGATCGCGGCGATGACCTTGCGCAGATGTTGGGAAACGGGGGCGGCCGGGCCATGACTGTGACTGTGCGAGTGGCCGGGACCGTTCCCGCCTCCGGAGCCCTGGCCATGGTCATGGCCGTCTCCAGGGCTGTGGCCCCCCGGACCGTCGCTTTGTCCACGGCCGCCGCCGGGGCCTTGGCCGCGCGGAGGCTCGGACGGCGGGAATGGGGGCTGTTGCGTCGTGGTCACCGACCGATCATCGCAAGAACGGGAGGGGCCCACTGTTCAGCTCGCCCAATCAGACGCTAGCGTGAGAGGACCTTTGCACACGCGGGAGCTCGGAGCACCGGGCTGAGAGGGCGCTGACCTCCGCATCCGCGATGTTTCACGTGGAACATCGTCGGGCGGACATTGCTGCGTCGACCGCTGAACCTGTTACCGGGTAATGCCGGCGTAGGGAGTAGGTCTCATGACCAACAAGGACGCACGCACGCCTGCCTCCAGCCAGACGGGCGAGGCGCTCGCCTCGCCCCAGGGCGACCAGGAGGCCGGGAAATCCATCGGCTGGCACAAGGCGTACGTCGCGGGTTCGCGCCCCGATCTGCGGGTGCCGGTCCGTCAGGTGCACCTCACCAACGGGGAGTCGGTGACGCTCTACGACACCTCCGGCCCGTACACCGACCCGTCCGTCGACACCGATGTCCGCAGGGGACTCGCGCCGCTGCGGGAGAACTGGATCATCGCCCGCGGCGACACCGAGGAGTACGCGGGCCGACCCGTTCGCCCCGAGGACGACGGGATCAAGCACACCTCGCCGCGCGGCGGGCTGCGCAACCTGGACGCGGTGTTCCCGGGGCGGCCACGTCAGCCGCGCCGGGGCCGTGACGGACAGGCCGTGACGCAGCTCGCGTACGCGCGCCGCGGCGAGATCACGCCCGAGATGGAGTTCGTGGCCGTCCGGGAGAACGTCTCGGCGGAGGTCGTGCGCGAGGAGATCGCGGCCGGACGGGCCGTAATGCCCGTGAACGTCAACCACCCGGAGATCGAGCCGATGATCATCGGCAAGCGGTTCCTGGTGAAGGTCAACGCCAACATCGGCAACTCCGCGGTCACTTCCTCCATCGAGGAGGAGGTCGAGAAGATGACCTGGGCGACCCGCTGGGGCGCCGACACCGTCATGGACCTGTCCACCGGCCGCAACATCCACACCACGCGCGAATGGGTCCTGCGCAACTCCCCCGTGCCGATCGGCACGGTCCCGCTCTACCAGGCGCTCGAGAAGGTCGACGGCAGGGCCGAGGAACTGACCTGGGAGATCTACAAGGACACGGTCATCGAACAGGCCGAGCAGGGCGTGGACTACATGACGGTCCATGCGGGCGTGCGCCTCCCCTATGTGCCGCTCACCGCGAACCGCAAGACCGGGATCGTCTCGCGCGGCGGCTCGATCATGGCGGCGTGGTGCCTGGCGCACCACAAGGAGAGCTTCCTGTACGAGAACTTCGAGGAGCTCTGCGAGATCCTCGCGGCATACGACGTCACGTACTCCCTCGGCGACGGTCTGCGTCCCGGCTCGATCGCGGACGCCAACGACGAGGCGCAGTTCGCGGAACTCCGAACTCTGGGGGAACTCAACCGGATCGCGAAGCGTTTCAACGTACAGACCATGATCGAGGGCCCGGGCCACGTCCCGATGCACAAGATCAAGGAGAACATCGACCTTCAGCAGGAGATCTGCGATGAAGCTCCTTTCTATACGCTCGGCCCACTGACGACGGACGTCGCGCCGGCGTACGACCACATCACCTCCGGCATCGGTGCCGCGATGATCGCCTGGTGGGGCACGGCGATGCTCTGCTACGTCACGCCCAAGGAGCACTTGGGTCTGCCCAACCGTGACGACGTCAAGACCGGCGTCATCACCTACAAGATCGCCGCCCATGCCGCCGACCTCGCCAAGGGGCACCCAGGCGCGCAGGAGTGGGACGACGCGCTGTCCGACGCCCGGTTCGAGTTCCGCTGGGAGGACCAGTTCAACCTGGCCCTCGACCCGGACACGGCACGGGAGTTCCACGACGAGACGCTCCCGGCGGAGCCGGCCAAGACGGCCCACTTCTGCTCGATGTGCGGGCCGAAGTTCTGTTCGATGAAGATCTCCCAGGACATCCGCCGTGAGCACGGCGGGACGCGGACGGAGGTCGAGGAAGGCATGGCACAGAAGTCCAAGGAGTTCGCGGCGGCCGGGAACCGGGTCTATCTGCCGTTGGCGGACTGACTGGGACGAGAGAGCCGGAGCTGAAGTTCCGGCCCGCGCTCTCGGTGAGCGCGGGCCGGACTCCGGTGGGTTGCTTCCGGCTGCGCCGGTCGGCCTCCGGCGGCCCGGTCACTCCGGCTGAGGTCCGAAGGGCCCGGCCGCACCGGCCGATGGTCGTCGCGGCCGACTGCCGGTTCGGCCGGGTGTTACTCCGGCTGGTGCTCCGGCCCCCCGAAGTCCGGGCTGGTGAAGTCCGGGCTCGTGAAGCTGGGGCGGGGGCCCGCCGCGGGCCCGCCGTCGGGGCTGGTGAAGCCCGGGCGGTGGTAGCCGAGGTGCGGGATGCGGCTGGGTGCCTCCGAGGGGGCGGGGCTGCCCAGTGCGGCCGTGCCGGGGTCGGCGAGTGCCTCGCGGAGGAACGGCAGGAGGCCCCGCTCCAGCAGGGCCTCGTGCCAGGCCTCCCTGGCCCGGGCCACTTCATCGGTCAGCTCGCTCTGGGCGCTGGTCTCCAGGGCGCTGGGGCTGTTGCGCAGAGCGGTGAGCAGCAGGCCGACCGCGGCGACCAGGATCGCTGCCGCGGTGACCGCGCCGAAGACCCACCCGGTGGTCAGGAGGGTCTGGGTGAACGCCTGCTCGGGATTGAGCATCTTCAGGATGTAGCCGACGAGCAGGAATATCGCCGCGGCGGTGCCGGCGAGGACGGGGGCGAGGACGACGGCGACGGCGCCGGCCCCGGCGGTCTCGGCGGCCTCTCCCAGGGTGGTGGCGAGCCCCACCGCGGCCGCGCCCGGCTCCATGGCACCGGCTTCCTCGCGGACGGGCGGGGTGGACGGCGCCGGCTGGCGCAGTTCCTCGCGGACCTTCACATAGTGCTGGTACTCGGTCGCCGCGGCCGCTGTGATGAGTGCGGTGGCGTTGAGTGCCATGGTGCGCAGCTGTTCGGTGTTGAGCCGCCGGTCGACGGCGGCGAGTTCCGGGCGGTGTGGGGCGGAGCGCAGCACCTCACCGAGGATCCGCTCGTATTCCTGGCGGTCCTCGCTCAGCAGGTGCTGCGGAACGCTGTTCATCTGCATCCCCCGATGCTCCGTAGGGCTTGGGGCTCGCACGCTGACGAGCCGTCGGGCAGAAACGGAGGGGAGCCTGCTACGGATAAGCCGATGGTAGAGCGGTGACGGCACACGGTGACAGGGGGTTTCCAGAAATTGCCCTCTGGCCAGCACAGTCTTCCGCCGTGGGACGCCTGCCCGGTGAACGTTCAGCTATCCAGGGGAAGTTGCTGGACCAGCAGCTTTCCGGCCATGGTCACTCCACCGTCCATGGCGATGGCCAGCCCGTCGGCGTAGACGTGCGGACCCTCCACCACGGGGCCGGTGCCGTCCTCGTCGTCCTCGGAGCCGACCTCGCCCAGGAGGTAGGGAATCGGGCTGTGGCCATGGACGATGCGCGTACCGCCGTAGGCGTCCAGCAGGGACCGGGCCGCCTCGGCGCCGCCGTCGTCGCGGAACGCGAAGCGCTTGGTGAACTTGCGGAACAGGTCCCAGCACTCGTCCGCGTCGTTGCGCGTGAGGGTCTCGCGGATGGTGTCGTTGACCGCTTCGATGGAGTCGCCGTAGTCGAGGTAGGCGGTGGTGTCCGAGTGCACCAGGAGGTGTCCGTCCGCCTGCTCCATGGCGTCGAGGCGGGCCATCCACTGAAGGTGGTGGTCCTGGAGGCGGTCCATGTCGGTCTTCTGGCCGCCGTTGAGCAGCCAGGCGGCCTGGAAGGTGGCGGTGCCCGCGCCGGAGTTGACGGGGGTGTCGCCGAACCGCTTCGCGCCGAGCAGCAGCAGCTCGTGGTTGCCCATGAGCGCCTTGCAGTACCCGCCGGCCGCGGCCGCCTCGGCGGACAGCCGCATCACAAGATCGATGACGCCGATGCCGTCGGGGCCGCGGTCGGTGAAGTCGCCGAGGAACCACAGCCGCGCGGTGCCCGCGGACCAGCTGCCCGCGGCGTCGACGAGGCCCTGCTCCTGGAGCGCCGCGACGAGCTGGTCGAGATAGCCGTGCACGTCACCGACGACGTACAGGGGGCCGGGCCCGTCGGCGGACTGGGGGACGGACTGGGGCGTGGGGTCGATGGTCACCTGAAGCGTGTCACCTCGATTGATGACCGGCAGGTCGCGCTGGGTGGGCGTGTACCCCTCCGGGTAACTCTCAGGGTAGCCCCGCGGCTCCGCGACGGGTCCGGTGACCTCGTCGGGAGGTGTGCTCTGCGCGTACGGACCGGTCTCGTGGACGTACGCGGGTACCCGGAAGTCGCGCAGCGTCTCCGTGCGCACCACCTCGGGTCCCTGACCGGCCCCCTGAGTCATCGACCCCTCCACCATCGCGCCGCATCTGCACCGCATCGGACTGCCTGGTCGCAGCGGCCCGCGGTGTCGTCCGCCCATCATAGGAATGCGGATCGCGCCATGTGATGACCCAGGGGTGGTGAATCGGGGAAGGACCCCGGTTCACCGCGGCTTTCGCCCTAATTGGGAGGGGCTTTCCCCACCGGGCCGCCGTCTTTGGGTCGCTCGCGGGCAACCTGTGAGCTACCCGCGGGCCACTGTCCGGCTACCCCTGCTCGGGTGAGCGGGGCGGACTGACCGTCGTACGCGGCGGACGTCGCTCGGACGACGTACGCACGATCAGCTCGGTCGGTATCACCTGCTCGACCGGTTGGTCCGACTCGAGGCCCTCGATGGCGTCGATGAGGAGCTGGACCACGGCCGTGCCGATCCGGCGCGGTTTCAGGGAGAGCGTGGTGATGGGCGGTTCGGTGTTCGCGTACACGGTGGACTCGCTGCAGCAGACCAGCAGGAGGTCGTCCGGTACGCGCAGGCCGTAGCGGCGGGCCGCGGCCAGCAGATCGGTGCCGTTCGGGTCGAAGAGCCCGTAGACCGCGTCGGGGCGGTCGGGGCGGGCCAGCAGCCGGTCGGCGGCGACGGCGCCCGCGCACGGGTCGTGGGCCGGGTAGGCCTCGTAGACGGGGTCCTGGCCGACGCGCTCGCACCAGTGCAGGTACGCGGTCGTCGACAGGTGGGTGTAGGTGTCCGTGGTGGTCCCCGTGAGGAGTCCGATCCGGCGGGCGCCCGCGTCGGCGAGGTGGTCGAGGATCCCCAGCACCGCGGCCTCGTGGTCGTTGTCGACCCAGGCGGTCACCGGGAGCGTGCCGGCCGGGCGGCCGTCGGAGACGACCGGTAAGCCCTGCCGGACCAGCTCGCTGACCACCGGGTCCTGGTCGGACGGGTCGATGACGACCGTGCCGTCCAGGGCGACGTTGGACCACACGTCGTGGCGCGAGGTCGCGGGGAGGATGACCAGGGCGTAGCCCCGGGCGAGCGCGGCCGAGGTGGCGGCTCTGGCCATCTCCGCGAAGTACGCGAACTCCGTGAAGGTGAAAGGTTCATCCCCGTACGTCGTCACGGTCAGGCCGATGAGGCCCGACTTGCCGGTACGGAGCGTTCGGGCCGCTGCCGATGGGCGATAGCCCAGCCGGTCGGCGACCTCGCGGACGTGGCGTCGGGTGGCGTCCGGCAGCCGGCCCTTGCCGTTGAGGGCGTCGGAGACGGTCGTGATGGAGACCCCGGCTGCCGCGGCCACGTCTCTGATGCCTGCCCGGCCTGGCCGACCGCCTCGGCGGGAGGTCTCCGCCCGGCTCACCTGGTGCTTCCCTGCTGCTGTCATGGCGAGCCGATAGTAGGGCTCATGCGGTGGGGTAGGGCGGACGCATATGCACGCGTTGACAGGCACGTTTCTGCAAGATCAATAAGTGGAAGTACCTTGGATTACAAGGGAGTTGAACGATCCAATGGCAATACCTGACTTGTCGACGCGCATGGGCCTGCCAAGTGGGTCATGTTTCGAAGAGGTCTCAACTCACCTTCACGAGGGATGCGCGCCACGGCGCGAGCCACCGGCGCGTGCGTGGAAGCGGGGCGCGCCCCCATTTCGTGCGCCTTCGTGGTCCGATGCCTGCTCGGCCATACGCAGGCGCGCCGAATCCTCATAAGGTGAGAAGCATTGGAAGCCGGTGGCGGTCATCAGCCAGTCGGTGTGCGTGAGGAGGATGCGGTGAGCGAGACGAGCCCGAAGCTGCGTGCCGAGCTGGAGGGTATCCCCACCTACAAGCCCGGCAAGCCGGCCGCGGCCGCCGGACCGGTGGCGTACAAGCTGTCCTCCAACGAGAATCCCTATCCGCCGCTGCCGGGTGTGTTGGAGAGCGTGGCCTCGTCGGTCGGGTCCTTCAACCGTTACCCGGACATGGCGTGCTCGGGGCTGATGAGCGAGCTGTCGGAGCGCTTCGGAGTGCCCCTGTCGCACCTGGCCACCGGTACCGGCTCGGTCGGGGTCGCCCAGCAGCTCCTCCAGGCCACGAGCGGTCCGGGCGACGAGGTGATCTACGCCTGGCGGTCCTTCGAGGCCTACCCGATCATCACGCAGGTCAGCGGCGCGACCTCCGTACAGGTGCCGCTGACGCCGGGCGATGTGCACGACCTGGACGCGATGGCGGACGCGATCACCGACCGTACGCGGCTGATCTTCGTCTGTAACCCCAACAACCCCACGGGCACGGTGGTGCGCCGGGCCGAGCTGGAGCGGTTCCTCGACCGGGTGCCCAGCGATGTGCTGGTGGTGCTGGACGAGGCGTACCGCGAGTTCATCCGTGACCCCGAGGTGCCGGACGGCGTGGCCATCTACCGGGAGCGGCCGAACGTCTGTGTGCTGCGGACGTTCTCGAAGGCGTACGGCCTCGCGGGGCTGCGCGTGGGGTTCGCGATCGCCCACGAGCCGGTGGCGGCGGCGCTGCGCAAGACGGCGGTCCCGTTCGGAGTGAGCCAGCTGGCGCAGGACGCCGCGGTGGCCTCGCTGCGCGCCGAGGACGAACTGCTCGGCCGGGTCGGCGCATTGGTGTGCGAGCGCCAGCGCGTGGTCGCCTCGCTGCGCGAGCAGGGCTGGACGGTGCCCGAGACACAGGCGAACTTCGTGTGGCTGCGGCTGGGGGAGCGCACGCTCGACTTCGCGGCCGCCTGTGAGCAGGCCGGTGTCGTCGTACGGCCGTTCGCCGGCGAAGGGGTGCGTGTGACGGTCGGCGAGAACGAGGCGAACGACATCTTCCTGAAGGTGACGGAACGGTTCCGCAAGGAGCTCTAGTGCACCGGGGGGCTCCGGGGGCTCCGGGGGCTCCGGGAATCCCGGGACTCCCGGGGTTTTCGTGGCTCGCTCCGGGGCCCTCCGGGGTCTTCCCGGCCCTCCGGCGAAGACGGTCCGTTGTCCAGGTGTTCTACGCGTACGGGCCTTCGGCAGGGCCTGGGTCGGTCGGGGTGTCGGCGAGGGTCGCGGTGAGATGTCCTGCGGGCCGGGAGAGCCGTATCCGCGGGGCCCGTTTTCGGCAGAGAGGTGACGGGGTCCGTTCTTAGGGACCCCCCACCCCTCTGACTTCGAACAGCCATGGGTCATAATTGCTTGTGAATGTGAACGCGTTCACAAGCGTGTCCGGGTTGTCCCGTGATGTGTGTGACATGCACGGCAAACTGCCGCTGTGACCACGGCGACGAAAGGAGAACGACGTGGAATTGGCTCTGGCGCCGGAGACCCTGGCGCGATGGCAGTTCGGCATCACCACCGTCTACCACTTCCTCTTCATCCCCCTGACGATCTCCCTCGCCGCGCTCACCGCCGGCTTGCAGACCGCCTGGGTGCGCACGGAGAACGAGAAGTACCTCAGGGCCACAAAGTTCTGGGGCAAGCTCTTCCTGATCAACATCGCGATGGGTGTCGTCACCGGCATCGTCCAGGAGTTCCAGTTCGGCATGAACTGGTCCGACTACTCGCGTTTCGTCGGCGACGTCTTCGGTGCCCCGCTCGCCTTCGAGTCCCTGATCGCCTTCTTCTTCGAGTCCACCTTCATCGGGCTGTGGATCTTCGGCTGGGACAAGCTGCCGAAGAAGATCCACCTGGCCTGCCTCTGGATGGTCTCCCTCGGCACGATCCTGTCGGCGTATTTCATCCTCGCGGCCAACTCCTGGATGCAGCACCCCGTCGGCTACCGGATCAACAGGGAGAAGGGGCGCGCGGAGCTCACCGACTTCTGGCAGGTGCTGACCCAGAACACCACGCTCACGCAGGTCTTCCACACCCTCTCCGCGTCCTTCCTCACGGGCGGTGCCTTCATGGTGGGCATCGCCGCCTACCACCTGTCCCGCAAGAAGCACATCCCCGTGATGAAGACCTCGCTGCGGCTCGGCCTGGTCACCGTGGTCATCGCCGGACTGCTCACCGCGGTCAGCGGCGACTTCCTCGGCAAGGTCATGTTCAAGCAGCAGCCGATGAAGATGGCAGCCGCCGAGGCGCTGTGGGACGGCCAGGACTCCGCGCCGTTCTCGATCTTCGCGTACGGGGATGTGGACAAGGGCCACAACACCGTTGCCATCGAGGTCCCCGGAATACTCTCCTTCCTCTCTTCGGACAGCTTCACCTCGTACGTCCCCGGCATCAACGACACCAACAAGGCCGAGCAGGAGCAGTACGGGCCCGGCGACTACCGGCCCAACATCCCGGTCGCCTTCTGGGGCTTCCGCTGGATGATCGGCTTCGGCATGGCGTCCTTCGCCATCGGACTGGCCGGACTCTGGCTGACCAGGAAGAAGTTCATGCTGCCGCAGCAGCTGCGGGTCGGCGACGACGAGGTGCCGCACCTGGTGCTCTTCAAGAACAAGGCGCTCGGTCCGACGCTCACCAAGTGGTACTGGCGCATCGCGATCCTGACCCTGGGCTTCCCGCTGATCGCCAACTCGTGGGGCTGGATCTTCACCGAGACGGGCCGGCAGCCGTGGGCCGTCTACGGCGTACTGCGGACCCGGGACGCGGTCTCCCCCGGTGTCTCGCAGGGTGAGGTCCTCACCTCGATGATCATCTTCACGTCGCTCTACGCGATCCTCGCCGTCATCGAGGTCAAGCTGCTCGCGAAGTACGTCAAGGCCGGACCGCCCGAACTCACCGAGTCCGATCTCAACCCGCCCACCAGGATCGGCGGCGACTCCCATGACGCCGACAAGCCGATGGCCTTCTCCTACTAGGCCAGGGAGCAGCTGAGTCATGCATCTTCACGACGTCTGGTTCGTACTCATCGCCGTCCTCTGGACCGGCTACTTCTTCCTGGAGGGCTTCGACTTCGGGGTCGGTGTCCTCACCAAGCTGCTGGCCCGCGACCGCACCGAGAAGCGGGTCCTCATCAACACCATCGGACCCGTCTGGGACGGCAACGAGGTGTGGCTCATCTCCGCGGGCGCCGCGACCTTCGCCGCCTTCCCCGAGTGGTACGCCACGCTCTTCTCCGGCTTCTATCTGCCGCTGCTGATCATCCTGGTCTGCCTGATCGTGCGCGGTGTCGCCTTCGAGTACCGGGCGAAGCGGCCCGAGGAGGGCTGGCAGCGCAACTGGGAGACCGCGATCTTCTGGACCTCGCTGATCCCCGCGTTCCTGTGGGGTGTGGCCTTCGGCAACATCGTGCACGGAGTGAAGATCGACTCGAAGTTCGAGTACGTGGGCAGCTTCGGGGATCTGCTCAACCCGTACGCCCTTCTCGGCGGCCTGGTCACACTGACGCTGTTCACGTTCCACGGGACCGTTTTCGTCGGCCTGAAGACCGTCGGGGATATCCGGGAGCGGGCGCGCAAGCTGGCGCTCAAGGTCGGCCTGGTGGCCGCCGTGCTGGCGCTCGTCTTCCTGCTCTGGACCCAGGCCGACAGTGGCGACGGCAAGTCCATGGCGGCGATGATCGTGGCCGTGCTGGCGCTCGTCGCCGCGCTGGTGGCAGCCCAAGTAAGGCGTGAGGGCTGGGCGTTCGCCCTGTCGGGGCTGACCATCGTGGCCGCGGTGGTGATGCTCTTCCTGACGCTGTTCCCCAACGTCATGCCGTCCTCCCTCAACGCGGACTGGAGCCTGACGGTGACCAACGCGTCGTCGAGCCCGTACACCTTGAAGATCATGACCTGGTGTGCCGGGATCGCCACGCCGTTCGTTCTGCTCTACCAGAGCTGGACGTACTGGGTGTTCCGCAAGCGGATCGGCACGCAGCACATTGCCGACGCTGCGCACTGAGTCCGACGAAGAGGCATGTTTCACGTGAAACATGCCGGTTGAACCGAGGGTGTGTTTCACGTGAAACCAATCGACCCGCGTCTGCTTCGATACGCTCGCGCCACCCGCGTCTTCCTGGCGGCGGTCGTCGTTCTGGGTGCTGTCGGAGCGGTGCTGGTCATTGCTCAGGCGATGCTCATCGCCGAGATCGTGGTCGGTGCCTTCCAGCACGGTCACTCGGTCGCTGAGCTCCGCACGCCCCTTGTGCTGCTGGCAGCCGTCGCGGCCGGGCGCGGTCTTGTCGCGTGGCTCACCGAACTTGCCGCGCATCGGGCGAGCGCGGCGGTGAAGTCGGAGCTGCGGAGGCGGCTGCTGGAGCGGGCGGCCTCGCTCGGACCGGGGTGGCTGAGCGGGCAGCGCACCGGCTCGCTCGTTGCCCTGGCCACGCGGGGGATCGACGCCCTCGACGACTACTTCTCGCGCTATCTCCCGCAGCTGGGGCTCGCGGTGGTCGTACCCGTGGCGGTGCTCGCGCGGATCGTCACCGAGGACTGGGTGTCGGCGGCGATCATCGTCGGCACGCTGCCGCTGATCCCGTTCTTCATGATTCTGATCGGCTGGGCCACGCGCACCCAGATGGACCGCCAGTGGCGGCTGCTGTCCCAGCTGTCGGGACATTTCCTCGACGTGGTCGCCGGATTGCCGACACTCAAGGTGTTCGGCCGTGCCAAGGCGCAGGCCGAGTCCATCAGGCGGATCACCGGCGAGTACCGGCAGGCGACCATGCGGACGCTGCGGATCGCGTTCCTGTCGTCCTTCGCCCTGGAACTGCTCGCCACGATCTCCGTCGCGCTGGTCGCGGTGACCATCGGCATGCGGCTCGTCCACGGCGAGATGGACCTGTACATCGGCCTGGTCATCCTTGTCCTGGCGCCCGAGGCGTATCTGCCGCTGCGGCAGGTGGGCGCCCAGTACCACGCGGCGGCGGAGGGGCTCGCGGCGGCGGAGGAGATCTTCGCGGTGCTGGAGACCCCGGCGCCGGTCTCCGGCTCACTGCGGGCACCGGAGGGTGAGATCGCCTTCGAGGACGTGACCGTGCGCTACCCCGGGCGGTCGGCCGACGCGGTGTCCAAGGTGTCCTTCACGGTGGCAGCCGGCGAGACCGTGGCGCTCGTAGGGCCGAGCGGCGTCGGGAAGTCGACGCTGTTGAACGTCCTGCTGGGGTTCGTATCGCCCACCGAGGGGCGGGTGCGGGCCGGGGGAGCCGATCTCGCCTCGGCGGACCTGGAGGAGTGGCGTTCGCGGATCGCCTGGGTGCCGCAGCGGCCGCACGTGTACGCGGGGACCATCGCCGAGAACGTGCGGCTGGCCCGTCCCGGCGCGGACGACACCGAGGTGCGCCGGGCGCTCGCCGACGCCGGAGCCCTGGAATTCGTGGACGCGCTGCCCGAGGGCGCCGAGACGCTGCTCGGCGAGGACGGCACCGGGCTCTCCGCCGGGCAGCGCCAACGGCTCGCCCTGGCCCGGGCGTTCCTCGCGGACCGGCCCGTGCTGCTGCTCGACGAACCCACGGCAGCCCTGGACGGGGCGACCGAGGCCGAGGTGGTGGCTGCGGTGCGGCGGCTGGCAGTGGGACGGACGGTGCTGCTGGTGGTGCACCGGCCGGCGCTGCTCGGGGTGGCGGACCGGGTGGTGCGGTGTGAGCCCGTCGAGTCGGCAGCGATGGAGCTCGCGGAGCCGGCCGCGGCCGTGGAGTCGGCGGAGTCCGCCAGGGCCGCCGGTGCTGTGTCCGGCGGAGGGGACCAGACGTCCGGTCGCGAGGCGGCCGATGCCGTGCCCTCGGCCGCCGAGGACGATGTCCGCCGCTCTCCCCTGCGGCACGGACGAGTGCTTTCTCGCGTGCGTGCCATGGCCGGTCCCCGGCGAGGGCGCCTCACGTTCGCCCTGCTGCTCGGTGCGGCCGCACTCGGGAGCGCCGTGGGGCTGATGGCGACCTCCGGGTGGCTGATCTCCCGGGCCTCGCAGCAGCCCCCCGTGCTGTATCTGATGGTCGCCGTGACCGCCACGAGGGCGTTCGGGATCGGGCGGGCCGTCTTCCGCTACGCGGAGCGGCTCGTGTCGCACGACGCGGTGCTGCGGATGCTCGCCGACACCCGGGTCGCCGTCTACCGGCGTCTGGAACGGCTGGCCCCCGCCGGGCTGCGCACGACCCGGCGGGGTGATCTGCTGTCGCGGCTGGTCGCCGACGTGGACGCGCTTCAGGACTACTGGCTGCGGTGGCTGCTGCCCGCCGGGGCCGCACTGGTCGTCTCCGCCGCCTCGGTCGGGTTCACCGCCTGGCTGCTGCCCGAGGCCGGGGCCGCCCTTGCCGTCGGCCTGCTGGCGGCCGGGGTCGGCGTCCCGCTGGTGACCGCGGCCGTGGCCCGTCGCGCGGAGCGCAGGCTGGCGCCCGCCCGAGGCGTGCTGGCGACCCGGGTGACCGATCTGCTGACCGGGACGGCCGAGCTGACGGTGGCCGGCGCGCTGCCCGCACGGATCGCCGGAGCACGCCGGGCCGACGCCACGCTCACCCGTATCGCCTCCCGTGCCGCTGCCGCCACCGCGCTCGGCGACGGGCTCACCGCGCTGCTGTCCGGACTGACCGTGGTGGCGGCCGCCCTCGTAGGCGCGCAGGCGGTCGTCGACGGGCGCCTGAGCGGGGTGGCCATGGCCGTCGTCGTCCTGACCCCGCTGGCCGCGTTCGAGGCCGTGCTGGGACTGCCGCCGGCCGTGCAGTACCGGCAGCGCGTGCGCAGGAGCGCCGAGCGCGTGTACGAGGTGCTGGACGCCCCCGAGCCCGTACGGGAGCCGGAGCGGCCGCGTACGGCGCCCGCGTCGCCGTTCCCGCTCGTCGTCACGGGGCTGACCGCCCGCCACGAGGGGCAGCACCGGGACGCGCTCGCCGGGCTCGACCTCACGCTCGAAAAGGGTCGCAGGATCGCCGTGGTCGGCCCCTCCGGGTCGGGCAAGACGACGCTCGCGCAGGTGATGCTGCGGTTCCTGGACGCGGGTGCGGGGACGTACACGCTGGGCGGTACGGATGCGTACGCCCTCGACGGCGACGACGTACGGCGGCTCGTCGGGCTCTGTGCCCAGGACGCGCACCTCTTCGACAGTTCCGTGCGCGAGAACCTGCTCCTTGCCCGCAGGGACGCCACCGAGGGGGATCTGCGCGACGCGCTGGCGCGGGCCCGGCTCCTCAACTGGGTGGACGGGCTGCCCGACGGGCTCGACACGCTGATCGGCGAGCACGGGGCACGGCTGTCCGGCGGCCAGCGTCAGCGGCTCGCGCTGGCCCGTGCCCTGGTGGCCGACTTCCCGGTGCTCGTCCTCGACGAACCCGCGGAACACCTCGACCTGCCGACGGCGGACGCGCTCACGGCGGACCTGCTGGCCGCGACGGAGGGGCGTACGACACTGCTGATCACCCACCGGCTGGCCGGACTGGAAGCGGTCGACGAGGTGATCGTGCTGGCGGACGGGCGCGCGGTGCAACGCGGGGCCTACGCGGAGCTGGCAGCCGTGAACGGGCCGCTGCGGGAGATGGTGGGCCGGGAGACCGAGGACGGGTTGCTGGTGGGGGCGGTGGCCCGCTAGGTGGAGCGGGCGCGGGACGGACGGAACTTGTATTCGGACTTTCCGTTGTAAATGGGACTAAGTACGCTACGGGCATGCCCGCAGCCCCCGTATCGCCAGGCGACGCCCCCGAGCCCGAAGCGGGCAGAGGGGATGACGCCGATTCCCGTGGGCTGACCGCGCGGGTGCCGCAGTTGCTGAAGGCGATGCGGTCGGTCGGGAGCGGGCTCGAGCTGCACTCCACGCTGGTCCGGATCTGCGAGACGGCGGCCGAGCTGGCGAACGCCCGCTATGCGGCTATCGGCGTCGTGGCCGAGGACGGCGACGGTCTTGCGGATTTCGTCCACCACGGGGTCGACGCGGAGACCGCCCGCCTGATCGGCCGGCTGCCCGACGGACACAAGGGGCTGCTCGGTGCGCTCATCCACGACCCGGCGCCGGTGCGGCTCGCGGAGCTGACCGAGGACCCGCGCTCGTGCGGCTTCCCCGAGCACCATCCGCCGATGCGCAGCTTCCTCGGAGTTCCCCTTTGCGTACAGGGGAAGACCTTCGGCAACCTCTATCTCGCCGAGAAACGCGGCGGCGGCCTGTTCGACGACTACGACCTCGACATGGTCCGCGTGCTGGCCATCGAGGCCGGCATCGCGATCGGCAACGCCCGCCTGTACGAGGCCGCCAAGCAGCGCGAGCGGTGGATCGACGGCTCGGTGGCCGTCACCACCGCGTTGCTGTCCGGCGGCGATCCCGAGGACGCCCTCCAGGTCGTCGCCGAACAGGCACGGCGGCTCTCCGGTTCGACGGCCGGGATCGTGCTGCTGCCCGCGGACGAGGGCGGTCTGGAGATCGTCGCCGTGGCCGCGGATCAGCGCCCGAAGGCGCTGGGCGCGGTCATCCCGCCGGAGAGTGAACTGGCCTCCGAACTCCTCGACGGCCGGGCCGTGTTCCTCGCGGACGCGGCCGGCGACCCCCGCACGATCACCCATCTCTTCCGCGACTACGGGCCGGTCATGATGCTGCCGCTGCGGAGCGACGGCCGGGTGCACGGTGCCCTCGTCACCCCCCGTGCACGCGGCGGCCGCCCGTTCACGGAGACCGAGCGCACCCTTGCCGCGCAGTTCGCCTCCCAGGCCGCGCTCGCGCTGATGATGGCCGAGGCACAGCGGGACCGGGAGCGGCTCGCGGTGTACGAGGACCGCGACCGGATCGCCCGTGATCTGCACGACCTCGTCATTCAGCGGCTCTATGCCACCGGGATGATGCTGGAGAGCGCGCAGCGCCGGTCCGGCGTGCCCGAGGTGCGGCGAGGCGTCGGTAAGGCGGTCGACGAACTCGACGTCACCATCCAGGAGATCCGCACGGCGATCTTCGCGCTCCAGCAGGGGCCCGCCGAGGTGCCGTCCGGGCTGCGGGCCCAGGTGCTGCGTGAGATCAAGACGGCCGCGATCCCCCTCGGCTTCACACCGTCGTACCGTTTCCTCGGACCCGTCGACACGGCGGTCGGTGAACTCACCCGCAACAACCTCATCGCGGCTCTCCGCGAGGCCCTGTCCAACGCGTTCCGGCACGCGGGGGCCTCGCGCATCGACGTCGTCGTCGACGCGACGGTGACGCTGCCCGACGGCCGGCCGGGTGTGCGGCTGACGGTCACGGACGACGGTGTCGGCATCCCCGACATCGGCCGTCGCAGCGGTCTGACGAACCTCGAGCGGCGCGCCGGGTCACTGGGCGGGGACAGCTGGTTCGGGCCGGGGACGGGAGAGAACGGGGCCGGTACGACGGTGACGTGGCAGGCGCCGTACTGACGGGCCGCGAAGCCGTGGCAACAGGCCTACGGGGCAATCCTGTTCCATACAACCGCGTGTTCCTTACAACCGCGTGTTCCTTACAACCGCTCCGCGAGTATCCGTTCGATCACCACGGCCACCCCGTCCTCGTTGTTGGCGACGGTCCGTCCGGACGCCGCGGCGAGGACGTCCGGGTGGGCGTTGCCCATCGCGTACGAGCGGCCGGCCCAGGTGAGCATCTCGACGTCGTTCGGCATGTCGCCGAACGCGACGACCTCCTCGTGGGAGATGCCGCGCTCGGCGCAGCACAGCGCGAGGGTGCTGGCCTTGGAGACGCCGGGCCCGCTGATCTCGAGGAGGGCGCTGGGACTCGACCGGGTGATGTTGGCGCGGTCGCCGACGGCGAGGCGCGCGAGGGTGAGGAACGCGTCCGGGTCGATCTCCGGGTGGTACGCGAGGATCTTCAGGACGGGCTCGTCGGCTCCGAGAGCGTCCGGCGCCAGGAGCTTCTCGGCGGGCGCGAGGCTGTCGGGGACCTCCATGTGCAGCTTCGGGTACGCGGGCTCCTGGTAGAAGCCGTACGTCTGCTCGACGGCGTACACCGTGCCCGGCGCGGCGTCGCGCAGCAGCCGCACGGCGTCGAGGGCGTTCTCCCGCTCCAGTTCCCGGACCTTGACGAAGCGGTGCGCGCCGGGGCCGCCGTGCAGGTCGACCACGGCCGCGCCGTTGCCGCAGATCGCCAGACCGTGCCCGTGGACGTGGTCGCTGACGACGTCCATCCAGCGGGCCGGGCGGCCGGTGACGAAGAAGACCTCGATGCCGGCCTCCTCGGCGGCCGCGAGGGCGGCGACCGTGCGCTCGGAGACGGACTTGTCGTCGCGCAGGAGGGTGCCGTCGAGGTCCGTGGCGATCAGCCGGGGCGGAACGGTGGAGGCCGGGGTCTCGGGCCGTCGAGTCGCTGAGGTCACCGGCCCATTCTCCCGCATATGCGCGCACGGCCGTGCAGTGGTCCGCACATGTGAGTGATAACCGTCCCCACCAGCGCTGTTACGCCCCGTCAAGCTCTGCCGCCCGGCCTCGCCCCGTCAAAGTACGCTCGGCCTCGCCCGGTCAAGCTCCGCGCGGCTCGTGCGGTGGGCTCTGCGCGGCTTGCGCCGTCGCGCGCTTCGGGCGGCTTGCCTCGGCCGGCTCAGCGCAGCTGGGCCGGTGCCTCCATGGCGATCTGTTCGAAGACCTTCTCGTCCGCGGCGAAGTCGGAGTCGGGGATGGGCCAGTGGATCGCGATGTCGGTGATGCCCAGCTCCATGTGGCGGCCCGCGAAGTCGACGAACGCGTCGAGGGACTCCAGCGGGCGACCGCGGTCCGGGGTGAAGCCGGTGAGCAGGACCTTGTCCAGCTCCTTCACGTCGCGGCCGATCGCGGCGCACGCGTCGGCCAGCTTCTCGGCCTGTCCGCGAATGGCTTGAACCGACTGTTCAGGGGTGCCGTTCTCGTACAGCCGCGGGTCGCCGGTGGTCACCCAGGCCTGCCCGTGGCGCGCGGCGAGCTTCAGCCCGCGCGGACCGGTGGCGGCCACCGCGAACGGCAGCCGGGGGCGCTGGACGCAGCCCGGGATGTTGCGTGCCTCGTGCGCGGAGTAGTAGTCGCCCTCGTACGAGACGGAGTCCTCGGTCAGCAGCCGGTCGAGCAGCGGTACGAACTCGCCGAAGCGGTCGGCGCGCTCCCGCGGTGTCCAGGGCTCCTGGCCGAGCGCGGTGGCGTCGAAGCCGGTGCCGCCCGCGCCGATGCCCAGGGCGACGCGCCCGCCGGAGATGTCGTCGAGGGAGATCAGCTCCTTGGCGAGCGTCACGGGGTGCCGGAAGTTCGGCGAGGTCACGAGCGTGCCGAGGCGCAGGCGGTCGGTGACGGCGGCCGCGGCGGTCAGCGTCGGCACGGCGCCGAACCACGGGCCGTCCCGGAAGGACCGCCACGACAGGTGGTCGTAGGTGAACGCGGTGTGGAAGCCGAGCTGCTCCGCACGCTGCCATGCGGAACGCCCGCCCTCGTGCCAGCGGACGTACGGCAGGATCACGGTGCTCAGACGCAGACTCATACATCGAGCGTAAGCGCAGCCGCGGAATGCCCACGCACGGTGCGGGGGCGGGCGATGTGGTGATGACAGTGCGTGAGCGGTCCGCGACGGTGCGGTGTGAACGGTGCGGCGGCGGAGTCCCGGGCCCGCACCGATGGCGCGAGTGACGTGCGTCTCGCCGGCATTCATCCCGCGCGCCCCGAGCGAGACGCTGATCACGCATTCTGATGACGGTCCGGAGGTTTGATCCACAGCCAAGTGCGGTTATCCACAGGTGAATTGGCGATTCTGTGGACAAGTGGTCCGCTGTTTAGGACTCTTCGTCAACTATGTGCTTATGCATATGCTTTGCGGCGAGTTGGTCCAAAGCCCTGGCCCGGAGCTCGCGTTCGGCCGCCAACGCGACGAAGGAGGCGGCCTGGTCCGAGCCAACCAGTCTCTCCACGGCCCGCATCGTGTCCGCCGGAATCGACACGGAACGGGTCTCCTCCTCGGGGGGAGCCGGCTGGTCCGCGCCGAGGTGCAGGCGCAGGTGCCGGGTGGCGAACAGGCGCATCGCGCGGGCGAGTTCGGCGTCCACCGTCTGCTGCGCCAGTGGCCGCAGCCGTCGAACGAGCGAGGCCGCCTCCGTCGCGTCCACCTCGTTCGGCGGATGTTCACCGAGGTAGCGCGCGAACACGTGCTCGGTCGTGAACTCCAGGAAACGGGAGGCGATGTGCTCCACCTGCCCCCTCAACTCCCTTAGGTGCCCGGCGATCGCGGACAGCGGAACGCCCGCCTCATGCAACTCGACCGCCACGGCGAGCTCTTGGGGGCTCGGCACGAGGAACAGGTCCTCGTGCCCGGGTACCGGCTCCAGCACCCCGAGCTCGAGCGCGTCCGCGACCGCCGCGTCGTCGGGGCTGCCGCCGAAACGCTCGGACAGCTCGGCCCGTGAGATCCGCCCCGCCTCCTCGTCGGACCACGGACCGTCGACCTCCGCGACCAGCCCGAGCACCCCGCCCAGGCCGCGGCCGGAGTCCCACGCCTCCAGGAGCTCCTTGATGGAGGCCAGGGTGTAGCCGCGGTCGAGGAGGCCGGCGATCTGGCGCAGCCGGGCCAGATGCGCGTCCGCGTACACGTTGGCGCGGCCGCGCCGCTCGGGCCGGGGGAGCAGCCCGCGGTCCTGGTAGGCGCGGATGGTGCGGACCGTGGCACCGCTGCGGTGCGCCAGGTCCTCGATCCGGTACGTCACCCCGCCCGACTCGCTCACGCGCTCCCTGCCTTCTCGTTCACCGGGCAACGGCCCCGGCCCGTTGGACTACCCGACCGGCCCCGGCAGATCCTGCCCGGCCGGACGGCGGCCGCCTACGCTGTACCCGCCCGCCTGGCCGCCCCCGCCGCTGCTCGTGCCGCCGGCGACTGCGCCAGATAGGTGACGGCTCTGCGCAGCGAGCCCTCCTGCGAGGGATGGTACGACCGCCGCAGATACCGGGGTATCGCCGTGCCCAGCTCCTTCCAGCCGGGCAGCAGCCCCCTGCGTACGGCCCTGTTGTGCGCGGCGAGCGAGTAGCGCAGCCGTCCGGCGAGCTGTGGGTCGTGGCGCAGAAGATGCGCGGCGCCCCACGCCCACAGGTAGAGCATCACGGGTGCCGTGACCGCCATGCCCGCGACCCGGCGGGCGTACCGGGGCAGGCCCTGGCCGCCGCAGTGCTGATACATGTCGAAGGCGACCGCGCGATGCTCGACCTCCTCCGCCCCGTGCCAGCGCAGCAGGTCGGTCATGACCTCGTCGGCCCCGGCCCGGTCCAGGCCGTCCGCGGCGAGCACCCAGTCGCCGAGTACCGCCGTGAACTGCTCGATCGCCGCGATCACCGAGAGCCGGAACCGCAGCCACTCGCGGGCCGGTATCGGTGCGCTCAGGGGCGGCCGCTCGCCCAGCAGCCTCTCGAAGAGGAAGTCGACGTACTTGGTGAAGTCCGCGGCGTCGAGCCGCTGCGCCGCGAGGTGCTCCAGCACGTACGCGTGCTGCACGCTGTGCGTGGCCTCCTGCCCCATGAACCCCTTCACGTCGTCGAGGAGTCCGGGATCCGTTATCAGCGGCAGTCCCTCCTTGAAGACCTTCACGAACCACCGCTCCCCCGCCGGCAGCAGCAGATGCAGCACGTTGATGACGTGGGTGGCGACGGGCTCGTCCGGGATCCAGTGGAGTGGAGTCCGGCCCCAGTCGAAGGAGACCCGGCGCGGGGCGATCACATGGTGGCCCTCGCTCGGAGGGTGGCTCGCGGTACCGCTCACAGCGGAGGCTCCAGCCGTGCGATCGCGCGCAGTGCCCTGGGCGCGAAGCGGGACATGAGGTGGGCGCCGCGCGCCTCCGGGGTGACGGGCACGACGGCCTGGTTGCGTACGACGGCCCGCAGGACCGCGTCCGCGACCTTCTCCGGCGGATACCCCCGCAGCCGGTACAGCCGCGCCGCCCTCTTCTGCCGCCGCTTCTCCTCCTCCGCCGCCACGCCCGCGAAACGCGCGGTCGACGTGATGTTCGTGTGGACGAAGCCGGGGCAGATCGCCGACACCCCGATGCCCTGCCCGGCCAGCTCCGCGCGCAGGCACTCGCTGAGCATCAGCACCGCCGCCTTGGAGGTGCTGTAGGCGGGCAGCGCCTTCGAGGGCTGGTACGCCGCCGCCGACGCCGTGTTGACGATGTGGCCGCCCTGTCCGCGCTCGGCCATCTGCTTCCCGAAGAGCCGGCAGCCGTGGATCACGCCCCACAGGTTCACGTCGAGGACCTTCCGCCAGTCCTCCGCGGTCGTGTCGAAGAAGGACCCCGAGAGTCCGATTCCTGCGTTGTTCACCAGGACGTCCACCACGCCGTACTCGGTGGCGACCTTCTCGGCGAGCTTCTCCATGGCCTGCTCGTCGGAGACGTCGACCGTCTCGGCCCAGGCGTCGGGAGCGCCGATCAGCCGGGACATCTCCGCCGTGCGGGCCGCGCCCTCCGCGTTCCGGTCGACGGCCACCACGCGCGCGCCCGCCTCGGCGAACGCGTAGGCCGTGGCCCGCCCGATGCCGCTGCCCGCGCCGGTGACCAGCACGAGCTGCCCGCCGAACCGGTCGGCGTACGGGCCGCTCGCCACCGGAGCCGGGCGCCCGCCCTCGCTCGCGATCACGAACTCCGTGATCCATGACGCCAGCTGGTCGGGGCGCGTCCGCGGGATCCAGTGTTTGGCCGGCAGGGTGCGGCGGACCAGCTGCGGAGCCCACAGTTCCAGTTCGTCGTAGAGCTTCTCCGACAGGAATGCGTCCCCCAGGGGCGTGACGAGCTGCACGGGCGCGTGCGCGTACGCGTCGGTGCGCGGGCGGCTCAGCCGGGCCCGTACGTTGTCCCGGTACAGCCAGGCGCCGTGCGCCGCGTCCGAGGGGAGCGACGGAGTCGGATAGCCGTCCGCCGGTACCTTCTCCACCCGCTGGAGGATCTTGGGCCAGCGTCTGCCGAGCGGGCCGCGCCAGGCGAGCTCGGGCAGCACGGGGGTGTGCAACAGGTAGACGTACCAGGACTTGGCGCCCTGGCCCAGGAGCTGGCCCACCCTACGCGGAGTCGGCCGCTTCACCCGCCGCTTGATCCAGTGGCCGAAGTGGTCGAGGGACGGCCCGGACATCGACGTGAAGGACGCGATCCGGCCCTCGGTGCGCTTGACCGTGACGAACTCCCAGGACTGCACCGAACCCCAGTCGTGCCCCACGAGGTGCACCGGCCGATCCGGACTGACCGCGTCCGCGACCGCGAGGAAGTCGTCCGTCAGCTTCTCCAGCGTGAAGCCGCCGCGCAGCGGCTGCGGCGCCGTGGACCTGCCGTGCCCGCGCACGTCGTACAGCACGACGTGGAAGCGCTCCGACAGACGCCCGGCGACCTCGGACCACACCTCCTTGGAGTCCGGATAGCCGTGCACGAGGACCACCGTGGGCTGTGTCTCGTCCCCCAACTCGGCTACGCACAGCTCGATTCCGCCTGTCCGCACCCAGCGCTCGCGCGCCCCCTCAAGACTCATCTGTCCTCCGCCCAGCGCCGCACATGCGGCAGATCGTCGTCCAGCCAGAAGGCGCTCTGTTCCGGGTCCCGGGAGTCGGTGACGACCAGGATCTCCTCGAACTTCGCGCCCGTGCCCCGAAAGCCGAGGTGCGGCTCGACCGCCCACAGCCCCGGCCTGGGCGGGTGATCGGAGAACCTGTACGGAGACCACAGCGGCGACCAGCCGTCGCGGTGACCACGGAGCGCGTCGCCCGCCAGCCCCTTCAGGGACTGCGTGCCGAACCCGAACAGATGCGGTGACCAGGCACGTTCCTTCACCCGGTCCACCTTGTGCGCGATCACACCGAAGGGGTACGCGCGATGCCGGTTCGCATACCCCTGGCGGACCATGAGCCGGTCCACGTCCTCGTAGATCTCGCGCAGCGGGCGACGTTCGCGCACCTCGCGCAGGATCAGCTCGCGGTGCGCCTCCAGGTCCGCGAGGAGCTTGTCCTGCACGGGGTTGAGGCCCAGGGAGCCCGAGTAGCCGATGTCCGCCGTGCAGCCCTTGTGGACGGGGGCCATGTCGAGAATGAACGGCATGCCCGGCTCCAGCCGGCGGTCGGTGGGGAAGAACTGGAGCGGAACGCGGAAGTTCACGAACGCGGTGCGGTCGCCGAACCAGGCGAAGGGCAGATGGAACCAGTCCCGCACGCCGCGCTCGCGCAGCCACACCCGCTGCATCCGCGCCGCCTCGCGCTCGGTCACACCGGGCTTCAGCTGCGCCGCGACCGCCTCCGCACACGCGTACGCGAGGCGCTGCACCTCTTTGAACCCCCGCAGCTCCGCGGAGAGTTCGGCTGCCGCTCCTTTGGTCATGCCGACCATGCGCGTCATGCCAGTCATGCCAGTCATGTCACCGTCCAGTCCACGTCGACTGCGGTACGTGCCCGTAACTTGACACTGGTGAATGTGACAGTTGTTGGGGGTCGCGTCAATAGGCCGCTGCCCGCCTGTGGAAAACTCCCGGACCCTGCGGTCTAGCTCTCAGGCAGGGGTCCCTTACGGGCCCGTACGACTGGAGTCTTACGCGGAGACAGCTCTCCGGTCTGACGACTGCTGTGGTGTGCGCCACTACCGTCGAGGACGTGACTGTGATCGCGACCGAAAGCCTGAGCAAGCGGTACCCCAGGGTGACCGCGCTTGACCGGCTCTCTGTGGACGTCGGACCCGGTGTGACCGGACTCGTCGGTGCCAACGGAGCCGGCAAGTCCACATTGATCAAGATCCTGCTGGGTCTGTCCCCCGCCACCGAGGGCCGCGCCGAGGTGCTCGGACTCGATGTCGCCACCAAGGGCGGCGACATCCGCGAGCGCGTGGGGTACATGCCCGAGCACGACTGCCTGCCGCCCGACGTCTCGGCCACCGAGTTCGTCGTCCACATGGCGCGCATGTCCGGACTCCCGCCCACGGCCGCCCGCGAGCGCACCGCCGACACGCTGCGCCACGTCGGCCTGTACGAGGAGCGCTACCGCCCCATCGGCGGCTACTCGACGGGCATGAAGCAGCGCGTGAAGCTCGCGCAGGCCCTGGTCCACGACCCCCAGCTGGTCTTCCTGGACGAGCCGACCAACGGCCTCGACCCGGTCGGCCGCGACGAGATGCTCGGCCTGATCCGCCGCATCCACACCGACTTCGGCATCTCGGTGCTGGTCACCTCGCACCTGCTCGGCGAGCTGGAGCGCACCTGCGACCACGTCGTCGTCGTCGACGGCGGCAAGCTCCTGCGCTCCAGCTCCACCACGGACTTCACCCAGACCACCACGACCCTCGCGATCGAGGTCACCGACAGCGACGAGCACCCGGACGGCACCCGTGCGGTCCGCGACGTGCTCCACGCGCGCGGGGTGGACACCCACGACGGCAGCGGGCTGCCGGGCGCGGGTCATGTCCTGCTGCTGACCGCGTCGGGTGAGGAGACGTACGACCTGGTCCGCGACGTGGTGGCCGACCTCGGCCTCGGCCTGGTCCGGATGGAACAGCGAAGGCACCAGATCGCCGAGGTCTTCACGAACAGCGACGAGCAGCGGAAGGAGGCGGTCGGCCATGGCGGTTGAGCAGCCCACGGCCCATGCGGGCGGGCAGTCCCCGGCCCACGCGGGCGAGCAGTCCCGCATCCACAACATCGGCTACCGCAACTACGACGGGCCGCGCCTGGGCCGCGCGTACGCCCGCCGCTCCCTGTATTCGCAGTCCCTGCGCGGCGCCTACGGCCTGGGCCGCTCGGTGAAGTCCAAGGTGCTGCCGATGCTGCTCTTCGTGGTGATGTGCGTACCCGCGCTGATCATGGTCGCGGTCGCCGTCGCCACCAAGGCGAAGGACCTGCCCGTCGACTACACGCGCTACGCGATCATCATGCAGGCCGTCATCGGCCTGTACGTGGCCTCCCAGGCGCCGCAGTCCGTCTCGCGAGACCTGCGCTTCAAGACCGTACCGCTGTACTTCTCACGTCCCATCGAGACCGCCGACTACGTTCGCGCCAAGTACGCGGCCCTGGCGTCGGCGATGTTCATCCTGACGGCAGCGCCGCTGCTCGTCCTCTACGTGGGCGCGCTGCTGGCCAAGCTCGACTTCACCGACCAGACGAAGGGATTCGCCCAAGGGCTGGTCTCCGTGGCACTGCTCTCCCTGCTCTTCGCCGGCATCGGCCTCGTCATCTCGGCGGTGACCCCCCGGCGCGGCTTCGGTATCGCAGCCGTCATCGCCGTTCTGACCATCTCCTACGGGGCCGTCTCCACCGTTCAGGCCATCGCCGACGCGCAGAACAGCACCTCGGCCGTCCCCTGGCTCGGCCTCTTCTCCCCCGTCACGCTCATCGACGGAATGCAGACCGCCTTCCTCGGCGCGAGCTCCTCCTTCCCCGGAGAAGCGGGACCCTCGTCCGCGCAGGGCGTCGTCTTCCTGATCGTCGTCCTGGGCCTCATCGCGGGCTGCTACGGCCTTCTGATGCGCCGCTACCGAAAGGTCGGACTGTGACCACGCTGAACATCGACCACGTCTCACGCTGGTTCGGCAACGTGGTGGCGGTCAACGACATCACGATGACGATCGGCCCCGGCGTCACCGGCCTCCTCGGCCCGAACGGCGCGGGAAAGTCCACCCTCATCAACATGATGGGCGGATTCCTCGCCCCCTCCACGGGCTCGGTGACCCTCGACGGGCAGCCGGTCTGGCGCAACGAGCAGATCTACCAGCACATCGGCATCGTCCCCGAGCGCGAGGCGATGTACGACTTCCTCACCGGCCGCGAATTCGTCGTCGCCAACGCCGAGTTGCACGGCCTCGGCAAGAAGGCCGCACAGCGAGCGCTCGCCACGGTCGAGATGGAGTACGCGCAGGACCGCAAGATCTCGACGTACTCCAAGGGCATGCGGCAGCGCGTGAAGATGGCCTCCGCGCTCGTCCACGACCCGTCGCTGCTGCTGCTCGACGAGCCTTTCAACGGCATGGACCCGCGCCAGCGCATGCAGCTCATGGACCTGCTGCGCCGCATGGGCGACGAGGGCCGCACGGTGCTGTTCTCGTCGCACATCCTCGAAGAGGTCGAGCAACTCGCCTCCCACATCGAGGTGATCGTCGCCGGTCGGCACGCGGCGAGCGGTGACTTCCGGCGCATCCGCCGGCTGATGACCGACCGCCCGCACCGCTATCTGGTGCGCTCCAGCGACGACCGTGTGCTCGCGGCCGCCCTGATCGCGGACCCGTCGACGTCGGGGATCGAAGTGGACCTGGCGGAGGGCGCGCTGCGCATCCAGGCCGTCGACTTCGGCCGCTTCACGACGCTGCTGCCGCGGGTCGCGCGCGAGCACGGCATCCGGCTTCTCACGGTCTCGCCGTCCGACGAGTCCCTCGAGTCCGTCTTCTCGTATCTCGTCGCGGCGTAGGAGGCCCAAGATGTACGACCCCACAGTCGCCCGGCTCACCTATCGGGGCCTGCTCGGCCGCCGCCGGGCCCTCATCCTCGGCGCGCTGCCCGTCCTGCTGATCGTGCTCTCCGCCGTCGTGCGCGCGCTGACCGGCGCGGACGACCAGGTGGCAGCCGACGTGCTCGGCGGATTCGCGCTCGCCACGATGGTGCCGATCATCGGCGTCATCGCCGGCACCGGCGCGATCGGACCCGAGATCGACGACGGCTCGGTGGTGTATCTGCTCGCCAAGCCGCTGAAGCGGCCGACGATCATCTTCACCAAGCTGATCGTCGCCATCGCCGTCACCATGGCGTTCTCCGCGCTGCCGACCTTCATCGCGGGCATGATCCTCAACGGCAACGGCCAGCAGATCGCCGTGGCGTACACGGTGGCCGCGCTGGTCGCCTCCATCGCGTACGCCGCGATCTTCCTCCTCCTGGGCACGGTCACGCGGCACGCGGTGGTCTTCGGGCTCGTCTACGCGCTCGTCTGGGAGGCGCTCTTCGGATCGCTGGTGTCCGGCGCGCGCACGCTCAGCGTGCAGCAGTGGGCGCTCGCCGTGGGCCACAAGGTCTCCGGCAACTCCCTCGTCACCTCGGACGTGAGCCTGACGACCGCGACCGTGCTGCTGGCCGCGGTCACCGTGGCAGCCACCTGGTACGCGGGGCAGAAGCTGCGGACGCTGAAGCTGGCCGGGGAGGAGTGAGGGTTTCCTGTCGTCCCGGGGCGGCCTCTCGCGCGTGGATTCCGAAACGGAGCACGCGCGCGGGCGGCCGCCCTCCGGCTTTGACATCGACTTCACACCTGCCCGGGCACACTGGCCGGGTAGTTGCACACCTGGGAGGAACGGGGATGACGGCCGAGGCACCACGGGACGACGGGCAGGGGAAGTTCCAGGACGTCTGGGACGACCTGGTCCTGGACGAGGACTTCATACGGTCCGCCGAGGCGGCGGAGCCCTCCGCGCGGGCCCGGATGCTGGCCGCGCGCTGGCGCGACGAGGCGCCCGATCCGCAGCCCTGGCGGTCCGACGAGCCGCCTGCGGGGTGGTTCTTCAGCAAGGCGCGTCGCCGCAGGTGGCGGCGACGGTAGCCCTGCGGCCCCGCTTTTATTCAGTGGCGTCCAACTCGGCGTACGGGCACAGTAGTCATGTCCCCGACGCCGGATCGAGCCGGCGCCACGTTCTGGGAGAGGAGCCGACGATGTTCAGCGACAGTACGTCGAGCTCCCGACGGGACAGCCCGCGGCGGACTCCGGAGTAGTTACCCCTCCGTCGAGTCCGCACCGCACGGGGAGCTGTCCGGGGCGGCCGCTTCGAGCGCGCGATCACCGCGCGGGCCGCCCACCCGGAGGATTGGCCGAGTGGTAAGGCACCGGCTTGCTAAGCCGTGGTCGGGGGGTAACCCCTGCGCGCGTTCGATCCGCGCATCCTCCGCAAGACATGAGCGTTCCGGGCACCCACCTGCCCGTACCGCTTATCCCAGCAACCGCTCCAGCACCACCGCGATGCCGTCCTCCTCATGGGAGAGTGTCACCTCGTCCGCCACCGCCAGAAGCTCCTCGTGCGCGTTGGACATGGCGACGCCGTGTGCCGCCCACGCGAACATCGGAATGTCGTTCGGCATGTCGCCGAAGGCGATCGTGTCCGCGGCCTTCAGGCGCAGACGGCGGGCGGCCAGGGACAGCCCGGTCGCCTTGGACAGCCCCAGGGGGAGGAGTTCCACTATGCCCTCGCCCGCCATCGTCACGCCCACGAGCCCGCCCGCGACCTGTGTCGCCACCGCCGCGAGTTCGTCGTCGGTCAGCGTCGGGTGCTGGACGTACACCTTGTTCAGCGGCGCCGACCAGAGGTCCGCCGCGTCCCGGATCGGCTGAACCGGCAGCGGGCCGCCCTGCACGCGATAGCCGGGGCCGACCAGGACCTCACCGTCCAGGCCGTCGCGGCTCGCGGCCAGCAGCAGCGGGCCGACCTCCGCTTCGATCTTCGCCAGGGCCAGACCGGCCAGCTGCCGGTCCAGGGTCACGGAGGTGAGCAGCCGGTGCTCCCCCGCGTCGTACACCTGTGCCCCCTGGCCGCACACCGCGAGGCCCTGGTAGCCGAGGTCGTCGAGGATGTGCCGCGTCCACGGCACCGCCCGCCCGGTGACCACGATGTGCGCGGCGCCCGCCGCGGTCACCGCGGCAAGCGCCGCACGCGTACGCGCCGAGACCGTCCCGTCGGAACGCAGCAGCGTCCCGTCGAGATCGGTCGCGACCAGCTTGTAGGGAAACCCCTCCGCGGAGGAACCCGGAGCGGGGCTGCTCACTTGGCTACCGGCTCCAGGAGCTCCCGGCCGCCCAGGTACGGACGCAGCATCTCGGGCACCCGCACGGAGCCGTCGGGCAGCTGGTGGTTCTCCAGGATCGCCACGATCGTGCGCGGTACGGCGCACAGGGTGCCGTTCAGCGTCGCCAGCGGCTGCACCTTCTTGCCGTCGCGCATACGGACGGACAGCCGACGCGCCTGGAAGCTGTCGCAGTTGGAGGCGCTGGTCAGCTCGCGGTACTTGCCCTGCGTCGGGATCCACGCCTCGCAGTCGAACTTGCGGGTCGCGGAGGCGCCGAGGTCGCCCGAGGCCACGTCGATGACCTGGAAGGGCAGCTCGAGGCCGGTCAGCCACTGCTTCTCCCACTCCAGGAGCCGCTTGTGCTCGTTCTCCGCGTCCTCGGGAGCGACGTACGAGAACATCTCGACCTTGTCGAACTGGTGCACACGGAAGATGCCGCGGGTGTCCTTGCCGTAGGTGCCGGCCTCGCGGCGGAAGCACGGCGAGAAGCCCGCGTACCGCATCGGCAGCTTGTCGGCGTCGAGGATCTCGTCCATGTGGTACGCCGCGAGCGGGACCTCGGAGGTGCCGACCAGGTAGTAGTCGTCCTTCTCCAGGTGGTACACGTTCTCCGACGCCTGGCCGAGGAAGCCGGTGCCCTCCATGGCGCGCGGGCGGACCAGCGCGGGGGTCAGCATCGGGATGAAGCCGGCCTCGGTGGCCTGCGCGATCGCCGCGTTGACGAGGGCGAGCTCCAGGAGCGCGCCGACGCCCGTCAGGTAGTAGAAGCGCGAGCCGGACACCTTGGCGCCCCGCTCGACGTCGATGGCGCCGAGCGCCTCGCCGAGCTCCAGGTGGTCCTTGGGCTCGAAGCCCTCGGCGCCGAAGTCACGGATGGTGCCGTGCGTCTCCAGGACGACGAAGTCCTCCTCGCCGCCGACCGGGACGTCGGGGTGCACGAGGTTGCCGAGCTGGAGGAGAAGGCGCTTGGCCTCCTCGTCGGCCTCGTGCTGCTCGACGTCGGCCGCCTTGACGTCGGCCTTGAGCTGCTCGGCCTTCTTCAGCAGCTCGGCGCGCTCTTCGGGGGAGGCCTTGGGGATCAGCTTGCCGAGCGCCTTCTGCTCGGAACGGAGCTCGTCGAAGCGGACGCCGGACGACCTGCGCCGCTCGTCGGCGGAGAGGAGGGAGTCGACGAGCGCGACGTCCTCTCCACGGGCGCGCTGGGAGGCGCGAACACGGTCGGGGTCCTCACGGAGCAGGCGAAGGTCAATCACCCCTCAAGGCTACCGGTGCGAGGTTCGGGCACACGACCCGGAATTGCAGTACGCAACTTTTGTGATGGTGTGGGCTGAATGCCCGAGTAGATTGATCAAGTCAATGAAAAGCGACACGTCCCCCTGAAAGGTGCTGGGTGGACATCTCGGGTTGACCGGATTCGCTTGCGGCGGGCGGAACTTGGGGAGTCGCTTGTCCACAGGAATCCACACCCCCGTGGAGTTATCCACAGGCTGTGCGGAAGATCTGTGGACTCCGGAAGTGATCGTTCCTAAAGCCGCATGCCGGGCAAAGAATTCTCGGTTCAAACCATCCCCACCCCCACTTTCGAGTGGAAATGGTTCCCTCTAAAGAGTCGATCAAAGGAAAAGGGTGGACGAAGGGCGAGGTGCGAGGCTGTGGACGGAGTTGGGGTCTGTAGACCGATTTGTCGACTGTGTAGCGCTTCGTTGTCGACTTGTCCCCAGGTCGAGAAGGAGCCCTGTGGATAACTTCTGTGGACAGTGCGGTGGACAGCGAAAATGTGCAGGTAGGACCGGCGGGCCGAAATCGGTGAAGGCTGGGCCGAAATCGGTGAAGGCTGGGCCGGAATCGGTGAAGGCCTAGAACCGGCCGTCCTGGCAGCGCGCCACCCAGTCCGAGGCCTTCACGAACTCGTCGTCCGACGTCCCCGGCAGCGCGGTCGGGACGTCCTCCGCCCTGACGCCCGCGCGCGGGTACGAGCCGAGGAATCGCACCTGTAGGCAGATCCGCTTCAGGCCCATCAGGGTTTCGGCCACCCGTCGGTCGGAGATGTGTCCCTCGGCGTCGATGCAGAAGCAGTAGTTCCCGATACCCGCTCCGGTCGGGCGGGACTGCAGCAGCATCAGGTTGACGCCTCGTACGGCGAACTCGCCCAGCAGGTCGCGCAGCCCGCCGGGGTGGTCGTCGCGCTGCCACAGGACGATGGACGTCTTGTCCGCGCCGGTCGGCGCCGCGGGCCGGGCGGGCCTGCCCACCAGGACGAACCGCGTCTGCGCGTTCTCCGCGTCGTGGATGCCGGTCTCCAGCGGCACCAGACCGTACTTGGCCGCCGCGAACTCGCCCGCGAAGGCGGCGTCGTACCGGCCCTCCTGGACGAGGCGCGCCCCGTCCGCGTTCGAGGCCGCCGATTCCCAGACGACGTCCGGGAGGTTCGCCTTCATCCAGTTGCGGACCTGCGGCTGCGCGGCGGGGTGTGCGGTGACCGTCTTGATCTCCGACAGCTTCGTGTCCGGCCTGACCAGCAGGGCGAAGGTGATCGAGAGCAGCACCTCGCGGTAGATCATCAGCGGCTCGCCCGCGACCAGCTCGTCGAGGGTGGTCGTGATGCCGCCCTCCACGGAGTTCTCGATCGGGACGAACGCGGCCTCGGCCTCGCCGTTGCGCACGGCGTCGAGCGCGGCGGGCACCGACACCATCGGGACGAGCTCCCGGGTCGCGGCCTCCGGCAGCGTGCGCAGGGCGACTTCGGTGAAAGTGCCCTCGGGACCGAGATACGCATAGCTGGCTGGCATGAGGTCACCCTAATGGGCCTTGCGGAACTCGGCTCATGCCTGTGGAAACCGTGGCCCCAAAGGGGGATCCTCATCCCTCCAACAGCCGCTGCCCCACGTACTCGCCGTCCGCCGCCCCGCCCGGCACCGCGAACAGCCCGCTCGCCTCGTGCCGGATGAAGTGCGACAGCGCGTCCCCCCGGTCGAGCTTGCGCTGCACCGGTACGAAGCCGCGCAGCGGGTCCGCCTGCCAGCAGATGAAGAGCAGGCCCGCGTCGGGTACCCCGTCCGGATCGAAGCCGTCGTGGAAGGAGAAGGGGCGGCGGAGCATGGCCGCGCCCCCGTTCTGGTCGGGCCGGGTGATGCGGGCGTGCGCGTTGAGGGGGACGACCAGGTTGCCGTCGGCGTCGGTCTTCTGCAGCTTCATCGCCGTGGTCTCGGTACCGCCGCTCAGCGGCGCCCCGTCGGACTTGCGGCGCCCGATGACCTGCTCCTGGGCCGTGACCGAGAGCTTCTCCCAGTCGTCGAGGAGCATGCGGATACGGCGTACGACGGCGTACGAGCCGTTCGCCATCCACTCCGGGTGGCCGGACGCGGGCACGAAGATCCGCTGGTCGAAGTCTGCTTCGGCCGGCTTCGGATTGCGCGTCCCGTCGATCTGGCCCATCAGGTTGCGGGCCGTCATCGGCTGCGCGGTGGCGCCCGGGGACCGGTTGAAGCCGTTCATCTGCCAACGCACACGGGCCGCACTGCCCGTGTCCTTCTGGATCGCGCGCAGGGCGTGGAAGGCGACGAGCGCGTCGTTCGCACCGATCTGCACCCACAGATCGCCGTTGCTGCGGGTCTTGTCGAGGTGGTCGGAGGAGAAGTCCGGCAGCGGGTCGAGGGCGACCGGGCGCTGCTTCTCCAGTCCCGTCCGGGCGAAGAAGCTGTGGCCGAAGCCGAAGGTGACCGTCAGGGAGGACGGGCCGGCGTCGCGGGCGACGTCGGTGTCGTCGAGTGCGGCCGCCTCGCCCGCCATCAGCCGCTGGGCGGTGGCCGACCAGCGGCGCAGCAGCGCGGCGGCCTCCTTGCGGCCCGCGCCCGCGGCGAGGTCGAAGGCGACGACGTGGCCGCGGGCCTGGAGGGCGGTGGTGATGCCCGGCTGATGTTTCCCGTGAAACATCACCCGGTCCGCGCCGAGCGACGCCAGGAGCGCGGTCTTCTCGGCGGAGGGCGCCGCCGCGTATCCGGCGGCCCCGCCGACCGCGCCGAGGGCGAGCCCGGTGGCCCCGGCGGTGCCGAGCAGCCGCCGCCGCGAAAAGACGCCCCTGGAGAGCGTGTTTTCGGAAACGGCATCCCCAGGAGTGCTGTTTTCGGAAACAGCGTTCTTGGGGGAGCCCTTTGCGGAAACGGCACCCTGAGGAGAAGGGACGCCTGCGGAAGACGCCTCCGGCGTGGAGTGGTCAGCCATGGTGGAGTTCAGCCGATCTTCGCGTTCTTGTTCACGGTCGCCTGGTCAATGTCGGAGGTCCGCACGGTCACCGTGATCTTCCAGTCGCCCGCCATGGGGATCTGCACGCCGCTCGCCGTCCAGTGGCCGGTGGCGATGCGGTCGGGCACCACGGGCAGCGGTCCGATGTCCTTCGCGTCGAGCGTGAAGGCCACCTTCACCTCGGGGACGTCGAACGCCTTGCCGTTCGGCCGCGTCACGAAGACGTGCATCTCGTTGCCGCCGACGCGGGCCGGGTCGAGGGTCAGCCGCGCGGTGCCCTTGCCGTCCTGGCCGCCCGTGTCGAACGGGATCGTCAGTGACAGCGGCCCGGACCGCTGGGAGGCGGAGGCGGTGACCGCCTTGGCCGCCTCCTCCGTGCGCCCCGGCTCGGTGGATGTCAGCGCGGTGGTGACGGCGAGCAGCACGACCGCGACGCCCGCCTCGGCGAGCACCGAGCGGCGCAGCCCGGAGCGGAGCGGGTCGGCGTCGCGGATCCGCTTCTGGCGGGCGGTGGCCACGGCGACGCGCTGCCGGGCGAGCTGAGCGGCACGCCGGGAGTCTCCGGCGTCTTCCGGACCCTTGTCGGAGGCGTCGGAGGCGTCGGAGGCCTCTGAGGAGTGGGAGCCGGGGGAGGCAGCGGCCATGGATGAGGCGCCGACTGCCGGGGAGGCACCGGCGGCCACCTCCGCCCGCTGCTTCTCTTCCGCATCCGCCGTCTCGGTCGTATCCGTCGCGTCCGTCGCGTCCGTGGCATCTGTTGCGTCGGCCGTCACAGCGGTCTCGGCCGTAGCCGTGGCCTCCGGCGTCTCCGGCAGCCGCGCCGTCCAGCGTCGGGAGATCCATGCGATGCCGACGAGAACGGCTACCAGGCCGACCTTCACCAGCAGCAACTGTCCGTACGTCGTATCGGTGAGCGCCGACCACGAACCGACCTGCCGCCACGACTGGTAGAGCCCGGTCACGGTCAGCGCCACCACGCTTGCGAAGGCGACGCGAGAGAAACGGCGTACGGCCGCCACCTCGATCGACGGTGCCCGGTACAGGGCCACGAGCAGCGTCGTAAGCCCGCCCAGCCAGAGGGCGACGGCCAGCAGGTGCAGTACGTCCACGGGCATCGCGAGCCCGGCCTGGATGCCGGTCGAGGCGTGCTCGGCCATCGCCCAGGACGCCGCGAGCCCCGCTGCGACGACGGTCCCGCCGATCGCCAGCCCGAAGGTGAGGTCCTTCTTCTCGGCGGCCCGGTCGGCGTCGGAACCGCTCTTCTCGGTCTCGCCGTCCTCGTCCTCGCCCTCTGCGTCTGCGTTCTCGGCGTCCCGCTTCACATACGCCCCGAAGAGCACGGCGATGAACAGCGCCGCTGCCGCGAGGAGCAGCAGTCGCGAGACCAGTGCCGCGCCCGCCTTGGTCTGCAGGACCTGGCCGAGGAGCGTCAGATCGAAGATGTCGCCCACCTTGCCGGAGCCGGTGTACGAGCCGCGCAGGAGCAGCAGCGCGAGCGTCGCGGAGGTGAGCGCGACCCAGCCGGAGACCACGAGCCGCTGCACCGCCCGCACCGCCGCCCCGCGCTGCCAGCAGGCCAGTACGAAGGCACCGCCGCCGACCATGAGGATGAAGCCCGCGTACGAGACGTACCGGCCGAACCCGTAGAGCCCGCCGACGACTCCGCCGCCCGCCGTCTGGTCGGACAGCGAGACGGAGGTCGTGGACGGCGCGCCGATGGAGAAGGTGAAGGCGCCGGAGACGGGGTGGCTGTCGGCGGACACCACCTGGTAGGAGACGGTGAACGTGCCGTCGGGCAGGCCCGAGTGCAGCTTGACGCCGTACGTCGTACCGCTCGGGTTGGATGCCTTGCCGGTGTCGACCCGCTTGCCGCTGGGGTCCAGTACGCGCACCGAGCCGTCGGACAGCGCGACCTTCTCGGAGAAGGTGAGCGAGACCTGGGTGGGTGCCTTGTCGACCACCGCTCCCTGTGCGGGGTCGCTCCCGGTCAGCGCGGCGTGCGCGGAGACGGGCGCGGCGCCGGCCAGGAGCGCGCCGGCGACAGCGAGGAACAGCAACAGCAGCGTTCCCACACGGGAAGTGCCACGGGCAGTACGGGCAGTACCGCGGGAAGTGCCACGGGCAGTACCGCGGGCAGTGCCCTGGGACGTGGCGCGGGACGCGCCGCAGGGCGTGCGGGACGTACCTCGTGAAGTGCTGCCGGAATTGCCTCGCGAAGCGGCACGGGGAGCGGTGGTCTGCGTCAAGGTGATCCCTCCCTCAGTGTCCGGTCTTCGGGTTGTAGGTGGCGGCCTTCACCGGCATCTCCACCGCGACCGTGCCGGACTTGGCGAAGTGCAGCTTCACCGACACCTTCTCGCCCTGCTCCGGCTTGTGGGTGAGCTTTTCGAACATGAGGTGGTTGCCGCCGCTCGCGAAGTCGAGCTGTCCCTTCGCGGGTACGGGGAAGGACGTCTCCTCCTCCATGGCGCCGCCCTTGGTGGAGTGCAGGGTGACGTCGGCGGAGAGATCGCTGGACACCGAGGTCAGGGTGTCGGCGCCCCCGGAGTTGGCGACAGTGAAGAAGCCGGCCGCCATGGTGCCCATGGAGGGGGCGGGCATATAGGCGCCGGTGACCTTCAGTTCGGGCTTGGCGGAGGACGCGGACGCCGCCTCGTCGTCCGAGCCGCAGCCCGCGAGCGCCAGGGCCACGGCCAGGCCCACGGCGGCTCCTGCGGGACGCCTCACGGGTTCTCCCCCTTGGCGAGCTTGGGGAGGTCCTTGGTGTAGTCGTCGACGGTGGTCTGGTCGTCGTACAGCACATAGCCGCCGTCGGTCTTCGGCGAGAACGCGATGACCTGGGTGCCGTGCGTGGAGACGATCTTGCCGTTCTTGTCCTTGTGCGGCGCCTCGATGGAGATGCCGAGCGTGCGGGCGCCGGCCTGGATCGTGTCGAAGTCGCCGGTCAGGCCGACGACGTCGGGGTCGATGCCCTTGAGCCACTTGCCGAGTTCAGCGGGAGTGTCCCGCTTCGGGTCGGTGGTGACGAACACGATGCGGAGCTTGTCCTGCGTCGCCTTGGGCAGCTGCTTCTTGGCGACGGCGAGGTTGTTCATCGTCAGCGGGCAGACGTCGGGGCAGTTGGTGTAGCCGAAATAGATCAGCGTCGGCCTGCCCTTGGTCTCCGCGCGCAGGTCGTACTTCTTGCCGTGCGTGTCGGTGAGGACGAGGTCGGGCTTCTCGAACGGACTGTCGAGGACCACCGCCGCCTTGTCCGAACCGGTCTCGGCGGACACATCCGCGATGGGCTTGTTGCTGTCGTCGCCGGTGCCGCAGGCGGAGAGGCTCAGAGCGGCGGCGGCGAACAGCGCGGCCGCGGCATACGTCTTCTTGCGCATAGAAAAATGTCCCAGATGTGAGGACCCCGGTGCGCACCGGGGTCGTACGACGCGATGACCAGGCCGTACGACTCCGCGGTGCGCACCGGAGAGGTGCTTGAGCCTCAGGCGCTCGTACGCCGGCGGCCGGCCAGAACGCCGTACGCCACGCCCGCGACGCCGACGACGATGCCCACGACGCCGAGGACCCGGGCGGTGGTGTCGCTGCTGTCGGCGGAGGAGGCCTCGGTGCTGCTGTCGGCGGCCGACTTGGAGGTGTCGGAGGCGTCCTCGGCGGTCGAGGAGCCGTGGTGGCCGTCCGTGGACGCGGCGGACAGGGCGAGCACCGGAGCCGGGTTCTCGGGCTCCTCCTGGCCCTCCTTCTGCGGCTCGATCCAGCGCACGACCTCCTTGTTGTCGTACGTCTGGAGGGCCTTGAAGACGAGTTCGTCGGTGTCCTCGGGGAGCGCGCCGATGGAGAGCGGGAACTTCTGGAAGAAGCCCGGCTCGACGCCCTTGCCGGTGGCGGTCCAGGTGACCTTGGAGACGGCCTCGTCGATCTTCTCGCCGTGCAGGGTGAGCGGCTTGGCCAGCTTGGACTTGGTGACCTTGACGCTCCAGCCGTCGATCGGCTGCGGCATGACGGAGGCGAGCGGGTGGTCGGCCGGGAAGCTCACCTCGAGCTTGGTGGTCGAGGCGTCGTCGCGCTCGTTGGGGACCTTGAAGTTCACGGTCGCGTAGCCGCCCTTGGCGGCCTCGCCCTCGGGCTGCACGCTGACGTGCGCGAAGGCGGGGGCGGACAGGACGAGGACGGCCGAGGCGGCGGCGACACCGGCGGCGGCGATACGGGTTGCCTTCATGGCAGAGAACACTCCACTTCGAGTAACAGTCCGTGCGGAAGGAGGACGCGCGTGCGCGGCGGCATGGGCTCACAGAAGTGACGACTGTTCATGGGAGTACGACTCCCAAGGAGTGACGACTGCGGACCTGCACGGGCACGCGCGCGTGCCGCGCGACGGCAGCCCCTCCGCTGGAATCCGTGGGACGAGGGGAGTGGTGCGTCGCTTCAGGCGGCGAGGACGAGCGCGGCGGCGGGTGGCGGGCCGCGCCGGATCACCGTGTGCTGGAGCGCGGTGGTCGGCGGCTTCGGCGGTACGAGCAGTGCCGTGCGCGGGGCGCGCGGGGCCGTGTCGGGCGTACCGGGAAGTCCGGCCAACAGGGCGCGTACGAGCGTGAGCGCCCCGCGCAGGGAGCGTACGAGTGCGCCCTCCGCGACGCCGTGCGCCGACAGCCGGATGAGACGCAGCAGCGCCATGTCTCCACGACGCAGCACCCAGCCGGCGGCGACGGCTGCGAGAACGTGACCGAGCAGCATGGGCAGGGACGGCAGCATCGCCATTGAGGAACCGGCCGCGGTCGGTACGGCGTCCGCGGCATGGTGCATGGAGGCCGAGACCATGCCCGTGCCCGTGCCCGTGCCCGTGCTTGTACCCGTGTCGAGTCGCGCCTCGGCGAGGATCCGCTGGGCCTGTGCGGGACTGATCGCCGCGACGGAGCTCCCGCACGCGAGCCGTGCGGCCCGTTCCACGAGGGACCCGTCGCCCATGGAGGCCATGGAAGCCATGGAACTCATGGAGCCCATGGAGCCCATGGACATGCCGCCCGACGTCATCGACGTACCGGAGACCTGCCCGAGCCCGAACAGCGTGTGCAGCACCGACTGGCCGACCGCGAGGGCCGCGGCGATGCCCGGCAGCGCACGCTCGCGCCCGGCGAGCGCCGCGGCGACGGTGAAGACGGCGAGGAACCCGGCGCCCAGCGTCCACAGCGGAACAGCGGTGCAGGAGGCGAGACCATGACCGGCCGCGGCCAGCACGACACAGACCGCGGCGAACACCGCGGCCCTCAGAACCCGGAGATCGCATCCGGAGCGCGCCGCGCGCTGGCGGGGGGCAGTCATGGCGGGCTCATCATCGCACTGGCCTTACCCCGCCCATACGGCAGGTCCGCAAGGTGGCCTACGTGCGGGAACCGGGAGAGTGACCCGGAACGTCATGTTCTGTGGTGAGTCGCCCTCACATACACCGATCCCGACGGTCGCGCATCCGCCATATGGGCGGTATCACGGCGACAGGGCGATTGCACCCCGGTACTTGCGGCAATACGTAACGGTATGTCGAGCCGCAGCCAGGAGGCTGGAGCATGAGCATCTGGTGGTCACTCCATTTGCGGCGCGATGCTGCGAGCGTGCCGCTCGCCCGTCGGCTCCTGCTGGGCACGATGGAGACCGCGGGCGTCGATCCCGACATTTCCTACGACCTGTCGGTCGCCCTCAGCGAAGCCTGCGCCAACGCGGTGGAACACGGCGGCGACGCCGCGCTCGGCGGCACGTCCGAGGCGTACCGGGTCACCGCCTACCTCGACGGCGAGAAGTGCCGCATCGAAGTCGCCGACTCCGGCCCGGGTTTCCCGTCCGGCCGGTCCCGCCCCGTGATCCGCGCCGCGCACATGGACGCCGAGCACGGCCGCGGCCTCGGACTCATCCAGGAACTCGCCGACCACGTCCACATCGGCAACAAACCGGGCCGGGGCGGGGCGGTGGTCAGCTTCGACAAGATCCTCAAATGGCGCAAGGGCGCGCCACTGGTCACCGCGTCCTGATCCTGACGCCGACCCCCTCCTCACTCAACGTGACCGCCGCTACACTCCAGGTCCCTGGTCGAGCACAGCAGAGGGCCAGGCACGTGAGCGGACAACGGGGGGTGCCGTGACGGCAAGGTTCACGCCACTGGACATGGCTCAGAGACTGGGCAGGACCGAGCAGCGACAGATCCGCCCCTCGATTCCTCCTCAGGTCCACAGCAGGAGCGACAGCCACCCCAGGCGCACGGCGTCCCCGTCGCCCGCGCCGTCCGAGCCGACGCTGACCGCCCTCCTGGAGCAGCGCTTCCCCGAGGTCGTCCAGCTGCTGCGGTGGGTGGGTTGTGAGTCCCTCGACGACTGGATGAGCGTCTGGGTCCAGCACCGCGGCGCGGGATGGGTGTACGAAGTCCTCGACGCGGAGCGGGACCCAGGCGGTGTCATCACGGCGTGGAAAGCCGTTCTGGACGCCCGTGACCAGGCCATCCTGGTCCTGGAATCGCTTGTCTTCGAGAGCAACCTGTGCAGATTCGCGGCCGAGGCGTCCGCGAAGATGCCCAGCAGGCTCCGGTACGACAAGACCCTGCACGTGGTCAGGCAGCGCGTGGCTCTCTCCCTGTGGGACCACGCTCTTTCCATCAACTGGTGGCGCCCCTTTGTCTTCTGCCGCGCGTTGCGCCTGGCGCGTACCTATCTGGTCCATGTGGTCCGGGACAACGCCCTGACCGAGGGCAGCAGCAGATTCCAGTTCTCCGGCCGGCTGGGCCAGGCCACCGTGCTGCTGGCGCGGTTCGAACAGGTGGGCGCCGCCGATCTGGAGTCGTCGGCCGCGCACATCCGGGCCTCGATCACGGAGGGGAACCCCGCCGAGGACGCCGTCCCCTATCTCCTGGAGTGCTATCTGCGGCTGCACGACCACACGGGGAACCGGGAGTATCTCGGCCGCGCCGTAAAGACCGACAAGGATTTCCCCGGCGAGCGGCGCGGCACGTCATGGATGCTGCACATGGCCGAGATCTGGTTGCGGCTGGCCGACGGGCTGCCCAAGGGCGACGCCTTCGGCACCTATCTCGAACGAGCCGAGAAGGCGTTACTGGCCGCGGGCGAGCCAGGCGGTGAGGACGCCGTACGTCATGCCCTCCTGGACTGCGTCGCGGCCGCCGCCCGCAGGACCCCCGAACTGGTGCCCCACATAAGGCTCGGGCTGCGACGGCTCAACAACCCCTTCGGGCTCGGCGAGCATCTGCGCCGGTTCGCGGAGGACGGGTACCCGGCCGTGACGCTCCCGGCCACGCTCGTCCACCATCTGCAACGCCGCTTCGAGTCCTCCACCGAACCCCTGCACCGCCGTCTCCTGTCCGACTGCCTGCGGGCGTACATCCAACTGGACGACGTCAGTGAGATGGAACGCGCCCGGCTGCTGCGCAAGGCACTCGACCTCCAGGAGAGGTCGCTCGTGAGAGCCGCTCCGCTGACGGACGAACTCAGCAGGATGCGCTATGCCGACGACCTCCTCGCCACGGCCGAGTTGCAGGGCAACCGCAAGTTCTGGATGGTCGGCATCTCACTTCTGATCCGGGAGACGGCGGCGAACAGCACGTCCTGTGTGCCGCTGGTACGGCTCGGCCGTGAACTGGAGAAGGGCGGGACCCTCAACCGGTCCGAACAGGCGGACATGCGCCGCCGGCTGGGGGACGTCCCGCAGGCCGACCGGTGGATCCGGGCGGTCGCGGAGGGCGACTCCGGCCTCTTCTACGAGGAGGCCGCCGACCGGGCCATCAGCAGCCCCGACCTGGTGCGCCGCAACCTCGGCGGCCGCAGCAACGTGGTCACCGTCGACGACTATCTCGGCTTCACCAGCTCCACCCTCGTCTTCAAACCGACCACGCGGCTCTGCTTCGACCGCGACACCGAGAAATCGGCCGCGGTGGCGCGCACGCTGCGCCGTATGGACGCCGAGGACGAATTCGCCACCATCGACCTGATCACCACCATCTCGGCCACCGATCTGTCGCACAGCGAGGAGCAGTTCCAGATCGGTACGGAGATCATCACCGTACGTCGGTTCGAGCACGGCACGGTGCTCGCCGAGTGCCTGTCGCCCGCATCCCCGGACACGTCCTGTGAACTGCTGAAGCGTGCCGCGAAGTTCCTCGCCTACGTGCACGGTTCCGACGACCCGGCATCGGGGCGGATCGGCGGGGTGCGCAAGGAGGTGCGCAACGAGGTGCGGATGTGGCTGCGGGCGGTGCTGCCCGACGAGCCGTCCGACGGGGCCAACGAGCTCTTCGAGGAGTGGTGGGCCCTGCTGGAGGGGATCGGCCTGCCGCCGCAGCCCCGCAGGGACGCCCACGCCTTCAACTGGCTCGTGACCGACAACGACCGGATCATCGCGGTCGACCTGGAGGCGGCGCGCTGGCGCCCCATGGGCTACGAACTCGCCCAGCTGACGGACGACGTGCCGGCCCTTCCGGTGGACCGCTGGGATCTGCGCCGCGATGTGGTGACCTGCTACGTGGAGGCGCTCACGCGGTGCGCCGGCCCCTCCCGGCCCATTGACGTCGAGAAGGTCTGGGCCGCCTACCGGGCTTCGCTGCTGGCCCGGGCGGTGCGGTGCCTGAGCGACCGGACCAACGAACCGGGGATCCGCGAGCACGGCGAGGCCCTGCTGGACGAGCTGAGCTCGCAGCCGAAGGGCGACCTCACGCGCGATCTCGCGATCAGGCTCCGTGACGCCTGGGCGAAACGGCGCGGCACACCGGGCGACGCCCCGCTGCGGGAGCTGAAGGACGGCCGCAGACGCCGGATCAGCCGGTCGCTCTCCTACCATCTGCGGCACGGGCGGGAGCTGACGCAGAACCCGCAGGGCTGGGTGCCGATCGACTCCCTCGTGCGGGCCCTGGACCCCAAACTCAGGGTCTCCGCAGACGAGTTGATCAGTGTCGCGCGCGCGGTGAGCGAGGAGCGCTTCGAGGTCCGGGGCGATCTCGTCCGAGCCCGCTACGGCCACTCGCGGCCCACGGCGATCGAGTACGAGATCAGAGCACCCGAAGGCCGGCTCTACCACTGCACCCCCACCACCGCGCTCCACAACATCTTTGAGCGCGGCGAGGGGCTGAGGCCGATGACCCGGCAGTGGGTCCACCTGACCACGGACCGCGCCGCGGCCCTCAGCGCCGGGCGGCGGCACGGCCCGTGCACCCTCCTGTGCGTGCCCGACCCCTCCGCGCTGGAATGCCGGCATGCGGGAGGGGCCACTTGGCTCGTCGCCCAAGTCCCGCCCAGCGCGCTGACGGTGGTGCCCCTGCACCGGCTGTTCTCCACGCACGGGTGAGGGACACCGGCTCGACGGGGCTTCGCGGGCCGTCGGCCGACCGGAGTTTCAGCTTTGCCGGCATTCTCAGGCTGCTCACAGCGTGACCCCATGTCCCTGAGGGGCGGCGTCCCTAGCGTCCCGAGCATGACTGGGAACCACACGGACAAAAACATCACCCGGCGCCGCGCGATCGCGGTGACCGGTGGAACGGTCGCGGCCGGTGGGCTCGCCGTCGCCGGATACCAGTCGGCCTTCGCCGACGAGACCACCGCCGACACCGAAGCCACCGCGGCCGACGCGTCCGCCTCGGCGAGCTCCGGCAGCGGCACCTGCGTGCTGATGTCGAGCGTCACCGAGGGGCCGTACTACCTCGACGGCGCGCTCGTGCGCAAGGACATCACCGAGGGCAAGAACGGTGTCCCGCTGACGCTGCGCATCACCGTCCAGGACACCACCGAATCCTGCGCTCCGGTCGCCGGTGCGGCGGTGGAGATCTGGCACTGCGACGCCTGGGGCTACTACTCCGGCTACACCACCGCCAACCCCGGCGGCTCCGCACCCGCCGAGAGCGAGGACGGCTCGACCGCCGACGACCAGACATACCTGCGGGGTTACCAGATCGCCAATGCCAACGGGGTCGTCAAGTTCAAGACGATCTTCCCCGGCTGGTACACCCCGCGCACCTGCCACATCCACGTCAAGGTCCACACGGGCGGCGAGAAGGAGGACGGCACGTACGAGGGCGGCAAGGTCAACCACACCGGCCAGCTCTTCTTCGCCGACGACGCCGCCGAGGAGATCTTCGCCCTGGAGCCGTACTCCAAGCACACCGGCAGCTACACCAAGCTCGACGACGACATGGTCTACGACGGCGGCGGTGCCGCCAGCGGTCTGCTCACTCTCGAACCGGTCCACACGGCGGACCCGTCCAAGGGCTACAAGGGCTACATCATCCTCGGCATCGACCCCGACGCGGAGAACACCGGCGCGGGCAGCGGCGGTGGCGGAACGCCCCCGAGCGGTGCCCCGAGCGATGCCCCCACCGGCACGCCGCCGAGCGGCGCTCCGAGCGACAGCACCTCCCCGTCCGCGTCGGCGTCTTCGTAAGGTACGCCCATGAGCAGCCGTGAGAACGAGGCGCTGGCGCAGGCCGCCGTGAGCGCACTGACCCGGCAATTGGAACTGGCTCCCAAGCCCGGCCTGCCCGATCCGCGCGACCTCGGGGCCCGCGCCACCCGGCAGGATCACTGTCTGCTGCGCTGGTCGGCCAAGGCGCTGACGCCCGGCCTCGCGGCGATGGCGGCGGCCGCGCGCCGCACCGGTACGGCGACGCCGGAACTCCGCACCGAACTCGGCGCGATCGGACGCTCCACCGAGCACTCCGTGCGGCTCGCCGGCGGGGGACACCGGGGCGCCCTGTGGGTGCTGGGGCTCCTGGTCGCGGCGGCCGCCCTGGAGCCTCGGGCCACCGGGCCCGACGTGGCCGCGACCGCCAAGAAGATCGCGGCGCACACCGACCGACGGGCGCCGCGGCGGCCTTCCCGGGGGTCGTCGGTCTCGGCGAAGTACGGGGCGGCGGGCGCGCGAGGGGAGGCGCGAGCCGGATTTCCGCACGTACGGCGGGCGTTGACCACCCTGGCCACGGCGCGCTCGGCCGGCGCCGCCGAATCCGAGGCGTGGCTCGATGCTCTGCTGACGGTCATGTCCACCCTCCAGGACACGGAGTTGCTGTACACGGCAGGTCCGCACGGTCTGCGCCATGTGCAGGCCGGTGCGCGGGGAGTGCTCGAGGCGGGCGGCACGGCGACGGAGGCGGGTCGTGAGGCCCTGTCCGCGTTCGACGCCGATCTGCAGGCGCGTGGGTGGAGCCCGCGGGGGAGCGGCTCGCTGCTGGCGGGGGCGCTGTTCGTGGACGCGCTGCCGGTGGTCGTCAGCTCACCGGCGCAGGCTGCCTGACCTCGGCCGCGCCCTGCCTGCCCGACCTGTTCGGGTCGCCCTGCTGGCCCTGTGGGTTGTGTGGGTCCTGCTGGTCCTGATCGTCCTGGGCTGTCACCGCGCCGCGGGTGGCAGCCCACTTCGTCGCCGGCCCCATTCCGTACGACGCAGCCAGCATCAGTCCGCCCAGCAGCAACCATCCGGGCGTCCCCCAGTCCACCAGCAGTGCCGTCAGGACCAGCGGCCCCAGCGTGCGGGCCACCGTGACACCCGTGCCGAAGAAGCCCTGGTACTCCCCTGTCCGGTCGGCCGGTGCCAGGTCGAAGGCCAGTTGCCAGGACCCTGCCGACTGCTTCATCTCGGCGACGACCTGGAGAACGGCGCCGAGGACCAGGATCCCCGCCGCGCCCCACGGCGAGAGGCCGGACGACAGGGCGAACACCGCGCAGGACGCCAGCATCACGACGCCCGAGACCCGTATCGCCCGCGTGGCCGTCGTCAGCCCGGTGACCCCCCGTGCCATGCGCACCTGGAACAGCATCACCGCCCCCGTGTTGAGCACGAACAGCGCGGAGACCAGCCAAGCAGGCGCATCCGTGCGTTCCGTGATCCACAGCGGGATGCCGAGGCTGAGCAGCGGCATCCGCAGCAGCAGAACCGTGTTGAGGAGCGTGACCAGCGCATAGGGACGGTCGCGGAGAACCCCGAGGCCGTGGCCCCGCCGCACCCCCGTCGCGGTCGGTGCCACCGACGGCAGCCGCAGCAGCAACGCCGCGCACAGCAGGAAGCTCACCGCGTCCACGGCGAACACGCCGAGGTACGCAGCCCGCGATCCGGCGTGCAGCGCCAGGCCGCCGAGCCCCGCGCCCACCGCCAGGCCCGCGTTGAGCGTCGACTGAAGGTGGGCCAGCAGGCCTGTGCGCTCGCCGGCTGGTATCAGCCCGGCGAGCAGCGCCTGTCGGGCCGCCGCCAGCCCCGACTGCGCGGACGCGTATGCGCAGGCCGCGAGGACGAAGGGGAGGAAGCCGCGTACGACCAGGAAGGATGCCACCGCCAATCCGGTCGCGAGCGCGAGCAGTACCGCGGTGCCGCGCGGACCGCGGCGGTCGGCGAGCCGGCCCAGCGGTACGCCGACCAGGGAGCCGATCGCCCATGCGACGGTCAGCCCCAGCCCCACGCGTCCTGCGGGCAGACCGACGACGTGCGTGAAGTACAGCGCGGAGGTCACGTAATAGGCGCCGTCCCCCACGGAGTTGCTCAGCTGGGCCAGGGCCAGCACGCGCCGCGGGCCGGCGGGCGGGACGAGATGGCCCACCCGCCCGGGAGAGGCGGTACGGCCCGCCCGTCCAGGAGAGCCGTCGCCCACGGCACGGCTCGCCCCCACGAGGGCCGCGTCCGGTGTCCCGGTGCCCGAGGTCCCGGTGCCCGGGGTTCCGGGCTCGACTGCTGCGGCGTCGTTCGTCATGTCTGCGACGCTACGGGCCCATTGGACCGCTCAACAGGCCCAATCCTCACGCCTTTTCATGACCCGATTCATGGCCGCCGATGACATCTGTCACGTGTCCAGCACCCGCCCCAGCACCTCCAACGCCTCCGGATACACCCGCTCCCGAGGCGTCCCGTACCCGACCACGATCCCCTGCGGCCGCCCCGCCGCACGCTCGTCCCCCGTCGCGTGGCCATCCCTCTCCGCACGGCCATCCCCCGCCGACGCATGCCAGTGGTTCCCGAGGCGTCCCACCGCGAGCCCCTCCGCCTCCGCCCGCGCCAACACCGCCGACTCGTCCGGCACTTCGACGAGAGCGTGCAGACCGGCCGCTATCCCGCGTACGTACCACCGCGGCCCCAGCCGGTCCAGCAGCTGGTCACGGCGCCGCCGGTACCGCAGGCGGCAGGTGCGTACGTGCCGGTCGTACGCGTGACTGTTGATCATTTCGGCGAGTGCCAGCTGGCCGATGGACTCCGTGTGATGGTCGCTGTGCAGCTTGGCGTCGGCCACCGCGTCGACCAGGTGCGGCGGCAGCACCATCCAGCCCAGCCGCAGCGCGGGCCCGAGCGTCTTGGAGGCCGTGCCCAGGTAGGCGACGTGACCGGGTGCCATGCCCTGGAGCGCGCCGACGGGCTGCCGGTCGTAGCGGAACTCCCCGTCGTAGTCGTCCTCCACGATCAGTCCGCCCCGCGCGCGTGCCCAGTCCGTCAGGGCCCGCCGCCGCTCGGGGTGCAGCGTGACCCCGGTCGGATACTGGTGGGCGGGCGTGACGACGACGGCCGACTCCGTCCCCAACCCCTCTGTGCACGCACCGCGTTCGTCGACGGGAAGCGGTACGACGCTCGCGCCGCCCCGCCGCACCACGTTCCGGTGGAACGGCAGTCCCGGATCCTCCATGGCGACCGTCCCGCCGTCCAGCACGCGCGTGAGGAGGGCCAGCCCCTGTACGTACCCCGAGGTGATCACGATCCGTTCGGGCGGTGCGATCACGCCCCGCGCCCGCCCCAGATAACCCGACAGCGCGGTCCGCAGTTCGATGCGGCCGCGCGGGTCGCCGTAGTCGTATGCCAGCGAGGGCGCCGTCGCGATGGCGCGGCGCAGCGCCCGCAGCCAGGCCGCCGCCGGGAACGCGCCGACGTCGGGGCTGCCCGGCCGCAGATCGAAACGAGGTGCACGCGTGCGTGCGTCGCCGTCCCGCGTCTCCAAGGACGCGCTCGGCAGTGCCGCCACCTCGGTGCCGGCACCCTGGCGGGCCGTGAGGTACCCCTCCGCGACCAGCTGGTCGTACGCCGCCTTCGCCGTGCCCCGGGATATGCCCAGCTCGGCCGCGAGCCGCCGGGTGGCCGGCAGCCGGGTGCCGGGGGCGAGCCGTCCGTCGCGCACGGCGTCCCGCAGCGCCCGTTCGAGGCCCGCCCTGCGGCCCGCCGCCGCGTCCGGTTCCAGATGCAGATCCACTCCGACACCGGACCAGAAGTCGTCCACGAAGCCAGGTCCCCCGGACACAGAAAATCGCCCCCCTTGTGTGCGTACTCCCTCGTGTGCGCCACCCTTGTCCGCGGGCCGCACACGCGAATGGCCGGGTACCCCGTAGGTACCCGGCCATCACTGCCGTATCAGCCCTTCAGGGACGCCATCCACGCCTCGACCTCGTCGGAGCGGCGCGGCAGCCCCGCCGACAGGTTCCGGTTGCCGTCCGCGGTGACCAGGATGTCGTCCTCGATGCGGACGCCGATGCCGCGGTACTCCTCCGGGACCGTCTGGTCGTCCGCCTGGAAGTACAGGCCCGGCTCGACGGTGAGGCACATGCCCGCCTCCAGGACGCCCTCCACGTACGTCTCGGTGCGCGCGGCGGCGCAGTCGTGGACGTCCATGCCGAGCATGTGGCCGGTGCCGTGCAGCGTCCAGCGACGCTGGAGGCCGAGCTCCAGGACGCGCTCGACGGGGCCCTCGACGAGGCCCCATTCGACGAGCTTCTCGGTCAGCACACGCTGCGCCGCGTCGTGGAAGTCGCGGTGCTTGGCGCCCGGCTGCACGGCCGCGATACCGGCCTCCTGGGCCTCGTACACGGCGTCGTAGACCTTCTTCTGGATCTCCGTGTACGTGCCGTTGATCGGCAGCGTGCGCGTGACGTCGGCGGTGTAGTACGTGTGCGTCTCCACGCCCGCGTCCAGCAGGAGCAGGTCGCCGGAGCGGACCGGGCCGTCGTTGCGCACCCAGTGCAGCGTGCACGCGTGCGGTCCCGCCGCGCAGATCGAGCCGTAGCCGACGTCGTTGCCCTCCACGCGCGCGCGGAGGAAGAACGTGCCCTCGATGTAGCGCTCGGAGGTGGCCTCCGCCTTGTCGAGGACCTTCACGACGTCCTCGAAGCCGCGCACGGTCGAGTCGACGGCCTTCTGGAGCTCACCGATCTCGAACTCGTCCTTGACCAGCCTGGCCTCGGACAGGAAGACCCGCAGCTCCTCGTCGCGCTCGGCGGTCACCTTGTCGGTCAGCGCCGCTTCGACACCGGCGTCGTAGCCGCGTACCACGCGGACGGGTCCGGTGGCCTCGCGCAGCTTGTCGGCCAGCTCGCGCACATCGGAGGCCGGGATGCCGTACAGCTGCTCCGCCTCGGTGAGCGAGTGGCGGCGGCCGACCCACAGCTCGCCCTGGCCGGAGAGCCAGAACTCGCCGTTCTCACGGTCGGAGCGCGGCAGCAGGTAGATCGTCGCCTTGTGTCCCTCGGCGGTGGGTTCCAGGACCAGGACGCCGTCCTCGGTCTGGTTGCCGGTGAGGTACGCGTACTCGACCGAGGCTCGGAAGGGGTACTCGGTGTCGTTCGAGCGGGTCTTCAGGTTGCCCGCGGGAACGACCAGGCGCTCGCCCGGGAAGCGCGCGGAGAGCGCGGTGCGGCGGGCGGCCGTCTCGGTGGCCTGGGCGATGGGCTGCAGGTCGCGCAGCTCGGTGTCGGCCCAACCGGACTTCATGTTCTCGGCCAGCTCGTCGGACACGCCCGGGTACAGACTGTTCTTTCGCTGCTTCAAAGGCTCTTCTTCAGCGGTCTCCGGGGTCTCCGGGAGCTCCTCCGCCACGGTCATCCTCCTTGGTACGGCACTGGGCCTCTTCCATCGTACGGTCGTACCGGAGGCCGCCCCAGGGCCGGAAAGGTCCGCTGTCGTGGCTCACTCGAAGCGTGCCGCCAGCAGGACGACGTCCTCCTCGCTGTCCGCCGCGTCCAGGCCGTCCGGCAGCACGCTGCGCAGTACGTGGTCGGCGACGGCGCCCGGATCGGTGCGCACCGCCCGCGGAACGCTCGCCGCGGCGGCGTGCAGCCGGGCGAAGGCGCGGTCCATGGGGTCGCCGGTGCGATGCAGCAGGCCGTCCGTGTACAGGAGCACGGTCTCGCCGGGCGCCGCGGTCACCTCGACGCTCGGGGCCTCCCAGCAGGCCAGCATCCCCAGGGGCGCCGACAGTGAGGTCTCCACGAACTCCGTGCGCCGCTCGCCGATCACCAGCGGCGGGCTGTGCCCGGCCCCGGCGAGCGTGATCTTGCGGAGGGCGGGTTCGCAGTAGGCGAAGAGGGCGGTGGCGGACCGGGCGGGTTCGGTGAGTCTGAGGAGCAGCTCCAGGTCGGACAGGACGGCGACGGGGTCCTCGCCCTCCATCACGGCGTACGCGCGCAGGGAGGCCCTCAGCCGGCCCATCGCGGCGATCGCGCTGGGGCCGGAGCCGGTGACCGAGCCGACCGCGAGGCCGAGCGCCGCGTCGGGCAACGGCAGCGCGTCGTACCAGTCGCCGCCGCCGCGCGGTCCGGTACGGCGCCGGGCGGCGAGCTGGACGCCGGTGACCCGGGGCAGCCGGGACGGAAGCAGCTCCTCGGAGATCGTCGTCATGCACGCGCGTGTGCGTTCCATTTCGACGAGCCGCGCCAGGTGTTCGGTCGCGTAGCGGGCGTAGAGGCCGATGAGGTGGCGCTGGCGCTCGACCGGCTCGGCGGGCTCGTCGTAGAGCCACACGGCCGCGCCGAGACGGCCCGCGGCCTGGGTGGACAGGGGAAGGGCGTAGCTCGCGGCGTAGCCGAGCCGGGCGGCGACCTCGCGGTGGCGGGGGTCCAGGCCGTCCTCGGAGAACAGGTCGGGCTGGGTGATCTCGCGCTCGCCGCCGGGAAGTCCGTCGAGGATCTTCCCGTACGACATGGAGCTGCGCGGCACGGTCTCGATGTGGCCGAGATCGGCGCGGGCCAGGCCGAGGCCGATGGTCGTGTCCGGGCCGAGCCCGTCGCGTGGTTCCAGTACGACGAGACCGCGCCGGGCGCCCACCAGGGCGGCTCCGGCGCGCAGCAGCTCCTGGAGTGCGTCGGCGAGCGAGTCCGTGCGTGCCAGGCGTTCGGTGAGTTCGTGAAGGGTCGTGAGGTCGGAGACCCAGCTGGCGAGACGGTCCTGCAGAACTGCTCCGGGGCCGGTGGCGGACGTGGCCGAAGGGGTGCCTGTGGCGGCGGACGTCGGCGCGACAGTGTGTGCGGGCGAGGGAACCGTTGAATCGATTCCAGCCACTTTCGGGAGGTGAGGGGCGTTCATGGCGTCCGGCTTTCCGACCGGTGCGTATTGCTCGATAGCATCGCAAACCCCCATGTCATTCTGCGCCGCTAGCAGTGTCTCCACATGTACACGCACTCGTGAGGGGATGTCCAGCATTGTCCTGCTGGGATTCCTGGTGTCCATGAGACTATTGCGGTAAGGCAAAGTTGGCTTAAAACTGCCTCGGGTAACGGCATATTGCGGTCGACTGGCCTTGTTCGACAGAGCGTCACAGCGGTCGTGATGGGTACGTACTCGGTGAAGGCCAGGGGTGGTTGGGAATCACCCGGAACCTGGCGACGGACCCGGGCGTCTTAACCACCGACGACCGAGCCCCATCCTCCCGTGGCGGAGGCGGCGAGAAATACGCGGGACGGCAAAACGCCAGGCGCCGCCACCCCACGCCATGCCCATGCTTTTGCCAGACGCAGTATGGACGCGGACGTAGCCAACGCTCGGCCCATAGGGGTTCCCCTTGTCTGAGACAGGGGTGTGATGCGCCAGCAGGTACGCACAGTGAAGTGATCGACACATGACGTGATGGTCCACAGTGTTGCCAGGCGTGCAACGGAAAGGAACGAGCGCTCATGCGCGAGATCCTCGGAAGGCGACGCAGGCTCCTGTCCAAGCGGAACGACGGGAGGCCTGAGTTGATCAGCGCGGCCCTGACCTTCGCGGCCGAATGGAAGTGGCCCGTTCTCCCGGGTGTGGCGCCGGACCCGCAGGGGCGTGCCCGCTGCGGCTGTCCCGACCCGGAGTGCACGGTGCCCGGCGCTCACCCCTTCGACCCAGGGCTGCTCGCGGCCACCACCGACGAGCGCATGGTGCGCTGGTGGTGGACGAACAGGCCCACGGCCCCCATCGTGCTGGCCACCGGAGGCAAGGCGCCCTGCGCGGTGAGCCTGCCGGCCCTGGCGGCCTCCCGGGCCCTCACCGCGCTCGACCAGATGGGGATGCGCCTCGGCCCGGTCGTCGCGACGCCCCACCGCTGGGCGATCCTTGTGGCGCCCTACTCCATGGAGCAGCTGGGCGAGCTGCTCTACGCGAAGGACTACGTCCCCGGCTCCCTGCGCTTCCACGGGGAGGGCGGCTACATCACGCTGCCCCCGTCCGAGACCGGCCACGGCCGGATCGGCTGGGAGCGGGCACCGCTGCCCGGCTCGGCAGCGCCCTGGGTGCCCGATGTGGAGGCCGTCGTGGACGCGGTCGTCGAGGCCCTCACTCGTACGGGTGTGAGCGCGCCCGAGTTGTAGGGGTGTCGGGCGCGCGGCGGGCCCGACACCGGCCCGTGGTCGTTATGTTCCGTCCATGCAGCGTCATTCCGGGGAACAGCGAACGTCATCGCCGCGCCGTCGCGGGCTGGACCCCCGAAGGGTGCGGCTGTTCGCCCTCGCGGCCGTAGCGGCGGCCACGGTCGCGCTCCCGCTGGCCGTGGCGTCCGCGGGCCCTGTCGGTGACGAGGGCCGCGCGGCCCTACGAGCGTCCGAAGCCGACGACAAGGTGCCGGTACCCTCCCGTTCCCCCCTGGTGCTGGGCCTCGGCCTGGCCACCGCGGCCCGCTGCGGCCCCGAACTCTTCTCCGCCGACGGCATCGAGGCGCAGACCTGTGTCATGACCCAGGGGCGGGACACCTGGGCGCGCACCTACTACCGCAACGCGACCGGCGAGGACCTGCACTCCGTCCTGAGCCTCATGGAGCCCGGCGGCCGTACCGTGCAGATGCGCTGCGTGGTGGGCGCGGAGGACGACCCGGGGGCGTGTGAGACGCCCAGGGAGCGCACCGTGGGGGATGTGGGGGCGTACACGGCGATCGCGGAGTTCGCGAAGGGCGCCGGGAGCGGACCGCTGCTGCTGCGCTCCGGGAGCGACTCGGGCGGGTCGTAGGACGCCGGGGGCTCGGGCCGTTCGGTGAGCCCCGGCCGGCCGGGGGACCCGGCTCTCCGCCTTGTGCCTCTGAGGCAACTCCGTGTGCCCGTAAGGCAGTTGGCGGCGCCCTCGGTTTCGTGTCACGCGACGGGCATAGAAAGACCCGGTTGCTGGCGACGGGGGATGCACCAGCAACCGGGCTACTCGAACGGTAACAAGAGATCGGCGGTTCGCAAATTCGATCTCGGCTATTCGGACACGGATTTACCTGTCGCCACGGGGAGTTGTGACAGGAGTCACCCGTTCTGCAGGTCCTGACCAGCTGACCGGTCGGTCAGTTCGGGCCCTGTGAGTCAGCTGAGTGTCACCTGTCGGTTGGTCAGTCCGCCGCGCGCCCGGCGCTCGTCCGCGGTCAGCGGCGCATCCGTGGCGAGAGCGGCCGCCAGACGCTCGGCGAACTCGGCCGCCGGCTTCTCCACGTCCTCCGCCCCGACCCCGCTCGGCAGGTCCCAGACCGGCACCGTCAGGCCGTGGGCACGGAAGGAACCGACCAGCCGCGTGCCCTCGCCGAGGCCCGACTGCCCGGCCGCGTGCAGCCGCGCGAGAGCGTCCAGAAGCTGCTCCTCGGGGTACGGCATGACCCAGCGCAGGTGGTTCTTGTCGGGGGTCTCGCACCAGTAGGCCGCGTCCACGCCGGAGAGTTTGACCGTCGCGATGGCGGCAGCGTTGGCCCGCTCCAGGGACGCGGCGACCTCAGGCGTCGCGTTCTCGGCGTCCGGGACCCAGAATTCGAAGCCGCTGTGCACAACTGGCTCGAACGCGCCTTCGGGGTCGAGGAGATCCTGGAGCCGAGGCCCGTCGGCCGGAGCGCGCCGGCCCTGGACCGGAGTGCCGGGCTCCGCCGTCAGCGCGCGCTGGAGGGTGTCGGCCAGGTCGCGGCTGATGTCACCCGACGCCGTGTCGTTCTGCAGGCCGATCAGGACCGAGCCGTCGTCGCGGCGCAGCGCGGGCCATGCCATCGGCAGGACGGTGGCGAGCGTGACCGACGGGACGCCCTCGGGGAGGTCCTCCCTGAGCTTCAGCTCGACGGTCGCCGCGGGGACCAGCTCGCGCAGCGCGATCCAGTCGCCCTCGCCCGGCAGTCCCTCGAAGGGGCGCTGCACCAGCTCCGTCACCGCGTGCGCGGCACTGCGGCCGTGACAGGCCTTGTAGCGCCGGCCGCTGCCGCAGGGGCAGGGTTCGCGAGCGCCGACGACCGGGATCTCTCCGTCCTTCAGCTGGGGCTGCTTGGACTTCGTCTGGGGTCGCTTCTTGGCCATCGTGGGTGTCTCCCGGTTACGGCTCGTCTCGTACGGCGCGAGCCTAGCCGTTCGTGCGACGGCCGACGCGGACCTGTGGACAACGCACCCACTCGTCCCGGAACCGGTGCTTCGGTCCAGGTCGGACGCCTTCGGTAGGACTCGGCTCGGTGGCGATCGGTCCCCGCCCGGCCGCCCCGGAGCCCACCGGCCGGCCCCAGCCGGCTCAGTCGACGTCGTCGAAGGCGTCCGCGAAGTCCAGGTCGGATATCCCCGAGTCCGACAGCAGCGGCTGCCGAAGCGGCGACGGTGCCGTGACGCGCGTAGCGAAGTCGTCGCGACGGTGCCCGGCGTCCACGTCGCCGTGCATCACGACCCACACCGTCACTTCACCCCGGGCGTCATCCCGCACGCCCCAGTCCTCGGCCAACGCCGTGATGATGTTCAGCCCGCGGCCGCCGCGCGCGGTGACCGAGGGCGTCGCCGGAACCGGGCGGGTCGGACCGCCGCCGTCCGTCACCTCGACCGTGAGTCTCCCGCAGTCGTCGACGCGCCACGCGGCGCGTACATCGCCGTCTCCCGCGAGGGCGTCGCCCAGCGGCCTGCCGTGGCGGCAGGCGTTGCTGAGCAGTTCGGAAAGAATCAGTACGGCATCGTCGATGACCGAATCCGCCACTCCACCGGTACGCAACTGATCACGCATCCGGTGTCTTGCTTTCCCCACGCCCGCAGGGCCATGGGGTACGGCCATGCTCGACGACGTGGGCACCTCCTGTGCCACCACCAACGCCACCCCCGAGACCTCCTTCGCCCCACGCCACGGTGTGAATGCCCCTTTGGACTGAACTGGAAACCGGCCGGTCCACGTCCGCTGACGCACTCGTAACGATCGAACACGGAACGAACGCGCCGGTGCACACCCTGTAATCAGGTGGCCGGATTCCGACGGTGTTTTCGGGATGGCGCCCGGGGAGGGACCCAGGGTTTTCACTCCGCCGTCAGCGGCCGAGCTGATGCAGCACCGCGCGCGGGCGGTTGGTGATGATGGCGTCGACGCCCAGCTCAACGCAGAGATCGACGTCCTCCGGCTCGTTCACGGTCCATACGTGCACCTGGTGTCCGGCCCGCTTGAGGCGCTCGATGTATCCGGGGTGCCCGCGCACGATCCGCATGGAGGGGCCTGCGATCCGGACACCCGCGGGCAGCCGCCCGTCGCGCAGCCGGGGCGAGACGAACTGCATCAGATAGACGGTCGGCAGCATCGGGGAAGCGGTCCGGACGCGGTGCAGTGAGCGCGCCGAGAAGCTCATGACGCGCGCCGGCGACGTCGCGGCGGACTCGGGGGCGTCGAGGCCGAATCGCTTCAGCAGGTGCAGCAGCCGTTCCTCGACCTGGCCCGCCCAGCGGGTGGGGTGCTTCGTCTCGATGGCCAGCTCGACCGGACGCCCGGCGTCGGCGACGAGTTCGAGCAGCCGTTCCAGGGTGAGTACGGAGGTGTTCTCCCGGTCCTCGGGGCGGTGCTCCCAGTCGGGGGCCTCGTCGCCGTTCTTCCAGGAGCCGAAGTCCAGTGCGGCGAGCTCGGCGAGCTCCAGCGCGGAGACCGCGCCACGGCCGTTGGACGTACGGTTGACGCGGCGGTCGTGGACGCAGACAAGATGGCCGTCCGCAGTCAGCCGGACGTCGCACTCGAGGGCGTCGGCACCGTCCTCGATCGCCTTCTTGTACGCGGCCAGGGTGTGCTCCGGCGCCTCTTCGGAGGCCCCTCGGTGGGCGACGACCTGGATCGGGTGCTGTCGTGCGTGGGTCACCGCGTCATGGTGCCACCGTGGCGGGGTAGGCGCGGAGCGGGGAGGCGTCGTTCTGGCATCGCACAGATATCGGGAATATAACTGTTTAGCGCGACAGGTCCGATATAAAGGATGGCCGCGGACCCACAGCCACCGCTTATGGTGCTCTGACGGCCAGTGGGAAAAGCTGACGGCGTACAAAAAAATGCACATGCACAGCTGAATCGCGCCGGACCGACGACAAGCGTGAGTGAGCGTGACCGAGTGCGACCGAGAACAACAGCCGTGGATCGAGGAGAAGAGCTGTGAGCACCGAGAACGAGGGCACCGCGGTACCCCCGGCCCCGTCAGCACCTCCCGTGCCGGTGGAAACTCCCGCTCCCGTGCAGAGCGCCGCGCCTGTCGGTGCCGCTCCGTCGGCGAGCGCCCCCGGACAGGGTTTCGGTGAGCCGCCCGCACATCAGGGCTTCGCCCAGCACGCTCCGGGCGCCGCCGAGGCGGGCTGGCCGCCTCCCCCGCCCGCGACGCCCGCGTACGCCGACGGTGGCGGCGCGGGCGCCGAATGGGGCTCCTCGTACCAGCAGCCCGCGCCGAAGCCGAAGGCCGGCCGCGGCGGACTGCTCGCCGCGATCCTCGTGGCCGCGCTGGTCGCGGGCGGAGTCGGCGGCGGCATCGGCTACACGCTGGCCAAGGACAACGACGGATCGAGCGGCTCGACGACGGTCTCCGCCTCCGACAGCGGCGGCTCCGTCAAGCGGGACGCGGGCACGGTCGCGGGCGTGGCAGCCAAGGCGCTGCCGAGCACGGTCACCATCGAGGCCCAGAGCAGCAGCGGAGAGGGCGGCACCGGCACCGGCTTCGTCTTCGACAAGCAGGGCCACATCGTCACCAACAACCACGTGGTGGCGGAGGCGGTCGACGGCGGCAAGCTCACCGCGACCTTCCCCGACGGCAAGAAGTACAACGCCGAGGTGGTCGGTCACGCGCAGGGCTACGACGTCGCGGTCGTCAAGCTCAAGAACGCGCCGTCGGACCTGCAGCCGCTGACCCTGGGCGACTCCGACAAGGTGGCTGTCGGCGACTCGACGATCGCGATCGGCGCGCCCTTCGGCCTTTCGAACACGGTGACGACGGGCATCATCAGCGCCAAGAACCGGCCGGTGGCCTCCAGCGACGGCAGCTCCAGCAGCAAGGCGTCGTACATGAGCGCGCTGCAGACGGACGCGTCGATCAACCCGGGCAACTCGGGCGGTCCGCTGCTGGACGCGCAGGGCTCGGTCATCGGCATCAACTCCGCGATCCAGTCCTCCAGCAGTGGCGGTCTGGGCAGCTCGGGCCAGTCCGGTTCGATCGGCCTGGGCTTCGCGATCCCGATCAACCAGGCGAAGTACGTCGCCCAGGAGCTGATCAAGACGGGCAAGCCGGTCTACCCGGTGATCGGCGCCTCGGTCTCCCTCGAAGAGGGCACGGGCGGCGCGAAGATCACTGAGCAGGGTGCCAGCGGCTCGGACGCGATCACCCCGAACGGCCCCGCGGCCAAGGCCGGCCTCAAGCCGGGCGACGTCATCACCAAGCTCGACGACATGGTGATCGACAGTGGCCCGACCCTGATCGGCGAGATCTGGACCCACCGCCCCGGCGCCACGGTGAAGCTCACGTACACCCGGGACGGCAAGGCCCGCACGACGGACGTCACGCTGGGAGAGCGCGTGGGCGACAGCTGAGCCGCACGCGGGGCACCTGACCCGTTACTCTTGTCCCCGCGCCGCCGATCACCGGCGACGCGGGGTGGGTTGCCCGAGCGGCCTAAGGGAACGGTCTTGAAAACCGTCGTGGCAGCGATGTCACCGTGGGTTCAAATCCCACACCCACCGCGCAGGTCAAAGGTGTTGCAGGTCAGAAGGGGTGCCACTCTCGGGAGGGGCACCCCTTCTGCGTTCACCCTGTCTCACCCCGACTCGCCCATATCCCAGGTTTGACCAGTGCGTATGGGCCATCTGTGGGCCGGGATCAGGGCCATTCCCCCTCGTCGAGCGCGCGGGCGATCAGGCTGTTGGACTGCTGCTGGCCCCCCTTCAAGATCTTCGCGTAGAAGCGGTACAGCACAGCGATGCTGTGGCCGGCGCGCGCGGCGACCTTCGGTTCGCCCACAGTCGCCTGAGATCCGGCCGGTCGGGCGGGGCGCGGTAGGCCTTCCAGGTGGGGGGAGTTGCGGGCGGTCATGCGGCCTCCCGCGGGCGGGCGGTGCGGATGGAGCCGTCCAGGTCGATGACCCGTAGCCCGGAAGGGCCGGTGGCGATACGGACGTTGTACGGCGCTTGTGCCCATGCGGCGATGAGCAGTTCAACGTCGGTGGTGGCGCGCTGCTCGGGTGTCTTGTGTCCATCCGCGCACCGCCCGGTGGCGGGGCAGTACTGCTCCGCGTGGCCTGCCGGGCGCTTGTCGTTCGGCCGTAGCGGGATGACGTGCCGGCCGCGCTGTGCGGTTTGCGTTGCCCAGGCGAGCAGTCCGAGTCGGGTGAGATCTGTGCTGATCGGTAAGGCGGGGTCTCGCCTTACGTTGGCAGGTTGGGTCATTCTGGAGGTCTCCAGTTCCGTAGACGGATGCTGGTTGGCAAGGGCGGCCCCGCGGCTTTGGCGAGACGGTGGGGCCGCCCTTGGCGTAGCTAGGTGTTCTTGCCGCGGGCGAGCTTGAGCGTGATGCCGCCGGCTCCGATGGGTCCCGCGGCGCCCCCGATGACGGTTGCGGTGTGCGCGGCCACGTCCATCAGCCAGCACAAGGCGGCGACCACGCCCCAGGTGCCAAGAGCGGCGGCCCCGGCGATCGCGAACGGGATCAGGAGCCGGGCCCAGGGGACGGCGGGCGGGGTGTCGTTGACGACGAACACGACCGGCTGTCCGGTCGCTTGAGAGCGCTGGAAGACGTCGGCGGGGATGTGTGGGGCTATCTGTCCGGGCGGGGTGGGCTGGCGCATTTCTGACTCCCTCAAGGTGTGCCGCGGGCCCGCGCCAACAGGTGGCGCGGGCCCATGCGGCGGGGTGGGTTGCTTGTCGCGTGGCTTGTCGTCCCTCTTGTCGTGCGGCTTGTCGCGTTGCTTGTCTTGTCGCTTGTCGCCTCCCAGGTCACAAACCGTATTCGGGCCCCACTGACCCGTTAGACGACATGCGGCGCGTGAGGGACGACAAGCGACAAGCGATCAGCCGTTGGGGGTGTGGGAGCGGTGTACGTAGCGGGCCTTGGTGCCCTCCCCGACGCGAACGGCGGTGCCGTCGGTCAGCCAAGTTTTCAGCCAGCCCACGACCGTCTGACGCGTCGTCCCGAACCCGTCGGCGAGAGTGCGGGCGATCGCGGATGCTCCCGTCCCGGCGGGCCCGGCGGCGATCAGTGCGGCGAGCGCGGCCTGTTGCGCTGGGCTGTCCTGCTCGTCCCGCAGCGCCGACAGGTTCAGTCCGACCGGCCGCTCCGCCACGTCGTCTTGCTCGGTGGTGTGGGGTTCGGGTGCGGTGCCGAACTGCGCGTCGATCTCCTCCCGGAATCGGCGTGCGAGGGCGTCCTCGGGAGACTCCTGCTGCTCGTTCAGTGCGGACAGGCGGAGCGCTCCGGGCGTCACGGGCGAGTCATCGCCGGCGTCGTCCGACACGGCCTGGTCGCGCATCCATGCGGTGCGGTCGGCATCCCAGCGCCGCGCGTATGCGGGTCCGGCTGCCTTTGCGGACACGTCGTCCAGCCGTGGGTGCCGGTCGGATGTGGCGGCGGTGATCTCCCGGATCTGGTTCGGGAGGATCCGCCAGGCCTTGAACAGCGCGGCCGGCGACTCCGGGGTTCCCATGAACCCGGCGCCCTTGTAAGGGGCCTGGTCCACGCGCAGGCCCCGGCTGCCGGGGAACATCTTGCTCAGGTCCATGCCCTCCGTCTCGCTACCCGTGAGAGCGACACGGACCTTTGCCTCGCGGCGGATCATCAGGTTGCTCAGCACGCTGCCAGTCGCTCCGAGCGCGGTGAGCACGGTGCGCACGCCCATGGCGCGGGCGATCCGGATGACTTCCAGGATCTTTTCCCCGAGCTTGCGCACCTGCCGGTCGGGGCTGACCAGGATCTCCGCGCCCTCATCGATCACGAGCATGATCTGAGGAATCTTGGCGCTGATCGGCAACAGGTCCGTGTTGGCCTTCGACAGAAGCGCCTGGTAGCCCATCTTGCGCTGCTTGGCCACGCGCACGGCCGCATCCAGCATCGTCATGGCCTCATCGAACGTGCCGGCGAGCCAGTCGATACCGGGCCGCACGGGCTTGCCGTCCTCCCGCACGATCTGGCCGTTCAGCGCGGGCAGCACCCACGGCAGACCGGCCGATCCGGCGTTCAGGTCGATCACCCACGTGAGGACGTCCTCGGCACGGGCGAACCCGGCGAGGATCGCGTGCACCATGTTCGTCTTGCCCGATCCGGTCGGGCCGACGATCAGGGCGCACTGCTCGCGCAGGTAGGCGAGGATCTGCTGTGCGTTGGTGCGATACCCCCACGGGATGCCCGTGTGCAGGGACAGCGTGCTGTAGTCGGTGGGGTAGGTGCGTTCCTGCTCCAGGACGTTGACCGTGGTCACGTCGATGATGACCCGGCCCTGGTCGATGCCGGGGGACGTGGTGGCGGTGCAGCCGGGCGTCCGCGGACAGCCGCGGGGACTCGGCTGCGATCTTGTTCCAGGTGGCGCCGCCGGGCGGGAGTTCTGCGTCGATGGAGAACCCGGCACCGGTCTCCCACATCTCCACCCCCAGCACGCGCACGGTGATGGAGCAGACGCGCTGGATGCGGTCGACCCATTCCGCGGCGATCGCGCGGCGTTCCGTGGACAACTCCGCGGCGATCTGCCGCTGTTCCGCAGCGATGGCCTCCTCCTCGCGTGCCTCCTCGTACAGCGCGGCAGAGCGGGCGGCGGCGCCGATGCCCACGCCGATCGTGGCGAGCGAGCCGAGAGCGGCCCAGGTCAGCGGGCCGTTCGTCATGGCCCACGTGGTCCAGCCGGCGCCGACCAGCCAGGAGGCGGCGCGGGTGGCGAGGGTGCGGCCGGCGTTGCGTACTCGCAGGCCGACGACGGTGTGTCCGAGCGCGCCGGCGGCACCGACGGCCAGGGCCCAGCCGGGGGGCATGGCGGTTGCGGCGCCGGTGGTGGCGACGGCGAAGGCTCCGGTGGTCGCGGACAGGGCGCCGGTCACGGGTCCGTGACCGGCAGCCCAGTCCAGCACCGGGCCACTCGCGCTGTTCTGTTTGGCGGTGGCGGTGCTGCTCATCTCAGACGTTCCAGCCCTTCTCAGCCTCGGTGCCGTTGCGGGGGTCCTCATGCCGGGCGATGTCCTGCTCGTGGGCCTGCCGGAACAGCGGCCCCATGTCCTCGGCGACCGCGACGGCGCTCATCAGGGCGCCGAAGATGTCGTTGAAGCCGTCCGCGACCTCCTTCTCCAGCGGGAACTCCGAGTCGGAGCGCTCCGCGAGGATCTTCATCACGTTCGCCACGCTGGTCAGCGCGGCCGGCAGACCCTCGACCATGGCGAGGATCTCCATGGCGTTCTCGGGGTCGTACTGGTTGGCGGCCTGCTCCATCTCGGAGGCGACCTCTTCGAACTGGAATCCGGACACGTGCTCTCCTTCGCTGACCTCGGGATTCGTGCTGGCGGGAACCTTCGCGGCCGGACGCTCGACACCGTCCGCGATGCCGTCCGTGCCGTCCTGCGCTGCCTCCGCATCCGCGGCGGCCTCCTGCTCGCGCAGGGTTTGGCGGGCGGCCTCGTCACGCGCCGCGCGCTGATCGCCCGCGGTCTGCACCATCCGCCGGTACAGCCGCCGTCCGGGATGTATCAGGGACGGGATGTCGAACTTGCGGCCGATCCAGGTGGTCAGGCAGCCCAGCACACCGACCGGCAGCGCGAGCAGCGCGGCGAGCAGGCGGCGCCCCTGGAAGTGGGCCGCGGACCTGCGCAGCGCCTGACGTGCTGCCTTACGGGCCGGGGCCAAAGCGGCTCGGCCGCCACCGCTGGGTCGTCGAGAGGACCGTGTCCTGGCTCGCCGGCTGCCGCCGACTCCACCGCCGCTACGAACGCAAGGCAGAACACTGCCTCGCCTTCGCTGGCATCGCCGCAGCCCTCATCTGCCAGCGCCGCCTCACCAAATGAAACGACGTCTAAGACGGTGTCCTATGTGGTGATCGCTCGTTGTTCCGTGTATGGGGCGGGGTACGTGGAGTTGGATTGTTCCGGACGGGCTGTGGGAGATCGCCAAGCCGTTGATCCCACCGTCGAAGGTGCGGCCGCAGGGCGGCGGCACGCAGGACACGCCTGATGAGACGCTGTTTGCGGCGATCATCTACGTGCTGGTGAGTGGGTGCGCCTGGCGGGCTCTGCCACCGTGCTTCGGCATATCGAAGTCGACGGCCCACCGCCTGTTCCTGATCTGGTCCAGGGCCGGGGTCTGGGGCCGGCTGCACGAAGCGGTCCTGCACCGACTCGACGACGCCCGTCTCATCGATGTCTCCCGCGTCGTCCTCGACTCCGCGCACGTGAGGGCTAAAAAGGGGGCGAACACACAGGTCCGAGCCCCGTGGACCGAGGTAAGCCGGGTTCCAAGATGCACGTCCTGTCGGACGCGAACGGACTGCCCCTGGTCGTCGGCGTCTCCGCCGCCAACGTCCACGACAGCGAGGGCCTGAAGCCGATGGTGGCCGGTCACCAAACGAGACACGACCCCCACCGCGGCCGCTGCTTCAAGCCCCAGCGCCTCCATGCGGACAAGGCGTACGACATTCCTCACCTGCGGAAATGGTTACGCGGCAAGCGCATCGGCGTGCGCATCGCCCGCAAAGGCATCGAGTCCAGCGAACGGTTGGGCCGCCGCCGTTGGGTCATCGAGCGGACCATCTCCTGGCTGTCCGGCTACCGCCGAATCAGCCCCCGCTACGAACGCAATCTCCGGAACTACCTGGCCTTTCTCGGCCTCGCCGCTGCACTGTGCTGCTACAAACGACTGGTCCGCCTCACCACATAGGACACGGTCTAAACGCCCGGTCGGCCTTCGACCTGGAAAACGCCAACCTCAGATCCGACTCAGAAGATCACCGGAGTCTTCGCTTCCGGCATGACCACGACATATGGTCAAGGTGTCCGACTGTCAAACTGGGCAGTCCCCACCGGATAGGTGTCTTGTGGAATTACCTGCATGCCCACAGCGTTTCTCTCGACTGCGCTCATACTGTGCACGGCCCTGACCGGCCCCGCGCTGGCCGCTGATGGAACTCCGGATTCCTTGCCGTCGGCATCTGCTTCGGCCGATGACCCGGTTATTAACACTGCGCCACCAGAAGAGCCCGAGGAAGACGTCACCGACGTTCCCGAGAACTCGGTCGATGAGTCGCCGGCAGAACCCAAGCCTTCCCAAGAGGATTTGCCCGGCGCTGTGGATTGCAGTCCTGCTCACCCCGTCTACAAGCCCATCTCGCAATCCAAGAAGAAGTACCACAAGGGTGTAGGGCCCACGAACTCAAACTACAACGGCACTTCCAGAACGGGCAAGACAACCTTCATTTCGGAGGTGACGGGCAAGGTCGGCATCAGCCTCAACGGCGAGCTGGAGACCTCCGTCAGCGTGATGCTTGCCACGATCAAAACCAAGTACAGCGTCACCGTGACAGCGGAATTGACGGCCAAGCTCGGAAACACATTCACCATAGATACGCCGCCCCACTCGACCACGAACGGAAAATACGGCGTCTACCGTCTCAAGCACAAGGGCCAGAGTTACATGCTCCACCAAAACTGCACGACATCGCCGAAACACACCGTCGTCAGCTACTCCCCCTACAAGGTGGGCTGGTACATATGGGAAGGCTGAGGGTGCTGACGGCCACCGGAGGTTTGGCAGCAGTAGTGGCGCTGGCTGGCTGCACCAGTGATCAGGATGACGCTGCGCCCTCTTCCGGCACGCCCCGGCCTCATTCGACGACCTCGCCAAAAGAATCACCGACTTCTGACCGTGCCGAGCACGTTCCCGGGGAAACCGTGACCAAGGCTCCAGTCCTCCCGGACGGGGAGGCCGTAGCACAGGCCGCGAACGCCCACGGTAACCAAGAAATTGAAATCCGGGGCGGAATCAAGGCTGGGTCCCTGGCGATCCTCGTAAACTGCCAAGGCAAGGGAACACTGACTGTCTCCGTGGCACCGGTCGGGCTCAGCTTTCCGCTCGAATGCGTGGAAGGAGAGGTCAGCAGCACCTTCAACCAGCTGGACCTGAAGAGCTCCCGCAAATCCGGCGTAGTGACGGTGACTGCTCCCTCCCGCGTTCACTGGGCACTCACCGTCGGACAATAGACGGAGAGACTGGGCAGACTCCCGCAATAGTGGCGCTTCCTGGTCTACTCCCAGGAAGTAGCACCTCACCCAGCGGCAGATATCCCAAGCCTGCTCGCCGCGAACGGCACCCCTCAGACGGCCCACCAGGCCGCTCAGTGAGCCTCGTTAGGGTGCTCGTAGGCATTCGCCGATCTAGATGACGCGGCCGGTGGCCGGCGACGTACCACGGGACCACCGGGTCGCGCACCGTGCGTCGCATCGCTCCGTGTGGGAGGACGGTTCGTGGGCCATGTGTGGGCCAGCAACCTCTCCGCGGAGGCTGAAACAGCTCCTGACCAGGGCGTTCGTACTGCACGTTTGACGGTCTTGAAAACCGTCGTGGCAGCGATGTCACCGTGGGTTCAAATCCCACACCCACCGCGCAGGTCAAAGGTGTTGCAGGTCAGAAGGGGTGCCACTCTCGGGAGGGGCACCCCTTCCGCGTGACCTTGTCTCACCCTGCTTCGCCGGTATCCCACCTCTGACCAGCGCGTGCGGCCAACCTGCGGCCAGGATTCACGACCTCTTCGGTGCCCCGCCCACGGTGTTGGGAAGGCCGTCGTCGTGGGTGTCGGCTATGAGTTCGGCGAGGGTGAAGTGGGCTTCATGGCTCGACAGCAGGTTTTCGACGCGTACGAGGTAGCTGCGATCGGAGACACGGAAGACCTTTCTTCTCTGCCGTCGGCGCCCGGCTGCGGTGACGGCCTCTTCATAGCTGTCGACGACGCGAAGCAGCGCGGCCACGGCTTCGGCCTCCGTCCCTTCGAGTTCACTGTGGACGCCGTAGATGGAGGCTTCCGCTTGACCGTGAGCTTCCACGACGGCCCATCGGGGCATGGTGTTCTCCAGTCCGTGAGACGACGTGAGCCGCGAAGTCACGTAGCCCCGTCGCGCAGTTGGCCCGAACCTGACTTTGGGCTGGTGATCTTGGCGCGGGGAGACTATCGGAAGGGGGGAACGACCCGGGCTGGCCTTCCGGAACCTCACGAGGCGCGGTTGCCAGCCCCCATGCAGTTGACCCTCGGTCGTGGTGCCGAACGCTTCGAGGTGGGCCCATCTGGCCGCGCGAAACCGGCCGGTCTGGGCTCAGGGCCGCCGCCCCGTCATCCGGGCCGCCGACGCGAGCGTCGAGCGGGCCTCGCGTTCCGAGAGGCCCGTGTGGACGGCGGCGTCGATCAGAGCGGGGGACAGATCGGGGCCGATGCCGTTCTCGTAGGCGCGGCAAGCCGCCCAGAACAGGCGGGTGTTGCGCTGGCCCTCGTGTGCGGCGAGGACGAACTGGACCAGTCCCTGGCCGTGTTCGCCCGTCGCCGGGGGCGTGGGGTGGTGCGTGCGGGGCGGGGGCGTGAGCAGGCGCAGGAGGGCGGTCGGGCAGGGCGCGGGCGCCAGGCGGGCGGTGCCCGGAGCCGTGCTGTACACCCCGTGTCGGGTGCGTGAGCCGGGGCCGACCAGATAGCCGCCTGCGCCGCGGATGTCGATGCCGGGAGCGAGCCGGCCCGCGGAGTTGGGGACGACGACGTCCGGCGGGCCGCTGAGCCACACATGGCGGCCCCCGCTCGGGGTGAGCACGACCACCGTGTCCGGGATGGTGAACAGGTGGCGCAGGGCCAGTTCGCGCAGGGCAGCCGAGGAGTCCGTACCGGATTTGGTGTCGAGGTCGATGCCGATCAGGAAATGCGGGTGCAGGCCGCAGGCGATGCCGTAGCCGGTGGCCCAGGGGGCGGCCGCGAAGAGCCGGCGGATGCGCCGGGGATCGGTCGAGGCGTCGTACACCCCGTGTCCGAAGCGGCCGCATTCGCCGTGGCAGACGGGGGCCGTCGGGCCCGGTACGTCGTGGCGGGGCGTGCCTCGGTCGGAGGGGGTGCGGTCGGAGGTGGCGCGGTGGGGGGAGCGCAGGGCCGGGAGCTTGGTGCGGGACAGCGGGATCACCGCGAGTCCGCGTTCGGCGGCGGACAGGGCGTGGGCCAGAGCCAGGGTCGTGGCCTGCCGGTCAGTGGTGGCCATGCCTCCATGTTCGTACGAGTGTTCGAAAAAGGGAAGAGGGCCGGGAGGGAGTGCCGGGCGCCTCGGAGGTGAGGGAGTTTTGGATGCAGATGCGCCGAAACGCTTCACCTCTTGCGGCGCCTGACCCGAGCCGCCTCCGCCGGCCCGGACTGGGGGTTTGTAGGTGGCAAGAGTCACGAAAGGGGTTTATCGACATGTCCTCACGCTTGAGGGCGAATCACGGCTTCCGGGGTGGTTCGCGGGAGATTCGGTGGGCAACTCTTGATTCGCGACGTCGTGCACAGCCCGAGGCGGTCGGCCAACTGCCCTGGATCAAGCCGTACTTCATGTACGTCCCGGTCGGAAGCCGGGCCCGTACGCACTGGTTCTGGAGGAAAGACATGGCAAGCATCCGTACCGCTCGCGTCCTCGCCGCCGTCGCCGCGCTGCCCCTTGCGGCCGCACTGTTCACGGGCGTTGCCGCGGCGGACAACGGCAACTCGGCCATCACGTATCAGCAGGCGGTGGGCTTCGGCGCCTCGAACCAGAGCAACACGGCCCAGGTGAACGGGTCCCCGTTCACGACCATCAACCAGAAGAACGAGAACGTCGCCGTCAACTTCGGCAACCTCTGGTGAGCGCAGGGCCGATGCGCTCCCATCGGCCCTGAAACCGCTGGGGTGCTTTGTGGAGTGGTAAAGCGTCTGCGCGGCGGTGCTTCGGCATCGCCGCGCAGACGTTTTCGTGCACCACGCGCGCGTGGACGGTCCCTGGGTGCCTCCGGCCCGAGCCCCGAGCCCCGCGACCCGGGGCTGAGCTCCCGTGACCTTGACAGTGCACGGCGTCTGACGGACAGTCAGAAATCGTTGCCCGTACGAGGTCCGGGAGGGCCGCCGCCGTGCACCTCGCCCCCACCGAACGCCAGCAGCGGCTGCGCGCCGAGCTGCGTACGTACTTCCGGGACCTGATGCCGGACGGCCCGCCGCCCGCCGACGACCCCGGCCGGCAGCGCGCACTGCTGCGTCGCATCGGCGCCGACGGACTGCTCGGCCTCGGCTGGCCGGTCGCGTACGGGGGGCAAGGGCGTGGCGCGGATGAGCAGTTCGTGTTCTTCGACGAGGCGTACCGGGCGGGCGCACCGCTGTCGATGGTCACGCTGAACACCGTCGGCCCCACGCTGATGAGGTACGGGAGCGAGGCGCAGAAGGCGTTCTTCCTGCCCCGCATCCTGAGTGGCGACCTCGTCTTCGCGATCGGGTACTCGGAGCCCTCGGCGGGCACGGACCTCGCCTCCCTGCGGACGCGCGCCGTGCGGGACGACGGAGCCGGGGATGGAACCGGGGACGGAGGCGGGGATGGAACCGGGGACGGAGGCGGGGACGGAGGCGGGGACGGAATCGGGGACGGAATCGGGGACGGCGGTGGGGACGCAGGCGGTGGCCTGGACGGGGACTGGCTGATCGACGGGCAGAAGATCTTCACCTCCAACGCCCAGCACGCCGACTGGATCTGGCTCGCCTGTCGCACCGACCCCGACGCGCCCAAGCACCACGGCATCTCGATCCTGCTCGTCCCCACGGACGCCCCCGGGTTCTCGTGGACGCCGATCGAGACGGTGGGCGGCCTGACCACGACGGCCACGTACTACGACGGCGTCCGGGTCCCCTTCTCGAACCTGGTCGGTGAGGTGAACGGAGGCTGGGGGCTCATCACCAGCCAGCTCAACCACGAGCGGGTCGCGCTCGCCGCGATCGGCATGCAGGCCGAGGACTTCTGCACGGCCGCGCTGAAGGCGGCACGTACCCCCGATCCGGTGACCGGGCGGCGCCGGGTTGACGAGCCTTGGGTGCGGTCCCGGCTGGCCGAAGCGCATGCCCGGCTGGCGGCAACGCGCCTGCTCAACTGGCGTTTGGTGGGGGATGCGGGGGCGGGCGGGCCGGCCCCCGGCGACGCGAGCGGGGTGAAGTTCGCGGGAACTGAATCGACTGTCGCGACGTATCGCATGTGTCAGGAAATTGTCGGAGAGGCAGGACTGATCCGCTCCGGTTCGCCGGGAGTGCTCGGGGACGGTGAGTTGGAGCGGATGAACAGAGCGGCGCAGATCAACACGTTCGGGGGCGGGGTGAGCGAGGTGCAGCGGGAGATCGTGGCCACGATGCGGCTCGGGATGACGAGGGGGCGGCGGTGACGGAGGAGCTGTACGCACGCCTGAAGGCGTACGAAGGGCGGCCCGCCGCGGTCGGGGGCGTGGGCAAGGACCGGGTCAACGAGCCGATGATCCGCCACTGGTGCGAGGCGATGGGCGACACGGGTTCGGCGTACGCGGGCCCGGCGGCCGTGGCGCCGCCCACCATGCTCCAGGTGTGGACGATGGGCGGCCTCTCCGGGCACGAAGGGCGGACGGACGCGTACGACGATCTGCTGGGACTGCTCGACGACGCCGGCTGTGCCTCGGTGGTCGCCACGGACTGCGAGCAGGAGTATCTGCGCCCGCTGCGGCCCGGGGACGAGATCACCTTCGACGCGGTCATCGAGTCCGTGTCCGAGCGGAAGCGGACGAAGCTCGGCACCGGGTACTTCGTGACGACCCGCATGGACGTACGAGCGGACGGAGAGCTCGCCGGCACCCACCGTTTCCGCATCCTGAAGTACGCGCCGAACGCCCAGCGCTCACCCGACCGGACCCCGGACACCCGAAAGGCTCCGGCCGACGAGGGCACCCGCAGGCCCCGGCCGGTGGTGAACCGGGACAACGCCGGGTTCTGGGCGGGTGTCGAGCACCACCAGTTGCTGATCCAGCGGTGCGCCGGTTGCGGAACGCTGCGCTTCCCCTGGCTGCCGGGGTGCAACGCGTGCGGCTGTGCGGAGTGGGACACGGTCGAGGCGAGCGGCGAAGGGACCGTCTACTCGTACGTCGTCATGCACCACCCGTCCTTCCCCGCCTTCGACCCTCCCTATGCGGTCGGTCTGATCGAGCTGGCCGAGGGCGTGCGGATCGTCAGCAACGTGATCGGGGTGCCGTACGACAAGGTGCGGATCGGCCTGCCCGTACGTCTGGAATTCGTGCGCTACGACGACGATCTGGAGCTGCCGGTGTTCCGGGCCGGTGAGGGCGCCGGGGGCGGTGGGGGCTGACATGGATTTCACGCCGACGGAGGATCAGGCGGCGGCCCGCGACCTCGCCGCACGGATCTTCGGCGACCTCTCCACCCACGACCGCCTGTCGGCCGCGGGGACCGGCTCCGATGCCACGCTGTGGAAGACGCTGTGCTCGGCGGGGCTCGTCGCCGCGGTGACGGACGTCGGCCTCCTGGGCTTGGTGCTCCTGCTGGAGGAGCAGGGGCGCACGACGGCACAGGTGCCGTTCGCGGCGAGCTGTGTGTACGGGCTGCTGGCGGTGGCGGCACATGGGTCGCCCGAGCAGCGCGAGCGGTTGCTGCCGGGGATCGGGGACGGTTCGGTGGTGGTGAGCGGGGCGTTGCCCGCCCAGGGAGGTGTAGGGGCCGGCGCGCGCGGCGGGCTGAGCGGCACCGCGCCGGTGGTGCCCTGGCTCCAGGACGCCACGCATGTCCTTGTCGCGGACGACCGGCGGCGGCTGTGGCTGGTGCGGACCGCCGACGCGCGTTGCGAGCCGGTGGAGCTGACGGCGCCCTGGTCGGCCGGGCGACTGACACTGGACGGGACACCGGCCGAGCGGCTCGGCGGGGACCATGACGGCGCCGGTCACGAACGTGTCGATCACGAACGTGTCGATCACGAACGTGTCGATCACGACCGCATCGATCACGATCTGATCGATAACGACCACATCGATCAGGTCTACGCGGACGTGGTCGCCACCGCACGTACCGCCTTCGCGGGGTTGCAGGCCGGGGTGTGCGCGGGGTCGCTGGCGCGGGCGGTGGCGCACACGAACACCCGCGAGCAGTTCGGGCGCCCGCTCGCCGCCAAGCAGGCGGTGCAACTCCGGGCCGCCGACGCGTACATGGACACCGAGGCGATACGGCTGACGGCGTACGAGGCGGCCTGGCGGCGCGACGAGGGCCTGCCGTACGCCGCTCAGGCCCTGACCGCGGCCTGGTGGGCCTCGGAAGCGGGGCAGCGGGTCGTGCACACGGGCCAGCATCTGCACGGCGGAGCGGGAGCCGACCTCGAGCACCCGGTCCACCGGCACTTCCTCTGGGGGCGCCAGCTGGACGCGTACCTGGGGTGCGGGAGCGAAGTGCTCCAGGAGCTCGGGGAGTTGATCGCGTACGGGGAGGTGGAGAGATGAAGCGCGGTGAGGAGCTGCCGCCGCTGGAGATCGAGGTCACGCGCACGCTGATCGTCGCCGGGGCGATCGCGTCCCGCGACTACCAGGACGTGCACCACGACGCGGAGTCCGCACGGCGGAGGGGCTCCCCCGACATCTTCATGAACATCCTGACGACCAACGGCCTGGTCGGGCGGTACATCACGGACCACTTCGGCCCGGGCGCGGTCCTCCGCAAGGTGGCCATACGCCTCGGTGCCCCCAACTACCCGGGCGACACGATGGTGCTGACCGGCACGGTCGTGGAGGTCGAGGGCGACACCGCGACCGTGAAGGTCATCGGGGCGAACGGCATCGGCACCCACGTCAGGGGAACCGTGACGGTCACCGTCCCACCCGGGAGCGCGTCATGAGCGTACGGACGAGAGACAGCCTCGGTGGGCGTGCGGCGATCGTCGGGATCGGGGCCACCGAGTTCTCCAAGGACTCGGGGCGCAGCGAGCTGCGGCTGGCGGTGGAGGCGGTGCGGACCGCGCTCGACGACGCGGGGCTGAGACCGGCGGACGTGGACGGCATGGTCACGTTCACGATGGACACCAGCCCGGAGATCACCGTGGCGCAGGCGGCCGGGATGGGGGAGCTGTCCTTCTTCTCGCGGATCCACTACGGGGGCGGCGCGGCATGCGCGACGGTTCAGCAGGCCGTGCTCGCGGTGGCGACCGGGGTGGCCGAGGTCGTGGTCTGCTACCGCGCGTTCAACGAGCGGTCGGGCCGCCGCTTCGGCTCCGGAGTGCGGCACCGGGAGCCGTCGGCGGAGGGGGCGGCGCTGGGCTGGTCGCTGCCGTTCGGGCTGCTCACCCCCGCGTCATGGGTGGCGATGGCGGCCCAGCGCTATCTGCACACGTACGGGCTGACCCCGGAGGCGTTCGGGCAGGTCGCCGTCGTGGACCGCAAGCATGCGGCGACGAACCCGGCGGCGTACTTCCACGGCAGACCCATCACCCTCGCCGAGCACGCGGCCTCCCGCTGGATCGTCGAACCCCTGCGCCTGCTGGACTGCTGTCAGGAGACGGACGGCGGCCAGGCGCTGGTGGTGACCTCCGTGGAGCGGGCGCGTGACCTGCCGCGTCCGCCCGTGGTGATCACGGCCGCCGCCCAGGGGGCGGGTCGCGCGCAGGAGCAGATGACCAGTTTCTACCGGGACGACCTGACGGGGCTCCCGGAGATGGGAGTGGTGGCCCGGCAGCTGTGGCGGACGTCCGGGCTGGCCCCGGCGGACATCGACGTGGGGATCCTGTACGACCACTTCACCCCGTTCGTGCTGATGCAGCTGGAGGAGTTCGGCTTCTGCGGGCCGGGCGAAGCGGCCGACTTCGTGGCAGCCGAGCGACTTCCGCTGAACACGCACGGGGGGCAGTTGGGGGAGGCGTATCTGCACGGAATGAACGGCATCGCGGAAGGGGTACGACAGCTGCGCGGCACGGCCGTGAACCAGCTACCCGGAGCCGCCCGGGCCCTGGTGACGGCGGGCACCGGTGTCCCCACGTCGGGGCTGATTCTGGGGGTGGACGGATGAACGGGGTGCGGGGCTGACGACTGCGGGCGGGGCGAGGTCTCAGGGGTGAACCCTCAGGGGCTGGGGACCGCTCGTCCACCTTCAGGAGGTGGAGCCGGCCCCCTTCCTACAACCTGAGGCGGACACCGCTTCGGGACCTGCGGCCGATCCGCCGGAACAGGGGGCGAACCTAGCGTGGAGCCATGACCACACCCGTCTGCACCAGCGCTTCGAACGCGGCGACGCGGATCCTCCCGTACCCGTCGTTCACGTCGTACGTGAAGGCCCGGCAGCCGGTGCTGCTGCGTACCGCCCGGTCGCTGACCGCGAACCCGAGCGATGCCGAGGACCTGCTGCAGACCGCGCTGGCGAAGACCTATGTGGCCTGGGAGCGGATCGAGGACCACCGGGCGCTCGACGGCTATGTACGCAGGGCGCTGCTGAACACGCGGACGTCGCAGTGGCGGAAGCGGAAGGTCGACGAGTTCGCGTGCGAAGAACTGCCGGAGCCGGAGGGCGTCACCGCCGGTGATCCGGCCGAGCAGCAGGCGTTGCACGACGCGATGTGGCGCGCGATCACGAAGCTGCCCGCGCGCCAGCGGGCGATGGTGGTCCTGCGGTACTACGAGGACTTGAGCGAGGCGCAGACGGCCGAGGTGCTCGGGGTGTCGGTCGGCACGGTCAAGTCGGCGGTCTCGCGCGCGCTGGGCAAGCTCCGTGAGGACCCGGAGCTGGAGCCGGTTCGCTAGGCCGTTCCTTCCGTGGCTGTTCGTCCTGCGGTTTGTCCAGCGCATCGGTTGTTCATCGCTGCGGCTGTTCGTCGCGTCACATGCCCTGATCGATCATCCCGGGGAGTAGTGACATACCGCTCGGTATGTGCGCAGAATCAGCGGCAACCCTTACTACCGCGTAGGCAATGTCGCCCCGGGAGGACACCGTGCTGAGCACGATGCAGGACGTACCGCTGCTGATCTCGAGGATCCTGACCCACGGGTCCACGATCCACGGTTCGTCGCAGGTGATCACCTGGACCGGCGAGGGCGAGCCGCAGCGCCGCTCCTACGCCGAGATCGGCGCCCGTGCCGCCCAGTTGGCGCACGCTCTGCGCGAGGACTTCGGCATCGTGGACGACGACCGGGTCGCCACGCTCATGTGGAACAACGCCGAGCACGTCGAGGCGTATTACGCGATCCCCGCCATGGGCGCGATCCTGCACACGCTCAACCTCCGCCTCCCCGCGGAGCAGCTGGTGTGGATCGCCAACCACGCCGCCGACCGGGTCGTCATCGCCAACGGCTCGCTGCTCCCGCTCCTCGCACCGCTGCTCCCGCACCTCAAGACGGTCGAGCACGTGGTCGTTTCGGGCCCCGGCGACCGTTCGCTGCTGGACGGGGCGAGCGTCCAGGTCCACGAGTACGAGGAGCTGATCGCCGGCAAGCCGGTCTCCTACGACTGGCCCGAGCTGGACGAGCGCTCCGCAGCGGCCATGTGTTACACCTCCGGGACCACCGGCGATCCCAAGGGCGTCGTCTACTCCCACCGCTCCATCTATCTGCACTCCATGCAGGTCAACATGACCCAGTCGATGGGCCTGACGGACCAGGACACCTCCCTCGTCGTGGTCCCGCAGTTCCACGTCAACGCCTGGGGTCTGCCGCACGCGACCTTCATGACCGGCGTCAACCTCCTCATGCCGGACCGCTTCCTCCAGCCCGCGCCGCTCGCCGAGATGATCGAGAGCGAGCGGCCGACGCACGCCGCCGCCGTCCCGACCATCTGGCAGGGCCTGCTCGCCGAGCTGCACGCCAAGCCCCGCGACGTCTCCTCCCTCACCCAGGTCACGATCGGCGGCTCGGCCTGCCCGCCCGCCCTCATGGCGGCCTTCGACAAGCTCGGCATGCGCGTCTGCCACGCCTGGGGCATGACGGAGACGTCCCCGCTGGGCACGGTGGCCCGGCCGCCGGCCCATGCGGTCGGTACGGACGAGGAGTTCGCCTACCGCCTCACCCAGGGCCGCTTCCCGTCCGGCGTCCAGGCGCGCCTCAGCGGCCCCGGCGGCGAACGGCTCCCCTGGGACGGCGAGTCCGCCGGTGAGCTGGAGGTGCGCGGGCCGTGGATCGCGGGCGCGTACTACAACGGCCCGGACGCCGAGCCCCTGCGCCCCGCCGACAAGTTCAGCGAGGACGGCTGGCTCAAGACGGGTGACGTCGGCACCATCAGCCCCGACGGCTTCCTCACCCTCACCGACCGGGCCAAGGACGTCATCAAGTCCGGCGGCGAGTGGATCTCCTCGGTCGATCTGGAGAACGCGCTCATGGCGCACCCGGACATCGCCGAAGCCGCCGTTGTCGCCGTTCCGGACGACAAGTGGGGCGAACGCCCGCTCGCCACGGTCGTGCTGAAGGAAGGCGCCACCGCCGACTTCGCCACGCTCCGCACCTTCCTCGCCGACGAGGCGAAGATCGCCAAGTGGCAGCTTCCCGAGCGCTGGACGATCATCGAGTCGGTGCCCAAGACGAGTGTCGGCAAGTTCGACAAGAAGGTGCTGCGCAGGCAGTACGCCGAGGGCGAGCTGGACATCACGCAGATCTAGCGGTGCGAGTACGTCGACGGGGGCGCTGTTTCACGTGAAACAGCGCCCCCGTCGACGTAGGTGTGAGGTCATTTCATCGCCCGGCGGCCGTCAGTTGGTGCCGATCCGTGCGAGCAGGTCCACGATCCGCTCCTGCACCTCGGTGCTCGTCGAGCGCTCCGCCAGGAACAGGACTGTCTCGCCCGAGGCCAGGCGCGGCAGCTCGGCCTGATCGACGGCGGCCGTGTAGACGACGAGGGGCGTGCGGTTCAGCTGGCCGTTCGCCCGCAGCCAGTCGACGATTCCGGCCCGGCGGCGGCGTACCTGCATCAGGTCCATCACCACCAGGTTCGGCCGCATCTGCCCGGCCAGGGTGACCGCGTCCTCGTCCGACGCGGCCCGCGCGACCTGCATACCGCGCCGCTCCAGCGTCGATGTGAGTGCCAGCGAGATCTCCGCGTGCTCCTCGATGAGCAGCACCCGCGGCGGATGCTGCTCGGAGTCCCGCGGGGCCAGCGCCTTCAGGAGTACGGCGGGGTCGGCGCCGTACGCCGCCTCGCGTGTCGCCTGCCCGAGTCCCGCCGTGACCAGGACCGGAACCTCGGCGGCCACCGCTGCCTGACGCAGCGACTGGAGCGCGGTACGCGTGATCGGCCCGGTGAGCGGGTCGACGAAGAGCGCGGCCGGGAAGGCGGCGATCTGCGCGTCGACCTCCTCGCGCGAATGCACGATCACGGGCCGGTAGCCGCGGTCGCTGAGCGCCTGCTGGGTCGTCACATCCGGTGCGGGCCAGACGAGCAGCCGACGCGGGTTGTCCAGCGGCTCCGGGGGCAGTTCGTCGTCCACGGGCCGGGGATGGGGCTGGTCGGCGATCTCGACGGCACCGCCGGGGCCGTCGAGCGGCTCGGGGCCTTCGTCGGCGTTCTTGTCCGGGGCTCCTATGGCGTACGACCGTCCGGCGCCGTCGGTGGCCCCGGCCGGCCGGGCCTGCGGGGACTGGCCGGCCTGCGGTTGCGGCCGGGCCGCGTTCTCCGGGCGCTCGGCGGCGGGCTCGGGAGGGGTGCCGAGCTTGCGGCGCCGACCCGAGCCGTTGGTCTGGTGCGGCGGAGGCGTCGGCGTCTGGGACTGGGGGCGCGGCTGGGCCTGGGCGCCGGGCTTGTTCTGCGCGGCCGCCTGACGCGCGAACGGTACGCCCTGCCCGAGGGTACGCACGCTGATCGCGCGCCCCTGGGTCGAGTTGGGGTCGATGGGCGCGGCGGCCTCGGCGGGCAGCGGCTGCGCGGCCCGGGGCTGAGCGGCGCGCTCCGGCGGCAGCGGGGTGCCGGGGGCGGGCGTGGCTGTGGGCTGCGGTGCGGCGGGAGGCTGCTGCCCGGCCACGAGGGGCGTACCGGCGCCGGACGTGGCGTGGGCACCCGCGGGCCACGGTTGCGGCTGCGGGGCTGCGGCGGGCTGGGGAGCCTGGGGAGCTGGGGTGGGTCCTAGGGCGGGGTCGGCGCCCGAGGGAACGCCGCTCACGGATCCGTCGGCGGCGGGCGGGACCTGCGCGGGCACGGGCTGACCAGGGACAGGCTGACCGGGTGCGGGCTGTGCCTGCGGGGCGGGGGCGAGCTGCGCCTGGGCCGCCTGCCCGGACTGCGAGGGAACGGGTTGGCCAGGAGCGGCCTGCGCCGGAAGACCCTGGGCGGCCGCGACCTGCCCCGGAGCGACCTGATGGGGAATCGCCTGGCCAGGACCGGGCTGGCGCGGACCGGTCTGGCCCGGCACGGGCATACCCGCCGGTGCGTCCGCGCCACCCGGCACCTGGCCCTGACCCTGACCGGGAACCGGCTGGCCGGGTGCTGCCTGGGCCGGCGTCGGCTGCCCCTGGGCCGGCGTCGCTGCCGGACGGGCCCGGCGGCGGCCGCTCGGTGTGGCTACCGGATGCGGCTGCGGCGGAGTGTGGTCGTCGGCCGGATCGTGCGCCATCGCGTCGTGACGGCCTTCGTCGGCCTGATCATGGCCGTCGGCAGGGGCGGCCTCGGCGCCGACAGCCTGGACTCCGACTCCGACTCCGACTCCGACCCCGACGCCGGTCTCCGCGTGCGGTAGGCCGGCGTCGTACTCCGGCCCCCGGTCCGCCTCGGCCGGCGGCAGCGCGAACACCTGTCGGGGGCCCAAGTCCGGGGAAGCGGCGCGCTCGTTGGCGGCGGCCAGCGCACGCCGACGGCGTCCGGTCGGCTGCGCCGCGCCATTCGCGTCCTCGGGCACGCCGGCTCCGGAGCCGGCGCCGGCTCCGGTCCCGGCTCCGGAGGGAGCCGCGGGAAGCGCAGCAGGCAATGCCTGTCGTTCGTCGCCCCGGCGGGCACGTCGGCCCGAGGGCGTGGGCACGCCCTGCGGTGGCACGGTCTGGCCCAGCCCGGTGGCGGCGGTCCCCGCCGCGTGCTCGGCCGCCGTGACGACCGCGCCCTCGGCGACACCTTGAGCCACGCTCTGACCGAGCCCGTCCGCGGCGTCCGAAGCGGCGCCCTCGACCGGGCTCGGCCGCCCACGGCGTCGCCCGGTACCGCCGGAAGGCCCGGCGTCTTTGTCGTTCTCGGCCTCGGACCCCTGAACCGGGACCGACACCTCGTCGGCCGCCGGCCCGTCCGCCGCGCGCCGCCTGCGCCGCCCGGTGGGCGCGGCCGCGCCCGTGTCCGAGGAGGTGGCGGGAACAGCGCCCGAAGGGGAGTCGCCCCCCACCTCACTCTCCAGGAAGGCATCCACGGACGACCGCCGGGCCCGCCGCCGCCCGCCGCCCTGCTGCGAGGCCTGCTCGGGCAGAGCCACCTCGGCGCCGGTCACCACACCGGCCGACGCGTCGGCCGCCACAGGGGGCGCAAGAGCGGGTACCGCGCCCGGCGCGACCGTCCCCGCGCCGCCGCCGATCGGTACTTCGAGGACGTACGCGTTGCCGCTCATCCCCGGCACCTCGTGCGTCTGCAGCACACCGCCGTGGGAACGCACGATGCCGCGGACGATCGGCTGGTGCACCAGGTCTCCCCCGGCGTACGGCCCGCGCACCTCGATGCGTACGACCTCGCCGCGCTGCGCCGCCGCCACGACCACGGTGTTGTCCATATAGCCGCCGGCCGAGACGGGCGAGTTGCCCGTCGAGTCGACACCGGCGACGTCGGCGATGAGATGCGCGAGCGCGGTCGCCAGCCGCTGCGGGTCGACCTCGGCCTCGATGGGCGGCGCGTGCACGGCGAACTGGACGCGCCCGGGCCCGATCAGTTCGACGGCACCGTCGACACCGGCCGCCACGACCGCGTCGAGCATCGTCGTCGTACGGACGAGATCGTCCTCGCCGGAGTCGAGGCGCTGGTAGCCGAGGACGTTGTCGACGAGCGTGGTGATACGCGAATAGCCCGCCGCGAGGTGGTGCAGCACCTGGTTGGCTTCGGGCCACAGCTGCCCGGCGTCGTCGGCGGCGAGTTTCGACAGTTCACCGCGGAGCTGGTCCAGCGGACCGCGCAGGGACTGGCCGAGCACGGCGAGCAGCTGCTCGTGCCGCGCGGTGAGTACCTCGTGGCGGTCCTTCTCCCGCTCGCCCAGGGCGGCATAGCGCTCGTCGCCCGCCGCGAGTTCCTCCTCGTGCAGCTCGCGCAGCTCGGTGAGCTCGGCGGTGTGCTCCTCGCGCAGCCGCTTGAGCTCCTCGTCGTGCTCCTCGGCGATCCGCGCGAGTTCCTGCTCGTGCTGCTCCTCGGCCTTGTCCTTCTCCTCGGCGAGGGTGTCGTACGGCCGCCGGTCGGTGAAGGTCATCACGGCGCCGACGAGCTGGTCGCCGTCGCGTACGGGCGCGGTCGTCAGGTCGACCGGCACCTTGTCCCCGCTCTTGGACCACAGCACCTGCCCGCGCACCCGGTGCTTGCGCCCGGAGCGCAGGGTGTCGGCGAGCGGGGACTCCTCGTACGGGAAGGGCTCGCCGTCCTCGCGGGAGTGCAGCATGAGCGGGTGCAGTTCCTGGCCGCCCAGATCGCTGGCCCGGAAACCGAGTATCTGCGCGGCGGCGGGATTGACGAGGACGATCCGCCCGTCGGTGTCCGTACCCACCACGCCCTCGGCGGCGGCACGCAGGATCATCTCGGTCTGGCGCTGCGAGCGGGCGAGTTCGGCCTCGGTGTCGACGGTGCCGGACAGGTCGCGTACGACGAGCATCAGCAGTTCGTCGCCGGTGTAGCCGTAACCGTCGTAGGCCTGCTGCCCGTTCTCGAGGTTCGCGCTGGTGACCTCGACCGGGAACTCGCTGCCGTCGGTCCGCCGGGCCACCATCCGGGTCGGCTTGGTCCGTCCGCGCGGGTCCATGGAGTCGGGCCGGCGCATGGAGCCCGGGATGAGCCGGGAGTCGAACTCGGGCAGCAGATCCAGCAGCCCGCGACCCACCAGGGCCGTACCCGGGGTCTCGAACGCCTCCAGCGCGATGGTGTTGGCGTTGACAACGGTCCCGTTGGCGTTGACCAGTACCAACGCGTCGGGGAGCGCATCCAGTATGGCTGCGAGGCGAGCAGCGCCTCGGGATGGCCTGCTGCTCACGAGTCGCTTCCTCCCTGTTACTGCACCGTGCTGACCGCAGAGGCCATCTTGCCAATCGGCCCGCAGCGTGTCACGCGAGGGAGTCTACGGGCAGTGGTTGCGCTCGCGGCGCCGGATGAGAGGGAGGTCGCACGCAGAAGACCCGCAGAACCTGTGACCACGCAGGTCGCCCCGCCGAACCCCGACTTCATCCGGGACCGGACCGTGACCGCACCGTGCCCCGCCACGAGACCCGCGTGCCCGGTCGAACGCAGGTCGGAGTGCCGCTACGGACGGAGCCCGGACTGCCGCTACGAGCGTGGCGAACGGAGGTCGGGCAGGAGGGGGACGAGGTCGTTCCAGCGGGCGATCTGGCAACCGTCGCTGCGGTCGTACGTCGCGTTGACGGGGCGCCCGGCCCAGGTGCCGGTGACATACGCGGTGGCGGGGCCGCCGTACTGCATCGTGCAGAGGCCGTCCGGCGCGACCGGGGAGAAGGGGTCACGGCCCCAGATGGTCCGCCGGTCGAGCGTGCCGCAGGCACCGCCGGGGTCCGGGTGGCTGCCGCCGCCGGGATGACAGCGCAGCCGGTACGTCCCGTCGGCACGGCCCGCGTGGCTGACGGTGACGGTGAGGTGATCGCCTACCTCGTCGCCGCGGACCGGCGCCGGGGGAAGGGGGAGACCCTGGGCGTACGCGGTGGTGGGCGCCGCGTACGCGGCGAGGGCGGCGACGGTGAGAAGAACGCCGCGTGGGGTGTGCGTCGAGAGCTGGAACATGGCCTGACTAACGGCGCGGAGGCCGGGCGGTTGCGCGACCGGGGAACGTCGCGGGCACTCCGGTTGCCCGGCCGCCGGGCCGGGAGCCTCCCGGAACGATGCGGACTTTGCTCTGTGGGCCGCCTGCCTAGTACCGTAGGGGGCGATTGGTGACACCCCACTCGGCTGTGTCATCATCTGCACGCACCACTCGCGTCTCGCGCGGGCGGTTGTGCGGGAGGCGTCGCCTAGTCCGGTCTATGGCGCCGCACTGCTAATGCGGTTTGGGACTTCAATCCCATCGAGGGTTCAAATCCCTCCGCCTCCGCAGCAAGATCCGAAGCCCCGGTCCAGCTGGACCGGGGCTTCGGCGCGTCTACGGTCATCATCACGCCCCAGAACACGTTTGCGCAGGTCGCAAGGGGTGCGGCAAACGGATTTCACATGGCGGCGGCAGTCATGTAATGTTCTTCCTGTCGCCGCGAGCGGGTCGAAAGAACCGGGAGCGAAACGACAGCAGGACAACAAAACAAGCACTCGTAGCTTAACGGATAGAGCATCTGACTACGGATCAGAAGGTTGCAGGTTCGAATCCTGCCGAGTGCACACAGATCAAAGGCCCCCTGAGATGATCTCAGGGGGCCTTTGACGTCAGCGGTTGATGTCAGTCGCTGATATCAGCGCGGCTGGAAGCGCCGAGGGGTGTAGTTCTTCTGGGGGTGCTACCTCACCCGCTGGCAGCCGTAGGGCCAGGAGCTCGGGCGGTGCTTTATGGCCCGTCGGGTGTTCGGGCCGTAGACGCCGTCATCCTGGGTCCCGGCCTGGTGCTGCGCGTACTTCAGTGCGTCCCTGGTGGAGGGGCCGAAGATGCCGTCGGCGACGATGGTTGACCCGTAGCACCTTCGAAGCGTGCGTTGCAGAGCCAGGACGCCGTCGCCGCGGTTGCCGAGGGCGAGCTGGCAGTCCACTCCCGACTCGGAGGCGGGAACGAAGGCGTGCTGGTAGTTCTTGGCGCGGTCGCATGTGCCGGCGGCGTTCGCGGCGGTGGCACCGACAACGCTGACGCCGCCGAGGGCACTGGTGAGGAGCACAAGCGCGGCAGCAGCCCGTGTGATCTGGTTCGGCATCGTGGCCTCCCTGGGTGAGACCTTCAGTCCAACCGCATGAAGCAGGTCGGGGCAGAGCGCGGTGCCGGGCGCGCGGGGTACACCGGCGGCGCCCGCAGCGGGAAGCCGGGGCAGGTTCCGAGAGCTCCCACTCCCGCCGTGCAGGCCGACAGGTGGGCGCACACCTTTCGCGCCGTCAGTACTCCCACGCGCGGGCAGACCGGCGGAGGTGGCGGAGGTGGCAGCCGATGGGGGTGGATACACCATGAGAAGCGGTGTCGTCTGAAATATCCAAAAGAACGGTGATGTCACATCTCGCCGGTGCCACGGTGGGGTGTGACATGGACAAGGTTCACGCCGCTCCTCGGCGTCGTGCTCGGTGTGGTTGTGTCGTCGTTGGCCCAGTACTCACTCGGACGTGCGTCGGAGCGGGCCGAAGTGCGACGGAGTGCTCGTGAGCGCGCCGAGGCGCGCCGTAACGAACGCGTCACCCATCTCATCGACTTCCTGGCCGTCGTGCAGGAAGCCGAACGGGTCGCCGTAGACCGCTATCACCACCATCTGGCCGACGAGCAGTGGCAAGCACGGCAGATGCAGGCTGTCGACAGGATGTGGGTGGCGCAGAAGACGATTCACATGCTGTGCGCGTCCGAGGTCAACGCGGCGGCCCGTCGTCTGGCGTACGACGTTCAGGACGTGATCAGAAAGGGTCCCGAGGATCCGGGAGAGCCGCAGGACGAGAAGGTCTGGGCATACATCCGTCCCAGCCGAAAGGCGTTCCTCGATGTGGTGCGCGATCACTTGAAGTGAGAGCGGGCTCGGCGCGGGCGGCTCGGTGCGGGCGGGATGGCGGCCGGCGTTGTCAGTGGTGCCGCCTAATCTCGTGAGGGATGGCACAGGCGTGGAGATGTACGGGGCTGCGGTGGAGCGGCGACGGGGCTGTTCTGGTGTGGGAGGGCGGGGTGCGGAGTGCTCTGCCGCGGGGGAAGCGGGTGGCCTTTGGGGTGGTGACGGGGGGTGCGCGGACGTGTGTGGGAGCACGGGGGCACGCGTGTCCCGTGCGGGCGGCCGTGTCGGGGCGGAGCGCGGGGGCGCGGTGCGAGGAGTGTGCGCGGCTGGACCGGGCGCACTCCGTGGCCGCCGACACCCTCGCCGATGATCCGCGGCCGTACCACGTGTATCTCGCGTGGTTCGGGACCGGCATGGTCAAGGTGGGGATCACGGCGGTCGAGCGCGGGTCGGCGCGGTTGTTGGAACAGGGGGCCGTCTGCTTCAGCTGGCTGGGGCGCGGGCCGTTGATGGCCGCGCGGCGGGCCGAGGAGTTGCTGCGGGCCGCGCTCAAGGTGCCCGACCGGATTCCGTACGCCGACAAGCGGGCGGTGCGGGCGGCGTTGCCCGGGGCCGGGGAGCGGGGCGCCGAGATCGCCGGACTGCATGCGCGGGCGGTGGTCCTCGACGGATGGCCGGAGTCCTTGGAGCGGGAGCCGTTCCAGGTCGTCGACCATGAAGAGGCGTTCGGGCTGGAGGGCCTCCCGCCCGCCGACGGCGTGGTGAGTGAGCTCGTCGCGGGCGGTGCGGTGGGCGGTGAGGTGCTCGCCGTCGCCGGACCCGATCTGCATCTGGCGACCGAGCGGGGCGTCATCGTCCTCGACACGCGGCTGATGACGGGGTGGGAGCTGACCGCCGGGGACACCGGATTCACCGTGCCCGTGCGGGAGTTCAGGGAGGCGACCGTGCAGGACGGGCTGTTCTGAGGGGAGTTTCCTTGGGCCCTTCCTCGGTCCTTCTCTCGTCCTTCCCTCGCTCCGGAGTGATGGTCAAGAGTTGGATCCCTCTTGGATCCCTTTTGGAAAGGCGCTGGACCGCGGGTGAAATCGGGGCCGATCGTGGTGACATGAGCGATCACCGCGTTGCACCTGTCGGAGGAGCGTCTCCCGGCGGTACACCCGCCGCCCCCGCCCCCGTCCCTTCCCCAGCCTCCGCCCCTTCCCCAGCCTCCGCCCCCACCCCCACCCCCGCCCACGAACCCCCTTACTACTCCGTCATCTTCACCTCCGTACGGACCGAGGGGGACAACGGATACGGGGAGACCGCCGAGCGTATGGAGGAGCTGGTCAAGGAGATTCCGGGGTTCCTCGGGGCGGACATGGCGCGTACGCCCGGTGGGCTCGGGATCACCGTCGCGTACTTCCGGGACCTGGACGCCGTCGAGGAGTGGCGGAGCCACCTGGAGCACCGCGCGGCGCAGCAGTACGGTCGAGCCCACTGGTACGAGAGCTACACCCTCCATGTCGCCAAGGTCGAGCGGAGTCACAGTTTTGAGCGTGCGCGGGAGCGGTAGCGGGACTGACGGAACCGGCGAGGAGATCCTTGCCGTACGCCGGTTCTGGGAGCGCCTCGGGCTTCCCGGCCTCGTCGACGTCCACACCCACTTCATGCCCGAGCGCGTCCTGCGCAAGGTCTGGGACTACTTCGACGGGCTCGGCCCCCTGACCGGCGGGCTGGAGTGGCCCATCACCTACCGCTCCGACGAGGACCAACGGCTCGCGACCATCAGGGAATTCGGCGTCCGGGCCTTCACCGCCATGCTCTACCCGCACAAGGCCGGCATGGCGCGATGGCTCAACTCCTGGGCCGTCGACTTCGCCCGGCGTACCCCCGACTGCCTGCACACGGCGACCCTGTTCCCGGAGCCGGGTGTCGAGGCGTACGTGCTGGAGGCCGTCGAGCAAGGCGCCCGTGTCTTCAAGGCCCATGTGCAGGTGGGGGCGTACGACCCCGCCGACGAGCTGCTCGATCCGGTCTGGGGACTGCTCGCCGAGGCCGGGGTCCCGGTCGTGATGCACTGCGGATCGGGGCCCGCGCCCGGCAAGCACACCGGGCCGGGACCGGTCGCCCAGGTGCTCGCCCGGCATCCCCGGCTGCGGCTGGTCGTCGCGCACCTGGGCATGCCCGAGTACGAGGACTTCCTCGACCTGGCCGAGCGGTACGGGGAGGTCCGGCTGGACACGACCATGGCGTTCACCGACTTCAGCGAGCGGCTCGCGCCCTTCCCCCGGGGGGCCCGCCCCCGGCTCGCCGGCCTCGGCGACCGCATTCTGCTGGGTACGGACTTCCCCAACATCCCCTATCGGTACGTCGACCAGCTGTACGCCCTGGAGCGGCTCGGGCTCGGTGACGACTGGCTCCGCTCGGTCTGCCACGGGAACGGAGCGCGACTCTTCGGGCTCGCGCAGCCGCAGGAACTCTCATGAACCCTCATAGCCGCACACGCCTTCCCAGCCCACGCACAGACTGTTCATGAGGAGAGCGGGTGCCCTCGGTCACTCCCGCTCCGCGTGGAGGGACCATGGGCCCCGGAATTCCGGCGGATCGGACAAGTTTTCAGGTGTTTCCTGAGAGGCGCCTGTGCGTTTCTTAGGAAAATCACAGGTTCCAGAAAGCGTTCTCTCAGGGGGCCCCGACATGGTGTCCACCATGACCACGACCTCGCCCCAGGGGCGCACCGAACTGCTGAGGCCGGACGGGAGCCCCGTCCGAGTGCTTGTGGTGGACGACGAACTGTCGATCACCGAACTGCTGTCCATGGCCCTTCGCTATGAGGGCTGGCAGATCCGCAGCGCGGGCGACGGGCAGGGTGCGGTGCAGACCGCGCGCGAGTTCCGTCCCGACGCTGTCGTTCTCGACATGATGCTGCCGGACATGGACGGCCTCACCGTCCTGGGGCGCCTGCGGCGCGAACTGCCCGACGTGCCCGTCCTGTTCCTCACGGCCAAGGACGCGGTCGAGGACCGGATCGCGGGCCTGACCGCCGGCGGCGACGACTACGTCACCAAGCCGTTCAGCCTGGAAGAGGTCGTGGCCCGGCTGCGCGGGCTGATCCGCCGCTCCGGTGCCGCCGACCGGCGCTCCGACTCCATGCTCGTCGTCGGAGACCTCACCCTGGACGAGGACAGTCACGAGGTGTCGCGGTCCGGGGAGAACATCCACCTCACCGCCACGGAGTTTGAACTCCTGCGGTTCCTGATGCGTAATCCCCGGCGTGTACTCAGCAAGGCGCAGATCCTCGACCGGGTGTGGTCGTACGACTTCGGCGGCCAGGCCAACGTCGTCGAGCTCTACATCTCGTACCTGCGGCGCAAGATCGACGCCGGGCGTGAGCCGATGATCCACACCCGACGCGGAGCCGGCTACCTGATCAAGCCCGCGGTGTCATGAGCGGACGACGACGACCGCGTACGCAGCGGCGAGGGCGAGGACGACAGCCGCGCACGCTGCGGACGCGGCTCGTCGTCTCGGCGGTGGCGCTCATCGCCGTGGTGTGTGCCGTCATCGGCACGGTGACGACCATCGCGCTGGACCAGCATCTGGACGAGCAGCTCAACGGCAAGCTGCACGAGACCGCCATGCGCGCGTCCGGCGGCGCCAAACCGCCGGGCGGCAAAGTCCCGGACCACGGCCCCGCGGGGGACGCGGTGGAGCAGCAGTCACCGAGCGCCCGGCTCACCAGCTTCGTCCAGCGGGGAGGTCCGCAGGTCAAGACCATGGCCGCCTACCAGGACAGTGGCGGGACGGTCGTCAAGGCGGTCGTCGCCGAGTTCAAGTCGTCCGACACCGCCGGTCAGAAAATGGACGCCGGCACACTCGACGACGCGCAGACGGCGGCTCTCACCTCGGTGCCGAAGAGCGGCACGCACGACGTGAACATCCCGTCGTTCGGGGAGTACCGGGTCGAGTACGTTGCCAGTCCCGACGGAAAGGGTGGGTACTACGTCGCCCTCCCCACCCAGGACGTCACCAACACCATCAACACCCTGATCCTCGTCGAGGTCAGTGTCACCGCCGCCGGTCTCGTCGCCGCCGCCATCGCAGGATCCGTCCTCGTCGGTGTCGCCCTGCGCCCGCTGCGCAAGGTCGCCGCCACCGCCACCCGTGTCTCCGAACTCCCGCTGCACACCGGCGAGGTGACCCTCAACGAGCGGGTCTCCGAGTCCGAGACCGACCCGCACACCGAGGTCGGCCAGGTCGGCGCCGCCCTCAACCGCATGCTCGACCACGTCCACGGCGCCCTCCAGTCGCGCCAGCAGAGCGAGATGCGCGTACGGCAGTTCGTCGCGGACGCCAGTCATGAGCTGCGTACCCCCCTCGCGTCGATCCGTGGATACGCCGAGCTGACCCGCCGCGGCCGGGAACAGACCGGTCCCGACACCCGGCACGCCCTCGGGCGGATCGAGTCCGAGGCCGGCCGCATGACCCTCCTCGTCGAGGACCTCCTCCTGCTCGCGCGGCTCGACGCCGGCCGGCCCCTCCAGTACGAGCAGACCGACCTCGTACCCCTTGTCATCGATGCCGTCAGCGACGCCCGGGCGGCCGGGCGCGACCACAACTGGCGGCTCGAACTGCCCGACGAACCGGCGCTGGTGTCGGCGGACGCCGCCCGTCTGCAACAGGTCCTCGTCAACCTGTTCGCGAACGCCCGCACCCACACCCCACCCGGTACGACCGTCACCGCGCGCGTCCACCGGCACGGGCCGTGGCTGTGCGTGGACGTCCAGGACGACGGACAGGGCATCCCGCCGGATCTGCTTCCCCATGTCTTCGAACGGTTCGCGCGAGGCGATTCGTCGCGCTCCCGTTCCTCCGGGTCGACCGGACTCGGGCTTGCCATCGTGCAGGCCGTGGCGGCCGCGCACGGCGGCGCGGTGACCGTCGACAGCGTCCCGGGCCGCACCGTGTTCACCGTGCATCTGCCGGCGCTTGCCCCCGAAACAAACTGGCAATCGCACTCACAGGCACAGCACAGCGCCACCACATGGGTGCAACAGGCCGTTTGACGAGAGTCGTTCGCATGCGAACCGACTCTTCTCCCGGCAACCTGCCGGCGCGGGAGCACCTCCCGGCCGGAAACGCCGGTACGCCTGTCCTGGACGTAGTGATCCCCGTCTACAACGAGGAGAAGGACCTCCAGCCATGTGTGCTCAGACTGCACGAGCACCTCGCGCGCACCTTCCCGTACGCGTTCCGCATCACGATCGCGGACAACGCTTCCACGGACACCACCCCCCAGGTGGCCGCGCGGCTGGAGGCGGAGATTCCCGAGGTCAAGTCCTTCCGGTTGGAGCAGAAGGGGCGCGGCCGGGCGCTGCGCACCGTCTGGTCCGCGTCGGACGCCCCGATCCTCGCGTACATGGACGTCGACCTGTCCACCGACCTCAACGCGCTGCTGCCGCTGGTGGCGCCGCTGATCTCGGGTCACTCCGACCTGGCGATCGGTTCCCGGCTGTCCCGCTCGTCGCGTGTGGTGCGCGGCGCCAAGCGGGAGTTCATCAGCCGTACGTACAACCTGATCCTGCGGGGTTCGCTGCAAGCCCGCTTCTCCGACGCGCAGTGCGGCTTCAAGGCGATCCGCCGTGATGTGGCTCAGGTGCTGCTGCCCCTGGTCGAGGACAGCGGCTGGTTCTTCGACACCGAGATGCTGGTGCTCGCCGAGCGTGCCGGACTCCGGATCCACGAGGTGCCGGTCGACTGGGTCGACGACCCGGACTCGACGGTGCACATCGTGAAGACCGCGACCGACGACCTCAAGGGGGTGTGGCGGGTAGGAAGGGCTCTCGCCACGGGATCGCTGTCGCTGGACCGGCTCGCCCGGCCCTTCGGGGACGACCCCCGCGATCGTGAACTGGCCGACGTGCCCAAGGGCCTGGCCCGCCAGCTGGTCGGATTCTGCGTGGTCGGCGGTCTGTCCACGCTCTTCTATCTGCTGCTCTACAGCGGCTTCCGTTCGTTCACCGGCTCGCAGATCGCCAACGCGCTCGCCCTGCTGGTCTCGGCGGTCGCCAACACGGCGGCCAACCGGCGCCTGACCTTCGGGGTACGCGGCCGGGGCGGCGCCGTCCGCCACCAGGCACAGGGCCTGGTCGTCTTCGGTATCGGACTCGCCCTCACCAGCGGCTCGCTGGCCGCGCTGAACGCGGCGACCTCCAGCCCCGCGCACGCCACCGAGCTGGCGGTCCTCATCGCCGCCAACCTCGCGGCGACGGTCCTGCGGTTCCTGCTCTTCCGCGCCTGGGTGTTCCCGGACCGGCGCGACGCCGACGCGGAGTCGACCGTCGTCGCGTCCCACGCCCCGTCCTCGCCCACCTACTCGACGGCGCTTCCGCACCACCAGGGCCACCACCAGGGCCACCATCCGGGCCAGTACCAGGGCCAGTACGAGGGCCAGTACCAGGGCCAGCACTCGCCGCAGCCCCAGCGCCCCCCGGCGCCCGCGGCTCCGTACGACACAGCCCAGTTCCGCGCCGGCGAAGCCGCGGACCGTACCTGGGGGGACTCGACCATGCAGATGCAGGCCGTGCGCCCGCACGATCACGATCCGAGGAACGCACGATGACCACTCAGCCCGATACGACGTATCAGGGGGACGCGAGCCCCTCCTGGGGACCGCCGCCGAACAGTACGGCGGTGCGGGAACCCGCGCTTCCCGGCGCCCCGGCACCCGGATCCGGCGATCCCGAGCAGCCGTTCCTCCGCAGACTCTGGCGCGGCCGGCCCGAGGACCCGCGCTGGACGCGTCCCGCGTTCCTCGGCCTGCTGGCCGCCACCGGGCTGCTGTACCTGTACAACCTGAGCTCCTCCGGATACGCCAACTCCTTCTACTCGGCGGCCGTCCAGGCCGGCAGCAAGAGCTGGAAGGCGTTCTTCTTCGGCTCCCTCGACTCGGCCAACGCCATCACCGTCGACAAGCCCCCGGCCTCGCTGTGGCCGATGGAGCTGTCGGTGCGGATCTTCGGCCTCAACTCGTGGGCGATCCTCGTCCCCGAGGTGCTGATGGCCATCGCCACGGTCGCCGTGCTGTACGCGGCGATCCGCCGCCGGTTCAGCCCCGCGGCCGGTCTGATCGCGGGCGCGGTGCTCGCGCTGACCCCCGTCGCGGCGCTGATGTTCCGGTTCAACAACCCGGACGCGATACTCGCGCTCCTGATGACCGTCTCGGTCTACTTCGTGATCCGCGCCCTGGAGGACGGCCGCACCAAGTGGCTGCTCTGGGCCGGTGCCGCGGTCGGCTTCGCCTTCCTGACGAAGACCCTCCAGGCCTTCCTGATCCTTCCGGCCCTCGCCGCGCTGTACGCGGTCTGCGCGCCGGTGAAGCTGAAGAAGCGCCTGGGACAGCTCGCCCTCGCGGGTGTGGCGATGGTCGTCGCGGGCGGCTGGTGGGTCGCCATCGTCGAGCTGTGGCCGGCCTCCTCGCGCCCGTACATCGGCGGCTCGCAGAACAACTCCTTCCTGGAGCTGACCTTCGGTTACAACGGTCTCGGCCGCATCAACGGCGAGGAGACCGGCAGCGTCGGCGGCGGTGGCGGTGGCGGTGGCGGCGGCACCGGCCAGTGGGGTGAGACCGGCTGGAACCGGATGTTCAACTCCGAGATCGGCGGTCAGATCTCGTGGCTGCTGCCCGCCGCGCTGATCCTCTTCGTCGCGGGCCTGTGGCTCACCCGCAAGGCCAAGCGCACCGACCTGGTCCGCGGCTCGTTCCTCGCCTGGGGCGGCGCGCTGCTGATGACCGGCCTCATCTTCAGCTTCATGGCGGGCATCTTCCACCAGTACTACACGGTGGCCCTGGCTCCTTACATCGCCGCCCTGATCGGCATGGGCGCCACCGTCCTGTGGGAGGAGCGGACGAAGGTCTGGGCCTCGCTGACCCTCGCGGGCGCCGTCGTGGCGAGTGCGGTCTGGGGCTATGTGCTCCTCAACCGCACCTCGGACTACCTGCCCTGGCTGAAGTGGTTCGTCCTCGTCGGCGGCCTGGCCGGCGCGCTGGGCCTGGTCTTCGCGGCCAAGCTGGGCCGTCGGCTCGCTCTCGCGGCGGTCGGCCTGAGCTTCGTGGCCTCGGTCGCGGGTCCGACGGCGTACACGCTGAGCACGGTGAACACCGGTCACACGGGTTCGATCGTCACGGCCGGTCCGGCCGGCGCCGGCATGGGCGGCCGTGGTGGTGGTCCCGGCGGCGGCGGTGGCGGCATGCGCGGCGGGTTCCCCGGAGCCGGCCAGAACCAGCAGGGCGGCACCGGCAACACCCAGCAGGGAGGCGGTCCGCAGGGCGGCGGTCAGCAGGGCGGCGGCATGGGCCAGCCCCCGACCGGCGGCTTCGGCGGCAACCAGCAGAACGGCAACGGCAACGGCAACGCCCAGGGCCAGAACCAGCAGGGCGGCATGCCCGGCGGCGGTCAGACGGGCGAGCGCGGCGGCATGGGCGGCGGCATGGGCGGTCTGCTCAGCGGTGCCAGCGTCAGCTCCGCGGCCAAGAAGCTGCTGGAGACCGACGCCGACAGCTACACCTGGGCCGCGGCGGCCATCGGCGCGCAGAACGCGGCGAGCTACCAGCTCTCCACCGGCGACCCGGTGATGGCGATCGGCGGCTTCAACGGCAGCGACCCGTCACCGACGCTGGCCCAGTTCAAGGAGTACGTGGCGGACGGCAAGATCCACTACTTCATCTCCAGCGGCACGGGCGGCGGGATGGGCGGCAGCAGCTCCGGCACCTCCTCGGGGATCAGCAGCTGGGTGGAGAAGAACTTCACGAAGGTCACCGTGGGTTCGTCCACCTTCTACGACCTGACGAAGAAGTCCGGCAGCTGACCGTCTCCTGACGGTTCCCACAAGGCGGTCGAGGCGGTGGCCGGGGCGAGAGCCCCGGCCACCGCCTTAGTGCGTTGTACGGCGTACAGGGACTGTTCTACGGTGTACAGCATGTCCACCTCCCCGGCTCCCGAGGTCCCCCAGGGCCACCCCCAGCGCTGGCTGATCCTCGGTGTCATCTGCCTCGCGCAGCTCACCGTCCTGCTCGACAACACCGTGCTGAACGTGGCGATCCCCTCCCTCACCCGGGAGCTGGGCGCGGCGACCTCCGACATCCAGTGGATGATCAACGCCTACTCGCTGGTGCAGTCCGGGCTGCTGCTCACCGCGGGCAGCGCGGCCGACCGCTACGGCCGCAAGAAGATGCTGATCGCGGGGCTCGCGCTGTTCGGCGTCGGTTCCCTGATCGCCGGACTCGCCGACTCCACCGGGCAGCTGATCGCCGCGCGGGCCGGGATGGGTGTGGGCGGCGCGCTGCTGCTGACCACGACCCTCGCCGTGGCGATGCAGATCTTCTCGCCCGAGGAGACCCCGAAGGCGATCGGCATCTGGAGCGCGGTGAACGCGCTGGGCTTCGCGGTCGGCCCCCTTCTCGGCGGCTTCATGCTGAACCACTTCTGGTGGGGCGCGATCTTCCTGATCAACCTGCCGGTGGCGGCGCTGGGGCTGGTCGCGGTCATCGCCCTCGTGCCCGAGTCGAAGAATCCGAGCGGCGACCGGCCCGACGCCCTGGGCGCCGTACTCTCCACGATCGGCATGACCTCGCTCGTGTACGCGATCATCTCGGGGCCGGAGCACGGCTGGACCTCGGGCAGGGTGCTGCTGACCGCGGCCGTGGCGGTGGCCGTGCTGGGGGCCTTCGCGTACTGGGAGAGCCGGATCCCGTACCCCATGCTGGACCTGCACTTCTTCCGGGACCGGCGCTTCACGGGCGCGGTCGCCGGGGCGGTGCTCATCACCTTCGGCATGGGCGGCGCGCTGTTCCTGCTCACCCAGCACCTCCAGTTCGTCCTCGGGTACGGGGCGTTGGAGGCGGGCCTGCGGACGGCCCCGCTCGCGCTCTCGGTGGTGGCGCTGAACTTCTCGGGGCTGTCGGCGAAGTGGACGGCGAAGCTGGGCGCGCCGGTGTCGATCGCGCTCGGCATGGCGCTGATGTCCGGCGGACTGGTGTCGATCGCGACGCTCGCCGCCGACGGCTACGGCGGCACGCTCGTCGGCCTGCTCCTCATCGGCGCGGGCTGCGCGCTCGCCAACCCCGCGATGGCGTACGCCATCATGAGCGCGATCCCCCCGGCGAAGGCGGGCGTGGGCGCGGGCATCAACGGCACGCTCGCCGAGTTCGGCAACGGCCTGGGCGTGGCGGTGCTCGGCGCGGTCCTCAACTCCCGCTTCGCCGCGCTGATCCCGGTCGCGGCGTCCTCGCTGCCGGCGGCGCTGGCGTCGGCGGGATCGGCCGAGGAGCGCGGACGGATCACGGACGCGTTCTCATCGGGCCTGGAGACCAGCCAGCTGGTGGGCGCGGTGGCCGTGCTGCTCGGCGGACTGCTGGCGGCGGCGTTGCTGCGCCGGGCGGAGCGGGCAGACTCCGCGGTGGCGGCGTCCGCGTAGCGCCCGCTTAGCATCAGGGAGGGGGCGGATCCGGGTATTCCGGAACCGCGCCCGCCGAAGTCCGAAGTCCGAAGTCTGAAGTCCGACAGCAGCGAGAAGGTGCGCCATGGTGAGGGCAGCCGACCGGGCCGAGCGTCCGGCACGGACCAGCGTCTGGCTGGAGGGCAAGGTGCCCCGGGGCGGCGGGGCGCGCGGCGGGCAGCCGTCGGGGCTCGACCGGGAGCGCATCACCCGGGCGACGATGCGGCTGCTGGACGCGGAGGGGCTGGCCAAGTTCTCGATGCGCCGGCTCGCGGCGGAGCTGAACGTCACGGCGATGTCCGTGTACTGGTACGTCGACACCAAGGACGATCTGCTCGAACTCGCCCTGGACGCGGCCTTCGGCGAGCTGCGGTTGCCGGCGGCCGACGCGGACGAGGACTGGCGCGAGCAGCTGCGGGCGCTGGCCACGGAGTACCGGGGGCTGCTGGTGCGCCATCCCTGGCTGTCCCCGCTGGCCGGCACGTACCTCAACATCGGCCCGCACTCGCTGGACTTCTCCCTCACGGTCCAGCGGGTGATCCGCCGCACCGGGCTGCCGGCGCACGGGCAGATGGGCGCGATCTCGGCGGTCTTCCAGTTCGTGTACGGCTTCGGCACGATCGAGGGCCACTTCATCGAGCGCTGCTCGGCGGCCGGGATGAGCCAGGACGACTACTTCCGCCAGGCCATGAGCGCGGTGACCGAGGCCCCCGAAGTCGGCGAGGCCGTCCACCAGTCCGCGGACCTCATGGAGGCCCGCGGCGGCGACACGGTGGAGGAGATGAGGGAACGGGACTTCACCTTCGCCCTGGAGACCTTGATCGCGGGCATCGAGGCGATGGTGGAACGCGGCTGACCGCCCACGGCCGGACCGCCCGGGGGACCGGACCGCCTACGGCCGGCCCGTCCACGGCGACGGACGGGCGCCCTACTCCTGCGAAGCGAGCCGCGCCGGGAAGCCCCCCGTCGCCACCGGTCCCCAGCGTTCGGGGGTGATCCGGATGATGGACTTGCCCTGCTTGATCATCGCCTCCCGGTACTCGTCCCAGTCGGGGTGCTCCCCGGCGATGTTCCGGTAGTACTCCACCAGTGGCTCGACGGAGTCGGGGGTGTCGAGGACCTCGGCCGTGCCGTCGATCTGGACCCACGGCCCGTTCCAGTCGTCGCTCAGCACGATCAGGCTGACCTGCTCGTCCCGCCTGGCGTTGCGCGTCTTGGCGCGCTCGGGGTAGGTCGAGACGACGATGCGCCCGGAGTCGTCGACCCCGCAGGTCAGGGGCGAACCCTGGGGGCTCCCGTCGGTGCGGCGCGTCAGCAGGATCGCGCGGTGGCGGGGACGTACGAATTCCAGCAACTCGTCCAGCGATACGGAGGTGTTCGTCGCGATGTTCGGTGCCATGCGGGCAGCTTAGGGTCCCCGGCTGCCGGTGCCGGGCTGCCGCTCCCGGTGAGGGTGACCCTGCTGGGCCTACGCCTGCGGCAGCGTGTCGCCCTGTACCGCCTGGATGTCCAGCTCCACCTTCAGCGTCGTACCGATCGCCGTGATGCCCGCCTGGATCACCTGGTTGTAGTTCATCGCGAAGTCCTCGCGCCGCAGTTCCGCCGTGGCCCGGAAGGCCGCCCGCGTACCGCCCCACGGGTCCGAGCCCGTGCCCAGATAGGCGAGGTCCAGGTCGACCGGCCGTACGACCCCGTGCATGGTCAGTTCGCCGTGCACCGTCCAGCGGTCGGAACCGGCCGCGCCGATGCCCGTCGAGCGATAGGTGATCTGCGGGTACGTCTCCACGTCCAGGAAGTCCGGCGACTTCAGGTGCCCGTCACGCATGGCGTTGCCCGTGTCGATGGACGCGGCGCCGATGACGGCCTCCACGCGGGACTTCGCCACGTCGTCGGGCGCGATCTCGATGCGGCCCGCGAACTCGGTGAACCGGCCGTGCACGCTGGAGATCCCCAGGTGCTGGGCGACGGCACCGACGGAGGAGTGCGCCGGGTCGATGGTCCAGGCGCCGGGCGGCGGCAGTTCGGTGCCGCCCTGCCGAGCCAGCGTCACAGTGCCGACCTCGGCCCGGCCGCTCGCCGTGACGATGGCGCTCGACGCGGCCGGCGCGTACCCCACGGCGGTGACGATCACGGTGTGGGCGCCGGGCGCCAGCGCGGTCCCGTCGCGGACGACGCCCTCCCCGTCGGCCTCGGCGCGCACCACCTGGGCGCCCGTCATATCGGTCACCGTGACGACCGCGTGCGACACGGCCCATCCGTCCCGGGTGCGGATCCGTGCGGTCAGTCCCATCGTGTGCTCTCCCTCTAAATCCTTGGAAATCCCCGTGAAACGCTCAAAAAAATCCGGCCCGCGGGGGCGCACCTCCGCTCAGAGCGCGCCCCCACGAGCCGGGGTCCTGCCTACTCGCCCGGGTGGGAGAGCGCGATGTCGTGGTCGTCGACGCCGCGGCCGCCCACCGTCAGGGCCGTCGCCACCGGCGGGTAGCCCGTCGCGATGACGGTGTACTCGCCGCTGTCCAGGTCGGTGAAGGCGTACGCGCCGTCCGCACCGGTCCTGGCCGTGCCGACCACGTTGCCGGCCGCGTCGACCAGCGTGACCCGCGCGTCGCCGAGCGGCCCGCCCGGTGCCCGGACGACACCCTGGACCTGCGCGCCGGAGCTGAGCTCGACCTCGACCCGGGTGACCCCGGTGCCGCCGACCTCGACGGGCAGGGCGAGCGGACGGTGACCCGCCGCGTTCACGGCGACCGTCACGGCGCCCGGCACCAGCTCGGCGAACGAGAACTCGCCCTGCTCACCGGTCGTCCCGGTGGCCAGCACATCGCCCCGCACATCGGTCACGATGACCATGGCGTCCTTGACCGGGGTCCCGGTCTCGACGGCCCGCACGACCCCGCTGAGGCCGCTGGTGCCGCTCAGCAGGATGTCGTACGCGACCGGCTCGTCGTTCACGACGATCGTGGAGGCCTGCGGCTGGAAGCCGTCGGCGGAGGCGATCAGGACGTACGAGCCCGTGCCCGGCGCGTCCACCGCGTAGGAGCCGTCGAACTGCGCGACCGACCGGCCGAGCTGCCGTCCCGCGAGCGAGATCAGCGTCACCGCGGCCTGCGGGACGGGGGCGCTCTCGGTGCCGCGGACGTAGCCGCGTACCGGGATCCCGCCGAAGGCCTGCTCACCCGGGCCGGCGGCCATCGTGGCGACCGCGGACAGCGGCTGCGTGCCCTCGGGACCGGCCTCGGTGGTGGCGACGGCCCAGCTGGGGACCTTCTCCTGTTCCTGCGCCGCGCCGGACGCCGTGGCGGCCTCGGTGGCCTCCGCGACCTCGGGGGTTCCGGTGACACCGGTCGGCGTCGCCGCCTCGGCGTTGGCCTGAGCGGCCTGCGCCAGACCGCCGGAGGTCCGCAGCGGAACCTCCTTGATGAAGAGGGTGACGACGAAGGCCAGCAGCGCCAGGCAGGAGGCGATCAGGAAGACGTCCGCGATGCCGTGCCCGTACGCGCTCTCCATCACGGTGCGCAGCGGCGCGGGCAGCTTGTCCATGTCCGGGATGCTGCTGGAGGAGCTGGACCCGGCGGCCGCGGCCGCGTACTTCGGGCCGAGGTCGGTCAGGCCGTCCTTGACGTAGTCGGTGATCCGGTTGGCCATGACCGCGCCGAGCGCGGAGACACCGATCGCACCGCCGAGGGACCGGAAGAAGGTGACGGTCGAGCTGGCCGAGCCGAGGTCCTCGGGGGCCACCTGGTTCTGCGTCGACAGCACCAGGTTCTGCATCATCATGCCGATGCCTAGACCCATGACCGCCATGAAGATCGCGATCTTCCAGTAGTCCGTGTCGTAGCGGATCGTGCCCAGCAGGCCGAGGCCCGCCGTGACCAGGACGCCACCGCTGACCAGCCAGGCCTTCCACTTGCCGGTCTTGGTGATGACCTGGCCGGAGACGGTGGAGGAGATGAACAGGCCACCGATCATCGGGATGGTCATCACGCCCGACATGGTCGGGGACTTGTCGCGGGCCAGCTGGAAGTACTGGCTGAAGAACACCGTGCCGGTGAACATCGCGACACCCACGAAGAGCGAGGCGATGGAGGAGAGGGTGATGGTGCGGTTGCGGAACAGCCGCAGCGGGATGATCGGCTCGCTCGCCTTGGCCTCGACCAGCACGAACAGCAGCCCGAGGACGATCGCGCCGCCGACCATCGCGTAGGTCTGCCACGAGATCCAGTCGTACTTGTCACCGGCGAAGGTGACCCAGACCAGCAGCAGCGAGACCGCCGCGGAGATGAAGAACGCGCCGCCCCAGTCGACCTTCACGTCCCGCTTCACGACGGGCAGGTGCAGGGTCTTCTGGAGCACGATCAGCGCGATGACCGCGAACGGCACACCGACGTAGAAGCACCAGCGCCAGCCGAGCCACGAGGTGTCGGTGATGACACCGCCGAGCAGCGGGCCGCCGACGGTGGCGACGGCGAAGGTCGCGCCGAGGTAGCCGGAGTAACGGCCCCGCTCGCGCGGGGAGATCATCGCGGCCATCACGATCTGGGCGAGGGCGGAGAGACCGCCGACGCCGACGCCCTGGACCACCCGGCAGGCGATGAGCGTGCCGGCGTTCTGGGACAGACCCGCGGCGGCCGATCCCAGCACATAGATGACGAGGGCTATCTGGACGAGTGCCTTCTTGCTGTACAGGTCGGCGAGCTTGCCCCACAGGGGCGTGGTCGCGGTCATGGACAGCAGCGCGGCGGTGACGACCCAGGTGTAGGCGGACTGGCCGCCGCCCAGGTCACCGATGATCTCGGGCAGGGCGTTGGAGACGATCGTCGACGACAGGATCGCGACGAACATGCCGAGCAGGAGACCGGAGAGGGCCTCCATGATCTGCCGGTGCGTCATCGGGGCGCCGTCGGGACCGCCTCCGTGCTTGGCGTGAGAGCCCCGCACACCGGCTGGTGTGGTCGTTGCCATGGGCTTCCTTTTCTTACGTGTCTTATGCGGGTGTACGGGTGGTCGGAACGGGCGGGCCGACTACGTCGTCGGCCTCCGTCGAATACGGGTGCGGGGGCCGCAGCGTGGAGCGGCAGTCGCCGAAGCTCTCGCGCAGCCGGGCCATGAGCTGGATGAGCAGACCGACCTCGTCGTCGGACCAGTCGCTCAGCCGTTCGGCCAGGAGCTGCGACGAGCGCCGGGACAGCTCGCCCAGCTGCTCCTTTCCCGCAGCGGTGAGGTGCAGGATGCGCGAGCGCTTGTCCGCGGGGTCGGGGGACCGTTCGATCCAGCCCCGGTCCGCGACGTGGGTGACATGGCGGCTGGTCACCGACATGTCCACGGCGAGCAGCTCGGCGAGCCTGCTCATCCGCATGTCGCCGTGGCGGCCGAGCAGCGTGAGCACGGCGGCCGAGCCGCCGGGACAGTCGTGCGGCAGGATCCGCGTCATGTCCCGCTTCACGGCACCGAAGGCGCTGAGCTGACGGGCCAGTTCCTCGTACTGCGTCTGCTCGGCCATCACACCTCCCGTATTCGTTGCTTAGGGCAACCATAGGAAAGTTGGTTGCCGCAGGCAAACTAAATAGGGTCTTCAGGGATAAAAACTTGGCAAAGGCAAGTATTGGCAGGCGTAAAGCCGCAGGTGGGGAGGTCAGGAGCGGTCGATCGACGCCCTGCCCGTCCCGTGGCCGAGGGCGAGGACGTCCGGCCCGGCAGGGGCCCCACTTGGGTAGTCCCCGCGTATTCGCTAGGGTCCTGGGCCATGGCTAACACCCAGGGCCCCGAGGGCAACTACGACCCCGCCGGCAGCACCCAGATGTTCCGTGCCTTCGTCGACGAGGGCCCGCAGGGCCGTCAGCAGCCGCAGGCGCCCGCTCCCGCCGGACCCCGCCTCGGCCTGATCGTCGGCATCGTCGTCGCCGTGGTGGTCGTCGCGGCCGTCGCCTGGCTCGCGCTGAAGTAATCGTCCGGGCGGCCGGGCCGGCGGCAGCTCACTCCCCCTGGACGGACACGTCCCGGGTCTCGATGTGCATGCCCAGCGGTACGCGCCAGGCGTCGACGCACACCGTCCAGGTCTTCTTCCGGGTGGCGCCGGCGGCGATCGGGACGGGCAGGTCCTCGGTGGACTCGATCGTCGCCCAGTCGATCCCGAGCGCCCCGATGATGTGCGTACCGAAGGTCACCGTGCCCGAACGCGCCGCGCCGCCACCGGTGTTGTGAAAGGAAACGGTCACCTTCTCGCACCACCGCTTGTCGGACGCTTCGCGCACGGGAGTACTCACGCTCAGCGCGGCGGGCCCGCCGAGCGTCGCACTCCCGCCCGTCGACGTGCCGCCACCGCCGCCGCCCCCGCCCCCGCCGCCGGACGACACCGACGGGGTCGGCGAACCTCCGTGCGCACGACCGGGGTCGGCACGGCCGCCCGACGGCGCGGAACCGGAGCCTTCCGGCGCACCGGACGCGGACGGCCCCGAACCGCCTTCGCCGCCGGGTGAGTTGCCGTCGGCCGCCGAAGACTTTCGGCCGGGGCTGCCGGAGACGGACGCACCGTCCAGCGGCACCAGCGTCACATCCCCCGTAGGAGCCGCCGCCCCGGACGCCCGGGGTGTGTCCCCGGGGCCCACCGCGGCATACCCCCCGCCGCCCCCGCCGTTTCCGCACGCGGCCAGTACGGCTCCCAGGCAGACCAAAGCCGCCGAGGCGCCCGCAAGAGCGCCTCGGCGGCCATGTGTCGGTGCTGCACCCGGCCTACGGCCAGGCCCTCCGCTCAGTCCTCGACTCAGCCTTTGACTCGGCCCTCGACGCATCGCGCCAGTGTGGCTGACGATCCGTCAATTTTGAACCCTCAGGCACCTGTACGGCCTCTCAGGCACCTGCGGGTCCGCGAGGCCTCAGTCGGAGATGAGGCCTTCCCGCAGCTGGGCCAGCGTGCGGGTCAGCAGGCGGGAGACGTGCATCTGTGAGATGCCGACCTCCTCGCCGATCTGCGACTGCGTCATGTTGGCGAAGAACCGCAGCATGATGATGCGGCGCTCGCGCGGCGGCAGCTTGGCGAGCAGCGGCTTGAGCGACTCGCGGTACTCCACGCCCTCCAGTGCCGTGTCCTCGTAGCCGAGGCGGTCGGCCAGCGAGCCCTCGCCGCCGTCGTCCTCGGGGGCCGGGGAGTCGAGGGAGGAGGCGGTGTAGGCGTTGCCCACCGCCAGTCCGTCGACCACGTCTTCCTCGGACACGCCGAGGACGGCGGCGAGTTCGGCGACCGTCGGCGAGCGGTCCAGCTTCTGGGAGAGCTCGTCGCTCGCCTTGGTGAGGGCCAGGCGCAGCTCCTGGAGGCGGCGCGGCACGCGGACCGACCACGACGTGTCCCGGAAGAAGCGCTTGATCTCGCCCACGACCGTCGGCATCGCGAACGTCGGGAACTCGACGCCGCGTTCGCAGTCGAAGCGGTCGATCGCCTTGATCAGGCCGATGGTGCCGACCTGGACGATGTCCTCCATCGGCTCGTTGCGGCTGCGGAAGCGGGCTGCCGCGTACCGTACGAGCGGGAGGTTCAGTTCGATGAGGGTGTCCCGGACGTACGCGCGCTCCGGGCTGCTCTCGTCGAGTGCGGCGAGCCGCAGGAAGAGGGAGCGGGACAGGGTGCGGGTGTCGATGGCCCCCGAGGTCTGCGGAGCCGGGACTTCCGTGGCCGGAAGGTCCGGGGCCGGAAGGGTCGGGGCTTCCGAGGCCGGGACGGCCGGGACGTCATGAAGCACGTCGGGCGCGGATTCGCTCTTCGTGAGCGTGAGCACCTTCGAGCTGCCCTGGTCTGCGGACATGCCACCCCCTTTGGGTCGCGGACGGTCGCGGCGGACGCTCCCGTCGGAGGAACGCAGCCTCCACCTGAATACCGGAGGCGAGGCCGCGGCAAACGCGCTTCCGGCAGAATGTCACATGTCGGCAACACGCTGTAGTGACATGTCGACATGGAGAGGGTGAATACGCCCTGGATAAAGGGGGTCTGACGGTTTATCAGCGCAGAACTGTCGGGAAGAGCGCCGATGAGCGATTCGCTCTTGTCGGTTACGCCTCGATCCTGTTTGCGGATCGCAGTCGCGCGAAGCTACGGGCGAGCAGCCTTGACACATGCATCTGGGAGACACCCAGTTCGGCGCTGATCTGGGACTGCGTCAGATTGCTGTAGTAGCGCAGGAGGAGGATGCGCTGTTCGCGCTCGGGCAGCTGTACGAGGAGATGCCGTACGAGGTCGCGGTGCTCGACCCCGTCGAGGGCCGGGTCCTCGTAGCCGAGCCGGTCGAGGAGTCCCGGCAGCCCGTCGCCCTCCTGGGCCGCCTCCAGTGAGGTCGCGTGGTACGAGCGTCCGGCCTCGATGCAGGAGAGCACCTCCTCCTCGGTGATGCGCAGCCGCTCGGCGATCTCGGCCGTGGTCGGGGAGCGCCCGAAGGCGGTCGTCAGGTCCTCGGTCGCGCTGTTCACCTGCACCCACAGTTCGTGCAGCCGGCGCGGGACGTGGACCGTACGGACGTTGTCGCGGAAGTACCGCTTGATCTCGCCCACGACGGTCGGCATCGCGAAGGTCGGGAACTGCACGCCCCGGTCGGGGTCGAAGCGGTCGATCGCGTTGATCAGGCCGATGGTGCCGACCTGGACGACGTCCTCCATCGGCTCGTTGCGGCTGCGGAAGCGGGCGGCCGCGTAGCGGACGAGCGGGAGGTTGGCCTCGATGAGCGCCCCGCGGACGCGGCTGTGTTCCGGACTGCCCGGACGCAAGTCCTTGAGCTGGGCGAAGAGCACCTGGGTGAGGGCGCGGGTGTCGGCGCCGCGGCGCTTCTCGGGGGCGGCGGCGGTGTCCTGGAACTGGGTGGGAGCGGGGGTCTGAACGGGGGTCTGAACGGGGGTGGCGGCCTGGGCGGGGGCGGTGGCGGGTAGGACGGAGGGGGCCGGAGCGGGAGCCGGAGCACCTTCCTGGGGTGGCGCAGTACTGGCCGACAAGGTCAACGCCACCTCTTCATCCGTCAACGCATCCGTCAACTCACCGTCAAAAGCGGTCATAGCATCACAAGACATGTGCACTGTGTGCAAGCACCGCATAACTCCGTGTTGAAGGCGAGTTGGGCGTGTTATGGGGCGTAGGGCGCGCAAAAGCCCCCGGCCGGTTCGGCGGAGGGCTTGTGCGGGCTTGTCCGGGGGCGCTCAGAACTCGTAGTCGGCGATCACCCACGTGGCGAACTCCCGCCACAGTGCGACGCCCGCCTGGTGTGCCGGGTGCTCCAGATAGCGCTTGAGGGCGTCCGTGTCCTCGACCGCCGAATTGATCGCGAAGTCGTACGCGATGGGCCGGTCGGTGATGTTCCAGTCGCACTCCCAGAAGCGCAGCTCGTCGATCTGACCGCCGAGGGCGCGGAAGGCGCGTACGCCCTCCACGACGCGCGGGTCGTCGCGCTCGACGCCCTCATTGAGCTTGAAGAGGACCAAGTGGCGGATCACGGGTGCTCCCAGGGGTGCGACGTCGGCCGCCCGGCTCCGGGGAGCCTCAGTTCTTGGCCCCGTCGGCGATCCATGACATGAAGTCGCCGATGGCCTGAGCGGCATTGGAGATGCCCTCGAACCCTATCTGGACATAGTCGGCCGCTTTGGCCGGGTCTGTGATGATCACGTAGAGCACGAAGACCACGAGCACATAGAGAGCGATCTTCTTCGACTGCACCGCCACCGCGGCCTCCCCCGTCTCCTGCGCCCCGCGGGGCCCGGTTGCCGCCGGTGAGTGTAACCCGGGCATGTGTTCGGAGGCCCCTAAAGGATCACGTGTCCACCACGTCCTCACCGCGCCTTTGCGGACCAACGCGCGGAGGGCGGAGGACCCTTGCCGGGCCGTGTGCCGGGCCGTGCGGGGGACAGGGGCGGCTGAGGGCCGGCCGGCGGTGGGGGGTGGGGGCGGACACGGGGCGCGGCAGGGAATCCGGGGGCCCGGTCCCGTCCCGGACGCACGAAGGGCCCCGTCTTTCGACGGGGCCCTTCACAAGCGGTAGCGGAGGGATTTGAACCCTCGGTGACTTGCGCCACACTCGCTTTCGAGGTCTGTTCGTGCTGGTCAGAGCGCGATACGCGCGTGTTCAGGGGCGTTCATTTCGGTACTGGCGCCGTGCCCGAGGGTCGGTTTGAACGACCCTGGACGACTCTGAGCAGCAATGAATGAGACGGAAAGTGAGACGGGCGGAGTCTCGGTGGGGCACCCAACCCCGCCCCCCGTTTGCACTGGTCAATGGGCGCAAGCTGGAGCGGTTCCAGCCGCAGGCACCTCCGCCCCGCCTGGTGAAGCTTTACGGCTCCTGCGCCGCTTCTGCGCACTCCGGGTGGCCTTGAACAATGCTGCGGAGATGCCGGAGGAGAGTACTGCGAAAGCGACCCAGGCTGTCGTCGCCGGCCCGTTCGCAGCCTGCGCGGAGAAGATGACGGCGGCGTAGCATCCGGCGGTGCTTATGAAGAGCACCCCGCACAGGGTGAACCCGGCGGCCTCTAGGCGACGCTGAATCCGGTCTAGCTCCTTGAGCCGGGATGCGACTTGTGTAGGGGAGAGGCCATTACACACAGCAGCCTCCGGTGGCGGCGGCCCTCGCGGTGTAGTTCCAGGGGTGACGAGCCGTGACCTGCGTCTCGTCAGTCTGGCACTTTCTAGGTGCATCACTACGATGGGACATGGGTGACGACTCCTCTGGAGATCGGCTGAAGACCCGGCGGCCCCCTGTTCGCAGCAGGGGGCCGCAGCCGTTTCAGGGCTGCGGCTGGCCACCGTGAAGACCCCTGTAGGGACCTCCTGCACTGATGACAGCGAAGCGCGACGAGGGAATCAAGGAACGTGTGATGCGTCACAATTGTTCAACTAGGCCATCGAAAATTGCCCGTCACTGCCCGTAGTGCAGCGCAGGTCAGGCCGTACGGCTCGCCGAAGTGCAGTGTCGTCGGCGGAGTGGCCAATACCCCTACCTCGGCCCCGGGTCAAGCCGAATCGTCGGGGGTAGGCCATCTTGCGTGATGCAGATCACACAGTGGGCCGGATTGTCGCTCGCATGGTGGTGCACCGAGAGGTCCTAGCCCCTCGGGGCTGGTGGCGTCAGACCTCTTGTGAGCGCAAGGAAAAGACGGCGGCAACGTAAAAGATTAACCCTCTGCGCACCCAGGGCCGGAGGCGTCCAGAGCCGCGATTACGGCCGCAGTATCGCCGTCGTACACGAGGTGCGGTTCGTCTGCCTGAGGGGGGATGAACCGGGTGCGGTACCGCTGGAGGTCGCTCTCCGAGAAGTAGATCGAGTTGGGATCTTTCGCGTGGAACTCGTTGCGCTTGCTGATCCTCGCCCACAGCTCGTCATGGCTGGCTGCGAGGTAGACCAGCACAGGAGTGGCACCGGCGTCGAGGGCGATGTCTCGCCATCTCGCCAGCTGTCCGCGAGCTGGAGCAGCAACGCGACGCCAAGAGCATCCGAAAGGCGGGGCGTCCCTGGACGGTCAAGACGTGGCTGACGCACTGGGTCGAGAACATTGCCCCGCTCGCAGTCAACGAGAACACCATGGTCGGGTACGGCGTCGCCGTGCGGAAGCACCTGATCCCCGCCCTCGGTGCTCACCGGCTGGACAAACTCAAGCCCGAGTACATCGAGGCTTTCTACGGGCGCATGGTCGCCGACGGCCGGAAGGCGGGGACGATCCACCAGATTCACCGCACCTTCCGCACCGCGCTGAACGAAGCGGTACGGCGCGGCCACCTTGCCCGGAACCCCGTCCAACTCGCCAAGTCCCCGCGCGTCAGCGAAGAGGAGATCGAGCCCTACACCGTCGAAGAAGTACAGCGGCTCTTGCGGGCGGCCGACTACCGCAGGAACTCCGCCCGGTGGGCCGTCGCCCTCGCCCTCGGACTCCGGCAGGGTGAGGCGCTCGGACTCAAGTGGGCGGACGTCGACCTTGACCGGGGCGTGCTCATGGTCCGGCGGAGCCGCCGCCGACCGCGCTACGCCCACGGGTGCGGGGACACCTGCGGGAGGAAAGCCGGGTACTGCTCGCAGCGTCAGCGGACCAACCCGGAGACGGCTGACACGAAGTCTCGCGCCGGTCGGCGGGCCGTGGGCTTGCCCTCACAGCTCGTAGACCTGCTGCGGACGCACCAGGCCAAGCAGCAGGCCGAACGAGCGGCGGCCGGCGCCGACTGGACGGACGAAGGATGGCTCTTCGCGACGCCGACCGGGCGCGGCACATCACCCCGGACGGATTACGACGACTGGAAGGAGTTGCTTGACGATGCGAAGGTCCGAGACGGCCGACTGCACGACGCCCGTCACACCGCCGCCACAGTCCTGCTGATCCTCGGAGTCTCGGAGCGGGCCGTCATGGGGCTCATGGGCTGGTCCACCACGGCCATGGCTGCGCGGTACCAGCACATGGTGGACTCAGTTCGCAGCGATGTTGCTCGTCAGCTTGACGGGCTCATCTGGGAGTAGCCGTTTGCCGCAGGGGGCGGTGACGGTCACTGCCCCCTGCTACTGCACAGCCTTGCCGCCCAAGAGCCCGACCATGGCGCCGAAGCCCAGATTTGCGAGGGTCGAGCAGGTGTCCATAGCGGACTTGGCAGCCTCAGTCGGTTTCTCTACGAAGATTCCGATGTAAAGACTGGCAAGGAGTGTGAGCACTGTGATCACGGTCACGCAGATGAAGACCAGCTTGAAGTGCGCGGTTACCGTCGTGACCCCTGGGGCGGCGGCAACCGCTTCTGGCGCTGTCTCAGGTGCCAGAGCTGGGGTGGCAACGTCGGTGCGGGTGTTCGCGAGGCTCTCACTCACCTGACCCACCCCCTGCTCCACCCGGTGTTCCCTGGGTGCTCGAGGACTGCACAGTGGAGACACCACCCGTGAAGGTGCTGATGTTGTAGATGGTGTTTTGACTAGAGGGTGTGTCGTCTGGGGGTACTTCTGGCGTCTCGTCTGAAGGGCCGCTGTTGTCCTGGCGTACGCGTTCGTTCGCCAGGCCTGCCACGCGTACGTACTCGTCAATGGCCGCTGCGACTTCCTTGAGGCTGGGGCCGCTTACTTCAATCCGTTTGCCGTCAACCTCGACGAACATGGATGTTTTCCTCGGGCGGCGGAAGATCGAAGCCAAAAGGTCCCGAACGATGCCGCTTGCTGCCGCAGCAACGATCACCGCTGCCCAGCCAATGAGCAGTGAGATCACTCCAGCATCCATGCTCCGCCCCCCTCAGGCGCCTCGGCGCCTGCATCGGTTCACTCACTGAGAGTGTGCTCCCCGAAAGCTCGATGCACGCCGTTTATAGAGATCTGCCTGCACCCAGCGTCTCGATTGAGACGGGAACTGAGACGGAAGCCGAAGAGGCGCACGGTTCGATGAACCGTGCGCCTCTCCTACCTGCGGTAGCGGAGGGATTTGAACCCTCGGTGACTTGCGCCACACTCGCTTTCGAGGCGAGCTCCTTCGGCCGCTCGGACACGCTACCGAGGGAGACCCTACCCCAAGGGGGGCCGTGGTCTGAAATCCGTATCGGGGGGCCCGGGGTCCGGGTCAGCGTTCGCGGAAGAACTCCGTGAGGAGGCCGGCGCACTCGTCGGCGAGTACGCCCTCGATCACCTCGGGCCGGTGGTTGAGGCGTCGGTCGCGTACGACGTCCCAGAGGGAACCGGCCGCGCCGGCCTTCTCGTCGCGGGCGCCGTAGACGACCCGGTCCACCCGGGACTGTACGAGCGCGCCCGCGCACATCGTGCAGGGCTCCAGCGTCACCACGAGGGTGCAGCCGGACAGCCGCCACCGGCCGAGCCGTTCGGCGGCCCGCCGGACGGCCAGTACCTCCGCGTGCGCCGTCGGATCGCCGGTCGCCTCGCGTTCGTTGTGCCCGCGGGCGATCACCGAACCGTCCGGGGCCAGCACCACGGCCCCGACGGGGACGTCCGCGCTCTCGGCGGCGCGTACGGCCTCCGTCAGGGCGAGCCGCATCGCGGCCCGCCAGGGGTCACGTACCGGATCGGGCCGCTCGGCCGTCCGGGCCGTCTCCTCCGCGTTGCTCACCGGAATTCCAGAGCCTCTCCGGCAGGGCGTCATGCCGCGGCCGCGGGGTCCGGCACGCGCGTCCGCCGTGCTGTCCCGTCCGGGCGCAGCCGGGACCGGGAGCGGGGGAGGCCGAGGGGACATGGCCCTCGCCTCCACCGCCCGGCGGCCGCCCGCGCCGAACCCCGCTCACCCGCGCCAACAGGACGCCGTTGTTCGTACTCCGACGTGTTTCTTTGCCGGAGGTGTTCTTCTCCGACGTGTTCCTTCTCGGGCGTGTTCGTTCTTCGGCGTGTTCGTTCTTCGGCTTGTTTCTTCTCGGACGTGTTGCTTCTCCGAGCGAGGACACGCCCTAGCGGACGGTCTCCAGGACCTCCGCGGCTCCCAGGGCCTCGGCGATCGAGCTGAGAGCGTCGTCGGCGTCGAGAGCGCGCAGCTCCTTCTCGCCGACGCCCAGGTCGTCGAGGATCTGGCTGTCGCCGACGGGGCTGTGCGACACCGCGGCCTCGCCGGTCGCGCCGTCGTCATCGTCGTCGTCGGCGGTGTCCGTGTCGCTGTCGGGTTCACCGTCCTCGGTGCCGTCGAGGTCGAGGGAGTCCAGGTCGGCGACGTCGTCGTCGCCGGGCTCCCGTCCTAGCAGTTCGTCCGTGAGCAGGATCTCGCCGTACGAGCTGCGGGCAGCCGCGGCGGCGTCCGAGACGTAGATACGAGGGTCCTCCTCGCCATCCACGCGGAGGACCCCGAACCACGCGTCCTCCTGCTCGATGAGCAGGAGCACCGTGTCCTCGTCCGAGGCTTCACGGGCCAGGTCGGTCAGATCCGACAGGGTTTCCACATCGTCGAGCTCTGTGTCGCTCGCTTCCCACCCGTCTTCGGTGCGCGCGAGCAGTGCGGCGAAGTACACCGTGACTCTCCCACTGGTCATAGGTGTGCCGGTTGGGGGTCCCCCCGGCGGAGGTTTGTGGACGGGGAGTGCTGCTCCGAGCCCCGCCCACTCGGAATCGTGGCAGAAAGAGAGCGTTCAGGGGACGTCTTCGGCCTGCTGTGTCTGGCTGTTTTGATCGCTCGGTCGCCGTCGGGGGCGCGCCCCCACGGTTCGCTTGCTCTCGGGCCCACCAGCGCACTCGTAGCCGCCACGGGTGGATCGTACGCGGCCGGGGACGCCGCATATGCATGCGGCCACACCACGGCGTGGGCGCGATCACCCTGTGGAGCAGGCCTCATTGCGCCGCTGCGGGTCCTTTGCGGTGGGCGCGCGCCGGGCGCGGCTACCAGCGGAAGGTGCGCATGCGCATGGCGCGGCGAAGGCGGGCGGCCTTGGCGCGGCGGGGCTGGACGCGCTCGCGCAGCTCCCGGGCCTCCGTGAGTTCCCGCAGGAACTGGGCCCGGCGCCGCCTGCGCTCTGCCTCGGTCTCCCGCTGTTCCGTCGAGTTGCCGTTCCGCTCCGGCATAGGCACACCACCCCAGGTACGTCCCTCCCACTTTCCCCCTGATGGCCGGTTTGATGCCCTCGTGGATCGAAAGGGGCGGGTGTGGATCCCCTCGAGCAAGGTGGCTGTGGGTGACGGGCGGGCGGCCTCAGCAGGGGGCCTTGCCCGGCGGGCCGGTGGTGGGCCCGGGGAGCCCGGTTACTGTTAGGGCATGCGTCTCCACGTCGTCGACCACCCCCTGGTCGCCCACAAGCTCACCACTCTCCGCGACCAGCGCACCGACTCCCCGACCTTCCGTCGGCTCGCCGACGAGCTGGTCACCCTGCTCGCCTACGAGGCCACCCGGGACGTGCGCACCGAGCAGGTCGACATCGTGACCCCGGTCGCCCCGACCACGGGCGTCAGGCTGTCCCACCCGCGCCCGCTGGTCGTGCCGATCCTGCGCGCCGGTCTCGGCATGCTCGACGGCATGGTCCGGCTGCTGCCGACCGCCGAGGTGGGCTTCCTGGGCATGGTGCGCGACGAGGAGACGCTCCAGGCGTCCACGTACGCGACCCGGATGCCGGACGACCTTTCCGGGCGTCAGGTGTACGTCCTGGACCCGATGCTGGCCACCGGCGGCACCCTCGTGGCGGCGATCCAGGAGCTGATCAAGCGCGGTGCGGACGATGTGACCGCCGTGGTGCTGCTCGCCGCCCCGGAGGGCGTCGAGATCATGGAGCGCGACCTGGCGGGCACGCCGGTCACGGTCGTGACGGCCTCGGTCGACGAGCGCCTCAACGAGCACGGCTACATCGTCCCCGGCCTGGGAGACGCGGGGGACCGGATGTACGGGGCTGCCGAGTAGGAGCACCAGCGGGACGCCGTAGGGGGCTGCCGCGCGGTTCCGCGTACGGGATCGCCGAGCGGTTTCTGGCGTACGGGACTGCTGAGCGGTTTCTGGCGTACGGGACTGCTGAGCGGTTCGGACGCACCGGCACTGCTGAGCAGCCCCGTTGACCGGCACTGCTGAGCAGCCCCGTTGACCGGCACTGCTGAGCAGCCCCGGTGCGCGTGGCTGCTAGCAGTTCTTCTTCGTGGCGGTGGACGTCGGCGCGGGACCGGTCAGCTCGGCCAGGGCCTTGTCGGCGTCCGCCTTGCTCGTCAGCGCCTTGAAGCCGGTGCCGATGATCAGGTCGACGGCCGTGCCCTTGCGGCCCGCGTCCGTGCGGCGCTCGGCGTCGGCGAGCTGCGTGCCGAGGACCGGCAGCGAGGTGTCGAGGGAGGCCTCGGGGCCGAACAGTATGCCGACGCCCTTGACCTTCTTGTCGTACTCACTCGTCGCGTTGCCCACGTCGCCGATGCGGAAGCCGCGCTTCTTCAGCTCGTCCGCGGTCTTCTTGGCGAGCCCGCTGCGGGGCGTGGCGTTGAAGACGTTGACGGTGATCTTCCCCGGCTCGGGAAGTGCCTTCGCCGCGGCTGTGGTCGGGGTGGCGGAGGGGCTCGCCCCGGTCGCGCAGTGCGCCTTGGAGCTCGCGGCGGTCGCCCGGTCGCCGCCGCCCGTGAAGACGTCGATGAGCTGCAGGGTGCCCCAGCCGATCAGGCCCAGCGCGGCCGCGGACGCGATGACCGCGAACACGAGCCTGCGGCGCCCTCGGGGGCGGCGCATCCGCGGGTATTTGTCCCCCGTGATCCGGTACTCGCCGCCCATGCCAGGGGGAGTCAGCATGCTCATGGGCGCAGCGTAGTGTGCCCGCGCTGCGATTCCTACTAAATGATCATTGCCCGGTGCCCAGTCCAACCCGAAAGGGGCAACGCGCGGGCGCTCCCGGCCGGTCTCGGGCCGGGCCGCGGGTGTCAGTCCAGTTCGAGCACGCGTGCGTGCAGTACCTGGCGCTGCTGGAGTGCCGCGCGGACGGCGCGGTGCAGCCCGTCCTCCAGGTACAGGTCGCCCTGCCACTTCACGACGTGCGCGAAGAGGTCGCCGTAGAACGTGGAGTCCTCGGCGAGCAGCGTTTCCAGGTCGAGTTGGCCCTTGGTCGTCACGAGCTGATCGAGGCGGACCGGGCGCGGCGCGACGTCCGCCCACTGCCGGGTGCTTTCCCGGCCGTGGTCGGGGTACGGCCGGCCGTTTCCGATGCGCTTGAAGATCACACGGAAAGCCTACCGGTCAAGACCTTCCGGGCGCAGCCAGCACGACGGAGTGCGACGCTGGAAATGACGCAGCAAAGCGGTGCAAATCGGGAACAGGGGCCTGAGATGAGTGACAGGGAGACCGTGCCGCAGGCCGAGACCCCCGAGGTGGCCGGGAGTGCTCCCGCACTTCCCCAGGAGGCCCTGAAGATCGCTTCGGGGTACGCCTTCGCCGGTCCCGCCCTCGATCTGGGCGCCCTCCTGTGGGACGGCCGGTGCCTGCCGGACGCGCAGATCCGCATCCCGCTGCCCATGCTCAACCGGCACGGGCTGGTCGCGGGCGCCACCGGCACCGGCAAGACCAAGACGCTCCAACTGATCGCCGAGCAGCTGTCGGCGCAGGGCGTGCCGGTGTTCCTCGCGGATGTGAAGGGCGACGTCTCCGGCATCTCGGCGCCCGGCCGGGAGAACGACCGGGTGCACGGCCGGGCCGCCGAGGTCCACCAGGAGTGGGCGCCGGCCGGCTTTCCCAGCGAGTTCTACGCCCTGGGCGGCATGGGCCACGGCATCCCCGTACGCGCCACGATCACCAGCTTCGGACCGGTCCTGCTGTCCAAGGTGCTCCAGCTCAACCAGACCCAGGAGCAGTCGCTCGGCCTTATCTTCCACTACGCGGACCAGAAGGGTCTGGAGCTGGTGGACCTGAAGGACCTGCGGGCCGTGGTCGCCTTCCTGACCTCGGACGAGGGCAAGCAGGAGCTGAAAGCCCTCGGCGGGATCTCCACGGCCACGGCCGGGGTGATCCTGCGTTCCTTCACGGCGTTCGAGGCGCAGGGGATGAGCCCGTTCTTCGGGGAACCCGAGTTCGACACGAGTGAGCTGCTGCGCACGGCGTCCGACGGCCGGGGCACGGTCTCGGTCCTGGAACTCCCGGCCGTGCAGGACAAGCCGCAGCTCTTCTCGACCTTCCTGATGTGGCTGCTCGCGGACCTCTTCCACGATCTCCCCGAGGTCGGTGACGCGGATCAGCCGAAGCTCGTCTTCTTCTTCGACGAGGCGCATCTGCTCTTCAACGACGCGTCGAAGGCGTTCCTCGACTCCATCACGCAGACCGTCCGGCTGATTCGCTCGAAAGGGGTCGGCGTCTTCTTCGTCACGCAGACCCCGAAGGACGTACCGGCGGACGTCCTGGCCCAGCTCGGGAACCGTGTCCAGCATGCGTTGCGCGCTTTCACGCCCGACGACCAGAAGGCGCTGAAGTCGACGGTGAAGACGTTCCCGAACTCGGCGTACGACCTGGAGGAGGTCCTGACGGGCCTGGGCACCGGCGAGGCGGTGGTCACCGTACTGAGCGAGAAGGGCGCGCCGACGCCGGTGGCGGTGACCCGGCTGCGGGCCCCGGAGTCGCTGATGGGGCCGGTCGACGCGGCCGTACTGGACCAGGCGGTGAAGTCGTCGCCCCTGTACGGGCGGTACGCGCGGGCGGTCGACCGGGAATCGGCGTACGAGAAGCTGACGGCGCGGGAGGCGGAGGCGGCCGGCCGCCGGGAGGAGGAGCCCGCGGCCCGGGGGCGCACCGCGGCTCCCGCCGAGGAGCCCTCGGTCGTCGAACAGGTGGTCGGCAGCGGGGTCTTCAAGTCCCTGGCCCGCTCCCTGGGCACTCAGCTCGGCCGGGAGATCACCCGCTCGATCTTCGGTACCGCGAAGCGGAGACGGTAGGGCGCGCGACGATGATGCGCGGGCGGCCGTCCCCTCGGGACGGCCGCCGTCTCGTTACTCGCGTTCCTGTCCGTGCGGAGCCGTCCGCTGCGGCTTCTTCGCCGACTGCTTCGGCTGGGCCTTGGGCTTCGGCGTACTGCGTACGGCCTCCGCGCGCAGAAGCGCGTGCAGGACCGCGTACGGGTCGCTGTGCATGGCTGTGTCCTCGCGTCGCTGATGGGGTGACCTGACCGGTTCGGGAACCGGTCCTGTCAGCAGCGCAGGACCACCGTGCGCAGGGCGTGCAGCACGGGGGAGTGCGGCGGCCGTACGGCGAAGGGAAGGGGAGCCGACGGCTGCGGGCATCCGACGGCGCGGGGCGCAGGCCGCAGCGGGGCGGTCCGGGGATGGCCGGGCCGCGCCGGTGGGCGCAGCGCTGTGCCGAGTACGTCGTGCTCCGCGCCGTACGACTCGGTGGACACCGCGGCGGCCGGCCCTGCCAGGGCCTCGGTGTGCGCCCCCGCGACCAGCAGGGCGAGCAGCAGCATGAGCAGCACCCGCAGCCGGGGACGCCGGCGCGGCGAGTGCGCGGGGCGCCGGTCGGGGCTCATGGGACGTGATCTCCCCGCCGGACCGGGGTGGTTCACCGGGCGGGCCGGGAGATCCCTCGTCTTGGCGTATGGGCGGGGCACGGAGTTGACGCCGTCACAGTGCGGGCGGCAGCTGCTTGGTGATCCGGCGGATGCGGAGCGCCGTGACGATCTCGGTGACGCCCACCGCGATGAGCCAGCAGCCGCCGACGAGTGCGAGGACGCCGACCGAGGTGAACGGGGACACGATCAGCACGATCCCCGCCAGGAAGCTGACGATGCCCAGGACGATCTGCCAGCCGCGGGCCGGCGCCTCGGGGTCGGACGCGGCGGCCAGGGTCAGGGTGACTCCGCGGAACAGCCAGCCGATGCCGATCCACAGCGCGAGCAGCAGGATCGACTGCATCGCCCCGCGGAGGCAGAACAGCCCCAGCAGGATCGACAGGGTGCCGCTGATGAACGCCATGACCCGCAGGGAGGTCGCGACGTGCGTCCCGAAGGCGGAGGCCAGTTGGAGCACCCCACTGAAGAGGAGGTAGAGCCCGAAGAGCACGCCCGCCACGACCAGCGTCGTCTCCGGCCAGGCCAGCACCATGACGCCCAGGACGAGCGCCGCGATCCCGGCGACCAGGAGGGAGTGCCAGGCGGTGCGGGACAGTACGTGGAGGGGGCCCTCGACGGCATCGCGGCCGGAGCGGTCGGCCAGCGGATCACGGGCGGCCGCGTGCACGCGCCGGTCGTCGTACTGGGGACCCCTGGGAGAGCCGTTCGGTGCCTCGGTCATGCCCCATGCTGTGAACGCGCCCGCCGTCCCTGCCACCGGGGTGAGCCGACCGGCTGACCTGCCGGCTACTTCCCCGTCTTCGGGGACTTCGCGGCCTTCTCCGCCTTGGCCGCCGCCTTCAGTTCCTGCTTGTGCGCCCGCACCTTGGCCAGCGACTCGGGCCCGGTGATGTCGGCGACCGAGCGGAACGCCTTCGGCTCGCCGTACGGTCCCGCCGCCTCCCGCCATCCCGGGGGCCGCACGCCGAACTGCTTGCCCAGCAGGGCCAGGAAGATCTGTGCCTTCTGAGCCCCGAAGCCGGGCAGTTCCTTCAGCCGCCGCAGCAGTTCCGCGCCGCTCTCCACGCCCTCCCACACCGCGCTCGCGTCACCGCCGTAGTGCTCCACCAGGTACTGGCACAGCTGCTGGATCCGCTTGGCCATGGACCCGGGGTAGCGGTGCACGGCCGGTTTCCTGGACAGGAGTTCCGCGAAGGCCTCGGGGTCGTACGCCGCGATCTCGTGCGCGTCGAGATCGTCCGTGCCCATCCGCTGGGCGATGGTGTACGGCCCGGCGAAGGCCCACTCCATCGGCACCTGCTGGTCCAGCAGCATCCCGATCATCACGGCCAGCGGGCTGCGCCCCAGCAGTTCGTCGGCCTCGGGCTGCTGGGCGAGATGGAGCGTGACGCTCTTGGGGTGCTTGGGGTCCATGGACCGATGATCGCGCCTACCGGCTCGGGCCGCGCGCCGTCCCCGGTGCGCTCGCCCGCCGCTTCGGGGAGTGCGCGCGGCCCGAGCCGGTTCCCCGCGGTCGTACGCCGTCGGGTCCGTGGCCGTTGTGCTGCCCCTGTTCCCCTCGTTTCCCACCCCTCGCGTACGATTTCGCCGCAATCGAAGTTAGGTTAGCCTAACCTGAAAGAATTGGGGACGGTTCGTGACCATCGAGATCTACCGCGACGCCTGGGGCATCCCGCATCTGCGGGCCGGCGGCGCACGCGAACTCGCCCGCGCCCAGGGCCGGGTCACGGCCGTCGACCGGGCGTGGCAGCTGGAGGTCGAGCGGCATCGCGCGCGGGGCACCTCGGCGTCCTTCCTCGGTACGGAGGCCGCGGCCTGGGACGTGTTCGCGAGACGGTCCCGCCTCGACGACACGGCCAGACGCTGCTTCGCCGCCCTGGAGCGGACGGACCCGGAGACGGCGGACTGGGTCCGGGCGTACGTGGACGGTGTCAACGAGGGTCTGGCCGAAGGGGCCCGCCGCGCACCGGAGTTCGCGGCCACCGGTCTGGTCCCCGGCCGTTGGGAGCCCTGGACTCCGCTGGGCGTCTGGCTCGGTACGCACATCCTGTTCGCCGGCTTCCCCGCCAAGCTGTGGCGCGAGGAGGTCGTACGGCGGCTGGGTGACGAGGCGGTCGGTCTGTTCGCCACCGACGGGCCGGGCACCGCCGGCAGCAACGGCTGGCTGGTGAGCGGCGAACGGACGGTCACCGGGCAGCCGGTCATCGCGGGCGACCCGCACCGCTTCATCGAGGACCCCGGCGTCTACCAGCAGATCCGCCTCTCCTGCCCCGAGTTCGACGTCGTCGGCCTCGCCGTCCCGGGCGTTCCCGGCATCGCCCACTTCGCCCACACGGGCAAGGTCGCCTGGGCCATCACCAACGCGATGGCGGACTACCAGGACCTGTACCGCGAGCGGCTGCGGCGCACCCCGGACGGGAACGGGAACGGGAACGGAATCGGAGACGGGACCGGGACCGGGGACGGAGCCGGGGGCGGGGCGGGCGTCGAGGCCCTGGACCCGGACGGCACGTGGCGGCCCGCGGCGCGGCACACGGAGACGGTCGAGGTGGCCGGGGGCGACCCGGTCGAGGTGGAGGTGATCGAGACCGCCCGCGGGCCCGTCGTCATCGGCGGCGTCACCGGAAGCGGCGACGATCCGATCAGCCTCCGCTACCCGCCCCGCGTCACCGAGGACCTAGGCTTCAGCGCCCTCCTCCCCCTCCTGCGCGCCCGCGAGGTCGCCGATGTGGACCGGGCGTTCGACCTCTGGGCCGAGCCGGTGAACGTCGTCCAGGCGGCGGACACCGAGGGCGGTCTGCTGCACCGCGTCGCCGGAAACGTGCCCTTGCGCGGCCGGGACAACCGCACGCGGCTCGTCCCCGCCTGGGAGCCCGGTCACGAGTGGCACGGCTGGCACGAGATGCCGCGCGGGACGGTCGAGGACGGCCTCGCCGTGATGGCGAACCAGCGCGGCCCGGCGACCCCCCTCGGCGTCGAGTTCGCCCCGCCCCACCGCGCGGCCCGCATCCGCGAACTGCTGGAGGAGCGGCCCACCTGGTCGGCCCCGGACATGGCGGCCATCCACATGGACACCCATCTCGCCTCCGCGGGAGCCCTGTTGGACCACCTGGCCGCCCTCGACGGCCTGACCCCGCAGGCGTCCGCCCTGCGCGACCGCCTCCTGAGCTGGGACCGCCGGATGACGGCCGCCAGCACGGAGGCGGCCCAGTACGCGGAGCTGCGCGGCGCGGTCGTACGGCGCCTGGCCGCGCACCCCGCCTTCACCGCGCTGACCGACCCGCCCGCCTACCCGGAGGTCTTCCGCCCCTGGCTCGCCCTCCTCCCCCGCGTCGGCTTCGCCCTCGAAAACCTGCTGAAGGCGGACGAGCTGTACGGCATCGACCGCGCCGCCGTCGTCCGGGAGGCCGTCGCGGAGGTGGCCGCGGAGACGGCCGGGAAGGCGGCCGCGGAGACGGTCAAGGCGGCGGGAGCGTCCGGCACCTGGGGCGACACCCACCGCCTGGCCCCCTGGCGCGCGCTCCCCACCGCCGCGTACGCCGCGCCGGCCTCGCCCGCCTCGTACGCGTACGACGAACCCGGTCTGTCGGGCGACCACGACTGCGTGCTGTGCACCTCCGCGGTCCCGGGGCTGACCGACCTCAGTGCGCGCGGCCCCGCCGCCCGCTACGTCTGGGACCTCGCACGGCGCGAGGACAGCCGCTGGGTGGTCCCGTTCGGCGCCTCGGGTGTCCCCGGCTCACCGCACCACCGCGACCAGCTCCCCTTGTGGCTCAAGGGGGACCTCGCCCCGGTCGTCACCGACTGGGAGCACCTCACGAAGGAGAACTCCGATGACCGCTGAGCCGTACGCCCCCGCCCGCCGGGCCGTCCACGAACAGGTGGTCGAAGGCTTCGGCACCGTCCGCATCCTGCCCCTCGACCCGCCCGCCGACGTGGACGTGGTCCACGGCTGGGTGAGCGAGGAGCGCGCCGCCTTCTGGGGCATGAACGGGCTGACGAAGGAGCAGGTCCTGGAGGTGTACGCCCATCTGGACACGCTCGACACCCACCACGCCTTCCTCGCGGTCAAGGACGGCGAACCGGTCGCCCTCTTCCAGACGTACGAGCCGGAGGCCGACCGGGTCAGCGAGTGCTACCAGGTCGAACCCGGCGACATCGGCGTACATCTGCTGCTCGCCCCGGCCGGATCCGGCGGCGGCCGTCCCGGCTGGTCGGCCGCGCTGCTGACCGCGTTCACCTCGTTCGTCCTGGTCGGCCTGGACCGGCGGCGGATCGTGGTCGACCCCGACGAACGCAACACGAAGGCGATCGCCCGCTTCGTACGGCAGGGCTTCGTGCCCGGCCCGCGGGTGGTCCTGCCCGAGATCGACCTGCCGGACGTGTACCTGCCCGAGAAGCGTGCCCAGTTGGCCTTCCTCACCCGGGAGGCGGCGTTCGGAAAGTAGCCTCTGCCGGGTGACCCCAGAAGACCTCGTCGCCCACTACCGCCTGGAGCCGATCCCCCGCGAGGGCGGCCGTTTCCGGCGCACCTGGGCGGGGCCCGAACGCGCCGACGGACGCCCCGAAGGCACCGCGATCATGGCCCTGCTCACCGCGGAGCCGGACGACTTCTCCGCCCTGCACCGCCTCCCGGCCGACGAGGTCTGGCACTTCTACCTCGGCGACCCGCTGGAACTGCTCCTGCTCGCGCCCGACGGCAGCGCGCGCACGCCGGTGCTGGGACCGGACGTCCTGGACGGGCAGGACCTCCAGTACGTCGTGCCCGCCGGTACGTGGATGGGGGCGCGGGTCGTCGCGGGCGGGGCGTGGTCGCTCTTCGGCTGCACGATGGCGCCCGGATTCACGTACGGCGGCTACGAGCACGGGGACGCGGGGGAGTTGAGCGTGCGGTATCCCGCCGAGGCGGCTCGCATCGCCGGGCTGTGCCGGCCGTGAGCGGCCTGCTGGCGGGGCAGGTGGCCCTGGTGACCGGGGCCGCGGGCGGCATCGGACGGGGGATCGCGCTGCGGTTCGCGCAGGAGGGCGCCGCGGTGGCGGTGCACCACCGCACGCGCTCCGCCGACGACGTGGTCGCGCTCGTACGGGAGTCCGGCGGCGCGGCGATCGCGCTGCGGGCGGACCTGACCGACGAGGCCGAGTGCCGTCGCCTGGTGCGTGCGGCGGCCGAGTGGGGCGGCGGCCGGCTGACGGCGCTGGTCAACAACGCGGGCGTACAGCCGACGCAGGCCCTGCCCGGCATGACGGCGGCTCAGTGGCGGGCGGTGCTCGACACCAACCTGTCGAGCGTCTTCGCGTGCACTCAGGCGGCGGCGGAGGTCATGCGCGCGAACGGGGACGGAGACGGGGTTGGGGACGGGGCTGGGGGCCGGGGACGGGATCGTGGGGCGTGCCGGGACCGGGGGCAGCATCACGCACATCGCCTCCATCGAGGCCCGTCACCCCGCCCCGCTGCACGCCCACTACTCCGCGTCCAAGGCGGCCGTCGTGATGCACGCCCGTTCGGCGGCGCTGGAGTACGGGCCGTACGGCGTCCGCGTCAACACCGTCTCGCCCGGCCTCATCGACCGCGAGGGTCTGGCGGAGGCCTGGCCGGAGGGGGTGCGGCGGTGGCAGCAGGCGGTGCCCACCGGACGGTTGGGGCGCCCGGAGGACATCGGCGACGCCTGTGTGTTCCTCGCCTCACCGCTCGCGTCCTGGATCACCGGCCACGATCTCGTGGTCGACGGCGGGGTGTCGGCGCGACCGACCTGGTGAGGCGGTTCGAGCCGACCCGCCGACAGGGTTCGAGCCGACCCGCCGACAGGGTTCGAGCCGACCCGATGACGGGGTCCGGGCCGACCGGGTGAGATGGTCTGAGCCGACCTGGGGAGGCGGTCTGAGCGGAACGCCCGCCGCGTCCGTACCTAACCGGAACCCCGGAACCCCGGAAGCTCGAATACGGAGACGTGACGTGGGCGGACAACGAGACGGAGGACGCGTCGGCCGAGCCGCGACGCTGCTGGGCACCGTGGTGCTCCTCATCCTCTTCGGCAGCGCCGGGAGCGCCTTCGCGCACGCGGCGCTGAAGGGCGCCGACCCGGTGGACGGCACCGTGCTGAAGAAGGCGCCGGCCGCGATCACCCTCACCTTCACCGAGTCCGTCGGCCTGCTCGACGACTCCTTCCGCGTCCTCGACCCCGAGAACCGGCGCGTGCACATCGGGGAGCCGCAGCACGCGGGCGGCCGTTCCGAGACCGCGCGCGTCACCCTCCCCGACGACATGGGCACCGGCACGTTCACGGTGGGCTGGCGGGTGGTGTCGGCGGACAGCCACCCCGTTTCCGGCGCTCTCACCTTCTCCATCGGCAAGCCCTCCGCGACCACGGCGGTCATACCGACCCAGGCCGCCGGTGACACCGCCTCCGCCACGCTCTACGACATCGCCCGCTACTTCGCGTACGGCGGTCTGGCCCTGCTGCTCGGCACGATGGTGTTCTCCCTGGTCACCGGGGTCGAGGCGGCACGGGGTCTGCTTCTGACGGGCTGGTGGACGCTGCTCGCGTCGACCATCGCGCTGCTGCTGCTGCGCGGCCCGTACGAACGCGGCGGCGGTCCGGCGGCGGCCTTCGACCCGTCGGTCCTCGCTGAGACGGCGACGAGCAGGCCGGGTGTGACGCTGCTGGTCCGGCTGGTGCTGCTCGCGGGGGCGGCGTTCTTCCCCGTACGGGCCGGGGGCCGGTGGTGGAAGGCGGGCGGCGGCCTCCTGACCCTGGCGCTCGCGGGCACGTGGGCGGCGGCCGAGCACGCCTCCGCCGGGGTCCAGGTGCCCGTGGCGATGGTCTCCGCGGTTCTGCACCTGCTGGCGATGGCGGCGTGGCTCGGCGGTCTGGCCGCCCTGCTCACGGCCCTGTACCGGGCCCCGGAAGAACTCCCGGCCAGTGCCGTCACCCGCTTCTCCCGCCTGGCGCTCACCGCCGTCACCGTCCTGGTGGCCACCGGCGTCTACCAGTCCTGGCGGGGCCTGGGCTCCCTGGACGCCCTCGCCACCACGTCGTACGGCAGGCTCCTGGTGGCCAAGCTGGTCGCGGTACTGCTGCTGCTGGCCGCGGCGACGTACTCGCGCCGCTGGACGGCACGCCTGGCGGCACCCGTGGAGCGGCGGGCGGACGTGCGGGAACGGGTCCTGGAGCCGGTGGGGGCCGCGGCGGACGCCGAGGTCTCCGGCACCGACACGAGCGCCGGCACCGGCACGGACACGAGCGCCGGCACCGGCACCGGAACGGGCTCCGACAGCGGCGCCGAGACCGGGACGGGCACCGAGACCGGCTCCGACACCGCAACCGAAACCGGTCCGCAGTCGGGGCCGCTCCCGCCCACCGCTGGCGGTGACCCAGGGGCGTACCGGCGTGGATTGCGGCGCTCGGTGCTCGCGGAGGCGATCGTCGCGATCGTGGTGCTGGTGATCACGACGCTGCTGACGGGAACGCAGCCGGGCCGGGCGGCCACGGAGGCGGCGGCTTCGGCGGCGGAGGCGGCGCGGCCCATGGCCTCGACGACGGTGATCCCCTTCGACGTGGGCACACCGGGCGGCCACGGCAAGATACAGATCGAACTGACGCCCGGCCGGGTGGGCGAGAACTCGGTGCAGGCGGTGATCTTCGGCCCCGACGGCGGTTTGGCGACGGTCCCCGAACTGCGCCTCACCTTCACCCTGGAGAAGCAGGACATCGGCCCCCTCGACGCGAAACTCGCGGACCGCGGGGGTTATTGGACCTCGGACACCCTCAACCTCCCCCTGCCGGGCACCTGGACGATGAAGGCCACGGTCCGCACGACGGACATCGACCAGATCACGGTGTCGCGGACGGTGCGGATCGAGTAGACGCGGCGCCCTGCCGGTCGGGCCGGCGCCCTGCCGGTCGGGGCGGCGCCCTGCCGGTCGGGGCATTCGGTGCCTGCTCCGGACCCCGCGGGCCTCGGCTTTCGGCCGGACCGGGCAAGACCGCTCAGCGGCGCGCGAGTTGACGTTCGCCGTTCGGGCCCGGCTGGTAGGGCATGTCGTAGTGCTGGAAGATCGATTCCTCCTGCTCGGCGGGCAGAATGTCGTCCGTGCCGATCGAAGGGGCCTTCTTCACCAGGCTCTTGGCGTAGGAGACCTTGAGATAACCCGGTCCGAGGACTGCCTTGTCGAGGGGGACGAAGACGAGGCGTTGGCGGGTGGGCAGCCCGGTCCGGACGGTGGCCACGGCCGGTTCGTCCGTGGTGGTGTCCACGTAGATCGCTTCAAGTACACCGATCTTGCGCCCTTTCGGGTCCACGACATCGTGGTCGCGCCACTCACGGATATCGGCTGCCTGAATCATGCGCTCTCCCCTCCGAACGGGGTGCCAGTCGGTACGAACTGTCCCACGGAACAGCGCGACCGGGCCTCTGGAACGGTGACTGAGGAGCCGGTGGCTGAGGCAACGACTCCGGCGCGGACACGCCGGAGTCGCCCTTCCGGGCGGTTGCACGTGAGAGTGAACCAACCCGGAATCAATAGTACTGCGGTCGATGCGGCTCGGATATGTTCCCGGCCGACCGCGATCGGGCGATTTTCCGGCGGAAGTCGAGGTCAGGCGACGGCGGCTTTCGGCCCCTCTGCGCTGTCTGATGCGCTGGTACAGGGTGGGCGGACAGCGGCATCCGACCCATTAAGCATTTCTATGAATTTCCCGATCCATTCGTCGAATTGGGCGATGCCGCTGGAATGAATCGCGGCCCCGTATTTCTTCCTCAGTAATATGTCAGTGACAGGATCTGGCGATTCTGAGCGACCGGGAACCGCCGAGATAATTCCCTCAAGGAGTTGGCCCCTCGATGACGCTGGACATCCCTGAAGCGCCTCTACGGCGCACCCTGTCGGTTTGGATCGCGGCGGTAACGGCCTTGGTGATGGCCGCTGCCGTACTCGTACTGACACCGACGCGCGCACATGCCGCCACAGCTGTCCCTCTGGGCACGGCGGCCACTTTCGGAGTACTGGCTGGTTCGACGGTCACCAACACCGGCCCCTCGGTGATCCAGGGCAATGTCGGAGTGAGTCCGGGGTCGGCCATCGTGGGTTTCCCGCCCGGTCAGGTGCTGGCGCCCGGAGTCCTCCACCCCGGTGACGCCACGGCTCTCGGCGCCCAGAACGATCTGAGCATCGCGTACGGCCAGGCTGCCGGACAGACTCCACCGACCGCCACGTACCTCGACGATCCTCACGAGTTCGGTGGGCAGACGCTGACTCCGGGCCTCTACAAGGCGAACGTCTCCGCCGGGATCACCGACACACTCACCCTGGACGCCCTGGGCAATCCCAATGCCGTCTGGGTATTCCAGATCGGTTCGACGCTGACTACGGCGTCAGCGAGCCATGTGTCCCTCATCAATGGCGCCTCGCCGTGCAATGTGTACTGGCAGATCGGCAGCTCGGCCACTCTCGGTACCAATTCCTCGTTCGTGGGCAACATCCTGGCCCAGGCCTCGATCACAGCCACCACGAACGCGGTCATCAACGGCCGGCTGCTGGCCCGTACCGGCGCCGTGACGCTGGACACCAACACGATCTTCCAGGGTGGGTGCGCAGCTGGGACCGGTGGGACCACGGGTGGGACCACCGGTGGCACCGTCACGGGCGGCGCGACGACCGGCGCGATCGGCGGAGTGATCGGCGGCGTCATCGGCGGTGTCGTCGCGGGGACTACGACGGGCGGCGTTTCCACGAGCGGCGGTACCACGGGTGCCACCAGTGGTGGCACCAACGGCGGCGTCAACGGCGGTGTGATCGGCGGCGGCAACGGCGGCGTGATCGGCGGCGGCAACGGCGGCGGTAACGGTGGCGTGATCGGCGGCGGCAACGGTGGCGTGATCGGCGGCGGTAACGGTGGCGGCAACGGCGGACCCGGACACCACCACCCCGGCGGACAGCCGGGCAGGCCCGGTGATCACGACCATGGCGGGCAGCCCGGTGAGCACCACGGCCACGATCACGGCGGGCAGCCTGGCGAGCACCACGGCCACGAGCACGGCGGCAAGCCCGGCGCCGGCGAGCACCACGGCCACGGCGAGCACAGCGGCAAGCCCGGCAAGCACGACAGCTATGGCGGCGCCCGTAGCTGAGCCACAGGTGCGTCCCTCCGGCAGGCCCAGTGCTCGGGAGCAGCCGTCCGCATGAGCGGGAGGGACGGGCGGCGCGCGGCGGATCGTTGTCGATCCCGCCGCGCGCCGCTGACCAAAGCCCAGGAGAGACAGTGAGGGGAGCCGGGATGGAAAGGCCGGGTGGGGCCGTGCTGGGTGGTGTCGCGGCACCGGATGCGGATGCGGACGAATCGGAGCTGCCCGGGGCCGGGCCGACGGCGCCGCGGGAGGGCCGGAGATCCGTTGCGCTTCCAGGGGCTTCACAGCCCGGGTCGGCCCTCCTGCGAGCGGGGACGACGGCTGCCGTGGCCCTGTGTCTGACGACGGTCCTGGTCCATGTGCTGCTGGTGTTTCTGCACGTGGCGCCCCCGAACCCGCTCTCCCAGCAGTACAGCCGGCAGATCAACGCATGGGTCTTCCCCCTGTTCGAGCAGAACTGGCGACTCTTCGCCCCGGACCCGGAGTCGGTCAACCGCCAGATCGTGGCCAGGACCATGCACACCGCCCCGGACGGCAGCGTGCGGGTGAGCGACTGGTCCGATCTGACCGCCGTCGACGACGCCGCGGTGCGGCACAACCCCTTTCCGAGTCACACGGCGCAGAACATGCTGCGGCGGGCCTGGAGTTGCTACCTCGAAACCCACGGTTCCGACGACCTGCCGCGCACGCAGCGGGCGCTGATGACGCAGCGGTACCTGGCCAACATCGCGGCGGACCGCGTGGCCGCCCATCGTGGCGGGACCTTCGAGTCCATCCAACTACGAGTGGTCACTCTGCCCGTCGCCGCGCCCGCCGCCGCAGACGGCACCCGACCGGCCACGGTCGCGCCGAAGCCTGTCGACACGCGGTATCTGCCCTGGTGGAAGGTGGAATCCCATGGAAACTGAGCGGGTACCCGCACCGCGCCCCCGTGCCATCGAGACCGGCTCCGAGGGATTGGAGGCAGGCGCGCCGCACCGGGTACCCGGCCGGATCGGGGTGTTCCTCGGTGAGCTGACCGAGCGGCCGGTCTCCCTGTACGCCGCGGCGGTCCTGCGCATCGGATACGGACTTCTCTATCTGGCCTTCCTGCTGCGCGAGTTTCCGCACCGCGACGAGATCTGGGGCCCCGGCTCACCGTGGACGCCCGAGCTGGCGAGGCAGCTGTTCGACCAGACGGGGTGGGTCAGCATCCTCACCCTGTCCGACGGCCGGGCGTACTTCGAGGCCTGCTACGCGCTGGCCCTGGTCACGTGCGCACTGTTCCTGCTGGGCTGGCGGACCAGAGCGGTGTCCGTGCTGTTCGCGGTCGTGGTCGCGTCGTTCCACGCCAGGGCGATCTTCATGACGGACGGAGGGGACAACCTCGTCCTCCTCATGGCCGTGTACCTCGTCTTCACCGCCTGCGGCCGACGCTGGTCCCTGGATGCCCGCAGAACCCGGCTCAGGGCAGGTGCGAGCCCTGCCGCGAGCCCCCCGGCGCGGCAAGAAGCCGACGGGTTCCGGCGGCAACTCGGCGCCTCCCGCCGGACCCTGACGGCCGTGCTGCACAACTGCGGGATGTTCGTCATCGCGGCCCAGGTCTGTTTCCTCTACGGGTCCGCCGGCCTTTACAAGGTGCAGGGTGGTTCCTGGGGCAACGGGACCGCTCTCCACTACGTCCTGAACCTCGACCTGTTCCGCCCCTGGCCCGAGCTCTCCCTCCTGACGGACGAGCACGACGTGCTGATGGCCATCGCCTGCTACCTGACGGTGCTGCTCCAGGTCGCCTTTCCGTTCGTTCTGTTCGGAAGGCTCAAGTACCCGGTACTGACCGTGCTGTTGGGTATGCACCTGGGGATCGCGGTACTGCTGGGACTGCCCCTCTTCTCGGGCGCGATGATCGTCGCGGACGCCGTGTTCCTGCCGGACCGCTGCTACCTCCTATTGGGGCGGCTGTGGCGACGCGCCGGCCGGCGGACGGGCAGCACGGAGGCAGGTGCCCCGGCCCGCGGAGAATCCGCGTTCCTGCCGCCGCAGTCCGCGGTGTCGAGCCCGCGCACCGCAGCCGCTCCGGTAAGGGGACGGCGCGCCTGACCGGCCGGCGTCGGCCGACCGCGCTTCGGGGTGCGTCGCAGTGCTTCGGGGTGCGCCGCAGCGACAACAGCCACCACGGCCACCGCGCAGTGCTCCGGGGTGCGCCGAAGCGACCGCGGCCACCGCGCGTACGCGGTCAGTGGGCGCCTGAGTGTTCGGGCGTGGCCCGAGGCGTCCGTGGGGCGGTGCGCCGGGCGACGACAGCGAGTGCGGCGACCGACGCGGCGACGAGCAGCGGGTGCCCGACCAGCCACGTCTGGATGCCCTCGAACGGGTCGGCGGAGGTCAGCGTCGCGCGCTCCAGCATCCAGGACACCGAGAACAGCAGGCCGACGAGGGCCACCCCGATGCGGAACGCGGGATAGACGGACGTACGGGCCAGAACGAGCAACGACGGCATCATCAGCGCGACGACGAGCAGTTGCGTCAGCTCGATGCCCAGGTTGAAGCCCAGCAGCGTGGTCACGAGCGACCCTCGGCCGAGGCCGAGGTCGCCGATCAGCGAGGCGAACGCCAGCCCGTGCACCAGCCCGAAGCCACTGGCGATGAACACCTCGCCGCGGGCCACCAGCGGCCGGAGCGCATGGACCGCGGACACCGCGATCGAGAAGGCGATCAGCGTCTCGACCGGCCGGGCCGGCACGTCGATCACTCCGGCGGCCGCCAGCGCCAGGGTGAGTGAGTGGCCCACGGCGAACGCGGTGACGACGTGGACCACGCGGACGATGCCGCGCCGCGCCGACGGAGCGGCGGCGTGCCACCGGCCCCCGGTCGCCACCAGCGGGGCCGGGATGAGCAGCATGAGCAGGAACAGCAGATGGTCGGCGCCCTCGCCGATGTGCTCGATGCCGAGACCGGCGGTGGTGGCGAACCCCCGCGTCCACGAGCCCTCGCCCGCGGGGACCTTCAGACTCCTGGTGTCCCAGTCGAAGACTCCGAGGGTGCTGGCGTCGTCGGCCTTCAGGATGCCGCGGTCGAAGTCGTACCGGACGGTGACGATGACCCGGTGGGTGAGCAGTTCCTCGACGACGACGTCGTAACGCAGGTCGAAGTCGGTGACGTGGCCGTCGGGCGGCCGGATCGTGAGCGGGTGGACGAGGTGCGCAGCCCCGTCGATCGTCCGGACCGACGCCGTGCCGAGCGTGACGGCCCAGGGCGTGCCGTTCTCACCGACGGCGCTGATGTGCCGGGCGACGTAGCGCTTCAGGAACGCCCGGTCGGCGGCGAGGACGCTGTCCCGGGTGAGGTCGCGGTGCACGGCGATGGCCAGACGGTCGATGGGCAGCTGCACCTCTCCCTCGACCCGGTCGTCGCCGATGTCGAGGAGAACGGCCGAGGTACTCATCGGGTGGGCGCCGGCCGGCGACGCGAGGCCGCCGACCAGCATCAGTGCCGCGAGCAGGAGTGCGGGCAGGAAGCGGCGCATGGTGTTGTCCCTTGTCCCTTGTCCCTGTTCTCCTGATCTCCCTGTCGTGTCTCGTTCCGGTCATTCCCAGCCGTAGTCGGCGGTCTCGTCCCGGAAGATCGTGTGCTGGTGGATCCCGTCGGTCGAGGCGCCGGGCTGGTTGGAGAACTCGATCCAGGCGGACGGTCCGTCGAGACGGACGTACGTCTGGTTGTTGTCGAGCGTCGTCCCGCCGCTCCAGCCGATGTACGTCTTGTCGTACTCGGAGACGTACTTGGCGATGAGCCGCTTGGCCGCCTTCTCGTCCAGGTCGTCGACCCAGGCCTTCAGCATCGCGGTGACCTCGGCCCGCTGCTTCTTGGTGAGGCTGCTGACGAGGACGCCCTCGGGCTGCTGCGGGAAGGGGCCGTCATGGCCGGGACCCAGGTACAGGTCGTCGAAGCTTCCGTCGATCTCGGCCGCGGTCAGCTCGTCGGCGGTGAGTGACTGGATGGCCCCGATGGTGGAGGTCCGCTTGTCCTCCAGCGGGGCGTAGTACAGGTCCTCCCAGTTGAACTCCATCGGCTCCACCGCGGTCAGGGTGGGCGAGATGCTCACGTTGTCGCCGGCGTAGGTGAGGTTGTAGGCCGCGTGGTGGCCGCCGTACTGGACCGTGAACTCACCTGTCCTGCTGGGCAGTCCGAAGAAGGAGATGTAGTACCACTCCGAGCCGAAGTTGGCGCCTCCGCCGCCGCCCGGGGGACGGCCGCCGCCTCCGGTCGGAGTGGCGGTCGGCGTGCCGGTGGGAGTGGCCGTGGGAGTGCTGGTCGGTGGGGTGGGCGTGCGGGGCGGCAGCGTGGCGAGGTAGTCGTCGGCCTTGCGGATCTCGACGAGCTCCTCGTACCCCTTCTTGCTGAGCGCGGCCTCCATGACCTTCAGGGCCGCGGCCTCCTGCTCGTCGGTGAGATCGCCGAACTTGAGGCCGTTGCGCGCCACGACGGGGGTCGGGAAGTTCGACCAGCCGGTCTTCTTGGCGGCGTCGTCGAAGTCGTAGAGGACGGTGTCCTTCTGCTCGTCGGAGAGCGTCGCGAGGAAGGCGTTCGCGGCGGCCACGACCTGGGCGGTGTTCGCCCCGCCGGCGCCGTGCCGGGCCGCGGAGGCCGGGATCCGAGCCTTGGCCGCCAGGGCCGACGTGGAGGACGCGGAGTTGAGGGCGGTGCAGCCGGTGGCGGCGAGGGCGACGCACGCGGCGGCGACTGAGGCACGGCGCGCGAGTCGGACGCTGACGGTCGACATGGGGGACTCCCGTGGGGGGCGCGGTCAGGGGCTCCCATGGTGGGTGAGTGGTCTCAGACCTCGGAGGGAGGAAGTCCGGAGTTGGGTAAGAGCTGCGGCGGGAGTGAGGTCGGGAAACGACCGTTGCTCCTGAGGCAGTGGGCCATCATGTGGACGTGGTGAATCGTGTCCTCGTCGTCGACGACGATCGTGCGGTCCGCGAATCCCTCGCGCGGGCACTGGAGTTGGAGGGGTACGACGTCGTCGCCGTCGCCGACGGGGTGCAGGCGCTGGCCCGGGCCCGTCGGGGCTCCTTCAGCGCCCTGGTGGTCGACGTGATGATGCCGTACGTCGACGGGGTGGGCGTGTGCCGTGTGCTGCGCGCCGACGGTGACCGCACCCCGGTGCTGATGCTCACCGCGCGGGCCGGGACCCGGGACCGCATCGCCGGCCTGGACGCCGGGGCCGACGACTATCTGCCCAAGCCGTTCGAGATACCCGAACTGCTCGCCCGATTACGGGCGTTGCTGCGCAGGGGCGATCTGACGCCGGACGTCGACGAGCCGGTGGCCCGGGCCGGTGACGTACTGCGGATCGCGTCGCTGCTGGTCGCCCCGGCCGCCCGGCGTGTGTGGTGGGCGGACGAGGAACTGCGGCTGTCGAGGACCGAGTTCGACCTGCTGGAGCTTTTGGTACGCAACGAGGGGATCGTGCTGGACCACGCGGCGGTCTACCGGCGGATCTGGGGCCACGACGTCGGCGTGGACGCCAAGAACCTCGCGAGCTACGTCGGCTATCTGCGGCGCAAGCTCGCCGACGCCGGCGCGCCCGACCTGATCCACACCGTGCGGGGCGTGGGCTACGCGGTGCGGCGGCCATGAGGCGCGGTTGTGGGGCGGTGGCTGTGAGGCGCGGTTGTCAGGCGGCGCGGTTGTGGGGCGGTGGCTGTGAGGCGCGGTTGTCAGGCGGCGCGGCTGTGAGGCGGTGGCCATGAGTCTGCGCTCGCGGCTCGCGCTCTCCTTTGCCGCTGTCGGCGCCGTGGTGGCGGTACTGGTCGGGATGCTGAGCTACCGCGCCGCCTCCGACCGCGTCACCGCGGAGATCGACCGGACGCTGCGGTCGGTCACGGTCGCCCTGGCCCGTGACCAGGACCGGGCGCTGGCCCTCTCCGACGAGGTCACCCAGGGTCCGGACCTCTTCCCCGGGCCGGACCGGCCCGGACCGGGGGACGAAGCGGAGTGGCAGGTGACCGTGCAGGCCGTGGCGCCCGACGGCACGCCCACCCATCTCGGCGGCCCGCCCGTGGCGCTGCCGGTGTCCGACGCCGCGCGCGCCCTGGCCGCCTCCGGTGAACCCGGGGAGTCGCGTACCACCGAGGTCGTCGTCGATCGCGCCACGCACCGCCAGCTGACCACCGCGCTGGGCCGTGACCGCGGGGCTCTCCAGGTGGCGGTCCAGGTCGATCAGACGCACTACGTACTGGGCGGCATGGCCAGGGAGATCGCCGGAGCCGGCCTCGTGGTCATGCTCGCCGCGGCGGGGGCGGGATGGCTGCTCGCGCGGCGCATCACCCGGCGCCTGGTGCGGCTGGCCGGGGTCGCCGAAGAGGTCAGCGTCGACGGCCGCGTCGACGGTGCGGCCCTGGTGGACGGCAGACGCGACGAAGTCGGGCGGCTCTCGGCGTCGTTCGGCAGGATGCTCACCCGGCTCGCCGTCGCCCGTGAGGCCCAGGAGCGGCTGGTCCAGGACGTCGCCCACGAGCTGCGGACCCCGCTGACCAGCCTGCGCACCAATGCCACCGTCCTGCGCCGGATCACGGAGCTCTCCCCGGACGCCCGCGACCGGCTCCTCCACGACGTCGAGGGTGAGACGCGCGAGCTCAGCCACCTCGTCGACTCCCTCGTCGAGCTGGCCCTCGCCCGCAGCCGCGAGGAGCCCGAAGGGCCCGTGGAACTGGCCGAGGTGGCCCGCCGCGCCGCCCGCCGCGTGCACCGGCGCACCCGCCGTCTGTTCCATATCGACGCCGACGACACCGTGGTCCACGGCCGCCCCGAGGCGCTCGAACGCGCGGTGGGCAATCTGCTGGAGAACGCCGCCAAGTTCGACCGTGACGGCCTCGACCCCATCGAGGTGCGCATCCACCGAGGCACGGTCACCGTCTCCGACCGGGGGCCGGGCATCGGCGCCACCGACGCGGAGCGCGTGTTCGACCGGTTCCACCGGGCCGACACCGCCCGTGGCCTGCCCGGGTCCGGGCTCGGCCTGGCCATCGTCCGCGACGTCGCCGAGGCCCACGGCGGCACCGCCTTCGCGCGCCCACGCCCCGGCGGCGGGGCGGCGGTCGGCTTCACCGCGCACAGCTCGCGGCTCTTGCCACGGTCCGCTCCGGAGCGCGCGGGCGGTCCGGAGCGCGTCGCCGGTCCGGAGCAGGCGGCTGATCCGGAGCAGGCGGCCGATCCGGACCATCTCGTCGGCCCGGATCATGTCGTCGACCCGGACCATCTCGTCGAACCGGGCCATGTCGTCGAACCGGACCGCGGCGCGGGCTCGTCTCGACCGCGAGCGACGCCGGACACGTGACCCACCGCCCCGCGACTTCGGCCACTCCCAACAAATGAACGAATGAGGGATCTGTCGGCGCGCGCCGACAGATCCCTCACGTGCATGTGCTGCGGTGTGGGCCGTCGCCCGTCCTCGTGACCGTGCGGGCCCGGGCCTACGCGGGCGCGGGCGCCGGTGTGCCGAGCAGTGCCGACGCGCTCTGGAGCGGAGTCAGGACACGGGCGGGCGCGGGCTCGGCGAGGTCGTGGCAGGTGAAGCCGAGGCGGGTCATGGCCCGGACGACTTCTTGGGCGCTGAAGTCACGGCGGTCCTGCCGGGTGACGACCTCGCCCACTTGCTTGACGGGAAAGTGGCGGCGGCCGATCTGCACGGACTCACCCACGATGGGCTCGGGCTTGACGCCCTTCATCGAGGCCACCACCCCGCTCTTGGAGAGGTCGAACGGGAAACGGGCGATGACACAGCGCATGATGCCTCACAGGTAGCGGAAGAGCGGCGGCTCGGGGTACGTCGATCAGCGGGAGAACTCGAGAACGCCCGAGGCGTCGCCGAGGATGTCCCCAAGACGGACCTGATCGGTGTAGGAGGGGCTGTCGCGTACGACGGTGAGCTGGGCCCGGGTGATCAGGCCCGTGCACTGGCCGTCCTCGTCGCAGAGGAACAAGTGTTCGGCCCGGGCGCTGGCCATGACGGACAAGGCCACCTCGACGGTCATGGCGGCCCAGACCTGCGGCCCGGCCGTGTCCATGACGTCGACCACGGCCGTGGGAGTTGCATCCACCGAGCGCTGCTGCATCTGAACCAGTGTCAAAAGGTGCCTCCTGAGGAGATGGACGATCCGCCCGGTCACGAAGGGGGTGACCCTGCGGCGAAAGTGGCGTCATCGCTGCATTCGCGACAGGCGCCACTTTCGCCACAGGACCTAGGCCGCCGCGCTGACGGTGGTCTGCCGCTGGGACGAACCGCGTGCCGCCTGGCCGTTGCGCCGGTTCTGCGCCGTGCGGCTGCGGCGCCCGCGAGACGAAGAGGCGCTGCGCCGGGGGCGTTCCACGACCGGCACGCTGATGGTGACCGGGACACCCGAGGGGGCCTGGGCGCCCGTGATGCGGTTCAGCTCCGCGTCACCGGAACGTACTTGGGTGGTCTGCGGGACGATGCCGGCGACCGTCATCAGCCTGCTCATGTCGCGGCGCTGGTGGGGCGTCACCAGCGTGACGACGCTGCCGGACTGGCCGGCGCGGGCGGTGCGGCCGCCGCGGTGCAGGTAGTCCTTGTGGTCGCTCGGCGGGTCGACGTTGACGACGAGGTCGAGGTTGTCGACGTGGATGCCGCGCGCCGCGACATTGGTTGCCACCAGCACCGTCACATGACCCGTCTTGAACTGGCTCAGGGTCCGGTTGCGTTGCGGCTGGGACTTGCCGCCGTGCAGGGCCGCGGCGCGCACCCCGCTGCTCAGCAGATGCTCGGTCAGCCGGTCGACGGCGTGCTTGGTGTCCAGGAACATGATCACCCGGCCGTCGCGGGCCGCGATCTCGGTGGTCGCCTGGTGCTTGTCGGCGCCGTGCACATGGAGCACGTGGTGCTCCATCGTGGTGACCGCACCCGCGGACGGGTCGACGGAGTGAACCACCGGGTCGGTCAGATAGCGGCGGACCAGCAGGTCGACGTTGCGGTCCAGGGTGGCCGAGAACAGCATCCGCTGGCCCTCGGGGCGTACTTGGTCGAGCAGGGCGGTCACCTGCGGCATGAAGCCCATGTCCGCCATCTGGTCGGCCTCGTCGAGGACGGTGATGCCGACCTGGTCGAGCCGGCAGTCGCCACGGTCGATGAGGTCCTTGAGCCGGCCGGGAGTCGCCACGACGACCTCGGCACCGGCGCGCAGCGCACCGGACTGCCTGCCGATCGACATGCCGCCGACCACCGTGGTCAGCCGCAGCTTCACGGAGCGGGCGTACGGCGCGAGCGCGTCGGTGACCTGCTGGGCCAGTTCGCGGGTGGGTACGAGGACCAGCGCCAGCGGCTGCCGGGGCTCCGCGCGCTGACCGGCCGTACGGGCCAGCAGGGCGAGGCCGAAGGCGAGGGTCTTGCCGGACCCGGTGCGGCCGCGGCCGAGGACGTCCCGGCCCGCGAGGGAGTTCGGCAGGGTCGCCGCCTGAATCGGGAACGGGGTGGTCACGCCCTCGGAGCTGAGCGCGGCCAGCAGCTGCGACGGCATGGCGAGATCAGCGAACTTCTCGGCGGCGGGGAGCGCGGGGGTGGTCGTCACCGGCAGCGCGAACTCGCCCTGCGGCGCGGACGGCCGACGGCCGTGCCCACCCGAGCGGCTCGGCGAGCCGGACTTCGCGGCGCCGAAGCGGCTGCCGCCCCGTGCGGCGCCGGAGCTTTTGGTGCGGGTGCGGTCGAAGCGGTCGTTCGTGCGTGTGCGGTTCATGCGGAACCTTCCTTGATGCGGCACGTATCAAGGAATTCCCGAGGAAAACGAACATCGCGGGGAATCGCAAGAACGAGCCAAATCGACTAAGAATGCGGATCGGACCGGAAGAAAATGTTCGGGTCGCGTCGCTGAAATGAATGGTGGGCCCCGGACAGAAATGCGTGGGGCATCCACATCGAAATATCCGGCGGGTTTGCACCCGGAATCCGGGGCGGAGCGTCCGCGTGCGGTGTGACTGCGTGCGGTGTGACTGCGTGCGGTGCGACTGCGGAGCGCTCGCGCCGACGCCGCCGGTGAGGCCCGGTCTCCACGGTGTGGCGACCGGTGAGGGCCGGTCTCCGTGGTGTGGCGCGGGGGTGTCCGAGAATGCAACGAGCTGGGGCCCGCACCCCAAGGTGCGGGCCCCAGCTACGAAGTACGCGTCAGCGTCAGGCGGGAACGATGTTCTCGGCCGTCGGGCCCTTCTGGCCCTGCGCGATGTCGAAGTTCACCTTCTGGCCTTCCTGGAGCTCGCGGAAGCCCTGGGCGGCGATGTTCGAGTAGTGGGCGAAGACGTCCGGGCCGCCGCCGTCCTGCTCGATGAAGCCGAAACCCTTTTCCGCGTTGAACCACTTCACGGTGCCAGTAGCCATGTTGAATCTCCTTCGGGGCATTTCCCGGAGTTCGCACTGTGCGGACTCCGCGTCACTGCGATGATTGCCCCACCCGGAGAATGACCGGAAATACAGAAGTGCTCTCCTCGGCCCGGAAGGCCGATGAGGACACTTGAAGTTTTTGGGAACCACAACTGCAACTGAGATCGACAGTAGCACGGCACGGTCGGTTGTGTGTGGCAGATATTTTCCCTCCGCCTGTCGCGTAAGAAATTCTCACAGCGCGTTGCGTCGATTTCTCTCACCGCGGCCACAGATATGGGTCGGCCGGGAACGCGGTGTTTCCGCAAAAAGGATGAGCGACGGCCGCGTCGCCGGCACGCCCTGCCCGTCACCGCCGGGGCCGGCGCGCCCCCTCTCCTGACGGCGGTTGTGCCGTGGCCGGTGCGCTCACCTCGTCCACGTCCACGTCGCTCGCCCGGACGTAGGCGAGCCGGTGGCCGAACTGGATCTCGTAGTACTCCTCCCGGCCCTTCACCACCAGGTCCGGTGTGTCGCTGAAGGACGACCTGTCGATGTAGGAACCGACGTCGCGGGACTGTGTCACGTACCGCTGGCCCGCGAGGAGGCTGTACGGAAGCGGCGACTCGGGCTGCTCCGGCACCCCCTCCGGGTAGGCGTCCTCCTCCGGGAGGGCCCGCCCGTACACCGGGATCTCGCTCAGGCCGTCCTTCGGAGTCACCGTCCGGCCGCTCGCACCGACGGCCGTCGGATGTTCCTTCGGGTTCCTGAACCACGCTTTGCGGCCCAGGTACCAGATCGCCGTCCAGTCGCCGCCGCGCCCGGCGACCGCGTAGGTCTGGCCGGCGGAGGCCCGCGACCCCAGGTCGTTGACGTCCTCCGTGGAGTCGTCGCCGTCCGGGCGCCGGCCCGGGTCCTGGATCAGCGGGGCGTCCTCGTCCGGCTCGGTGTGGAGGCGGACGGCGCTGGAGCCGTGCTGCGCACACGGTTCACCGCTCTTGCCGCACCCCGTGAACAGCGGCTTGTGGGTGGCGAAGTCCGGCAGCACCGTCACCACGTCGCTGTCCGGTCCGGCCGTGGCACGCAGGGGCGCGCCGAGGAGGTCGAAGTAGTGCCGCCAGTCCCAGAAGGGGCCGGGGTCGTCGTGCATGTCGGGGATGCTCGAGGCGGTCGGGGCCGGCACATTGTCGTGGCCGAAGATGTGCTGCCGGTCGAGCGGGATGCCGTACTTCTTCGCCAGGTAACGCACCAGGCGGGCCGAGGACCGGTACATCTGCTCCGAGTACCAGGCGTCGGGCTGCGTGAGGAATCCCTCGTGCTCGATGCCGATCGAGCGGGCGTTCACGAACTGGTTCCCGGAGTGCCAGGCCACGTCCTTGGTCCTGACGTGCTGGGTGATGTGCCCGTCACTGGAGCGGATCGAGTAGTGCCACGACGCCTCCGTCGGATACTGCACGGTCCTGAGCATGGACGGCAGGATCGCCTCGGTGTCATGGATGACGATGTACTCGATCTTCTGGTCCCTGGGCCGGTCGGCCAGGTCGTGATTGCCGTACTGGCCGTCGTCCATCTCGACGTACGGCGCGCTGAGCCAGTCGCAGGACAGCTCCGCGGGGCACTCGACCTCCTTCGGCCGCTGTGCGCCCTGCGGGCGCGGGGTGTGGGGGCGCACGCCCGGGCTGGCGGGGAGGGTGAGGTGCTGTCCCTCGACGGTGGTGCGGTTCGCGCCCCGGCGGATCACCGAGAAGACGTCGTTCGCGTACGTCGCCGCCGCCGCGGTGTCGCCCGTGCCCGAGAAGCGCGCCACCGCCTCCCACCAGTCCGCCGGGTCGGCGCTGAGCGGCTTGCCGAGCTGTCGTTGCGTCGCCGCCAGGAGCGCCGCGCCTCCGCGCACGTTGGCGGCGGCGTCCGTCCGCAACTGCCCCGCCGGGGCCCCGATCAGGCGGGCGGCCCGTCGCAGGTCCGCCGCCGGCTGCGCGGAGGGGCTGCCCGAGGAGGTCGCCCCCTGCGCGGCCGACGGCCCCGCCGCCACCGCGGGTGGCTGGGCACTCCCGCGCCGCGGCGCCGACGGGGACGGGGTCCGGTCCTGGTGGGTGTCCACCAGGTGCATCGGCCCGTAGCCGCCGACGACGCTCGGGGCGCCCGGCCGGGAGTCCCATCTCGACTGAAGGTAGGACACGCCCATGAGCACGCTCAACGGCACGTGGTAGTCGTCCGCGGCGTCGGTGAAGTCGTTCTGCAGGTGCCGGTCGGGCGTCGTGCCGCCGACGCAGGCCGACGGGCCGGCCAGCAGCGGCACCAGGAGCGCCGCCGAAGCGGTCACGCGGACGGTCCGGCGGCGCCTGCGGACGGCACCGGCGACACGGGGGGCGAGACGTCTTCTCATCAAAAGGGTCTCCAACCAGGTTCGTCGCGACCAGGACAACGGAGTTGCCCTTTGCACCACCCCTTGTACGTTTCCGTGCCCGACACGCGCTGTCGCGCCAAGGGTCACCGGCGTGGACCAGCGGCCCGGCACAGGCCACCCGGTCGGCGGCAGTACGAGCCCTGGCGGCCCGGTCGGCGGCAGTACGAGCCCTGCGGCCCGGTCGGCGGCAGCACGGCCCCTCCGGCGGGGAGAGGCCGGCGCGAGTTTCCGTCCCGCGCGACGCGCCGCGGTCCGGCACCGGCGGTGTGACGGTCAGGGACGGTCAGTCCTGGACCGGGTCCACCTGCCAGTCGGGGTGCCCCGGCATGGGCGGGGTGTGCGCCCCGTACAGCCACGGGGTCAGGAACGCGTTCAGGTCCTCGCCGGCGACCTCGGACGCGAGCGCGACGAAATCCCGCGTGCCGACGGCCCGGCCCCGGTACTTCGTCACCCAGGCCCGCTCGATCCTGTCGAAGGTCTCCTCACCGACCTTCTCCCTCAGGGCGTAGAGCACCAGCGCCGAGCCGTCGTACCGCATCTGCTTGAACAGGGCCGGCTCGGCGCTGGGTTCGGCGGGTGCCCCGTCGTCGTGACGCCACTGGTCGTGCTGCTCGTACGCCGCCCGCATCGCCCCCTCGAAGCTGTCACCGCCGTGCGTGTCGGAGTAGAGACGCTCGTAGAAGCTGGCGTGCCCCTCGCTCAGCCACAGGTCGGACCACCGCCGGATGGCTACGCTGTCGCCGGTCCAGTGGTGGGTCAGCTCGTGCACCAGGTTGCGCTCGGCGCCGACCCGGGCACCCAGCAGGTCGGCCCTCGGCACGAGGGACAGCGACTGCGTCTCCAGCGCCACCGGCAGGTCGGTGTCCCCGACCAGCACGCCGTAGCGGCTGAACGGGTACGGGCCGAGCCGCCGTTCCAGCCAGGCCAGGTGCCCGGGGGTGAGCGAACGGTACGCCTCGGTGTCGGTGACCAGGCCGTCCGGGACCACGTCCCGGACCGGCAGCCCGTGCGGACCGGTGCTTTCGGCGAACGCGAACTTCCCGATCGCCACCTGGACCAGCTGCGCCGCGAGCGGCTGCTCGGAGTCGTACGTCCAGCGGACCCGTCCGTCGGGTCGCCGGACGCGCTCGACGAGCCGGCCGTTGGCCACCGCGCTGAGGTCCGCCGGGGTGGTGATGCGGAAGGTGACCGGCGCCCGCAGGCTCGGGTGGTCGTTCGCCGGGAAGATCATCTTGGCGCCGTTGGGCTGTGGATAGAGCACGGTGCCGTCGGGCGTGGGCACCCATCCGTAGTGTGCGATCGCGTCGCTGCGGTGCCGTCGCTGCGTCGGGTCGGCGGTATAGGCGACCCGCACGGTGAAAGCGCTCCCGTGGGGGATCGGCTTCGCGGGAGTGACGACGAGCTCGTCACCGTCGCGTACGGCGGTCGCCGGCGCGCCGTCGACGGTGACCGTGTGCAGCGTGTTGCCCGCGAAGTCGAGGTCGAAGCGGGACAGGGCCTGGGTGGCGGTGGCGCTGATGGTGGTGGCGGCCTCGAAGGGCGTCCTCGGTGTCCGCCAGTCGAAGGCGAGCGTGTAGTGGCCGACCGTGTAGCCGCCGTTGCCGTCGAGCGGCAGGAGCGGGTCGCCGATGCCCGGCGCGCCGGGGGACGGGGCCGCGCCGGACGAGGCGGCGGAGGCGCCCGGGGCGTGGGTGCCGGGGTGGGCCGGGGAGCGGTGGCCCCCGTAGGGGAGGGCGCCGACGAGGACGGCGGCACCGGTGATCCCGACGGCACCGGCGAGGGCGAGACCGAGAGCGAGAGCCGTGCGGCGGGTACGGCGGCCACGGCGGGGGCGCCCCCGCCCGGCCGATTCCCGCGGGGACCGCGTGAACGACGCCTTCACCGGAGGAACCGGCGGGCAGCAAGGGTCTTCATGGCCGCACTATGCCAGTAAGACATTCATATGGTGATCTATGTCCCCGTATGACCCGCTCGGATGGGCTATAAGCCGCTGCCCCCTCCCGCGAGCGCACTGCCCTGGCTCACGGGCTCACGGGCTCACGGGCTCACCGGCTCACAGGCTCACGGGCTCACCGGCTCACATGGCGGGATCACCGAACTGCTCGAGGAGAACGTCGATGGGTGTGTGGGCGGGAGCGGCGGACGCGCTGTCGTGCAGGGTCTGTTCCGCCCAGATGACCTTGCCGTAGGGCGTGTACCGCGTTCCCCATCGCTCCGCGAACTGCGCTACGAGGAACAGCCCCCGCCCGCCTTCGTCCGTGGTCGCCGCCCGCCGCAGGCGTGGCGAGGTGCTGCTGGCGTCCGACACCTCGCAGCTCAGACAGCGCCCGTACAGCAGTCTTACGGTGACCGGCGGAGATCCGTACCGAATCGCGTTCGTGACCAGCTCGCTGAGGATCAGTTCCGTGGTGAATTCGGACTCCTCCAGCCCCCACTCCCGCAGTTTCTCCCTGCACCGTGCCCGCACCGAGGGCACCACCGCCGGGTCCGACGGCACGTCCCATTCGGCCACGTGTGAGGGTGGGAACAGCCGAGTACGCGCCACCAGCAGTGCGATGTCGTCGGAGGGGTGCGTCGGCTTCAGGGCGTCGATCACCGCCTGGCACGTCTCCCCCGGAGTACGCTCCCCGGCTCCCTTCAACGCCAGGCGCAGCCCGTCCAGCCCGACATCGGGGTCGCGGGTGCGGTCCCTCACCAGGCCGTCGGTGTACAGCACCAGTTGTGAGCCTTCCGGCAGGTGCAGCTCCGCGGTTTCGAAGGGGTGGCTGCCCAGTCCGAGCGGGGCCGAGGCCGGCACATCGGGGCAGGTGACGGTCCCGTCCGGGCGCACGACGATCGGGTCGGGGTGTCCCGCACGGGCCACCGTGCACGCCCCCGTCACCGGCTCGTAGATCGCGTACAGACAGGTCGCTCCCGTCACCCCCTCTCCCTCGTGGGCCTGTGCGGCGTCGTCGGCGCTCTCCTCGTTGTCCATGCGTATGACCAGGTCGTCCAGGTTCCCGAGCACCTCGTCCACGGGGAGGTCCAGCGTGGAGAAGTTGTGCACCGCGGTGCGCAGCCGGCCCATCGTCGCCGCCGCGTGCAGCCCGTGACCGACGACGTCGCCCATCACCAGCGCCACTCGTCCGCCCGGCAGCGGGATGACGTCGAACCAGTCCCCGCCGACCCCCGCCTCCGCCGGCAGATACCGCCAGGCCACCTCCAGCGCGTCCTGCTCCGGCTGCCCCCGGGGGAGCAGACTGCGTTGCAGCGTCACCGCCATCGCGTGCTCCCGGGTGAACCGCCGGGCGTTGTCGATGGCCACCGCGGCCCGCGCGGCCAGCTCCTCCGCGAAGGACAGATCCTCCGGCTCGAACGCCGGGGAGTCCCCCGTCCGGTAGAAGTTCGCCACGCCCAACGACACGCTCCGCGCTCGCAGCGGCACGCTCACCAGCGAGTGCACCCCGCGTTCCAGGACGGCCCGGGCGCGCTCCGGATCCTGTTCCTGCCAGCCGCGCGCCTGCCGCAGGTCCGCCTCCAGCACGCCCTGCCCCTGGTTCAGCGCCAGCATCTGCGGGGTTTTCGGCGAGAACGTGATGACTTCGTCCAGCGGATACATCGGCATCATCTCGTGCTCGCCGCCGATCGCCGCGCGCCGCAGCCGCCGCCATCCCTCCGCCGTCGGCTCCCACCCCTGAAGCACCGAATCCAGCAGATCCACCGTGACGACCCCGGCGAACTGCGGCACCGCCACATCGGCCAGCTCCTGCGCCGTACACCTCACATCCAGCGTCGTCCCGATCCGCACCCCGGCCTCGTACAGCAGCTTCAGCCGCTCCCGCGCCACCTCGGCCCGCCCCGAGACCGTCGCCAGCTCCGTGGTGTCGCGCAATGTCACCACGCTGCCTCCCCGGCCCTCGTCCGGGAAGGTGGGCCGCTTGTTCACCGCCAGCAACCGGTCCTCGGCGAGAAGCACCTCGTCGGTGACCTCCTCCGGTGACGTGAGCAGGCGCGTGATCTGCTCCGGCAGACCCAGCTCCCGCACCAGGGACCCCCGCGCGTCCCCGGGCAGGCCCAGCAACCGCTTCGCCTCGTCGTTGGCCAGCACCAGCCGCCCGTCGGCGTCGATGATCAGCACGCCTTCCCGCACCGCGTGCAGGACCGCGTCGTGGTGCTCGTACATCCCCGCGAGCTCCGCCGGGGCCAGGCCGCGCGTCTGCCGCAGCAGCCGCCGGGACACCAGCGTCGTCCCGGCCCCGGCCAGCGCCACCGCGGCCGCGCCGGCGCCGAGAGCGATCGGCAACTGCGGCAGCCACAGCCTCGCCACGTTCTTGACCGTGATCCCGGCGGACACCAGTCCGACGACCGTGCCGCGCGCATCGGTCACCGGAACCACCGCCTGCACAGCCGTTCCCTCCCCGGTCGGCAGGGGCGGGCCGCCGGCCTGTTCGACGACGGTACGGCCGTGCAGCGCCGGTTCGATGGTGCCGACGAACTTCTTCCCGATCTCCTGCGGGTAGGGGTACGTGTAACGGATCCCCCGGGTGTTCATGACGACGACGAAATCCACGCCCGCCTTCTTCCGTGCCTCCTCGGCCCGCGGTTGCAGCACCGCGGTCGGGTGCGGGCCGCGCAGGGCCTCGACCATCCCGGGGGCACTCGCGAACGACTGCGCCGCGACGACCGAATCCCGCTGCGCCTGCTGCACGGCTTCACGCGCCGCCTCGAGCACCATGGCCGCCACCGCGGCCACGACCAGCAGCACCACGATCACGACCTGAAGAAGGAACACCTGCCCGGCCGTAGTGCGCGGGGTGAGCAGGAAAGCGCGACGATCACGCGAGCGTCCGGTGGGCGGAGGACGCAACGGGGTCCGATATCGCCCGAAAGGCACCTTCACGTACCCTTCATAACACTCTCTGCGCGAGGCCGAACCGACTTCGGCGGCAAGCCGGGACCCGGTGGGCGCCGCCCGCCTCAAGCCGACTGAAGGCCGACCGAAGAGCCGACCGACACGGAAACCGGGACGGACAACGAAGAAGGGCCCCGCTGCAAGCAGCGGGGCCCTTCGACATCGTGCCCGGTGAGGCACTGGCGGAGGATACGAGATTCGAACTCGTGAGGGGTTGCCCCCAACACGCTTTCCAAGCGTGCGCCCTAGGCCTCTAGGCGAATCCTCCGCCGCAAACAATACAAGACGTTGAGGAGTGCTCGCGAACTCGTTCCCCCCGCTCGGATCGGGTACTGTGAGCGCAGCCCCTCACGTGGCGCTATCTGACTGAACTCCCCCAGGGCCGGAAGTCAGCAAGGGTAGGTTGGCTCTGGCGGGTGCGTGGGGGGCGCTTGCGTTCCCGGAGGGGCGTGGGGGAGGCGAGCGGGGGCGAGCCGTTCGGGCGGTCCTGGTTGTCAGTGGGCGCCTATAACCTCGTATGTGTGTCGTCTCTCGCGCTGTACCGCCGCTATCGCCCGGAGTCGTTCGCCGAGGTCATCGGGCAGGAGCATGTCACCGACCCGCTGCAGCAGGCGCTGCGGAACAACCGGGTCAATCACGCGTACCTGTTCAGCGGTCCGCGCGGATGCGGGAAGACCACCAGCGCACGCATCCTGGCCAGGTGCCTGAACTGCGAGCAGGGGCCCACGCCCACCCCCTGCGGCGCATGCCAGTCCTGCCAGGACCTCGCGAGGAACGGGCCGGGATCGATCGACGTCATCGAGATCGACGCCGCTTCGCACGGTGGTGTGGACGACGCGCGTGACCTGCGGGAAAAGGCCTTCTTCGGACCGGCGGGCAGCCGGTACAAGATCTACATCATCGACGAGGCCCACATGGTCACGTCGGCCGGTTTCAACGCGCTCCTCAAGGTCGTCGAGGAGCCGCCGGAGCATCTGAAGTTCATCTTCGCGACCACCGAGCCCGAGAAGGTCATCGGAACCATCCGTTCGCGGACCCATCACTATCCCTTCCGGCTCGTGCCGCCCGGGACCCTTCGGGAGTACCTCGGCGACGTGTGCGGGCGGGAGAACATCCCCGTCGCGGACGGGGTGCTGCCGCTCGTGGTGCGCGCCGGCGGCGGTTCCGTACGTGACTCCATGTCCGTCATGGACCAGCTGCTCGCGGGAGCGGGCGCCGACGGTGTGACGTACGCCATGGCCACCTCGCTCCTCGGGTTCACGGACGGGTCGCTGCTCGACTCGGTGGTCGAGGCGTTCGCGTCGGGCGACGGAGCCGCGGCCTTCGAGGTCGTGGACCGGATCATCGAGGGGGGCAACGATCCGCGGCGGTTCGTCGCCGACCTGCTGGAGCGGCTGCGGGACCTGGTGATCCTGGCCGCCGTGCCCGACGCGGGCGAGAAGGGGCTCATCGACGCTCCCGCCGATGTCGTGGAGCGGATGCAGGCCCAGGCCGGGGTCTTCGGCGCCGCCGAACTCAGCCGGGCCGCCGACCTCGTCAATGAGGGGCTGACGGAGATGCGGGGCGCCACTTCGCCCCGGCTCCAGCTCGAACTCATCTGCGCGCGCGTGCTGCTGCCGGCGGCGTACGGCGACGACCGTTCGCTCATGGCCCGGCTGGACCGGCTGGAGCGCGGCGTCAACTTCTCCGGCGGGGGTGCGGGGCCGGCCATGGGGTACGTGCCCGGGCCCGGCGCGCACGGCGGGGCTTCGGTGCCTCAGATGTCTCAGCCGGCCCAGACGCCTCAGGTGCCGCAGATGCCTCAGATGTCCCAGGGGTCTTACGCCCAGCAGGCCCCCCAGGTGCCGCCGGGGGGCGGAGTCGATGCGGCTCGGGCCGCGGTGCGGGGCGGGCCCGGTGGGGCGGGCGGTCCTGCCGCCGGGCAGGGCGTACCGGGTGCGGAGGCCGCGTACGGGGATGTCGACGCCGGGGTGGCCGGCTCGGGCGCGGCTTCGGCGCCCGTCCAGGAGGCGCCCGCGGAGGCTGCGCCGCCCGCTTCCCAGCCGACCGCTGAGCAGCCCCAGCCCCAGCCACCGGCACAGCCACAACCTCATACCCAGCCGCAGGCTCCCGCCGCCGCGCCCGCGCCCGCACCGGGAGCCTGGCCCACCGCGAGCGCCGCGGGCAGCGGCCGGCGTCCGGGTGGCTGGCCGACGGCCACGCCCGCGGGCGGGGGACAGCCGCAGACTCCGGCCGCCGCTGCCTCTGCCGCTCCCCCCGCTTCCGGCCCTGCCCCGGCTTCCGCTCCGGCGCCCTCAGCCCCGGCGCCCGCTCCCGCCGCGGCCTACGCCCCGGCTGCCGGTGGGCCCGACCCCCGCATGCTCTGGCCGAACATCCTGGAGGCGGTGAAGAACCGGCGCCGCTTCACCTGGATCCTGCTCAGCCAGAACGCGCAGGTCACGGGTTTCGACGGCACGACGCTCCAGATCGGCTTCGTCAACGCGGGCGCGCGGGACAACTTCGCGAGCAGCGGCAGCGAGGACGTACTGCGGCAGGCGCTGGCCGAGCAGTTCAACGTGCAGTGGAAGATCGAGGCGGTCGTCGACCCGTCGGGCGGTTCGGCCCAAGCGGCGGGCGGGGGCTCCGGCCCCCGGGTTCGGCGGCGGCGGTGCCGGGTTCAACGCGGGCGGCGGCTCCGGCTTCGGCGGCGGGTACGGCGGAGCTCCGGCCGCCCCGCGCCCCGCGCCGCAGCAGTCCGCCCCACCGGCGCCGGGCCCCGCCGCGTCGGTGGCTCCGGCCCCGTCCGCCAGACAGACTGCGCCCGCCCCGGCATCCACACCACCGCCCGCTCCGCCACGGCACATCGCCCCCGAGGACGACATGGGGGAGGACGACGACCCCGACCTCGACGAGTCCGCCCTCTCGGGCCACGAACTGATCGTCCGGGAGCTCGGGGCGACGGTGATGGAGGAGTTCTCCCACGAGTAAGGGCGCCGGCAGCGGCCCGGCGAGGAGGGGTGTGGCTCGCGGCGTCGCGGATGTCCCACAGCCCCCGCCCGTTCCTCGCCCGACCCTTCGACTAGGACGAACGCACAAACCATCGCGCCGTCCCCCTTCGGCGGCCCCCACAAAAGCACCCGCCCCAGCCGGTTAGGCTGACCCCGTGAAGGTCCTTGTCATCGGTAGTGGCGCCCGCGAACACGCCCTGTGCCGTTCCCTGTCCCTCGACCCCGACGTCACCGCGCTGCACTGCGCCCCCGGCAACGCAGGTATCGCCGAGGTGGCCGAGCTGCACCCGGTCGACGCCCTGGACGGCGCGGCCGTGGCCGCGCTGGCCACCGAGCTCGGTGCCGATCTGGTCATCGTGGGCCCGGAGGCACCCCTCGTCGCCGGGGTCGCCGACGCCGTCCGCGCGGCCGGCATCCCGGTCTTCGGCCCCTCCAAGGAGGCAGCGCAGCTCGAGGGCTCCAAGGCCTTCGCCAAGGATGTGATGGCAGGAGCGGGCGTACCCACCGCGCGTTCGTACGTCTGCACGACGCCGGAAGAGGCCGAGGAGGCGCTCGACGCCTTCGGCGCCCCGTACGTCGTGAAGGACGACGGACTGGCCGCGGGCAAGGGCGTCGTCGTCACCAGCGACCTCGACGCCGCCAAGGCGCACGCGAGGGCCTGTGAGCGGGTGGTCATCGAGGAGTTCCTCGACGGCCCCGAGGTCTCGCTCTTCGCGATCACCGACGGCGTGACCGTCGTCCCGCTCCAGCCCGCCCAGGACTTCAAGCGGGCTCTGGACGGCGACGAGGGCCCGAACACCGGCGGCATGGGCGCGTACTCGCCCCTCCCGTGGGCCGACCCGAAACTCGTCGAGGAGGTTCTGCAGACGGTCCTGCAGCCGACCGTCGACGAGATGCGCCGCCGCGGCACCCCGTTTTCCGGTCTTCTTTACGCGGGTCTCGCGATCACTTCGCGCGGCGTACGCGTGATCGAGTTCAACGCCCGCTTCGGCGACCCCGAGACCCAGGTGGTCCTCGCCCGGCTGCGGACCCCGCTCGCGGGCGTGCTCCTGGCCGCGGCCGACGGCACCCTCGCGGACCTGCCGTCCCTGCGCTGGAGCGACGACTCGGCGGTCACCGTGGTCATCGCCTCCCACAACTACCCCGGCACCCCGCGCACCGGCGACCCGATCACCGGGCTCGACGAGGTCGCGGCCGAGGACGCCCCGCACGCGTACGTCCTGCACGCCGGGACGAAGCACGACGGCGACGCGGTCGTGAGCGCGGGCGGCCGGGTCCTCTCGGTCACCGCGACCGGCTCCGACCTCGTACAGGCGCGCGAGCGTGCCTACACGGCGGTGGACCGCATCGGCCTCGACGGCTCCCAGCACCGTACGGACATCGCCGCGAAGGCCGCCGTCGGAGCCTGATCCCCCTCCCGCCGACGACGAACGAAGATGAACCCCGCAGGCCCCGAAGGACGAACCCCGCAGGCCCCGAATCCGTCCAAGGATTCGGGGCCTGCGTCGTGGCGGAGCCGCTGTCGCGGCGGGTTTCCGGAACCGAGGCCTGATCATTGCCCTGCGTCATCCACCTTTCCCCAAAGCCATTCCATCGAGTGACCGATGGCCCATCCTGCTGACGAGGCCGAAGGGCCCAACTAGGGTGCGGCGCAAGCGTTCCGGCACTTGGCCCACTGGCATTGCGATGTCAGTGAGGGGTGCCACAGTGGGGGAGTGAACAACGCCAGGGCATCCGGCGGCGACCGCTGTGACGGTGACTGTCACAGCGCACGCCGCGCGGAACAGTAGGGGGTGACCTCCGGTCGTGACCGGTATGGGTGTGGAGGTGGGCGTGCAGGCAGCGCGCTCCCGGGCTCTCGCCGTGCTGCGCATCCGCAGCAGGGCGCTGGCCGTCGCCCTGCTGCCCGCGGCCGTCGCCGTCGTGCTGATCGCCGGCGGCACCAGCGGCCACATCAGCGGTGGTCACTGGGGCGTCACGCGCTGGATCGTCACAGGCGTGGCCGTCGTCGTCCTGCTCTGTGCCGCGGGCGTCGCGCTGGTCGTCGCCCGCGCCCGCCCCGCCGTGAGCCCCACGGTCCAGATCGCCGAGGACTCGGCCCCCGATCTGTACCGCATGGTGCGTGACCTGGCCGACCGTCTGGAAGTCCCCGCCCCCTCGGCGATAGCGCTCACCCCGGACTGCGACAGCTGGCTGGAGGACCGCACCCACCGCGCCCAGAGCCCGCCGGCCGCCGAATCCGGCGACGACACGGACGGGATACGAGGCCTCGCGGGCCCCCGGCACGGCCGCCCGCCCATCGCCCCCGTCCTCGTCATCGGCTCGCCGTTCCTGTGGTGGATGCGGGTCGGCGAGCTGCGGGCGGTCCTCGCCCCGGTCGTCGCAGGTACGGGTCCCTCGGCGCACCCCGACATAGCCGCGGCCCGCCGTTTCGTACGCGGGCTGGACGCGGCGGTGGCCGTCACCGCGGCGCCCACCCGTGGCCCCCTCGCCCGTACGGTGCTGGCCGGGGTCGGCTGGGTGACCCGCCTGCTGCTGCGCAGCTGCCGGGGCCATGCGGCGGAGATGGAGCGGGGAGTGGCGGCCGCGGCGGCCGAGCGTGCACAGACTGTGGACTACGGCGTGCGGATCGTCGCCCAGGAACAGGTGGGCCTGGCGTACGCGGGCTGGGACCGCCTGCTCACCAGGGTGGCGCTGCCGGCCTGGCGGATGGGCCGCTGGCCGTCGCGCCTGGACGCGGGTGTGGTCGCGGCCCTGACGGAACTCTCGCGCCGGGACCGCCTCGCCGAGGGCTTCACCTCGCGCCTCGGCGAGCGTCCGGCCTGTGACCTGTTGGAAGAGCCCGGTGTGGTGGACGAGGCGGCCTCGCTCCTCGCCGCCCGTCTGTTCCACGGAGGGCCCGCCGAGTGCGGTCCCGACTGGGCGCCGGTGGGGTGGCAGGAGTACCCGGACGAGGTCGTCGACCGCACATGGCGCACGGACGCGGCCCGCCTCCACCGCGTCCTGGACGCCCAGGGCGTCCACGTCACCACGCATCCGCCGACCCGGGACGCCGACGCCCCGACCCTGTCCCGGGTACTGGACCACTTGACGGTCACCCCCGCGGACAGGCACGCCGCTCCTTCCGCTCCTCGTGGGGGCCGACCGGAAAAGACCGGAGCGGCTGGTCCGGCGGCGGACCCCACCGAGCCCGCAGTCCCCACCGACGCGCGCGAGCGCCACGACGACGAGCACCAGCAGCACCACCACGACGGCGAGGACGGAGACGACGGGGACAGGGGCGGGGTCGGAAGCGGGACCGGGACCGGGGACAGGGATGGCGGCAGGGACGGGGACAAGGACGGGGACAAGGACGGGGACGGGGACGGGGACGAAGGCACTCTGGGAACGGAACGCACGGCGACGCTGGCGGCCGGTCTCAGCGCGGAACTGGCCCGCGAGGAGGCGGCGGCCCCGGTACGCGGCGGCGGCACGGAGCAGACAGGCCCCGACCGAACCCTCTGGGACGACGGAATGCTTCCTCTCTTCCCCCTCCAGCCCCCGAGATCGGGCCGGGAAATCCTCGCCGACCACGTGACGGCGATGATCTGCTGCGCCGCGATGGACACGGCGGGTGCGACACCCGGCCTCGACTGGCTCGACGGCCCCACCCTCCTGATCAACGGTGAACGGGCCGCGGACCTGACCCCCCGAGTCCTCACCTTGATAGAGGACGGCGACCCCACACCCCTCCGATCCTGGCTCCACCACTCGGGCATCCGCCCGGAAAAGCCGGTCCGCCTGGTCTGACGGCCCAGGGCCACACGCTCCGAGGCGGAGCCCGCGGTTCCGGTCACGTCAATTCGCGACGAACGGTGACGGACTGGGTGCGTAATGTGATGTGCTGGGACCGATCGCGTACATGGAAATGGCATACGACGGCTGACGGGGGCACGAGGGAGGGGACGGCGCATGGGATCGGAGCAGATCCGCCGCTGGGAGTCGGGCGCGCTGGCGCACGCCGTGACGGACCCCTTCGGCCAGGGCCCCGTCCCCTGGCTGCGCGGCGACGAGCAGTACTTCGACGACACCGGCCAGGTCGTCCCCTGGTACATCGACCCGGCCCCGGGAGCCACCGCTCTCCAGGGCGACACCCCGGCCCGCGACAACGGCCGAGGGACATCCCGCACGGGGAGCGCAGCACGCGCCATCCCCCACCCCCGCGCCGGCGGCCCCCGCTCCGCCGACGACGTCCACCGCCAGATCAAGGGCTTCACCGCCACCGGCGCGGCCGCCCCCGGCGAGGCGATCGACTTCCACATCACCGTCGACCCGCCCCAGGAATTCAGCGTCGACATCTACCGCATCGGCCACTACGGCGGCGACGGGGCATGCAAGATCACCACCAGCCCCCGGCTCTCCGGCATCGTCCAGCCACCCCCGCTCACCGCCGACCGCACGGTCTCCTGCCACCACTGGTGGCTGTCCTGGCGGCTCCAGATCCCGACGTACTGGAGCATCGGCGCGTACGTCGCCGTCCTCACCACCGCCGACGGCTACCGCTCCCACGTCCCCTTCACGGTCCGCGACAACCACCCGGCGGACCTGCTCCTCCTGCTCCCCGACATCACCTGGCAGGCGTACAACCTCTACCCGGAGGACGGCCACACGGGCGCCAGCCTCTACCACGCCTGGGACGAGACCGGCCGCCTGCTCGGCGAGGCCGACGCCGCCACCACGGTCTCCTTCGACCGCCCGTACGCCGGCGCGGGCCTGCCGCTCCACGTCGGCCACGCCTACGACTTCATCCGCTGGGCCGAGCGCTACGGCTACGACCTCGCCTACGCCGACGCCCGCGACCTGCACGCCGGCCGCGTCGACCCCACCCGCTACCGCGGCCTGGTCTTCCCCGGCCACGACGAGTACTGGTCGACGCACATGCGCCGCACCGTGGAACTCGCCCGCGAACACGGCACGTCCCTCGTCTTCCTCTCCGCCAACACCATGTACTGGCAGGTGGAGTTGGGCCCGTCCCCGTCCGGCGTCACCGACCGCCTGCTGACCTGCCGCAAGCGCCGAGGCCCCGGAAAACCCGCCCTGTGGCGCGAAATCGATCGCCCGGAGCAGCAGCTGATCGGCATCCAGTACGCGGGACGGGTCCCCGAACCCCACCCCATGATCGTCCGCAACGCCGACCACTGGCTGTGGGAGGCGTCCGGCGCGTACGAGGGGGAGGAGATCGGCGGCCTGGTCGCGGGTGAGGCCGACCGTTACTTCCCGCGCACCGCGCTCCCGGAGCACCAGGACCGCATCCTGCTCTCCCACTCCCCCTACCAGGACAGCGAGGGCAGCACCCGCCACCAGGAGACCTCGCTCTACCGGGCCCCGTCCGGCGCCCTGGTCTTCGCGGCCGGAACCTTCGCCTGGTCCCCGGCCCTGGACCGCCCCGGCCACGTCGACACACGAATCCAGCGGGCCACGGCCAACCTCCTGGACCGCATCTGCAAACACGACTGACGACGGGGCTCCGACCCGACCGCCCCCGCCCCGCCCGCGCACGTCCACCGGACCCCGCCCGCGCACGACCACCAGGCCCCGCCCGCGCACGTCCACCGGACCCCGCCCGTACGACCGCCACGCCTCCGCATCCGCTCCTGGCCAAGATCACTCCCCGCATACGGGAGAATTGAGCCACTTGGACAGAACCACGGGGAGGAACCGTGTCCGGATTCGTCGAAAAGCCCGAGCCCCTTCAGGTGCCGGGTCTGGTACATCTGCACACCGGCAAGGTGCGCGACCTGTACCAGAACGAGGCGGGCGACCTCGTGATGGTCGCCAGCGACCGTTTGTCCGCATTCGACTGGGTGCTGCCGACCGAGATCCCCGACAAGGGTCGCGTTCTCACCCAGTTGTCCCTCTGGTGGTTCGACCGGCTTGTCGACCTGGCCCCGAACCACGTCCTGAGCACCGAGCTCCCGCCCGGCGCCCCCGCCGACTGGCAGGGCCGCACCCTCATCTGCAAGTCCCTGAAGATGGAGCCCGTGGAGTGCGTCGCGCGCGGCTACCTCACCGGATCGGGCCTCGTCGAGTACAACGAGACCCGCACCGTCTGCGGCCTCGCCCTCCCCGAGGGCCTCGTCGACGGCTCGGAACTCCCGGGCCCGATCTTCACGCCCGCCACCAAGGCCGCGGTCGGCGAGCACGACGAGAACGTCTCGTACGAGGAGGTCGCCCGCCAGGTCGGCGCCGAGACGGCGGCGAAGCTGCGCCAGACGACTCTCGCCGTCTACGCCCGCGCCCGCGACATCGCCCGCCGCCGCGGCATCATCCTGGCCGACACCAAGTTCGAGTTCGGCTTCGACGGCGACACCCTCGTCCTCGCCGACGAGGTCCTCACCCCGGACTCCTCCCGCTTCTGGCCGGCCGACCAGTGGGAGCCGGGCCGCGCGCAGCCTTCGTTCGACAAGCAGTTCGTCCGCGACTGGCTGACCTCGCCGGAGTCCGGCTGGGACCGCAAGAGCGAGCAGCCCCCGCCGCCCCTGCCTCAGCACGTCGTGGACGCGACCCGCGCGAAGTACGTGGAGGCGTACGAGCGCCTCACGGGCGCGAACTGGTCGTAGCCCGCAACGGCACAACGAAAAGCCCCCGACCTGAGGTCGGGGGCTTCTTCGTGGAGCGGACGACGAGGCTCGAACTCGCGACCTCAACCTTGGCAAGGTTGCGCTCTACCAACTGAGCTACGTCCGCACGGCGCCGTGGCGCGAGAGCAACTATACCCAACCTCGTTCACGCGCGAGGCGCACCGCCGTATGACGGTTCTCCGCGCCGAGCTTCGACACGGCCGACGACAGATAGTTCCGCACGGTCCCCTCCGCCAGGGCGGCCCGCTCGGCGATCTCCGCGACGGGCGCCCCGTCGGCGGCGAATTCGAGCACCTCCGCCTCCCGCACGGTCAGCGGCGAGTCCCCGGCGGAGATCGCGTCGGCGGCCAACTCCGGGTCCACGTAACGATTTCCCGCGTGCACCGTACGAATGATCTCCGCCAGCCGCTGGGCACTGACGGTCTTCGGGACGAACCCGCGCACACCCGCCTCAAGCGCCCGCTTCAGATGCCCCGGCCGCCCATGACTCGTCACGATCAGCACCTGGCAGCCGGGCAGTTCGGCGCGCAGAGATGTGCTCACCCTCACACCGTCCGCCCCCGGCATCTGGAGATCCAGCACGGCCACATCGGGCGCATGTGCCCGCGCCATCGCGAGCGCCTCCGGGCCGGTCGCCGCCTCGGCCACCACCAGCAGGTCCTCCTCCAGCGCGAGCAGCGCGGCCAGCGCCCCCCGGATCAGATGCTCGTCGTCGGCGAGCAGCACCCGCACCGGAGCCTGGGCCGACGAGTGCGGGGCGGACGGAACGGACGTCATGGAGTGACCTCACTCACCGAGGGCAGGACAGGCGTGGACAGTGGGGGCGCGGGCGGTGCCGGAAGCGGAATCCGCGCGGTCAGCCGGAACAGCCCCTCCCCGGAGGGCGCGGCCCGCAGCGTGCCGTCGACCACGGACAGCCGCTCCCGCAGACCCGCCAGCCCGGATCCGCCGCCCGGCGCGGAGTCGGGTACCCCGTCGTTCTCCACGGTGAGCACGACATGGCCCTCCACCGTCCGCAGGGTCACCACACAGCGTGCGGCGTTCCCGTGCCGCAGCACGTTGGTGGTCGCCTCGCGCACCACCCAGCCGAGCGCCGACTGGACCGGCGCGGGCAGCCCGGCCGCTGATCCGCTGACCTCGCAGTCGATGCCCGCGGCCGTCAACACGCCTTGCGCGCCGGCGAGTTCCGTGCCGAGATCGGCCTCGCGGTAACCGCGCACCACCTCGCGCACCTCCCGTTGTGACTCGCGCGCTATCCGCTGCACCTCGATCATCTGCTCCACCGCCTCGGGCCGCTCGCGCCGGGCGAGTTGGACCGCGAGTTCGCTCTTGAGGGCGATCACCGCGAGGTTGCGCCCCATCACGTCGTGCAGATCACGCCCGAACCGCAGCCGTTCCTCGGCGACGGCGAGCCGGGCCCGGGTCTCGCGGGCCTCGTCCAGTGTGTAGACGGCGTCGAGCAGCCAGACGGAGAACGCCGAGCTGAAGGCGAGGAACCCGGTGGTCACCAGTACCGCGATGGCCGTGGCCAGCGCCACCGGCCCGGACAGGCCCAGGGGGAACGACACACTCCCGGCACCCACCGCGAAGCCCGCCACCATCGACAGCATGCGCCGCCTGTTACGGATGCCGAGCGCCATGGTGCCGGCGCCGAACCCCAGCACCGCCACAAAGACCGTGCCCGCCGCGCCCGCCGCGTCCGTGCCGCCGGGACCGTGTGACGCGAGGAGGAGCGCGCCGATGCCGATCAGCGCGGTGGCCGCGCCCAGCGCGCCGAGCATGCGTATCGGCTGTTCCCGGCGGCCGCGCGTCCAGTCGAGCGCCTGGGAAGCCGTCGCCATGCACAGGGCGGCGTGCGCGCACACAGCAACGAGCACCAGCACCGAGAACGGCTCCGGCACGCTGCCGAAGGCCACGAGCCCGATCGCGGAGATCTCGATCAGTCCGAAGAAGTGGAACGACCACCGCGTATACGTCTCGACCTTCGCCGGAGTGGTCTTCCCCCGCCACCAGGCCCTGGGTGTGCTCATCTTCTGCCTCCCCCCATCACTGCGGCGCTCAGCGCCTCGGCTCCCACCGGAACCACCGTCGTACAGCAAACACCGCGATCACGATCCAGGCCACGCCCGTGCAGACGGCGCCCAGGGTGTCGTACATCGAGAGGCCGCCGGTCCAGCCCGCGCGTAGCAGCCGGATCGCCGGGGAGAGCGGCAGCAACTCGCAGACCGAGGCGGCACGGTCGGGCAGAGCCTCCAGCGGGATCGTGATGCCCGAGCCCAGCATGGACACGAACAGCATGGGCAGCACCGTCACCTGCGCACTTTCCACGGTCCTGCTGAAGGCGGCTGTGACGGCCGCCAGAGCCGCGCAGAGTATGAGACCCAGCGAGAGGCCGAGGACGACGAGATGGGGCGCTCGGGGCGCGCCGGCGTCGAGGAGCGCCATGCAGCCGACAGCCAGGAGCACGGACTGGGCAAGGCCGATGCAGACGGCGGGCAGCGCGGCGCCGACGAGGATCTCGGGATCGCTGAGCTCGCCGGTGCGCAGCCGCTTGAGGACGAGTTCCTCCCGGCGTGAGACATAGACGCTGACCAGGGCCGAATACACCGCGAAGAGCAGGGAGAAGCCGATCGCGGCCGTGAGCATCACCGTGCCGAAGGTGAATCCCTCGGACTTGAGGTCCATCTGGTCGGCTGCCGGCTTCGCACTGAACGGCAGGGCCAGGGGGACGAACAGGGCTGTGACGATCACTCCCCTGTTGCGGGTCAGCAGCATCGTCTCGGCCCGCGCCAGGGCGCGCAGCCGCCCTGCCGGGGTGGTGGGCGCGACGGTGCTCATGCCACGGCCTCCTTGCCGCTCGCGGTGGTCCCTGACACGTCCGTGCGTCCCGGCCGGCCCGGACGGTCTCCGGCTGCCTCCCGGGCTATCCGCAGGAACGCCTCCTCCAGCGACGCCGATCGCACGTCGAGCCCCCGCAGCTCGACCTGGGCGCGCTGTGCCCACAGCAGCAGAGCGGTGGCCGTGCGCTGGAGTTCGTGCGTGCGGAGCCGGACCGTGCGGCCCGTCGTCTCGTGGGTGCTCACGCCGAGGTCCGCGAGCGGGGGCAGGTCCCCCAGGAAGTAGCCGTCGGGCAGGTCGAAGGAGATACGGGACGGCTGGGCCGCGGTCACCTCGGCCGGCGTACCGGCGGTCGCGATGCGCCCCTCGTGGAGTATCGCGAGCCGGTCGGCGAGGCCTTCCGCCTCCTCCAGATAGTGCGTGGTCAGCAGTACCGTCGTACCACCGTCGCGCAGCTCGCGGACCAACTCCCAGGTCTCCTGGCGGCCTTCGGCGTCCAGGCCGGTCGTCGGCTCGTCGAGGAAGAGGACCTCGGGGCGGCCGAGGAGCGCGAGCGCGAGGTCCAGGCGCCGCCTTTCGCCCCCCGACAACTGCTTCACGCGTACGTCGGGCCGGCGCTCCAGGCCGACCAGTGACAGCGCCTCGCCCACCGGCCGGGCGCCGCTCGTACAACCCGCCCACATCCGCACGGTCTCCGCGACCGTCAGCTCGGACGGGAAGCCGCCCTCCTGCAGCATCACGCCGGTCCTGGGCCGGACGGCCGCCCGCTCCTCGTACGGATCGTGGCCGAGGACGCGCACGCGACCGCCGGACGGGGCCGCGAGGCCCTCCAGCAGCTCGACCGTGGACGTCTTGCCCGCGCCGTTCGTCCCCAGCAGGGCGAACAGCTCCCCGCGCTCCACCGAGAACGTGATCCCGCGGACCGCCTCGAAATCTCCCCCGTACACGCGCCGCAGATCAGTGACCTCAATCACATGATCGTGCTCACGCTCGTGCTCGCTCGTGTTCATGAAATCAGCGTCCCCGCGGGGGAGGCGCCGCAGCAGTGCGTGGTGTCATCACTCCGCATGACAAATGTCAGATGCGCGGAGCCCCCGGGGGAATGCCTGCCCGCGGATGAGCTGAGGAACGCCTTGAACACGAGAAAGACCCCGGTCGACTGACCGGGGCCTTCACTTTCTGGAGCGGACGACGAGGCTCGAACTCGCGACCTCAACCTTGGCAAGGTTGCGCTCTACCAACTGAGCTACGTCCGCATTGCCTCCGACCGGCTCTCACCGATCGGCGCGAGCACCACCCTACCTGATCCACAAGAGTGGTCGGTAAGGGATGCAGAGCGGGTGACAGGAATTGCACACTGCGCCTTCCCCCTGGAAGGGGGATGTTCTACTACTGAACTACACCCGCGTGACTCCGGGAGCCGGGCCTTTCGGCCTTGCCCCTCGGCGTGCTCCAGACTCTAGCTGATCAGCAGGGGGGCAGCGCAAGTCGGTTCTCTGCGGGGGTGGATGACCGGCCGTCGGCGAGCCCCCTCCGACGGCCCACGCGTGCCCCGCGGACGGAGCCGGTGCACGGCCGGCGCGGAGCCGGTGCGCCCCGGCGCGAAGTCAGTGCGCCTCGGCGAACGCCTCGTAGACCTTCTTCGGAATCCGGCCCCGCGGCGGAACCTCCAGCTTGTTGGAACGGGCCCAGGCCCGGACGGCGGCCGGATCGGGGGTCAACGCGGTGTGCGTGTACGCCTTCCCGGACTTCGCCTTCTTGCGGCCGGCCTCGACGTAGGGCGCCAGCGCCTTACGCAGTTTCTTCGCATTGGCTTGATTGAGGTCGATCTCGTACGACTTGCCATCCAGTCCGAAGACGATCGTTTCCGCCGCTTCTGAGCCGTCGATGTCGTCGGAGAGAGTGACCACGACACGCTGCGCCACGAATATCGGTCCCTTCGTGCGACACCTCCGTGATCACAACCACGACGTGCTGAGACGGCATGGAGATGTCGGGGAGATGTCGACTGTCCGGCTGTAATTGGGAAAGTATCGGCTATTGCCAATTCCTTTGTACAGTGCCCGGCATTGCATTGTGAAGACCGACTGAATACCTCAGCGTGTCTGCGTGCAATGGAGTCCTACCGGTCTTCTGCGGTTTTTCCCAGAATTTTCCGTGTGGGCCCCCGCGTCGATGCGTGATCGTGATGGCGGTCACGTAGGATTCTACGAATCTACGCGGGTAGAAATTTTGTGCGGGTAGTCTGAAGGGACCTGCTCAGCACCACACACCGGGAGTGCCAGTGGCACGCGTCGTAGTCGACGTCATGCTCAAGCCGGAGATCCTCGACCCCCAGGGCCAGGCGGTGCAGCGTGCACTGCCGCGTCTCGGTTTCGAAGGTGTCTCCGACGTACGTCAGGGAAAGCGATTCGAACTCGAGGTGGACGGACCGGTGGACGACGCCGCGCTCACCCGCATCCGTGAACTTGCGGAATCCTTCCTCGCCAACACCGTGATCGAGGACTTCACCGTGAAGGTGGAGGACGAGAAGGTGGAGGCCGGAAAGTGACCGCTCGTATTGGCGTCGTCACTTTCCCGGGCAGCCTCGACGACCGGGACACCCAGCGCGCGATCAAGCTCGCCGGCGCCGAACCTGTCGCTCTCTGGCACAAGGACAAGGACCTCAAGCAGGTCGACGCCGTGGTGCTGCCCGGCGGATTCTCGTACGGCGACTATCTGCGCGCTGGCGCCATCTCGCGCTTCTCGCCGGTCATGGAGACCGTCATCGAGCAGGCGAAGTCGGGAATGCCGGTCCTCGGCATCTGCAACGGCTTCCAGATCCTCACCGAGGCCCACCTCCTCCCCGGCGCGATGCTCGGCAACAACCATCTGCACTTCATCTGCCGCGACCAGAAGCTGCGGGTGGAGAACGCGGACACCGCCTGGACCAGCGACTACGAGGCCGGCCAGGAGATCCACATCCCGCTGAAGAACATGGACGGGCGGTACGTCGCCGACGAGCGGACCCTCGACATGCTCGAGGCCGAGGGCCGGGTCGCCTTCCGGTACGTGGTCGGTGGCGCGGCCGCCGACGGGTACGGCAACCCGAACGGTTCGCTGCGCGACATCGCCGGCATCACCAACGAGGCCGGGAACGTCGTCGGTCTCATGCCGCACCCCGAGCACGCCGTCGAGCCGCTGATCGGTACGGGCCGTACCGACGGCCTCCCCTTCTTCACCTCGATCCTCAAGAAGCTGGTCAACGCATGAGCCGCACGCCTCTGGACACGGTCGAGCACGCGGCCGCGACCCCCGACGTCGAGCTGCCCTGGGCCGAACTCGGCCTGAAGAAGGACGAGTACGAGCGGGTCGTGGAGATCCTCGGCCGCCGGCCCACCGGTGCCGAGCTCGCCATGTACTCGGTCATGTGGTCCGAGCACTGTTCGTACAAGTCGTCCAAGGTCCACCTGCGCCAGTTCGGCGAGAAGGCCCCGCAGAGCGACGCCCTCCTCGTCGGTATCGGTGAGAACGCGGGCGTGGTGGACGTCGGCCAGGGGTACGCGGTCACCTTCAAGGTCGAGTCGCACAACCACCCCTCGTACGTCGAGCCCTACCAGGGTGCGGCCACCGGCGTCGGCGGCATCGTGCGCGACATCATCGCGATGGGCGCCCGGCCGGTCGCCGTGGTGGACCCGCTGCGCTTCGGTGCGGCCGACCACCCCGACACCAAGCGCGTGCTGCCCGGTGTCGTCGCGGGCATCGGCGGCTACGGCAACTGCCTCGGCCTGCCCAACATCGGCGGCGAGGTCGTCTTCGACGCCTGCTACCAGGGCAACCCGCTCGTCAACGCCGGTGCCATCGGCGTCATGCGGCACGAGGACATCCACCTCGCCAAGGCGTCCGGTGCCGGCAACAAGGTCATCCTGTACGGGGCCCGTACGGGCGGCGACGGCATCGGCGGCGCCTCCATCCTGGCCTCCGAGACCTTCGACGACGCCAAGCCGTCGAAGCGCCCCGCGGTCCAGGTCGGCGACCCCTTCCAGGAGAAGCTGCTCATCGAGTGCACCCTGGAGGCCTTCGCCGAGAAGCTCGTCGTCGGCATCCAGGACCTGGGCGCGGCCGGTCTGTCGTGCGCGACGAGCGAGCTGGCGTCCAACGGCTCCGGTGGCATGCGCGTGACGCTGGACGACGTACCGCTGCGCGACTCCACCCTCTCGCCCGAGGAAATCCTCATGAGCGAGTCGCAGGAACGCATGTGCGCGGTCGTCGAGCCGGAGAAGGTCGACCGCTTCCTCGCGATCTGCGAGAAGTGGGACGTCATCGCCACCGTCATCGGTGAGGTGACGGACGGCGACCGCCTCGAGATCTACTGGCACGGCGGCAAGATCGTCGACGTCGACCCGCGCACGGTCGCGCACGACGGTCCGGTCTACGAGCGCCCGTACGCCCGTCCGGAGTGGCAGGACGCCCTCCAGGCCGACGACGCGAACAAGCTGCCCAGGCCGTCTTCGAGCGAGGAACTGAGGGATCAGGTCCTCAAGCTGGTCGCCTCCCCGAACCAGGCCTCCAAGTCCTGGATCACCTCCCAGTACGACCACTTCGTGCAGGGCAACACGGTTCTCGCCCAGCCCGAGGACTCCGGCATGATCCGCATCGACGCGGAGTCCGGGCTCGGCGTCGCCATCGCCACCGACGGCAACGGCCGGTACGCGAAGCTCGACCCGTACGCGGGCGCGCAGCTCGCCCTCTCCGAGGCGTACCGCAACGTGGCGACGACCGGTGCCAAGCCGCTCGCCGTTTCCGACTGCCTGAACTTCGGCTCGCCCGAGGACCCGGCCGTCATGTGGCAGTTCGCCGAGGCCATCCGCGGACTCGCCGACGCCTGCCAGCAGCTGGGCACCCCGGTGACCGGCGGCAACGTCTCGCTCTACAACCAGACGGGCGAGGTGGCCATCCACCCCACGCCGGTCGTGGCCGTGCTGGGCGTCATCGACGACGTCGCCCGCCGCACCCCCGTCGCCTTCCAGGAGGAGGGGCAGCTGCTCTACCTCCTCGGCGACACGCGTGAGGAGTTCGGCGGTTCGGCCTGGTCGCAGGTCGTGCACGACCACCTCGGCGGGCTGCCGCCGCAGGTCGACCTGGAGCGCGAGCGGCTGCTCGGCGAGATCCTCATCTCGGCCTCCCGCGACGGCATGATCGACGCCGCGCACGACCTGTCCGACGGCGGTCTGATCCAGGCCGTGGTGGAGTCGGCGCTGCTCGGCGGCAAGGGCGCGCGGCTGGTCGTTCCCGATGGTCTGGACGCTTTCACCTTCCTGTTCTCGGAGTCGGCGGGCCGTGCGGTCGTCGCCGTCCCGCGCTCGGAGGAGCTCCGGTTCAACGACATGTGCGGGGCGCGCGGGCTGCCCGTCACCCGTATCGGTGTCGTCGACGGCGATTCGGTGGAGGTGCAGGGCGAGTTCACGCTCCCGCTGGCCGAGCTGCGGAAGGCGCACGAGGAGACGATCCCGGCGCTGCTGGCCTGAGATTCGGTACGTCGCCGAAGGCCCTGCCCGGACTCCGGGCAGGGCCTTCGCCCGTACTCCGCCGTGGACGCCGTACGCCGTCAGTTCCTGGAGATGGGCGAGGCGCGACCCCTCGGTTGAACCCGGAGCCGTTCGCTCGTCAGGTGCATGATCTCCTGGTCGCCACCCAAGAAGGGCCTGAGCGGATACGCGGTCAGGGCCTAGGCTGAGGATCATGCCCCCGGCCAAGAAGCGCACCCGCACCTACGACCCCGCCAGGATCCGGGCGGCGGTACTGGCCCAGTTCGGGAACGTACGAGAGGGCGTAAGGGCCCTTGACGACGAGCAGTTGGCGCGGCCCACGCACCTCGGGGACTGGAATGTGCGGGAGTTGGCCGCGCACACCACGATGGCCATCGAGGCCGTCAACAAGTTCATCGACAGGCCCGCGCCACCGAAACAGGAAGTCACGCTGCTGGACTGGCCGTTCGTGACCGCGGTGAACGCCGAAGCGATCGCCGACACGAGCCGCGAGCCGGCCGCCGGTCACCCGGACCTGGACGCCTTCCTCGCCGTCACCGAGCAGCGTTTCACCGAGCGGCTGGCCGCGCACCCCGACACCCGTTTGCTCCTGACGGGCACCGGCCCCATGAGCCTCGGCGACTACCTCGTCACCCGCACCGTCGAACTCGTCGTCCACACCGACGACCTCAACCGGTCCGTCCCCGGCCTCGACATCCCGTACGACCGCCAGGCCCTCGCCGCCTGCACCCGGCTGCTCGCCGACGCGCTGGCCGTGAAGGCACCCGGCGCCTCCACCGAGGTGCGCATCCCTCCGTACGCCGTCGTGCAGTGTGTCGAAGGCCCCCGGCACACCCGCGGCACCCCGCCGAACGTCGTGGAGACCGACCCGCTCACCTGGATCCGGCTCGCGACAGGCCGCCTCGACTGGACGACCGCGCTCGACGACGCCCAGGTCAGCGCGAGCGGCGAGCGGGCCGACCTGGGCGGACTGCTCCCCCTCATGAGCTGACCCGAGCCGGTCACGAGTTGACCCGAGCCGGCCACCAGCCGGCCACAAGCTGACCCGAGCCGGCCACAAGCTGACACGAGCTGGCCACAAGCTGACCCGAGCACGCGTGGCCGCCCGGAGCGGAACCAATCACCCCACCCGCCCCGTCCAACCGGCATGTACAGGCAGCGACTGACACTCCCGGCCTTGACCCTCACCGCCCTGACCCTGCTCCCGCTGGCCGTGGCCTGCGGCAATGAGAAGGGCGGCGGTACGGGCAGCAGCTCCGTCGGCGCGGACACCGAACCGTCCGTCACCGGCGTCCACTGGACCGTGGACAGCGTGACCGTGAACGGCACCACCCACCAGGCACCCGACGGCGCCCATGTGGAGATCGCCGAGGACGGCCGGGCCACGGGCAACTACGGCTGCAACAGCTTCCACTCGACCGCGACCTTCAAGGGCGACCGCATCACCCTGAGCAGAACGCTCAGCACCGAGATGGCCTGCGAGAAGCGTCCGATGGAGTTCGAGACGACCCTCGCCCGCGCCCTCGCCGCCGGCCCGCTCACCGCCGAGGCCGGCCAGGGAAAGCTGACGCTCACCACGGCCAAGGGCGACCGCGTCCACCTCACCGAGGAGAAGGACGCCCCGCTCTACGGCACCAAGTGGACGGTCAACTCCCTGATCGGCGGCGACGTCGCCCAGTCGCTCCCCGCGGCGGCCGACGGCAAGGCCTGGCTCACCTTCACCAAGAAGAGCGAGAGCGGCGACAAGAAGAGCGGCGAAAAGGAGCGCGGCGACAAGGAGGTCGGCACCGTCAGCGGCAGCCTCGGCTGCAACCGCGTCTCCGCCATGGCCACCGTACGCGGCAGTCACATCACCCTCGGCGCCCCCCGCACCACCCGCCAGATGTGCTCCGGCTCACTCATGACGACCGAGAAAAGCCTGCTGAAGCTGTTCGACAGCACGGTGAGCTACCGCATCGACCACCGCGCCATCACGCTGACCAGCGAAAACGGCGAGGGTATCGGAGCGATCGCCGACAGGTGACCCCAGTCCACCCCGATGTCCGGACAACTGGTTGCAGAACGCACCGGATTCGGAACGGTGCACGATCTCGCCTACACTCGGTGGCGTGCCACGTGGTGACGGTCGACTCAATCATGATCTGCTCCCCGGTGAGAAAGGCCCCCAGGACGCTTGTGGCGTCTTCGGTGTCTGGGCTCCGGGCGAAGAGGTCGCCAAGCTCACTTACTTCGGGCTCTACGCCCTCCAGCATCGGGGCCAGGAATCCGCGGGTATCGCGGTCAGCAATGGCTCCCAGATCCTCGTCTTCAAGGACATGGGTCTCGTGTCCCAGGTCTTCGACGAGACCTCTCTCGGTTCGCTCCAGGGTCATATCGCGGTCGGTCACGCCCGCTACTCGACCACCGGTGCCTCCGTCTGGGAGAACGCCCAGCCGACGTTCCGCGCCACCGCGCACGGTTCGATCGCGCTCGGGCACAACGGCAACCTGGTCAACACGGCGCAGCTCGCCGAGATGGTCGCCGACCTCCCCAAGGAGAACGGGCGCTCCCCGAAGGTCGCGGCCACCAACGACACGGACCTCGTCACCGCGCTCCTCGCGGGCCAGCGGGACGACGAGGGCCAGCCGCTGACCATCGAGGAGGCGGCCGCCAAGGTCCTCCCGCAGGTCCAGGGCGCCTTCAGCCTCGTCTTCATGAACGAGCACACCCTCTACGCGGCCCGCGACCCGCAGGGCATCCGCCCGTTGGTCCTCGGCCGCCTCGAGCGCGGCTGGGTCATCGCCTCGGAGTCCGCCGCCCTCGACATCTGCGGCGCCAGCTACGTCCGCGAGATCGAGCCGGGCGAGTTCGTCGCCATCGACGAGAACGGCCTTCGCAGCTCCCGATTCGCGGAAGCGAAGCCCAAGGGCTGTGTCTTCGAGTACGTGTACCTGGCCCGTCCCGACACGGACATCGCCGGCCGCAACGTGTACCTCAGCCGGGTCGAGATGGGCCGTCGCCTCGCCAAGGAGGCGCCCGCCGAGGCCGACCTGGTGATAGCGACGCCGGAGTCCGGCACCCCCGCCGCGATCGGTTACGCGGAGGCCTCCGGCATTCCGTTCGGCGCCGGCCTGGTGAAGAACGCGTATGTCGGCCGGACCTTCATCCAGCCCTCGCAGACGATCCGCCAGCTCGGCATCCGCCTCAAGCTGAACCCGCTCAAGGAAGTCATCAAGGGCAAGCGCCTGGTCGTCGTCGACGACTCGATCGTGCGCGGCAACACCCAGCGCGCGCTGGTGCGGATGCTCCGCGAAGCGGGTGCGGCGGAAGTCCACATCCGGATTTCCTCGCCCCCCGTGAAGTGGCCCTGCTTCTTCGGCATCGACTTCGCCACCCGTGCCGAGCTGATCGCCAACGGCATGACGATCGAGGAGATCGGTACCTCGCTGGGCGCCGACTCCCTCTCGTACATCTCCATCGACGGCATGATCGAGGCGACCACGATCGCCAAGCCCAACCTCTGCCGGGCCTGCTTCGACGGCGAGTACCCGATGGATCTCCCCGACCCCGAACTGCTGGGCAAGCAGCTTCTGGAGACCGAGCTGGCGGCGGGTCCCGCCGCCACGGCCGCGGCCGACGCGATCCGTCGCCCCTGAGGCCCCCTCACCAACCCGAAAGATCCCAGGCAATGTCTGCTGTTTTCGATCAGGGGACTCCGTCCCCTGGCACCGGTGCCAGCTACGCGTCCGCGGGCGTCGACATCGAAGCGGGTGACCGCGCCGTAGAGCTGATGAAGGAGTGGGTGAAGAAGACCCAGCGCCCCGAGGTCCTCGGCGGCCTCGGCGGCTTCGCCGGTCTCTTCGACGCCTCCGCCCTCAAGCGCTTCGAGCGCCCGCTGCTCGCGTCCGCCACCGACGGCGTGGGCACGAAGGTGGACCTCGCCCGGCAGCTCGGTGTGTACGACACCATCGGGCACGACCTCGTCGCGATGGTCATGGACGACATCGTGGTGTGCGGCGCCGAGCCGCTCTTCATGACCGACTACATCTGCGTCGGCAAGGTTCACCCCGAGCGTGTCGCCGCCATCGTGAAGGGCATCGCCGAGGGCTGTGTGCTCGCGGGCTGCGCCCTGGTGGGCGGCGAGACGGCCGAGCACCCCGGCCTCCTCGGTCCGGACGACTTCGACGTCGCGGGCGCGGGTACGGGCGTCGTGGAGGCCGACCGCCTGCTCGGCGCGGATCGTATCCGTAAGGGTGACGCGGTGATCGCCATGGCGGCCTCCGGGCTTCACTCGAACGGGTACTCACTCGTCCGGCATGTCCTCTTCGAGCGGGCGAAGCTGAGCCTGGACCAGCACATCGAGGAGTTCGGCCGCACGCTCGGCGAGGAGCTCCTGGAACCCACCAAGATCTACTCGCTGGACTGCCTGGCGCTGACCCGCACCACCGAGGTGCACGCCTTCTCGCACATCACCGGTGGCGGCCTCGCGGCCAACCTGGCCCGGGTCGTCCCGGACGGCCTGCACGCCGTCGTCGACCGCGAGACCTGGACCCCGGACCCGGTCTTCGACCTGGTCGGCAGGACCGGCGACGTCGAGCGCCTGGAGCTGGAGAAGACGCTGAACATGGGCGTCGGCATGATCGCGATCCTCCCCGAGGAGTCCACGGACGTCGCGCTCGCCACCCTCGCGGACCGCGGTGTGAACGCCTGGGTCGCCGGTGAGATCACCGACCGCGGCGACCACGAGACGGGCGCGGCGCTCATCGGCTCGTACGCGAACTGACGCGCGAACCGCAGCGCCGGCGGAAAAAGGCGCCGCGAAGCAAGGCAGGAAGCAGTCACGAAGCAGGGCAGCACGAAACCCGGTCCGGCGCAGAGGCCCCGGACCGGGTGAGGTGCAGTCGCTATGAGAACTGCGAAGGCCGCGCGGTCAAGCGCCGCGGCGTTGCGACGTGGGACCGGACTCGTCGTCCTCGTCCTCGTCGTCGTTGTAAAGATCCGCGTACTGAGCGTACGGGTCGTCTTCTTCGTCGTCGTCCTCGAACGGCTCGCCGTTCGGCGGCTGGCTCGAAGTCGAAGCGCCCAGCTCATTGGCCAGACGCGAGAGGTCAGTCCCGCCGCTGCTGTACTTCAGCTGGCGGGCGACCTTCGTCTGCTTGGCCTTTGCCCGGCCGCGCCCCATGGCTCGACCCCCTCAGATACGGGGCTCGACGGCCCCAGAGTCTTGACACGCGTTCATGATCTGGAACGGGCTCTCCGTGGAGAGACCGGTCCGTAGGGCTTCCACGGTACCTGAGCCCACGCCCATACGGTACGTCGCCCGCAGCACGTGCCGATGCCCAGAACCCGCGAGGTGCCCTTTCCCCGCTGGTCAACCGCGATTTTAACCTCTTCTTGGCGCCCGACCCGCCGACCGACGTGAGAGTTCTCTCCCCGCGCCCGTCGGCGAGTCCCTGACAAGGGCGTACCGGCGGCCCGCGATCAGCCCCGGCGGGCCTCCGCCATGCGCTGCTCGGCAATCCGGTCGGCCGCGGCGGCCGGCGGAATGCCGTCTTCCTTCGCACGTGCGAATATGGCCAGCGTGGTGTCGAAGATCTTCGCGGCCTTCGCCTTGCACCGGTCGAAGTCGAAGCCGTGCAGCTCGTCGGCGACCTGGATGACCCCGCCCGCGTTCACCACGTAGTCCGGCGCGTAGAGGATCCCGCGGTCGGCGAGGTCCTTCTCGACGCCCGTGTGGGCGAGCTGGTTGTTGGCCGCGCCGCACACGATCTTCGCGGTGAGCACCGTGACGGAGTCGTCGTTCAGGGCCCCGCCGAGCGCGCACGGGGCGTAGATGTCGAGCCCGTCCACCCGGATCAGCGCGTCGGTGTCCGCGACGGCCGTGACGCCCGTCGGGTGCTGGTCGAGGATCCGCTGTACGGAGTCGGTCCGCACGTCCGTGATCACGACCTCCGCGCCGTCGTCCAGCAGGTGCCGCACCAGGTGGCGGCCGACCTTGCCGACGCCCGCGATGCCCACCTTGCGGCCGCGCAGCGTCGGGTCGCCCCACAGGTGCTGGGCGGAGGCCCGCATGCCCTGGAAGACACCGAAGGCGGTCAGCACGGAGGAGTCGCCCGCGCCGCCGTTCTCCGGGGAGCGCCCGGTCGTCCAGCGGCACTCGCGCGCCACGACGTCCATGTCGGCGACGTACGTACCGACGTCGCACGCGGTGACGTACCGCCCGCCGAGCGAGGCCACGAACCGGCCGTAGGCCAGCAGCAGCTCCTCGGTCTTGATCCGCTCGGGGTCACCGATGATGACGGCCTTGCCGCCGCCGTGGTCGAGGCCGGCCATGGCGTTCTTGTACGACATCCCGCGCGCGAGGTTCAGCGCGTCGGCGACGGCCTCCTCCTCGCTCGCGTACGGGTAGAAGCGCGTACCGCCGAGGGCGGGGCCCAGGGCGGTGGAGTGGATGGCGATGACGGCCTTGAGACCAGTGGCCCGGTCCTGGCAGAGCACGACTTGCTCATGCCCCCCCTGGTCCGAGCGGAACAGGGTGTGCAGGACGCCGTCGGATACATCGGTCACGGTGGTGACTCCCAGGTAGCGGCGGTTGAAGGGGTGAGTCCCGTACGGGTGGCGGGCCTCGTGGCACGAGGGTAGAGCGTGTATGCGCCTGCCAACCGCGCCGTGCTCAGGATCACCCTCCTCCGGAGTACGTCCGGGCGGGACGTGGGACGATTTGCAGCGGTTTCCCGCTCCCTCGGCCAGGGAGCGGACGGTTTCGTGCCGGGTCCGTGGGGGAGGGAGCAGGCGTGCCCAAGAAGGTGTCCTCGGTGATCGTCCCGTACGCGTCGTACCTGCGCGTGTACGAGCCGCTGGCGGCCTTCCCGGAGCCGGAGCGCGGCCACTGGGCGCGCTACGCGCGGCGTCGGGAGCGCCCCTCCTACCAGGACGAGCTGCGGCGGTCCCTGGCCGACCTGCTGCCCACCCCACCCATCCCGGTGCCCGTCCACGAGAGCGGTGACGCGTTCGTCCTCGACGTCGAGGGCGTGGTCTGCGTCTGCCCCTGGCGCACCCGGCTGCGCGGCTGGCAGGCCCTGGGGGAGCTGGCGGAGGAGTTTCCGGCACCGGTCCTCGACGCGGTTCTGCCGCCGCTCGTACGCCGTCAGGCCGCCCAGGACTACGAGCGCTGGCTGGCCCGCAACCCCGACGCACGGCCGTGGATCCGCACGTCGACCTGGCAGGTGCCGCTGAACTGGTTCGTCCTGGTCTCCGACGAGGAGCGGAAGTACGAGAAGGGGGCGGGCGAGGTGCCGCCGGTGCTGCGCTACCGGACGCCGATGGTGCAGGCGCGGCGGCGGGTGGCGCGGGGCCTGAGGACCCTCAAGGACACGATCGACGAGGGTCCGCTCATCGACGGTCTGCTGGACGTCGGCCGGTGGCTGGAGGAGTTCCACCCGCGCTCACTGGTCGAGCTGGACTACGGGGGGCTCGTGCATGTCCTGCCGGCCGGGCACCTCGACGGGGACCACTCGGCGGCGGACGTCGCGGCGGGCATCGAGGCGCTGCGCATCGGGGACGGGGCCGCGGCGGGCGAGGCGTACGGCCGGCTGGTGGAGCGCTGGCGGTCGGTACGGGACCGGCGCTCGGCGAACTGAGCCGGGCGGGTGACGTGTGACCCACGGCCGGGGTGCGGCCTGCCCGTGACGGGTGGCGTGTGACGTGTGCGCCGGAATTCTACGAATCGTGACCTCTGAGCCATGGTGAAGTCGCAACCCTTGGCCCATGGTTGACGTACCGAAGTTTCGGTGGGGTGGGACGTAGGTCCCGATCCGGGCTTTTGTCCCAAGCGTGACGGAACGCACTTACGTGGGTCTTGCCTCGTAGGCCCCTCCTCATGCCAAAATAGGACAAGGAGTCCGGGGGAAGCTCCCTCTGCCTACTTATGGGTGGAATCTCAGCATTGCACGCTATGGGGGGTCTTAGGACTCCTGATCGCCCTGTGACTGATCGTCACAGTGGCGTGACTGTCCGCTATGGCATGGTCCATCGGCTTCCGTCGCTGATGAACACCTGGGAGGGCAATTCCATCGGTTTGGCCTACGCGGCTGGACGGATGGTGTAGTTGTAGTGCCGAGGACAAGCCGTTCGTCCTATAACCGACTCGACTCGCGTCCGCCATTTCGGGCAACGCGGGTCAAGGTGCAGAATTTAGAGGAAAGAACCGAGAAGGTTCGGTTCTCCCGAGGAGGCCGCTCATGACCGCTCGCACCCCTGATGCCGAGCCGCTGCTGACCCCGGCTGAGGTCGCCACCATGTTCCGTGTCGACCCCAAGACGGTCACGCGGTGGGCGAAGGCCGGAAAGCTCACTTCGATCCGCACGCTCGGCGGGCACCGCCGCTACCGCGAAGCAGAGGTCCGCGCACTGCTCGCGGGCATCCCGCAGCAGCGCAGCGAGGCCTGAACAACTGAATAACGGGGCATTTCACCAGGTCCCCCAACCTGGTGCGACGCCCGACCAAAGCTCCAAGCGACGCGGGTTCTGCCCCAACAGGGCCCACGCCCGACCCAGTTACACAAGCGACAAGGGTGCGTCGTCGATCGCGCTGGACTCCGCCGGGTCCAGCGCGATTTTTTTTGTGCCCTGATGACGGACTGGCAGGACGTCCTGTGAGCGGGCTTGTCGGAGTCTGGGGAGGGGTGTCGGATCTGTTGTGGGGACACCCCGGAGGGCGGTGCAATTGCACATATTAAATTGACCTGTTGTAGGTGAGGTGTAAGTTCCGCACTTTCCAAAACTTATGCGGTGACTCCCGTCACACGCCGCAGTCCTTGTTGCGTCCTGCTGATCTGCGCTAAAGGAGCGTACGTCTGGGGGGCGTACGTTCACGGAGGCGCGCGGACGCACGCGATCGGGCGTGCGGGTGTGCGGGCGGGTGTGCGGGCTTCTGTGGCCCGACTGGGGCGCGTACGGGCGTCGATCACGCCTTGGAGAGGATCTCCTCCTCGGCGGCCGTCTCGGGGCCGTCCTCGCCGTTCGGGGCGGGTTCCATGGCCAGCCGCAGGAGTTGGCGGCAGATCGGGCAGTGCCGGGTCAGATGGCGGTACCCGGAAGCGGCCGACAGATGGGCGCGGAGCAGGGCTCGCGTCTCGTGCCTAGCGGACACCGCCATGTGTCACCTCCAGCGGCCCCACGAGGGTCGAGGGCCCTGGTTTCTGAAGTACCGGCGGAATGTGACGCCGTCAAGACGCGGCGCCGGCCCGGGAAGCGGCGGGGCGGGCCGGGAAGCGGCGGGGCGGAGTGGCGGCATGAGAAGGGCCCCGCATCCGTTCCGGATGCGGGGCCCGACTGATCAATGCGGTCCTGACGGGATTTGAACCCGCGGCCTCCACCTTGACAGGGTGGCGAGCACTCCAAACTGCTCCACAGGACCAGGTTTCGCGGCGCTTATTCGTGCGTTGCGCTGCGAGAAGAGACTCTACAGGAGGGTGAGCCCCGGGTCGAACTCACCCACCGTACCGGGGACGTTACGGGGCCGCCGCGTCGATCGCCTTCACGATGCGCTTGTCCGAGACCGGGTACGCCGTGCCCAGCGCGTGCGCGAAGTAGCTCACCCGGAGCTCCTCGATCATCCAGCGGATGTCCAGGACCGACGAAGGGATCGGACGGCCCTGCGGCAGTTGCTCGAGCAGCCACGCGTACTCGTCCTGCATCTCGTGGACCTTCTCCATACGGCTGGTGTCCCGCTGGACGCCCGTCGGCATCTGCTGCAACCGGCGGTCGGCCGCCACCAGGTAGCGCATGAGGTCCGGAAGGCGCCGCAGCCCCGTCGCCGTGACGAACCCCGGCTTCACGAGCGCGTCCAGCTGCGTGCGTACGTCCGTCAGGTTCGCCAGCAGCGTGGGACTCCGTACGCCCTTCAGACGGCGCTCACAGGCCTGCCAGGCGGCGAGCACCTGCTGCACCTGGTTGACCGTGCGCACCGTCGTGTCGACGATCTCCGCACGCACCTTGTCGTACAGCTTCCGGTACGACTCCTCGTCCCAGGCCGGACCTCCGAAGTCACCGATCAGCTTGTCCGCCGCCGCCATCGCGCAGTCGTCGAACAGGGCCTGGACCGAGCCGTGCGGGTTGGCCGACAGCGCCAGCTTCTGCGCGTTCGTCAGCTTGTCCGACGCGAACTTCGCCGGGTTGACCGGGATGTTGCGGAGGATCAGCCGGCGCGTGCCCTTCCACATGGCTTGCGCCTGCTCGGCCTCCGTGTCGAAGAGACGGACGGAGACCGTGTTCGTCGTCGGTCCGTCGTCGACCAGGGCCGGGTACGCCTTCACCGGCTGGCCGGCGCGGCGGGTCTCGAAGACGCGGGTGAGGGAGCCGATCGTCCAGTCCGTCAGGCCCGTGCGCTCCAGCGACTCCCCGCCCGTGCGCTCCGCCGTCGCCGCGGCGGCCTGCGAGATCGCCTGGCGCGCCTTCGGCTTCAGCCGCAGCTTCAGCGCCTCGAGATCCTTGTCCTCGGCCAGCTTGCGGCGCCGCTCGTCGATGATCCGGAAGGTGATCTTCAGGTGGTCGGGGAGCCTGCTCCAGTCGAAGTCGTCGGCCGTGAGCGGCACGCCGACCATGCGCTTCAGCTCGCGCGCCAGCGTGAGCGTGAGCGGTTCCTGGAGGGGGGCCGCCCGGTCGAGGAAGGCCTTCGCGAAGTCCGGGGCCGGGACGTAGTTCCGGCGGATCGGCTTCGGAAGGGAGCGGATCAGCTCCGTCACGACCTCCCCCCGCAGCCCCGGGATCTGCCAGTCGAAGCCCTCGTCCGTGACCTGGTTGAGGACCTGGAGCGGGACGTGGACGGTGACGCCGTCGGCGTCCGCGCCCGGCTCGAACTGGTACGTGACCTTGAACTTGAGCCGTCCCTGGCGCCACGAGTCGGGATAGTCGTCCTTGCTGACGTCCCCGGCGCGCTCATTGATGAGCATCGAGCGTTCGAAGTCGAGAAGCTCGGGCTCCTCATGGCGCTTGTGCTTCCACCAGGAGTCGAAGTGCGCCCCGGACACCACGTGTTCGGGCACCCGCTGGTCGTAGAAGTCGAACAGCGTCTCGTCGTCGACCAGGATGTCCCGGCGGCGGGCGCGGTGCTCCAGCTCCTCGACCTCGGTGAGGAGCTTGCGGTTGTCGGCGAAGAACTTGTGGTGTGTACGCCAGTCGCCCTCGACGAGCGCGTTGCGAATGAACAGCTCGCGGGACGCCTCCGGGTCGATCCGCCCGTAGTTGACCTTGCGCTGGGCGATGATCGGCACGCCGTACAGCGTGACCTTCTCGTACGCCATCACCGCCGCCTGGTCCTTCTCCCAGTGCGGCTCGCTGTACGTGCGCTTGAGGAGATGGCCGGCCAGCGGCTCGACCCACTCGGGCTCGATCTTCGCGTTGACCCGCGCCCACAGGCGCGACGTCTCGACCAGCTCGGCGGACATCACGAAACGCGGGGGCTTCTTGAAGAGGGCCGAGCCGGGGAAGATCGCGAACTTGGCGTTACGGGCGCCCACGTACTCGTTCTTGCCGGTGCTTCTCCCGCTCTCCCCTCCGGTCTCCTTCACGTCCTTCATGCCGATGTGGGAGAGGAGTCCGGCGAGGAGGGAGATGTGGACGTGCTGCTCGGGCGCGTCGTCCTCGTTCAGATGGATGCCCATCTGCTTGGCGACGGTCCGCAGCTGCGAGTAGATGTCCTGCCACTCACGGATCCGCAGGAAGTTCAGGTACTCCTGCTTGCACATACGCCGGAAGGAGGACGAGCCGCGCTCCTTCTGCTGCTCGCGTACGTACCGCCAGAGGTTGAGGTACGCGAGGAAGTCGGACGTCTCGTCCTTGAAGCGGGCGTGCTGCTGGTCGGCCTGGGCCTGCTTGTCGGCGGGGCGCTCGCGCGGATCCTGGATGGAGAGCGCGGCGGCGATCACCATGACCTCGCGCACACAGCCGTTCTTGTCGGCCTCCAGGACCATGCGGGCAAGGCGCGGGTCCACCGGCAGCTGGGCGAGCTTGCGGCCGGTCTCCGTGAGCCGCTTGCGTACGTCCTTCTCCGTCGGGTCCAGCGCGCCCAGTTCCTGGAGGAGTTGGACGCCGTCGCGGATGTTGCGGTGGTCCGGCGGATCGATGAACGGGAACTTCTCGATGTCGCCGAGCCCGGCCGCGGTCATCTGGAGGATGACGGAGGCGAGGTTCGTACGGAGGATCTCGGCGTCCGTGAACTCCGGGCGGGCGAGGAAGTCGTCCTCGCTGTAGAGGCGGATGCAGATGCCGTCGGACGTACGGCCGCAGCGGCCCTTGCGCTGGTTGGCGCTGGCCTGGGAGATCGCTTCGATGGGCAGCCGCTGCACCTTCGTACGGTGGCTGTAGCGGGAGATGCGGGCGGTGCCCGGGTCGATGACGTACTTGATGCCCGGGACGGTGAGCGAGGTCTCGGCGACGTTGGTCGCCAGAACGATCCTGCGGCCGGTGTGCGGCTGGAAGACGCGGTGCTGCTCGGCATGCGAGAGGCGGGCGTACAGGGGCAGTACCTCGGTGAACCGGTAGTTCTTCTTCGTCAGCGCGTCGGCGGTGTCCCGGATCTCCCGCTCACCGGAGAGGAAGACGAGGATGTCGCCCTTGCCCTCCGCCGCCAGCTCCTCGACGGCCTCCGTGATCGCGGTGATCTGGTCGCGGTCGGCGTCGTCGCCGTCCTCTTCGAGCAGCGGGCGATAACGCACCTCCACGGGGTACGTACGTCCGCTGACCTCGACGATCGGCGCCTCGCCGAAGTGCCGGGAGAAGCGCTCCGGGTCGATGGTCGCGGAGGTGATGACGACCTTGAGGTCGGGCCGCTTGGGGAGGAGCTGGGCGAGGTAGCCGAGCAGGAAGTCGATGTTGAGGGACCGCTCGTGGGCCTCGTCGATGATGATCGTGTCGTACGCGCGCAGCTCGCGGTCCGTCTGGATCTCGGCGAGCAGGATGCCGTCCGTCATGAGCTTGATGAAGGTCGAGTCCTGGTTCACCTGGTCGGTGAAGCGGACCTTCCAGCCGACGGCCTCGCCGAGCGGGGTGTCCAGCTCATCGGCGACGCGCTCGGCGACCGTGCGGGCGGCGATCCGTCTCGGCTGGGTGTGCCCGATCATGCCGCGGACCCCACGTCCGAGCTCGAGACAGATCTTGGGGATCTGGGTCGTCTTCCCGGACCCGGTCTCGCCGGCGACGATCACGACCTGGTGGTCGCGAATGGCGTCGGCGATCGCGTCCTTCTTCTGGCTGACCGGGAGCTGCTCCGGGTACGTGATCCCGGGCAGGCGGCCGCGGCGCTCGGCCATCCGCTGCTCGCCCTTGGCGACCTCCGCCTCGATCTCGGCGAGTACGGCGGCGCGGGCCTCGGGCTTGCGGATCTTGCGCGCGCCTTCGAGCCTGCGCCCGAGCCGGTGCGCGTCGCGCAGGGACAGCTCGGCCAGACGGGGGGCGAGGACGCCGAGAACGGGGGCAGGATGCGTAGACATACGCGGTCCAGGATCTCACCTCGGCGAAATGACTGGCGAACGCTTTTGTGCGTGGCGGCGGAGGCGGGGCTGAGCTGCGGGTTTGTGCGCGGGCCGGGCGGCTGGGGTGGGGTCGGTGCGTGGGCGGGGGTCCGTTGCGGCTCCGCGCGTGACGTGGGCGCTCAGCTGCCGGCTGTCTGGGAGGGGAGCTGGGGCTGCTGGGGGCGGTCGCGCCGGGTGGCCTCGGTCTGGGCGAGGGACTTGGCGGTGTTCGAGACGGCCTTGATGCCCAGGTAGGCGGTCGTCATGCTGCTGACCGCGGTGAAGGAGGCGGTCAGTACGCCGACGATCACCGACTTGTCGCCGTCCAGTTGCCACACGCCGACGACGGTGACCACCACGATCGCCAGGTTGCTGAGGACGACGGCGAGCAGGCCGTACCGCGCGCGTGCCCGCTCCAGGTCGCTGTCCTCGCCGGACCGCGGCCCGCCCTGACCCTTCGACATGGTTCCCCCGCCCCGTTCCCCCGCCACTGCCTCGGCCAGCCAGAAGGTAGCGCCGGACCCGGGCGCTGCCAAGTCGAACGGATGAGGTGGTCGAACGGATGAGGCGTCGAACGAACGAGGTCGAGGTGTCGAACGGATGAGGGCACGACGAAGGCCCCGTCCTGCTGGACGGGGCCTTCGGGGTTGTGGCTGGGGCCGGGGTCGAACCGGCGACCTATCGCTTTTCAGGCGATCGCTCGTACCAACTGAGCTACCCAGCCACGAGGTCTCCGGAGAAACCTCAGCGGTCCTGACGGGATTTGAACCCGCGGCCTCCACCTTGACAGGGTGGCGAGCACTCCAAACTGCTCCACAGGACCAAGCTGTTGCGTACGACGCGTAAAACAGTGTCGCACACGGTGTTGCGTGCCCCCAACGGGATTCGAACCCGTGCTACCGCCTTGAAAGGGCGGCGTCCTAGGCCGCTAGACGATGAGGGCTATCGGCCCGCCTGGGCGCTTCTCAGCGCGTCGGGGACGTGAGAAGCATATGGGATGGGGGGAGGGATCGCCAAAACGGTTTACCGGGGGCCTGTGGAGGGCCACATTCGTGGCCACGGGCGGGGGCGTCGGCGCGGTCACCGGCGTGGTCACCGGCCACTCGGCGTGCGGGTGGGGGAGCCGGTCGCCCCGGGGGTGTTCTCCTTCGGCAGGTGGCGGCTGACCTCCGCCGTCGTCAGGCCCAGACCGCCGAGTTTGATCTCGTCCCAGGCCTGGAGGCGACGGGTGTCCCGGTCCAAGTACAGGATCGAGGCCTCGATGGGGTCCGGGTACTTGCCCTCGACCGCGCGCAGTCCGCTGCCGCCCGTCGACCCCTCGACCCGCAGGCGCGTGCCGTACTTCATGACCTCCATCGACGCGTGGTGCAGATGCCCCGCCAGGGCCAGCGGCACCTCGCCGTCCGTCCCGCGGGCCGCCGCCGGCTCGTGCGCGACGGCGATGTCGACCGGGGTGCCCGCCGTCCGCTGGTCGCTGACGGCCGCCGCCAGTCGCGCCCCCGCCAGCTCCTCCGCCGGGTCGCCCGCCGCCTTGATGGCGCGGTCGGGGGTGAACTGCGGGTCGCCGATGCCGGCGAAGCGCAGCCCGGCCACCGTGACCGCCCGGCCGTCGTCCAGGACGTGCACGTTCTTCATGCGCTCGAGATAGCGCTGGGTGGCGTGCGAGTCGTGGTTGCCGCGGACCCAGACGTACGGGGCTCCCAGGTCCGCGATCGGGTCCAGGAAGCCGTTCTCGGCCGCGGTGCCGTGGTCCATGGTGTCGCCGGAGTCGACGATGACGTTGACGTCGTACTGCTGCACCAGCGACGCGATGATCTTCCAGCTCGCCGGGTTGAGGTGGATGTCGGAGACGTGCAGGACGCGGATGGTGGTCGGGTCCGGCCGGTATGCGGGGAGCGTGGACGTGACGTCGTAGAGCTTCGTCACGTTGGTCACCAGGCGCGCCAACTCCTTCTGGTAGACGTCGAATTCGGTGACGATGCTGCGGGCGTCGCCGACCAGGGAGGGGGCCGAGGAGAGCAGTCCGGAGAACTTCGGTTCCAGGACCGACTTGGGGTTCCAGGTGGCGTAGGCGGTGGCTCCACAGGCGGCGAGGAGGCTGAGGGCCAGGCCGCCGGCCGCGAGGGCCCGGCGGGGGCGGCGGTAGACGGCGAGGCCGAGCGCCGTGGCGCCGGAGACGACCGCGGCGCAGGAGCGTACGGCCAGGTCGAGGGTGCCGTGTTCGACGTCCTGGGTGATCTCGTCCTGGAGGCCGGAGATCCGTTCGGGGTGGTCGACCAGGGCCTGGGCGCGCACCGGGTCGAGCTGGTCGACGTTCACGTCGAGGCGGACGGGGGCCTCGTGGCTGTGCAGCTCCAGGGCGCCGAGCGGGGACACGTTGATCTTCGTGCCGCCGGTGAGGGAGGGGCGCAGGGTCATCGTGGTGTTCATGGGGCCGACCGGGGCCCGTACGTTGCCGACGACCAGCAGGCCGAGCCAGGCGCCCAGGAGGACGACGGCGACGAGGCCGAGGGCCCGGGTCCAGGGGTGGGGCTGGGGGGTGAGCTCCGTGACCGGTCGCGGTTGCGCCCGGCGCGCGCGGTAGTAGCGGGCCAGGGCGCCGGGGGTCTTTCCCGTGCGGCGCAGGGCGCGGTGCAGCGTGCGGCGGAGCGCGGTGGTCGTGGCGGTGGTCGTGACAGTGCCCTCGGTGGTGGTCTCGGCGGTGCTCTTGGCGGCGGGGACGCGGGCCATTGGTCCCGTCTGCCCACGTACCGGGGCGGATATGCGGTGTCGCCACGGGTGCGCCGCCGTGGGTGCCGGTTCCGGCCGCCGTTGCGGGGTGTCGTACCTGACAATGGCCGTGTGCTGGAGATGACGCGCGAGGAGTTCGAGGAACTGGTTGCCGAGGCGCTGGACCGGATCCCGCCGGAGCTGACGCGGCTGATGGACAACGTGGCGGTGTTCGTCGAGGACGAGCCCGACCCGTCCGACCCCCAGCTGCTCGGGCTGTACGAGGGGACTCCGCTGACGGAGCGCGGGGAGTGGTACGCGGGGGTGCTGCCGGACCGGATCACGATCTACCGGGGGCCGACGCTGCGGATGTGCGAGACGCGGGAGGACGTGGTCGCGGAGACCGAGGTGACGGTGGTGCACGAGATCGCCCATCACTTCGGGATCGACGACGAGCGGCTGCATGCGCTGGGGTACGGGTGAGGTTCGGCTTCCCGCGTCCTGGGCGGGTGCGGGTGCGGCCCGGCTTCCTGCGTCGGGTGCGGGTACGGGTGTAGGCGCGGTCGGGTGCGTCCGCTTCCCGGGTGCGGGTGGCTTCGCCGGTGCCGTCGGGTCGTAGGGCGCGCGTGTCTTCTTGTGGGCGCTGGGAGTTGGGCAGGGGGACTTCTCGATCCCGCCGTCGGAGGTGGCTGCCCGTGCGCGCCTTGTACGTACCTGTTCGTCTGGTTGCCACGGTCATGGCCATCGTTGCGGCCGCCGGCTGCATGAGCGTGGGGGACGACGGGGCCAAGCCCGGGGCGTCGCACTCGGCGGGACGGCACGGTGGTGAGGCGCCGGACGGGAGGGCGGCGGGCAGCGGTGGACATGGCGGGTTTCCCGGGGGGCGGGGCGCGCACGGCGGGTCGCCCAAGCCGGGGAAGTCCGTGTCGGGTTCGGCTTCGCCGGACGCGTCGGCATCCGGGCGGGCGAAGCCGTCCGCCAAGGCCACGTCGAAGGACGGCAAGGGCGGCACGGGCGGGGCGGGGGGTCCGGCGGGCGGGGGCGAGCAGCCTGAGCCCTCGAAGGGGGAGCCGAGTCCTACGCATACGACGGAGGAGCCGACGCCGAGCGCGGAGCCGTCGTCTCCCGATCCGACCACGGCGGAGCCGTCGTCGTCGGCACATGAGCAGAGCACGTAGTCGGTGGAGCGGGAGCGGGAGCGGGAGCTGGTGCCGGAGGCGTTTGCGTGCGTGGCGTGTGTGACGTGCGTGACGACGGGGGCGGTGGGGGACAGCGGGTGACGGTGGGACGGTGTGGTGGGAAACACGGCCCCTTGCGTCGGTCGGCCCGTGTGGGGTGTCCTCGTTGCGGGTGGGCGTGCCGGTGTCCGTTCGCAAGGGCGTGGTGCCCTCCGCGTGTCGGTTCCTGGCCTCCGCGCAGGTTGCGCACCCGTCCCCACCTGCACTTTCGTGACCGGTTTGCCTCCGGAGGGGGAGGGTGCGTATGGTGGTAGATCGTTTGATCCCATTTGCCCGGCGCCAACGCAGAGAGCGCCGCGTGGCGCGTACTCTCCCTTGCCGTGGCCGGACCGCATAGAGGCGGTCGTTTGCGACTTCACGGAGTTTGGGCGCGTGCCGAAGAACTCCGGAAGGTTCGCATTTCGCATGTCTGTTTCCAGTACTGATCACATCGTCGTGCCCGAGAACAACGAGGGCGACACCAACGAGGGCGTCCAGGCCATCGAGACCGTCGAGATCGTTGAGACCGTGGAGTCCGCTCCCGAGCTCACCTTCGGCGACCTGGGCCTGCCCGAGGGCGTCGTCCGCAAGCTCGCGCAGAACGGTGTGACCGCCCCCTTCCCGATCCAGGCGGCGACCATCCCGGACGCCCTGGCCGGCAAGGACATCCTCGGCCGCGGCCGCACCGGCTCCGGCAAGACCCTCTCCTTCGGTCTGCCGACCCTGGCGCGACTCGCCGGCGGCCACACCGACAAGAAGAAGCCGCGCGCCGTCATCCTCACCCCGACCCGTGAGCTCGCGATGCAGGTCGCGGACGCGCTTCAGCCGTACGGCGACGTCCTCGGCCTGAAGATGAAGGTCGTCTGCGGCGGTACGTCGATGGGCAACCAGATCTACGCCCTGGAGCGCGGCGTCGACGTCCTCGTCGCCACCCCGGGCCGACTGCGCGACATCATCAACCGCGGTGCCTGCTCGCTCGCGAACGTCGAGGTCGCCGTCCTCGACGAGGCCGACCAGATGTCCGACCTGGGCTTCCTGCCCGAGGTCACCGAACTGTTCGACCAGATCCCGGCCGGCGGTCAGCGCATGCTGTTCTCGGCCACCATGGAGAACGAGATCTCCACGCTGGTCAAGCGCTACCTGACCAACCCGGTCACGCACGAGGTCGACAGCGCCCAGGGCAACGTCACGACGATGTCGCACCACATCCTCGTCGTGAAGCCCAAGGACAAGGCGCCGGTCACCGCCGCGATCGCCTCCCGCAAGGGCCGCACGATCATCTTCGTCCGTACGCAGCTCGGCGCCGACCGTATCGCCGAGCAGCTGCGCGACGCCGGTGTGAAGGCCGACGCGCTGCACGGCGGCATGACCCAGGGCGCGCGGACGCGGACGCTGGCCGACTTCAAGGACGGCTACGTCAACGCGCTCGTCGCGACCGATGTCGCCGCCCGCGGTATCCACGTCGACGGCATCGACCTGGTCCTGAACGTGGACCCGGCCGGCGACCACAAGGACTACCTGCACCGCTCCGGCCGTACCGCTCGCGCGGGCCGCTCCGGCACCGTCGTGTCGCTGTCCCTGCCGCACCAGCGCCGCCAGATCTTCCGGCTGATGGAGGACGCGGGCGTCGACGCCGCGCGTCACATCATCAACTCCGGTACGGCCTTCGAGCCCGAGGTCGCCGAGATCACCGGCGCCCGCTCGATGACCGAGGTCCAGGCCCAGTCCGCGGGCGACGCCGCCCAGCAGGCCGAGCGTGAGGTCACGCAGCTCACGAAGGAGCTGGAGCGCGCGCAGCGTCGTGCGGCCGAGCTGCGCGGTGAGGCCGACCGTCTGGTCGCCCGTGCCGCGCGCGAGCGGGGCGAGGACCCGGAGGCGGCCGTCGCCGCGGCCGCCGAGGCCGTCGCCGAGCAGGCCGTCGTGGCCCAGGCTCCGGCCGAGGCCCCGGTCTCCGAGCAGCCCGCCGAGCGTCCCGCGTACGAGCAGTCGCGTCAGCGTCGTGACGAGCGGGGCAACTACGAGCGCCGTGACGACCGCGGTGGCCGTTCCTTCGAGCGTCGTGACGACCGGGGCGGCTTCAACCGCGACCGTCGTGACAACGACCGTGGTGGGTTCCGTCGTGACGACCGTCGCGATGACCGTGGTGGCCGTTCTTTCGAGCGTCGTGACGACCGCGGTGGCTTCAACCGTGACGACCGTGGTGGCTTCAACCGCGACCGCCGTGACGACCGCGGTGGCCGTTCCTTCGAGCGTCGTGACGACCGCGGTGGTGCCGGCCGTGACGACCGGGGTGGCTTCAACCGCGACCGCCGTGACGACCGCGGCGGCGCCGGCCGTGACGACCGTGGCGGCCGTTCCTTCGAGCGTCGTGACAACGACCGTGGTGGGTTCCGTCGGGACAACGACCGCGGCGGCCGTACCTTCGAGCGTCGTGACGAGCGTGGCGGCCACCGTGGCAGCGACCGTCCCTTCAACCGTGACCGTCAGGACAACCGCCCCTCCAGCGGTGCCCGCTCCGGCAGCCACGACCGTCCGTACGCCCGTCGTGACGACCACCGTGGCACCACCGGCACGGGAACCAGCACCGGTTCCTTCGGCCGCCGCGACGACAAGCCGCGCTGGAAGCGCAACGGCTGACGCCGGCTGAAGCAGTGAAGCGACGTGGCCCCCACCCGGTTCGGGTGGGGGCCACGTCGGTTTTCGCCCACGGGGGCGTCGCGCGGGAAACGCGTCCAGGGGACCTCGCACGGGAAATACGGGGTCGTCGCGCGGGAAGATCGCCACGGGCCGACCGGGCGTAAGGACCCTTTTTGGCCAATCGGTTGGCGCATGTCATGCCCCCGACGAGGGAATCGCTGGGGGCATGACAGATGACGCCATGGCGAGTGGGCTGTCGGACGAAGAACGGCTTGCCCAGCTCGGCTACACGCAGGTTCTCGCCCGCCGCATGTCGGCGTTCTCCAACTACGCGGTCTCCTTCACGATCATCTCGGTCCTGTCGGGCTGTCTGACGCTGTATCTGTTCGGCATGAACACCGGCGGTCCCGCCGTGATCACCTGGGGGTGGGTCGCGGTCGGACTGATGACGCTGTTCGTCGGCCTGTCCATGGCCGAGATCTGTTCGGCCTATCCGACCTCCGCCGGCCTGTACTTCTGGGCGCACCGGCTCGCGCCGGCCAAGAACGCGGCGGCCTGGGCCTGGTTCACGGGCTGGTTCAACGTGCTCGGGCAGGTCGCGGTGACCGCCGGCATCGACTTCGGCGCCGCGTCGTTCCTCGGCGCCTACCTGAACCTCCAGTTCGACTTCGAGGTCACCCCGGGCCGGACGATCCTGCTGTTCGCCGGGATCCTGGTGCTGCACGGGCTGCTGAACACCTTCGGGGTCCGGATCGTCGCCCTCCTCAACAGTGTCAGCGTGTGGTGGCACGTCCTGGGCGTCGGAGTCATCGTGGGCGCACTCGCCTTCGTGCCCGACCACCACCAGTCGGCGTCCTTCGTGTTCACCGAGTTCGTCGACAACACCGGATGGGGCAGCGGGCCGTACGTCGTTCTCATCGGCCTGCTCATGGCGCAGTACACCTTCACCGGGTACGACGCCTCCGCGCACATGACGGAGGAGACCCGGGACGCGGCGACGGCGGGCCCGAAGGGCATCGTGCAGTCGATCTGGACGTCGTGGATCGCGGGGTTCGTGCTGCTGCTCGGCTTCACCTTCGCCATCCAGTCCTACGACAAGGAGCTGAACTCGCCGACGGGTGCCCCGCCCGCCCAGATCCTCCTCGACGCGCTCGGGGCGACGGCCGGGAAGCTGCTGCTGCTCGTGGTGATCGGCGCGCAGCTGTTCTGCGGGATGGCGTCCGTGACCGCCAACAGCCGTATGATCTACGCCTTTTCGCGTGACGGGGCGCTGCCCCTCTCGCACGTCTGGCACACGGTGAGCCCGCGGACCCGGACACCGGTCGCGGCGGTGTGGCTGGCCGCGCTCTCGGCCCTGGTGCTGGGTCTGCCGTATCTGATCAACTACACGGCCTACGCGGCCGTGACGTCGATCGCCGTCATCGGGCTCTATGTCGCGTACGTCATCCCGACGCTGCTGCGGCTGCGCAAGGGGGCGGCGTTCGAACGGGGGCCCTGGCACCTGGGCCGCTGGTCCCGGCTGATCGGGATCGTCTCGGTGATCTGGGTCGGGGTGATCACGGTCCTGTTCATGCTGCCGCAGGTCTCGCCGGTCACCTGGGAGACCTTCAACTACGCACCGGTGGCGGTGCTCGTCGTGCTGGGCTTCGCCGCGGCGTGGTGGGTGGCGTCGGCCCGGCACTGGTTCCTCAACCCCGAGCACGAACGGACCATCGCCCGGGAGACGGCGCGCGCGGGGGCGCCGGAACCGGTCGATCCGTAACGCTCCTCGCAACTCTCCCCGCCCGTTTTGGTCTTTGACCTCCGCCCGTTCCGGTCATCGGCGCGGCCGGGTCACCGATACCCGATCGGAGTCCCGGCCGCGGCGGGCTATGCTCGGGGATGCATCGGCGCGAGCCGCTGTGTGGACCCTTAGCTCAATTGGCAGAGCAGTGGACTTTTAATCCATTGGTTGTGGGTTCGAGTCCCACAGGGTCTACCGCGAAGCCCCCAGCTCAGAGGCAATCTGAGGTGGGGGCTTCAGGTTTTTCGGGGCTGGGTGACCGTTGGCCGGCCGCGAGGAGCGGTCGGCCTGATGGCCGGGCGGGGCATCCATGGGGTGCATGGGCTCCTGACGTACCGCAAGTTGCAAGGTCCATCTGGGTGATTAGAGTGGAAATCACCTGTATGTGACCTATGTGGCTAAGGGGAACGGTCATGAACGCCAGCCTTTGGAAGCGACCCGTCGTCCTGAGCTCGGCCCTCGTCCTCGCTTTTGCCCCGATCGGCCTCCAGCAGGCTTCGGCGGCCGCGCCGAGCGAGACCCACGCGAGTGCGTCCACAGCCCCTTCCAACCGAAACGACTACAGGGAGGGCTACCGGGACGGCTTCCGGGACGGCTGGGGCGACGCCAGGGACAACTGCCACCGGAACAGGAACAGTCACCAGAGCTTCAGCAACGATGACTACACCCGTGGCTACGGCGATGGCTTCAGCTCCGGTTATTCCAGGGCCGAACGGCGGTACTGCTGAGCCTGCCGAAGGATCAACGGGTGAGGCGCGGACGGGTGTTCCGCGGCTCGGCACGTGAGTGACGCCGGCTCAAGCGCTTACCGGCAGGCTGCCCGCAGCACGTGTGCTCAGCCTGCCGTCAGTTCCGTCATCTCCGTCAGGCCCGTCCGTTCGGTGAGCTTCGCCAGTCCGGCCCGCTCCGCGCGCTCGGTGAGCTCCGTCAGTTCCGTCAGCGGCAGTGTGTGCTGGGTGTGGACGACCTTGGCGCGCAGATAGCGGACGTTCTGGGCGGTGGTGAAGACGCCCGTCGGGACGCGGTCGGTGACCGTGAGGCCCAGGTCGCGCAGTTGGCCCGCCTTGTCGGGGTTGTTGGAGAGCAGGTCGAGGGCGTCGATGCCGAGGGCGCCGAGCATCTGCGCGGCCGCCGTGTAGTCGCGGCCGTCCTCGGGCAGGCCGAGGGCCGCGTTCGCCTCGTACGTGTCCAGGCCCTGGTCCTGGAGGGCGTACGCGTCGAGCTTGTTGTAGAGGCCGATGCCCCGGCCTTCCTGGCGGAGGTAGAGCAGGACACCGCCGCGGTCGGCTATCCGCTCCACCGCCTCGCGCAGCTGCGGGCCGCAGTCGCAGCGGGCCGAGCCGAAGACGTCTCCGGTCAGGCATTCGGAGTGCAGTCGCACCAATGGGTTCGGGCCGGGCTCGCCGAGTACGACGGCCACGTGTTCCTGGCCGTCGGCCAGGCCGTGGAAGGTCACCAGTTCGCCGGTGACCGTGTAGCCGTCGCCGAAACGCAGCGGGACGGTGACGCGGGTGCGCACGGTGGCGCTCGGAAGATCACGCATGTCGGTCGGCTTTCTCGGTCGGGCGGGTGGCTGGTGTACGGGGGCGCCGACGGGTTGTGCGTGAGGTGGGTGCGCGCCCCATCGTGCTTCAGATTTGAAGCACATCGTGGGACCGAGACTCTAGCTCGTGCTTAAAAGTTCAAGCAACCCGATTGGGAAGAACGCCCGATTGGGAAGAACGCCCGATTGGGAAGAACGCCCGATTGGGAAGAACGCCCGATTGGGAAGAACGCCCGATTGGGAAGAACGCCCGATTGGGAAGAACGCTCGATGGGGGAGAACGGGGGGAGCGGTTGCGCCGTCTATGAACGCCGCCGCCACGGCAGCTCGTCGCACGCCGGCCGCCGCTCGTCCCCCTGGATCGTCCGCGCGATGGCCGCACAGATCGTCTCCAGCTGTTCCACCTGCTCCGGAGTGAGGTGGTCGAAGACCGAGGCGGCGACCGTCTCGACGTGGCCCGGCGCCGTACGCTCCAGGACGGCCATTCCCGCGTCCGTCAGCGCCGCGATGCTGCCCCGCCGGTCCGAGGGGCAGCCCTCGCGGCATACGGAGCCGTCCTTCTCCAGACGGGTCACCGCGTACGTCAGCCGACTGCGGGTGATCTTCAGCTTCTCGGCGAGGTCGGTCATGCGCAGACGGCGGTCGGGTGCCTCGGAGAGGTTGGCCAGGATGGAGTAATAGAGGTGCGGCAGGCCGGCCTCCTGCTGGAGCTGCCGGTCGATCGCGTCCTCCAGGAGCGACGAGGCGGCGAGGTAGGCGCGCCAGGCGCGTTGTTCCTCGGGGGTGAGCCAGCGGGTCGTCATGCCGTCAGTGTAGTTATTGTTTAAAACTTGAACCGTATGGAGAGCACACACATGCCCCACCCCTACGTCCTGTTGTCCGCCGCTGTCTCCCTCGACGGATTCCTGGACGACACCGGCCCCGACCGGCTGCTGCTGTCCGGGCCGGCCGACTTCGACCGGGTCGACGAGGTGCGGGCGGCCAGCGACGCGATCCTGGTCGGTGCCGGCACCCTGCGCACCGACAACCCACGGCTGCTGGTGAACTCGGCGGAGCGGCGCGCGGCCCGGGTCGCCGAGGGGCTCCCGGAGTATCCGCTGAAGGTGACGGTCACCGCGTCCGGTGACCTGGACCCGGACGCGCAGTTCTGGCACACCGGCGGCGAGAAGGCCGTGTACACGACGGACAAGGGCGCGGAGCGGCTGCGCGAGCTGGGGATCGCCGCCGATGTGGTCGCCGTGGGTGCCGAACTGGAGTGGCGGGCGGTCCTCGACCACCTGGGGAGGGTGAAGGGCGTACGGCGGCTGATGGTCGAGGGCGGCGGCCGCGTCCACACGCAGCTGCTCCAGCAGGGGCTCGCGGACGAACTCCAGCTCGCCGTCGCGCCGCTGTTCGTCGGACAGGCGCAGGCGCCGCGGATGTTCGGGTCCGGCGGGTATCCGCCCGGCCGGATGCGGCTCGTGGAGACACGGCCGGTGGGGGACGTCGTCCTCATGCGGTACGTCCCCACGGCACCGGGCACCGGGAGGCTCGCCACCGCCGCCGACCGGCACTGGCTGGCGCTCGCCTGCGAACTGGCGGACCGGTGTCCGCCGTCCCGGACCGCGTTCAGCGTGGGGGCGGTGATCGTCGCGGCCGACGGTACGGAGCTGGCGCGCGGCCACTCCCGGGAGGGCGGCGACCCGGTGGTCCACGCGGAGGAGGCCGCGCTGGCGAAGCTCGACGCCGAGGATCCCCGGCTGGCCGGCGCCACGGTCTACAGCAGCCTGGAGCCGTGCGCCCGCCGGACCTCACGGCCGCGGCCCTGCGCCCGCCTGATCCTCGACGCGGGCGTACGCCGGGTCGTCACGGCGTGGCGCGAGCCGGACACGTTCGTGGCGGCGGCGGACGGGAGCGGGGTTCTTGTGGCGGAGGGGGCGGATGTGGTCGTCCTTCCGGAGTACGAGGCCAGGGCGACGGCACCCAATCGGCACCTGCTCGGCTGACCCCGCCCCCGGCCGGGATCGGCGGTCGCCCAAGGGAAACCAGTGGTGAAGGCCCGTGGGCGTGAACCCGTGTGCTTCCTGTCCCGCGGATGGCGTACACTGGTTTCAACGACGCGGGGTGGAGCAGCTCGGTAGCTCGCTGGGCTCATAACCCAGAGGTCGCAGGTTCAAATCCTGTCCCCGCTACTGAAGGCCGAGGGCCGGAATCCAATGGATTCCGGCCCTCAGTCGTGTACCCCGGCATCCGTACGACGCCGTTTGCCCCGGCATCCGTACGGCGTTCTCGCTCATTGTCACCAGGTGTGAGCGAAGGGTGTCGCTCCGCGGAGCGGCTGACGCACCGTCAAAACCTGTGGGGTTCCTGAGGTGCGATCAACTCGCCCGTTTTTCACCGGTCATGACCCGTAAGTCCAGGCCAAAAGTAGTTAACGATCAGTAAGAAGCGCTTGGAATACCACGCCCGTGTCTATTAACGTTCGATAACGCAGCGCGGTTGTCCCAGCCGTCACCAGAGATGGCTCCGTGCGCGTGTGCCGAATCCTGCAAGGGAACCGGGGAACCATCAACTTGGGGTGAATCACGCGGATGCCGCCGTGGCAACACGGCAGGTATACGCGCGTAGGAGACCTTCCTGCTCCGAACCCGTCAGCTAACCCGGTAGGCCAGAAGGAAGGAAAGGAGCGCGCCCACGTGGCGTCCAACCGGCCTGCCCAGCAAACCTCGTTCGCACCGAGTGAGAAGTCGTACGAGTCGGAGACCTTCGGTTTCCGGGGTGACGAGGGCCCCTGGGAGGAGTGGAATCCCACCGCGGAGTCCATTCGCCCCGTGCGCGGCCGGCACCGCGTCGCCAAGCAGCGCGGCGGCGGACTCGCGCGCAGCTCCACCGTTCTGGGCGTCGGCGTCATCGCCGCCGTCGGCGCGGGCGGCATGGCCACCGCGCAGACCGGCAAGCCGCCCGTCTCCATATCGATGCCCGACCTGTCGTCGGTCACCGAATCGGCCAAGGCCTTCGTAGGCGCCGAATCCAGCACCCCCAAGGGCTCGTCCACCCCGCTCACCAGCGCGGGCCTGACCACCGCCGACACGGTCGCGGGCAGCGCGGACGCCGGTGAGGCCCTGCGCGCCCGCATCATCCAGCAGGCCGAGTCGCAGCAGGACCAGGTCGACCAGGCGGCCGCACGCGCCGCCGAGACCGCCGCCGCCAAGAAGGCCGCCGACGCCGCCGCCAAGGCACAGGACGACGCCAAGGCCAAGGAAGCCGCCGCGAAGAAGAAGGCGGAGGACGAGATCGAGGCGGAGAAGGAGGCCGCGCGGCTGACCCAGCTCGCCAAGAGCTACTCGCTGCCGACCTCCTCGTACACGCTGACCTCGCGCTTCGGTGACTCCGGCTCCATGTGGTCCTCCGGCTACCACACCGGCCTCGACTTCGCCGCTCCCACCGGCACGCTCATCAAGGCGATCCACAGCGGCACCATCACGGAGGCGGGCTGGGCCGGCTCGTACGGCTACCGCACCATCCTCACCCTCGACGACGGCACCGAGCTGTGGTTCTGCCACCAGTCCTCGATCAGCGCCAGCGTGGGGCAGAAGGTGGCCACGGGCGACGTCATCGGGCGCGTGGGCGCGACCGGCAACGTGACCGGGCCGCATCTGCACCTGGAGGTGCACCCCGGCGGCAACGCCACCGGGATCGACCCGACGGCCTGGCTCCAGAGCAAGGGGCTCAACCCGTAGGGCACCACCATCGGGAGTCCGGGAGTCCGGGAGTCCGGGTGACCGGGAGACGGGCGCTCGGCCGGATGCCTCAGCGGGCCCTTCGGCGGCCGGGCGTTTCGGCCGGATGGCCGGAATACGTGGCTCCATCACGGTCGTTGATATCGAGCATGACTTCTCTTCGCAAGCTCGGCCCGTCCGACCTCGAGGTCTTCCCGCTCTCCCTCGGGGGCAACGTCTTCGGCTGGACCGCCGACGAGGCGCAGTCCTTCGCCGTGCTGGACGCGTACACGGCCGGGGGCGGCAACTTCGTGGACACCGCCGACGCCTACTCGGCGTGGGTGCCCGGCAACGAGGGCGGTGAGTCGGAGACGATCATCGGCAGGTGGTTCGCCGCGCGCGGCAACCGCTCCGAGGTCGTCCTCGCCACGAAGGTCGGCGCGCACCCGCGGTTCAAGGGGCTGGCCGCGGCCAACATCAAGGCGGCGGCGGAGGCTTCTTTGCGCCGCCTGGACACGGACTACATCGACCTCTACTACACGCACTACGACGACCCGTCGGTGCCGGTGGAGGAGATCATCACCGCGCTCGACGGGCTGGTGCGCGAGGGCAAGGTCCGCGCGATCGCGGCCTCCAACATCTCCCCCGAGCGGCTCCAGGAGTCCCTGGAGTTCTCCGACCGCGAGGGCCTGGCGCGGTACGTCGCCCTCCAGCCGCACTACAACCTGGTCTCGCGCGACACGTACGAGGGCCAGCTCCAGGACGTCGCCTCCCGCAACGGCCTCGCGGCCGTCCCGTACTACGCCCTCGCCTCCGGCTTCCTGACGGGCAAGTACCGCCCGGGCACGAAGGTCGACTCCGCCCGCGCGGAGGGCGCGGGCAAGCACCTCGGGACGGAGCGGGGCGTGCGCGTCCTGGCGGCCCTGGACGAGATCGCCGGGGCGCGTGGCGCGGAGGCCGCCACGGTGGCCCTGGCCTGGCTGGCGGCCCAGCCGACGGTGGCGGCCCCGATCGCCTCGGCCCGCACGGTGGACCAGCTGCCCGCCCTGCTCGCGGTGGGCGAGCTGACCCTGACGGACGCGGAGCTGTCGAAGCTGACGCAGGCTTCCGCCTGAGACACGGCCCACCGGCGCGCCTCGGCGGTGCCGTACCCGCTACACCCGATACGGGTTGTACGCGGGATACGGCGCCGCCGCTCCGTACGGCGGCTGCCCGTACCCCGGATGCCCGTAGCGGGACTGCTGCCCATACCGCGCCGTGTACCCGTAGACCGGCCAGGGCGGCTGCACCGCCACCGGCGTCATCGCCCGCCCCGCATACGCCAGCGCGGGCCGCGCCACCCCCCGCCGGCTCCACAGCTCGTGGAGCAACTCCCGCTCCCGTACGGCGAAATTCGCCTCCGCGCGACCGCGGTGCGCCCGGTGCCGCAGAAACGCCAGCGACGTCGCGTACGCCTCGTACTCCGCCACGGACCTGGCCGCGGCCTTCCCGAAGTGGTGCCCGGCGTGCTCCCTGGCGAGCCGCCGTGCCCGCATGGAGCTGAGGAGGAACGGCTCCGGCAGGGACAGCCAGCCGGCGGCCGCGTACGCCGGCAGCTCCTCGCGCACCGTCCGCAGCTCCCGCTGCCGCGTCCAGATGACCAGCCAGGTCAGCAACGCGAACGCGGGCACCATGAAGGACGCGTACACCGCGAAGAAACCGTATTCCCCGAACGAGGACGAGCCGTTCCAGACGGAGTGCATGCCCATCGCGAGCAGCAGTCCCGCGAGCGGGACCAGCACCCGGCGCAGATGCTGGCGCTCCGCCGACAGCGCGGCGATGCCGAAACCGATGCCGGTGAGCACGGTGAACAGGGGATGCGCGAAGGGGGACATCACGACGCGTACGAAGAACGTCGCCGCGGTCACCGAGGCGAGGCCGCGCTCGCCGCTCAGCTGGTCCGTGCCGAAGGCGGTGCCGAGGTAGAGGATGTTCTCGGTGAACGCGAAGCCGGTGGCCGTGACCCCGGCTATCACCACCCCGTCGACGATCCCGGTGAAGTCCCGCCTGCGGAACAGGAAGACCAGCAGTACGGCCGCCGCCTTCGCGGACTCCTCGACGACGGGCGCTATGACGGTCGCGCCGAGGGTGTCGGCGCTGGTCGGGTCGGCGGTCGCGGTCGCTATCCATCTCGTCGCGAAGCTGTTGGCGACGATCGCTATGAGCGCGGCGGCGCAGGCACCCCAGGCGAAGGCGAAGAGGAGGTTGCGCCAGGGGCCGGGCTCCACCCGGTCCAGCCAGCGGAACGCGGCTATGAGCAGCGGGACCGGCAGGACCGCGAGGCCCAGGCCCACCAGGAAGCCCTCGGTGCCCGTCTGCTGTCGTACGAGCGCCAGGATGACGAGGCCGGAGAGCGCGAGGAGGGTGACCAGGGCCCCGTACCGCACCCATCTCCGTTGCCACCAGTGGGTGTGCCGTCGCAGCACACCTCCGGCGGGGCCGGTGGGGTGCGTCGGATAGGGGGGACAGGTGGCCACGGCATCGACCCTAACGAGGGATGGGCGCTGCCCGCGACGGTGCCTGGCGCCGACTGCGGTTGGTTCAGTCGGCCTCGGTCGCCGACGGGGGCAGGTCTCGGTGCTGATCCCTGGGCTGTACGCGCCGGAACAGCAGATCGTTCACGACATGACCCTTGTCCAGTCCCTGGCCCTCGAAACGGGTCAGCGGGCGGAAGCCTGGACGTGGCGCGTAACCGCCGGTGGGCTGCGTGTTCTCGAAGTCGGGGTGCGCGGTGAGGACGTCGAGCATCTGCTCGGCGTACGGCTCCCAGTCGGTCGCGCAGTGCACGAGCGCGCCGGGCCTCAGACGGGTCGCGGCGAGGGTGAGGAACTCCGGCTGGATCAGGCGGCGCTTGTGATGCCGCTTCTTGGGCCAGGGGTCGGGGAAGTAGACGCGCAGGCCGTCGAGCGAGTCGGGCGGGAGCATCTCGCGGAGCAGGATGATCGCGTCCCCGTTGGCCACGCGGATGTTGGTCAGGCCGTGCTGGTCGGCGAGGTTGAGCAGATTGCCCTGGCCGGGGGTGTGCACGTCGACGGCGAGGATTCCGGTGTCCGGGTCCTCGGCGGCCATCCGCGCGGTGGCCTCGCCCATGCCGAAGCCGATCTCCAGCACGACGGGGTGGGTGTTCCCGAACAGCTCGGTGAGGTCGAGGGCGTGTCCGTCGATGTCCAGGCCCCACTTGGGCCACAGCCGTTGCAGGGCGTCGGCCTGCCCGGCCGTCACCCGGCTCCGCCGGGGCTGGAAACTCCGGATCCGGCGCTCGAAGTGCGATCCGGCGGGATCGGCCTTCGGCCCGTCGGGGAAACGGGGCTCGCCTTTGGCACGGGTGTGACGGAGCGAGCCGTCGTGGGCGTGCGCGAGCTGCTCACCGGGGCCGGGCCGGGGCTCTTCGGGGGTGTGGAGAGAGTCAGACACAGTGAGGTCGATTTTACGGGCTGTCCCAGCCGGGGACGGCTGCCACCGGGGACGGCTGCCGCCGGGGGGCGAGGCCCGTCCCGGAGCGGGCGGTATCCGGGAGGCGGTATCCCGGGCGGGATTCGGGAGGTGGCATCAGGGATGCGCGGTATCAAGGTTCAGGATGCGCGGCATCAGGGGTGCTCGGTTCGGGATGCGCGGGGCAGGGGCCCTTTTGGCGATGCCGGTGCCGGTGCCGGACCTGGGGGATTTTCGGGGGCTGGTCGGAGGGGCACCTCGACGCTGGCTCGGGGCGACCTTCAAGCGGTGACCGGCGGCGGCCACCCTGACGCCCGCGCCGACCCCGACCCCGACGCCGACCCCGATCCCGACGCCGACCCCCGAGCAGGGCGCGGCTTTCAGGTGTCGGCCAGCGCCGCCAGCGCTCGCCGCGCCACCTCCCGCCCGATCGGCAGCGACGCCGTCGCCGCGGGCGAAGGCGCGTTCAGTACGTGCACCGCCCGTGCCCCCTCCCGGATCAGGAAGTCGTCCACCAGCGTCCCGTCCCGCAGCACCGCCTGGGCCCGTACGCCCGCCGCCGCCGGTCGCAGGTCGTCCTCCGTCACCGCCGGCAGCAGTCGCCGTACCGCCTGGGTGAAGGCTCCCTTCGACACCGACCGCCGCAGCTCCCCGGCGCCGTACCGCCAGTGCTGCCGCGCTATCCGCCACGAGCCCGGCCACGCCAGCGTCGCGCCCAGCTCCCGTGGCCGCACTGTCCCCCAGCCGTATCCCTCGCGGGCCAGCGCCGGTACCGCGTTGGGGCCGATGTGCACGCTGCGGTCGATGCCGCGGGTGAGGTGCACCCCGAGGAACGGGAACGCCGGATCCGGCACCGGATAGACCAGCCCGTGCACCAGCTCGGGGCGTGCCAGCGTGTAGTACTCGCCCCGGAAGGGCACGATCCGCATCCCGGGGTCGTCCCCGGTGAGCCGGGCCACCTCGTCGCAGTGCAGTCCCGCGCAGTTGACCAGCACGCGCGCGCGGACGACCGCTCCGTCACCCGTGCGGACGGCGACCCCGAGCGAGGGGCGCCGGTCGATGCGCAGGACGTTCGCCCCGTAGCGGATCTCGGCGCCGGACGACTCCGCGAGCTGCCGGGCCACCGCGACGAAGTCGCAGATCCCGGTGGTGCCCACATGTATGGCCGCGAGGCCGCGGACCTCCGGCTCGTACTCCGCGATCTGGGCCGGGCCCAGCTCTCGCACCGGAATCCCGTTCTCCCGGCCGCGCTGCACGAGTGCGTGCAGGCGGGGCAGCTCGGCCCGCTCCGTCGCGACGATCAGCTTGCCGGTGACCGCGTGGTCGATGCCGTACTCCGTGCAGAACTTCACCATCTCGGCGGCGCCCCGCACCGCGTACCGCGCCTTCAGGGAGCCCGGCCGGTAGTAGATCCCGCTGTGGACGACCCCGCTGTTGCGCCCCGTCTGGTGCCGGGCCGGGCCCTGCTCCTTCTCCAGCACCGTCACCCGCGTGCCCGGCGCGGCACGCGTGATCGCATACGCCGTCGACAGGCCGACGATCCCGCCACCGATCACCAGCACATCGCAGTCGTAAGCGATCTTCTGCACCACCTGCTCCACCTCCCGGCTTCGATAGTGCACTGCGCCACTGACAATGCCCTCAAACCCTGGTGGAGGCGCCCGGAGGGCCGAGCAGGTCACGCGGTCACGTCGGGCACCCGGGAACGGTGCGAGCCGGGGTCCGGCGCGGACGTGCGGCCCGCGCCGGCCCGGGCTCTCAGGCCGGAGCCATCAGCAGCGGCCGTGCGCGCTCCCGCAGCTCCACCACGCGCGGTTCGTCGCCGTACGGCTCCAGCCGGTGCAGCAGGTCCTTCACGTACTCGGTGGTGCGGGCCGAGGAGATGCGCCCGGCGACCTCCACCGCCCGTACGCCCTGCTCGCATGCCGCGTCCAGGTTGCCCGACTCCAGCTCGGCGACCGCGGACACGACCAGGCGCAGGCCGTGGGAGCGTACGAACTCCTCCGTCGGCTTCGACAGGGCCTGCTCGGTGAAGCGGCGGACCTGGCGCGGCGCCTTGAGATCGCGGTAGCACTCCGCCGCGTCGGCCGCGAAACGGTCGTACGAGTAGAAGCCGAGCCAGGAGGGATCGTTGTCCCCGTCGCGGGCCCGCTCCAACCAGCCCTCGGCCGCCTTCAGGGCGCCACCGGCCGCCTGGGCGTCACCCGCGCGCGCGTGGGCGCGTGCCTCGACGAGACGGAAGAAGCTCATGGTGCGGGAGGTGGCCAGGCCGCGGTTGCGCTCCAGGGCGGCCTGGGCGAGGTCGACGCCCTCGTCGCCGAAGCCGCGGTAGGTCGCCTGGAGCGACATCGACGCGAGGACGTACCCCCCGAGGGGCACGTCCGCCGCCGCGCGGGCGAGACGTAAGGCCTGGATGTAGTACCGCTGAGCGGCCTCCTGCTGGCCCGTGTCGAAGGCCATCCAGCCCGCGAGGCGGGTCAGCTCGGCGCTCGCTCCGAAGAGGGCCCTGCCGACTTCGTCCGAGTACGCGCCGAGCAGCAGCGGTGCCGCCTCCACCCGCAGGCATTCCGGCACCATGGACGAACGCCAGTCGCCGCCTCCGTACTTGGAGTCCCAGCGCCTGGCGTCCTCCGCCGCCTCACGGAGCTTCTGCACATCGCTGTGGCCGACTTTCAGCGGTGCTCCGGCCTCCTCACCAGGGTTCGCCTCGCGCGCCACCGAACTGTCGGCCGGGGTTATCAGCCACCGTGAAGCGGGAGTTGCGTATGCGCTCACCGCGAACGATCCGGCGAGCGACTGCCAGATGCCGCCGGCGCCGGCCCGGCGTCCGGCGAGGTCGAGCCGGTACAGCTCCGTCGCCGAGCGCACCGCCTGGCCGACGTCCCGGGGGAAGGCGAGACCCACTTCCGGTGCGGGATCCGCGTCCGCCAGTCCGATCTCGTGGAGCGGCACCGGGCGGCCGAGCTTCTGGCCGATGGCCGCGGCGATGAGGTGCGGGGCGGCGCCCTGGGGCACCATTCCCTTCGACACCCAGCGCGCCACGGACGTCTTGTCGTAGCGAAGAGTCAACCCGCGTTGAGCGCCAAGATCGTTGACGCGACGAGCGAGTCCTGCGTTGCTGATTCCCGCGAGGGCGAGAACGGCGCCGAGTTTTTCGTTCGGCCCGCGTTGCTCCCTGGACATGCGCCACCCCTCGACACAGACGGCTGCCGCGCTGGCATAACCATGCGGCATTCGTAAACCCAGCGTAGTTCGCCCGATCCCAAGCGTTAAGGGCTGTACTTCCGGATGGCGGGATTGTGGTCCGCACGACAGTACGGAGTGTTGCGGCGTGCTCCCGCTGTGTGGCTGTGCGCCTGTCCGTGCGCTCTTCTCCGGCCATCGCGGGAGCGGTTCCATGGACCTGCGTGGGTCGGCCCGCTGTACTGGATCCAGTGGGCTGGGGGACACCGCCGCCTACATCCCCGCGGGCGGCGGACCGGTCCGGGAGGCGAACTCCGCCTCCCGGACTGTGCGTTGTGCATACGGTGCGCAGAGCCTGTACGGAGCGTGCTCGGCCGTGGCGGCGACCGGTCGATTTGGCTGATTTTCGACGGTGCCCTTTGAGGGCGATTACCGCCTCTACCACGCTACTTGAGGGCGCGTTAGGTGTTTTTGGGGAGTGCATCGGGGGCGCATTCGCGTCGCTGTTTCACCCCGACTGGCCTGCCCGACGGGTGCGTTCAGCTGTTTGCGGGCATCCTCAAGACGGTGCGTTCCCGTGTGTGGAAGCGGTGGCGGAGCCCCTCCCGCACGCATTCTTCGTGGCAGCATGGTGCCGAGTTCGTACGGTGCACTGGTTGTCCACAGCCTGTGGAGGCGACGATGCGGTGGTTGGTGGGGTGGAGCAGTACCACCGCCAGGGCCCCTGAGATCGGCTCTGCGGGATCGACCGGAAGCGACGGCGAGACCGTGCACCCGGTGGGCTCCCAACTCCTGTGGGGCGACCCCGATCCGCTGTGGGCGGTCGGCGACTGGCGCCCCGACGAGGTCCGCGTCGTGAAGGCCGACGCGCAGATCCGGATCGCGGTCCTCGGTACGTGCGGGGCTTCCGACGAAGAGCTGCGGGTCGGTCTGTTCGCCGCCAGGGGAGGCGCGCTTCGCCATCTGACCAACTGGTCCGGCAGCTACACGGCCGTGGTCCAGGTGGGCCGCCGGGTGACCGTCTGCGGCGATCTGGCGGGCGCCAGGCCGGTGTTCTACACCCCCTGGGCGGGCGGCACGGCGTATGCGACCGCCGCGCTCCCCCTCGCCGACCTCATCGAGGCGAACCTGGACTTCGGGCACCTGGCGGCCCTGCTCGCGGCCCCCGACGTCCCGGCGGCCGTCCACGACTCCACCCCTTACGACGGCGTGCGACGTATTCCGCCGGGGCATGCGCTGATCCTGCGCGCGGGAGCGCGGGAGATCGCCGGCTACGAGCCGGTCGCCTCCCTCGCCGTGGCCGCGCCCCCGGCCGACCCGGGGCGCGCGGTCGACGCCGTACGCGACGCCCTCATCGACGCGGTACGCGCGCGTCTGGCCGCGCCGAGGCACGTACCGGACGTGGACCCCGGACCCGTCCCGGGGATGGGGCCCGCGGAGCGGCGCGCGGCCCGGGGCATGCCGGTGCCCGGCATCGGCGCGGACCTCTCCGGGGGACCGGCGTCGGGGACGCTGGTGCTGCTCGCGGCGGGGCTGCCGGGCAGGCCGGGGACGGTGCTCGGGCACGGCACGGGCGCGGGGGAGCGGCTGCTGGCCGTCACCTTCAACGACCTTGCCGTCGGCGGGCGGGAGGCCGAACTGGAGCGCGCGGGGACCCTGGCCGCGAACCCCCGGCTGCACCACGTGGTGGTCGCCGGCGGCGAGGAGATGCTCCCGTACGCCGACCTGGACGGCCCGCTGACGGACGAGCCCGGCCCGTCCCTGGTGACGGCGGCACGGCACCGCGCGCGGCTCGCCTCCGGCAGCGCGGACCACTTCACCGGGTACGGCGCCCGGCAGGTCCTGGACGCGCACCCGGCGCGGCTCGCGGATCTCCTGATGGACCGCAAGCGGCGCCATCTCGTACGCCCGGTGGCGGCGCTCGCGAAGGCGGACGGCTCGGTGATGGTCCCCGCGCGCGTGTACGGCGCGGCGCGGAAGCTGGCACGCACGCCGTACCGGACCGGGGTGGACGGGCTGGCCGACCGGCTGATGCGGCGGCGGTTCGAGGAGCCGGGCGGTGCGGTGGGCGCGTCGCTGGCCGCGCTCACCTGGGCCAGACCGGGGCCGGCGGCGCGGTGGCTGACCGGTGAGGCCCTCGCTGAAGTATCGGTTCGCCTCCAGGGGGCCACCGGGCGGCCGGGGGTCGGGCCGGGGCAGCGGCCGGGCGACTTCCGCGCACGGGCGGCGCTGACCAGGCATGCGGCGGATCTGCGGGTGCTGGAGCAGGCCGCGGAGATCCGCTTCCAGCGGCTGCACGCGCCGTTCCTGGACAACCAGGTCGTACGCGCGTGCCGGGCGCTTCCCGAGGCGCTGCGGGTGCAGCCGGGGGCGCGAGCGGCGATCTTGCGTACGGTCCTGGAGGGCGCCGGGGTGGCGGATCTGCCGCCGGGCTGGGGTGCGCCCTCGCACGCGTCGTCGGCGGTTGCGGCGCGGACGGGGTTGCGGGTCGCTGTGGATTCTCTCGTCGCGCTGTTCGACACGCCGTTGCTGGCGGAGGCGGGGCTGGTCGAGGCGCGGGTGGTGCGCAAGGCGGTGCGGGCGGCGGCGCAGGGCGAGCCGGTGCCGTTGGACGGGCTGGCGGACCTGGTTTCGCTGGAGTTGTGGCTGCGGCGGTTGCTGGCGCGGCGGGGGACGTGCTGGACGGGGACGCCGGCGCGGCAGCGGGCGGTGCCGGCGGGGATCGCGCCGCAGGGACGGGCGTTGGGGGCGGCGTCTTCTTGAGCCGCGGTGCGTCGGGGGCCGGGGGCGGGCACCGCGACACGGCCCCTTGCGTCCGTACTCGGCTGCGGGCCGTCTCGGCAGCCGCTTCAGCAGTGGGGGCCGGGGGGGCGCCGCAGCGCGCGGTGCGAAACCCGGTGCCCCCGCCGTGCGCCCCGGAGAGAATAGGTGCGTGCGGTACGGAATCCTGGGCGTCACCCAGGCTCAGGACGACCAGGGGGCCCTGGTACCCATCGGCGGCCCCCGGGTCCGTGCGCTGCTCACGGCGCTGGCCCTGCGCCCCGACCGCACGAGCGCCCCGCAGACCCTGATCGACGAGGTCTGGTCGGAGGAACCGCCGCTCGACGCGCCGGCGGCCCTCCAGGCCCTCGTCGGCCGGCTCCGCCGAGCCATAGGCAGGGACGCGGTCGTCTCCGAACCCGGCGGCTACCGGCTTGCCACCGCCCGCGACAGCGTCGACCTCTTCCGCTTCGAGGACCTGGTCAAGCGCGGCAGGGCAGCCCTCGAGCGCGGCGACGCGGGGGCCGCCGCACGCGACCTGGGCGAGGCCCTCGCCCTGTGGCACGGTCCCGCCTTCGCGGACCTCCCCGACCGCACCGCCGCCGCCCGCCCCGAGGCCCTCCGGCTGGACGCGACCCGCGCGCGCGTGGAGGCCGAACTGCGCCTGGGCCGCGCCGAGGACGCCCTGCCGGAGCTGAAGGAACTGACCACGGCACACCCGTACGACGAACCGCTCCACGCCCTCCTCGTCCGCGCCCTGCGCGACACGGGCCGTGGCGCGGACGCGCTGGCCGCGTACGAGAACGTACGCCGTGCCCTGTCGGAGGACCTGGGCACCGATCCCGGTCCGGAGCTCAAGGCCCTGCACGCGGAGTTGCTGTCCCCGGAGACGCCTGCCGGCGCCTCCCGCGCCGCCGCACCGGCCGGGGGGATCCGTGCGCAACGGGCGGCGGAGCGCACCGGCAACCTCCGTCCCCGGCTGAATTCCTTCGTCGGGCGGGAACCCGAACTCGCCGCGATCCGTTCCGATATGCACAGGGCCCGCCTCGTCACCCTCACCGGACCGGGCGGCTCAGGAAAGACCCGTCTCGCCGAGGAAGCCGCCGCCGGGCTGCCGCAGGCGTGGCTGGCCGAGCTCGCCCCGCTCGACCGGCCGGAGGCGGTGCCCGGCGCGGTGGTCAGTGCCCTCGGCCTGCGCGAGACCGTCCTGATCGGCAGCGAGATGGCGTCCCCGCTCGACGATCCGGTCGCCCTGCTCGTCGAGTACTGCGCTCCGCGCGAGCAGCTCCTGATCCTTGACAACTGCGAACATGTGATCGACGCCGCGGCCGAACTCGCGGAGACCCTGCTGACGCACTGCCCAGGGCTCACGATCCTGGCCACCAGCCGCGAACCTTTGGGTGTGCCGGGCGAGTCGGTGCGGCCCGTCGAGCCGCTGCCGCCGGATCCCGCGCGCCGTCTGTTCATGGAGCGCGCGGCAGCCGTCCGCCCCGATCCGGAGACCGTCCTGCGTGAGTCCGACGCCGTGGACGAGATCTGCCGGCGGCTCGACGGACTGCCCCTCGCGATCGAACTGGCGGCCGCCCGGCTGCGGATGCTGACGCCCCGGCAGATCGCCGGCCGCCTCGACGACCGCTTTCGGCTGCTCACCTCCGGCAGCCGCACCGTGCTGCCCCGCCAGCAGACCCTGCGCGCCGTCGTCGACTGGTCCTGGGACCTGCTCGACGAGCGGGAGCGGACGGTGCTGCGCGAGGTGTCGGTGTTCGCGGGCGGCTGGGACCTCGCGGCGGCGGAGGCGGTGTGCACGGGGCCGACGGCCGATCTCGTCGGGGCGCTCGTCGACAAGTCCCTGATCGTCGCGACCCCGTACGGCGCGGACGACGGCGACGGCATGCGGTACCGGATGCTGGAGACGATCCACGAGTACGCCACCGAGCGCGCCGCCGAGGCTCCCGAGCTGCGCGCCGCCGCCGAGCGCCGCCATCGCGCGTGGGCCCGCGCCCTCGTCGAGGAGGCCGAACCCCTGTTGCGCTCCGCCGGGCAACTCCCGTGGATCCGGCGCCTGGAGACGGAGCTCGACAACATCAGGGCGGCCCTGTACCACGCGGTGGTCTCCGGCGACGAGGAGCAGAGCAGTGCCCTCGCCCTGGCCATGGGCTGGTTCTGGTGGCTGCGCAACTACTGTCGCGAGGGCGCGGAGTGGGTGGACCACGTGCTGCGTCTGGGCGTGGCCCTGGACGCGTCGGCGGCGAACCCGGACCCCGAGGCGGTGAACGGGAGGTCGCACCCCTGCACCGCTCCCGCGACCGCCGACGTTTTTGACGAACTGGCCACGATAGATCCGGTCGCCGCGTACCTCGCCGACGCCGAGGAGGACCACCCGCTGCACCGAACGCGGATGAAGCTCCGTCTGCTGCAACTGTTTCTGCTCTCCGAGTCGCAGCCGGTGGGCGCCATGCAGGACGAGCGGTCGCGGGCGTACGTCGCCCGGGTGCGGTCCGCCTTCGCGAAGGGCGGCCCGGACGCGGCGACCCTGCCAGGCCTGGTCTGGCCGCTGACCGAGTACTACATAGGCGCGGTGGAGGACAGGCCACCTCACGTGGACATGCGGCCCCAGCTGGACGCGGTGGTCGCCAACTGCCGTGCGTACGGCGGCGACTGGGAGATCGGCGTGACCTTGATGCTCCGTACGCACATAGTCGTCGACTCCCCCGGCGGACTGCACGGCATCGACGGCGACCTGGCGGAGCTGCGGACGCTCAGCCGCCGGGTCGGCGACCGCTGGATGCGTGCCCAGGTGTGCAGCGCGGCCGGCGAGACGGATATGGCGCGCGGCCTCTTCGGGGACGCGAAGAGCGAGTACGAGGAGGCGCTGCGGCTCGCCTACGAGGTGGGCGCGTACGCGGAGACACCGTTCCTCATCGCCCGGCTCTCCGAGATCGCGTTCCGCGACGGGGACCGGGCCGGGGCGCTGACCGCGCTGGAGGAAGCGAGCGACGCCGCCGACCGCTACGGGGTGACGGACTCCCGCGCATACGTCCGGCTGCTGCGCGCGCAGATCGCGCTGGACGCGGGGGAGACGGCCCACGCGCGCGTGTGGTGGGAGGAGGCGCGGGCGGAGACCTTGCGCGGTACACCGCCGCCGCATTTCGTCGCCGCGCTCGACGGCATGGACGCCCTCGTGACGCTCGCCGAGTCCGGCCCGGAGCGCGGTCTGCCGAGGGCGGCCGACGCCCTGCGCCGGGCCGTGCGGGGCCGGTGCGCGGAGCCGGTGACGGCGGGGCTCGTGGACATCGCGGCGAGCGTCCTCGCCCAGCTGGGTGACCATCCGCGCACCGTCCGGCTGCTGGCCGCCGCCTGTCACTGGCGCGGCGGTCACCCGCGCGCCATGCCGGAGCGCGCCGAGGCCGACCGGGCCGAGGCCGCCGCCCGCCAGGCCCTGGGGGCCGACCGCTTCGCGTCCGAACGCACCCTGGGCACGTCCTTCACCGCCGAGGACGTCCTACGGGACCTGGCCGAGGCGATCGAGGAGTATCCCGTCGACGGGTAGAGCGGGAAGGCGGCGCGCAGGCACCCTCACCGACAGGTGAACCGGGATTCCGGCGCCGCAGAGGAGTACGGGCGGTCACTCGATCGGGGGAAGCCGACGCGCATCCCCCGCACGTGGGCGGTGCGGCGCCCACGCCCAGGAGACAGGCATACCGGCTGCCCCACGATCCGGCCGGCCAACCGACCAACAGGTCAACCGAACACTCGACCGACCGACCGGCTGGCCCACCGACACACAGGCGGACCGACACACAGGCCGACCGACAGACCGGCCGACCTGTGTCGATCACACCGGCCGCGACCGCAGCCCTTCCAGCAGGATGTCCAGCAACCTGGCCGAGGCGGCCGCCTGATGGGCCGCGTCGGGCAGCGACGGTGCCGCCGTCGCGATCACGAGCAGCACGTCCGACACGGTGACGTCGGCCCGCAGCTCGCCCGCCGCGCGCGCCCGGTCCACGAGCTGCCCGACGACCTCGAGCAGCGTCGCCGCACCCACGTCGTCCTGCTCCGCCTCCGGCGCCGGACGCTGCTCCACGAGCCGCAGGTCCGGAGCCGGCCGCTGCTGCGGCACCCGTGCCTCGTCCGCGACGGCCTCGCCGAGGCCCTCGTCGGCGACGCCGACCCGCAGCACTTGCGGCGGCAGCAGACGCCCCGCGCCCGAGGCCACCGAGGTGCGCAGGAAGCGCGACAGCGCCGACCACGGCTCGTCCTCCTGGCCGAGCGCCGTCCGGGCCTGGTCGGTCAGCCGGGAGGTCTCCTCCTCGGCTATCCGCCGGACCAGGACGTCCTTGCTCGGGAAGCGCCGGTACACCGTGCCGACACCGACCCGGGCACGCCGCGCCACGTCCTCCATCGGCGCGCCGTATCCCAGCTCGCCGAAGACTTCGCGCGCCGCGCGCAGTACGTGCTCCAGATTGCGCTGTGCGTCCACGCGCAGCGGCGTCGTACGCGAGCTGTCCCCGCGTCCGTTGCCCGCCGCCGCGCCGACCACTCCGCCGGGTGCGACGGCAGACGCGGTAGACCAATGAGATTCCTGAATGTGCATAAGCGTTCCCCCGGTAATGACGTCTCCCCCCGGAGACTCTCCCCGCCATTGGAAGCCGGAGCGCAAGGAACGAGATGGATCACGAACGAGGCCGCCCGTCGCGGACCCGTCGAGTGCATCCCCCTACACCCCGTCGTCACACGAACATAGTTGAGAGGGGGTCAATTCAGAAGGGGCAGGTTCCGCACAGAGCGCCCCCCGATCGGAGTACGAGTCGTTTATGTCTCGATCGTTCCCCTCGATGGCCCCCTGCTCACGGCCACTGACCTGCGCACCTTCCCCGCAGCCCGGCAATTCGGCCAACCCTGCGCGGCCCCCGCGCCCCGTCACACAAATTGCCGGGCCTGTGGACAAACGCCGGTGGCGGGTGCGTCATGGGATGGTGAAGGAACCTGTGCGCATTCTCATCGTCGGCGGCGGCTACGTGGGGCTGTACACGGCTCTGCGCCTGCAACGGAAGCTCAAACCGGAACTCCAGCGGGGCGACGTGGAGATCGTGGTCGTCTCCCCTGATCCGTACATGACCTATCAGCCGTTCCTTCCCGAGGCCACGGCCGGCAACATCTCGCCGCGCCATGTCGTCGTCCCCCTGCGCCGGGTCCTGACCGAATGCCGCCTCCTCGTCGGCGAGGCACAGTCCATCGACCACGCCAAGCGCGTCGCCACCGTCGCCACGCTCGCCACCCAGGAGACCGGCCGCACCGAGCAGATCACGTACGACGAACTCGTCCTCGCCCCAGGCTCCGTCTCGCGCACCCTCCCGATCCCCGGCCTCGCCGACCACGGCATCGGCTTCAAGACGGTCGAGGAGGCCATCGGCCTGCGCAACCACGTCATCGAACAGATGGACATCGCCTCCTCCACCCGCGACCCCGCGATCCGCGACGCCGCCCTGACCTTCGTCTTCGTAGGAGGCGGTTACGCCGGTGTGGAGGCGCTCGGCGAACTGGAGGACATGGCCCGCTTCGCCGCGCGCTACTACCACAACGTCAAGCGCGACGACATGAAGTGGATCCTCGTGGAGGCCACGAACCGCATCCTCCCCGAGGTCGGCGAGGAGATGGGCAAGTACGCGGTCACCGAGCTGCGCCGGCGCAACATCGACGTACGCATGGAGACCCGCCTCGAATCGTGCGCCGACCGGATCGCCGTACTGAGTGACGGGTCCCGCTTCCCGAACCGCACGGTCGTCTGGACGGCCGGCGTGAAACCGCACCCGATCCTCGCCGCCACCGACCTGCCGTTGAACGAGCACGGGCGCCTGAAGTGCACCCCCCAGCTGACCGTGGACGGCGCCACGCACGCGTGGGCCGCGGGAGACGCCGCCGCCGTCCCCGACCTCACCGCCAAGGAACCCGGCAAGGAGACCGCCCCCAACGCCCAGCACGCGGTGCGCCAGGCCAAGCTCCTCGGCGACAACATCGCCCATGCGCTGCGCGGCGAGGAGCTGGAGACGTACGCGCACAAATACGTCGGCTCGGTGGCCTCCCTGGGGCTGCACAAGGGCGTCGCGCACATCTACGGGCGCAAGCTGAAGGGCTACCCCGCCTGGTTCATGCACCGCGCGTACCACCTGAGCAGGGTGCCCACCTTCAACCGCAAGGCCCGGGTGCTCGCCGAATGGACCCTGGCGGGGCTCTTCAAGAGGGAGATCGTCTCCCTCGGTTCGCTCGAACATCCTCGCGCGGAGTTCGAACTCGCGGCCGGTGGAAAGCCTTCTCGGGACCCGAAGGGGTCGTCCTGACCGGATCCAGGAACTCCCCCGGAAGGGCCGACGTCTGACGGATGTCGGCCCGGTCGGCCAGACTGGTCCACGACCTTGGGCGGGCGGACCGCTCGCTCTTCGAACCTACGAGGCTTCCCCCAAGTGAACTTCACGCGCTGGAGCGCCCGGCTCCCCGGAACGCAGCGCCGCGCCGCAGCGCGGGCCGAGCACACGGTCTCCCCGGACCGGCGGGGGGACGGCTCCGTGCCCACAGCCCGGGGCGAGCAGCTCACCGACGACACGCAGCGCGTGCCCGCCGTCGACGAACTGCCGGTACGGGACGTCCTCGACCGCGTCCCGGCTCTCGTCGCCCTCGTCCACGGCCCCGACCACCGCATCGCGTACGTCAACGACGCCTATACGGCGGCCTTCGGCGAGCGTCCCGTCGGCGAACCCGCCCGCAAGGGGCTGCCCGAGCTGGACGAGCTCGGCCTGCTCCCGCTCCTCGACCAGGTGCTGCGCAGCTCCAAGTCGCGCACGGTCAAGTCCCGCAAGACCCCGGGCGGCCGCTCGTACACGTTCACGTGCACGCCGGTGGACGCGTCCGAAGACAAGGACGGCGGCGTCCTCGTCTTCGCCGTCGACGTCACCGACCACGCCGAGGCCGCCGAACGGCTGCGCGCCAGTGAGCGCGGGCAGCGCGAAACGGCGGTGACACTTCAGCGCTCCCTGCTCCCCCAGGAGCTGGAGGAGCCCGACGACCTGCGCATCGCGGCCACGTACCAGCCCGGCGGCACCGAGGCCGCGGTCGGCGGCGACTGGTACGACGTCATCACCCTCGGCGGCGGCCGCACGGCCCTCGTCATCGGCGACGTGATGGGCAGAGGCGTACGCGCGGCAGCGGTGATGGGCCAACTCCGTACGGCCGTCCGCGCGTACGCCCGACTCGACCTGCCCCCGCACGAGGTCCTCCAGCTCCTGGACGGCCTCGCCGCGGAGATCGACGCCAACCAGATCGCCACCTGTGTGTACGCCGTCCACGACCCCAACGAGGGCCGCCTGGTGTACGCCTCCGCCGGCCACCTCCCGATCCTGGTGCGCGACGACAGCGGCATCGTCCTGCGTGCCGACGAGCCCACCGGGCCGCCGCTCGGCACGGGCGGCTGGATGCACGCCTCGGGCTCGGTCCCGCTCGGCCCCGGCTCCACGGCCGTGCTCTACACGGACGGTCTGGTCGAGCGCCGCGATCAGGATCTCGACGAGGGCATCGCCGCCCTGTCGCGCGCGCTGGCGGGCGCCACGGGCACGCCCCAGGTGGTCTGCGACCGGCTGGTCCGCTCGGCCGGGGTGACCGCCGACCACGACGACGACGTGGCGGTCCTGGTCCTCCAGCACCCGGCCCGCACGGGCGCCGACAGCGACCTCTTCCGCAACGCGGCGCTGGAGCTGCTCGGCGGCGTGGAAGCGGCGCCACGCGCGCGTGCCTTCGCCTCCGGCGTCCTGACCAGCTGGCGCTTCCCGACCGAACTGCACGACCTGGGCGTGCTGGCCGCGAGCGAGCTGGTCGCCAACTCCCTCCAGCACGGCACCCCGCCGATGCGTCTGCGGCTGCGCCGCACCGACCGCCGCCTGATCGTCGAGGTGACCGACGGCGACGACCACCTCCCGCGCCGCCGCCGCGCCGAACCGGCGGACGAGGCGGGCCGGGGCATCGCGATCGTGGCGACGATCGCCTCGAGCTGGGGCTCCCGTCGCACTCCGGGCGGCGGCAAGGCGGTGTGGTGCGAGTTCGCACTCCCGCGCACCACATAGGAGCACGAAGCAGAAACAGACGGATACGGGCAGAGCTGGACGGCGTCGGACAAGCGAGACCGCCGCGCGTCATCTGGCCATCTCCGGCGTGCGGTGCTAGTAGCTCACCCATGGCAGACGAATCGGGCTTTCAGTCCAAAGGCAGCGCCCCGGAGCGCTACGAGCAGTACGTCGCGCCGATCGCGGCGCCCTTCGTGACGGCCGTCCTGGACGCCGTCGACCTGTTCCCGGGCGCCGCGGTGCTCGATCTCGCCTGCGGCACGGGCTTCGCGGCCCGGGCCGCGGCCCCGCTGGTCGGCCCGGCGGGCCGGGTGTCGGGAATCGACCCCGATGAAGGCATGCTCAGGGTGGCCGCCGCCCACCGTCCGCGCATGTACCCCGACATCGAGTTCACCGAGGCCTCCGCCGAGAAACTCCCCCATACCGACGCGGCCTTCGACGCGGTCGTCTGCCAGCAGGGCGCCCAGTTCTTCGCGGACCTGGACGCGGCAGCGGCGGAGACGGCCCGTGTCACCCGCCCCGGGGGCCGTTTCGCGGCCACCGTCTGGGCACCCAAGGACCTCTCCCCGTACTTCGCCGCCCAGTACGAGGCCATCAAGAAGTACGGCGGCGAGGAGACCGCGGCCGAATACACCAAGGCCTTCACCTGTACGGCCGAACGGCTCACGGCCGCGTTCCGCTCGGCCGGCTTCCAGCACACGACCGCCCGCGAGGTCACCTTCGGTATCGCCCTGCCCCGACTGGCCGACTTCGCCCCCGGCCATCTCTCGGCGCTGCCCTGGGGCCAGGAGATCGTCGATACCGGCGGCCCGGAGGCACTCGCCGGCGTGGGCCGCGCGATGTGCGCCCGCCTCGCCGACCGCACCACACCGGACGGCACGGCGACCCTGCCCTTCACGGCCACCCTGGTCACAGGCATCCGCTGAGAACGAGCGACGGCCGCCCCCACGCGTGGTGGGCGGCGGCCGTCGTACAGGTTCTCGATGCCTACGGGTGTCGTACGTCGATCACACGTTCGCGGGGAGCGGCTCCGCGGGCGCCCCGCCCTGGGCGACCACCCGGCTCTTCGCGAGGGACGGCTGGTTCTGCACCGGGGTGAGCTGTCGCCCGAGCCGCACCGCGAGGAACGTGATGCCCAGCGAGAACAGCAGGAACGTCACGATGTACGGCGCGTGCAGGGACGCCCCCATGGGACCGCCCACCGCCGGACCGATGGCCAGCGCGAGCTGCTTGACCAGGGCAAAGGCCGAGTTGTACTGACCCGCCAGGCCCGTCGGCGCCAGATCGGCGACCAGCGGGGCCACGGTCGGCGACAGCATTGCCTCCCCGAGCCCGAACAGCGCGTACGTGGAGATGAACGCGGCGGTCGCCATGGTCCGGCTGCCGTGCCCGAGCCCCGCGTACCCGGCCGCGAGCCACGCCACGGCCCAGATCAGCCCGACGGCGGCGATCACCCGGGACCGCTTGCGCCGCTCGACGAACTTCAGCACGGCGAACTGCGCGACCACGATCATCGCCGTGTTCGCCGCGAGGGCCGTACCAAGCGCGGAGGTGGAGATACCGGCCGCCTCGACGCCGTACGCGCTCAGCCCCGACTCGAACTGCCCGTAGCAGGCGAAGAACAGCACGAAGCCCACGACGCACAGCTGCACCATGGCCCGGTTGCCGAGCAGCTGCTTCCAGCTGCCCTCGGCCTGCGGAGCGGAGCCCTCGATCTTCGGGGCGTGCGGCATCCGTACCGTCGACATGATCACGACGAGCAGCAGGAACATCACCGCCTCGATCGCGAACAGCAGTGTGAAGGAGCCGGCCCGGGACGCGTCGACGAGGTGGCCGCCGATGAGGCCGCCGATACCGAGCCCGAGGTTCGCCAGGAAGAACTGCATGGCGAACGCCCGCGACCGGGTCTCCGCCGTCGAGCAGTCCACGATCATCGTGGCCAGCGCCGGCTGCATCACGGCCTGCCCGGCACCCAGCGCGGCCGCCGACAGCAACACAGTCGTGGCGCTGCTCGCCAGTCCCAGGCTCAGTGCGCCGAACGCGGCGGTGACCAGGGCGGCGAGCAGCACCGGCAGCGGGCCGCGCCGGACGATGGCTCGCCCGGCGAACGGAAGCACCACGAGTGCGGCCACGGCAAAGACCGCGAGTACGAGACCCGCCGTCACAGCACCGAGATCCCGTACCTGCGCCACATAGACGTACAGATACGGGACGGTGAAGCCGAGGCCGAACGCGCTGAGTGCGTTGCCCACATGGATCCGGCGCATCGCTGCGCCCATTGCCCTGGTCACGTTCACCTGCCCTAGAGAGGAGGGCCGACCACGCGCACCCATGTAGGTGTGAAGTGGTTAGCCCTGAAGACTTCGAAGCTAAAGTTAGATCCTAAACAGTACACCTAGAAGGACTTCGACGCCAAGCGAACGCGTGCCATACTGCGGCCATGGCCGACACCCCCGGCGCCGGCGAGCCGACACTCGACGAACAGATCGCCGCCTACCAGCGCGAGTTCCAGGACCTCGATCCCCAGGTCGAGAAGATCGTCTCGGCGCTCTCCCGGCTCAACCGCCGCATGAACGTCGCCTACGGCCGTCAGACCGCGGCTCTCGGGATCAGCAACGCCGAGTGGGAGGTCCTCAAGGCCCTCGTCCTCTCCGGCGCCCCCTATCGGCTGGGCCCGGGTGACCTGGCGAAGCGACTGGGGCTCACGCCGGCCGCGATGACCCACCGGATCGACCGCATGCTGGCGGAGGGGCTGGTCACCAGGGAGCGGGACGAGTCGAACCGCGTCCGCGTGATCGTCGAGCTGACCGCGGAGGGCCGCGAGAAGTGGCTGGAGGCGATGCGCCTCGCCAGCGTCTTCGAGGAGGACCTCCTCCAGGACCTGTCGGCCGAGGAACGCGCCGCCCTGGGCGAGGTCCTGACCCGTCTCCTGCGGCGCGTGGAGCACGCCCAGCCGGACGCGGGCGGACGGCTCAGCGACCTGGACTGAAGATCTTGCCCAGGGATGTTGACCGCCACTCCCTGGATGTGTAAGATTCTTCGAGTTGCCACGGAGCCGTAACGGTTCTGCGACAGCACTCCCGCCGCTCAAGCGGCACAACAAACCACCAGCACGATCTCCCTACCGGGGTCGAATTCGGCGTGCCCGAATTCAATTCCACGGCTCGATTATGAGTCGCCGGGAGAATCCGCTAAGGTTTGAGACGTCGGAACGGCCCAACAGCCGCGAAGACAACACCCGCTGACTGGGAATCAGGCCCGAAAGGATCTGATAGAGTCGGAACCGCCGGAAAGGGAAACGCGAAAGCGGAAACCTGGAAAGCACCGAGGAAATCGGATCGGAAAACGGTCTGATAGAGTCGGAAACGCAAGACCGAAGGGAAGCGCCCGGAGGAAAGCCTGAGAGAGTCTCTCGGGTGAGTACAAAGGAAGCGTCCGTTCCTTGAGAACTCAACAGCGTGCCAAAAATCAACGCCAGATATGTTGATACCCCGTCTCCGGCCGATCGGCTGGGACGAGGTTCCTTTGAAAAAGTCCTGCCGACGTTGTTCGGTAGGCGCACAGCGAGGACGCTGTGAACGGCTGGGCTTATTCCGCCCGGCTGTTCCGCTCTCGTGGTGTCGTCCCGATTACGGGAAAACATTCACGGAGAGTTTGATCCTGGCTCAGGACGAACGCTGGCGGCGTGCTTAACACATGCAAGTCGAACGATGAAGCCCTTCGGGGTGGATTAGTGGCGAACGGGTGAGTAACACGTGGGCAATCTGCCCTGCACTCTGGGACAAGCCCTGGAAACGGGGTCTAATACCGGATAATACTCTCGCAGGCATCTGTGAGGGTTAAAAGCTCCGGCGGTGCAGGATGAGCCCGCGGCCTATCAGCTTGTTGGTGAGGTAGTGGCTCACCAAGGCGACGACGGGTAGCCGGCCTGAGAGGGCGACCGGCCACACTGGGACTGAGACACGGCCCAGACTCCTACGGGAGGCAGCAGTGGGGAATATTGCACAATGGGCGAAAGCCTGATGCAGCGACGCCGCGTGAGGGATGACGGCCTTCGGGTTGTAAACCTCTTTCAGCAGGGAAGAAGCGAAAGTGACGGTACCTGCAGAAGAAGCGCCGGCTAACTACGTGCCAGCAGCCGCGGTAATACGTAGGGCGCAAGCGTTGTCCGGAATTATTGGGCGTAAAGAGCTCGTAGGCGGCTTGTCACGTCGGGTGTGAAAGCCCGGGGCTTAACCCCGGGTCTGCATTCGATACGGGCTAGCTAGAGTGTGGTAGGGGAGATCGGAATTCCTGGTGTAGCGGTGAAATGCGCAGATATCAGGAGGAACACCGGTGGCGAAGGCGGATCTCTGGGCCATTACTGACGCTGAGGAGCGAAAGCGTGGGGAGCGAACAGGATTAGATACCCTGGTAGTCCACGCCGTAAACGGTGGGAACTAGGTGTTGGCGACATTCCACGTCGTCGGTGCCGCAGCTAACGCATTAAGTTCCCCGCCTGGGGAGTACGGCCGCAAGGCTAAAACTCAAAGGAATTGACGGGGGCCCGCACAAGCAGCGGAGCATGTGGCTTAATTCGACGCAACGCGAAGAACCTTACCAAGGCTTGACATACACCGGAAAGCATTAGAGATAGTGCCCCCCTTGTGGTCGGTGTACAGGTGGTGCATGGCTGTCGTCAGCTCGTGTCGTGAGATGTTGGGTTAAGTCCCGCAACGAGCGCAACCCTTGTTCTGTGTTGCCAGCATGCCCTTCGGGGTGATGGGGACTCACAGGAGACCGCCGGGGTCAACTCGGAGGAAGGTGGGGACGACGTCAAGTCATCATGCCCCTTATGTCTTGGGCTGCACACGTGCTACAATGGCCGATACAATGAGCTGCGATACCGCAAGGTGGAGCGAATCTCAAAAAGTCGGTCTCAGTTCGGATTGGGGTCTGCAACTCGACCCCATGAAGTTGGAGTTGCTAGTAATCGCAGATCAGCATTGCTGCGGTGAATACGTTCCCGGGCCTTGTACACACCGCCCGTCACGTCACGAAAGTCGGTAACACCCGAAGCCGGTGGCCCAACCCCTTGTGGGAGGGAGCTGTCGAAGGTGGGACTGGCGATTGGGACGAAGTCGTAACAAGGTAGCCGTACCGGAAGGTGCGGCTGGATCACCTCCTTTCTAAGGAGCACTTCTTACCGATCCCTTCGGGGTGAGGTCAGAGGCCAGTACATCAGCGACTGTCTGATGCTGGTTGCTCAAGGGTGGAACGTTGATTATTCGGCACACTCGACCTGCTCAGGTTGGCAAGTACTGCTTCGGCGTGGAAAGCGAACATGGGAGGGCGAGGGTGTCGGGCACGCTGTTGGGTGTCTGAGGGTACGGCCGATTGTGGCTGCCTTCAGTGCCGGCCCCGGTAAAGATCTGCTTCGGCGGGTTGTGACGGGTGGTTGGTCGTTGTTTGAGAACTGCACAGTGGACGCGAGCATCTGTGGCCAAGTTTTTAAGGGCGCACGGTGGATGCCTTGGCACCAGGAACCGATGAAGGACGTGGGAGGCCACGATAGTCCCCGGGGAGCCGTCAACCAGGCTTTGATCCGGGGGTTTCCGAATGGGGAAACCCGGCAGTCGTCATGGGCTGTCACCCATACCTGAACACATAGGGTATGTGGAGGGAACGCGGGGAAGTGAAACATCTCAGTACCCGCAGGAAGAGAAAACAACCGTGATTCCGGGAGTAGTGGCGAGCGAAACTGGATGAGGCCAAACCGTATGCGTGTGAGACCCGGCAGGGGTTGCGTATACGGGGTTGTGGGATCTCTCTTTTACGGTCTGCCGGCCGTGAGACGAGTCAGAAACCGTTGATGTAGGCGAAGGACATGCGAAAGGTCCGGCGTAGAGGGTAAGACCCCCGTAGTCGAAACATCAGCGGCTCGTTTGAGAGACACCCAAGTAGCACGGGGCCCGAGAAATCCCGTGTGAATCTGGCGGGACCACCCGCTAAGCCTAAATATTCCCTGGTGACCGATAGCGGATAGTACCGTGAGGGAATGGTGAAAAGTACCGCGGGAGCGGAGTGAAATAGTACCTGAAACCGTGTGCCTACAAGCCGTGGGAGCGTCGCGCATCGAGTTTACTCGGTGCGTCGTGACTGCGTGCCTTTTGAAGAATGAGCCTGCGAGTTTGCGGTGTGTTGCGAGGTTAACCCGTGTGGGGAAGCCGTAGCGAAAGCGAGTCCGAATAGGGCGATTTAGTAGCGCGCTCAAGACCCGAAGCGGAGTGATCTAGCCATGGGCAGGTTGAAGCGGAGGTAAGACTTCGTGGAGGACCGAACCCACCAGGGTTGAAAACCTGGGGGATGACCTGTGGTTAGGGGTGAAAGGCCAATCAAACTCCGTGATAGCTGGTTCTCCCCGAAATGCATTTAGGTGCAGCGTCGTGTGTTTCTTGCCGGAGGTAGAGCACTGGATAGGCGATGGGCCCTACCGGGTTACTGACCTTAGCCAAACTCCGAATGCCGGTAAGTGAGAGCGCGGCAGTGAGACTGTGGGGGATAAGCTCCATGGTCGAGAGGGAAACAGCCCAGAGCATCGACTAAGGCCCCTAAGCGTACGCTAAGTGGGAAAGGATGTGGAGTCGCACAGACAACCAGGAGGTTGGCTTAGAAGCAGCCACCCTTGAAAGAGTGCGTAATAGCTCACTGGTCTAGTGATTCCGCGCCGACAATGTAGCGGGGCTCAAGCGTACCGCCGAAGTCGTGTCATTCATACAATAGGGCCAACGCCTGTATGGATGGGTAGGGGAGCGTCGTGTGCCGGGTGAAGCCGCGCCGGAAGGCAGTGGTGGACGGTTCACGAGTGAGAATGCAGGCATGAGTAGCGATACACACGTGAGAAACGTGTGCGCCGATTGACTAAGGGTTCCTGGGTCAAGCTGATCTGCCCAGGGTAAGTCGGGACCTAAGGCGAGGCCGACAGGCGTAGTCGATGGATAACCGGTTGATATTCCGGTACCCGCTGTGAAGCGTCAAACATCGAGCCCATTAATGCTAAGGCCGTGAAGCCGCCCTGGAGCCTTCGGGCAAAGGGGAGTGGTGGAGCCGCTGACCCAAGGTGGTAGTAGGTGAGTGATGGGGTGACGCAGGAAGGTAGTCCATCCCGGGCGGTGGTTGTCCCGGGGTAAGGGTGTAGGCCGTGCGATAGGTAAATCCGTCGCGCATTAAGGCTGAGACCTGATGCCGAGCCGATTGTGGTGAAGTGGATGATCCTATGCTGTCGAGAAAAGCCTCTAGCGAGTTTCATGGCGGCCCGTACCCTAAACCGACTCAGGTGGTCAGGTAGAGAATACCGAGGCGTTCGGGTGAACTATGGTTAAGGAACTCGGCAAAATGCCCCCGTAACTTCGGGAGAAGGGGGGCCATCACTGGTGATCCAATTTACTTGGTGAGCTGGGGGTGGCCGCAGAGACCAGCGAGAAGCGACTGTTTACTAAAAACACAGGTCCGTGCGAAGCCGTAAGGCGATGTATACGGACTGACGCCTGCCCGGTGCTGGAACGTTAAGGGGACCGGTTAGTCAAACTTCGGTTTGGCGAAGCTGAGAACTTAAGCGCCAGTAAACGGCGGTGGTAACTATAACCATCCTAAGGTAGCGAAATTCCTTGTCGGGTAAGTTCCGACCTGCACGAATGGCGTAACGACTTCTCGACTGTCTCAACCATAGGCCCGGTGAAATTGCACTACGAGTAAAGATGCTCGTTTCGCGCAGCAGGACGGAAAGACCCCGGGACCTTTACTACAGTTTGATATTGGTGTTCGGTTCGGCTTGTGTAGGATAGCTGGGAGACTTTGAAGCCCGCACGCCAGTGTGGGTGGAGTCGTCGTTGAAATACCAGTCTGGTCGTGCTGGATGTCTAACCTGGGTCCGTGATCCGGATCAGGGACAGTGTCTGATGGGTAGTTTAACTGGGGCGGTTGCCTCCTAAAGAGTAACGGAGGCGCCCAAAGGTTCCCTCAGCCTGGTTGGCAATCAGGTGTTGAGTGTAAGTGCACAAGGGAGCTTGACTGTGAGACCGACGGGTCGAGCAGGGACGAAAGTCGGGACTAGTGATCCGGCGGTGGCTTGTGGAAGCGCCGTCGCTCAACGGATAAAAGGTACCCCGGGGATAACAGGCTGATCTTCCCCAAGAGTCCATATCGACGGGATGGTTTGGCACCTCGATGTCGGCTCGTCGCATCCTGGGGCTGGAGTCGGTCCCAAGGGTTGGGCTGTTCGCCCATTAAAGCGGTACGCGAGCTGGGTTTAGAACGTCGTGAGACAGTTCGGTCCCTATCCGCTGCGCGCGCAGGAATATTGAGAAGGGCTGTCCCTAGTACGAGAGGACCGGGACGGACGAACCTCTGGTGTGCCAGTTGTCCTGCCAAGGGCATGGCTGGTTGGCTACGTTCGGGAGGGATAACCGCTGAAAGCATCTAAGCGGGAAGCCTGCTTCGAGATGAGTATTCCCACCTCCTTGAGAGGGTAAGGCTCCCAGTAGACGACTGGGTTGATAGGCCAGATCTGGAAGGCGGGTAACCGCTGGAGGTGACTGGTACTAATAGGCCGAGGGCTTGTCCTCAGTTGCTCGCGTCCACTGTGTTGGTTCTGAAACCACGAACAACCCCATTCCATGGTCACGGGATGGTGCGGTTGACAGTTTCATAGTGTTTCGGTGGTCATAGCGTGAGGGAAACGCCCGGTTACATTCCGAACCCGGAAGCTAAGCCTTACAGCGCCGATGGTACTGCAGGGGGGACCCTGTGGGAGAGTAGGACGCCGCCGAACAAATTTTAAGAAGAAGCCCCAACTCCGGCTATATGCCCGAGAGTTGGGGCTTTTTCGCGTTCACTGTTTGGTCATGTCCACGCCAGTCGAGAAAATGGCTGAGCGGTGTCGCAACCGCGTATTACGGTGATCGCATGAGCCACCTGATCCGTTCCATACGCACCGGCGAGTGGGCCGAGGCCAAGAAGCTGCGGCTTGTCGCGCTCCAGGACCCCGTTGCGCATCTGGCGTTCCTGGAGACGTACGACGACGCCGTCGCCAGGCCGGACTCCTACTGGCAGGACCGGACGGCGGGGGCCGCCGAAGGGGTTGCCGAGCGGCAGCAGATCATCGCCGAGGGGCCTGACGGGGAATGGGCCGGCAGCGTGACCGTACTGGTCGAGGAAGCCGGGTCACGGGATCCGTTCGACGTCGCGGTCGAGCGGCGACAAGGGCACGTCGTCGGCGTCTTCGTGCGGCCGGAACATCGGGGGAGCGGGGTGACCCGGGCGCTCTTCGACGCGGCTCTGGAGTGGTCCTGGGCCGCTGGGCTCGAACGCGTACGGCTCTTCGTGCACGAGAAGAACGGGCGGGCCGAGGCGTTCTACCGCAAGGCAGGGTTCATGCCGAGCGGCGTGAGCGTGCCGGCGCCCGGGGACTCCGGGGATCAGGAGTTGGAATTCGTGATCGAGCGCACCTGATCGAGCAGGTCTCATGAGGCGGGTCTGGGTCTGATCGGGCGGGCTGCTCCGCGCCGCTGCCGGGGCGAAGGGCCTTGTCAGACAGGTAGTTCGTACTGCGGCCAGCGGGACCGGGCCTGTTCCTGGGACCGGAGCAGGGCCAGGGTCGGCATGCCCCGGTCCGCTCCGGTCGACAGCAGCTCCGGGAGCTGGGGAAGCGGAGCCACCGCCGCGACGTCGTCGAGGACGAGCGTAAGTGGTGGGTCGAGGCGACCGGAGGATGACCGTTCGGCCATGCGACGGCCGCGCTCGACCACGTGTGAGACGAGGGCCGTCAGGAACGGCATGGCGCCGGGATGCTGCCTGGGGTCCTCGATGGGTTCACCGACCACATAAAGCGTGCCCCCTTCATCCACGAAGGAATCCAAGGCGAGGCTGTCATTTCGGTTGGGTGTGCATGCCTCGCGGATATTGACGGTGAAGAGTGAGGACAGTGCGCGCGCTGTCAACTCCTGCGCCATGTCACGGCGTTCGGGGTGCGAGGTGAGGGCCGACTCCAGTTCGCCGCCCGCGCCGGGTGCGGCCTTGGGGTTCGCACGGAGGGCGCGTACGGCCTCCTGGACCTGGGTGCCCTGGGCCCACCGGTGGACATGGCGGACGGTGCGGCCCTCTATGGCGGCGGCGTGCAGATAGCTCCGCAGAAGAGTCTCGGCCGTCTCGGCGAGCGCCTGGTCGATCTTCGCGGTGGGGCGGACCGGGGCGAGGAGTGCTGCCGCGCGGGCCACGGCGGTGGGCTTGTCCTCACAGCCGGCGGAGGGGGACCAGTGGAGGCGGGCCGGGGTGTCGCAACGGTGCGTGGGGTCGTAGAGGAGGACCGGGCCCAGTTTGGCTCGGGCGTCCTTCGTCTCCGACCACAGGGCCGGGTTCGAGGTGAGGACGAGGACGGGGCCGGCCGCGTCGTGGATGGCCTGGGTCGCGGCGGCTGTTCGGGTTTCCGGGGGGCCGAGGACGATTTCCCGTCCGCCCGCCCGGTCACGTGCCATGAGGTGGGCGAGGGCGGTCTCCTCGGCGGACTTCGCCATGCCACCCACGCCACCCGTAGCGGCGGGGGCCGCCCCGCCGGCCGGCGCCGCGCTCCCGGCCGGCGCCGCGCTCCCGGCCGGCGCCGCGCTCCCGGCCTGCTCCGCCGTCCAGGCCGGTTCCGCCGCCCCGGTCGGATCCGGAGTTCCGGTCGGATCCGAAGTTCCCGTCCGTTCCGTTGTGGCCCGCTGCGCCGGGACCTCATGCCCCGTAGGGTCGGGATCGGCGGCGGCCACCGCCGCCGTGCTCCTCGACGCCCTGCGGCCCGCCCGTACCGCTCGCCATCGTGCCACCGTGCCCATCACGAACACCGTCAGTACGAGCAGAACCATCAGCTGGCCGATGAACAGGCCCCAGAACAGGCCGTACCCCGACAGCTGGCCTTCCGGGGTGTCCGGCCACGCGCCCGGGATGTCGTGCGGTCGGCCGATGAGGTGCCGCATCGCCAGCGGCGTACGGGTGAAGGTCACGGCGTCCGGCCAGGCGCCCCGCGCGAACCAGCCCGCGAGGCCCGTGGCCGACCACACCATCAGGGTCATGCCGAGCAGGAAGGCGAGGACCCCGATCAACAGGCCGTCGGGGACGCCGCCCTGGCTGTGATCGTGCTCTCTGCCCCGGTCCCGGTACGTCTGTCTGTCCCGGCTCATGTCACGCCCCTGCTCGTGCCGTGCTCATGCCCCTGTACGTGCCCTGCTCACACCCGTGTTCACGCCTAGGTTCACGCCTGCGTTCATGTTTGTGTTCATGCCTGCGTTCATGCCCGACTTCACGCCACCGTGGACTCGGACGAGTCGTCCAGGTCGCTCAGGTGCTGTTCCACGAAGGCCGCCGCCCGCTCCTCCGCCTCCAGTTCCGCGGCGCGATGCGCGTCGTCGGCGAGCCGGTCCGCGGACGACTCGGTCATCGCGCGGTCGGTGAAGACGAGTGGGCGTTCGGTCTCCGTGATCAGGTGTTTGACCACCTGGACGTTGCCGTTCACGTCCCACACCGCGATGCCCGGGGTCAGGGTCGGGATGATCTCGACCGCCCATCTGGGCAGCCCGAGCACGCGTCCCGTCGACCGTGCCTCGTCGGCCTTCTGGGCGTAGATCGTCCGGGTCGAGGCCATCTTCAGGATCGCCGCGGCCTCCTTCGCGGCCGCCCCGTCGACCACGTCCGACAGATGGTGGACCACCGCCACGAAGGACAGGCCGAGGCGGCGGCCGAACTTCAGCAGGCGCTGGAAGAGTTGGGCCACGAACGGGCTGTTGATGATGTGCCAGGCCTCCTCGACCAGGAAGATGCGCTTCTTCCGGTCGGGGCGGATCCAGGTGTGCTCCAGCCATACGCCGACGATCGCCATCAGGATCGGCATGGCGATCGAGTTGCGGTCGATGTGGGACAGGTCGAAGACGATGAGCGGGGCGTCCAGGTCGATACCGACCGTCGTGGGGCCGTCGAACATGCCCCGCAGGTCACCGTCGACGAGGCGGTCCAGGACCAGTGCCACGTCCAGGCCCCAGGCCCGTACGTCGTCCAGGGCGACGTTCATCGCCTCGGCCGACTCCGGCTCGGGGTGGCGCAGTTGCTCCACGATGTCGGTCAGCACCGGCTGCCGCTCGAGGATCGTCTCGTTCACATAGGCGTGCGCGACCTTCAGGGCGAAGCCCGACCGCTCGTCGAGGCCGTGCCCCATGGCGACCTCGATGATCGTCCGGAGCAGCGCGAGCTGCCCGGTGGTGGTGATCGCCGGGTCGAGCGGGTTGAGCCGGATGCCCATGTCCAGGGCGGCCGTCGGGTCCAGCCGGATGGGGGTTATCCCCAGCTCCTCGGCGATGAGGTTCCACTCGCCGACTCCGTCCTCGCCCTGCGCGTCGAGGACGACGACCTGCCGGTCCCGGAAGCGCAGCTGGCGTAGGACGTACGTCTTTTCGAGCGCTGACTTGCCGTTGCCGGATTCGCCGAGCACCAGCCAGTGCGGGGCCGGCAGCTGCTGCCCGTACAGCTGGAAGGGGTCGTAGATGTAGCCCTTTCCGGAGTACACCTCCCGGCCGATGATCACGCCCGAGTCGCCGAGGCCGGGGGCGGCGGTGGGCAGATAGACGGCCTGGGCCTGGCCCGTGGAGGTGCGCACGGGCAGGCGCGTCGTCTCGACCTTGCCGAACAGGAAGGACGTGAAGGCGTCGGTGAGGATCGACAGCGGGTCCCGCATCACCACATCAGCCCCTACCTTCGGATTCCATCATCACGTCAGCCCCTACCTGCGGATTCCGGTCGCGAACGGCAGTGTGTTGACGAAGGCGCGATGGTGCTCGCGGTCGCACCACTCCAGCTTCAGATACGACTTGCCGGCCGAGGCGCGGATCGTCCGCTTGTCGCGGGCGAGGGCCTCGGGGGAGCGGGAGGAGACGGTGATGTAGCCGACGAGGTTGACGCCGGCGGCGCCGCTCGCGAGGTCTTCGCCGCGCTGGTCCAGACGGTTGTGCGAGGCGACGTCGCGGGGGTCCACGGTGCGGTTCATCTTGGCGGCGCGGCTGGCCTCCGCCTCGTCGTTCGTCTTCTCGGTCAGCATGCGCTCGATGGCGACCTCGGTGGGTTCGAGGTCCATGGTGACGGCGACGGTCCGGATGACGTCCGGGGTGTGGACCAGCAGGGGCGCCAGGAAGTTGACGCCCACCGGGGTCATCGGCCACTCCTTCACCCAGGCCGTGGCGTGGCACCAGGGGGCGCGGGTGGAGGACTCGCGGGTCTTCGCCTGGAGGTAGGTGGGCGACATGGCGTCCAGCTCGGCGGGCCAGGCATTGCGTTTCGTCATCGCCTGGATGTGGTCGATGGGGTGGTCCGGGTCGTACATGGAGTGCACGAGGGAGGCGAGCCGGCCCTGGCCGAGCGGCTGTCGTACGCGGATGTCGGCTTCCTGGAGCCGCGAGCAGATGTCGGTCAGCTCGCGCGCCATGACGACGGCGAGCCCCGCGTCCCGGTCGAGCTTCCGACCCGCCTGGGGCCGGGCGGCGCGGGCCATCGCCTGTGCTTCGGCGGCGAGTTCGCGGGAGTAGTGCATGCAGGCGACGAGGTACGCGCGGTGCTGCTCGCTGCTGGTGGACACCATGGACTGCAACTGGTCGTACGACTGCTGGAGCCAGCCGGGCGAGCGCGTGTCCCCGCGCATGGCGACGTCTTTGGCGTGGGCGTCGGGGTCGGCGGGGAGGGTGCGGGCGAGCATCTGGATGCGGGTGACGAAACCGTCGCCGTTCGCGACGTGCTTCAGCAGCGTGCCGAAGCGGTCGACGAGGGCCTCCTGGTCCTCGCTGTCGCGCAGGCCCACGCCGGGCCCCTCGATCTCGATCGCGGCCGTGACCGTACGGCGGTCGGCGTGCAGGAGTACGGCGATCTCGTCGGGTCCGAAGGGGGCGGCGAGCCAGCTGATACGGCCGATACCGGGGGGCGGGCCGATCTCGATCTCCCGCCCGTCGAGGCGCGTACCGGCCTCCATGACGGTCGAGCGGTAGGTCGTTCCCCGGCGCAGGGTGCGCTTGTAGCTGCGGTTGATCTCGAACCACTTGTAGAACGTACGGCGCTTGTACGGGACGTAGACCGCCGCGAGCGCGAGCATCGGGAAGCCGGTCAGCAGCACGATGCGCAGGGCGAGGACGGGGACGAGGAGCCCGCACATCATGCCGAGGAACGCGCCCGCGATGATCAGTGCGATCTCGCCGGACTCGCGGTTGCGGCCGACGATCGCGTTCGGCCGGGCGCGGCCGATCAGATATGTACGGCGGGGCGTGACCACGTGGGACACGTGGGACTCGGTCGTCAACGCCCGTCACCTCCTGAGCTGTTGCTACTGCTGTTGCGGCTGTTGCTGGCGTGGGGGGTGTTGGCCGGGCTGCTGCGGGGCGGGGGCGCGGCGGAGGAGCCGGATCCGCCGCCGCCGTTCGACGGGCGCGAGCTGTGTGCGGCCATACCGCCGGACGCCGCGTTGGCGGGGCGGGGGGAGGACGACTGGCCGCCGCCTCCGCCGCCGTTGTTGTCGGCGCGGGTGCTGTGGGTCTTGATGCCCTGGGCGACGAGGGTCGCCGGGGAGCTGATGACGGCCGCGGCCTTGCCCTCGGCGCCCTGCATGATGCGGTTGTTGCGGGAGTTCGCGATCTCGTCGCCGAAGCCGGGGACGAAGCGGTAGATCATGGCGCTCGCGAAGATGGCGAGCAGGATGATCGCGAGGCCGGAGACGACGGCGGAGAAGGCGTCGGGGCCCTCGTCGGAGGACAGGGCGCCGGCCAGCCCCAGCACGATCACGATGACCGGCTTGACGAGGATGACGGCGATCATGATGCCCGCCCAGCGGCGGACGTGGCCCCAGAGGTTCTTGTCGACGAGGCCGGCGTAGACGACGGTGCCGAGGAGGGCGCCGACGTAGAGGAGGGCGGCGCGGACGACGAGTTCGAGCCAGAGGACTCCGGCCGCGAGGATCGACACCATCGACACGACGATCAGCATGATCGGGCCGCCGCCGATGTTCTCGCCCTTGCCGAGGGCGGCGGAGAACGTGCCGAAGAAGGTGTCCGTCTGGTTGCCGGTCGTCTTCGCCAGGACCTGAGTGACGCCGTCGGTCGCCGATACGACGGTGTAGAGGATCAGCGGGGTGAAGGCGGAGGCGAGCACGGTGAGCCAGAGGAACCCGACCGCTTCGGAGATCGCCGTGGTGAGGGGGACACCTCGCACGGCCCTCTTCGCGACGGCCAGCAGCCACAGCAGGAGGGTCAGGATGGTCGACGCGGCGAAGACGACGGCGTACTGCTGGAGGAATTTGGGGTTGGTGAAGTCGACGTTCGCGGTGCTCTTGACGGCCTCGGACAGCTTGTCGACGGTCCAGGATGCGGCGTCCGCGCAGCCCTTGGCCAGGGAGGAGAGGGGGTCGAGGGTGGAGTCGGTGAGGGAGTCTCCGCCGGTGGCTCCGCCGGTTTTGGAGGAGGGGTTGCCGCGTTCGCAGTAGTCCTTGGCGGGGCCGCGGATGAGGTCGCAGGGGTCGCCGCTTTTCGACGGCTTCGGAGTGGGTTCGGCGAAGGCACGGGTGGCCAACAGCACCGTTGTGGTCTGTACGGCCGTGACAGCGGCGGCGACCCTGAGTACGCGACGCTTAGCGCGCATAGGTGAACCCTCCGTACTCCTCGACGGCCTTGGTCATGTCGTCTGCGGTGGAGGCCTGCTGGTCGCGTCCGACCGGAACCGGCCCGTCCTTCTGCGTGAAGTCGGTGATCTTCCAGTCCCCGTCGATCCACTTCAGGTCATACGTGGTCGTGAACCAGCTCTCCGACACGGGGTTCGTGGATCTTTCGCCGGACAGGCCGAAGAGCGACGTGTACCAGAGCTCGACGGTTGCGCTGTCTGTGCTGAACTTCGTGACCTTGGTGCCCACCGGAACGATGCGTGAGACGAAGGTCTGCCCACTGGGCGCCGAGCCGTCCTTGGCGAGGCCGATGTTGGCCAGGAACTTCTCGCTGGAGTACGCCCTGTCGAGATCTGACTGTCGAGCGGCGGCGACCTCGGGGGCGTACACGGTGTTGACGATCGCGTGCCGCTGGTTGGCGTTGAACATGCCCGTGGAGCCGAGCGCTACGCCGTAGTTCGCCGCCGCGCTCTGTGCCCCTTGGTCGCTGTGGGCGAACCCGGCGGGGATGTCGCCCACCTTCGACTGCACCGGCTGTTCCCCGGTCGCCGCCGTAGGTGCCGTATTCGTCTTGTCGCTGTCCCCGGCGCCCGAGGCGGACTCGTCGTCGCCGCGGTTCGCGAAGGCGATGGCTGCGATCAAGAGGACGACCACGCCGACGACCGTGACCAGGCTCCGCGAGGAGGAGCGGCCGCGGCGGGCGCCCCCGTACACGTCCCCGGCGCGGTCGGGCAGTCGCGTACGGGTCTGCCCCGTACCGCCGTACCCCCCGTCCTCGCCCCGCGGAGCGTCACCGTACCCAGGCTCGTCACCGAGACTCATGCCGTGCGCGCCCCCTCGAGTTCACGGACCTCACTCCGAAGCACCTCACATTGAAATGCGTAGAAGTACGACGGTAGCCGTGCTGGTTGCCGCGCGGGCGCGGTGTGGTGACTCGACATCAGGGAAACGCAACCTCAGCCGGTGGGCGCGACGGACGGATGGGTCGGAGGGGAACCGGGCGCGCGGCGGCGTGGCGGTCCGGGGCCGGGCCTAGACGGCCATGCCGTACACGATGGTGAACAGCGTGCCCAGGGAACCGATGATGAAGACTCCGGTGAGTCCCGCGATGATCAGGCCCTTGCCCTGTTCCGCGCTGAACGTGTCGCGCAGGGCCGTCGCGCCGATGCGCTGCTTGGCGGCGCCCCAGATCGCGATGCCGAGGCAGAGGAGGATGGCCACCGCCATCACGACCTCGATCATCACCTTGGCCTCGTTGCCCAGGCTGCCGAAGGGACCCCAGTCCGGGGCGATCCCGCCGATGATTGTGGTGATGTCGCCCTTATCGGCTGCAAGGAACATGTAAGTCACCGCCCCTAGTGGGTAGTTCTGCGCCCTCTGCCACGGTGCGCAGAGGTCGGGCCCATTCTCGCCGACAATGACGCTGTCGTATGTCGACTTGGCGTCATTGATTGGCGGGTTTCTTGTGTATCCCTTGCTTTCGGCCTGTGCCGGCCCCTGGCGGGGAGCGCGGGACGGTATGCGCGGGGTCGTATGGTCACTCTGTGTATCACGGCAGGTCACGCCGGGCAATGAGGTCGAAGCGGAACCTGTCGTGTGGTTCCGTCGTTATGCCCTTCTACGCCGAGCCGGCCGTTCCCGCCGCCGACGCGATCCGAGAAGAATCCGACCCGTTCCGTCCGGGTGTCACCCGTCTGTGCGGAAGGTTATCCCCTTACTCCAGGGCATGGCGCAACGGGCCGCGGCTGGTTGCCGCGGCCCGTCGGTGTGCCGCCGGACGTCCCCGCGTGCGTCTTGGCTGGTTCCCGTTTGCCCGGAGCCGGCACTTGGAGGTCGTGACTCGCTCCAGGTGCCCGAGCCGGTCGGGCCGTCGTAGGTCACCCGGACGGTGCTGTCGCCGTACGTGTCGGTCTGTCAGGTCTCAGGCGGGCCGCCTGGTTCGGTTTCCGTCCGCGTGCGGTCCTGGCAGACGCGTTGCGACAGTTTCCTCTGTTCGCTGTGGCAAGCCTGTTACGGCCGACGGTTGCGTGTGCAGTGCACGGTGATGAACGATGAACCGTGGTATTTGACGGACAGTCGAGCAGTCAGGGGGAGTCCGGATGAAGTTCGACATGGGGTCGCAGGTTCTGTCGACGTTGATCAGTAACTCGCGTGGGTCGAGTGATGATCTGGGGACGTTGATTCGTCAGTTGGTGCAGGCCGCGCAGCCGTTGGAGGGGAAGTTCAACGGTGCGGGCCGGGTGGCGTTCGATTCGTTCAAGGGGCGGTCGGACGAGATCACGGCGAGCTTGAACTCGGCGCTCTCGGGGATTCTGGGCGGTCAGTCGGGGATGGAGTCGGCGTTCGGTTCGGGTGATCAGGAGCAGGGCGAGAACGCGCGGACGAACGAGAAGGCGGCGAACTTCGACGGGGCGCGTTTCTCCGGGCGTTGAGCTTGGGTGGGCCGGGCTGTGGTTGATCTTCTTTTGACGGGGAGTGGTGTGTGATGGCTGGTGCGGGTTCGGATCGTCGGTCGTACGACACGGGTGCGTCGGCGGATGCGCAGGGCAATATCCAGGCGGTGATCGGCCGGTTGGAGGAGGTCATCGCGGCGCGGGACCGGCAGGTGAAGGCGGCGATGTCGGATTTCGCGGCTGATGGTGTGGCGGATGAGTACCACGGCAAGGAACTGCGGTGGAATCGCGCGTCGACCGAGGTGAAGAGCATTATCCAGCTGTTGAAGACGACGCTGGAGAAGAACGACGGGACGGCGCAGTCGACGATCTCGAAGGCGAAGGCGGCGGTCGACAACATCGGCTGATCCGGCGGTAGTTGTCGGGGATTTACGTTTCACGGGGGTTGTGGTGTCGGGCTGGGATCTGAAGCCGCAGGGTATTCAGGGTGTGCTGAAGACGACGGGTGAGACGGCGTCGCACATCGAGACGCATGCGAAGTCGTACGGGGAGCATCTGACGTCGGCGGCGACGAACGCCGGCACCATTTCCGCCGAGGGCGGCGGGGGCGGGGAGAAGGCGGCCGGGGGTCTGGTGGCGCTTGCTCTGTCCCAGTACGCGGAACACGCGGCCACCGACCTGAAGTTCATTGCCGCGCGGGCGGGCAAGTCGTTGCAGGGTGCGGTGGATGCGACGACGGCGTATCTGAACGGGGATCAGGAGATGGCCGCGGAGGCGCAGCGCAAGGCGTTGTCGGCGCCGGATCTTGATCCGATGAAGCCGGGGGTGCAGACGTCGTGATCAAGCCGGAGGCGATTCCGCAGTACACGGGGGATCTGGCGCTGCTGGAGAGCGCGTACGGCGATCTGAAGACGGACGCGTCGCACATCCGTTCCACCGGTAAGGACGTGCACTCCCAGTTCCAGGGGCTTGCGGCGTACTACACGGCGCCGGAGGCGGAGCAGTTGTTCGCGTCGACGAAGCCGGTGGCGGACCGGGCGGACGGGTTCGCGGATGACCTGGAGAAGGTGTCCGGTGCCCTGTCGTCGTATGGCACCGAGATCCGCCCCCTCGTCGACAAGCTCAAGCAGCTGAAGATCGACGCGACCAATTTCGTCAGCTCGGTCAAGGACGACGACGACTGGGAGTACGACGAGGACAAGATCGACAAGCACAACAAGATCCGGGATGACGTGACGGCGACCGTCGCGGCGTTCTGGGCTGCGGAGCGCACCTGTCACAACGCGATCACCAAGCTGTTCGGTGGGACGCAGATGGTGGCCGGTGACGGTTCGGACCGTAAGGACCAGTACGGGTTCAACGCGGACGACCTGAAGAACGCGAAGCTTCCCTGGGGTGACCCGATGGAGGAGAAGCATCACGTCTGGGAGGTCGGGCACTGGGTCAAGTCGTTCGTGTGGGACGGCCTGATCGTGGACGGCGTCTGGGGCACGATCAAGGGTCTGGGCACGCTGGTCGGGTTCGGCGGCTGGGACGCGATGGGGCAGGCCTGGAAGGGCCTCGCGCAGCTCGCGACCGGTCTGGCGATCTCCTCGATTCCGGGTGCGAGCGCGTTGTTCTGGACGTTGCCGGACGACAAGCTGCCCTCCTGGCTGCGGGATTCGCGCACCGCGATGAAGGAGACCGGCAAGGCGCTGGTGGCGTGGGACGAGTGGGGCAAGAACCCCGGGCGTGCTGCCGGTGCGGTCACCTTCAATGTGCTGACCACCGTCTTTACCGGCGGTGCGGGTGGTGCCGCGGCTGGTGCCGGGAAGGCGGGCGCGGTCGCGAAGGTGCTGTCCGTGGCGGGCAAGGCGGGCAAGTTCATCGACCCGATGACGTACATCACCAAGGGCGCGGGCGCGGGTCTGTCGAAGATCGGTGACATCGCGAAGGGCCTGAAGGGGATCGGCAACATCGAGATCCCCAAGCTCCCCGACAACGCGATCACTCTCCCGGAGGGCGCACTCAAACTCCCCGACGGGTCGGTGCATATCCCGGAGGGCGCGGCGATTCCGGAGGGCGCGGTCAAGCTGCCCGACGGCAACTTCAAACTCCCCGACGACACACCGGCGTTCCCCGAGGGCACGACGAAACTGCCCACCGAGCCGGGTGCCCCGGCCCAGTACCTGGACCCGAACGGCAACATCCTCGACCACCAGGGCAACGTGGTCGACAACGTCGACAACGCGCCCACCGACGTGGTCGACAAGCCGGCCACCGGCGGCCACCCGGCCGCCGGGTCGGACGTCCCGCACGTGGAGTCCCCAGTCAAGGAACCGGCCCTGGTCGGCGCGGGCTCGCACAGCGGGCACGACCTCCCGTCCGGCACACCTCATTCGGGCCACGACCTCCCGGCCGGCGGCGGCCACACGCCGGACGCACCGCACGGCACGGGCCACGACACCCCGGCCGGCCACGCGGACGACGCGTCCCATGGCGGCGGTCACGACGGGCCCGGGCACGACGGGCCAGGTCACGACGGGCCAGGTCACGACGGGGCCGGGCACACCGACGACATGGCCGGTCACGGCGACGACGCCGCCCACACGGGCGATCACGACGGCACCCACGCCGAGACGCCGAGCAGCGACTCGTCAGCGCCGGGCCACCCCCATGGTGGCGAGGCTGTACCCGGTCAAACGGGCGGTGCCGTTCGTCCGCCGGACAACGGCAGCGTTCGAAGCTATATGAAGACCGAGGAATGGGCGGGAGAGGCATACGACGCCATTCGTGACGCGGATGACGTCGATGCCATGGCTTCGCATCTGCAGGACGCCCCACGAATCGATGGGGGAACGGGATTCACCAGTGAAGAAATCGAGGCCATCAAGCATCACGTCTTCACTGAGGAGCACCCTCTGGAGTCGGTGGACGGCGACATAGTTCACGCTCGGTATGACGCCAACCCTGATATGGCCGAGGCCTGGATCAGGTTGAGGTCGGGCACGCACACGGAGTCTGACCTGCTCCTGCTGGAGCACGAGCTTGCGGAGCATCGGTACTATCAGGCTCACCCAGGCTCTACGTACGCCGAAGCGCATGCCGCTGCCACGAAAATCGCGGACTGGGCAAGTCACATGGAGCCGCCCCGGCGCGAGAACTACACGTGGGAGAACTGATCGATGGCCCTTTACGCACGCATCGAAAAGATTCAGGAAGACGATGAGCAGGTCCGCTACAGGTATACGGACATCAGCGGCAATGAGCGAACCATGCTGTTGAGCAAAGTGACCGAGACGACCTCTGCCGAAGATGGTGTGGAAGACATGCTTTACCGGGCAGTGGCGAGAAAGGTTGCCGTTGCGTGGGCCCGGGATGGTGCTGCGCCTGAGAAGCTTCTGGTGCAGTCGTAGCAGGTGAGTTACTTGTGCGAAGGCTGGACTCCGGGCAAGTTCCCGGAGGGCAGGACCGCGTCCCAGCGTCTGCGCGAGTGGATCGACGCCGGTGAGGGCGGTCTGGATGCTGTAGACCTGCTCACTGAAGTGAGTGCCGAGCTGTCACGTGCGGTCCTGGAGCGCCTGCGCGCGGTCGACTGGCACGGCGACTGGGACGTGGCCAACAGCCACACCCGTTCTCGTGCTCTGCTGATGCGGGAGTACATGCGTCGGGCGGCGCTGTGGGCACGGGCGTACGGGGCCGAGGCCGAGTGGCCTTTCTTCGACGTCACGGAGTTCCTCGATCCCACGTTCCAGCTGGACCCGGAAGTCGCGTCCGAGCTGGAGGAGTATCTCGCGCACAACGTCGGCACCCCGTCGACGGCAAGGACGTGCCGAGGCGCCGTGCGCTGGGCGGCGCTGCGAGCCGTGCGAGGGGATGATTTTCCTGCACTTCCGGATCCGTACGAGCCTTTGCTCCTTATGTACGGGCGAGGTGGTGGTTACTCGATCGAGGAGTTCATCGACTTGTACGGGGTGATGATCCCGTACGGGAATTTCGATTCCAGCCTCAACGCCGAGCCGTTCCTCTCGCTGGCCCCGAGCACACTCGACGCCCTCGACGCCTGGGCAGAGGGACGCATCACGTACTACGCGAAGATCAGTGAGGGCTATCCCCGTAGCAGCCCGCGCGGCATTCTGCGCCGGCGCCTGGTCGGCAGGGAGGCCGAGACACACGACGAGGCGTTCACCCGCAATCTTCGCTGGGAGCCGACGGAGTACCTGCGTCTTTACGAGTTGGGTCACAACGACGTCGATCACGTGCAGATCTCCGAACGGGAGGCGGCCGCGTTCATCGAGGCGGTGACCAAGAAACTGACGGGTGTGCGTTAGTTGTGTAAAGACTGGACTCCGGGCAAGTTCCCGGAGGGCAGGACCGCGTCCCAGCGTCTGCGCGAGTGGATCGACGCCGGTGCGGGCGGTCTCGATGCTGTAGGTCTCGACCTCACCGGCGCGGATCTTTCCTATGGTGACTTCTCCGAATCGTGGTTCACCGACGCGAAGTTGGTGAACGCGAGACTTGTGGAGGCGGAGTTGTACCGCTCGGATGCGCAGGGCGCCGACTTCAGTGGAGCTGATCTGACGGGGTGCTCGTTGGTTCGGGTGAACCTCGACGACGCGGTCTTGCGGGATGCCACGCTTGACCTGGCCAACCTTGTGAAGGCTTCCCTCTGCGATGTCGACGCGTCGGGCGCAAGCTGCCGCGGAACACAATTCAGGGGCGCGTCACTGTTGGGCGTGAATCTCCGTTCCGCGGATCTCAGTAATGCCATGTTCCAGGAGAATTCGTTTCAGGTGACGCTGGATCAGAACACCAAGATCGACGGCGCGTCCGGATCGGTCTTCGGACCGGCGGCGATTGTTGAGGGGGACGTCTCCCGAGAGCTGTCCGGTGCCGCACTTGGAGGCTGGATCAAAGCCAAGGGTGGAGACATTCGCGTACTTTCTTGATGCAGGCAAGAGTGGAGAACGGAACAGGTATGGCTTCGGGGCAGCCGACACAGGAAGTGCTTGGCTGGCTCACTGAGCGTGGTTGGTTTCCTGGGCGTGACATCGGTGAGCAGGCTGAAGAGCTGGTCAGGGTGCGTCTACAGGACTCGGAGCGCCAAGGTGTGCCTCTCACGCCGGTTTCGGCTGCAGTCCGTTTCATCCACACCTACGGAATGCTTCGTTTGGATCATCCGAAGGCCTCAGGATGTGCGTGGGTCATGAAGCCGACCATCGGCTATGACGGAGACGCAGGGAATATCAAGGAGCTTGGCGCCGGCCTTGGGGTGGAGCTGTTTCCTGTGGGATACGAAGCTTCGGAGTTTGGGATCCTCTTGGTGGATGGAAGAGGGCGCTTGTTCCATCTGCACCACACGGGGGGCTACTACTTGGGAGCCGACGCATTTGATGCGTTTTCTCGGTTCGTCGAAGGGCTTCCGGATCTCGACGCGGAGGATTTCTATGTCCAGTGAATTCTCGTGACGTGGAGTGAAGCCGAGTACCTCCAGTGTCTGGAGGGGGAGCGGCGCGGCTACGCGTGGGTGATGCGGTGGTACGGGCAGCTGACGGTGACGGAGGCTTGGGAGGCGGCCGTGGCGCACTACCCGTACGAGCCAGGTGATGCGCCGTACCGGGGGCTCGTCTTCCACGACGAGGCGTGGCACTGGGCGATGTTGGCCATTCACGGGTATCGGTACCCGGTGGAGCGACCCGAGCTGGTTGAGCCGTCAGCCGAGTATCTGGCCCTTGAATGAGCGGTGGCGGCCGGTAGCTTGACGAGATGAAGCGGATCGACATCGACGACCCTGAGGTCGACATGGATCTGAGCCTGCGGCTGCTGTACCGAGGTGAGCTGTTCACCGGCGAGGTCGAGGAATACCTGGGAGGCGTTCGCGTCAGTCTGGCTTCCTACGCGGACGGGTTTCCGCACGGGCCCAGCCGCTCCTGGCACAAGAACGGCACGCGGCAGTCCGAGGGAACACTCCGCACGGGAAGCCCTGCCGGAGTGTGGAGGACGTGGCACGCCAACGGGACACTCGCGGTGCGGATGGTCATGAGTGACGACGGGGCGCGTCAGCTGGCACGGTGCGAGTGGGACGAGGACGGAAAGCTGACGAAAGAGTGGCATGCCGACGGGCACGCCGACGGGGGGTGACCGTGCTTTCGTCGGCGGACGTCAGCTCTCGTCCGCCGCCGCGCTCTCCACGCCCTCCACGAAGTGGTCGAACTCGCCTGCCTGTACGCCCAGTACGAACGCGTCCCACTTGCGCTGGGTCGTGGTGACCACGTTTTCCGGGTCGCTTGTCTCGCGGATGTAGACCAGGTCGTTGTCGCCGAAGGCGAGTTCGATCCAGGGGCCCGGGCCCGTCGCGTCGTCCGGGGCGGCGCGGACCCAGGTGAGGTTCGAGGGCACTTCAGCCACGGTGCGTTTCCTTCTTGAGGGTGTGGAGGAGGGTGCGGAATGCGGTGGGGGTGGTGGTGAGGATCGCTCCGGTGGAGTCGCCGGTTTCCGTGAGGTGGAGGGTTTCGGTGGACGGGTCGGCGGCTATGTGGACGCAGGAGTTGCCTTCGGGGCAGTACGACGACTTCTGCCAGGTCAGCTTGGTGGTGGGCATCGTAGGTTCCCTCACAGGGCCTTGAGGATGGTGTGGATGAACTTCTGCGAGTCCTCGGGGGAGAGGGCCGCGGATTCCATGCGGTCGAGCAGCCCTCGGTACTTGCGCAGCTGGGCCCCCGCGTCGAGGAACACCGGGCCGTGCGACTGGTCGAGGTTCACGGTGTCGAGCTGCGGCACGGGTCCCTCGGCGTAGTAGATCGACTGGCCGGAGCCGGGGAGGACGCCGGTGTCGAACGGGATGACCTGGACCGAGATGTGCTCCCGCTCGTTCATGGCTGTCAGGTACTTCAGCTGATCGCGAGTGACGTCCGAGCCACCGAACCTCATGCGCAGGGCGGCCTCGTGGACGATGATCTGGTGCGGTGTCGGGGGATCACGGAAGAGGATCGCCTGCCGCTTGATCCTGAACGAGACCCGGTGCTCGACGTCCGGCTGCGGCAGCTCCGGCACGGCCTGGCGGAAGATCTCGCGGGCGTACTCCGTGGTCTGGAACAGACCCGGGATGTGCACGGTCACCGCGGTGCGCAGTCGCGTGGCGTGGTGTTCGAGTTCCGCGAGGTCGAGGAGGCCGACGGGCAGGATTTCGCGGTACTCCTCCCACCAGCCGCGTGTGCGGTCGCCGGTCATCGCCGCGATCGCCTCGACCAGGGCCTTGTCCGAGCACTCGTAGTGGCAGGCCAGCGTGCGTACCCGATCGGCGCTCACGCCTACGCGTCCGGCCTCCATGTTGCTGACCTGCGTCTGCTTGATGCCCAGGAGTTGACCGGCGTCGGTGGCGCTCAGGCCCGCCTGCTCGCGGAGTTTGCGCAGCTCCGCGCCGAAGCGGAGTTGGCGTCCTGTCGGGTTGCTCCTCACGCCGTCTTCCGCCTCCCTGCCGTGCATCGTCACCCACATGGGTGGAAGTGAATGAGATTCCCGAGAACTGGTGAATGTGTTTACCAGACGTCGCTACCTTAGTGCTCGGCGCCGCCGCCCAGAAGTACCCCGCTCGACGGAGCGGCCGCGGTCACTGGGCACCGTCACGACAACGTCACCGTCCAACTCCCCTCCGTGATCGGAGACTTCCGATGGCAACCGTATCCCCGTCCTGGGCCTACACCCTTCAACTCCCGCACGATCCACGCGCACCGGGTATCGCCCGCGCCACCCTCCGTACCGTCCTCGCCGCGCACGGTCTCGCCGAACTCACGCCCACCGCCGAGCTGTTGGCTTCGGAGCTGCTCACCAACGCGCATCTGCACACCAAGGGGCCGTACGCCCTGCGGATTCGTTCGACCGAGCCGGACCGGCTGCGTGTCGCCGTGTGGGACACCGATCCGAGAGTTCCGCCCGGGTTCGGGCAGGAGGGCGCCTCCGTCGTCGTACCCGATCAGGAAGCCGAAAACGGGCGCGGTCTTCAGCTCGTGCGGGCCTGCGCGGATTCGTGGGGCGTGTCCGTGCTGCGGGAGCTGGGCGTCTCGAAGGGCGGAAAGCTGTTGTGGGCCGAATGTGTGGGGTGAGCCGCGGCAGGGGTGGCTCGTGGGGATGTTTTCGGGCGCTCGCAACGCCTTTCTCACCTCGGTGGGACACAGTGGCGCGTGATGAAGCGCATCGCACGCCCCCCTGGCGCCCGCCGGCTCGCGCTGTTCGGCGCGGTGGTGCTGTTGGCGCTCACGACCTCCTCCGTGGCCGCCGCGGACCGCGGGCCCGGGCCGTTCGGGGTGACCGTGCAGGCGGAGCCGAGTCCGCAGATGGTCCGTGTGGGTGCGCTTTTCGGCGGGGACGGCGACCTCCTCGGCAACCACTTCTGTACGGCCTCCGTGGTGCGCAGCACGGCGCATGACCTGATCGTCACCGCCGCACACTGTGTGGACGGGGGCGGGAAGACGTGGTTCGTGCCCGGGTACCGGGACGGGCAGGCGCCGTACGGGGTCTGGCAGGTCACGAAGACGTACGTCGGTGACGCCTGGAGCGGGGGCCAGGACGAGGACAGCGATGTCGCCTTCGCCGTTGTGGAGGACCTCGGTGGGCTGGAGGTCGAGGATCTGGTGGGTGGGAACGCGTTCGTCACGGGGCAGGCCACCGGGGCCACCGCCGTCACCGTCACCGGCTATCCCAAGTCCCTCGACGTGCCGATCACCTGTACGAACAAGCCGACCGTTCACAGCCGTACGCAGCAGCGGATCGAGTGTCCCGCCTTTCCCGGCGGTACGAGTGGCAGTCCCTGGGTGAACGGGGACGGTGCGGTCGTCGGAGTCATCGGCGGGTACGAGGAGGGTGGGTCCACCGACGACGTCTCCTACAGCGTTGTGCTGGGGGACGAAGCCGCCGCGTTGTACCGGGCGGCGGCTAACTGACCAGTGTGACAAAGTCGGTTCGGTGGAAGGACTGAGAGATCGGGATCCCGCGCGGATAGGCGCGTACACGTTGCTCGCCCGGCTCGGGGCGGGGGGAATGGGGCAGGTCTACCTGGGGCGTTCGCCCGGTGGGCGGCTCGTGGCGATCAAGGTGATCCGGGACGAGATCACCGACCATCCGGAGGCGCTGGCGCGGTTCCGGCGCGAGGTGGAGACGGCGGGGGCGGTACGCAGCGCGTACACGGCGAACCTGATCGACGCTTCGCTGGACGCGGCTCCTTACTGGCTGGCTACGGAGTATGTGTCGGGGCCGACGCTCGGCGGGGCGGTCACTGAGCGGGGACCATTTCCGCCGGACAGCGCGCGGCGACTGTTCGCGGCCCTGGCCGAAGCGCTGGCGAGCGTGCACGGATACGGCGTGACACACCGGGACCTGAAGCCGCAGAACGTGATCCTTTCGGGGCAGGGACCCCTGCTGATCGACTTCGGTATCGCCCGGAACACGACGGACACGGCGCTCACCCAGACCGGTCTGGCCCCGGGCACGCCGGGCTTCACCGCGCCCGAGGTGCTGACGCACAACCAAGTGACCTCGGCAGCCGATGTGTTCGCGCTCGGCGCGACGATCGCGAACGCCGCGACCGGACGGCCCCCCTTCGGATCGGGCCCGGCACATGCTGTCTCCTACCGGGCCGTGCACGAGGACATCGACGTGGACGGGGTCGACCCGGAACTGGCCGCGCTGATCCAGGCTTGCGTCGCGAAGGACCCGGTGGAACGGCCGGGGCTCGAGACCGTCATCGCGCGGTGTGCGGTGACTTCCGCGCTCACCGAGGACCCCTTCTACCGTCCCTTGGCGGGTACGGGCGACACCGCGCCGCCCGATCTGCCGGCGGCTGTCGCCGCCGGTCTGGTCCCCGTGGGACACGGCATGGCGACACCCCCCGCCCATCGGCCCACGGTCGGGCCGGGTTATGTGCCGACACTCGCCCCGGTCACCCCGCCTCCGGCGGCGGCGCGTGGGTGGCGTAGGCCGCTGGTAGCCGGGATCGTGGGCGCGGTGGTGTTGGCCGCAGCCTCGATCGTCGCCTGGCAGGTGCTGCCCGACGACCGCGGGTCCGCGAAGGGAGGCGGTGGCGCGTCCGGCTCGCCGTCGTCCTCGAGCAGCGCCGGCGCCGCGTCGCAGAAGGTTCCGGCGTACATCGAGAACGACCGGATCTCCCGCGACAACTGGACACTCTCCGACAACCCGGACGACGCTGCCAACGGCATCGGCAAGTGTGCACAGATCGGTGCGGTCAGTGCGCCCGAGGAGCTCCAGTACAGCGCGCGGGACGCGGACGATCCGCAGCTCGCGTATGTCAAGGAGAAGGCGAAGATCTCCTTCCGGTTCAAGTACGCGGAGCTGAAGAACAAGAAGCCCGAGCCGTACTACGTCTCCGTCGGCGTGAAGCCGCCCCATGACATCGACTCCGAGACGGGCAAACCGTACGAGGTGATGGCGGCGAACAAGACCATCGGCTACAGCAGCAAGCCGGTGGACATCTACAAGCACTGGAAATCCGGCGGGACCATCGAGCTCACCTATCCGGACGACTTCCAGCAGCACTGGAAGGGCGAGACCTTGGACGCGATCCCTGTCACCCATGACCCGGGCGACTGGACGGCTGTCTTCTATCACGTCAAGGGAAGTCCGACGGACTACGAGAGCTTCGGTTGCACGGGATTCCGTGGCGGACAGGGATGAAGGCGGTGAAGCGTACGGCACCGGCGACTGGGATGTGAGCGAGCGGGGAAGTGTCACCTGCGCGAGAGCGTCGTGGCGCGCGGGCACAGCTCCTACACTGACGGGGCGGACTCCTGGGCGGTGAGGGGCGGTTGACGGTGCGTAAGGCGTGGGTCGTGGCGTTTGCTGCCGTCGGGGCCGGGCTCAGCTTTGTGATGCTGCTCGTCGTGGGCGTCTACGTGGTTGCGGGGAATCTCGCCAACGGGGTGGGCAAAGGGTCCGTCGGACTCGCCAAGGGTGCCGTGCCGGCCGCGTACCAGTCGCTCGTTCAGAAGTGGGGCAATCTGTGCAGCGCCATCAATCCTGCGCTGCTCGCCGCTCAGCTTTATCAGGAGAGCGGGTTCAACCCGAACGCGAAGAGCCCGGCGAAGGCCGAGGGGATAGCTCAGTTCATCCCCGGAACCTGGGCCACGCACGGCGTCGACGGGGACGGTGACGGAGACCGCGACGTCTGGGATCCGAATGACGCGATTCCATCGGCCGCGTCGTACGACTGCAAGCTCGCCTCGTACGTGAAGGACGCGCCGGGGAACCAGACCGAGAACATGCTCGCCGCCTACAACGCGGGGGCCTACGCGGTCGTCAAGTACGGAGGTGTGCCGCCGTACAAGGAGACCCAGAACTATGTGAAGACCATCACGAGTCTCGAGAAGAGCTTCGCCGCTCCCGTCACCCGGGTCGACCCCTCCAAGCAAGCCGCCGCGGCCATCTACTACGCGCAGAAGAAGCTCGGCACGCCCTATCTGTGGGGTGGGAACGGGACCGCTGACCAGGGTGGGCGGTTCGACTGTTCGGGGCTCACCAAGGCCGCGTACGAGAGCGTGGGCGTGACGCTGCCGCGGGTCGCCAACGATCAGTACAACGCCGGGCCGCACCCCAAGCGGGATGAACTGCTGCCGGGGGACCTCGTCTTCTTCTCGGACGACCTCACCGATTCGCGGGCCATCCGACACGTGGGGATTTATGTGGGTGGCGGATACATGATCGATGCGCCGCGAACGGGTGCCGTCATCCGTTTCGACCCCATCGACACTCCCGACTATTTCGGGGCGACGCGGGTCACCGAAGATGGCGCGAAAGCATTGCCGACCACCGTCTGAACCCACCCCCTGAGCTGCGGCGATGAGTCTCTCTTCGATAACGTCTCCGTGATCATTCAGTGGAGGGTGGAACGTAGTGGAGGGGACTGTGCGTTCCTTGTACACGGAGCGTTCTGACTACCACGGGGGTGGGACGAACGGCGTACGAAAGGGTGCGCCGGCAGGAACATGACGACGAAGGGGCCGCAGCACCATGGCTGTTCTCGCCGAATCAGGGTCGAACCCCGACGTCACCCTGCTTTATGACATCAATGGCCTGGCCAAGGATGCGCCGCACTGGTTCGACCGTGCTATGGAGTTCGTCGGTGAGTACGGGCTGCTTCTCGCCATGGTGCTGCTGGTGGTGTGGTGCTGGTGGGGCGTGCGGCGGCGGAGCGGCGAGGACGCGGCGTCGTCCGTGGCCGCGCTCGTGTGGGCGCCCCTCGCCGCCGGCATCGCCGTCCTGGTGAACGTGCCGATACGGGGCTTCGTGGAGCGGCCCAGACCCTTCGTGGACCATCAGGGGCTCGAGGTCCTGGTCTCCGGCAAGACCGACTTCTCCTTCGTGAGCGATCACGCCACGCTCACCATGGCCATGGCGGTCGGGCTCTTCGTCGCCAGCCGGAAGTTCGGGCTCGCGGGCATCGGCCTCGCGCTGCTCGAAGGGTTCTGCCGGGTCTACATGGGCGTGCACTACCCGACCGACGTGGTGGGCGGGTTCGCGCTGGGGACCGCCGTGGCGCTGCTGCTGTCGCCGCTCGCCATGGCGCTGCTGACTCCCGTGATGAGGGCTGTCGAGCGGTCGTCGCGGGCCGGGTGGCTGATCCGGGCACGCGGTACGGCGCCCGCGGACACCCTGATTCCGGGGACGCGGCCGGGGACAGCGACGGAAGAGCGGGACCTGGCGGCGTAGGACGTAGGTAGGGGCTGTAGGGACCGTCCTGGCGAAGCCCGAGCGGTCCCTACAGCCCCTGAAAAGCGCCTCCAGCCTCTACAGCCGCTACAGCCCCTGCGGGTACGTGAAGAAGCCGTTCGGGTCGTACTGGTGCTTCAGTCGGGTCAGGCGGGTCGCCGCGTCTCCGTAGTACGCCTTGCGCCAGTTCGTGAGGGTGGGGTCCGTGTAGTTCTGGTAGGCCGCGCCCGAGGCGTGGCGCTGCATGGCGGCGTGGGCCCCCGTCAGCCAGGACTGGGCCGTCGTGCCGCTCGTGCCCGCGCGCCAGCTCGCGATGTACTGGGCCAGCATCCGCGAACGGCGGTGGACGAAGGCCGTCGCCGTGGGCGAGACGCGGTTGACGGCGCCGCCGAGGGCCGTGAGGGCGATGCTGCCGGCGCCGCCGCGTACCGCCGTCATCTGGTTCAGGAGCGTCTGGACGCCCGCCGACGAGATCGAGCGGTCGAAGAAGTCCGAGCGGGCCGCGTACGTCTCCCGGCCCAGGGCGCCCTGCGGGGAGCGGCCGGGGGTCGTGCCGGGGAGGTGGCACTGCGCGTCGGTGGGGAAGGACGAGCAGCCCGCGTACACCTCCATCGACTCCTCGTACGAGCGGCGCTTCAGCGACACGCTGCGCGCGGGGGCGCCGATCTTGTCGGCGAGGCGGTCGACCGCGTTCTGGAGCTCGCCGTAGGTGCCGAGCGAGAACGCGGCGACGGAGACGGTGGGCGTGCCGCCGGCCGCGTTCGCCAGGTGGCAGGACGACCAGATCTCGTCCGGCTGGTCCGGGCCCCACTCCTGCCAGGCCTTGACGACCGCCGCGGCCTTCGACCACGGCCACGTCATGTACGCGGAGACCCCCTGCGGGGCCGGGTGGGTCTTGAAGTGCAGCTCGGTGACGACGCCGAAGTTGCCGTTGCCCGCGCCGCGCAGGGCCCAGAAGAGGTCCTTGTTCTCGGTCGCGTTCGCGACGAGCTGCTTGCCGTCCGCCGTGATCAGCGTCGCCTGGGTGAGGCTGTCGCAGGTCAGGCCGTACGCGCGGGACACGACACCGTGGCCGCCGCCGAGGGTCAGGCCCGAGACGCCGACCGTCGGGCAGGAGCCGGCGGGGATCGTGACGCCCTTCGCGGCGAGGGCGCGGTAGACGTCGATCAGCTTCGAACCGGCGCCGACGACCGCCGTGCCTCCGCTCGCGCGGGTCTTGTTCAGCTTCGAGACGTCGAGGATCAGCCTGCCGTTGCCGGAGGACCAGCCGGCGTAGGAGTGGCCGCCGTTGCGGATCGCGACCTTGACGCCGTGCGCGCGGGCGTACGCCATGGTGGTGCGGAGGTCGTCGGCGTGGGCCACATAGGCCACGGCGGCGGGCTTCAGGGAGTCGAAGCGGGTGTTGTAGAGCTGGTGGGCGGCCGGCCAGGAGCGGTCTCCGGGGCGGACCAGGGCGCCATCCAGGTCCCGGGCCAGGGCGGTCCAGTTCGCGGCGACGCGGCTGCTGGTGGTGGCCGAGCGGATGGCTGTGCCGCTGGTCTCGGCGCCCTCGCCGGCCGCCGAGGTCTTCGCGTCCCCGCCCCCGCCGTTGCCCGCGCTGCACGCGGCCGTGGCCGCCGCCGCTATCGCGGCCGCGCCGCCGCCTATGAACGTCCGCCGTTGCATGTGTGCCTCCAGTTGGTCCCGTGGAACGAGACGGGCCACCGGGGCCGGGGGTTCCACCGGCGCATGCCACAGAACCGCTACAGGAGCGAGAACCGGTACAGGAGCGAGAACCGCTCCAGCAGTGAGAACCGCTACAGGACCGAGCCCACGACAGGACCGAGCCCACGACAGGACCGAGCCCACGACAGGACCGAGAACCACGACCGGACCGAGAACCGGTACAGGAGCGGGCCGCGGGCCGCCGCGTACGGGCCTGGGCGGGCGCTAAGCGCCCGGGTGGCCCTCGGCGTCCGTCCGCGCCAGGCTCCGGGCTCTTCGCGCCGGGCCCCGCCAGCCACAGATGCAGCGGGCCACGCAGAAGCGGCCCTGTTCCACCGTGGTCGTTCGGTGGTCCTGGGCGGGAGCGGAGCGGTCCGGCTGGGGCACGACAACAACGTTACCCAAGGCAAGCACGCGGGAATCGGCTGCCCGGTCATGGGCCCGGTGTCCGCGTGACGGGTCCCCCTACTCGTCGTTAACCGGACGACAGGAGGGTCCGGGACGGACCGGCTGGGGGTACTCGGACGATGACGGCGCGGCAGCACACGCGGACGGGCACGGCGGTCGCCGTGGCGACGGGGCTCATCGTCTGCACGGGGGGCTGCGCGGGCGATCCGGCCGACGCCGAGGACGCGCACGCCGGTGCCGACGCCGTCGCGGTGCTGCACAAGGCCGCCGGTGCCCTGGTGAGCGCGGGCAGTTCCAAGGCGCGGACCGCGATGGAGATGGCCACCGGGGGGACCCGCGTCACCATTCGCGGCGAGGGCGTCTACGACTACCGCAGGCAGGTCGGGCAGCTGAAGGTGCTGCTGCCGCAGGATCCCGCGGGAGCCCGGGAACACCGGTCGATCACCGAGCTGCTCGCGCCCGGCGCCCTGTTCATGAAGAACCGGGGGGCCGGGGTGCCCGCCGACAAATGGGTGCGCGTGGACACGGCCTCGCTCTCCGACGGCAATCTGGTCACCGGCGGTGTCACCGATCCCTATGCCGCCGCCGAGTTGCTGCGCGGGGCGCGTACGGCGACGTACGTGGGCAGGACCGAGGTCGCCGGGGAGCCGGTGCGGCACTATCGGGGGACCGCCGATCTCGGCCTCGCCGCGAAGAGCGCGTCGGGTGTGAACCGGGCCCAGCTGAGGGCCGCGGCGCGGGGGTTCGCCACCGCCGCGGTCCCGTTCGACGCCTACCTCGACGACCAGGGGCGCATCCGCAAGATCCGGCACCGGTTCAGCTTCGTCAACGGGCAGCGCAAGGGCACGGTCGCGGTCGCCTCGACGACCTTGCTGTACGCCTTCGGGGCGCCCGTCCGCGTACGGCTCCCGGAGGCCGGGGACATCTTCGCGGGGAAGATCGCGGAGGGGTAGCAGGGCGTGGGACCGGTCGGGAATGAGCCGTGGCAGGCCGGGGAGAAGGGGGTGCGGGGCCTGAATGTGCCGGGCCGGAAATGGTCCGTTGGTGCCATGCGCGTTGTGTAGGCCGCTCCCTACCCTAGGAAGTCGGTGACGGCAGGAAGAGGTGATGCGCGTGGCTCCGGTCGGCGGTACGGCAGTTCAGGACCACGTGGCCCTCGCCGAGATCGAGCTGTGCGGCGATCTGATGATCGCGGCCTCGGCCGCCGACGAGGACCGGCTCAGCATGGAGAGCATCGACGAGGTGCTGAAAGTGGCCGAAGAGCGTGCCCACGAGGTCGAGCCCGGCCGATAGACGCGCACGGCCCCCACCGAACACGGCCCCCACCGAAATGAGGGCCGTCGGGTGTGCCGGGGCGCAGGTCAGGCGTTACGGCCTGGAAGCCGATGAGGATCTCAGGTACGCAGCAGACGGCCGATCGCCTTCGTCGCCTCGTCGACCTTCGCGTCGATCTCGGCGCCCCCCTTGAGCGCGGCGTCCGCGACGCAGTGGCGCAGGTGCTCCTCCAGGAGCTGGAGCGCGAAGGACTGGAGGGCCTTCGTCGAGGCGGAGACCTGGGTGAGTATGTCGATGCAGTAGGTGTCCTCCTCGACCATGCGCTGAAGGCCCCGGATCTGGCCCTCGATGCGGCGCAGGCGCTTGAGGTGTTCGCCCTTCTGCTGGTGGTAGCCGTGGATGCCGCGGTCGTGGTCGGTCACCACGGCCGGGGTGCCCTCGGAGGGCACCGTCGCGCCGGCCTCGGTGGTCGTCATCGCGTCCTCCTGCTGAGCGTGGGCGACAGATACCCCTGGTGGGTATATGGTAGCCAACTTTGCTGGGTATAGGGCCCTTGGCCAAAGCCTCGGCCGCCCCCGTGCTGAGCACTGTGCCCGATGGGCGACACTGGGGGACGGCCCATTAGCCGTGGCCGGATGATGCGCCTAGCATCAGCCTGACCGAAACCGAAGCACCCCGAGGACCCCACGTGCGCTTTCGTCTGACCCCCAGGGAGACGAGCTTCTACGACATGTTCGCCGCATCCGCGGACAACATCGTCACGGGCTCGAAGCTCCTGATGGAACTGCTCGGGGCGGACGCCTCCGCCCGGGCCGAGATCGCAGAGCGTATGCGGGCCGCGGAACACGCCGGTGACGATGCCACGCACGCGATCTTCCACCAGCTGAACTCCTCGTTCATCACGCCGTTCGACCGTGAGGACATCTACAACCTCGCGTCGTCCCTCGACGACATCATGGACTTCATGGAGGAGGCCGTCGACCTGGTCGTCCTCTACAACGTCGAGGAACTCCCCAAGGGCGTCGAGCAGCAGATCGAGGTGTTGGCGCGGGCGGCCGAGCTGACGGCCGAGGCCATGCCGCACCTGCGGACCATGGACAACCTCACCGAGTACTGGATCGAGGTCAACCGCCTCGAGAACCAGGCCGACCAGGTCCACCGCAAGCTGCTCGCCCACCTCTTCAACGGCTCGTACGAAGCCATCGAGGTGCTGAAGCTGAAGCAGATCGTGGACGTGCTGGAGGAAGCGGCGGACGCGTTCGAGCACGTGGCGAACACGGTGGAGACCATCGCCGTCAAGGAGTCCTGACAGCTTCATGGACACCTTCGCCCTGATCGTGACCATCGGTGTCGCGCTCGGATTTACGTATACGAACGGCTTTCACGACTCCGCGAACGCCATCGCCACCTCGGTCTCCACGCGCGCGCTGACGCCGCGGGCCGCGCTGGCCATGGCCGCGGTGATGAACCTCGCGGGTGCCTTCCTCGGCAGTGGCGTCGCCCACACCGTCAGCAAGGGACTGATCGAGACCCCTGAGGGTTCCAAGGGGATGGGAATCCTCTTCGCGGCGCTCATCGGTGCCATCGTCTGGAACCTCGTCACCTGGTACTTCGGTCTGCCGTCGTCCTCGTCGCACGCGCTGTTCGGCGGCATGGTGGGCGCGGCGCTCGCGGGCGGTACGGAGGTCATCTGGTCCGGCGTCCTGGACAAGGTCGTCATCCCGATGTTCCTGTCGCCCGTCGTGGGCCTGGTCGCCGGTTATCTGGTGATGTGCGCGATCATGTGGATCTTCCGCAGGGCCAACCCGCACAAGGCCAAGCGGGGGTTCCGCATAGCGCAGACGGTCTCGGCGGCCGGTATGGCGCTCGGGCACGGTCTGCAGGACGCCCAGAAGACGATGGGCATCGTGGTCATGGCGCTCGTCATCGGCGACGTGCAGGGCGCGGACGATCCGATCCCGGTGTGGGTGAAGATCGCCTGTGCCCTGATGCTGTCGCTCGGGACGTACGCGGGCGGGTGGCGCATCATGCGCACGCTCGGCCGCAAGATCATCGAGCTGGACCCGCCGCAGGGTTTCGCCGCCGAGACGACCGGCGCGTCGATCATGTTCGTCACGGCGTTCATCTTCAAGGCGCCGATCTCGACGACCCACGTCATCACCTCCGCGATCATGGGCGTAGGCGCGACGAAGCGCGTGAACGCCGTGCGGTGGGGGGTCGCGAAGAACATCGTCCTCGGCTGGTTCATCACGATGCCGGCCGCCGGACTGGTGGCCGCGTGCAGCTTCTGGATCGTGAATCTCGCGTTCCTGTAGCGGGACACCGCCGGGACCCGGCTCGGCAGCGCCGGGACCAGCCCGGTGCCGCCGGGGCCAGCCCGGTACCGCCGGGACTAGCCCGGTACCGCTGGGAAGCAGCTCGGCACCGCTGGGGCCAGCCTGGAACCACCGGGGACTAGCCCGGCACTGCCGGGAAGCAGCTCGGCACCGCTGGGGCCAGCCCGGTACCGCCGGGAAGCAGCCCGGTACCGCCAGGGCCAGCCCCGTACCGCCAGGGCCAGCCCCGTACCGCCAGGACCGGCCCCGTACCGCCGGGACCAGCTCGGCAGACACGGACGCATACGAAAGGGCCCGCCCCCGGGAGCCAGGGGCGGGCCCTCTTCGTCCTCGCGGTGGCACCGCCATGCAGCACCGCGAGGGGTCTTGGTGAGCGGGTCGCTCAGCCGAAGCGGCCGGAGATGTAGTCCTCCGTGGCCTGGACCGACGGGTTGGAGAAGATCCGCTCCGTCTCGTCGACCTCGATGAGCCTGCCGGGCTGGCCGACGGCGGCCAGGTTGAAGAAGGCGGTGCGGTCCGAGACACGGGCCGCCTGCTGCATGTTGTGCGTCACGATGACGATCGTGAAGCGCTCCTTCAGCTCGCCGATCAGGTCCTCGATCGCGAGGGTGGAGATGGGGTCGAGCGCCGAGCAGGGCTCGTCCATCAGCAGCACGTTGGGCTCCACCGCGATCGCGCGGGCGATGCACAGGCGCTGCTGCTGGCCGCCCGACAGGCCCGAGCCGGGCTTGTTCAGGCGGTCCTTGACCTCGTTCCAGAGGTTCGCGCCCTTGAGGGACTTCTCGACGATCTCGCTCAGCTCGGACTTCTTGTACGAGCCGTTCAGGCGCAGGCCCGCCGCCACGTTGTCGAAGATCGACATCGTGGGGAACGGGTTCGGGCGCTGGAAGACCATGCCGACCTCGCGCCGCACCGACACCGGGTCGATGCCCTGCCCGTACAGGTCCTCGTCGTCCAGCAGCACCTTGCCCTCGACGCGGCCGCCGGGGGTGACCTCGTGCATACGGTTGAGCGTGCGCAGGAACGTCGACTTGCCGCAGCCGGACGGACCGATGAACGCCGTCACCGACCTGGGCTCGACCGTCATCGAGATGTCTTCGATCGCCTTGTGGGAGCCGTAGTAGGCGGTGAGACCGCTCACGTCGATTCGCTTGGCCATGTGAATCACTGCTTCTTTCGAGAATTCGGGTCGCTGATTGGCCGCGTCAGCGGCCCGCCACGCGGCAGAGCCGCTCATCGAGTCCGTGGGGCCTTCCAGCGCGCGATGCCGCGCGCCGCCAGGTTGAGGATCATGACGAAGGCGATGAGGGCGAGTGCCGCCGCCCAGGCCCGGTCGTAGGCCGCGCCCGAACCGGCACTGTTCGCGTACTGCTGGTAGATGTACAGCGGCAGCGAGGCCTGCGGGTCCGAGAACGGGTTGGTGTTGATGAAGTTCGTGCCCCAGACCAGGAGCAGCACCGGGGCGGTCTCACCCGTGATGCGCGCGACCGCGAGCATCACACCCGTGGTGATACCACCGATGGACGTCGGCAGAACCACCTTGAGGATGGTGCGCCACTTCGGGATGCCCAGCGCGAGGGAGGCCTCGCGCAGCTCGTTCGGTACGAGCTTGAGCATCTCCTCGGTGGAGCGGACCACCACGGGCATCATCAGGATGGACAGCGCGAGCGAACCGGCGAAACCGGAGTAGCCCATGTCCAGGATCAGGATCCAGAAGCTGAGAACGAACAGGCCGGCGACGATCGACGGGATGCCCGTCATGACGTCGACGAAGAAGGTGACGGCCTTGGCGAGCCTGCCCCGCCCGTACTCGACCAGGTAGATCGCGGTGAGCACACCGATCGGCACGGCGATCAGGGTGGCGATGCCGACCTGCTCCAGGGTGCCGATGATCGCGTGGTAGATACCGCCGCCGGTCTCGGTGTCGGCGACCACACCCATGGAGTGGGTCAGGAAGTAGACGTCGAAGACCTTCACGCCGCGCTTGACGGTCTCCCAGATCAGGGAGGCCAGCGGGACGACGGCGATCAGGAAGCAGACCCAGACGAGGCTGGTGGCGACCCGGTCCTTGGCCTGGCGGCGGCCCTCGACCTTGGCGGCGACGGCGTACGTACCCAGGACGAAGAGCAGTGCGGCGATCAGACCCCACTGGACCTTGCTGCCGAGGCCGCCCAGCACGCCGATGACCACGGCGAGGGCGACGGAGCCCGCGGCGATCGCCCACGGCGACCACTTCGGCAGGCTGGCACCGCGCAGGGTGCTCGGGCGCTTGTCGGTGACGGCTGCGTTGCTCATGCGTTGGCCCCCGAGTACTCCTTGCGGCGGTTGATGATCATGCGCGCCGCGCCGTTGACCAGCAGGGTGATGACGAACAGGACGAGACCGGAGGCGATCAGTGCGTCCTGGCCGAGCGGGGTGGCCTCGCTGAACTTGCTCGCGATGTTCTGGGCGAACGTGCCGCCGCCCGGGTCGAGCAGGCTGGCGTTGATCTCGAAGGTCGGGGAGAGGACCGTGGCGACGGCCATCGTCTCGCCGAGCGCGCGGCCGAGGCCCAGCATCGAGGCGGAGATCACGCCGGAGCGGCCGAAGGGCAGCACCGACATGCGGATGACCTCCCAGCGCGTGGCGCCGAGGGCCAGCGCGGCCTCCTCGTGCATCCGCGGGACCTGGCGGAAGACCTCACGGCTCACGTTGGTGATGATCGGCAGGATCATGATCGCGAGCAGGACGCCGACGGTGAGCATCGAGCGGGGCGCGCCGCCCTGCCACTCGAAGACGCCGGTCCAGCCGAAGTAGTGGTCGAGCCAGCCGAAGAGGCCGTCCATGTGCGGCACCAGGACGAGGGCGCCCCAGAGGCCGTACACGATGGACGGGACGGCGGCGAGCAGGTCGACCACGAACGCTATGGGGCCGCCGAGCCGGCGCGGCGCGTAGTGCGTGATGAACAGGGCGATGCCGACCGAGACCGGGACCGCGAGGGCCATGGCGATGATCGCGGAGACCACCGTGCCGAAGGCCAGGACCGCGATGCCGAAGGACGCCGGTTCGAGGTTGGTGTTCCACTCGAACGTGGTGAGGAAGTTGGTGTGGTCCTTGCTGATCGCGTTGGCGGCGCGATAGGTGAGGAAGGCCGCGATGGCGGCCATGATCACCAGAAGGAAGATGCCGGAGCCGCGCGAGAGACCGAGGAAGATCCGGTCTCCGGGGCGGGTGGCGCCGCGGCTCGCGCTCGTCGGAGCGGCCACGGGAGGCCCAGGGGCGGGGGGAGGTGCTTCGGTGTTCTGTGTCGATATGTCCATCAGGATTCTCCGGTCTGCGGAGCCGTAAGGGGTGGCGGCTCCAGGCGGCGGTGCACCGGACGGTGCGGCCCGCCTCGGTGAGGCGGGCCGCACACTCAGGTCAGCTCAGGCTCGAGATGGTCGTGCGGACCTTGGAGATGATCTCGTCGGGGATCGGCGCGTACTTGGCGTCGGTCAGCAGCTTCTGACCGTCCTCGCTCGCGATGTAGGTGAGGAAGGACTTGGTGGCGGGCAGGGTGTCCGCCTTGTTGCCCTTCTCGCAGACGATCTCGTAGGTGACCAGGGTGAGCGGGTAGGCGCCCTCCTCGGTCGGCTTGTAGTTCAGGGACAGCGACAGGTCCTTGCCGGTGCCGGCGACCTTGGCGGTCGAGATGGCCTTGGTGGCGTTCTCGACGCTGGCCTTCACCGGGGTGGCGGCGCCCGTCTTCAGGTCGACGGTGCTGATGCCGTCGGCGGCGTACGAGAGCTCGAAGTACGAGATCGCGCCCTCGGTCTGCTTCACCTGCTGGGCCAGGCCGGAGGAGCCCTGCGCGGACTGGCCGCCCTTGGCCTGCCAGGCCTTGCCGCCGGAGTACTTCCAGTCGGAGGGGGCGACGGCCTTCAGGTACTTGGTGAAGTTGTCCGTGGTGCCGGACTCGTCCGAGCGGTGGAACGCCTGGATCTTGGTGCTGGGGAGCTTGGCGCTCGGGTTCAGCTTCGCGATCGCCTCGTCGTCCCACTTCGTGATCTTGCCGTCGAAGATCTTGGCGAGGGTGGCGGCGTCCAGGGTCAGGCTGTCCACGCCGGACAGGTGGAAGCCGATCGCGATCGGGCCGCCGACCATCGGCAGGTCGATGGCCTGGCTGCCGCCGCAGGCCTTCTTGGAGGCCGTGACCTCTTCGGGCTTCAGCGGCGAGTCCGAACCGGCGAACGCCGTCTGGCCCTGGGTGAACGCGGTGACACCGGCACCCGAACCCGTCGGGTTGTAGTTGATCTGCACGCCCTTGCAGCTCGCGGTGTACGCCTTGACCCACGCGTCGATCGCGTTCTTCTGCGCGGACGAGCCGGAGGCCTGGAGCTGGCCCTTGGCGTTGTCGCACTTGATGGCGCTGTTGGACGACGTCGTGGCGTCGGTGTTGCTCTTGCCGGTGTCGTCAGAGCCGCACGCCGTGAGGGCCAGGGCGCCGGAGACGGCGAGAGCACCGAGGGTGAGGGCCCGCCGGTTCATGCGCTGAAGCTTCACTTTCGGGAGTTCCTTCCAGGAGCCGCCGACTGGTGGCGGCGTGCGAAGTCTGTGTAATGCGGAGGCGACATTCAGGTCGCCGTCCCGCACCGCGTAAGGCCGAAATTAGGCAGAAGAGGTGAAGCCGCCGATGGCCGAGAGTGAACGGAAGGTGAACCCCTGCGGACGGTGTGGTTAGGTCACGGAACGGTTGCGTCCCATGGGGTGCGCCGGGGTGGGGGCGGGGGTGTGGGCCTCAGGCCAGGTGCAGCGCGCTGAGCAGGGCGTCCACCAGATCGCGGTCCCTCGGCCGGGTGAGTCGATGGCGGGCCGCGGTGGGGGAGAGCCAGAGGATGCGGTCGATCTCGCGGTTGGAGGTGAAGGTGCCCGCGCCGGCCTCGGCCGCCCAGTAGCCGACCTCTTTGAGGCGGCCGTTCACCTGATACCGGAGGGTGGGCAGGCGAGCGCCGGGGGTGCAGGTGCGGCCCGTCTCCTCCGCCACCTCGCGCACCGCGCCGGACAGCGGGTCCTCGCCGCGTTTGAGTTTCCCCTTGGGGTGGGACCAGTCGTCGTACTTCGGCCGGTGGACCAGGCAGATCTCCAGCTTGCCGTCGACGGGCGAGCGGCGCCACAGAACGCAGCCGGCCGCGCGGATGATGTCGTCGGTCACGGGGTGCCCACCGCCTCCCGGTTCATGGCGTGCCCATTGCCGTTACTGCCGTTGCTGCCTTTTCGGTCATGGCGTGCCCACCGCCTCCTTCTGCCAGGACTGCTGGAAGGCGAAGCGGGCGGCCTCCACCTCGTGGCGCTGGTCGGCGTGCAGGACGCCGAGGGCGTACGCCGTCGCCGGGGCGATGCGCGGGGTACGGGCCGCCGAGGAGGCGGCCGCCGCGGCCTCCGCCGCGTCCCGGTGCCGGTTCAGGGCCTGGCCCGCGGACCTCAGCCGGACGTCGACGCGGGCTCCCCCGAGCTCCCGGCCCCGCTCGGGCAGGGCGGTGTCCTCCTCCCCGTACAGGGCCTCGCGGGCGTAGCGGTGCAGGCGCAGCAGCAGCCGGACCTGGTGCCAGGGGGCGTCCTGGGGATGCGGGGCGGTGTCGGGGGAGAGGCCGTGGATCAGGGCCTCCGCGTTGTAGGGGTGGCCCGCGGTGACCAGGGGCAGGGCGCTCACGGCGTCGCACAGGCGCTCGTCGGCCGCCGCGGCGAACGGGCGCGGGTCGGCGGTGGCCGCGGCGGGGGTGAGCGGGACCTCGCTGGCCAGTACGGCGACGCTGTCGGCGACCGCGTGGAAGCGGGAGGAGCCGAGGGCCTGGAGGGCGGCGGAGTGGGCCCGGGTGCGGGCGAGGGTGAGCTGGCGGTCCAGCAGGGCGCCCGCCTTGGCCGCGCCCACCGTCAGGTTGCCGCGGTCCGGGGAGGTCTGGGCGCGCGGGGCGGGGCCGGCCGATGGCGTGGGGAACGCCGCCGAGCCCGACAGGCGGTGCAGGGCCAGCAGCAGCCGCTCCAGCCGGGCCGCGTACGCGTGCTCCCGGGCCAAGGTGCCCGACAGCCAGGCGAGTTCGGGGCGCATGGCCTCCGACCAGTCCGTGTCCAGCAGCGGGCGGAACGTGTGGAGCGTGCCGCTGATGCGGCGGGCCGAGCGGCGCAGGGCGCGCGCCGCGTCGACGGAGTCCTCCGAGCCGCTCACCGCGCCGGTCTCCCGGTGCTGGCGCAGTGAGCGGAGGAACTCCGTGGCCTGGGCCCGCAGGTAGCCCGCGAGGGCGTCTCCGGTGGGGGCGGGCCCGGCCGTGGGGTCGGTGGGGGGGTCAAGGTGTCGCTGTGCCACGCCGGCGCCTCCGGGCGTCTATGAGCATCTCCTGGACGTTCCGCAGGGGCTGGCCCTCGGCATCGGTCGCGTGCCGTGTCCACTCGCCGTCCGGGCCCAGATGCCAGGAGGCGGTGGTGTCGGACATCCCGGTTTCCAGGAGCCGGTTGAGGGCGGCCCGGTGGGCGGGGTCGGTGACCCTGACGAGGGCCTCGATGCGGCGGTCGAGGTTGCGGTGCATCATGTCGGCGCTGCCGATCCACACCTCGGGCTCGCCGCCGTTGCCGAACGTGAAGACCCGCGAGTGTTCGAGGAAGCGGCCGAGGATGGAGCGCACCCGTATGTTTTCGGACATGCCCGTGACGCCGGGGCGCACCGCGCAGATGCCGCGCACCCACACGTCGACCGGGACGCCGGCCTGGGACGCGCGGTAGAGGGCGTCGATGATGGCCTCGTCCACCATCGAGTTGACCTTGATGCGGACGAACGCGGGCCGTCCGGCCTGGTGGTGCTGGATCTCCTTGTTGATCCGTGAGACCAGGCCGTCGCGCAGGGACTTGGGGGCGACGAGGAGACGGCGGTAGGTCTCGCGGCGTGAGTAGCCCGACAGCCGGTTGAAGAGGTCGGAGAGGTCCGCGCCGACCTGCGGGTCGGCGGTGAGCAGGCCCAGGTCCTCGTACAGCCGGGCGGTCTTGGGGTGGTAGTTGCCCGTGCCGACGTGGCAGTAGCGCCGCAGGGTCTCGCCCTCCTGCCGGACCACCAGCGACAGCTTGCAGTGGGTCTTCAGGCCGACGAGGCCGTATACGACGTGGCAGCCGGACTCCTCCAGCTTCCGCGCCCACTTGATGTTGGCCTGCTCGTCGAAGCGGGCCTTGATCTCGACCAGTACGAGGACCTGCTTGCCCGCCTCGGCGGCCTCGATCAGCGCGTCGACTATCGGCGAGTCGCCCGAGGTCCGGTACAGGGTCTGCTTGATGGCGAGGACGTCGGGGTCGCCCGCCGCCTGCTCCAGGAAGGCCTGGACGGAGGTGGAGAAGCTGTCGTACGGGTGGTGGAGCAGGACGTCGCGCTCGCGCAGGGCGGCGAAGATGTCCGGCGCGGACGCCGACTCGACTTCGGCGAGGTCGCGGTGGGTGCCCGCGATGAACTTGGGGTACTTCAGCTCGGGCCGGTCGAGGGCGCCGATGCCGAAGAGGCCGGTGAGGTCCAGGGGGCCGGGCAGGGGGTAGACCTCCGCCTCGGAGACCTTCAGCTCCCGTACGAGGAGATCGAGGACGTGCCGGTCGATGGACTCCTCGACCTCCAGGCGCACCGGCGGCCCGAAGCGGCGGCGCATGAGCTCCTTCTCCAGGGCCTGGAGCAGGTTCTCGGTGTCGTCCTCCTCGACCTCGAGGTCCTCGTTGCGGGTGAGGCGGAAGGTGTGGTGCTCCAGGACCTCCATGCCCGGGAACAGCTCTTCCAGGTGCGCCGCGATGACGTCCTCGATGGGGACGTAGCGGTCGGGGGACGCCTCCAGGAAGCGGGAGAGCAGCGGCGGGACCTTCACGCGGGCGAAGTGGCGGTGGCCGCTGACCGGGTTGCGCACGACCACGGCGAGGTTCAGGGACAGGCCCGAGATGTACGGGAAGGGGTGCGCGGGGTCGACGGCGAGGGGGGTCAGCACCGGGAAGATCTGGTGCCGGAACAGGGTGAACAGGCGGGCCTGCTCCTTCTCCGTCAGCTCGTTCCAGCGGACCAGGTGGATGCCCTCCTCCGCCAGCGCGGGGGCGACGTCCTCCTGGTAGCAGGCGGCGTGCCGGGCCATCAGCTCGCGGGAGCGGGCCCAGATCATCTCCAGGACCTCGCGGGGCTGGAGACCGGAGGCGGAGCGGGTGGCGACGCCGGTGGCGATGCGGCGCTTCAGTCCCGCCACCCGCACCATGAAGAACTCGTCGAGGTTGCTGGCGAAGATCGCCAGGAAGTTCGCCCGCTCGAGGAGGGGCGTGTTCGGGTCCTCGGCGAGCTCGAGGACGCGCTCGTTGAACGCGAGCCAGCTGCGCTCCCGGTCGAGGAAGCGGCCCTGCGGGAGCTGGACGCCGTCGGCGTCGGTGTCCTCGTACGCGTCGAGGTCGGCATCGAGGTCGGGCTCCAGGTCGGAGACCGCGGCGGCCACGGTGTGCGGGCGGTGCGCGGCGATGGACCCCACGGAGGGCTGCGGGTGCTGGACCTGTGCCTGGACATTTGGCTGGCTCATGGCCCCATTCTTCCGCGCCGGGCGGGGGAAGGGCGCGTCAGAGCGAGCGGGCGGGAGCGCGACGACCTGGCGGCCGGTTCGCTTGCTCTCCCCGTTCACCGGAGGCGGCGAGGGCTCGGGCACGGCGGGGTTCATTGGCCGAGGGTCGCAAGGTCGTCTGAATCGTTGGTTACGGAGACATGACGTGCGGGATAGCGGGGGGCGGCTCCCGGGCGTCCGTGGCACCGGGAGCCCGTGCGGCCGCTGAGCCGGGCCGAGCCGTGCGGTCGCCGAGCCGCGTGGCCGGGAGCGGCGTGGCCGGGTACGCCCCCCACCCCCGTCGGGGGCGTACCCGGACCGGCCCTATGCCGTGCGGCGGCGCAGGAGCCAGAAGGCGGTGGCGGTGGCCGCGGCGGCGAGGGCGAGGAGGAGGCCGGTCTCCATGAACTGGAGGGGCCAGAAGTGGGACCGCGGGTGGTACGTGGCCCAGAAGTCGGTCAGATTGCTGGAGGACTTGCACCTCTGGACGTCGGCGAGGCTGTCGGAGCCGACGCAGGCCGTGTTGTTGCCGATGCGTTCGCCGGTGGTGGTGATGACCCCGTGTTCGAGGTCCAGCGCGCTGCGCGGGAGGTCGAGGGCCGCCCGTCCGGTGGTCGTGACGGTCGGCCACAGGCTCGTCCGGTACCAGTCCAGCGCGTTGTGGAGCACGAGCGTCGCCGCGAGGGCCAGGCCGATGGCAGGCAGCGTCTTTTTGGTGAGCAGCCCGGCGAGCGCGCCCAGGGCGAGGCCCGCGAGGACGTGGGCGACGGCGGCCGGGCCGGTGGAGACGAAGACGTCCGCGTAGTACCAGTCGCCGACGAGGTCCGGGTTGCCGTCCTGGCGGGCCCAGACGTTGAGCAGGACCGCCGCGGCGGTGCCGCTCGCGAGCAGCGCCGCCGGGACGGTGAGCCGGGCGGCGAGCCAGCGCGCCGGTGTGACGGACTGGGTCCAGTCCAGATGGGCGGTGCCGGTCTCCAGCTCGCGGCCGGTCAGCGCGCCGCCCGCCCAGGCGGCGACCGGGAACATCAGGTACGACACGGCGGTGCCGACCGACGCGAGGGTGTCGGCATAGATGCCGTCGGCGGTGATCGCGTGGACCGCCGAGCAGGGCGGCAGTTGGCCGGTGGCGGGCGTGGCGCAGGCGCCGATGCCCGCGCGGGCGTCGTCCCCGATGGCGTACATCCAGATGAGGGCCACGGTGGCGGCGAGCAGCGCGCCGCCCCACAGGACCACCGCCGAGCGGTGCAGACGCAGGACCGTCCATGACAGGCCCCGCACGGGAAGGGTGCTCATGGGGTGGTCACGCTCCTGTTCAGGACGCGGAACGCCACCGCGACGACGACCGCCGTGGCGGCCAGCAGAAGGCCCGTTTCCAGGAGCTGGCGGGGCCAGTACTCGGGGGACGGGAGGTAGTCGCGGGTGAAGCCCACGACATGGTGTTCGGCGAGGCACCGCTTGCTGTCGTAGCAGCCCGGGTCGGGGATCAGGGCGCCGCCCGAGGTGAACGCGCCGCTGTGCACGGAGAGTTCCGCGGGCGGGCTGTAGGGCGTGTTGTGCTGGAAGGGCCAGAGCCGGTTGTGGAGTGCGGTGAGCACGTACTGGGTGCCGGCGGCGACCGCGATCGCCGGCAGCGCGCGGCGCACCAGCAGGCCGATGAGCGCGCCGAGGGCCAGGCCGAGCAGGGGGTGCACGACGGTCGCCGGGCCGATGGCGAAGTAGAGCTCACGGGGGGCGTAGCCGGCCACCAGCAGGCCGTTGTGGGCGGACCACAGGAGCCGGTAGAGGGCCACGAGCAGGCCGGTGCCGGTGGCGATGAGGAGCGCGGGCACGGCGAGCCGCGCGGCCAGCCAGCGCGCCGGGCTCACCGACTGCGTCCAGGCGAGCTGCGCGGTGCCGGTCTCCAGCTCGCGGCCGATGAGCGCGCCGCCCGCGAACAGCGGGACGACGAAGGTGGCGACACTGATCAGGGTGGCGGGCCGGTAGAAGAGGTCGTCGTACGCCTCCTTCGTCGAGTTCAGGCCGCCCGGCACGTAGTACCCGTACGTGTCGAACGCCTGCTGGGCCGCCGTCGCCCCCGGTCCGTACAGCCAGAGCAGCAGTCCCGCGGTGCCGGTCACGAAGGCGAGCCAGATCCACAGTGCGGTGCGGTGCAGGCGCAGGACGGTCCAGACCAGGCCGCGGGGGCCGGGGAGCGTGCGGCGCCGGGGCGTGGCGAGGGTGGTGGCGCTCATGCGGTCACCTCCACGGAGACGGCCGTGCCCGGAGTGATCAGGGCCGGGGCGCCCGGGGCGCGCAGGTGGGCGAGGAGCAGTTCCTCCAGGGACGGTTCCTGGACCTCCCAGCCGCTGTCGACGGGTCCGTCGCGGCGGATCAGCGCGGTCAGGCCGCGGCCGCTGGCCCGGGACTCGACGACCGTGTGCGGGGCGAGGTCGGCGGGCGTTCCGCGGCCGGTCACCAGGGAGTGCGCGGTGAGCAGGTCGTCGATGCCGCCGCCGAGCCGGATGCGGCCGTCGCCCAGGAGCAGCAGGTGGTCGCAGGCGTCGGTGAGTTCGGCGACGATGTGCGAGGACATCAGCACCGTCGTGCCGCGCTCGGCGGCGTCCGCCATCAGCGTGCCCATCATCTCGTGCCGGGCGAGCGGGTCGAGGTCGGCCATCGGCTCGTCGAGCAGCATCAGGTCGGGCCGCTTGCCGAGCGCGAGGGCGAGGGCGACGCGGGTGCGCTGGCCGCCGGAGAGCCGGCGGATCTTCGTCGCGGGGTCGAGCGAGCCCTGTTCGACCAGCGAGGCGGCGTGGGCGGCGTCCCAGCGGCCCGGGTTGAGCTCGGCGCCCAGGCGCAGGGTCTCGGCGATGGTGAGCTGGGGGTGCAGCGGCTTGTCCTGGGAGAGGTAGGCGACGCGGTCGCGGGCTTCGCCGGGAGCCCCGCCGAGGACGGTGAGCGTGCCCGAGGTGGGCCGCAGCAGTCCGGCCGCCAGCGCCAGCAGGGTCGACTTCCCGGCCCCGTTGGGGCCCACCAGTGCGCTGACGCGGCCGGCCGGGAGGCGGAAGGAGCAGTCGTCCAGGGCCGCGGACGGGCGCCTGCCGTACCGCTTGCCGAGCCGGTACGCCTCCAGGGCGACGTCCGCGGTGGTGCGGGTGGAACTCACTGGTCCCCCTTCGGGAAGTGTTCGTCGAGTACGGAGCCGAGGAGTGCGGCGACGTCCTCGCGGTCGAGGCCCGCCGTACGGGCGCGCTGCGCCCAGGCGTCGAGTTCGGTGCGCAGCGGCGAGTCGGCCGGGGCGGCGCCCAGCGTCCGGCGGACGAAGGTGCCGAGGCCGCGGCGTGCCTCCACCAGGCCCTCGCGCTCCAGCTCGCGGTAGGCCTTGAGGACGGTGTTCGGATTGATGGCGGTGGCCTCCACGACCTCGCGGGCCGTGGGCAGCTTGTCGCCGGGTTCGAGCAGGCCCAGGCGCAGGGCCTGCTTGGTCTGCTGGACGATCTGGACGTAGGTGGCGACGCCGGAGCGCCGGTCGATGCGGTACTCGACCACCCGTTCAACCACCCTTTCACTAATTGAGTAGTGAAAGGGTGGTGCAAGACTCGTCGCAAAGTCAAGTCCGTTCGAGTGAACCGATCGCAGGGGCTCGTCCGATGAAGGGGCGTGAGGGAGACGAGAAGCGACGGGGAACTGCTGCGGGCCGCGGCGGACGGGGACCGGCGCGCCTTCGAGGAGCTGTACCGGCGGTACGCGCCCTGGCTGACCGCCCGGCTGCGCGGACGCTGCGCCGACGCGGGCCTCGTGGACGACGTCGTTCAGGAGACGTTCCTCGCGGTGTGGCGCGGCACGGCCCGCTACCGCGAGGACGGGGACGTGGCCGGCTGGCTGTGGCGCGTCGGCTCGCGGCGGCTCATCGACGCGCTGCGCGGCGACGGGGCGCGCGGACGGCTGCGGCAGGCGCTGGCGCGGCTGCGGCACCGAGACGAGGCGTCCGCGGAGGAACGCGTGCTCGCGGGGGTGGAGCACGGGGACCTCGCGGGCGCCCTCGTCCGGCTCTCGCCGGAGCTGCGGGCGGTGCTCCAGGCCACGGTGATCGACGGTCTCACCACCAGGGAAGCGGCCGTCCTGCTCGGCATTCCGCCCGGCACGGTCAAGACACGGGCCCTGCGGGCCCGGAAGCAGCTGCGGGAGGCGCTGGCATGAGGGATACGACCTGGCATGTGCCGGAGGACGACCTCCGGGCTTACGTACAGGGCGAGTTGGCACCGCCCCGGCTCTGGTCCGCCGACACCCACCTCGCCGCGTGCGAGCGGTGCCGGGCGGCGCTGGCCGAGGCCGGCGACCCGGTCGCGCTGGACGCCGCGTGGGAGCGGCTCGACGCCGAGCTGGACGCGCCCCGGCCCGGAATGTTCGAGTCGCTGCTGGTACGGGCGGGCGTGGCCGACCACACCGCGCGGCTGCTGACGGCCACGCCCGTGCTGCGCCGCTCCTGGCTGGGCGCGGTCGCGTTCCTGCTGGTCATGACGGTGGGCATCGTGCTCACCGTGGACTCTCCGGCCCTGTTCCTCGCACTCGCGCCGCTGCTCCCGCTCGCCGGGGTCGCGCTGTCGTACGGCCCCGTGCTCGACCCGACGTACGAGATGGCCGTGGTCGCGCCGCTGCACGGATTCCGGCTGCTGCTGATCCGCACGCTCGCGGTGCTGGCCACCGGCCTCCTCCTGAACGGGCTCGCCACGCTCGCGCTGCCCGGCTACGGACTGCGCGCCCTGGCCTGGCTGCTGCCCGCGCTCGCCCTCACCGGCACCGGGCTCGCGCTGACCCCCCGGCTCGGGCCGGTTCTCGCGCCCGCCCTGACCGGCGGGGCGTGGATCGGGCTGCTGCTGGTCGCGCAGGCGAGGACCCACGAGACGCTCGCGCCGTTCACCATGGCGGGCCAGGGAGCCGCGGCCGTGGTCGCGGCGCTGGCCGCCGGGCTGCTGTACCGGACCCGGGACCGTTTCGACTCCGTCGCCGCGCGCCTGCCGTTCGCGCACCTGCCGGGCGGGGGTGCGGTGTGATGCCCGGCCCGCGCGGTCTCCTTCGCGGATGGCGACCACGGGCGGCCAGGGCGGCCCGGCTGACCGCCGCGGCGGTCCTCACCGGTGCCGCGGCGGCCCTCCTGGTCCTGGACGCGGTGCTCCGCGTCCTCGGCCCGGTCGCCCGGATCGGCCTCGGCGGCACCCGCTCGCACCAGACCTTCGGGGACGACGGGGGCGACTCATGACCACCGGGTCCCCCAGTTCCCTCCCCTGCCCCTCCTGCCCCTCCTGCCCCTCCTGCCCCTCCTCCTTCGACCTCTTTCTCAGGAGTGCCGCGTGACCAGCGCACCCACGGTTTCGGGCTGCGGCCTGACCCTCCGCTACGGCGGTACCGCCGCCCTCGACGACGTGACCGTCCGCCTCCACCCGGGTGTCACCGGGCTGCTCGGGCCCAACGGGGCCGGAAAGACCACCCTGTTGCGGGTCCTGGCCACCGCCGTGCCCGCCGACCGGGGTGCCTTCACCGTGCTCGGCCACGACCCGGGCACCGCGGCCGGACGGCAGGAAGTCCGCCGGGAGCTCGGCTATCTGCCGCAGACCCCCGGCTTCCACCCGGACTTCACCGCCTTCGAGTTCGTCGACTACGTGGCGATCCTCAAGGAGCTGACCGAGCGCGGCACCCGGCACCGGGAGGTGCGGCGCGTGCTCGACGCCGTCGACCTGTCGGACGTACGCGGCAAGCGCATCAAGCGGCTGTCCGGCGGCATGCGGCAGCGCGTCGCCCTGGCCGCCGCGCTGGTCGGCGACCCCGGCTTCCTCGTCCTCGACGAACCGACCGTCGGCCTCGACCCCGAACAGCGCATGCGCTTCCGGGAGCTGATCGCCCAGGCGGGCGAGGGCCGGACCGTGCTGCTGTCCACCCACCAGACCGAGGACGTCGCGATGCTCTGCCACCAGGTGATCGTCATGGCCCGGGGCCGCGTCCGCTTCGAGGGCACCCCGGCCGAGCTGACCGCACGGGCGGCGGGCCATGTGTGGAGCAGCACGGAGCGCGATCCGGGGGCGCGGGCCGGCTGGCGCACGGGCACGGGGTCGTTCCGCAACGTCGGCGACCCGCCCGAGGGCGCCCGGCTTCTCGACCCCACCCTGGAGGACGGCTACCTGCTCGCCCTCGACGGCGAGCCGGCGGAGGTGGCGGCATGAGCACGAGCACGACCCCGAGCGCCCTCAGGGACGCGGACACGGAGGGGGCCGCCCCCGCCATGGACGAACCGGTACGGCCCGACGGGCGCCCCGCGGCCGCCGTCCTCGCCCTCGCCCGCTTCGAGGCGCGCGAACTGCTCCATCACATACCGGTGTTCGTGTTCCTGCCCCTGTACTTCGGCTTCACCGGCTGGCAGCTGTTCGCCGGCGACGCGGCGGGCGACTACCCGATCCTCCAGGACGTCGACCGCGGTACCCAGTCCGGGCCGCTGTTCCTCGCCATCGCCCTGCTCGCCTGCGTCAACCGGACCGTACTGCGCTCCCGGCGGAACGGCACCGACGGCCACTTCGACGTGCTGGTGATGGAGCCGTGGCGGCGCACCCTCGCGCACGCCCTGTCCGTCGTCCCGTACGCCGTCGTCACCGCGCTGGTCGTCGCCTTCGAGTTCAGCTGGGCGGCACTGAAGCCGGGCGCGGTCGGACACGGGTCGGTGGCCGAACTGGCCGTGGGACCGCTCATGGTGCTGCTGACCGGGATCCTCGGGGTGCTGCTCGCCCGGCTGATCCCCTACTCCCTGGCCGTCCCGCTGCTCGTGGTCGGTGCCTTCTTCTTCGCCGTCCTCGTGGCCGCGGGCACGAACGACGGGCACTGGCAGAAGTGGCTGTGGCCGACCGTCTCCGAGACCGGCGCCCCTCCGCTGCCCTCCGATCTGCTGGGCCGCCCGGCCGCCTGGCACGCGCTGTATCTGGTGGGTCTCGCGGGTCTGCTGCTGGGTGCCGCGGTGCTGCTGAGCGGCGGACGGGCCCGCAGGGTGAAGGCGCTGACCGCCCTCGCGCTCGCCGTCACGGTCGCGGGTGCCGCCGGGCAGTCCCCGGGCGACTCGGCGGCCCTGGCCAAGGCCCGTACGACGGCGTCCCGTACGCCGGAGAAGGTCCAGTCGTGTGCCCCGCTCGGCCGGTCGACGTACTGCGCCTTCCCCGAGTGGAGCGGCCAACGTGCCGACTGGGCCGAGGTGGTGGAGCGCGTCCAGTCCCTCGCGGGCGGGGCCGCCGGGGGCGAGCGGCTGACCGTACGGCAGCGGGTCGCGGACATCTCCGATCTGACCAGCGACGCCGCGATCGACCCCGTCCGGACGCCGCGGCAGGTCACCGTCGGCACCGAGTGGGGTGGCAACCAGCGTCTGAAGTTCGCGGTCGCCGTCGCCTCGGTGCTGGTGGCGGGCAACGAGAACGCGACCGTCGAGATGTGCGACGCACGGGTGGTGACCATCATGTGGCTGGCTTTGGGCACGGAGTCCGACCCGGTCTACGCGCTGGGCGACGTCCGCCTCGACGACTCCGTCGAGGGCTCCGCCCTGGCCCTGACCCCGACGGACGGGCTGTCCATGACGCGCGGACAGACCACGGTCGTACGGGAGTTGTTCGAGCGCCCGCGCTACGGCGTCACGGCCCGGGTGAAGACGCACTGGACGGAGCTGACGTCCTCGAAGACGTCGCTCACGAGGGCGGCCGAGCTGCTGGGGGTGGCGGCGCCCAAGGCGACCGGGGACGAGTGTGCGGACGAGTAGCGGGGAGCGGGGGATCGGGGGCGAGTACGCCGTGATCCGCGCGCTGCTCGGTCCCGTGCTGCGTACCCTCCCGTGGCGGGCGCTCGCGGTGGCCGGTGCGCTCGGCCTGGTGTTCGCCGGGCTGCCGCGGCTGTGGCCCTGGGAGAGCCTTCCCCCGCTGCGGGCCGGCGCCCTGTGCCTCGCCCTCGGGCTCGCCTTCCTGCTCGACGACCCGGCCCGGCACACCACCGCCGCGGTGCCGACCCGGCGGCCGGTACGCACCGGGCTGCGCCTGGCAGCTCGTCGCGCCGGTCGCCGCGCTGTGGTGGACGGCCGTACTGCTCCTCGCCCCGGGGCGGCCCCCGGCCGGGCCGGTGACCCTGGAGGCGGCCGCGCTGGCGGCGCTCGCCCTGGCCGGCGCGGCCGCCGCCGTGCGCTGGTCGGACACGGCGGAGCCGGGCGCGGCCACGGCGGCCTGGCTGCTGTTCGCCGCCTGTGCCGGGTTGTTGCTGCTTCCCGGGCGCTGGTCGCTGTACGTCGGCCCGGCCGACCCGCGGTGGCAGGCCGCGCATGTGCGGTGGGCGGCGCTCCTCGCCGTCGGGGTGCTGGTCTGGGCCGCGTCCGGGCCGGAACCCCTGCGGGCACGACGGCTGACCTCCGGTACGCGCCGCCGTCCGCCGCGCTCCGGGAAGTGAACGCCGGTAGGGGAACGAACCGGGGCTGACGGGGGCTGACGGGGGCTGAGCCCGCCTCCGTGCCCGCCGCCGCTCACGACTCCGTTCGGTACATCAGGTCCGTCTCGTGCGTGGCGAAGCCCAGTCGCTCGTACACGCTCACCGCCGCCTTGTTGTCCGCGTCGACGTACAGCATCGCGGTCGGCAGTCCCTGTGCCTCCAGATGGCGTAGTCCGATCGTCGTCAGGGCCTTGCCGAGGCCGCCGCCCTGGGCGCCGGGGCGGACGCCGAGCACGTACACCTCGCCGATGCCCTCCTGCGCGTGCACCTTCGTCCAGTGGAAGCCGATCAGCTCGCCGTCGCGCTCGGCCAGGAAGAAGCCGGCCGGGTCGAACCACGGCTCCGCCTTGCGGTCGTCGAGGTCGCGCTGGGTGAGGGAGCCCTGCTCGGGGTGGTGCGCGAAGGCCGCCGCGTTCACCGCGAGCCAGGCCGCGTCGTCCTGGCCCGGCACGAAGGCGCGCACGGTGACACCGTCCGGCAGCTTCGGCTCGGCCAGGTCGAGCCCGGCCAACGGCCGCCGCATCTGGCGCAGTTCACGGAAGAGGGTCAGCCCGAGCACCTGCGCCAGGTGCCGGGCGGCCGAGTGTCCGCCGTGCGCCCACGCCCGCAGCCGCTTGCCGGTCGCGGCCAGCAGCGCCGTACCCAGCGCCCGCCCGTGTCCGCGCCCGCGGTGCGCGGGGTGCACGACCAGCTCGGCGGCCGGGGCCTCCACCGGGTCGGTGTCCTCCAGCTGCGCGTACCCGACGAGCGTGTCGCCCGCGCTCAGCAGCAGATGCCGTACGCCCTCCCGCTCGCCGCCGCGCAGCTGTAGCCGCCCCTGCTCGGACACCGCCGGCTGCCCGTCGACCCGCGCGGCCTCGTCGAGGAGCGCGAGCACGGCTTCGGCCTGCCCGGGGGAGAGCGCGGCAAGGGTCTCGATGGAACGGCCGGCGCCCGGCCATACGGTGTCGTCGCTGGTCATGCGTACGAGGGTACGGGGAGCAGGGGGCAAAGGGGAGGCAACGGCAACCTGCTTGTAACCACGAACCCCCTGTTGCGCTACGCGCGTTGAATCTAGGCTGCGCGAACCACCGCCTTGGCACAGCCTTTACACAACTCACGCAGGGGGGCCCATGCCGCCGACGTACCGGCACAGACGTATCCACCGCATCCTCTCCACCGCCGCGGGGCTCGCCACCGTCGGCGCGCTGGTCGCCGCGCTGCCCGCGAGCGCCGGCGGCGGCAGGCCCGGCGGCCACGGGCACGGCCTTCCCGGCCGCTACCAGGACGTACAGCTGCTGTCCTTCAACGACCTGCACGGCAACCTGGAGCCGCCGGCCGGTTCTTCGGGGCGGGTCACGGAGCTTCAGGCGGACGGGACGAGCAAGACCGTCGACGCGGGCGGTGTCGAGTACCTCGCCACGCATCTGCGTGAGGCCCGCAAGGGCAAGAAGTACTCGATCACGGCAGGCGCGGGCGACATGGTCGGCGCGTCCCCGCTGATCTCCGGCCTCTTCCACGACGAGCCGACGATCGCCGCGCTGAACAAGCTCGACCTGGACGTGACGAGCGTCGGCAACCACGAGTTCGACGAGGGCGCCAAGGAACTGGCCCGCCTCCAGAACGGCGGCTGTCACCCGAAGGACGGCTGTTACGACGACGACAGCGAGAAGTTCCGGGGCGCCGACTTCCCCTACCTCGCCGCGAACGTCACCGACGAGAAGACCGGCAAGCCGCTCCTCAAGCCCTACTGGGTGTGGAAGAAGAACGGCGTCAAGGTCGGCTTCATCGGCGTGACCCTCGAAGGCACCCCGAACATCGTCTCCGCCGACGGCGTCAAGGGCCTCAAGTTCGGCGACGAGGTCGAGACGATCAACAAGTACGCCAAGGTGCTCCAGAAGCAGGGCGTGAAGTCGATCGTCGCACTGATCCACGAGGGCGGCGCGCCCGCGTCGACGGCGTACAACTACGACTGCGACAGCCCGGGCGCCGGCGACGGCATCTCCGGCCCGATCGTCGACATCGCCAAGAACGTGACCCCGGCGGTGGACGCGCTGGTCACCGGCCACACCCACCAGGCGTACGCGTGCACGATCAACGACCCGGCGGGCAAGCCGCGCATGGTCACCTCGGCGTCCTCCTTCGGCCGCCTCTACACGGACACGACCCTGACGTACGACCGGCGGACCGGCGACATCGCGCGTACGGCGGTGAAGGCCACGAAGTCGGTGAACCGCGTCGTCACCCGTGACGTGACGAAGGCCGCCGACATGACGGCCCTCATCACCAAGTGGAAGACGCTCTCCGCGCCGATCGCCTCCCGGCCCCTCGGCTACATCGCGGGCGAGATCGGCAACACGGGTGCCGAGTCCCCGCTCGGGGACCTGATCGCGGACGCGCAGCTCGCGTACGCCAGGTCCGTCGACCCCGAGGCCGACGTGGCCCTGATGAACCCGGGCGGCATCCGCGCCCCGCTCACCTACGCGGCGAGCGGCGGCGAGGGCGACGGGGTGGTGACGTACGGCGAGGCGTACACGGTCCAGCCGTTCGCCAACACCGTGAACCTGGTGAACCTGACCGGCGCACAGCTGGTCACCGCGCTCCAGCAGCAGGTGAGCGGGTCCAACGAGGCCGCGCCGAAGATCCTCCAGATCTCCGGCGGGCTGACGTACACCCTGGATCTCACCAAGGCGGGCGCCGCGCGCGTGGTCACCGACTCCGTCAAGCTGAACGGCTCGGCGATCGACCCGGCCGCCTCCTACCGCGTCGCGATGAACTCCTTCCTCGCGGGCGGCGGCGACGGCTTCGCGGAGCTCGGCAAGGGCACGAACGTCGTCGTCGGCGGTGACGACCTGGCCGCGCTCGAGGCGTACCTGACGGCCAACTCCTCGGCCGGGACGCCTTATCCGGTGCCGGCGGCGAACCGGATCACGGTCGTGAAGTAGGTCGCATACCTGAGGTAGCGGTTGCGTGTGGGGCCGGTGCGCATGATCGAATGAATCGATGCGTACTCCCCACCGCACAGCGACGCATCCCGATGCGGATTCCGATACGGATTCCGATACGGATCCGTATGCGGATCCCGATACGGATCCGCATACGAATACCCGCCCGAACACCTATACAAATCCCTACGACGAGCTGGGCGCCCTGGACGACGGGCCGTTGGAAGTGTTGCCGCTGGACGAGTTCCTCCGGGTGGAGGAGCCCGAGCCCGTGGAGGACTGGGCTCCGCCCAACCACCGGCGCCGCGGCGCCCGGCGCCGCCGACGTCGCTTCGCCGGGCTGCCGCTCGCGATGAAGGCGGTGGTCGGAGTCCTTGTTCTCGCCGCCTTCCTCACCCTCGCCGACCGCTGGGCACTGCTCTACGCCGAGCAGCGGGCGGCCGGAGCGCTCCAGGACCGGCTCGGTCTGAGCGCGGCGCCCGAGGTCGAGATCGACGGCTTTCCCTTCCTCACCCAACTCGGCGACAGCCGACTGGACTCGGTGAAGCTGACCGTGCCGGACGTGGCGGCCGACCGGGTCTCGCTGGCGAAGGTGTCGGCGACCGCGACGGGCGTACGCATCAACGGCGGCCCGACGTCCCCGCGCGGCGCCCGCATACCCGAGCTGCACGGCGAGGTGCTGCTCGCCTTCGACGACCTCGACCGGGAACTCGGCGCGTCCCAGGTGAGGTTCAGGGGCGAGGGCCGCGACCGGGTGCTGGCGCGCGGCACGCTGCCGGTGGCGGGCCACGACCTGCGGCTGAGGGCGCAGGCCCGGATCGAGCGGGACGGCGCGCGCGGCATCGCGACGCGGATCGGCGGTATGCGCCTGGACATCGGGGACGTGGCCACCTACCGGCCGGGCACCCGCCCCTCCGAGGGCCTGCATCTGAGCCGGCGGTCGGCGGCCCGGCTCGCCCACGAGACGGCGAAGGCGAAGGCGCTGCTGTCGGTCCCGTCGATCGTGCGTGCCCTGCGGGTCCCCGACGCGGCGGTCCGCGCGGCCCTGAGCGACGACACGAAGCTCGCCGAGCTCACCGGCTCGGACCGCTTCGCGCGCCAGGCGATGGGCCTGAACCTGATCGACGTGGCGGCGGCCCACCCGGAGCTGCTGAAGCGCTTCGGTCTTGACCCCGCGCTCCTCGACGGCCTGTCCCGGCTCACCCGCCCGGTCCTCGTCGACCGTCTCTCCTTCGGTTTCCGTCTCCCGCAGCCGGAGCACGGGGACCTGTGGCTGCGGGACGTACGCGTGATGAAGGACGGCATCCGGGTGCGGCTCGTGGGGTCGGGACTGCGCGTCGGCAAGTCCTGACGGGGCGCAAGTCCTGACGGGGCGTGGGTCCTGACGGGACATCGTCCTAAATTCTGTGTGAATACGGGTTCGGTTCCGCGGGCCGTCTGAAAATTTGTCTCAGGCGCAATTCATTGAGGTCTCAGCTGAATTAGCCTTTTCCGGCCCCGGGGTCCCGTAGTGTTTTCCATGTCGAAAGCGAACAACGCAAACGGCAAAGGGAAATCACCCGCACGTCACCCGCACGGAACAAGGAGACACCCATGAGCTTCCACAAGGTCGCCCCGGTCAAGAAGCCCCGCAAGGCCGCTCCCGCCGCCCCCGCCCCCAAGAAGGCGCAGCACAAGCCGGCCAGGCGTCAGGTCCGCCGCCCGGTCGGCAACAAGAGCCAGGATTGATTCCAGGGTTGATTCACAGCCTTCAGGGCTTACGCACAGCAAATACCTGAGCAATTCAATTCGCGGAAAGAGGCATTCCCATGAGCTTCCACAAGATCACCCCCATCAAGAAGAACGAGAAGCCGGCCCCGAAGAAGGCCGCCCCCAAGAAGCACGCGCCGAAGAAGGCCGCGCCGAGGCGCCGCCCGGTCGGCAAGCAGGGCTGACGTCCGCCACGAGGCGGGGCCACCGGACATCTCTCCGGCGGCCCCGCCTCGGCCATGTCCCGGGGGTACCGGGACCACGTCCCAGGGGTTACCGAGAAGGAGAAGTGACATGCGCGAGGTCAAAGAGGCGTTCGCGCGCTTCTGGCCGCTGACGCGCGGCGACCGCAAGTGGCTGGCGCTCATCATCGGGTGCGTGATCGTGTCCGCGCTCGCCGAGACCGCGTCGATCCTGCTCTTCGCCGAGCTCACCGACCACGCCCTGAAGGCCGGTTCGCTCTCCGCCTTCTGGGGTCCCGCCGTGGCCTGGCTGGGCGCCGCCGCCCTCGGCGCGTTCGTCGGCTACCTCGGCAACTCGCTCGCCACCTGGACCGCCGAGCGCTTCGTCCTGCGGCTGCGCGCGAACGTCTTCCGGCACGTCCAGGACCTGCCGCCGGACTTCTTCCAGAAGCACCGCCAGGGCGACCTGGTGGAGCGGCTGACGGGTGACGTGGAGGCCATCGAACAGCTGGTCGTATCGGGGGTGGTCGGCACCTTCTCCGCCGCCTTCTCCGCCGTCTTCTACGCGGCCGCCGCGCTCTGGCTGCGCTGGGACCTGGCCCTCGTCACCTTCCTGCTCGCCCCTCTCTTCCTCGTCACCGCACGCCGCTTCGCCGGCCGTATCAAGGAGTCCGCGCAGGACGAGCGGGCCGCCGACGGCGCGATCACCTCGGTCGTCGAGGAGTCCCTCGGCAACATCGTCCTCACCCAGGCGTACAACCGCCGCGGCGCCGAGGAGAAGCGGCTCGACCGCGAGGCACGTGCCTGGATGCGGGCGTCCGTGCGCGGGGCGCGGGCGAGCGAGATGTACGAGCAGGTCGTCGAGGTCGTCGAGACGCTGTGCGTGCTCGCGGTGATCGGCCTGGGCGCCTGGGAGATCTCCCAGGGCCGTATGACGCTGGGCCAGTTGCTGGCCTTCGCCGCCTTCCTCGGCTATCTCTACCCGCCGATCCGCAACCTCGGTCAGCTCGGCCTGACCCTGACCGCCGCCACCGCGGGCGCGGCCCGCCTCCAGGAGATCCTCGATGCGAAGCCGGCGGTGACCGATCCCGCCGCACCGGTCGCCCCGTGGCCCGTACGCGGCTGGGTCAGCTTCCACGGCGCGTCCTTCCGCTACCCGGGCTCTGGCCGCGAGTCCCTGCACGACGTGACGTTCACGGCGGGCCCCGGCGAACTCGTCCTGGTCACGGGCCCGAGCGGCGCCGGAAAGTCGACGCTGTCGAAGCTGCTGACCCGCTTCTACGATCCGACGGCGGGCGCGATCTGCCTGGACGGCGTCCCGCTGTCGGACGTACCCCTGGAGTTCCTGCGCGAGAACGTGGCCCTGCTGCCCCAGGAGACCCTGATCCTGCACGGCACGATCCGCGAGAACATCGAGTGCGGCCGCCCGGGCGCCACGGACACGGAGATCGAGAGCGCGGCCCGGGACGCGGCGGCGCACGACTTCATCGCCGCCCTGCCCGACGGATACGACACGGAGATCGCCCCCGGCACGGCGGCCCTGTCCGGTGGCCAGCTCCAGCGGATCGCGATCGCCCGCGCGATGCTCCGCCCGGCCCCGGTGCTGGTCCTCGACGAGCCGACGGCAGGCCTCGACGCGCTCGCCGCGCGCCGCGTGGTGCTGCCGCTGCGGCGGCTCATGTCCGGCCGTACGACCATCATGATCACGCACGACCTGAGCCTGGCCCCGGACGCGGACAGCATCCTCGTGGTGGACGGCGGCCGCCTGGTCGAGACGGGCACGCACACGGAACTCATCGCCCGGGGCGGGGCATACGCGAGGCTGGCGGCGCCGCTGCCGGAAACGGTGACGGAGACCGTGTCAGTGGCGGAGACCATGTCCGTGCCCGGCGAGGACACCCTGATGCTCCGCCTCTGAGCGCCGCCCGCCGCCCGCCGCCCGCCGCCTGCCTCCCGCCGCCGAAGACGGCGGGTCAACCACGTAGGTTTACCGGATGGTTGAGGGGACTGAGTCCGCGACGGGGGCCGCGTCGGCGGGGGATCTGGTGGAGGGGCGGCATGCCGCTCCGAAGGCCAGGGCGGGCAAGGGCGGGCTGGCCCGTTCGTCGTTGCTCATGGCGCTGGGCACGGTGGTGTCGCGGGCGACCGGGCTGATCCGGCAGGTGCTGCAAGCCGCGGCGCTGGGCACGGGCCTGCTGGCCAGTACGTACAACACGGCGAACACGGTGCCGACCAGTCTCTACACCCTGCTGATCGGCGGCGCGCTCAACGCCGTGCTCGTGCCGCAGCTGGTGCGGGCCCGCGCGACCCAGCCGGACGGCGGACGGGCCTACGAGCAGCGCCTGGTGACGCTCGTCCTGTGCGTCCTGGGCGTGGGGACGGCGCTGGCGGTGTGGGCCGCCCCGGGCATCGTGGCCCTGTACATGCGGGACACCCCGGACAGCCATGAGGCGTTCGAGCTGACCGTGGTCTTCGCCCGGTTCCTGCTGCCGCAGATCTTCTTCTACGGGGTGTTCAGCATCCTCGGCCAAGTCCTCAACGCCCGCGAGAAGTTCGGCGCGATGATGTGGACGCCGGTGCTGAACAACGTCGTGCTGATAGGCATGTTCGGCGCGTACTTGAGCCTGATGACGGTCCCGGACCGGGTGGAGGACATCACCGGACAGCAGGTGCGCTTCCTCGGAGTGTGCACCACCGCCGGGATCGCGCTCCAGGCCCTCGCGCTGATTCCCTTCGTGCGGGCGGCCGGCTTCCGGTTCCGGCCGCGGTTCGACTGGCGCGGCACGGGTCTCGGCAAGAGCGTCCACGCCGCGAAGTGGACCCTGCTCCTCGTGCTGGCCAACCAGGTCGCCCTGACCGTGGTCACCAACTACGCCAACGCCGTCGACCAGGAACTCCCGAAGGCCGGCGCCGGATACACGGCCTACACGTACGCGCAGACGATCTGGATGCTGCCGCAGTCCATCGTCACCGTCTCCCTGGTGACCGCGCTGCTGCCACGCATGAGCCGGGCCGTCGCGGAGGACCGCCTGCCGGATCTGCGCGCCGATCTCTCCCGGGTGCTGCGGATCAGCGGCGTGGTCATCGTGCCCGCCGGATTCCTCTTCCTCGCGCTGGGCCCGGGGATCGCGACCCTGCTCTTCGCCCACGGCGCGGCGGACGCCGCCTCCGCGCAGCCGCTCGGACACATGCTCCAGGCGTTCGGCCTCGGCCTGATCCCGTTCTCCGCCCAGTACCTCCTGCTGCGCGGCTTCTACGCCTTCGAGGACACCCGGACGCCCTTCTTCATGGCCGTCTGGATCGCCGTGGTGAACATCGCGCTGGCCACCGCCTGCCATCTGCTGCTCCCCGCCCGCTGGGCGGTGACCGGCATGGCGGCCGGGTACACCCTGTCGTACCTGGCCGGACTCCTTCTCACCGCCAGGCTGCTGCGGAAGCGGCTCGGCGGCCGCCGCCTCGACGACGGGGAGCTGCGGCGCACGTACGGAAAATTGCTGTGCGCGTCCGCCGTCGCCGCGGGCGCGGGCTGGGCGGCGGCCCGGGCCACCGCCACCACGACACCGACCGCGCTCGCCCTCGCCGCGGGAGCGGTGACGATGGCCCTGGTCTACGTCGCCCTCGCCCGGCTGTTGAAGGTCAGCGAGCTACGGCTGCCCGGGCGGGGCTAATCGGCTCCGCCGGGACCGTGCCTTCGGTGTCGCCGTCCGTCCTGCGCTTGCCGGTCTGCTACCCGGGGAGGCGTCCGCCTCGGCTGACGGCGATGCGGAGGGTGTCCCCGAGGGACTCGGTCGCCCTGGTGAGCGCGAAGCGCACCGCGCGTTCGCCGGCCTTGGGGTCGGCGAGCACGGCCTTCGCTCCGGCCAGCACCTGCTCGGCGGAGTCCAGTTGGGCCGCCTCCATGTCGTCGGCGAGCAGGGACAGACGGCTGTGGTCACTGGCGGCGCTGAGGTAGCAGGGCCTGCCGTCGGGGGTGGTCCAGGGCAGCAGCCGAAGCTGTTCGGACGTTCCGTCCACGCTGGTCACGCCGGCACCTCCACTCCGTGGATCCGGCGAGGACCGACATCGACGCCGTGTACGGCCGGCCAGAGGGCGTGCCACCGCTGCCGCCGCAGTCTCCGTTCGCGGCGTTCCTCGGAGGTGAGGAGGTACGGGCGTACGAGGGGGGTGTCGAGTTCGATGGGCTGCCGTGCGTCGAGGGGGCGGCGGGGTCGTAACGGCGACGCGGTCGCGGGGGCCAGCAGCCGGTCGCGGCCCCGGCCCTGGAGCGGGACCGCTCGGTGCCGGCCCCGGGCGGGCAGCAGCGCCCGCACCAGTGCCAGCAGTAGCGATTCCCAGAGTCCCGCGTTACGTCCGCGCACGTCGGCTCCCTTGCAGCGTCCTGACGAGCGGTGATTACCGTTCGTGTCTCGATCGTCACTGCTTCGCCGTACGCTGCGGAAGAGGGTCGGTGTTGTCTGGGCGCCAGGCAACGGGGAGGGGTGACGTGGACGAACTTGTTGACGGGGAACGGGAGTCCGGGCGTGCCGCGCTCGGGCGGACGCTGCGGTTGCTGCGGGAGAAGTCCGGCAAGACGCTGGGGCAGTTGGCCGGGGAGACGTCGTACGACAAGAGCTATCTGTACCGCTTGGAGACGGGGGAGCGGCTCTCCAAGCGGGCGGTCATGGAGGACCTGGACAGGTACCACGGGTCCGGTGACCTGCTGGTTCGCTTATGGCGGGACGCGCGCAAGGACGTCATCAAGGACAAGTACAAGGCGTTCATGGAGCTGGAGGCGACAGCGCGGGTCATGTGGAAGTTCCAGCTGCGGGTGCCGGGCCTGTTGCAGACCGAGGACTATGCCCGTGTGGTGTTGTCTGGGTTGTCCAGAGCACAGACAACGGCTGGCAACGGCGAGGAGGTCGAGGAACAGGTGGCCGCGCGCGTGGGACGGCAGGAGATGCTCCACCGCCAACCGGCCCCGAGTGTCCGCGTGATCCTCGACGAGGGGGCACTGCGGCGACGCGTTCCCAAGGAGAAGGTGTGGGCAGACCAGCTGGTACATCTGGTTGACGTAGCCGAACTGGCGTCGGTCACGCTTCAGGTGTTGCCCTTCACGGCAGGCGTGCACGACCTCATGAACAGCGACCTCACGCTGATGTGGCAGCGGGTCGGCGAGCCCGTTGCCTACGTGGAGGGCAATGGCTTTGGTGAGCTGGTCGACGATCCGGACAAGGTCCTGTCCTACCGTTTGTCCTACGATCTCGTCCGGGATGCGGCGTTGACTCCGGCGGAGTCGACGACGTTCATCAAGCGCCTTCTGGAGGAGTGCAGATCATGAACGGAACCCCCGACCTCACCACCGCTGTGTGGCGTAAGTCGTCCTACAGCGACGGGGGAGACTCGAACTGCGTCGAGGTCGCCGACGGCTACCCCGGCCTCGTCCCCGTCCGCGACAGCAAGGCCCCGCAGGGCCCCGCGTTGGTCTTCGGGGCGGAGCCCTGGGCCGCGTTCCTTGCGATGGCCAAGGGTGAAGGCAGGTAAGTAACTACTGGCTTCCGGCGTCGTCCGGATCCAGATCCGGCGGCGGCGTTGCCGCGCCCGGCAGGCGGACCGTCGCCACCGTCCCGCCGTTCTCCGCCCGCCGCAGGGACACCTCGCCGCCCGACTGCTGCACCGTGCGCGCCACGATCGACAGGCCCAGGCCCGAGCCCGGGAGCGCGCGGGCCGACGGGGAGCGCCAGAAGCGGTCGAAGACGTGGGGGAGTTCGTCGGTCTCGATGCCGGGGCCGTGGTCGCGGACGGTCAGGGCGCCCTTGTCGAGCGCGACCTCGATCGTGCCGCCCTCCGGGCTGAACTTCACCGCGTTGTCCAGGATGTTCACGATGGCCCGCTCCAGCGCGCTGGGCTCCGCCCGTACGTACCAGGGCTGGAGGTCCGCCGTGATCGTCAGCTCCGGGCCGCGCAGCCGGGCCCGGCGCAGGGCCGCCTCGACCGTGTCCTGGAGCGAGACCACCTCCACGCGGTCGGCCGGATGACCCGCGTCGGAGCGGGACAGCGTCTGCAAGTCGCCGATCAGCGCCGCCAGTTCCGTCATCTGCGCCTTCACCGACGCCAGGAGGGCCTTGCGGTCGGCCGGGGGAAGCGGGCGTCCCGTCTCCTCGCTGCGGGTGAGGAGTTCGATGTTCGTGCGCAACGACGTCAGGGGCGTACGGAGTTCGTGGCCCGCGTCGGCGATGAGCTGCTGTTGCAGCTCGCGGGAGCTGGCGAGCGCGGACGTCATCGAGTTGAAGGAGCGGGAGAGGCGGGCGACCTCGTCCTCGCTGTCCTCCTCGACCGGGATGCGGACGGAGAGGTCTTCCGTGCGGGCGACATGTTCCACCGTGTCGGTGAGCTTGTCGACGGGGCTGAGGCCGGCGCGGGCCACCGCCAGGCCGGCGGCTCCGGCGCCGACGACTCCGATGCCGGAGACGAGGAGCAGGAGGAGGGCCAGGTCCTTCAGGGTGGACTGGGTGCCCTCCAGGGGGGCGGCCACGACGACGGCGGTGTTGTCTACCGGAGTCGGCACGGGGACCGGACCGTCGGTGACGATGAGCGGCATGATCAGCACCCGCACGGGGTTGCCTTCGCTGTCGGTTCCAGTTCGGGGCGCGCCGCCGGCCCAGCTCGGGTTCTTGACCATGGCCATGTCGCTGCTGGTGACCTTCACCGTGCCCGCGGAGCCGTCGAAGGCGCAGACGGTGCCGTCTGCCTTGACCACCTGGGTGTAGTACTCGGAACGTCCGTGGAGGCTTTCGTCGCTGCTCTTCGGATCCCGGCCGCAGTTGTAGCCGGCGCGCTTGACCGATCCGTACGACACGGGTCCCTTCTGCGCCTTGAGGTTGGTGTCGATCTCGTCGTACAGCTTCCCCTGCACGATGAACCAGCAGGTGACCGAGACCGCCGCCACTCCGAACGCCACCGCCGCCGCCACCAGCAGCGCCAGCCGGGAGCGGATCGGCAGGGTTCTGAAACGGCGTACCGCTCTGTTCATTCCGCGCCGCCCGACCGCAGCACATACCCCACGCCCCGTACCGTGTGGACGAGGCGCGGCTCACCGCCCGCCTCCGTCTTGCGGCGCAGGTACATGACGTACACGTCCAGGGAGTTGGAGGACGGCTCGAAGTCGAAGCCCCAGACCGCCTTCAGGATCTGCTCCCGGGTGAGGACCTGGCGGGGGTGCGCCAGGAACATCTCCAGGAGCGTGAACTCCGTACGGATCAGCTCCACCGACCGGCCGCCGCGCGTGACCTCGCGCGTCGCCAGGTCCATCCGCAGATCGCCGAACGTCAGCGCGTCGTCCTCCGGCACGCCCACCGCCGTCGCCGCGTACGAGCTGCGGCGCAGCAGGGCGCGGATACGGGCGAAGAGCTCGTCCAGCTCGAAGGGCTTGACCAGGTAGTCGTCCGCGCCGGCGTCCAGGCCGGTGACGCGGTCGCCCACCGTGTCGCGGGCCGTCAGCATCAGGATCGGGGTCGTCGTGCCCGCGCCGCGGATACGGCGGGCGGCGGTGAGGCCGTCCATCCGGGGCATCTGGATGTCGAGGACGACCAGGTCGGGCTGGTATGCCGTCGCCTTCTCCAGAGCGTCCGCGCCGTCGACGGCCACCTCGGTGTCGTACCCCTCGAAGGCGAGGCTGCGCTGGAGTGCTTCGCGCACCGCGGGCTCGTCGTCGACGATCAGGATGCGCTGGGGTTCACGGTCGCCTTCGGCGGGGCTCATGGGCGTGGGTTCCTATGGGTGCGGTGGGACGGTTCTGGACGCATTCAGCCTCGCACGATTCCGGTCCGGGGCGGAAAGCATCGGTCGGGGGTCGGCCGGGGATCAGCGGGAGGTCGGTCGGGGGTCTGCCGGGGGCCGGTCGAAGGATCAGCTGGGATCGGTCGGGGGCCGGTCGAAGGATCAGCTGGGATCGGTCGGGGCCGGCCAGGGGGTCGGCCCCGGATCGGTCGAGCTGCCAGCCCGGGACCGGTCGGGAGTGGGCCAGTGGGACCGGCCGGGAGTCGGCCAGTGGGGTCGGCCGGGGGATCAGCCGGCGCCGGCCGTGCGGTCGGCCGAGCGTACGGCCGAGGAAGGCCCCGCCGGGAGCGGCCGTCGTCCGCTCCGGCTCACACGCACACCCCGCCGAGGTGGCTCAGGACCACCTTGCGGCGGTGCCTGCGCGTGGCGGGCATACGGAGGCCCATCAGCTGCGGCGGGACCGCCACCTCGGGCGCCCGTGGGGCCGGTGCGTGCAGTTCGAGGGCGACCGCGAGGGCGCGAGCGACTTCGGCCGGGTCAGTGTCGGCCACCGTGTGCGAAAGGTTCTTGATCATGGCGTACTCCTTACTCGACTTTAATCGTTTGAATCGACTTGTCGACACCCATCGCGGCGGGTGCTCAGCCGGTGGAACCGGAACGCAGGGTTTCCAGGTCGGCCTTGACGGTGTTGATCGGGATGGCGAAGCCGAGGCCGACGCTGCCCGCGCTCGAGGAGCTGGACGAGGAGTCCGAAGCGGCCGAGTACATCGCCGAGTTGATGCCGATGATGTTGCCGTTCATGTCGATGAGCGCACCGCCGGAGTTGCCGGGGTTGAGGGAGGCGTCCGTCTGGAGCGCCTTGTACGTCGTGGTCGACGAGCCGGTGTCGCCGTTGAACTGCTGGCCGCCGAAGGAGAACGGCCACTCGCCGTTGCCGCCGCCGCCCTGCTGTTGCTGCTGGCCCTGGCTCTCGTCCGTCGAGACGGTCACGTCACGGTCCAGAGCCGACACGATGCCGCTGGTGACGGTGCCGGTCAGGCCCTCGGGGGAGCCGATCGCGACGACGTCGTCGCCGACCTGGACGCCGTCGGAGTTGCCGAGCGTGGCGGCCTTCAGACCGGACGGCGCGCTCTCCAGCTTGATGAGCGCGAGGTCCTTCTTGCTGTCGGTGCCGACGACCTTCGCGGTGTACGACTTGCCGTTGTTCAGTTGCACCTTGATCTCGGAGGCACCCGAGATGACGTGGTTGTTGGTGATGATCTCGCCACTGGACGTGATGATCACACCCGCGCCGGTCGACGAACCGGCGTTCGAGGCGGCGCTGATCTCGACGATGCTCGGGCTGACCGCCTGGGCGACACCGGCGACGGTGCCCTTCTTGGCGGTGGGCACCACGTTCGTGCTGGTGCTGCTCGACGCGGTGTCGTTGCCGGTCAGCTCCTGGATGCCGTACGCGGTGCCGCCGCCGATGGCGGCCGCGACTATCGCGACGGCGGCCAGCAGGGCCAGCGGACCTCTGGCGCGCTTCTTCGGAGCGGCACCGGCGCCCTCGGGGGACGTGGTGAAGAGAGCCGTATCGCCGCCGTGGCCGCCGCCGTAGCCGCCGTCACCGGTCGCCGCGAAGGTGTGGTCCGCGGCCTGGCCCGCGACGTGGCCATGGGCCTGAGCCTGTGCCGGGGACGGCCAGACCGTCGTGCCCGGCTCGACGGCGACCGGCGTGACCGGCTCGTAGGCCGGCGGGGGCGGCCACTCGGGGTTCACGGGAGAAGAAGAGTGCTGCTGCTGGGGGTACGCAGGCTGCTGGTGGTCGCCCTCGGGGTACTCGCCGCTGCGGCGGAAGCTCTCGGTCATGAAAGAAGGTTCCCCCGCGATCATGAGAGGCACCTGAGTCCCCGCTGAGAAGCCCGACAGAACCTCGTATGCCCGATATAAAGGCGCCCGGGGGGACGGCACAAAGGCGCCCGGGAGGAGGTCCAGGCCCGCTCAGGCCCGGGAACCAGGCCCGCTCAGGCCCGGGAAACGGGGCCCGCTCAGGCCCGGGAATCAGGCCCGCTCAGCCCCGGGAAACAGCGGGTTGCCGCACGGTGATGACACGGAACGCGCCGGACGAACACTTGTCTGACTCCTGTGCGACCCGTGTGTGCGGTGACACGTGAGGCCTACGATCGCCGGGCCGGAGGGGGGCTCCGCGGGTTCGTCCGATCTGCGTTCAGTGGGCAGGTTCGGACCGGTGCGTCGTACGCCCTTCTCGGGCCCCTACGACACCCACCCCAGGAGCCCTGAGTGATACCTGCCCTGCGTGGCCGACTGAGACCGAGACGCCTCGTCACGGCGTTTCCCGCGGCCGCTCTCGCGCTGGCGCTGAGCTGCGCCGGCGTCCTCGCGTCCCAGCCCGCCACCGCCGCCGACGGACCCGGCGGACTGCCGGACCCCGGTGTCGCCGCCCAGCAGCGGGCGACCCCGCGGCCCACCGCCTCCACCAAGGAACTGCGCGACCGCGTCATCGCGGCGGCCGAGGACCAGGCGACCCAGGCCGAGACGCCGAAGAACACGCCGTTCATCATCGGCGGCAGCGAGACGACCATCGCCGGCGCGCCGTGGATGGTCCAGCTCGCCTACTACGACGACGCCACCGGTGACGGCTACTTCTGCGGCGGCACCCTGGTCGCCCCGAACAAGGTCCTCACCGCCGCCCACTGCGTCGCGGGCCTCGACTGGGTCAAGAACGGCGCCGTCCTGGCCGGCACCACCGATCTGTACGACGACACCAACGGCACCGTCGCCGGTGTCTGGCGCCAGTGGAACCACCCGAACTACAACCCGGTGACCATCAAGAACGACATCGCGGTGCTCACCCTCGACCGGCCGCTGGAGCAGAAGTGGATGCGGCTGGCGGCCGCGGGCGACACCCCCTGGTACACCCCGGGCCAGACCGCCACGGTCTACGGCTGGGGTCTGACCGAGGGCGCCGGCACCGAGCTGTCGTCGAAGCTGCGCAAGGCCGACCTGCCGATCGTCGACGACACGACCTGCAACTCCGCGATGCAGTCGGTCCTGGGCGAGGACGACTTCGTCGAGGGCTCGATGTTCTGCGCGGGCACCCCGGCCGGCGGCACCGACGCGACCACCAAGAGCCCCTGCAACGGGGACTCCGGCGGGCCCGTGATCTACGGCAACAAGATCATCGGCATTGTCTCGTGGGGCGTCGCCGGCTGCACGGGCAAGGGCGCCTACCCGGTGTTCACCAAGGTGTCCTCGTACACCTGGGCGGCCCAGCCGCGCATCGACGACACCGACCTGTCCTACGACGGCCGCGCCGACCTGCTGGCCCGTACGCCCTCCGGCGGTCTGTTCGAGCAGGACAGCAAGGGCACCTCGCTGGCCCAGCGCGCCTACCAGGGCAACGGCTGGCAGAGCGCGAGCTGGGTCCTCCAGGCCGACCTGGACCGGGACTTCTTCCAGGACCTGATCGTCCGCGACAAGACGGACGGCAAGCTGTACCGCAGCTACATGGACCACACCAGCGGCGAGTTCACCTGGATGCAGATCAGCTCGGTCTGGGGCGGCTACAAGTCGTACGCCGTCCCCGGCGACCTGACCGGTGACGCCCGCCCCGACCTGGTCGCGGTGGACGCGGACGGCTCGGTCTACCTGTACCCCGGCAAGGGCAACGGCCAGTTCTACGGCCGGGTCAAGGTCGTCGACAAGGCCTGGAAGAACGTGAAGATCTTCGGCCACGGCGATCTGTCCGGCGACGGCCGCGCCGACCTGCTGGTCCGTTCCACGGACGGCACACTGTGGCTCTACAAGGGCACCCAGCAGGAGAAGGCGCCCTGGTCGAGCCGGATCAAGGCGCGCACGGGCTGGAACTTCACCTCGTACGTCGCCAACGGTGACGTGACCGGCGACGGCATCGCCGACGTGATCACCCGCGACTCGGGCGGCAAGCTGTGGCTGTACCCGGGCACGAACAAGGCGTCCAGCAGCCTCTTCGGCTCAAGGATCGCCCTGGGCAGCGGCTTCAACCAGTACAACCTGCTGTTCTAGAAAACGCCGGTTCCTCGCGCCCCCGTCAGGGGCGCGGGGAACTGCGCGACCAGCCCCCACCGCCCCGCAGTGTCCACCTGGGGCCGAGCCCCGTCGGGGGCGCGGGGAACCGCGCGACCAGCCCCCACCGCCCCGCAGCATTCACCCGGGGCCGAGCCCCGTCAGGGGCGCGGGGAACTGCGCGACCAGCCCCCACCGCCCCGCACCGCTCACGAACCCGGCGCTCAAAAACCCGCACCCCTCAAGAACCCGGAGCTCAAGAACCCGGCGTCTCCTGCGGAGCACACCCGCATGACCGCCGCACCACCAGCCGCGACGGAAACAGCTTCAGCCGCTCACGGCGCGAGCCCGCGACCCGCAGACCGTCGTCGAGGACGAGGTCGACCGCAGCGCGGGCCATCGCCGAGCGGTCGGAGGCGATCGTCGTCAGCGGCGGATCGGTGAGTGCCGCTTCCTTGACGTCGTCGAAGCCGGCCACCGCCAGCTCCCCCGGCACATCGATGCGCAGCTCGCGCGCCGCCCGCAGCACGCCGATCGCCTGGTCGTCGGTGGAGCAGAAGATCGCGGGCGGCCGGTTCGGCCCGGCCAGCAGCTCCAGGCCCACCTGGTAGGCGTCGTAGCGGTTGTAGGGCGCCTCGAAGAGCTTGCCCTCGGTGGGGATCCCGGCCTCCTGCATCGCGCGCCGCCAGCCCTCGACGTGGTCGGAGACCGGGTCGCCGACGGACGGGGTCTCCGCGGTGCCGCCGAGGCAGGCGACGTACGCGTAGCCGTGCTCGAGGAGGTGGCGGGTGGCGAGCTGGGCGCCGCCGATGTCGTCCGTGACGACCGCGACGTCGTCGATCAGCTCGGGCCGCTCGTGCAGCAGGACGACCCGGGCGTCCCAGGCCTCGATCTCGGCGGCGGCCTGGTTGTTGAGCGCGTGACTGACCAGGATCAGTCCGGAGACCCGCATGCCGAGGAACGCCCGCAGATAGTGGACCTCGCGCTCGGCCACATAGTCGGAGTTGCCGACCAGCACCATTTTTCCGCGCTCGGCGGCAGCCTGCTCGACCGCGTGCGCCATCTCCCCGAAGAAGGGCTGGCGCGCGTCGGGCACGATCATGCCTATGAGGTCCGTGCGCCGCGAGGCCATGGCCTGGGCAACCCGGTCGGGCCGGTACCCCAGTTCCTTGATCGCTGCGAGAACGCGCTCGCGCGTGGCCGGGGCAACCGGCCTGGGTCCGTTGTTGATGACATAGCTGACGACGGCGGTGGAGGTACCCGCCAGTCGTGCCACATCATCCCGAGTCACCTTGGCCACGCGCGGAGTCTACGCGGATGGAACGCCCCTGGGCAGGGCGTATCCATCTTCGTAACCGTCTGGCTATGCCTCGGCTGTGACCTCGGAAGCCACCACGTGTGCCGTCTCGTCCGCATCCTCCGGCTTTGCCGGGATCGCCGCCGGCCCGGACGTGCCGCCGGCCTTGGCCTTCGCCTCGTCGCTGCCGCCGCCACGCTCGCCCTTTTCCGGCGTGACGAACCGGTAGCCGACGTTCCGCACGGTTCCGATCAGCGACTCGTGCTCCGGACCGAGCTTCGCGCGCAGCCGTCGTACGTGGACGTCGACCGTGCGCGTGCCGCCGAAGTAGTCGTAGCCCCAGACTTCCTGGAGCAGCTGGGCGCGGGTGAAGACCCGGCCCGGGTGCTGCGCGAGGTACTTCAGGAGCTCGAACTCCTTGAAGGTCAGGTCGAGGACCCGGCCCTTGAGCTTGGCGCTGTACGTCGCCTCGTCCACCGAGAGATCGCCGTTGCGGATCTCCATGGGGGAGTCGTCGTTGACGATCTGCTGGCGGCCCATGGCGAGCCGCAGTCGCGCCTCGACCTCCGCCGGACCGGCGGTGTCCAGGAGTACGTCGTCGATGCCCCAGTCGGCGGTGACGGCCGCGAGACCGCCCTCCGTCACGACGAGGATCAGCGGGCAGCCGGGTCCCGTGGAGCGGAGCAGCTGACACAGGCTGCGCACCTGGGGGAGATCGCGGCGGCCGTCGATCAGGATGACGTCGGCACCGGGAGTGTCGACGAGGGCGGGGCCTTCCGCCGGAGCCACTCGCACGTTGTGCAGGAGCAGGCCGAGAGCGGGAAGCACCTCCGTCGACGGCTGAAGGGCATTGGTCAGGAGCAGCAGAGAACTCATCGCGCTCCACCCCCGAGGTCTCGGTTTCGCTCGAGCAGGGGGGACCCCCATGCCAGGGTCGTCTTGCGGTCGTGCACGGTTCGCTCGCCCATAACGTCTGGTTCCTCCTCGGTCCCTGCGAGGACGTTTGCGGCACTGCTCTGTACGTGCGTCTCCCGCGCCCCTGGGAGCCGCTATGCGTTCTTAGGAGCCGTACACCTGCGGTTTCCCGCTTCGTATACAACGCTTCAGAAAGCACAAAAGGACCCGGGGGCTACGCTGCCCGAGTCCTCTTCCCAGCAGAATAGCCCACATGAGCACTGGTCCGGCAGGTCATACGGCGCGTTCCAGCGATCGTCCGCACTCTGAGACGGCACGTCGTACCCGTTTGCGGAGGTTTCTGCGCACGGTCGACGGAGTGACGATCGATGCCGTATACGAACCGGGGAACGTCGTATACGACGGTGGAACGCCGCCTTCCACGGCCTCCCGTGACGCCGCCCCCGCCGCCGGGCGTCCGGCGATCGTGGTCGCGCACGGCTTCACCGGGGACCTGGAACGGCCCCACGTACGGCGCGCCGCGAGCGCCTTCGCGCAGTACGGGGCCGTGGTCACCTTCTCCTTCCGGGGCCACGGCGCCTCCGGCGGGCGCTCCACGGTCGGCGACCGCGAGGTCCTCGATCTGGCGGCGGCGGTGGCGTGGGCACGTGAGCTCGGGCACACCCGCGTGGTCACCGTCGGCTTCTCGATGGGCGGCTCCGTGGTGCTGCGGCACGCGGCGCTGTACGGACCGGAGCACGAGGGGCGCACGCAGGCGCGTACGGACGCGGTGGTTTCGGTGAGTGCGCCGGCCCGCTGGTACTACCGGGGCACGGCGCCCATGCGGCGGCTGCACTGGCTGGTGACCCGGCCGGTGGGGCGGGCGGTGGGCCGCGTCGGCCTGCGCACGCGCATCCACCACCGCGACTGGGACCCGGTGCCGCTCTCCCCGGTCGAGTCGGTCCCGCGGATCGCCCCCACCCCGCTCCTCATCGTGCACGGCGACCGGGACGGCTACTTCCCCGTGGACCACCCGCGGATGCTGGCCGCCGCCGCTCAGGACCACGCCGAGCTGTGGCTGGAGCCCGGTATGGGCCACGCCGAGCACGCGGCGGACGACGCACTCCTGTCCCGCATCGGCGCATGGGCCGCCGCGCACGCCAGCTAGCCTGACCGTGTTCACAAGAACCACTGATTTTCGCAGCAATCGCTGAATCCACTGTTCGCAGCAACCGCTGAGTCCACTGATTGAGGAACGAGATGCCACAGGGCACGGTGCGTTACTGGGCCGCCGCCAAGGCCGCGGCCGGGGTCGCCGAGGAGCCGTACGAGGCGGCCACGCTCGCCGAGGCGCTCGACGCCGCCCGCGAGCGACACCCCGGCGAATTCGTCCGCGTCCTGCGGCGATGCTCGTTCCTCATCGACGGTGACCCGGTGGGCACCCGCGGACATGAGACGGTACGGCTGGCCGAGGGCGGCACGGTCGAGGTGCTCCCGCCGTTCGCAGGAGGGTGACGGGACCTATGAGCAACCAGCCGTATGAGGGGTCGTACGACGGGCCTTACGACGGGCCGTACGAGGGGTACGACCCGCATCAGCACCAGCAGCCCTACGCGCAGCAGCAACAACAACAGCAGCAGCATCAGCAACCGCAGCATCAGCAACCGCAGGCGTGGCCCGGGCAGCAGGCGTACGACGACGCCGCTCAGCAGCAGCAGTACACCCAGCAGTGGCAGGGGCAGACCTGGGAGACGCAGACGCAGAAGCCGGTCTCCGCGGCGGACACCACGTATCTGCCGCAGCAGCAGTACGGGATCGCCGGGCAGCCGCTGCCCCATGAGGCCCCGGCGTACGACCCGTCCGCCCACGCTGCCCATGCCGCACCCGCCGCCCCCGTCGCCCGGAGCACCCCGCAGGCGCCCGCCGAGGGATCCGGCTACGGCCCGGCCACCACCACCGGCAACGCCCGCATCACCGACGCCCAGCGGGCCCGTCTCGAGGGGCGGTCGCCGATCATCGAGCCGGGGATGCAGCCCGCCGCGCTCACCGCGGTGCTCGGGGCCCTGCTGTCCGTGTCGGCCACGATCGGCGAGTACGCCCTCGTCGTCCCCCTGGTGATCCTCCAGGCGGTGACGGCCGCGGGCTGGTTCCGGCTGAACGGCATGTGGCCCGCCCGGCAGGGCATCGCGCTGGCGTTCGCCGGCGCGCTCACCGCCGACGTGGCGCTGCTGGCGGCCGGCCGGGAGAACGCGCCCGCCGCGATCCTCGGCACCCTCGGCGTCTGGGTGCTGCTGACCCTCGTACTCCAGCTGCGCAGCCACGCCGACCCCGACGAGCGGATGTACGGCCTGATGGCGACCGTCACCTCGGCGGCGCTGGCGATCGTGGCGACCGGCCACCTCGCGGCGACGCCGGACGCCGTCACCGTGGGCGCCGCGGCGGTCGCGGTGGCGATCCTGGCGCGTGCGCTGCCCCTGCCGACGGCGGCCTCCGTGGTGGTGGCGCTGCTCGCCGCCGCGGGCGCGGGCGTCGCGGTCGGTGGCGTCACCGACCTGGGCACCCAGGGGGCCTTCCTCGGTCTGGGCGCGGGTGTCTGCGCGCTGATCGGCCACCGGGTCGCCTCCTACGACTACCCGTCCCGCTTCGTCCACATGACGGCGGGCGTGGCCCTTCCGCTGGCGGCCGCGGCTCCGGCGGTCTACCTGCTGGGGCGGGCGCTGGGCTGAGCGCGGGCGCCCCAGCCGGACGCCGGGCTGAGGCGCCGGGCTGAGGCGCCGGGCCGGTGTGCTGGGCCGAGGGGGCGGGCCGTGCCCCAGGCCCGCCCTGTCACAAGTGATCGACAACTCTCCGTATAGCTCCGGCCAGACCTCCGACAGGGTTACGCTCGCGTTTGACGGCCACTCAGGTCGTGTGAGGACGACTTGGTACGACGGCTGAGGCGGGGGACCACCTAGCATGCGAGCACTGCGAATACTCTTGATCATCGCCGTGATCCTGGGCGGTCTGTTCGTCATCGCGGACCGGGTCGCGGTCGGCTTCGCCGAGGATCAGGCGGCCGAGAAGATCAAGACCACCGAGGGCCTGTCCAGCACGCCCGACGTGTCCATCAAGGGCTTCCCCTTCCTCACCCAGGTCGCCGGCGGAGAGCTCGACGACGTCGAACTCGGCATCGAGAACTACGAGGCGGACACGGGCTCCGCCACGAGCGGCACCGGCAAGATCCGCATCGACGACCTGAACGCCGAGATGCACGGTGTGGTCTTCTCCGGCGACTACAGCTCCGCCACCGCCGACAGCGCCACCGGCACGGCGACCATCGCGTACAGCGAGCTGCTCAAGGCCGCGAAGTCCGAGCCGACCAGGGTCGGCCCCGCGCTCACCGCCCGGGTCGTCGGCCTCTCCGACGGCGGCAACGGCAAGATCAAGGTCGAGGTCGAGGCCACCGTCCTCGGCGCCAAGGTGCCGCGCCCCGTCTCCGTGCTGAGCACGGTCACCGTCGAGGGCGACACGGTCAAGGTGCACGCCGACTCCCTGCCCAAGCTGGGTGTCGAGCTGGCCGAGACCGAGATCCGCTCGATCACCGACTTCCAGCAGAAGATCGACGAACTTCCCGGCGGCATCAAGCTCGACAAGGTCGAGGCGGCCAAGGACGGCGTGGAGATCTCGGTGAAGGGTTCGAACGTCAAGCTCGTCGGGTAGGACGTCCCGGGCCCCTCGGGCATCCGCCGGGCCCCCTCGAACGGACAAGTGTCCGAAAGGCGAGACGGCCCCGTCCGCACAGCAGATGCGATGACGCGAACCGAGGCCCGGGAACCGGGCGGACACCGCCCCGGCCCCCTTGGCGTCCCACATCCCGGACGATCGCATCTCATCATGCGACACGCCGGTGACATGCCCGCCTGTCCGTCCCTACGATCGACTCTATGAAGCGACAGGCGGACCTCACGAAGCGGCGGGCAGTAGACCTGTGCCGCGTCGCCGCCATGCTCTGTCGCTCCTTCTGAGCGGAAGCGCAGACTTCCGCATTCCCGAGGCCCCATCGCCAGGGCCCGTGCGCCGCGTCGTACGCCACCAGGCACGAGACGACCGCGCGCAACCCCTCTCTGATGCACACCCCGCCGCACCTGCCCCGGAGGAGAAACAGCATGAGCCGCAGCGACGTCCTGGTCGACGCCGACTGGGTCCAGGACCACCTGGACGACCCGAGCGTGGCCATCGTCGAGGTCGACGAGGACACGTCCGCGTACGAGAAGAACCACATCAGGAACGCGATCCGGATCGACTGGACCAAGGACCTCCAGGACCCGGTCCGCCGTGACTTCATCGACCAGGAGGGCTTCGAGAAGCTCCTGTCGGAGAAGGGCATCGCCAACGACACGCTGGTGGTCCTCTACGGCGGCAACAACAACTGGTTCGCGTCCTACGCCTACTGGTACTTCAAGCTCTACGGCCACGAGAACGTCAAGCTTCTCGACGGCGGCCGCAAGAAGTGGGAGCTCGACTCCCGCGACCTGGTCGCCGAGGTGCCCACCCGCGCCACGACCGACTACAAGGCCAAGGCCCAGAACACCGCGATCCGCGCCTTCCGCGACGACGTCGTGGCGGCCATCGGTTCGCAGAACCTGGTCGACGTCCGCTCGCCCGACGAGTTCAGCGGCAAGCTGCTCGCCCCGGCCCACCTGCCGCAGGAGCAGTCGCAGCGTCCGGGCCACATCCCGAGCGCCCGCAACATCCCGTGGTCGAAGAACGCCAACGACGACGGCACCTTCAAGTCGGACGACGAGCTCAAGGAGCTCTACGTCGAGGAGCAGGTCGACCTCGCCAAGGACACGATCGCGTACTGCCGCATCGGTGAGCGTTCCGCGCTCACCTGGTTCGTGCTGCACGAGCTGCTCGGCGTGGAGAACGTCAAGAACTACGACGGCTCCTGGACCGAGTACGGCAGCCTGGTCGGCGTCCCGATCGAGCTCGGCGCCAACAAGTAACCCTCAAGGCCTGAAGGACGGAAACGAAATATGTGTGGAGCGAAGGCCGGCGGCCCCGACGCCTCGACGATCAAGCCCGGTGAGACCACCATCCAGGGTCAGGTGACGAAGGACGGCGAGCCCGTGGTGGGCTACGTCCGTCTCCTGGACTCCACGGGCGAGTTCACCGCCGAGGTCCCCACCTCGGCGACGGGACAGTTCCGCTTCTACGCCGCGGAGGGCACCTGGACCGTACGCGCCCTGGTGCCGGGCGCCACGGCGGACCGCACGGTCGTCGCCCAGACGGGCGGCCTCGCGGAGGTCGCGATCGCCGTCTGACGGCACCCGCCGACGGCTGAAGGGCCGCACCCCCGGGTTGGACGCTCGGGGTGCGGCCCTTCGGCATGTGCGGGCCTACGCTGGACGTATGTACGCGCGACGGCGGCATGTCTACTTCGCCATGATGGGGACGTGCATCGGCCTCTTCGTCCTGGCCTGGGCAGTCGTGCGGCTCTGGTCGATTCCCGTGGCCGTGGGGATGTGCGTGGTGGCCATGGTGATCCCCCCGCTCGCCGCCATGGTGGCCAACCGGCGAGGCCCCGAGGACCGCTGGTGGGACGACCCGTCGGGGGACCCGAAGTCCGACGAGTGGTGGGACGAGCTGGACGGCAAGAAGCGGCGGCAGTAGAAAGGCGCTCATGGGGCGCACGCGACTGTCCAGCATCGTCTTCGACGTGAGCAACGCGAGCGACGCGCGGGAACTGGCCGGGTTCTACGGGCGGTTGCTCGAGTACGAGGTGCGCTCCGAGGAGCCGGACCGGGTGCTGACCTGACCGCCCGACGGCAGCGGCCCCGCGCTCGCCTTCCAGACCGAGACGGCCCGCGCCCTGGGGCTTGGCGCCACACTCGCCGACCACCAGCCGCAGGACGACGTACGGGTGCTGCTGGACCCGCAGGGCCACCCGTTCTGCCTGTGGGTGCGGACCGCCCCGTGACGCTCCGGACGCTTCAGGCGCCTCAGTAGACGAGCGCCTGGGTCCCGTCCGCCATCGCCTCCTGCACGAACACCTGGGCGCCCGCGATGCGTACGCCGTCCAGGACGTCCTTCTCCGTGATGTCCCGCCGGGCCGCGCACTGCGTGCACAGGGTGAGTTGCCCGCCGGCCAGGACCGAGTCGATCAGGTCGGGCAGCGGGGCGGCGTGCGGCAGTTCGAACTCGGCGGCGCGGCCCGGCAGCGCGAACCACGCGGACTCGCCGGTCAGCCAGAGCGAGACCTCCACCCCGCTGGCCACGGCAACCGCCGCCACGGTGAACGCCTGCGAGCAGCGTTCCGGGGCGTCCGTACCGGCCGTCACCTTGATCACGAGCTTCTTCGCCATGTCCGCATGGTAGTCCGGCCGTTGTCCGAATCGTGATCAAGCCCCGGGCAACCCCGTGAGCGGGCCATGGGTCTCCTGTGCGCGCGGATACGGAATCCACGCTTCGCGTTCTGTGGGGGGACGTCTTGGAAGTCTCGGAAGTACCGGAAAGACCCGAAGCAGCTGACGTACCTGTATCGGCTGACGTACCTGTACCGGCTGAAGCGCCTGTATCAGCTGATGCGCCTGTATTAGCTGAAGCTCCCGAGGCCGCGCCGTCGGCTTCGCGGCGGCGCGGGCGTACGACCTCGCTGATCGCCACGGCCGCCGTCCTCGGTGTCGTCGCCGGTACCTGTACCGGCTTTCTGATCCAGGCCGACCGCGAGCCAACCAGGCTGCCGTCCCTTTCGCAGCCCGTGGTCGCGCAGGCCAAGGGGAAGGGCCCCGAGCCGCTGTCGGCCGCGCGGGACCGCCGGGTCAGGACGGACGGCGACCTGCGCGAGCTGCTGCTCAAGCGGCCGGCCGGGGCGCGCGACACCGCGTACACGCCGGGCCACGACGGCTGGGTGGGACTCGCGGAGTACGCGGAGGGCTTCAAGCAGCCGGCCGGCGCCTTCAGCGGCGCGATCAGTGACGAGTTCCGCCGGTCCGCCGCCACCACCTGGCGCGTGGGCAGCACGTACAACGTCCGGGTCCAGCTCGTGCAGTACCGCCAGGAGGAGAACCTCGCCGCGGCCGACTCCGCCGCCGACCTCCAGTACTGGGCGGAGAAAGAGGCCGGCACCCGCAGCTGGACCGTCCCCGGTACGGGGGACGGCATGGCGTACGTCCACACGACACCGGACGCCAGGCCGGGCTATCAGCCGGTGTACTCGGCCGAGGCGCACGCCTGGCGCGGTGACATCGTCATGCAGCTCTGGGTGTTCGACACCAAGCCGATCCCCAAGGAGAAGATCATGGATCTGGCCGCGCGGCAGATGGGGCGGCTGTGAGCGAGAACCCTGTCGGGCAGAGCCCCGTCACCGGCGGGCTGATCGGGCCCGTCGAGCCGGCCGCCGCGGAGACGGTGGTCCTGCCGGAGGCCGGCACCGCCCCGAAGAAGCCCGTACGCCGTGGCCGTGTCGCCGCCGTCACGGGATCCGTGCTGCTGGCCGCCGCGGTCGTCGCCGGGACCGGCTACACCGTCGTGACCGTCAACGGCGCCGACCGTGACGCGGGCGCGCCCGTCTGGAACCTGCCCAAGGCGAAGAAGGAGGCCACGACGGAGACGGCCGCCTCTTCGGGGCTCGGCGGCATGCTCGTGCCGTACGAGACCGACGGCTTCACCCGGGGGCCGGACCTCGACGAGTTCGGCGCGGACGCGGAGCTGAGCGGCGCCCGGGCCACCGCCCTGCGCAAGGAGTCGCTGCGCGATCTGCCCCGCTCGCAGCGACTCCGGCTGGAGAAGCGGATCGACAAGCAGCGCATCAAGGGCATGGTGATGCGCAGCTACCTCAGCACGTCCCAGGCCGGTAACTCGACGCTCTACGCGGACAAGGCGTTCACGGTGAGCATGGTGCTGTCCCAGCTGGAGAGCCGGGCGGCCGTACGGGACATCTCGACGTTCCAGAACGAGTTCCTCACCGCCCTCGGCGTCCTGCGCAAGGGGCCGAAGGTCGAGGGACACAAGAACGCGCAGTGCTATCTGCCGCCGAAGGACGCGGACGAGAAGCTCGACGCGATGATCTGCTCCGCGTACCAGGGCGACGTGCTGGTCAGCGCCACGGCGTACGGAGCCAAGCCACTGAACGCCAAGGGCGTGGCGATGCTGCTCCGCACCCAGCTCGACCGCATCGCCGAACCGGGGGAGGCGGTATGACCGAGCAGACGGACACGCAGCCCCTCGCACCACCTGTACCCCCAGTTCCCCCTGTTCCCCCCGCTCCTCCCGTCAAAAAAGACCGCCGCGTCCTGCGTGCCGTGCTCCGGTGGAGCGCCGCCGTCGTGGTCTTCGCGGCCGTCGGGGCGGCGTCCGCGTACGGGATCGCGGCGATGGAGCGGACCGATGTGCCGGGGCTCGCGACCGCGTCGGACGGGCGGTGGGAGTACCCGGAGATCGTCAAACCGCCGCTGCCGTCCGGCAGCCCGGGACCGCTCGCCGAGGCGAACAAGGCCGGCACCCACTACGCCGACCTGCGTGCCCTCGTCCTGCCCGCCCCCGAGGGCGCGAAGGAGGACAGGACGCTGCGTGGCGAGGACGGCTGGCTGCCCGCGAAGACCTTCGTCGCGGAGTACGCCGGGAAGGACGACCGCGACACCGTGCGGCAGCTGCTGGCCGACAACGGCCTGCGGCACATCGCCGCCCGCGGCTGGACCACCCAGGACGGCACCCGCACCCGGATCTACCTGCTCCAGTTCGACACCGCGGCGGTCGTGGACGACCTCCTCTCCAGCGAGCTGACCGACTACGACGCCCCGCGGTACGCGCTGCGCGGCGCCGCGCAGCTGAGCCGGGACGAGAAGTTCCCCGAGTCCACCTGGGTCGAGGGCGTCGACCGCGCCGTGTTCGCGGAGACCAGGCCGTACGGGCGCGAACAGGACCGCCAGGCGTATCTCGGCGCCTCCGACACTCTCGCGGTCGTCGTGCAGTCCGGTGCGGGCGGCGCGAAGGCCGTGCCGTTCCAGCAGACGGTGACCCTCCAGAGCCAGATGCTGGGCTGAGCCCGGCAGGGCGTACCTCAAAGGCCCGGCAGGGCGTACCTCAAAGAGAGGGCCGGGCCCCACCCGACTAGAGTGGGGCCCGGCCCTGCACCGCCTTCACCGTGTCACCGAGGAGCACCCCGTGGAGATCTTCTTCGAAACCCTGCTGGTCCTGGTCTGCGTCGGCGTTCTCGCCTTCGCCGGGCTGACCGTGAAGAAGCTGTACCAGGGCCAGCGCTGACCTCCGTCACCGACCGAGTCACCGTCACGGCCGCCCCCCTTCCAGACGTACGAGACTGCTGAGCTGCTCATGATCGAGATCCCGTCCGACCTCCACAAGGACCTCGTCCCCCTTGCCTTCCTGCTGGGCAACTGGGCCGGCGCCGGCGTTCACGACTTCCCCGGCTCCGAGAAGTGCAACTTCGGGCAGGAGGTCAGCTTCACCCACGACGGCCGCGACTTCCTGGAGTACCACTCGCACACCTGGGTGCTCGACGCCGACGGGAACAAGGTCAGGCCGCTGGAGACCGAGTCCGGGTTCTGGCGCGTCGATGCCGCCCGCAAGGTCGAGGCCGTCATGACCCGCGACGACGGCGTCGTCGAGATCTGGTACGGCGAGCTGGCCGCCAAGAAGCCGCAGATCGACCTGGTCACGGACGCGGTCGCGCGCACGGCGGCCGCCGGTCCGTACAGCGGCGGCAAGCGCCTGTACGGCTACGTGAAGAGCGACCTCATGTGGGTCGGCGAGAAGCAGACCCCCGAGGTCGAGCTGCGCCCCTACATGTCGGCGCACCTGAAGAAGGTCGTCACCCCGGAGGACGTCGAGCGCTGGGCGAAGGCCCTGCCGGACGACATGCCGGACGACGGCATCGCCTTCTTCAAGTAGGAGTGATCGCCCTTCAGGTAGGAGTGATCGCTTCAAGCAGCCGTCGCTTTCCTCAAGTCGGCCTAGACTCTGTGGTGTGGTGAGCACCGACTGGAAGAACGATCTGCGGCAGCGCGGCTACCGGCTGACCCCGCAGCGGCAACTTGTGCTCGAAGCCGTGGACAAGCTGGAGCACGCGACCCCCGACGACATCCTCGTGGAAGTGAGGAAGACCGCGTCGGGGGTCAACATTTCCACCGTCTACCGGACCCTCGAGCTCCTGGAGGAGCTGGGGCTGGTCAGCCACGCGCACCTCGGGCACGGCGCGCCCACGTACCACCTCGCCGATCGCCACCATCACATCCACCTCGTGTGCCGGGACTGCACGAACGTCATCGAGGCCGACATCGGGGTGGCCGCCGAGTTCACCGCGAAGCTGCGGGAGACCTTCGGTTTCGACACGGACATGAAGCACTTCGCGATCTTCGGCCGGTGCCAGAACTGCGCACTCAAGAGTTCAACTACCAAGTCGTAGGCTTAGGCGTATGAAGAGCCCCCTGCTGTCCCTGCCCGGCGCCGTTCCCGCCGAGGGAGCGGACGAAGGCGTCGCAGCCCACTACGGTGACCTGTTCCGCGAACAGCGCGCCCTCGCGGGCGGCGCCGGTTTCGTGGATCTCTCGAACCGCGGCGTCGTCACGGTCACCGGCGAGGACCGGCTCAGCTGGCTGCACCTGCTGCTCACCCAGCACGTCAGCGAGCTCCCGGCCCACCGCGCCACCGAGGCGCTGATCCTCTCCGCGCACGGCCATATCGAGCACGCCCTGTACCTGGTCGACGACGGCACGACGACCTGGGCCCACGTGGAGCCCGGCACCCAGGAGGCGCTGATCGCGTACCTGGAGTCGATGAAGTTCTTCTACCGCGTCGAAGTCGCCGACCGGACGGGCGAGTTCGCGGTCGTGCACCTGCCGGCCGGTTCGATCGCCGACGTGCCCGCCGACGTCGTCGTACGGGAGACCGCCTACGGCCGTGACCTGTTCCTGCCCCGCGCCGAGCTGGAGTCGTACGCGGACAGGAGCGGCCCCGCGGCCGGGCTGCTCGCGTACGAGGCGCTGCGCGTCGAGCACCACCGCCCGCGGCTCGGCTTCGAGACCGACCACCGGACCATCCCGCACGAGCTGGGCTGGATCGGCAGCGCGGTCCACCTGGAGAAGGGCTGCTACCGCGGCCAGGAGACGGTCGCCCGGGTCCAGAACCTGGGCAAGCCGCCCCGCCGGCTCGTCTTCCTGCACCTCGACGGCAGCGAGGTCCACCTGCCGCCGCACGGCACCGAGCTGCGCCTCGCGGACGACGGCCCGGACGGCCGCAAGATCGGTTTCGTGACGACGTCCGTACGCCACCACGAGCTGGGCCCGATCGCCCTCGCCCTGGTGAAGCGGAACGTGCCGCTGGACGCACCGCTGGTGGCGGACAACACGGCGGCCGCTCAGGAAGTCGTCGTAGAGCCCTAGAGCCCCGGAGCCCCGGAACCGCAGAGCTTTGGAACCCTGAAGCTCTGCCCTAGTTCTCGATCAGTACGGTGAACGGGCCGTCGTTCGTCAGTGATACGCGCATCTGCGCACCGAACCGGCCCGTCGCCACCGTCGCGCCCAGCGCGCGGAGCCGGGCGACCACCTCGTCGACGAGGGGCTCGGCGACATCGCCGGGCGCGGCCGCGTTCCAGGTGGGGCGGCGCCCCTTTCGGGCGTCCCCGTAGAGAGTGAACTGGCTGATGACGAGCAGCGGCGCGTCGATGTCGCTGCACGACTTCTCGTCGGCCAGCATGCGCACCGACCAGAGCTTGCGGGCCAGCTGGGCCGCCTTCTCCTCGGTGTCGTCGTGCGTGACCCCGACCAGGACACAGAGCCCCTCGCCGTTGATCTCACCGACCGTCTCCGGCCCGTTCTCGCCTTCCACGACGACGCTCGCGCCGTCCACCCTCTGCACCACCGCACGCATGGGGGCCATCATGCCGTGCGGGTGAGCAGACCCCGTCAGGGGGCGTCAGGGGGTTTCCTTAATTAGCCTTAACCCGCCATCTGGGGCCGATCGGGGGCACTCGGTCACATAGCGGCCACTTGGAATGGCACGATGCTCCCACAATCCGGTCGAGGGGACGGTAGAGGCGGATGAGCACACCGATTACGAGTACCGGGCAGTTGCCCGGGGTCGGCACACACAGGCCGCCCGTGCAGCGCACGGACAGCCCCCTGCCCGCGGCTCCGCCCGAGCCCGATCTGTCCGTGCTGCGGCTGCCGGAGCTGCGCACGCTGCGCCGGGACGCCCAGCGGGACGAGGCCGACCTCAGCTATGTGCGGCGGCTGCTCCAGGGGCGTATCGACATCCTGCGGGCCGAGCTGGCGCGCCGCGGTGGGCTCGCGGCACCGGCGGGGGGCACGCCGGCGGGGGTCATGGAGCGGCTTTCGGAGATCCTCACGGACGCGCCCGCCCGGCAGCGTTCGTCGGCCCGCCATGTGACGGTGGGCACGCCGCACGGCGAGGAGCCCCGGCGACTGGCGTCCGAGATGCTCGCCGAGGTCGAGCTGTCGGACCTGGAAGCACGGACGGACGACGAGCTGGGCGCGGGAATGGGCCGCCTCGTGCGCTACGAGCGGCAGGTCTCCCGCAGCCGCCAGCAGCTCCAGCGCACGGCGGACGATTGCAGCGCCGAGATCGCCCGCAGGTACCGTGAAGGGGAAGCACAAGTAGACGACCTGCTCATGTGACAAGGCGGGCCCCGGCGATCCCGGGCCCGCCCGTGGCCACTGCGGCCCCGGGAATTCCGGCGGCCGCGGCGCCGGGCCCGGAGGGAGACCTTCGCGCCAGGCGGCCGGAGGGAGACCTCCGGCCCGCCCGGGAGACCGGGTCGGCCCGCCGCCCGGGCAGGTCCCGTCCCGTCCCGGAAGGCCACCGCCGATGTCCGCCCCTGCCACGCCCGCGATACCCGCCGCTCCCGCCGTGTCCGCCGTACCGCCCGTCCTCGCGGAGGTCGTGCGTTCCGGCTTCGTCGAGGGGCGGCACCGGGGGAGCCTGGTGCTGCTGGCCGCGGACGGCTCCGTGGAGCTGGCGCTCGGCGATGTGACGGCTCCCGTCTTCCCCCGCTCGTCCAACAAGCCGATGCAGGCCGCGGGCATCCTGCGGGCCGGCCTGGAACTGGACGGGGAGCGCCTCGCGATCGCGGCCGCGAGCCACTCGGGCGAGACCTTCCACCGGGACCTGGTCCAGAAGATGCTGGCCGAGCACGGGCTGAGCGCGGCGCAGCTCCAGTGCCCGCCGGACCTGCCGCTGGACGGGGTGGAGACCGAGGCGTACCTGGCCGCGGGCGCCGTCCGCGACCGCGTCACCATGAACTGCTCCGGCAAGCACACGGCGATGCTCGCGGTGTCCGCGCTGCGGGGCTGGCCGCTGGACTCGTACCTGGACCCGGCCCACCCCTTGCAGCAGCTGATCCACACCGTGGTGGAGGAGGCGGCGGGCGAGCCGGTCGCGGCGGTGGGCACCGACGGCTGCGGCGCCCCCCTCATGGCGATCACCCTGACGGGCCTGGCGCGCGCCTTCCGCTCCTTCGTGCTGGCGGCCGACGGCACCGCCGAACGCCGCGTCGCCGACGCGATGCGCGCCCACCCCGAGTACGTCGCGGGCACGCGCCGCCCCGACACCTGGCTGATGCGTGAGCTGCCGGGCGCCCTGTCCAAGATGGGCGCGGAGGCGGTCCAGGCGGTGGCCCTGCCGGACGGCCGGGCGCTGGCGTTCAAGGTGGACGACGGGGCGACGCGCGCGCTGGGGCCGGTTCTGGCGCGGGCGCTCGCTCTCATGGGCGTGGCCGCGCCGGTGGTGGCCCGGATCGGGGCGGCGCCGCTGCTCGGCGGCGGGCGCGAGGTGGGGGAGATCCGGGCGGCGTTCTGACCCCGGCCCGTCATGGGCGGCAGCACTCAGAGGACGGGACGGGGACGGGACAGGGAGGGCGGCCGGGGAGGCGGGGTGCAAAATTCCCGCGACACCCCATCGCCGTACGCCTAGCGTGACCGTATGAGCCGCCCCGACGACATCGACGTACGCCCGATCGCCGAGGCCGAGACAGCCGACTGGATCCGCGCCCTCAACACCGGTTTCCTGCGCTCCCCGGAGGTCTCGGAACGCGAGGTCGCGGACCGGAGCTCGTACCTCGTCCCGGCCCGCACCCTGGGTGCCTTCGACAACGGCCGCTGCGTCGCGACGTTCAGATCGTTCCCGCAGGAGCTCACCGCGGTGGGCGGCGCCTCCGTCCCCGCCGACGCGATCTCCAACGTCACCGTCACCGCCACGCACCGCCGCCGCGGCCTGCTCACCCGCATGATGGCCCAGGACCTCGCGGCCGCGAAGGAGCGCGGGGACGTCGTCGCCACCCTCATCGCCGCCGAGTACCCGATCTACGGGCGCTACGGCTTCGGCGCCGCCACCCACTCCACCGAGTGGACGATCGACGTGCCGAGGACCGGTCTCGACCCCCGCTGGTCGGGCCCCGGGGACGGCGGCCGCATCGACCTCGTCGACGGCGAGGACGTCCGCAAGGCCGGCCCGGAGCTGCACGAGCGGCTCAGGCGTACCCAGCCCGGCGCGGTCAGCCGCGACGAGCGCTGGTGGCAGGTCCACACGGGCGTCGTGCGCCTGGACCGCTCACCGTGGACGGAGCCCTTCTACGCCGTGTACCGCTCGGCGTCCGGCGAGGTCGAGGGCCTGGTGTCGTACGAGTGCGACGACCACTGGGGCGACGCCAAGCAGCCCCAGAACACGGCGAAGGTGAACTGGCTGATCGCGACGACCCCGGCCGCGGAGCGCGCCCTGTGGCACTACCTGTGCTCCATCGACTGGATCACGAAGGTCAGGACGGGCTGGCGGGCCCCCGACGACCTGCTGCCGCACTTCCTGCCCGATCCCCGCGCCGCCCGCGTCACCACGCACGCGGACTGGCTGTGGGTGCGGATCCTGGATGTCGTACGGGCGCTGGAGGCGCGTACGTACGACGGGTCGGGGACGCTCGTACTGGACGTCGTGGACCGGCACGGACTGGCCGGCGGGCGGTACCGGCTGACGGTGGGGCCGGACGGGGCGGTCTGCGAGCCGACCACGCGGGATGCCGGACTCACGCTGGACGTGGGCGAGTTGGCGGCGCTGTGGCTGGGCGACGCGTCGGCGGTGCGGCTGGCCGCGCTCGGCCGGGTGCGGGAACAGCAAGAGGGCGCCGCCTCCGTTGCCGACGCCCTGCTGCGAACGTCCGGGCGACCGTGGTGCCCGGACATGTTCTGATCCCGGGTGGGCGGTGCTCTCCTTCCGTGCGGGTGCCTGCCGGTTCGGGATCGCGTTCGTATCCGTAGCTATGCGGTTGTGGCTGTGCGGTGGTGCTCCCGTATGCGGTTGTGGCTGTGCCAGTGGTGCGTACGCCGTATGAAGTTGTGGCTGTGCGGGCCGACCGAGCTCCCGGCTCCCCTCCGGAAGGGAGCCCGGTCAGCGGGGCTGCCGGACGGTTGTCACGTGCGTCGCCCGCGATAACCAACCCTCGGAAGTGTGACCATGTTGCTCAAGTTGGCGACCAACTCCATTTGACTTATCTCCGATTGGGGACGTCTCATAACCACCTTTCACTGAACTGCCCAAAGATGGCGCGAAGTTGTACTGTTTTGTCGTGGACCCGGAACATGCCTCCGTCAAGGGGCGGAAGAGGTCACGACAGCCACAGGCGTCACATCGCGAGGTGGCCGACGAGCTGCGCAGCCGGATCAGGTCCGGAGTGCTGCGGCCGGGACAGCGCATGCCCACGCAGGCCAGGCTGGCGGACGAGTTCGGGGTGGAGCGTGGGGCTGTACGGGAGGCGCTGCGCATCCTTCAGGCGGAGCGGCTGCTTTCCAATGTTTCGAAGGGCAGCCCGGCGACCGTCGCTCAGAACATAGGCGGTGTGCCGACCGGGCCCGAAACTCCGCCGCAGCCCACGATGGTGGCGCTCGCCCCGCGGGTGTCGGCGGCCTTCGCGGTCCCGCACGTGGAGATAGACGCCCTGTGCCTGACCTCGGTCTCGCTGACGCTCGCGATGAGCGAGCCGTTGCGCGAGATTCACGCGGGACGTATAAAACCGGCCAAGGTCGATGTCCGGGTGCTGCTGCCGAGCCGCGAGATCGACCTGGCGTTCCCGGCACCCGTGGACGCGTCGCACAACGGCCGGCTCCAGCGCCGCTGGCTGACCCAGCGCAACGCCCAGGGGCAGGTGCTCCGGCACAACCTGCTGGCGCTGCGGGCCACGCACGGCGTGGACGTCCACGTGTCCTTCCGGGCCCTCCCCTTCACCCCGCCCGTGAAGCTCTACCTGCTGGGCGAGTCGGAGGCGCTGTTCGCGTACTACACGCTGACGCGGCGCGGCGAGGAGATCGACCACGAGTACCTGGAGATGTACGACGCCGAAGGCACGCAGTCCATGCTGTTCGCCTTCGCGCAGGGGGCGAGCCTGCGGGACACGACGTTCGTGGAGCAGTCGCACCTGTGGTTCAACGCGCTGTGGGAGACGATCAGTTCGGAACTGGAGTTCACGAACTAGGCGCTGTCACAGCGCGGGGCCGGCGACCGTCAGCGCGAGGACGACGGCGCCGATGGAGCTGCACGTGGGGTTCTTGGCCTTGACGCCGATGCTGAGCAGCAGCAGGCCGACGACACCGCTCGCACCGTAGCGCCACTGGACGATCTGCTCGAATCCGACGACGAAGACGGCGGTGAGGAGGGCGATGACGGGCATGGTGGTACCTCCTTCTGCGGGGTTGAGGTGGAGGCAAACCCTCCGCCAACTCTGCTAAGTTGGCAACCAACTATGGTGAAGTTATCCCCAGTTGGTACCTACTCATAAACAACTTTCAAACAACTGCCCATAGATGGACCGAAGTTGTAGCGTTTGGTCGTGACTCAGGAGAACGTTGCAGTGAACGGCAGCAGAAGGCTCTCGCCCCAGGAGATCGCCGACACCCTGCGGGACCGCATCCGCGCCGGCGACCTGAAGGCGGGCGACCGCCTGCCGACCCAGGCCGAACTGGCGGAGGAGTTCGGCGTGGAACGCGGCACGGTCCGCCAGGCCCTGCGCGCACTCCAGGAGGACGGCCTGCTGAGCAACGTCAGCAAGGGGAGCCCGCCGCGGATCGCGGAGGTCACGCCCACCCGTGACGAACCTCAGCCGACGATGGTGGGCCTGGCCCCCCGGCTCACGGCGGCGTTCGGGGTCCCGCACGTCCATGTGGACGCGGCCTGCCTGACCGCCGAGACGCTGATGCTGGCGCTCGGCGAACCGGTCCGCCAGATCCATGAGGGCCGGCTCCGCCCGGAGTCGATCGACGTCCGCATCCTGCTCCCGTCCCGCGACATCAACCTCGCGTTCCCGATCCAGGTCGACGGCCGCACCGAGGGCGACCCCGTCCACAAGCGCTGGCTGGAGCAGCGCAACGCCCAGGGGCATGTCCTGCGCCACAACCTCCAGGCCCTGCGCTCCTCGCACGGCATCGACGTCCGGGTGACCTTCCGCGCCCTGCCGTTCACCCCGCCGGTGAAGCTGTACCTGCTCAACGAGGAAGAGGCGCTGATCGCCTACTACATGCTGACGAAGCGGGAGGAGGAGGTGGAGAGCCGGACCCTGGAGATGTACGACGCCCTCGGCTCCAAGTCCCTGCTCTTCTCCTTCGAGAGCCGGGTGGGCCAGCGGGACGCCGCGTTCGTGGACCAATCCCAGAAGTGGTTCAACGCCCTCTGGGAAACCATCACGACGGACCTGACACTCTCTTAGTGACTTCTGATGCGACGCAGACTGAACTGGTGACAGCAGAGACCGAGAAACTGCGAGAACTGATCACGCGGGCCCGTTTCGTCCTCTTCGACTTCGATGGGCCGATCTGTCGGCTGTTCGCGGGGCACAAGGCGGAGCGGGTGGCGGTCGAGCTCGTGGAGTGGCTCGAAGGCCGGGGCCTGCACGCCCTGTTGTCGGAGACGGAACGCGAGGCTCTGGACCCGCACATAGTCCTGCGCGCGGTGGACCGCAGACACCCCGGCAGCGACCTGGTGGCCGAGCTGGAGGAACGTCTCACCAAGCAGGAACTCCGCGCGGCGTCCTCGGCCATGCCCACGGCGTACGCGGACCCCCTGATCCGCACCTGGACGGCGGTCGGCGCCCGACTCGCCATCGCCACGAACAACTCTCCGCGGGTGGCCCGCAAGTACGTGGCGAGCCGTGGCCTCAGCGCGTGCTTCGCCCCGCACATCTACGGCCGCACCCAGGACCTGCACCTTCTGAAGCCGGATCCGCACTGCCTCAACCGCGCGCTGAACGCGATGGGCGCCGCTCCGTCCGCGTCCTTGATGATCGGCGACACCCCTTCGGACTACTTCGCCGCACAGCGGGCGGGCGTTCCCTTCCTGGGCTACGCGCGCAACGACCGCAAGGAGAAGCTCCTGAAGGAGGCCGGCGCCGAGGAGATCGTGGGGTCGCTGGAGCTGGTGCTGCGCGTCCTCAGGGAGCAGTCCGCTTCCGCCCGGCCGTGAGCGCCCGCCGCCGCCGTCGGTGACCGGGGTGCTGCCCAGACGGTGCTGTAGCATGCCCGAACCGCGGGAGCAACCGCTCCGGGGCTTGCGCATGAAGGTGAACCCGCCGCAGCGCCGAACGACCTGACGCACGAGAACGTAGAGAAGAGTGGCGAGCCACTCGATGGGCCCAGTGAACCTGGTCTCCGGTCGTGCGGAGCGCATCTCGCGGTTATTTTGACCTCACCTTCCACCACCCCGCGCGACCCTCCAGGAGCGGCCAGTGGGCGCACCCCCCGTTCCCCGTCCTCCGGTCCGGGAACGAGCCGCCGACGTTCTTCCCGACAGCGCGTTCGACGCGTTCGTGCGCGTGGCGGCCGAGCGGGGGGTACCGAGCAGCGGACAGCACCACCAGAACTTCGTGACTCCGCTCGCCGAGCCGGTCGCGCGTCTCCTGGGGCGTGCGGCCGGGACGCCGGTGGTGGTGCGGATTCCCCGCGCCGAGGCGCTGCCCGTGGTGATCAGGACCTGGCGGGACGAGGCGGAGATCCTCGGCGCCCTCCACGGCGTCCTGCCCCATGTGCCCGAATGCCTCGTCAAGCGCGAGAACGCCGTGATCCACAGCTATGTGCCGGGCGTGCCGCTGTCGAGCCTCTGCGGCAACGGCAAACCGGTCGACGGCCTCATGCTCAAGGCGCTGGCGGGGCTGTTGGCCCGGATGGCGCAGGTGCGCAGGGAGGCCCTGCCGCCGCTGCCCGCCGACTGGCCCCGCAACGACAAGGACGGCCAGGCGTTCCTGCGTACCCTCGCGCACCTCGCCGACCGCCAGATCCGTCAGCCCAACTGGGCCGCCTACGGTGGACTGTTCGCGGCTCTGGGCGTCCCCGGAGACGCCCTCACCCGGCTGGCCGGGCGGGTTCCCGCGATGGCGCGTCGCCCGTACAGCCTTCTGCACACGGACCTCCACCGGGACAACGTGATCGTCCCCTACAGCGGCGACCCGCCACTGGTCTGCGTCGACTGGGAACTGGCGACGTACGGCGATCCCCTGCACGACCTGGCCACGCACCTCGTACGGATGCGGTACCCGGCCTTCCAGCGGGACGAGGTGATCCACGCCTGGGCCGACGCGATGGGGGCGACCCGGCCGGCGGCGGTGAACGGACTCGCGACCGACTTGCGCCACTACGTCGCCTTCGAACAGGCGCAGTCGGTGTTTCCCGACGTCATCCGGGCGGCGCGGTCGCTGACGGACTCGCGCGACGAGAAGAGCCTGGACGCCGCCACGGCCGAGGTGCACAGGGCTCTTTGGACAGCCGCGGAACCACTCGGGCTGGCGCAGGTCCCGGGTACCGCCGAGATCCGGGGGGCCCTCTACCGGTGGCAGGCGTCGTCGCCTCAGCGGAGCCCCGGCGCCCGGCGCGCCACGATCGGCTGGGTACCGGACAGACGCGTCCCGGAACACCCCGAATTCCCCCACCCCGCGGTGCTCTCCGCCCTGATGGCGGAAGGGGCGGCGCCGGCGGCCCGTGTGTTCAAGGGCACCGCGCACCTGAACTCGGTGGTCCGGGTGCCGGGGGTCGGCTTTCCCGTGGTGGTACGGCGCAGGCTCGCGTCGGTCTGCCGGCGCGAGCCCAGCTTCCTCAGCGAGCACGCGGTGCTGCGGGCCATCGAGTCGTCCCGGGTCGCGGTGACGGCGCCGCGGGTCCTGGCGCTGGGCGAGAGCGCTGAGCGGGATCCTTTCGCCATCCACACGTATGTCGGTCCGCCCGACGGTGACCAGCCCCCCAACCATCCGGTGCACGGTCTGCTGCCGCACGAGGCGGACGGACTCGTCGACCAGCTCTGCGCCCTGACGGACGTCGACCACGGCGCCCTGGACCCGATGGCGGGCGAGCCCGACTTCTACACGTGGCTGAGCGGGCAACTGGTCGGGCTGGTCCGCGGGCTGCCGAGGGAGTCGCAGCAACTGGCGCGTCTGCTGGGCCTTCCGGACGCGGCTCGGCTGGGGCAGATCCTCGCCCGGCACGAGGTGACGCCCAGGTCACCGTCCTTGCTGCACGGAGACCTGAACCCCTGGAATCTCGTACGCCGGCCCGACCGGTTCGCGCTCACCATCATCGACTGGGAGATGGCGATGGTCGGCGACCCGCTGTACGACCTGGTCCGGCACCTGCACCTCACCCCGACCCGGCCGGAGATCCGCGACCGCATGTTCCGCCGCTGGGAACGCGGACTCGCCCCCACCCACACGAAGGACTGGCAGCGGGACTGGCGGGTCTACCGGTGGATCGAGATCGTCCGCTCCGCCTATGTGGACCTCGACCGGCTCGTCACCGGCGCGGGCCTCGACGCCCCCAACGTGCGCAGGGCGGTCAGCTCGTACGCGATGACCCTGCGGGCCGCGACAGCCTCGCTGGGACTGCCCCTCGGCCGGCTGTCGCAACCCTGCCTCGCCCGCGCCCTGCCGGACGGCGGCCGGGGCGGCACCGGACCGGCCGGGCTGCCCGTGGGCGGGTGACGTACCGGCGGAGCGCCGACTGTGTGACTGACCGCGTGACCGACCGCGCGGCGGAGCGCTACCTGCGCAGCAGCACCTTCCCCGCGGACTGCCGCCCCTCGATGGCGGCGTGCGCCTCGGCGGCCTTCTCCAGCGCGAACACCTCCCCGACCACCGGCCGCAGCCGCCCCGCCGCGGCTTCGGCCAGCGCGCCGGCCGTCAGGCGCGACAGGTCGGCCGGACCGAACTGCACGTCCCCGATGCCGAAGAGGGTGATGCCGCGCCGCCCCGCCTCGTCGGGATCGAGGGCGGCGAAGCCCCCGGACGGCGCCCCGTGTGCCGAGAACCGCCCGCCGTCGGCCGTCAGCGTGAACGCCGCGGCCCCCAGCTCGCCCCCCACTCCGTCCAGCACCACGTCCGCCGCCCCGTCCCCGCCCAGCGCGTGGCGCGCCCGCGAGGGCCAGTCCGCGAGCGTCGCGTCCACCACCTCGTCCGCCCCCAGCTTCCGCACCAGCGCCACCTTCGCCTCGCCCCGGGCCACTCCCACCACCCGGGCGCCCCGCGCGTGCGCCAGCTGGACCAGCAGCGTGCCCATGCCGCCCGACGCGCCCAGGATCAGGACGCGGTCCGTCTCGGTGACGGTGGTCAGTTCCAGCAGGCCCGTCGCCGTCACGCCGTCATGGACCAGGGCCGCGGCGGTCAGCAGGTCCAGGGCGTCGGGGACCGGCGTCAGGGACGAGACCGCCGCCACCGCCCGTTCCGCGTAGCTCCCCGTCACGAACGACGTCACCCGCCGGCCCAGCCACTCGGCCGGGACGTCCGGACCGAGCGCGCCCACCACCCCGGACACACCGCCGCCCGGCACGTACGGCGGTTCGGCCGGGAAGAACTCCCGGCCCCAGCCGGACCTCAGCTGGGTCTCCACGAAGATCGTGTCCGTGTACGCGACCTCGATCACCACCTCGCCCGGGCCGGGTACCGGGTCGGGCAGGTCCACCGGGACCAGCACCTCCGGGCCGCCGAACTCCTTCACCTGTGCCGCACGCATCGCCGTCTCCTCACGCTTCACGATCGGTTACGCCGTGCAGTCTTCGACCTCAAGCGAGGTTGAGGTCAAGCGGCGGCCCGCGCGGTGGTGCGTAGGCTCGGGGCATGGGTGAGATCGGGCTGCGTGAGCGCAAGAAACAGCGGATGTACCAGGCCGTGTCGGACATCGCCATCGGGCTGTTCCTCGAGAAGGGGTTCGACGCCGTGTCCGTGGCCGAGGTCGCCGCCGCCGCCGAGATCTCCAAGCCCACTCTCTTCCGGTACTTCCCGGCCAAGGAGGACCTCGTCCTGTACCGGTTCGCCGATCACGAGACCGAGGCCGCAGGGGTGGTCGGCAGCCGGGGCGAAGGGCAGTCGCCCGTCGCCGCGCTACGGGCGCACTTCCTGGACGGACTCGCCCGGCAGGATCCCGTCACCGGGCTCAACGACCGTCCGGGCGTCCTCGCCTTCCACCGGCTGCTCTACGGGACGCCGGCCCTCGCCGCCCGCCTCCACGGTTACCTGGAGCGGTCGGAGGGCGCGCTCGCCGCGGCCCTCGGCGGCGACCTCGACGCCCGGCTCGCCGCCGGCCAGATCGTCGCCGTGCAGCGCGTCCTCGCGCTGGAGAACTGGCGCCGGGTGGCGGGCGGGGAGCGGGCGGCGGACGTCCACGCCGACGCCGTCGCCGCGGCCGAGCGCGCGTTCGGGCGGCTGGCGGACGGGCTTCCCTCGTACGCCTGAGACGAACGCCTGAGAGGAATGCCTGAGACCCGTTCCTGGGGCGAACGCCTGAGACGACGTGGCCACAGCGTGTGCGACCTGGTTAAAAATGTTACTCGGTAACGTTATTCCGCTATCCTCCCTGGAATGACGTCACCCGACCCCGCCCTCCACCACGCCCTCACCCGCGAACGCGCCTACCACGACACGTGCCGCACCGCCCTCGCCGCCATGGTCGAAGGCGCCGACGAGCACGTGATCACCGGCGAGGACGTCTCCGCCTCCGGTGCCGACGCCGAAGTCCTCGGCCACCGGCTCCGCAGCCGCGCCAAGCACATGCGTGAACTCCCCGAAGGCCCCCTGTTCTTCGGCCGGCTCGACTTCGCCCCGGACAGCGGCGACCGGGAACACGCCGGGCAGAGCTACCACCTCGGCCGCCTCCGCATCACCGAGCACCCCGCCGCACCGCCCCTCGTCGTGGACTGGCGCGCCCCCGTCTCCCGCGCCTTCTACCAGGCGAGCGCCCGCGCCCCCCAGGGCGTCGCCGTCCGCCGCCGCTTCGGCTGGGCGCCCGGCAGCCGCGGTGACACCGCCGATCTCACCGGCCTGGAGGACGAGCACATCGGCGCCGAACAGCACGCCCCCAGCCGCATCCTCACCCACGAGATCGAACGCCCCAGGCTCGGCCCCATGCGTGACATCGCCGCCACCATCCAGCCCGAACAGGACGACCTCGTACGCGCCGACCTCGCCACCTCCGTCTGTGTGCAGGGCGCCCCGGGCACCGGCAAGACCGCCGTCGGACTGCACCGGGCCGCGTACCTCCTCTACACCCACCCCCAGCGCATCCGGCGTGGCGGACTGCTGATCCTCGGCCCCAACCGCACCTTCCTCTCCTACATCGCGGAGGTGCTCCCCGCCCTCGGTGAGACCGGCGTACGCCAGTCCACCGTCGCCGACGAGATCGGCGCCCGCCACCGCGTCACCGCCGTCGACGACGAACGCACCGCCGTCGTCAAGCACGACCCGCGGATGGCGGAGGTGCTGCGCCGCGCCCTGTACGGCCGGATCGGCACGGCCGCCGACTCCCTGACCGTGCCCGACGGTTCGTACCGCTGGCGGGTCCCGGCCGACGCGCTGGCGCGGATCGTCGAGGACGTACGGACCGAACAGCCGCCGTACGCCGTCGGACGGGAGCGGGTGCGTACGCGGGTCGTCGGCCGGATCCAGGCGCAGGCCGAACGGCGCGCCGGGCCGCGTACGCACGCATGGGTGCGGAAGATCGAACGGGCCCGGCCGGTCAGCGCGTACGTCGACGCCGTCTGGCCCAGGGTGCGGGCCGAGGAGGTGGTCGCCGGACTGCTCGCCGACCCGGACGCGCTCGCCGCGGCGGCGGAGGGGGTCCTCGACGCGGACGAGCAGCGGGCGCTGCTGTGGACCGGGCCGCCGCGCTCGTACCGGTCGGCGCGCTGGTCGGCCGCCGATCTCGTGCTCCTCGACGAGGTCGCGGGGCTCATCGAACACCCGGAGGGATACGGGCACCTGGTCGTCGACGAGGCGCAGGACCTCTCGCCGATGGAGTGCCGGGCGATCGCCCGGCGGGCGGTCTTCGGATCGCTGACGGTGCTCGGGGACCTCGCCCAGGGCACGACTCCGTGGGCGGCCCGCGACTGGTCCGAACTCCTCCCGCACCTGGGCAGGCCCGACGCGCACGTGGTCCCGCTGACCACCGGTTTCCGGGTACCGGAGGCCGTCGTGGGGCTGGCGAACCGGCTGTTGGAGCGACTCGATGTGGCGGTGCCCGCCGCCCGTTCACTGCGCCGGGACGGCGAGTTGAGGATGCGGCGGGTCGGGGAGGCGGCGGAGGTGGCGGCAGCCGTGGCCGAGGCCGTGCGCGAGGCCCTCGCCCATGAGGGCTCCGTCGGGGTCATCGCGGCCGACGCGGACGTCGCGGCCGTACGGGAGGCGCTGTCCTGCGCCGGGCTCGAGCCGGCCGGGCCCGACCGGCTCGGCGCACGGGTCACGGTGGTGCCCGCCACCGTCGCCAAGGGACTCGAGTACGACCATGTGGTCGCCGTCGAGCCGGCCGCGATCGCGGAGGCCGAGTCGCGCGGGCTGCACCGGCTGTACGTGGTGCTGACCAGGGCGGTCTCACGGCTGGACGTCGTGCACGCGCGCCCGCTGCCGTGGTGATCACCGGCGCCCTGCTTCAGCTGCGCGCCGAGCCGAGGGTCAGGCTCAGACGTGCGGCCGGCGGAGGCCGGCCGAAGCCGCTTCGATCACCTCGTCCAGGACGGTCCGGGACCGGATCAGATCGTTGATCATGCGGTCGATGCGGTCGCGTTCCCCGCTGAGGTCCGCGACCAGCCGCGGTGTGGCGACCTCGGACGGTCCGCCGTCCGTGTCCCGCATGCAGGGCAGCAGCTCGGCGATCTTCTTGCTGTGCAGGCCCGCGGCGAAGAGTTCCTGGATGAGGATGACCCGGTCGACCGCCCGGTCGGGGAAGTCGCGATGGCCGCCGGGGGTGCGGTCGGCCGCCAGCAGGCCCTGCTTCTCGTAGTAGCGGAGCGACCGCTCGCTCACGCCGGTCCGCTCGGCCAGTTGCCCGATCCGCATTCCCCACCTCGCAGGCGTCCGAAGGCACTTGAAGCTGACACAGGTGTCAACTTCTACCGTACCCGCATGACGAACACAGCCGCGGGAACCGCCTCCGCCTCCGCCCTCTTCGAGCCCGCGCGCCTCGGCCCCCTGGACCTCCCCAACCGCCTGGTGATGGCCCCGATGACCCGCAACCGCGCCTCGGCCGACGGCGTACCGCAGCCCCTCATGGCCACGTACTACGCCCAGCGCGCCTCGGCCGGTCTGATCATCGCCGAGGCCGCGACCCCGAACGCCGTCGGGCAGACGTACCCGAACATCACCGCGATCCACGACGCGACGCATGTGGCCGGCTGGCGGGGTGTCACGGACGCCGTGCACGCGGCCGGCGGCCGGATGTTCCTGCAACTCCAGCACGGCGGCCGGGTCGGACACCCCGCGACCAGCGGACTGACCCCGGTGGCCCCCTCGCCCGTCCCCCTGCCCGAAACGATCTTCACCCCGTCCGGGCACCGCCCCTCCGTCGTCCCGCGCGAGATGACGGCGGCCGACATCCGTACGACCGTCGCCGACTTCGCAGCCGCCGCCCGCAACGCGATCGACGCGGGCTTCGCCGGGGTGGAGGTGCACTCCGCCAACGGCCATCTGCTCCACCAGTTCCTGGCGACCAACACCAACCGCCGCACGGACGCGTACGGCGGTTCGGTCGCCGCCCGCATCCGCTTCGCGGTCGAGGTGACCGAGGCCGTCGCCGACGCGATCGGGGCCGAACGGGTGGGCGTACGCATCTCGCCCGGGACCACCGTCAACGGCGTCGAGGAGGACGACACCGAGCTCCTCTATCCGGCCTTCGTGGAGGCGCTGGCCGCTCTCGGCCCGGCGTACCTGCACCTCGTCCACGCCGACCCGGACCAGCCGCTGTTCCGGCACATCCGGGAGAACTGGCCGACGACGCTGATGGCCAACCCCGTTCTCGGCCCCGAACTCCCCGCCGACGGCGGCGCCCACGCGGCCGGCCGCCTGCTGACCGCGGGCGCCGACCTGATCGCGCTCGGGCGCCCCTTCCTGGCCAACCCCGACCTGGTGACGCGGCTGCGCACCGGCGCCCCGGTCAATCCCGTACGGGACCGGTTCATGATGTACGTGGGCGGGGAGCGGGGTTACACGGACTATCCGACGCTCACCGTCGCGTGATCCGTCGCCGCCGGCTCCCTGGCCGCTTCGCTCAGGCGGCGAAGCCGAGCGCCAGCGATCCGATCACCGGTGCCGCGTAGACCAGCGGGAACGGGATGTGCGCGTACCAGCGCGCCCGCGCCACGGTGACGACGGCACCGGTGAAGTACAGCACCAGCCCGATCCCGGCCAGGACGCCGACGACCGGCACGAAGAGGCCGGCCAGCAGGCCCGCGGCCCCCGCCGCCTTGGCCGCGCCGAGCCAGGGCCACCACGCCGCGGGAACGCTGTAGTCGGTCAGCGCTTCCACGACCCACTTGGCGCGGAAAAGGACGGCGTAGGCCGAATAGCCCGCCATGGCAGCGGCAAGAAGAGTGACGACAACGTGTGCGATGGACATCGGAATGCTCCTCGTCGGACGGCATCCGGCGGGGCTCGCCCCGGTCGGCTGCGGTGAGTTCGTCACTCCTCTGACCCGGCGTGGCGCGCGAGTGTGACGGGACGGACGGAGGATTCTTCAGACGGCCCACCGTGCCCTCACGCCACCGAGTCACCGCCCGGCTCACGGTCGCGCGTGGCGTGGCACACTTTTGCAAGCGGGTGCTTGCAATTGTTAGCGGGGGTGTGCAAGGTGGACACATGGCATCGCTCAACGTCGGCAATCTCGGTGAGTATCTGCGCGAGCAGCGGCGCAGCGCGCAACTGTCGCTGCGGCAGCTCGCCGACGCCGCCGGGGTGTCCAATCCGTATCTGAGCCAGATCGAGCGCGGGCTGCGCAAGCCGAGCGCGGAGGTGTTGCAGCAGGTCGCCAAGGCGCTGCGGATCTCCGCCGAGACGCTGTACGTGCGGGCCGGCATTCTCGACGCCGAGCGGGACCGGGACGAGGTGGAGACACGCGCCGTCCTCCTCGCCGATCCGACGCTGAACGAGCGGCAGAAGCAGGTGCTGCTCCAGATCTACGAGTCCTTCCGCAAGGAGAACGGATTCGAGATCGGCACGGCGGACGAGGACGCTCCGACGAACGCTCAGGGCAGAGCGGACGCCCAGGACACCCCCGTACGCGGCCCCCGCACGGCCGGCGGCAGCGATGCCGATCCGCAGCAGGCCGCCGGCTGAGCGGAGGACCGGCACATCGGGCGGCCGACCGCGGATCGAAAACCCTCAACCGAAAGCCAATCCGGGAGGACCATCACCATGGCCATCACCGAAGACCTGCGTAAGACCCTCAGCGACCCGACCCCGCTCTACTTCGCGGCCGGCACCGCCGACCTGGCCATCCAGCAGGCCAAGAAGGTGCCGGGCATCGTCGAGCAGCTCGCCGCCGAGGCGCCGGCCCGCTTCGAGGCCGTGCGCAGCACCGACCCGAAGGCCGTGCAGGAGAAGGCCACCGCCCGCGCCAAGGAGGCGCAGGAGACCCTGCAGAGCAAGGTCACGGGGTTCATCAGCACGCTCGACACCGATCTGAAGAAGATCGGTGAGTCGGCCCAGGACTTCGCCCTGCGCGGTGTCGGCGTCGCCGCCGAGTACGCGGTCAAGGCCCGTGAGACGTACGAGAAGGTCGCCGAGCACGGCGAGCAGGCCGTGCGGACCTGGCGCGGCGAGGCCGCCGAGGAGATCGAGGAACTGGCCATCGCCGTCGAGCCGAAGGCGGAGCCGGTCGAGGTGAAGGACGACAAGCCCGCCACGGCCGCGGCCGAGCCCGCCGCCAAGAAGGCCTCGGTCCCGGCCCCGGCCGAGCCGAAGAAGGCCCCGGTGCGCAAGCCCACGGCGAAGAAGACCACGCCGCCCGCGAAGTAAGCGGCGGTGGCGCACACGAGCAGCACGGAACGGCCGGGCACCCTTGGGGTGTCCGGCCCGTTCTACGGGTACGGTGACCGCGTAGGTGTCGGTGGGAACGGGCGGTGGGCAGCATGCTGATGTTGGGCTTCGCTGGGTTCATGGGAGTGCTGAAGATCGTCCTGATGGCCCTCGCCGCGTTCGGGCTGTTCGACGCGGCGTTCCGGCGCGAGGACGCGTTCCGTGCCGCCGACAAGCAGAACAAGTGGTTCTGGCTGCTGATCCTCGCGCTCGCCCTCGTGGTGAGCTGGCTGTTCTCGATCCTGTCGTTCCTGCCGATCATCGGCGTCATCGCCAGCATCGTCTACATCGTGGACGTCCGGCCCGCGCTCCGGCAGGTCTCCGGCGGCGGCCGGGGCGGTCGCCGCGGCTCCAGCAGCGACGGCCCGTACGGCCCGTACAACGGCGGCCGCTGACGTCCGGGCCTGAGCCCTCTGCGGGGGCCCGGCCCTCTGGTTCGAGGGCCTGCCCCGCTCAGCCGACGCGGTCCAGCAGCAGGACCGCGACGTCGTCCGTCAGCTCTCCGCCGTTGAGGTCGCGGACCTCGTTCACCGTGGCCCGCAGCAGTTCCTCGCCCGTCAGGCCCTCGGCCAGCCGGCGGCGGACCAGTTCCACCATGCCGTCCTGGCCCAGCCGCTCCTTGCCCTGGCCGATGTGACCCTCGATCAGGCCGTCGGTGTAGAGCATCAGGCTCCAGGCGGCGCCCAGCTCCACCTGCATACGCGGCCAGCGGGCATGCGGGAGCAGCCCCAGCGCCGGGCCGTTGTTCTCGTACGGCAGCAGCTGGGCGGGCCGGCCCGGGCGGGCGATCAGCGGGGACGGGTGGCCGGCCAGGCACAGGCCCGCGCGGCGGCCGTCCGGTGCGATGTCCACCGTGCACAGCGTCGCGAAGATCTCGTCGTCCGACCGCTCGTGCTCCAGCACCTGCTGGAGCGTGGAGAGCAGCTCGTCGCCGCACAGGCCGGCCAGCGTCAGCGCCCGCCAGGCTATGCGCAGCTCCACGCCGAGCGCGGCCTCGTCGGGGCCGTGCCCGCAGACGTCGCCGATCATGGCGTGCACCGTGCCGTCCGGCGTCCGGACGGTGTCGTAGAAGTCGCCGCCGAGCAGCGCCCGGGAGCGCCCGGGACGGTAGCGCGCGGCGAACCGCAGCGGGGAGCCGTCCAGGAGCGGGGTGGGCAGCAGACCGCGCTCGAGGCGCCGGTTCTCCTGCGCCCGCAGCCTGGACTCGGTCAGCCGTCGCTCGGCCGTGTCCGACCGCTTGCGCTCCACCGCGTACCGGATCGCGCGGCTCAGCAGCCGCCCGTCCAGCTCGTCGCGGAAGAGGTAGTCCTGGGCGCCGACGCGCACCGCCTCGGTGCCGCGCTCGGTGTCCCCGGACGCGGTGAGCGCGAGTACGGCGTGCCGGGGCGCGATCTTCAGCACGTGCTTGAGCGTGGCCAGCTCGTCGTCACTGTCGGCGGACCGGCCGGGGGCCGGCAGCGCGAGGTCCAGCAGGATGCAGTGGACGTCGTCGGTGAGCAGCCGTCCGGCCTCGGTGAGGTTGCGGGCGGTACGGATACGGATGGGCTGGCCCGCCGAGTCGAGCATCTCGGGCACGATCGGCGAACCACCCGGGTCGTCCTCGATGACGAGCAGAGTGAGATTGGCGGGTGTGGTGCCGACGGGGGAGCCGGCGCGGTCGACCGGGGCCTTGGCGTGGCCGGCCGGTCCTTCCGGGAACGGGCGGCCGGCCTGCGGCACGGTCTGAGCCTGACCACACTCCGCGGCCGGGATCGCTCTCTGCCGCGGTACGGGTACGGGCATCGTCTGGGTTCCTTCCCTCCCCCCGAGGGCATGGCGGGGCGAGGGACCTCGACCCACCGACGGGGACCATAGCGGTAGCAGCCGCCGCAGCGGAATGCTCGGCGGGGTGCGGTACGGCAATCGGCCACCGTCATATGCCGCGTTCCGTAACGCATTTGGACAGGATGGGCCTCGGCCGGGGATGACGAAGGTCACGTGACCGGAGGTTTGGGCGGCGGAGTGGGGTGCGCTGGGTCACGTGCGCTGCGTCACGCTCCGCGGGTGGCGCGGGTGGCGCGGGTGGCGCGGGTGGCGCGGGTGGCGCGGGTGGCGCGGGTGGCGCGGGTGGCGTCCGCCGGCGTGCGGGTCGATCGTCCCGCGGGGCTGTCCTCCGTCGCCCGACGGGCTTGGTGTGCCGTCGGTGGACTCCGGTCGGTGCGTCGGCCTCAGCCCGCGTCCGGGCGTACGACCCCCAGAATCGGCATCGTTCCCGCTCCTGTGATCGTCACCGTCCGGCCGGGGCGCGGGGCGTGCACGATCGCGCCGTCGCCCACGTACATCCCGACATGGCTGGCGTCGTCGAAGTAGATGACCAGGTCACCGGGGCGCATGTCCTTCACGTCGATGTGCCGGAGCTGCTTCCACTGCTCCTGCGAGGTGCGCGGAATCCCGTTGCCCGCGGCCGCCCAGGCCTGTGACGTCAGCCCCGAGCAGTCGTACGTCTTCGGGCCCTCGGCCCCCCATTCGTACGGCTTGCCGATCTGGGCGGTCGCGAACCGCACGGCCTTCCTGCCCTGCTCGGACGCCTTGGTGTTGATCTCGTCGAGGACGCCGGAGTCGAGCCAGGCCGTCTGCGCCTTGGCCGCGGCCGCCGCCTCCAGCTTCGCCAGCCGCTCCTTCTCTTCCTTCTCGAGCTGGGACTCCAGCTTCTCGGCGGCGGCGATCTGCTTCTTGACCTTCTTCTTGGCCGCGGCCTTGTCCTTGCGGTTGGCCTCCAGCCGCTTCCACTGGGCGGAGGCGTCGCGCGCGTACTGCTGCAAGTCCTCCTGCGTGCGCGTCATCTCGGCGAGCAGGCCCTTGGTCGCGTGCTCGCCCTGCCGCACCCGGCCCGCCCCGTCCAGGTACGCCTGCGGGTTCTCGCTCAGCCACAGCCGGGCCTCGGGCGGCAGGCCGCCGCCGCGGTACTGGGCCCGGGCCGCGGCGCCCGCGCGGTCCTTCAGGTCGGCCAGCTTCGCCTGACCCTTGACGATCTCCCGGGCCAGCTCGACGATCTGCCCCGACTGCTTCTGGGTGTCCTCCTCGGCCGCGTTGTACGCGTCCGTGGCCACCGCCGCGTCGTGGTAGAGCTTCTCCAGCTTTCCGCGGACCTCTTCAAGTTCCTTGTCGGCAGCCGGGGTTGGGCTGCCGGAGGGGGTGGGGGCCGGAGTCGGGGTCGGTTTCGACGGGCTCGCGTGGGCCGCGCCGGGTGCGCCGAGCACGGTGACCGCGCAGACCAGGGCGATGGCTGCCATGGTCAGGGTCCGCTTGCCGGTTCCCATACCTCTCCCCAAAAGCTGATTTACCGTCAGTAACTTACGGGTGCCTGGGGGATCGTGCCATGTCGACGCGCAGAACGACAGAGCCCGGACTTGGTGGCGCAGAAACTCCCTCCCCCCATTCCCCACTTCGCATGTCGATCTCCCCGCCCATGTGACGAACGACTCAGGGAGATCGTTCCCCGCAGGTCAGACGGGGTGTGTGGGGCTCGGGTCCACCCAACTGGCGTCGCGCGGGCCCTCGCTCAGCCCCGCGGAGCCAACGACTCCCACGTCACCGTGACTTCGCCCTGGCGCCACCGCCCGGCGTCGTCCGTCACCGGCCAGTCCGCCGTCAGCGCGCGGACCGCACGGATCCAGCGCTGGCGTGCGCCGTACGAGGCGTAGGGAGCCGCGGCCGCCCAGGCGCGGTCGAAGTCACGCAGGAACGCGTGCACCGGTTCGCCCGGAACATTGCGGTGGATGAGTGCCTTCGGCAGTCGTTCGGCCAGATCGGACGGGCGGTCCAGGGAGCCGAGGCGGGTGGCGAAGGTGACCGTGCGCGGGCCCTCGGGGCCGAGCGCGACCCAGACATGGCGGCGGCCGATCTCGTCGCACGTGCCCTCGACCAGCAGGCCGCCGCGGGAGCCGGTCGCCGGGTCGGCGGGCGCGAGCCGGGCGCACAGCCGCTCCCAGACCGCGGCGACCTGGTCCTCGTCGTACTGCCGCAGCACGTTCGCCGCGCGGATCAGCGTCGGCCGGCCCGGCACCGGAACCTCGAAGCCCCCGTGCCGGAAGACGAGCCCCTCGCGCTCGTAGGGCCGGGCGGCCGCGACCCTGGCCGGTTCGATCTCGACGCCGACCACGCGCGCGTGGGGCGCGACGGTGCGCAGCCGCAGCAGCAGTTCGACCGCGGTCCAGGGGGCGGCCCCGTAGCCCAGGTCGACAGCCACCGGGTCGGCGGCGCGGCGCAGTTCGGCGCCGTGTGCCGCCGCGATCCAGCGGTCCATGCGGCGCAGGCGGTTCGGGTTCGTGGTCCCGCGCGTCACCGTTCCCACGGGGCGGGAGGCTGCGCGGGCTGTCATGGGTACGAGGGTATGCGGCCCCGGCTTCCGGGACGTCCGGCGTTCACGCACCCTTTCGTCGAACGGTTGAGCGATCCGCGGTAATGATTCGGCAAAGATGAGCAAAGGGGAAATGGAGCGGCTCGCTCCGGCGTTCGCATGTCTTGGAGGGCGCTCCACGCCGTCCCGACCGGCATGCCCGCAGCGAGGAGGAACGCCACGTGAGCCAGTACGCCAGCAGGCTCGGGCGTCGCTCCCCGGCGGCCCCCACGCGGCGCAGGATGCTCCGCAAGCCCCGGCGCGTCGCCATGCTCTCCGTGCACACGTCGCCGTTGCACCAGCCCGGCACGGGCGACGCCGGCGGCATGAACGTCTACATAGTGGAGCTCGCCCAGCGCCTCGCCGCGATCAACATCGAGGTCGAGATCTTCACGCGCGCGACGACCGCCGCCCTCCGGCCCACGGTCGAACTCAGCCCCGGCGTCCTCGTGCGGCACGTCGACGCGGGCCCCTACGAAGGCCTCGCCAAGGAGGACCTCCCCGCCCAGCTGTGCGCCTTCACCCACGGCGTCATGCAGGCGTGGGCCGGTCACCGCCCCGGCTACTACGACCTCGTGCACTCCCACTACTGGCTCTCCGGCCATGTCGGCTGGCTCGCCGCCCAGCGCTGGGGCACCCCCCTGGTGCACGCCATGCACACCATGGCCAAGGTCAAGAACGCGGCCCTCGCCGAAGGGGACACCCCGGAGCCGGCCGCGCGTGTCATCGGCGAGATGCAGATCGTGGCCGCCGCGGACCGGCTCATCGCCAACACCTCCGAAGAGGCCGACGAACTCGTACGTCACTACGAGGCCGAACGCGGCAAGGTCGCCGTCGTCCACCCGGGCGTCAACCTGGACCGCTTCCGCCCCGCCGACGGCCGCGCCGCCGCCCGGGCCCGGCTGGGCCTCCCACAGGACGCCCTCATCCCGCTCTTCGCGGGCCGCATCCAGCCCCTCAAGGCCCCCGACGTGCTGTTGCGCGCGGTCGCCGTGCTGCTCGACGAGCGCCCCGAGCTGCGGTCGAACCTCGTCGTCCCGGTGGTGGGCGGCCCCAGCGGCAGCGGTCTCGCCAAGCCCGAAGGACTTCAGAAACTCGCCGCCCGGCTCGGCATCGCCGATGTCGTGCGCTTCCGGCCGCCGGTCGGCCAGGAGCAGCTCGCGGACTGGTTCCGCGCCGCGTCCGTCCTGGTCATGCCCTCCTACAACGAGTCGTTCGGGCTGGTCGCCATAGAGGCGCAGGCGGCCGGTACGCCGGTGCTGGCGGCCTCCGTGGGCGGGCTTCCGGTCGCGGTCGCCGACGGGCGGACCGGATTCCTCGTCCAGGGGCACGATCCCGCCGCCTACGCGCGCGTACTGCGCGATTTCGCGGACGACCCGGCGCTGTCGGCCCGGATGGGCCGGGCCGCGGCCCGGCACGCCGAGTGCTTCGGCTGGGACACGGCGGCCTCCGCGACGGCGGACGTGTACACGGCGGCGATGCAGGCGCACCGGCGTCGCGTACGCTCCCACCATGGCTGACGCAGCGTCGATCATCGAGCAGGTCCTCGGCGAGGCCGAGCTGGAGTGGGAGAGCCCCGAGCCGGGCTCGTACGTGGTGAAGCTCCCCGGCACCCGCAAGCTGTCGACCACGGTCTCGCTGATCGTCGGCAAGCACTCGCTGTCGCTGAACGCGTTCGTGATCCGCCACCCCGACGAGAACGACGCGGGCGTCCACCGCTGGCTCCTGGAGCGCAACCTCAAGCTGTACGGCGTCAGTTACGCGGTCGACCGGCTCGGCGACATCTATCTGGTCGGGAAGCTGCCGCTGGCCGCGGTCACGCCCGACGAGATCGACCGTCTCCTCGGCTCGGTCCTGGAGGCGGCGGACGGCTCCTTCAACACCCTCCTCGAGCTCGGTTTCGCCGCCTCGATCCGCAAGGAGTACGCGTGGCGGGTGGCCCGCGGCGAGTCGACGCGCAATCTGGACGCGTTCAGTCACCTGACCCAGCGCCCGGCCAACTGAACCTGCGTACGGCCAACTGAACCTGCGTATGCACCTTTAGGCCCTGCGCGGCCCCTTCCAGTCTCTGCGTGACCCCTTCCGTGGTCGGGGCGGTCGTGGCATGCTCACCGCCGACGCACATATGAACGTCATTCACATCCATGGACGCCGATGGAAGGGTGGGCGGGTATGAGCCAGGGAAGCCGGGAAAACCAGGGACACGCGGGCGTCAGCAGACGGGGCCTGCTCGGCAGCGCCATAGCCGTGGCGGCCGTCGCCGCGACCGGCACCACGGCCACCGCCGCCGCGCGAACCGCCGCCGCGCGAACCGGCTCCGCGCGAACCGCCGCCGCCCGATCCGGCTCCGGGCCGTCCGGCGAAGTCCCGTCCCTCTGGCACGAATTCACCCGCGCCCCCTACACCCACCCGCAGATCCCGTACGTGGGCAGGTCCGGCCACCGCCGTGGGGCGGCGCGCTTCCCCCGCCGCCCCGTCGTGGCCGACGTCCGCGATCACGGCGCCGTGGCGGACGGCACGACCGACTCCGCCCCCGCGATCAACCGTGCCATCGCCGCCGCCGGAAGGGCCGGCGGTGGCACGGTTCTCCTGCCGCCCGGAACCTTCCGCATCGACGACCTGATCCGCATCGGGTACGACAACGTGGTGCTGCGCGGCGCCGGAAGCTCCCGTACCAAGCTGTACGCGACGAAGAACCTCACCGAGCTGATCGGCGTGTACGGCTCCCGCTACGGCGGCGACAAGTCCTCGTGGTCCTGGGCGGGCGGGCTGATCTGGCTGGCGCCCAGGGCCCGTTGGGACTCCCTGGTCGCAGCGATCAGGGCGAAGGCGTGGCCGTTCGAGGGCTGGACGGGCAACGGGCGGGACGAGTGGGAGACGCTGACGACGGTCTCCCCGGCGCGGCGCGGCTCCTGGTCGGTGACGGTCGCCGACGCACGGCTGCTGAGACCGGGACAGCTGGTGCTCCTGCGCCTCGCGGACGACGCCGGTCATACCCTCCTGGAGCACATGTCGGGTGGCGGCCCGGGCCCGGAGGCGTACTCCTGGGACGACAAGATCAAGCTGACGTCGTACGTCCCCTACGAGTGGCCCGTACGCATCGCGCGCGTGCGGGGCCGGAAGGTCACGTTCGAGCGACCCCTCCCGCTGGACGTACGCCCGGAGTGGGACCCGCGCCTCACCACCCACGTCGAGGCGCTGACGGGCGCGGGCGTCGAAGGTCTCACGCTCGAAGCCGTCGAGACCCCGCAGTCCCCGCATCTCCTCGACAAGGGCTACAACGGGGTCGCGTTCCAGTGCGCGTACGACTGCTGGGCGGACGACGTCGTCGTCCGTCATGTGGACAACGGCTTCGGCCTGGTCGCCGCCTCCTCCTGCACCCTGCGCCGGACGACGGTGGCCGGCCGGGGCTCGCACCACCCGTACTTCTGCCGCGAGGGCTCGCACGACAACCTGGTCGAGGACTTCACGATCGAACAGCGCACGGTCCCGGCGCCGGCCGGCACCCAGCTCCACGGCATCAACGTCGAGGGCCTGTCCTCGTACAACGTCTGGTCACGGGGCGAGATGCGGATGGGCACGTTCGACTCCCACCGCGGCCTGCCGTTCGCGAACGTCCGCACGGACATCACGGTGAACAACAACGGCCGCCACGGCGGAGACGCGTCGGCCGGCCCGCTCTTCGGCGCCCGCTTCGCCCATTGGAACATCCGCGTCACCAACGGCCGGGCGGGCCTGATGAAGATCGACGGGCTGGCCCCGTACAGCGCCACCGTCGGCCTCAACGAGGTCACCGAGTTCGACCAGACCGACGTACCGGACTTCACCGGCGACCTCCACGCGCGCGTGGAGCTGTACGGCACGACGGACGTCGTACGCCCGCGCAACCTGTACGAGGCTCAGCGCGAGCTGTTCCGGTAGCGGCCGGGAGCCACCCCCACCAACCGCTTGAAGTGGCGGTTGAGATGGGCCTGGTCGTAGAACCCGGTGGCGGAGGCGACCTCGGCCGGTCGCATCCCCTCCAGCAGCAGCCGCCTGGCCCGCTCGACCCGCCGTGACATCAGGTACTGGTGCGGCGCGATCCCGAAGGCCCCGCTGAACGCCCGTACGAGATGGGCGGGATGCGCGTGCACGAGCCGCGCGGCCTCGTCGAGGGAGACCCCGTCGACGAGCCGCGCGTCGAGCAGCTCACGCAGCCGGGGCGCGACGCCGCGGTCCGGGGGACGCTGCCGCTGTGCGGCCCGGGGCCGCAGATGCCCCCGCAACCGCTCCCCGATGAACGCCAGCCGGCTCTCGGCCTCCAGCTCGTCCCCGGCGTGGGCGAGAGCGGTGTGCAGCTGTCCCACGCGCAGCCGCAGCAGGGGATCGACGACATCGGGCGCGTCCACGGCGGGCCCGATCAAGCTCGCGTCGAGCCGGCTGAGGTCGAGATAGAGAACGCGTTTGCGAAAGCCGTGCTCACTGACCGGGGACCCGTTGTGGGGAACGTGCGGCGGGAGGAGGGAAACGGTGTCGTCCGGGGTGCCGTGCTCATGCCGGTCGAGGTCGTACCGCACGGCACCGTCGTCGACGATCAGCAGCGTCCACGCATCGTGCACGTGCATCGGATAGGCGTACTCGGTGTAGTGGGCGTGAAAGACCTCCACGACACCCGGCACCCGCGGGCGCCAGGCGGAGATCTCACGCCGGTCCACCATGCAAACAACGTACAAGACGACGGCGTACGGGCTTCGGCAGTGTTCACACCATGAGCAACGACCCCTCCGCGGCCCCGGCCCCCACCACCCCCACCACGCCCGTCACCCCCACCGCGCCGCCGCGCTTCGACACGAAGATCGCCGTCCTGCTGCGGGAGGACCTGGAGACCTGGCAGCGCCTGAAACGTGACCGCGTTCCTGGTCAGCGGCCTGGGCACCCAGGTCCCGGAAGTGATCGGCGACCCGTACGAGGACGCGGACGGGGTGCGCTACCTCCCGATGTTCCGGCAGCCGGTCCTGGTCTTCGAGGGCTCGAAGGAAACCCTGACGGCCGCCCACACCCGAGCCCTCACCCGCGCCCTCCCTCGCGCCCTGTTCACGTCCGACCTGTTCGGAACGGGCAACGATCACGACAACAGGGCGGCGGTACGCGCGGTAAGGACGACGGAACTGGATGTGGTGGGCCTCGCGGTGTACGGGCCGCGCAATGCGGTGGACAAGGTGCTGAAGGGGGCCCGGATGCATCCGTGAGGGGACTGGACGCATCCGTGGGGGACTAGGACGCATCCGGGGGGCTCGGACGCATCCGTGAGGTGCTTGGACGCATCCGTGAGGGGCCCGGCTCAGCGCCGGCGTTCCGCTGCTCACCCGTCCCCGCGCAGGGTTATCGTGCCGTCATGACCCGCTCTGTGGAGCGGCCCGTCCTTTTCCTCGACGTCGACGGACCCCTCATCCCGTTCGGGCCGTCGTCCCGGCGGCTCCAGCCCCGTGCCGCCGGCTCCGTGGCGTTCTCCGACGAGGGGAACCCGCTGCTGGGGCGGCTCGACCAGGCCGTCGGACCGCGTCTGATGGCACTGGGGTGTGAGCTGGTGTGGGCCTCGACCTGGATGAATGACGCCAACGAGTCCGTCGCCCCACGGATCGGACTGCCCAGGCTGCCTGTGGTGGAGTGGCCGGAAGCCTCCACCCACGAGGGCCCGCGCGGCCTGCACTGGAAGACCCGCCATCTCGTCGAGTGGGCCGGCCACCGCCCGTTCATCTGGGTCGACGACGAGATCGGCGCCATGGACCGCCTCTGGGTCGCCGCGCAGCACCAAGGACCCTCGCTGCTGCACCGTGTCGACCCGGCCCAAGGCCTCACCGACGGCGACTTCTCCGTGCTTGCTGATTGGCTCCGTACCGCCGTGCCAGGTCTCGCCGTGCCCACCCGGGTCGAGGGGGGCTCAGGGAGACTCGGTCGTCGCTCCGGTGGACGGTGAGCGGAGCTCCCTCACCTGCTCGCGCCACGCCGCCGTCACGCTCGGCGGGATCTTCGTGGTCAGGCCGCCCTTCTTGGTGAACGCGAGCCCCCGGTTGTAGGCGCCGCCGCCGCACTCGTCGGACTGGCGGGTGAGCCTCACGTCGGCGGACGCGTCGATGACGGGGCTGGTGCCGCCCTTGCGGGTGACCCGGAAACGCACCGTGCCGCCGTCCGGGTCCACGTCGTCCGGCAGCCCGAGGCGCACACGCGTCAAGTCCTCCTGCCGCAGCTCGCCCTTCGCGCACTCGCCCCGCGCGCACAGCTCGTAGGAGGCGTCGGCGAGGTCGCCGTATCCCTCCCGCAGAAACATCACGCCCACGCCCGACTCGACGCCGACCCCAGCGCACACCTGGGGCGACGCGCAGGCGGACCCGGCCGCGAGCAGGGCGGACACACAGACGAGCACGCGCAGTCGGGTCATCCGTCTCCCCATCTCCTACCCCTCCAGGAAGCACCTTCGGCCGGGAAGAGGGATGGTAGACGAGCACTTCGCACGGATGTACGACGACCGGCCACAAGACGCGACGCCGACCGACCGGGACGGGCGCCCGTGCGCGAGGAACCCGCGGCGGCCGGATGACGATTCTGTTCGATGCCACCCACTCAGCTGGTCGGCATCGGCTCGCCTGGAGCCCCAGGACATTGCTCTGGGGCTCTACAAGAGGGAACCAAGGAGCGAGCCCAGCTTGGGAAGCCGGGGGCACCCAGGGGCCGTTGCCGGGCTGATCTGTGCCGCACGAGCCGGTCATGGGTTCGGTACGTGGGTCAGTGGACCAGCGCTACTTCTGCGGGGCCGTATTCCTGCTCGGGCAGGACCGTGAAAATGCCCGAACCCGGCGGGGATTCCACTGAGGCCCTGCGGATACGGTCAGCCCATTCGCGCGTCGGCCACCGTGTCTCTCGATTCCAGCGGATCCAGGCCAGATTCATGGCCGCGGGATCCACATCGGTGACATCGGCGCCCATGAAGTTGTTGGCCGCGTCGCTCAGGTTGTCACGTGCCTCCGCCAGATCACTTACCAGCGCCAGATCGAGGACGAGGTCGAGGACGCGGACGAGGTCGAAGACGAGGTTACGGACGAGGATCAGGTCGCGGTCGGCAGGGAGGACGGAAGCGCGGCCGCGGACCAGCACCACGTCGCGCGCCAGGGTGTCCTCGACGATCTCGTCGAGGGTGCGGGCGAGTACCTGCGCGAGGTTCCGGTCGTTGGACGGGCTCGGAGCGGACCGAAGATTGCGGACCAGCTCGTGAGCAAGTTCGCGAGCCTGCCCGAGATCCTGGACGAGGTCACGGACCGTGCCGCGGAGGGATTCGAGCCTCTGCACCACTGCGGTATCGAGCGTACGGACGACGGCAGCGTCGTGTACGAGGGCCAGGTCGCCGGCAAGGCTGCGGACGAAGTCGAGTTCTTGTCGCAGGTTGCAACCGGCCGCGTGTCGGTGAGCGGCCCTGACGTACGCGAACAGTTCCAGGAGGACACGGCGTTGCCACAGCCGCGTGTGGGAGGACGTCGATTTCCACGGACTGGTCGCCCGGGCCAGCCGCAACCCCTGCGATCCCTGCGATCCGCCTTCGTCCTGCCCCCCGCCCGGGCCCTCGCCAGGCGCGGTGCTGTCGGCCGTCGCGGCCACACCCGAACGAAGCCCGGCCGCAGTCCGGTGTGCCTCGCCGGGAGAGCCGGGAGTGCCGGGCGAGGGTGGGCGGAAGCCCGGCGAACGGCGCGAGAACACGGCGATGACGCGCCCGACGAAGGACTCGGCAGTGACGGTCACAGCGCACCTCCGGTGCCCGTCGGGTCCTGTTGCGCGGGGATGTCCGAGTTCGGCTGCGGCCCCTGTCCGAGCGAACCGGCCGTTCCGGGTCCCTGCTGTGGACCGGCCGACCCGACGTGACCCTGCTGCGGTGGTTGCGGTGGCTGCTGTGGAATCTGCCGCTGCTCCTGCACCGCGTCCACGGTGCTTCCCAGGGCGGCCCGTCCGATGCTCTTGACTGCCAGCGGCACCAGCGTTGCCACCTTTTCGACACCCGACAGCGCACCCAAGCCGATGAGGAAGGAAACGAGAGGGTCTGCCACCTGTGGGTGGCTGCTGGCGATGACACCGGTCAGAGCCCCACTCACGAACAGCCGAAGCAGTCCGGCGATGCAATACGCTACCCAGCCCGGCGCCGGCAGTTGTTCTTCCCCAGGTCTCACATCCGGGCTGCGGTGGGGCGGGTCGATGGTGTCCGGTTTGACCTGCCACGGCATTTTCCGGTGCCACCGGACGGACTTGATGACATCGATGGCCTCCATGGAGGCGCCGCCTGCCATTCCGATCAAGGCGGCCATTAACCAGTCCACCCGCGAAGTTTAGGGCGGTTCGGCCAAGCGGTGTCAGAGTTCGCCGGCAACCGACGCCCATGCACCGCACATGGCAGCGGCTCCAGGTCGTCGTCCGCGCGTCGTGTCACATTCCCAGTGGCTGTGTCGTCCTACTGCATAGACGCCGTAGGTACTGCTGAGGCGCCGTACTGCTGAGGCGCCGTCCAGCACGCGGCGAAGGCACGGACCAGAGGAGAGACCGCATGTCGACAGCCGGGGCACCAAGCAACACAGCGACGCTCAACCGCTTTCACTCCGCCGTGAACAGCGGCGACCTGGACATCATCTCGAAGGCCATCGACGAGTTCGTCGCACCGGACGTGCTCTTCCACGCGCCGGTACCGATGGGCGCGACGGGAGCGGAGGCCCTGAAGCGGGTGTGGGAGATGCTCCTGCGCGCGTTCCCCGACATCCACGTCGCCGTCGAGGAGATGATCACGGAGGGCGACAAGGTCGTCTCCAGGAACACGGTGACCGGGACCCACCGGGGCGAGTACCAGGGCTTGGCGCCCACCGGGAAGACCGTCACCTACGGCGAGATCTTCATCCTCCGCTTCGCCGACGGGCGGATCGCCGAGATCCGGGGCATCGTCGATGTCCTCACACAACTGCGCCAGCTCGGCGCCGTCCCGTCCTGACGAGGGACCAGACTGGTCCCAGGCCACGAAAATGCCTCCCACCCACGCCGTCTGCGCAGGCGGGAGGCATGATCACGCAGGCTACTTCTTCTTGCCCTGGGTCTTGCCGGGGATCTTGGTGACCTGCGTTTTTGCTGGTCAGGGGCGGTGGGCTCGTGCGCCTTCTGGTCGTCGTTGGTCGTCATTGGCCACTGTCGAGCGACGTCGGACGGCCCAGGGACGGCCCAGCCCCGACCTCTCAGCCCGCCTCGCGGTGCCTCCATGCTCACGACGGGCGTGGTGCCCCAAGTTCAGGCCCCCCGTTTCAAGGGATCGCGTAAACTTCTCGATGAAGCGCGCGGTACGAGGTCGGGTCCGAGCCTCAAGCGCACCTCACACAGCCCAGGGACGCTGAAGCCACTCATTCCCAGCACTACGAAGCCGGATCGGACCGGCGAGCCGTAGGCGGCGGGACATATCCATTCATCATGGAGTTGTCGCCCCGTGTCCTTCCTGTGCCTGTTCGCTCTTTCGCCGTTGCTGATCACGACGGTCGTCGCCATCTGCGCTCTCTTCGCAGCATTCACCTCTGACGACGGCAAGGCCCGCCGAGCCATTGAGATCGTCAAGCTGCTCCGCGGGAGCTTGCCGCGCGTCCGGCGGTAAGACCTGGTCCGACCAAGAGCCGGCGCACCCTTACCTTCTTGGGTGCGCCACCTCTCACAGCAACAGGGCACGCGCCACGGTGCCAACACACGCCGGCCCAAGAGAGCGCGAGGCGCGGTGACGAACATCAGCTTGGGAAGCTGCGGGCACTTGAGGCCGGAACAAGGGCTGACCTAGGCGAATGACCAGCGTGTGGCCTCGCCTGGCTGGGCTCCGCTCACTGTGGTTCCCCGCGGCTCTCTGCTTGTCAGCTCCACCGTGCAGGTTGGCGCGCCGGACCGCTCTTCCCTCCGGCTAACTGCTGTTCATCTGGTGCGGCTGAGCGCGCTGCGTTCTCTATACAGTCAACTGCCTTGTTCCTTCCGTGGCGAATAGATCCACCAGCGGGAAGGCTCGACCCAGTTCATTCAGCGTCAGCTCTAGCCGGTAGAAATCAACCTCGCCGGAGGGGTTCATGTAGGGGTGCAAGGCGCCCCAATCATCACGTTCGTATGGATAGTCATCGTATTCGACGTCATCGTAGGTTTCGGCGTGTAGGCTTACATTTGCCCAAGCGAAAAGCTTCGGAACTACTTCGACGTAGCTAGATAGCCCCAGAAACACAGTCCAACTGGCAAGTTGCTCGGGGTCATTACCATCTTCGTTGTCTACGCCGAGAGTAATTGTGCCTCGCCCCGAAGTCTTGTTGACCCACTCCTCGATGTCGATCACTAGCCGCTTTCCCTCGATCAACATTCTCATCCACGGTCGTGCAAGCTGTAGTTCGCGAATGCGGAGTGTGTAGGGGTCACCCTCGGCGGCCCGGCTGAGCGCATCCCTGGCTCTCTCGTCGAGCACCTGGGTGTCAGGAACCAGCAATTTCCAGCCGCCACGTGTAGTTTCGATGAGCGTGTTGTGGTTGACAAGCTGCCAATAGCAGTGATCTCTCTCTGGGTGGTAAAGCACTACTGCGACGGGCAAGGAATGATTCGTCCAATACTGCACGTGTTCAGCGTTTGGTCGGAACCACCAACCGCCTTGACCTTGTTCCCTGAACCAGCTAGAGCCGCTCTTAATCTGTAAGGCAAGTAGTCGGCCTCTGACTAGTTCCGCGTCAACGACTTCGGCATGCGCGTCGATGCCGTAATCCTCTGTCGGCTGCTCACGAAATAGCCAACCTAGGCCGGCCTCGACTGCGAGTTGTGTCCGCGTCACGCCGATGCTAGCTATTCTGGCGGACGGCTTGCGATGCATCATGTCTCCATTTTTCGGCTGCGAGTCGACTGGAGCTGCTCTCAGCGAGAGCGCTAACGTTGACTGACATCAGTCGTCAAGCGGGCGCGTCCGTAGGCGCCGGAGTCGCTTCCAGCTTCTCAACATCACCAATTAGTTCACGCACACTCTGGTACCTCTTGCCAACATCATGCGCTGTGCATTTTCGCACGATCTGACTTGGGGCGTCTGTTTGAGACATCAGGGCTTCCCTACCGCTAAATATATAAGAAAGCACCCATCCGATCGCATATATTTCATTGCATACGTCATATTCTTTGAAGCTAGCCAGGAGGGGGTCTCGAATTGTTCCTCGCATCTCCGTCTTCGTTCTGGTGTATTCGGAGTTCCTATCTTTGGCGAGACCGAAGTCCGAGAGCTTAACGAGCACAGCCCCACCGCTGAAGGTTTTCACTAGAACATTCTGAAGGCTTACATCACGATGAAGTAGACCTTCATGGTGGATGTAATTGATGCCGTACAAAAACTGCAGGGCGATTCTCTTCCGCGATGAAAATTGCAACTCGCTATTGCGCTTCTTGATGTAGTTTCGCAGAGTGGATTCACAGAACTCCATCTTGTATTCGTTTCGAGTTTCATCGTATTGATAAACCTCGACAATATAAGGGAAGCTCAAACGCTTGAGGATGTCGAACTCTTGCCGGAATCGATATAGGTCGCGGTCGTCCAGGTCTTTATTGGCGCGCTTGACTGCGAATTTTATTCCATAGTCGGGATCTGTGAATGAAAACACCTTCGCGTATGACCCCTCGCCGATCAACTGCAACTGATGACGCACCGTGGATTTCTTCAGTTTGATCTCGGCGTCCGGGCGGGACAGAACGGGCGCGTACTTGATTATCTCAATCTGTTCAAAATCATCTGGAACAGCGCTGCCGCCGCTGCGCACCAGCCACGACTGGCAGCTCTTCATTGCGGCCATGTAGGACTCTGCGAGGTGCACAACCACGCCAGCATGCTTAAGGGACCGGAGGAAGTCATTCAGTTCCTTGAGGAGTGCGAGCATTTCTCTGCTCTGCTCGGCCCAGTAATGGCCGGTCGTCTCCGCCCTGTCATTTATGGATTCGAAATGCTTATTTAGTCGCTCGTGGATGCTAGCGAAAGCGCGACCGAAGCGAGCGTCACTCTCGTAGAGACGCAGGAATGCGTTCGAGACTTCCATGTTCTCGTACCTCTGTGAGAGGTCGGCCAGCATCAGTTCAGTAGGGTCGGGCACTTTTAGCCTCAGGCTCTCTGGTGTGTAGCTGAATCAATTGCTGATGATTATTTATGTGCATCTTTGCCTCTTTTGTTGAGTAACCAGGTTAGGGCGTGATTGAGGGTGGTGGGATGCGAAGCGAGGAAGAAGTTAGACGAGTGGCCCTATAGCCAGTGCCACCCCGCTCCCATCCCGTACGCCGTCGACCCACACACCGTGGAGCAGGCGTGGTTCATGGCGTCCAGGTGGAGCGCGCCACTGTACGAACGACCTGGACGCCATGGGCCGCGTCTGCTCGGCTCTGCCTGGGTCGATGGTGTGCGGGATGGGAGCCACCCCACTCACGCCCCTACGGATCCGCAGCCGGGAACGGCGCCCCCTCTATCCCGGTGCCGGCCGATCCCCCGCCGGAGGCATCGTTCTGACCGTGGCCGCTCTCATGCGGCAGTAGTTTCGTGGCCTTCGGCTCGCTGCTGTGCGCGCGGCACGGGCGCCGGCCGGGCTGGAGCGGGGCGGAGACAGGAGCGCAGGCCCGGCCGGGGGCCGGGCCGCGCGCGGTGAGCGGAGCGAGCCGCCTTGAACCAGTAGAGAAAGTTGTAACTCAGTCCGTCGTGTGGGACCTGTGAGGCTTGAAGTCGTACGCGCACGAAGGCAGTTGCTTGCGCTGACGGTGTGCCATCGGTAGGAAGAGTGCTGGTCGGACCGTCCATGTGATGCGTGTACTGACGTGGGTGACGGATACCGTCCAGGGCTCTCGGCGCAGGAGGGCTCGTCTCGTGTCGATGCGGTCGTCGTGGAGCCGTGTCCACGCTTCTTGAGAAGCAGCCGTGCCGAGCGCGGGTGAGATGGTGCGCAGGATCGTCGCCACCCAGTTGTTCGCCTCGACCGCCGAGTAGGCGTCGAAGGATCCGAAGAGCGCCGGCGGCTGCTGCCCGCCGAGCCTTTCCGTCCAGCACTCGCACCAGAAGCCGGGGCTGGTCGTCGTCCTCAGCATGGGTGGCCTCCTCGGCGTACGTCCGTGAAGAGCTCCGCGGTGACCGTGTGGCCGCCGTCGCTGTCGTGGATCACGACCCGGTGAGCGATCGCGCTGACCATGCCGAGACCCCGGCCGTGTTCGGCGTCCTGCTCCTGGGCCTGGTGGCCGACCTTGGGGGCCGTGCCCGTGCCTCCGTCGTCCGTCACCGAGACCGCGACCACCTGCGCCGAGACGGCGACGGCCAGGTGAAAGCTTCCGGACTCCAGGCCGCTCGCCGTGTGGAGGATCGCGTTCGCGCTGAGCTCGCTCACGATCAGCTCGGCGTCCTCCGCAAAAGGGGAGCCGCGCAGGACGTCGCGCGTCCATCGGCGGGCCCGGCTGACCTCTTCCGGAAAACCTGGGCAAGACAGTCCCCAGACCCGGGCAGTACTCGTATACTCGTGCATACAAGTTCCTTCATGCTGGTAGGCCGCCATGTGCAGCGGGTTCGGGCTAGACGAGTTTCACGCCGTCGTGGGCGCGGATGGCCGGCGGGACCGCCGCGTCCAATGCGTCGATGACGCGGATCGCGTACGCCTCGTCGGCGAGTTCGGAGACTTCTTCACGGGTTGCCCAGCGCAGGGCGCGGGTCTCGTCGCCGGTCGTGGGTGTCCCGTCGGCCGCTTCGCAGCGGAAGACCAGCGAGACGATCAGTCCCGTCATGTTCTTGTAGACGCCGGTGAGAGTCGCGGGGAGCGCGATTTTGACGCCGGTCTCTTCGAGGACCTCGCGCTGAAGGGCTTCGGGAATGGTCTCCTCGCGTTCGAGGATGCCGCCCGGCGGTTCCCAGTGACCGTTGTCGCGGCGCTGGATCAGGAGGGCCCGGCCCTGGTCGTCGACGACGACCCCGGCCACGCTCACGGAGTGCGGGCGTTCTGTGCTCACGTTCCTCGGCCCTCTCGGATGGCTAGGCTCTCCACCGTAGCAACAACACTCGCCCACTCGTCTAGATACCTAAAGGAGTACACGTGAGCCCTCTGTCTTCGGGCCTGCTCGGTGATCTCGACCCCACGAGCGATCGTGCGGTCTTTCGCCAGATCGCCGACCAGCTGCGTGAGGCCATCGACCGTGGGCGATTCCGGGAGGGGGAGAAGCTCCCCTCTGAGGCCGAGCTCGTCGACCACTACGGGGTCTCCCGCATGACGGTCAGAAACTCCTTCTCCATCCTCCAGGGCGAGGGCCTGGTGCACGCCGAGCACGGCAAGGGCGTCTTCGTTCGGCCGCGTCCGCCCGTGCGGCGACTCGCCTCCGACCGGTTCGCCCGGCGGCACCGAGAGCAGGGGAAGTCCGCGTTCATCGTCGAGGCCGATGCCGTCGGTAGCCACCCCAAGGTCGACAGCCTCGAGGTCAAGGAGGAGAAAGCCAGTCAGGACATCTCCACGCGGCTCGGGTCCGTGCGGCGGGTCCTTGCACGTCGGCGCCGCTACCTCCTCGACGGGCGTCCGGTCGAGTTCGCCACCTCCTACCTGCCGCTGGACATCGCCCGCGGTACGCAGATCGCCGAACCCAACCCCGGTCCCGGCGGCATCTACGCCCGCCTCGAAGAGCTGGGCCACCGCCTCGACCACTTCGAGGAGGAGATCCGCGCTCGGATGCCCTCTCCCGCAGAGGTGAAGACGCTCCACCTGGCGGCCGGCGTCCCCGTGATCCACCTGATCCGGACCGCCTTCGACACCGAGGGGCGAGCGGTCGAGGTCTGCGACACGGTCATGGCGGCGGACGCCTACGTCCTGTCGTACCAGCTCCCGGCCACGTGAGCGGGTGACCGCCGGTGGTGCGCGGGGCCGTTCTCCCGAACTCGTACACCCCGACACGCTTACTCGTATAGACGAGTGGGCAAGTTGTGTGGCAGGGTGATCGTCGTGAGCCCGAGGGATCGGGTTCGCAGATCGAATCTTGTATAGACGAGTAGATAGGAACGTCACTGTGCGCACCATCCGTGTTGAGACCTCCGCCGCGACCGTCCTCCTGACGGAAGCCCCTGAGCCGAAGGTCCGCGACCGTCAGACAGGCGAGATCGCCAAGGACGCCGTCAGCGGTGAAGCGCTGATGACCATCGGCGTCGTCTACATCGAGGACGGGGAGTCCTCGCTGATCAAGGTCACCGTCCCGGAAGGCGGTGTCTCCGAGGGGCTGAACCTCGGGGCTCCCGTCTCGCTGCCGGGGCTCGTCGCCCGGCCGTGGGAGTCCGTGTTCAACGGGCAGCAGCGTCACGGCATCGCCTACCGCGCCGCCGCCGTCACTCCGGCCGCCTTCCCGGCCTCCATGGGGGCCTCGGCCTGATGTCCGACCTGACAACGCTCCTGGAGGTGGGTGGTCCTGTCGCCGCGCTCGGTGGCGGGGCTGCCTACACCCGGGCCAACCACCCGGGTCTCTACTGGTCGGCGGTCGGCGGGCCTATATCCACCTTCCGGCTCCTCAGTTCGTACGCCTCGGTCATGGAAGCCTGCGGCCTGACCGTCGCCCCCTCCCGACTGCGGATTCTCGCCGTCAAAGCCACCACCCGCCGTGAGGTGCGGCCCGTGCCGCCCCGCCGGGGCATCATCCGGCCCACGGCCACCGGCTTACGGCTCCGGCTCCGCCTCGCTCCGGGGCAGGAACCCGCCGACGTCGCCGCCTCGGCCGAACGGCTGCGGCACGCCTGGGGCGTTCACGCCGTGTACGTCTCCACCGTCAAGCCCGGTGTCGTTGAACTACGGCTCGTCGGCTTCGATGTCCTGCGCAAGGTGCGGATGCCCCGCAAGGTCAAGGTCGAGGGCGGCTTCCTCAAAGTGCCGGTCGCGCTGCGGGAGGACGCCATGCCCTTCGTACGCGACTACCGGGCCGTGCCGCACCAACTCACCCTCGGCGCGACGCTGTCGGGCAAGTCCATGTACCTCCGACACCTGGTCGCCGGACTCGCCCGGCAGGACGTCGCCCTGGTCGGCATCGACTGCAAGCGCGGGGTCGAGCTGGCCCCGTTCGCCCCGCGTCTGTCGGCCCTCGCCACCGATCCGGATGAAGCCGCCGAGCTGCTGCCCGTCCTGATCAAGGAGATGGAGGACCGATACGACCTGATCAAGGCCAGGCAAGGCATCGCCCCCAATCTCCCCGACGAAGAGATCACCTCCGACATCTGGGGCCTGCCCGAAAGCGAACGGCCCGTTCCCATCGTCCTGTTCGTCGACGAGGTGGCCGAACTCTTCCTGACCGCCACCCGCAAGGACGAGGAACGGCGAGACGAGATGGTCACCCAGCTCATCCGCCTCGCCCAGCTCGGCCGCGCGGCCGGCATCTACCTCGAAGTCTGCGGGCAGCGCTTCGGCGCTGAGCTGGGCAAGGGCGCGACCATGCTCCGTGCCCAGTTGACCGGCCGCGTCTGCCACCGCGTCAATGACGAAGCCTCCGCGAAGATGGCCCTCGGCGACATCGCGCCGGAAGCGGCGCTGGCCGCCTGCGCCATCGCCCCTGAGCGTCCTGGCCTCGCCGTCGCGGGCGACACCTCCGGCGGCTGGTCGCGTATCCGCACCCCGTACCTCTCCCTCGGCGACGCCGCCGACGTCTGCCGGGAGACGGCTCACCTGGTCCCCAGGATCTGAACGCGGCTATCCGTAAGCATCATGTCTAAGAGCTGCCCGCGCTGAAGCCCTTCCGGCCCGACGTTCCCGTACGGCCCGTCGAGACCTCGGCCCCCGCCGTACAGCCGCACCCCGTCACGGACTGACACCCCACTCCACCCTGTCGGCGTGACCGCCTCGCGCCATGTCCCTACCCCTCCCATGTCTGAACCCGGAAGGAGCCACCATGCGCGCCCAACTGGCCCGCGTCGACGCGGTGCTCGTACAGGCGCTCATCGCCGCCGCTCTGTCCTTCGCCCACATTCACGACGTCGCCGTGGCGGCCGGACAGGACGGCTGGAAGGCCTGGGCCTATCCCGTCTCCGTCGACCTGCTGCTCGTCGCCGCCTGGCGTCGACTGCGCTCCGGCTCGGCCAAGGGTGCGGCCTGGTGCTGGTTCGTCATCGCGCTCGCCGCATCCCTCGGCGCGAACGTCGCCACGGGACGGCCTGCTCGACCTCGGCGACGTCCCGGGCTGGCTGCGCATCCTCGTCGCGGGCTGGCCCGCCCTCGCCTTCCTCGGCGGAACCCTCCTCGCCCACTCGGCACCAAAGGCGGCCGACGACAGCCGAGGTCATCCGAGGACGAGGAGCACGAGCCCGAATCCGATCCCGAGCCGCCCACCCCGGCACCACCCGCCATCGAGGCCCCGCCGCACCGCCCCGCCGTCCCAGTCCCGGCCGCCCTCATCGACCACGCCCGCAAGGTCGCTGCCGAACACCACACCCGGACCGGCACTCCCATGGACGTCGCGACCCTGCGCGCCCGGCTCGGCGTCCCGGCACCCATGGCCGAAGCCATCGCCGCCCACCTCTAAAGGGAGCTCTGATGACCGCCAACCGCCGCTTCCGCAACGTCACCCGTATCGGCCCGGTACAGGTGGGCACCGCCTACGACCACCGCGGCCGCGAGAAGCACACCGCCGCCTGCACCGCCCCGCGCTGCAACTTCTCCGCCGACTACGACAGCCGAGCCGCCGCCGAGCTGGCCGCCCGCACCCACCGCTGCCCCGTCCGCTGAAAGGACCCCGTACCCCGTGACCGTCAGCCTGCCGCTCGTCGTCGTCCTCGGCTTCTTCGCCTGGGCGGCCGTCAAGTACCTCGGTGTCCGCATCTGGATCGTCGTCCTGATCACCCTCTTCGGCTTCTGGCTCTCGCGCACCTTCCTCGCCCCCGCCATCGAGTCCGGCACGCGCTCCGGCGTGGACGTCGTAAACGGCTCACATGACTAGACGAGTAGATAAGGAGTCCGCCGTGTTCCTGCCCAAGTACCCGGAAAACCCCACCCCGCCGCCCGCACACACCCACGCCCCGACCGACCCGGCCCCCGTCCCGGTCCGGCGCTCGCTCCCGTCGGTCTCCATCGATCAGAAGACCGTCGCGGCCGTCCTCGTCGGCGGAGTCGTCCTCACCGCGCTTTTGGCCGCCGTCGCCGTCACGGCCATCTCGGTCGCTGTCGCCGCCGTGGTCCTGCGCTCCCTGCTCCGCGACCACCACCGCCGCTGACCTGCGGCCAGACCTCCGGGGCGGCGTGACACAGCCACGTACCCGCCGCCCCGGCGGCCCACCCCTCCCGAAGTGCCCGTCAGAAGGAGAACCGTCATCTTCGCCCGCGCCACCCCGCCCCCTCTTCCGGAACTCAGCAACCTCGCCGCAGGCGGCACCCTGCCCGGTATCCTCCGGCAACTCTCCGGCCTCGGCGGCTGTACCCACCCGATCCGCCTCGACGGCCACCGCACCGAATACGACGTCGACACCGCCACCGGCGAGATCGGCCGCGTCCTCCACCACCTCGACTCGGGCGACCTCCCGGCCGGCCAACTCCTCGTCCGCTGCAACAACCGCCGCACGACCCGCTGCCCGGCCTGCTCCGAGGTCTACCGCCGCGACACCTTTCAACTGATCACCGCCGGACTGCGCGGCGGCAAGGGCACCCCCGAACACGTCGCCACCCACCCTCGCGTCTTCGCCACCTTCACCGCCCCCGGCTTCGGCCCGGTCCACAACCGCCGTACCGACGGACGCCCCTGCCGTTGCGGCACCCAGCACGACCAGGAGGACGGGCAACTCGGCACCCCGCTCAACCCGGCCACCTACGACTACGAGGCCGCCGTCCTCTGGAACGCGCACGCTGGTCCCCTCTGGCGCCGCTTCTCCATCTACCTGCGCCGAGAGGTCAGCAAGCGTGCGGGCCTGTCACAGCGGGAGCTCCGCGACCATGCACGTGTCTCCTTCGCCAAGGTCGCCGAGTACCAGAAGCGCGGCGCGGTCCACTTCCACGCGGTCATACGCATCGACGGCCCCGGCGGCGGCGAGACTCCGCCTCCGTCATGGGCCACCGCCGAGCTGCTGACCGATGCCATCGGCGCTGCCGCGTCCAAGGTCCGTGTCGACGGCCCGACCATCGACGGCCGCGCCCACGTGTTCGCCTTCGGCCGCCAACTCGACGTCCGCACCATCCGATCCGCCGACTTCAACGACGGCCAGGAGCTCACCGAACGCGCCGTCGCCGCCTACATCGCCAAGTACGCCACCAAGGGCTCGGAGACAGCCACGGGAGCTCTCGACCGCCCGCTGAAGTTCGTCGCCGAACTCGCCCAGCTCGACATCAGCGAGCACGCGCGCCGCCTGATCCGAACCGCCTGGGCGCTCGGCGCACGCAAGGACCTCGAACACCTCCGCCTGCGCGCCTGGGCGCACATGCTCGGCTTCCGCGGCCACTTCTCCACCAAGTCCCGCCGCTACTCCACCACCCTCGGCGCACTCCGCGACGCCCGCGCCGAATGGCGACGAGCACAGGCAGCAGCGAACGCACCCGCCCCCGAGACGACGTACGTCCTCGCGCACTGGGTCTTCGCCGGGACCGGCCTCTCCGACGCCGAAGCCTGGCTGGCCGCGTCCATCGAACCCGCCCCCGGAACCGAAGGAGAACTCACCCGTGGCTAGCCGACGCCTCGCCCTGGCCGACGTGGCCACCGAACCGCGCACCCTGCCCTCGCGGTACCTGACGCCTGACGACCTGGTGGAGATGTTCGAGTTGCCCAGCGTCGAGACGGTCTACCAGTGGCGACGCAAGCGCACCGGGCCCCGTGGGTTCCGCGTCGGCCGGCACCTCCGCTTCGACCCGGCCGACGTGCGCGCCTGGGTGGACTCCCGGCGTGAGGGGGCGGCGGCCTGATGGCCGGACACATCCAAGACCGCTGGTACAAGACCGAGGTCGGTCCGGACGGCAAGACCCGCAGAGTGAAGAGCGACCGCTATGGCTCGGGTGCGCGCTACCGCGCGCGGTACGTCGGCCCGGACGGTACGGAGAAGTCCAAGAGCTTCCCCGACAGGCAGAAGCGGCTTGCGGATCAGTGGCTCGCCCACACCGAGGCGGACATGGCACGCGGGCAGTACATCGACCCGCGTGCCGCTCGGGTCACCTTCCAGCAGTACGCCGAGACGTGGGTATCCACCCAGGGAGCCGACCCGAACACCCAGGCTTCGATGGAGTCGCAGCTTCGGCTGCACGCCTTCCCGTACTTGGGATCACGCCCGCTCGGCTCCTTCCAGCCTGCGCACATCCGTGACTGGGTGCGGCAGCTGAGCGAGAACGGCATCCGGGGCTCGTACGCCCGCACCATCTACTCCAACGTGCGTGCCGCCCTCAGCGCGGCCGTGGACGACGGGCACCTTTCCCGGAATCCATGTGCGGCTCGATCGGTCCGGCCGCCGACCGTCGATGACAGGCGCGTTGCTCGGACACCGGAACGGGTCTTTGCCGTCCGGGCCGGCATGCCCGAGCGGTTCCGGGCCATGGTCGACCTGGGTGGCGGCTGCGGGTTACGCCAGGGCGAGATCCTCGGCATCGCCGTCGACGCGATCGACTTCGAGTCGGACACGTTGCACGTGGTCCAGCAACTCAAGCTGAGCCGAAGCAAGGCCGTCTTCGCCCCGCCCAAGGGTGGCAAGCTCCGGGACGTGCCGCTTCCCGGGCCGGTCGCTGATGCCCTGCGGGCCCACATGAAGCGGTTCCCGCCGGTCGACATCACCTTGCCGTGGAAGGTGGCAGACGGGCCTCTGATCACCAAGCGGCTGATCTTCACCGGGCCGCGCGGTGGTCACGTCTGGCGGACGTCGCTCAACGAGGAGGCGTGGAAGCGGGCGCTGGCCTCGGCCGGGGTTATCCCCGACCGGAAGCCGGGCAAGTCGTACGCCGAGTCCCGCGAAAACGGCATGCACGCCCTCCGCCACTTCTACGCCTCGGTGCTACTGGACGCCGGGGAGAACATCAAGGCCCTCGCCGAGTACCTCGGCCACTCGGACCCAGGCCTCACGCTGCGTGTGTACGCACACCTCATGCCTTCCAGCCAGGAACGCACTCGTAAGGCCATCGCCACCACCTACGAAAACTCAATCCTTCTTAGAACTCCCGCAAGGATCAAACTGCGAGAGAGCGAATCCGATATCCCTCACCAAGAGCCAGGAATATCGCCCCACCAAACGAAGTGAATTCACAGCCAGATAAGACGGTTCAGAGATAGCCGCTCAAGGAATCTAGGCGGCACGCGGGAGCCTCGGCGACAGGGTGGGGCCCCTGGTAGAGACTCGACAGCACACGGGGCACCTGGGAGAACGTCAACAACACACGGGGCGCGTTGAAAACACACGGGGAGCCTCGGCCACACACGGGGAGTGTCGACAACACACGGGGAGTGAAGCGTGGAAGCCTCGGAGAACCCCAAGAATTATTGGAGGGATCAGAATCTCCGACTGTCCACGCCCGTGGACAATGGGTTCACGCTTGTGGACAACGCGTCTTTTAGCTGCACGTTTGTGTGACCGGTGACAGCTATGGGAAAGTCTCCGCGGCATGCGAATGCCGCCCGGGTATGGGCGGCATTCGCCTCCATTGCCGCGTTCAGACATCACCTTGGCAAGTGAACCAAGCACAGCTGGAGGGCCCAATGGTCCCACGCGCAGGCGTCACCGTCGACATCTGCCCTCGCGATCGGCCGATCGCACTCATCGGCACGGCCGGCGGCGCACTCGCCCTCTGGGCGGACGCTCCCCCGCAGGTCACCATTCCCGTGGCGCTGCTGATCGTCTTCGACATTCGCGTCCGCCGCTGGCGTCGACGCACCTGACGGCCCAGAGACGGCCCAGCCCCACCAAAAAGCCCCCGCCCCGCGAAGAACTCGCAGGTCGGGGGCTTAGCGGTGCGTGATTACTTCTTCTTGCCCTGGTTCTTGACCGCCTCGATCGCCGCCGCCGCCGCGTCCGGGTCGAGGTAGGTGCCGCCCGGGTTGAGCGGCTTGAAGTCCGTGTCGAGTTCGTAGGACAGCGGGATGCCCGTCGGGATGTTCAGGCCCGCGATGTCCTCGTCGGAGATGCCGTCGAGGTGCTTGACCAGGGCGCGGAGGCTGTTGCCGTGGGCCGCGACCAGGACCGTGCGGCCGGTCAGCAGGTCCGGGACGATGCCGTCGTACCAGTACGGGAGCATCCGGTTGACGACGTCCTTGAGGCACTCCGTCTTGGGGCGCAGCTCCGGGGGGATGGAGGCGTAGCGCGGGTCGTCCGACTGGGAGAACTCGGAGCCGTCCGCGAGGGGCGGGGGCGGGGTGTCGTACGAGCGGCGCCAGAGCATGAACTGCTCCTCGCCGAACTCGGCGAGCGTCTGCGCCTTGTCCTTGCCCTGGAGGGCGCCGTAGTGACGCTCGTTCAGGCGCCACGAGCGGTGGACCGGGATCCAGTGGCGGTCCGCGGACTCCAGCGCGAGCTGGGCGGTGCGGATCGCGCGCTTCTGGAGCGACGTGTGGACCACGTCGGGCAGCAGGCCGGCGTCCTTCAGCAGCTCACCGCCGCGGACAGCCTCCTTCTCGCCCTTCTCGTTGAGGTTGACGTCCACCCAGCCGGTGAACAGGTTCTTCGCGTTCCATTCGCTCTCGCCGTGGCGGAGGAGGATCAGCTTGTACGGTGCGTCGGCCATGTGTCCGAGCGTAATCGAAGCCGCAGACCGCTCGCGCGCCCGGCCGACAGGCGGACGCCCCTGCCCCGCCATGCCCCCCCAGTTGACGGCTTCTGTTAATCGAGTGGCTCGTGCCGACCCAGCGCCCGTAACGTGTGATCACCGCTTGAGCCACTTACCGCACCTGTCTGACCTGTGGGGGTTTCCATGTCACCCGTCTCCCTGAGACGCGCTGCCCGCGAGACCGTCTCAGGGCTCCCGCGCGAGTTCTGGTGGCTGTGGACAAGCACCCTCGTCAACCGGCTCGGCGCCTTCGTCGCCACGTTCATGGCGCTGTACCTGACGCTGGACCGCGGGTACTCCGCCTCGTACGCCGGGCTGGTGGCGTCACTCCACGGCCTCGGCGGGGTCGTCTCCTCGCTCGGCGCGGGGGTGATGGCCGACCGGCTCGGGCGGCGGCCCACGCTGCTCATCGCGCAGTCGTCCACCGCCGTCTCCGTCGCGCTGCTCGGCTTCATGCACGACCCGGTCGCGATCGCGGCCGTGGCCTTCCTCGTCGGTATGACGAGCAATGCCTCGCGGCCCGCCGTGCAGGCGATGATGGCGGACATCGTCCGGCCCGAGGACCGCGTCCGGGCGTTCTCGCTCAACTACTGGGCCATCAACCTCGGGTTCGCGATCTCCTCCATGGCCGCCGGTTTCATCGCCGAGTTCAGCTACCTCGCCGGGTTTCTGATCGAGGCGGGCATGACGCTGATCTGCGCGCTCGTCGTCTTCGCCAAGCTTCCGGAGTCCCGGCCCGCCCCCACGGGCAAGGCGTCCGCCGAGCCCGAGGTCGGCCTCCGGACCGTCCTGCGCGACGGTCGCTTCATGAGTGTCGTCGGCCTGTCCTTCCTGGTCGCGCTCGTGTTCCAGCAGGGTTCGGTGGGGCTTCCGGTCGCGATGGGCGAGGCCGGCTTCACACCCGCGGACTACGGCATGGCGATCGCGGTCAACGGCGTACTGATCGTCGCGTTGCAGATCCCGGTCACCCGTTTCATCGAACACCGGGATCCCAGGCGGCTGCTCGTGCTCTCGTCCCTGCTGGCCGGGTACGGCTTCGGACTCACGGCCTTCGCGGGCTCGGTCGGCGTCTTCGCGCTGACGGTGTGCGTGTGGACCCTCGCGGAGATCGTCAACGCGCCCACGCAGACAGGCCTGGTCGTCGGCCTCTCCCCGACCCACGGCCGGGGCCGCTACCAGGGCATGTACACCCTGTCCTGGTCGGTCGCGGCTCTGGTGGCCCCGTTGCTGGCCGGGTTCGTCATCGACCGGTTCGGGGCTGAGTGGCTGTGGGGGCTGTGTGCGGTGGTGGGGACGGGAGCGGGGGTGGGGTACGCGGCACTGATGCGGCGGCTGCCGGTCCAGGAGCCCGCCGTTGCGGCTCCGGTCCAGGAACCCGCCGTGGTGGCTCCGGTCCAGGAACCCGCCGCCCCGTCCCCGGCCGGGGGGAAGCCCGAGGTCAGCGCGACATGACCCCGGGTCGGTCGGCCGGTGACCCGCACATCGGTCAGCCCGCCCCCCCGCGTCACGGTCAGCCCGCCCCCCGCGTCACGGTCAGCCGGCCTCTCGCGTCTCAGTCAGCCCGCCCCCGCGCCTCCGTCAGCCGGCCCCGCAGGAGCGACGCGTCCTGGCCCGGCGGCAGGCCGTAGGTGCGGCGGTACTCGCGGTTGAACTGGGTCGCGCTCGCGTACCCGACCGCCTCGGCGACCACGGCCGCCGTGGTGTTGCCGGCGACCAACTGACGTCGCGCCTCCTGGAGGCGCAGGAGCTTCTGGAACCTGAGCGGGCTCATGCCGGTGGCGGCCTTGAAGTGCCGGTGCAGCGTGGCTGGGCTCATATGCGCCGTCGCCGCGATCGTGGCGATGCTGAGCGGCTCGGCGTAGTGGGTGGAGATGTACGCGGCCGCCACGCGCACCCTGGCCGCGCCGGAGTCGGCCAGCGTGTACTGGCGCAGGATCGGCCCGAGCGGGCCGGCGAGCAGCCGGTAGAGGATTTCGGCCTCGATGCGGGAGGCCAGCGGGCGGATGTCGTCCGGGGTGTCGAGCAGCCGTACCCACCTCGTGACCGCGTCGAGGAGCGCCGGCGTCATGGAGGCGGTGACCTGCGCGCCGGGAGCACCGGGCCGGGGGAGCGGAAGCGGATCCGTGCCGTCCAGTTCCAGCAGCAGATCGGCGAGCAGACGGCCGTCGAGATGCAGCACCGCCGAGCGGTACGGCGCCTGCTCGAACGTACAGGTGACGGGCAGTACGAGTGAGTTGAGGAACATGTCGCCCCGCCCGGTCACCCAGCTCCGGTCACCCGCGAGGGTGCGCTTCGCGCCGTCGGCGATGAAGCAGATCATCGGCGCGTAGAGCAGATCGACGGGTGCGATGAGCTCGTCGAGCGCGACCAGCGTCAGACGGGGCACCGCACTGTCGGACCACAGACCCTCGTTGTGGCGGGCGATGGCCGCCGCGAGCGAATCGAGCCCGCCGAGTCGGTCCGGCAGGTGCTCAGGCACGTGCTCCGGCATGAAGCGCTCCTTACCGAGACACCATGAGCGCTGAGACACCATGAGCGCTGAGACGCCATGAGCGCTGAGACGCCATGAGCGCTGAGAGGATCAGGCAATCCTATGCGGTCTCCGGCCCATGCCTTCCGGCGCATGCGCTCCTAGCGTTGACGGCATGACACAGCAGGACAACACCCTTCCGAAGCGCACCCTCCCGAAGCGCACACTCGGCACCCAGGGGCTCGAGGCGGGCGCGATCGGCCTCGGCACGATGGGCATGACCATGGCGTACGGGGCCGGCGACGAGCCCGGCGGCATCGCCACCATCCACCGGGCGTACGAGCTGGGCGTCACCCTCTTCGACACCGCCGAGCTGTACGGCATGGGCACCGGCAGCAACGAGCAACTGCTCGGCCGGGCGGTCAAGGGCTTCCGGGACGAGGTCGTCCTCGCGACCAAGTTCGGCTTCGACCTCAGTGACCCGGCCAACGTCGGAGTCGCGCTGGACAGCCGCCCCGGACACATCCGTGAGGTCACCGAGAACAGCCTGCGCCACCTCGGCACCGACCACATCGACGTCCTCTACCAGCACCGCGTCGACCCCGATGTACCGATCGAGGACGTGGCGGGCACCGTCGGCGAACTGATCGCCGAGGGCAAGGTGCGGTACTTCGGGCTCAGCGAGGCCGGTCCCGAGATCATCCGGCGCGCCCACGCCGTCCACCCGGTGTCCGTACTACAGACCGAGTACTCGGTGTTCGAGCGTGCCGTGGAGGCCGACGTGCTGCCGGTGGTGCGCGAGCTGGGCATCGGCTTCGTGCCGTACTCGCCGCTGGGCCGGGGTTTCCTCACCGGCGCGGTGCGGCCCGCCAGCGCATACCCCGCGGACGACATGCGCAGCTGGGACGACCGCTGGCAGCCCGGCAACTACGAGAAGAACGTGGCCGCCGTCAGCGAACTGACCACGCTCGCGGCGGCCAAGGGCATCTCCGTCACGCAACTGGCGCTGGCCTGGCTGCTGGCCCAGGGCGACGACATCGTGCCGATCCCGGGGACCCGGAGCCCGCAGCGCCTGGCCGAGAACGTCGCGGCGGCGCACGTCACGCTCACGCCGGCGGATCTCGTCCGGGTCCAGGAGATCCTGCCGAAAGGCGCGGCGGGGTCCCGCTACCCCGAGGTGATGATGCCGTCCTGGTGAGGTCCGGCCCCCGCAGCTCGTACGCCCGGGGGCTTCCGCAGGCGCGCGGGACTGCGGCGGGGGCGCGGGACGCCTCCGTGCGCCGTTGATGCGCCCAGCAGAACGGGCATGCAATGGGGGTAGGCACGTCTCGAGGAGGGACCCATGGCTGAGACCCCCAGCACGCCCGATCCGACACAGGAGCGCGAGACGCAACACCCCGCCGAGATCAAGAGCCTGCCCCTGTTCGGCGCCTGCGGCTGCGGCTCCGGCTGCGGGTGCGGGTGTCAGTCGGGCAATCCTTGCCAGTGCGGCTGACCGCGTAGATACAGACGTAGGTACATGCGTAGGTGCATACGCAGGTGCAGACCTAGGCACAGACGTAGGCACAGACGTAGGTACAGACGCATAAGTACGGACGAAGGGGCCGCCCCGGTGACAGGGCGGCCCCTTCGGCATGGACGGGCGGCCTGGAAACCCGCCGCGCCCCCTTTGACGCGGGCACGGCCCCGAGGACTGTTACGCCCCCACCGCTACGCCCCCTCCACCCCGGTGACCGGCTGGATGTCCGCCTGAAGCTCGTCCGCGTGCTCGCCCGTCACCAGGTACACCACCCGCTTCGCGACCGACACCGCGTGGTCCGCGAAGCGCTCGTAGTAGCGGCCGAGGAGGGTGACGTCGACGGCCGTCTCGATGCCGTGCTTCCAGCGGTCGTCCATCAGGTGCTGGAAGAGCGTGCGGTGCAGCAGGTCCATCTCGTCGTCGTCCTGCTCCAGCTGGAGCGCCAGGTCGACGTCCTTCGTGATGATGACCTCCGCCGCCTTCGCCATCAGGCGCTGCGCCAGCTGGCCCATCTCCAGGATGGTCGCGTGCAGGTCGTGCGGGATCGCGCGCTCCGGGAAGCGCAGCCGGGCCAGCTTCGCGACGTGCTGGGCCAGGTCGCCGGAGCGCTCCAGGTCCGCCGACATGCGCAGCGACGTCACGACGATACGAAGGTCCGTCGCCACCGGCTGCTGGCGGGCCAGCAGGGCTATGGCGCGCGCCTCCAGGTCGTGCTGGAGGTCGTCGACCTTCTGGTCGGCCGCGATCACGCTCTCGGCCAGCTTCAGGTCGGAGTCGAGGATCGAGGTCGTGGCGCGTCCGATCGCCGACCCGACCAGCCGGGCCATCTCGACCAGGCCCTCGCCGATCGAGTCAAGTTCCTCGTGGTACGCGTCCCGCATCAGGGTGTCCCTCTCTTACGTCTCTTTCAGGGGTTCCGGGGAGCCGGCGCCGTAGTCGGACCGGCACTGTGAACCCCACGCTCCCACGGTCCGGCCCCGACGCGTCCGTTTCCGTCACCCCAAATGAACCATTACTAGCTCCCAGGTGAACTCTGGGCGACGAGTGTTCGAGGTCGCACGCCGATGGCTGTGGTCAGGTGGGACGACATGCCTAACCTGGATGCATGGACGTGAACGCGGCGGTCGCCGCAGCGGCAGCGATCGCCGGAGTACTTACCGGTGTCATCGCCATGCTGGCGTTCCGCTGGAGCGAGCGCGACCAGAAGCGCCCCACTCGCACCTCCCTGCACACGGACCCCGTGCTTCCGCCGGGCGTCGACACCGTGCTGTCCGTGCTGCGGTCCTCGGCCGTCGTACTCGACGAGGCCGACGCCGTCGTCAAGGCCAGCTCCGCCGCGTACGCCCTCGGGCTGGTGCGGGGCGGGAAACTCGCCATCGAACCCATGATCAAGATGACCCGCGACACGCGGCGTGACGGGGAAATACGCCAGGTCGAGCTCGACCTGCCCCGGCGCGGGACCGGCCGCGGCGAGGCCCTCGCCGTGTCCGCGCGTGTGGCGCCCCTCGGGTCCCGGCTGGTGCTCCTGCTCGTCGAGGACCTCACCGAGGCCCGCCGCATCGAGGCCGTACGCCGCGACTTCGTCGCGAACGTCAGCCATGAGCTCAAGACCCCCGTCGGCGCGCTCTCCCTCCTGTCGGAGGCCGTCATGGACGCCTCCGACGATCCGGAAGCGGTGGAGCGTTTCGCCGGACGCATGCAGATAGAGGCCACCCGGCTGACGAATCTCGTGCAGGAGCTCATCGACCTGTCCCGGGTCCAGAACGACGATCCCCTCGAGGACGCGGAGCCCGTACGCGTCGACGAACTCGTCGCCGAGGCCATCGACCGCTGCCGGCACCAGGCCGGTACGAAGCAGATCACGATGGCCGCCGGCGGCACCGCCGAGCTGCACGTCTGGGGGAACCGCGGCCAGCTGGCCGCCGCCCTCGGAAACCTCGTGGAGAACGCCGTCAACTACTCGCCCGCCCGCACCCGCGTGGGCATAGCCGCCCGCCGGGTGACCGCGCCCGGCGGAGACCTGATCGAGCTCGCCGTGACCGACCAGGGCATCGGTATCTCCGAGAAGGACCGGGAGCGCGTGTTCGAGCGCTTCTACCGCGTCGACCCGGCCCGCTCCCGTGCCACCGGCGGTACGGGCCTCGGACTCGCGATCGTCAAGCACGTGGCCGCCTCGCACGGCGGGGAGGTCACGGTGTGGAGCTCCGAGGGACAGGGCTCCACGTTCACCCTGCGGCTGCCGGAGGCGGGCACGGCCCGCGACCGTGAACGCGCACTCCTGACGCCCGGCCTCGACGAGGACGACGAGGACGGGCAGCCTGACGGGACGACCACCGTCTCATCCACGTATGAACCGCTCCCTGCCCCGGAGGTCCTTCCGTGACCCGAGTGCTCGTCGTCGAGGACGAGGAGTCCTTCAGCGACGCCCTGTCCTACATGCTTCGCAAGGAGGGCTTCGAGGTCGCCATCGCGACCACCGGCCCCGACGGTCTGGACGAGTTCGAGCGCAACGGCGCCGACCTCGTGCTGCTCGACCTGATGCTGCCCGGTCTGCCGGGCACGGAGGTCTGCCGTCAGCTGCGTGGCCGCTCCAACGTGCCGGTGATCATGGTCACCGCCAAGGACAGCGAGATCGACAAGGTCGTCGGGCTGGAGATAGGAGCCGACGACTACGTCACCAAGCCCTTCTCCTCCCGCGAACTGGTCGCCCGCATCCGGGCCGTCCTGCGCCGCCGCGGGGAGCCCGAGGAGGTCACCCCGGCCGCCCTGGAGGCAGGTCCGGTGCGCATGGACGTCGACCGCCACGTGGTCACCGTCTCCGGCTCCAAGGTCGACCTTCCCCTGAAGGAGTTCGACCTCCTGGAGATGCTGCTGCGCAACGCGGGCCGCGTCCTGACCCGCATGCAGCTCATCGACCGGGTGTGGGGCGCCGACTACGTCGGTGACACCAAGACCCTGGACGTCCACGTGAAGCGCCTGCGCGCGAAGATCGAGCCGGACCCGGGCGCGCCGCGGTACCTGGTGACGGTGCGTGGTCTCGGCTACAAGTTCGAGCCGTAGGCCGGCGGCGCGGCGCGCGCACCGAAGCAGGGCAACGGCAAGAAGCAGGGCACGACGAAGGGCGGCACCCCAGGAGGGGTCCCGCCCTTCGTGCGTACGGCAGGGCCGTCCCCGTACGGAGCCGATCCGGTCGTACGGAGACGACCCGGCCGAACGGAGTCGATCCGGTCGTACGGAGTCGATCCGGCCGTACGGAGATCAGTGACCGGCGGAGTTCGACGCGGTCGCCGTCGCCGTGGCGGTCGCCGTGGAGCTCGACGCCTTGTCCGTGGGGGTGCCCGACGCCGACCCGGACGGGCTGGTGGTCGCGGTGGCCGTGGCCGACGCCGTGGCGCCCGGCGCCGCCGGGATCTGGCTCGGGCCCCACTTGCTGAAGTAGCTCTCGGCCGGGACGACGAACGCGCGCAGGCTCACGTCACCGGTCTTGCTGAAGGAGAACGTGACCTTCTGGGCGTTGCCGGTCTTGACGTCCGCACCGGGGCTGGCCAGCACGGCGGAGGCGTTGCCCTTGCCGCCCAGGACGACGGAGCCGCCGGCCGGGACGGTCACCTTGCCCTTGCCCTTGGCGGGCGAGAGCTCGGCGGTGCCGTCGCCCTCGACGCTGATCGAGTCCAGGGTCTGGGCGGTGCGGCCGTTGTTGAAGAGGGTCGCGGAGATCACGGCCGGACCCGTGGCCTTCGGGTCGGGCTGGGTGATCACGAGCGCGTTCTGGACCATGATGTCGCCGACACTGGTGGCCGCGTTGTCCGGCTTGACTTCCAGGGTCTGGGCGTTGTTGCCGGCACCGCACGCGGCGAGCGAGGCGATCGAGAACGCGATGGCGGCGGCGGCGAGGGCGCCGCGTCGAAGGCTGCTGCTCACGGCGGCGGCAACTCCTAGAACGTGGGCGGTACGGGGTGGGGCGGTCCTACGGCTGTAAAGCCGCCCTAAGTGTCTGTCAGCGGCCTTAGGTTACCGAGCCGTTCCCGCGCCGCCGCACCCGACCCGCCTCTTCGTGCCCACCGGCCCCTTCGGCGCCGTACGCGAACCCTCCCCGGCCCCGTGTTCACGCCCACCCGATCGGCCGCTTTGGCCACGCACTCGTCTGCCATTCACATAAGTGCGGTCGCCATCGGCTTGCGGATTTTCTCGTAAGGCCCCGTAAGGAATGCATGGCGGCCCGAAAATTGATCATCGGCCGACTTGATCAATTCTGGATTCGTCTCGTACCCGACTCCAGTCATCGAACGGAGTAGCTGAAGTCGAGCACTTGGGGGTGGACAAATGGGGATGTTCGGGCGCCGGCCGGGGGCTTCCGAGGTGTGTAACGTGCACGTTTCACCCTGCCCGCAGAGCCGCTCCGACCTGCGAATACCCTCTTCCGCTACCCCCCTGGAGCACGTCCCTGTTGCGGTTGTCAAGCCCTGAGATATGCCCTGACCTGCGAAAACGCCATTCAGAAGACGCCGTTTCCGTGTTACTCTTGATAGCCACGGAAGGGGTACCTGTCACATGACGTTCAAGGTTGGCGACACCGTGGTCTATCCCCATCACGGGGCCGCGCTGATCGAGGCTATCGAAACTCGCCAGATCAAAGGCGTGGACAAGACCTACTTGGTGCTGAAGGTCGCCCAGGGCGACCTGACGGTGCGTGTGCCAGCGGACAATGCGGAGTTCGTCGGCGTGCGTGATGTGGTCGGTCAGGACGGGCTGGACCGGGTCTTCGAGGTGCTGCGCGCGCCGTATGCCGAGGAGCCCACGAACTGGTCGCGTCGTTACAAGGCAAATCTGGAGAAGCTCGCCTCCGGCGACGTCATCAAGGTCGCGGAAGTCGTGCGTGACCTGTGGCGCCGGGAGCGCGAGCGCGGACTCTCCGCAGGTGAGAAGCGCATGCTCGCCAAGGCGCGGCAGATCCTGGTGAGCGAGCTCGCCCTCGCGGAGAACACGAACGAGGACAAGGCCGAGGCCCTGCTCGACGAGGTTCTCGCGTCCTGACGCAGGCGCCGCCCGCTCAGCCCACTGAGCAGGAACACGCCCGCTGAGCGCAATGAACGACGCGCAATGAAATGCCGCGGTGCCCGATGACGCAATTGCTGTCGCCGGGCGCTGCGGCATGTTCGTACCCGCATGTTCTTACCCGCACAATTTTTTGTACCTGCGCGATGGTCCTACCCGTACGCCGATCGGGAATGCGCACGTCCCGATACCTGGTGTGCCGGGCCCGGGCAGCTGGCTCGACCGGATGTCACGGAAGGGTCCGGTCAAGCCTCGCGCCCGGTACTCCCCCAGCAGGGGGTACCCCCAGGCCATACCCACGTAGGTTGAGCACACAAACCTGACAGGAACCGATGTCTGACGATTCGCGCCCCTCGCCGTCGGGTGCACGTACCGCGGCCGTGATTCCGGCCGCCGGACGGGGCGTACGCCTCGGTCCCGGCGCCCCCAAAGCGCTCCGCGCGCTGAACGGCACGCCCATGCTCATCCACGCGGTACGCGCGATGGCCGCGTCCCGTGCCGTCTCCCTCGTGGTCGTCGTGGCCCCGCCCGACGGCACCGCCGAGGTCAAGTCGCTGCTCGACGCGCACGCACTGCCCGAGCGCACGGATTTCGTCGTCGTCCCGGGCGGTGAGTCCCGCCAGGAGTCCGTGAAGCTCGGCCTCGACGCGCTGCCGCCCGGCATCGACATCGTGCTCGTGCACGACGCGGCCCGCCCGCTGGTCCCCGTCGACACGGTAGACGCAGTGATCGAGGCGGTACGGGACGGCGCGCCCGCGGTCGTCCCGGCGCTGCCGCTCGCCGACACCGTCAAGCAGGTCGAGCCCGCGGCCGTGCCCGGGGAGCCCGAGCCCGTCGTCGCCACGCCCGAGCGGGCCCGGCTGCGTGCCGTCCAGACCCCGCAGGGCTTCGACCGCGACACGCTGGTCCGCGCCCACGAGACCGTCACCGACAACGTCACCGACGACGCGAGCATGGTCGAGCAGCTCGGTGCCCGGGTCGTGGTCGTGCCCGGTCACGAGGAGGCGTTCAAGGTGACACGCCCCCTGGATCTCGTGCTCGCCGAGGCGGTTCTCGCCCGCAGGAGGCTGAACGATGGCTTCTGAGGCCTCTGACGTCCGGCTGCCGCCGGGTGGCCCCGTGGTGCTTCCCCTGGTGGGCATCGGCACCGACATCCACGCGTTCGAGGACGGCCGCGAGCTGTGGTGCGCGGGACTGAAGTGGGAGGGCGAGGGCCCGGGGCTGGCCGGCCACTCCGACGCGGACGTCGTCGCGCACGCCGCGTGCAACGCGCTGTTCTCGGCGGCGGGCCTGGGTGACCTCGGGCAGCACTTCGGCACCGGGCGGCCCGAGTGGTCCGGTGCGTCGGGCGTCACGCTGCTCACGGAGGCCGCGCGGATCGTACGCGCCGCGGGCTTCACCATCGGCAACGTCGCCGTGCAGGTCGTCGGACCGCGCCCGAAGATCGGCAAGCGGCGGGACGAGGCGCAGAAGATCCTCTCGGACGCGGTCGGCGCGCCCGTCTCGGTGTCGGGTGCCACGACCGACGGGCTCGGCTTCCCGGGGCGGGACGAGGGACTGATGGCGGTCGCCACGGCGCTGGTGGTCCGGGCGGGCTGAGCCCGAAGGCTCTGCCCCCTTTGCCCCTACCTGCCCCTTATTCGCGGGCTGCCGCCTGGGGGGCGGCCGGCCCGCGGACCCCTGCTCCGGCCCGAACGGCCCAGCCCCCAAACGCCGGACGGGCTGCGATGCCCCCTCTATGTCACGAATACATGCCCCTTGAGCCGGAAGGGTCGCGGGGCACTACCCCTGGGCCACTACCCTGGAGTGGTGACCATTCGCCTGTACGACACCAGCGCCCGGCAGATTCGTGACTTCACCCCGCTTCTGCCGGGTTGTGTCTCGATCTACCTGTGTGGCGCCACCGTGCAGGCCGCACCGCACATCGGGCACATCCGCTCCGGCCTCAACTTCGACATCATGCGCCGCTGGTTCGAGTACCGCGGCTATGACGTGACGTTCATCCGGAACGTCACGGACATCGACGACAAGATCATCGCCAAGTCGGCCGACCACGGCCGCCCCTGGTGGGCCATCGGCTACGAGAACGAGCGCGCCTTCAACGACGGCTACGACGTTCTCGGCTGCCTGCCGCCGACCTACGAGCCGCGCGCCACCGGCCACATCACCGAGATGGTCGAGATGATGCGCACGCTCATCGAGCGCGGACACGCGTACGAGGCCGACGGCAACGTGTACTTCGACGTGCGCTCCTTCCCGGAGTACCTCCAGCTGTCCAACCAGGAGCTCGACAACCTCCTCCAGCCCTCCGGCGAGGGCGAGACCGGTAAGCGCGACCCCCGCGACTTCGCCATGTGGAAGGCGGCCAAGCCCGGCGAGCCGACCTGGGAGACGCCGTGGGGGCGGGGCCGGCCCGGCTGGCACCTGGAGTGCTCCGCCATGGCCCACAAGTACCTGGGCAGCGCGTTCGACATCCACGGCGGCGGGCTCGACCTGATCTTCCCGCACCACGAGAACGAGATCGCGCAGGCCAAGGCCTTCGGCGACGAGTTCGCCAGGTACTGGGTGCACAACGCCTGGGTCACCATGAGCGGCGAGAAGATGTCGAAGTCCCTCGGGAACTCGGTGCTCGTCAGCGAGATGGTCAAGCAGTGGCGGCCGATCGTGCTGCGCTACTACCTGGGCACCCCGCACTACCGCTCGATGATCGAGTACAGCGAAGAGGCCCTGCGCGAGGCCGAGTCGGCGTTCGCGCGCATCGAGGGCTTCGTGCAGCGCGTCGTCGAGAAGGCCGGGGGAGTCGTCGAGCCTTCGCCCGAGGTGCCGCCCGCCTTCGCCGAGGCGATGGACGACGACCTGGGCGTCCCGCAGGCGCTCGCCATCGTGCACACGACGGTCCGGCAGGGGAACTCCGCCCTCGCCGCCGACGACAAGGAAGCCGCCGTCGCCCGCCTCGCCGAGGTCCGGGCCATGCTCGGCGTCCTCGGTCTCGACCCCCTCGACCCGCAATGGGCCGGTGAGGGCGACCGGGGCGAGGACCTCCACGGCGTCGTCGACACCCTCGTACGCATGGTCCTCGACCAGCGCGAGGCCGCCCGCGCCCGCAAGGACTGGGCCACCGCGGACGCCATCCGCGACCAGCTCAACCAGTCGGGCCTGGTCATCGAGGACAGCCCGCAGGGACCGCGCTGGACGCTCGGTCCGCGCTAGGGACTCGCTGATGTGCCGCCCGGAGCTTGGGGCGGCACACTTCATATACGTACGTACGCACGCTTCGGTGGCGTAGAGAACAGAGACAGAGACAGGTAGGTCATGGCTGCTAACAACCGCCGCATGTCCGGCAAGAAGGGCGCGCAGGTCGGCAGTGGCGGCCAGCGGCGCCGGGGCCTGGAGGGCAAGGGCCCCACCCCGCCCGCCGAGATGCGCAAGGGACACAAGAAGAACCGCATCGCCACCGCCAAGACCAAGCAGGTCCAGCGGCGGCCCGCCCCCCGGGGCCGCGGCGGCAAGTCCGCCTCCGAGATGGTCGTCGGCCGCAACCCGGTCGTCGAGGCGCTGCGCGAGGGCGTGCCCGCGACCATGCTCTACGTCCAGCAGTTCATCGACAACGACGAGCGGGTTCGCGAGGCGCTCCAGCTCGCCGGGGAGCGCGGCGGCATCCACCTGATGGAGGCCCCGCGTCCCGAGCTGGACCGGATGACCAACGGGCTCAACCACCAGGGCCTCGTCCTCCAGGTCCCGCCGTACGAGTACGCGCACCCGGAGGACCTCTCTGCCGCCGCGTACGACGTCGGGGAGGACCCGCTGGTCGTCGCGCTCGACGGCGTCACCGACCCGCGGAACCTGGGCGCGGTCGTCCGCTCCGTCTCCGCCTTCGGCGGGCACGGGGTCGTCGTGCCCGAGCGGCGCGCGGCCGGCATGACCGCCGGTGCCTGGAAGACGTCCGCCGGCACCGCCGCCCGTACGCCCGTCGCCCGCGCCACCAACCTGACGCGGACCCTGGAGTCGTACAAGAAGGAAGGCCTCGTCGTGGTCGGACTCACCGCCGACGGTGAGGTCGAACTCGGCGACCTGGAGGCCCTCGCGGGGCCCGTGGTCATCGTCGTCGGCAGCGAGGGCAAGGGCCTGTCGCGACTGGTCGGCGAGACCTGTGACTTCCGGGTGCGGATTCCGATGCCGGGTGGCGCGGAGTCTCTGAACGCCGGTGTGGCGGCGGGAGTTGTGCTGTACGAGGCGGCTCGGCGCCGGGGCTGAGTGCTTTCGGGAGAAGGTCGCGGGAGCGCCCTCACCCGTTCGGGGTAAACCGGGTGGCCGGGACGACCTTGACGCGGTCCGGACAGATCCGCCCGGTCAAAGCAGTGTCCTAACCACACGTCGCTCGGTTAGATGAGTGTGGACACCAGAACACCCCGCACACCCACGGGGGACCGATCGTCGGGATTCGACGACACTCCCGCGCTGAGCATGGTGAAGGTGCCGAGCGATCCGGCGCAGGTCATCGTCAATCATGCGAGCTTCCGTGTGCAGCTCAACGCCTCCGCGTGGACGACCCGATCCCCGCGCATCGCGCGCCACTTGAGCGCCACCGAAGACACCGCACGCGTCCCCGTCGTCGGTACGGCGGGCAGAGCGGGCGCGGCAGGCCAGGCCGCCGGCGCCCGCCGCCGCGCGCCCGTCGTCTGGAGCGGGAAGTCCGCCCCCGACGACACCGGCGCCCACCGTCTGCTGCAAGCCGTGCGCAGTACGAGCGTGGGCCACGGTGAGGCCCCCGCCGGGGACGCCGGCGCGACCCAGGTCATTCCCCGCATCGACGTCGGCAACCTCCCCGGGGAGACGGTCGCGACGCCCGGCGCCGGCAGCCGGCGCACCCACGGAGCGCGTCACTCCGGCGAGACCCGGCTCCTGCCCGGTATGCGCACCGCCGGCAGCGCGTACGACGAACCCGCCTACGCGGACCAGGAGTTCGCGGACGACGACCTCGCGGACGACGGCTTCGAGGACGACGGCTTCGGGGACGACGGCCTCGACGACGAGGAGACCACCTCCAAGCGCCACGGCAACGAGCCGGTCCGGCACGCCTATTACCCCGGCCGCCGGATGAACCTCGGGGTGGTGCTGCTGCCCCTGCGGGTCTTCCTCGGCTTCATCTCCATCTACGCGGGCATGGGCAAGCTCTGCGACGCCGTCTACTTCGACGGCGGCAAGCGCGGCTCGATGGTCACCTGGCTCAACACACTGCACCCCTGGGAAGTCGCCGAGCCCCTGCGGCAGTTCGCGCTCCAGCACCCCGTCGGCGCCGGGCTCGTCATCGCCTTCCTCCAGGTCATCGTCGGTGTCCTCACGGTTCTCGGCCTCTGGCAGCGGGTCGCCGCCGTCGTCGGCGCGATGCTGTCGGCCGCGCTCATCGTCACCGTCAGCTGGAAGACGGTGCCCGCCTACGACGCGCCCGACATCATCTACCTCGCCGCCTGGTCGCCGCTGATCATCGCCGGTGCGCCCGTGTACTCCGTGGACGGCCGGCTCGCGGGCGGCGCCTGGCGCAGGCTCGGGCCGCGCGCCGACATCTGGGAGCTGCGCTGGTACGTCCTGCGCCGCGGCGCCCTCGTGACGGCCATCACCGTCGGGCTCACCCTGCTCCTCGGCTCGCTGCTCGGCGGGGCGGTGCGGGACGCGGACCGGGTCGTCGTACCCGGTCCGGGGGAGGCGCCGCGCAACGAACTGCCGGGCTCCCCGCTGCCCGAGGAGCCCGTCAAGCGTCACCACCGGGCGAGCCCCTCGGCCTCCGAGACACCGACCCAGGGCGCGACGTCGTCGCCCTCGGGCGCTGCCACGACGCCGGGCGCGATCCGGGAGAGCGGTCCGGCCACGGGCGGCCAGCCCAGCCAGACGCAGGGCACCGGTCAGGCACCGCCCCAGCAGTCGGCGCCGGTGCAGCAGGCGCCGAGCACGAGCGCGGGCCCGTCGTCCTCCGGCGGCTCGGGCAGCACGGGCGGCAGCGCGGCCGGCGGTTCGAGCAGCACGGGCGGCAGCAGCTCGGGCGGCGGCTCGGGCGGCGGCTCGGACCGACTGGTCGGCGGGCTCCTCGGATAACGCCCGTTAGGCCGGAACACGGATGGGGCCCCGCACACCAGGTGTGCGGGGCCCATTCGTCGTGGGCTGGCGGGCGCAGCGGGTCGTGAGCCGACAGCGCCCCGGGCGGTCGGCCTGAGCCGGGAGCGGCCGTGGTCCGCGAGGAGGGCGGGAGGGGCTTCAGGAACGCCGGGGCCGGGGGGGGGGCTCAGCGGCCCAGGGACGCCAGTTCCTTTGCCGCCTCCGTCAGGTCCTTCGCCGTGTCGATGGCGCGCCAGTACGCGCCCTGCGGGATCGGGAAGCCGGCCAGCAGGCGTTCGCGGGCCAGGCGGGGGAACGTGGTGCGCTCGTGGTCGCCGCGCTCCGGGAGCATGCCGGCGAACTCGGCGGAGAAGACGTAGACGCCCGCGTTGATCTCGTACGTCGTCGGCGGGGCCTCGATGAAGTCCGTCACGCGGCCGAAGCCGTCCGTCTTGACGGCGCCCCACGGGATGCGGGGGCGGGCCAGCGCGAGGGTCGCCACCGCGTCGCGCTCGGTGTGGAAGTCCGCCATGTCGCGCAGCGAGAAACGGGTCCAGATGTCACCGTTCGTCGCGAACCACGGCTTGTCCGGGTGCGGGAGATGCGCGGCGGCGTACTTGAGGCCGCCGCCGCGGCCGAGCGGTTCCGTTTCGACGACCGTCGTGACGTTCAGGGGCAGGTCGGCCGCGTCCAGCCACTTCTGGAGGACGTCGGCGAGATGCCCGCAGCTGACCACCACGTCGGTCACGCCCTCTTCGGCGAGCCAGGTGAGCTGATGGCCGATGATCGGGGTCCCGGTGCCCGGGATCTCGACCATCGGCTTGGGCCGGTCGTCGGTGTACGGGCGCAGTCGGGAGCCCTGCCCACCGGCCAGGACAACGGCTTGAACGGGACGCGACGCGGCGTTCGGATCGGTCATGACCGAACTGTACGTGGCGCCCCGCTCGCGGTTCTGTCGGCAACCGTTCCTTAACCAGCCGTTATCTGCCTACGGCCGACTGCCCCCGGGCCTCGCCCGGTCAGGTGTGCTGGGCGGCCACACCCGACGCGAAGGACGTGTCGCAGACGGGGCGGGCGAACGACTGGGCCCGCGGCGGCCCGTACACGCGGACCGCGGCCCGGCCCAGCGCACGGGCGATGGACACGCAGTGCTTCGCCAGCGACGGACGGTCGTGCACCGCCTCCTGGAGGTGGGTGAGGGCCACGCCCGGGTTCTTCTCCTGGAGTTCCACCAGGAGCTTGTCCCGCAGGACGTCCTGCGCGGCCCGGGAGGACGCTCGTGTGGAGACGTCCGACGAGGAGGCTTCGGATGCGGTGAGCACCGAGTGCGAGGAGTTCCCCGACCAGTTGACTCGGGTGACCGCGAGGGTCCCGGAGAACACCAGGACGACAGGCAGAACGAGGGCGAGGGTGCGACCGATCCGGCGGGCGGGGCCACGGCCATGCCGGGTCCGTTGGTTAGTGGTGGAGTGCTTCACGCGAGTGAGGGTAGCGCGCGGTGATGATTTGGCGACATTTAGTCACCGGTTCGGGGGATGGGGAAGCGATGTTTTTTGGGTAGCGGGTTGACGTACGCGTATCGAAAAGGCCCGTTCTGCCGGGGTATTCCGTGACAGCGAAGAGGGCCCCGCAGCCTGGCTGCGGGGCCCTCTTCGGCAACTCGGGTGAATTCACCGCTCCGGGGTGTTGGACCCCTCGGCGGTGGTTCAGTCGGAGAGGCGCTCGCCCGTGGAGGTCGAGAACACGTGGGTCTCGCCCGGCCGCGGCACGACGTGCAGCGTGGCGCCCTTGTCCGGGACCGCGCGGCCGCTCACGCGGACGACCAGGTCCGTGAGCTTGTCGTCGACCTTGGCGCTGCCGTAGACGTAGCCGTCGGCGCCGAGCTCCTCGACGACGTTCACCGACACGGCGAGGCCCGCCGGGGCGTCCTCGCTCTCCTTGGTCAGGGCCTTGGCGGCGGCGCCGCCCTGCTCGACGATGTCGAAGTGCTCGGGGCGGACACCGACCGTGACCGTGCGGTCACCCTTGTCGGAGGCGGCCTTCAGCGCCTCGCGGTTGACCGGCACGACGCTGTTGCCGAACTTCACGCCGCCGTCGGTGATCGGGACCTCGACGAGGTTCATCGCGGGGGAGCCGATGAAGCCGGCGACGAAGAGGTTCGCCGGGCGGTCGTACATGTTGCGCGGCGAGTCGACCTGCTGGAGCAGACCGTCCTTGAGCACGGCCACGCGGTCGCCCATGGTCATGGCCTCGACCTGGTCGTGGGTGACGTACACGGTGGTGATGCCGAGGCGGCGCTGGAGCGAGGCGATCTGCGTACGCGTCGACACGCGGAGCTTGGCGTCGAGGTTGGACAGCGGCTCGTCCATGAGGAACACCTGGGGCTCACGCACGATGGCGCGGCCCATGGCGACACGCTGGCGCTGACCGCCGGAGAGGGCCTTCGGCTTGCGGCCGAGGTACTCGGTGAGGTCGAGGATCTTCGCCGCGTCCTCGACCTTCTGGCGGATCTCCGCCTTGTTGACGCCGGCGATCTTGAGCGCGAAGCCCATGTTGTCGGCGACGGTCATGTGCGGGTAGAGCGCGTAGTTCTGGAACACCATGGCGATGTCCCGGTCCTTCGGCGGCAGGTGCGTGACGTCGCGGTCACCGATGCGGATGGCGCCGGCGTTCACGTCCTCGAGCCCCGCGAGCATGCGGAGCGAGGTGGACTTGCCGCAACCGGAGGGACCGACGAGGACGAGGAACTCGCCGTCCTCGATGTCGATCTCCAGGGCATCGACGGCGGGCTTCTCGGAACCCGGGTAGATGCGGGTCGCCTTGTCGAACGAGACTGTGGCCATGGTGAGGGGCCCCCTTCACCGGCAGGAACGTGCCGGACGATCCGAGTAAAGGTGGTGTCCACCACGAGGATTCGTAGTGGTGTAGTCCACAAGAGTGAACTGGCTCAGGACGGTACCTGGCGTTCACCTGGTCTGTCAGTACTCCGGGAGCGGTGAACTTCGCGGAAATTTCCGATCGGGCCGCGCCGCGGGATGGGTACACTGCACGGGCACGTACGCGGCACGCACGCGTGCAGGCCTCCTTAGCTCAGCTGGTCAGAGCGCCGCTCTTGTAAAGCGAAGGTCGTCGGTTCGAATCCGACAGGGGGCTCCCACACTTGCCAGCGGCTGGAAGACGAAGCCGGTGGATTTCCGGCGGAGTGCTCGTCAGCGCTCGCGCAGCTGTCGCCCGATCTCCCGTTGCGCGGCCTCCAGGGGCCGTCCGTCCGCGAGGTCCCACAGCGTGTTCTGCAGGACGCGGGCCAGGCTCCAGGCGCGGGCCCGCTCCCGGTCCAGGCCGAGGATCTCCGTCATGGCGTCGAACCGCCAGCGGATCTCGGCGGGCTCGAACCGGTTGCGGATCGCGGGGAGCAGGTCGAAGCCGGGGTCGCCGGCGAGCGGCTTCGGGTCGATGGCGAGCCAGGGCGCGCGGTGTGAGGCGAGGACGTTGTCGAAGTGCAGGTCCCAGTGGAGCAGCCGGTCGCCCGGTTCGGCGGCGACCTCGCGCACGGCGGCCGCGCAGTCCTCGACGAGGCGGCGGTCCCCGGGGTCCGCGAGCTGCCGCACGGCCCACGGCACCTGTTCCAGCATCGCGGCCGCGATGTCGCCGAGCCGCCGCATCCCCTCCGGGGCGGGCAGCGCGGTCAGCCGGGCCAGCAGCCGCGCGACGACCAGAACGGCCTCGCGCGTGTCCGGTGTCTCCGCCAGCGACCGCGCCTCGTCCAGGCGTTCGAGGAGGAGGGTGCAGGTGGCCTCGTCGTGCTCCAGAAGGCGTACGGCCCCCGCGCCGTCCCACCGGCGCAGGGCGAGCGGTTCGCCGGCGCTCTCCTCGTCGAGGGGCTGGAGCTTGAGCGCGGCCGGCGTCCCGTCGGCCCGGAGTACCGGGAGGACCAGCGCGCAGACGCCGTACATCGAGGGCCCGTCGACCCGCAGCTCCCAGCGCTCCAGGAAGTCCGCCGCCCGGCGCGGCAGCCCGGCGATGAAGGCCCGGCCCGCCGCTCCGTTGAACTTCTGCTGGGAGGCGGCCAGCTCTTCGGGCACGTCGATCACCCTGCCGACCATACTTGGGTGCGTGAACCGGCTCACGCGCGTCAGGCGAGGTCCCGGGTGGGCGGTGTGGGCGTACGTCCGCAGCGCCCCCGGGACCTACGTGTGGCTGGCGATCCTCTTCGTCACCACCGTCGCCCTGCACCACATGTCGCCGGATTTCGAAGAGGACTTCCTGCGCCAGCGGTCGACCAACATCCACGAGCTGTCGCGGGATCCGGTGCGCGTGCTGATCACCAGCGCCATGTGGATCGACGGCGGCCACTGGCTGCCGTACGCGGTCCTGTTCACCGTCTTCCACGCGCAGGCGGAGCGCTGGCTCGGCACGCCGCGCTGGCTGGCCGTGTGCGTCGCCGCGCACGTGCTGGCCACCCTCGCCAGTGAGGGGGCGCTGCTGGAGGCGATCCGTGACGGGGTCGCCCCGCGCTCGGCGGTCAACACCCTGGACATCGGCGTGAGTTACGCGCTCGCGGGGGTGATCGCGGTGCTCACGTACCGGATCGCGGAGCCGTGGCGGTACGGGTATCTGGTGGTCGTCCTGGCGGTGTACGGGGGCTCGCTCGCGGCCAGCCCCACCTTCACCGATTTCGGGCATTTCCTGGCGCTGCTGATCGGTCTCGCCTGCTGTCCGCTGGCCAGAGGCCGCGGAAAAGCATGGAATCCGAAGGAGACACTGGCCGCTCTCAGGGGTTAACGTCCGCGGCATGAGCAGCTCGGCAAGCAGCCTCGGCCGTGTCGTGAACGGCGGCATCTCCTTCTGGTACGCGGACGACGGATTCCCCGCCCCGCGTGAGCCGCTGCCCGGCGACGCGACCGCCGACGTCGTCATCGTCGGCGGCGGCTACACGGGCCTGTGGACCGCGTACTACCTGAAGAAGGCGGCCCCCTACCTGCGCATCACGGTGCTGGAGCAGAAGTTCTGCGGCTACGGCGCCTCCGGCCGCAACGGCGGCTGGCTCTACAACGGCATCGCGGGCCGCGACCGCTACGCCCGGCTGCACGGCCATGAGGCGGCCGCCCGGCTCCAGCGGGCCATGAACGACACGGTCGGCGAAGTCGTCCGGATCGCGGCTCAGGAGAACATCGACGCCGACATCCACCAGGGCGGCGTACTGGAAGTGGCGTACACGCCCGCCCAGCTGGCCCGCCTCAAGGAGTTCCACGCCCACGAGCTCGCGTACGGCGAGAAGGACCGCGAGCTGTACGGCGCCCGCGAGACGGCCGAGCGCGTCCGGGTCGCCGACGCGGTCGGCTCCACCTGGACCCCGCACGGTGCGCGGCTGCACCCGGTGAAGCTGGTCAAGGGCCTCGCGGCGGCCGTCGAGGCGATCGGTGTCACCGTGCACGAACAGACCCCGGTCACGGAGATCCGTCCCCAGCACGCGGTGACGCCGTACGGGACCGTCCGCGCGCCCTACGTCCTGCGCTGCACGGAGGGTTTCACCGCGAACCTCAAGGGCCAGCGGCGTACCTGGCTCCCCATGAACTCCTCCATGATCACGACGGCGCCGCTCACCGCCGAGCAGTGGGACGCGATCGGCTGGGCGGGGCGCGAGACGCTCGGCGACATGGCCCACGCGTACATGTACGCCCAGCGCACCGCCGACGACCGCATCGCGCTCGGCGGGCGCGGAGTGCCGTACCGATTCGGCTCGCGGACGGACAACGACGGGCGTACGCAGGCCGCGACGGTCGAGGCGCTGTACGAGATCCTGATCCGCTTCTTCCCGTCCCTCACCGGCGTCCGGGTGGACCATGCCTGGTCGGGCGTCCTCGGGGTGCCGCGCGACTGGTGCGCGACGGTGACGCTGGACCGGTCGACGGGCCTGGGCTGGGCCGGCGGTTACGTCGGCTCCGGCGTGGCGACCGCCAACCTGGCCGCCCGCACCCTGCGCGACCTGGTCCGGCAGGACTCGGGGCAGGCCGGGGCGACGGAGCTGACCGCGCTGCCGTGGGTGAACCACCAGGTGCGCAAGTGGGAGCCGGAACCGCTGCGCTGGATCGGCGTGCACGGCATGTACGCCACGTACCGCACGGCGGACCGCCGCGAACTGACCACCCACAGCGTCCAGTCGTCCCGGCTGGCCCGGATGGCGGACCGGGTGGCGGGACGTCACTGACGAGGCTGTGCGTTGCGGGCGCCGGTGCGGGCGGCCTGGAGTACGCCCTTCGGCGGCCCCGGCGCCCGGCTGTGTGAGACTGCGCCCATGATTCGCGCCGCCACTTCCGCCGACATCCCCGTCATTCACGCCATGATCCGCGAGCTGGCCGAGTACGAGAAGGTGCCGGACGAGGCGCGGGCGGACGAACCGCAGCTCGCGGAGGCGCTGTTCGGGGAGCGGCCGGCCGCGTTCGCGCACATCGCCGAGGACCGGGGGCTGCCGGTCGGCTTCGCGCTGTGGTTCCTGAACTTCTCCACCTGGCGCGGGGTGCACGGGATCTACCTGGAGGACCTGTACGTACGGCCCGAGGCCCGCGGCGGCGGCCACGGCAAGGCGCTGCTGACCGAACTGGCCCGGATCTGCGTCGAGCGCGGGTACGAGCGCCTGGAGTGGGCCGTTCTGAACTGGAACAAGCCGTCGATCGACTTCTACGAGGCGCTGGGTGCGCGTGCGCAGGACGAGTGGACGGTGTACCGGCTGACGGACGGGGCGCTGACCGCCCTGGGGGCACGCGCCTGAGGCGGGATCACCGGACGGTCACTCGGCGGATCATCCGGCGGGTCACTCGACGGATCATCCGGCGGATCATGCGCCAGATCACCCCACCGACTCGGGTACGGGGGTGTCGGACGGGGTGTGCCGCGGGGGCTTCGTCGTGACCATCAGGCCGGCCGCCAGGCCCGCCAGGAGCATGACGCCCGCCGCGCACCAGATGGCCACCGTGTAGCCGTGGACGATGCCTTCGCGTATGACCAGTTCCTTGCGGGCGGGGTCGCGCAGATGGGCCGCGATGTAGGCGGTGCTGGTGGTGGTGGCGATGGTGTTCAGCAGGGCCGTACCGATCGAACCGCCCACCTGCTGGGCCGTGTTCACGGTCGCGGAGGTCACACCCGAGTCCTGCGGGGCGACGCCTGCGGTGGCGGTGGCGAAGACCGGCATGAAGGTGAGGCCCATGCCCAGGCCGATCAGGATCAGAGCGGGCAGGAGTTCGCTCGCGTACGGCGAGTGCACGGTGATCCGGGTCAGGACCAGCATGCCGCCCGCGGCCAGGACCGTGCCGGGGACCATGAGCAGGCGCGGGGCCACGTGGCTCATCAGGCGGGCCGAGATCTGGGTCGAGCCGATGATGATCGCGACCGTCAGGGGCAGGAAGGCCAGGCCCGTCTTCAGGGGGGAGTAGCCGAGGACGACCTGGAGGTAGTAGGTCAGGAACAGGAACATGCCGAACAAGCCGATGACGGCGAGGGCCATGGTCAGGAAGCAGCCCGCGCGGTTGCGGTCCTTGACGATGTGCAGCGGCAGCAGCGGCTGCGGCGCCCTGGTCTGCCACCACACGAACACGGCGAGAAGGACGATGCCCACGGCGAACAGGGCCAGCACCCGGGGGTCCGTCCAGCCGCGCGGCTCCGCCTCGCTGAACCCGTAGACGATCGCGACGAGCCCGCCGCAGCCGAGCAGCGCACCGGGGACGTCGAGACGGGCGCCCGCGTGCCGCGGCTGTTCGTGCAGGAGGGCGAACGCGCCGCAGACGGCGATGACTGCGATGGGGATGTTGACGTACAGGCACCAGCGCCAGTTCAGGTACTCGGTGAGCAGTCCGCCCGCGATGAAGCCGATCGCGCTGCCGCTGCCGGCCAGTGCGCTGTAGATGCCGAAGGCCTTTCCGCGCTCCTTCGGGTCGGTGAAGGTGGTGGTGAGGAGCGAGAGGGCCGAGGGGGCGAGTACGGCGGCGAAGGCGCCCTGGAGGGCGCGGGCGCCGAACAGCATCCCGGATGTGGTGGCCGCGCCGCCCAGCGCGGAGGCGGCGGCGAAGCCGATCAGCCCGATGATGAACGTGCGCTTGCGGCCCACCAGGTCGGCGATGCGGCCGCCGAGCAGAAGCAGTCCGCCGAAGGCCAGTGTGTAGGCGGTGATGACCCACTGCCGGTTGCCGTCGGACATGCCCAGCGCGCGCTGGGCGGAGGGGAGCGCGATGTTCACGATCGTCGCGTCCAGGACCACCATCAGCTGTGCGAGGGCGATGACCACCAGGCTCCACCAGCGGCGGGGGTCGGGGTCCAGGACGTAGGTGGATTCACCTGTTCGGGTGACATTCACCTGCTCAGAACAGCATGAATCGGTAGGTATCGCATCCCGTCCGTCATCGGGTGTGTGTGTCGTGCCTGGTGTCGGGTGTGTGTCGTGCCTGGTCATGGCTTACCGGGTGTCTGTCGTGCCTGGTCATGGCTCGAGCACCACTTTTCCGACGGTCCGCCGGCTCTCCAGGGCCCGGTGCGCGGCTGCCGCCTCGGCGAGCGGGAAGCGCTGGACGGCCGGGGTCAGCCGGCCCGCCGCGGCCTCGGCGAGGGCGCGCAGTTCCAGGGCGCGCAGGGGGTGGGGGCCGCCCGCCCGGCGCAGCATCACGGGGCCGAGGACCTGTTCGGAGACGATCCCCCGGTCCTTGTCGTCGACGAGCAGCGGCTGCCCGTTCTGGATGCCTTCGCCGGACCATCCGAAGACGAGGTGCCTGCCGCCGGGGCCGAGGAGCCCGACGGCCGTGCGGGCCGTGTCCCCGCCCACGCCGTCGAAGACGACGGTGGCCCTGCCGCGGTACTGCGCGAGCCGCTCCGGCCAGTCGGGGTCCCGGTAGTCGACGGCGAGGTCGGCACCGTTGTCGCGTACCCGCGCCACCTTCTGCGGGCCGCCGGCCAGGCCGATCACCGTGGCGCCCGCGGACTTGGCGTACTGCACGAGAAGGGTGCCGATACCGCCGGCGGCGGCCGGGACGACGGCCACGGAGTCCGGGCCCAGCTCGGCGAACTGGAGGATCCCGAGCGCCGTACGGCCCGTTCCGATCATGGCGACGGCCTGGGCGAAGTCGAGGTTCCGCGGGATCTCGTGGAGGCGGTCGGCATCGGTGACGGCGAGTTCGGCGTAGCCGCCGGGGGCGAAGCCGAGGTGGGCGACGACGCGCTTGCCGAGCCGGTCGCCCGGGACGCCCGCGCCGAGGGACTCGACGGTGCCGGCGACCTCGCGGCCGGGAATCGTGGGCAGCGGGGTGGGCTCGGGGGCCGGGCCCCGTACGCCTTCGCGCAGGGCCGCGTCCAGGAGGTGTACGCCGGCGGCGGCGACGGCGATACGGACCTGGCCGGGGCCCGGCTCGGGGTCCTCGACCTTCTCGTACGCGAGGTTCTCGGCCGGGCCGAAGGCGTGGAGGCGGACGGCGTGCATGGGCGGGCTCCCTCTGTGGGTTCCTGATGAGCAGGTGAGCCCAGCGTTCAACCTCAAGCTTGCTTGAGGTCAAGTGTGTGCCGGCCCAGCGCCAGGGACACGGCGGTGAGGGCGCTGTTGAAGGAGACCTCCGAGAGCACGCCGGGGGCCGCGACCTGGTCGCCCGCCAGATAGACGCCGTCGCCGCGGTCGACGGCGGGCCGGTCGCGCCAGCTGGTGCCGGGCAGGTCCACGGCTCCCGTACGGCCCTGCGCGACCGCCTCCCGCCGCCAGGTCACGCGCTCGCGCCAGCCGGCGAAGGCGAGGTCCAGCAACTGCTCGGCGCGCGCGACGCCATCGGCGCGGGACTCGTGGGGCGCGATCGGGATCTGCCCCTGGAGGAGCTGTTCACCGGCGGGTGCGAGGGAGCGGTCCTGGGCCGTGCGGCGCTCGATCCAGCCGGGCGCGTCCAGGTCGGAGACGGCGAACGCGTCGCCGCGCCGGGTGCGTACGGCCAGGTCGACGAGGGCGGTACGGCCGCTGTCCCAGGCCAGTGAGTCGTCCCCCAGGAGGCGCCGGGCGGCGTCGAGCGAGGTCGCGACGACGACCGGGCCCCGGTTCTCCGGGATCGTGTCGACGCGGGCGAGGGTCTCCATCCGGACGCCGAGGTTCCAGGCCCGCGCCGCCATCCGGTCGATGACGCTCGCCCAGCCGCCGCGCGGGTGGTGCGCCTCCGGCGGCAGCTTGGCGGTGCGGCGCAGGCGTTCCTGGACGAAGGCGGCGGAGAGGGAGCCGGGGTCGTGGTGGAAGAGGGAGATGGCGGCGTGGTTCGCGGCGGCGCGGGCGCCTTCCTCGCCCGCCTGTTCGGTGGCCCAGGTCATGAAGTCGACGTCGGCCGGCGCCTGTCGGGCGGTACGGCGCAGGAGCTTGAGCATCGCGAAGGGCGGGGTGCGGCGCAGGACGCCCTTGTGGCGGAGCCTGAGGCGGGCCGCCTCCAGGGGCGGAACGGGGGCGAGCGGGCCGATCAGGTCGCGCTGCCTGAGCCAGGTCCAGTGCGGGCCGCAGCTGTAGAGGGCGTGCGGGCCCTCGTTGGTCCGGTACGGGCCCTGCGCGGTGCGGGCCCGGCCGCCGAGGGTGTGGTGGGCCTCGTACACGGTGACCTTGGCGCCGGCCTCGGCGGCGGTGACCGCCGCGGTGAGTCCGGCGAGGCCGCCGCCGACGACGGTGAGGGTGATGCGCTGCATGGGTGGGGTCTCCCTGCGGGTCGGGGGCTCCTGTCCTCAGTACGACCGAGGGAGAGGGGCGGAATGTGACAGGGAGGGGTGAACACGCAGGTCGGGGCGATTGTCAGTGGGGGCGTGCAGGATGAGGGCATGGTGCGGAAAGCGGCGGGCGCCGCGGTGAGGGGCACGGCGGTGAGGGGCACGGCGGCGACGGGCAAGGCGGTCAGGGGCAAGGTGGTCAAGGGCGCGCGGCGGCCGGAGGTGCGGTTGCCGGTGCTCGAGTCGTACGCGGGCGGCGAGTTGGAGCCCGACGGGGACTACGACGGGCTGGAGTTCAGGGACGCGGACTTCGCCGGGCAGGACGGCGGGGGCGCGCGGTTCATGGACTGCGCGCTGACGGGGTGCGCCGTGGACGAGACGCGGCTGCCTCACGCGCGCGTACTGGACTCCGTGCTGACGGGGCTGCGCGGTGTGGGCACCGACCTCGCGGAGGCGACGCTGCGTGACGTGGAGCTGGTGGACGCCCGGTTGGGCGGCGTTCAGCTGCACGGTGCCGTGCTGGAGCGGGTCCTGGTGCGCGGCGGCAAGATCGACTACCTGAATCTCCGCACGGCACGGCTCAAGGACGTCGTGTTCGAGGGCTGTGTCCTGGTGGAGCCGGACTTCGGGGGCGCCCGGCTGGACCGGGTGGAGTTCGTGGACTGCGTGCTGAAGGGAGCCGATTTCCACGCGGCGACACTGACCGACGTGGACCTGCGCCGGGCGGCCGAGCTGGGGATCGCGCGCGGGGTGGACCGGCTGGCGGGGGCGGTGATCAGTCCGACGCAGCTGATGGACCTGGCGCCGGTGCTGGCGGCGGAGCTGGGGGTGAAGGTGGCCGCGGCGGGGGCGTAGCGAGGGGGTGTGGCGGGGAACGGGGTGGGCGGTCCCGGGCCAGGGGGCTAGCTCACTCTCGGAAAGCGGGCCTCGAGGGCCCAGATCGCCGGGTTCTCGCGGAGCGCCTCGTGCAGGTCGGTGAGGTCGGCGAGCAGGTCGTGCAGGAAGTCGCGGGCCTCGCGGCGCAGTTCGGCGTGGGAGAAGGTGAGCGGGGGCTCGTCGCCGGGCATCCAGTCGGCCTCGATGTCCACCCAGCCGAAGCGGCGCTCGAAGAGCATGCGGTCGGTGGACTCGGTGAAGTCGAGTTCGGCGTGCTGGGGGCGGGAGGCCCGGCTGCCGCGCGGATCCCGGTCGAGCTGCTCGACGATGTCGCACAGCGCCCACGCGAAGTCGAGCACCGGCACCCATCCCCAGGCTGTGGACAGCTCCCGGTCCGACTTGGTGTCGGCGAGGTAGACGTCACCGCAGAAGAGGTCGTGCCGCAGCGCGTGGACGTCCGCGCGGCGGTAGTCGGTCTGCGGGGGGTCGGGGAAGCGGTTGGAGAGGGCGTAACCGATGTCGAGCACGTAGGTGATGGTGTCACGCCCCTGCGGCGGCGCCGTCCGCCGCGGGACCCGCCGGCACCGGGCCTCGTAAAATCGCTGCGTGCCCCGATCTGCCGCCGCCGTGCCCTCTGCCCTGGCCCTTTCCCTGGTCCTGGCCCTCACCGCCTGCGACGGCGGGGTGCAGGGCACCCCCGGCGGCTCCGGGCTGCGCGACCCGTACTTCGCGAAGATGGGCAACGGCGGCTATGACGTCACCCACTACGACCTGACCCTCGCCTACGACCCCGGGCGCCGCCACCTCACCGGAACGGCCGTGATCACGGCGCGGGCGAAGCAGGACCTGACCGCGTTCGCCCTCGACCTCGACGGGCTGGACGTCGGCGGCGTCACCGTCGAGGGCCGCCCGGCGCGCTGGAACCGCACCGGGCAGGAACTGACCGTGCGCCCGCACGACGACCTCGACAAGGGCGAGACGTTCCGCACGACGGTCCGTTACTCGGGCACTCCGGTGACGATCACCGACCCGGACGGCTCGAAGGAGGGCTGGCTGAAGACGGCCGACGGCGCGCTCGGGCTCGGTGAGCCGACCGGTTCGATGGCGTGGTTCCCCGGCAACCACCACCCCTCCGACAAGGCGTCGTACGACATCGAGGTCACCGTCCCGAAGGGCCTGCGGGCCGTCTCCAACGGTGAGCTGACGCGCGAGACGACGAGCGGGGACCGTACGACGTTCGCGTGGCATACGCCCGAACCGATGGCGAGTTACGTCGCCACGGTCGCGATCGGCCACTACGACGTCCGGCGTTCGACGACGAAGAGCGGGCTGCCGGTGTACGTGGCGGTCGACCCGACGCAGGCGAAGGCGAGCGCGAAGGTGCTGGCGAAGCTCCCGGAGATCATGGAGTGGGAGGAGAACAACTTCGGCCCGTACCCCTTCTCCTCCACCGGCGCGATCGTGGACCGCGAGAACGACGCGGGCTATGCGCTGGAGACACAGAACCGGCCGGTCTTCCCGGGCGCGCCCGACACCGGGACCCTGGTGCATGAGCTGGCGCACCAGTGGTACGGCGACTCGGTGACGCCGAAGTCGTGGCGGGACATGTGGCTCAACGAGGGCTTCGCGACGTACGCGGAGTGGCTGTGGCAGGAGGACCACGGTGGTGAAACGGCCCAGGAGACCTTCGACGCGCTCTACCGGGGCGACGGGGGCGGGGACGGGGCCGCCGACAAGGCGCGCTGGGCGTTTCCGCCGGGCAAGCCCCCCGGTGCCGCCCACATCTCCGACAGGCCGGTGTATGAGCGGGGCGCGATGGTCATTCACAAGATCCGCGAGACGGTCGGCGACGACACGTTCTACGACATCATCCAGGGCTGGGCCGCCACCCACCGCCACGGCAACGCGGACACGGCCGACTTCACGACGTACGTGGAGAAGAAGGCACCCGGCAAGGACTTCAGCGCGATCTGGGACGAATGGCTGTACGGGGAGGGCAAGCCGGCGAAGCCCTGAGCGGCCCCCGCGGCACAGGTGCGATCCCGTAGGGCAGGCCCTAGTGAGCTGGTTCGGAGATGCGTGAGCAGTAACGGCAGATCCGGTCGAGGATCTGGTCGGCGGTCTTGGTCCACTTGAACGGCCGGGCCTCCTCGTTCCAGACCTTGATCCATTCCTCAAGCGCGGCCTTAAGGCTGTCCAGCGAGCAGAACACTCCGCGCTCCAGGCAGCGCCGCTCTAATTCGGCGAACCACCGCTCGACCTGATTGATCCACGACGAGTACGTGGGGGTGAAATGCAGGCGGAACCGGGGATGCGCGAGCAGCCACTTGTGCACCACCGGTGCCTTGTGGGCGGAGAGGTTGTCGCAGATCACGTGGACCGCCAGGCCGGGCTCGGTCTGGCGGTCGATCTCGTCGAGGAAGTCCCGGAAGTCCACGGCCCGGTGCTGCGCGGACAGCTTCGTGATCACCCTGCCCGTCGCGGTGTTCAGGGCGGCGAACAGATCGACCGTGCCATGCCGGACGTAGTCGAAGCTGCGCCGCTCGGGCACTCCGGGCAGCATCGGCAGCACCGGTGCCGTCCGTTCCAGAGCCTGGATCTGCGGCTTCTCGTCCACCGCGAACACCGCAGCGTTGGCCGGCGGGGCGAGGTAGAGGCCGACGACATCACGGATCTTGTCGATCAGAAGCGGGTCCGGAGAGATCTTGAAGGTCTCGGTCCGCCATGGCTGCAAGCCGAAGGCGTGCCAGATCCGCAGCACGCTCGCCGGGGAGATCCCCACGGTCCTGGCCAGCTCCCGCTTCGACCAGTGCGTCGCGCCCTCGGGGGTCTCCTCCAGCGTGCGCACCACCACCTCCTCCACCTGGGCATCGGTGATGGTGCGCGGCACCCCCGGGCGCGGCTCGTCGGCCAGCCCGTCCAACCGGTCGCGCAGGAATCTCGCCCGCCACTTGGTCACCGTGCCCCGGTTGACGCCCATCCGCGCGGCCACCCGCGGTGTTACTGCCGCCGTCCGCGCAGGCCAGCACAATCCGTGCCCGTAACGCCAGGCCCTGAGCAGTCGTCCGGCGCCGGGCCCATCCCTGCAACATCCGCCGCTCGGCATCGGATAACACCAGCGGCGCAAGCCTGCTGTCGCCCATCCCCACAGCAGACCGCAAACCACCAGCCCCGTCACCGACCAAGCCCCGATCCGAAACGGAACACGACTCAAGTGGCGACGGCAGAACTCAAAACCAGCTCACTAGTCCAACTCGGCCAGCAGCCGCGGGAGATGGGGCGGCCAGAGGGCCTCGGGCGAGTCGGCCAGCTCCTGCGGGGTCCACCAGCGCCAGCCGAGGATTCCGTCCTCGGCGTGCGCGGCACCGACCTGGTCGCCGACCGGGTCCCGGCGCGGCCCGCGCGCCACGTAGACGTGCTCGAGCTGGCGCACGGGAACCCCGGCCCGGGTGAAGTCGTGTTCCCACGTGCACAGCGGGGGCCCCGGCTCCAGGTCGGTCCACCCGGTCTCCTCGCGCAGCTCCCGCAGAGCGCCCTCACGTGCGCTCTCCCCTGGGTCGAGTCCGCCGCCGGGCAGGGCCCAGTGGACGCCCACCTCTTCGTTGTCGTACCGGAAGAGGAAGACCGCGCCGCCCGGATCGAGCACGGCGACGCGTGCCGCCCGGCGCGGGGTGCGTGGCGTCGCGCTCGGCAGCGGCTTGCGCAGCACGGCGCACGGCCGGCCCCGTTGGCGGTCCGTGCGGTGGTCGACGACCTCGTAGCCAAGGGCGGTCCAGAAGGCGAGGCCGCCCGGGTTGTCGTCGTGGACGGCGAGGCGTACGGCGGTCCGGCCGGCGGCCCGAAACCGCTCCTCGACGCGGGCCGCCAGCTCCCGCCCGTACCCCCTGCGCTGCTCCTCCACAGCCACGAGCAGCAGGCCGATCCAGGGGTCCGGGTCGGCGGGGTCGGGGTGGTGCGCGAGGGTGATCACCACCCCGACGAGCCGCCCGGCACTGCGCGCGAGCAGCACCTCCACGTCCGGGTTCGCCAGCTCGTCGGCGAGCGCTGCCGCGACCTGCTCGGGCCGGATGTCGTCCGGATCGGGGAAGTCGCCGCTCAGGGCGTGGAACTCGCGGTGGGCGGCGTAGAGGGCGGTGAGTTCGGTGAGGAGGGGGGCCGGGATGTCGTGGTCCGGGGTGAGAGGGAGGGCATCGAGGCGCATGCGGGGCAGGCTAGCCGCCGCTACCGCTCCGCAGCTCGAACCAGACGTGCTTACGGCCGTAGGGGCGCGCCGTGGCGACACCCCACGCCTGCGCCAGGGCCTGCACGAGGAGTAATCCTCTCCCGCCCTCCCCGTCCCAGGCGGGGGCGAGCGGCTCCAGGTGCGCGGCCGGACTGTCGTCGTACACCGCGACCCGTACGCCGTCGCTCAGCACGGCCGTCTCCATGTCGATGGTGGGCGAGGCGGTGTGGAGTACGGCGTTGGTGACGAGCTCGGAGACGAGGGTGCGAGCGGTGTCGGCGAGACCGGGGGCGTGGCCGTTCGTGGCGAGGAGTATGGCGACGGTGTCGCGGCAGATCTTGGGGGTGAGGGGGGAGTTGGGGGTGGTGAGGTGGTAGGTCCCCGGGGTGATGAGGGTGGCGTTCATGGCTTTCAACTCCTGGTTGCTGTCGGGGGGTTGCGCGGTGGGCCACCGTGGCTCGGGCACCGGTGGGTGACTGCTCTGCGGGTTCACTGGCGTGCCGCGCGTTGCGTTCGAAGGTAGTGGCATGATTGCCACGGGGCAAGGTTGTCCGTGAGGTTCACCCGAGTGAGTGGACCCGTGGCGCGTGACCCGGCAGACTCGGATGCCGAAGGGGAAGGAACCATGCCGCCAAGAGACATTCCAACCGCCCGACAGGCCCGATTGGGCGCTGAGCTGCGGAAGTTGCGTGAGCTCGCAGGGAAGACGGCCCGTGAGGCGGCCGGCCTGCTCTCGACCGACCAGGCCAAGATCAGCCACATAGAGGCGGGCCGCATCGGCATCAGCGAGGAACGGATCCGGCGGCTGGCGGTGTTCTACGCCTGCGACGACCGGGATCTGATCGAGGCGCTGTGCGCCATCGCTCGCGAGTCACGCGGCCAGGGCTGGTGGGACGAGTACCGAGGAGTGCTCGCGCCCGGGTTCCTGGACATCGGTGAACTGGAGAACCACGCAACGTACTTGCGCACAGTCGCGGTGATGACCGTGCCCGGCATCCTCCAGACCGAGGACTACATTCGGGCGATCCACCGAAGCGCTACGCCACCACTTCCGGCCGAGGAAGTGGACGCACGTGTGGAGTTTCGGTTGAAACGCCGGAGCATCTTCGATCGGGATACTCCGCCCCCGTTCCGAGTCATCGTTCACGAAGCGGCGCTGCGTATGCGCTTCGGCGGCCGCAAGGTCGCCAAGGGGCAGCTTGAATATCTGCTCGAAGCATCTGAGTGGCCGACAGTGACAGTGCGAGTCATCCCGTTCACCTGCGAGGATTTCGTCGAGGCGACGTATCCGCTGCTGTACGCGGGGGGAGTTGTGCCGCAACTCGACACGGTTCAGATGGACAGTCCTGTGGGTGGCGTCTTCATCACTGCGGCCGCCCAACTCAAGAGGTACGTGGGGATGCTCGACACCGCCGAGCGGTCGTCGCTGAGCGAGTTGGAGTCCGCGCAGCTCATCCACCGGATCGCAAGAGAACTATGAGAGGTCCAGGCATGCCCACGCAGTGGCAGAAGTCATCCTTCTCGGGGATCGACGCCGAAAACTGCATCGAACTCGCTGACGCCGAACCCCACCTCCTCCTCCGCGAGAGCGACGCCCCCGGCGACGTAATCGCCCTGGCCCCTGGGGGATTGCTGGCCCTGATACGTCACTGCAAAAGCAGGCGGTAGAGGCTCGCCGTCAGAGGGCGCTCAGCTCCGCCTCTTGTCAGTGACGGCGGGGTCGGCGGAGAACGCCGGCCCAGTTCCGGTGAGGGCCGCGGACAAACGGCACGGCCGCCTGTCCGGGAAGATCTCCCCGGGCAGGCGGCCGTTGCTTGTTCAGCGTGCCGCAGGCGGACGTCAGACGTTGACGCCGAAGTCCTGGGCGATGCCCACCAGGCCCGAGGCGTAGCCCTGGCCGACCGCGCGGAACTTCCACTCCGCGCCGTTGCGGTACAGCTCGCCGAAGACCATCGCCGTCTCCGTCGCCGCGTCCTCCGACAGGTCGTAGCGGGCGATCTCCGCGCCGCCGGCCTGGTTGACGATGCGGATGTACGCGTTGCGGACCTGGCCGAAGTTCTGCGAGCGGTTCTCGGCGTCGTAGATGGAGACCGGGAAGACGATCTTGTCGACGTCGGCGGGGAGGCCCGCCAGGTTGACGTTGATCGCCTCGTCGTCGCCCGCGCCCTCGCCCGTGCGGTTGTCGCCGGTGTGAACGATGGTCTGGTCCGGGGTCTGCTTGTTGTTGAAGAAGACGAAGTGGGCGTCCGAGTAGACCTTGCCCGTGGGGTTGACCGCGATGGCCGAGGCGTCGAGGTCGAAGTCGGTACCCGTGGTGGTGCGGACGTCCCAGCCGAGGCCCACGGTGACGGCGGTCAGGCCCGGAGCCTCCTTGGTGAGCGAGACGTTGCCACCCTTGGACAGGCTTACAGCCATTGTTGGGAGTCCCTTCCCTCGTTGCGTACGTGCGCTGTGCCCGTACGTATGGGCTTCGTACGGCCACGAAGCTACAGCTACCCCTATGAACGCCGAGGGGGGTACCTGAGGTTCCGGGTCTCTTTACTTTCTTTGCCAAGGGCCCGTGCGAAAACCTGGTGACGTGAACCGGACATACGCGCGACCATGGACCCATGTCCGGTCCCTACGTCATCCGCGGCTCCGTCTCCCTGCCCGAGGCCGAGCTCATGTGGCGTTTCTCGCGGTCTTCCGGGCCCGGTGGGCAGCACGTCAACACCAGCGACTCGCAGGTCGAGCTGCGCTTCGACCTCGCGAAGACCGAGGCGCTCCCGCCGGTGTGGAAGGAGCGGGCCCTCGCCAAGCTGGCCGGGCGGCTCGTCGACGGAGTCATCAGCGTCCGCGCCTCCGAACACCGGTCGCAGTGGCGCAACCGGGAGACGGCGGCCGTACGGCTCGCCTCCCTGCTGGCCGAGGCGTCCGCGCCGCCGCCGAAGCCCCGGCGGGCGACCCGCATTCCGCGCGGCATCAATGAGCGGCGTTTGCGCGAGAAAAAGCAGCGCTCCGACACCAAGCGCGGACGCACGGGTCGCGACTGGGGATAGCGCCCACCGACGCTCACCGAGAAGTGAGGAGGCGGGGCCGGCCCACGCACCGGTCGCCCTGCCCCAAGCACCGATTACTCCTGGCGCCGATCCCGGCGCCGAATACGCCCGGCGCCGATTACGCCCGGCACTACGCCCAGCGCCGATTGCGCCCGGCGTCGATTGCTCCGGGTGCCGATTACTCCAAGTGCCGGTACCGTCCCCGGAAATGCACCAGCGGTCCGCCGTCCGCGCCCGGTACGTCCGCCGTCAGAACGCGGCCGATGACGAGCGTGTGGTCGCCGGCCGCCACCCGCTGTTCCGTGCGGCACTCCAGGGTCGCCAGGGCGCCGCCCACCAGGAGTGCCCCGGCGGCCTCCCCGCGGACGTACGGGATGTCCTGGAACAGCAGACGGTCGCTGATGCGGCCCTTCATCGCGAAGCGGCCCGCGATGTGCCGCTGGTTGTCGGAGAGCACGGAGACGGCCCACAGGGGCTGTTCGGCGAGCAGGTCGTCCATGCGGGAGCCCTCGCGCAGGCTGACCATGACCAGCGGCGGGTCCAAGGACACGGACACGAACGCGGTCGCCGTCATGCCGATGTCCTCGCCGCCCGGGCCGTCCGGATCCAGCGCGGGCTCGTGCGCGGTCACCAGGACCACACCCGCGGCCAGCCGGGACATGGCGGCGCGGAACTCGTCGTTGCTCACCCCCTCAGCATGCACGGGAGGGGCGGCGGGTACGGCGGCGGGAGGTAGGGCAGGGGGAGTGTTCAGCACGCCGAAACGCTAGTCTCCGGCGCCGAGGACCACATCGGACCAAGGCCCGATCCGAGTCGTAGTACCGGGTCCTAGGACCGTCGTAGTACCGGCGTGGTACCGGGTCCCAGGACCCAGGTCATCATGTGCGAACGGAAACGTATGAACGCTTATGGTCACAGGGTCTGCACAGAGACCTGAATTGTGTTCAGTAAACGCACAAGGGAAACGCAGAAACTCTACTCAAATGTTCATCTTCTTCTGTGACTTGAGTCACAGGTGCCATATTTTGTTGACCCTGTGTACCGAGTGGGGAGCGCGCTGTGATTCAGTGGCGGGGACGCTGAGAGAACCGTAGAACGCAGAAGTACGCGAGAAGTACGCCGAAGAGTCCCTGGAGTTGCTGCGAGGTCTCGAGGGGAGGGCGAATGGAGACCGAGTCGGAGCCGTACGTCCGCCTTACGACCCTGCGGCAGCTGCATCAGGTCATGGCGGACATGAACACCGCGCGGAGCCTGGCGGACACGCTGCAGACCGTCGCCGACGGCGTGGTCAACGGCCTCGGCTACGAGCTGGCCTGTGTCAACCTCGTACGCCCGGACGGCGACCTCGTGGTCGCCGCCTTCGCCGGCAACTCCGCCGCCGAGGCACTGATCACCGGCCGCGTCGGCTCCCGCGTCTCCTGGGACCGCCGCCTCGACATGGGTGAGGCCTGGGGCGACCTGCGGTTCATACCGCATACCGAGGGCTGGGTCCTCGACGAGGACGACGTACCGCAGTGGTACACCGACGGCCCCGAGCCCCGCTTCGAGGACGAGTGGCACCCCTCCGACCGGCTCTTCGCGCCGATGTACACCCCCGGCGTCCAGGGCGCCTCGTGCGGCGAGCTGATCGGCGTGCTCTCCGTCGACCGGCCGCGCAACGGCCGCAAGCCCGGCGCGTGGGGGCGCGAGGCTCTCCAGATGTACGCGTTCCAGGCCGCGATCGCGATCAGCAACGCCCGTCTCAGAGCGAACATGCAGCGCGCCCTGGTCCGGCTGGAGCGCGAGCAGCAGGCCCTGCGCGCCAGCGAGGAGTCGTTCCGGCAGGCCTTCGAGTACGCGCCCTCCGGCATGGCCATCGCCGAGATGGGCGGCGACCAGCACGGGCGAATACTGCGCACCAACGACGCCCTGTGCCGCCTCCTGGGCCGCCCCGCCTCGGCGATGCGCCGCTACTCGTTCTCCGACCTCGTCCACCCCGAGGACATCGGCACCCTGCTGCGCACCTCCGCCGAGGGCGGCCGGGCCGAGCTGCGGCTCGGGCGGCGCGACGGCACCTACGTCTGGGTGTCCCTGCGCAACTCGGTCGTCGCGGACGCCGCCGACGGTCCGCGCTTCCTGCTCACGCACGTCGAGGACATCGAGGAGCGCAAGCGCCGCGAGCTCCAGCTCGCCCACCGCGCCTCCCACGACTCCCTCACCGGGCTGCCGAACTCCGCCGAGCTGCGCTCCCGCCTCTCCGCCCGCCTGTGCCGGCGCCCGCAGTCCGCGGAGCTGGGCGCCGTCGAGTCCCTCGACGCGGCCTACGCGCACGGCCAGTACACGACGGAGCACCCGGCGGCGTACGACACGAGCGGACACGGAGAGCAGCCGGGGCACGGACACGGGTTCGACTTCACCCAGGGGCCGGGGCCGTACGACGCCTTCGACCACCACGTCCACACCGTCGCCCCCGAGGGGCAGACCGACGACGGGACCAAGGGGCTCGCGGTCCTCTTCTGCGACCTCGACGGCTTCAAGTCGATCAACGACCGCTTCGGGCACAACGCCGGCGACGCCGTGCTGATCGAGGTCGCCAGACGGCTGAGCGGGGCGGTACGGGACGGGGACACGGTCGCCCGGCTCGGCGGCGACGAGTTCGTAGTCCTCGCCGACGGGCTCGGCCGGGCCGATGCCCAGGACCTCGCGGTGCGGCTGCGCAACGAGATCATCCAGCCGGTCCGGGTCGACGGCCGCACGATGCGCGTCGGCGCCAGCTTCGGCATCGGATGGGCACACTGCGGCATGACGGCGGACGAGGTATTGAAATCCGCTGACGAGCGGATGTACGTGGAGAAACGGTCTCGTCCCAAACAGCATCGACGTGCGGGGTAAGTACCAGGTCAGTGGGTTGATGAGGTGAAGGCCACCTGTTTGACCCCCTGGGAGCGGGTAGGCTCGCCATTCATCCACGCACCCATCTGAACCCGCACCGCTGAGGAGTACCAAGGGATGACGCCCGGCAACAACGGCGCGAGCACGCCCGAGGACGACGACCCGTTCGGCTATCTCTACGCCGATGGTCAGGCCAACGGAGCCACCCCGCCCAGCGGTGGTGGCGGTTACGGCTACCCGGGTTCGGTGAACCGGGTGCGGGCGGTGGGTGAGCGGCAGTACGGCCAGCAGAACGCCACCGCCGCGTACGGCCAGGTCCCGCAGCAGGGGACCTACGGGCAGCAGCAGCCGGGGTACGGCCAGCCCAACGCGCACTACGCGGCGCCCGAGACCGTGCCCGGCGGCGCGGTCACCTCCCGGCAGGCGCCGGTGGGCGGCGGGCGGGGCCGGGGCCCCAACACCAAGGGGCTGCTGATCGGCGCGATCGCCGTGGTCGCCGCCGTGGTGATCGGCATCACCGTCGTCATGGTCGGCGGCGACTCGGACGACGACAAGAACGGCAGCGAGGCGGGCTCGACCCCCACGGCCGCCCAGAGCGCGGAGCCGAGCAAGTCGGCCGGCCAGAAGTCGCCGGAGGCCGGCAAGCTGCCCACCATCGACGCCAAGGCGCTGAAGCTGGACGGCGGCGCGACGACCGCGTCGGACGTCGAGGGCGCCAAGGCCGACGGCGGGATCTACGTGTCGGGTCTCAGCACCGTCGGCGCCCAGGTCACCTGGACCGTCAACGGCATCCCCAAGGACGGCCTCTACACCGTCTTCGCGCGTTACAACGTCGTCGGCGAGAACCAGTCGATGACCGTCACGGTCAACAACAAGACGTTCGGCAGCAAGCTGAACCTGGGCAACTTCACGGGCGCCACCGACCCCGCGAAGGGCTGGATGAAGACCTACGCGTGGCCCACGCTCACCAAGGGCACCAACACGATCTCGATCTCCTGCCAGGACGGCGACAAGTGCAACATCCTCCTGGACCAGCTGTGGCTGAAGGCAGGCAAGGTCAAGGACTAGTCCGCCGCAGGAGGCCGGGCCACGGCCCGGCCGGCGGTTCCAGCGGTCCGTTGGTTCCGGCGGTCCGGCGGTTCTACGCCGCGGTGGCGTCCCCCGTCACCGCGACCCGGTCCAGGAGCTCCTCGTACGTCCGGCGGTCGAACTCGCCCGCCACCGGGGACAGCACCGTCGCCGCGGACAGGGCCACCGCCCGGGCCAGGCGCCGGGGCCACGGCAGCTGGTCCACCAGGCCCGACAGCAGGCCCGCGACCACCGAGTCGCCCGCCCCCGTCGGATTGCCCCGGACCCGGTGCGGCGGGGTGGCCCGCCAGTGGCCCTCCGCGTTCACGGCCAGCAGGCCCTCGGCACCCAGCGAAGCCACCACCGTGTTCGCCCCGCGACGTCGGGCGTCGCGCGTGGCCTGCCACGGCTCGTGCGAGCCGGTGAGTTCGGCCAGCTCCTCGGCGTTCGGTTTGACGATGTCGGGCCGCGCCGCCACCCCGCGCCGCAGCGGTTCGCCGCTGGTGTCCAGGAGTACGGGCACCGCCTGCGCGCGTGCGGCGCGGACCAGACCGGCGTACGCCCCCACCGGCACCCCCGGCGGCAGACTGCCGCACAGGGCCACCGCCGAGGCGGACCGCAGCAGTTCCCCGTACGCCTCCTGGAAGGCGGCCCACTCGGCGGGCGTCACGGTCGGCCCCGGCTCGTTGAGCTGAGTCGTGTCACCGGTCGTCTCGTCGACCACCGCTATCGTGCGCCGGGTCGCGCCGCCGACCGGCACGAGCGCGTCCACCACCCCCGGCGTGTGCGCGAGCTGCTCCCGCAGGGCGCGGCCCGTCGCCCCGCCCGTGAAACCCGTCACCGTCACCTCGTGGCCGAGGGCGGCCAGCACGCGGGCCACGTTCAGGCCCTTGCCGCCGGGCCGTTCGGCCATCTCGGTCACCCGGTGCGAGGCGTGCGGCGTCAACGCCCGTACGCGATAGGTGATGTCGAGAGCGGTGTTCAGCGTGACCGTGAGGATCACCGGCCGACCTCCCTCGAAGTTCGTCTGCGCAGCCGTTTCTCAGGATGCGCCTGTCGGCAGCGGTTGCGGAGGCTCGATCATGCCAAAGGAGACGGCGGTCGGCCCAGTCCCCCGGCCGACCGCCGCATTCAACCAGTGGATGAATCACCCCAGTTGGGGATCGACCACCCATTCGCCCTTGCGCATCACGCCCTTGAGCGTGAACTCCGCGTCAAGAACCACCAGGTCGGCGTCCTTGCCGGGCTCCAGCGAGCCCACCTGGTCGTACACGCCGAGCAGCCTGGCCGGGTTGGCGGACAGGGCCGCCACCGCGTCCTCGACCGGCAGCCCGTCGACGGTGACCGCCCGCTTGAGGGCGCGGTCCAGCGTGAGCGTCGAGCCCGCGATCGAACCGCCCTCCATCAGCCGCGCCACGCCCTCACTGACCTCGACCTCCAGCGGGCCGAGCAGATAGCGGCCGTCGCCGAAGCCCGCCGCGTCCATCGCGTCCGTGATGAACGCGACCCGGCCGGCGCCCGCGTGATGGAACGCCAGCTGGAGGGCGGCCGGGTGCAGATGCGTACCGTCGTTGATCAGCTCGACCGTGATCCGCTCGTCCTCCAGGAGGGCGGCGATCGGGCCCGGCGTGCGGTGGCCGAGCGCGGGCATCGCGTTGAACAGGTGCGTGGCGACCGTCGCACCCGCGTCGATGGCCTCCACCGTCTGCTCGTACGTCGCGTCCGTGTGCCCGATCGCGGCGATCACCCCGTGCTCGGCCAGCAGGCGTACGGAGTCGATGCCGCCCGGCAGTTCGGTGGCCAGCGTGACCATCTTCGCCCTGCCGCGCGCCGCGTCGATCAGCTTGCGGACCTCGGCCGGGTCCGGGTCGCGCAGCAGTTCCTCGGAGTGGGCGCCCTTGCGGCACGGCGAGATGAACGGGCCCTCGAAGTGGATGCCGGCGATGTCGCCCTGCTCGGCCAGCTCGGAGAGCAGCCCCGCGCGCTGGGCCAGCACGTCCATCTCGCCGGTGACGGTGGAGGCGACGACGGTGGTGGTGCCGTGCAGGCGGTGGGTGTGGACGCCCCGGAGAACCTCCTCGGCGGTGCCCGAGGTGAAGGACGCGCCGCCGCCGCCGTGGTTGTGCAGATCGACGAAGCCCGGGACCAGCCAGTGGCCGGACAGGTCCACGACCGGGGCGTCCTCGGAGGAGGCGCCCGCGATGCGCGTTCCCTCGACGATCACCCGGCCGCCGTCCACGATCCCCGTGGGCAGCACCACCCGGGCACCGGCGAGCACGTTGCTAGTGGCCATCAGGCGGTTACCTCCGGAGAGTCATGGGTCGAGAGCAGGTCCCAGGCGAGCAGCCCGGCGCCGAGACATCCGGCCGTGTCCCCGAGGGCCGCGGGGACGAGGGCCGGCAGCTTCTGGAAGGTGACGCGGCGTTCCATGGCCGCGCGCAGCGGTGTGAACAAGGTTTCCCCCGCCTCGGCGAGCCCGCCACCGATGATCAGGGTGCGCGGGTCCAGGAGGGTGAGCGCGGTGACCAGCCCGTCGGCGAGCGCGTCCACGGCCCGGCGCCAGACCCGTACGGCGCGCTCGTCGCCCGACTCCACGGCCTGCGCGCAGCTCGCCGCGTCCGCGTCCGGGTTCCCGGAGGCCTGTGCCCAGGCCTGGCTGACCGCCGCGGCGGAGGCGTACCGCTCCAGGCAGCCGTACTGCCCGCACGGACAGGGAGTCCCCCCGGGGCGTACGACGATGTGGCCGATCTCGCCCGCGAAGCCGTGCGCGCCCGCCTCCACCGTGCCGTCGATGCCGATGGCGCCCGCGATGCCGGTGCCCAGCGCCACGAACAGGAAGCGGTCGGTGCCCCGGCCCGCGCCGATCCGGCCCTCGGCGAGACCGCCGGTGCGCACGTCGTGGCCGAGGGCGACCGGGACGCCGTGCAGCCGTTCGCCGAGGAGCTTGCGCATGGGTACGTCGCTCCAGCCGAGGTTCGCCGCGTAGACGGCGAGGCCGCGGCCGGCGTCGACGATGCCGGGGACGGCGACGCCGGCGGCGGCCGCGGGTTCGCCGAGATGACGCTCGCCGTACGCGCGCAGTTCGGCCGCGAAGCCGAGGACGGTGTCGACCACGGCGTCCGGACCGCGCTCCCGCCCGGTCGCCCGGCGGGCCTGGTGCAGCAGCTCGCCCGAGGCCCCGACCAGGGCGGCCTTCATCCCGGTGCCGCCCACATCGAGGGCGATGACATGTCTCACGGGGACAGTGTGGCGCGTAGACCCGGAAGAGGTCTAGTCCACTTACGTGGTGTAGACCTTATAGCTGATTTGTATCGGCATGTGAGACACCAGGGTTTGGGGCAAGAGCAAGTGCAGCGGCGTACGACAGGTTTGATCGCGGTGTTGTCGGCACTGGGTATGACAGCGACACTCGCGGGCTGCGGCAGCTCGGAGGACTCCGGCGACGTGACCCTGAAGCTGGTGGCCGCGGATTACGGCGACTCGTCGGCGAACAGCTCCCAGAAGTACTGGGACACGCTGGTCAAGGAGTACGAGGCGAAGCACCCCGGCATCAAGGTCGAGGTCAGCGTCTACTCGTGGAACGACGTCGACCGCAAGGTCAAGGAGATGGTCGCGGCCGGCAAGGCGCCCGACATGGCGCAGATCGGGGCGTACGCGGACTACGCGGCCGCCGGCAAGCTGTACACCGCCGACGACGTGCTCTCCATCCCCGTCCAGGCCGACTTCGTCTCGGAACTGAGCACCGCCGGGCAGCTGAACCGGGTGCAGTACGGCATGCCGTTCGCGGCGTCCACGCGCCTGCTCTTCTACAACAAGAAGCTCTTCGCCCAGGCGGGCATCACCGGCGCGCCGAAGACCTGGGACGAGCTGGCCGCCGACGCGAAGGCGCTCAAGGCGGCCGGCGTCAAGACCCCGTACGCGCTGCCGCTCGGGCCGGAAGAGGCGCAGGCCGAGACGATGCAGTGGCTGCTGAGCGGCGGCGACGGCTATCTGAGCAGTGTCGGCACCTACAACCTCGACTCCGCGCAGAACGTCGCCACGTTCGCCTGGCTGAAGGACGAGCTGGTGGGGAAGGGCCTCACCGGCCCGACCGCGCCGGCGAAGCTGAACCGGGCGGCCGCGTTCGCCGCGTTCACGCGGGGCGAGGTCGGCATGCTGAGCGGCCATCCGACGCTGATGAAGATGGCCGCGAAGAAGGGCGTGAAGTTCGGCATGGTGCCGATGCCCGGGGTCGACAGCGGGCCCAAGGCCACGATGGGCGTCGCCGACTGGATGACGGCGTTCCGCAAGAACGGCCACAAGCAGCAGATCGGCGACTTCCTCGACTTCGTCTACAACGAGAAGAACGTGCTCGCCTTCTCCCACGAGTACGACCTGCTGCCGGTCACCAACTCGGCGTCGGAGGCGATGGCCGCGGACAAGGACGACGCCGACATGGGTCCCTTCCTGGAGGAACTCCCGACCTCCCAGCTGTACCCGGTCGGCAAGACGTCCTGGGCGAGCGTCAGTGCCGACATCAAGAAGCAGATCGGCAAGGCCGTGAGCCCGAGCGGCAACCCGGCGGCGATCCTGGGGCAGCTCCAGCGCACGGCGGACGCGGCGGACACGTCGGACATCGCGGAGTAGTCGGACACCGCGGAGTGGACGACCGCCGGAGCCCGGGCGCGGGCCCCGCCGCCGGGGGGCCTGTCGGTCCCGGCCGTTACCTTGGCAGTCATGTCGTCCATGGAAGAGCTCAGCCCGCGGGAACAGGCCGTCCTCGCCCTTGAGCGCCGGAGCTTCGGCGGCCCCGGCGCCAAGGAGCGGGCGATACGCGAGCAGCTGGGCCTGGTACCGGTCAGGTACTACCAGCTGCTCAACGCCCTCCTGGACGACCCCCGCGCCCTCGCCCACGACCCGGTGACGGTCAACCGCCTGCGCCGCGTCCGCGAGAACCGCCGCGCGGAGCGCTGACGACAGGGGCCCCGGCGCATCCGTGCCCCGTGAGGTCCCTGAGCCATGAGGGCGCGCGTGAGCCATGCGTGCGCGCGCCCCGTCGCGGATAGGGTCGGAGTATGGGCAGCCATACGGACTCCACGGACTCCAGGGACTCTTTGCCGACGCCCGCGACCCCGGCCGGGCGCGACGGTCTCGACGCCATCCTCGCCCGGCCCGGCCGGGCCGTTCTCGCCTTCGACTTCGACGGGACGCTCGCCCCGATCGTCCCCGACCCCGATCAGGCCCGCGCGCACCCCGACGCGGTCCCCGCTCTCGCGGCCCTCGCCCCGAAGGTCGCCTCCGTCGCGGTGATCACCGGCCGCCCGGCGGGTGTCGCCGTCCGCTACGGCGGCTTCGCGGGCGTCCCCGGCCTGGAGCACCTCGTCGTCCTCGGCCACTACGGCGCCGAACGCTGGGACGCCGTCAGCGGCACCGTCAAGGCCCCCGCCCCGCACCCCGGCGTCGCCGCCGTCCGCGCGGAACTCCCCGGCTTCCTCGATCGGATCGGCGCCTGGCAGGGCACGTGGATCGAGGAGAAGGGCCGGGCCGTCGCCGTGCACACCCGCCGCGCCACCGACCCCCAGGCCGCCTTCGAGGCCCTGCGCGAACCCCTCACCGACCTCGCCACCCGCCACGGTCTGATCGTCGAACCCGGCCGCATGGTCCTGGAGCTGCGCCCGCCCGGCATGGACAAGGGCGTCGCCCTCCTGGAGTACGCGCGGGAGACCGGCGCGGAGGCCGTCATGTACGCCGGCGACGACCTCGGCGACCTCCCCGCCTTCGCCGCCGTCGACAAACTCCGCTCGGACGGCGTACCGGGGCTGCTGGTGTGCAGCGGCAGCTCCGAGGTCACCGAACTGGCCGAACGGGCCGACCTGGTCGTCGACGGCCCGCCCGGAGTCGTGAGCCTGCTCTACGCGCTGGCGGCCCGCCTCGGCTGACCGGTCCCGGGGCGTACGCCGTCGGCTGCGCCCCGGGTCCGGTTCAGGTGTCCAGTGCGTGCAGCTGATCCAGGAACCAGCGGGCCGGGGGCAGTGCCGTCGCCGCCCCGGCCAGCCGCTTCGTGCGTTCGGCGCGCTCGCCGGCCGGCATCGAGAGGGCCTCGTGGAGGGCCACGGCCGTACCCACGACGTCGTACGGGTTCACCGTGATCGCGTCCTCGCCCAGCTCCTCGTACGCGCCCGCCTCCCGGGACAGCACCAGCGCGCAGCCCTCGTCGGAGACGACCGGGACCTCCTTGGCGACCAGGTTCATGCCGTCGCGGATGGGGTTCACGAGGGCCACGTCCGCCAGCCGGTACGCGGCGAGGGAGCGCGCGAAGTCGTCCTTGACGTGCAGCACGACCGGGGTCCAGCCCGGCGTCCCGTACTCCGCGTTGATCTCGTCCGCGAGGCGCTGCACGGCGGCCGTGTAGTCCCGGTAGACCGCCAGGTCCTGGCGGGACGGGTAGGCGAAGGCGACGTGGACGACCCGCTCGCGCCAGTCCGGCCGCGACGCCAGCAGCTCCCGGTAGGCGAGCAGACCCCGCACGATGTTCTTCGACAGCTCCGTACGGTCCACCCGCACGATCGTCTTCCGGCCCTCGCCGACCTCCTCGCGCAGCGCCGCCATCCGCTCCTCGACGTCCGGCCGGTGCGCCCGCTCCCGCAGGAAGTCCGCGTCCGCGCCCAGGCCGTGCACGCCGATCCGGGTACCGGAGGGAATCCCGGGGCCCAGCACGGCGTGACAGCAGTCCGTGAACGCGTCCGCCCAGCGCTGGGTGAGGAACGCGGCCCGGTCGGCGCCCAGAATCCCGCCCAGCACCTGCGCCGCGATGTCGTCGGGCAGCATCCGGAAGTACTCCGACGGGGCCCACGGCGTGTGCGAGAAGTGGCCGATCCGCAGGTCGGGGCGCAGTTCGCGGAGCATCCGCGGGACCAGCGTCAGGTGGTAGTCCTGGACGAGGACCGCGGCGCCCTCGGCCGCCTCCTCGGCCAGCGCCGCGGCGAAGGCGTGGTTGTACGTCTCGTAGGCCGCCCACTGGCGCCGGAACTCCGCGTCGAAGACCGGCTCCAGCGGCGTCTGGTACAGCATGTGGTGGACGAACCACAGGACCGAGTTCGCGATGCCGTTGTACGCGTCCGCGTGGACCTCTGCGTCGACGTCCAGCATCCGTACGCCGGGCTCGCCGACTCCGCGCCGCACCGCCTCGCGGTCGCCTTCGCCGAGCGCCGAGCACACCCAGAGGGCGCCCGCGTCGGGGCCGATGGCCGACAGTCCGGACACCAGCCCGCCGCCGCCGCGCTTGCTGGTCAGCGTGCCGGTCTCGTCCAGCGTGTACGAGACCGGGCCGCGGTTGGACGCGACGAGGATCTGGGCACCTCGGGTGGAAGCCATGCCTCGAAATCTAGCCCGGGTCGGAAACGCTCAAACGTTCCCTTCGGCCGTATGCGGCGTCGTATACGACCTCGCGCGGGACGGCCCCGCGCCCCCGCGGGGGCGCGGGCTACGCGGCCTTCCGCCGCGCGTACTCGGCGATTTCCGCCATCGGCGGCCGTTCCTCCGTGTCCACCGAGTACGTGCGCGGCTCGAAACCGTCCTCGCCGCGCTCGAACTGGGTGAGCGCGGGGCGGATCAGGTGACCCCGGGCCAGGCGCAGCTGGGCGGTGCGGTAGATCGCCGCGGCCATGCGGCCGAGCGCCTGGCCGTCCTGGTGGCGGTGCTTGCGCACGCCGACGTCGACCTGGGCGAGCGCGTCGAGGCCCACGAGGTGGAGGGCGTCGACGAGCATCCCCAGCTCCACGCCGTACCCGACGGGGAACGGGAGCTGTTCGAGCAGCGAGCGGCGGGCCGCGTACTCGCCGCCGAGCGGCTGGACGAAGCCGGCCAGCTGCGGCCAGTGCATGTTGAGGAGCGGCCGGGCCATCAGCTCGGTCACCCGGCCGCCCTGGCCCGCCGCGCCGCCCAGCGGCCGGTCGTACATCGCCTTCACGAGGTCGACGCCCGGGTCGGTGAGCAGCGGGCCCACGATGCCGGAGACGAAGTCCGACGAGAACTCCTTCAGGTCCGCGTCGATGAAACAGACGATGTCACCGCTGGTGACCAGGAGGGAGCGCCACAGGACCTCCCCCTTGCCGGGCACGGCCGGCAGCCGCGGGAGTATCTCGTCGCGGTGCACGACCCGGGCGCCCGCGGCCGCGGCCACCTCGGAGGTGCGGTCCGTCGAGCCCGAGTCGATCACGACGATCTCGTCGACGAGCGGGACCTGGTGCATCAGGTCGTGCCGGATGACGGCGACGATCTCGCCGACCGTCTCCTCCTCGTTCAGCGCGGGCAGCACGACGCTGACCGAGGAGCCCGAGGAGCGTTTCGCGGCCATGATCTTGTGGAGCGGGCGATCGGTCAGGGACCAGGAGCGGGTGCTCAGCCAGCGCTCGACTTCGTTCAGCACTCTGCGGCTCCTCACTGTCTGATCACACACTCGCATCAGCGCGTGATCCATCTCGCTGTTCGGACGACTATCTCAACTGTCCTGGCCTTCGGTTACAGTCTTGAACAACGCGGATGACCATCGCATGTCCTCGATCATCGGCGCGCACAGTGCTCCACAGTCAAACAACCGAATACCGCTCATCCAGAGGGGCAGAGGGATACGGCCCGATGAAGCCCCGGCAACCCTCCAGCCGGTCTTGTCACGTTGATGTGGCGAGGCTCCCGGCTCGGGAAGGTGCCAAATCCGTCTCACGGCGAAGTGCGTCGTGAGGAAGATGAGGAGAAAGGGCCTCGCCTCCATGGCTGCGCAGACTGTCGCAAGTACCTCCGTCACCTCCCCCGCGAACTCCGTCGACCTCGGTCCGGCCGCCGCGCTTTCCTGCCGCGAGTGCGGCCACCGCGTGCCCCTCGGTCCGGTCTTCGCCTGCGACGAGTGTTTCGGCCCGCTGGAGATCGCGTACGACTTCTCGGGCTACGACACCGAGGAACTCCGCAAGCAGATCGAGGCGGGCCCCGCGAACATCTGGCGCTATGCGCCGCTCCTGCCGGTCCCGGCGGACGTCGCCGAGAAGCCCAACATCAACCCGGGCTGGACCAAGCTCGTCCAGGCCGACAACCTGGCGCGTGAGCTCGGTGTCGACGCCGGCAAGCTCTTCGTGAAGGACGACTCCGGCAACCCGACGCACTCCTTCAAGGACCGCGTCGTCGCCCAGGCCATCGAGGCCGCCCGCGCCTTCGACTTCACCACCCTCTCCTGCTCCTCCACCGGCAACCTGGCCGGCGCGGTGGGCGCCGCCGCCGCCCGCGCCGGCTTCCGTTCCTGCGTGTTCATCCCGCACGACCTGGAGCAGGGCAAGGTCGTCATGGCCGCGGTCTACGGCGGCGAGCTCGTCGGCATCGAGGGCAACTACGACGACGTGAACCGCTTCTGCTCCGAGCTGATCGGCGACCCGGCCGGCGAGGGCTGGGGCTTCGTCAACGTCAACCTGCGGCCGTACTACGCCGAGGGCTCCAAGACGCTGGCGTACGAGATCTGCGAGCAGCTCGGCTGGCGGCTGCCGGACCAGCTGGTGGTGCCCATCGCCTCCGGCTCCCAGCTCACGAAGATCGACAAGGGGCTCCAGGAGCTGATCAAGCTCGGGCTGGTCGAGGACAAGCCGTACAAGATCTTCGGCGCGCAGGCCGAGGGCTGCTCGCCGGTGTCCGTCGCCTACAAGGCCGGCCAGGACGTCGTGCGGCCGCAGAAGCCGAACACCATCGCCAAGTCGCTGGCCATCGGCAACCCGGCCGACGGCCCGTACGTCCTCGACATCGCGCGCCGCACGGGCGGTGCGGTGGAGGACGTGAACGACGAGCAGATCGTCGACGCGATCAAGCTGCTCGCACGGACCGAGGGCATCTTCGCGGAGACCGCGGGTGGCGTGACGGTGGGTGTGGCCAAGAAACTGATCGAGAGCGGTCTGCTCGACCCCACCCTCACGACGGTCGTCCTCAACACCGGTGACGGCCTCAAGACCCTGGACGCGGTGGCCGGGACCGGGCTGACCGCGACCATTCGTCCCAGCCTGGACTCCTTCCGGGAAGCCGGCCTCGCGTGAACGGCGCGACCGGCCCCCACCAGTCCGCAGCTTGAGAACAGCCCTTCCCGTGTACCCGACCGGAGGTCACACCGCATGAGCGTCAACGTCCGCATCCCGACCATCCTGCGCACCTACACGGGCGGCAAGGCCGAGGTCCCGGCCCAGGGCGCGACCCTCGCCGAGGTCATCGCCGACCTGGAGAAGAACCACACGGGCATCGCGGCCCGCGTCCTGGACGACCAGGGCAAGCTGCGCCGCTTCGTCAACGTGTACGTGAACGACGACGACGTGCGCTTCGAGCAGGGCCTCGAGACGGTGACGCCGGACGGCGCCGGAGTCTCGATCATCCCGGCCGTCGCCGGCGGCTGACCGATACCGGTTCGGCGCCCGGTTATTACCGTCGGTAACGCCGGTTACCGAGAGTTCATCGAATTGCCCCCTCCGTGAGAGAAACGGAGGGGGCAATTCTGCATGGTTGAGCACGGTACAGTTGGGGAAGTCGCCTCGCTCTTCTTGCCGGATGCATATGAGTTCTCATCCGAAGCCCGACAAGAAACAGCCAAAGTGCCCCACCCTTTTAAGCCTTATACGGCATTTATGGGGCCCGACTTGCCCTGAATCTTTGCGAATTCTCCGCATATTCCCGATCGGCCAGACCCAGAATTCTCGTCCGATTGACCTGTTGCAGAGGGCAGTTGGACAGATACATTCAGCCGCGGTCGACGCGTTCCGGCGCACACCCCCAAGCCATTGGGGGGTGAGGTCTGACCCGGGTCCGCGAAGTGCGGTCCTGTGCAAGGGCCAGTAATAGGGGAGTTAGGCATGGCTCAGGGCACCGTCAAGTGGTTCAACGCGGAGAAGGGGTACGGCTTCATCGCGGTCGACGGTGGTGCGGATGTATTCGTCCACTACAGCGCGATTCAGATGGACGGCTACCGCACCCTGGAAGAGGGTCAGCGGGTCGATTTCGAGATCTCGCAAGGCCAGAAGGGGCCGCAGGCGGACATGGTCCGACTGGCGACCGGCTGAAGCACGCGCCGACTGACTGTTCGACGTGACGAAGGGCCCGTATCCCCTCCGGGGTACGGGCCCTTCGGTCTGCCCCGGGGCGTCCGGAGCGCCTGCGCACGTGTGGGGCGCACAGGTGCGTTCACCTGCGGATTGCCTGGAGCCGCTTGCACTCGGCAGGGGCGAGTGCTAATCATTGGCGTTAGCACTCTGAAGGTGAGAGTGATAACGAAGGACCGGGTCGGTGAGGCCCGCAGGCCAGGTGGTGCAAGGAACCACGGGGCAGGCAGGCCGTCCGTCGCGGGCGCCAGCGCGGTCCGGAGCAATCCACCCCAGTCCGGGAGGACCACTTCACATGGCCAAGATCATCGCGTTCGACGAGGAGGCACGGCGCGGTCTCGAGCGCGGGATGAACCAGCTCGCCGACGCCGTCAAGGTCACCCTTGGCCCCAAGGGCCGCAACGTCGTCCTCGAGAAGAAGTGGGGCGCCCCCACGATCACCAACGATGGTGTTTCCATCGCCAAGGAGATCGAGCTCGAGGACCCGTACGAGAAGATCGGCGCCGAGCTGGTCAAGGAAGTCGCCAAGAAGACGGACGACGTCGCCGGTGACGGTACGACCACCGCGACCGTCCTCGCCCAGGCGCTCGTCCGCGAGGGCCTGCGCAACGTAGCCGCCGGCGCCAACCCGATGGCTCTCAAGCGCGGTATCGAGAAGGCCGTCGAGGCCGTCTCCGGTGCCCTGCTCGAGCAGGCGAAGGATGTCGAGACCAAGGAGCAGATCGCTTCGACGGCCTCCATCTCCGCCGCCGACACCCAGATCGGCGAGCTCATCGCCGAGGCGATGGACAAGGTCGGCAAGGAAGGCGTCATCACCGTCGAGGAGTCCCAGACCTTCGGTCTGGAGCTCGAGCTCACCGAGGGTATGCGCTTCGACAAGGGCTACATCTCGGCGTACTTCGCCACCGACATGGAGCGTATGGAGGCGTCGCTCGACGACCCGTACATCCTGATCGCCAACTCCAAGATCAGTTCCGTCAAGGACCTGCTCCCGCTCCTCGAGAAGGTCATGCAGTCGGGCAAGCCGCTGCTGATCATCGCCGAGGACGTCGAGGGCGAGGCCCTGTCGACCCTGGTCGTCAACAAGATCCGTGGCACCTTCAAGTCCGTCGCCGTCAAGGCTCCGGGCTTCGGTGACCGCCGCAAGGCCATGCTCGGCGACATCGCCATCCTCACGGGCGGCGAGGTCATCTCCGAGGAGGTCGGCCTCAAGCTGGAGAACGCGAGCATCGACCTGCTCGGTCGCGCCCGCAAGGTCGTCATCACCAAGGACGAGACCACGATCGTCGACGGCGCCGGCTCGGCCGACCAGGTCGCCGGCCGGGTCAACCAGATCCGTGCCGAGATCGAGAACTCCGACTCGGACTACGACCGCGAGAAGCTCCAGGAGCGTCTGGCGAAGCTGGCCGGCGGCGTGGCCGTCATCAAGGCCGGTGCCGCCACCGAGGTCGAGCTCAAGGAGCGCAAGCACCGCATCGAGGACGCCGTTCGCAACGCGAAGGCGGCCGTCGAGGAGGGCATCGTCGCCGGTGGTGGCGTGGCCCTCATCCAGGCTTCCTCGGTCTTCGAGAAGCTGGAGCTCACGGGTGACGAGGCGACCGGCGCCAACGCCGTGCGGCTCGCCCTGGAGGCCCCGCTCAAGCAGATCGCCGTCAACGGTGGTCTCGAGGGTGGCGTCATCGTCGAGAAGGTGCGCAACCTGCCCGTCGGCCACGGCCTGAACGCCGCGACCGGTGAGTACGTCGACATGATCGCCGAAGGCATCATCGACCCGGCGAAGGTCACGCGCTCTGCCCTGCAGAACGCCGCCTCCATCGCCGCGCTGTTCCTGACCACCGAGGCCGTCATCGCCGACAAGCCGGAGAAGGCCGCCGCGGGCGGCGCTCCGGGCGGCATGCCGGGCGGTGACATGGACTTCTGATCCCTTCGCGGATCAGCGGTTCGTCGCAGTACGAGACCGAGGGCGGCACTCCCATTCCAGGGGGTGCCGCCCTCGGGCGTTCACGCTCTCCCGCCGCGGCCGCCCGGGCCGCGGCGGGACAGGTGATCAGGAGTTGCTGAACGCGTCGCGCAGCCGCATCTCGTTGTGGCCGTTGCCGTCGTAGTCGTCCGAGTACGTCAGCGCGAGCCGGCCGTTCGAAGCGACGGCCACGGCCGGGCCGCCCTGGCCGCCGCCGGTCACCACGTTCATCCGGGTGGCGGGGAACCTGCCGGTCGTCGTGCCGTCGGCGTTGAAGCCGCGGGCCCACACGTCGTCCTTGCCCGCGTACAGGGTGGCCGGGTTGCCGACGAGCACGTCGAAGGCCTCCTTCCACGCGACGACGAAGGTGCCGTCGTCGGCGACCGTGACATCGGCGTCCGTCTGGTCGGAGATCGGCCGCTTGCCGTCGACGTAGGGACCGCTGCTCGTGCCGTCCTCGGTGGTCCGCTGGTCCGCCGCCGCGGGGCTGCCGGCCGCCGAGAAGAAGCGCTGGTTGATCCGCTGCGGCCGGACCAGGGTGCCCGCGCCCGTGGTGTACTCGTCCGTCCAGGCCACGACGAACCGGCCGTCACCGGCGGAGGCCACCGCGGGCTTGGTCTGCTGTCCGTCGGTGAGGGAGTTGCCCACCTTGCGGGCCACGGTGAAGCCGCCCGAGGTGTTGAGCTTGGCGACACCGATGTTGAGGCCGCCGTTGCCGTCCGCGTCCTCCTCCCAGGCGATCACGGTGTTCCCGGCGTTGTCGATCGCCGCGTCGGGCCGCCGGTTCGATCCGGCCGCACCGGAGTTGATCGTGCTGACCTGGACGTCCTGGTAGCGCAGCGCGCCGGTCGCGGACCAACTGCTCGCGTACACCTGGTTGAGGGTCGAGCCGTCGGCCGTGTTCTCCCAGGCGACGCTGTAGGAGCCGTCGCCGGCCACCGCGACCGTCGGCCGCAGCTGGTCCCCGTCACCGGAGGCGTGCGGACGCGGCAGGGTGGTGACCGTGCCGTCCGGGGTCACCTTGCGCACCGCGATGTCGGCGTACTTGTTGCCGTCGTCGTCCTTGGCCCACACGACGATCGCGTTGCCCTGGTCGTCCACGCCGACGTCGGGCTTCTGGTGCGACCAGGTCGTGCCGGTACCGGTGTTGCCGTTGCTCAGCAGCTTCTCGTCCCACAGCGGCGCACCGTCCTTGTACAGGCGCAGGTACACGTCGGTGCCCAGCTCGCTGTCCGAGGAGTCGTGCCGGTCGCCCTGCTCGTAGGCCACCGCGGTGTAGACGGACGAGGTGCCGCCGGAGGCGACGGCGCTGTAGTGCTGGTCGCCGTTCGCGTTCACGTTGACCCGGGAGTAGTGCTGCGACGTCGAGCCGTACTTCGCGGCGTCGAGGTCGACCGCGCTCGCGCGCACCTTGTTGAAGTTGGCGACGTAGGCCTGGTAGGTGCCCGCGTCGTCGATGCGCAGAATCGTCTCGTCGTTCGTCTTCAGCGAGCCCGCGGTCCAGTTGTGGGAGCCCGTGTACACGTGCTGGACCTGGGTGCCGTCGCTCTTCTTCCACTCCGTCAGCAGGTACTTGGAGTGGGTGGTGCCGTGGTTGCAGGAGGCCCCTGCGGAGGTCTTGTAGCGGCAGCCGCCGGGGCGGTTGCCGTAGGCCGCGATGTCGAGGGCGGTCAGGTCGTTGATGCCGTCGTTGCCGCCGCCGTCACTGAGGTCGCGGGCGTTCGCGTCGACGCTGCATCCCTGGGACCGCTTCGTCGCCAGGGCGTCGTAGACGGCCGGGCGGGTGGTCCGCTGGTCGAGTTCGGCGGCCGAGATCCTGATCTTTCCGTCGTTCGAGCAGTCGACCTGGTCGATGAACGAGGCGAGGATGTCGGCGTTGCCGTAGTGGGCGGCGTCCGAGGCGGTGTCGCGCGGGGAGAAGTACGCCTCGACCGGGGAGCTCGGGTCGCCGGTGGAGTAGTCGTACGTCGTGTGCAGGCTGTCGCCGGCGTGCTTCACCTGGTCGTTGAAGTGCGCGCGGTACCGGGACGCGAGGGTCGCGTTGCCGGACACGACGACCGCGTTGTTGATCTCGCCGTCCTGGCCGCCCGCGAGGTTCTGCGAGGCCTGCCAGACGACGTTCTTGCGTCCGTCGGTGAGCGAGTCGAGCACGAGGTACTTGTCGTGGTCGATCGCGTTCGTGTCACCCGAGCCGTTGCCCAGGCAGCCGCGGGAGCACCAGGTGAGGGTGGAGTTGCCGGTCAGCGCGAGGCTGTCCAGGTCGCTGCTGGGCCGGTTCGCCGACTCCGAGATGATGCGCAGCGTGACGCCGCGGGTCTGGGCGGCGGTGAGCTTCGCCCGCAGGTCCGAGCTGTTGAACCAGTACATGCCCATGTACAGGGTCGAGCTGGGAGCCGCGAGGTCGATCAGGTCGCCGACCGAGGTGTTGATCGAGGAGTCGTAGGTCGTGGGCTTGGGGTAGTTGAAGACCGATGTGTAGTTCCCGGAGACCACGGTCTCCGCCTGGGCGGTGGCCGGAGCGAGCAGTGTCGCGCCGAGCGCCAGGGGCGCGGCGAGGGCCGCCATCCGTCTTATGTGTCTGCCCATCAGGGTCCTTTTGTTCGCACGGTGTTCGAAGCGATCACACCTTATAGACAGGCGTGAACCGCTCTTCACGGGAGCTTCGGGCCGTGGGGGTTTTGGAGTCGCGGACGGGGACCAGGGTCGGGTGATCGTCCGCGGCCGACGTACGGGACGGGCGCCTCGGCCAGGTCATGGGGCGCGAGGGCGGTTACGTGCAGCTGCGGCCGGTGGGCGGCGGGTGTGAGTGGGACTGTCCGCCTGAGTGGGTGGGGGAGCCCGCGAGCGTATCCGGGATCACACGGGCCGGGGCCGTAGGAAGGAATGCGGGGGTACGCGGGGCGGTTGGGGTTGATGCATACGCACATATCTCATGCCCTCTTTTTCCCCGTTCCGAGGAGCCCCGCGTGACCGTCACCACCGATGCCACCGACCGCGCCGCACAGATCCTGTCCCGGCCGGTCACCCTCAACGGCCTGACCGTCCCGAACCGGATCGTGATGGCGCCGATGACCCGGCAGTTCTCCCCCGGCGGCATCCCCGGTGAGGACGTGGCCTCGTACTACGCCCGCCGCGCCGCCGCGGGTGTCGGCCTGATCGTCACCGAGGGCACGTACGTGGGGCACGAGTCGGCCGGGCAGAGCGACAGCATTCCGCGCTTCCACGGCGAGGAGCAGCTGGCCGGCTGGTCGAAGGTCGCCGACGCCGTGCACGCCGCCGGCGGCACGATCGTGCCGCAGCTGTGGCACATCGGCATGGTGCGCGGCGCGGGCGAGCCGCCGTTCGCGGACGCCCCGCCGGTCGGCCCGTCCGGCATAGGCACCGAGGGCGCCGAGGTCACCGGCAAGGCCATGACCCAGCAGGACCTGGACGACGTCATCGAGGCGTTCGCGAAGGCGGCGGCCGACGCCGAGCGCATCGGCTTCGACGGCGTGGAACTGCACGGCGCGCACGGCTATCTGATCGACCAGTTCCTGTGGGCGGGCACCAACCGCCGCACCGACGCCTACGGTGGCGACCCGGTGGCCCGGACGAAGTTCGCGGCGGAGATCGTGGCCGCGGTCCGGTCGGCGGTCTCCCCCTCCTTCCCCGTGCTCTTCCGCTACTCGCAGTGGAAGCAGCAGGCGTACGACGCCCGCCTCGCCGAGACCCCGGAGGAGCTGGAGGCGATCCTGGCCCCGCTGGCGGCGGCGGGAGTGGACGCCTTCCACGCCTCCACGCGCCGCTACTGGCAGCCCGAGTTCGACGGCTCCGACCTCAACCTGGCCGGCTGGACCAAGAAGATCACCGGGAAGCCCGCCATCTCGGTCGGCTCGGTCGGCCTGAACGGCGAATTCCTCAAGGCCTTCCAGGGCGAGGGTTCCACCGTGCGGGGCATCGACGACCTCCTGGACCGTCTGGAGTCCGGGGAGTTCGACCTGGTCGCCATCGGCCGCGCCCTGCTCCAGGACCCGGAGTGGGCGGCGAAGGTACTGGCCGGACGGTTCTCCGAGCTGGCCGCGTACGACGCGTCCTCGCTGAAGACGCTGCACTGAGCCGAGCTGTTCGCGGTACGACGAGGGCGGTATTCCCGGCACCCGGGGGTACCGCCCTCGGGCGTGCTACAAGGTGGCGGTGCGGGCCCGGAGGTCAGGCGGTGGGGGGCGTGCGGGCGGCGATGAGGGTGATGTCGTCGCGGGTGTCGCCGAGGTCGTGCGCGAGCTGGGCGCAGAGCCGGTGCAGAGGCAGCTGGCGGTGGGTGGTGGCGTACTGGCGCAGGCGGGTCATGCCGACGTCGAACGGCTGCGCGCGGGATTCGACCAGGCCGTCGGTGTAGAGCAGGAGGGTGGCTCCGCCGGGCAGACGGGTGTGGGCGGTGGGGCGCTCCGCGGTGGGCCTGACTCCCAGCAGCATGGCGCGGGGGCCGGTGAGGTAGGTGGCCGTGCCGTCGGCGGTGATCAGCAGGGGTGGGGGGTGGCCGGCGACCGACCAGGCCAGGTCCCAGGTTCCGTCCGCGGTGGGGTGCAGGCGGGTGAGGATGGCGGTGGCGGAGTCGGCGAGGGTCAGACGGGCCTGGGCGGTGTCCAGGCGGCGCAGGATCTGGCCGGGGTTTTCCTCGGGGCGGTCGACGACCAGGGCGCGGAGCATGTTGCGCAGTTCGCTCATGCGGGAGGCGGCCTGGATGTCGTGTCCGGTGACGTCGCCGATGGCCATGGCCAGGTCGCCGTCCTCCAGGAGGAAGGCGTCGTACCAGTCCCCGCCGACTTCCGCTGCCCGCTGGGCGGGCTGGTAGTGGGCGGCCAGCTCCAGGCGCGGCACGGTGGGCAGGTCGGTGAGCAGGGCGCGCTGCAAGGTGGCGGCGATGTCGGCCTGGGCGGCGTGCAGGCGGGTGTTGTCCAGCCCGAGTGCCGCGCGGCGGGCCACTTCCTCGGCCAGGATCCGGTCGGCTTCGTTGAACGGCGGGCTGGCCGGCGCGCGGACCAGCGTCAGGGCCCCGAACGTGCTGGCGCGCAGCCGCAACGGGACCACGAGGGCCTCGTGGGCGTCCACCAGCGCGAACAGGTCTCTTCCCGGATATGCGGGTCCGGCCGGCAGCGGAGCGGTCAGGTGCTGCGTGCCGGCGCCGCCGAACACCCGGGACAGTGCCGCGTCGTGGGCGGGATGGCCCGGCAACGGCTCGCCGATGTCGTGCGGTCCGGAGGGCAGGACGCCGGGCAGGTGGTGGGTGGCGGCGGCGCGCCGGCGCGTGAGGCCGGCGGTCAGGTCGATCAGGGCGGTGTCCGCCAGGCGGGGCACCAGTTGCCGTACCAGCCGGCCCAGTGCCTCGTCCGCGTCCAGGGTGCTGACCATGGCCAGCGTCAGCTCGCTGAGCCAGGTGATCTCCGACAGGTCGTACTCGGCCTGTTCGCGCATGGTCTCGCTGTGCGCGTAGCGCCGGGCGCGGCGTCCGTCCCGCGCACGTCTGGCGGAGGCGTCGTGGAAGACGACCACCGCGCCCTTGTCGTATCCCATCTCCTCCGGCAGCGGAGCCGCGGACCACCACACCTGCACGGGGGTGCCATCGGCGCGCAAGAGCACGGCCCGGTCGCCGCTGATCCGCTTGCCGAGCACGATGTCGGCCAGGACCGGCCGCTGGGCAGGCAGACCGTTCTCGTCGCCTTCCATCGGGTGCAGCGTGTGGTGGGCGTCGACGCCGAGCAGCGTGCCCGGCGCATAGCCCAGCAGCCGCTCCGCCCACGGGTTGCAGGCGATCACCTTTCCCTGCCCGTCCACGGCGTACATGCCCGCGCCCACGGCTTCGAACAGCGCCGACGTCAACGCCTCGTTCGCGTCGAAGTCCTCGTCCCCGCCCGGGGAACTCTCCACGCAGCCCATTTTTGCCCTCCTGGGCCTCAGATTCTTTCCAGGCCCTTGGGCGTCGGGCCGTACGCGCACGCCGCCGGGACGTCACCGAACACCTCGACGGCGGCGTCCAGCCCGGTCAGCCTCAGCAGCTCGCGGACCTGCTCGCCGGGGCCCGCCAGCCGCAGCCTGCCGCCCAGTGCCCCGGCACGCCGCATCCCGTACACCACCACGCCGAGGCCCGCGGAGTCCATGAACGACACCTGTCCCAGATCCAGCACGATCAGTCCGTGATCCTCGGCGGTCAAGGAGTCCACCGCCTCACGCAGCGCCGGCGTCAGGTCGCAGTCCACCTCGCCGGTGAGGACCACCACTGCCCATTTCCCGCGGTCCTCGGACCGTCGCACGCTGGACATCGGAACCAACACGGTGGTTCCTCCTCACCCTGGAATCCCCCCATAGTCGCACCCGGGCCGGGCACACCAGGAGGCATCGGGTGCCCGGCGGCGCTCCTACGGGTTCCCGGCGGCGCTCCTACGGGTTCCCGGCGGCGCTCCTACGGGTTCCCAGCGGCGCTTCTACAGGTTTCCCATCGGCTCGATGTCCACCTTCAGGGGCTCGCCCCAGATGCGCAGGACCTCGTAGTCGGTGAACTCGTGCACCAGGCGGTAGGCCATCGCCGGGCGCGGGCCTCTGCGCTGCGCCGCGAGGTACTGCTCCGCCTCGCGCTTGTCCCGGCGCGGGGTGCCGCACAGCTGCCAGACCTGGCCGTTCCACAGCTCCGGGAGCCAGCGCTGCTGGGGCTGGGGGCGGTCGCCGCGCACCCCGTAGCGGGACTGGGCGCGCTCGGCGGTGCCGTCCGCGCCGGGCGGCCTGCCGTGCGGGTACGTGTCGTTCACCTGGGAGCGGCGGGCGGCGCGGCGGCGCGTCTCGCACAGCAGACACAGGTCGGGCGCGTCCTCGTCGACCGGGCCGTTCGGATGCTCGGCGCAGCGGGTGCTGGGCGCCGCCGCGCTGACGCTGTCCTCCAGCAGGTCGAGGGCCCGCTTCAGGTCGGCCTTGACCTCGTGCAGGCGCGCGTCGGGCGTCTGTGAGCTCAGTGCCTCGCCGTGCTCCCCGACGAGTCGCAGGGCGCGGCCCAGAGCGGTCAGTTGCGCGTGGTTCACAGGGTGCGGTTCCCTTCCGGGTCGTGCGGGGCGGCGGTGTCGGTCGGGGTGGTGGTCATGGCCGGTGCGGCGGTGCCGGTCGGTGCGGCGATATCAGTGCGTTCAGCCTCGCACACGCCACCGACAACGCCGAACGAGCCGAAGAAGTACGTCGCCCCGAACCCCACCGCGTACCCCGTCAGCAGGCCGCCGGCGTAGATCGCGGCGCTGGGGAGCAGGCCCCCGCTCCCCGCCAGCAGCGGAAACAGGGCCCAGCCCGACGGGCCGATCGCCGTCGAGCCGATCCGGTCGCCCAGCATCGAGAAGAGGCCCACGAAGGCGCCGCCCGCCGCGCCGCCCGCGCAGGCCGTGAGGAACGGGCGGCCGAGGGGGAGCGAGACGCCGTAGATCAGGGGTTCGCCCACGCCGAGCAGGCCCGCCGGGAGCGCCGACCGGATCGTCGTACGCAGGGAGTGGTCGTGGCGCAGCCGGACGTACACCGCGAGGGCCGCGCCGACCTGGCCCGCGCCCGCCATCGCCAGCACGGGGAGGAGGACCGTGTAGCCCTGCTGTTCGATGAGGGTGGTGTGGAGGGGGATGAGGGCCTGGTGCAGGCCCAGCATCACCAGGGGGAGGAACAGGCCGCCCAGGATCAGGCCGGCGAAGACGCCCGTCGTGGACAGGAGCCAGGTCGCCGCCGTGCCGATGGCCGACGTGGCCGCTCCGGCCGCGTACATCAGGCCGTACAGGGTCACCAGGCCGGTCAGCAGGACCGTGAGCGTGGGGGTGACGAGGACGTCCAGGGTGTCCGGGACCCAGGTGCGGCACCACTTCTCGACGTACGTTCCCAGGAGCGCGGCCGCCAGCGCGCCGAGGACACCGCCCTGGCCCGGGGACAGCGTCGTACCGAACACCGTCACCTTCGCCACCCCCGCGTACACGATCACCGCCGCCACCGCGCCGCCGAGGATCGGGGTGCCGCCGAACTCCTTCGCCGTGTGGTGACCGACGAAGACCGCGATCAGGGCCATGAAGCCGGAGGCGACGGCGGCGAGGGCGGGGGTGAGGGAGGGCAGCCACCCCAGGTTCAGGAGCAGGCCGTTCACGCCCGCGATGACGCCGCAGCCGATCAGGGCCGGGATCAGCGGGACGAAGATGTTGGCGATCCGGCGCAGGAGAAGGCGTACGGGGGTCGCGTGACGCTGCCGCTGAGCCGCCTTCAAGGCGGCGCCGCGCGCCGCGAGCCGGGCGGCCTCGGTACCGGGAGCGCTACCGCGAGCGGGGGGCTCGGCGGCTACCGGAGTCTCGGAGGTCGCCGGTCCCTCGGCGGCCGTCGGTGCTGCGGGCGTCGGGGCCCCGGCGGTCACCGGCAGCGCGTTCGCCGGTGCCTCGGTGGTTTCCGATGCCAGCAGTTTCTCGAATTCCGGGGTCACCTTCGCGACCGTTCCCGGGCCGAGGACGATCTGGTACGTGTCGTCGTCCACCACCCCCAGCACGGCCGGCAGCGCCCTGAGGGATTCCTCGTCCACCAGGGAGCGGTCGGCCAGGCCCAGGCGCAGGCGGGTCATGCAGTGGGCGACGGAGGTGACGTTCGCGGCGCCGCCGACCAGGGGGAGGATCGCGGCGGCCGTGGCTGAGTGAGGAGTGGTACGCACCTGCCGAGCGTGCTGCTCAGCGGGGCGCCGCCGCGAGCGCCGCGCGCAAATGGCCGTCGCTCTCCTCCAGAAGGCGGGCGGCGGTCGGTCCGTCGACCCCGCCCAGGATCGTGAGGATCGCGTTCTTCACCTCGCCGTCCGTGGCCGCGAGGGCCCGCTCGACCTCCTCGTCCGCCGCGCCCGTCGCCAGGGCCACGATGCGGCGGGAGCGGGCCCGCAGCTTCTCGTTCGAGGCGCGTACGTCGACCATCAGGTTCCCGTACGTCTTGCCGAGGCGGATCATCGTGATCGTCGACAGCATGTTGAGGACGAGCTTCTGGGCCGTGCCCGCCTTCAGCCGGGTGGAGCCGGTGAGCAGCTCGGGGCCGGCCACGATCTCGATGCCGTGGTCCGCGGCCGCCGCGAGCGCGCTGTCCGCGTTGCAGGACAGGCCGACGGTGAGGGCGCCCCGGGCCCGCGCGTACTCGACGGCGCCGATCGCGTACGGCGTGCGGCCGGAGGCGGAGACACCGACCACCGTGTCGTCCGCCGTCAGCCCGAGCCCGGCCAGGTCCCCGGCCGCCAGCTCCTTCGAGTCCTCGGCGCCCTCGATCGACGTCACCATGGCGCTCGGGCCGCCCGCGATCAGGCCCACGACCTCGGACGGGTCCGTGTTGAAGGTCGGCGGGCACTCGGACGCGTCCAGCACGCCGAGCCGGCCGGCCGTGCCCGCGCCCGCGTAGACCAGGCGGCCGCCCCGGGCCATCCGGTCGGCGACGGCGTCGATCGCGGCGGCGATCTGCGGGAGGCGGGCGGCGACCGCGGCGGGGACGGTCGCGTCCTCGCCGTTCATCAGCCGCGCGATCTCCAGGGTGGGCAACTGGTCGATCTCGGCGAGTTCGGGCCGGAACGCCTCGGTCGTCAGCGTCTCCAACTCGGCCTGAAGACTGCGGTGGTGGGACATGGATGTCATCTGGGGTGGCTCTTTCCACGTGCGGTGTGGTGTCGCGCCCCTCAGGGGCGCGGGGAACTGCGCGACCGGCCATGGGCGACCCGCGGCGTTCAGTCCTTCCGGTCTACCGCGGAGCGCTACCGCGGAGTGTTGCGGTGCCGGTGCGCCAGCGCCTCGTACGAGGCGGACAGGGCCGGCGCCGCCGTCTCGTACGTCCGCTGCGCCACTCCCACGAACAGGCAGTCCACGACGAGCAGTTGACTGGTGCGGGACGACATCGCGGCCGGGCGCAGCTCGCTCTCGCGCGCCGTCGACGTGGTCAGGATGTGGTCCGCGTACTGCGTGACGGGCCCGTCCGGACGGCCGGTGACCGCGACCGTCGTCGCCCCGCGCTCGAAGGCGACCCGGAGGGGTTCGATGACGTCGCCGGTCGAGCCGGAGTGCGTGATCGCGATCGCCACGTCCTTGGCGCGCAACTGCACGGCGTTGGTGACGGCGAGGTGCGGATCGCTGTGCGCGTGGGCTATCAGGCCTATGCGCAGCAGCTTCTGCGTGAGGTCCTGGGCGACGAGACCGGAGGCCCCCACGCCGTACACGTCGACGCGGCGGGCGGCCGCGAGGGCGGTAACGGCCGCGCCGAGCTGGACGGTGTCGAGCGCGGCCGCGGTGTCGGCGAGGGTCTGCTGCTCGTCGTACGCGAGCTTGGCGACCACGTCCGCGATGGGGTCGTCGACCGCTATGTCCGCCGTGACGGCGGGCGCGCGGCCCGACTGCTGCTGGGCGGCGAGACCGGCGAGCGCGAGGCGCAGGTCGCGGTAGCCGGGGTAGCCGAGGACGCGGGCGGTGCGTACCACCGTGGCCTCGCTGGTGCCGGTGAGCTCGGCGAGGCCGGTGACGGTGAGGGCGGCGCAGCCGGCCGGGTCGCCGGCGACGGCTTCGGCGACCCGCTGCATGGAGCGGGTCATCGACGGCGCGAGCGTGCGCACCTTGGCCGCGAGCGCGGCGGGGGCGGGCGGCGCCCCGCCGGTCGTGCCCGCGAAAATTTCCTTCACGTCATGGGTCACGCCATGAAAGATATTTTCTGTTCGGAGCTACGGTCAAGAGTGCGCACAATGGATGCATGGACCCCATCAGCCCCCTGGAGCAGGCGTTGCACGCGGCTCGCGCCCTGGTGCTCGCCGATCTGGTCGCGGGCCAGGTCGCCGAGGCGGACGTCGTCTCCCTCGTCGAGGAGTCCGTCGTGGAGCGCCGCTGGTGGCTCGAGCAGTGGCCGGACGGCGCGGACTACGTGGCCGGGCTGGTCGCGCAGGACGTGCAGGACGCGCTGCTGGAGCGGTACGGCCGCTGGCCGCTGTGCCCGGTGTGCGGCGCCGGCGACCCGCACGCGCTCGACGTCGAGCCGGAGCTCGGCCCCGACCCGCACTGGGTGTGCCACAAGGCGGGCGTGAAGGTCGCGTCGGTGGGGACGCTGGGGTCGGCGACAGGCGGGAAGTCGTCCTCGTGACGCTGTACATCGATCCACCCACCTGGCCGGGGCACGGACACCTGTGGTCCCACCTGGTCAGCGACGTCTCGTTCGACGAACTGCGCCTGTTCGCCGACGGGCTGGGCGTCCCCCGGCGGGCCTTCGAGCGCGACCACTACGACCTTCCCTCCCACCGGTACGCGGACGCGGTGCGGGCGGGGGCGCTGGAGGTCAGCAGCCGCGAGGTCGTACGACTGCTGCACGCGTCCGGGCTGCGCAGGCCGAAGCACCGGGGTCCCGCGGGCCCGGTCAGTCGCTGAATACCCCGTCCGAGGCCGACGCGCGACCCTGTCCCTGTCCCTGTCCCTGTCTCTGCCCCCGCTCCCGTTCCCGCCCCCGCTCCCGCGTCTCGCGCAGCAGGATCGAGAGCGGTTCGCGGATTCCCGTCGACACCGGGCGGCGCAGGACGGCCGCACCCCGGCGCTCCACCTCGTTCAGACGGTGTTCCCAGAGGGACAGTCCGGCCCGGACCAGGGGCTGGTAGTCGGGGGTGGCGATCTCCAGGACGCCGTGCGCCTCGGTCAGCGCCGCACGCGTCCTGGCGCAGGTCTCGGCGATCAGCCGCCGTACCCCGTACGTGTCCCGCGCCCCCGCCAGATCGGTCACCGTGACCCCGTGCCGCGTCAGGTCCTCGCGCGGCAGGCACAGCCGCCCCGCACGCAGGTCGGTGTGCAGATCGGTCAGGAAGTCCAGGCGCTGGCTGGCGTCGGCGAAGGGGCGCCAGCGCGCGCGGACGGCCGGGTCGCCGCCCCCCGGGTACTGGAGCCCCGTACTGATCATCAGGAACGGCAGCGTGAGGCGGTCCACGTACGCCTGGTAGGCCGCCTCGGTCTCGAAGCCGGTGAACTCCAGGTCGCCCGCCGTCCCTTCGAGATACTCCAGGACGCCGCCCGGGGACTGCTCGCACACGGCCGCGGTGTGGGCGTAGGCCCGCAGTACCGGGAAGCGGGACCGGCCGGTGTCCAGCGCCGTGCGGGTCGCCTCACGCCATCGCCCGAACGCAGCGGTGCGCACGGCGACGGGGCGCTCGGCGTCCACGATGTCGTCGGTGGCGCAGGAGAACGCGGTGGCGGCCACCAGGTGCGGCTGCAACCGGGCGGGCAGCAGGGCGCGGACGGCCGCGTAGCCGGCGGTCTCGCGGGTCAGGAGCCGCCGGGCGGCGGTGGTGTAGTCGCGGCGCAGTTTGGCTGTCGTGATCCCGGCCGAGTCCAGGGCGCGCTGCCAGGGTGTCCGCACGGCGCCGGACGTCTTCGTCACCTTCACTGTGCCGCTCCGCTGGTCCCGCGGTCGTCGAGCCGCGCCAGTTCCTCCCGCAGGTTCTCCCGGGCCCGCTCCTCCCACTCCCGCTCCCCGTACGGCGTCCTGAACAGCCTGGGCAGGTCCAGGAGTTGGCGCAGTACCGCCGCGCGGCCCGCCCGGAACGAGTCGTCCGGAACGAACGCGTACTCCTCGCGGACCGCGGCCGCGTACGCCGCGTACGTCTTCGGCGGTGCCGCCAGGATCGCCAGGTCGGCATCGCACAGCACCCGGCCGTCGCGGTCGTCGTCGGCCGGGTCGTGGGTGACGGTGAGGCGGACGAGGCGGGCGACCTCCGCGGTCCTCGCCCCGGACACCCCGGCCTCGGGGAGCGCGCGCTCGGCGAGGCGGGCGGAACGCTCCTCGTTCTCCGAGCGGTCGGGGAAGTAGACCGCGTCGTGGAACCAGGCGGCCAGACGCACCACGTCGGGGTCGTCCGCGTACTCCGCCAGCAGGTCGACGCGATCGAGGACCGCCGCGAGGTGCTCGACCGTGTGGTAGCGCCGCTGCGGCTCCGACCAGCGACGCAGCAGGTTCTCGCCGTACGGCGCCGGATCGGGTTGGGCGGCGCCGCCCCGCGCCCCGACCAGGGCGCCGAGCCAGCGGCGGTGCAGTGCGTCGTGATCGACCATGCGCCTCATTCTCCCGTCCGCGCCGGTGGGCCCCTAGCGTGGGAGGCATGACGATCGCAGACCGGTATGACGACGTACGAGACCCCGAGCTTCCCGGCCGCCTCCTGAGCACCGAGCGCGACGCCCTGATTCCCCTCCTGCGGGCCCGTCCCGACGGCGACTTCGCGCTGCGGACCGCCTGTCCCGGGTGGACGGTGCGGCATGTGCTCGCGCACTGTTCGGCCGCGCTGACGCGGGTGGTGGAGAGCCGTTTCGAGGAGGGCGTGTTCAGTCCCGAGGCGAACGAGCGGGACATCGCCGAGCGCGGTGACTGGACGAACACGCAGGTCGTCGACGAGCTGGAACGCGGCATGACCGAGGCGGGGGCCGTGATCGCCAAGGCGGGCGGCGCCCTCGACATGGTCGCGCTCGGCGAGTGGGTGCACGCGGGCGACGTGCGCGAGGCGTTCGGGGAGCCGGGGGCGTACGGGGGCGGCGGGCTGGCGCACGCGCTCCTGCTGCTCGCCCACGTCAGCCGCGAGAAGCGGCACGTCCCGCTGCACGCCGACCTCGACGACCTCGACGAGCCGCTGCTGCTGGGCGACGCGGCCGGGGACCGGACCCCGGCGCGCTACATCGGCGACGCCCCGACCCTCGTACGGCTGTACGCGGGCCGCCCGCTCGTCGGCACGCGGTACGAACTCGCGGGGGCGGGGGAGCGGGAGCTGAACATCTTCGGACGCTGACCGGCCGGCTTCCGGCGGGCACGGCTTTTGGCGGACTCGGCTTCCGGCGGACACGGTGGCCGGCGTTCGCGGTGGCTGGTTCGACCCGCTCCCGGTGATCTTCTCGCGGGCGCGGCGCGTACGGGCGTAGTCTTGGAGATTGGACTAGACCTGTAGCCGCTCCGAGGAGAACCAACGGAAGGGGTCCTATGAGCACGCGTGCAGTCCTGGAGGTGATCGCCCTCGACGCCGAGGACGCGGTCGCCGCCCAGGCCGGAGGCGCGGACCGCCTCGAACTGGTCGCGGACATGTCCGCCGACGGGCTGACCCCGCCGGTGGAGACCTTCGCCCGGATCCGGGCCGCCGTCGACATCGCGCTGCGCGTGATGCTGCGGCCGGCGGACGGGTTCGCGGCGGGGGACGCCGACCGGTTCGCCGCGCTCGTCCGCGCCGCCGGGGAGCTGCGGGCCGCGGGCGCCGACGAGTTCGTGTTCGGGTTCCTCGGTGAGGACGGCGGTGCCGACCTCGACGCCGTGGAGCGGCTGGTCGCCGACCTGGACGGCTGCCACTGGACCTTCCACCGCGCGATCGACCGCGCCGCCGACCGCGACGCCCTGCGCAAGCAGCTCGCGGATCTGCCGGGGCTCGACGCGTACCTCACGGCGGGGTCGGCCGACGGCGTGGACGACGGTCTGCCCACCCTGCTCGCCGAGGCCGCCCGCAGCGGCGAGCCCGGCTACACCCAGCGGCTCCTCGTCGGCGGCGGCCTGCGTCTCGACCACGTCCCGCGGCTGCGCGCCGCCGGCATCGACGCCTTCCACATCGGCGGCGCGGCCCGCCCGGCCGGCTGGTCCGGGCCGGTCTCGGCACAGGCCGTACAGGAGTGGCGGACCGCCGTCGACGCGTGACCGCGCGTGGCCCCACCCGGCCTCGGGTCCTGACGTGACGTCATGTCACGGAGGGATCTCCGCCCGGTAGTTGTTGTGTGCGGAGTGTCCCCCGGCGATCACTGAACCGCCCTCTGCATGCATAGTAGGGACGTTTCCCGGCCAAGCCGGGGCATGACAAGTTTCAGTCACAGGGGGACAAAGCTCCATGCCATCCATACGCCGCCGCGGCGTCACGGCCGCAACCGCCGTGATCGCCGCGGTGCTGGTCACCGCAACGGCTTGCGACAGCGAGAAGACCGACGACGCGAAGGCATCGCCGTCGTCGTCGGCCCAGGCGGACCAGAAGATCGACACCGGTCAGGACGACGGGGACACCACCATCGGGGGCTACAAGCTCCCGGCCGGCGTCCCCACCGACCTCACCGGTGAAGCGTTGCGGCAGTGGAAGAACGGCGGCTGGAAGGACTACAGCAACTGGGCTTCCAAGGCGGAGGATTTCGCCAACCCGTACATCGAGAACTTCTGGACCCCGGAGAAAATGGCCGAGGCGAAGGCGAACGCACCCGCGGTCGTCGACGCGGGCAGCGCAAGCTCCGGCTCCAGCGGCACCACCAAGACGTACCTGCCCGACGGCACGGTGAAGAAGAAGTCGGCCACGCGGGTGGCGGCGAGCTACCACCACTCCGCGCCGCCCGTCGGCAAGCTGTTCTTCAGCAGCCCCCAGGGATCCATGGTGTGCTCCGCCGCCGTGGTCACCGACCCGGCGCACCCCGGCAAGTCCAACCTCGTGTGGACCGCCGGCCACTGCGTGCACGCGGGCAAGGGCGGCGGCTGGTACCGCAACATCGCCTTCGTGCCGTCGTACAACAACGACGCCCGGCTGAACATCCAGCAGGCCTCCCAGAACGCACGCTCCAAGAGCGTCTCCCCGTACGGCATCTGGTGGTCCGACTGGGCGACCACGTCCGGGGCGTGGATCAAGGGCGGCGCCCACCAGGCCACGACGGCCTACGCGTACGACTACGCCGTGCTGCACGTGAAGCCCGAGAAGGGCGGCAAGTCCCTTCAGGAGCAGATCGGTTCGGCCCTGCCGGTGTGGTTCAACGCCCCGTCGGCGAAGAAGATCAAGACGATGAAGGCGCGCGGCTACCCCGCCGAGTCGCCGTACGACGGCTCGAAGATGTACGACTGCCGCGGCGCCACCAAGCGCCTGGTGCTCGGCTACCGCTACCCGAGCGACTACCCGGCCCAGTACATGCTCGGCTGCACGTTGAACGGCGGGGCGTCGGGCGGACCCTGGTTCCTGGCGCACAACGGGCGTACGTATCTGGTGTCCAACAACTCGCTGAGCGACCGCCGGACCTTCGTGTCCGGACCGCGCCTGGGCAAGAACGCCAAGCAGGTCTATCTGGCGACCAGCAACAAGTTCAAGTAGGGCGGCTTCAGGTAGGGCGGCCGGCCTTCGGGCCCGGCGCGACGATCTCGTGACGACGACGTGACGACGACGGGGCCCTCGGCGCCGGTGGGCGCCGGGGGCTTCGTGTGCGTCAGCCGAGCTGGCTCGGCAGGGGCGCCGTGTGCGTCACGATCAGGCCGGAGACCGCACGGGTGAGGGCCACGTACAGGCGGCGCAGGCCCGTCCGCTCGTCCGGTTCGCCGTCGACGACGGCCCGCGGCTCGTCCAGGACCACGTAGTCGTACTCCAGGCCCTTGGCCAGCGACGCCGGTACGAGGGTGAGCCGGGTGTCGTGCGTCGTCTCCTCGCCCGGACCGAGATGGCCGATCCCGGCCGCCGTGAGCGCCTCGGCCAGCGCCGGGACACGTGCGTCGGCGGCGATCAGGCCGATCGAGCCCTCGTTGCGGAGCAGTTCCGCGCAGGCGTCGATCACCGCGGCGTCGGTGGCCGTCGTACGCACCTCGAAGAAGCCCGGGTTCTCACGCACCGACGCCACCGGCGTCAGTCCGGGCGCGATGTGCGGCAGCAGCCGGGACGCGTACGTGATGACATCGGTGGGCACGCGGAAACCGGCCGTCAGCTCCTCGATCACCGCGTCGCCCTTGCCGAGGTGCGCCAGCGCCTCGTCCCAGCTCCGCGTCGCCCACGGGGTCGTGCCCTGCGCCAGGTCGCCGAGCACGGTCGCCGAACCGGTCGTACAGCGACGGCCGACGGCCCGGTACTGCATGGGGGACAGGTCCTGTGCCTCGTCGAGCACGACGTGCCCGAGCGAATGCGTCCGCTGGACGAGGTCGGTCGCCTCGTCGATCAGTACGGCATCGGCGGCCGACCACTTGGCGGTCTTCGTGCTGCGTACGGGCCGCGCCCAGAGGATCTCCTTCCGCTCGTCCTCCTCGAGGACTCCGTCCGCGTGCACGGCGAGGAAGTCCGCGTCGGTGAGCAGACGCAGGACGAGCTTGGCGGGGTCGACGGGCGGCCAGATCGCCTTGACGGCCGCCTTCACGGCGGCGTTGCGGGCGACGGCGTCCTGCACCCGGTCGTCGGGCGCCTCGCCGGACCGCTCCATCTGGACCAGGACGGCGTGCGCGATCCGCTGCGGCAGCGCCTCGCGGGCGGCCCCGTAGCGGATGTCACGGTCCATCAACTCCCGGACGATCTGCTCGAGTTCGTAGGCGGGTACGCGCCAGCGACGGGAGCCGCGCACCACCACGACCGGCTCGGTGGGCAGGGTGACGTGCGAGCGGACGGCCCGCCGCAGCACCTCGGCCATCCGGGCGTCGCCCTTGATGACGGCGGCGGCCGCGTCGTCGGTCCCCCGGATCTCGACATGTGCGACCAGGTCGTCGACCGTGGCCTGCTTGACCTCCAACTCGCCCAGGGCGGGCAGCACTTGCTCGATGTAGTGCAGGAACGACCTGTTCGGTCCGATGACCAGGGTGCCGGTGCGGGCGAGTCGCTCACGGTGGGCGTACAGCAGATACGCGACCCGGTGGAGGCCGACGGCGGTCTTCCCGGTGCCGGGCCCGCCCTGGACACAGACGGAGCCGGACAGTCCCGACCGTACGATCTCGTCCTGCTCGGGCTGGATGGTCGCCACGATGTCGCGCATCGGGCCGACGCGCGGGCGCTCGATCTCCTGCTGGAGCAGCTTGCTGGTGGTGGCCGCCTCGGCCGGGTCGGAGAGGTGCTCGTCCTCGTACGCAGTGAGGTCGCCCGCCGTGTAGCCGAAGCGGCGGCGCAGCCCGACGTCCAGCGGGTCCTTCTTCGAGGCCCGGTAGAACGGCTGCGACACGGGCGCGCGCCAGTCGATGACCATCGGGTCGCCCTCGGCGTCGTGCACATGCCGGCGCCCGATGTAGAAACGCTCGCCCTCGGCGCCCTCCGCCCGGTCGGCGCCCGGGGCGTGCAGGTAGTCGAGGCGGCCGAAGAAGAGGGGGGTGTGGCTGAGGTCCGCGAGCGCCTTGATGCGGTCGTCGATCTGGCGGGCGAGGACTTCGGCGTTGACCCAGTTGGCGGTGACGTCGCGGATGTCGAGGTTCTCCACGTCCTCGCGCATCGCACGCAGGGCCGCACGGGAGCCGGCGAGGTGGGCGCGCTCGCGGGAGAGGGGGTCGGCGGGACTCTCGGACAGGCTGGACACGGGGAGATGCCTCCGGGGCGTGGCGGTGCGCCGGCCGGCTGCCGCGAGGGCGGGTCGGCCGACGGTCGACGGTCGCGTGTGGGTGGTGGCGGTTCTGCCGCCCGGTTTCCGTCCGGGCGGCGGCTCTCCGTGAAGGGAGGCGGGCAGGAGCGGAGATTGTAGGTGACGGGAGGATGCGGGAGCCAACGGATTTATACGGGCGCCGGACCAGGGAACCGGGTGTCCCTGGGGTGGGCCGGGCCGGAGCCCCTAAGGGGCGGGGTCCCTCCGTGGGCGTACGGGGGACGGACCCGAGGTGTACGGCGGGGCCGTGCGGGTTACGTCCTGGGACCGACGCATTCGCCGCGGCCGGATCCATGATGGATGTATGAGCGCAGCGACCTTCTCTCCGGGCCCTGCCCGGCACAGCCCCGCGTCCGGCGCCACCGCCCTCAGGGCCGACGTCCACCACCGCCACCTCCTCGGCGACGCCCTGCGCGCCGTCAAGGTCTTCGCCCGCGCGGCGATGGACGTGGTGCTCCTCGGCGAGTACGGCGAAGAAGCGGGCGTCCACCGCCGGTAGGCTCCGCCGGTTCCGCCGGTGGGTGCCGTGGGCTTCACCGGTTCCGCCGGTGGGTGCCGTGGGCGCCGCCGGGTCTGTGAGCCGCGGCCGGGCCGGGATGCCCGGGCACTAGGGTCCGTTTCCGTGACCCGACGGAATGTGATCGCCCGTACGCGATCTGTAGCGATGGCCCGCGCACGATCAGTAGCGATGACCCGCGCACGATCAGCGGCGTCGGCCGGTACGGGGTCGGTGACATCGGCCGGTACTGGGTCGGTGGCGTCGGCCCGTACGGGGTCGGTGGCGTCGGCCGGTACTGGGTCGGTGGCGTCGGCCCGTACGGGGTCGGTGGCGTCGGCCGGTACACGGTCCGTTGCGGCGGCCCCTGTGCGGTCAGTCGTGGCGGTGGCACGTGCGCGCCGCTTCGTGGCAACGGCCCGTGCGACGGCGCCTGCGCCGGCCCCCGCCCTGTCCCGCCTCGCCCGTCTCCGGCACCCCGCCACCGCGAGCGTCGTCCTTCTCGCCTGTTCGCTCGGCTCCTTCGGGGCGCTCTGTCTCCTCCAGGGCGTGCCCATGGCCGACGCCCTGGTCTACCGGGCCGCGGGCGCCGCCGTGCTGAGCGGTGCGGATCTGTACGGGTTCACGGTCACCGAGTGGGGGTTGCCGGCCACGTATCCGCCCTTCGCGGCGCTCCTGTTCGTACCGACAACCTGGCTTGCCCCGGGCGCCCTCAAGGTGGCCTTCGTCGCCGGGAACGTGGCCCTGCTGGCCGCGCTCGTCCGGCTCTCCGGCCGGCTCGCGGGCCGCCCGGCGCCGCTCCCCGCCGTCTGCGCCGCCACGGCCCTCGCCCTCTGGCTCGAACCCGTCTTCCAGACCGTCCTCTTCGGGCAGATCAACCTCGCCCTCGCCTGCCTGGTCCTGTGGGACCTCACCCGCCCCGGCGCCCGGTGCAGGGGAGCCGCGCTCGGCATCGCGGCCGGGGTGAAACTGACGCCCGCCGTCTTCATCGTGTACCTGCTGCTCAGGGGCCGGCGACGAGAAGCGGCCACCGCCGCGGCCGCCTTCGCCGGGACCGTACTGCTGGGCGCGCTCCTACTCCCCGCCGCCAGCGTCGACTTCTGGACCCGGCGGATCTTCGAGACCGGCCGGGTCGGCAAGGCGTGGATCGTCGACAACCAGTCGCTTCAGGGGCTGGTCGCCCGCGTGCTGGGAGAGCCGTCGCCCGGCCTCGCCTGGGCGCTGCCCACCGCGGTCGTCGCGGGCGCCGGCCTCTGGCTCGCCCGGCGCGCCACCAGCGAGCGCCGGGGCATCCTGCTCGCCGCCTTCACCGCCCTGCTCGTCTCCCCGATCAGCTGGTCGCACCACTGGGTGTGGTGCCTGCCGCTGATCGCCGTGCTGTACGCCGAAGGCCACCCGCGCCAGGCCGCGGCCACCGCCGCGGTCTTCACGGCGCGCACGCTGTGGCTGCTCCCGCACCAGGGCGACCTGGACCTCCAGCTCTCCTGGTGGCAGCAGCCGCCGGCCTCGCCCTACCCCCTGCTCGCGCTGCTCGTCCTGGTTCAGCTCTCCGTCAGGAGCTCGTCCGCGTCCATGATCCGGTAGGCGTAGCCCTGCTCCGCCAGGAAGCGCTGGCGGTGCGCGGCGAAGTCCTGGTCGATGGTGTCGCGGGCGACGACCGAGTAGAAGTGGGCCTGGTGGCCGTCCGCCTTGGGCCGCAGGACGCGGCCCAGCCGCTGCGCCTCCTCCTGGCGCGAGCCGAACGTGCCCGACACCTGGATGGCGACGGTCGCCTCCGGCAGGTCGATGGAGAAGTTCGCGACCTTGGAGACGACGAGGACGCTGATCTCGCCCTCCCGGAAGGCGTCGAAGAGCTTCTCGCGCTGCGCGTTGCTGGTCTCGCCCTTGATGACGGGCGCGTTCAGGTGCTCGCCCAGCTCGTCGAGCTGGTCGATGTACTGGCCGATGACGAGGATCTGCTGCCCGGCGAACTTCCGGACCAGCGCCTCCGTCACCTTCCGCTTCGTCGCCGTGGTGGCGCAGAAGCGATACTTCTCCTCGGTCTCGGCGGTCGCGTACGCGAGCCGCTCGGTCTCCGTCAGATTGACCCGCACCTCCACGCAGTCGGCGGGCGCGATGTACCCCTGCGCCTCGATCTCCTTCCACGGAGCGTCGAACCGCTTGGGCCCGATGAGCGAGAAGACGTCCGACTCGCGCCCGTCCTCCCGCACGAGGGTCGCCGTCAGCCCCAGCCGCCGCCGCGCCTGGAGATCGGCGGTGAACTTGAAGACGGGCGCCGGCAGCAGATGCACCTCGTCGTAGACGATGAGTCCCCAGTCACGGGAGTCGAACAGCTCCAGGTGCGGGTAGACGCCCTTCCGCCTGGTCGTCAGCACCTGGTACGTGGCGATGGTGACCGGCCGGATCTCCTTCTTCGTACCGCTGTACTCACCGATCTCGTCCTCGGTGAGACTCGTCCGCTTCACCAGCTCGTGCTTCCACTGGCGGGCGGAGACGGTGTTGGTGACGAGGATGAGCGTGGTGGCCTTGGCCTGCGCCATGGACCCGGCACCGACGAGCGTCTTGCCCGCGCCACAGGGCAGCACGACCACGCCGGAGCCGCCGTGCCAGAAGTTCTCCACGGCCTGCTTCTGGTACGGCCGCAGCGCCCAGCCGTCCTCGGCCAGCTCGATCGGGTGCGCCTCCCCGTCGACGTAACCGGCGAGGTCCTCGGCGGGCCAGCCCAGCTTCAGCAGCGTCTGCTTGATCTGCCCGCGCTCGGAGGGGTGCACGGCGACGGTGTCGGGGTCGAGGCGGGCGCCGACGAGCGGGGCGACCCGCTTGGACCGGAGGATCTCCTCGAGCACGGGCCGGTCCGTCGTCGTGAGCACCAGCCCGTGGGCCGGGTGCTTGGAGAGCGTCAGCCGCCCGTAGCGGTCCATCGTCTCGGCGATGTCCACGAGCAGGGCATGCGGCACGGGGTACCGGCTGTACTGCACGAGCGCGTCCACGACCTGCTCGGCGTCGTGCCCGGCGGCCCGCGCGTTCCACAGCCCGAGCGGGGTCACCCGGTAGGTGTGGATGTGCTCGGGCGCCCGCTCCAGCTCGGCGAACGGCGCGATGGCCCGTCGGCACTCGTTCGCCTGCTCGTGGTCGACTTCGAGCAGGAGTGTCTTGTCGCTCTGGACGATGAGTGGACCATTCACGCGCGGCACCCTTTCTGCATGGCTCTGTACGGCCAAACCTCCAGTGTGCCGTACCGGAGGATGATCACGCCTGGTCGTCGGCCAGTTCCGCCACTCCGGTGACCCGGTGCAGCGGGTACGTGCGGACCTCGTCCGCCGTGTGGTCGTAGGCAGTGACGAAGCCGCCCTCCACGCGGATCGGGGCGATCACGCGCTGGCTCGCGGTGCCTTCCGCGTTGACGTAGCCGATCCAGACCGCCTCGCCGGTGAGGACGGCGGCCTGCATGGTGGCGAGGGTCTCGGCGGAGCTGGTGCGCGGGAGGCCGCCGTCCGCGCCGGCCGGGTCGGCGGTCGGCTTGCGCGGGGCAGTGGAGGCCAGATCGCCCGCGCGGATGGCGCGGACCGCGGCGGTCAGGAGCGTCGTGTCGGGCACCGGGGGGCCGTCGGGGACCGGCTCCGGGGCCGCGCGCGGCGGGGTGCGGTGGGCGTGGGCGCGGGTGATCAGGACATCGCCCTCGGCGGACTCGGCGGCCGGCGCGAAGCCCATCGCGCGCAGGCCTTCGAGCAGCGTCGCCGGGTCGGCCTGGGCCGCCAGCACCGTGGGGGCCAGCCGGCGCAGCCGGAGTCCGGCGGAGCGCTTGTCGGCGAGGATCTCGTTCAGCAGGGTGTCGTCGTCGCAGCGCACATAGGCCGAGGCCGCGCCGATGCGGAGGTGGCCGTGCTTGCGGGCCACGTCGTCGATCAGATAGGCGAGGGGCTGCGGGACCGGCGTCCGCGAGTGGGCCGCGAGGAACGCGTGCAGGTCCGACGCCGCACGGCCCGCGTCCAGGGCGCGCCGCACGGAGGCGGGCGTGAAGCGGTAGACCGTCGCCCCGCCCTTCGACTCCACGTCCGCGAGCACGCCGAGCGTGTCGGCCAGCGGACGCTCCAGCGGGCCGGGCGCCACCGCGGTCAGGTCCGCCTGGAGCAGGACGTGGTCCAGGGGGGAGGGCAGGAGCGGGGCGAGGAGACGGGTGGCCTCGGCGGCGGCCGCCGCCTGTTCGGCGGGGGAGAGCGGGGCGGCTTGGGGCTCGGCGGGCATGTCGTGGTGCCTGTGGTGGACGGGGAGCTTGTCGCCCGGGCCGGAGGGGGCCGGGGGTTTCGCGGGCGCGGGCGGCGCGCCCAGCAGTGCGCGGCCGTGCGAGGACAGTGCGCCCCGGCCCGTGAACCCCAGCTGCTCCGCCTCGGACAGCGTCCACTCGGCGAGGCGGGTGCGCAGATCGTCCGAGGAGGAGGGCGCCGAGGACGGGGACGGGGACGGGTGGGTGCCGCGCAGCGGGCGTTCCCAGCGCAGTCGGGCCAGTACGGAAGCGGGTGCGGCCGAGGCGCCCTCGGGCAGATCGGCGAGCAGCGCCAGGACCCGGCGGCGGACCTCGGACGCGGCCGAGCGGTCCAGGCCGGGGCCGAGGGCCGACAGGGTGCGCTCCTTGGCGTCCCGGCCGCCGACCAGGCCCGCCGTGCGGGTCGCCGCCAGCCACGCGGTGGCGAGCCGGCTCCAGCGCTCGGCGGCGGGCAGCTCCAGCCACTCGTCGTACGCGGGGGTCGCCGCGTACCGCTCCTCCGCCTCGCCGTCCGACGCCAACAGGCCTGCCGCGTAAGTGAGTTCGACCCAGAAGGCGGCCGTCGGCTCGGGCACGTCGAGGGCCACCGCGGTCCGCTTGAGGTCCCGCACGCTCAGGCCCCCGGCCCGCAGCACGGCCGGACCGCCCTCGTGCCAGTCCTTCAGCAGCTCCTCGACCGTCGCGAGCGCGGTGTACGCCTGGCCGGCCGCCGTCGCGTCCACCAGCGGCGGACGGTGGGTCGCGGCGATCTCGACCTGGGGCGGCAGCGGCTCGGTGGAACGGTGCGCGCGGCCCGCCCGCAGATGGAGGGCCACCTCCCGGGGCAGTACGACCGTGCCGGGCGCCGTCGGCAGCAGCAGCCCGCGGTCGAGGAGCCAGCGCAGCCGCGTCGCGGGGTCCGCGGTGACCTGCCCGTACGGCGGACCCCAGACCAGGCGGGACAGCACGTCGAGCGAGTCGGCGGGGGCCTCGTCCAGGAGCGCGGACATGCGGGTGCGGTCCGAGAAGAGGGCGCCGAGCGACGCCACGGCCGACACCGCGTCGTGCGTGGTCGGCAGCCCGGCGGCCGTCAGGATCTCCTGCACCCGGCCCGGGGACATGCCCGCCGTGGCCTCCGCGACCGTGGGGCCGAGGCCGGTCGGGGACGGGTGCTGGGGGGAGGGCGCGAGCAGTTCGCGGGCCGTGCGGACGAGGCGGAGCCGGTCGTCGGAGCCCCAGACGAGGGCCTGGTCCCGCAGGGCGGCGAGGGCCCGCGGGAGGGCGTTCGTGACGGCCCGGTCGGCGTCGTCGCCCGCCATCAGGGCGAGGAGTTCGTCGTACGTCGCCGGGTCGGGGGCCACGGCGAGGGCCTCCGCCGTCTGGAGCGTGAACCGGTCGAGCCGCTCCAGGGCGCGTACGACGCTGGCGCGGGTGCCGGCGCGGGTCGCGAGCTGGGTGAGGTCGGTGGGGACGGGGGTGATGAGGTCCGGGCGGGCGCGGAGGAGGGCGGACAGGGACGCGTCGTCCCGCGCGCGGAGCGCTTCCGCGAGGGAACGGGGGGCTGCCGCCGGCTTGTCCTCGTTGCTCATCCGATCCACGTTAGCGGGTGGGGGTGACGGCGGGGGTGCGCGTCCGCGAACGCCGGACCGGCCGATTGCCGCCCGCCTGCGCTACCGTCGTCACCACGGGGTATCCAACGCGCCCGCCCCGGAGGGGACTTCGTGGGGATCGAGAGTGACCAGCTCGTCTTCGACTATCTGAGCCGGGTCGGAGACCTGGCCCAGCAGCGGCAGCTGCCGTCGGGGACGCGGATGCGGCTCGTCTCCGAGCTGCGCAACGAGATCGACCGGCGCCGGGCGAAGACCCCGGTCGACAGTCCGGCCGTCGTCCGTCGCATCCTCGCCCGCCTGGGCACGCCCGACGAGGTCGTCGCCGCCGCGGGTGACGGTACGGCCGGGGGCGCCGCCGAGGCGCGGGCCGCCGTCCCCGTCCAGCGGGTGAGCGAACCCGAACCCGAGGCGCGGCCGAGGGGGTTGCGCCGGGTCGTACCGCGTCCGCGGCCGGCCGACTCCGGTTCACGTTCAGGTTACCGGTTCCGGGCGGTCCGCTCACGAACGGGACCGGGACGCGCCCTCCCCGCCGCACCTCGCCGGCACGCACGAGCTGGGGGACAGTGCCACGCAGCCCGACTGGTGGCGGACGGACAGCAGTCCGTTCGGGCTCGGGGACAGCGTGCCCGGGTTCACCGGGGGCGTGGAGATCCCCGAGATACTCAAGCCGCCGCAGGAGGACAGCGCGCGGGAGGACCGGCCGCACGGGGCCGGGCAGGGGCCGGGAGCCGAACCGGTCGTCGACGCCTCGCCGGCCGGCGCTCCCGCGGGCGAGGAGGCCGCCGCCGCGCCTCCGCGCCGGATGCTGCTCAGGCCCCGGCTCAGCGGCTGGAGCAACCCGCTGCTCCTGCTGGCCGCCGGGCTTCTCGTCGCCGGTGCCGTCCTCGGCAACTGGTTCGCGCTCGGGCTCGGCTGGCTCATCGCCTACGCCTCCCGCCGGCTGACGCCCGTCGAGTCGAAGTGGGCGGTCCTGGGCCTGCCCGGGGCGGCCGCGGCCGCGGGGATCGTCTGGCTGTGGGGCCGTACGGAGCGCCGGTGGGGGGATCCGATCGCCACGGGACACATGAACGACGCGGTCACGGAGACCTGGCCGTGGGTGGTGCGGGGGGCGGCTGTCGCCTCGGCACTGTTCCTGGTGTGGCGGTCCCAGCGGCGACGCTGACGCGGGCGGCGCGTGGAGGGGCGTGCCGTGATCTTGCGCGGGTGGGCCCGCGCGGGTTCCGGTTCCGGTTCCGCTGCCACGGCCGGTCCGGTACGGATTCGGGTCCGCGGCGGGGTGTGGGTCTGGTGCAGGTGCGGTGCGGTGCGGTGCGGTGCGGGATTCGGGGTGCGGTGCGGGGTGCCGGTCCGGGTGGGTACGGGCCCCGGTCCGGGGCGGTGCCCATCCTGGGCGGTGCGGGCCGGTGGCACGGTGCCGGACCGGCTGGGGGCGCGGGTCCGGGGCCGGTCCGTCTCAGGGTCTGGGCCCGCGTGGGCTGAGCGCCGCGTCTGGGCACAATGGCCCATATGACCTCTCGCGCACTGACCGTCGGCTTCGACCTCGACATGACCCTGATCGACTCCCGGCCCGGTATCCACGCCTGCTACCAGGCGCTTTCCGCGCGGACGGGCACGTACATCGACGCCGACCTGGCCGTCACCCGGCTCGGCCCGCCCCTGGCGGACGAACTCGTCAACTGGTTCCCGGCGGAGCAGGTCGCGGCCATGGCCGACGTCTACCGTGAGATGTACCCCACGCACGCCATCGCGCCGACCCCCGCGATGCCCGGCGCCCGTGCGGCGATAGCGGCCGTGCAGGCGGCCGGCGGACGCGCGATCGTCGTCACCGCCAAGTACGAGCCCAACGCCAAGCTCCACCTGGAGCACCTCGGCATCGAGCCCGACGCGGTCATCGGCGACCTGTGGGCCGAGGGCAAGGCGGAGGCGCTGCTCGAGCACGCGGCGGGCGTCTACGTCGGCGACCACACCGGAGACGTACGCGGAGCACGTACCGCCGACGCGTACGCCGTTGCGGTCGCCACCGGGCCGTGCGACGCGGCCGAACTGCGGGCGGCGGGCGCGGATGTCGTACTGGCCGACCTCACGGAGTTCCCCGGCTGGCTGGAGAGCCACCGCTCGCGCTCGTGATCAATGCGCCTGGGAGCCGCGCGCCCGGCGGCGCCCTTCCGCGATGGACTGGAGGACTCCGGCTCCGGCCAACAGGAATCCGACACCCATAAGCATGCTCAGCCCGAACATGTATGTCGGAAAAGGAGTGGTGCCGAGCAGTAGTGGGGCCACGGTGACCAGAGTGGCCGCGGCTCCGACGAAGAACACAATGGCTCCGGCACGGATCAGTCGGTCACCGGCCGCGGCGGAATTCGGTTGGGTTTTGTCACGCACCGGACCAGGGTAGTTCCCAGCGCGAAGGAATGGTTCGGCGACGTCTTGTCACCAGCCGCCGGACCATTAGCCTTGGTACCGGCGGGTCCGGGACCCGCTGTAGTGCTATCCAGAGCAGTTTTCCGAGCAGTTTCCGACGAGTACGAGGACGAGGACAGACGTGCCTACCGGCAAGGTCAAGTGGTTCAACAGCGAGAAGGGCTTCGGCTTTCTCTCCCGCGACGACGGCGGTGACGTCTTCGTTCATTCCTCGGTCCTCCCCGCCGGAGTCGAAGCCCTCAAGCCGGGCCAGCGCGTGGAGTTCGGCGTAGTCGCCGGGCAGCGCGGTGACCAGGCACTGTCGGTGGTCCTGCTGGACCCGACCCCGTCGGTTGCGGCTGCACAGCGTCGCAAGCCCGATGAACTGGCGTCCATCGTCCAGGATTTGACGACCCTCCTCGAGAACATCACGCCGATGCTGGAGAAGGGCCGCTATCCCGAGAAGACCTCGGGCAAGAAGATCGCGGGCCTGCTGCGGGCGGTCGCCGACCAGTTGGACGTCTGAACGGACGTCGCATCAGGCGTCCGGTCAGACATCTGATGCGACATCCCAACGGTCACGGGAAGTTCAGCGCGTCAGGGCCGAGGGGCGGCACCAGCCCCTCGGCCGCCGCACGCGTGAGGAGCCCGCGGACGGCCGCGTAGCCGTCCTCGCCGAGGTCGGCGGTGAACTCGTTGACGTACAGGCCGATGTGCTGGTCCGCCACCGCCGGGTCCATCTCCTGGGCGTGTTCCAGGACGTACGGGCGGGAGGCCGCGGGGTCGGCCCAGGCGGCTCGGACGGAGGCGCGGGTGGCGGAGGCGAGCCGGGTGAGCGTCTCCACACCCAGTGAGCGCTTGGCGATGATCGCGCCGAGGGGGATCGGCAGGCCCGTCGTGCGCTCCCAGTGCTCGCCCATGTCGGCCAGCTTGTGCAGGCCGTAGTTCTGGTACGTGAAACGGGCCTCGTGGATGACCAGGCCCGCGTCGACCTTGCCGTCCCGTACCGCCGGCATGATCTCGTGGAACGGCATGACCACGATCTCGCCGACCCCGCCGGGGACCGTGTCCGCCGCCCAGAGGCGGAACAGGAGGTACGCGGTCGACTTCTCGCTCGGCACGGCGACCGTTCGGCCCGTCAGGTCGGCGTCCGCCTCGCGGGTGAGCACCAGCGGGCCGCAGCCCCGGCCCAGCGCACCGCCGCACGGCAGCAGCGCGTACTCGTCGAGGACGTACGGCAGCACGGCGTACGACACCTTCAGCACGTCGAACTCGCCGCGCTCGGCCATGCCGTTGGTGATGTCGATGTCCGCGAAGGTGACGTCGAGGGCGGGCGCGTCCGGGACCCGGTCGTGGGCCCAGGCGTCGAAGACGAAGGTGTCGTTCGGGCAGGGGGAGTACGCGATCTGCAGCGGTCGGCTTTCAGAGCTCATGCGGGTTCCAACTCTCCAGGGCGGGCGCCAGCTTCCCGAAGCCCTCCGTGAGGGCCGCGAGAGCGTCGCCGATGCGCCAGGCGGCACGGTCGCGCGGGCCGACGGGGTTCGAGACGGCGCGTATCTCCAGCACGGGCGTGCCGTGCGCGGCGGCCGCCTCGGCCACCCCGAAGCCCTCCATGGCCTCGGCCAGCGCACGAGGGTGACGGGCACGGAGTTCCGCGGCGCGCTCGGCGGTGCCGGTCACCGTGGAGACGGTGAGCACGACTCCGGCGCGCGCCCCGGTGGAGTCCGCGACCGCTCGTACGAGTGTTTCCGGTGGATGGTGGGTGACGGTTCCGAAGCCCAGCTCGGTGACCGGCAGGAAGCCGGTGGCGGTGTCCGCGCCGAGATCCGCCACGGTGATCGTGTCGGCGACGACGAGGGAGCCGACCGGGGCGTCCGGCTGGAAACCGCCCGCGATCCCGGCGGAGACGACGAGGTCGTACGGGGTGCCGGCGAGGGCGGCCGCGGTGAGCGCGGTCGCGGTGGAGGCGGCGGCGAGGGCGGGGCCGACGCCGGCGGCCAGCAGGTCGTGACCGCCGCTCCCGTGGAGGATCCGGTGGAGGGTCGCCCCCGGGAGCGGGACCTCGTGCGGCGCGGGCGTGAACGCCCGTGCCACCGCGTCCCGTTCGGCCGGGACCGCGGTGGCTACGAGGACGCGTGGGGCGGGCGTGGTCAGCCCGCGTCCTTCTTGAGCTTGAAGGACCACAGGCCGGTGAACGGCGCCTTCTCGCCCTCCTGGATGGAGACCAGCGTGGAGTTGCCGCTCGCGCCGTACTGCGCGTTGAAGAACACGCTGCCCGGGATCGTGCGGTACGTCTTCTTGCTGGCCTCGGTCAGCGCCTGGCCGTTCATCAGGATCGTCCAGCCCTTTTTCGCGACGTCCGGGTCCACGCCGAAGCGGACCGTCTCGTCGGGGTCGACCTTGATGGACTTGATGTCCGTGTCCTTCAGGCACTTCGCCAGGTCCGCGGTCGCGAGCGGCTTGCCGTCGTTGTAGCAGGAGGCTTCCGAGCTCACCGAGCTCTGGCCGACGGTGATCGTCGACAGCGGCGTCGGCTTGTCGCAGGCGGACAGGACGAGCAGTCCGGCGGAAACGGCACCGGCGGCGGCGACGGCGCGGCGGCGGCGCACAGCGCGATTTCCATTAGCGGCTCTGCCGCGGGGCAGGGAGGTCATGGCCGAAGGCTATCGGGCGGGTCCGGCGCCGCCCTCATGTGGGGGTGCGGCGTGCCGCGGCGGGTGGGTGCGGCTGGGTGGGTGTGGGTGGGTGGGTGTAGGTGGTCGGGGTCGGCGGGTGGGTGTGGATGGGCGGCGTCGGTCGGCAGGTAGGTGTGGCTGGGCGGTCGGCGGGTGGGTGCGGCCGACGGGTGCGGAATCGGTGCGGTCAGTCGACGCGTGGGCGCGCGGGGCCGCCGTGCCGGGCCGCGCCGAGCAGCCCGCGCACCGTCGTCAGCCACCCGACGGCGACGATCCCGGCGGCCACGGAGAGGCCGAGCGAGCCGTTGAGCGGCAGGGCGATGCCGATCGCGCCGCCCAGCACCCACGCCACCTGGAGCAGGGTCTCGGAGCGCGCGAACGCGGACGTACGGACCAGCTCCGGCACGTCCCGCTGGATCAACGCGTCCAGCGACAGCTTCGCGAGGGCCTGCGCGAAGCCGGCCACCGCCGCGAGGCACGTGACCAGGAACGCGCCGAAGAAGAGGGCCGCCGTGATCGCCGCGGCCAGTACGAAGGCCACCACCGTCACGATGATCACCTCCGGCGCGCGTGACTTCAGCCAGGCGCCGACCGCCGTGCCCAGCGCGTTGCCCGTGCCCGCCGCCACGCCCACTATCCCCAGCGACACCGCCGCGCTCTCGCCGGTGAGCGGGTGCTCGCGCAGCAGGAAGGCGAGGAAGAAGATCAGGAAGCCGGACAGACAGCGCAGGGCCGCGTTGGCGGCGAGGGCGTGGGTGACGGCCGTTCCCACGGTGCGCAGTCCGGGGCGCTTGAGCTGCCCCCGGTGCGGGCCGTGCAGGTGCTCCGGGTCCGCCGCGAGCAGTGCCGTGTCCTCGCCCTTGGCCGAGTCGACCTTCGGCGGCAGGGAGAACGACAGGAACGTTCCGGCCACGAAGATCACGAAGGCGCCGTAGAGCGGCCAGCGGGAGCCGAGGGCCTGGAGGCCCGCGCCGATGGGGGCGGCCACGCCGGTGGCGAGCAGCCCGCCGAGGGTGACGCGGGAGTTCGCCTTCACCAGGGAGAAGCGGGGTGGGAGCAGACGGGGGACCACGGCGCTGCGTACGACTCCGTAGGCCTTGGAGGCGACCAGTACGCCGAGGGCGGCCGGGTACAGCTGGAGGCTGCCGCTGGCGACGGCGCCGGAGATGATCAGCGCGAGCAGGGCGCGGGCGAGCATCGCGCCGGCCATCGCGGCGCGGCGGCCGTGCGGCAGGCGGTCGAGGAGCGGGCCGATCACCGGGGCGAGCAGGGTGAAGGGCGCCATGGTGATGGCGAGGTAGAGGGCGACGCGGCCGCGGGCCTCGTCGGTGGGCACCGAGAAGAAGACGGTGGAGGCGAGAGCGACGGTGATCATGACGTCACCGGCGCCGTTCACCGCGTGCAGCTCGATCAGTTTGCCGAGGCCGGACTCGCCTGCGCCGTGCGCGTGTGTGGCCCTGCGGATGCCGCGGGCCGTTCCGGTGACCGGGAAGTGCAGGGCGCGGCCGACCGAGCGGACGGCGCCACGCACCCGGCCCGATCCGCCACTCCCGCTGCTCCCCTTGACCCCACCGATCCCGGCGGCTCCCTGGGGCGACTTCGCGGCTGCCACCCCGTCATAGTGCCCCGAGAAGGGCGAACGTAGTGCGGTTACCGCGCGTATGTCGCTGCGCGAGGCTGTACGGAGCCCGAGCGGATCCCCTGCCACCGCCACCCCCGGCGACCACCCGCGCGGAACCCGGCGAGCTGTCTGTACGGGGCTGGTCGAGGGCTGTGGTGGTGCCGGACCGGGGTGGTCGTCTGTGTCGGATCGGGGTGGTTGTCAGGGCCGGATCGGGGTGGCCGGTGGTGACCGATCCGGTGGTTGTGCGGGCCGGATCTGGTGGCTGGTCGTGCCGGATTCGGTTGTTGTCTGTGTGGAATCGGGGCGGCCTCGGGGCGGCTGGCCGTGTTCGATCCGGCGGCTGTGCGGGCCGGGGGCGGCGGTCGTGCGTGCCCGACTGGTGTGGATTCCTCCGCCGATCCACCGGGGGTTCCCGCCCCGGTCCGTCGGTTGTTTTGTCACCGCGGAGCGCCGAAGAGTCCCGCCGGTGTGGGCCCAGGGGCTCGGAGCAGGTAGCGTGCGTAGCGCGCCTGCGGCGATTGTTCTCGGCCGCGCGCCTCTCGGTCATCCCGCAGAATGGATGACGTAGGTGCGCCCGAGCGCGATCGGGCGCGGACGTCGACGCGGCCCCCTGGTCCGCTCCGTCCGCACTCCCGCCGAGGGATGGCGCACTCGTGAGACGGCGTAGGAGAGAAGCGATACCTGTGAGCGCAGCGACAACGCGAAGCCGCACCCCCGACCGCCTGTGCACCGAGGCCGTCGACCTCGCGCGCGCCGCCGCCGAGGAGGCCGCCGCCCCCGGCGTCGTCGGCGAGCACGTGGGAGTCGTCTCCGAGGGTGACCGCGTTGTCACGCACTTTTTCGAGTGCAAGGAATTCGGGTACCGGGGCTGGCGCTGGGCGGTGACGGTCGCCCGGGCCTCCCGCGCGAAGGTCGTGACCCTCGACGAGACGGTGCTGCTGCCCGGCGACGACGCGCTGCTCGCACCGGAGTGGGTGCCGTGGAGCGAGCGGCTGCGCCCCGGTGACATGGGCCCCGGCGATCTTCTGCCCACCGAGGCGGACGACCTCCGGCTGGAGCCCGGCTACACGGGCGAGGACGAGCCACTGCCGAACTCCGCGGTCTCCGAGGAGATGGCCGAGCTGGTGGAAGCCGAGGACGCGGAGGTCGCGGGCGGGGCTCCGGCGAAGCTGCCGATCCCGCCGACGCGCGGCTCGATCGCGGCGGTGGCGGAGGAACTGGGCATGCGCCGGGCGCGGGTCCTCTCGCGCTACGGGCTGCACATCGCCGCGGACCGCTGGGAAGAGGCGTTCGGCCCCAAGACGCCGATGGCGCAGGCCGCGCCCGCGGCGTGCGTCAGCTGCGGCTTCCTGAACCGGATCGGGGGATCGCTCGGACAGGCGTTCGGTGTCTGTGCGAATGAGTTCTCGCCGGCGGACGGGCGCGTGGTGTCGCTGGCGTACGGGTGCGGGGGGCACTCGGAGGCGGCGGTCATGCCGAAGCCGCCGCGTCCGGCCGAGCCGGTCATCGACGAGACGAAGGTGGACCCGTTCCCGCTGCGTCCGTCCCCCGACTCGGGTTCGGTCCCGGAGACGACGGACGAGTCCTCGGCGGAACTGGGGCACTCGTAGCCGACGGCGGCTGCTGCGCGGGTTCGCCGCTGACGGCGGCGACGCGTGCGCGTGGCTGACGGCAGTGAGGGCGGCGACGCGTGCCCGTGGCTGACGGCAGTGACGGCAGCTCGTACCTGACGGCGACAGCGATGGCAGCGAGCGCAGCGTCGGCGGCTGCCGGGGTTCGTGGCTGACCGCAGCCACGGGTGCTCGCGGCCCACGCGATCCCTGGGCACGTGTGGCCGAAGGCAGCCGTAGGGCCCTGGCCGACGCCGACCGGGAGGCCCCGCAGCCGACGCCGGCCGTGGATCCCGGCCGACGGCAGTCCACCGCAGCCGATGTCGGCCGTGGATCCCGGCCGACGGCAGTCCACCGCAGCCGGCGTCGGCCGTGGCCCCCCCAGCCGACGGCAGTCACCCGCGCCGGACGTCTTCGCGTGCGACGGTCGCCCCACCTCGCGGTACCTTCGTCGCACGCCGATGAGGGAGTGAACGTGAGCAAGTTCGTGCGGCCGGCAGCCGAGGGCGCGGACCCGTTCGGGACGGCGCGTCTGCGGCGCGGAGTGCTGGACGCCTGGGCCATCAGCCCGGCCCGGTTCCGCGAGGACGCCAACGCCGAGGAGGACCTCGTCCTCGGCGGCTACCGCGACCGGCTCGTCGTGGAACTCGCCCAGAACGCCGCCGACGCCGCCGCCCGGTCCGGTGTCCCGGGCCGCCTGCGGCTCACCCTCCGCGACGGCGTCCTGGCCGCCGCCAACACCGGCGCCCCGCTCGACGCCGCCGGCGTCGAGTCCCTGTCCACGCTCCGCGCCTCCGCCAAGCGGGAGGGGCACGAAAGCGCCGTCGGGCGGTTCGGCGTCGGCTTCGCCGCCGTGCTCTCCGTGACCGACGAACCCGCCGTACTCGGCCGGCACGGCGGCGTCCGCTGGTTCCTCGCCGAGGCCCGCGAACTGGCCGCGGACACCGCCCGGCACAGCCCCGGCCTGGGCGACGAGGTCCGCCGCCGGGACGGCCATGTGCCGCTGCTGAGGCTGCCGTTCGCCGCCGAGGGCACCGCCCCGGAGACGTACGACACCGTCGTCGTCCTGCCGCTGCGCGACACCGCCGCGGAGGATCTGGCCGAGCGCCTGCTGACCGGCATCGACGATGCCCTCCTGCTCGCCCTGCCGGGCCTGGAGGAGGTCGTGGTGGAGGTGGGCGAGGGGGACGCGAGGACCCTGCGGCGCCTGACCGAGGGCACGGAACACGGCGCCGCCGCGGACCGTACGGGTACGGACGCCGGGCAGGTCGCGCCCGACCCCTCCGGCGCCGACCGGACCACCACCGCGCACCGCACCGTCCGCATCGAGGACACCCGAGACGGCACCACCCGCTGGCGCACCGTCTCCCAGCACGGCCCCCTGGCCCCCGAACTGCTGGCCGGCCGCTCGGTCGAGGAGCGGCTGCGTCCGCACTGGTCCGTGACCTGGGCCGTCCCCCTCGACTCCGAGGGTGTCCCGGCCTTCCCGCGCACCGCGCCGGTCGTGCACGCGCCCACCCCCAGCGACGAGCCCCTCGGCGTTCCCGCCCTGCTCATCGCCTCCCTGCCGCTGGACACCAGCCGCCGGCACGCCGCCCCGGGCCCGCTCACCGACTTCCTCGTCGAGCGGGCGGCCGACGCGTACGCCGGACTTCTCGCCGCCTGGCGGCCGGTGACCCCCGGCATCATCGGTCTCGTCCCCGGCCCGCTCGGCAAGGGCGTCCTCGACGGCGCCCTGCGCCAGGCGATCCTGGACCGGCTGCCGCGCACCGCGTTCCTGCCGCCCGCCGCCGAGGGCGCCGACCGGCAGGCCGCCGACCGGCAGGCCGCCGCAGAGGGCCCGGCGGAGAGTCCCGCCGAGGACCCCGCCGACTGGGACGCCGTAGCCCCCGTCGCCCTGCGCCCCCGTGACGCCGAGGTGGTGGAGGGGGCGGGCGCGGACACCGTACGCGTCCTCGCCGAGGTGCTGCCCAGCCTGCTGCCCGCCGGGCTCGAGCGCCGGGTGGAGCTGCGCACCCTCGGTGTGGCCCGGGTGCCGCTCACGGAGGCCGTGGACCGGCTGGCCGGGCTGGAGAAGGACCCCGGCTGGTGGCGGCGGCTGTACGACAGCCTCGCGGGCGTCGACCCGGACCGGCTGTCCGGGCTGCCCGTGCCGCTCGCCGACGGGCGTACGACCATCGGGCCCCGCCAGGTCCTCCTGCCCACCGCCGACGGGCCGCAGGCCGCTCCCGAGGCCCTGGCCCGGCTGGGCCTGAAGGTGGCGCACCCGGAGGCCGCCCATCCCCTGTTGGAGAAGCTCGGCGCCCTCCCCGCCACCCCCCGCGCCGTCCTCACCACCCCTCAGGTGCGCGCCGCCGTCGCCGCCTCCCTGGACGACGAGGCCCCTGCCTGGGACCAGGAGGGGCCGGACGCCGAGGAGTTGGCCGACACCGTCCTCGCCCTCGTCCGCGACGCGGGCCTCGAACCCGGCGACGAGCCCTGGCTCGGCGCCCTCGCCCTCCCCGACGAGGAGGGGGAGCCGGCGCCCGCGGGCGAACTCGTCCTGCCCGGCAGCCCGTTCGCCCGCGTCATGCGGGACGGCGAGCTCGCCTTCGTCGACGCCGAGCTGGCCGACCGCTGGGGCGAGCAGCCCCTGGCGGCCTGCGGTGTGCTCGCCGACTTCGCCCTCGTCCGCACCACGGACGTCGTCCTCGACCCGGACGAACTGGAGCCCCGCGACTCCGACTTCGCGGAACCCGATGACGCCGGACTCCTCGACGCCGTCGACGTGTGGTGCGAGGACGTCCTGGACCGGCTGCCCGACACGCCGGTGCCGCCGGTCGCCACGGAGATCGTCGCGGTACGCGACCTGGACCTCGTCGACGACGACTGCTGGCCCCAGGCCCTCGCCCTGCTGTCGCGGCCGCCGCTGCGGGACGCGCTGATCCAGCCGGTACGGATCCTGCTCCCGGACGGTACGCACGAGGTCGTACGGCCGTACACCGCCTGGTGGCTGCGCGGACACCCCGTGCTCGACGGCCGCCGCCCCGCCGGTCTGCGCGCCGCGGGCGGCGATCCGCTGCTGCGCGGCCTGTACGACGAGGCCGACGCCACCGGGTTCGACGACGAGCAGGTACTGCGGGCGCTGGGCGTCCGTACCTCCGTCGCCGCCCTCCTCGACGAGCCGGGCGGCGCCGCCGAGCTGCTCGACCGGCTCGCCGATCCGGAGCGGGAGGTCTCGGGCGCCCAGCTGCACGCCCTCTACGGCTTCCTGGCCGACCTCGACCCGGAGCGGGTGACCCTGCCGGACGAGCTGCGGGCCGTCGTCGACGGCGAGGTCGTCGTGGTGGACGCGGCCGACGCCGTGGTCGTCGACTCGCCCGACCTGCTGCCCTTCACCGCCGGGACGCCGCTGCTCCCCGTACCCCCGTCCAGGGCCGCCGGTCTCGCCGAGCTGTTCCAGGTGCGGCGGCTGAGCGAGTCGGTGACGGGGGAGGTGGACTCCGAGGGCGTCGAACACGACGTACCGGAGTCGGTGCGGGTGCTGCTCGGCCCGTCGACCCCGGCGTCGTACGTGGAGCACGAGGAGCTGGTCGTCGACGGCACCGAACTCGACTGGCGCCGCACCCGGGACGGCGTGCTGCACGCGTCCACCCTGGAGGGCGTCGCAGCCGGCCTCGCCTGGGCGGCGGGTCAGTGGCCGCGGCGGTTCGAGGTGGCCGCGCTCATCGAGGACCCGTCCCGCACGGAGGAGCTGGCGCGGGACCGCTGGTTCGACTGACATCCAGGACGACGTGAAGGACGACATCCAGGACGTCGTGCAGGACGACGGGGGCCGTACCGGAGTCGTACGGGCGGCCCTCGCAGCCCTTTTCGCGCAGTTCGTGCTCCCGTGCGTGCTTCAGACCGCGCCTCAGGTAATGCGGGCACAAAAGATTCACCTGCCCGTACAACCATTCGCATGAGGCATGGATCTGAACACGCGAGTCAACAGACTCACGCCAAACTCGGGCCCCACGTGACGACGAACCGTGGGCCCCTCTCCACTTGGGGAATGCATGCGCATACGTGCCACTGTGGCCGCCGCCACCGGCGCCCTGGCCCTCTCCGCTTTCGCCGTACCGGCCGCGCAGGCCGCCGACTCGGTGTCCCGCGCTGACATCGCCCACGCCTGGGGGCTGTCCACCGCCGCCTCCGGCAAGTCCGGCTTCCGGCCCGCCACGGCGGGCACCGCCGCCGACCTCGACGTCACCTTCTCCGACATGAAGGTGAACAAGAGCAAGAACATCGTCGTGGGCACGACGAAGGAGGTCGCGATCCCCGTCACGTACACCCTGACGCACGCCGCCGACCTCGACATGAGCGAGGACAACTTCGCCAACGGCCCGCTCATCTACCGCGGCTCCTCGGTCGACGAGCCGACGAACGTCTTCATCAGCGACGAGCCGGCGACCTGCACCGCCACGTCGACGACCGTCGCCAGCTGCGTGGGCACCATCTACCTCCGCCCGGGCGACGGCGACCTGGTGAACGCCGACGCCGCCACGTGGAAGGCGGGCGGTCTCGCCATCACGGCCGACGGGGACGAGACGGTGCAGGGCGACCTCGGCACCACCAAGGTCCAGCGCTACTCGAAGCTCACCGTCAACGCCTCCCCGGAGCCGGTCAAGAAGGGCCGGACCATCACGGTCACCGGCGCCCTGACCCGCGCCAACTGGGACACCGGCAAGTACGCGGGCTACACCAGCCAGTCCGTGAAGCTGCAGTTCAAGAAGAAGGGCAGCAGCACCTTCACCACCCTCAAGACGATCAAGTCCGACAGCAAGGGCAACCTGAAGACGACCGTCACGGCCTCCGCCGACGGCACCTTCCGCTACTCCTTCGCGGGCACGTCCACGACCCCGGCGGTCGACTCCGCGGGCGACGCCATCGACGTGCAGTAAACCCCGCACCGCTCACGCGGGAAAGCGGCGGTCCACCCACTTCCACAGGAACTCCAGGGTGGCCGCCGCCACCGCCGCGATGGCCACCGCGAGCCACGGCATCGTCACGCCGACCAGCTTCAGCGCGAAGAACTGCTGGAGCGACGGCACGACCAGCACCAGCAGGAACGCCCCGCCCATCGCGGCGACGAGGCAGATCCGCCACCAGGTGTACGGCCGGGCGATGATCGCCAGCACCCACATGGAGATCAGGAACAGCGTCAGCGTCGCGGCGCTGGTCTCCGCGTCCAGCGCGCCCGGCCCGGTGTAGTGGTGGCGGGCGAGCAGATAGCAGACGAAGGTCGCCACCGCCGCCAGGACCCCGCCCGGGATCGAGTACCGCATGACCCGGCGTACGAAGTGGGGTTTCGCCCGCTCCTTGTTGGGGGCGAGGGCCAGGAAGAACGCCGGGACGCCGATCGTCAGGGTGGACAGAAGCGTCAGGTGCCGTGGCAGGAACGGGTACTCCACCTGCCAGCACACCACCAGCACGGCCAGCAGCACCGAGTAGACCGTCTTCACGAGGAAGAGGGTCGCCACGCGGGTGATGTTGCCGATGACCCGGCGGCCCTCCCCGACCACCGACGGCAGCGTCGCGAAGCTGTTGTCGAGCAGCACGATCTGCGCGACCGCCCGGGTCGCCTCGGAGCCCGAGCCCATCGACACGCCGATGTCGGCGTCCTTGAGGGCCAGTACGTCGTTCACGCCGTCGCCGGTCATCGCCACCGTGTGCCCGCGTGACTGGAGCGCGCCCACCATGTCCCGCTTCTGCTGCGGGGTGACCCGCCCGAACACCGTGCCCTTGTCCAACCCCTTCGCCATCTCCGCCCGCTCCGCGGGAAGTGCGCGCGCGTCCACCACGCCGCCGGTCAACCCGAGCTTTCCTGCCACCGCGCCCACGGACACCGCGTTGTCGCCGGAGATCACCTTGGCGTGGACGTTCTGCTCGGCGAAGTAGCGCAGGGTGTCGGCGGCGTCCGGCCGCAGCCGCTGCTCCAGGACGACCAGGGCGGTGGGCCGCGCCTCCGTCTTCACCTCGCGGTCGTCCAGGTCCCGTACGGCGCGGGTGAGGAGCAGCACCCGCAGCCCCTGCTCGTTGAGCTGCTCGGTCTCGGCGAGCGCCGGGTCGTCGGCGGGCAGCAGCACGTCGGGGGCGCCCAGGAGCCACGTACTGGACTCGCCGTTGCCCTCACTGAAGGACGCCCCGCTGTACTTGCGGGCCGACGAAAAGGGCAGCGACTCCGTGCAGCGCCAGTCGTCGCTGTCCTGGTAGGCGTTGATGATCGCCTGGAGGGACGCGTTCGGCCGCGGGTCGGACTCGCCGAGCGCGCCGAGGACCTTCCGTACGTACGCCTCGTCGGCGCCACCGAGCGGCCGCAGCTCCGTGACGTCCATGCCGCCCTCGGTGAGCGTGCCCGTCTTGTCCAGGCAGACGGTGTCGACGCGGGCGAGCCCCTCGATCGCGGGCAGTTCCTGCACCAGGACGTTGCGGCGGCCGAGGCGGATGACGCCGATCGCGAAGGCGACGGACGTGAGGAGCACGAGCCCCTCGGGGACCATCGGCACGATGCCGCCGACCGTGCGGGCGACGGAGTTTTTGAAGTCGTTCTGCTTGACCACCAGCTGGCTGATGACGAGGCCGATCGCGGTCGGGACCATCATCCACGTCACGTACTTGAGGATCGTGGAGATGCCCGTACGCAGCTCGGAGTGGACCAGCGTGAACCGGGACGCCTCCTCGGCGAGCTGTGCCGCGTACGCCTCCCGGCCCACCTTCGTCGCCTTGAACGCGCCGCCGCCCGCGACCACGAAACTGCCGGACATGACCGAGTCGCCGGCGTGCTTGACGACGGGATCGGCCTCGCCCGTCAGCAGCGACTCGTCGATCTCCAGGCCGTCGGTCTCGACGCACACCCCGTCGACCACGATCTTGTCGCCGGGCGCGGTCTCGATCACGTCGTCCAGCACGATCTCGGAGGTGCTGACCTCGGAGGCGACCCCGTCCCGGCGCACGGTCGGCTTCGCCTCGCCGATCAGCGCGAGCGAGTCCAGGGTCTTCTTCGCCCGCCACTCCTGGATGATGCCGATCCCGGTGTTGGCGATGATCACGTATCCGAAGAGGCTGTCCTGGAACGGCGCCACGAACAGCATGACCAGCCAGAGCACGCCGATGATCGCGTTGAAGCGGGTGAAGACGTTGGCGCGGACGATCTCGCCGAGGGAGCGGCTGCTGCGCACGGGGACGTCGTTGACCTCGCCACGGGCAACCCGCTCGGCCACCTGGGCGGTGCTCAGTCCTCGCGCCCGCCCGGGGAGGGGCATGGGGTGCACAGGATCGAGTTCGGCGCCCGCGTCGATGTGGGTCATGCATTCGACGGTACGTGCGGATATACACCTTCACCTGCCGAGTGCCCCAAAGATCCGACCAGGGGAGGAGGGCGGGCGGCGGAGAGTGGTGCTGTGGTCGTACGTAGGCGGTCGTGCCCGCCGCGCCCCCTTCTGCTGCGCCTGTTTCCGCTGCGGTTACTTCACCTGCGGTTGCTTCTCCGCGGCGTCCCGCTTGATCGCCGCGTCCCGTCCCCGCACGTACCAGATGCCGATGAGGCCGAGACCGGCGCCGGCCAGGCAGGTCCACACCCACCAGGTGTGCCCGTGGTCGTCGAACCAGCCGTAGAACGGGAGCTGGACCAGGAAGAGGACGAACCACAGGATCGTGCCGCCGGTGATGGTGGCGACCACGGGGCCCTCCAGGGGCTCCGGCGCCTCGTGCGTGGGGGTCCATTTCGCCATGCGCACAGCTTACGAGGCGGCTCCGGCGGTCACGTCCACGCCCGTGGAGCCGTTGTATACCAAGGGTCTACGCGCGGAGATGGAGATTTCTTTCTCATATGTTCATACTGAAACGGTTGGAGTCTGGCTCCTTCTGTTCGTACGAAACACCAACAGAAACGTGGGGGAAACCTGTTGGTGATCGAGCGGCAGCCAGACTCGATCAAGCTCGATCACGTTTGACGACGTTCCCATCCCCCGCACCCGCATGAGGTCACGCATGTCCACCTCGGCCCCCGCCAAGGTTCCCGCGCCCGAGCAGCCGGGCGACCGGCCCGCATACGGCGCCCTCGACCGCTACTTCAAGATCTCCGAGCGGGGCAGCACGCTGTCCCGCGAGATCCGCGGCGGTTTCGCCACCTTCTTCGCGATGGCGTACATCATCGTGCTGAACCCGATCATTCTCAGCAGCGCCAAGGACATGTACGGCCACCAGCTGGACTACGGCCAGCTGGTCACCGCGACCGCCGTCACCGCCGCCTTCACCACGCTCCTCATGGGTGTCATCGGCAACGTCCCGATCGCGCTGGCCGCGGGCCTGGGTGTGAACACGGTGGTCGCGCTCCAGCTCGCGCCCCGGATGTCCTGGCCGGACGCGATGGGCATGGTCGTACTCGCCGGCCTGGTGGTGATGCTCCTGGTCGCCACCGGTCTGCGCGAGCGCGTCATGAACGCCGTGCCGCTCGGGCTGCGCAAGGGCATCTCGATCGGTATCGGCCTGTTCATCATGCTGATCGGGCTCGTCGACTCCGGCTTCGTCTCCCGCATCCCGGACGCCGCCCACACCACGGTCCCGCTCCAGCTCGGCACCGACGGCCACCTCAACGGCTGGCCCATCCTGGTCTTCGTCCTCGGCGCGCTGCTCACCCTCGCGCTGATCGTCCGCAAGGTGCCGGGCGCGATCCTGATCTCGATCGTCGCGATGACGGTCCTCGCGATGATCATCAACGCCGTCGCCCATGTCCCGTCCTGGGGCCTGACCACCCCGAAGTGGCCGGGCAACCCGGTCGCCAGCCCCGACTTCGGCCTGATCGGCAAGGTCAGTCTCTTCGGCGGCTTCAGCGAGGTCGGCGCGCTGACCGGCATCCTCTTCGTCTTCACCGTGCTGCTGTCGTGCTTCTTCGACGCGATGGGCACGATCATGGGCGTCAGCGACGAGGCCAAGCTCACCGACGCCGAGGGCAACATGCCCGGCATCAACAAGGTCCTGTTCGTCGACGGCATCGCGGTCGCGGCGGGCGGCGCCAGCTCCTCCTCCGCCACCACCTGCTTCGTGGAGTCCACGGCGGGCGTCGGCGAGGGCGCGCGTACGGGCTTCGCGAACATCATCACGGGCGGCCTCTTCGCGGTGGCCCTCTTCCTCACCCCGGTCGCCACGATGGTCCCGTCCCAGGCGGCCACCCCGGCGCTGCTCGCGGTCGGCTTCCTGATCCTGTCCAACTCGGTCAAGGAGATCGACTGGGCGGACTACACGATCGCCATCCCGGCCTTCGTGACGATGATGATGATGCCGTTCACCTACTCGATCACGAACGGCATCGGCATGGGTTTCATCACCTTCGTGGTGCTGCGCCTGGCCGCCGGCCGGGGCCGCGAGATCCCGGTCGCGATGTACGTCGTGGCGGCGGTCTTCGGCTTCTACTACCTGATGCCGGCGCTGGGTCTCACATGACCGGCGGGGGTCACGTGATCACGTGACCCCGTAGAACTTCTCCGTCTCGTCGACGGCGGCCTGAAACCGCTCGTCGAAGTCATCCCGAATGAGCGTCCGGACGACATAGTCCTGGACGCTCATTCCCCTTTTGGCGGCATGGTGCCGGAGCCGCTCGAGCAGCTCCCCGTCTATCCGCAGGCTGAGCACGCTGGTCCCCATGCGACGAGGGTCGCCGGACCCGGGTGGGTGGCGTGTCACTTTCCGCTGCCGGGTCACTCATATGGGTGAGGCGTGCGGCTTGGGTGTTTCCGCCGGATTTCCTTGGGGCCGGTGGGCAGGAGTGGCGGGAGTCACGGATGGGGCCGCGCGCCCGGGTGGTCTTTAGCGAGAGTAATGAGTTAATCTAAAGAACATGGTTGACCTGACCCATGGCGACGACGCTGCCGCCGTGAACGCCCTTCGCTCCGCTGTGATGCGTCTCTCGCGCCGACTCAAGCACCAGCGGGTCGACGAGTCGCTGAGCCCCACCGAGATGTCGGTGCTCGGCACCCTCGCCCGCTGCGGCTCCGCCACGCCCGGCGAACTCGCCCGCAAGGAGCACGTCCAGCCGCCCTCGATGACCCGCATCGTGGCCCTGCTGGAGAGCAAGGGGCTGGTCAGGCTGGAGCCGCATCCCGAGGACCGGCGCCAGAAGGTCGTCACGCAGACCGAGCGGGCCGAGGCGATGCTCGAAGAGAGCCGCCGCAGACGCAACGTGTGGCTGGCCGGTCTGGTCGAGGGGCTCGACGACGACGAGTGGGCGAAACTCCGCGCCGCCGCCCCCGTACTGGAGAAGCTCGCCCATCTGTAACCGCCCACGTGTAACCGCCCCACCTGCAACTGCCCCACCTGCAACTGCCCCACCTGCAACCGCACACCTGTAAGACGCGGCCCCACCCGCGCGTAGGCAGCCGCCCATCACAAGGAGGCGAATCCGTTTGAGTACGGGATCCGGAGCAGACTCCGCCCCCGCACCTGCCGCCCACGACTCCCCGTCCGCACCCAGGCGTTCCTCCATGTTCAGCTCGCTGAGGATCAGGAACTACCGCCTCTTCTTCACCGGCCAGGTCGTCTCCAACACCGGCACCTGGATGCAGCGCATCGCCCAGGACTGGCTGGTGCTGAGCCTCACCGGCTCGTCCACCGCCGTCGGTGTGACCACCGCGCTCCAGTTCCTGCCGATGCTGCTCTTCGGGCTGTACGGCGGCGTCCTCGTCGACCGCCTCCCCAAGCGCCCCACGCTGCTCGCCACCCAGTCGGCGATGGGCGTCACCGGTCTCGCCCTCGCCTTCCTGACCCTCTCCGGCCACGTCCAGGTCTGGCACGTCTACCTGGCGGCCTTCGCCGTCGGCCTCGCCACGGTCGTCGACAACCCGGCCCGGCAGTCCTTCGTCTCCGAAATGGTCGGCCCCGGCCAGTTGCAGAACGCGGTCAGCCTGAACTCGGCGAACTTCCAGTCGGCCCGCCTGATCGGCCCCGCGGTGGCCGGTGTCCTGATCACGGGCGTCGGCACGGGCTGGGCGTTCCTGCTCAACGGCCTGTCCTTCATCGCCCCGATCGCGGGCCTGCTCCTCATGAGCTCCCGCGAGCTGCATGTCGTCGAGCGGGCCCCGCGCGGCAAGGGCCAGCTGCGCGAAGGCCTCCGCTATGTCGCCGGCCGCCCGGAGCTGATCTGGCCGATCGTCCTCGTCGGCTTCATCGGCACCTTCGGCTTCAACTTCCCGGTCTGGCTGTCGGCGTACGCGGACGACGTCTTCCACGCGGGCGCCGGTGCCTACAGCCTGTTCAACACGCTGATGGCGGTGGGCTCGGTGGCGGGCGCGCTGCTGGCCGCCCGGCGCGGCACGGCCCGGCTGCGGGTCCTGATCGCGTCGGCGGTGGCCTTCGGCGCGCTGGAGATCGTGGCGGCCGTCGCCCCGTCGCTGTGGCTCTTCTCGCTCCTCATGGTCCCGATCGGCATGTTCGGTCTGACGGTGAACGTCACCGCGAACACGGCCGTCCAGATGGGCACCGACCCGGCCATGCGCGGCCGCGTCATGGCCCTGTTCATGATGGTCTTCATGGGCGGTACGCCGCTGGGCGCGCCCGTGGTCGGCTGGATCACGGACGCGTACGGAGCCAGGGTCGGCTTCGCCGCCGGCGGTCTCGTCTCGGCCCTCGCGGCCGTCACGATCGGCCTGGTGCTGGCCCGCGTCGGCGGTCTGCGCCTGTCGGTCGGCTGGCACCACGGGCATCCGCAGGTTCGCTTCGTCCCGCGCGAGCGCGAGCTGGCGACGGCGGCGTGAGCCGCGCCCGGAGGGCGGGCCGACGCGCCCGCACCCTCCGGGCCTACACCCGCCGTGCCAGCACCTGCCCCGGCCAGTCGGCGCCGTCGACGGTCACGGTGAAGGGCTCCGTCCGGACGAAGCCGTTGCCCTCGTAGTACGCGACGAGCTTGCCGTCGTCCCCCGCGTAGCAGTCGACCCGCAGCAGGGAGACCCCCGCCCGCCGTGTCTCCTCGGCGGCGTGCGCGAGCAGGGCCCCGCCGACGCCGTGGCCGGCGAACCGGTGGTCGGCGGCGAGCAGATGCACGTACCGCTCGGGTTCGCCCGCCGGGGCGACGTAGCCGCCGGGGCCCTCGCTGAGGGTGAGCGTGCCCGCGGGGACGCCGTCGACCTCCGCGATCCACGGAGTGCCGGCGGCCACGTACGTGTGCACCATCTCCACCGCCCCGGGCCGCTCGGTCCACGGCCGGGTACCCCACTGCCGGGTGCGCCCCTGCGAGACGAGCCAGGCGACCGCGCCGTCGAGCAGGCCGAGTATGGCGGGGATGTCGTCGGTGGTGCCCTTCCTGATCTTCATGCTGATCTTCATGCGAGCAGGGTAGGCCTCTGGGAAGGTGACGTCATGAGACTCTTCGCCGCGGTGCTGCCACCCGATGACGTGGTCCGGGAACTCGCCTCTGCCGTCGACGAGTTGCACCGGCTGCCGGGAGCGGACGGGCTGCGCTGGACGGGCCGCCCCGGCTGGCACTTCACGCTCGCCTTCTACGGAGAGGTCGACGACGAACTCGTACCGGAGCTCTCGGTACGGCTGGAGCGCGCCGCCCGGCGGACCGCGCCCTTTCCGCTGGCGGTGCGGGGCGGAGGACAGTTCGGCCATGGGCGGGCGCTGTGGGCGGGCGCGGAGGGCGACCTGGGCACCCTGCGGCTGCTGGCCGAGCGGGCGGAGGCGGCGGCCGGGAGGGCGGGCGTGCCGATGGGGGAGCACCGCCGCTACCGCCCGCATCTGACGGTGGCGCGCAGCCGCGACGCGGTCGACGCGCGGCCCTACGTCGAGGCCCTCGACACCTTCGCGAGCCGCACGTGGACGGTGGGCGAGCTGTGTCTCGTACGCAGCCGGCTGCCGAAGTCGGGGGTGCCGGGTGAGCAGCCCCGGTACGAGACGGTCGCCGGATGGCCGCTCGGGGCGGGCGCCTGAGAGCGGGCGCCTGAGGACGGGCGGGCGGGGGCGGTTAGGCTCAAGGGCGTGGACCCGAAGACCCGTAACCGGATCATGGCCGGTGTGCTTGTGCTGATGTTCGTCGTCGTGGCGCTGGCGGCGGCGGTCGGACAGTAGACCGCCGCCGCCACCGCTGTGCCGTTCCCCGCCTGCCCTGCCTGCCCCGCCTTCCCCGGCGAGCGCCGGGGGGCTGCCAGGCGAACGCCTCCGGGGCCGGCCCGGGAATAGGGGCGTACGGCTCCGGGGTTCGACCGTCACACAGGACGTGCGGATCATGGGCGCCCGGCGGCGCCCCTGGGGGGGCACACACATGAAGGCGATCGCGTTCAGGGAGACCGGCGGACCCGAGGTGCTGCGCCTCGTCGAACTCCCCGACCCTCAGCCCGGTCCCGGCGAGGTCCTGATCCGCGTCGCCTACGCCGGCGTCAACTACGGCGAGGTCCAGCACCGCCTGGGCGACTTCGGCGCGCCCGAGGGCGAGACGGTCACCGGTCTGGAGGCGGCCGGTCACATCGCCGCGCTCGGCGACGGCGTGACGGGCCCGGCGGTCGGTGACGGCACGGGGGTGAGCGGCCGGTCCTTCGGTGACGGCGACGGGGCGCGCGGCCTGTCCGTCGGCGATGCCGTGGCCGCGTATCTCCCCGACGGCGGCGGGTACGCCGAGTACGTCGTCGCCCCGGCCGCCTTCGTCTTCCCCCTCGGTGGCCTCGACCTGCGCACCGGCGGGGGCGCGGCGCTCGTCCTGACCACGGCGTACGGTGTCCTCGCCGGCGCGGCTCGCATCGCCCCCGGCGAGACGGTACTGATCCACGCGGCGGCCGGAGGCGTCGGCTCGGCGGCGGCACAGATCGCCCGCGCCCTGGGAGCCACGGCTGTGTACGGCACGGTCGGCACCCCCGAAAAGGCCGCGTACGCGAAGCGCTTCGGCTACGACGCGGTCTTCGTGCGCGACGGTTTCGGGGACGCGGTCCGCGCGGCCACCGGTGGCCGGGGCGTCGACATCGTCCTCGACCCGGTCGGCGGCCCGACCCGCCTGGCCGGCTTCGAGGTGCTCGCCCCCTTCGGCCGCCTTGCGGTGTACGGAGAAGCGGGCCGCCACCCCGACCTGCGGCTCCCCGTCCTCCCCCTCTGGAAGAACAACCGCACCCTGACCGGCTACAACATCGGCGACCTCGCCCGCCGTGACCCGGCCCTCGTCCGCACCCACGCCCTCGCGGCCCTCGCCCTGGCCGCAGCGGGCGACCTCCACATCGACATCACGGACGAGTACGCCCTGCCCGACGCACCGCAGGCCCACCGGGTACTCCAGTCGGGGGCGAACCGGGGGAAGGCGGTGCTCGCGGTGGCGCCGCCGCGACCCTGACGAGCCGAACCGGCTCTTCGCCATGCTTGCTTCGAGCGGGCTCGAAGGCGTTGGCTGGGACCTCATGGAGTACACGCAGCTCGGACGCACAGGACTCAAGGTCAGCCGACTCGTCCTCGGCACCATGAACTTCGGTCCGCAGACCGACGAAGCCGACAGCCACGCGATCATGGACGCGGCGCTGGACGCGGGCATCAACTACTTCGACACCGCCAACGTGTACGGCTGGGGCGAGAACAAGGGCCGTACGGAATCGATCATCGGGAACTGGTTCGCGCAGGGCGGCGACCGTCGCGACAAGGTGGTCCTGGCCACCAAGGTGTACGGGAACATGGCCGCCGGCGGCGACCCCTGGCCCAACCACGACAAGCTCTCCGCCCTGAACATCCGGCGGGCGGTGGACGCCAGTCTGAAGCGCCTCCAGACCGACTACATCGACATCTACCAGTTCCACCACGTCGACCGCTCGACTCCCTTCGAGGAGATCTGGCAGGCCGTCGACGTGCTGGTGCAGCAGGGGAAGATCCTGTACGTGGGGTCCTCCAACTTCCCCGGCTACAAGATCGCCCAGGCCAACGAGATCGCCGCGCGCCGCCACGGCACCATCGGGCTCGTCAGCGAGCAGTGCCTGTACAACCTCGCCGAGCGCCGCGCCGAGATGGAGGTCATCCCGGCCGCGCAGGAGTACGGGCTCGGTGTCATCCCGTGGTCGCCGCTGCACGGCGGACTGCTCGGCGGTGTCATCAAGAAGGAGGCCGAGGGCGGCCGACGCGCCTCCGGCCGGGCCGCCGACTCCCTGGCCAACACCGCCATCCGCGCGCAGATCCAGTCGTACGAGGATCTGCTCGACAAGCACGGGGTCGAGCCCGGCGAGGCCGCACTGGCCTGGCTTCTGACCCGCCCCGGAGTCACCGGACCCATCGTCGGCCCCCGCACCGCCGAACAGCTCGACTCCGCCCTGCGCGCCGTCGAGCTGGAGCTGTCGGAGGAACTGCTGTCCGGCCTGGACGAGATCTTCCCGGGCCCGGGGCCGTCACCTGAAGCGTTCGCCTGGTGACGTCGTAAACCGATGGTTTCGCGTGGTGGCCGCCATGGCTCCGGCCGGCCCCTGGAGGGAACGGCCCCTGGAGGGAACGGCCCTGGAGGGAACGGCGGCCACCACGACCCGGGCCGTGAGCGGGCTCAGGCGCGGGGGAACTCGTCGGTTTTGAGGGTGAGGCCGACGACGGTGTCGGCGAGGTCCACGTCGTCTCCGAAGGAGAGCCTCGTCTCGGTCGCGTAGTCCGGTGAGTCGCGGTACGAGGTGGTGGGGCGGTCAGCCCGCCTGTGACGGTGCCTGCTTCATGCCGTCGACGACGGCCCGGTGGAGGATCGCGCTGGTGAAGGTCACCGTGCCGGGCTTCATCAGGGCCTCCGTGCCGGTGTTCTTCTTCACCTGGACGGAGCGCTCGCCGAGGAAGACGTGGGTCTTCCTGTCGAAGATCCACTCCTCGCGCTGACCGCTGGTCTCGTCCAGGCGGGCCACCGCGATCCCGGTCCTGCCGACCGCGTCCACCGCTTCCGGCACCACGACGACGCCGGGAATCTTCGCGGCGGTCTTGAACAGGGCCGAGTACAGCTCCGCCGGCGGGTAGCTCTCGCCGAGCAGGTCGCCGATGGTGGTGAAGGCCTGCTGGTCGGGGGTGTTGCCCTGGCCCTTGGTCTCCTTGTAGATCAGGGCGAGGAGCTGGTCGGGGTCGGTGGTCAGCTTGGCGAGGTAGTCGTACGTCGGGTAGTTGAGGCTGCCCTTGGGGGTGTTGCCCTGCTCGTCGGGCAGGCTCAGGGTCTCCCCCGCGGAGTCCGTGTTGACGGCGGGGTCGATGAGCCAACCCTTGGTGCCGTCGGGGGAGTTCCACACCTGGCGGCGGTGCAGCGCGTGGCTGGCCAGGCTGGTCTTGTCGTCGACGGTCTTCAGGAAGGTGTCGGCCGTCTTGGACTCGATGTAGACGTACTGGCCGGGCTTGACGACCGGGTGGGACTCCTTGGCGGCGACCAGCGAGATCTGGTCGAGCAGCTGGGGTAGGCCCTTGCTGGTCGCGGCGCCCACCTCGGCGGTCAGGGCCGGTCCGGTGGCGACACCGCCGTCCCTGACCCCGCCGCCGTCGGACATCGCCACCCCGGCGACGACCGCCGCGGCGACGGTGGCGGCCATCGCGGGCAGGACGATCGCCGGGCGCGGCAGCCGCAGCCGCCGCGTCTTCGCCGGGACCGCGGACCTGCCCGTGTGCTCGCCCCGCTGCTCCTGCTGCTCCTGCTGGATCTGGGCCATCAGACGCTCCTTGTGGAACTGGTGACGGCCCGTCGGCAGGTCGCGCGCCGTCCGGGTAAAGAGCTGTGCGCCCTCTTCCCACTCGGCCGGGTGCTGCCGGGACGTGTTCGCGTTCATCGGTTTCCTTCCTGTGCGGGCCGGATCGCGTGTGCGTGATCGCCTCTTGTCTGTCGGCCGGGGCGGGCGCCTTCCCGCTTCCCGCGAACTTTCTTCGCCGACGCCGACGCCGACGCCGATGCCGACGCCGACTTGGCTGCCGGGCGGGCGTCCGCTTCGGCCCCGGCGAGCGCGCGCAGCTTCTTGCGGGCGCGGGAGAGCCGGGAGGCGACGGTGCCGACGGGGATGCCCAGGGCCTCCGCCGCGGCCTCGTAGTCCAGGCCCTCGCCCAGGCAGAGCGCGATGACCTCGCGTTCGGGTCGGCGCAGGGCGGCGAGCGCGGTGAGGGCGGTCGCGAGGCGGTGCCGGTCGTCGATCCGGCCGGCGACCTCGTCGGCGTGGTCGGGGACCGACAGCTGGGCAGCGGCGGCGGCGTTGGCGGCGGCACGGTAGCGACGGTTGCTGCGGTACTGGTTGCGCGCGGTGTTGGTGGCGATGCCCAGCAGCCAGGGCCGTAGGGAGCCGCCCTCGGGGTCGACCCGTTCACGCAGCCGCCAGGCCTCCAGGAAGGTCGTGGCCATCACGTCCTCGGCCGTCGACCAGTCGGCGGTGAGCCGGAAGGCATGGTTGTAGACCGCGCGGGCGTAGCTGTCGTACAGCTCCGCGAACGCGCTCGAATTCCCGGCCCGCACCCGGGTACGCAAAGGAATGCTCACAACGTTGAGCTGTCGCCCACACCCTTCGGCTTCCCGTGATGTACGTCACACGCACTGAATCCTTCCGGACGGGCAGCCGTGCGCGTACCGCAACGATACGCACGGTGACCGGAGCCGTGAAATGAGCGTCGGGTCACCGGTTTGCTTTTCGGGGGAAATTGTGGACACATTTTTCGTTCGCCTTTTCGTGAGACCACGCTCAGGTCGGAAATGCAAATCCCATATTCGCCGCCTTCAAGGAGGTACGGCTGTTATGGTGGACGCTCGTCCCGAGGCCGGGTTGTGCCGTGTCGGCACCTCGTCTCGGATTGCATTGCGTGGGCGTCCCGTTTCGTTGGATTCCGTTCGCCCCGGCTTTCCTTCTCGGAATTGAAGTTGACTTTTCGGGTCGCTTTCATGCTCCGGGGAAATGTTTCCAGCCCACCTTTGGAGTATTTCCATGTCTGCTGACAGCACGGCTGTCGTCGCCCCCGCGGGGCCGGACACATCCGGCGCCGGTTCCCCGTCCGCCGGCCGGCATCTCGGACTCGCCCTGGTCGTGATCGCCGCGGCCCAGCTGATGGTGGTTCTCGACGCCACGATCACCAACATCGCCCTGCCCGCCATTCAGACGGACCTGGGTGTGTCCGACGCGAACCTGGCGTGGATCGTCAACTCGTATGCGCTGGCTTTCGGCGGACTCCTCCTGCTCGGCGGAAAAGCGGGGGATCTCTTCGGGCGGCGGAAGATGTTCCAGGTGGGCATCGCCGTCTTCACACTGGCGTCCCTGCTGGGCGGGCTCGCGCCGAATGAGGGATTGCTGATCGCCGCCCGTATTCTCCAGGGCGTCGGAGCCGCGCTCGCCGCGCCCAGTGCGCTGGCGCTCATCACCACCACGTTCCCCGTGGGAAAGCCGCGTAATACGGCGATGGGTGTGTACGCGGCCATGGGCGGCGTCGGCGCGACGGTCGGGCTGCTGCTGGGCGGCACGCTCACCGACGTACTGGACTGGCGCTGGGTGTTCTTCGTCAACATTCCCATCGGGCTCGCGGTGCTGGCCGGGACGCGGACGCTCGTCGAGGCCGAGCGTCACCCCGGTCGTCTGGACGTGCCCGGCGCCATCGCCGGCACAGGTGGGCTGATCGCCCTGGTCCACGGCATCACGCGCGGCGGCGAACACGGGTGGACGGGCGGGCTCACGCTGGCCTCCTTCGCGGCGGCGGCCGTGCTGCTGGCGGCGTTCCTGTGGCTTCAGGCGCGGACCGCGCACCCGATGATGCCGCTGCGGCTGTTCAAGAACCGTAGCCGCTCCGGCAGTTACGCCACGATGCTGTTCATCGGCGCGGGGATGTTCGCGACCTTCTACTTCCTGACGCTGTACGCGCAGCTGATCCTGGGCTACAGCCCGGTCAGGACCGGCTTCGCGTTTCTGCCGTTCAGTTTCGGGATGGCGGCCGCCGCGGGAGTCAGCTCCAAGCTGGTCGCCCGGTTCGCGCCGCGGGTGATCGCCGGGCCGGGGCTGCTGGTCGCGGCCGTGGGCATGTTCTGGTTCGCGACGCTGGAGCCGGACTCCTCGTATGCCGGGCATCTGATGCCCGCCATGTTCGTCACCGCCCTCGGCCTGGGCATGAGCTTCGTCCCGATGACCCTCGGCGCGGTCAGCGGCGTCTCCCACGAGGACACCGGAGTGGCCTCGGCGCTGCTGAACACCGCCCAGCAGATCGGCGGCGCACTCGGCCTCGCCGTCCTGTCGACCGTCTCCACCTCCGCGGCCGACGACAAGCTGCCGGAGGCGGCCGGAGCCCTCTACCGGGGCCTGGCGGCCAAGGACTCCGCCCTGGTCGCCGAGGCGGGCGACGCGCTCACCCACGGGTACACCATGGCCTTCGCCGCGGCCGCCGGCATGTTCCTCGCCGGTCTGGCCGTCACCGCCCTGGCCGTCAACGCCGGCAAGCAGCGGCACGTCGAGGGCGCGGCCCCGGTCCACATGGGCTGACGTCCACCCCGGGCACCCGTACGGTCCCCCGAAACCCGGTTGTCCCGCACCCCCTGATCCGCTTGGCTCGTCCCTTGTGACCGCTCTCGACGCACTCGTACGCCCGGACCGCTACCCCCGCTCCTCCGCCTACGACCCCGGCTGGCTGCTCGGCCTCGACATGGGCCCCAACCCCCTGTGGCTGCTGGAGGACCTCGCGCGGGACCTGGACCTGAGACCGGGCATGCGGGTCCTCGACCTCGGTTCCGGGAAGGGGGCGACGTCGGTGTTCCTCGCGCGGGAGTACGGCGTCGACGTCGTCGCCGCCGACTGGTGGATCGGGGCGGACGAGGCGACGGCCGTCTTCGAGGCGGCGGGCGTCGGCGGGCAGGTGGCGGCCGTACGGGCCGAGGCGCATCAACTGCCCTTCGAGGAGGGGAGTTTCGACGCGATCGTGAGCATCGACGCGTTCGAGTACTTCGGTACGGCGGACAGCTACCTGCCGTACCTGGTGAAGTTCCTGCGTCCGGGTGGCCAACTGGGCATCGCCACGCCCGCGTTGACCCGCGAGATCCGCGAACTCGGCGCGATACCCCCGCACATCAAGGCCCTGGTCGGCTGGGAGGCCATCGCCTGGCACACCGCCGAGTGGTGGCGGTTCCAGTGGGAGATCACCGAGCTGGTGACGGTGACGTCCGCGCGGCTCCAGGAGGACGCCTGGCGGGACTGGCTGCTGTGGAGCCGTGCGGGTGCGGAGCACCTGCCGGAGGGGCGGGCGGCCCACCAGCCGGTCATCGACATGCTGACCGCCGACGCCGGGGAGTTCCTCTCCTTCGCGCTGGTGACCGCCCGGACCCAGGGCCCGTCCGGCGGACCGGCCCGGAGCACTTGACCTCGACCTTGGTTCAGGTCGGAGGGTTGGCGCATGACCACGTACACCGATCGCGATGTCATCGGAGTGGGAGGGGGCCGGCGCCTTCGGTGGAGCCGACCGGGGTCTCACCGCGGACGTCGTACGCCCTCATGACCCACGTCCACCTGGACAGCACGCTCGGGGACCGCGGGCCCGACGCCGACCCCCTCTTCACGTCGGCGCTCCCCGCCGCCTCCGGTCAGGCGAAGTCGGCGGCGGCGTAGGGCTCGCCGACGTCCCAGGCCTGGTACATCGCCTCCGCGAAGGCCTCCGCGATCTTGTGCTCGCCGCTCGCGTTCGGGTGCGTTCCGTCGTAGGTGTCGAAGTCGGTGTCGTACGACGGCGGCGGCGAGGCCAGCAGCAGGGGCGACTGGGGTTCGTCCAGGTCGGCGACCGCCTTGGCCAGGAGTTCGTTGAACGACGCGACCTCGGCGGCGAAGGCGGTGTCCGACTCCGCGCGTACGTTCGGTATCACCGGAAGCACGATCATCCGGATCCGCGGGTTCGCCGTACGGGCCTCGGCCACGAAGGACCGGACGTTCTCCGCCGTCTGGGGCGCGTTCGTGTAGAAGCCCAGGTCGATCAGGCCCAGCGCCACCAGCAGTACATCGGCCCGGCAGGTGCGGACCGCCTCGCCGATCAGCGGGGCCATGTGCAGCCAGCCCTCGCCCCAGCCGGCCAGGTGGGCGCGGGGGAAGTCCGGGTCCGCGTACTCGTACGAGTCGGGGGCGTCCGTGGCCTTGTCGTAGAGCGTCTCGCGCGGGCCGACGATCCGGAACGGTCCGCCGTACGCGGCGCGCAGATGCTGCCACATCCGGTAACGCCATGTGTGTTCGCCCGCGCTTCCGATCGTCTGGGAGTCGCC